>NZ_CP185242.1:0-4800000 GCF_049075665.1 Bradyrhizobium sp. B120 | reverse complement strand
CGCAGCGCGCGGTCGAGGAGGACGATCTGCCGGTCAGGGGCGGCAACGAGACCGTCCTGTGCGTTGAGGACGACCCGACGATCCGCGACTATGTGATGGGCCAACTCGAAAGCCTCGGCTACAAGGTGCTGGCGGCGGCAAACGCAGATGCCGCGCTGGAAATCGTCAACGGTGGCACCGCGTTCGATCTCCTGTTCACCGACATCGTGATGCCCGGCAGCATGAACGGCCGGCAATTGGCGGAGACGCTGATGGCCGGGCGACCGGCGCTGCGGGTGCTGTTCACCTCGGGCTACAGCGATGGCGCGCTGCCGGCGCAACAGGGCCGCGGTGGCCACGGCATTCCGCTGCTGACCAAGCCCTATCGGCGCAGCGAGCTGGCGCGGATGCTGCGGCGCTGCCTCGATCTTCAGGTCGACTTTCAGGGCGATCCGGTCCCGCAGCCTTACTCGGTGCAGCCCGATCTCGAACGCTTCCTGCGCGAGAACCCGCCCGAGAAGAATTAGCGCGTTATGCGCCTACCCCGTAGGATGGGTAGAGCGAAGCGAAACCCATCGCCCTGCGCAAGGTCTGACATGATGGGTTTCGCTTCGCTCTACCCATCCTACAGGTGTGACGTAAGCTGCGCGGGGGAGGCAGCACAGTGCAGGACCACAGCAAGGTTGCGATCTTCGACGGCCATAACGACGCGGCTCAGCACCTCGCTGAATACCGGGAAGGCGGGCGGGATTTTCTGGTGCGCTCCGAGGGCGGTCATCTCGATCTGATCTGCCGCGTGCCCGGGAAGGCGGCATGGTTGGCGGCTTGTTCGCGATGTACGCCAAGGCAGAACATCCGCGCCAAGGCGATTTCACCCGAACCGCCGACGGGTACGAGGTGCGCCTCGCCGAGCCGCTCGACGCGGCCTACGCGCGCCGGACCATCGATGCCCAGCTGAGCGCGCTCGAGACCATGGTGGCCCGCGCCGGCGGAAACATCCGATGGGCGAGGAGCGTGGACGAGATCGAGGGAGCACGCCGCGACTCCGCATTCTCAATCGTGCTGCACCTCGAAGGCGCCGAAGCGATCGACGCCGACCTGGACGGGCTGGCGGGGCTTTACGCCCGCGGCCTGCGTTCGCTCGGCCTGGTCTGGAGCCGGCCCAACATCTTCGGCCACGGCGTGCCGTTCGCCTATCCGCGCTCCCCGGATACCGGCCCCGGTCTGACCGACGCGGGGAAGGCGCTGGTGAAGGCCTGCAACGAGCTCGGAATCATGCTGGACGCGGCTCACCTCAACGAGCGTGGCTTCTGGGATCTCGTGGCAATCAGCACCGCGCCCATCGTGGCGACCCACGCCTGCGCGCATGCGGTCTGCCCCGCGACCCGCAACCTGACCGACCGGCAGCTCGACGCGGTCAGAGCATCAGCCGGCGTCATCGGCTTCAACTTCAGTGTGTCCGAGGTGCGCCCGGACGGGCACCGCGATCCGGACATCCCGATCGAGACGGTCGTCGACCACCTCAGCTACCTGGTCGAGCGGATGGGTGACGACCACGTTGCGCTGGGATCCGATTTCGACGGCGCACTCATGCCCGTTCCGTTGAAGGATGCAAGCCACCTCCCGAACCTGATCCAGGCGCTGTGGGCACACGGCTACGACGACGCGACACTGCGCAAGATCGCCTTCGACAACTGGATGCGTGTGTTTCGCCAAAGCTGGCGATGAAACCGCTGCACAGGGTCCATCGATCGTGATCTATTGTGGCTGCACAACAATGGCGCGGCCGGCTAACGGCCCGATTCAGGGAGCATGGAATGCAGGACCGCAAATGGTCGAGACGCGACTGGCTCAAGGCGACGGCGGCGACTGCCGCGGGCATGGTGTTCGCCGAACCGCTGCGGGCGGCGCCGCCGCCGGCTGAGGCCGTGACGCCCGAGCTGATCGCAGCCGCCAAGAAGGAAGGCAAGATCTCGTTCTATAGCGCGCTCGAGCTGAACACGGCGGAGCGTCTCGCGCGCGACTTCGAGCAGAAATATCCGGGGATCAGCGTCCGTGTCGAGCGCTCCGGCGCCGAACGCATCTTCCAGCGCATCGCCCAGGAGCAAGGCAGCGGCATCCATGCCGTCGACGTCGCCAACTCGACCGATCCCGCGCATTATCTCGACTGGAAGAAGAATGACTGGCTCGCGGCCTATCTGTCCGAAGACGTCGCCAGGCATTTTCCGGCCGATCAGATCGATCCCGACGGCACGTCGGCGACATCCTGCGCCTGGTTCGAGGTGATCGGCTACAACACCGAGCAGGTGAAGCGCGAGGAGGCGCCGAAGAGCTACGCCGATTTGCTCGATCCGAAATGGCGCGGCAAGATCGTCAAGGGCCACCCGGGCTACTCCGGTGCGATCTTGACCGCGACCTTCGTGCTGGCGCGCGATCTCGGCTGGCCGTATCTGGAAAAGCTGGCGCAGCAGCGCGTGATGCAGGTGCAGTCGGCGGCCGATCCGCCGAAGAAGATCCTGCTCGGCGAGCGCGCGGTCATGGCCGACGGTAACGACTACAATCTCGTGCTGGCCAAGGATCAGGGCAAGCCGGTCGAGGTGGTCTATCCGACCGAGGGCGCGCCGCTGATCATCGTGCCGAGCGGCGTGTTCAAAAGCGCGCCGAACCCGAACGCCGCGCGGCTGTTCCAGAGCTACTTCTTCAGCGCCGAAACCCAGCAGATGCTGGCCGACGAGTTCGCGCACCGCTCGTTCCACGCCAAGGTCAAGGAAAAGGCCGGGCACGTGCCGCTCGACAAGCTGAAGATGCTCAAGGCCGACCCGGTCCAGGTGCAGGCGCAGAGTGAAGAGATCAAGGCGCGTTACGCGAAGCTGTTTCGCGTGTGACGGCCCGTCCTCGCCCCCCATCCTGCGAGCGACGTCAACAACGAGGAGCATTGGACAATGGCGATCGGGGCTTTGCGGACCGCGGATGTATGCTTTGATGGCCTTCCCGGCTATGCGTTCGCGCCCAACTATCGTGACGATCTTCCCGGCTATGCCGGCTTGCGCATGCACTATCTCGACGAGGGACGGGGCAATGCGCGCGTTGCGCTGTGCCTTCATGGTCAGCCGACCTGGAGCTACCTTTACCGCAAGATGATTCCCGGCCTCGTCGCCTCCGGCTATCGGGTGATCGCGCCTGACATGTTCGGGTTCGGTCGCTCCGACAAGCCTGTCGAGGAGTCCGTCTACACCTTTGATTTCCATCGCGAGAGCCTGATCGCCCTGATCCGTGCGCTCGATCTCGGTCGCATGACGCTGGTTTGCCAGGACTGGGGCGGATTGCTCGGTCTTACCATCCCGATGGAGATCGCCGATCGCTTCGAAGCGCTGCTGGTCATGAATACCATGCTCGCGACCGGGGACCGCCCGCTGACGAAGGGCTTCATGGATTGGCGCGCGTGGAGCAACGCAAATCCCGACATGGCGGTCGGAAAGCTGATGGCGCGCGCCTGCCCGCAGCTCTCATCCGCGGAGGCCGGGGCCTATGACGCACCTTTCCCTGATGCCAGCTACAAGTCCGGTGTGCGCAGATTCCCAAATCTCGTGCCGGACCAGCCCAATGCCGGCGGCGCGGCCATCTCGCGCAAGGCGCGCGAATGGTGGCGAAACGAATACTCCGGCAAGACCGCGATGGTGATCGGTATGACCGATCCAGTGCTCGGGCCGGCCGTCATGGCGGAGATGCGGCAAACGGTCCGCAATTGCCCCGAGCCGGTCACGCTCACCGCAGCCGGGCACTTCGTGCAGGAATGGGGTGAGGATGTCCTGAGGGGCGCGCTGCCGCTCCTGTCCTGAACGCGGAGGCGAGCAAGCCGGGCAACCGCAGCCCGAAAAATGGGTAGAGCTCAGCGAAACCCATCGCCTGTGCAAGGGGCGAGATGACGGGTCTCGCGGAGTTTATCATCGGGCCGCGCGTTGCGCGGACCCGTTGGCTCTACCCATCCTGCAGATCGCGCTAACCGCCGACTTCTGCGCTGAGCATCGGCCCGAACAGCTCCCATCGCTCGCCCGTGAGCCGTCTGAGCTGCATCTGCTTGATCGGCGCGAAATCAATCGGACTGGTGTTCATCGTGATTCCGGGCAGCAGGTTGTTGGTCCGGAAGGCCTTCAGGTTGGCGGCCTGTTTCATCACGTTGGCGCGCGTGAGGTCGTCGCCGCATTGCTTGAGCACCTGAACCAGCGTCTGGGCCGCGTTGTAGCCGGTCACCACCAGGCCATCGGCCCGATTACCCTCGGGGAAGTATTTGGAGAGGTATTCGTCGAATGCCTTCATGCCGGGGTCGTCCTTCCATTGCGGATCAAGCGGATCCATCAGGTAGGCCACCGAAATGATGCCTTGTGCGTTCTCTAATCCCGCAGGCTGGATCACGGCGCCGAGCGAGGAGCCGACCGAGTTGAGGATATGCAACGGCTTCCAGCCGATCTCGGCCGCCTTCTTGATGGCCTGCGCTGCGAATTTCGGTGTGGCAATGTTGACGAATACATCGGCATTCATCGACTTCATCTTGACGATGTGCGTGTCGATCGTCGGCTCGGCCACCTCATACGCATCCTCGATCACGACCATCGACGCCGCCTTGTCGCCCAGGCCGTCCTTCAGACCCTTCAGGTAGTCTTTTCCGTAATCGTCGTTCTGGTAGAGGACGGCGATCTTGCCGCGCGGCTTTTCCTTTAGGATGTGCTTGGCATAGATCCGTCCCTCGCTCTGGTAGCTGGGCTGCCAGCCCATGGTCCACGGGAAGTTCTGCGGATCGTTCCACTTGGTCGCGCCGGTCTGGATGAACAGCTGCGGTACCTTCTTCGTGTTCATGTATTTCTGGATCGCGCCATTGGAGGCGGTGCCGAGAGCGGCGAAGATCAGCAAGACCTCGTCGCCTTCGACCAGCTTGCGCGCCTGCTCGACCGTCTTCGGCGGACTGTAGCCGTCATCATAGGAAATGAACGTGATCTTGCGGCCATTAATGCCTCCCTCGGCGTTGACCTTGCGGAAATAGGCCGCCTGGGCCCGGCCGCTGGTGCCATAGGCGGATGCCGGTCCGCTGTATGGCATGATGTTGCCGATCTTGATTTCAGTATCGCTTGCGCCGGTATCGTATTTCTTCTGGGCCAATGCGCTGCCTGCACCGACGGCGATGATAATGATGGCGGTCGAAAGCGCCGCCATTCGTCGTGCGACGAAAGACATCTCGTTTCTCCCCATGCGAAAATGAATGTGCTTGTCTTATCGGAGACCGCTTTTGAGGCCTTGCCGGAAGTGAACACCCGACTCCACAAATTGTCGATTCCGAACATCGCGCTTGGCGTGTCGGCTCGCGTCACGTCATTGGGTTCGTCAGTATTGCTGACCGTAGTCTTGCGGGCAGCTTGCAACTACGCCGCGCGCATCGCGCGCTGTGCGCGGTAGGCCTGAGGCGACAGCAGCGTCAGCTTGCGGAAGGCCTTGCGAAAGCTGCCCTCGTCCTCATAGCCGGTCGCGCGGGCGATGACCTTGATCGGTTGCGCCGTGGTCTCCAGCAGCGTGCGCGCGTGCTCGACGCGGCGGCGCATGATGAAGGCCTGTGGCGGCTCGTGGGTCAGTTCGCGGAAGCGGCGGTTCAGCGTGCGCTCGCTGAGGCCCAGCGCCTGCGCGAGGCTGCGCACCGTGATCGGCGCCTTGCCGGTGCGGCGCACCAGCATGTCCGCCTTCATCAGCAGCGGATCCTGGGCGAGCATGTAGCCAAGCGGCATGAAGATCGCCTGCGTGCGTTGCGCGGTGTCGATCACCGCATAGTCGGCGCAGACTTTTGCGACCTCCGGGCCTTCGACGAGCTCGATCAGCCGCAGCAACAGATCGACCCACGACATCGGGCCGGCGGCGCAGACCAGGCGGTCGGCCTGGGTGAGCACGGCGTCGCTGGCGAGGTCGATTCGGGGATGGCGGCGGCGGAGCTCGCTCTGCAGCCACCAGGTGATGGTGGCGCGGCGGCCGTCGAGCAGGCCGGCATTGGCGAGCAGCAGCACGCCGCTGCAGAAGGCGCCGATCAGGCGGCCGCTGGCATGCTGCTGACGCAGCCAGGCGCCGGCCCGGTCATATTGCGGTTGCAGGCGTTCGGCGGTCAGATGGTCGACCAGGCTGCCCGGCACGATGATCGCGTCGAATGCCGTCCGCTTGCTGACCGCGCCGTCGACGGCAAGCAGTTTGCCGCCGCCGGCGCGCACCGCCTTGCCGTCGAGCGAGAGCGTTTGCCAGGTGAAGCGCGCCTTGCCGCCGCGCAGCTGCATCACATGGTTGCCGAGCGTGAGGATGTCGGCGATGCCGGCGACCGCCGATTGCATGCAGCCTTCCAGCGCGAGGATCGCGAGCTTCATGGGACCTCCGGAATTTGCCGTCATCCTACCCGATCAGCGCGGGCAGGCGGTGGCGGATATTGCCCGATCTCTGTCCGATCGGCCACTGCCTGATCGCATCGTGCCGGTCCATCTTCGTTGCGTTGTCACAACCTCAGCAATGGAGAGAGTCTATGCCTTACGTCACCATTTCCACCGTGCGCGGCATCTTCGACGTCGCGCAGAAGCAGACGCTGCTGCAGCGCGTCACCGATCTCATGGTCGAGGTCGAGGGGCAGGGTAACCCCGATTTCCGCCGCAACGTCTGGGTCAAGATCGAGGAGGGCGAGCCGGCGAGCTGGTCGCTGGGCGGCATGATCCCGACGCCAGACATGATCGCGGGCAATTTCGGGCCGCTCGACGCCGGTGGACGGCGGGTCGCGAAGGCGAAAGCCTAGCCGCCTGGACAAGACAAAAGGCGCTTCCGGTGGAAGCGCCTTTCGCACGCGTCACGATCCGTTCATGACGGTAGCTAAGGACGACGTACTTCGAAGTAAGTCTTGCCGCCGCGCTGAAAGCCCGCTTCCTCATAGAAGCGCAGGGTCGTCTCCCGCTTCGATCCCGTCGCCAATGAGACCTTGTAGCAGTCGGCCTGCCAGGCAACTTCGAGCGCGTGCGCAAGCACTCGTCGGCCGAGTCCAATCCGGCGGTAGTCGGCGTGAGTGACCACATTCTCGATCACGCCATACGATCTGCCGCCTCGCGACAGGTTGGGCACGATCGCGAGCGTGCACGAGGAGACAAGCAGCTCCGCTGTTTGCGCCACGATCACGGTCATGAAGCTGGATGCAAGCAGATTCGACCAGACCCGCTCGGCAGCGGCTGTCTCCAGCTCGGGATCGTGCGGATGAAGGTGTCGGTAAAGCTTCAACAGCTCGGGCAGTTCGTGTGCTGCCGCAGATCGGACGATGGCTTCGGTCATGGACGGATACCGCGGATCATGGCTTCGCAGGGATGCTATCAGAGTCCGTGCTTGATTCCTTTAGCGCGTAGGATGGGTGGAGCGCAGCGAAACCCATCGCTTTTCGCCGAGGTCCGCGAGGATGGGTATCGCTTCGCTCCACCCATCCTACGGATCGCGTCGTGGCTACATCACCCAAAACAAAAGGCGCTTCCGGTGGAAGCGCCTTTCGCATTCGTGAGTGGCCGCAAGACTTACAGTGAGTAGTACATCTCGAACTCGACCGGGTGCGGCGTCATTTCGAAACGGGCGACCTCGGTCATCTTGAGCTCGATATAGGCGTCGATGAAGTCGTCGTCGAACACGCTGCCGTTCTTGAGGAACGCGCGATCCTTGTCGAGGCTCTCGAGCGCCTCGCGCAGCGAGCCGCACACGGTCGGGATCTGCTTCAGCTCTTCCTTCGGCAGATCGTAGAGGTCCTTGTCCATCGCCGGACCCGGATCGATCTTGTTCTTGATGCCGTCGAGGCCGGCCATCAGCATCGCGGCGAAGCCGAGATAGGGATTGGCCATCGGGTCGGGGAAACGCACCTCGACGCGCTTGGCCTTCGGGTTCGCGGTGTAGGGGATGCGGCAGGACGCCGAACGGTTGCGCGCGGAGTAGGCGAGCAGCACCGGCGCCTCATAGCCCGGGACCAGACGCTTGTAGGAGTTGGTCGACGGATTGGTGAAGGCGTTGATCGCCTTGGCGTGCTTGATGATGCCGCCGATGTAGTGCAGGCAGGTTTCCGACAGGTCGGCATACTTGTTGCCGGCAAAGGTCGGCTTGCCGTCCTTCCAGATCGACTGGTGGACGTGCATGCCCGAGCCGTTGTCGCCATAGACCGGCTTCGGCATGAAGGTGGCGGTCTTGCCGTAGATGTGCGCGACCTGGTGGATGCAGTACTTGTAGATCTGCATATGGTCGGCCATCAGCGTCAGCGTGTCGAACTTCATGCCGAGCTCGTGCTGGGCCGACGCCACCTCGTGGTGGTGCTTCTCGACCTTGACGCCCATCTTGGCCATCGCGCCGAGCATCTCGGAGCGCATGTCCTGCACCGAGTCCTGCGGCGGGACCGGGAAGTAGCCGGCCTTGGTGCGGATGCGGTGGCCGAGATTGCCGCCCTCATATTCCGTGGCCGAGTTGATCGGCAGCTCGGAGGAGTCGAGACGGAAGCCGGTGTTGTAGGGTTCGGCCGAGTAGCGCACGTCGTCGAACACGAAGAACTCGGCCTCGGGGCCGACGAACACGGTGTCGCCCACGCCCATCGACTTCACCATGGCCTCGGCCTTCTTGGCGATGCCGCGGGGGTCGCGGTTGTAGGGCTCGCCGGTGGTCGGCTCGAGCACGTCGCAGGTGATGACCATGGTGGTCTCGGCGAAGAACGGGTCGATCGTCGCAGTCACCGGGTCCGGCATCAGGCACATGTCGGATTCATTGATCGCCTTCCAGCCGGCGATCGACGATCCGTCGAACATCGTTCCCTCGGCGAAGATGTCATCGTCGATCATGCTGACGTCGAAGGTGACGTGCTGCCACTTGCCGCGCGGATCGGTGAAGCGCAGGTCGACGTATTTGACGTCGTTGTCCTTGATCGATTTCAGGACGTCTTTGGCGGTCTTCATGAATACCCCTTATGGATGTGCGGGTGGTTTCCAGCGGAGAGCGACGTTATTCCCGCTTTTGGCGAGTTCGTGTGACTGCTGAAACGAAATGAGGCTGCCGAAGCAGCCTTTTTTCTCTTTTGCCGTCAGAAAATCCGGATAGCACCGGGCTTAAATAGCGTCCAGCCCGGATTCGCCGGTCCGGATGCGGATGGCTTCCTCGATGTTGGAGACGAAGATCTTGCCGTCGCCGATCCGCCCGGTCTGGGCCGCGCGGCGGATCGCGTCAATCGCCTTCTCAACGAGATCGTCGCCGATCACGATCTCGATCTTCACCTTGGGCAGGAAATCGACGATGTATTCCGCACCGCGATAGAGCTCGGCATGGCCCTTCTGGCGGCCAAATCCCTTGGCCTCGGTCACGGTGATGCCTTGCAGTCCGACTTCCTGGAGCGCTTCCTTCACCTCGTCGAGCTTGAAGGGCTTGATGATGGCTTCAATCTTCTTCACTGAGCGCCTCCCGGGCATTGCAGATTGCAGGGTCGAGTTCGATGCGCGTGGGGCGCAGTCTGGTTGGTCTTAAGCCTTCCGGCGGGTGGCCGGAAACACGCGCAATGGTCGCATCGAGCGGCATTGTGCGCGGCTTCCTCAAAAGCAGGGTCTATGCCAAGTTGTTAAGGTCCCCGATTTTGGAATGTTATCAGCCTTTTAACAGGCAGTCGGCTGATATCGAACCACATGGGCTATGATATCCAAGCCCAACAAATAGGCAAATAGATCAATCCGTATGCAGTCGGCCAGTAGAAACCCCGCGAACGTCACAGGAATTGCCTCTCGAAAAGGCGAAGCGATTGAGGATTCGGCATGGACGTTCTGACCACCACCGAGATGGAGCGCGCCGACCGGCTGACCATCGCAGCCGGTACGCCGGGCTTCGCGCTGATGATGAGCGCCGGCCAGGCCGTCGCTGAAGCCGCGATGGAGCTGGTCGAGGAGGGGCCGATCGTCGTGGTCGCCGGTCGCGGCAACAATGGCGGCGACGGCTTTGTCGCCGCCGCCGAGCTCGCCGCGCGCGGCCGCGACGTGTCGGTGATCCTGCTCTGCGAGCGCGACAGCCTGCAGGGCGACGCGGCGCTGGCGGCGAAGGGCTGGAAATATCCGGTGCTGCCGTTCAACCCGCAGGCGCTCGGCAAGCCGGCGCTGATCATCGACGCGCTGTTTGGCGCCGGGCTCAATCGCCCGGTCAAGGGCGATCCGCTGGAGATGATCGCGGCCGTCAACGCCAACGGTACGCCGGTGCTGGCGGTCGACCTGCCGAGCGGTATCAACGGCACCACGGGCGCGGTGATGGGCGCGGCCGTGCAGGCGACCGAGACCGTCACCTTCTTCCGCAAGAAGCCGGCTCATCTGCTGCTGCCGGGCCGGATGTATTGCGGCCGGGTGCGCGTCGCGGACATCGGCATCGCGGCGCAGGTGCTCGACGAGATCAAGCCGCTGACTGCCGAGAATCTGCCGCAGGCCTGGCGCTGGTCGTTCCCGGTGCCGCGGATCGACGGCCACAAATACGCGAGGGGCCACGCCGTCGTGGTCTCCGGCGATATCGCCTCGACCGGGGCGGCTCGGCTCGCCGCGCGCGCGGCGCTGCGCGCCGGCGCGGGCCTCGTGACGCTGGCCTCGCCGCGCGATGCACTCGCCGTCAACGCGGCGGCGCTGACCGCGGTGATGGTCCGCGCGGTCGACAATCC
The DNA here is from genome assembly GCF_049075665.1 of Bradyrhizobium sp. B120. NCBI lineage: Bacteria > Pseudomonadati > Pseudomonadota > Alphaproteobacteria > Hyphomicrobiales > Nitrobacteraceae > Bradyrhizobium > Bradyrhizobium sp. B120. Next base: position 4,789,322 of record NZ_CP185242.1, on the reverse strand, counting down.
GATCCAGTTCGCCGAACTGCTCGACGACAAGCGTCTCAATGCCTGTGTGATCGGACCCGGCGCCGGCGTCAGCGCGCGTACCCGCGACTTCGTTCACACCGCGCTGTCGGCACAGCGGCATCTGGTGCTCGATGCCGACGCGCTGACCAGTTTTGCCGGTTCGCCGGACCGGCTGTTCGAGGCGATCAAGGCCTCCGACGGTCTTGGGGTGGTGCTCACTCCGCATGAGGGCGAGTTCCCGCGGCTGTTCAGCGACATCTCCAACAAGCATCCCGGCCGCTCGAAGCTCGAGCGCGTCCGCGCGGCGGCCGAGCGTTCCGGCGCGGTGGTGCTGCTGAAGGGCGCAGACACGGTGATCGCATCTCCCGATGGCCGCGCCACCATCGCCGCCAACGCGCCGCCTTGGCTTGCCACCGCCGGCGCCGGGGACGTGCTGGCCGGCATCATCGCCGGCTTCCTGGCGCAGGGCGTCGCGGCATTCGAGGCCGCCGGCATCGGTGTGTGGTTGCACGGCGAAGGCGCCAGCGAGGCGGGACCCGGCCTGATCGCGGAGGATCTCACCGAGGTGCTGCCTTCCGTGTTCCGCCGGCTCTATGATGAGTTCGGGATTGAGTATTAGGCAGCTCCAGCTTGCCGACATGGATGCGGCCGCACGCGTGCACCGCGCGGCGTTCGACGAAGCGTTGCCGTGGCTCGCGGGCCTGCACACGCCGGATGAAGATCGCTGGTTCTATCGCGAGCGGATGTTGGCGGATTACGCGCTGTGGGGCGCGTTCGACGACGAGGCGATGAGCGCCGTCATCGCATTCCACGACGACTGGATTGAGCAGCTCTACGTGCTGCCGGCCGCGCAGGGCCGCGGCATCGGCGGCGCGCTGCTCGAGATCGCGCAGCAGGGTGCGGACCGGCTGCAACTCTGGACCTTCCAGCGCAACGCGCGGGCGCGCCGCTTTTACGAGGCGCGCGGTTTTGCCGCGGTCGAGGAAACCGACGGCAGCCGCAACGAGGAGAGGGAGCCAGACGTGCGCTATCTCTGGGCGCGCAGGGCCGGCGGATGCCATAATTGATCGGATTGACTGACCCCAGGCGGATCCGGGGAACCGGACGGGGCTCACGGCGGGACGAAAGATCGTCTGGCAATCGGCCACCATTTGAGCACTTAATGCCTGTATCGACGAGCGAATGTACCCTTGAGCCTCGAAGCTGCGTGGTACGGACCGGAGCATCATGACGAGTCCCTGCCGCGTTCTAATGATCTATCCGAAGTTCGTTCCGGACTCGTTCTGGAACTATACGGAAGCTTGCGAACTCGTCGGCGCGAAGTATCCGGCGGCGCCACTCGGACTGATCACGGTCGCCGCCATGCTGCCGAAGCATTGGGAGATTCGGCTCGTCAACCGTAACACCGAGCCTTCCACCGACGCGGACCTCGACTGGGCCGATCTCGTCATGATCGGCGGTATGCTCAACCAGCAGCCTGATTTTCTCCACCTGATCGATCTCGCCCACCGGCACGGCAAGCCGGTATGTGTCGGTGGGCCTGACGTCTCCTCGAGCCCGCACCTTTACGCGGATGCGGACTTCCAGGTGATCGGCGAGGCCGAACACATCATCGAGGAATTCATCGCCGCCTGGGAACGCGGCGAGCGGGAGGGCGTATTCATCGCCGAGAAATTCAAGATCGACGTCACGCTAAGCCCGATGCCTCGCTACGATCTGATCAAGTTCGATCATTATCTCTTTATTGGCGTGCAATATTCGCGTGGCTGCCCGTTCACCTGCGAGTTCTGCGATATTATCGAGCTGTACGGCCGCGTGCCGCGTACCAAGACCCCGGATCAGATTCTCGCTGAGCTGCAAGCGCTCTACGATCATGGTTATCGCGGGCATGTCGATTTCGTCGACGACAATTTCATCGGCAACAAGAAAAACCTCCGGATCTTGCTGCCGCGGCTCAAAGCCTGGCTGGAAGAGCGGGACTATCCGTTCGAGTTCTCGACCGAAGCCTCGATCAATATCGCTGATGACAGCGAGCTGTTGCAGGCAATGAAGGACGCGAACTTCTTCGGAATTTTCGTCGGCATTGAGAGCCCGGATCCAGAGACCCTCGTGCAGATGAAGAAAAAGCAGAACACCAGGCGCAACATCGCCGAGAGCGTTCACAAGATTTACGACTATGGCATGTTCGTCACCGCGGGTTTCATCGTCGGGTTCGATACCGAGAAACTCTCGATGGCGCAGGCGATGATCGACTTCATCGAGGAGGCGAGCATTCCAGTCTGCATGGTTGGACTGCTCTATGCGCTGCCTGGCACACAGCTGACGCGGCGGCTGGCCCAGGAAGGCCGCCTGCACGAAGGCCATGATCTCATGAAGGTCGAGCAGGCGGGCGACCAATGCACGCTCGGCTGCAATTTCGAAACCAAGCGTCCGCTTCGTGATATCCTCGTGGACTACAAGACTGTGCTCGGGCACGTGTTCAGCCCGGCGGCATATGCAGGGCGGCTGTCGCGGCTTTCCGTCATGCTCGACCGGTCCGACCGGCGCCGCGATCTGCCCGATGGCGACGTCCGCACGAAGCTTGGCGGCATCGAGGGCGTGCACAAGATCATGCGGACCCTGCCGGAGGTTCGCGAGCCGTTCTGGAAGACCTTCGTCGAGGTCGCCAAGTCCAATCCAGGCGCGCTGCGCTACATCGTGATGCTGATGGCGCTGTACTTGCACTTCGGGCCGTTCTCGAAGCACGTGATCGGTGAGATTGACCGCCGGATTGCCGAGCTGGACGGTGCGCCTCCGATGAGGGCCACCGCGCTTGTGCCGTGAGTTCATCACGGATGTGATGGGCGGCAAAGTTCGCTCGACTCTTGGGCAACTGATGCGACTCAGGCAACGTCGGTGGAAAGCGAAACGCTCTTCCACGCATCGAATTCGGCTTGCAGCAGTTTCATTTTTTCCTCGACCAGCCGCACGGCATCGCTGCCGAGCAGCAGATGTGTCGGCGGATCGGCCGACAGTGCGAGTTTCAACATCGCCTGCGCGGCCTTTTGAGGATCGCCGACCTGCCAGCCACTCAGTTCCATGCGCCGTTTGCGGATTGGATCGATGACCGCGTCGTAATCTCCGATCGACCGTTCCGCCCGTACCATCGATCGTCCGGCCCAGTCGGTGCGAAAGCCGCCGGGCTCGACCGCGGTGACCTTGATGCCGAGGTCCTTGATTTCCTTGCCGAGGGATTCCGATATCCCTTCCAGCGCGAACTTGCTGCCATGGTAGTAGCTGAGGCCGGGCATTGTGATGATCCCGCCCATCGACGTGACGTTGAGGATATGCCCGGCGCGCCGCTTGCGCATGAAGGGCAGCACCGCCTGGATCATCGCCACCGCGCCGAAGACGTTGACCTCGAACTGGCGTCGCAGATCGTCGATCGATGATTCCTCCAGAATGCCCTCGTGGCCGTAGCCGGCATTGTTCACCAGAATGTCGATCGCGCCGATCCTGCGCTCGACGTCGGCGACCGCGGGCGCGATGGCCTCGGTGTTGGTGACGTCAAGAACCACCGCGTGCACGCCGGGGCCGAGCGCTTCGAATGTCCGCTTGTCGTTCTCGTTGCGCACGGTGCCGGCGACGGTATGGCCGTCGCCCAATGCCGCCTCGGCCAACGCGCGGCCAAAGCCGGACGAAACGCCCGTGATGAGGAAAGTCTTTGCCATAGTGGATGTCCTTCAGATCGAGATTGCGGGCTCGATATAGGCGACTTGATTGGTGCAATAATCGGCATAGAGTGGCATGACCTAATGCAGAAAATCGAACAATGCAGCATGCCGGCCTTTTCGAGCTGAACGCCGTCGTCGCGATTTCAACGCATCGCAGCTTTCGCGCGGCCGCGACTGAACTCGGCATTTCGCCCTCGGCGTTGAGCCATGCGATCGCCGCGCTGGAAAAGCGGTTGGGCGTGCGCCTCATCAATCGGACGACGCGGAGCGTCGCGCTGTCGGAAGCGGGAGAGCGTTTCCTCGCCAGGGTCAGTCCCGCGCTGCGCGAGATTGCCGGCGCGATGGAGGATGTGAACGAGTTTCGCGACACGCCCGCGGGAACGCTGCGCATCAACCTGAAGGAGCGCGCCGCGCACCAGATCCTCCGCCCGGTGGTCGCAAAGTTTCTGCGGCGCTATCCCGACATGAACGTCGAACTGACCCTGGAGGGACGTCCCATCGATATCGTCGCGGAAGGTTTCGATGCCGGCATCCGGTTGGCCGAAGCCGTGCCGCAGGACATGGTCGCGATCCCCTGCGGCCCGGACACGCGCTTCATCGTCGTTGGCGCGCCCGATTATTTCGCGCGCTGTTCGGTGCCGCGGTCTCCGCTCGACCTGCTCGCCCATGAATGCATTCGCAGGCGGATGCCCAGCGGCAAGCTTTATCACTGGGAGTTCGAGAAGCGCGGCGGCGAGCAGATGGTGGTGGATGTCAGGGGCAGGCTGACCCTCGACAATGACAGCTTGATGGTCGAAGCCGCGCTCGACGGCCTGGGACTGGCGTTCGTCAGCGATTTTTGGGTAACAGGGCATCTCGCCGCCGGCACCCTGCGCGCCGTGCTGGACGACTGGACGCCGCCATTTCCCGGCTTGCGTCTCTACTATCCGCGGCACCGGCACATGACGGCTGGGCTTCGTGCTTTCGTCGACATGGTGCGGGAGGAGACGAAGTTGGCCGCGAGGGGCGGGGAGGTCCACTCACCCCCGGCCAAGCGATCGGGCGTTCGTCGCAAGCGCGCTTGAGCCGTCGCCACGTCGGCCCTCTACATATGCGGCACCACTTCGACGCTTGCCTCGTGGAGGCGACACGTCTTCAGGTTGTGCGGTGCTGGAGCACTACAGAGCCCAAGAACCGGATTTCTCTCGGATGAGAAGAGCCGGCATTAATCGGGTGGAAACAGAATGAAACACGCGATGTCCGGCTCAGGTCGAAGCGGATATCCGTGCCGGCCTTTCCGCGCTTGTTCCGCCTTGCCGTTTTTCACGAGACTGTTGATGGACGCGCGCAGAGACGCGGGCTAAGGCCCAACGACATTCTCTCTCGCATCCCTCCAGAAGCTTCCCGTGAGTGGCAGGCAAAACAATTTCCTCGCTCAAGCGCTGCAACAAGGCGCGATGGCGCTACAAACGCAGCAATTCGCTCAGGCCGAGCAGATCGCGGCCACCATCCTGAAATCCAACCGCACGGACAGGAACGCGGCGCTTCTCCTCGCGCATGCCTTGAGGGGGCAGAACCGCGGAGGCGAGGCGATCGCATCGCTGGAGCGGGTTGCACGCCGCGGCGATGACGGAGAGGTCGAGACTTTGCTCGGCGCATTGCTATGTGGCGCAGGGCGCACCACGGACGGGATCGCGCAGCTGCGGCGTACGGCGGCACGCCGCCCGCCATATCTCCCTTCCTTTCAGGAACTCGCCGGCCAGCTTGCCAAGGCCGGTCTACGCGACGAGGCGATCGACACGGTCGAGGCTGGCCTCGCGCTTGCCCCCGACAGCGTCGATCTGCAACTCGATCTCGGACGGCTGTTGCACGATACCAATGACTTCGCGCGGGCTGCGCGTGTCCTGGCGGCCGCGCGTGATGCTGCGCCGGGACGGCTCGACGTACTCAACCAGCTCGGGCGGGTCCTGGTCCTGAATGGCGACTACGCCGCAGCCGCGGATGCTTTCCGCCGCGTGCTCGCCCGGTACCCCGATGATCGCTCGACGCGCGCCTACCTCGCCACATCGCTTTTCGAGCAGGGTGAGCGCGACGCTGCCGAGGCGGCGCTGCGCTCCGTCATTCGTGGTCAGCCCCAGCTGTTGGGACGCGCGGCATTCGTCATGGCCGCGGGATCGCGTGGCCGCTTCTTCTTCTCGCAGAACGACGCTGCGAGATTCCTCAGTGGGGAAGCAGGTTGAGTGCATCGGACAAAATCTCGTCGCACCTCAGGCCCTGAAGTTTCTCCGGTAGAGGTTGGGCTGGCGCCTGAGCTCATTCCGGAACGCGCCGACGCGCCTGGCTTCTTCCGCGGTGAACGAGGATGCCTGCGCAGTCCAGTCGTCGCGCTTGACGGGAATGCATTGCGCAATGGGGGTCCCCTTGGGGAGGACCCCTCGGAAATTCCGGTCGTGCCAGTACGCCGGAAAGTGCACCCAATTGTCGGCATAGAGGTCGGAATTGACCAGGCCGCTGAGCGTGGTGAACGGCAGGTCGAAGCGGTTGACGGGATGCGTGAAGTAGATCGCGTAGCCTTCGGGCGCCTCGACGGTCCACAGATTGTGGAATTTGAGAAAGAAGCGGCCCGCTTCGAATAGTGGTGTGCCGCTGACCTGACCCGGGTCGTGAAATCCGATCGGAGAGCGCGGAAATTCGGGTGTGCCTCCCGGCGGCAGGTCGTGATCCCAAGTGATTTCGCCGTCCTCGACCTTGAGATCGCAGACCAGCGGCAGCAGGAACCCGCAGGTCATCGCGTCCACGAATGGCGGGCAACGCTTGATGGTGTCCTCGTCGTGCAGGTTGATCGACGAGAAGGCCGTCGCCGGCATGGCCTTGAGCCAGTCGGGTACGCCTTGTGCCGCCGGGAGCGGTCGCGGGATCAGTCCTTCGAGTTGTTCCGGACAGCGAAATTTGAGCGTCAGCTTGTTGTTGTTCGTCATTGGGCGCTCCAGTGCGCCCGATCGACCTACATGATGACGCCGTGAATTCTCGCTCACGATCGATTGATGGCGACCTCAGCCATGCGTCAGACAAACGGCAAGCCGTTGCCGCCCTCATCAGAAGCAGGGGCAGACACAATCGGAAGCAAACGGAGAAAAGCCGCGCCGGGCGTTAGCTCACGAGATACTTCGTCACCGCCGGCTCGTTCCACTCGATGCCGAGCCCGGGACCGCCGGCGGTGACTGCGCCGTCCGTGATCTCGGCGGGCCTTGCGAGGATCGCGCCTGCGAAGTCGAGGAATTCGAGCCAGTGCGCGGTCGGCGTCACCGCGAGCAGATGCGCGCTGACTTCCGCGAACAGATGGCTCGACATCGGGATCGACGCGGCATTGGCCTGTCCCGCGACCTGCATCCAGCCGGTGACGCCGCCGACCTTCATCACGTCGGGCATGATGAAGTCGGATGCGCCGGCCGCGATCGCCTCGGCGAAGCCGCGCGGAAACCACCAGTTCTCGCCGGCCTGGATCGGCGTCGGCGAGGTCTCGCGGACCCTGGCGTGGCCGGACAGGCTTTCCTGCGGCACCGGCTCCTCGATCCAGTGCAAATCGTAGGGCGCAAGCCGGGCGATGCGACGGGTGGCTTCCGCCGGATCGAGCGACTGGTTGAAATCGATCATCAGCGCGATATCGGGGCCGAGCAGGGCGCGCACGCCCTTCACGACGCGCTCGTCATTGGCGGCATCGCCATCGCCGCCCTTGATCTTGATGCCCTTGAAGCCTTGGTCGAGCGAGCGGCGCAGCGCGCGCTCGTCCGCAACGGGATCGACCGCGCCATAGCTGTCATAGGCCTTGATCGGCTTCGCCGAGCCGCCGAGCAGCTCGACCAGCGGCCGGCCGGCGAGCTGGCCGAGCGCATCCCAATAGGCCATGTCGAGGCCCGACACGGCCATCCCGACCAGGCCTTGCGCGCTGAGCAGCCGAAACTTGGCGTCCATCGCCTTCATCAGATCGAACGGAGCGACCGGCCTGCCGATCAGCTCGCGACCGATCTCCTCGATCAGATAGACGAGAGGGTGAAGTGTGAGCTTGCTGTAGGCGAAGATGTAGGTGCGGCCGGTAACGCCTTGATCGGTTTCGACATCGATCAGCACCAGCGGACCGGAATCGATCACGCCAAACGCGGTCTTCACAGGACGCTTGAGCGGCACCACGACGCCTCGTGCCTTCACTCCGCGAATCGCTGCAACTGTCTGGCTCATCGGTGCTTCCTTCGGCAGTTTCCACTTCTTGTTATTGGACACTGTACCATCGCAGCAGCCGCGGCGCGGCCCAATCGGTCGCGACCTGCTCGATCAGGTAGCGGCCCGGATATTCGGCGAGGAACGCGATGCGCTGGGTCTGGCCCGGTTCGACCGCGAGCGTGTCGAGCCAGAACGGCTTCCAGCCATCGTCGAGCCGGTCGAGCAGACGGAAGTGATGGCCGTGCAGATGAAAGACGCTGGCGATTACGCCCGGGTTGGTCAGGGTCAACACGACGGTTCGGCCTGCCTTGGCCTGAAAAGCCGGGGCGGTGGAGGGCTTAAACTCCGCAGGGCGGAACCAATCGGTCGGCGTGCCGAGCGCCAGATCGAATCTCGCTGCACCCTTGAGATCGAGCTGGGCGGGCATGTCATTACCCGGCAGCGGCGGGGCCGGCGGGAACGGCGCCGTCCGGATCGGCGGTTCGTTCGAGACAACCAGCTTGCCGGCCGGGCGGGCCTGCTTGCCGTCGTGCAGCAGGATCGGGAAGCTCGTTCCGGCCGGACCGGCCGCATCGACAAAGACATCCGTGCGGCTCCCCGGAGCCAGGACCAGCGCACCGTTGCGGGCCGGGAACGGTTCGGCCGGCTGACCGTCGATCGCCATCACCCGGACGTCGAGGTTGTCCAGCTTGACCGCCAGCACGCTGCGTTGGCTGCCGTTGATAAAGCGGAGTCTGAGGCGGGCATTGGCAGGCGCCGAGATGTCGTATGAGGTTTTGCCGTTAATCGTATGAATCTGCGTCGAATCTTTTGGATCGCTTCCTTGCGGGATCGCGGTTCCATCGGGCCGCAGGCGCCACTCCTCGATCAGCAGAACCTCATCGCGATCGACCGCCACCGGCGAAGTGCCGGTCACGATCAGCGGGCGCGGCCGTGCCGGTGCCGTGCCGTCCCCGAACAGCGGCTCGCAAAGGAAGGTACCGGCATGCCGAAGCGGCAGCTGGAAGGTATCCTTTGCCCCCGCGGCAAGGGGCGCCCGGGAGGCCAGCGGCTCCGCGGCCGGGACGCCATCGAGCCCGCGGCAATCGAGTGCGGCCGCAACCGGCAGCTCGTTGCCGAACGTCACGTCGAGGACCTCGCCGCGCTTGAAGCGGAGATCGCCGCTGCCGAGCGACCAGACCGGGGTTTCCGGTCCGTCGGGACGAAGCAGGATGCGGTCGGCTTTGGCCTGCAGCGCGACCGCCGTCCGGCCCTGCGCGGAGCCGATGGTCGGCCAGGCGGGGCAAAGCGCCGCGGCGCCGAGGCCGGCGATCAGGTCGCGCCGGGTCAGGGAAAATTCGGGACTTGCTAGGGGGCTTGCCATCCGGCCGATGCGGACCATTTTCAAGTGTACCTGTCCAGTCGCGATCGGTCGCATGGCGGGCTCTCCAGCGGCCATTTTTTTGCTGCGAACCGGTGGGCGCATGTTATAAGCCCGGCCGCCCGCGGCATCGCGGCCGGACTGGATGCTTTTCGCGCGGGCGTGGCGGAACTGGTAGACGCGCTGGATTTAGGTTCCAGTGACGAAAGTTGTGGGGGTTCGAGTCCCTCCGCCCGCACCAAGCGCTTACAGCGTTTGCATGACGAATTCTTGGAGAACCTTGGGCCCGAAGGGGACGAGGGTTCGCCGAACCCACAGACGTTAGGCCGCAAGGCTCACCGTCGAACAGATTGACACTGCCACGGCCGCTCGGGCCGCGGCAAAAGCGGAAGAAGATTGATACCATGCAGGTCACCGAGACCCTCAACGAGGGACTGAAGCACGAATTCAAGATCAGCGTTCCGGCATCCGATCTCGATGCCAAGGCGGGCGCCAAGCTGGTCGACCTCAAGGACAAGGTCCGTCTCAACGGCTTCCGTCCCGGCAAGGTGCCGGTGGCGCATCTGAAGAAGATCTACGGCCGCTCGGTGATGGCCGAGACCATCGACCAGACCATCAGCGACACCAACCGGCAGATTTTCGAAGATCGCGGCTTCCGCCTCGCCGGCGAGCCGAAGATCACGATGCCGACCGAGAAGGACCAGGTCGAGGAATTGCTGTCGGGCAAGACCGACCTGACCTACACCGTCGCGATCGAGGTCGTGCCGCAGATCCAACTCGCCGATTTCAAGTCGTTCTCGGTCGAGAAGCCGGTGGTCGATGTCTCCGACGCCGACGTCGACGATGCCATCAAGCGCATCGCCGAGGGCAGCCGCCCGTACAGCGCCAAGACCGAGGGTACGGCCGAGAAGGGCGACCGCGTCACCATCAGCTTCAAGGGCACCATCAACGGCGAAGCATTCGAGGGCGGCACCGGCGAGGGCATCCAGGTCGTGATCGGCGCCGGCCAGTTCATTCCGGGCTTCGAGGAGCAGCTGATCGGCATCGGCACGGGCGAGACCCGCACGCTGAAGGTTGGTTTCCCGAAGAACTACCTCAACGACAAGCTCGCCGGCCAGCCGGCCGAGTTCGAGACCACCGCGACGCTGATCGAGGCGCCTGGTGAGGCCACGATCGACGACGAGTTCGCCAAGACGCTCGGCCTCGAATCGCTCGACAAGCTGAAGGAAGCCGCGCGCGAGCGCCTGACCGCCGAATTCGCCGGCGCGACCCGTCAGAAGGTCAAGCGCGCGCTGCTCGACCGGCTCGACGAGAGCCACAAATTCGAGGCGCCGCCGTCGCTTGTCGCCGAAGAGTTCAACCTGATGTGGAACTCGATCAAGGCCGAGATGGACTCGACCGGCAAGTCCTTCGCCGACGAGAACACCACCGAGGACGCGGCCAAGGAAGAGTACCAGAAGATCGCCGACCGCCGCGTCCGCCTCGGTCTCGTGCTGTCGGAGATCGGCGAGAAGAACAAGATCACCGTGACCGACGACGAGGTCTCGCGCGCCGTGATCGAGCGCGCACGCCAGATGCCGGGCCGCGAGAAGGAAGTCTGGGATTACTACCGCAGCAACGCCCAGGCGCTGGCCCAGCTCCGCGCTCCGATTTACGAGGATAAGGTCGTCGACTTCGTCCTGGAGCTCGCCAACGTGACCGAGAAGAAGGTCTCCAAGGATGAGCTGTTCAAGGATGAAGACGCCGAGCAAACTGCCGCTTAATTGCGGCACCTCGCGTTAATGATGAACCGCGAAAGCACGCCCGCGGCGGGTCCCCGTCGCTAGGCGTGCCGACGCGAATCGGCTTGAACTTCTGCGTCCTGCCCAGGTGGCTAGTACGGCCAGTGCCGGTCTTGTCGGCCGGAAATTGGCCCATATCTGGGTTAAGCCTTAACGTTCTGCATCACCCCTAACCCTTGGGTTCTTTCATGCGCGATCCCGTTGAAACCTACATGAACCTCGTGCCGATGGTCGTCGAGCAGACCAATCGCGGCGAACGCGCCTACGACATTTTCTCGCGCCTGCTGAAAGAGCGCATCATCTTCGTCACCGGTCCGGTGGAAGATGGCATGGCGACGCTGACCGTCGCGCAGCTGTTGTTCCTCGAGGCCGAGAACCCGAAGAAGGAAATCTCGATGTACATCAACTCGCCGGGTGGCGTGGTGACGTCGGGCCTTGCGATCTACGACACGATGCAGTTCATCCGTCCGCCGGTATCGACGCTGTGCACGGGGCAGGCGGCCTCGATGGGCTCGCTGCTGCTCGCAGCCGGCGAGAAGGACATGCGCTTCACGCTGCCGAACTCCCGCATCATGGTGCACCAGCCGTCCGGCGGCTTCCAGGGCCAGGCCACCGACATCATGCTGCACGCGCAGGAGATCCTGAATCTCAAGAAGCGCCTCAACGAGATCTATGTGAAGCACACCGGCCAGACCTACAAGGCGATCGAGGACGCGCTCGAGCGCGACAAGTTCCTCACCGCCGAGGACGCCAAGGCGTTCGGTCTCGTCGACAAGGTCATCGACAAGCGGCCGGAAGACCCGTCGGCGGCCAAAGCGGCCTAACAAGGCTGCCTGATCTGGACAGGCGACCCGAGGCGTCGGTGTGATCTCCACATTGACGCCTCACATTGTCGGCAAAGCAGGACGGCGGAGTACCCCGCAAGTGCATATGTGGGGGCAGAAAGTTCCGCTTTCGTGCTCATGGCTCGGCGTGGTAATCCCGCAACGTTTCGTGGATTTCGACGCGTATTCCACGTGCGATCGTGGAAAATCACGGTATTGTCACGGTCTTGAGCCGGCCTCCCGATTAGCGAATTCTTGATAGTCGGGTGCCAGCATGGTTGGCTGTAATGCATCGGCTATGATCGCGGAGATTCGAATAAACCGTGATCCACACGGTCAGTATTGCGTAGGGTCTTTTTTGGTACGGAATTTGCTCTATCTACCCAATACTCCGGTTTTGTGCCGGATTGGGTCGATCTGGCAAACGAGGTCGAACGGCGGACGGAGATAATGAATGAGTAAGGTCGGCACGAGCGACGCCAAGAACACGCTATATTGCTCGTTCTGCGGCAAGAGCCAGCATGAAGTTCGCAAGCTGATTGCCGGACCGACTGTCTTCATTTGCGACGAGTGTGTCGAACTCTGCATGGACATCATTCGCGAGGAGAACAAGTCCTCGCTGGTGAAGTCGCGCGACGGCATCCCGACGCCGAAGGAAATCTGCAAGGTCCTGGACGACTACGTGATTGGCCAGAGCCACGCCAAGAAGGTGCTCTCGGTCGCCGTCCACAACCACTACAAGCGGCTTAACCATCAGACCAAGCACAACGACGTCGAGCTGGCGAAGTCGAACATCCTGCTGATCGGTCCGACCGGTTCAGGCAAGACGCTGCTCGCGCAGACGCTGGCCCGCATCCTCGATGTGCCGTTTACCATGGCTGACGCGACGACGCTGACCGAAGCCGGCTATGTCGGCGAGGACGTCGAGAACATCATCCTGAAGCTGCTGCAGGCCGCCGACTACAACGTCGAGCGCGCGCAGCGCGGCATCGTCTATATCGACGAAATCGACAAGATCAGCCGCAAGTCGGACAATCCCTCGATCACCCGCGACGTGTCGGGCGAGGGCGTCCAGCAGGCGCTGTTGAAGATCATGGAAGGCACGGTGGCCTCGGTCCCGCCGCAGGGCGGCCGCAAGCATCCGCAGCAGGAGTTCCTGCAGGTGGATACCACCAACATCCTGTTCATCTGCGGCGGTGCGTTCTCGGGCCTCGAGAAGATCATCTCCGCGCGCGGCCGTTCGACCTCGATCGGCTTCGCCGCGCAGGTGCTGGCGCCGGAGGATCGCCGTACCGGCGAGATCTTCCGTCACGTCGAGCCGGAAGACCTGCTGAAGTACGGCCTGATTCCGGAATTCGTCGGCCGTCTGCCCGTCGTCGCGACGCTGGAGGACCTCGACGAGGCCTCGCTGAAGAAGATCCTGACCGATCCGAAGAACGCGCTGGTGAAGCAGTACCAGCGGCTGTTCGAGATGGAGAACATCGAGCTGACCTTCGCCGACGAGGCGCTTGGCGCGGTCGCCCGCAAGGCGATCGAGCGCAAGACCGGCGCGCGGGGCCTGCGGTCGATCCTGGAGAGCATCCTGCTCGAGACCATGTTCGACCTCCCGGGCCTCGAAGGTGTCGAGGAAGTCGTGATCTCGCGCGAGGTCGTCGAGGGCACGGCGCGTCCGCTCTACATCTACGCGGATCGTTCCGACCGCGCCGTCGAGAGCAGCGCGAGCGCCTGAGGCGCAACTTTCTGTCGTCGCAATTCATGCGGCTGCCGGGCGATCCGGCGGCCGTTGCGGCGCAGCAGCAGGCCATTTTCGCGTCGCAGTAAATGCCTGTTTAGCCTATATTTCCCGGCACTTCTCAGACTTGACACCCCCCCGCCTGATAGCCACCTAATGCTATCGGTGAGGGATCTCATGCGTTGAGATTCGTCGCTTTACGATGCGGAATATGCGGCTGCTGACGGCAATCTAATTCCGGATCACCAAGGCACCTTGTGGCGGTTGCGCAAGCAGGCGGACTGCGTGCAAGGGGGCAAAACAAAAGGATAAGGCCATGACGACTTCAAAACCCCGGCCAACGATCGTCCACGGCGAGAGCCATTCCTATCCGGTGCTGCCGCTCCGCGACATCGTCGTCTTCCCGCACATGATTGTGCCGCTCTTCGTCGGCCGCGAGAAATCGATCCGCGCGCTCGAAGAGGTGATGAAGAACGACGCGCTGATCATGCTCGCGACGCAGAAGAACGCGTCCGATGACGATCCGGCACCCGATTCAATTTACGAGACCGGTACGCTTGCCAGCGTGCTGCAGCTCCTGAAACTGCCCGACGGCACCGTCAAGGTGCTGGTCGAGGGCCTCGAGCGCGCGCGTGTCGAGAAGTATTCCGACCGCAGCGAATACTACGAGGCGACCGCGGTCGCGCTCGCCGACACTGACGCCAACTCGGTCGAAGCCGAGGCACTGGCGCGTTCGGTCGTGTCCGACTTCGAAAGCTATGTGAAGCTGAACAAGAAGATCTCCGCCGAAGTCGTCGGCGTGGTTCAGGCGATCACCGATTTCGCCAAGCTCGGCGACACCGTTGCCTCGCATCTCGCGGTCAAGATTGCCGATCGGCAAGCGATCCTGGAGACGTTGTCCGTCACCCAGCGCCTGGAGAAGGTGCTCGGCCTGATGGAGAGCGAGATCTCGGTGTTGCAGGTCGAGAAGCGCATCCGCTCGCGCGTCAAGCGCCAGATGGAGAAGACCCAGCGCGAGTATTACCTGAACGAGCAGATGAAGGCGATCCAGAAGGAACTCGGCGACGACGAAGGTCGCGACGAGCTGGCCGATCTGGAGGAGAAGATCTCCAAGACCAAGCTTTCCAAGGAAGCGCGCGAGAAGGCCCAGCACGAGCTGAAGAAGCTGCGCCAGATGTCGCCGATGTCCGCGGAAGCGACCGTCGTGCGCAACTATCTGGATTGGCTGCTGTCGATCCCGTGGGGCAAGAAGTCCAAGGTCAAGAAGGACCTCGAGGCCGCGCAGGCGGTGCTGGACTCCGATCACTATGGGCTCGAGAAGGTCAAGGATCGTATCGTCGAGTATCTCGCGGTGCAGTCGCGCGCCAACAAGCTGACCGGACCGATCCTGTGCCTGGTCGGGCCTCCCGGCGTCGGCAAGACCTCGCTCGGCAAGTCGATCGCGAAGGCGACCGGCCGCGAGTTCGTGCGCGTGTCGCTCGGCGGCGTGCGTGACGAGGCCGAGATCCGCGGTCACCGCCGCACCTATATCGGCTCGATGCCCGGCAAGATCATCCAGTCGATGCGGAAGGCGAAGACCTCGAACCCGCTGTTCCTGCTGGACGAGATCGACAAAATGGGCGCCGATTTCCGCGGCGATCCGTCGTCGGCGCTGCTTGAGGTCCTGGACCCCGAGCAGAACTCGACCTTCAACGACCATTACCTGGAGGTCGACTACGACCTGTCCAACGTGATGTTCATCACGACCGCGAATACGCTGAATATTCCGGGACCGCTGATGGACCGCATGGAGATCATCCGGATCGCCGGCTACACCGAGAACGAGAAGGTCGAGATCGCGCGCAAGCATCTGATCCCGAGCGCGCTCTCCAAGCACGGTCTGGACTCCAAGGAATGGTCGATCGACGACGCGGCCTTGCTCTTGATGATCCGCCGCTACACCCGCGAAGCGGGCGTGCGTAACCTGGAGCGTGAGCTCTCCACACTCGCCCGCAAGGCGGTGAAGGAGTTGATGATCTCCAAGAAGAAGTCGGTGAAGGTCACCGAGGCGAACATCGAAGAGTTCCTCGGCGTTCCGAAGTATCGCTTCGGCGAGATCGACGACGAGGACCAGGTCGGTATCGTCACCGGTCTGGCGTGGACCGATGTCGGCGGCGAGCTGCTCACCATCGAAGGCGTCATGATGCCCGGCAAGGGCAAGATGACCGTCACGGGCAATCTGCGCGACGTGATGAAGGAGTCGATCTCGGCGGCGGCGTCCTACGTCCGCTCGCGCGCGATCGTCTACGGCATCGAACCGCCGATGTTCGACCGCCGCGACATCCACGTTCACGTGCCGGAGGGCGCAACGCCGAAGGACGGTCCGTCCGCCGGCGTGGCGATGGCCACCGCGATCATCTCGGTCATGACCGGCATCCCGGTCCGCCACGATGTCGCGATGACCGGCGAGATCACGCTGCGTGGTCGCGTGCTGCCGATCGGCGGTCTAAAGGAGAAGCTCTTGGCTGCCGCGCGCGGTGGCATCAAGACGGTGCTGATCCCCGAGGACAACGCCAAGGATCTCACGGAGATTTCCGATGCGATCAAGGGCGGCATGGAGATCATTCCGGTCTCGCGGCTGGATGAGGTCGTTGCCAGGGCGCTGACCCGGGTGCCTGTGCCGATCGTCTGGGAAGAGGAGACCAGCAAGGTCGACGTCAAGCCCGACGCTTCAGATGAGGCGTCAGGCGGCCTGACGGCGCACTGAGCGAAACTCCGATCCGAAAAATCAAACGGCGCCCTCGGGCGCCGTTTTTGTTTTGGTCACCACGGGGAGCCGGGCGGGCGACTACGCTTTCTTCTCGACGAGGAAATTGCCGATCGCCCCGAGTGCCATCAGCACGCTGGTGCCGAGGAACACCGCGCGCATGCCGATGTGGCCGCCGATGAATCCGCCGGCGAGCGGGCCGATCACCTGGCCGGCATATTGCGCCGAAATCGAATAGCCCAGCATGCTGCCGGTGACCGTGTCGGGCACGTTGTGCCGGATCACGCTTGCGATGCAGGGCAGCAGGCCGCCGAGCGCCAGCCCCATCAGGAAGCGCAGCAGGATCAGCTGCCAGCCGCTGACCACGAGGGCCTGCGGGATCAGCAGCAGCGCCGAGGCCGCCAGGCAGATGGTGATGATCCGCCAATGGCCGACACGATCGGCCAGCTTCCCGAGATGCGACGACGACAGCAGGCTGCCGAACGCCGCCGCCGACATCACGAGGCCGGCGACGAACGTCACCTGCGGTGCCTCGACCAGCTGCGCGACATAGACCGTGATGATCGGCTCGATCGACATGTTGGCGATCATCAGCAGCAGGCCGGTGCCCCACATCGCGATCACAGGACGCTTGTCCGGAACCAGCGACCAGCCGCCGCGCGCCTTAGCGCCTTTCACCGCCTTTGGACGCGCCTCCTCGCGGATCAGGAAGGTCGTGCCGAGGAAGGTGATGAAGATGACGCCGCCGATCAGGAAGAAGGTCGAGCGGATGCCGATCACGCCCGGCAGCACGCCGCCGATCAGGGGACCGACCAGGCTCCCGGCCATGATGCCGGCCGACAGCACACCGATCGCCCAGCCGGACCGCGCCTTCGGCGTCTGCGCCGCGACCAGCACGGTCGAGCCCGAGGCGTAGCCGCCGAGCAGGCCGGTCAACAGCCGCAAGCCGACCAGCTCATAGACGTTGTGCGCCAAGCCGATCAGCGACATGGCAACCGCCATGCCGAGGCTGGCGCGGATCAGCATCAGCTTGCGGCCATAACGATCAGCAAGCCGTCCCCACAGCGGCGCCGTCAGCGCCGCACTGAAGAAGGTCGCGCCATAGGCTACGCCCGACCATTGCACGATCGCAGCATGGTCGGTCACGCCGAGCTGCTCGACATAGAGCGGCAGGAACGGCAGCAGCAGCGTCATCCCCACGATAGTGGTGAAGGAGCCGAGCACGCAGACGATCAGGTTGCTCCTCCAGGGACCGGCGTCGAGGGCCGCTTCGCGATTGATCTCCATGTTCATGTCAGCGCAGCCCGATCACGGCGAAGCCGCGCGCCCGCAGGCCGCGGCGATCCTCGTTGAGCGAGCGCAACAGGCGATCGCGGGTATCGGTGATGTGATCAGCGGCTTCGCGCGCGGCCGAATCCGGATCGTTGGCCTTGATGAAGCCGAGAATGCGCCGATGCTCGCGCCAGGCCTGCTCGCGCGAGGGTTCGGTCCACACTTCGAGCCAGCGCGCCCGCGACAGCCGGGTCATGGCGCCGGCGATCGCCTTGACGATGAAGGGGTTGCCGGAGAGGCGTGCGATCTCGACATGGAAATCGGTGCCGACACGGTGCCATTCCTCGCGCGGCGCGCCGGACTGGCAGGCATCCAGCATCGCTTCGACGCCGGCGATATCGGCCGCGCTCGCCCGTGCGCAGGCGAGGCGGACGGCCGTCGTTTCCAGCGGGATCCTGAACTCGGCCAGCGCTTCCAGCTCACCGAGGTCGATCGGTGCGACGATCCAGTTGCGGCCATCGCGGCGGACCAGCTCTTCGCCTTCGAGCCGCACCAGCGCGGCGCGGATTGGCGTGCGCGATCCCTCGAACCGGCTCTCGAGCCAGCGCTCCGTCAGCCGCTCGCCGGGGCCGAGGTCGAGGGAGAGGATCATCTCCCGGAGCTGGTCGTGGATCTGAAGCATCTGCGACATGGCGGTCTGCCGGTGGGAGCACGGTTTTGCTGACGTATCCCAAGTTGGTATCCCAAACAATCCCGTTTTGGGATGCCAGCGTTGCCCCAACGGGGCACCTGACCGTGTTCCGGATGCTTTGCGGGCGGCACCCCTCGGAACGACCTCTTGGCGACTGCCTTATTGGACAACGCCGAATTGGGAGAACGCAGATGCGGATCGACGGGCAGTGCCATTGCGGGGCCGTCAGCTATCAGGCGGAGATCGATCCCGAACGGGTGTCGATCTGCCATTGCACGGACTGTCAGGCGCTGACCGGCTCGCCCTATCGCGTCACGGTGATCTGCGCCGCCGAGCAGGTCCGGCTGACCGCAGGCGCGCCGAAGATCTACGGCAAGCGGGGCGATAACGGCCGGATCCGTTTCCAGCACTTTTGCGGCGATTGCGGTTCCCCGTTGTTCACGAGCGGCGAGGACGGCGGTCCCGACGATTGGGGTATCCGCTGGGGCAGCATTCGCCAGCGCGGCGAATTGACCCCGCGACGCCAGGTCTGGTGCCAGTCCGCCGCACCCTGGATCAACGATCTCAAGGGATTGCCGGCGCGGCCCAAGGATTGAAGCCGAAGGATTGAAGCCTATCGATTGAGGCCTTGCGACCCGGGCGATCTTGCGCCCGAGGGGCAGGCGAGGCTAAAGAGGCGCGCAGGTAAGGGCGGCTAGCTCAGCTGGTTAGAGCATCTCGTTTACACCGAGAGGGTCGGGAGTTCGAATCTCTCGCCGCCTACCAGCCTTCGCCGCTCACGGGCTACGGCTGGGCAAGCCAGCCTTCAACGATGTGGTTCTGGCGGATCAATCGCGGCTCCTGAACGGCATGACCCAATCCGTAGCGGCGTTGATATTCTTTCTTGCGGCAACGTGTTCCGCATCTGCAGCTGAATCGGCCTGGGACGTTCTGAAACGCTTTGGCCTGACAGGCGTCTGGGCGGACGACTGCAGGCAGCCAGCGTCGGTAGACCACTTTCGTACGATCTACTCCGAGGATGCCGAAGGGCTTGCGAGGCGCGAGCTCGATTTCGGTATGAGATCGATTTATGCGACCTTTGTTGATGGCGCAGAGATGATGTCGCCTTCAATGCTGAAGATCACCATCCGCAACGCTGATCCGAAGTTCGAGAAATTCAATGATAAGACGTTCTGGATCGTGCTGCTAAGGGAGGACGATCCTCAGACCAAAGGCGCATTCCGCATGCGGTACTTCAATTCCGTCACAACCGAAGGAAAGGTGGGCATAAGGAACGGCCTGAGGCTTGGGAAGCCCAGCCCCTGGCTCTACAACTGCCGCAGCTCGATGTCGTGATGATTGGCGCCGACACCGCTGCAATGCTATTCTCTGTGTCTAACCGGGAACTTGATGCATGCGCAAACTCGCCGCGATTTTTCTTCTCACCATGATTGCCGGACCGGCATTGGCGCAGCAGGACCATGTTCAGCGCTATCGCGAAGAGATCGAGAAGTCGCCTTCGGATGTGGCCAACGAGGCGCGGCAGCAGCGCGCCTACCAGCGCGCGCTCAGCGGTGTGCCGGACCAGAAGCCGACCGACCCGTGGGGCATTGCGCGCAGCAATGACGGGCAGGCCGCTCCCAAGGGCAATGCCGCGAAGACGCCTGCGCCGAAGCCGGCCAAGCCCACGAGCGCTGCCGCCAAATAATCCGAGAGAGCGGACAAGGTCGATGAAGTATTACGTCTGCAAATTGACCGGACCGCGCTCGACCTTCCCGCAGGACATGACGCCGCAGGAAGCCGGCATCATGCAGGCGCATGTCGCCTATTGCGGCGAATTGCTGCAGGCCGGCAAGGCGCTGATCTTCGGGCCGGTGGCCGATCCCGCCGGCGTCTGGGGACTGGGCGTGCTGCAACTGGCTGACGATGCCGATCCGCAGGAGATCGTCGCCAACGATCCCGTCAGCAAGGCGAATGCCGGATTCACCTATCTGGTCACGCCGATGTTGCGCGCGGCCACGCGCGAGACTTGCTAGGATCGGCGCAATTTCTCAACAAGGTTTGGATCGCATGAACGCAGGCCATCCGCAAAACGCCGATCAGATTGCATATTGGAACGGGCCGGGCGGTCAGCGCTGGGCCTCGAGGCAGGCCGCGCAGGATATCGTGCTGCAGCCGGTGCTCGACCTGCTGATCGATCGCGCCGCGCCGAAAGCCGGCGAGCGCATCGTCGATGTCGGCTGCGGCAGCGGCGCCTCGACGAATGGGTTTGCGACCAAGGTGGGGCCGTCAGGCCATGTGTTCGGCGTCGACGTCTCCGGACCGATGCTGGAGCGGGCACGGCAAAGCACGCCGAAGGATGCGCCGGTCACCTATGCGCTTGCCGACGCCACGGTCTATCCGTTCGATCCCGCAAGCTTCGATCTGTTGGCGTCGCGTTTCGGCGTGATGTTCTTTGCCGATCCGGCGGTATCGTTCGCCAATCTGCACAAGGCGCTGAAGCCGTCGGGCCGGCTCGCCTTCGCCTGCTGGCAGGAGCCGCGCGATAATCCGTTCTTCATGGCGCCGTTGCAGGCCGTCTACAAGCATGTGCCGAAGCTGCCGCAGCTTGGTCCCGAAGACCCGGGTCCGTTCTCATTCGCGTCCGAAGCACGCGTGAACCGGATCCTCGGCGAAGCGGGGTTTTCCGGCATCGCGATGGAGCCCTGCCGGCTTGAGTTCGACGTCGCGATCGGGCGCGGAATCGACGCCGCCGTCCAGAGCGCGCTCGAGATCGGGCCGGCGAGCCGCGCACTGGAAGGACAACCGGATGACCTACGGGCCGCCGCCGTCAACTCGATCCGCGAGGCGCTGGCGCCGTTCGTCAAGGGCGATTCCGTGCCGCTGCCGGGCGCGATCTGGATCGTGACGGCGCGGGCCTGATCAGGCTTTCTCTTCCCAGATCATCGCCAGGTGCACGATGGTCTGCACGGCCTTCTCCATGTCCTGGCGGCTCACCCATTCGAGCCGCGAATGAAATGCGTGCTCGCCGGCGAAGATGTTCGGGCAGGGCAGTCCCATAAACGAAAGCCGCGAGCCGTCCGTGCCGCCGCGGATCGAGGTCTTCACCGGCGATAGCCCGGCGCGCTCGATCGCCTCGATCGCATAGGCCACGATCTGCGGGTGGCGATCGATCACCTCTTTCATGTTGCGGTATTGCTGCTTGACCTCCATGCGGTAGGCCGAGCGCGGATATCCCTTCATGACGTCCTGCACGATCGTCTCGAGCAGCGCTTCCTTCTGCTTCAGCCCTTGCTCGGTGAAATCGCGCACGATGAAGTCGATCCGCGCATTCTCCAGCGCCCCCGAGATCGCGACCGGATGCAGAAAGCCTTCCTTGCCTTCGGTGGTCTCGGGCGAGCAGGTGTCCTTGGGAAGGCGATCGACGATGGCGGCCGCGATCTTGATCGCGTGTTCCATCTTGCCCTTGGCAAAGCCCGGATGGGTCGCGACGCCTTCGATGATGATGCTGGCGCCGTCGGCGGAGAAGGTCTCGTCCTCGATATGGCCGGCGGTCTCGCCGTCCATGGTGTAGCCGAAATCGGCCCCGAGTTTCTTGATGTCGACCTTGTCGACGCCGCGGCCGATCTCCTCGTCCGGCGTGAACAGGATCTTGATGGTGCCGTGCTTCACCTGCGGGTTGGTGACCAGGAAATGCGCGGCATCCATGATCTCGGCGAGGCCGGCCTTGTTGTCGGCGCCGAGCAGGGTGGTGCCGTCGGTCGTGACGATGTCGTTGCCGATCTGGTCGGCCAACGCTTCGTGCTCGGCGGCGCGGATCACCTGCGAGGCGTCGGCCGGGAGCACGATGTCGCCGCCGCGGTAATTCTTCACGAGTTGCGGCTTGACGTTCTTGCCGGTGCAGTCGGGCGAGGTGTCCATGTGCGAGCAGAAGCAGATCACCGGCACCGTCTTGTCGGTGTTGGCCGGGATCGTCGCATAGACGTATCCGTGTGGATCGAGATGCGCATCCGATATGCCCATCGCCAGCAGCTCGGCGACCAGCAGGCGGCCGAGATTCTTCTGCTTCTCGGTGGAGGGCGTGGTCGGCGAATCCGGGTCGGACTGGGTGTCGATCACGACATAGCGCAGAAAGCGCTCGGTGACGGTGTGCTTGAAGTCGAGAGCCGGTGCCAGCATGAAGACCGCGCAAGGGTAGGAGAACGGGAATAAGGCGCTCAGGCGAAATTGGTTCGCGCGAGCAAAGCGCATCAAGAGACAACTCTACAACAGAAAAGCGCCATTCCGGGGCCGCGTCACGAGCCGGAATGGCGCCTTGGTATCAAACCGGGAAGGTTGAAAGCCTTAGACGGCTTCCTTCAGCTCCTTGGCGGCGCGGAAGGCGACCTTCTTGCTGGCCTTGATGTGAATCTGCTCGCCGGTCGCCGGGTTGCGGCCCATGCGGGCGGCGCGCTTGCGAACCTGGAGGATGCCGAGGCCGACGATGCGAATCCGCTCGCCCTTCTTGAGGTGCTTGGTGATCCGGGTGACCATGTCGGTCAGGATCGCCTCGGCCTGCTTCTTGGACAGCTCCTGCTCCTCGGCGATGGCCGCCGCCAGGTGCTTCAGCGTGATCGTCGCCGGGGTCGCTGCTTTCTTCGCCATGTGTGGCCCTCCTCGTTGCTGAATGGCTGGATTGCTGCTTTCACGCGAATGGCGCGCCGTTCGCGTCGGGAAAATACGTCCGGAAAAGTCCTGAAACCGCCGGTTCTGGGAACGGGCAGCGCCGAGCCCGGCCACAGGAAACCCAGACGTATCAGGCCTTATTTGATTCGGGGCTTTGCTGACTACGCCGTTTCCCCTGAAAACAGGCGACAACTCGCGCCCATAGCGCGAAAATGCCCGCGCTGTGCAGGGCTCCGCAACGTGCTTGACTATCGGGATGCGGGCCTTTATGCCCTCGATCCTGCGCGGATCAATCCGATGATCGGCATCCGCGGGAGTAGCTCAGTTGGTTAGAGCGCCGCCCTGTCACGGCGGAGGCCGCGGGTTCGAGTCCCGTCTCTCGCGCCATTTATTTCAATGACTTAGCAGAAATGTCGGTTCCCAAGAGTATCTCTTGGGAGGTCGCCGGAATGCGCTTTTGTGCTGCGGGCAGGTCCGTCCTGACGAGCCGGCCGTGGTCGAAACGGCGGGGGCTCCCGACGTTTGCCGGACCGCAAGTCTTGCGCACCTTCTCGTTGCAATCGATCATGTCTGCCATCTTGTCGATCCTCTCCGCCGCGCCCGCCGGCGTCACCCTCGTCAGCGGTCATCAACTGGGACCACATTGCGCTCGACGTTGCCGACACGGGTTCTGCGACCGGCATGCGTCGGCTTCGTCTTCCGCGTCTTGTCGCTGGCAGCGCGATGGAAGCTGACGGAACAGATCCAAGTTCTGCGGTTGAGGTCTGTCGCTGTCAGTCCTGGTGACAGCGATCGCTCGTCAATGGCGCAGAAGCGACATCAGCGGTTCCACCACCTTGCGGAACTCACACGCTTTCGATGGGTCTTAAAGTTGCCGGAGTAAGCGAAGACAGTTCAGGACATTCAAGCGACGCGAGCGTGGGCGAGGGCTGATCAAGCGAACTTAACACGGAGGCGTGCCGATGAACTGGAGTTCGTGGCTGAACGAATACTACAACGACGAACTGGAAAGAGCTGACGCCGCCTGCCGAAGGGGAGAGTCCGTCTACGACGCACTCAAATGGATCGACGATCCGTACCTGTGGAACGTGCTGCTCTGGAAGGAATATGATGGCTTCAAGGCCATCAAGGCCGCCATTCCCGATCCGCCGGATGCCGGGACCCAGAAAAACTGGAGCGGTCGTTCCGGGATGGAGTTAGGTGCCGCCGTCATCGAAACCTATCGCCTGTTGCACGATAAGCTCAGGCGTCATCTGGATAAGCCATTCGATGAATGCGAGGTGCTGGACTATGGCTGCGGCTGGGGCAGTGTGCTCCGCTACTTCATGAAGGATGTGCCGCTGCGCAATCTGCATGGGTGCGATCCGCACAAGGGCATCATCCAGGTCGCGCAACGCTCCAACCCGCACGCCGACATCGTGTTGTCGGACAGCCTGCCCAGACGTCTGCCGTTCAACCGGAAATTCGATGTCGCTTACGCACTATCGATCTGGACGCACCTCTCGCCTGCCGCAAGCGAGACGTGCCTGGCCGCGGTTCACGATTCGCTGGAGAATCGCGGTCTCTTTCTTCTGACCATTCGGCCGCCGGCATACGCATTCTATGAGCCGATTTCGAAATTGCCCGGCTGGGATCAGCAAAAAATCACCGAGACTGTGGCGCGGGAGGGATTCTACTTCTATCCGCAAAGCTACCCGGTCGATGGCGAGATGACCTACGGCGAAACGATCATCAGCAAGCGGTACATCGAGATGCACTGGACCGACCGGTTTGATCTCGTTGACGTCGGCATGAACGGGATCTCACCGTATCAGAGCATTATCGTTCTCCGAAAGAAGTGAGGCCACATCGGCGTTGCCTGGTGGCGGCTGCCGATCGCTCAGGCCGCAGCGTCGTGTCGCGGCAGGGCCAAAAAAGTCAGGCCGCGACACCGACGGCATTAATGGGCCGCGTTGACTGTTGCTGATGCTGCGAAGCTTCCGCTCGCCATTCGGGCGTCAGCCACCACAGCAGGAACAGCAGCGCGATCCCGTTCGACATCAGGCTTGTCGTCAGCGGCACGTTCATGATGGCCTGAACGGCGATGCCCGAGGACACCGCGATGAAGCGCGGCGACAGGTGCCGTGAGACCATCGATCCCACCGACAGGATCAGGCCGCATACGAGTGCCGAAACCGGCGTAAGCGCAAGACCGACCGACGCGATGCCCTCGGTGGCGAGGAAGGAGGCGTTGAAATTGCCGTCCCGATAGATCGCTCCGAGCGCGGGGCCGAGCTCGCCATACGGGCAGGCGGTCACCTGTCGTACGATCGAGATCTGGCAGAAGCGGGTCAGGTCGCGGTGCGCGAAGAAGTCGGCATATTGATCAAGGGCGAGCGACGGGATTGCGAGGAAGCGCAGATTGATGGCGCTGAACACCACGTAGTCCCTGTCGGCGCCGAGCACGGCGAACGCCGTCAGCCCAATGATCATCGGAATGAGGAATGCGAGCACCGTGGCCAGCCGCGGGGTGAGCCGGCCGAACAGCCAGAATAGAAACGGCAGCCAGATCGGCAACAGCAGCACGGTCTTGTTGTTGACGACCGGATAGAAGCAGAGCGCAAACAGCAACACGCAAGCGGCCTGCACCCATTGCCTGCGCGACGCGAAATGCGCGAACAGATAAGGCAGGACCGCGCCGATCATGATCCCGGTGAGATAATTCAACAGCGCCGGCCGCGTGACGGCGTTGCGGGCCGCGCCATAGGGATTGCCGAGACTGGCGCCGTACGAGATGTCGGCGACCAGCACGGCGAAGGACGACGCCAGCAGCAGCAGCGCAATGCGTTTGATCGCCGTTTCGGACAGGCCTGGCCGCCAAACCGGCATATTCTGGAACATCAGGGGGATCATCGCGGCCGCCAGCGCGGCGATCATGGCCCAGCGGGCGATGGCATGCGGATAATCGAACGCGCTGAAGAAGCTGAGCCAGACGAAGCCGAACACCGCTGACAGCAGCGAGAAGCTCACCAGATAACCGAAGCTGAAGCGGCCCGCGACGAACGCCGGGATGAAGGCGGCCATAACGGCGGTGCCGAGGATGGCCTCGGCAGTGATGCCGGAGCGCCAGACATGCATCGCCGGGAATGCGTGCCCGCACGCGATCATCGAGGCGGTGCTGAGGACGAGGAACCCAGGGATGGTGACCCCGACAGTCAGGTCGTCGCGCGTCAATTGCATCGGCCCGTCCGAATCGAAAGCTGTGCGACAGCTAGCCGATCGACCTCGGGCTAATCAAGTCAGGCAAGGTTAGGCGACGTCTCGGTCTGTATTGTTATGTTTCCGCCGGCGATCTGTCACCGCGGCGCCGCATTGAATTCACAAACGCGGAACGCGTTGCCTTGATCAGGCAAAGAATGCGGCGACCGCGTTGAGGTCGGATTGTCCCGGGGCGTCGCCGCGCAAATTCGCGTCGATGATACGGCGGCAGGCGTCAACCGTGTGGGTATCGCCCAGTTCGTTGGCGGCCTCGAGGATCGACCAGACCGTATCCAGGGGAATGTCGCTCTGCATGGTCGCGTTCGGGTCTGACAGCATCGGCGGCGCCGGGGTTAGAATTCGAACAGGTCGCGGCCGCGCCGCGCCAGGGTGTGCAGGTCCGCCACCGTGCCGCGCACGGCGTTGCAGCGGCGGCATTCGATGATGGTGTCGCCGGACGCATGGGCGGGATCGGCGACCTTGATCGCCAGGCTGCCGCAATCCGTGCAGATGATCTTGAAGCCGGTCGAAATTACTTGCTGCTGCAAATTCATTTTGGGCCTGCGCCTCTGTTGACGCCGACCTTAATGGAATAATTTTTAAAACTGGGGTCGCGGAGCGGATTGCAATCGAACGACCGCGTTAGGAGGCAGTTAAGATTTCGCCGCGGCTGCGCGGTCGTGCGTCAGCCAGACCGCGCATGCAACAACGAGCAGCGGATTGCGGCGCAGGATCGAAAACAAGCTCAGATCGAACAGGTCATTCTTGATCAGGGTGTCGTCGGGGCCGTGCACCAGCGGCAGCGATCTCGCGCGCCCCGGTCTCGGTTGCACCTGCAATCGCCGTAGCCGAACCTGGCGAAGGCCACGCCGCCCTGATCGGAGCGAGAGACGACAGGCCCAACAAAAAAGCCGCCCGGAGGCGGCCGCTTTGTCTGCCGAAGCCTGAATTCGTCTTAGCGGACCGTCGAGGTGCCCGAGGAGGTGATCGCGACAGGCTTGCCGGCCTTGACGACCTGGTTGGTCTGGGCGGTCTGCGTGAATTCCGCGTTGTTCCGGGCCGAAATGCCGAAAGCCGCAACCCCGATGGCCGCAACGAGGGCAACAACCACAATCTTGAGGTGGGTCGCGCGATCGGCTGAATGGATCGAGTGGTTCATGGTCGCCTCCGGGCGTCTATGCGCCGTCTATGGCAGGTACTGGTAAGCCCCATCTGTTTCCGGATCGTTTCGTGAGTTCCCGGAAATGGTTTCGTGCCACGGGAGGATTGGTTTCACCGTGCCTTGCGTCACAGAAAGAGAGGGCTGAAACTGGCCATGGGCGCGGACTGCGCCTGGGAGAAAAACAATAATGAAAACAAGGAATATGACCCGCCGCCGGATGCTGGGAACCGGCTCCGTGGCAGTTGCCGCCGCGATGTTTGGTAAGCCGTCTCTTGCCGCTGCAGAGTTCGACTTCAAGCTCGGCGTCAACACTCCGGAAACCCATCCGCTAACAATCCGGCTGGCCGAGGCGGCCAAGCTGGTCGGCACGCAGTCGTCCGGCCGGGTCAACATCACGGTGTTCGCCAACAGCCAGCTCGGCGGTGATCCGGAGATGCTGTCGCAGGTCCGTGCCGGCGGTATCGAGCTATTGGCGGCGCCCAGCATGACCTTGTCGACACTGGTGCCGCTGTCCGGGCTGCCCAGCATCGGCTTTGCGTTCCAATCCTACGACCAGGTCTGGGCGGCCATGGACGGCGGCGTCGGCGACATCGTCCGCGACGCGATCGCCAGAACCGGCGTCGTGCCGCTGAAGAAGGTCTGGGACAACGGCTTCCGCCAGATCACCTCGTCGTCGAGCCGGCAGCTCAACAGCGTCGACGATCTCAAGGGTTTCAAAATTCGCGTACCGGTGACGGCATTGCTGACGTCGCTGTTCTCAGGTCTCGGCGCATTGCCGTCGAGCATCTCCTACAGTGAACTCTATTCGGCGCTGCAGACCCACATCGTCGAAGGGCAGGAGAATCCGCTGGCGCAGGTCTCGACCGGAAAGCTGTACGAGGTGCAGAAATACTGCGCG
The DNA here is from genome assembly GCF_049075665.1 of Bradyrhizobium sp. B120. NCBI lineage: Bacteria > Pseudomonadati > Pseudomonadota > Alphaproteobacteria > Hyphomicrobiales > Nitrobacteraceae > Bradyrhizobium > Bradyrhizobium sp. B120. The sequence continues at coordinate 4,761,065 of NZ_CP185242.1, read as the reverse complement.
CTGTCGAACCATTGCTGGAGCGGCTACTGGATCCTCGGCAACCGCCGCGCGATGGCGGCCCTGCCGCCCGATCTGCTCGAGCTCATCAATGCGGCATTCGACGCGGCGGCGGTGAAGGAGCGCGCCGATCTGGTCGAGATGGACCGATCGTTGCAGGCAGAGCTGACCGGGAAGGGCATGACCTTCAACAAGCCTGACCCCGTGCAGTTCAGGGCAGCCTTGGTGAAAGCCGGTTTCTACACGCAGTGGCAGAAGACCTATGGCGCGGACGCCTGGGCGGCGCTGGAGAGATACACCGGCAAGCTGACCTGAGCGCGGCGCATGATTACCTCGCGCGTAATCGCGCGCGCGATCTCCCTTTGCGATGGTCGATGCATCGGCGGCGATGGTGCCGATCGATCTGCAGAGGGAGATGCATCATGGCCAATCAACCGCTCTATGCGACCGCCCGCGATGGCACAAAGCTGTTCGTCCAGGATTGGGGCTCGGGCAAGCCGGTGCTGCTGCTTGCCGCCTGGACTTTCAATTCCAGCGTTTGGGGCAGCCAGATCGTGGCGCTGAACGCGAAGGGTTTTCGCTGTGTCGCGCCGGATCGGCGCGGCCACGGCCGTTCCGACATGCCGATGACGGGATACGATCTCGATACGCTGACCGATGACGTCGCCGCCGTGATCGAGCAGCACGATCTCCACGACGTCACGATCGTCGCGCATTCGATGGGATCGATCGAGGCGGTGAACTATCTGGCGCGTCACGGCGCGGATCGTATCGCGCGGCTGGTCCTGGTGGCGCCGACCACGCCGTTCATTGTCCAGACCGACGACAATCCGGTCGCAGTGCCGAGAGCGATGGTCGAGGCCCAGAATGCCGCGATCGCGCAGGACTTCCCGAAATGGATGGGCGAGAACGAGGCGCCGTTCTTCACGCCCGACACGCCCGAGGCCACGCGGGCCTGGATCAGGGAGATGATGCTGAGCGTGCCGCTGCCGGTGGCGCTGGCCTGCCGCAAGACCATCTCCTCTGCCGATCTGCGCGCCGCGGCCAAAGGTATCGATCGCCCGACGCTGATCGTGCACGGCGACAACGATGCCAGCGCGCCGCTCGAGCTGACCGGCGCAAAGACGGCGGCGCTGATCAAGGGCAGCAAGCTCGCCGTCTATGAAGGTGCGCCGCACGCTCTGCCGCTGACGCACAGCGCGCGCTTGATGGCCGACCTGCTGGCCTTCATGGACGCTTAGCTGGCGCGCGCGATATCGGCACGGATCCAGCGCGCCGCCCAGACGAACAGCAGCGCGCCGAGCGTCGTCGTCACCGCGGCCGACAGCAGCGAGTAGCGAACAGCGTCCGTGCCGTACGTGCCCTTCAGGGCGTCATTGATCATGCCGACGGCGAGGGGGCCGACGCCCTGGCCGAAGCAGGTCGCGGTGAGCAGCACGATCGCCGAGGCCAGCGCCCGCATGCTGGGCTTTGCGACGGTCTGGGCGATCGCAAAGATCGGGCCGAGATGGAAGCCGACCATGAACGAGGTCAGCGCCAGCGTGGCGACCATCAGCGTGAAGCTTTGCGTCAGCATGCACAATGCGAAGACCGGACCGGCGAGGCCGGACATGATCGCGGGCGCCCATAGCTTCCAGCGGTCGTCGCGGCGGCCGATCTGCGCCACCACGAGGCCGCCGATCAGCGTTCCCGCCATGCCGGCGAGACCCTTGAAGGTGCCGGCATAGGTGCCGATCTCGGCGCTTGTCAGATGATGGATGCGCGCCAGGAACGGCGGGATCCACACCGCGGTGGCGTAGTTAGTGTAGGTCGTGAGACAGAAGCCGACCAGCACGATGACGAAGCTCGGCTGCGAGATCAGGAAGCCCAGCGTCGGCCCGATCGGCTCGGCCTTGAAGGTCTCGGCCATCGCACCGCGCTTCGGCTCGGAGATCGTCAGCCACAGTACCCCGGCGAGCGCGATGCCGGGCAGGCCTGCGGTGAAGAAGGCCATCCGCCAGCCATAGTGCTGATTGACGTAACCGCCGATGAAATAGCCGAGGAAGACGCCGAGATAGGTGCCGATCGCGTAGATGCCGAGCGCACGGGGACGTTCGTTCTTGTCAAAGAGATCGGCAATCATCGATTGCGAGGCCGGCGTGCCCGCGGATTCTCCGACCCCGACGCCGACTCGCGCCAGTGCCAGCGTCGCGACGCTGGAGGCCATGCCGCAGAGATAAGTCATCGCGCTCCAGAACGCGAAGGCGATTGCTACGATGTTGCGGCGGTTGAGGCGATCGGCCATGCGCGCAATGGGAATGCCTAGCAGCGAGTAGAACAGCACGAAACCGAACCCGGCCAGCAGGCCCATCGTGGTGTCGCTGAGCGCGAACTCCTTCTTGATGGGCTCGATCAGGACGTTGAAGATCGTACGGTCGAGGAAGTTGAGGGCGTAGATGATCGTGAGCAAAGCGAGGACGTAGTAGCGGCGCGCCGCGGGCGTGGTAGCGGCCTGCGTTGACGCATCCGCCTGCGGTGCGACATCGACCATGACTTCCTCCCCCGATTGTCTTTTGTTTTTTCTTGTTTGCCTGCGCGCGGGCCCTACGCCTCGCGGATGTAATTCCCTGCCTCGAATTCGACCGGCCCGGCATCGGCATCGAACGACACGCCGATCGGGTCGCGGCCGGCGGCCATGGCCTCGAGCTGGTCAGAGAGCATCCGGCGGATCATCAGGACGCCACGGTCGCTCTGGCCGAAATGCTCTTCCGAATGGATGGTCACCGGCCCCTGGCCGACCTGCGCCTCGTAGTCGCCGGGGAATTGCTGGTGCTCCTGCTCCGTCATGTCCCACCAGAACTTGCCGTTGAACTTCGAGCGCATGCGGCCGATATCGCCTGACTTCTTGACCCGGCCGGCGACATAGATGCGGAACGAGTTGTCGTCGATCGGCAGGGTCCAGCCGATCGATTCGACGCGGGCAAATTGCGCGACCCGCGGATTGGGCACGACGCGGAGCGTGGGGAGGGCGGCCTCGGTGACGCGATAGAACACCTTGCCGTCGTCCTGCCGGCGGATCGAGCGCACCGCGACGCCGCGCGGCGACATCTCGAACTTCACCTCGGGCATCGAGGCCATCATGGTGGTGAACTGCGGCCCTGAGAACGAGCCGTGCAGCACCGGCACATGATAGGGGTCGGCGACGTTCTCGAAATGCTGCAGCCAGTTGCATGGGATCACGGCAGGCCCGCCGCCGCCGATCGAGGAATCGTCGGCCTCGACGAATTCGCCGTCGTCCATATTCTCCAGGCACGCGTAGCGCTGCAGCACCGGCTTTTTATCGGCCGGGCCCATATAGGCGAAGATCAGGCCGTAGCGTTCCTGCACCGGATACCAGGGCTGGCGCACCTTGTCCTTGAACAGGCCGCCTTCGGGCTCGCAGGGCTGTTCGAGGCAGCGGCCCTCGGTGTCGAACTTCCAGCCGTGATAGCAGCAGCGGATGCCGTCTTCCTCGACCTTGCCATAATAAAGCGTGGTGCCGCGATGGCGCAGCGCGCATGCAAGAGACCGGGGCGGCCATGCCGGTCGCGGAACAGGATCAGGTCCTCAGCCAGCGCACGGACTTTTCTGGGGATATCGGTGGCGTCGCCGACGAGCCCGATCGGGTGCCAGTAGCGGCGCAACAGCTCGCCCATCGGTGTGCCGCGGACGACCGAGGTGAGCTCGGTCCGGGTGGTGGACGGCTTCATCGCATAGGCCGTGCCGAGATCGCGATCGAGCTGGGTGATGCTCATGCTGGTTTCCTCCCGCCGCCGGACTTCTGCCTGCGGTCGTTGTGTTGTTGACGAAGTCAACGATATATCGATGACAATGTCAACGATCTCGTCTAGCTTGGCAGCGACAGGCTTTGTTGGCAGAGGTTGGCGATGACCGAGAAGCTCAGGACTGCGAGGGCCTTGCCGCCGGAGGCGGTGGTCGATGCCGAGCTGGCGCCGATCACCGCGATGATGTCATCGCGGCTGATGGTGCTGGCGAATCTGCTCAGGCGCGGTGCGCTGCTGCGCTACAAGCGGCTGACCGGGCTGTCCTCGGTCGAATTCGGCCTGGTTGCCTCGCTCGGCCGGCGGCCGCCGATGAGCGTGGTGCGGCTTGCCGAAGCCGTCGGCATGGACAAGGGGCAGATCAGCCGGGCCCTCGCCGAGCTCGTTGCGCGCAAGCTGGTCGCCAAGCAAGCCAACCCGCGTGACAATCGGGAAACACTTGTCTCCCTCACCAAGGCCGGGCTCGCCGCCCATGACGCCATTGTGGCGGGCGCGCAGGAGCGAAACCGGCGCCTGCTGGAACAGCTCGGCCCGCAGGATCGTGAGTTGCTGCTCGGACATATCGACCGCCTGACGCTGACCGCGGCCGAGATGCTCGCTGCCGAAAGGGAGCTGGGCTGATATGGGGAGAGCGCAGGGCACCGGGTGGTCGGCGCAGCGTTGCCCATTGAGGCAGCGCATCCGCCCGATGAGGCCATCAGCCCGCGGCAAGGGGCGGTAAAAGCGTCAAAATAGCTTGTCTTGCGCCCCCTGTTGCGCTGCGCTAAAGCCTCAAGAACAATTCCAATCAACGAATCTGCGGCACGTCCGAAACCGCAGCAAGAAGGCCTCGCCGATGACCGGCATCCTGCAGAATTATCTCCCACTTGTGGTCTTTATCGGGGTCGCGAGCCTGATCGGGCTGGCGCTCCTGATCGCGCCGTTCCTGGTCGCGTTCCAGTCGCCGGATCCGGAAAAGCTGTCCGCCTATGAATGCGGATTCAACGCTTTTGACGACGCCCGCATGAAGTTCGACGTCCGCTTCTACCTGGTGGCGATACTCTTCATCATCTTCGATCTCGAAGTGGCGTTCCTGTTCCCGTGGGCCGTGGCGTTCGGAAAGCTGGGCGCGACCGGCTTCTGGTCGATGATGGTGTTCCTGGCCGTGCTGACGGTCGGGTTCGCGTATGAATGGAAGAAAGGCGCGCTCGAATGGGATTGAGCCCCACCGCCGCATCCTCGCAGCCGGCGATTGCGCAAGCTCCGAGAGGCATTCTCGATCCGTCGACCGGCAAACCGGTCGGCGCCAATGATCCGTTTTTCCTCGAGGTCAATCACGAGCTGTCCGACAAGGGCTTCTTCGTCGCGGCGGCCGACGACCTGATCACCTGGGCGCGCACCGGCTCGCTGATGTGGATGACCTTCGGTCTCGCCTGCTGCGCGGTCGAGATGATGCAGGTCTCGATGCCGCGCTACGACGTCGAGCGCTTCGGCTTTGCGCCGCGCGCCTCGCCGCGGCAGTCCGACGTGATGATCGTCGCCGGCACCCTGACCAACAAGATGGCGCCCGCGCTGCGCAAGGTCTACGACCAGATGCCGGAGCCGCGCTACGTCATCTCGATGGGCTCCTGCGCCAATGGCGGCGGCTACTACCACTATTCGTACTCGGTGGTGCGCGGTTGCGACCGCATCGTGCCGATCGACATCTATGTGCCGGGCTGTCCGCCCACGGCGGAAGCGCTGCTCTACGGCGTGCTGCTGCTGCAGAAGAAGATCCGCCGTATCGGCACTATCGAACGCTAAGGTTTCAGGCATGGACGACGGCAAGCTCGACGCCCTTGGGCAGACGATCGTGAGCGCGCTTCCGGGCGCCGCCACGGCGCACTCGGTCGCGTTCAATCAACTCACTATCGACGTCGAGATTGGCAGAATCGTGGACGTCGTCACTTTTCTGCGTGACGATCCCAACTGTCGCTTCGTCAACTTCACAGACGCGACCGCGGTCGACTATCCGAGCCGCGAAAAGCGCTTCGACGTCGTCTATCATCTGCTGTCGCCGACGCTGAACACGCGCATCCGGGTACGCGGCCAGGCCGACGAGACCACGCAGGTGCCGTCGATCATCGGCGTCTTCCCCGGCGCCGACTGGTTCGAGCGCGAGACCTACGACCTCTACGGCGTGATCTTCATCGGCCACCCCGACATGCGCCGCCTGCTGACGGATTACGGCTTCGACGGCCATCCGCTGCGCAAGGATTTCCCGCTGACCGGCTTCGTCGAGGTTCGCTACGACGACCAGGAGAAGCGGGTGCTGTACGAGCCGGTCCGGCTCAACCAGGAATTCCGCAAGTTCGATTTCCTGTCTCCGTGGGAAGGGGCCGATTACCCCTTGCCGGGTGACGAAAAGGCGAAGGCGGAACCGAAGGCCTGATCATGAACGAACAGAATCTTCGCAATTTCACCATCAACTTTGGCCCGCAGCATCCGGCTGCGCACGGCGTGCTTCGTTTGGTGCTCGAATTGGACGGCGAAGTCGTCGAGCGCGTCGATCCGCATATCGGGCTGCTTCACCGCGGCACCGAGAAGCTGATCGAGCACAAGACCTATCTGCAGGCGATCCCGTATTTCGACCGGCTCGACTATGTCGCGCCGATGAACCAGGAGCATGCGTTCTGCCTGGCGGCGGAAAAGCTGCTCGGCATCACGGTGCCGCGCCGCGGCCAACTGATCCGGGTGCTGTATTGCGAGATCGGCCGCATCCTGTCGCATCTGCTCAACGTCACCACGCAGGCGATGGACGTCGGCGCGCTGACCCCGCCGCTGTGGGGCTTCGAAGAGCGCGAGAAGCTGATGGTGTTCTATGAGCGCGCCTCGGGCTCGCGCATGCACGCGGCGTTCTTCCGGGTCGGCGGCGTGCACCAGGACCTGCCGCCGAAGCTGATCGACGATATCGAGGCGTGGTGCGATCCGTTCCTCAAGGTCGTCGACGACCTCGACACGCTGCTCACCGGCAACCGCATCTTCAAGCAGCGCAACGTCGACATCGGCGTGGTGCCGCTGAAGGAGGCTTGGGAGTGGGGCTTCTCGGGCGTGATGGTGCGCGGCTCGGGCGCGGCCTGGGACCTGCGCAAGTCGCAGCCCTATGAGTGCTATGCCGAGATGGATTTCGACATTCCGATCGGCAAGAACGGCGACTGCTACGACCGCTATTTGATCCGGATGGAAGAAATGCGCCAGTCGGTGCGCATCATGAAGCAGTGCATCCAGAAGCTGAAGGCGCCGGACGGGCAGGGCCCGGTCGTGGTCGAGGACAACAAGATCGCGCCGCCGCGCCGTGGTGACATGAAGCGCTCGATGGAAGCGCTGATCCATCACTTCAAGCTCTACACCGAGGGCGTGCATGTGCCGGCCGGCGAAGTCTACGCCGCGGTCGAGGCGCCGAAGGGCGAGTTCGGCGTCTATCTCGTCGCCGACGGCACCAACAAGCCCTACAAGTGCAAGATCCGCGCGCCGGGCTTCGCCCATCTGCAGGCGATGGATCACATCTGCAAGGGCCATCTGCTGGCCGACGTTTCCGCCATCCTTGGCTCGCTGGACATCGTGTTCGGCGAGGTCGACCGGTGATGATGTTCGCATCCGCACCGCCCGCAATGAGAGTTTGATCGATGTCCGTCCGCCGCCTCGCCCCGAAGGAATTGCAGCCCGCGAGCTTCACGTTCACGGACGAGAATCTCGCCTGGGCCAAGAAGCAGATCGAGAAGTATCCGCCAGGCCGTCAGGCCTCGGCTGCGATCGCGATCCTGTGGCGCGTGCAGGAGCAGCATGACGGCTGGGTCTCGGAAGCGGCGATCCGCGCCGTCGCCGACCTGCTCGAGATGCCGCATATCCGCATGCTGGAGATCGCGACCTTCTACACCATGTTCCAGCTCTCGCCGGTCGGCAAGAAGGCGCATGTCCAGGTCTGCGGCACCACGCCGTGCCGGCTGCGCGGCGCCGCCGACCTGATCGAGGTGTGCCAGCATCGCATCCATCACGATCCTTTCCAGCTGTCGAAGGACGGCAACTTCTCGTGGGAAGAGGTCGAGTGCCTCGGGGCCTGCGTGAACGCGCCGATGGTGCTGATCTGGAAGGACACCTACGAGGACCTGACCAAGGAAAGCTTCGGCAAGGTGCTCGACGGCTTTGCCGCCGGCAATCCGCCGAAGCCGGGCCCGCAGGTCGACCGTCAGTTCTCGGCGCCCGCAGGCGGGCCGACGACGCTGAAGGAAACCACCTGATGGGGGGCTTTCAGGTGCAGGCAAACGGGCAGGAAAACAAGGTGGGGAGGGGCGCTACGATGAAGGCCTGGCGCACGATCGCCCTGCATACCACTGTCGCGGCCGGCTTCATGTTCCTGCTGCAACGTTACGGCCCGAGCGCCACGCTGGAATCCAGCCTGTTGTGGGCCATCGTGTTCGGCGGCTGTGCCGCCGGGCTCGCTTATTCGCAAGCCAATCGGTGATGTTCGGAAAGTTTTGAGCATGCTCGACGACAAGGACCGCATCTTCAAGAACCTCTACGGCCAGCATGATTGGGGCCTCGAGGGCGCGCGCCGCCGAGGCGCCTGGGATGGTACCAAGGGGATCATCGACAAGGGCCGCGACTGGATCATCAACGAGATGAAGGCCTCGGGCCTGCGCGGCCGCGGCGGTGCGGGCTTCCCGACCGGCATGAAGTGGTCCTTCATGCCGAAGGAATCCAAGGACGGCCGTCCGAGCTATCTCGTCGTCAACGCCGACGAGTCGGAGCCCGGTACCTGCAAGGACCGTGAGATCATGCGGCACGATCCGCATCTCCTGGTCGAAGGCTGCCTGCTCGCGAGCTTCGCAATGGGCGCGCATGCCTGCTACATCTATATCCGCGGCGAGTTCATTCGCGAGCGCGAGCGGCTGCAGGCGGCGATCGACCAGGCCTATGAGGCCAAGCTGGTCGGCAAGGACAACATCAACGGCTGGCCGTTCGACATCTATGTCGCGCACGGCGCCGGCGCCTATATCTGCGGCGAAGAGACCGCGCTGCTCGAGAGCCTCGAGGGCAAGAAGGGCCAGCCGCGATTGAAGCCGCCGTTCCCGGCCAATGTCGGCCTCTATGGCTGCCCGACCACCGTCAACAACGTCGAGTCGATTGCGGTTGCGCCCGACATCCTGCGCCGCGGCGCCGCCTGGTTCGCCGCCATCGGCCGGCCGAACAATGTCGGCACCAAGCTGTTCTGCATCTCCGGCCATGTCGAGCGCCCTTGCAACGTCGAAGAGGCGATGGGGATTCCGTTCCGCGAACTGATCGAGAAGCATTGCGGCGGCATCCGCGGCGGCTGGGACAATCTGAAGGCCGTGATCCCCGGCGGCTCGTCGGTGCGCATGGTGCCGGCCGATCAGATCATCGACACGCCGATGGATTTCGACAGCCTGAGCAAGCTGCGCTCGGGCCTCGGCACCGCAGCCGTGATCGTGATGGACAAGTCGACCGACCTGATCCGGGCGATCGCGCGCATCTCCTATTTCTACAAGCATGAGAGCTGCGGCCAGTGCACGCCGTGCCGCGAGGGCACCGGCTGGATGTGGCGCGTCTTGACCCGCATGGCCGACGGCCGCGCCCACAAGCGCGAGATCGACATGCTGCTCGAGGTCACCAAGCAGGTCGAGGGCCACACCATCTGCGCGCTCGGCGACGCCGCGGCGTGGCCGATCCAGGGTCTGATTGCGCACTTCCGTCACGAGATCGAAGAGCGCATCGATCAGTATTCGCACAAGGCCGATCTCGACGATCAGGGCGTTCGTGATCCCGTCCACATGGTCGCGGCGGAGTAGAGAAGAGACATGAGCAAGATCATCGTCGATGGCAAAGAGATCGATGTGCCGCCGGAGTACACGCTGTTGCAGGCGTGCGAGGCGGCCGGCGCCGAGATTCCGCGCTTCTGCTATCACGAGCGGCTGTCGATCGCCGGCAATTGCCGGATGTGCTTGGTCGAGGTGAAGGGCGGCCCGAAGCCGGTCGCGAGCTGCGCCTGGGCCGTGCGCGACTGCCGTCCGGGACCGAAGGGTGAGCCGCCGGAGATTTCGACCCGTTCGCCGATGGTCAAGAAGGCGCGCGAAGGCGTGATGGAATTCCTGCTGATCAACCATCCGCTGGACTGCCCGATCTGCGACCAGGGCGGCGAGTGCGATCTGCAGGACCAGGCGATGGGCTACGGCGTCGACACCAGCCGTTTCGCCGAGAACAAGCGCGCGGTCGAGGACAAGTATCTCGGCGCGCTGGTCAAGACCTCGATGAACCGCTGCATCCAGTGCACGCGCTGCGTCCGCTTCTCCGCCGAAGTCTGCGGCGCGCCGGAAATGGGCGCGACCGGGCGCGGCGAGGACATGGAGATCACCACCTATCTCGAGCAGGCGCTGAGCTCCGAGCTGCAGGGCAATCTCGTCGATATCTGCCCGGTCGGTGCGCTGACCTCGAAGCCGTATGCCTTCGCGGCGCGCCCCTGGGAGCTCGGCAAGACGCAGTCGGTCGACGTCATGGACGGCGTCGGCTCGGCGATCCGTGTCGACACTCGCGGCCGCGAGGTGATGCGGATCCTGCCGCGCATCAACGAGGCGGTGAACGAGGAGTGGATCTCCGACAAGACCCGCCACGTCGTCGACGGCCTGCGCACGCAGCGCCTCGACCGTCCCTATGTGCGCGAGAACGGCCAGCTCAAGCCGGCGACCTGGCAGGAAGCCTTTGCTGCCATCGCCGCCAAGGCCGGCCGCATCGACGGCAAGCGGATCGGCGCGATCGCCGGCGATCTCGCCGCGGTCGATGAAATGTATGCGCTGAAAGAGCTGCTCGCGAAGTTCGGCTCGGTCAATCTGGCGGTGCAGGGCGGCGATGCGTTCGACGCCAAGGCCGGCCGCGGCTCCTACATCTTCAACCCGACCATTGCCGGCATCGATCAGGCCGACGCGATCCTGATCATCGGCTCGCATCCGCGCAAGGAAGCGGCGGTGCTGAACGCGCGGATCCGCAAGCGCTGGCGCACCGGCGGGCTCAAGGTCGGCATGATCGGCTCGAAGGCCGATTTCACCTATGAGCATGACTATCTCGGCGCTGGCACCGATACGCTGGCCGATCTCGTGGCCGGCAAGCACTCCTTTGCCGACGTGCTGAAGAATGCCAAGAACCCGATCATCCTGGTCGGCGCCGGCGCCTACACCAGGCATGACGGCGCGGCGGTGCTGGCGCAGGCGGCCAAGCTCGCCGTCGATGTCGGTGCGCTGAAGGACGGCTGGAACGGCTTTGCCGTGCTGCAGGACACTGCCTCACGTGCCGGCGCGCTCGATATCGGCTTCTCGCCTTCGGCCGGCGGCCTGACCACGGCGCAGATGACGACCTTCGGCACCCTCGACGTGTTGTTCCTGCTCGGCGCCGACGAGATCAAGGCGCCGGATGGCACCTTCGTGGTCTATATCGGCACCCATGGCGACCAGGGCGCGCACCGCGCCGACGTCATCCTGCCGGGCGCCGCCTATACCGAGAAGTCCGGCATCTACGTCAACACCGAGGGCCGGGCCCAGATCGCCAACCGCGCCGCGTTCCCGCCGGGCGAAGCCCGCGAGGACTGGGCGATCATCCGCGCGCTGTCCGACGTGCTCGGCAAGAAGCTGCCGTTCGACTCGCTGCAGGCGCTGCGCCAGGCGATGTTCAAGACCTATCCGCATCTGATGCGGCTCGACCAGATCGAGGCCGGCAAGGCCGACGACGTCAAGGCGCTGGCCGGCAAGGGCGGCAGCGTCGACAAGGCGGCATTCAAGCCGACCGTCGAGGATTTCTATCTGACCAACCCGATCGCGCGGGCCTCTGCCGTGATGGCGGAATGCTCGCGGCTGGCGTCGGGGCGAATGCTGACGGCAGCGGAGTGAGCGTGACCTGATGGCTGAATTCTTCGCAAGCGCGTTCTGGACCGGCTTCCTCTGGCCGCTGATCATCATGGTCGCGGAAAGCCTGTTGCTGCTCGTCGTGCTGCTGATCGCGATCGCCTACATCCTGCTCGCCGACCGCAAGATTTGGGCGGCGGTGCAGATCCGCCGCGGCCCCAACGTGGTCGGCCCGTTCGGATTGCTGCAATCCTTCGCCGACCTCCTGAAATTCGTGCTGAAGGAGCCGGTGATTCCGTCCGGCTCCAACAAGGGCGTGTTCCTGCTGGCGCCGCTGGTCTCGTGCATCCTGGCGCTGGCCGCCTGGGCGGTGATCCCGTTCAATCTCGGCTGGGTGATCTCCGACATCAATGTCGGCATTCTCTACATCTTCGCGATCTCCTCGCTGTCGATCTACGGCGTCATCATGGCCGGCTGGTCGTCGAACTCGAAGTATCCGTTCCTGGCGGCGCTGCGCTCGGCGGCGCAGATGGTGTCCTACGAAGTCTCGATCGGCTTTGTCATCATCACCGTGCTGCTCTGTGTCGGCTCGCTGAACCTGTCGGCGGTGGTCGAAGCGCAGAACTCGCGCGGGCTCGCGCACCTGATCGGCCTGCCGCAGCTCACCATCCTGAACTGGTATGTGTGGCCGCTGTTCCCGATGTTCGTCGTGTTCTACGTCTCGGCGCTGGCAGAAACCAACCGTCCACCGTTCGACCTGGTCGAAGCGGAATCCGAACTCGTCGCCGGCTTCATGACCGAATACGGCTCGACCCCGTATCTCTTGTTCATGCTCGGCGAGTATGTCGCGATCACCACGATGTGCGCGCTGGCGTCGATCCTGTTCCTGGGCGGCTGGCTCCCGCCGGTCAATCTGCCGCCGTTCACCTGGATTCCGGGCATCGTCTGGTTCGCCCTCAAGGTGTTCTTCATGTTCTTCATGTTCGCGATGGCGAAGGCGATCGTGCCGCGCTACCGCTACGATCAACTGATGCGGCTCGGCTGGAAGGTGTTCTTGCCGCTGTCGCTGGCGATGGTGGTGATCGTGGCCGGAGTGCTGCAGTTCGCCGGCATCGCGCCGAAGTGAGGTCGTCATGAGTGTCAACGTCAACGCAACAGCCCGTTCGCTTCTGCTCTCGGAATTCGTCTCGGCGTTCGTTCTCGCCATGCGCTATTTCTTCAAGCCGAAGCCGACGCTGAATTATCCCTTCGAGAAGGGGCCGATCTCGCCGCGCTTCCGCGGCGAGCACGCGCTGCGCCGCTATCCGAACGGCGAAGAACGCTGCATCGCCTGCAAGCTGTGCGAGGCGATCTGCCCGGCGCAGGCGATCACGATCGAGGCCGGCCCGCGCCGCAACGACGGCACCCGCCGCACGGTGCGCTACGACATCGACATGGTGAAGTGCATCTATTGCGGCCTGTGCCAGGAGGCATGCCCGGTGGACGCCATCGTCGAGGGACCGAATTTCGAATTCGCGACCGAGACCCGCGAGGAACTCTACTATGACAAGGCGAAGCTGCTCGCCAATGGCGACCGCTGGGAGCGCGAGATTGCGAAGTCGATCGCGCTCGACGCGCCGTACCGGTGAGGTGAGGGCATGATCCTTCCGGCGCTGTTCTTCTATCTGTTTGCCGCGGCCTGCGTGGCCTCGGCGGTCATGGTGATTGTCTCGCGCAATCCCGTGCACTCCGTGCTGTACCTGATCCTGGCGTTCGTCAACGCCTCGGGCCTGTTCATCCTGATGGGCGCCGAGTTCCTCGGGATGATGCTGATCGTGGTCTATGTCGGCGCCGTCGCGGTGCTGTTCCTGTTCGTGATCATGATGCTCGACGTCGACTTCGTCGAACTGCGCGAGGGCTTCATGCAGTACCTGCCGATCGGCATCGTGATCGGCGGCATCTTCCTGTTCGAGCTTCTGCTGGTGGTCGGCGCCTGGGTGATCAACCCGTCCGTGACCAAGACGATCACGGCGGCGATCCCGACAAATGTCAGCAACACCGAGGCGCTCGGCCTCGTGCTCTATACGAAGTACATCCATTACTTCCAGCTCGCCGGCATGGTGCTCCTGGTCGCGATGATCGGCGCCATCGTGCTGACGCTGCGCCACAAGGCCAACGTCAAGCGGCAGAACATCAACGTGCAGAACGCGCGCACGCCCGAGATTGCGATGGCGATGCGCAAGGTGGCGTCGGGGCAGGGCCTGCAGGATGCCGATGCGGCGGAGTGGGTGAAATGACGATCGGGCTAGGGCACTATCTGGCGGTCGGCGCGATCCTGTTCACGCTCGGGATCCTCGGCATCTTCCTGAACCGCAAGAACATCATCGTCATCCTGATGTCGATCGAGCTGATCCTGCTCTCGGTCAACATCAACCTGGTGGCGTTCTCGACCTTCCTCGGCGACATCGTCGGCCAGGTGTTCGCGCTGCTGGTGCTGACGGTGGCGGCGGCCGAGGCCGCGATCGGCCTTGCCGTGCTGGTGGTGTATTTCCGCAATCGCGGTTCGATCGCGGTTGAAGACGTCAATCTGATGAAGGGCTAATCCGGCGATGATACAGGCAATCGTATTTCTGCCTCTGCTGGGAGCCATTCTCGCGGGGATCATCTCGCTGGTTGGCGCGCATGCGCGCTGCCCGAGCGGCGACACCGTCGACCATCATGACGATGCGCATGGCGACGCCCATGCCTCCGCGGCCCACGACGATCATGGCCACGATGACCATAGCCATGACGACCACCATGTCGCCGAGCCGGCGGCGGCGGGCTCGCGGCTGGCCGAGCTGATCACCACGGGCTTGCTGTTCGTCTCGGCGGCGCTGTCCTGGTTCACGCTGGTCGATGTCGGCTTCATGCACCATGATGCGCGCGTCGTGCTGCTGCCCTGGATCACCTCGGGCGACCTGCAGGTGGCCTGGACGCTGCGGGTCGACACCCTGACCGCCGTCATGCTGGTCGTGGTCAACACCGTGTCCGCGCTCGTCCACCTCTATTCCATCGGCTACATGGACGAGGACCCGAACCGGCCGCGCTTCTTCGGCTATCTCTCGCTGTTCACCTTCGCGATGCTGATGCTGGTGACTTCGGACAACCTGGTGCAGCTGTTCTTCGGCTGGGAGGGCGTCGGTCTCGCGAGCTACCTCCTGATCGGGTTCTGGTACCAGAAGCCGTCGGCGAATGCGGCGGCGATCAAGGCCTTCGTGGTCAACCGCGTCGGCGACTTCGGCTTCGCGCTCGGTATCTTCGCGATTTTCGCGCTGGTCGGCTCGACCGACTTCGAGACCATCTTCCATGCCGCGCCCGGGCTGACCGGCAAGACCATCGACTTCTTCGGCTGGCATCCCGATGCGCTGACCTTGACCTGTCTGTTCCTGTTCATGGGCGCGATGGGCAAATCCGCTCAGTTCCTGCTGCACACCTGGTTGCCGGACGCGATGGAAGGCCCGACGCCGGTGTCGGCGCTGATCCATGCCGCAACCATGGTCACCGCCGGCGTCTTCATGGTGGCGCGGCTGTCGCCGCTGTTCGAGCTGTCGCCGACCACGCAGGCGGTGGTGATGTTCTTCGGCGCGACCACGGCGTTCTTCGCCGCCACGATCGGCCTCGTGCAGAACGACATCAAGCGCATCGTCGCGTATTCGACCTGTTCGCAGCTCGGCTACATGTTCGTGGCGATGGGAGCAGGGGCCTATTCGGTCGGCATGTTCCACCTGTTCACGCACGCCTTCTTCAAGGCATTGCTGTTCCTGGGCTCCGGCTCGGTGATCTACGCGATGCACCACGAGCAGGACATCCGCAACATGGGCGGCCTGTGGCGCAAGATCCCCTACACCTTCGCGGTGATGTGCATCGGCACCCTGGCGCTGACCGGCTTCCCGCTGTTTGCCGGCTACTTCTCCAAGGACGCGATCATCGAGGCGGCCTACGCGGCGCACAACCCGTTCGCGACGTATGCCTACCTGCTGACGATCGTGGCCGCCGGCCTGACCTCGTTCTACTCCTGGCGTCTGATCTTCAAGACGTTCTTCGGCGAGCCGCACGACCAGAAGCACTATGAGGCGGCGCATGAGAGTCCGGTCTGGATGCTGGTGCCGATCGGCGTGCTCGCCGCCGGCTCGATCCTGGCCGGTCTGCCGTTCAAGGAAGTGTTCGCCAGCCCGCACGGCGTCGAGGAGTTCTTCCGCGAATCCGTGAAGATGAACCCGCACATCCTCGAGGATATGGAGCACATGCCGAGCTGGCTCGCGCCGCTGCCCACCGTGATGATGGCGCTCGGCCTGTTCGTCTCGTACCTGTTCTACATCCGCAGGCCGTATCTGCCGGTCGAGCTCGCGAACCAGCAGCCGATGCTGTACCAGTTCCTGCTCAACAAATGGTACTTCGACGAGCTGTACGACTGGATCTTCGTGCGCCCGGCGAAGTGGCTCGGCTACACGCTGTGGAAGAAGGGCGATGGCTTCGTCATCGACGGCTTCGGTCCGGACGGCGTCTCGGCCCGCGTGCTCGACGTCACCCGCAATGTCGTGAAATTGCAGACCGGCTACCTTTATCATTACGCGTTCGCGATGCTGATCGGGGCCGCCGGATTGATCACCTGGTTCATGTTCGGCTTGGGAGGCCAGTAAATGACAACCTGGCCCATCCTTTCCGTCACGACCTTCCTGCCGGCGGTCGGCGCGATCCTGGTCTACCTCTTGGCACGGGGCGGCGACGAGAGCGCGAGCCGCACGGCGCGCTGGATCGCGCTGTGGACCACGCTGATCACCTTCGCGGTGTCGCTGATCCTGGTCGCGCGTTTCGATCCGGCCTCGACCGACTTCCAATTCGTCGAGAAGACGTCCTGGCTCGCCACCGGCATCACCTATCACATGGGCATCGACGGGATCTCGCTGCCGCTGATCATCCTGACCACCGCGATCATGCCGCTCTGCATCATCGCGAGCTGGAAGTCGGTGACGCAGCGCGTCAGCGAATACATGATGGCGTTCCTGATCCTGGAAACGCTGATGGTCGGCACCTTCTCGGCACTCGACCTCGTGCTGTTCTATCTGTTCTTCGAGGGCGGCCTGATCCCGATGTTCCTGATCATCGGCGTCTGGGGCGGTCCGCGCCGGGTCTACGCCTCGTTCAAGTTTTTCCTCTATACGTTCCTCGGCTCCGTGCTGATGCTGCTCGCCATCATGGCGCTGTACTGGAACGCCGGCACCACCGATATCCCGACCCTGATGCACACCGCGGTGCCGCGCTCGTTGCAGACTTGGGCGTGGCTGGCGTTCTTCGCCTCGTTTGCGGTGAAGATGCCGATGTGGCCGGTGCACACCTGGCTGCCTGACGCGCATGTCGAGGCGCCGACGGCGGGCTCGGTGATCCTGGCCGCGATCCTGCTGAAGATGGGCGGCTACGGCTTCCTGCGCTTCTCGCTGCCGATGTTCCCGCTGGCCTCGCACGACTTCGCACCGTTCGTGTTCACGCTGTCGGTCATCGCCATCATCTACACCTCGCTGGTGGCGATGATGCAGGAGGACATGAAGAAGCTGATCGCGTACTCCTCGGTCGCGCATATGGGCTTCGTCACCATGGGCATCTTCGCGGTGACCACGCAGGGCGTCGCCGGCGGCATGTTCCAGATGATCTCGCACGGCATCGTCTCCGGCGCGCTGTTCCTCTGCGTCGGCATCGTCTACGACCGCATGCACACCCGCGAGATCGCGGCCTATGGCGGCCTCGTCAACCGGATGCCGCTCTATGCGATGACCTTCATGGTCTTCACCATGGCCAATGTCGGTCTGCCGGGCACGAGCGGATTCGTCGGCGAGTTCATGACCTTGCTCGGCACCTTCAAGATCTCGCTGCCGACGGCGTTCTTCGCCACCACCGGCGTGATCCTGTCGGCCTGCTACGCGCTCTGGCTCTACCGCAAGGTGGTGTTCGGCGCGCTGGTCAAGCCGTCGCTGATGTCGATCAAGGATCTGACCTTTCGCGAATGCGTGACGCTGTTCCCGCTGATCGCGCTGACCATCCTGTTCGGCGTCTATCCGAAGCCGGTGCTCGACATGTCGGCCGCCTCGGTGCAGCAGCTCGTCAATAATTACAACACCGCCGTGACTGCCGTGAAGGCAGCCGCGCTGGTTACGCAGTAAGGCCGCCGCCATGAGCTTTTCCAGTGCAGGTTATCAGTTGCAGCCGGTGCTGCCGGAGCTGGTGCTCGCGGTCGGCGCCATGGTGCTGTTGATGATCGGAGCCTATCGCGGGCAGGGCACGACCCGGCTGATCACCACGCTCGCGGTGTGTCTGCTGGTGCTGACCGGCGTGCTGGAGCTCTGGCTGCCGGCCGGCAAGCTCGTCACCTTCGGCGGCAGCTTCATCGTCGACGACTTCGCCCGCTTCCTGAAGATCCTCGCCTTGATCGCCTCGGCGGCGACGTTGATCCTGTCGACTGAGTACCTGTCCCAGCCATCGACCCGCAATTTCGAGTTCTCGATCCTGGTGCTGCTGTCGACGCTCGGCATGATGGTGCTGATCTCGGCCGGCGACCTGATCTCGCTCTATCTCGGCCTCGAGCTGATGAGCCTTGCGCTCTACGTCGTCGCCGCCAGCCAGCGCGACAATGCCAAGTCGAGTGAGGCCGGCCTGAAGTATTTCGTGCTCGGCGCGCTGTCGT
This sequence comes from Bradyrhizobium sp. B120, assembly GCF_049075665.1. NCBI lineage: Bacteria > Pseudomonadati > Pseudomonadota > Alphaproteobacteria > Hyphomicrobiales > Nitrobacteraceae > Bradyrhizobium > Bradyrhizobium sp. B120. Next base: position 4,742,706 of record NZ_CP185242.1, on the reverse strand, counting down.
CGGGCATGCTGCTCTACGGCGCCTCGCTGATCTACGGCTTCACCGGCACGGTCAGCTTCGCCGGCATCGCGGCGGCCGCGACCACCGGCAGCATCGGCATCGTGTTCGGCCTGGTGTTCCTGCTCGCCGGCCTCTGCTTCAAGGTCTCGGCGGTGCCGTTCCATATGTGGACGCCCGACGTCTATGAGGGCGCACCGACGCCGGTGACGGCGTTCTTCGCCTCCGCCCCGAAGGTCGCGGCGCTCGCCGTGTTCACCCGTGCGACGCTGACCGCGTTCCCGGGCATCGTCACTCAGTGGCAGCAGATCCTGGTGTTCGTGGCGATCGCCTCGATGGCGCTGGGCTCGTTCGCCGCGATCGGCCAGTCCAACATCAAGCGGCTGATGGCCTATTCCTCGATCGGCCATATGGGCTTTGCGCTGGTCGGCCTCGCCTCCGGCACGGTCGAGGGCGCGCAGGGCGTCTTGATCTACATCGCGATCTATGTCGCGATGACGCTCGGCACCTTCTCGATCATCCTTGCCATGAAGCGCAACGGCCAGGCGCTGGAGCAGATCAGTGATTTCGCCGGCCTGTCCCGCACCAACCCGCTGATTGCCTTCGTCTTCGCGATGCTGCTGTTTTCGCTGGCCGGCGTGCCGCCGCTCGCCGGCTTCTTCGGCAAATGGTACGTGTTCGTCGCCGCGATCAAGGCCAATCTGTTCACGCTCGCGGTGATCGGCGTGCTGACCAGCGTGGTGGGCGCGTTCTACTATCTGTCGATCGTCAAGGTGATGTATTTCGATCAGCCGCTCGGCAAGCTCGACCCGGTCCGCGTCGAGCTGCGCACCGTGCTGGCGGTCGCAGGCATCTTCAATATCTTCTTCTTCGCCTATCCGGGACCGCTGGTGAGCGTGGCCACGGCGGCGGCGAAGTCGCTGTTCTAAAGCACATGATCCCGAAAACAGGACGCTGGCTTTCGGATCGGATCATGCGCATAACCTCACTATGACCTTCACGCTCGGACCCCGGGCCATTGCGGCGGGCTACAAGCTCGCCGCCTTCGACCAGATCGGCTCGACCAATGCCGAGGCGATGCTGCGCGCCCGCGACGGCGAGCAGGGGCCGATGTGGTTCGTGACATCAGAGCAGACCGCAGGGCGGGGACGGCGGCAGCGGGTCTGGATCGCGCCGCGCGGCAACCTTGCCAGCAGTATTCTCGAGTTGATGGACGTCCCGCCGGCCGTTGCCGCGACGCTCGGCTTTGTCGCAGGGCTGTCGGAGGAGGCCGCCCTGGCGAAAGTCAGTGTCGAGGCGTCCCTTCGTCTCGGTTCTGACCGGCCGAGATATGCGCTGAAGTGGCCGAACGACGTGCTCGCGGGTGACGCGAAGCTGGTCGGCATCAACATGGAGGCCGAAGCCGTCGGCGATCGCCTCGCGGTCGTTGTCGGCATCGGTACCAATGTCGTGGCGTCGCCCGAGGGCACGCCGACACCTGCTGTGTCGCTGGCCGAGCTCGGCGTCCAGATCAGTGCGGAAGAGCTGTTCACGGCGCTATCCGATGCCTGGGTCGAGTTCCGCGGCATCTGGGACAATGGCCGCGGCTTTGCCGAAATCCGCCGGCGCTGGCTCGAGCGCGCGGCCGGGCTTGGCGGCGAGGTCGCGATCAACACGGGCTCGGCGACCATCGAGGGCATCTTCGAAACCATCGATGAGACCGGTTGTCTGATCGTGTGTACGGCCGAGGGCAGGCGTGTCCCGGTTGCGGCGGGCGAGGTCTATTTCGGCAGCGCAGCCTCTAAGAGGGCGGTGTGATGGCGCGACCTGACGAGCTTACTTTTGCACCGCTCGGCGGCGTCGGCGAGATCGGCATGAATTTGTCGATCTATGGCCTCGGCAACCGCCACCAACGTTCGTTCCTCGCGGTCGACCTCGGCGTCTCCTTCGGCGACGAGGAGCATCTGCCGGGCATCGACCTGATCATGCCCGATGTGCGTTTTCTCGAGAAGGAGCGCAACAATCTGATGGGCCTCGTGCTGACGCACGCCCATGAGGACCATTTCGGCGCGATCATCGATCTCTGGCCGAAGCTCGGCTGCAAGATCTACGCAACCCAATTCAGCGCGGCGCTGTTCGAGGCTAAATGCGCCGCCGAGCGCAATCCGCCCAAGATCCCGATCACGGTGATCCCGTCGGGCGGGCGGGTTGATATCGGCCCGTTCAATGTCGAGTTCATCCCGGTCGCGCATTCGATTCCGGAATCGCACGCGCTTGCGATCAAAACCGATGTCGGCACCGTGCTGCACACCGGCGACTGGAAGATCGATCCGACGCCGATCATCGGCCTGCCGACCGACGAGCGGCGGCTGCGCGAGCTCGGTGACGAAGGCGTGCTGGCGCTGGTCGGCGATTCCACCAACGCGGTGCGCGACGGGCGCTCGCCCTCGGAGACCGAGGTCGCCGCCACCATCAAGAAGCTGGTCAAGGCGGCCAAGGGCCGGGTCGCGGTCACCACATTCGCCTCCAATGTCGCCCGCGTGAGGGCGGTGGCGGACGCCGCGAACGCCGCTGATCGCGAGGTCGTCGTGGTCGGCCGCGCCATGGAGCGCGTGGTGCAGGTCGCGCGCGAATGCGGCTATCTCGACGGCTCGCACAAATTCCGCAGCGCTGACTATTACGGTCATTTCCCGCCCGACAAGGTGCTGGCGCTGTGCACCGGCAGCCAGGGTGAGCCCCGCGCTGCGCTGGCGCGGATCGCCAACAACGACCACCCGCAGGTGACCCTGAACAGGGGCGACACCGTGATCTTCTCCTCCCGCACCATTCCCGGCAACGAGAAGGCGGTCGGCGGCATCATCAACGGGCTGGTGACCCAGGGCGTCGAAATCATCACCGACCGCGAGCATCTGGTGCATGTCTCCGGCCATCCGCGCCGTGACGAGCTGCGCGACATGATCTCCTGGGTGCGGCCGCAGCTCCTGATCCCCGTGCATGGCGAGGCGCTGCATCTCGCCGAGCACGCCAAGCTGGCGCGCGCCGCCGGTGTCCCAAAAGTCCTGACCTGCCGCAACGGCGACCTCGTCAAGCTCGGGCCCGGCGATCCCGGCATCGTCGGCGAAGTGCCGTCGGGACGGCTCTACAAGGACGGAACCATCCTTGAGGACTCCAAGTCGCGCGCCGTGGTCGAGCGGCGGCGGATGGGCTTTGCTGGCTGCGCCTTCGTCGCCGTCGCCATGACCGCGCAGGGCGAGATGCTCGACGATCCCGAGGTTGATCTCGTCGGCATGCCGGAGAAGAATGCCGCGGGCGAATTGTTCGACGACATCGTGTTCGATGTCGTGGTATCGACGATCGAGGGCTTGCCCAAGCCGCGGCGCCGCGATCCGGACGCGCTCGGGGAATCGGTGCGCCGCGCGGTGCGGGCCGCGCTGAACGAGCACTGGGGCAAGAAGCCGATCTGCGTCGTGCACGTTCTGACGGTATGACACACGCCTTTAAGGCGTGCGCAGCGACAAAGGGAGAGAGATATGCTGGGCCGGCTCAATCATGTCGCCATCGCGGTCAAGGACGCCAGGCAGGCCGCCAAGATCTACGGCACGGCCTTCAATGCCGAGATTTCCGACGCGGTGCCGCTGCCGGAGCATGGCGTCATCACCGTGTTCGTGACGCTGCCCAACACCAAGATCGAGTTCATTGAGCCGCTCGGCGAGGCCTCACCGATCGCGAAGTTCGTCGAGCGCAATGCCGACGGCGGCATCCACCATGTCTGCTACGACGTGCCCGACATCATCGCGGCCCGCGACCGCATGATCGCCGAGGGCGCGCGGGTGCTCGGCGACGGCCAGCCGAAGATCGGCGCGCACGGCAAGCCGGTGCTGTTCTTCCATCCCAAGGACTTTTCCGGCGCCTTGGTCGAGATCGAACAGGCCTGAGCCCATATGGCGTACCAGATCACCACCGGGCTTGCGATCTACTTCGTCCTTTGGTGGCTCGTGCTGTTCCTGACGCTGCCGTTCGGCATCCGCAGCCAGCATGAGGACGGCGTCGGCGCGCCCGGCACCGATCCCGGCGCGCCGATCATGGCGCGGATGGGCCGCAAGCTGTTGTGGACCACATTGATCTCGGCCGCGATCTTCGCGATCGGCATGTGGGCCTATTACGCCGGCTATCTCTCGATCGAACGGCTGTCGAAGCTGATGGGGATGCCGTTCTAGCGCACGGGGCTCGTGAACGGCGCGGTTAGGTTTGCTCCGGCCGAAACCATTCGGGTGAAGGGCCCGAGATTGCCTCGACCTCGGGCACGAAGCTGCGATCGAGCGCTGCGACGAGCGTTGCCAGGTTGTCGACGATCTGCGTCCACCGCTCGGCGCTGCCGATCGGAAACTGGCTCGGCAACTCAACCCCTCTCACTTCACCACGAACCGCGCGGCGCGAGGCATGGAGCGGCAGCGTGGCCTTGAAGCCGTGCCCGTTCACCATGCCGATCACCTGCATGAAGGCCGCGACCGAACTGTTCCAGCTGCCGACATCGACCTGGAGCGTGACGGTGAGATTGCCCGGCGTGCGCCGCTGTAGCCTGAATGATCCGCTCTCGCCGCGGCAATCGTAGCCGAGTGGCGTGAAGGCCCGAACGAGATCAGGCTTCTTGGGGCCGGCGCTCGGGCCCCCGTCGGCGGGTGTCGCGGGCGCGCTTCCGACCTGATCCGGCAGATCGTGCGGAAGTGTATCGAGCAGTTCGGTCATCTTCGCCCGATACCCACGCACGACCGTGCGGATGGCGTCGTCCATGTCCGGAGTCAAGCCGCCGGGGGACACGGCAGCCGCCGTGGCGGCGGGTGTCGCGACTATCGGCACCTGGATCGTCTTTCGCACCTTGCCGCAGGCCGATAGCAGGGTTGCGACATCGGCCGGAGGTGCCGGCAATTTCTTCGCCTGCGGATCGGCTTCGACAATGCGCAACGCGGCGAGCGACCGCTGCCGCCCGTTCACCCACCACTTGTCGTGCACGCTGATGCCGGGCGAGGTCGGGTGCCCTGCGCCGATGTCGACGCCGGCGCGCATCAGGCCCCGGAGAGTCTGAAGGTCAGGCTGAGCGGGCAATTGCGGACCGTCTGAAAAGCCGGGCACCGAGAAATGCAGGTCGATGGCGTGGCAAGGAAATGACTTCGGGACGCCCTGTGCGATCTCCTTCAGGATCGCGAAGTCGATCGCCTCGACGGCACCGGTTTCGGTCACGTTCGACAGCACCCGCGCTTCCGCCTTGCCCAGGCCAACCGAGCCGGTCGTCCGCACGAAGCGCTCCAATTCCGGCCAGCGCTTGACCACCCTGGCGATGCTGGAAATGCGCTTCGTCCCCGCGATCGCTTGCACGGCGGCGATCTCGGCCGTGAGCGGGGGATCGGAAAGCCTGAGACGTACCGTCGGCTCGCCCAACCCGGCGGCAAGGAAGCCTGCGTGGACCTGCTCGGCCATATCGACGAGCGGGTCCTTGCGGCTGGCCGCGAATACCGAGAATACGGCGACGAGCATTGCGTCCTCCACTCGGAAATACATCGTGCGTTCTGAAACAACGCCGGCCGGATGGGGTCTGATCGATCCCTGGCTTTAGGGACTTGTCTGGAGCATTGCGGCGCGTCCCGTCGCCTGCGATTGTGGGCATCGAACCGGACCGTCAGCCCTTGCGGCTGCGTGCCCGGAATAGCACAACGAGCGGCCAATGGCTCGGGCTGAAGTATTGGGGAGGCGACCACGATGAACCTGCAGGCCCAGCCAGGCTCCGGGCAGAGCGCCTATCGAATCCTGCGGGAGGCCGATCTGCGCGACTATCTCGCGAGCCTTCCCGCCATCGTCACCCAACTGGGCGGAGCGCCGGCCGACTGGTCGATCAGCGAGGTCGGCGACGGCAATCTCAACCTCGTCTTCATCGTCAAGGGCAACAGCGGCGGCATCGCCGTCAAGCAGGCGCTGCCCTATGTGCGGCTGGTCGGCGAGAGCTGGCCGCTGCCGCTGTCGCGGGCGCATTACGAACATCTGGCGCTGGTGCATCAGGCGCGGCTGGCGCCAAAGCTCGTGCCGGCGGTGCTGCATCATGACGCGCCGCTTGCGCTCACCGCGATGGAATTGCTCGAGCCGCATATCATCATGCGCAAGGGCCTGATCGGGGCCACGCGTTATCCGCGCTTTGTCGAGGATATCTCGACCTTCCTGGCGCGGACGTTGTTCTTCACGTCCGATCTCGCGCTGTCGGCCGCGGAGAAGAAGCAGGGGATCGCCGATTTCGCCGGCAACCACGCGCTCTGCAAGATCACCGAGGACCTGATCTTCACCGATCCCTATCGCATCGCCGAGCAGAACCGCTGGACCGCGCCGTATCTCGATGCCACGGCTGAGGCGTTCCGCGAGGATCTCGACCTGCATGTCGCGATCTCCAGGCTCAAGCTGAAATTCATGGCGAGCCCGGAGGCGCTGCTCCATGGCGATCTGCACACCGGTTCGATCATGGTCACCGAACGCGAGACCAAGGTGATCGATCCCGAATTCGCGTTCTACGGCCCGATGGGCTTCGACATCGGCGCCGTTATCGGCAATCTGCTGATGGCCTATCTGGCCTCCGCCGGCCACGAGCGCACAACGGGCGAGCGGGCCTCGTTCGAGGCATGGCTGCTGGAAACCATCGAGGGGGTCTGGACCGGGTTTTCTCGAAAGTTCCTTGAGCTGTGGCGCAACGAGGCGAGGGGCGACGGTTATCCGGTGTCGCTGTTCGACAGCGAGGCGGGCGCCGCGCGGCTGGAGGCCGAACGACAGGCCTACATGGCGCGGCTGTTCCAGGACACGGTCGGCTTCGCCGCGGCCAAGACCATCCGGCGCATTCTTGGCCTCGCGCACAACATCGATTTCGAGTGGATCGCGGACGAGAAGCAGCGCGCGATCTGCGAGGCGCGCAGCCTCAAGCTCGCGCGCAACATGATGCTGGAGGCGGCGTCCTACACGACGATCGGCACCGTCAGCTACGCCGCGCGCGAGCTGCGTCACTGGCAGCCGGATTTCGCCAGATGATCGTGGAGGATCAACTTTCTGCCGGACGCACGAAACAGAGAATGCCGGCCTCGGGCGTGAAACAGGCCACGGCGCGGTTCGTCGGGTTGTCGGTTCTGTCGATGATCCTGTTTGGCGGGACCCGCAGCCAGAATGGCGCCGACAACTTCCAGCGACCATCGATCAATACCTCGTAACCGTCCCGGTCCTGTCGGAACTCCACCGTCCGGCAATCCGCAATCGAGCAACATGATGCACCGGTCCCTGGTTGCTTCAGGCTCTCGAACCATGGGGAGAGCGCCGGATCTGCGTTATCGGGTGGTGCTGCGATCGCGGCCTGACTCAGAGCGAGCCCGATGGCAACGGCGATTGTCGGGCCAATCCTCCCAGCTATCTCGCGATATGCCGTCGACGCCGACAAAAGGGTAATCCTCCGCTGCCGGCCGGAGATTAGCCCCCACTCGGCTGTTCGGAAAGTTTGACGCAATTGCCGCAGCGCACGTGTGGAAGTGTGACACCGGAACCGCGCAACGCATTCGATGTCGTCCCTGCGAAAGCAGGGACCCATAACCACCGACCGTCTTTCTTGTGCGATCGTGGAATGACGAGTCCCGTTCATCACACCCGCCGCGGAGTATGGGTCCCTGCTTTCGCAGGGACGACGAATGGAGAGGGCTCCCCGGCTACTCCGCCGCCTGCTCGCGCAGGCGCTGGGCGTAGACGTTGATGATCAGCGCGGCGAGCAGGATCAGCCCGCGGATCAGGATCTTCAGGAAGCTGTCGATATTGACGTGATCGAGGCCGTTGTTGAGCACGCCGAGCACGAACAGGCCGACGATGGTGTTGCCGATGCCGCCGCGGCCGCCGAACAGGCTGGTGCCGCCGACCACCACTGCCGCGATCGAATCGAGGAGATAAGTGTCGAACTCGTTCTGCTGTGCGCTGCCGAAATGCGCGACGCCGAGCATGCCGCCGATCCCCGAGCACACCGCCGAGATCACCATCACGCTGCCGAGGATGAGCTTGACGTTCAGCCCGGCGAATTCCGCGGCTTCGCGGTTGCCGCCGACCATATAGACGTAGCGGCCGAAGCGCGTGTAGGTCAGCATCAGATGGCCACCGAGCAGCATCACCGCGGCGACGATCACGATCCAGGGGATGCCGCCGATCGAGCCCGAGCCGAGCGTCGTGATCAGCGGCGGCACCTTGTAGGCGATCTGGCCGCGCACCAGCAGCGCCGAGACGCCGGCCGCGATCTGCATCATGGCGAGCGTCATGATGAAGGAGGGAATGCCGATCACGGTCAGCCCCAGCGCGTTGACGAGGCCAAGCAGCGCGCACAGCGCCAGCGCCAGCAGGATCGCGGCAAAACCCGGCATCGGGACGTTGGCGATGTTGACGTAGGACTCCTGCAGCGTGAAGTACGCCACCGCAATGCCGGTGACGTTGGCGATGCTGGCGATCGACAGGTCGATCTCGGCGCACAGGATCACGAAGGTGAGGCCGACGGCGATGATGCCGGTCACCGACACCTGCGTCAGGATATTGCCGAGATTGTCGATTGTGGCAAACGACGGGCTGGCGATCGCGAAGAAGCCGCTGAGGAAGATCAGCGTCAGGAACGGCGCGATGTTGCGCATCTGCGAGCGCAGGAAGGGCGCCAGCCCGCGCGGCCGCTTGTGATCGGCTGGGCTCGTCGCGCTGTCACTGCTCGCCATAACACTTCTCCATTAGGCGCGCTGAGTTGGTCATCGCGCCTCGTTCATTTTTTTGAGCACGACCTTGTCGGAAAACCGCCTCGCATTTTTCCGGATCATGCTCTAGGCCGCCTCGAGCAGCCGATCCTTGCTGACCGCCTCGCCCTCAAACTCACGCACCACCGCACCGCGCTTCAGCACCAGGATCCGGTCGGCCAGCGACAGCACCGTTTCCGGTTCGGTCGAGAGCACGATGATCGCCAGTCCCTTGGCGCGGAGGTCGCGCACGATGTTGATCACGTCGTTCTTGGCGCCGACATCCATGCCGCGGGTCGGCTCGCACAGCACCAGCAGCCGCGGCGGGTAGGTCAGCCATTTCGCCAGCGCCACCTTCTGCTGGTTACCGCCGGACAGCATGCCGAGATCGAGGCCGACCACCGGCGGCCTGATCTGCAATTGCTCGACCTGGCGCTGGGCGATCGCGCGCTCGCGCATCGGCTTGAGCAGCAGCGCCGAGATCCGCTCGAGGATGCTGATCGAGATGTTCTTGTAGACCGGCTCCTGGAGGAACAGCATGGCGCGGCGGCTCTCCGGCACCAGCGCGACGCCGGCCCGCCGCGCCGCCGCGGTGCTGCGGAATGTCTTGGCGGAGCCATCGACAACAAGCGTTCCGCCGTCCGGCCGGAGCTTGCCGAACAGGATCCGCGACAGCTCCAGTTGGCCGCAGCCCATGAAGCCGTAGATGCCGAGCACTTCGCCGGCGCGGGCCTCGAACGAGACGTCCTGCAGGCTGCGGCGGAGCGAGAGCTGGTCGACCTTCAGCACCGTCGAACCGCCACCCGGTTGCGGGAGCATCAGGTCATCGGTGTAGCTGTGCTCCAGCGCCTCGCCGCCGCGGCCGATCATGGCCTCGATCAGCGCGCCCTTGGTGGTAACAGCGGACGTGGTCTCGGCGATCTTCCGCCCGTTGCGGAACACGGTCACCACGTCGGAGACCCGCAGGATGTCCTCGATGAAATGCGAGATGAAGACGATGCTGGTGCCTTCGTCACGGAGCCTGTGCAGCGTCGTGAACAGGCGTTCGACCTCGGGCGGGGAGAGCGCGGAGGTCGGCTCGTCGAGGATGATGATGCGCGCGCCGGAAAACAGCACACGGGCGATCTCGATCAGCTGCTGCAGGCCGATCGGCAGGTCGCCGAGCCGCGTCATCGGATCGACGTCGATGCCGAACCGGGACAGCTGCTCGCCGGCCTCGCGCGCCATCCGCCGCCATTGCACGAAGCCGAGGCGGTTGGTTGGCTGGTTGCCGAGGAAGACGTTCTCGGCGACGGTCAGATCAGGCGCGACGCTGAGTTCTTGATGCACCATGCCGATGCCGGCGGCATGGGCGTCACGGGTGGAGCGGAACCGGGTTTCCTTGCCGTCGAGCACGAAGCGGCCGGAGAACTCCGGATGCACGCCGGCGATGATCTTCATCAGTGTGCTTTTTCCGGCGCCGTTCTCGCCGACGAGACCATGGATCTCGCCGGCGTGCAGCGCGAAGTCGACCCCACGAAGGGCTTCGACACCGCCGAAGGCCTTCGTGATCTGGTTCAACTCGAGGATCGGGGAGCGTCCCTGCGACATGCGGACCGCTCAGATCAGGAAGTGATCCTCCATCCATTGCATGCCGGCGGCGTTGGCCTTGGTCACGACGGGACCATCGGTCACGACGTTCTTCGGAATGCCCTGGCCGCTCTTCTCGCCGCCGACCACGGCCGCGACGCCCGCCACGATCGCGCCGCCATGGATGCGGCAGGACGGATTGCGCACGGTTGCGAACATGCGGCCTTCGCTGACCGCCTGGATCGCCGGTGGCATGGCGTCGACGCCGCCGATCAGGATGTTGGTGCGGTTGTGCGCCTTCATGATGTTGGCGGCGGCAAGCGCCATGTCGTCATTGTGGAAGAACGCGGCGTCGATCTGCGGATACTTCGTCAGATAGGTTTCCCAGAGGCGGGCAGTCTTGGAGACGTCCCAATCGGCGGGCTGCGTGTCCAGCACCTCGATGTTCGGGAACTGCTTCACGACGGAGTTGAAGCCCTTGGCGCGGCCTTGCGCGCCGGTGTGGCCGAGCGCGCCCTGGGTCATGATGACCTTGCCCTTGCCGCCGATCGCGTTGCACAGCGCCTGTGTCACCGAGGCGCCCATGAACTCGTTGTCGGGGGCGAGGAACGAATGGACGTTGATCTGGTCGAGCGGCGCGATCAGCGTGTCCATGTCGATCACGGGCGTGCCCGCGTCGATCATCTTCTGCACCGGCTGGGTCAGCGTGCCGATGCCGAACGCCTGGATCGCGACGAAGTCCCATTTCTGCGAGGCCATGTTGTCGATCGCGGCGCGCTGCTTGACGGCATCGAGCTGGCCGTCGAACCAGGTCACCTCGACATTGAACAGCTTGCCCCAGAACTCGGCGGCTTGCTTGCCCTGCGCGCACCATGTCGCCTGCAGTCCGGCGTTGGAGAATGCGGCCTTCAGCGGCTTCTCCGAACGTCCCATTTCGGCTGCGAGCGCGGACGTCACGCCCATTCCGCCGAACAGGCCAGCCGCAGCTCCGCCTGCCGCCGCCAATTGCAGAAGATCGCGCCGAGTCGTCGACGCCTTGTCCATCCCCTTGTCGGTCCCTGGCATTGTTTGCTCCCTCTTCGTTTTTCTGACCGTCGGCGTCAGTTGCACGCGCCGCGGATAAAGGGAGTGTGTCACAATCGGAACGGTGACGCTACGCCTTCGCGTCCACGAGATGTTTCTGCTGCAGCACGATGGCCTCGATGTCGCGAAGCAGCTTGTGCCACGCAGCATCGAACTCGTCAGACCATTGCTCACCGAGAATGTCGCGCAAGCAGTCCGCGATCACGGCGAAGAATGCGACGAACAATTCGCGCGGCGTCCCGTAGGCGTCATGCGAGAACACCTCGGATTCGATCAGGCGAAAATGTCCGCGGCGCTCGCCTGCGAAATCGAGGATGGCTTCGATCGTGAGCGCCAGCATCGAGCCTTTCACCGGCTCGCTGCCTTCTGTGCGAAACATCGCCTGCGCCTCGGGATGTTCGCGAAACAGGCGCTGGTACACCAACGGCGTGAGATCATCGCAAGCCGCCGCTGCGAGTTCAAAACTGCGTTCGATTGGATTCGATGATGGAGTCATAGCGCTTTGCGATCATCACATAAAAAAAGAGCAGGGCTCCAAGCCCTGCTCCAAAAATTGTGTCGACCCTATTTGCCCCAAAAATTCGGTTTGATCTTGATTGATGGGGTGACGCTGCTTGTGCGCGTCGGGCTCCTCCCGAGACTTGGACCACCAGGACACACCTCGCGGCTGGCCTGAGCCCGAATTGGTAGACTATCTTTCCAGCCTTGTCATCATTTTCGGCAACGATTGTTCAAATTTCGAGCAATTTGCGAAATGATTGGGATGGTGCCACTGGCAGTTGCGAAAGCGAGCTGAAAACACGTGACAGGGTAAGGGGATACAAAGGCCTGTGGAGTGGCCGTGGCGCAACCATCACGCCCGGCTATTTCCGTCAGCCGGAAGAAACGAGCGAGGTCGATGATCTCGACTTCCGACGGCTGTGGTGGTTAGTTCCGTCCCGGATGGGTTTTGCGATGCGCCGGCGGCTGAAGATTTTTCTGCCCATAGTCCTGGTTGCCCTGCTGGTGCAGATTTTCGCACCGATCGGGGCCTGCTGGGCGGCGAGCCTTGCCACGTCCGATCCGCTCGCGGCCGCCACCATCTGCCACGGCAATGCCGGCTCCGGAGCCGGGCAGGGTGACCAGACCGGTCATGATGCCCATGACGGCTGTTGCTCCGCATGCAGCGTGCTGCAGACCGGTGCGCCCGTTGATAATCCGGAGATCACGGCGCACGCCGTCGAGCGGCCTTCGACGCGCATCGCCTGGCTTGATTTCGCGGGCGAATTCGATCGCTCGCAGGCGCGCCTGTCCGCGCAAGCCCGCGCGCCGCCGCTTTTTTCCTGACGACGTTCTCGCTGCCGGTGCGCGTCGCGCGCCGGCGAGTGCCTTAGAGCAAGCCGGCCGCAGAGCCGGTGTCAGGATTCATCCATGTTTCGGTTTCATCCGCGGGCCGGCGCCAGTGCGCTCACGCTGGGCGTCGGGCTTTCCATGCTTACAAGTTGGGCAGAGGCCCAGACGACGTTGCCGTCCGTCACGGTCGATGCACCGCAGGCCGCGCGAGCGAAACCGGCAAGATCCAAGCCGAAGACGCGCGCGGTTGCTGCCCGGCGGCCTGCAAGGCCACTGGCGCCCTTGGCCGTGGCGGCGGCTGGGCGCGCGCAGCGCATCGCGCCCGGCGCGGCGCGGGACAGCCTGAACCAGGGGCCAGCCGGTCAGACGCAAACCACCATCGACCGCAGCCAGTTCGACAATCGGCCGTCCTTCTCGGTGGCGGACGTGTTGCGCGACAGTCCCGGCATCTCGATCAAGCAGGGCAACGGCCCGCGTGATTTCGGCATCTCGATTCGCGGGTCGAATGCACGCAATGGCTTCGGCATCCGTAACCTCGTGATCTTCGACGACGGCTTTCCGGTCACGCAGCCGGACGGCCTGTCGCGCAGCGACCTGATCGATCCGCACGCCTATGGTGCGATCGACGTGGTCCGCGGGCCATCATCGGCGCTCTACGGCAATTATGCGACCGGCGGCGCGTTGAATTTCCGGACCCGGCCGGGCGGCACGATCGACGGCGTCGAATACGGCGTCGACGGCGGCAGCTTCGGCTATCTCAACAACTATCTGGCCGCGGGCAAGAAGGTCGGCAATTTCGAGGGCTCGCTGTTCGCGAGCGACGCGCGCGGCGACGGCTATGTTGGCAACAGCTGGTTCAATACCCAGACCGTCAATTTCCTCGGCACGTTGCAGGTCACGCCGGACGACCGTTTCACGTTCAAGCTGATCAACAATGACCTGACCGCGCGCCTGCCGATCCGCTCGTCGCTCAACCAGTTCAACCAGAACCCGTTCCAGCAGGGCTGCGCGACCGGAGCGACGGCCGCGCCGGGATGTGGAACCGTGACCTTGTTCAACAACGGGTTCAATTCGGCAGCCGGGACCGACAAGGAGACTGCAGTCCAGGCGGGTCTCGGGCGCTATGATCGCCGGACCATCGTCGGCGGCCGCTGGGAGCACGATTTCGACAACCAGACCACCTGGCGCAACCAGTTCGTCTTCGACGACCGCAATATCAGCCAACCGACGGGATCGACGAGCTCGATCGGCGACTTCCCGTCCTACAACTACATGAGCGACGTCGTGAGGCGCGGCGACATCTTCGGAATGGATTCGACGGCCTATTTCGGCGGCTTCTACAATACGCTTACCGCTTCGAGCGATACGCGTAATGTGATGCCGGGCGGAAATGCGACGCTTGGAAGCCTGTCCAGCAATCTGTTCAGCACGACAACGAACTACGGCCTTCGTGCGCGCGAGGAACTAAAGCTCACCTCTGCGCTGACAGCCGTTGCCGGGATCGGCTGGGAGACCACCAATCTTACCGGGCGAAACACCGCCTATAGCTACACCGGCGCGGCCGGGACGACGACCACGGCGATCACGACCGCGGATCGCCAATTCCAGAATACGGCGCCTGAGCTTGCGCTGCTCTACCGGCTGAACAGCGACTGGCAATTCCGCGGCCGCGTGGCAACCGGCTACGGCACACCGCAAGTCAGCAATCTCTTCGTCCTGCCGAGCGGCGCTTCGGGCAATAACACCCAGCTGCAGACGCAGAAGAATCTGGGCTACGACATCGGGGCCGACTGGACGCCAAACAATGCGCTCAAGGTAAGCGTCACCGGGTTCTACGAGTTCTTCAAAGACGAGCTGGTCTCGCAGGCAACGCCGCTATCGGGCATCTCCTACACGTTCAATGCGCCGCGATCGGAACATCGCGGCGTCGAACTGGCCGCCGATTGGAAGTTCCTGCCGGGCTGGCGGTTCTCGGCTGCCTACACCCATCTCGACGAGGTCTACACGGAATACGTCGAGAACATCACGAATGGCGCGGTCTTCAGCTTCAATCGGGTCGGCAACAAGATTCCCGGCATCTCGCCGAACGAGCTCACGACGCGGTTGGGCTACGACCAATTGTCGGGTCCGTTCCAGGGACTCGGCGGGTTCGTCGAGGTCCAGTGGAAGGATGGCTTCTACATGGACAACGCCAACCTCTTGAGGGCGCCGGGCTACGAACTCGTCAATCTCAACCTGCACTACACGACTGGTCTCGTCTCCGATTATTTCAAGACGCTGAATCTGTACGTCGAGGTGAGGAACGTTTTCGATCGGACCTATGTGGCTTCGGCGAACAACATCACGAATTCGGTGACCGCGGCGGGCATTCAAAATCCCGCGAGCGTACTGGCGAACTCGACCAACTCGATCTATGCCGGATCGCCGCGCGCCTTCGTGGCGGGCATGAAGATTGCGTTCAAGTGAGGAGCGCATCGATGACATACCAGAAACCTGCGGCTCTGACAGTGCTGGCAACGGTCATGCTTGCGGCCTTGCCGAACAGTGCTATGGCGCAAATGAGCCATCAACACGCCTCCGAAGCGGCATGCGAAGAGACCGTGCTGCGCTGCGCGACCAAGGTCACGCCGGCCTTCGCGCCCGACGGGACATTGTGGCTCGCATGGATGGCCGGCGGTCAGATCTCCGTCGCGAGCTCGAAGGATCAGGGCAAGAGCTTTTCCGCGCCGGCGCAGGTGACGCGGGAGCGGCTCAACCTGGATTGGGGGCCGGACGCCCGGCCGAAGCTTGCGATCGACGCCAAGGGGGAGCTTGCGTTGGCTTTCTCGACCTTCCGCGATCAGGCCTTCAATGGGCAGGTGCTGACCACGCGGTCGACCGATGGCGGGCGCAGCTTCGATCCGCCGAAGTCGATCACCACCAGCAACGAGAGCCAGCGCTTCGAGGCGATCGGCTTCGATCCAGGAGGCGCGGTGTTCGCGGTCTGGCTCGACAAGCGCAACCGCGTGCCGGCGCAGCAGCGCGGCGAGAAGTATGACGGTGCCGGATTGTTCTTTGCGACCTCGAAGGATGGTGGCGCGACCTATTCCGACGCGCAGCTCGTGGCTGACAACACCTGCGAGTGCTGCCGTCTCGCCCTGGCGTTCGATGGTTCGGGCCATCCTGTCGTGGTGTTTCGGAACATTTTCGAAGGTGGCGTGCGTGACCATGCGATCGTGACATTCACCGATCTGGCCACCCCTGGCGAGGTGCATCGGGTGAGCCGCGACGACTGGCAGATCGCGGCATGTCCGCACCACGGTCCCAGCCTGACCATTTCGCCCGCAGGAACCTACCACGTGACGTGGTACACCAACGGAAAGGCGCGCAAGGGATTGTTCTATGCGCGGTCACGCGACGGCGGCAAAACCTTCTCCGATCCGCTTCAGATCGGTCAGCCGAACCGCAGCCCGTCACGGCCGCAGATCACCGCTGGGCCGCCGGGGCTTGTAATGGCCTGGAAGGAGTTCGACGGCCAGAAGACATCGATCAATCTGATGACATCGCATGACGATGGAGCGACATGGTCGAAGCCCACTGATATCGCCGACACCGCCGACAGCTCCGACCATCCGCTGCTGGTCTCGAACAGCCGGCAGACCTACCTGTCGTGGATGACCAAGGCCGACGGCTACCATTTTCAAGCGATCGAGGGCGAACCATGAAACGTCATTTGCTCGCTGCGCTTGTCCTGTTCGCAACGCTGCCGTCCGCACTGGCGGCGGGGGAGAGCGCGCCGAAGCCGTTCGAACGCGGCAGCTGGCAGAAGCTGCTGCGTGCGCACGCCGGTCATTCGACGCTGGTGCACTTTTGGGGCGTGACCTGCGGACCATGCAAGGTCGAACTGCCGCAGCTTGGCCAGTTCATGAAGGATCATCCCGATATCGACGTCGTCACGATCAGCGCGGATTTGGTTCCGAACCTTCCGGAGGCGACGCGATCGATGCTGGATCACGCCGGGCTCGCTTCCGCCGAGAACTGGATTTTTGGCGACGGCTTTGCCGAGCGATTGAGATTTGAGATCGATCCGGCGTGGCAAGGTGATATTCCGCGAACCATGCTGATCGCCCGTGACGGAACGATCACAACGATCGAGGGATCGGCCGAAATCGCCGATCTGAACAAATGGTCTGAGGCCCAGGCCGCAACAATCCGATAGCACAACTACTTCAATCTGAAAGGAAGCCGTCGCCATGAAATCGTTCTCTCGCATCCTCGCCCTCACGACGCTGACTGCTGCGCTCGTGTCTACGTCCGTACGCGCGGAGGACGTCAAGGCCGGCGACCTCGTGATCACCCAGGCGTGGACGCGCGCCACGCCGAACGGCGCCAAGATCGGCGGCGGCTATCTGACGATCGAGAACAAGGGGACGACGCCGGACCGGCTGGTGTCGGGCTCGGGTGACGTCGCCGGCAAGATCGAGGTCCACGAAATGTCGATGGACAACGGCGTGATGAAGATGCGTGCGCTCGACAAGGGACTGACCATCGAGCCGGGCAAGACCGTCAAGCTTGCACCCGGCGGCTATCATTTGATGATGTTCGACCTGAAGAACCCGCTGAAGCAGGGCGACAAGGTTCCGGTCACGCTCCAATTCGAGAAGGCCGGCAAGGTCTCGGTCTCGCTGGACGTCCAGGCTGTCGGTGCGCAGGCGCCGGGTGGCGGCGATCACTCCGGCCATGGCGACCATTCCGGTCACATGGACATGAAGAAGATGTGAGGGAGCCATGCGGTCAACCACGCTCCTCATTGCTACGGCGGCGCTGCTCGCAGCGTCGCCGGCGGTCGCCCATATCACGCTTGAGGGAAAGCAGGCGCCGGTCGGCTCCTACTACAAGGCTGTCTTCGCCGTGCCGCACGGCTGCGCGGGATCGGCGACGATCAAGATCCGCGTGCAGATTCCGGATGGCGTGATCGGGGTGAAGCCGATGCCGAAGCCCGGCTGGGCTCTCGATACGGTCACCGGCAAATACGCCGCCCAGTACGACTATCACGGTGCCAAGCTCTCCGAGGGCGTGAAGGAAGTCGCCTGGAGCGGTGGCAAGCTCTCCGACCAGCACTACGAAGAGTTCGTGATGCAGACGTTTCTCACCGATACGCTGAAGCCGAACACCACGTTGTACTTCCCCGTCGTGCAGGAATGCGAACAGGGCGTCAGCCGCTGGATCGATATCCCGGCCGAGGGGCAGGGCGGCGGGCACGACCATGGCAGCAAGACGCCGGCGCCCGGCGTCAAGCTGCTGCCGAAGTCGTAAGCCGTGCGGGCGGTCGCAAGTCTTGTCGTTGCTAGTCTTGCCGCGTTGCTCGTGGCGCTGTGTCTTGCGACCTCGGCCCATGCGCATGCCGTCCTGATCGCCGCTGAACCTGCGGATGGCAGCGTGGTGACGGAGGCACCGAAGACGGTGGTGCTCCGCTTCAACGAAGCGGTGGCGCCGACCGCGGTCAGCCTGCTCGACGCTGCGGGCAAGCCGCGCGACGTTACGATCCGCGCCGTCGATCAATCTGTCATGGTGACCCTGCCGGCGGACCTGCCTCAGGGCACGCAGGTGGTCAGCTATCGGGTGGTGTCGCAGGACGGCCATCCGGTTGCGGGTTCGCTCTTGTTCTCGATCGGCGTCGTCACCGGCTCGGCGGCGCCGGCTGGCGACGGCCTGCTCCATGGGCTGATCTGGCTGGCGCGACTCGGGCTCTATCTCGGGCTGTTTGCAGGCGTCGGCGGTGTGTTCTTTGCCACCTGGATCGGGCAGGGCCCGGCCGGCGAACGGCTGATCATGTGGTCGCTGGCGATCGGCCTCATCGGCGCGGTCGCCTCGCTTGGCTTGCAGGGCGTCGACCTGCTGAACCTGCCGATCACGGGCATCCTGACCTGGGCGGCGTGGGCCAGCGCCGCCGGCACCAGCCTGTTTCCTGCACTGCTGCTCGCGATGGCTGCGATGTTGATCGCGGCGGTCGGCTGGCGCAGTCCGTCGTTCAGCGCGGCCTGGATCCGCACCGCGGTCGCAATGATCTGCGTCGGGCTGTCGCTTGCGGTCAGCGGTCATGCCGCCACCGCCTCTCCGCAATGGCTGACGAGGTCCGCGCTGTTCATCCATGGCGTTAGCCTCGCGTTCTGGATGGGCGCACTCGGGCCACTGGCGGTGCTGGCCTGGCAGCGCAAGGATTCGCTGCTGCGGGTGCTCGGGCGCTTTTCAATGCTCGCGGTGCCGGTCGTCGCGTTGATCGCCTTGTCCGGCCTGGCACTCGCCGTCGTTCAGCTCGAAAGCTTTGGCGCACTGATCGACACCGGATACGGCAACGTCCTCCTGGCGAAGCTTGTGCTGGTGTCGCTGTTGCTCACGCTCGCTGCGCTGAACCGGCTGGTGTTCACGCCGGCCATCGCGCGCGAATTTCACCGCACGCGGCCGCTGCAGCGCTCGATCGCGCTCGAGTTCGTGCTGATGATCGCGATCCTCGGTCTCGTCGCGCTCTGGCGCTTCACGCCGCCGCCCCGCGTGCTGGCAATGTCGGACGACGTTCCGCTCGCGGTCCACATCCACACCGATGCCGCGATGTTCCAGGTGCTGATCGCGCCGGGCAAGGTCGGGCAGAATGACTTTGTGCTGCAGCTGATGAACGGCGATGCCAGCCCGTTCGCGGCCAAGGAGGCGACGCTGACGCTGAGCCTGCCGGATCGCGGCATCGAGCCGCTGGAACGCAGCGCCGCGCTGGGTCCCGACGGCTATTGGCACGTCAAGAAGGTGCCGTTGCCGGTCCCGGGCCGCTGGCACATGCAGATCGACGCCCTGGTGAACGATTTCAAGAAAGTGACGCTGGAAGACGATTTCGAGGTCAGGTAAACGCACGATCGGCGCGCCGGGCACGCCGGCGGGACGCAAATCGCTCAAATGGCGGAAAATAGCCTGATTTGAAGGGCTTTTGTCATTTGGCGGCCTTGTGTTTTCACAGCCGATCCGGTTTCACTGCTGCGCTTCCCACGCTTTCCTGATTCCCGAGTAACGCCATGCGATTGTCGCGGTTTTTCCTGCCCATCCTGAAAGAAAACCCGAAAGAGGCGGAGATCGTCTCGCATCGGCTGATGCTGCGCGCGGGCATGATGCGGCAGGAGGCGGCCGGCATCTATGCCTGGCTGCCACTCGGCTTTCGGGTGCTGAAGAAGATCGAGCAGATCGTTCGCGAGGAGCAGGACCGCGCCGGTGCGCTCGAACTGCTGATGCCGACGCTGCAGCTTGCCGATCTCTGGCGTGAAAGCGGCCGCTACGACGCCTATGGCCCGGAGATGCTGCGCATCCTCGATCGTCACAAGCGCGAGCTGTTGTACGGACCGACCAACGAGGAAATGATCACCGAGATCTTCCGCTCCTACGTCAAGTCCTACAAGAACCTGCCGCTCAACCTCTACCACATCCAGTGGAAGTTCCGCGACGAGCAGCGTCCGCGTTTCGGCGTGATGCGCGGCCGCGAATTCCTGATGAAGGACGCGTATTCGTTCGACCTCGACGAGGCCGGCGCGCGGCGCTCCTACAACAAGATGTTCGTGGCTTATCTGCGCACCTTTGCGCGGATGGGCCTGAAGGCGATCCCGATGCGGGCCGAGACCGGCCCGATCGGCGGCGACCTCAGCCATGAGTTCATCGTGCTGGCGGAGACCGGCGAGTCCGGCGTCTTCATCAACCGCGATGTGCTGGACCTGCCGGTGCCGGGCGAGGACGTCGACTATGAGGGCGATCTGACGCCGATCATCAAGCAGTGGACCTCGGTCTATGCGGCGACCGAGGACGTCCACGAGGCTGCGCGCTTCGAGCAGGAAGTGCCGGAAGCAAAACGGCTGAACACCCGCGGCATCGAGGTCGGCCAGATCTTCTATTTCGGCACCAAATATTCCGACACCATGAAGGCGATGGTGGCGGGGCCTGACGGCGTCGACGTGCCGATCCATGGCGGCTCCTACGGTGTCGGCGTGTCGCGTCTGGTCGGTGCCATCATCGAGGCCTGTCATGATGACGCGGGCATCAAGTGGCCCGAGGCGGTCGCGCCGTTCCGCGCCGCGATCCTCAACCTCAAGCAGGGCGACGCCGCGGTCGACGGTGCCTGCGAGCAGCTCTATCGCGAGCTCTCGGCGAAGGGCGTCGATGTGCTCTACGACGACACCGATCAGCGCGCCGGCGCCAAATTCGCCGCGGCCGATCTGATCGGTATCCCCTGGCAGATTCTCGTAGGGCCCAAGGGGCTCGCGGAAGGTAAGGTCGAAGTGAAGCGCCGCAGCGACGGTTCACGCGAGAACATGAGCCCCGCGGACGTGGTCGCGAAGCTCGCGGGTTAAAGTTTATTCACGCCGTATCTATCGGCGGGGTAATCCGGCCACATTTGACCCGAATCATGGGATTATCGAGAGATGGATGAGACCATGAGCGAGCCAGTCCGTACCCCGCCTTTTGCGCCATTCGAATGGCTGCTGTCCGGACGCTATCTGCGCGCGCGCCGCAAGGAAGGGTTCATCTCGGTCATCGCCGGCTTCTCGTTCCTCGGCATCATGCTCGGCGTTGCCACGCTGATCGTGGTGATGGCCGTCATGAACGGCTTCCGCAAGGAGCTGCTCGACAAGATCCTCGGCCTCAACGGCCACCTTCTGGTGCAGCCACTGGAATCGCCGCTGACCGACTGGAAGGACGTCGCCGACCGCATCAGCCAGGTGCAGGGCATCCGTCTAGCCGCGCCCGTCGTGGACGGACAGGGGCTCGGCTCGTCGCCGTTCAATGCGGCCGGCGTCTTCATCCGCGGCATTCGCGCCGATGATCTCAACAACCTCACCTCGATCGCCAAGAACATCAAGCAGGGCACGCTCGAGGGCTTCGACGAGGGGCAGGGGGTTGCGATCGGCCGCCGGCTTGCCGACCAACTCTCGCTGCATGCCGGTGACATGATCACGCTGGTCTCGCCGAAGGGCGCGGTGACGCCGATGGGCACCACGCCGCGCATCA
Source organism: Bradyrhizobium sp. B120 (assembly GCF_049075665.1). Classification (NCBI taxonomy): domain Bacteria; kingdom Pseudomonadati; phylum Pseudomonadota; class Alphaproteobacteria; order Hyphomicrobiales; family Nitrobacteraceae; genus Bradyrhizobium; species Bradyrhizobium sp. B120. Next base: position 4,720,957 of record NZ_CP185242.1, on the reverse strand, counting down.
AGCCCTACAAGATCACGGCGGTGTTCGAGATCGGCATGTCGGAATACGATTCGACCTTCGTGTTCATGCCGCTGACCGAGGCGCAGGCCTATTTCAACCGCAACAACGACGTGTCCTCGATCGAGGTGTTCACCACCAATCCGGACAAGATCGAAATCTATCGCAAGCTGGTGACGGAGGCGGCCGGCCGGCCGGTCTTCCTGGTCGACTGGCGGCAGCGCAATTCGACCTTCTTCAACGCGCTGCAGGTCGAGCGCAACGTGATGTTCTTGATCCTCACCATGATCGTGCTGGTCGCGGCGCTCAACATCGTCTCCGGGCTGATCATGCTGGTGAAGGACAAGGGCCAGGACATCGCGATCCTGCGTACCATGGGCGCCTCGCAGGGCTCGATCATGCGGATCTTCCTGATCACCGGCGCCTCGATCGGCGTGGTCGGAACGCTGACCGGCTTTGCGGTCGGCATGCTGATCTGCCTGAACATCGAATCGATCAGGCAGTTCCTGTCGTGGCTCACCAACACCGAGTTGTTCTCGCCGGAACTGTATTTCCTGTCCAAGCTGCCGGCTGAGGTCGATTTCGGCGAGACGCTCGCCGTCGTGATCATGGCGCTGACGCTGTCCTTCCTTGCGACGCTCTACCCGTCATGGCGCGCCGCGCGCCTCGATCCGGTTGAAGCGCTCCGGTACGAATAGGAGCGCACATGGCGGAGGGGGCGGAAGACGTACCGGTTGTCTATCTTCATGATATCAAGCGGGAATACAGGCAGGGCGAAGCGACGCTGACGGTCCTGAACGGCGCCAAGCTGGCGCTGTGGGCCGGTCAATCGGTGGCGCTGGTGGCGCCGTCGGGATCCGGCAAGTCGACACTGCTGCACATCGCGGGCCTGCTTGAGAGTCCCGATGAGGGTGAGGTCTATGTCGCGGGCACGCCGACCTCGCAGATGTCCGACGTCGACCGCACCCAGATTCGCCGCTCCGATATCGGCTTCGTCTATCAGTCGCACCGACTGCTGCCGGAGTTCTCGGCGCTCGAGAACGTCATGCTGCCGCAGATGATTCGCGGCCTCAAGCGCTCCGAAACCGTGAAACGCGCGACCGAGATCCTCTCCTATCTCGGGCTTGGCGACCGCATCACCCATCGTCCGGCCGAGCTCTCGGGCGGCGAACAGCAACGCGTGGCGATCGCGCGCGCGGTTGCGAACGCACCGCGGGTGCTGTTTGCGGACGAGCCGACCGGGAATCTGGATCCGGGAACGGCCGATCACGTCTTCAACGCGCTGATGCAGCTCGTGAAGGCGACCCGGGTCGCGATGCTGATCGCGACCCACAACATGGATCTCGCCGCACGGATGGATCGCCGGGTGTCACTGTCGAACGGACAGGTCGTCGAGCTCGAATAGCGTTTCGCGCGAAGTGGGTCGCGGTTCGTGTGAAGAACGCTCGCTAAGCGTAGGAAGCTAGAGCCTTTTCCGCTCTGATTCAGTCGGGGTGGAAAGCGCTTGAGCCCTCAATAAGCGGGGCGGGGCCGTCTGCCAGGCCGGCTCGGCCGACGATCGACCGGCGGCCCGGCATAATAGGGATTGTTGATGCATATCGCGGCGAGGCCGGACGCTGAGGCGCGGCACTGCTCCAGCGACATGTAGCCGCAGTCGGTATCCTCACCGCCCCATCGGTAGTTCGTCTTGCAGACCGGCGAGGTCGAATCGTATTTCTGGGCATTGGCTGGCGTGCTTGCGATGGTACCTAGCGCCAGGAGCGCCGGAAACAGTACCAGAATCAGGTTTCGCATCAGAAGCTCCAGTCGATCTGGCGCCGGCAACGCTCGCGCCGAATATCCGTGCGAATAGGCACCGGCGTGCGGGAACGATCAACTCACATTCCCGCGGCGGCGACGCCGGGCCGGGCGTCAGTGAATGAACAGGTCGAAGAAATTGCCCTCACGGCGGTCGCGCGGGGCGACGTGCAGATAGGAGCGCGGGTCGTTGTCGCCGGCATAATAGGGGTTGGCGATGCAATTCTGTCCGATGCCGGAGGCGGTGGCCAGGCACGCCTCATAGGACGGATAGGAGCAGTTGCTGAGACCTGGATAGCGGTCGCCCTGGATGCAGAACGGGTAGCGCACGCCGACGGCATGGGAGGGCGCCGTACCAAGCGTGGCGAGCGTGACCACAGACGCCGCAGCAGCAAGAATCATCGTCCGCATGTGCATTCCTTATCGCTGCGAAGATTCGATCTCGGCGACGATCCAAATCGGACAAGCCGGTTCCGGTCAACACGATCTTGCGCGCAGCTGCGCACGCAGTTTTGAATTGTGAAAATTGTGCGGCAGCTATGTGGCAAAAGTTCCAAGAAGTGCTTGTAACGCAGTATTAACTTCAAATTTGAGCGAAGTCGTTTGGGCCTGCCTGTTGCAGCGAAGTTACAGCAATTCCGACGGGGGCTGCTATGACGGTGTCTCGCGGCCTTGGGGGCCTGTAGAAAAAGTTGGAACGGGAAAATGAAAAAGATTTTGCTTGTCACCGCCAGCCTGCTCGCGCTCAGCGCGACCGCTGCCTCTGCGGCTGACCTCGCGGCTCGCCCTTACACGAAGGCTCCGCCGCCCATGGTTGCCGCTGTTTATGATTGGACCGGCTTCTACATCGGTATCAACGGTGGTTGGGGCCAGAGCCACGACAACCGTTCGGTCGACGGCTTCGGCCAGGCCGGCAGCTACGATGCCAACGGCGGCACCGTCGGTGGCCAGGTCGGCTACCGCTGGCAGACCGGCGGCTGGGTGTTCGGTCTGGAAGCTCAGGGCAACTGGGCTGACTTCTCCGGCAGCACCGGCAACCTGCTGGTCCCGGGCGGCACCGTTCGCTCGAAGACCGATGCGTTCGGCCTGTTCACCGGCCAGATCGGCTACGCTTGGAACAACGTCCTGCTGTACGCCAAGGGCGGTGCTGCGGTCACCGATCGCAACTACCAGTTCCTGGCACCCGGCGGCGCGCTGGCGTCCTCGACCGGCTACGACACCCGTTGGAGCCCGACGGTCGGCGTTGGCCTCGAATTCGCCTTCACTCAGGGCTGGTCGCTCGGCGTCGAATACAACCACATCTTCGAAGACACGCACGGTGCGACCTTCGTGACCCCGGCTGGCGTCGGCGTGACCGGCTTCCACACCGGTGGCGACACCGACATGGTCCTCGGCCGTCTGAACTACAAGTTCGGTGGCCCGATCATCGCGCGTTACTGATCGCTCGCTTAATCCAAGCGGCATCGAAAACCCCGGGCTCCGGCCCGGGGTTTTTTGTTGCCTTGGCGGATGAGCAATCGGCCAGGCTGGCCGCGCGGGCGTCTTGTGCCTCCGGTTGGAGGAAAGGGCAGCTCACACGGAATTCTCCCGCGGCAAATGCAGGCCGGGAACTGTTGCCGGTGACGAGCCACGTGCGCCTTAATCGAAATCAGCGAAGTCGAGTCCGGCGTTCGTCTTCGATGCATCGTTGATGCAGTCCGAATACGCGCGCCATCTTTCGACGAAGCCGTAGCCCTTGGCCTGTTGCGCCGCCTTCGCCTTGCATTCGGCCTTGATGTGCTTGACGACAGCCTGCTGCCGCTTGGACATCTTTTCTGCGCCGGCGGGCGTTAGGGTTAGAACCAGAATCGCGAGTGCATTGACTGGAAGTCTTGCTGTGACCGTGGTGGAGATACGAGGCATCACGATGCTCCCCCGAGATATTGATCGCGACTTCACGCTGAGGCCGGAGCACCCAGCTCCTCGATCCTAGGCCTCGCCCCTGCGCTTTCCCTTGCTCACAGGGAGTACCGGAATCGTACGGGCCCGAGCGCTATCAGCAAGCGCTGGAACGGGTCAGAGATGAATCGCGGGGCTGGCTGCTGGAGAACAAAAAGGGCGCCGATTAAAACAACGCCCGGCAGCCGCTAGGCCGCCGGGCGGTAACTGTTCTCGCCATGTTGCAGTCCATGTATCTAAACATTTCTAGCTGACATCAGCCTTACGGCCGGTCCGATCTGCGGCGCAGTTAACCAAGCCGTTTATTTCGGGGGCAGTTTTCAAACTGACCAACGACCCTCGCTTGACTCCTAGAACAAAAAAGGAACAATGTTCTGTATACGTTCCAGTCAGGGAGAGCGGCCATGTTGAAGATTTTCGTGCAGGAAGCTGCAGCGCTGGCATCGATCACGCTGTTCGTCGGGATGATCGCGGTTTGGGCCCAGCTGATCACCCAGTTCTGAAATGTGCCCGCAGGGACAGGGGCATAGGTTGCTTCTGGGGAAAAGCAGGACGACCTGCCGCCACGCCGCGTTCGGCGTGGACTTGGCAGGGTCGAGGCCCCACGATGGGGATGCGAGTCGGGTCTGATGCTTTCGAGCTCCGGCTTGGGCACTTGCGCCATCCCTGAGTTCAAGAGACCCCCGAGCAGCCATGCCGAATGCCGGATTCGTTCATCTTCACGTTCATTCCGCCTATTCGCTGCTGAAGGGCTCGATCAAGATCGCCAAGCTCGGCGAACTCGCCAAGGCTGACCGTCAGCCGGCGCTGGCGCTCACCGACACCGACAACATGTTCGGGGCGCTGGAATTCTCCGACAAGATGGCCGGCTATGGCATCCAGCCGATCGTCGGCTGCGAGCTGGCGGTGGATTTCGGCGATGTCGACCCCAATACGCGAAGCATCCTGGCGACGACGGGGCCGACGCGAATCGTGCTGCTGGCGGCCCGCGAGCGCGGCTACCAGAACCTGATGCGGCTGAACTCGCGGGCGTTCCTGGAGACGCCGGTCAACCAGACCCCGCACATCAAGCTCGACTGGCTCACCGACGACGCCGAGGATCTGATCGCGCTGACCGGGGGGCCCGACGGGCCGATCGCGCTGGCGCTGCGTGCCGAGCAGGCCGCGCTGGCCGCGACCCGCTGCGAACGCCTGGCGAGCCTGTTCGGCGATCGTCTCTACATCGAATTGCAACGCCACGGCATCGACAAGGAGCGCCGCACCGAGGGCGGCCTGATCGACCTCGCCTACAGCAAGGGCCTGCCGCTGGTTGCGACCAACGAGCCGTATTTCGCCAGCAGCGACGACTACGAATCGCATGATGCGCTGCTGTGCATCGCCGGCGGCCATTTGATCGCCGAGACCAACCGCGAGCAATTGACCCCGGATCACCGCTTCAAGACCCGTGCGGAAATGGCGGTGCTGTTCGCCGACATTCCGGAGGCGCTGGCCTCGACGGTGGAGATCGCCGAGCGCTGCTCGTTCCGTCCGAAGACCCGCAAGCCGATCCTGCCGTTCTTCACGGTCGGCGCCGCCGCCAGCTCCGATGCCGCCGCCGACGAAGCTGCCGAGCTGAAGCGCCAGGCCGAGGAGGGGCTCGCCAACCGCCTGCGGGTACACGGTCTCTCGCCGGGAATGACCGAGGAGGACTACGCCAAGCGGCTTGCCTTCGAGCTCGACGTCATCACCCGCATGAAATATGCGGGCTACTTCCTGATCGTCTCGGACTTCATCAAATGGGCCAAGGCGCAGGGGATTCCGGTCGGACCGGGCCGCGGCTCCGGTGCGGGCTCGCTGGTCGCCTGGGTGCTCACCATCACCGACCTCGATCCGATGCGCTTCGCCTTGCTGTTCGAGCGCTTCCTCAATCCCGAGCGCGTCTCGATGCCGGACTTCGACATCGACTTCTGCCAGGACCGCCGCGGCGAGGTGATCCAGTACGTGCAGGAGCGCTACGGCCGCGACCAGGTGGCGCAGATCATCACCTTCGGTACGCTGCAGGCGCGCGGCGTGCTGCGCGACGTCGGCCGCGTGCTGCAGATGCCGTACGGGCAGGTCGACAAGCTGACCAAGCTGGTGCCGCAGAATCCCGCGGCTCCCGTGACGCTGGCACAGGCGATCGAAGGCGAGCCCAAGCTGCAGGCGTTCCGGGATGAGGATCCGGTGGTGGCGCGTGCGTTCGACATCGCGCAGCGCCTCGAGGGCCTGACCCGCCACGCCTCGACCCACGCCGCCGGTATCGTGATCGGCGACCGGCCGCTGAGCGAGCTGGTGCCGATGTACCGCGATCCGAAATCCGACATGCCGGTCACCCAGTTCAACATGAAATGGGTCGAGCCGGCCGGCCTCGTGAAGTTCGACTTCCTCGGCCTGAAGACGCTGACGGTGCTCGATGTTGCGGTCAAGCTGCTCAAGCAGCGCGACGTTCATGTCGACCTCGCGACGCTGCCGATCGACGATGCGCCGAGTTACCAGATGCTGGCGAGGGGCGACGTCGTCGGCGTGTTCCAGGTGGAAAGCCAGGGCATGCGGCGCGCGCTGATCGACATGCGGCCGGACCGCTTCGAGGACATCATCGCGCTGGTGGCGCTGTATCGCCCGGGCCCGATGGCGAACATCCCGACCTATTGTGCGCGCAAGCACGGCGATGAGGAGTCGGAATATCTGCATCCGATCCTGGAGCCGATCCTGAAGGAGACCTTCGGCGTCATCATCTACCAGGAACAGGTGATGCAGATCGCGCAGCAGATGGCGGGCTACTCGCTCGGCCAGGCCGACCTGCTGCGCCGCGCGATGGGCAAGAAGATCCGCGCCGAGATGGACAAGCAGCGCGACATCTTCGTCGCCGGCGCGATGAAGAACGGCGTCGGGAAGGGGCAGGCGGAGACGATCTTCGAGCTGCTCGCCAAGTTCGCCGACTACGGCTTCAACAAGAGCCATGCGGCGGCCTATGCGCTGGTGTCGTACCACACCGCCTACATGAAGGCGCATTACCCGGTCGAGTTCCTCGCGGCGTCGATGACGCTCGAACTCAACAACACCGACAAGCTCTCCGAATTCCGTGCCGAGGCGCAGCGGCTCGGCATCAAGGTCGAGGCGCCCAACATCAATCGCTCTGGCCCGACCTTCGAGGTCAGCGGCAACACGATCTACTACGCGCTCGCCGCGCTGAAGGGCGTCGGCATCCAGGCGGTGGAGCAGATCATCGAGGAGCGCAACAAGAAGGGCGCCTTCACCTCGCTCGCCGATTTCGCAGCAAGGGTGAGCCCGCGCGCCGTCAACAAGCGGATCATCGAGAGCCTGGCGGCGGCCGGCGCCTTCGACACGCTGGACCCGAACCGGGCCCGCGTCTTCGCCGGCGCCGATGCGATCCTCGCCGCCTGCCAGCGCAGTCACGAGGCGGCGACCTCGGGCCAGAACGACATGTTCGGCAGCGCTCCGGATGCGCCGAGCATCATGCTGCCGCAGGCCGAGCCATGGCTGCCCGCGGACCGGCTGCGGCGCGAATATGATGCGATCGGCTTCTTCCTCTCGGGTCATCCGCTCGACGACTACGCGACCGCGCTGAAGCGGCTGCGCGTGCAATCCTGGGCGGAATTCTCCCGTGCGGTGAAGACCGGCGCGACGGCAGGCAAGGTCGCGGCAACCGTGGTGTCGCGCATGGAGCGGCGCACCAAGACCGGCAACAAGATGGGCATCATGGGCCTGTCGGATCCGACCGGCCATTTCGAGGCGGTGTTGTTCTCCGAGGGCCTCGCGCAGTACCGCGATGTGCTGGAGCCCGGCGCGGCCGTGCTGCTGCAGCTCGGCGCCGAGCTGCAGGGCGAGGATGTGCGGGCGAGGGTGCTGCACGCCGAGCCGCTGGATCACGCCGCGGCCAAGACGCAAAAGGGCCTGCGGATTTTCGTGCGCGACACCAAGCCGCTGGATTCGATCGCCCGCCGGCTCAACATGCCGGACGCCGCGCCCGCCCCGGGTGGCGCCGCAAAGCCGCCGGCCGTCAAGCCCGCACCGTCAGCAGCACCGGCAGGTGCGGCCGACGGCGACGTCTCGCTGGTGATGATGCTGGACCTCGAAACCGAGGTCGAGATGAAGCTGCCCGGCCGCTACAAGGTCTCGCCGCAGATCGCGGGCGCAATCAAGGCGGTCGCGGGCGTGGTCGACGTGCAGACCCTGTAAAGGGGTCCCCCGGGCCGCCAAACGGGGCCGTTTTGGTACGATTGGGGCCCGTCCGGCCGGTGTAACCGGCCGTATTTCCTTGCTTCTGGCGCAAATCGCGCTATATACCGCGCCATCTCACACGGAAACATGGCTCTCAAAGGCCGTCCGGTGGCAACCGGGCCATTCAGGCTCGTTTGCTCACACGTTTCCGGAGGATCCAACCGGAGAATTAGATCGATGTCGCTGCCCGAATTCAACATGCGTCAGCTCTTGGAAGCTGGCGTTCACTTTGGCCATCAGTCCCACCGCTGGAACCCGAAGATGCAGGATTACATCTTCGGCGCCCGCAACAACATCCACATCATCGACCTCGCGCAGACCGTGCCGATGCTGCACCGTGCCCTGCAGGCGGTCAGCGATACCGTCGCCAAGGGCGGCCGCATCCTGTTCGTCGGCACCAAGCGCTCGGCCCAGGATGGCGTTGCCGATGCGGCCAAGCGTTCGGCCCAGTATTTCGTCAACTCGCGCTGGCTCGGCGGCACGCTGACCAACTGGAAGACGATCTCGGCCTCGATCAAGCGTCTGCGCCATCTCGACGACGTGCTCTCGTCGGGCGAAGCCAGCTCCTACACCAAGAAGGAGCGGCTGACGCTGCAGCGCGAGCGCGACAAGCTCGACCGCTCGCTCGGCGGCATCAAGGACATGGGCGGTCTTCCCGACATGATCTTCGTGATCGACACCAACAAGGAAGACATCGCGATCCAGGAAGCCCAGCGGCTCAACATCCCGGTCGCCGCGATCGTCGACACCAATTCGGACCCCAAGGGCATCACCTATGTGGTGCCCGGCAATGACGACGCCGGCCGCGCGATCTCGCTTTATTGCGATCTCGTGGCGCGCGCCGCCATCGACGGCATCTCGCGTGCGCAGGGCGATTCCGGAATCGATATCGGTGCGTCGGCTGCGCCCGTGCAGGAAGAGCTCCCGGCGGCAGCGCCGTCCGGCTTCCAGGGTCTCGCTGGTCCTCGCGGCACCGCCGACAACCTCAAGAAGCTCACCGGCGTGTCCGGTACGATCGAGAAGAAGCTCAACGACCTCGGCATCTTCCACTACTGGCAGCTCGCCGAGCTCGACCATGACACCGCGCACAAGATCGGCGAAGAAGTCGGTCTGCCGAGCCGTGCCGACGCCTGGGTTGCCCAGGCCAAGACGCTCGCCGAGGCGGAATAAAAGTTACGCGGCGTGGCCGGGTCTCGCCCGGCCGCCGCTCCTAATTCCACGAACAACGATTTCCCTGTCGCTGACAGCGGCGCCATCGGGCGCCGCGGTTTCTGTACAGGCAAGAAGGACATTGAACGATGGCAACGATCACAGCAGCGATGGTCAAGGATCTCCGCGAATCGACCGGCGCGGGCATGATGGATTGCAAGGCGGCGCTGACCGAGAACAACGGCGACATGCAGGCCGCGCAGGATTGGCTGCGCAAGAAGGGCCTGTCCAAGGCCGCCAAGAAGGCCGGCCGCGTGGCCGCCGAGGGCCTGATCGGCGCGCTGACCTCCGGCACCAAGGGCGTGCTGGTCGAGGTCAATTCCGAGACCGACTTCGTTGCGCGCAACGAGCAGTTCCAGGGCCTGGTCAAGATGATCGCCCAGGTCGCACTGCATAACGGTGCCAATGTCGAGACGATCAAGGCGGCCAAGGTCGGCGACGTCACCGTCGAGACCGCGATCTCCGACGCCATCGCGACCATCGGCGAGAACATGACGCTGCGCCGCGCCGCTTCGCTCGAGGTGAGCAAGGGCGTGGTGTCGAGCTACGTCCACAACGCCGTCGTCGAAGGCGCCGGCAAGATCGGCGTGATCGTGGCGCTGGAGTCCACCGGCAAGACCGACGAACTCGCAGTGCTCGGCCGCCAGCTCGCCATGCACGTCGCGGCGGCAAAGCCGCTGGCGCTCGATCCGGCCGGGCTCGACCCGGAGACCGTCAAGCGCGAGAAGGACGTGCTGGCCGACAAGTACCGCCAGCAGGGCAAGCCGGAGAACGTCATCGAGAAGATCGTCGATTCCGGCCTGAAGACCTACTACAAGGAAGTCTGCCTGCTCGATCAGGCCTTTATCCACGACAGCGGCAAGTCCGTTGCCCAGGCGGTGAAGGAAGCTGAGGGTAAGGTCGGCGGGCCGATCAAAATCGCTGGCTTTGTGAACTATGCTCTCGGTGAGGGAATCGAGAAGCAGGAAAGCGACTTCGCCGCCGAAGTCGCGGCCGCCAGCGGCAAGAAGTAACCGCTGACACCTGGCGTCCGGCGTCCGCGCCGGAGGCCTGCCTGCGCGGGATGAGAAAGCGATCGCATCATGGCTGAGCCGATCTATCGTCGCGTGGTGATCAAGCTGTCCGGCGAATATCTGGCCGGCTCCCACGGGTTCGGTATCGATCAACCGACGGTCGACCGCGTCGCCGACGACCTGATCGCGGCCCGCAAGCTCGGTGTCGAGGTCGCGGTCGTGATCGGCGGCGGCAACATCGTCCGCGGCGTCGAGGTGTCCTCGCGCGGCGTGTCCCGGCCGACCGGCGACACCATGGGCATGCTTGCCACCATGATGAACTGCCTCGCGCTCGAGGCGGCGATCGAGCGCAAGGGGACCCCGGCGCGGACCTTGTCGGCATTCGTGATGCCGGAGATTTCCGAGCTGTTCACCCGTAGTGCGACGCACAAATATCTAGCCGAGGGACGCATCGTCCTGCTCGGCGGCGGAACCGGCAACCCGTTCTTCACCACCGATACCACCGCCGTGCTGCGCGCGGCCGAGATCGGTGCAGAGGCGGTGCTGAAAGCCACCAATGTCGACGGCGTCTACAGCGCCGATCCGAAGAAGGACCCCAAAGCCAAGCGCTTCGACCGCCTGACCCATTCGCAGGCGATCGAGGGCGGCTACAAGGTCATGGACGCGACCGCTTTCGCACTTGCCCGCGAGACGTCGCTGCCTATCATCGTGTTCTCGATCGCGGAGCCCGGTTCGATCGGTGCGATTCTGCGCGGTACCGGACACGGCACGGTCGTCGCCGGCTGATTGCCGCGCCTCCGGGTCCAGACTTTGGACCCGAGGGCGTCGACAGCCGGTTTCTAGTAAAGGGAGAAGCGTCATGGCCGCAGCTGGTTTTGACATCAACGACGTGAAGCGCCGCATGCAGGGCGCCACACAATCGCTCAAGCACGAGCTCGGCGGTCTGCGTACCGGCCGCGCCGCGGCCTCCATGCTGGAGCCGGTCCAGGTCGAGGCTTACGGCTCGCATATGCCGCTCAACCAGGTTGCGACCATCAGCGTGCCCGAGCCGCGCCTGCTCTCGGTGCAGGTCTGGGACAAGACGATGGTGAAGGCGGTGGAGAAGGCAATCGTCGACTCCAACCTCGGCCTTTCGCCGGCAACCGAAGGACAGGTGCTGCGCCTGCGGATTCCCGAGCTCAACGAGGAGCGCCGCAAGGAGCTGGTCAAGGTCGCGCACAAATACGCGGAAGCGGCCAAGGTCGCGGTACGCCACGTGCGCCGTGACGGCCTCGACGTGATCAAGAAGCTCGAGAAGAATCACGAGATCTCCGAGGACGATCAGGAGCGCCTGTCGAACGAGGTGCAGAAGGCGACCGACGGCGTGATCGCCGAAGTCGATCAGCTGCTCGCCGCCAAGGAAAAGGAAATCCTGACGGTCTGAAGGCGCTACGGGAAAGAGCAGATGTCGAACGCCGCCGCCCCAGCAACTGACGGACCGGATCGCTCCGGCAGTCCGTTGCATGTGGCGATCATCATGGACGGCAACGGGCGCTGGGCCGCTTCGCGCGGCCTGCCGCGCGTCGAGGGCCATCGCCGCGGCGTCGAGGCGCTGCGCCGCGTGGTGCGTGCGGCCCATGAACTCGGCATCGTCTATCTCACGATCTTTTCGTTCAGCTCGGAAAACTGGTCGCGGCCGGCCAGCGAGATCGGCGATCTGTTCGGCCTGCTGCGCCGCTTCATCCGCAACGATCTGGCGACGCTGCATCGTGACGGCGTGCGGGTGCGCGTGATCGGCGAGCGCGCCGGGCTCGATCCGGACATCTGCGCGCTGCTCAACGAGGCCGAAGAGCTGACGCGGAACAACGTCAAGCTCAACCTTGTGGTCGCCTTCAATTACGGCTCGCGGGCGGAGATCGCTGCCGCCGCGCGGCGCCTTGCGCGCGAGGTCGCCGAAGGCAAGCGCGACGCCGACTCCATCGATGCCGATACGCTCGGGCACTATCTGGATGCGCCCGATATTCCGGACCCGGATCTGATCATCCGGACCAGCGGCGAACAGCGGCTGTCGAACTTCCTGATGTGGCAGGCCGCCTATAGCGAGCTCGTGTTCGTGCCGATTCACTGGCCGGATTTCGACAAGGCGGCGCTCGTAGGCGCGATTGCGGAATACGGCAAGCGTGAGCGCCGGTTCGGCGGCCTCGCCGCGAAAACCGGCTCGTGAGCGAGCGCGAAGCCGCACCGGCGGCAGCAAGCGAGCAGTCGCCGGCGGCAGCAAGCGAGCAGGGTTCGCGCAACTTCGCAATGCGCGTGGTTGCGGCGCTGGTGCTGGCGCCGGTTGCGATCGCGCTGGCCTATCTGGGCGGCATCGCCTGGTCGCTGCTGGTGACGCTGGTTGCGGTCGGATTGTTCGCGGAATGGCTCATGGTCACCGGGCTCGGACGCGAGCTCCGCGTTATGGTGCCTGGTGTTGTCGCGCTCTTGCTCGCCGGGCTTTGCCTGATCGCCGGCCGCATCGATGCGGCGCTGGTGGTGCTCGCCGTCGGTGCGGTTGTCGTGGCGCTGACCTCGGGCGTGCGGCGCAACTGGGCCATCGCGGGATTGCTCTATGCCGCGGCCGCCGAGATCGCATCGGTGCTGCTGCGGCTCGATACCGCGAAGGGCTTTGCCGCGCTGATGTTCGTGTTGCTGATCGTGTGGGTCACCGATATCGGCGGCTATTTCGCGGGTCGCAGCATCGGTGGGCCGAAGCTTTGGGTGCGGGTCAGCCCCAAGAAGACATGGGCGGGCGCGGCCGGCGGTTTCGTCGCGAGCCTGCTCGTTGCGGCCTGCTTTGCCGCCTTCGAGATCGGCACGGCCGGGCCGCTGCTGGTGCTCGGCGCCGTGTTGTCGGTGGTCTCGCAACTTGGCGATCTCTTCGAATCCGCTGTGAAGCGGCGGTTCGGGGTGAAGGATTCGAGCCACATCATTCCCGGCCATGGCGGCCTTTTGGATCGCCTGGACGGATTTGTCGCGGCCGTCGTTGTGGCGGCGATTTTCGGCTTTCTCCGTGGTGGCGCCGATGGCGTCGGACGCGGTCTTATGGTTTGGTGATGAGATGAGCGCAGTTCCGTTGCGTAACAACAAGGCCGCGGCGGCATCCGCCGCGCGGTCCGTGACCGTCCTCGGTGCCACCGGCTCGATCGGCGACAGCACGATGGATCTGCTGCGTGGCGCGCGTGACCGTTACCGGGTCGAGGCGCTGACCGCAAACAGCAATGTCGAGGGACTGGCCAAGCTCGCCAAGGAGTTCGGCGCGCGGTTCGCCGCCATTGCCGATCCGGCACGGCTTTCCGAATTGAAGGACGCGCTGGCCGGAACCCGGATCGAATGCGGGGCCGGGGAGAGCGCCATCATCGAGGCGGCCGCGCGGCCGGCGGATTGGGTGATGGCCGCGGTCAGCGGCGCTGCCGGATTGAAACCGGCGCTCGCCGCGGTCGATCGCGGCGCAACCGTCGCGCTCGCCAACAAGGAGTGCCTGGTCTGTGCCGGCGACATCTTCATGGAGCGGGCCAAGAAGGCCGGCGCCTGCATCCTGCCGGCGGACTCCGAGCATAATGCGCTGTTCCAGGCGCTGGCTTCCGGCAATCGCGAGGAACTGACGCGGGTAATCATCACGGCCTCCGGCGGACCGTTCCGCACCTGGGCTCCCGCCGACATCGAGCAGGCGACGCTGGAACAGGCCCTGAAGCATCCCAACTGGAGCATGGGGCAGAAGATCACGATCGATTCCGCCTCGATGATGAACAAGGGCCTCGAGGTGATCGAGGCGTCCTACCTGTTTGCCCTCACGCCGGACGAGATCGACGTGCTGGTGCACCCGCAGTCGATCATCCACGGCATGGTCGAATTCTCCGATCGCTCCGTAATGGCCCAGCTCGGCACGCCCGACATGCGGATCCCGATCGCGCATTGCCTCGGCTGGCCGGACCGGATCGTCGGCCCATCCGCCAAGCTCGATCTCGCCAAGATCGGGCAGCTCACATTCGAGGCGCCGGACTTCCAGCGCTTCCCGGGGCTGCGGCTCGCTTACGAGGCGCTGCGGCTCGGCAATGGCGCGACAACGGTCTACAATGCTGCGAACGAGATCGCGGTCGCGGCGTTTATCGCCGGCAAGATCAAGTTCGGTGCGATCGCCCGGCTGGTCGAGGCCACGATGAACGATTGGATCAGGTCGGGGAATCAGCCACCACTGAACTCGGCGGATGATGCGATTTCCGTTGACCATATCGCGCGAAATAAAGCTGCCGCCCTATTGCCTCAAATTGCCTTAAAGGCAACCTAGAGGGTTGGGGACGGAGCCTATGGCTCTTGTCGAGGGGAATTCGAATGCCCGAGTATTTTCTTCATAGTATCAATGCGTTGAGCCATGGGCTCCTCGGTTATATCGTTCCCTTTCTCTTCGTCCTGACCATCGTTGTTTTCTTTCATGAGCTCGGCCATTTCCTGGTTGCGCGCTGGGCCGGCGTGAAGGTGCTGACGTTCTCGCTGGGGTTCGGGCCGGAGCTCGCCGGCTTCAACGACCGGCATGGCACACGCTGGAAGATCTCGGCGATTCCGCTCGGCGGTTACGTCAAGTTCTTCGGCGACGATAGCGAAGCGTCGACGCCGTCGACGGAGGCGCTCGCTTCGATGACGGCGGAGGAGCGCGAAGGCAGCTTCCACCACAAGTCGGTCGGCAGGCGCACCGCGATCGTCGCGGCCGGTCCGATAGCGAACTTCATTCTGGGCGCCCTGATTTTCGCGGGTATGGCGCTCTATTATGGCAAGCCCAGCACGATCGCCCGGGTCGATGGCCTGGTCGCCGAGAGCGTCGCTGCGAACGCAGGCTTCAAGGTCGGTGATGTCGTCGTCGATATCGACGGCAGCGCGATCCAGAGCTTCGCCGATATGCAGCGGATCGTAGCTTCGAATGCCGGTTCAGAGCTTGGCTTCAAAGTGAAGCGGGACGGTGCGATCGTTTCGCTAAAGGCTGCGCCAGCACTGAAGGAGGTCAAGGATCCCTTCGGCAATGCCCACCGAATCGGCGTGCTCGGAATCGAGCATAAGGCTCAGGTCGGCGAAGCATCCAGCGCTCCGGTCGGCGTCTTTGAAGCCATGAAGATCGGTGTCGAGCAGGTTTGGTACATTATTTCGAGCACGTTCAAGTTCCTGGGGTCGCTGTTCGTCGGAACCGGCAATCCGGCCGAGGTGAGCGGGGTCATTGGAATCGCGAAGCTGTCGGGTCAGGCCGCGAGCGCCGGGTTCCAGTTCGTTGTCAATCTTTGCGCCATCCTGTCGGTCTCGATCGGGCTGTTGAATCTGTTCCCGATTCCGCTTTTGGATGGCGGGCACCTCCTGTTCTACAGCGCGGAAGCGCTTCGTGGACGCCCGCTTTCGGAGCGGACGCAGGAGGTGGGTTTCCGAATCGGGCTGGGTTTGGTTCTGATGCTGATGGTGTTTGCGACGTATAACGACATCCTCAGAATCGCTGGGTCCTGAAACGGGGCTTTTCTGTGGCGTTGCCAATGGGCAACGTCTTGGTATGAAAATGGAAATGTTCGGCTGTAGTAAGTTTGCCCCCTTGGCAAAGTTAGCTACAAGCTGAGCGGCAGGTTGGGAATCTGTCGGGTCGTTGGGGAACGGTCCGGCATTGCGAAAGATAAGGGCGCGTTGCGCATGATGTTTGGAATGCGAGTGAGGGGGGGGCTGTTCGCCGCCTTGGTCATGTTCGCCGCGCCGGTGGCGGCCACCTTGGCGGCCGTTGCTGTCTCTGCGCCTGCGCTTGCGCAGACGGTCGATTCGATCACGGTGGAGGGGAACCGCCGCGTCGAGCTCGAAACCATCCGTTCCTACTTCCATCCCGGACCGGGCGGTCGACTGGGCCAGGCCCAGATCGACGACGGCCTGAAAGCGCTGATCGAGACCGGCCTGTTCCAGGACGTCCATATCGACCAGCGGGGCGGGCGCCTCGTCGTGGTCGTGGTCGAGAACCCGGTGATTGGCCGCGTTGCCTTCGAAGGCAACAAGAAGGTCAAGGACGAGCAGCTCACCGCCGAAGTCCAGTCCAAGCCGCGTGGCACGTTCTCGCGCCCGATGGTGCAGTCGGATGCCCTGCGCATCGCCGAAATCTACCGCCGTTCGGGCCGCTACGACGTGCGGGTCAATCCGCAGATCATCGAGCAGCCGAACAACCGCGTCGACCTGATCTTCGAGGTCAACGAAGGCGTGAAGACCGGTGTGCGGTCGATCGAGTTCCTGGGCAACAATGCCTACTCGGCGTCCCGCCTGCGCGACGTCATCAAAACCCGCGAATCGAACCTCCTGAGCTTCCTTGGCGGCAACGACGTCTATGACCCGGACCGGGTCGAAGCTGACCGCGACTTGATTCGCCGCTTCTACCTCAAGAACGGCTATGCCGACGTCCAGGTCGTGGCCGCACTGACCGAATACGATCCCGACAAGAAGGGCTTCCTGGTTACCTTCAAGATCGAAGAGGGCCAGCAGTACCGCGTCGCGGCCGTCAACTATACGTCGTCGATCGCAACGCTCGATCCGAACGCGCTGCGCTCGTTCTCGCGCGTCAATATCGGCTCGCTGTACAACGCCGAGGCGCTGGAGAAGTCGGTCGAGGAGATGCAGATCGAGGCGTCGCGCCGCGGCTACGCGTTCGCGGTGGTCCGTCCGCGCGGCGATCGCAATTTCGACAATCACACGGTGTCGATCACCTTCGCGATCGATGAAGGTCCGCGCACCTATATCGAGCGCATCAACGTCCGCGGCAACAGCCGCACGCGCGACTACGTGATCCGCCGCGAATTCGATATCTCGGAAGGCGACGCCTACAACCGTGCGCTGGTCGACCGTGCCGAACGCCGGCTGAAGAACCTCGACTTCTTCAAGACCGTGAAGATCACCACCGAGCCCGGGTCCTCCAGCGATCGCGTCATCCTGATCGTCGATCTCGAAGAGAAATCGACCGGCGACTTCTCGGTGTCGGGCGGCTATTCGACCACCGACGGCGCGCTGGCTGAAGTCAGCGTCTCCGAGCGCAACCTGCTCGGCCGCGGCCTGTTCGCGAAGGCGTCGGTGACCTATGGCCAGTATGCCCGCGGCTACTCGCTGTCGTTCGTCGAGCCCTATCTGCTCGACTATCGTATCGCGCTCGGCCTCGATTTCTACCAGCGCCAGCAGCTGTCCAACAGCTACATCGCCTACGGCACCAAGACGCTCGGCTTCAGCCCGCGCCTCGGCTTCAGCCTGCGGGAAGACCTGTCGCTGCAGCTGCGCTACTCGATCTATCAGCAGGAAATCACCCTACCGTCGACGCTCAACAACTGTAACAACAATCCCTTCCTGTCTGACGGTGTAACGCCCAATCCTGCGTTCAATCCGAGCCCGGCCTATGCGAACCTGAACGGGATCAGCCTGGTGTCGACCAACGGTCTCGGCTGCTACAGCGATGGCGAAGCCTCGCTGCCGGTCCGCAAGGAGCTGGCGGGCGGCAAGACCCTGACCTCGGCGCTGGGCTACACGCTCAACTACAACACGCTCGACAACAACAAGAACCCGACCGACGGTCTGATCATCGACTTCAAGCAGGACTTCGCCGGCGTCGGCGGCGACGTCAGCTACATCAAGAGCGCGATCGACGCGAAGTACTACACCCCGCTGGTGTCGGACATCGTCGGCGTGATCCACGCCCAGGGCGGCATCCTGAACAAGCTGGGCAGCGACGAACTGCGCATGTTGGATCACTTCCAGATGGGCCCGAATCTGGTCCGCGGCTTCGCGCCGAACGGCATCGGTCCGCGTGACATCAATCCCTACGGCACCATGGACGCGGTCGGCGGCACCAAGTACTGGGGCGTGTCGGCGGAGCTGCAGATGCCGTTCTGGTTCCTGCCGAAGGAAGTCGGGCTCAAGGGCGCGGTCTATGCCGACGCCGGCGGCCTGTACGACTACAAGGGACCGACCTCGTGGGCGGCGACGGGCGAAGTCAACACGGCTAACTGCGTGAGGCCGACGAACAACCCGCCGTCTCCGGGTACCTGCCTTGGCCTGAGTTTTGACGACAGCAAGGTTGTCCGTACCTCGGTCGGTGTCGGCCTGATCTGGCAGTCGCCGTTTGGTCCGCTGCGCTTCGACTACGCTGTACCGCTGACCAAGGGTGCGTATGACCGCGTGCAAGAATTCCGGTTTGGCGGCGGTACGACTTTCTAAAACCGCTGCTCGACCGGACTGCGACGGATGGAATGGCGCAGCCGATCTTCTTCAAAAGTCCTCCTTCGTCATCGCTGGCTGAAATTGCCGCGCTGACGAAGGCGCAACTGGTCGACCCCGAAAGGGGCGCGCTTCAGATCAGGGGGCTGGCCTCGCTCGACGAGGCCGGTCCGATGCATCTCGCCTTTTTCGACAATCTCAAATACGCCGACCAGCTGGCCGCGACCAAGGCCGGCGCCTGCCTGGTCAGCCCGCGTTTCGAGGCGCAGGTGCCGAAGGGCACCGCCGTGCTGCGGGCCGCAAAACCGTTCCAGGTGTTCGTCGAACTCGCCCGCGAATGGCACGCCGATGCGCTGCGGCCGCAATCCTGGTTCGGGACCGAGGGCATCGCCCCGTCGGCGATCATCGATCCCACCGCGCGCCTCGAGGATGGCGTCATCGTCGATCCGCTGGTCGTGATCGGCCCGCGAGTCGAGATCGGCTCGGGCACCATCATCGGCGCCGGCGCGGTGATCGGCGCCGACGTCAAGATCGGCCGCGACTGCAATGTCGGCGCCAAGACCACCATTCAGTTCGCACTGATCGGCAACAACGTGCTGATCCACCCGGCCTGCAATATCGGCCAGGACGGCTACGGCTTCATCTTCTTCGGGCCGGCAGGGCACGTGAAGGTGCCGCAGACCGGCCGTGTGGTGATCCAGAACAATGTCGAGGTCGGCGCCGCCTCGACCATCGACCGTGGTTCCCTGCGCGACACCGTGATCGGCGAGGGCACCAAAATCGACAACCAGGTCCAGATCGGCCACAATGTGACCATCGGCCGGCACTGCCTGCTCGCGGCCCAGATCGGGCTCGCCGGCAGTCTGACGATCGGCGACAATGTCGCGCTCGGCGCCAAGGTGGGCATCAACAACCACCTCAAGATCGGCGACGGCGCCCAGGTGACGGCGATGAGCGCGGTCAAGGACGACATTCCGGCCAATGGTCGCTGGGGCGGGCATTTCGCCAAGCCGACCAAGCAGTGGTTCAGGGAAATTATCGCGGTGGAGCGCCTGGTGCGCGACAACGAAGCCAAAGGCAAGGAACAGGAGTGATGGAGGAGGCACCGGTCAAATTCGAGCTCGTGGATATCAACGATATCCTGAAGACGCTCCCGCATCGCTTTCCGATGTTGCTGATCGACCGCGTGATCAAGATCCGCACCGACTACAGCGGTATCGGCATCAAGAACGTCACCTTCAACGAACCGCCGTTCCAGGGACATTTCCCGGATCGCCCGGTGTACCCCGGCGTGATGATGATCGAGGCGATGGCCCAGACTGCCGGCGTGATCGGCATCAAGTCGGTCGAGGGCACCGAGAAGCCGCGCGCGGTGTATTTCCTCACCATCGACAAGTGCAAGTTCAGGAAGCCGGTGATGCCCGGCGACACCATCGAGTACCACATGCGCTCGCTCGGCCGCCGCAAGACGATGTGGTGGTTTCACGGCGACGCCAAGGTCAACGGTCAGGTTGTCGCCGAGGCCGATGTCGGCGCGATGTTGACGGACTAGAGCGTTTTCGAGCGAAGTGGCCCCGGTTCGCGTGAAGAAAACGCGTCAAAAAACCTGGGCCGCCGAGCTCAAGGCGTCCTGCACGCGTATCGGCCGTCGGCGCCCGCGATGCGCAGGACGCGATTGAGGAAGACGCCCATCGATGGTGCGATCATCAGCGCGTCGTAGGTCTCCGTAGGCACGCCGCAATAATGCTGGTAGCTGCCCCTGACCGCGACCAGCAGCGTGCGTTCGCCCGCGCTGTAACAGACGCGCTGGACGATCGTGCTGCGGTTGATGTCGCGGCAGTCGAAGGTCGAGAGATCGACGCTCGTGCTGTTGCCGAGGTCGACGGTCTCCGGCCCGATCGGCGCGGAGAACAGGCTGAGGATCAGCGCGGCGGCCCGGACCATGGATCGGTTGCGACCTTCTCGTTTGCAACAGGCCGTCATGATACGTCACTGGACAGGGCGGTCAAAGTCGCGCTAACGACCGCCCAAATCGACCAATAGCGCCTTGATAGCGCCTTGGCGCCACTCACGAATTTCGGACCGTAACGACATGAGCATGATCGACCCCACTGCGCGGATTGCCGATGGCGCTGTGATCGGGGCCGGCACCGAGATCGGTCCGTACTGCATCATCGGCCCCAACGTCGTGCTGGGCGAGAACTGCAAGCTGATCGCGCATGTCACGATCAGCGGGCATACGAAGATCGGCGCCGGCTGCGTCATCTCGCCGTTTGCCGCGCTCGGCGGGCCGCCGCAGGATCTCAGCTATCGCGGCGAGCCGACCCGTCTCGAAGTCGGCGAGGCCTGCACGATCCGCGAAGGCGTGACGATGAATGTCGGCACGGTCAAGGGCGGCGGGCTCACCCGCGTTGGCGATCGCGGCTTCTTCATGAACAACAGCCATGTCGGCCATGACTGCATGGTCGGCAATGGCGTGATCTTCGCGACGTCAGCGACGCTCGGCGGCCACTGCGAGATCGGCGACTTCGTCTATATCGGCGGCCTGTCGGCGGTGCACCAGTTCACCCGCGTCGGCTCGCAGGTGATGATCGGCGGCGTCTGCGGCGTGCGCGGCGACATCATCCCGTTCGGATTAGCCAACGGTCAATACGCGGTGCTCGAAGGGCTCAACATCATCGGCATGCGGCGGCGCCAGTTCACCAAGGCGCGGCTGGCGACGGTGCGCGCGTTCTATCAAAAACTGTTCCACGGTCCCGGCATCTTCGCCGAGCGGCTGGCTTCGGTGCAGCCTCTGGCGGGTGAGGATCCTGCGATCGCGGAAATCCTTGCCTTCATCGAGGGTGGCAAGCTCCGGCCGCTCTGTCTTCCCGCCGACGTCAATTGAACAGGGGATGGCCGCCAGCATGACGTCAGCGGCTCCCTCGCTTTCCTCGCCGGTCGGCGTGATCGCCGGCGGCGGCGCCATGCCGTTCGCGGTCGCCGATCAGCTCACCGCGCGCGGCATCACGCCGGTGTTGTTCGCGCTGCGCGGTGCCTGCGATCCGGTGCGCGCGCAGCGGTTTCGTCATCGCTGGATCTCGGTCGGCCAGCTCGGACGCGCGACCCGGTTGTTCCGCGACGAAGGCTGCCGCGACCTGATCTTCATCGGCACCCTGGTGCGTCCCGCACTGTCGGAGATCCGGCTCGACTGGGGCACGCTGCGTTTGCTCGGCCATGTCGTGCGCGCGTTCCGCGGCGGCGACGATCATCTGCTGTCGAGCGTCGGCCGCATCCTCGAGCAGCAGGGATTTCGCATGGTCGGCATCAAGGATGTCGCGCCTGATCTGCTGATGCCTGAGGGCGCCGTGACGCGCACGACGCCGGACTCGAGCGCGCTCGCCGACATCGCGCGCGGACGCGGCGTGCTCGATGCGCTCGGCCCGTTCGACATCGGTCAGGCGGCCGTGGTGATCGACGGTCACGTGGTTGCGGTCGAGGACATCGAAGGCACCGATGGGCTGCTCGCGCGGGTGGCGCGGCTGCGTGCCGACGGCCGCATCCGCGCCAAGGCCGGCCGCGGTGTGCTGGTGAAGGCGCCGAAGAGCAAGCAGGATCTGCGCTTCGATCTGCCGACCATCGGTCCACGCACGGTCGAGGGCGCGGCCGCGGCGGGCATCGCGGGGATCGCCGTGATCGCCGGCAACACGCTTGCCGCCGATCCGCAGGCGCTGATCGAGGCCGCCGACGCCAAAGGGCTGTTTGTCATCGGACTGGCGGGCTGATGCAGGCGCGCAGTCCCAGCAGCGGCCGCAAGATCTTCCTCGTCGCGACCGAGGAGTCCGGCGACCGCCTTGGCGCAGCGCTGATGAAAGTGCTGCGCCAGCGCCTCGGCGATGCCGTGCAATTTTCCGGCGTCGGCGGCCGGGAGATGACGGGTGAGGGCATCGATCCGCTGTTTCCGATCGAGGAGCTCTCGATCATCGGCTTTGCCGCGGTCGTGAAGCAATTGCCGAAGATCCTGCAATTGATCCGGCGCACGGCCGATGCCGTGCTCGCCGATGCCCCTGACATGCTCGTCATCATCGACAGCCCCGACTTCACCCACCGCGTCGCCCGCCGTGTCCGTGCGCGCAACCCCGACATTGCGATCGTCGACTACGTGTCGCCATCGGTCTGGGCGTGGCGGCCGGGCAGGGCGCGCGCGATGCGAGGCTATGTCGATCACGTGCTCGCGCTGCTGCCGTTCGAACCGGAGGAATATCGCAAGCTGCAGGGACCGCCATGCAGCTATGTCGGCCATCCCCTGACCGAGCAGCTCACTTCGCTGCGGCCGAACGAGGAGGAGCAGAGGCGGCGCGATGCGCAGCCGCCGGTTCTGCTGGTGCTACCCGGAAGCCGGCGCAGCGAGATCAGGCATCATCTGGCGCTGTTCGGCGCGGCGCTCGGCCAGCTCAACAAGCAAACCCCGTTCGAGCTCGTGCTTCCGACCATGCCGCATCTCGAGGCCATGGTGCGCGAAGGCGTGGCGTCATGGCCCGTGGTGCCGCGGCTTGCGATCGGTGAGAGCCAAAAGCGCGCCGCATTCCGCGTGGCCCGCGCGGCGCTCGCAAAGTCCGGTACGGTGACGCTGGAGCTCGCGCTGTCAGGCATTCCGATGGTGACGGCCTATCGCGTCGGTGCCGCCGAGGCGTTCATCCTGCGCCGTGCGATTCGGGTGTCGTCGGTGATCCTCGCCAATCTCGTGATCGGCAGCGATATCATTCCCGAGTTTCTGCAGGAGGACTGCACGCCGGACAAGCTCGCGCGCGCGCTGGTCGATGTACTCGCGGATTCGCCCGACCGTCTGCGGCAGCTCGTGGCGTTCGCGACGATGGACGGGAAGATGTCGACCGGCGACCAGCCGCCGAGCGTCCGCGCCGCCGACATCGTGCTGGCGGAGATGGACCGGAGTTCGACCTAGTCATTCATTCATCCTGTCGTCAGCGGCGGCATACGGCCGCAACGGTTCCGCTTGCTTCGAACACCGCACCTCTGGCTGCCGCGCCTCGATGCGCTCGCGACCGAAGTCGCGCGGGGCAAACGAAAACGGCGCCATCAGGAATGATGGCGCCGTCTCGAACTTGTCAGAGATGAAGCTTACTTGCGCTTGTCGATCGTCACATAGTCGCGGCGCGCCACGCCGGTGTAGAGCTGGCGCGGACGGCCGATCTTCTGCTGCGGATCCTCGATCATCTCGCTCCACTGGCTGATCCAGCCGACGGTGCGGGCGACTGCGAACAGCACGGTGAACATCGAGGTCGGGAATCCCATCGCCTTCAGCGTGATGCCCGAATAGAAGTCGACGTTCGGGTAGAGCTTGCGGTCGATGAAGTAGGGATCGCTGAGCGCGATCTTCTCGAGCTCGAGCGCGACCTTCAGCATCGGGTCATCGCCGTGGCCGGTCTCGGCCAGCACCGCGTGACACATCTTCTGCATGATCTTGGCGCGCGGATCGTAGTTCTTGTAGACCCGGTGACCGAAGCCCATCAGGCGGACTTCGCTGTTCTTGTCCTTCACCTTGGCGATGAATTCGGGAATCTTGTCGACCGTTCCGATCGACGACAGCATGGCGAGCGCGGCTTCGTTGGCGCCGCCATGGGCCGGACCCCACAGGCAGGCGATGCCGGCCGCGATGCAGGCGAACGGGTTGGCGCCGGAGGAGCCGGCGATACGCACCGTCGAGGTCGACGCGTTCTGCTCGTGATCGGCATGCAGGATGAAGATCTTGTCGAGCGCGTCGGCGAGCACCGGGTTGATCTTGTATTCCTCGCACGGCACCGCGAAGCACATCTGCAGGAAGTTCTCAGCGAAGGAGAGCGAGTTCTTCGGATACACGAAGGGCTGGCCGATGGTGTATTTGTAGGCCATCGCCGCCAGCGTCGGCACCTTCGCGATCATCCGCATCGAGGCGATCATGCGCTGCTTCGGATCGTTGATGTCGGTGGAGTCATGGTAGAACGCGGCGAGCGCGCCGACCGCAGCAACCATGATCGCCATCGGATGCGCGTCGCGGCGGAAGCCCTGGAAGAAACGCGCCATCTGCTCGTGCACCATGGTGTGGTGGATCACGCGATGATCGAAGTCCTTCTTCTGCGCCGGGGTCGGAAGCTCCCCGTAGAGCAGCAGGTAGCAGGTTTCGAGGAAGTCGCCGTTCTCGGCGAGCTGCTCGATCGGGTAGCCGCGGTATTCGAGGATACCGGCGTCGCCGTCGATATAGGTGATCTTCGACTGGCAGCTGCCGGTCGAGGTGAAGCCGGGATCGTAGGTGAACACCCCGGCCTGGCCGTAGAGCTTGCCGATGTCGATGACATCAGGCCCAACCGTGCCGCTCAGGATCGGGAAATCGTAGTTCTTGTTGCCAATGGTGAGTGTGGCTGTCTTGCTGGATTTTGCGTCCATCGTGAGATCCCCGATGAAATCGTTGCGAAAACCGACCTTGCCCAGTCGCTAATTTGCGGCCCATGGCGGGGCGGAACGGCTTGTGAGAAAGCGTCCGGCGATGGGTAGCTCATTGCAATGTGCGCTGCAAGATGGACCCTGGAGGGGGTCCATGCAGGATCACGCCGCCTGATCGGCGAGACGGGCGAGACACTCCTGGCGTCCCAGGACCGCCAGCACGTCGAAGATGCCCGGCGATGTCGTGCGTCCCGTCAGCGCCACCCGCAGCGGCTGGGCGACGGCGCCGAGTTTCAGATTGTTCTGCTCGGCGAAATTCCGCATGGCGGTCTCGGTGGTTTCGGCGGTCCAGTCGTTGACGGCTTCCAGCGCGGTGCGCAGCCGGCCGATCAATGCGCGTGTTTCCGGCGTGAGGAGCGCGGCCGCTTTCGGATCGAGCTCCAACGGGCGATCGGCGAAAATGAAGTAGGCGCCCGCGATCAGCTCGATCAGCGTCTTGGCGCGCTCCTTCAGGCTCGGCATCGCCCGCAGCAATTGCGCGCGGGTGGTGTCGTTGAGCTTGGCCTTCAGCGCGGCGCCCTCAGGAACATAATCCAGCACGCTCTCGAACTGGCTCACGAGGGATTGATCGTCGCTTTGCCGGATGTAGTGGCCGTTGAGGTTCTCCAGCTTGGCGAAATCGAACCGCGCCGCCGAGCGGCCGACGCCCGAGAGATCGAACGCGTCGATCATCTCCTGGGTCGAAAAGATCTCCTGGTCGCCATGGCTCCAGCCGAGCCGGACGAGATAGTTGCGCAAGGCGGCCGGCAGATAGCCAAGCGCGCGGTAGGCATCGACGCCGAGCGCGCCATGGCGCTTCGACAGCTTCGAGCCGTCGGGCCCGTGGATCAGCGGGATGTGGGACATGCTCGGCAGCTCCCACTCCAGCGCGTCGTAGATCTGCTTCTGGCGCGCGGCGTTGATCAGGTGGTCGTCGCCGCGGATGATGTGGGTGACGCCCATATCGTGGTCGTCGACCACGACCGCGAGCATGTAGGTCGGGGTGCCGTCGCCGCGGAGCAGGACGAGGTCGTCGAGGTTCTCGTTCTGCCAGACCACGCGGCCCTGGACCTGATCTTCGATCACGGTCTCGCCGGTCTGCGGCGCCTTGAGGCGGATGGTCGGCTTGACGTCGGAAGGCGCGGTCGCCGGATCGCGGTCCCGCCACATGCCGTCATACAGGCGGGTGCGGCCCTCGGCGCGCGCCTTCTCGCGCATCGCGGTGAGCTCCTCCGGGGTGGCGTAGCAGTAATAGGCGCGCCCGGCGGCGAGCAGGCCCTCGGCGACCTCGCGATGGCGGGCGGCGCGGCTGAACTGGTAGATGACGTCGCCGTCCCAATCCAGCTCGAGCCATTTCAGGCCGTCCAGGATGGCGTCGATCGCCGCCTCGGTCGAGCGTTCTCGGTCGGTGTCCTCGATCCGGAGCAGCATCTTGCCGCCGAGCTTCCTGGCATAGAGCCAGTTGAACAGCGCGGTGCGGGCACCCCCGATGTGGAGGAAGCCGGTCGGCGAGGGGGCGAAGCGGGTAACGACGGAATTGGTCATGATCGAGTGCGACGTATGCTGGAATGGGCGGTGGTGTATATCAGGAACCGAACATAACTAAAGCCCCGGCTGACCTTTTGCCGGCCAAACCAGGCTTGAAACCAGACTTTGAAACCAGGCTTGGCCGGACGGCGCGAATTTGGCAGAAGGTTGGGCTGACTCCTCCAGGGAACCCTTTGATGACGATTGACACGACGGCAGAGGCAGGGCGCGACTTCATCCGCGACATCGTCCAGGCCGATCTCTCCTCCCACAAGCACAACCGGATCGTGACCCGCTTCCCGCCGGAGCCGAACGGCTACCTGCATATCGGTCACGCCAAGTCGATTGCCCTGAATTTCGGCATCGCGCAGGAGTTCGGCGGCCAGTGCAATTTGCGCTTCGACGACACCAATCCGACCAAGGAGGAGCAGGAGTACATCGACTCGATCCAGGCCGACGTGCATTGGCTCGGCTACGATTGGGGCAAAAACCTCTTCTTTGCGTCGGACTATTTCGAGCGCCTGTACGATTGGGCCGAGGGCCTGATCAAGGCTGGCCATGCCTATGTCGACGATCAGTCGCAGGAGGAGATCCGCACTTCCCGCGGCACGCTGACCGAGCCCGGCAAGAACTCGCCGTTCCGGGACAGGTCGGTCGAGGAGAACCTCGACCTGTTCCGCCGCATGAAGGCCGGCGAGTTCACCAACGGCGCCCGCGTACTGCGCGCCAAGATCGACATGGCCGCCGGCAACATCAACCTGCGCGATCCCGTGCTGTACCGCATCCTGCACGCCCACCATCCGCGCACCGGCGACAAATGGTCGATCTATCCGAGCTACGACTACGCGCACGGCCAGTCGGACGCCATCGAGGGCATCACCCATTCGATCTGCACGCTGGAGTTCGAGGATCACCGCCCGCTCTATGAGTGGCTGCTCGACAAGCTGCCGGTGCCATCGAAGCCGCGCCAGTATGAAATGGCGCGGCTCAATTTGACCTACACGCTGCTGTCCAAGCGCGTGCTGACCCAGCTCGTCCGCGACGGGCACGTGTCAGGCTGGGACGATCCGCGGATGCCGACCGTCGCCGGCCTGAAGCGGCGCGGCGTGCCGCCGGCTGCCGTGCGCGAGTTCATCAAGCGCATCGGCGTCGCCAAGGCCAACAGCGTGGTCGATGTCGGCATGCTCGAATTCTGCATCCGCGAGGAGCTGAACCGGACGTCGCTGCGCCGCATGGCGGTGCTGCGGCCGCTCAAGGTGGTGATCGAGAACTATCCGGAAGGGCAGGTCGAGGAGATCGAGGCGATCAACCATCCCGACAATCCGGAAGCCGGCACCCGCAAGATCGCGTTCGGCCGCGAGCTCTATATCGAGCGCGACGACTTCATGGAGAACCCGCCGAAGAAGTTCTTCCGCCTCTCGCCCGGCAATGAGGTGCGGCTGCGCTATGCCTACTTCATCAAGTGCACCAGCGTCGTGAAGAACGACGCCGGCGAGATCGTCGAGCTGCGCGCGACCTATGATCCCGCGACCAAGGGCGGCAACGCGCCCGATGGCCGCAAGGTGAAGGCGACGATGCACTGGTTGCCGGCGGCGCAGTCGAAGCCGGCGGAGATCCGCATCTATAATCAGCTGTTCGCCAACCCGAGCCCGAACGCCGCCGATTTCGCCGCCGACCTCAATCCGCAGTCGCTGGAAGTGCTGAGCGATGCGCGAGTCGAGCCTGCGATCGCCGAGAGCAATTCGCCAGAGGCGATGCAGTTCGAGCGGCAGGGCTATTTCGTGCGCGATGCGGATTCGACGCCGGACAGGCTGGTGTTCAACCGTACCATCGGCCTGCGCGACACCTTCGCCAAGGAAGTCGGCGGCAAGGGTTAGCGTAGTCCAGCGCGAACAACGGACGGAGGCGATCGATGCCTGACGAAGCCGACGGTATCGCCTCCGCCATCATCGCCAGATGGTCCGGAGGCTTCGGCAAGCTCGATGCGGATACGCTTGCTGCGCTCTACTCGCAGCACGCGTTCTTCTTCGGCTCGAACCCGACGCTCTATCGCGGCCGCGACGGCGTCAAAGCCTACTTTGACGGCCTGCCGCGCTGGCAGGCACCGCGCGTCCAGTTCAGCGAGGTCAGGACGGAGCAGGTCAATGACAGCCTAGTCAACATGGCTGCTATCGCCTCGTTCTTCCTCGACAGCGATGCGCCCGCGCTCGCCGTCAAGATCACCTGGGTGATCGCGCGCGAGGACGGCGACTGGAAGATCGCCTGCCATCACGTCTCGTCGCAGACGCCATTGATCTAGCACCTGTCAAAATATCGAAAACAACCCCATGCAAAGTAGCCGGCGGCCGCCGGCGATCGGCAAGGCGACTTGACACGTCGGGCAAATCAGCGGTATTCTTCTATTATTCCGAAATCATGCAGCGCGCCGCCGCAGGCTCTAGCCGCGGCCCGCATCACGTCTCGGCGGACATATTCTGCTCTTGCAGGATTTGGACGAGCGCCCGGTGCTCCAGGCAGCCGGCCAATCCCGGCAGCGTGAGCAGGGTGGCCGGCACGGTCATGCCCTTCGGCGAGCGAAGTTCAATCTGCTCGAGGTGCAGCCCCGGATGCGATCGCGTGGTGGATCGCAGCAAGGCGTCGAGCCTGCCGTCGATCAGTTCGCCGAGATCGCCGGTCGCGGAGAGAGTGACGCGCATTTGCCGTTGATCCTGCCGCGTCAAGCTTTGGATCGCAGGGCACTTCCTTGACAGGATGGCTGGTGCAACGCCGAGCCGAAGCCGCCTGCCGCGAAGCGCGGGCGCTGTACGATGCGTCGCGTGCGATATCTCACGGAAGGCGCGGCTGATCGACGGCAGGTACTCTTCGCCGGCGGTCGTCAGCAGCAATCCGCGCGGCAGCCGCCGGAACAGCGCGATCCCCAACGCGGTCTCCAGCGCCTTGACCTGCTGGCTGACCGCGCCGGGCGTCACGCACAATTCGTCGGCCGCGCGCTTGAAGCTCAAATGCCGCGCGGACGTCTCGAAGGCGCGTAGTCCGTTCAGGGGAGGAAGACGGTAGCTCATTGTCGGCACTTCTCAGGGTCTATGGAGCCGCAGTTTTCAGGGATAGATTTTCTAAGTCAACGGGCAAGGAGGATTGGTTTGATCCGGCCGGTCCACTCGCGCAGAAATAGCCCGACCGGTTTCTGCCAGGGAGAGCATCCATGCCCAACACTCACGACGTGGCCATCAGTCATTTGCAGCGGCGCAAGATCGAGGGCCGCGTTCTGATCCCCTTCATCCAGACGCTGCGCGACAAGCTCGGCGACGATGCCACGCGGGAGCTCGTCGATGCCACGATACGCCGGCTCGCGGCCGAGGATGGCGCAACATGGGCCTCCACCTATGGACAGGGCATCGGGTCGTTGAGGCGGATTGTAGATGAATTGTGGGCGGCCGGTGGCGCCATGGAGGTCCAGATCCTGGACCAGTCGGAGCAACAGTTTGCTTTCAATGTGAAGCGCTGCGGCTATGCCGAGTTCTACAAGGATCTCGGCCTCGCCGACATCGGCTACGAGGTTCACTGCAAGCGCGACCATGCCATGCTCGCGGGCTTCGACGACGGCCTGCAGCTCTCCCGTTCCCAGACCTTGATGGAGGGGGCTTCGTGCTGTGATTTCCGCTTTCGCAGGACCCCGTAGTAGCCGCAGCGCGTGCTGCCGGATACCTTCGTGTTCCGGTTGTGTTCCGCTAGGCGGCCGACGGGGGCTTCCGCTAGCTTTGTGGCCCGGCAGGGATCGCAAGCGGAATGGCGGAGCAGGGCACGACGCCGGGCGGCAGACGCGGCTACGCGGGGACTTGGCCGCCGCGCGCGGCTGCGCCGGTCGGTGGCTACGTTCCGGTGCGCACCAGCATCTGGCGGCCGCTCGTCGAGACATTGCGGCAATGGGTGCGCGCGGAGACGGGGGCCGGGCGGCTGTTGCCGTGGGTGCCGGTGGCATTCGGCACCGGGATTGCGTTCTATTTCGCGGCCGAGCACGAGCCGGTCTTGTCCGTCGCGGCGTCAGTCGCGATCGCGCTCTGCCTGCTGGCACTGCTGCTGCGGCGGCATCGGGTGTTTGCCGCCGTGGTGATGCTGGCCGCGGTTGCCGCGGGCTTTGCGACGGCGACATGGAAGACCGCGCGGATCGCCCATGGCGTGCTGGCGCGCCCGATATATTCCGTGGCGCTGACCGGTTTTGTCGAGACGCGCGACGTCAGAGAGAAGACCGACCGCTTCGTGCTGCGCGTCGTCACGATGGAAAGCCAGCGCGAGGCGCCAAAACTCGAGCGCGTCAGGCTCTCGGTGAAGAAGGGCACCGCGCCCGACGTCGGCAGTTTCGTCGAATTGAAGGCGCGGCTGATGCCGCCGCTCGGGCCGCAGCGTCCGGGCTCCTATGATTTCGGCCGCGACCTCTATTTCCAGGGGATCGGCGCATCCGGTTTCGTGATGGGCGCGGTGAGGACCAGGGAGCCGCCGGCAACTGGTGGCCTTGCGTTGCGCTATGCCGCCTTCATGCAGTGGCTGCGCGATGCCATCGACGCGCGGATCCGCACCACGCTGGACGGCGACCAGCGCGCGATCGCAACGGCACTGCTCACCGGCCGGCGCGATGCGATCACGACGCCGGTCAACGACGCGATGTTCATCTCGGGGCTCGGCCATGTGCTGTCGATCTCCGGCTATCACATGGCGGTGGTCGCGGGTGTCGTGTTCTTCACGATCCGCGCGTTGCTTGCGCTGTTTCCGGCGCTGACGGCCGGGCACCCGATCAAGAAATGGGCGGCGGCGGCCGCGCTCGTCGCGGCGGCGTTCTACCTCCTGCTGTCGGGGGCGGAGGTCGCGACCCAGCGATCGTTCTTCATGACGGCCGTGGTGCTGATCGCGGTCATCGTCGACCGCCGCGCGATCACCTTCCGCACGCTGGCGGTGGCGGCGCTGATCGTGCTCGCGATCGCGCCGGAGGCACTGGTGCATCCGAGCTTCCAGATGTCGTTTGCGGCGACGCTCGGGCTGGTGGCGCTGGTGCAGATCGGGCTGCCGAACCTGCTGGCGTCACCAGATCATTCGGCGACCGCACGGGTAGCGCTGTGGGGCGGGCGCGAGCTCACGATGCTGATGCTGGCCTCGCTGGTCGCCGGGCTCGCGACGACGCCCTACGCCGCGTTCCATTTCCACCGCGTGACGCCCTACGGGCTGCTGGCGAACCTTGCGGCGATGCCGGTGGTGTCGGCGGTCGTGATGCCGGCCGGCCTGCTCGGGCTGCTCGCCATGCCGTTCGGCTTCGACGGCGTGTTCTGGGCGATCATGGGGTTCGGCATCGACTGGATGATCCTGGTGACGCAATGGGTCGCCGCGCTGCCGGGCGCGGTCGGCCGGATGGCGGCGTTCGGAATCGGGCCGATGGTCGTGGCAAGCGCGGGCCTCATCCTGCTCGGGCTGTTGCGGACGCCGCTGCGTTGGTCGGGTGCCGTGCTGCTGGTGGTGGCCTCGGTCTGGGCGGTGCGGGTGCCGCAGCCGGACGTGCTGGTCTCAGCCGACGGTCGCAACGTTGCGGTGCGGGGCGGCGACGGCCGGCTGCATCTGATGCACAGCGCGAAGGACGCATTCCTCGTCAAGGAGTGGCTGGCGGCGGATGCCGACGCGCGGACTGCGACGGACTCGTCGCTCGGCGAGGGCGTCTCCTGCGATCCGAGCGGCTGCGTGACGCAGGGTCCCGGCGGCGCCTTCGTCGCGCTGGCGAGCCGGCCCGAGGCGCTGGCCGACGACTGCGAGCGTGCGGTGCTGATCGTGAGCGCGCGACCGGCGCCGAAGGATTGCGCGGCCTCGGTGATCGATGCCGAGCGGTTGCGGCGCCACGGCGCGCTGGTGCTGCGGCGCATCAGGGACGGCTACGTGATCGATGCGGTCAAGCCCGGCGGGATCGACCGGCCGTGGTCACCGGCGGTCCCCGGCGACGGCGAGAGTGAGACCACGCTGCGCACGCCCGCGACCGCTCCGCGGCCCGCCGTCGACGCGACGCCGGCCGAAACCGATTTGCAGGGCGATGATTAACCGTTGTCGGGCGAGGGCCCGGTCGGCAGCTCGAACAGGCCGAGATGGTATTCGTCGGAGTCAGGGCCGGCGTCGGGCTTCTTGACGAGGGTGAAGGAAGCCTCGGGGAATTGCTCCCAGACCTTCAGGTCGTCAGCCGTCACCGTCAGCCAGCCGAACCGGAACATGTAGCGGCCCGGCTCCGTGACGCGTCCAGCCTTTTGCCATGTGACCTTGTCGACCACCACGCACGTCCTCCGTGCCCGATGATGCGCCAAGGCGCGTGTCGACGCAATTCTCCAGCTGCGCCCCGGAACCCGGCGTCCGGGGTCGCTCGAAATCGCTTAGGTCATCCGCCGCCGGACAGCTCATTCCGCGGCGACGATGCGTTCAACCCAAAAACAGCGACGCAAATGCGGAGGGCCGCCGCTCCACCACCTTCGGCTTCTGCTCGACCGGCGGATGCAGTGCCGGCAATTGCAGCACGCTGACGCGTTGTCCCTCGACCAGCTGGGTCACCAGCACATGGCTGCCGTCGGGGAATTCGACCGCGTCATGATGGCGATCGGGAACGTCGGGCTCGACTTCGTTGAACACGCCGACGCGGAAGTTCATCGTCTTGGTCCAGATCCAGCGGCTGTCGTAGCGAACGTTCTCGGCGAAAGCGAGCTCGGTGCCCGGCAGCATGCAGACCGCGACAGTGGGATCGGTCTCCGAAGCAAAGCCGCGGGTCGACGTGCCGCGGAAAGTCGTGGTGATCAGCGTCTCTCCAACAATGGCGGGGCGCGACGCCACGGCGTGCAGACTATAGTCACACATCGGATGGCTCCTCTAATCGAGGTAGCGACCCGTGCCTCTCCTTGAGGCATAGGGCCTCTACCAGAGTGGACGATAGCGAACGAGTGTCTCCTCGTTTCTGGGCGATTGTACGACTGGTCGCCCAACGCTCCCGATCACAAACACGCGACGCTGCGTGAGAGGTATCGGAGCGCATCGGGCAAACAGCACGTTGCGCTATCATTCAAGGAACGATCCGATGTGTTGCTCGTTCCCCGCCGCCGCAAGTATTTGAAATTCAGTATTTGCGATAGAGGCCGATCAGCTTGCCCTGGATGCGGACCCGGTTCGGCGGCAGGATGCGCACTTCATAGGCGGTATTGGCCGGCTCCAGCGCGATCGATGCGCCGCGGCGGCGGAAGCGCTTCAGGGTGGCTTCCTCCTCGTCGATCAGCGCCACCACGATGTCGCCGGTGTTGGCGACGTCGTTGCGCTGGATCAGCGCCATGTCGCCGTCGAGGATGCCGGCATCGACCATCGAGTCGCCGCGCACTTCCAGCGCATAGTGCTCGCCGGAGCCGAGCATGTCGGGCGGTACGCTGATGGTGTGGCTGCGGGTCTGCAGCGCCTCGATCGGCGTACCGGCGGCGATCCGGCCCATCACGGGGACCGCGACCGGACGGTTGCCGTCGTCCTCGGCGATCGGCGGCGAGCTGGTGCGCTTGCCGAGGGTGCCTTCGATGACGCTCGGCGTGAAGCCGCGGCGGCCGTTGCCGCCGCCAGCCGAGAGTTCGGGCAGCTTGATGACTTCGATGGCGCGGGCGCGGTTGGGCAGGCGGCGGATGAATCCGCGCTCTTCCAGCGCAGTGATCAGGCGGTGGATTCCGGACTTCGAGCGCAGGTCGAGCGCATCCTTCATCTCGTCGAACGAGGGCGGTACGCCGGCCTCTTTCAGACGTTCATTGATGAAACGCAGAAGTTCGTACTGTTTGCGCGTGAGCATCTCGAGTATTCCCCCGGTTGGTAGCGTCGTTCGATTCCGAGACTCTTCAGGTAGGCCTGCAGGCGGGGCCTGACCTCAGGAGCACGGTGCTCATCACAAGCGCTCCCTCGCGGCCTCCCATTTGTACACACCAGTACTCGAAACAAATCATGAACGGACACTATATGTTCGATATGTGTTCCGCAACCACTTAATTTCCGGTGAACGCATCCGGCGAGCGCTCAAGCGATGCGGTCTGCGCCGTCACTCGGGCAGTGTCAGGATCTCGCATTCGCTGCCTTTGACGGCGGCAGGCGCAAACGGCGGACGCACGAGAAGTGCCCGTGCCGCAGCGAGATTCCCGAGCAGCGACGAGTCCTGCTGTGTGACCGGCGTTGCGATCAGCGTGCCGTCCTCGCGCGCCTCGATGCGTGCGCGCAGATAGTCCTCGCGCTGGTCGTTGGCGGCGAGGTCGCGGCCGAGCAATGCGCTCTCGCGGCGATGACGAACAGCTTTTCGGCCGCTCAGTGCCCGAATCAACGGCACCAGAAACAGGAAGGCGCAGACATAGGAGGACACCGGATTGCCGGGCAGGCCGATCACCCGCATTGCGCCGAGCCGGCCATGCATCATCGGCTTGCCGGGTCGCATCGCAATCCGCCAGAACGCCATCTGAACGCCCTCGGCCTCCAGCGACTGCTTGACCAGGTCGTGGTCGCCGACCGAGGCGCCGCCGGTCGTGATCAGGATGTCGGCACCGGTCTCGCGCGCCCGGCGGATGCCGGCGGTGGTGGCTTCCACCGTGTCGGCGGCAACCCCGAGATCGACGGTCTCGGCGCCCTCGGCGCGCGCCAGTGCCCGCAGCGCGTAACCGTTGGAATAGACGATCTGGCCGGGCCCGGGCGTCGCGCCCGGCATCACCAGCTCGTCGCCGGTCGCCAGCACCGCGACCTTCGGACGACGGTGCACCGCGAGGTCCGGATAGTTCATGGCGGCCGCCAGTGACAGCGCGCGATCGGAGAGGCGGCTGCCGGCGGCGAGCAGCACGTCGCCTTCACGGAAGTCGACGCCGGCCGGGCGGATGTGCCGTCCGGCGGCAGCTGGCTCGGTGATCGTGATGTGGTCGCCGTCGACGGCGGTGTCTTCCTGGATGATGACGGCGTCGGCGCCATTAGGGATCACGCCGCCGGTGAAGATCCGCACCGCTTCGCCGGCGCCGACCGTGCGCTCGAACGGCCGGCCGGCGGCGACTTCGCCGATCACCTTGAGCCGGACCGTCAGATCACCGGCGTCGGCCGCGCGCACGGCATAGCCGTCCATCGCCGACATCGGCTGCGGCGGCTGGGTGCGCAGCGCGGCGAGGTCGCGCGCCAGGGTGCGGTGGTAGGCGGCATCGAGCGCCACCATCTCCTCCGGCAGCGGTTCGGCGCCGGCGAGGACGGCGGACAGGGCATCGGCAACCGGCATCAGGGCCACGCTCGGAGCTCCTTCAATCCTAATGTTCAATACCAAGTGCAGTCAGAGCCCGCGCCACGTCATCCGTCGATGTCACGTGGATGGCATGAAGGCCGCGCGCCCGCGCGCCCTCGATGTTGGCGGCCAGGTCGTCGAAGAACAGGATCCGCGACGCCGGCACGCCGATGGCTTTTACCACATGATCGTAGGCCTCGGCGTCGGGTTTCCGATGGCCGATCGTCGAGGACAGGAAGACGGTGCGGAAATGGCTGAGCAGCTCGGCATGGATGACCGAGAAATGCGCGACGTGGGCCGGATTGGTGTTGGAGAAGGCGTAGAGCGGCATCCGCTTCGCGGCGGTCGCGAGCAGGGGGGCGATGCCCGGCATCTCGCCGGTGAAGATCGCATTCCAGCCTTCGAGGAACTGCGCATCGGTGATGTCGATGCCGAGCGTCCGGCGCAGATTTGCGAAGAACGCCGCGTCGTCGATCCGGCCGATCTCGTGATGCTTGAAGCTGTCGTCGACGACAAATCGCGTGGCGAGGTCGGCCGGCGCGCAGCCGGCATGCTGCGCCCAGTGCGCCATCACCTTCTCGAAGTCGATGTCGAGCACGACGCGGCCGATATCGAACAGCAGCACGTCGACGGAATCGGGAGAGAGTTGCGAGGTCATTGCGTGAAACCGTGTACGAGAATTGCGGGCGGGCGGCAATGTCCCCGATTTGTGCGGCAGGCATGCGACGACGGTGGCGGGGTGTCGTCCCTGCGAAAGCAGGCTCACGGCCACGCCAAACTTTCAATTCCGCGCTTCTCAGGGTGACGGTGATAGAGACGAACTCGAGATCTCCCCAATCGTCGTCCTGGCTTTCGCCAGGACGACACCGAATGTGTGGCGCGGCCTGCATCCCGTCGTCCCTGCGAAAGCAGGGACCCATAACCACTGGGGCGTGTTGTTAAAGAGGGCCGTGGCCCCAGCGTCGCGCAACGATCACCTTCGGTGGTTATGGGTCCCGGCTCAAGGCCGGGACGACACCGAATTTGTTGCACGATCCGTGAAAAGACACCTGCCGCTAGGGCGTCAGGACCACACGACTTCACCGTCCGCATTGCGCGCTCTCGTCAGTCCCGCACGCAGCGTCCAGCGCATCTCGACCCACGTTCGTGGCGACCGCGAAGCGCCCCTCGATCGACTTGCAGGCTGCCGGGCAGACCTCTCACATCCTGGACAGCGCCAGGCCAAGGTAGGCGATCAGCGCGCCGGTGCTGAGGATGACGACGACGAGCGCCTGCTCTGAACGTGCCTGCAGGGTTTTTCGGCTCACGGCGATGACGCTCCATCCTTCAAGATCATGCTGTCCAACTAACGTCGGCTGATATCCGTTCCGGTTCCTGCCCGGGAACTTTCATCAATGTCGGCTGCCTCGGCATGGCGCGTCTCGTTGCAGGCCAGAAACGCGCAACGCCGCCCGCATTGAAATAGGACGGGCGACGTTGGTTCTAGCCCCAGGAGGAATGGCAAAATCCTGACGTTATGGATACGCGCGAGCGAGCAATAAGGTTCAGTCTTCGACCCGTATGAATCCGGTAACTCCGAAGGAACAAAGGAAAGCGCCGGGGCGAGGTCTAGGATGGTGTGACCAAGTTGCTCTGGCCTCAGCGTGTACCCCCTCGCTGGGGCCCTTCTTTGAGCAGCGATCTCGATGAGCGCGGCTAGCAATGCAAGCCGGCCCCGATGCGGACTCACCGTTCGCCCAGATCGATCTGCGTCAG
This sequence comes from Bradyrhizobium sp. B120, assembly GCF_049075665.1. Taxonomy (NCBI): domain Bacteria; kingdom Pseudomonadati; phylum Pseudomonadota; class Alphaproteobacteria; order Hyphomicrobiales; family Nitrobacteraceae; genus Bradyrhizobium; species Bradyrhizobium sp. B120. The sequence continues at coordinate 4,683,505 of NZ_CP185242.1, read as the reverse complement.
AATACCCTGCCGCAGCGCGAGGCGGACCAACTCGATATCCGTGCCGACGCCGAGCTTGTCCTTGATCAGGGAATGCAGGTTCGCGACTGTCTTGGGGCTGAGATGCAGTGCCTCGGCGATCTCGTCGGTGGTCTTTTCCGCAAGCAGCATGCGCAGCACCTCGAACTCCCGCGCGGTCAGGAGGTCGGCGGCTGCGCTCTCGCCGGCGAGGTGGCTGAGCGCGAGTTCGTGGTCGATGTCCGGGCTGATCGCGATCTTGCCCGACAGCGCGTCCATCACGGCGTGCACCAGCGTCTCCGGCGGGCTGGTCTTGGTGACATAGCCGCTCGCGCCGGCGCGGATCGCCTGCACGGCAAACGCCGCGTTCTGGTGCATGGTGAACACCAGGATCTTTGCCCGCTTGTCCCACTGCCTGAGGCGCCGGATGGCCTCGATGCCGCCGATGCCGGGCATCGACAGGTCCATGATGACGAGGTCGGGCCCGGTTTCCTTGTAGAGGCGGTAGGCCTCGACGCCGTCGGAGGCTTCGGCGACGACCGAGAGGCCCGGCTGCTTCTGCAGCATCGCCCGGTAACCCTCGCGAACGACGGCGTGGTCGTCGACCAGCATGATGGTTCGCACCGTATTGCTCATGCGGCGCGTTCCACAAATGCGGCCTCTCGGCCGGCCGCGACGGGAACGCTGACACGGAGCGACGAGCCGTTGGGCTGTCCGGCCTCGAAGCTCAGCCGCCCGCCGAGCGCGGCGACCCGCTCGCGCATGCCGAGCAGGCCCATGCCGGACTTCACTTGAGGATCGCTCTGGGGATCGCCGGGCCTGCCATCATCGTCGATCGCGAGCATGATTTCGCTGCCGCCGCCGGCCGAAGCCGTCTCGCGCATCTCAAGCCGCAGCATGACGCGCGTGGCGCCGGCGTGCTTGGCGGCGTTGGTCAGCGCCTCCTGCGCGATGCGATAGAGGTTGGCGCCGGTCGAGGCGGGGATGCGCTCGAACGATCCCGATACGGCGATCTCGAACCGCGGCTGTCCCCGGCTGCGGCCGTTCCAGCCGGCGATCAGGCCCTCCAGGCTGGCCGCAAGGCCGAGTTCGTCGACATCGGGCGGGCGCAACCTGAAGAGGGCGCCGCGCAACGTCTCCATCATGTCGGTCGCGGTCCGCGCGATGCCGTCGCATTCGGCGAGCAGAGGCGGGCAATCCTGGACCGCGGTCAGGCGCGCCGAGGCGGCGAGCGCGCGGATCGCCGCCAGCGATTGCCCGAACTCGTCGTGCAGCTCGCGCGCCAGATGCCGGCGCTCCTCGTCCTGCACCACGATCAGTTTCTGCGTCAGCGCGTTGCGGTCGGAGAGCGCGGTGGCGAGGCGCTCGGCGAGCTGATTGAAGACGTCGCCGATCGCCGACAATTCGGCGAGGTCGAACGGCGGCAGGCGCGCGGTGAGGTCGCCAGCGGCGATCCGTTCAAGCCCGTCGCGGATCAGCCGCGTCGGACGCAGCGCACGCGACAGCGCCGCATAGACCAGCGCGCAGAGCAGCGGCAGCGCGAGCATCAGCACCGTCATCAGCCGGCCGGCGTCGTGCCAGGCCTCGGTCGTCAGCACAGCCGGATCGACCCAGACCACGGCCTCGCCGATCGCCTGGCCGCGCGCAATCACCGGGCGCACGGTCTCCCGGCCGGGATCGAACAGGCGGCGATAGAGCGCCGCGAAGGCTTGCGGCGGCGCGGCCGTATCGGTCTGCGTGCCGCCGCAGAAGCGCTGGCGGATCTCGCCGCCATTGCTGCGAAAGGCGAGGCACAGGCCCGGCGCCATGACCGAGGCAGCAACGCTGTCGAGATCGGGGAAATCGGAGCGTGGATTGTTCAGCCACTGGATCTTGCTCTGCTGCAACTCGAGCGTCCTGGCGGCGACATCGGCAACGGCAGCGATCCTGGCGCGCACCGAGCGGTCGGCCTCGATCAGGAAGTAGCCGGAGATCGCGGCAAAGCAGAGCAGCGACACCGCAGCCACACGCAACGTCAGCCGCAGCTTCAGATCGCTTCCGGACCAATACCGCATCGGCATATCCTCAGAGGTCGCAGACGACCCTCGGCGCGTGGTTGCGGGCAGGGCCGTCACGCCCATTAAACGGCAGAACGAAGGCGTCGAGAAGTGTCGCCTTGGGTGCGGACCACCGTCGTGAAATTTTCCCGGCATCGGCCGGGAAGCGCTCCGCTGCGGCGCGGATGCTGGCCGGCCTAGGCTGCGATCCACCCCGCACCAGCACCTGAAAGGCCTCGATCATGCGCCAATCCCGCTTCGTCTTGCACGCCCTTGCGTTGATCGGCCTTCTGGCCGGACCTTGTCCGCTCCGCGCCGAAACCGGCGCCGCATCCCCGCTTGGCGTCAGCGTCGATGATTTCAGCTATGTCGACACCTCGGGCGAGGTGATCGACCAGACCGCCACCCATCAGAAGCGGCTGGATGCGTTCATGGCCGCGCTGCGCGCCGATGTCGCCGCCGAGCCCCGCTATCGCCTGGTGCCGTCGACGGCGCCCGCCGGCGAGGCTCAGATCAAGGTGGTCGGCGGCGTGCAGAAGATGAGCACGCTGGTGCAGTGGGCCAAGGTCGCGGTGATCGATGTCGGCGCGAGCCGTGTGCTGTACGAAAAGCTCTACACGTTCCGCGGCGACAATGACGAGGCATGGGACCATGCGCGGATGTTCGTGTCGCGCGAGGTGCGCGCCGTTCTTGCCGCTGCGCTGCCGACGGCACAGGCCGCCGCCGTGGTGCCGATCGGGCTTGCGGTGTTCGAGTTCGAGCTCGAGGATAATTCCGCGGCACCGTCGTCCGGCCTTGCCGGCTCGGACGCCGCCACGCTGGCCGATGTCACCCAGGGCGTCCGCGACCGGCTTGCGCAATCCGGCCGCTACCGCCTGGTCGATACCGGCGGCGCAATGGCCGAGGCCGTCAAGGCGCGGGCGCTGCGCGACTGCGACGGCTGCGAGGCGGCGATCGCGCAGAAGCTCGGCGCCGATCAATCGCTGATCGGCGTGATCAGGCGGGTCAGCCGGACCGAATACACGGTCGGCTTCCAGGTGCGCGATGCCCGCAGCGGTGCGGTCGTCTCACGGGGCGACAGCGGCTTGCGGATGGGCGCCGATTATTCATGGACCCGCGGCGCGGTCCATTTGGTCGGCGACCGACTGCTCGCGGACGGCGCGCAGCAATAGCGATCCGGACCATCGCAAAGCGCGATAGCTGATAGACACATCATCTTCTATCGCCAGGCCTGTGTGTGGGCTATCACCGCCATCCGATCACCGCACAGGAGCCGCGGATGCGTTTGCCCGCCGTCCTTTTCGCTCTCGCGCTCGCCGTAGGCCCTGCGGCCGCCGAAGAGCTGTCGGGCACGCTGCAGAAGATCAAGGAGACCAGGAAGGTCACGCTCGGCTTTCAGGAGGCTTCCGTTCCCTTCAGCTATCTCGACGACAATCAGCGGCCGATCGGCTTCGCGCTCGATATCTGCCTCAAGATCGTCGATGCCGTGAAGAAGGAGCTGGGCATGCCCGACATCGCGGTCGACTATCTCCCGGTGACCTCGTCGAACCGCATCCCGCTGATGGTCAACGGCACGATCGACCTGCATTGCTCGGCGACCACCAACAGCGCCGAGCGCCAGAAGCAGGTGACCTTCACGAACTCGCACTTCCTGAGCGCGACGCGCTTTGCCGCCAAAAAGTCCGCCGGCATCAACACCATCGACGATCTCAAGGGCAAATCCGTCACCGCCGTTGCGGGCTCGGTGAACCTGACCCAGCTCATCAAGGTCAACACCGAACGCAAGCTCGGCATCAACGTTCAGCCGGCCAAGGACCAGGCCGAGGCGTTCCTGATGCTGGAGACCGATCGCGCCCAGGCCTATGCCCTCGACGATGTGCAGCTCGCGGTGGCAATCGCGCGATCCAAGCAGCCGGCGCTCTACATGATCAGCGAGGAGGCCTTCTCGAAGGCCGAGCCGTTCGGAAATCATGCTGCGGAGGGAGGACGCGCCGTTCAAGGCGCTCGCCGACCGCGCGACGGCCGAGCTGTACAAGAGCCCGGAGATCGAGGTCATGTACAAGAAGTGGCTGGAAGCGCCGACCCCGCCGAACGGCATCAACTACAACGTCCCGATCTCGCCGGCGCTGCGCAACGCGTTCGCCCATCCGAGCTCGAGCTTCGATCCCGACGTGTACGAGATCGCCAAGTAGCGCGGCTGCAATAGCCCGGATATCGCTGCGCTCATCCGGGCTACGTTTCGTCGTCGGATATTGTTTTCCGCGCAAATCCGTCGATCCTTGGAACGACTTTTCGCGCGCGCAGCGAAAAACGAAATAGCGTCTCATATACATCGGCGGGTTTTCTCCTAAGCTTGCAGGCAATGTAACTGCTGATCAGGAGCCTAAGCCGGTGACCACGCCATCTTCTCTTTCTCGACGTTCCGCGCTCGGCGTTCTCGCTGGAAGTCTGGTTGCCCGCGGCGCGCGCGCGGAAACCGGGGCGGGCGGCGGCGCCGATCTCGGCGGCGTCACCTTGCGTGTTGCCTATTACAAGGGCGGCTGGCGTCCGCTGCTGCAGGCCGCCGGCGAGGACAAGACGCCCTACAAGATCGAATGGAAGGAGCTCAACAACGGCGTGCTCCACATCGAGGCCCTGAACGGCGATGCGCTCGACGTTGGTTCGGGCAGCGAGATTCCCGCGATGTTCGCCGCGCGCCAGAACGCCAAGGTGCGCTTCATCGCCGTCACCCATGAGGATCTCAACATCCAGGTCACGGTGGCGGCAAAGGATGCGCCGATCCATTCGATCGCCGATCTCAGAGGAAAGCGCGTCGGTTATGTGCGCACGACCACGGCGCATTACTTCCTCGCCAAGCAGCTCGAGGAGGCCGGGCTTGCGTTCAGCGATATCGAGGCCATCAATCTGACGCCGTCCGACGGCTACTCGGCATTCGCCTCCGGCAAGCTCGATGCCTGGGCGATCTACGGCTACAACGGGCAGCTCGCCATCGCCAAGCAAGGCGCGCGGCTGCTCAAGACCGGCGTCGGCTATCTCTCGGGGAATTTCCCGATCTACGCCAATCCGAAGGCGGTCGACGATCCGCTGCGCCACGCGGCCGTCAGCGATCTTTTGCTGCGGATCCAGCGCGCCTATGCGTTCGCCAACAAGAATTTTCCGCTCTATGCGGCGGCACAGGTGGCCGAAACCCATCTGCCGTTGCAGGACATTCTCGACCAGTTCGCCCGCCGCAGCGACGACTTCTCGCTGGCTGGTGTGAGCCCTGACGTGCCGGAGACCCACCAGAAGGTTGCCGACACCTTCCTCAAGCTCGGCGTGCTCGACGCGCGCGCCGAGGTCGGAAAATTCTGGGACACGAGCTTCAACGACGCGATCGCGGCGGGTGCGGCAAGGCTCGCGCGGAGTTGACGGCCGTCGTGAGGATGTAGCCCATATGGGCTAGGTGATGGACGGGCAGGTTCCCGGAGATCGCGGCATTACTCGCGATAAAATTCCAGACCGCTTGGAACTGCAGATATTTACGACCCCAGCATGACGGCTGGAGCCGCAGGAGGTGTTGCGTGCCTCTGGGGCAATGATCAGAGCACAGCCGCCGAACGGCACACTGACGAGAAAAGTTCCAGCATGGCTGCGGCGGGTTGTGCCGTGCTGCCATGCAGACCGAAGAGCTTGCGGGACGCGTCAGGTCCGTACGATGATGATCTCGACCGCGTTGAATCGAATGCGCGTCAGGTAGACAGCCCCGGCACGCCTTCAACGGTCCCGGGGCCGGTTTTTGTTTGCAGCAGATGATTGTCGCTGATGCTGATTGTTGCTCGGAGCTGAAATTGAATCACGACACGTTGGCCAAGCTCACCGTCACCATCATCGTCCTGGTCGCGCTGCTGGTCTGGCGTGTTGCCGACCAGAAGAAAGCGATCGCATGCGGGCTAGGCTGCCCGACGGACGTCTCGGCGAACCGAAAGCTCGCTCAGTAGGATCAGCTCGTTGATCGATGTCGCCTCGGTGATGCGCGCCGCGTGCCTCTATCGGCGATCGCGCGGGGCGTATATCGTCGGCGGAAATTACAAGGTCGGCCAAATATCGGTGCCGCGCGCCGGGTAACGACCTCATGAGGAAGCGATGTCCGACATGCTGTTGTTTTCGCCGATGACCATCCGCGGCGTCACGCTGAAGAACCGCATCGTGGTGCCGCCGATGCATCAATATTCGGCCGAGAAGGGCTTTCCGACCGATTGGCATCTGATGAATGCCGGCAAGTTCGCCGCCGGCGGCGCCGGTCTCGTGATCGTCGAATCGACCAAGGTCGAGCGGCGCGGTTGCGGAACGATCGGCGATCTCGGTATCTGGGACGACAAGTTCGTCGCGCCGCTCAGTCGGCTCGTCAGCTTCATCAAGCAGCAGAACGCAGTCGCCGGCATCCAGCTCGGCCATTCCGGCCGCAAGGCGCGCGCAAGCCGTCCCTGGGAGGGCGACCGTCCGCTCGAACGCAGCGCCGCGATCGAGGATTGGGACGCCTGGACGCCGGTGGCGCCGAGCGCGATCGCCCATAGCGAGCGCTGGCCGGTGCCGCGCGCGCTGGAAACGCAGGAGGTGAAGGACCTCGTCGCGGCCTGGGGGCAGGCGGCGCGGCGCGCGCACGAGGCCGGATTCGAGGTGCTGGAGCTGCACGGCGCCCATGGCTATCTCGTACACGAGTTCCTCTCCGCACGCTCGAACCAGCGCAGCGACGAATATGGCGGCTCGGAAGCGAACCGGATGCGCTTCCTGATCGAGGTGACGGAGGCCGTGCGCACGCATTGGCCGGATCACAAGCCGCTGTTCGTGCGGCTGTCGGTCGAGGACAATGCCGGCTGGGGTCCGGAACAGAGCGCACGGCTGGCGGCGATCCTGAAGCCCAAGGGCGTCGATGTGATCGACTGCTCGTCGGGGGGAATCAGCGAGATGGCGCCGATCCTCGGCAAAGAGATCAAATACAACTATCAGGTGCCGCTGGCGGAATATGTCCGCCGGCACGCCGATATCATGACCATGGCGGTCGGTCTGATCATTCACGGCGATCAGGCCGAGCAAATCCTGCGCGATAAACAAGCAGATTTGATCGCTGTCGGCCGGGAGATCCTCAATAACCCGAACTGGCCGATGGATGCCGCGCTAAAACTCGGGGTTGAAGGGCCATTTCGCCATGTTCCTCCGCAGTTTGGCTATTGGCTGGGCACCCGGGCCAAGCGCGGATTCGGGACCCGGCCGTCGACCTGGCAGAGCGGGTTGCGGGAGGCTGGGCCAGAGGCCGACCGGGAGCTGACTTGAGGCTGACGTGGTGCTGACTAAATGCTGATTTTGGGGCTGACCAGGGCATCGTGACAGGACCGTAATGGTCCAGTGACAAGGCGGCCTTGATCCGACCAAAAAGCCGTTGTGTGGTGCCCCCGTCGGGGTGGGGCAGGTGAACGTTGCGGAACGTGGCCGGCCGATAGCGAAAAAGGATCGCGGATAATGCGCAAACATGTTGGCTTCTTCCTCGGGACGGTTGCGGGAGCGTGTCTCACCCTGCTCGTGGCCTCGCCGCAGGGGGCGCATCTGTTCGCCGTCGCCAATGCCGCCGCGCATGCCGACAACACCTATTCGCAGCTCAACCTGTTCGGCGAGGTGTTCGAGAAGATCAAGACCGACTACGTCGAGAAGCCCGAGGACTCCAAGCTCGTCGAAGGGGCGATCAACGGCATGATCTCCGCGCTCGATCCGCACTCCCGCTACATGAACGAGAAGGGCTGGGCGGAGATGCAGGAGACCACGCATGGCGAGTTCGGCGGGCTCGGCATCGAAGTCACGATGGAGGACGGCTTCGTCAAGGTGGTGGCGCCGATCGACGACACGCCGGCTTCGCGCGCCGGCATCATGTCGGGCGACGTGATCACCTCGATCGACGATGAGCAGATCCAGGGCCTGACGCTCGACCAGGCCGTCAACAAGATGAAGGGCGCGCCCAACAGTTCGATCCGGCTGAAGGTCATCCGCAAGGACGCCGACAAGCCGATCGAGGTCTCGATTGTCAGAGAGATCATCCGTGTCCGCCCGGTGAAGTATCACGTCGAGGGCGGCGACATCGGCTATATCCGCATCACCTCGTTCAACGAGCAAACCACCGAAGGCCTGCGCAAGGCGATCGGCGAGATCCAGAAGCAGGTCCCGCAGGACAAGCTCGACGGCTATGTCGTCGACCTTCGCAACAATCCGGGCGGCCTGCTCGACCAGGCGGTCTCGGTGACCTCGACGCTGATGCAGCGCGGCGAGGTGGTCTCGACCCGCGGCCGCAATCCGGAAGAGACCCAGCGCTTCACCGCCCATGGCGGCGACATGACCAAGGGCAAGCCGCTCGTGGTGCTGATCAATGGCGGCTCGGCCTCGGCCTCCGAGATCGTCGCCGGCGCGCTGCACGACCACAAGCGCGCGACCCTGATCGGCACCCGCTCGTTCGGCAAGGGCTCGGTACAGACCATCATTCCGCTTGGCGCCGGCAATGGCGCGCTGGCGCTGACCACCGCGCGCTATTTCACCCCGTCGGGCCATTCGATCCAGGCGCTTGGCATCAAGCCCGACATCGAGGTGCTGCAGGACGTGCCGGACGAGTTCAAGACCCGCTCCGAGATCAAGGGCGAAGCCTCGATGCGCGGCCACCTCTCCGCCGAGGGTGCCGAGCAGACCGGCTCGCAATCCTACGTGCCGCCGGACGAGAAGAACGACAAGGCGCTGGCCGCGGCGTTCAACCAGCTGCGCGGCGTCACCGTGAACGCCGACGCCAAGAACGCGGACAAGGCCGCGCAGAAGCGGCCGGTGCCGAACTAGGCGCATATCCGCTTCGTCATGGCAGGGCATCGCCGTCCGAAGGACGGCGTCCACGACTTTCCCTCTGCGGAAACGAAGACGTGGATGCCCGGGGGCACGCCCGGGCATGACGCGTGATCGAGAGTCCCGTCCTTCCGAAACTTACGCCGCGCCGGCGACGGGCCTGCGCCGGCGCGCGGCGGTCGGACCCGCAGCGGGGCCACGGCGATGCCCGGCCAAGAGCTCGCGGATCTGGGCGGCCGGCTTCGGCGGGCTGAACAGATAGCCCTGCATTTCCGAACAGCCGAGCTCGCGCAGCAATTGCTGCTGCTGCGCGGTCTCGACGCCTTCCGCCGTCGTGGTCATGCTGCGCTCGGCGGCGATGTTGACGACGGCCTCGACGATGCCGGCCGAACCTTGCGGATCGGCGATGTCGGTGACGAAGCAGCGGTCGATCTTGATCTTGTCGAACGGGAAGCGCTTCAAATAGCTCAGCGACGAATAGCCGGTGCCGAAATCGTCGAGCGCGATCCTGATGCCGATGGCGCGGAGCTGGTGCAGCGCGGCCAGCGCCGTCTCGTCGTCGCGGATCAGCACCGCCTCGGTGATCTCGAGCTCGAGCCGGCCCGCCGACAGGCCCGATGCCGCCAGCGCGGCGATCACCTTGAGCGCCAGCGTGCCGGTCCGAAACTGGACCGGCGAGACGTTGACCGCGAGCTTGACGTGATCGGGCCAGTTCACGGCTTCCTTGCAGGCCGTCATCAGCACCCATTCGCCGAGCTGGTTGATCAGGCCGGTTTCCTCCGCGATCGGCACGAACTCGGCCGGCGAGATCATGCCGCGCACCGGATGGCGCCAGCGCACCAGCGCCTCGCAGCCGGTGATCTCGTTGCTGCGCAGGTCGACGCAGGGCTGGTAATAGACTTCGAGCCCGCTGCCCGCGGCGATGGTCTGCCGCAGCTCCACCTCGAGCTCGCGGCGGGCGCGGGCATCGGCGTCCATCGCCGGTTCGAAGAAGCGCGAGACGCGCCGGCCGGCCGACTTCGCCGCATACATCGCAAGGTCGGCGTTCTTCAAGATCTGGTCGAGATCGGTGCCGTCCCTCGGCGCCAGCGCAATGCCGATGCTGGCGTCGGTCGTGACCTGATGGCCGAGGCATTGATAGGGCGAGCGGATGACCTCGTAGATGCGCGCGACGAGGTCGGTGACCTCGATCTCGCTTTTCACGCCGGTCTGCACGATCGCGAATTCGTCGCCGCCGAGCCGGGCGACGAAATCAGCGTCGCCGATCACGCCGCTCAGCGTCCGTGCAACGGACTTGAGCAGTTCATCGCCGACCATGTGGCCGAGCGAGTCGTTGACGCCCTTGAATTCGTCGATGTCGATATAGAGCACCGCGAGCTGGCTGTCGGGGGCGACATGCGGCAGCTCGCGCTTGATCTCCTCGTGGAACAGCGCGCGGTTCGGCAGGTCGGTGAGCGCATCGTAGTGGGCAAGATGCGTGATGCGCTCCTCGGCGCGGCGGCGCTCGGTGACGTCCTCGTGGGTCGCAAGCCAGCCGCCATCGGCCAGCGGCTCGTTGACGACCTGGATCGAGCGCCCGTCCGGCGTCGCGATCACCATGGTGTTGCGGATGCCGACGTCGCGCAGCACGAGGTTGACGTAGCGCTCGACGTCGCCCTGGAACGAGCCGGTCAGGTGGCGATGCACGATGACGTCGCGGAAGCTGCAGCCGGGCCGGATGACGTCGGCGGACAATCCGTACATCTCGATATAGCGCTTGTTGCAGATCACCAGGCGTTGCGCGGCATCGAACAGCAACAGCCCCTGCGTCATGTTGTTGACGGCGGTGTCGAGCCGGAGCTTCTCCAGCGTCAGGCGCTGCTGCTGGGTTCGGTGCTGCTGCAACAGCTTGCGCACCACGAACGTCAGCAGGATCGCGATCGCCAGCACGGACGCTGCGGTCACCGCGATCAGCATGCCGATCTGCTCGCGCCAGTTGGCGAGCGCCGCTTCCGTGGTGGTCGTGGCGACGACGATGATCGGGAATTTGGTGAGCGCCCGCGACGACACCAGGCGGTCCTTGCCGTCGACCGGGCTGGTCAATCGCGCAGTGCTCTCGGGCCGTTCGAACACCTGCTGCTGCTTGGCCGGGCCGCTCCGAAAATTCTTCCCGATCATCTCCTCGACATGGGGATAGCGCGCCAGCAGCGTGCCGTCGCGATGGTGCATCGAGATCGCGGCGCCTTCGCCGAGCGCAACGGTCGAGAAGAATTTCTCGAAGGTCGCCGGCTCGATGCCGCGCCCGACCACGCCGAGGAACTCGCCATGCGGACCGGTGACCTTGCGGACGATCGCGGTGGTCCAGTTTCCGCTGACGCGGCTGACCACCGGCGCGACCATCATGTCGGGCGAGTAGGGGCTGGATTTGAAGATATTGAAGTAGTCGCGATCGGCGATCGAGGCCTGCGGCAGCGGCCAGGCGCCCGAGCTGTTGATCAGTACGCCGTCGGCGTCGAACACGTTGAGGCTGCCGACATTGGACAGCGCGTCCATCTTGGACTTGAGCATCGCATGGATGTCGGCGGCGGACATCCGGCGCTTGTAGTTCTCCGGGGTCGCGATCCCGTTGTCGCGCATGAACGCGATCAGGTCGCGTTGCACCACCTCGAGATCGTCGAGTTGCTGGTCGAAATGCCGTGCCAGCAGCAGCACGGTGTTCTCGAGTTCGCGCTCGCTGTTGTGCAGGGCGCGCTCTCGGAAATTCTCGGCCATCAGGGTGGCGCCGATCGCGATCGCGGCCATCAGCACGGCGCCGCCAAGGATCAGCCAGCGGATCGGACCACTGCCGACCACCGAGGTGACGTTGAACGAGGCGCTGCCGTTTTGCTTCATCTGACGCTATCGCTTCCAGGCGTTTCACCCGGAAGTAGCTTTCGCGCACCTCCGGCCCGCGAAAGTCGTATCCAAACGAAATGGAGCGCCGGTTAGCGAGATTGGTTAACGAATGGTTGCGCGCCTTTGCGAAAGGCCATCCCTGCGCATCGGCCGCGATCACTCGGCTGCGCGATAGTGCCCGGACTTGCCGCCGATCTTCTCGACCAGGTGAATGCCTTCGATCCGAATGCCGCGGTCGACCGCCTTGACCATGTCGTAGATCGTCAGGCAGGCGACCGAAACCGCCGTCAGCGCCTCCATCTCGACGCCGGTCGGCCCCGTCACCTTGACGCTGGCGCGGACGATGCAGCCGGGTAGCTTCTCGTCGGTTGCGATATCGATCGTGACCTTGGTCAGCGCCAGCGGATGGCAGAGCGGGATCAATTCCGAGGTCCGCTTCGCCGCCATGATGCCGGCGATCCGCGCGGTCGCCAGCACGTCGCCTTTCTTGGCCTGGCCGGACTCGATCAGCGCCAGCGTTGCCTTGCTCATCAGGACGCGGCCTTCGGCAACCGCGGTCCGTTCGGTCGCGGGCTTGGCCGAGACGTCGACCATGCGCGCCTCGCCCTTGGCGTCGATATGGGTGAGGGCGGCGACGGGTCCCTTCGATCCGGCTTTGGTCTTCCGCGCCATCGCGTCAGCGCGTGCCGGTGGCGCGCGGTGCCGCCTGCCGCGTCAGCAAGGCGCGGGTGGCCGCGGTGACGTCCTCTTGGCGCATCAGGCTCTCGCCGACCAGGAAGGTCGACATTCCGACGCGCTCGAGGCGGGCGAGATCCTCAGGCGTGAAGATGCCGCTCTCGCCGACCATCAGGCGGTCGCCGGGGATCAGCGGCGCCAGCGCCTCGCTGGTCGCAAGCGTGGTCTCGAAGGTGCGCAGATTGCGGTTGTTGACGCCGATCATCGGCGAGCGAAGTTTCAGGGCACGGTCGAGCTCGGCGCGGTCGTGGATCTCGATCAGCACGTCCATGCCAAAGCCGAGCGCGGCGTCCTCGATCTCCCTGGCCGCCGTGTCGTCGAGCGCGGCCATGATGATCAGGATGCAGTCGGCGCCATGGGCGCGCGCTTCCGCCACTTGATAGGTGTCGAACATGAAATCCTTGCGCAGCACCGGCAGATTGGTCGCGGCGCGGGCGGCGACCATGAAGTCGAGATGGCCCTGGAACGAGGGCGCGTCCGTCAGCACCGACAGGCACGCCGCGCCGCCTGCCTCATAGGCTTTCGCGAGCACCGGCGGATCGAAATCGGCGCGGATCAGCCCCTTCGAGGGCGAGGCCTTCTTCACTTCCGCGATCAGCGCGTAGTCGCCGCGTGCATGCTTGTCCTTGAGGGCGCCGACGAAGCCGCGTGGAGCTGAGGCCGCTTTCGCGTGCGCCTCGACCTCGGCGAGCGGACGCGCGCGCTTCGCGGCGGCGATCTCCTCGCGCTTGTAAGCCTCGATCTTGGTCAGGATGTCGGACATGTCTCGCGCTCTCAGCCGTTGGAAACCGCGACCAGGTGCTTCAGCCGCGCCGCGGCTGCGCCGCTGTCGAGCGACTGGGCGCCGATCGCCACGCCTTCCTTCAAATCCTTGGCACGGCCGGCCACGATCAGCGCGGCGGCCGCGTTGAGCAGGGCGACGTCACGATAGGCGCTCGGCTTGCCCTGGAGCACGCTCGACAGCGCGATCGCATTGGCGTCGGCGTCGCCGCCCTTCAGCGCCTCGCCGCCGACGCGGCCGAGGCCCGCATCTTCCGGCGTCACCTCCGATGTCCTGATCTCGCCGTTCTCGAGCGTTGCAACGAAGGTCGGGCCGGTGAGGGTGATCTCGTCGAGGCCGTCGGAGCCGTGCACGACCCAGACCTTGTCGGAGCCGAGGTTCTTCAACACCTGCGCCAGCGGCTGCACCCATTGCCGCGAGAACACGCCGACCATCTGCCGCTTGACGCCGGCCGGGTTCGACAGCGGCCCGAGCAGGTTGAAGATGGTGCGGGTGGCGAGCTCGACCCGGGTCGGGCCGACATTCTTCATAGCCGGATGATGCGAAGGCGCGAACATGAAGCCGATGCCGGCTTCCTTGACACAGCGCCCGACTTGCGCCGGCGTCAGGTCGAGTTTGACGCCGAGCGCGGCCAGCACATCGGCGGCGCCCGAGCGCGACGACAGTGCGCGGTTGCCATGCTTGGCAACGGGCACGCCGGCGCCGGCCACGATGAAGGCCGCGCAGGTCGAGACGTTGACCGAGCCGGAGCCGTCGCCGCCGGTGCCGACGATGTCGACGGCCTCCGCTGGTGCAGTGACCGGCAGCATCTTGCGGCGCATCGCGGTCGCCGCGCCGGTGATCTCCTCGACGGTCTCGCCGCGCACCCGCAGCGCCATCAACAGCCCGCCCATCTGCGAGGGCGTGGCTTCGCCCGACATCATGCTGTCGAAAGCAGACGCCGCTTCTTCACGCGTCAGCGTGGCGCCGGTGGCGACTTTTCCGATGATCGATTTCAGGTCGTCCATTCGCTGGCTCAGGGTCTGTTGTTGGAGCGTGGTCGCCGGGCAGCGCGTCGCCGCGCTGTCCCGATCATGCTCAATTATTTGCGCCTGTCACCTGTGCGAAGGCTGCCTGGTTGACGGTCACACCGATGTCGGTCTCGATCTTCGCGACATATTGCGCGACCTGCTCGTCGCTGAGCGAGCGCCGCAGCGCCTCGGTGAGCTGCTTGACCTCGTTGGAGGCGAAGTCGACCGGTGGCACCGTCACGTCGGTGACGCGGAACACCACCCACTGGCTGCCGCCGGCCGCGGAGGTCTGTCCGTCGCCGTCCTTGGCAGTGCGGAATGCGGCCGCGATCACGCCGGCCGGCACGTTGGGCAGCGTGGCCTCGCGGCGGAAGTTCGCAGCGGTCTCGACCTTGACACCGGCCGCGGTAGCTTCGTCGGCGAGCTTGGCGCCGCTGTCGAGCTTCTGGACCATCTCGGTCGCCTTGGCGCGCAGCTTGGCGGAGATCTGGTCCTCGCGCCACTTGGCCTCGACCTGGTCGCGGACCTCGTCGAGGGTGCGCTCGCGCGACGGCGTGATGCCTGTTACGTCGTACCAGACATAGCCGTTGTTGAACTGGATCGGGTCGTTGTCGACGCCGACATCGCTGTTGAAGGCCTGCGACACCACGTCGAGGCCGCGCGGGATGTTCGACGCGACCTGGCCGTTCGGCAGACGTCCCGAGCGATCGATCGCGTCGATGGTGACGGCGGTCAATTTCAGCTTCTGCGCCGCGTCGATCACGCTGGAGCCGCCGCCGCGCTCGTCTTCCATCTTGTCGCGGAGTTCGGCGACCTTGGCGCGGGCGCGCTCGGTCGCGATCTCGTTCTTCACCTGCTGAGCAAGGCTCTCATAGTTCGGGGTCACGCCGGGCTCGATCTTGCCGACCTTGACCAGCGCCACGCCGAAGCGGCCCTGGACCGGCTGGCTGACTTCACCCGCGGGCAGCGAGAAGGCGGCGTCGCCGACGGCCGGATCGAGGATCGCAGACTTCGCGACCAGGCCGAGATTGACGTCGGCGGGATTGAGCTTGCGCTCCTTGGCGATGTCGTCGAACGAGGCGCCCGAGGTGATGCGGGCGCGCGCGGCCTGCGCCTCGCCGGCGTCCGGAAACACGATCTGCGAGACCTCGCGCTTCTCCGGCGTGCTGAGCCGGTCCTTGCGCTCCTCGAAGATTTTCTTGGCATCTTCGTCGGACACGGTTTCCCACTTGCCGATTTCTTCCGGCGTGATCGCGACGAAGGCGATCTTGCGGTACTCGGGCGCGCGGAACTGAACCTTGTGGTCCTCGAAATAGGCGGCGAGCGCCTCGGGCGAGGGCGGATCGATGGTGCCGGCCTGCGCGGTGCCGAGCGTGACGAAGTCGATCGAGCGCTGCTCGTTCTGGAAACGCGTCAGCGCCTCGACCATCGATTTGGTCGGCTCGATCCCGGACGAGATGGTGCCGGCGATCTGCCGCCGCAGGCCGACGCGGCGCTGCTCGGCGATGTAGCGGCCCTCGGTGTAGCCGAAGTTGCGGATCACGGACTGGAAGCGCTGCGGATCGAACTGGCCGTTGAGGCCCTTGAAGTTCGGATCGTTGTAGATCGTGCGCAGCACCTCGGCGTCGGACTGGTTGAGGCCCATGCGGCGCGCTTCCTCGTCCAGCGCGGCTTCCGCGAGCGTCTGCTGCAGCACTTGGCGGTCAATCCCGAAAGCGCGCGCCTGGTCCGGGGTCAGCGGACGGCCGAACTGGCGGCCAAGCTGCTGCAGGCGGTCGGTATAGATCTGGCGGAACTGCTCGGCCGAAATCTCGGTCCCGCCCACCTTGGCGAAGGTCGACTGGCCAAACCCCTTGAAGATGTCGGCAATGCCCCAAATTCCGAAACTGACGATCAAAACGCCCATCACCACGGCCATAATCGTCTTGCCGAGCCAATTTGATGAGGCTTTCCGCATTCCTCGAAGCATGGGTCCAACTTGTTTTACAGGAGGGGAACCGGATCGTACCCAAGTGGGACCAAAAGTCGGGACTTTTTGTCCGGCAGCGGGGCGTCACCGAATTGAAAACGCTTATAAAGTGGCTCGTGTCCCCCCGCAACCTCGGGCGCGCGGGCGGAAGCGTCGCACGGCAGGCGCGAAGCCGCGCTCTGGAAGTCGCCGCCCGGCTCTGATAGCGCAGGGGCACGCTTGAATGATGGGAAATCCGACATGACCGACGCCATCCGGCCGCTGATCGCCGGCAACTGGAAAATGAACGGCCTGAAATCCTCTTTCGCCGAGTTCGACGCGATGCTGGCCGGCGCCGGCGATGTCGCCGGGAAGGCCGATCTCCTGGTCTGTCCGCCGGCGACCTTGGTCGGGGCCTTTGCCGACAAGGCGCGCGGCTCGAAGGTCGCCGTCGGCGCCCAGGATTGCCATCCGAAGGCGTCGGGGGCCCACACCGGCGACCTCTCCGCGGAAATGTTTAGGGATCTCGGGGCGGTCGCGATCATCGTCGGCCATTCCGAGCGGCGCGCCGACCACGGCGAGACCGACGCTCTGATTCGGCAGAAGGCGGAGGCCGTCTGGCGCGCCGGGCTGACCGCGATCGTCTGCATCGGCGAGACACGCGAGCAGCGCGACGCCGGCAAGACGCTCGACGTCTGCGGCACCCAGCTTGCGGGCTCGCTGCCCGACGGCCCGACTGCGGCCAATCTGGTGGTGGCCTATGAGCCGGTCTGGGCGATCGGCACCGGCCTGACCCCGACCGCCAAAGATGTCGAGGAAGTTCACAGGTTTATCCGAGGTCAGCTCACCGATCGCTTCAAGAGCGAGGGAAACCGGATCAGGATCCTCTATGGCGGCTCGGTGAAGCCGTCGAACGCCGCCGAGCTGATGGCCGTCGCCAACGTCAACGGCGCGCTGGTCGGCGGCGCCAGCCTGAAGGCGTCGGACTTCTTGGCGATCGCCGCGGGCTGTTAGGCTCGCCTCGGCTCAAACCGCGTCATTGCGAGCGAGGCGAAGCAATCCATTCCACCGCATATGCGGATCGATGGATTGCTTCGTCGCTGTCGCTCCTCGCAATGACGGGGATAGACCGCAGGCTGTCATGAGAGGCGGAGTTACGCGGCCGCAGCCGTCCCGATCCGCTTCCAGTAGATCATCGTCCCGGTGAGGCCGCCATGCGGCTTCAGCGCGTAATCGGGGATGATGCCGCTGAGCTGAAAGCCCTGCTTCTCGTAAAGCGGCGCGGCGCCGTCGTCGACGGCGGTGTCGAGCACCAGCAGCGTCCGCCCGTGCGCGATCGCCAGCTGCTCGGCGGCGCGCAGCAATGCGGTCGCCACGCCGCGGTTGCGGTGGCTCAGGCGCGTCATCATCTTGGCGATCTCCGCGCGATGCGGCTGGTTCGGCGGCAGCTTGAGCAGCAGCGTCACGGTGCCGATCAGGTCATTGCCATCGAACGCGCCGAGCACGACTCGCTCGCCGCGCGCCGCGGCGCCAAGCGAGTCCTGCCAGAATGCCTTCGCGTCATTTAACGGCAGTGGATGCATGAAGCTCACCGAGCCGCCGCTCGCAACGGTCTCGACCAGCAGCGCGCCGAGCGCGGTGCGCAGATCCGGCGCATCCTCGAGCGGCTTGATGGCGAACTTCGACATGCATCAGCTCCGGGCCAGGGCGACCACGTAGGTGCAGCCGGCGTTGGTTTCGTTGGCGAAGGTGGTCTCGGCGGGCGGGCCGAAGCCGAGGCAATCGCCGCTCGCGAGTACGTAGCGCGCGCCGCCCTCGGTGATGACGAGGCTGCCGCTCAGCACCCAGACCAGTTGGCGGATATGGGCGTAGGATGAGGCGGGCAGGGTCACGGATTGCTTCGCCGGCATGTCCACCCGCACCAGCTCGACCGGATGATCGGGGCGGCTGAACACCTGGCGGCGCAGATAGCCGGTTTCCGGATCGCTCCAGATCGGCTGCGTGGCGGCGCGCGACAGCCGCTCGCCCTGGCCTTCGGCGCGCAACATCAGGCCGGCCAGGGTGAGGTCGAAGGCTGAGGCGAGCCGCACCAGCACGACCGCGGTCGGGCTGACCTCGGCGCGCTCGATCTTGCTGATCGTCGCCTTCGAGACGCCGGAGCGTTCGGCAAGCTCGGCCAGCGACCAGCCCCGGCCGTCGCGCTCGAGCCGGATCCGCTGCGCCAGGCGCTGGCTCAGATCGTCTACCAAAGTATCCATACGTCTATTATAATA
The DNA here is from genome assembly GCF_049075665.1 of Bradyrhizobium sp. B120. Taxonomy (NCBI): domain Bacteria; kingdom Pseudomonadati; phylum Pseudomonadota; class Alphaproteobacteria; order Hyphomicrobiales; family Nitrobacteraceae; genus Bradyrhizobium; species Bradyrhizobium sp. B120. Next base: position 4,665,002 of record NZ_CP185242.1, on the reverse strand, counting down.
GAAAAAGTCGGTTCCGATCAAGCCTCAGGCTGATGCCATCGGCACCGCTTGAGATGTCAGCCATTGCGACTATCTCGGGGGTGACAATGCCCGGTCCAATCGTGTAACAGGGCGCGACTTCACGAAAAACCGCAAAGCCGATAGCGCCGTTTGTCTGGCCGCTTGGCGGCTTGTGACGGAAGGCTTGCGATGCAGACTGTCGTTATCATTATCCATCTCATGATCGTCGCCGTCATGATCGGCGCTGTTTTGTTGCAGAAATCCGAAGGCGGCGGCCTCGGCATGGGCGGCGGCGCCGGCTTCATGTCGAGCCGCGGCACTGCGAATCTGCTGTCGCGGACCACCGCGATCCTCGCGGCCGGCTTCTTCCTCACCAGCCTGTTCCTGTCCTGGTACGCGGGCTATGACCGCAAGCCGAGCTCGATCATCGGCACCGGCGCACCGGCGCAGACCCAGCCGGCAGGCGGCGCGCCGCTGACGCCTCCGACCTCCGGCGGCATCCTCGATTCGCTGAAGAAGACCGACGAGCAGCAGGGTCAGCAGGCCCCGAGCGGCCCGCAGGCGCCACGGTCGCAATAAAGCAGGGGCGCCATGCAGGATGCAGCGCTGGCATCCTGCATCCAAAACCCCCATTAATGCTCTGAAATCGCTCTCAGTTTAACTTAACCCACAGCCCGGTGATTTGTTTGCCGGGAACAGCCGATTCGTTTTGCGAATCGCAGGAAGCGGCTTAAAGGTAAAGTCCCATGGCGCGGTACATATTCATCACCGGCGGCGTGGTCTCCTCGCTCGGCAAGGGTCTGGCTTCAGCGGCGCTCGGCGCTTTGCTGCAGGCTAGGGGCTACAAAGTCCGCCTTCGCAAGCTCGATCCCTATCTCAACCTCGATCCCGGAACGATGTCGCCGTATCAGCACGGCGAAGTGTTCGTGACCGACGACGGCGCCGAGACCGATCTCGATCTCGGCCATTACGAACGGTTCACCGGTCGTCCGGCCACCAAGGCCGACAACATCACGACCGGGCGAATCTACCAGGACATCATCACCAAGGAGCGCCGCGGCGACTATCTCGGCGCCACCATCCAGGTGGTCCCGCACGTCACCAACGCGATCAAGGAATTCGTGCTGTCGGGCAACGACGAGTACGATTTCGTGCTGGTCGAGATCGGCGGCACGGTCGGCGACATCGAGGGCCTGCCATTCTTCGAGGCGATCCGCCAGCTAAAGAACGAGCTGCCGCGCGAGCACGCCGTCTACATTCACCTGACGCTTTTGCCGTACATTCCAAGTGCCGGCGAACTCAAGACAAAGCCGACACAGCATTCGGTCAAGGAGCTGCGCTCGATCGGCATCCAGCCGGACATCCTGCTGTGCCGCACCGACCGCGAAATCCCCAAGGAAGAGCGGCGCAAGCTCGGCCTGTTCTGTAACGTGCGCGAGAGCGCCGTGATCGAGGCGCGCGACGTCGACAACATCTACGCCGTGCCGGAGGCCTATCACGCCGCCGGCCTCGACGACGAGGTGCTGGCCGCGTTCGGCATCACGGCGAAGATTCCGCCGGCGCTGCAGAGCTGGAACGTGATCAACGAGCGCGTCCGCAATCCGGAAGGCGCGGTGACGATCGCGATCGTCGGCAAGTACACCGGCATGAAGGACGCCTACAAATCGCTGATCGAGGCGCTCTCGCATGGCGGCATCGCCAACAAGGTGAAGGTCAATCTCGACTGGATCGAGAGCGAGGTGTTCGAGAACGAGGACCCGGCGCCGTTCCTCGAGCACGTCAACGGCATCCTGGTGCCCGGTGGCTTCGGCCAGCGCGGCGCCGAGGGCAAGATCCGCGCGGCGCAGTTCGCACGCGAGCGTGACGTGCCGTATTTCGGCATCTGCTTCGGCATGCAGATGGCCGTGATTGAGGCTGCGCGCAATCTGGTCGGTATCGAGGAGGCCAACTCGACCGAGTTCGGTCCGACCAAGGAGCCGCTGGTCGGCCTGATGACCGAATGGCTGCGCGGCAACGAGCTCGAGAAACGCTCGCAGAGCGGCGACCTCGGCGGCACCATGCGGCTCGGCGCCTACCCCGCGGCGCTGAACCGCGGCAGCCGCGTCTCGCAGGTCTATGGCGGCGCGACCGAGATCTCAGAGCGTCATCGCCATCGCTACGAGGTCAACACCGCCTACAAGGACCGCCTCGAGCAGCACGGTCTGCGTTTCTCCGGCATGTCGCCCGACGGCGTGCTGCCGGAGATCGTCGAGTACGAGGACCATCCCTGGTTCATCGGCGTCCAGTTCCACCCCGAGCTGAAGTCGCGGCCGTTCGAGCCGCATCCGCTGTTTGCGTCGTTCATCGAGGCGGCAGCGAAGCAGAGCCGGCTGATGTAAGCGGCCATCGGCTGCGCCGTCAGACGGCGCAGTCCTCGTTGGCCCGGCGTTCCTTCTTGACCGGTGAGACGCCTGCATCGGCCGCGGGTGCGACGTCGCGCGTGATGAGCTTGTACTGCGGGCGCCGCGTCAGCCGGTAGACCGCGGCGGGTGGCACGTTAAGCAGCGCGCGATCGACCAGCGTGGCGCGCAGGCCGAGCCGGTCGAGGATCGGCCGCGGTACCGGGCAGCGCATGCCGTAGGTGAATTGATAGAACGCGCCATTGGGACGCATGTAGCTGAAGGCGCCGCTGACGATCGAGATCACCTTGCGCGGCGACATGTTGAGCAGCGGCAATCCGCTGACCACGGCGCCGACCGGCGCGCCCTCGTACAGCCGTTCCGAAGCCAGCCGCGCGGCGTCCATCCACAGCACGCGCGCGCCGGGAAAGCGGAGCTGCAGCAGCCGCATGAAATCCGAACCGTATTCGATCAGCGTGAGATCCTGCTGGCGCACGCCGCGCTTCAGCAGCTGATAGGTGAAGGCGCCCGTTCCAGGACCGAGCTCCAGCACCGGACCGGTCTTGGCGCTGATGTCGCGTGTGATCAGTTCGGCGAGCGCGGTGCCCGAGGGCGCGATGGCGCCGACGCGGCCGGGGGCCGCCATCCACGCCGTGAAGAAAGACAGGAGATCATGTGCCATTGGGATTCCCAGCAAAGTGTCGCAGCGCCTCGACTCGATTGCGCGGCGCGATCTCTTCTTTGCGGGGTCTGCATTGCGACAACATTGCGCGATGTTGCGGGAGCCCGTTGCGATTGAATCGTCACGATGCGAACGGTGCCGGCGGTAAAGTGAGACGGAAGCTCGCGCCACCCTTCGGGCCATCGAGCACGGAGACGTGACCGTCATGCAGTCTTGCGATCTCGCGCACCATGTTGAGTCCGAGGCCGGCGCCGCGATCGAGCGGCGCAAGCCGATAGAACGGATCGAAGATCCGCGTGCGCTCATCCTTCGGAATGCCGTTGCCTTCATCGGTGACGTCGATCGTCGCGGTGCTGCCGACATGGATGGTGATGGTGCCGCGGCGGCCGCCATGCTGGATGGCGTTCTGCACGAGATTGGTCAGCGCACGCTCGAGCGCAGCGCGGTCGCCCAGCGTCTCGACCCGATCGGTCGCGGTATCGAGCGACAATTCGTAACCGGCCGCGATCGCCAGCGGCGCGAGGTCGGCGGCGACGCTGCGCGCGATCGCGACGAGATCGACGCGGCCGAACGGATTGCGGCACTGGTCGAAGCGCTGGATGTCGAGCAACTGCTCGGCGAGCGTCGCAAGCCGTGCTGCATCCTCGAGCAGGCGGGTTTTCTCTGGCCCCGGGGGCAGCGACTCCAGTCGTGTGTTGAGAATCGCGATCGGCGTGCGCAATTCATGCGCGGCATCCGCGACGAAGCGCTGGTGGCGCGAATAGCCGTCGTCGAGCCGCTTCAGCGCGTCGTTGACGGCGCTCACCAGCGGGGCGACTTCAAGCGGCAAATGATCGGCCGAGAGCCGGCTGCCGCGCTGGCGGAAATCGATCCGGCGCGCCTGGTCGGCCGCGGTGTCGAGGCCGGCGAACGCGCGCTTTACCACCATCGGCGTCGCGATGAAGGTGGCGCACGCCATCAGCAACAGGCCGGGCAGGGCAATGGCAAGGAATGCCAGAGTCGTGGCGAGGGCTGTCTTGACGCTCGACGTCGGCCCTTGCGTGGCTGTGAGCACCTGCACCGGGCCAGCGTCGGAATTGACGCGCTTCAGTCGCGCCGGCGGCTTGCGCGGATCATCCTCGAACATCTGCCAGCCGAGCCTCGCCTGGCTGATCTGGTCGAGTGCATCGCCGATTCTCGTGAATTCGGGCGGCACCGCGCCTTCCGACAGCGAATGGCCTTGCCGGTCGCGCACCAGGAACCAGAGGTCCGGCGTGTTCTCGCGAAGCTGCTCGAGGTCGGCGGTCGAGCGCAACACCAGATTGCCCTGCGCATCGCGCGCAATCGCGTTCTGCACGATGGAGATGACGTGATCTTCGTCGCGCGGAACGATCAGGAAACCGGTGGCGCACAACGCACTGATCAAGCAGACGATCAGCATAGCAAGCAGCAGCGCCTGGAGCGTCACCAGCCGCCAGCTCAGTTGCGAGCGCAGGCAGTAGTGATCGGCGGGGTGGCTCATGACGACTGCTTCAGCAGGTAGCCCACGCCCCGGATGCTGTGGATTTCGACGCCGGCATCGGAGTCGGCGAGCTTGCGCCGCAGCCGCGAGACGTGAGCATCGAGCGCGTTCGACTGAATCTCGTCCTCGAAATTGTAAACGGCTTCCTCGAGCGTCCCGCGCAGCACGGTGCGGCCCATCCGGCGCAGCAGCGTCTCCAGCACCAGAAGCTCGCGCCGCGGCAGCTCGAACGGGCGGCCATTGACGCTGGCCTCGCGATGGCTGCAATCGAACGCCATCCGGCCGGCCTTGATGATCTCGAACTGTACGCCGGCGGGACGGCGGAGCACGGCGCGCAGCCGCGCCAACAGCTCCTCGACGGCGAACGGCTTGGCGAGATAGTCGTCGGCGCCGCTGTCGAGGCCGGTGATGCGGTCGGCGAGATCGCCGCGTGCCGTCAGCACGATGATCGGCACGCCGTCGGCCTTGGCGCGCAGCTTCGGGATCAGCGTGAGCCCGTCGCCGTCGGGAAGCTGGCGGTCGAGCAGGACGGCGCCATGCACGTCGGCGGAAATCGCTTCCTCGGCCTCGGCAAGCGTCGGCACATGATCGACGACCATGTCGTAGCCCTTCAGCGCCTGTGACAGCGCCGCCGCCATTTCGGCCTCGTCTTCAACCAGCAATATCCGCATGTCGCCAAATCCGGGTTTCAAGCGCTGGTTCTAGGGGCAGCAACATTGCAGCAACATTGCGGGTGCCGCGCCCGCATCGCGCAGTATCGGGGTATGGTGCGGCCCTGGGACGCTCTTTGGTCCCGAGATCAGTGGGCGACCGCACCGGGCTTGGCTGACGTCGTCGCGCCCAGCTTCTTCAAGCGATCGAGCTCGAACGCCGCGCAGTCGTTCTCGACATATTCGATCACGCCGATATCGCGCGTCTTCTGGAAGAACGCCTGCGCCTGCGCGGTGTCGCCGAGCGCGAGGTTGCGCAGGCCGATATAGAAATAGGCTTCCGCCAGCGCCATCTGGCGCTCGTCGCCGGCCTTTTTCTCAAGCGATTTGAGCACGTCGTCCGGCGATATCAGGCCCGCCAGCATGGCGAGGCCGGCACGCGGCCATTCACCCTGAACCTCAGTCGCGGCGCGCTTGACTATGTCGGCGGGGACCGGCTTGCCGAGGCGGCCGTAGGTCGCAACCAGCCACATGTCGCTGTAGAGCCGGGCCTCGCGGTCGCCGAGTTCGCTCGCCTTGGCGAAGTCCTCGATGGCCTCCTGCATCCGGCCGGCATAGATCCGCGACACGCCGCGCCAGCGGAACGCGAGGCCGTCGGCGCCGCCGCCCAAGGCGATCGCGTTGGAGTAGTCGGTCACGCTCTTGTCGAACTGTCCCGACTGGAAATAGACGCTGGCGCGGCACGTCAGGATGTTCGCGGCGGTCGGCGCGAGGCGCACGGCCGTGTTGGCGTCCTGCAGGGCCTCGTCAACGCGGTCGAGGTCGGCTTTGGCGTGGCCGCGCAGGCAATAGCTGTTGGCCAGATCGCTGCCGGTGAGCTTGCCGCCATCGATGCTCTCGGTGGTCTTCTTGATGATCTCTTCGTGCTGCTCGTGCAGACGGTGCGCGATATCTGCCTTGGCGGCATTGTTGTTGAGCATCGCCTTGTTGACCGCAAAGGCGCCGCCGATCGCCTTGTTGAGCGAACGGAGGTCCTCGGCATAGCCGGGGTAATCCGCCGGCTCGACCGACGGCTGCAGCGTCTTCAGCTCGACGGTCTTCCTGGCGTTGCTGCCGCGAAAATATTCGGTGACCGTGGCGTTGAAGTACTTGTTGGAGATGGTGTGCTCGCGTGGGTCGATGCTGGCGCTGACCTGCTCGGGAAAGCTCATCTCGAAACTGTATTTGCCATGGAACGGGAAGCCTGGAATCCGCAGCGGTGTGGTGCGGTTTGCCGACTGCGAGGCGATCAGGACATTCTGCATATTGTCCAGCGCGTAGCTGACGACCCAGCTCGCTTCCACCTCCGTGGCGAGCTTCGGAATCCTGTAGTGCGCCGAGATCGAGAGCTCGTTCTTCACGGTGTCGTTCTGCACCACCGGCTCGCCGACCAGCGTCGCGCCGGGATAGCGGCGTTCCAGGGCATCCCGGACGAACCTGGAGGTCTGCTCGCGCGATGCCCGTTCAAGCACGACACGGAGTTGCTCGGCGCCAAGCCCGCGCCAGACGCGCCGGACGTCGAGCTGGCCTTCTTCGCCGAACTTGGCCAGCGTTGCGCGTTCGGTGATTTCATTGCCGACGATATCGCCGGTGTCGCCGGGAACGCGCGAGACGGCATCGGTCTCGCGCGCCGCGACGAGGACCTGGACCCCGCTATGCGCCTGGCCCGCCCGGTCGAGCTCGCCATGCTGTCCCAGCCGAGTCGGGTCGAGGAAGTAGGGCTTGCCGCCGACCGTGGCCTCGACGATGGCATGATCGAAGAATTGCGGGCTGGGCAGCATTTTTTCCAGTCCGCCATGGCGTCCGGCCTGCAGCAGCACGGGTCGGCTCTTGATGCCGAGCTCGCGGAGCAAGGTGACCAGCAACAGCGACTTGTCCTTGCAGTCGCCGTAGCGGCGGCGCAGCACCTCGTCGGGTTGGGTTGGCCGGTGCGAGCTTTCGCCGAGCGCGACCGAGAAATACCGGATCTGGGATTGCACGAACTCGAGCGCGGCCATGGCGCGGACTGGCTCGGACGGCAGCGCCTTGATCCGCTTCACGACGTCCTGAAACTCGCCGTCCTTTGGCGCGCTCGCCTCGAACAGGTTGCTTGCCCAGCCGGCGACATCGCTCCAGCTCGCAAACTCGGTGAATTGCACGAAGCGAAGCCCGAAGAAGTCGGGCGGAGCCATCGTCTCTCCGGGAAATCCCGGCAATGGCTGCTGGTCGAAGCTGACGCGCCGAAATCCGTTGCGCACGGACTCGGCTGGAATGAGAGGAGGCAGCGGCCGGTCGCCGACCACGCGCCAGGCGATCGATCGGTCGGCCGGATAGTTCAGAACGACCCGCCGCCGCAAGGTTGGTGCGTTCTGGTCCCACGGCGCCGCGCCGAAGGCCTTGCCGCCGAACACCGGATTTTGACCGGAGCTCGTATAGGCGATCTCGAGCGTGTCGCCGACGCGCAAATCGTCGATCAGGATGGAGGCGGTCACCCGGCCGCTATAGACGCCGCGCTCGAGATCCTGCTCGCGCTGCAGGAAGCGGATGTTGGACGTCAGCGTCCGATCGAACTGTTCCTGCCCGCGAAAGATGCGGATCGTGTGAAGCTGGACATGCTCATATTCGGGGGCGAATGCGATCGAAAGGCGTCCGGCCGCTGTCAGCGCTGCGGCATCGTTGATCTGCATGGCGCGCCGGAAGTAGAGCTCGGAAGTTTTTCCAAGCCGGTATTGACTGTCAGCAAGACGGATGACTACCGGCAATGATGCGGTCTTGGGGACCTCCGGGATCGGCAGTTGCTCGACCCAGGCCGGCACCGGATCGCCCAGGGTAAACGCATCCTTGCCGAGCTGGACTTCCTTGAGCCCGTTATCGGTCGCCTGTTGGGCCGCGGCGTCATGACATCCCAAAAGACATCCGAGTGCAGCCACCAGCAACAAGCCAGCGCGCAACGATCTCATGAGATACATTCGCCACCTCTTTCACTTAGGGGTTGTATAGATGATGGCGGACGGGTCGGCAATTATCGCAAGCGGCCAAGTTTGTCGGTGAGGTGAAGTTGATGTGAAGGTGTGCGGCGCGTGCGGACGGGCCTTGCTGGCGGCGAGGGGCTGAACCACGTCAATTTGACTGGCGATTTTGACTTGACCCGGGTTTGTTGTCAGAACTTGCGCCCTTTCGCGAACAAGATCTGAGAGGATCACCAATGATCTATGAGACCCGTGTCTATCGCTGCCTGCCGGGCCGGCTGCCGGCGCTGCTGAAGCGCTTCGAGACCATCACGCTGAAGCTCTGGGACAAGCACGGCATCAAGCAGGCCGGCTTCTTCACGACGCTGGTCGGCGAATCCAACCAGGAACTGACCTATCTGCTGGCCTGGGAATCGCTTGCCGAGCGCGACAAGAAATGGACCGCGTTCACGACCGATCCGGAATGGATCACCGCGCGCGCCAAGACCGAGGAGGACGGCCAGATCGTCCTCAACATCGTCAACCAGCTGTTGGTGCCGACGTCGTTCTCGGCGGTCAAGTGACGCTGCCGAACGAGGGCGCGCGCAATTGAGGAAAACCTCCGGCGGTCTGCTGGAGGTTTCCTTTTCCTTGGGCATTTTCTAAGGGATCGACCATCAAGCCATCGCAGCCGCCGCATGCACCGGATAATCGGTGTAGCCGCGCGCCGTGCCGCCGAAGAATGTGGTGTGATCGGCGTCGTTCATCGGCGCGCCGGTCTTCAGCCGCGCGACGAAATCCGGGTTGGCGAGGACCAGCCGTCCATAGGCTTCAAGATCAGCCAGGCCCGATGCGAGATCAGCGCCGATCTGCTCGGTGGGATGACCGGGACGGTTCAGGATCAGGGTCCGCTGCCACAGCGCGCGCAGGTCGGCGATCAGGCGGTCGTCGCCGTTGTGAAGCACGTGAAGGTAGGCAAGGCCAAGCTTGTCGAGTTCGGTGACCAGATAACGGTACAGGGCAGGGCCGTCCGCGCCCTCGTCGATGCCACCGAGCTTTGTGCCAGGCGACAAACGGATCGCCGTCCTGTCCGCACCGATCTCCGCGGCAATTGCGGTGGCGACTTCAATCGCAAAGCGCGCGCGGTTCTCGATCGAGCCGCCATATTGGTCGGTGCGCGTGTTGGCGCTTGGCGCGAGGAACTGCTGGATGAGATAACCATTCGCGCCGTGGATCTCGACGCCATCAGCACCGGCCTCGATGGCGGCGCGCGCCGCATGACGGAAATCGGCGACTGTCCGGCGGATCTCCTCGATCGACAGCGCGCGCGGCACCGGAATGTCCTTCATCCCCGTCGCCGTGAACATCGGCGCCCCCGGGGCGATGGCGGACGGGGCAACGCCCTGACGATGATGCGGCGTATTGTCGGGGTGCGACATGCGTCCCGCATGCATCAGCTGGATGAAGATGTGGCCGCCCTTGTCGTGCACGGCCGTCGTCACCTTGTTCCAGCCGGCGATGTGTGCGGCCGTGTAGATGCCCGGCGTGGCGAGATAGCCCTGGCCGTCATCCGAGGGCTGCGTGCCTTCGGTGACGATGAGGCCGACGCTGGCGCGCTGGGCGTAATATTCGGCCGCGAGGTCTCCGGGCGTGCCATCGAGCCCCGCGCGGCTTCGGGTCATCGGTGACATGACCAACCGGTTGGCCAGGGTGTTGCGTCCGACACGGACGGGCAGAAATCTTTGTGTGCCGAGTGCCATTTTGTGGGTTCCCTATCTTTGCTCCAGACGCCTCGCCGCAAGGAGGAGGTCGCCCTTCAAGGGCAGAAGTAGGATTTGGCTATATCGGCGGTAGCCACTATATGCTGATACTATCCATCGGATCAGCCGATATGAGGCCGCGATGCTAGAGAGCGTATCGTTCGACCAGCTGCGGATGTTCGTGGCCGCTGCCGATGAGGGCAGCTTCTCGGCCGCAGCGCGCCGCGTGCAGCGAACCCAATCGGCGGTCAGCGAGGCCATCCTGAACCTGGAGGCCCATCTCGGCGTCGTCTTGTTCGACCGCGCGGGCCGCTATCCGAAGCTGACAACGGAAGGCGTCATCCTGCTGGCGGACGCGCGGACGGTCATGACCGACGTCGACGCCATGAAGGCGCGCGCGAAGGGCATCGCCGGCGGGCTCGAGGCCGAGCTGACGGCGGTCGTGGACGTATTTCTGCCGATCGAGGCCGTCGCCGCATTTGCCCGGCAGTTTCGCGTCCAGTTTCCGGCGACGCCGCTGCGGCTCTATGTCGAAGCGCTGGGAGGCGCGGTGCAACCGGTGATCGACGGACGCGTGAGCGTCGGGATCGTGGGTTCGCTGCCGTCGCTTCCGACTGGCCTGGTCAAGGAGCGCGTGGCCAGCATCAAGTTCATGTTCGTCGCTGCTTCGAACCACCCGCTTGCGTCCTATCGGGGCGCCATTCCGAAAGAGGAGCTGGCGCGACATGTGCAGCTCGTCCTGACGGATCGTTCGACGCTTTCGCAGGGCCGCGAGATCGGCGTGATGTCCGCTTCGACGTGGCGCCTGGCGGATCTCTTTGCCAAGCACGCGTTTCTCCTCAACGGCCTCGGATGGGGAGGCATGCCCCATCACACCGTGGCAAACGACATCGCCGCGGGGCGGCTGGTCGAGCTTGCAATCGAGGAGGCGCCGCCCGGAGGACTGCCGCTGCCGATGTTCGCGGCCTACCGGGTTGCCGAGCCGCCGGGACCCGCGGCGCGATGGATGATCGAATTCTTCAAGAACTGCCGGGGCGGCGAGTGTTCAAATGAGATCGTCCAGGCCACCGCAAGCCGGAGCTCTTGATCGGGCACTGCGGACGATGCTCACAGATCTGCCGCGCGGGGCGGCAAGATGCGCGCTATTGCGGGCAGCCCGACGTCTGATCGCCCTCGCGGACCATCGGCTTGCCGTTGATGAAGACGCCGTGGCTGCCTGAGGTCGTCTTGCCGCCGCAATGCGTGCGATCGCCCATCACCACGGCCGGCTTGCCGTTGATCAGGACGTTGGGTACGCCCTCGACGAGTGGGCCGCCATTGCTGGTGGTGTCGCCGCTGCGCGCGGCCGGCTTGCCATTGACGGTGACGCCGGCGGCGCCGCCGGTGACGACGCCGGGCTGGCTGCTGGTCTGGCCGTAGGCCAGGCCCGACATCGCCGACAGGGCGGCCACAGCTCCAATCATCAGCGAAATGCGCATTTCGTTCCTCATTGGGAATCTGTTCCGCACCAGTCTATAGGGGCGGTTGGGGCAGGATTGTGATAGCACGGCGCACCCACGGCGTCAGCGCAACCCCCTCATCGTGCAGGATGGCTTGATCCCTCCGGCGCGGGATTGCATGGTCGCCGGCAACAAGGATGCAGCATTTTGACCAATCAGGTTTCCGCGGCCGCCGCCGCGCCGATCGTTGCCGTCGGATCGGCGAAATTCGGCAACGCCTTGCCAATCTCGATCATCGCCGGTCCCTGCCAGCTCGAGAGCCGCGCGCATGCGCTTGAAGTGGCCTCGGCGCTGAAGGAGATCGCAGCCCGGCTGAAGATCGGCCTGGTGTACAAGACCTCGTTCGACAAGGCGAACCGCACCAGCGCGTCGGCCGCGCGCGGCATCGGGATGAAGCAGGCGCTGCCGATCTTCGCCGAGATCCGTTCTTCGCTCGGGCTGCCCGTGCTGACCGACGTGCATGAACCCGACCAGTGCGCTGAGGCGGCGCAGGCGGTCGATGTGTTGCAGATCCCGGCCTTCCTGTGCCGGCAGACCGATCTCCTGCTGGCTGCGGCTGCGACCGGCAAGGTCGTCAACGTCAAGAAGGGCCAGTTCCTGGCGCCATGGGACATGACCAATGTGGTCAGCAAGATCACCGGCGCCGGCAATGCCAATGTGCTGGTCACCGAGCGCGGTGCGTCGTTCGGCTACAACACGCTCGTGTCAGACATGCGCGCGCTGCCGATCCTGGCGCGCACCACCGGCGCGCCTGTGATCTTCGACGCCACCCATTCGGTGCAGCAGCCGGGCGGCAAGGGCACGTCCTCGGGCGGCGAACGCGAATTCGTGCCGGTGCTGGCGCGCGCCGCGGTCGCGGTCGGCGTCGCCGGCGTCTTCATCGAGACCCATCCCGATCCCGATCACGCGCCGTCGGATGGCCCCAACATGGTGCCGCTCCGCGATTTCGAATCCCTCGTCAAGCGGCTGATGCAGTTCGACGCGCTAGCCAAGACGGCAGCCTAACCGGCGGACAACGACATGACCGCAACGAGCGGCATGCCGCCGGCCCTCAACGTCATCACGCTGGCGACTTTCGCGGCGAGCCTGTCGGTGCGCGCGCTCGATCCGGTGCTGCCGCATGTCGCGGAGGATTTCGGCGTCAGCATCGCGACCGCGGCGAGCTTCGCTGCGGTGTTCGCCTTCACCTTTGCCGCGGTCCAGCCGGCGATCGGCGCCGCCGCCGATTTGTTCGGCAAGGCGCGGCTGATGACGATCTGCCTCGGGCTGCTCGGCGTCGCCAACATCCTCGGCGCGCTCTCGACCTCGTTTCCGATGCTGTTCGTGACCCGCATCCTCGCCGGCATCGGCTCGGGCGGCGTGTTTCCGGTGGCGCTGTCGCTGACCAGCGATCTCGTGGGTCCCGACAAGCGGCAGCTTGCGATCGGGCGAACGCTCGCGGGCTCGATGACCGGCAATTTGCTCGGCGCCACGGCCTCCGGTCTGATCGGCGATTTCCTCGGCTGGCGCGGCGTGCTCGCGGTGCTTGGCGGCCTCGTGATCATCGTCGCAGTGGCGGTTGCGGCTGGCTTCCGCGGCGCTGCGCTGAACCGTCCGCCGCGCACCAGCCTGAAGGCGCTTCGCCACGGCTATCGCACCATCTTCACCAATCCGAACGCGCGGATCTGCTATTCGGCGGTCTTCATCGAAGGCTGCTGCGTGCTCGGGCTGTTTCCCTTCATCGCTTCGTTCCTGTTCGAGCTCGGCGAGACCTCGCTTTCGATCGCGGGCATTGTGATCGCGGGCTTTGCGATCGGCGGATTGCTCTACACGCTGACAGTGGCGCGCCTGCTGCCGTTGATCGGCGTGAGGGGCATGATGGTCGTCGGCGCAACGCTGGTCGGCATCCAGCTGGTCGGCGTCGCCTTCGGGCCGCACTGGAAGCTGCAGATGGCGGGCCTCCTGGTGATGGGCCTCGGCTTCTACATGATCCATGGCTGCCTGCAGGTGTTCGCCAGCGAGCTGTCGGTCGAGGCGCGTGCCACCGCGCTGTCGCTGCACTCGTTCTTCTTCTTCATGGGGCAGACCGTCGGCCCGATCGCCTATGGCTTCGGCCTGCAGCACGCCGGAAAGACCGCGACGCTGGTTTCCGCTGCCGCCGTGATGGTCGTGCTTGGCTTCATCTGCGCGAGATTCCTGAAGCAGCGGCGACCGGCCGATGCCGATCTGCGCCCGGACGTCGAGCCCTAGCGATCCCTCAGGTCATGGACACACAAGCTTCAAGGCATTGTGTCGCTCAGTCGCCTTAGTGCTCGCTATTCAAACAGGATGCGCGTACCGTGCCTTATCACCGTGCTTCCAACGCGGCCTCTAGCGGTGACCGAGGGTAACGAACGCTCCCGCCGTGGTGATGAAGGAGCGTGCGCGTTGTCCGGACGTCGCATGTCCGACTGAATTGTGCCGCCGGTCATCGTGCCGCTATTTCTTCTGCTCTGCCTGGTCGCTGTGGTCGTCTGGCGTGGTTAGCGCGCCGGAGCTGCAATATCTCGTCAGTGGTAACAATCAGCCCCACCATTAACGTGATCATGGCAAAGCTCAACCTGATCAACGTCGCTCCAACGAGGCAATATTGACCCATGGTCGCGCGCGATAGTTGGACCGTAGACCTGGAGTGCCCACGCTGCGGGAGCATCGACGTAGCTATTCTGTCTCAGGTGGATGGCTATGCCTATGTGAGAGGCGATAGCGGTACGCGCGCTGACCATGTGCCGGCCGGCTTCGCGTGCATTGATCCGGATATCTGTTGCTTTCAGTGTTTGAAATGCCAGGTGCGGATACCGTGACATCGAATGTCGCCGCAAAGCGACTTCAACAATCGTGGCCCTATCGCTGCCAGCCGGATCGGCGTATGCTTTGCGCATCGCCGCCCGGCTCGTGGCTTCTATCGGTGATGAGAACGCCGGTTGCGCTTTCGCCCCACTCAGGGAGCAGCGTAGCCAAATGATCAGTTTGCCTCATATTTCTTTGCCTCCTATTTCGGTGTATTTTTCCTGCGAGAGCTGTGGTGCCACATATGAGGCCTCACAGGATCGCAGTGATCGCAGTGGAAAGTTTCACTGCGTTCATTGCGCCAGATTGGTGCATCAATGGTCGGGCACCTTTAGCTATTTGGGCTGGCGATTGTTCCGGACGTCCGCCGCGCTGTCATGATCGGTCATTGCATCCTTTGTGATGACGCGCGCTGGATCTGTGAGAGTCACGAGGATCAGCCATGGACAGGTCCCGACACCTGCACGTGTTGTGGGGCCGGATCGCCATGTCCTCATTGCAATAAGCCTGGAGGCGAGGCGCGGCTGCCGCGAGGCTTTCGCAACATGTTCGACAACGGAGCCGAGTCATGAAGGGCCGCGCATCCTGATCTCTCGCGCATTGATCACATGCCGAACCGCGGCGTCCAGGTGACGCCGGTGCGCAATCCCACTATTGGTCAGCCGTGACCTGCCGGAGGTGCATTCCGACGTCGGCGAGGCTGTACGGCTTGGAAATGAAATGACCGCCGGCCGGGAGGTCATCGAGGGTTACGTCGGTGGCTGACGTGGCAATGATCGCAATCGGCGGCCAACGATGGCGAACGACATGCACAAGCCTCAAGCCGTCGATCGAGCCGGGCATCTGGATATCGGTGAAAATCACCCGGATGTCGTCACGCGCTTCAAGGATGGCTATCGCGTCATCGGCGTTCCTGGCTTCAATGGAACGGAACCCGGCGGCCTCGACCATGTCGGCGGCCTGCATGCGGATCAGAAGATCGTCTTCGACGACCAGAACAGCCGAGCGTGTCATCGAATGTACAAGCCCGGTTGTGATCTGCGTGGGACGCAAATTGACCTAGGCTAATTCGGCAGCGGTGGCTCAGTTCCTGCTGGCTATTCAACTATCTCGCTTCGCCACGGCAGACGCGCCCGGCGGACGCTCGCGAGCCGCTCAGAGTGAGCGGAGCTGCGAGAGGAAGGTCGCATCCCCTCGCAGCCCATCATGGGTTTGCGACCGCTAGATCAGATGGAAGGTGTGCATGCCCATCGCGGCAAAGATCGCCGAAACGTCATGGTCCACCTCAGGGCCGCCATGCGCCGATTGGGAGGCATCGGACGCAAGCTGAGCAAGCGTGTCCGCGGTTGAGGGACCTCCGAAGAGGCCATGCGGGGCGTTGTTGACCGCATCGCCGGTGTGGCCGCCGCCGGCAAATGCGAAGCCATCGCCGGCGGTGCTGACCCATGGGCCGCCATGGTCGGCCGCAACCGGAGCCGGCGAAGGATCGGGCGTGAAGCTGACGCCATGCGGCGAACTGAAATTGAATCCCGGCGCGTTGTCGGCGGACAGCAACGGCGTGAAGGTGCCGGTGTGCGGGTCGACCTGACCGAACGCCTTCAGGCTTCCAACCGAGGCATAGAAATCGTCGGGGTTCAGCCCTGTTGCGTGGAACGAAAAGACCTTGTCGGTCGCCGTATCGGTCAGGGTGAAGGTGCCGGATTTGGCGCCCGGCGCGATGACGTCGTCGAGGCCGGCCTTGGCGCCGACGCCGGCTATCGGCGTGAACGACACCGATTGGTGGGCGGTTCCGGGGGCCTTGATGTCGATGATGGTGCCGTCGTCGCCGCTCGACAACAGCAGGTCGCCATTTGGGGCAAGCTTCAGCGAGTCGGGATCGTTTTGCGGCACGACCTCCATCTTGCCGGTGACGGTGTCCAGCCCGGTCGCGCCGAATTCGAGGATCGGCTTGGTGGTCAGCGTGCCGGTCGGATGATCGCCGTTGAGCAGCTGGACCACGGTCGCATCGCCCGGATTGACCGGATTGGTGAAGCTCAGGAACACCTTGTCGCCCTTGAACACGACGTCGTCATAGCCACGGCTGGCCGACGAATCGGCATAGCTGAGCGGTGCCGAGACCGCATGCGTCTCCGGGTTGATCAGCGTCAGGGTGGGATTGCCATCCTGGTTTTGCAACGCCCAGATATCGCCCGTCACCGGGTTGTATTTCAGGCCATCGACGGATCCTGACAGCGAGTAGCTGAACTCGATGTCGCCGTGCTTGTCATACTGGACGATCGTGCTCGAGCCGCCGGCGCCGGTCGAATCCGCGCCATTGCCGTACTCGACGAAGGTTGAGCCGTGCGCGGTGGTGACGGAATCCGGTTGGGTCGATCCGTCGGAGGGAGCCTGGAAGGTCTTGACGGTGTCGATGTGCGGAAACGGCGCCGCGTTCTTGTCGGGGACGAACACCACGCCATGGGGCGAGCCGAAGCTGAAGCCCGGTGCATTATCCTGCGAGACCAGTGCGGTGAACGCACCGGTGTTCTCGTCGACTTGACCGAAGGCACCGAGCGCACCGACCGATGCATAGTAAGCGTTGGGATCGAGGTCGCTGACATGCACCGACAGGACGTGGCCGTCCTTTGCGTCAGAGATGTAGAACGTACCCGACGTCGCGTTCGGCTTGATGACGTCGTCGAGGCCGGCGTTGCCGATCGAGCCCGCGGGAATTCCCTGGATCGGGGTGAAGGCAATCGCCTGTTTGGAGGTGCCGGGATTCTGGATGTCGATGATCGCGCCGTCGGCGTTGCTGGAGAAGATCAGGTCGCCATTGGCGGCGAGCTTCAGCGAATCCGGATCGGTCTGCGGCACCAGCTCCATCTTGCCGGTGACGGTGTCGTAGCCGATCGCGCCGTCGAGCAGCACGGGAGCGGTGGCGAGGAGGTCGCCGGGCTTCGGGCTGGTGCCGTTCAGCAATTTGACGATGGTCGGATCGCCGTTGCCGGTCGGGTTGGTGTAGCTCAGGAACACCTCGTTGCCCTTGAACACCACGTCGTCATAGCCGCGCGAGGTAGATGGATTGGCGTAGTTGAAGTGAGCCGTCACTGTCTGGGTGTTGGGATCGATCAGCGACAGCGAGGAACGGCCGTCCTGGTTCTGCAGCGCCCACACCATTCCGGTTTCGGGATTGTACTTCAGTCCGTCGACCGATCCCTCGATCGAATAGGCGTGCACGAAATGACCGGCGTGATCATACTGGATGATTGTGCTGTCGCCGGGCACCGCTCCAGTCGAGTCGACGCCGTTACCGTACTCCACGAACACGTACTTGCCGGCGATCGTGATCGAGTCGAGCCCGGTCACCCCGTTTGGAGCGCTGGCGAAGGTATGGATCGCATCGACATGCGCCACCTGCGGCGCATTCTTGTCGGGAATGAAGAGCAGGCCGTGCGCGGCGGAAAAATTTGGCCCGGTGACGATCGGCGTGAAGGCGCCGGTGGTCGGATCGACCTGGCCAAAGCCGCCGAGACTGGCAACCGCGGCGTAGTAGTCGTTGGTGTTGAGGCCGCTGGCGTGGAATGAGTAGACGTTCCCCGATTTCGTATCGGTCATGTAGAACGTGCCCGCCGTCGCAGTCGGCTTGATCACGTCGTCAAGGCCGGCATTGCCGACGGAGGCTGCCGGGATTCCGGCGATCGGCGTGAACGAAATCGCCTGGCTGGCCGTTCCGGGGTGCTGGATATCGATGATCGAGCCGTCGGCTGCGCTGGAGAAGATCAGATCGCCATTGGCGGCGAGCTTCAGCGAATCCGGATCGGACTGCGGAACGAGCTCGGTCTTGCCGGTCACCGTGTCGAGGCCGGTGGCGCCGTCGCTCAGGATCGTCGTCGTCAGCAGTGTGCCGCTCGGATGGTCGCCGTTCAGCAATTCCACCAGCGTCGGATCGCCGGCGCCGTTCGGATTGGTGTAGCTCAGGAAGACCCTGTTGCCGTCGAACACGACGTCATCGTAGCCGCTGGTCGCGGAGGGATTGGCAAAACTCAGCGGACCGGTCACCTTGTGCGTGACGGGATCGATCAGCGTCAGCGTGGAGTTTCCATCCTGGTTCTGCAGCGCCCAGATCTGCCCGGTGTAAGGGTTGTATTTCAGCCCGTCGACCGACCCGGCGATCGTGTAGGTGTGCTCGACTTTGCCGCTGTTGTCGTATTGCACGATCGTGCTCGAGCCGCCGGCACCGGTCGAATCCGCGCCATTGCCGTATTCGACGAAGATCGTTCCGTTTGCAGTCGTGATGGAATCCGGAGCCGTCGCGCCAATCGATGTCCCCGACGCGAACGTCTTCATCCCGCTGATCGTAACCATGTCGATCCTCCATGGGTTTGCAATGTTTGGAAACCGGAGGAAACGCGTGGTGGACGACGTGTATGTGACGATTGGCCGCGCGAATTTTTGCAACGATGGCGGAACCTTTTCGCGATTGCGAATCGTCCCGATAGCTCAAGCGCTTTCGCGCGTGTTCCGCGCGTATCACGAAAGTGTTGCTGTGAAAATCAGCACGGCAGGACCGCAGCGCTGGTCTCCGCCGCCGCGATGGTCGTGCAACCGTTATTTCAAAGATGAGACGACCGGGCCCGCAACCGGATCGGTCACGCCGAGACCGTTGCCGAGATCTTCGAGCGTGTCGCGAAAAGAATTGAGAGTGGAAATCATGGCTGGCCGCGCCTCGATGCACGCGTCCATATTCTGCCACTCGGCGATAATGCAGTAGGAGCGATCACCGGTCTTGATGATGCTGGCGTGCAATAGACCCGGCCAAGTTGCTCCAATTGTCTTGTGAGCGTCCAGGAACTCTTGATCGCGCCCCGGCTTCACTCGAAAACGCACAGCATTGAAAGCGGTCACCGTCTTCTCCCAAAGTACTGAGACGCTCCAGTAGAGGAAGCGCGCTTACGCGGGGCGCGCAAGTTAAAAGCGCATGCACTCACGTCCGCTTCGTGGCGGTCACAGGCCGATTGACCTGCCTACTGGGTCTTTATCATCTTCGCCAATTCATGGCGCAATTCTGGACTATCTTGATGGCCATGCACCGCGACAGCGTGTTGTACCGCTGCTTCCAGAAGCTCCTTTTGAGTATCAGCTGAAATCGCGATCGTGCAGTTCATCTCACTTGGGTATTCTCGGCAATCCACAAACATTCTACCCAAATCTGCCTCCATCAATACGAGTAAACTATTCGCGTGCTGAACTACTCCACTCACGATAATGCCCGCGTCTGCTGACTAAGCCTGACTTCTTCAAATGATAGCTCATGACCGGCCAGCTTACGCGCCGCCGACAACGAGCGTGCCGATCGTCTTCGATCATGGTCGCTTCGACCACATCGGAGCAGCCATGCTCGAACATATCATACATCGAAGGGGGCGCCATGTCAGTTCCTGGCCCAGGGCCGATAGGCATGTCGGCTTCTGCGCCGGCTTCCGAGGATCAGCGGACGTGGCGAACTGAAGGGGGCCCGACCTAACCCCGCCCGCGATAAGTTGCGACGCCCTGATCAGGAACCCAGAGGCCCTTCGGCAGCCGGCCGGTCTGGAAGAACACGTCGATCGGGATGCCGCCGCGCGGATACCAGTAGCCGCCGATGCGCAGCCATTTCGGCTTGATCTCATCTGATATCCGCCGGCCGATCATGACCGTGCAATCCTCATGGAATGCGCCGTGATTGCGGAAGCTTGCGGCGAACAGCTTCAGTGATTTGGATTCCAGGAGCCAGCGGCCCGGCACATAGTCGATCACCAGATGTGCGAAGTCCGGTTGGCCCGTCACCGGGCAGATCGAGGTGAATTCCGGCACGGTGAAGCGTACCAGATAATCGGTACCAGCCTGCGGATTGGTGACGCGGTCGAGCCGCGCCTTTTCCGGCGCGTCGGGCCATTCCACCGCACGGCCGAGTTGCAGGCCGGGGGAGGTCGTTGATTTGCTGGATTTCTTCGCCATTCGGGGTCTCCGTGGGGGTCTCATAGAGCATGATCCGGAAAAGTGGAAACCGGTTTTCCGAAAGATCATGCTCAAACAAGGACTCCCTATGATCGGGCGTCCGTCACCCGGCCTTTTCCCCCTCGATGCATTGCGCTAGAAGCACCGCCATCCGACCCCCTCACTGCCACAAGAGGTACTCATGACTGACATCGTCGACATCATCGGCCGCGAAATCCTGGATAGCCGCGGCAACCCCACGGTCGAGGTCGATGTGGTGCTGGAGGATGGGTCGATCGGCCGCGCGGCGGTGCCGTCGGGCGCGTCCACCGGCGCCCATGAGGCGGTGGAACTGCGCGATGGCGACAAGTCGCGCTATCTCGGCAAGGGCGTGGAAAAGGCGGTTGCGGCCGTCAATGGCGAGATCTTCGAGGCGCTCAGCGACCAGGCCGTCGAGGAGCAGGTCGCAATCGACCAGATCATGATCGAGCTCGATGGCACGCCGAACAAGAGCCGGCTTGGCGCCAACGCCATCCTCGGCGTCTCGCTGGCCTGCGCCAAGGCCGCTGCCGAATCCTTCGACATGCCGCTTTATCGTTATGTCGGCGGCACCTCGGCGCGGACGCTGCCGGTGCCGATGATGAACATCATCAATGGCGGCGTGCATGCCGACAACCCGATCGACTTCCAGGAATTCATGATCCTGCCGGTCGGCGCCACGTCATTTGCCGAAGCGCTGCGTTGCGGCTCGGAAATCTTCCACACGCTGCGTGGCGAATTGAAGAAGGCCGGCCACAACACCAATGTCGGCGACGAGGGCGGTTTTGCGCCGAACCTGCCGTCGGCCGACGCCGCGCTCGAGTTCGTCATGAACGCGATCGGCAAGGCCGGCTACAAGGCGGGCGACGACGTCGTGCTCGGCCTCGACTGCGCTTCCACCGAATTCTTCAAGGAAGGCGCCTACGTCTATGGCGGCGAGAACAAGACCCGCTCGCGTTCGGAGCAGGTGAAGTATCTTGCCGATCTCGTCAGCCGCTATCCGATCGTCACGATCGAGGACGGCATGTCGGAAGACGACATGGACGGCTGGAAGGAGCTGACGGACGCGATCGGCAACAAGTGCCAGCTGGTCGGCGACGATTTGTTCGTCACCAACGTGACGCGGCTTGCCGACGGCATCAAGAACGGCCGCGGCAATTCGATCCTGGTCAAGGTCAACCAGATCGGCACGCTGACCGAGACGCTCGCGGCGATCGAGATGGCCTACAAGGCCGGCTACACCGCCGTGATGTCGCATCGCTCCGGCGAGACCGAGGATTCCACGATTGCCGACCTCGCGGTCGCCACCAATTGCGGGCAGATCAAGACCGGCTCGCTGGCGCGCTCCGACCGCACCGCCAAGTACAACCAGCTGCTGCGCATCGAGCAGCAGCTCGGCACCCAGGCGAAATACGCGGGCAGGGCGGCCTTGAAGGCGCTGGCCTAGCGCCCCAACTGATCGGGACTGAACAAGACGCAAAAAAGGGAGGTCGGGATGAGTGACGGCAAGAGCGGTCTGCAGCTGCGTTCGCTGCTCAAGAAGGATGGCGAACTGGAATTGTCGCTGGTCAATGTTCCGACCCCCGAGCCCGGTCCGGACGAGGTCGTGGTCCGGGTCGAGGCGAGCCCGATCAACCCGTCCGACCTCGGGCTCCTGATCGGCCCGGCCAACATGGCGGCGGCAAAGGTCACCGGCAGCAAGGAACTGCCGGTGGTGACCGCGCGCGTGCCGGAAGCGGCGTTGCCTGGCCTTGCCGCGCGGCTCGACGAGTCGATGCCGGTCGGCAATGAAGGCGCCGGCGTCGTGATCAGGACCGGCTCATCGGACGCGGCGAAAGCGCTGATGGGTCGCACGGTCGCGATGATCGGCGGTGCAATGTATGCGCAATACCGCACGCTGCGCGTCAACGAATGCCTGCCGCTGCCCGACGGCATCACGCCGGCGGAAGGTGCATCCTGCTTCGTCAATCCGCTGACCGCGCTCGGCATGACCGAGACGATGCGGCGCGAGGGACACAAGGCGCTGGTGCACACGGCGGCGGCGTCGAACCTCGGCCAGATGCTCAACAAGATCTGCCTCAAGGACGGCATCGGCCTCGTCAACATCGTGCGCAACAAGGAGCAGGCGGACATCCTGCACAAGATCGGCGCCAAGCATGTCGTCGATTCCAGCGCGCCCGATTTCATGGACAAACTCACCGGCGCGCTGGTCGAGACCGGCGCGACCATCGCTTTCGATGCGATCGGCGGCGGCAAGCTCGCTGGCCAGATCCTGGTCGCGATGGAGACCGCGATCAACAAGACCGCCAAGGTCTACAGCCGCTACGGCTCGAACGTGCACAAGCAGGTCTATGTCTATGGCGGCCTCGATACCCGCGACATCGAGTTGCCGCGCGGTTTCGGCATGGCCTGGGGCATCGGCGGCTGGCTGCTGTTCCCGTTCCTGATGAAGATCGGCCCGGAGGCCGGCAACAAGCTGCGCCAGCGCGTGGTCGCCGAGCTGAAGACGACCTTCGCCAGCCACTACACCAAGGTGGTGTCGCTGCAGGAGACCCTGCAGCTCGACAACATCGCGGTCTACGGCAAGCGCGCCACTGGCGAGAAATTCCTGATCAATCCGAACAAGGGCGCGTAACGAACCGCGTTTACTCGCGCTCGAAGGCCAGCTTCCTGGAGCGTTTGTGACGCTCCAGGGCGTGGCCGATCAGGACATCCATCAGCTCGGATTGCGGCAGGCCGCTGGCCTCCCACAGCCGCGGATACATGCTGATGTTGGTGAAGCCGGGCAGGGTGTTCGCCTCGTTCACGAAGGCCTGCTCGCCGTGCAGGAAGAAGTCGATCCGCGCCATGCCCTCGCAGCCGAGCACGCGGAATGTCTTGATGGCGAGCTCCCTGATGGTCTCGGCGACGGCAGCCGGCACGTTGGCCGGCACCTGCAGCAGCGCGCCGTCCGCATCGAGATACTTGGCGTCGTAGGAATAGAAGCCGTGCTTGTCGGACGGAACGATCTCGCCGAGCTGGGAGGCGCGGACGCGGCCCTCGGCATCCTCGAGCACGGAGCATTCGACCTCCCGGATCGGCGCGACACCGCGCTCGACCAGGATCTTGCTATCGAAGCGGAACGCCAGTCTGCAGCCGGCCTCGAACTCCTCCGCGGTGCGCGCCCTCGACACGCCGACCGATGATCCCATGTTGGCGGGCTTGACGAAGACCTCCTGCGACCCGAGGGCGCTGACCGCGTCGTCATAGCTGATGGGGGCCACGGCCGATATCGCGACAAAGGGGACGATCGGCAATCCTGCCTCGCGCATCAGCCGCTTGGCTATGTCCTTGTCCATGCCGGCCGCCGAGCCCATCACGCGCGAGCCGACATAGGCGACATCGGACAATTCCAGCGCGCCCTGCACCGTGCCATCCTCGCCGTTCGGGCCATGCAGGACCGGGAAGACAACGTCGAACGCCGGCAATTGCGCTGGTCCCGCCGCCGCTCCCTGAAGCACCACGACGCGGCCCTGTCCGCCCGGCAGCAGAGCGAGTTGCGGTCCCTGGTCCGGAATGGTCAGCGCGCCGCTCCCGGTGCCGGCGCCGTTTCCCGCGTCAGTGACGATCCAGCGGCCATCGCGGGTGATGCCGATCGCCGTGGCGTCATAGCGATCCGGGTCGAGCGAGCGAAGCACGTTTGCGGCCGACGCCCGCGAAACGTCATGCTCGGCCGATCGGCCGCCGAACAGGATTGCAACCCGGGTCTTGCGATCTGCCATTGCCTGCTCTTCGGTCGGCGGGATGGTCCGTGAAATGCAGCCACATTATGTTTGGAAGAACGTGTCGACAATTGGCCCCGGGCGGCGCGTTTCCGGAATTCGACGAGCCATCCCCTTGCATTGATGCGGCTGGCGCCCGCCCGGTGCGTCCCGCCGGGTGGGACAATGTTTCGGCTGCCATGCGCGCGGCGGCGGCCCGCCGCGTCGGGCGATCGAGGAATGGCCTGGTTCACTTCTGCAAGAGCAAGCGCACCAGCTCGGCCTGTCGCTTCGACCCGGTCTTGTCGAAGATGTTCGACAAATGCGTTCGTGCCGTTCCGACGGTGATGCCGAGCCTATCAGCGGCGGCCTGACGGCCGTCGCCCTTGACGATTTCCAGCGCGAACGCGGCTTCCGCTGGCGTCAGGCCGAAACGTCGTTGCAGGCTGCTGAGGCGTGCCTGCATGTCGGTCTCGGGATCGGTCACCAGCACGATCGCGACAGGGCACCGCGAAACGGTCCAGGGCAGCGCGGCCATTGCTGTCTCCAGCGGCACCGGTGTCACCAGAACGTTAAGCGGCGGCCGGCCGGTGTGCCGCCGCAGCGCGAGTTCGCCGCCGGCACCGATGGCGGCGGGTGCCGCGCAGGACAACACCAGTTTCCGCAGCATCCGCCCGTCGTCCGCGTCGGATGCCGACAGACCACCGGCCTCGAGCCGTAGCCCATCGTCGGCGTCGAGAAGCGCATCCGCGATGCGGTTGGTGAACAGGGGCCTTGCCTCCGCATCGACGAGCAAAAAGCCCTGCTGCAATCTGTCAAAGCCCTCGAGCGCGCTCTCGCTGGCGAAGGTCAGCCGAAACAGGCGGCGCTGCAACGCGACGGCACGGACCAGATGTTGCGCCAGCGCGGCGAACAGGCGCTTCTGATCGGCGCCAAATGGCGGCCGGCGCAGCGATCCGTGACTCGTGAAGATTCCCGTCGCGCCATCGTCGACGAGCAGGTTGGTGGTCAGCGGCTCGGTGTCGTAACCGGCCGGAAGCCACCACTCCTGATAAAAATCCGTGTCCGTGAATTGGTCCCGTGTGATAAAGCTGCCGACGGTGAAAACCTTGCCCGGCGCCTGACCGATGCCGAGCGGCAGCAGCGGATTGCGCGGCGCCCAGTCCAGCAGGCGGTTGACCAGCACGGGATCGATGCGCGGTGCGAGCAGGTTCGAGAGCCCGGTCGCCGGATCGTACACGCCGAAGATCACCTCCGGCCCCCCGACGGCATCACCGATCCGGTTGAGGACATCAGGCCAGCGCGCGGCGTCGAGTGCGGCATCGTAGATGGCGGCGACGAGATCGAGCACCCCGTCTTCGCCGGAAAGTGTGCCGCCAAGCATCGATCAGCCCCTGCCTGTTTCCAAATCTGACCCGGATGGCATTCGTGCCGCAAGCTCGATTTTGGGGCATCGCGCGCGTTGTTGCTGCAAAGCCTCACCTGGCGACATTCAGGTTGCAACGCAGTCTTTCCTCCCGGACCTCCGACGAACGTCAGATGCGATCACCGTGCGGCTTGGCGAAGGTGCCGCAGCGGCAGTTCAATCGGCAGACTCGCGCCGTCCGTTTCTGGGGGCTCGCATGGACCGTCATCGGCGTCACAAAACCATCATCCCGCCGGTCGGCAGCCGGTCTCGCAAGGCCGGCTTGCTGACAAGCGACACGCTTGCCCGCGGAGTCGTCTGCCTGCTCGGCGCCAGCGCGATGCTCTACCCATCGGCGGCGCGCTCGGCGGACTACGCGGCGGGTGGCGGTGTCGTCAATGCACCGTCAGGGTTTGCGACGGCGGTCGGCTCCGGCGCGAGCACAACCGGCATATCTGCGACGGCCTACGGCTCAGGCAGTGCGGCGACCGGCGCCGATGCGACCGCGATCGGCCACGAAAGCTTGGCCACCGGCGTCGCTGCAAGCGCCTTCGGCACTTTTAGCACCGCCACCGGAGCCGCCGCGACGGCGATCGGCTCGGGCAGCTTCGCGAACGGCACGCAGGCGACCGCGACCGGTAACGACAGCCTGGCCACCGGCGCCAATGCAAGCGCCTCCGGCACTTTTAGCACCGCCGCCGGAGCCGCCGCGACGGCGACGGGCGCGAGCAGCTTCGCGAACGGCACCAACGCGACGGCGACCGGTATGTTGAGCTCCGCAACGGGCACTAATGCAACCGCAACAGGCCAAGGCAGCATCGCCAATGGATTCGGTGCGACCGCGACCGGCGCGGGTAGCAACGCGATCGGTAACCTCGCAACGGCAGCGGGCGCGGGCAGCAATGCGAACGGCGCGGAAGCGACCGCGACCGGCGCAAGCAGCAACGCGATCGGCACCTTCGCAACCGCGACAGGCCAAGGCAGCTTCGCCAACGGGTTCGGTGCAACCGCGACCGGCGCCGGCAGCAGCGCCAATGGAGATCGGGCCACTGCGACCGGCGCGGGCAGCACCGCGACCGGCGATAGCGCAAGCGCGATCGGACGGTCCGCCACCGCGACCGGCGATTCCGCAACGGCTGTCGGCGCGGACAGCATCGCCAACGGCACGACCGCCAGCGCGTTCGGCCGGGGCAGCAACGCCACCGGGGTGGCGACGACCGCGATCGGACAGGCGAGCATCGCGAGCGCCACCGGCGCGACCGCGGTCGGCGCCAATTCAAAGGCGACCGCGTCCGGTGCGGTCGCGGTCGGATACAATGCCGCTGCCACCGGCAGCAATGCGATCGCGATCGGCAATGGCGCGGTCGCGACGGGTTCGATCGCGGTCGGCGCCGGCGCTTCGGCTTCCAATGGCGGCGCGGCGTTCGGTGACGGCGCTGTGGCGACGGGAACGAATTCGGCCGCGTTCGGCAGCAATGCCACGGCGACCTTCGCCAATTCGACCGCGATCGGCGCCGGTGCAGCGACGACGGCCGCCAACCAGATCGCGGTGGGCACCGCGTCCAGCACCTATCGCCTGTCGGGCATAACATCGGCCGCGAGCCTCGCCGCGCAATCCGGACCGACCCAGGTCGTGACGACGGATGCCGCCGGGAATCTGGCGTCCGCCGGATTCAGCGGGCAGGATATTTCCACCCTGCAGTCCAACGTCTCGACGTTGCAGACGCAGATGCGACAGGCATTTGAGGGCACGGCGATCGCGATCGCCATGGGCGGCGCGGCGCTGCCGTCGGACAAGAGGTTTGCGATCTCGACCAATTGGGGCACGTTCCGCGGACAGAATGCCATGAGCCTCGGAGCACAGATGCGGCTCAGCCAGTATGTCGTGCTCAATGGTGGCGTCGCGGCCGGTTTCGCGCAGGGCGGCGTCGGCGGACGGGCCGGAGTGACCGTTGCGTGGTGATCGGAAAGCAAGCTGGCTGCTGGCTCTGGTAGCTGCGGGTGTGTTGCTGGCGACGGCTGCCGCCTGTCATGCGGAAGCGCCTCCGCCGGCGCCAAAGCCGGCCCAGATCGATCGCAACGGCGTGCTCATGCTGGTCCGCTCCTCGCTGCTCGCACTCGATCACGCCAACAAGACGGGCAACTACACGGTGCTGCGCGATATCGGCGCGCCGGGCTTTCAAATCAACTCGGCTGCCCGCCTCGGGGAGATCTTCGCCAAGCTGCGCAACGACAATCTCGATCTTTCCGGTGTCGCCGTGATCGATCCGCAGCTCAATCTGTTGCCGCAGATCGAGGCTAACGGACTGATGCATATGGCAGGCTTCTTTCCCTCAGTGCCGAACCAGGTCAATTTCGACCTGGCGTTCGCACCGGTGAACGGGCAGTGGCGGTTGTTCGGAATCTCGGTATCGATTGGACAGAGCGGGCCCACCGCGCCTGAGCCGCCGGCCGCGCAAAAACAGGCGCCCACAAACGGCGCCAGACCGGCGGCTGCAAAGTCTTCATCTGGCGGCAAGCTCGTGCCCGCGGAGAAGCCGGCCGATGTCCCAGCGCCGAAATAGACCGACACCGGCGATGGCCGTGCTGTATCCCGCGACCTGACCCAGCAGCACCTTTTCAGCGGCGACCTCGCCAAACGCCTGAAACTTCAGAGGGCGGACGCGAGTTGAACGCCCCGGCGGAGCGGTTTCATAAACGCTGCGTTTCCGGAATTGGACGATCCATGCACTTGCATCTTTCTTGGCGTGCCGGTAGGTGAAGTGGACCAGTCTTACGCGCAACCCGAGGGGAATTTTGTAATGGCCTATAACATCGTCACCATCGTCGGCAGCATCCGCAAGCAGAGCTTCTCGCTCAAGATCGCCAATGCGCTGGCCAAGCTCGCGCCGGCCTCGCTTAAGCTCGATGTGACGACCCTCGAAGGCATTTCCTTCTTCAACCAGGACCTCGAGGCGGCGCCGCCGGCGGACTGGCTGGCCTTTCGCGAGAAGCTGCAGAAGTCGAACGGCGTGCTGTTCGTGACCCCCGAATACAACCGTTCGGTTCCGGGCGTGTTGAAGAACGCGATCGACGTCGCCTCGCGGCCCTACGGCAAGAGCTCGTTCATCGGCAAGCCGGTCGGCATCATCTCCAACTCGCCGGGTCCGCTCGGCGGCGTCAGCGCGGCGAAGCACCTGCAGAACATCCTGCCGGGCATTTCCGGCCCGATCCTCGGTCAGCCGGAAACCTATCTCAACGGCGTCGGCGATGCCTTCGACGACAACGGCGAACTGATCAAGGAAGCGCTCAAGACGGTGTTGCAGCAGTACCTCGCCGCCTTCGCCGCCTTCGTCGAAAAGCAGAACGGCTGACCAAAATTTAGCTTCCATTAACCCCATGGCCGCATCTTCGCGGCCATGGTTTCCCGCACACGCCTCAAATCGATTCTGACCGGGCTCGCCCTCTACACGCTGGCGGCGCTGATGGTCGGCTATTTCGGCGTCAACGCCTATACCGGCAAATACGGCCTGAACGCGCGGCAGGAGCTCGACCAGGAAATCATCGCGCTGACCTCGGAGCTGGCGCGCTTGAAGAAGGAACGGGCGGAGGGCGAGCAGCGGGTGTCGCTGCTGCGGTCGGACCGGGTCGATCCCGACATGCTGGACGAGCGTGCGCGCTTCCAGCTCGACTACGCCAATCCGCGCGATCTGGTTCGGATCAACAAGGCGAACTGACACCGGCAGTGATTTTTGGACAGCGCTTGTCCGAAAATAACTCGCGCCCGTTCTTCAAATTTCAAAATTGATCGATCAACATCACAAAAATGTCGCGCCGCGTTGCAGTGCGGCATAGCAAAATTCCATCCGGCGAATGCAATCCTTCCAAGGCGATTTGAGTTGGGTTAGAGAGGGTTCTTCGACTTCTCTCACCCGGAATTGCCATGGCCACACCCAAGAAAACCGTCGCAAAGGAATCAGGGCAGGAGAAGGCCGGCTCTCCGCCCGAATTCTCCAGGGAGCAGGAGCTGAAGGCTCTGCGCGACATGCTTCTGATCCGGCGCTTCGAGGAGAAGGCCGGTCAGCTCTACGGCATGGGTGCGATCGGCGGCTTCTGCCATCTCTATATCGGCCAGGAAGCGGTCGTGGTCGGCATGCAGATGGCGCTGAAGCCGGGCGACGAGGTCATAACCGGCTACCGCGACCACGGCCACATGCTGGCTTGCGACATGGAAGCCAAGGGCGTGATGGCGGAATTGACCGGTCGCCGCGGCGGCTATTCCCGCGGCAAGGGCGGCTCCATGCACATGTTCAGCAAGGAGAAGCATTTTTATGGCGGTCACGGAATCGTGGGCGCGCAGGTGTCGCTCGGCACCGGCCTTGCGTTCGCCAACCGCTATCGCGGCAACGATAACGTCAGCGTGACCTATTTCGGCGACGGCGCGGCCAACCAGGGCCAGGTCTACGAAAGCTTCAACATGGCGGAGCTGTGGAAGCTGCCGGTGATCTACGTCATCGAGAACAATCGCTATGCGATGGGCACCGCGGTGTCGCGCGCCTCGGCACAGCAGGACTTCTCCAAGCGCGGCGTCTCCTTCAACATTCCCGGCAGGCAGGTCGACGGCATGGATGTGCGCGCCGTGAAGGCCGCCGCCGATGAGGCCACGGCATGGTGCCGCGGCGGCAACGGTCCGATCATTCTCGAGATGCAGACCTACCGTTACCGCGGCCACTCGATGTCCGATCCGGCGAAGTATCGCACCCGCGAGGAGGTCGAGAAGGTTCGCCACGACCAGGACCCGATCGAGCAGGTGCGCAACCGCTTGCTGGCGGTGGGCGTGAGCGAGCAGGACTTGAAGGCGATCGACGCCGAGGTGCGCGAGATCGTCAACGCAGCCGCTGACTTCGCGCAGCACGATCCGGAGCCCGATCCGTCCGAGCTCTACACCGACATCTACCGCTGACCCCACCCGCGCAGAAGAATCTCAAGACCGATTTCGGGAGCTGATATGCCCATTCAAGTGCTGATGCCTGCGCTGTCGCCCACCATGGAGAAGGGCAACCTCGCCAAATGGCTGAAAAAGGAAGGCGAGACCATCAAGTCCGGTGACGTCATCGCCGAGATCGAGACCGACAAGGCGACGATGGAGGTCGAGGCGACGGACGAGGGTACGCTCGGCAAGATCCTGATTCCGGAAGGCACCGCCGACGTTGCGGTGAACACGCCGATCGCCACCATCCTGGCCGACGGCGAAAGCGCCGCCGATCTCGCCAAGGCACCTGCCGCACCGGCGCCGCAGCCGAAGGCCGCGGAGGCTCCCGCTGCAGAAGCCAAGGGGGATGCAAAGGCGGAAGCGCCGCAGCCCGCGGCGAAGGCGCCGGCCGCGCCGGTCAGCGAAGCATTGCCCGACCCGGAAATTCCGGCGGGTACCGAGATGGTCACCCAGACCATTCGCGAAGCGCTGCGCGATGCCATGGCCGAGGAGATGCGGCGCGACGGCGACGTCTTCATCATGGGTGAGGAGGTTGCCGAGTATCAAGGCGCCTACAAGGTGACGCAGGGCTTGTTGCAGGAATTCGGCGCCCGCCGCGTGATCGACACGCCGATCACCGAGCACGGCTTTGCCGGCGTCGGCGTCGGCGCCGCGATGGCCGGGCTGAAGCCGATCGTCGAGTTCATGACCTGGAATTTCGCGATGCAGGCGATCGACCAGATCATCAACTCCGCCGCCAAGACGCTGTATATGTCCGGCGGCCAGATGGGATGCTCGATCGTGTTCCGCGGCCCGAACGGCGCCGCCGCGCGCGTCGCCGCCCAGCACAGCCAGGACTACGCCGCCTGGTACTCGCAGATCCCGGGCCTCAAGGTGGTCGCGCCGTACTCGGCCGCCGACTACAAGGGCCTGCTCAAGGCCGCGATCCGCGATCCCAATCCGGTGGTCTTCCTCGAGAACGAGATGCTGTACGGCCACACCGGCGAGGTGCCGAAGCTGCCCGATTTCGTGGTGCCGATCGGCAAGGCGCGGATTGCGCGCGCCGGCAAGGACGTCACCATCGTCTCGTGGGCGATGGGCATGTCCTATGCGCTGAAGGCGGCCGATGAACTCGCCAAGGAAGGCATCGAGGCCGAGGTGATCGATCTCCGCACCATCCGTCCGATGGACACCGAGACGATCATCAACTCGGTGAAGAAGACCGGCCGTGCGGTCACGGTGGAGGAGGGCTGGCAGCAGAGCGGCGTCGGCTCCGAGGTCGCTTCGCGCATCATGGAGCATGCCTTCGACTACCTCGATGCGCCGGTCGCGCGCGTCTCCGGCAAGGACGTGCCGATGCCCTATGCCGCGAACCTCGAAAAGCTCGCTCTGCCGTCCGTCGCCGAGGTGGTCGCGGCCGCCAAGGCCGTGTCCTACCGGTAACGCCGATGGCCGGTCCCAAGGAGCAGCCGCTGCCGCCCGACGTGATGGGCCGCGACGACGCCGTCGAGGTGCTGCGCGCCTTTGTCGTCGACGGCGGCCTGTCGATCGCGTTCCAGCGCGCCTTCGAGGAACCGGACATGTGGGGGCTGATGCTCGTCGACGTCGCCCGCCACGCTGCACGCGCCTATTCACGCGAGAGCGAATACACCGAAGACGAGGCGCTCGCGCGCATCGTCGAGATGTTCGAAGCCGAAATCGCCCGGCCGACCGACATGGGCCAAACCAAACCGCGGTCGCAACAAGGTCACTGACAATGCCGATCAATATTCTCATGCCCGCGCTGTCGCCGACGATGGAAAAGGGCAACCTCGCCAAGTGGCTCAAGAAAGAGGGCGACAAGGTCAAGTCCGGCGACGTAATCGCCGAGATCGAGACCGACAAGGCGACGATGGAAGTCGAGGCGGTCGACGAAGGCACGATCGCCAGGATCCTGGTGCCCGAGGGCACACAGGATGTGCCGGTCAACGACGTCATCGCCGTGATGGCGGGTGACGGCGAGGACGTGAAGGCGGCGGCCAGCGCCGGAGCGGGCGCTGCACCAGCCGCCAAGCCCGCCGAGGCCCCGAAGCCCGCCGCCCAGGCTGCGCCTGCCGCGGCTGCCGCACCGGCGGCTGTGCGGGCGCCGCAGCCGGCCGCAGCGCCCGCCGCTGCGCCGCAGGCTGCTGCACCGGCCGCGCAGGCCAATGGCCACGCTCGCGTGTTCTCCTCGCCGTTGGCACGGCGTCTCGCGAAGGAAGCCGGCATCGATCTCGGCCGCATCACCGGCACCGGTCCGCACGGCCGCGTCATCGCGCGCGACGTCGACGACGCCAAATCCGGCAAGGGGCTGAAGGCGCCGGCGGCTGCGCCCGCTGCCACAGGTCCCAGCATCGCGCCGTCGATGTCCGACAAGCAGATCCTGGCGCTGTTCGAGCCGGGCTCGTACGAAGTCGTGCCGCATGACGGCATGCGCCGCACCATCGCGCAGCGTCTCACCGCCTCGGTGCAGAACGTCCCGCACTTCTATCTCACGATCGACTGCGACATCGGCAAGCTGCTCGCCGCGCGCGAGGAGATCAACGCCGCCGCGCCGAAGGACAAGGAGAAGAAGCCGCTCTACAAGATCTCGGTCAACGACTTCGTCATCAAGGCGATGGCGGTCGCGCTGCAGAAGATCCCGAACTGCAACGTCAGCTGGACCGAGGGCGGCATGCTCAAGCACAAGCATTCCGACGTCGGCGTCGCGGTGGCGATGCCGGGCGGCCTGATCACGCCGATCATCCGCAAGGCCGAGACCAAGACGCTCTCGACCATCTCCAACGAGATGAAGGATTTTGCCGCGCGCGCCCGCGCCCGCAAGCTGAAGCCGGAAGAATATCAGGGCGGCACCACCGCGGTGTCGAACCTCGGCATGTACGGCATCAACCACTTCACCGCCGTGATCAACCCGCCGCATGCCTCGATCCTTGCGGTCGGCACTTCGGAGGAACGTCCGGTGGTGCGTGGCGGCAAGATCGAGATCGCGCACATCATGAGCGTGACCCTGTCGTGTGATCACCGCGCGATCGATGGTGCGCTCGGCGCCGAGCTGATCGGCGCCTTCAAGCAGCTGATCGAG
Source organism: Bradyrhizobium sp. B120 (assembly GCF_049075665.1). Classification (NCBI taxonomy): domain Bacteria; kingdom Pseudomonadati; phylum Pseudomonadota; class Alphaproteobacteria; order Hyphomicrobiales; family Nitrobacteraceae; genus Bradyrhizobium; species Bradyrhizobium sp. B120. The sequence continues at coordinate 4,631,568 of NZ_CP185242.1, read as the reverse complement.
AATCCCGTGATGATGATGGTGTGACGGGCATCCGCCATGTACGCGATCTACGGTCCGTACGTCCTGCTCGCCGCCGTTGCCGTCGCGTTGCTCTTCGCTGTCAACCGCGACCTGATATCGACGATCCAGTTCAGGATCATGATGATCGGCGCCGCTGTGCTGGCGCTGGCGTGGACCGTGTTCCTCGGTGCGGTATGGCAGGAGTACGGATAAATGGCCGGCACGGCTCGCACGCGCTGGCCCTGGATCTCGCTATTGCTGTCGGCCGCACTGGTGCTCAATCCGGTCGGACTGGATTTTCTGCACTCCGCGTTCTTCGCCGGCGAACAGCTGGCGCGGAACATCGCCCAGCCGATCGTGCTGACGGCCCTGGCCATCATGGCCGTGGTGATCGGGCTCGAATGGCTGGTCAGGTCGTTGATCGCAAGGAGCCGCGCGCGCGGCGTCACAAATTGAGTTGAACGGGAGCCGCCATGGCCGATACATCCTTTGACGTCATCATCATCGGCTCCGGCCCCGGCGGCTACGTGACCGCGATCCGGGCCGCGCAGCTCGGCTTCAAGACCGCGATCGTGGAGAAGTCCTATCTCGGCGGCATCTGCCTGAACTGGGGCTGCATCCCGACCAAAGCGCTGCTGCGCTCCGCCGAGATCTATCACTACATGCAGCACGCCAAGGATTACGGGCTGTCCGCCGATAACGTCTCGTTCGATCCGAAGGCGGTGGTGCAGCGCTCGCGCGGGGTCTCGAAGCGCCTCAATGACGGCGTCGGCTTCCTGATGAAGAAGAACAAGGTCACGGTGATCTGGGGCGATGCCACGATCGACGCGCCCGGCAAGATCACGGTGAAGAAGTCGGAGGTCGAGGCTCCGAAGGGCGCGAGCGGCGAGGGCGTCTATCAGGCCAAGCACATCATCGTGGCGACCGGCGCGCGGCCGCGCGTGCTGCCCGGGCTCGAGCCCGACAAGAAGCTGATCTGGACCTATTTCGAGGCGATGGTGCCGGAGCGGATGCCGAAGTCGCTGCTGGTGGTCGGCTCCGGCGCGATCGGCATCGAGTTCGCCTCGTTCTTCCACACCATGGGCTCTGACGTCACCGTGGTCGAGGTGCTGCCGCAGATCCTGCCGGTCGAGGACGCCGAGATCGCGGGGCTGGCGCGCAAGCGGTTCGAGAAGATGGGCATCAAGATCATGTCCTCGACCAAGGTGACGAAGCTGGAGAAGAAGGCCGACAGCGTGGTCGCGACCATCGACGACGGCAAGGGCCAGCCGCAGACCAAGGAATTCGAGCGCGTAATCTCGGCGGTCGGCGTGGTCGGCAACATCGAGAATCTCGGGCTGGAGAAGCTCGGCGTCAAAACCGACCGCGGCTGCATCGTGATCGACGGTCTCGGCAAGACCAACGTCCCCGGCATCTACGCGATCGGCGACGTCGCCGGACCGCCGATGCTCGCGCACAAGGCCGAGCATGAGGGCGTGATCTGCATCGAGGCGATCAAGGGCCTGCATCCGCATCCGATGGACAAGTTGCTGATCCCGGGCTGCACCTACTGCAACCCGCAGGTCGCCTCCGTCGGCCTCACCGAAGCCAAGGCCAAGGAAGGCGGCCGCGAGATCCGCGTCGGCCGCTTCCCGTTCGTCGGCAACGGCAAGGCGATCGCGCTCGGCGAGGACCAGGGCCTCGTCAAGGTGGTGTTCGACAAGAAGACCGGCCAGCTGCTCGGCGCGCACATGATCGGCGCCGAGGTCACCGAGCTGATCCAGGGCTATGTCGTGGCGATGAATCTGGAGACCACGGAAGAGGAATTGATGCACACCGTGTTCCCGCATCCGACCCTGTCGGAAATGATGAAGGAAGCCGTGCTCGACGCCTACGGGCGCGTGCTGAATATCTAGTCTCTGCTCCGTCATCCTGAGGCGCTCGCGCAGCGAGCCTCGAAGGATGCACGGCCCGGATCGAGCAGCGGGGCTCGTCGCCCTTCGAGGGCCGCTGAAGAAGCGGCCACCTCAGCGTGACGGGTCAGGCACCAAAGAATTCGCAAAGAAAAAGAAAGAGCACATCTCGTGAAAGACAACGACAACCTCACCATCGAACGCCCGACCTTCGTGACCCATCTCGAATGCGCGATGGAGGGCGATCATTATGCGGCGGATCAGGTGCACAACCTCTCCAAGGCCGGCAAGCCGCTCTTGGTGCGCTACGATCTCGCCGGGGTGAAGAAGGCCCTGACCAAGGACGGGCTGGCCGAGCGCCCCGCCGACCTGTGGCGCTACCGCGAGCTGTTGCCGGTGCGCCAATGCAAGGACATCGTCAGCCTCGGCGAAGTCGCGACGCCGCTGATCCGGCTGCCGAAGCTTTCCACAAGGCTCGGCGGCGGCGAGATCATCGTCAAGGACGAGGGCCGGTTGCCGACCGGCTCGTTCAAGGCGCGCGGCCTCGTCATGGCGGTGTCGATGGGCAAGGCGCTCGGCATCAAGCACATGGCGATGCCGACCAATGGCAACGCCGGCGCGGCGCTCGCGGCCTATGCGACCTCCTGCGGCATCAAGACCACGATCTTCTGTCCGGCGGATACGCCGGAGGTGAATGTCAGCGAGATCGAGCTGCAGGGCGCCACCGTCTATCGCGTCAACGGCTACATCGACGACTGCGGCAAGATCGTCGGCGAAGGAAAAGCAAAAGTCGGCTGGTTCGATACCTCGACCCTGAAGGAGCCGTATCGGATCGAGGGCAAGAAGACGATGGGCCTCGAGCTCGCCGAGCAGCTCGGCTGGGACGTGCCCGACGTGATCTTCTATCCGACCGGTGGCGGCACCGGCCTGATCGGCATGTGGAAGGCGTTCGACGAGCTCGAGAAGATCGGTTTCATCGGTTCGAAGCGCCCGCGGATGGTCGCGGTGCAGGCCTCCGGCTGTGCGCCGATGGTGCGCGCCTATGAGGCCGGCACCGAGCATGCGACGCGCTGGGAGGACGCTCACACCATCGCCTCGGGCATCCGCGTGCCGCAGGCGGTCGGCGATTTTCTCATCCTGCGCGCGGTGCGCGAGAGCAAGGGATTTGCGATTGCGGTCGACGACGACAAGATCACCGCCGCCCTCGACGAGGTCGCGCGCGAGGAGGGATTGTTGCTGTGCCCCGAGGGAGCTGCGACCTATGCCGCCTACAAGCAGAGCCTTGCCGACGGCCGCGTCACCAAGGCCGACCGCGTGATGCTGTTCAATTGCGCCAGCGGCCTGAAATACCCGCTGCCGCCGGTGACCCGCGCGCTCGACAGGCACAAGCCGATCGACTTCTCGCAGTTCTGACGCCTCGTCCGAAGGGCCATCTTGTCGAAAGGTGGCCCTTCAAAAATGCTACGACAGGGAAGATTGAGGGGAGCGCGTGATGCGGAAGCTGGTTCTGGCCGTGTTGGCGATGTTGACGTTCACGGGGACCGTTTCGGCGGAAACCTGGCCCGCGCACCCGATCACCATTGTCGTGCCGTTCGCCGCCGGCGGTCCGTCGGATGCGATGGCGCGCATCCTCGCCGAGCGCATGAAGCAGTCGCTCGGCGAGGTGGTTCTGATCGAGAACGTGACCGGAGCGGGCGGCTCGCTCGGCGTCGGTCGCGCGGTGCGCGCGGCGCCGGACGGCTACACCATCTCGTTCGGCCATCTCGGCACCCATGTCGCGAACGGCGCAATCTACAAGCTCGGCTACGACCTCGTCGATGATCTCGAGCCAGTGGTGCTGCTGCCGAGCAATCCGATGATCATCGTCAGCAAGAATGCCGTGCCGGCGAAGTCGCTGAAGGAGCTGTTGGAGTGGCTGAAGTCGCGGCCGGCGCCGCCGACCGCGGGCACCGCCGGCGCCGGCAGCGGCAGCCACATCGCCGGGCTCTATTTCGAGAACGTCTCCGGCATCAAGCTGCAATACGTGCCGTATCGCGGCACCGGGCCGGCGCTGAACGACCTCGTCGCCGGCCAGATCGATATCATCGTCGACCAGACGTCGAACTCGATCAACCAGGTCCGCGCCGGCAACATCCGCGCCTATGCGGTCACCGATTCCAAGCGGGTCGCGAACGCGGCTGAGGTCCCGACGGTCGACGAGGCCGGCCTGCCGGGCTTCCACATGACGCTGTGGTCCGGCCTCTGGGTGCCGAAGGGCACGCCGAAGGAGATCGTGGACAAGCTCAACGTCGCGGCGATCCAGGCAATGAACGATCCTGCCGTGAAGAAGCAGCTCGAAAATCTCGGCTTGCAGATGCCGCCAAAGGACCAGCTCAAGCCGGACGCACTCGGCGCCTGGCAGAAGGCGGAGATCGCAAAATGGTGGCCGATGATCAAGGCGGCCAATGTGAAGGTGGAGTGAGGGCGGGTCCCTCCACGTCGTCCCGGCGAAAGCCGGGACCCATAGCCACCGCTGTGGCTTGTTCGCAAATCGTCGAGCCGATTGCCCCTTACGTCGGCCGCGGCGTGTGGGTCCCGGCTTTCGCCGGGACGACGCAGCATTATTGCGACGGCATTGTCTGCGCCGGCGCCGCGTTGCTCTCCTGCGTCACCACGCGCTCGCCGCTTTTGGCCGCCAGCGCCGTGGCCGCGTCCTCGAACCGCGCCTGATAGACCGCAAAGTTCTCCATCACGCGCTGGACGTAGTTGCGCGTCTCCGAGATCGGAATCCGCTCCACCCAATCGACCGCATCGACCTTGGGATCACGCGGGTCACCATAGGCCTTGATCCAGTCGCGGACGCGGCCACGGCCGGCGTTGTAACCGGCAAAGGTCATGATGTGGCAGTTGCGATATTCCGCCAGCAGCGCACTCAACTCGGCGGCGCCCATCTGGGTGTTGTAGACCGGATCGGAAACCATCCGGCTCCAGTCGTAGCTGACGCCGAAACGCTTGGCGGTGTCGCGGCCGGCCTCGGGCGTCACCTGCATCAGGCCGACGGCGTTGGCCGCCGATTTGTCGCGTTGATCGAATGCGCTTTCCGTGCGCGCGATCGAGTAGGTCATGCTGCGCCCGATATCCGGGGCGATCGGGGTATGCTTGGGAATGCCAATGACCGGGAAGGCGTAATGGTCGAAGGCGAAGCCCCGCGCCAGCGCGATCTTGCCGATCTGCAGCATGGCGCGGGCATCGTTATGGCGGCCGGTGAGTTCGCCGAGCGCCTCGAGCATCCCGACATCTGTGCTCTCCTCGGCGAGGTCGGCGGCGAAATAGAGCACGATGTCGGGCTCGCCGATCGCATAGAGCATGTCGGCCGCACGCACGCGCTCGTCGGCCGCCATGCTGCCGGCGCTGGCCGCCGGCGAGGGAGCGCGCAACTCGATGCCGTCACGGCCGAGCCTGGCCAGCGCGAGCTGACCATAATAGGCGGTCGGGTAGCGCGCCGCGGCCTGGTAGTCGGCCCGCATCGCCACGTTGTTGCCAAGCGCCTCGGCGGCACGGCCGCGCCAATAGGCGGCGCGTGCCAGCACGGTCGGGTTGGTTTGGCCTTCGTCGATCCGTGCGAAATGCGCCGCCGCGGTCCTGGCGTCGTCGAGATAGCGCAGCGCGATCCAGCCGCGCATGAAGTGCATGTCGGAGCGGTAATACGGATTGTCCGGCGGTGCCGCGGCGCGGATGACGTCATAGGCCGCCTGGTATTCACCCTGGTCGAGCAGCTTGCGGGAGAGGATGCGGCGCTCGCGCCACCACTGGTCGGTGTCCTGCTGCGCCATGGTCTCGGGCGCCGCGGCAATCGTCACGCGCGCCGCATCGTCGATCCGGTTCTTCGTCAGCAGCCATTGGATTCGGCAGAGCGTGTAGCCGAGGTCGCTGCGGGCGTCCGCCGGGACATCGTTGAGGGTGTCCTCTGCCTTGCTGGATTGCCCGCGGACCGCGCCGCAAGCCTTCACGATGGCCAGCTCGTCGCTGCCGAGGTGCTGCGCCGCGCGCCGCGCGCCGGCAAGATCCTTGGCGCCGATCCGCTTGTCCATGCGCGCGCGGTGGTCGTCGCGCGTCAGCAGGTCCTTGAATGCGTCATAGGCGTCGCTCTCGGTACGGTCCAGCAATTCGTCCGAGCGCCAGGCCTCGCGCACCAGCCGCGTGGCGCCGTCGCGATCGCCTTCGGCGAGCAGCGTACGGGCGAGCGCGAACTTGCCCTTGGCGCTGATCGGCTGATCGAGCGTGAAGCCGTGCACCGTTGCCGGATCGCTGCGCTCCTGCCACATCCTTGCTTCAGCCCGCTTGCGCAACAGCGTGACGCTTGGCCAGTCCGGGTTGGCCGTCACGAATGCCGCATAGCGGCTGAACAGCGCATTCGACTCCGAGTGGCGCAGCAGATACCACTCGACAAGCTTGCGCCCGACGGGATCGGTGATCTTTGCCTGGATATCGGTCGCGTCGCTGGTCTTGCCCCGGCGCGCCGCGGTGATCGCGTCCCTGACCGCGGCGAGATCGCCCGACAGTTGCGGCCCGGCGGGCTTCTCCGGCTCGGGCGCCTTCGAGGTCTCAGCCGATTTGGACGGAGCGGATTTGGCCTTCGCGGATTTGCGCTTGTCGGCGCCATGCCTGGCATGGCGCCGCTTGCCGGCGGCGCTCTCGCGCGTCGTCTTGGCGCCGTGCGCCTTCCTGTCCCCGTGGCCGCTCTTGGCCTGGTGCTGATGATGCGGTTTGGCGGCCGCTTCAAGCGGAAGCAGCGCAAGCACGGCCACCGTGGCGAGGCACGCCAGCGGACGTAGGCAACGGTTCATTCCCTGGCCCCCCTGAAACGATCAGGCACAAACGGAACGCGTCGTACGCGGCACAACCGCCGCAGATTACTACCACCCTCGATTCTCGAGTATTAACGCTGCCGCAACTCAACAGGGAAAACGCGGCAAAATATGGCATACAGCGTGTGGAACCCTGCGGGAACCGGGGTTTTGCGGGTCTTTTTAAGGGGCCGAGACGCCGGTTTGACCGGTCCCAGCGGGGATATATCCTCGCCGATACATATGGCGGGGCGCTTCTGATGTCAGATCTGTTCTTTCAGGCCGGTGCGTCATGACGGCTCGGCTCAGAACCATCCTGGATGGCGGGCGCTATTTCGAGGGCCCGCGCTGGCATCGCGGGCGGCTCTGGTTCGTCGACTGCATGGCGCGAACGCTGCTCAGCATCAGCCCGTCAGGCGAACGCCAGGAGCATGCGGCGGTGAACGACGACACGCCGTGCGGTCTTGGCGTGCTGCCTGATGGCGACATCGTCGTGCTGACGATGTTCAAAAAGCGGCTGCTGCGGTTTTCCGGTGGTGCGCTGTCGCTGTATGCCGATCTTTCCGGGATCGCGACCGGCACGATCGACGACATGATCGTCGACGGGCAGGGCCGTGCCTATGTCGGTGATCTCGGCTTCAATCTGCCGCCGCCGGAGGGCCGTGGCGCCGTCGGCCGCATTATCCTGGTGATGCCCGACGGCAGCGCCCGCGTCGTCGCCGACGGCTTGCGCTTTCCCAACGGCATTGCCGTCTCCTCCGACCATCGCCGGCTCGTCGTCGCGGAGATGGATGGTGGCGGTCTGGCCGACTACGACATCGCGCCGGACGGCGGCCTCAGCCTCCGCGGGCGGTTCGGTCGCGTCAATGATCCCGACGGCATCTGCCTCGATGGCGACGGCGCAATCTGGGTCGCGTCCTTCACCGAAGACGCGTTTGTCAGGATCGATCGCAATGGTGTGGAGCGTGTGCGCATCGCGGTACCTGGCCGCCGCGCGCTCGCCTGTGCACTCGGCGGCGCGGATCGCAGGACGCTTTTCTGCCTGAGCGCGGAGACGTCCTACGAGGAACTGCGGAAGGGCAAATCGGTGTCGCGGATCGACGTGATCGAGGTCGATACGCCGGGTGACGGCTATCCCTAGCCGGGGGCGGGGCTGCTTCCTCTTTTTCTTCTCTTTCGTTTTCAGGACCTCGGCCTGGCTCCTTGCGGTCTTGCGGATTGTTCCTGTTTCGTTCATGATGGGGCGCGCCGGGAGAATGCCGCCATGGACGCCGAGCGAGACCGCGAAATCATCAGGCTATGGAATGAACTCCGCCGGCTGCAGCGCGAGGGACGTCCGACGGCGCTCCTGGTCCGCCGGATCGAGCAGGCCCTCGCAGCACGGGAGCAGGAGGCGGCCTGAAGCTCCCGCTTGACGCGCTTGCTTCAGGCGACCGGTCTAGCGTCCGCCGTCCGGCCCCATCACCAGGTTCGGCAGCCAGGTCGAGATCTCCGGGAAGAAGCACAGCATCAGCACCGCGAACATCATCAGCAGCACGAAGGGCAGCGTGCCCCAGATCACCTCACTCAGCGGGATGTCGGGCGCGACGTTGCGGATGACGAAGATGTTGAGACCGACCGGCGGGTGGATCAGGCCCATCTCCATCACGATGGTCATGACGACGCCGAACCAGATGATGTCGAACTCGGCGGCGCGGAGCGGCGGCAGGATGATCGGCGCGGTCATCAGGATGATCGAGACCGGCGGCAGGAAGAAGCCGAGCACGATCACCATCACGAGGATCGCAAACAACAGCTCCCAGCGCGGCAGGTGCATCGCGACGATCGCCTCCGCCGCCGACTGCGAGATGTGCAGATAGCTCATCACATAGGAATAGAGCAGCGACATGCCGATGATCAGCATCAGCATGGTCGATTCACGAATGGTCGATTTCAGGATCGGCGCCAGGTCGCTGGGCTTCCACACGCTGTAGATCACGGCGATCAGCCCGAGCGCCAGGAGGCCGCCGAGGCCGGCGGTTTCCGACGGCGTCGCGTAGCCGCCATAGAGCGCGATCATCACGCCGGTCAGCAGCAGCACGAACGGGATCACGCGCGGCAGCGCGCTGAAGCGCTCGGCCATGGTGAATTCGTCGCGCTGCAGGATCGCCGCATCCTTGCCGGTCGCGTCATAGGCGACCTTGGCCATGGCGTATTCCTTGCGGAAACGGAACACGGCGTAGACGCCGAACAACGACACCAGCAGCAGTCCGGGGCCGATGCCGGCGAGAAACAGCCGTCCGAGCGACTTCTCGGCCGCGACGGCGAACAGGATCATCGTGATCGAGGGCGGCAGCAGGATACCGAGCGTGCCGCCGGCGGCGATGATTCCTGCGGCAAAGCCGGCGGAATAGCCGCGCTTGCGCATCTCGGGGATGCCGGCCGAACCGATCGCCGAGCAGGTCGCGGGCGAGGAACCGGCCATCGCCGCGAACAACGCGCAGGCGAACACGTTGGCGACGCCGAGGCCGCCGGGCACGCGGTGCAGCCAGGCATGCAGCGCCGAGTAGAGATCCTGGCCGGCGCGGGATTTACCGATCGCCGCGCCCTTCAGGATGAACAGCGGGATCGACAGCAGCGTGATCGAGGCCATCTCCTCGTAGACGTTCTGGGTCACCGTATCGAGCGAGGCCGCCGGCATGTAGATCGCCATGAAGACGACGGCGACCGCACCGAGCGCGAATGCGATCGGCATGCCGGAGAACATCGCAAACAGGGTGGCAAGCCCGTAGGAGATGCCAATACCAAACACGGTCATCGGCGTGCGCCACCGGTCAGCGGAATGAGGATTTGCAGAACGAGCTGCACGCAGAGCAGCGTCATGCCGAGCGCCATCAGCCCATAGGGGATGGCGAGCGGCGGCGACCACATCGAGTTGGACACCTGGCCGTCGACATAGGCCTCGTGCGCCAGGGTCCAGGACTTCCAGGCGAAGAAGGTGCAGAACGCGAAGCTCGCGACGTCGACCAGCCACAGCCTGATGCTGTTGGCGCGCGCCGAGAGCAGGCCGACGAACGCCTCGATGCTGACATGACCGCGCTGGCTCTGCACGTAGGCCGCGGACATGAAGGTGGCGCCGACCAGCAGGAACACGGCGGCCTCGTCCTGCCAGTAGTTCGGGCTGTGGAACAGGGCGCGGCCGAGCACGCTGTAGCTCAGGATCACGCAGGCCGCGATCAAGGCGAGCGCGGCGAATACCACGATGATGTTGTTGCAGACGGACAGCGCACGCCCGAGCATCGCCACGGGTGCATGGCCCGTGGCGATGCTTGGAGTTTCGGCTTGATCCGCGGCCGGACCATGCATCATGCGGCGACGTCGCTTGCGAGCTTCAGCAGGTTGGCTGATGTCGCCGTCTTGGCACCGTAGTCCTTCCAGGCGGTGTCGCGCGCGATGTCGCGCCACTTGCCGACAATGGCAGCGTCGAGTGCGCTGACCTTGGCGCCGGCCTTCTCATAGACCTTGGTGACTTCGGTATCGTCGTCCTGCGCCCCCTTGCGGCCGAACGCCTCGAGCTCGGCGCCGACGGCGAGGATGATGTCCTGCTGGTTCTTCGGCAGCTTGTCGAAGATCGCCTTCGACATCATCAGCGGCTCCAGCATGAACCAGTAGGAGGCGCCGGCGCCCGAGGTCAGCGACTTCGCGACCTCCTCGAGGCGGAACGAGATCAGGCTGGTGGAGGAGGTGATGCCGGCATCGCAGGCGCCGGTCTGCATCGCGGCGTAGATCTCGTTGGACGGCACCGACAGCACGGCGGCGCCGGCGGTCTGCAGCACCATGTCCATCTCGCGCGAGCCGCCGCGCACCTTGAGGCCCTTGGCGTCTTCGGGCGCCACGATCGCCTTGGAGCGGCTGGCGACGCCGCCGGCCTGCCAGACCCAGGAGATCAGCAGAATGCCCTTGTCGGCGAGGAAGTCGCTCAGCGCCTTGCCGACCGGCTCCTTCTTCCAGCGCAGGCCCTGGTCGTAGGTCGTGACCAGGCCCGGCATCAGGCCGATATTGGTCTCCGGCAATTCGCCGCCGGCATAGGGCATCGGATAGAGGCTGAGATCGAGCGCGCCCTTGCGCATCGCGGAGAACTGCGCGTTGGTCTTGATCAGCGAGGAGTTCGGATAGACCTCGGCAGTGAGGTCGCCGCCCGAGCGCTTGGCGACCTCGGCCGCGAACATCCGGCACAGCCTGTCGCGGAAATCGCCCTTCTCGATGGTGCCGCCGGGGAACTGATGCGAGATCTTCAGCGTGGTCGCGGCATGCGCAGTCCCAACACCCATCCGCAGGACGGCGGGTGCGGCGAGGGCGGAAGCGAGGACGTGGCGGCGTGTGAGCATGGTTGTTCCCCTGAAGAGCTTCTTGAGTGGCTGTTAGACCGGCGCGCGGAGCTTTAGCTTAGCCGGTCTTCGCGTGAAACTTCTCTAGTCTGATAGTTCGAGGCGCCCTGATAGTGCGGGCCGACAGGCGGTCACAAGTCGTTAGGCCGCAAAGTCTTGCCGTTGCTGCGGTGCACACCGCGCTTCCGCAGCGTCGCCGTCCGATCCTCGCGCGATGGGCGATGGGCGTACGCGCCGGTGTGCTTCAAGAATTTGTTATTGGAGGTAACAACCGGCCGCGCAAGTGCGTCGAGGAGAGAGCGGCAAGTCGTCGCGCTCACATTTGACCACACAAGGGATCACTCATCATGACCACCAAGACCCGCCTCGGCCTTTCCGCCGCGCTGCTCTCGTTCAGCCTGGCGCTGGCGCCCGCCGCCTTCGCTCAGGACAAGATGGGCAAGGACGACGCGATGAAGAAGGAAGGCACGATGTCCAAGGATGCGATGTCCAAGGATGCCATGAAGAAGGACGATGGCATGATGAAGAAGGACGACGCCATGAAGAAGGACGGCGGCGCGATGATGAAGAAAGACGACGGCATGAAGAAGAACTGACCGCCGCCACCGCTCATCCTTCGCAGGCCCGCCGTCGTGGCGGGCCTGGTTACGCCTTAGCGCTTCTTCTTGCCGCGCTCCTTGCGCGCAGCGTAGCGCGCGTCGCGCTTGGCCTTCTGCTCGGCCTCGAGCGCAGCCAGTCGCGCGGTTTCCTCTTCCTTCTCCCGCGCAACGCGGATGGCCTCGGCTGCGGCGGCCTCTTCGTCGCGGCGCTTCCGTTCGGCCCTCTCGATTTCACGGGCTTCCCTGGCCTTGGCGCGGCGTTCGGCGATAGCCGCGCGCTCCTCGGCCCGTGCTTTCACGGTCGGATCGTCAGCGCCCGGCTGGGTGCGAAACTTGTTGAGGAGGTTTTGCCGCGCCTGCAGGGCCGCTTTCTGGCGGTCGGCAAAACCCGGTTCCTTGAAGCCACTCATAGAGGAAGCCTGCTGCTTTCTGTTCGTTGATGGATGGGGTTCGGTTCGGCGTTCAATAAGTGAATGGCGGCGAAAAGGCCAGTGGTGAACGAGGGGCTGTGGAGCAAAGGAGATATGAGCGGACAGCAAATGGCGGGCGGCGGTGTTTGCACCCGGCTTTCGGCCGGCGTGGTGAGTGGTTGGTCACCGAACCTGCCGACAGGCTAGCCGCGCTGAAACTGCTCGCGCCGGCCGTTGCCGAGCACCTTGGCGACTGTCTCGGCGGTCATCGCGCTGCGGTCCGAGGCGCGCTGCGCTTCCAGCCTGTCGCGCGCCCTTTCGGTGATCAGGAGGCTGATCAGCCGCAGTCTGCTGGTCTCGTCGACAGCTTCCGAGAGCAGCTGCCTGTAACGGTGATAATCGTAACTCGCTTCTTGTTCGCTCACCGGCACGCCCCGCACACGCGCTCCACTTCAGCGAGCAGTTTTTCCCGAGTCGCGCCAGCCCGCAATGGAATTGCAGGGCCGATCGCCGCCGGCGCGCATTTCGTTGTGCGACTGTTGCAGAATTGATCGCACGCAACCGTGCAAACGGTCATGATGCGGGCGATGGCAAAGGGAACCGAAGCGGCCATGAGCGAATCCGAAGACGGAGGCAACCGCCGCGGGGCGCTGATCGGACTGCTGGTCGCGGTGGTCATGCTCGCGGTCGGTCTCTGGCTTGCGCATGACCTGACGGCGGCGAGCAAGATGCAGGACTGCCTGATGTCGGGCCGGACCAACTGTAATGTGATCGAGCCAGCGCGCTGATCCTGCCTTGCGGCAGTGCAATATCGCTCCCACATCAAGCCCAAAGGTTCAGGCTGAACTGTTTGGTCCCAGTTGTGATTCCGATCACACGCGGGCAGGCGGACTGCCTCGACTCCCAGAGATCGGCGGGAACCAAGGCCATGATATCCAAGCTGTGGTCCGGAACGGGCGCGGCACTGGCTGCCGCAGCCGCGGCGGGTGCCGTTTTGGTAGCGTATGTATCCCTGACGCTGGCGTCGCCAGAACCGGTGTCGAGCGCGGCGCTCGGGCCGGCGTGGCAATGCAGCCGCGTGGCTTTCGTGCTGACCACCTGCACGCGGGCGGGCGGGGATGAACAAGAGGCCAGGGCTGAGCGCGAGGTGAAGGCTGAGCGTGAGGTGAAGACCGAGGGCGAGGTCAGGGCGATCCCGGTGCGGGCGAAGGACGATTGTCCGCCGGAACCCTAGATCCTTGCTTCTGACGCGTCGTCTTCAAGCGGGTCGGTGCCCACTTCGCTCGAACGCACACTGGCCGGCCGGGCTGCGGCCGCGGCCGTATTTCAAACTATTTCTTGGTGGCGCCACGCGGCTTGATTGAGAGGCCAAGGCGCATTGCCATCTTCTTGATGCGCTCCGGCGAACGGCCGGTCGCCTTCACGACCTCCTCCAGCGACTTGGAGGAGCGCGCCAATTCCATCAGTCGTCGGTCCTCCTTGAACGACCACCGCGGCTTTCGGGCCATCTTGTTGGTATCCTTGTGCATTGCTGGGCAACAAAGCCGCCAGGCGGGGTCGCCTGACGGCCTTGCCGGTGTGGGCCCGGACCTTGGGGAAATGTCCGGTGGATAAGCAATACTGCTTCCGGATCAGGTCGCAATTGAAACCGGAATTTAACCTAACCTATCAAGGTTACTTGCAAGGTTACTTGGATAGAGCGTGGCAGGAGGCCTTATGCACAAGGTCGCCATTTTGAGTGCCGCAGCATTTTTACTGTCCGGTTGCTGGTCCGACCCGGAGGTCACGGGATCGACCAACAGCTGCGCGGCCAATCTTTATAGTCAGTACAATCCCAAGGTCATGGATCAGTGCGTCAACGCCTGCATCAAGTGTGACCATGGCAACGTCACGACCTGCACGACCTCCTGTACGCTGAAGGGCGCGCGGTAACGATCGGCGCACGCACCGACGCGAACCGGGCCCGGCGGTCGCATGCGCGCGCGTTCGCGTGATCGCGTGGCGGCGCGATATCCGTGCGCCTTGCGCGGCGTCATGAACGCCGTTATCGCGTCTGTTCGACGGCGGCATCGCCGAGCCGGAAACCAAGAGCGTGGAACAGAGCGCGATGAGCGGGCCTTCCTATGTCGCGGTCGATTGGGGCACCAGCAGCTTTCGGCTCTGGCTGATGGGCGCCGGCGGCGAGGTGTTCGGCGAACGCCGCGGCGACGATGGCATGACGGCGGCCGCCAGGGCCGGCTTTGCGTCGGTACTGCAATCGCATCTCGACGCGCTGGGCGCGGCGGCCAATCTGCCGGTCGTGATCTGCGGCATGGCCGGCGCGCGGCAGGGGTGGGTCGAGGCCGGCTATGTCGACACACCGGCGCATCTCTCCGATATCCTCAAAGGCGCCGTCGTGGCCAGGGGACAGCCGCGCGATATCCGCATCCTGCCCGGGATTGCGCAGCGCGATGCTACGGCGCCCGATGTGATGCGTGGCGAGGAAACCCAGTTGCTCGGCGCGCTCGGTCTGGATGCGCCGGGTGAGGCCCTCGTTTGCATGCCGGGAACCCATTCCAAATGGGTGCGCCTGCGCGGTGGAACGGTCGAGCGCTTTGCGACCTTCATGACCGGCGAGTTGTTCAGCGTGGTTGCGCGCGACACCATTCTGTCGCATGCCGTCGCCGGAGCGGAAGAGGCCGTTGATGCAGATGCGTTCCGCTCGGCCGTCGTCGAGGCGTTCGCAACGCCGGCGCTATCGGCCAATTTGCTGTTTCGGGTACGATCCCGGCAGTTGCTGTTCGGCGGCAGCGCGCAGGCGGCCCGTGAGACGATCTCCGGTACGTTGATCGGTGCCGAGCTGGCGGCCGGCCTTGCCGAGCGGGAGCGAGCAACGCCGGTGACGCTGATCGCATCGGGCCGGCTGCAACGGCTCTATCGGATCGCGCTCGAAAGCCTTTCGATTCCGCTCAACGTGATGGATGCGGAGGAGGCGGTTCGCCGTGGCCTCGCCGGCGCCGCGGCAGCGATCTGGAACAATTGAGGGATCACGCATGAGCATTCCGTTTCCTCCGATGAAGCGTCCGCTGGTCGCGATCCTGCGCGGCGTCAAGCCGGACGAGGCCTTGGGCATCGTCAGCGCGCTGCTCGAGGCTGATATGACCGCGATCGAGATTCCGCTGAACTCCCCCGAGCCGTTCCGTTCGATCGAGATCGCGGCGAAGCGGGCGCCTGCTGATGTCCTGATCGGCGCCGGTACGGTGCTGACCGCGGGAGACGTCGATCGTCTCCATGACGCCGGCGGGCGCCTCATGGTGTCGCCGAACGTCGATGTCGACGTGCTGGCGCGCGCCCGGCACCACGCGATGATCACGATGCCCGGTGTGTTCACGCCGACGGAAGCGCTGCTCGCCGCACGCGCGGGCGCCTCGAGCCTGAAATTCTTTCCGGCAAGCGTGCTCGGCGCTTCCGGCATCTCGGCGATCCGCGCCGTGCTGCCGCCGGATGTGATGCTCGCCGCCGTCGGCGGCGTCTCGGACCAGAATTTCGCGGAGTATGTGAAGGCGGGTATTCGCGCCTTCGGTCTCGGCAGCAGCCTCTACAAGCCGGGCATGACGGCCGCGGATGTTGCGGTCAGGGCGAAAGTCACGATCGAGGCGTATGACAGGGCCGTGCAGGGCGCGAGCTAGGCCCGGTCCGCTATTCCTGACTGCGGGCTAATCGTCGCGCTTTCCGCCATCGATCACCCTGAACAGCGGGGCTGCCTCGCGAGGATTCTCGAGCAGCTCTTCGACCATGGCGATCGCGGCCGCGACGTATTTCCCGGTCGCGGCGTCGAGCGGCCGTTCGGCTTCGTCTGCCAGCGCGAGCTTGGCGCCTTCGAGCAGTTTGCGGGTGCGGATGGCGGACTCGTCGCCGGAGGTCAGGGCGGCGCGCGCGATCGATCGCAGCACGAACAGCTCGCCCTCCAGCCGCAGCAGGCGGTCGTTCAGCTTGCTCAGCACAGTATTCAGGTTCCGCATGTCGTCCTCTCCGGGCGTTGGACCCGTCTTCCATACACGGTCATTCCTGACGAAATTCTTGTGCCGGCCACACACCATTTGGTTTGTTGAACGGTGTCGCCGGCCACCTCATGTTTTCGGCGGCCCTGGCAGGCGCCGTCGTCCAGCGGAGCGATTTGTGGATCACGGCGAATAGCCCTAGGGTTGAGACTCAATTGAGCCAATATGCGACGAGAGCGGCGAGATGAACAGCGGCCAAAAAATTACGGCCGAGCTTGTCATATCGCGTGGCGATGCGCCGGAAGTCCTTGAGCCTGCAAAAGCAGCGTTCGATGACATTTCGTCCTTTGTAGGCGCGTTTGTTGAAGCGATGGATGACGACACGGTTAGATTTATTGGGGATTACGGGCTTGGCGCCGCGACGAATGATTTCGCCGCGAAGCTTGTCGCCATCATACCCTTTGTCGGCGAGGAGCACGCTCATGGGTGGCGCGAGCGCCAGGACATCGGGAGCCGCAGCGATATCGGCATACTGGCCTGGAGTCAGATGCAGGACGACCGGCCGGCAGAGCGGATCGCTCAGCGCATGGATTTTTGTCGTGCGGCCTCCGCGCGAGCGGCCGATTGCTTGATTGTGCTCCCCCCTTTTCCGCCGGAGGCACACCGGTGAGCTTTAATCGAGGTCGAGTCGAGCGACAGTACGACGCCGTCTTCGCCAGGTTTGGCCAGCGCTTCGAAGATTGCGCACCATCGTCCTCGCTTGGCCCAGCGATTGAAGCGATTGTAGATCGTCGTGTAAGGGCCGTATTCACGTGGACAATCACGCCATCGTGCACCCGATTGCAACATGTGAATGATGCCGCTGACGATGCGTCGGTCGTCGTCCCGATCCGGCCCCGTCAGTCCCCTCGGCAGATGCGGTTCGATACGCGCCCATTGCCTGTCGTTCAGCCAAAACAAACCATCGCGCATTCTCTCGCCCCCGAATCAACACGTAGGCAAGAGAATCACGTGTCGCTATTTAGGTACAGACCCTAGTAGAGTGTCCGCGGCCCGGCGCCCCGGCCGGGCGCCGTGGGCGCATCCGCTTCATTAGGGAACGACGAAGGAACGCATATGAAGATTGCCGTCGAAACGACCGTTGCCGCGCCGATCGCAGATGTCTGGCGCGCCTACACCACGCCCGACGACATCAAGCAGTGGAATGCGGCCTCCGACGATTGGCACACCACTGCTGCGACCGTGGACCTGCGCGCGGGTGGCGCGTTCTCGTCGCGGATGGAAGCCAAGGACGGCAGCATGGGGTTCGATTTCGCCGGCACTTACACCAAGGTTGAGGCGCCCCGGCTGCTCGAATATGCGTTCGGCGACCGCACCGCGCAGGTTGCGTTCACGCCCGAGGCGGGCGGCGTCAAACTGCAGGTCAGCTTCGACGGCGAGGATACCCATTCGGTCGAGCAGCAGCGCGGCGGCTGGCAGGCGATCCTGGATAATTTCAAGCGCTACGTCGAGGCAAAGCAGCGGTCCTGATCCGGCCACTGGAGGCGACGTGCCGCGCGGGCCGGGCCGCCTCCTGCAGGTCGACGTCCACGCCTCCGACCACTTCGTCTCCGAATGGCTGGTAGCGGTGGCGGAGCGCCCGCAGGGCCAGGTCGCAGCTCCGCGCGAGAGGACGGCATGATGCTGAAACGACCGCGCGCGACCATGCCGGCGGGGATCCGTCGCGAACTCGACGCCGCCGGTCTGACGGAGGCGTTCAAGCAACGTCCGCCGTATCAACGCAATGACTATCTGCACTGGATCGAACGCAGCGTGCGGGCTGCCACCAAGCGCAAGCGGATCGACCAGATGTTGGAAGAATTGAAAGCCGGCGGGGTCTATATGGGAATGGCGCATCGGCCGAGCAAACAGGCGAGGTGATCGTTCTCTCGGCGCGGTCGCGATGGTCGTCAGGAGCAAAGGCGATGCGTTGTGTCTTGGCACTTGGCCTGTTGGTCATCCTGTGCGTGTCTGCGAACGCCGCGCCACGGCGTCACTCCCACACACGCCAACCCGCGACCGTTCGTTCGCCCGCGGCTACAGCGCCGGCGGCGCGCTTCGCCGTTCCCGGCTGGAGTGACGAGTCGACGCGGCAATGGCTCGACCGCGCGTCGGAAAATGCCGGCCGAGGCGGCGGATAGTGCGGTGGCCCCTCGCGCCACACTCAATCGGCGTCGTCGTCCTCGGTTCCCCGAGAGCTCGATGCCGAGCGCCCGCCGTATCGCCGAGGGGCGGCCGCAGCCATTCTCGCGCTCACGCCCTCGCTCTCACGCAGTTCGTTCCGCGCGCGCCGTGCGGTTCGCATCGCGCGCTTGATATTTGAATCGTGCGAATCCTCGTCGAAGAAGAGGACGATCTCGCAGCTCGGGCACTGACGCGAGTAACCATTCTGCAGCCGCTTGGCGCGATCACGAAAAACGTTCTTGCAGCGCGTGCAACGGATCTGGACGGAGTCTTCCATATCGATCCCAAAATGTCGGCGAACAATGAGAACGCTGGCAATCCCTTGAAGAAGCAATTCCAGATTAAGATATCACGAAGCACGCCGCCCAGGATCGCTGCGAGAATCGGAACCTGCAACGTGACGAACCGAATACGTTCGGCATCTCGACCGTTGTCGGAACTTTGTTCACGCACGGAGAACTACGGAATCGTTTCGTGCGCTGAATGATAAGAACAAGACGCGATTTCAGGGCAGACCGCGGATATCAAAAAAGAAAGGCCTCAGCGCGTGGGCCACGCCGAGGCCAAGTTGACACTTTGGTCGTGAGGCTCCGTCACCGGCGCCTCGGTTCTTAACCTACATTCGTTTTTCTGCAGCCAAATAGCCCATATGGACCATGATCGTTGGCACAAAACGTGCAGACTTGGAGCTGTCAGGATTTTGCATCACCTTCCTGGGGCTAGGAGCAACGCCGTCCGCGTATATTTCAAGCGGGCGGCGTTGTGCATTTCGTGCCAACGCAGATGAGCAATCGCTTCGCCTGGCGCCGTCACAAGTTGCTGTTCTCGACGTCGCCAAACGGCGTGCCCTATCTCCGGCTGTTGGTCCGCGGCACGACGGACTTCATTGCATTGCGGACAAGGTCCGCTCGTCGACGGTCCCGGTCTCGCGATTGCTCGATCTCGTAGAGGGCCCACACGAGACAAGCGCCGAGGCAGCTAAACAGCAGCATCAGCCAGAATGCTTGTCCGGCGCTGTCCATGGCGTCACGGAATGAGAACGCCAGGCATCGGCTTCGTAGGCAGCGGAACAAACTCGTTCGGCTGGCCCCGCAGCATTGCCAGAACAGCAAACACCGTTGCGGTGACCGTCAAAAGCTTCGCCATGAAATTCGTCGGCAAAAATGATTGTAAGAATTCCTGCAGCGTAGCACTCGAATTGCGATGCGCCTGTGAACCCTCTCACATGAACGGAACCTGCGTGAATCCAGGCGGTTTGTTGGATGCCGATCAAGCCGCAATTCGCGGCAATCTGACGTTTTGGCACAAAGTGCGCAGCATCAGCGATCCATCGGCCGAATTTCCAGGCTCTCGATTTTGACCGGCGGACTAGAGAAAGCATCCTCGTTCAACGGATGCAGCGTGATCGGAGTATTCGTGCCGCCGGTGAGGACATTGTCACGCGCGCCGCTTGCGTGGGTGTAACCGCCGGCGAGTTGGTCGAGCCCGAGCCACGGCACTGGCGCCATCACCTTCCAGGTCAGAGCGACTTCCTCGTCGCCGATGAAGATGCCGAGGTTTGGAATGGCTGCGACGTAACGACTGTCCGGTGCGCTGTCGGCGTGCAGCACGCAATCGAGATTGGTCACCGCGCCCAGGACGAAACCGGTATCGGGGCCGCCGCGACACGCGAGCGTTCCGGCCTGCACCTGTTGTGCCTCGGCGGTTGCGATGGGCGTGGCGAGAACTGCCGCGCCCCACACCGCAACGATGACCCAATGACCCGTTGTACGCATGGCGCTGTACAACGCGAACGGACGCGCAATCGGTCCACGCTCTCGCGCGCGGCCTTCGCTGGTGGTTAAGAGAACCTTAGAATTGGGTCGCCAACGAAACTACGCCGCCGGGCTCGAAATGAATTGTCCCGGCGGCGGTCTGTTTCAACCTGGGCCCGCAATCCCAGTGATGTTCTGTCTGCAAGACTGGCGCCAAGGTTCGAGCACCCCGTATTCATACGGGGCTTAGCGTCTCGCGACAGTCTGGTGTTGGCTGCTGACCTTCTTGTGCGACGGCGGAGGTCCGATTATCGCCCAGACCACCGCGGCAATCACCATCGCCGTGAGGATGGCGCCGGCCAAGGGCCGATCGTTGTCCATGCTCCGTGCCTGTTCAGATATGATGCTCGACCTTCCGCATCTCCTGCAGGCGAGCCAGGCAGAAATCCCGATACAATTCGTTGATGAAATCCCACATGACCGAATCCCCTTTTGGTCCAATGACGGGACGCTACCCCGGCTTTGTTTCCGGCCGGCTTCGCGGCTTCCGGAAAATGGTTTCGCCGAGGGGAGTGGAGTGGCGATCCCGGCAGGATTCGAACCTGCAACCCGCGGAGTAGAAATCCGCTACTCTATCCAGTTGAGCTACGGGACCGTGGCCGCCTTGTAGCATCCGCAATATGAAAAATCCGCCTTTCCGCCAAGTCCGTCCGAACCGATTTTTGTGGTCAAACGACAAAGGCGAGCAGGGGTCCCGTCCTGCGTTGGCCAGACCCGCGCGCCGAGCCGGCATGACGCTGCCGCCGGAGCCGGTGGAAGGAATGTCGGCAATGCAATCTGCGACGTTTTCGTCCGTTCATGTCAGCGCCTTCACTCCGTCACCTTTTCGCGCATTTTTTAGCCCCAACGCGGCGATCGACCGCGGGGCGTTCAGGAGCTCCATCATGATCGGATTGGTTCGCGCCGCCGCAATTTGCGCCACGCTGGCGCTCGGCCTGGTGAGCGCCCAGGCTGCGGACAAGGCCTTCAAGCGCGACGATCTCGCGGATTCCGCGATCAAGCTGGAGGCCCAGATCAAGAGCGAGGCGGGCGCGGTCAACAAGTCGGCCGCGACCTTGCGCACCGACGCGGACGCAGCCTTCAAGCGCAATGATTTCCGCGGCGGGCTCACGATCCTCGGCCAGATCGCGGCAACCGCGCCCGAGGACGGCGCCAACTGGCTGCGGCTTGCCAAAACCGTCTTCCAGATCCGGTCGGCCAGCTCCAGCGAACAGACCTTCCTGATGGAGCGCGCATCCACCGCCGCCTACATCGCCTATCAGCGCGCCGGCAATGCGGGCGAGGAGGCCGATTCGTTGGCCGTGCTCGGCAAGGCGCTCGCGGAGCGCAAGCTGTGGCGTCCGGCGCTCGACGCGCTGCGGCTGTCGCTCGACCTGCGCGAGGTCGCCGATGTGCGGGGCCAGTATGAGAAGATGCGCGACGAGCACGGCTTCCGGCTGCTCGATTATACCGTCGATTCCGATGCGGCCTCGCCGCGGGCCTGCTTCCAGTTCTCCGAGGAGCTCGCCAAGCGCGTCGACTTCGCGCCGTATCTCGCCCTGGCCGGCACCGACAAGCCGGCTCTGTCGGCGGAAGGCCAGCAGCTCTGCGTCGACGGGCTGAAGCACGGAGAGCGCTACAACATCAATCTGCGCGCCGGCCTGCCGTCGACCGTCAAGGAGACCCTGCCGAAATCCGCCGAGTTCAACATCTATGTCCGCGACCGCAAGCCGTTCGTGCGGTTCACCGGGCGTGCCTATGTGCTGCCGCGGACCGGCCAGCGCGGTATTCCGGTGGTCAGCGTCAACACGCCGGCGGTCACGGTCAACGTGTTCCGGATCGGCGACCGCAACCTGATCAACACCGTGATCGACAGCGACTTCCAGAGCACGCTGAGCCGCTATCAGCTCTCCGATCTCGGCGACCAGCGTGGCGTCAAGGTGTGGTCCGGCGAGCTCGCCACCGCCACCACGCTGAACCAGGACGTCGTCACCGCATTTCCGGTCGACCAGGCGCTCGGCGACCTGCAGCCGGGTGTCTATGTCATGACCGCTGCGGCCAAGGGGCCGGGCAGTGATGACGACGGCACGCTGGCCACGCAATGGTTCATCGTCTCCGACATGGGCCTGTCGGCCTTCTCCGGCAATGACGGTATCCACGTCTTCGTCAATTCGCTGGCCTCTACCGAAGCGGTCGCCAATGCCGAGGTAAAGCTGGTCGCCCGCAACAACGAGATCCTGGCCACCCGGAAAACCGATGCAGCGGGCCACGTGCTGTTCGAGCAGGGGCTGGCGCGCGGCGAGGGCGGATTGTCGCCGGCACTGCTGACGGTGACAGGCGAGAAGGCCGACTATGCCTTCCTCAGCCTGAAGACCAACGCCTTCGACCTCACCGACCGCGGCGTCGCAGGGCGCGCGATCCCGGCCGGCGCGGACGCCTTCGTCTACGCCGAGCGCGGCGTCTACCGCTCCAACGAGACCGTCTATTTGACTGCGCTGCTGCGCGACGGACGGGGCAACGCGCTGACCGGGACGCCGCTGACCATGGTGATCGAGCGCCCTGACGGCGTCGAATTTCGCCGCACCGTGCTGCCCGACCAGGGCGCCGGCGGCCGCATGCTGGCGGTCGCGTTGAACTCCGCGGTGCCGACCGGCACCTGGCGGGCCCGTGTTTTTACCGACCCCAAGGGCTCGTCGGTCGGCGAGACCACCTTCATGGTCGAGGATTACATCCCCGAGCGGATCGAATTCGACCTGATCAGCAAGGAGAAAGTTATCAAAGCTGAAGTTCCAGTGGAACTTCAGGTTTCCGGCCACTTCCTCTATGGCGCGCCGGCCTCGGGCCTGCAGCTCGAAGGCGACATGCTGGTCGCGCCAGCGGCGGCCGGCCGGCCCGGCTACGCCGGCTATCAGTTCGGCGTCGACGACGAGCAGACCGCGAGCAACGAGCGGACCCCGATCGAGGACCTGCCGGAGGCCGATGCCAATGGCGCCGCCAGCTTCCCGGTCAAGCTCGACAAGGTCCCGGCCTCGTCCCGGCCGCAGGAAGCCCAGATCTTCATCCGCATGGCGGAGACCGGCGGCCGTTCGGTCGAGCGCAAGATCGTGCTGCCGGTGGCCCCAGCGGCCTCGCTGATCGGCGTCAGGCCGCTGTTCGGCGACAAGAGCGTGGCCGAGGGCGACAAGGCCGAGTTCGACGTCGTGTTCGTCGCGCCCGACGGCAAGCAGCTGGCGCGCAACGGGTTGCGCTACGAGCTGCTGAAGCTGGAGTCGCGTTATCAATGGTACCGGCAGAATTCGTCCTGGCAGTATGAGCCGGTCAAATCGACCCGCCGCGTCGCCGACGGCGACGTCAATCTCGCGGCCGACAAGCCGATGCGCCTGACCTTCCAGCCGCAGCCCGGCCGCTACCGACTCGATGTGAAATCGACCGATGCCGACGGTCCGGTGACCTCGGTGCAGTTCGATGTCGGCTGGTACTCCGACGGCAGCGCCGACACGCCAGATCTGCTCGAAACCTCGATCGACAGACCGGAATATCAGTCCGGCGACACCATGACGGTGTCGGTCAACGCCCGCACGGCCGGCAAGCTCACGGTCTACGTGCTGGGCGACCGCCTGCTGACAACCCAAAGCGTCGACGTCAAGGAGGGCACCCAGCAGGTCAAGCTTCCGGTCGGCAAGGACTGGGGTACCGGTGCTTATGTCATGACGACGCTGCGCCGTCCGCTCGATGCCGCCGCTGGACGCATGCCCGGTCGCGCGATCGGGCTGAAATGGTTCGGCATCGACAAGAAGACACGCACACTGGCCGTCGAGCTTTCGCCGCCCGCATTGGTGCGGCCGGGCACGGCGCTGAAGATTCCGGTCAAGCTCGGCGGGCTCAATCCCGGCGAGGACGCCAAGGTGGTGCTGGCCGCGGTCGATGTCGGCATCCTCAATCTGACCAATTACAAGCCGCCGGCGCCGGATGACTACTATCTCGGCCAGCGCCGCCTGACTGCC
This sequence comes from Bradyrhizobium sp. B120, assembly GCF_049075665.1. Taxonomy (NCBI): domain Bacteria; kingdom Pseudomonadati; phylum Pseudomonadota; class Alphaproteobacteria; order Hyphomicrobiales; family Nitrobacteraceae; genus Bradyrhizobium; species Bradyrhizobium sp. B120. Next base: position 4,607,474 of record NZ_CP185242.1, on the reverse strand, counting down.
GAGATCCGTGACCTCTACGGCCAGCTGATCGACGGCATGCAGGGCACGGCCGGCCAGATCCGCAGCGGCGGTGATGCCGCCGGCGCCGAGCTGCAGGGCTCGCCGCCGACGCAGAAGCCGCTGGCGCTCTATTCCGGTATCGTCACGGTCGGCCCTGACGGCACTGCCGAGGTGAGCTTCGACATCCCCGAATTCGCCGGCACCGCGCGGGTGATGGCGGTGGCGTGGAGCGCCACCAAGCTCGGCCGCGCCAATGTTGATGTCATCGTGCGCGATCCCGTGGTGGTGACGGCGACATTGCCGCGCTTCCTGCTGACCGGTGACAAGGGCACCATCAGGATGGATATCGACAATGTCGAAGGCGCCGCCGGCGACTATGCTGTCAGCGTCAAGGCGAGCGGCCCGATCAAGGCTTCGGGCAATCCGACCACGACGGTGAAGCTCGCCGCCAAGCAGCGCACGTCGCTGTCGCTCGGCCTCGAGGCCGGTGGCGCGGGGCGCGCCGATTTCGACGTCGACATTTCAGGGCCGAACGGGATGACGTTGGCGCGGCACTATGCGCTCGACGTCAAGCCGGCGACCCAGGTGCTGGCGCGCCGCTCGATCCGCACGCTGGCGAAGGGCGAGAGCCTGACGCTGACCTCCGACATGTTCTCCGATCTCGTGCCGGGCACCGGCAGCGTCTCGGTCTCGGCGAGCCTGTCAACCGCGCTCGATGCGGCGAGCATCCTGAAGGCGCTCGACCGCTACCCGTATGGTTGCTCGGAACAGATAACGAGCCGCGCGTTGCCGCTGCTCTATGTCAACGATCTCGCCGCCGGCGCCCATCTTGCGATGGACACCGCAGTCGACCAGCGCATCCGCGACGCGATCGAGCGGCTGCTGGCGCGACAAGGCTCGAATGGCTCGTTCGGCCTGTGGTCGGCGGGCGGCGACGACGCCTGGCTCGACGCCTACGTCACCGACTTCCTGACCCGCGCCCGCGAGAAGGGCTTTGCGGTGCCGGACGTGCTGTTCAAGAACGCACTCGACCGCGTCAGGAATTCGGTGGTCAATGCCAACGAGCCGGAGAAGGACGGCGGCCGCGATCTGGCCTACGGCCTCTACGTGCTCGCCCGTAACGGCGCTGCGCCGATCGGCGACCTGCGTTATCTCGCCGACACCAAGTTGAATAATCTGGCGACGCCGATCTCCAAGGCGCAGCTTGCCGCGGCGCTGGCCCTGGTCGGCGATAAGGCGAGGGCCGAGCGGGTCTATGGTGCCGCGCTCGATGCGCTGAACCCCAAGCCGGTGATCGAGTTCGGCCGGGTCGATTACGGCTCGGCGCTGCGCGATGCGGCGGCACTGGTTTCGCTCGCAGGCGAGGGCAATGCGCCGCGCACGACGCTGACGCAGGCCGTGCTGCGGGTCGAAGCGGCCCGGGGGCTGTCGCCCTACACCTCGACGCAGGAGAATGCGTGGATGGTGCTGGCGGCACGCGCGCTTGCCAAGGAGACGATGGCGCTCGACATCAACGGCCAGCCGGTCAAGACCGCGGTCTATCGCAGTTACAAGGCCGATGAGATGACGGGCCAGCCGCTCAAGATCACCAATACCGGCGATGCGCCGGTGCAGGCGGTGATCTCGGTTTCGGGCTCGCCGGTGACGCCGGAGCCCGCGGCCTCCAACGGCTTCAAGATCGAGCGCGGCTATTTCACGCTCGACGGCAAGCCGGCCGACGTCAGCAAGGCGAAACAGAATGACCGCTTCGCGGTTGTGCTGAAGGTGACGGAAGCGAAACCCGAGTTCGGTCACATCATGGTGGCCGACTATCTGCCGGCGGGGCTCGAGATCGACAACCCGAACCTGGTGTCGTCGGGCGATTCCGGCACGCTCGAGTGGATCGAGGACGGCGTCGAGCCGAAGAACACCGAGTTCCGCGATGACCGCTTCACCGCGGCGATCGACCGGGGCGCCAACGACAAGTCGGTGTTCACGGTCGCCTATGTCGTGCGCGCGGTGTCGCCCGGCAAATACGTGCTGCCGCAGGCCTATGTCGAGGACATGTACAATCCCTCGCGCTACGGCCGTAGCGGCACCGGCGCGGTCGAGGTGAAGCCCGCGAAATGAGTGATCGTGGAATGAGCAAGGACGCGCGTCCAAAACTCGTCTGGTCATGGCCGGGCTTGACCCGGCCATCCAGGGACGCGTCCGCTGGCAAGAAAGACGTGGATGCCCGGGTCAAGCCCGGGCATGACAAGCGTAGCGGGCGGTTGGTGCTTCGCGCCGTTGCCGCAATGGCCGCCGTGCTCGTCGCGATCATCGGCGCGTTTGCAGCCTGGGTCGTATCGCTCGGACCGCTTCCGCTTGCGCAGGCGGAGCAGGTCTCGACCACGGTCGTCGACCGAAACGGAAAACTGTTGCGCGCCTATGCGATGGCGGATGGGCGCTGGCGGCTGCCGGTCGACGCCAAGGCATCGGTCGATCCCACCTATCTAAGACTATTGTTCGCCTATGAGGACAAGCGCTTCTACGCGCATCACGGCATCGATCCGCTGGCGCTGTCGCGCGCCGGATTCCAGCTGCTCACAAGCGGCCATATCGTCTCGGGCGGTTCGACGGTCACGATGCAGCTGGCGCGGCTGATCGAGCCGCGGCACCAGCGCTCGGTCTACGCCAAGCTGCGGCAGATGGTGCGCGCGGTTGAACTGGAGCGGCAGCTTTCGAAAGACCAGATCCTCGATCTCTACCTCGCGCTGGCGCCGTTCGGCGGTAATCTCGAGGGCGTGCGCGCCGCCTCGATCGCCTATTTCGGCAAGGAGCCGAAGCGGCTCTCGCTCGCCGAGGCCGCATTGCTGGTGGCGCTGCCGCAATCGCCGGAGCGGCGGCGGCTCGATCGTTATCCGGAAGCCGCCCATGCCGCGCGCGACCGCGTGCTCGACCGCATGGTCGAGGACGGCGTGGTGTCGAAGGACGACGCCGCGCAGGCCCGGGCAACACCCGTGCCGAAGCTGCGCAAGCAGATCCCGATCCTGGCGCCGCATTCGTCCGATCAGGCGATCGCGACGATGAAGGATGCGCCCGTCATCAAGCTGACGCTCGACGCTTCGCTGCAACGGAACCTGGAGGTGCTGGCGCGCGACCGCGCCATTGCGCAGGGGCCCGATGTCTCGGTTGCGATCGTCGTGGTCGACAACGAGACGGGCGACGTGCTCGCGCGCGTCGGCTCGGCGGATTATTTCGATGAGCGGCGCGCCGGGCAGGTCGACATGACGCGCGCGGTGCGCTCGCCCGGCTCGACGCTGAAGCCGTTCATCTATGGCCTCGCCTTCGAAGACGGCTTTGTTCATCCCGACAGCCTGATCGAGGATCGGCCGATCCGCTTCGGCACTTACGCGCCGGAAAATTTCGACATGACGTTCCAGGGCACGGTGCCGATCCGCAAGGCGCTGCAATTGTCGCTGAACGTGCCGGCAATCGCGCTGCTCGACCGGGTCGGCGCCAGCCGGCTGTCGTCGCGGCTGAAGCAGGCCGGCACCAACCTCGTGCTGCCGAAGGACGAGGCACCAGGTCTTGCGATGGGCCTCGGCGGCGTCGGCATCACGCTGCAGGATCTCGCCCAGCTCTATTCCGGTCTGGCGCGGCTCGGTGCGACCAAGCCGCTGCGCGAGATCGTGCAGGCGAATGACGGCCGCGACACGATGCGGCTGATGGATCAGGCCGCGGCTTGGCAGGTCGGCAATGTCCTGCTCGGCACGCCGCCGCCGGAGAACGGCGTGCACAACCGGATCGCGTTCAAGACGGGCACCAGCTACGGCTATCGCGATGCCTGGTCGGTCGGCTTCGACGGCCGGATCACGATCGGAGTCTGGGTCGGCCGTCCGGATGGCGCGCCGGTGCCGGGCCTGGTTGGGCGCACGGCGGCGGCGCCGATCCTGTTCGATGCCTTTGCGCGCACCGGCAAGATCCCGGCGGCGTTGCCGAAGCCGCCGCGGGGCGTGCTGGTGGCCTCCAACGCAAAATTGCCGCCGCCACTGCGCCGGTTCCGGCCACTCGGCGAATTGGTCCGCAGCGGCAACGACCAGGCGCCACACATCCAGTTTCCGCTGAACGGCTCACGCATCGACGTCGATCAATCGGAGGGCGGCAGTCATGCGGCGATGCCGGTCAAGGTCGCCGGCGGGGTGCTACCGCTGACGGTACTCGTGAACGGTGTCTCAGCCGGGGACATCGACAGCCGGCGGCAGCGCCTGATCGACCCGCCGGGGCCGGGCTTCGCGCGGCTGACCGTCATCGACGCCACGGGGGCAGCGGATACCGTTGTGATCCGCGTGCAATGATCGCGCGGGAAAGCGGAACAGCACGGTTGTTTGCGCTGCGGTTTCATCGTATGCGAAACCCATGGTGGATAGCCTCCAACCCCGGCGCTTCGGAGCAGGGCAACAGTCTGTAAAACCTGCGCATTCGAGCCGCAGGCTGTTCATGGCGTTCGAGTTCGCGACGGCCAGCCAATGGCGTTCGATCCTGTTCCTGACGCTGACCTGCCTGGTGCTGTTCCTGCCGGGCTTCTTCACCATCCCGCCGATCGACCGCGATGAGGTCCGCTTTGCCCAGGCGACCAAGCAGATGGTCGAGAGCGGCGACTTCGTCGATATCCGCTTCCAGGACGACGTCCGCTACAAAAAGCCGGTCGGCATCTACTGGATGCAGGCGGCGGCGCTGAAGACGATCTCCGCGCTCGGGGTGCCGCGCGCCCAGGTCCGCATCTGGGTGTACCGCCTGCCGTCCCTGATCGGCGCCATCGGCGCCGTTTTGCTGACCTATTGGACGGCGCTTGCCTTCGTGACGCGACAGGGCGCGGTGCTGGCTGCCTTGATGATGGCAAGCTGCGTGCTGCTCGGGGTCGAAGCGCGGCTCGCCAAGACCGACGCCATGTTGCTGCTGACGGTCACCGCGGCGATGGGCGCGATGGCGCGGGTGTATTTGTCCTGGCAACGCGGCGAGGATCCGGCGCATCCATCATGGGTGCCGCCTGCGATCTTCTGGACGGCGCTGGCGGTCGGCATCCTGCTCAAGGGGCCGTTGATCCTGATGTTCGTCGGCCTTGCCATGGCCGGGCTTGCGATCCTCGATCGATCGGCGGCCTGGTTCTGGCGCATGCGCCCGGTCTGGGGCCTGATGTGGACCCTGGTGCTGGTGCTGCCGTGGTTCGTGCTGATCTTCCTGCGCGCCGGCGAAACCTTCTTCGCCGACTCCGTCGGCGGCGACATGCTGAGTAAGCTCGGCGCACAGGAATCCCACGGCGCGCCGCCCGGGCTCTATCTGCTGCTGTTCTGGATCACGTTCTGGCCCGGCGCGCCGCTCGCAGGCCTGGCGGCACCGGCGGTCTGGCGCGCGCGGCGCGAGCCGGGTGCCCAGTTTCTGCTGGCGTGGCTGATCCCGTCCTGGATCGTGTTCGAGGCGGTGCTGACCAAGCTGCCGCATTACGTGTTGCCGCTCTACCCGGCGATCGCGATCCTGACCGTCGGGGCGCTGGAGCGGCGTGTGCTGTCGCGTTCCCCCTGGCTGTTGCGCGGCGCCGCCTGGTGGTTCGCCATCCCCGCGTTCGGCGCCGTGCTCGTGATCGTCGGCGCCATCAAGGCAATCCATCAGCCGGTATTTCCGGCCTGGCCGTTGTTTGCCGTAGCGATGGTGTTCGGCCTGATCGCGTGGTGGATGTTCGAGGATAGCCGTGCCGAGCGCTCGCTGCTCAATGCGGCGATCGCTGCGGCGCTGATGGCAGGCGCCACCTATGGCGTGGTGCTGCCGCGGCTCACCACTGTGTTTCCGAGCCAGGAGGTCGCGCGCGCGCTGCGCACCGTGACCTGCGTCGGCCCGAAGGCGGCGGCTGCCGGCTTCCACGAGCCGAGCCTCGTGTTCATGACCGATACCTCGACGCTGCTCACCGACGGATCGGGCGCCGCGGATTTCCTGGGGCAGGGCTCCTGCCGCTTCGCGCTGGTCGAACAGCGCTCCGAGCGCGCCTTCGTGCAGCGCGCCGAGGCGATCGGCCTGCGCTACAACGCGCCGGTGCGGATCGACGGCTACAACATCTCGCAGGGCAAGGCCGTTTCGATCGCGATCTTCCGTTCCGAAGGGACGGAGTGACATGGCGGCGCCGCCAGCCACCGCGGAATCCGCCAACTATTTCGGACGATTGCTGACGCTGGTCTGGCTATCCTTTGCCCAGCTCGTGCGTGCACCGTCGCATTCGCGCCGGGCCGAGGCGGCGCGACGCTCCGCGCGCCACGTGCTCCTGCTCGTCGTCGTCACCGGCGCCGTGATCATCACGCTGATGTATGTGGTCGATGTCGCCGAGATCAGCCTGATGCCGCCACGCGGCACGCCGGGTCTCTGGTGGGTGAAGATACTCACCGATTTCGGCAAGGACGAGTATGTGCTGAGCACGCTTGGCCTGCTGCTGATTGTGGTCGTGGTGGCGGCGCCTGCGCTGCGCGGTGTGCCGCGCGCGACTTTGCTCGGCCTCGGAACGAGGCTGCAATACCTGTTCCTGTCGGTCATGTTGTCGGTTGCGGTCGGTGAGCTGATCAAGTGGATCGTCGGCCGCGGGCGGCCGTTTGTCGGCGGGAAGGCCAACGCGTTCAACTTCCAGCATTTCGCCGGCACCGAGGCCTATTCGAGCTTTCCGTCGGGACATTCGATCACGGCATTTGCGCTGGCCTTCGCCGTGTCGGCTGTGTGGCCACGTGCACGGGGTGTGATGCTGGTCTATGCGCTGATCATCATCGCGACACGGCTTGTGCTGCTGGCCCATCATCCGAGCGACGTGGTGGCCGGCGCGCTGGTTGGCGTGATCGGCGCAATGGCCGTGCGCTACTGGTTCGCCGCCCGCCGCCTTGGTTTCGCCATTGATCGGGATGGCACCGTGTTGGCGCTGTCAGGACCGTCGGAAGAGCGCCTTAAAAGGGTTGCGAGGAACGCCTTCGCCCCATAAAAGCGGTCGCCCGATGGCCGGATCGGGCGGGTTCCAGCCGCTGCCAACACCAACCACGAGTGCCGATTTGCCTGCTTCCGACCAGACGCCGGTCGCCGTTTCCATCGTCGTGCCTGTGCGCAACGAGGCGGACAATATCGCGCCGCTGATCGCCGAGATCGCGGCAGCGCTCGACGGCCGCTGGGCCTACGAGATCGTCTACGTCAATGACGGCTCGACCGACGCCACCGGCGAACGGCTGAGCGCGATCATGGCGCAGCGGTCCAATCTCCGGCAGCTCCGCCACACCGTCTCGTCGGGCCAGTCGGCCGCCGTGCGCAGCGGCGTGCGCGCCGCGCGCGGAGCGATCGTGGCAACGCTTGACGGGGATGGCCAGAATGATCCGGCCTTCCTGCCCAACCTGATCGCGGCGATCGAGAGCGGCAATGGCCGGGTTGGCCTCGCTGCGGGCCAGCGTGTCGGACGCAAGGACACCGGCTTCAAGAAGCTGCAATCGCGGATCGCCAACACCGTGCGCGGCATCATCCTGCGCGACGGCACCCGCGACACCGGGTGTGGCCTGAAGGCGTTTCCGCGCGAGGTGTTTCTGGCGATGCCCTATTTCGACGGGCTGCATCGTTTCCTTCCGGCGCTGGTCCGCCGCGAGGGGCTGGCGATCGCCTATGTCGATGTCGTCGACCGCCCGCGCCATTCCGGCGTGTCGAATTATGGCTTCTTCGACCGGCTCTGGATCGGGATCATGGATCTCGGTGGCGTGTGGTGGCTGATCCGCCGCAAGAAGCCGACGCCGGTCGTCACTGAAGTGACGGGCACTGAAGTGCCTGATGTGACCGAGGTGAAGTGATGCTGATTCAGTTCGGCCAGGCGCTCAGCGCCTATTTCTACGAAGTGTTCGTCGCCAAGTTCGACTTCTGGCTGGCGTTCGGCCTGATCGCGCAATTGCTCTTCACCGCGCGCTTCCTGGTGCAGTGGATTTCCAGCGAGCGCGCCGGCCAGAGCGTGGTGCCGATGGCGTTCTGGTTCTTCTCGATGGGCGGCGGTTTGATGACGCTGGTCTACGGTTTCGCCAAGCGCGAGCCTGTCATCATCATCGGGCAGGGCCTCGCGACGCTGATCTACATCCGCAACATCATGCTGATCGTGAAGAACCGCAGCAAGGCGTCGAAGACGCTCGACAGCTGATCCTCGTGGTCGTCAGTGCGATGAGCGGTATGCCGGGCCTCCTCGACAATCTCGATGGAGTCCAGCACCGGGCTCCGCTCGACATTGTGATCGAAACAAAACGACGGTCAAACAATCGCCCCAAGGCGTATGGCATCTACGCTTCGTTGTGGGCGTGGCTGCATCCCGAGACCATGCGCCAAGGGATGAGGGGCGTTGATGACCGGCCGTGGCGAACCGACCAGAGCGCGTGGTTGTCCATCGAGCGTCCGTGATCTCGGGTTGCCCGACGAGCCGCCGCTGACCGGCGAGCGCGGCCTGCCGGACCGGCGTGCAGTCAGTATCCGCTGGATGGCCGGGACGATTCTGATCGGGACCGCGGCCGTCGCGCTCCTTGGGGGCGCGCTGCGCGGTGCATTCGGCTATCGCACGCGATTCGCAGCATCGCCGGTCGTTTCACTTCCGCGCTTCACGGGGCAAGTGGTTGACGAGGCGCAGCGCGGCGATCGCCTGGATCGGAGGCCAGGCTCGCAAGGCAGTCCCTCGGCGCTCAAGATCGAGCAGCTGAGCGATGCCGGCTCGGTCCGTCGATTTACCCGCGTGTCAGCGCGGCTCGCGGAGATCGATCCCGAACCACAACAGGACCTTCGTCGCGAAGCATCGGCAGACGGCAAGGACGAGCAGCGAGCGAACGCGCAATTGCTGTCGGAGTTACCAGCCATCATACGGGCGGGTCCATCACGCCGCGGGCTGCCGGGCCGCACCAGCTCCTATGCTGACGGTGAAGATGTGCCGCAGCCGCATTCTCCGATCGGGGAGGCTGTCAACGTAACCAATCTTCCGAAGTCGCCTTCCTCGTCGCGTCACCATCGACATGTCGTTATCGCGAGGAGCGGTGACACGCTGTCCGCCATTCTGCGGGCGCTGGCCGCGGCAGCGGAGGACGCGCCGTCGATCCTTGCCGCCTTCCCGTCGCCTGGCAGTCAAGCGACGCTGTCTGGTGGCGAGAAGATCACGATCATCGAACAGGACGGAGACCCCGGGGCGCCGCGCGGCCACGTCGCGAAAGTGTCGATCGAACGGCCGGACTCAGGAGTGTCCGCGGTCGGTCGCACCGACAGCGGCCGGTACCAGGCGATCGTGCCGGAACAGCCGGATGTCGTCGTGTCGAATGGGAAATTGTTGCGTCAGTCGATCGACGCCCATTCCGTCCCCGGTGAAACGCTGCGTGACGGGCTTAACGCGCTTGCTCGCTCCAATCACGTCGACGAGGGGATCGTTGCAGAACTGATGCGGCTTTGCGGCCGCGATTTCGATCTCGACGAGCCGCTCGGCGACGCCGACGTCGCCAACATCATCTATGCTCCCAACGACATTGGCCAGCCCGAGTTGGTCTTCATCGACTTGACGGCCGGCGGGCAGGCGCGCCGCTACTATCGCTTCACGGCCCCGGATGACGGCAGCTCCGACTTCTACGATGAAGATGGTCAGTCCATCACCAAATTCCTGTTGCGCAAGCCGGTGGTCAGCGGCCGCCTTGGCGACGGCTTTGGCTGGCGCATCCATCCGATCCTCGGCGACCGCCGCTTTCATGAGGGCGTCGATTTTGCCGCGCCCTATGGTTCGCCGATTGCGGCCGCGGGCGCCGGCGTCGTCGAGACCGAAGGCTACGAGCACGGCTACGGGAAATATATCCGCGTGCGGCACGATCGGGGCTATGAGACCACCTATGCCCATGTCGCGAGCTTCCCGCCCGGGCTGAAGATCGGAGACCGCGTTCGTCAGGGCGAGACGATTGCCTATGTCGGATCGACCGGGCTCTCGACCGGACCGCATCTCTATTACGAGGTGCGGATCAACGGCCATAACGTCGATCCGCTGCGGATGAAATTGTCAGGCGGCCGGTTGCTGCAAGGCGACCTGCTTGGGGCTTTCGATCGCCAGCGGGACAGCATCGACCAACTCGCGGCGGCCTCCGCGTTTCCGCAGCGGCCGCTCGGTTCCGAACATCGGCCGCCGACGTAGCCTTCGAAGGCACGTCCGATCAAAGCCGCCCGGGCGCCGGCAGTTCGGCCGCCTCGACCGCATTCGCGCGATCGGCCGCGGTCTCGCCGGCGGCGTCGAGCACGGGATAGGCGACCGAGCAGATGTGCGAATGGATGCGGCGAAGGTCGCGCAGCACGTCGAGATGCAGCGAGGTTGTCTCGATGGTCTCGGGCCGGCCTTCGCGCAGGCGCTCCAGATGGCGCTCGACGGCGGCGAGTTCCGCCCCGCGCAGCGACGCCTTCTCGGTGAGCAGCTTGCGCGCCTCGGCGGCGTCGCCCGACATGAACACGCCGAACGCGAGCCGCAGCGAGTCGATCGTGCGCTTGTGGAACGCCGACAATTCCTCGGCGCCTTCGGCCGAGAATTGCAGGCGGTGCTTGATCTTCTTGGTCGCGAGCTCGCTCAGATTCTTGTCGATGATGTCGCCGATATGCTCGAGATTGATCGCGAATGCGACGATCTCCATGGCGCGGTGACCTTCGCGCTCGTCCAGGCTGCCGCGGGTGAGCTTCGTGACGTAAAGCTTGATCGCCTCGTTCAGCCGGTCGACGGTGTTGTCCATCTTCGACACCTGGTCGACCATTGCGCGATCGTTGGTCAGCATCGCTGTCATCACCTTGCGCAACATGGCCTCGGTGTGGTCGCCCATATGCAGCACCTCGCGCGCGGCATCGGCCAGCGCGAGCGAGGGCGTCTCCAGTGCGCTCTCGTCGAGATAGCGTGGCCTTGACGGATCGGTCTCCTGCGCCCGCTTGGGCAACAGCCGCTCGAGCAGACGCGCCAAATGGTCAAGCACGCCGATGAACAGCAGCGCCGTCGCAACGTTGAAGGCAATGTGGAACAGCGCGGTTGCCTTGGCGAGATCCGGCTGCCAGGCGTAGATATGCTCGGTGATCGGGCGCAGGAACGGCGCCACCAGCAGGATGCCGATGACACGGTTGACGAGGTTGCCGACCGGCAGCCGGTAGCTCGCCGGATTGTCGCGCCGCGCCCCCTCCATCAACGGATTGATGGCGCTGCCGAGGTTGGCGCCGAGCACGAGCGCGAACGCGGCATAGGGCGAGATGAACTGGGAGTAGGCCAGCGACATCACCAGCAGCACGCTGGCGACACTGGAATGGACCAGCCAGGTCACGACCGCGCCGATCAGGATGCAGAGCACGGGATCGCCGGTGATCGCGTTCAGGAACACGCGCACGCCCGGGGCATTCTCGGCCGGCGCCATCGTATCGAGCAGGATATGCAGCGCGAGCAGCATCAGGCCGAGGCCGATCGAGACGCGGCCGAGATCCTTGATCCGGGAGCGCGGCCCGCTGCGGAATGCGACGAGGCCGACGATGAACAGCACCGGTGCCACGGCGGCGACGTTGAACGACAGCACCTGCGCGATCAGCGTGGTGCCGATATTGGCGCCGAGCATGATCGCAAGCGCCGGCACCAGGCTGACGATCTCCTCGGCGGCGAAGGAACTGGTGATCAGGGCGGTCGCGGTCGAGCTCTGGAGCAGGGCCGTCAGGCCAAGGCCGGCGCCAAGGGCGGTGAAGCGGTTGTTCAGCGCCCGGGCCAGCAACAGCCGCAAATCGGGCCCGAAGGCCCGCAGAATCCCGCTGTGGACCATGTGCAGGCCCCATAGCAGGAGCGCGACGCCCCCCATCAGATCAAGCAGAACAAGACTTCCCATACTTCCTGGATATCCCGGCAAATTCGAGTCGAAGGGGTCACGCTATCGTCAAATGACCTGGGATCAACCCCTTTTTGTTCCTGTTGGAACGGGCTTGTCGGAAGGGCCTGTAACGAGCGCGGGCCGCCAATTGAGGCACTGCGGTCACCGGAGCCGGCCTCATGGTTCAACGGTGAGGCCCGGTAAACGAATCTCGAACATGACCGCTCAATTGCGATTGGTTCCGCTAGGCAGTTTCCAATCTTTCCCCGTTATGACGGTGGGAACGCGAAGCTGTCCAGCCGAGAAGCTATCCAGAAAAGGGCTTGGGGATCAGAATGTTTGTCAATCGCCGCAAGAGCGAACGCCGTGAGTGCCGGAGCGTCGCCAAAATTCAGTTGGGCACAGGGTCGCTGCCACGCGACTGCATGATCACCGATATCTCGGCTGGCGGCGTCAAGGTGATCGCTGAATATCTGGAGATTCCGCCGGAATTCACCATCATCCTGTCGAGCGGCAGTCCGCGTCAGTGCCGCTTGGCTTGGCGGATCGGGCACGAATTCGGCGCCCAGTTCGTCGACTGATCCAGCCGACAGGCTGGCGGTGTGCGCCGCATCCGGCACCGCTTCTGGGCCGGATGACGGCGAGATGATGGCATCCTTAACCGGAACTTAGGGTTAAGCTGTGAGCATCCCGGAACCTTCGCTGTTCCGAGTCTCATTGATGTCTGACAAACTACCCCGACCTGCAGGCCGCATGCACCGTCTCGCCGGCTCGGCGTCTGCCGCGCTCCTGCTGATCGGGCTGTCCGCCTGTCAGACCTCGGGTCCGTCCGACATCACTGGGTCATTGGGCGATACGGCGGAATCCACGCCGCCCCCAGCCGACCCGCGGCGCGATATCGCGACCTATCACGAGCGCGTCCGGGCCAACCCCAAGGACACCGACTCCGCGCTGAAATACGCCCGGGCGCTGCGCGCCACCGGCCAGCGGGCGCAGGCGGTCGCGGTCATGGAGCAGGCGGTGCTGGCTCAGCCCAGCAACAAGGCGCTGCTCGCGGGCTACGGACGGGCGCTCGCCGACAACGGCAATTTCCAGCAGGCATTCGACGTGCTCGGGCGCGCCCACACCCCGGAAGACCCGGACTGGCGCATCCTGTCGGCGCAGGGCGCCGTGCTCGATCAGCTCGAGCGCCACGACGAGGCCCGCCAATATTACGCGAGCGCCCTGAAGATCGTGCCCGACGATCCATCGGTGCTCTCCAATCTCGGCCTGTCCTATCTGCTGTCGAAAGACCTGCCGAAGGCCGAGGAAACGCTGCGCCGGGCCCGGGATCGCGCGCCCGACGACATGCGGGTGCGCACCAATCTCGCCGTCGTGGTCGGCCTGCAGGGCCGCCAGGCCGAGGCTGAGACCATCGTGAAGGCCGATCTGCCGCCCGATCAGGGATCAGCCAATGTCATCGCGCTGAAGCGGCTGTTGACGCGCAGGGATGCGAGCCGCAGCGATACGGACAAGATCCCGGTCGCGGCCAGCCGCCGCGACTAGAGCGTTCTCACGCGAACGTCTGGAAGGCTAGCCGGCGGCGCGGCGTCCATCGCTTCGACGCGACTGCAGCTTCCTGAGGATCGGCGACAGGAACGACTCGCGCGTCTCGGCGAGATCGGGACGGCCGGTCAGGCGTTGCGCGATCTGCAGGAAGGTCTTGGTGGTGCGGTGACGCGCGGAGACCTCCGCGATCATCTGACCGTTGTTGGCGGCTTCACCGAACAATCTGCAATCGAACGGGATGGTCGCGATCGGCGGGCTCTCGATCGTCTTGGCGAAGTCCTTGACCTCGATCTCGGGGCGCTTCGACATGCCGACCTGGTTCAGGCAATAGAGCGGCGGGCGGTCATTCGGACGCGCGGTCCGCAACAGGTTCATCATATTCTTGGTGTTGCGCATGTTGGCGAGGTCGGGTTCGGCGACGATCAGGATGTCGTCGGCGCCGACCAGCACGCGTTTGGTCCAGGCGGTCCATTGATGGGGAACGTCGAGCACGATGCAGGACGTGGTCATGCGCATCGTATCGAAGATGGCATCGAATGCTTCGGCGCCGAAATCGTAGACCTGATCAAGCGTGGCCGGAGCCGCCAGCAGGCTCAGGTGATCGCCGCATTTTGCCAGCAGGCGCTCCATGAAGGCGCTGTCCGGGCGTTCGGGCGCGAACACGGCGTTGGCGATGCCCTGCGTCGGATCCTGGTTGTAGTCGAGGCCGGCGGTGCCGAAGGCGAGGTCGAGATCGACCACGACCGAATCCAGCCCGAGGTCGCGCGCGATGGTCCAGGCGATATTGTGAGCGACGGTCGAGGCGCCGACGCCGCCCTTGGCGCCCGCGACCGCGATCAGGCGGCCCACAGAGACTGCTTCCGAGGACGAGAACAGGCCGCAGATCGAGCGCACGACGTCGAGCACCTTGACCGGCCCGATGACGTAGTCGTTGACGCCGCGCCGGACCAATTCGCGATACGGTGCAGTCTCGCCGGGCATGCCGAGCACGACGACGCGGGTGCCGGGATCGCAGACCGTGGCGAGTTCGTCGAGACCGGCGAGCAAATCAATGTCCGGCTCGGTCTCCAGCATGATGACGTTGGGTGTCGGCGCCTTGTGATAGGCGTCGATGGCGGCGGCGATGCCGCCCATATGGACGGAGAGGTGAGCCTTGGCGAGCCGGCGGTCTTCGGCGGCGGCGCGCGCCGTCGTGGCGGTCGCGACGCTGGCGCAGAAGGCCTGCACCGAAATCCGTGGCGCCGGCGCGATGTGGTCGTTGGCGTGCTGCGGCTCTTCTTGTTGTTCGGTCATTTCCCGGCGTCGCTCAGCTTGGCTTTATCGGCTTCAGGGTAGGTGGTCGCGGTGGACTCACCCTTGCTGTATTTCTGGAACGCGACCGACCGGCGCGGCGTGTAGGATGCGGTTTCGGTCCGCGGCTGCACGAGGTCGGACGGATTGGCGACCATCGCAGCCAAATTGTGCTGCGTAGCGCAGCCGAAATTGTCCCACTGCTTGTTCTCGTTGTAGCTCGGGTTGTAAATCGAGGGACCCAGGTCGCTCGGCCACAAGCCGCAGGGTCCGGCGACCGCGGCCATCTTCGAATAGCTGAGGCGAATGGTCGGCAGCGCGCGCGGATCGTCGACGCGATAGGAACGCCTGACGATGGCGTGGGCGGGCACGCCCATCGACGCCAGCACGCCGCGGATCTCCTGATACACCGCCTGCGCCGAGCGCGCATTCGAGGTGTCGGCCGGGACGTCGATCGCGATCGCGCCGGTGCCGTCGCGGCGCCAGGTGCGGGCCATCCCCATGACGTCGTCGCGTTGCGTTTCGGTGAGATTGCCGCGGGCGCGGCCCACGAACACGACGATCGACTGCTCGCCCTCGGTGACGGCGATCGGATGCCGTTGCCGATAGTCGTCGGGCACCGTGCCGGTCGCGATATTGTCGCCGGTCAGATTGCAGCCGCCGAGCGCGATCGCTGTGGCGAGAAGGGCGCCGGACAGCGACAGCATCCTCGCATGGCCGGCTTGTGTGTTGCGTGTCATCATGGCATCCCCCAACCCTTCAGCGCCTCAGTCGATGATGAAGCCGAAATTGACCGGCGTGGCGCCGATCGGCTCGGCACGGGCGGCAACGCCGTAGATACGATTGACGCGCGCCAGCAGCGCCGACTGCGCGTCGGAGGCCGGGGCGAACCCGTCATCGGGACGCGACAATTCCTTCTGCGCAACGGCGCGCACCACATAGGGCGTCACGATGACCATGAGCTCGGTCTCGTTGTTGACGAAGTCCTGGCTCCTGAACAGCTGTCCGAGCACCGGGATCTGATCGACACCGGGCATGCCGTTGATGGCCTGCTTGGTCTGCTCCTGGATCAATCCGGCCATCGCGATCGAGCCGCCGGAGGGCACTTCCAGCGTGGTGTCGGCACGGCGGGTCTTGATCGAGGGAATGGTCGTGCCGCCCTGGCCGCCGGTCAACGCGTTGTCCATCGAGACTTCGGAAACCTCGGTCATCACCTTCAGGCTGATGCGCCCCTCGGACAGCACCACCGGGGTGAAGTTGAGCGAGATGCCGAACTTCTTGAAGCTGACGGTCTGGACGCAATTCCCGATCGTGCCTGTCGACGAGGTCTGACAGGTGACGCCGGTCGGAATGGGAAACTCGCCGCCTGACACGAAGGTCGCGGACTCGCCGGAGATCGCCGTGAGGTTGGGCTCGGCCAGCGTCTTCACCACGCCCGCGCTTTCCATCGCGCGCAGCGTCGCGGTGACGGTCGGCACGCCGAGCTTGTTCAGGGCCGCGCCGGCTAGCACGTTGTTGGCGAGCGGTCCGTTGTTGGCAGTGAAGGCGTTGGCGTTGTTGAAGACCACCGCGGCGGTGCCGTAATTCATGTTGGCGCTGAGATCGACGCCGAGCTGCTTGACGACGTCGCGCCGCACTTCGGCGACGGTGACCTTCAGCATCACCTGGTCGCGGCCGCGCACCACGATCGAGTTGACGACCTTGTCGGGGCCGCCGACCAGCTTGGCTGCGATGTCGCCGGCCTGCTGGGCCTCGACCGGGCTTGCCACCGTGCCGGTCAGCACCACGCTCTCACCTACGCCCTCGATCTGGACGCCCGGCAGCATCTGCTTCAGCGCGGCACGCATGCCGTTGAGGTCGCGCTTGATTGCGATGTCGTAGGAGGCGACCTGGTTGCCGTCGGCGTCGAAGAACACCACGTTGGTCTGGCCTACCGCGGCGCCGATGATATAGGCGCGCTGCGCCGAGCGGATCACGGCGTTGGCGATCTTGGGATCGGCGACCAGGACGTCCTTGGCTTCGCGCGGCAGGTCGACCACCACCGACTTGCCGACGCCGAGCGAGACGAAGCGCGTCTTGGCGGCGATACTGCTCGTCACCGCGACGTCCGCGTTCTTGTCGGGATCGGTCGCGCTGGCGAGGGCAGGGATCAGCATCAGGGCGGTGACCGCCGAGAAAGACAGCGGGCGGACCAGCGTGGTCCGCCTCGCCCGTTGTTTTGCAGCAATTGTCATATCGAAGCCCCCATCACTTCTGTGTCGTCTGAGAGCTCGGGATGCCGAAACGCACCACCCGAATGCTCTCGCCCCGCTTCGGGGCATGGTCTGTGGTCTCGTCGGTCTTCTCGTTGACGTCGGCGATGCTGCGCAGCGCCAGCGCCAGCGTGCCGCTCTGCCGGGCCCGCGCGAGCGTCTCGGCCTGTTCGGGCTTGAGCTCGAGGGTCACGGTCTTGCCGATGAGGGAGTTGTTGCCGTCCTTCTCTTTCGGCGCCTGGTCGATCGCCAGCACCCGGACGTTGGACAGCAGGATTTCGGTGGTGATGATGTCGCGGCTGCCCTGTTGCTGATCGGGATTCTTGTCGCGTCGCGACAGGATCACGTCGACGCGGTCGTTGGGCAGGATGAAGCCGCCGGCGCCGGTCTCGGGCGAGATTTCCGTGGAGATCGCGCGCATGCCGGAGGGCAGGATCGCGGCCATGAAGCCGCTGCCATTGGCCTTGACCAGCTTTTGCTCGCGGATCGGCTCGCCGACGATGAAGGGAGCGCGTGCGATCGAGCCGATGACGTCGTTCATGGCGTCGGCATTGGTGTCGTGGCGGATGAACGCGCTGCTCGCGGTCTCGGCCGGCCAGCGCTGCCATTGCACGTCTTCAGGCTTGACCGACTGTCCGAGCCCGATGTCGGACTTCGCCACCAGCACCTCGACGGTCGGCAGCTGTACCACTGGCGGCGCGACCGGCGCCGGTTTGCGATCGCCAACGCTCGCGAGATACATGGCCGCGAGGCCTGCGACGCCGGCGATGCCGAGGACCACGATGCGTGCCGTCTTCATGCGATTGTCTGAATGCCCTTAACGCAGAGCAGTCACGTCCTTGCGGCACTGACAGCCCTTCCCGGGAGCATCAGTACGGCTGCAAAAGTATAAGGGAACTTGATGGAAGGTCCGGACAATTAAGGGATTGGTGGGGATGGTGAACGGCGAGTTATCGACGCCGTCGCATCTCCGCAGAATCCCGGAGATCGCGCGTGCGCAACGCGTGCGACGTTAGTCGCAACGCGGCGGCGGCAGCGTCCTGGCCGGTCGGTCGTGGTTAATGTCGCCTAACGCAGCCGGCGTGGAAAGTCAGAGCGCGGCCTTCAACGCGGCAAAGCCGCGATCGAGATCGGCCTTGAGGTCGTCGAGATTCTCGAGCCCGATATGCAGCCGCAGCGTTGGCCCGCCCGGCGACCATTTGGTCGCGCTGCGATAGTCGCTGCAGTCGAACGGGATGGCGAGGCTTTCGAAGCCGCCCCAGGAAAAGCCCATGCCGAACAGCTTGAGCGCGTTGAGCATCGCATCGACCGCGCGCTGCGGCACAGGCTTCAGCACGATGCTGAACAGGCCGGAGGCGCCGGTGAAGTCGCGCTTCCAGATCGCATGCCCCGGATCGGTCTCCAGGCCAGGGTGCAGCACCCGATCGACCTCGGGCCGCGCGCCAAGCCAGCGCGCGATCTCGAGCCCGGAGCGGTGGTGCTGCGCCAGCCGCACCGACAGCGTCCGGACCCCGCGCAGAGCGAGATAGACGTCGTCCGGGCCGGCGCAGACGCCGAGCAGGCGGATCGCCTCCTGAATCAGCGGCCAGGCCTTCGCATTGGCCGAGATGGTGCCGAACATGATGTCGGAGTGGCCGCCGATATACTTGGTGCCGGCCTGCATGCTGATGTCGACGCCCTGTTCGAGCGAGCGGTGATAGAGCGCCGTCGCCCAGGTGTTGTCGTCGATCATGAGCGCGCCGCGGGCATGCGCCACGGCCGAGATCGCGCGGACGTCGGGCATCTCGAAGGATTGCGAACCGGGGGCTTCAATCAGCACCGCACGGGTATTCGGCTTGAACAGCGCCTCGATGCCGGCGCCGATCAGCGGATCGAAATAGCTGGTCTCGATGCCGTAGCGCTTCAGCATGTTGTCGCAGAAATTGCGGGTCGGCCGATAGGCGTTGTCGCACACCAGCAGGTGATCGCCGGTCTTCAGCACGGCGAGCAGCGTGGTGCTGATCGCCGCCAGTCCAGACGGGGCGAGGCCGACGCCGGCGCATTGCGGGCCCTCCAGCGCCATCAGCACGTCCTGCAGCGCCCGCGTGGTCGGGCTGCCGTGGCGGCCATAGGTAAATTCGGCGCGATGGGCGTGGAGGTCCTCGGCGGTCGGATAGAGCACGGTCGAGCCGTGAAAGACCGGCGGATTGACGAAACCCTTCTGGGCCTTGGTGTCGCGGCCGGCCGTGACCAGGCGGGTCGCGGCGTCGTGCGGGCGGGAGGGCGTGGAGCCGTCGGAGGAGGTCATGGTTTGCTGCCGTTGGATTTTAGACTTTTTGCCGCAGTCGTACCGCGTCGGGAAGACGGGGCCACGCCGGGAGGTGTTACTAACAAGACGTAGAAGACGTGCGTCAACCCCTTGACCCGGCTCGTCAGTCGCTATGTGATGCGCCGCAACTACCAGTCGCCGCACGTTGAGGGGCCTGCCGCGACCTACGATCCGTTGCCTGGCCGGTTTGCACGTCAAACTGACTGTCAGATCAGCATCTTTTGCTGCAGGGGATCATTGGGATGGCCCGTGAACGCGAGGCGATCACAAAGCAAACGTCCAACGGACGACCCTGAAAGGCCTACCCATGAAACGCGTATCCCTGGCTGTCTTCCTTGCCGCTGCCGCTGCCTTGTCGGTCCAGTCCGCCTCGGCGCAAACCCTCAAGACGGTCAAGGACCGGGGCCAGCTGTCCTGCGGCGTCAGCCAGGGCCTGCCTGGCTTTTCATCACCGGACGACAAGGGGAACTGGACCGGGATCGACGTCGACGTGTGCCGGGCCATTGCTGCCGTGGTGCTCGACGACCCGACCAAGGTCAAGTTCGTGCCGCTGTCGGCCAAAGATCGCTTCACCGCGCTGCAATCCGGCGAGATCGACGTGCTGTCGCGCAACACCACCTGGACGGTGTCGCGCGACACCTCGCTCGGCGCCAACTTCACCGGCGTGACCTATTATGACGGGCAGGGCTTCATGGTGAAGAAGTCGCTCAAGGTCAATTCGGCGCTCGAACTGAACAGCGCGTCGGTCTGCGTGCAGACCGGCACCACGACGGAGCAGAACCTCGCCGACTTCTTCAAGGGCAACAACATGAAGTACGAGGTGATCGCATTCGGTAGCATCGACGAAGCGGTCAAAGCCTATGAATCCGGACGCTGCGACGTCTTCACGGACGACGCCTCCGGGCTCTATGCCAGCCGTCTGAAGCTCGCGAACCCGGCCGATCACATCGTGCTTCCGGAAATCATCTCCAAGGAGCCGCTGGGGCCGATGGTGCGCCACGGCGACGACCAGTGGTTCGACATCGTGAAGTGGACGCTGTTTGCGATGATCAATGCCGAGGAGCTCGGCATCACCCAGAAGAATGTCGACGCGATGCTCAAATCGGACAAGCCGGAGATGAAGCGGGTGCTCGGCACCGACGGCAATCTGGGCGAACAGCTCGGCCTGACCAAGGACTGGGTCGTGCGCATCGTCAAGGCGGTCGGAAATTACGGCGAGACCTTCGAGCGCAATGTCGGCACCGGATCGCCGCTCGGCATCGCCCGTGGCGTCAACAATCTCTGGAACAAGGGCGGGATCCAGTACGCGCCGCCGATCCGCTGATCGGTCCGCCCAACGGCTGCCGCGATGAGCATCGCGCCCCGCAAACCACCGCTGCAATTTGCCCTCAGGCTGAAGCGTGCGCTTGGCGGCAAGACCGGCTGGAACGGATTAGCCGCCCAGATTGCCTTCGCCGCGATCCTCGCCTGGATCGCCTACGAGATCGTGGCGAATGCGCGGACGAACCTGGAGACACAGCACATTGCGTCGGGCTTCGGCTTCCTCAATTACAATGCGGGCTTTGACGTCAATCAGAGCCTGATCGCCTACAACAACTCCGACACC
Source organism: Bradyrhizobium sp. B120 (assembly GCF_049075665.1). Lineage (NCBI taxonomy): Bacteria > Pseudomonadati > Pseudomonadota > Alphaproteobacteria > Hyphomicrobiales > Nitrobacteraceae > Bradyrhizobium > Bradyrhizobium sp. B120. The sequence continues at coordinate 4,586,627 of NZ_CP185242.1, read as the reverse complement.
TACTGGCGGGTGTTCTTCGTCGGCTTGTTGAACACGATCCTGGTCTCGGTGATCGGCATTGTCTTTGCCACCGTGATCGGCTTCGTCGTGGCGCTGTGCCGGTTGTCGCCGAACTGGCTGCTGTCGCGGATCGGCGGCATCTATGTCGAGATCGTCAGGAACTTGCCGGTCTTGTTCCAGATCCTGTTCTGGTACCTCGCTGTGCTCGCGGCGCTGCCGGCGCCGCGGCAGAGCGTCTCGATCTTCGGTGCGTTCTTCCTCAACAACCGCGGCCTGGTCGTGCCGCAGCCGATCAGCGAGCCCGGCCTCTATCCGTTCCTGGTTGCGCTCGCGGTCGGCACCGTCGTGGCGCTTGGCTTGCGGCACCACGCGCGGCGCGCCCTGTTCCAGCGCGGGCAGATGATCCGGATCTGGCCCTATGTGCTGGGTTGCCTGATAGGTCTGCCGCTGGTCTCGATGCTGATCTTCGGTTGGCCGTTGAAGCTCGAGCTGCCGCAGCTGAAAGGCTTCAACTTCGCCGGCGGCGCGCGGGTCATCCCTGAATTCGTTGCGCTGACGGTCGCGTTGTCGACCTACACGGCGGCCTTCATTGCCGAGATCGTCCGCGCCGGCGTCATGTCGGTCCACAAGGGGCAGATGGAGGCGGGCTCCTCGCTCGGCCTCAGCCGCGCCGCGACGCTGCGGCTGATCGTGGTGCCGCAGGCGATGCGGGTCATCGTGCCGCCGCTGACCAGCCAGTACCTCAATCTGACCAAGAATTCGTCGCTGGCGGTGGCGATCGGCTATCCGGACCTGGTCTCGGTGTTTGCCGGCACCGCGGTGAGCCAGACCGGGCAGGCGATCGAGATCATCGCCATGACGATGGGCGTCTACCTGCTGCTCTCGCTCGCGACGAGCGCGCTGATGAGCGTCTATGGCTGGCGCATCAACCGGAGCATGGCGGCATGATCGATCTGTCCGCCCCGTCCTTTGTCCGGCAGGATCTGGTCGCCGAGCGTGCGGCTCCGGCCAAGACCACCGGCTTCATCGGCTTCGTGCGAACGCGGCTGCTGAATTCGCCGGGCAACATCCTGCTCACGATCCTCGGGCTATTGCTCGCCTGGTACATCGTTGTCCCGACGATCAAGTTCCTGCTGGTTGACGCGGTCTGGGCCGGCAAGGATCGCACTGCTTGCCTCGCCGAAAAGGCGGGCCACGAGGTCGGCGCCTGCTGGCCCTATATTGAGGCCAAGCTGACGCAGCTGATCTATGGCTTCTATCCGGAAGCGCAGCGCTGGCGGGTCAATCTGACCTATGGGCTCGGCGCCGCGCTGTTGTTGCCGCTGCTGATGCCGCGCCTGCCGGCCAAGGGCATCAACTCCGGCCTGTTCTTCTTCGCGTTTCCGGTGGTGGCGTTCTTCTTGCTGCATGGCGGTGGTGTCGCGGGCTTCGGCGTGAGCTGGACCGCCGGCGTGTTGCAGCTGTTCGAGCAGAGCGTTGGCGGCGCCGGCGATCTCTTGGTCAATCTCAGCAAGAGTTCGGCGATCGCCCCGCTGCCATGGGCACTGGGCAAGCTGCTCGTCCTGGTCGGCCTTCTGATCCATTGGCTGATCTTTCCGCTGACCTGGCTGCGCGACCAGTTGCAGCTCTCGTCGCTGCCGCTCTGGGGCGATTTCCTGGTCACTGCCGTGATCGTCTCGGCCGTGCTGTTTGTGCTCGGAGGCGGCATGCGGACCGGGCGCAGAGCGCTGATCGGCAGCCTGCTCACGTTTGCCGGGATCGCCATCGGCATCAAGCTGATGGGGCTCGACCGCGGCGGCTTTCCCATCGTCGACACGCGGCTGTGGGGCGGCCTCCTGGTGACGCTGGTGATCGCGATCACCGGCATCGTTGCCTCGATGCCGATCGGGATTGCGCTTGCGCTCGGCCGTCGCTCGAGCATCCCGCTGATCCGGATCTTCTCGATCGCCTTCATCGAATTCTGGCGCGGCGTGCCGCTGATCACGGTGCTGTTCTTCGCGACCTACATGCTGCCGCTGTTCGTGCCGGGCAATTTCGCCGTCGACGGCCTGTTGCGTGCCCTGATCGGCGTTGCGATCTTTACCGGCGCCTATATGGCCGAGGTGATCAGGGGTGGGTTGGCAGCGGTGGCGCGCGGCCAGGCGGAGGCCGCCTCGGCGCTCGGCCTGTCCTGGTGGAAGACGACATCGCTGATCGTACTGCCGCAGGCGCTGCGCTACGTCATTCCCGGCATCGTCAACAGCTTCATCTCGCTGTTCAAGGACACCTCGCTGGTGTCGATCGTGGCGCTGTTCGATCTATTGGGTTCCCTGCGGGCGTCATTCTCCGACCCGAACTGGTCGACGCCGACGACGGCCTTTACCGGCTTCGCCTTTGCGGGAATGATCTATTTCGTGTTCTGCTTTGGAATGTCGCGTTACTCGCTGTTCGTCGAACACCGGCTCAACGCTCACCGCCGCCACTGAACAAGGTCACCATGTCCACAACCCCGATCGTCAATATTTCCACGCTCAACAAATGGTACGGCGACTTCCACGTGTTGCGCGACATCAACCTTGAGGTCGGCAAGGGCGAGCGCATCGTGATCTGCGGCCCGTCCGGTTCGGGCAAGTCGACCCTGATCCGCTGCATCAACGCGCTGGAGGAGTTCCAGGAGGGCGAGATCGTGGTCGACGGCATCGAGCTCGGCCCGAACCTGCGCCGGGTCGACGAGGTGCGGCGCGAGGTCGGCATGGTGTTTCAGAGCTTCAACCTGTTCCCGCATCTCACCGTGCTCGACAATTGCACGCTGGCGCCGATCTGGGTGCGCAATATCCCGAAGAAGGATGCCGAGGCGGCCGCGATGAAGTTCCTCGAGCGGGTCAAGATCCCGCATCAGGCCAACAAGTTTCCCGGCCAGATGTCGGGCGGTCAGCAGCAGCGCGTCGCGATCGCCCGCGCGCTGACCATGAACCCGAAGGTGATGCTGTTCGATGAGCCGACCTCGGCGCTCGATCCGGAAATGGTCAAGGAGGTGCTCGACACCATGGTCGATCTCGCGAGGGAAGGCATGACCATGCTGGTCGTGACCCACGAGATGGGCTTTGCCCGCGAGGTCGCCAACCGCGTCGTGTTCATGGACGCCGGTCAGATCATCGAGTCGAACACGCCGCAGGAATTCTTCGCCAACCCGCAGCATGCGCGGTCGAAGCTGTTCCTGAGCCAGATCTTGCGGTGATTTCCGCTGTCATTGCGAGCCACCCGGTCGGCGCAAAGCGCCGCCGGATGACAGGCTCCGCGAAGCAATCCAATTATCCGCATCGGAAGCATGGATTGCTTTGTCGCAATAGCTCCTCGCAATGACGTCTGCGGGGACGTCGTTCGTCAGACGAACGGCAGCTCGATCTTGCTGCGCTTTTCCAGCCATTCCGGGACCGGCAGATTCTTCGAACGCATGAAGGCCGGGTTGAACAGCTTGGACTGATAGCGGTTGCCGGAGTCGCAGAGAATGGTGACGATGGTCTTGCCGGGGCCGAGCTGCTTGGCGAGCTGGATCGCGCCCGCGATGTTGACGCCGGTCGAACCGCCGAGGCACAGGCCTTCGTGCTCCAGCAGCTCATAGATGATGGTCACGGCTTCCTCGTCTGAGACCAGGAACGCATCGTCGACGTTCGCTGTCTCGATCACCGGTGTCTTGCGTCCGAGGCCGATGCCTTCGGTGATCGAGTCACCCGGCGTCGATTTGACCTGGCCGTTCTTGAACAGCTCGTACATCGCGAAGCCGTGTGGATCGGCGCAGGCGGTGACGATGTCCTTGTTCTTTTCCTTCAGATAGCGGCTGATGCCGGCGAGCGTGCCGCCGGTGCCGACCGAGCAGATGAAGCCATCCACCTTGCCGTTGGTCTGCTGCCAGATCTCCGGTCCGGTCGTGTCGTAGTGCGCCTTGGGATTGTCGAGGTTGTTCCACTGGTCGGCGAACAGCACGCCGTTCGGCTCGGTCTTGCGCAACTGCTCGGCGAGGCGCCTGCCGAGATGCTGATAGTTGTTCGGATTGGAGAAGGGCAGCGCCGGCGCCTCGACGAGCTCGGCGCCGCACAGGCGCAGCATGTCCTTCTTTTCCTGGCTCTGCGTCTCCGGAATGACGATCAGGGTGCGGTAGCCCCGCGCACTGGCCACGACCGCAAGTCCGATGCCGGTATTGCCCGCGGTCGATTCGACCACGAGCCCGCCGGGCTTCAGATCGCCGCGCTTTTCGGCCTCCAGGATCATCCCCTTGCCGGCGCGATCCTTTACGGATTGGCCGGGATTCATGAATTCGGCCTTACCGAGAATGGTGCAGCCGGTCAGTTCGGATGCGCGTTTCAGCTTGATGAGGGGGGTGTTGCCGATCGCTTCAATGACGTCTTTGTTGAATGCCATGTCGGGGAATTTCTTTGCCGGTCTGTGTCTTGCTTGCGGCGAACCTAGTGTGCTGATCGAAAAAGGGAAGGGCTTTCGCACTGCGGCAAATGGCGGGTTCACCACGCCGAACCCGACTGGCGCGCACCACAGGGGCATCGCGGAGGAGGCAATTTTGCAGCGGGCGGGTCGTCTGGCAGAATCGTTCTGCGGCCGGCGCTCTTGCGTCAGTTGCGCGCGATCGACCAAGTCAAGGCCTGACGAGGCGTCGCCTGGCGCGGCGAGATCGTTGTCACTCCGGCGCATGTTGCGGATTCGGAGCAACAGGGCCGAGAAATCCCCATGAAATCTTTGTAAGAAAGATGACTTCCGGCACCGGTCTGAGACGCGCGGAAATGCCGTAAAAATAGGGAAAAGTCGGCATTCCCGGTAGCCACGAATCGCTTGCGATGCGACGTCGCACAATCGTGACAGGGCTGTCCGCCCTATCGTCCCAAGGGTAGGATGGGACAGCCAGGTTCCATTGGAAGCATTACCCCGTGCACGTCACCCAGACCATTGCTGACTGCGTCATTCGCGCGCCACGGGCGAAGTCTGGCTTTGGCGGAGAATGGGTGTGACCCAGCCCGCGTCCGTGATGGCGCCTGGAGGCCGGTTCGGCCTCGCCGTCCGCATGCGACGGCTGGCGGGACGATCGCTGGTCGCGCTCGGCCTCGTCGCGGGTTCGGCCGGCTGCATTCTGACCCAGGACATCCCTGATCCCGCGCTCGACGTGCCGCAGGGCTACAAGGCCGCCCGGCTGGGCCGGCCGGGCGACGCGCTTCCGACGCTCGACTGGTGGCGAGGCTTCCGCTCCAAGGAGCTGACGCAGCTGATGGAGGAGGCGCAAACCGTCAACCTCGACATCGCCGCCGCCGTCGCACGCTTCCGGCAGGCCGACGCGCTGGCGCGGCAGGCCGGCGCGGCGCTGCTGCCCACCGTCAATCTCAACGGGTCCGAAACCTATTCACGCACCTCGGGCTCCAGCGCCAGCGGCCTGACCAATGGCGGGCGCGAGGTGGTGAACTACAGCGCCTCGCTGAGCGCGAGCTACCAGCTCGACTTCTGGGGCCAGAATCGCGACGCCGCGCAGGCGGCGGAGGAGACCGCCGTCGCCAACCGGTTCGACCGCGAGGTCGTGGCGCTGACCACGCTCGCAAGCGTCGCCAACACCTATTTCACGGTGCTCGCCGCACAGGACCGGCTGCGCACCGCACAGCGCAATATCGCCAGCGCCGAGCGTATCCTCAATGCGATCCGGGACCGCTTCAAGGCCGGCACCGGCTCCGATCTCGATGTCGCGCAGCAGGAGAGCGTGCTGGCCAATCAGCGTGCGCTGGTGCCGCCGCTGCGGCAGTCGCTCGACCAGAACATCAACGCGCTCGCGGTGCTGGTGTCGCGACCGCCGGAGAGCGTGCGCGTCGCCGGCGGCTCGCTCAATTCGGTCGCGATCCCGCGCGTCACGCCGGGCCTGCCGTCCGAATTGCTCATCCAGCGTCCGGATATCCGCAGGCAGGAGGCGCAGCTCGCCTCTGCCACCGCCAATGTCGGCAGCGCGCGGGCGCAATTTTTCCCGAGCATCCAGCTGACCGGGACGGGCGGCTACCAGAGCCAGGCGCTGGTCTCGCTGTTCCAGCCGCATGCAGCCTTCTTCAACCTGGTCGGCGGCATGACCCAGCCGATCTTCGACGGCGGCCGGATCCTCGGCAATTTCGAGAACGCGAAGGCGCGGCAGGATGAGCTGCTGCAGACCTATCGCAAGACGGTCGTGCAGTCGTTCACCGATGTCGACAACGCGCTGGTCGCGATCCGCGAGACCACGCGGCGGCTGCAGCTGCAGCGCGACGTGCTGTCGTCGTCGCGACGCGCCTTCGACCTGGCCGAGCAGCAACTCAAGGCCGGCACTGCCGACATCGTAACTGTGCTAAACACGCAGCTGACCCTGTTCCAGGCGGAAGACGCTTATTCCCAGGCCCAGCTGGCCCGGCTATTGGCGATGGTGAGCCTGTATCAGGCCTTGGGGGGCGGCTGGGAACCGAAGATGGAAAGACCGGTCGATGCTCTTTAAGCCCGACTCGACGGACGACGAGAAAAGCACTGCCCCACGCAAGCGAAGCCTCCTCTCGCGCCTGCTTGGGCGCATGGTATCGCTGCTCATCACGCTCGTGATCCTCGGCGGGCTCGGCTATCTCGGCTGGCTCGCTTTCCAGCCCAAGCAAAATGGCGGCGGCGGGCGCGGCGCGAGTGCGCGGCCCGATCTGCCGGTGCCGGTGCTTGCGGCCACGCCGCAGGTGCATGACGTGCCGGTCTATCTCGACGGCGTCGGCTCGGTGAAGGCGCTCAACACCGTCACGGTGCGCTCGCAGGTCGACGGCAAGCTGCTCAAGGTGAACTTCGTCGAGGGCCAGGACGTCAAGAAGGACGACGTGCTGGGCGAGATCGATCCCGCGATCTATCAGGCGCAATACGACCAGGCGGTGGCCACGAAGGCCAAGGACGAAGCGCTGCTCGCCAATCAGAAGATCGACCTCGCTCGCTATGAGCAGCTCGCTGCGACCAATGCGGGCTCCAAGCAGCAGGCCGATACGCAGCGTGCGCTGGTCGCGCAGCAGGAAGCCATCATCAAGGCTGATCAGGCCCAGGTCGACAATGCGCACGCCACCCTGAGCTACACCAAGATCGTCGCGCCGATCTCCGGCCGCGCCGGCCTGCGCCAGGTCGACCAGGGCAACATCATCCACGCCTCCGACACCACCGGGCTCGTGATCCTGACCCAGCTGCAACCGATCGCGGTGTGGTTCAGCCTGCCGCAGCAGCAGATCATGCGGGTCAACGCCGCGGCCGCGAAGGGCCAGCTTGCGGTCGATGTGTTCGGCAATGACGGCGTCACCGTGGTCGACACCGGCAAGCTGACCGGCATCGACAACCAGGTCGATCCGACCACCGGCACGCTGAAGCTGAAGGCCGAACTGCCGAATGCCAGCTACCAGCTTTGGCCCGGCCAGTTCGTCAATGTCCGGCTCAAGGTCGAGACCTTGCCGCAGGCGATCGTGGTGCCGACCTCGGCCGTGCAGCGCGGTCCCGCAGGAACCTTCAGCTATGTGATCGGCGCGGACAATACCGTCACCGCCAAGCCGGTGACGGTCACGCAGCAGAACGAGCATGAAGCCGTCATCGCCAGCGGCCTGACCACGTCGGACCGCGTCGTGACGACGGGCTTTGCCAATCTCGCGGATGGCTCCAAGGTCGTGGTCGGCAAGGACGACGGGCCGCCGGCCGCCGATCTCGCGCCGCGCAAGCGCGGCCGTACTCCGGACGGCAAACGCGGGGCACAAGGCGAGGGCCCAAGCAAGGACCAGGGCAAGGATCAGAGCAAGGACGCCAAGCAGGACGGGCAGGGCGGCGAGCATCGCGGCCGGCGCGACCACAGCGAGGGCGATCAGAAGGGGCAGACCGGACCGGCGCCCGCGCCGGCGGCAGGGGGCGAACAGTCGGGCGGCGCGCCGAAGGCGCAGCCATGACCGACATCCTGACCTCGTAATGTCCGACCCAACAGCGAGCACGCAACCATGAGCGTCTCCGAACCGTTCATCCGCCGGCCGATCGCCACCTCGCTGCTCGGCATCGCCCTGCTGATCGGCGGCGCGCTGGGCTATTGGGCATTGCCGGTCTCGGCGCTGCCGCAGGTCGACTTCCCGACCGTGCAGGTGACGACGCAACTGCCGGGCGCGAGCCCCGACGTGGTGGCCTCGCTGATCACCGCGCCGCTGGAGCGGCAACTCGGGCAAATTCCGTCGCTGTCGTCGATGAACTCGACCAGCTCGTTCGGCGTCAGCCAGATCTCGCTGCAATTCGACCTCAACCGCGACATCGACGGCGCCACCCAGGACGTCCAGGCCGCGATCAATGCCGCCGCCGGCATTCTGCCGAAGACGCTGCCGTATCCACCTGTCTACGCCAAGGTGAACCCGGCGGACGCGCCGGTCATGACCCTGGCGCTGACCTCGGACACGATCTCGCTGCGGGCGATGAGCGATCTTGCCGATACCATCCTCGGCCAGCGGCTAAGCCAGATCTCCGGCGTCGGCCGGGTCTCGATCCTCGGCGGATTGAAGCCTGCGGTGCGCGTGCAGGCCGACCTGGCGCGGCTTGCGGCCTATGGCATCGCGATGGAGGATCTGCGCAACGCGATCGCCGGCGCCAACGTGTCGGGGCCGAAGGGCTCGCTCGACGGCGCCCAGCAATCCTACACCATCGCCGCCAACGACCAGATCGCCGCCGCCGACGCCTACCGGCCGATCATCATAGCCTATCGCAACGGCTCGCCGGTGACGATCGGCGACGTTGCGCAGATCGTCGACGGGCTCGAGAACGACCGCACCGGCGGCTGGTACCAGGGCACGCCGGCGGTCATCATCGATATCCAGCGCCAGCCGGGCGCCAACGTCATCGACGTCGTCCAGCAGATCCGCGGCGAGATCCCGCGGCTGCAGCGGGCCGTTCCGGCCGGCGTCAAGCTGACCATCGTCTCCGACCGCACCGTGACGATCCGCGCTTCGGTCCACGACGTGCAGTTCACGCTGATCCTGAGCGTCGTGCTGGTGACGCTGGTGGTGCTGTTGTTCCTGCGGTCGCTGCGCGCGACCCTGATCGCCGGCGTCGCGCTGCCGCTGTCACTGATCACGAGCTTCGGCGTCATGTATTTCGCCGGCTTCAGCCTCGACAATCTGTCGCTGATGGCGCTGACCATCGGAACCGGTTTCGTGGTCGACGACGCCATCGTGATGATCGAGAACATCGTCCGCCACATGGAAGGCGGCGAGACGGTGATGGAGGCCTCGCTGAAGGGCGCCAGCGAGATCGGCTTCACCGTGATCTCGCTGACGGTGTCGCTGATCGCGGTGTTCATCCCGCTGTTGTTCATGTCCGGCCTGGTCGGCCGCATGTTCCGCGAGTTCGCGCTGACCCTGACGATCGCGGTCGTGACCTCGGCGATCGTCTCGCTGACCTTGACGCCGATGATGTGCTCGCGACTGCTCAAGAACATCCATGAGGAGATGGCGGTCCCGGGCCTTGCCGCGGTCAGCCGCTTCATCGACCGCATGGTGGAGTTCTATCATCGCACGCTGCTCTGGGTGCTGCAGCGCCAGCGCGCGACGCTGCTGGTGACATTCGCGACCATCGCGCTGACGCTCATCATGTATGTGCTGGCGCCGAAGGGCTTCCTGCCGCTGCAGGATACGTCCTCGATCACGGCGGTGACGGAGGCCGGCCCCGACGTCTCGTTTGCCGAGATGCAGCGCCGCCAGAGCGAGGTCTCCGATCTCATCAAGGCCGACCCTGACGTGGTCGGCGTGGTCTCGGTGATCGGTGCCGGCTCGGTCAATCCGACCACCAATGTCGGCCGTCTGGTGATGACGCTGAAGCCGCTCGACCAGCGGCGCGACGGCGTCGTCAAGGTGATCGAGCGGCTGAAGCAGAAGATCGCAATGGTCCCCGGAATGACTGTCTACTTCCAGCCGGTGCAGGACGTGCAGATCTCGACCCAGTCAAGCCGCTCGCAATACCAGTACACGCTGACCGCGACCGATGCCGCCGAGGTCTCGCAATGGTCGCAGAAGCTCGTCGCCGAGATGCGGCGCGATCCGATCTTCCGCGATGTCTCGTCGGAAGCGCAGGATGGCGGCCTGCGTGCGGCGCTCGACATCAATCGCCAGCGCGCCGGCCAGCTCGGCGTCAGCCTGCAGGGCGTCACCGACACGCTGAACGACGCCTTCGCGCAACGGCAGATCTCGACGATCTACGGCCAGGCCAACCAGTACCGCGTGGTGCTCGAGGCGCTGCCGATGTATCAGCGCGATCCCTCGATCCTCGACAAGCTCTATCTGCCCGGTGCCGGCGGCGCGCAGGTGCCGCTGTCCGCGGTCGCGACGCTGGTCCGCACCACGGCGCCGCTCGCGATCTCGCACCAGGCACAATTCCCGTCGGTTTCGCTCAGCTTCAACCTGGCGCCGGGCGAGGCGCTCGGCGACGCGGTCGAGGCTGTGAAGGCGATCGAGACCCGGATCGGGATGCCCGGCAGCATCGTCGGGATCTATTCCGGTGACGCCGCCGAATTCGCGCGCTCGCTGGCCGGGCAGCCCTGGCTGATCCTGGCTGCAATCATCACGATCTACATCGTGCTCGGCGTGCTCTATGAGAGCTACATCCACCCGATCACGATCCTGTCGACGCTGCCCTCGGCCGGCGTCGGCGCCATCCTGGCGTTGATGCTGTGCGGGCAGGACCTCTCGGTGATCGGCCTGATCGGCATCATCCTCTTGATGGGCATCGTCAAGAAGAACGCGATCATGATGATCGACTTCGCGCTGGAGGCCGAGCGGCACCAGGGCATGTCGTCCTATGACGCGATCGTCCAGGCCTGCCTGTTGCGGTTCCGGCCGATCATGATGACGACGCTGGCGGCGCTGTTCGGCGCGCTGCCGCTCGCGATCGAAAGCGGCACCGGCGCCGAGCTGCGCTTCCCGCTCGGCATATCGATCATCGGCGGCCTGCTGCTGAGCCAGTTGCTGACGCTCTACACCACGCCGGTGATCTATCTCGCGCTCGACCGGCTCAACCGCCGGATCGAGCGGGCCGTGCCTGAGGCAGGTCCCAGCGGCCCGCCGATCGCGGGTGCCACCGAGGGCATGCAGTGATCTCGATCTCCGAGCCCTTCATCCGCCGGCCGGTGGGCACCACCTTGCTGGCGATCGGGCTGTTCCTGGTCGGGATCGTCGCCTACGAGTTTCTGCCGGTGTCGTCGGTCCCGAATGTCGACTTCCCGACCATCCGCGTGTCGGCGTCGCGGCCCGGCGCCGATCCCTCGGTGATGGCTGCGACTGTCGCGGCGCCGCTGGAGCGCAAGCTCGGCACCATTTCGGGGGTCGACCAGATCACCTCGACGAGTTCGCTCGGCACCACCAGCATCCAGGTGCAGTTCTCGATCGGCCGCAACATCGACCGCGCCGCGCGCGACGTGCAGGCCGCGATCAATGCCTCGCTCGCCGATCTGCCGAGCGACCTGCCGTCGCTGCCCAAGTTCCGCAAGGCCAATCCGGCCGCAGCACCCGTGTTCGTGCTGGCGCTGACCTCGAAGACGATCTCGACCAGCGCGATGTACGACGTCGCAGATACCGTGCTGGCGCAGCGCATCTCGCAGGTGCCGGGTGTCGGCGAGGTAACGGTCAGCGGCGCCGACCAGCCGGCGGTGCGCATCGCGCTCAATCCGGTGTCGCTGGCCAATGCCGGGATCGCGACCGACGACGTCCGGCTTGCGATCATCAATGCCAATCCGCTGGGCCCGGTCGGCATCTTCAATGGCGACCGGCTGAGCGAGACGCTTTCGATCAACAAGCAGATGCGCACCGCGGCCGAGTTCCGCGACATCGTCATCAAGAGCTCGAACGGCAATTTCGTCCGCCTCTCGGATGTTGCCGAGGTCGAAGATTCCGTCCGCAATTCGCGTTCGATCGCCTGGTTCAACAAGCAGCCGGCGGTGCTGATCCAGATCACCAAGCAGGGCGACGCCAACGTCATCGACACCGTCGACGGCGTTCGCAGGATGTTGCCGGAACTGAGGCAGTGGATCCCGGCCGGTGTCGAGATCTCGACCCTGGTCGATCGTACCGGAACGATCCGCGCCAGCGTCGAGGACATGCAGTTCACGCTGCTGGCGACCGCCATGCTGGTCATGGTGGTGGTGTTCGTGTTCCTGCGCAGGATCGTACCGACGATCGCCGCCGGCGTCTCGGTGCCGCTGGCGCTGGCCGGCACCTGCGCCGGGATGTGGCTCGCCGGCTTCTCGATCGACAATCTGTCGCTGATGGCGCTCGCGATCTCCGTCGGCTTCGTGGTCGACGACGCCATCGTGATGATCGAGAATATGTACCGCAATCTCGAGCAGGGCATGGCGCCATATCCGGCCGCGGTCGAAGGCGCCAAGCAGATCGGCTTCACGGTGCTGTCGATCTCGCTGTCGCTGATCGCGGCCTTCACGCCGCTGATCTTCATGGACGGGATCGTCGGCCGCCTGCTGCGCGAGTTCTCGCTGACCCTGACGTTTGCCATCATCGTGTCGACCCTGGTGTCGGTGACGATCACGCCGATGATCTGCGCGCACTACATCAAGGAGGCAACCTCGGATCGTGCTACCTGGTACGATCGCGTCATCGAGGGCACGCTGTCGCGGGTCGTGGCGTTCTACGCGTCGACCCTGCGCATCGTGCTCGGCTATCCCTTCCTGACCCTGGTGGTGTTCTTCGCCACCGTCGCGCTGACGGTGGTGCTGTACGTCAAGACGCCGAAGGCCTATTTCCCGACCGACGACAGCGGCTTCGTGATCGGGGCGACCCGCGCGTCCGCCGATATCTCGTTCCAATCGATGCTCGGTCTGCAGCAGCGGCTCGCCGACATCGTGATGGCTGACCCCGCGGTCGCCGGCATCGGCTCGTCGGTCGGCTCCGGCGGCGGCCCGGGGGGCGCCACCTCCAACCGCGGCACCATGTTCATCAGTCTGAAGCCGCCGGAGGAGCGGGCAGGCCTGTCGACCGCGCAGGTGATCGACCGGCTGCGCCGCAATCTGTTCATGGTGCCGGGCATCCGCCTGTTCATGTTCGCGGCCCAGGACATCCGCACCGGCGGCCGGCAGAGCGATTCCGACTACCAGTACACGCTCGCCTCGACCGATCTCGATCTGTTGCAGAAATGGGCGCCGCTCGTCGCCAAGCGCATGGAGACGGTGGAGGGCATCACCGATGTCTCCGCCGATCGCGACCCCGGCGGCCTGCAGCTCAACCTCGTGATCGACCGCAAGATCGCCTCCAGCCTTGGCGTCCGGGTGCAGGACATCGATAACGCGCTCAACAACGCGTTCTCGCAGCGGCAGATCTCGTACATTTACACCCAGCGCAACCAGTACGTGGTGGTGCTCGAGATCGATCCAAAATTCCAGAGCGACCCGTCGAACCTCGAGCGCATCTATGTCGCCGGCGCCAATGACGTGCAGGTGCCGCTGTCGGCGCTCGTGCATTACCAGCGCGGACTGTCGGCGCTCGCGGTCTATCACTCCGGCGGCTTCCCCTCGACCACGGTGTCGTTCAACCTGCTGCCGGACGTGCCGCTCGAGGTCGCGACCACGAACATCCAGCAGGCGGTCGATGAGCTGCATATGCCCGAGGGGATTCGCGGCAGCTTCGACGGCAATGCCGGCGACTTCAACAAGACCAGCGGGCGGCAGCCGCTGCTGATCCTCGGCGCGCTGGTTGCGATGTATATTGTGCTCGGCGTGCTCTATGAGAGCCTGGCGCATCCGATCACGATCATCTCGACACTGCCGTCGGCCGGCCTCGGCGCGCTGCTGGCGTTGCAGGTCACCAACACGCCGCTGACGGTGATCGCCTTTGTCGGCATCATCCTCTTGATCGGCATCGTCAAGAAGAACGGCATCATGATGGTCGACTTCGCGCTCGAGGCCGAGCGGCATCAGGGCCTGTCGTCACGGGATGCGATCTTCGAGGCTTGCCGGGCGCGCTTCCGCCCGATCCTGATGACGACGATGGCCGCGCTGTTCGCCGGCATTCCGCTGGTCATTGCGACCGGCCCGGGCACCGAGCTGCGCCGGCCGCTCGGCATCACCATCATCGGCGGCCTGTTCGTGTCGCAGATCCTGACGCTCTACACCACGCCGGTGATCTATCTCCTGATCGACCGGTTGCGCCGGCGCCCGGCGCCGTCAGGCGTGCACGCACCAGCGGAATAGGTTGGATTGAACGGCTCTGCACGCGTATAGCGAAGCGATGTCCGAACCGACCGAAGCAAAGTCCGAACTTGCCACCGAGATCCCGGAGTGCCCGCATTGCGGCAAGCCGATGCCGCTGTGCATCTGCGACAGTGTCACGCCGATCAAAAGCCGGATCCAGCTCCTGATCTTGATCCATCCGCAGGAGCAGGACAGGGCGCTCGGCACCGCGCGACTGTTGGCGCGGCATTTCGAGAACGCCGTGGTGCGAATCGGGCTGTCCTGGCCCAGCCTCTCCAAGGCGCTCGGGCGGCGGGTGGCCGATCCGTCGCGCTGGGCGGTGCTCTATCTCGGCTCGGCCAAGGTCGAGGACCTCGAAACCGACGCCGAGATAGTCGCGATCAACCGCAAGGGTGAGCTGGAGCCGCACCAGCGCGGGATCCTCTCCGACATCGAGGGCATCGTGCTACTCGACGGCACTTGGAGCCAGGCCAAGGCGCTGTGGTGGCGCAATGCCTGGATGCTGAAGTGCCAGCGGGTGATTCTCGGGCCGAAACGGCCCTCGCTGTACGGCAAGCTGCGCCGGGAACCGCGGCGCGACGGCCTGTCCACCATCGAGGCGGCCGCGGTCCTGCTGGCAGGGCTGGAAAAGCGGCCTGATATCGCGGCAGCGTTAACTGATAGTTTCGAGCGGATGCTGGCGAGATTCCGCGAAGTGCAGGCCGAAATGCCGGAATTGGCGCCAAAACCGAAGAAGCGGGACTTCCGGAAGCGCCGGCGTTAGCTGTCCGGCTTGGTTGCCTATCGCAGACAGGGCGTATATGAAGTGCGCCGCAAGGGGCCACGTGGCGGAGTGGTTACGCAACGGTCTGCAAAACCGTGTACACCAGTTCAATTCTGGTCGTGGCCTCCACTCATCTCATCAATGGCTTGCAGCCGACAAATGAGAAGCCGCATTAGCTTGCGGCGTACCAGCCTTCAGGAAACGGAATTAGCGGCCACGGCGCCTGGTTGTCATTCGCCGCGCGCGGCGGCGGCTGAATGCGGGGCGAGGGTCGAGCCACGAAATCCTCCTGAGCAATAGGCGCGATCGCCGTTCGCACGGCGTCCAGCAGCAGATCAAATTCGACTTCGCTCATCGCGCTCTCCGAGGTTCGAGAGCGCCATGGTCGCAAAACTGTCTTCGGTCCGGATTGAGCGATTCGTTCGAATTTTATGAAAAGAACGATGGCGCCCGCTTTGGTAAATAAATGTCTGATGACCCCTCGGGGAACCTAGGTCGGCAAGGCCGCTCCTCGTGTGAGACAAATCACATCTTGCGAAAAACTCTTCCCGGACTTCCCGGCAATATTCATAGCCGTCAAATATCGCAGGAATTTTAGGGAGACGTGACAGTGGAGGCAATCCCGGCAAATTCCCGGCGTCGGCGCGGTCGTGGTCATGCCAGCCCGGTGAGGTCTCCCGGCAGCATGGTCTTGAATTGCGTCAGCACCTGCCGCGCCTTCCGGGGCGGCAGCGTGATCGCGTGACGCACGGCGGCTGCGATCAGCGTCATCGTCAGTCCCGAGAAGCTCGTGAGAGTGACGGCCGGCATGCCGGGCGCAACCCGCCTGATCGCGTCGGACAACAGGCCTGAGAGCACGTCCATGTCGTCCGCATCGAGCTTTTGCAGGGCGCGGTCGGCCTGGGTCGCCTGCCAGATGTCGCGCATCACAGGCTCGCGCATGAACATCTCGTAGTAACTGTCGACGATCCGGCATAGCGCCGGATGCAGGTCGTGCGCCGACGAGACCGCGGCCAGATCGCGCCTGACGCAATCGCGCCCGATGGCGTTATGCCGTTCCGCCAGCGTGCCGATGATCGCGGCCTTGTCGGGGAAATATTGATAGAGCGAGCCGAATGCGACGCCGCTGCGTT
Organism: Bradyrhizobium sp. B120; assembly: GCF_049075665.1. Classification (NCBI taxonomy): domain Bacteria; kingdom Pseudomonadati; phylum Pseudomonadota; class Alphaproteobacteria; order Hyphomicrobiales; family Nitrobacteraceae; genus Bradyrhizobium; species Bradyrhizobium sp. B120. Next base: position 4,570,516 of record NZ_CP185242.1, on the reverse strand, counting down.
CGACGATGTCGCTCATGCGGAAGGCCTCGCTGCCTTTCTCCGCCATGATCTCGGTCGCGCAGGCGAGGATGCGCTCGAACCGCTCGCGGCTGCGCTGTTGCGTTGGGGCAAGCCGCGCCAGCCCGGGCAGGGGGGCTTCCACCGCGGGCGCGGCCCTTGCCGTTGCCGCCGGCGCGGCCTTTCGTCTCGCCATCTCTCTCCTCCGCAATCGGGGTTGACGTCTCAAATACGAGAGTTTATCGCATTTGACAAATGCGAGCATCTCTCGCGTTTGGAGGTGGAGCGATGCGCAATATCCTGACCTCGGGCTTGCTGTGGTTTTCCGCGCTCGGCTGCGGCCTGCTTGCCGGGGTCTATTTCGCGTTCTCGGCGTTCGTCATGACCGCGCTCGGCCGCATCGACCAGGCCGCCGGCATCTCGGCGATGAACGCGATCGATGTCGACATCGTGCGCTCGCTGTTCATGCCAGTCTTCCTCGGCACCACGCTGTCTTGCGCCGGGCTGGTCGTGCTCGGCGGGCTGCGATGGCAGGAGCCGGGCGCGCTTGCGATGATCTGCGGCGGCGGCCTCTATGTCGTCGGGATGTTCGTCGTCACGGCCGTCTTCAACGTGCCGCTGAACGATCAGCTTGCGGCCACAGACCCCGCGAGCACCGCGGCCGCGCCGGTCTGGGCGCGCTACCTGACCGACTGGACCTTCTGGAACCACGTGCGGACCATCGCCTCGCTTGCGGCGACGGCGCTGTTCATCGTCGCCATCGCCGCGCGATAGAGCGCTTTCAAGGGAGGCGCTTCGCAAGGTCGATTGGGACGTCCTGAGGCTGCGTTACGACCCCGGCACCAAGACCACCTCGTTCATCGCGGAATGACATCAGGGGCGGGGCGTGCCCGCGGAAGAATCGGCGGCGCGGCGAAATGGCCGCGCCCGGCGGGTGTTTCCAGGCGCCCGCGGCGTCGATATCGGGACAGCCGGGACAGGCCTGCATCGCCCTGGAACGCCGGCAAAGCCTTGCACCGCAGAGGTTTACCGTGCCACGCTAAAGTTTCGCCGGAGCCCCATTTGGTTCTTTGCAAGGCCGAAAGGCTTTGTTATACGCTGCCCGCTCGCGAACGTTTTGTTCGCCTATTCCTCGGTAGCTCAGCGGTAGAGCATTCGACTGTTAATCGAATGGTCGCTGGTTCGAATCCAGCCCGGGGAGCCAGTTTTGGCCCCATCAAGACCCCTTCAACGCCCATCACAAGCCTGTGGTCCGCTACGGACAGACAAAATACGTCGTCAAATCGACTCAATAACCGTCAACACTTCGTCCTGCCGGGTCTTGAGAGGTGATTTTGATGGCCATTAACCTGATCGACCTGTCGATGCCGCAGCCGACGCTTGTTCCGAGCGATGCTCCCGACATCAGTGATGATGAGTGTGTCCGCCGGCTCGCGAGGGCCGTCGAGGAGCATGATTCCGAGCATCTCGATGAAGTGGCCCGCCTGATCGGCCGGCTTGCCGTCACGATCGAGTAGAGCACACCGCGGCGCGCATTTTGGGAGCGGGTTTTGCACGCCAACGGCGTGTTGCGTTTTGGCGGAGCTTGTTCCAAAAGATGGCCCTGTTCTAGCTTCTCCAGCGGCAATGCCGCGACTTGCAGGGTCCCGCCAATGACCGGTTTTTCGACCGCGCGCCAGTACATGGTGGATGGTCAGGTGCGTCCGAGCGACGTGACCGACGATCGTATTCTCGAAGCCATGCTGACCGTGCCGCGCGAGGTGTTCGTGCCGGCCGGCAAGCAGGCGCTGGCCTATCTGGACCTCGATCTCGACGTGACCGAGGGCGGCGCGGCCAGGCGTTGCCTGATCACGCCGGCGTTGCTCGCCAGGATGCTGCAAGCCGCCGAGATCAAGGCGACCGACCGCGTCCTGGTGGTCGGCTGCGCGACCGGCTACGCCGCCGCCATCGTGGAGCGCTTTGCCGGCGAGGTCAGCGCAACCGAAAGCGATCCGGCGCTGGCCGCAAAGGCCTCCGCAGCGTTCGCCCAGCTCGGCATCCAGAATGTGACCGTCAAGACCGCGGCCGCTGCCGACGGTGATGCCGCCGGCGCGCCGTATGATGTCATCGTTCTCAACGGTGCGACCGAGATTATCCCGACCGGGCTGTTCAGCCAGCTCAAGGAGGGGGGCCGGCTGGTCGGGGTGTTCGGCCTGACGCCGCCGCCGCGTGCCACCCTCGTGACTCACTCCCACGGGGATTTCGGCCATCGCGAGCTGTTCGACGCCACGGCCCCCGTGCTGCCCGGATTCGAGCGGGTTCCGGCGTTCGTCTTCTGACCGCTACCGCGCTGCGCCAGCTGATAAAATCCCGTTCTGAATCAGAAGTGTGGCCCGTTTGCCCCATGTGAAGAGTTTCCACCGCGTTCCGTTGCGGGGTAGTTCCGTTGCCCTTAGCTGCGGACTAAGGTGAGGCGGGACTCACTTCGTCTGAAGCGACCGCCGGAACTGACTTGCTTGTGGAGACGGCGACTACAATGATTGGATTACCGGGGATGCGTGGGGTGAAGCTTATCACCGCGGCTGCGACTGCCGTCCTTCTGTTGGCGGAGATGGGCCCCGTGCCCGCGCTCGCCGATTCTATCGAGGCCGCGCTGGTGCGGTCCTACCAGAACAATCCCCAGCTGAATGCGCAGCGCGCACTGGTGAGGGCAACTGACGAAAACGTTCCCCAGGCGCTCTCGGGCTATCGTCCGAGAGCCGCGCTGACCGTAAGCGGCGGATATCAGTACACCGACCAGCAGCAGACGGGCAGCAAGGACGCGATCCACGGCACCCAGAATCCCGCCAGCGCGGGCCTGACGGTGAACCAGTCGCTGTACAACGCGCAGACCCCGAACAAGGTGCGCGCGGCCGAAAGCCAGGTGTCGTCGGCGCGCGAAGGTCTGCGCGTGCTCGAGCAGACCGTGATCCTGAGCGCCGCCACCATCTACATGGATTATCTGCGCGACGCCGCTATCGTCGAGGTCCAGCGCAGCAACACGCGGGTGCTTGAGCAGACGCTGAAGCAGACCCAGGATCGCTTCAACGTAGGTGAGGTGACGCGCACGGACGTTGCGCAATCCGAAGCACAGCTTGCGGCCGGCAAGACCCAGCAGCTCACCGCGGAATCGAACCTGACCACGACGCGGTCGAACTTCCGCCGCATCATCGGCAACGAACCGCAGAATCTCGCGCCCGGCTCGCCGGTCGATCGCTTCCTGCCGGCGACGCTTGCGGCCGCCGTCGAGCTCAGCCTGACCCAGAATCCGAACGTCACGTCCGCGATGTACGGCGTCGACGTCAACTTCCTGCAGACCAAGGTTGCCGAAGGCGCGCTGCTGCCGACGGTTGGGTTGCAGGCGTCGGTGACCGAAGGCTACCAGCAACAATTGTCGGTGAACCGCAGCTTCAATGCGGCGGCGCAGGTTCAGGTGTCGGTGCCGATCTATCAGGGCGGTGCTGAATACTCGCTGATCCGGCAGTCCAAGGAATCACTGGCGCAGCAGCGTCTGGTGCTGGAACAGACCAGGGATCAGGCGCGCGCCAACGTTGTCACCGCTTGGGGCCAGCTGGTCGCCGGCAAGTCGCAGGTCGCGTCGGCGCAGGCGCAGGTCACCGCGTCCGAAATCGCGCTGAACGGCGTCCGCGAAGAGGCCAAGGCCGGCCAGCGCACCACGCTGGACGTGCTCAACGCGCAGCAAGCGCTGGTCAATGCGCGCAACGCACTCGTCACCGCGCAACACGACCGCGTCGTTGCATCCTATAACGTGCTGAGCGCGATTGGCCGGCTGTCACCGCAGGTGATGGGCCTTTCGACCAACGTCTATGACGCCAGCGTGCATTACCAGCAGGTGCGCGACAATTGGGCCGGCGTACGCACGCCCGACGGCCGCTAAACACCTTCACGTCAACACCGCTTGTCGCGCCATGTTTGTGGTTCTGAGTTAATCAGGACCACAGACTGGCGCGTTTGCTTGCAATCGATAATTGGCCTGACATACCGTTTTGTCGGGCAGCAAGGCGATTCGCGCCGGCGTTGCGTGATGGCAGGTGCGACGCCACCTGTGATCACGCTGCATTGGGCGACACGAAGCTTGCACAAAGCCTCGGGCGGGCTTGATCTGGGGACAAGTCGGGCGGGAGCAATGAAAATCTCCGCCCGCTTCATCGGAACCGGCGAATCCTCTCGGGCTTGATGTAAAATAAGTTTCGATGTGGAGTCGGAGATGACGCAACCTGCGAAGGTCCAAGAGCCCTCGATGGAGGAGATTCTGGCGTCGATCCGTCGCATCATTGCCGACGACGAGGCGAAGCCGGCCGCGGCCGAGAAACCTGCGGCCGTCGCTGCGCCGCCGCCAAAGGTTGAATCGCCGCCACCAGCTGCCAAGCCCGCGATCAAGAGCCCGCCGCCCGCAGCGCCCCCGGCCGCGAAGCCCGCCGCGTCAGCGCCGAAATCACCGCCACCCGCGCCGGCGCCGGCCAGTAACAATCAGGACGACATCGACTCGCTGCTCGCCAGCCTCGACGAGGCGACGCCCGCGTCCGAGATCAGGCCGTCGCCGCAGCCCGAAGCCCAGCCCGAAGCCGACGTATTCGAGCTCACCGACGACATGGCGCTGCCGGAGCCGGCGGCCGTACCATCGTTCCGCAAGGTCGAGCCGCAGGACGACGTCGAGTTCACGGAAGCCCGCGCACGGGCGCCGGAGCCGATGCGAGAACCGGTTCGAGAGCGAGAACCGCCGGCAATCGAGACCGCGCCGATGCAGCAAATCATCTCGGGAACCACGATGCGGGCGGTCGAATCCGCCTTCAACTCGCTGGCCAACACCGTGCTGAGCAACAATGCTCGGACGCTGGAGGATCTGGTCAAGGAGATGCTGCGGCCGATGCTGAAGTCCTGGCTGGACGACAATCTGCCGGGGCTGGTCGAGCGGATCGTGAAGGCCGAGATCGAGCGGGTCTCCCGCGGGCGGTAGCTCCTGCCGCAGGGGGCTTGGCAGCCCTCATTCAGCCCCCAAATGCCCCAGAGTTTCGGTTCTGATAGGATCAGACCCGAAGCGCCAGTTCCCTGTTTCGACCCGTTTCTTCACGCGAACCGGTGTCCACTTCGCTCGAAAACGCTCTCAATGCCGTTTTGACGTGCCGGTCCGGTTGACTCGGTGCGTTCTGGCGGCTTTCTACCCTTTCCCCATGGTCCACAGCGCATTGTCATGATCGAGAAAAACTACCAGCCTGCCGATATCGAGCTCCGGATGGCCCAGCTTTGGGAGCAGAGCGGTGCGTTCAAGGCCGGCCGGCCCGAGCGCAAGGACGCCGCGCCTTTCACCATCGTGATCCCGCCGCCGAACGTGACCGGCTCGCTGCACATGGGTCACGCGCTCAACAACACGCTGCAGGACATCCTGTGCCGCTTCGAGCGGATGCGCGGCCGTGACGTGCTGTGGCAGCCCGGCACCGACCATGCCGGCATCGCTACCCAGATGGTGGTCGAGCGCCAGCTGATGGAGCGGCAGGAGCCGGGCCGGCGCGACATGGGCCGCGCCAAGTTCCTCGAGCGGGTCTGGCAGTGGAAGGCCGAGAGCGGCGGCACCATCGTCAATCAGCTCAAGCGCCTCGGCGCGTCCTGCGACTGGTCGCGCGAGCGCTTCACCATGGACGAGGGCCTGTCGCGCGCCGTCGTCAAGGTGTTCGTCGAGCTGCACCGCCAGGGCCTGATCTACAAGGACAAGCGCCTGGTCAATTGGGACCCGAAGCTGCTCACCGCGATCTCCGATCTCGAAGTGCAGCAGGTCGAGGTCAAGGGCCACCTCTGGTACCTGCGTTATCCGATCGAAGGCCGCAGCTTCAGCCCCGAGGATCCCAAATCGTTCATCGTGGTCGCGACCACGCGTCCGGAGACGATGCTCGGCGACACAGCGGTCGCGGTGCATCCGGACGATGAGCGCTACACCGACTTGGTCGGCCAGCACGTGATCCTGCCGTTGGTCGGCCGCAAGATTCCGATCGTTGCCGATGACTATTCCGATCCGGAGAAGGGCTCGGGCGCGGTCAAGGTGACGCCGGCGCACGACTTCAACGACTTCGAGATCGGCAAGCGCCACGGCCTGCCGCAGATCAGCGTGCTCGACCAGGAAGGCTGCCTTAGCCTCACCGGCAACGAGGACTATCTGCGCGGCCTGCCGGCGGGCGCCGACGAATTCGCGGCAGAGTTTCACGGCATCGAGCGCTTCGCGGCGCGCAAGAAGATCGTCGCAAGGCTGGAGGAGTTCGGCTTCCTCGAGCGGATCGAGCCCAACACCCACATGGTGCCGCATGGCGACCGCTCCAATGTCGTGATCGAGCCGTACCTCACCGACCAGTGGTATGTCGACGCCAAGACGCTGGCGCAGCCGGCGATGGCGGCGGTGCGCTCGGGCGAAACTACGTTCGTGCCGAAGAACTGGGAAAAGACCTATTTCGAGTGGATGGAGAACATCCAGCCCTGGTGCATCTCGCGCCAGCTCTGGTGGGGCCATCAGATCCCCGCCTGGTACGGGCCCGACGGCAAGGTGTTCGTCGCCGAGACCGAGGAAGAAGCGGTCGGCAACGCGCTCGGCTATTACGTCGAACAGGAAGTCATCACGCCGGAGCAGGGCCACGACATGGCGGTCGACCCCGCCAAGCGCGAGGGCTTCATCACGCGTGACGAGGACGTGCTCGACACCTGGTTCTCCTCGGCGCTGTGGCCGTTCTCGACGCTGGGCTGGCCGGACGACACGCCGGAGGTCGCGCGCTACTACCCGACCAACACGCTGGTCACGGGCTTCGACATCATCTTCTTCTGGGTCGCCCGCATGATGATGATGGGCCTCCACTTCATGAAGGAGGCGCCGTTCTCGACCGTCTACATCCACCGTCTCGTCCGTGACGAGAAGGGCGCGAAGATGTCGAAGTCGAAGGGCAACGTCATCGATCCGCTCGGCGTGATCGACGAGTATGGCGCCGACGCGCTGCGCTTCGCGCTGACCCGCGAGGCGGCGCAGGGCCATGACATCCGCCTGTCGCCGCATTTGGTCGAGATCAACCGCAATTTCGCGACCAAGCTCTGGAACGCCTGCCGCTTCGCCGAGATGAACGAGTGCGTGAAGCCGGACGGTTTCGATCCGAAGGACGCGAAGGAAACGCTGAACCGCTGGATCGCGCACGAAACCTCGCGCGTCACCCGCGAGGTGACTGAGGCGATCGAGGACCATCGCTTCAACGACGCGGCCGGTACAATCTACCGTTTCGTGCTGAATGTGTTCTGCGATTGGCAAGTCGAACTCGCAAAGCCGGTGCTGATGGGCGAGGAGGGGGCGGCCAAGGCCGAGACCCGCGCCATGATCGCCTGGGCGCGCGACGAGATCCTCAAGCTGCTGCATCCGTTCATGCCCTTCATCACCGAAGAGCTGTGGGCTGTCACCGCGAAGCGCGACGGCCTCCTGGTGCTGGCGCCCTGGCCGCGGAAGCAGGGCGTGACCGGCGAGCAGCTGGCGGCGGTCGCAACGGCGGGGCCGATTGTTGATCCGATCATTCCGCCGGTCATTGCCGCGCTCGACGCGGACGAGTTCAGCGATCCCGCAGCCGAGGCCGAGATCGGCTGGGTGGTCGATCTCGTCACCGCGATGCGGTCGGTGAAGGCGGAAATGAACATCTCGCCGTCGACGCTGACACCGCTGGTGATCGTGACCACCTCCGATGAGACGCGCGACCGCGCCCAGCGCTGGAACGACACCATCAAGCGCCTCGCTCGATTGTCGGAGATTTCCTTCGCGAACGCCGCGCCGGAAGGCGCCATGCAGCTGCTGGTGCGCGGCGAAGTCGTCGCGCTGCCGCTGAAGGGCGTGATCGACCTTGCGGCCGAACGGGCGCGGCTGGAGAAGGAGCTCGGCAAGGCCGACGCCGACATCAAGCGGGTCGACGCCAAACTCTCCAACGAGAAATTCGTCGCCAACGCGCCGGAAGAACTCGTCGAGGAAGAAAAGGAAAAGCGCGCGGCAGCAACGGAGCGCCGGGCCAAGATCCTCGAGGCGATCGAGCTGCTGAAGCGGGCGTCATAACGGGCGGCACCGATGACGGTGCGCCCGGGCTGCGCGACGATCATAGCTCGTATGATGCGGCGTTCCTGAGCGATCCCGACGGCAACCGGATCGAGGCAGCCTGCCATCACGCGGTGTGAACCTGGTCGCACCGGCATCCGACCAACCAGCCGAGAGGTCGGCCGTTCAATTCGTTCCGGCTCCCCCAAGCCGCGAGATCATCGTGACAATATCCCGAAGAACGCTGCTGATCGCGACAGGAGTCTTGCCAATGCCAGGTTTCGGCGAACGCGCTCAGGCGGCTGCATCGACGGTCAAGCCGCGCCACGTGCTCTGCTTGCTCGGCGGCGAAGGCGAGCTGCCGCGGCTGCAGGATGCAGCCTCGCGTGCGATCGAACAATTCGCGGCCGGCTTCAGCGTCGATAGCACCTATTCGCAGGGGAAGGCGGATCCCAATATGAGCCGCTCATTCGGCGTGTGCTGGGATCGCGTCGCGCCGAATGCCTGGACCGACGCCGACGAGGCGGCTGTCGCCAACCACAAGTCCGTTCTCTATGTGCTGGGACCGCCGATGTCGGCGGACAATGCCGTCATGTGCTCGGCCGGCGCGTTGTTTCTGGTCGACGCCGTGATCAAGGCAGGTGCGACGGCTGCCAAGGGTGAAAGCGCAGGCGTTGCCCACGGCCTCGCGCGTTGGGTCGCGCTCGCTCACGAGGCGGCCTCAGCTTTGCAATCGGATGACAACATCGCTCTGCGTCTGGCCTGCCGGCTGGCCTTCGCCAAGCGGCCGCTGGCCGGCGCAACCCACCTGGAGACCGTCGGCTTTCACCTCGTCGGGCTTCCCGAAGTATATGTGGCCAAAGCCTATGGCAGCGAACGAGAGGTGGTTGCGCTGATGGATGAGGTCGGTGACCAGCTTGCGCAAAACGGGCTGGAGGCGGTGCTCGCCGACCGCAAGGCGCAGCTGTCTTATGAGACCGCCTATGAACCAGACGATTTCAAGTTCAATCCGTATGGGATCGTCACCATCGACCGGCGCTGACCGGGCGTCTCACGGTGGAAACCGCTTGCTGAGGAATTTCGATCCCTTCAGCCCGTAGCGCCAGGGCAGGTCGACGGCTTTGGTGATGCCGATCCGCAATCCGGTGACGATGTCGGGCACCTCTAGCCGCGCGTGGAGCGCGATCGGCGGACGGTCGAGTGGCAATTCGCTGTCTGCGATGGTGATGCCGAGCGCCTCGCAGAGCTTGCCGGGCCCCGAGCACAAGGCGCGCTCATCCTCCAGCCCGCGCCGCCGGCGCATCGCGGCCAAGCCGTGGGTCGGCTCGAGCGCGCGGATCAGCACGGCGCTGGCCGAGCCCGGCGCCTCGCAGACGAAGTTGACGCACCAATGGATGCCGTAGGAGCGGTAGACATAGGAGAAGCCCGGCGGGCCGAACATGATCTGGTTACGCGGGGTCGGTCCGTTGAAGGAGTGGGCCGCCGGCTCGGTGTGATGGTAGGCCTCGACCTCGGTGATGATGCCGCCGACACCGCCGACCAGGAAGGTCGCGCCGATCAGGTCGGGCGCGACCTCATGGACGCTGCGATCGAAGAAGGCGCGTTTCAGAGCTTTGCCGAGGCGCGGCGCGGTCGCGCGGGTCGATCGGGGTTTTTGAGCCATTTTGAGGTGGGAATCGGCGTGGAACGGACCGCAACACTGCCAATATATGGGCTGGTCTGCTAGGGTCGCAGGGCGGGTTGCGAGCCGCGTCAACACCGATTAGCTATGGCCTCTCGCGACTTGCAGGCACAAATGGTCACCATCGTCGACACCATCTCCACCACTCAGCTCCGCCCGCGCCACCCCGAAAAGGTGAACCGGCCGGATGCCGTGTCGCCGCCGAAGCCGGACTGGATCCGGGTCCGCGCGCCGAACACGCGCGGCTATGCCGAGACGCGCCGGATCGTGAAGGAGAACGGCCTCGTCACGGTGTGCGAGGAGGCGGGCTGCCCCAACATCGGCGAATGCTGGGACAAGAAGCACGCCACCTTCATGATCATGGGCGACACCTGCACGCGCGCCTGTGCGTTCTGCAACGTCAAGACCGGCATGCCCGGCGCGCTCGATGCCCATGAGCCCGAATACGTCGCCGAGGCGGTCTCGAAGCTGGGTCTGACCCATGTCGTGATCACATCGGTGGATCGCGACGATCTCGCCGACGGCGGCGCCGAGCATTTCGCGCAGACGATCCGCGCCATCCGCGCGCGCTGCCCGACCACCACGATCGAGATCCTGACGCCGGACTTCCTGCGCAAGGACGGCGCGCTCGAGCGCGTGGTCGCGGCCAAGCCCGACGTCTTCAACCACAATCTGGAAACCGTGCCGTCGCGCTATCTGACGGTCCGTCCCGGCGCCCGCTATTTCCATTCGATCCGGCTGCTGCAGCGGGTCAAGGAGATGGACCCGACCATCTTCACCAAGTCGGGCATCATGGTCGGCCTCGGCGAGGAGCGGCACGAGGTGCTGCAGGTGATGGACGATCTGCGCTCGGCCGAGGTCGATTTCCTGACCATCGGCCAGTACCTGCAGCCGACGCGCAAGCATCACGCCGTGATGCGCTACGTGACGCCGGACGAATTCGCGGGCTACGAGCGTGTCGCCTATACCAAGGGTTTTCTGATGGTGTCGGCGAGTCCGCTGACGCGCTCGTCGCACCATGCCGGCGAGGATTTTGCGAAGCTGCAGGCGGCGCGCACGGCTCGCGGCCGCTAGATTTTGTAAACGGCAGGAGGCCGGCGCCGCCACGCGCCGTTGCCTGATCGAGCCTCGACCGAACCTTGACCGAATCTTGGACGGGACCAATGCAACGCGTGCTGGTGATGGGATCGTCGGGGTCCGGCAAGTCGACCTTTGCGCGACGGCTGTCCGCCATGACGGGCATCCCGACCGTGTCGATCGACGCGCTGTTCTGGAAGCCGGGCTGGGTCGAGTCCGACAAGGATGAATTCGAGCGCCGCATGGTCGAGGTCACGCAAGCGCCGCGCTGGATCATGGATGGGAACTACATGAAGAGCGGTGCAGGTGAACTGCGCCGGCAGCTCTCCGATACGATCATCTGGTTCGACCTGCCGCGGCTGACCTGCATGCTCGGAATCCTGGGGCGGATTGCCGGCAGCTATGGCCAGGTTCGCCCCGAGATGGCGGAAGGCTGCCCGGAGAAGATCGATCTCGAGTTCTTCCGCTATGTCTGGACCTATCGTCAGCAGCAGCGGCCAAAGCTGATCGAGTATTTTTCGGGCTTGCGCGCCGATCAATCGCTGGTCTGCTTCACCGATCGGGCCCAGGCGGACGATTATCTGCAGCGTCTCGCACGCCAGCAAAACCGTGCGAGTATCCACTGATGCCACGATTCTCAAGCAAGCGGCGGGTCCGCCACACCGCACCTCAAATGTTCGATCTGGTCGCCGACGTCGAGCGCTATCCGGAATTCGTGCCGCTGTGCCAGGCGCTCAAGGTCCGCCAGCGGACGCCCAAGGACGACGGCACCGAGGTCGTGGTGGCCGACATGACCGTCTCGTTCAAGCTGGTGCGCGAAACCTTCACCAGCAGGGTGACGCTCGACCGGCCCAATCTGAAGATCCTGGTCGAATATCTGCGCGGCCCGTTCAGCAATCTGGAGAACCGCTGGACCTTCGAGCCGAAGTCGGAGACCGAATGCGATGTCGGCTTCTTCCTGAATTACGAATTCAAGAGCCGGATGCTGGCGATGCTGATGGGCTCGATGTTCGATGCCGCATTCTCACGCTTTGCCGCCGCGTTCGAGAAACGTGCCGACCAAGTCTACGGCAAGCCGGCCGTGTCGTAGACCCATCCGTCATTGCGAGCGGAGCCAAGCAATCCACCGCACCGCATGCGCAGGAAGATGGATTGCTTCGTCGCTGTCGCTCCTCGCAATGACGGACAGAGAGAAGGGGCATCGTCGCCTTCAGCGGTATGCCCCTTTGTGCTCCGTTACGGGCAGGAACGCCGCACGCCGCCGGACGCGATGTAGGTCCCCGAAGCCGGGTCGTAGGTGCGGAAACGCTGGGAGCAATAGGCGTCGTTGTTGGCCTTGGCCTGGCTTGCCGCGATGGCGCCGCCGATGATCGCGCCGGCGGCAAGCCCGCCGATGATCGCGGCGCCGTTTCCACCGCCGCCATGGCGATGACCATAATAGCCGCCGCGGTAGCCGTGACGCGGGCCGCCATGCCAGTGACGATACTGCACGTGCTCGACGGAGGTCGGCCGGTCCTGCAACCGCGCGGGCGCGAGCGGGGCGGCGAACGAGGGGGCAATCGTCGACAGCGTCATGGCGCCAGCGGTGATTGCGGCCACGACCAAAGTTCCCAACTTCATCATTTTCTCCTTGTTGTGGGATTTTGCTGCTTGGACGAACAATTCAAACAGCAGAGTTGGAACAATAGAAAACGGCGAAGCGACGTCGCAGTTCCACCTGAGATAGGCGGCACTGGGTCGCAGTTGACTTGAGGGTAGTGTGAGGTTGGCCTTCGCGCGATGCGACTTGCGTAGGCCTATCCGCGCGGCGGCCGCCGGCGTTTCGCGGTGTGGCTTCGCGGCGAACGGGCCACCCGTGGCCGCAACCGGCTGGCAGCCTCGCGGCGCGGCTTTGCGGCCTGCGGCGGCCGCGCGAGCTCCATCAGCATGCGAAGCGCCTCGACCACCGAGCGCTGCCGCACCGTGCTGCGGCCGATCGCGCCAAATCGTTGCTCCCGATGAACGATGCGGCCATCGCGCGCGGCGACGGCGAAGTGCACCAGGCCGACCGGCTTGCCAGGCGTCGCGCCGCCGGGGCCCGCGATCCCGGTGATCGAGACCGCAAGGTCGACGCCGGCCTTTTCCAGCGCGCCGATCGCCATCGCGGTCGCGGTCTCCTTGCTCACCGCGCCGAACGTCTCCAGCGTCGCCGCCTTGACGCCGAGCATCGCCCGCTTGGCCTCGTTCGAATAGGTGACGAAGCCGCGATCGATCACGTCGGAAGATCCAGGGATATCGGTGAGCGCGCCCGCGACCAGGCCGCCGGTACAGGATTCGGCGGTCGCGATGGTCAGCTTGCGCATCCGGCACAGGTCAAGCAGCGCGCGGGAGAGGGCACGAGCGTCGCTGCCGCCCATGTCAGGCACCCCAGCCTTTCTCATCCCAGGGCAAACGGACCGTGGCGCTTGCCGTTGCCGCGATGCCTTCCTCACGGCCGGTGAAGCCGAGCCGCTCGCTGGTGGTGGCCTTGACCGCCACGCGCGAGATGTGGACGCCGGAGATCTCCGCGATCTTCGCCCGCATGGTGTCGCGCAGCGGGCCGATCTTCGGCCGCTCGCAGATCAGCGTCACCTCGAGATTGGCGATCCGGCCGCCACGCGCGGTGACGCGCTCGACGGCATATTTCAGGAACTGGTCGGACGAAGCGCCCTTCCACTTGGCGTCGCTCGGCGGGAAGTGCGAGCCGATGTCGCCGTCGGCCAGCGCGCCGAGGATTGCGTCGACCAGCGCATGCAGCCCGACATCGCCGTCGGAATGCGCCAGGAATCCCTTCGTGTGCGGCACGCGCACGCCGCAGATCATGACATGGTCGCCGTCGCCAAAGGCGTGCACGTCGTAACCGGTGCCGGTCCTGATGTCGCCGAGCTGGCTCGCGAGCCGCGCTTCCTCGCGCACGAAGTCTTCGGGTGTGGTGAGTTTCATGTTGGCAGCATCGCCTTCAAACGTCGCAACGGTCAATCCCGCCCATTCAGCAAGCGCGGCATCGTCGGTGAAATCGCTGCGGCCCTCGCGCGCGGCACGACGATGCGCCTCCAATATTACGTCGAAACGAAATGCTTGCGGCGTCTGCGCGATCCGCAAGCGGGCGCGCTCCGGCGTCGCCTCGACATCGCCGGTATCGCCGGTGAGCTTGATCGTGTCGGTGACGGGAATCACGGGGATCGCAGCGCCGGTTCGGCCGGCCGCGGCGATCGCGCGGGAGATCACGGCCGCGGTGACGAAGGGGCGCGCGGCGTCGTGGATCAGCACGATGTCGGGCTTCTCGCTGGCGAGCGCCTCGAGCCCGGCATGGACCGAGGCCTGCCGCGTCGCGCCGCCCGGCGTCGGCGGCTGATGGCGGAGGCCCGCCACCGCTTCGTCGAACAGCGCGGCATCATCGGGATTAACCACCGGCTGCACCGCAAACACGCCGGGGTGTCCGGAGAACGCCTCCATGGCGCGGTAGATCACCGTCTGTCCGCCGATCGTTCGGTACTGCTTCGGTCCGCCTGCGCCGGCGCGCAGTCCACGGCCGGCTGCGACAAGGATGGCTGCGGTACGCTCAGGCTTCGACATGTTGAACCAGTGACAGACGAATCGGGGATGAGGGGAGCGGCGGGGGACCGCCGCGCACAGCCCTTAGCATGACCGCTGCGCAAAAACAGAGCGTTTGCCGATGACTGTGGGAAAAGCAGATTTTGTTGCAGTGCACTTGCACAGGTGCTAGGAATGTCTAAACCGTAGGCATGAGCCTTGACTGCACAAGAATTGTGCGCAGAATAGACGGCGTCAGCTGCAATGGCGTGGCTGACAGAACGACGAGACGGCTGTGACCGGCGTGCAAAGTACTCCTCGTAACCCATTGAAGATAGGCGATATTGCTGTCGCCAACCGGGTTCTCCTCGCGCCCATGTCCGGCATCACCGATGCGCCCTTCCGGCGACTCGCGGCCAGTTTGGGCGCCGGCCTGGTGGTCTCCGAGATGACCGCCAGCGACGATCTGGTGAACGGCAAGCCGATGTCGAAGCTGCGTTGTGAGGCAGCCGGGATCGGACCGCATGTGGTCCAGCTTGCCGGCTGCCAGACCCACTGGATGGCGGAGGGCGCGCGGATCGCCGAGGGCGCCGGCGCCGACATCATCGATATCAACATGGGCTGCCCGGCACGCCACGTGACCGGCGGCCAGTCAGGCTCGGCCCTGATGCGCAATCTCGACCACGCGGTCACGCTGATCGAGGCGACGCTGTCGGCGGTCAAGGTGCCGGTGACGCTGAAGATGCGGCTCGGCTGGGACGATCGCTCGCTCAATGCGCCCGAGCTGGCGCACCGCGCCGAGGCATCTGGCGTGCAGATGATCACCGTGCATGGCCGCACCCGCTGCCAGTTCTACAAGGGCGAAGCGGACTGGAGCGCCGTGCGCGCGGTCAAGGACGCCGTCACGATCCCGGTCGTGGTCAATGGCGACATCACCTCGTTCGACAAGGCGCTCGGCGCGCTGGAAATGTCGGGCGCCGACGCCGTCATGATCGGCCGCGGCGCGCAGGGCCAGCCCTGGCTGCCCGGCCAGATCGGTCGCCGGCTCGAGACCGGGGTCGCCGAGGCCGCGCCGTCGCTTGCCGAGCAGCTCAAGCATGTTCGCGCGCTCTATGACGAGGTCTGCAGCCACTATGGCCTGCGCATCGGGCTCAGGCATGCGCGCAAGCATCTCGGCTGGGCGCTGGAAACCGCTGCGGCCTATAGCTGCGCGCCGGCAGCAACATTGAAGACCTGGCGGCAGGCGATCCTGACTGCCGAGCAGCCGTCCAGCGTGCATCGCGCGCTCGAAGACGCCTACGATGATTTCGCCTGGAGTGCTGCCGCATGACGTCAGCCATGGAATTTCGCCGGCCCGTGCCCACCGACGGCGAGGCCATCCTCAACGCGCTGCCCAATCCGGTGCTGCTGGTCGCACCCGACGGGCGGATCGTCGATGCCAACATCGCCGCCGAATCCTTCTTCGAGATCTCGACGCAGTTCTTGCGCCGGCAGTCGCTGAAGGAGCTGGTGCCGTTCGGCAGCCCGCTGCTCGCGCTGATCGAGCAGGTGCGGGCGAGCGGCTCGCCGGTCAACGAATACAAGGTCGATCTCGGCACGCCGCGGATCGGCGGCGACCGTCAGGTCGACCTGCACGTCGCGCCGCTGACCGAGCGGCCCGGGCATATCGTGGTGATGCTGCAGGAGCGCACCATCGCCGACAAGATGGACCGCCAGCTCACCCATCGCAGCGCGGCGCGCTCGGTGATCGCGCTGGCCGCGATGCTCGCCCATGAGATCAAGAACCCGCTGTCCGGCATCCGCGGCGCCGCGCAGCTGCTCGAGCAGCAGGCTTCCTCAGAGGATAGGCTGCTGACGCGGCTGATCTGCGACGAGGCCGACCGCATCGTGACGCTGGTCGACCGCATGGAAGTGTTCGGCGACGACCGTCCGGTGGCGCGTGGCCCGGTCAACATCCATTCGGTGCTCGACCACGTGAAGCGGCTGGCGCAATCCGGCTTCGCCCGCAACGTCCGCTTCATCGAGGACTATGATCCGTCGCTGCCGCCGGTGCTGGCCAACCAGGACCAGCTGATCCAGGTGTTCCTCAACCTGGTGAAGAACGCCGCCGAAGCGGTTGCCGATCTCGGCACCGATGCGGAGATCCACCTCACCACGGCGTTTCGGCCCGGCGTGCGGCTGTCGGTGCCCGGCAAGAAATCGCGGGTCTCGCTGCCGCTGGAATTCTGCGTCAAGGACAACGGCTCAGGCGTGCCGGAAGACCTGTTGCCGAACCTGTTCGATCCCTTCGTCACCACCAAGCAGACCGGCAGCGGGCTCGGCCTCGCGCTGGTCGCCAAGATCGTCGGCGATCACGGCGGCATCATCGAATGCGAGTCGCAGCCGCGCAAAACCACCTTCCGCGTGCTGATGCCGATGTACAGCGCCGCCAAGCAACACGACCATAGCAACCGCGATGACGTTCCGGGTACGTCCTCGCCTGCCTCACGATGAGGAACAACAATGCCTGCAGGTAGCATACTTGTCGCTGACGACGACACCGCCATCCGGACAGTCCTGAACCAGGCGCTGTCGCGCGCCGGCTATGAGGTGCGCCTGACCGGTAACGCCGCCACGCTATGGCGCTGGGTCAGCCAGGGCGAGGGCGATCTCGTCATCACCGACGTGGTAATGCCCGACGAGAACGCGTTCGATCTGCTGCCGCGGATCAAGAAGATGCGGCCGAACCTGCCTGTCATCGTGATGAGCGCGCAGAACACCTTCATGACCGCGATCCGCGCCTCCGAGCGCGGTGCCTATGAATACCTGCCGAAGCCGTTCGACCTGAAGGAGCTGATCACCATCGTCGGCCGCGCGCTGGCCGAGCCGAAGGAGCGGGTTTCCAGTCCCGCCGACGACGGCGAGTTCGACTCGATTCCGCTGGTCGGCCGCTCCCCGGCGATGCAGGAAATCTACCGCGTCCTGGCGCGGCTGATGCAGACCGATCTCACCGTGATGATCTCCGGCGAGTCAGGCACCGGCAAGGAGCTGGTCGCCCGCGCGCTGCACGACTACGGCCGGCGCCGCAACGGCCCGTTCGTCGCGGTCAACATGGCGGCGATCCCGCGCGATCTCATCGAATCCGAATTGTTCGGCCATGAGCGCGGCGCCTTCACCGGCGCCAACACCCGCGCCTCCGGCCGCTTCGAACAGGCCGAGGGCGGCACGCTGTTCCTCGACGAGATCGGCGACATGCCGATGGAGGCGCAGACCCGCCTGCTCCGCGTGCTGCAGCAGGGCGAATACACCACCGTCGGCGGCCGCACGCCGATCAAGACCGACGTGCGCATCGTCGCGGCCTCCAACAAGGATCTGCGCATCCTGATCCAGCAGGGCCTGTTCCGCGAAGATCTGTTCTTCCGCCTCAACGTGGTGCCGTTGCGGTTGCCGCCGCTGCGCGAGCGGATCGAGGATCTGCCCGACCTGATCCGCCACTTCTTCTCGCTCGCCGAGAAGGACGGCCTGCCGCCGAAGAAGCTCGACACCCAGGCGCTGGAGCGGCTGAAGCAGCACCGCTGGCCGGGCAACGTCCGCGAGCTGGAAAATCTCGCCCGGCGGCTCGCCGCGCTCTATCCGCAGGACGTCATCACCGCCTCGGTGATCGACGGCGAGCTGGCGCCGCCGGCGGTCACCTCGGGCAGCACCGCGACCGTCGGCGTCGACAATCTCGGTGGGGCCGTGGAGGCCTATCTGTCCTCGCACTTCTCCGGCTTCCCGAACGGCGTGCCTCCGCCGGGCCTCTACCACCGCATCCTCAAGGAGATCGAGATCCCGCTTCTGACCGCCGCGCTGGCGGCGACCCGCGGCAACCAGATCCGGGCCGCCGACCTACTCGGATTGAACCGCAATACGCTGCGCAAGAAGATCCGCGACCTCGATATCCAGGTCTACCGGAGCGGCGGCTAGGGTTGGCGGGGCGGGGCGCGAGCCTCGCTACCGTTTTTGAGTAGTCACAAATGGTTTTGAGGACACGGCGCCGCACCTCGGTTTGCGTCGCGGAAATGTCGCAATTCGGCAACATTGTGATATGATTGCATCAGTTCGCAATTCCCGCGGGCGATCGCACTCAGCTCAATTGCCGGTATGACCAGCGCAGAGACCACCGCTTCAACTTTACACGCGCCCCCGGCCGAGCCCACTGCAGAGGCGCGGGGCTTTCCGCTGCGGCGCTGGCTGGCGCCGTTCGCCGTGGCGATCGCGCTGCTGTCGGCCTTCCTGACCTTCGTGGTGCTGACCGGCCTGACCCCGATCGAGCCGACCTCGGACGTCGTCCGCTCCTTCCTGATGATCAACGCCGCCACGATCCTGCTGCTGGTCGGCATCATCGTCCGGGAAGTCTGGCAGATGGTGCAGGCGAGACGGCGGGGCCGGGCGGCGGCGCGGCTGCATGTCCAGATCGTCGGCCTGTTCTCGGTGATCGCGGTGCTGCCCGCCGTGCTGGTGTCGATCGTCGCCAATGTCACCATCGAGCGCGGCCTCGACCGGCTGTTCTCGGGCCCCACCAAGCAGGTGATCCAGAACTCGCTGACGATCGCCAGCGCCTACATGCAGGAGCACGCCCAGCTGATCAACGGCGACACGCTGGCGATGGCCAACGACCTCGCCCATGCGCGGCCGCTCTACGATCAGGATCGCATGACGTTCCTGCAGCTGATGACGGCCGGCGCCGAGTCGCGCAACTTGCCGGTCGCGGTGCTGATGGACAAGGACGGCAAGATCGTCGCCAGCGCCGAAACCGGCGTTCGCTTCAACTATGAAGCGCCGCCACCCGATATCCTCAAAGACATCAACGAGACCGAGCCGAAGATCTCGGTCTTTCCCGAAAACTACGTCGCCTCGGTGGTCCGGCTGCGGGCCTATGACGACATGTTCCTGTATGTGGCGCGTCTGCTCGATCCGGCCGTCGTCGCCCAGCTCAAGCAGACCCAGACCAGTGCCGCCGAGTATGCCCAGCTCGAGACCCGCCGGCTCGGCATCCAGGTCGCGTTCGCGCTGATGTTCGCGGTGATCGCGCTGACCATCCTGATGGCTTCGGTGCTGATCGGCCTGAATTTCGCCAACGGGCTGGTGTCGCCGATCCGCCAGCTGATGGGCGCCGCGAGCGAGGTCTCGACCGGCAACCTCAATGTCCAGGTGCCGGTCCACAAATCGGCAAGCGACCTCGCGATGCTCGGCGAAATCTTCAACAAGATGACCCAGGAGCTGCGCACCCAGCGCAATGAGCTGGTCGACGCCAGCGAGACCATCGACAGCCGCCGCCGCTTCATCGAGGCGGTGCTGTCGTCGGCCAGCGCAGGGATCATCGGGGTCGACGCCTCAGGCACCATCGGCGTGCTCAACCGGTCGGCGGAGAAGCTAATCGGGCATGCCGAGTCGGAGACGCTCGGCCATCCGCTCTCGGACGTGCTGCCCGAGCTCGATGAGATGATGAAGACCGCGCGCGAGGGCACGCAGCGCCTGGTGCAGGGGCAGGTCACGATCCTGCGCGATGGCAATGAGCGCAATCTGTCGGTTCGCGTCTCGGCCGAGCAGACCAGCCAGTCGCGCGACAGCTACATCATCACGCTCGACGACATCACCGAACTGGTCTCCGCGCAGCGTACCTCGGCCTGGGGCGACGTCGCCCGCCGCATTGCCCACGAGATCAAGAATCCGCTGACCCCGATCCAGCTCTCCGCAGAGCGGATCCGCCGCAAGTTCGGCAAGACCATCACCGAGGAGAAGGACAAGTCGATCTTCGAGCAGTGCACTGACACCATCGTGCGCCAGGTCGACGACATCCGGCGCATGGTCGACGAGTTCTCGCGCTTTGCGCGGATGCCGAAGCCCGTGATGGAAGGCGAGGACGTCGCCGACGTGGTGCGTCAGGCGGTGTTCCTGATGAAGGTCGCGCATCCCGATCTCGACATCGAGGCCGACATCAAGCAGTCGCCGCTGCCGGCACAGTTCGACCGCCGGCTGATCTCGCAGGCGCTGACCAACATCATCAAGAACGCGACCGAGGCGATCGAGCAGGTTCCGCGCGAGGAGCTCGGCAAGGGCCGCATCGACGTCGTGGCGCAGCGCGAAGGCGACGACATCCTGATCGATGTCGTCGACAACGGCATCGGCCTGCCCAAGGTCGCCCGCGCGCGGCTGCTCGAGCCCTATGTTACGACGCGGGCCAAGGGCACCGGGCTTGGGCTTGCGATCGTCGGCCGCGTTCTCGAAGACCATGGCGGCCGCATCGAGCTCAAGGACGCGTCCGATTTCCGCGACGGCCAGCGCGGTGCCTGGATGCGGCTGCGCTTTTCCGTCACGGGCCAGGCGGCCAAGCCGGACAAGGAACAAAAGCCGGACGTCAAATCATCCGACCCCGTCAGCGAAAAAATTCCGCCGCAAGAGCCGACCAACGGCCCGGCACAGGCGACCAACAATGAACCAAAAATCCAAGAACCAGTCCAAGAACCAATCCAACAACCCGATCAGCAAGAACCAAATAACCAAGAGCCAAATGCACAAGAGCCAAGAAGCCAACAGCCAAGACTCAAAGCCGCGACGGGCGACTGACAACGCAGGTGTAACCCATGGCAAGTGACATTCTGATTGTCGACGACGAAGCTGACATTCGTGACCTCGTTGCGGGTATCCTGGACGATGAGGGGTTCTCCACGCGCACCGCGCGCGACAGCGATTCGGCGCTTGCCGAGATCGCCAACCGCCGCCCGAACCTGATCTTCCTCGACATCTGGCTGCAGGGCTCCAAGCTCGACGGCCTGCAGCTGCTCGAGCAGATCAAGAAGGACAATGCCGATCTGCCGGTCGTGATGATCTCCGGCCACGGCAACATCGAAACCGCCGTCGCCGCGATCAAGCGCGGTGCCTATGACTTCATCGAGAAGCCGTTCAAGTCGGACCGGCTGATCCTGGTGGCGACGCGGGCACTGGAGACCTCGCGGCTCAAGCGCGAGGTGAAGGAGCTCAAGCAGCTGGCGCCGGCGGCCAGCGTCCTGACCGGCCGCTCGGCCTGCATGAACCAGCTGCGCCAGACCATCGACCGCGCCGCCAAGGCCAACAGCCGCATCCTGATCGTCGGCCCGTCCGGCGCCGGCAAGGAGCTCGCCGCGCGCACGCTGCATCATGCCTCCGGGCGCGCCGAAGGGCCGTTCGTGGTGATCAATGCGGCCGCGATTACGCCGGAGCGCATGGAGATCGAGCTGTTCGGCATCGAGGGATCGAACGGCGAGCAGCAGCGCAAGGCCGGCGCGCTCGAGGAAGCGCATGGCGGCACGCTGTTCATCGACGAGATCGCGGACATGCCGCGCGAGACCCAGAACAAGATCCTGCGCGTGCTGGTCGATCAGACCTTCCAGCGCCAGGGCGGCACCGGCAAGGTCCATGTCGACGTCCGCATCATCTCCTCGACCGCGCGCAACCTCGAGGAGGAGATCGCGGCGGGCCGTTTCCGCGAGGATCTCTATCATCGCCTCTCGGTGGTGCCGATCCGGGTGCCGCCGCTGTCGGAGCGCCGCGAGGACATCCCCGAGCTGATCGACTATTTCATGGACCAGATCTCGGCGGCCACCGGCCTGCCGAAGCGGCAGATCGGGCAGGACGCGATGGCCGTGCTGCAATCGCATGTCTGGCCTGGCAACGTCCGCCAGCTCCGCAACAACGTCGAGCGCGTGATGATCCTGGCCGGCGGCGGACCGGAGGCGATCATCACCGCCGACATGCTGCCGCAGGACGTCGGCTCCATGGTGCCGGCGATGCCGACCTCCAACAATGGCGAGCACATCATGGGCCTGCCGCTGCGCGAGGCGCGCGAAGTGTTCGAGCGCGATTACCTGATCGCCCAGATCAGCCGCTTCTCCGGCAACATCTCGCGCACCGCGGAGTTCGTCGGCATGGAGCGCTCGGCGCTGCATCGCAAGCTGAAGGCGCTCGGGGTCGGCTAACGCTCGGGGTCGGCTGACCCCGATACGCCCAGGTCGGCAATCGCCGGCGACTTGGCGCGAAGCCTCGGCGGTCACCCGCCGGGGAAGCAGGGCCAGGTTGGGTCCGGGCGGGCGAACGAGGCGAGGGCAGGGCCGGCACAACCGGGGGATTTATCCACTCTCCACGAGAATATTCGTCTCTTTCCCTGCACTTTCTTAGAATTGCCACCGTGTTCCTACCGACTGCACCGCGAACCGGCTTGCCTAAAAACCGCGCGTAGCCTCTAATCCTACCGCTACGCCTGCCAGAGGGGGATCTCAGGGCAGGTGAGCGGCCGGAGGAGGCTCCGTCAGAGAGCCGCAACCGGTTCAATAAAAAGAAGCACAAGCCTGCGGGACAAAAACAATGGCGGCAGACCGCGCACAAAATCTACAAGACACCTTCCTTAATCACGTTCGTAAAACAAAAACGCCACTGACGATATTTCTGGTCAACGGGGTAAAGCTGCAGGGCATTGTCACATGGTTCGACAATTTCTGCTTGCTGCTGCGGCGCGACGGTCACTCGCAGCTTGTCTACAAGCATGCGATCTCGACCATCATGCCCGGCGCTCCAATTCAGCTGTTCGAAGGTGGTGAGGACGCACCGGCTTGAGAGTGAACTGATTGGAACCCTTCAATCCTGAAGGGGGCGTCGACCGGACTAAGTCTAGGCCCGGGTCGGCGGGGGACTTGAGCACCGGGCGGGTGATCGTCATCGGCCCGTACCTGCGCATGCGCCGTGGCGACGGCGATGCGCAAACGGATTCCTCTGTCCGCGACTACGAAGCGCGGATCGAGGAAGCCGCCGGTCTCGCCGGTGCGATCGACCTCACTGTGGTGGAATCCGTCGTCGCGCCGATCAGCCAAATTCGGCCCGCGACCTATCTCGGCAAGGGCAAGGTCGAGGAGATCAACGGCCTCGTCGCCGGCGACAAGGTCGAGCTCGTGGTGATGGATTGCGCGTTGTCGCCGATCCAGCAGCGTAACCTCGAGAAGGCCTGGAGCACCAAGGTGCTCGACCGCACCGGCCTGATCCTGGAAATCTTCGGCCGCCGCGCCAAGACCAAGGAAGGCGCGTTGCAGGTCGAGCTTGCCCATCTCAATTACCAGCGCAGCCGCCTGGTGCGCTCGTGGACCCATCTCGAGCGCCAGCGCGGCGGCTTCGGCTTCATGGGCGGCCCGGGCGAGACCCAGATCGAGGCCGACCGCCGCCTGATTGGCGACCGCATCACGCGGCTTGAGAACGAGCTGAAGAAAGTGCAGGCGACGCGGCGGTTGCATCGCGCCGGACGCCAGCGCGTGCCGTACCGCGTCGTTGCGCTGGTCGGCTACACCAATGCCGGTAAATCGACCCTGTTCAACCGCCTGACGCGCGCCGACGTACAGGCCGCCGACATGCTGTTTGCGACGCTCGACCCGACTTTGCGCGCGCTCAACTTGCCGCATGGCGGCAAGGCGATGCTGTCGGACACGGTCGGCTTCATCTCCAATCTGCCGACTCAGCTCGTGGCCGCGTTCCGTGCCACGCTGGAGGAGGTGCTGGAAGCCGACATCATCCTGCATGTACGCGACATCTCTCACGAGGATGCGGAGGCGCAGGAGCGTGACGTTGAGGCGGTGCTGCACCAGCTCGGCATCGATCCCGACGCCGACGGCGGCCAGCGCATTATCGAGGTCTGGAACAAGATCGACCGCTTCGATCCGGAGGAACGGGACAATCTGCGCAACATCGCCGCGCGCCGGCCGCCGGAGCGGCCGTGCTTCCTGGTCTCGGCTGTGACCGGCGAGGGGATCGAGGAGCTCCTGACCGCAATCGAGGATCGCCTCGCGGCCAAGCGCATCACGCTCAATCTTTCGATCGATGCCTCCGACGGCGCCGGCATCAGCTGGCTGCATCGCAATGCCGAGGTCCTGAACAAGGAGCTCAATGGCGAGCGCTTCGACATGACGGTGCGGGTCGACGAGACCAAGCGCGACATCGTCATGTCACGATTCGATGCTCTTCCGCACGGGACGTAACGTCCCGGAAGTCCGTGGCGGCAAGGGGGATCGAAGTGGCATCGATGTTCAACCGTCGAGCATTTCTCGGCGGCGGCCTGGCAAGCGCTGCGGTCGCAGGGATCTCAACGCGTGGCGTTGCCGACAACGCTGCTTTCGTCGACCCGCCCGCGCTCCGGCCGGTTCTTGCGCGTCCGGACCGCATGTTTCGTGTCACCGTATGTCTGCGTCCGTTCCGCGCCGCCGGTCCGCGCATCGAAGCGGAGTGGATCGACAGCAAATATGTCGTCCACAATTACGGACACGGCGGCAGCGGCTGGTCGCTGTCCTGGGGCGCCGCGCAGGAGGCGGTGCCGCTCGCCCTGCAATTGAGCGCGCGCAACATTGCGGTCCTCGGCGCCGGCGCGATCGGTCTGACGACGGCGATCACCGCCCAACGGATGGGCGCGACCGTCACGATCTACGCCAAGGAGCGTTTCCCCCAGGTGCGCTCGGCGCGTGCGACCGGGGACTGGTCGCCGGATTCGCGTATCGCGATGGAAGCAGACGTCGCACCGGACTTTGCCGACCGCTGGGAGAGGATGGCGCGCACGACCTTTGCCATCCATCAAAGCTATCTCGGCCTTGCCGGCAATCCGATCGAATGGACCGATCGCTATTTGCTCTCCGACGATGCGCCCGACGCCGACGGCCGTCCGCTCCGGCGCCAGCATGCCGCGGGCGAGGGCCAGAAGAAATTCCTCGAATTGCGCGGCCGGATCAGGTCGCTCACGCCGCGATGGGATTTGCTGGCCGCCGGATCGAATCCGTTTCCCGCGCCATACGGGTGGAAGAGCGCCTCGCTCACCTACAACGTCACGGATCTCTACCGTCAGCTCGAAGCGGAGTTTCAGCGCGCCGGCGGGCTGTTCGTGCCGATCGAGTTGCAGGCGCCGTCCGATCTTTCGAAGATCCGCGAAACCGTCATTGTCAATTGCACCGGCTACGGCGCCCGTGCGTTGTTTCGGGACGAGAGCATCGTTCCGGTGCGCGGCCAGATCGCCTGGCTCATTCCCCAGCCGGACGTCAACTACGGCGTCTTCTACCGCAACCTCAGCGTGCTCGGCCGCCGCGACGGCATCGTGGTCCAGCCGGTCGGCGAGAACGACTATTTCGGCTTCAACGACGACAACGAGACGCCGGATCTCGCCGCCGCGCGCCAGGCGGTAGACGACGCCGCGAAACTGTTCAGCCGGGCCTGATCGGCGCTCCGGCACGGCACCGCGCAATCTCCCGAATTGTGACGGCGCCGTGACGCGGCCTCACTCGACGGCGCCTGCGACGTGCCGCCGCACTTTCTGTTTGAAATCTGCGCCGCCTTGGTTCATTGCGCTGCAGGACGCAAAGCCGAGGCCGATCGATGCAGGACACCAGCGACACCATCACCCACGACACGCTCGCCGGCCAGAACGGGGACCTTGCCCATGTGCGGGCGCCCGAGATCGTCGATGCCCTCAATGCCCGGGAGCCGGCGGATGCGGCGAAGCTGCTGCAATCGCTGCCGGCCGAGAAGGCGATCGAGGTGCTCGACCTGCCCGGGCTCGACAACACCTGCGAGATCCTGGCCGAGCTGCCGAAGGACGCCGCAGTGTCGCTGCTATCAGGCGTCTCCGACGACCGCGCCGCCGACATCTTCAAGGAACTGGTCGAGCCGCTGCGCACCACGCTGCTGAACGGCCTCAATCCGGAGACCCGCAACGTCATCTCAGCGCTGCTGGCCTATCCCGAGCGCAGCGCCGGCAGCATCATGACGACCGAATTCGTCAGCGTGCCCTCGAACTGGACCATCGCCGAGGTCCTGCATCACATCCGGATGGTCGAGCGCACCCGCGAGACCGTCTACTCGATCTTCGTGATCGACCCGGTCAAGAAGACACTGATCCAGGCCGTGCCGCTGCGCCGCCTGATCTCGGCCGATCCGCACGCCAACGTGCTCACCGCGGCTCCCGCGCGGAAGCCGCTGATGATCTCGCCCGAGGCCGACCGCATGGAGGCGGCGCGGTTGATCTCGCGCTACGATCTGCTCGCGGTTGCCGTCGTCGACGGCCCCGGCCATATACTCGGCATCGTCACGGTCGACGACGTCATCGACGCCATCGTCGAGGAATCGACCGAGGACGCCCAGAAGTTCGGCGGCATGGAAGCGATCGACGAGCCTTATCTGCGGATCGGCTTCCTCGAAATGATCAAGAAGCGCGGCGGCTGGCTGTGCGCGCTGTTCCTCTCGGAAATGCTGACCGCAACCGCGATGCAGTCGTACCAGAGCGAACTCGAGAAGGCGATCGTCCTGACGCTGTTCATCCCGCTGATCATGAGCTCCGGCGGCAATTCCGGCTCCCAGGCCACCTCGCTCCTGATCCGATCGCTGGCGCTGCACGAGGTGCGGCTGCGCGACTGGTGGCGCGTCGCCATGCGCGAACTGCCGACCGGCATCGTGCTCGGCGCCATCCTGGGCTTGATCGGCATCGTCAGGATCACGCTCTGGCAGACGCTCGGCCTGTTCGACTACGGCCCGCATTGGATGCTGGTGGCCATCACCGTCGGCGCCGCGCTGGTCGGCATCGTCACCTTCGGCTCGCTGTCCGGGTCGATGCTGCCGTTCATCCTCAAGCGTATCGGGTTCGATCCGGCGAGCGCGTCCGCACCGTTCGTCGCGACGCTGGTCGACGTCACCGGCCTCGTGATCTATTTCGGCGTTGCGGCGGTCATCCTGCACGGCACGCTGCTGTGAGGTGAGGGACTGCGCATCTTGACGCGGCCGCCACACATTCGATGTCGTCCCTGCGAAAGCAGGGACCCATAACCACCGGCCATCGTTATTGCGCTCGGTCGCAGGTCCACACTAACAACTTCGCCCGCCGATGACTCGCGCGGAACTGTCATCGTCACCCGAAGGTCAGATCACGCGGTATGGGTCCCTGCTTTCGCAGGGACGACAGCGGTGGCAGCGGTCTTCGCTTCGTTCCACAGCGCGTCCATCTCTTCCAGCGTCGCGCCGTCGAGCGAACGGCCCTTCGCCGCGAGGGCCTTCTCGATATAGGCAAACCGTCGCTCGAACTTTGCATTGGTCGCGCGCAGTGCGGTTTCCGGATCGGCATCGACGTGGCGGGCGAGGTTGACCAGTGCGAACATCAGGTCGCCGGTTTCCTCCGCGATCTCCGCCCTGTCGTTGCGGTCGAGCGCGGCCTCGATCTCGTCGGCCTCCTCGCGGATCTTGGCGAGCACCGCGCGCGGGTCGTTCCAGTCGAAGCCGACGGTGGACGCCTTGCGCTGCAATTCCATCGCCCGCGTCAGGGCAGGGAGGCCGGCCTTCACGCCGGCCAGCAAGGATTTGTGCGCGGTCTCCTCCGGCGGCCGCCGCGCGGCGCGCTCGGCCTTCTCCTCGGCCTTGATGCGCTCCCAGGCGCTCTTGACGCCGGCGGGCTGGATGTTGCCGTCCTTGTCGGCAAAGACATGCGGATGACGGCGGATCATCTTCTTGGTGATCGCCTCGACCACATCTCCGAACGCAAAGGCGTTCTGCTCCTCGGCCATCCTTGCATGATAGACCACCTGCAGCAGGAGGTCGCCGAGCTCCTCGCGCAAATCCTCGAAGTCGCCGCGCGCGATCGCATCCGCGACTTCATAGGCCTCCTCGATCGTGTAGGGCGCGATGGTCTCGAAATTCTGCACGAGGTCCCATGGGCAGCCGGTCACCGGCGTGCGCAGCGCGGCCATGATCTCGATCAGGCGGGAAATGTCGCGGGAAGGGGTCATGGGCCACCGGCGTCAGGGAGGTCCTGGCTTTATGCCAAAACACCCCTCCCGATCCCAGCAAAACACGCCGGAAACACGGCACTGTCCACGGATTGGCCGCGGCGCTGTCAGGTGCTAAATCGCGTTCCATGACCGATCAGAACAAGTCCGACACCGCGCTGGTGCTGTTTTCCGGTGGCCAGGATTCCACCACCTGTCTGGCCTGGGCGTTGGACCGCTTCGCGCGCGTCGAGATGCTCGGCTTCACCTACGGCCAGCGCCACGCGATCGAGCTCGACTGCCGCGACCGCCTGCTGGACGGCATCAGGGCGCTGCGGCCGGACTGGGCAGCGAAGCTCGGCGACAGCCACACACTCGCGATCCCGACGCTGTCGGAGATATCAGACACCGCACTGACCCGCGACGTCGCCATCGAAATGGGCGCGGACGGCTTGCCGAACACCTTCGTGCCCGGCCGCAACCTGGTGTTCCTCACCTTCGCTGGCGCACTGGCCTATCGGCGCGGCATCCGCCACATCATCGGCGGCATGTGCGAGACCGACTATTCCGGCTATCCGGATTGCCGCGACGAAACCATCAAGGCGCTGCAGTCCGCGCTCAGCCTCGGCATGGCGAGGGACTTCGAGCTGCATACGCCGCTGATGTGGCTCGACAAGGCGGCGACCTGGCGGCTTGCGCACGAACTCGGCGGGGCAGGGCTGGTCGACCTGATCCGCGAGCACTCGCACACCTGTTATCTCGGCGAACGCGGTGCCCAGCACGATTGGGGTTACGGCTGCGGCGAATGCCCGGCCTGCAGCCTGCGGGCCAGGGGCTGGCGGGAGTATGTCGCGCAGGATGGCCCGTAACCGTGGGCGGATAGCCGTCCGCAGGGGCGCACTGCCAAAATATCGAAAACAACCCCATGCAAAGTAGGCGGCTGCCGGCGTTCGACACGGGCAGCTTGACACGTCGGGCAACTGAGCGATATTCTTCTATTATTCCGAAATCGTGCAAGCGCGGCTCGTACCGGGCGCCCCTGCTGGCTCTGGAATGCTGGATCGTCCGCCTACGCCTACGCGGTTGATGACACCAAGCGAGAATCATCCCAGTCGTCGTCCCTGCGAAAGCAGGGACCCATAACCACAAATGCAAATTGCTAGCGTCACTGCAACGACGAGTCCCGCCTACAACATCCGCCGCGGCGTATGGGTCCCTGCTTTCGCAGGGACGACAGCAGCAACTAGGTCCGGCCAGCTATGGCGATGTCGAAAAAAGGGCGTCTAACCGCTACCCAAAATCCTTAGCCGTCAGCACGATCGGCTGGCCGTGCGGGGTGCGGTCGGCGGCGCGGTCCCAGGCGTCGCGGTAGCGGTGCAGCGCGTCCCTCGTCGTGACGCCCTTGGCGGCCACGAGGTGCTCGAGCGTCGCCAGCCAATGCTGGTAGTAGGTCTCGCCGGTGTCGGGATCGCCGGCCGCCTGCGCGCGCTTGATCTGATCGGCTAGCGCCGCGGCCCATTCGGGCCAGGTGAACACACCGCGGTCATGCAGCGTCAACGCCATGGCGAAGGCCTGCGCCTCCCACGGCGCGCGGAACACCGGGCCGTCCTGATCGCGGGGAATGCTGGACACGGCGCTGGTCGCGCGTGCGGCGGCGCCGGCATCCATCAGACCGCCTCCAGATACGGCTCGAATGCGTCGATCGAGACCTTGATGGTCGGATCGGAGTCCGGTCCCCACAGTTCGTGTCCATCGAACACGACGGTGTACAGCCATTGCGGATGCTCGCCGGCATCGTTGGCCGCCGTATCGGGAAACACGTGACAACCATGATCCCGCTCGACCACCCCGACATGACCGCGCACGTAGCGCGGCAGCCGCGTGTGGGTGGCGGGATGGATGTTCTTCGCCCGCACCCGATCGCCGGCCTTGAATTTCGCCGGCGCCGGTGCCGCGCGGCCGAACTTGCCGCGCACCATGATGCGCTCGACATCGGGGATCGAGAATTTGCCGTGCTTGAGCGATTTCGCCGGCGCGACGGAATGTCCAGCCGCGACGTCGTCCTTGGAGATATAGCCCTTGTCGAGCAGCAGGGCTTCCAGCCCGAGCAGCCATTTCCTGTAATAGGAGCTCGACAGATAGACCTGCGGCGGCAGGGTCTCGCGATAGAAGCGCGACGCGTCGATGTTGAAGGCGCCGGCCGCGCCCATCGCGCGGACCATGGCGAGCACCCGCGATTCCCATTCCTGATGGAACATCGGCTCGTTCGGCTCGGGCTCGACCTTGCCGAACCCGTCCATGCCGCCCATGTCGTGGACGCCGTTCACGACGGTGCTCCCGGGGTTTTCGGGAAGCCGGTGCCGATCATGGAATCGCGCGTCACGAGGTCGGCGAGCTGGTCTTCGCTCCAGCCTTCAGTGCCTGCGGGCCGCATCGGCAGCACCAGGAAGCGTGTTTCGGCCGTCGAGTCCCAGACCCGGATTTCCGTCTCCTTCGGCAGGCTGACGCCAAAATCGGCGAGCACGCCGCGCGGATCCTTGACCGCGCGCGAGCGATACGGCGAGGCCTTGTACCAGACCGGCGGCAGGCCGAGCATTTCCCAGGGGTAACAGGAGCAGAGTGTGCAGACGACCATGTTGTGGCGGCCAGGCGTGTTCTCGATCGCGACCAGATGGTCGCCGACCCGGCTGACATGGCCGAGGGTGCCGACCGCCTTGCTGGCGTCCTCGAGCAACGCCTTCTTGAAGGCTGGATCGGTCCAGGCCTTGGCGACGACCCTGGCGCCGTTGTGCGGGCCGATCTTGGTCTCATAGGCCTGCACGATGGCGTCGAGCGCGGCAGCCTCGACGTAGCCCTTTTCGGTCAGGATCGATTCCAGCGCGCGGACGCGCAGTTCGGTCTCCGACAGTTCGGAATGGTCGTGATCGTGGTGGTGATGATCATGTTCGCTCATGCCTACAGAATAGGCGAAATCGCCGTGCTATGTCGAGGCAAGCCGTACACAACAATGCGAGCTGGGAGGTATGCGTGGCTGACGATGTGACGATCGAGAAAGGCCTCGGGCCGGAGGGCCGCATCGCCGTGGTGCGGTTCGACCGCGGTGACGGTATCAACGCGCTGTCGCCGGAGGCACTGCGGCAATTGACCGATGCGGCGCGCAGCTTCGAGGACGATGGCGAGACCTCGGTGGTGGTGCTGACCGGCGGCGCCAAATCGTTCAGCGCCGGCTTCGACCTCAAGGATGCCGAAGGGCGCTCGCGCCAGACCATGGATATGGGCACGCTGCGCCGTCACCTGAAGCTCGGGCCGCGGCTGACGCGCGCCTGGCAGGAGATGGAGCAGGTCACGATCGGCGCGATCGAGGGCTTTTGCGTCGGCGGCGGCGTGGCGCTCGCGGTCGCGTTGGATTTCCGGGTGATGGCGCGCGATGCGCATCTGCGCGTGCCGGAGATCGCGCTCGGCATGAACATGAGCTGGCAGAGCGTGCCGCGCATGCTGCACCTGATGGGCCCGGCGCGCACCAAGCAGGCCGTGATCCTGGCCGACGACCGGATCTCGGCCGATGAGGCCTACGAATGGGGTCTGGTGGAGCAGGTCACTGATCCCGGTAAATCGTATGACGCTGCGATGGCGCTCGCCGCCAAGGTCGCCGCCCAGCCGCCGATTTCGGTGGCGATGACCAAACTGACGGTCAACCGCCTGGCGCATGCGCTCGACGATCTCGCCAGCCACATGGATCTCGACCAGTTCGCACTGGCGAGCCTGACCGACGATCACAAGGAAGGCGTCGCAGCCTTCCTCGGACGGCGCAAGCCGCGCTTCAGGGGACGCTGACAGGCGCGCCTAGCG
Source organism: Bradyrhizobium sp. B120 (assembly GCF_049075665.1). Taxonomy (NCBI): domain Bacteria; kingdom Pseudomonadati; phylum Pseudomonadota; class Alphaproteobacteria; order Hyphomicrobiales; family Nitrobacteraceae; genus Bradyrhizobium; species Bradyrhizobium sp. B120. The sequence continues at coordinate 4,538,514 of NZ_CP185242.1, read as the reverse complement.
TTTGGTGATGCGGTCGCGGGCGGCGAGGTCGGCCTCCCAGCCGAACACCGAGCGGCCGTCGAGGTCAGGCGAACGCGCGCGCTCGTTGGCGACGTAAGCATCGAAGGACGGGCCGGTTGCGGTCAGCTCGAGCCTGCGGGCCTGGTCGTCCAGCCGCTTCAGCGCCTGCAGCTCCTCGTCGCGGCCGAGCTTGGCCTGCCGTACCGCCGATTTCAGCACGCCGATGGTCTCGTCATAGACCTTGATCGGCACCGGAAACGGATGGCGGTCCTTGCCGCCATGCGCGAGCGAGAAGCGCGCCGGATCGCGGAAGCGGTACGGCGTGCCGTGGACGACCTCCGCGACCATGGCGAGCGACTCCACGGTGCGGGCGCCGACGCCGGGCGTCAGCAGCAGCTCGGGGAAGTCCAGCGGCCCGCGCTCCGCGGCTGCGGCGAGGGTGCCGTGCAGGCGGCGGATGAAGACATCGCTCGAGCGCACATCGTGATGCGCGGGCATGATCAGGTGCAAGAGATCGCCCTGCGCCGCCACCTTCTCGGTCAGCTCGGCATATTCATGCGCGATGCCATCGGGACCGAGCGCGGCGAGCAGATCGAGCTGGGCCTGGCGCGAGGCGTCGGCGCGGTGATCGGTGAGATTGACGATCTCGCCCTGCGCTGGACCGTCGATCGCGCTGTGCGGCTCGTCGACGAAGCTGCGCAGTCCCTCGGAATGCCAGTGGTAGCGTCGCGCCTGCCGCTTGTGATCGTTCATGCCTTGCTGGACCACGGTCCATTTGCCGTCCGTGGTGACGAAGAAGCCGTGCAGATAGAGCTCGAAACCGTCCTGGACCGCGGCGCTGTCGACCTTGGCGACCAGACGGCTGGCGCGGGTGAGGGCGACGCCGTCGACGCCGGTCCGCTCGCCCAGCGCCGACAATTCGTCCGGTGTGCGCCGCGAATGCTTGCCGCGGCCGCCGCAGACATAAATGCCGAGCTCGTCCTGCATCGGGCCAAGCCCGCGCTTGAGCGCGCCGATCACACTGGTGGTGATGCCCGACGAATGCCAGTCCATGCCCATCACGGCGCCGAACGACTGGAACCAGAACGGGTGCGAGAGCCGCTGCAGGAACGCGTCACGACCGTAATGATGGACCACGGCCTGCGTGATGATCGCGCCCAGCGTCGCCATGCGCTCCGCCAGCCACGGCGGCACGCGGCCACCATGGAGCGGAAGATCAGCGCTGCCGGTACGTCGGGCCATCGGTCTCCAAGCCTCGAACTGGTGTCGTCGAGTCGGGGGCAGACTATCAGGCAAAGCCTTCGGGGGTTGTTGAATCCCCGCATAAGACCGACCCACAGAACGGAATTCCTTAGCCTTTTCTTGAAAGTTTCCCTTCATAAAAAAGCGCGAAATCCTCCATAGGAGTGTCGCAGCGGGGTGGTTCCCCGACATAAGATTTGTCGCGCCGTCTGGAAAAGCTCGGAAAGCCCGAAATCATGATCACGGACCGTGGAATTGCCGGCGCGATGGGCAAGGGCGCTCTGTCTGGGCCTCGTTCGTCGCGTCTCAACCGCCGGGCGTTTCTATTCGGCTCCGCTGCGGGTCTTGCCGCACTGGGCCTGGCCGGTTGCGCATCCGACTACATGAGCCTGGCCGAGGCTGAGAAAGTCTACGGGCCCGTGCCCGACGAGAAATTCCCGATCCCTGGGGTCGATGTTAGCAAGGTCAAACCGCAATATTTTCGCAAGACAGTGCGCTACGACAGCGACGAGGCGCCCGGCACGATCATCATCGATCCCAGCAAGTACTATGTTTACCGCATCGAAGGTGAGGGCAACGCGACCCGCTATGGCGCCAATGTCGGCCGCGATGGATTCCGCTGGAGCGGAGAGGCTTATGTCGGGCGCAAAGCCGAATGGCCTACCTGGACGCCACCCAAGGAGATGATCGCGCGCCAGCCGGAGGCGGGCAAATATGCTCGCGGCATGCCGGGAGGTCTCGACAATCCACTCGGCGCCCGCGTGCTCTACCTCTATCAAAACGGGACGTACACGCTTTACACGATCTATAGCACCAGCGACCCCGAAACCATCGGGAACGGCATTACGAGCGGCTGTACCGGCCTCCTCAGTCAGGACATGATCGACCTCTATTCGCGAACGCCGCTCAAAACGAAGGTGATCGTGCTCCCGGCCTAGGCAACGGCAGGCCGAGGATGCGCTCGCATCGGAGCAGGCGGCTGTTCGCGCAGATGCCTGGTGAAGGCCTTCCGCGGGTCTTTCGATTACGCCGCTTTCGCCATCTTCGGCAGCGTCTTCACCTGCGGCTATGACCGACACCGGCGTGTCGCAGACGTCGCAAGGATATCGCCCAACTCCGTAGTCAGCCGGACATACCACGAGCGACCTTAGGGATCGCAGAGCCGATGATCGCTGCGCCCGAACGCGACGGTCTTATGGGATGCGTTGCGACGGCCCTATGGGATGAAATGCGAACCGTATAGGGGAAGCCACAGCTGGGCCGCCAAACCGGATCGGCTTCCATATCCGTAATTCGCATAAGGTATATTATGGAATATTTATATCTACAATTAGATCAGATATTTAGTGGGAAATCTTCGCACCAATCCGCAGCTTGGCGTCTGTCGAGGCTTGTCCCGGTCGTTGCTCCGGCTCGTCCAGACACCACAGCGATCCACGCCCTCGCGTCTCCTCAGAAAGCCGATATTGCCGCGGCGTACGGACGCTGCAATAAGCGCCAGCTGTGCAGAGATCGCTGGTGACCCCACGGCATCAGGTCCGTATAGGATGGCATCTCAGAACAACAACAAGCCTCTCGAGGGAGCAAACCCAATGAGCTTTTCACGACGCACGCTGCTGAAGGTTTCCGCCGCTTCCGCCGTCCTGGGCGGAATTGGCGCGCCGTATGTCGCGCGCGCCCAGTCGGCCGAGTTCTCCTACAAGTTCGCCAACAACCTGCCGGAGTCGCATCCGTTCGTGGCGCGCGCCCGGGAGATGGCCGCGGCGATCAAGACCGAGACCAACGGCCGGTTTGACCTCCAGGTGTTCCCGAACAGCCAGCTTGGCTCCGATACGGACATGCTGAGCCAGGTGCGCTCCGGCGGCGTCGAGTTCTTCACGCTGTCCGGCCTGATCCTGGCGACCCTGGTGCCCGCAGCCTCGATCAACGGCATCGGCTTCGCATTCCCGGACTATCCCACGGTCTGGAAGGCCATGGATGGCGATCTGGGCGCCTATGTGCGCGGCGAGATCAACAAGGCCGGCCTCGAGGTCATGGACAAGATCTGGGACAACGGCTTCCGCCAGACCACGTCGTCGACCAAGCCGATCAACGGTCCGGACGATCTCAAGGGCTTCAAGATCCGCGTGCCGGTGTCGCCGCTGTGGACCTCGATGTTCAAGGCGTTCGATGCATCGCCCGCCTCGATCAATTTCAGCGAGGTTTATTCGGCGCTGCAGACCAAGATCGTCGAAGGCCAGGAAAACCCGCTGGCGCTGATCTCGGCCGCGAAGCTGTACGAGGTGCAGAAGTACTGCTCGATGACCAACCACATGTGGGACGGCTTCTGGTTCCTGATGAACCGCCGGGCCTGGGCGGCGCTGCCGGACGATATCAAGACCATCGTCGCCAAGAACGTCAACGCGGCGGCCGTCAAGGAGCGCGAGGACACCGAGAAGCTTAACGCCACCGTGAAGCAGGAGCTCACCGGCAAGGGCCTCGTGTTCAACCAGCCTGAGGTCGGACCGTTCCGCGACAAGCTCCGCGCCGCCGGCTTCTACGCCGAGTGGAAGGGCAAGTACGGCGAGAAGGCCTGGGATCTGCTCGAGAAGTCCGTCGGCAAACTGTCCTGATCGATCACGCGGGAGGCTTGCCAGGAGGAATGCCATGGCTCATGTCGAGATGACGCCGGCCGTGGCCGGCGAGGCGGCGTCACAGCCCCCTCGCCGCCGCTCTGTTCTCGGTTCCATCGACGCTGCGCTCGGATGGCTGGTTGAAATCCCGGCGGCGATCCTTGTCGTCGCCGAGGTCGTGATCCTGTTCGCCGGCGTGGTGTCGCGTTACGTGCTGCATGCGCCGCTGATCTGGTCCGACGAGCTGGCGTCGATCCTGTTCCTGTGGCTTGCGATGCTGGGTTCGGCGGTGGCGTTCCGCCGCGGCGAGCACATGCGGATGACGGCGCTGGTCGCGAGCGCCGGGCCGAGGCTGTGGGGTTATCTGGACGTGGTCGCGACCTGCGCGGCGCTGGCGTTCCTGATCCTGATCGTGCGGCCGGCCTATGAATACGCCTACGAAGAGAGCTTCATCACGACGCCGGCGCTGCAGATCTCCAACACCTGGCGCGCGGCGGCGCTGCCGGTCGGTATCTGCCTGATGGGGCTATTTGCGCTGCTGCGGCTGGCGCGGGTCGGCGATTTCAAGACCTTCCTGCTGGCGGCGCTGACGGTGGTCGCGCTGATCGGCGTGTTCTGGCTGGCGCAGCCGATGCTGCGGCCGCTCGGCAACCTCAACCTGATCATCTTCTTCGTCGGCGTGGTCGGCTTCTGCGTGTTCGCCGGCGTGCCGATCGGCTTTGCCTTCGGCATGGCGATCTTCGGCTATCTCGCGCTGACCACGCGGACGCCGCTGATGGTGCTGGTCGGCCGGATGGACGAGGGCATGAGCCATTTGATCCTGCTCTCGGTGCCGCTGTTCGTGTTCCTCGGCCTGTTGATCGAGATGACCGGCATGGCCCGCGCGATGGTCGCGTTCCTGGCGAGCCTGCTCGGGCATGTCCGCGGTGGCCTGCATTACGTGCTGGTCGGCGCCATGTACCTGGTGTCGGGCATCTCCGGATCGAAGGCCGCCGACATGGCCGCCGTCGCACCCGTGCTGTTCCCGGAAATGAAGGAGCGCGGCGCCAAGCCGGGCGATCTGGTCGCCCTGCTCGCCGCCACCGGCGCGCAGACCGAAACCATTCCGCCGAGCCTCGTGCTGATCACGATCGGCTCGGTCACCGGCGTCTCGATCTCGGCGCTGTTCACCGGCGGCCTGTTGCCGGGCGTCGTGCTGGCAATCACGCTGTCGGGACTGGTGTGGTGGCGCTACCGCGGCGAGAATTTGAGCCACGTGCAGCGCGCCACCGGAAGCGAGATCGGCAAGGCGCTGGTGTTCGCCCTGCCCGCATTGGCCCTGCCCTTCGTGATCCGCTACGCCGTGGTCGAGGGTATCGCCACGGCCACTGAGGTCTCGACGATCGGCATCGTCTACGCCTTCGTCATCGGCCTGTTGATCTACCGCAAGTTCAACTGGCGGCGGCTGATGCCGATGCTGATCGATACGGCGTGCCTGTCGGGTGCGATCCTCTTCATCATCGGCACCGCGACCGGCATGGCCTGGGGCCTGACCCAGTCCGGCTTCTCGCGGGCGCTGGCGGCGTCGATGACCGGGCTGCCGGGCGGTTCGGCGACCTTCATCGCGGTCTCGATCTTGGCCTTCGTGATCCTCGGCAGCGTGCTCGAGGGCATTCCGGCGATCGTGCTGTTCGGGCCGCTGCTGTTTCCGATCGCGCGCCAGGTCGGCGTCCACGAGGTGCACTACGCCATGATCATCATCCTGGCGATGGGCATCGGATTGTTCGCGCCGCCGTTCGGCGTCGGCTATTATGCCGCCTGCGCCATTGGGCGCGTCGATCCGGCCGAGGGTATCCGGCCGATCTGGGGCTACATGCTGGCGTTGTTGATCGGCCTGATCATTGTCGCCATCTTCCCCTGGATATCGATCGGTTTCCTTTAAGGCAGCTTGCGGATGGGATAGAGCCATGAGTGCAGCTCAAAACCAGTACTCGATCGGGCTCGACAAGACGCCCGCCAACTACGTGCCGCTGACGCCGCTGAGCTTCCTGGCGCGCTCGGCCGCGGTCTATCCCGACCATGTCAGCGCGGTCTATGAGGGCCGCAGCTTCACCTGGAAACAGACCTTTGAGCGCTGCAAGCGCTTTGCGTCCTATCTTGCAGGCCGCGGCATCGGCCATGGCGACACGGTCGCGGCGATGCTGCCGAACATCCCCGCGATGAACGAGCTGCACTTCGCGGTGCCGATGACCGGCGCGGTGCTGAATGCGCTCAACATCCGCCTCGATGCGGAATCGATCGCGTTCCAGCTCGATCATGGCGGCGCGAAGATCGTCCTCGTCGATCCCGAATTCTCCGGCGTGATCGCGGAAGCCCTGACCCTGATGAAGGGCGCAAAGCCGTTCGTGATCGACGTCGATGATGCCGCCTTCAGTGGGGGCAAGCGGATCGGCGAAATCGAGTATGAGGCGGCGGTCGCCTCCGGCGATCCCGCATTCGCCGAGCGGCCGCCGGCCGACGAATGGGATGCGATCGCGCTGAGCTATACGTCGGGCACGACAGGCAATCCGAAGGGCGTGGTGACCCATCACCGCGGCGCCTATCTCAACGCCGTCAGCAACATCCTCGCCGGCAATCTCGGCCAGCATCCGGTCTATCTCTGGACGCTGCCGATGTTTCACTGCAACGGCTGGTGCTTCCCCTGGACGATCGCAGCGACCGCCGGCGTCAATGTCTGCCTGCGCAAGGTCGATCCCGCAAAGATCTTCGAGCTGATCCCGAAACACGGCGTCACCCACATGTGCGGCGCGCCGATTGTCTACAACACGTTGATCAATGCGCCCGATGCGCCGAAGGCCGGCAAGACGAAGCCCGTCGTCGGCCTGATCGCAGGTGCGGCGCCGCCGGTTGCGGTGCTCGAAGGCGCCGAGCGTATCGGCATCAAGCTGACCCATGTCTATGGGCTGACCGAAGTCTACGGCCCCGCCTCGGTCTGCGCCGAGCAGCCGGGCTGGGACGAGTTGTCCGCCGATGCTCGCGCGCAGCTGAAGCGGCGTCAGGGCGTGGCCTACCCGCTGCAGGAAGACGTTACCGTGCTCGATCCCGAGACCATGCGCGAAGTGCCGCGCGACGGCGAGACCATCGGCGAAGTCATGTTCCGCGGCAACATCGTGATGAAGGGCTACCTGAAGAACGAGAAGGCGACGCAGGAAGCCTTTGCCGGCGGCTGGCTTCACACCGGCGATCTCGGCGTGCTCGACGAGCACGGCTACGTCATCATCAAGGACCGCTCCAAGGACATCATCATCTCCGGCGGCGAAAACGTGTCGTCCGTCGAGGTCGAAGACATTCTCTACAAGCATCCGGCGGTGCTGTTCGCAGCGGTGGTTGCAAAACCCGATCCGAAATGGGGCGAAGTGCCCTGCGCCTTCCTCGAGCTGAAGGACGGTGCCAAGGCGACCGAGGCTGAGATCATCGCCTATTGCCGCGAGCACATGCCGGGCTTCAAGACGCCGAAGTCAGTGGTGTTCGGCGTGATCCCGAAGACCTCTACGGGCAAGATCCAGAAATTCCTGCTGCGCAACCAGGTCGGATCGGCCAAGGCGATTTCCGCCTGACAGCCCCACATACCCTCTGTCGTCCCTGCGAAAGCAGGGACCCATAACCACAGGGGATCGTTGTTGAAGTAAGTTGTCGCTCCAGCGTTGCAGCCCAACTGGCATTCGTGGTTATGGGTCCCGGGTCAAGCCCGGGACGACAGCGTGTGTGTGGCGCTGGCTCAGCCATCGGCCAGACGGCCGAGCAGCTCGTACAGCACCCGTTTCTGGTCGGCCTTGAGCGGCGCGAGCGTCGTCGCGGTGCATTCGATCTCGATCGGGATCAGCTGCTCGACCAGCGCCACGCCGGCTGTGGTCAGATCGATCAGGATCAGCCGCTTGTCGGTCGCATCGCGCCGGGTCGCAACCAGCCGCCGCTTCTTCAGCCGCAGCACGACGTCGCGGATATTGGCCGGCTCCATCGCAACCAGCCGGCCGAGCAGGTTCTGCGACAGCGCCCCTCGCTCATAGAGCCGAGCCAAAGTCGCATATTGCGGGGCTGTCAGGTCGTAGGACCCGATCCGCTCGACCAGGTTGGACGAGGCGCGCTGATACGCCCGGCGCAGCAGGAAACCGACCTGGTCCTCCAGCCGGTAGTCCGACGCAACGCGCCTGACCGGCGCCGCTGCTTTAGTCGACGTTCTCGGCATCGCGGTACATCACCTTGTGGCGCGTGGTCGAAACCCATTCGTCGATCTGGGCTTCGGTCATGAAGTGCTGATCATCGAACCTGTTCCAGTTGCTGATGTCAGCCAGGCTCTTCTTCCAGCGCTTGTACGGCGGTTTGGCCGGCGGACCGAAGCACATGATGTCGAGCACGGATAGTTCGTCGGGGATGCCGAGCAGCGGCTTCATCGCCTGCTGGGCCTTCTCCTGCCCGATCGCGGTCACCCACCAGACGTTATAGCCGAGCGCGGCTGCCGCCAGATGCGCCGACATCGTCGCCGCCGCCACGCTCTGCAGCAGGATGCGCTCGGCATTCTCCTTGTACATCTTGTCGAGCTCGGAGCCGTCGTTGAGCACGGGAAACGCCTTGACCCAGCGGAAGTCGCTGGCGACGACGATGAAGCCGGGGGCCGACGCGAGGCCGCGATAGTCGGGCGTCGGAAACTTCATCTTGAGCCGGGCGCGTGCGACCTGCTCCTCGCGGAAATACTCCGTGATGCTGTTCTTCAGGTCCTGATCGGTGACCGCAATGAAGTGCCAGGGCTGGGCATTCGCGCCCGACGGCGCGTGCCGCGCGGCCTCCAGGATCATGTCGTAATGCTCTGCCGGCATCACGTAACTGGAGTCGAACGCCCGGGTCGTCAGCCGGTTCTTCACGACGTCCATCAGCGCGTCATATCGCGTGCGGTCAGTGTAATCGCGCGCTGCCACAACTTCAGTCATCTGCTCCTCCCGGGCTATCGTTATGATCATAACGATATGCCTTTTGCGTGAAAGGTCAAGGCAGGACCGTTGGCGATTTTGCGCAACCGCCGCTGCCCGCCGGGCGGCGGGTTCATAGCGGTGGTCGCGGTAAGCTCAGTCCGAAATGGGGGAAGTCCTCTGCGCCGTTATCGAACAGAGGAAAGGCGCGCGGGTCACGGAGCCCGCGCGATCCCGAAGACATCGGCAGAAATATCCGGAAGTTTCTGCGGTGCTATCGGCCCGGTTCAGCGAAAGGGCTTCGGCGTGCGGCAATCATATGATCGTCGTTCGCCGGCAGACACAGCGAGCGATGCCTCACCGCGTCGATGAAGGTTAGAATTTCGGCAATCGCGGGATCCGCGGCCGCCAGTTGCCTGACCTCGTGCAGACGCGCGGCAAACATACCAGGGCCGCGAAAGAGTTTCTGATAGAACGCGCGGATCACCGCGAGGCGTTCGCGGCTAAATTCGCGGCGTCGCATGCCAACGAAGTTGAGCCCGGCGAGACCCGCGTATTGGCCGCTTGCAAGGCCAAACGGGATTACGTCGCCACGTACGCAACTTGTGGCCCCGATCATCGCCTGCGCCCCGATTCGAACGAATTGATGGGCGGATGACAGGCCTCCCATGAAGACGAAATTTCCGATCTCGCAATGGCCGCCCAGCGTCGCTGACGTGGCGAAGATGACGTCGTTCCCGACCACGCAGTCATGACCGACATGGCTGCAATTCATGAAATAGCCGCGATCGCCGACGCGGGTAACACCGCCCCCCGCGACGGTTCCGGCATTCATGGTGACGTGCTCGCGGATCGTGCAATCCTGGCCGATCTGAAGTTTGGTCAGTTCGCCGCGATAGCTCAGGGCTTGCGGGGGCGTGCCGAGCGAGACGAACGGATAGATCGTGCAGCCGCCACCGATCGTGGTCTCCGCGGTCATGTGGACGTGCGCGATCAGCTTGCAGTTTGCGCCGATGATGACGCGGGAACCAACAACGCAATAAGGACCAATCGACGTGCCGGCGCCGATTACCGCCCCATCCTCAATCCGCGCAGTGGGATCGATGAGCATATAGTTCCCTCAAAAATGGATTATTCGCGAGCTGCAGCAGAGTGCAAGCTCACGCAGAGCGCAAGCTCAAATGCGGTCCGCCGCGTGTGACCTGTCGGATTTATTTGCCGCGCGGCGCGACGGCTTGCTTCAGCCTGCCCGATCGAGCGTCAGGCGCATGCCGTCATAGGCCGGGATCACGCCGGCCGGCAGGCTCTGCCGCAGCACCTCGTAGTCGAGGTCGGAATGCATGTTGGTGATGACCGCGCGCTTCGGCTTGAAGCGCTCGATCCACGACAGCGCGTCGGCAACGCTGAAATGGCTGGGATGCGGCGCATAGCGCAGGCCGTCGACGATCCAGAGATCGAGACCTTCCAGCGCCGGCCAACTCGCCTCGGGAATGTCGTGCAGATCGGGCGTGTAGGCGGCATCGCCGATGCGGTAGCCGAGCGCGGGAATCTGGCCATGCTGCACCAGGAAGGCCTCGAGCTTCAGCGGACCGCCCTTCCCCTGGACCGTGTGGCTCTCGCCCGCCTCGATCGAATGCCGGGTCAGGATCGGCGGATAGTCGCTGCCTTCCGGTGAGATGAAGCAGTAGGAGAACCGCGCCATGATGTCCTTGGCGGTCGACTGGTTGAAGTAGACCGGGATGCGGCGGCGCTGATGCAGCACCACCGAGCGCAGATCGTCGATGCCGTGGGTCTGGTCGGCATGCTCATGCGTCAGGAACACCGCGTCGATGTGCTCGACATTGCCGTCGATCAGCTGCTCACGCAGGTCGGGCGAGGTATCGATGACGACCCGCGTGGTGCCGTGCTCCATGGTGCGCTCGGCCATGATCGAGCAGCGGCGGCGGCGATTCCTGGGATTGTTGGGATCGCAGGCGCCCCAGCCAAGCGCCGGACGCGGCACGCCGGCGGATGAGCCGCAGCCCAGAATGGTCAGTGTCAGCGTCATGCAGCAACCTTCGGCGCCGGCACCTTGGAGAACAGCCGGAAGAAGTTTTCGGTGGTCTGCCGCGAGATCTCCTCGAGCGAGACGCCGCGCGTCTCGGCGAGCACCTTGGCGACCTCGACGACGTAGGACGGCTCGTTGCGCTTGCCGCGGAATTTTCCGGGCGCAAGATACGGCGCGTCGGTCTCGACCATGATGCGGTCGGCCGGCAGCTCGGCGGCCAGCGCGCGCAGGGTGTCCGACTTCTTGAAGGTCAGGATGCCCGTGAACGAGATCGATAGCCCAAGCCCAATCGCTTTCATCGCGAGCTCGCGGCCGCCGGTGTAGCAGTGCAGCACGGCCTTGAACGTCCCCTTCGCGATTTCATCCTCCAGGATGCGCCCGCAGTCCTCGTCGGCCTCCCTGGTGTGAATGACGAGCGGCAGCCCGGTTGCGCGGGCCGCGGCGATATGCGCGCGAAAGCCGCGTTCCTGGGCCTCGCGCGAACCATGCTCATAGAAATAGTCGAGCCCCGCCTCGCCGAGCGCCACGACTTTCGGATGCTTGGTCAGCTCGATCAGTTCGCTGGCCGGGATGCCGTCCTCTTCGTCGGCATGATGCGGATGGGTGCCGACTGAGCAGTAGACGTCGGGAAAGCGCTCCGTGATCGCAAGCAGGCCGCCTAGCCGCCTCACCCGGGTCGAGATCGTGACAATGCGGCCGATGCCGGCCGCTTCCGCGCGCCCGACGATCCCGTCGAGATCGTCGGCGAAATCAGGAAAGTCCAGATGGCAGTGACTGTCGACCAGCATGAATTTCGAACCACTCACTCGGTCTTCGGTTCCACGTAACGCGGGAATACGCCGACAGGCGCCGGCAGAACCGTGCCCGGCCTGATCCGCTCGGCGATCGTGGCAAAGCTGCGCGCATCCGCTGATATGCCGAGGCTATCGAGCATCTTGCCGCAGGATTCCGGCATCACCGCCTGTGCCATGATTGCGATCTGGCGCACGACTTCGGCGGTGACATACAGCACCGTCTTCTGGCGCGCCGGATCGGTCTTCGCCAACGCCCACGGCGCCTCACCGGCAAAGTAGCGGTTGGCTTCGGCGACCACGGCCCAGACCGTGTTGAGCCATTGATGGATCTGCTGCGTCGCCATCGCGGTCCGCGACGTCTCCAGCATGGCGTCGGCCTGCGCCAGGATCGCCCTGTCGTTCTCGCTGAACTCGCCGGGCTCCGGCAGCACGCCGTCGAGTTGCTTGGCGATCATCGACAGCGAACGCTGGGCGAGATTGCCGAAATCGTTGGCCAGGTCGGCATTGATGCGCGCGACGATGGCTTCGTGGTTGTAGTTGCCGTCCTGGCCGAACGGCACCTCGCGCAGGAAGAAGTAGCGCACCTGGTCGACGCCGTACTGGTTGGCCAGATTGAAGGGATCGACCACGTTGCCGACCGACTTCGACATCTTCTCGCCCCTGTTGAACAGGAAGCCGTGCGCATAGACGCGCCGTTGCAACGGGATGCCGGCCGACATCAGGAACGCCGGCCAGTACACGGCGTGGAAGCGGATGATGTCCTTGCCGATGATGTGCACGTCGGCCGGCCAGTAGCGCCAGTGCTTGTCGCTCTCGTCGGGATAGCCGACGCCGGTGATGTAGTTGGTCAGCGCATCGACCCAGACATACATCACGTGCTCGGGATCGTTGGGGACCTTGACGCCCCAGTCGAAGGTGGTGCGCGAGATCGAGAGGTCTTTCAGCCCGCCCCGCACGAAGCTCATCACCTCGTTGCGGCGCGAATCCGGCCCGATGAAATCGGGTTGGCTCTCGTAGAGATGCAAGAGCCTGTCCTGGTAGGCCGAGAGCTTGAAGAAATAGCTCTTCTCCTGAACCCATTCGACTGGCGTGCCCTGCGGGCCGCGGCGGACATTGTCCTCGCCGACTGTGGTCTCATCCTCGGCGTAATAGGCCTCGTCGCGCACCGAATACCAGCCGGCATAGGCGTCGATATAGATGTCGCCATTGTCCTGCATGCGACGCCAGATTTCCTGGCTTGAGCGGTGGTGCTGCTCTTCCGAAGTGCGGATGAATCGGTTGAACGAGACGTTGAGCCGTTCGTCCATCTCCTTGAACCGTGCGGCGTTGCGGGTCGCCAGATCGTACGGCGTCATACCCTCGCCCTGCGCGGTCTGGATCATCTTCTGTCCGTGCTCGTCGGTGCCGGTCAGGAAGAACACGTCCTTGCCGTCGAGCCGCTGGAAGCGCGCCAGCGCATCGGTCGCGATCGCCTCATAGGCGTGGCCGATATGCGGCTGACCGTTCGGATACGCGATCGCGGTGGTGATGTAGTAGGCGTTGCCGCGGTCCGCGGCAGGTGTCGAGACAGACGCGCGCGCAGCAGCCGTCGCTGGGGGGGGGCGTTGCTTGGGCACGCGGACTGTTGCCGCCTTCGGCGCCTTCTCGGCAGCCGGAGCTTTCGGCACAGCGGGCTTCCTTGCAGCCGGAGCCACGGCCGCCGCGGCTGCCTTCTTCGGCGGAGCCTTGGTGGACTTCGTGGCGGCCTTCTTGGCGGTCTTCTTCGCAGCCTTCTTGACGGCCTTTTTGGCGACCTTCTTTGCCGCCGACTTCTTGGCACCTGTCTTGGCCTTGGTGGCTTTCGCCTTTTTGGTGATGCGCCCACCCTTCTTGGTCTTGGCAGCGCGCGACTTCGCCGTGGCTTTCCTGGTCGCGCGAGCGGGCGATGCCTTCTTCGTCTTCTTGGCCTTCTTCGACGATTTCTTCTTAGCGCTCGCCACCACGGAATCCTTTGCAGATCGAAACGAGATTGTCGGGAGTGTTGTCGGACGGATGTGTTTTCGGACGAGTGTGTCTTCGGACGGGTGCGTTGTCAGACTGATTGTTTTCAGATTTGGCGTCTATCGGGTCGCGTCCGCGAGCATCGAAAACACCGAGAAAACCAGCGGCTTGCGCTCCAGATTGTAGGCTTCGGTATCGCGCGCGGCGCGGACGATCTTTTCCCATACCTCCGCCAGCCGTGCAAGGCGCGGCAGATTGGCATTGGCGTCACCGGTTCGCATGCGCTCGCTCATCCAGCGATCGATGCCGTCGATGAACGCGGCAAGCGCGACGCGGTCGCTGGTGCCGAGCGCATCGCCCAGCGCGTGCAGCTCGCGCGGATCGACGCTCGGAAGCGTCGCCAGCAGCTCGGCGGTGCGTTGCTGCAGTTTGAGCGCATCGCCGCCGAGCAGCGATAGCGCCCGCCCGACACTGCCCTCGGACGCTGCTGCGGCTTCCGCCAGCGCCGGATCGTCGGCCGCAATGTCAGTTGCGGCCGTGGCCGCGCGCACCACATCGCCCGTCCCCAGCGGCCGCAGCAGCAATTTGCGGCAGCGGGACAGGATGGTCGGCAGCACCCGTGACGGTGCGTGGCTGACCAGCAGGAACAGCGACTGCTGCGGCGGCTCCTCGAGGATCTTCAGCAGCGCGTTGGCGGCATTGGGATTGAGCTCATCGACGGTGTCGACAATGCAGACACGCCAGCCGTCGACCGCGGCGGTCGAGCCGAAGAACGAGATCGTCTCGCGCGTCTCGTCGACCGTGATCACGGTGCGCATCACGCCACGGTCGTTGAGACCGCGCTCCAGCACCAGCAGGCCGCCATGCGCGCCCGCCGTGATCTGCCGTGCCACCGGATCGGTCGGATCGACCCGCAGCGTCGGCGCCGCCTGCACCTGGGACGACTTCGGATTGCGGAACGCCAGCACGAACCGCGCCATGCGATAGGCCAGCGTCGCCTTGCCGATGCCCTGCGCGCCGCCGATCAGCCAGGCATGCGGAATCCGACCGCTGCGATAGGCATCGAGCAAGGCAGTCTCCGCCTCGCGATGCCCGAACAGATCGGGGGTTTCGCGCGGGTGGCGAGCGGGGCTCTCCTGTTCGACCTTGCGTGCGCTCATGCGGGATTGTCTGCGGTGAGCGTTGCGCGCAGATGCTCGCGCAGTGCGGCCCAGATCCGTGCCGCGACCGTGTCCGGATCGGCCGTCGCGTCGATCAGCACGCAGCGCTGTGGATCGTCCGCCGCGATCCGGCGGTAGGCGTCGCGCAAATCCTGATGGAACTTGATGCCCTCGGCTTCGAAACGATCCGCCGTGGCATTGCCGCGGCGCAGGGCGGCGCGTTGCAGTCCGACTTCGACCGGCACATCGAGGATGAAAGTCAGATCGGGCTTGAGATCGCCGATGGTGACGCGCTGCATGGCATTGACGAGGCCGGGCGACACCTGCCCGAGCTGGCCTTGATAGGCGCGCGTGGAATCGAAGAAGCGATCGCACAGCACCCAGATGCCCTGGTTGAGCGCCGGCAGGATCACGGTGCGGACGTGGTCGTCGCGCGCCGCGGCAAACAGCAGCGTCTCGGCTTCCGGCCCGAGCAGCTTGCCCATCCCCGACAGCACGAGGTGACGGATGATCTCGGCCCCGGGCGAGCCACCGGGCTCACGGGTCACGATCGCGCGCAGCTTGGCGACATCGAGCCGTTCGGCGAGCTTGCGGATCTGGGTCGATTTCCCCGATCCCTCGCCGCCTTCAAAGGTGATGAAGCGACCGCGCAAGCTCGGCCGTTGGACTGCTGCTTCCGCCATGTCAGAGTTTCTCGACCCCTGCGCGGAACATTCCGATCACAAGCTCCTGGGCGCCGTCGAGCGCGCGGCGCATCGTCGATCCCGTGCCGACGGCATCGGCCGCGAACACCGGCGTCTCCATCGCGACATTGCCGCCGCGCCAGACCCGGACGACGCCGATCTGCTGGCCGGCGGTGATCGGCGCCTTGACCGGGCCGCTATAGATGACGCGCGCGAGCAGCTTGTCGTTGCCGTTCTTCGACACCATCACCTTGATCGGATCGGGGCTGACCAGCTTGACCGAGCGGCTCTCGCCGCCGAACACCCGGGCATAGCCGACCGGCTGGTTGGCCGCGATCAGGACCCGGGTCTCAAAGCTGCGGAACCCCCATTCCAGCATCTTCTTGGCTTCGGTCGCGCGGTCTTCCGAATCCTCGAGGCCATTGACCACAACGATCAGCCGCGTGTCGTTCTGCACGGCCGAGCCGACCATGCCGTAGCCGCCTTCCTTGGTGTAGCCGGTCTTCAGGCCGTCGGCGCCGGGCAAGGCATTCAGCAGCGGGTTGCGGTTCTGCTGACGGATCTTGTTCCAGGTGAATTCCTTTTCGCCGAACAGCTTGTACCGGTCCGGATAAGTCAGGATGAGGTGGCGTGCCAGGATCGCGAGTTCCCGTACCGTCATCTTGTTGGTCGGGTCCGGCAACCCGTTGGAATTGCCGAAGGTCGACTTCGTCATGCCGAGTTCGCGGGCGCGCTTGGTCATGAAGTCGGTCGCAAACGTATGCTCGTTGCCGGCAATGCCTTCGGCCAGCGCGATGCAGGCGTCGTTGCCGCTCGGGATGATCGCGCCATGCAGGAGGTCGTCGACCGAGACCTTGCTGTTGATCGCCGCGAACATCGTGGAAGTCCCGGACGGCGCCCCGCCCCGCCGCCAGGCGTTCTCGCTGATCCGGTACTCGTCGGTCAGCTTGATGTCGCCCTTCTTGATGGCGTCGAACACCACCTCGGCCGTCATCAGCTTCATCATGCTGGAGGGCGCGCGCAGCTCGTCGGCATTCTTCTCGAACAGCACGCTGCCCGAGGAGGCCTCGACCAGGATCGCGGTCGGCGCATCGCCGTCGAACCCGCCATCTTCCTTCTTGGCACCCTGGACGCTGTTATTGGCGGCATAGACCATCCCGCCGCAGCCGATCGCCAGCACGACCGCGGCCGCAACCAGGCCACGCCAAGAACGCCCGGCGCGAGCGAACAACGTGCGGGGAATTGCGGTCTGGGCTGCCATCGGCGATGTCCTGAAAGACTGCGTTCTAACAGCTGGAAGTATCGCAAACAACTGAGGTTTCGCCGCTTGTACACGGCCGGCTGGATTGCCGGCTGCGCTGAACGTCCGTATCCTTGTTAGTAATCTTTGGAACCAGCTAACGACAGCAGAACCGGCAAACAAGGCGGAAACGCGAATGTCATCCTCCCGCACCATTTCCGCCAATGGCATCGACATGTTCGTGCGCGAGGCCGGGCAAGGTCCGCTGGTCGTGCTCTGCCATGGCTGGCCGGAGCTGTCCTACTCATGGCGGCACCAGATCGCAGCGCTGGCCGCAGCAGGCTTCCGGGTCGTCGCGCCTGATATGCGCGGCTTCGGCCGGACCGCCGCGCCGGCCGATGTCGGCGCCTACACGATCTTCGATACGGTGGGCGACATGGTCGCGCTGGTGGCCGCGCTCGGCGAGCGCAAGGCGATGATCGTCGGTCACGATTGGGGAGCGCCGGTCGCCTGGCACGCGGCCCTGTTCCGTCCTGATATCTTCACCAAGGTCGCCGGCCTCAGCGTTCCGCCGCCGTTCCGTGGCCGCGGCCGTCCGCTGGAGACCCTGCGCGAGGGCGGCATCACCAATTTCTATTGGCAGTACTTCCAGCCGCCGGGCGTGGCCGAGGCCGAGTTCGAACGCGACATCGCCCACACCATGCGGCTGGTGCTCGGTCGCGGTGTCTCCGATCCGAGCTCGATGTTCGTCGACGAAGCCAAGGGCTTCCTCGGCAAGCTGCCGAGCGGAATGCCGCTGCCGGCTTGGCTGACCGAGGCGGATATTGCCGAATTCGCCGAAGGCTACCGGCACTCCGGTTTCCGCGGCGGCCTGAACTGGTACCGCAATCTCGACCGCAATTGGGAGCTGACCGCGCCCTGGCAGGATGCGCAGATCCATCAGCCGTCGCTGTTCATCGCCGGCTCGAACGATTCGGTGATCACCGGGCTGATCGGTGCCAAGCGGGTTGCGGACATGGAGCGCGTGCTGCCGAACCTGCAGCAGAAGCTGATCATCGAGGGCGCCGGCCACTGGATCCAGCAGGAGCGCCCGGACGAGGTCAACGCAGCGCTGATCGCATTTCTGAAATGATCAGGCCAAAGGCTTGATTCGCCACGACTTGATTGAGTGAGTGGCTTGCTTCAGTAGAGCCCGCGCCCGCTTAGCACCTCGGCGGGTCCACGCGCGTCGATCGGCACATAGGCCGCCGCCGGGCTCGGGGTGGCGGCGTAGCGCGCGTCACCCTCGTAGGAGACCTCGCGCGGATTGTTCGGCACGCGGCGGTGCGACCGGCTCGAGGCCGACATTTCCGAGGTGGCGTTGACCGAAGCGTAGTCGGCCTGGGTGTTGCCGAGGCTGTAGGGCCGCCCCTCCGGCAGCGGAACGTCGCCGCGGACCCGGCCCGAGGAGGACGACATCTCCGGCACAAACGGCCGGGCCGAGGCGACCCGGACCATCGACGGGGACGGCGCCGGCGTACCGGTGCGCAGGGTCGCCATCAGCTGGCGGTCGTCGGAGCCTTCGAGCGGCGCCCGCCCGACATATTCGACGCGGACGCGCGCGACGCCATTGCCTTTGAAATCAAGCAGTTCGGCGGCTTTGTTCGAGACGTCGATGAGGCGATTGCCATGGTACGGGCCGCGGTCGTTGACGCGAACGACGAGCGATTTGCCGTTGCTCAGATTGGTGACGCGTGCGTAGCTCGGCATCGGCAAGGTCGGATGGGCGGCCGTGAGCGAGCCCATGTCGAACACCTCACCATTGGCGGTCAGGCGGCCATGGAAATCATCGCCGTACCAGGACGCCATGCCCTCGGCGCGGTAGTTCTCGTTCTCTTCCGGCACATAGGTGCGGCCGGCGACGACATAGGGCTTGCCAATGCGGTAGGTGCCGCCGCCCTTCGGCACGGGATCACCGAGCGCCACCACACGCGGGCTCGAGGACACACCGTATTTGGGATCGACCCGGCTGGCGAACTGGTTCGAGGAGGCACAATTGGCGAGGACGAGGCACGAGGCCACCGCAACGGCGCCGCGCGCCGTCCGGATCATCGAATCTGGCCGTCTAATCCCCATCTGCCCCAAGTACCATTCTGCCGGACCCGCGCCTACTTCGAGGCGTCGGGGTCGATTCTGTCACTGTGCGGCCCACCTCCGCAGCAGATGGTGAAGATATCGCAACCGGAACACGGCGGAAATGGGGAGAGCCATCTGGCGGTGGCGTCTTGGTGAATGGTCTGTTGCGCCTCCTCCGTCCTTCTACTGACCTCCGCCCGCGCAGAACGCCCTCGCCTGTCCCGCTATCAGACACACTGTTGCAGCAAATCATCAGTCGGGGGGCATCTGCAATTCCAACAATTGAATCTTTTTGACTGTGCAAGGCTGCAATCGTTTTCTCTCGGACGTGGGGCGCAAAGGAAGTTTGCGATGATCGAGACGGTTACAGCGGTGATGGGCCTGGTGAGTGCGGCGATCTTCTTGGCGCACGCCGTGGAAGGCTATCGGTACCGGGCCTGACAGTCCGTTGAAGGCGGAAAGACGCGTCACCTCTTTCCAGGAGAGAAGTTCGGAAAGCTTTAATCAATTCGGATGAGCATCGGTAGAAAGCAGGTGTGTCATGCGTAATCACGATTTGGTCTCCGACGGATTTCTAACCCTGACCGCAGCAAGCCTCGTGCTGCTGTGCTCCAGCCTGCTGGCCTTCGCTTTCGGCTGAACATGTGATGTCTTGGGCGCCGTCCGCGCCCATGCGAAAGACCGCGGCGACCCTCGCCGCTCGCCCCCAGCTTCAGCGTTGGAGTGCTGGCGATGCCAGCCAGGCGCCTACCCAGCTGAGATGACCCGCGCAGCAGATCCGCCGCCTTCTCCCAGCCCAAGTCCTGACGCTCCCTCCACCTTTCCCGCGAGAGAATTCGCGAATGACCGGCGCAGTAAGAGAGGGAACGTCGGCGCTGCTGGTCAGCACGGATGGCCGGTTGCTGATGCAGCTGCGCGACGACCTTCCTCACGTTTCCGATCCCGGCAAGATCAGCCTGTTTGGCGGGCGGAGGGAAGGCAGCGAGACCTTCCTGGAATGCGTGGTGCGCGAAATCCACGAGGAGATCGGCTATTACCTGCCGCCCGAGCGTTTTGAGCTGATCGGCCGCTATTTTGGGCCGGATCATTCGACGCCAGGCGGTACCCTTCACGGCGAGGTGTTCCTTGCGCGGGACGTGCCGATCGACCGGTTGAGCGTCACTGAAGGCCGCCTCGAGATCGTCGCTATCGATGATCTCGAACACATCAGCGGCAGGCTCGCACGCCCGGCAGAATATGCGCTGGCGATCTTCCTGAAGCGCGAACCGATTACCTGAGCGATGAAACCAGCGCGCGGACGAGCTCATCGATCATCGGCAGCGCATCCGCGGGATGGGCAACGTCGATATCGTGCACATGCCAGTAGGTCACCTTGTCGGCGACCTCGGGGAACCGCCGCTCGATCAGCGGACGATGCTCGGCCTCCTTGAGCGCGATCACCAGGTCCACGCCGTCGAAGTCAGCCAATGAACATGGCTGCGGATAGCGCGCAGCGCCCTCCGGAACGATGCCGTTGCCGCGAAGCCGGTCATCGGCAAACACCGACATGGCGCCAACATTGTCGGGCGAGCCCCGTTCGGCGGCGCCTCGCGAGGAGGCGCGCCACGGCAGGTTTTCGCCGCGCGCAAGATGATTGAACAGCTCCTCTGCGTATCGACTGCGATAGTAGTTGCCGGTGCAAAGGAAGAGAACGCGCTTCATGGGCATCATGATGGCCAACGGCGGTGGTCGCGGTCAACCGTGGTACGTGCATGCGAACGATGACCCGCGGCCGATTGCTGCGGCATCGGCGCCGTAGCGTCGGCTCAAGGCCGGGTTGTCCGCGCGCTCAAATTCAGCCGGTTCGCTGCCGGTGGACCGAGCAAGCGGCCGATTTCGCCCCGATGTTCTCGCCAAGTTCGCGTTGCGTTCGGCGTCGCCCTACGCTAAGGGCCTGATCCGAATGATCCGGAAGGGTGGCCGAGTGGTTTAAGGCACCGGTCTTGAAAACCGGCGTGCCCGCAAGGGTACCGTGGGTTCGAATCCCACCCCTTCCGCCAGTACACTGTTCTCCGTTGTTCTCCACTGTTCGGAATCCCCAGTAAAATCAGCGCTTTCGTCGGCAGACTGTATTCCTTAGTTCGTCGTCGTTCCTCACAATCGAAGCGCAAACCGTAGCTTGGGACCGTAGGTTCGGAGGATGGTTTTGATCGGAGGAACACGTGGTTGGAAAACTTAAGCCGCTCGACGTCGAACGCGCAACGCAGCCTGGCAAGTATGCTGACGGCGGCGGCCTCTACCTGATCGTCACGGGCCTCTCGGCGAAGAGTTGGTCCTATCGCTACTGGAAGGACGGCAAAGAGCGGTGGCATGGCCTCGGCTCCTTCAAGGAAGTATCCCTCAAGAGCGCTCGTCTCGCACGTGACGCAGCTCGCCTACGTGTGAAGGGGGATCGCAACACGGCCGGCATAGACATCGTGCAGGAGCGCCGTAACGCTCGCCAAGAGGCGAAGGCGGTAGAATCGCAAAACGCGGCGCCGACCTTCGAGGAGTGCGCCGAGGTCTACATCCGCGCGCAATGGTCAACTTGGAGCGAAAAGCACCGCGACCAGTGGCCCTCCTCGCTTAAGCGATATGCCTATCCGGCGATCGGGAAGCTTACGATCGCGGAGATCAAGCCGAGCCACATCCACCAATTGCTCGAGCCGATTTGGCTGACCAAGCGCGAAACCGCCAACCGCGTACGCGGCCGAATCGAGACGATCATCGCCAAGAACGCAAACATCGACGACCCAGATTTCCGCAATCCGGCCGAACTGACAAAGCAGCTCCAAGAAAAACTTCCGAAGCGGCCCAAGCGGGTCATTCGTCACCACCCGGCTCTGCCGTATTCCGATGCGGCGCAGTTTTTGATCGATCTCCGCGCGACCGAAGGACGCGCCGCAATGGCGCTGCGCTTTCTCATCTTTACTGTGTGCCGCACAAACGAAATCGTCGGCGCCAAATGGACTGAGATCGATCGGGCCTTTCCAACCGGCCCAGTGTGGCGGATCCCCGGCGAGCGTATGAAAATGGACCAGGACCATTGTGTCCCGCTTAATCAACCGGCGCTTGACGTGCTCGACGAGCTTGGCAAAGGCCAACAGAGCGAATTTATCTTCACTAATCCGGAGGGCCTACAATTTTCAGAGAACGCGATGCTCGCGGTCCTCGATCGAATGGGTTACGGACACGTTACTGTGCACGGCTTCCGCGCGACGTTCGCGACCTGGGCCGAGGAATGCACAGACTTCCCGGACGGAGTGCGCGAGGCAGCTCTGGCGCACAAATACAAAAGCGAGACGACGGCCGCGTACCAGCGTGGGGCAAAGCTAGAGAAGCGACGAGCCCTCATGGACGACTGGGCCTACTTTATTCGCATGCCTCCGAAGGTCATGCAGCTGGTCCGCAGTAGCTAGCTGTCTGTAGTCCGTACTGACCCGTGGTTGCGCGGCTCCTATGGCTGTGGTTCGGTTACGGCGCCAACCCGTTGTGGGCATTTCTTGATTGGATCATCGAAAATAGAAGAAAGCCAAGAGATTATTTGAAGCCGAAGGCGCTGGGCGCGTCCTCTAGACCTCGGTTGTGAGCTGCAGTCGAATTGTTTGTCTGTACTCGATCGCCTCAGCGATTTCCCGAAACTCCAAAAGCTCGCCGGTCAAGTTGACCAGTTGCAACTTCACCTCAAGTGGCGTCGCGCGGAAGAATTCTCGCCTTCTGTTTATAGCGTTAACGCGACAATCAGCGAGCCGGTCATGCATAGACGTTTCAATGCCCACTGCGTCATTGGAAAAGAAGAGCGCATGGACGTCGAAATTAAATGGCACCGACGCGTCGCTCAACTCGCGGATCCGCTCCATCGGATCGAGGCGTCTCGTCATACCAACCTTGACCATCTTCTCGCCAAAGGAGCCAATATTCGAGATTACGTAGACATACCCTGCACGTGTATTAGCCGCACGCGCGTCCACACTCACGATGGCCTTGTCGACTTCGGCAATCTGCTCTTGTAGACGCAGCATCCCGTCCGCGTCTCCATTTGACGTCACTGCCTGCAATGCGTTTTCGTAGTGTTGTCTTTCCTTGGCAAGCTTTGCGCGCTCTCGTTCCATCTCTTGCTGAGCTTTCCGCTCCTCCCGCATTCGCTCCCGTTCCTGGCGTTCAGCCTCCTTCTCTTCAGCCTGCTTCTGCAAGAAATCGGCCGTTAGTTCCAGTTCATCGACCCGAAGCTGAACATACGCTGGTGAGACGCTGACTTGCATTGTAATGCCCAGCCTTCGAATGGTCTCCTCAACCTTCCTCAGGCGCTCGACTGCGCTTTGAAGCTTGTACGGCTTTAGGCCGCGAACGAGGTTGTCCGCTTCGGCATTGAATGCTCGCAGCATAAGCTTAGAAACCTCGCGGGTCATCTTGCGGCCCTCAGCCTCGGAGCCGTTAACGGTCCAGTTTGTTGCTGCGAGTACTGCGCCGCCATCCCTCTTTGCAGCAGCCTTCATTGCATCTTGCAGGCGGTCTAACGCATTCTCGTAAGCTACAACGTCGGTCAGCGGATGCCGGTATTCGTAGATTCCAACCTCCTGCAGAAGTGCCGTTTCTCGGGTCTCGACGATTGTCTGTTGGGCCCCCTCGACCTCCTTTCGTAGCGCGTCGCGCTCCCTAGCGATTTCGGCCGTCGTCCGGATGAACTGAGCGTTTAGCGCATCAACTTTGGCCTGCAGTTCGCAACGCTTGGCTTCCACTTCCATCATGGAGGCTGCGCCGATAGTGGTAAGGTGCTGCTGCGCAATATCGTGTTGAGCGCGAACCGCCTCGAGTTCGAACGTCAATCGCTCAACGGTCGCATCTAACTCTTTGATCTTCGACTGAGCTTCGTCGCGCTCGCGCTTCAGATTTTCGCCCTCTGATCGAAGGTGATCCGTTTCTAGGAGGAGCTTTCGAGCAAACGCCCGTGCGCCAAGGAAAGGAATTGTTCTGGGGACCTGTTGAGCAATTTCTTGCATCTAAAAAACTCGATCTGAAAAATGATCACTGCAAATTGACCTCCTCAAATGGAGAAGCTCCATCCCAGGTTGAGTTAGAATTCCAGACACCCGGGGGCCTTTCAAGGGCCGTTTGCCACGACTTTCGGCCTAGTAGGCTCCGAACGTGGCCGCCTCCGTCGGTTATTGCAACGCATTCCAATCGATTAGTCGGAAGGATGGGCGCAAGCATCCGGCCCGCCCATTTGACGCCCGCTCTCGTTCTCTGGTGCCATCGATTCCGTACCGACGGAGAACTGCTGCCCTACGTTCAAGGGCCGGATTCATCCGCGTGGGATCAACCGTTCTCCAACTGCCCGTGCAAGCCACGCTGCCCACGGCGTACGTTCATCTGCGCAGCGAGCGCCGTCCGCCGCACAAATGGCTGCCCTGAATTTAACCTAGGGATTGTCCGGTGTAGGGCCAGCGTTAGGGATGTTTTTCGGTTTTCGAAGCACGATCTTCAGCGGCGAGCGCTTCCTTCTCGCACATGTAGGCGCCACGCTTCGTGGTGCCGTAGCTTCTCGTCCCTGCGAAGTGGTAGACCTTCGACGGGAGGTTGACCCAAACGACTGTATCGGACGGGCAACGGGATTTTGCGGAAGCCTCGTCAGCAAACTGTCCGGCCTCCAGCGTTGCGTTGTCTCGGGGAACGGAAGGTTGCTGTACTGGGGCGGGCACAGGTGCCGCAGTTGTGGTCGGTGCCGGCCTTTGCGGCGTCGGGGCTGGCGCAGCTTGCGTTGCGGTTGGTGCGGGCCGACTCGGCGGGGGCGCAGCAGGGGTTGGCTTTGGTTCGGAAACGGTCGCACTCGGCATGGTTCCGCCGGCCCTGCACTGCTCCACATAGGACTTTTCGGTGACGCCACGGGCTTGCATGCCCGCCTTGTCGGCTCGCCATTCGGCGATGCACTCTTTGGCGGTCTTCTGGGAAGATGGGGTGCTGGTTGACGGTGAAGGCGATGCAGCAGGCGGAGGCGCTGCAACGATCGGCTTCGGCGCGGGGGCAGAAGCCGCTGGCGCTGCACCTACCTTGCATTGTTCGACGTACGCTTTTTCGGTCACACCGCGGGCTTGCATGCCGGCCTTATCAGAGCGCCACTCCGCGATGCACTCTTTTGCGGTTTTAGATCCGGTGGCTGTCGCTTGCCTGGGCACCGGTGGCGGCGTCGTCTCTTCCGGTTTCGCCGCCGGCGCGGCAACGGTTGGCTCCGGCCCACTCCTGCATTGTTCGACGTACGCTTTTTCGGTTATGCCCCGGGCTTGCATGCCGACCTTGTCGGCGCGCCACTCCGCCGTGCATTCCTTCGCAGTCTTCGCGAGGGCCGGAGCTGCCGAGATGCTGCATACAACTGCAGCAGCGATAAGGAGACCATTATTGATTTTCATATTCGTTCCCCTGGTTCTGTGGCCTGCTAATCCGCCAACTGGCTCAATTCCTGTTCGGAAGTGATCGCACGTACGCCGCGACTGAACCGCGGCCGTCCGGTAGTAAAAAAGCCGCTGCAGGCGGTCTTTGCGTCGCAGCGATCGCATTCTTCCACGAAGCCGTTTTTCCAGTCCGAGATCGACTGGAGCGCATGCGGCCAAACAGACTTTGGAAGAACGCATTTGGGAAGGTTGTAGACCGATACGTTGACGCCAGCGGCGCTCAAGTGATCGACGGCCCTCGCAAGCTTGTCGCCATAATCCACCGGATCCATCCACAGCATGGCATCGTTTGCTATGGCAAAGCCGGTGTTTTCGAGCCCCATCAATGCGACGTGGTCGACGAACGGCAGATTGCGGGCAAGCCACCGGCCCGTGTCCTCGATGATCGGCGCGGTCAATGCATGCAGGACGACGCGGATTTCGACGCGTTGTCCGCGGTCCTTGAGCTTCAGGATACCTAGGATCGTTTCGTCGAACGCACCCTTGGCCTGCACGACATGATCATGGACATGATCGATGGAGGCATAGACCGGAATGGCAGCCATCAGATTGGGGTGTCGGATATCTTTCCATGCGTCGACAATCCGCGAGTCGGCGAACGCTCGGCCGTTGGTCAGCACCTGGATGGCGGTCGCCGGCAGCCGGTCGCGGCACTCCTTCAGGACGGCGATGAAATCTTCCCAATCCGACAAGGTCTCTCCACCCGTGAACGTCAGCGCATGGGTTGCTGGGTCAATGAGAGGCAGGCTTTCCATGATTTCGCTGAGGATCCACCGGTCATCGATATCTTTCGGTGGTTGCGAGCACATCAGGCAGTAATTGTTGCACCGTTCGGTGACCAGAAACGAATTATGCGCCGAATTCCGGCGATACAGCGTGCGGAACTTCCTCGACGCATGATCGAAGCCGATGACATCGCCGTCCGCGAGATAGTCATATTTCGGGGGGACCGCGACGAGCCGTCCTGTGAACGTAGCGGGTAGATCGATCGCGCCGTCGGAGACGACGAGGATGGACGGCCAATCGGCTTCTATAGCGCGCCAGACTTCGTCCGACGTTCTGGCGAACAGGAAATCAGCCACGTGACGTTCGGCGGCACTGTCGACCGACCGGAGCCTGAGGACCGATCGGGCCTTGTCCGAGGCAAATCCAGCGCTCTGCGAGGCTGTGCCATAGAGAGGAAGGGTCATGGGGCGGCCCATCGTCGCAAGGTGGCAGCATCCTCCGGAGAGTTCTCCAGAATGTCCAACAGCAGGCCAATGATGCCTTTTTGCCGAGCGCAAAATGCCGACAGAGGCTTGATTCCCAGGGCGTCTCCCTGCGTGGCGTGATGATATACAGGGTCTGCCCCGCAGTGGCTCTCATACACACAAGTCGAGCATTCGGGCGCGCACTGCGTCAGGGACGATGAAATCGCGCCGATCAACTTGTCCGACAGGATGAGAGAATTGTAACTGTCGTGTTCGACGTGACCGAGCCGGAACGCGTCGTCACCGGTCTCGGCCAGCATCCTGCCTTCATCCGACGCGAAAACACTGCCGTCATAGTTGTAGACCAGCGCGCCAAGGCCGGCGCCGGCGGGGCTGCGCAAATCAACGTAGCCGATGGGTCGGTCCGAGAGCATCCGTGTGAGAAGCAGCGCCGCGTAGAACTCCCGGAACGGGGTGCCCTGTCGGTTGATCTCCAGAACCCGGCGCAATCCTCGCTCGTAGAACGCAAGCCACTTCTGCGCGTCGTATTTGGCGAACTGCTTCGTTTTGATCGCAAATCCAAACGGAGAAAGCGGGCGCAGGAAGATGCCATCTAGCCCCAGTCGGAGATATTCGTCGATGATCTCATCGACGCGGTCGAGGCTTGCCTCCGTGGTAGTCATCAAGGCCCCCACTCTGTCGGGACCTAGAATCTCCCTGGCTCGCCGGATTCCAGCAACAGCTAGTTCATGACTGTTTGCACCGGGTCGGGGACGGTTCTTGTTGTGTAGGTCGGCTGGACCGTCGAGGGAAGTTGAGAGCAGGACGTTGTTCTCTTTGCAGAACTCGAGAACGGTGTCATCCAACAAGGCCAAGTTTGAGGCGATGACGAAGTCGAGCTTCTTGCCGGATCGTTGCTTCGCAGCGGCAACAATCTTCGAGATCAGCGGAAAATTGAGAAGTGGCTCCCCACCCTGAAACTCAATCTTGATCCGTGCCGTTGGGCTGGCGAACGCGATGTCGAGTGCACGCATCGCGGTTTGTTCGCTCATGTCGAAACGTGAGCGGTCGGTACTTTGACGCGAGACCTGGCAGTAAGGGCAAGAGTGTTCGCACCGCAGCGTTACGACGAAAATATGGAGCGGGGTCGTCTGCTGCAGGAACGACATCCGACTTCTCAGCCGAGCCGCCAAGAGCTGGCGTTGTGCCTTCTGGTTCGTTCCGGTGACCAGATGAGCGGCGTAGGCTCTTTCGTAGAGGCCGTCGCCGGGGCGAACCCGAAGGTCGACCAGCCTGTTCAGTTCATCTTCGGTCAGGCGGATGAAATCGCCGACCAGGTTTGCGACGAGATACTGATTGGCGCCGGTGCGCTCAAAATTGAACGGCAACAACGAGAGATCTTCGGTCGCCGCGCTGAAGGTCTCAGGAGGTGAAAATCGCGCCATGGTCCTCCGCCAGGACTTTATCCGGCATCATTTTGGTTAGCGGCCAGGGCCCCGAAGGCAAGTGCAAGGATGACGTTCCGAACACCTTCGGTTTTTTCAGCGACGCGAATCCGCAAGTTTTCGTCGGCGACAAGATTCAGAAACCGCTCCTTCAGCTCGTCCGAACTAAGCACGGCTCCCTTTTGCGGGTTAGCGGAAGAAACCAAGCGGCAAAGATAGCGGTCGCCCGCCCGGTCAACCTGGCAGGTCGCAGTTCCGATAAGGCGATAGGCGGCGGCATCCAAAGCACTGAGGCTTTGGATGTTTGAATCGAAATCGACAGCTACCTCAATCGGAGACGCCGCAGGAAACTTAGCGGCTGGAGGCATGAGACGCATGTGAAGCATGCGACGCGTGGGAAGCATGCTGGGCGACGATGGTGCCGTCGGCCTGCTTCGTCATGACGAACCCAAGAAGGTCTTCACCCACCTGATAGTGGGCGTTTGGCTGAAGGTTGGAGATGGTGTTTTCGGCCGCTGCCGCGGTTGGATCACTGGCAACTACTGCCTTGGCTTCGGCGCCCTGAACCGACATTCCGGTGAGCGATGCGAGCGCAGCGCCAAGCGACAGCACAACTTTCGACTTCTCAGTCATATAGCCCCCAATTTCTTAGTTTGCTCAATGAACATGCACTGTTACAACTTCCGAGGGCGCAAAGTCCATAGTTCTATTGATCGAATCTGCGTTCGGTCCGGACCGGCGCCCGCTGTACCAAATCGGCATGGGATTGATAATGCAGCGGTTCTTCTCCGAAGAACTGTACGGCCAGACCATCGATGATGTAGGCAGACGTTCCAACCAACGAGCGGATGCATCGCGCGCGCGAAAAACCATTCTTCCGTGGGTTTCGACCGTGGTTTTTCAGCCGGTCGCAGCAAAGCGCAATGCAATCAATGCCATTCGGAGGATGAGATATCCGCGCACGACGGTCTGGCTGGCGCAAAAGGTGTCCCGGCAGGTCGTCCTCGCTTTCAGCGGCGCGCTAGGCGTCGTCGTCAAGCAGCGCGTGGGCTTTGACCTTAAGACCACGTGCAATTCGGGCAATATTGTCGATCGAGACATTTCGCTCAGAACGCTCAACCCCGCTCAGGTAAGTGCGGTTGATACCGCACTCGTGTGCCAGCATTTCCTGACTAAGGCCCTGCGCAGCCCGGAGCCGGCGCATGTTTCTCGCCAAAACGTCCCGAAGCGGCCCCTTGTGAGTCTTTTTCACATCGGGATTTCGGGCGTTTGCCGCTTTTAAGACTACCGCTTTTAAGTTACATTCGGTTTGGGCAGACGGGTTAACAGAAGTGACGGCCGGGCCCAGGCGTTCAGGATTTGATGATTATGGATGCTACCTTCGCTAAGGGGTGTCTCATCGCTATCGCGATGTCCCTCCCCGCTCACGCCCAGCAGAGCCCGTCCGCCCCAGATTTCTCGTCATTTGGCGTGCCTGTCGAAACGATCAGACCCATGCGTCCGGCCGCGTCGCCAGGCCCCCTCGCAAGGCGTTGGCCTCCTCATGTTTGCGCCGAGATTCAGCGGGTAGAGACAACCGTTATTTCAGGCGCGCTCCCCGATGATCGAGCAATGAGCCGCATTGGGCTGTTGATGCTCGAGCAACTTCATTGTGGCATTGACGTCAGCAAGAAGCTCGCGGCTGACCAAGCGGTTCTCACCGACTCGCAACGACGGGCTCAGCGGGATTATGAGGAGAATTTGGCTGCGGCGCGAGCGGCGCCCTCGCCCCAGGAACCAATTATCGTGCAGCCTCCCCAAGCGGCCCATGAGTCGGCCATTCCAGATCCGTCTCCTCCGCTGAATTGCTTCACCACTCGGTTGGGAGGCGGCATGTCGACCACGACTTGCCGCTGACCACTTGCGCGCCATGGGTCGCAAGTGTCTGTGCCAGCGTCCCGTATCATTCTGTCTGTGCCAAACGACTAACTAACTGTGCCAGTGTGTCTGTGGCACCGCACGCTATCAATTACCCGACCGGGACACGTGTGCCACAACCTTCAGCCGTGCTGACACAGAACGCAGACTAATCAACCCCTTGTCTGGCGCCCTTTAGCGGCTTCGGGAGTTCGCTCTCGCGAGAAATAGAAGAAATGAGCAACGAAGTTGTTTGTCGGCACTGCGAAACCCGGAACCGCGTCTCGCAGTTCTCGGTTAGAGGGCTGCCTTGGTGTGGAAGGTGCGGCAAACCTCTGCCCGAACCAATCTGGATAAGAACTCTCCGTCCGCTCTATCGCTTCCCTCGGACCTTCATTGTTACGGCCATCGCGCTCGCGATTGCGTGGGCAAACAAGGAAAGCCTAGTTGACGCCGCGTCTATGACGATCTCTTGCGCGCCCCAGCCCGCCCCAGGCACGGGGATCTTTGCACGCTACTCCAGCATAGAGCGAACCGTACCGTTCTTTGTTGAGGCCCCGAGCGGCTCGCAGTACTTCGTCAAGCTGACTGATGCTCGGACGGATGCTCCGGTCATCTCATGGTTCATTCGCAGCGGTGATCGACTCGTGACGACTGTTCCTCCAGGGACCTTCAAGCTGAAGGCAGCGAGCGGAGAACTGTGGTGCGGAGAGCCCAACTTATTCGGCGGTACCACTGACATCATAGAAGCGGGACGTGCGATCGAATTTCAGCTTGGCGCGGCTCACACTGTCAGCCTTGACCTGCACCGTGACGGAAATCTTCCAATACATCGCATCGGCAGGGCTAAATTCTAGTCCGCAGTCGGTGTGCCATGTTGATTTTTGCGACACGCCTGTCAAGCTGGCACAGTGGTTATGGCGGTCGCTGCAGAAATGCGCGCATTATTGGCCTAGCAGCGATCGAAATTTGCCAACTGTGCCACGGCACGCGCGGCTTTCTGGCGACACGGATGAGGTCCACAGCCACGCCGCATCCGCCCTTTCGCGGTTAATCGATACGGACATAAGCTGCTTGAGCACTGCTTGAGTACTACTTTAAGCAGAAATTTCGTACATCAGGGGACGCCGCCCCGTGTGAACGCCGAGTCTGTATCGCCGGGATGGTTACGGTGTGGCACATCCGGACGAATTGCTGACAACCAGCCTATGATCAAAACTACCAAAGAAGCTTTGGGCGCCCGGCCAGACCCAAAATGGCGATCTGTGGCCGACGCCGTTTTCTTAGAGTTCGGCGAGCTGTCCCCGAATCAAAGGCGTTTTTCGCTTAACTATAGATGGACGAATGCACCTGTTTCAGTCGACGTAGACTGCGCCTCTCGAACATTTAAGGTCAGCTTCCGCAATGGCGGAGCCATCCAGCTTCCACCTTGGGAGTTGCTAAAGGCAGAGAACCTACCCGAGAACGCCCTCGTGGCGGCACTCGTCTTTAAATCGGTCTCGGCAATCTGGCACTCCATGATCGAGCAATTCGCGGCCTCGGTCGCTAAAGGTAATTATAGGCTGTTTGCGCGGCTCGACGATCTCCGGTCAGGTTTTGAGGAAATTCCCTACGACCATTGGCGCCTTTACCGCGTCACTGATTGGCTAGCCGGATCAGGAATCGGTCCCGAACAGCGCCGCGCGTGGAGCCTGCACGTTTTACGACAATCTCTCGTCAAAGCCTCGTCAGGAAGAAAGCCCGTGTATGATCAGGACCTCGTCAACGACGAGGTTCAACGCCTCTTCAAAACTCTTGGCCGCTTTGGCCCGGATAAGAAAAAGGGATGGAGGACGCGCGCCGATTTGGAAGAGCGGATCGCGCAGTTTTTCTACGATAGACTAAGGAAAAGCCCGTCAAAAAGCGTGCTGCAAAAGCTGGCTGCTCGTGGGATCGAGGCTTATGAGGCTAAGCCAACCTGACATTTCCGGCCCATTTCCGGCCTTCCCGGCCTACAATCTAGAAAACTCGATGTAGTCCTGCTGTTCACTTGCGTCCTCACGAACAGCCAGGAACAAAAAATGCCGTTCAATCAATCCGCAGATCCTGCGCTTCGCTTCGAGCTGGGCCAGAACAGCATTGTTGCTAGCGTCAATGAGACGATGGCAGCGCTCAAAATCGGTCGCGCCAAGACCTACGAGCTCCTGAACTCGGGCATGCTTGAAAGCTATCTGGAAGGCTCATCTCGCAAGATTACCTGGCGAAGTATTGAATTTTACATCGAACGCCGGCTCAAAGAGGAAGGGGAGCGCCGCGCTCATAACGCTGAAGCCGCGAAGCATCGTAATCGCGTTCGCTGAGACACTCGTATGCTCGCTCGCCCACGCCTTCCCAACCGATCCTCCGCCAAAACTGTCGCATTCGGAGTTGGCGGTTCACATTACCGTTTGATCGTTAGCTTCTTTACGGACAGCCGGCTGGGACGGGCCTTACTAAGCGCTGGTCGCCCCAACTTCCGACTCGACGTTCCGGCATTCCCGGAGGCCAAAGCGGTCAACGAGGCTCTGGCAAGGGGACGAGAACTCGACCTGCCCGCGCCAGAAGTGCAGGTTGGCACATGACTATCATGGATGCCGAATGTGACGACGATTTCCTACGTCGCGTTCACAATAGCGTTCGCCAAATGGAATTGCTGGATCCTCGAGATTCGTGGAAGCACACCGGTGAGCCCCCACCCGTCCAGAGCCCGAATGAATATGGCCAGATCTGCCCCGAACACGTTGTACGCGCCCCGCTCGGGCTACCGCCCAACCTGCCCTTGACTGTTAAGGAATGGCGCGCTCGAAAGATCGACGAGCCGGATTTCCTATGTGGCAGCTGGCTAACGACAACGAGTCGGGTACTGGTCACTGCAGCAACCGGGCTAGGCAAGACTAATTTCGCGATAGCTCTGGGACAGGCGGTTTCCTCGGGTGCAGGTTTCCTGCATTGGACCGGCCGACGCCCTGCGAGTGTTCTCTACATCGACGGCGAAATGAGCGCACGCTTGTTGCGCTCACGCCTGATCGACGAGGCGGCGCGCCAAGACGACGACCCCGAGTATTTCTATGCGCTGAGCCATTCTGACATTCCAGGATTTGCTCCACTGAACACGACGCGGGGACAGGACGCGATTGAGCAGCTGGTAGCCGAGATCGGAAGCGTCGACCTTATCATTTTCGACAACATCATGTGTCTGATCGCCGGCGATCAGAAGGAAACCTTGCCCTGGCAACAGACCTTGCCTTGGGCCCTCTCATTGACCCAGCGAGGTATCGGCCAAATCTGGATCCACCACACCGGCCACGACGAGACCCGCGGCTACGGCGACAAGGCCCGCGAATGGCAGATGGACACGGTGATGCATCTCGAGACCGCGAAGCGTAATGACACCGACGTGTCGTTCGCGCTTCGGTTCAGGAAGGCGCGCGAGCGCACGCCAACCACCAGGTTTGATTTCCAGGACGTCAAGATCGCGCTGGTGAACGATCGATGGGAGCACGAGCTCACTGATGCCCGCCGGCAAGGCAATCTCTCCCCGCGTGCCCACAAGGCGCTGGAGGCCCTTAAGAACGTCCTGGCGAGCGAAAGGGCCTCCATGCTCTCGGGCAACCGGCGGGGCGCGCATCGTGACGACTGGGCCGCTGAGTGCAACGCCCGTGGTCTTATCGACCTGAAGGGCAAGGCGAGGAGCGCACGCACCTTGATGAACACGTTTCGCCGCGAGCTCGTCGGTGCCAATCGCATCGCATGCGAAGAGGACTTGCAGTGGCTACTCTGATGGCCCTTTGGATCACGGAGAAAGCTCGCGTTTTCGACTGTTTCGGAGGCTGTGCGAAACAGTCCGAAAATAGTCGGTGTTGGAACAGCGCAAAACACTACGAAAACAGCGTTGCAACAGTTGAAAACAGCACCTGAACAGCGGCCCGAAACAGTGAAACAGACCTCTATAGAGGTGGCGAACCGTTTCGCCCCTCGCGCGCATCCCGCTAGCCATTCGTTCCACACCGTCCGAACTCCGCCTTCGGCTTCGTTCCGCCTGGTGCGCCGCTGATCACTGAGGCGTGGCCATGACCAGCCTCCAGCCGCGCCAAGCCGTCGCAGATCAGAGCCGTTTCGAAAGGCTCACGGTCACCAATGAGCCGCAAGATGAACGATATCACGTCGAGCGATGATGGGTAACGGAACGTCCATCCTCCGCATTATGTTGATTTCGTTACGTTCTATGGTGATTAGCCAGAAAGCCACGGTGAGAATCCACGGTTGCGCTCACGTGTCATGGCCCACTCCCCGTTTTGCCGCCAGCGGCTAAGCATCGTACCGACCGAAACGCGAGGAAGCCTTGGTTAGGCTGCGTCTGCTTCGGATTCGGTGATCCGTTGGAATTCAAACAGCAGCTCCTGGAAGTGCTTTGCGAGGTAGCCAACCACGCGCCCGTTGCGCAAAAGCTTGGAGACGTAGCCGACGGCCAGCACAAGATCCAGATGGTCGGCGCCATAGGTCTGCTCCGCAACCTTAAATTCGCGGGCCAGCGATGCAGATTCCCGCTCCATCAGTGCGAGCTGCTCGTCCGACAAGCCCTTAGGCTGGCGCGGCGTGTAGCCGGCCGCCAACTGGTTCCGGGGCGTCGCGGCCACCAGTGAGCGCACATAGCTGTTGGAAAAATTGTTCATCGCGATCATCAATTCGGCCGCCTCGATCTGGCGGATCGGAGCGAGCTTGCGCAGCTCTGAAAACGAATGGAGCGTCAGGTGCTTCTCCTTCAGAAGCTCGACCGCCTCAGTGCAGATGCCATCCAAGAGTTTGCGGCGCCGGCGGATGCTGGCGACGTCGACATTGAGCGCTTTAGCGATACGCGCCTCGGAAACGCCGTTTTCGATCGCTTTCAGGATCATCCGGTGCTCCTGGATGATCGCGATCCGGTTGACGCGCTTGTTGTAGGTGAAGGCTTCGTCCTCGGTCGACACCAGGCATTCAATCTCTGAAAACCCGCGATCCCGTAACACCTCAAGGCGCAGATGGCCGTCGAGCAGCAGGAATTTGCCGTTATTCTCGCGGCTGCGCGCCACCGCCGGAGGCTCGACAAGCCCGATCTCCGAGATGGAGGCCGCGATCTGGCAGTATTTCGCCGAGCGCTTCACTTCTTCTGTTACGAGCTTTAACGGCTGAATGTCGGCGAGCCGGACTAAAAGGGTCCGTTCTTCGAAACCCATGCGAACCGAGATGTGCGGCCGGCGTGCCATAGGCTACCCTTGGTCGTCCAGACGAAGCGCGAGATTCTTCGGCAAAGTATCGAGCTTCTCGGTCTGCAGGAGCTCCAGAAAGTCCGGTTCAGTCAGGAGTTTTCGTAAGGCTTCCAAGATGAAAACCAGCCGCGCTTTGGTGCTGTTTGACTTCCGGATCAGGATTCGCTTGCGATCGACGTCCTGCCGATAGGTGCGTAGCAGCGCATTGGAGCTGAGCGGGGTGCCGTCG
This sequence comes from Bradyrhizobium sp. B120, assembly GCF_049075665.1. NCBI lineage: Bacteria > Pseudomonadati > Pseudomonadota > Alphaproteobacteria > Hyphomicrobiales > Nitrobacteraceae > Bradyrhizobium > Bradyrhizobium sp. B120. Next base: position 4,503,210 of record NZ_CP185242.1, on the reverse strand, counting down.
GAACGGCGTGGACCGGCTCTGTATCCCTTGCCGCGGCGGCGCCGCTGTTCGATCAACTTCTTGGCGGCCAATAGGCGCTGACCGCGCAGTAACTTCTCTTCATAAGCTTGTTGCAATACGTCCTGGACGTCACTGTCTTGCGCCTGCGCTATTACGACGGCGACGCTAACCGGCATTTGCCCTGCCTCGACTGCGCGCAAGAGCCGGTGCTCGCCGCCTTCGAGCAGGCCGCTCACACCCTTGACGTATTCGACCGTGAGGCCGGTCTTGCGGGCGATGTCGTCGAACTCATAACCCCGCTGGCGCAGACCTTCGATATCATGCAAAAGGTCGATCGAGCGATGTTGGCGGCGAGCACAATTCTCGACCAGGCTCATGATCGCGCTGTCTTCGTTGGTAGCGTCGACGATCACAGCAGGTATCTCGCGCTGCCCGAGCGCCTGGTAAGCCTCAAGTCGTCCCTGACCGCAGACAAGCTCATAGCGCGGCTCGCCGTTACCCAACTTGTGCTTCACCGTGATCGGCCGTTTCAGTCCGAGCTCGGCGACGCTGGTGACAATCTCTTTGAAGATGCGGCGGTTTCGCGCCCGCGGGTTAGCTACATCGATGGCGCCAATCGGAATAATCTCAATGGATTGACCCGAGCCCATGGCTGACCTCCATCAATTGGGAGCGTGCGGCAAGCTCAAACAGCATATCGAGCGTGTCGAAACGGTAGGCATCGAGCGCAACCCCATTGTATTCGGCAAGAGCAACGCGGTCGGCCGTCATCTCAAAGCGCGGAAGCAAATAATAGTCTAGGATGGCGCTGTTCATCTGGTTCATGCGGATTGCGACCGTAATATCGGGACGCAAGCCTGCGTCGAAACGGACCTTCCAACGATGAGAACCGGCCATCGTCTCCTGCGACCGAACCACGCAGAGCGACGTTGTGAATTCATCGTTTACAGTTAGGAGATCGGTCTCCGTATCTTGACAAACCAAGCCGCCGATTTCCTCGATACCGCGGATCGTTGTCGTGATCAGGTCCGGGTACATTCGGCGCAGCGCGCGATTGATCTCGATGTAACGATAGTCCCGATCGGGCGTGAAGCCGATCAGCTCGTAGGCGCGGATCAGACTGCCGAAACGAGTACGGTAAGCGCTGCTCGAGGGGCCGAATTCTAACTCATCGATGATCATTCCCGAAAGGAAACCGTGCTGCTCCAACAGGCCACGCAAGACGTCCAGTAGCTCTTCATCGGAGTATCGCTTGCAACGCTCGGAGATGATGGCTTGGGCTTCCCTGAAGGTCTCTTCTCCAATAATTGGTTCAAATGCCTGATCATGCCTTATCCAACGTTCGGGAGGATTGTAGATTCGACGTCCTTTGAGCTTGCATGAGCATCTATTCCAGACATTGTTGCCGATGTATTTCTCGTTGATCAGAATCTGGTGGACGGTCGCCCGTGTCCATGAGCGATTAAGATCCGTGGTGATGCCCTTGCAATTGAGGTTTTCGGCGATCTCCTTTTCGATCTTACCTTGCCTAACGAAGGCATCGTAGACGAAACGGATAGTTTCGATCTCTTCCTCCGGACCCGGGATCAACACAATCCGATCGGTTTGGATGCTCTTGTATTCGCCTCGCACAAGTTCGGCCTTCACGAAGCCATTTTGATCGATTAGTCGCCGTCGCAATCCATAGCCGGCGGGCCCGCCTTGCCGGTAGCCTAGTTCGATCAGGCGGCGCTGCCCCGCGAAGACCTTGACCGACAGTTCGCGACTATATTCGCCCGCCATCGCACGCTTGACGCCTTTGACGATAGTCGAGACTGGGCTGCCGTCATTTTCGAATTGTTCAGCGCAGTAACGAACCGATATGCCCGCCCGCTTGCAGATATATTCGTAATAGGCGCTCTCATCGGCATCTTGAAACCGACCCCACCGGCTGACGTCGTAGACTAGAATGGTCGAAAACGTCGCTGCGGCAGTTTGCACGTCTTCGATGAGCTGTTTGAGCGCGTCGCGATTATCCAAATTGAGACCACTTTTGCCGCTGTCTTCATAAGTCTTGTCGATCCGGAACCCATGACGCGCCGCATATTCGCGGATTGCTTGGGACTGGTTCGCTGTTGAGTATTGTTGATGATCCGTCGACATCCGCACATATTCTGCGGCGGACGTCAGGCCGTGATTTGACGGTATCTCAAATTTTTTATCGGAGGCGACCGGCAACATTGCTGCCCCACTAACGTCATGAATGCATGATGCGGTGAGCCAAACTATAACGTAGCTCGGGGGGAAACATGTTTCCAAAAACGGGCAAGAAATTTCCGGGAGATGAAGGCGTTACATTTTCGACCTACGCGACCTTGATCGCGGATATCCTCAAGTCTGAGCTTGGAAGCAGTCATCAAGCGCATAAGACCTTGATGCGTTGGACGGGAGCCAATGAAAGGACAGCCAAGAATTGGCTTTCGGGTTCAAACGGGCCGAGCGGTGAGCACCTGCTGCAGCTCATGCGCAATTCGGATCGCGTTTTCGAGTTTGTCTTGAAACTATCGCATCGACCTGCGGTCCTCTCCAATCAAAAACTCGCCGAAATATGCAACAGCCTCCGGATCACGGCTGACCTGCTCTCGGAAGTTATCGAACTGAAGGACGGGTACGCCCAAAAGAGCGTCAGCCGAAAGGATTCGGAAGTCGGCCACTGTAAAACGGGGCATACTTTTGCTTCTGGTGGACGCACCCGGTAGCCGGTGCGGGCTCTGTATTCTGGTAGACTTTTGGTCCAGGGCGACCAACGCTCCGGCCGTCCTCACGTCGGCTGTCAGCCGTATTTCAGAGATCAGACGGTCTCCTCGCTGCCGTTTGTTATGCATGTGGACCGTGACAGACATCCCCTCCTCTACACAACGTTGATATCGTTACGCTCTAAGGCGATAACCTGGAAAGCTACGGTCTAGATCCACGGTATTGGGGCCATAAGCCAACGAGGAGACAAAGAAATGGTCGCGTTCATTGTCCGCATTGCTCCCGTCGTGAGCGCGTCACCGTTGCATTTCATCAAGGGGAGATCTTGCCAGGCAGGTCGCCCTGCCATGCCGCGAATACTTTTATCGGACTACTCGCGGCTCCACTGAAGGTTGGAAGCCATCGGACGGGCAATGGTCAATGTCGCGATGGTTAAGGCTGAATAGTAGGCCATTCATCGGAAAGTATCGTCCTGCCTTTTGGCAGCTCGTTGTACGGGCTATGCGCTCGGAAGAAATCTCGCCAGAACCGGAGGACCGCTTCAAAGAGCATCGCAGCAGGCGCGATGTTTGGAAGGCCCTCTTGCAAGCCCATGTCGACCACGAAATGGGAGTATCCTTCGTTATAGGCCACTTCGTTGAAGGCGAAGGTGTTCAGCGAGCCTACCTGGTGCATTCTGATTTGCGGACCGTTGGCGGGTTGGAAATGCTTCGAGCCATTCGCTAGCGGCTGCATCTGCGCGTACCAGATGCTCCTGCTGTCTAACCAATCCCTAAAGGCCCTAATATCCTTAGCGATGCCAAGTTCCTTGCGCTTGGCTGCATCGTTTTTGAGGAAGTCTTTCCAGATCCACTCATGCAGGTGATAGGCTGTGATGACAAAATTCATCGCGTGCCGCGCAGAGCTTGGGTTCTCGCAGAAGTCGTCGAACTCCTGGACAAGCTTCGCGTAAAACTGGACCGGGTTGGCGATGCCGAACACGGCACACTCCGTCAGGCGTTGAACAGACCGAAATGTAGCGCGAATGTGCCTGCCAGCATCGGCCTTGCCTAGCGTAGCACGAACTAAAAACGACGTCTGCGTACTACGACAAGAGACGGTCGATCTCGGCCATCCGGTGCATCTCGGTTTCAGAGGAGGTACCCTCTAATCGCTCTCGCACACGCCTCAAGTATCTCTCTCCACGCGAGGACCTAGCCACGGAAACTGCCAATTCGCGCCAGAGTATGGGGTCATCCACCAGGTTCGCGAAATCCACCGGATCAAGGTCGCGCTCGACGAACCTTTCGACCACGACCTGTCGAAGTCGCCAACAGCGATCCCATTCGTGCCATGGAGCGACCCATGGCAATCTCTGATAGAGAAGAGCCCATCCTGCGGCAGGCATTCTCCCCTCGGCTAAAGCGCGATGCACAGCTTCAACGGAACTCTTCATCAACGCGGAGGGAGCGCCGGATTGCCAGCCAAGCGCACGCGTTAGCAGAAACGCTTTCAAGTAGTCTTCGTGTTCTCGGCCGACCGTGCCTCGAGCCCGTTTGAACGCCTCGAGCCATGGATCGATTCCGCCGCCGCTTCGCGCGGCGTCCGGATAAGTGGCACGCGCGAGAATGAGCAGAAGCGGCATGAAAGTCAGCATCCCCGCCGAAAGCGCTTGATTGAGTTCGTCGCTTCGATTGGTAAGCGCCCGGAGCCAAGTGTCGAGCTTTGTCGGCTCCAACTCGGACCCGACCTTCTCGATTGCTTCGATCAAGGGATTTGCGCCGAATTTCCTCACGGCCAAGTCGGCGTGACCGATCCCGCCGACGATCATGCTGATGACGATATCGGCAGGTCGCGCCCCCGTCGACGAGGCCAAGACTCTCTCGGTGTCCAGTCCACGGATGGACCAGAACCTAGGAGAACGAAGAAGATCCTGCCGCCACCTCACAATCTCTGGTGCGACGGCAGGCTCTTGCTCAATGCCAGCCAAAAGCGCATCTTCATCCATCGACGCAAGCTTCATTTCAATCGCATCCGTCAAAGGGTCTTTTGTCGAAAGCGCATTTGCGAACGCAGATGGCTGCCTTCGCCAAAGCTCGCCGCTTGCCTTCTCGGCGATCGACTTGTCGAAGTCCTCATGCGAGCGAGCCTGGCTCAACACGAGCTGAAAACTTTGCTCGTCGATGCTCTCTATGTCCTGCGCCAATCTTTCCACGATCGATTTTCGGGCCGTCACGGCCTGCGAAGATCCGATCTCCTCCAGCGCCGCTATCGCGCCGGAGACCTGCGATAGTGGCGATCGCCCGTAGACGAAGGCAAATATCCGGGCCAAGGGACGCATCGCCCCTCTCCCACCGGAAATTTCACCGCCACTAACCCGCAGAAAGCGCCGAAGACCTTGGGCATCCGGCTCGAGCAGGTCCTCGACGATGGGAGCGAGATCAGGATCGAGAGATTCCCGCGATGGCACGATGGCGTTGAGTATTCGCATTCGCGGAATACGTGCCGTGGCCGACACCAGCTGAACGTCGAAGGCTTCCGAGGAGGTGGAGCGATCGTTCGAGGCGAACGTGCAAAATCTGAAACTTCTGCGAAGTTTTGGCCACTGCTGCATCCAGAACTGAACAACTAGATCCTCGTCATATCCCGCATCGAGGCCCGCGACGACCTTACTCGTCGGATGCCCATACACGGCGCCCGCCAATTCGCCTGCGGCTTGCGCGTTCGAAATGCTCGGATCTGACGATGTCGAACTCGCGACCAGCAGATCCCGACTGTAGGAGTCTCGAGCATTCGATATCGGTCGTCTGAGCAGTGTCAAAATGGGCGACGCCGAACGCATCGCTGCGAGGTCCGAGAAATCGACGAGGATGGAATGCGTCCACACGCAACCGGGACGAGGCATCTCCGGCGCGGACCACGTCCTCGCGACCACGTATTTGGCCGCTTCGATTAATGGATATCCCGTCAAATATCCGTCGGCCGGCAACATCCCGCCACCGGCGGCGTCGCTGAGGACCAACATAGTCCTGGCGTCGCGGGCCGACAGCGACGCTGACCCCACAAGAAGCCGATGTCCCTCGCCGTAGCCGTGCAACGTCTGCTGACACCTGAAGGCGGACGCTAGTTCATCAGCCATTCGAGCGGCTCTGTCAGATCGTGTGTTTCGGACCCGTCGCGAAGCAACCTTATCCGCTTCGACGCCAGATCGAAATCCCGCAAATGTTCGGCTTCCTTGCGAGTCTTCGCCTTCGGATTATTCTCGTCGTTCTCGTCGTACTCTCCGCCTTGAGCACTCAAACCGTAGGTTCGGAATGTCCAGCCGTCACGTCCGCTCTTAAGATACTGATCGAGCATCGGTAGCTTTGCGGACTGGAATTCGGCTGGGGTTTTTCCCTCGCCCTCCGCCTTGTCCCATGCCCCGATCATGACCGCTACACGACGTGGGCCGCGGTCGAGAGGTGCCCGCCTGAAATGTTGGAGCAAATCGATCAGTTGGACCTGCGTCGGCGCGTGAGCGGGCAACCACTCTTCCGGTTCTTCCTCCACCTTCTTGCCGCCCTCGACGCTTGCCTTAAGAGCTTCCCGCTCGGTGATCCAAGCGGGTGCGCGTATCCTGTCCCCGTTCAATAACAACATGATGTTGCTGGAACTGAGATTTTTGACCAAGTCCTCGTCGAGCTTCCGCTCCTCCCACATCCTACGATATTTCTCGCCTGGAACGTCGGGGAAGGTAACGCTGACACTCCGTTCCTCACCGTCCAGGAGATTCATGCTCACCGATTTCATTCCGGCGATCTGAGTTCGCCCCTGCTCCTTGGCCTTGCGCCAGAGCTTCACGATCTTGTTGAGGTAGGCGTAGTCCTGATTGCTCATCGAGCCGTACCGCAACTTCGTCTCGATCTCGCCTGTCTGTACTAGATGCCACAGAGCCGCAAGAAACGTCGTCTTGCCTGATCCCGGCAAGCCGACGATCGAGACGCCGGAGCCAAACGCCACGGTGTTCATCATTCCTCCCTCGGCACGAGCTTCGAGAATACGCGATCGTCGGAGACGATACGCTGCGAGAAAGGTTCCGGTCTGGACGGCTGCAGCCAGAAGTCGAGCAATTCACCCAAGCCATCCCCTCGCTTGACAGTCATGTTCTTCGGCGAGGCAGTCGTGACGAAATGACGAATTTCGCTGAAATCGTCCTCAAACTTCTGCTTTAGTGAAGAGACGAGACGCTCGAAATCGGCCGCTGTGCCGGCCGCCCTACCGGAACCATGCACGGCATCGTTTTTCGTCAGGACAATTGCCATCTGCGGCCGGCGCCCGAACGTACGCGCCTCCTGTAACCCTCTCACGATCGGCGAAATGGCGCCCATTACGTCGTGCCTGGTCATCGGGTCGGAAAGTCGAACGCCGTCAACGAGAAGCGTCACGGTGTCCGCCCGCCGTAACTCGAACATCGGCCCGGCGTTGGAGATCTCATCCGCGACCTCCTCGTACTCTTCGCCCGATCGGTCCGCGAGCAGTAGCGCGACCGGACCTTCTTCACCAGGCACATTCAGATCGAGGTGATAGAACGCGACCTCGCCTCGCTTCGTCCGTTGCGAATGAGCGATGCCTCGTTTCGAGGCAACTCGCGAGTCATGGCAGATCTCCTCGAAGCCATGCAATGTCGACGAGCCGGCGAACGAGATACCTTTGACCACCCCCTCTTGAAATGAATCGTACATTCCTGCCAGCAGGCTGGTCTTGCCGCAATCATGGGTGCCGATGATAGCGATGACTCTTGATGGCGTCAGGCGCAGCAGGGGGCCGGCTTTGACCGCGTTCAACGTCGTCCCCGTTTCGAGATCGACACCCGCTTTGGGCGGCTCGGCCTCTTGCGCCTCAGCGCTGATCGGCGCAGAAATCGTCGGCGGTTTGCCGTAGAACTGACAACTGTCGAACGGTAAGCCTTCGACGCACTTCCGGTCGACCGCGACGCGACAGTCAGGATTCGAACACGTCAATTCCACCGCGCTCATCGTTCGTCGCGCCTCACCTGCACGTCAGAAACAGGCGCTCGCGATAGAACAATTCGCCGAGCTCGAGGGGCGATACCGCTTCGTCCTCGCCCAATCCGGTCATTGCCGCCCAACTCTTTGCCCAAGCCTCAGGATTGCCGGTCTCCACCCGCTTATCCAGGGCGAAATGTATTGGTGTGGTGATCGGCGAAGCGGACACGGTTTCGACCGTTTTGGCAGCCCATTGTTCCGAGACAGCGTTTACCGCCGCGACGACGGTCAATTTTCCGCGAGACTTGAGACCGGCCCGCGACAGCAATGCGGAGAGCGCCAAAGGACCAGGGCTCGACGCCGTGCGATCGACGAGCTCTCGCGCAAAGACGAGCGGCTGCATCGCTTGATCGACCTTGTCGAACGGGAGATTCAAATCGAGGCTGCGTTCGCCGAGAAGCCACCAAAGCATCTGGAGCTCCTCGTCGGCCACGCGCATATAGGCGCCCATCTTATCGATAGACGAATTGATCCTTGTCACGGACTCTTTGAGAGCGACGTCGACCGCATCCCGAAGCCCGGTGAACACCGTCTCGAAGGTCTGCGGCGCGTTCGGTTGCGCTTGCGATAGATCCGGCTCCCAACCGATTTCGGAGAGGCCGATCTTAAGGCTCGCCAGGTCCGGCCGTTTGCGGCGGTCCGCGCCCAATTCCTTGATCGCCTGCTCCGCCAATCCAATCAAATCCATAGGAAGCTGCGGTTTGCGCGCGCCGCCGAACCCAGCAGCGGTGATCGCGAGCGGCGCCAACGAGTAGGATTTGGAGAGCTGTACGAGAGTGCATGCAGCGAGGATTTGGTTTTCCCTCGTAGCCGCAGGATCGTAGTTGCCTGTGGTCGCAAAGGCGGCGTGGAATTGCTCCAGCTTTTCAGCTAGTTCGGGATTCTTGTGACCCGCGGCCGGCGCCCTGGTATCGAATGCCAATCTCACGAGGACTTCGACCGTCGCACGATTTCGCGTCGCCACGATCTGATCGATACCGCCCCATCGCGCCTGCTCCAGCCCTTCCTCAAGAGATACCTCGCTATACCAGCGCGCGAAATCTGGATGCATCAGAGCGACCCTGCGTTCGGCCATCACCTACCCTCCCTTTCCGCGACCAGTTCGGCCAATCTGTCCAACAGGTCGCGTTCCTTGGCTCTTATGAGCGCTTTTCCGTATCTCTCAGGCTCCGGCAGCGAAACCTCTTCCGTGCTGATCAACCCCAGGTCCAATGCAATTCGCCGCCTGTCGCTGGACGCCAAATCCCAAAAGCGGCTCACGATGTTGCGACTTGCTTCGCTTCCCATGGCAGCCTCCGCATCCGTGGCGCTGGAAATCGCTGGTGCCGGCGAATTGCCGACGTCTCCGTTGGAAGCGATCGGAACACCGAACGCTGGGACGGTGTCTTCCGGAAATGCAATGGTGTGCCGAAAAACGTCTTCGTCGCTCGACGTCTTGATGGGACGAAAGGCTTCTGGGTTCGACTGATATGTGAACTGGTGCGTCTCGATCGACAACCTTCTGTCCTTACCTGCCCCAAAGACTTCGATTTTGACCAGATTATACCCTGGTTCATATTGCCTTTCATTCCTGGACGGATTGACCGCGCCGGCGCCCCATCGCACGAAGTCGGTGTCATGATGCACGCGCTGGCGGTGCTTGTGACCAAATATCTGAAACGTGGCCCGTCGATTCAATGCGTCTTCGACCTCGTCCCCATCGATCAGCCAATCGAAAGGGTGGTGACACATCACCATGTTCACAACGTTGGGGACGGGATCCAGCGCGGTCTGCAGAGGACTGACGTAGAGCGAGGGCCTGACATCATCCTTGCCGTCTCGACCGGACAATATCGTCGACGTCAAGCCATGTATTCGGAGCTTGACGGTCGGGGACAGATCTAGGTCCTGCTTCCAATAAATGCGGCTTGGCCAAATCTGGCAGTGCATGGGCGCGGCGAAGTCGTTATAAGCCGCATGCCCGCGCAGGAGCGCCTCACCGGTTTGGAGGTCGGCCAGTTGAGATGTCAAAGCGCTTTCGCGCCAGTCTTTCTCCTCGGCAATAGCACGCTGCGCGTTACGCGTACTCATCGCTTTCGAGATCGCAGTGCGATCGATGTCGTGATTCCCGGGGATGACCAATATCCGCTCAGCATGACACCCGCTGTCCTTTGCGAGCTTGAGCAGCCAAGTCTTCGCTACACCATACTCCAAGGGATCGCCTTTGAAGGCCACGTCGCCACCGACGAGGATGGCGTCCACATTACCTAGCCGCGCAACTTGGGTCGCCAAATGCCGCTCCAGGCGCGTCCGGACGCCGCGGTCGGGGTCCATGTCCGGATTCAGACATTGGGGGGCCTTAAAGTGGATATCGGATATGTGCAGCAGCAGCATTTTCTTGCGATTTCCTAGCGCTTTTGCCGACAGCAAGAGTCAAATCGGGCCGATGATTCCCTCCGTCAGGCAATCATTATTCCCTAACCCTTTGTCGATATTAGTAGATTTTAAGATTTTTGCCGCGATAGTCATATGTCGGATGGGATGGGGAAACATATATTCCACTTGAAACGAGCACAAGAATTTTGGCTAGACCCAAGGTTGCCGGCAGTGCGTCATTGTTCTGATTTCTATGAATTAATATCCATTCGTCGGCTGCATTCCGGGCTTAGATCGAAAGTTGGCTTACGTCTGAAGCTATACGGGAACGTCGGCATTGAGCACGTGTGCGCACCGATCTGAAGCAGCACGTTGTCGTCGACATGCTGGCTGTGAGTGTCCAATCTCGGCCGCGATGATCAACTGCGCGACGGATTTCGACCGCTCGCGGGAGGCGGCGGACAGATGCTCGGCACCAGCATGCCAGTGGCACCGAGGATGTACCGGACGGTCGCCAAAATGCGACCGTTACCGCTGGCCTTAATCAGGCTCGGAGCCCAGTCCATCGGACGTGATTAGCATTGGGAAGTAGATCAAACATAGCCCGTGGCTTGAACCGTAGCTATTTGCGCAATGCCCTCGGAAAACTCAGCTAATTCAGCGCGGTTGACAGGACACCCCTTCCGCCAAGACTCCGACCTATAATACTGATTCTACACAACTTTTTTGATGCCGGCGAGTCTATGCCCTAGCACCGGCCCCAGCGGCTAGCGCCCGTCGCCGAATTGATGACTGGAGACCGAATTTTGTCGACACCTCCCGTGTTCAGCCTTCTTGGCAAAGAAACAGATGATGGCTGGAAGATCATCGAGCCGGTCGGATGGAAGCTCGATTCTACAGGGCGCCCCGTTCGAGCCGGTGACCCCGGCTCGGGGGGAAATTTCTCGGCCGGGTATCGAGTGCAGAAGGATGGTCGGAAGGCCTTTCTAAAGGCGATCGATCTTAGCCCAGCTATGCGCGCAAGCGACGTGATCGCCGCCCTGAAGATAATCGTCGACACGGCAACATTCGAAAAGTCGCTCTGTGCGATGTGCGGCGAAAAGCGTACGCATCCGGCGGGCGCCGTCTTGTCTGACACGCTGTAATTCGCCAAGCGTGTGACCTTAAGTCTAGCAGACCGTGTGAAAAGTCCCCGAGGCGGATTCCAATGACAGGGCCGTTGCGTTAGAATCGCGCATGGCACACATTTCTGGCTCGGATCGCTCGCAGCTGCTGCTTTTGCCCGAGGCGATCGACGATTACGTCGACGTCGAGAATCCGGTCCGCTTTATTGATGCCTTTGTCGATGGGCTTGATCTCAAGAGTTCAGGCTTCGCGCGGGTGGAGGCGAAGGTCATAGGGCGACCGGGTTACGATCCGGGGGACCTGCTAAAGCTTTATATTTACGGCTATCTCAATCATGTTCGTTCGAGCCGACGGCTGGAAGCCGAATGCCATCGGAACATGGAAGTAATTTGGTTGCTACGAACTCTCAAGCCGGATTTTAAGACCATAGCTGATTTCAGGAGCGACAACCGTGCGGCGTTCAAATCGGTTTTTCGCGAGTTCACGGTCTTATGCCGACGTCTCGATCTCTTCGGGCGAGAGCTCCTAGCGATTGATGGCACGCGCATCAAGGCCGTCAACAACAAGGATAGGAACTTTACGAAGGCATCACTGGATAAATTCATCGCCGCCGCCGACAAGAAGCTTGATGACTATCTAGCACGGCTCGACACGGGCGATGAGATCGAGCACGCGATGCCGGGGGCGCGCACTAGGAATCTTGCTGAGAAGATCGAGGCTCTCAAGAGAAAGCGCGCGGAATATGCAGCTTATTTGAAGATCCTGGAGAGGAGCGGCGATGATCAAGTATCGATGACCGATCCTGACAGCCGCGCCATGGCCGGGCATACCAAAGTGGGCGTCGGTTACAATGTTCAGATCGCGGTGGATGCAAAGAACAAGATGATCGTCGAACAGGCGGTATCAAACGATGTCCTGGACATGGGTCTTTTGCAACGAACCGCCGAGCCCGCGCGAGCTATACTTGATGTCGAAAAAATCAACATCGTTGCCGACAAAGGCTATTACAAGATAGAGGACATTGAGGCGTGCGAGCAGACAGCTCTGATACCCTACATGCCACGGCCGCAGCGAGGGGCGGCAGTGAAGAATGGCTTCTTTCGCAAGGACGAGTTCCGCTACGATAGTGTGAGCGACGCCTACGTCTGTCCGGTCGGGCAGTCGCTGAAACGGATACGTGAAAGCCGACTGCGCGAACTGAAGAAGATCGAATACGGAAATCCAAAGGCGTGCCGTGCGTGTCCCCTGCGCTCACGCTGTACGAAAGATATTCGCCACATCTCGCGTCTTGACAATGAAGGCGTACTCGACCGCATGGCGGAGCGTGTGTCGGAGAACCCAGAAATCCTTAACCGGCGCCGCGAAATCGTCGAACATCCTTTCGGCACGATCAAGCAGTGGATGAACCAGGGCGCCTTCCTTATGCGCGGGCTCGAAAACGTGCGCGCCGAGTTCAGCTTAACGGCGCTCGTCTACAATCTCCGAAGAGCGCTCAACATCCTTGGCACGAAAGCACTTCTGGCAGCCGTGCCTGCGTGAAATTCGGGCGACAGCACGAAAAATGCGACTTCATAGTCCTCCTGAACGGCTAAGGACAACGTTCGTCGGTCAGATCATCAAATATTTGCTGGAGCGAGCGCAAGCCAATACGGGTCGGAAATACCATGGACTTTTCACACGGTCTGCTAGCTTTAAGGTCATCAGGCGATGCGGGTCGAGGTTTTGGGCGGGCTGGAGCGTCGGCGGCGTTGGTCGCAGGATGACAAGGCACGGATTGTCGAGGAGACGTTGGCGCCGGGCGCAAAGGTGACAGCGGTTGCACGTCGCAACGGAGTAGCGGCCAGCCTGGTGTTCACCTGGCGTCGTCAAGCGCGGACATCCGAGCAGGTCGCACCGTCTTTTGCGCCGGTGCAGATCGCCGCCACGGAGGCGGAGGAAACTCCGAAGCTCTTACCTGCGGGTGATAGCCGAGGGCGGTCTGTAGTGGCCGCGCGTATTGGATTGATCGAGATCGACCTCGGTAACCGGCGACGGATCCGAGTGGATTCGCACGTCGATCCAGAAGCGCTGGCGCGGGTCCTCGAGGTACTTGAGCGCCGATGATTGCCATACCGGGTAATGTGCGGGTGTGGCTTGCGACCGGCCACACCGATATGCGCCGCGGCTTCCCGAGCCTCGCGCGTCTGGTCCAGGAGAGTTTGAAGCGTGATCCGCATGCCGGTGATCTCTATGTTTTTAGAGGCCGCCGCGGCGACCTGATCAAGATCATCTGGCATGATGGCCAAGGCGCGTGTCTGTTCACGAAGCGGCTGGAGCGAGGCCGCTTTTTGTGGCCATCAATGGCGGACGGCGTTGTGACGATCAGCGTTGCGCAGCTATCCTATCTCCTCTCCGGAATTGATTGGCGGATGCCGCAGGCAACCTGGCGTCCACAGGCTTCCGGTTAAATCGAGCGGGATTTTTTGCGACGAATATGGTTGATTCGTCCTCGTGACGACGCCCGCCGATCCGCTTCCCACCGACCTTGCCGCAGCACACGCGATGATCATTGCGCAGCGCGAGCAGCTGACGCTGGCGAAGAGCGAGGTGACCGTCGGCCGACTGGAGATCGAGCGGCTGAAGCTGATGCTGGCCAAGGCACGGCGAGAACAGTTCGGGCAATCTTCTGAGCGCGGCAAGCTGCTGGTCGAGCAGCTCGAACTCGCCATCGAGGATCTTGAAGAGACCCAGGCTGAGCAGGAAACCAAGGCCGAGCTCGCAGCGCCGGAAGCCGCCAAACAGCAGCGCGTGCAAAATCCACGGCCGCCGCGACGTCCGTTGCCGGACAATCTGCCGATCGAACGCATCGTCGAACCCGCTCCTTGCGTATGTGGCAAGTGCGGCAGCGAGCGACTGCACAAGCTCGGCGAGGTGGTATCGAAGACCCTGGAATGTGAGCCGCGGCGCTGGAAGATTATCGAGCATGTCCGCGAAAAGTTCTCCTGCCGGGATTGTGAGGCAATCACCGAGGCGCCGGCGCCCTCCCATCCGATCCCGCGAGGCTATGCCGGGCCGAGCCTGCTGGCGATGGTGCTGGTCAACAAGTTCCTGCTGCACCAGCCGTTGAACCGACAGAGCAAGACCTATGCCCGCGAAGGGATCGAGATCGACGTCTCGACCCTGGCGGATCGGATCGGCGCCTGCGTGGTGGCACTCGATCCCATCATTGAGGCAATCCGGATCCACGTCATGAGCGCGGAACGCATCCACGCCGACGATACGACGGTGCCGGTGCTGGCCAAGCTCAAGACGGTTACCGGCCGGATCTGGACCTATCTATGGACGGTCCCCGCTTTGCAAGGCCATTCGCTTTGTTCCGGCTAACGATCGTTTGCAGCTATCTATCCGGCTTTATGGCAATGCCACGAGCCTTGATGAGATCCGCGGATCGGCGCCCAATTATGTTGGCGAGCTCTGAAGCTCGATAGGTCCAACGGGCTTAGCCGACCCCGGTCCGACCGGTTGCCATCACTCTGCTTTTGCCCTCGCAAACGGAACCACGCTCGATCTATACTTGCGCGCGGTACTCTTCACCAGTGGCCATGATCGCCCAAGCGATCCGTGCGGTTTTGTGAGCAAGCGCCACCGTCACGACATTGAAGGGACGCCTGCCGAGCAGCTCTGTTATCCAGGTGTTGGTGACCTGATGGATACGGACGCGATGAACGGCCGCTCGGGCGCCATGTATCAGCAACTTACGAATGTAGCCGTCGCCGCGCTTACTGATACCACCCAAACGCTCCTTACCCCCGGTCGAATGCTGCTTCGGTACTAATCCAAGCCAGGCAGCGAAATGCCTTGCCGATGCGAACTGTTGTGGATGGTCGACAGACGCCGCCAGGGCGGTGGCGGCAAATGGGCCGACGCCCGCCACCTTCATGAGACGCCGACACACTTCATTGTCTTTGGCAGTTGCAAGGATCATCTTCTCGTAGCTTTCAATGTGTAGCTCAAGGTCTTCGATCTGATCGACAAGGATTGAAAGGGCGCTACGCGCGCTCTGTGGAATACGCTCGTCAACGTCCACGAGTGCCATGAGCTCTCTCGCGCTTGCTTTTCCCTTCCCGGTCACGATCCCCAACTCGCCCAAATGACCACGCAGAGCATTTATCGCGCCTGTGCGCTGTCGGATGAGCAAATCGCGCGCGCGATGGAGCATTAGAATTCCCTGCTGTTCGACAGTTTTTACAGGGACAAAGCGCATGCCAGGCCGTTGGACGGCTTCCCAGCACGCCTCCGCATCAGCAGCATCATGCTTGTTTGTCTTCACGTAGGCTCGTACGTAGCGGGCCGGCATAAGACGCGCTTTGTGTCCAAGCTTTATTAGTTCACGAGCCCAATGATGAGCACTGCCGCAAGCCTCAAGACCAACGAGACAACTTGGAAGCCGTGAAAAGAAATCCAGAACCTTGCCGCGGGCGAGCTTCTTGCGGATAATTTCTCCATCCGCCGTAATCCAGTGGATTTGAAACCAGCTCTTCGAGATATCAAGCCCGATTGTCGTCATAGCCATAACTTGTCCTCCTTGGGGTGCTCTTTCGCAGCTTATCAGGGCGGGGACCGTCCATCTCATTATGTTCGCGATGACCGGCCGTTTGGCGGCACGGATCCGCCGGCGGCCCTGTTCTACTACTCACGCAACCGGGCTGGAGAGCATCCGCAAAGCCATCTCGCCGGCTATGTGGGCCTGATGCAGGCCGATGCCTTCGATGGATATAACCAGCTCTACAAAGCCCAAAGGAAGCCGGCTCCGATCCTTGAAGCGGCCTGTTGGAGCCACGGCCGCAGAAAGTTCTTCGACCTGGCGAAATCTGGAGAGGCGCCGATTGCCAGCGAGGCCGTGCGACGCATCGATATCCTGTTCGAGATCGAGCGCACCATCAACGGCAAAACGCCAGAACAGCGGCTTGCGGTACGTCGAGAGAAGTCAGCACCAATCGTTGCTGATCTCGAGATCTGGATGCGCCAGCAGCGGACCTTGCTCTCATCAGGCAACGATACTGCAAAGGCGATCAACTACCTGCTCAACCGTTGGGCGGCGTTCACCCGCTTCCTGGACGATGGTCGCGTCTGCCTCTCGAACAACGCTGCCGAACGAGCGTTACGCGGTGTGGCTGTCGGAAGACGAAATTGGACCTTCGCCGGTTCAGATGCCGGCGGCCATCGCGCCGCCGCCGTCTATACCCTGATCGAAACCTGCAAGATGAACGACGTTGATCCGCAAGCCTGGCTCGCGGATGTGTTGGCCAGGCTTCCAGATCACCCCGTCAACAAAGTCGCCGACCTGCTCCCGTGGAATTGGAAGGCGACCCAACAGTCCAGAGCGGCTGCCGCCTGAGCGCCACGGCTGACCGGCGCGCCTGCCCGGGGTGCTGACCGGATGCGTACCGAAAAGCGCATGGACCGGGTCGTTCTTGCGCTAGCTTCCGGCGATTTCGTCACCGGCCCGAACTTGCAAGACCGGGTGCCTTACATCATCTTCGAGCTGGCCGACGGGGACGTTCGCAGGCGAGTTCGGCTCGTCGACTCGAAAGCGCGGCTCCAATGGGTATTCAGGGCGATACAGAACTCTGCCGTTGGCTTGCGTCAGCTGCATGCGGCAAAGGTGGCTCACCAAGACTTCAAGCCGTCAAACGTCCTTCAATTCGAGGCGCAGAAGGCGTTCAAGGTTGGTGACGTGGGCCGAGCCGTACAGGAGGGCGTCGCGGTCGCGCACGACCGCTTCGGGATCGCTGGCGACCCAACATACGCGCCGCCCGAACTGCTCTACGGCCATCTCGATCCCGACTGGCGCACGCGGCGGTACGGCTGCGACCTCTTTATGTTCGGCAGCCTGATTGTATTTTTCTTTCTGGGGCAAGGGGTCACCCCTCTCCTCATTAGCAAAATTGAGCTGGCCTATTTGCCGCGTTCTCGTGGCGGTAGCTGGTCGGGCACATATATGGATGTTCTCCCGATCGTACGAAGGGCTTTTGCTGATATTTTGGACGAGCTAGCAGCACTGGTGCCCAGTGAATTCAGGCCTGACGTGGTTAAGAGCGTGCGCGAACTATGCGAGCCGGATCCCGCGCTTCGCGGTCATCCGCTGACCCGCAGAACGAGCCAGTTTGATCTATCTCGCTACATCTCCTTGTTCGATCTACTGTCGACGAAGGCTGCGATATCCGCTCGGAGAGCCACTGCGTGATTCCGTCAGATGACATCAAACGTCAAGTCATTCCCCGGTGGCGGACGATCAGGGCAACGAAGGGTGCCGGCGAGTTCGGAAGCGCGCGCCTCCAACTGGAAAGCGATGCGGATCGATCGGTGTCGGTGCGCATAGCTGAGGAATTTGGTTCGCGTGTTGAGGAATGGCGAGAAGCGCGGGACGTTAGTGCTGCAGAAGAGCTCATAGCGATTGCAATCGTATCGGGCCAGACGTCCCATCCTGATGTCACGACTGCTGCTGAACTTATTCTAGCGGACCGTGAGGTTCTGTCGGGCTCCAAGGAGCTTGCTAGCCTAATAACGACTGCCGGCCCTCAAAACGATGGCGAGGTGCCGCTGGCATCTGAGACCGCCAGGATTCGGATTGAACTCGCGCGGCGCAAGCGCTTGTTGGAGCTTTACCCACGCGACGCACTGCTGCTCACTGAAACGGCTCTATTGTACACAAACCTCGGCATGACTGGACGAGCCAGTCAGCTACTGAGATCAGCGTTCGGCGTGGCGCCGAACAACCGATACGTATTGAGATCTCTGACTCGGTTTCTCGTTCATGCAAAGAGGCCGGAAATGGCCCTTGATTTCTTATCCAAGTCAGATGCATGGCAGGCTGATCCTTGGTTGCTGGCTGCCTTCGTCGCTGCAGAAGGCGTAGCCGGGAGGACCACAAGAGCTTGGCGCCAGACCAAACGCCTGCTGGCGGAAGAAAGATTTTCTGACTTTGAATTAGCGGAACTGCGGGCCGCAGCTGGTACGCTGCATCTCGAAGCTGGGAGCCATAGGCTCGCTCGCTAGATGTTTCGGAGCAGCATGGCAGAGCCAACTGAGAACGCCGTAGCGCAAGCTCATTGGGCCAGTCGTCGCGACTCCTCGATAGACGTTCATGCCGATGTGACGCCGAACACGTTTGAGGCGCTTGCTTTCGAGCAACAACTCGCGGGCAACTGGTCGGGCACGTTGGATGCCGTCACGAAATGGCTCGATATCGAGCCTTTCAGTGTGAGGCCGGCGGTTATGGGGTCTTTCGTCGCAGTAGCGCACCGCGGCGATGGAAAAGCTGGAGAAGAGTTCGCGAAAAGAGGCCTGATCGCGAACAAAGGCGACGCCATGCTTCATAATAATCTTGCCGTTTCGCTCGCGATACAAGGAAAGCTGGCGGAAGCATCTGCCGAATTGGAAACGGTGAAGTTTCGGCATGGTGCCGCCGAAGAGGCCGTAAACCTAGCGACGCGTGGACTCATTCAGATGAGAGCAGGCGCGGTCCATGAAGGTTCTCATCTTTACGGGCAAGCGATCGAACTCGCGCTGAAACTGAAGAACCCTATTTTGTGGTGCCGAGCGGCCGCCTTTTTCCTTCACGAATGCGCGCGATTTGACAAATCCGAAATCGAAGAGATGGCCGGCAAAGTTATGCGGGTCTACGATCGATTGAATCCAACGGTGAAGCTATCTGCAAATGATATCCCAGCGTTGATCGATAGAGCAAAGCGAACTTCGAGCGTAAGCGAGATGCTCGAAAAATTGGGCTCGTTTCGGAATGACTTTCTGGCCTTCCCGATTGACGATGCGGGCCAGCCTGACAAGTAGCTCGGACATGAGCCCACAAAGACCAGTGCGCCGTCGGTTCGATTTGTGGAGGGTAGCGGCCGAGGCTGAGCGGTGATGATAGGACAGCCGTTAGGGCACACTCGCCTGACCGAAGAGATTCACGATTGATGTCATACACGTGGGTTTCGGATGGGGCGGAGAAGAGATCCGACAAACTGTTTTTGGTGCAGCACCTTGCCCTCCCCGCTCGGCCTTCGGTTTCACAGCGCGTACCCTCCGCTCAGTTCACACGCTCTCACATGTTGGCTCAGGCTTAGGGCGAGATCGAACATCGTCAGTTCCTCTGCTGCTTCTCCCAGCTCATCGTTCCAGCGGCGTTTGGTCAGCCAAGTCGACGCCATCGGAATAAATCTGCCATCCTCCGGCTTCCTCCTGAGCCTGCGCTGCCAATGCTCCCGCAGTCGTTCCGCAACTTTGATGATTTTTCCGGCATCTTCACCTGACCGGACGATGGTCCGAAATTTCTTCAGAGCCTCCGGTTTGCCGTGTGCGCCAACCCGCTTGGGATAGGCTCGCCAGAATAGCTCCTCGAAAACTTGATCTATCTCGTGATCGGTTGGTCTCGCACTCGCAAGCGCAGAGCGCGCGAGAGAGAATCCATCAAGGTTAGAATCTTCATCTATTAAGGTTAGAGCGACACCTGTGTCGCCTTTTTGCGGCTCTGGAGCGACAGAGGTGTCGCCTTTTGGGCGATTATAGGCGACCGGGATGTTGTGCTCTATCGCGATCGGGCCGGTTTCGATGTCGCCCTTCTGAGATAGTGACGCCGCCCCTGCCCTAGTCCTCTCGCGGCCGGTCAGCTCGATGTCGCCACCTTCCTTCGGAAACGCCATGCTGTAGACATTGGAATGGCCGCGCCCACGCGCTCGTTGCACGATGAGGAAACCGCGCCGCTCAAGGCGATTGACCGCCCGCTCGACGCTGCGGACGCACACATCGCAACGATTAGCGATCGTCTCCCGGCTCGGAAACGCTTTGCCGGTCCCGCTGTTCAAGTACTTGCCGATCGTCATCGCAACAGCCAGGGCGATACGGTCTCGGGCAAACCGATCGCTAAGCGCGTCGTGCCATTTCAGTTTTCGGACGAAAAACTCGCTGCGTTTCGCAGCGGCCTTGATGGTGGTGATGCTTTCGACGCGCATAGTCATTTTCGACGATTCCGCTTTGTTGACGGGCATCGTCAGAGCGAGACTTGATTTCTAGCTGACGCTGAATCATATTGCTCACCGCTGAAGCGACGCCCCTTGCATGGATAGTTTCAGTTTGTCTCTCGAGCTCGCACAGTTCACAGGCTGTGCGGGCTCTTCTTTTTGCTGTGCCCAAGGGCTGCTGCTACCGGCGCGGCCGGCTTGCGCTCGACCACCTGCGAGGCAATTGGTTTTTTCCGCTTGTAGCGATGCGGCCCGGACTCGCCGTTCTCGCGGCGGTACGAGTAGCGCGGCAACGCGGATAGGATCGTGACGGCGGCCGGATCGATGTCGCCACAGCGGTGTCTGACGAATTCGAGCAGCATTTCGCGACTCCGGATAGCGTAGAGGCCGCGCCATGCTCCGTCTTCATCTAGCTGTTCGATCCTCCACGCCGCGCATTTCCACACACCCTTGTCGTGGACGAAGGTCACGCGCCAGTCCGCGTTGAGCTGCGCGACAAGAAGCCTTTCGGTCATGATTCACTCGGCTGCGATCAGACGGTGCTTGGGTTCGTAGCTCGGCAAGTCCTCCAGCCAGCGCTGAAGATCCTCGCGCAGGATCAAGGTTTTTTTGCCGAGCTTACGCGCGCGCAGAGCGCCTGAATCGACGGCCTTGTAAAGCGTGTTGCGCCCGACCCTCGCAACTAGGCACGCTTCATCGATCATGAAACACAGCGGCTCTATGTGCTCCGGCGGTAAGGGAGCGATCTGCCGCGATACAAAGGGTTTCCGTTGGTCCATAGCACATTGCCTTTCCCCCGGAAAAACCGGGGTTAGTTGGCGGGCGCGGACCGTCTGTGAAACGGGGCGACCGGCAAGTGCTCCTGTGGACGGATGCAAGCAATCACAAAGAGCGTACGCGCGCTAGTCCGGTAACAAGGAAAATTTTGCGCGCGCGGTTGGCCGACATCCTGATCGCGCGCATGACGGTTGGGGCAGTTGCTAGGACAGCGTCGAGCGCGCGGCGACAATCATCGGAAAAGCACGGCCGGCGCGCGCCATGTGTGGCGGACAGCATCTCCGCCTTCCGAAGCAATGACCCGCTGCGCCATGACTCGAAACGCAGCGGGCATCGCGATCGACGGCGCGTACATCCGGCGCCGCATCTCGACTCAAAAAGATCGCCCGCCGGTTTGGGACGGCGGGCGATCCAACACGAAGAGGACTGCGGTCACGATCAGCAACGATCTTGGAGACCATGATCATCATCGCACGATATCGAAGCGTGCACAACATCGCGCAACTACAGGGTAACAAGGGCGAAGGAAGTCGCGCGCGATCGCGACATGCTGTAGGTTTGCAATTCACAGGAGCCACATCACGCAACCCACAAAGGACTGTGAAAATGGCTGACGAAAAGAACGAGACTCTCGATGCCGAGAAGTTGCTGGCCGGGCTCACTGCGCTCGCAGATGCATTCTCCGCTCACACCGAAAAAGTCGATGCGAAACTCGCGGAGATCGAGCGACGATGCGACGCCGTCATCGAGTCGCGGGGCGTGGGCGGCCGGATGGACGGAGGCGATGATTGTGTAATGGCTGAACGGGTCGCAGCCGACGCAGTTGGTCATGGAGAGTTCGCGGCGTTGGCATCGCGTGTAGGCCAGCTTCATGACCGCATGTATCGCAAGACGGACGTCGACAAGCTCGCGGAGACGCAATCGCGCTGTGACAGCGTTTTCCGGGCTCTGGGCGGCCCGGCTGAGCCGCCGATGAACGGTGAGAACCACGTCGACTATGAAATTCGCCTGCACCGCCAATTGCAGAAGCACAGCGCGCGGTGGAAGGGCGCCGACCTGAGATCCCTGAGCAACGATCAGAGGGTGCTTTCGAACGTATGCGCTGACATCCGTGCAGATGCTTTGCAGGCCGGTCTCAATCCGCCCGACCTGAAGCCGTTCGAGCATCGCATGATCGTCGAACGTCCGGAGTCCGGCCATACCGTTCGGCGCTTTATCGGCAACGGCACGATCTACGCGCAAATGTCTCGGCGGCCCATGCGAGTGCGTTCGTTCGGCGCCGACGATCGGTATGGCCGCTCGGCTGGCGGCAGTGTTCAAGCGGCCGGTGCGTCCAGCCCCGTGTAACGTCAAAGCAGAATGGCTGCCTCGCGTAAAAACGCGGAGAGAACGCGGGGGCGCCCGTTCGCCCCCGGCAATGCCGGCCGACCGAAAGGCGCTCGGAACAAGACGACGGTCATGGCTGAGGCGTTGCTCAGCCAGGACATCGAGGCCGTGATCGGCAAAGTTGTCTCAAAGGCGAAGCGCGGAGACATGCAGGCGGCCCGATTGATCTTGGACCGCGTCATGCCGCCGCGCCGGGGCCGCACCGTGCGGTTTCCGTTACCGAAGATGGAAACCTCGGCCGACGTCGTTAGCGCACTGGCGGCCGTCGCAAAGGCGATGGCGGCGGGGCAGCTCTCGCCGGCTGAGGCCGTAGAGGTCGCTGGCGTCATTGAAATGCAGCGGCGCGCGATCGAAACGCAACAGTTGGAGACCAGACTCCACGCACTAGAGGATCGATTTAGATGACCAACGATCTCATTCGCCGTCTTGAGGCATTGGAGCGCCGGATGAATGCAGAACGACCTTCGGGCACGTTGCCGCCGGGCGGTCCGCTTCGAGTGACGATTATCCACGGCGGGCTGCCGCCGGGCGATCCGCTGTTTGCCACGGCGGGCGCTCATGAATGGCTGCGCGAGCCGGGAGAAGACCTCGATGCATTCGCTGATCGGGCGCGCGCGGCCGCGCTGGAGCTGAAGGAGCCGCTGCTGGTGATTGGCGGCCTGCCGGCGACGCAGGCGCAACAGGACGTAGCGATGGCTGCTTATGACGCGTGGCTGCTGACCGACGATGGCGTCCCGCCGTGCGAGCCATCGCGTGGGGTGCCCCGATGGTAGCCACCCACACGAAGCGCGAGAAAGCCGAGCCCAACGACGATCGCGGCCCCGGAGGCCAACGGTCGCTCCACATGTTTGGCGACGTCGGGCCGCCAATTGAGGCGCCCGACTGGAGACCGCGCATCTGCGGAAACCCCGAGGAGCGTCTAGCGGCGGCCTTTCTCGCGATGGGCAGAGATTACGGTGGACCGCTGTCCGCTGACATTGTGGTGCACGCTGTGTTCAAAGAGCTGCACGCCGTGCTCACGGCTCCGGCCGCTCACTCCGGCATCGAAGCAACCGCTGAGGTTGAGGGGGTGTTGTCGCCATCCAATTGATCTGGCTCGTGCGGCCATCTCGATGCTAGGGCCTGCGTTGGGGCACGCACGCCCTCCCCATGGGATTGTTGATTGATTTCAGTGACCTTAGGCTTCCGATGTGGCGGACGAAGCGTCCGCCCACTGTCGCACGCCCGGTTAGGACCATGAGCGGACATTAGTCGCCGCAAAATAAATCGCGAGCTTTGTCGAGATCGTCTTTTTCCGCTACGAAATCTGCGAGCCGCGCCAATGCATCGATTTGCGTCCGATTGGACAGGTACGCGTTTGCAGAAAAATATCCGTACGAGTTGCCCGATCGATCCACAATGATTGGCGCCGATGATGAGTATTTATTCCAAGGGCTGTCGCCGGAATATTTCGATCCGAAGTTTCCGTAAGCATTCCAAATGCTGTCGGCGCTATATTTGGAACCGACGTCGCCGTACTTGTTGCAAATCGACCCTGAGTCATACCTGTTGCAATTGAAACAACCCAAAAAGACCTTATGGTCTTTGCCTCCGAACAATAAGAGTGCCGGAGTTTGAGCGCTGGCATTGGTCGCA
This sequence comes from Bradyrhizobium sp. B120, assembly GCF_049075665.1. NCBI lineage: Bacteria > Pseudomonadati > Pseudomonadota > Alphaproteobacteria > Hyphomicrobiales > Nitrobacteraceae > Bradyrhizobium > Bradyrhizobium sp. B120. The sequence goes on along the minus strand of NZ_CP185242.1, from coordinate 4,479,170 downwards.
ACTGCGACCGCAAGGACTAGCGACAGCAAATAGAATACGCGCGTCATAGTTCATCCCTTGCCGCTAGGCAGGCTGGCACGTTGCCGCCCGCTCAACACGCGGCAGCCTACCATAGCGCGTCAAAAGCGAAATCCAGCGTGGACCGCACTACAGCTTTGTTGGACGCACATTTTGTCTGCCGCTGAACTGGACCACCTTGTTATTCTTGGGCGTTGAGCAAAACATCGCCCAAGCTTCCATAAGCTTGCGCCGCTTCTCGAATAGATCACCGCGCCGATACGCGGCTTCCACCTTGCTTTCGATCACATGGGCAAGTGCAGCCTCGCACACCTCCCTGCTAAAGTTGGTGCACTCGGAAGCCCAATCTCTAAACGAACTGCGAAAGCCGTGCGGCGTTGCGTCTTCGATCTTCATGCGACGAAGCATCATTTCCATCGCCATTCCCGACAGCGGCTTCTTAGGCTTGTGACCGGGGAAAACATACTCGCCGACTCGGACCTCGTTCAGCGCCCTCAAAATCTGGACCGCGCGCTTCGGTAGCGGGACTCGATGCTCGATGCCGCCCTTCATCCGCTGCGGCGCCACAGTCCACACGCCGCGATCGAGATCGATTTCTTCCCAACGTGCGCCCAGCACTTCGCCGGTGCGGGCTGCGGTGAGAATCGCAAATTCGAGCGCGCTCGCCGCGACGGCTTGGCGAGACTTCAAGTCGCTCATGAATGCCGGGACATCCGCATAGGCCATCGCCGCGTGATGGCCTCGCGTCAGCTTGGATTGCTTCGGCAACAGATGGTCTAGGTGCCCGCGCCAGCGCGCCGGGTTTTCGCCAGCCCGCAGCCCTTGCGCCTTGGCGGCATCCAGAACCTTTTCGATCCGACCACGAAGGCGAGAAGCCGTCTCCGGTTTGCTCTGCCAGATTGGCTTGAGGACTTCGAGCACGTTATCAACGCTCACCTCCCCTACGGGTAGGCGTCGAAGGGGGGCGGCATAGTCTCGGAGGGTCATTGTCCACTGCGCAGCGTGCTTCTCGTTGCGCCACGACGGTTTCATGGTCTCAATTAGCCGGTCAGCGCATTCGCCGAATGTGGAGCCTCCTGCCGGCTTCCGAGCGCCCTTTGGATTGACACCTTCTGCGATCTGCGCGCGCGCCTCGCCGGCAAGCTCTCGTGCGCGTGCCAGCGACACATCGCGCGCGGAGCCGAACCCCAGCTCGGTAGGCTTTCCGTGCCAGCGATACAGGAAGGTCCAGCGCCGGCCGCCGTTCGGCGAGATCGAAAGATACAAGCCGCCGCCGTCAGCATGACGGCCGAATTCCTTGATCGTTGCGACCGATCTCGCGTTGAGCCGGTTGATTTTCCGAGCCATCGCTCCCTCCCTCTGCCCTACTTCGTGCCCTAGCACTTCCGCCGGATTGTAGAGGAGGACGACAAACAACGAAAGACAGGCGTAACAAGAAACCCCTATGAAATAGGCACTTTTGCAAACAACAGAGGACACAAGGAAGCGTTGGCAATGGATAGTACGAAGGACACCCCTTCCGCCAGATCACTGCGTGCCGCCGCTTTGCGATGTGGCGTATGCCGCAACGGTTGAACCCTTCGGCTTTCTCTCCATCGCAGCGTTGGCATGCTGCGCGATTGTGTGGTTGGGCGCCAACATGGAACGGACAGAGCTGCTCCGTCCGTTCATATGGCCGGGACGCAGATGCTATTCGCTCTACCTATTCCACATGGTTGTCTACGACGTGTTCTTTGGCTTCGGCCGTCCGCTTGCAGGTTGCCTTGCGCTTCCGGTTGTCTGCGTCTCGTCCGGAGATCACCTGGCGCACGATCGAGTCCCCGCTGATCGGCCACGCGAGGAGAAGATTTGCGAGAGCCGGGCCAGGGACGATCAGGGGCGGTGGTGTCGTTTAGCGCAAATGCAAGGGGGGTAACCGGAGCGGCGGTATGCTGACTGGCTGGGAGCCCATCCAGGTGCCGCGGTTGAATCCCCTGCCCAAACCAACAATTAACGAATCAGCTTGAATGATGGGGTCGTTGCCAGTCTGGCGCTCGGCACCGAGGGGCTGAAATGAATTGGGTCAAGGCACTGCTGCTGCTCTCCGTGCTGCTCCTTGGATGCGCGGACCTCGCGACCACCAACCGGATTTTGGAGCTCGGGTTCGGCGAGGCAAACCCGTTCATGGAGATGGCCCAGACCTGGTTAGGCGCCTGGTGGCTGATCCCGAAATTGGGTTTGACGTTCCTCGTCATCGCGTTGCTTTGGCGCAGCCAAAGCCTTTCCAGGATCGCCTTTGTGGTGGCGTTTTGCTCAACGCCTGTCATCAACAACCTCGTCATTATCGCGGGCGCGAGCTGAACCACCGACACGCCAATCGAGATTTAGCGATGTGACCGTCCTGCTCGTTCCGTGCGAGCAAGCGTGACCCGATCAACGCCCGAACCCTCTGCCGCCTAACCAGCGCCATTGCTGCCCTGCCCCCGCGCATGCGATCGCGCACGCAGTCAGGTCTGCCGGATGAACTCCGCGATCAGGCCGCCGATTTCCTCCGGGGCATCCTCAAGACAGTAATGCCCGACGCCGGCAAGGCGCTGACCGGTGCCGCCGGGAAGATCGCGGAAAACAGCGGCAGCAAATGCTCTGCGCCCAGTGTGCGGTCCGCCTCGCCCCAGATGGCGAGCGCTGGCTTGCCGCGGATCGCGCGGTCGGCGGTGGGATCCGGCGCGTCGAACCTGTGCGCACCGGTCGCAAAGCCCCTGGCCCATCCGATCGCCCCGAGGCAGTCGGCCGGGCGTGCGAAGGGTGCGCCGTAGGCGGCGAGCCAGGCGTCGGTGATGACGGCGTTGTTCTCGAAGCCGTTGAGCTTGAGCGTGCTCAGGATGTTGAAGCCGAGTTGGCCGAGAACCGGCTCGAGCTCGCCGTTCGCCTCGGCCTTCGCAATCCATTGAAACCACGGCGAAGCCAGCGCATTGGCGGTGACGCGCTCGAACAGATCGCTCTGCCCGAACGGCGTCGGCCCGTTGGCCGAGATGATGCGGCGGATGCGATCCGGATGCCTCACCGCGAACCCCATGCCGACGGGGCCGCCGAAGTCATGCATGACCAGCGTGATGTCGGTGAGATCGAGCGCAAGGACCAGCGCTTCGAGATTGTCGACATGGTCCTGCAGCCAATAGCTGCGCTCTGCCGGCGTCGCGCTCTTGCCGAACCCCATGTGATCCGGAACGATCACGCGCCGCGTCGCGCTGACGGCCGGCACCAGATGGCGAAACAGATAACCCCAGGTCGGTTCGCCATGAAGGCAAAGCACCACCTCGCCGTCCCGCGGGCCCTCGTCGACATAATGCATCCGGAAACCTGGCGCCGCGCTGAAATGCGGCGCGAACGGAAAGGTGCCGTCGAAGGTGGCGTCGGACTGGATCATGGCTCGGCCTCGGATGGTTTTAGATTGAAACCACCGTGTACGGCTTGTGGTTTTACTTTGCAACCGATATATCGAGGTCCCGACGAGGCGGTCCTTCGGGCCGCGCACCGATCAGAATGTGGATTGAGGAGCGTCAGGCGGACCACGATGGCGAAGCGAGTGAGCCACAGGGACTCGATGTGCGGCGTGGCCCGGCCGCTGGATGCGATCGGAGACTGGTGGTCGCTGTTGATCGTCCGCGATGCATTCGACGGGCTGCGCCGGTTCGGCGAATTTCAGAAGAGCCTCGGGCTTGCCAAGAACATCCTCTCCGCCCGGCTCCGTAATCTGCTGGCGCACGGAATCATGGAGACCGTGCCTGCGGCGGACGGCAGCCCGTATCAGGAATATGTGCTGACCGAAAAGGGACGCGGGCTGTTCCCGCTCCTTGTCGCGCTCCGGCAGTGGGGTGAGGATTTCTTCTTCGAGCCCGACGAGGCGCATGTGCTGCTGGTTGATCGAAAGAACGGACTGCCGGTGCGCCGGCTCGAGCTGAGAGCGCAGGACGGACGCGTCGTCGGCGCAGAAGACACCTTGGTGCGGCTGCCGCAGTCTTCACCTGAGAACGGCAGCGCGTGAGACGCGCGTGCGCCATGCGGGACCGCTGTCAGCAACCGGATCTTAACCCTCCTTGCCGCAGCATCCGCGCGTGGAGGTTCGACCAATGCAGACATTCCGGATTTCGCTGAGCGATGGGGAGCGAAAATTCCACACGGCGATTCAGGCGCCGGATCCCGCGTCCGCACGCATCAAGGCGGCCTATTTCTTCGACATATCGAAGTGGCGGATCTTGAGTGTGTCGCTGAGCGGAGCCAGCGCCGCCGCGGCGTAGTCGCTGCGCGCCCTACGCCATCCGGTCGAGTTCAGCCGCGGCAAGGTTTGCAATCTGCAGGTCGATTTCGGCGAGCGGATCGTCATCGCCGAGGAACCATGCTGCCGACAAGCCGGTCCAGGCGACGATCCATGACAGCAAGCGCCGACGATCCAGCTTTGCTGCTTCCACGACGATGTCGAGACGCCGTGCAAATCGTCCGCGTTCGGTTGCGACCGGCCCTGCCGGATCGGCCAGATCCGGATTGGTGAAGATGTTGGCGAAGTCGAAGCCGCGCTCGCCGACGAGATGCTTGGGATCGATCGCAAGCCAACCGCGCGCGCCGAAGTCGAGCACATTGTCGTGGTGCAGATCGCCGTGCAGCACCACGATCTCGCTGACATCGCCGAACAGCGCTTCGGCGATGTCAGCCGATCGGTTCAGGATGCCGCCATGCGCCCTCGCCGCCGGCCACAGTTCGCGAAACCAGTCCTTCAGTGGCGTCAGGTCCGGCCGCGGTTTCGTTCGCCGGGCGTGAAGCCGATCGGCCGTTGCACAGAGAATCCTGCAGGCCTCATCGTCCCGGCCGGTTCGCGCCATGTCGCCGAGCGAAGCGGTACCCATCGCCCGTTCGAGCAGGAGCGCCTCGCCGTCACGCGCAAGGACACGCGCCGCACCGTCGCCATCCCACCACTCCATGACGATGGCGCCGAGGCGCTCGTCCGGCTCGTTCGAGAGCTTGAGCATTGCCGGATCGCCGTGCCGCCGCACCGGCAGCAACCGTGCGGCGTGCGTTACGATCGGATCGCCGTCGGGGACGAGGCTCCAGGCCGAGAGATAGGGTTCGAACATCGGGCGGGCTGACCGGGTGGTGAAGGGACGCAACCGTCGTTCTAAGCATTGCCCGCGCGCGCCGCCACGCTGGTTCCCTGCGGCGCATCGTGGCAGGGCCGCGCCAACCGGTTCCTGGCCGCCTGCCCATGTTGGCTGATGACAGCCCCCACCCTTCTCGCGCTACAATGTCGCAGCCGGTGCGACGGAGGGTGTGGTGATGCCGCGAAAGGGAATTACCGGACACGACGAGTGGGTGGTCACGGAAGCTCTGGCCACCGCGCTGGTCGCGCTCGAGCAGTTGCCGTCGAAGCATCAGCCGCGCGCGCATATGGAGGACGTCCGGAAGCTCCTGACCGCGAGATGTGAGGCCGGAGCCGTCACGCTGCATCTTGCACAAGCCAAGTGCCGGTTGTTTCCCGATACCGATCCCCTGACCATCTATGAGGAATACGGCCTCAAGGATGGGCTGGGGTAGCGGCCGCCGAACGGTTAGTCGTGGCTGACGCGCCAGATCGTGCCGTTGCCGTCTTCGGAGACCAGCAGCGCGCCGTCCCGCGCCACGGTGACACCCACCGGACGGCCCCAGACCTCATTGTCGCCGATGACAAAACCGGTGACGAAATCCTCGTACTCGCCGGTCGGCATCCCGTCCTTCAACCTGATGCGAATGATCTTGTAGCCGGTGCGCTTCGCGCGATTCCACGAGCCGTGTTCGGCTGCAAACGCATCGCCGCGATATTCGACCGGAAAGCTGCTGCCGGTGTAGAAGGTCAGGCCGAGTGAAGCCGAGTGCGCCTGCAACAACACGTCGGGAATCGTGACCTTGTCCTTGAGGTCGGGCCGCGCGCCGGCATGCGCCGGATCTTCGTTGGCGCCGATATAGTACCAGGGCCAGCCGTAGAACGCGCCCTCGCGGACACGCGTCACATAGTCGGGCACGAGATTGTCGCCGCGGCCGTCGCGCTCGTTGGTCGAGCACCATGGCGTGCCGCTTCCAGGCTGGATCGCAAGTCCGACGCAGTTGCGGATACCGGTGGCGAACAGTTTCTGGTTCTTGCCGTCGGGATCGAAGGCCAGCACAGCCGCACGGTCGGTTTCCGATCCCCAGGCCGCGCCAAGCGCGTGATCGCGGCTCCAGCTTTCGATACCTTCCGGCGGCCGGCCAAGGCCTTCGCCTGCGTTGCCGGCGGAGCCGACCGACACCAGCATGCGCTTGTCGTCTGGCGTGAACACGATGTCACGCGTCGAATGGCCGTAGCCGTGCGGAAGATTTGCGACAATGCTCTCAGGCTTTCCCGACGCCTTGAGATCGCCGTTGCGGTAGGCAAAGCGCACGACGCTGTCGGTGTTGGCGACGTAGAGCCATTGCGGATTGTCGCCGTTTGGAAAGAACGCGATGCCGAATGGCCGGTTCAGTCCGGTTGCGTAGACCTCATTGGTCGCCGGCCTGGTGGCGCCGTCGGCGCTGCGCAGGACGCGGATGCGGCCGGAGCTGGTTTCCACGACGAAGATATCGCCGTTGGGCGCGGTCCGGATAATGCGCGGACCACTCAGCCCGCTCGCAAACAACTCGGCCTTGAACCCCGCCGGCGCCTGCGGCACCGCCGTTGCGGGGCGCGACACGACGCGGGACGAATTGCTGCTGGAGGCCGTTGCGCCCGGCTTGGGCAAGTCCTGCGGCGTGATCAGACGCACTGTGCCCGGTCTGTCGCGCTGCCAGTCGCCGAACGCCTCCGCGCCTTTCAGCACAGGTTCAGCGCCCGACCGCGCGATGCTGGTCGCTGCGAGGATGACGACGGAAATGCAGGCGCCGGCAAGATTTGTCTTACGCATTTGCTCTCGCGCGAGGTCCCTGTCAGACGCGCAGCTCATAGCGCAGTTCGCCCGCAAGCTGCGTTCACAATGTCGTCCGCATCAATGTTCATCGGGAGGCGCCGTCACATCAGCAGGCGAGCTGCTCCGCAGAATGCACTACACGGCCCTGGAACGGACCATGGGCTTGCGCTCGGCCGTCGTCGGGTCGCGGAACGCCGGCGTATCTCCAACAAGCGGCTTGAGGGGAACCGTGAGCCGGCAGATCAGGCCCTCGGCACGCCAATCGAAGTCGGCCCGTCCGCCGAGTTGGGTCTCGATGCTGGCGATGACACTTCGTGTGCCGAAGCCTTTCTGCTTGGGCTTGGTCACCGGAGGCCCGCCGGATTCCACCCAGGCCAGGATCAGGGTGTCGTCCGCCACTTCCCAGGTGATCGCGAGCCGGCCCGGCAACACCGACAGGCTGCCATATTTGGCGGAGTTGGTGACGAGCTCGTGCAGCGCCAGTGCCAGCGTCTGCGCGGTCGCGGGCTGCAACTGCACCTCTCCGCCGGCGATCCGGATCTGCCCGGCCTCGGAATAAGGCGCGATCTCCTCGGTCACCAGCCGCCGGATTTCGGCGCCCTGCCAGCTCGACAGCGACAGCACGGTGTGAACCCGCGCCAGCGCCGTGATGCGGCCCTCGACCGCCCGCACATAGGCGGTCACGTTCTGCGCGCGCGTCAGGCGCACGATCGACTGCGCCAGCGCGAGCGCGTTCTTTGCGCGATGGTCGACCTCGCGGGTCAACAGGCTCTGCCGTTCCTCGGCCTTCTTGCGATCGGTGATGTCGACGGTGACGCCGCTGACCCGCACCACCCTGCCGCTCCTGTCGCTGGTGGCCGCAGCCGTGCCGACGCACCAGCGGATCTCGCCGTCGGGCCGCACGACGCGGAATTCGGCCTCATAGGAGGTGTGGCCGTTGCCGAAGCCGGTCCAGCCCTGGCGGAGTTGTTCGACATCGTCGGGATGAAACAGCGCTTGGATATTGTCGGAGTTCAGTGCGAAGGACTTCGGATCGACGCCGAAGATCTTGTATTGCCCTTCGTCCCACATCCAGTCGCCGTTGACCCAATCCCAGTCCCACGAGCCCATCTTGCCCGCGGCAATCGCCATGCTGCGGCGCGCCTCGCTCTCGACCAGCCGTGTGGTCGACTGCTCGAGTTCGGCGGTGCGCGCGCGCACCCGGTCCTCGAGCTCGGCATTGAGGCGCTCAAGTTGCCGTGTCTTGCGGTAGAGCTCGGCGAACACGCGGATTTTTGCGCGCAGCACTTCCGGCACGACCGGCACCGGCACGTAGTCGACCGCGCCCATTTCGTAGCCGCGCAGCCGGTCGATGTCGCTGACCTGGATTGCCGAGATGAAGATCATCGCGGTCTTTTGAAAGCGCGGATGCTCGCGGATCATCGCCGCGAGTTCGAAGCCGTCCAGCTCGGGCATGCAGACGTCGACCAGGATGACCGCGACTTCGTTCTTGAGCAGGAACTCCAGCGCCTCGCGGCCCGACGAAGCGGCAACCAGCGTCTCGCCGAGCTCCTTCAGGATGACCTCATAGGCCAGCAGCTTGGCCGGCTGATCATCGACCAGAAGGATGTTCACCTTTTCATGGTCCATCATGTTCGATCGCCGATCAGCGGTGCAGCCACATGCGGATCGCCAGCAGCAGTTGCTCGGTGTTCACGGGTTTCGCCAGATAATCGGATGCGCCTGCTTCCAGGCATTTCTCCCGGTCACCTTTCATCGCCTTCGCGGTCAGCGCGATGATCGGCAGCCGCGCAAAGGCGGGATTTTGCCGGATGGCGCCGATGGTCTGGTAACCGTCCATCTGCGGCATCATGATGTCCATCAGCACGATCGCGATCTTCGGATTGGACTCGACCAGCGAGATCGCCTCGTGACCGGTTGTCGCAGTCAACACCTTCATACCTCGCCGCTCCAGCACGCTCGACAGCGCGAAGATGTTGCGGGCGTCGTCGTCGACCAGAAGCGCGGTCTTGCCAATAAGATCCTCATCGGAACTATTGAGCTTCTCCAGCATCCTCTGTTTTTCGACAGGCAATTCCGTGATCACACGGTGCAGGAACAGTGACGTTTCGTCGAGCAGACGTTCCGGCGACTCCACGCCTTTGACGACGATGCTGCGCGCCATCGTATGCAGTTCCGCGTCCTCTTCGGCCGAAAGTTCCCGGCCGGTAAACACCACAACGGGAATATTGGCGAGCGTCTCGTCGTTGCGGATATGATCCAGCACCTCGAAGCCGCTCATGTCGGGCAGGCGCAGATCGAGCACGACGCAGTCGCACGGGTGCTCACGCAACGTTGCGAGCGCCCCTGCCCCGGTTCCGCTGGTCACGATCTCGATATCCTCGTGGCCGAGCAACTCGGTGATGCTGAGCTGCTCCGCCGCATTGTCCTCCACAATCAGCAGACGCTTACGACGCGGTCTGGCGTATTCCTTGATCTGCGACAGCGCCGCGCTGACGCCCTCGGTCGTGGTCGGCTTGTTGACGAAGGAGAAGGCGCCGCGCGCCAGCGCATGTTGCCGGTCCTCGTCGAGCGTAATGATCTGGACCGGAATGTGACGGGTCAACGGATTGTGCTTGAGCTGGCTCAGCACCGTCCAACCCAGCATGTCCGGCAGGAAGACGTCGAGCGAAACCGCGCTCGGCTGGAACTGCTTAGCGAGATCGAGCGCCTCGGCGCCGCGGCTTGCGACCAGAACCTTGAAGCCCTTGTCGCGCGCCAGATCGATCAGCACCCGCGCGTAATGCGGGTCGTCCTCGACGATCAAGAGGATCGTGTCGCCGGGCTCGAGATCGAGCCGGTCGTCCGCCAGCTGCTCGATCACGCGCTCCTGTGCGCCTGACGACTGCAGCGCCGGCGCCGCCGTGTGCGGCATCGCCAGCGCCTGCGGGCGCAACGCCACCGACGGTCCGGCATATTTCAGCGGCAAATAGAGCACAAAGGTCGAGCCTTTGCCCGGCGCGCTTCGCAGATGAATTTCGCCACCGAGCAGGCCGGCCAGCTCGCGGCTGATGGCAAGGCCAAGGCCCGTGCCGCCATATTTGCGGCTGGTACCGGCGTCGGCCTGCTGGAACGCCTCGAAGATCAGCTTCTGCTTGTCCTGGGGAATGCCGATGCCGGTATCCGACACTTCGAATGCGACGACGGCCGATGCGGCGTTCAGGATCGGATGCTCGGCGCTCCAGCCGCCGAGTGCGGCCGACACGGTCAGGCTGACGCCGCCGTCCGCGGTGAACTTGAACGCATTCGACAGCAGGTTCTTCAGCACCTGCTGCAGCCGCTTGGAGTCCGTCACCATGCTGCGCGCAAGGTTGCCGTCGACATCGATGCTGAAGGAGAGATGCCGGTTCTCCGCCTCGTGCCGGAACGGCCGCCCGACGGTCTCGAGCAGGCTCGAGGTGAGGATTTCCTCGGCATCGACCGTCACCGTGCCGGACTCGATCTTGGACAGATCGAGGATGTCGCTGATCAGGTTCAAGAGGTCGGTGCCGGCGCCATGAATGGTGCGGGCGAACTCGACCTGCTTGCCGGTCAGATTGCCGTCCGGATTTTCGGTGAGCTGCTGGCCCAGGATCAGGATCGAGTTCAGCGGCGTGCGCAGCTCGTGCGACATGTTGGCGAGGAATTCGGACTTGTACTTCGAGGTCAGCGACAGCTCGGTCGCCTTCTCCTCCAGCGCGCGGCGGGCCTGCTCGATTTCCTGGTTCTTGCGCTCGACGTCGACGTTGCGCTCGGCCAGCTGCTGGGCCTTCTGCTCGAGCTGGTCGTTGGTCTGCTGCAACTCCTTCTGCTGGGTCTGCAGTTCGCCGGCGAGCTGCTGCGACTGCTTGAGCAGCGCCTCGGTCTGCATCGTCGCCTCGATGCTGTTGAGCACGATGCCGATGCTGTCGGTCAGCTGTTCGAGGAAGGTGATCTGCGATGTCGTGAACGACGAGATCGAGGACAGCTCGATCACCGCCTTGACCTGGTTCTCGAACTGCACCGGGAACACGACGAGGTTCTTCGGCATGATCCGCATCAGCGCTGAATTGATCGGCACCGCGTCGCCGGGAATATCCGAGACGAGGCGCTGGCGCTTGTCGAGCGCGCACTGGCCGATCAGCCCCTCGCCAAACTGGACGATTTGCGGATGCGGATTGCTGCTGTCGCTGGCATAGGCCGACAGCAAGCGCAGCTGCGCATTCTCGGGATTGTCGACCTGGTAGATCACGCCCATATGCGCGTTGATCAGCGGCGCCAGCTCGGTCAGCAGCAGGCGGCCGACGGTCGCAAGATCGCGCTGGCCCTGCAGCATGTTGGTGAAGCGCGCCAGATTGGTCTTCAGCCAGTCCTGCTCGGTGTTGCGCTCCGTGGTGAGACGGAGGTTGCCGATCATCGTGTTGATGTTGTCCTTGAGCTCCGCGACTTCGCCGCGCACGTCGACCTGGATCGAGCGCGTCAGGTCGCCCTTGGTCACGGCGGTCGCCACTTCCGCGATCGCGCGCACCTGGGAGGTCAGGTTGGCCGCCAGCAGGTTGACGTTGCCGGTCAAGTCCTTCCAGGTGCCTTCGGTGCCGGGCACGTTGGCCTGACCGCCGAGCCGGCCCTCGACGCCGACTTCACGCGCCACGCTGGTCACCTGTTCGGCGAAGGTCGCCAGCGTCTCGGTCATGTTGTTGATGGTGTCGGCGAGCGCGGCCACCTCGCCCTTCGACTTCACTGTGAGATTTTGCTTCAGGTCGCCGTTGGCGACCGCGGTCACCACCTTGACGATACCGCGCACCTGCTCGGTCAGATTCGCCGCCATGACGTTGACGGTGTCGGTGAGGTCCTTCCAGGTGCCGGCAACACCGCGCACCTCGGCCTGACCGCCGAGCTTGCCCTCGGTGCCGACTTCGCGCGCGACGCGCGTCACCTCGCCGGCGAAGGCGTTGAGCTGGTCGACCATCGTGTTGATGGTGTTCTTCAGCTCGAGGATCTCGCCCTTCACGTCGACCGTGATCTTGCGCGACAGGTCTCCGCGCGCCACGGCGGTAGTCACTTCCGCGATGTTGCGGACCTGCGTGGTCAGGTTCGCGGCGAGAAGGTTGACGTTGTCGGTGAGGTCCTTCCAGGTACCGCCGACGCCGGGCACCACGGCCTGGCCGCCCAGCCGCCCCTCGGTGCCGACCTCGCGCGCCACGCGCGTCACTTCGGCGGCGAACGAGCGCAACTGCTCGACCATCGTGTTCAGGGTGTCCTTGAGCAGCAGGATCTCGCCGCGCACGTCCACCGTGATCTTCTTCGACAGATCGCCGCCGGCGATCGCGGTCGCGACCTCGGCGATGTTGCGGACCTGCGCCGTGAGATTCGACGCCATGAAGTTGACGTTGTCGGTCAAATCCTTCCAGGTGCCGGCTACGCCAGGCACTTCGGCCTGGCCGCCGAGCTTACCTTCGGTGCCGACCTCGCGCGCGACGCGCGTGACTTCGCCGGCGAAGCCGTTGAGCTGGTCGACCATCGTGTTGATGGTGTTCTTCAGCTCGAGGATTTCGCCCTTCACGTCGACCGTGATCTTGCGCGACAGGTCGCCGCGCGCCACGGCGGTCGTCACTTCGGCGATGTTGCGGACCTGCGCGGTGAGGTTACCCGCCATCGAGTTGACGCTGTCGGTCAGGTCCTTCCAGGTGCCGGCGACGCCGGGCACGTTGGCCTGGCCGCCGAGGCTGCCGTCGGTGCCGACCTCGCGCGCCACGCGCGTCACCTCGCCCGCGAAGCGGTTGAGCTGGTCGACCATCGTGTTGAGCGTTTCCTTCAGCTGAAGGATCTCGCCGCGGACGTCGACCGTGATCTTGCGCGACAGGTCGCCGCCGGCGATCGCGGTCGCGACCTCGGCGATGTTGCGGACCTGCGCCGTGAGGTTGCCGGCCATCGAGTTGACGCTGTCGGTCAAATCCTTCCAGGTGCCGGCGACGCCGGGCACCTCGGCCTGGCCGCCGAGCTTGCCGTCGGTGCCGACCTCGCGCGCCACGCGCGTCACTTCGCCGGCGAAGGCGTTGAGCTGGTCGACCATCGTGTTGAGGGTTTCCTTCAGCTGAAGGATTTCGCCCGACACGTTCACGGTGATCTTCTTCGACAGGTCGCCCTTCGCCACCGCGGTCGCGACCTCGGCGATGTTGCGGACCTGGGCCGTCAGGTTCGAGGCCATCGAGTTGACGCTGTCGGTCAAATCCTTCCAGGTGCCGGCGACGCCGCGCACCTCGGCCTGGCCGCCGAGCTTGCCTTCGGTGCCGACCTCGCGCGCCACGCGCGTGACTTCGCCGGCGAAGGCGTTGAGCTGGTCCACCATCGTGTTGATGGTGTCCTTCAGCTCGAGGATTTCACCGCGCACGTCCACCGTGATCTTCTTCGACAGGTCGCCATTGGCGACCGCGGTGGTGACGCCTGCGATATTGCGGACCTGCGCGGTCAGGTTCGACGCCATGAAGTTGACGTTGTCGGTCAAATCCTTCCAGGTGCCGGCGACGCCGAGCACGTTAGCCTGGCCGCCGAGCTTACCCTCGGTGCCGACCTCGCGCGCCACGCGCGTCACTTCGGACGCAAACGCGTTGAGCTGGTCGACCATCGTGTTGAGCGTTTCCTTCAGCTGAAGGATTTCGCCCGATACGTTCACCGTGATCTTCTTCGACAGGTCGCCGCCGGCGATCGCGGTCGCGACGTCGGCGATGTTGCGGACTTGCGCGGTCAGGTTCGACGCCATGAAGTTGACGTTGTCGGTCAGGTCCTTCCAGGTGCCGGCGACGCCGGGCACCTGGGCCTGGCCGCCGAGCTTGCCTTCGGTGCCGACTTCGCGCGCCACGCGCGTCACTTCCGAGGCGAACGAGTTGAGCTGGTCCACCATCGTGTTGATGGTGTCCTTCAGCTCGAGGATCTCGCCGCTGACGTCGACCGTGATCTTGCGCGACAGGTCACCGCGCGCCACGGCCGTAGTCACGTTGGCGATGTTGCGGACCTGAGCGGTCAGGTTGCCGCACATCGCGTTCACCGAGTCGGTCAGGTCCTTCCAGGTGCCGGCAACGCCGGGCACGATCGCCTGGCCGCCGAGCTTGCCGTCGGTGCCGACCTCGCGCGCCACGCGCGTCACTTCGGAAGCGAATGAACGCAGCTGATCGACCATCGTGTTGATGGCCTCCTTCAGCTGCAGGATCTCGCCGCGGACGTCGACCGTGATCTTCTTGGACAAGTCGCCGTTGGCGACCGCGATCGTCACCTCGGCGATGTTGCGGACCTGGCCGGTCAGGTTGTTGGCCATCGAGTTGACGCTCTCGGTCAGGTCCTTCCAGACGCCGGTCACCTCCGGCACCTGGGCCTGACCACCGAGCTTGCCCTCGGTGCCGACTTCACGCGCCACGCGCGTGACCTCGGAGGTAAACACCGAGAGCTGCTTGATCATCGTGTTGACGATGTTCGCCGACTGCAGGAATTCGCCGCGCAGCGGCCTGCCCTCGACGTCGAGCTGCACGGTCTGCAGCAGGTCGCCCTGCGCCACCGCGGCGACCGCACGGGTGACTTCGCGGGTCGGCCACAGCAAATCGTCGATCAGGGTGTTGACCGAGCTTTCCATATCGGCCCAGGCGCCGCTGGCGAGGCCGAAATTGACGCGCTGGCGGGTCTGTCCCTCACGGCCGACGACCTGTCCGACGCGCGCCAATTGCTGCGCCATGCGCTCGTTGGCGGCTGCGATTTCGTTGAAGGCGTCGGCGATCTTGCCGTCGATACCGAGATAGTCGCCACGCATCCGAACCGAGAAGTCGCCACCGCGCATCGCCTGCAGCGATTGCAGCAGATCGTGCGAGGAATCGAGGCTTCCGTTCGATGATTGGGTGCGGCGTGTATCAGCACGGGGACGAGGCGGCGAACCGAGATCGGTCATGTAATTTCCCCTACGCGCTGGCCACGAATCCAGGGACTCGGAGAAGCCAGTGTGACCATAAGAATGACTGCCCTTGATCTATTCAAGCGGGAAAACGCCAAAACCGCGATTTGTGACGCAAACCGAGGGGCTTAATCGCCAATGGAACCAAAAGTTCCAATGCGCATTGGAACTTTTTGCGCAGTAGCGTAAGCCGTTCGTATTGCTTGGGCTCGATCGGCGCATTTGATCGCATTGGAACATTGGCCTCGCCGGAACGTTCCCGGCGTTGGCAGGATTGGTGATGGTTAAGAAATCAGACCAGCTCAAGCGGGGCATTTTCGAAAGCGAGCGCAGCTTCCGGCTGTTGGCTGGAGGGGCAATTGACTATGGGATTTGCACGCTCGGCCCCGATGGACGGGTGACCAACTGGAACAAGGGCGCCGAGCGCATCACCGGCTATCCCGCCAAGGAAATCCTCGGCAAGCACTTCTCGGTCTTCTATCCGGCGGAGGATCGTGCGTCGGGCCTTCCCGCCAAGGCGTTGCAGATGGCGCGGAAGGAAAAACACGCCGTGGCCGAGGGCTGGTGCATCCGCAAGGATGGCACGCAATTCTACGCCTCTGTCGTCATCGATCCGATCTACGAGAAGCGCAAGCTGATCGGTTACGCGATGGTCACCCGCGACGTAACCGAGCGCCAACAGGCGCGCGCGGATCTCGACGCCAGCGAAAGCCAGTTCCGCCTGCTGGTGAGCAACGTCACCGACTACGCGCTGTACATGCTGACGCCGGCCGGCATCGTCGCCAACTGGAACGCCGGCGGCGAGCGCATCAAGGGCTATTCGCCGAGCGAAATCATCGGCCAGAGCTTCGCGCGGTTCTACACGCCGGCCGACCAGGCCGCGGGCAGGCCGGCCCGCGCGCTCAAGATCGCGGAAGAGACCGGGCACTACGAGGAGGATGGCTGGCGGGTCCGCAAGGACGGCTCGTTCTTCTGGGCCAGCGTCGTGATCGATCCGATCCGCGACAGCGACGGCAGCCTGGTCGGCTTTGCCAAGATCACGCGGGACATTTCCGAGCGGCGTGAGGCGCAGCAGAAGCTCGAACTGGTGCAGCGACAGCTGGCGGAATCGCAGAAGATGGATGCGCTGGGCCAATTGACCGGCGGCGTCGCGCACGACTTCAACAACCTGCTGATGATCATTTCGGGCAATCTGCACCGGATCAAGCGCGAGGTGACGAGCCAGCGCGGCCAGCTTGCCCTGAGCGCGATCGAAACCGCATCCGAGCGCGCCGCATCCCTGACCAGCCAGCTGCTCACCTTCGCGCGCCGCCAGAGCGTCAACCCGCAGACCATCGATGTCGCCGACAGGATCACCGCGGTGCGCGAGGTGCTGAGCAGCGCGCTCGGCGGCGCGATCAAGCTGAACTTGGAGATCCAGCCGGATCTCTGGCCGATCTTCGTCGATCCGAACGAATTCGAGACCGCGCTGATCAACCTTGTCGTCAATGCGCGGGACGCGATGGCTAGTGGCGGTACACTGACGGTCTCGGCCCGAAGCGTACCCGCAACCACCGAGGTGGCCGTCAGCGTCGCCGATACCGGCGAAGGCATCCCCCAGGATGTGCTGAGCAAGGTCTTCGACCCGTTCTTCACCACCAAGCCGGTCGGCAAAGGGACCGGCCTCGGACTGTCCCAGGTCCACGGCTTCGCCCACCAGGCCGACGGCCGGATCGAGATTGCCAGCACGCTTGGCAAGGGCACCACGGTCAGCATCTACCTCCCGCGCGGGACCGCGGCCGCAACGGGTACGACCGCGGGCCACAGCGTGCGCGGCTCCGCAACCGTCCTGCTGATCGAGGACAATCCGGCGGTCGCCGATGCGAGCACGGGCCTGCTCGAACAGCTCGGCTACACCGTGCGCTGGGCTTCGAACGCAGAGGCTGCCTTATCGGAAATCGAGACCAACGGGGTCGACGTGGTGTTCAGCGACATCGTCATGCCCGGCAAGATGGATGGGCTGAAGCTCGCGCGCACGATCCGGGACAGGAAGCCCGAGCTGCCGATCCTGCTGACGACAGGCTACAGCGACAGTGCGCGCAACGTGCGGTCCGACTTTCCGGTCCTGCGCAAGCCGTACCGCATTCAAGACCTCAGCCGCGAACTCTCGAAGCTGACGGGGCAACGTTCCGAAAGCGTGTCGAACGATCTCCCGGCAGATGAATATCTACCCAGGAAGGCGAGAGCGCGGTCATAATTTTCAAATGGAGGGCTAACGGTCCGCCGGCCAGGTCCGGCGCACCAATTGCACCCGTTCGATGCGGCTGCATTGCTCGCAGCGATATTGAAGGATGTCCCTGCCCTCGCTGCCCGGAGAGCTGCTCTCAAGCCGCATCGTCCTGATGCAGCTGATGCAGGAGATCAGCGTCAGCAACGGGCTGCGATCGTCATTCATCGATACCCGCGGTGGCGCGGTCGGATCGGCGATCATGGCGCTGGGCGATGCTATGGCGTTGGCTCTCACCACAAGAAAATGCCCACCCGCGGCCAGGGTTCCCGGCTCGAAACCAGATTCGGACTCGAGCCGGTGTGTGACGCGCCCTCCCGCTCGGGCGGACCGGTCAAACCCTCGCGTTGCTCTGGCCCGGCCTGAGCCTGCCTTTGTCCGGTTTGACGGGAGCCGATTTGTCGGCAGCCGGCTTGCCGGTCGCAACGGAGCGATCCGCAAAGCTTCGGCTCAGCCGCTCTCGAACCGTGGGGAGGCGCTCGCCGCCGCCGGCGGCCTTCCAGCGGCCGATGAGCTCGGTTACTTCGGCGCGCATCGCCATCAGCCGGTAGGACGCTTCGCTGCAATCCAGATCGCGGTTGACCTGATCCCGGATCGACGCCTCGACCAGGGTCATCTCAGCCCGCAAAGTGCTGATCTTGCGACGAATTTCATTGATCTTGTTGTCCATGGCTTGTTAGAACAAAAATAGAACATATTGTCAAGTCACGATCCGGCAAGCGAGGTGAGCGATGAGCATGGCAGCGGTGAGATTTGGCGGGGTTGCGGAGCGGCTTGGCGGGCTGATGTCGCGTGCCCAGGCGCTGCGGTTGCGGACCTTGGCCGAGGAGGCCTATCAGCCGAACCAGTACGCGCGCGACCTGACGTCGGAGGAAGCCGAACGGCGCATCGATGCCCTCAGGGCCGAGATCGCACTGGCGGATTCCTTCTGAACCGCCCGACCCGGACACTCCCTTAAGGCTTTGATATAGCGGCGCAGCTAGGTCTGTTTCTGCTATTGCTACTTTGTCTTGGGGGGAGCCTTTTGTGCTGGAGCTGGAGAAGCGGTCGCCGCTTGCGTTCCCGATCACGCTGAGGGACGGGCGAACACTCGCAACCGTCGGCGACGCGGCGGACTACCTGTCAGCATTGAGCGCGGATCAGCGCGAGCGCGGCTACTGGAAGACGGCGATCATGATGTTCAACAACGCCATGCGCGAACCCAATTATCTGAGGATCGCAACGATGAACCTGCGCTCTGCCCTTGTGTACGACCGCCTCGTCGACGACGTCGGCCACTGATTGTGGTGTTGCCGCTACAGCCGAATCGGCGCGCCTTTCGTAAGGCCCGTCCGTTATGGCCGCAAACAAGGTAACGGCGGTACACGCGACGGCCGGGGGCGCGATGCGCTTCGGCCGCACTCTCGGGCCGCCTTCGGAGGGCCAAGGCGGCCCATTTCTTTTCAAAGCAATTTGGCGCGGACGAACAGCACCCGCAGCGCGGAGGTTGCCTGCACCGTCAGCATGGCGTTGCCGGCCGCGCGCTCCAGCGCGACCAGCGCGTCGTCATGCAGTGAGCGGAACTCCATCCATTCGACGGCGCTGAGATTGCTGATGAAGCGGTAGGCCTGACCGACGGTCGCGAGCGTCACCGTCTCGCCGTTCAGCCGCACTCTGAATGTCGCCTTCAGCGGCGTGTCGGATTTGGAAACATCAGCCATGGCGCGGTTGTGCTCCGCGGCGCGTTAATGTCAATCTAATTTCTCTGCTCCCATCGAGGTGCGCCGGCTCCACGGAATCGCAATGTCTGTTAGCGTTTCGTGGGGGTGATTCGTGCCTGATCTTGCCAACACAGCCTATCTCGATGCGCTCAATTCCGAGCAGCGCCGCGCCGTCGAACACGGGGTCGGCAAGGATGGCATCGTGGGCGCCCCGTTGCTGGTGATCGCGGGCGCAGGCTCCGGCAAGACCAATACGCTCGCCCATCGCGTCGCGCATCTGATCGTCGCGGGCGCTGATCCGCGCCGCATCCTGTTGATGACCTTTTCACGACGCGCAGCCGCCGAGATGGCCGGCCGCGTCGAGCGCATCGCGCGGCGCGTGCTCGGCGATCGCGCCTCGATCATGACCGATGCGCTGAATTGGGCCGGCACCTTCCACGGCATCGGCGCACGACTGCTCCGGGAATTTGCCGAACGCATCGCGCTCGATCCGGCTTTCACGATCCATGACCGTGAGGACTCCGCCGACCTGATCAACCTGGTCCGCCACGATCTCGGTTTCTCCCGCACCGAAAGCCGGTTTCCCACCAAAGGCACATGCCTTGCAATCTATTCGCGCTGCGTGAACGCGGAGATGCCGATCGAGGCCGTGCTCGGCCAGTTCTTCCCGTGGTGCTCCGGCTGGGCCAGCGAGTTGAAGCAATTGTTCGCGGCCTATGTCGAAGCCAAGCAGCGGCAGAACGTGCTCGATTACGACGACCTCCTGCTCTACTGGGCGCAGATGGTGACGGATACGGCGCTGGCCGAGGAGATCGGCGGCCGCTTCGACCATGTGATGGTCGACGAATATCAGGACACCAACCGCCTGCAGTCCTCCATCCTGCTCGCGCTCAAGCCGGCTGGACGCGGGCTCACCGTCGTCGGCGACGACGCGCAGTCGATCTACTCGTTCCGCGCCGCCACCGTGCGCAACATCCTCGACTTCCCGAGCCAGTTCAGCCCGGCCGCCGAGATCGTCACGCTCGACCGCAACTATCGCTCGACGCAGCCGATCCTGGCGGCCGCCAATGGCGTGATCTCGCTCGCCAAGGAACGCTTCACCAAGAACCTGTGGACCGACCGGACCTCGACCCGCAGGCCGCTGCTCGTCACGATCCGCGACGAAGCCGATCAAGCCCGCTACATCGTCGAGCAGGTGCTGGCCAACCGTGAGGAAGGCGCGCTGCTGAAGCACCAGGCGGTGCTGTTCCGCACCTCCTCGCACAGCGGTCCGCTGGAGATCGAGCTGACCCGCCGCAACATTCCCTTCGTGAAATTCGGCGGCCTCAAATTCCTCGACGCCGCGCACGTCAAGGACATGCTGGCGCTGCTGCGCTTCACCGCCAATCCGCGCGACCGGGTCGCCGGCTTTCGCATCCTGCATCTGTTGCCCGGCGTCGGGCCGGCCTCGGCGCAGCGCGTGCTCGACCGCATGGCCGAGGCCGCCGATCCGATCGCAGCACTCGTGGCACTGCCTGCCCCGCCCCGCGCCGGCGCCGACTGGCGGCTGTTCGTCGAGGCGATCGAGAACCTCCGCTACTCGGAATGGCCCGTCGACATCGAACGCGCGCGCCTCTGGTACGAGCCGCATCTCGATCGGATCCACGAGGACAGCGAAGTCCGCCGCGCCGACCTCATTCAGCTCGAGCAGATCGCCGCCGGCTATCCGTCGCGCGAACGCTTCCTCACCGAGCTCACGCTCGATCCGCCCGACGCGACCAGCGACCAGGCCGGCGTGCCGCTGCTCGACGAGGATTATTTGATCCTGTCGACCATCCACTCCGCCAAGGGGCAGGAATGGAAATCCGTCTACGTGCTCAACGTCGTCGACGGCTGCATGCCCTCCGATCTCGGCGCCGGCACCTCGGCTGAGCTCGAGGAGGAGCGCCGCCTGCTCTATGTCGCCATGACCCGTGCCAAGGACGATCTGCATCTGCTGGTGCCGCAGCGCTTTTTCGTCCACGGCCAGGCCGCCAAGGGCGACCGCCACATGTACGCCTCGCGCACCCGCTTCATCCCGGAGCGGCTGCTGCCGATGTTCGAACGGACCACATGGCCGCGCGCCGCGGCCGCGCAGGCCTCCTCCGCCAGCCGCGCGCCGCCGATCGACATCGGCGCCCGGATGCGCGGCATGTGGCGCTGACCCGGTTCAAAAGGATTTCACGTGGGCGGGAACGAAGCCGCCGGTCCGGCGTTGAGGCGACGTTCGTAATCGGCAAACGACCATCCCGACGGCTTCGGCGCGCAATGGCACGCTGGAGCCGTCTTTTTTGCGCCGCGTCAATTCAGGCAGAGAACAGCGTCACCGGCTGGTCGAAGCCCTTCAACGTATAATCGGAACCGGCCGCGGTGATCATGTCGCGGGTTCGGTCGCGTACGGCCGTCGTGACCAGGATCTCGCCGGATTTTGCCATCGCCTGCGCGCGCGCCGCCCGATTGACCACCGTGCCGACCGCGGTCAGGTCGCGATGGGTCTGCCCGAACTCTCCGAAATTGGTGTCACCGCTGTCCATCCCGATCCCGATGCCGAGCTCGATGTCGCCGGCGCCGATCGTCCGCACCAGGGCGTCATGCCTTTCCTGGAAGCGGCGCTGGATGTCGCGCGCTGCCAGCAAGGCCTGCACGGCATGGTCCTCCCGCCGCACCGGAAAATTGAAGATCGCGAACACGGCATCGCCGATCGTCTTGTTGAGAATGCCGTCATAGCGCCAGATCGCGGCGGCGCAGTCGTCGTAGAACGCATCGAGCAGCGATGTCAGCCCGTCCTGCGCGATGGTCTGGGTCAGCGTGGTGTAGCCGCGCAGATCGGCGAACAGGATGGTGGCGTCGATGGTCACGGCGCGTGCCTTCATGATCTTCGAGAAGGCCATCTCGCAGATCGTGCAGGTGTTCGGATTCATACGGCTCGGCCGGACACCGAACAGACGGAACGGCGCCGACAACGGGCCGCGCAGCGGGATCGGCATGTGCAGGTTTTGCCAGCAGCCAAGGCAGATCGTTGCGGGTTCCGGAGTCATCGGCGTGTCACCTGCTGTTCCAGCAACGAAACCGTCCCACCCTGGCTCGGTCGGTCATGGCGTCCCCACGAGATTGCCGCGCTCAGGCGGTCGTCACGAAACTCACTCCAATCCGCGTCTTCTTGCTCCAGATCACCTGGCACTCATAGACAACCGAGGCGTCCCGGGCCATCACGAGGCGGAATCGGTGCGGGACGAAGGCCGGATTCTCGACCTCGATGGCCGCTCCCTCCGGCGACATGTTCACGATCGTGCAATGCATGACCGAACCGCCCGACGAGACATAGCCGGGTTCGTTGACCTCGGTTCGCGGATGCTTGCGCTTTTCGTCCACCCGGCCTGCCCCCTAAACTTTCTTCACGCAAACGTGGGCGATCGGCATTGCCGGAGTCAACGGCTCCCGCGGCTTGCATCAGGCTTTCGCACCACGATTTGTGCGCAGCAGTAAGCCGACTTGTGTATCGCGCCCGTGCAGATGAGCCCCGCGTCGGTGCGGGCTTGCCGTTCGCGACGGCGCGAGGATAGCCTCACCCTATGGGCGATGCGCTGGCGCGACGCACGCTCCCAACAACAACGAACAGGCGCCATGGGGAGACGCGCCATGTTCGAGATTCTCGATCGCCGGACGACTCTGACCGGCAACCAGATCAAGATCCTTGCGGCGGCCATCATCGGCGATGCGCTGGAATTCTTCGACTACTTCCTGATCGGCTTTGTGCTCGCATTCCTGATCGGGCCGTGGAAACTCACCTTTGGCCAATCGGCCACCGTGCTGATGAGTTCCGGCATCGGCGCCATCCTCGGCGCCTATCTCTGGGGCTGGCTCGCCGACCGGGTCGGGCGCCGCATCGTCTTCATCGGCACCGTGCTGAACTTTTCGATCGCGACCGGCCTGCTCTATTTCACGCCTGACAATGGCTGGGTTTATCTCGCCATCCTGCGCTTCTTTGTCGGCACCGGTGTCGGCGGACTTTATTGCGTCGACCTGCCGTTGGTGCAGGAGTTCATGCCCTCGCACAAGCGCGGCTGGGTCGGCGGGCTCGTCACCTGCGTGATCCCGCTCGGCGTCGGCCTCGGTGCGGTGCTTGGAGCCGTGATGGGCACCGACCAGTGGCGGCTGCTGTTTGCGATCGGCGTGCTGCCCGCTGTCCTGGTGCTGCTGGTC
The DNA here is from genome assembly GCF_049075665.1 of Bradyrhizobium sp. B120. Taxonomy (NCBI): domain Bacteria; kingdom Pseudomonadati; phylum Pseudomonadota; class Alphaproteobacteria; order Hyphomicrobiales; family Nitrobacteraceae; genus Bradyrhizobium; species Bradyrhizobium sp. B120. Next base: position 4,456,106 of record NZ_CP185242.1, on the reverse strand, counting down.
CGGCTCTGGGTTCCGGAGTCGCCACGCTGGCTGTGCCGGCAGGGACGCTATGACGAAGCCCGCAAGTCGCTGGCCTGGGCGCTCGAGGTGCCGCCATCCGAGCTGCCCTTGCCGAGCGCGGCCGACGCCGGCCCGATCGTCAAGACGAGCTGGTTCGACCTGTTCAAATATCCGCGCAGCCTGATCGTCTCCTGGCTCGGCAATGCCGGCGCACAGACCGGCGTCTACGGCATCACGCTGTGGGCGCCTGCGCTGTTCGTTCTGCTCTTGAAGGTCACGCCGCAGGAGGCCGCCAAGATGATGATCCTGCTCAGCATCACCGGTTTCCTCGGCCGCCTCTCGTTCTCCTGGTTCTCGGAACTGCTGGGACGGCGCATCGCCGGCGGTCTGCTTGGCTTCGGCGCCGGCGCGCTGACCATCATTGCCGGCTATCACTACGACGCGACGCTGTTCGGCATGTCGGCATTCTGGCTGCTGCTCGGTGCCGCGTTCTTCTTCGCCGACGGCGGCTTTGCGATCGTCGGCCCCTATGCCGCGGAGGTCTGGCCGTCGCATCTGCGCACCACGGGCATGGGATCGGCCTATGGCTTCGGCGGCATCGGCAAGATCATCGGACCGGTCGGGCTTGCCCTGATCGTCGGCTCGAACAACTATCTCAAGCCGGATGTGCCGCTCACCCAGATCCCGACCGCCTTCGTCTATCTCGGCTGCTGGTTCCTGATGGCGGGCGCCGTCTATCTGTTCTTCGGGCTCGAGACCCGGGGCAAGTCGATCGAGCAGATCGACAAGGAGCTCAACGCGACGGCTGACGTCGCGGCCTCCGCAACCATCCGGCGCGCCTGAGGGAGGTGAATATGAGCGTGACTTCTGCCGATCTTGCCGGCGATCGCGAGGTGATCGCCCGCGCCGAGGCAATCAGGCACGCGGTTGCAACCGCGTCCGACGAGATCGAGACGACCCGCCGCCTGCCGCCCGACCTGCTCGACCGGCTGCACGAGGCCCGGCTGTTCCGCCTGCTATTGCCGCGCTCGACCGAGGGGATCGAAACCGATCCCGTCACCTTCTTCCATGTCATCGAGACCATCGCCAAGGCCGATGCCTCGACGGCGTGGTGCCTGAGCCAGGCCGGCGGCTGTGCGATGTCGGCGGCCTATCTCGACCTGCCGGTCGCGCAGGAGATGTTCGCCGACCCGCGCGCCGTGCTCGCCTGGGGACCCGGTCCGAAGGTCAGGGCGGTCGAGTGCGCGGGCGGCTACCGCGTCACCGGGGTCTGGTCGTTTGCATCAGGCGGGCGGCACGCCACCTGGCTTGGCGCCCACTGCCCGGTCTATGCCGCCGACGGCTCGCCGCGCCGCGACGCCAATGGCGAGCAGGTCGAGCGCACCATGCTGGTGCGGACCGAAGACGTCGAATGGACCGACATCTGGAACACGGTCGGGCTGCGCGGCACCGCCAGCGACCAGTTCGCGCTCAACGACGTCTTCGTCCGCGCGGACCATTCGATCACCCGCGAGTTCGATCGCGAATGCCGCGAGAATGGCCCGCTGTACCGGATGAGCAACCACACCTGCTATCAGGTCGGCTTCGCCGGGGTCGCCTGCGGCATCGCCCGCAGCGCGCTGGACAATTTCGTTGATGTTGCCCGCAACAAGGTGCCGCGCGGCATGAAGAAGACGCTGCGCGACAATGCCGTGGTGCAATCCGGCCTCGCCCAGGCCGAGGTCAATCTGCGCGCCGCCCGGGCCTTCCTGCTGCAGTCGATGGCGGATATCTGGCAGGACCTGGTTGCCGGCCACAGCATTACGGTCGCGCAGCGCATGACGATCCGGATGGCGGCAACGCACGCCATCCACAAGGCGCGGGAAGCCGTCGACTTCGCCTACAACACGGCCGGCGCCACCGCGATCTTCGACGGCCATCCGCTGGAACGGCGCTTCCGCGACATCCATACCGTGACCCAACAATTGCAGGGCCGTTTCAGCCATTTCGAGACCGTCGGCGCCTGGATGCTCGGCGTCGATGCCGACCTCAGCTTCGTCTGATCTGAATTCTCAGGGAGAAGAACCATGCCATTGGGCGGACTACAGCATTACACCATCGAGCCGCAGGACCTGGAGAAGACCAAGGCTTTCTATTGCGATGTGCTCGGGCTCGAGAATGGCGATCGCCCGCCGCTCGATTTCCCCGGTTACTGGCTCTATTCCGGCGGCCAGGCCACCGTCCATTTAATGGGCACCCGCAAGCCGCGCGACGGCATCGTGGTGCGCGGCACCGAGAAGAAATATCAAGACACCGGGCGGCTCGATCATATTGCCTTCGCCGCCACCGACGTCGATGCCGTGCGCAAGCGCCTGCAGGCGAAGAACGTCAGCTTCCGTGAGCAGATCGTGCCGCGCACCGGCGACACCCAGATATTCCTCTACGATCCCGACGGCGTCGGCGTGGAGCTGAACTTCCCGAAGAGCTGAACCGGTCTTCGCCGGATTATTCCGCTGCTCAACAATCGGCCGGCGCATGTGCCGGCCAAATTTTCATGTCTGCAAAACGGTTCCCGACAAGGCCCTGACTCGGCCATCACTCGGGCGCGATCCGGTCCGTTTTTCTTCAACATTGAATGACGAATTAACCGGGCCGCGCCGCTGCGGCAGAATAGCCGGGTGCTGCGCCTTTAACCTACCCCAGGGCCTGGTGGCCCGGCTATTCGTCCCCACTTCGCCGGCGATAGGTCCTCAATCGAGCCCGCGTTCGTGGCTGAGGCGGACCATTTCGTTGATGAAGATTTGTTTCTGCTTGTCGTCGAGGCTCGCATAGAGCGGCTCGGCGGCGTCGGCGACGCCGCGCTGATCGACGGCGCGGTCATTTAGGAACTGGGCCTCGTTGCGCATCTGCTCGATGATGTCGTCAGGCGGATCGCGCTGCGCGCGGGCAATGCGCAGATTGAGACGGTCGGCGCCATTGTGCCCGAGATAGTGCATCGCACTGTTGAAGCCGGCCCAATTCTTCTCCTGCTCCGGCGTCAGATTGAGCTCCTTCTTGATCCGCTCGATGTTCGCGTCGCTGTTGGCGACGATCTGTTCGCCCGTGAGCTGCGGTGCGCCGGCCTGGGTCAGCACGGTCGGCGCTTGCTTCGCGCCCTTGTCCTTGGCGGCGGCCTTGGCCGATTTGGCGGCTTTGGCGCCCTGCTTGTCAGCGGACGCCGGAGCCTGTGCGTTCTTGCCGTTGCCGGCGTTGTTGTTGCCGGTCAAGACCCCGGTCACGCCGGTCACCACCCCGACGACGCCGCCGATTGCTCCGCCAAGAACGCCGCCAACCGGGCCGGCGGCCTTGTTGCCTTCGCGCGCGCCGTTTTCGACACCCTGCACGATCTGCGCATCGACCATATGAGGCACTGCAAGCAGCGTGACGGCGGCGGCCCCAACCGCGACGCACAATTTCCATTGCGCTCGCAGCTTCGCTACCGGGATGAGCATGATCGAGTCTCCGTGATCGATGGTGGATTGCAGGATTGACGCGGCGGGCAGGTTCGACGAATCCGGACTTTATCGTTTCCGGCTTCGGCAAGTCTATCGGTCGCGACGGCCATCAACATGACGGAACGCGGCTCGATCAGGCGTGGCCGGAAACCTGCGGCTCAACCGCGCGCCGTCTGCGAGCGTCGCTGCGCCAACCTCCGCGTGCGTCGCAGCATGATCAACGGAAGCACGGCAAACCACGGGGCAGCTGTGGTGTTGCCGATGACACTGCCTGCGATTTGACCACAACGTTAGTACTACTTGGCATAGGCATCTCGTTTCTCGACAGCAGCCGGCAATTCTGTTCTGATCAGTGTGAATGAAATCCCGCGACGTCGCGCGAACGCGACGCACAAAAACAACAACGGGATTCAAAAAGTCTTTTGTCCGTCGGCTACCAGGGAGGGAATGCCATGTCACGGAAGAAGCTTTCGCGCCGAGAATTCGTTGCAGCGACAGCGCTGTCATCGGCGGCGCTCATTACAGCCCCCTACGTGCGTGGCGCCTACGCAGCCGGAAAGCTCTCGATGGGCTTCTGGGATCACTGGGTGCCGGGTGCGAACAGTGCCTCCACCGAGCTCGTCAATGAGTGGGCCGCCAAGGAAAAGGTCGAGGTCCAGCTCGACTACATCACCAGTCAGGGCAACAAGAACATCGTGACCATCGCCGCCGAAGCGCAGGCGAAATCCGGTCACGATATCTTCCAGATGCCGACCTGGTGGCCACAAGCCAATGCCGAGCTGCTCGAGCCGGTCAACGACATCATGGACCCGCTCCTCAAGCTGAACGGCGACGTCAACGGCACGGTGAAATATCTCGGCCAGGCCGACGGCAAATGGCTCGGTGTTCCCGCCAGCGTCGGCAGCCAGATCAAGGGCCCCTGCTCGCGCATCGACCTGATGAAGAAATACGCCAATATCGACGTCCAGGAGATGTATCCGGCCGGAAGCCCGCCGAAGGCCGACAACTGGACGCTCGATACGTTCCTCAAGGCGGCTGAAGCCTGCCACAAGGCCGGGTTCCCGTTCGGCATCGGTCTCGGCGAAACCAGCGACAGTGTCGACACCGCGGGCGCGATCTTCCACTCGTTCGGAGCGCAGTTGGTCGACGCCAAGGGCAACCTGACCGTCAAGACCGATGCGGTGCGCCAGTCGCTCGAGTACTACAAGAAGCTGCTCGCCTTCCTGCCGCCCGATGTCTCCGCATGGGACGATGCGTCCAACAACAAGTGGCTGGTCGCCGGCAAGGGCGCGATGATCATGAACCCGCCGAGCGCATGGGCAGTCGCCAAGCGCGATGCCCCGCAAGTCGCGGAGCAATGCTGGACCCACGGCTTCCCGGCCGGACCCAAGGGACGCTTCGCGCCCTACCTGCCGTTCTTCTGGTCGATCTGGTCGTTCTCCAAGAACAAGGAGGCCGCCAAGAGCCTGCTGTCTCACCTGTCGCAACCGGCATCGATCGAGAAAATGGTGGTCGCGAGCGGCGGCTACGACCTTCCGGCCTACGAAAAGCTCACGACGTTGAAGGTCTGGGAAGAGGTAGGGCCGCCCAAGGGCACGCTCTTCCACTACCCGAACCCCTTCAAGCACCAGACGCTGTCGATGGCGGCCTCGCCGGCGCCGCCCAAGGTCGCGCAGCAGATCTACTTCCAGGCCACCCTGACCAAGATGTGCCTGCGCTACTTCCAGGGTGAAGGCATGGAGAAGACCCTCGCCTGGGCCGAGGGCGAGTGCGAAGGCTTCATGCGAAGCTGACGACGAGCGAGCTTTCGCGCGACCGTCCGTAGTGCCGGCCGCGCGGGGTCTCGTCTTCACATCCCGGCCGCCGAACCGGCGAGCCGTGCAACCAACCCGCGCGAGGGACCTGCGTTATGGTTGACGTCGCATTCCAATCCAACCGTACAGCCGCAGTCCCGGCTGGGCGACGGCGCACCGGTCTGCGCAACGCGCTGCGGCGCAAGTCGATGTCCGCGTTCCTGATGGCGCTGCCGTTGATCCTCCTGATCGGCGTGCTGGTGATCTATCCGGCCATCTACTCGCTGCATCTGGCGACGCTGAACAAGGCGATGACCAAGTTCGTCGGCCTTGGCAACTTCGAGTTCCTGTTCAAGCGCGAGACCTTCTGGCTGGTGGTCAAGCAGTCCTGCATTTTCGCGATCTCGGCGGTGGTGTTCAAGGCGCTGATCGGCTTCATCGTCGCGCATTTCGTGCACAACGTGCCGGCCAACAAGCAGCGCAAATGGCGCGGCATGCTGCTGGTGCCATGGGTGATCCCGCCGGCGATGAGCACACTGGCCTGGCTGTGGCTGTTCGACCCGTCCTACAGCGCCTTCAATTACACGCTTGCGTACTTCGGCATCGGGCCGATCCCGTGGACCGGCGACGCCATGTGGGCGCGTTTCTCGGTGATCCTGGTCAACGTCTGGTACGGCGCGCCGTTCTTCATGATCATGTATCTGGCGGCGCTGAAATCGGTGCCCGAGCAGCTTTATGAAGCCGCCGCGATCGACGGCGCCAATTGGTGGCAGCGTATCTGGTACGTGACCCTGCCGATGATGCGCAACATCATCGCGATCACGACGCTGTTCTCGCTGATCGTGACCTTCGCCAATTTCGACATCGTGCGCATCCTGACCGCCGGCGGGCCACTCGACCACACCCACATCTTCGCCACCTGGGCGTTCCGCGTCGGCATCGAGGGCAGCGACATTCCGCTCGGCGCCAGCGTCTCGCTGTTCATGGTGCCGATCCTCGCGGTCGCGGCGATCTTCATCCTGCGCGACATCACCAAACGCGGGAATGAATCCTGATGAGCACGGTGACGATCGACAAGTCCGGACCAACCCGCAAGATCAAATACGGCAGCATGAGCCGCGACCGGACCTGGGCGCTGCGCTGGTCCTATTTCTTCCTGACGCTGTTTGCGATCTTCTCGCTGGTGCCGCCGTTCTACATGCTGATCACTTCGCTGAAGAGCAGCGCGGAGATTTCCGCGGCGACCAACCCGTGGTGGGTATATCATCCGACGCTCTCCAACTACGTTGAGTTGCTGACCTCCAATCAGTTCCTGCGCTTCTTCTGGAATTCGGCCTGGGTCTCGATCATCGTCGTCACCATCACGATGCTGATCAGTGTGCCGGCGGCCTTTGCGCTGGCGCGGATGAAGTTCTGGGGCTCGGCCACGCTCGCGACCGGGGTGTTCCTCACCTATCTCATTCCGGACAGCCTGCTGTTCATCCCGTTGTTCAAGATGTTTGCGGTGATCGGCGATTGGACCGGCATCCAGCTTATCAATCGCTGGTACGTGCTGCTGTTCATCTATCCGACGCTGACGGTGCCGTTCTGCACCTGGATCATGATCGGCTATTTCGCCTCGATCCCGAAGGAGCTCGACGAGGCGGCGATCATCGACGGCGCGAGTTGGTTCCAGACCCTGACCCGGATCTTCATCCCGGTCGCCCTGCCCGGCCTGATCGCGGCGACGATCTTTGCCTTCACCGTCTCCTGGGCCCAGTTCCTCTATCCCCTGGTGTTCACCACCTCGACCGATCAGCTGGTGCTGCCGGTCGGCATCATCACGACCCTGATCAAGGGCGACGTCTTCAACTGGGGGCAGATCATGACCGGCGCCCTGCTCGGCGCCGCGCCGCCGCTGATCATCTACGCCTTCCTGATGGACTACTACATTGCCGGCCTGACCGCCGGTGCGACAAAGGGTTGAACGCGACAAAGGTAGGATAAGGGTAGGATTCATGGCCGACGTCAGTTTGCGCAAGGTGGTGAAGCGTTACGACGAGGTCGAGGCGGTGCGCGGCATCGACCTCGATATCGCCGACCATGAGTTCGTGGTGCTGGTCGGGCCGAGCGGCTGCGGCAAGTCGACGACGCTGCGGATGATCGCCGGCCTCGAGGACATTTCCGACGGCGACATCATGATCGGCGGCGATGTCGTCAACGATGTGCCGCCGAAGGACCGCGACATCGCGATGGTGTTCCAGAACTACGCGCTCTATCCGCACATGACGGTCGCCGAGAACATGTCGTTCGGGCTTCGGCTGAAGCACTACCCCAAGGCCGAGATCAAGAGCCGGGTGACGGAAGCCGCCAGGATGCTCGACATCACCGATCTGATCGACCGCAAGCCGAAGCAGCTCTCCGGCGGCCAGCGCCAGCGCGTCGCGATGGGACGCGCGATCGTCCGTAATCCGAAGGTGTTCCTGTTCGACGAGCCGCTGTCCAACCTCGACGCCAAGCTGCGCGTGCAGATGCGGATCGAGATCAAGAAGGTGCACCAGAAGGTCCGCACCACGACCGTCTACGTCACCCACGACCAGGTCGAGGCGATGACGCTGGCCGATCGCGTGGTGGTGATGAACCACGGCAGGATCGAGCAGATCGGCACGCCCAACGAGCTCTATCACAAGCCGGCGACCCGGTTCGTCGCAAGCTTCATCGGCTCGCCCGCGATGAACTTCGTGCCGTGCCGGCTCGAGGACGTCGGCGGCAAGCTCAATGTGCGGCTGACCGATCGGCTCTCGTTCCCGCTGCCGCCGGCGCGCGCCGCCCGCTACCAGGGCCTCTCCCGCACCGACAAGCTGCTGCTGGGTCTGCGGCCCGAACATGTCATGGAGGCGCGTCCGCACGCCGAGCCCGGCATCGAGCCGTTCGATGCGATGCTCGACGTCACCGAGCCGATGGGCATGGAGACGCTGGTCTACTTCACGCTCGAAGGCTCCCAGCTCTGCGGCCGGGTCAATCCCAATGCCGGCGCGCAGGATGGCAGCCCGCTCCGATTGGCTGTGGACCTCAACAATATGCATTTGCTAAACGAGGTGACCGGCGCCGTGCTTTGACGGCGCACAAGAAACCTCAAGGGCAGGAAATGGCTACCAACAAGAAGAAGATTTTCATCACCCAGACTCTGTCGCCGGGGGCACGGGTGCTCCTCAATGAACGGGATGATGTAGAACTCGTCGAATTTCCCAACCTGATCTCGGCCAAGGACTTCCAGGCGATGCTGGAGCGGCATGCGCCGGTCCATGGCGTGGCGCTCGGCGCGACCCGGTTCGGCGAGGCGGAGCTGGAGGCGTCCAAGGGTATGCTGGTGGTGACTAGGATCGGCGTTGGTTATGACGCGGTCGATGTGCCGGCATTGTCGCGCCGCAAGGTGCCGCTGATGGTCGCAGGCACCGCGAACTCGCCGTCGGTCGCCGAGCACGCCTTGTTCATGATGCTGACGCTGGCCAAGCGCGCGAACGAAATGCACGCGATGGTCAAGGACGGCACCTGGGCGAGCCGGCTCGGCGCGCTGCCGTTCGACCTCTACGGCAAGACGGTCCTGATCGTGGGCTTCGGCCGCATCGGCACCCGCACCGCCAAGCGCTGCCTCGCGATGGAAATGAACGTGCTGGTGTACGATCCCTACAAGGCGGCCGGCGAGATCACCGCGGCCGGCTGTGAGGCGGTGCCGAGCCTCGAAGCAGCGTTGCCGCGGGCGGACTTCGTCACGATCCACTGCCCGAAGTCGCCCGAGACGGTCGGCCTGTTCAACGCCGCGCGGATCAGGCTGATGAAGCCGACCTCCTATCTCATCAACACCGCCCGCGGCGGCATCGTGGACGAGAAGGCGCTGCACGACGCGCTGGTGTCGGGCAAGCTCGCCGGCGCCGGCCTCGACGTGTTCGAGGTCGAGCCTCCGCCGGTCGGCCAGCCCCTGCACGCTTTGCCGAATGTGATCCTGGCGCCGCATGTCGCGGGCGTGACCGTCGAGGCCGTCGATCGCATGAGCGAGCAGACCGCGCGCAATATCCTGAGCGTGCTGGACGGCAATCCGCTGCGCCAGAACGTGATCAACCAGGACGTCCTCGGCTGAGCTTTCAGCCTTCCTCGTTTACGCCGCGGCCGATCCCGCGAGCTCGGCCCGGCGATGCGGAGCATGCACATGGCTTTCAAGGAATTCGGCAACTACGATGCGGTCGGTCTCGCCGAGCTCGTCCGCAAGAGGGATGTCACCGCAAAGGAGCTGCTCGACGAGGCGATCGCGCGCACGGCCGCCGTCGATCCGAAGATCAACGCGGTCGTCGTCAAGCATTACGACTACGCCGAGCGCCAGATCGCCAAGGGATTGCCTGACGGCCCCTTCACCGGCGTGCCGTTCCTGCTGAAGGATCTCGATCTGCTCGAGGGCACCCGCACCACGTCGGGCGCCAGCCTGTTGAAGGACTTCGTCGCCGATCACAACGGTACGCTGACCCAGCGTTTCCTCGATGCCGGTCTTGCGATCTTCGGCAAGAGCGCGAGCCCGGAATTCGGCCTGATGCCGACGACGGAATCCCGCCTGTTCGGCCCGACCCGCAATCCCTGGAATCTCGACCATTCCTCCGGCGGCTCGTCCGGCGGCGCGGGGGCTGCGGTCGCCGCGCGCATCCTGCCCGTCGCGCATGCCAGCGATGGCGGTGGCTCGATCCGGATCCCCGCTTCCGCCTCCGGCGTGTTCGGCATGAAGCCGACGCGCGCCCGCAACCCGTGCGGGCCCGATCGCGGCGAAGGCTGGGGCGGCTTCTCCGTCGGCCATGTGCTGAGTATCAGCGTCCGCGACAGCGCGGTCATGATGGATGCGATCCATGGTCCGGAGCCGTCGAGCCTCTATGTCGCGCCGGCGCCGGAGCGGCCGTTTTCCCAGGAGGTCGGCCGCGACCCCGGCCATCTGCGCATCAGCTTCACCGACAAGTCGCCCTATGGCGATGCTGTTGATCCCGAGATCGCCGCGGCGGTTCGCGACATCGCCAAGCTGCTGGCCGGCCTCGGCCACCATGTCGAGGAGCGCGCGCCGCCGCTTGCCGCCGATCCGGCCGCGGTCATGACGACAATCGTCGGCGGCAACACGGCGCTGACCATCCGCCTGCTCGAACAGCGGGTCGGGCGCACGCTGACCTCGGACGATGTCGAGCGGCTGACGCTCGCCAGCGGTCAGAATTCGGTCAAGATGACGCCCGCCGACTACGTCGCCGCGCAACTTGCGGCATTCCAGATCTCGCGCGGGCTCGCGACCTTCTTCGAGGGCTGCGACATCTTCCTCAGCCCGACGCTGTGCGCGCCACCGCTTCGCATTGGCGAGCTGAACACGATGTCCGAGGACCTGAGCCACATCGCGCCGGTGCTGCGCCGCTACATGCCGGGCACCTCGATGTTCAACATGTCCGGACAGCCGGCAATGTCGGTGCCGCTGGCCTGGAACAAGGCCGGTCTGCCGCTCGGCATGATGTTCGCGGCCAAGCTTGGCGAGGAAGGGCTGCTGTTCCGCCTGGCCAGCCAGCTCGAACAGGCTCGTCCCTGGAAGGACCGGCGACCGCCAGTTTGTGCCTAGCTCGATCGGACGCGACAAAGGGCAGTCCAATCAGGTAGATAGGAAGGGCGCCGGCACGATTCCGCCGGCGTCATGCCTGGGAGACCGAACCGTGAGTGACCCGACCGACAATGCGCTCGCCGCGATCGCGAGCATTCTCGATCAGACGACGACGCCTCCCGAGAAGTCCAAGTCGTCGGACACCAAGTCGTCCGACAAAGCGGCGGACAGCGCACCTGAGCCTGCAGAGGAGCCACCGGTCTCGATAGCGATGCCACCGCCTCTGCCAACATCCGTCGAGGTCGTTACCGTCGAGGCTGTGTCCGTGGAGACCGCGCCTGCCGAGCCGACGACGGACGAGCCGCCGCCGATCGAGGAACCCGAGCTGCTGGTCGAACAGTCTGAGCCGAGTGAGACCGAGCCAAGCGAACCCGAGCCGAGCGGGCCGGAGCCGGAGCCGATGCAGCCGCCCCAACCGATCGAGGCCAATGGCTATTCAAAGTCCGGACCAGGCCCGATGGCCGCGCTGCGCTTCCGCTGGACGGTGCGCGAGGACGGCGCCCAATATTATGTCGACGAAACCGTGGGCGAAGGATCGACCCCGCTGGTCAACGGCCCGATGGACAGGGACGCCGCGATCAAATTCGTCGACGATCGCGAGGCCGAAGCGCGGCGGCGCTTCGAGCAGTTCAAGCACGAGATCGTCAGCCGCACGGCGGCCGCGCTTCAGGCAAGCAGGGACCGCCACGAGGCCTGAAACGCGATACGTGCTCACGGGCATCGCAAGAAAGCGGATGGAGAAAACTTGATGTTTCGCGTGCTGGCCGGCCTCGCTCTCGCTTTGCTTGTTTCTGCCGCGCAAGCACAGTCGGCGCCGTCCCGGCTCGATGAGATCGTCAAGCGCGGCACGCTGCGCGTCGGCATGACCGGCGACTACCTGCCCTTCACGGCGCTCGACAAGGAAACGAACGTGTTTCGCGGTTTCGACGTTGACATGGCGCAATCGCTCGGCAAAGCGCTCGGCGTCAAGGTCGAGTTCGTTCCGACATCGTGGCCACAGATGACCAGGGATTTCGAGGCCGACAATTTCGACATCGCGATGGGCGGCGTCTCCATCACCTTCGACCGGCAGAAGAAGGGCCTGTTCTCGACGCCGATCATGCGCGAGGGCAAGACGCCGATCACGCGCTGCGCCGACAAAGACAAGTTTGAGACGATCGCCGAGATCGATAAGCCCGGCACCCGCGTCATCGTCAATCCCGGCGGCACCAACGAGCGTTTTGCGCGCGCCAACGTGAAGGCCGCCGACATCCGCGTCTTCAACGACAACACCAAAATCTTCGACGAGATCGCCAAGGGTGACGCCGACCTGATGATGACCGACGCGTCCGAGACGCGCTACCAGCAGAAGCTGCATCCCGGCGTGCTCTGCGCCGTGCATCCCGACAAGCCGTTCGACTTCGCGGAAAAGGCCTATTGGATGCAGCGCGACGTCGCGTTGAAGGCGTTCGTCGACCAGTGGCTCCACATCGCACGCGAAGACGGCAGCTACGCGAAGATCTATGCCGCGTGGTTTGAATAGTCTGCGTCAAGTCTGCCGCTCGCGTGCCGCAAATTGATGCGCGCGGCCTGAAACCAGATCGCAATCCGGTGATTTGAACCTGGGGCGCGAGGACACGACTCATGTTCTGACCGTGATTTGGGGCACGTTCAGCGAGGCGGCCACCAAATAGCCTTGCGAACGGGATTCCCTGCACTGGAGGTCGAGATGAGAAAGCTTTTGGCGATCGCCACGCTGGTGCTGGCGAGCACGGCGACAGCGCAGGCGCAATACACGTTCGATTACGGCGGCCGTACCATTCGTATCGATCCCGATCGTGGAACAGTTTCGATCCCCGGCGTCTACGACAATACCGGCCGCAGCACCAAGCGCGCCAAGCACAGGGACGCCGAGCAGAAGCGCGAGACGGCTCCGAAGAACGCCAAAACGGATTCCCCGTCCATGCCTGCCACGCCACCCGCGGCCGCTGCCGCGCCCTCTCCGGCGGCCGTTGATCAGGCGACGGCGCCGGCGTCGCCAGTAACAACGACAGAGCCCGCGAACACGAGCGTTACGCCACCTCCGGCCACGGCAGCGACCACAGCAGCGCCGCCACCACCCGCTCCGCCAGTTGTGCAGCAAAGCGCGACGCCGACGGCAAAACCCGCTTCAGCGCCCACCGTCGGCGCCGCATCGCCTGCACCCAAGCCGGCAGCGAACCCCGTACAAGTAGCCAACTCGCCGCTCGGCGTCTGGTTGACCGAAGAGAAGGAAGGCAAGGTCCGCATCGAGCAATGCGGCGCCAATCTCTGCGGTTACTCGGTCGACAAGACATCGAACGCCAACGGCGAGCAGGTGCTGATCAACATGAAGCCGGGCAAGGACAAATGGAGCGGCCGGATCTTCGATCCGAACAGCGGCAGCACCTATGATTCCACCATCGCACTGAAGAGCCCCGACACGCTACGCGTCCAGGGCTGCGCGTTCGGCGGCATGTTCTGCGGCGGCCAGACCTGGACGCGGGTGAATTGAGTACGCTCAGATCGTAGCCCGGATGGAGCGCCGCGAAATCCGGGATTATTACCGCAGGAGAGATCGCCCCGGATTGCGCTCGCTCCATCCGGGCTACGCATACGAACAACAAAAAAGCCCCGCAGTGCGCGGGGCTTTCCTTTGGCCTGCTACAGCGCCTCAGCCGAGCTTGCCGTTATATTCCTCGTCGGTGACGTGCTCCATCCAGGTCGAGAACACGCCGTCGAGCGCCTCCTGCATGGCGATATGGGTCATGCTGTTGTCGGGCGAGGCGCCGTGCCAGTGCTTCTCGTTCGGCGGGATCCAGACGACGTCACCGGGGCGGATTTCCCGGATCGGACCGCCCTTGGCCTGCACGCGGCCGATGCCTGAGATCACGTACAGCGTTTGCCCGAGCGGATGGGTGTGCCAGGCGGTGCGCGCACCGGGCTCGAACGACACCCGCGAGGCATTCAGCCGGGCCGGCGCCGGCGCCATGTTGATCGGGTCCTGCAGCACGCTGCCGGTGAAGTTTTCCTTCGGCGCGCGGCGGGTCGGCCGTGAGCCGGAAACGTGGATATCCATGGGGTTACCTCCCTCTCTTGACGTTATTTCTTGGTTGCGGCGTAGCGCGCCTTGGTCTCGGCGTTCATCGGATAGAGGCCGGGCAGCTGGGCGCCATTGTTCACCTCGTTGACGATCCAGGCTTCCATCCGTTCCTGCTCGGGTCCCTCGGCCAGCACGTGGTCGAGGAAGGCCTGCGGGATCAGCACCGCGCCGTCCTGGTCCGCCACCACCACGTCGTTCGGAAACACGGCAACGCCGCCGCAGCCGATCGGTTCGCCCCAGCCGACGAAGGTCAGGCCTGCAACCGACGGCGGCGCCGCGTAACCGTCGCACCACACCGGCAGGCCGGTGCCGAGCACGCCCTCGAGGTCCCGCACCACGCCATCGGTGATCAGCGCCGTCACCCCGCGCTTGACCATGCGGGCGCAGAGGATGTCGCCGAAAATGCCGGCATCGGTGATGCCCATGGCATCGACCACGGCAATGCAGCCCTGAGGCATCGCCTCGATCGCGGTACGGGTCGAGATCGGCGACGACCAGGATTCCGGCGTCGCCAGATCCTCGCGGGCCGGCACGAAGCGCAGCGTGAAGGCCGGTCCGACCAACCGCTTCTGCCCGGGCTTCAAGGGCTTGGTGCCGCGCATCCAGATGTTGCGCAGGCCCTTCTTGAGCAGGACCGTGGTGATGGTGGCGGTGGACACGTGCGACAGCGTCGCGATCACTTCTGCGGACAGTGACATCTGGAAAGCTTGCTCCGATGGGAGGAAAAGACCGGCGCATGTTGCCGGGCGAAGGCCCTGCGTCAAGGGCTGCGCAAAAAACCTGCGATCATCCAGATTTATCGCCGGCATGCCGATTAATTTATTGAAGTTGCTGGATCATTTTGCACGAAGCGAATTCCGTTTTGAATCGAAACACGCTAGCTTGATGGCTGATCCAATCTGCTTGAGCCGATGGCCGAACCATTAAGTCCTCCCCGCCTTTTGCCGAGTGGCGACAGCGCCATCACGGTGGAATTCAGCCGCACCATCGATGACGCCGCCAACCGGCGGGTGCTCGCGCTCGACCGCGTGATAGCCGCCGAGCCGATCGCCGGCATCACCGAGACCGTGCCAACCTACCGGTCGCTGCTGGTGCATTACGATCCCGTGCAGATCACCTTCGATGCGCTCGGCGAGCAGCTGCTGGCGCGCGCCGCCAAGGCACCGCCGTCTGAGGCCGGAACGCGGCGCTGGCGGATCCCCATCACCTATGGCGGCGAGCACGGCATCGATCTCGAGGATGTGGCGAAGGCGCTCCAGACCACGCCCGATGAAATCGTCGCGCGCCATGTCGCTGGCGATTACCGCGTCGCCATGATCGGCTTTACGCCCGGCTGGTCCTATCTCAGCGGGCTGGACAAGTCCCTCCATTTGCCCCGGCGCAAGGACCCGCGGCTGCTGACCCCGGCCGGCACCATCTCGATCGGCGGCATCCAGACCGGCGTGCAGTGCCTGGCCGGCCCGAGCGGCTGGCATCTGCTCGGCCGTACCCCGGTGCGAACCTACCAATTGCATCGCGACCCAACCTTCCTGCTGGAGCCCGGCGATGCCGTCAGCTTCACGGCAGTGGATGCCAAGACCTTTGCCGAACAGGACCGCGCCGCCGAGGCGGGCGCGTTCGTCGCTGAACTGGTGACGCCATGAGCAAGCTCGTCGTCACCTCGATCGGCCCGGCAAGCTCGGTGCAGGACGGCGGACGTCCGGGCTCGCAACGCTACGGCCTGACGCCGAGCGGCGCGATGGACCGGCTTTCGCTCGCGGCCGCCAATACGCTGGTCGGCAATGAGCCGCTCGCCGCCGCGGTCGAGATCGGCCCGTTCGGTGCCACCTTCACCGCGCGCGGCGGCGCCGTGCGCATCGGGCTCGCCGGCGCATCGCGCAATGCTGATATCGGCGGCCGGCCGGTCGCCTTCGACAGTTCGGCAACGCTCGCCGAAGGTGAGACGCTCAATCTGGGCTTTGCACGCGGCGGCTCGTTCAGCTATCTCGCGATCGAGCACGGTATCGAGGGCGAGCCGATGTTCGGCAGCCTCGCCGTCAACGCCCGGGCCGGGCTCGGCAGCCCCTACCCGCGGCCACTGCAAAGCGGCGACGAGTTGAAGACGAAAGCTGCGAGCGGCGCCACTGAGCGCCGCATCGAATTGCCGGCCGCTACCGATGCGCCGATCCGCATCGTGTTCGGCCCGCAGGACGACGAGTTCACCGAGGAAAACAAGCAGCTGTTCCTCGACAGCGAGTGGAAGATCTCGGCCACCAGCGACCGCATGGGCTACCGGCTCGAAGGGGCTGTCATCAAGCACCGCGACGGCCACAACATCGTCTCCGACGGCACCGTCAACGGCAGCATCCAGGTGCCCGGCAACGGCCAGCCGATCGTGCTGATGCCGGACCGCGGCACCAGCGGTGGTTATCCGAAGATCGCAACCGTGATCACGGCCGATCTTGGCCGCTTCGCGCAGACCTCCGCCGGCCGGCCGTTCCGCTTCAAGGCCGTGACGATGGCGGAAGCACAGGCCGAGGCGATCAAGTTCCACACGCTGCTGCATTCCCTGTCCGATCGCCTCCGCGGCATCGACGATTTCGGCCTCAACATCGAGGCGCTGCGGGATGCGAATGTCGCGGGTCAGGCCGTCAGCGCCGTCGATGTGTCGACCTGGCAAGTTGCGCTACCCTGAATCAAATACGAACAACAAACGGATCGATCGTCATGACTTCAACCATCGACCTCAATTGCGATCTCGGCGAAAGTTTTGGCCCCTGGGAAATGGGCAATGATGCCGCGATGATCGAGCTTGCGACCTCGGTCAACGTCGCCTGCGGCTTCCATGCCGGCGACGCCGACATCATGCGCAAGACGGTCGAGCTCGCGAAGGCGCGCGGCGTCAGCGTCGGCGCCCATCCTGGGTATCGCGACCTGCATGGTTTCGGCCGCCGCCCGATGCCGGGGCTGACATCCTCCGAGATCGAGAACCTGATCGCCTATCAGATCGGCGCCCTGCAGGCGATCGCAACCGCGGCCGGCCACAAGGTCACCCATGTGAAGGCACACGGCGCGATCTCCAACGTCGCCTGCGAGGACGACATGACCGCACGGGCGATCGCCAATGCGATCAAGGCGGTCGACCGCAATCTCATCTTCGTGGTGCTCGCCAACTCGAAGCTGGTGCGCGCGGGCGAAGCCGCCAATCTGCGGATGGCGCATGAAGTGTTTGCCGACCGCGCTTACGAGGACGACGGCAATCTGGTGTCGCGCAAGAAGCCCGGTGCGGTGCTGCACGATCCCAAGGCGATCGCCGAGCGCGTGGTGCGGATGGTGCAGGACGGCGCGGTCGTCTCGGTCACCGGCAAGGTGATCAAGATGCAGACCGATACCGTCTGCATCCATGGCGACACCCATGGCGTCGTCGAGATCGCGCGCGGCCTGCGCGAGGCGCTGAGCAAGGCCGGCATCACGGTCGCGCCGTTCAAGACCGCGCACTGAGCCGCGAACACGTCGATTGAAGAGGGTCGGCCGTCGCGCCGACCCTTTTAGATTCCGTTAAGAGTCTTCTTAAACCCAAACTTGCCGTTTGATTGCTAGGTGCAGCTTCCGAGCCTTTGATTGTCCTCTCAGGAAATTGGGTACGAAAGCATGTTCCGCACCAGCCTCTCCCTCGCAATTGCTGCGGTGGCCACGGCCGCCTTCACCAGCGCGGCCTCTGCCGGCTGCTACAGCTGCTATACGCCGCCGCCCCAGCCCTGCACGACCTGCTATCAGGTGCAGACCGTGCCGCCGCAGTATCGCACCGTGCAGGAGACCGTGATGGTTGCGCCGGGCCGCGTCATTGCGCATCGCACCCCGGCGCAGTATCGTACCGTGATGGTGCCGAAGACCGTGATGGTCGCGCCCGAAGGCGTCGCCTATGAGCGCATCGCGCCGCAATACGCCACCCAGGAACGCACGCAGATGGTCTCGCCGGGCTATTCCTACTACGCGCCGGTCCAGCCGACCTGCAACACCTGCGGCGGTGGATATGGCTACGGCTATGGATATGGTCGCGGCTACGGCTACTGATCCGTCAGCATCCAACCAACACAAAGCCGCCGCCTGAGGCCACCAGACGGCGGCTTTTCAATTCTCTGCGTAGCTCAGAACGGGTGGACGGACAGCGTGCCGAACACGATCGCCCCGATCACCGCAAAGGCGCTGTAGAGCGCCGCAGTGTGAATTCCGATCCCGGACTTCCTTGAAATTTGTCGCGCGTAAAAGTGCAGGCGGGCTTCCGCCGATAGCTCGCGCATGGTCGATCTCCAACGCCCCATTCTCGGGCATATGGAATAGCGTTCGCGCCCGGATTCAAGCGGGCGGAAAAAATAGCGATGCCGCCGCCTTCGGGAACACGGTTCCGAGAGGAAAATTCTTTCTCGTACGCTGGCCCGAGAATCTTATTCGTTGCAATTCGAGGCGTCGGGAACCCGCGCCGGTCCCGCAATTACCGAAAATCTCGAAATCAACCCCATGCAAAGTAGCCGGAGGTGGATCGCTGAGGCGCGGCCGCTGCACCGCGCTCAGGGCTTCCAGCGCCCGATCTTGAAGGCCGCCAGATGGCCGGGAACATCGTTCGGATCGAACGGCGGACCGGCGAACGCGCCGATGGCGTTTGATGTGTCAGTCGGGCGCCCGGCCGCGGCGTCGTAGAGGTCCGGCCTGAACACCGCCATGGCTGCCTTCAGTGCCTCCGGCCGGTACGGTGTCTGGCCCCAGCGAACCATCTGCGCGTAGAGCCAGGCCGCTTGCCCCGGGTCCGGCCGCGCCGCCGCCTCGCGCCCGACCAGCAGATAGCGACTGCTTTCGCGCATGGTGCCGTCGGGCGAGATCTTCAGCCGGCCGTCGAGCGTGCGCTGGATGACGCTGGCGTCGACGCCGAGCCGCTCGGGCTGCGCCAGGATGCGCGCGACCTCGGGCCGGTTTTCCGGCTGCTCGATGAACTCCGCGGCGCGCAGATGCGCGCGCACCAGCGCGGCCACGACGTCGGCGTTCTTCTCCGACCAGCCCTGGCGCACCGCCAGCACCTTCTCCACCGCGCTGAGCAGGATGTCGGAGACGAAGTGCAGGATGTGGCCGACGCCGAGATCGACCGCGATCGAATTCCAGGGTGCGCCAACGCAGAACGCGTCGACCTGCCCGTTGGCGAGACTGTCCACCATGTAGGGCGGCGGCAGCACCACGAGCTGGACGTCCTCGTCGGGATCGACGCCGCCGGCGGCCATCCAGAACCGCAATTGATAATTGTGGGTCGAGAACGGGAAGGTCATGCCGAACGTCAACGGCTCGGCCCCGCTCTTGCGCCGCTTGGCCACGACGCGGGCAAGCGCGCGCGAGGTCGCCATCGGATCGAAGCGGTCCCCGTCGATCTCTTCCAGCAGCGCCGCGTGCAGCGCCGGCGATACGGTGATGGCGTTGCCGTTGAGCCCGAGATTGAAGGGTGCTGCGATCGGCACCTTGACGTGGCCGAGCCCGAGGCTCGAGGCGATTGCCACAGGCGCCAGCAGGTGA
Source organism: Bradyrhizobium sp. B120 (assembly GCF_049075665.1). Classification (NCBI taxonomy): domain Bacteria; kingdom Pseudomonadati; phylum Pseudomonadota; class Alphaproteobacteria; order Hyphomicrobiales; family Nitrobacteraceae; genus Bradyrhizobium; species Bradyrhizobium sp. B120. Next base: position 4,436,555 of record NZ_CP185242.1, on the reverse strand, counting down.
GCCGCGTCGAACAGGCCGATATTGAGCTTGTCGCGGACGTTCGACCACGACACTTCGCGCACCAGCGTGACGTCGAGGCCTTCGGCTGCGGCAAATCCCTTGTCGGTCGCGACGATCAGGGCGGCAGCGTCCACCAGCGGAATGAATCCGATGTGCAAGGGTGTGGTCATTTCAACAGCTCCGACGCCGTCAGGATCGATTGCGCGATCTCCCCGATCTTCTTTTTCTCGCGCATCGCGGTCGAGCGCATCAGCACATAGGCCTCTTCCTCGGTCAGCCCCTTCACCTTCATCAGGATGCCCTTCGCGCGGTCGATCACCTTGCGCTCCTCCAGCGCATGCTTGGTGCGGTCGAGCTCGTCCTGCAATTTGGAGAAGGCGTTAAAGCGGGAGACGCAGAGATCGAGGATCGGCTTCATCCGCTCCTTCTTGAGGCCGTCGACGATGTAGGCGGAGACGCCCGCCTCCACCGAGGCCTGGATCGAGGCGGCGTCGCTCTGGTCGACGAACATCGCGATCGGGCGGCGGACGGCGCGGCTGACCTGGAACATTTGTTCCAGCACGTCGCGGCTGGGGTTCTCAAGGTCGATGACGATGATGTCGGGATCGAGCGCATAGATCCGCGCGAGCAGGCTCTGCATCTCGCTGATATGGACCACGTCCGTATAGCCGGCCTCCCGCAGTCCCTCCTCGAGGATAGCCGCACGGATCGGGCTCTCGTCGACTATGACGATCTTGGGAGACGATTCAGCGCTCATCGACCACCTAGCATAATACGATCCAATTGGATCGCATTATGCTTTCATCCTTTTGCTCGGACGCGTTTTCTTCACGCGAACCGGTATCCACTTCGCTCGAAAACGCTCTCTTAAAGCCCGCCAAGAACCATCCATATCACGCCGGGACGGCGCGGAAAGGGTTGTAATTCTCGGCAATTGGGACTAGCTCCTGCCCATCAATCAGGCAGATTCAGAGATATGCAAGAGGCCGCTACGCCGAAAGTGAGCTTTGTGTCCTTGGGGTGCCCCAAGGCGCTGGTCGATTCCGAGCGCATCATCACCCGGCTGCGCGCGGAAGGCTACGAGCTGGCGCGCAAGCATGATGGCGCCGACATCGTCATCGTCAACACCTGCGGCTTCCTCGACAGCGCCAAGCAGGAATCGCTCGCGGCGATCGGCGAGGCCATGGCCGAGAACGGCAAGGTCATCGTCACCGGCTGCATGGGCGCCGAGCCGGAGCAGATCGAGGCGGCCTATCCCGGCGTGCTCTCGATCACCGGACCCCAGCAATATGAGAGCGTGCTGGACGCCGTGCATCGCGCGCTGCCGCCGGCGCACAACCCGCATCTCGACCTGGTACCGCCGCAGGGCGTCAAGCTGACGCCGCGCCACTACGCTTACTTGAAGATTTCCGAGGGCTGCAACAACCGTTGCAGCTTCTGCATCATCCCGAAGCTGCGCGGCGATCTGGTGTCGCGGCCGGCCAACGACGTGCTGCGCGAGGCCGAGAAGCTGGTGAAGGCCGGCGTCAAGGAATTGCTCGTCATCTCGCAGGACACCTCGGCCTATGGCGTCGATCTGAAATACGCCGAGAGCCCCTGGCAGGATCGCAGCGTGCGCGCAAAATTCTTCGATCTTGCCAAGGAGCTCGGCGAGCTCGGCGCCTGGGTGCGGCTGCAATATGTCTACCCCTACCCGCATGTCGACGAGGTCATCGGCCTGATGACCGAGGGCAAGGTGCTGCCCTATCTCGACATCCCGTTCCAGCATGCGAGCCCCGACGTGCTGCGAGCGATGAAGCGCCCGGCCGCCCAGGAGAAGACGCTGGCGCGGATCCAGAAGTGGCGCGAGCAATGCCCGGAGCTGACGCTGCGCTCGACCTTCATCGTCGGCTTCCCCGGCGAGACCGATTCCGATTTTGCCTATCTGCTCGACTGGCTCGATGAAGCGGAGATCGACCGTCTCGGCTGCTTCAAATACGAGCCGGTTGCCGGCGCTGCGTCAAATGCCATCGGCAATGCCGTGCCCGACGAGGTCAAGCAGGAGCGCTGGAATGCGCTGATGGCGCGGCAGCAGAAGATTTCGGCAAAGCGCCTGAAGCGCAAGGTCGGCACCCGGCAGCAGGTGATCATCGACGAGGTCGGCCCGACGGTCGCGAAAGGTCGTTCAAAGGCCGATGCGCCCGAGATCGACGGCGCCGTCTATCTCACCAGCCGCCGCCCGCTCAAGGTCGGCGAGATCGTCACCGCCAAGATCGAGCGCGCCGACGAATACGACCTGCACGGCAGCGTCGCGGGATTCTAACGCCGCCTGGTGGTTCATCACAGTATTTTTGACGTTTTGATACCGAGCCATTGGAGGATCGGCAGGCGTTCGGGTTGAGATACGGAGACGAAGCCGCGCTCAGCCGCCGCTGAGGCAAGAGCAGCCGAGCAGGCAGCCGCCACTTGCAGTGAGTAGGACGGTCGATTGTCTTCACCAGGTCATGAACAGGATGCGAAGCCACATGATGACGAGCACGACATTGCTCGCCACGAAAATCAGCAACCGGTGAAGTACCCGGTTGTACGTCAGATGGACAGCGCTGTGAACAATGCGCAGCGCAACATAGGTCCAGGCCAGCCTCACAAAAACGGTGTCGGACCTCTGGAGGATAAGGATCAGGAGACTGATCGTGTAGAACAGTACCGGTAATTCCAGCAGGTTCATATAGTTGCGGTTGATGACGCTGACCGAAGGCGGAACCCGATGCGATTCGCCGAACCGGTAGTCGTCTGCGGTTGTCTCCTTGGACAGGCCCCTCCTGATCCCCATAAGCAGCAAAACCGCCAGCGTGAACAACGCCAACACGATCGCGGGCCGAATGATATCGAGACTATACATGGCGTCCCTCCGGCAAACTCCGCCGCGCCTATCCAGCAACACCCAAAGAGTCAAAATCGCTGTGATGAAGCGCTAGTTGGTCGGCGGCGGCGCGGCCAGCGCCGGGTCCAGCGTGCGAAGCACGCGATGGATACGGACCGAAGTGCCGATGCCTGCGTTGCGCACATAGGCATCGATGACCGCCTCGCTCTCGACCACGACGAGACCGAACAGCTTGCGGTCGTCGGTCGCATAGGTGCACAGCCAATGCATCTTGCCCTGCGTCGCGTTGATAGCGTCCAGCGCAATCCGCGCGTGACGCGCCGCTTGCGCATCGTCCGTTACGTCGAAATTGGCCGGAAGGTCTCGTTCGATCAGCAGCTTGATCACGGCGCCACCTCCAGGATTGCCACGTCGCAGTCTAACACGCTCCGCGAGCGACTCGCGCGCGATATCGCCTCCCGCTTGACACCACCGGCCGTTCGGCTGTATGGCCCTGCGCCATGAAGCTGAACCGGACCCACCGCCGCGCCATCAACCGTCGTCGCACCCGCGACGATGCTGGGCTGCGCCGTGTCCGACGCCACCGCTGATTAGCTAAATCAGCCAAGGTTTTCGAGAAGGCCGCGCCCGCAAAGCGCGGCCTTCTCGCTTTTTCGGCCTGCCCTTTCCCACACCGACCCCAGAGGAGATCGACATGACCAACGCTACCCATCCGTTCGATGCGCTGATGGACATCACCGCTCGCCCCGAGGTCGTCTTCGTGCGCGGCGCCGGCTCGTATTTGTGGGACGCCAACCGCAACCGCTATCTCGATTTCGTGCAGGGCTGGGCCGTCAATCCGCTCGGCCACTCGCCGGTCATCGTTGCCGACGCGCTGGCCGCGCAGGCCAGGCGGCTGCTCACGCCGAGCCCGGCGTTCTACAACGAGCAGAGCCTGAAGCTGGCAAAGGCGCTGGTCGACAAGAGCTGCTTCGATCAGGTGTTCTTCGCCAATTCCGGCGCGGAGGCCAATGAAGGCGCGATCAAGCTCGCGCGCAAATACGGCGCCAAGTACAAGAACGGCGCGCACGAGATCATCACCTTCGAAGGCGGCTTCCACGGCCGGACGCTCGCGACCATGTCGGCCTCGGGCAAGAAGGCGTTCGAGCCGCTGTTCGAGCCGAAGGTTTCGGGCTTCCGGAAGGCGCGGCTGAACGACATCGAGTCGGTGCGGCAGCTGATCACGTCATCGACGGTCGCGGTCATGCTGGAGCCGATCCAGGGCGAAGCCGGCGTGTGGCCTGCGACCGACGCGTTCCTGCAAGAGTTGCGGGCGGTGACCCAGCAGCGTGGCCTGCTGCTGATCGTCGACGAGATCCAGACCGGCATGGGCCGGACCGGAAAGCTGTTTGGCTATGAGCACGCCGGAATCGAGCCCGACATCATGACGCTCGGCAAGGGCATCGGCGGCGGCGTGCCGCTCGCAGCGCTGCTTGCGACCGAGCATGCCTCCTGCTTCGATCACGGCGATCAGGGCGGCACCTTCAACGGCAATCCCCTGATGTGCGCCGCCGGGCTTGTGGTGCTCGATCAGATCGGCCGGCCCGATTTCCTGAAGTCGGTCACCGACACCGGCCTGCTGCTCGAGCGTGAATTGCAGCGATTGTCGGCGCGGCACGGGCTCGGCGAGATCAGAGGCCGCGGCCTGCTGCTGGCGCTCGATCTCAAGATACCGATCGGCGCGGCCGTCGTCGCCGAGGCGTTCGCGGCCGGCGTGCTGGTCAACTCCCCGCAGCCGGACACGCTGCGCTTCATGCCGGCGCTCAACGTGACGCGGGAGGAGATTTCCGCGATGATTGATTGTCTGGATGGGGTGCTGACGAAGGTCGGTGCGGCGCGGCGGGTGGCGTAGCCGTCCACTCCGTCATTGCGAGGAGCGAAGCGACGAAGCAATCCACCTGTCCCCGGGTGGAGAGGTGGATTGCTTCGCGGAGCCTGTCATCCGGCGGCGCTTTGCGCCGACCGGGTGGCTCGCAATGACGGCGAGACTTACGGCCGCAGAATCGCCGCACCCGTGGTCGCCCGGCTCTCCAGATCGATATGCGCCTTGGCGACGTCCTTGAGCGCATAGGCGTGGTTGATCGGCACGTGCAGCTTGCCGTTGATCACGGCGGCGAACAGCGTGTCGGCGCCTTCAAGCAATTCCTTGCGGGTGCCGACATAGTCGTTGAGCTTCGGCCGCGTCGCGAACAGCGAGCCGTGGTTGTTCAGCTCAGCGAGCGGGAACGGCGGCACCGGCCCGGAGGCGTTGCCGAACGAGACGAACAGGCCGCGTGGCCGCAGGCACGACAGCGATCCCGGGAACGTGGTCTTGCCGACGCCGTCATAGACGACATCGCAGAGCTCGCCGCGGCTGATCTGCTTGACGCGTTCGACGAAATTCTCCTCGTTGTAGAGGATGACGTGGTCGCAGCCATTGGCGAGCGCGATATCGGCCTTCGCCTTCGAGCCGACGGTGCCGATGACATGCGCGCCGAGCGCGTGGGCCCACTGGCAGGCCAGCAGCCCGATGCCGCCGGCCGCGGCGTGGATCAACACCCGATGGCCCTGCTCGACCTTGAAGGTCTTGTGCAGGAGGTACCAGACCGTGAGCCCCTTGAGCATCAGCACGGCGCCCTGCTCATACGTGATGTGGTCGGGCAGCTTGACCAGCTTGTCGGCCGGGATGACGCGCTCTGAGGCGTAACCGCCGAGGTTGTAGTAATAGGCAACGCGATCGCCGGGGTGGAAATTGGTCACCCCCGGACCGACGGCCACGACCTCGCCGGCGGCTTCGTTGCCGGCGATGAACGGCAGGCCGGGCGCCTTGTAGAGGCCGGTGCGGAAATAGACGTCGATGAAGTTCAGCCCGACCGCATGCTGGCGGATGCGGACCTCGCCGGTCCCCGGCGCCCCCACCTCGACGTCCTCATAGGTTAGGACCTCGGGGCCCCCCACCTTGTGCACCCGCACAGCCTTGGTCATATCGTCGCTCCCTCAGATCTCGGCGTCAAACGAGCGAATGCCATCGGCGCCGGCTTGTCAACCAAGCGGCCGGAACCGGGGACTAGCCCGCCGGCTTGTTGCGGTTGCGCCTGGCCAGCACGTTGAACATCTCGACTGCCGCCGAGAATGCGATGGCGAAATAGATGTAGCCGCGCGGGATGTGGAATTTGAATCCGTCGGCGACCAGTGCCACGCCGATCAGCACCAGGAACGCCAGTGCCAGCATCTTGGTGGTCGGATGCTCCGCGACAAACCGCGCCACCGGTCCCGACGAGATGTACATGATCGCGCAGGCGATCACGACCGCCGCGATCATGATCTCGATGTCCTGCGCCATGCCGATCGCGGTGATGATTGAATCCAGCGAGAACACCAGGTCGATGATGATGATCTGCACGATCACCCAGAAGAACGCGTTCGGGCTCGGCTTGTCATTGTCCTCGGCGTCACGCGCCTCGACCTCGCCGTGGATCTCGTGGGTCGCCTTGGCGATCAGGAACAGGCCGCCGCCGATCAGGATGATATCGCGCCACGACAGCGCGACACTCTCGATGGTGATCACAGGCTGCGTCAGCCCGATCAGCCAGACCAGGACGCTGAGCAGGATGATGCGGAACACCAGCGCCAGCAGCAGGCCGATCTGCCGCGCGCGGTTGGCCTGCGGCTGCGGAATCCGCGAGACCAGCACCGACAGGAAGATGACGTTGTCTATGCCGAGCACGATCTCGAGCGCAGTCAGGGTCAGCAGCGCCGCCCAGGCTTCCGGGCTGGTGATCAATTGCATCATGCTCTGAAGGCCTTCATCCGGCGGATCAGGGTGTCGCTGCCGACGATGTAGACCGCGATGGCGCAGAGGCCGAAGGTGATCGGGGCTCCGACCACGAAATCGTTGGCGAGCGTGTACATGCCGAGCAGCGCCCAGGCGCCAAGCAGCCACAGCGTCAGCCAGCGCAGCCGCACCACACGGAACGGGTGCAGCACATGGAACGGCGCAAAGGTCAGCACGATCAGGAGCGCGACCACGATCGTCGACAGCACCGGCGGCAGATGCAGCAGGAACAGATAGAACGCCGCCGCATTCCACAGCGCCGGGAAGCCGCGGAAATGGTTGTCGTCGGCCTTCATGCGGCGGTCGGCGAAATACAGCGCACTGGACACCACGATGCCGATACCGAGCACCGGCGCGGCCAGCGGCAGCAACATGCCGCTCGCGGTGATCGCATAGGCCGGCACGAACACATAGGTGACGAAATCAACCACCAGGTCGAGCACCTCGCCCGACCAGTTCGGCTGCAGCCGTACCACGTCGAGCCGGCGCGCCAGCGGGCCGTCGATCCCGTCGATGATCAGTGCGACCCCGAGCCAGGCGAACATGTTGGCCCAGTGCTCGCGAACCGCCTCCAGCATCGCCAGCAGCGCGACCCCGGCGCCGAGTGCCGTGAAGATATGAACGGAGAATGCGGCGGTCCGCATCCGTTCTGGCAACGCATCCGGCTGGCTCGAGTGCTCCATCGGCCGAAGTGCTATCAGGAATCGGCCACCTTTGCATATGCAGTCTTGCGGCGTTCCGCCGCGCAGATCGTTGGAGACGCTTGGTGGTTACCGATGGCTTGAAAATCGGGCCAGGCATGTCAAATGTGCTGATATGACCGACAGCTCGCAGGATTATGACGTTATCGTAATAGGCGGTGGTCCGGCCGGATTGACGGCTGCGATTGCCCTCGCCGACGCCGGCGCGCGTACCGCGCTGTTGGCGCGCCGCGCCCCCTATGCCGACAACCGGACCACCGCGCTGCTTGGCGCCTCGACCGAGATCCTGGAGCGGCTCGACGTCTGGCGGCGCTGCAGCGACAAGGCTGCCGCGCTCAAGACCATGCGCCTCGTCGACGACACCGGCCGCCTGATCCGCGCGCCGGAGGTGCGGTTCTCCTCCGACGAGATCGGCCGCGAGCAGTTCGGCTTCAACATCGACAACCGCTCGCTGGTGGCGGCGCTCGAGGACCGTGCCGGCGAGATGGCCGCGCTGACCCGGTTCGACGACGAGGCTGCCTCGGTGCAGCCGGATGATGCCGCGGTCACCGTGGCGACGCGGCAGGGCCAGACGTTATCGGCCCGGCTCGTGGTCGGCGCCGACGGCCGCAATTCACTCTCGCGCGAGGCCGCCGGCATCGAGGTGGTCAGCCGCGAGCTCGGCCAATCCGCCCTCACCTTCAACATCAGCCACAGCCGGCCGCACAACAACATCTCGACCGAGTTTCACACCGAGCATGGCCCCTGCGTGTTCGTGCCGCTGAGCGGCAACCGCAGCAGCGTGGTCTGGGTCTCGGCGCCCAAGGAGGCCGAGCGGCTGAAGGCGCTTGGCGATGACGAGTTGTCCGAAGCGGCCGAGCGACAGTCGCATTCGATTCTCGGCCGCGTCGAGGTCCAGGGCGGCCGCCACGTGTTTCCGCTCGCCATCGAGCGGCCCCGGCAATTCGCCAAGGACCGGATCGCGCTGGTCGGCGAATCCGCCCATGTGCTGCCGCCGATCGGCGCGCAGGGGCTCAACATGGGGCTGCGCGATGCCGCCGATATCGCCGAGATCACGGGCCAGGCAATCGGCCGTGGCGAGGATCCCGGCGCGCCGAACGTGCTGTCGCGCTACCAGGCGGCACGGCGGCTCGATGTTGCCAGCCGGACCTGGGCGATCGACATCGCCAACCGGTCGCTGCTCAGCGATTTCCTCGGCGTGCAGACGGCGCGTGCCGCCGGCCTGCATCTGCTCGGCGCCTTCGGCCCACTGCGGCGGCTGGCAATGCGCGAGGGCCTCGCGCCGTCCTGGCGGCGGTAGCCCCTACGCGTCTTACGGAAACACCAAGCGTCCGCTCTGGATGAACCACATCACGCTGGTCAGCGTGACCACCGAGGCGAAGGTGCCGATCAGCACCGCGACCGATGCCGGCTCGATCCAGGTGTCGTTCTGCCGCGCGATCACGAACACGTTGAGCGCCGGCGGCAGCGAGGCCATCAACACCGCGGTCGCAGCCCAGGGCTGCGCGAACGGACCGAACAGCAGCATCAGTCCGAAGGCCAGCAGCGGATGGATCAGAAGCTTGATCGCGACCACGCCCGGCACCTCCCACGGCACCCGCTCGAACGGCCGCAGCGCCACGGTGATGCCGAGCACGAACAGCGCCGTCGGCGCGGCGGCGTTCTGCAGGAACTGGATGGTGCGGTCGAGCGCGACCGGGATCGGGATGTGAAACGCGGCGACCAGCGCCCCGAACACCGCCGACATGATCAGCGGGTTCTGCACGATCTGCCGCAGCACCACCCCCAACGCATGCAGCAGCGAGGGATGGTCGCGGTCGGTGAGCTCGATCAGGAGCGGCACGATCGAGAACAGGAAGATGCTGTCGCAGCAGAAGATCAGCGCGGTCGGCGCTGCCGCCTTGGTGCCGAGCACGGCGAGCGCGAGGCCAGGCCCCATGTAGCCGATATTGCCGTAGGCGCCCGACAGGCCCGCCAGCGTCGCCTCGCGCAGCGACAGCCCGCCGATCAGTTTGCCAGCAACCATCGCCAGGAAGAACGCGATCACGGTTCCGAGCGTGGTGGCGATCAGGAATGGCGGGTTGTTCAGCTCGGCGAACGGCGTCTTCGACATGATCCCGAACAGCAGCGCCGGCAACGAAACGTAAAGCAGGAAGAAATTCATCCAGGCGAGCCCGCTCTCGGGCAAACCCTTGGCTTTTCCGCATGCGTAGCCGATGAAGATCAAGCCGAAATACGGCAACGCCAGATTGAGGATATCGATCATTCTGAAAGTAGTTTCTCGGCCGGATTTCGGGTCGTTTTTGCAGGGCTGGAATCGGTAAACCGTGGGTTAATTCGAGGCTTAGCCCCTAGCATCGGCCACAATGTTGGTCTATCGACGAACCATGATCAAAGCGCGCACCGCCAAGTTTCAGATCGGGCAGATCGTCCGTCACCGGGTGTTCTCCTTCCGGGGCGTGATTTTTGATATCGACCCGGAGTTCAACAACACCGAGGAGTGGTGGCTGTCGATCCCCGAGGAGATGCGGCCGCACAAGGACCAGCCGTTCTATCATCTGCTCGCGGAGAACTCGGAGACCGAGTACGTCGCCTATGTGTCCGAGCAGAACCTGCTGCCCGACGATTCCGGCGAACCGATCCGGCACTCGCAGGTGGCGGAGATCTTCGTGAAGGACAAATCGGGCGGCTACCGTCCGCGCAACCCGTCGCTGAACTGACGCGCGGCGCCTGTCCGGCGACGGACACGACAGCGCTGCTTGCAGCCTGCTCATACCCCTTCACGCGCGGCCAGCGCCGCGGCAATCGCCCAGACTGCAAAACCCGCCAGCGCCAGTCCGGCGCCAACGAGACCGGTCGAGGTCCAGCCGTAGCCGGCTGCGACGGCCATTCCGCCGAGCCACGGTCCCAGCGCATTGGCGACGTTGAAGGCGGAATGGTTGAGCGCGGCGGCGAGGCTCTGCGCTTCGCCCGCGACATCCATCAGCCGGGTCTGCAACACGGTGGCGAGCGCGCCGCCCAGCCCGATCAGGAACACGTCGGCGCTCAGCGTCCAGAAATTCGTCGCCGCCAGCGGATACAGCGCCAGCGTCGCCGCCGACCACAGCAGCAGGCCGCCCGCAGTTGCCATCAGCGCGCGGTCGGCAAAGCGCGGCACGATGATGTTGCCGGCGGTGAGGCCGGCGCCGAACACGCATAGCGTGACGGGCACCAGCGCGGGCGAGGTGTGCGTCACCGCCAGCATGGTCGACGCCAGATAAGTGTAGACCGAGAACAGCCCGCCGAAACCGATGGCGCCGATCGCAAGCGTCAGCCAGACATGCTTGCGCCCGAGCGCCGAGAGCTCGCGCAACGGGCTCGCCTTGCTGTCGGCGACGTCACGCGGGGCGAAGATCAGGACCAGGATGGCGGTCAGGAGCGCGAGGCCAGCAACGATCGCGAACGCCCAGCGCCAGCCGATCGCCTGCCCCACGCCGTTGGCGAGCGGCACGCCGATCGTCGTCGCAATGGTGAGGCCGAGCAGCACGCGGCCGACGGCCGCGGTGCGTTTGTCCGTCGGGACCAGCGATGCGGCGACCAGCATGGCGATGCCGAAATAGGCGCCGTGCGGCAGCCCGGCGAGGAAGCGCAGCACCAGCATGGTGTGATAGTCCGGCGCGAGCCCGGACAGGCCGTTCATCAGCGCAAAGAAGCCCATCAGCGCGATCAGCAGCGTCCGTCGCGCCATGCGCGCCGACAGCACGGCGATCACAGGCGCGCCCACCACGACGCCGAGCGCGTAGGCGCTGATCGCGTGGCCGGCCTGGGGCTCACTGATGTGCAGGTCGTGGGCGAAGAACGGCAGCAGGCTCATGGTCGCGAATTCGGCGATGCCGATCGCGAACCCGCCCATCGCCAGCGCGAGATGAACGATGCCCGGATGAAAGCTCCCGGGGACGTTGTCCTGGTTGAGACGCCCGCCGGCATCGGCCGAAGCACGCCCGGTCGGCGGCTCCGAAGGCCGGGAGAGCGGTTCCCGCCGCTGCGTGTTGACTCGCTGGGACATTGGGAGCCTTCCATGATTGGCTGACGGGCTTGCGACCCAGGCAAAGTCCAGTCGCATCGCGCCATCACGCGTCCGCACAGCGGCCAGGGTTCGCAGCGAACCACGCGCGCATTTGCGCATCGAAGGCGCGCGTGCCGCGCTTTCGTCTGGCCTCCCATGACGGATTTATGATTGTGCTTCGACGCCGGACTTGTCCGGACAAGGCAACGACGATGCGGCTTGGCGCGATCGATTTGCCTTGAGCGACCATCGCACACGATCGGCGCGATCACCAGCGCGGCAGGCTGCCATCAGCCAGTCGGTTTCGCATGACAAAAAAGGCGCCCTTGCGGGCGCCTTTTGCTTTGCGACGATCTCGCGATTTCTTGAACGCGTGATCGACGTTGTTACTTGGCTGCCGGATTGGCCGGAGCCGGCGCCGCACCACCGCCCGCGCCTTCCAGCTTCTTGCGCTGCTCTTCAGCGCGCTTCTGCAACTCTTCCTGCAGCTTCTTCGAGTTTTCCTCGAACACCTTCGGATCGGTCGGCGGGCCGTCATAGGCCTTGGCGAATTCGGTGTTGAGCGGCAGCGGCAGCGTCAGCGGCGCGCCGTTCGAGTTGATCGCCTGGACCACGAGGTTCTGGCCCTTCTTCATGTTGGCGATCAGCTCGGGGGTTGCTTCATAGTCGGACATGCAACCGTTCTGGAAGCAGATCACATAGGGCGCCTGCTGCGGCGGGTTGCCGTCGACGATGATGCGGGTGCCGTGAACGAGCTGCATGCCGAGCGGCAGCGTGACGCGCAGGATCTTCTTCGGCTCGCCTTCCGGCTCGATGATCACGGCGGCAATCACCGGCTGGCCCGACTCGATGCGGCCGTCCTTGCCGGTGAAGCAAACCTGCTTGGCGTTGGCTTCCTGGCCCTTCAGGCAGAACTTGGTCCAGGGGGCGTAGATCAGCTGGATCTGCTGATCCTGGGGCGGCTGCTGGCCGGCCGCGGCAGGCGCCTGACCTGCGGCCGGTGCCTGTGCCTGGGGCGCCGGCTGGGCTGCCGGAGCCGGCGCCTTCGGAGCTGCCTTGGGTGCCGCCTTGGGCGCTGCCTTCGGTGCCGCGGGCGCCGGCGCTGCCGGCTGCTGGGCCCAAGCGGCAGGAACCAGGAGCGCTGCAGAGAATGCCGTCGCCGCCATCAGGGCAACAATTCGCCCATGCGGCCGGACCGGGGCGGCCAAGATACGGAAATTCATTGCGGAAAACCCTTTCTGAACGGCAGCGCCCGAAACCGCTGCAGGCGCCGACACATAGCCGTTTGGGCGGCTGTCTCCTAGTCAATTGAGGCGGATACGTGACAGGCGTTCCCGCCCTCGAATTGCACGCCTTCAATACAGCGGCGCGCGGAAAGATCAATGCCGACAAGCGCATTTGCGCACCTGTGACGGCGAGTTTCAGCGGCCTGTGATAAACCTCCCGATGTGACGTTTCGCGAATCAAATCCGGCGCCTCATGCACGTGTTCCCGGTCACGTTTGGCGCGCCGCATTGGCTGCCATCTGGCTCGTGCTGACATCGGCCCTGGGTTTGCTGACGACCGCGCTTGCCCCTGCGGCCGCCACCGAGAGCCACGCCATCGCGATGCATGACGCGCCCGCGCTGCCTGCCGACTTTAGCCATCTGCCCTACGCCAATCCTGACGCCCCCAAAGGCGGCCGTCTGGTCCTGAGCCCCCGGGAAGGCACTTTCGACAGCCTCAATCCCCTGATCGTCAGGGGTCTCGCCGTGCAGCAGCTCCGGGGCTACGCCTATGAACGCGGCTATGTCTACGAAAGCCTGTTGGTGCGGAACAATGACGAGCCCTTCACGCTGTACGGCCTGCTCGCCCGCAGCGTCGAGACCGACGATGCCAGAAGCTATGTGACATTCCGCCTCGATCCTCGCGCGCGCTTCTCCGACGGGCACGAGGTCACGGCCGACGACGTCGTGTTCTCGCTCGACCTGCTGCGCGATCACGGCCGTCCGCTGCATCACCAGTATTATTCGAAAGTCGCAAAGGCCGAGGTGCTCGACCCGCTCACGGTGCGGTTCGATTTCGGCGGCGTTGCGGACCGCGAATTGCCGCTGATCCTCGGCCTGATGCCGATCCTGCCGCGCCATGCCACCGACGTCTCCAAGTTTGAAGAGACGACTCTGGCGCCGCCGATCGGCTCCGGCCCGTACCGCGTGACGGCGGTCAAGCCCGGCAGCAGCGTGACCTTCACCCGCAATCCGGATTACTGGGGGCGCGACCTGCCGGTGAACCGCGGGCTCTGGAATTTCGACGAGATCAGGCTCGATTACTATCGCGACGCCAACGGCCAGTTCGAGGCGTTCAAGCGCGGCCTCTATGACTTCAGGACCGAGCCCGAGCCGCTGCGCTGGCATGACGGCTACGACTTCCCCGCCGCGAACAACGGCGACGTGATCCGCGACACCATCAAGATCGGTACGCCCGATCCGTCCGAATTCCTGGTGTTCAACACCAGGCGACCGAAGTTTGCCGACGTCAGGGTGCGCCAGGCGCTGCTGATGCTATTCGATTTCGATTGGATCAACCGCAATTACTATTTTGGACTCTATTCGCGCGCCGGCGGCTATTTCGCCGGCTCGGATTTGTCGGCCTATGGCCGCCCGGCCGATGACCGCGAGCGCGATCTGCTCAAGCCGTATCTGTCGCATATTGCGCCCGATATTCTCGATGGCCGCTATCGCCTCCCCGAGACCGACGGCTCAGGCCGCGACCGCACCATCCTTCGCGACGCGCTCAAGCTGCTGTCGGATGCCGGCTACGCGCTCGACGGCACGGTGTTGAAGCAGCGCTCGACCGGGACGCCGCTCCGGATCGAGATCCTGGTGACGACACGCGAGCATGAGCGGATCGCCCTCGCCTATCAGCGCGACCTGAAGCGGGCCGGCATCGACGCCGCGGTCCGGGTGGTCGACGCGGTGCAGTTCGAGCAGCGCCGGGTCGCCTATGACTTCGACATGATCCCCATTCGCTGGGACCAGTCGCTGTCGCCGGGCAACGAGCAGTGGTTCTACTGGGGCAGCCAGGCCGCCGACGTGCCGGGCACCCGCAACTACATGGGCGCCAAGGATCCGGCCATCGACGCCGCGATCGCCGCGCTGCTCGCGGCGCGGGAGCGGCCGGCCTTCGTCTCGGCGGTGCGGGCGCTGGACCGGGCCCTGATGTCAGGCTTCTACGCTATCCCCCTATTTAACTTGGGAGAGCAATGGATCGCGCGCTGGAATCGGATAGAACGACCTTCGGCCACGGCGTTGACGGGCTACCTGCCGGAGACCTGGTGGCAGAAGCCCGGCGCGCAATCCAATTGAGCTGCCAAGTTGAGCTACCAAGTGATTTGCGACCCGACGCGGCATGGACCGGTCTGATCGAAGCGATGCAACCGACGTTGAACCTGTGAACCAGTCGATCACCTCGCCCACGCTCGATACGCTGTTCAAGCGCAGCTTGGCGCGGCAACCCGAGGCGCTGGCGCTGGTCGACCCGATCAACAAGCAGCGCATCACCGGACAGACCCGCAAGCGCCTGACCTATGCTCAGGCCGACCGCGCGATCTCGGCGATCGCCGCCCACTTCGTCGAGAGCGGATTGCCGGCCAATACCGTGATCGCGGTTCAGCTTCCCTCGACGATCGAATTCGCCCTGACCGTGCTCGCCGCCTATCGGGTCGGCCTCGTGGTGGCGCCGTTGCCGCTATTGTGGCGGCAAGCCGAGCTGACGTCCGTGCTCAACCGCACCGCGGCGCGGGCGATCGTCACCTGCGGCAGGATCGACGGCGTCTCCTACGCCGACATCGCCATGAACGCCGCGGCGGAAGCCTTTTCGATCCGCCATGTCTGCGGGTTCGGCACCGATCTGCCCGAAGGCATGGCGTCGCTCGACGACGCGATCCTGCAGGACTCCCGGACCGCGCGCCCGATGATCCAGGACGGCCGCAAGCCGGCGCTGATCTCCTTCGACGTCACCGGCGAGGGTTTTCGTCCGGTGCCGCGCGCGCATTTCGGCCTGATTGCCGGCGGGCTCGCGATGTCGCTGGAGAGCGACCTGGCACAGGGCGCGACCATCATGTCGGCATTCGCGCCGATGTCGTTTGCCGGCATCTGTTCGTCGCTGGTGAGCTGGCTGCTGTCGGGCGGAACGCTCGTCATGCATCACCCGTTCGACGAGGAAGCGTTCGAAACCCAGTTCAACGATCACAGCTGCGACACGCTGATCGCGCCGGCGCAGCTCGCGCTGCGGCTCGACGTGTGCGGCCTGTCGGAGCGCCTGCCCACCCTGCGCAACGCGATCGGCCTCTGGCGGACGCCGGAGCAGGTTGCCTCCAGTGCGCACTGGACCTCGCGGCGGGTGAGCATGACCGACGTCTATCTGTTCGGCGAGGCCGGGCTGTTCGGCGCCCGCCGCAACGCCGAGGATGGATCGCCGGCCCCGATCAAGCCCGGCCCGCATAGCGCGCCGCGTGAGGCTCCCGGCGCATCGATCGCCGGCGAAATCCTGCTGACCCCGAAGGGCACGCTCGGCCTGCGCGGCCCCATGGTGCCGGTCGCCGCCTATGCGCCGCCGCCGCCCCCGGGCGACAGTCTGATTGCGCCGCCGCCGCGTGATTACGTCGACACCGAATATGCCGCGCGGGTCGACCGCGCGACCGGCGCCGTCAACATCACCGCCCCGCCGTCGGGGGTCATGACGGTCGGCGGCTACCGCTTCCTTGCCCAGGAGCTGCAAGAGTGGTCGCGCCGTCTCGGCCAGGGCGCATTGTTGACGGCGCTGCCCGACCGCCTGAGTGGTCACCGGCTGGCCGGACGGGCCCAGGACAATGCGCGGGCCCGCGACGCCCTCACAGAACTTGGGCTTAACCCGTTGATGGTCGAAGCATTTCGCGACCGCAGCGGCACCGGAACGCCTTAAAATCTTATCATTGCGTTAGTCTTAGCATTGTGTTGACGCCGCATTAAGCCATGCCCACTAGCATCGAAGCCGTTTGCTGATCTTAAGCATTGGTTTCGAGCGTTCGAATGTCTCAACAAGGTCCGGTCCTCATCGTATCGGCGTCGGCAAAGCCGCCGTTTGCCGCGGTCCTCGATGAGACGAAGCTGTTTCCGGTCGTGGTCACCGACTGGCACGAAGTCGGACGCGCCATCGAGCAGGTCAAGCCGGCCGCGATCATCGCGGCTGCCGAGGGCGTCGACTTCGTCACCCTGTCGGGCCTCGCCAAGCGCGCGGCCGCCCGCGCGCCCTATCTGCCGCTGATCGCGGTCGATCCCGCGACCACCCTGCCCGACACCGTGATCGCGTTCTTCCAGCACAAGGGCATGCCGGATCGCCTGGTCGCCCGGCTCAACGCGTCCTTACGCGTTCGCGCCCTGCATGCGACCGTGATGCGCCGCCTGGTGCCGCCGGCGCCGATCGCAATGTCCGATATCGATCCGGTCGGCGAGGCCACCGCGCTCCTGATCGGCCGCGGCGGCGCCTACCCGGCCCTGTCGGTCGCGCTCGGCGAACGCGCCGGCGTGGTCGGCGCGCTGAGCATCGAGGCGGCCGCAAAGCATCTCTCCAACCGTGACATCGACGGCATCGTGCTGGCCGAGGGCTTCACCCCACGGGTGATGGATGCGTTCCTGACGGTGCTGACCGAGGATGTTCGCTTCCGTCCGTTGCCCGTGATCGTCGCCTCCGGCGAGCTGACGCCGCGTTACGAGCTGCCCAATCTCGAGATCGTCACGGCCGGGCCGACACGCGTCGGCGACATGGTGTTGCCGATGATCCGGCAGCACGCCTTCGAGGCGCGGCTCGGCCGCATGCTCAAGGCGATCGACGCCAAGGGCCTGATCGATCCCCGCACCGGCCTGCTCACCAAGGCCGCGTTCGAGCGCGACTTCGCGACCGCCGTCTACCAGACCGCCGAGCGCGGCGGCGCGCTCTCGGTGGCGCGGTTCACCTTCGACAACACGCAGCCACGTGCGCAATTCGACGGCGCGCGGATCATCAGCCGGCTGATGCGCCAGGCCGATTTCGGCGCCGTGCACGACGACCGGTCGCTCGTCGTGGCGTTTGCCGGGACCGACCTGCGCAACGCCCAGGCAATCACGCGGCGATTGGCGAGCGTGATGCGCCACACCCAGAACGGCCGCCGCGACAGCAGGGCCGAGCCCGCCGTCAGCGTCGCAACGCTGATGCCGGGCGATTCTGCGATGTCGCTGCTCGGGCGCCTGTTCGGAGCGGCGGAGCGCGCGGCGTCGTAAACAAGCTCTATGCCGCTTGTCAGTAGCTGCGATCGCTGCGCGGGTTTCGCCGCCGGGCGAGGCCGCCTTGTCTCGGTGGCTCCGCATGCCTCATCCTCAAGCCTCACGCATGCTGTGGCTGCGCAAGCTGGCTGACCTGCGTCGCCGGCGGATCGACAACCAGGGTCCCGCCATGGCCATCGCTCGAGGTCGTGAAGGTCGAGGCCATGTAGTTGCCCAGCAACGCAATGCTCGCCGTGACGGTGCCGTCCGTCACCGTGAGCGTTCCGTGCGATGAGTCTCCGCTGAAGCTCGGCGTGTGAACGCTCGCGAAATTGATGTTCGCGAAGTCGATCGCGTCCGAGCCGGTCATCCCGGCGACGGTTCCGCTAAAGCTCGCGGAACTGTCGAGCTTCAGCGTCCCGGTTGAGCCCTGGAATGCGACGGTGGCGCCCGACGCCCCGGTCAGTTCCAGGGTGGCGCCCGCTGCGATGGTGGCACTGGTGGAGTTCTCGCCCGTCACGTTGAAGGGCAGCCAGGTTCCCCACGCGATGCCGTCATACGCACGGATCCAGAGTTGGTCCGTGCCCGAGCCTGCCTGATAGGTCGTCAGGGAAAGTTGCGCCGCCGTGATGTCGATCTCTGTATTCGCGGCCTGCACAGCTCCGTTGACGCTCCAATGCCCGTTGGTGTTGGAATCCCACAGCGCATATTTCGTGATGGCATCGCCATCGGCGTCCGTCGCGGCGACGAGGTTCGCAGCAGCAAAGGTCTGCCCCGAGACCGTCACGACGTTGGAGACCGCGACCGTCGGCGCCTGGTTAGTTGCAGTGGCCGTGAAGCTCTGCCAGGCGCTCCACATGCTGCCGTCATTGGCTTTCACCCAGAGCGTATCCGGTGTCGAGCCGCCGGGGCCGAACACGTAGCTGACCTGCGAGAGATTCGCCGCGGCAACATCGATCTCGGCGTTGGTCGCCTGGGCGACACCATTCACCACAAAGTGGCCATTGCCGCCGGTGTCCCAGAACGCGTACTGGGTGATCGGATCGTTCTCGGCATCCGTGGTCGAGAACAAGGTCGAGACCGCCACCGAATGATCGTGAATTCCACTGACGTTCGATGCGGCCACGACCGGAGCCGTGTCGGGCCCCGGTGTTGCCGTGAAGCTCTGCCAGGCGCTCCACATGCTGCCGTCATTGGCCTTCACCCAGAGCGTATCGGGCGTCGAGTTGCCGGGCCCGAACACGTAGCTGACCTGCGAAAGGTTCGCCGCGGCAACATCGATCTCGACGTTGGCGGCCTGGGCGACGCCATTCACCACCCAGTGGCCGTTGCCGCCGGTGTCCCAGAACGCATACTGGGTGATCGGATCGTTCTCGGCGTCGGTGACCGAGAACAGGCTCGAGGCGAGCGTCGACGCCTCGCCATGAACCGCGGTCACGTTCGGTGCCGTCACGACCGGAGCCGTGTCGGGCCCCGGCGTTGCCGTGAAGCTCTTCCAGGCGCTCCACATGCTGCCGTCATTGGCCTTCACCCAGAGCGTATCGGGCGTCGAGTTGCCGGGGCCGAACACGTAGCTGACCTGCGTGAGGTTCGTCGCGGCAACGTCGATCTCGACATTGGCGCCCTGGGCGACGCCATTCACCACCCAGTGGCCGTTGCCGCCGGTGTCCCAGAACGCATACTGGGTGATCGGATCGTTCTCGGCGTCGGTGACCGAGAACAGGCTCGAGGCGAGCGTCGACGCCTCGCCATGAACCGCGGTCACGTTCGGTGCCGTCACGACCGGAGCCGTGTCGGGCCCCGGTGATGCCGTGAACGCGGCCCAGCTGCTCCACGGCGATCCGGCGTCCTTCGCCCGCACGTAAAGCGTATCGGGCGCCGAGCCGCCGGGACCGAACACGTAGCTGACCTGCGAGAGGTTCGCCGCGGCAACGTCGATCTCGACATTGGCGGCCTGGGCGACGCCATTCACCATCCAGTGCCCGCTGCCGCCGGTGTCCCAGAACGCGTACTGGGTGATCGCATCGTTCTCAGGGTCCGACACCGAGAACAGACTCGAGGCGAGAGCCGAGAACTGCCCGTGATTGGCGGTCACGTTCTGCGCCGTCACCACCGGAGGATCATCTATCCCCGGCGATGCCGTGAACGCAGTCCAGGTGCTCCACTTCTGTCCGTCGTTGGCCCGCACGTAGAGCGTATCCGGTGTCGAGCCGCCGGGGCCGAACACGTAGCTGACCTGCGACAGGTTCGCTGCGGAAACATCGATCTCGACATTGGCGGCCTGGGCGACACCGTTCACCACCCAGTGGCCGCTGCCGCCGGTGTCCCAGAAAGCATACTGGGTCATCGTATCATTCTCGGCATCGGAGACCGAGAACAGGCTCGAGGCGAGAGCCGACGTCTCGCCGTGATTGGCGGTCACGTTCTGCGCCGTCACCACCGGCGCCGCATCCGGCCCCGGCGTTGCCGTGAACGCCGTCCAGGACCCCCACAGGTAGCCGTCGTTGGCCCTGACGTACAGCGTATCCGGCGTCGAGCCGGTTGGTCCGAACACGTAGCTGACCTGCGACAGGTTCGCCGCCGACACGTCGATCTCGGTGTTGGCTAACTGGGCGACGCCATTGACCACCCAGTGGCCGTTGCCGCCGGTGTCCCAGAACGCGTACTGGGTGAT
Organism: Bradyrhizobium sp. B120; assembly: GCF_049075665.1. NCBI lineage: Bacteria > Pseudomonadati > Pseudomonadota > Alphaproteobacteria > Hyphomicrobiales > Nitrobacteraceae > Bradyrhizobium > Bradyrhizobium sp. B120. The sequence goes on along the minus strand of NZ_CP185242.1, from coordinate 4,416,162 downwards.
CGTGTCGTGGTCGGCGTCCGTCGTCGAGAACAGGCTCGTGGCGAGCGCCGATGCCTCTCCATGGGTTGCCGTCACGTTCGGCGCCGTCACCACCGGCGCCGCATCCGGCCCCGGTGTTGCGGTGAACGCCGTCCAGGCGCCCCACAGCATTCCGTCGTTCGCTCTTACGTAAAGCGTGTCGGGCGTCGACCCTGTCGGCCCGAACACATAGCTCACTTGCGACAGGTTCGCCGCCGACACGTCGATCTCGGTGTTGGGCAGCTCGGTAACACCATTCACCACCCAGTGGCCGTTGCCGCCGGTGTCCCAGAACGCGAACTGGGTCATCGTTTGCCCGTCCGGATCGGTCACCGTGAAGAGACTTGATGCGGCAACCGACGTTTCGCCGTGCACAGCTGCGACATTGGCGGCATGCACGGTCGGTGGAGTGTCCACAAAAGCGGTTGCGGTGAATTGGGTCCAGCCGCCCCAGACCGTACCGTCATTGGCCCGAACGAACAGCGTATCGGCGGTGCCGCTTGGACCGAACACGTAGCTCACCTGCGACAGGTTCGCCGCCGTAACATCGATCTCGGCGTTGGTGGGCTGGGTGGCGCCGTTGATCGTCCAGTGTCCGTTACCTTGCGTATCCCAGAACGCATATTGGGTGATGGTATCGCCATCCGCGTCCGAGACGGAGAACAGGCTGGAGGCCAGCACCGAACTCTCGCCGAGGATTGCCGTTACGTTGGCAGCTGACGTGACCGGTGCGATATCGGCGCGCGTCGTGACCAGCGTGCCGCTGCCGGAATCGGTGCTGACGCTGAACCGCACGCCAGGCGTCGCATCAAGCTGCACATCGAACGAGGAAGCCCCCTCCGTGACATGCAGGACATTGCCCGGAAGCAAGGTCGCCGACCCGCCGGACACGAAACCGAGGCCTGCGAGATCGATGCTGTCGCCCAGCACCAGCCCGCTGACGGTGGTGCCAGCCAAAGACGTGCCGTCGATCTTGAGCTGCCCGCCGGATCCGCTGAAGGTGATGCCGCCGCTCGCGACGCTTCCCGCCTGCAACTCGACCACGCCGCCGGAGATCGACACCGGCCCCGTGGAGCCGCCGGAGGAAACGACTTCCTTGCCGCCGGCAAACACCGCCACGTTGCTGGTCACGGCGCCGGCCACATTGAACGCGCCGCCGCTGGAGACGGCGACATGGTTGGCGGTCGCCCCGGACAGAACGTTCAACACGCCGCCACTGATGACGGTCGTGTGGTCGATCGCGCCTCCCGACGACACGTTGACCGTGCCGCCCGAAATGCCGGTTCCGGAGCCGGTCACGCCGGTAACCACACCTCCGGAGAACACGTTCTCGATGCCGCCGGCAAAGACCGCGACGTTGCTCAGGACCGTGCCGCCGACGTTGAAGATGCCGCCGCTCGAGACGGAGATATGGTCCGCCGTCGCGCCGGACGAGACATTCAGGTCACCGCCACTGAAGACGGTCGCATATTCGAACGAAGCTCCGGAGAGAACGTCGACCACGCCCGAAATTGCGGTCCCCGAACCAGTGACGCCGGTGACGGAGCCACCCGCAGAGACGATTTCGTGGCCGCCGCTTTGAATGGTGACATTGCTGGTGATCTTGCCCCGCACGTTGAGCGTGCCGGACACGTTGATCATGCTGGCCGAGCCTCCGGCCAGAACGTTGAGCGTCGCACCGGCTGCGACGAACGTGCCCGTACCGGCCGTGCCGCTGATGGTGCCCTGGATGACGCCGCCGGACGCGACGTTCTCGATGCCACCGCTCAACACCAAGACCGTGTTGGATGTGGTCCCCGTGACATTCAGAGTGCCGCCCACCGAGACCGTCGTCCCGGTGGCAAATCCGCCAGCCAGCACGTCGAGCGTTCCCCCGGAGACGAGCGTTCCGCTGGCGCTGCCGCCGCTGCTGACAAACATCGTCGCGCCGCTCGCAACAACCGCATTGGCATCGCTGCCCGCGACCGCTTCGGTGCCGCCGGAAGAAACAGTCGTGCCGGTGTCGCTGCCGCCGTTGCTGACGGTCAGAAGCCCGCCGCTGCTGACGGTGGTGCTGACAGCAGTCCCGCCGGAGGCAACGAACATCGAACCGCCATTGAGCACGGTGTCACCGGTGTCGGTCTGGCCGCTCGAAACGGTGTAGGACGATCCGCTGCTCACGGTCACCGGGGAGCTTTGGCTCATCACCGTGCCGCCGTTGTTGGTCAAGCCCGTGACAGTGGCGCCGGCAATCACAATCAAGGTGCCCCCGCTATTGACCGTGATGCCGCTTGCGGTGCCGCCGGACGAAACGACTTCGGTGCCACCGGAGCTGATCACTGTGCTGCTGGCGATGCCGCCCGCCATAACGGTCTCGGTGCCGCCGGCGCTGATCACCGTGGTCCTGGCGATGCCGCCGGATGAAACGATCTCGGCACCGCCGGAACTGATCACCGTGCTGCTGGCAATGGGGCTGTACGGGCCGCCGCCCCACACGATCTGTTCACCGCCCGCGATCAGCGTGGTGGAGATCGCCGTTGCGCTTCCGCTGTATTGGCCACTGCCGACGTATTGGATGCTGCCGCTGCCGGTGACCGTCGTGTTGACGGCTGTGCCTGTTGCAATATAATTATATGGCGCAACAAGCTGGATTCCACCGCTGGTGATGGTGGTATTGCTTGCGACACCATGACCGGCGCTTCCGAAGGCGGCATAGCCGATCCACTGCGTTCCGCCCGCGATTGTCGTGTTGGTTGCAACGCCGCCCCCAAGAAATCCGACGATCTGTTCGGAACTGCTTTGGATCGTGGTGTTGGACGCGAGTGCGCTGCCTACGAAGTTGTTGTTGTATGTATCGGAGACGTACTCGTATCCTCCGTTCTCGATCAAGGTGCTGATCGTGGTGCCGCCCCACATTTGTTCGCTGCCGCCACTGAGGGTGGTGTTGATGGTTGAGCCGTTGAATAGTCTAATCCCGCCGCTGCCGACCGTGGTGTTGCTTGCGGTCGAGCCACTGTAAACGGCCATTATGCCGCTGTTGATGGTCGTTCCAATCGCCGTTCCAGTTCCGGTTGCGTTTGACGGAGTGGTGCCGAGAACCACACCTCCACCACCGTTGACCACGGCGTTGACGAGTGTGCCAAGAACATAAATCTGCCCGGCACTATTGGAAGAACCACTGGAAGTCGTGTCGCCGATATCCGTAGCGCCGGAGGAAACAACGACGCTCCCGGCATTTACGGTGTCGCTGATATAGCCGCCGTTCAGCACGTAGAGCGTGCCGCCGTACTGGACTGTGTTGCCGCTTTGCGTATCGGAGACAGAAACGGTGCTGCCGCTGGCAACATTCACACCCATAGACCCCTCCCCAAAAAACTGATCTCAAAATCCAAAAATATGTCCGGCAATTCGCCTCTGCGGCCGAGTCTGGCCGATGGGCCGCCGACAGCCGAGGAGGCAAACGCCATCCAGCCCTCACCAACTCACTTGGCGCGGGGTCTTGATCGCTGGGTTTTGGAAAGCAGTTGAAATGCTGGCGGGACGCGAACCAGATTCAATTTGCTACGTCATCCAAAATTATAAATCGCAATCTGAACTAAAAACACGATCCAGCTTACAAGTCGCCCAAGGGCCGTCAAGGTCCAAGTCGCGAAAGTTCAATGTTTCTCGCCCGTTGTTCACATTCTGGAACTGGCGTGCCGCGCCTCACATGTCGACTCGCTCTCGGTGAGCTGGGCCTGTCCCTCCAGGTCAGAGCAAATGTTTCTGGAATGAAATGATTCATCCGCACCGTCATGCATCGCGATCTGGGTTCACGCCCCTCAACACCAAGTCCAGGCGCAGCCGACGAATCGATAGCGGTAGATTCGCACGTAATGGACGCCGGACGAGCGTCGCGGCCGGACCGTCGTCGCGTCCAGCTCTCGCGGCACCTTGGGGTCCTGGCTCTCCGGGTCGACCTGAACCGCCCGGCGCCGCAGTTCGGCCGCCTTGGCCGGATCACGCGCGCCGAGCAATCCGCGTTCCTGCATGACGGCAAGGTATTTGAGTGAAAAGCCGTCGTTGAGATCGGCTGCCTGCTGAAAATATTGCGCGGCCGTCTCGTAGTCGCGCGGCGTACCCTTGCCGTAGAAATACATCAGGCCGGTCTGGGCGAGCGCGAACGGATTGCCCGCCTCGATCGCCTTCTGATAGAGCTCGAGCGCCCTTGCCTCGTCTTTCTTGACGAAATAGCCATTGGAATACATCGCGCCGAGATTGCTGATCGCGTCCGGCTGCCCCGCGGCGGCCGCCTTACTGAAGAGCTCGAAGGCCCGCGGCATGTCTTCGACGACCCCGCGCCCGGTCGCAAAATACATCCCGAGCTTGCCTTGCGCCGGCGCGTAGCCGGCATCGGCGGCCTTGGTCAGATAGCGTTGCGCCGCCAGATAGTTTTTCGTTCCGCCGTAGGCAAGGCCGAGCAAAAACTCGAGACGTGGCTGATCGGGATTGGCACGCACCGCGGCTTCGCAGATCGGGATCGCGGCGGCGTAATCATGCGTGTTCGCGATTTTCAATTGTTCAGGGCTGGCGAATGGCGGCGCCGGCGCGGCGGCGCGCTCGCATTCGCCGTCCGGACTGCCGGCGGCAGCTGGCGTCTGCGCCGCGACAGCGGCCACCGGTGCCGCGACTTGGGATGGAGCAGCCGGTTGCAGCGGCATCGAGGGCGGCGAGGCAGTGACGACCGGGGGCGGCGCGGCCGCCAGATAGACGTCGCCGACCAGAGAGGAACTGTCCCAAGGTGTCTGCTGCTGACTGGTCGCCGCGAGCACATCTCCGCGAACCCTGGAAAGCATCTGACGCACTTCGATCCCGGGTGTCGCGATATGTTTCAGCAGCGCGGCGGTGAATGGCGAATTCCGCCCGGAGCCGTCGAGAGCAACATTGTTCGGTTGCGTTGAATAGACGATCAGCGAACCCTGCCCGGTCGCGTCGATGCGGCCGAGCCCGCGAGTAGGCGCAGCACGGGCGCTGCGCGCGAGCTTTTCGAGAAAGGGATTGTTGCGGCAGGCGTCGAGAATGATGATGTTGGCGCGCCCCGCCCCCTCCATCTCCTGTTGGATGTCGGTCAGGTTCATCGTGTTGAAACGCACATCGGCAGGCGTTTCGATTTTCGCGTCGACCGGGACCAGATAGTTTTCACCGTTCATCTGCAGGCCGTGACCTGCGTAGAAAAACAACGCGACGTCGGCACCGCTCAGGCGCTTGGAAAAATCGCGCACCGCGTTGGCCATGGCGTCGCGGGTCCCATCGCGCTGTTCGATCACGTCAAAGCCGATGCTGCGCAAAGCCGTAGCAACATCGGCTGCGTCATTGGCGGGATTACCGAGGACGGGAACGGCTTGATAGTGGCTGTTGCCGAGCACCAGCGCGAGACGCGTGCCGGCCAGGGCTTCCAACGGCAGAACGGTCAATGCAAACCAAAGCCCGACGAGAAGCAACCGGCCATGTAATTTATGCATCGTGCTTGCTTGCGACTTGCAGTACCGGCTGAAGCCGATTTGAGACGCAAATCATACCGGCAAAGCCGATGCCAGTCAAAAACCCCTGATCCAATACGATCATTCGCGCCGCTCGGTCGCGCCGAGAGATGAACATAGCTCGCCGCATGAAGGCGCCGGCTGGCACACGTCGTTCGCTGACGTTTGGCAAGTGTGATGCGCCACACACAGAAGGCCGCCGCGACGTCCGGGACGCTGGCTATTCGCGAAGCCCCAGCCGCTTGAGGTTTTCTGCCATGCGATCGACAGCTGCTTGAGGAAAGCGCATGGCTTCCTTGAACTTGGTGATCGTGAGGTCCGGAAATATCTCGATCATCTGCGCGAAGGCGCGGCGCGCATCTTCGTGTCGTCCTGCGCCACCCAGAGACGACGCGAGGTGCCGATAAATCCACGTCGCATTCGGTCGCTCCTCTAATGCGCGCTGGAATAAACCCGCGGCTTGGTCGTAGTTCTGCATGATCTCATTTGCCGACCCCATTCCGACGTAGTTATTGAAATTTGTCGGATCGAGCGGGCTGAGGCGCAGTGCACGTTCGAAATTGGCGATCGCATTCTGTGGATGACCGACATAGTTTTCCAGCCAACCGAACCGACTCCATGCCCATGCCGCATTCGGATCGAGCGCCAACGCCCGCTCAAGCAGCGCACGAGCGGTTCCATGATTGCGCACCAAGGAATGTACGGCCCCCAGAATTGCCAGAACCATAGGGTCGTCCCTGCTCAGCTCCGCAGCCCGCCCCGCGAAGGACAGCGCCTTGTCCTGGCTTTCGGTGATGTTCTCTACCCAATTGTAAACGAGGCGCTGCGCGTGACACCAGCCAGCAAGCGATAGTGCCACGGCATAGTCTGGATCTGCGGCAATCGCCATTTCGAGCAGGCCGACGGCCTTGAAATTTTCGTCCCTTTCAAGCGCCCAGACATGAGGCATCGCCCTCATCGTGTAATCGTAGCTACCGAGATCCTGCGGACGCTTCCGCCGGGAACGCTCGATCTCGGCAACACGAAGCGATGGCTGCAGCGCCGCCGTCACCTGCTCCGAGATCCGGTCCTGAAGGTCGAATAGGTCGTTGACGGCGCCGCCAAAGCGAGAGCTCCAAACAAGAGCGCATTTCTCCGCTTCTATCAGGTGCACCGTAATTCGCAGCTGCTTGCGGACCTTCTGCACGCTGCCCTGAAGCAAATATGCAACACCCAGCTCCTTGCCAATATCGCAGACGTTTGCGTTGCGTCCCCTGAAAGCGTAGGCGGACATGCGCGCGATGACGAAGAATGACCGCACGCACGAAAGTGCAGAGGTAATCGCTTCCACGATCCCATCGGCAAGGTAATCGGTCCCCTTCTCGGCGGACAGGTTCTCGAATGGCATAACGACGATCGATGGCTTGTTCGGAAGTTCCGGGTAAGTCCGCTCGCCGGAAGGCACCTGGGGCGCGCCGCCCTCCTCTAGGCCCGCACCGTTTGATCGAACATCCACGCTGCCAACAAACCGGATGCCTTTGCGCGGCAGGGTCTTGATCAAGGTCTGGCTCGCACCGTTGTCACCGATCGCCTTTCGGGCGGCGTTTATCTGGCTGGTAAAGGTCGAATCCGAAATGCTGCGACCCGCCCACACCGAATCGATCAGTTCTTGCTTGCTGACGACGCGATCGCGACTTTGCAGCAGGTAGACCAACAGGTCGAACACCTGTGGCTCGACCGCGACAAGCTGGGAGCCGCAGCGGAGTTCGCGTCGCGCGGTATCCAGAACGTATTCGCCGAAGCAAAACATCATCTGGGCCTCCGGACCAACCCATTTGCATTCGTGAGCGAATAATCAGGCTCATCCCGGGCAAAAAGCAAGGTCTCGTCAAAGACTTCGATGCCGGGTTGTCGCACCTTTCGCGGGCTCTCGAACACGATCGCTGCGGCGCCCGGTCCGGGAAACCCTCGCCAAAGGAGACCTTGCCGTGCCCCCGATCAAGACGCTAGTTGCCGCACCGACCACGAAGCTCTTCCGCGTCGAGGATCTTGAGGAGGTCGGCAAGACGAGAGAACTCGCGGAAGGCGAACGCCAAGCGCTTCGCGCGGTCGGAGACTGGATCAAGATCTTCATGGCGCGGCCCCACAAGGATCTCGGTCGCGCCGGGCCGGTCTGCCCCTTTGTGCCAGCGGCTTTGGAACAGAAGACGCTTTGGCTCGCTCCCGAGAGAAGCGCCGGCCGGAGCGCAGCGGATATCATCCAGCTCGTAGACGACTACAAGCGCCTGCTCCTCGCCGCTCAACCCGTCGATGGCGACGGAGCGAACGACAAATCGATCGTCGTTGTTTTCACCGATCTGACGGCGGCTCGGGCCAAGGACTTCTTTGCCGGCGTTCTGAATCAAATCGGCATTCCGTCCTATGCGGACGACGGGCTGGCAATGGGTCCCTTCTACGAGGGCAACCCCGATACCGCGATCCACAACCCGCACTTTCGACCGTTCATATCGCCTGTACCGTTCCTGTTGATCAGACCCGCGGTCATCACCGACTGGAAGTTCTTCCTGAACAACGAAGACTGGCTGCCCGTTTGGGCACGTCGCCACGGAGAGCCCGCAGTCCAGGCTCTAGCTGAAGAATTGCGCCGCTTGCCGTGGCGCGCGGGGCGCGACTAGTTCGACCGCTTTGCAAAATCAATAAAGCCACGTTCCTGCACTCGTCAAAGGAGACAATGCCATGACTTCTATCAAGACGCTTGTCGCGGCTGCGGTTGCGGCCGGCACCGTGCTCGCCACCGGCGCTTTCGCCCAGAGCGCGAGGGATATCCGCGGCGCTTCACCATACGTCGCGGTCGAAAACGAGCCCGCGCCAAAATTGATCGTCGATCCACCACTTCCCGAGGGGCTGGCCCAAGGCGTCTTCTGGGCGCAGTACCGGGTGGAGAACCTGCGCATTGCACAAGTGTTCGGAGCCGGCGCCCGCCAGGTATCCCCGCGCGTCGGCCATTTGCACATCAACGTCGACGACCTGCCCTGGTGGTGGGCGGATGCGAGTGACAACAACACCGTCGACATAGCCGGGCTATCCGCCGGTCAGCACAAGGTGAAGATCTCGCTGGTCGATACCGACCACAACGTCTTCCCCGGACAGGAGGTGACCCTGACGTTCACCGTCCCCGGTCACGACAAGATGAGTCACAGCCACGGACGCTAGCCGCGGATCGTTCACGATAAATCGGAGACAAGGCCAGATGCTCGATTGGAAGCAGGAGATCAGCGATGTCAATGCGCGCCTCAAGGAGCTCGGGTCGCGCACTCCCGACACGTTGAAGGGGGCGGCGCTGCTCGGCGTCGCCGGTGCGAGGACCAATCATCTTGACGCCAGGACGCGCGAACTGATCGCGCTGGCGGTAGCCGTGACGACACGCTGTGACGGCTGCATCGCCGCGCATGCCGCCCAGGCCGTGAAACTCGGCATCGGCGACGAGGAAATCGCGGAAGCGCTGGGCGTCGCCATCAATCTCAATGCCGGTGCGGCCCTGGTCTACAGCAGCCATGCGCTCGACGCGGTGGATCGTCTCAAGCAAGCGAAAGAAGGAGAACTCCATGCTTAACGGAAAGACCGCGCTCGTCACCGGTGGTACTTCGGGCATCGGCCTGGCCACCGCGAAGCTGCTGCGCAGCAATGGTGCCAGGGTTGCCGTGACCGGCCGTGAGCCGGACGGCCTGGAGCGAGCACGCCAGATCATCGGCGGCGACGTCCTGACGCTGCAGACCGACGTGCTATCCCGCGACGCCCTTCGCAAGATGGCTTCGGATGTGCGGCAGGCCTTCGGTGCGCTCGATATCCTCTTCGCGAACGCCGGTGTGGCTTATGTCACGCCTTTGGCGACGACCGACGAGGCGCAGTACGACGGCCTCATGGATACCAACGTGAAGTCGGTGTTCTTTTCGGTCCAGGCGATCGAGCCGGTGATGCGCGAGGGTGGCTCGATCATTCTGAATACGGCCTGGCTCAATCAGGTCGGCGTGCCGGGGCGCGCCATCCTTTCGGCGTCGAAGGCGGCGGTGCGCTCGTTCGCCCGCACTTTGTCCGCGGAATTGCTTGGCCGCCGCATTCGCGTCAACGCGGTCAGTCCAGGCCTGATCGAGACGCCGATCCTTCGCGGCGTTGGCCAATCGGAACATCCGGGGCAGACGGAGACGCAATTTCGCGACTATCTCGCGGGCGCCAGCAAACTGATTCCGATCGGACGCCTCGGACAACCTGACGAAATCGCTGCTGCGGTACTGTTCCTCGCCAGCGACGCGTCCAGCTACATGCTTGGATCGGAAATGGTTGTCGATGGCGGGTTCGCCGAGCTTTGAGCGTGAGGCATTCGCCGTTGACCACCAAGGAAGATGCAGCATGAAGCGCCTGGTGCCCGTTGCCGCCGTTGTGCTCGTCATTTTGGCGGGCGCTGATTTTGTCGCGGCCGCCGAACTGCCGACTTATGAGGTGATGGGCCTCCCGATCACAGCCCTCCAGGTTTCCGTCCTGGGATCGGCTCATGTTCGAGAGGTCTCGCCCATCCCCACTCTGACGTTAGGCGACATGCCCGCCTCTCCTCATCAGATCGCAGTCATGACGGCGCGCCACAACCGTGTCGGGGAGTTGGCCGGGAAGCCGTCCACTGGAACCGGCAAATGCGAATGACGCAGGTGGCTCTCATCAGGCCGCTTTCTTGCTCTCCGCGAGATTGGCGAGCTGACGCAGGATCTCGGTGGTGCCGGCGAGCCGCTCTTCCGGCGTCTCCCAGTCCTGGAAGAACACCACCTTCATGTCCGGCCGCACCTTGGCGGCCTGGCCGTGCTGGCGGATGAACATCACCAGCCGCTCCGGATGGGCGAAGCTGTTGTCGCGGAACGCGATCACGGCGCCCTTCGGACCGGCATCGACCTTCCCGACATTGGCCCTGCGGCAGTAGGCCTTGATCGCGGCGACCTTGAACAAGTAGCGGACCTCGTCCGGCAACACGCCGAAGCGATCGCGCATCTCGGCGGCGAAACTGTCGATCTCGTCATCGGTCTCGAGATCGGCGAGGCGGCGATAGAGCGACAGCCGCACGCTGAGGTCGTTGACGTAATCCTCGGGGATCAGGACCGGCATGCCGATCGTGATCTGCGGCGACCAGCGGTCGGCGGCGGGCTCGGCGACGCCGGCCTTGAGGTTGATGATCGCCTCCTCCAGCATCGACTGGTACAGCTCGAAGCCGACTTCCTTGATGTGGCCGGACTGCTCCTCGCCGAGCAGATTGCCGGCGCCGCGGATGTCGAGGTCGTGCGAGGCGAGCTGGAAACCCGCGCCGAGCGTCTCCAGCGACTGCAACACCTTCAGCCGCCGCTCCGCCTGCGCCGTGATCTTCTGCTGCGCCGGCAACGTGAACAGCGCATAGGCGCGCAGCTTCGACCGGCCCACGCGGCCGCGCAATTGGTAGAGCTGGGCGAGACCGAACATGTCGGCGCGGTGCACGATCAGCGTGTTGGCGTTCGGGATGTCGAGACCGGACTCGACGATCGTGGTCGAGAGCAGGATGTCGTATTTGCCGTCGTAGAACGCGGACATGATGTCCTCGATCACGGTCGGCGGCATCTGGCCGTGGGCGACCGCGACCTTCATCTCCGGCACGTTCTTGTCGAGGAAATCCTTGACGCCGGCGAGGTCCTCGATCCGCGGCACGACGTAGAACGCCTGCCCGCCGCGGTAGCGTTCGCGCAGCAGCGCCTCGCGGATCATCAGGGGGTCGTGCGGCGCGACGAAGGTGCGCACCGCAAGACGATCGACCGGCGGCGAGGCAATGATCGAGAGTTCGCGCACGCCGGTCAGCGCCAGTTGCAGCGTGCGCGGAATCGGGGTGGCCGACAGCGTCAGCACATGGACCTGGGCGCGCAGCTGCTTCAGCCGCTCCTTGTGGCTGACGCCGAAGTGCTGCTCCTCGTCGACGATCAGGAGGCCGAGATCCTTGAACTTGATGGCTTTGCCGAGGAGCGCATGGGTGCCTACGACGATGTCGACGTTGCCGTCGGTGAGCCCCTTCTTGACCTGGTTCAACTCCTTGGTCGACACCAGCCGCGAGGCCTGCGCGATGTTGACCGGGAAGCCGCGGAAGCGCTCGGTGAAGGTCCTGGAGTGCTGCCGCGCCAGCAGCGTGGTCGGGACCACGACCGCGACCTGCTTACCTTCCAGCGCCACGGCGAACGCCGCGCGCAATGCGACCTCGGTCTTGCCGAAGCCGACGTCGCCGCAGATCAGGCGGTCCATCGGGCGGCCGATCTCGAGGTCCTTCAGGGTCGAATTGATGGCCCCTAACTGATCCTCGGTCTCCTCATAAGGGAAGCGCGCGCAGAACTCGTCATAGACATGCGGCTGCAGCGGGAATTTCGGCGCCTCGTGCAGTTGCCGCTCGGCGGCGATCTTGATCAATTCGCCGGCGATCTCGCGGATCCGGTTCTTGAGCTTCGCCTTGCGCGCCTGCCAGCCGCCGCCACCGAGCCGATCGAGCTCGACATTGGCGCTGTCGGAGCCGTAGCGCGACAATAGCTCGATGTTCTCGACCGGCAGGAACAGCTTGGTCTCCGCCGCATAGTGCAGCTCGAGACAGTCATGTGGCGCGCCGGAGACTTCCAGCGTCTGCAGGCCGACGAAGCGGCCGATGCCATGCTCGACGTGGACCACGAGATCGCCGGTCGCAAGGCTCGTCACCTCGGAGATGAAATTGTCGAGCTTGCGGCTCGCCTTGCGCGGCCGCACCAGGCGGTCGCCGAGTATGTCCTGCTCGCTGATGACGGCGAATTCGTCGGTCTCGAAGCCGGACTCCATGCCCACCACGGCCAGCATGGTCTCGTTGCGTGGGGTCGCCTGCACGATCCGCCAGGTGTTGACGCTGGTCGTGTTGAGCAGCTTGTGGTCGCGCAACATCGCGCCCATGCGGTCGCGCGAACCCTCGCTCCACAGCGCGACGATCACCTTCTTGCGCTGCGACTGCAACGCGCCGATATGGCCGACCACGGCCTCGAACACGTTGACATTGCCGTCGGCGCGCTCCGGCGCGAAATTGCGCCCCTGCCGCGCGCCGGCGTCGAACGCGTCGGGCGAGCCTTCCGGCACCGCGAACGGCGTCAGCCGGGCCAGCGGTGCCTCGCCGAGCAGCCTGGTCCATTCCGCCTCGGACAGATAGAGCTTGTCCGGCGGCAGCGGCTTGTAGATCGCGCTGCTGCCGGGATGCTCCAGCGCCTCGCGCCGCGCGTCATAGTAGTCGGCAATCTGCGTGAAGCGCTCGCGCGCGGCGTCCTCGCCCTGCGGCTCGATCGCGATCGTTGCGCCGTCGAGATAGTCGAACAGCGTGTCCATCCGCTCCTGGAACAGCGGCAGCCAGTGCTCCATGCCGGGATGGCGCCGTCCCTCGGAGACTGCTTCATAGAGCTGGTCGTCGCGTCCCGGCGCGCCGAACGCTGCGACATAGCCCATGCGGAAGCGGCGGATGGTTTCGGTCGTGAGCTGGAATTCGGACACCGGCACGAGGTCGAGCCCGCGCATGTCGAGCAGCGTGCGCTGGGTCTCGGCATCGAAGGTACGGATCGACTCCAGAGAGTCGCCGAAGAAGTCGAACCGCACCGGCTGGTCGAGCCCGGCCGGAAACAGATCGAGGATACCGCCACGTACGGCATATTCGCCGGGCTCGCGCACCGTGGACGAGCGGGAGTAGCCATTGTGCTCAAGCCAGGCCACGACCGAGTCCATCGGCACCACGTTGCCGGGCGCAACCGACAGCGCCTGCGCCGCGACCTGATCGCGCGCCGGCACCCGCTGCACGGCCGCGTTCACTGTGGTCAGCACGATCAGCGGCTTGTCGGAGCCGACCAGCCGCGACAGCTTGGCAAGCGCGGTGAGCCGCTGCGCCAGAATGCCGGAATGCGGGGAGACGCGGTCATAGGGCTGGCAGTCCCAGGCCGGAACCTGCATGACGGCGATATCGGGCGCAAAGAACTCCAGCGCGCGGGCGAGCTGCTGCATTCGCGCGCCGTCGCGGCACACCACGGCGAGACTGACCGCCGGCCGCTTCGGCTGCGCGGCAATGGCGCGCGCCAGATCGGAGATGACGAGCCCTTCGGCGCCCTCGGCGACGTTGGCGATGGTCAGCACCCGGCCGGGCGCGAGCATCGCGGCCGGCGATTTCATGGGCTGCTTCATGCGCTGGGATCCGCCACCCGGAATGCCTTGATGCGGGCAAACAGCGCGGTCTGATGCTCGGCAGCCAGCACCTTGTCGCCGGTCAGCGCGGCATAGAGGTCGGGGTCCGGCACCTCGATCAGATGCTCGAGCTCGCCCAGCTCCTGATCGGACAGGTCGGCGATGGTCGAATCGGCAAACCGGCCGAGGATCAGGTCCATCTCCCGGGTGCCGCGATGCCAGCAGCGAAACAAAAGCCGCTTGCGGCGGTCATCGAGCCCCTGGCTCGATCGTGTCGATCCCGTCATGTCCCAAATCCATCGAACGCCAAAAGCCCGGACGTGCCGGGCGGGGCTTGATATAGCGATGGCAGGGGCCGATGTCAGCCCTCTTTCGCCGCGTTTTGGAAGATGCTTTGGGCGCATGCCGTCATTGCCGGGCCTGCGCGCCCGTCGAAGCCTTCGCAGCTCTTGGCGTAGACGGGACCCGGCAATCATGCTCGCTTAAAAAAAGACGTGGATGCCCGGCACAAGGCCGGGCATGACGTGTCGAAACGGACCTAGATTCTCCTGATGCGCCCCAGTCTGCTCAATCCGCTGTTTGCCCAGGTCACGACCCTCCAGGGTGTCGGCCCGAAGCAGGACAAGCTGCTGCGCTATCTGCTGGGCCGCAGCGAGACGCCGCGGCTGGTCGATCTGCTGTTGCATTTGCCGGCGAGCGTGATCGATCGCCGCGCGCGGCCGAAAATCCGCGACGCCGCGGTCGGAACCATGGTGACGCTCGAGGTCACCGTCGACCGCCATCGTCCGCCGCCGCCGCGCAATTCGCGCGCGCCCTACCTCGTCTATGCCAGCGACGACACCGGCGATGTCGTGCTGACCTTCTTCCGCGCTCAGCCCGGCTATGTCGAGAAGCTGCTGCCGGTCGGCGAGAAGCGCTACGTCTCCGGCACGCTGGCGATGTATGACGGCATCCCGCAGATCGTGCATCCCGATCGCGTCGTCGATGAGGCCGGCTTTGCAAAGCTCTCCGGTATCGATCCGGTCTATCCGCTGACCGAGGGGCTCGCGATCGGCTCGCTCCGCCGCGCCATCGCGCAGGCCCTGACCAAGCTGCCGGACATGCCGGAGTGGATCAGTCCCGAAGTGCTGCGCCGCTGCAAGTTTCCGCCTATCAGGGAGGCGTTGACCCGCGTCCATGTTCCGGTCGAATTGACCGACATCCTGCCCGACGGCCCGTTCTGGTCGCGCCTTGCGTTCGACGAACTGCTCGCCGGCCAGCTCGCGCTGGCGCTGGTCCGCGCCACGCTGCGCCGCCCCGCCGGCGTCCGCAACGCCGGCGACGGCCATCTCCGTAACCGGATCATCGATGCCCTGCCCTATGCGCTGACCAAATCGCAGCAGCAGGCGGTCGCGGCGATCATCGAGGACCTGCGCCAGCCGGTGCGGATGCTGCGCCTCGTGCAGGGCGATGTCGGTTCCGGCAAGACCGTGGTGGCGTTGCTGGCGGCCGCTGCCGTCGCGGAAGCCGGCAAGCAGGCCGCGCTGATGGCGCCGACCGAAATCCTGGCGCGCCAGCACATCAAGACCATCGCGCCGCTCGCCGAGAGCGCCGGCATGCGGGTTGCGATCCTGACCGGCCGCGAGAAGGGCAAGGAGCGCCGCGAGCTGTTGGCGCGGCTCGAAGCCGGCGAGATCGATCTGTTGGTCGGTACCCACGCGCTGATCCAGGACGACGTGATCTACAAGGCGCTGGCGCTCGCCGTGGTCGACGAGCAGCATCGCTTCGGCGTGCGCGAACGCCTCGCGCTGACCTCCAAGGGCGAGGCCGTCGATGTGCTGGTGCTGAGCGCGACGCCGATCCCGCGTACGCTGGTGCTGACATACTTTGGCGACATGGACGTCTCGGAGCTGCGCGAGAAGCCCGCCGGCCGCCAGCCGATCGACACGCGCGCGGTGCCGATGAGCCGGATCGAGGATGTCATGGACGGCGTCGGCCGCGCGCTTGGGGCCGGCAAGCTGGTCTACTGGATCTGCCCGCTGGTCGATGAATCCGAGGCCGAGGGCACCGAGCACCTCACCAACGCGACCGAGCGGTTCGAGAGCCTGCGGCAGCGGTTCGGCGATCGTGTGGGCCTGGTGCACGGCCAGATGAAGGGCACCGAAAAGGATCGCGTGATGGCGCAGTTCGCCGCGCACGAGATCGGGCTCCTGGTCGCAACCACCGTCGTCGAGGTCGGCGTCGACGTGCCGGCGGCGACCATCATGGTGATCGAGAACGCCGAACGCTTTGGGTTGGCGCAACTGCATCAGCTGCGCGGCCGCATCGGCCGCGGCTCGGAAGCCTCAACCTGCCTTCTGCTGTACAAGGAGCCGCTCGGCGAGATGTCGAAGGCGCGGCTGAAAGTGATCCGCGAGACCACGGACGGCTTCCGGATCGCTGAGGAAGATCTGAAGCTGCGCGGCGAAGGCGACGTGCTCGGCATCCGCCAGAGCGGCCTGCCCGGTTATCGCATCGCGCGCTCCGAGGTGCACGGCCAGCTCATCACCCAGGCCCGCGACGAGGCGCTGCGGATCATGAAAGACGATCCGAAGCTGAAGGGCGAACGCGGCGAAGCGCTGCGCTGCCTGCTCTATCTGTATGAGCGCGACGAGGCCGTGCCGCTGATCGGCGCGGGCTAGCTGAAAGCCCCGTCATTGCGAGCGAAGCGAAGCAATCCATCCCTCCACGTATGCGGAGCCATAGATTGCTTCGTCGCTTCGCTCCTCGCAATGACGGGGATGGAGTTGGGGCCCCTACTCCACCTTTGCCGGCGCAGGCTGAGTGGCCGGTTGCAGCGAGGCCTGGTTGGCGACGCGCGCGGCGTTGGCCATGCCGGCGAGCGCGGCAGCGCGCTGCTTCTGATCGTTGGCGCCGGGCTGCACCACGCCGGCCGACATGATCAGGGTCGCGGCATCCTCGGTGCTCATCTCGATCTCGATGATCTTGCTCCTCGGCACGTAGAAGAAGAAGCCGGTGGTCGGGTTCGGCGCGCACGGCAGGAACACCGAGATGTGCTCCTCCTCGCCGGGCAGGCTGGCCGCGAGCTCGGCGCTCGGCGCCTGCGAGATCAGCACGATCGACCACATCCCGGGCGATGGAAACTCGACCAGGCCGACGCGGCGGAAGCTCGATCCGTTGCCGGAGAACAGCGTCTCGAACACCTGCTTTAGGCCACGATAGATCGCACGCACCGCAGGGATCCGGCCGAGCAACCGCTCGCCGAGATCGACCAGGGTCCGCCCGATCAGATTGGCGGTGAGGAAGCCGAGCAGCGTTAACGCGATGACGGCGACGATCAGGCCGGAACCCGGCAATCCGAACGGCAGATAGGTCTCCGGCCGGTAGGCCGTCGGTACGAACGGCCGGACCAGATTGTCGACCCAGTTCACGAACCACCAGGTCAGATAGAAGGTGATCGCGATCGGCCCGGCCACCACCAGGCCGGTCAGGAAATAGTTGCGGAACCGCGCCATGAGCCCGCGGGGAGCGTCCGGAGGCAGTTCACCTGGCGCGTGGGGAGGCACTTTGTTGGACGTCATTGCTGTTCCAGATCGTCGAAGCGGCCGTCCTCACCAGCATGATCCGGAAAAGTGCGCCGCGGATTTCCGAAAAGATCGTGCATAAACAAAAGGCTAGCGCGAGATGATGATCCTGTCCCGAACTTCGGTGCGCAGCACCCTGAGCTAAGCCATTCTAGCAGGTTTTTGAAGGGCTGCGTGACAGCGTCACTTGCGGCTATTCGACCGTGACCGATTTGGCCAGATTCCTGGGCTGATCCACGTCGGTGCCCATCACGACGGCCGTGTGGTAGGCGAGCAGCTGCACCGGAACCGCATACACGATCGGCGCGAAGGTCGCCCCCATGTCCGGCATCACGATCGTCACCAGCGACTGGATGGTGGCTTCCGCGGCGCCCTTGGCGTCGGTCATCAGGATGATCTTGCCGCCGCGGGCGGCGACCTCCTGCATGTTGGACACGGTCTTCTCGAACACCTTGTCATAGGGCGCGATCACCACGACCGGCATGTGCTCGTCGATCAGCGCGATCGGACCGTGCTTGAGCTCGCCGGCGGCATAGCCCTCGGCATGGATGTAGGAGATCTCCTTCAGCTTCAGCGCGCCTTCCAGCGCCAGCGGATAGCTGGTGCCGCGGCCGAGATAGAGCACGTCGCGCGATTTCGAGATCTCGCGCGCCAGCTTCTCGATCTGCAGCTCGGACGTGAGCGCTTCTGACATCAGGCGCGGGATTTCAACCAGGCCATGCACCAGCTTGGCCTCGTCGGCATCGGAGAGCTCGCCGCGCGCCTTGCCGGCGGCAACCGCAAGCGCGGCCAGCACCATCAGCTGGCAGGTGAACGCCTTGGTCGACGCAACGCCGATCTCGGGACCGGCGAGCGTCTGCAGCACGGTCTCGCTTTCGCGCGCGATCGTCGAGGTCGGCACGTTGACGACCGAGAGCGTGTGCGCGCCCTGCGACTTGGCGTAGCGCAGCGCCGCCAGCGTGTCCGCGGTCTCGCCGGACTGCGAGATGAAGATCGCAAGGTCGCCCCTGCGCAACGGCGCCTCGCGGTAGCGGAATTCGGAGGCGACATCGAGCTCGACCGGAACGCGTGCCAGCCGCTCCAGCCAGTATTTTGCGACAAAGCCGGCATAGCTCGCGGTGCCGCATGCCGTGATCGAAATGCGCTGGATATCCTTGAAATCGAACGGCAGCTTGATCGGCAGGGCGACACGCTCGGTCGCCATGTCGACGTAGCGGGCGAGCGTGTGCCCGACCACTTCGGGCTGCTCGTGGATCTCCTTCGCCATGAAGTGGCGATAGTTCGCCTTGTCGACCAAAGCCGTCGCGGTGGTGTGCTTGATCGCCTCGCGATGGACGATGGCGTTGTCCTTGTCGAAGATCGTCGCGCCCTTGCGGGTCAGCACCACCCAGTCGCCGTCCTCGAGATAGCTGATCGTATCGGTGAACGGCCCGAGCGCGATCGCGTCCGACCCGAGATACATCTCGCCCTCGCCATGGCCGACCGCGAGCGGCGGGCCGTTGCGGGCGCCGATCATCAGATCGTCCTCGCCGGCGAAGATGAAGCCGAGCGCGAACGCGCCGCGCAACTGCGACAGCACCGCCCTCACCGCCTCGACCGGCGCAACGCCGCCCTTGAGCAGGTTGTCGACCAGATGCACCACGACCTCGGTGTCGGTCTCGGTCGAGAACACGGCGCCCTTGTGCTCGAGATGCTCGCGCAGCTCGCGGAAATTCTCGATGATGCCGTTATGCACCACGGCGACGCGTTCGGTGGCGTGCGGATGCGCGTTGTTCTCGGTCGGCCGGCCGTGGGTGGCCCAGCGGGTGTGGCCGATGCCGGTGTGGCCGCCGAGCGGCTTGGCCTCGAGCCGGGCCTCGAGATTCTTCAGCTTGCCCTCGGCGCGGCGCCGCGCCAGGCCGCCGTTCTCCAGCGTGGCGACACCTGCGGAATCATAGCCGCGATACTCCAGCCGCTTGAGCGAATCCACCAGTTGCTCCGCGACCGGAGCGCGTCCAAGAATGCCGACGATGCCGCACATGCGGTTCAATGTCCCCAAAATCGCCGAAAATTTGCCAAAGCGGCGACACGGTCCCTTAACGGGAATCGCCGGTCGCAAGATACTCAATAATTATTGCCGATTGCGACAGTCTTAAACGGCAAGGTTGATGCGAAAGGCTGGTTAATCGGGGCTAACCAGTTTGGCAAGAGCGCGTCACGGAACACTCGCCGGGACGGGCCAAGGTTTCGCCTCCCAGATCGAGGTCCATTCTTGACCCGCGCCACACACTGGCGCGCGGACCTCGACACGAACCACGACAAAGCTTTCGCGATTGGTCACGCCCAGCCGATAGACGTGCCGCAGACGTGTGCTGGGGCACTCGTCCGTTGAAGTTTCGGCCTCAAACAGGCCAGTGTCTTCCTTCCATGTGATAATGCCCGGAGTATCGGTCGTGCCGAACCCCTGCGCCGCCATGTAGGGAAATTCCAGTAGCTTTGGCCTGCTCACATCGGAGAGGTCGAACGCGCGATCCGATCCCGTCACGGAAGATCGACAGAACATGAGCGCGAGACGGTGGCCCGCCACTTTCATAACGCGCACCGGCAGCTTTTCGATGTCATCCTTGTATTTGCAGCTGGATTGCTCGGCCGCAAGTGCAAGCATTCTTGGCACCAAGGCCGGATCGGAAATTTCAAAGTCCGTGCGCCCGTTGGCAAGGCTGCTCCATTCGCGGAGCGCCACACGTCGTGTATCAACGCTTGAAGTTTCATCGCCGCGCGCAATCGACACGATCGCCAAGTTACCCACCAGAAGGCACGCGAATATCGCGAAGATGGCGTGTGTCCCAACACCCCGACAAAGCGCTTTCGTCACTCCGGCCTCCGATTTGCTATGCCCCGCAGCGCTCGACCAACGGTCCGACCGGGAAACGGATTAAGCTGTCACCCGCGGTTCCCATCCCTTTAGCATGAAGCCAAACGTCGCGGCACGCCCAGACCATGGCCGCGGCAAACGCGACAGATCACGTCAACCCACCGTTAACGCCTTTCGGAGAACGTGCCGCCGCCGGAACGACACCTATGGGCACGCCGTCGGCGACACGGTGCTTGGCGGCGGTCGCGGACTCCGCGCGCTACGCGGCTCCGACGTGATCGGCCGGCTCGGCGGCGAAGAATTCGGCATCCTGCTGCCGCACACCAGGCTCGACCAGGCGATGGGCGTGCTCGAGAGCGTTGATCGCAACACGGCGTCCACTCCTGCAGGACGCCCTTATTGTTCGACCCGGTAGAGCCGCCAGCGCTCCGGCACGCCTTTGAGCTGGTGCGCGCCGCGATCCTTGAAGCGGATTTCGGACTCCCGCATCAGGTCCTTGACTGCGCTCGAGACCAGCACCTCGCCGGCACGCGCCTTGGCGGCGACGCGCGCACCGATGTGAAACGCGAGACCGATGACCTCCGCGCCGCTCACCTTGTATTCGCCCGCGTGTAATCCCACCCTGATCTCGAGCCCGAGCGTGCGCACCGCCTTGACGATCGCGGTCGCGCAACTGATCCCGGCCGCCGGCGCGCGGAACGTCGCCAGCACACCGTCTCCCGTCGTGACGACCTCCTTGCCGCGCAAGGCCTTCAGCTCCCGGCGAACGGCGGCGTAGTAGTGATTCATCACCGTCGCCCAGCGCGAGTCGCCGAGCCGCGCGGCCTTTTCGGTGGATCGGACGATGTCGACAAAGAGGATCGTGGCAAGCGCCTGTTTGAGCTCCGAGCCTCGGTCGGAGGTCCGACGCCGGTTCGCAATATTTCCCGTCAGCGGTTCATAGCTATGGCTGCGCCGTCGCGCGATGGCGGCCTTGGCGTAGTCCTGGGCACGCGGCACCGTGCGGCAGCGGACGGTTTTTTCCTGCGGTGGAAACGTCCAGTAGACCTTGCGTCCGGCTCCAGCGCCCTGAACCTCCACGGCGCCCCATTTCAGGAAAACCGTCGAGCCGGCCCGTCGAATGCACCATGCCTTCGACGTGTATCCGGACACGTTCGACTGATGGACTCCGATGCGAAGGAATTTGGGCATGAGCGTCCGGCCGATCGAACGAGCGCTTGGGGGCTAACCTGGACTAAAGCTAGCCATACATTTCCGCATTGGCAACGGTGCTCGTTTCCGCACCGATCGAAAGCGCCGGTCTCTGCGATGTCCGAGGTCCAGCTCTTCGTCAGCTCCGGTATTCGCGCCTCTGCCCATTCGATACGGCGTCAGCGTCGACGGACAAAATTGCCTCGTCCTCAGCTTTCGCCATCGGCTGTTCATCATCGCGAAATCGTGCCGGGGTCAGCCGGCTGCGGTCGACGGTCATGCCGAAGATGTCGAAGCGGTTGTAGTAGCCGACCACGTCGTGAAACTGCTTCGGCTCGACACAGCGATTGAGGTCGATCTCCGCGTAGGCGATCCCTTCCTGGTCCTGCAATTCATCGCCGAAGACACCACCCGTCGGATCGACGAAGAAGCTCGCCGCACGCGGCGTCTGGTCGATCACGTCGGCGATGGTTCTGTCGCGCTCGATGAGGAACGCCCGCATCGGCTGGTCCATGTAGCCGGCGGTGACGATCCCGAATACCTTGGCTTCGAAGCAATGTGCGCTGGCCCGGATGCGGTTGGCGGCGACGTTGTCGAAATTGCCGCCGCCTGCCGGGCGCCGGGTGGGCCACATCGGCGGCCAGCTCGAGATGTGCACCTGCTCGCCTTGCGCCATCAGTGCGAAGCGGGCCAACGGATTGGTGTTCTCGCCACAGATCAACCCACCGATCCGGCCCTGCCGTGTCTCCGCGACCTTGAGGCCCGCGCCGTCGCCCGACGACCACACCAGCTTCTCATAGAAGGTCGGAACCAGCTTGCGGTGATGAACCAGTATATCGCCGGTCTCGCCGATCATCAGGTTCGAGTTCCATAGCCCGCCAACGCTGACGGCCGAGCGCTCGCTGATGCCGATCGAGACGGTGACGCCGAGGCCGCGCGCCTCGGCGCACAGCCGCGCCACTTCCGGTCCGTCCACCAGCACGGACTGCTCCGCCATCCGCACGAACAGGTCGTGATTGTCGATCGGCGGCCACAGCGCGGCCCAGACCGGAAAGGCGGGAATGTAGGTTTCGGGAAACGCGATCAGCTCGGCGCCGGCCCTGGCAGCCTCGCGCATGATGGCGATCGCCTTTTCGGTGGTCGCCCGGCTGTCGAGGAAGACGGGCGCGGCGTGGACGGCAGCAGCCTTGAAACGAGGGAGCATGACGAAAATTCCGGCTAGGACCAGGGAGGCGAAGCGGTATCATCGCTGCCTTCCCGGCATGCATGGGAATTGTCGCAAGGTCGGTTGCAAAGGATCGGAGCCGCCGCGCGTTGGAACGGGAATTGCTTTGCTGACAGGGGCCGTAAATCCGGAGGCAGGTCATGTTCGATACGATCAACTGGGACGATTTGCGGGTCTTTCTCTGTGCCGCGCGCGCCGGAAATCTGAGTCAGACAGCAAAGCGGCTGCGGCTGGATCATTCCACCGTGAGCCGGCGGATCGCCCAGATGGAAGCGTCTCTCGGGATTGCGGTGTTCGAACGCCACCGCACCGGGCTCAAGCTCAACGAAGTCGGCGAGCGGTTGCTGCGTCATGCCGAGCGGGTCGAGAGCGCGGTGATCGCCATTCGCGAGGAGGCCAGCGCCAGCGACACCCAGGAACTCGTCGGGACCGTGCAGCTCGCCACCATGGAGGGGATCGCCTCGCTCTATCTGGCGCAACGCTTTGCGAAACTGCGGCGCACCGCGCCACAACTCGCCGTCGAGCTCGTCACATCAGCGCAGACGGTCTATGTGCACAAGCGCGAAGCCGATCTGTTCGTGTCCTTCTTCCGGCCACCCGGTCCGGGCCTGATCTCCGAGCGCATCGGCAAGTTTCGGCTCGGGCTATTCGCCAGCCAGAGCTATCTCGACAATCACGGCATGCCTGCAAGCCTTCGCGACCTCGCCGATCATTGGTTCGTCTCCTATATCGAGGATCTGATCCAGGTCGATTCCGTACGCTGGCTCGCCGACGTCATCGAGGAGCCGAAGGTCGCCTTCCACTCCAACAGCATGATCGCACAGATGAACGCCGCGTCGGGCGGCCTCGGCATCGTCATGCTGCCGAGCTTTGCCACCAACGACCGGCCCGACCTGATCCCCGTGCTGCCCACCCTCGCCGGCACTTTTCGCGAGGTCTGGCTCAACGTCCACAGCGACCTGCAATTTGCCCCGCGCATCCGCGCCGTCCGCGCGTTTTTGAAGAATACGCTGAAGCAGGACCCCGACATGCAGGTCACGCTGGCCGATGCCCTGCCGCAGCCGCGCACGGCAGATTGCAAAAATCCATAGTTCCCTTCCATCGGAGCCCGGCTGAAGCTCGTCCGATTGGCGCAAGGTAGCGCGCGCTGAAGTTTTGAGGGGGCAAGCATGAACGTGGTTATTCCCGGCAATTCCGATCCGGCGCCGAGCGTCAGGGCCTTGGCCAAGAAGCGGATGATCGTCGCGCTCGTGCTCAGTGCCGCGATGATCGTGATCTATTTCGGCTTCATGGGGCTGTTCGCGTTCGACAAGCCGCTGCTCGGCACCATCCTGGTGCCCGGCCTGTCGCTCTGCATTGTGCTCGGCCCGCTCGTCATCATCTCCTCCTTCGCGCTCTGCCTGGTCCACGTGCTGTGGGCGAACCGGGTGTTCGATGCCGGCATCCGCAATCTTCGCTAAAGGGACCAGAGCAAGATGGGCAGCAGCACGCTTTCGATCGGGTTCTTCTTCGCCTTCATGGCGTTGACACTGGCGATCACCTATTGGGCCGCGCGGCGCACGCGCACCACCGAACACTTCTTCGCCGCCGGCGGCCAGGTCACGCCGTGGCAGAACGGCTGGGCACTCGCAGGTGATTTCCTGAGTGCCGCCGCCCTGCTCGGCATTGCCGGCATCGTCACCTCCAACGGCTTCGACGGCATGATCTATTCGATCGGATGGCTGGTCGGCTGGCCGATCATCCTGTTCCTGATCGTCGAACCGTTGCGCAACGTCGGCCGCTTCACCTTCGCCGACGTCGTGGCCTATCGGCTGCGCCAGCGCCCGGTGCGCCTCGCCGGCGCCGTCGGGACACTCGCCGTCATCCTGTTCTACCTGATCGCCCAGATGGTCGCGACGGGATCGCTGATCAAGCTGCTGTTCGGCCTGCCCTACACCTGGTCGGTCGTCGTGGTCGGCAGCGTCATGCTGGTCTATGTGCTGTTCGGAGGCATGTTGGCGACGACATGGGTGCAGGTGGTGAAGGCTGCGCTGCTGATGGGCGGCGGCATCCTGCTCGCCTTCCTCGTGTTGACCCATTTCGAGATGAACCCGCTCAAGCTGTTCGCCGCAGCGTCCGAGAAATACGGCACCAAGGTGCTGCAGCCGGGATCGAAGGTGGTCTCGGGCCAATGGGACGCCATCTCGCTCGGGCTCGGCCTGATGTTCGGCACCGCCGCGATGCCGCATGTGCTGATGCGGGCCTATACGGTGAAGGATGCCAAGGCCGCGCGGCTGTCGATCCTCTATGCCACCGGCCTGATCGGCGTCTTTCATCTCATGGTCTTCATCATCGGCTTTGGCGCCATGGTGCTGGTCGGCGCCGACGCGGTGGCAAAGGCCGGAGGCGGCGGCAACATGGCAGCGCCGCTGCTCGCGCTCACGGTCGGCGGCAACGCCTTCTTCGGCTTCATCTGTGCGGTCGCATTCGCGACCATGCTCGCCGTCGTCGCCGGACTGACCTTGTCGGGCGTCGCCACGCTCTGCCACGACGTCTGGACCAATGTGATCCGCAACGGCAGCGCTTCCGAGGCCGAGCAGCTCAAGGTCGCGCGCGTCGCGACCGTCATGATTTCGATCTTCGCCATCTTTCTCGGCATCGCGTTCGAGGGCCAGAACGTCGCCTTCATGGCCGGCCTCGCGTTCTCGATCGCCTGCGCCGCCAACTTCCCCTCGCTGGTGCTCGCCATCGCCTGGCGCCGCTTCACGACGCCCGCAGCCGTGGCGAGCATCCTCGTCGGCACGCTGAGCTCGCTGGTGCTGATCTATCTGTCGCCGACCATCCAGGTCGACATTCTCGGCAAGCCGCTGGCGGCGATCGAGCATCAATGGTGGTTCGTGTCGCTGCGCAATCCGGCGATCATCAGCATGCCGCTATCGTTCGCGGTCGCGATCCTGCTGTCGCTGGTCACGCGGGAGAAGAACGCAAATCTCGCCTTTGACGAGATGCAGCGGCGCATCCTGCTCGGACCGGTTCAGCCGAACACCAGCGCGCAGGGCCAGGTGAAGAGTGCGGCCTGAACAGCGCCGCGCAGGGCGAGATGTCGCGATAGCTCACATATCGTGCAACACATTCGCTGTCGTCCCTGCGAAAGCAGGGACCCATAACCACCGACGGTCATTGTTTCGCGATGCTGGAACGACGAGTCCCGCCTCCAACGTCGGCCGCGGAGTATGGGTCCCTGCTTTCGCAGGGACGACATCCTATCGTGGAGGCAAACTCGGGGTCACGTCGAGGGAAGATCACTTCCCCTTCGCGGCCTTCGCCTTCAGCTTCGCCGCGCGATAGCGGGCGGCGCCGCCTTCGCGGATCGACTGCTCGCTGCGCTCGAGCGCCATCGCGTCGTCGGGGACGTCCTTGGTGATGACCGAGCCCGAGCCGATATAGGCGCCCTTGCCGATCGTCACTGGCGCGACCAGCGAGGTGTTGGTGCCGATGAAGGCGCCCTCGCCGATCAGCGTCTTGTGCTTGAGGAAGCCGTCATAGTTGCAGGTGATGGTGCCGGCACCGAGATTGGAATTGGCGCCGACATGGGCGTCGCCGACATAGGAGAGATGGTTGACCTTGACGCCGGCCTCCAGCGTCGCGGCCTTGGTCTCGACGAAATTGCCGATCCGCGCGCCGTCGCCGAGCGAGGTGCCGGGCCGCAGCCGCGCATAGGGACCGACTGACACCTTCTTGCCGATACGGGCCTCGACGATGTGCGAGAAGGAATGGATCACGGCGCCGTCGTCGATCGACACGCCCGGTCCGATCACCACGAACGGCTCGATCACGACGTCCTTGCCGAATTTGGTGTCGGCGGCGAGATGGACAGTGTCCGGCGCGATCAGGGTCACGCCGGCCTCGAGCGCCTGCTTGCGCAGCCGCGCCTGCATCACCGCCTCCGCCTCGGCGAGCTGTGCCTTGGTGTTGATGCCGCGCACTTCATCTTCGCTGGTTTCGATCACGACGGCCTCCAGTCCCAATTCCCTGACGATGCCGACGGCATCGGTCAGATAATATTCGCCCTTGGCGTTGGCATTGCCGATCTTCTCGATGATCGCGAGCGCCTTGCTGCCGTCGAACGCCATCACGCCGGCATTGCACAGCGTGATCTTGCGCTCCTCGGGGCTGGCATCGGCATGCTCGCGGATCGCAACCAACTTGCCGTTCTCGGTCACCAGCCGGCCGTAGCCGGTCGGGTCGGCGGCGTGGAAGCCGAGCACCGCAAGCGCGGCGCCTTCGCGCAGCGGCGCGCGCATCCGCGCAAAGGTCTCGGCCGAGATCAGCGGCGTGTCGCCGAACGCGACCAGCAGGTCGTCGGCGCCCCGGGCGAGCGCCTCGCGCGCCGCCAGCACCGCATGCGCCGTGCCGAGCCGCTCGCGCTGCACGAAGGTCTGCGCATCGGGCCGCATCCGGCAGGCCTCGGCGGCGACCGCCTCGTGGTCGGGGCCGATCACGACCGCAAGCTGCGATCCCTCGCCGGAGGCTGCGGCATCGAGCACATGCGCCAGCAGCGACTGCCCGGCCACCGGGTGCAGCACCTTCGGCAGCGACGAGCGCATCCGCGTGCCCTCTCCGGCCGCAAGCACCACTGTCAGGCTCGTACGCGCAGTCATTCGGCATCCTCGATGGTTCGCGCAGTCAGCTGCGCAACGCTTTCTTTGAGGCCGTCTTTAATTGTTTTCCCCGGCAGAAGAAACCGATTCGCCTCCGTGGCCTCTCAGATTCAAGTTCCCGGTCCATTTCCTGTTAATCTTTGCCTCGTGATTCGGCGGGCCTTGAGGAGGGCCAAGCGGGCTTTGGCCAAAGATCCCGACAATCTGGCGGCGGATTTCGACACCGAGAGTACCACCGGCTTTTTGGCCGAGGAGGATGCTTTCGATCGCCGCATGCTGTGGCGGCTCGGCTCGTGGGGCGTGGCTGCGGTCGGCGCCGTCGCCATCGCCGTGATGGCCAACCAGTCCGCGCTGACGTTGCGGCGCGACCAGGTCGCCGCATCTGATATCGCGCGCCAGGCTCAACAGTTGCAGACGCTGGCGAAGGAGAGCCACAACGAGACGCGCCGGCTGGCATCCGCGATCGATACGCTCAATGGCGACCGCGACCGGCTGTATTCGCGCGTCACCACGCTGGAACAGGGGCTCGACTCCGTGACCGGGACGATCGCGAGACAGCCGGTGGCAGCCGTGCCGGCAGCACCACCAACTCCGGCAGCGACACCTGCTACGCCGCTCGCTTCAGCCAATTCGGCGCCCGCGGTGGCTGCACCCGCCGTCGCCGCCGTCGCAACGACGCCGCCTGCCGCATCGGACAAGCCGGCCGCGGCCGACAAGGTGGTGGCATCCATCGACAGCAAGGCGCCGGCGCCGGTCGAGAAGCCGGTTGCTGCGGCCGAGAAGCCCGCAGCGGCCGACAAGAAGCCGACGGCCACCGCGAGCAGGCCGCAGGTTGCTGCGGAGAAGCCGTCGGCCCCCGAGAGCTCGGCGCCGGTTGTTTCTGCCTCCGCCCCATCAGTTGCCAGTCCGATGAGCGCCGCGGCCGCCGCGGCCAGTACCGACGAAATAAAGGCGGCCACGCCGGCGCCCGTGGCCACGCCGGCTGCGGACAAGCCGCTGATGGCATCGCGCGATCCCGCGCCGAGCAAGGCAACCGAGGCGCCCAAGCCGCCGACCGCCAATGATGTCAACGCCGCGCCGATCCCGCCGCTCGTGATCACACCGGATCCGGACTCCGACGTCGAAGACGATGCGCCGAAGGCGCAGATCCAGCGCACCGAGTTCGGCATCGATCTCGGCACCGCAAATTCGGTCAACGGATTGCGCGCGCTCTGGCGCAGCCTCTTGAAGTCGAAGGCCAACGCGCCGCTGGCCGCGCTGCGGCCGATCATCGTCATCAAGGAGAACAGCAACGGGCTTGGCATGCAGTTGCGCCTGGTGGCTGGACCGCTGAACGACGCCGGGACCGCCGCCAGGATTTGCGCCGGCCTCAGCCTGGTCCAGCGGACCTGCGAGACGGCGATCTATGACGGCCAGCGGTTGGCCCTGAACGAGCCGCCAGCCGGAGCCAAGCCGGCCTTGCCGCACCGGCGGGCCGCGCCGAGGCGCACGGTCGCACCGCCGCAGCCGGTTGCCGAGGAAAAGAAGCCGGAGCCGACGACAATCTCCTCGATGTTCCGGCGGAACAGCCAATAATCATGTCCAGCAAAGGATTGCGGCCAAATTCTCAACCGATTTCGCTGCTCTGACCTAGCCTTGTCCGAAACCCCGTTCCCGACCATAGTGCCGCGATGACAAAACCTCCGTTCCGCCTCTCCCCCTATCAGGTCCAGTTCCTGATGGTCGTGGGCTTCGTCACCATCGGCTATGCGCTGTACGTGCGGTATCTCGCGATCGAATTCTCGCCGGTTGCATTGGCGTGCGACGCCGGCACGCAGACCATGCTGTGCAAGGCCCGCGCGCTGTCGACCGTGCTGTTCAAGAACTCGGTGTTCGGGATCACGGCGCTGGTGATTGCGGTGCTGAACCTGACGCGGCCGTCGATCGTGCTGCTCACGGTCGGCTTGATCGCAGCCGCGCTCGGGATCGTGCTCTACAACGTCGTGCTGTCGGGGCTCGCGATCGGGCTGTTCATCCTGGGTTTTGCGCGGCCCGCGCCCGCCACAGCGTAGCGGCGAGCAGGAGGTACATCACGCAGGTCCAGTCCGACTGCCAGTTGATCGTGCCCTCGTTGAACATCGTGTAGAGGGCGGCGATCGCCAGCAGGCCGGCGAACACGGATTCTGCCAGCGGGCGGATACCTTCCTTCGGACGATTGAACATGGTGAGCAGCGCGAACGGCACCACTGCCATGGTCAGCGAAGCGTACGGAAAATCGCGGTAGCGCGGATCGAAGGCGAAGCCGAGCGCGGTCTCGGCTGCGATCACCGTAGTGATGACCAGCACGATCGCCAGCAACGCGCCGATCGCGCCCTTGCCGCGATAGTCGCGCGGCCCGACCAGCTCCAGGAAGGTCGGCAGCGAGCGCCCGGCGATCAGCGCATGCGCCGTCAACAAGGGCGAGGCTATCGCGGCAGCGAGCAGCACGCCCCAATGCAGCCAGCCGCCGACGCCGTAGCTCTCATAGTACATCTTGTCGCCGGCGATCCCGAGCAGCGCCCCCGCCGTCGTCGCCGAAATCGCGACCGCGATCCAGGCCGACGGCCGCGGCGTCCAGGGCCGGCGCCGCAGCGTCAGCCAGGCCGCGAGGAAGGTGGCGATCGACAGCGCCATACCGCCGGCCATCTGCAGCTTCCACTCCGGATAGTTGCTGATCGCAACGCCGGGCGGGTACTTCACCTGCCGCTTGATCGCATCGAACAGGCCCCAATTGCCGCCGACCGTGCCCTCGAGCTTGCGCTTCCAGGGCTGGTCATAGGCCTCGATCAGGTTGACCCGGAAACCCTCGCGCTTGGCGAGATCGAGGATCTCGGACACCACCCGCGCCTGGTTGGTGCGCGACGGCAAGGCGCCCTCCCGCATCCGTCCTGCGCTCGGCCAGCCGGTCTCGCCGATCAGGATCTCCTTGCCCGGGAACGTCACCGCCATCCGCTTGCGGATATCGTCGACATGCGCCGCGGCGTACTTCGCCTTGA
The DNA here is from genome assembly GCF_049075665.1 of Bradyrhizobium sp. B120. NCBI lineage: Bacteria > Pseudomonadati > Pseudomonadota > Alphaproteobacteria > Hyphomicrobiales > Nitrobacteraceae > Bradyrhizobium > Bradyrhizobium sp. B120. The sequence continues at coordinate 4,385,951 of NZ_CP185242.1, read as the reverse complement.
TCGGGACGTCCTCCCAATACGGCAGGATGTGAATGGTGACGAAATCGACCGCGTCATAGATCTCGCGGTTCTTCACCCAGTATTCCCAGACGTCGGCGTAGGTGACGGGGAGATTGCCCGCCGCCGCCTTCACCGCGCGGATGTTGCCGGCAAGATCGGTGGCGGTCATCTCGCCGCGCAGCAGCACCTCGTTGCCGACGATCAGCGAAGTGACGACACCGGGATATTCCTTGGCGAGCCGGACCGCGATCGCGATCTGCTGCAGATTCTTGAAGCGGTTGCTGCTGAGCCAGATGCCCTGCATCACCTTCAGCCCGACCTTGGCCGCCACGCTGGGGACCTGGTCGAGGCCGTTCTCGATCGAATAGGTCCGCACGCAATCAGTGACCTTGGCGAGATCGGCGAGGTCCTGCTCGATCTGCTCGACCGGAATCTGCGTGGTCGGATCGAGCGGCGTCTGGGCGCCGCGGAACGGCGTGTAGGACACGCATTGCAGCTTTGCGGCAGGATCGATCGGCGCACGCGCGAGTGTAATCGGCGTGGCGAGCCACCACCACACAGATGCAATCACGGCGAGCGAGATCAGGAGAAGCGCCAGCGGCGTACGAAGCGAAATCGGTTCCATCCTCCGGGGGACCGTCGAATTAGCCGGTCACGGCCCGTCTGCCAAGTCCAGGAATCGGTCAATACCATGGTTGTCCTGCGACAGTTTTGCGCTGGGTCGATAAAGTTGTGAGTTTGCTGGACAAAATACCAAATTCCAGTCATGGGATTCCGCCACAGTCTCCGCCGCACTGGAGACCTATTTGGACGGCATCACGCGAGCCGTTAGGATGATCCCGCAGGGGCCGGAACATATCGGGGAATGCATGCGTCGACGGCTGCTTGAGTTGAAGAACACTGCTTTGCGCCATCTTACCGTAACGGGCCTCGTCACAGCGCTCGCGCTCTTGAACGGAGCTGGCGGCGCGTTTGCCCAGAGCGGTACGCCGAATCCGCCTGATCAGGCCAAACAGCAGCCTGGACAGCCCGACGCCAATGCCAACGCCGTGCGGGAGGCCAACCAGCGCAAGGTCGAGGAATTCGTCGAGGCCCAGCAGGCCATCAACGGCCCGGCCGGCAATCCGGAATGCGTCTGGCTCGGCCGCCGCGTGGTCCGCCTGATGTGGAACGACGACCTCGACACTGCGTTCCGCCATCTCGACCTCTACGACCGGTTCGGCTGCCCCGGCGGCCACGTCCAGGCCGCCTTCCGCTGCCTGACCCGGTTCGGCGCCCAGATCGACGACAAGGTGCGCGGCAGCCTCGACGGCCGCATCCACGCCTGCTGGATCAACCCGGGTGCCCAGCCGCAGGCCGCGGCAGCCGCCGCCGCGCCCACCCCGGCGCCGTCGACGGCCGGCAATGCCGCGCCCGCGCCGGCCGCCTCGCCCTCGCCTGCGCCGACACCGTCGGCGACACCGGCGCCGGCATCGAAATAGCCGCATGGCGCGATCGGATCCGGCCGCGATTTTTTTCGCGGCTGGAACGGCTTGCGCCCTTAAAACGCCATTGCGGCATACCAGTTGTTAAATCGGATGGCGGAGATATCTTTCCCTCCGCCGCTATGTTGGTCGAGCCCAGGGGACGGGTTCGCTTAAGTCCTCAATCTCAGGCCCCGTATGGTTTAACCGCGATGCGCGCCGTCGTCGCCGTCCTGTTGCTTGTCACCGCCGCCCACGCCGCCCTGTGGGGTCTCTTCCAGGAGAAGCAGTCGGCGCCCGATTTCCGTGGCACGTTGCCGAGCCTGTCCTACGCCCCGTTCGAGTCCGGCCACTCCGTCGCAGATGTTGCTGCCGACAGCGAGAAGGTGCGCACCGATCTGCGAAAGCTCTCGACGCTCACCAAAGCGGTCCGCCTCTATTCGTCGACCGAAGGCAACGAGCTGGTGCCGCCGGTCGCCGCCGAGTTCGGCATGAAGGTCACGGTCGGCGCCTGGATCGACAAGGACGCCAACCGCAACAATCGCGAGCTCGAAGCCGCGATCAACCTGGCCAAGCGCAACAGCAACGTCATCGGCATCGTGGTCGGCAACGAGACCGTGTTCCGCGGCGAGCAGGTCCCGCTGGAAAACCTCGGCTCGGTTCCGGAGATCGGAGTGCCGCCTGAGGAGTCCGAGCGCATCCTCCGCGAGGAGGCGCAGCGCCTGCACGACGCGGAGACGCAGCCCGAGGACAAGCGGTCCGAAGCCGTCAAATGGGCGATCGCCGAAAGCAACGTGCACCGGCTGATCAAGGTGATCCAGCGCGTCAAGAAGTCGGTCAACGTTCCCGTCACGACCGGTGAAATCTGGAACATCTGGCGCGACCACCCGCAGCTCGCCAATTCGTCCGACTTCATCGCCGCGCACGTACTGCCGTACTGGGAAAACTTCACCGACAAGCAGGCGGTGGATCAGGCGGTCGACCGCTACAACCTGTTGCGCGACTCGTTTCCCGGCAAGCGCATCCTGATCGCCGAATTCGGCTGGCCGAGCCAGGGCTACAATCTGCGCAGCGCCGAGCCCGGTCCGTTCCAGCAGGCCACCGTGCTGCGCAATTTCGTCGCGCGCGCCGAAGCCATCGGCATGGACTACAACATCGTCGAGGCCATCGATCAGCCGTGGAAGTTCTTCGAAGGCGGCGTCGGTCCCTACTGGGGCATCCTCAATGCCGACCGCGAGGCGAAGTTCGCCTGGACCGGCCCGGTCACCGACCTGAACTACTGGAAGATTGCGCTGGTCGCCGTGCTGGTCGGCCTCTTCATGTCGCTGCCGATCCTGCGGCTGGACCAGCCGACCGTGATGCAGGCGCTGCTGCTGTCGGCCGCGGCCAACGGTGTCGGCGCCTGGGTTGCGACCGTGTTCTCGTACTGGACCACGCACTATTTCGTCTGGGGTTCGGCCTTCGCGCTCAGCCTCGGTCTCGTGCTGCTGGTTCCGCTGGTCCTGATCGCGATGGCGCGGATCGAGGAGATCGCGGCGGTGGCGTTCGGCCGCGGCCCGCGCCGGTTGATCGGCAGGAGCGCGACCCTCGCACCGGCCACGATGGGCGAGAACGTGACGTTTCCGAAAGTCTCGATCCACATCCCGGCCTATTTCGAACCGGTCGAGATGCTGAAGCAGACGCTCGATGCGGTGTCGCGGCTCGACTATCCGAATTTCGAGTGCGTCTGCATCATCAACAACACGCCCGATCCCGACTTCTGGCGGCCGATCCAGGATCACTGCCGGATGCTCGGCGAGCGCTTCAAGTTCATCAATGCCGAGAAGGTGCAGGGCTTCAAGGCCGGCGCGCTGCGGATTGCCATGGAGCGGACCGCGGCGGACGCCGAGATCATCGGCATCATCGACGCCGACTATGTCGTGCATCCGGACTGGCTCAAGGACCTGGTGCCGGCCTTCGCCGATCCGCGCGTCGGCCTGGTGCAGGCGCCGCAGGAGCATCGCGACGGCGACCGCTCATTGATGCACTACATCATGAACGGCGAATATGCCGGGTTCTTCGACATCGGCATGGTCCAGCGCAACGAGTTCAACGCCATCATCGTGCACGGCACGATGTGCCTGATCCGCCGTGCGGCGATGGACAAGGCCGGCGGCTGGTCTTCTGACACGATCTGCGAGGACACCGATCTCGGCCTTTCGATCCAGCAGCAGGGCTGGCTCACGCACTACACCAATGTGCGTTACGGCGAAGGCCTGCTGCCCGACACCTATGAGGCCTTCAAGAAGCAGCGCCACCGCTGGGCCTATGGCGGCTTCCAGATCGTCAAGAAGCACTGGCGGCGCTTCCTGCCCGGCGCGAGCCGACTGACGCCGGACCAGCGCCGCGAGTTCTCGCTCGGCTGGCTCAACTGGTTAGGGGCCGAAAGCCTCGGCGTGGTGGTGGCGATCCTCAATCTGATCTGGGTCCCGATCGTCGCCTTCGCCGACATCGCGATCCCCGACAAGATCCTGACGCTTCCGATCATCGCCTCCTTCATCGTCTCACTGTTGCACTTCGTAGTGCTCTACCGGCTGCGGGTGAACATCAAGGCCGCCCAGATGCTGGGCGCCATGATCGCGGCGATGAGCGTGCAGTGGACGGTGTCGCGCGCGGTGGCGCAAGGCCTGATCACCGAGCATCTCGCCTTCGCCCGTACCTCGAAGGGCGGCCTGTCGCGGATGTCGATCGAATTCCAGGCGTTCTGGGAGGCCGTGATCGGCGTGCTGCTGCTGATCGGCGCCATCGTGCTTATCGTCACCAACGGCTACAAGCAGGTGCGCGAGATCTACATCTTCGCCGGCGTGCTGGTGCTGCAAAGCCTGCCATTCCTCGCCGCGGTTTCCATCGCGATCCTGGAGAATTCGCGGATCAACGAGTTCACATTCTGGCGCAACAGCGCGATCCGGACCGCGGAACTGATCGGGCTGCGCCCGGTCAGCCTGCCCTCGGTCGCCGCCCCGTCGCAGCCGGTCGGCTCGGAAATCCGCCACGACAGCTGACTAACTTCAAGAAACCGGCCTAACCCGAGGCGCTGGAACGGCAAATCCGCCGTCACGGTGCACAATTGACCGCCCTTCGGCTATTGACCCGATGGGCCCTGCCCCCTACACAGCGCGGGCTGGAGCATGATCCGGAGCGGCGCAAAGCCAGTGTCCGGGTCCGATGTTCAGGTGAGTGAGCGCGTAGCTCAGGCGGTAGAGCACGTGACTTTTAATCATGGGGTCGAGGGTTCGAGTCCCTCCGCGCTCACCAAATTAAATCAAGCACTTACGACGAAAAGCCAGCCTCCAGACCACTATCAAAAGATCGTCCTGCACACACCCTGCACACAGTAGGTGCGGCAATGACGATAGCCCTCGTGGTGCTGGGAACGGTTGCGCTGGCGATGCTGATCCTGATTGCCGCGGCGATCGCGCTGATCGCCAAGGTCAACAGCTTCGGCGATCCGGGATAGGATGTCGCCATGTGGCTCGTGTTCCAATCGCTCGTGATCTTCGCGGTGGTCGCGTCGAATATACGCTGGCACTGGACGCCCAATGGGTATCTGGCCAGCCTGCTTGGCGTCGGGCTTGCGTGGGTGCTCACCGTGCTCGTCACCGAACTCCCGCAGACCCTAAAAGGCCTTCGGCGTCGCCGAAAGGCGGGGATTAGGTGAGCAAGACGAAGAGCGCCAACACGCTCAGCGCAATCGCTGCGAAACCAGCAATGGTGATCCAGTCGAAGCGCGTACTCATCTAGGACCGAAGATCACGCGGGCCCATCGGTGATCTTGACCCAAGTCAATGCGCCGCCGGGCATGAGCCTGTGGCATACACGGTGCAGTACGTTTGAAGCTGGGGATTTTAGCGTCCCAGAGTTAGACAAGCGCCGCCGGGACAAACCATTTCGGGCCCGGCGGCGTAATTTTCTGGGACGATCAGAACAGCATGCCGCTGCCGATCGTCGCCAGCTTGCGAGCGAGCAGGATCGACCAGCGCGCCAGCCTGAGCCGATATCGCGTCACCAATAAACCGATCAGGCGCATTCGTTGCCCCCGATCAGAACGATCGTCGCCGGCCGCTTAGCCTCCTCCGGTTCGGCGAGGAAGTTTGTCACCAGCTCCCCAGCGAGCTTGAGCACGATCAGCGCATCCTCGTCATTCTCGGGGAGCGCCGCGGCGACGTTGATGGCCTGCCGCCGATGCCAGGGCTGGATCTTCATGCCATCGCCCCTTGCTGCCAGTCCTGGGTGCCGACCTGCTCCAGGAGCCCGTCGAGATCGGCGATCCCAGACTCGGCGAGGTCCTGCTCGAGGTCGTCGCTGCCCCCGGAAGCCCAGCGCTCTTGGCTGTGGTGGCCATCGAGGCTCCCCAAGTAGGGCTCGTCGTCCTCAAAGCAGTCCTCGCGGTCGCAATCGTCCCACTCCCGCTCGGTCATCACGTATTCGTCGCTGGCATCGAGGAAGGCGATCAGCCGCTCGATTTCGGCGGATGCCTCTTTCCTGAGTCTGCGGAGGCGCTGGAGAGTCGTTTCCCGCTGTTGGATAGCGAGGCCGGACAAAATCGCACCAGCGGAATCCGCTGGCCGTTCTAGTAGGGTTTGCATGTGGGTAGTCTTTCGGTTTGGCTTCTCACAGCCGCGCCCAGTGACAGACTGGGCAGCCGGGGGGTGAGAACCTGCCGAAAGACAGGTCGCAACGCTTTTAAGGGTTTCCCCTCTGGACATGGCGCAGCGCCCCCGGCATAAAGCCAGAACGGCGCGCCCGCCAAGGCGCTCCAGTAGCGCCTAGCGAGCCCGCCAAGGCTCACCGCGCTTTCGGCAGCAATCGACGCCAATCGATCGCCAGCCTATTTCGGTCCGGGTTCTCACACCCACGGACACTGCACCACTGATTTGGTTAAAAAACAATTCCCCTCTTGGGGACGCCTTCAGCACGGCACTTGCCATTCCACAGTGCAGCTGCACACTGCGCCGTCGCTCTAGGCTGGATGCTTACGATGTCGAAGATCGTCAAGGTGGTGGGTCAAAACTGGCAAATGATAGACGGCGCTTTGTGCGTTGTGTTCATTGGCCGCGATAGTCTTCGCCGGGATGTTATGGTTGCGGTACCCGCGGCCGCAATTTTTCCCACCATCGCGAGCGAGGCGAGGCGCCGGATTGCCGCGACGCAAAAAGAAGGCGCCCATGTGAATGTCCCCGGAACATGGAATCAGGTTCGATTTCTCCGGGCAGAGACGATGCAAGTGGGCACAACCGACCAAAACCAAGTCGGACTGATTTTCGATCCCGGAGCAGAGACGGAGTTTGCCCTTTCTATCGCGCCCGAGCACGCCCGTCAGCTAGGGCAACGCTTAATTGATGAAGCCGCAAAGGCCACAGGCCTCGCTCCGACGGTCAACTAGTCCCAAAGCCCGCGGCTGACATTGTCGCCCCTGGTGGTGCTCCCGTCGTCAAACATTACCTCGTCAAGCGAAAGCAACGGGCTGTCACCGAACTTCGCGAACTTCGTCGGGAACATGCGGTTGTGATCTTGGACGAACTGTCGAACTCGGTTCTTCACCTGATTGCGCTGAATGGTTCCTTCAAACAGGGATAGGAAGACCGCCTGCGCGATGTCGTCCCTAATATCGTCAGGCAGATGACGCGGGATCATCTCCTTGATCTTGTGATAGTCGTTGTTCTCAGCCCTGATTTGGTCAGTTCGAGATCGCTCCGAATTCCAGCGTTGAAGTTGCGCTTTGCTATTGTTGCCGGCGATCGCTGATCGAACAAACCTCTCGAATTCGGGGTTTTGCCTCCGATAAGCGATGAGCTTTATGTGTGACACGATCGGCCGCACCGTCCGCTTGGGCCCCTCCATACCAAAGCAGATGAGGCGAAGCGGCTTGCCGGCATTTAATGCCGCCGTGACTTGCTGCAACTGTTCCGAACTCGGAGGCGGAGGAGCGCTGTCGCGTCGCTTGGCACAGACCAAACATTGGCGCTTTCCGTTGCGCCGAACGTACACCGTTGGACCAAACAGTGGGTGCCCATACTTGCAATGGGTCTTATCCCGGTGGATTCCCTTTTGGAATTGCGCGGCTTTAGCATTAGCGGCGATCAACGGGCGGGCCTCATGCGCGTATTCTGGGTGAGCTGCAAAGTATGCCTCAAGCCGGACTTTTCGCACTCCGAACAGTCGGAGTGTCTTTCCCTCGCGCAGCGCAGCCAACATTCGCGCAGCTTTCTCGTCTGACAGTCCAGGAGGAGTTGCCGGCATCGCTTCAGCTCCATGTCGAGCCCCCGCGGTATGCCGCTCCTGAGTCGCGGCGATCAGATGGTCGGCAACTGAAATAAAACTCGCTGCTTGGGTCAGCCGCGCTGCTTCACCCGACTCGCGGACCACTACTTTCGGCTATCCGGAGACCTACGGGCTTGTCCTCCACCAGTGGTTGCGCTTAGTAGCGAGCGGCTGGGGAGGCTTTTTGATGAGAAATTTGGGAATGGTGGCGATCGCCGCCGTGCTGGGCGGTTGCGCGTCGTCGGCAGCAGACATCACGCCGAACTATGTTTCACCTGTCATCTATCAGTCCTACACGTGCCAACAGCTCGCGCTCGAGGCGCAGGGCGTGTCCGCGCGTGCGGCGGCGCTTTCCGGTGCCCAAGACAGCCAGCGAACAAAGGACACGATCGCGACGACAGCAGCCGTCATCGTCTTCTGGCCCGCGGCGTTCCTCGTCGGCGGAGACAAACAAACCGCGGCCGAGCTCGGTCAGATGAAGGGACAGATGGTCGCGATTGAGCAGGCTTCGATAGCGAAGAAGTGCAATATCCAATTTCAAAACAAGCCGCCGCCCGGGCCAACGTAGAGCGGCTCCTGTTTCCGAACTCGGAGGCTTGAATGGCATACCAAGCAAACGTAATTCAGATCATGATTGCGTCACCCAGTGACGTCAGTGCCGAGCGCAACGCAGCGACGGAAGTGATCTACCTTTTGAACGCGATCTACGCGCAGACCACCAATCGCGTCTTGCTACCGGTGCGATGGGAAACGCACTCCACGTCCGACCTCAGCGGTAGAGCCCAGGCGCAAATCAACGATCGGGTGCTGAAGTTCTGCGACTTATTGGTCGGAATATTTTGGACACGCCTCGGAACGCCCACAGGGGAAGCTGAGAGCGGAACGGTTGAAGAGATCAAGGAACACCTTAAGGCTGGAAAACCCGCGATGGTTTTCTTCTCGCGACAGCCTGTCGTGCAGGATAGCATCGATCACACCGAATACGAGCGGCTGAAGAGCTTTAAGAAGTGGTGCCAGGGACAGGGCATTACCTGGGATTATGAGGATCCGCTCGATTTCAAAGACAAGTTCAGACATCAGCTACAGATACAGCTTACATCGAATCCAACGCTAGCCAGCAAAGCGAGCTCATCACCAGATCCTCTATTGCTGGGTACGGCAAATTTTGCGCCGACAATGCCCGAATTGTCTGCAGAAGCTATCGAGATCCTATCGGCAGCCGCTCAAGGCCACGGCCAAGTTCTTGTGGTGAGTGCTATAGGCGGCAAAATCTTCCAGGCAGGCACAAAGCAAGTTGGAGGAGCAGACCACAGAACTACCGCAGCATATGATTTTGCGATCGAGGAGCTTGAGGGCCACAAACTCATCAAAGCCCAAGGAGTTAAGCGGCAAATATTTCAGGTTACAAAGCAGGGATACGATTACCTTGATGCTCTAAATATCTATGTCCGGCCGATTGGCAATTCTTAGGCCTATTCGTGAGATCGCATCCACGTTCCGAAGCTGGCAACATAGGTTGCCGCTAAGGCGAGCCTCGACCAGCCGGTCCATTGTTCGCGCTTTTTCATCTATCACCAGGCAACGCTTGGCCCCGGGTAGTTCAGCGGCCGATTGAAGTCTGATCCGGAATTCTCTCTTTGCAATGCTTCCCGTCTCAGGCGTATGGCAGCGAAGCGGGGATCCTCTCCATCGACCAGAGTTCGCCTCCCGCTAGGCTTCCCGCTCTCGTCATGCATGGTCAGCACGCCATCCGAAACGGAGTAGTAGATGGGCTCGACGTTGCCCTCGTCGCCACGCTCGTAGTCCGGCTGGCGGGTCTGCATCCAGCAATGTTTGATTTCCGGCTTGGGCTGCGCCGGAATAGCACGCGGTCGAGCAGGCACCTCCGGATGATCGCGCAACGACTCGGTAGCTCGCTGCATCATCGCATCAAGCCAGGTCGTCATTTTGCCAACTCCGACGCGTTCAATTCAAGATAGGTCGAACACTGGCAGCCCATGCGAGCGATCGAATTGCGGATCACTGCCAAAGGCACGCCTGGGCATGTCTTAGCCACAGCTTCCGCTCTCGCATCAATGAATGCATCGATCTCGGCGCGGATGGCTTGTATCCGTTCCTCAAGCTGCAACGTTTTGCTTATCGCCATCGATCTTTTCCGCTTCCCTCAGTTTTTGTCGGACTGCCGCTGCTTCGCTCTGCGCGCGGCGCATTTCCTTCTCGCGCCTGCCCTCATGGGCTGCGACATACTTCTGCAAGCCATATGGCAGCTGCAAAAAGCTCGCCTTGTGTTCGGTCGGCCAGGACCGCGGCGGCGCGATCGGAGCGATGGCCTGGAATGCAGAGGCAACCTGCCCCGTGACCGGATCGGCGAGACCGTTACCAGTGTGGAGACGCGAGACTTCCTCGGTCGCCAGGATCAATTCCTCCAGCTTCGCTGCCGGAAAGGAGTTGCTGACGAAATCCGCGAGATGGGCTGGCAATGTCGGCAGCACTGGCAACTTGCGAACGGTCGCCCACCGGCCGAACATATTGTGCGCTTCCAGATATTGCCGCGCGAGGGCCGCTTGGACGGGACTGGGAACGCTCATCGCCGGACCTGCAACATCTTATGATGCAGCGATTGCAATTCCCGCCTCAGATGCAGCCGTTGGGCTGCGGTCGCAAGCGCATTCGGATTGTCGTCGACATCGGTCTTGGAGATTTCCAGGTCAATCTGATCCAGCGCATCAGCGCGTTGTTCAGGCCCGAAGAGCACAAAGTTATCGATAGTGGCCTGGGGAGACCAATCGACGCCAGTGCGGCTCTTGAAATTGGATTGCATGCGCTCCTCGAAAGAGCGCTCATCATAGTCGTTGCTCATTGTCCGTTCCTCGCACTGCGCCGGGCTTCGGTAAGGGCCGCGGCGAGCCTGATCTGCTTGTCGCCGGTCGCCGAGCTGAAGCGACGTTCGATATCGGTGGCGCTGACCTCGGATCGGCTGGATCGCTGCGCGACGCCAGGACGCTGAACAGGCGGAAGATCGTGCTTCGCGACTGCCTTCGGAGCATTCATCATGCGCTGATATCGGATCGCATCGGCCGCCATCTTCTGAAATGCCGGATGGTTGAGCGCGAGATTGGTGCTCATCTCCTGCACCAGCTGTTCTCGGCTCACACCGTGTTTTCCGACATAATCGACAAGCTCATCAGCCAATTGCATCTTTTCGACCCGCGACATCGGCCCCAAAGCTTCATCGGCCTGCAGGCTGAGCTGCTGACGCTGAGCCTCGAACTGCTGCTGTCGGGCTTGCTGCTCGACGGCGGCACGTTGCTGCTGCGCGAACTCGATGCGCTGCGCCCGATCGAGGGTGGACGCAATCGCCTGCGCACGGGCTGGGTCGGTCTGCGCCAAGTGGTGCAACGCCGGTTCGATCTCATGCGGCTGCAAATGCGCCAAGCCGGGCGCCAGCTCTAGCAGCGTCGCCTGAGCCAGCCGCTGCGCCGCATTCAAGGTTTCGCCAAACTGCGCCTTCACCTGGTCGGCTTGCGCAAACTCGCGCTCCAGGGCTTCCTTGACCGCCGGGATCTTCAGCGCCTTCTGCACCTCAGGATCAATGCCTTCCGTGCCAGGCGCTGGCGGATCGGCATCAACTTTAGCCACCTCCCCAGCCGGTACTTCCGCGGTCGGGGAAACCTCGATGCCGGTTGCCTTCGGATCGAGACCTTGCCTGACGGCATCACCGCGCAGCGCGTCAACCTCATCCGCGAAACTCTTTGAGATGGACTGGGCAGTATTGTCGTCCTTGGCCTCTCGATAGGCGGTCAGCGCCACCGCAGCCTGCTCGGCGGTGACGGCCTCAACGGGGCCTTCGTTGATGTCGGCGTTTAGTCGCTTTCCGTCCGTATCGTGATAGGCGACCTCCTCGATCGGGGCCTCGTCCTCCCGGATCCCGGTCAGAACCTCGGCCCCATCGCTAACGTCGAGATCGACGTCATCCTGCTTTTGCTTTTCAGGATCCGGCATCGGCACATAGCCGGCATCGACCAATTCGGCCTCCTGTCCGAAAAGCCCATCGGTCGAAGGCGCAAGTTGCCCATTGTCATCGCGCGAAGCTTCAAGATCAGACATCAGCGTTTCTTACCGTTGGAGGCCATGATTTCAGGAAGCGACGACTTGGCGATTTCATACGGAGCCTCAACAACCGGCTCTTGCCGGCCCGTTCGGCCTGTGCCGACCACCATCCGCGGCCGAACAGTGGTGATCGCTTCCGCAGTGGTATCCAGGCCGGATGGATGCCGACCAGGCTTGAGGATCCGATATCCAAGCAGCGCAATCTCGCGAAAGACTTCTCGGGCTTCGACCCCGTTGAGCATGCGGAGCGGCGTGCGTGCCTGGAGATAGTCCAGGAAGTTGCGCCAATCCTCATCGGATTCCAGAAACCGATCGGCCATCAGATGATCCTCAGAATGTAGTTACAGCAGATCGTCGGCTGCGCGATGCCGAATGCCTGACTTGAACCACCCTGCGCCGCACCGGTGAAGAACGCAGATGCAGCGGCATATTTTGTCGTGTCGTAGAGCGCTGGGCCGCTTCCCGCCGGGGTGAAATTTGTTGCAGTAGATCCGGCGGCCACAACGATACCCGCCGGGGTGACCGAGCCGGAAGGCGTGTAGGGCGGCAGGTTAGCGGTTGAGAGCGATCGAGAATCAGAGCCGCTGGCGAGACCCAACTGTGGAACGCCGAAATAGGTGGAAGTCAGGCGACCAGCCGCAACGCCACCCATGTTGTCAACGCCAGCAGCCACCCGTCCGCGCAGGTCGGGCAGATTGAACGTCGTCGTGCCATCGCCCGTCCCATAGGTCGTGCCAGCGGCGGCGAAGAATGCCGCGTAAGTCGTCCGCGAGATCGCCTGCCCAACCGGAAACACAAACGAGCTGTTGGGGGTGGTTGGAAACCAGTAATCCATACCGCCGCCAAGCGGAATATTGTACGGATTGCCAAACAGACCCTGCAGATAGAATGCACCGTCAGTGTTGTTGTAGAGCGCGATATACGGTGTTCCCTGCACGAGCGTCCCCGCCGGCAGCTCCACGCTCGGCGCCGAGCGCAACGGCTTGGTGCCAAGCCCATCAACATTCAGAGTGCATGTCCCCGTCTGCGTCGCGTGCGGAGTAAAGGCGATCAACTGACCAGCAAGCCGGGTCAGATTGTCAAACCCCTGATTGCTTGAGACCGTGTATGCCGTCGAAGTCCCAGCCGTAACGATCGCGCCGGCAATGTCATCTCGCCACTTCGCCGTGCTCGCCATCATGGCGCGAGCACTGTCGTTCACAGATGAGGGGGCCTGACCTTCTTGCCAGTTGACCGTTGGGTCTTGCAGGGCATTCGTGCCCGCCGACTGGGACCACCAGGCAACGCCGCTCATGCGTGCTCCTGCGACTTCGAGACCACCGGATAGGTCCGCACCACCCGCTCACCATCGACGCGCAGCGGCAACGGCTTCAGCCGCCAGTGCTGGGCTGGATCGAACGGGCTGGAGTCCTCGTTCTCAATGGGAAGCCACTCCCCGCGGTCATCAGCGGCCGGCCGGTAGCTCATCACTGGGTGATCGCCGTGCATCAGCACCTCGCCGTCAACCACCAGCGCATACTGCGTCTCAGCTACCGGAAAGCCATCAGCGGCCAGCGCTGCGTCAGCAATCGACCGCAGGAAGGCGGTGACCGACACTCCTCGCCGCTCGGCGGCAGATCGCAGCAGGTCGGCGCGGGCGTATCGGAAGCTCAGGTCAGCCATTGCGCTTGCTTTCCCGCTCGATCTGCCTGGAGATATCGCGGTCTAGTTTGGGCTGGGGGGCAGGCTGTCCGCGGTTGATGTAGCTCTCGATGTCGCGGTTCTTGTCCTGCGGCGGCGTCGGTTGGCGGTTGATGGAATCACCCATGTCACGACCCCAACTGCGCTGTGGTGATCGCGGTGCCGTTCCACGAGACCGTCAGCTGAGTGTTCTTCAGCAGCCACTGAAGCGCCTCGAAGCTTTCGATCTCGGGGTGGCGAGCCCAGGCGGTCGGCGAGTTTGCAATCGCGTTGAGCAGCGATTGCAGGTTTGCGTTGGCGGTCTTAGCCGCCTGAGCATCAGCAGCTCGAGTGTTGGAAAACTGGGACAACGGTTCACCTCCAAATCAGTTGAGGCGAGTGTGCGCCGATTGTAATCAGATTGCTAGACCCCGTAATCTTTAATCACGTACAATGCACTGATATTACTTTTCTTTCTGTCGATTTCCATTTGATGCACACTCTATGCACACATGGCCGTCAATTTCCCTCGCTTTACTGAGTCAAAGCGTCGCACCGCTGGTCGAGAGGATCAGCGCGCTCCGGCGATAGCTGACCGTGCGCAATCGCTGCCAGGATTTAGTCGGCTCAAAATTGAGCCGTCCTCCTAAAAGTTTTCCTCGCGTGCGCGCGCGTACTGGTCCGCCCTCAGTCCGGGCATCAATTCACATCAGTCCTAATCGTTGGAGTCGCCGCACCTTCCAAGTGCGTGCGACCCCTTCCAACGCACAGGGGGTATAAGGGGGGTGTGAGGCTAGGCAGTCGGAAGGCGGTCGGAAGGTGGTTGGAAAGGGTTGGAACATTCATGCTGCATCGGCCTTTTCAGGCTCAATCCCTACCTCCCTGAAGTGCAGCAACAAGGCTTCCCGGATGACGCGGAAGATTGCCTCTGGCGGACTGGCATCGTCGGAGGGGATTGTCTGCTTCACGAGCCGCAGCACTTGGCTCAGCAGTGACCATGCTTCCGCGGTCAGGTCTGGGATTGGATCGGGCTGGAACGTGACCTGAGCCGGCGGTGGCGGCCGATCGGTATCGAGCCGGATGCCAACGGTGGTCTCTCGCAAACCCTGGGCGTGTGCTTCCCGCGCTGCTCGCTGGATCTCCTCGTGATACTCCGGCGTGTCCGGCTTGATCATCGACCCGTCTGCCCGCAGCATCGGATAGACGTGCACCCAACAGATGGCCTTGACGTCGTAGGATCGAGGCGCATCCACGTCGTTCGCAACCAATAGCTCCGTTTTGTCGCCGTACCGCTTCGGGTGCAGCTTCGCCATCAGGAACTTGAGGGTATCGACCTTGAGGCGGGATCGGTTGATCCATTCGTGGTTACACAGGTCCGGCTTCCCCTCCCGCTTGATGGTGTCTTCCGAGTCGTTCCATGCGATATGCCGGATTTCCTCCGCATAGTGGTCCATGAGGGCTTCCCGGGCCCCCTGGTAAGCTCGCTGACGGCCGGTGTCCTTTTCCACCCAGCGAAGGAATGTCGTCTTACTGGGCAGCTCTGGGTCTCGGCAAATCTCCGAGAGGCCCTCGCCCTCGGTCATGCGGTCGAGGATCTGCTGGAAAATCTCTTCGGTGAACGCCGGCCTGCCCTTCGGGATGACGGGAGGCGGGAAAATCTCAGGTTCGGTCATGCTGCTATATCCTCAATGACGAGCCGGGAACGCTGGCGGGACGGCGATCCCGTCGTTTCAATTTTCACTTTCTTGCTATCGAGCAGATTTTGCATCGCGCTCACAAAGAGCGCTTTGCCAATGCCCTCGGCCTTTGGATGTTCTGCAAACACCTTCGGCGCATAGGTAGAGCAAGGCTTGGCTGATACGTCTTGGCCTTGGGTGTTGAACTGTCTTAACAGGTCCAGAAACGTCGTTTCTGCCTTCGCCTTGAGTGCCATCCGGTCGAGAGAGAATGCTCCGCCTTCAGGCACATAGGCGCCGGCAGTCCATCGCAATGTGATCGGCCTGCCCTTTGGGCCATAGTTGGTTTTCTGAACTGAGAGCGAGCGCAAACTCGGGTCAGGTTCGGTTCCGTTAGTTGCTTTCGCGGGCTCAAAATACAATCGAGAGCGAACGCTGTTATTCCATGCTGTCGAGCCCGATGAACCCGTCCCTGTATTCAAACCATAAAGCGATGGATGGGCGAGACACAGGAACGCGCAGCCATAGGCTCGAGCTGGACGTTTGAGCATTCCGATGAATTGCCGGGCTTGGCTTCGGTTGTTTTCATCGCCCGCAAAGGCGTCAGCAAGCGCGTCAACGATGACAAGATCGGCTTGCCTTCTTTCGACGATCGAAACCACGGCATCGAACACCGGCGTAGGATTGATTATCCCTGTCTTGGCGATCTCGCCTAAAACGGCATTCTCGCCAACGAGGTCTACCATCTCCAAATCGGAGAGATCGTCAAACGTCACGCCGTAGTGCACTCTGATGGCATCTAAGCGCCTGTGCAGTTCGTTCGCGTCATCTTCGGCAGACAAATACAGCGTACGGCCTGCCGCCGGCATGGTGCCTATCCAGTCCCGATCGAGCGCGCGCGCTGCGCCGAGCTGGAGAGCAAGCGTAGACTTACCCACTGCTCCGTCGCCCGATAGCAGCGAAACCGTCTTGGCGGGGATCCAGTCCCTCACGATCCATTCCCGCTCCGGAACGGGCTGGTCCCGCCAAAGCACGGGGTTGATGATCTTGAGCTGGGGCATCATTCCTGTGCCCCCGTCAGAAAGATCGCGGCCACGTGCACCGGCAATTGCTCAAGAGCGGCAAGATCGGACGCCGCCTGGTCGGCGGTTATCCAATCATGACGCAATGCGATGCCTATCTCGTCGATCTCGCACAAAATCAGACGCATGCCGGCACTCAGACATCGAGCGCGAGCTAGGACCCACTCCCTGCGATTGACGACATTGTGTGCGCTGGGAAGTGGCTTCAATGAAAGCTTACTCATGCCACCCTCCCGATGAGCAATCCCCATTCCTCGAGCTGGCGGATCGCAGCATCTAGTCCGGTAGCCAGCGCCACTGTGGCACCGGCAATCTCCATCTCGGCCATCGTTTCCTTTTGCTTGTCAGACGGCTTGCCCCCCTCTGCCTTCAGCTCCAGGCCGAACGCACGTCCGCCGCGGATTGCGACAATGTCGGGCACACCAGCCACGACGCCGAGCCCCTTTAGTATCGAGGCCTCAATAGGCTTTCGCTTGCCGCCATTCGGAACGTGGAAAGCGAATGTGCCTGGGGCCTTGCGGGCCTTCAGATGCTGGAAAATGGCTCGCTGGATTGCATCCTCGGGCTTCGCTCTGCTGCGTCTCATCAAAGCACCTCCGGGCTGGAGATGCGGTCAAGAGCAGCGCCGATCGGCGATGAGGCGATGCCAAACCTGTCACGCTTGATGGCGTGCGCAAGCTGACGTATCGAAACGCCATATTGGAGCGCAATGCTGGCGATGATCGCAGCATCGGACATTAGCACGTCGAGCATGCTGTCTGACCGATCCGCGTTCAGGAAGATTTCGCCAACCTCGCCATTCGGCCGATAGCCCACAGTGAGGGTAATGCGGATGCCGTCGCGCTCGAATTCCTGCGTTTCGCTGGGGCGACGATTGGGGAGACGTTCGCGGCTCATGCTTCGTCTTCCCCCTCGTTGGAGGGCCGCAATCCGTCGAGCAGCCCGCGCACTGGTGCGTCAGACGCCTTTGAACTGGTTTTGCATTCCTCGTCGCGCCGGCGCAGGACTGCCGCGTAGGCAAGGTTACTAGCGCGCTCCAATGACGCGCCAAGAGCTTGCAGATCGTCCGTGCTGTAGCCGTCCGTTCCATTGTGATGGAGCTGGCTGGCGATGAAGTCCGCCTGGGAGATGTACGATTTAATCATGCGTCGCTCCCCCGAATGCGAGGTCAGCGATCGTGACGGCCGTATCAGCCGGCATAGCGAAGATTTCGGCCAAGTATTGCGCGCGAAGGGTGCGGAGGGTAGTGTCCGAGCTGTTCGCCAGAACAGGTTTCCGAAGGTCGGTGCTCCCCCGAGCGCCGGCCTTCTCTGCTTTGAGGGTCATTAGGCCGCGACCTCCCGAACGTCAGAGGTCGATTTGCGCTTCAGCGCGGCGAGCCACAGATCCAGGTCATCGGGATCGTATCGAACGACGCCGGCCTTCTTGATGAAGATCGGGCCACCGCCCTTGCAGCGAAGCTTGTTGAGATACCCTTCGCCGAAGCCGGTATAGGCAGCGGCGCCTTTAACATCGACCGGGGGCCGATGTTGCTTACTGAGAGATTCCATCGATGAGCCTCGATAGTTGGTTGATAGTGGCTCATCTCTACAAAGATCACGTTTTTCCAATTTGGTGATTCGCCGAAATAAACGTGCTTATATAAGCGATATCAATCTATTAACTGACCTGATGCGCGGACTATTGCGGCTTCGCACTCCCGAAATGAGTCCCAACAATCGCGCGCGTACTGCCGACTGATGCGCTTCTTATACTTTTGCCAACACCAGAAAATCGCACGTCCCAAGATCGGAGCAGCCTCGGCATACGGGCGCCGAACCGTGATGATGCGAGCCAGACGATTGGATCGCGCCCGAGCAATCGCGACGTCGATCTTTTCGGAATGGATTTGTCTCTCGTACTTGAACCTGGCACGCGTGATCTTTTGCTGAGCTTCTCGTACCTGCTTCATGTGGGGAAGAGCATCATGCCGATCAAACGTCTGCTTCTCGCAAAGCTTCCGCCATTCGTCCTCGCAAAAGCCTCCGACACCCCAACGCTGGATATCGGTCAAAATTGCCTTGCGACCGCGCTTCATGCACGCGCGTCCTGAAAATTGAGAATATTGTCTGCCGGCGGCTTCAGGATCAGTTCAATCAACCCCGCCAGCTTCTCCAGCGCGTCGCGTTTCTCGTCCAGATACTCATAGCGATCGTAGGTCTCGCGCACTCCGCCGATGACGTGGCCCAACACGCGCTCGGCATGGTCGGCAGGCACCTTGGCGCGGCTCATCAGTGAGCGCGCCGTGCGGCGCAGGTCGTGCAACGTCCAGCGCGGCATAGCATCCCGCTTGTCCGCCTTCCGGATCTTGGCGATCTCGGCGTCCAGGTCCTTCTTGGCCTTTGAGAAGCCACTGAACGGCCGCTTGCCTTCGGTGGTCGAGAACACAAACCACGAATTGCCCTTGAAGCCTTCGGGCTTGGCGCCGATCAGGGCCTTGGCCTTGTCAGTGAGCGGAACAACGTGATCCAGCTTCGTCTTGTAGCGCTCGCCTGGGATCGTCCACAGGTCGCCGTCGATCTCGGCGGAATTCATCTCCGAGGATTCGTTACGCCGCGTCGCCGTGACGAGGAGCGATTTGACGTAGCGCGGATAGCAAACGGGGACCTCCGCGGTCTCCAGGGCCTTCCAAACGTCTCTGATCTCCTCGTCCGTCAAGGCCCGCTTCCGGGCGCGCTCCTTGGGTTTGGTCCGGGCCATGCCGCGAACGATCGGCGACTTAAATTCGTCGTCTCGAGCTGCCTGCCAATTAAAAGCCTTGCGGACATGGGCCAGCACCCGGTCAGCCATCACCGGGCCGGCCTCGTCCTCAACGCCGTCCAGCATGGTGACTATCTCGCTGCGCTTCACGTCATAGATCGACTTGGCGCCCAGCGGCTTTCGGACATAGGCGTCAAAGGCGTGCTCGATCTGGTCGGCACTGCGCAGGTTGCTGGCGTGGCGCTTGATGAAAGCGTCAATGACGGAATTGACCGTGTTGACCGCTGCGGCCTTCTCCCTCTTGGCCTCAGCCCTGGCTTCTTCGATCTCGGCAACCGGATCCTGCTTGTTGGCGACTTCGCCGGCCGCCTTTTTGGCGAGGTCTCGGGCCTTGTCGGCCGTAATGTTGCCGTGCAGGCCCAGCCCCAGCCAACGCTGCTTGCCGGTCATCTTGTCCCGGTACCGATAGCCGTAGGTGACGGCGCCGCTGTCCAGCTTCCGGGCCACAAAGCCCTTCACCTCTTTGTCGGCGAGGATTTCCCCCGCCGTCATTCGGTCAACCTGCGTCTTGCTGATCTTGACCTGCATGCCCCGCTCCGTGCACACCAAATCGTTACGTGGTCTATGTGCACACTCTATGCACACAGCCACGGGTCAACGCAAGGAAAAAGTTGACAACCCACAGCAACAGGCAGAATCTTTGCTTGTTCAGTTATTTACGGTTGTTTTCGAGATATCGGCGGCTTTGAAAGGACTTAACTTGTGTGCACGCCTGTAACTTTTAATCATGGGGTCGAGGGTTCGAGTCCCTCCGCGCTCACCAAACTAGTTCAATACCTTACGCTGAACTACCCGGCCGCTGACCAGATCAACGAACCGGCGGGTTGTAGCGATCCCAGATTAGGTTTCTCGAGACACTCTGCGCCGATCGCGAGATGGCATCGTCGAATTTGTGATAGCGGTCGAACTGCTGCTGCTCATCGCGCAGCTGCGGCGCTTCGGCAGACGAGTAGAGTCGATTTGCACCGTTCCAGTGATCGGATCCCGACACGACACAACCCCCGTCTTGGTTCAGACGCAGGTTGGTTAGCATCGTTGCACGGGTATCTCTGTATCGTCGCGGCAACAGCGCCGGCAATCCGCGCAAACATGAGCACACGGATTGTTTCGGTGGTTCTCCGTTCGTGAACAATGCGCCGACCTTTGAGTTCGGTGCGACTCAGGAGCCTGCACATGAAACTTGCCAAGGCCGTTGCAGTTTGGCTTGTCCCTTGCGTCCTTGCCGCAACGGCCCATGCACAAAGCTGCCTCACCGGCCCCACCAAGACCAAGGACGGCACTTTGCAAACGTGGACTGTCGTCAATCGCTGCGGCGCGCCGGTAACCGTGCGCTATTCGCTGAATGGTCCACTAGGCAAGGAAACAAAAAGCGCAATCGTCTCCGCCTGCAGCAGACAGCGGATTGTGCAGACCTTCGGAACAGATCAGATCGATTTTCTGGACACGGCTTTTAGTCCAGGCTGGGAGAAGATTTGCCCATCATTGGATGATGAGGTTCGCCCTGCGAAAGAACCGGAAAAATCAACCAACGAAACAGATCAGATTCCTTTTCCATCCATCAGCCCTCCGCCCCTGGCCGGTCCCAAGCCGATAGGCCCTGCGGGAGGGAAACCCATTCCCAAAGGATAGGTTGAGCTTTGCTCTCTCATTGCCTCAACTTCGCGAAGGGTGTTTCGGGTTAGGGGCATTTCCGCTCGCCGGCTCGCGCATTTGAGCCGACGGGTTCGCCTAAAACTTACGTCCGGAAGAGTCCATCTTTCTGCATTCCCCGCTGATCGTAAGGGACTTCCGTTCCGACGACAGGGTCTTGGTCGCTTTGCCTGACTGTCGAGAAATAGTGATCGAAAGCGAAGCTGCGCGATCTTTTCCACCGATGGTAATGTTTGTCGGGCCATCGAAGGAGAAGGAATCCTGCTCCACCTTCCAGCCTCCTGCGGGATCAACGAAATACTGCAGCGTCGCCGCGGCCATGTTCCAATCATCACTTGAAGCTGGCGGAAAATCGCACTCCAATGCTGCCACCACAGTTTGAGCGTGACCTTCCAGGGTCAATGCTCCCAAGGCCAGAAGCGATAAAAATCCATTCCGTATGACTTGCACGTAAAAACTCCTCGAAGCGCTTATCGCACATCTGCATTTTACCCTATTCTCGCCGCCTGAGATTCCCGTGTTTCTACGGCCATCGTCTCCATATTCACAAAGCCAGCGCGGAACGCTTGTCTTTTGGCAACGCTTAAGCGAAAGCCGCTCGAAATCCCGCCGGAAGTTGCCCGCAAATTCGCGGCAAAGATGCAGCTGTTCTTTGCGGAGAGTAGCCCACTCAAGCGTGATGAGATCGCCGCGGATACCCGGCATCTCTTCTAGAGCACATGCCAACGTGCCCGCCGCATCCCGCAACTGAGCAAAATGTTCACGGCCCCACCGTCAGCGGCAGCTCGCCCTGGCCGCCCGTCCAGTCGATGATGTCGAGCTGCAGCCCTCGCTTCAGCATCTCGGCCTCGAGACTGCCGGCGTGGCGTTTCCATTCGGGCGTCGCGCGGACGCGGAATTTTGGATCTTCGCCGTTGGCCTCGAATTCATCGTCGGCCTTGAGCGCGCCGCGGACGGCTTCGTACATCATCTTCAGGCTGGCGTCGGTGAAGGCGCCGTAGTCCATCGGTCGTCTCCCTCAGCACTCTCGGAACGCAAAAGGCCACCACGGAGCTTGTCGTGGCGGCCTTCTGCAAGCGGCCCATCCAGATGGCCCAGCGAGAGCGTGGGTGAGTCGGGTTAATGAAACCTTGTTGGTGCGGCGGCGGCCCCCTTTTGATGGAGCTCGCCGACAAAGAAGGGCCCCGCCGAAGCGAGGCCCTCTTGGTTACGCGTGGTGCGTCCGGCACCCGTTAGTCGTCATCCCAGTCACGACCACGGATCACGACGCCACGGTCGCGGTAGTAGTCGCGGTGATGGTACCAGCCGCGGTGCCAACCGCGGTCGTGATCCCGGTACACGATGCGCGGACCATCATATCGATCGCCGTAGTAGCCGTGGCCGCTGCCGAAATAGACGCCGACACCCTGCGCGCTGGCAATGGTCGGTGCCGCTATCGAGAGTGCCGCAACCGCGGCAAGAGCGTAAGTAAGCTTCGTCATGGCATCCTCCTTTTCAGTCCCCGTGATAACGACCGGCGTCCGCGCATGTTGCAGGAACAAGTTCGGAACTTTCCTGAACGCCTGTTCAACATCGTGGTGAGTTCGATGCGATCCACGGTGCGATGTCGAGGAACCTCGACGCGTTCCAATCACCGAGACCATAGAGGCTGGCAGCGCTCAGATCATGATGCGGTCGAAGTCGTTGGCTAGCCGGCTGTTCGGGAAGGTCCCCGTCGCCTCCACCAGAATGTCCTCGTCCGGGTAGCGGCCCGAGATGTGCGTGAGGACGAGCTGCTTGACCGCGCTCCGCGCCGCAAGCGCGGCGGCTTCGGTGGCTGTCAAATGCCCGTACTCGCGCGCGGTGGCCGCGTCGCGCGCGAGAAACGTCGCTTCGATCACCAACACGTCGGCGTCTCTGACGTGATCGTCCAGCCCCTCGGTGGTTTCGGTATCGCCGACAATGACGAGCTTCCTTCGTCCCTCGGCCGGACCAAGCACCTGCTCCGGATCGATGGTGCGGCCGTCGTCCAACGTCACCTGCCTTCCCTCCGCGAGCTCCCTGCGAACGGGCCCATCAGGAACGCGCAGCGCCAGCAGCCGGTCCGGGAGGAGATGCCGGCGGATCGCGCTCTGAAAGGAGAAAGCGAAACTGTCCGTGTCCCGGTGGCGGACCGGAAAACAATCGATGGTGAATTCGCCTGCGTCGAGGACTCGTCCCTCGGTCAATGGCGCGAGGTCAAGCGGGATCGGCGCTCGGCCTTCGCCCCAAAGCCCTGCCAGCATGCGGACGACGACATCGAGCGTGCCGGGCCCGCCATGAATTGTCATCGCATCCGAACTTTGCCGCAACCGTAGGGTCGAAAACAGCCCGGGAATGCCGAGCACATGATCGAAATGCGCATGCGTCAGCAGGAGGTGATCAAGCCGTCGAAAGCCGGCGCCACTCCGCAGCAGCTGACGCTGCGTTCCCTCGCCGCAATCGACCAGGATACGACTGCCGACTGCCTCGACGAGAATGCCAGGGTGGTTGCGTTCGGGCGACGGCACGCTTGCCGACGTTCCCAGAAAAGTCAGCGCGAACATCGCAACACCTCTTGGACTGCCGACGGCTCTATGCCCCCAGATGGAGCTTCTGATGGCAGCCTCGTCCTGCGTGTTCACGCGCTCGATGTTGGCGACAATGGCGGGACTACGGTCGTCCCGAAGCCGGCGCGCTCACCAATCTCACCGCCGCCGTGGCCGAGCAAGCCGGCTGCTTCGCATGGGCGGTCGCACCGCGCGCTTGTCAGCCTCTCAATCGGATCAGAGCCTCAGGCATCGAAACAGTTGGGCGAGCGCCGTGTTGGCGGATTGTGCGCGCCGTTCGAGGATTTCGGCAGCTGTAGCGTAGTTGCGTGCCAGGATCTGGAGCGCGCGTCGAGCATCCGGCAACGTGGACTGCTTGGCCATCTCCAGGCACTGGTGCTCGAAGTAGCGAAGCTCCTCAAGTTCGGTCATTGCGATTCGTCCGCTTTCATCTGCATCTTCGAACTCAGTGCGCCAATGACCTAGTGAAAGTTTGGCAAGATTGTTGCGGACGCGGGATGATCTGGTCGGAGTGTTGCTGGATGCGTGATTTGGTAATCACTGCTCCGTGACCAGTGCGGTGCGCGCTGCGCGGATCGACAAGCACGCCCGATCGCATCACTATGCGTGAGTCTTGCTTGGGACGCAGCAACGTCTTGGCCGCGATGTTGGGGCATCTTCGCGCGGATTGCGGTGGCGAGGCATTTGGTGGAGTGGTTGGCGCAGGCATGTGGCCGGTGTGTCCTTGAGTTGGCATTGTTGTATCAGATGAAGAAACGCGATTGGGCCTTTGTGGCCGCCTGTGTGGCCGGCGCGGTGTTGTTCGGTGTCTGGAGTTTCCAGATGGGGATCGCGTTTCATCGCTCCCGGCAAAGCGCAACCGATCTCTCCAGCTCGCACCGGCGTAGCCCGGACGGCTCTCAGGACGGCTCTTCCGCGAGTAGCCCTGCCCGGCCCGTGGCCGACGACAGCGACGAACAGGTCCGACGGCCGCGATAGCTGGCGCAATTGCGTTCCTCACCGCCGCATCGCCTCGATCTAAGCCCATGCCAGCCCCGCAACGACAGAGGGCTCATCATCGTCGGTCCTCGCACCGGTGAGGCGCCCGCGGCGCGGGCGGTCCTTGGCGCGACGATGACGCGTGTCAAACCGGCGTAGCGCCATCGGCACACGCCGCGCGAGGCTTTGAGCGAGCTCGATGGTCTGTCTGACCACGGCCATGACAGTCGCCACGCGCGTGAACAGGCCGATCAGGAAGATCATCGAGAAGACGTCGATATAGGCCAGCACATCGCCGACCAGTATCAATTCGGGAGGAAGCGGAATCCGGTGCAGATAGGCACCGATCACGATGACGACCGGGATCAGCGCGATCAGCTTCCGCAATGTCAGCCGATCCAGCAGGGCCGCGAGCTCAACGACCAGAACCTGCCAGAGCCAGTCGCCAAGCGCGGCCGGCTTGTCGATCGTCCAAGTCTGCCACAACGTCTGCCACAGCTGCCGCCAGTTCCGTTTCCCCATCGCAGCGTCCGCATCCTCTCGCGCGCAATACCGGTGGCTACGGCTTCGACGACGCCTCGCTGCCGTCGCCCTCGACCGCGGCGCCTTGCACATCAGTCGAATCGGCCGATGGAAAGATGCGCTCGTAATTGGCCCGGGCCTCGCGAATCAGACGCGCGCGCTCCAGTTCAGACTTCGAGATGAACCTGATGATCTCGCCCATGTGCTCTCCAACGCAGGGTGAATTCTCCGACCATCGGCAATGCAACCATCATGCCTGATGGCCGCCCGGCCGACATGCTCGTACCGCTTAGCGGGGGGCCCGCGGCGATATCCGCTGCTGGCTGAACGCAACACGGGGATTGATGCCGCAATAGGCATCGCGGCCTGACGCCGACGCCTGGCACTGCTCGTAGGTCTGGTAGCCGCAATAGCCGGGGTATCCCTCATCCCTGCCCTGGATGCACCAGGGATAGTCGTAGGGATCGGCCGCCGCCGGCTGTGCGGAGCCGACAATCCAGCTCGTTCCGAGCGCCGCGAACGCCAGAATTGCCCAATTCGACCTGCGCATGATCCTGCTTCCTTCCTCGATCGGCACCCAGCCGTTGATTTAGGTACGCCGGGAAGATCTGCGAGGTTTCCGCTCACCGCCTCAAGAAGGTGTGACCCGAGCGCGGAGGAGCGCATCGGAGGCCAGGGCGCCCTGGATGAGCGCGGGACCCACAAAAAACACGAGGCCCGGTGTGCCTAGGAGCCCGGGCCTCGTGTCTGATGTCCCCCGCCTCAGTGGCGGATCAGGCGTTGTGGTTACGCGAGCTTGCCCGCGCGATCCATCCCGGATGACTACGGGGTCAGGCGCGCGCAGATTTCACTTGCTGTAGCTGTAGAACCCCTGCCCGGTCTTGCGGCCGAGGTGGCCGGCATCGACCATCTCCTTCAGCAGCGGCGCCGGCCGGTATTTGGGATCGTTGAAGCCGGTGTAGAACACCTCCATCACCGACAGCATGGTGTCGAGCCCGATCAGGTCGGCAAGCGCGAGCGGGCCGATCGGATGGTTGCAGCCGAGCTTCATGCCGGCATCGATCTCTTCCGCGGTCGCAATGCCTTCCTGCAGCGCAAAGATCGCCTCGTTGATCATCGGGCACAGGATGCGGTTCACCGCAAAGCCCGGGCTGTTCTTCGCGGTGATCGCGACCTTGCCGATACGCTTGGCAAACGCTTCGGCCTTGGCGACCGTGTCGTCCGAAGTCTGCAGGCCGCGGATCAGCTCGAGCAGCGCCATCACCGGGACCGGATTGAAGAAGTGCATCCCGATGAAGCGGTCGGGACGATCGGTCGAGGCCGCAAGGCGGGTTATCGAGATCGACGAGGTGTTGGTCGCGACCAGCGCGCTCGGCTTCAGCCCGGCGCAGAGATCCCTGAGGATCTTGACCTTCAACTCCTCGTTCTCGGTGGCGGCTTCGATCACCAGGTCGCAGGCGGCAAGCTTGGACTTGTCGGTGGTCGCGTTGATCCGCGCGAGAGTCGCATCGCGATCGGCCGCCGTCATCTTCACCTTGGAGACTAGGCGATCGAGACTGGACCCGACCGTCTTCAAGCCGCGTTGCACCGCCGCGTCCGAGATATCCACCATGGTCACGGCAAGCCCCGCAGCCGCGCAGATCTGCGCGATACCGTTGCCCATGGTTCCGGCGCCGATGATGCCAACCGTCTCGATCATTGTGTCTGTCCCTTCTCGTCGCTTGCGCCGCCGCGCGGCCGCATCGTCAAAAACGGCGAACCTTTGGGGTCCGCGGATGGCGCATGCATAGCAGTCCGGCCGAACGGCCGATACAGGAGGCGGCGGTATTATGGTGAGGTCTATTCCGGGCGCGGCGGGAGGGATCGCCGTGGCGGGACGGCGGCGCGCGGCGGCAATTGGGTGCGCGGCGGCTCGGCCGCGCGCGACGGCTCGAGCACGCGGTTAAGCCGCACGATCCACCAGGCGAACCGGCCGTAGCTGCGGCGCAGCGCCGACCCAAATCCCTCGTCGATGTCCTGGTCCCGATCCATGCCGCTCTCGTTAACGTCGATCCTTGAAGGAACGGTGTGACGCAATCACGGGCTGCGCCAGCCGCCGTTAGGAATTTGGCAACTATCGGCGCGCAGGCTGAGGACTTCGGCGCCGGTAATCTCCCGGATTGCACAGGGCAGACCCCGCGCCGCAGCATCGCCATGGCGGCGCGACTCGCTTTTAATTGATCGAATTTTCCGCCGGATGCCGCGACATAAGGACATTAGACGACGAGGGCTACGCCCATGCTTTCTGAAAAATTCTTTTTGGTTCTCGAGACATTGCTCAACGGCCAGACCCATTCCGACGGCAGCCCGCGCGTGGTGAGCACATCGCCCCACGTCCCGGTCAAGCTTCCGCAGGAAAGCCAGCCGGAACGCAAGCTCCCTCGCTAGGCTTCGTGCCGCGAGCCCGCCTGATCGATCGCTGCGACGAGCGAAGCCGATCGCCCGTTTCGCGCCGTGAACCAGCTCATAGTTGATGGAGGTTGAGCCGCGCTACACCACTCCCGCAACGACGTGGTGCCGCCGTGAACGATGAGACCGACAGCAAGACCGATTTCGGGAGCATCGCCGTCGCGATCTGCGTCGCCGCCTACACAGCGATCATGCTCGCCTATCTCGCCCAACACGATCTCGGCCTGACCGCCACGCAAACGCGTGAGCTTTCGATGATGGCCGCGCTGTTCCTCGCGCTGCCGATCGCGCTGGATTTCCTGCGCACCGGCCCAGGCAAGGCGCGCTGAGCCGGGCAACGGTGCGCCTGCCGCATCCGATCTCCCCTGCCGAACACGCGCCTGCGCAACATAGCGCTAGGTGAAGCGACGCGAATCAGCGTTACTTTGCAACTGATCACTTCGTGGGATTTGGCTGCATGACCCAGCCCAGCGTCCTGGATCAGAAGACTTTGGATCAGAACATTCGCGAGCTGCAGGAATGGCTCCGCACCGCCTGGCAACAGCTTGCGGACCCCTCGCTCACCGCCTTCTCCCGACGCGAACTGCGCAACCAGATGAAGCAATGCAACGCCGATTTACGCGTGCAGCTGCAAGCCGCTGCCAAACAAATGCTGAGTCAGCCTTCTGCATCGGGCAAGACGTTCGTCAGACCTGAGCTGCGGATACTCGCCTAGGAGCGTTTTCCAGCGCACCGGATTGCAGCTCGGGGGAAGAAAACGCGCCGGTGTCACAAGCGCCAGCGCGCCAAATGCCGCGATCTCCTGCTGCATGCGCGCCATACGCACCCTCTGCTTGTGCAGGGGCGCCCGACAAGGCACAGCAAAACGGCCCCGCTATGCCTATATAGGGCGTCGCAGAGCGGCCATGCCGCCAAACCTCAGGGACTCCCGTGTTATATCTGGAACTTGCGATCGTGGCGGTCTTGATCGTCGTCAACGGTCTGTTGTCGATGTCGGAGCTCGCGATCGTCTCCTCCCGTCCGGCGCGCCTCGCGGCGTTGGTCGAACGCGGCGTCAGCGGTTCGCGCCGCGCGCTTGCGCTGGCCTCCGATCCCGGCAAATTCCTCTCCACGGTGCAGATCGGCATCACGCTGATCGGCGTGCTGTCGGGTGCCTTCTCGGGCGCGACGCTCGGCCAGCGCCTGTCGCAATGGCTGTTCGAGGTTGGAGTGGCGGCCAACGTCGCCGACGCTGCCGGTGTCGCCATCGTGGTCGGCGTGATCACCTATGCCTCGCTGATCGTCGGCGAACTGGTGCCGAAGCAGATCGCGCTGCGCGATCCCGAGGCGATCGCGGTGCGGGCCGCGCCGGCGATGACGGTGATGGCGAAATTGTCGCTGCCGGTGGTGTGGCTGCTCGACCGCTCCGGCAAATCGTTGCTGTGGCTGTTGGGCCATCGCGAGGATGCGCAGGACCGCGTCAGCGAGGACGAGATCAAGACCCTGGTGGTGGAAGCCGAAAACGCCGGCGTGCTGGAGCCCGGCGAAAAGGAGATGATCGCCGGCGTGATGCGCCTTGGCGATCTGCCGGTCGGCGCCGTCATGACGCCGCGCCACGAGGTCAGCCTGATCGACCTCGCCGCGCCTGCACCCGAGATCCTGGCGGCGCTGCAAAAGAGCAGTCACTCGCGCTGCGTGGTGTTCGACGGCAACCGCGATCATGCGCTCGGCATCGTGCAGGCCAAGGACGTGCTCGACGTCTACCTCGCCGGCCAGACGCCCGACGTCCGCGCGCTGACGCGCGATGCGCCGATCATTCCGGAGACCGTCGACGCCCGCGACGTGGTCGCGATCCTGCGCGATTCCGCGGTGCATATCGGCCTTGTGCACGACGAATACGGCACCTTCCAGGGCGTCGTGACCAGCGCCGACATCCTCGAGGCCATCGTCGGCGCCTTCCATACCGAGGAAGGCCCGGCCGAGCCCGCCTATGTCAGGTGCGACGACGGCTCCTATCTGATCTCGGGGTGGATGCCGGCGCTCGAATTCAGCGAACTGCTCGGCATCGCGCTGCCCTCGCCGCGGCCGTACCAGACCGCCGCCGGCTTCCTGCTGCATGCGTTCGGCGCGATCCCCGATACCGGTGCGAAGACCACTGCGCAGGGCTGGGATTTCGAGATTGTCGATCTCGACGGCCGGCGCATCGACAAGGTGCTGGCGAGCAAGCCGCCGGCGGCCTGAGGTTGCCAGCCGGCCGGCCTGTTGATAACGGGCAGGACAACGAACCAGGCGACCGCGGTGTGCTATCGGCATAGCGGCAGCCCAAGCAAATCCCGCGTAACCCCCACGGAATTGATCCCATGCGCATTACCCTTGTCGGTTCCCGCCATTTCGGCGTGACGACCCTGAACATGCTGCGCGAGCACCACGTCACGCTGGTCAGGGTGGTCGTCCATGACGGCGAGGACCGGCTGGCGGCAGCGGCAAGGGCGGCCGGCATCGAGGTCATTGTCCAGGCGGATCCCAAGCTGGTGACGGCCGCCGAGATCGCGCCGGGCACCGAGCTGATCGTGACCGCCCACAGCCACGCCCGCGTCAGCAAGGAGGCGCTTGCCGTGGCCAAGCTTGGCGGCATCGGGTACCACCCCTCGCTGCTGCCGCGTCACCGCGGCATCGCAGCGGTGGAGTGGACCATCAAGGAAGGCGATCCAATCGCCGGCGGCAGCATCTATCACCTCGCCGACCGCATGGACGCCGGCGCGATCGCCGCCCAGGACTGGGTGTTCGTCAAGAAGGGCGAGACGGCCCGCGAGCTCTGGGAGCGTGCGCTGGCACCGCTCGGGCTGCGCCTGCTCGGTGAGGTCATCGACTACGGCAAGGTCAATGGCGCGCTGCCGGCCAAGCCCCAGGATGAGCAGTTTGCGACCAAGGCGCCTAACCTCAGCCCTGGCAAGCACTAATCCGCAATTTGGTATCTAAATACCTCAGACGATCAAACGACGGAACAAATTCTTCGTTCCTGGCCCGGAACCAGATTCACTATGATGTGTTTGAGTTCACAGGAACATTCGGGGCTCCCGCGACGCAGCAAATTTTGAACACATTGTGACAGGATAAGCCGCGTCATCACACGAAATTACAGGGATTTGATTCATGCGTTCGATCCGCATTCGCGACCTGATTTTGGTCACTTCGGTCGCCTCGGCTGCCGCCCTCACCGCTGCTCCCGCCTCCGCGCAGCAGCCTTATGACGGCCTCTGGAACGTCACCGTCGTCACCAAGACCGGTAGCTGCGAGCCGTCGTCCAGCTCCACCCTGACCGTTTCGGAAGGAAAGATCACCGCGCCCGGCGCGACGATCTCCGGCACCGTCGGCAGCGGGGGCCTTGTGCGAGTCTCGATCAATGGTGCATATGCGAACGGACAACTCAGTGGCAACTCCGGATCGGGGAAGTGGAATGGGGCATCAGCTGGCGTACCGTGCAGCGGCCGATGGGAAGCATCCCGTCAGTAAGATCACCAGCGTATCGAGTTTCTTCGCTATCGCGCGGCGGCCAGCATTTGCAGCCGTCGCGTTTTTCGTGACGGCATTAGCAAGCACCGCAGGCCATGCCCAGTCCGGCCCGTTCGCCGGCATGGCGGGCACCTGGTCGGGCGCCGGCTCGGTTACCCTCGACGACGGCTCCAGCGAGCGGATCCGCTGCCGTGCGACCTATCACGTCGGTGGGCCCAGGATGACCATGAGCCTCACCTGCGCCAGCGACGCCTACAAGTTCAACCTGGCGGCCGACGTGCAGGCCGAGGGTAGCGCGGTTACCGGTTCCTGGAGCGAGTCCAGCCGCAATGTCAGCGGCGATCTGCAAGGTCGCGGCGGCGGCGGCAATTTCCAGGTCGTTGCCAGCGCGCCCGGCTTCAACGCCGACATTTCGATGCGCACCAGCGGCAACAAGCAGTCCGTCACGATCAGGGCCGACAGCCAGTTCCGCGGCGCCAACATCACGCTGACGAAGTAACCGGCCTTCAGACAACAACGCCCCCGGGACCCAAATCTCGGGGGCGTTTTTCATTCGCCATGCGCTCGCTACGCAGTGCGTGGCTTGCCAAGATTCTCGGCGGTCTGCTGGATGGTGCGGGCGATCAACAGCGCCTGATCCTTGGTGACCGCAAAGTCGTGCACGCCTTTGTCCGTCGTCATGGAGATCACCATGATATCCGGTTGTTGCTCCGGCCACCCGGTCGCGAACCCCTTGAGGAGCTCAGGCGCCTTTCGCATGTTGCTCTTGTTCATCGCTGAAGGTCCTATGCTGCGGGAATGAATGCCGTGACCTCGATCTCGACCTTGGCGCGCTGATCGACCAACCCGTCGATATAGAGCAGCGTGGACGGCGGGAAATTGCGTCCAAGCGTGTCCTTCCACGCCGCGCCGATGCCAGGGCCCGCGGCCTCGTATTCGCTGCGGCTGGTCAGGTACCAGGTCAGGCGGACGATGTGCTCGGGACCGGCGCCGGCTTCGTTCAACAGCTTGATGATCCGCTTCAGTGCCGTGCCGACCTGTGCAGCCATCTCGGGCGCGTACTCGCCCTTCTCGTCGCCGCCGGTCTGTCCAGCCAAGACAATCCATTTCCCCGGGGCATCGAACGCGACACCGTGCGAGAAGCCGCGGGGTTTCGACCACTCGGCCGGTTGCAAGACACGCATGGGCAGATTCTCCTGATATGATTAGTGATGCCTGCTTAGCAGAGATCACGCGGCTGGCGCACCACGCATCGGCAGAATTGCGCGTTGCAAATTCGTAGCGGCTCGCCGATACCGGGAATCCCTCCTCATCGCATTCCGATCATGGATCGCACGCACTCAAAGACCCGCGCAGCACTGTGGATGTCAGGTTGGCTCGCGCTGATGCTGATCGTGGCGGTGGCAGGCCGCGAGGCGACGCGCGAGGTCAACGTCTTCCAGCTGATGGCCGTGCGCGGCGTGCTCGGCTTCGTGATGCTGTATCCGTTGATCCACATCAATGGCGGCTTTTCGATCGTGAAGACGGCACGCGTGCACGTCCACATCGCGCGCAACCTGATCCATTTCTGCGCGCAGCTTGGCTGGTTCTATGCGCTGACACTGATCCCGATCGGCCAAGTGGTCGCGATCGAGTTCACGATGCCGATCTGGACCGCGATCCTCGCGGCGGGCTTCCTCGGCGAACGCATGACATCCTGGAAGATCGTCGCGATCGTGCTTGGTCTGGTCGGCGTCATCGTGATCGTGCGGCCGGCGACCGGTGCGATCAATCCGGGCCAGCTGATCGCGCTCGCCGCGGCCATGGGCTTCGGGGTCTCGATCGTCGTGGTCAAATCGCTGACGCGAACCGAGCAGGCGCTGACGATCATCTTCTGGATGCTGGTGGTGCAGTCGCTCGCCAGCATCGGGCCTGCGCTCTATGTCTGGACCTGGCCGCCGCTATCCACCTGGGGCTGGCTTGCGGTGATCGCATTCTGCGGCACCTTCTCGCATTACTGCATGGCGCGCGCCCTGCTCCATGCCGATGCAACCGTCGTGATCCCGATGGATTTCGTCCGGGTGCCGCTGACTGCGATCGTCGGGTGGCTGATTTATGCCGAGCGGCTCGACGCCTATACGGTGCTTGGCGCCGCCATGATTCTGGCCGGCAACCTCCTGAACCTGAAGCCCGGGGCAAAGCTGCCGGCGCGCGCAAGATGACCACCGCGCAGCGCTACACCGCTGCCGCTCGATCACAAAGCCCGGGGATCATGCCGGGCTTCTCTGCTTCGAAAGCGCGTTACTTCCCGGCGGCCTTGCGCAGCGCCGCGTTGATGCGGTCCTGCCAGCCAGGGCCGCCCTCCTGGAAATAAGCCAGCACGTCCTGATCGATCCTCAGCGTGACCTGCTCCCGGACGCCGGGGACCGGGACGGCCGCAGTCTTTGGCAGCGCGTCCGCGACCTTGGTTGTGGCCCGTTTGAACGCCGCCTCGGCTTCGCTACGGGCATCGTTCAGGGTTCGCGGTCGTCTCGGCTGGTCGGCCATGTCCTAGATTCCTTCAAACAGCACCGTCGAGAGATAGCGCTCCGAGAATGACGGCACAATCGCCAGGATGGTCTTGCCCGCAGCCTCCGGCCGCTTGCCGATCTGCAAGGCGGCCGCGATCGCCGCCCCTGACGAGATGCCGCCGGGAATTCCTTCGTTGCGCGCCAGCGCGCGCGCGGTCTCGATCGCGGTCGCGCTGTTGACCTTGACGATCTCGTCGATCACCGAGCGATCGAGGATGTCAGGGATGAAGCCCGCGCCGATGCCCTGAATCTTGTGCGGCGTATGCTGGCCGCCCGACAGCACCGGGCTCTCCTCCGGCTCCACCGCGACGACGCGCAATGACGGCTTGCGCGGCTTCAGCACCTGCCCGACGCCGGTGATGGTGCCGCCGGTGCCGACGCCGGCGACGAAATAATCGATGTTGCCGCCGGTGTCGTTCCAGATCTCCTCCGCGGTGGTGCGGCGATGGATTTCGGGATTGGCAAGGTTCTTGAACTGCTGCGGCATGACGGCGTTGGGGGTCGTGCGCACGAGTTCTTCCGCGGTCGCGATCGAGCCCTTCATGCCCTGCGCCGCCGGGGTCAGCACGATCTCTGCGCCGAGGAAGGCGAGCATCCGCCGCCGCTCGATCGACATCGATTCCGGCATCACAAGCTTCAGCCGATAGCCGCGCGATGCCGCGACATAGGCGAGCGCGATTCCGGTATTGCCCGAGGTCGGCTCGATCAGCACCGTGTCGGCGTTGATGATGCCGGCCTTCTCCATCGCCACGATCATCGCCGCACCGATGCGGTCCTTCACGCTGGCCGCCGGATTGAAGTATTCCAGCTTGGCGAGGATCGTCGCGTTGACGCCGCTTGCCTGCGGCAGTCTGCGCAGCCGCACGATCGGCGTCGAGCCGATCGCATCGACGATGGAGTCAAAGACGCGGCCGCGTCCGGGTTGCACTGCACTCGTTGTCGACGGCGCGTCCATCAAGCGGCTCCTGCTGCGGGATATGCTGGAAATATGCGGTCTTCTCTCATTAGATGCAGCGCATCATGACGCGCAAGTGAGAAACCGCCGAGGCGGCAATTCGTTGCATCGCAAGATAAGAACCTACGCAAATAACGTAAAACCTACGCATTTGTGTTGCGACAAGGTCAAACAAGTGCGTCTATATACTTTCGTCAGGTGCAGCTCAGAACGCAAAGGGAGGCGCACATGCCAGCACTTGCTGAAGTCCGGTCGACCGCAGCGTCCAGACCCGATCCGCGCGGCAGCGATTTGCCGACCTGTCCTGTGTGTGCTGACTCCATGGTAGCGGCAGAAGCGTCCGCGTACCTGTTCGACAATTTGATCAGCTATCTCTGGACCTGCGACAATTGCGGTTACGGGTTCGTAACCAAGCACACGGTGAAACCGATCGTGTGCAACTGATCACTTAGGCTCACCTCGGAGCGATGTCACCGCGCGCCCAACCGGCGCGCGTTTTCGTTTTAAATTCCTCGAAGGTGCCGTTTGCCACCGCGTCGCGGATGCCCTGCATCAGCTCCTGGTAATAGGCGACGTTGATTTCGGACAGCAGCATTGCCCCAAGTGTTTCGCCGGCACGTACCAGATGGTGCAGATAGGCGCGCGAAGTGTTGCGCGCTGCCGGCCACGTGCTCTCTTCGTCGAGCGGACGCGGATCGTCGATGTGCCGGGCGTTGCGCAGATTGATCTGCCCGAACCGGGTGAACGCCATGCCGTGCCGCCCGTTGCGGGTCGGCATCACGCAGTCGAACATGTCGACGCCGCGCGCCACCGCCTCCAGAATGTCCTCCGGCGTGCCGACGCCCATCAGATAGCGCGGCCGATCGGACGGCAGCGCCGGCGCGGTCTCCTCGATCATCGACAGCATCACCGCCTGCGGCTCGCCGACCGCCAGCCCGCCGATCGCGTAGCCGTGAAAGCCAATGTCGGTCAGCCCGCGCGCGCTGGCGTGGCGGAGATCGGGGATGTCGCCGCCCTGCACGATGCCGAACAGCATGTAACCGTCCGGTGCGCTCTCGAAGGCACGCTTGGAGCGTTCGGCCCAGCGCAGCGACAGCTGCATCGCGCGCTCGATGTCGGCGCGCTCGGCCGGCAGCCGCACGCACTCGTCCATCTGCATCGCGATGTCGGAGCCGAGCAGCCGCTGCACCTCGATCGAGCGCTCCGGCGACAGCTCGACCTTGGCGCCGTCGATATGCGAGCGGAAGGTCACGGCCTTCTCGGTCACCTTGCGCAGCTCCGAGAGCGACATCACCTGGAAGCCGCCGGAATCCGTCAGCATCGGCCCACCCCAGCCGGTGAAGCGCTGCAGGCCGCCAAGTCCCGCGATCCGCTCGGCGCCCGGCCGCAGCATCAGGTGATAGGTGTTGCCGAGCACGATATCGGCGCCGGCATCGCGCACCTCGCGCCAATGCATGCCCTTCATCGCCCCGGCGGTGCCGACCGGCATGAATGCGGGCGTCCGGACGACGCCATGCGGCGTGGTCAGGCGCCCGGTGCGGGCGGCGCCGTCAGTGGCCAGCAGTTCGAAATGATTGGGAAGATTCATGCGGCTGCTTATTGCGTGTCGCCGGTGCCCGATCAACCCGTCGGGTAACGGCTTCCGCGCGACTTCGTGAACGCCAACCGCCGGGCGGACGCTTGCCCCGGAACAGTCCTTCGGTTAAACAAAACGAAACCGTATCGTTTTATGTCGAGAATAAGGCGGCGGATCGTTCCCGCCGCGACTGCAATCCGAGTGAAACCTGACTGGCCGAAATGTTTCCACCCTGCAGTGCCCGGCCTGACGGCGTCCGCCATCGGATGACAACCGTTCATGCGATCCGGCAAGCGGTGCTGCTGTGCGGGCTCGCCTTCGCGCTGGCGGCCTGCAGCTCGCTGCCGCGGATGCCTTACACGGCGGCCGACGCCGCCAATGCGCGGGTGCTCGATCTCGACGGGTTGCGCCGCTACGCCGACGAGCCGGCGTCCAAATTCCGGCTCGAGAGGAACGCCGTTGCCCCGATCAAGACCTATCTCGCCCTCTCCGGCGGCGGCGCCGACGGCGCCTATGGCGTCGGCGTCCTCAACGGCTGGACCGCGGCCGGCAACCGCCCGAGCTTCTCGGTCGTCTCCGGTGTCAGCACCGGCGGGTTGATCGCGCCCTTTGCGTTCCTCGGCCCGCGCTACGACGATACGCTGAGGGAGGTCTACACGTCCGGGATCGCCGAAAGCCTGCTGCAGGACCCGAGCCTGATGCGGGTGCTGTTCGGCTCCGGTCTGTTCGGCAACAAGCGGCTGCGCGAGCTGGTGGCGCGTTACGTCGGCCAGGACGTCCTGAGCGAGGTGGCACGCGAAAACGCCAAGGGCCGAAAGCTCCTGATCGTCACCACCGATCTCGATACCCAGCGCACGGTGATCTGGGACATGGGACGGATCGCCGCCGTCGGAACGCCGGAGGCGCTACAGCTGTTTCGCGACGTGATGGCGGCCTCCGCCAGCATCCCGCTGGTGTTTCCGCCGATCATGATCGATGCCGAAGGCCAGGGCCGCCGCTTCCAGGAGATGCATGTCGACGGCGGCGTGACCGCGCCGGTCCTGACGCTGCCGGACGCACTGCTGTTCCGCGAGCGTGCCTGGCCCGCCGATGGCCGCATGAACATCTACATCCTCGTCAACAAGAAGCTCGAAGGCAACTTCGAGCTGGTGTCGAACTCGACAATCGACGTCGCCTCACGCAGCATTTCCGCGATCACCCAGGCGCAGACGCGCTCGGTCATTCTCTCGACCTATGATTTCGCCCGGCGCAACCGGCTGGGCTTCCATCTGTCCTACATCGAGCGCGACTATCCGGCGCCGGAAACCCAGGGCTTCGACACCGCCTATATGCGCGCGCTCTACCAGTACGGCTACGAGAAGGCCGCTGCGGGGCAGGCCTGGACCGCGACGCCGCCTTAAAGCGGGCCAGCCCCCGGTACCACCGAATGGACGAATCCGCATCGCGCGGGTTATAGACCGGACAGACCCGTCCGAACGCACAACGAGATGAATGGGCAATGGGATTGACGGCAACCAAGGCCAAGATGGCCAAGCGCGGCGTGATCAAGTCACGTGGCGGCCGGCCGACCCGGGATGCTGCGATCGAGCGCGACCAGCGGCTGATCGAGGTCGCCACGCGCCTGTTCCTCGAGCGCGGCTTCGATGCGACATCGATCGACGCCGTGGCCGAGGCCGCCCGCGTCAGCAAGCCCACCGTCTACGGACAGTACGGCGACAAGCGCGGCCTGTTCACCGCGGTGCTCAGGCGCGAAATTGCCCGCTGGCTGGCCCCGCTCGCCGCCGCGGCGGCCGAAGCGCAGGCCGGCGGTAGCTGCGATGGTTCGGTCGAGGAACGACTGATCGAGCTCGGGCGCCAGCTGTTGGTGCTGAACTGCAGCGCCGACTCGATCGCCTTCAGCCGGATCCTGACCGCGCAGGCGATCAATTTCCCCGAGGTCGCCAAGCTTGCCGTCGACGAAGGCTGGTCGAAGGCGGTGTCGACCACGGCGGATTTCTTCGACCATCTGGTCGACAATGGCGCCCTCGACCTCGAGGACACCACGATCGCGGCCGAGACCTTCCTCAACATGGTGGTCGGCCACACCCACCGGATGGCGACATTCGGGATTCTGATCGACATGAAAGCCGCCGTGACGCGGATGGAAGTCTCGATCCGGCTGTTCCTCGCCGGTGCCGTGGGACCGCGGGATCGGCTGCGTGACGCCGCCAAGGCGCGTCGCCGGCCGCCGCGCTGACCGTTTTATAGGATCGTTTCGTCGTCTTACACGTTGCCGTGATGAGTCTTGAATAAACAGAACGAAACCGTATTGTTTAGTTGCAAAGAGACGCTCAGCCCGGATCGCCCCCCAAGGGTTCTGCGTCGCCTTGTAACTTCGATCGTCACGACGGAGCTGCCGCCATCGCTCCGCCTGAACGTTCGGCGGCCGGCCTCTGACTAACAGAGGTCGGCCGCACCTTTCTCGGCCCGCCCCTCGCTCTGCGAACACGGGTCATACGCGTGCACATGTTCAATACAGGTTCGACGATGAGGACAGGACGATTGCGCGCACTGAGGCATTGGGCATTGGGAGCGCGGCTGCTTGCAACCGCTCTGCTGGCGCTGCCCTTCGCGTCGCCGGCCCATGCGATCACGAGCTCGGCTGCCGCCGCGCTGACCCCGCAGGACAGTGACAGCGCGCTCGACGTGCATGCGGTTCGCCGCGAGCTCGAGAGCTTCCAGTCCGCCCAGATCTCGCTGCGCAAGGCGATGGCGATTGCGGAGGCGCTGCACTCAGGCTCGATCACCGCCGACATCAGCTTCGACGGCGCGTCGGATCCCGCAGTCTATCGGGTCAAGACCATGCAGCAGAACCGCATCTGGCAGCATGCGATCGACGCCTCGACCGGCCAAGTGGTCGGCGGCGAGCCCCCTTCGCCGCTGGCCTCCCTCGGCGCCGAGGATCGCGACAACCTTGTCGTGCTCAGGGCGCTGCGGCATCGGCTCGCCGATGCGGTGCGTGTCGCCGAGCACACGACCTCGGGCAAGGCGATCAGCGGCGGCTTGATGCGCGAGCGCGGCAAGCTCAATTTCATCATCGTTGTGCTGACGGGCAGCGACCTGAAAGAGGTGATCCTCGAGCCGCCCGGCGCGCGCCGGCGCTGAGAGCGGCGCGGGCGCTGCCAGGTTTTCCCTTGCCAGGTTTTCGCCCAAAAGCCGTTGACGGACGCCGATCTCTGCCGCATAAGTCCGAGCCATGATCACCGCGACCAAACGCACGACCAAAACCACCAAGCCCTCTGGGGCCTCGGGAGGCGTGCGCGCATAGTCGGTCGTACAGCATCATCTCTACCCGAAGCCCCGCCTGATGAAGGTCCGGGGCTTTTTTGTTGCCCGCGTCATGCTCAAATTCGAATGGAGGATAAAGTGAGTAACGATCCCGTCGTCGCGATTGTCGGCGTCACCGGCGCAGTCGGCGCCGAATTCATCGCCACCATGGACAAGCGCGGCTTCCGCGTCGGCAAGCTGAAGGCGCTGGCGAGCGCCCGCTCGGCCGGCAAGACCGTCAGCTTCCGCGGCAAGCCGGTCGTGATCGAGGAGCTGACCGAGCGCGCCTTCGAGGGCGTCGACATCGCGCTGTTCTCGGCCGGCAGCGGCATCTCGAAGAAGTTCGCGCCTGTCGCCGTGAAGTCCGGCGCCGTGGTGGTCGACAACTCGTCGGCCTTCCGGATGGATCCGAACGTGCCGCTGGTGATCCCCGAGATCAATGCCAACCGCATCCGCGACCACAAGGGCATCATCGCCAACCCGAACTGCGCCGCCATCACCGCACTGGTGCCGCTATGGCCGATCCACCGCAAGAACCGCATCAAGCGCGTGATCATCTCGACCTACCAGGCCGCAAGCGGCGCGGGAGCAGCCGCGATGGAGGAGCTCGTCGAATCCACCCGCGCCAATCTCAATGGACAGGTCTACACCCCGAAGGTGATGCCGCACCCCTACGCCTTCAACCTGTTCAACCACAACACGGCCATCGATCCGGAGACCGGCTACAACGACGAAGAGACCAAGGTCATCAAGGAGACCCACAAGATCTTCGAGGACGACAAGATCGCGGTCGGCGTCACCTGCGTGCGGGTGCCGGTGCTGCGCGCGCATTGCGAGGCGATCACCTTCGAATGCGAGAAGCCGATCACCGAGGATCAGGTGCGCGCGATCATGGCGCAGGCGCCGGGCGTCACGATCGTCGACGATCGCGCGAAGAATTACTTCCCGATGCCGATCGATGCGTCCGGCCAGGACGACGTGCTGGTCGGCCGCATCCGCAAGGATCTCAGCGATCCCTCCGGGCACTCGATCTCGATGTTCGTCGCAGCCGATCAACTGCTCAAGGGTGCCGCATTGAACGCGGTGCAGATCGCCGAGCTGCTGCCCGAACGCGCGATGGCGTGAGCTGGAAGCTCGTCAACCCGTCATCCCCGCGCAATGGCGTAGCCATTGTCGCTGGAGGTGCGAGCGGAGCGAGCCTCGAAGGATGCACGGCCCCAGTCGGGCCGTCGCCCTTCGAGGGCCGCTGAAGAAGCGGCCACCTCAGGGTGACGGTCATCTAGTTGTGCCCGCTGAACTATCCGCCCGCCCGAAAGAGCAAACACGCATCGCCGTATGAATAGAACCGGTAGCCGTCGCTGATCGCGTGCGCGTAAGCGGCCTGCATCGTCTCCAGGCCGGAGAAGGCCGAGACCAGCATGAACAGCGTCGAACGCGGCAGATGGAAGTTCGTCAGCAGGATATCGACCGCGCGGAAGCGATAGCCCGGCGTGATGAAGATCGAGGTTTCCGCCGCGAACGGCTGAATGGTGCCGTCGGCATTTGCCGCGCTTTCGAGTAGCCGCAGCGACGTGGTGCCGATCGCGACGATCCGGCCGCCCTTTGCGCGCGCGGCATTCAGGGCAGCAGCGGTCTCGGCGGTGATGCAGCCCCATTCGGCATGCATCTTGTGGTCGGAGGTCTCATCGGCCTTCACCGGCAGGAACGTCCCTGCCCCGACATGCAACGTCAGCCGATGCAACTCGACGCCGCGGCTCTTCAGCGTGGCCTCGAGCGCCGGCGTGAAATGCAGCCCCGCCGTCGGTGCGGCGACCGCGCCTTCGTTGGCGGCGAACATGGTCTGGTAGTCGCTGACGTCCTGTTCGTCGGGCGTGCGTTTGGAGGCGATGTAGGGCGGCAGTGGCGTGGCGCCGACATCGGCGATGGCCTGGTCGAGCACCGGACCATGGAACGAGAATGACAGCGTCACCTCGCCCTCCTGCCCCTTGGCCTCGACCTCTGCATCGAGATTGCCGAGCAGGCAGACCTTGCCCTCATTGCCGAAGCGGATGGTGTCGCCGGGCGCAAGCTTCTTCGCCGGCTTCACCAGCGCCTGCCAGCGCGAGCCGTCGAGCCGCTTGATCAGGGTCGCCTCGATCTTCGGCTCGGTCTCGCGCCCGATCCGGCGGCCCTTGAGCTGGGCCGCGATCACCTTGGTGTCGTTGACCACGATCTGATCGCCCGCCTCCAGCCAATGCGGCAGGTCCGCGATCGTGGCGCCGCGCAGCACGCCGTCCGGATGCACCACCAACATCCGCGCGGAATCGCGCGGGCTCGCGGGGCGAAGCGCGATGCTCTCGGGCGGCAGTTCGAAATCGAAGAGATCGGTGCGCATCGTGGGGACAGTCATTGCCGGGCATAGCCGTTCGAAGAACGGCGTCGCTTCCGCTCGCCTATGACCCGGCAATCCATCACTTACGGAAAAGCGTTTTCGAAAGATGGATGCCCGGGTCAAGCCCGGGCATGACGACCTTGATTTTACGCCGCGTCGGCGGCCATGCGCGCCTTGACGATCTTGTCCGGATCCTTCACCGGCTCGCCGCGCTTGATCTTGTCGACGTTCTCCATGCCCTCGGTGACCTTGCCCCAGACCGTGTACTGGCCGTTGAGGAACGAGGCGTCGTCGAAGCAGATGAAGAACTGGCTGTCGCCGGAATCCGGATTGGCGGCGCGCGCCATCGAGGCGGTGCCGCGGACATGCGGCTCCTTGTTGAACTCGGCCTTCAGCTTCTTGCCGGAGCCGCCCATGCCGGTGCCCTGCGGGCAGCCGGTCTGCGCCATGAAGCCGTCGATCACGCGATGGAACACGATGCCGTCGTAGAAGCCTTCGCGCACCAGCTCCTTGATCCGCGCGACGTGACCGGGTGCGAGATCCGGGCGCATCTCGATCGTGACCGGGCCCTGGGTGGTTTCGAGGATCAGAGTATTTTCGGTAGCAGCCATGCTCGCTTCTCCTGGCTTCGGGGTGGATATTTCTTATTCCTGAACGGGATCGCGAATGGGCGGCCCGCAACCGCGCCACCCAGGCTCTCGGTAAATGGCATCGGCGTGCAGCGTTGCAACGCATCCATCACGGCGACCCGGTACGCAATCCGGTCGTTGTCGGTCGCCTCCTGCGATTCATAGCTGATCCTGGGATGCCCGAGGATCGCGCCCTCACGGTTGAAGCTGACAATGACGGTAATGTCGATCGGCCCGGCCTTTTCCGCCGGCGGCGGCCGCCAGCAGCGATGGATCGCCAGAACAACGTCCCTGATCGTATTGAGTTGCTCCGGCTCGGCTGCCACCGATCCGGTCAGCGCGAGCCACAGCACCAGCGGCGCGGCGAACCAGGCAAGTGGTTTGCTGCGCGCCGCCATCGTCGATCACTTGATGTCGGATGCGACCTGCACCTTCACCATCTTGTCGGGATCGGTGACGGCGCCGCCGGGAGAGCCCGCGGGAGCCTTCTTCAGCTTGTCGACCACGTCCATGCCCGACACCACCTCGCCGATCACGGTGTACTGGCCATTGAGGCTCGATCCGTCGGCGAACATGATGAAGAACTGCGAATTGGCGCTGTCGACGGAGTCGCCGCGCCGGGCCATGCCGACGATGCCGCGCTTGAACGGGACCTGGGAGAATTCCTGCTTCAGGTTCGGATATTTCGAGCCGCCGGTGCCGTTGAAGTTCTGGCCGTCGCCGGTCTGCGCCATGAAGCCATCCATCACGCGATGGAACGGCACATTGTTGTAGAAGCCCTCGCGCGCCAGCTGCTTGATGCGCTCGGCATG
The DNA here is from genome assembly GCF_049075665.1 of Bradyrhizobium sp. B120. Lineage (NCBI taxonomy): Bacteria > Pseudomonadati > Pseudomonadota > Alphaproteobacteria > Hyphomicrobiales > Nitrobacteraceae > Bradyrhizobium > Bradyrhizobium sp. B120. The sequence goes on along the minus strand of NZ_CP185242.1, from coordinate 4,343,007 downwards.
CTGGGGCGCGATGTCGGTGCGCAGCTTGATGACGATGCGGCCCTTGGTGGTGTCGATCACGATCGCATTGGCCTTGTCGAGATTGGCAGGCAGCGGCTGCGCGACCGCAGGCACGACGCAAAGCAACGCGGCAACGAATGCAAGAATGCGGATCATGGAAACTCCGGACCTCTGGACGTTCTGGGTGTGGCAGGCTGCCGGCATCAGCCGGCGAACTTGGCCTTCAGGCTAGCGGCGACTGATGACGGCACGAATGCAGAGAAGTCGCCGCCCATCTGGGCGATTTGGCGCACCAGTGTGGCGGTGATCGGGCGGACCGCGACCGACGCCGGAACGAACACGGTATGCACCTCGGGCGCCATCGCCTCGTTCATGCCGGCGAGCTGCATCTCGTAGTCGAGATCGGTGCCGTCGCGCAGACCGCGAATCATCAGCGTGGCCTTGGCCGCGCGCGCGGCCGCGACCGTGAGGTTGTCATAGGTCGAGGCCTCGAAGGCGCAGCCCGCCTTTTGGGCAATCGGGTCGAACACCTCATGGACCATGGCCAGCCGTTCCTCGGTGGAGAACAGCGGCTTCTTGCCGGGATGGACGCCAATGGCGACGATCAGGCGGTCGCAGAGGAAGACGGCTTGTTTCACCACGTCCAGATGGCCGTTGGTGACGGGATCGAAGGAGCCGGGATAGATCGCGATACGGGACATGGTCCCTCCTAACCCGCCCGGCTCTCCCCGGCAAGCCGCCCGGGTTCCGCCGGTCGCGCGAAATAAATACCCCCTCGTCCAGTGAACGAGTCCTGGGATGCCAGCGTCTACGTGGGTGAATGTTTCGTCGGCCGTTGGCGGACGAAACAAAACCGGCCCGCGATGAAACCATTTTCCACCCTGGCGAAGACACCAGGAAACGCGCGGCCGGTAGACATTGGACAACGAAACGACGGGCCCGGGGGGCCCGATCATATGGGGACCGTCATGATCAAGGCACTTTCCGCTATCAGCGTTGCCGCGTTCATCGCCGCCGCGCTCACCGTTCTGCCGGGCTTTGCGCCGCAGGTCGCAGCCTCCACCCCGCAGCCGCTCGCCAAGAGCGACCGTCTCGACATCCATCCGGTCGGCAAGGACTGCTCCCAGCAGGCCTGGCCGAATTTCGAGGCCTCCTGCCTGCGCAGCGCCGGCAACAAGACGGTGGTTCGCGAAGCCCGCCTCGTCACCGCCGACCGCACGCCGTAGTCACTTCTGACCCATCAAGGCGTCACTTCCGTCCGTCACACAAAACCCAATGGTAATTTGCGACGTCCCGTCGCAGACTATCGTCTAAGGCGCCCGACCGGATCACCCGGCGGGCGCAAGCCATCGGGGGATTGCCGTGACCAGTACGCCCGCCATCGTTTCTTCTGGCCATCCTCCAAGCAGTCCGATTCCGGTTGCCGTCACGCTCGGTGCCCTGGGTGTCGTCTATGGCGACATCGGCACCAGCCCCCTCTACGCCCTGAAGGAAGCCGCCAAGGCCGCCGCCCATGGCGGGCCACTCAGCCAAGCTGCGGTGCTGGGCACGGTCTCGCTGATCCTGTGGGCGCTGATCCTCATCATTTCAGTCAAATACGCCATGCTGATCCTGCGCGCGGACAACCGCGGCGAAGGTGGCATCGTCGCGCTGCTGGCGCTGCTCTCGGCGCGCAACGCGGCGCCCGGTACCTGGCGCGCCCATTTGCTTGTCGTTGGCCTCATCGGCGCCGCCCTGCTCTACGGCGACGGCGCAATCACGCCGGCCATTTCCGTGCTGTCGGCGATCGAAGGCCTCAAGGTCGACGCTCCCTCGCTGGCGCCGGCGGTTGTGCCGCTCACCGTCGTGATCCTGATCGGCCTGTTCTTCATGCAGAAGCAGGGCACGGGCTTCATCGGCAAGATCTTCGGCCCGGTGATGCTGTTCTGGTTCACGGTGCTCGCAGCGCTCGGCATTCACGGTATCGTCAAGGCGCCCGGCGTGCTGGTGGCGCTGAGCCCGTTCTATGCGTTCGACTTCCTGATCCATCAGGATTTCCACGTCAGCTTTGCGATCCTCGGCGCCGCGTTCCTCGCGGTCACCGGCGGTGAGGCGATGTATGCCGACATGGGGCATTTCGGCCGCTTTCCGATCCGGCTCGCCTGGTTCGCGATCTGCCTGCCCGCGCTGGTGCTGAACTATTTCGGCCAGGCCGGTGAACTGATCAACGACCCGGGCTCGATCGACAACCCGTTCTTCCAGCTCGCCCCCGACTGGGCGCATTACCCGCTCGTCCTGCTCGCGACCGTTGCCACCGTGATCGCCTCGCAGGCCATCATCTCCGGCGTTTTCTCGCTGACCCAGCAGTCGATCCAGCTCGGCTTCCTGCCGCGGATGCATATCCGGCACACCACGAGCGATGCGATCGGACAGATCTACGTGCCGCTGGTGAACTGGCTGCTTGCGGCGGGTACGCTCGGCGCGGTGCTCGCCTTCGGCACCTCGGACGCGCTGGCCGGCGCCTACGGCATCGCCGTGTCGCTGTTGATGGCGATCACCACGCTGCTCGCTGCGCTGGTCGCGATCCAGTGGGGCTACTCGCCGATCATCGTGATCGCGGTGAATGGCTTCTTCTTCATCATCGACGCGATCTTCTTTGCGGCGAACACCGAGAAACTGTTCGAGGGCGGCTGGTTCCCGCTGCTGCTGGCGGCCGCGGTGGCGTTCCTGATGATGACCTGGCGCGGCGGCGTCAAGCTGGTCGAAAGGGCGCGCGGCAAGCTGCGCCAGCCCGAGGAGGATCTGATCGAGACTGCGGTCAACAAGTGCAGCGCCCGCCTGCCCGGCACCGCGGTGTTCCTGGCCTCGGCCCCCAACGGCGTGCCGCTCGCACTGACCCAGTTCGTCAAGCACAATCACGTGCTGCATCAGCGCGTGCTGTTGGTCACCGTGCAGATCGAGGAGCGGCCGCGGATTCCCGACGAGGAACGCGCCGACGTCAACGAGATCAGCCCGGGCATCACCCGGATCATCCTGCACTACGGCTTCATGCAGTACCCGACGATCTACGAAGGGCTGCAGCTCGCCTGCCGGCAGGGCAAGCTGCCCGGCATCGATCTCTCTGACGTGACCTACTACATCGGCCGTGAAACCATCATCCCGCGCGAGGACGTTCCGGGCATGTGGGTGTGGCGGGAATCGCTGTTCGCCTTCCTGCAGCGCAATGCCGAGCGCTCCGCGGCGTTCTTCGGCGTGCCGACCGGTCAGGTCGTGGAGTTCGGCACCGAGATCGAGATTTGATCGAGCGGCTCGCGTAGCCCGGATGCAGCGAAGCACAATCCGGGACCCCCAGTCGGACACGGACCTCCGAGGGCCTGGACCGGTCTATTCGCCCGCCGCGAGACGACGAACGCCGGATGCGGTCAGGCCGAGTTCACCGAGCCGTCTGACTGCGTAGCCGAGACCGACAAGGCGCTCCCCGTGCAACTGGGGAATCTCCCGTTGCGCTTCGCCCTTGCCGACCTCGACCAGGGAGGCGAACTCTTGCGAGCTGAGGACTTGGGGATCATCCGTCATGAAGCGGCCTCGTCGGTCCAGACCTTGAACGAGATCAGCGTGTTTGGCCCAAACGTCTGGGTAATCGGAACGTCGGAGGCATCCCGTCCCTGTGCGATCAGAACCCGGCCGATCCTCGGCACGTTGTTGCGCGGATCGAACATATGCCAGCGGCCGCCGAGATAGGCCTCGAACCAGCCGGCGAAATCGCCAGCCGCCCAAGGCAGCGGGGTGCCGATGTCGCTGAGATAGCCGGTGCAATAGCGCGCCGGAATGTTCATGCAGCGGCAGAAGGCAATCGCGAGATGCGCGTAGTCGCGGCACACGCCCTTGCCTTCGTCGAACACCTCCCGCGCCGTCTTGGTGGCCCGGGCGTGCTCGTAGCCGAAAGCGATGTGGCGATGGACGAAGTCGCAAATGGCCTGGACCCGCGGCCAGCCCGGCGGCGTGCCCTCGAACAGCTTCCACGCGATTTCTGAAAGCCGGTCGGTCTCGCAATAGCGGCTGCCCAGCAGATAGACCAGCGTGTCCGCCGGCAAGTCCTCGACCGCGTGCTGGCCGGCCGAAGCAAACACCGGATCAGGCGCGCCGCTGTCGCGCACGACGCCGTCGGCCGCCAGGCGCATCGGACCGGCCGGCGCAACGATACGGCTGCACCAATTGCCGAACCCGTCGCGATACGGCGTGATCGGCACCGCGGGGGTGGTGGTCAGGTGGTCGGGGACGATGATATCGGACGCGCGCGTGAAATGCGTGCCCAGCACCATGATCATGGGCGTCGGCTGGGGGAACTCGTAGTGCATTTCGAATCCGACGCGAAGCTTCATTCGAAATACATTCCCTGTTTGTCCTATCGACATGGCGACGATGCGGTCGAATACAAGGTACGATCTGCCTGATCGGACAAATACCCGTATAGCGCGAGAAAGTGCTGGCTATTTGCAGCAATCGCGCGCAGGAACGACGACGCTTGCCGGCTGGCGCGGCTTGCCAGCGCGAGGCGAACCCGACGAATGTTCCAGTCGGATGGTTGAAAGCCTCCCCCGTGCGTTCGAGACAGACTCAAACGCACTCACCGAAAGACCTTCATGCAAAATCTCTCGCCTCGTCACGTCAAGATTGAAGAGTCCGTGCGCCTCGGCGTGACGTCAGGTTGGTATTCCACAAAAGTCAGCGGAACATTCGTGACCGGCCCGCACGACACCGAAGCCGATTGCCTGCGCAAGATCGCCGAGATCAATCCTCCCCCGCCGAGGAAGAAGAAATAACTCCTGCGCGACCAGATTGGGCGCGCTCGCAAGCGAGCCAACCAAGACGCATGTCGGCAAGATGGCCAAACAAACCCGCGTTCGCCTCCTGGAGGTTATCGTGAGTGCGCAGAAAGAGCCCACTCGCTGGAAATGGCATGTTTCCGAAGGCGATTTGGAGCTCGTGCACGGCTACGCGACGTCACGCGAAACAGCGCAACGAGACGGCGATAGCGTTCTGTTCAAAATGCTGTCTGCCCCCCAGGCGCCCTGAACGGGGCGCCCTTCGAACAGAGACGCACGTTCTCGAATCTCGGCCAAACGACGCGAAGGCGCGGCCCGAAACGCACAGGCAATCAGGCATCAACCTGGTGGGGCCCCAACCTCGAGCCGCATGCAACGAACCACGTTCGGGAACGGCCCTACTCGCCGTTCCCGTTCGCGCCGTTCTCTTCCTCCGGAATGTGCTCGACCGAGACCACATGCTCGTCCTCGGCGGTATCGAACACGATCACGCCCTGGGTCGAGCGGCCGGCGACGCGGATGTCGGCCACCGGGCAACGGATCAGCTGCCCCTTGTCGGTGACCAGCATGATCTGGTCGGCGTCCTCGACCGGGAACGACGCCACCAGGTTGCCGTTGCGGTTGTTGACGCTCATCGCGACGATGCCTTTGCCGCCGCGGCCGGTGGTGCGGTACTCGTAGGACGAGGTCCGCTTGCCGAAGCCGTTGACGGAGACGGTGAGCACCACCTGCTCGGCCGCCGACAGCTCGGCGTAGCGCTCCTGCGACAGCTGGATCGCGTTCGTCATCTCCTCGCCCTCGGCATCCGTGGGCTCCTCGGCCGTCGCCTCGCCGGCCACCGCACGGCGCATCTTCAGGTAGGCTGAGCGCTCGTCCGAGGTGGTCTCGACATGGCGCAGGATCGCCAGCGAGATCAGCTTGTCGGCCTCGGCCAGCGCGATGCCGCGCACGCCCATCGAGGTGCGGCCGGTGAAGACGCGCACATCGGTGACCGGGAAGCGGATGCACTGCCCGCCGGCGGCGGTCAGCAGCACGTCGTCGCGCTCGGTGCAGATCTGCACGTCGACGATCGCCTCGCCCTCGCCGAGCTTCATGGCGATGATGCCGGAGCGGCGGACGTCGACGAAATCGGACAGCTTGTTGCGGCGAACGGTGCCGCTGGTGGTCGCGAACATCACGTCGAGATTGCCCCAGGAGGATTCATCCTCCGGCAGCGGCATGATGGTGGTGATGCGCTCGCCCTGCTCCAGCGGCAGGATGTTGATCAGCGCCTTGCCGCGCGCGTTGGGAGCCGCCATCGGCAGCCGCCAGACCTTCTCCTTGTAGACCTGGCCGCGCGACGAGAAGAACAGCACCGGCGTGTGGGTCGAGGCCACGAACAGCCGCGAGACGAAATCCTCGTCGCGGGTCTGCATGCCGGCGCGGCCCTTGCCGCCGCGGCGCTGCGCCCGGTAGGTCGACAGCGGCACGCGCTTGACGTAGCCCGCATGCGACACGGTGACGACCATGTCCTCGCGCTGGATCAGGTCCTCGTCCTCGACCTCGCCTTCCTGCTCGATGATCACGGTCTTGCGCGGGGTGGCGAACTGCTGCTTCACCTCGGCGAGCTCGGTCTTGACGATGCCCTGCACGCGGGCACGCGAGCGCAGGATGTCGAGATAGTCGGCGATCTCGGCCGCGAGCTTGTCGAGCTCCTCGGATATTTCGTCCCGCCCCAGTGCGGTCAGGCGCTGCAGCCGGAGATCGAGGATGGCCCTGGCCTGCTCCATCGACAGCCGGAGCGTGCCGTCATCGTTGATGCGATGCCGGGGATCGTCGATCAGCGTGATCATCGCCTCGACGTCGCGCGCCGGCCAGTCGCGCGACATCAGGGCCTCGCGCGCGGTGTTCGGATCGGGCGAGGTTCGGATGACACGGATCATCTCATCGATGTTGGCGACGGCGATCGCAAGGCCGACCAAAATGTGGGCGCGATCACGGGCCTTGCCGAGCAGGAACTTGGTCCGCCGGGTCACCACCTGCTCGCGGAACGCGACGAAGATGGTGAGCAGGTCCTTCAGATTCATCGTCTGCGGACGGCCGGAATCCAGCGCCAGGATGTTGGCTGGGAAATTCGTCTGCAGCGGCGTGAACCGGTAGAGCTGGTTCAGCACCACGTCGGGCACCGCTTCGCGCTTCAGCTCGATGACGACGCGATAGCCGTCACGATCGGACTCGTCGCGCAGGTCGCCGATGCCCTCGATCTTCTTCTCTTTGACGAGATCGGCGATGCGCTCGACCATCGTCGCCTTGTTCACCTGATAGGGAATCTCGGTGATGATGATCGCTTCGCGATCCTTCCTGATGGTGTCGATCGCCACCTTGCCGCGCATCACGATCGAGCCGCGGCCGAGATGGTAGGCCGAGCGGATGCCCTGGCGGCCCAGGATGATGCCGCCGGTCGGGAAGTCCGGTCCGGGAATGATGTCGATCAACTCGTCGATCGTGAGCGCCGGATTGTCGATCAGCGCCACGCAGGCGTCGACGACCTCGCCGAGATTGTGCGGCGGGATGTTGGTCGCCATGCCGACGGCGATGCCGCCGGCGCCATTGACCAGGAGGTTCGGGAAGCGGGCCGGCAGAACCGCCGGCTCCTTCTCCGAGTTGTCGTAGTTCGGCTGGAAATCGACGGTGTCCATGTCGATGTCGGCCAGAACGGCAAGCGCCGCCTTGGTCAGCCGTGCCTCGGTATATCGATAGGCCGCCGGCGGGTCGCCGTCGACCGAGCCGAAATTGCCCTGGCCGTCGATCAGCGGCACGCGCAGCGAGAAGTCCTGCGCCATGCGGACCATCGCGTCGTAAATCGACTGGTCGCCATGCGGATGATATTTACCGATCACGTCGCCGACGACGCGCGCGGACTTCACGTATTTCTTGTCCGGCGTGTGTCCCTGCTCATGCATCGAATAGAGGATGCGCCGGTGCACCGGCTTGAGCCCGTCGCGCGCATCGGGCAACGCACGGGACACGATCACGCTCATCGCGTAATCGAGGTAGGACTTCTTCATCTCGTCGAGAATGGAAACGGGACGAATATCTGAGGGCACCGGCGGCTCGCCGGGCTTGTCGTCTTCGGGTTCGGACAAAGGGGAAATCCGGTCAGTTCTGCTAGGGAATCATATAGACCATCAGGGGCCTGATAACCACCCTTGCGCGGCTCCGGCAAGCCGTTTTTCCCTTCGTTTTTTCATGTACTTACGGGCTTGTTTGCGGCTTCGGCCGCGGCTTGGCCCGGGAAGCGAATCGTGAGCGGCGAATTGCGCATGGAACACGGGTTCCCGGTACGTTATTCGCCGCTCACCATTCGCGATTTCGCTTCCCTCAGTGCCCGAACACCACTGCGTGCATGATCCGCCCGGGCACGAAGGTGAACAGGCCGGCAATCACCAGCGCGCCGAAGAAAATGCCGATCATCGTGAACTTGTGACGGCGGACGTTGTGGCTCCGCGCGGCCGTCACGCCGAGCACCAGCATGACCAGCGAGAAGATCGACAGCAGGTGGATCGGACTCCACGGGCCCACCAGCTGGATCTGGTGGATCCAGAACGAGCTCCCGGCGACGACCAGCATCAGGATCACCCAGATCCAGCCCAGCGTCCGGTGCGGCAGCGTGCCCTTCGGTGCGGCGAGCTGGATGGAGCCGAGCACGAACGCAGCCATCGCGGCAAAGGCATGGAGCGGGATCGCAGGCGCAGCGTCGAGCAATGGCGCGAGGCTCATGATGGCAGCCCTCGAGTGAAGCTCACGGCGAGGCGTCACTCGCCGCAGGCCAATGTAAATATCATTCACATTAGCCTGTGTCAAAGTCTGAGGAACTCGCGCGATCCACCGGATGTTAGTGAAATATGATCAGATGGATATGAGGTTATCCTCATAATCCACACAAGAACCCACCCTTGCCGCATTATACCGCCGCTCCGGGAAATGAATCTTCACCGGAACGGCGCCTGACGGAATCGTCGAAACCGCGGCTGGCGGTCAGAACGGGATGTCGTCGTCCATGTCGCTGTTGCGGCTGCCGCCGCCGGCGGCGACCGCACGGCGCGGTGCCGAGCTGACCGGACCGGACGAGCCGAAATCGCTGCCGCCGCCATCATCGGCGAAGCTGCCGCCTCCGCCGCCCCGCCCGTCGAGCATGGTGAGGTTGGAGTTGAAGCCCTGCAGCACCACCTCGGTCGAGTACTTCTCGACGCCGCTCTGGTCGGTCCATTTGCGGGTCTGCAACTGACCCTCGATGTACACCTTGGCGCCCTTCTTCAGGTACTGCTCGGCGACCTTGCAGAGGCCCTCGTTGAAGATCACGACGCGGTGCCACTCGGTCTTTTCCTTGCGCTCGCCGGTGCCCTTGTCGCGCCAGGTTTCCGAGGTGGCGATGGAAAGATTGGCGATCGGACGGCCGTCCTGCGTCCGCCGGATCTCCGGATCCTTGCCGAGGTTTCCAACCAGGATCACCTTGTTCACGCTTCCCGCCATCGCATCATCTCCACTCAAAAACCGGGCGCCGGACATCGGCCGCCACTCTCAACCATCGCCACTTACTTGCAGGCGTCGCGAATGACCTATACGGCCGGTGCCGGCTCGATGCCCTCGCCGTCGCGCGGTTATCCACGATATTCAAGATATAGCATTGAAGCCGACACCGTTCCAGTTTTGTTCGCCACAACCAGCCGTAGAAGCGGCCGATGGCGATGGCGCGGCCGCCGATTTCGCTGCCGGTCACCAGCGGGCTCCGACGCCTTATGAAAATGTAAGTTAAATCAACGCCTTGCTTTGTCGACACTTCTTCCCCGAGTGTTGCATTTGGGAGACGGCGCTTCCGGTTGAATCAGGATATAGGTACCAGCCATCAGACGGGCGCTCGCGTCTGAGATCGCGCTTCGGGACCTTTGGAAGCCGATGGGGAAGCTGGGGGTTTGATTATGAAGAAGTTTTTGCTCGCTACGGTTGTCCTGATTGCGTTCGCTGCGCCGGCCGCGGCCGCCGATCTTGCTGCGCGCCCCTACACCAAGGCGCCGCCGCCGATGATCGCCGCCGTCTATGACTGGAGCGGCTTCTACATCGGCGCCAACGGCGGCTGGGGCTCGAGCCACAATTGCTGGGACCAGATCCCGGGCGGCATCCTGCTCGGCTCGGATGGTTGCCATGATGCGACCGGCGGCGTTGCCGGTGGCCAGATCGGCTATCGCTGGCAGTCGGGCACCTGGGTGTTCGGCCTCGAAGCGCAGGGCGACTGGGCTGACCTGAAGGGCAGCAACAACAGCGCGATCTTCCCGGGCCTGTTCACCAACCAGACCAAGATCGACGCGTTCGGCCTGTTCACCGGCCAGATCGGCTACGCCGTCAACAACGTGCTGCTCTACGCCAAGGGCGGTGCGGCGCTGACCGACAACCGCTTCAGCACCTACTTCACGCCGACCGGCGTGCTTGCCGGCCGCACGAGCGACACCCGCTGGGGCGGCACCATCGGCGCCGGCATCGAAGTCGGCTTCGCGCCGAACTGGACCGCTGGTGTCGAGTACGACCACCTGTTCATGCAGGACAAGACCTACAACCTCACCACCCCGACCGGCGCGCTGTTCAGCAGCATCCGCGATCGCCAGGACGTCGACCTCGTCACCGTCCGCGTGAACTACAAGTGGGGTGGCCCGGTGGTTGCGCGCTACTGATCGCGCGACACGGATTTGATCCAGACGAAAGGCCGGCTTCACGCCGGCCTTTTTGTTTGCGTGGCCGCCTTGTTGCGCAGCCGAGCGCGCCGGGTCACCGCCACGAATCAAACGTGGTTAAATCTTAATAAATCGTAAAATATGCAATAAAATCAAAATGCTACTGGTGTTGCGGGCGCAACACGCTCGATTGCAACCTGGAATGGTAGCCTTGTCCCGCACTTGATCGATTCGAAGCGGGATGGATTCCATGAAGCAGCTTTGTGTTGCCGCAGCCGGCCTCGCCGCGCTGAGCGTTTCGTCCGTATCGGCGGCTGACCTCGCCGCACATTCCCCAACGCCGCAGGTTGTGACGCCCGCGACCAGCTGGAACGGCTTCTATCTCGGCGCCCAGGGCGGCGGCGGCTGGGGCACCAGCAACGAGACCTATCTCGGCGCACCGAACGATGCGGCGTTCATCGGCACCCAAACCTACAACACCAGCGGCGGCTTTTTCGGCGGCGTGATCGGCTACAATGTCCAGACCGGCCCCGTCGTGTTCGGCGTCGAAGGCGATTACCACTGGTCCGCCGTCAACGGCCGCTCCAGCGTGATCAATGTCGGACCGCCGAGCGTGCTCGACAGCTACACCACCGAGCTGCGCAGCTTCGGCGACATCAAGGGCCGGCTCGGCTACGCCGACGGTGCCACGCTGTGGTTCGCGAGCGGCGGCGCCGCGGTCGGCGATATCCTGCATCGTTACAATGCCGGGCTCGCGCCGCCCTCGGTCTCGGCCAGCGACACGCGCTGGGGATGGACCGTCGGCGCCGGGGTCGAATACATGTTCGCCGCCAACTGGTCGGCCAAGCTCGAGTACAACTACATCGATCTCGGCAAGGTCGCGCCGATCCAGTACACGCCCGCGATCAACGATCGCTCGGAGTGGAAGGACACGTTCCACACCGTCAAGCTCGGCATCAATTACCACTTCAACCCGCCGAGCCCGGTCGTATCAGCGAAATACTGAGCTACCGGCGGTCGCACGCCGCACCTGCACAGCGAACACAAGAGCCGGCCCTGCGCCGGCTTTTTTCTTGCGGGCAAGCGCGCGCTCGCCGAGCCATTTTCCGTGCATTGTGGTTTCACGGATACACAACTTCCGAGATTTCTATGTAGAAACGCGCGAGCGTCACACGACACTGCTGTGACGTTCCCTTCAATGTTTGAAGGGACAACAAGAAAATGGGACTGGGACTTTGAAAATCAGGAATGTTTTGCTGGCATCGGCCGGCATGTTTGCCCTCAGCGCAATTGCACCGGCAATGGCCGCCGATATGGCGGCACGCGCGCCTTACGTGAAGGCTCCGCCGCCGGCCGCGATCTACAACTGGACCGGCTTCTACATCGGCGGCTTCGGTGGCTATGCCAGCGAGGACTCCGGCAACCCGAAGATGGAAGGCGGCTTCGGCGGCGGCACCATCGGCTACAATTGGCAGGCCGGCAACATCGTGTACGGCCTCGAGGCTGACGGCGCCTGGGCTGACGTCAATGCGTCCGCAACCGCTTTCGGCATCACCGCGACGAGCAAGATCGACTCGCTCGGCACCGCGCGCGGCCGCATCGGCTTCGCCGTCGACAAGGTGCTGTTCTACGGCACCGGCGGCTACGCCTGGGCCGACAACAAGCTCACCCTCAGCGCTGGCGGCGTGAGCGTCTCGCAGAGCAACTTCCACTCCGGCTGGACGGTCGGCGCCGGCATCGAGGCGTTCATCGCGCCGCAGTGGTCGATCAAGGGCGAGTACCTGTATCGCAGCCTCGGCGGCGAGACCTACTTCGGCATTCCGTCTGCCGACATCAACCTGCACACCGTGCAGTTCGGCGTGAACTATCACTTCGGCGGCCCGATCGTCGCCAAGTACTGAGCGAAAAACAGACCTCAGGGTCTCGGAAAGGCCGGCCTCGCGCCGGCCTTTTTGCGTCTGGGAACCGCATCCTGCTGACGGCTGCTGCCAACAGGCAAACTATCCGTTGATGGACGCGACTCAGCACTGGAAATTGTCGGCCGTTCTTCCTACGTTCCAGTCTTCTCACCCATCGGCGCAAGGTCCCGGCAGCACCGGCGATGCGCGCCCAAAAGGCGCCCGATCATGCGCCCGGAAATGTCGCTATGGATGAAGTGCTCAAGGCGAAGCGCCAACAGACCGCCGGCTCCTCATCGCGCGCCATCACGATCCGCGGCGCGCGCGAACACAATCTGAAGAACATCGACGTCGAGATTCCGCGCGACAAGCTCGTGGTGTTCACCGGCCTGTCCGGCTCCGGCAAGTCGTCGCTCGCGTTCGACACCATCTACGCCGAGGGTCAGCGCCGCTACGTCGAGTCGCTGTCGGCCTATGCGCGCCAGTTCCTTGAGATGATGCAAAAGCCCGATGTCGACCAGATCGACGGCCTGTCGCCGGCGATCTCGATCGAGCAGAAGACGACGTCGAAGAACCCGCGCTCCACCGTGGGCACCGTCACCGAGATCTACGACTACATGCGCCTGCTGTGGGCGCGCGTCGGCGTGCCCTATTCGCCGGCCACGGGCCTTCCGATCGAGAGCCAGATCGTCTCGCAGATGGTCGACCGCGTGCTGGCGCTGCCGGAAGGCACCCGCCTCTATCTGCTGGCGCCGGTCGTGCGTGGCCGCAAGGGCGAGTACAAGAAGGAGCTCGCCGAGTACCTCAAGAAGGGCTTTCAGCGCGTCAAGATCGACGGCACCTTCCATGAGCTATCGGAGGTGCCCGCGCTCGACAAGAAATTCCCGCACGACATCGACGTCGTGGTCGACCGCATCGTGGTGCGCCCCGACCTCTCCCAGCGCCTCGCGGAAAGCTTTGAGACTGCGCTGAAGCTCGCCGAGGGCCTCGCGGTGATCGAGTATGCCGATGCGCCGACGGCGGCACCGGCCGAGGACAAGAAGAAGACCGCGAAGATCCACGACAAGAGCGGCCCCGAGCGCATCCTGTTCTCGGAAAAGTTCGCCTGCCCGGTCTCCGGCTTCACGATCCCCGAGATCGAGCCGCGCCTGTTCTCGTTCAACAACCCCTATGGCGCGTGCCCGGCCTGCGGCGGCCTCGGCGTCGAGCAGCATATCGACGAAGACCTGGTCATCCCCGACAAGGAGCTGACCTTGCGCAAGGGCGCGATCGCACCCTGGGCGAAGTCGTCCTCGCCCTATTACATCCAGACACTGACGGCGCTCGGCAAGCACTACAAATTCACGCTCGATACCAAGTGGAAGGACCTCACCAAGAAGGTGCAGGCCGCGCTGCTGCACGGCTCCGGCGACGACGAGATCAAGTTCTCCTATGAGGACGGCGTCCGCTCCTACGACACCAAGAAACCGTTCGAGGGCGTCGTCACCAACATCAACCGCCGCTACCGCGAGACCGAGAGCGAATGGGCGCGCGAGGAGCTCGGCAAGTATTTCTCCGACGTGCCCTGCGCCGGCTGCAACGGCTATCGGCTGAAGCCGGAGGCGCTGTGCGTCAAGATCGGCGGCAAGCATATCGGCGAGATCTCCGAGCTCTCGGTGAGGCGCGCCGGCGAGTGGTTCGAGACCGTGCCGGAAGCGCTGAATGCGCAGCAGAACGAGATCGCCGCGCGCATCCTGAAGGAAATCCGCGAGCGCCTGACCTTCCTGCTCGACGTCGGCCTCAACTACCTGACGCTGTCGCGATCGTCGGGCACGCTGTCCGGCGGCGAGAGCCAGCGCATCCGCCTGGCCTCGCAGATCGGCTCGGGCCTGACCGGCGTGCTCTACGTGCTGGACGAGCCGTCGATCGGCCTGCACCAGCGCGACAACGCCCGCCTGCTCGACACGCTGAAGCGGCTTCGCGACCTCGGCAATACCGTGGTCGTGGTCGAGCATGACGAGGACGCCATCCGCCTCGCCGACTACGTGCTCGATATCGGTCCCGGCGCCGGCATGCATGGCGGCCACATCGTCGCCGAGGGCACGCCCGACCAGATCATGCGCAACCCGAACTCGCTGACCGGCAAATACCTGACCGGCGAGCTTTCGGTCCCGGTGCCCGACCGGCGGCCGCCGAACCACCGGCGCACCATCAAGGTCATCAACGCCCGTGGCAACAATCTGAAGAACGTCTCGGCTGAGATCCCGCTCGGCCTGTTCACCTGCGTGACCGGCGTCTCCGGTGGCGGCAAGTCGACCTTGCTGATCGACACGCTCTACAAGTCGATCGCGCGCAAGCTGAACAATGCCAGCGAAGGCGCCGCCCCGCACGACCGCATCGAGGGCCTCGAGCACATCGACAAGATCATCGACATCGACCAGTCGCCGATCGGCCGCACCCCGCGTTCGAACCCCGCGACCTATACAGGCGCCTTCACGCCGATCCGCGAATGGTTCGCAGGCCTGCCCGAGGCGAAGGCGCGCGGCTACGAGCCCGGGCGCTTCTCCTTCAACGTCAAGGGCGGCCGCTGCGAGGCCTGCCAGGGCGACGGCGTCATCAAGATCGAGATGCACTTCCTGCCCGACGTCTACGTCACCTGCGACACCTGCAAGGGCAAGCGCTACAACCGCGAGACCCTCGAGGTGCTGTTCAAGGGCAAGAGCATCGCCGACGTGCTCGACATGACCGTCGAGGAAGCCGCCGAGTTCTTCAAGGCGGTGCCGCGCGTGCGCGAGACCTTCCAGACCCTGCACCGCGTCGGCCTCGACTACATCCATGTCGGCCAGCAGGCCACCACGCTGTCCGGCGGCGAGGCCCAGCGCGTCAAGCTCGCCAAGGAGCTGTCAAAGCGCGCCACCGGCCGCACGCTCTACATCCTGGACGAGCCGACCACCGGCCTGCACTTCCACGACGTCGCCAAGCTGCTCGAGGTGCTGCACGAGTTGGTCGCCCAGGGCAACACGGTGGTGGTGATCGAGCACAATCTCGAAGTCATCAAGACCGCCGACTGGGTGATCGACCTCGGCCCCGAAGGCGGCGACGGCGGCGGCGAGATCGTCGCCTGGGGCCCGCCGGAGGACATCGTGAAAGCGCCGAGGAGCTATACAGGCAAGTTTTTGGCGCCGGTGCTCAAGAAGGCGAACAGCAAGCCGCGGAAGAGCTCAGCGAGCGAGGCGGCGGAGTAGCAGGAGTGCCTCTGTACACATATGTCGCGAGCTACCGAGGGTCGACGTGTGCCGTGCAGGGCAGCTACAGCAACTACAAGGGCTTTGCACCACAGGCGCTTGCGCAGATTCCGGATGGTGCGCTTCCAGGGCTGACCCCAGCCATACGAAAAGACTTGGCCAAGGCTTGGGGCGAGTGGGAGCAGATGCCGGAATTATCGCGGGTATGGCGGATCAGCTTTAAGGTAGGCGATCACGAGATGGTCGTGCACGCGGTCGAAACCAAATCCGAGCCCAGCTCACGTCCTATCTCCCGCCGTAGGTGGCGATCTGCCAGACGTTTGCCCAGGAATCCCGGACCATCGCGCGCCTGTCGCTATAAGGCGTATCCGCAGGGGCCTCGATCGATTCGGCGCCGGCCGCGAGCGCCCGCCGATAGGTCTCGTCCGTGTTCTCGACATACACATAGAGAAAGGCCGGCATGGCCTCGCGGACGCCTCCGCCGTCGCTGATCAGGATGATCGAGTCTCCGATGCGAATTTCCGTTGGCGCTCCCGACCGGACTTCGCCTTTCGCATCAAAAACGTCTCTCAGGAATTCGGCCAGGCCGGTGAGGTCGCGCGTAACAATACGCGGTATGACGGAAGGCCAGCCGGCGGGCTTGAATTGGGGCATGGGTCTGCCTTGACTAAGCAACGATGATACGCCGCTGATGAAAGCTACCAGAAATGCAGGAGCAAGTAGCCCGGATGAGCGAAGCGATATCCGGGACTGTGGGCAGAACAAGTGGATGGCTCCCGCATGTCGCTTCGCTCATGCGGGCTACAACAACTGTCCCCTTCACCTCCGCGCTACACCGCCCAATAATTCGGGTGCGTATAGGCGTGCGAGCGGTCGCCCCAGTCGAATTCGTCGCCGTCGAACTCGGATGGGCCGGTGCGCAGATCGTCCAGCGTCACCTCGGCCTCGAAGGCCTGGCGCACGGGATCGAATTTCAAGGCCGTCCATTTGACCGGATAGTGGTGGTGGCTGCTGAGCACGCCACCGGTCTTGATCACGGCGTAGGCTACCGTTCCGCTCACCTTGTCGAGCATCAGCCGCTCGATCGATCCGAGCTTTGAGCCATCGCGCCCGAACACGCAGACATGCTCGACGCGGTCGCTGGGCACCAAGGTGTGATGCATGGCATCCTCCCTGTCTTCCCTTGTTCGCTGAGATTATAGCACCGGCGCATGCCGATGTGCAGAGGTCGTCGTGCGGATTGGCGAAGCGTCATCCGCCCTCCGTCACTGCCCGAGAAACTGCGGCGGCACGTGGTCGGTCAGCCATACGCCATTGTCCGCCCGGTAAAACTTGAATCCCTTCCCGTGCATCGCGCCTGCATCGACCTTGAAAATATGGGGCTTGCCGTGACGTTGACCGACGCGCAGGGCTGTCGCTTCATCAGCGGACAGATGCACTTGCTGGCGTGCCTGCGGCTTCAGGCCTTCCACCAGGATCGCGTCGACAAACCGCGTCGCGGTCCCGTGATACAGGATCGACAGCGGCTGTTGCGGCGGCAAGCCAAGCTCCACTGATATCGAATGCCCCTGCGCGGCGCGGATATCGCGGCCATCGGCCGAGATCGAAAACCGCTTCTTGTCGCTGGTCGCGACGACATCGAGCAGGTCGGCGCGGCTAAACCTCGTTCCGGCCGCGTTGGCTTTTTCAACCAGCTCATCGATGTTGACCCAGCCGTCAGCACTGAGCGTCAAGCCGATCTCATCGGGCTTGTGCCGCAGCACGAAGCTCAAGAACTTGCTGAGCTGGATTTGATCGACCGGCATCGGGTGGGTTCCTGTCCGGCTGCCTTATACCCAAGGCCAATCGTGACGAGCAAGTCACCCGGCAAGCGAAGCAATCGTAGGGTGGCCAGCCCACCCTGCGCACCTTGCCTCGCACCTACTCCGTCCGTCTCAGAAACGCCCCGAACGCCCGCGGGCCGTCGCCGACCTTGACCTCGCCGATCACTTTCAACTCGCTGGCATCGATCACGCTCAGCGTGTTGCTCTCCCAGTTGGCGACCACGATCCGCTTGCCGTCGGCGGTCGCCTCGATGCCCTCGGGGTAATCGCCGACGGTGATCCGCTTCACGGGCTGCAAGGTCGCGAGGTCGAACACGCTGACCTTGCCGTCATACTGGTCGGTGACGAAGCCGCGGCCCTGCGCCAGCGCCACGGCATAGGGGCGCAGGCCGACCTGGACGCGGCCGATCTCGCGCGCGGTCGCAATGTCGATTACCGAGACGTCGTTGGAGCCGACATTGGCAGTGTAGGCGCGCTTGCCTTCGGCATCGATGGTGACACCGAACGGACGGGTCCCGACCTTGACGATCCCTCGCCGCTCGTGCGCGGAAATGTCTGTGATCGACACGCTGTCGTCGTCGCGGTCGGCGGAGAGCAGCAGCCGCCCGTCCGGCGTCACGGCAAGCCCCGACGGCGAGGCACCGACCGCGAGACTGGCGACGACACGCTGCTCTTTGGTATCGATCTCCCGCACCGCGGCAGCGTACCAGTCGGCGACATAGACGGTTGCGCCGTCGGGCGCCACCGCGATGCCGAGCGGCCCGCCGCCGACGTCGACCCGGCCGACCACCTTTCGCGCCGACGCGTCGACCACCGTGACCGCCTTGGCATCGGGGCTCGTCACATAGGCGAAGCGGCCGTCGTTGCTGACGGCAACACCCGCGGGCTTGCCGCCGATCGCGATGGTCGCAACCGGGTTCGAGGTCGAAAGATCGACCACCGTGAGATCGTCGCTGAGCTGGTTGGTGACAAAGGCCTCCTCGGCGCGCGCGCCACTGAGACCGGCGAGCAGCGCCAGCAGCGCGATCGCGCGCATGCTCAGGGGCCCCACACAAGCGACTGGATCAACGTCATTGCGAGCGAAGCGAAGCAATCCACAGCGCCGCAGAACGGAAACATGGATTGCTTCGTCGCTGACGCTCCTCGCAAGGACGGACCGGTAAGGGTTCACGCCCTCTCAGCTTCCGCTCTCGATCTTCTTCTTCAGCGCCGCCAGCCCGCCCCGGTAGAGCTCGCTCACCGCCTTCACCGCGGCCTCGTCGTTCAGCTCCGGCGGCGGATCGTTGTTCGGAAAGCCGCGATAGAACGCGCCGGCCCATTCCAGCTTCGCCTTGCCGCCGGGGGCCGGCGACACCGACAGCGTCGAGGAGTAATTGGTGACGGGCAGCACCTTCACGTCGACAGCCGTGATCCGGTACGAATAGCTCATCATCTCGGGCTCGTATTTGTAGAGCTCCTCGTCGATGGTAATGCCGGGCGCCAGTGTCAGCCGTCGCGTGGCGCCGATCTCGTTGCCCTTCTCGCCCTCGGTCTTGGCGATACCGGCAAGCCAGCTCATGTCCTGGAAATTGCCGATCACCGCCCACACCTTGGCCTGCGGCGCGTCGATCTCGATGGATTCCCGTACCTTCTGGCGGGTCGGCCCATGGGCCCAGGCGGCCCCCAAGACGGCCAATGCCACCACCACCACGCCGGCCTTCGCGATCGTCAACCTCATCCCTGGTCTCTCCCGATGTCTGTCGGTCATGCGCCGCCTGGCGCATGCCGCAGTTTATGGTTCGAGGTTCTAGACTAGATCGGGGGCTGGATTCTTGCACCAGAGCGAAGTCGCGGCCGCGGGCTTCCCCGGGAGGCAAGTCTCCTTGGCATCAGCGTCACTCCTCGATCGCCGCCTCGACGAACCCCTTCGGGTCGTCGCAAAACTCGCGCATCAGCCGGTAGTGGTCGGTCTCCCGCAGGCTGACCGGCTCGAGCCCGTATTTGCTCAGCCGCAGCAGCGTCGCGTCGGGATAGGCCATCAGGACCGGCGCATGCGTCGCCATGATCACCTGGCAGTGGCCGGTGCCGTTCATTCGGTGCAGCAGCTTGAGAAATTCGATCTGCCGTGCCGGCGACAGCGCGGATTCCGGCTCGTCGAAGATGAAGATGCCCTGCCGTTGGCAGCGCTCCTCGAAGAAGCGCAGGAAGCCCTCGCCGTGGGAATGCGACAGGAAGTCCGGCGGCAACGCGCCGACGTCCTGCGCTGCCTCGTCCAGATATCGTGCAACCGAGAAGAAGCTTTCGGCGCGGAAGAACCAGCCATTGGTGATCTTGGGCAACCAGCTCGCACGCAACGCCGAGGCAAGCGAACCGCCCATTTTCTCCAGCGCCCTGCCATGGTCGACCGCACGATAACCGTTGCCGCCGCCGGCATCGTCATAGCCGGCCATTACGGCGATACCTTCCAGCAGCGTCGACTTGCCGGTGCCGTTCTCGCCGACGATGATGGTGATCGCCTTATCGAAGCTGAGTTCGAATTCGTCGCGCAGCAGCGGCAGCACGAACGGATAGGCATCGCGATTGGGAATGCGCTCAGGATCGAGCCAGACGCGCCGGAGATACGGCGCGGGCATGTTGATCGGGCGGTGTCGTCCTCTGGCCATTCGTCCTGCTTCCGGCACGCCGCGGCGGCGCCAAGTACGATCCCAGATAGAGGTGAACCCGTCAAGAACACAACGGGAACAAACGGACTGGCCTGGCGCGCACGTCAGCGCACAATGCTAGGTTCAACTTCCGCGCATACAACGCGGAATCAGCAAGCTTTGTTGGGATCCCCGAAATGACAACCTCGCCTCCGGAAGGGTTCAAGCTCCTGCCGAGCCGCCCAGGGTTCATCGACCACAATGGCCCCTACTACTGGCGCGAGACCGGCGACGCCGCGCCCGAATGGGGCTTTCAGAGCGACGATCGGCACGGCAATCCCTACGGCTACATTCATGGCGGGGCGATCCTCGGCTTTCTCGATACCGCCCTCGGCAGTGCGGTGTTCATGGCAACCAAACGCAAATGCGCGACCGTTTCGCTGGACACCCGCTTCGTCGGCGGCGCCGCGCCGGGTCCCTGGATCATCGGCCGCACGACCTTGAAGAAGGTGACGCGGACTTTCGCTTTCGTCGATGCGGAAGCCTTCGCCGACGACAAGCTGCTGGTGACGGCCGCAGCGGTTTTCCGCGTCTTCGACGAATGAGCGGAGCGGATGCCAAGCCGCAGCTACATGCTTTTCCGCCAGGCGATCCTCACCGAGCAGCAAGTGGTCTGCAGCTATGACGATCGGCCGCGTGAGCTCTGCCCGCATATCATCGGCCACAACAAAAGCGGTGAAGAGGTCGTGCTGGCGTGGCAGTTCGCCGGCGAGAGTTCGGGCAAGCTGCCGCAATGGCGCTGCCTGCGGCTTGCCCAGGTCAGCGCGATCAGCTTGCGCAAGGGCCGCTGGCACGAGGGCGGCTCGCACCGCACCGAGCAGACCTGTGTCAGCGCGATCGACCTCGACATCAACATCCATGTCCGCAAGCGGCGGTGAGCGGCCGTTACCTGTCGCCAGTATGCGGATGTGTGCCCCACGGGCGGCACTACACACTCCCCGTCGTCCCGGCGAAGGCCGGGACCCATTACCCCAAAAGGCCGTTGTTGCGCGACGGTGTGGCCCCAGCTCGCTCCATCCATACGTCCTGTGGTTATGGGTCCCGGCCTTCGCCGGGACGACAGCGGAGGATGCGGCGCGATATCGACTCCAGCGAACGCCGGGACGACGCTCAGAGAGACTGCGAGCCCGCCCCTACGGCCGCTCTGCCTCCTCCAACACTTCCAGCACCAGCTCCATCGTCATCAGCACGGGATTGTCGCCGCGCACCAGGCGTCCCTCGGCGATGCCGCCGAGATAGTCGACCAGCGCGACGTCGAGACTGGCGCGCACCCGACGATTGGCGTCGGGCGCGATCTGCCCCGCGGTCACCGCAAGCTCGGTCGCGAACGGCACCACGCTGTGGCCATCGCTGAAAACCGCGCCGACGGTCGAGCCGACGCCGCCATGCAGCCGCGCGCGCAGGATACCGTGCTGGCGACAGAAGCCTTCTAACGCACAGGCGAAATCCTGGTTCGGCCGCAGCCGCAACGCGAAGGCATGGCTCGTGGTCTTCGCCCCGCGCGGCGCGCTGGCGACCGGACCGAACAGCTTGAAATTGGTCTCGCTGTCGGGCTCGGCGACGAACGTCGCACCGTCGACGCCGAACGCGCTGACCTCGAACGGCTCGGCGACGATGGTCTCGTCCGGCAGCATGTGTCCGCCGTTGAAGCGGCCGTCAGCCTCGGTCCACAACCCATGGCAATGGAAGAACGGCGCGCCGTCGCGTTCGCCAAAGGTCAGCGCCGCGAGCTTGAGCAGTGTCACGCCATCGGGACGGAACGTGTCGCTGTAGAATGCAGCGTTGACGCCGTCCTTCGACAGCGCCGGCATCACATAGGCGAACGGCCCGAGCGCGCCGCCCGTGGCGCTGAGCACGCCACCGGAAAATCCCTCCGCCGCAAAGCCGCGGCGCGCGGCTTCGAGCAAGGGAATGCCGGCCTCCAGCATGAATGAAAAGGCGCGGCCGCGCGCGGCGACCCATTGGATGCGCTCGGGTATGGGAGCGCCGGGCTGGGCGATGCTGCGCATCGCCTCAGGCGCCCGTCGATTTGGCAATCACCTCGAGCAGCCCGCGCGCCTCGAGCTCGTCGCGGATCAACCGCTTCGGCACCTTGCCGTATCCGGACTTCGGCAGCGCCTCCCAGAAGAAGAAGCGCTTTGGCATCTTGTAGCGCGGCACCTTCGGCGCGAGGTACGCCGCAAGCTCCGCCTCCGCGACCGCCTCGGTGCCCTCGCGCGCGACGCAGACGGCGACACCGACCTCGCCCCAGAACGGATCGGGCACGCCGAGCACGGCGACCTCGCCGACCGCGGGATGGGTCAGAAGCTTCTCCTCGATCTCGCGCGGATAGATGTTGGAGCCACCGGAGATGTACATGTCGGAGGCGCGGCCGGTGATGTAGACAAAACCCTCCTCGTCCATGTGGCCGAGGTCGCCGGTGCGAAACCAGCCGTCACGGAAGGCCTTCGCATTGGCCTCGGGGTTGTCGTAATAGCCGGCGAACACGCCGGGGCCGATCACACAGATCTCGCCGGTCTCGCGTGCTTTCAGCTCGCTTCCGTCGTCGCCCTGGATCGAGACCTGCATACCGGTGCGTTCGAAGCCGCAGGTGCCGATCCGGGCATGCGGGCCGTCCTCGGGATCGTGCAGGCCGGGCGGCAGCACCGTGATGTTGCCGGTGACCTCGCCGAGGCCGAAATACTGCACCAGCACGCCGCCGAGCTTGTTCAGCGCCGCCTTCTGGTCCTCGCGATACATCGGCGCGCCGGCATAGATGATGTAGCGCAGCGAGGAATGGTCGTGCTGGTCGGCGGCGGGATGCTCGACCATCATCTTCAGGATGGTCGGCACCGTGAACATGTTGCTAACGCAGTGCTTGGCGATCAGCCGGTACGCCTCCGCGATGTCGAACTTCTCCGACGGCAGCAGGATGGTCGGCACGCCGCGCGCGGTCTGCACCAGCTGGTGCACGCCGGCGCCATGCGACAGCGGCGCCACCACCAGCGAGGCGTCGTGTTCGGTGGTGCCGGGCATCAGGTCGGCAAGATGGTTCGTGATGACAAAGGCCATCTGGCCATGCGTCAGCACCGCGGCCTTGGAGCGGCCGGTGGTGCCGGAGGTGAAGAAGAACCAGCAGGGATCGTCGTACTCGACCGGCGTGTTCTCGACCGCTGCACCGGCGTGCTTGGCGATCACGTCACCGAGCGTCGCCTCGCCGAACGTGCCCTCCTCGCCGATCCGCCAGACGAATTCGAGCGCGGGATTGGCGGCCGCCTTGGCATGCTCCGGGAAATCGGCGTGACAGAGAAACGCCTTGGCGCCGGAGGCTGCCGCCAGATAGGCGACCTCGTCGGGCATCAGGCGGAAATTGGTCGGCACCCAGACCGCACCGAGCCGGAAGGCCGCGAACATCGACCAGAACATCTCGTCGCAGTTCTTGGAATGCACCAGGATGCGGTCGCCCTCGCCGATGCCGCGCGCGGCCAGCGCCGCCGCCAGCGCCGAGACGTTCTGGTCGATATGGCGCCAGGACCAGGCCTTCTCGTTCCAGATGAAGCCGGGACGATCGCCGTGGCGGCGGGCGTTCTGGGTCAGGATGTAGGCGAGGTTCATCACCCGGCGCGACACCCGCGCGATCCCGCCACGCGGCGCGGTCACCTCGGTCCCGCTCATCGCCGCCCCGCCGATACGCACAACAGACAGGGCATGATCAGGACGGTCATCGGGTGTTTCCTCGGTCAGAACCGGGCGTCTTCAAGCGCCGCAAGGGAGTGGTGCCACCCGGTTTATCGCCAAGCAGCGCGCCTCGGCAAGGCCCGCCGAACGCGGCGCGATGATACCGCGCCGGCGGCCGCCATCCCGACAATGCCTGGCCCGACAATACTTGGCCCGACAATACTTGGCCCGAAAATACCTGGCCCGAGGCCGCTATTGCGGATGCTTGGCCAGGTCCTGCTCGCTCAGGTTCCAGTCCTGCCAGAGCTGCAACGCGCCGATCAGCGCGACCAGCCCGCCGAGCAGGATGTGCCAGAGCTGCAGTGTCTGGTCTTCCGAATAGCCGAAGATGTTCGGCGACGCGACCAGCCAGAGGCCGAGCACAATGCTCGCCACCTGCTCCCAGCGATGCAGCGCGACATATTCGAGTTGGGCAAGGCCCAGCACCAGCATGCCGACCACGAAGCTGTTGAGCACCAGGTGGCTGCGCTCGACATCGACGACGTCGCTGACCTGTATCGGAAACCAGGGCGAGACCATGATCAGCACGCCGAGCAGCATGCCGAGCCAGTCCTCCCAGGGGCGGTGTGTGCCGAAGAAACGATTGTCCGACATGACGAACCTCCTTGCGACAAGGGGCATACGTCAGCGGCCGGCCTCACCACTCGGTACCAGACGACCATTGGGCCGCATCCGGGGGCGTATGTCTGGGAACAAGCCTAATCGAATTGCATCGGCCCGCAAGGCCCGATCGGCGTATGTGCGATGCGGCAGGATCGAGGGCGGCCGGCACCGCGCGTCAGCGGACCCCACCGAGCCGCGCCAGCGCCTCGTTGGCGGACTTCAGACCGGGCTGCAGCTCCAGCGCCTTGCGGAAATCGGCCGCCGCGCCCTTCTTGTCGCCGAGCCGCAGCTTGGCCTGGCCGCGGTTATTCCAGGAATAGACGTCAGCGGGATCGTATTGCAACGCCTTGTCGTAGTCGGCGAGCCCGCCCTTGTTGTCACCCTGGAAGAGCCGGATCATGCCGCGGTTGCGCCAGCCGCGCGCATCGGTCGGCGCGATCTTCGCCGCCTCGCCGTAATCGGCAGCGGCACGATCGAGCTGCTCGGTCTCGCGATAGACATTGCCGCGGTTGAGATAGGCGAGCACGTTGGGCTCGAGCCTGATCTCGGTGGTGAAGTCGGCAATCGCATGCGCCGCGTCGCGCTTGCGGTAGTAGACGAAGCCGCGATTGCCATAGGCCGTGGAGAGCTCTGGATTGTACTTGATGGCGAGGTCGAGATCAGCCAGCGCGCGGTCGAGATCGCCCTTGTTGAGCCAGGCATCGCCGCGATTGTTGTAGGCCATCGCGAATGCCGGATCGATCCGGATCGCCTCGTCGTAGTCGGCAATTGCATGATCGAGGTCCTGCTTGAAGGCGTAGACCCGGCCGCGATTGGTATAGGCGCAGGCAAAGGCGGGATCGAGCTTGATCGCCTCGTTGAGGTCGGCGAGCGCGGCGTCGAGGTCGCGCTTTTCGGTCAGTCCGTGGCCGCGGTTGCAATAGGCCCCGGCCAACCGCCTGCCGGTCTGGGTCTTGCCGTCGATCATCGCGGTGCAGGCGGTGACGCGGTCGCCTGGGGCCGTCGTGGCGCCGATGCAGGTCTGCCAGCTCGGATCGTCGCCGGCGGCGGCTTGCGGAGGATTTGGGAGCGTCAACGCGGCGCCGAGCAATGCGGCGGTCAGGCAGGCCAAAATGCGCATCTCGTCAATCCACAAATGCCAATTTGCGGGTTGGTCGCGGCTTTGCACCGGCGGGTTCACGGGCTTAGATCAAGGCCTGTGAATCAACCGGGATTTTGCGATGGCTGCCGTCCGCGACAACAAGGCCGAGAGGCGCTTCGAACTCGATACCGAGGGAGGCACAGCCTTTGCGAATTACCGGCAGACGCCCTCGGCCGTCATCATCACCCATACCGAGACACCGCGCGCCCTGCGCGGCCGCGGCATCGCATCGGAGCTGGTCAAGGGCGCGCTGGAGCTGATCCGCGCCGACGGCCACAAGGTCATCGCCGGCTGCAGCTTCGTGGTGGACTACCTCGACAAGCATCCGGAATACGCGGACCTTGCCGGATAGCGCCCTGCCCGGCGTCAAACGATCTTGATCGACATGTCGGGCAGGCCCTCGAGCTTGCAGAGCAGCACGTCGCCCTTGACGACCGGGCCGACATTCTCCGGCGTTCCGGAATAGATGATGTCGCCGGCCTTCAGCTCGAAGGCCTCGGACAGCTTTGCGATCTGCTCGGCGACGCTCCAGATCATGTTCTTCAGATCCGAGCTCTGCCGCACCGTGCCGTTGACCGCGAGCGAGATCGCGCCTTGCGTGAAATGGCCGGTCTTATCAGCCGGATGGATCGGCCCGAGCACCGCGGCATGGTCAAAGCTCTTGCCGATCTCCCACGGCTTCTTCTCCGCAGCCATGCCGTTCTGCAAATCGCGCCGCGTCATGTCGAGGCCGAGCGCGTAGCCATAGACGTTATCGAGCGCCTTGTCGGCGGGGATGTTGGCGCCGCCGGACTTCAGCGCGGCGACCAGTTCGACCTCATGGTGATAGTTCTTGGTGAGCGACGGATAGGGATGATCGGCGACCGTGCCGATCGCGACATTCTGGATCGCATCGGTCGGCTTCTGGAAGAAGAACGGCGGCTCGCGCGTCGGATCGGAGCCGCGCTCGATCGCGTGCGCGGCGTAGTTGCGGCCGATGCAGTAGATGCGGCGGACCTGGAACACTTCGGTGACGCCGACGATCGGGATCGTCACGGCCGGGACCGCAAACATCGCCTTCGGCGCGGCCTCGGCGTGGGCCGGCACAGATTGCGCGGCGGCACCGGCCAGTGCGAGGGCGCCGGTCGCAAGCATCGTCCGGCGATCGAGATCAGTCACGGAAGTTCTCATGGGAGCTTTCATGGGCGTTCTCCTTCTTGTCCGCCGATCTATAGATGCTCGCCGGCCCATAAAAAAGGGCCCGCGCTGGCGCGGGCCCTGGCGGTGTGCGGGATGATGATCCCGTCAGTGCTTGATATCCGGGGGCAGCTTGCCGCCATTGGCCGCGAGCTTCGTCATCACCTGCTTGTGCAGCCAGATGTTCATGCTGGCGGAATCATTGGTGTCGCCGCTGTAACCGAGCTCCTTGGCGAGCTCCTTGCGCGCCGACAGGCTGGAGTCGATGTCGAGCGCCTTCATCAGGTCGACGATCGAGGTCCGCCACTCGAGCTTCTCACCCTTTGCGGCAACCGCCTTGTCGAGGATGGGGGCGACGTCAACGGACTGCGCGGGCGCTGCGCCGGCGGGCACCGCGGCAGGAGACGGCGATGCGCTACCGGATCCACCGGCGGGAGCTGCGCTTGTAGCCGTTCCGCCGGCGGGCGCGGCGCTGGCGCTGCTGCCGAAGATCGCGCCCATGATTTTTCCGAAAATGCTCATCGTTCGCTCCCAAGAGAGTTGAGATGTGAAGGCCACGCGGCAATGCACCGGCTGACCGAGGTCGCAGTTCAAGTGTATCGCTCCCTCAATACCTTGCCAATGCGACATTCACCTAAGCGTGAGTGCTTTTGCCGCGGTTTGGGAGTACCCTCGCTTCACAGTTCGCGACACGGCCAGTTCCCTGCTTTGTCTTTCGCGTCTGGCTTGCTCGTGATCGCTTCGAGAGGCGGTACGTTTGTGCCCGCGCCGGGCGCAGAATGCGCCCGCCCAGAGGGAGACAACGACCATGGCCACTCCATACCAAGGCAATGTCACATCGATGACGCAGAGCGGACAAGGCCCCGCATCTGCGCCAGTTATCCGCACCATCGGCCTGTCCGATTTGCATCAAGCGCTGCGTCTCGGCTGGGAAGACTTCAAGGCAGTACCGAGCCACGCCATCATCCTGTGTCTGATCTATCCGGTGCTCGGCATCGTGCTTGCGCGCACCGTGCACGGTTATTCCGTGCTGCCCCTGCTGTTTCCGCTGGCCGCGGGCTTTGCCCTGCTCGGCCCGTTCGCCGCGATCGGCCTCTACGAGATGAGCCGTCGGCGCGAGGACGGCGGTGAGGCATCCGCATGGGACGCCATGCAGGTATTCCGCTCGCCGTCATTCGGCGCGATGCTCGGGGTCGGAACGTTGCTGTTCGCGCTGTTCGTGACCTGGATCGCGACCGCGCAGGCGATCTACACCGCGGTGTTCGGCTATCAGATCGCGGCCGACATTCCCGATTTTGCCGCGCGCGTGCTGACCACCCCGCAAGGCTGGTGGCTGATCGTGGTCGGTTGCAGCGTCGGCTTTCTGTTCGCGCTCGTCGCGCTGTGCATCAGCGTGGTCGCCTTCCCGATGATGCTCGACCGCCAGGCAACCGCCGGCGAAGCCATGGTGACGTCGATGCGCGCCGTCGCACAGAACCCGGTGCCGATGGCGGCCTGGGGCCTGATCGTCGCGGTGTTGCTGGTGCTCGGCACGATCCCGTTCTTCCTCGGGCTTGCCGTCGTGATCCCCCTGCTCGGTCACGCCACCTGGCATCTCTATCGCGAGGTCATCGTCAAGGATCCGAACGCACGGCCGGTGGTCCCCGAGCCGCGTGAGCGCAAGCCCGCCGCCGACTTCCCGGCCAACCTGTTCCCGTGGCGGCGCAGCGATCGCGGCTAAGCGCCAGTCACCCCGAACGCGTAAACGCCAAAGCAACCGCCGGCCGATTATATTCGGCCGGCGGTTTGTCGTTCCGGATCGTCAAATGGGTGTGAAATTGGCGTGGCATTTGCAGCATTGCCTGAGATAAACGGCTCGGTCACGAGCCTTGTTTTAGCCGCTGTTGCCGCGAACATACCCGCCGGGTTTCGCGACCAATCGATGACATCGCAGACTCCGGAGTGAAATTGCCTATGACCTCTCGCTTTTCCTTTCGCACGCTCGCCGTCGGGGCGTGGCTGTTGACCTCGACCGCGTCTGCGCTCGCGGCCCAATGCGGCACGGGCACGTTCGAGTCCTGGCTCGACGACTTCAAGAAAGAGGCTGTGACGAAAGGCATTTCGCAGAACGCGATCCAGGCCGGGTTGAATGGCGTCACGCAGGACAAGGCGATCCTGGCGCGCGACCATTCGCAGCAGGTGTTCAGCCAGACCTTCGAGCAGTTCTCGGGTCGCATGGTGCCGCCGCGGCTCAATCGCGGCTCCGACATGATGAAGCGCTACGGCTCGGTGCTGTCGCGAATCGAGGAGGCCTACGGCGTGCCCGGCGAAATCCTGGTCGCGATCTGGGGGCTGGAGACCGATTTCGGCGTCAATACCGGCAAGTTTCCGACCCTACGCTCGCTGGCGACGCTGGCCTATGATTGCCGCCGCTCCGACATGTTCAAGGCCGAGTTGATGGATGCGTTGCGCATCGTCGAGCGTGGCGATCTCTCGCCGCAGGAGATGCGCGGCGCCTGGGCCGGCGAGCTCGGCCAGACCCAGTTCATGCCGTCGTCCTACATCAAGTTCGCGGTCGACTTCGACGGCAACGGCAAGCGCGACCTCTTGCACAACGTGCCGGACGTGCTGGCGTCGACGGCGAACTTCCTGAAGAGCTACGGCTGGAAGAAGGGCAAAGGCTGGGAGCCCGGCAGCGAGAACTTTACTGTGATCCAGCAGTGGAACAAGAGCGAGGTGTACGCCAAGACGATCGGCTATTTCGCGACCCAGCTTGCCAAAGCGCCATAAGGTTCGTCAAAGCGCCGACTGCCCCAGGCAACCGGCCCTTATCGCCTTGATCAACGATTTCCTTCGCGATGCCGGCGAGTGGCCCCTGGCTGGCGACTAACCCTGCGCGCGCGATCGGGATGGATGTTGCGGTTACAGCGAGAGGTCAGAACGATGCGCAAGTGGTCGAGAGCGTGAGGCCGACCGACTGCTGATGAAAGCGCTGCCTGTATGCGGTGCCGATCTGTGTCAAGCGTGCCAAGGTCTCCGGCGTCTCGGCAGCGATGATGCGCACGACAAAGGACGGCTCGTGGGTGATCCGGCCGGTGTCCGGGTCGCGCCACTGGCCGAAGGCCCTGAGCTGGGTCAATCCATCTGGAAAGCGCGGCGTCACCTCCCTCAGAAGGAAGTCCGACCACTGGGCGTCCGATACGCGGCCATGTCCGGCGATACGGCGTCCAAACAGCAGTTCAGCCTGCATCATCGACTTGCCATTTATCAGTTGGCACGACGTTGCTGCGCCTTCGGCGATGGATGTGTTAGTTCCCGCAACGAGGACAAGCCACGTCGCGACCAGGATCAGTGCGCGCATGAAGTTCGAACTTAGAGCTTTGCCACTGCCGGCAACGTCTTGGGTTTTGCGGTCCGGACAACGATCCAGGCAAATCGGACCATTCCGAGGAACACAGCAAGTACGTCGATGATACCCATGGCAAGCCTGACGTCGCCCGGCGCGATTTCAACACGTAAAAGTAGTGCCAAAATACCTTCCTATCCTTCTGCGCGGGCCAATCTTGCGCCATGGGCTTTAGCGACTTGTCCGCCCGGCGGCTTGGACAGGCGCGACAACGCATTGGATGAGAACGACCTGGCGGGTCAGTATTTCGAAATTTGTATGCGTTTCGGCCAATGGACGTGCGGTCCACCTCGGACTGCAAATGGCCGCAGGGCGAACCACGGATGGAGCATGCCTAGGGCGCTTTGACACAGCCGATTCATTGATTGGAAGCCCCTGCGTCGCGTGCGGTTTTTGCCACCGAACCGCGTGGCCTTGATGAACCAGACGCGGCAATTCGGCGACACCTGTTGCGACAGCCCTGAGTTTCCCGATGACCTCGACAGCCGACGACGTTGCACTTTCCCGGTTTTCCCTGGAAGATTTTGCCGAGCAGGACCGCGTGGCCGCATGGCGTGATCTGTACGGCCGGCTGGTGCTGAAGGCCGACCTCACGCCACTGCCGGATCATTCTTTGCATGCGGACGTGACCGTGCGGACGCTGCCCGGGCTGTCCATCACGTCGGCCAGCATGTCGGCGTTTCGCTACGAGCGGGGTGCCGAGCAGTTGGCGGATGGCAACGACGGACTTGTCCTGGTGATGAGTTCGCACGATGCCATGATGGTGCAGCGTGGATGCGAGGTCACGTGGGGCGCCGGTGACGGGCTGTTGGTCAGCTCGGCGGATCCGGCAGCGATGGTCTGCCCTGCCCCGGCGACGATCCTGTGCCTTCACGTTCCACGGCAGGCGCTGGCGCCGCTGGTGAGCAGCGTCGATTCCTCCGTGATGCAACCTATTGCGTGCTCCACAGAAGCGTTGAAATTGTTGGTGAACTATGTTGGAGCGCTGCAGGAGGATTATGCGCTTGCCACGCCTCAGCTACGGCACCACGTGGCCTCGCATGTGCACGATCTGATCGCTGTGGCGCTCGGCGCAACGAGAGATGCCGCGGCTCTTGCCGATGGGCGGGGCGTCCGCGCAGCGCGGCTGCGTGCCATCAAAGCCGACATCATCGACCATCTCAATCATGGGAGTCTCACGGTTGCGACTGTAGCGCGGCGGCACGCCGTCACCCCGCGCCAAGTACAACGAATGTTTGAAGCCGACGGGACCACATTTTCACAATTCGTGCTTGGGAGCCGTCTCGCACGAGCGCATCGATTGCTCGTCAATCCGCGCTACGCCGATCGGCCTGTGAGCGCGGTCGCTTTTGAGGTCGGTTTCGGCGACGTGTCCTATTTCAACCGCACCTTTCGCCGGCAATACGGAGCGGCCCCCTCGGATGTGCGTGAATCGGCGCGAAGAGGGCTGTTCATCGGCACTCCATACAGAACACGAGAGGGGCATTCGATCGGTGCGCCCGCGCGGCGCGATGGCGCCCGCCCGCCGGAATAGGACGATTACATCGAGCGTTTGTCGCGGGCGAAGCACCGCCCCTTTCGGCAATCCGCAACATGGACTGGTGGGTCTTCAGATTGCCCAAATGGGCCGACCAATACCGCAAGCTCCGCGAACACACATCGAGGTCGGCTATTTCGCCACCCAACTCGCCAAGGCGCCATAGAGCAACGCTCGTAACCGGCCGCTTCGATAAGCTTCGAAGCGTGATTGCGAGCAGTGGTTTTCTGATTCAATCCGAACCGATCACGCGGTACGCAAACCAAAGGGCCGACTGCCCCAGGCAATCGGCCCTTATCGCCATGATCAAAAGCTTACTTCGCCATGCTCTCTTCGGCGGCCTTGCTGAGGTGCGCGCCGCATGCGCCCCACTTGTTGTTCAGCATCGCGTCCTGCGCGAGCGAGACTTCCTTCTCCGCCGCGAATTTGACCTCATTGTCGGCCATAGCTTCGACCGCAGCTTCAGTCTTGCCGAAATTGGCACCGCTGCAGCCGACGCCCATATGATGGCGATGAGCGGCCTGCGCGGGAGCAGCGACAGCATAAGCAACGGCAGCCATGCTGACTGCGGCGATGAATGTTTTAATCATGGGATGATCCATCTCTTGTTCTTGGACAGATCCCTGCGTGATTGCGGAATCTGCAGCGCAATTATTCGCTGTTCCCGCCGCCGTTCAGAATGAACTTCGCGCGATACGAATGTGATGAGCGCTGCACGCGGATCGCGCATGCGTTGCATAGTGTTTCGATTACATGTCGGTAAGGAAGCGGCGCCGCATTAGCTTTGCTGCCAACGTTCACATCAATCGAAATGCACGTCCGACAATCCTCAGCACATTCCGCGCGACACGCCGGACGCGACGGAGATCCGCACGACGGCGTGAGGACCGAATTACCTCTCGCGTCAATGCGACTGATTGACGCTACGCCCATCCAGGGGGCGCTCGCACCAAAATATGAACTCATAATCATTCTAATGTCATCTTGCCGCATGCGAATCACGCATGGAACACATCGATGTGATCCAGCGAGCGAGGGTGCCGAAAAACTTGATTAGGCGGTCTGTAATTACCATATATTCAATGTGATTTGGCTTATCAGAATTCCATCAACCGATTGATTTCAGGAATATTTTTGCGATTCACCGTGCGCCGGCGGAACTTTCGTTTACAGGCCTGCTCGCCAACCGCCAAACGGTTAACCAGAACTTACCGCCGCCATGCGTTTTGGGTCTAGCTGCATCGCACCATTGGAACTACCGCGCCGCACCATATCATCTATATTCACTTCAACGATGAGGCTTTGGAAAAGCTGAATCTGAATTACTAGGAGACTACCATGTTGCTCTCGCTCATCCGCATGATCCAGGCTTTCCGGGATTATCAGCGCAATGTCAGCGAACTGTCCCAGCTCAGCGATCGCGAACTGGCCGATATCGGCCTCGACCGCTCGGACATTCCGCGCGTTGCCGCCGGTACCTACAACGGCTAATCGGCCGCAAGCCATCTGATGAACGGATAACGCCCGCTTCCACAGCGGGCGTTCTCGTTTTCAGAGCCCATCCCGTTCCAACGGCATCGGAACGGGATGGGCTCGGGTCCTAGGTTTGACGCGTTTTCTTCACGCGAACCGGTACCCACTTCGCTTGAAACGCTCTGGTGCAGTTTCAGATGCATATGGCCTCGAAACGCGCTAACGCTGCGCGATGACACCGCATCAATCCTCTTCCCAACCCGTGCACATCGTGGGCGCGGGGCTCGCCGGCTCGGAAGCCGCCTGGCAGGTTGCCAATTCCGGCGTCCGTGCAGTCCTGCATGAAATGCGCCCGCATCGGATGACCGAGGCGCATCGGACCGAGGGCTGCGCCGAACTGGTCTGCTCGAATTCCTTCCGCTCCGACGATGCCGCCAACAACGCGGTCGGGCTGCTGCACGCCGAGATGCGGCGGCTGGGCTCCCTCATCATGCGCTCGGCCGATGCCAACCAGGTGCCCGCCGGCGGTGCGCTGGCGGTCGACCGCGACGGCTTCTCCGCTGCCGTCACCAAAGCGCTGAACGAACATCCGCTGATCGAGATCAGCCGCGAGGAAGTCGCGGGCCTGCCGCCGGCCGACTGGAGCAACGTGATCGTCGCCACCGGTCCCCTCACCTCGGCGCCGCTCGCCGACGCCATCAGGCAGCTCACCGACGAGAACGCGCTGGCGTTCTTCGATGCGATCGCACCGATCGTGCACAAGGATTCCATCGACATGTCGGTGGCCTGGTTTCAGTCGCGCTACGACAAGGTCGGTCCCGGCGGCACCGGCGCCGATTACATCAACTGCCCGATGACCAAGGAACAATATGACGCCTTCGTCGCGGCGCTGCTCGACGGCGAGAAGGTCGACTTCAAGGATTGGGAGACCAACACGCCCTATTTCGACGGCTGCCTGCCGGTCGAGGTGATGGCCGAGCGCGGTCAGGAGACGCTGCGCCACGGGCCGATGAAGCCGGTGGGATTGACCAATCCGCACAATCCGACGGTCAAGGCCCATGCGATCGTCCAGCTGCGGCAAGACAACAAGCTCGGCACGCTCTACAACATCGTCGGCTTCCAGACCAAGCTGAAGCATGGCGCGCAGCAGCGCGTGTTCCGCACCATCCCGGGCCTTGAGAACGCGGAGTTCGCCCGCCTCGGCGGCCTGCATCGCAACACCTTCCTGAATTCACCGAAGCTGCTCGATAGCCAGCTGCGCCTGCGCGCGCAGCCGCGGCTGCGTTTCGCCGGCCAGATGACCGGCTGCGAGGGTTACGTCGAGTCGGCCAGCGTCGGCTTAATTGCGGGCCTCTGCGCTGCCGCCGACATGCGCGGCACCGCGCTGACGCCACCGCCCGCCACCACCGCGCTCGGCGCGCTGCTCGGCCACATCACCGGTGGCCATATCGAGACGATCGACGCCGGTTCGCGCTCGTTCCAGCCGATGAACATCAATTTCGGTCTGTTCCCGCCGCTGGCCAGCCCTCCGACCAAGAAGCCGGACGGCTCACGCCTGCGCGGCAACGAGAAGACGGTCGCCAAGAAGCAGGCGATCAGCGCGCGGGCACTCGCCGACCTCGACCACTGGATCGCAGAGCACCTGCGCGTTGCGGCAGCGGCCTGACGGTCATGAGCTTGCCGAAAGACGACGACGCCACCCTGTCGGCGCGATGGAGCCAGGGCGTGCTGCTCAAGCGCGATGTGTTCTCGACCGTCGAGCGCGGCCGTTTCCGGAGCGATGACGGTGAGGTCGAGGGCGTCCTGCGCCGGCTCGATCAGGTGCCGTTCTGGTCGTTCGCCGTGGCGCTGCATCTGTTTGCGCGCGAACGCCGCGCGCTGACCCTGGCGCGCGATCTCGACGTCGGCCCCAAGCTGTTGTGGGCAGGCAGGCGCGCGCTGGTGCGCGGCTTCATCGACGGCGCAGCGCTGCATCTGGCGAAGCCGCATGGCGACGTCGCCTATTTCCGCTCCGCCAAGGCCGCGTTACGCAAGCTGCATCGCGCCGGCATCTGCCATAACGACCTCGCCAAGGAGCAGAACTGGCTGGTCGGCCGCGACGGCCGCGCCTACCTCACCGACTTTCAGCTTGCTGCCTGCTTCAAGAGCCGAAGCCGGCTGTTCCGCATCGCGGCCTACGAGGATTTGCGGCATCTGTTGAAGCACAAGCGCAGCTACGCGCCGGAGGCGTTGACACCGATGGAGCGCAAGGTGCTCGCGAAGAAGTCCGCGGTCGCCAGCGTCTGGCTCAAGACCGGCAAGAAGGTCTATCAGGCGATCACCCGCGGCATCTTCAATTTCACCGACCGAGAGGGCGGCGGCCGGCGACTGGTCAACGACGCGCCGGTGCTGGTCGATTTGATCCGCAGGAACCCCGACGTGCGCGACACCGCGATCGTCGCCTTTGCCGACCGGCGCGTCGGCGTCGGGCTCTACGCCTTCGTCGAGGCCGACCAATCCGCGCTGGAAAAGACGCTGCGCAACGAGCTTGCCGCCGCCAAGGGCGTCAAGCCGCCCGAACACATCCAGATCGTGCATGCATTGCCGCGCGATGCGGCCGGCAAGCCGCGCACCGAAATCCTGCAACTCGTCGCCATGAACCAGATCGACCTGATCGAACCGATGATGCGCAGTGACGCCGATCGCGAGTTCCTCAAGGACATCCTCGAGCAACGCAAGAATCTGCGCGACCGCTTCAATTTCGAAGTTGCCGAGATGGATCGGCCGGCGGGCCAAGCGCGATGAGATCGGATTTGATCGACGTCGCGCTTTGGGTCGTTGCTTGAACGCGATCTCCGCATCGACGCTGCGCACTTCCGGGCGCGCAGCTCTCGACAAACGCAGCGCGACGCGCCAATCTTGTGAGGGGGTATCGCGCTCAAGGGACTAGCTTAATGCCACTGACCCGTGGCCGTATCGGGGGATATGATGCCGAGCGGATGGCGTTCGGATTCACCATGATGTACGGCGACCAGGAAATTGAATGCCAGATCAGCGACGCTGCAATGGACGAATTGGCCGGCACGCGTGGAACGGCGAGCATCGCTCGCCAGGCCCAGTTCGTTGCGCTGCGCGACGCCGTCGAACGGATCGCATCCGACATCTTTGACAGCGGCCCGGTGGTCAAAGGCGCGACGATCCGGATCTTCACCAAGCACATCTCGAAGGAACAGAGCTAAAGCGCGATGAGATTGCGTTGAATCGTCATCGCGCTTTCGATTCTTGTTTTAGCATGATCTTTTCGGAAAACCGCTTCGCGCTTTTCCGGATCATGCTCTAGCGACCGAACTCTTCGGTGCGCGCAGCTCGCCACAACGTCCAGAGCGTGCGCAAGCGCGACGCCGGCTTCGGCAGGAACGGATCGTAGTCGGTGCTCCTCACCCGGTTCAGCTCGCGCCTGACGTGAGCGAGCGGAAGGAAGATCGGCCTCACGCCGGACGGCACATCCGCAAGCAGCCCGAATGCGGTCTTGAGATGGCCCTGAGCCTCGTCCGCCAGCTGATCGATCGCAGCACGGATGTTCGGCGTGGGCTTGCCGGCAAACACCTCCTCCTTGCTGCTGCCGTGCTGCTGCAGCAGCTGGACCGGCAGAAACAGCTGCTGCCGCGCGGCGTCGCGGCCCAGCGCCGCGATGACCTGCGCCATGCCCTGGGCGAGGCCGGCATGACGGGCCAGGTGATCGATCGCCTCCGATGGCCGCGCCACCACGCGCGTGGCCTGCGAAAACAGCGCCGATGCGGTGGCGTCGAGGTAGCCCTCGAGCGCGGCCAGCGACGGCATCGGGTCGTTGTAGAGATCGAACTGATGCTCCTCGACCAGGAGTGAGAATGGCGAGACCGGCAGGCGGTGATTGCGGATCGCATACAGCAGCTCTGCCGCAACCGGATTGCCCTCGACGCCGCCGTGTCCGGCCCCGGCCAGCATGTCGGTCCACCATTGCAGCCGCATCTCGCCGGGCAGCGGTTGGCTGACCTGCTCGTGCACGCGCGAGACCTCGATGTTGAAGGCGTACATCGCGAGCAGCGCCCGGCGCTCCGGACCCGGCACGAACAAGGTCGACGCATAGCGCACGAAGTCATGGGTCCGCACCAGATCGGCGCAGAACGCCGCGCCGTCGGTCGGCGCCTCCGTCGTACTCATGGCACCGCGATCAGCGCCGCCGCGACGCGACGCCGCTCGCCCAGCATGATGTTGTAGGTGCGGATCGCGGGGCCCGTCTGCATCGGGTCGAGCACCACCCGCACCGCGCGCAGGGCCTCGCGCAGGCCCTTCGGCGGCACCCAGACCTCGGTGCCGGTGCCGACGATCAGCGTGTCGATCGCATTGGCGGCCGCGAATACCTTCTGCAACGAATATTCGTCGATCTCCTGCGGCCGCGTTACCGGCCAGGCCCAGATCGCATCGGGCAGGCACAGCAGCGAGCCGCGATGCGACATATCGGCAAACGCGAATCCGCCCTTGCCGTAGGCCTCGATCGGCGCCGACCTCGGAAGATGGGGAGCGTCCGAGGAGTTGCTCATGACCGGCTACTTCTTGGCTGCCGCGGCGTCCGGCTTCTTGGCCGGCGCGTCCTGCGCCTCGCCCCGTGTGGTGTGAACCCCGAGATAGATCAGGATGGGCGCCGCGATGAAGATCGAGGTGTAGGTGCCGACCAGCACCACGCCGAACATCATGACCGCGGTGAAGCTGTGGATCGCGTGGCCGCCGAACAGCAGCAGCGCGAGCAGCGCCAGGGTCACGGTGACGTGGGTGATGATCGAGCGCGACAAGGTCGAGTTGATCGATTCGTTGAGCAGCTGCGGCATCGGCATCTTCTTGTAGCGCCGCAGCATCTCGCGGATACGGTCGTAGATGACGACGGTGTCGTTGAGCGAGTAGCCGAGAATCGTCAGCAGCGCCGCGATGCTGGTGAGATCGAAATCGACCTGGGTGATCGACATGAAGCCGATCGTCAGCACGATGTCGTGGACGTTGGCGATCATGGCACCGAGCGCGAACTGCCACTCGAACCGGAACCAGAGATAGATCAGGATGCCGACGATCGCGAGCATCAGGCCGAGCATGCCGAAGGCGAGCAGTTCGCCGGAGACGCGCGGTCCGACCACTTCAACCCGGCGGTAATCGACGGACTCGCCGAGCGAGGCGCGGATCTTGCCCACCGCATCCTGCTGTGCCTTGTCGCCGCCCGGCTGCTCGGCGACGCGGATCTGCACGTCGGCCTCGCCCGAACCGCCGAGCTGCTGCAGCTGCACCTCGCCGAGACCAAGACCGTTCAACGTCGTGCGCATCGCGGCGATGTCGACGGTGCCGGACTTGGCCCGCACTTCCAGCAGCGTGCCGCCCTTGAAGTCGATGCCGAAATTCAGGCCATGGGTGAAGAACAGCGTGATCGCGACGATCGAGAGCAGTGCCGAGATCGGGAAGCTGATGCGGCGAAAGCGTGTGAAGTCGAAATGCGTGTCGTCGGGCACGATGCGCAGCGCCGGCATCAGCCCGAGCGCCGCGACCACGGTCAGCACGGCGATCAGGATGCCAAGGCCAATCAGAACGGTATGAGTCACAATAGGCCTCTCAGATCGGCACGGTTTGCGGCCGCTTCCACCGCACCCACCCGGCGACGATCAGGCGCGTCAGGGTAAAGGCGGTGAACACCGTGGTGATGATGCCGATGCCGAGCGTCACGGCAAAGCCGCGCACCGGTCCGGTGCCGATGTAGAACAGCACGGCGGCGGCGATGAAGGTGGTGATGTTGGAGTCGAGGATGGTCGCCAGCGCCCGCTTGAAGCCGGCGTCGATCGCCGAGATCGCGTTGCGGCCGCCGCGCAGTTCCTCGCGGATGCGCTCGTAGATCAGCACGTTGGAGTCGACCGCGATGCCCACCGTCAGCACGATGCCGGCGATGCCGGGCAAGGTCAGCGTGGCGTTGAGCAGCGACAGCAGCCCGAAGATCATGGCGACGTTGATGGCCACCGCGATGTTGGCGAACACCCCGAACAGCCGGTAGGTGATCAGCATGAACACGATGACCAGGATCGAGCCGACATAGGCCGCGAGCTCGCCCTTCTCGATCGAGTCCTGCCCGAGACCGGGACCGACGGTGCGCTCCTCGACCACGGTCAACGGCGCCGGCAGCGCGCCGGCACGCATCAGGATCGCCAGATCGTTGGCGGACTGCACCGTGAAGCTGCCGGAGATCTGCCCCTGCCCGCCGGTGATCGGCTCGCGAATCACGGGCGCCGAGATCACCTTGCCGTCAAGCACGATCGCAAACGGCTGGCCGACGTTATCGGCGGTCGCCTGAGCGAATTTGCGAGCACCCGACGTATTGAACTTGAAGCTGACGATCGCCTCACCGGTGCGCTGGTCAAAACCGGGTTGAGCGTCGGAGAGTTCAGCTCCGGAAACGAGCACCTGCTTCTTCACGATGTACGGAACCGGCGGCGGCGATGCGCTCACGAGCCGCTCTGAATCCGGTGGCACCACGCCCTGATCGGGCGACACCGTGGTGTCGACCATGCGGAATTCCATCTTCGCGGTCTTGCCGAGCAGCTCCTTCAGATGGGTCGGGTCCTGCAGACCCGGCACCTGCACCAGGATGCGATCGGTGCCCTGACGCTGGATCAACGGCTCGACGGTGCCGAGTTCGTTGACGCGCTTCTCGACGATCTGGATCGACTGCTCGATGGTCTTGCGCATGCGATCGAGCATGGCCGCTTGCGGTATCGTCATGCGGATCAGCCCGCCTCCGGCGTCCGCTACCTCAAGATCGCGCTGCCCGCTCGATCCGATCAGGCCGCCGATCGGCTGCGCGATCTCCCGAAGTTTGGCCAACGCCGCTGGAACATCGGCCTCCTTCGCGATCCGGGCCTCGACGCCGTCGTTGCGGATTACGATTCCTCCGATGAAGCCGATCCGGGCATCGCGCAGCGCCTTCCGGGCATCGTCGCGGATCTGTTCGAGCTTCTCCTTCTTTACATAGTTGGAGTCGACCTCGAGCAGGAGATACGAGCCGCCCTGCAAATCGAGGCCGAGAACGAGGCGCCGCTGCGCCCAGGCCGGCCAGGTCTTGACCTGCGCCTCGGGGAAGAAATTGGGCACGGCGCACAGGCAGACCACCAGCGCTGTCAGGATAATCCCCAGCGCTCGCCACCGCGTGAAATACAACATCGAATTGACCTGTCAGATTCGGCAAAGGGCTCCGCGGCAATCAGCTCGCGGACGCCTCGTCCTTGGCATCGCCCTTCGCCGGCTCACCCTTGGTCCGCACGCCCGAAATCATCTGGCGCATCTGCCGCACGCGAACGCCGTCCGAAATCTCGAACTCGATCTGGTCGTCGTCGACCACCTTGGTCACCTTGCCGACGAGCCCGCCCGTGGTCACCACGGTGTCGCCGCGGCGGATGTTCTTCACGAGGTCCGCATGATCGCGCACCTTCCGCTGCTGCGGGCGCAGAATCAGGAAGTACATGATGACGAAGATCAGCGCGAATGGCAGCAGCGACATCA
This sequence comes from Bradyrhizobium sp. B120, assembly GCF_049075665.1. Classification (NCBI taxonomy): domain Bacteria; kingdom Pseudomonadati; phylum Pseudomonadota; class Alphaproteobacteria; order Hyphomicrobiales; family Nitrobacteraceae; genus Bradyrhizobium; species Bradyrhizobium sp. B120. The sequence continues at coordinate 4,302,294 of NZ_CP185242.1, read as the reverse complement.
ACATGCTGTTGGTATCAGTGCCAGCTCCAGCCTGAGCAAACGCAGGAGTAATCAGCATTCAGACGATCCTCGGATAAGACGGGAAAGGACCGGCAGCGCCCTCGGGTTCGGGGCGGTATGGCGGTCCGGACAAATTCGCGCGGACTATAGCGGCCGCGGTCCCAATTGCAACGTTAACGGACCGTCATTTAGGGCGCTTGCGGGACCGCCGCCAGCCCGATAAGGCTGCGCCGTCAGGAACTGGACAAATGCCGAAAAAAGCCAAGAAATCCGCCAGCAAAACTACCAGTAAAACAGCCCGCAGAACCGCCCCTCAAGCTGCCGCCAAGCGTGCCGCAAACGCCGCGACAAAACGCCCGGTAATGCCGCTCGACGGCGCCACTGCCGAGCGGATCGCGAACGCCCTGGAGACCATTGCGAGCCGCCTTGCGGCCGCCTCCCCGGCCCCCGATCCGGCTGAGACGTTCGGTGCCGCGGACGCCTTTGTCTGGCATCCGGACGGACGCCTCGCCCCGGTGCCGCGCGTCAGCCGCGTCGAGATCGGCCTGCTCAAGGGCGTCGACCGGATGCGCGATATCCTGATGGAGAATACCGAGCGCTTCGCCAACGGACTGCCCGCCAACAATGCGCTGCTGTGGGGTGCCCGCGGCATGGGCAAGTCGTCGCTGGTCAAGGCGACGCATGCCAGCCTCAATGTCGATCGCAAGCCGGCCGACCGGCTGAAGCTGATCGAGATCCACCGCGAGGACATCGAGAGCCTGCCCGGCCTGATGGAGCTGCTGCGCAGCTCCTCGTTCCGCTTCATCGTGTTCTGCGACGACCTCTCCTTCGACGGCAACGACGCGTCGTACAAGTCGCTCAAGGCGGTGCTGGAAGGCGGTATCGAGGGACGCCCCGAGAACGTCATCCTGTATGCGACCTCGAACCGGCGGCATCTCCTGGCACGCGAGATGATCGAGAACGAGCGCTCGACCGCGATCAATCCGGGCGAAGCGGTCGAAGAGAAAGTGTCGCTGTCGGACCGCTTCGGTCTCTGGCTCGGCTTTCACCGCTGCAGCCAGGACGAGTACCTCGCGATGGTGAAAGGCTATTGCGACCATTACGGCATCAAGATCGCCGAGGACGAACTCGAGCGCGAGGCGCTCGAATGGTCGACGACCCGCGGATCGCGCTCCGGCCGCGTCGCCTGGCAGTACACGCAGGAACTCGCCGGCCGGCTCGGCGTGCGGTTGAGCGGGACATAACGCGAGCCGCACGTCGCGGCCCTTCTGAATTCGGTGCGGCATGGGTACACTCGACTTATGCCGGCCGAACCCAGCACGACTGCAAGACAATGTGGCGAGTGCACCGCTTGCTGCGATGGCTGGCTGAAGATCCGGATACGTGGCCACGACGTCCATCCGGGGCAGCCGTGCCCGTTCAGCAGCGCGGGCAAATGCACGATCTACGACGAGCGTCCGGTCGATCCGTGCCGGAAATTCGTCTGCGGCTGGCTTACGCCGACAAGCCCGCTGCCCGACTGGATGCGTCCGGATAGATCCGATGTCATCTTTCTTCCGGCAAGCTTTGTCTGGCGCACCATTCCGGTCGACGTTGCGGTTGCCATCGGCGCTCGTCCGAAGGCCAAGGCGCGCGCGTGGCTGGAAGCCTTCAGCCGCGACGCGCGCCGTCCCCTGCTGCTGCAATCGGACGGAGATTGGCACGCGTTTGGACCGCCGCAATTCCTGAGCGACATGGTCGAACGTCTCTCAGACGAGCGAGACCCCTGGCAACCGGTCTAGGCCTCCGGCCAGGCGCGAGTTCGCTTGGAACTCGGCAGAAACTGGCATCCATTATTCCAAACTAAACCTCGTTTCCGCACTGCAATATTTTATATCAGCATTGCTGTCTTATTTTTGAGATTGAATTTCTGATCAGGCATTCAACCACATGCATGTAAGTCAAATCTTATTCCAAAATCCAAGATGCGACAAATTGATGCAGTGCAATAGTATCATAGTACCATTTAAGTCACATCGGGTGTTTATCTGCCTGAGCTCGCCTGCATCCATGTATCTGGTGTGTGGTATACATTAACGTTCCTCCACTTTGTGACCCTCAGCACACCGCTGAGGCGCTCTGACAAAGGGGGGATTAGATGAAGAAGGGACTTCTCGCCGGAACCGCACTCGCGGCGATCGGCCTGGCGCTCACGCAACAGCCGGTGCAGGCAGCAACGCTCGACGACGTGATGGCGCGTCTGGATGCGCTCGAACGAAACAATGCGAAGCTCGCGAAGGAGAATGCACAGCTCCGGGATCGCGTGAACAACATCACAAGCCGCAGCGCCGCGCCCCCTGCGGCAACCACAACGCCAAAGGGCAACCCGGTGCAGCATGCCGGCGTCGCGCCCTCCCCGAAGCCACCGGCGCCCGAACATGCCGTCGTCAGCATCGGAGGCGCGCCACTCTACAGCAAGGCGCCGGGCGGCAACGCCTTCGTCGACAACACCACCGTCACGCTTTACGGCCACGTGGATCTATCCGGCGACGTCTTCAACGCCGGCGTGTTCGATCAGGGCACCAAGTTCGGCGTGGCAAGCAACCTCACCTTTTTCGGCGTCCACGCACGTCACGATCTCGCACCGTATGGCTTCGCCGGGTGGGCCGCCGTCGCCCAGTTTGAATCCCTCGTCGAAGTCGCCGCGGTTCCGACCGAGCGTGCCGCGCTCGGAACGCGCGACAGCTTCATCGGGATGGCAACGCCGTGGGGCACGATCAAGGCTGGCAAATCGGATACGCCCTACAAGAAGGCCACATCGAAGTTCGATCCGTTCTCGGCGACGCTCGGCGACTACAACTCGATCATGGGCAATACCGGCGGCGACCTGCGCGCGGAATTCGATTGGCGCGCGGCCCATGCGCTCTGGTACGAATCGCCGGTCTGGAACGGCTTCCAGACCACGCTGATGATCTCGCCCGGGCAGAACACCGCAAAGGACAACAGCGATTTCGCGCTCGGCGACTTCAACTGCCCCGCCACGTCTGCGCGCGGCAGCGGCAGCGGCTTCCCGCTGACGGCGGCGCCCGAAGGCTGCACCGACGGCTCGTACGGCAACCTGTACAGCGCGTCGCTGACCTACAATCAGGGACCGTTCACGGCGGTCGCCGCCTACGAGCTGCATGAGGGCACCAACCGCACCGGCGACGAGGCCGTCACGCCGTTGAGCAACGGCGGCGTGCTGATCGTTCCGCCGGGATCCGTCGGCATCGCCAACGAATGGGCCGCGAAGATCGGCGCCGGGTATCGCCTCGACGACGGCATCGGCAAGCTGCAGCTCTACGGCATCTACGAGGTGATGCGGCGCGAGAACACCGTGGCCGACTTCAACGAGCGGTCGCGCGACGGCTACTTCCTCAGCGCCACCCAGAGCGTCGGCGCCTGGGACGTCAGCGCGTCATGGGCCCACGCCAACGCCTCTCCCGGCTCGCCCGGCACCGGCGTATTCAACAACTACACCGTCACTCCGGCACCGGGATCGGCCGACTTTGCGCTCAACTCGGTGGACAGCAGCGCCGATCAGTATGCGGCCGGCATCAAGTACCACTTCAGCCCGTTTGCGACCTGGTACCTTGTCGGCAGCTACCTGCGCAACGGCCCGGGCGCGCATTACTGCCTCGGCGTGAGCGGTCATGGGTATGGCATATGCGGCCGCGACGCCAACAACAACGTGGTCGCCGGCAACAAGGCGAGTGCTGTGACCACAGGCATGACCTTCGACTTCTAGAGCTAAGCAAAACGGGGGAGGCTTGCGCCTCCCCCGTTGTCTTTGTTGCGAGACTTGGAAGTCCCGGCGCGCACCTACGCGCCGTTGAGGAACTGGAGCGGATCGACCGGAGACGATCCCTTGCGAATTTCGAAGTGGAGCTGCGGCGAGCCCGCCTCGCCCGACTGGCCCGACTTGGCGATCACCTGGCCGCGCTTGATGGTATCGCCGCGCTTCACCAAAATTTCGCTCGTGTGGGCGTAGGCGGTGACGTACCCATTGGAGTGGCGAACCAGCACGAGATTGCCGTAGCCCTTCAGCTCATTGCCCGAATAGGCGACGACGCCGTCCTCGGCCGCCTTCACCGGCGTGCCTTCGGGCACCGCGACGTTGATGCCGTCATTGACCTTGCCGTTGGTCTTCGAGCCGTAGGCGGTGATGACCTTGCCGCGCACCGGCCAGCGGAACGTCGGCAATGCGCCGGTGGCTTCGCTCGACTTGGTGGCAACGGGCGCCTCTGCGGCGGCCGCCGGCTGTTCGACGGTCGCGGTCGGCTGAACCAGCCGCGCGCTCTGCTGCGGCAGCGCCGTGGCGACGACCTTCGGGGCCGCCATGGCCGGTGCCGGGGCAACCGCGACGGGTGCGGCAGCAATGCCTTGCGCAACCGGCGCCGGAGCCGCCATCGCCGTCTTGGCGCCGGGCACCACCAGCTTCATGCCGAGGCTGAGCCGGGCCGACTGATCGAGATTGTTGGCGCGAGCAAGCTCAGCCACGGGAATGTGGTGCTGGCGCGCGATGCTGTGCAGCGTGTCGCCGCGATTGACAAAGTGGACGCCGGCAGGCGCGGCTGCCACGGCAACGGGCCGCGTCGCCGGCGCAGCCATCGCCGGCGCTGCGGCGGCGGCCATCGGGCGCGGAATGACCAACTGCTGGCCGGGCGACAGCGCGCGCGGCCCCTTGTAGCCATTGGCGCGCAGGATCTCGGCGGTCGAGACGTTGTAGCGGCGCGCCAGCACTTCGAGCGTATCGCTGGTGCCGACGATGATGGTGGTGCCGCTGTGTCCGGCGTGCGCAGCAGCGACCGATTGCGGAACGGTGCCGGTGGCCTCGATCTGCGGGCGCGCCGGCGGCGGCGTGTAGGACGAAAGCCCGCGCCCACCTCCGGAAACGCCCGCGTTGGCGACCGGGTAGGACTGCGGCGCCGCAACCGGCGGCGGCAACGGCTGTGACTGGTACTGTGAATATTGCGGTTGCGTTCGCGGCCGCGCGTATTGCGGCAACTCGCGCGGCGGCTGTGCCTGCACGGTGCCGGTCGGCTGCGGATCAAACGCAAACGGATTTTGCGAGTAGGAATTTTGCGAGAAGCGCGACGACATGTCGGCGCTGCAACCGGCAAAAGCCATGGACATCAGCGTCAGCACCGCAACCTGCGGTACGCGACGCGAGCGAAGCAACTCGACAACCCCAGACATGGTTACTCACTCGTACGCAACAAAAGACTGTTTTGAGTAAACACCTCGCGAGTAAATAACCGCTTAACCCTGCGAATAAGGCGTTGGCGCCAAGCAGCAAATCGCCAAATTACAATTCGCGGGCGATTCCCGGCAGCGCCGGCACAAAGCGGACGTCGACCAATTCCTTGCGGTCGAAGCCGCTCTGCGTCCGCACCACGCGGACCAGGGTCTGGGTACCCTGATGCGGCCCGACCGGGGCGATCAGGACACCGCCGGGATCGAGCCGCTCCAGCAGCTTCTCCGGGATCTGCTCCATCGCCGCGGTGACGATGATGCGGTCGAAATCGCCGGCCCCGGCCGGAACGTCGAAGCCGTCGCCGAGCAGCACCTCGATGTTGTAATAGCCGAGCTTTTCGAGGCGCTTGCGGGCACCGTCGGCCAGCGTCCGGTAGCGCTCGATGGTCAGAACCTGCTTGCACAGCCGGGACAGCACGGCCGCCTGGTAACCTGAGCCGGTGCCGATCTCAAGCACGCGGTGGTCCTTCTGCAGCTGCAGCTGCTCGGTCATGTAGGCGACGACGAAAGGCTGGCTGATGGTCTGCCCGCAGGCGATCCCAAGCGCGCTGTCGCGGTAGGCCTCGTTGCGATCGCGCGGATCGACGAACACCTCGCGGGGCACCTCCTCCATGGTGCGCAATACCGCCTGATCGCTGACCCCTCGCCGCCGCAGGGTGAGCTGAAACATCATCTTCTCGGTCGGATCGGGCTTCACGGCCATGTTCGTCAGCGTCTCTAGGCGGCAGCGCGGAATCTTGCCCTGGCTTGATGCCATTGAAATCCGAAATACCGCGTTAAGGAAAAATTTCCCGTCACCATTTGTTCCCGGTCAGGAACCAGCAGTCCGATTTCGTGTTGGCGCCAACGCGGCAGCTTCCCATATAATCGATAGCGATGCGCGGCTAACGCCCAGGCGCAGGGGCTCTGGTTGTACGGTTTGCACCCGGTCGGAGACTGGACGAATCCTGCGCAACAAGTCAGTCAGAATGATCCGGCGACGCAGCGCCGCGCGCTGGAAACCGACCAATACCCAAACGTTTGCATTGCGCCTTTTAGTGTTATTTGCGAGCCTATTTCAGGGACGGGCAAGGATTCCATCATGACAGCGATACGGCCGGCGGGCTGTTCAGTTTTCCTCGTGGAGGACGAGGTCATGATCCGGATGATGGTCGCCGACATGCTGGAAGAGCTCGGCCATAGCGTCGCGGCCGAGGCCGGCGAGATCGGCGAAGCGGTGAAGCTCGCGCAATCGACCGAATTCGACCTCGCGATCCTCGACGTCAACGTCAACGGCAAGGTGATCACGCCGGTCGCCGAGCTGATCAACGCCCGCAACCGCCCCTTCATCTTCGCGACCGGTTATGGCTCGTCCGGCCTGCCTCCGGAGTATCGCGATCGTCCGGCGCTGCAAAAGCCCTTCCAGCTGGAAACGCTGGCGCAGGTGATCTCCAGCGCGATGAAGGGCGCGCCGGTTTAAACCTGACCCGCATTCGTAGCCCGGATGCAGCGAAGCGCAATCCGGGACCGCTCTCTGTGCGCTAAAGATTTCCCCGGATTTCGCTGCGCTTCATCCGGGCTACAGATTCCCCTGCATCACTTCAACGTCGCGGTCAGCGCTTCCGAAAATGCCTCATCGGTGCGGTCGAGCCGCAGCGGCGTCACCGAGACGTAGCGCGCCGCGAGCGCCGCGAGATCGGTGCCTTCGGCCGGCGCATCCATCATCGCCGCGCGCTCGAAGCCGATCCAGAAATACGGATTGCCGCGTCCGTCGTGACGACGATCGATCTTCAGGAAACCCTGATTGCGCTTGCCCTGCCGCGTGATCCGGATGCCCTTGACGTCGTCGGGCATGCAGGACGGGAAGTTGACATTGATGACGGTGTTCCGGGGAACGCCTGCGCCGATCACCTTGCGGATGATGTCGGGTCCGAATTTCAGCGCGGTCTCCCACAGCGGCGCGTTGCGCGTCTCGATCGAGAACTCCTGCGACAGCGCAAATGACGGAAAGCCCAGGATGGTGCCTTCGAGCGCGCCGGCGATGGTGCCGGAATAGACCACGTCCTCGGCGACGTTGCGGCCCTTGTTGACGCCGCTCAGCACGAGATCGGGCAGCTTGTCTCCGAGGATGTGTCGCGCACCCATGATGACGCAATCGGTCGGCGTGCCGCGCACCGCGAAGTGACGCGGGCTGACTTCGCGCAGACGCAGCGGATCGTTGAGCGACAACGAATGCGAGACGCCGGACTGGTCGAGCTCGGGGGCGACGATCCAGACGTCGTCGGACAATGAGCGTGCGATCTGCTCGACGACCTGCAGGCCGGGGGCGTGGATGCCGTCATCATTGGTGCAGAGAATTCGCATCCGTCAAAGTGCCTCTTGTTCCGATACGACGCGGGTTTCTTGAATTGCGGCTTCTAGAGTTGATTGCCGTCTTAACCGGCTAGGGGCGCGGAGGCAAACCCGACGAAGGCCCGCGCCATCGCGCCGACGTGACGCGCCACGGATGCACGAATCTGCCGCTGCCGGCGATCTTGCGGTCGAACACCGGCCAGGCCGGTCGGGCTGGCCGCCGAACAACCGCAACAATGGACGCCAGCGGCGCTGCCTCGAGTTTTCGGGCCGGCGCCGCCTGGCGCAGTTCGGACTTGGGAGCTTCGGACTTGAGGGGCTCAGTCTTCGCAGGTTCAGCTTTGGCGGGTTCGACCTTGGCAGCTTCAGGCTTGAGAGCTTCAGGCTTGGGAGCTTCGACCCTGGGCGATTCAACCTTGGGCGGTTCACTCCTTCGAGTTTCGGGCCTGCGCGGCTCGACCGGCGCAGTCTGGCGAAGCTCCGCTTTGGAGACCTCAGTCCCGGTGGGTTCGACCTTGCCAGGTGCAGACGTGAGTGCCTCGGGCCTGAGCGGCACAGGCTTCGCGGCCTCAGCCCTCGGGGCTTCGACCTTCCGGGATTCAGGCTTGAGCAGCTCGGGAGCCGAAGCCGCCTGGAGAAGCTCCGGCCTCGGAGCCATCGGCAGCTCCGATTTGGGGAGCTCGGATCTGACGGGTTCAACCTTGCGAGGCTCAAGCTTCGGCGGTTCAGGCTTCGGCGGTTCAGGTTTGGGCGGCGGCGGCGCGGGCGCCTCCTGGGCCGGCTTTGCGACGGGCGCGGCCGCAACCGATTTCGATTTCAGCCTCGCCAGCAGCTCCTCGATCGAGGGCACCGATTCCGCGTCAAGCGGAGCACGCGGCGCGGCCGGCGGTGTGGCCCGGACCGGAGGCGGCGGCGACGCGACGGCTGCCGGCGCGGGCAGATCGGCCGGCGCCAGGTGGACGAACTTGCCGCGCGCGATCTCCAGCGCCCTGTCGAAATCGGGCCTGTCGATCCAGGCCTTCGACTGCACCTCGGTCACGCGGGCTTCCCACAAGCGCGCGGCCTCGATGTCGTAATAGCCCATCTGCTTCTGATTGATCAGCTGCAGACCGTGGCCCGTGACGGCCCATTGTCGACCAAGCCAGTGGATGTCACGGTGGAGCGGCATCACACTGGCCCTCGCCTTACATGCCGTGCTCGATGACCTTGAGCCCACCCATATAGGGCTGCAGCACATCGGGCACCGCGATCGAGCCATCCTGCTGCTGATAGGTCTCCATGACGGCGATCAACGCGCGCCCGACCGCCGTGCCGGAACCATTCAGCGTATGCACGAAGCGCGGCTTGCCGTCGGGGCCGCGATAGCGCGCGTCCATCCGACGCGCCTGGAAATCCCCGCACACCGAGCAGCTCGAAATCTCGCGATAGGCACCGCCATCGCCCTGCCCCGGCATCCACACCTCGATGTCATAGGTCTTCTGTGCGGAGAACCCCATGTCGCCGGCGCACAGCGTCATCACCCGATAATGCAAATCGAGCTTCTGCAGCACCTGCTCGGCGCAGGACAGCATGCGCTCGAGCTCGTCCTTGCTGGATTCGGGCGTCGTGATCGACACCAATTCGACCTTCGTGAATTGGTGCTGCCGGATCATGCCGCGCGTATCGCGTCCCGCAGCTCCAGCTTCGGCGCGGAAGCACGGCGTCAGCGCCGTGAGCCGCATCGGCAGCTCTTTTTCGTCGAGGATGGATTCGCGCGCGAGGTTGGTCAGCGGCACTTCCGCGGTGGGAATAAGCCAAAGCCCTTTCGGCAACATCTCCCAAATCTGCTCTTTGAGCCGCCGGGCCTGATAGGATTTCGCGATCAATTCGCGTTCGATATCTTTGGTATGCCCAGTCGGAATGGCCTTCTCGAGTCTACGTCTGAGTTCATCGATAAGTTCTTCAACTGACGCCAAGCGGGCCTTCTTCTCGTCGGGGTCAACTGGACGAAAAGAACCAAGTTCGGAAACGCGAGTATTGAAGAATTGATCGTCTTCAAATTTTGGCAATTGTCCCGTGCCAAACATTACGTCGTCACGTACCAAAAGTGGGGGGGCTATCTCGGTGTAGCCGTGCTCGCCTGTGTGCAAATCGAGCATGAACTGCCCGATCGCACGCTCCAATCGCGCGAGCCCCTTCTTGAGCACGACAAAGCGCGCGCCCGACAATTTCGCCGCCGCCTCGAAATCCATGTCGCCGAGCGCGGTGCCGAGATCGTCATGCAGCTTCGGTGTGAAACCGTAGTCGCGCTTCTTGCTGAACACGTGATGCTGAACGTTGCCGTGCTCGTCCGCGCCATCCGGAACGTCATCTAGCGGCAAGTTTGGAATTTCGGAAAGAGCTTTCTTGAGCTCCTCGCCTAGTTCCTTCTGCTCAAGCTCCAGCGTCGCAATGGAATTCTTACATTCTGCAACCTCAGCCCTCAATTGCTGTTCCGCAGCTTCATCGGCCCTGGCCTTAGCTTGATGTATCTTGTCAGATGCCACCTTTCGCCGGGATCGCCAGCTCTCCAGAACCCTGCTGATCGCCTGCAGATGCCCATTGAGAGATAGGAGATGCTGCGCTTGAGGGCGTAACCCTCGACGTAGCAGCCCTTGATCGAAGGCTGTCGGGTTGTCGCGGATCGCTTTGATGTCGTGCATGGGTCAGTCCTGGCGGGTCTACGCGTAGGCAAATTACGGTTGTTTAGCTCCACTACCACGATGGTCATCACCCGCGAAAGCGGGTGATCCAGTATTCCAGAGACGTCAGCGCGTCGCCGAGAAGCCGCGGCGTACCGGATACCCCGCTTTCGCGGGGTATGACGCCCGGATCTGTGACGAAATCACCCTACTCGGCCGGATTGGTCGCCGACGGCGCGCTCGAGGTCGTGGCCTTCTTCTCCACGATCCCGACCGCGATGATGGCCCCCTCGTAGAGCAAGAGCAGCGGGATCGCGAGCGAGGCCTGGCTCAGCACATCGGGCGGCGTTAGCACGGCGGCGATGATGAAGGCGATCACGATGAAGTAGCGCCGCTTCTCCTTCAGCATCTTCGAGGTGACGATGCCGATGCGGCCGAGCAGCGTCAGGATCACCGGCAGCTGGAACGCGATGCCGAAGGCGAAGATCAGCGACATCATCAGCGAGAGATATTCGCCGACCTTGGGCAGCAACTGGATCTGCGCCGTCTCCGTGCCCGCCGCCTGCTGCATGCCGAGCGAAAAGCGGGTCAGCATCGGGAAGACCACGAAATAGACCATCATCGCGCCGAGCACGAAGAACACCGGCGTCGCGATCAGATAAGGCAGGAACGCGTTGCGCTCATGCTTGTAGAGCCCGGGCGCCACGAACATGTAGACCTGCCCAGCAACGATCGGAAACGAGATGAAGGCCGCCCCGAACATTGCAAGCTTGAGCTGCGTCAGAAAATATTCCAGCAGCGCGGTATAGATGAATTTGGAATTTTCCGGCCCTGCCACCCAGATGAAGGGCCAGACCAGGACGTTGAATATCTGCTTGGCGAAGAAGAAGCAGATGATGAAAGCGACGCCGAAGCCGAGCAGCGCCTTGATCAGCCGCGAGCGCAGCTCGATCAAATGATCCATCAAGGGGGCCTTGCTGGCCTCGATATCTTCGGCGCTCATGACGCCCTCGCGTCCTTGAGCACGTCAGGCTGTGGCGGTGTCTCGTCCTGCGCCGGCTCGGGCTTCACCTCGCCGGTGATCGCGAGCGGCTCGCCGGCGGCACCGTGCGCCTCAGCCTCGACGAAGGTTTCCGGTGTCGGCGGTGCGGGTGTTGTCGGAGTGACCGGTGCGTCGCTTGACGTTACCTGTGCGTCACTTGACGTCACCGGCGCGTCGATCGCGGAGGCGACCTGCGCATCGACCGGCTTGTCGATCTGCAGGGCGTCGCTGACGTCCTTGTGCAGCGAGGTCATGATGTTGCCGCTGGTGATGCCGGTTGCGGCCTCCCTGACCTCGTCAAAACTCTTCTTGAGGTCGGCCATCTCGGCCTCGCGCATGGCTTCCTGGAACTGGCCCTGGAATTCGGAGGCCATCTTGCGAGCCTTGCCCATCCATTGCCCGACCATGCGCAGCACGCCCGGCAGCTCTTTCGGGCCGATGGCGATCAACGCGACGACCGCGATGACGACCAGTTCACTCCACCCGATATCGAACATGAATTGTTCCGCCTAAGCGCGCCGCCATCGGCCCCATTGGATGTGGGGCTGCCGGCGCCTTTTCTCAATCGGCGTCCATAGCGCTTCCGAGCGACGGCGTCACCGTTTCGCGCAAAGAAAAACGTCGAAATATGCGTCAGTACAAGCGCGTCAGACGGCCTTGCTGCCGACATCCTGGCGCGCGGCCGACGGCGCCGCATTGTGGTCGATCGCCTTGGTGGACTCCGGCTTCTCCGCGACCTTGTCGTCGTCCTGCATGCCTTTCTTGAAGGCCTTGATGCCTTGGGCGACGTCACCCATCAGGTCCGAAATCTTGCCGCGTCCGAACAGCAGCAGGACCACTGCGATCACGACGATCCAGTGCCAAATGCTAAGCGAACCCATCCTGCAACCCTCCAGAAATGGCCGGCGGACCGGCCTGAACTTTGCCGGAAGTTAGGCCCGCGGGGTGTCAAAAACAAGGACCTCGGCCGCGGCAAATCGCTGTCGCGGCTACGTAATATTGCTAGGCTTAACCGGGAATATTTCGGGCTATTCGCCCTTCTCCTCGGCGCCGTCGTCATCGCCCGCGTGGTCGATGCGCTCGTCCGGCTCATCAGCGTCAGGTTCGGCCGCGTCAGGTTCGGCCGCGTCCACCTCGGCGGCAACTTCCGCTTCGAGGTCGGTTTCGGCCTCGGCTGTCGTTTCGACCTCGGCAGTCCCGACCTCGGCAACCGCTTCGCTCTCGGTCTTCGGTTCCTCGGCTTCCGGCTCGACGGCCGGCGCGAGCAGCAGTTCCAGCGTGTCGCCGGGCTCGAGCGGCTCCTCGTCCTCCCGCAGCGTCGCATCGTCCGATGGCGAGGGAACGGAAAAGCCGGTCGGCAGGCGCGAGTCGAGCAGGCCCGTGCCCTTCAGCTCCTCGAGCCCCGGCAGGTCGCCGAGCGCTTCGAGGCTGAACTGCGACAGGAAGGCGTCGGTGGTTCCGAAGGTCAACGGACGGCCCGGCGTCTTGCGGCGGCCGCGCGGACGGATCCAGCCGGTCTCCAGCAGCACGTCGATCGTTCCCTTCGACGTGACCACGCCGCGAATCTCTTCGATTTCGGCACGGGTCACCGGCTGGTGATAGGCGACGATCGACAGCACCTCGATCGCGGCACGCGACAGCTTGCGGGTCTCGGTGCTCTCGCGCGTCATCAGCCACGACAGATCGCCGGCGGTGCGGAACGTCCACTTGTTGGCGACCCGAACCAGGTTGACGCCGCGCGGCGCATATTCCGCCTGCAACTGTGCGAGCGCCACCTTGATGTCGACGCCGTCGGGCATCCGCTTTGCCAGCGTTGCCTGATCGATCGGCTCGGCCGATGCGAACAACAGGGCTTCAAGGAGCCGCAATTCATCAGGACGCGCTACCGGATGATCCATAGGAGAAACCTCCTCCTCGGGCTCGTCTCTGCGCACTTCCGCCAAGCTTGCCATGGGCTTGCTCTCCTTCTTCCACTTACTCAACCGACAGGTCCGGCGCAGCCATTGCGGCCTGCGCTTGACGCTTTCGGAAATAGATCGGCGCGAACGCCTGCTTCTGGTTGATTTCCATCTCGCCCTCGCGAACCAGTTCGAGGGCAGCAGCGAAGCTCGATGCGAACACCGTGGCTTTCTGCTTGGGATCGGCGACGTAATTCATCAGGTACTCGTCGAGGCAGCTCCAGTCCTCGGCGAGGCCGACCAGCCGCTCCAGCGAGGCACGCGCTTCCGCCAGCGACCACACCGTCCGCTTCGCAAGATGCACCGAGGTCAGCACGCGTGACGCGCGCTGCGTCGCATAGGCCGACAGCAGGTCGTACAAGGTCGCGGTGAACTTCGGATGCTTGATCTCGGCGATCGATTCCGGATTGCCGCGCGGAAAGATATCGCGCTGGAACTGCGGCCGGTTCATCAGCCGGTTCGCGGCCTCGCGGATCGCTTCCAGACGGCGCAGCCGATTGGCGAGCGCGGTCGCCATTTCCTCGGCGCTCGGCCCCTCCGCGCTCGGCGGCTCGGGCAGCAAGAGCCGCGACTTCAGGAAGGCAAGCCAGGCCGCCATCACCAGATAGTCGGCGGCAAGCTCGAGGCGGATTTTGCGCGCCGCCTCGATGAACGAAAGATATTGGTCGGCGAGCGCAAGAATCGAAATCTTCGACAGGTCGACCTTCTGCTGCCGCGCCAGCGTCAACAGCAGGTCGAGCGGGCCCTCATAGCCCTCGACGTCGACCACCAGCGCCGGTTCGCCCTCGGCGAGGTCGGCCGGCCGCCCGGTCTCAAACGATAGAATTTCAGCGGTCATGCCGTCCCTACCCGATTCAACAACGCATCCAGTTCAGCCCGTGCCGCCTGCCGGTCGAGCGGCTCAGGCTGCATCCGCGCGTCGAGCGTCGCCTCGGCCCGCTCAAGCGCCTTGCCGGCCAGTTCCGGCGTCTCCCGCGCGACCTCGCGCATTTCGTCGATATTGCCGTTGCAGTGCAGAACCATATCGCAACCGGCGCTGACGATGGCGCGGGTCCGCTCGGCAATTGATCCGGCCAGCGCATTCATCGACACGTCATCACTCATCAACAAACCCTGGAACCCGATCAGGCCGCGAATCACCTGTTCGATGATTGTCGCAGAAGTCGTCGCCGGATGGACGGGGTCCAGCGCGCTAAACACAACATGTGCAGTCATCGCCATCGGCAGGTCCGCCAGCGGCCGGAACGCGGCAAAATCGGTCCGTTCCAGCTCGTCTCTCGCGGTATCGACCGTCGGAAGGCGGAAATGGCTGTCCGCGGTGGCGCGGCCATGGCCGGGAATATGCTTGAGAACCGGCAGCACGCCGCCCTGTTCCAGCCCGTCCGTGACCGCGCGGGCGATCGCCGCGACCTTGTCCGGTTCGGTTCCATAGGCCCGGTTGCCGATCACCGCATCCGCGCCCGCCACCGGAACGTCGGCCAATGGCAGGCAATCGACGGTAATTCCGAGGTCGATCAGATCGGCCGCAATCAGCCGTGAGCTGAGCCGGGCGGCTGTCAGGCCGAGCTTCGGGTCGATGTCGTAGAGCGCGCTGAAGCTCGCACCGGGCGGATAGACCGGCCAATGCGGCGATCCGAGCCGCTGCACCCGCCCACCTTCCTGGTCGATCTGGACCGGCGCGTCGGTCATGCCGGCCGCCAACCTGAGTTCCCCAACAAGAGCTGCCACTTGGGCAGGACTCTCGATGTTGCGCTTGAACAGGATGAAGCCCCATGGCCGCTCGGCGCGAATGAATTCGCGCTCAGCGTCGTTGAGGATCAGCCCGGATACGCCCGTGATGAATGCGCGTTTCGTCATTCGGCCGATTAGGCCGTATGCAGCCCACGGGTCAAGGAAACGGCCTTTAATTTCTTTGGATGAGGCACTGCGGCCCACCGGCCGACATCAGGCTCCGGCACAGCTGGTTCGCCTCTTCCGACGACGCGAACGGGCCGGCAAAGGCGCGGTAGTAGACGCCCTTCTCACCAAGATCGACGCGTTTCACCACCAAAGGCTGCGAACCGAGCACGTTGCGATACTTGCCCTGCAGCGTCCGATAGGACGACTGCGCGTCCGCCTCGTTCTTCTGCGACGACACCTGAACCAAATATCCGCCGCCGCCAACCGAAGCGGTCGTGGTCGACGCCACCCGGGTCGGAGGCGCGGCCGGAGCCGCGTCAGCCTGCCCGGGAGCCAGCGACATTGGCGCGTTCACGCTGGCATTGGCCGCAGCCGGGTTGCCGCGCGACACCGCAGGCTTCGCTGCGGCCGCGGGCTTGGCCGGCGCGGCCTGCGCGCCATCGGGCGAATCGCCCTTGACCGCGAGCGTGCGAACCCTGCGCGGTTCGTTGTTCGGCAGCGTCCCGTTCGCGGTGATCGGCGCCGGCGCAGGCTGCGCCGTCTGCACGGTTGATGCCGGCGGCGGATTCGCATTCGCGTTCAGCGGCGGAAACACGACGCGGGGTCCGGCGGTCTTCGAATTGACGTCGACCGGGGTCTCTTCACGCGACACGATCTTCTCGGTGCCGTCACCCGCTGCCATGCGGTCCGGCGTCTTCGCCGGGGCATCGGCCTGGGCCGGGATCACCTTGGTCGGCGTGTTGTCGGCCTTGATGATCGGCGGCTCACCGCTGCGGGGCGAGCCGACATAGGTCCGGTAGGCGTACGCGCCACCGACGCCGAACACGCCAAGCGCCAGCACCGCGGCGACCGTCATCAGGCCGCTGCTCCGCCGGCGCGGTTCGGGCTCTTCCTCCTCGGCCTCGTACGCATAGGGATCGTCCGGATAGGATGGATCGCGCTGCAGATCCTGTTCGCCGGCTTCCAGCTGACCGTAAAGCGAGTCGTCATAGCGCGACGGATCGTGGCCCTGATCGCCACTCTGATAGGGCGCCTCGTCGTCAAACGTCTCAGGCTGTCGCGGGGGCTCGACCGGCCGATAGGTCGCGACCGGTTCGGGCGCGGGCGGCTGCGCCTGCTGGGCCGCATAGCGATGCAACGGATGCACCGGCTTCGGCTGGTAGTCCTGTTCGGGCCCTTCGTACGCGGTGTGCTGCACGGGCGGCGGAGCGACGGTCTCCTGCCGCGCGCGCTGCATCCAGGGCGGCGGGCCCGCGGGCGGCGCATCCTCGTCCTCGGCCTGCGGATCATATTGTTGCGGCCGCGCATTGGCGCGCGACTGCAGCGGACGCGGCGGCGGCTTGTTCGCGCTGCCGAATGGATCCGTCTGTCCGATCAGCCGGGCCAGTTCGGCGAGCGGATCGCTCTCGGCCTTGGGTGCCGCGTCGGTGGAAAAATGTCGGTCCTGATATCGATCAGCCATCGTGATGATGCATCCCCTTCGGGACAGCGCCAAGATCGCCGGCACAGCCGGTCCGAACGAGTTGGCCCCTGCCAGATGCCCTCACAAATCCCCACTCGTGAGGGCCTAATGCCCCTGCCTACCGCATCTCGGTCGGAGCGTGGACGCCTAGAACAGCTAAGCCCGATGCCAGAACCGAGACGACGCCCTGAACCATTGCCAGTCGCGCCCTCGTGATCTCTGCATCATTATTGATAATGAAGCGTAAATAGGGCAAATCGCGCCCCTTGGTCCACAGCGCATGAAATTCACTGGCCAAATCATATAGATAAAAAGCGATTCGGTGCGGCTCGTGTGCCACTGCGGCAGCTTCGATCATCCGCGGATACAGCGCAAGCTGCTTGAGCAGGCCGAGCTCGGACGGATCGGTCAGCCGCTCGACCGCAGCGTTCCGCAGATAGGCCAACCGGGCCTCGTCGGCCTCCGGCAGATCGGGAACCGCCTCCTCCCGTGCATTGCGGAAGATCGAATGCCCGCGGGCGTGACCGTACTGGACGTAGAAAACGGCGTTGTCCTTTGACTGCTCGATCACCTTGGCGAGGTCGAAATCGAGCACCGCATCGTTCTTGCGGAACAGCATCATGAACCGGACCGCGTCCGAGCCGACCTCGTCGACCACCTCGCGCAGCGTGACGAATTCGCCGGAGCGCTTCGACATCTTCACCGGCTCGCCGTCGCGTAGCAGCTTGACGAGCTGCACGATCTTGACGTCGAGCGTGGCTTTGCCGGCGGTCACCGCCTTCACCGCCGCCTGCATCCGCTTGATGTAGCCGCCGTGATCGGCGCCGAACACGTCGATCAGATTGGTGAAGCCGCGCTCGAACTTGTTGCGGTGGTTGGCGATGTCGGAGGCGAAGTAGGTGTACGAGCCGTCCGACTTGATCAGCGGCCGATCGACGTCGTCGCCATAGGCGGTGGCGCGGAACAGCGACTGCTCGCGGTCTTCATAATCCTCGACCGGCTTGCCTTTGGGCGGCGGCAAGCGACCCTCGTAGATGTCGCCCTTCGCGCGCAGGAAATCGATCGTCTCGGCGACCTTGTTGTTGCCTGATGTGATCAGCGAGCGCTCGGAGAAGAAAACATCGTGATGGATGTTGAGCGCGGCGAGATCGACCTTGATCATCTCCATCATCATGGCGATCGCCTTGTCGCGCACGATCGGCAGCCACGCGGCTTCCGTCATGTCGAGCAGCTTCTCGCCGTATTCCTTGGCGAGCGCCGCACCGACCGGCACGAGGTAATCGCCGGGATAGAGCCCTTCCGGGATCGCGCCGATGTCCTCACCGAGCGCCTCGCGATAGCGTAGGAACGCCGAGCGCGCGAGCACGTCGACCTGGGCGCCGGCGTCGTTGATGTAATATTCGCGGCAGACGTCGAAGCCCGCGAATTGCAGCAGGCTGCACAGCGCATCGCCGAACACGGCGCCGCGGCAGTGGCCGACATGCATCGGCCCGGTCGGGTTGGCCGAGACGTATTCGACATTGACCTTCTCGGCCTTGCCGATGTCGCTGCGCCCATAGGCAGAGCCGGCGGCCAGCACGGCGCGCAGCGCGTCCGCCCAGACCTGCGGCTTCAAGGTCAGGTTGATGAAGCCGGGCCCGGCGACGTCGACGGACGCCACCAGTGCGTCGGCGCGCAGCCGCTCGGCGATCTTGTCGGCGAGCTCGCGCGGCTTTGCCTTGGCCTCCCTGGCGAGCACCATCGCGGCATTGGTCGCCATGTCGCCATGGCCGGCATCGCGCGGCGGCTCGACCACGACGCGGGACAGATCGATGCCCGCGGGCCAATTATCCTCGGCAGCGACAGCGGCACAGATCGCGTGCACGCGCGCCAGCATGTCGGCAAAAAGGTGTGGTGTCGCAGGGGTGTCGGCCATGGCAGGGCGCTAACGCAAATCCGGGGTCGAGTCAAAAAGCCTTTGATGCTCGATCAGGGCAAAACGGTCGGTCATCCCGGCAATGAAATTGCCGATCCGCCTGTTCCGCGCGCTGCCGGTTTCCTGCACGCTCCCCTCGATCCATTCCGCCGGCAGGTCGCCTGGCGATTGCCGGTAGCGCTCATAGAGATTGCGGACCACCTGCTCCGCCTCCCGCATCACAAGCATCACCCGCCGGTGGCGATACATCCGCCGGAACAGGAATGCCTTGATCGCCGCCTCCTGCTCGGCCACCTCGGGCGGAAACGCGATCAGCGGCGCGTTGTGGTGGCGCACGTCCTGGGCCGATTGCGGCTGCGCTACTGCGAGACGCCGGGTCGCCTCGTTGAACACCGCGCTGATGAAATGCGAGATCAGCTCACGCACCAGTTCGGCGCCGCGCCGGACCTCGTCGAGCCCGGGATAATGGCGATCGATCTCGGCGATGAGCTCTGATGTCAGCGGCATCTCCTTGAGGTCGTCGACCGCAAACAGACCGGCGCGCAGGCCGTCGTCGATATCGTGCGCGTCATAGGCGATGTCGTCGGCGAAGGCCGCGATCTGCGCCTCGAGCGAGGCGTAGCTCCAGAGCTCGAGATCGTAAGTCTTGTTGTAATCGGCGATCCCGATCGGAATGCCGCTGTCGAGGTAGCGACCGCTAGGTGCGCCGTTGCGTTCGGTCAGCGGGCCGTTGTGCTTGACGATTCCTTCAAGCGATTCCCAGGTCAGGTTCAGCCCGCCGAACTCGGGGTAGCGATGCTCCAGCGAGGTGACGACCCGTAGCGCCTGCGCATTGTGGTCGAAGCCGCCGTCATCCTTTAGGCAGTCGTCGAGCGCCCGCTCGCCGGCATGCCCGAACGGCGGATGGCCGAGGTCATGCGCCAGCGCCAGCGTCTCGGTCAGATCCTCGTCGACCCCGAGCTGGCGCGCCAGCGCGCGGGCGATCTGGGCGACCTCCAGCGAATGGGTCAGCCTAGTGCGGTAATGATCGCCCTCATGGAAGACGAAGACCTGGGTCTTGTGCTTGAGGCGGCGGAACGCGGTGGAATGGATCACCCGGTCACAATCGCGCCGGAACGGGCTGCGGGTCCGGCTCGGCGGCTCCACGACAAGCCGGCCGCGGCTGCGGTCGGGGTCGCAGGCATAAGGGGCGCGGGGGGCAGCCATTCCGACCGACACGGTATTTTAGTCCTTATCCATTTGATTCCATGGTCCGACGCACTTAACTATGACTGAGGCGGCTGACCAAATGAATTGGGCATGACGCAGAGCATGATCCGATCAAACCATGCTCAAATAGGGTTTCGGAGACCGATATGACTGCTGCCATCACCGTCAGCGAACGGGCCGCCCGCCGGATCGGGCAGATCCTCAGCAAGGAAGGCGACGGCGCCAAGCTGCGCATTTCCGTCGAGGGCGGCGGCTGCTCCGGTTTCCAGTACAAATTCGACGTCGAGCGCACCCAGGCCGATGACGACCTCGTGATCGAGCGCGACAGCGCCGTGGTCCTGATCGACCCCGCCTCGGTCCCGTTCCTCGCCGGCTCGGAAGTCGACTTCGTCGACGACCTGATCGGCGCCTCGTTCCGGGTCGTCAATCCAAACGCCACCGCGTCCTGTGGCTGCGGCACGAGCTTCTCGATCTAGCGCTTCCTCACCCGACGGCTTCCCGACGCGAACCGGTCACCTGTTCGCGGGAGACACGACGTCATTCCGCCGCGACCACCTGTGGCCGCTCGGCGTCGCCGCCCGCCTCCGCCTGCGGATCGAGCTTGCGGCGCAGCCTGCGGTCGATGCGGTCAAGATAGATATAGATCACAGGCGTGATGAACAGCGTCAGCAGCTGCGACACGCAGAGGCCACCGACCACCGCGACGCCGAGCGGCTGACGCAGTTCGGCGCCGGCGCCGGCGCCGAGCGCGATCGGCAGCGTGCCGAAGATCGCCGCGAACGTCGTCATCATGATCGGGCGGAAGCGCAGCAGCGCGGCCTCGCGGATCGCGTGCTCGGCGCTGAGACCGACGCGGCGGCGTTCCAGCGCAAAGTCGACCATCATGATCGCGTTCTTCTTGACGATGCCGACCAGCATCACGATGCCGATCATCGCGATGACAGACAGCTCCATCCCGAACAGCATCAGCGTCAGGATCGCGCCGATTCCGGCCGACGGCAGGCCCGAGATGATCGTGATCGGGTGGATGAAGCTCTCGTAGAGAATGCCGAGGATCACGAAGGCCGCGAACACGGCGGCGAGGATCAGGACGCCCTGCCCGCGCAGCGAATCCTGGAACACCTGCGCGGTGCCCGAGAATCCGGTCGCGATCGTCGGCGGCAAATTCGCGGTCTGCTCGAGCTCGGTGATCTTGTCGACCGCGTAGCCGAGCGAATTGCCCGGCGCGAGATTGAACGAGATCGTCACCGCCGGCTGCTGGCCCTGGTGGTTGATCTGCAGCGGCCCGACCGTCGGCACCAGCCGCGCCACCGCATCCAGCGGGATGGTCTGGCCGTTCGCGGTCTTCATGTAGAGCTTCGAGAGATCGGACGGATCGACGCGGAACTGCGGCTGCACCTCCAGGATGATCTGGTAGTCGTTCGACGGCATGTAGATGGTGCCGACCTGCCGCGAACCATAGGCGTTGTAGAGCTGGTTGCGGACCTGGTCGACGGTGATGCCGTAGACCGCCGCCTTCTCGCGGTCGATGTCGACCGTCATCTGCGGGTTCTTAATGTAGAGGTCGGTGGTGACGTCGAGCAGGCCCGGAATCTTTTCGATCTTGTCGCGCATCTCCGGCGCCAGCCGGTACAGCGACTCGGTATCGCCGCTCTGCATCACATACTGATACTGGCTCTTGGAGATGCGGCCGCCGATGTTGAGGTTCTGCACGCTCTGGAAGAACGCCTGCATGCCCGGGATCTCGCGTGCCTTCTGGCGCAGCCGTCCGATCACGACAGCGGCGTTGTCGCGCGTCTTCTGCGGCTTCAGCGCGATGAACAGGCGGCCGTAATTGGTGGTCGGATTGGGACCGCCGGAGCCGACGGTGGAATTGATGTAATCGATCGCCGGATCGGTCCGCATCACCTCGACCAGCGCCTGCTGGCGCACCTTCATCGCCTCGAACGAGGTATCGGTCGCTGCCTCCGTCACGCCGATCAGGAAGCCGGTATCCTCCTGCGGGAAGAAGCCCTTCGGCACGATCATGTAGAGATAGACGGTGCCGCCGAGCGTAGCCAGCGTGACCAGCAGCATCAGCGCTTTCTTGGCCAGCACCCAGTCCAGCGCCCATTCATAGGCGCGCAGCCAGGCCTCGAACATCGCCTCGAACGCCCGCAGCACGATGTTCGGCCGCTTGGTCGCGTCATGCGCGCGCAGCACGCGGGCGCACAGCATCGGCGTCAACGTCAGCGACACGAAGCCGGACACGATAATCGCGACCGAGATCGTGACCGCGAACTCGCGAAACACGCGGCCGACGATGCCGCCCATCAGCAGCACCGGGATGAACACGGCGATCAGCGAGAAGGTGATCGAGATGATGGTGAAGCCGATCTCGCGGGCGCCCTTCAGCGCCGCCTCGAACGGCTTCATGCCGTGCTCGATATGGCGGACGATATTCTCCAGCATGACGATGGCGTCGTCGACCACGAAGCCGACCGAGAGCGTCAGCGCCAGCAGCGTCATGTTGTTGATCGAGTAGTCCAGCGCGTACATCGCAGCACAGGTGCCGAACAGCGAGATCGGCACCGCCAGCGCCGGAATGAAGGTCGCCGACGCCGATCGCAGGAACAGGAAGATCACGAGGATCACCAGCGCGATCGCAATCAGCAGGGTCTCCTCGACGTCGCTGACCGCCTGCCGGATCGAGACCGAGCGGTCCATCATGACCTGCATGGTCACCGAGGGCGGGATCGCGGCGCGCAGCGACGGCAGCTTGGCCAGAACGGCGTCCACGACGGCCACGGTGTTGGCGTCGGGCTGCTTCTGGATCGCGAGCACGATCGCCCGCTCGTCGTTCATCCAGGTCGCGATCTTGTCGTTCTCGACGCTGTCATAGACCTTGGCGATCTCGTCGAGCCGGACCGGCGAGCCGTTGCGCCAGGCGACGTAGATATGGCGGTAGTCGGCCGCCTTGTCCATCTGGCCGGAGGCCTGCAGCGCGACGTCCTGCTTGGGGCCGTTCAGGGTGCCGACCGGCGTCGAGGAATTGGCGCGCGACACCGCGGCGCGGATATCCTCCATCGAGACGCCGCGGGCAGCCGCCGCTTCCGGATCGGCCTGAACCCGGATCGCAAACTTCTGCGCACCGTAGATCAAGACCTGGGCGACGCACGGCAGCTGCGACAGCGCCTGCCCGATCGTGATGTCGCCGTATTCATTGACCGCGGACAGCGGCAGCGTCGCCGACCCCAGCGAGACGAACAGCACCGGGAAATCCGCCGGGTTCACCTTCCGGAAGCTCGGCGGGATCGTCATCTCGATCGGCAGCCGGCGCTGCGCGATCGTCAACGCCGTCTGCACATCGAGCGCGGCGGCATCGATGCTGCGGTTGAGGTCGAACTGGATGGTGATGACGCTCGTGCCCTGCGAGGAGTTCGAGTTCATCGAGGAGATGCCGGCAATGGTCGAGAGCTGGCGCTCGATGATGCCAGCGACCGAGGCGGCCATGGTGTCGGCGCTGGCACCCGGCAACGTGGCGGTGACCGCGATGGTCGGGAAGTCCACCTTGGGCAGCGCCGAGACCGGCAGCAGGCGGAAGCCGAACACGCCGAATGCGATAATCGACGCCGTGATCAGCGTCGTCATGACCGGGCGTCGGATGCAGAGCTCGGAGAGCGTCATCGGTCAGGCTCCGGCCTTGCGCGCGCGCAGCTCGACCCGCGATCCCTCCGACAGCAGCAACTGGCCATCGACGACGATGCTTTCATCGCCCGCCAATCCATCAGATATCACCGATGAGCCCTGGAAGGTGCGATCGACCTTGACCGGCCGGACCTTGGCGACGCCGTCCTGGACGACGAAAACGAAATTGCCGTTCTGGCTGCGCTGGACTGCGACCGTCGGCACCACGACCGCGTCTTCGCTGCGGATGATCAGCTTGGTCTGCACGATGGTGCCGGGCCACAGCGTTTCGCTCGCATTGTTCATGATGCCGCGCACCGTGACCATGCCGGTGGTCGCGTCGACGGCGTTCTCGACCATCGCGACCTTGCCGCTCTCGGAACGCTGGTGGCCGGGAATGGTCGCGATCACCTTGGGATCGTCCTTCCCCATGGCGTCGCGCAGATCGACCAGCGCGCGCTGGGGAATCGCGAAGGTGACATAGACCGGCGCCATCTGATTGATGACGGCGAGCGGTTGGGTGTCGGCGGGGCGGACGAAGTTCCCGACCTTGACGTTGGCGGCGCTGATCCGGCCCGCAAACGGCGCGCGGATCACGGTGTAGCTCTTCTGGACGCGGAGATTTTCCAGCGCGAACTGGTCGGCCTTGATGGTGCCGATCAGGACGTCCGACTGGGTCTTGGCGTTGTCGAGGTTGACCTGCGTGGTCGCGCCCTTGCCGACCAGCTCGGTGTAGCGGCGGAGGTCGCGCTGCGCGCCCTCGAGCTGGGCCTGGTCGCGAGCCAGGACACCCTCGGCCTGCTCGATCTGGGCGTCGATCTGCCGCGCGTCGAGCATGAACAGCAGGTCGCCCTCATTGACCTTGGCGCCGTCCTCGAAATGCACCGAGACGATGGTGGTCTCCAGCCGCGACTTCAGCGCCACGCTGGAGATCGGCGCGACCTGTCCGATCGCATCGACATCCACCGGCACCGATCTGCGTTCGGCCTTGGCCAGATCCACCGCGACCACGCGCGGCCGCGGCGTCCCCTGCGCGGTGGCGGCACCGCCACCCATCCATGAAACGCGGGTCATGTAAGCCGCCCCGGCCGCAATGCCGAGAACAGCGACAGTCAGAACCAAATTCCGTTGTTTCATAAGTCTTGCACGTGCGCCGCCCGCTTCCCTTCAGGGCCGGGACGCTTCGCAACTCCCCCATCGGCAATTGTTACGCCTTGTTTCCGGAGAGGGTTAGCACAGGCGGATCGGCCATGGTATGCCACCTAAGTAAAATCCCGCGGCTTCAATCCGGTCATTTGCATCCGCACTCCTGGAAATTCGGCATGCGACGGGGCGGGCAATCGCGCTACCCTTTCGCCTCCAGATCGAATGTTTCGAATCCCCCTGATGTCCATCTCCGTCCGTGTCTACACTTGGGAAGAAGCCCGGGAACGCTCCTGTGCCATCCGCTACAGCGTCTTTGTCGAAGAACAGGGCGTTCCGGCGGAACTTGAATGGGACGAAATGGACGTGTCGAGCTGGCATGCCCTGGCGTTTGCCGAAGACGGCACCGCCGTGGCGACGGGCCGGTTGTTGCCCGACGGCCATATCGGCCGGATGGCGGTGCTCAAGGCGGCGCGCGGCACGGGCATGGGCGCCCGCGTGCTGGATGCGCTGATGGCCAAGGCGGCCGAACTCGGCTATCCGGAGCTGATCCTCAACGCGCAGACACACGCAGAGCGGTTCTACGCACGCGTCGGCTTCGAGCGGATCGGCGCAGAATTCGAGGAAGCCGGCATCCCACACATCGAGATGCGGAAACGCTTGATCAAAGCGGGGCGCTAGTTCACCCGAGCGCTCCCATAAACAGAGGACTTCCGATGGCAGTTCGCATCGCGACGTGGAACGTCAACTCGGTCCGGCAACGGATCGAACTTCTGGTCGCCTGGCTGAAGGAGTGTTCCCCCGACATCGTCTGCCTGCAGGAGATCAAATGCGTCGACGACGCGTTTCCGCGGCTCGAGGTCGAGGCGCTCGGATACAATGTCGTCACCCACGGTCAGAAGACCTTCAACGGTGTGGCGCTGCTCTCCAAGCTGCCGTTCGACGAGACCAAGTCGGGCCTTGCCGGCGACGACGAGGACGCCCACGCCCGCTTCCTCGAAGGCGTCGTCACGCTGAAGCAGGGCGTGGTGCGGGTCGCGTGCCTCTACCTGCCCAACGGCAACCCCGCCAATACCGACAAATATCCGTACAAGTTCAAATGGATGTCGCGGCTTCTTGAGTACACGCGGGAACGGCTTAAGGCCGAGGAGCCGCTGATCCTGGCCGGCGACTTCAATGTCATTCCGGCGGCCCGCGACGTCTACAACCCGGCCGCCTGGACCGACGATGCCCTGTTCCGCCCGGCGACCCGCGAGGCCTTCCAGTCGCTGCTCGGCCTCGGCCTTACCGATGCGCTGCGTGCGGTCAATGACGAGCCTGGCCAGTACACCTTCTGGGACTACCAGGCCGGCGCCTGGCAGAAGAATTGGGGCCTGCGCATCGACCATCTGCTGATGTCGCCGCAGGCGAGCGACCGGCTGATCGATGTCGGGATCGACAGCTATGTCCGCGCCTGGGAGAAGCCGTCCGACCATGTCCCGATCTGGGCCGATCTCGATTTCGAGACCGCCTGAGCCTTGCCAGCCAAGCGACTGCCTGCTCGCGGGGAATATCAATCCCGGCGGCTTCTAATCCCGGCGGCCCTGCACCCAGTGCTCGAGCATCTGCAGCGCCATCGCGCGGTCGTCTTCGGACGCCTTGGTGATCGCCCGGTTGTAGCTTTCCTTGATCCAGGCCTCGTCGGGCGTGGCGCTGTCACGCGCCAGGGTCAGCCACATCAGGCCACGTGCCCGCTGCGGCGGCAGCCGGTCGCCGTTGAACAGCATCTGGCCGAGCAGCGCCTGCGCCTGGTGCTGGCCCTTCTGGGCGGCAAGCCCGAGCCAGCGTGCGCCATAGCGGAAATCGTCCCGCGAGGCGTCCGGCGTCTTCAGGTACAGCCGGGCAAGGTCGTACTGGGCGTCGGCATTGCCGAAATAGGACGCGGCATAGGAGAACATCTCCCGCGCCCGTTCGGTGTCCGCCTTGACCTTGGAATTGGGAATGCCGCTCAGATAATAGCGGCCGAGCGCCACGAAGGCGTTGGCCACGATCGAGGCCTGCGGCGCCGACGGCGAATCCTCGGCATGCGCATTGGCGATCCGGCTGAAATACTCGAAGGCGCGCATGTCGTCCTGGATGACGCCGTCGCCCTCGGCGTACATCTTGCCGAGCTTCCACTGCGCCACGGGGTGACCGCCCTCGGCCTGGTACTGCAGTGTGCTGAAGGAGGAGGTCGGCGAGGTCGCCGCAGGGGCAACCGGCGTGGCGGCCCGCTTCAGGGCACCGGCCGTGCCGGGCTGCGGAGCGACCACCGGAAGAACGGTATCCTGGGGGCTGACCGGCGCGCCGTCGAATCCGAATCCGGGGCCCGCCACCGGAATGGCCCCTAACGCAAACGCAAATATCGCACGCTTAAACGTCCGCATAACACTGTTTCTCGTACGCGCCACCCGGATGGGTGACTGCGCCATCCACCGCCGGCCCCACTTGCTCGGCGTACTTCCACAGCGCACCAGATGTATGGTTCGTCGCGCGAGGGGCCCATTTGGTCTTACGATTTGCGAGTTCGGCGTCGCTCAATTTTACGTTAAGGGTGCCGGCGACCGCATCGATCTCGATGATGTCGCCGTCTTGCAACAACCCGATCGGCCCGCCGACGGCCGCTTCAGGTCCAATATGGCCGATGCAGAAGCCACGGGTGGCGCCGGAGAACCGGCCATCGGTGATCAGGGCAATCTTGCCGCCCATCCCCTGCCCGGTCAGCGCCGCCGTGGTCGCCAGCATCTCCCGCATCCCGGGACCGCCCTTCGGCCCCTCGTAGCGGATCACAATCACTTCGCCTTCCTTGTAGGTGCGCTTCTGCACCGCCTCGAAGGCGTCTTCCTCGCGATCGAAGCACCGGGCCGGACCGGTAAACTTCAGGTTGGACATTCCCGCGACCTTCACGATCGCACCCTCCGGAGCGAGATTACCCTTCAGTCCGACAACGCCACCTGTCACGGTGATTGGACTGTCGGCGGGCCGCACCACGTCCTGGTGCGGATTCCATTTCACGCTTTTGAGGTTTTCGGCGATCGTTCGGCCAGTGACGGTCAGGCAATTCCCGTGCAGGTGGCCATTGTCGAGCAGCGTTTTCATCAGCAGCGGAATGCCGCCAACTTCAAACATGTCTTTGGCAACATAACGGCCGCCCGGCTTCAAATCCGCGACGTAAGGAGTCTTTTTGAAGATTTCGGCAACGTCGAACAAATTGAATTTAATGCCGCACTCATGGGCGATCGCCGGCAGGTGCAGCGCAGCATTGGTCGAACCACCTGAGGCTGCAACCACGGCCGCAGCATTTTCAAGGGCTTCCCGGGTGACGATGTCGCGGGGCCGGATGTTTTTCTCGATCAGCTCCATCACCTTCTCGCCGGCGGCAGCGCAGAAGGCGTCTCGGATCTCGTAAGGTGCCGGAGCCCCGGCCGAGTACGGAAGCGCGAGGCCAATCGCCTCGGAGACGGTCGCCATGGTGTTGGCGGTGAACTGGGCGCCGCAGGCGCCGGCCGACGGGCACGCCACCCGTTCGATCTCGTCGAGGTCCTCGTCCGACATGGCGCCGACCGAGTGCTTGCCGACCGCCTCGAACATGTCCTGCACGGTGACCGGCTGCCCGCGGAAGTTGCCGGGCAGGATCGAGCCGCCATAGATGAAGATTGAGGGCACGTTGAGCCGGACCATCGCCATCATCATGCCCGGCAGCGACTTGTCGCAGCCGGCGAGTCCGACCAGCGCATCATAGGAGTGACCGCGAACGGTCAGCTCGACCGAATCGGCGATGCATTCGCGCGACGGCAGCGACGAGCGCATGCCGTCATGGCCCATCGCGATGCCGTCAGTGACGGTGATGGTGCAGAACTCGCGCGGCGTGCCGCCGGCGGACGCCACGCCCTTCTTCACCGCCTGGGCCTGGCGCATCAGCGAAATGTTGCAGGGAGCAGCTTCATTCCAACATGAAGCAACGCCGACAAAGGGTTGATGAATCTGGGTTGTCGTCAGCCCCATCGCGTAGAGATAGGACCGATGCGGTGCGCGCTGGGGCCCCTCCGTCACGTGACGGCTCGGCAACCTGCCCTTGATGTTCGTCTTGGCGTCCATCGCGACCCTGTTCCCAGCGCTGTTTCCTCCAACAACGCCGGAACCGATCAAAAGTCCCGTCATCGCGAGCGCTGGCTATTCAGCTAGGTGAATATCCTTTCATGTCAGGGTGTGGCTAAAAAGCGGCGCGACTACGGACTGGCTGTGTTTAGGGTTAAATGTCGATTCACTGTTGCGACGACGCAACAATCGTGGCTCCCGGGCAACCATGTATTATCGGTCCTTATGGAAACCTGACATGAGCCTGACTAAGTAGCCGTTAAGTTGCCTTCTCACGACGAAACTCGTCCGAGTTGTGGATCGAGTGCCGCCCTCTCCTTAAACGGAGGGCGCAGTGAAAGCCACGCTCCGATCGCACGCACGCCGGGACGACACTGAATATGTGGTTCGGTCGGCGAGTCATGCATCCGCGCTCTCGCGACACGATCTGCCCGATGGGGAGACGTCGCTACTCAGCCGCCAGCTTCGGTGGCGCCGGAGGCGCCCAGCACTCGACACGATTCCGGCCGTGCTCCTTGGCCTGGTAGAGCGCGGCATCGGCGGCCTTCATCAGCGCGTCGATCCCGGGCATGCTGGTCAGGGCCTCGGCAACGCCGACGCTCACGGTCAGTCGCACCGGACGACCATCCGCCGCCAATGCCAACCCTTCCGCCCTCTTGCGAATGCGCTCGGCAACGGTCCGGGCGCGCGACAATGTCGTTTCCGGCAGCAGAACCGCGAACTCCTCGCCTCCGACACGTCCGACGACGTCGGACTTGCGTTTGCCGCGAACGCAGATCTCGGCAACGGCCTTGATGGCCTCGTCGCCGGCCGCATGACCGAGCCGGTCATTGATGCTCTTGAAGTAGTCGATATCGACCATCAGCACGGAGACGGAGCGATAGTAGCGCTGGAACCGGCTCCACTCCGCGTCCAGCGTCGTCAGGAACTGCCTGCGGTTGAACAGTCCGGTGAGCGGATCGGTGGTCGCGAGCACTTCGAGCTGTCGCGCGTTACCGACAAGATCGGTCACGTCGACAAAGGTCAGCATCCGGCCGCCGTTCGCCATCGTTGAGCAATGGATCCTGATGTTGCGGCCATCAGGCGTCTGGACGTCGCGCTTGTGATCGCCCGCCTTGATCTCCGCGATCCGCTTCGCCGGAAAGGCTCTGATTTGCTCCGGGGTCGAGCCCGTCGGGACTGCCCGGCGGCTGCGCGTGAGAAGCGTGACGTATGCCGGATGCCGCGCCACCTCCTCCTCGCTCACCTCCCAGAATTCCCGCATTCTCCGGTTGAGGAAAATCACATTGAGATCGCGATCAAGCAGGACGACGCCGTCCTCCACGTTCTCGAGCGCGCCGGTCAGCACCTTCAACTTGTCCGATGCGCGCACGATGTCGGTCACGGGCGTGTAGCTCACCATCCGGCCGCCGTCGGGCAGCGGCGTGCACTGACAGCGAACCACATCACCATTGCTGCGCCTGAGATCGATCGGATTTGCGTCACCGACGGCCACGAGGCGGACGCGTTCGGCGACGTAGGCTTGAAGCTGCTCAGGCGGCAGCTCATAGGCCATGGTCTTGCAGCCGTGATGCATCAGATCGGTGAAGCTGGGATTGCGGTCTGCCGCCGCGTCCGGAAGCTGCCACATGTTGCGGAACGCGCGGTTGATGAACAGGGCCTTCAGCTCCGCGTCCAAAAGCAGGATGCCGACCGGGATCTGATCGAGCGCTGCGCGCAACGCCAGCATGTGCCCGCGCAGAATATCGCCGCTGCGCCGCTCCGGAACGGCTGATGGCGCAGGCGCGGCGGGCACGGCAGCAGCAGGCGCGGGAGCCGCAGGGTTCGCCTGCTGCGCCTCAAACACCAGGCCGAGCTGGCGGTCCGACTGCCACAGCCGTTTGCATGGCCTCACCTGATTGGTGCCGACGATCAACAGCTGGACCTGGTCGGGAATGCCGACGACGCTTTCGAGTTCCACGGTCGCTCCCGTATCGGTGAGCTGCCGGACCGTGCAATCGAAGGCCGACCGACCGAAATTGAAGACGATCTTTCCGGCCAAAAACGTTCGGCCGCGAGAAGCTGACACCTGTCCGGACATGGCGAGACGCACCTGGAGCAATTGCGAGCCCCCTCACCTCAGCATGTTTGAGTCACCAAGCCATGAACGCTTTCGAGGCGTTTTGACCCAGAGCAGGGAACGCAGGCGGTGTGCGCTGCAAAACCAGCCGGTTCCATCCTGCCGGAACCGTGCCGCTACGATCCGCCGAGCCGCTTCCGTTTCGCGTTCAGCGCGGAGGCGACGCGGCTCACCGGCGGACGGCCGAGCAAACCGGCGACCTCGTTCGTCGCGGCCAGTAGCTTCTCCATGTCGATACCGGTTCTCACGCCCATGCCCTCGAGCATGTAGACGACATCCTCGGTCGCGACGTTGCCGGTGGCGCCGGGCGCGTAGGGACAGCCGCCGAGACCGCCGGCGGCGGCATCGATGACGCGCACGCCCTCCTCCATGCCGGCATAGAGATTGGCCAGCGCCTGGCCATAGGTGTCGTGGAAGTGCATCGCGAGGTTGCCGACCGGGAGCTCGGCGCCGACCGCGCGCAGCATCTCCTTGGCCTTGAGCGGCGTGCCGACGCCGATGGTGTCGCCGAGCGATATCTCGTAGCAGCCGAGATCCCACAGGGTCATCGCGAGGTCGGCGACCGCCTTCGGCTTGATCTCGCCGTCGAACGGACAGCCGAGCACGCAGGAGATATAGCCGCGCACCTTGACGCCATCAGCCTTGGCACGCGCCAGCACCGGCTTGAAGCGCTCGATCGATTCCGCGATCGAGCAGTTGATGTTGGCGCGCGAGAAGCCTTCGGAGGCCGCAGCGAACACCGAGACGACCCGGGCGCCGGCCGCGCGCGCAGCGTCATAGCCCTTCTCGTTCGGCACCAGCACGTGGAACTCGGCGTCCTTGAACTTGTCCTTGATTTGGCTGACGCCGCGCAGCACCTGGTCGGAGCTTGCCATCTGCGGGATCGCCTTCGGCGACACGAAGGCGCCGACCTCGACGGTTTTAAGCCCCGCGGCCACCAGCGCCTCGACGAAGGCGATGCGTGCCTCGACGCTGACCGGTGTCTTCTCGTTTTGCAGGCCGTCGCGCGGCCCCATCTCGACGATGTGGATCTGATCGCTCATGGCGCGGCCGTGGGCTCGACTTCGGCAAGCTCGACGCCCTCGCCGACGATGTCGCCGACCTTGCATTTGAGCTTCTTCAGCACACCAGCATAGGGCGCGCGCAGGGTCTGCTCCATCTTCATCACCTCGAGGGTGAGGATCGGCGCGCCCTTCTCCAGCGTCGCGCCCTCCTCGGCGAGCAGCGCAACCACGGTGCCCGGCAAAGGCGCCACGATCTTGTCCTCGCCGACCTGCTCCTCGCTCTCGCCGCCGAACGGATCGACCCAGTGCAGGTCGAAACGGCCGTTGCGGGTGCGCAAGTAAAGCTCATGGCCCTCGACGACCGCGGCGACGCGCGACTTCACGCCCCTGAGCGTCAGGTCGAAGCCATCATCGCCGGCTGACGAGATCGCGAAGGCGACCTCGCGCCCGCTGACGAACAACGTCGATGGTCCGTTGCCATAGTACAGCGTGATGGTCTGGGCGGCCTCGTGGCCCTGCCGGAATGAAAACACCCGCTGACGGCGGCCGACCGGCATCCAGCCGAACGCCTGCCAGGGCGAGTTCACCTCGCTTCGCGCCGCTTTCTGCTCGTCGTTGATGATCGCGGCCACCGCCGCGCAGAGCTCGAACTCGCTGGCCGCGCCTGTGCCGGATGTCAGGTTCTTCAGCTCGCGCTCGATGAAGCCGGTATCGATCGCATTGGCTCTGACATCCGGATGCGTCACCAGCGCCGACAGGAACGGGATGTTGGTGACGATGCCGCGAACGTCGGTCTCCTGCAGTCCGCGATTGAGCTTCTCGATCGCGCCCTCGCGCGTCGGCGCCCAGGCGATCACCTTGGCGAGCATCGCGTCGTAGTAGGGCGAGACGTTGTCGCCGCTGCGGTAGCCGGCGTCGATGCGCAGGCCATCGCCTTCCGGCGGCGTGCGCCAGGTCTTGATGCGGCCGACCGAGGGCATGAAGTTCTTCTGCGGGTTTTCGGCGTAGACGCGGGCCTCGATGGCGTGGCCATTGAGCTTGATCTCGTCCTGCTTCAGCGGCAGCGCCTCGCCGAAGGCAACGCGCAGCTGCCACTCGACCAGATCGACGCCGGTGATCAGCTCGGTGACGGGATGCTCGACCTGCAGGCGCGTGTTCATCTCGATGAAGAACACGTCCTTGCCGTCGGAGACGAACTCGATGGTGCCGGCGCCGACATAGTTGACAGCGCCGGCCGCTTTTCGCGCAGCTTCGCACACCGTGTCGCGCTGCGCGGCGTTCAGCGTCGGCGACGGCGCCTCCTCGATCACCTTCTGGTGCCGGCGCTGCAGCGTGCATTCGCGCTCCCACAGCGAAAGCAGGTTGCCGTGGCTGTCGCCGATGATCTGCACCTCGATGTGGCGCGGGTTCTGGACGTATTTCTCGATCAGCATGCGGTCGTCACCGAACGCCGCCTTGGCCTCGCGCTTGGCGCTCGTGATCGCGGCCGACAGCTCGCCCGCCGAATTGACCACGCGCATGCCGCGGCCACCGCCACCGGCTGACGCCTTGACCAGCACCGGGAAGCCGATCCGGTTGGCGGCCTCCGCCAGGATCGCCTCGTCCTGCGCCTCGCCGTGATAGCCGGGCACCAGCGGCACGCCGGCCTTCTCCATCAAGGCCTTCGAGCCGGATTTCGAGCCCATCGCGGTCATCATCGCTGTGGTCGGACCGACGAACACCAGACCGGCATCGAGGCAGGCCTGCGCGAACTCGGCATTCTCAGACAGGAAGCCGTAGCCGGGATGCACCGCTTCCGCGCCGATCGCGCGGGCGGCTGCGATGACGTGCTCGATGTTGAGATAGCTGTCACGCGCCCGTGCCGGCCCGAGCAGCACGGCCTCGTCGGCGAGTGCGACATGCATCGCGTCGCGGTCGGCCTCGGAATAGACCGCGACGGTGCGCAGCCCCATGGCGCGCGCCGAGCGGATGACGCGGCAGGCGATCTCGCCGCGGTTGGCGATCAGAAGCGTGCGGAAACGCCGGTAGAGTTTTGAGCGGTCCATGATCAGATCCTGGGTCACATCCTGAACAGGCCGAATTTCGTCGGCTCGATCGGCGCGTTGGCGGCGGCCGACAGGCCGAGCCCGAGCACCAGGCGGGTGTCGGCGGGATCGATCACGCCGTCGTCCCACAGCCGCGCTGTCGCGTAATAGGGATTGCCCTGCTTCTCGTATTGCGCGCGGATCGGCTCGCGGAATTTGTCTTCCTCTTCCGCCGACCAGCTCTCGCCCTTGGCCTCGATGCCGTCGCGCCGCACCTGGCTCAGCACCATCGAGGCCTGCTCGCCGCCCATCACGGAGATGCGGGCGTTCGGCCACAGCCAGAGGAAGCGCGGACTATAGGCGCGGCCGCACATACCGTAATTGCCGGCGCCGTAGGAGCCGCCGATCACGACGGTGAATTTCGGCACGCCGGCGGTCGCAACCGCGGTCACGAGCTTGGCGCCGTCGCGCGCGATGCCGCCCGCCTCGTACTTCTTGCCGACCATGAAGCCGGTGATGTTCTGCAGGAACACCAGGGGAATGCCGCGCTGGCAGCACAGTTCGATGAAATGCGCGCCCTTCAGCGAGCTCTCGCTGAACAGGATGCCGTTGTTGGCGATGATGCCGACCGGATAGCCCCAGATATGGGCAAAGCCGCAGATCAGCGTGGTGCCGTAGAGCTTCTTGAATTCGTCGAACTCGGAGCCGTCGACGATCCGCGCGATGATGTCATGCACGTCGAACGGCTTGCGGCCGTCGGCGGAGACCACGCCGTAGATCTCCTCGGCGGGAAACAGCGGCTCCTGGACGGTGCGCATGTTGAGCGGTGCCTTGGTGGGCTGCTTCAGCGTGCCGACGATTCGGCGCGCGATCCCGATCGCATGGGCGTCGTTCTGCGCGTAGTGATCGGTCACGCCCGACTGCCGGGAGTGGACGTCGGCGCCGCCGAGCTCTTCGGCGGTGACGACCTCGCCGGTCGCGGCCTTCACCAGCGGCGGTCCGCCGAGGAAGATCGTGCCTTGATTGCGCACGATGATGCTCTCGTCCGACATCGCAGGCACATAGGCGCCGCCCGCGGTGCAGGAGCCCATCACGATGGCGATCTGCGGAATGCCCTGCGACGACATCTGCGCCTGATTGTAGAAGATGCGGCCGAAATGCCGCTCGTCGGGAAAGATCTCGTCCTGCAGCGGCAGGAAGGCGCCGCCGGAATCCACCATGTAGACGCAGGGCAGATTGTTCTGCCGCGCGATGTCCTGGGCGCGCAGATGCTTCTTCACCGTCAGCGGGTAGTAGGTGCCGCCCTTGATGGTGGCGTCGTTGGCGACGATGATGCATTCGCGCCCCGAGATGCGGCCAACGCCAGTGATGACGCTTGCCGAATGCACGTCACCGCCATAGAGCCCGTTGGCGGCGAGCGGCGACAGCTCGAGGAATGCAGTGCCGGGGTCGACGAGCAGATCGACGCGATCGCGCGCCAGCATCTTGCCGCGCGAGGTGTGCCGCTTGCGCGAGGTCTCGCCCCCGCCGCCAGCAACCTGCTTGAGCTTGTCCCGAAGCTCCGCGACCAGGCTGCGCATCACATCGGCGTTGCGGGCGAATTCAGAGGATGTGGGATCGATCGTCGAATGAAGCGGCATCGCTGTTGCACGTTTCGTTGGAGTGGCCGACAGGATTTTTTGGGAAGCGAGCCGCCGCGCGTGAGGCGCGGCGGCCGGTGCGCGGTTCAGGCCGTCTTCGCGAACAGTTCGCGGCCGATCAGCATGCGGCGGATCTCGCTGGTGCCGGCGCCGATCTCGTAGAGTTTTGCATCGCGCAGCAGCCGGCCGGTCGGATAGTCGTTGATGTAGCCGTTGCCACCGAGCAGCTGGATCGCATCCAGCGCGCATTGGGTGGCCTTCTCGGCGGCATAGAGGATGGCGCCGGCGGCGTCCTCGCGCGTGGTCTCGCCGCGGTCGCAGGCCTTCGCCACCGCGTAAACATAGGCGCGCGAGGCATTCATCGTGGTGTACATGTCGGCGATCTTGCCCTGCACCAGCTGGAACGAGCCGATCGGCTCGCCGAATTGCTTGCGCTCGTGGACGTAAGGCAGCACGACGTCCATGCAGGCCTGCATGATGCCGATCGGTCCCGCCGCCAGCACGGCGCGCTCATAGTCGAGACCGGACATCAAGACGTTGACGCCGCGGCCGACCTCGGAGAGCACGTTCTCTTCCGGCACCTCGCATTCCTCGAACACCAGCTCGCAGGTGTCGGAGCCGCGCATGCCGAGCTTGTCGAGCTTCTGCGCGGTGGAAAATCCCTTCATGCCCTTTTCGATGATGAAGGCGGTGATGCCGCGCGGGCCGGCATTCGCGTCGGTCCTGGCATAGACCACAAGCGTCTCGGCATGGGGACCATTGGTGATCCACATCTTGCTGCCGTTGAGCACGAAGCGGTCG
This sequence comes from Bradyrhizobium sp. B120, assembly GCF_049075665.1. Lineage (NCBI taxonomy): Bacteria > Pseudomonadati > Pseudomonadota > Alphaproteobacteria > Hyphomicrobiales > Nitrobacteraceae > Bradyrhizobium > Bradyrhizobium sp. B120. The sequence continues at coordinate 4,266,031 of NZ_CP185242.1, read as the reverse complement.
CCCTTCTTCTCGGCGCGGGTCTTCATCGAGACCACGTCGGAGCCGGCGGAGGGCTCCGACATCGCCAGCGATCCGACATGCTCGCCGGAGATCAGCTTGGGCAGATATTTGCGCTTCTGCGCCTCATTGCCGTTGCGGCGGATCTGGTTGACGCAGAGGTTGGAATGCGCGCCGTAGGCCAGCCCGACCGAAGCCGACGCGCGCGAGATCTCCTCGACCGCGATGCAGTGCTCGAGATAGCCGAGGCCCGATCCGCCGTACTCCTCCTCGACGGTGATGCCGTGCAGGCCGAGCGCGCCGATTTTCGGCCAGAGGTCGCGCGGAAAGGTGTTGGAGCGATCGATCTCGGCGGCGCGCGGCGCGATCTCGTTGGTCGAGAAATCATGCACCGTCTCGCGGATCGCATCCGCGATCTCGCCAAGGTCGAAATTGAAGATTGCCGCCTGGTTCGAGGCCATGATCCCTCCCGTGAGATTCATTCTGCAATTAAACGATCATACGTTTTTTTCTTGGCTTCGCAAGCGACTGTGCTATGGTTTGTGCGTGAAGTCCGCAGTTCGTTGAATTCACTGAGATTTCATGCGAAATATATACGGTCGTTTGCTTGTTTCCGGCACTCCCTGACAAGCCAACATCCCTCCGAGGCCCCGATGGCACGCACGATCGGCTCACATGGCCCCACGACGCTGGAGGCGATCCGCAAGGCCGGCGTGCGCCTGATCTTCGAGCGCGGCTACGAGGCGATGAGCCTGCGTCAGCTCGCCGCCGAGGTCGGCATCCAGGCCGGCTCACTCTACAACCATATCTCAACCAAGCAGGACCTGCTGTTCGATCTGGTGCAGGAGCATATCAACGATTTGCTGCGCGAGCTCGACCTTGCGCTGGAGGGCAAGGCCGATCCGGTCGAGCAGCTGCGCGCCTTCGTCGCCTTCCACGTCAGCTATCACATGACCCGAAAGCGCGAGGTCTTCATCGCCAATTCCGAACTGCGCAGCCTCGATGCCAAGAACTACGACGTCGTGGTGGCGTTGCGCGGCGCCTACGAGCAGCGGCTGGCGCAGATCCTCACCGAGGGGGTCTCGGACGGCGTGTTCGAGGTCGGCGACATCCAGGTCGCGACCTTCGCCATCATCGCGCTGCTGACCGGTCTTTGCACCTGGTACCGCCCCGGCGGCCGGCTGACGCGTGACGCCATCATCGCCGCGCATGAGAAGCTGGTGCTGTCGGGTGTCGCACCGCATGCCGCGCTCGGTCGGGTCGGCAGCGGCAGCAAGAGCCCGCGGACCGCGGTAGCGGGCTCGTGACTGTGACAGAGCGCCCACAGCTCGATGACATCGATTTGCGGATCCTGTCCGAATTGCAGCGGGACGGCCGGATCAGGATCAACGAGCTCGCGGAGCGCGTCGGCATCACCGCCCCACCCTGCCTGCGCCGGGTCCGCGCCCTGCGCAGCCGCGGCGTGGTCCAGGCGATCCGCGCCACGCTGGACGAACGGCTATTGGGCTATGAGGTGACGACCTTCGTCCTGATCCAGCTCGATAGCCAGAACCTGGTTGCGATCGAGGCGTTCGAGGCGGCGGTCGCCGCCGTGCCGCGCTTCCTGCAATGCTGGCGGATCTCGGGCGATGCCGATTTCATGCTGAGATGCGTCGCGCCCAGTGTCGACGACATGCGCCAGCAGCTGCTGCAGTTCGCCGGCCTGCCCAACGTGCGTAAAATTCGAAGTTTTCCGGTGCTCGGCGTCTCAAAGGATGCGCCGCTGCCGATCCCGGGTGCCCTCGCCGCGCCAAGCCCCGCGGGCTGACCCGGAGTCCCTTCCGCCAGGCTAGTCACGCCCGGCCTCGTGCCGGGCATCCAGGTCTTTTCTTCATTCAGACAGCAAAGACGTTCATGGCCGGGACAAGCCCGGCCATGACGGGATTGGACTCGTTTTGAAGCGGTATGGCCTAGTGCGTCCACGGCTCCCAGCGGCGGAACGCGAAATTGTCGGCATAGGCGATCTGGCGGTGCGCCGAATCCTTCGGCTCGATCACCTGGTAGGCGATGCCCTTGCGCTCGCAATAGGCGACCGCCTCCTCCTTGGTCTCGAACTGCAGCGTGAGCTGCTGCTTCATGTCGGTGGACGAGGTCCAGCCCATCAAGGGCTCCACGGTGCGCGGCTGCTCCGGCTCGTAGTCCAGCTGCCACTCTTTGGTCTTGGCACGTCCCGATTGCATCGCGTTTTTGGCGGGCTTAAAAATGCGTGCGGTCATGGATAGTCGGCCCCGTGGGATGTGCGATATGGAAGCGATTTGAAGGAAACCGCCGGGATAGTATAGAGACACCGTTCAACGATCTGATCGGTGATTCCTCGATCTCGGAGGGAGCCTTCGCCGGACCGGTATAGTCATTCTACCGCGCTGTGACAATCTGGCCTCGGGGGCTTCGGTTTGGAGCCCCTTGGGCCCGCGGCGCGGCCTTCTCGACAGCATCATCTCGAGGAAGCGGCGCCCCATGGAAATCCACGCTCACCTGCCCGACAAAGGACGTGACCTCCGGCTCGACCTGTTCCGCGGGATCGCGAACTGGGCGATCTATCTCGATCACATCCCCGACAATATCGTGAACTGGATCACGACGCGGAATTACGGCTTTAGCGATGCCGCGGACCTGTTCGTCTTCATCTCCGGCTACACCGCATCCTTCGTCTATGCCCGCATGATGCTGGAGCGCGGCTTCATCGTCGGCGCCACGAGGCTGACCAAGCGGGTCTGGCAGCTCTATGTCGCCCACATCATCCTGTTCGTGATCTACATCGCCTCGATCAGCTATCTGGCGCTGCGCTTCGGCGATTCAGAGATCATCAACGAGTTCAACGTCGCGGGCCTCGTCGACAACGCCACCGAGACGCTGCGCCAGGGCCTGTTCCTGAAGTTCAAGCCGGTCAATCTCGACGTGCTGCCGCTCTACATCGTGCTGATGGGCCTGTTCCCGCCGGTGCTGTGGTTCATGCTGCGGCAGCCGAACTGGACCATGCTGGCCTCGCTCGCGCTGTGGCTGGTGTCGCGGCACATGGGCTGGAACCTGCCCGCCTACCCGGCCGGGACCTGGTACTTCAATCCGTTCGCCTGGCAGGTGCTGTTCGTGTTCGGCTCGTGGTGCGCAATGGGTGGCGCGCGGCAAAACATGCACATCATCAATTCGCGCTACACGCTGTGGTTCTGCGTCGCCTACCTGATCTTCGCGCTGATCATGACGATGGCCGGCCGCTTCCCGGACCTCGGCGCGATGTTCCCCGACTGGCTGTATTCGACCTTCAACCCGAACGACAAGACCAACCTCGCGCCGTATCGCTTCCTGCACTTCGTGGTGATCACGGTGCTGGTGATCCGCTTCGTCCCGAAGGACTGGTCGGCGCTGGAGTGGAAGGTGTTCGATCCCCTGATCGTCTGCGGCCAGCAGTCGCTCGCGGTGTTCTGCGTCGGCGTGTTCCTGTCCTTTGTCGGACATTTCGAGCTCTCGATGAGCTCGGGCTCGCTGTTCGCGCAGATCTTCGTCAGCATCTCCGGCATCGCGATCATGACGATCGTGGCCTATTACATCTCGTGGTCGAAGCGGCAGGACAAGCCGATCAAGCCGCCAGCGCAGAAGCCGGCGGCGCCGGCGAAGGCCGGGTGACAAAGCGCGTCATTTGCCCGGCGGCCGCCCTTTGCCACCCGGCTGGCCGCCTCGCCACCTGCCCTTTGAAGTGAACCCATCCCAAGTGGTGGTCCAGCGATACTCGGCCGCCGGCGCCTTCGCGATGCTATCGGGGCTGCGCGCTCCCTCCAGGGCAAACGTGGCGCCCTGCGGGTCAAGGCAGCGAACGATCCAACTGCCGTTCGGCAGCTCCAGCGGCCCCTCATAGACCCGTCCGCCACCGGCCCTGACGCGCACGATGGCTGCGTCGACGTCGTCGACGTTGAAATAGTAAAGCCAGAACGCGATCGGTTCGAGCGGACGCTTGTTGAAGATTCCACCGATGGTCTGCCCACCAGCAGAGAACAGTTGGTAGGACTCGGCGCCGGCGACGTCGCTGTCGGCCTGTCGCCAGCCAAAAACCTCGCTGTAGAAGCCAAAGGCCTTCCGCCAATCGGCAGCCAGCAGTTCATGCCAGCCGACCTGCCCAGGGGCATCGAGGCCTTCAACCGTGGGCCGAGCGATCCTTGATCCGCTCAGCAGTCCGAACGTCGCCCGCTGCGGGTCGGCGACGATCGAGATACGGCCGATATTGGTGCCGGTCGGCGGCACGTAGACGGCGCCACCACGTTCCAGCATTCGGCGAACGGCAATATCCATGTCGTCAACACCGACATAACCAATCCATCGCGGGGTTGCGCCCTCGCGTATGCCCTCTTCCGGCAACGCCATCAGACCGCTTCGGGCAAGCTCGCCCGACATGAACAATTTGTAAGAAATCCCGGGTGTAGACGCATCCTTCGTCACCCAGCCGAGGACGCTGCCGTAAAAGGCACTCGCTCCTCCCACGTCCGTGGTCAGCAGCTCATACCAAGCGAAGCTCGCACCATCATCAGCCATGCCGATCCCTCGCTTCGGCGTCGGGACAACCGCAGTGCAGCATGCAAATTCCCACATCGTCAACGATCGCGCCTGAGCGACAGGGCCGGCCAATCATCGCGTTCATCAAGATGAACCCGAGAACGAAGATGAACGACAGCACTTGATGCACGCTAGCGCCTCGCGAGAGTGTGCGCGTAGCGCGCCTTGCATGCAGCTGCGACAATTTGTACAACTGCGCGAGAGTTGAAATCGACAACACGTCAAGAATGGAGGATGCGAGCATGCCGCGAGTGAAGCAAGCCCCCAAGACCAAGCGTGTGACCAGCAAGCGTATGACCAAGGCCGCTGTGCCCGCTTTGGGGGCAGCCGGATTGACTTTCTCGCTGGTTGGGGGTGCGTCCGCATCCGCAGTTCCGGCAGCAGACGTGCCGCAGATCCAGAAGTACGGACCAACGCAAGCCATCACACTCGGCGAAGAAGAAATCGCCGACGTCAGCCTGGCGACGTTCCACCTGTTCGACAAGGAAGACATCGGAGCCGGCGTCCAGGTGGCGTGGCGCGGATGCGGCGGCTGCCGAGGTTGCCGCGGCTGTCGTGGTTGCCGCGGCTGCCGTGCCTGCCGCTGCGGTGGCTGCGCCGGTTGCGGTGGCGGCTGCTGTTTGTCGTGGGGCGCCTGCCGCGTCTGCTAGTCGAAACAGCATCGCGTTGACACACATCGATCGTCATGGCCGGGTCCGACACACGTCGACCCGGCCAAATTTGTATTGCGTCCGTTTCGTTGCGCGGCTCGCCTCGGGCAACGGCGCGGAGGTGTCGAGGCCGGCGCCTTGCCCGCTTCAATGATCGACCCACAAGCTGCACAGGAACGATTCTTTGCCAGGCAAATCCACCCAGCGCGCCAACAACGACGTTCTGCAGTTCGCACCGAATTTCACGGCCTACGTGCTGCCTCCGGATGTTGTCTGCCTCTATTCCGAAGATCGAAAGTTCTTTCTCCATGGCGAGCTTTATTGCGCGCTGGCGTCGGCAATCGGTGCAAATGGATGCAGCGTCGCCAGGCTCACGGACAAGCTCGGGCGAATGTTTCCGTCCGACACGATCAATGAAGCCATCAAGCGATTGCTCGAGCGCCGCTATGTGATCGCGAAATCGCCAGGTCCCGGCACCGCCGCGGCGGGACTTTGGGCGAGCCTGGGCCTTCCCGACGCGATAGCCGAACAAAACCTTCACAACAGCCGCGTTCGACTTGAGACGATCGACGTCAAGGGCGCGGCCGAATTGAGCAAGGCATTGCAGGAGCTGGGCGTCCGCGTCGTCAAGACATCGCCCGACCTTACGGTTACGTTGGTGAACGACTATCTCGATCGGCGGCTCGCCGAACGCAACCTGCAGCGCGTGTCCGACGGGTCAGCCTGGTTGCTGGTGCAGCCCTCCGGGGTATTTCCCCTGGTCGGCCCCGTGTTCAGCCCGGGCGAGACCGCGTGCTGGACCTGCCTGTACGACCGGATGATCCGCAACCGCGAGGTCAAGGGCTTCCTGGATCGCGGCGGAGCGCGGGCGATCGCGGTGTCTCCGCTCGCACAGCACACCGTTGGACAGAACGCCATCCATTTTGCGGCGGTTGAAGTCGCCAAGGCGATCGCGAGCGGCTTCCGCACCGATCTGCGCAATCACATCGTCAGTCTCGACCTGCTGGGCTCGACCATTGCAAAGCACTACGTGGCAGCCCGCCCGCAATGCCCAACCTGCGGCAACAAGAAACTGCAAAACCCGCGGCGGTCACCAAAGCCGGTCGAATTGGGACCCGGCGCCAAGCTGGTCATGACCAGCGGCGGCTATCGCACCGTCTCGTCGCGCACCACGGTGGCGCGGTACAAGAAGCATGTCAGCCCCCTCACCGGTGTGGTGACGCGGCTGGAGCGGATCGAAGTTGATCTGCCGATGAACACCAATTTCTATGCCCAACATAACTTCTCCGCGCCGGCGCAGAACGTGGATCAGCTTCGCGCCGGGCTGAGCGGCGGCAGTTTCGGTAAGGGCAGCACGGCCGAGCAAGGCGAGGCCAGCGCGCTGATGGAAGCAATCGAGCGATACTCGGGAATTTTCCAGGGTGATGAGATCCGGGCCCGAAAACGCTTCGCCGACTTCCCCCCTGGCGACGCAATCCGTCCCAACGACATCCTGCTCTTCAGCGACGAGCAGTACCGCGGCAGCGCCGTGCCGGATCCCAACGACTCACACCACACCCAGCCCGCCCCCGAGCCGTTTGATCCGTCCGCGCAAATCGAATGGTCACCCGTCTGGTCGTTGCGCGACAAGCGGTTCAGGCAGATTCCGACCAGCCTGCTGTATTTCTTCTATCAGGGCCCGGCAGCCTTCGCCGCTGATTCCAACGGCTGCGCTGCCGGCAATACCCGCGAGGAAGCCATCGTGCAGGGCTTCCTCGAATTGATGGAGCGCGACGCCTATGCGATCTGGTGGTACAACCGGTCGCAACGCGCTGCGGTCGAACTGGACCAGTTCGGCGATTCCTACGTCCGCGATCTGAAGACCCAACTCGAGGAATCGGGCCGGCGGCTCTGGGTACTGGATATCACCAGCGATCTCGGCGTCCCGACCTATGTCGCGATCGTGCACTGGATGCAGAACGGTCAGGAAAACATCGAGTTCGGCTCGGGCGCTCACTTCGATCCGCGTATCGCGTTGCTGCGGTCGCTAACCGAGTTGAATCAGTTCCTCTCCATCGGTCTGATGGGTGGTGGCAGCGGCGAGAAGCCGAGCCTCGATGGCGTCAATCCGCTGCGGCTCGACGAATATCCGTTCCTGATTCCAAGTGCCAATCCCGTCATCCCGCCGGCCGCCGCGACAGACGTGCCGCTCGACGACACCCGTGCACAGGTGGATGCCTGCGTTGATATCGCGGCCCGCGCGGGTCTCGACTTCCTCGTTCTCGACCAGACGCGACCGGACGTCGAGGTTCCGGTGGTCCGGGTCATCGTTCCCGGGATGCGCCATTTCTATCGCCGCTTCGCGCTGGGGCGGCTCTATGATGTGCCCGTCAAGCTCGGATTGCGCGATCGGCCGTCGCTGGAAAGCGAGTTGACGCCATTTCTCCCGCACACTTGAGGTGATGCCGGCGTGCGCGCGCCCAGGAAAACGAGCGAGAAAAAGAAATCGCCGCGCACCACGCCGCCGGCTGTCTTGGTTCGGCTCAACCCGCTCGTCGCGCTCGAAGCGCAACCTGACGGGAGCATAGCGGCTCATGTCGAAGGCTATTCGGAGCCACTGGGAACGTTCAGCGCGGCCGCAGCGGAACGCGCCCTCGAACTGCAGATAGGACTGCCACTCCCTCGCTCTGAAGGCGATGCGGTCGAGCGAGAGGTCGAGCGCCTGATGCGGCAATTGGCACACCGCGGCCTGCTGGAATATCGCCTGGCGCGTACGGGCGACGCCAATGATCTCGTCACGATCGAGCCGCAGACCCCTGATTACTGGCCGCGAACGCCAAAGCTCGACGATGCGGCAACAGTCGTGCTGTCACGCTTCGCCTATCTTCGGCGGCGCGGCGCCGAGATGATTCTGGAATCACCGCGAGCCGGCGCACTGTTGAGGATCCATGATGCGCGGATTGCGGCTCTGCTGACCATCCTTGCCGGTCCTCAGAACATCAGCCGCATCCGGCGTCTGGATGGCTATCCCGGCCCTGCATTACTTGCGCTGCTGCTGGACTGCCAAATCCTGATCGAGGTCGACGCGGCACAACGCGATACGCTGCGAAAGGCGGAAGGCGATGACGGCCTCGTGCTCTGGGATTTTCACGACTTGCTGTTCCATGCCCGCAGCACAGAAGGCCGACAGGCTAATCCGCTGGGTGGCCTCTATCCGCACACCGGCCTGATTGCGCCGCTCCCCGCGATCCGACCTGCCTGGCCCGGTAAGAGCATCAAGCTGCCGGAATCGGACCGCATCGCCTCCTCGCTGGAACAACTGCTGCGTGACAGGCATTCGACTCGCGAGTTCGACAATCACAAGCCTATCACGCTGGCTGAACTTTCGACGTTCCTGAACAGCGTCGCGCGGGTCCGGGCCAAATGGAGTAGCCCGTTGGAGTTTGCCGACGACGGTCCCGATATCGAATACACCAGCAGGCCGTATCCGGCAGCGGGCAGCGCCTACGAGCTTGAGCTCTATCTGGCCGTCGCGAATTGCGACGGCCTGACGCCAGGTTTCTATCACTACGACGCCGACGCGCATGCGTTGGCCGCCATCGACGTTCGCGCACAACAATTCGAGGCCATGTTGCAAAGCGCGGGATTTGCCATGGACGCGCCGTCTCCACCGCAGATCCTGATCACGATCGCCGCGCGATTTGGCCGGATCTCTTGGAAGTACAGCGCCATCGCTTATGCGCTCATCCTGAAGGATGTCGGCGTCCTGACCCAAACGCTGTACCTGGTGGCGACGGATTTGGGCCTCGGCGGTTGTGCGATCGGCACCACCAATATCGATCTGTTCGCGAAGATGACCGGGCTCGACATTCACGTCGAGGGACCGGTCGGCCAGTTCGGGCTGGGGCGCGGCATGGAACCGCCCCCTGCCGGATAGTCCTCGATCCGCCGGGACAGGCTTGCCTGACTGTGATCAGGCGCCGCGGCTGCCGTCCTGGGTGGTCGAGGAGACGATGGTGGCGACGTCGCCGAACGTCGTCATCACGGGCGTGATGACCTTGTGCATTTTGGTCTTCGACACCAGCGTGTCGTGCAGCACGAGGTTGTCGATTCCGGTGGTGAGGAAGCAGCTCACCGCATCCTGCGGCGTCTCGATGATCGGCTCGCCCTTGACGTTGAACGAGGTGTTGATCAGCACCGGCACGCCGGTCAGCGCCTCGAACTCCTTCAGCAGGCGATAGAGCACCGGGTTGGTTTCCTCCCGCACGCTCTGCACCCGGGCCGAACCGTCGACATGCACGATCGCCGGGATCTTGTCGCGCCATTCGGGCCGTACCGGCTTGGCGATCAGCATGTAGGGTGAGTCCTCCTCGCCCTCGAAGATCTCCTTCATGCGCTCGGCCAGCACGATCGGCGCGAACGGGCGGAAGGCCTGGCGGTGCTTGACGCGGCTGTTGAGGATGTCCTTCATCTCGGCCTTGCGCGGATCGGCGATCAGGCTGCGGTTGCCGAGCGCGCGCGGACCGAATTCTGAGGGCCCCTGAAACCAGCCGATCACGCGCTGGTCGGCAAGCAGCTTGGCGGTATCGCGGCAGATGTTGTCGCTGCGCTTGGCGTCGACCTGGATGCGGACCAGGAAGCTTTGCAGCGCGGCCGCGACCTCGGCGTCGCTGTAGCGCCGGCCGACATAGGCATGCTCCATCACGAACGAGCGCCGCTGCTTCAGAATCTCGAGCCAGCCGTAATAGGCGCAGCCGATGGCGATGCCGTCGTCGCCGGCGGCGGGCTGGATCCAGACGTTCTCGAAGCCGGCCTCGCGCGCGATGCGGCCGTTGGCCACGCAGTTCAGTGCGACGCCGCCCGCGATGCAGAGGTTCTTCGCACCGGTGGTCTCGCGCAGCCAGCGTGCTCGCGCCAGCAGCACGTTCTCGGTGTCGTCCTGCACCCGCCAGGCGATGTCCTCCCAGTGCCGCATCGTCGGGCTCTTGTCCCAGCTGCCGCTGTCGAGCACGAAGGGCTGCTGGTTGTCGGCGCCCCAGAACGGCACGTGCAGCCTGCCGTCGCTCATCTCGAGCAGATGGCCGACCTGCTCGCGGCGACCATAGGGCGCAAGCCCCATCAGCTCGCCGCACTTGTTCCAGTCGCCGAACACATAGGTCGAGACCCGGCTGTACAGCGCGCCGAGACCCGGCATGTTGTAGAACTCGTCCGACAAGAGACCGCGCGCCGGCTCCATAAAGACCTTCTTCAGGCATTCGAGCTTTGTATCGTCGAACCTGTAGTAACTCTCGGACTCGCGGGCGAGCGGCGATGCGCCATCCTGCGGATAGGTTTCCATCGCGTCGGCCTGATAGTTGCCGACGCCGTCGACGATCATCACGACGCCGTCCCTGAACGGCGACACCGCGAACGCGCTATAGGCATGCGCGAGGTGATGCGAGATCGACACCACCTTGTCGGACTTCGCGCGAAACAGCGGATGCTTGATCGCCTCGTTGCGCTCGGCGATCGGCAGGAAGCCCGGCATGTCCTGGTGGAGCATCCGCTCCTCCATCTCGGGCACCGGCAGGATGTAGCTGTTGCGCACCACCAGATCGACGTCGTCGAGCGTGATGCCCTCGGCGGACAGGCAGTAGTCGATGACTTCCTTGTAGAAGCCGGACGCGTGCTTCTCGCGGGTGATGCGCTCCTTGGAGATCGCATAGGCGATCGCGCCGTCGCGCAGCAGGCAGGCGCTCACGTCATGGTCGTAGACGTTGAGACCAAGGACGTAGGTGTGTTGTTTCGGCATGGGCACTCTTCGGGGAGGATTCTGAAACGCTCAGAGAACATGATCGTGTCGACTTCAAGTTCTCGGCGGCATTTTCCGCGGCTCGCAAATCTCTGCTTCTGCGATGCACAAATCGCATCGACGCAATGCAAGATGAACAGAATGAACGGCGGATGAACGACAAGATGAGCGTAGCAACCACATCATCCTTTGCAGGCGGGACTGTAACTTGACCTTACCTTTTGGTCTCAATAGAGTCGTTAAAGCTCGCAAGAACCTTAGTGAAAATATTGTCTTAGCATGCTCGAACCGGACGCCGGTGTCGCGCGTCCAAGCGAGACAGCCAGCATCAGTTCAGATGTCTGGAAGTGACTGGAGATCTTCGGAATGACTAAACGCTACAATATCCTGACTCGTTGCCTCGCAGCAGTCGCTTTGTTGTTCGTCTATGTCGCAAGCACCTCTGCCATCCTGGTCGGCGCCACCACGTCGTCAGCGCAGGCGCAATGGCGCGGACGTGGATATGGGTATCGCGGCGGCTGGGGTCGCGGACGCGGTTGGGGTTATGGTCGCGGATATGGTTATGGCCGCGGCTATGGCTACTACGGCGGTTACGCCGGTCCCCGTTGCTGGTGGACCCCGCGTGGTGTTCGCGTTTGCCGCTGGTAACAACCGACGGCCGATACAAGCGATATTGAAGACATCAATCAGGTGCGTCGGTCCCGGCGCACCTGATTTTCTTTTTGCGGCTTGGCTGTCCTGCTCGGACTTGGTTCACCCGCCGGGGCCTGGCTCATCTCCGGCACGCAAGAAAGAGCCCCGGGAGACGCCGGGGCTCTAGTCACGGGAGAGAACGCTTCAGAAATCGGGACGCGAGGACGAGCCGCCGGCCCGATCACCCAATGCATCTACGGCGTGTATGAGAGCAGATTCGGCTGCCTCTGGCTGTAGCCATGCCGCAACAACCTGCCGTAATGCACAGCATGTCCACGGGTTCCCGAACTGGGCGAAACGGCCCGAAGGCGCCGAGAGCCTTTCCCGTTCCGATGGAATTCGGAACGGGGCTCCAGGTTTTGTCTTGAGGCGTTTTCTTCACGCGAACCGGTATCCACTTCGCTCGAAAACCCTCGAATCGTCGAGGATCGCAACCGCCCTCGTCCACCCCGCCGACGCGCGCTCGATCTTCACCGGGAAGCACGACACCATGAACCCGCTCGACGGCAGCTGCTCGAGATTGTGCAGCTTCTCGATGTGGCAGTAGCCGATGTGGCGCCCGGCCTTGTGGCCTTCCCAGATCAGGCTGGCGTCCCTGGTCTCGGCGTATCTCTTCGCTGTGAAGACGAACGGCGCATCCCAGCTCCAGCCGTCGATGCCGGTCAGCCGCACGGCGCGCTCGAGCAGATACATCGTCGCCTCATAGCCCATGCCGCAGCCCGAATTGACGTAATCGGCCTGGCCGTATTTCGCGCCGGCGCTGGTGTTGACGACGACGATCTCGAGCGGCGACAGCGTATGGCCGATCCGCTTCAGCTCGGCTTCGACATCGCCTGCGGTCGCGACGTAGCCGTCAGGCAGATGGCGGAAGTCGAGCTTCACGCCGGGCTGAAAGCACCATTCCAGCGGCACCTCGTCGATGGTCCACGAGCGCTCGCCGCGGTTCATGGTCGGATGGAAATGCCAGGGCGCATCGAGATGCGTGCCGTTGTGCGTGGAGAGCGAGACCTGCTCGACGGCCCAGCCCTGCCCGTCAGGCAGATCCGCAGCCTTCAACCCATCGAAGAACTGCAGCATGCGCGGCAGCCCTTGCTGGTGGTCGATATACTGGATGGTCGGGTGATTGCCCGGCGGATCGGCCGGAACGTCGTTCTGCAAGGGAACGGAGATATCGATCAGTCTGCGCGCCATGGTGCCTCCTCGCGGATTGGTCTTGTCAGGCTGGGCCAACCTGCCAGTCGGCGCGCACCATCGGCAAGCCACATCCGCTCGAGATCAGGCCACGGTCTGCCCCCGGCTGCGACAGCGGCAAGGCGCCGCGACGTTGAACCTATTTCCCGCGCGGACGACCCATGGGCACTGGGGATTTCAGGGCCCAGTATTCGGCGACGCCGTCTGGACGATCCATATTCCGCCCAGGCGGCGTTGTTGCGTCAGGCAAGACATCCCGGCCGAAGCATGGTTACCCGTGCCAGAACGCTGTTCACGCACAGAGAGCCACAGAAACAATCCGTGTCCTCATGTCGGGCGGATTGCGGGTGGTGTTGCCACGGCGATACAGAGATACCCTTGCAACGATGCTAACCCACCTGCATCTGAATCAAGATGGGGTTGCGTCGTGTCGGGATTTGATCACTGGAACGGTGCAAATAGAGCTTACGCGTCCGCCGAAACGCCACATCTGCGCGATGAGCAGCAGCAGTTTGACCGCTATCACAAATTCGACGACGCCATCTTGCGACCGTCGGAGAGTGGCTCAAGAACCGTGATCTTGGATCGCTACAACCCGCCGGCTCGTTGATCCGGTCAGCGGCCGGGCGGCTGCAGTTGCGAGGAGCGGAGCGCGGGGCTTCGGTCACGCGCTTGCTCTTTCAGGATGCCAACTGACCGCGATTTGTGGATCAGCGGAGCGTCGCTAGCAGATCGACAAAGACCGCATCGTTTTGCGCGACCATGACGCAGGCGATTACCTCTAATCCAGTCGGCATTCGCTTCGTCGGTCGCAGCCGCTCAACAAGATCGGCGAGTTCGGTGGCCGGATCGGTGAGTTCGACGGACTTGTCCAAGACGCCGCCCTCTTCCTTCCACGCTCTTCCCAGACGCAAAATCTGGGACGTGAAAGGCCTCGAAAAACCTATCAAGTCTTTGATTTGAATGGTCGGGGCAGCTGGATTCGAACCAACGACCTGCAGTACCCAAAACTGCCGCGCTACCAGGCTGCGCTATACCCCGACATTTCCGAGAAGCCCCGTGGATACACGCTTCAGCCGGCGCCAGCAAGGCACCGATGCGGGACTTCCGGCTGAGAAATCGGCCGCGGTTTCCGGCCTGAAACCGCAAGGTAACAGAGAGCTAGTGGCCGCCGAACAGCGGGTGGCCGACCCGGTCGCCGGGCTGGATGCCGTATTTCTGCGCGGTGCCGGCGATCACCTCCAGCACGCCCCTGGCGAGCCCCCGCGACGGAATGATCTTGGTCGACATCGGCTCGGTGTTTTCGGCGATCCGCAGGATGCGCCCGTCGGCGCGGATGAAGATCATGTCGAGCGAGATGTAGGTGTTCTTCATCCACATCGACACTTCCTGCTCCGGCGTGAAGTCGAACAGCATGCCTTTGCCGTCCGCGAGCTCCTTCCGGTACATCAGGCCGGTCTCCTTCTCCTGCTCGGTGGTCGCCATTTCGACGGAGAAGACGTGCACGCCTGACTTGGTGACGATCTCGAGCGGCTGAACGCTCGCAGCCTGCGCGGCCGGGGCCAGCAACACGCCGAACATCATGATGAGGGAGGCCACCAGCCATGGGCGAAGCCGCCCAACCATGCGATCGTAATCCATCGACAAATACTCACACCGGGGAAGATTTTCCGGCGGACCCTAACCCGATGATTGCGGCAAATGCCAGAGCCCTGACGGCTCGCCGGCGGCTCACGTTTCCGTCAGGGAGTCCGGCTCGGGGCTCAGTGCGACGACAGCGCCGACGGACCGGTCTCCGGGTGGATCTCAGCGGCCATCATGCCCTTGGAGCCGGGCCCGAACCGCACCAGCACGTACTGTCCGGGGCGCAGCTCAGTCATGCCGAAGCGGCGCAGCGTCTCCATGTGCACGAAGATGTCGGGCGTGCCCTCCCCGCAAGTCACGAAGCCGAAGCCGCGCAGCCGATTGAACCACTTGACCTGTGCACGTTCGAGCCCGCTGGTCGCCGTCACGGTGACATGAGTCCGCGGCGGCAGCATCTGCGCCGGATGGATCGCCGTCGACTCGTCCATCGAGACGATGCGGAAGGCCTGGTAGCCCTTCGCCCGCTGCACGCACTCGACGACGAGCCGCGCGCCCTCATAGGCGGTCTGATGGCCGTCGCGCCGCAACACCGTCACGTGCAGCAGGATGTCGGGCCAGCCATTGTCGGGGACGATGAAGCCGTAGCCTTTCGAGGCGTCGAACCATTTGATGACGCCGGAGACTTCGACGAGGTTGGCCGCGGCGTCGCCGAGACCGGAGAAGGCATCGATCGCCGGATCGCGCGGCGCGCTGCCGTACTCGCCTTGTGCAATCCTGCTTTGCCCAACTCCGCCTATCGGCGGTCCGCCGAGCTTCTTGGACTCAAATCCGTCCGACCCCATGACCCCGGACCCCACACATCAAATGCAGAGCGCCGACGTTGCGGCGCACCCTGTACACGCTGCTCTCCATGACCAACTCACTTGGACAAATCATCTGGACGCTGCGCGAATCTCTCAACCAAAAGATAACACTCCCGCTTGCCGGGCATAGCTAAAAAACGATTCTTGCGGGAACTATGAACAGGCTTGCACAGCCGCGAATCAATCAGGCGTCAATTGCCTACGAATGGACCAAGCGTGTCGCCGATGTCATGCCGGATCACCAGGTCGGCGATGTCGTCCTGATCGGTCGGCTCGTTGTTGATGATCACGAGCCGCGCGCCGCTCTCCTTCGCCATCATCGGAAAGCCCGCGGCGGGCCACACCACCAGCGACGACCCGATCGCCAGGAACAGGTCGCAGTGCCTTGCGAGTTCCGCCGCGCGACGCATCGCATCCTCGGGCATCGACTGCCCGAACGAGATCGTCGCGGTCTTCACCGGATCGCCGCACGCCGCGCAGTCGGGCGCAGCACCGGTCTTGTCGAAGTGCAGCTTCACCCATGCGAGGTCGTAGTCCTTGCCGCAACCGATGCAGCGGGCGTAGGTGGTGTTGCCGTGCAGCTCGATGACGTCATCGGTCTTGAAGCCCGACGCCTGATGCAGATTGTCGATGTTTTGGGTGATGATGCCGGGAACCTTGCCGGCCCGGTAGAGTGACGCGAGCGCGCGATGCCCGCGCCCCGGCTTGGCGGCCGCAAATGTCGGTTCCATCGCGAAGCGCCGGCGCCATGACTCGTCGCGCGCCTCCTGACTGGCCACGAACTCGTCGAACGGGATCGGCCGGTTGCGCGTCCACAGCCCGCCAGGCGAGCGGAAGTCGGGAATGCCGCACTCGGTGGAGATACCCGCCCCGGTGAAGGGCACGATCGACGATGCCTCGGCAATCATGTTGCCGAGCCGCTCGACGCCGCTGCGCAGATCTTTTGCAATCACTGGGAATGATCCGGTTGGCCGGCTGCGACTATAGCATGGTCGGCGCGATTGCGAGCTCAACCATCACGTGCTGCCTCTTCGGCTGCCTTGGCTTCATCACAATCCTGCAAAGTCTGCTCCGCATTGACGCCCAATTCACTGATGCCAATGCGCGCCGGGGATAGGACCACGACGAAGAGGATGGGCAATGGCCGATCAGAAAGACAATGCCGCGCGCGAGCGCGAAGAGATCGTCGCACGCGTTGCCAGCTTCCGCGCGACGCAGCAGAAGTTCGAGCGCGATCGCCAGGAATATTACGACAACACGCTCGGCAATGTCTGGAGTGGATTGCAGCGCAAGAGCGCTTGATGTCGCGTCGACCGCATGCGCTCACCGGATGATCGATGCCAACGCACGTCTGCGCGATCGCACCATGACGCGCAATTGAGAAAGCCCGGAGCGGTGTGCTCCGGGCTGATCGCCGTTACCAGTAGTGGCGATAGTAGTGGTGCCGATAGTACGGACCGCGATAGTAGGCGTATCCGTCGTCGTAGTAGCCGTAACGCGGGCCATAATAACCGTAGCCGGGCCCGTAATAGCGTGGGCCGTACGCATACGCGCCGGCCGCGCCTGCAGCGAGCGCGCCGGCGGCCAGACCGAAGGCCAGGCCAGGACCGATTCCGCGCGCCTGGGCCGGCGCCGTGAACATCGTCGCACCAACCGTCGCAACCGTAGCCAGAACTGCCAATGTCCTTTTCATGGGAACCTCCTCACGTGGTCATGTCGACCAACGCGGGCGCAATGGGATGGTTGCAGCAAAGCGCCTGTTCGGGTTCCGCAGCCATGCGATAGCGCAAAGCTACCATCGGTTAGCGTTGGAACAAAAACACAACCTCAATGATTACGTTTGCCATAAGCGAGGTTGGCATCGATGCCGGCGTGGATGGAACTGCTGCTGAATGTGATGGGCTTTGCCGGCTTTATCGGCATCGCGATGTTTCACAAGCATCCGAACGGGAAGCTGCCGGACTGAGCGCCGGGCGCGGCTCGGCTTGCCGATTTCAGTTTGATTTCCCCCAGCTTGATTTCCTCTAGTTTGATTTCCGCGCCTCTCCCGCCGTGCGGACCAGCCGGTCCGCCTTCACGAGCACCTTGCCGTTCTCCGGCTGCGGCCGAAGCCAGAAGCTGATCGCGACAAAGGCGGAACAGAACAGCAAGCCCACCACCATCACGCGCCGGTAGGTCGGTCTGTCAGCGCTGTGGAACGATGGCGTCATGGCTGTCACCTGCAACCATCCCTACCGCAATCACAGGTGGTGACAACGCAATGCTGCTCTTAACCTAACCCGGTAGGGTTAGCGGTGGCCCGGTAAGGCGTCGTTGGGATGCCTGAGGCCGCTGCGACATCATCCACAACGATATCCCGCGGTTGTCCGCAGCAAATCCACAGCCGCGGCAGGTCGATTTGCCAAACAGAATGTGAAGCTTGCTGCGCACTCGTCCACAGCCTTGCCGCAATCAGGCGTCGGCCAGCCATTTCAAGGTTGCCTGGAAGCTCAGGCTGCGGGTTCCGACCAGCACGGTCCCGAACGCTTCGGCCTGGTCACCGCTAAAGGTGCCGGAGAAGCCGCTCGTCACCTCCTGGCCGGCGAACAGCGGCCGGGCAAACGGATCGGAAAACGGCGAATGCTGATTGGTCCTGAGGTGCCCCTTCCAGGTGCCCTGGCCGGCCGTGTAGGCCCCGATCGACCAGAAATACGGCCCGCCGCCGATCAGCAGACCATCGCGCAGGATCAGGACACCGCTGTCGCGGCCCCGCACGCCGTCCATCATATGGAGATGGATCGAATAGAGCCCGTTCCTCATCGATCGCGCCGTCCGGTCCGAAAGGCCCGCAGTATGGCGCCAAGCAGGGCGGCAGGCGAGCGGGACCGATACCGCCCGGCCGCCGATTCGAACCAAGAAGCGCGGGCCCAGGAGTTTACAAATCGTTAAGAAAGCCCTGACAGGGTTCGACGGCCGGAGGGAGAGAGCCATGCTCGTTTACCCCGTACCTGTCGAAGTAACGCAAGCCAGAGTGCAACTCGTCGTCGATCAAACGGCGAAGCAGCAGCCGCGCATCATCAGCGAGGATGTGCTCGACGTCTTCGCCGCCAAGAACAAGGCCGACCGCGATGCCGTCGAGACCATTCTCGACATCAAGGTGTGAGATCGCAACCGGCCAACGGCGTTTGCGTTGCACACGCGGCGGCGCGCGCCGGCGCATATCGCGCGTGATCCGGGGCCCAGCGCCAGGCCGGCCCTGAAGGCCGCCGCAAATCCTCTCGGCGGACTTTTCCTTTGAACCTTTTGCGCAGCGCCAAGACAAAACTGCGCTGGGGATTTCAGGGCCCAGCGTTTGGCGCAGCGCTGTGGGACGAGGATATTCCGTCTACGCGGCGCTGTTGCATTTTATAATTTCAACCTTAAGTTTGGCCCCCAACAGTTGACGGCTCACGCCCTGAGAGATCCCCAGTCCGTCAACTGGGAAAGCCCCGCATCCAGCCTGCGGGGCTTTCTATTTTCGGGATGCTGGAACCTGCCGCCGCGCGCACCGTGAGATGGCTGGTTGCCGGCACGATCTCCCCAAAGGCCCGCCGACATCAGACCTCGCGAGTCCACGCGCGGGGTTTTGCTTCTTAGAGGAGGTCCAACCTCGCGCGTCCTTGATTGGCGGTGATGGGCATTCGATGAGATAGAGGGCCGTGCCTCCAAGGCTCGACCACGAACGCCCCGTTCCAGAATTTTCCTGGGCGGGGCTTTCCCGTATCGCGCGCGGCATGAGCGTGTCGCAGGTCGCCCAGTGCGAAGGCTCGCGAAAGCTTGAGAACGCAGCCGCCCGGAGCGGTCGCAAAAGTCGTACAGGCCCCTGCCCCGCGCCGCGTTTTGCTGCTATTTCTTGGCGCGTCTCGCCCGAGCCAAAACAAAATCTCGCAATTCCCAGGAGGACAAGAAAATGCGCTATCTGCACACCATGCTGCGCGTCCGCAATCTCGATGTCGCGATGAAATTCTATCAGGACGCGCTGGGGCTGAAGGAAGTGCGCCGCATCGACAATGACAAGGGTCGCTTCACGCTGGTGTTTCTCTGCGCGGAGGAAGATCTCCATCTGCTCAAGTCGCTGCCGCAGAGCCGCGGCGCGCCGCTGGTCGAACTGACCTACAATTGGGACGAGGAGAAATACGGCGAGGACCGCCATTTCGGCCATCTCGCCTACGAGGTCGACGACATCTACGCGACCTGCGAGAAGCTGATGAAGATGGGCGTCACCATCAATCGTCCACCGCGCGACGGCAACATGGCGTTCGTGCGTTCGCCCGACCTGCACTCGATCGAGATCCTGCAGAAGGGCGATCCGAAGGCGCCGGCCGAACCATGGGCCTCGATGCCGAACACCGGGCACTGGTAAACGCCACGCCCGCGCGCACGTTCCTAATCCGCGTTTCTCCATCGGTGAGACGCGGAGCGATCGCGAGGAACATGGCGCTTTGGTTGACGTTGCCTCCTCACACGAGGAATGCGAGGAGGCGAGGAGATGGGAAAAGGACTTTTGCTTTGGCTGTTGGGTGTACCGATCCCGGTGATCATCGTGCTGTGGTTGCTGTTCGGTCACTGACTGCGCTTTGACTGAGATCGACGAGGCTCTGCCGCATCGCGGCTGAGCCTCTTTTTTTTTGCTCGGTACAATTCACCCCGCGCTTTTCCCTGACGGTTCGGCTAAGAACGCGCGCAAAGCGCAACAGCGGAAAGAAGACGCGTGATGGACAGCAAGCCGCAACTGACGATCTGGGGCCGACCCAATTCGGTCAATGTGCAGAAGGTGCTCTGGTGTCTCGCCGAGCTCGACCTGCCCTATCAGCGCATCGATGCCGGCATGCAGTTCGGCAAGAACGATCAGGCGGACTATCTCGCGATGAATCCGAATGGCCGCGTCCCGACGCTGGTCGACGGCGAATATGTGCTGTGGGAATCCAATTCGGTGATGCGCTATCTCTGCCTGGCCTACGGCCAGGGCTCGCCGGTCTATCCGCAGGCGCCGAAGGCGCGCGCGGCCGTCGACCGCTGGCTCGACTGGACGCTGTCGACGCTGCAACCGGTCGAGCGCCCGCTGTTCTGGGGACTGGTGCGCACGGCGCCGGAGAAGCGCGACATGGTCCAGCTCCAGAAGGACGCCGATGCCGCGGGCGTGGCGTGGCGCGTCGTCGAGGCGCAGCTTGCAAGCCGCCGCTACATGGAGGGCGATCAGTTCACGATCGCCGACATCGCGCTCGGCGCCTTTGCGCGGCGCTGGTTCGGTGTCGAGGGCGTCACGAAGCCGAAGCTGCCCCATCTCGAACGCTGGTTCGGCGAGATCGCGCAGCGGCCGGCCTTCGTGCGCATCGTCGCGCCGCCGATGTCGTGAGCGGCAAGCCGCTCAGCGTCCGCTGGACACCCCTGCACCGACACTGACGGCGCCGCCGAGCTTCACGCAGGTGTCGGAGCCCTCGACCTTGACGAAGCCCGGTCCGTACGACGCGCAGGAATTGCTCCGCGTCGCGGATTTCGACGGCAGCGTTCTGCCGGCATCAGGCGGCGTCTGGAAATTGCGGCGGTCGCCGGCTTGCGCGAACGCAGCGGCGGGAAGCAGGACGGCGATGACGGCGAAGCAGGTCTTGCGCATCCGGCTTTTTATCGCGGGCGGCGAGATCAGGCTAGCGCACGAATCTGACGCCGAACGTCTTGCCCTCGCGCCAGACCACTTCGCAGGCGCGCCCGGTGCGGGCGTCGCGCGAAAACGCCAGCCGCAGCTTGGCCGGCAGCGTGTTGTTGTCCTGCACGGTGATTTTTGCGCCCGACGAGGACATGTCCTCGACCACGCACGGCCGCGCGGCGAATCCGCCGTCGAGCGTGACCCAGCCGGATTGACGCAGCGATTTGCGCGTTTCGCGCTTCTTCGATCCCAAAGCCATCACATCATCCCCGGCTCAGCCGTATCGCCGCGGGCTTACCAAAGGGTTGCGAAAGATCGGCGGATTGCAGGGATTGTGCCGTTGTTCACAATGAGCCGAACCGGATGGCAAGGCGGTCGCCGGCGCGACAATTCGTTGAGTTTGCTGGATTTCCGGTTTGGCGCCGATGGCGCTCCCTAGCGGAATCGAACCGCTCTCTCCACCGTGAAAGGGTGGCGTCCTAACCGATAGACGAAGGGAGCAAAACTCCCGGCAAATCAATACGTTAGACGTGAGATGTGCCGTACTGGCCGTGACCTGCAAACGGCCGCGACGGGCGAACGTATAGTGGCGATTGGCCGGACGGGCAAGCGTTCAGAACGCTTTTCCCGGACTGCCGCCCAGGCCTCCTGCGGGCGATTACCTGCACGACAAGCCGGCCTCGATCGAGGTCCAGAAGCCGCAATGCGACGGCGCATGCGCATGGGCCCGCGAACCGCCCCCATGAATCAGGATGGCGGCGGCAAGTGCGACGACGGCGGCGGGAACAATGAGTTTTCGGAACGACATGGGCCTGCGCATCGAACGACATCGTGGCCTAACTAAGGCCTGCAGGCCTGATCGATGTCTGGCGACAGCGCGCTAGCGATTGGTCACGCTCGCGACGTCCTGGCGGTTGGTCGGCTGCGCCGCAGCCGCCGCCACCGGCGTCTGCTTGATGCAGGTGCTGCAGATCACGAGCTTGCGCGCCAGCCGGTCGTCGGCATCCGCTTCCGACAGTTGCGTCTCCGCCACCGCCGGCGACACATTCCGCGCATGGCGTCGCGGCTGCGGCTGATTGGGATCCTGCCCGGCGCCGTCCCAGGCCAGCGGACCGGTTCCCGGCGCCGGGGTCGTCATGCTGTATTGCTGCGAATACTGCGCGCAGGCGCCGAGCGCGATCGGGAGAAACAGCACAGCGGCCTTGCGAGCCCAGTTCCGGAATGCAGACATGATCACACTCACACGCTATTCGTACCGCGACATCAGTTCTGCGAACTAAGAGCAGAACCGCTAAGAAATCGTTCACCCTGATTGTTCCGTCGCATCCAACCGCGACGGCATCAAGACGGGATTGCGGCACCAAGACGCTAATCGAGACGCAACTCAAAGACGCTCACCCGGAGTCCAACCATGCCAGGCATCAACGGTCGCTTCGACGGCAAGCGCGTGCTCGCCGATCTCAATGCGCTGCGCGCGATCGGCGCCTACAAGACCGGCGTGCACAAGCCGACATTCTCGGAGCCGCATCTGCGCTCGCTGGATTGGCTTGCGGCGCACCTGCCCGATGCCGACCTCACCGCGACGATCGACGGCATCGGCAATGTGTTCGGCACCAGTGCGAAAGCAGGACCGAAGCTGCTCGCGGGCTCGCATCTCGAAAGCCAGAACCATGCGGGCTGGCTCGATGGTCCGCTCGGCGTGATCTATGCGCTGGAAGCCGCGCGCGTCATCAACGGCGATCCCGGCGTCAACGGCGCGGTCGAGGTCGCGGCATGGTGCGACGAGGAAGGACATTTCGGCAGCTTCCTCGGCAGTCGGTCGTTTGCCGGCGACGTGACCGAAGCGGACATCGAAGCGGCGCGCGACCGCTCCAGCGATCGCACCATGCGACAGGCCTTGCGCGATGCGGGCTTCGCCGGCCGCCCGCGCCTCACCGCCGAACCTGGCCGCCATATCGGCTACCTCGAAGCCCATATCGAGCAGGGCGACACGCTGGAAGCCAGCCGGCTCAAGATCGGCGTCGTCACCTCCATCGTCGGCATCTGGCAGTATCGCATCACCTTCACCGGCGAGCAGAACCATGCCGGCACCACGCGGATGGCGGTGCGCAGGGATGCCGGCCTGGCGCTGGCGCGGTTCTGCGTCGCGATCGACGACAGCTTCGCTGCGCTGTGCGGACCGCGCACGGTGTGGACCACCGGCCGCATCACGCTGGACCCGGGCGCGCCGAGCATCATCCCAGGCCACGCCGAGATGCTGTTCCAGATCCGCGACGACAATCCCGAGGTGATCGCACGGCTCGAGGCGCACCTGCATCGCCTGGCGGAAGAGGCCACCGCGCAGGGCCGCTGCGGCGTGAAGGTCGAGCGCATCCGCACCGGCGTGCCCGCGATGATGACGCCTGCGTTCCAGGATGCGATCGAGGCCGCGAGCGCGGCCTGCGCCGGCGGCAAGTCAATCCGGATGCCGAGTTGCGCCGGCCATGACGCCCAGGTCCTCGCCACCATCATGCCGGCGGCGATGCTGTTCGTTCCGTCGATCGGCGGTGTCAGCCATCACTGGAGCGAGAACACCGACGACGCCGATATCGTCACCGGCGCCGAAGTGTTCGTCGAATCCTGCCGGCGCCTGTTGACGCAAGCGGCGGCGGCGCGGTGATCGGTCAGGCGCGCCGTCCGAACGGAACAACGGCCCAGACCCGCTCGTGTACATAGTACCAGGCGATCTTGGTGACGATCTCGAGCCCGGCGATCGAGCCGGCGAGCGAGACCTTGCCGGTCATGAACCAGCTGATGGCGAAAGTATCGAGCGTCCCCAATGTCCGCCAGCTGATGGCCTTGAGGATCGATCGCGTGTGACTCTCTGCTGCGCGTAAATGCACCCGGTAACGTCTCCCGTCTGATCGGACACTTCTACCATGTCGTTCACCGGCGCGCTCGCGCCCGCCGCGCAATCATCCAGGATCCTGATGTGCTAGCCGCCGGATACAGCCAAACGTGAATTCCCAAGCGCGTGTCCGCGACCGCCGGCCACCTTGCAAAGTGCTGGGTTTGCGGCCATTTTCGCCTTTCACGAGAACAGATTGTCCCCATGTTGTTGCTTGAGTCGCTTCCGACTGTGATTGGCGCCGCCGCCATCGCGCCTGCGCTGCTGGTGCTGTGGCTGGTGATTGCCGCCGACGAGCGCCCCGGACCGCCGGTGCAGGTGTGGCTCGCCTTCGTGCTCGGCGCGGCCAGCATCTCGCTGCTCGGCCTGGCGCGCATTCCCTTCAATGCGCTGCTTGCCATTCCCGACAATCCCTGGGCGACCCAGGCGGTCCGCGCGGCGTTCGGCGTCGCGGCGCCGGAGGAGATCGTCAAGGTTCTCGTCATCGTCGCCATCTCGACGCGCCGCCGCGCCTTCGCCGATCCGATGGATACGGTGGTTTATGGCGCGGCCGCGGGCCTTGGATTTGCCGCTTACGAGAACCTCGCCTATCTCGTCCAGCACAAGGACATGTGGCGCGCGCTCGCGGCGCTGCGCAGCGTGCTCACGGTGCCGTTTCACGGCGCGCTCGGCATCATAGCCGGCGCCTACCTTGCGATCGCGCGCTCCGGCGGCGCGCTCGGCGCCTACCGGGGCCACCGCGACTGGGCGCGCATCACCAACTGGTCGCTGGTGCTGGTCGCACCGGTCGCGCTGCACGCGGCGTTCGATTTTCCGCTGCTCGCGCTCCAGCGCATTCCCGATCTCGGCTCGACCACGCGGTTACTGCTCGGCTCGGCCAGCGTGCTGATCGGCTTCTCCTCGATCGGTTTTGCGATCCGTCTGGTGCGCCGCCTCGGCAGGCATCATGCGCCGCGCACTGATGTCGCGCGCGAGCGGCTGAGCCAGCTGCGGCGGATGTGGGCGCTGCTGCTGGTCGGCGGCGGCACCGGCTTTGTCGGGGTCTCCTTCCTGCTCACCTCGCTGCATCACTGGTACGTCAATCCCGAGCGCAATGCGTCGTTCATCCTGGTCCCGATCGGCTTCACCTCGATCCTGATCGGACTGGCGCTGCTGATCGCGACCACCGCCGTCTATTTCCTCGGCCGCAACCGGATGCGGACCGCCGCGGAGGGCTTTCCGTCGGCGCCGGGCCGGAGCTAGGATACGCCACACGCTCGCAGACTTTACCGTTGCAGACTTTTCGGTTGCAGATTTGGAGAGCCGCGATGACCCTGTCCAACGATCTCGACAGACTGCGATCGCAGATGCAGGCCGCGGTCAAGCAACACTGGAAGGCGTTCCTGTTCGAAGGCATCCTGCTCGTGATCCTCGGCATCGCGGCGATGATCGTGCCGACATTCGCGAGCCTCGCCGTCACCATCTTCCTCGGCTGGATGTTCCTGATCTCAGGCATCGGCGGGCTGATCGTCACCTTCTGGGCCCGCAACATGCCGGGCTTCTGGTGGTCGCTGATCTCGGCCGCCCTCGCCGTACTGGCCGGCATGGTGCTGCTGGCCCGTCCGATGCAGGGCGTGCTGACGCTGACCATCGTCATCGGCGCCTATTTCGTCGCCGAGGGCGTCGCCACCATCATGTATGCGATGGAGCACCGCCGCGAATTGTCGGGACGCTGGTCCTGGCTCCTGATCGCCGGCCTGATGGATGTCGTCGTTGCCTTCTTCATCATCGCCGGCCTGCCGGAGTCGGCGGGCTGGGCGATCGGCCTTCTCGTCGGCCTCAATCTGATGTTCGGCGGGGCGACCCTGATAGGTATGGCGTTGGCCGCACGCAACACCTGACGGCCAACTGGCTCCCCTCGCGGATTTGGGGGGTGACAGGCCGATATCCGTCGGGTATAGAGCCCGCCATGATCACCGTCGCCACCAGCTATTTTTGGTACTTTAGCTACGACAGCTCGCTGGCGGCAGGAGGATCGCGCTCAATCTGAAGAATTGCAGCAAACGTCCAAAACAAGCCGCCAGACCTGGCGGCTTTTTTGTGTGCCGGCAGGTCCCGAACTCCAAAGGAGCCAGCCGTGTTGAGTACGACAGACGATCTTCGCATCAAGGAACTGAAAGAGCTGAGTACGCCCGAAGAGGTGATGCGGGAGGTCCCCCGCACCCTGACGGCGACTCGCGTCGTGATGGGCGCCCGCAACGCCATCCACGCGATCCTGAGCGGCACCGATGACCGCCTGCTGGTCGTCGTCGGCCCCTGCTCCATCCACGATCCCGCGGCGGCCGTCGATTACGCCGAGCGTCTCGCCAGCCTGCGCGAACAGCTCGCCGACCGCCTCGAGATCGTGATGCGGGTCTATTTCGAGAAGCCGCGCACCACCGTCGGCTGGAAGGGCCTGATCAACGATCCCGATCTCGACGGCAGCTTCGACATCAACAAGGGCCTGCGGCTTGCACGCAACGTGCTGTCGGCCGTGAACAATCTCGGCCTGCCCGCCGGCACCGAATTCCTCGACATGACGACGCCGCAATACATCGCCGATCTGGTCTCGTGGGCCGCGATCGGCGCGCGCACCACCGAGAGCCAGATCCATCGCGAGCTGGCGTCCGGTCTGTCGTGCCCGGTCGGCTTCAAGAACAGCACCGACGGTGGCGTGCGGATCGCGGCGGACGCGGTGAAATCGGCGTCGCACCCGCATCATTTCATGGCGGTCACCAAAGGCGGCCGTTCGGCGATCGCCGCGACCAGCGGCAACGAGGACTGCCACGTCATCCTGCGCGGCGGGCGGGTGCCGAACTATGATGCAGCAAGCGTCGATGCGGCCGCGGCCGAGCTCGGCCACGCCGGAGTCGCGCCGCGGCTGATGATCGACACCAGCCACGCCAACAGCAGCAAGAAGCCGGAGAACCAGCCGCTGGTTGCGGCCGACATCGCACGGCAGGTCGCAAGCGGCGAACAGCGCATCATCGGCGTGATGATCGAGAGCAACCTTGTCGCGGGACGCCAGGACGTCGTGCCGGGCAAGCCGCTGACCTACGGCCAGAGCATCACCGATGGCTGCATCGACCTCGCGACGACGGCTGACGTGTTGAAGCAGCTGGCCGATGCCGTCGAGGCAAGGCGCAGCGTGCGGCGCGACGGCTTGCAGGAGCGTTCGGCCTGACGCGGCCGGACGGATTGAGTGCTTGCTAGCGGTGCGCACCAGATCGCGCTCCGCTAGCTCTCCGAGGCATTGGCGAGTTGGTACCCGTTCGAGCGCGAGGCGCACAATTGGGGTGCCATACGACGGGTTTAGGGTGTCTAATGTCCGCTGGGCTCTGGATCGGAAAAGGAGTTCCCAATGGGCGTAAACATCGAGCAGAAGAGCTACGAGATGCCCCCGCAGGAGGGGATCAGCATAGCGCAATTTCTCACCGTTGCCGACATCGAGCGATCGGCTCGCTACTACGAAAAGGTTTTCGACGCACGCATTCTGAGCCTCGGAGACGGCAACGCGCCAGGGTACCTTCAGCTCGCAAATATCTGGATGATTTTGAACGTCGGGGGCGGACCCACACCGGACAAGCCGACGGTATCGCTCAGCGTTCCGGACCCGAACCACATCAACAGCTTCCTGAATATCCGCGTTGCGGACATTCAAGCCTGCTATCAACTATGGAAAGGTCGAGGAGCCGAGTTCATCACGGAGCCGATGGAGAAGTACGGCGAGTGGCGCTGCTACATCCGTGATCCCGATGGCTATCTTATCGAGGTGGGACAGAGCACCACCCTCAAGTATGGCTAGCCGATCGCCCAGAGTGAGGATTTAGCGCTTTCGAACGGCGCAGGAGGGGGCGCAAAGCTTTGCCCCCACACCTTGTCGCGTGATGCCTGTGCCGCTCATGCGTAAATCCGGCACCGTGCCGGCGCCGCTGCTGGCCTAGCAGCCGCGGCAGATGCTCTTGATCTTCTTGTCGAGCGCAGCGTCTTCCTTGTTCGCGGTATTGTTCGGATCGCTGATATTCTTTTCGTTGGGAACCTCGCCGCGGCGTGGCTGACGATGTCCGACCGGCGCCTCCGGCAGCGGCGCGTTCTTCTGCATGGAGGACGATCCGCCCTGTTGCTGCGCCCATGCCTGGGACGTTCCAACCTGGGGCGCTCCAACCATCATCAGAGCCATCAACAAAACAGTCTTCCGCATCTCGCGTCTCCGCTTCTCAACCCTATTGCGCCCGTTCCGGCACCTCGACGGTAGCACAGTTGCGTCGCCCCTGCGCTGCGCAATCCTGGACCTTCCGTATATCGGCCATCGTGCCAAGGAGCCAGATTCCCGCGGCGACCAGCACCACAAAGAAGCCGAACATCACAGCATTTTCGACGCCGCGGCGGCCCTCGCCCTCGGGCGGCTCCTGCCGTCCGTCCCCGGCCCCGCGCATCGCGGGCTCACGGTTGCGGCGGGTAAAGATGAACGTCACCGCAATAATCGACGATACGGTACCGCCGCTCCAGCGGATCCTCACCTTCGCGGGAAGCCGGCTGCGACAAATAGGTCGGGCCGATCGGCGCCTTGCCGTAGCCCCCGGGGATGTCGAGCACATAATCCGGCTGGCACAGTCCGGAGACGCGCCCGCGCAACGCCCGCATCAATTCCTGCCCGGCTTCGATGGTGGTGCGCAAATGCGCGGTGCCGGGTGCAAGGTCGCCGTGGTGCAGATAATAGGGCTTGATCCGGCACTCGACGAAGGCGCGCATCAGCGCCGTGAGCGTCGCGGCATCGTCGTTGACGCCGCGCAGCAGAACGGACTGGCTGACCAACGGAATGCCGGCGTCGGCAAGGCGCGCGCACGCGGCGCGGGCGTTGGCGCCCAGCTCGCGCGGATGGTTGGCGTGGATGGCGATCCAGGTCGTAGCCCCGTCGACCCGCAGCGCCGCGACCATGTCGGAATTGACGCGTTCGGGATCGGCGATGGGAACACGGCTGTGAAGGCGGATGATCTTCACATGATCGATGCCAGCGAGATCGGCCATGATCTCGGACAGCCTGCGCGACGACAGCATTAAGGGATCACCGCCGGTCAGGATGACTTCCCAGACTTCTTGATGGGTACGGATGTACTCCAGTGCCCCGCGATAGGCATCGTCGGACAAGGCCGAGGCCTTGCCCGGCCCGACCATTTCGCGCCGGAAACAGAACCGGCAATAGACCGCGCAGACATGGACGAGCTTGAACAACACCCGGTCCGGATAGCGATGCACGATCCCGGCGACCGGCGAATGCGCATCGTCGCCGATCGGATCGGCGGTCTCGCTCGGCTGCTCCACGAGCTCGTCAGCGCTCGGGATGAACTGCCGCGCGATCGGGTCGTTGGCGTCGGCCGGATCGATCAGCGCCGCGAGCTCCGGCGTCACCGCGACCGCGTAGCGCGCAGCCACCTGTTCGAGCTCGGCAAGAGCTGCGACCGGCACGAGGCCGGCATCGGCCAGCTCGCGCGGCTGGCGCAGTGTTGCCGCCAATTTCGGATCGATCCTGTTCATGGCTCTCCTGCAGGCGGCGTCCAGACCACCTGGTCAATTCGTGGTGCGCCGCTCGCCAGCATCACCAGCCGGTCGAAACCGAGCGCGACGCCGCTCGCCTCGGGCATCTGGCCGACGGCGGCAAGGAAATCGTCGTCGAGCGGATAGCGCTCGCCGTAACGGCGGGCCTTCTCGTCCATGGCTGCGGTGAAACGATGGCGCTGCTCGGCCGCGTCGGTCAACTCGCCAAAGCCGTTGGCGAGCTCGACCCCGCAGGCATAGACCTCGAAACGCTCGGCGACGCGCGGCTCGCCCGCCTTGGTGCGCGCCAGCGCGGCCTCCGGCGACGGATATTCGAACAGCACCGTGAGGCGGCCTTGTCCGAGATTGGGCTCGACACGCTCGACCAGCACCTTGCTGAAGATGTCCGACCAGGTGTCGTCATCGGCGATCCGCACCCGCTCTCGCGCGGCTGCCGCCAGCGCCGCGCGATTGCCCTCGCCGCCCGAGATCGTCGCCAGCAGGTCGATGCCGGCGAAGCGCTCGAAACCTGCGGCAACCGTCAGCAACTCCGGCTCGGCAAAGGGGTCGGCCATCCTGCCGCGGAATGAAAACCGCCCGATCCCGGTCGCCTGCGCGGCATGGGCGATCACGACAATCGTGTCGGCCATGATGGCGTCGTAACCGGCATTGGCGCGGTACCATTCCAGCATGGTGAATTCGGGCAGATGCAGGTCGCCGCGCTCGCGATCGCGGAACACCCGCGCGAATTCGTAGATCTTGGGCTCGCCGGCCGCGAGCAGCTTCTTGCAGGCGAATTCGGGCGAGGTGCGCAGATAGCGTGGCGCAGCTGAGCCGTCGGTTTGCCTGAGTTCGGTACGGGGCGCGTGCAGATGGGTCTCGTTGCCCGGCGAGATCTGCAGGATGGCGGTCTCGACCTCGGCAAAGCCCTGCTCCTCGAACCACGCCCGGAGCGCCCGCGTGATCGCGGTCCGCGCCTGCAGGAAGGGCCTGCGATCAGCGTAGCGTGATGGCGTCCACCAGGGCGAGGGCTGGTCAGGCGCAGTCATCGGCCGGCCGCCCCGGCGGTTGCGGATTCAACATCAACAAGCCACCGCCCTGATTTAAGAGCCGGACGCAAATCCTTGATTCCATACAAATACATAGTCGACACGGCCTTGGTCGCCGCAGAACGCGGCGAACCGAATCCCTTCTTGTCGAAAGACGCCGGCATTGTCCATGCGTTCCCACGGCTGAACCTGAACGCCGGCTCGCGCGTCCCATCGCCAGTTCCGCGGACACAGGATGTCGCCATGGCCGGCCGGTTGCGAACTGCTGGATTGCTTCTGTTGCTCGGCTTTGCCGTGGCGGCGCCGGCGCGGGCCGACGGCCCTGACAGCCAGTTCAAGCAGGTCGCGGACGCCAGCTTCACCTCCCCGGATCGAACGATCCGCCTCGAGCAATATGCGAAGGACATGGGCGATGAAGGTCTCCTGTTCCAGTTCTGGACGTTCGACCGGGCCCACAAGCATGGCGCGCTGCTGAACCAGGGCGAAGGCACCGACGCGGCGGGCTACCAGGCCGGCTTCCGCTTCAGCCCGGACAGCCGCTGGCTGGTGCGGATGCAGAAGCTCGGCGCCGGCTATCACACCCTCTACCTTTACAAGCGGACCGGCGATCGGTTCGTGCCGGCCACCGAAAAGCCGCTTGGCGAGGCCGCGTGGGACTTCTTCTACACCCAGCCGGCGGCCGACGGTGTGCGCCGCGACCCGAACGACCCCTATGCGCTCGATCACATGCAGGTCGGGCTGATCAGGGGCCTGGAGGACAACTACGCCTGGATGGATCAGCATTGGCCGGACAGTCGATATCTCGTGCTCGGCCTATCCTTCGATATCCAGGGCGAAGATACCCCCTTCCCCTGGGTTGAGGACTGGCGCTGCGTCTACGACCTGAAGACGGACACATTCTCGGTTCCGGCAAGCCTTGCCGAACATAACGAGAAGGCCCGAAAAATCCCCGGCAAGGACCCTCGCTAGCGCCCCTCCGAGGGCCGCTGCCGGCGGTTGGCAAACTACCGAATTCGGCCGCAAAAGACTGGCATCTCAGGGACAAATCAGTATGTTGCAGCCCGAAATCGCCGCCACGGCCGAGGGGCTGCCGGTCCGGTTTGCGCCCCCGCTTCTCAAATTCAGGAAAACACCTTTGAAAGTCATCGCCAGTTCCATCCGCAAGGGCAACATCATCGAGCAGGATGGCAAGCTCTATGTGGTCCTCTCCGCCGAAAACATTCATCCCGGCAAGGGCACCCCCGTCAGCCAGATCGAAATGCGCCGCATCGGCGACGGCGTGAAGGTGTCGGAGCGCTACAAGACCACCGACCAGGTCGAGAAGGCCACCGTCGAGGACCACAACTACAACTACCTCTACGAGGACGCCGACGGCTTCCACTTCATGAACAACGACAATTACGACCAGGTCCAGGTCTCCAAGGAGATCGTCGGTTCGTCTGCGCCGTATTTGCAGGAGAACATGACCGTGAAGCTGTCGATGCATGACGGCAATCCGGTCGCGATCCAGCTGCCGCAGCGCGTGACGCTGGAAGTGGTGGAGACCGAGCCCGTCACCAAGGGCCAGACCGCCTCGTCGTCGTACAAGCCCGCGATGCTGTCGAACGGCATCCGCACCGGCGTGCCGCCGCACGTTTCCACCGGCACGCGCATCGTCGTGATGACCGAGGACGGCTCCTACGTCGAACGCGCCAAGGATTGAGCGAGGATAGAGCAAGGATTGAGCGGCAAGGCGCGGTGACAGTCGCAATGAACCATCACCGCGCATCAGGTTGTTGTTTAACCTCAAACTTTCCGGAAAACTGCTACACACTTTTCCGGAACTTGCTCTAATCTCTCGCGATCAGGCATGGCCCGGGGAGTGCAGTGAACAGGAAGGTCGTCAGCTTCATCACTTGCTGGCTGGCAGCCCTGCTCTTGCCTCCTCCCGACGCTCATGCCGACGAATTCCGGACGCCTTCGATCTCCGCCATGCGGGTCGAATGGCGCTCGGTGCTCGACCAGCTCCGGCAAGAGATCACGACCCGCCCGGCCATCGCCTCCAGCTTCACGTTCGCCGGACAGCGCCGCGTCCCCGCCACTGATCCGCGGTCGACGCCCACGCTGGTGCAGCTGAACGCGGTGACATCGCCACTCTTCCCCGGCATCGCGGAGAGCCCGATCCCGGTGCTGCTGCCTTTCGACCCCGCGAGCTATCTCGACGCCCGGCAGAACGGCGCACCGGCCGGCCTGCCGGTCGCGCGCTACCAGGCCGACTTCCGCGCGGCCGATGTGTTCCATGCGGGCGCGTCCGGCTATGACGCGGTGTTCTCGCTCGAGCCGGGCGCCGGCGACGGCTTGCCGCCGCGGACCTATGCCAAACCGGTCGAGGTGCAGATCTCGGGCTCGATCCTGGTCTACGACCTCGCCGACCGGCTCGGCGGCAAGGGCGAGCCGGTCAAGACGCTGGCCACGCAGTTTCCGGACCTGCGCCGCTTCATCCGCGAAGGCTATGTGCGCTACGCCTTCACCCGCTTCGGGATTCCCTATGTCGTCTCGATCCAGTGCCTCGACAGCGCGCCGCGGCCGAAGCGGCTCGCGTGCCGCGAGGCCTATCCGGTGGCCGAGCGCTTCCTGAAGGCGTTGCGCATCGCCGGCGGGCAACCGTCGCGGCCGCGCAGCGACACCGCCTCCGACATCGCCGAGCGGCCGATCGCGCAATCGGCTGATTTCACCTACCGCCCGAGCGGTGACATCGTTCCGGGCAGCGGCGGCCGCAGGCAGCAGGGCGGCCATGCCGACTTCACGGTGTACTCGCAGATCCGCTTTCCGCTCGAGAAGGCGCCGGCCTTCGCGCACTCGCAATCCTTCGCCCGGCGCAAGGCGGGTGCGACGGTCGACGAGTATCCCTGGCAGGACAATTTCTGCGAGGCGCGCAGCTTCGAGGTCGGCCAATGCGCCAGCGGCTACGGCCATCAGGGCCAGGATGTCAGGCCCGGCGCGTGTCCGGCCGACAGCAAGGACGGTTGTGACCCCAGGCAGCAGGCGGTCGTGGCGGTCCGCGACAGTGTCGTGATCCGCTCGGCGCAGCAGCAGGCCGCGACATTGCAGGTCAACACCCGCACCGAGCATGTTCGCTTCCGCTACATGCACATGAACCCGTCCGTGATGGATGCCGACGGCCTGCTCAACGGACGCCGCCTCAGCGAGGGCGAGAAGATCGGCGTGGTCTCGAACTATCTCGACCATCCCAACGGCACGTCGCGGCATCTGCATTTCGACGTGCAGGTGTTCACGCGCGACGGCTGGCTCTGGGTCAATCCCTACACCACGCTAGTGTCGGCCTATGAGCGGCTGATCCGCGGCCGCGGCCGCGAGATCGGACCGGAGCCCGGACCTGCGGCCGCCGTGGCCCATGCCCTACCCGACGACGTCGTGCATCGGATCGACACCCAGGAAGGCGGCGGCAATTAGGGCGTCGTCGAGCGAAGCCTGTCCCGCACTTGATGCGGGATGGACACCGGTTCGGGGCGCACTGCCAAAATATCGAAAACAACCCCATGCACAGTAGCCGGCGGCTGCCGTCACCCAACACGACGACTTGACACGTCGGGCAACTCAGCGGCATCATTCCATTATTCTGAAATCGTGCAACCGCCGCTCGCGTTGGAGGCCATCGGCTCCGTCGACTCCGCTTTCCGGAACGTCCGTTCCGGTGGGGCACACGGCTTGCAAAACGCCGGCGGCGCAATCATGGACGATGGCCCCCAATATTATCCCACGCCCCTCTCCGTCGGCGGCCGCAAAGCGCCGACGAAGGAACTCGCGCGTGCCAGAGCGGTCACGACGATCCTCGCACCGCATTCGACCGAGAGGCGCGCTGCCATGCCGTCAACGCCGGCCACACGCGGCTGGAGATCAAGTGCTCGCGCCGCAAGACGCCGCGCACGAAAGAGGCACGTGCCAAAGTTCACCGATACCGGCCGAGACCTGGTCGCGTGAAATGAAAAGGGGCCGTGCCGCGAGACGGCCCCTCAACCGGAACCTGAAAATTGCTTCGGGATGAAATCTTGCCCCGGTCGTCAGGACCATTAGCGCCAAATGCGGCCGAGATGGATTTCGTGGAATCCCGGTGACGAGATGGCGCCCAAAGAAACGGCCCCAGCACCTTTGGGGGCGGCAGCTCACATGCTGTCGCATTTTTTTTCGAACACCTCTTGACACTTTTCGAGCCCGATTTAATTCGTGACACGTCGGTCCGCGTGGCCGATCACCTGGACGCCAGTCGGGTCCAGGCGTAACGGGCACCGGTCGTGTCCGGTGCTTCTCATACCCATCTTGCTCTTTGGAGGATTTGGCTATGCGCACGTACGATTTCTCTCCCCTCTTCCGGTCGACGATCGGGTTCGACCGTCTCTTCGATCTGGCCGAGACGGCTCAGCGGGCCACCGAAGACAACTACCCGCCCTACAACATCGAACGACTTGCCGAAGACCGCTACCAGATAGCGCTCGCGGTCGCCGGCTTCTCACCGGACGAGATCTCGGTTACCGCCGAGCAGAACGTCCTGACGATCGAGGGCAACAAGGTCGAAAAAGCAGACCGCGACTATCTCTATCAAGGTATCTCGACCCGTCGATTCAGGCGGCAATTCAGCTTGGCGGACCATGTCCTGGTGAAGAACGCCGCGTTCGACAATGGTCTACTCAGGATCGAGCTGGCACGCGAAATTCCGGAAGCCATGAAGCCGCGGCGGATCGCGATCAACGCAACGCAGCCGAACCGGCCGCAACAGCTCGAATCAGCTGCAGCGTGACGCACGAGCAGCCGCGTTCGGAACGCCGAGCGCGGCCTCAACATTCAATTCTCGTCTTAGAACGGAGGCAAACATGCGGCCGACGACCGCTGAAGTCATTTGTTTGAGATCTGACCGCAGTAAGGCGCGGTTCAATCATCCCCGGGATGTCTTGGCAGATCTCTCCCTGACCACGGAAGAAAAACGCGCGCTCCTGGCGTCGTGGGCGTCTGACGCTGCCGCGGTCCCGTGTCGTCCGGACTTACGGGCGCCAACAGAGCTGCGATCACCGGCAACGATCGACGCAATTCTCGACGCGCTATGTCGTCTCGATAGCGATCCTCATCATCCGCCGGGCGGCAAGCCCCACCGTCTTCGCTCAACGGTACGTCCGCTGGCGGCGTAGGAGGGTGATATGAATGACATCAATCTTCCGAAACACATCGTAGACAGAATCGAAGCCCGCTGGTGCGCCAGGCAGGAAAAGCGCGAGATCGTCGACCGCCGGCTCGAACAGCTTCGGGCGCATCGCAACAACATCCGGCGGTATCGACGGTTACTCAGCACCAAGCTGAGCGACCTTGAGCGCCAGTTCATCGAACGACGTCTTTCCGAGGAATCCTCGGCGATGGAGGCTCTGGCGGCCGACATGCCACCTCTATTACATGAACGGCCATCGCTGAGCGTCGGTAGATCGGAAGGCACCTCGCCATGAGCACGACGCAGTTTCTGATACGCGGAAGCGAGAAGGTAATCCGTCACTATCAGTTCTTGCTCGACACTGCCAAATCGGATCAGGAGCGGGAGAAGTTCGCAAGAAGGATCGACGAAGAGAAGCGCAACCTGGAACGGCTGTTTGCTGATCTCACTCAGGCGGCCCAGGCCGCCTGATCGGGTGCCCGTGGACAACGCGTGGATGGCGAGGCTCAATGATGAGAACGCCAATTTCGGCAAGAGATCTCGAGTTGATTGCGCTGCGCGAAATACGCAGTCTTCCCGGCGGGGAGCACGTATGCCACGTGGAAATCGTCTCAGCGAATGCGGACTGGAGCCTTCATGCATCGGTGCGGGACGGTGGAGATCTCAACCGGATCCAGCACGCGACGAGCGTCACGACGACCCGCCTGAAGAATCGGTATCAACTGCGAAGTGATTGGTGAGTAACGCCACATTATGGAGCGAGACGTCGGCAAACGCGGGGACCGATCCGGCCATAAAGCCGATCAGCACGAACGTCGCACCCGCGAGCACGCGCTGGAGGGCGGTCCGCATGGTGGGCCGCGCCCGCCCCTATTTCTTCCACGGTGTATCGCCGCGTGCCGCGGCGTCCGCGAAGATGCCCTGCTCGTAGTCGATGAAGGCGCGGACCATCGCGCGATAGGCCGCTTCCGCAACCTTGGGCGACAGCCCGTCCGCTTCCGCCAGCGCCATCGCCTTCTTGACCACTGCCTCGGCGCGCTCCGGCGCTTCGACCTGCGCGGGGTTGGCCTTGAAGCGCGCGGCTTCATGGACGTAGCGGCCGCGCTCGGCCATCAGGCGCACGATCTCGCGGTCGAGCCGGTCGATATTGCTGCGCACCTCGCCAAGCGTCTTGCAGCAGGCGCCGTTGTCGACGGTGGGACTGCCCCACAACGCCGGCGCGTTGGTCACAGGCTCCTCGGCCCACGCCATCGCAGGGATCAGAAGCGTCAACAGAACCACCGGCAATCGCATCGAACGCCTCCCAGAAAGCCGAGCACGACGGGCGATTGTTATGCCGATTTTACGCGCGGATGGAAGTCGTGATGGCGGTGGAGCCACCGCGAGTTCCGTTGCGACCGCGTCGATGATCAGCCGATCTCCATTCCGGCCAACACCTCGCCGACCTTCTTCTGGGCGTCCGGGGGCAACGGCAGGATCGGACGCGGAGGCTCGGCCGTACAGATCCCTCTGAGATTGGCGATCGCGTAAACCACCCGCAGGCTCGAGAATGTCTTGAGCAGCTGCCAGACCGGTTGCAGGCGCGCGTCAAGCTGCCGCGCCCTGGCGGCATCGCCACTTGCGACGGCACGGACGATGTCGACGCAGACCTTGGGGAAAATTCCTGCGAGAACGCTGTACCAGGTCTCGCCACCCGCCAGCAGCGCCTCGGTGCAATTCCAGTCGGCGCTGTAGCCGAGCGAGAAGCCGCTCGGTACGACAGCGCGCAATTCGGCGATATGGCCCGGCACTGCGGCAGCGTCCAGCGCGGGGCTTTTCACCGCCACGATTCCGGCGACGTGGCTCAAGCGGCCGACCAATGCCGGCGTGAATCGAAAATGCGTCGTGCCCGGATTGTCATAGATGCAGATCGGCAATCCGCTTTCACGCGCCACTGTTTGAAAGTGCTCGAACACCTCATCATCGGTCAGCGGCGTATAGGAAACCGGCGCCAGCAGGCCTGCCGCCGCGCCGGCATCGCGCGCATCCTGCGCCAGCTTCACCGCATCGTCGGTGCGCAGCGCGCCGACGCCGACCAGGATCGGCGTCTTGCCATCTGCCAGGGCCGCCGCCGCCTGCACGGCACGCCGCCGCTCATCGCGGCTGAAATACGGATATGAGCCGGTGCTTCCGAGCAGCCCGATCGAATCCACCTTTGCCGCGATCAGGGGCTCCAGCAAGGCGCGAAGCGCTCCTGCATCGACCTGCCCGTCTCTGTTGGAGGGCGTGATCGGGAAGGCGGAAAGCCCCTTGAGATTGACCATCGGTTGCTC
The DNA here is from genome assembly GCF_049075665.1 of Bradyrhizobium sp. B120. Classification (NCBI taxonomy): domain Bacteria; kingdom Pseudomonadati; phylum Pseudomonadota; class Alphaproteobacteria; order Hyphomicrobiales; family Nitrobacteraceae; genus Bradyrhizobium; species Bradyrhizobium sp. B120. The sequence goes on along the minus strand of NZ_CP185242.1, from coordinate 4,228,045 downwards.
CTGTCTGGTGACCGCCGCGCGAGCGGCGCGATCACATCGCGGTCGTCACCGCCGCGCCATCAATCACAGCGCCCAATTCTGCTTGCAAGGTCCAGTTTGCTGCGGACTTCACAGCAAATTGGTCCAGTGCGCGGCGGCGCTTGCGGCCTGCGGAATTGGGTCGGCTTCGATCGGAATTGCCGGCGGCTATTCCAGCATCGTGGTCAGCTGCGCGCCTTCGTCCGCGACGAACACCGCGATCAGTTCCGCCGGCTCCGTGGTGCTCGCATTCGCCGAGACCATGTGGGTCGAGCCCGGCGGCTCGAAGAAGGACTGACCGACCTTGAAGGTCTCGACCGGCCCGCCGCCGAGCTGGGAGCGGATCTCGCCCTTGGTGATGTAGGCCGTCACCGAGCCGGAATGGCGGTGCGGCGGCGTGAAACCGCCGGGACCATAGAACACGCGCACGACGGTGACGCGCTTGCCCGCCACGTTCGGCAACGCATGCGAGGTGATGACCTCGACCTTGTCGAGCGGCGACGCCGCATTGGCGCTGGCGCAGAGCGGCGCGATCACCGCGGAGATCGCATCCATCGGGGTCGGCAGCGCCTTGCCGATCACGAAGGCCGAGGCCAGCCCCGCAATCACGGCCAGCAAAATCGGCCGCGGTGGCCGCGCAAATGAAAGAGATGGTGTCATCGCCATCGAGGTCATCGGTTGGTCTCCCCTGTCAATTGCCGTTCGTTCCGTCTCACGAAGCCGCCGCGGCCGTCCGCTGCCGGCGCGGTGGCGGCGTCCAGCGATAGGCGGCACCGAACCGATTCCAGACATTGATCGAGGCGATTGCCGAGGTCAGGTAGGTCAGCTCCCTCTCGGAGAATTCAGCTGTGGCCTCCGCATAGACCTCATCGCTGACGCCGTTCGGCAGGGTCGTCAGCGCCTCGGTCCAGGCCAGCGCCGCGCGTTCGCGCGCCGAGAACTGCGCCACCTCGCGCCACACCACGACGAGGTTGAGCTTGTCGACGGGGACGCCGAGGCTCTCGCCTTGCAGGATGTGATACTGCACGCAGAAGGCGCAGCCGTTGATCTGCGAGGCGCGCAGCTTGACCAGTTCCAGCAGCTGCTTGTCGAGACCGGCCTTCGCCGCGAGCTGGCCGAGGTCACGCACGACGGCGAAGACATCGGGGGCGAGCTTCTCGAAGTCGGTGTATTCCTTGCGGGCATGTGACATTGGCTTGGCCTCATGTTATCAGTGTACTGACATATTATCAGAGCTCTGATATTGAGCAAGACGCAGACATTCGCGAAGGCAACATGGCGGGAATGCAGAAACGAGGGAAATCCGGCGCCGCCGGGCGGCACCCGGCGGGGAAAGCGGCGGCGGGCAAGGTTGCGATCGGGGCGAGATCGGCCGCAGACGCCCTGCCCGCCTCCGCCGTCCCGCCGCCCGGCGAAGGCAAGCGCGGCGAACAGGGCTATCTCGCCTACCTGCTGCGCCAGGCGAATGCGGCCTCGCGGCTGTCGATGGAGCGCGAGCTGGCAGGCCTCGGCGTCACCTCTCCTCAATTCGTCGTGCTGACGATGCTGAAAGCCTATCCGGGCCTCTCGGGCGCCGATCTGGCCCGGGTGGCATTCCTGACGCCGCAGACCGTCAGCGTGATCATCCGCAACCTCGAGCGCGACGGCGCGATCCGCAAGACGCCGCACCCGGTCCACGGCCGGGTGCTGCAATGGACGCTGACCAGCCATGGAACCGCGCTGCTGGAGAAATGCCGCCACATCGCCCAGGCGCAGGAGCGCCGGCTCGCCGCCGGCCTCGACGCCCGGTCGGAGCAAATTGTCCGGCAATGGCTGTCAAAAATCGCCACAGATTTGCAGGATACTTCGAGCACGCCCCAGAAAAGTGGGAACCGGTTTTCCGACAAGGGCATGCTCAAATAATGATCCTGCGGCGGCGTGACTTTTGGCTCACCGGATCGGCGCCGCTACACTGGCCCGATGAAACAGCCTGATTCTTTGAAATCCCCTGCCCGCCGCGCCGTCCTGAAGGCGGCGCTCGCAGCTGGCGTGACACTCGGCACTCCGCTCGGCACGCTGGCGGCCACCCCTCCAGGCTTCGACCAATGGCGCGACAATTTTCGCGCCCGCGCATTGGCAAAAGGCATTTCGGAAGCGACCTGGAATCGCTGCATGGGACGGGTCGAGCCCGACATGAGCGTGTTCAAGCAGATGCGCAACCAGCCCGAATTCCACGAGCAGATCTGGCAGTACATCAACCGCCGCGTCTCCGACTGGCGGGTCATCCACGGCCGCGAGGCGCTGAAGAAGAACGAGACGCTGTTCGCGCGGATCGAGCGCGACTTCGGCGTCGAGCGCGGCACGCTGCTCGCGTTGTGGGGCGTCGAGTCAGCCTATGGCGATCCGCTGGTGCAGCAGAACCACATGACGCCGGTGTTTCCCTCGCTCGCCGCGCTCGCCTGGAACGAGCCGCGCCGCAAGGCCTATTGGGAGACCGAGCTGATCAACGCGATGAAGATCGTGCAGCGCGGCTGGAGCACGCCGCAGGAGATGAACGGCTCCTGGGCCGGCGCGATGGGCCATTCGCAGTGGATGCCGGAAGTCTGGCTCAATGTCGGCTTCGACTATGACGGCGATGGCAAGGTCTCACCGTTCGGCCGCCCCGACGACGCGCTCGGCTCGACCGCGAAATATCTCGTCAATCGCGGCAAGTGGCACCGCGGCGAGCACTGGGGCTACGAGGTGCGTGCGCCCGGCGGCGGTGCCGGCGGCAGCCGCACCTACGCGGCTTGGGCCAGCGCCGGGGTGACCCGCGCCGACGGCCAGCCGTTCCCACAACCGAATGCGTCGGCGCAGCTCTGGATCCCGGTCGCGGGCGGGCCGGCCTTCCTGCTCGGCCCGAATTTCAATTCGGTGAAGAGCTACAATCCCTCGATGAACTACGCGCTGGCGATCTGCCATCTCGGCGACCGCTGTCTCGGCGGGCCGCCCTTCATCCAGCCGTTCCCGGGCTCGGAGCGCGCGCTGACGCTCGCCGAAGTGCAGGAGATGCAGACGCGGCTGACCAAGGCCGGCTTCGACACCGGCGGCACCGACGGCCGCGTCGGCAACGACACCATGCAGGCGATCAAGGATTTCCAGACCAAGACGGGCCTGCTGCCCGCCGACGGGTACGGCGGGCTCAAGGTGCTGGCGCGGTTGCGGCAAGGCGGTTAGCTCGCAGCACATAGTCCGCGTCGTCCCTGCCTAGTGCGCACTTGCGCACGGGAGCAGGGACCCATAACCACAGATGATGATTGTTGCACACCGCTGGAACGACAAGTCCCGTTCACAACATCGGCCGCGGAGATGGGTCCCTGCTTTCGCAGGGACGACGATGGTTAGGATGCAACGAGACTATTTCGGCTGCCGCACCACGCCGCCGGCGTTCATGCCGCCGTCGATCACGAGCTCGGTGCCGGTGACGTAGCGCGACGCATCGGAGGCGAGATAGAGCACGCCTTGCGCGATCTCGATGGCCTGGCCGGCGCGGCCGAGCGGCGTGGCAAATCTCGCGCGCTCCTCCGGGTCGATCGGTGCGTTCTGGCCGGCGCCCGTCGCGCCGGTCGGAATCTTGCCCCAGATCGGCGTGTCGATGATGCCGGGATGCACGGAGTTGACGCGGATGCCGTCGTTCACCTGCGCGCATTCCATCGCGATCGACTTGGCGAACAGCCGCACCGCGCCCTTGGTCGCGCTGTAGCCGGAGAGCGTCGCTGCCCCGCGCAGGCCGGCCAGCGACGACATCATGATGATCGAGCCGCCGCCAGTTTTACGCATCAGCGGCAGCGAATGCTTCACCGACAGGAATACGCCATCGAGATTGATGGCGGTCTGCCGGCGCCAGTCTGCGAGCGACATCTCGACGATCGACGGGGCCCCGATGCCGATGCCGGCGTTGGAGACCATGATGTCGAGGCGCCCATAGCGCTTGCCTATATCGGCGACGACCTCGATCCAGCGCTCCTCGCTAGTGACATCCTGCGGCAGGAAGATCACCTCGCGACCAGCCTTCTTGAGCCGCGCGGCGAGCTCGGGTCCCCTCAACTCGTCGATGTCGGTCGCAACAACCGTCGCGCCTTCCTGCGCGAACAATTCGACGATCGCCTCGCCGATACCCGACGCGCCGCCGGTCACCAGCGCGACCTTGCCTTCAACCTGTCCTGCCATGTCCACTCCCAACGTTTCTTATTTGATCACCGCCGGGCCCTGATCCGGTACCGCGACGTCGAGCACACGGAATTGCACACGTTCGGTGCCTTGCCAACGGTCGACTGCAAGAGAGCCCGCCACGTGCAATTGCTGGCCGCGATTTTGCGTCAAGGCGCTGCCGAGCTTCTGTCCGACCGAGCGGAATGCGATACCGTTGACGATGGAACCGTCGCCGGATTTGAAGCGCAGCCGCAAATGCGCCTGCCCGACCTCGTCGGCATAGACCAGCTGATGCGACGGCAGCGCGATCACCGGCTCGGGATTGGCGGCACCCAACGGACCTGCGCGATTGAGCGTCGCGGCGAATTCCGGCGTCACCGCGCGCGCGGTGACGGCGCCATCGATGAACAGCTCGTTCTCGTGACGCGAGTTGGCGACGTCGGCCGCCAGCGCGCTCTCCATGTAGGCGCGGAATTCGGCGAGCTTCTCCTTGCGCAGCGTGACGCCGGCCGCCATTGCGTGCCCGCCGCCTTTCATCAGCAGACCGTCATGCACCGCCTGCCGCACCGCCTTGCCGATATCGACGCCGCCGATCGAGCGGCCCGATCCGGTACCGATGCCGCCCGGCTCGAGCGCGATTGCAAAGGCCGGTCGCGCGAACTTCTCCTTCAGCCGCGCTGCGACGAGCCCGACCACGCCGGGATGCCAGCCTTCCGCCGCGGTGACGATCACAGCGCCCTTGTCCTCGAGCCCGAGTGAAGCCAGTGCCTCGGCTTCGGCCTGCGCCTCGGCCGCCTGCTCGATCACCCGCCGCTCGCCATTGAGGCGATCGAGCTCGGCCGCGATCCGCGCGGCCTCCGAGACATCGCCTTCGAGCAGCAGCCGCACGCCGAGATCGGCGCGCCCGATGCGGCCGCCGGCATTGATGCGCGGGCCCAGCATGAAGCCGAGATGCCAGGCCTCCGGCGGGCCATTGAGCCGCGCCACATCCATCAGCGCGGTATGGCCGACATGGTCGCGGCGGCGCATCGCGATCAGGCCCTTGGCGACGAAGGCCCGGTTCAGCCCGATCAACGGCGCGACGTCGGCGACGGTGCCGAGCGCGACGTGATGCAGCACGCTGAGCAGGTCCGGCTCCGGCATCTCGCGGGTCCAGAAGCCGCGCTGGCGCAGCTCGCGGTTCACGGCAACCAATGTGATGAACACCAGACCGACGGCCGCGAGGTGGCCGAGGCCGGAGAGATCGTCGGGCCGGTTCGGATTCACCAGCGCGTCGACCTCGGGCAGTTCGTCGCCGGTCTGGTGATGATCGATCACCACCACCGACATGCCGAGCTTCCTGGCTTCCGCCAGCGGCGCGATGCTGGTGGTGCCGCAATCGACCGTGACAAGCAGCGTCGCACCCTTTGCCGCCAGGGCGCGGACGGCGTCGACGTTCGGACCGTAGCCTTCGAAGATGCGGTCGGGAATGTGGATCAGCGGATCCAGCCCGCAATGGCGCAGATGCCAGGTCAGCAGCGCCGCCGAGGTCGCACCGTCGACGTCGTAGTCGCCGAAGATCGCGACCTTCTCGCCGCGATCAGCGGCGTCCGCAATCCGCTTGGCCGCATGCTCCATCTCGGTGACCGTGTGCGGGTCCGGCATCAGCTTGCGGATGGTCGGGTCGAGGAAGTCGGCGACCTCGTCGATCGCGACGTCGCGGCCGGCCAGCACGCGCGCCAGCATTTCCGGCAGATTGTGCCGCTGCACGATCGCGAGCGCCCGCGCCGCCCCGCGCGCGTCCAGCCGGTCGCGCCACAGCTTTCCGGTCAGCGACCGCGCCACGCCAAGGAACGCCTGTGGCGCCTCGACGGGCAGTGCGGATGCGTGGAGCGTCATATTGCGTTCAATCCGTGTGGCGGCTCCACAAGCAAGGCCGGAGGCGTCGTCGGCCGCCTCGTGCCGATCAATCAGGAACGGACAGGGATAGCACATCGGCAACCGGAGAATGCCCCGGCCAAGCGGTTTTGCACAACGCAGCCATGACGCCCTTCCCCATCCACGGATGAACGCCGCGGCCGGGTTGCGACGCGTCTCTGCACGGAATCTGCTGCAAAAACCCTCATTCCGGGCTTCCAGAGCGTGCTCTTATCCTTCTACTCCGCCTGTCGCGGAGCAGACCGGAGTCCAATGTCGAACGCAGATTGGGCAAGAGCCACGGCCTCACAATTCGCAGCCCCGTTCTGGGCCGCGCTTGCTCTCAACATCTTTGCACGCGGTCAGGCCATCTTTGCGCCGATGTATTCCATCGACAGCTATGACGTCGCCCGCAAGTCGTTTAGCGGCGAGATCGCCTACTCTCTCAGCGACGGGCGCTTCATTCGCGCGGCGCTGTGGTGGCTGCAATCGCAGATCGGGTTCCTTCCGATCGAGTCAGTCTCCGCGTCGATCTGCCTATCCGTTCCGCTTCTCATCATCTCGGGATTTGTCTTTGCGGCGGCAATCATCGACGACATCAGGCCGAAGGAAGCATTCGCCTTTGCGGCGCTGTTCACACTGCATCCATTTGCGACCGAATATTTTTACTACGGTGAGGTCACCTTCGCGACGGTGCTGGCGATCTTCCTTGCCGCATTGGCCGTATGGAGCGCCTACCGCGCGCCGCCGTCATTGATCTGGCGTTGCGCAACCGTCGCAGCTGTTGTCCTTGCATTGGGAAACTATCAGATCGTGATCGGCCACGTTGCCGCCGGTGGCCTGCTTGTCCTGGTGGCACGCGTTTCCACCGGCGATCGAGTTGCAACGTCCGATCTCCCCGCTCTGCTCGGCAGCTTCATGCGTCGCACGGCCGTGCTGCTGGTCGGATTTGCCGCTTATCTGGTGTGCCTGCGACTGACCAAATATCTGTATCCGGCCGTCACCTCGGGCAGAGCCTTTCGCTCCGGCTTGCCGGACTTCTCCGGCAAGCTTCAGGCAGCCGGTTCTGCGCTACGGTACTGCTTTCTCCCTCCACCGGGCGTTGTTCCGACGACAATTTCGGTCGTGACGATCGTCGCGCTCACATTGTGCGTGGTCCTGCTCCTGCGCAGAACACTGCAGAGGCGGAACGCACTCGCTGCGCTCGCCGCCGCGCTGGCTGTTGCTGCTGCGGTGATCTGTGCTACCGCCCCCTCTCTCATCGGCGATGTCGCTTGGTTAGCGCCAAGGCTGCTGTCTCCGATCGCGCTCTGCGTCGCGGCACTCGGCTTGATCGGCTTCCGGTCGGCATCCACCGGACTGAATTTCTATCTGACCGCCGTATTCGCCGTCGTCGTCATCGGCTACGTCGGAGCAGATGCATCGATCCTGTTCGATCAGCGCCGCATGAATTTGTGGGACCATCAGGAAGCAAACCGAATCATCGCACGGCTCGAAGCCGATCCTGCCTTCGGCAAGGCGACCTCGCTGGCCGTCGTCGGCCGCCGGAAGATGCATGCCCTTGCGCTCAGCACATCGTCCGTCGACATGAACACATCAGCACTTGGTTCGCCGTGGTCCAAGCTGGGACTGTTTGAGCAGGCGACCGGGTACGCCTTTACGTCACCGACCGATGCCCAGTGGCAGACCTCGGTAGACTATTGTGCGCATGCGACGGTCTGGCCGCTGCCCGGCTCGGTCGGCCTGGTCAACGACCTCGCAATCGTCTGCCTTTCGCATCCCTGATCTCGGACTTGGGCGCAAATCCGCAGCGCAAGCTCAGTCAAGAGCCCGCCCTCTAGCAGCCCATTCGGGTCGCGATTTCCCCGAAATCCTTGGCCACGATGTCCCAGTCGCCGGTGGCCTCGAAATCGACTTTCTGCAACGGACCGTATTCGGTCGGCCGCGCCACGAACGCCGTCTTCAGGCCGTGCTTCTGCGCATGCTTCAGGTCGTAATTGTGCGCGGCCACCATCATCACCTGCTCAGGCGGCAGGCAGAGCAGCTTCGCGGCGCCGAGATAGGTTTCCGGATCGGGCTTGTAGTGCTCGAACAGCTCCGCCGACATCACGAGGTCCCACGGCAGGCCTGCGAACTTCGCCATGTTGGTGAGCAGCGCGACGTTGCCGTTCGACAGCGGCGAGATGATGTATTTGGTCTTCAGCCGGGTCAGGCCGGCGACGCTGTCGGGCCACCCGTGCAGGCGATGCCAGCCCAACGTCAGGTGGTGCAGGTCGGCCTCGGTGAGGCCCTTGACGTCGAATTGCGCGACCAGCTTCTCCAGCGAGCGGCGGTGCAGGACGTCGAGGATGACGTAGCCGTTCTGCGGGTTCTTGCGCACCTCGTCCATCGAGGCCGCATAGACCGCGCGCCAGCCGTCGACCAGCGCGGTCCAGTCGGCCTTGATGCCTGACGTCTCGCCCCATTTGGTGAAGTCGTTGATCAGGCTGGTGCGCCAGTCGACCACGGTTCCGAACACGTCGAACACCAGTGCCTTGACGCCGGAAAGATCGGACATGGGTGCCTCCCTCTTTTGTTGTTCTTGCTTGCGTTACATCTCTCCTCGTCATTCCGGGATGCGCCTCTTGGCGCAGGCCCGGAATCCATACTCATTGTCGTGGTTATGGATTCCGGGCTCGCGCTTCGCGCGCCCCGGAATGACGACCACTGTTGGGCTCGTTCTCAATCCAAGTGGAACTTCTCCAGCTGGCGGTGCTCGGCCTTGATGTAGCGCACGGTGCCGGTGACAGAGCGCATCACGACGGTCTCGGTCTCGATCACGTCCTTCTTGAACTTCACGCCCGAAAGCAGCGAGCCGGTGGTGACGCCGGTGGCGGCGAACAGGCAGTCGCCCCTCGCCAGATCCTCGATGCCGTAGATCATCTTCGGATCGGTGACGCCCATCTTGTGGGCGCGCGCGCGCTTCTCCTCGGTGTCGAGGATCAGGCGGCACTGCATCTGGCCGCCGATGCAGCGCAGCGCGACCGCTGCCAGCACGCCCTCGGGCGCGCCGCCGGTGCCGATATACATGTCGACGCCGGTCTCATCGGGCTTGGCGCAGTGGATGACGCCGGCGACGTCGCCGTCGGTGATCAGCTGCACGGCAGCGCCGGTCGAGCGCACGCCGTTGATGATGTCGGCATGGCGCGGACGGTCGAGCACCAGCACGTTGATCGCGCTGGGGTCGACCCCCTTGGCCTTGGCGAGCCGGCGGACGTTGTCGGCCGGCGGCGCGTCGAGCTCGATCACGTTCTTGGCGTAGCCCGGGCCGATCGCGATCTTCTGCATGTAGACGTCGGGTGCGTGCAGCAGCGTGCCGCCATCGGCCATCGCCATGGTGGCGATCGAGCCCGGCATGTTCTTGGCGCACAGCGTGGTGCCTTCGAGCGGATCGACCGCGATGTCGACCTTCGGGCCGGCGTTGAGGCCGACCTTCTCGCCGATGAACAGCATCGGCGCCTCATCGCGCTCGCCCTCGCCGATCACGATGGTGCCCTCGATCGGCAGCTTGTTGAGCTCGCGGCGCATCGCGTCGACCGCGGCCTTGTCGGCGGCCTTCTCCTGGCCGTGGCCGCGCAGCCGCGCGGCCGACACCGCCGCGCGCTCCGTCACGCGCACGATTTCGAGCGTCAGGATGCGCTCGAGCAGCATCTGCGGCGGAACGGAAATATGGGTCGACATCGGCGTACTCCTTAAAGCCTCGGGGACAGGCCAGCCTGCCCGCATCAATCGTCTCACGCCCGACCCGTTCAGGTCATGCGTTAGTTTTTCTCGATCCGGATCACCTGCGGCCGGCCGCTGATGACCTTGTCGCGCTGCACTGCGGCCAGCGCACGATGCACCGCATCCTCGCTGGTCGCGTAGGTAATCAGAATGACCGGGACCGGTGAAGGTTTTTTGGCCGCACCGTTCACATCGACGCCATCCGGATGCCGTTGCACGATGGACTCCAGAGATATCTTCTGTTCCGCGAGCCGGGTGGCGATTGTTGCGGCAGTGCCTGCAAGATCGCGCGCCATCAGGCGAATATAGTAGCCGCCCTCATGGCGTTCCATCGGCGCCTTGGTGGTGTCGCGCAACCGCTCCACCGGACGCCCGAACGGCTTGGCACGAATGCCGCGGGCGACATCGGCGATGTCGGCGACCACGGCCGAGGCGGTCGCCCCGCCGCCGGCGCCGGGGCCGACCAGCGTGATCGGGGGAATCCCCTCGCCGTCGATCGCCACCGCGTTGGTCACGCCCATCACCTGCGCGATCGAGGATGATTTCGGCACCATGGTCGGATGCACGCGCTGCTCAATGCCCTTTGCCGTGCGCACGGCGACGCCGAGCAGTTTGACGCGGTAGCCGAGTTCCGCGGCAGCCTTGAGGTCTTCCGGCGTGATCGAGGAGATGCCTTCGACATAGACCGCGCTTTCCGCGACCTTGGTTCCGAAGGCGAGGCTCGCCAGGATCGCGAGCTTCTGCGCGGTGTCGTGACCATCGACGTCGAATGACGGGTTGGCTTCGGCATAGCCGAGACGCTGGGCGTCCTTCAGGCATTCCTCGAACGACAGGCCCTCCTGCTCCATCCGGGTCAGGATGTAATTGCAGGTGCCGTTGAGGATGCCGTAGACGCGGTTGACGCTGGTGCCGGCGAGGCCCTCGCGCAGCGTCTTGATGACCGGGATCGCCGCACCGACCGCGGCCTCGAAGTTCAGCGCGCCGCCGTGCTTTTCGGCCGCGGCGGCAAGCCGCAACCCGTGCTTGGCGATCAGCGCCTTGTTGGCGGTCACGACCGACTTGCCGGCCTTCAGCGCGGTCTCGATCGCGGAGAGCGCGGGATCGCCGGCGCCGCCCATCAATTCGACGAAGCAGTCGATATTGGGATCCTCGGCCAGCGCCTGCGGGCTCTTCGCCCATGCGATGCCGCGCAGGTCGAGGCCCCGCTTCTTGGCTTTCGAGCGCGCGGTGACGGCGACGACGCGAATAGCGCGGCCGCTGCGCTCGGCCAGCGCCCGTCCTTGCGTTTCGATGAGGCGGACGACATCGGCACCGACGGTGCCGAGCCCCGCTATGCCCACGTTCAGGGGTGCGACCATGGATTTAAGGGACCTGGAGATTAAGCAACCTGGAGGATTAGCGCCGGTTGGCGAGAGGAACGACGTTGTGCAACGTTTCGATGCCGCTTTCAAGGAAGCGGCGCACGCCGCGCGCGGCCTGCCGGATGCGCTGCTCGTTCTCCACCATCGCGATCCGGACATAGCCTTCGCCATGCTCGCCGAACGCAACGCCGGGCGACACCACGACGCCGGATTTCTCTACCATCAAGGTTGCGAACTGCATGCTGCCGACCGCCTCGAACGCCTTGGGCAGCGGCGCCCAGGCGAACATCGAGGCCTGTGGCGGCGGAATATCCCAGCCGGCGCGGCCAAATGACTCGACCAGCGCGTCGCGGCGCTTGCGGTAGGTGTCGCGCATCTCTCGGATGCAATCGTCGGGACCGTTCAGCGCCGCGGTCGCCGCCACCTGGACCGGCGTGAAGGCGCCGTAATCGAGATAGGATTTGACCCGCGCCAGTGCCGCGATGATGCGCTCATTGCCGACCGCAAAGCCCATGCGCCAGCCCGCCATCGAGAACGTCTTCGACATCGAGGTGAATTCGACGGTGACGTCGAGCGCACCGGGCACCTGCAGCACCGACGGCGGCGGATTGTTCTCGTCGAAATAGACTTCGGCGTAGGCGAGATCCGACAGGATGAAGATGTCGTGCTTCTTCGCGAACGCGACCAGATCCTTGTAGAAGTCGAGGTCCGCGACATAGGCGGTCGGGTTCGACGGATAGCAGACGATCAGCGCGATCGGCTTCGGAATCGAATGCTGGATCGCCCGTTCGACCGCCTCGAAGAACTGCGGCGTCGGCTCCGACGGCACCGAACGGATCACGCCGCCCGCCATCAGGAAGCCGAACGCATGGATCGGGTAGCTCGGGTTCGGGCACAGCACGACGTCGCCGGGCGCGGTGATCGCCTGCGCAACGTTGGCAAACCCCTCCTTCGAGCCGAGCGTCGCAACCACCTGGGTATCGGGGTTCAGCTTGACGCCGAAGCGGCGCCCATAATAGGCGGCCTGGGCCTTGCGCAGGCCGTTGATGCCACGGGAGGCCGAGTAGCGGTCAGTCCGCGGCTTGCCCAGCGTCTCCTTGAGCTTCTCGATGACGTGGGCCGGGGTCGGCAGGTCCGGGTTCCCCATGCCCATGTCGATGATGTCGGCCCCGGCATTGCGCGCGGCCGCCTTGGCCTGGTTGACCTTTTCAAAGACGTAAGGCGGCAGACGGCGAATGCGGTAAAAATCTTCCATGGGACCCTTGCTCCGACAACCGCAATGCCAGAATCGTCCCCCTTGGTTGACTTGCGGAAGCCGGCTCGGCCTCTTACAGAAATCGCGCTGAATCAATGATTTAGAGCGAATTCGGGCGCACGGTCTGGGGACAGCGGCCGGATCTGCGGTTGAATTGGGTTTCTTTTAGCACGGACGCCGGGCGGCGCCAGCGCTGATCGGCCGATCTCGCGCGCTCACTTCCCGCTTTGGGCGGCCGTCGAGGCCTGAGCCTGGGCCTGGCGATCGCGCGCGGCAACCAGCTCCTGCTCGATCTTGGCCTGATCCGCCGGTTTGATCGTCGGATCGGCGCGGTCGGGCGGAATATCGTGCACCGGGAGGTAGCCGTTGGCATCCTTTTGCCGCGCCGGCGCATCGGCCGGCATGGCCATATCGGCAATCGTGCTCGAGCACCCGCTCAGCGCCAGCATCGACGCGAGCAGAGCTGCGGCCGCGAGCCCCCTGTTTATTCGATCGATCGGCATGCGCCGAATTTTCCCCAACAAGCTAGCGCGCACGTCGCACGTTGCCGACACGGGTCGCACTGGTACGAGCCTTGCAGCGTCCCCGCTGCATCTAATCCTGGCTTTAGCCGTTTCAAACCATTGTCGCCCGAAACGCTTAAAGCGTGAACACCAAATGCGACCCCTGAGGCTTCAATATGACGGAACAAAGATTTTTTTATCGCACCGCAACAGAGCGAATCATCGGCTTTTGACTGATTTTCGCTACCGCACCGCGCGATGACGCCCTCCAAACGACGCGATATTGTCCTTCAGATGAGCAACGTCAGTACCGACACCCAAGCCGCCCCGAAATTCAACGCCGAAGCCTTCGCCATGAACATCGCGCGGGCGATGGAGAGTAGCGGCCAGGCGCTGGCAGCCTATCTCAAGCCGCGCCAGACCGGGGAAGTCCGCGACAAGCCGCCGAACGAGCTCGGTGAGGTCATCAAGACCTTCAGCGTGATCGCCGAATACTGGCTGGCCGACAAGGAGCGCGCCTCCTCGCTGCAGATGCAGCTCGGCAAGGATTACCTCGATCTCTGGGGATCGGCCGTGCGCCGCATGGCCGGCGAAGCCGACGCCAAGCCGGCGATCGCGCCCGCCCCGCGCGACAAGCGCTTCCAGGATCCGGAGTGGAAGTCGAATCAGTTCTTCGACTTCATCCTCCAGCTTTATCTGCTGACCGCGAAATGGGCGCAGCAGCTGGTCCACGACGCCGACGGGATCGATCCGCATACCCGCAAGAAGGCCGAATTCTACGTCCAGCAGATCACCAACGCGCTGGCGCCGTCGAATTTCGTGCTGACCAATCCGGAAGTGCTGCGCGCCACCGTCGAGACCAATGGCGACAATCTGGTCCGCGGCATGAAGATGCTGGCCGAGGATATCGAGGCCGGCCACGGCACGCTGCGGATCCGCCAGTCCGACTCGGCCAACCTCGAGGTCGGCATCAACATGGCGACGACGCCGGGCAAGGTGATCTACCAGAACGAGCTGATGCAGCTGATCCAGTATTCGCCGGCGACGGAGAACGTGCTGCGCACGCCGCTCCTGATCGTGCCGCCATGGATCAACAAGTTCTACATCCTCGATCTGCGCCCCGAGAAATCCTACGTCAAATGGTGCGTCGACCAGGGCATCACGGTGTTCGTGATCTCGTGGGTCAATCCGGACAAGGAGCTCGGCAAGAAGACCTGGGCCGACTACATGACCGAGGGCCCGCTGACCGCGATGGACGTGATCGAGAAGGTCACCGGCGAGTTGAAGGTGCACACCGCCGGCTATTGCGTCGGCGGCACCATGCTCGCCTCGACGCTGGCCTATCTCGCCGAGAAGCGCCGTCAGCGCGTGACGTCGGCGACGTTCTTTGCCGCGCAGGTCGACTTCACCCACGCCGGCGACCTGCTGGTGTTCGTCGACGAGGACCAGATCTCGGCGCTGGAACGCGACATGCAGGAATCCGGCGTGCTCGAGGGCAGCAAGATGGCGATGGCCTTCAACATGCTGCGCTCCAACGACCTGATCTGGTCGTATGTCGTGAACAATTATCTGAAGGGTCAGTCGCCCTCCTCGTTCGACCTGCTGCACTGGAATTCGGACGCGACGCGGATGCCGTCGTCGAACCACTCCTACTATCTGCGCAACTGCTATCTGGAGAACCGGCTGTCGACCGGCACGATGGTGCTCGACAACACGCTGCTCGATCTGTCGAAGGTGAAGGTGCCGGTCTACAACCTCGCGGCACGCGAGGATCACATCGCGCCGGCGGAATCGGTGCTCTACGGTTCGCAGTTCTTCGGCGGCCCCGTGAGATATGTGCTGTCCGGCTCCGGCCATATCGCCGGCGTGGTCAATCCGCCGGCCTCGAAGAAGTACCAGTACTGGACCAACGACAACATCAAGGACATGAAGCTCGCCGACTGGCTGAAGGACGCCGAGGAACACAAGGGTTCGTGGTGGCCCGACTGGCGCGGCTGGCTGGAAAGCCATGATCCGGAGACGGTGCCGGCACGCATCGTGGGCTCGAACGGGGTGTCGGCGCTCGAGGACGCTCCGGGCAGCTATGTCCGCGTCCGCGCGTAGCGCCAGATCTTCGCGTAGCTCAAAGTCTTCGCGTAAGCGCAAAGTCTTCGCGTAGCGCGAGGTCTTCCGCTCAGCTATAAACAGATGGTCCCGACGGTCGGGAATCGAATTCACGTGAGGGGGAGACGATGACGCGCGAACTGTTCTGGCTGTCGCTGACGGTGATCCTGACCGGGCTGCTGTGGATCCCCTACATCATCAACCGCTGCCAGGTGCGCGGCCTCTCCGGCGCCATGGGCAATCCCACGCGCAACGACAAACCACACGCGGAATGGGCCAACCGGCTGATGTTCGCCCACGACAACGCGGTCGAAAATCTCGTGATCTTCGCGCCGCTGGTCTTGATCCTCAACGCGGCCGACTATTCCACCAAATGGACCGTGCTGGCCTGTGCCGTCTATTTCTGGGCCCGCGTCGCGCATCTGATCGTCTACACGCTCGGCCTGCCGGTGTTCCGCACCCTGGCCTTCACGGTCGGTTTCATCGCGCAGGCGGTGCTGGCGCTCGCGATCTTCAAGATCTTGTAGGCTGCCGTCCGGCACCGTGACGGGCTTGGTCGCGTTCGACCACGCCCGGATCACTGTCGTGCAGGTTCCTGAGACGCCTGGATCGTGCCTAGACGCAGTTTCAGTTCGTCGAGCCTCTTGCCGGACTCCGTCAGGCTTTTCTGCCAAATCAAATTCTTCGGGTCGACCTTCGCAAGCTTCAGCCACGCGTCATGTGCCTTGGTCTCGACGGTGACAGCCTTGTTCAGGAGATCAGCGGTCGGCATCGAAGCCTCGCCGGCACCGGCATCGAGTTGACCAAACAGCAACGAGACAGCCCTCTCGTAGTCCATGGCGAGATATTCGAGAGACGTCATGTTGTTGCGATCCGCGTCGACCAGCGTTTCCCGGCCGGCAACGACTTCATCGAATTCGGCGCTCGCCTTGGCCCACTCACCTTTCCTGGCTAGAACCTCGGCCCTGCCGCGCCGCGTCGTAATCCGGTTCGAAATCACCACGCTGTTTGTTGGAAAACGTTCGGCCAACCCATTCTGGCGCTGGAGCGCGGCATCATACAATTGAAGTGCCCGGTCGAGGTCGGGAGGCGATTGCCTGGCCATCACGCCGGCGAGTTTCGACATCGTATTCGGCGCATATGCCACCCATACGGGGTTGTCCGGATGATCGACGGCAAGTTTGTCCGCGACCGGCAACGCCAGTTCGAATTGCTGTCGCGCCTCGCCGTATTTCTGGTCGTCCCGGAACACTTCGCCGATCTTCACCGTGCTAAAGGCGAGGTGATACTGCCGCTCTCCGTCGCCTGGTGACTTGTCCGCAAGCTTTTGCGCAATACCCCTGGCTTCGCGATACAGCGAAAGCGCAGTCTGGGACTGCTTTTCAGCCAACACATCGGCCAAGCGGAACTTGCTCTCATAAAGCAGACTTTGTGCGCCGTCACTGTTTGGCTGCAGCACGACCAGCTTCTCGGCCAGCTGCAGCGCGCTTGCCGCGCGCTTGCGCGCCTCGTCTTCCGAGTTCTTGCTCCTGATGAGGATGTCGGTCGCGGTGTTGTCGAGCTTGATCTCCAGCGACAGAGTTTCCGGTGACGGGTCGAATCCAGGTTGAACGGCGCTCTGGCCTTCCGCGTTCTGGATGCTGCTGACGGCGGATTGCGCGGCCTCCTCCATGCTCACCGCCGCCGCGATTTTCATATCGCCGGCGTTGAGCGCCGCCAGTGTCCTGTCGAGGAATGCTTGTGCATTCGAGATCGATCTGGCGAAATTCTGGTCTGCAAGCCGGCGGTTCTCGTCTGCACGCGCTTGCTGTGTCGCTCGCTCCCTGGTGTCAACGTAATTACGGTATTGCAGATACCCTACCCAGAGGACGAGCGCTCCGGCAGCAACGGCCATCGACCTCATCAACAATCGGGATCTTCGCTGATAGGCGAGCCCGCGGCGCAGCATGTCCTCGACGCCTGCGAAATTGCCGCCATAGCGTTCGGCCCATTTCGGTGTTCGCGAACCTTTCCGCCACCAATCCCAGTGTCGCTCGATGCCTTCGACCTTGTTGCTGCGGCGGTCACTATCGAGCATCGACAGCAACATCTGATACTTCCGACCGTCCTTCTGCTCCTGCGCAAGCCATCCGATCGGCATCTTGTCACCGGCATCGCCGGTCGCTCCCGGCAGGCCGCGTATCCGTTCCCAGCGGCGCAACAGCGCCTCATGGCCGACGTCGATAACCGTATCGTCCGTTACATTGGCGATCCCGGCCGGCGATGTAACGAGGAACGAGCAGTCATCGGCGCGAAACAGGTCGACGATCCTGCGGAGCTCTTCGTCTGGAACGCCGCACTCGTCACGAAGCTGCGCATATGACAAGGCGCGACGGATCGCCCGCCCATCCTTGATATCGGACAGCGCCCGAAACACCGCCCCGACGGCCTCTTCACGAAGCTTCGGCAGCAGCTTCTCGGCATGAACCGAAAGTGCACCGGACATCTTGCCGACTGCAACGTAACAACCGGGGTCGATGTGCCGAGCGAGCGACGGGTAACCCTCACCAGGTTCCGCGGGCTGCGAAGCCACCACTCCGGCCTGCTGCCAGAGTTGCAGCAAACAGTGCTGGAGCACGGGCAGTTGATCTGGTTCTCCCTGCGCGTCCGTCAGCAGTTGCTGCACAAGTGCAGGATCGATCGTCGCCCCGGCGCGCTTGATCGGTTCGGTAATGATCTGCTCGATCTGGTCGAGCTCCAGTCCGGGCACCAGAAATTGCGTTGCGCTGACTGCCTCCGGCAGACCCGGGAAATCGGAGCACGCGCCGATGAAGTCCGAGCGCATCGTGATCAGCACGCGGATGTCGCGGTCGGCGCTGCGTCGCCCTTCCATCAGCAATTCGACAAACCGCTTCGCTTCGCTCCGAGAGGTGGCGTCCCGCAAACGGTCGGCCTCCGTCTCGCTCGGGCGGTCGGCATAACGGAACAATTCCTCGAACTGGTCGACGACCAGAACGAATTTCTCGTCTGCACCGACGCCGGCCTCGGACACGGCATCGGCAAGACCGAAACTCGACCGACCCAGCTGATACTCGATGTGGTGCCGTCGAATATCCGAGGTGGTCCCGCCGACGTCGCGGCTGTCGGCCAGATGCGCCAGGGCGTCGGCCAGCGACGCCAGCGGAGCGTCACCTGGCCGCATCGAACACCACGCCCATTTGCCGGACCGCGATTGTTCGTTCTCCTCCTCGAGAACCGGCAGCAAGCCAGCTCTGGTCAGCGAGGACTTGCCCGACCCCGAGCTGCCGATGACGGCCACGAACCGGCTGCGATCCAGCAGCCCGTAGAGCGAGGCGATCTGACTGCGCCGTCCGAAGAAGAATGCATGATCTTCGTGGTCGAACGGGCGTAAGCCGGGGAACGGCTGATCATTGGAAAGACCGTGCCGTACCCAGCTCATCGCACGTGACTGACGCGCGAGCGATCAAGCAACTGCTGAAGCCGATCAAGCATCAGCTGGTTGTCGTGCGACAAGTCGAGGACCTCGTCGATCTCGGATGGCAACGGCATGTCGTCCTCGGACTTGCTCTCCCCCGGCGGCGGGCCCAGCACCAGTCCCCGGACGGAGAACCTTTCCTTCCGGCCAAGGTCCCGCCAGCTCCGCAGCTGACTGGCGGACATTTTCGCCCAGACGTCAGTCGCCTGTGCCCAGCACAGAAAGACGGCGCTGCAATCGGCGAGATTCTGGCGATGGAGCTTGTCCCGGTCCGGATCCTCGTCATTGCCGGGCAGGATCGCTTCAGCATCATGGTCGCGCAGCCATTTGCGAACCTTGCGCGCGAATTCGCGGTCGTCCTTGCGGTGCCAAACGTAAATCCGCGAGCCAGAGCTCTCCTGCTCGATGCTCTCGGTCCGGCTCGGAGGAACGCGCCGTTCGAGTTCTCGCTTCAGGTAGCTCTGAAACGCGCTGAAAACATCTCCGTAGAGTTGGTCCCCTTCGCAATGGTGGTCAAATCTGTCGAGCACCGTGATCGGTTCACGCAACGTTGCCGCCGGAAATCGACAATCGTCCTCAGGCGATTTGGGCGCCCACACGATCCTGGTGAACCGTGCGCCGTTAGGATTGGTGGGGCGCAACTTGGCCCGTTCTCCCGCCCGCGCGAGCTGCAACGGGACGATGTGATCCAATTCATCGGGCTTGTATCCTGGCTTGTCGCCAAGCAGATGAATCGATGCTTCGGCGGACTCGAGCGCGCTGTCCACGAACTGAAGCGCCCGCGCCGCCGATTCCGCTGGAATATTCTCGCCGATCGGCGGTACGACCTGGTACCCCTCGCGCATGAGATCGTTGGCAATACGGTCATAGACCACCGCCGTATCCGGAGCAGGTTTGGCGAGATAGATCGTTCGCGGTTCCCGGAGGGGACTGATCTTGGCCCCGCTCGCCGGCGCAAGCGGCGGCGGTGGCTGTGGCGGGACGATCTTCCTTCGAACGTTGCTCGCCCTGCGCCAGACGACGCTTCCAAGCTCGGAGACATGCTTGGTGAACAGCTTGTCGCAGATCTCGCCCTGATCAACGAAGAAGCGTTCATTGCCAGGCTCTCGCCAATCGTCGAGGCTGAAGAAGTCGTACCCCTGAATATTCTGCAATTCACCGGGATGCTCGGCCGGCTCGACATGGTTGGCGCGAACAAGAACCATGTGTTCAGTGCTGTCCTGCCGCTTGGCGAACAATTCCAGTTCCCTGCGACACCAGGGTCGGGACAGCCAGTTCGTCGACATCACGACCAGCAGCAGCGATGACCGCTTGATCGCTTCTTGAATGATATTGTCGAAGCGATCCGCCTTGTCGATGCGTCGCTGATCCCACCAGATCTTCGGCCTCGGATGGCCTCGCCGCGTGAGAATATATTCAAGGTGGCTGATCAGGACCGCCACAAACCCCTTCTCCGGTTCCAGCCCGGGCGGCACGCTGTTGTCGTCGTGCGCGTATGAAACAAATATTTGAACCGGATCGTCAGGACCGGGCGGGATGTGAAACTGTTCCTCGTACATATGAGTCCAGCCTCCAAAAATGCAGCTTTAGAATGCGTACTACCTATGGTTCTGAAAACGAACATCATATCGCAATAGGCGTGCGATGTCTATCGGAGGCTGCAAATCTGCCACGGCGCCACCGTGGAACCGGAGGCTGGAAAATGACGAGGGTTACGCCGCGCCCTTCCGCACCACGACATGCAGCATCGTCGCGGGCGCCTCGTCAAAGCTCTTGATCTCGCTGGTGTCGGACGAGACCTGGACCCACGCCCCTGACGCGGCGTAGGTTGCCGCCAGCCAGTCGGCCGCGGGATAATTGTAGTAGCGGCCGATGCTGTCGCGGCCATCGCCATGGCCGATCTTGTAGCTCGCGTAGAAAATGCCGCCGGGTTTCAGCGCGCGATGGATGCGACTGAGGATGCCGGCCAACTCGTCGCGCGGCACATGCAGCAGGCAGGCGCTGGCCCAGACGCCGTCATAGGCCTCCAGGTCCTCGAGCTCATCGAACAGCATCGCCTCGACGGGATGGTTGATGCGCCGTGCCGCGACGTCAGCCATCTCGGGTGAACCGTCGGTGGCGCGCAGCACGAAGCCTTCGGCAAGCATGACCGCGGCATGATTGCCGGCACCGCAGCCGAGTTCGAGGATCGCGCCGCCCGGCGGCAGCAGCTTGAGAAAAGCTATCAGCCGGGCGGACGGCGCTTTCGCCCACCCGGCATAGGCCTCGGCATTGCGCCGGTAGAATTGCAGCGTGGCGTCGTCCACGATGCGCCCCTCGCCGTCAGCTGTCGGAAAGCCCGAGCATCAGCCGCATGTTCTGCACCGCGGCACCCGAGGCGCCCTTGCCCAGATTGTCGAGCCGGGCGACCAGTACCGCCTGGCGGTGCTTGTCGCTGGCGAACACATAAAGCTCGAGCTGGTTGGTCTCGTTGAGCGCTTCCGGCTCGATCCGCCCATCCTTCGCCGCTTCGTTTTGCAGCGGCATCGCCAAAACGTGTTTGCTGCCGGCATACCACTTCGCCAGCACAGCCTGCAGGTCGGCACCATCAGGCTTGCCCGGCAGCGCATCGAGTTGCAGCGGCACCGAGACCAGCATGCCTTGCCGGTAGTTACCGACCGACGGGACGAAGAGCGGCCGCCGCGTCAGATGCGAATAGAGCTGCATCTCCGGCACGTGCTTGTGCTCGAAGCCGAGTCCGTAGAGGTGGAAGGCCGGCGCCGAGCCGTCCTCGAAGCTCGCGATCATCGACTTGCCACCGCCCGAATAGCCGCTCACCGCGTTGACAGTGACGGGATAATCCGCAGGCAGCAGGCCGGCATCGACGATCGGCCGCAGCAACGCGATCGCACCGGTCGGATAGCAGCCCGGATTGGAGACCTTCCGCGCGGTGCGGATCTTGTCGGCCTGGTCGGGCGCGAGCTCCGCGAAACCGTAGGCCCAGTCGGGCGCGACGCGATAGGCGGTCGAGGCATCGAGCACCTTCGGCGCCGAATTGCCCATCGTGTCGATCAGCGCCACCGTCTCCTTGGCGGCCTCGTCAGGCAGGCAGAGGATCACGAGATCCACCTCCTCCATCAGCGCACGCTTGGCGCCCGCGTCCTTCCGCTTGTCGTCGGCGATGTGCTTCACCGCGACGTCGCCGATCGCGTTCAGCCGCTCCTGGATGCCGAGGCCGGTGGTGCCGGACGCCCCGTCGACGAACACGGTTGCCTTGGTCGCACCGCTCTTGGTTTTCGGCTGGTTGGTCTCGGTGACGGTCATGGCATGCTCCTTTCGAGTTCGTTCGTTTCGTTTGCTAACACATCTGGCCGCATCTGCGCCGCCAATCCGGGGCTGTTATCGTTAGATTGAGCGCGTCCTCGTCCACGACAACAACCCCCGCTCACGGAAACAGCGCGATCTGCTCCAGCCCGGTGGTTTCGGGCAAGCCGAACATCAGATTCATATTCTGGATCGCCTGTCCGGCCGAACCCTTCACAAGATTATCGAGCGTCGAGAGCACGATGGCGCGGTTCTTGATCCGGTCGGCGACGACGCCGATCTGAACGTAATTCGAACCGCGCACGTTCTGCGTCTGTGGCAGCACGCCCTTCTTCGTCACATATACGAACGGCTCGTTGGCGTAGGCCTTTTCCAGCTCGGCGCGCAGATCGTCCGGCGTAGCCCCATTGAGCTTGACATAGGATGTGCAGAACTCACCCCGCGCCATCGGAATGAGATGCGGGGTGAAGTTCACTGTCACAGCCGAGCCAGCGGCTGCGCCGATCTCCTGCTCGATCTCCGCCGAGTGTCGATGGCTTCCGATCGAATAGGGCGACAACCCTTCGCCGGCCTCGCTGAACAGCGTGTTCTGTTTCAGTCCGCGTCCGGCGCCGGTGACGCCCGACTTAGCGTCGATGATGATATCGTCGACGTCGATCAGCTTTGCCTTCGCCAGCGGAACAAGCGCCAGCAGCACCGCCGTCGGATAGCAGCCGGGACAGGCCACCAGCCGCGCGGCCGTGACCTTCTCCCGATAGAGTTCGGTCAGCCCATAGACGGCCTCGTCCTGCAATTCGAGCGCCCGGTGCTCATGGCCGTACCATTGCGCGTAGCTGTCTTTGTTGCGCAGCCGGAAATCCGCGGACATATCGAGGATCTTGATTCCGGGATTGGCCTTCAGCACCGCGGCGATGATCTCTTGCGTCGTCCCATGCGGCAGTCCGCAGAACGCGGCATCGAGCCGCGTCCAGTCGACTTTTTCCCATTCCACGAGTTTTGGCAGGTCGAGCATGAAGAAGTGAGGAAACACCTCGCTCATCGCCTTACCGGCATGGGTGTTGGCGGTAAGCGCGGTGATTTCAGCATTCGGGTGCCGCGCCAACAGGCGCACCGCGTCGGCGCCGGTGTAGCCGGACGCGCCCAAAATTCCGATTTTCTTCTTCGTCATTGCTCGCTCCTCGGAAGCGTAGTCATCTCGGCTTGTGTCGTTGCGAAAGCCTGCGGGCGCACATCGCGCATCAAAGCCGCGATGTCCCGGGCACCGGCTTCGGCCTGCAATGCGAGCGTGTTGCCGACCGCCGCGAAATCGGTTTCAGACTTGTGCTGGTTCAGCTTGAAGCTGCCCTCCACCTCTTCCACCGTCATCTCGAAGCCCACGATGGCCTTCTTCATTACTTCCAGCCGCGCGGCGGTCATCTTGCCCGACACCCACGGCTTTTTCGGCAGCAGCCGGTCCTCGAACTTGGCGCTCAGCACGTCGATCTGAACGGCAAGTTCCTCGTCCGACAGGGTCCGCACCGGCCCGGTCAGATGCACGGCCTGGTAAAGCCAGGTCGGCACTTGATCGGGCGACACATACCAGTCCGGCGACACATAGGCATCCGCGCCGGTGACGGCCAGCAGCCAGGGGCCCCCGTGCGCCAGCTTTACCAGCGGATTGTGACGGGCAACATGAAACAGCGCCCGCGGAGTGCCGTCGGCGGCGTAGCTCAAATAGAACGGCAGCGCGGAGGCGATCGGCTTGCCGCCGTCGCACGCGCAGACGATGCCGAAACCGCGCGCTTCCGCGAACGCAAGGCTCGCGGCGCGGTCAGGCTTGAAGGGCGGTGGCGTATACATGGTCGAAGCTCCTGCATGACGAAGGAGCCGCCAGATCGAACCGCGTGTCTTTTTCAGGAGAGCGCCGCGGGATGAGATCCGGCGGCAGAGGCGATGGTCTTAAACGCGAGCGACCGCCCATACCGCGAGAATGCGGCGGCGGCGGGCGATGATGATGGTCGCGGCGTTGATCATGGGCGCGGCTATAAAGCCGCGCCCGTTTTGCGTCAAGGAAAACCGCTCAGATCGACGGATTCCACGGCGCCGGCACGACGCGGTAGCCGTTGCCGTCCTTGACCACATTGCCGAGGCCCGGGAACGGATAGTGATAGCCCTGCACCTGGAGCCGTTCCGCGACCACCATGTCGTAGATCCGGCGGCGGGTCCTCTCCGCCACGTCGCCGTCCTGGTCGAAGAACGCATGCCAGCCGGGATTGGCCGCGAACAGGTTCGGATTGTTGGTGACGTCGGACTGGATGAAGACCTTGTCCGCCCCCGAAGCCAGCACGTAAGAGGTGTGGCCCGGGGTGTGGCCGACGGTCTCGACCGAGGTCAGCCCCGGCGCGATCTCCTTGCCCCACTCGTAGGGCGTGACCTTCTTCTTCAGGCCGGCCTCGAAGATATTGCGGTTGTTCTTGAACAGGCCCTGCATGCGGCCGGCCGGCGCCCGGCTCATCTCGCCGTCGTCCATCCAGAACTTCCATTCGGTCGCCGGCACCAGCACTTCGGCATTCGGGAACGCCGGCGTGCCCTCCGCCGTCAGCAGGCCGTTCACGTGGTCGGTATGGAAGTGCGAGATCACGACCATGTCGACATTCTTCGGATCGAAGCCGGCTGCGGCGAAATTGTCGGCGAACTGGCCACTGGCGCCCTTTGTGCTGGCTTTCGCCAGCGCGCCATTGCCGGTGTCGATCACGACCAGCTTGCCGCCGGTGTTGAGCACCAGCGGTGCGTACCAGATCGACACCAAGTCGCGCGGCATGAAGGCCTTCTCCAGCGCCGCGTTGATATCGTCCCGCTTCGCATTCGGGATGAAGGAATCTTCCAGCTTGAAGACGTTCTTGCCGTCCGACACCGCGGTGACGAGGATGTCGCCGACCTTGTAGCGATAGAAGCCCGGCGCCTGCTTGTCGGCGACGGGCGCGGCGGCTACCGCAGGAACGGCAGGCAGCAACGGTGCGGCGGCGATGCCGGCAGCGCCTGCGAGAGCGTGGCGTCGTGTCAAGTCCATCTGATGTCCTCCCAGTGTAACAATGCTGCGCCCGGCGGAGCCGCGTCTGCCGCGGTGAGTTTTGCTCAGCGTTTTGACAGTCGTGCGAAGACGGTTGTGCAAGCAATTGTTCTTCCGCCTAACCCCTGCATCGTCGCGATATTCCTGAAGTCGTTACACCGCCCGCCACATCCACTCGACGACCTGGCCGATGACGTCGCCGAACAGCAGCAGCGCTGCCGACCAGACCAGCGCAGAGACGAAATTGGCGATCTGGAATTGCCAGTACGACATCTCGAATATGCCGGCCGCAAGCGGCACCGAGGCGCGCAGCGGGCCGAAGAAGCGGCCGATGAAGATGCTGGGCACGCCCCAGGTCTTCACGAAGGCCTCGCCGCGCGGCAGGATCTCCGGATAGCGCGACAGCGGCCACATCTGCGCGACCTTCTCTTTGTAGCGATAGCCGAACCAGTAGGAGACCCAGTCGCCGAGTGCGGCCCCGATGCCGCCTGCGATCCAGATTGGCCAGAAACTGATCCCGCTGACGCCGATCAGGGCGCCGATCGCGACCAGCGCACCCCAGGCGGGCACCAGCAACGAGATGAAGGCGAGCGATTCAGCGAATGCCAGCAGCATGACGATCGGAGCGGCCCAGGCCTGGTGATGGCGGACGAATTCGGCCAGGGCCCGCGCAAAGTCTTCCATCTCGTCGAGTGCCCTCGGCTGCGTTGAAAACTGAATGAACCTTTGTAGCGGCACACAGCCTAAGAACAGGTAAGCCAGCCCATTGCGTGACATCAAGTCACAAAGGCGGGGATCAAACGTGATTTCCGGTAACGCCCCTGCGGTCCGGGCTGGCTGGCACCTCCCTCATAAGAAGAAGGAATCACTTGATGATCGGGTCACTGATGATGTGCGTCGGCGTTCTCGTCTTGTTGTTCGGAATGCTCGCGGGCATCGTTATGGGTATCCAGCACGACTTCACGTTGGGGCCGGCGCATGCCCATCTAAATCTCGTCGGCGGCGTGCTGCTGTTCCTGTTCGGCCTGTACTACCGGCTGGTGCCGGCGGCAGGAACCATGTTGCTCGCCAGGATCCAGGGCTGGCTGCATATCGTCGGCGGCATCCTGTTTCCGGCCGGCGTGGCCGCAGTGTTGCTGAAGGGTCCGGCGTTCGAGGCGGCGCCGATCGTGGGATCGCTGATGGTGGTCGCCGCCATGGCCCTGTTCACGGTCGTTGTATTCCGCACCTCGCGGGCGTAATCGCAGGCTCCTATCTAACAGGCGGCCGGGCCCTCACGGCGCGGCCGCCCCCATTTGGCAGCCCATCCGTGGCATAGTCAGAGCAACCGATTCGCTGCGCCGTGACCGGCGTGCCACTTGAAGAACCATGACCAAACCACTGAAATCGAACGCCAAAAGTAAATCTGCCGACGATCTGTTCGGGGCCCCGGAGCCGAAGGGACGCACCCCGGCGAAGGCTGCTTCACGGCCCGCGGGAAGTGCCGAAGCCGGCTACACGGCGGCCGATATCGAGGTGCTGGAAGGGCTGGAACCGGTCCGCCGGCGGCCCGGCATGTATATCGGCGGCACCGACGAGAAGGCGCTGCACCATCTGTTCGCCGAGGTGATCGACAACTGCATGGACGAGGCCCTCGCCGGCCACGCCACCTTCATCGACGTGGAGTTGACCACCGACGGCTTCCTGACCGTGACCGACAATGGCCGCGGCATCCCGGTCGATCCGCATCCGAAATTCCCGAAGAAGTCGGCGCTCGAAGTCATCATGTGCACGCTGCATTCGGGCGGCAAGTTCGACTCCAAGGTCTACGAGACCTCGGGCGGCCTGCACGGCGTCGGCGTCTCCGTGGTCAACGCCCTCTCCTCACGGCTCGAGGTCGAGGTCGCGCGCAGCGGGCAGTTGCACCGCATGACCTTCGAGCGCGGCCATCCCAAGGGCAAGCTCGAAGACCTCGGCAAGATCAACAACCGCCGCGGCACGCGCATCCGCTTCAAACCGGACACCGATATTTTCGGCGCCAAGGCGGCGTTCAAGCCGCAGCGTCTGTTCAAGATGACGCGCTCGAAAGCGTATCTGTTCGGCGGCGTCGAGATCCGCTGGCGCTGCGACCAAGAGCTGTTGAAAGGCGTCGAAGACGTCCCGGCGGAAGCCAAGTTTCACTTCCCTGGCGGCCTGAAGGACTATCTGGCCGCGGCGATCCATGCCGACACGCTGGTGCATCAGGATATCTTCTCCGGCAAATCCGGCCGCAGCGGCGCGCATGGCGCCTGCGAATGGGCGGTGGCCTGGACGGCCGATGCCGATGGCTTCCTGTCGTCCTACACCAACACGGTGCCGACGCCCGATGGCGGCACGCATGAATCGGGCCTGCGCAGCGCATTGCTGCGCGGCTTGAAGGACCACGCCGAGCGCGCCGGTCAGGGCAAGCGCGCGGCCTCCATCACTTCGGAAGACGTGATGGTGGGCGCGGCCGTCATGCTCTCGGTGTTCGTGCGCGAGCCTGAATTCCAGGGCCAAACCAAGGATCGCCTCGCCACCGCCGAAGCGCAGCGCATCGTCGAACAGGCGATGAAGGATCCGTTCGACCACTGGCTGTCAGGCAATCCGAACCAGGCCAACCGGCTGCTCGACTTCGTGATCGATCGCGCCGAGGAACGGCTGCGCCGCCGCCAGGAAAAGGAAACCGCGCGCAAGACCGCCGGCAAGAAGCTGCGCCTTCCCGGCAAGCTCGCGGATTGCTCCGATGCCGGCACCGAAGGCTCCGAACTCTTCATCGTCGAAGGCGACTCGGCCGGCGGCAGCGCCAAGCAGGCACGCGATCGCAAGACCCAGGCCGTGCTGCCGCTGCGCGGCAAGATCCTCAACGTCGCCTCTGCCGGCAAGGACAAGCTGACCGCCAACGCGCAGCTCTCCGATCTCGTGCAGGCGATCGGCAGCGGCACGCTCGCGCACTACCGCGAAGAGGATTTGCGCTATCAGCGCATCATCATCATGACCGACGCCGACGTCGACGGCGCGCACATCGCATCGCTCCTGATCACCTTCTTCTACCGGCAGATGCCGCGGTTGATCGACGAGGGACATCTCTATCTGGCGGTGCCGCCGCTCTACAAATTGAAGCACGGCACCAAGTCGGTTTACGCCCGCGACGACGCCCACAAGGAAGAGTTGCTCAAGAGCGAATTCAACGCCAACGCCAAGGTCGAGGTGAATCGCTTCAAAGGCCTCGGCGAGATGATGCCGGCGCAGCTGAAGGAGACCACGATGGATCCGGCCAAGCGCACGCTGCTGCGCGTGGTGCTGCTTGCCGACGATCGTGAGGGCACCGCCGACTCGGTCGAGCGCCTGATGGGCACCAAGGCGGAAGCCCGCTTTGCCTTCATCTCCGACAAGGCCGAATTCGCGAGCGACGATTTGCTTGACGTTTAGGCTCCAACCAGCTGATTTGAAATGATTTTCCGGCCGCCCCTCGATCGGGGCGGCCGTTTTCATTCGCGTTTTCGGAGAGTGCCTGCGGTTTCGTTTTCGGGCGGTTGTGTCTCACCCGCAACAGCATTTCCGGCGGAACCACGTATAGTCCTGACATGAGTTTCGGGAATCGGTGCCATCGCGCCCCCGTCAGCGACCCGATCGAACGCTAAAGTCGAGGATTTGGATATGAAGAAGATTTTGCTCGCTCTGACCGCGGTTGCTGCGATGACGGGTTCCGCGTCGGCTGCCGATCTGGCCGCCCGCCCCTACACCAAGGCTCCTGCCCCGATCGCGGTGGCGCCGAGCTGGACCGGCTTCTACATCTTCGGCGGTGGCGGCGGCGGCGTCTGGGACGCTGACACCGGTGTCCAGTCGACCACCACGGGCGCGTCGATCCTCGGCTTCAACCAGCGCCAGGGTGGCGATGGCTGGTTCGGCACCGTCGGTGCCGGTTACGACTGGCAGACCGCCAACAGCTGGGTTCTCGGCGTGTTCGCCGACGGTCAGTTCGGCAGCCTGAAGGGCACGATCCAGGATCAGGGTCCGTTCGTCGCCGGCAACATCAAGAACGACTACAGCTGGGCTGCCGGTGCGCGCCTCGGCTATCTGGTCGCTCCGAACGTTCTGTCCTACGTCAACGCCGGTTACTCCAGCTCGCACTGGAAGGGCACCACGCTGTTCAACACCGCGACCGCTCTCCCGTCGGGCCTGCACACCAACGGCTTCGATCGTAGCGGCTGGTTCGTCGGCGGCGGCGTCGAGAACAACCTGAACATCTTCGGCATCACCGCGCCGGGCTGGTTCATGAAGACCGAGTACCGCGCTGCCTACTACGACAACAAGAACATCTCGGAACTCGCCGACGTGACGAACATCTCGAACGGCCGCGACATCACCTTCAAGCCGTTCGTCCAGACCATCAGCACCTCGCTGGTCTACCGCTTCAACTGGACCGGTCCGGTTGTTGCCAAGTACTGAGCTGAATACTGATCCCTGCTGACATGGCAGACGAAAAGCCCCGGCATTGTCCGGGGCTTTTTTGTTGCCCGAACGCTGTCGAGAACGATCTCGCGCGCACGCCTCTTGGCGCAGGGCCGACCGGCCGCGCCCGATCTGGTCAGCGCCCTGACGATCGGGCACTCTCGCGACCGGATTCAAACCACAGCGGACAACAACAATGAGAAACGGACAGTTTGATCTCTCGGGCCGGGTCGCGATCGTCACCGGCGGCAATGGCGGCATCGGGCTTGGCATGGCGCGCGGCCTGGCGGATGCCGGCGCGGCGGTTGCCGTGGTCGGCCGCAACGAGGCCAAATCGAAGGCCGCCGTCGAGGACCTCGGCAAGCGTGGCGTCAAGGCGATCGCGGTGGCAACCGACGTGACCGACAAGGCCGCGGTCGCGGCGATGGTCGAGCGGGTCACGGGCGAGCTCGGCCGGATCGACATCCTCGTCAACAATGCCGGCATGAGCATCCGCAA
This sequence comes from Bradyrhizobium sp. B120, assembly GCF_049075665.1. Lineage (NCBI taxonomy): Bacteria > Pseudomonadati > Pseudomonadota > Alphaproteobacteria > Hyphomicrobiales > Nitrobacteraceae > Bradyrhizobium > Bradyrhizobium sp. B120. Next base: position 4,198,200 of record NZ_CP185242.1, on the reverse strand, counting down.
GCCGCCGCACGAGCTCGAGCTCGACGAGTGGAGCAAGGTGATCGACACCAACCTCACCAGCGCCTTCCTGTGCTCGAAGGCGGCCTATCCGGCGCTCAAGGCCTCGGGCCACGGCAAGATCATCAATATCGGCTCGATGATGTCGATCTTCGGCGCGAGCTTCGCTGCGGCCTATGCCGCGAGCAAGGGCGGAATCGTCCAGTACACCCGCGCCTGCGCCAACGCCTGGGCCCCCGACAACATCCAGGTCAACGCCATCCTCCCGGGCTGGATCGACACCGATCTGACGAAGGGCGCGCGCCAGCAGGTCGCAGGCCTGCACGAGCGCGTACTCGCACGCACGCCGGCGGCCCGCTGGGGAGCCATCGACGACTTCTCAGGGATCGCCGTGTTCCTGGCCTCGCCGGCGTCGGACTTCGTCACCGGCACCGCGATCCCCGTCGACGGCGGCTATTCGGTGATGGCCTGAAACCACAGGATCCATGAAACACAAGAGCCCCGGCATTTGCCGGGGCTCCTGCATCCTGTTCGCCTCATTAAAGCGTTTTCGAGCGAAGTGGCTACCGGTTCGCGTGAAGAAAACGCGTCAAAACTAGAATCTAGAGCCCCGTTCCGATTCAGTCGGAACGGGATAGGGCTCTAGAGTTCAGTAGCGCGCGATGACCGGCGCGTCGAACTTGTAGTTCACGCGCACCACCGCCCATTGGATGTCGCGCGGCTTGGCGTCGAACGTGTAGGTGCCCGCTGCGGTGCCCGCGAGCTGATAGGTCTGGCGCTCGAAGGCCGCGTAGTTGTATTCGACGCCGATGGTCCAGTTGCGGGTGATGCCGTATTCCCAGCCGGCGCCGATCGTCCAGCCGCTGGCCCAATGGGTCTGGCTGCCGGAGCCGGTTGCCGGCGGAAGGTTGTCGACGACGGACAGGCGGTTGTTCACGCCGGCATAGCCGCCCTTGAAATAGAGCAGATTGTTCTGGATCGCGTAGCCGGCACGACCGACGATCGTTGCCATGACGTTCGAGCGCCAGCTGAATTGATCGTCGCGGCCGACGCCGAACACCGTGTTGGTGACGCGGCCGGAATTGTCGAGCCCGGAGATCGTGCCCTCGACGCCGAACACGAAGTTGTTGGCCTGCCAGTTGTAGCCGATCTGACCGCCACCCATGAAGCCCGAGCCGCGTTGCCGAAAGCCCTGGCCGGGCGCGAGATCGCCGAACACCGTCGTGTTCGCGCTGTTGACCCACTGCTCGTTGGTCCAGGCGCCGCCGAGATGGCCGCCGAGGTAGAAGCCGGACCAGTTGTAGACCGTCTCCACATAGGCCGGCGCCTTGGTGTACGGACGGGCGGCAAGGTCGGCGGCCGATGCAGCACCGACACCGAGCGCCGTGGTCACGGTCAGCGCGGCAATGAATTTGGCATGAGACATGGTGGCATCCCCAGATTGTCTGATGGAGACGAGCTTTCCCAGAGAGACCCTTACCAAAAGCAAACCGCGGGAACCGGTCGCGCAGAATCAGTGTCTGCCGGTTTCGAATCATGTCTGCCTGTTGCAATCACGCAACTTCTAACGGCTCCTTTAAGCAGCTGTTATCCTTGATAAATTCCTTCCGTGCGCGCGACGCCCGTCAGCGCGCCGCCGGCGAATGGACGTGCTCCGGCCGCACCCCGATCGCGACAAGACGCGCCGTCAGCCCTTGCAGCCAGGGCATCGCGGTGATCAACCGCAACGCGAACGGCACCGGTTGATCGCCGCCCTTCAGCGCAGCGCTGATGAGGTTGTTCTGCGCGATCACCTGCATGCGTTGCGTCACCCGGACCGGGAATTCGCGGCGACGCCGCACGGCGTCGAGCTCGTCCTCCGGCGGACAGCCTTGCGTGAGATTGGCCGCTAGGATGTTGGCGGTCGCGACCGCGTCCTGCACCGCGAGGTTGACGCCGACGCCGCCGATCGGCGACATCGCGTGCGCGGCGTCGCCGATACAGAGCAGGCCGGGACGGGTCCAGCGGGTCAGGCGATTGATCGCAACCGTGAGCAGCTTGACGTCGTCAAAACTCTTCACGTCGGCAATGCCGGCCTTGAGGATCGGCGCGAGCCGCAGCACGTCGTCGAGCAGCGCCGGCAATCCCCTCGCCTTCACAGCCTCGTATTGTCCCTTGGCGATCACATAGGCGCATTGCCAATAGTCGCCGCGATCGAACGTCACCATCATCTTGCCGTGGTCGATGCGGGCGAACAAATTCTCGGTCTCGTCCCGGCGCCGCCCGACGCGAAACCACAGCACGTCCATCGGCGCGCCGATCTCCTCGACGTCGAGGCCGGCGCGCTCGCGCACGATCGAATGGCGGCCGTCGCAGCCGATGGTGAGATCGGCTTCGATCTCGATCGGGCCATCGGGCGTGTTCACGTGGACGCCCGCAACTGCGTCGCCGCGCCGGATCAGGTCGGTCGCCTCGGCGCTCATCAAGACCTTGAGCGAGGGGAAACGCTTGCCGCTCTCGCGCAGGAAATTGAGGAAGTCCCACTGCGGCATCATCGCGATGAAGGGATATTTGACGCTGAGGCGGCTGAGGTCGGCGATCCGCACCGAGGTGCCGCCGAACATGCCGTCGAGCCTCTGGATGTCCTGGTGCGGCAGCTTCAGGAAGCCGTCGATCAGACCGAGCTCGTCCATCACCTGCAGGGTCGACGGATGCACGGTGTCGCCGCGGAAGTCGCGGAAGAAGTCGGCGTGCTTCTCCAGCACCACGACATCAACGCCGGCGCGCCCGAGCAGATAGCCGAGCATCATGCCGGCCGGCCCGCCGCCGACGACGCAGCAGCGCACCTTCATCTGACGCGTCTTCGGCGCTGCCGGATTGCCTGCATCCATGATGCCGTCCTTATCGCTGCCTCGCCGACTGTAACGCAGATCGGACGACAAGGATGCTGTGCTATCGCCTGAACGTCTTGATTTCCGACACGCTGCCGTCGCGGTAGGTCAGCTCCACCGAAACCGACTTGGTCTGCGGCGCGAGCTTCAGATAGGGCTGCGCGTCGGACGGGATTGCGCTCGGATCGCGCGAATTGCAGGCCGGCATCTTCAACACCTTGTCCGGCACCGCGGTGTCGATGCCGATCCGCACCTCGCGGATCGCACAGCGATAGGACATCAGATGCGTGTAGTAGACGAGCAGCCCGTTGAACTCGCGGAACGACAGCCAGCTCGTCGCGGTCATGTCGAGGATCTTGCGCTGGTCGCGGATCAGCGCAGCGTCGGGATCGAACTTGATCGGGAACGGCCCCTGCATCTCACCCTGGGTATCGACATAGCGAAGCTCGATCGTGGCCGCCGGCGCATCGGCCGGCAGCTCGATCGATGGATTGGGCATCCGCTTGCGCGTGCGCGGATCGAGCGTGTCCATGAAGCCGGTTTCGCGGAAGTCGCCGCTATCGCCGAACCGCCAGGAGATGCCGAGCGTCGGATCGGCGATCGAGAACACGACGGTCCAGCCGCCATTGTGCCGCGAGAAGCTCGCGATCGGCGCGTTGATGGAATCGTCCTTCGGCAGCTTCGGCACCGAGACCGGCGGCAACGCGGCCACCTGCTGCGGCGGAGCCGACGGCTTGGCCGCCTCGGCCTGCGCCTTCGCGATCCCGTTCAGGAAGACGTCGTCGACCATCTGGTCGAAATAGACCGGGATCTGCTTGTGCTTCACGGTCTCGGCGATCTCGCTGACCAGGCGCCGCGTACGCTGCGCAACCTGCACCAGGTTTTCACCGGGCTGCAGCAGCTCCCTGGCAAAGGTTCGCGTGAACACCGAATTGGGGTTGGCGTCGTCGTTCGAGAGACGGTCGAGCGCGGTCTGGCGCGGCCCCGCCGAAAACACCGAGAACACGCCTTCGGGCAGCTGCGTCATCGGCGCGAGGCCACCGCCGCCGGCAACCGCGCGCGTCCCGGCGCGCTCGAACGGATTGTTGCGGCAGGCGTCGAACACCAGGATCGAGGTCCGCGCCTTCTTGTTCTGCAATCGCTCGATGATGCGGTCGGCGAGAACCGAAGCGTCGCGCACCAGCTCTTCCTGCCCTTCGGTGGCGGCCGGCACGTCGGTCGGCAGCAGGAAATTCTGGCCCGCGATCTCGAAGCCGTGGCCGGCATAGAAGAAGAACGCGGTGTCGCCGGGTTCCACGGCGCGGTCGAAGGCGAGCAGCGTCTCGGAGAACGCCTGCCGGTTCAAATTCTCGGCCACCATGACGTTGAAACCGAGCTGCTTCAGGGTGTCGCCCATGGTGCGGGCGTCGTTGACCGCCTTCTGCAGCTTGGGCACGTTTCTGTAATCATTGTTGCCGATCACCAGCGCCACGCGCTTTTCAGCCTGGGCGGGCGCCGCCGACGCAACACATGCGACCGCCAACAGGGTCGCTGAAAGTCTCGAAAGCCAGCTCTTCATCCCAATTCCCGCCTGCACGACAAGTGCGCCGCTCGTGCGACCGCCGCCTAATAGTCGGATCAGCCGTTTGGCCGGTTCAAGGCCGACGCCGGACGGCCGCCGCGACCACCGCCTTGGCACCCCCTTGGCGCCCTCTTGGCTACCATGGGGCGTCCCGTCCACCTTCGGTCAAGTTTCTTTTTACGGCCCGCGTGATAGATTCCGGCTTCCATCCGGCGCGAGCTCTCCGCACGTCCCAAGGGCACTCCAGGGGCATTCCCGTGTACACATGGTCCACTGAGCAGGTCGATCCCCGCGATCGCTTCGACTATTGGCGCGAGGTGCGCGCCAAGGGGTTGTTCGGCGTCACAGCGGAACTCGAACCCGAGCACCGCCGCGACTTCTTCGGCGAGTTCTCGCTGCGCCAGCTCGGCGATGCCGGGCTGGTCGAGCTGCGGGCCTCGCCCTACCGCGTCGAGCGGCGCGCCGGCGACATCGCCGACGCGCGCAGCGACAGCCTGTGCATCTACCAGCAGCTCGGCGGCGGCGGCTGGTTCGGCGGCGCGCGGCTCGATGAATTCGCGGTGCGCGACGGCATGTTCGCGACCAGCTATTCGGACCTGCCCTATCGCACAGCCCCGCTGCACGATGACGGCTTCCATTTGCGCATCATCAAGATCCCGGTGGCGAACATCGTCCCGGCGGGCGCCGAGCTCGGCGAATTGGTCCCAAGGCCCGTGCAGGATGAGACCGCGCTGCAGCCGCTGCTGGAATCCTGCTTCCGCGACCTCATCGAAGGCCATGACGCCACCGCGACGGATACGGCCCCGATGGTGCAGGCGCTCGCCCATATCGCGCTGATCGAGCGCGGCATCATGCGGCCGAAGAGCCGGCTCGCGCAGCAGGCCCTGCGAAGCGCGCATCTGTCGCTGGCCCGCCGCCTGATCCGGCGGCATCTCGCGGATGCGGCGCTGACGCCAAGCCTGATCGCCGGCCTGCTCGGCATCTCGGTGCGTCACCTGCACATCCTGTTCGAGGAAACGGAGAAGACTTTCTCCGAGACCGTCACCGCGCTTCGGCTCGCGCAAAGCCGCCGCCTGCTCCGCGAGCGATCCGGCCAGACGATCGCCGAGGTGGCGTTTGCCTGCGGCTTCGAGAGCCTCGCGACATTCTACCGCCTCTTCAATGCGTCCGAATCGATGACGCCGGGCGATTACCGGGCACGGGTGGCCTGAACCTCGATCCGAACCGGCCGGGACACCGGGCAGTTGCGGGTTGCTAAAGCGCCGTGATGCCCGTAATCGGGATTCCCGGCGTCACACGCCCTCCTCGTCATCCCCGGAATCCTGATGTCGAAGAAGATGATCAAGCCTGGACCCGACCTGCTGGCGCAGGTCAATCAGGCTTTTCTCGACTACGGCTATAGCGGGCTGTCGATGGTCGGGCTGGCGAAGGCCTGCGGCTTCACGCAGCGCGCGCTGTATTACTACTTCAGCAACAAGGAAGAGGCGTTTCGCGCCGTCATCGCCTGGCGCCACGTCGAGGACGTTGCGCTCGCGCTGGAGGCCGGCCGGTCCGTGCGCGCGAAGGGCGGCGGCGCGCTGGATATTTTTGCGACGATCCTCGACGTCCGCTACGGCGAGACGCGGCGCCGCCTCACCCATTCGCCGCACACCGTCGAGCTCAATGCCGAGGCCTTCAAGCGCTGCCGCGATTTGATGATCAAATCCGCCGTCTCGTTCCAGGCCGATCTGGAGAGACTGGTGATCGAGTTGCAGGCCGCACGGCTGCTGAAGCTGAACGGCGCGTTCAAGCCGGCGCAGATCGCGCAGGCCCTTGCGGACGGCGCGCGTGCCGTCAACCAGGCGCTGCCGCCGATCGCCCGTGACGACTTCTCGGCCCGCTATCGCCAGATGTGCGCGATGGTGCTCTACGGCTGCGCCGTGATGCCGAAGCGGAAGTAGTCCGCAACGACGGCCCGCGCACGGCCGTCGCCCATCAGCAAACCCTCCCGACTGTCAACCACAAGCGACCGGCCGGACCATTTCGCCGGGCCGTGGATAAGTTTTGCCGCTTGTTAGCTATTTCATATTTTACATGACTATGTGAAATATACGATATTGCATCGCAAGACCTTTGGAGACGTCTCGAATGGCTGACATGGGACAAGCCGACGACCCGGCCGATCGTGGCGCGCGTCGGCCGAACCGAAGTGATCTGCCTGCGCGCATTGAGAAGATAATTTCCGGCGATTTCGTCAGAACCGCGCTGGCGCTTCGCCCGGACGCGGCACAGCCAATTTCCCTACCGGCGACGCGCGCTCTGATGCAGAGCGAGAGGTCATGCATGATGCGCAGCAAGCAAATGGATCACAGCCCGGAAACGCCATCCACCGGCGCGGCTCGCGCTCTTGCCCCCGATGCCGGAGAGCTATGCGTCGATCAAACTCCCGCGCTTGCGCGTCGGAGTTCACCGACGGCAAGCAATCGCGGCTGGGCGCCGTTGCTCGAAGCCTGCCTTGCCGATTTCAAGGAGGCCACCGAGGCCGGTGAGACCGCGAGCATTCCCGCGCTGGTCAAGATCGTGGCGGAGCTCGCGTTGATCGAGCGCGGCGCGATCAGGCCGGGCAGCCGCCGCGCCCAGCAGGCGCTGCGCGTCGGCCGACTGAGCCTGGCGCGCCGCCTGATCACGCGCCATCTCGCGAAGCCGGCGCTGTCGCCGGGGATGGTGGCCGAGATGCTCGGCGTCTCGGTCCGCTACCTGCACGTCCTGTTCGAAGCGACGGGGGCGAGCTTTTCGCAGACCGTCACAGCCGAGCGCCTGAACGAGAGCCGCAGGCTGCTTTGTGAAAAGCCGCCGCGGCCGATCGCCGATATCGCCCTCGCCTGCGGGTTTGGCAGCCTGGCCACTTTCTACCGGATCTTCAGCGCATCCGAAGGCCTGACGCCGGGCGAGTACCGGGCTGCGGGGCAGTAGGACGAGGCGCTGCGTGGCGGCACTGCGCTCGCGCCGATCCGACGCGGCCCGTGCCGCATGGTGCCAAGCGGCCACACCTGCGCTCATTTCCGCGGCGGGTGCGCTTTGGATCGACGGTATGCGCGCACTGAGAAGACAGCGCACGACCGTTGCGCCAGAAACGTGCAGATACAATGGGGCGTGGGGCAAGGTGATGATCGGCATCGGCGGCAGGCTGACGATGTGGCGCGGCGCGCTGCTCGGCTCGGCATCATTGATCGCGCTGGCCGCCGCGACCGAAGCGCAGGCGGCCTGCCAGGGCCTCAGCGGCACCATAGCCACGTCAAACAACGTCCTCTGCGACGCCGCCAACCCGGCCGGCGGGCGCCTTAACGTCACGCGTTTCTCAAACGATCTCACGGTTACCGTCAACGCCGGCGCCGGAATTACCGGCGGCGCAGCGGCGATCAGCGGCGGCAACCTGACTTTCAATCACAACGACCCTGCCGGGATCACCGCATCATCCTTTTACGACGGCGTCGTGCTCAGCGCCCAAGGCACGATCACCTACACGGGGTCGGCCGACGTCACCGCCGGCGTGTACGGGTCCGCGATCAATGCCTCGATCGGAAACGGACCGGTCTCCATTACGCAGAGCGCCGGCACGATCAGGGGCGGCAGCGGGATCCAGGTCGCGGGCAGCGGACCGAACGCCAGCGTCAACATCAACACGGTCGGAAGCCAGATCGTGGCCAGCTTGGGAATCTACGTCCTGACCGACGGCAGCCAGTCCGACGTCACGATCGCGACAGGCGCAGTCAGCGGGGACGCAACCAATGGCAGCCGCGGAATCTTCGTCCGGATGGGACAGATCCTTCATTCTGCGCGCAATCTTTCCGTCACGACCAACGGCGCAGTCACCGGCGGCATTTATCTCCAGAACGGCGGCGTCGGCACCGTCGACCTCACCACCAATGCGAGCGTCACTGGGGGCATCCGCCTCGAAGGCAACAATTCGGCCAACACCAGCGCGTTCACGGTGAAGCTCAATCAGGACGTTAGTGGCGACGTCAGCCTATGGAACTACGGCACCGGCACCACGACGGTCCGAACGCGCGGCATCACGGGCGGGACGCTGTCCGTTTACGCCGCCGGGGGCGCCAACAACAGCCTCGTCGTGGACGGCAATATCGCCAGGGGAAGCGGCCCCGATACGTCCTTCTTCGGCACCCTGGCGTCGGTCAGCTTTTCCGCCGCCGGCGGCACCAACACCGCGACCATCAATGGCGATCTTTCCGGAACCTTCGACACCAGGGCTTCCACCCTTCCTTCGGCCGGTGGCACCGTCGCCGGTCTGTCCGCCGGGCTCGGAAGCACGTCCAGCAACGGCTCGGCGGTGCTGAACGCCAACGGTTCGATCACGGTCACCGGCATGTCACGGTCCGGCTACGTGGCAAACGTGATCGGAGCGTCCCTCGGCGCCAGCGGCGTGGTCCCGGTCGACTTCAACCTGCACGGCGCCGTGACGGCAACCTCGGTCAGCGACATCGCGTCGAAGGTCATCGGCATCAGCATGGGACAATACAATCTGGCCGCGACGCGGCTGACCACCGACGGTGCCGTGACGGCGACCGCGACCGGCCCCGGCAGCACCGCCACCGGAATCAGCGCCTCAGCCACCAGCTTTTCTCCGACCAACATCAACACCGGCACCATGACCGTTCGCGCCAATGGCGACGTGACCGCCATCTCGGACGGTGCCGCGACCGGTGTCGCGCTGACCCGCGGCGATACCAGGCGCGCTGCCGAGACCGCGGGGCTCGGCGGCATCGACCTCATCACCAAGGGGACCGTGAGCGCCACCTCGACGAGCGCAGCGGCGATCGGCATCAGCGGCGTTATGGTCAACGGCGCCGACAATTCCGCAACGCTGGCGCTGCGTGCCGAAGGCAACGTGATTGCGAACGGCAAGGCCGCCGGCAGCTACGGCATCTTCGCCCAACGCGACGGTCTCGGCGACATCAAGATCGATGCGCTGGCCGGCGTGCAGAGCACCGGCATCGGCATCTCGGCCTCGCGTTCGACCCCCGGCAACATCTTCATTACGACCGGCACCTTCGTCACCGGCACCACCGGCATCGTGACGTCGGGCGGCACCACGACGCTGATCGCCAACGGCACCATCACCGGCACCGGCGGCACCGCCGTGCAGTTCGGCGGCACCAACGACGTGCTGCAAGTCCAGTCCGGCGCTGTGTTCAACGGCAACATCGTCGGCAGCGGGACCAGTATCGTGCAGTTCGGCGGCACGACCGCGTCGAGTTTCGACCTGTCGAAACTCGGCAGCGGCTTCGCCAATTTCGGGATTCTTGCAGGCTCGAACTGGAGCTTTACCGGCAGCAACTCGAACTTTGCCGGGATGGTCAACGTCGACAGCGTGTTCATCCTCAACGGCGCGATGCCGAACGCCAGCGTCACGGTCGGCCCGACCGGCACGCTCGGCGGCAACGGCACCATCGGTAACGCTGTCATCAGCGGCACGCTGTCGCCCGGCAATTCGCCGGGGACGATCACGATGGCGAGCCTGACCATGACCGCGGCGGCGACCTATCTGGTGCAGCTCACCAATACGATCAGCGACAAGACGATCGTGACCGGCACCGCCAACCTTAGCGGCAACGTGGTGGTCGATCCGCTCGAGCGGATTACGAAAAAGACCACCTACACGATCGTCAATGCGGGAACGCTGAGCGGCACGTTCGGCTCGGCAACCCTGCTGCTCGCCAACAACCTCGCCCGCAATCCGGTACTGAGCTATGTCGGCAACGATGTGCTGCTGTCGGTCGATCCCGGCATGCTCTCCCCGATCCTGCCGGCCAATGCCGGCATCAACCACAGGACCGTCGCCGGTGCGATCGACAACGGCCTGCTCGGCGGCGCCAACCTCTCCAATGCGTTCAGCGCGATCTTCAAGGTGTCGGGCGACAACCTCGTGAACGGCCTGACCCAGCTCTCCGGCGAGACCGCAGCCGGATCGCAGCAGACCACCTTCAACGCCATGAACCAGTTCATGGGTACGATGCTCGATCCCTTCGTCGACGGTCGTGGTCCGACGGCGACGCCGGCCGGCGCCATGGCTTACGCCGACGACTATTCCCTGGCCTATGCAGCGAAGCGTTCGACCAGCGACGCCGCCGCCGCGATCTATCGCAAGGCGCCGATCGCCGAGAGCTATGACCCACGCTGGAGCGTGTGGGCGGCGGCCTACGGCGGCTCCCAGACCACCGACGGCAACGCGGCGCTCGGCTCGAACAACACCACAAGCCAGGCGTTCGGCACCGCCATCGGCGCCGACTACCGCTTCTCGCCGAACACGATCGCCGGTTTCGCGCTCGCCGGCGGCGGCACCAATTTCAGCGTCGCCAATGGCGGCGGCGGACGCTCCGATCTGTTCCAGGCCGGCGCCTTCGTCCGGCACACTATCGGCGCGGCGTATCTCGCCGGTGCGCTGGCCTATGGCTGGCAGGACATTACCACCGACCGCACCGTGACGGTCGGGGGTCTCGATCGCCTGCGCGCCGAATTCAAAGCCAACGCCTGGTCGGGCCGCGCCGAAGGCGGCTATCGCCTCGTTGCGCCGTGGATCGGCGGCGTCGGCATCACGCCCTATGCCGCCGGCCAGTTCACGACCTTCCAGCTGCCGGGTTACGCCGAGCAGGCCATCGTCGGCGCCAACACCTTTGCGCTGGCCTACAACGCGAAGAGCGTTACCGACAGCCGCAGCGAGCTCGGCCTGCGCGCCGACAAATCCTTTGCGCTCTCCAATGCGGTCCTGACGCTGCGCGGCCGTGCCGCCTGGGCGCATGATTTCAACCCCGACCGCAGCATCGCCGCGACCTTCCAGACCCTGCCCGGCGCGAGCTTCGTCGTGAGCGGCGCAGCCCAGGCCGCCGATTCCGCCCTCACCACCGCCTCCGCCGAACTGAAATGGGCCAACGGCTGGTCGGCGCTCGCAAGCTTCGAGGGCGAATTCTCCAACGTGACCCGCTCCTATGCCGGCAAGGGCGCGGTCCGTTATGCCTGGTAGGGCAGCCCGCGCCGCGGCGGGGCCCGCTGCGGCGGATTTAAGGGGAAAGCAGCGCGAACGCCCCTCGCCGGGGCCCCGCCGTCAGATAGCGAGCCGGTGATTCATTTGACCGCCAAATGACGGAAACGACGGTTATTTTGGCGAAAACATTAAGCTTTTTCGGCCATCCGGCTGGTTCCAAGATTGACTTTACCGCTTGCGCCCCTATGTTGCGGGCAACGCGGCCCTCGGATCGAAACGCGATTCGTCAGGTTTGCCGTCCGTCAGCGTTAGCCAGAGCCCCCGAGCTTTATAGAAAAGCGAGCCGTTTCGGGGCCGAACGCGACAGCCTTTTACCTGCGATGCCGAACGGCGGTTTCGACCAGAGGCTCAATGTCTTTTTCCAATCTAGGCCTGTCCGATAAGGTCCTCGCCGCAGTTGCGGCTACCGGTTACACCACCCCCACTCCCATCCAGGAACAGGCAATCCCGCACGTCCTCGCCCGGCGCGACGTGCTCGGCATTGCCCAGACCGGCACCGGCAAGACCGCTGCCTTCGTTCTCCCGATGCTCACCCTGCTCGAGAAGGGCCGCGCGCGGGCACGCATGCCGCGCACCCTGATCCTCGAGCCGACCCGCGAACTAGCTGCGCAGGTGAAGGAGCAGTTCGACAAATACGGCGCCGGTCAGAAACTGAACGTGGCGCTGCTGATCGGCGGCGTCTCGTTCGGCGACCAGGACTCCAAGCTAATGCGCGGCGTCGACGTCCTGATCGCTACGCCCGGCCGCCTGCTCGACCACACCGAACGCGGCGGATTGCTGCTCACCGGCGTCGAGTTGCTGGTGATCGACGAAGCCGACCGCATGCTCGACATGGGCTTCATTCCCGACATCGAACGCATCTGCAAGCTCGTCCCGTTCACGCGGCAGACCCTGTTCTTCACCGCGACGATGCCGCCTGAGATCAGCCGCATCACCGAGGCCTTCCTGCACAATCCGGCCCGGATCGAAGTCTCCAAACCCGCGACCACCGCCGTCACCGTGACGCAATTGCAGGTCCCGGCCGGTCGCGAAGCGCATGACAAGCGCGAGATCCTCCGCCGCCTGCTGCGCGACGCCAAGGACCTCAACAACGCGATTATCTTCTGCAATCGCAAGCGCGAAGTCGCCGTCCTTCACAAATCACTCCAGAAGCATGGCTTCAGTGTCGGCGCCCTGCACGGCGACATGGACCAGTCCGCCCGCACCGCGGCGCTGGATCAATTTCGCAAGGGTGAGATTCCGCTGCTCGTCGCCTCCGACGTCGCCGCCCGCGGCCTCGACATTCCCGCGGTGAGCCACGTCTTCAATTTCGACGTACCCCACCACCCCGACGATTACGTCCACCGCATCGGCCGCACCGGCCGCGCCGGGCGGACCGGTACCGCGATCTCCATCGTCACCTCGCTCGACAGCAAGTCGATGACGGCGATCGAGAAGCTGATCGGCCAGCCGATCCCGCGCGCCGAGGGCGACTTCACCGTTCACAGCGAGGCCTCCGACGAGGACGGTGCGCCGCGCCGCTCGCGCAGCCGCGAAGGTTCGCGGGACGGCGCTCGTGGCGGCCGCAAGCCGCGACGTGAGCGCGAGTCGCGTCACGGTGAACGCGAAGCGCGTCAGGGTGAACGCGAGCCGCGTCAGGACCAGGAGCCCCGCCAGGAGCGCGCAGCCAAGCCGGAGCGCGAACCGCGCCACGGCCGCGGCACCGCGCCACGGGCCACCCCGTCGCACGTGCCGTCGATCGGGCGCGCCGAGCCATCGCGGCCGCAGCGCGAGGTGGACCATGAGCCCGCCGATCATTCGCACCTGCCCGCCTTCCTGCTGCGACCTGTGCGCGCACGCGCCTAAGGCCGGCTCCGATGCCGCCGCACCAGCGGCGGTATCCTGCGGAGTCCGTGTCGCCGCCGGCGGCCCACGCCCACACTGATCGCTCGCGTTTGAAGCAAATGCGCGCCGTTTTCGCAGCGCAATGGCGCGCAAGCGGCAGCGCAATGGCGCGCAGCGAAAGGCTCGCCAAAGCCGGGCTCGATCTGCGACGGAATCGGGCTCTTACGACATTAGTCGCGGCGAAATCCCCGTAGTTCCACCATTTACCTTGCCTTCATTCTCGTCCCGTACCCTCGCGCCAATAATTTAGTTATTGCTGCCGGGCATGACCGGCATTGCGTGCATTGAGGACGTGACAGTGGTCAAGCTGCTGGACGAACACGAACGTACGTTGGCCTTTGCCGAAGTCGCGCTTGGTCAGATTCGCTCGCTTCGCCAGACCGCCGTGCCGCGCAACTACGAAATCTGGTACGTCTACGCGACCGGATACAACGCACCGCTCAACAAGGTCATCAACGAGACGCTGGCGCGCAGCGGCAAGCTCTCTGAATCCGATCTCGAGCAGATCTACGAAACCTACCTCTCGCACATCAAGACCTCGGACCGCATCGACAAGGTCGGCGCGCGCGTCATCGGCGAGATCGATGCCGTCATGCGGCTGATCACCGATGCGCTCGGCGTGTCCGCGACCTACGACGCGAGCCTCGTCGGCGCCAGCGACCGGCTCTCGACCGCGACCACCCGCGACCAGATCAAGATCATCGTCGAGGGGCTGGCCAAATCGACGCGCGAGATGCGCGAGACCAATCAGGCATTGGAGAACCGGCTCGCACTGTCGAAGTCGGAGATCAGCGATCTGCAACACAGCCTCGAGGCGATCCGCGCCGAGAGCCTGACCGATCCGCTCACCGGCCTCGGCAATCGGAAGTATTTCGACCGCTCGATCGACATGGCGGTGCAGGCTGCGCTCGCCAGCGGCGAGCCGCTGTCGCTGCTGATGTTCGACATCGATCACTTCAAGTCGTTCAACGATTCCTACGGCCACCTCACCGGCGATCAGGTGCTGCGACTGGTGGCGCAAACGCTGAAGCAAACCATCAAGGGCCAGGACATCACCGCCCGCTACGGCGGCGAGGAATTCGCGGTGGTGCTGCCGAACACCGCGCTGCGCCAGGCGCTGACGGTCGCCGACCACATCCGCCGCGCCGTGATGGCCAAGGAACTGAAGAAGAAGTCGACCGGCGAGATCCTCGGCCGGGTCACGATCTCGGTCGGTGTCTCCATGCTGAAGCCGGCCGACGACACGGATTCCCTGATCGAGCGCGCCGATGCCTGCCTCTACGGCGCCAAGCGCGCCGGCCGCAACCGCGTGATCTGCGAAGCCGATCCGGAATACAGCGCCGAGACCCAGACCCGGGTGGCGTGACCGGTCCGCGTCCTTGTCCGCACCGTCATTGCGAGCGTAGCGAAGCAATCCGTCTATCCGCAATGCGGGTAGATGGATCGCTTCGTCGCTACGCTCCTCGCAATGACGCGGATCGATTCAGTCAGCGGCCGCTCGACGAGGGCCGCTTCCTTTCGACGCGCTTCTTCTTGGCGGACGTCGCAGCCGCCTTCTTCACCGCGGTTTTCTTGCCTGCAGCCTTCTTTGCCGCGGCCTTCTTCACCGGCGTCTTCGACTTCGGTGCGGCCGGTCGTTTCCTCGGCCGCTTGCGCAGCGCGGCGCGCTGGGCGGCGCCGAGCGCCAGGCGGGCCCAGACCGCGAGCTCCTCGGCATCGTCGAACAGCCGCGCCGGCAGCTGCCAGTAGGAGTTCACCGTCACCGTCTTGGCGCGCGTCTGATACTGGAACGGTCCGCAGCCTTCGGCCTCGAATTGCGGGATGGTCTCTTCGTCAGCGCGGAAGTAGAGCCCGGCGCGCAGCGCGAGCGCGAAATTGGTGCCGTCAGCGGAGATGCCGTAGCCGGAGAACATCCGGCGCAGCGTGACCGGGCCGAAATCGGCGAACAGATCGGTCAGGAATTCGCGGTCCATGTATCCACCCTTGCTCGACGCGCGTCCGCATGCCGCGCGCATGGCAAGCAGTATGGTCGACGACCGCGTCGACCCGCAACAAGGGTGGTTATCGATTGCCGGCCTTTGGAGCGCGCATGTTGCGCGCCCGGCCCGGGGCGACGGCGATCAGACCGTCGCCGGCTTGAGCTGCACCGATTCGCCGCAACCGCAGGCGGAGACCTGGTTCGGATTATTGAACACGAACTGAGCCTGCATCCTGTCGGCCACGTAGTCCATCTCGGTGCCGAGCAGGAACAGCACGGCCTTCGGATCGACCAGGATCTTCACGCCCTTGTCCTCGACCACTTCGTCGGTCGGACGGATCTCGTGGGCGTATTCGACGGTGTAGGACTGCCCGGCGCAGCCGCCGTTCTTGATGCCGACTCGCAGGCCGACGATCTCGGAATCGGCGCGCTGGGTCAGCTCGGTGATCCGCTCCGCCGCGGCATCGGTCAGTCTCATGACCTGCGGGCGCGGCCGCTTCGGCTTGGCTGGGGTCGGTGAGGCTTGTGTCATGTCACTCATGTGGTCAGTCCCAGCGGCAATTCAATCTCGAGCTTAGGCTCAATCCTCTAACGCATCACCACATATTGAGGACGAGGCGCGCCTCGTCCGACATCCGGTCCGGCGTCCAGGCCGGATCCCACACCAGGTTGACGTTGACGACGCCGACGCCGGGAACGCTGGCAACCGCGTTCTCAACCATTTGCGGCAACTCGCCGGCGGCCGGGCAGTTCGGGGTGGTCAACGTCATCAGGATGTCGACGGCGCGGTCATCCTTGAGGTCGACCTTGTAGATCAGGCCGAGCTCGTAGATGTCGGCCGGGATTTCCGGGTCGAACACCGTCTTCAGCGCCGCGACGATCTCGCCGCTCATGCGCTCGGTTTCCTCCGCCGGCAGCGCCGAGGTGGTTTCCATGGTGGCCGTCTTGACTTCGGCTGTATCGGTCATGCGAACAATTCCCGCGCCTTGATCAGCGCTTGCGCCAGATGGTCGACTTCTTCCCTTGTATTATACATCCCGAAGGATGCGCGGCAGGTGGCCGTGACGTTGAACCGCTCTAAAAGCGGCATCACGCAATGGGTGCCGGCACGCACCGCGATGCCCTGCCGGTCGATCACGGTCGCGACATCGTGGGGATGCGCGCCCTTCATCTCGAAGGAGATCACCGGACCCTTGTTGCGGGCGGTTCCGATCACGCGCAGCGAGTTGATCTCGCGCAAACGGTCCTGCGCATAGGTCAGCAGCTCGTGCTCATGCGCGGCAATGCGCTCCTTGCCGATCGAATTGACGTAGTCGATCGCAGCACCGAGCCCGATCGCCTCGACGATCGGCGGCGTCCCGGCCTCGAACTTGTGCGGCGGATCGCCATAGGTGACCCAGTCCTTGGCCACTTCGCGGATCATCTCGCCGCCGCCGTTGAATGGCCGCATCGCCACGAGATGCTCATGCTTGGCGTAGAGCGCGCCGATGCCGGTCGGCCCGTACACCTTGTGGCCGGTGAAGGCGTAAAAATCGCAATCGAGGTCCTGGACGTCGATCGGCAGATGCACCGCGCCTTGCGCGCCATCCACCAGCACCGGAATGCCGCGGGCGTGCGCCAGCCGGACCACCTCCTTGACCGGAACCAGGGTGCCGAGCGCGTTCGACATCTGGGTGATCGCGACGATCTTGGTGCGCGGGGTCAGGAGCTTCTCGAACTCCTCGATCAGGAAATTGCCTTCATCGTCGACCGGCGCCCACTTGATCACGGCACCATGGCGTTCCCTGAGGAAGTGCCACGGCACGATGTTGGAGTGGTGCTCCATGATCGAGAGGACGATCTCGTCGCCCTCCCCAATGTTCACCCCGCCCCAGGACGATGCCACCAGGTTGATCGCCTCGGTGACGTTGCGGGTGAAGACGATCTCTTCAGTGCGGCGGGCGTTGATGAACTGCGCGACCTTGCCGCGGGCGCCCTCATAGGCCTCCGTCGCGGCATTGGCGAGGTAATGCAGGCCGCGATGCACGTTGGCGTATTCGCTCTTGTAGGCCTCGGTCATGCGGTCGAGCACCGCATTGGGCTTCTGCGCCGAAGCCGCGTTGTCGAGATAGACCAGCGGCTTGCCGTAGATCTGCAGGGCGAGCGCCGGGAAATCCTGCCGCACCAGGGCGACGTCGTAAGAACCGTTGGCGACCGCCTTGTGCATGCTCACGCCCTCGCCTGAAGCCAGCGCTGCGCGGTGGCAATTGCGACCTCGCGCAACGCGTCGCTGGCAATCGTCTCGATCGCCTCGCCGACAAAGGCCTGGATCAGAAGCGCCTGCGCTTCCTTCTCGGGCAGTCCGCGTGCACGCATGTAGAACAGCAGGCTCTCGTCGAGCGCGCCGGTGGTCGCACCATGACCGCAGGTGACGTCGTCGGCGAAGATCTCGAGCTCGGGCTTGTTGTCGGCTTCCGCGTCGTCGGACAGCAGCAGCGCCCGGGTCATCATCTTGGCGTCGGTCTTCTGGGCGTCGGGACGGACGATGATGCGGCCCTGGAAGACGGAATGGGCACGGTCGTCGACGACGGCACGGAAGATCTCGCGGCTGTCGCAATGCGGCACCGCGTGATCCATGAACAGCGTGGTGTCGGCGTGCTGCTTGCCGTTGATCAGATTGACGCCGTTGGTCTCGACCTTGGAGCCCTCACCGGCGCAAGTAATCGTCAGCTGATAGCGGCTGACATGACCGCCCGAGGTCAGACCAAACGTGTTGAAGTGGGCGTGCGCGCCGAGCGTCACGGTCGCCGAGGAAATGTTGAAGGCATCGACGCTGTCTTCGACCAGACGCACGTGATCGAGCCGCGCATTGTCGCCGATCGCGACAATCAGCCCATCATGGGTCTGGTAGGCCTTGGCGCCCTCGCCGGCGAGATAGCTCTCCACCAGCGTTACGCCGGTATCGCGGCCGAGCCGGAGCAGCGAACGGGTGAACATCGCAGCCGGCGTCACGCCGGAGGCGACGTGGACGATGTGCAGCGGTTGGGCCAGCACCGTCCCGTTGGCGATGTCGATGACGACGCCATCGGTCGCCATCGCGCCGTTCAGCGCAATCATCGGATTGGACGTGTCTGACGCAAAGGCCTGCGCGGAAAGCGCGTCCTCGCCGGCATCGAGCACCTCGCGCAGCGGGCGGATGCTCAGACCCTTATCGAGATTGCCGAGGTCGGAGAGGTCGGGCGCGAACGCGCCATCGACCAGCACCAGGCGGCGCACACTGTCGATCGCCCGCAGCTTGACCGCAGCAGCGGCGCGACTCAGGGCCGCCGCATCCGGCGCAGGGGCCAGCGGCAGCACCTCGCGCATCAGCGCGCGCAGGTCGGTGTATTTCCAGTCTTCGATCCGGCGATGCGGCAGGCCAAGGCGCTCATAGGCCTCGAACGCCTCGCGGCGCTGATCGGCGATCTTGCCCTTGCCCGGCAGACGGTCGCGCGCGACGGCGAAAGCATCGCCCAGCGCACGCCCGGTCTCGGTCTTTGCAACAACGTTCATCTGAGAACCCGCATTTGTCAGGCAGCGTCTTCGAACTGCGCGTAGCCGGACTCTTCCAGCTCCAGCGCCAGTTCCTTGCCGCCGCTCTTCACCACCCGGCCCTTCGACATCACGTGCACGACATCGGGCACGATGTAGTTGAGCAGCCGCTGATAGTGGGTGATGACGACCATCGCGCGCTCCGGCGAGCGCAGTGCGTTGACGCCGTCGGCGGCGATCCGCAGCGCGTCGATGTCGAGGCCGGAATCCATTTCGTCGAGGATGCAGACGGCCGGCTCGAACAGCGCCATCTGCAGGATCTCGTTGCGCTTCTTCTCACCGCCGGAGAAGCCGACATTGACGCCGCGCTTCAGCATGTCCTGCGGAATGTTGAGCGACTTGGCGACCTCGCGGACCTTCTTGAGGAAGGCCGGCGACGAGATCTCCTCCTCGCCGCGCGCCTTGCGCTGGGCGTTGAGCGCCGCATGCAGGAAGTTCCAGGTGGTCACGCCGGGGATCTCGACCGGATACTGGAACGCCAGGAACACGCCCTTGGCGGCGCGCTCATTGGGCGCCATCTCCAGAAGGTCCTCGCCCTTGTACAGGATCTGGCCGCCGGTCACCTCATAGCCCGGCTTGCCCGCGATGACGTGGGACAGCGTCGATTTGCCGGAGCCGTTCGGCCCCATGATCGCGTGCACCTGGCCCGGATTCACTGTCAGCGACAGCCCGTGGAGGATTTCGCGTTCCTCGACACGAACCTGCAGATCTTTCACTTCAAGCAGAGACATCTGATTTTTCCTGAGCATCACCCCGGGGCGCGTCGGCCGCGCCGTTAGCGGGATGGATTAGCCAACCGAACCTTCAAGGCTGATCGAGATCAGCTTCTGCGCTTCCACCGCGAACTCCATCGGCAGTTGCTGCAGCACGTCCTTCACGAAACCGTTGACGACGAGGCCGACGGCTTCTTCCTGCGAGAGCCCGCGCTGGATGCAGTAGAACAGCACGTCCTCGGAAATCTTCGACGTCGTCGCCTCATGCTCGAACGTCGCCGAGGAATTCTTGGCCTCGACATAGGGCACGGTGTGCGCGCCGCATTTGTCGCCGATCAGGAGCGAGTCGCAGGCGGTGTAGTTGCGGGCGCCGGTGGCTTTGCGGTGCGCGCTGACGAGGCCGCGATAGGTGTTCTGCGACTTGCCGGCGGCGATGCCCTTGGAGATGATCCGGCTCGACGTGTTCTTGCCGAGGTGGATCATCTTGGTGCCAGAGTCGACCTGCTGGAAACCGTTCGAGATCGCGATCGAGTAGAACTCGCCGCTCGAATTATCGCCGCGCAGGATGCAGCTCGGGTACTTCCAGGTGATCGCCGAACCGGTTTCGACCTGGGTCCAGGAGATCTTGGAATTCCGGCCGCGGCAGTCGCCACGCTTGGTGACGAAATTGTAGATGCCGCCCTTGCCTTCCGAATTGCCGGGATACCAGTTCTGCACCGTCGAATACTTGATCTCGGCGTCATCGAGCGTGACGAGCTCGACCACAGCCGCATGCAGCTGGTTCTCGTCGCGCTGCGGCGCAGTGCAGCCTTCGAGATAGGAGACGTAGGAGCCCTTGTCGGCGATGATCAGCGTGCGCTCGAACTGGCCGGTGTTGCGCTCGTTGATGCGGAAATAGGTCGACAGCTCCATCGGGCAGCGCACGCCCGGCGGCACGTAGACGAACGAGCCGTCGGAGAACACCGCCGAGTTCAGCGTCGCGAAGTAGTTGTCGGAGGTCGGCACCACGGTGCCGAGATATTTCTGCACCAGCTCGGGATGCTCGCGGATCGCCTCCGAGATCGGCATGAAGATCACGCCGGCCGCCTTCAGCTCCTTCTGGAAGGTGGTCGCGACCGACACCGAATCGAACACGGCATCGACCGCGATCTTGCGATTGGCCGACGGCGGGCCACCGGGCGGCGGCTCGACGCCCTCGAGAACGGCGACTTCGCGGAGCGGAATGCCGAGCTTCTCATAGGTCTTGAGGATTTCCGGATCGATCTCGTCGATCGAGGACAGCGTCTTCTTCGGCTTCGGCGCCGAGTAATAATAAAGATCCTGATAGTCGATCTTCGGATAGTTGACGCGCGCCCAGGTCGGCTCGGTCATGGTCAGCCAGCGGCGATACGCCTCCAGACGCCATTCCAGCATCCAGGCCGGTTCATTCTTCTTTGCGGAAATGAAGCGGACGGTGTCTTCCGACAGGCCTTTCGGGGCCTTGTCGGACTCGATCAGCGTCTCAAATCCATAACGATACTGGTCGACGTCGATGCGCCGGACGCGCTCGACCGTCTCTTGTACAGCAGGCATTCAATCCTCCGCTCGCGGTTTCAAGGACCGCGGTGGATCTCAAGTTCCGAAGTCTCTTACGATGCTTTGAAGACGAAATCACCCGCTTAGAACTGTTCAAGCTGTGTTTCGTCGCTCTCCCTTAACTAAGGTATCGGCGAGCTTTCGCCAAGCCTTGAGGGTCAAATCCACGTCTGTCTCCGTGGTAGACCAGCCAAGACTGAGCCGCACCGCTCCCTGGGACACCTCTGGACGGTATCCCATTGCCTCCAGGACGTGGGAGGGCTGGACTTTGCCCGACGAGCAGGCGGAACCGGAGGAGACCGCTACCCCCGCCAGGTCGAATCCGATGACCGCCGTTTCGGCCTTCATGCCGGGCGCGGTGAACAGAACGGTATTTGGCAACCGCTTTACGTCATCGGAGAACACCACCACGTCCGGCGTCTGCCGCAGCCCGTGCTCGAGCCGGTCGCGCAATCCCCTGACGCGGGCGGCATCGACCTTTAGCGCCACCATCGCGGCCTTCGCGGCCGCACCAAAGCCTGCAATCCCCGCGACGTTCTCGGTCCCTGCCCGTCGCCCGAGCTCCTGCCCGCCGCCGCGCAAGAACGCCTCCAGCCCTTCGATGCCTTCGGCAAGCACCAGTGCGCCTGCGCCCTTCGGTCCACCGATTTTGTGCGCCGACAGCGTCACCAGATCGGCCCGGGTCGAGGCGAGATCGAACGGGATCTTCCCGAACGCCTGGATCGCGTCGACATGCAGCAGGCCACCGGCCGCGTGGACGATCTCGGCGACGTCAGCCACCGGCTGGATGGCGCCGGTCTCATTGTTCGCCAGCATCACCGAGACCAGTGCGGGCGCACCATCGGCCAGCAGCGCACGCAGATGATCGAGATCGATCACCCCGGCGCGCGTGACATTGATCGCGAGGGTCGCCTCACGCGCGAACCGTCCGCCCGCGAGGACAGACGCATGCTCGATCGCGGAGACCAGCAGCCGGCTGACCGGCGCACCCGCGCCGCGGCGCAATCCCGGCGTCAATGCGAGCGCATTGGCTTCGGTCCCGCCGGAGAGAAACACGACATCCTGCGGCCGGCCGCCGACTGCATTCGCCACCGCATTGCGGGCGTCCTCGACCAGCCGGCGCGCACGGCGTCCCTCGCTGTGCACCGAGGACGGGTTGCCGCTCAATTCCCATGCAGCGGCCATCGCCGCCTTCGCCTCCTGGCGAAGCGGCGTGGTGGCATTCCAGTCGAGATAGACACGATCGGCCATCGAGCTTGTCCGCGGCAACCACCGTGGTTGCGGCCTTCCATTGCGACATAACGACAGTCGGGCAGCGAGACCAGATCAGAGTCACCAACGCCAGAGATTTTTCACGCCCGCCGGGAGTCCCGCCGTGTTGCCTGGCAAGACATGGCAGTTCTTTGCGCCTGCGTGCCGCGCGCGATAGCAATATGACAAACCAAAACTACAGGTAGCCAACGAGCAATTCGGCGTGTCGATCCGGATCGCCGCCGACGCGCCGGCTACGCGTGCGTCACGGAGCGGATTAGCCTCTGCCAAGCGGCACAATTTCCTTGATTTTTGCCCCTTGCGTCATGCTAGAAGGCCTTCCAGCGTGCCGCCCGGCGGCGCCTGCGCTGATTTCATCATGAGCCGCTCTGCTCGCGCCCGTCGCCGAAGATGGCTCCAACCGGTTGATTGATCGACGTCAATCAAGGGAACGCGTCAATCAAGGGAACACAATGCCTGAAGTCATTTTCACCGGCCCTGCTGGCCGTCTCGAAGGCCGCTACCATCCGGCCAAGCAGAAGAACGCACCGATTGCGATGATCCTGCATCCGCATCCGCAGTTCCACGGCACGATGAACCATCAGATCGTCTACCAGTGCTATTACGCGTTCGCGCATCGCGGCTTCTCGGTGCTGCGCTTCAACTTCCGTGGCGTCGGCCGCAGCCAGGGCTCGTTCGATCACGGCACCGGCGAATTGTCCGATGCCGCGAGCGCGCTCGACTGGGCGCAGGCGATCAATCCGGAGGCGCGCGCCTGCTGGGTTGCGGGCTTCTCGTTCGGCGCATGGATCGGCATGCAGCTTCTGATGCGCCGGCCCGAGGTCGAGGGCTTCATCTCGATCGCGCCGCCCGCCAATCTCTACGACTTCTCGTTCCTCGCGCCCTGCCCGTCGTCAGGCCTGATCGTGCACGGCGACAAGGATGCGGTGGTGCCGCCCAAGGACGTCAACACGCTGGTCGAGAAGCTGAAGACCCAGAAGGGCATCGTGATCGACCAGCAGGTCATCCCCGGCGCCAACCATTTCTTCGACGGCAAGCTCGAGCCGCTGATGGAGACGGTGACCGGCTATCTCGACATGCGCCTCGCCAACGTGCGCTGAGCAAAGACCGCTGCCGTAGCCCGGATGAAGCGCAGCGAAATCCGGGACAGCTCTCACTAGTGGCACAACTGATCCCGGATTGCGCTTCGCTCCATCCGGGCTACGGCACTGGCCTACTCCGGCGCGAATTTCAGCGCCGCGATGCCGACCAGCACAAGCGCGATCCCGGCCACCTTCATCGGGTTCACGGCTTCGTTGAACAGCAGCACGCCCATGGTCAGCGTGCCGACCGCGCCGATGCCGGTCCATACCGTGTAGGCGACGCCGACGCCGAGCACCTGCAACGCGCGCCCGAGCAGGAACACGAACGCTGCGAGCAGCAGCAGCGAGACCAGCGTCCAGCCGAGGCGCGTGTAGCCTTCGGCATATTTCATCGAGATGGCCCAGCCGACGTCGAGAAGACCGGCGACGACCAGCGCGATCCAGGCAATGGAGTGCGACATGGCTTACGCGGCAAGCTTCAGCATGTGCGCGCGATGGCCGACCAGGAACGCATGCAGCAGCGCGGGATATTCAGGTGAAACGGCGCTGCGCACGCTCGGCCGCTGCGCCAGCGCACTACGCCACGCGCGAACTTTTGGCGTGTGGGTGAAAACAGCGAGATCGGTCAGCTGGTCGAACAGATCGAAGTAGCGGAAGACCGGCGCGAACACCGCATCCACCAGACTGAACCTGTCGCCCGCGAAGAACGGACCCGCGCCGAGCGCAGCCTCGACGCGCGCGAATTTTGCGGCGACCGCCTGTCGCTTGCTCTCGAAGGTCGCGGCATCGGTTGCAGTCTCGAGCCCCCAGAGGTCGCCGAGAATGGCCGAGCCGAACTCCATCCAGGCGCGATGCTCGGCGCGGGTGAGCGCATCCTGCGGATGCAGCTTCGCGCCGCCTTGCGTCTCCTCGATGTACTCGCAGATCACGTTGCTCTCGAACAGCGCGACCTCCCTGCCGTCGTCACCGGTCACGACCAGCACCGGCACCTTGCCGAGCGGCGAGATCTTCAGGAACCAGTCCGGCTTGTTGGCGAGATCGATGTCGATCCGCTCGAACGGCACGCCCTTCTCGTGCAGCGCGATCACCGCGCGTTGCACATAGGGACAGAGCTTGTGGCTGATCAGCTTCAGGGCGGCCATGACGAACCTCGTGTT
Organism: Bradyrhizobium sp. B120; assembly: GCF_049075665.1. NCBI lineage: Bacteria > Pseudomonadati > Pseudomonadota > Alphaproteobacteria > Hyphomicrobiales > Nitrobacteraceae > Bradyrhizobium > Bradyrhizobium sp. B120. The sequence continues at coordinate 4,173,502 of NZ_CP185242.1, read as the reverse complement.
CAATGCAACTGCATCGAATTAAATGCTGCGGCATGGAACTGTCAAGGTAGATGCATTTGCATCTAAATCACGGTCGCGCGATGATGCCCCCGGTCATCGGGATCGGCACCCCCGTGGTGGCGGGGTAGCTCAGCGGCAGACCCTTCATGCCGCGCGCGGCGAGGAAGCCGAAGGCCTGTGCCTCGATCGCGTCCGCCGCCCAGCCGAGCGCCTCGGCCGGCTCGACGAGCGCCGGCGCCAGGCGCTCGCGCAGCATCCGCAGCATGGTGAGGTTGGAGGCGCCGCCGCCGCAGATGATCCAGCTCTTCGGCACCTTCGGCAGCAGCGGCACCACGCGGGCGATCGCAGCCGCCGTGAAAGCGGTCAATGTCGCGGCGCCATCGGCCGGCGCCACCGCGCCGAGCTTCAGGCCGGCAAAGTCGTTGCGGTCGAGCGATTTCGGCGGCGGAACCGAGAAGAACGGCAGCCTCAAGGCCTGTGCGATCCAGGCTTCGTCCGGTTTGCCCAGCGCGGCGAACTTGCCCGCGGTGTCGTACGGCTGATGCATCTGGCGGAACATGAAGTCGTCGAGCAGCGCGTTGCCCGGCCCGGTGTCGCAGGCGATCAGCGTATCGGTGCCGTCGATATAGGTGATGTTGGAGACGCCGCCGATATTGACCACGACGGTCGGCCCCTCCCGGTTCAGCGATTGCGCCAGCGCGCGGTGGTAGACCGGCACGAGCGGCGCGCCCTGCCCGCCGGCCTCGACGTCGGCGGCACGGAAATCATGCATCACCGGAATGTGGATCGCTTTGGCGAGCGCCAGGGCATCGCCGATCTGGACCGTCAACCTTCGCTCGGGGCGATGCAGCACGGTCTGGCCATGGAACCCGACGATGTCGATGTCCTGGGCGGAGATCCGGGTCTGCGCCATGAAGCTGGCGACCGCCCCGGCATGGGCTGACGTGACGGCCTGCTCGGCCTGCCGCAAGATCCCCGGCCGGGCGTCGCGCTGTGTCAGATGGACAGCCTCGGTCAGCGCCTGGCGCAGCAAGTTCCGCTCGCTTTCGGTGTAGGGGCGATAGCCCGTCGGCCCGAAGGCCTTGATCTGGCGGCCGTCGGTCTCGATCAGTGCCACGTCGACCCCGTCGAGCGAGGTCCCGCTCATCAGACCGAGTGCCGTTAACATCATTGTGGAAGCGCCCCAGCCGGGAACCCCCGGCTTGTCTCAAACAAGTACATCCTATAATGCCACTGCGCGTCCGCCTGCGGCAGCCTCATGCGTCAAGGTTCCGCAAATAGATGCAAAAACCGTAAAACAAGAATGATCTGGCTCGCCGACAAATGACTGCATTTAAATCGGATTTCCTGAACACTCTACAGGAACGCGGCTTCGTCCACCAGTGCTCCGATTTCGAGGGCCTCGACGCGCTTGCCGCGAAGGGCGAGGCGACCGCCTATGTCGGCTATGACTGCACCGCGCCGTCGCTGCACATCGGCAACTTCCTCACCATGATGATGCTGTACTGGCTGCAGCAGAGCGGCAACAAGCCGATAACATTGATGGGCGGCGGCACCACGATGGTCGGCGACCCCTCCGGCAAGGACGAGACGCGCGCGATGCGCACGGTCGCGGAGATCGAAGCCAACAAGGCCTCGATCCGCGGTGTATTCGCCAAGGTGCTGCGCTATGGCAATGGGCCTTCCGACGCCATCATGCTCGACAACGCCGAGTGGCTGACCAAATTGAACTGGATCGAGATGCTGCGCGACATCGGCCGGCATTTCTCGGTCAACCGCATGCTGACGATGGACTCGGTGCGGCTCCGGCTCGAGCGCGAGCAGGAGATGAGCTTCATCGAATTCAACTACATGGTTTGCCAGGCCTACGACTTCGTCGAGCTGTCGCGCCGCGCCGGCTGCCGGCTGCAGATGGGCGGCTCCGACCAGTGGGGCAACATCGTCAATGGCGTCGATCTCGGCCGCCGCATGGGCTCGCCGCAACTGTTCGCGCTGACCACGCCGCTGCTCACCACCGCCTCCGGCGACAAGATGGGCAAGACCGCCAAGGGCGCGGTGTGGCTCAACGCCGACCAGTTCTCGCCGTACGACTTCTGGCAATACTGGCGCAACGTCGAGGATGCCGACGTCGTCAAATTCCTCAAGCTGTTCACGATCCTGCCGATGAGCGAGATCAACAAGCTCGCAGCGCTCGGTGGCAGCGAAATCAACGAAGCCAAGAAGGTGCTGGCGACCGAGGCCGCCGCCCTGCTCCATGGCCGCGACGCGGCCAATGAAGCCGCCGAGACTGCACGCCGCACCTTCGAGGAAGGCGCGCTGGCCGAAACCCTGCCGACGGTGGAAATTCCGCGCGGCGAATTGGAAGCCGGCGTCGGCGTACTCGCCGCCTTCGTCAAGGCCGAGCTCGTCGCCTCCAACGGCGAAGCGCGGCGGCAGATCAAGGGCGGCGGACTGCGCGTCAACGATGTTGCGGTCACCGACGAGAAGATGCTGCTGACGCCGGCCAATCTCACGCCGGAAGGCGTCGTCAAATTGTCGCTCGGCAAGAAGCGGCACGTCCTGCTGAGGCCTGCATAGGCGCATTCGTATTTGACGGTTGCAGGGGGTGCCGAAAGCGCGCTCCCTCTTTTCTGATGGACCAGACCACGCCTCCGAACGACACGCTTGCAAGGCCGGCGAAACAGTCGCGCGTCGCGCTGAACGTGCTCGCGCTCTGCTTCGTGCTATCGGTGCTCGGGCGCGGTCTCAGCGACAGCTTCACGGTCTTCCTCAAACCGATCTCGGAAAATTTCGGCTGGGACCGCGCCTCTGTCGTGTCGGTCTATTCGCTGACCTGGCTCGCCAGCGGCCTCACCGCGCCGCTGGTTGGACGCCTGTTCGACCGCTCGGGTCCGCGCGTGGTCTATGCGCTGGGCCTGTCGCTGCTCGGCTGCGCATTCCTGATCGCCTCACGCGCGCAAGCACTCTGGCAATTCCAGCTCAGCGTCGGCCTCTGCGTCGGCTTCGGCACCGCGCTGATCGGCAACGTCTCGAACTCGATCCTGCTCGGCCGCTGGTTCGGGCCGCGGCTGCCGACCGCGATGGCCGTGATGTATTCGGCGACCGGCGCCGGCCTCCTGGTGCTGCTGCCGCTGTCGCAGGTGCTGATCGACCGGATCGGCTGGCGCGAGGCCTATCAGGTGTTCGGCATCGGTGCGCTTGGCCTGCTTGTCCCGCTGGTGTTCCTGCCGTGGCGGCTGCTCGCCGGCGGATCGCCGCACATCGTCAGGAAGGCGCAAGCTGGCCTTGCCGAGGAAGGCTGGACGCTGCTGGCCGCGATGCGCCACCATGCCTTCTGGGCGCTGTTCTCCACCTTCTTCTTCACGGCGGTTGCGATGTATGCGTTGACGGCGCAGATCGTCGCCTACCTGATCGATGTCGGCTTCCCGCCGCTACAGGCCGCCACCGCTTGGGGCTTCTCCGGCGTTGCGTTGTTCGTCGGCATGCTCGGCGTGTCCACGCTCGACGGCATCATCGGCCGCCGTCCCAGCGTGCTATTCAGCTACGGTGTCTCGATCCTCGGCATCATCCTGCTCTGGCTGTTGCAGTGGTATCCGAACTACTGGCTGCTGACCGGCTTCATCATCTCCTTCGGCAGCATGATCGGCTCGCGCGGCCCGCTGATCACTGCGACCGCGCTGAAGATCTTCCGCGGCGAGCGCGTCGGCACGATCTACGGCACGATCATGATCGGCAGCGGCCTCGGCTCGGCGCTCGGCTCCTGGGGCGGTGGCCTGATCCATGACTGGACCCACAGCTACAATCCGCTGATCGCCTTCGCGCTCGTCAACGTCGTGCTCGGCCTGATCCCGTTCCTGGTGGTGCCGGCGCTGCGGCGCTGAGCCAAGGGCTCATGAATTTGGCTGGTCGACAGCCTCTCCCCACAGGCACATGGGGAGAGGCCGAAGGCTACGACGTCTTTCGCTCAGTCGATATCGCGGCAATCGTCGGCGCGGTGGTCGCGGCCGCAGGAGCCGCGGTCATGGGCCTCCTCCCGGCCATCACCGGTGCCCGGCGTGAAGGACACGCCACGCAGCGCCTCGCCGGAGTTCGCGGTGCGCAGCGTGACGAAATGCTCGCCGGCCGGGAGCGTGGTTGCGGAAAGCTTGTCCGTGATCATCACAAGCTTGTTCGGATCGGCACCCTGGTCGCCGCTGCCGCTCACCGTTGAGGTGATCGCCCAGATCGACACGCTGCCGTCGCGATTGACGCGGCCGGTGATGTTGCGCAGGCCGTCGGTCGCCGGCGACCACGGCTTGCCGGTCGCGGCATTGTTGCCGGTCGGATAGCCCTGCACCGTGTAGGGGACACCGAGGTCAAGTCCCGCCTGCAAGGTGTAGGCCTGCTTCCACGCACCGGCCGTGCTGTCGAACACCCACTTCTGCAATCCGGCTGATGTCTGCGCCTTGGCAGCGGTATAGCTGTTCGATGCCGGGTCGAACGTCGCGGTGCCGTTGCCTTCGTCGGCGACGTAGAGCGTGTTCGCGTCGGCGAACCAGATGCCGAACGGGAACGAGGTTGTGCTCTTGAGCGCAGTCGGGAAACCGCTCAGCACGCACATGTTGTACGGCGTGACGCCCTGCGTCGCCAACTTCGAACCATCGTAGAAGATCTGCGTTGTCGGCAGCGACGCAGACGGAGCCGGCAGGCCGACGCCATTCGGGCACGCCTTCGGGCTGCCGTTGCCGGTGGTGTCGATGAAGTAGACGGTGTTGACGCCGTTACCGCCGCTGCCCTTGGTCGTGTAGATCACATTGTTGAACACGGTGAGGCCGCGGAAATTGGTGTCCTTGCCGATCTTGTCAGCCTTCTGGCCGAGTTCGGTGATGTTGAAGCTGCCGAGCGGGAAAGGTCCGCCCGGATCAGCCTGCCGGGCGAGCGGCGCGTCGGCCTCTCTCGCGATCTGCATGCCGGCACCCGTGATGACGCCCGCAGGCTGCGGGTTGCCGCCATTGCCCGCGTTGCCGGCGGTGTAGAACACGCCGGCGCCATGCCGATCGTTGAAGATTGCAGCGCGGCCGTTGTTGCCGCTATAGCCGTTGACCTTGGTGAAATGGAAGCGACCGTTCTCGTCGACTTCAGCGACCAGGCGATAATAAGTGCCGGGCACCGGATTGGTCGGATCGATGACGTCAGGCGTATTGGAGTTCGATACGTCGAGGGCGCCGATCGGAGCGAGATAGCCCATGAAGGTCACGCTGCGATGATCGAGCGACAGATTGAGCGCCAGCTCGGATTTTGACGAGAAGCTGGTGACCATCTGGTCCTTGTTTTGGGACACACCGCGCTGGGCGCTGTTCGGCACCTCGAGCGACTGCACGTGCCTGCCGTCGAGACGCAGTTCGTCGAGCAGGATCTTCGCAGTCAGGCCGAACGAGCCGTCGACGCCGTCGTTGTTGAACACCGTCGGATAGGTGCCATCAGCCGTGGCGGTCACGCAATTGGGCGACACGCAGTTCGGCGGCAATTGTGTCACGCCGGGCGTGATGGTGACGGCGTTGTTGACGAACACCGCACGGCTCAACAACAGATGACCCGGCCGGAAATGAACGTCGTCGCCGTCGGCGTGCGCAAGACTGCTGGCGAGCGCCGTGGAGGCGAGCAGCGTCAACGCAAAAACCGGCCGAGACAGCGGAAGCCCCACAGGCGGGCGCAATCCTTTGGCGATCATTGCTTTTCTCCCAATGTAAGATTTTCTCAGAAAACGAGGGGCGCGTAGCCGCCCTCCATGTCGGCGGCCAGCGCGCGCAATCTGCGGGCGGACTGTTACGGGCGTGCGACAATCGACCGCATGTCCACTGCGGTATCACGCTCGTCGCGATGGATGATTCAGTCGGTGATGCCCGGCAATCTCGTCCGGGCCCTCGGCTGCCGCCGAAGGAATCTGCTGACGCGCTAGTTGTTCGTCGTCGGCAGGTCGTTCGGGCCGTACTGCTTGAACTCGAAGATTTTTCGCGTCAGGCCCGGCGCCAGCGCCGAGATCGGGTTGACGCGCAGCACCGGCTGGCTGGGCGTGCCGACCACTTCATAGGTCACGCCGATCAGGCCTTCATTGCTGCCGGCGCCGAGGAAAATCCCGAAGAACGGGATCTGGCCGAACATGTTGTTCAACCCGTACATCGGAATGAAGGTGCCGTTCATCCGTACCTGGTTGCCGAGATAGTCGATGCTGCCTTCGATCGTCGCGCCGATGCTCGGTCCCTTGACCACGCCGTTGCGGATCGAGAGCTGGCCGCTTTGGCGCGTGAACTCGGCGCGCAGCGCGTCGAACCCGATGCCGTTCTGGGTGCTGACCGGCCCGCCGGCGACGGCGCGGTCGAGCTGTGTTTCGCCCTTCACCGAGAAGCCGGTGATGTTGATGAGTCCTTCCCTCGGGCTCGGCTCGGGGATCGGCGGCTCCATCGCCAGCGTGAGCTGGCCGCCCACCACCTTCGAGTAGGTGTCGATGAAGCGCAGGAACGCGCCGGCGTCGCCGGTCTGCAGGTAGATCACCTCGCGGCCCTGCTGGCGGCCGCGCATATCGACGCTGACGGGAGTATCGCGGCCGACCCTGCCGCTCAGCGTGAACGCCTTGAAGAACCCGTTGCGGCGCGAGATCTTGGCGTCGACGCCGCGCAGCGCCTCGCCGTTGAACCCGGCCACCGCGCCGAGCTTCAGATCGACATCGAAATCGGTGGTCTTGGTCTTGCTCTTGGGATCGCTATCGCGGCCGGAGATCGCCGATTTCAGGAAGCCGCGGCCATCGAACACGTCGCCGCGCATCGTCACCTTGATCACGCCGTCGGGACCGCGATCGGCGCGCAGCGATGTCTTGTCGCCGTCCGACGGCGCATAGGTCGGGAAGTTCGCATTCATCAGGTCGCCGTTCTGGTCGACCTCGAGCGCGCCCTTGATCGAGACGCCGCTGCCTTCGATCGAGATATCCTCGAACCGCGTCGACTGCCCCTTCGGCACCACGTTGAAGGTCGCCTTGCCGGCCCTGCCCTGCGCCTTGACCCAGCCCGGCAGGATGTTGTCGAGCTTGAGCTGGGTCAGGTCGGCCTCGACACCCATCTTGGTGGCCGGATTGTCGCCGCTGCCGATCTTGCCGCTCAGCTTGATCGGGATCGCGCCTGAGACCGCGGGGCCGAGGTCAAGCCCGAGCCGCGCGCGGCTTGCGTCATCCAGCGTCGCCTGCAGCTTGACGTCGGCGTCGCCATCGGCCGGCTTGCGATAGTCGAGCGAGGCCGCCTGCCCGTTGATCTTGACGTCGCCCTTGACCTGGAAGCCGGCGTTGCTCGCAATCACCTTCAGCGTGTTGGCCTCGAGCTTCTGGTTCATGACCAGCTTGTCGACGGCAACGCCGGAGATGTCGGCGGTGACGGAATATTGCGTGTCGGCCTTGGTCAGCCCGCCCGTCACCGGCATACCGAGATTGATCGTGGCGGTGACGTTGCCCTTGCTGGCGTTGGGATCGATCGGCGGACCGGAGAGATCGCTGAGCCGGTCGGACGCGAGGATTTCGGCGGCGGCCGGCACCGGACAGTCGACCCGGAACTTGACCTTCGACGGCGACGGTTTCGGCGCCATGTCGGGCACCTCGAAGCTGAAATCCGACAGCGTGATCTTGCGGCCGGCCGGCGTGTCGGCGATGCCCTGGTTGATGGTCACGGTCGCGGTGCGGCCGGTCACCCTGGCCTTCAGATCCGCATCATGCACCGCGGGCATCTTGTCCACCGGACGCACCGTGACACCCGAAGCGACGATGTTGACCGAGAGGCCGTCATCCGGGATCGGCGGTCCCTTGCGCGACAGATTGTGCACCGGCGAATTGACGCCGACATCGATGCGCTGGAGCGTGCCGCGGTCGATCCGCTCGAGCACCCATTCACGCACCTCGGGAACGATGATGATCGGCCACATCCGCTTCAGGGCGGAGGCCGACATCGGCGTGCCGGCGAAGCCGAGCTGCAACCGCGGCTCGCCCGAATAGTCGATGCTGCCGGTGCCGGCGACGCCGATTTCACCATTGCTGATATCGGCCTGGGTCAGCAGCACCCGCTTCTTCTCGGTGTCGAACCGGAAACCGATGTTGATGCGGTTGAAGATCAGCGGCGGCTCATCCTTGTCGGCGCCGGCCAGCACGATGGTGCCGCCGGACAGGCCCGCCTGCCAGTCGGTGACATTGTCGTTCGGCGGCTCGAGATGGCCGAGCAGCGTGATGCGGTTGGCGCCCGAGACGATCTTGATCGGCGCCAGCAGCACGCGGCGCCCCGAATCCCATTCGACGCTCATCTCGGCCGAATCGACCGGCATCGGGTAGTCGGGCGTGTCGGTGTCGATGATGTTGCCGGCGCCGACATTGAGCTTGCCGCGGAAATAGGTCGGCAGGCCGTCGCGGCCGAGCTCGCCCTTCATCTCGCCCGACAGCGGCAGGTCGGCGGTGTAGGTGAGATCCTTGGTCCGCATCGCGAGCAGGATGTTCCGCGTGGAAACCTTGTCGGCCTTGATGTCGACCGAGCGCACGCCATTCTGCTGCGGTCCAATCAGGACGCGGACCGACCAGGGCTTTGCGCCGTCCTCGCCGAAGCTGAGCGCAACCCCGCCGCCGCTCGGGCGCCGCAGGCTCAGGCTGATATTCTCAAAGCTCCATTTGTTGCCGCGCTGCTGGTCGTCGACGACGAGATTGCCGTTCTTCAGGCCGATCTCGTTGAGGTTCTGACCGTCGAGGCCGGTCATGCTGAGGCTGTCGAGCCAGTCGAGGCCGGCGAGCAGCCCGCTCTGGGCCGAATCGGGTGCGGCCGCCGAGGGTGCGGAGGCAACTGGAGGCAAGGCAACCGGCGGCGGCGGCGCACCGGTCGCCGGCCGCGGGAATGTCGGCGGCAGCCCCGCCTCCCGCTTGGATGCAACGCCGGTGGCGAGCGGTTTTGCGGTGTCACCGGCGGACACGGTGACATTGCCGTCGGGCGTGATGCGCACCGACAGTTCCGCATCGACCAGATTGAGGCTCTCCGCCCGCAACTGGCCCATCAGCAATGCCGTTCCGGACAAGCGCACTTCGGCTTTCGGCGCGCTGGCAACGACCGCGTGGTCGCGGTCGCGGACGATGATGTCACGGATGCGCACCGCGATCCTGACCCGGCCGGCACGCTCGATCTGCGTTCCGCCGACCTCGACCGTGTTGCCGTGGCCGATATTCTCCTCGATCGCCGCGGCAAGCCATGGCGTCGCCAGATCGAGATTGATCGGACCGGCGCCAAGCCGCCACCACAATGCGCCGAAGCAGGTCGCGAACATCACGACCAGCACCACGAGCACCAACCCGATGCGGCGGATCCACCGTTCGCGATGCAGCCAGCGCTGCATGCCGGAGCAGAAATCGGTGAAACGATGCAGGTTGGTGTTGGAACGCGCCAGCAATTGCCGCGCACGGTTGCCCGCCGCCTCATCCTGCTCGTCCCACGCAGCGTCGTCTTCCCATTGCGAGAAGTCAGTCCCGGCGCGCGGATTTGGACCCTGCGGCGACTTGTTCCTTGCCATTGCCTCTCGGTGCTGACGGCGAAGCTGATCGCCGCCATCGGGACGCCCGTCGACTGTTATCGAGCGCTCCCTTGCCGGCATCGCCGCCTATCCTCGCCTAATCATGTTACTCGCCGATGGCCCCGGAACGGGCCAAACCAACCAATCAAAAGCCAATTCAGCAAGCGGACGGGTAACGCGTCGAATTCCTTGTCACCATACTCCGTGGCCATCAAACTTGCCCAGCGGCCGATGCGAATCCGGCCGCTGCGAATGAGACCCGCAATACCCCAATGGTTGAGCTTCGGAAAGCGACGAAAGGAAGGCGTATGTCCAAGAAAACGCGCAAGAAATCCTCCAACACAACCGGAAAGCGGGTCGCAACAAAGGTTGCGCGCGCCGCAGGCGCAAGCACTGGGAAGTCCGCGATGAAAACCCGCACAACGGTTGCGAAGAAGGCCGCGCCCAAGAAAGCAACGAAGGCGAAGGCCAAGACCACCTCAAAGACCGCAGCAGGTGTTCCAGGTAAAGCCTCGCACAAGGCCACATCGAAACCGTTAAAGGCTGAGCCGGCCGCAACCGTGACCAAGTCGTCCGCCGTCACACTCACTGAGGGTGCCGCGGCGCCTGGATTCGATCTGCCGCGCGACGGCGGAAGCAGCGTCTCGCTGCGGGATTTTGCCGGCAAGAAGCTGGTGCTGTTCTTCTATCCCCGCGCCGACACCCCGGGCTGCACCAGGGAGGCGATCGACTTCACCCGGCTCAAGAATGAGTTCGCCGCTTCAGGTGCCGAGGTGGTGGGCATTTCCGCCGATACGGTTAAGGCGCAGGAGTCATTTCGAAACAAACACCAGCTGTCCGTGCCGCTGGTCTCTGACCCGGCCCATCAGATGCTGGAGGCGTATGGCGCTTGGGGCGAAAAATCCATGTATGGCAGGACCTTCATGGGAATTATTCGCACCACGGTTCTGGTCGATTCCAGTGGAAAAGTCGCCCGCATCTGGCGCCATGTGAAGGTCGACGGCCACGCCGAAGCGGTATTGGAGGCCGCCCGATCGCTCTGACGGAGAGGTTCCGTTTCCTGAAAATTAACCATGGCGAGCTCAAATCGGCCCCGCAAATTAGCCGTACGGAGCTTGGTCCGACCGGCCGCGGGAGTACCGATGTCGAGCCGGTCCGGACACCACCAGAAACACCATCATCCTCAGGACCATGGCCGGACGCCGGCGCGCCGTCCGGTCGCTCAACAGGCAGCGGTGGCGGCCTCCGGCGAGGGCTATACGCTGGTCCATGCCGGCAAGCAGGTCCGGTTCGGGCCGGTGGTGTTCTGGATCGCGGTCGGCACCGTGGTCCTGCTCGGGATGTGGTCGGCAGCAACCGCGACCTATTTCGCCTTCCGTGACGACGTCCTGACCCGGCTGATCGCGCGCCAGGCCGAGATGCAATACGCCTATGAGGACCGCATCTCGGAGCTGCGCGCCAAGGTCGACCGCACCACCAGCCGCCAGCTGCTCGATCAGGAGCAATTCGACCAGAAGCTCGACCAGATCATGAAGCGGCAGTCGGCGCTGGAATCGCGCGCCACCGCGCTCGGCGCGATGCCTGACGTTGCGACCACCGGATCGATCAGGCCGCAGGGCCGCGCCGACGCCGCGCCGTCATCCGGCACGCCGAAGCCCTCCCCGATCAGCGACACCGTGATCTTCGTGGCGCCGCCGGATCGCGAGGCGCGGCTGGAATCGCGCGCGCCGCTGATCGCCAAGGCGCAGCCGAACCAGTTCGCCAAAGCGCAGGGCGTCGACAACGTCCTGGTCCGTCTGCAAACCTCGCTCGACCAGGTCGAGCGGCGCCAGGTCGCCGCGCTCTCCTCGGTCGAGGACGGCATCGAATCGCGGGTGCGCCGGATGCGCGGCGTGATCTCCGATCTCGGCCTCAACATGGCTCAGCTCGAAGCCGCGACGCCGCGCTCCGGCATGGGCGGCCCCTATGTGCCGGTGAAGCTCACGCCCGACGCCGGCGCGTTCGAGCGCCAGCTCTATCGCATCAACATCAACCGCGCGCAGATGCAGCGCCTGAACCAGACGCTGGCGCTGGTGCCTTACCGCAAGCCCGTTGTCGGCGAGGTCGAATTCACCAGCGGCTTCGGTGTTCGCTCCGATCCCTTCCTCGGCCGTCCGGCAATGCACACCGGGCTCGACTTCCGCGCCGCGCAGGGCGATCCGGTGCGCGTCACCGCCAACGGCAAGGTGGTGTCGGCGGGCTGGGCCGGCGGCTACGGCCGGATGGTCGAGGTCGATCACGGCAATGGCCTCTCGACCCGCTACGGCCATCTCTCCGAGATCGGCGTCAAGGTCGGTGAATACGTCAAGATCGGCCAGGTGATCGGCGCCGTCGGTTCGACCGGCCGCTCCACCGGTCCGCATCTGCACTACGAGACCCGGATCGACGGCGAAGCGGTCGATCCGCAGAAATTCCTCCGCGCCGGCGTCCGGCTCAGCGCGGGCTAATACCCCCAAATCGCTCCGCGTATTTGAAACCGGCGCTGGCCCAAGCCCGCGCCGGTTTTGTTTTGCCGGATCAGCGACGGCCGCCACCGCCCATGCCGCCGGGCGGCCCGCCGCCACCGAATCCGCCGCCGGGCCCGAACGGACCACCGCCGCCACCGGGGCCGAATGGTCCGCTGGGCGAGCCAAAGCCACCCGGGCCCGGGCCGGTCGTTCCGCCATTCAGGGGATCAGGCGCGGGACCGCCACCACCCGGCGGCCCGCCGCCGGGCGCACCAGACGGCCCACCAGGGCTGCCACTTGGTCCGGTACCACCGGGGCCGCCACCACCAGGCGCGCCGCGCCCGCCTGGTCCGGACCCATGTCCCGGCCCGGAGCCACCGCCGCCGGAGCCGCGGCCCGGCGTGCCGGGGCTCCGCACCGACGAGCCCGGGAATCTGGTGACCGATTGCACCGACTCGACGCGCAGCTCGCGCGTCCCCGACAGCTGCGCGTTGACGACCACGCGCGTATCGGCCGCTGGCGAAAAGCGTGAGTTGTCGCGCGCGACGAAGCCGGAGCCGAGCTGCAGGTCATTGCCGACCCGCCGCACATAGGCCTCGATCAACAGCCGCTTGGCGCCGGTGAGATCGGAGAAGTCGTCGGCGCGGCTGCGCGAGACCTGCATCACACCCTGGGCGACATGCCCTTCGGCCTGCACGCGCTGACCGGCCAAGGCCGCATCGACGCCGCTGAGCTTGAGTTCACCGATCCGCAAGCTACCTGCGCGGTCGCGCTCGAGCGGTCCCGCGACGCGCGCAGCGCTGTCATGGCGCTCCTGCACGAGACTGGCGACGACGACGCCGTCGGTGCGGCGCAGCCCGAACACGGCGACATGCGCGCCGACCTTCAGCCAGCTCTCGCGGCCACTCCAGGCGACCTTCTGGCCGAGCACCGTCAGCTCGCCCGATTTCATTTGCTCGACCGGCCCGGTCACTTCGCTCGCCACGTCGATCCGCTTGGTCGACAGCGTGCCGCCGGCATCGCGCTCTGCCACCACGCGCGCGAGCTGGCCGATCCGCAGCGCTTTGGCGGTCGCCGCCTCGCCGTCGATCCGGACCGGCACGTCGGCCGCATAGGCAACGCGCTCGCCATTGACGTAGATCGAGCCGAACCGCTGGATCACGCCGACGATGCCGGTGCCACCGATGCCCTGATCGGAGCCGGTGATCCCGGTGCCGCCGATGCCCTGATCGTTGCCGCGCTTCTTGACCTGCGCGCCCGCGAGCGAGGTTCCGGCGAGCCAGAAGCCGATCAGCAGCGTACGGCGGGAAATGACGGGCGGGCTTTTCATGCCGCACCGCCTTCGTCGCCATCGTCATCGACCGGGCCGTCGGGGCCCTCGCGATAGATGTAGATGCCGAAATTCCAACGGTAGTCGCCGCCCTTGTCCTTGGCCAAGGCACGGTTGGCCTCGCGGTTGGCGACCTTCAGCGCCTCCATCGCGAGCTCGCGCGAGCGCCCCTCGAGCCGTTTTGCCAGTTTGGCCGACAGCCCGTCGTAATGTACCGCGCGTTCGAGGAAGCGCGGTGTCGCCGACGACACGTTCATCTCGGCGGCGGCGACATGGTCGTGCAGGTTGCGGCCGAGATAGTGCCATTTGCGATCGTCGTCGCCATGCGGGACGAAGGCCTCCTCGACCAGCATGATCTCGTCGTCGTCATTGATGGTGACGAGCTTGCGGTCGAGCCATTCGTCGAGCACGGCGCGCGGCCGCACGTCCTTGGTGATCGATTCGACCAGCGTCTCGAACGACGGCGCGCCGCCATCGGCGGTGCGCGGCAACGGCAGCGGATCGCCCTTCGCGTCGGTGAATTCGGGCGCGGCCAGCCAGCGCGCGATGATCGCACTGGTGCGCGACAACGTCGCCGGCACCGCATTGACCGGCGCGCCCGCGCCGCGCAGCCGCGCCACCTCCTTGCGGTGGATGCCCGTCAAGAGACTGACGCGGCTGTCGGTCTGCTCCTTGCCCTCGAGCGCGAAGTCGTGCTCGGCGACGTTGACATAGAGCTCGCGCAGCAGCTGGGTCAGCGCCGGAAATGTCATGCCGCCGCGGACGCAAAGCCGCACCAGCGGGCGCAGCATCCGCGCCAGCGGCGCGTGCAGCTTCGCGGCCGCGATCGGCGCAGACGATCCCGGCTTCGGCTTCGGGGGCTTGGCATTCATGCCTAACTTTTAGCCGTCCGCCGCGTGGGACACAATCCCACCGTTTTGCCCACCTTGCTTGACGTGTGACATTTTCCCACTTATGGGAAACAAAAGTAACCTCGGACACGGCGCGGCCTGCGGGCGCCGATATCGCTACGGACCGCTCCATGACGCCTGCCCGATTCGACCTTGCGATCGCGGAAGCCTGCCGGATCGCCCAGGTTCCCTACGAGGCGTTCGTGTCGACGGTGATGGCGGGCGGCTATCCCTGCCTGCCGGGCGTGGCGCCCGGTTCGCCGCGCCGCTTCGACGAAACCGACCTGCTCGCGCTGTACATCTATGGCCGCCTGCTCGCCTTCGGTTTCGACGGCTTGCGCGCCGGCGAATATGCCTGCCGCGCGCATGCCGGCCTCATCGCCGAGCCACGCGCGAACTCGATCTCGATCGCGCTGACATCAGATGGCGGCAAGCGTGTCGTCATCGAGCAGGATCTGCAGCGGCCCGCAGCCGCGATGCTGCCCGAGCGGATCCATTTCGACATCCCCGCCATCAGGCGCCAGTTGCAGCTATCGACGGCCGGCAGCACCGCCGAGCCGGCCTGACGTTTCCCTCAGGACTCGTCATGCCCGGGCTTGTCCCGGGCATCCACGTCTTCAGCACCGCCGACCAGAAAGACGTGGATGGCCGGGACAAGCCCGGCCATGACGACATCTCACGACGCCTCGCGCCGTCACGGCGCGAGCGCGCCGCCATGCGCTCCGATGTCTCCTGCCGAAAAAGTTATCCACCGCCATACGTGGGACATAATCCCACATTTTAGTCCGATGCCATTGACGTGTGAATTTTTCCCACGTATCCAGAATCCATTCAGCAGGGAATCCGACGCAATGTCTCTTCGTTCGGCCCACGAATCCGGTCGGTTCGCCGTCACTACACTCCGCTTCACGCCGCAGGCCGCCTGCGGCCCGATCGAGCCGGTGTTTCCGGCGCTGCTGCGCTCGCTGGTGTTCGCCGCAGCGTTGGCGCTGCCGTTCATCGTCGCCCTGTTCGTCGCATGATCCGGATCGAGCCGCCCATGATTGGTCTGAACGCGCCGGCCCGGCGTCCGTCGGTGCTCCACATCTTCAAGGTCTACTACCCCGATTTGTTCGGCGGCACGCTGACCGTGATCCGCGACATCTGCGCCTCCCTGAAGGACACGTTCGACGCCGCCGTGCTGGTCTGCTCGCGCGCAGGCGGCGAGCGACAGATCGTGGTCAATGACGTTGCGGTCGAGCGCGTGCACTCGTTCGGCGACGTGCTGTCGCTGCCGGCCGCGCCGACCTATCCGTGGCGGCTGTGGCGCCGCATCGCCGAGCACGATCTGCTGGCGCTGCACGCCCCCTTCCCGCTCGCCGACCTGGTGTTCGCATTCGGGCTCGGCCGCGCGCGTCCGCTGGTCGTGCACTGGCACGCCGATATCGTCTCGCACGCGGCCTTGCGCTTTCTGGTCGAGCCGATGATGCGGCGAACCTTGCGCCGCGCCGCCGCGATCATCGTCTCCGATCCGGTGCTGATCGAAACCACGCCGCTGCTGCAGGAATTTGCCGACAAGTGCCACGCAGTTCCGTTCGGCGTCGATGTCGAGAAGTATGACCGGCCCGCCGCACAAGCCGACGACGTCAACGCCCGCGGCCGCCTCGTCCTCGCCTGCGGCCGGCTGGTGCCTTACAAGGGTTTTGACGTGCTGGTGCGCGCCGCCCACGCCCGCAATTTCGAGGTCTGGATCGTCGGCGAAGGCCGTGAGCGCGAGCATCTCGAGCAGCTGATCCGCGACTACGGCCTGCAGGATCGCGTCCGCCTGCTCGGCTCGGTGTCCGAGAGCGAACGCGTCAAGCTGATGCGTATCGCCGACGTCTTTGTAATGCCGTCGGTGACCAATGCGGAGACCTTCGGGCTGGCCCAGCTCGAGGCGATGGCGGCGTGCCGTCCGATCGTCAACACCGCGCTCGACACCGGCGTTCCGCATGTCGCCCGCGACGGCCTCGAGGCCATCACGGTGCCGCCCGGCGATCCCACAGCGCTTGCCGACGCCATCGAGACGTTGATCAACGATCCCGAGCGGCGCCGCCGCATGGGGCAGGCCGCGCGCCATCGCGCGATCACGAAATACTCAACCGCAGCCTTCAAGGAGGGAGTGGAGACGGTGTACCGCAAGGTCGTGACCGAAGAGGCCGCCGCAAAGGACGCAGGGTCACTAGCCCCAGCCCCGCGCCCCCGAACGGCCGGTCTCGTCGGCGCGATCCAGATCGCGGCAGCGCTGGCCTGGTCAGACGTCCGCCATCGCTACGTCCGCTCCCTCCTTGGACCCTTCTGGATGTCGATCCAGATGGCGATCATGGTGGCCGTGCTCGGCTCGGTCATCGGTCACCTCTCCAACGCCAGCGCGGTGGCGCGGCTGCCGATGCTGGCGGCGAGCCTCACCGCGTGGACCTTCCTCAACAGCGTCGTGCTCGACGCCACCACCGCGCTGCAGGGCTCGGCCAGCCTGATCAAGGATCGCGCGCTGCCGCCGGTGATCTTCCTGTTGCAATGTACCTTCCGGCAGGCGCTGTTCGCGGCTCACAATGCGGTCGTGCCGCTGGTCCTGTGGCTCGCGCTGACGCCGCGGGATGTCGGCGGCGCCATCGCCGCCCTGCCCGGCCTCGTCCTGTTCGTCATCTGCACGCTCGGCGCCAGCCTCGTGCTCGGCGCGCTGGCGACGCGCTACCGTGACATCAAGCCGATCATCGAGTCCTCGCTGACGCTGGCCTTCCTGGCCTCGCCGATCATCTGGACGCCTGAGATGATCGATCGCGGCTCTACCGTGATGCGGCTTAATCCGCTCACCCATCTGTTCGCGGTCTGGCGCGACCCGCTGGCATCGGGCCATGTCGCGACGACGAGCCTGATCTACGTGCTGGCCTGCCTTGCCGCGCTCGCGGTCGCGGCGACCGTGACGGTCGCTCGGTTGCGCAAAGCGGCATTCTGGATCTAGCACATGGCAAGCATCGACCTCCGCGACGTCTGCCTCGATTATCCGTTGTACGGCGCCTACGACTTCTCGCTGAAGCGCCGCCTGCTCGGCCGCCTGTTCCGCCAGACCAGCGAGATGCGCACCATCCGCGCGGTCGACAATATCTCGATCGAGGCGAAGGCCGGCGCCCGCATCGGCCTCGCCGGGCCGAACGGCTCCGGCAAGTCCACTTTGCTGCGGCTGATCGCCGGCGTGTTTCCGGCAACCAGCGGCGAGGTCGCGATTTCCGGCAACATCGTGCCGCTGCTTGGCCTCGGCGCCGGCGTCAATCTCGACTTCGTCGCGGCCGACAATATCAACCTGCTGCTGCGGATCTCAGGACGCAAGCCGACGCCGGCGATCCTGGACGAGATCTGGGCGTTCACGGAGCTGGAGGCGCGCATGCAGCGGCTGCCGCTGCGCATGTTCTCGTCGGGCATGCTGATGCGCGTGCTGTTCGCGACCGCGACCGCCTTTCCCGCCGATATCCTGCTGCTCGACGAATGGCTCAGCGTGGTCGACGAGAACTTCTCGGCCAAGGCCGAGCAGCGGCTGCGCAAGATGGTCGAGGCCGCGGCGATCGTGATCATCGCCTCCCACGACCAGGGGCTGCTGCGCCGGACCTGCAACCGCATCATCAATCTCGATCACGGCCGCATCACCAGCAGCGTTGCGCTGGATCCGCCCGTCCCGCATCACCTCGAGCTCAGAGAAATAACCGCATGACAAAGATCCTGGTCGTCAGCGAGGCGCTCGGCGAACCCAACCACAAGCGCGGCATCTTCCATTTCACGCGTGAATTGATCCGCTCGCTGGCCGGTGACGGCCACGAGCTGACCTTGCTGGTCGAGACCACCCGCCGCTATCGCAAGCTGCGCCAGCGCCAGCAACGCACCAGGTTGCTGCCCGACGGATCGCGGCTGATCGAGCTGCTCGCGCTCTATCGTTTCCTCGACGAGGCCGACATGAATGCGCCGGTCATGCGCAGCAGCGGTGGCCTGCGCCGCACCGTCGACTGGTTCCGCAGCAAGCTGCGCGCCGCGACCTCGCTGGAATTCGCGGTCAGCTTCCTGCGCGCGGTCCATCTGCTGCCGGCCGGCGTCAGCCTGATCGAGAACCATGCCGACGGCCTCGAATACATCCCGACCGATTTGCGTCATCTCAGGCTGTTCGGCGACTTCCTGCTCGAGCCCGGCTTCTACAGCTATCAGGACACCTCGGCGCTGCTGCGGCTGCCGCCGCCGCGGGTCGATGCCCGCGGCTACGACATCATCCTCGTCGATACGCCGACGCGGGTCGCGATCCAGCGCAAGCGCGGCGCCAAGGTGATCTGCGTCGTGCACGACCTGCTGCCGCTCACCGACCTCAAGCTCAGCGACGTCGCGACCCGGCTGTTCCTGTCGCGCCTGTTCACCAGCCTGCAGCAGGCCGACGAGCTCGCCTTCGTCTCGAACTACAGCCTGGGCCGGTTCCGCGCTTTGCTGCCGCAGTTCGCGCATCTGCCGGCGCGGGTGGTCTACCCCCGCACCAGGTTCGATGCACAGGCGCTGCCGGCGACCGGTGCGCCGGGCGGACGGCCGTACTTCGTCGTGATCGTCTCCGCCGAGCCGCGCAAGAACCTCGCTGCGGTCATCCGCGCCTTCCGCAAATTGCCGCAGGCCGATCTCGTCGTGATCGGCTACACCGGCGCCCCCAGCCTGACCCGCAATGCGCCGCCCAACGTCCGCTTTTCCGGCTATGTCGAGGAGCACGAGAAGGCGGCCCTGATCGCCGATTCCCATGGCCTGATCATGCCGAGCCTCGCCGAAGGCTTTGGCGTCCCGATCATCGAGGCGCTGGCCGTCAACACGCCGGTGCTGTGCTCCGACATCGCCGTGTTCCATGAGGTCGCGGGTGAGCTCGCCGATTATTTCGACCCGTTCTCGATCGAGTCGATCGGCGCCTCGGTGACGCGGGTCCTGGCCGAGCAAGAGCAATGGCGCAACAAGATCCGCGCGCAGCGGACCCAGCTCGCCGAACGCTTCGGCCACCACACCCAGGCGCGCGACCTGCTGTACCATCGGGTCGTCGCGGACGCCGTGGCCGCCGTGCCGGCGCCGTCTCCTGCGATCGCCGCATTCAACGGCGCCACCGTGTAAGCCGATCATGACCACCGAATCCCACGCGTTCGGCGGCGGCGCCGAGCCCACACTGCGATGGCGCGATCGCGCTCGTGCCTGCTCCGGCTCAATCGCCTATGTCCGCACGACCGACATCCTGATCGTGCTCGCAGCGGCCTCGCTGCCGTGGTCGACGACGGCGCTTGCCGTCTTCATGCTGCTGTGGCTCGTCGCCGTGATCCCGACCATCGACTGGGAGCAGTTCATTCTCGACCTCGCGCAGCCGGCCCTCGCATTGCCGATCGCGCTGGTCGCGCTCGCGGTGCTCGGCGTCGCATGGTCGGAGACCGGCTGGGCCGAACGGCTGCAAGGCATCAAGCCGCTCGGCAAGCTGCTGCTGCTGCCGTTCCTGCTCGGCTATTTCCAGCGCTCGCAGCGCGGGCTCTGGGTGTTCTTGGCTTTCCTGACGTCGTGCACGCTGCTGATGATCCTATCCTGGATCGTGCTGGCGCTGCCGCAGCTCAAGCTCGCGCACACGGCGTCCGACGGCGTGCCAGTCAAGAACTACCTCGACCAGAGCCAGGAATTCGTGCTGTGCGCCTTCGTGCTGATGCTGCCGGCGTTGACGGCGCTGCGGGCCCGGCAATGGCGCATCGCGGCCGGCGCCATCGTGCTGATCCTGCTGTTCGTCGTCAACATGCTCTACGTCGTCTCGGCGCGGACCGCGCTGGTCACCATGCCGGTCTTGCTGATCCTGTTCGCCTCGCTGCATCTGTCCCGCCGCGCCACCCGGCTGCTGTTCGCCGCTGTCGCGCTGGCGAGCCTGCTGGTGTGGACGACGTCACCCTATCTGCGCCAGCGCATCGCCGACGTCGGCGTCGAGTATCGCGCGCACGATACGTCCGGGATCGCCTCCACCGCGCAGCGCCTGACCTATTGGCGGAAGTCGGTGAAATTTATCACCGAGGCGCCGCTATTTGGGCACGGCACTGGCTCGATCAGGCACCTGTTTAAGCTGGATGCAGCCGGGAAAACCGGCCTGGAAACCGAGGTGATCAACAACCCGCACAACCAGACCTTCAATGTCGCGATCCAGTGGGGGCTCGTTGGCATCCTGCTGCTGTACGCGATGTGGATCAGCCACATCCGCCTGTTCGCCGGCCGCGATCTCGCGACCTGGATCGGCCTCGCCATCGTCGTGCAGAACATCACGAGCTCGCTGCTGAACTCGCATCTGTCCGATTTTCACGAAGGCTGGATGTATGTGATCGGCGTCGGCGTCGCCGGCGGCATGGCGCTGCGCGCCCGCCGGCCGGAGAAGCTGCTCAAGGGCCGCGACGCGGCGCAGTGAAGCTACGCATTTCAGCGCCCCACCTTGGCGCTTCCAGTCAAAAATGACGCCATAAGCGGTCCAATCGGACCTTTTCCGCCCGCCGCCTCTCGCTAGTGTTTCAGAAACAAGAAACGCGAGCGGGACAGAACTCACCCTGAGCGAACGGCCGAGTCGCGTCACGCACTCGGGCATCATGCCCACGTGTGCTTCGCGGCGCCCGTCCAACGCAGCAAATGCAGCGCCGTCTCCGACGGCCCCGCATGCTGTTCGCGTGGAACGCTCCCAACCCTCTCCAAGCAAAGCGAACAGTGGAAAAAAGGGAGGGTCATGATGAGCGAACTCGAGCGCCGCACCATACGCAAGATCACATGGCGGCTGATTCCGTTCTTGATGCTGTGTTACCTAATTGCGTTTCTGGATCGCACCAACGTCGCCTTTGCGCATGTGTCCATGGTTGCCGATCTCAAGATGTCCGATGCCGCCTTCGGGTTGGGAGCCGGCGTCTTTTTCCTCGGCTATTTTCTGGTGGAGGTCCCCTCCAACATATTGCTGCAGCGCTTCGGCGCGCGGCGTTGGATCGCGCGCATCATGATCTCATGGGGCATCGTGTCGGGGGCTTTCGCCTTCATTCCGCAGATCGCGGCTGTGACCGGAACGTCGAACGAGCGGGTCTTCCTCGTGCTTCGCTTCCTGCTCGGCCTGGCGGAAGCCGGGTTCTATCCCGGCATCATCTTTTACCTCACGATGTGGTTTCCCAAGGTCTATCGCGCGCGGATCGTCGGCTTCTTCATGGTCGGGATTCCATTGTCGGCGTTCATCGGTGCGCCGCTGTCGGGCTTCCTCCTCAACATCGAGAGCCATGGCCTGACCGGATGGCAATGGCTGTTCATCTACGAAGCGTTGCCGTCAGTCATTCTGGGACTTGCCACGCTGATCGTGTTGCCCGACTTCCCCAACGGCGTGAGGTGGCTCGCGGACGACGAACGGGACTGGATCATCGACAGTCTGCGTAACGAGGCGGCCGCAACCGAACACTCGGCTGGCCATGGCGGTTTCCTGACGGCGATGCTCAATCCGCTGATCCTGCAGCTTTCGTTCGTCTATTTCCTCAGCCAGGCTGCCGGCTATTCTGCCGGCCTGTTCCTGCCCGGCATCGTCGCCAAGTTCGGCTACGACAACACAACGACCGGTTGGCTGCTCTCGATCCCGCCAATCTTCGGCATCGTCGGCATGCTGGCCGTGGCCCGCAGCTCGGATCGCCGCCGCGAGCGCAAGCTTCATCTGGCACTCTGCTTCGCCCTCGTTGGCATCGGCTTGACCGGCGCAGGTCTGGCTGCCAGCCACATCGCAGTATTGCTGATTTTCGTCTCGATCTTTGCGATCGGAAGTTCGGCCCTGACGCCGGTGTTCTGGACGATTCCGCCAACCCTGCTCAAACCCGGCGTTCTGGCGGCGGGAATTGCGGCGGTCAATTCCCTGGGGGCGTTGGGCGGCTTCGTGGGTCCGACCGTCTTCGGCTATGTGAAGGAAGCGACGGGATCCGCCCCGTACGGACTGATGATCGGCGGCGCGGCCGCCTTCGTCAGCGCGTTGATGGTCCTGATGTTCAGGGTCCGGCAGGAGGCGCCGGCAGCCACCCCCTCCCAGGTCGCCGCGGTCACCGGATGAAGGACCGATCCGCGCCGGTCGAAGCCCAATTCGCCCGGCGCGGAGCCGCTTATGGTGCCCCTGCCATCTTGTATGCCAATTGCGGAAACGAAAAAGGCGATGGACAACCACATTTCAGGAAGCTCTACATCGCTTGAGCGCGTCAAGCACAGCGTTACTCAGCTCGCTCGTTGCTCGAGCCTGCTCGCGGCCTATGCGCAGCTTGACGATGAACAGCAACGCGATCTGATCGGATATGTCAGATACCTCGTGGATCACCAATGCAAAGCGGGTAGACGGAGATATCGTCCCCGATTTCCTGCCTGGTCAAATGGAGTTGCCGACTTGCCGAGGCCGCTGCTCACCACAGCAATCCATCGGAATCATTGAATCGGCTCGCTCACGTCGAGATTCATTGATGCCGATAGCACTTCCCGACTTCGATCAGCGCATTTACTTGCCGCAACGTATCATTGCTATCGTCGAGGCGTTGGCCGAAGAGCAAATTGGCCCCGACCAGGCCCTTGAGGGAAGCGGTCTCGAACCGCGCGATCTCGAGAAGGTCGCCTTGCGAATTTCCTACCGTCAGGTCATTGCCGTGTTTCGCAATGCCCTGCGGTGGTCTCGCAATCCTTCTATCGCGCTGAATGCAGGTCAGCGCATGCATATCACCGCTTACGGCATGTACGGCTATGCGCTGCAAAGCAGCCGAAGCCGCCGGGACGCCATCGAGTTCTCCCGCAAGTACAGTCCCGTCATCGGCGGCGTGACCCACACGAGCTACTCCGAGGACGGCGGCACCGCCTGCCATCCGACGGTCGTCGTCATCTCGCAGGACACGCTGAGCGATCTCTATCGCTTTGCATTGGAATTCGGCCTTGCCGCGCACCTGACGATTCTCCGGGACTTGCATCAGGCGTTCCGCTTGTCCCGCGTCGATATCGTCTGTCCGCCCCCTGCCCATGCCGCAGCCTATGCGCGTGTCTTTCAATGTCCGGTGATGTTCGATCAGCCAATCAACCAGCTTCGATACGATGCGGCGTTGCTTGATGAACCGATCGCGCTGGCGGATCGCGTGACCCACGCCATGGCTCATGAAGCGTGCGCGCGATTGCTCGGAGACATTGATGAAGCCGACGACTGCGCGGCTGCCGTCCGCCAGAACCTCTTGCGGTCACCCGGCCAATTCCCGAGCCTTGAGGCGATGTCGGACTCGCTGTCCCTCAGTCCACGCCGGCTGCGCCGCAAACTCGATGCCGAGCAGACCTCCTACCGCGACATCGTCGCCGAGGTCCGCAAGATTTTGGCGATCAAGTATCTGCGCGAAACGCGCCTGACCCATGAAGAGATCGCAAGCCGCCTCGGTTATAGCGACGGCGCCAATTTCCGCCGGGCGTTCATACGATGGACCGGAAAGAACCCGTCGCAATTCCAGGGCAGAACCGAAACGGCATGACCGGGCCGTTGACGGAGACTCCGCCGGAGGGCCCATGGTGCGATCGGCACCTGGCTTTCCCTGCACCCTCTGTTCGAGAGAGGGCGGAGTGAAAAGCAACGCTCGGACACGTAGTGCCGCGAGAATGGTGAAGTATCGCTCGCGAGCCGCGCAAACACATTCAGCGTCGTCCCTGCGAAAGCAGGGACCCATAACTACAAATGCTGATTGTTGCCTGATGCTGGAACGACGATTCCCTTCAACAATATCCGCCGCGGCGTATGGGTCCCTGCTCCCGTGCGCAATTGCGCACTAGGCAGGGACGACAGTGGTATTGCGGCGCGAGCAACGCCTCCCCCCAATCGCCCTACCGCGTCGCGTCGTGCCCGACCTCACCCGTGATGACGTCGCCGAACAGCTCCCAGGCTTCGCCGTTGAACCGCATCAACTGCATCTGCTCGATCGGGTAGTAGTCGTCGGGCGAGGTGTTGACCATGATGCCCGGCAGCATCAGGTCGGAGTGGAAGTTCTTCAAACTGGCGGCCTGCTTCATGACGTTCTCGCGCGTGAGATTGTCGCCGCATTGCTTCAAGACCTGCACCATGGCCTCCGACTGCACATAGCCATAGACGTTGTTGAAATTGGCCTTGTCCCCCTCGGGATAGTATTTGTCCATAAAGCCGCGCCACTTCACGACCGCGGGGTCCTTGTCCCAGGTTGGGTCGGTCGGATCCTTCAGGTACTGGGTCGAGATGATGCCCTTGGCATATTCGAGCCCCGCCGGCTTCAGCACCGAGGCGACCGTGGTCGCGGTGTTGGCGAGGAAGAACTTCGGCTTCCAGCCGAGCTCGCCCACCTTGCGGATCGCCTGCGCCGATCCCTTCGGCGCCGCCCAGGAGAAGAAGATGTCGGCGCCGGAATCGTGCAGCGCGACGATCTGCGAATCGATCGAAGGATCGGAGACCTCGTAGGACTTGTCGGCGATGATCATGCCCGCTCTGTCGCCGAGCCCGTCCTTCAGGCCCTTGAACTGATCCTTGCCGGCGTCGTCATTCTGCCAGAACACCGCGATCTTGCTGTCGGGGAATTTGTCGCGAATGTATTTCGCATAGATGCGCCCCTCGCTCTGGTAGTTGGGCTGAAAGCCCATCGTCCAGGGGAAGTTCTTGGGGTCGCCGAATTTGGTGCCGCCGGAGGCGACGAACAATTGCGGCACCTTCTTGGCATTCATGTATTTCATGATTGCCGAATTCGACGGCGTGCCGAGTGCCTGGAAGATCAGCAGCACCTCGTCGCTCTCGACCAGCTTGCGCGCCTGCTCGATGGCTTTCGGCGGCGAATAGGCATCGTCGTAGCTGATGAAGGTGATCTTGCGGCCATTGATGCCGCCCTGCTCGTTGATCATCTTGAAGAACGCGGTCTCGGTCTTGCCGATCACGCCGTAGGACGACGCCGGGCCGCTATACGGCATGATGTTGCCGATCTTGATTTCGCCATCACTTGCGCCGGGGTCGTATTTCTTCTGCGCGGTGGCCGAGGTCGTGATCAATGCGGCACTTGCGAAGGCCACGATCGCGCCAATATATCCAGAACGAGCCGGCATCGTTTTCTCCCCGATTTTTGTCGTGGTTTTGACGGCAAGTCTCGCAAGAGACGCATGTGCTGGCAAGCGCTGGGTTTTTCCGTTGGGCGAAACGGCATTGTTGCCCGGCGCTATTTATGATTGAAGTCGATCTGGGGATCACGAGTCGAGGCGTTCTGATTGCGTAAACCGGACATTCGTACCGGTCCGCGGCATCCGCGTATTGCGGCCGCGGGCTATGAGATCACGCGCCGCCTCAGCGAACGTGCGTTGGCGAAGCGTGGCCTGCACAAGGCCAATGGCGAGTTCGCGCAGCGCACGATCGCCTCGATCCGCGAAAGGCTGCAGCGCGGCGAGACCGTCTACATCGCCGGCCTGGCCTGCCCCGGCACGCACAACACCGGCGTCGCGCTGGTCGAGGTCACCCAGAAGGACGGACCGCGCCTGATCGTCAACAACGAGGAAGAGCGCTTTTCCGGAAACAAACACACCAATGAGTTTCCGCAACACGCGCTCGACGACATGCGCAAGGTGCTGCAACGGATGGGCCGCGACATCGGCGACATCGCGGCCTTCGTCACCACGTGGGACTATCCGGCCCTGCTGGCGATGCTGATCCGCACCTCGCTCGAGGAAGCGCCGGCCAGCATCAAACTGCTGCGCGCGCCGATCGCGCCGGCGATCAACTTGCGCCAGATGGACCAGGTGCGGCGCATCTCGCGCAAGCTGGGCAGGACGTACGGGCTTGGCGAACAGCTGCCGCTGATCTGCATGCCGCATCACGACAATCACGCCTGGTACTCATTCACCGCATCGCCGTTCGCCGATGTGCGCGAGCGTGTCGCGATTGCGGTGCTCGACGGCACCGGCGACGTCGGCTCGATTTCGCTCTATGTCGCCGAGAACGGCGAGATGAAGCGGCTCTATTGCAATGAGAGCCTGTTCGATTCGCTCGGCGCCTTCTACACCGTGATCTCGTCGAGCCAGGGCGGCTGGACCTGGCTCTCCAGCGAGGGCCGCTACATGGGCGCCGCCGCCTGGGGCGACATGAACCGCGCCACCAATCCCTATTATCGGCGCCTCAAGGCGGTGCTGCAGCTCGGGCCCAATGGCAGCGTGCAGCTCAATCGCGCGATGGCCAATTGGTACGCCGACCCCGCCGACACTCCCTATCATCAGCCGCTGATCGATATTCTCGGTCCGCCGCTACGGCCCGACCAGCTCTGGAATCCGGACGCCGTGCTGCGCGTCGAGGATATCAATCACCGCGCCGACACCAAGGACCGCGTCGACAAGGCGGCCGCGACGCAATTGGTATTCGAGGACGCGATGATCCATGTCATCGATCATCTGCTGCGCATCACCGGCACCGACCGCCTGGTGCTGACCGGCGGCGTGGCGCTGAATGCGCTCGGCAATATGCGGCTGCTCGAGCACTTTGACGAAGCGTGGTTCGAACGCGCGCAGCAGCGCAAGACGCGGCTGCATATGTGGGTGCCGCCGGTGCCCGGCGATCCCGGTGTGCCGATCGGAGCGGCCTGGCTGTTCGCGCATATGGCGGGCGCTGCGCGCGGTGCGCCGTTGTCGCACGCATTCTATTGCGGCCTGCCGCCCTCGAACGCCGACATCACCGCGGCGCTGCGCGCCGACGACGTCGCCTCCACCGAGATCGGCAATGTCGCGACGTCGGAAGGACGCGATGCGGTTGCCGATCTGATGGCTTCCATGGTGGCGCAAGGCGGCGTGATCGCGATCTATCAGGGCGCAGCGGAAACCGGCCCGCGCGCGCTCGGCCATCGCTCGATCCTCGCCAATCCCTGCGATCCCGAGGTGCGCGAGCGGCTCAACGAGCGCGTGAAGTATCGCGAAGCGATCCGGCCACTGGCGCCGATGGCGACGCTGCAGGCCGCGCGCGACTATTTCGAGCTGGAAGACGGCGCATCCGACGCCGACTACAACGCCTACAATTACATGGTGCTGACGGCGCATTCGAAGCCGGAGGCGCGCGCGAAGATTCCCGCCGTGGTGCATGCCGACGGCACCGGCCGCATCCAGATCGTGCGCGAGGCCGACGATCCCCTCACCCATGCCTATCTGAAGGCGCTCGGCCGCCATATCGGCGTCGAGATGTCGGTCAACACGTCGTTCAATGTCGCGGGGCCGATCGCGCAGACGCCGGCGCAAGCGATGGACACGCTGCGCCGCTCCAGGGGGCTCGATGCCGTGGTGCTGGTCGCCGACGACGGCACGACTTATGCCGCCTGGCACGGCGGCGAGCGCGACAGCGGACGCTTCACCGGCTGGTATGCGGCGTGGAAGCAGGCGCGCGGCTGAACCAGATCAAGACGCGCCCGTCGATCAGGAGCAGTGCGCTGGCGATCACGAGCGCGCCGATCACCTCGCGCGGCGCGACCGGCTCGCCGAGCACGAGATATCCGAGCAGCATCGCGGTGACCGGAAGCAGCAGCGTCACCAGCATCACGTTTGTCGCGCCGGAGCGCTGCAGGATCTGAAAGAACACGATGTAGGCCAGCGCCGTCGAAAGCGCCGCGAGCCCGAGCACGGCGAGCCACGTGGTCGGATGCGGCATCGGCAGCAGCCAGGGTCGCTCGGCCACACCGGCGACGACCGCCATCATCACGCTGGAGGCCATCATCTGGAACGTCGCCGTGCCCAAGGGCGGCACGCGCTGCGGCAGCCGCCGCCCGACCAGCGCCGCGATGCCGTAGCTGAAGGCGCCGGCGAGGCACAGCAGGATGCCGATGCCCTGCCGGCTCTCGAAGCCGAGCGCATCACCATGCAGGATCGCGACCCCGATCAGCCCGACCACCACGCCCGCCACGCGGCGCGCCTGCAGCCGCTCCTCGCCGGCCACCGCCATCACGACCACCGCAAACAGCGGCGTCGTCGCATTGAGGATCGAGGCCAGCCCGCTCGGAATATAGGTTTGACCGAACACGATCAGCGAGAACGGCAGCGCGTTGTTGAACAGCCCCATCGCGGCGAACGGCGCCCAGCCGGCCAGGCCGCGCGGGAATTCGATCTTCCGGGCCCGCAGCAGCGGCAGCAGGATGAGCGCGCCGAGCACGACGCGCAGTAGCACCAAGGTCAGCGGCGGCAATTCGCGCAGGATCACGCCGTTGAA
Organism: Bradyrhizobium sp. B120; assembly: GCF_049075665.1. NCBI lineage: Bacteria > Pseudomonadati > Pseudomonadota > Alphaproteobacteria > Hyphomicrobiales > Nitrobacteraceae > Bradyrhizobium > Bradyrhizobium sp. B120. Next base: position 4,144,999 of record NZ_CP185242.1, on the reverse strand, counting down.
GAAGAACGAGCCGCCCCACAGCACCGACAGAAAGAGAAGCAGCCCCCAGTCGCGGCGATCGATCCTGTTGTCGGCGGAAGGCATGGCGGGCACTCATCTGCGCTGGCGCAGATGCCTAGCCGGGCGCGGCGGCGATGACCACCCGATTTCCGTGAATGGCGGCTCTGCCTATTTCGGCCGCGACACGATCTCGATCATCTGGCCTTCGTCGCCATCGGGCGCGTGGGCCTTGGCCTTGTCGTAGGCGTTGAGCGCGGCGCGGCTGACGGGCACGCCGGGCAGCAGCGTCTCGGCAAGCCGCACCGCGTAGTCGGCATCCTTGTGGCGCAGCGCCGCCGTGAAGGATGCGCCGGAGAAATTACGGTCGATCATCCGCTTGCTGTGGCGGATGATCTGCGGGCTCGCGATCGCGCCGGTCGCCAGCGCCTCGGCGACCAATTGCATGTCGAGGCCGGCCTGCTCGGCGATCGCAACGCCCTCGGCGAGGCTTGCGATCTGCACCGCGCCGATCAGATTGTTGATCAGCTTGAACACGGTGCCGGTGCCGACCGCGCCGAAATGGCGGATCGTGCTGCCGATCGGCGCGAGGAACGGCCGTGCCTTCTCGAGATCAGCGGCATCGGCGCCCACCAGCAGCGTCAGCTTGCCCGCGGCCGCCGCTTCGGGGAGCCCGGTGACCGGGCAATCGATGTAGATCAGGCCGCGGCTGTCGAGCTCGCGCGCCATATCCAGCGTGTGCTGATACGAAACCGTGGAGCATTCGATCGCGAGCGTGCCGGCCTTCATGGTGGCGGCGGCGCCGTCCCGGGTCAGCCAGACCGCGCGCGATGCCTCGTCGTCGGCGACCATCGTCACGACGGCATCGGCATCGATCGCGGCATCCTCCGGCGAAGTCGCCCACAGCGCGCCGCGCGCGATCAGATCCTCGGCCTTGGCCTTGCTCCGGTTCCATACCGCGACGGTGAAGCCGGCATCGAGGTAACGGCCGGCCATGCCGTGGCCCATGCGTCCCAATCCGATGAAAGCGACGCGTGTCATGGGCTAATCCACATCCTCGACGGAGCCGGGCCCGGTGCCGAAGGCACGCTGCGCCAGCGTTGCCGCCATGAATTCATCGAGATCGCCGTCGAGCACCCCCGAGGTGTCGGAGGTCTGCACGCCGGTGCGCAAATCCTTCACCATCTGGTAGGGCTGCAACACGTAAGAGCGGATCTGGTGACCCCAGCCGATATCGGTCTTGGCGGCCTGATCGGCAGCGGCCTGCTCCTCGCGCTTCTTCAGCTCGATCTCGTAAAGCCGCGCGCGCAGCATGTCCCAGGCCTGCGCCCGGTTCTTGTGCTGGGAGCGGCCGGCCTGGCAGACCACCGCGATGCCGGTCGGGATGTGCGTCAGGCGCACCGCCGACTCGGTCTTGTTGACGTGCTGACCGCCGGCGCCGCCCGATCGCATGGTGTCGGTGCGGACATCGGACTCCTTGATCTCGATCTTGATCGAGTCGTCGATGACCGGGAAAATCTGCACCGACGAAAACGAGGTGTGCCGCCGCGCGTTGGAATCGAACGGCGAGATGCGCACCAGGCGATGCACGCCGGCCTCGGTCTTCAGCCAGCCATAGGCGTTGTGGCCGGAGATCTGGATGGTGGCGGACTTGATGCCGGCCTCTTCACCCTGCTGCTCCTCGAGGAATTCGATCTTGAAGCCGTGCTTCTCCGCCCAGCGCGTGTACATGCGCAGCAGCATCTGCGCCCAGTCCTGGCTCTCGGTGCCGCCGGCGCCGGCATGCACTTCGAGATAGGAATCGAACTTGTCGGCCTCGCCCGAGAGCAGCGCTTCCAGCTCACGCCGCGCGACCTCCTTCTTGAGATCCTTGAGCGCCTTCTCGGCCTCGGCGACCACGGCGGCATCGTTCTCAGCCTCGCCGAGCTCGATCATGCCGATATTGTCCTCGAGCTCGCGCTCGACCTTGCCGATGCCCGAGAGCGAGTCCTCCAGCGAGGTACGCTCCTGCATCAGCCGTTGGGCCTTCTGCGGATCGTTCCAGAGATTGGGATCTTCAGCGAGCTTGTTCAGCTCAGCGAGGCGTGCCGTCGATTGTTCGACGTCAAAGATGCCTCCTCAGCAGCCCGACTGACTGCTTGATCTCTTCAACAAGGCGTTCGATTTCCGCGCGCATGGTCTTTCAGGTGTTGGTGAAAAAGCTTGCCGGGGATGTAACGACCGGCGCGGCAAAGCGCAATCGGCTTGGCCACGCTATCCCGGCGATTCGGCCGAAACGACCGCTAGTACAACCCCCCGGTTCCCGGCCGCATGAAGAAGCCGCCGTCGGGCTGTCCGCCACTCTGCGACGGCTGCGGGCCGGGCGCAGGGCCGCGGCCATCGGCATCGGCGACACCGATCACCGAGTAGTTGTCCGGCGGCGCGGTGCCCGGCTTGAAGGCTTCGAGGATGGTATTGCCGCTATCGCCAGGGCCGGCCCGCATGCCGGTCTTGGCGTCGACGCGGATCAGCTTGATGCCGGCCGGAACCTTGAACGGGGTCGGCGGCTTGTCGGCGAGCGCAAGCTTGAGGAAGTCGCGAGCGATCGGCGCGGCCACGTGACCGCCGGTGGCGGTGCGACCGAGATTGCGCGGCTTGTCGTAACCCATATAGACGCCGACCGCGAGGTCCGGCGAGAAGCCGACGAACCAGACGTCCTTCTCGTCATTGGTGGTGCCGGTCTTGCCGGCGATCGGCTTGCCGACCTCCTTGACGACGGTCGCGGTGCCGCGCTGGACCACGCCTTCCATCATCTCGGTGATCTGGTAGGCGGTCATCGGATCGAGCACCTGCTCGCGGCGGTCGACGAGCTGCGGCTCCGGCTGGCTCTTCCAGCCGCCCGGCGCGTCGCAGCCGCGGCATTCGCGGGTGTCGTGCTTGAAGATGGTATGGCCGTAGCGGTCCTGGATGCGATCGATCAGCGTCGGCTTCACACGACGGCCGCCATTGGCGAACATCGAATACGCCGTGACCATGCGCATGACCGTCGTCTCGCCGGCACCCAGCGCATACGACAAATAGTTCGGCAGTTCGTCATAAACGCCGAAGCGTTTTGCATACTCGCCGACCAGCGGCATGCCGATGTCCTGCGCGAGCCGCACCGTCACGGTGTTGAGCGAGCGCTGTAGCGCGTTGCGCAGCGTGGTCGGGCCGTAATACTTGCCGGTCGAATAGTTCTCCGGACGCCACACGCCGGCGCCCTGCCCCTGATCGATCTCGATCGGCGCATCGATCACGGTGGTCGACGGCGTATAGCCGTTGTCTAGCGCCGACGAGTACACGATCGGCTTGAACGACGAGCCGGGCTGCCGGTAGGCCTGCGTCGCGCGGTTGAACTGGCTCTGGTCGAACGAGAAGCCGCCGACCATCGCGAGCACGCGGCCGGTCCACGGATCCATCGCCACCATGGCGCCGGAGACCTCAGGCAATTGCCGCAGCCGGTACTGGCCCTCGACCGCCGTGCCCTCCTTGGTCACCAGCGGGTCGGCATAGATCACGTCGCCGGGCTGCAGCACCTGCGAAACCGCCGTCGGCGCCTTGCCCTTGCTCTTGGCCCAGCGCACGCCGTCCATCGTGATGATGCCGGTCTGCCGCTCCTTGCTGACCGCGCCGCCGAGCTCGCGGCCGGGCTGGAAGCCGATCCGCGCCGACTGATCGCTGGTCTCCAGCACGACCGCCATCCGCCACGGCGAGATGTCGGAGAGCGATTTGACGTCGGCAAGCTTGACGCCCCAGTCGCCGGAGACGTCGAGCTTGTGCACCGCCCCGCGCCAGCCCTGCGCCTCGTCGTAGTTGACGAGGCCGGCGACCATGGTCTTGCGCGCCATCACCTGGATCTTGGGATCCAGCGTGGTGCGAACCGACAGGCCGCCCTCGTAGAGCTTCTTTTCGCCGTAGCGCTCAAAGATGTCGCGGCGGACTTCCTCGGCGAAATATTCGCCGGCGAAGATGTGCGCGCCGTTCGAGCGGCTGGTGACGTTGAGCGGGTCCTTGCGCGCCTTGTCGGCGTCGGCCTGCTTGATCCAGCCGTTCTCCAGCAGGCGGTCGATCACATAGTTGCGGCGCTCGATCGCGCGGTCACGGTTGCGGACCGGATGCAGCGCGGCCGGCGCCTTCGGCAGCGATGCGAGATAGGACGCTTCGGCGATCGTCAACTCGTTGACCGACTTGTCGAAGTAGACCAGCGACGCGGCCGCGATGCCGTAGGCGCCGAGCCCGAGATAGATTTCGTTGAGGTACAGCTCGAGGATGCGATCCTTGGAATAGGCACGCTCGATGCGCATCGCCAGCAAGGCTTCCTTGATCTTGCGCGCGAACGAGACCTCGTTCGTCAGCAGGAAGTTCTTCGCGACCTGCTGGGTGATGGTCGAGGCACCCTGCGGGCGACGGTTGGAGCCGTAGTTCTGCGCGTAGAGGATCGCAGCGCGCGCCATGCCCTGATAGTCGATGCCGCCGTGCTCGTAGAAGTTCTTGTCCTCGGCGGCGAGGAACGCGTTGATCACGAGCTTCGGCACCGCCTGGATCGGTAGATAAAGCCGGCGCTCCTTGGAGTATTCGCCGAGCAGCGCGCCGTCGGCGGCGTGCACGCGGGTCATCACCGGCGGCTCATAGTCCTGGAGCTGCGAGTAGTCGGGCAGATCCTTGGAGAAATGCCAGATGGCGCCGGCGACGGCGGCGACACCGACCAGGAACACGACGGTTCCGGCGGCGAACAAGAAACCCATGAACCGCACGAGCAGGCGCATTATCGACGTTCCGTTCCTACCCTCCGGCGCCCAATCGTCAGAAGCGCCTGTCCAAAAGTGCGAAGCCTCACACAACGAAGGCTCACATAGCGAGGCCGGCCTTTACATCGAAGCCTTGGCCCAGCGAGCCGCCTTGCGCACGCGAATAAACAAAAGCCGCCGGACAATATGGTCGATTCTGCGGACCTGCGGTCCTTTGTCTATAACGTCGCCGCTGTGGCCAAACTAGGGCTTCCGGGCCACGGCCCCGGCTTTTCAGGCGGCCAATTTCACTTTGCCGGTCCGGCGGTTGCCAGCCGTTTGGAGAAGAACGTGTCGATCGCCTGGACCATCGATCCGACGGCCTTGTTGCGCCAGTTCTCGGAGACCAGATGCTCGAGGTCGCCCTTGTTGGAGACATAGCCGATCTCGACCAGAACGGACGGCACGTCGGGCGCCTTCAGCACCCGGAAGCCAGCCGATTTCAGCGGATGCTTGTGCATCCGCACCGTGGACTTCATCTCGTCCATCAGCAGTCGGGCGAAACGGTTGGAGAAGGTCTTGGTCTCGCGCTGCGCCAGGTCGATCAGGATGTCGGCGACCTCGGTCGGCTCGTCGGTCAGGTTCACGCCGGCGATCGCGTCGGCCTTGTTCTCCGCTTCCGCCAGCCGCTCGGCCTCGGCGTCGGATGCCTTGTCCGACACGGTGTAGATCGTGGCGCCCTGGGCGTCGCCCTCGCGGCGCGGCAAGGCGTCGGCGTGGATCGAGACAAACAGCGCCGCGGATTGCGAGCGCGCAATCTTCACCCGGTCGTTGAGCGGGATGAAGGTGTCGTCGGACCGGGTCATGACCACGCGGTATTTGCCCGACTTCTCGATCCGGTCGCGCAAAGCGAGGCCAAAGCCCAGCACCAGGTTCTTCTCGGTCTGGTCGCCGGACTGGGTGCCGTTGTCGATGCCGCCATGCCCCGGATCGATCACGATCAGCGGGCGCGAGTCGGTGACAGCAACCGGCGGCAGCGCGGCCGTGGTGACGGCCGGAATGGTCGCCGTGGTGGCTTCGGAAATCGACGGCTTCAATTCGGGCCGGCTCTCCGGCGCGAGCGACTGCACGAAGCTGGTGCGATCGACCTGCTCGAAATCCAGCACCAGCCGCGGCGGCTGGCCGTTGGCGGCATCGAGCACATAGGAATTGGCGATCTTCACCGGGCCGGTCATGTCGAACACGATCCGGGAGCCGCCCGGCATCACGAGGCCATAGCGGAACGCCTTCACCAATCCCCGCGCCGCCGAGCCGGTGCCGGCAGCGAGCTGGAAATTGACCTGCGGGATATCGACCACGACACGGTAGGGATCGGCCAATGGGAAAGCGCGAAATTCGATCTTGCGGTCGAGATCGAGGATGAATCGGGTCTGCTTGTCGTCGCCGGCGAGCCTGGCGCCGGATGCGACCGGGAAATTCGGAGCGCTAGCGGCGGAGGCACTTGCGGCCGGCCCCGACTGGCTGTCCGGTGGGGCCTCGGCCGCGCTCGGGGCACTGGCTACGCCAAGCGCCAATGCTGCAGCGCACAACAGCCCGCATCCCAGGAAAACAAGATGTTTTGCGCGGTTCTCCACTCGATTCGGAGCCTCCCAGCTGCTTCTTACCGCATTAGAACCACACGGTTAATCGCACCCTAATGACGCGCGGGCGAAAAGAGCCGAGTGTTGCGGCCGCGTGACGCTTCCCTTGCACGCGGCGGGCAATCCACGTATGTACGGAGTGCTGACGGCTAGTACTCCCGGTTGTGTCACGTTCAGCCTCTTGGTGCAGCGGTGGAACCTTCCAAGTCGAAGATCCCGCCGTGTTTTTCCGGTCCCTCCCCAGCCAGCGCCGCGCGCGGCTGACACGGAGAGGCGGATTCAAGCCTGAGCGGCGTCCGGTCCCAGACACACTCCCTCGCCAGAGGGACGGTTTGAGACACGGCGTAACCGATTATCCGGCCCCTTGGGGCCTCGATATGCGATGGCCGGCAGGCGCTTCGGCGCCAGGCGGGGCCTTCAGCAAAAGATACGGCGGTAATTTTCGCCGCCAACATGTTTAGACGGGCCGACGCTTAATGCGCCAGACTGCATTGCCGACCAGGATCCCCCGAATGATCGCGCTGACGCGAGGTGAAAGCTTCGCCCGTCGCATCATCCCGGTGGGTTCCCGTCCGGCGCTGCGCCGCGAGACGCGTTTTGGCCTTCCCCTCACCCCCGAATCAGGTGGACCGTCGCGTCACCGGGCGGCGCAATTTGCGCCTGCCATGATCCGCGCCCGCCGCCGTCAAGAGCTCCAAAATGCCCAACAAGATGTTGATCGATGCCACCCACCCGGAAGAAACCCGGGTCGTCGTGGTCCGTGGCAATCGCGTCGAAGAGTTTGATTTCGAGACCGCCCAGCGCAAGCAACTGCGCGGCAACATTTACCTCGCCAAGGTCACGCGCGTAGAGCCGTCGCTGCAGGCTGCCTTCATCGAGTATGGCGGCAACCGGCACGGCTTCCTCGCCTTCAGCGAAATCCATCCCGACTACTACCAGATCCCGGTCGCCGACCGTCAGGCGCTGATCGAAGCCGACGAGCGCGCCCATCGCGAGGCCGAGGAAGAGCACGAGAACCGCGGCCATCGCCGCCGGTCGCGCCATCGCAATGCCCGCCGCCGCGGTCATGGCGACCGCGTCCAGAGCGAGGTGATCGAAGGTGCAGGCGACGCGCAGGCGCTGCCGGCGACCGAGGCTCACGAACATCCCGTCGATGCCGGGCATCACGAGCACGGGGTGGCCGCCTATGAGGGTCACGAGCATGAGGCGCATGATCATGCGCATCACGACGACCACGGGCATCACCACGATCATGACCATGAGCATCACCATGACCATGGTCACGACGATCATGGCCACGATGATCACGATCATGACCACCATGACCACGATCATGCGCACGATCACGACCACGCTCCGGTAACGAGCGAGGCGCCAGCCGCCGGCGACCTGTCCGACCCCGTCGTCGCAGTGGTCGAAGCCTCCATTGCGTCGGCCGCGCCGGAATTCGTCGAGACCGCCGAGGTCAATCATGAGCCCGAGCGGGCCCATGAGGAGCAGGTCGCGGAAAACGCCGCGCATGCCGACGACGCGCCGCATGTGGCTGCCGACGAAGTCCACGCCGCGGCCGATGAGCACGGCGTCGCCGAATACGCAACGCTTGCGGACGGAGCCGCGCCCGAGGCTCGGCATGGCGACGATGCCGGCGAAGACGATGACGAGGATGACGGCGAGGAAGGCGAGGAAGAGGATGTCGTCGAGTCCGTCGGCGGCGACGACGTGCTCGAGGAGGTTCCGGAGCGCGCGTTCCGCCCCCGTCGCCAGTACAAGATCCAGGAAGTGATCAAACGCCGGCAGGTGATGCTGGTGCAGGTCGTCAAGGAAGAGCGCGGCAACAAGGGCGCCGCACTGACCACCTATCTGTCGCTCGCCGGCCGTTATGCCGTGCTGATGCCCAACACCGCGCGTGGCGGCGGCATCAGCCGCAAGATCACCTCGGCCCAGGACCGCTCGCGGCTGAAGGAAGTGGTGCAGGACCTCGACGTGCCCGAGGGCATGGGGATCATCCTGCGCACCGCCGGCGCCTCCCGCAGCAAGCCGGAAATCAAGCGCGACTTCGAGTACCTGATCCGGATGTGGGAGACGGTGCGCGACCTGACGCTGAAGTCGCAGGCGCCGACCCTGGTCTACGAGGAAGGCTCGCTGATCAAGCGCTCGCTGCGCGACCTCTACAACAAGGAGATCGACGAGATTCAGGTGGCGGGCGATGCCGGCTACCGCGAAGCGCGCGACTTCATGAAGATGCTGATGCCGGCCAATGTGCGCGCGGTGAAGCAATATCGCGACGGCCAGCCGCTGTTCTCGCGCATGGGCGTCGAAAGCCAGCTCGACGCGATGTTCTCGCCGACCGTGCAGTTGCGCTCCGGCGGCTACATCGTGATCAACCAGACCGAGGCGCTGGTCTCGATCGACGTCAACTCCGGTCGCGCGACACGCGAGCACCATATCGAGGACACCGCACTCAAGACCAATCTGGAAGCCGCGGAAGAAGTCGCGCGTCAATTGCGTTTGCGCGACCTCGCGGGCCTGATCGTCATCGACTTCATCGACATGGACGAGAAGCGCAACAACCGCGCGGTCGAGCGCAAGCTGTCGGACTGCCTGCGCCAGGACCGTGCGCGGATCCAGGTCGGCCGCATTTCGCATTTCGGCCTCCTGGAGATGTCGCGCCAGCGCATCCGCGCCAGCGTGCTGGAGAGCTCGACCGAGCCCTGCCCGCAATGCGGCGGAAGCGGCCACGTCCGTTCGGTTTCGTCGGTGGCGCTGCAGCTCTTGCGCGGCATCGAGGAAATCCTGATGAAGGGCGCCACCCACAATCTTGTGGTCCGCACCCGCACCGACGTTGCGCTCTACGTGCTCAACCACAAGCGCGGCCATCTGCGCGACCTCGAGGAATCCTTCCGCGTCTCGCTGTCGGTCGTCGCCGACGCCACGGTGCACGGCCAGCAATCCTACATCATCGATCGCGGCGAGCAGGTGCATACGCTCGAAGCCGCCAAGGCGCTGCTTGCCGCGCAAGCTGCCGCTGCGCCGGCGCAGGTCGACGAGCCGGATGACGAGGAAGAACTGTTCGAATACGAGGCCGAGATCGAGACCGACGAGACCGAAGGGCTCGTCGACGACCGGGCGGCCGGCGAGGAAGCCGGCGCCGCTGACGGCGAAAGCGACGGCCAGCGCCGCAAGCGCCGCCGTCGGCGCCGCGGCCGTGGTGGCGCCAACGAGCCGCGTGACGGTGCTCAGCCGCCGCGCGAGGACGGCGATCTGATGCATGTCCTGCCCGATGGCACCGAGGTGGTTGCCGCGGGCGAAGCCGAAGGCGATGAGGACGAAGGCGACGAAGCGCAGGGCGCTGCCCGCGACGACCAGGCCGCCAACGGCGATCGCCGCCCGCGGCGCCGCGGACGCCGTGGCGGCCGCCGGCGGCGCGGCACTGGCGGACCGGATGACGGTCTCGCCGGATCGATCTCCGATGAGCTGAGCCCGGTGGCGGCACCTGAAGCCACGGACGCGGTTGCCGATTTCGATAGCCACGACGCGGAGCCGGCCCCCTCGCTCGCGCAGCCCGAGCTGTTTGCGCAGCCGGCGGAATGGCAGCCGATCGAGGCCGCGCCGGTTGAGGCGATCGCGGCAGCGCCCGAGCCCGAACCCGTTGCAGCACCTGCCGCCGAGGACACGGCCGAAAACGACCGCGCGCAGCGGCGCCGCTCGACGGTGCGCGAAAAGGTCAGCTTCGCATCGAGCTCGCAACCTGAGACAACACCGGCGCTGGCTCAGAGCCCGGCGGAGCAACCTGCCCCCGAATCCGCAGCCTCTGCCGCGCAGTCCGCACCGGACGCCGCCACGGCCGAGGCTCCGGCCCGCAAGGGCTGGTGGTCACGCCGCTTCGGCGGCGGCGGCAACTAGCGCCACCTGGAAGTCAAAACGCCCGGTTCACGCCGGGCGTTTTTATTGGACAGGCCATCCGTTCGTCAGACGCCGGCGTGACGGAGCCTGACGGAGACGGATCCCAATGCAAAGCGCGATGGTTCTTGGCGGCGGCATGGTGGGCGTCAGCACGGCGCTGCACCTGCAACGCCGCGGCTGGTCGGTGACGCTCGTCGACCGCAAGGAACCGGGCCGCGAAACCAGCTACGGCAATGCCGGCATCATTCAGAGCGAGGCGGTGCGGCCCTATCCGATGCCGCGCGATCCGGCCACGCTCGCCAGGATCGCGATGGGACGCACCAACGATGTGCGCTATCGCCTAGCCTCGCTGCCGCAGCACGCCGGTCCGCTGCTGCGTTATTGGTGGAACTCGACCCCCGAACGGCACCGCGAAGCCACCATCGCCTGGGCGCGCCTGATCGCCTACGCCACGGCGGAGCACGACACGCTGATCCGCGATGCGCATGCCGACAATCTGATCCGCCGCGCCGGCTATCGCCTGCTGCATCGCGACCCGGCGGCCCTGGAGCAGGCGATCGCCGTCGCCGAAGAGAACCAGCGTGACTTCGGCGTTCAGTTTCGCGTGCTTGACGGCAGCGAGCTCGCCAGGGCGGAGCCATTGCTGCGCGACGACCTGCCCGGCGCCATTCACTGGCTCGGGCCCTGGACCGTGTCGGACCCCGGTGGTCTGGTCTCGGCCTATGCCGGATTGTTCGAGCGTCTCGGGGGAACGCTGCTGCGCGGCGACGCGCAGACGTTGGCGGAGACCGCAACCGGCTGGTCGGTCGACACCACCGGCGGCCGGATCGATGCCGCCCATGTCGTCGTGACGCTCGGGCCGTGGTCACCGCAATTGCTGCGCAAGTTCGGCTACCGCATCCCGCTGGTGCGCAAGCGCGGCTACCATATGCACTATCAGGGCGGCCGCTCGCTCGACCTGCCGCTGGTCGACACCGCGAATGGATATGCGATGGCGCCGATGGCCAAGGGGATCCGCATCACGACCGGCGCGGAGCTGACCAGCCCCGACGCGCCGGCGACGCCGATCCAGCTTGGCTACGCCGAAGCGGCGGCACGCGAGCTGATCGAGATCGGCAGCCGCGTCGAGCCCGAGCCGTGGTTCGGCACCCGCCCCTGCACCACCGACATGCTGCCGGTGCTCGGGCCGGCGCCGCGCCATCGCGGGCTGTGGGTGAATTTCGGTCACGGCCATCAGGGCTTCACGCTCGGCCCGGCGACGGCGCGGGTGCTGGCCGAAACGATGAACGGCGAGGCATCCTCGGTGGACACCTCGCCGTATCGGATGGACCGGTTCTGACTCCGAACGCGAACCAAAGCGCGATGAGTCCTCATCGCGCCTTGGATTCTTGTTTGAGCATGATCTTCTCGGAAAACCGCTTCACACTTTTCCGGATCATGCTCTAGTCCGTCGTCAGCGCGGTCTCCATGTCGGTCGGGTCGATCTGCCGGGAAAGGTTGGCATTGAGCTTGTCGCGGTCGAGCTCGCCCTCCCACCAGGCGACGATCACGCAGGCGACGCCGTTGCCGCACAGATTGGTCAGCGCGCGGCACTCGCTCATGAACTTGTCGATGCCGAGCACGATCGCCATGCCCGGCACCAGCCGCGGGTCGACCACCGCAAGCGTCGCCGCCAGCGTGATGAAGCCCGCGCCGGTAATGCCGGAGGCGCCCTTCGAGGTCAGCATCGCCACCACCAGGATCGTGAGCTGCTGGCTGAACGAGAGGTCGTAGCCCAGCGCCTGCGCGATGAACAACGTCGCCAGCGTCATGTAGATGTTGGTGCCGTCGAGGTTGAACGAATAGCCCGTGGGCACCACGAGGCCGACCACCGACTTCGAGCAGCCGAGACGTTCGAGCTTCTCCATCAATGACGGCAGCGCGCTCTCGGAGGACGAGGTGCCGAGCACGATCAGGAGTTCATCCTTGATGTAGGCCAGGAACCTGAAGATCGAGAACCCGGCGATCCGCGCGATGATGCCGAGCACCACGAGGACGAACAGCGCGGCGGTCAGATAGAACGTCGCGATCAGCCCCATCAGATTAAGGATCGCGCCGGTGCCGAACTTGCCGATGGTGAAGGCCATCGCGCCGAACGCACCGATCGGCGCCGCCCGCATCACGATCGAGATCACGCCGAACACCGCATGCGCGGCGTCGTCGATGAACGAGCGGATGGTGTGGCCGCGCTCGCCGAGGCCCATGATCGCGAAGCCGAACAGCACCGAGAACAGCAGCACCTGCAGGATCTCGCCCTGCGCGAAGGCGCCGACGACGGTGTCCGGAATGATGTGCAGCACGAAGTCGACGCTCTTCTGCGCCTCCGCCTGCTTGGCGTAGCCGGCAACCGCCTGCGCGTTCGCCGCCGCATTGCCGAAGCCCGCGCCTGGTTTGACGATATTGCCGATCAGCAATCCGAGCACCAGCGCGAAGGTCGAGACGATCTCGAAATAGACCAGCGCCTTGACGCCGATGCGGCCGACCTTCTTGGCATCCTGGATATGGGCGATGCCGGACACCACGGTGCAGAAGATGATCGGCGCGATCACCATCTTGATCAGCTTGATGAAGCCGTCGCCGAGCGCCTTGATCCACTCGTTGGTGGCAAGCGACGGCCAGAACGCGCCAACCAGCGCGCCGAGCACGATCGCGATCAGAACCTGAACATAGAGAATCTTGTACCACGGCTTGCTACCGGCAGACGCCGGTGAAGCCGTGGCAACGGTTGCCGCTGCCATGTGTCACTCCCCCTCAGAAATGGCGGAAATAGCCAAGATCAACTTGGCCGTTCAAGTCAAATGGAACTGTGTCGGCCCTGCCGTTTATCCGCGGCGATCTGTCGCGTGCTGCTCCGCCGAAACCGGGGCCAGCGCTTGCGAAACCGATCAAACCGACAAGACCGAGGGCTCTTGAAGATTGCGGGCTATTTAAGCCAATGCGCGATCCGCGCAACTGCTTCCTGCATCTCCGCCGCGGAACGCGCATAGGAAAATCGGATGAAGGCGCGGCCGTGGATCGGATCGAAATCGACGCCCGGCGTCGCTGCGACATGCGCCTTCTCGAGCATTTCGCTGGCGAAGGCGAAACTGTCGGCGGTGAAGTCGGAGACGTCGGCGTAGAGATAGAACGCGCCGTCGGCGGGCAGGAACTTGGTCAGCCCGGCCTTGGGCAGGCCCTCGATCAGGATGCGGCGGTTCTCCTGATAGCCGCGCTTGATCGCCTCCATCTCCTCGCGACCCTCGAAGGCCGCCTCGGCGGCGATTTGCGACAAGGTCGGCACCGAGATCGACAGGTTCTGCTGCAGCCGCTCGATCGGCCGCACCAGCACGTCGGGCACCACCATCCAGCCGACGCGCCAGCCGGTCATGCAGAAGTACTTCGAGAACGAGTTGATCACGAGCGCGTTCGGCGACAGCTCCGCCGCCGTCACCGCAGGAAATGCGTAGTCGAGACCGTGATAGATCTCGTCGGAGATGAAGCGGATGCCCGCGCTGTCCGCGGCGGCCATCAGGCTCGACAGCGCCTCGCGCGACATCATCGTGCCGGTCGGATTCGCAGGGCTGCCGACCAGCACGCCCTTCAGCGGCGCCTTGCGATGGGCGGCCAGCAGCGCCTCCCCGGTCAGCGCATGGCGGGTGTCGCCGGAGGTCTCGATCAGCACGGGCTCACAGCCGAGCGCGGTCAGGATGTGCCGGTAAGGCGGATAGCCCGGCACGGTGACGGCGACCCGGTCGCCCGGCTCGAACATCGCGAGAAACGCCAGGATGAACCCGCCCGACGAGCCCGTGGTGACGATGATGCGCTCGGCATCGATCGCGCAGCCATAGGTGTCGCGGTAATGCCGGGCGATGCGCGCGCGCAGACTGGGGATGCCGAGCGCCGAGGTGTAGTCGATCCGCCCGCCGGCAAGCGCGGCCTGCGCGGCGGCGATCGCCGGCTTCGGCGCGCCTTCGGCGGGCTGCCCCACCTCCATGTGGATGACATGGCCGCCCGCGGCCTCGATTCGCGCCGCGGCGGCCATCACATCCATCACCATGAACGGCGGAACATCGCTCCGGCCGGATGCTGTCACAAGGCTGCTCACACGGTCTCTCGCTGTCGCTTCACGCATGGATTTCTGCTACTGCACGGCCGCTGCCGAATTCGGGTTCCGATACCGGCGACCGCCCCAGACTGGCCGCATTCGGTGGCTCCTTATAACGCTTTCAGGCCAAGTGCATACCCGGTTCGCGTGAAGAAGAACTGCAAAAACAACAGACTGTGCAACGCGCCTGCCCCGGTCGGGTCGGGAACCGGACCTTGCCGCCGCGCGGCCAGACATCGCCGATAGATCGCCCATGCCGTTCCGCCTCGCTCTTCGCGCCAAGACCCCCAAGCCGACGGCGTTCAAGCTCACCGCATTGCTGACCGCGATTGCGCTCGCCGTTGGTCCCGTCGTCCCTGCGCGAGCCCAGCAGAAGGGCCCGCCGGTGCTGCGCGACACCGAGTCCGAGCAGCTGCTGCGCGAGTATACCAGGCCGATCCTGCGCGCCGCTGGTCTGGAGAAGCAGAACATCCAGATCGTGATCATCAACGAAGGCTCGTTCAACGCCTTCGTCGCCGACGGCCGCCGCATCTTCGTCAATTACGGCGCGCTGCTGCAATCGGAGACGCCGAACCAGATCATCGGCGTGCTGGCGCACGAGACCGGCCATCTGGCCGGCGGTCATCTTGCCAAGATGCGCGAGCAGCTGGCGCAGGCGCAGACCCAGATGATCATCGCGATGCTGCTCGGCGTCGGTGCGCTGGCCGCAGGCGCTGCGGGCGGCGGCGTTGGAAACGGCCTCTCCAGCGCCGGTGCCGCCGCGATCTCGGCGCCGCAGTCGGTCATTCAGCGCACGCTGCTCTCCTACCAGCGCCAACAGGAGGAAAACGCCGACCGCGCCGGCGTCAAGTTCCTGAACGCGACCGGCCAGTCCGCCAAGGGCATGTACGAGACGTTCAAGCGCTTCACCGACGAGAGCCTGTTCGCCGCGCGCGGCGCCGACCCCTATCTGCAATCGCATCCGATGCCGGTCGACCGCGTCTCCGCGCTGCAGGACCTGGCGCGCTCGAGCCCCTATTGGGACAAGAAGGACGATCCGGCGCTGCAGATGCGTCACGACATGATGCGCGCCAAGATCTCGGGCTTCATGGAACGGCAGGACACGGTCTACCGCCGCTATCCGCTGTCCAACACCAGCCTCCCGGCGCGCTATGCGCGCGCGATCACCACCTATCTGCACGGCGATCTGCGTTCGGCGATCGCCCAGATCGACGGCTTGATCCAGGTCCAGCCCAACAATCCCTATTTCTACGAATTACGCGGCCAGGCGCTGCTCGAAGGCGGCCGGCCGGCGGAGGCCATCGCGCCGTTGCGCCGCGCGGTGCAGCTCTCCGGCAGCTCGCCGCTGATCGAGATGCTGCTCGGCCAGGCGCTGGTCGCCTCCGACAACAAGGCCTACACCGACGATGCGATCAGCATGCTGCGCAACGCCGTGGCGCGCGAGCCGGAGGCGCCGCTCGGCTATACCCAGCTCGCGATGGCCTATGGCCGCAAGGGCGACTATGCCCAGGCCGACCTTGCCTCGGCGCAGGCCGCCTATCTGCGGGGCGACAACAAGACCGCCCGCGAACTGGCATCGCGCGCCAAGACGCGGTTCGCGATCGGCACACCCGGCTGGGTCAAAGCTGACGACATTGTGAGCGCCAAGCCGATGCCGGGTCAGAAAAACAACTAGAAATAAACCGTAGTTCCATACAACGATCACCGAAACCGGCCCGCGGCCCTGCCGTATTTCGGGCCACCTCGAACAAGGATTTTGCCATGCCAGCGCTTCGTTTTCTCGCCCCTGCCCTGCTCGCGCTCGGCATTTGCGCCGCGCCGCTGACTGCGTCCGCGCAGAGCTTCAACGACACCCAGCGCGGCGACATCGAGACCATCGTGCGCAACTACCTGATCGCGCATCCCGAGGTGCTCGAGGAGGCGATGAACGAGCTCAGCAAGCGGCAGGCTGCCGCCGAAGCCGAGAAGCATGAGCAGAGCGTCACCAAGAACGCCGACACGATCTTCAACTCGCCGCGCGGCGTCATGCTCGGCAACAAGGACGGCGACGTCACCTTCGTCGAGTTCTTCGATTACAATTGCGGCTACTGCAAGCGCGCGATGTCTGACATGCTCGACCTGATGAAGTCGGATCCGAAGCTCAAGGTCGTGCTGAAGGAATTCCCGGTGCTGAGCCAGGGCTCGGTCGAGGCCGCGCAGGTCGCGGTCGCCGTGCGGATGCAGGATCCGACCGGCAAGAAGTATCTCGAGTTTCACCAGAAGCTCTTGGGCGGCCGCGGCGCCGCCGACAAGGCGCGCGCGCTGGCGGTCGCCAAGGAGGTCGGTCTCGACATGACCAAGCTCGAGAAGGACATGGCAAGCCCCGAGGTCAAGGCGACCATCGAGGAGAACTTCCGCCTCGCTGAATCCATGGGCATGAACGGCACGCCGAGCTACGTGATCGGCAAGCAGGTCGTGATCGGAGCGGTCGGCGTCGAGGGTCTCAAGGAGAAGATCGGCCTTGCCCGCTGCGGCAAGGCGACCTGCTGATCGTCGCTTCGACAGCGCTCATCCATCCAGAAAAATCCGGCTGCCGGGCAGCCGGATTTTTTTGTTTGCGGCACCGAACCGCTTCCGCGCTGGCTGCAACCAAGGGGCATCACCAACAACGGAAGCCGCGCGCCATGCCCCTGGCCCTGCCAACCCTTGCTCCACCAACCCTTGGCTACGATCTCACGCTGCTGAAGACCGCGCCACAGCGTGGCACCGACCATGATCACGGCTGGTGCTACGGCCTGCCATCGGGCATTCGCACCGAGCAATGGCCGCTCAGTCCCCATGACGGCTTTCCGATGCAGCACTGCTTCACGCTGCACGTCCCGGCGCAGTATCGCGCCAAGGGTGACGCCTATGTCGCGCTCGCCATGTTCGCCGATCAGCAATATGACGAACCCGACGAGATCGACGCGGTCGCGCAATATCTCGCGGCAGAGACCATCGCGCGTCCATCCGATCCCAATCTGCTGCCCTACTTCGCCTATCGGCAGAACCGTCATCCGATGGAGTTTCGGATGAAGGACATCATCGACCACAATTTTGTGGCGATCTGGCTCACGGAGACCGAGTTCGCAGGGCCGCTCTGCCGGCCGCCGGAGCTCGCCGGCAATCCGTTGCTGGAAGCCAGTTCGCCGCCGCGCTGGCTCGTGAAGGGCGCGGCGCGCACGGCGTTCGACGTCAACGTCGGCCGCACCCGCAACGACGCGCTGGAGAAGACATACTGGTACCGCCTGTTCGGCGGCATCCCCGAGGCCGGGCACCACGCCTACGGCATCGGCCTTGCGCTGCGCGACGACGATCCCAATGTCGGCAAGCCGCCGCGCGATCATCTGCTGCACAAGGGCGAGCTGGGCGACTATATCGCGCCTTACGGCGAGCAAGGCAATGCACGCGGTCTCGAGCGGTTACACGGCCGCAACCATCTCGGCGGCACGATGTTTCCGAACCAGTGGACGCCGAAATACAGCGCGACCTATCTCGAGATCGAAGAGCATTTCGGCGGATTCAATTTCGGCGGCGGCAACGGCCAGCTCGATCTTGCAAGCATGGAGTTCGACTGGGCCTGCGGTTGAAACGCAAATCGTTCATCGCGCATTCACACAAGAAACAAACTGCGGGGAACCGCTAATCAATAGGAACATCGCACATCCTCTCCCGTTGTCGGCGCGGGCAATGCTGAATAACGAGGAGAATAAGATGTCTAACCGCTTTCTGATTTCGGTCGCTGCGGCGGCTTTGATTGCCGGTACCGGATTTGCGAATGCACAGGGCGCCGGCGGCGCCAACAAGGAATCCGGGGCCGGCGGTGGCGCGACCGTGCAGCACTCTGCACCGTCCGGTGGCGCATCGTCGGGCACCATGCAGCGCGATACGGGCGGCATGAAGGATGACTCGCCAGGCATGAAGGGCGCCGAGTCCGAAAAGTCCGGCCCCGCCACCAAGGGTGCACAGGAGAACACGCAGAAGTCGAAGAGCATGAGCTCGGAGAACGATGCGACCAAGGGCGCCAAGGAAGGTTCGAAGGAAGGCCCGAAGGACATGAAGGCCGAAGGCCGCGACAAGAGCGGCAACATGAAGGCCGAGGAGCATGACAAGAGCGGCAAGATGAACAACGCCGCCGAGAGCCGCGAGAAGAGCGGCGCCACCACCAACCAGAACGCTCAGACCAAGAGCCCGACCGACACCAACCGCGCCCAGACCAACGACACCAGCCGCACCCAGACCACGACCGGCAACGCGGCGACGTCGGCCACCGCGGCGCCGCCGGCCGAGAAGCGCACCCAGATCTCGACGGCGATCAAGTCGGAGCACGTCACCGAAGTCACCAATGTGAACTTCAACGTGGCCGTCGGCACCCGCGTCCCGACTGACGTGCACTTCTACCCGGTGCCGGAGCGCGTGGTGACGATCTACCCGCAGTGGCGCGGTTACGAGTTCATCCTGGTCCACGGCCGCTACATCATCGTGCAGCCGGAGACCCACGAGATCGTCTACATCATCGAGGGCTGACCTCGGCCTCGGCGCGAGGGTGCCTTGATGGGCCCTCGCCTCGATCTCAACCCCGCCCCCTCAGGGGCGGGGTTTTGCATGCGGTTGCACCCCGCAGTCGCCAGTGGATGGCTGGCCGGAGCACATCCCCGGCGCGCCTTCCGCCAGATTTGGTTAATCAGCAATTTCCGTAGGTTACGGCAGCTATCTAACAGGGCGGAGGAAGCTGTTGAAGAGGTTCCGATTTCACCTAAAGACTTCCCCTGCGGCCGGTTGTTACCTATAACCCGGCGCACTTTCCCCTTCGGAACCCCTGAAAATGGCTGCTGCCGGAACGATCTATGTGCTGAACGGCCCGAACCTCAACCTGTTGGGGACGCGCGAGCCGGAGACGTACGGCCATGCCACCCTCGCCGACGTCGAGAAGCTGTGCGCGGACACCGCGCGGCAGTTCGGGTTGACCGCCGATTGCCGGCAGTCCAACCGCGAGGGCGAATTGATCGACTTCATCCATGAGGCCCACGCCAAGAAGGCGGTCGGCATCATCATCAACGCTGGCGGCTACTCCCATACCTCGATCGCGCTGCATGACGCGCTGGTCGCGGTCAAGATCCCCGCCGTCGAAGTCCATGTCAGCAACATCCACGCCCGCGAGAGCTTCCGGGACCACTCGTTCACTGCTAAAGCCGCCTTCGCGTCACTTTGCGGCTTCGGCATCGACGGCTACCGGCTTGCGATCATCGGCCTCGCCACCAGGATCGGTGCGAAGGCAAAGACTTAATCGTCAATCCTGACGTTCCCCGTCACCAGACAGAGATTTCGGATCAAACAACATGGCGCGACAGCCAGACGACAAATCAGCCGCAAAGTCCAAGAACGACTCCAAGAACGACGACAGCGTCCTCATCCGCGAGCTCGCGCTGCTGCTTGCCGAGACCAACCTCACCGAGATCGAGATCGAGCGCGCCGGCCTGCGCGTCCGGGTCGCGCGCAATATCAGCATCGCCGCCTCCGTGCCGTCAGCCGTGCATTCGGTTGCCGCCCCGGTGGCCGTTCCGGCTGCCGCCGTTGCTGCCGCCACCGACATGGCAAAACACCCGGGCGTCGTGCCCTCGCCGATGGTCGGCACCGCCTATTGGTCGCCGGAACCTGGCGCCAAGCCGTTCATTGAAGTCGGCAGCAAGGTCACGGCCGGCCAGACCCTTCTGATCATCGAGGCGATGAAGACGATGAACCAGATCCCGTCGCCGCGCGCGGGCACGGTGACCCAGATCCTCGTCGAGGACGGCCAGCCGGTCGAATTCGGCGAGCCGCTCGTCATCATTGAATAGCTTCCGTCAACGTCAGGCGCTGCGATGTTCGACAAGATCCTCATAGCCAATCGCGGCGAGATCGCGCTTCGCGTGCTCCGGGCCTGCAAGGAGCTCGGCATCTCCACCGTCGCGGTGCATTCCACCGCCGACGCCGACGCCATGCATGTGCGGCTCGCCGACGAGAGCGTGTGCATCGGGCCGCCGCCGTCGAAGGATTCCTATCTCAACATCCCGGCGCTGCTGGCCGCCTGCGAGATCACCGGCGCCGACGCCGTGCATCCCGGCTACGGCTTCCTGTCCGAGAATGCGCGCTTCGCCGAGATCCTCGCCGACCACAATCTGGGTTTTATCGGGCCGAAGGCCGAGCACATCCGCCTGATGGGCGACAAGATCGAGGCCAAGAAGACCGCCAAGCGCCTCGGCATCCCCGTGGTGCCCGGCTCGGACGGCGCAGTGACGCCGGACGACGATGCCATGGCGATCGCCAGGGAGATCGGCTTCCCGGTGCTGGTGAAGGCGGCGGCCGGCGGCGGCGGCCGCGGCATGAAGGTCGCGCACACCGAGGCCGACCTCGCGCTGGCGCTGACGACCGCGGCCAACGAAGCCAAGTCGGCGTTCGGCGACGCCTCGGTCTATCTGGAAAAATACCTGCAGAAGCCGCGCCACATCGAGATCCAGATTCTCGGCGACGGCCGCGGCGGCGCCATCCATCTCGGTGAGCGTGACTGCTCGCTGCAGCGCCGTCACCAGAAGGTCTGGGAGGAAGGCCCCTCGCCCGTGCTTGGCGCAGCGGCGCGCGCCAGAATCGGCGAGACCTGCGCCAAGGCGATGCGGGACATGAAGTATCTCGGCGTCGGCACCATCGAATTCCTCTACGAGGACGGCGAGTTCTATTTCATCGAAATGAACACGCGCATCCAGGTCGAGCATCCCGTCACCGAAAGCATCACGGATATCGATCTGGTGCTCGAGCAGATCCGGATCGCCGCCGGCGGCGAGCTTCCGGCCAAGCAAAGCGACATCGCGATCATCGGCCACGCCATCGAGTGCCGCATCAATGCGGAGAACCCGCAGACCTTCCGTCCCTCGCCCGGACGGATCACGCAATTCCATGCGCCCGGCGGTCTCGGCGTCCGGATCGATTCCGCCGTCTATCAGGGCTACGTGATTCCGCCCTATTACGACTCGCTGGTCGGCAAGCTGATCGTGCACGGCAAGACCCGCGGCGAATGCCTGATGCGGCTGCGCCGGGCGCTGGACGAGATGGTGGTCGACGGCATCGAGACGACGCTGCCGCTGTTCCGCGCACTGGTGCGCGAGCCCGACATCATCGAGGGCGACTATCACATCCATTGGCTGGAGCAGTACCTCGCCGGCCAGCCATCCGACGCCCCGAAATAGTTTGGAACTTTGTGGAACCCAGCGCCCCGCTCAAACGTACTAAAGGGTTGTTGGCTTTCCACGGGGACGCATTGAATCCCACTCTCGCGAAGAGACCGTCGTGACACCAGTTTCACGACGCCGGTCCACGTTACAGATCCTGCTGCTCTCGGCGGGATTTTTCGTGCTGGTCGCGGTCAGCGTGGCATCCGTCCTGCTGGTCAACAAGGCGCGCGAGGACAACGCCTTGGTCGTCCACACGGTCGAGGTGGAGGGCCAGGTTGCCAGCCTGCTGCTTGACGTCAGGCGCGCCGAAAGCGCGACCAGGGCGTATCTGCTGACGTTAGCACCACAGTACCTGTCCGAGTACCAGTCGGCCGCGGCGGCGCTCCCGGCCGCGCTCGGCCATCTCCAGATGATGACCGTCGATAATCCGGCGCAGGTCGCCAATGCCGCGAAGCTCAAGGTCGCCGTCGAGCAGCGGCTGGCCGAGTTCGCCCTCAGCATCGAGCGCGCCAACAACAACGATGCCGCGACCAGCGTCGACATCCTGCGCAAGGGCACGTCGCCGGATGCATTGGAGGCGATCGCTCAGATCGGCCGCGACATGCGCACCGAGGAGGATCGGCTGCTGGCGGCGCGCACCGCGACCGCGGACAGGACCCAGGTGCTCGCCTCCTCGGTCACCATCGCCGGCTCCTGCATGGTGCTGGCGCTCGCCGCCCTCTCGCTCGTGCTGCTGCGGCAATCCTCGCGGGCGCGCGACGAGGCCGAGGCCAGGCTGCGCGACAACTACGTCAATCTCGAAACCATCGTCGACGAGCGGACCGCCGACCTGCGCGAGGCCAACGAGGAAATCCAGCGCTTCGCCTACATCGTCAGCCACGACCTGCGCTCGCCGCTGGTCAACATCATGGGCTTCACCAGCGAGCTGGAGGAATTGCGCGGCGACATCTTCAAGCGCATCGCCACGCTCAATCGCACCGCATCGCTGGCGCCGGCGATGGAAGACGCGACCGACGTGGCCGAGCCCGAGCTCGAAGGCTCCGACAAGCAGCTATCCGACGATTTCAACGAATCGCTCGGCTTCATCAAATCGTCGATCGCCAAGATGGACCGCCTGATCAGCGCGATCCTCAATCTCACCCGCGAGGGCCGCCGCGAGTTCAAGCCGGAGCGGATCGATCTCCGCGAGCTGATCGACGGCATCGTCAAGACGGTCGCGCATCAGGCGGCCGAGGCCAATGCGACCGTCGAGGTCGGCGCTTTGCCGAATCTCGTCAGCGACCGCCTCGCGCTGGAGCAAATCTTCTCCAACCTGATCGACAATGCGCTCAAGTACCTCAAGGACGGCGTCCCCGGCGAAATCTCGATCGAGGGCCGCACCAAGCTGGGCTTTGCGATCTTCGAGGTCGCGGACAATGGCCGCGGCATCGATCCGAAGGACCACCAGCGCATCTTCGATCTGTTCCGCCGTGCCGGAACCCAGGACAAGCCCGGTCAGGGCATCGGGCTTGCCCATGTCCGCGCACTTGTGCGCAGACTGGGCGGCACCATGTCGGTAGCATCGGAACTTCACAACGGCAGCACGTTCACGATCACGCTGCCTATCAAATGGTCAGGCAAGAACTCAGGCAAGAACCGGGATAAGGAATCATGAGCGATCCAGTCACCATCATCATGATCGAGGACGACGAGGGCCATGCCCGCCTGATTGAGCGGAATATCCGGCGCTCAGGTGTCAACAATGAGATCATCCCGTTCACCAACGGTACAGAGGCCGTGAGCTACCTGTTCGGCAAGGATGGCAGCGCGGTCGAGCGCAAGGGCCAGGCCCTGCTCATCCTGCTTGATCTCAATCTGCCCGACATGACCGGCATCGATATTCTGAAGCGGGTCAAGGAGAACAAGCATCTCAAGGCGACGCCGGTGGTCGTGCTGACCACCACCGACGACTCCCAGGAGATCAAGCGTTGCTACGAACTCGGTTGCAATGTCTACATCACCAAGCCGGTGAACTACGAAAGCTTTGCCAACGCCATTCGCCAGCTTGGCCTGTTCTTTTCCGTGATTCAGGTGCCGCCAGCTTCCCTATGACCAGCGCAACGCCGACACTGCTCTATATCGACGACGACGCGGCGCTGGCGCGCCTGGTCGAGCGCGGGCTGACGCGCGCGGGCTACAAGGTGGTGCACGCCGCAAGCGGCCAGGAAGGCCTCGAGCGGCTCGCCCAGGGCGGCATCGACGTCGTCGCGCTCGACCAGTACATGCCCGGCCTCGACGGGCTGGAGACGCTGGAGCAGATGCTCAAGATTGCGGACGCACCGCCGGTGGTGTTCGTCACCGCCTCGCAGGATTCGGCGATTGCCGTCACCGCGCTGAAGGCCGGCGCGGCGGACTATCTGGTCAAGGACGTCAGGGGCGAATTCATCCCCCTGCTCCAGGTCGCGGTGAACGGCGCGGTCCGGCGCGCCGCGATCCAGAAGGCGCGCGACGAGGCCGAGGCCGAGGTGCACGCCTCGCGCGACCGCTACGCCGCGCTCGCCGCCGAGCGCGAGGTTCTGCTGCGCGAGGTCAACCATCGCGTCGGCAATTCGTTGCAGATCATTGCCTCGCTGCTGCATCTGCAGGCCAATTCCTCGACCCAGCAGGATGTCAAGGCGGCGCTGACCAATGCGATGGGCCGTGTCGCCGCCGTCGCGCAGGTGCATCGTCGCCTCTACACCTCGCACGACTTCAAGACGGTGATGCTCAACCAGTATCTGGAGGCGCTGCTCGAGGATCTCAGGCGATCGGCCGAAGGCAACAAGATGTCGCGGCTGACGCTGAAAGCCGACCCGGTCGAGATCGATCCCGACCGCGCGGTCGCGATCGGCATCATCGTCAACGAGCTGGTGATGAACGCCGTGAAATACGCCTATCCCGACGGCGCCGGCCCGATCCATGTCGAGCTGAAGCCGCACGCGGACGATTTGCAGCTTGCGATCAGCGACGAAGGCGTGGGTTTCTCCGACAAGGCTGATCCACGCGGCACCGGCATGGGCCAGCGCATCGTCGCGGCGATGGCCGTCAAGCTCGACGCCAGCGTCGAGCGCGACCCCGGCCACAAGGGCACCCGCTTCGTGGTGCGGTTTGCCCGCGTCACGCCGGCAGCGGCGAAATCGACAAGCGTCGCTGCCAGTTAGAGCGTGGAATCATTCGGTTTGACGGCGGTCCATTCGTGGTCGCTGAGTTCGCAGCGCAGGATTCGAGGCTCCTGTTTTGGAGCGTGAATCACGTCTCCGGCGGCGCCACCACAACCCGCAATGGCCGGTTGCGGTCCTGCTAATGCTCTGAACTTACTTCCGCTTCCGGCGGCATAACGGACACTGCCGGACCGGCTGCTGGCCCGATCCTGTCGCGATCCCCCTCTCGGACATGGCAGCTCGCCCCTCATCCCGGGGTCACCTCGATGTTTGAAGTGTCATGACACTCCATCGCGCGATAGGCTGCGAGCCGGAACAGGGAGCGCATCTTGGCCAAACCCATCGACGCTGAGCGCAGGCTGGTCGCGATTTTTGCGGCCGATGTCGAGGGATATAGCCGCCTGATGGGGGCCGACGAGGTCAGCACCTTCAGGGATTTGACAGAGCGGCGCGCCATTCTCGACGAGTTGATTGCGTCCCATCGCGGCCGGATCGCCAACACCGCAGGCGACAGCGTGCTGGCCGAGTTCAGCAGCGCCGTTGATGCGATCCAATGTGCGGTCGAGGCGCAGGCCGCGCTGGCCGGAGCCAATGCCCCCCTGCCACCTGAGCGTCACATCAATTTCCGGATCGGAATCCATGTCGGCGATGTCATGGTCAAAGGAGGTGATCTGTTTGGCGATGGCGTCAACATCGCCGCGCGGCTGCAAGCCATCGCCAGCGCCGGCGGTACCTGCATCTCCAGCGTTGCCTATGATCAGGTCAGAAAAATTCTGCCCCTGGCGTTCACCGACCTTGGCGCCCGGCAGGTCAAGAACATCGAGGAAGCGGTCAGGGCTTATGCCGTCACCTCGAAGGGAGCGACGACGGCGGACACAGCGAGTTTCGCGGCAGCGCCCGGCAGCGACAGCGCACTGCCGCTCCCGGACAAACCCTCCATCGCCGTCCTGCCATTTCAGAACATGAGCGGCGATCCGGAGCAGGAATACTTCGCAGACGGAATCGTCGAGGACATCATCACTGCATTGTCGCGCTTCAAGTCGCTGTTCGTCATCGCGCGCAACTCGAGCTTCACCTTTAAGGGCAAAGCGGTCGACATCAAGAAGGTCGGCCAGGAGCTCGGCGTTCGTTATGTGCTCGAAGGCAGCATCCGCAAGGCGGGAGGAAGGGTCAGGATAACCGGGCAGTTGATCGATGCCGCGAGCGGCGCGCATCTGTGGGCCGACAAGTTCGACGGATCGCTTGAAGATGTGTTCGATCTTCAGGACAGGATTACCATGAGCGTGGTTGCCGCGATTGCACCCAAGCTCGACCAGGCCGAGATCGAACGCTCCAAGCGAAAGCCGACCGAAAAGTTGGATGCCTATGATTACTACCTTCGCGGGCTGGCGGTCGTCGAAGGCGCAACCAAGGACGAGAACGAGGAAGCGCTTCGGCTCTTCTACAAGGCCATTGAGATCGACGCCAATTTTGCACTGGCACACGCGATGTTGGCGCGGTGCTTTACCTTACGAAAAGCAAACGGCTGGATGGCCGATGTTGCGATGGAATCGGCCGAGACCGCCAAGCAGGCCCGGCGGGCCGTGGAACTGGGAAGAGACGACGCGGCAGTTCTGTCCCGGGCCGGGTACGCTCTCGCGCGGGTAGTTTTCGAACCGGAGGAAGGCGCTGACCTGATTGAACGGGCGCTTGCGCTCAATCCGCATCTCTCCTCCGCGTGGCAATTCGGCGGCCTGCTCAAGGCATTCCGCGGAGACCCGGAAACAGCGATCGAGCATTTGGCTCACGCCATGCGGTTGAGCCCGCTCGACCCCAGTCTCTACTCGATGCAGACGGCTACGGCGCTCGCCCATTTTGTCGCCGGCCGATATGACGAGTCCGTCTTGTGGGCTGAGAAAGCCTCGCGGGAAGATCCGAACTTCTTGCCCGCCATTAGAATTATCGCGACCAGCGCCGGAAATTCCGGTCAACTGGAGCGGGCCCACAAAGCGGCGAAGCGAATGCTGGAAATCGATCCTGCGTTCAAAGTATCCAGATTGACCGATCACGTACCGCTGCGCCGCCCCGACGATCTTGCCAGATATGCGGAAGGCCTGCGACGCGCCGGATTGCCGGAATAGCCACGCGCCAGCTACGTTTTGGGTGTCTCGAGATCGTTACGACCGTGGCGAGCCAATTCCGCAATTGGCCCATCACGCCATTTTCGCTGCGATGCGGAATTTTGATCGTTACCGGGACCTAGCGGACTCTCGCGAGCCGTCAGCTCGGCCGATTTATGGGTTCACGGCCTAGGCCGCTGCCGCCGGCGGACTGATCGAATTTTCGCGTCGGCGTTAACGGTCGCGTCACCCTGTTGTTCGATCGCAACCGCCTGCCCTGACCGGATTAAGACAAATCTGGGCATTGCTTGCGATGCTTTTCCCCCAGCTTGGCAGGAACGGCACGATGTTCGAGCGCAGGGTGGTTTTTGGAAAGAAGCAGGCGACCGCGGGCGATCTCAAGGAGCCCGTGCGTCCGGCACCGGGCGCCGACGGCGCGGCACCCGCCTTTCACAGGAGGCAGTGGGAAGATCCGCGGATCGGGCCGATGCTGCGCGATGCGGGGTTCGTGCCCGACGACGCAGCCAGCATCGTGCCTGCGGCGGACAATCGCCTCGCCGTGTTTGCTGCGGCCAACCAACGGCTGCAGGAGCGCACAGAGAGTTTCAACCGTGACATGACGGCGCGCCACGGCTACTGCCGTGCGTTGCCGTTCCTGGTCATCGACCACAAGATCTGGGATGGGCCGCACGGAGCGTTTCTCTACGCGCAGCTGGATCTGATCGGCTACGACGAGTGGAACGTGATCATGCTGGCGGAGGATCCGCAGACCACGGAAACATGCGGCCTGGCTGGCCATCCCGGCTTCCTTCCGGCGGTGACGCAGCTCATGACCGAGCATGTGATCGCGTGGGAGGCGCGGCACAACGCCCTGCTCCAGGAATTCGGAATGACCGCGAGCGGCGGCCACCGCGTCCCGCACGAGCAATATGAAATGGAAAAGGACGCGCTGCGCCGGGAGATCATCGACAAGGCCGGCCGGATGAAGCTGCGCATCATCGACGACCTTCTGAGCAAGAGCTAAAGCGCGTTCCGCTTCCCCAGCCTCTCAATCAGGCCGATCGCGGTGCCGTCGCGTGCGATGCGGACGGCAATCCTGGCATGGCGCGCCGAAGATCACCTGCGACGGATAAGGCCGCGCGGAGTGATACGGCGTCGAGCCGAACAGACCCGCCGCGCCGAAGCCTGCACTGAAGGGATCGGCGGCGAAGCTGCCCGGAAAGGAGCCGTTGCTGCGGAAGTCGCGGTCGTCGTTCCTGCCGTCGAAATACGCACCGCCGGTGCTGCCATAACGCAGCGGCCGTTGCGGCGCCAAGTCTTGAGCTGAGACAGCGGCCGTGCCGAGCGCGATGGCGGCGCAGGCGATCAGTGCTCTGATGGCGGTCATGGCTAGGGCCCTCATTGCGGAATGGTCCCCCAGTCGCCCTTCCAGGCGATCAGGCGTCCCTTGCCGAATTGCAGATAGAGGCCGTCGCTGCGCCGCGACAGCACGCTGCCCCTGACATTGGGCAACGCGACGAACAATTCATTGCCCGGCGTGCCACGAACATAGTTCAGGGGAACGCCGAGCGACCGGCTGGCCTGGTCGGCGCTCATGCCGAAGGCGAGCGGAATACTGTTCGGTGGCCGCTGTTGCGCACGGGCTATGCCGGTCGGCGCACCGAGTGCGACGACGAGGGTAACGACGAGGGGTGTGACGAACCGCTGCATGACCAACCTCATGGCACTGCCGCCGCGAGCGTGCCGGCGGGTGTCCAGCCGCCACCCAGCGCCTGGAACAGGCTGCTCGCCGCCAGCAGCTTGTTGAGCCGCACCGACACCAAATTGAGTTCGGCCGTGAACAGCGTCTGCTGCGTCTGCAGCACCGTGATGAGATTGACCGTACCGCCGCGCAGCTGCGTCTCGGAAACCTCGAACGCCTTGCGCGAGCTCGCCACCACGTCGGACTGCAAGCGCTCCTGCAGCGTATACTTCTGCAACGCGATCAGAGCCTTTTCGACATCGGCAAAGGCCGAAAGCACCGCCTTGCGATAGGCCTGCAGGTTTTGCAATTGCTGGCCCTTGGCGAGCTTGAGCTGGCTCTCCAGCAGGAAGCCGTCGAACAGCGGCTGGGTCAGCCCGGCCGCGAGCGTATAGTACCAGGCGCCCGGCGCGAACAGCGAGGCGAGCGCCGCGCTCTGGAAGCCCGTGGTGCCGGTCAACTGGATCTGCGGGAAGAACGCCGCGCGCGCCGCGTCGACGCTGAAATTGGAGGCCGCGAGCTGCGCCTCGGCCTGCCGGACGTCGGGCCGCTGGTAGAGCAGTTCCGACGGCATCCCCGGCGTGATGCGCGGCACCGAGATCTGCGTGGTGCTGCCGCCGCGCACCGCGAAATCGGCCGGCGCGCGCGCCACCAGCAGCGCGAGCGCGGCGGTGTTCTGTCCCAGCGTCACCTCGAGCGGCGGGATCGCCGCGCGCTGCGTGGCGACCAGCGCCTCCTGCTGCGACAGGTCGAGTTGCGAGGCGGTGCCGCCGGCGAATTGCGACTTGATCAAAGCCAGGATGCGCTCGGCCGCCGCCAGATTGCGCCGGGTGGCCTTGATCTGGTCCTGCGCCGCCAGCACCTGGAAATAGGTGTTGGCCACCGTCGCCATCGTGGTCAGCGCGACCACTTCGCGATTGTAGCGGGCAACCGTCGCGCTCTCCTCCGACGCCGACAGCGTCGCGCGGTTCTTGCCCCAGAAGTCGACGATGTAGCTCGCGCTGAGCCCCAGACTGTACTGCGAGAACGTGCTGCCCCCAGCGAGCGATGAACTGGATCCCGTGGCCACACGCTGACGCTCCGCATTCGCCGATCCCGAGATCGACGGCAGCAGCGCGGCGCCGGACACGCCGGCCTGCGCGTCGGCCTGCACGATCTGGGCGATCGCCACCGCGATATCGAGATTGTATTGCTGCGCGGATTCCATCAACCCGGTCAGCTCGGGAGAGCGGAAGCCGCGCCACCAGGCGAGCGCCGGAACGGCGGCGTCGGCATCGCCCTTGGCGGCGGCGCGATAGCTCGCCGGCACTTCGAGACTGAGCTCGGGCTTCTCCACCCCGGGAATGCAGCCGGTCAGGCCAAGGCTCAGACCAAGGCCGAGGCCGCCGAACGCCGCCACGCGCCGAAACCGGACCGGCTTCCGCAAGATTCGAAGACTATGCAACGCTGCACCTGTCGGCATTTACTCGCCCGGTTGAAGTGAGGAGCCCGGCATCGGCACGGCGCCGCCGCGGCGGACGCGCAGGGCCCACAAGCGGAACCGGTCGAGATAGAGGTAGATCACCGGCGTCGTGTAGAGCGTCAGGACCTGGCTCAGGATCAGGCCGCCGACGATGGCGATGCCGAGCGGCTGCCGCAGCTCGCCGCCGTCGCCCATCCCGATGGCGAGCGGCACGGCGCCGAGCAGCGCGGCCATCGTCGTCATCATGATGGGACGGAAGCGCAGCAGGCATGCCTCCTTGATCGCCTCGAGCGGCTCCAGCCCGCGCCTGCGTTCCGCGTCCAGCGCAAAGTCGATCATCATGATGGCGTTCTTCTTCACAATGCCGATCAGCAGAATAACGCCGATCAGCGCCATGATACTGAACTCGGTCTTGAATGCCATCAGCGCCAGCAAGGCACCCACACCTGCCGAGGGCAGTGTGGACAAGATGGTCAGCGGATGGACGTAGCTCTCATAGAGCACGCCCAGCACGATGTAGATCGTGACGATCGCGGCCAGGATCAGGAACGGCTGGTTGCTGAGCGAATCCTGGAACGCCTTGGCGGAGCCCTGGAAGGTGCCTCGGATCGTGGCCGGGACGCCGATCCGGTTCATGGTCGCCTCGATGCTGCCGACCGCGGTGCTCAACGACACGTTCGGCGGCAGGTTGAACGAGATGGTGTTGGCGACCAGCAGGCCCTGATGGTTGACCGCGAGCGGCGTCGCGCCCTGCTTGAACGCCGCCACCGCCGACAGCGGGATCATGGTCTCGCTGTTGGTCGAGACGGCCGACCCGGTCGAGGCCACGCCCTTCCCGGTCGAGCCGATCGAATTGGTGGCCTGGTTGCGCGCGGCCTGGGCATTGGCCGAACTGGCCGCGCTCGAGGTTCCCGAGGTCACCACGGTGCCGGCCACCGCGTTGGTCGATTGCGAGCCGCCGACCGATCCGCCCGACGTGCTGATATAGACGTCCTTCAGCGTCTCGGGGTTCTGCCAGTAGCGCGGCGCGACCTCCATGATGACGTGGTACTGGTTGCGCGCGACATAGATCGTCGACACCTGACGCTGGCCGAAGGCATCGTAGAGGGTGTTGTCGATCTGGCTGACGGTGATGCCGAGCCGGGCCGCGGCGTCGCGGTCGATCACAAGGTCGGATTCCAGCCCCTTGTTCTGCTGGTCGCTGTTGACGTCGGCAAGGTTCGGATCGCGCTGCAAGGCCGCCGCGATCTTCGGCGTCCAGTCATTGAGCTCCTCCAGCGTCGAGCCCTGCAGCGTGTATTGATACTGCGCGTTCGAGGCCCTGCCCCCGACCCTGATATCCTGCACCGCCTGCAGGAACAGGCTCGCGCCGGGCACCACCGCCATCTCGCGGCGCAGCCGTGAGATCACGCCGTCGGCGCCGATCTTGCGCTGGTCGAGCGGACGCAGCGAGACGAACACGAAGCCGGAATTGGTCTGGCCGCCGCCGGTGAAGCCGACCACCGTCTCCACCGCCGGATCCTTCTGGATGATGCCGACGAACTGCGCGAGCTTCTGCTGCATCAGTTGGAACGACACGCTCTGGTCGGCCTGGATCGAGCCGACCAGCCGCCCGGTGTCCTGCTGCGGGAAGAAGCCCTTCGGGATCACGTCGTAGAGATAGAAGTTGAGGCCGAACACCGCCGCCAGGATCAGCATCACCGACACCGGATGCTCTAGCGCCGCGGTCAATGTCCTGCGGTAGAAATTCAGCATCGTCTCGAAGAAGCGCTCGCTGGCCCAATAGAGCCGGCCGTGGCCGCCGCTGTCCGGCTTGAGCAGCACGGCGCACATCATCGGCGTGGTCGCCAGCGAGACCGCGAGCGAGATCAGGATCGAGATCGAGATCGTCATCGCGAATTCGCGGAACAGCCGCCCGACGATGCCGGCCATCAGCAGGATCGGGATGAACACCGCGATCAGCGAGATGCTCATCGACAGCACGGTGAAGCCGACCTCGTTGGCGCCCTTCAGCGCCGCCTCGAGCGGGCTCAGGCCCTCCTCGATGTAGCGGGTGACGTTCTCCAGCACGACGATGGCGTCGTCGACCACGAAGCCGGTCGCCACCGTCAGCGCCATCAGCGACAGATTGTCGAGGCTGTAGCCGATCAGGTACATCGCCCCGAAGGTCGCCACCAGCGACACCGAGACCGCCACCACCGGAATCAAGGTGGCGCGCAAATTGCGCAGGAACGCGAACACCACGATGATGACGAGCATCACCGCCAGAACCAGCGTTCGTTCGACGTCGCGGAGCGAGGTGCGGATGGTTGTCGAGCGATCCACCGCCAAGCCAATGTCGATCGCCGGCGAAATCGAGGCCTGCAATTGCGGCATCAACCCCTTCACCAGATCAACGGTCGAGATGATGTTGGCGTTCGGCTGGCGGTAGAGGATGAGCAGCACCGCCGGCTTGCCGTTGGCGAGCCCGGCATTGCGCAGGTTCTCGACGCCGTCGGCCACCTCGCCGACGTCGGAGAGGTGAACCGGCGCGCCATTGCGATAGGCCACGATCAGCGATCTGTAGTCATCGGCCTTGTTGGCCTGGTCGTTGGCGTAGACCTGGTAGCGCTGGTCGCCGACATCGATGCCGCCCTTGGGGCTGTGGGCGTTGGCGCTGGATAGCGCCGCGCGGACGTCTTCGAGCCCGATGCCGTATTTGTAGAGCGCCTGCGGGATCAGATCGACGCGCACGGCGGGCAGCGAGCTGCCGCCGACCACGACCTCGCCGATGCCCTCGACCTGCGACAGCTTCTGCGCCAGCACCGTGGAGGCGGCATCATAGAGAGCGCCGCGGGTCAGCGTGTCCGACGTCAGCGTCAGGATCAGGATCGGCGCGTCCGCCGGGTTGACCTTGCGGTAGGTCGGATTGCTGCGCAGGCTGGTCGGCAGATCGGCCCGCGCCGCATTGATCGCGGCCTGCACGTCCCGCGCGGCGCCGTTGATGTCGCGGTTCAACCCGAACTGCAGCGTGATCCGGGTCGAGCCGACCGAGCTCGACGACGTCATCTCCGTGACATCGGCGATCTGGCCAAGGTGCCGCTCAAGCGGGCTTGCGACCGTGGTCGCGACGTCCTGCGGGCTGGCGCCGGGCAGCGTCGCCTGCACCGAGATGGTCGGAAAATCCACCTGCGGCAGCGGCGACACCGGCAGCTTGAAGAACGCGACAAGGCCGGCCGCCGCAAGCCCGAACGTCAACAGCGTGGTTGCGACCGGCCGGCGGATGAAGGGCGTTGACGGATCCATGGCTCAACGCGACCCGCTCGCCTCGCCGACCTCGTCCGCCCGCCCGGCAAACCGCAGCGCCAGGCGATCGAACCAGAGATAGATCACCGGCGTCGTGAACAGGGTCAGCATCTGGCTCACCAGCAGGCCGCCGACGATCGAGATGCCGAGCGGATGCCGCAGCTCGGAGCCGGCGCCGCTGCCGAGCATCAGCGGCAGCGCGCCGAGCACGGCAGCCATCGTCGTCATGATGATCGGCCGGAACCGCAGTAGGCAGGCCTGGTAGATCGCCTCCCGCGGCGGCTTGCCCTCGTTGCGCTCGGCATCGAGCGCGAAGTCGATCATCATGATCGCATTCTTCTTCACGATGCCGATCAACAGGATGATGCCGATGATCGCGATGATGGTGAGGTCCTGGCCGGCCATCATCAGCGCCAGCAATGCGCCGATGCCGGCGGAAGGCAGCGTCGACAGGATCGTCAGCGGATGGATGAAGCTCTCATAGAGCACGCCCAGCACGATATAGACCGTGATGATCGCAGCGAGGATCAGGAACAGCTGGTTGGAGAGCGAGGACTGGAACGCCAGTGCCGCGCCCTGGAAGCTCGTGATCATGCCGAGCGGCTGGTTGATTTCGGCCTGCGCCTGCTTGATCGCGGTGACCGCGCCGCCGAGTGAGGCGCCCGGGGCCAGGTTGAACGAGACGGTTGCCGACGGAAACTGGCCGAGATGCGAGACCTGCAGCGGCGCGGTCTCCACCCGCATCCTGGCCATCACCGATAGCGGCACCGGCGTCGAGCCCACCGATGACGGCAGATAGATCGACGACAGCGAATCCAGCGAGTTCTGCAGCGACGGATCGGCCTCGAGGATGACGCGGTACTGGTTCGAATTGGTGAACACGGTGGAGACGATGCGCTGGCCGTAGGAATCGTACAGCGCGTTGTCGATCGTTGCCGGCGTGATGCCGAAGCGCGCGGCCAGGTCGCGGTCGATGTCGACG
Organism: Bradyrhizobium sp. B120; assembly: GCF_049075665.1. Taxonomy (NCBI): domain Bacteria; kingdom Pseudomonadati; phylum Pseudomonadota; class Alphaproteobacteria; order Hyphomicrobiales; family Nitrobacteraceae; genus Bradyrhizobium; species Bradyrhizobium sp. B120. Next base: position 4,110,620 of record NZ_CP185242.1, on the reverse strand, counting down.
AATACCGAAAGCCCCTGCGCGGAGATGTCGCTGGTAACGTCGCTGAGCTCCGGCAATTCCCTGAGCTTGTCGACCAGCTTCGGCGTCCATTCCGCAAGCTCGTTCGGATCGGCGTCCTGCAGGATGAACTGATACTGCGTCCGGCTCACCGTGCCTTCGATGGTGAGGTCCTGGACCGGCTGCATGTAGAGCGTGATGCCGGTCAGATCAGCGGTGCTCGCCTTGATCCGGTCCATCACCGTCGAAACGCCGGCCTTGCGCTGCTCGTGCGGCTTCAAATTGATCAGGATGCGGCCGCTGTTGAGCGTGGTGTTGGTGCCGTCGACGCCGATGAACGACGACAGGCTCTCGACGTCGGGATCCCTGAGGATCGCGCTGGCGAGCCGCTGCTGCCGCTCGGCCATCGCCGCATAGGACACCGATTGCGGCGCCTCCGAGATCGCCTGGATCACGCCGGTGTCCTGCACCGGAAAGAAGCCCTTGGGGATGACGACGTAGAGCAGCGCCGTGAGACCAAACGTGGCGAGCGCGATCAGCAGAACGAACGTCTGGCGATCCAGCACCCAGTTGAGCATCCGGGCGTAGATCGCGATGACATGGTCGAACCCTTCGCGGCTGAGCCGCTGGAAGGTGTTCTCGCGCGTCATGCTCTCCGGCTTCAGGAGTTTCGCGCAGGCCATCGGCACCAATGTCAGCGACACCACGGCGGAGATCAGGATCGTGACCGACAGCGTGATGGCGAATTCGCGGAACAGGCGGCCGACCACGTCGCCCATGAACAGCAGCGGGATCAGCACCGCGATTAGCGACACCGTCAGCGAGATGATGGTGAAGCCGATCTGCTCGGAGCCGCGCAGCGCCGCCTCGAGCGGCGATTCGCCCTCCTCGATGTAGCGCGAGATGTTCTCGATCACGACGATGGCGTCGTCGACCACGAAGCCGGTCGCGATCGTCAGCGCCATCAGCGACAGATTGTTCAGGCTGAAGCCGAACAGATACATCGCCCCCAGCGTGCCGACCAGCGACAGCGGCACCGAAAGGCTGGGGATCAGCGTGGCGCGGGTCGAGCGCAGGAACACGAAGATCACCAGCACGACCAGGATCACCGCGAGCGCCAGCTCGTATTCGACGTCGCGGACCGAGGCCCGGATCGTCACGGTCCGGTCGGTCAGGATGTTGAGGTCGATCGCAGCCGGCAGCGTCGCCTGCAGCTGCGGCAACAGGTCCTTGATGCCCTGGACCACCGAGATCACGTTGGCGCCGGGCTGGCGCTGGATGTTGAGGATGATCGCCTGCGTCTCGTTCATCCAGGCGCCGAGCTTGTCGTTCTGCGCGCCGTCGACGACGTTGCCGACGTCGCTGAGGCGAACCGGCGAACCGTTCTTGTAGGCGATGATCAGCGAGCGGTAATCGCTGGCATTGCGGATCTGGTCGTTCGCGTTGATGGTGTAGGCGCGCATCGCGCCGTCGAAATTGCCCTTCGGCGTGTTGACGTTGGCGTTGCCGAGCGTGGTGCGGAGATCGTCGATGTTCAGCCCATAGGCCGCGAGCTTGCGGATGTCGGCCTGGATGCGCACCGCGGGCCGCTGGCCGCCGCTGATGCTGACGAGGCCGACACCGGGCAGCTGCGAGATCTTCTGCGCCAGCCGGGTGTCGACGAAGTCCTGCACCTGCGTCAGCGGCATGGTCTTCGAGGTCAGGCCGAGGGTGAGGATCGGCGCGTCAGCCGGATTGACCTTGGCGTAGATCGGCGGCGCCGGCAGGTCCGACGGCAACAGATTGCCCGCGGCGTTGATCGCGGCCTGCACCTCCTGCTCGGCGACGTCGAGCGAGATCGACAGGCCGAACTGCAACGTGATCACGGACGAACCGGCCGAACTCACCGAGCTCATCTGGTTCAGGTTCGGCATCTGGCCGAACTGCACCTCGAGCGGCGCCGTCACCGACGACGTCATCACGTCGGGGCTGGCGCCCGGATAGAAGGTCTGCACTTGGATGGTCGGATAGTCGACTTCCGGCAGCGCCGCAACCGGCAGGAATCTGAACGCCAGCATGCCCGACAGCATGATGGCGATCATCATCAGGGTCGTCGCCACCGGCCGCAGGATGAATGGCCGCGACGGGTTCATTTCGTCTGCCCGTCCGCGGAACCCTTACGGTCGCCGCCTCCCGCCTTGTCGGGAGCAGCGCCACCTCCCTTCGCGGCCCCATTCGCCGCACCGCTTGCCGTCCCCTTGGCCGCGCCGGCCGGGCTCGCGGCATCGGCGGCGGAGCGCACCACCACCTTGGCGCCCTCGCGCAGCTTGTCGGCGCCGTCGATCACGACGCGATCGCCGGGCACAAGCCCCGAGAGTACCTCGACACGGTCGCCGTCGGTGACGCCGATCTTGACCGGCCGTACCGAGACGGTGCTGTCGGCGTTGACGAGATAGACGAAGGTGCCGGGGACACCGCGCTGGATGCCGGCGGTCGACATCGTCGTGGCATCCTTGTGGGTGTCGAGCAGCAGGCGGATGTTGACGAACTGGTTCGGATACAGCGTGCGCTTGTCGTTCTCGAACTGGGCGCGCAGCTTGATCGTGCCGGTGGTCGCATCGATCTGGCTGTCGAAGGTCTGCAGCGATCCCTCGGCGAGCTTGTTGGCGCCGCTGCGGTCATAGGCCGCCGTCGGCAGCACCGCGCCCTCCTTCAACCGCTTCGCGACCGCCTGCAGATTGTCTTCCGGCAGCGTGAACAGCACGCTGATCGGCTCGAGCTGCGTGATCACGACAAGGCCGTTGCTGTCGCCCGCCGTCACATAGTTGCCGAGGTCGACCTGGCGCAGTCCGACCCGCCCGTTGATCGGCGAGACGATGCGACAATATTGCAGATTCACTTCGGCCGATTTCACCGACGCGCGGTCGGCCTCGACCGTGCCCTGATACTGCGCGACCAGCGCGACCTGGGTATCGAGCGTCTGATGCGGCACGGCGTTCTGCGTGGCGAGGTTCTGGTAGCGCGTGAGATCGACCTGGGCGCCCTTCAGCTGCGCCTCGTCGCGCGCCAGAGTGCCCTTGGCCTGCGCCAGCGTCGCCTCATAGGGACGCGAATCGATCTCGGCGATCAGGTCACCCTTCTTGACCTCGTCGCCCTCCTTGAAATCGATCTTCATCAGATAGCCGCTGATCTGGCTACGGATCGTCACGGTCGCGAGCGACGTCACGGTGCCGAGCGCATTGAGGCTGACGCCGATATCGCCCTTGCCGACGGCCTCCGGCACGATCGACATCGGCCCGGCGTTGCGCCCGCCGCCGGCCTGCGGCGGCGCGGCCTGCTGCCGCGTCCACCAGACGATGCCGGCAAGCACCGCCAGCACGACACACCCCGTCAGAAACCCTCGCCAGCGCGATGGCCGCCTGGTTTGCTCGGGCGCCACGATAGACGGGTCTTTGATATGCTGGTCCATAACTTGCCCACGAAGAAACACGAATGAGCCGGTGCGGCTCTATGTGTCCCCTGAAATCCGCGCGCGCCACATTCGAGGAAGCATTTTGGACGCTTCCGTCAGACAAAGCGCGTTAAGAATCGGAAAGGAAAGTCCTCCTTCCCGATCGGCCGCTGTTTCTCGCTGGATTGTGGCTATTTTACCCGATCATCTGTAGCCAGGGCAACACGATCAGCAACAATCCGGCAAAGTAGATTACGCCGAAGATCAGCCCGAACTTCCAGAAGTCGCTTTTGCCGATATAGCCGCTGCCGTAATACATCGGCGCCGGCCCGGTGGCGTAAGGCGAGATCACCCCCATCAGCCCGAGCGAATAGACGCACAGCAGCATCAGGGTCTGCACCGACAGGCCGGGAATGCTGGAGCCGACGGCGAGCACCACCGGCAGCACGGCGGCGGTATGCGAGGTGATGCTCGAGAAGAAATAGTGGATCCAGAAGAAGAATGTGACGAGCAAGATCATTCCGACCAGCGGCGACGTGCCGGAGAGCGGTTTCGCATAACCCTCGGCCACCCATTTGATGAAGCCGATCTCGTTGAGACCCGACGACAGCGTGAGCAGCGAGGTGAAATAGAAAAATACCTCCCACGCGCTCTTCTCCGCGACGATGTCCTCGAATGCGATCACGCCTGTGAGCAGCATGAGCGAGATCACGACGAACACCACCGTGGTCGCGTTGATGAAGTTCGAGCCGAGCAGCGGCACGCTGATATTGGGATTGGAGCCGCAGATCCACAGGAACATCGCGAGCACCACGAGCACCGCCATGATCCATTCGTGCCGCGACGGCGGCCCCATCTTGGCGAGTTCGCCCTCGCTCCAGGTCACGATCTCCGGGCTTTCCTTGATCTCCGGCCGGCAGACGGCGTAGCTCAGCAGCGGCACCAGCAGCAGCAGAAGGATGCCGAGCGGCGCGAAGCCGATGAACCATTGCGACCAGCCGACCTCGATATTGACGAGCTTCTTGGCGATCGAGAGCGCGGCGGCGTTCGGCGCCAGCGCGGTCAGAAACAGCGAGCTGGTGACTGCCGTGGTCGCAAACGCCGTCCACATCACGAAGGTGCCGATCTTGCCCGCGGTCGGACCGGGCTCGGAGCCGTAGATGCGCGGGATGTTGCTGACGATCGGATAGATGGTGCCGCCCGAGCGCGCGGTGTTGGAGGGCGTCGCCGGCGCCAGCACCAGATCGGAGAACGCCACCGCATAGCCGAGCCCGATGGTGCGGCGGCCGAGCCCGCGCACCAGGAGCAGCGCCAGCCGGCGGCCGAGCCCGCTCTTGCGATAGCCGATCGAAAACACGAAGGCGCCGACGATCAGCCATACCGTGCTCTCGGAAAAGCCGGCGAGCATCCAGCGCAGCGACTTGTTCGGGTCGGGTTCGACATAGCCGCCGACCCCGGCGACCGTGAGGCCGATCAGGCCGACCGCACCGACCGGCATCGATTCGAGGATCAGCCCAGTGATCACCGCGGCGAACACCGCAAAATAGTGCCACTGATTGGCGTTCAGCCCTGACGGCACCGGGACCAGATAGATCACCAGCCAGACCAGCAGCGGCGCAAACGTCCGCCATGACGATTTCATGCAGCGTCCCCCTCACCCGTGTTGATTGTCAGGCGCGCGAGCCGCCATGTCCCGGGCGGCGGCGCCATCTTTTTATGACAATGTAGCATGGCCGCGCAGTCCGTCTCGGGAAACTGCGGCGGAATGGCGCGGCTTGTGGAGGAACCGGCGCGTTTCGTCAACACGTCGCGACCCCGTGGCAGGCCCCATCGCAAGACGGCCCGCGCTTTGCTATCTTCGCCGACATGACCTCACGCGACTCCGCCTCCTCCGAGATCACGCCCGAGGTGCTGCTGCGCGCCTATGCCTGCGGCATCTTCCCGATGGCGGAGAGCGCCGACGATCCGACCCTGTTCTGGGTCGAGCCGGAATTGCGCGGCGTGATTCCGTTCGACGGCTTCCGTGTCGCCTCCCGCCTGGCGCGCACCGTGCGCTCGGACGTGTTCACCGTCACCGTCGATACCGCGTTCAAGGCCGTGATCGCCGGTTGCGCGGCGCCGCAGCCCGGCCGCGACGACACCTGGATCAACAAGCGGATCCGCGACCTCTATGTCGGGCTGCACGCGTCAGGCCATTGCCACAGCGTCGAGGTCTGGCAGGACGACAACCTGGTCGGCGGCCTCTACGGCGTCAGCCTCGGCCGCGCCTTCTTCGGCGAGAGCATGTTTCACACCACGCGCGATGCATCGAAGGTAGCATTGGTGCATCTGGTGGCGCGGCTGATCGCGGGCGGGTTCGAACTGCTCGACACGCAATATGTGACCGAGCATCTGAAGACGTTCGGCGCGGTGGAGATTTCGCGCCGCCGTTATCGCGCGCTGCTCGACAAGGCGATCGCTGGCGCGCCCGCGGAATTCCGCAAGCTCGATGCCACGCAGCCGGTCAAGGGTGCCGACGCGCTGGCGATCATCGCCGCGCGCAATTAAGGCCTCATGTCCCGGACGCGGTGCAGCGTGCAACGCTGCTCCGCAGAGCCGGGACCCATCTCAACTCGTCGGAAGGTAGGCCGCGGCTCAGCAGCGCATCGCTTGGCGCTGCGCTGCGTCCGGGGTACGAGACCGCGCCTAGTTTCCGAACAATCCGCCGAACAATCCGCCCGGCCGCTGCTGCTGGGGCGGCGGAGGTGGCGGCTGCTGCTGGTATTGCGGCAGCGGTTGCGGCGGCGGGCGCGGCGCGGCCTGCTTCGGCGGCGCGCGCTTCTGGGCCGGCGGCGGAGGCGGCGTCGGCGCCTTCGGCGGATCGGGCGCGGCGGTCACGATGGTCTGGTCCGGCCCTTTGCAGTCGGTCAGCCAGATGTCGTAGATCGGATGCTCGACGCCATGCAGGCCCGGGCTCGCCGCGAACATCCAGCCGGAGAAGATCCGCTTCACCTCGCGCTGCAGCGTGATCTCGTCGACCTCGACAAAGGCGTCGGTGTTGGCGGCTTCCGTCGACGGCCGCGTGTAGCAGGCATCGGTCTTCACCCGCAGCGCGCCGAACTGTACGGTCTCGCCGATGTCCTCGTCGAAATTGATGATGCGTCCGGTGATCTTGTCCAGGCCGGAGAAGCTCGCCTTCTTGTTGGTGATCTTGGTCGACGGCGGCTCCTGCACGACCTCATCGCCCGGCTGCAACGCGGCAGGCGTCTGCGGCGGGGTGCCTTGTGGAGTGCCCTGCGGAGCACCCTGGGGCGTCCCCTTGGGCTGACGCTGCCCCGGCGGCAGGCCCGGCAGCGGATTGGCGCCGGGCGGCGTGTTGGCAACGGCGGGCCCGCCGGGCTGCGGCGGCTGCACGGCAACGCCGGGCGGAGCGACGGTGCTGCCTGGCGGCGGCGCCAAAGGCTGCGACTGCACGCTGCCGGGCGGCGGCACCGCCTGGCCGGGCGGCAATGCCCGCGGCTGGGTCGGCAACAGGCGGCCGCGCGGCAATTCCGGCACTTCCTCGTCGTCATCGCTGGGCGGCGCCACCTGGCCACGCGGAATCGAGCCGGGCGGACGCGGCGCGGGATCGGAGAAAATCGTTCCGATCTGCGCGCGCGCGGGCGGCGCAAGCGAGATGGTTGAGGCGGCAACCAAGGCCGCAAAGCCAGTCAGGGCAATGGTTCGAAGCATCTCGCGGGCTTTAAAGGGCGAATCGGGCTCGCGACAGTTTACCTTGATATCGGCCGCTCGCAGGCCACCGGTTAACACGCCGAATACGGCGGGGAAAGGGCGCGCGGACGCCCGTCCCCGGCTCGCCGGCCAAGCCCGGTTCAGCCTCTGGTCACCTCCGGGAACACGTGTGATAGTCCTCACGCTGAAGGCGCGCGGCACCGCGCGAAAACCTGAGAAAATCCGGATCGAACCGGACCAGCCAGAGGAAACCCAAACATGCCAGATCGCATCAGGCTCGACGGCCGGGTTGCCGTCGTCACCGGGGCTGCCGGCGTCATCGGAACCGCCACGCTGCAACTGCTTGCCGAACGCGGGGCGCGGATTGTCGCAGTCGACCGCAAGGAGGCCGACCTCAAAGCCGCCATCAAGGATCTGCCCGCCTCGGCCGAGGCTCTCGCGATCGCCGCCGACGTCACCGATGAGGACGAGGTCAGGGACTATGTCCGCGCCGCCGTCGACCGCTTCGGCACCATCGACGCCTTCTACAACAACGCCGGCATCGAGGGCGACATCAGGCCGATCCCGGAATATTCGCTGGAGAGCTTTCGCCGGGTGCTCGACGTCAATGTCGTCGGCGTCTTCCTCGGCATGAAGCATGTGCTGCCGGTCATGCTGAAGCAGAACAAGGGCAGCATCATCAACACCGCCTCGATCGCGGGCCTGATGGGATCGCCGATGATCGCGGTCTACAGCGCCAGCAAGCATGCGGTGATCGGACTGACCAAGAGCGCGGCCTGGGAATGCAGCGGCACCGGCGTGCGCGTCAATTGCGTCTGTCCCGGCATGATCGAGAGCCGGATGCTGAGCACCATCCTGCAGGGACGTTCCGGTGGCAACGCGCCGCCGCCGGTCGAGAAGATCGTCGACCGCATCCCGGCGCGCCGGCTCGGCCTCGCGAGCGAGGTCGCCTCGATCGTCGCTTTCCTCGCTTCCGACGAGGCGAGCTACGTCTCCGGCTCCGCCTACACCGTCGACGGCGGCCGCACCGCCGCCTGACAGTTCAGTTCAGCATCACAAGAAGGTTCGTTGCCTATGCCCGTCGTTCTCGATCCCGATGCCGCCGCCGTCTACAAGGCCTTCCAGGAGGCCGGCCGCCCCGCCTATGAATCGCTGACCGCACCGGAAGCGCGCGAATATTATCGCGCCGCCCGCGTCGTCTCCAATCCCGAGCCGCCCGCGCTTGAATCGAGCAAGCCGCTTGCGATCCCGGCGCCGCACGGCGCCATCCCGGCCCGCATCTACACGCCGAAGACGCTGCGCAAGACCGACGGGCTCGCACCGTGCCTGGTGTTCTTCCACGGCGGCGGCTGGGTGATCGGCGATCTCGATACCCATGAGGTGGTTTGCCAGAAGCTTGCCCATGAGGGCGAACTGATCGTGATCTCCGTCGACTACCGGCTAGCGCCCGAGCACCGCTTCCCGGCCGCGGTGGACGACGCCGTCACCGCGACCAGATGGGTCGCCGCCAACGCTGCGGATCTCGGCATCGATGCGTCGCGCCTGATCGTCGGCGGCGACAGCGCCGGCGGCAACCTCGCGGCGGTCGTTGCCCTCACCGCCCGCGACAGCGGACCGAAGCTCGCGGCCCAGCTGCTCGTCTATCCCGCAACCGATTTCTCGCGAAAACATCCCTCGCATCGCGAGCCCGAGACCAGCATCCTGTTGACGCATTCGGTGATCGGCTGGTTCGGCGACCATTATCTCGGCGATGCCGACAACAGCGACTGGCGCGCCTCGCCCGCGCGCGCGAAAAGCTTTGCCGGATTGCCGCCGGCCTATGTGCTGACCGCCGGCGCCGATCCGCTGCGCGACGAAGGCGACGAGTACGCGACATTCCTCAAGGACGCCGGCGTACCTGTGACCTACCGGCATTGCCCCGGCCAGTTCCATGGCTTCTTCACCATGGGCAAGCTGCTCAACCAGGCCAATGTCGCGGTGACCGAAATCAGCGCCTGGCTGAAGACGCTGGGCTAGCGATCGGATCGGGGGCGACGCGCTTGCAGCGTCGCCCCTCGAGGCTCAGAGCGGATGGGAAGCGAAGCTTGCGGCGTTAGCGCGCCTTGAAGTTCCCCGCGCCGCGCGATAGTGCGGCCGGACGCGCTTTACGCCACCGGGCACTCCAGCCATCGAGATCGTCTTGCTCACGCCCATCCTCGTCTACGGTATCCCGCTCGATTTCATCCTGTTCGCGCTGACGCTGCTCGGCGTCGCGATCCTCCATCACCATACGCTCGCCGTGGCGTTGACCGGCCTTGCCGCGATCGTCGCCTACAAGCTGATATTCACAGGCTTTGCGAAATTCGGCGCGGGCCTGCCAGGTCTCGTGCACCACATGGAGCATGAGTGGGTCACGCTCGCGAACCTGTTCCTGCTGTTGATGGGATTTGCGCTGCTGTCGCGGCATTTCGAGGAGAGCCGAATCCCGGACGAGATGCCGGCGCTGCTGCCCGACGACTGGAAGGGCGGACTGATCCTGCTGGTGATCGTGTTCGTGCTGTCAGCTTTCCTCGACAATATCGCGGCGGCGCTGATCGGCGGCACCGTCGCCCGCCACGTGTTCCGCGGCCGCGTCCACATCGGCTACCTCGCGGCCATCGTTGCGGCATCGAATGCCGGCGGCGCCGGCAGCGTCGTCGGCGACACCACGACCACGATGATGTGGATCGACGGCGTCAGCCCGCTCACCGTCGTCGACGCCTATGTCGCGGCCATCGTGGCGATGCTGGTTTTTGCGGTGCCGGCCTCGCTGCAGCAGCACCGCTATTCCCCGATCGTGAAGAAAGCGCCGTCCGGTCTCGCGATCGATTGGCCGCGGGTTGCGATCGTCGCAGTGATCCTGCTCGCCGCGCTTTCGGCCAATGTGACCGCCAATCTGAAATTCCCGGCGCTGCTCGACGCGCTGCCCGTGCTCGGGCTCGCGGTCTGGACCGCGATCCTCGTCACCTCGCTGCTGCGGCGGCCGGACTGGTCGGTGATGCCCGAGACGCTCAAGGGCACCGTGTTCCTGCTCGCGCTGGTCACGGCGGCCTCGATGATGCCGGTGGAGAAGCTGCCGGCCGCATCATGGCAGACCGCGCTCGGGCTCGGCTTCGTCTCGTCGGTCTTCGACAACATTCCCCTGACCGCACTGGCACTGAAGCAAGGCGGCTACGACTGGGGCTTTCTCGCCTACGCGGTCGGATTTGGCGGATCGATGGTCTGGTTCGGTTCGTCCGCGGGTGTTGCCGTGTCCAACATGTATCCGGAAGCCAAGTCGGTGGTCCGCTGGATCACCCAGGGCTGGCCGATCATGGTGGCCTACGTCGTCGGCTTCTTCGTGATGCTGGCCCTGCTCGGCTGGCATCCCGACGCGCCGCATTGATGCAAATGCGGAACTCGCCGTGTTGCGGCGCACAATTGGACTGTCTCAAACTTGTGGAAAAGCGAGACAAATCCGTTGACATTGCTAAACTCCATTCGCCGTAACAACTTATGGAGCGTTCGCATGAGTGTTAGTGCAGAAGTCCTCGCCCGCGCCCCGTTGGAAACGACGGAGGGCGAAATCGACACGGTGAATTCGCATCGACCACGCAGCAACATTCGGCCGCTCTCACCGATGCCGGACTACGTCGAACACCGCAACGGCGTCAACGAGGTGGGCAAGCTATCGGCCGAGGCGGTCGTGCGCGAATACGAAGCGGCGGTGAAGGAGATCGAGGCCCTCGGATCGGAACTGCAATTGGCCGCCAAGAACTGCGAGGTCATGGTGGCGGGTGTCCACGACATGATCGCGGAAATCAAGGAGTTCGCCGCGGGTTACCGCGATCAGGGCAAGCGTTTCTTCCTGCAGATCGAAGCCGTCTCGTTGATGACCACGGAGGTCAGGAATACCTGCGAAGCACTCAAGAAGAAGATCGCGACCGACACATTGAGCAACTGATATTTCGGCTCGGGCAGGTTTCGTGCTCGGCCATCCCTGGATTTTCAGCGTGTGTGCTGATCCTGTGTAGGTGAATGGCTGCGCTAGTCCGGCGCGGCGGAACCGTTAGTTCTTTTCAAGACCAAGTCGTTTGAGATCAGGTTGTTCAACATCTTGCCCCGCCTTCGGCGGGGCGTTTGTGCTGCGCCAATCTCTGCGCGCGGCGTGTCCGCGAATGGGCCGGACCTATTCAACGCACGTCAGATGCGCGCTCGGCCATGTCCGTAGCCGGAGGCAAAGCTGAAATCGGGGACCAACGGTCGCTGAAATCCTTGGCCGGGAGCGCGTCCGCGTCGGAGACGACCACGCCGTCGGTCCGGGGCAGATGCGACCTGATCGTCGCGGCGGTTGCAGTGACAGCCAGCAGCACGACGGCCACGAACCCGGTAATCGTTCGATGCTTTGTCATGTAGAACCTCCTCGGGTCCCCAACGCCCACCTAATGTGGGTCACGGGAACCGTCGCGCCGGTTCATCAGTGCAACGGCAGCATGGATCGCGTGAGATCGGACAACGAGCTTGTCCCAAACTCAAATTGCCGCTGCCGGCAGCGCCTGCGAGTTTGGCGACGGTCCCTCATCGGCAGCTGAGTTCGCTTCATCGGCGCTGCACTATTCGCCGCTGTAATGCTCACTGGCATACGATAAGGCGCCCCGATTTTCACCTGTTGCAATCGCGCCGGAAAGCCAAATTCAGGCCTGTAAGGCTTGTGTCAGCCGAGTTGCCTAGGCTCGTCCGCATGGACCGAGACCTACTCTATTTCCGCACATCGCTGGTTTGGGCGGCATTGCTTGCCGCTGCGCTGGTGTACATTCTCATTGCATAATCCGCCTGTGGCGTTAGCGCCACAATACCGGGAGCTTCCGCACGTCCACGACCTACCCCGCGCGCGATGCCCGGCGCAGCGATTGCGGCGGCTGGCCGAAGGCGCGGATGAAGGCACGGCGCATCCGCTCCGGATCGCGAAAGCCGGTGATCTCCGCGACGCGTTCGATCGCCTCGCCCGACGACTGCACGCGCTGCCGCGCGACTTCGATCCTCAACCGTTCGACCGCCTTCGACGGCGTGGTGCCGGTCTCCGCGATGAAGGCGCGGGTAAAATGCCGCGAGCTCATCCCGGCCTTGTCGGCGAGGTCCTCGACCGTCAGCGGCGCGTCGAGATGCTCACGCGCCCAGGCGAGCAGCGGCCCGAACCGGCCGTTCGGCGCCTTCAATTCCAAGAGCGAGGAAAACTGCGACTGCCCGCCGCTGCGCCGATGGTACAGCACGAGCTGCCGCGCGGTTTTCTGCGCGACCTCGTCGCCGTAGTCTTCGGTGATCATGGCGAGCGCGAGATCGATGCCGGCGGTGATGCCGGCCGAGCTCCAGATATTGCCGTCGCGGACGAAGATCTGGTCCGGCTCGAGCTTGACCTTCGGATAGGTCTTCACGAAATGCGGCGTGCGCTGCCAATGCGTGGTGGCGCGGCGGCCGTCGAGCAGGCCGGCCTCGGCCAACACATAGGCGCCCGAGCAGACGCTGGCGACGCGGATGCCGCGGCTCGCCATCCGCCGCACGAATGACAGCGTGGTCGGACAGGCCGCCGGCGTGCGCACGCCGTTGCCGCCCGCGATGATCAGCGTCGTGATCGCCGCCGACGGCTTGAAGCCGCGCGCCAGCATCTCGACGCCGGACGAAGAGCGCACCGGCCCGGCCTTCACCGCGATCGTCTTGATATCAGGCGGGTTGTTGGCGAAGCGCGCCGCGATCTCGAACGCCGCGATCGGGCCGGCCGCATCGAGCAGCTGGAAGTCGGGAAAGATCAGGATGCCGATCATCTGCCAAATCCTCGCAATGCTGAATCCCCGGAGATGGCGTCGACGTCCGAAAATGAGGGAATTACGCCATTTTGGACAAGAGGCCATCATGGCATCGTGGTTCCGTCAAGCGCTATTTGGAGACCTCCGATGTCCGAACCCCTGCAGATTGGATTGCTCGTCTTCCCGAAGGTGACCCAGCTCGACCTGACCGGCCCGCTGCAGGTGTTCTCCTCGGTGCCCGGCGCCAAGGTGCATCTGATCTGGAAACGGATCGAACCCGTTCCGACCGACTCCGTCATGGTCCTGACGCCGACCACGACCTTTGCCGACTGCCCGCAGCTCGACGTGATCTGCGTGCCCGGCGGGTTCGGCACCGACGACATGGTCGGCGACGAGGAGATGCTCGCCTTCCTGCGCAAGCAGGCCGAGGGAGCGAAATACGTCACGTCGGTCTGCACGGGCTCCCTGGTGCTCGGCGCCGCCGGTCTGCTGCAGGGCTATCGCGCCACCACGCATTGGAGTGCGATCGATTTCCTGGCGGGCTTCGGCGCCATCCCGACCAAGACGCGCGTCTGCGTCGACCGCAACCGTTTCACCGGCGGCGGCGTCACCGCCGGCATCGATTTCGCGCTGACGCTGGTGTCCGAGTTGGTCGACCGCAAGACCGCGGAAGCGATCCAGCTCAGGCTCGAATACAACCCGGCCCCGCCGTTCAATGCCGGCTCGCCCGATACCGCGCCGGCCGAGATCCTCGCCTTCATGAAGGAGCGGATGGGACCGGCACACGCGCGCCGCGGCGAATTGATGAGCCGTGCCGCGGCACGGCTCGGCCACGGGGCGTCCTGATCATTCCTCGCGACGATTGCCGTCGGCCGCGAGCGCAGAGCTTCAGGGGACAACGGGCTCCAATCCCCTGCTCCGTATCGCAGCAACCGCCGCCGGCGAGTGCAGGAATGCGATCAACTGCTCGGCGGCCTTCGGCTCGCCGGCGCCGGCGCTGATGCCGACGCTGAACGTGGTGTAGTTCTGCAGCTCGTCTGGTAGCACCCCTGCGAGCGCAACGCCCTCGACACCGACGATGTTCGGCACGGTAATCACCGTGAGCTCGGCTTCGCCGCGCGCGACGGCATCTACCGGGCTCCGCCCAGTGACAGCCAGGAGCCTCGGCTTCACTTCGCCTTCAATTCCGAGGCGATCGAGCAAGTGAAGAAAGTAGCTTCCGCTTACGCTGTCGCTCGAATAAGCGATCGTTCTCGCCGCCAGCAGCGCTCGCTTGAGGTCATCGACGGAGGCGACCTGAGGCTTCGGCGCACCCGCGCGGATCGCCACACCGGCAGCCGTACGAGCGAAGTCCGATCGCGAACCCGCGGCGATCTTGCCCAGCCGGGCCAGATCATCGAGCGCCGCTGGCAGCAAGACGGCGGCATCGAACTTCTCGCCCGCTTCGATCTGCCGCTTGAGCACCGGCACGCCTTCGAAGGTCAGGACAAGCGTATGGCCGGTTGCGCGCGTGAACGCCGGCGCAAGGTCATTGAAGGCACCCTTCATGGTCGGCGTGCTGAGAACGGCGACCTCGGCCGCACCGCAGGCCGTGGCGCCCATTGCCAATACAAATGCCGTGGCTGCGACGCGAATGTGCCCCATCACCATCTCCTGCGTATCGAGCGGATCCGGGCCAAGACTTCAGGCCCGGAGCTGGAGTCAGCGTGAAAACGGGAGTATCCACAAGATCGATTATTCGACAGGCCGGTAGCTTTTTAGGTACGTCATATGCGCTGGGCCGACAGGGTTGGACGTTTTCTCAAGCCTCGCGACCTCCACGTCTTCATGACGGTGGTCGAGGAGAGCAGCATGGCGAAGGCTGCCGAGCGGCTGGCGATCTCGCGGCCAGTGATCTCGCGCACGATCGCCAATCTCGAACACATGCTCGGCGCGACACTGCTCGACCGCACGGCTCGCGGCGTCGAGCCGACGCTGTTCGGCAAGGCGCTGCTCAAGCGCGGCACCGCGGTATTCGACGAACTTCGGCAAAGCGTCGAGGAGATCGCGTTTCTCGCCGATCCCCAGGCGGGCGAGCTGCGCATTGCCTGCACCGAGGTGTGGGCCGCCGGCCTCGTGCCGGCAGCCATCGAGCGGCTGTCAAAACGACTGCCGCGTCTGCGCGTCAGGCTGGAGCAAGGCACCGCGCTCCATCAGTTCAACCTGCTCCGGGAGCGTCAATGCGAAATCGTGATCTCGCGGCTGCTGACGGAGACGCCGGACTCCGACCTCGACATGCAGCCGCTGTTCTACGAGCCGCTGGCCGTCGTCGCCGGCCCGCAAAGCTCCTGGTCGCGCCGCCGCAAGCTGACACTGTCTGAGCTCGTCGACGCACCATGGATCCTGTCGACGCTGGAAGCGGAACCGGGCTCACCCTTCGTCGAAGCATTCCGTGCCGCGAACCTGCCGATCCCCACCGCAACGATCTTCAGTAACTCGCTACACCTGCGCATCAGCCTGCTCGCCGCCGGGCGCTACCTCACGCTCGTTCCGGGCTCGGCGCTACGATTCGGCCCCGGAGCTGCTCTGCTCAAGGCGTTGCCCGTCGCATTGCCGCGATGGCATCTGCCGACGGCGATTTTCGCCCTGAAGGGCCGAATGCTGAGCCCGGTCGCGCAAGCGTTTGCCGATTGCGTTCGCGACGTTGCGAGGCCGTTTGCCCAAAGCAAGGGGGCGCCCTGACGCCTTCAGCCGGCCTGCGAAAGAAAAAGGCCGCCCGGTTTCCCGAGCGGCCCTTCCTGTCTCACGGTAGCCTCACATTTGCGGGCGATTTCAGGACATCTGCACCGGGGGCCTATCTCCCGGCCGCATCCAACTCGGAGGCCGCTGCTTATCGGGACAGTCGCGATCTGGAGCCCGATCCGACGCGATGGTCTCCCATCTCCGTAAGATGGCTTCATTGAGCCGCGAAGACGCGCACAGCGCAAGCGGGCAACATCGGCCGCGGCCCACCTGTCCCCGCTGTTACCGTTGTCCACAGGCGCGCGTGCGCTGCCACAGGCACGCGTGCGCTGCACGCGGCGTTACGCACGCGCGTGGCAGAAACAACAATGCGTGAAGTTCAGCTTCCCGGCGTCCAGGCGTGATAGTCGCCGGTCGCCTTGGGGCGGCGGCCGCTCGCCAGCGTCGAGCCGGACGGACGGTAGGCCTGCGCGGTGCCGGTCATGTTCGGCAGATGCGGCTTTTCCCATTCCCGCGGCGCGTACTTTTCCTCGGTCGGGGGCACATCAACCGTGTGATGCAGCCAGCCGTGCCAGCCGGCCGGGATCCGGGACGCCTCGGCATAGCCGTTATAGATCACCCAGCGGCGCTCGAAATGCAGCGTCGGATCGATCTCGCCGCCCTTGGTCCGGTAATAGCGATTGCCCTGTTCGTCCTCGCCGACCAGCTCGCCGTAGCGCGAGGTCCAAAATTGCGTGCCAAAGGTCTGGCCGTTCCACCAGGTGAAGAATTTCAGCAGGAATTGTTTCATGCGTGGCCGGTCGGTTCGAGGCAGTCCGGCTCTGATGCCACCTGAATCTCCAAATGTCCAGCCGCCCCCAAGGTAGCCCGGCACTCCCGGAATAGACCCCGGGTTGCGGGCCCTTTGGCGACCAAATGACGCGGTCACGAGGAGTTTTGTTCACCCGCCATACATGCGCCGCCGGTCAAGCAAAGATGACGGACAATCAATGTGGAACGCGGGAACGTCCGACCACAGAGATGGTTAGACATTGTCCGATTTGATGGAGTCCAAGATGATCAATATGAAGGTTCTGAGCACCGCCGCGGCGCTGGCGCTTGCGCTGCCGTTGGCTGTGGCGCCGACCGTTTCGTTCGCCCAGTCTGCCGCACAGATGGGCGCGATGGGCGGTGGCGGTGGTGCGCGCGGCGGCGGCGGTGGCGGTGGCGGTGGTGGCCATGTCGGCGGCGGCGGTGGTGGCTTTGGCGGCGGCCGTGGTGCTGCGATGGGCGGTGGCGGCGGCTGGCACGGCGGTGGCGGCGGCGGCCAGTGGGCCGGTGGCGGCGGCGGTGGTTGGCGCGGCGGCGGCGGTGGCGGCTGGCACGGCGGCTATCACCGTGGCGGCAACGGGTTCTGGCCCGGCGCAGTGGCTGGTGCAGCGGTCGGCGGGGCCCTCGCCTCGGGTGCGTATTACGGCTCCGGCTATTACGGCTACGGCCCCAGCTACTATGACGACAGCTACGGCTATTACGACGACAGCGCGCCTGTCGCCGTGGAAGCCGCGCCAGGCGGCGACGCGAGCTATTGCGCGCAGCGCTACAGGTCCTACGACCCGGGTTCGGGCACCTATCTCGGCTTTGACGGCCTGCGGCACCCCTGCCCATAACGGCCTCGATGCCTGAGGGCGTGATCCGGAAAGTGTGAAAGCGGTTTTCCCTCGCGACAAACGCGGCACGCGTTTGCGCGGAGATCATGCCCAGAAGCTAAAGGGCGGCGGCAACGCCGCCCTTTTTTATGTCCGCAGCGCCACCGCGACGGCTGCGAACGTCACCACCAGTGCCGCGATGTCGCTCGTGCTGAGCGGCTCGCGCAGCATGGCCGCGGCCGCCAGCACGCCGACGACGGGCACCAGCAGCGTACCGATCGACGCGGTCGCCGCGGGCAGCCGCTCCAGCGCCGCGAACCAGCAGACATAGCAAAGGCAGAATTGGATCAGCGTCATGTAGAGCATCGACGCCCAGCCGAACTGCGACAGCGCCGCAAGCTGCGGCTGCTCGATCAGGACGCCGGCGATCGCGATCGGCACGCAGCCGATCGCGAGCTGCCAGGCCGCAAGCGACAGCGGCGGCATTGCGAGCTTGAAGAACTTGGTCAGCACCGTGCCAAGCCCGACGCAGAGCGCGCCGGCGAGCGCGAACAGGAGGCCCGGCACCTTGCCGAGGCTTGCGTCGAGACCGCCACCGCCGATCAGCACAGCGATGCCGGCGAGCGCCACGCCAAGCGCGAGCGCACGCGGCAGCGACACGCGCTCACCGAGCACCGGCCAGGCCACCAGCGCGACCCACACCGGGATCGATATCCCGAGCACGGCCGCCTCGCTGGCCCGCAGCCAGATCAGCGCCAGGCCCATCGACGCGACCCAGCCGCCGATCGAAAGCGTCGACACCAGCGCAAGGCGCAACCACATGCCGTCAGGGACGCGCAGCGGTTGTCCGCGCGCAACCGCCACCAGAGCGAGCGCGATCGCGCCGACCACGCCGCAGAGCCCGCGCGAGGACAGCGGCGGCCACTCCGTGAGCAGGAACTTCATGATCGGGAAGTTGAGACCCCAGCCGGTCGAAGCGACCACCAGGAATGCGAGGCCGAGCGGTGACAGCGGGGCGCGGCCGGCGACTGGAACTGCGGTCATGGACCCGTCGTAATGTAGGCGGACAAATACAAGTGATGGTGTCAGGGCTAGCTGGAAATCTGCTTGTCAGCAAACAGCATATGCATTCTATGATACAGACTTTCCGTCTAGGTTCCGCCTTAATCGGCAGACGGGCCAAGCGAGTCGACGGCACGCAAGGCCGCAGGAAGAGGATGCATCGTGCCGAGCGTTCTCGTGGTCGATGACGACCCGATGGTGTGCGTCGCCATCGAGGTGTGTTTGCAGCGCCAGGGCTTCGACGTCACCGTCGCGGATGGCGGTGAAGCGGGCATGCGCGCGCTGGACAAGGCGTCGTTCGACGTCATGCTGGTCGACGTCTTCATGCCGCATATGCGCGGTTTCGAGGCGATCCGCGTCTTCCACGAGCGCGCGCCGCATATTCCCGTGATCGCGATGTCCGGCTATGCCTTCGCCAATGCCGACCGTGCGCCGGATTTCCTGCGGATGACGATCGAGCTCGGCGCGTCGGCCTGCCTGCGCAAGCCGTTCACCCCGCAGGCGCTGGTTGCCGCCGTTAACGAATGTCTTGCGAAGTCCGCTCCTTCTGCTCGTCTTTCCAAATAATTGCTCGTACTAATCGTCGATGGCTTCCCAGCGTCTCATCCTCGGCAGCGGCCTTGCGATCCTCCTCGTCATCAGCGCGGCGTCGATCGGGCTGGATGTCAAGTCGCGCAGCGAGATTGATTCGGTCGATCACGCACTCGGCATCCTCAAGCGCATTTCGGATGCGCGTTCGCTGCCGCGCGGCGTCGAGAGCGCGGCGCGCGGCTTCGCGCTGACGGGCGACGCCTCCTTCGCCGACGAGTTTCGCCAGCAGAGCACCACCCTCACCGCCGCCTTCGACGATTTGATGGCTGCGGTGAAGTCGGCCCCGGAGGAAGCGCGGCTGATCACGGGCACCAGGGCAGACGTCGCGCGCGCCATTGCGCTCGGTGCCGAACTGATCAGGTTGCGCACGGCGGGCGACACCGCCGGCGCGGCGGCGCTGATCTCCGCGGGCGAGAGCCGCGCGCTGATGGACCAGGTCGGTGCGGCGCTCGACCGCCTGGTCACTGAAGAGCGCCGCCTGCTCGGGATTCGCACCGAACAGTCGAAGACCAATGGCCGGCTGTTGCTGGCGGTCGACCTTGCCGGCGTGGTGATGATCCTGCTGCTCGCGGTCGCGCTGACGCTGGCGGCCCGGCGCGCCAGCCGCGAACTGCAGGGTGCGCTCAGCGCGACCAAGGCGACCAATCTGTCGCTCGAGGGCAAGGTGGCCGAACGCACCAAGGATCTCGGCACCGCGCTCGAAGAGCTCCGCCGCTCGACCTCGGTGATGGAAACCACGTTCCGCAGCATGGCGGAGGCGGTGCTGGTGATCGACGGCGGCGGCACCGTGCTGCTCTCGAACCCGGCCGCCGAGAAGATGCTGCGCTACAAGCCTGGCATGACGGTCCGGCAGCTGCGCGCCATGAGCAACGTGTTCCAGGCCGACGGCGTCACGCCGATGCTGGCCAACGACATGCCCTCGGCCAAGGCGCTGCGCGGCGAGGAATTCGACGGTCTGGAATTCGTCGCCCGGCCGGTGCGCGGCGCGCCGGAGATTCACCTCGTGGTGTCGGGCCGGCCGTTGCGCGACGGCGACAGCACCATCACCGGTGCGGCGCTGATCTATCACGACATCACCGCTTCGCGCGAAACCGAGCACAAGCTGCAGCAGGCGCAGAAGCTCGACGCCATCGGCAAGCTGACCGGCGGCGTCGCACACGACTTCAACAACATGCTGACGGTCATCACCGGCACCACCGAGACGCTGGTCGACAGCCTGCGCAGCCAGCCGAAGCTTGCGCAAACCGCCGAGCTGATCGACCGCGCCGCCGAGCGCTGCCGTGAGCTGATCCAGCATCTGCTCGCCTTCGCCCGCCGCCAGCCGCTGGAGCCGCGCACCGTCGACATCAACGGCACCGTGGTCGATATCGCCAAGCTGCTGCGGCCGACACTGGGCGAGCAGATCGAGATCGATCAGGTGCTCGCGCCCGATGTCGCCAGCGTCCATATCGATCCGTCGCAGCTTGCCAATTCGCTGCTCAACATGGCGATCAATGCGCGCGACGCGATGCCGAACGGCGGCAAGCTGTTGTTCGAGACCAGCAACATCGTGCTCGACGACGGCTATGCGGCTGTTAATCCCGACATCACGCCGGGCCGTTACGTGCTGCTCGCGGTCAGCGACACCGGCACCGGCATGTCGCACGCGGTGCAGGACAAGGTTTTCGAGCCGTTCTTCACCACCAAGGAGGTCGGCAAGGGCTCCGGCCTCGGCATGAGCATGGTCTACGGCTTCGTCAAGCAGTCCGGCGGCCACATCAAGATCTACAGCGAGGAAGGCCACGGCACCACGATCAAGCTTTATCTGCCGCCTGCCCGCGGCCAGGTCGAGGTGGAGGCGCCTGCGCCGGAGCCGCCGCGGCGCGGCAGCGAAGTCATCCTGGTCGTGGAAGACGACCAGCTGGTGCGCAACTACGTGGTCACGCAGCTCGGCGCCCTCGGCTACAAGACCATTGCCGTGCCCGACGCCCGCGCCGCGCTGGCACTGGTCGACAAGGGCGAGAAGTTCGATCTCCTGTTCACCGACGTCATCATGCCCGGCGGCATGAACGGCCGGCAGCTCGCCGACGAGGTCGCCAAGCGTCGCCCCGGCATGAAGGTGCTCTACACCTCGGGCTATACCGAGAACGCGATCGTGCATCACGGCCGCCTCGACGAAGGCGTGCTGCTGCTGGCAAAGCCCTATCGCAAGGCGCAGCTCGCCAGCATGCTGCAGCAGGCGTTGGGTGAGTAATGCGAGCTACCGCGTCGCCAGCGCGACGCCGGCCAGCGTGAACAGCAGCGCGGTGATCTGGGTCGGCCCGAGCGGCTCGTGCAGCGCGACCGCGGAGGCAATCACGCCGATCACAGGCACCGCCATGGTGCCGATCGCTGCGACCGACGCTGGCAGCCGGGCGAGCGCGGCAAACCATGCGACATAGGCGACGCAGAACTGGATCAGCGTCGAATAGACCAGGAGCCACCAGCCGACCGTCGTGATCCGATCGAGATGCGTGGTCTCGATCATGAGGCCGATGATCGCGATAGGCACGCAGCCGAGGCCGATCTGCCAGGCCGCGGCCGGGATCGGCGGCATCACCAGCGGGTATTTCTTTGCCAGCACCGTGCCGAGCGCAAAGCCGAACGCGCCGCCGAGCGCCATGATGATTCCCGGCAGCTTATCCTTGCTCGCAGTGATGCCGTTGCCGCCCATGATCGCGGCAAGGCCCGCGAATGCCATCACGAGCGCAATGGTCCGAAGCCACGTCGGCCGCTCGCCGAGCACCGGCCAGGCCAGCAGCGAAGCCCACACCGGCATGGTGTAGGCAATCAGCGCGGTCTCGCTCGCCGGCAGCCACAACAGCGCGAGCCCCATCAGCACCATCCAGCCGGAGACGTTGAGCGCCGCATACAGCACGAGGCGCGGCCACAGCCGGGCTTCGACATGCAGGCTCTGGGCGCGGAGCAGCGCCAGCACAGCCAGCAGCACGGCGCCGATCACGCCGGTGATGCCGCGCAAGGTCAGCGGCGGCAGCTCGCTGAGCAGGAACTTGGTGGACGGCCAGTTGAACCCCCAGCCCACCGAGGTGATGGCGAGGAACATCAGGCCGGCGGGCGCAAGGCGCGGCCGCGCGGAAGGCTTCTGGTCTGTCATGGAACCCGGCAAGGGTGTGACGAGGATGTGAGTCGGCCGCAGCTTGCCCGCGATTTTGTCGCCCGACCATCACGCCCCTGACATGCCTGATCCTTACTTTGCCCGTAGGGCTACGTGAGTCCCCAAAATTCAATCCGCCACCGCGAATAAAAACTTCGCCTGTGAACAGCGGGGCGAACCTCCAATCCACAGGCGATAGGAATTTTTTTGGCTTGGGAATCCCTGAGGACTCACCGATAGTTGGCTCGATCACAGGCGCGGCACTGACCCCTGTTATCCCCCTCCGTCCACCATATTTAGTGTTTGATTCAGAAACTCGTACTAGTTCTTGACGGGCGCAACGGACATGGCCTAGCTTTCAACCTGTTCGGCGCGAGTGTGTTTGGGTCCCCGCCGGTCGCTCCCACAAGGGTTCCAAAATGACCACTCCGCCAGGCCTTCGGGCCGCGGGTGAAGGGCTTGTCTGCCCTGATTTTGGGCCGCCGTAGGATCGACAGAACGGGCCGAGAAGGACCCGGAAACAGAGGCCGGAACCGGCCCGCAAGAAGCGTACGCGTGACGTGTCGCGTGAGCGTTTGGGGCGTTGAATGCATGACCCGGAGGACCCGACCAGTCGGGCGCCGCCGCGGGACCATGCCGCCGCTGGGTCGGGTCAAACCGGCGCCGGACGGTTGAAGAGAAAACAGGCCGGATCCACCGGCTGAGCTGCGGATGACGGGAGGCGTGCTGACGCGTTCTCCCAAAGTCCGCGAACGGATAACATTCCGGCAACCTGCGAATAACGTGGGGCCGGGCAGAAGAAGAGACGGGGCTCGACCATGCAGATCCAACGACGCAACACCACCAGCGGACAATCTCCCTATGCCGGGATCAATTTCCGCCTGACCACATCTGAGATCCGCAACCCGGACGGCTCGGTCGTGTTCCGCGCCGAGAACGTCGAGGTTCCGGAGTTCTGGTCGCAGGTCGCCTCCGACGTGCTGGCGCAGAAGTATTTCCGCAAGGCCGGCGTTGCCGCGCGCCTGAAGAAGGTCGAGGAAGAGACCGTGCCGTCGTGGCTGTGGCGCTCGGTGCCCGACACCGACGCGCTCGCCACCCTGCCCGAGAACGAGCGCATCGTCGGTGAAACCAGCGCCAAGCAGGTGTTCGATCGCCTCGCCGGCTGCTGGACCTATTGGGGCTGGAAGGGCGGCTACTTCTCGACTGAAGAAGATGCCCTCGCCTTCTTCGACGAGCTGCGCTTCCAGCTCGCCAAGCAGATGGTCGCGCCGAACTCGCCGCAGTGGTTCAACACCGGGCTTCATTGGGCCTATGGCGTCGATGGTCCCGGCCAGGGCCACTACTATGTCGACTGGAAGACCGGCAAGCTCACCAAGTCGAAGTCGGCTTATGAGCATCCGCAGCCGCATGCGTGCTTCATCCAGGGCGTCGGCGACGACCTCGTCAACGAGGGCGGCATCATGGACCTCTGGGTGCGCGAGGCGCGCCTGTTCAAGTACGGCTCCGGCACCGGCTCCAACTTCTCGAGCCTGCGCGGCGAAGGCGAAAAGCTCTCCGGCGGCGGCCGCTCGTCCGGCCTGATGAGCTTCCTCAAGATCGGCGACCGTGCCGCGGGCGCGATCAAGTCGGGCGGCACCACCCGCCGCGCCGCCAAGATGGTCGTGGTCGATGCCGATCATCCCGATATCGAGACCTATATCGACTGGAAGGTGAAGGAGGAGCAGAAGGTCGCAGCCCTCGTCACCGGCTCCAAGATCAACCAGAAGCACCTCAAGGCCGTGATGAAGGCCTGCGTCAACTGCGAAGGCAGTGGCGACGACTGCTTCGATCCCGAGAAGAACCCGGCGCTGCGCCGCGAGATCAAGCTCGCGCGCCACAACCTCGTGCCCGACAACTACATCAAGCGCGTCATCCAGTTCGCCAAGCAGGGCTACAAGGACATCTCGTTCGACATCTACGACACCGACTGGGATTCCGAGGCGTACCTGACCGTCTCCGGCCAGAACTCCAACAACTCGGTATCGCTGAAGGATGATTTCCTCCGCGCAGTCGAGACCGACGGCGACTGGAACCTGATCGGCCGCACCACCAAGAAGGTGACGAAGACGCTGAAGGCGCGCGATCTCTGGGAGAAGATCGGTTACGCCGCCTGGGCCTCCGCCGATCCCGGCCTGCACTTCAACACCACGATGAACGACTGGCACACCTGCAAGGCGTCCGGCGACATCCGCGCGTCCAATCCGTGCTCGGAATACATGTTCCTGGACGACACGGCGTGCAACCTCGCTTCGGCCAATTTGCTGACGTTCTACAGCTCGACCACCAAGCGGTTCGACATCGAGTCCTACGAGCATCTCTGCCGGCTCTGGACCATCGTGCTCGAAATCTCCGTCATGATGGCCCAGTTCCCGTCGAAGGCGATCGCCGAGCTCTCCTACGAGTTCCGCACCCTCGGTCTCGGCTTCGCCAACATCGGCGGCCTGCTGATGACCATGGGCCTGCCCTATGACTCCAAGGAAGGCCGTTCGCTCTGCGGCGCGCTGACCGCTGTGATGACCGGCATCTCCTACAAGACGTCGGCCGAGATGGCCGCGGAATTGGGCACCTTCCCGGGCTACAAGAAGAACGCGGCCCACATGCTGCGCGTGATCCGCAATCACCGCCGCGCCGCCCACGGTGAAAGCCGCGGCTATGAGGCGCTTGCCGTCAATCCGGTGGCGCTCGACCACGAGTCCTGCCCGCAGGCCGACATCGTCGCGCATGCCAAGCTGGCGTGGGACGACGCGCTGGCGCTCGGCGAGGTCAACGGCTACCGCAACGCCCAGACCACCGTGGTGGCGCCGACCGGCACCATTGGCCTGGTGATGGATTGCGACACCACCGGCATCGAGCCTGATTTTGCGCTGGTGAAGTTCAAGAAGCTCGCCGGCGGCGGCTACTTCAAGATCATCAACCAGGCGGTGCCGGCGGCCTTGCGCGCGCTCGGCTATCGCGAAGCTGATATCGCGGAGATCGAGGCCTACGCTGTCGGCCACGGCTCGCTGTCGAATGCGCCTGGGATCAACGCCACGACGCTGAAGGCCAAGGGCTTCACCGACGAAGCCATTGCCAAGGTGGAAAAGGCGCTGCCGACCGCGTTCGACATCAAGTTCGCCTTCAACAAGTGGACCTTTGGCGAGGACTTCATCCGCGACACGCTCGGCATCGGCGCGGAAGCCATTGCTGCGCCGGGCTTCGACCTGCTCACTGCGGTCGGCTTCTCCAAGCGCGAGATCGAGGCCGCCAACGTCCACATCTGCGGCGCGATGACGGTCGAAGGCGCTCCTCACCTCAAGGCCGAACACTACCCTGTGTTCGACTGCGCCAACCCCTGTGGCAAGATCGGCAAGCGTTACCTCTCGGTCGAGAGCCACATCCGGATGATGGCGGCCTCGCAGCCGTTCATTTCGGGCGCGATCTCCAAGACCATCAACATGCCGAACGACGCCACGGTGGAGGACTGCAAGTCCGCCTATTTGTTGTCGTGGAAGCTGGCACTGAAGGCCAACGCGCTGTACCGCGACGGCTCCAAGCTATCGCAGCCGCTCAACTCGCAGCTCATCTCCGACGATGAGGACGAGGACGATGCGGTGGAAGCGCTCTACGAGAAGCCGATGGCGGCGCGTGCCGCCCAGGTCTCGGAGAAGATCGTCGAGAAGCTGGTCGAGCGCATCATCGTGATGCGCGAGCGCGAGAAGATGCCCGATCGCCGCAAGGGTTACACCCAGAAGGCTGTTGTCGGCGGCCACAAGGTCTATCTCCGTACCGGCGAATATGACGACGGCCGGCTCGGCGAGATCTTCATCGACATGCACAAGGAAGGCGCGGCATTGCGCTCCTTCATCAACAATTTTGCGATCGCGGTCTCGCTCGGCCTGCAATATGGCGTGCCGCTGGAAGAATATGTCGACGCCTTCACCTTCACCCGCTTCGAGCCCGCGGGTCCGGTGCAGGGCAACGACTCGATCAAGTACGCGACCTCGATCCTCGACTATGTCTTCCGCGAGCTCGCGGTGAGCTATATGAGCCGCTTCGACCTCGCCCATGTCGATCCGAACGAGTCTGGCTTCGACGCGCTCGGCAAGGGCGTCGAGGAAGGCAAGGAGCCGGATGAGGCCCCCGCCCACCAGGCGACCAAGTACGTGTCGAAGGGCCTGACCCGGTCGCGCACCGACAACCTCGTCGTCATGCGCGGCGGCTCCGCCGCCGTCAGCGGCAACGCCGACAACGCGCCCGCCGGCGGCAGCCGCGTCACCGCGCTGGCTCCGCACGGCGCCACCGCCCGCGGCGTCTCCGACACCATCGAAGGCGCGGTCGCCCTGAAGCAGGAAGTCAGCCACGACCTCTCGCCGACCGAGAAGCTCGAGGCGCTGAACTGGAGCAAGCCCGGCACCGCCGCAGCCGCCGCCCCGTCCAAGGCGGAGCGTCGCGCCGAAGCCAAGGCCAAGGGCTACGAAGGCGAGATGTGCTCGGAGTGCGGCAACTTCACGCTGGTGCGGAATGGGACCTGCATGAAGTGCGATACGTGCGGCAGCACGACGGGGTGTTCGTGAATTGCGCTGCAGCAGCAGCAACGCTCCTTCGATGGTCAGTGAGAGGGTCGCTCAAACGAGCGGCCCTTTTTTATAGAGCGATCTACTGTAGAATAGTACGATTTCAGCCGGCATAACCTAAACTCTAGATGTTGCTGCAGGACGATCGAAACGCGCCGCCGCCTGTTTGGGCCGCTTTACGTCCCTCCCGCGTACAACTACGGCCCAATCTCAGTGCGTCGCCAGCGTTGCAGTTCACATCGTAGAGTTGTTCAGCTTAGACAGGCTAACTGTATGAATCGAATTAGGGTCTGTACCTAAATAGCGACACGTGATTCTCTTGCCTACGTGTTGATTCGGGGGCGAGAGAATGCGCGATGGTTTGTTTTGGCTGAACGACAGGCAATGGGCGCGTATCGAACCGCATCTGCCGAGGGGACTGACGGGGCCGGATCGGGACGACGACCGACGCATCGTCAGCGGCATCATTCACATGTTGCAATCGGGTGCACGATGGCGTGATTGTCCACGTGAATACGGCCCTTACACGACGATCTACAATCGCTTCAATCGCTGGGCCAAGCGAGGACGATGGTGCGCAATCTTCGAAGCGCTGGCCAAACCTGGCGAAGACGGCGTCGTACTGTCGCTCGACTCGACCTCGATTAAAGCTCACCGGTGTGCCTCCGGCGGAAAAGGGGGGAGCACAATCAAGCAATCGGCCGCTCGCGCGGAGGCCGCACGACAAAAATCCATGCGCTGAGCGATCCGCTCTGCCGGCCGGTCGTCCTGCATCTGACTCCAGGCCAGTATGCCGATATCGCTGCGGCTCCCGATGTCCTGGCGCTCGCGCCACCCATGAGCGTGCTCCTCGCCGACAAAGGGTATGATGGCGACAAGCTTCGCGGCGAAATCATTCGTCGCGGCGCCAAGCCCGTAATCCCCAATAAATCTAACCGTGTCGTCATCCATCGCTTCAACAAACGCGCCTACAAAGGACGAAATGTCATCGAACGCTGCTTTTGCAGGCTCAAGGACTTCCGGCGCATCGCCACGCGATATGACAAGCTCGGCCGTAATTTTTTGGCCGCTGTTCATCTCGCCGCTCTCGTCGCATATTGGCTCAATTGAGTCTCAACCCTAATTTGCTGAAGCAGATGTCTTTCGGTGTTCAGGTAGCCGAAGACGAAGTCAACGAGATTGCTAGTTATTTCGTCGAGACCAACCAATGGGGAAAGGTCGCGAAAGGAGACATCGATATTGTTCGCGGCGAAAAGGGAGCGGGAAAGAGCGCCATATACTCCCTCTTGATGACGAAGGTTGGCAGCTTTTTCGACAGTGGGATTTTGCTGGTAGCAGCTGAAAACCCACGCGGGGCGACTGTCTTCAAGGACCTCGTGGCAGACCCGCCGACAACCGAAAATGAATTCATCGCGTTGTGGAAGCTCTACGCGCTAGCGATCATCGCGCAACAACTGCGTGAGTACGACGTGCGCGGCGCAAAGGTCGAGACGGTATACAGCGCCCTGGAAGGAGCAAAATTTCTCGAAAGAGAGTTTAGCCTCAGAGGGCTCCTGCGAACCGTGCACGAATACACCAGACGAATTGTTGCTGCCGAGCAGATCGAGGGTGGCTTGACCTTTGATCCAGCAACTCAGATGCCAACCGGGATCACGGGGAAAATTGTACTGAAGGAGCCGTCGGCCGATTTGAGGGCAAAAGGATTCGCGTCCATCGATAGTTTGTTCTCGACTCTAAACGAAGCATTGGAAGAAGCAAATCTGAAGGTTTGGGTCTTATTGGATAGGCTTGACGTCGCCTTTGTAGAAAATCACGAGCTTGAGGCGAATGCGCTACGTGCACTGATCAGAGCATACGCTGACATTCGTAACCTTGGCCAAGTCTCTTTGAAGATATTCCTGCGTGAGGACATCTGGAAAAGAATTACTGAACAGGGACTACGCGAAGCGAGCCATCTGATCAGATATGTGATCTTGGATTGGCCGCAGCCCGCGCTGCTAAACTTGATCATGCGGCGACTCTTGAAGAATGATGCACTTGTGAAAGAGTTTCAGATTGACGTCGGCGCGGTCTTGCAGGATGCAACAGCGCAGGAGGCGCTCTTCTATCGATTTTTTCCAAAGCAAGTTGAGCAAGGTCCCCAGAAAGCGCCCACCTTCAAGTGGCTGATAACACGTTGTGCGGATGGCACCGGAAAGACGGCTCCCAGAGAAGTCATCCATTTGCTGAACTGTATTCGGGATGAAGAGATTAGGAGGCTCGAAAACGGTGGCGCGGCCACGCACGGTGACCAACTGTTTGATCGTTCGGTTTTCAAGATCGCACTGCCGACCGTTTCTGGGGCGCGCCTAAACCAATACCTTTATGCCGAATATCCTAGCGAACGTCGGTTTATATCCAAACTGGAAGGACAGAAAGCTGAGCAGACGCCAGAGAGCCTATCAGCCTTGTGGTCCCTTTCACGCGATAAGGCCATCGCCGAAGCCAAGAAACTTGTCGAACTCGGTATGTTCGAAGAACGCGGTACACGAGATGAGCCGACCTATTGGGTGCCGTTTCTGTACCGGGATGCCTTGAATTTGGTGCAGGGAAAGGCCGATGCGGATGAGGACTAACTGGCCAACTAAGGCGGCGTACATCGCGGCGACCACGAGAGAGGGATTAGCCGAAGGGGCAATCCACCATCCTGTGCAGCAAGTTTACAGGTTAGGCTACCGTAATCACTCCATACCCGAGCGTTAGATGAACTGGTCCGAAACCTTTCGTGACCGCTACTACGCACCTGGCTACGTCTACATCGCGGGCTCGTTAACCCATCGCGTTATGAAAATCGGCACGACGATCAACATCGATCGGCAGGAAAAGCGCCTCAGGCGAACGAAATACGGAAGCGTCGCCGATTGGCGGCTTCTCTACTATGTATGGGTTTCCGAGGGAGGAAGGATAGAGCACGATGCTCGGCGCCTTCTGCGCGATCACCAAGACCTCCGGATGTACGACAAGGACGGACACTGGCAGAAAGGTCGCGAGATTGTTGCTTGTAGTTTCAGCGTAGCGCGTGACGCTCTTTCGGCCCTGCTCGACGACGATGAGCGCAGCTCGGCGACCGAGTTTCTACGTGCCAACGAATACGAATTCGGTCGATCCCAAACGCTGGTCTTCCCCTCACGTCCACAGCCCGTGCTTCCGGCAACAATTCATCTCTATCGAGATCTGGATCGCTTCGACATGCCCGTCATTGCCTCCCAGAGCTTGAAGGAGGCTGGCATCCGCTTCGTCGGTGATTTAGTGCAGAAGAGCCAAGCCGATCTGCTGCGAGTACCGAACTTCGGGCGCCTTTCCTTGCTCCAGATCATGGAACTCATGAGAGAACTCGGCCATTCTCTCGGTCAGACACTACCGGCGTGGCCACCGACGAACCTCGATTACCTTTCGCTGCAAGCCGAAAGACTGCTCTGTCCTGTCGACGAACTCGAGTTGTCGGTTCGATCCACAAATTTCCTCAAGAATGCCGGCATCCTCTCCGTGGGAGCGTTAGTTCAGTTTTCCGAAGACGAAATGGCGAAGCTGCCGTATTTCGGTCGCAAGACTCTCGATGAGATCAAAGCCCTGCTCAACTTGGACGGCTTGAGTCTTGGCATGGACCTCGCCCACTGGCCAGCTTCGACAGATTGACCCGCAAGAGCGTAGGACGGATTAGCCGAAGGCGAAATCGGCCATTTCGCTCGCAACAGTCTCGGCGGGCTACGCTTCGCCACCCATCCTTGTTAAACGACGCTGGCGAATTCAACCTGCGCCTCTGCCAGCACACCACCAGACGAAACCTCACCCGCCTCCACCCGCCGGTTCCTCTCGTCCACCATCACCACGGGCGGGCGAAACCTGCGCGCCTCCTCGGCATCGAAGCCGGCATAGGCGACGATGATGACCTTGTCGCCCGCCATGGCGAGGCGCGCGGCGGCGCCGTTGAGGCCGATGGTGCCGGAGCCTGCGGGTGCCTCGATCACATAGGTCGAGAACCGCGCGCCGGTATCGATGTTGTAGATGTCGACGCGTTCGTTGATCAGGAAGCCTGCGGCCTCGATCAGGTTGCGGTCGATCGAGATCGATCCCTCGTAGTGCAAGTCCGCTTCGGTGACACGCGCGCGATGAATCTTGCCCTTCATCAAAGTCACTTGCATCGAGCCCATCCCGTATCGTTGCGTCGGCATTCTCCGCGTCCGCCAATAGGGACCGTGCGGCTCCCGGTCAATACGTGTCGCGCGACCGGGTGTGTCCTTGCGTCGGTAGGTTTGTTCTGAGATCGCCGATTGCGCTGGTCGGATTAGACTGCTTGTCGCAGCACCTTGAAATAATCGAACTGCAATTCGGCCTTCAGGGAGCATGACATTATCTTGCCATTGATTGGCTGGCAGCGAGCATGAGCAAGCGTAGGGCGGATTAGCCGAAGGCGTAATCCGCCGCTTCGCTGGCAACACCGCGGCGGGTTACGCTTCGCTAACCCGCCCTACTCGCTTTGATGCTCAGCGACCGGCCGTTGTGACCTGCTATGATGGCAGCTCGCCTGAGTGATTCAGCACTGCCCGCTCGCAACTTGACGAGGAACAATGTCCCAGTCTTTCAAAGTCGGCGATCTCGTCAGGAAGCGTGCCGGTTATGAGTATCCTGGCATTATCGTTTCAGTTTTCACGACGCGAGCCGGTGCGGTGCGTTACGTCGTGGAGGCCGATCATCCCGGATTTGCCGGGATGCTCCATATTTTCAATGGCGAGCAACTGGAGCCTCGCGCCTGACTTTCGCAACGCTTCGTCGCGCGCCTCGTCACGTTCACCGATGGCCCGTAGCCACGTCATGCGGGCTACTGGCTGGCGCGCTTTTCAAGAAGCAGCGTGCGGTCGGCGATGTCTTTTAATTCGAACGCCTGGGAGTCGAGGAACGCGACGGACCCGTTGTTGGGGTCCGCGGCGAGGCGATGGGTTTCACCCAGATGATGCTTCAACCAGGCCCGCTGCTCGGTCTGCAATTGCGCGTGAGCCTCGCCCTTCGACTTTGCGAGCAGCGCTTGATAAGCGGCGTTGAGCCTGATGTCCCACTTCTCGATTGCGGCCTTGCCGCACGCGAGCATCTTCGTTGACATCCCTTCGGCCTTGTCCATGCACGCGTCATACTCGTTGTTTTGCTGCGCGCGCACCGGCAAGGTCGCGAGCACGAGCGTAGCTGCAACAATGACAAGCCTTCGCGAAAGCATGACCACGTCCAAATTACCCCACGCGCAGTTCCGGACAACCATCGTCGCTGTTCGGAACGAAAGCAAGCGTAGGGCGGATTAGCCAAAGGCGTAATCCGCCATGCCGCTCGCAACAGTCGCGGCGGGTTACGCTTCGCTAACCCGCCCTACGCATACGATGCGCCCCCGACTTCACGCCGCCTTCGCTTCCTTCTCTGCCGGCGCGGTTTCCATCGCGCGCATGTAGAGGTCGAGCAGGGATTCACGCTCGTCGCGTTCGTCCTGGTCCTGCTTGCGCAGCTTGATGATCTCCCTGAGGATCTTCACGTCGAAACCTTCGCCCTTCGCTTCCGAGAAGACTTCCTTCTTCTGCTCGCTGAGTTCCGCCATTTCAGTGTCAAGGTTCTCGATCCGCTCGACGAAGGAACGAATTTTTCCGCCGGGAATGGTGATGTCAGACATGGTGCCTCCTGCTGAATGAGGTCGTGAAAATGAAAGCAAAGAGATGACCAATATCTTAAGCACGCGACCGCTGCGGCGCGTTCATAGCTGAGGTATTTTTGTGACGACGATGCGCTCGCAGCATCGGATGCGGAACAAATCACTTATGGCATGATGAGATTAGGTTGAGTTGGAGCGGCGTCGGAAGTTCACCTCTCCCTTGGGAGAGGCATAGGCCGCCTGCGGCGGCCGTCCACGGAGAGAACGCCGAAGCGAAGCTTCGGCTTTGGCGCAGCGCCGGGTGAGGGGTTACGGTCTCTCGTTGGAGCTGCGGCCCCTCACCCGATTTGCTGCGCAAATCGACCTCTCCCCACTGGGGAGAGGTGAATCGAACCTGCGGCCAAATCGATTCAAGCCAACTTCATCCCGTCGCCAGCCACCCGCAACGTGATCCGCGTCAATTCGGACGGGCGGCCGAGCCGCAAGGCAAAACCCGGCCAGAGCGCGGTGCCGTTGTTGACGTAGAGCGTCATGCCGTCGACGTCGTAGCGGCCCGAGACGAAGCCGGCGTTGGCGGGCGCGGCCAGGCGGTCGATGCCCCAGATCAATCCGCCATGGGTGTGTCCGGAGAGTTGCAGCGCGACGCCGAGCCGAGCTGCGTTGCGTGCGTCGCTCGGCTGGTGGTCGAGCAGGACGACGGGCGCGCCCTTGGGAGCGCCGTCGAGCACCGCGGCAAGGTCGCGGACGGGATGCTTCCTGCGGCGCGACGCGCGGTCGGTAATCCCCGCGATCACGAGGCGGCCGCCGCCGCGTTCGAGCACGATGTGCCTGTTCTCGAGCGATCGCAGGCCCAGCGCGTCGTAGTGCGCCATCCAGGCGTCATAGCCGAAGATATATTCGTGGTTGCCCGAGATCACGTAGACGCCATCGGCGGCCACAAGATCCCGCAACGGCTCGATGTCCTTGCGCCGGGCATCGATGGTGCCGTCGATCAGATCGCCGGTAATCGCGATCAGGTCCACGCCGAGCTTGTTCGATCGCGCGACGACCTCGCGCGCCCATGCCGCAGGAAACAGCCGGCTGATGTGCAGATCGGTCAGGTGCAGGATGGTGTAGCCGTCGAACTGGCGCGGCAGCCCGCGGATCTCGACCTCGACATCCTTCAGCGGCGGAATGCGCATCGCCTGATGGACGCCGATCGCGGCGGCTGCGGCCGCCAGCGCAGCCAAAGCGTAGCGGACGCCGTCAGGCGCGCCGACGAAGCCGCCATGGATCAGGGCTGCGACCAGCAGTCCTGCGTCGAGCGCCAGCTGCAGCAGCGCAAGCAGCATGACCGCACCGAACGCCCAGTTGAACAGCACGACCACCGGACGCGGAAACTCCGGCGAGAATTCCGATCCCGACGACCATCTGTTCCAGCGGTGAAACTGCAAGGCGACCAGCACCAGCAACGCTGCGACAATCTTTGCCGTTAGCGGCCAGTCGAGCGGCCAGATGAAGCGGGCCAGGATCAAGAGACTGGTCAGGCCGAAGATGAGTTGGGGAATAGGTTCGCTCCGGATCGGATCGGTGGGCTATGCGGTGGGTGCTCAGCGAAGGTAGGGTGGATCGGCCACCGGCGTAAGGCGCCGATCAGCACATTTTCGGCAGATTGCGCGGCGCTGAAACGCCCTGCGTGGCACCCAACCGACCGCGCATATCGCGGAGCCTGTCATCGGGCGCGCGTTCGGGCGACCCGTTGGCTCATGCGGGCTACCGGCCGACCTTCCCGGCACAAGCGCCCGATCAATCCTCGATATCAGCAATTCGCCTGAGGACGATCACGACGGCGAGGACCAGGCCAAACAGGCCGCCAGCGACTCCGGCCAGACCCGAACCAAAGGCCCCACTTACATCCCGGTCGGATAGAGCGAACGCGACCATTTCAGCCGCAAAGGCCATCCCAACCGTCAGGGCAATGACGATTGCGACGGATTTGGAAAGTTCGACCACAAATCGAAATGCCATATCTTCCAAAGCGCCGAGCGCGCGGGTCACACGACTATCCGGACGCGGGGCAGCCTGGCCAAGTGCGCTCCGATGCCTTCTGATTGAGGCACCGGAGGAAGCGTTGGCGATCAACCGGTTCGCGCGGGGATTGTCGTTGGGATCATCGAGAGCCTCGATGTCCCGTCTGAATTCTCGCCGCAGAAGCAGCGTCGGAACCAGCGCACAACATAAAAGTGCGGCCAGTCCTGCGTAGATGCTGATGCTACCTGCCAAAAAGATCAGAAGAATGCCGAGCCACCCAAGGGCCTCGCCACAAAATTGAACCACTGCCAATCGGGCAATGTCGGCCCAAGACTGTTTTCGCCATGACTGTCTTCTCTTGGGGACGAAATCCGCGAGCCTCATCGGTTTGCCCTTCGACAGTCCGCCTTCTGCACCGTCAGCCGATCAATCTACTGAAATGTGGAGCGTGGGTCGTCGGGCGCAATCCTTCCGCCGCAACGCCGACGAGAATCACAAGGGCAGCGCAACGCGCGGCCTTTGCTCGCAACTCGGCGGAGCGCACCTCGCCATCGACGGCGATCAAAGCGCAAAATAGAACTTGAACATCGCTCATTTTCTTGATCTATTATTGAACAATGTTCATTTGTGCTGGGAGCCGACGATGCAGACGACCTTCCGGATGGACGGATCGACCGGGTCCGAGCGGCCCGCGAGACCGTGGATGAAAGTCACCCCGACGATCATCACGATCGGCATCCTTGCGGCATTCGCGCTGCACGGACGCATCGCGCAGCCGGCCAACTACAACGATTTCGCCGACCACTCGACCCTATCAGGCGTCCCCCACGCCGCCGATGTCTTCTCGAACGCGGGCTTCGCGCTGGTCGCGATCTGGGGCTGGCTGGCGCTGCGCCCTCACCGCAACAGCGATCGGCTGCGCGCCGGATGGCCGGGCTATCGCCTGTTCCTGATCGGCCTGTTCCTGACCGCCTTCGGCTCCGCCTTCTTTCACCTTGCCCCCGGCAATGGCCGGCTGACCTGGGACATGCTGCCGATCGCGCTCGCCGGCGCCGGCCTGCTCGTCGGCGTCCGCGGCGACACCCGGCCGGGGTCGAAGACGAACCCGGGATTGACGGCGAACATCGAAGCGATCGTGCTCGGGCTTTTCGCCGTCGCCAGCGTCGCATGGTGGGTTTATACCGACCGACACGGCGCGGGCGACCTGCGACCGTACCTGTTGCTACAGGTGCTCCCGCTGATTCTGATTCCGCTGTGGCAGTCGATCTATCGCGCGCCGCGCACTGAGCGCCTCGCCTTCGCCGCTGCGATGGGGTTGTACGTCGTGGCCAAGATCACTGAGGTGCTCGACCACCAGATCGCAGACACCCTCGGCTTCGTCAGCGGACACACCTTGAAGCATCTGCTCGCGACGGCAGCGACGGCTGCGATCGTCTGGGGGCTGACGCGACGATTTTCCGGCAGCGGCGGTCGAATGGCGGGCACTTGCACAATTTCGGAATAATGGAAGCGTACTGTTGAGTTGCCCGACGCGTCAAGTCGCTTCTCCTGTCCTCGCAGCCACTGCTACTTTGCATGGGGTTGTTTTCGATATTTTGGGACGGGCAGCTTTGCCGCTTCAGCGCACCTCGGTCGGATCAGGCGGATTGACCCGCATGGCGACCGTATCCATATGCATCTGCATGAAACGGCAGCCCAGCCGTTTCGCACCCACCGTGGACACAGCCTGATACCACCGGCCGCGTCCGTTGCGCACCCTCCTCTAGTTCCGGAGCTCCCGTGGCCGCCCTCTCCATTCTCGATCTCGTCCGCGTCACCGAAGAGACCGACGCGCGCGGCGCGCTCTATAACGCGCGCGATGTCGCCGTGCATGCCGAGGCGCTGGGCTATCGCCGGATCTGGGTGGCGGAGCACCACAACATGGCCGGCATCGCGAGCGCGGCGACGTCGGTCGTGATCGGGCATATCGCGGCGGGCACCAAGACCATCCGGGTCGGCGCCGGCGGCATCATGCTGCCGAACCACGCGCCCTACGTCATCGCCGAACAGTTCGGCACGCTGGCGCGGCTGTTTCCTGATCGCATCGACCTCGGCCTCGGCCGCGCGCCCGGCACCGATCAGCTTACCCTGCGCGCGCTGCGCCGGACGCCAGAATCCGCCGAGAACTTTCCGCAGGACGTGCTCGAGGTGCAGGCCTTCCTCGCCGCAGCCGGGCCCAACCAGCGCATCCAGGCCGTGCCGGCGGCCGGCACCGACGTGCCGCTGTGGATTCTCGGATCGAGCAATTTTGGCGCGATGCTGGCCGGCGAGCTCGGCCTGCCCTACGCCTTCGCCTCGCACTTTGCCCCCGAGCTGCTGATCCAGGCGCTGCAGATCTATCGCGCGCGCTTCAAGCCGTCGGAGCAGCTCCAGCAGCCCTATACCATGGTCGGTGTCAACATCATCGCCGCCGACACCGACGCGGAAGCGCGGCGGCTCGCCACCACGCAGCAGATGTCGTTCACCAACATCTTCCGCGGCGCGCGCGGCTTGAGCCAGCCGCCGATCGACGACATCGAGACCTACTGGTCGCCATCTGAAAAAGTCCAGGCGATGCGGATGCTCGCCCGCACCATCATCGGCTCGCCCGCGACGGTGCGCGCCGGCATCGATGCGCTGGTCGCGGAGACCGGCGCCGACGAATTGATGATCGTGTCCGACGTCTACGATCACCAGAAGCGGCTGCGATCGTTCGAGCTGATCGCCGAGGCCGGCGGACTCAAAAGCGCCTGACCTCATCACGCAGCCGACCGCTGCCGCTTCTGGCGCGGCAGCGGTTGCTGGTTCGCATTCGGCTTAATGCGCAGCGACGGCTTGCGGCACGGCATGGCTGGCGCGGTTGTCGAGGCTGAGCGCGCCGGCGCCGAACGCTGCGATCTGCAGCAATCCACCCGCCATCATCACGTTCTTCAGGAAGTGGATCATCTGGTTCTGGTCGGCGAAATTGCTGTGGAACGCGACCGCGGTTGCGATCGAGAACACTGCCAGTGCCAGCCCCACGGCGCGGGCCTGATAGCCGGCAATCAGCAGCAGGCCGCCGCCGAGCTCGACGACGACCGCCACCGCAAAGGCGAGCGGAGGAAACGGCAGGCCGACGGCACTGATCAGACCAGTGGTGGCCGCATACGCGCCGAGCTTGCTGAGGCCGCTCATAGCGAACGGGAGGCCGATCAGAAGTCGGCCGGCGAAGGGAAGATATTTGGTAGCGCTCATGGTCGTGATCCTTTGTTGCGTGGATGAATTCGGCGCCCCACCGTCCGTGGTCTCGCCGGTCGCGAACCGTGTTGCTGTCCGCTTCGTCCCTGTTATCGCCCCGCCGCCGCCGATCGATTAGTCGGCCAGTTTCAGACGGATCGTTCCACCAGAAGAACGATCGCGCGGCATGCGGCTGGGGCATCCCCGCTCCGGAATCCGGATCACGCGGCGTCGTTCAGTCTGTGGAACGCTCCGTCTGACAAACACCGGCTAATGCGGCTGGTCGGTCGCGCCTATGATCCCCTGCATCGAAGGAGACGGACCATGTGCGATATCCTGATGAACAACCTGATCAAGGCCCTGCGCAGCTTCCAGCACGCCTGCCTCACGCCGGCGATCCGGGACGACGACGAGGACGACGGCGACATCGCAACGCCGAAGACCAGCCTCGACGACGGCTGGTGAGGCAGCTCGCGAGGCCCCTGGCCCGCCATACAGGCCTCCGCCGCGCTGCCTGTCGAACGGCTTTCCGGTCGACAGGCGGCGATTCGACGTTGAAAATCGAAGGGAACTATGATGCGGATGAATGATCTGGTCCCGCCCGATGCGGGCGGAATTGACCTGGCAGCGCCTTTCATGCGGGACTTCAACGACCTCTATTTCTTCGCGGCAGTGGTCAAGCACGAGGGGTTTTCGGCCGCGGCACGCGCGCTCCGCCTGCCGAAGTCCAGGATCAGCCGCCATGTCGCGCTGCTGGAGGAGCAGCTCGGCGTTCGCCTGATCGAACGCTCGACCCGCCGGCTGAGCATCACGGCGATCGGCCGCGACGTCTACCGGCATGCGCAGACCGTGGTCGACGCCGCGGAGGCCGTCGATGAAGTCGCGCTCAGGATGAAATCCGAGCCGCAGGGCCTCGTCCGCATCGGCTGCCCGGTCGGCGTGCAGCGCGCGCTGGCGCCGAAATTGCCCGAGCTGTTCGCCAAGTATCCGCGGCTGAGGGCGCAATTCCTCATCACCAACCGGCCGATCAATTTGATCGAGGAGCAGGTCGACGTCGCCATTCGCATCCGCGACAGCCTCGATACCGACAGCGAGATGCAGATGCGCCGGATCGGGACCAGCCGGAGGCTGCTGGTCGCGAGCCCGGCCTTGCTCAAGGCGCACGGCGCGCCGAAGGCGGCCGGCGATCTTGCCGGGCTGCCGATCCTCGATGCCACGGAAACGCAGGGCCTGCGCACATGGGAGCTGTCAGGCCCGCGCGGGCAAAAGGCCTCAGTCGCCGTCGAACCGAAGATTTCCGCGGGTGACTTCACCATCCTCATTCACGCGGCCGAGGCCGGGCTCGGCATCGCGCTGCTGCCCGAGCTGCAATGTCAGGCCGCCCTCAGCGAAGGCAAGCTGGTCCGCGTTCTGCCGGACTGGAGCGCCAAGGAAGGCATCATCCATCTCGTGTTTCCGTCGCGGCGCGGCATGTTGCCCGGCGTCCGCGCCACCATCGATTTCCTGGCCACCGCGCTCAAGGCGCAGATTTAGCCGGCTCAAACCTGGCTGGTCCGTCCTGCGCGCTTGCCGCTCAGCCGCACACGCGACGGTTTTTTGTTGCTTTGCCCGCGTGTGCCCCTACGGTGCGCCCGTCACGACGGAGACGATCTCAACGATGGACGCGGCCATGAACTGTCCGAACTGCAATTCCGAGCATGCCTATCAGGACGCGGCTCTGTGGGTCTGCCCGGAACGCGCCCATGAATGGAGCGGCGATGCGACCGCAGTAGTCTCGCAGGAGGCAGGCGTGCGTGATGCGCACGGCAATCCGCTGGCGGACGGCGACAGCGTGATCGTGATCAAGGATCTCAAGGTCAAGGGCTCGTCATCGGTCGTCAAGGGTGGCACCAAGGTCCGGAACATCCGCCTCACCGAGGGGAGCGATGGACACAACATCGCCTGCAAGATCGATGGCATCGGCGCGATGAACCTGAAATCCGAGTTCGTGAAGAAGGCCTAGCCAGCTCTCTCCGGAAAATCTGGTAGCCCGCAGGATGGGCGGAGCGCAGCGATACCCATCGTTGGCGCCGCGGATACAAAGTTGACGGGTTTCGCTTCGCTCTGCCCGTCCGCCACGCTCACACCCTGCTTAACGCCTGCGCGATGTCGGCGACCAGATCGGACGGATGCTCGATCCCGATCGAGAGCCGGATCGTCGTATCCAGCACCCCGATCTTCTTCCTGATGTCGGCCGGCACGCCGGAATGCGTCATCGTGGCCGGCAGGCTCGCGAGCGACTCGGTGCCGCCGAGGCTCACCGCGAGCTTGAAGATCTGCAAGCTGTTGAGGAATTTCTCCGCCGCCGCCTGCCCGCCGACGATGTCGAACGAGAAGGTCGAGCCGGCGCCAGAGCTTTGGCTTGCGAACACACGCCCGGCAGGAGACGCCGCGTCGTGATGGCCGAGATATTGCACCTGCGCCACCTTGGGATGGTCGCGCAGATAGTCGGCGACGATGTGCGCATTGCGGTCGGCCTTTTCCATGCGCAGGCTGAGCGTTTCCAGCGAACGGCTGATCATCCAGCAGGAATGCGGATCGAGCTGGGTGCCGATCGCGCCGCGCAGCGCCTTGACGTCCTTCATCAGCTTCTTCGAGCCGAGCGCTGCGCCCGCGATCAGATCGGAATGGCCGCCGACATATTTGGTCAGCGAGTACAGCGAGAGGTCGGCGCCGTGCTCGATCGGCCGCTGAAACACCGGCCCCAGCAGCGTGTTGTCGCAGGCGATGATCGGGGTAAAGCCCTGCGCCTTGCCGATCGCGTCGGCGACGCGCCTTGTGAGCGCGATATCGACCTGGCCGTTGGTCGGATTGGCTGGCGTCTCGATGAAGATCATCGCGACGCGGCCTTTCTTCATGGCCTCGTCGGCGGCAGCGCGGACGATGCTCTCGTCGAGGCCGTCGGCAAAGCCAACCGCGCCGATCGAAAAACCCGCCAGCGTCCTGCTGAACAGCGTCTCCGTGCCGCCATAGAGCGGCTGCGAATGCAGAATGACGTCGCCGGGCCGCGCGAAAGCCAGCACCGTGGTCGAGATCGCCGACATCCCGGAGGAGAACAGCG
Organism: Bradyrhizobium sp. B120; assembly: GCF_049075665.1. Taxonomy (NCBI): domain Bacteria; kingdom Pseudomonadati; phylum Pseudomonadota; class Alphaproteobacteria; order Hyphomicrobiales; family Nitrobacteraceae; genus Bradyrhizobium; species Bradyrhizobium sp. B120. The sequence continues at coordinate 4,069,948 of NZ_CP185242.1, read as the reverse complement.
CGCAGCTCTCGGTGCGCTCATAGATCGCGAGCCGGTCCTCGACGATCTCGCTGTTCGGATGATTGAAGCGCGAATAGACCAGCCCCGCTCCCATGCCTTCCGGAGGCTCGCGCCGGCCCGCGACGAAATCGAAAAAGTCCTTGCCGTCCTCGGCGGTCCGGAACACGAAGGTCGAGGTCAAAAATACCGGCGGCTTGACGGCGCCCTCCGACAGCTGCGGGTCGTAGCCGTAGTTCAGCATCTGGGTTTCCGGATGCAGCAGGTGATTGCCGATGTGGGTTCTGGACGGAAACGGTTTGACCACGGCCAGTCTCCTTGTTCGAGGGACCATCGCATGTGCGGCAGGCCCTTAAGAATCTGCCGCAAGCATACTCCACCTTTGTGCCATTCCGCCAAAACACTGCCTCGAACACCCTGGATAACGAACGGCCGGCGTGCGCTCTGCTCCGCCGGCCGTCCGAAAACCGTCATCCACATCGTGCGTGCGTGATGTCACTTAGCCGACGACATCAGGACCGATCGCCGGCGCGCGCTGCTCACGCAGCGGTGAATACGGCTACCAGCTGCGATCGACATTGCGCACCTCGCCGGTCCGCGCATCGACATCAACCTGCATCCAGCGGCCAAGCCGGTCACGGCCCTCGACTTCCCACTCGTCGCCGAGGAACTTGGTGTTGGACACCGTCACGATGCCGAGATTGGTCGCAACGTCGAGGGCTGCCTCCATCGAGATCTGGCTGCCGGAATCATAAGCCATCGCCGGCGTCGCTGCGCCGATCGCCAACGCCGCAATGGCCGGAATAATAAAGCTTCGCATCAGTCACTCCTCATGGAACGGGATGTCATGCCGCATAAAACGAGCGGCGCACCCTATCAGTTCCAGGAACAGCGGCCACGGAGCAGCGAAACTTCGGCAGTTGCGGCAATTTGGTGGCAGTTCCAGTTTCACCGACGCGCGCTGCGCGACTTACGCGTTGCCTTCTTCCACATCCGGAAACCACCCTCGAATGCGTTGGCGTTGTCGCCGAACCTCACATTCGGCGGCGGGTTGTCGACCTTGTCGGCATTGCCGCCGCCGAGCACGATGTAGTCGGGCTCCAGCGCCGCCGACAGCCGCGCGATGACATCGTCGACGCTCTTGCGCCATTTCTTCCGGCCGCGCCGCTCGAGGCCGGCGGCGCCGACATGGTCCTCGAACGTCCCGTCCTTGCGATAGGGCAAATGACCGAGCTCCATCGGCTCGTAAACCCCCTCCACGATCATCGCCGAGCCAAGCCCGGTGCCGAGACCGAGGAACAGCATCCGCCCGCCCTGATAGCTGCCGATCGCCTGCATCAGCGCATCGTTGACCACCTTCACCGGCCGACCGAACGCGCCGTGAAAATCGAAGCCGGCCCAGCCGCGGCCGAGATTGTGCGGCTCCGTCAGCGGACGGTTGTGAACCACCGGTCCGGGATAGCCGATCGAGATCACGTCATAGGACCAGTCCCTGGTCAGCGCCTTGACCTGCCGCACCATCTCGGTCGCGGACAGCGTTGGACCTGACTCGAATTCGCGCTTGATGCGCGCCTTGTCGGTCATGACCTTCACATGCGTGCCGCCGATGTCGATCGCCAGCACCGTCCGCCGCGACGCGGGCTTCGTCATCTTCCTCGCTGTCGTCTTGCCGGCTTTCTTGTTTGTCTTCTTGGCCATCAATCCGCTCTCTCTTGCGCGCGTGCAGTGGAGCAGAGAAACCCGTCGCGCGCCACAGCCCCGTTCTGCATCTGACTCCAGTTTGTTCGCGAAGAACGAATCGGAATCGAGAAAATCGGCGCAACCCAAGCCTTAACAGGGCGTGTGCATTTGCAGCATCCGGGCAGCTGATATTGTACCGCGATGGGATAATTGCTCTCGACACGGAATATCTCGGCGCGCTTTGGGCGCTCTACGTGCAATCGCTTCACCTATCAAGCGACGAATCGCATGACAGCCGCGTTCCCCATCCGACTCCAGTTTGTTCGCGAGGAACGAATCGGAATCGAAAACTCAACGCGGAGCGATTCTTAACAACACGTTTGCATAACTTGCCGCGGATGCATTTCGTACGGCGGATCAGCGCGAGCGTAATCCGACATCTCTCGATAACGTCGTGCCGACACCTTACGGCGCGCGCATCATCGGCGACGCTTTGCGCGGAGCCGTTTGCCGCGCCGCGCTGCGCGCCGCGCGAGCTGCCAACCTTCAAGGTGAAGCCAAAGTGCTTCCGCGACCGGCCCGTGCGCATGCTGCCGATGGCGGATCGCCGCCAGACGTTCCTCACGGCCCGGAAAATTGGGTCCCGCGATGCTGATCAGTCGGCCGTCCCTGAGCTCATCCTCGATCAGCCACGCCGGCAGATGGCCCCAGGCGAGACGATGCAGGATCAGCTCCTTCTTCATCATCTGGTCCGGCACGGTACAACGATGGGCGCCCTCGATCAGGAAGAAGCTTTCCGACGACGGTCGCCGCGCCGTGTCACGGATCACGCACTGCGTGAAGGGACGCATCTGCTCCGGCGTGATCTTCTTCGTCCACGCGAACGGCAGAAACCCGGGAGCGACAACCGGCACCATGGCCGTGGTTGAGAGTTCGATTTGTTCGAAGCGCGGATCGGACGGATCCGCGCGATGAAACACGAGGTCGGCGTTATCATCGATCAAGCGCTCGAGCGGTCCTCCGACCGCCTCATATTCCAGATGCAGGCGTGTGTTGGGATACCGGGCAAAGAACCCCGAGAGCATTTGCAGGACGGGCGGCCGCGGGCAGAGGTCGCCGATGACGACACGCAGCACGACCTCTTCCCCGCTGACGAGTTGGTCCGCATAGGTCTGCAGCAGATCGAGTTCGCGCAGCGTCAGCCGCGTGCGCTCGTGAAACGTTCGCCCTGCCTCCGTCAGCCCGACGCGGTATCCGCTGCGATCGAACAGCGTGAGGCCGAGCTGCTGCTCGAGGCGGGCGACCGCCGCGAACACCGATGGGTGCGAGCGGTTCAGGGCGGCGCCCGCAGCCTGGAAGCTTCCCTTGGCCGCGACCGCGTCGAAGCAGCGCAAGTCGTGGAGCTTGATCCAGTCCATTGTCCACAAATCCTACAGAGATAGATCGATCTTAGTAATTTTATCTGGCGAGCGCGAGCCCTAGCCTGGTCGCCGGATTCCTCCAGCAGAAGGGACTGACGAAATGAGCGGCGATCGACACTTCACGACGGGGGACGGCTGCCGGATTGCGTACCGGATCGATGGTCCCGACAATCGGCCGGTGCTCGCGCTATCGAACTCGATCGCCACCAACCTGCACATGTGGGATCGCTCCGTGCCGGCCCTCAGCCGGTTCTTTCGCCTGCTCCGCTACGACACCCGCGGTCACGGCGGTTCAGACGCGCCTGCGGGCGCCTATTCGATGGACCGGCTTGGCCGCGATGTGGTCGAACTGCTCGACGCCCTCGGGATCGATCGCGCACATTTCCTCGGCCTGTCGCTCGGCGGGTTCATCGGGCAGTGGCTTGGTATCTTCGCGCCTGAACGCATCTATCGCCTGATCCTCTCGAACACCGCGTCCTATCTTGCGTCAGAGCTGCCGTTCGACGACCAGATCCGCGCCGTGCTGGCCGCGAGCAACATGGACGGAATCGCTGAGGGGTTCATGCGCAACTGGTTTCCCGCCACGATGCTGGCTGCGCCGAACGCGATTGTCGACGAATTCCGCAACATGGTGCGCACCACGCCGCCGCGCGGCCTCGCCGGCTGTTACGCCGCCCTGCGCGATGTCGATCTTCGCCGGGTAATCTCGCTGATCGCAGCGCCGACCTTGGTTATCGGCGGTGAGAGCGACACCGTCACGCGGGCCAGTCACAGCAAAGAGATCGCGGCGACCATCACCAATGCAAAGCTCGTTCTGCTGCCCGGAGTTCACATTCTCAATGTCGAACAGGCGGATCGATTCAACGATGAAGTCGCGAGCTTCCTGCGGGGCGCACCCTAATCGTTCTCCATCCGACTCCATTTTGTTCGCAAAGAACGAATCGGAATCGAACAAATCGGCACGGCGCAAACCTTAACAACGCGTTTGCGACATCGATGCCGATCGACTTTGTAGGGCGATTAGCGCAAGCGTAATCCGCCCTCTGTCCGCAGCACCACCGCGACGGGTTACGCTTCGCTAACCCGCCCTACGCTTGGCTCGACAATCTTCAGCAACACGAGAGTCATGCGGGTCGCCTCGGAATGCGAGATCGTTGGATCGATGGTCTTCGAGAACGCCCAGATGTCGTCTATTATTGCCAAGCCGCGCTCCCGATCGTTCGAGCCGACCACATTGCGAAATCGCTCCATCAACTCCTGATTTGAAGCGACTTGTCGCGCCAACGGCGCAAGCTGCTCTTGAGTCCGGATGGGCTTCGCAGGTGGCAAACCAGCACCATCTCCATTTCGAACCAGATGATTTCCGGATTGAAGACTGAGCGTTGACTTCTCGTCACCTGATGTCGTCGTCCCTTGCTCGGCCGGCACCTCGCCGGATCGATCAGCCTTGCCGGCCACCCACGCGCGCGCGTCCATATATTCAAGCCCCGGCCGCAGCGTGCGCATCTTCTCCGCAAGCCTGTGGCTCGAGGTCTCCCCCGCATGCGCGAGCCGGTTGACGAGCGCGACATAGTCCGCATCGCTCTTGTGCTGGTTGAGCTTCGACTGGCCCTCGATCTCATCGACAACGAGGTCGATCACCCGGATCCCCGCCAGCATCTGTTCGCGCTTGCCGGGCTCCATCTGCGTGAGGTCCCAGGGCTGCTTCGGCAGCCGCGCCTCGGAGGCCGCGAGCAGCGCGTCGCCATGGCCGCGGTTCTCCCCGTGATCGCGCAGATGCGCGACGCCGGACAAATGCACCGCCTCGTAGAGCCAGGTGGAGACGTTATCGCGCGAGACGTACCAATCGTTCGAGATATAGGCGTCGTCGCCGGAGACGATCAGCAGGAAACGCCTGACGCCGTCGGCGAGTTCGACCAGCGGGTTTTTCGCGGTGAGATGGATCTGCACGATCACGCGATCGTCGCGCCGCGCGATCACGAACGGCACATGAGACGCCCGCGGGCCGCGCGCATCGGCGGCGACGATGGCGCCGAAGCCGCGCGCCGCCGCAAGGGCCAGCGCGTGGTCGTCCTCGATGCGAAATTGGGGACGGAGGATGTGCATGGCGGCGGCGCTCGCGGCTGGAGGGAGACGACCCAGCGAAGCTAGCGCAACTTTTGCCGGAGATCACCGCCATGCACCGTCCGGCTCAGCAGATCATGGCATTGTCGCCGTGATCGCAGACGCCGCCCGGCTGATCCCGGGGCAGCGTCTCGAACTCCCCGTAGCGCGGCACGGCCATGCGCGGCGGCCCGCCGCCCCAGCGGCCGGCGGCCGCGGTATGTCCCTTTACGAACGCGGATGGGCCGGCCGGGACTTCGCGCGCCATGGCCGATGTCGTCAGCATGGCGAGCGCAACCAGGCCCGCCGCGACGTGTTTGATCGTCGTCATCGAACTTCTCCTGCTGGATTCAACAGGGTGGGACCATCTCGCCGGCCTGCTGAAGCGTTTTCGCTGAAACCATGACGGGCGGGGCCACCGGATTATTCCGCGACGACGCAGCGAATTTTCCCGTGCTGCGGCTCGGTTCGACACATTCGATTGATCGGAGCGTGACCGCCGGGACCGGAGACCCGACCGGCCGCAACCGCGGTTGCGAGAGCTGCGACAAAACAACCCGACGGCAAACTCGGCAAGACGCGTCGGTCCGGCTATAGGAAAACATTCCGCTTGAGGCTTTCCCTGCACCCTCTGTTTCCAGAGCGGCGAAACGAGAGGCAAGACTCGGACAAGTCATGTCGCGAGAATGTAGATGTTTGTCTCAGCGAACGTGCAACACATCCGGTGTCGTCCCGGGCAAGCGAAGCGCGACCCGGGACCCATAACCACGAATACCAATTGCCTCGCAGCGCTGGGGCCACAGCCTTCTTCGACAACCCAATCCTGTGGTTATGGGTCCCTGCTTTCGCAGGGACGACGAATGGAGACAGACGAGGCCGTTGCATCGCCGTCATAGCGATCCGCGATATCCCAATCCGCCGTTGAACTCGCGCCAACTCGCGGGTTACGCTGCCACCAATCGCGCCCTCTCGCTGGAAGGATCACCATGAACGGCAATCGATATTACGGCGTCCGCGTCGAGGGCGCGAAATACGGCGTGGGGTTCGGCTCGGCGCTGGCGATTGCGATCTCCTACACCAAGAACCATTCGATCCTGTGGGCGATCATCCACGGTATCCTGGGCTGGCTCTACGTCATCTACGCTGCGCTGTTCGGTTGATGCGGACGACATGACCGTCATCTCGATCCAGTCACAGGTCGCCTGGGGCCATGTCGGTAACAGCGCGGCCACCTTTCCGATCCAGCTGCACGGCATCGACGTCGTCGCCGTGCCGACCACGCTGCTGAGCAACCGGCCCGGCTATCCGACCATCCGCGGACGGGTGCTCGACGTGCAGCTGGTCGCCGACCTCTTGCGCGGCATCGAGGAGCGCGGCGCGGTCGAAAGCGCCCGGATGATCCTGTCGGGCTATCTCGGCTCGGCCGACATCGCGATTGATATCGCCGACTTCGTCACCCGTGCGAAAGCGGAGAACCCGGCCCTGCTCTATTGCTGCGATCCCGTGCTCGGCGACCGTGATCGCGGCATGTTCGTGCGATCGGACATCCCGCCGCTGGTGCGCGACCAGCTCTGTCCGCTGGCCGACATCATCACGCCCAACCATTTCGAGTTTGAATTCCTCTGCGGCGCGCGCGTGACGACGACCGATGGCGTCATCGCGCAGGCTCGCGCGCTGATGGCGCGGGGGCCTGCAACCATCGTCATCACCAGCGCCGAGCTTGCCGGCACGCCCCACAATGAGATCGAGACGCTGGCGATCGAGCGCACGGGAGCGTGGCGCGTGCGCACCCCGCGCGTGCCGATCAGCCCGTCCGGCACCGGCGACCTGTTCGCCGCGCTGTTCGTCGCCGCCCGCGTGCGTGGCCTGGCGACGCCGGAGGCGCTCAGCCACGCCGCGTCAGGCATCCACGGCGTGCTGGTGCGCACAGCGCAGAGAGGAACCGAGGAAATGCGCATTGTCGAAAGCGCCGAGCTGATGCTTGATCCGCAGCCGCGCTTCGCGCCGTTTGCCATCCCTGCATCCTGACATTCGGAACCCGTTTCATGATCGACATCACCACCCTCCTCACCTGCGCCGCCGTCGTGCTCGGCCTGTTCCTGATCCCGGGGCCGGCCGTGCTGCTGGTGCTCGCGCGTTCGGTCACCGGCGGGCCGCGAGTCGGCGTCGCGACCGGGTTCGGCATCGCGCTCGGCGACCTCGTCCACACCGCGATGGCGACATTCGGCCTGTCGGCCGTGCTGATGACCTCGGCGCTCGCGTTCTCGATCGTCAAATATGCCGGAGTGATCTACCTGATCGTGCTCGGCGCCCGCGCCCTGTTCGAGAAGAATGACGACCTGCATTTGCCGGCGGCGCAGCCCGTCGATCCCAGGCGCGCATTCCGGCAGGCGATTTGGGCGGAGATGCTCAACCCGAAGACCGCGCTGTTTTTCCTCGCCTTCCTGCCGCAGTTCGTCCATCCCGGCCACGGCTCCGCTGTGGCGCAGTTCGCGACGCTGGGCCTGATCTTCGTCGCGATGAGCGCGGCCTACACCTCGCTGCTCGCGCTCGCCGCCGGCCAGATCAGCCCATGGATCCGGCGGAATCGCCGCATCGGGCAGTGGCAGGGCCGCGTGGTCGGCACGATCTACATCGCGCTCGGCATCCGTCTCGCGTTTCAGGAACGCTGAGCCGCGCGGGATCTCGGAGGGGGCGTGACATGATCGGGGCTCGGCTGAAAACACATCTCACGGCGTTGCTCGTCGGCGGGCTCGCGGCGCTGTTCGCCGCCCCCGTGCTGGCGTTCGATTACGCCCGCTACAAGACCGCCGACCTCGACGAGTTGCTGGCGCAGCCGCGGCCCAAGACCGGTGTCGACCTCAACGGCGCGAAGCCGTACCGGCTCGAGGTCACGCTGGTCTCCTATGAGGAAACCTGTGCAGTGCAGTCGGTCGCGACGACCATGCGGATGCTGGGGTTCACGCCGGATCAGATCGACGGCGTTCAGGCCTCGCGCTGCATCAAGGTGCGCTCGGCGAAGGGTGCGGAGGCGCTCGTCTTCATCCAGGATGTGGTGCGCGCATTCCTGCCGCGCGAAGTGCCGCTCGGCAGCGGCCTGACGCTGTTCGTGATCCATCTGTATACTGGCCAACAGGGGCCCGGGCTGCTGGTCAATGAATTCCAGACCCCCAAGGCCGCTCCCGCCACAGCTGCCAAGGAACCACCTTGCGGATGCGGCACGACGGACTTTCATCCCGGCGTCGACATGACCTCGGACAACGAAGGTGCGCCGGTGACCGCGATGGATGATGGCGTCGTGATCCGGGTCGAGCAGGATGACCAGGCCTCGGTTGATGCTCTCAACATTGGGCACTGCGGGCGTTATGTCGTGGTGAAGCACATCTATCCCAACGGGCACGTCGTCTTCAGCCGCTATGCCCAGCTCGGCCGCATCGTCGGCGCCAACGGCCAGCCGGTTGCGGTCGGCGCCAAGATCAGGAAGCAGGACAAGATCGGCGAGATTGGCCCGCGCAAATTGCTGCATTTCGAGATTCGCCCCGCCGTCATCGGGGCGCTCAAGACGGATGCGGCGTGGCAGGCGCGCTACGGCAGCGACCCGTCGATGGACTGGTCGCGCTACGATCCCGTCAATCCCCAGACCTTCGATACGGACCTGTTCGCCGGCCGCTCGCGCAAACCATGAGGGCAGATGTCTCCGCTCAAGCCGCAAGCCACATATGACGACTTCGCCCGCCTCGACATCCGGATCGGCAAGGTGGTCGAGGTGCAGCCGTTTCCGCGGGCCCGCAATCCCTCCTACAAGGTCGGCGTCGATGTCGGCGCCGGGCGGATCATGTGGTCGAGCGCGCAGATCACGAATTATGAGCCGGCGGCGCTGATCGGCTCGCTGGTCGTCTGCGTCTGCAATCTCGGGCCGAAGAACATCGCCGGTTTCACCTCGGAACTGCTGATCCTCGGCGCCAAGGATGCCGGCGGCCAGGTGATCGTGCTCGGCCCGCGCAGCGAGGTTGCGGTTGGCGAGCCGATCTACTGACGTCGCCTACGATCACGGCCGCGTGATTCAAATCGTCTGGATTCCCCGTAGTTTACCGATGGGGGATCACCCGGATTCTAAGTGCCCGCGTGCGCTGCTATTCCAGCGCACGAGAATCGCTTCGGCATGGGAATCGGAAGATGTCTGCAGTTTTCTTTCACTGCTCCGACGACAAGCACGTCATCCTGGATCGCATCGGCGCCGCGATGGATTTTTCGGAGGTGCGGGTGCATGCGGAGCAGCTCGCGCGCAGCTTTGTCATGACACCGAGTGTGGAAGACTGGCGCAACTGGGCGGTCCACGTCACCGACGATATCGGGACCGAGATCTTCGAGCTGCCGTTCACCGCCATTCTTGGCGAATTCCACTGAGGGCATGCCATGAATTCGATGGAACACGCCCTGCGGCCCTTGCGGCGCCACTTCACCCGCCTCGCTCAGCGCTGCGTCGCGCTGATCGAGGGTGTCATCAACCCCTATCGCCCCGAGCTGTATTACATGCGCGGGCCGGGTCCGAAATGCCGCGCCAGGCGGCAGACCACGCTGCGCGACTAGTCCGAGGGCTTGAGCGACGAGAAAAGGCCGATGGGCGTTACGCCACCGGCCTTCTCCTGCGGCTGCCGGTTCCCGGAGTCCGGTTCCGCCGCAATTCCACCTGGTCCCAAGCTTGCGACGACAGTTTTAATCAAATCTTAACGCCATGGCGGTGAGCTGGATGACAGGACTCCTTCGCCGTGCTGCGCGTCTAGTCGTTCATCGTGTGTGGAGCGTTGCACATCGTTTTTGCGCCGATCGCCCGACGATTGTGCGCGATGCATCTTAGGGAACGCACGACTCAGTGTTACCCTGTGATGCAAACCGAAACGGAGAACTTCGGATGCCGTACTACACCTTCGATCTCGTGGTGGGGGACGAGTTCCGGAATCAAGGAACGATCATCCTCGAAGACATCAGCCTTGCCTCCGATCGCGCCGATCAGCTCGCCAACGAGCTGTCGCAGGTCAAGCCGGAGTTGAAGGCACGCGGCTGCGCCGTGCGCGTCACCGACATCGACCGGCGCGAGCTCTACCGGACGCCGCTCGATCCCGTGCCACACTGGCGCAGGGCGGGCTAGCGCCGGCAGGCTTTGGACTCTGTTGACCGCGCCCATCCGCGCGCGGTCCTGATCTTGCTGCACACAGCGGCTGATGTTGCCGCCTCAGCAAGACCAGTCGGCGCGCGGTCCGATCACTTCTTCATGTTCAACCGGCCAATGAAGTCACGTTTGCCGAGCGGCGCGCCCTTGTGGCGAAGGATGTCGTAGGCCGTGGTCGAGTGGAAGAAGAAGTTCGGCAGCGAGAACGACATCAGGAATCCCTCGGCCGTGAACGGCATCGACCGCTCGCCGAGCTTGAACATCACTTCGCGCCCGAGCAGCGCGTTGACCGCGTCCGGCGTCAGCGCCGACAATTCGCTGTGCGCGTCCGTCACCAGCGCCTGCAGTGCGGCGTAATCCAGATCGGGCTTGCCGGACGGCGGGACGAACACGCCGCTCTTCGCGGCCTCCATCGCGCCGCGGGAATGATGCGCGAGCGAGACCACCTGAAAGCGGAACGGCAACATGTCCGGAAACAACCGGGTCTCGACGATCTCGGCCGGATCGATGCCGTTCGCCTTGAAATGCGCCAGGCTCTTGTCGAGAAAGCCCGAGGTGGCGCCGAGGATCTGCAGATAGTTGGCAACGGTCGCGTCGTAGAGCGAAAAGGTCATGGCGAATTCCCCCAGATAGAAAATTTGTCTGATGCTTGCCGGAACAGAGTTCCCGGAATTTCCAGCGAAGGCAAGCGGCCTTGGGGATTCGCAAACCTTGGGGATTCGCAAGTCGAATGGTCCAGCGCCCAGCGCCGGATCATTCGGTCAGGCATCGCGGGCTCCCCGCGGTCAGCTCTGATGCGGTCCGCGCATCATCTTCATGGCGTCCTCGATATGGCGCCACTCGCGGGCCTCTTCGGTCTCGCCCTTGCTCTCGCAGGCGACGGCGTTCTGCGCCGCCTCGGCAATCGCCTGCAGGCCGTGCTTCTCCAGCATCTGCCGCGCGATGGTGTGGATCTGCATCTCGGCTATCATGACACTCTCCTCCGCTGTCCGACGCCGCAGGGACAGGCATGACCGCGCGTCCCGCGGACTGACTTCAAAACGGCCGAACGTCGTGTCTGGTTCCAGCATCCCGGCCGGCGCGACGGAATCAATGGTTCCCCCGCGCCGCGTCGGCGGATACAGAGAGGCGGACCCCGCTCCCTCCCGAGTTGCCGGACCATGGCGCAGAACATCTATGAAGATCCTGGCTTCTTCGCCGGCTACAGCCAGCTGCCGCGGCAGGTCCGCGGACTGCTCGGGGCGCCCGAATGGCCAGCGATCCGCGCCATGCTGCCCAACATCACCGGCAAGCGTGTGGTCGATCTCGGCTGCGGCTTCGGCTGGGTGTCGCGCTGGATGCGCGAGCAAGGCGCCTCGGGCGTGCTCGGCGTCGACCTCTCGCAGAACATGATCGCACGCGCCACGGCGATGACGCAGGATCCGGCCATCGCCTATGAGATCGCCGACCTCGAAACGCTGGAGCTGCCGAAGGCGACGTTCGACCTCGCCTACAGCGCCCTCACCTTCCACTACATCAGGGACTTCGATCGCCTGGCGCGCATGCTGTACCGCACGCTCGTCCCGGACGGGCATCTGGTCTTCACCATCGAGCATCCGATCTACATGGCGGCCACCCATCCCGGCTGGGGACAGGACCAGGTCGGCCGCAAGACCTGGCCGGTCAACCGCTACTTCATCGAAGGCGAACGCCGGACCGACTGGTATGTGAAAGGCGTGCTGAAATATCACCGCACCATCGGCACCACGCTCAATGCGTTGATCGGCGCCGGCTTCACGCTTCGCCATGTCGAGGAATTCTCCCCGACGCGGGAGCAGATCAAGGCTATGCCCGAACTGGCCGATGAACTGGAGCGACCGATGATGATGCTGGTGTCAGCGCAGCGCTAGCACTAAGCCGCGAGCAGCTTGTCGAATTCCTCGGGCGGGTATGATTTTCCGTCCTTGTCGGTGATCACCACCTGCCATCCCTCGCTCGCCCAGACCTTGGCCTTGGCAATGATGATGAAGGTGCTCTCCCGCTCGATCCTGACCGTTTCGTTCTCGCGTTCTGCGATCATCTTGTAGGCCAATGCTTGTCCCTCGCCGACATCATCCATTCGGCGGTGTGTTGGCAGCGGCGTTGGGCCGCAATTCGCCGGGAGCATGACAATTTGGTGGAAGCACAGGCGCCGGATGCGGCCGAGCGCAACGTGCGGTCGCGGCTAGCTCAACTTACCCATCAAGGTCGGCATATCCAGCATGTGGTCTTGCCGCAGACGGCTCAGGCCCACCCTGTGAACGCACTCAGCGCACATGCCTCAAAGAAAAACCCCGCCTCGGTGGGACGCCAAGGCGGGGAAGGTTCATTGGGTTGAAATCCACGCGCCTGGAAAAGCAGAGCGCGGGAAGTAGCGGCGACAATTCTATTTGCGGCTAGCTTTCGGACAACAGGATTAAAGCGCGCGCAACGCCGGGACTTTTTCCCGATCCGTCCGGCAAAAAATCCCGAACCTCGCTTACGACGCCGCTCACTGCACCACGTCGAGCCGGACATTCGCGACGCCCTTGCCGATCATGCCGAGCGACTGTGCGGCAGAATACGAGACGTCGACGATGCGCCCGGGAACGTAGGGTCCGCGGTCGTTGACGCGCACGGTGACCGAGCGGCCGGTCTTGACGTCGGTCACGCGCAGCCTGGTGCCGAACGGCAAGGTCGGATGCGCGGCGGTCAACTCGTGTGCGTTGAACTTCTCGCCGCTCGCGGTCTCCTGCCCTTCGCTGTAGAAGCTCGCGACGCCCTGCGACGCGATCCTGGTCTCGCCGCCCTTGCGTGAGGCGTACGGCGAGTGCTTGCGCGCGGTTGCGACATGTGTGCGCGTCGCCGATGACGCAGCCCGGGTCGGCTCGAGCGATGCTGGCCGACTCGCGAGCGCTTGCGAGCGCTGGCTGACGACGGAGGACTGCGCACAGGCCGCAAGCGACGCGGCGCCGATCACGATGGCGCAGAGCCGCAGCGGCTTTCGCGCACGAGCCCATGCAATTACGGGCGCTACACCGCGCGCGCTGCGTTTGACGTCGACGTACGAAATGACTGCATCGTCGCGTGACATGTTGCATCCCCAACTCGCGCCCCAGCCCAAGCCGAAAATCCAACACCCGCATGGCCGAATCCAATCGGGGCGGAACGGTGGCGGAGCGCGGTCGGACGCGCCGCAGGCGAGCCGATTTCCCCTCGGGTGTGGTGGATGCGCCACACAACCAGGGAGATTCAGCCGGAAACGCGATCACGGAGCTTCCCCGTGCGCCTGGGCGGGCGCCTGCCCCCGGCTCCCAGCATCGGTTCCCGAAACTCCCCAACCTCTCCACCCTCTCGCCTTGCTTTGGTCAAACCGGACTGGAGTCGTGGGGTCAGGGCCAGGGGTCGATACAGAGCTCAAATTGCCGGCCGCCCATTTGCGGTTGACCTTGGACTGAAACGGGGACCGCCATGCAATCGACACTGAAAGACGCAGATCCGCACGATATTTTCGCGATCGAACCTAGCTTCACTGCAACCCGCCCGGACAATGCCGCCGCCGCGCCGGCACCCGCCGCCAAGGGAGCGGCGGGGCAACGCGAGCCTTGGTTCGGCCCGAGCCTCGCCCCCTCTTCCACGCCACAGGTCGCGCCCGCCGCTACGGTCGTCTCGGTGCCACCGGTGACGCCGATACCAGTGACGGCGCCGCCGGCCGCGCCGGAGTACGGCGCCGCAAGCCATGACGGCAGGCTGGACGACATCAGGCTGGAGCGTGTGCCACGTCCGACCAACAAATGGGCGATCCGCGCCTTCTGGTTCGTGTTCGCGATCGTCGGCGCCATGGGCACCGCGGCGTGGCAACACTACGGGCACCGCGTCAAGCAGGTGGTGGCGGAGTACGTGCCCCAGGTCGAGGCCCTGACGTCGCTGCTGCCAGGCAAGGCCGCTCCCGCTGCCGACCAGGCCAGCCCGCCCGCGCAGGCGGCTGCCGCCGATCAGCCGGCTGAGGCTGCTCCGGCGGCTGCCCCACAGGACGTCGCGACCGCCGCGCCCGCTCCGGCCGCCGCAGTGGCGCCGGTCGCTCCCGCTACCCCGGCAGCGCCGGCTGCCGCCGCGGCCGCGCCTGACCAAACGCAATTGCTGCAGTCGATGGCGCGCGATCTCGCGTCGATGGGACAGCAGATCGAGCAGCTCAAGACCAGTATCGATCAGCTGAAGGCGGGCCAGGATCAGTTGACGCAACGGGTCGCAAGGACGACCGAGACCAGGGCCGTCGAACCGCGGCCGGTCGCGCCGCGCCCGCGCGCCGCGATCACGCCGCCGCCTGCGGCGCCACGCACAGCTGTTGCTTCACCGCCAGTGCGCCGATCGTACCCGCCGACCCAGGCCTACCCGCCGGCACAGGCCTACATCCCGCCGCCACCGGCCGCATCAGCGGCCCCGCTGCCGGCGCCCGTTGCGGCCGCACCGCAGACGGTAGCACCGCGGCCGGTTCAGCCGCAGCAGTCCTCTGTTGTCGAAGCCGATGATAACGGCCCCGTGGTTCGGCCGCCGATGCCGCTGCGCTGACGGTCTGCCAACGCAAGCGGGCAAACGAAAGGGCACCGATCACGCTGACGCGATCGGTGCCCTTTTTGTGTCTCAACAGCGAATTACGCGCTCTGTCCCGGGGGCAGCACGACCACGGTCGCGCCGGGCTTGACGTGCTGGTAGAGATCGATCACGTCAGCGTTGTTCATGCGGATGCAGCCCGACGAGATCGCTTGCCCGATATATTCGGGCTGGTTGGTGCCGTGGATGCGGTAGAGCGTGTCCTTGTTGCCTTGGTAGAGGTAGATGCCCCGGGCACCGAGCGGATTGGCCGGTCCGCCGGCGACACGCGCCGGATACGGCCCGAGCCGCTCCTGGATGTCCTTGGTCGGAACCCAATCGGGCCACTCCGCCAGACGGCCGACGGTGGCCACACCGGAGAAGGCCATGGCCTCCTCGCCGACGGCGACGCCGTAGCGGATCGCCTTGCCGCCGGGCAGCACGTAATAGAGGTAGCGCGCGTCGGTATCGACCAGGATCGAGCCCGGCTGCTCCTTCCGCGTGTAATCGACAATGTGGCGCTGGAACTGATCCGGAATCTTGGCGTCCGCATAGGGCGGATGCGCCAGCAATTGCCGATCGCGCGGCGTCATCGCGGCATCCGTCACCGGCGACAACGTCGCCTGCATGCAGCCGCCAAGTGCGAGCGAACCCATCAGCACCGCGGCAAGCCCCAACTTCGACACGATCATTCTCCCCTGCGTCAAGTTGTGGCACTTGCTGCCGAAATCGTGCTGAAATCGTGGCAGCGCAGATTGGAACACGGCTGTTTGATCGGTTCCTTCGGCAAGTGTGTCCTTCCGGTTGCAGTCGGTTCCCGCGGACGCTAGCCTCGCGGCAAAATATCCAAAACATCGGGAGGAATTCGATGCGTTACGCTCTGCTGATCGGCGGCCTGATTGTCGCGGCAACACCGGCCCACGCCGATCCGCGTGCGGCCTATGTCACCATGGTGCTGCAGGCCTTCGCCGCCAAGGTCGAGTGCCCCGGCACCGATCTCGTCTATCAGGACCTCGTGCAGCGCGCGCAGGACATGCACCTGCCCGACGGCACCACCGAGCAGGTGCGCAAGGCGATCGCCTTCATGCATACCGGCGGCAAGATGGGCGAGAAGCAGGCCGACGACCTGATGACCGAAGTCGCGATCGCGACCCAGACCACCGACCTCGACCAGCGCCGCGCCGGCAGCATGACGACCTGGTGCCAGGACCAGAAGACGCGGCTGGCGGGCTACATCAGGACCAAGTAGTAAACTTCGATCTCAATCGAACTCCGGCGGCGCGAACCAGTTGGTCAGCGACAGGCCGCCGTCGACCACGATCGATGCGCCGGTGACGTAGCTGGAGAGTCTGTGCGACAGCACCGCGAGCGCCATCGGTGCGAGATCGTCCGCCTGGCCAAGCCGCCCGAGCGGAATGTGCTTGGCCAGCGCGGGATCGGCGACGAAGCCGCCGGCCGCGATCGCACCGGGCACCAGCGCATTGACGCGGATGCCGTAGCGGCCCCAGCTCTTGGCCAGCTCCTTCACCAGCATTGCCATGCCGGCCTTCGCCGTCGAGTAATGCGGCAGATTGCGCGGCGTGCCCGCGTGCAGCGAGGTGAGCAGCAGGAACGAGCCAGGCCGCTTCGCCGCGATCAGCTTGCGCGCCAGTTCGCGTGACAGATGAAAGCCGGCATCGAGATTGACCGCGTGCATCTGCCGCCAGGTCTCTTCATCGACCGCCATCGCGTGATCGGCCTCGCGGCGCGGCGGCGAAGCGCTGTGGACGAAATGCGTCACCTGCCCGACCGTGGCTTGCGCATGTGCCAGCAGGGCGTCGCACGCCGCACGTTGCGCGAGATCGCCGACCCAGTGCACGGCAAGCTCTGGACGCGGAGCGGCCTTGATGGCGGCCATGACCCTGTCCTCGTGCAGATCGGCGAACACCGTGCGCACACCTTCGCCGACCAGGGCCTGCGCGATGGCGCGGCCGATGCCGTTGCCGGCGCCGGTCACCAAGGCGGCCTCGCGCGCGGGATCGAAGGGCGATGTGAAGAGGCTCATGATGCCGATCTCCGAGGACGTGCAGCCCGGTGCTCAGTATGGCGGCGCCTTGCGCGCCCGCTGTGCCTTGGCAGCTTCGATCCACCAAATGAAGTCGTCGGCAAAGCGTGGAAAGGCGCGTTCGAGCGACTTGCCGCCCTCGCCGATCGGCTTGCCTTCGGCGGACAGGGTTTGCGCGATCGGGCCTGCGCTGATCGTGCTCGACACCACCACCATGCCCATCTCCGACAGCGTGCCGTGCCAGGCGGTCGCGGCGCGCGCACCGGCGAATCGCCCGGCCGAGTAGCTCGCGATCGCCGCCGGACGCCAGAACCATTCCTCGAGGAAATGATCGGTCAGGTTCTTCAGCCCGGGCTGCATGCCCCAATTGTATTCGCCGGTGACGAACAGGAAGCCGTCGGCGTCGCGGATCTTTCCGGCGAGCGTTTCGAGCACGGCCGGCGCCTGGCCCTTGGGATGTTCCTTGTACATCCGGTCGAGCATTGGCAGGCCGACCTCCTTGGCGTCGATCAGTTCGACATCGTTGCCGCGCGCACGCAGGCCGTCGACGACGAAGTGCGCCAGGCGGATGCCCATGCGATCCGAACGATAGGAGCCGTAGAGAACGAGAATGCGGTGGGTCATGATGGCGATCCTACCACGGCGCTGCGACAGCCGTCCTGCGGCCGGCGCGCAGATATTAACGGGCATTCCGGGGCGTTTTCCCGGCATTAAGCAATTCGTCGCAGGTCGCCCGCCGCGGCCAAAAATCGCCAGATTTGTTTTCTGGATATGCATTCGCTTCGAGAAGGAGAACCCGACATGCGGATCGCAAAGCTGGTCTTCGCAGGCTCGCTCGCGGCCATCGCTGCCATTGCCACGCCAGCGCTGGCGAAGAGTGCCGAGCGGCAGAAGGCCGACGAAAAAGCCGCCACCACAACCAATTCGACCGGCTGTCAGGCCTACCAGCAGGCCGCCGACGGCACCTGGAACCAGCTTCCCTGCGGCGAGGCCGGCACCGGCGGCGCGACCCAGCACCGCGCCGCGACCAAGGGCGCTGACGACGACGAGCGCTGACCGTCACCCCGTGCCGCCACACGCTGCCGAGCGACCCGGCGCGCTCGACTTTCGGACAATGCGGACTGGGCGGGACCGCCACACATCCGGTGTCGTCCTGGCGAAAGCCAGAACCCATAACCACCGAAGGTGATTGTTGCACGACGCCGGGGCCACAGCCCTCTCTAACAACACGACCCTGTGGTTATGGGTCCCTGCTTCCGCAGGGACGACGATCGGGGATGTACGCCGTGCCACACGCGGCTCCCGCATCATAAACCCAAGCTTAATGCG
The DNA here is from genome assembly GCF_049075665.1 of Bradyrhizobium sp. B120. Classification (NCBI taxonomy): domain Bacteria; kingdom Pseudomonadati; phylum Pseudomonadota; class Alphaproteobacteria; order Hyphomicrobiales; family Nitrobacteraceae; genus Bradyrhizobium; species Bradyrhizobium sp. B120. The sequence goes on along the minus strand of NZ_CP185242.1, from coordinate 4,051,617 downwards.
CACCCGGTACGGTTGAGGCCTTCCCTCTTTCGTCAAGAAATGGCGCGCATCCCATGAAAATCGGTACTCTCCTGACGGCCGCGATCGTCTCGTTGTCCGCGGTCGGCGGTGGCCTGGCGGCCTATGTCGCGGCCACCAAGTACCAGACCATGGACAAGGTTTCGACCGCGCAGAGCCGGCTCGAGATCGTCCGCGCCGTCGGCGATATCCCGCGCTACATGAACCCCGAGCGTGGCTACGCCACCAACCTGCTGCTCGCAGGCGGCACGATCGATCCGAAGCAGATCGCCGAACTCGACCGCCAGCGTCAGTTGACCGACGGCGCGCTGGCCAAGGTCAACCAGGTGCGCGCCACCTTGCCGGGATCGCTCGACGATGGCGAGGCCATCGCGCGCGAGATCGACGCGCTGAAGCTGAAGTTTGGCGGGCTGCGCGACGCTATCGCGACCGCAATCGCAGGGCCAGCCGATGCCCGCCGTGCGGCCGCCGGCAAGATCGTCGCCGACAATTCCGTGTTCAACGCCGGTGTCACCACGCTGCTCGACGAGCAGGTGCGCCGCCTCGCCGGCCTGGACGGCAATGCCTATCGCCAGGCCAGCTACGCCAACGTTGCCTGGATGCTGCGCGACACCGGCGGCCTCAATGCCAGCCTGCACAAGGCGCTGGTCGGCGCCAAGCGCGTCGCGACCGATCAGGAGAAGCTGGAACTGTATCGCTCGACCGGCCGCACCGAGCAGATCCTCTCGACCTTGCAGGAATTGCGCAACAATCCGGCAACGCCCGCCAACGTCATGACGGCGCTCGGCAAGATGCAGGCCGACTATGTCGAGCGCTTCGGCAAGGCGCTGAAGCTTGCCAAGGAAGGCGCCGTGTCCGGCAAGTATGAGGTGGATCTCGACACCTACTATCCGGAATCGCAGATCGGCCTCGCCGCTATCATCACCGTACGCGAGGCATTCTACGAGAATGCCGAGCAGGTGCTTGCGAGCGCCTATTCGTCGGCGCGCTTCAGCTTCGTGATCGCACTGACCGGGCTGCTCGCGGTCATTGCCGTCAGCGCCGGCCTCATCGTCGTGGTCCGCCGCCGCATCCTCAACCCGATCGCCGCCCTCACCGGCCGGATGTCTCGCCTCGCCGCGGGCGACGTCGCCGAGGCGATCCCTGGTGCCGCGCGCAACGACGAGATCGGCGCGATGGCCGCCGCCGTGCAGGTGTTCAAGGACAACAGGATCGAGGCCGATCGCCTCGCGTCCGAGAAGGAAGCCGAGAACGACGTCAAGATGCGCCGCGCCCGCGCGCTCGACGATCTGACCCGCGCCTTCGAAGCCAAGGTCACCGAACTGGTCGGCGGATTGTCCGCGGCGTCATCGGTGATGGAGGACACCGCGCAATCGATGTCGGCCACCGCCTCCGCCACCAACCGTCAGGCCGCGGTCGTCGCCGCGGCGTCCGATCAGACCTCGACCAATGTGCAGACGGTGGCGAGCGCGACCGAGGAACTGACCTCCTCGATCTCGGAGATCGCCCGCCAGGTCGCGACCTCGACCGAGATCGCCGCGCGCGCTGTCGACCATGCAAGGCGCACCGGCGACACCGCGCGCTCGCTGGCCGAGGGCGCCCAGAAGATCGGCGACGTCGTGACGCTGATCCAGAGCATCGCGGCGCAGACAAACCTGCTCGCGCTCAACGCAACCATCGAGGCGGCCCGCGCCGGCGAGGCTGGCCGCGGCTTTGCCGTCGTCGCTTCGGAAGTGAAGTCGCTCGCCGGCCAGACCGCGAAGGCCACCACGGAGATTTCCGAGCAGATCACCGCGATCCAGACCGCAAGCGACGAGACCGTGACGGCGATCCGGAGCGTCGTCGACGTCATCACCGAGATCGACCAGATCGGCACTGCGATTGCCGCCGCGATCGAAGAACAGGGCTCGGCGACCAAGGAGATCTCGCGCAGCGTTCAGGAAGCCGCGCGCGGCACCCAGGAGGTCAATTCCAACATCTCCGGCGTGCAGCGCGCCGCCGACGACACCGGCGCGGCGGCAACCCAGGTGTTGGGCGCGGCCGAGCAGCTCTCGACGCAGTCCAAGGACCTCGCCGGCCAGGTCAACCGCTTCCTCTCCGACGTGCGCGCGGCGTAAGCGACGGGCACGCCGCGATCACCGAGCGACAGAGCTCTGTCCGCGTCATTGCGAGGAGCGACAGCGACGAAGCAATCCACGCCCCCAGTTGCGGCGCGATGGATTGCTTCGCTTGCGCTCGCAATGACGGTACTGGTTGAGGCTCGTCGGCCCTCTAACCGCCCCGCAGGCCGAGCACGCGGCGGGCGATCGCCTGGCGATGGACCTCGCTCGGGCCTTCGTAGACCCGCATCAGGCGGGCCTTCTGCCAGAGCGCGTTCAGCGGCAACTCCAGCGTCACGCCGAGTGCGCCGAGGGTCTGCATGGCGTGGTCGCAGGCGTCATAGGCCATCTCGGTTGCAAACACCTTGATCATCGAGGCCTCATGGCGGATGTCCTCGCCACGATCGGTCTTGTCGGCGGCCTCGCGCACCATCAGCCGGCAGGCATGCATGCGCGTGGAGATGTCGGCGATCCACCACTGGATCGCCTGGCGCTCGGCGAGCTTCACGCCGAACGTCTCGCGCTGCTTGGCGTGCTCGCACATCATGTCGAGCGCGCGCTTGGTGATGCCGACGCAGGTCGATCCCATCTCGAGCCGCCGCGTGCGCAGCCGCAGCTGCATCGGCGCGTAGCCCTTGCCGACCTCGCCCAGCACCGAGTCCTTCGGGATGCGGCAGTCCTCGAACACGATCTCATAGGTCGAGCCGCCGCCGACCATCGGGATCTCACGCTCGATGATGAAGCCCGCCGTGCCCTTCTCGACGATGAAGGAGGTGATGCCGCCCTGGCGCTGGTCGTTGCCGACGCGCGCCATCACGATGATGAAGTCGGCGGCGCGCGCATTGCTGATCCAGATCTTGCGGCCGTTCAGCACCCACTGCTCGCCATCGAGCACCGCGCGCGTCTTCATGCCCGCGGGATCGCCGCCGGCGCCGGGCTCGGAGATCGCGATCGCCGACGTCATCCGGCCCTCGATATAGGGCTGCAGATATTTCTTCTTCTGCGCCTCGGTGCCGACCGCCTGCAGCATGCGCAGGTTCGGCGAGTCCGGCGGCAGCACGAACGGCACGCAGCTGCGGCCGAGCTCTTCATGCACCGCGGCCATCGTGCGCGTCGGCAGATCGTGGCCGCCGAGATCCTCGGGCGCATCGAGGCCCCAGAGGCCAAGTTCCTTCGAGACATCGCGCAGCCGCTTGCGCTGCTCGGAGGTGAGCTCGGGATGATCGCTGCCGGGTAGTTTCGATTTCAGATATTGCGGCTCGAGCGGGATGAGTTCGCGATCGACGAATCTCGCGACGGTCTCGCGGATCATGGCTGTCTGTTCATCATCGCTCATCTGGGATTCCTCGCCTGTGCTGTTTCGCTTCACAAAACCAGTAGCGCATTTTTTGTCGGCACAAATAGCGGAAACGCGCGCGCACGCTCACTGTCGCGCGAGGGTTTCATGGTGCGGAATTCAATATCCCGCGGCGCGGTCAGCGCGTGCGCAATTGCGCCGGACGCTCGGGCGCATCGAGCAATCGATACGCAGCACAAGGTGATTGGCTGCAAGCAAGCGATCGACGATCAGTGCTCAGATCGCCGACGCTGCCACACCTCCGCACTGGTCGCGGCCTGCCTAGTCGGCAAAGCCGACATAGCGGACAAAATCGCTGTTCGACTCGCGGTCCGACCGCACCGCGTTGGCGGCAAAACTGTCGTCGGGATAACCCATCGCGACGCAGGTCATGATGACCTGGTCTTCCGGGATATTGGCGACCTCGCGTACGATGTCGGAGCGCATGATGCCCTGGCCGTTGATCACGCTGCCGAGGCCGCGATCCCAGGCTGCCAGCACGATGCCGTAGCAGAGCGCGCCGAGGTCGAAATGGCAGACCGCGCCGGGATCAAGGATCCGGTCATAGGCCAGCACCAGCGAGACCGGGGCGTCGAACTGACGGAAGCCGCGCAGCACCCAATCCTGCCGCATCGGCTTGTCGTCGCGGGCAATGCCCATGGCGCCGAACAGCTTCTTGGCGATGTCGACCTGACGGCCGCGGTGCACGCCCTGGTACTCACCATGGCTGATGATGTCGCGCTTGGCCTTGGCGCCGGCGATCATCTCCTCCATGTTGCGGCGGCGCACTTCCTCTAGCGGCGCCCCGGTCAGGACATGGACGTGCCAGGGCTGGGTGTTCATCGAGGACGGCGCGCGCTTGGCCACCTCGATGATCTCCTCGACGGTCGCCCGGGACACCGGCTGCTTCTTGAACCCGCGCACGCTTTTGCGTGTCTGTACCAGCGTCTCGAATTCCATTCCGCGTTTCCCCCATTTTGTTCCGCGCTGCACACGGAATTTTCTCGCAGCTATCCGGGTATTTTATAGACAAATTCGGCTGTGGGAACTTGATCGGGCCAAGAATCCGATATCCAATCCGGCCACTGGTTTGGTTTAGGGAGAACCCAGATGAAGCGGATTTTCTTGGCGGCCGTGATCGCGACCCTCGCCGCCGGTTCGGCATTTGCACAGGACGTCTCCTGCGAGACGAAGGCCGTCGGCAAGGACGGCAAGCCGCTGGCCGGCGCGGCCAAGACCTCGTTCATGAAGAAGTGCACGATGGACACCTGCGAGACCAAGGCGGTGGGCTCCGACGGCAAGAAGCTCGCCGGCGCGGCCAAGAACTCGTTCATGAAGAAGTGCCAGAGCGGCGCCTGAGCCCCTCGCCGGCGCTAATTTAGCCCCCTCAATCGGGACAGACTTCATCGGGACTCAATCGGGTCGCGCAGGGCGCGGCCCGAACCGCTGTTGATCGGCGCCCTCAGAACGAGACGCCGACCCGGACGCCCTTGCTCCAGACCCGCCGGCAACGCTTCCGGGTGTTGCCGTGAAACATCTCGAAACGCTCGGGCAACTGGACCGGCTTGGAGAATTCCAGGCAGGCCCCGCCGGCGGAATAGTCCACCAGCCGGCATTCGATCAGCGGCGCCTTCGGTTCGAGCAGGAGCTTGACCACGCTGGATACACATCCTGTCGGACGAACACGCGCAAATCGTCGGGGATGCATCAGCCCGCCTCTGGTGGAATCGTACCAATAGATTCCTCGGCGGCCGTTAACATTTCGTTCAGGCGGATTGTTACGATTCGTGTCCGGCGCCAGACGGATCGGCGGGCGCGACGCCAGCACGGCGCGAGGCCGCCAGCGTCTCCGATGGCGCTTCCCCGAACTGCGACCGGTAGCTCCGCGAAAAATCGCTGAGGTGCCAGAACCCGTAGGCCAGCGCACAGGCCTTGACGCTGGGCGCACCGGCGAGCAGTTGCTGGCGGACCAGCCAGAGCCGGCGCAGCCGCAGATAGCGATGCAGGCTGATGCCCCGGTAGCGCTGGATCGCGTCGTGCAGCGTGCGCACCGACACGCCAATCTGCCTGGCGAGTTCGCCGCTGTAGATCGGGTGAGCCACGTCGCCGGCCAGAATGGCGCGCGCGTCGTTGAAGACCTTGAACTGGCGCGTCGTGTTGGCCCGCGTCGCCCACTTGGCCGGCACGATCTCGGCGAACGCGTTATCGATTGCGGCGAGCAGCGTCTCCTTGATCGACGCGCCCGTCGCGAACTCCGCAATCGTGACCTGGTCCGACGTGACGAGCAGAACCTGCCTCACCACCTCGCGCAGCCGATCCTGCGCGCGTTGAGAGATCTCGTGAATGCTGAAATGGAGCCCGGCACTCGGCCAGCCACGGTCGACAATCTCGGGCGTGAACATCATCGAGACATATTGGCGGGGCGTCTCCTCCACGGAAGTATAGAACGCGCCGCCGCCGCCAAGCACGATCACCGCACGATCGCGCTCGACGCCGTTGAACCGCATCGGAACGCCGTCATCCATCGTGAAGCCGACCGCGGTGGTCTGCCGCGCAAGCTGCGCATCGACGATCCGCGGGAACGACTGCGTGTAGTTGAGCTCGCATCCCGGCAAACTCAGGATGACCTGCTCGGCCGAAATCTTCCGCGCAAGTGGCGTGAAATCAACATCCAGATCTCGGATCGAACTCCGGAATGCATCAACATCGTCAAAACGAAAGACTCTCGGCACCAGCAATGGCGCCGTCAAATGACTGCTCCTGTGAAATGGTCTCTAAAATTTGCACGCGGCGCTGCGCACAGCGCGCCGGCCGCATCGATAAATTCCGTGCACAAAATACGAATCGTCCAATGAGCTCAATCAGCAAAAATGCGGTCCGCTCGTCGAACCCGACAATCTGGCAAAACCGCGCTGCTGCCGAATATCGATAGTGTTTGCCGGGATATCCACCGCTGGGATCAACCTCCGCATCAATTTCTATACCCCTATTAAAGATTCGGGGAGCAGATTGACGTTGGGAACGATGCTGTTCCCCGTCGCGGAACATTTTAGGGACCGCAATGACAGCCATTGCCTCGCCTGATCTGATTGCCAAGCTCGACGATGTCTTGAGAGCCGGTTCCGCAGACCTCCGCACGCGCATGCTGCAGGAGGTGGCCGGCCTGTTTCTCAACGACGCTCACCGCCTCAGCGAGCATCAGGTCGGGCTGTTCGACGACATCCTGATCCGTCTGATTGAGAGCGTCGAGCTGCGCACCCTGACCACGCTCAGCCGCTCGCTCGCCGACTTGCACCTGGTGCCGCGGGAGCTCGCCCGTCGCCTCGCTAACCATGACGATGCCGATGTCGCCGCGCCGATCCTGCGAAACTGCGCGTGCATTCCGGACGCTGATCTGATCGACATTGCCTGGATGCGGGCGGAGGGACATCTCTGCGCCATCGCAGGACGCAAGGCGGTCAACCAGGAGCTCACGGACATTCTGCTGATGCGCGGCGACAGCAATGTGCTTCGCGCGCTCGCAAGCAATCCCGGCGCGGACATGACAAGCGCGGGCCTTGCCATGATGGTCGATGCCGCCGAGCGCGACGGGGACATCGCAGCCGCGTTGGTCTCGCGCGAGGATCTGCCTCACCGCGTTCTTGCCGACCTCATCAAGCAATCCACGCCGCGCCAACGGACCCGGCTGCTCAAGCTTGCACGCCCCGAGTTTCGGGACGCGATCCGCGCCGCGATCGATGCGGGCCTCGCTGCGAAACCCGTTCAGGCCGTGTGAGTGTCGTGATGGCGTATGGTGACCGCAGGGCGGAGCGCGTCAAGCTTGAGACGCGCCATCCCGTCAATCTCATGGGGGTCGACGGCACGTGGCGGCGAAGCTGCATCCTGCTCGACGTCTCGCAAAGTGGTGCCCGGCTCGAGGTCGACGGAACGCTTGATGTGCTGAAGGCCCAGGAGTTTTTCCTGGTCTTGTCCTCGCGGGGACTGGCGTTCCGTCGCTGTGAACTGGTGCGTGTCGACGGCACCGAGATCGGCGTGAGATTCATCGAAGAACGTAAGCGAAAGGGACGCGCCGTCATTCCAAAGTGAGACTTGCCGAAATGAGGATTGGCGGCATCCGGCCCGAGGGGGAGTTGACGACATGACCATGCAGAGAGCAACAAGCATCGCGGTATCGGCGATCTCCGCCGCACCATTGCGCGGCACCATCGCAATCGACTGTGCCGGCAGCGTCGCGGCGTTCGAGATCGACGAGGAGCTCGCCCATCGCCTCTGCAGCGATCTCGAGCGGTTCCTGACCCAGGTTCCGCGCCCAACCAGCACGGCGCGGTGACCTCGAGCAGCCGACTGCCGCGCCCTACTCGCGCTTGAAGCGATAGTCGAAGCGATCGCCGTCCGCCTTGATCAGGCCGACCGTCGGCGCCGGAAAATGGATCGGCAGGATCAGCGTGTCGGTCCCGGCAACGGAGGCAAAGAACTTTCGCCGCGAGACCGCCGATTGCTTCGGGTCCCAATCCGGCTTGGCCGACCAGTCCGGCTCGCGGCACTGGATCGCGTGGTGCATCAGATCGCCGGCGACCACCGCGCGCTGCCCCTTCGAGAAGATGTTGACGCAGCAATGGCAGGGCGAATGGCCTGGCGTCGGCGTCAGCGTGACGGTGTCGTCGAGCGCATAGTCGTCGTCGACCAGGAGCGCCTGCCCGGCTTCGACGATCGGCAGGCAATTGTCGCGAAACACCGTGCCGGGCGGGTTGGCGCCCTTGGCGTTCTCGGCCTCCCAGGCGGCATACTCGCCCTTGTGGAAGACGTATTTCGCATTCGGGAAAGTCGGCACCCAGCGGCCGTCGCGCAGCGTGGTGTTCCAGCCGGTGTGATCGATATGCAGATGGGTGCAGAACACGTAGTCGATCTGCTCATAGGAGATGCCAAGCGCGAACAGCTCGTTGCGCCAGCGCTCCTTGCCCGGAAAGTCGAACGGCGGCGGGTGGCCCTTGTCCTCGCCGGTGCAGGTGTCGACCAGGATGGTGTAGCGCGGCGTCCGCACCACGAAGGTCTGATAGGTGATCAACATCATGCCGCGTGCGGCATCGAAGACCTCCGGCTCCATCGTCTTCAAGTGATGCTTGAACACATCGTCGTCATAGGTCGGGAAGAAATCCTGCGGCCGCCGCCACGGCCCCTCGCGCTCGACCACAGCGTCGATCGTGATGTCGCCGATCCTGATCTGCTTCATGCCGCTTCGCTCCCACTTTTCAGTGAAGCGTAGCGGGCGATGCCGAGCCGGACAAGCCGGACACAGCGCGGCAGGCCATACGCCGTTGCATTGCTTGCGCGCGTGGCTTGCCGCAAACCGTAGTCTTTAAACAGCGTCCTTGGCGACCTTGAGAGGTGACGCCTTGACCGACTTGCTGGCCGGCTTCGCTGCAAATTCCATCGGCTCTTTCGTGAAAGGATTTACACCACTGCGAGCTTCCGTGGCAGGCTTATGCACGACAGACATTTTCACAAAGCCAGGAATGACGAACTCACCGGATTCGTTCAGCTCCTTGTAGCCAACAGTCGCCATATGTTCGATGACGGTCCTCACGTCGTTCTTCGAGATCTGCGTGCCCTCGGCAATCGCGTCGATCAATTGATTCTTCGTCATCTTGGCCATGCTGAAATCCTCTGAATTTGGGGGGCGCGCGAGCTACGATGTAACTCTGTCCAGAATGTGGTAAAGCCACGCAGCGCGCTTCTTGTTCATGCCAACGGTCATGAAGTCACCGGGCTTAGAACCTATCGACGCCTGAAACGCAAGCATGCGCAACAATCTGCGGTGTATATTTCTCGACCCGGCTAGCGCCTTGATTCCACGCACGGACTTGCTCAACAAGGCGATTGCCGTTGTCGACGAGTTCAAGAACCAGGCCGCGGCAGCAAACTGCGAACCACCATCGCCTTACCCGCTCGCCGTGATAGACGACGAGGAAGTATCGCCAGAACGGTGCCAGGACGTCGCCCGCCGCTCGATCGCTGCCGGCAGCAAGATCGATGTCGTGGTCCATCCCGGTGCGACCCACAACTTCACAGCGCGGCGCTCAGGGATGCGATGGTGAGGTCGATTGCCGCAGTCGACGGCTTGAAGGATTAGGCCGCCGCAAATCGACCCAAAACGCCTCCTACCCGGAGCAACCATCCAGCAGGGAAACGTATAGCTTGGGCAGGAAATTGAAATACGCGGCAGCGGCGATCGTTGCCATCACCGCCGGCGTCTACCTCAACAACTCCAGTCTTCTCGCAACCCACGCCGGCGGCAAGCCGGTGCTCCTCGCCCATCGCGGCATGGCGCAACGCTTCGACGAACGCGACCTCAGGAACGACACCTGCACCGCGGCGCGCATGCTGCCGCCAACCCATGACTATCTCGAGAACACGATCCGCTCGATGCAGGCGAGCTTCGATCGCGGCGCCGATATTGTCGAGCTCGACGTCCATCCGACGACCGACGGCGAATTCGCGGTGTTTCACGACTGGACGGTCGATTGCCGGACCGACGGCCAGGGCGTCACCCGCGAACAGCCGATGGCACGGCTGAAGATGCTCGATATCGGCTATGGCTACACCGCCGATGGCGGCAAGACCTTTCCATTCCGCGGCAAGGGCACCGGCTCGATGCCGTCGCTGGACGAGGTGCTCACGACCTTTCCGGATCGCCGGTTCCTGATCAACGTCAAGAGCCGCGATCCCTCCGAGGGCGAGAAGCTCGCGGCGGTCTTGAATCGGCTTCCCACCGAGCGACGCACGCGGATCATGGTCTATGGCGGCGACGATCCGATCGAGGCGATCCGGCGTCTTGCGCCGGGGACGCGGACGATCTCGCGCGCAGCGATCAAGAGCTGCCTCGTTCGCTATCTCGGCTATGGCTGGACCGGCATCGTGCCGGATGCCTGCCGCAACGCCATCGTGCTGGTGCCGATCAACTACGCGCCGTGGCTGTGGGGATGGCCGGACCGTTTCCTCAACCGCATGGCGGCGGCAAACAGCGTGGTGTTCGTGCTCGGCCCCTATCAGAGCGGCGAATTCTCGACCGGGGTCGACGATGCCGAGCTATTCCGGCGCCTGCCCGAGAACTATTCCGGCGGCATCTGGACCAACGAGATCGAGACCATCGCCCGCCTCACCGGTCGGTAGATCCAGCGCCTGCGTCATCTCGCCGTCATAGAAATCGTGCGACTGAAGCCGCCGCTCGCCGCATCGAGGACAAACCTTATGACCGAACCGAAGCCTTCCCGCCCTAAGCTTGCCGAAACCGTCATCGAGCCGACGGTCAAGCTGCGGGAGGTCGAGGTCGGCCGTTGCTGTGAAGTCCTCGGCGACACCGCAATCGAATACACCGAGCTCGGCGATTACTCCTACCTCGGCAGCGGCTGCATGGTCGCCGATGCCCAAATCGGCCGGTTCTGCGCGATCGCGGCGCAAGTCCGGATCGGCGCGCCCAATCACCCGGTCGAGCGTCCCTCGCAACATCGCTTCACCTACTGCCCTGAATACTACTGCGCCTCCGCCGAGCGCGATCACAGCTTCTTCAGCGATCGGCGCGCCGACCGCGTCGTGATCGGAAACGACGTCTGGATCGGCCATGGCGTGATCGTGCTGCCCGGCGTCACCGTCGGAGATGGTGCAGTGCTCGCGGCCGGCGCGGTGGTCACGCGCGATGTCGCCCCCTACACCATCGTTGGCGGCGTGCCGGCCCGGCCGATCAAGGAGCGGTTCAACCGCAAGATCGCGGCCGAGCTGTCGCAGATCGCCTGGTGGAATTGGCCGGCCGAAACCATCTGGGAACGGCTACCGGAATTTCAGTCCGGCGACGTCGAGGCGTTTTGCGCGCGGTGGCGGGCTTAGCAAACCCCGTAGCCCGGATGAAGCGAAGCGAAATCCGGGGTAATCTATCCGCATGGTGCAATATCGACGTAACTTCATACCCGGCGGCACGTTCTTCTTTACGGTCACGTTAGAGGATCGAACGTCGTCGCTGCTTGTCGAGCATGTCGGACTGTTGCGCGCAGCATTTCGCGCAACGCGCGGCAAAAAGCCGTTCACATTAGACGCCGTTGTGATCCTGCCAGAGCACCTGCACGCGGTCATGACACTGCCATCCGGCGATGCCGACTTCTCGGATCGGTGGCGGCAGATCAAGAGTCACTTTACGCGCGGACTGGTTGCCGTCGGCGTGCCACTCTCAGCCAACCACCGTGGCGAGTATGCCCTCTGGCAACGACGCTTTTGGGAACACACCATCCGCAACGAGCGCGACCTCGAGCGTTGCATCGACTACGTCCATTACAATCCCGCCAAGCACCGGCTGGCCTCGTCGCCTGCGAACTGGCCGCACTCATCGCTTCATCGATACATTCGCAAGGGCATACTGCCGTCCGATTGGGGCGGCAGCGGAGCGATAGACAACGACGACTTTGGCGAGCGGAAGGACTGACCCGGATTTCGCTTCGCTACATCCGGGCTACGAAGCAGTACTAACTCCGCAATCCCGGCGCTTCCTGTCCGGTGCGCGCGACGTATTCGGTGTAGCCGCCGCCAAACTGATGGATACCTTCCGGCGTCAGCTCGAGCACGCGGTTGGAGAGCGCGGCGAGGAAGTGCCGGTCATGGGAGACGAACAGCATGGTGCCCTCGAACTCGGAGAGCGCTGATATCAGCATCTCCTTGGTGGCGAGATCGAGATGGTTGGTCGGCTCGTCCAGCACCAGGAAGTTCGGCGGATCGAACAGCATCTTGGCCATCACCAGCCGCGCCTTCTCGCCGCCCGAGAGCACCCGGCATTTCTTCTCGACATCGTCACCCGAGAAGCCGAAGCAGCCGGCGAGCGCGCGGAGCGAGCCCTGCCCGGCCTGCGGAAATGCGTCCTCCAGCGACTGGAACACGGTGCGCTCGCCGTCGAGCAGGTCCATCGCGTGCTGGGCGAAATAGCCCATCTTGACGCTGCCGCCGACCGCGACCGCGCCGTCGTCGGGCTCGGTTGAACCGGCGACCAGCTTCAGCAGCGTCGACTTGCCGGCGCCGTTGATGCCCATCACGCACCAGCGCTCCCGGCGGCGGATCATGAAGTCAAAGCCGTCATAGATGCGCTTGCTGCCATAAGCCTTGTGGACATTCTTCAGGCTGACGACGTCCTCGCCCGAACGCGGCGCCGGCTGGAATTCGAACGCCACGGTCTGCCGCCGCCGCGGCGGCTCGACCCGCTCGATCTTGTCGAGCTTCTTGACGCGGCTCTGCACTTGAGCTGCGTGCGAGGCGCGCGCCTTGAACCGCTCGATGAACTTGATCTCCTTGGCGAGCATCGCCTGCTGCCGCTCGAACTGCGCCTGCTGCTGCTTGTCGGAGAGCGCGCGCTGCTGTTCGTAGAACTCGTAGTTGCCGGAATAGCTGGTGAGCTGGCCGCCGTCGATCTCGACCACCTTGTTGATGATGCGGTTGATGAACTCGCGGTCATGCGAGGTCATCAGCAGCGCACCCTCATAGCCCTTCAGGAACTGCTCCAGCCAGATCAGGCTTTCGAGATCGAGATGGTTGCTCGGCTCGTCGAGCAGCATGACGTCGGGACGCATCAGAAGAATACGCGCCAGCGCCACGCGCATCTTCCAGCCGCCGGAGAGCTTGCCGACGTCGCCGTCCATCATCTCCTGGCTGAAGCCGAGACCGGAGAGCGCCTCGCGCGCACGGCCGTCGAGCGCGTAGCCGTCGAGCTCCTCGAACTGATGCTGCACCTCGCCATAGCGCGCGATGATGTCGTCCATCTCATCGGCCTTGTCGGGGTCGGCCATCGCGGCCTCGAGTTCCCGAAGCTCGGCTGCCACGACGCTGACGGGTCCGGCCCCGTCCATCACCTCGGCAACCGCGCTGCGGCCGGACATTTCGCCGACATCCTGGCTGAAATAGCCGATCGAGATGCCGCGATCGAGCGAGACCTGGCCTTCATCGGGAACTTCCTGGCCCGAGATCATCCGGAACAGCGAGGTCTTGCCGGAGCCGTTCGGGCCGACGAGGCCGATCTTCTCGCCCTTCTGGAGCGCCGCGGAGGCTTCGATGAAGAGGATCTGGTGGCCGACTTGCTTGGAGACGTTATCGAGGCGGATCATGCTCTCATACTGGGAACTGAGGGTTTGCGGCCTCTTATTCGATCTGGGACGTGGGTGGAAGCCCATTCCTTGGGGTTTCGCGCCGTGCCCCATGCATGCCACGAGCGTTGCCAATGGAATATGACATGAAGCTCTTCAGCGACCGCTTCTGGGGCGTCACATGCAAGTCTGGCTTCTCTATCTGCTCGCGCTCGGCGCCGGCATCGCCGTGGCTGTTCAACAGGTCCTGAACGGCAACCTCCGGTCCGCCCTGAACTCGCCGGCCTGGGCCGGGCTCGTCAGCTATCTCGGCGGTTTCGTGACGATGGCGGTCGTGCTGGTCGCGACGCGGGAGCCGGTGCCATCCTGGAAACTGGTCTCGGCCGTGCCGTGGTGGGCCTGGAGCGGCGGCATCCTCGGCGGCGTCTTCATCCTGCTGATGATCCTGCTATTGCCGTCGCTCGGCGCCGCGACCTTGCTGGCGCTGGTGGTGGCGGGTCAGATGACCGCGGGCATCGCGATGGACCATTTTGGCGCGTTCGGGTTGGCGCAGCATCCGGTGTCGATTTCACGACTGGCCGGCATCGCGCTGATCATCGGCGGCGTGCTTCTGATCAAGGATTGAGGCCATCGACAAGCCGGTCGATGCGATTGATTCCCTGAATGAGAAAGCTCCGCTGAGTCCGGCGTCGAATGACGTTATGACGCAACCAACCGGGTAGTCTCCGGGTGTGGACACCCGCCGATTCGTCGCTTAGCTGTAAGCACCCGCCCTCGTCGTGTTGCGTCATGCGGGACCGACCCTCCCTGTTCATTTGCGTCAAAAGAATTGCGCATCCCGCCAGCGTCGAGAGGCCGCATCCCGGGCTTCGGCGTGAGTCGAAGGTTGCGAGGAGCACAACATGACCCATCGTTTCCGTTTGGTCGTCGCTGCGCTAGCATTGCTGCTCGGCAGCGGTAGCGCGGCGCCGGCCCAGTCGCTGCCCGACTACATGGCGCCGATCTCAGGCAAGACCACCTCCACGCCGGCCGATATCGCGACCAAGGACGTGCTCGCGCTCAACACCGGCATGTTCGAGCTCTATGGCGATGCGGCGCGGATCTTCCAGAAGAACATCCTCGACAAGCATCCGGTCATCCTCGGCCTGTTCTCCGGCGCCGGCGGCCGCCTGATCCTGTACCGGCCGGGCAAGCCGCCGACCGAAGCGCCGCAGGTGCCGGTCGTCTATCAACTGCTCAAGTCGGTCGGCCACAGCACGATGGCGCTGGCCGAGGTGGTCGGCCCCTATGTCGACAATCCCGACGACAAGGCGTGGCGCGGCTCGATGCAGGCCTATCGCAGCCGGATGCAATCGGCGCTCGACGGGCTCGATGCCACGCCGATGCAGGCGGACTGGCGCGACAACAACCGTGCCATCCTCAAGAACAATATCGCCTTCATGGACGAATGCCTCACCGCCGGCGCGATCCCCTTCGCGACGCTCGAGGCGTTCGGCAAGAAGCAGGCGCCGCTGCTCGCCAGGAACGTCACCTGGGCCGCGCAGACCCAGGTCGCGCACTGGATGACCGTCATGGCCGACTGGAAGACCGAGCTCGGCGCCGACTGGGACAAGACCTATGGCGCGAGCAACACGATCTACGTCGCGCGGCAGAACAACGTGATCTTCAGCGTGCTGGCGCAGTTCTTCGGGCCTGACGCCATCAACAGCCGCCTGATGCTGATCGAGACGATTTCCTTCACCACCACGCCGTCGGACATGCTGGAGTCGCTGACCCGGATCATCGCCGATCGCTCGGTGGGCGCGCTGTTCTTCGGCAGCTACCATTTGATGGACTTTGAGCTGATGGGGGGCGATGCGCGCGAGGCGATCATCGCCGAGACCAAGAAGCGCGGCATGACGACCTTCCTGCCGCCGCTGGTGCCGTTCGGTTCCAAGCAGTGGCCGACCCTGATCACCCCGGGGCCGGGACCGGCCACCATCGCCGACCTCAAGTGAGGCCAGATCTACAAGTGAGAAGGCTACGACCTATTGCGGCATTGCGCTTGCGCTCGCTTTGCCGCAACACTGTAGCGTGCATTTTGTCAATTCATAAACCGCGGCGCGATACGCCGCCGAAGCGTTGATGAGAGATCAGACCATGCGGCCCTCGCGACGCGACTTCGTGAAGTGGTTGTCGGCAGGCGGCATCTCGGTCAGCCTGTCGCATCTGGCGCTTGCGAAGGAACCGGCCTTCGCGAGCCGCGAGACGCTTCCCGGGCGCGGCCATTTCAATCCGGCGGCCAAGGGCGCCGGCCGGGTCGACGGGGTGGCCAAGGTCACCGGCGCAAAGCTCTACGCCTCCGACTTTCGCGCCGCCGACATGCCGGGCTGGCCTGCGACCACCTCGCACGCCATCCTGGTCCGCGCCAACGACGCCACGCATGTTTATGCCGGCATGGACCTCGCCCGGCTCGATGGTCCGGCGAAGCCCTCGGTCGTCGTGACGTCGGCCGATCTCGACCGGATCGGCACGCGGGTGCCGGAGTTCTACACCGGCGATCTGTTCTGCCCGGTCGGCACGACGCCGCTCTATCTCGGACAGCCGGTCGCGCTGCTGATCTTCGAGCAGTTCGACGCCTTCGACCGCGCACGCCTCGCGCTGCGCGATGTCGGCTTCGTCAAGTTTGGCGACGAAACCGGCCCGGTGATCCTGCCGAACTACGGCGCCTATCGCTTCACCCGCGTGGCCGGCGCCACGCCAGAGGCGCCCGACGTCTATTCGCCGATCCAGGCCGGCTGGGTCTCGCCGAGCCGCATCCAGAACGCGGCGCTGCCGGTCTGGCTGCCGCTCGCCAAGGAGACCAAGGCCGACTACGCCAAGGCCGCGATCCATGGCGAAGCGATCCGCGCCCAGCTCGGCAAGGACGATCCGTCACAGCTCGTGCTAGACCGCGAGTTCGAGACCCAGTCGGTCGATCCGATGTTCCTCGAGCCGGAGAGCGGGCTCGCCTGGTACAGCGACAACAGCGGCAATCTCGAACTGGTGCTCGGCGTGCAGTCGCCCTATGAGGCGACCGAGTCGATCGCGCATCTGCTCGGCAAGGCCCGCCCGCCTTTCCGCCCCTCGCACATCAACGCGCAGTTCGCCCATGTCGGCGGCGGCTTCGGCGGCCGCGATCACACCCCGTTCGTGCTTTACGTGGCGCTGGCGGCGATGTTCTTCCCGGGGCGGCCGGTGCGGCTCGCGCAGGATCGCTACCAGCAGTTCCAGGGCGGCATCAAACGCCACCCGATCAAGATGCGCTCGCGGATCGGCATCGATCGCGCCAGCGGCAAGATCACGGCATTCGCCGCCGACCATGTGCTCGACGGCGGCGGGCTCGCCAACTTCTCCGCCAATGTCGCGACAGTCGCCGCCACCGCGGCGATCGGCATCTACGACGTCCCGAAGGTCGACGTCACCACCGTGGCGCTGCATTCGCGCGGCGTCACCGCGGGCTCGATGCGCGGCTACGGCACGCTGCAGACCATGACCGCGCTGGAGGTCCTGATCGACGAGGCCGCCAGCGAACTCAAGGCCGACCCGATCGCGTTCCGCCGCAACAATGCGCTGAAGCAGAACGGCCGGACCATGACCGGCAACCCCTACGTCGTGTCGGTGCGCACGTCAGACATCCTCGACAAGCTCGAAAAGCATCCGATCTGGCAGCAGCGCGCCGCGTTCAAGGAGAAGGCATCGGAAGGACGGCTGGTCGGCACCGGAGTTGCCTGCGTCACCAAGGATTACGGCGCGGGCGCGGATTGCTCGCTCGGCCGGGTCGAGATCGATCCCGAGGGACGGATCGCGATCTTCTGCGATCACGTCGAGATGGGCAACGGCATCGGCACCGCGCTTGCCAACCGCGTTGCCGGCCATCTCGGCGTCGTCGCCGACGAGGTCGCCGTCTCCCGGGTCGATAGCTACGACGCGCTCGGGCTCGTCACCTCGGGTGATCCCTACACGATGGATCAGAAGACCCAGGATCTCGCCGAGAAGAACCCGCGCTGGGTCCCCGCGATCAGCTCGGCCACCAGTGCCTCGATCGGCGCCCATGTCGGCACGCATTCGTCGGCCGAAGCCGCCCGCGTCATCTTCCGCTTCGGCCTGTGGCCGGCGGCGCTCGAGCTCTGGCACATCGGCAAGACCGATCCGCGCGCCCGGCAATGGGACAAAGCGCGTTGGAACGACGGCCAGCTCGCACTCGATGATCTCGCGCCGCTGTCGCTGCCAAAGCTTGCTGCGACCGCGCATGCGCGCGGCTTCGTCACCGGCGCGGTGGCGCACAGCTTCTCGCGCTGGGCCTGGTCGCGCGCGCGCTTCCCGCTGTTCGGCGAGCAATACCGCGCCGAGATCGACGCACTCGCGATCCGCCGCGGCCGCGGCCGGTTCGAGCGGATCGACCGCGTCAGCGTGAAATTCCCGCCGACCGATAATAACCGGATCGGCACCGCCTACACCTCGATGTGCGGTACGCTGGTCCGTGTCGAGATCGAACGCGCGACCGGCATCCTGCGCATCGCCAAGGCCTACAGCGTGTTCGAATGCGGCCAGGCGCTGGCGCCTGAAGTGGTGCTTGGCCAGTCGCACGGCGGATTTGCCATGGGCGTCGGCTACGCGCTGCTCGAAACCCTGCCGCCGTTCGAAGGCGGCCCGGGCAACGGACAATGGAATCTCGGCCAGTACCTGATCGCGCGCGGCTCCGATCTGCCACTGCACAATCTCGAGATCGAGATGCTGCCGCCGCTGACGCCGGACGAACCGCCGAAGGGCATGGCTGAGGTGGTGATGATCCCGATCGTGCCGGCGCTGCTCAACGCCATCAACGATGCCACCGGCCATCGCTTCCGCTCATTGCCGGTCACAACGAGCCTGCTCAAGGGAGCGCTTGCGTGACGACGCTCAACCTCACCATCAACGGCCGGAAGCACGGCCCGATCGAGATCCGCGACGACCTCTCGATGAACGATTTCCTTCGGGAAATGCTCGGCATGACCGGCACCAAATTCGGCTGCGGCGCCGCGCAATGCCTGAGCTGCGCCGTCATCATCGATAACCCCGACGGCACGAGCTACACCACTCCGACCTGTGTGGTGCCGGCGGCCAATTTCGACGGCAAGGCGATCCGCACCGTCGAGGGCCATGCCAAGGACGGCGAGCTCTCCGCGTTGCAGCGGGCCTTCATCGAGCATTTTGCGTTCCAGTGCGGCTATTGCACGGCCGGCTTCCTCAATGAGGGCCAGGTGCTGCTCGAACTTCTGGCAAGAGAGCCAGTGGCGCGGGACCAGCTCGAAACCGTCATTGCCGACGCGCTCGATGGCCATCTGTGCCGCTGCACCGGCTACATCAAATATCATCAGGCGGTGCGCGACGTGATCCTCGCCGATGCCAAACGCTATCTGACCGCCAACAAGTGAGCCCGCGCGCGATGACATCGGAAACGCGGTTTCGGATCCTTGCAGTGCTGACGGCGCTCGCGACCAGCCTGTGCGCCGGCTATGCGGCGTCGGAGAGCGCAAGCCACGCCCTCGCCTCGCCGGAAAGCTTTGCCGGTATAGAGAATGTCGAGCAGCGCTCCGCGGCGATCTTCACCGAGCTTGGCAAGGTGTTGACGCATCCGCGCTGCACCAACTGCCATCCCGCCGGCGACAGCCCGCGGCAGGGCGATATCAGCCGCGTGCATCAGCCGCCGGTGACGCGCGGTGCCGATGGCCATGGCAGCAACGCGATGCGCTGCTCGATCTGCCACCAGCACGCCAATTTCGATCCCGGCCGCGTGCCGGGTCACCCGGAATGGCACCTCGCGCCGCGCGAGATGGCGTGGGTAGGGAAAACCGTCGGCGAGATCTGCGCGCAGATCCGCGACCCCGCACGCAATGGCGGCCGCAAGGTCGAGGATCTGATCGAGCATATCGGCAAGGACACGCTGGTGGGCTGGGCCTGGCATCCCGGCTTCGGCCGCTCGCCGGCGCCGGGCACGCAGGCAGAGGCCGGCGCTTTGGTCGAGGCCTGGGTGAAGACCGGCGCGGCCTGCCCTGCGCCATGAGTGAGCGGGATCAAAGTATGTGATCCTGGTTGAACCAGCCCAACCGCAGACGCCTTGAATTGCGAACCGTCCTCATCGTCGTCCCTGCGAAAGCAGGGACCCATAACCACAAATGCCAATTGTGGGGCGATGCTGGAACGACGAGCCCCTTCAACAAGGTACGCCGCGGCGTATGGGTCCCTGCTTTCGCAGGGACGACATATTGGAGGAGCCGCGGACTCACATCTCTCTCCCGTGCCATGCCCCGCGTACGCATCCAGAACGCCGCAGCCTCTCGCCTCAAGCACTGCGGACTCTGGAATACTGGATCACCCGCATGCGCGGGTGATGACACTGAGCAAGCTGAGCAATCACCCGCGAGCGTTCCTGTCCGACTAGAAGCAGAGGTTGGTCACGGCATTGCCGCGCTTGTCCTTGATCACGTAGGGACAGCGGGCGCGCTCCAGCGCCTTCTTGGCATCCTCATCGCCGAGCGCTGCCGCCCGTTCGTAATAGGCTTTTGCCGCATCGCTATCCTTCGGACCGCCGCGGCCGGCCTGCGCGAAGGCGCCCATCCGCTCCAGCGCGCCCGGATGGTTCTGCGCAGCCGCCTTCTCGAACAACGCCCGCGCGCCGGCATCGTCCTGCGCGCCGCCCTTGCCGTCGGCCAGCATCATCCCGAGCTGGTACTGCGCCTCCGCATTGGTTTCGGCAGACTTGGCGAGCAATTCGCGCGCGCGTGCCGGGTCGGACGCCACGCTGCCGCCGAGGGCAGCGAGATTGCTGACGCCGCGCGCGTTGCCGGCCTGCGCCGCGCGCTCGAACAATTTGCGCGCCTGCGCCTCGTCTTTGGCGACGCCGGTGCCATTGCCGTAGAGCACGCCGAGCTCGACCATCGCCGATGTCGAGCCCTTGTCGGCCGCCTTGCGCCAGGCCGACATTGCTTCCGCGGCCTGCCGGTTGGCGGCATAGGCGCGGCCGAGCTCGTACATCGCGCGGCGCGACGATTTTGCCGCCACCGCACAATATTTGATCGCGGTCGCGATATCAGGCGACGCGATCTCTGGCACGCCCTTCACGTCGGCCGGCTTGTCGGGATCGGTGGGATCGGCGGCGAGCCGGTCGCACAGCACCAGGTCGGCCGATTGCGCGTGGGCTAGCACAGGTGCGGCCAGCGCCAAGGCAAGGACGATTGCATGGAGAGGTCTGAACATGCCCAGCAGGTTGCGTCGCGGTGCAGGCAAATTCAAGGCTCGAGCCCGGTCTCGCGCAGCACCGGCGCGACCTCGGCAGACGCGAGGTAACTCAGCAAATGATCGGCGGCGACTGCGTGCGCTGAGGCGACCATGCGGCCCGCGGAAAACACCGCCGGCGTCTGCAGGCCTAAGGGAATTGGCCCGACGACTTCGATGCCATCGATCTGCTTCAACTCGCTGATCTGCTGGATCGCTAGGTCGGCTTCGCCGGTGATGAGCCTTTCCGCGGTAAAGCCCGCCGGAATGATCACCGCGCGGGCGTTGATCGCCTCGGCAATGCCGAGACGCGCGATCAGCTGTGCGAACAGGATGCCGCTGGCGCCGAGCCGCGAATAGGCCACCGCCCGCGCGCCGAGCAGCGCTGCGCGCAATGCGGCTTCGCTCGCAATGTCGGGGTGCGCGGCGCCCGCCTTCACGGCGACGCCGACATAGGAGCGCGCGAGATCGGCAACGCTTTCCCGCGCAACGCGGCTCTCGCCGATCATCTCGTCGAGGCCCTCGCGGGTCAGGATCACGAGGTCGGCGGCCTCGCCGCCGCGCAGGCGTTCGAGTAGCGCCAGCGTCGGCGCGAAATCGGCATCGATCCGCACACCGCTCGCTGTCTGATAAGCCGCGGCAAGGCGCGCGACCGCGCCCTTCAGCGCCAGCGTCGAGAGCACTCGAACCGAATTGTCCATCCCGCTTACGCCCGCCGCATCAGCTTGAGCGTGGCCTTGAGGCGAAGGCTGCGCTTGCCGGCGAGCGCCGTCGCTTCGAGCACGGCGCCCTCCGCGTCGCAGGTACCGGCAAAGCCGATGCCGACCTCATGGCCGCCGAAGACCGGGTTCTCGCCCATCGCCGAGGTGTGTTCCTGATTGAGGATCTGCCCCTTCCAGCGGCCTTTCTCTGACGTGTAGGTGCCGAGGTAGTAGAAGAACGCATCGCCGCCAAGGATGCGGCCGTTATTCAGCAGCATCACGCCGGTGAGGCTGCCGTCGACACCGTCAAGCAGCTGGATGTGGATCGAATAGAGCCCGTTGATGATGCCGCCCTCGCCGACCCCGCCGGCGATCGGGACCTCATCCTCGGTGATCGGCGTCATCACCGACTGAAACGGCACGCCCGGCAATTCCTTCAGCTCACCCCTGAAACGATAGA
Organism: Bradyrhizobium sp. B120; assembly: GCF_049075665.1. Taxonomy (NCBI): domain Bacteria; kingdom Pseudomonadati; phylum Pseudomonadota; class Alphaproteobacteria; order Hyphomicrobiales; family Nitrobacteraceae; genus Bradyrhizobium; species Bradyrhizobium sp. B120. The sequence continues at coordinate 4,029,616 of NZ_CP185242.1, read as the reverse complement.
GCTCGCCGTCGGGCCCGCCCTTGGCGAGCAGCGTCGCGTCATCGGTGCCCGCCATCGCACGGTAGGTCGGATCGGGGTTGTGGCGGACGGTCTGGATCTCGACCGCGACCTCGTCGCCGGTCTTCTCGTAGGTGCCGATATGGGCAAAGGCCGAGTTGCCGCCGAGCATCTTGCCGTCGCCGACATACATCACGCTGCGGCCGACGGCGCCGCCCAGCTCGAACCGGACCTTGTAAAAGCCTTCAAACAAGCGCCGTGTCCCCGGCAGCCAAGATATAACCGTTGTCTAGCGCGGTTCATAACGCAGCGAAACCGCTTTCGGCGGCGAGCCCGCCGCAAACACTGTCGTTAAAAAGCAAAGGTCCGCCAGGGCAGTCGCCCTGGCGGACCCGATTGCGGTACCGGATGGCTCCATCCGGGTCCGATAGCTGCTTAAGCCGCAGCCTTGGCGCCGGTCGGAACCTCGGAGATCGTCTTCAGGATCTGCGAAGCGATCTGGTAGGGGTCGCCTTGCGAGTTCGGGCGGCGGTCTTCCAGATAGCCCTTGTAGCCATTGTTGACGAAGGAGTGCGGCACGCGGATCGACGCACCACGGTCAGCCACGCCATAGCTGAACTTGTTCCACGGCGCGGTCTCGTGCTTGCCGGTCAGACGCTTGTCGTTGTCCGGCCCGTAGACGGCGATGTGGTCCATCAGGTTCTTGTCGAACGCCTTCATCAGGCTCTCGAAATACTCCTTGCCGCCGACTTCGCGCATGTACTTGGTCGAGAAGTTGGCGTGCATGCCCGAGCCGTTCCAGTCGGTGTCGCCGAGCGGCTTGCAATGGAATTCGATATCGATGCCGTAGCTCTCGGTGAGGCGCAGCATCAGATAGCGGGCCATCCACATCTGGTCAGCAGCGGTCTTGGAGCCCTTGCCGAAGATCTGGAATTCCCACTGGCCCTTCGCCACTTCGGCGTTGATGCCTTCGTGGTTGATGCCGGCGGCGAGGCAGAGATTGAGATGCTCTTCCACGATCTTGCGGGCGACGCTGCCGACGTTCGAATAGCCGACGCCGGTGTAGTACGGGCCCTGCGGCGCGGGATAACCTTCGGACGGGAAGCCAAGCGGACGGCCGTCCTTGTAGAAGAAGTATTCCTGCTCGAAGCCGAACCAGGCGCCTTCGTCATCCAGAACGGTGGCGCGCTTGTTCGAGACATGCGGCGTCTTGCCGTCGGGCATCATGACTTCGCACATCACCAGCACGCCGTTCTCGCGCGCGGCGTCGGGATAGCAGGCGACCGGCTTCAGCACGCAGTCAGAGCTGTGGCCTTCAGCCTGCTGGGTGGACGAACCGTCAAAGCCCCACAGCGGGAGCTGTTCGAGGGTCGGGAACGACGCGAATTCCTTGATCTGCGTCTTACCGCGCAGGCTCGGCGTCGGCGTATATCCGTCGAGCCAGATATACTCGAGCTTGTACTTGGTCATTGAACCTCTCTGTTGATGATGCAAAACCGTGAGGAACCGAAAGCCAGTCGGCCGCCGCACGCGTACCCGGCCACCATCGGCCGGCTCTTACTAAGCAATTAAAATGCCAGTCGCTGCACTGCGGCACCCGCCGGGCCCGCGGATGTCCACAGCGGACATCGCATTTTTAGCTGCGACAAAGCAGCGCAGCTGGCATGCGTCACGGTCAGCCAAAATCTTCTCTCAACGCCCTCCGCCGCTCGTTTCTGCAGCAAATTCAGCTACGGCATCGGCAGCCGATTAATGCGGCGGCAGAGCTATGTGACAGTTCGTGTCCAGCCATCGGGCGCCGAGCAACCATCAGCTCGGCTCAAGCGTTGGTCAGCTGCATCCTGCCTCGCAGGATGCAAACCGGGATTTGCACACGAATTAGACAGAGAATGACTGTTTCTTGGTCAACTTGCACCCTGTCGGACCCAGGCCGATATCAAAATGACGGTAACGACACACGAATGAGTCGGGCGCACCATGGAGGCTCGCTCCGGCCATAGGAGACTTTGACATGATCACGACGGGCCAAAATCAGGGATCGGCAACGATCTATCAATTCCCGGTTGGGGGCCGCGCGGCTCTCGGCGGACGCCGCTACGGCGAGACGCGGACGGTGCGCGAGCTGGCCGCAGAGGTCGAGACCTCGGCCTGTAGCGAGAGCTGGTACCATCAGGCGGCGATCGACGACGCCAAGCCGAGCCGCGATCACTGATGCTGACGCAACGGAGAGGCGTGACGCAAAAACGTCAGACAGCAGCAGAACAGTAGGAAAGGGTCGGAACGAAGCGTTTCGGCCCTTTTTTCATGCCAGCTCGCAGGCCGTCACCGGCCGCTTCGCATGCCGCAGCCTGGTCAATCCGGCCCGGGTGATCTCAAGCGTGACACCGCTGCCTCTGTAGCGCGTGCCAGTCAGCGACAGACGCTTCGTCAATGTCACCGCCTTGCCGTCGAGTTGCAGATGCGCGCGGGTGTCCCCGTTGAAGAACGCGGCAATGAATTGCGTACCGTCGGCACAGTGATAATTCCGGAAGGCGGACTGCGCCGGCGCTGCCGAGGAACCAAAAATCCCGAAAAGAATTGCGCCGACCAGGATGGCGCCTCCGCGATAAGTCATATTCTCCCCCCGAGAGGCCGGTTATAGACCTGTCTGCGCCGACACTCCTGCGCCAGGATTCCTGCGCCAAGTTTTCTGCGCCAAGTTTTCTGCGCCAAGTTTTTTGCGCCAAGACCTCATCAGCTGCAACAGGCCCGCCCGATGTCAGAAGCCCCTGCCCGTCACCTCAACCTCGCCGGCGCCAGCAATTTTCGCGATCTGGGCGGCTACCAGACGCGTGACGGCCGAACGGTGCGCTGGCGGCAGATCTTCCGCTCCAACCATCTGGCGTATCTCACCGAGCAGGACGTCACCGTGGTGCGCGGCCTCGGCGTCAAGAGCGCATTCGATTTCCGCGGCGTCGCCGAGCGCGCCGAGGCGCTGTGCAGCATGACCGACGTTACCGTGCATTCGCTTCCGGTCGAGCCGACGGTGGTTGCTTCGCTGCGCGCGATCGCCAGCCAACGTCAGCTCATGGAAGCCGACGCGATCGATGTAATGCGGGATTCCTACCGCGGCTATGTGCAGGACAACACGCCGCGCTATCGCACGCTGTTCGCCCATCTGCTCGAGAACCGTGCGCCGCTGGTGATCCACTGCACCGCAGGCAAGGATCGCACCGGCTTTGCCTGCGCGCTGATCCTGCACGCGCTCGGCGTTTCCGATCAGGTGATCGCGGACGACTATCTCCTGACCAACCAGTTCTACAAGCGCGACCCGGCCCACAGCACCGAGCTGCCCGATGACGTCAAGCAGGTGCTCGGCACCGTACGCGCGGCGTTTCTGGAGGCGGCGTTCGAGGCGATCGATGCCGACTATGGCAGCCTCGACGGCTATTTCCGCGACGGCCTCGGGCTCGGCCAGGCCGAGCGCAAGGCGCTTGAAGGCCGCTATCTACAGGCCTGATCAATTTACGCGAGAGCGTTTTCGTGTGAAGCCTGTCCCGCACGTGATGCGGGATGGACACCGGTTCGCGTGAAGAAAACGCGGCCAGTCTGAAAAAAGTCCTCAGGCCGCCGCGGCCTCGAGCTCGAGCTCCGCGTCGAGATCGGCAATCACATCCTCGAATGCCGAGATCGCCTGCTGAATCGCCGCGATCTGCATCAGCTCCCAGCTGCCCACTGGTCCGTTGCGGTTTTGTAACGCCACCACGAGATCGCGCCGCTGCTCCTTAAGCTGAACGAGCGGTAAACCGTGATCCGGAAGATTTCCCATTCGCATAACCCCTACCTTGGCTAGAGTTCCGCTTCTAAGGAAAGGGTTCTGAAAACGACTTACGGAAGTGCCGCAAATTTTATCCAACCGGCCCACCTCCGTAGTCTTACGTAGTGAAGCGCGCGCGCGACCCGTCAGGATCCGGCGTCCTTGGCCGCTTTCAAGATCGTGTCGCACAGCCCACGGGCGAGTCGCTGCGTGCTTGCGTCGCTCTGGTGCAGTTGGTCCGGATCGGTCGGATCGATCATGCGCTCGAACGAGATGTTGTTATGCACGTGCCAATGCCGCATCAGCGCCCAGCGGTGAAAAACGCTGACACCCTTGAGCTCAGCTTTTTGCGAGATCAGCCTCACCATGTCTTCCGAGAGCTCCGCCTTATCATCCTTCAGCATGGCCGTTACATATTGCGGATCGATCAGCATCACGTCCATCTTGGTCCGATCGGCACACAGCAGATCGAGTCCTGCTTTGATCTTTTGCGCAACGGCATCGATGTTGTAGTCCTGCCGGTGGAAGACTGCGTTCGTTCCGACCTGCCAGATCACCAATGTCGGCTCGAGTTCGAAGATGTCCTCCTGAAAGCGATCGAACTCCTTGTCGGCCTCCTCGCCGCCTCGGCCGCGATTGATAACGTCGATCCGTGCATTGCCGTTGGTCGCCTGATCGTTCCGCAGGTACATTTCCAGCCAATAGGGATATGGCAGGACGTCCGCTCTGCCGGCTGTCGACGACGATCCCATCGCGACGATCTTGATCGGACCGCCCTTGGCGATTGCCTTGGCCAGGCACGGCAATTTGTATTTGAAGCCGATGACATCGGCAGGCAGGTCGGCAAACATCAAATTATCAACCATTTGAAATACTCGCTAGCTAGTGCCATCTCACGTTGTATATCTCGCCGCAAAACGGCCCTGCATTGCAAATGAAATCTGCCTGATCATAGTGAGCATTCAGCCTGCTTGCGAATACGGAGAGCGCCATGAACGGAAAAGCCATCGTCATCACCGGCGCGCTCGGCGCGCTCGGCAAGGTGGTCGCCGAAGAAGCCCTGGCGCGTGGCGCGCGCGTTGCCGGCATAGACCATGCGGCCTCACAGCTTGCCGCGACGGCCGATCGTATCGAGCTCGGCGGCGTCGACCTCACCGACACCGCGCAGGCGACGGCTGCGATTGACAAAGCGGCGGCGCATTTCGGCCGGCTCGACGGGCTGATCAATATCGCAGGCGGCTTTACCTTCGAGGCGGTGAGCGACGGCGATCCCGCGACCTGGCAGCGCATGTACGCCATGAACGTGATGACCGCCTTCAACACGTCGCATGCCGCGATCCCGCATCTCATCAAATCGGGCGCCGGACGGATCATCAATATCGGCGCACTCGGCGCCTTGCAGGCGGCGTCCGGCATGGGCCCCTATGCGGCCTCGAAGGCCGGCGTCCACCGCCTCACCGAGTCGCTCGCCGCGGAGCTCAAGGGCAAGGTCACGGTCAATGCCGTGCTGCCTTCGATCATCGACACCGCCGCCAATCGCGCCGCTATGCCGAAGGCCGACATCTCGAAATGGGTGACGCCGAAGGAACTCGCCGAGATCATCCTGTTCCTCGCCAGCGATGCGGCTAGCGCAGTCACCGGCGCACTGCTGCCGGTCAACGGGCGGGTTTAGACGCCTCGCCTTGTCCCGAGCCCTTTCGCTCCATCCGACCGATGCTAAATAACTGGCATGACCACTGCCGAAGACATCGAAAAGGCTGTCGAACGGCTGGCTCCTCGCGAGCTGGCCCGCTTTCGCGCCTGGTTTGAAACATTCGATGCCGAGCGTTTCGATGCGGCGATCGAGCGGGACGCAAAAGCCGGAAAGCTTGATGCCCTGGCAGACGAAGCCTTGGCAGCGCATCGTGCCCGGCAAACGCGCGATTTGTGAAGCACGCCGCCTCACCGAGGTTTTGGGCCGCGTAGGAGCGATTGCCCGCTCAAATTCGGAAGCTTGCAGACGCCAACTTTGCATTGTTGAAGCGCGACCCACGCCATCCGTCCCTCCAATTCAAGAAAATTGGGCGGCTTTGGTCGGCTCGGATTGGCTTGCGTTACCGCGCGCTCGCGGTCGAAACATACGAGGGATATCTCTGGTTCTGGATCGGCTCTCACGCAGAGTACGATCGCCTAATCAGCTAGCGGCGCCCAGCACCGACCGAAACCGGATTCTGCCCTTGCAGGCGAACCGGCCTACATCGCACGTCAGTCAGCAACCAACAGCCGCAGCTTCGACCTGAAGCGGATGCTCTGCTTGCCGGCCAGCGCCATGCCGTCGCCCTCGGCGGTCTCGTCGGTGTAGGTGCCGGTAAAGCCGATGGTGACCACCTTGCGTTCCCACACCGGGCGCTCGCCATAGGTCGGCGAATGCTCCTCGTTGGTGACCTCGCCCTTCCACTTGCCGTCGGCCGCGGTGTAGCTGCCATGGGCGAAGAAGAACGAGTCGCCGCCGCGCATCTGGCCGTCGCGCAGCACCATGACGCCCTGGTTGCCGCCAGAGACGCCATCGAGAAATTCGACGGTGATGTGATAGAGGCCGTTCCGGATCATGAAATGGTCGCGCCCTGTCCAGCCCAATAATAGCCGCCTGGCCGCGCTTTGGGCAAATTCCATCGGCCCTCAATCGGTGCCATTCCGCGCTATGCTGGCACCTGAGTCGCGGCGGGATGCCGCAGGAGCCTGCCTGTTGGAAACCACGCTTTATCTGCCCGTCAAACGCTTCCTCGAAAAGCTCGGCTTCACGGTGAAGGGCGAGATCGGCGGCTGCGACCTCGTGGCACTGAGCGGCGGCGACCCGCCTGTCGTGGTGATCGGCGAACTGAAGCTCGCCTTCAATCTCGAACTGATCCTGCAGGCGGTCGATCGCGCCGCGGCGGCCGATGAGGTGTGGATCGCGGCCAAGGTCTCGGCCCGCGGCAAGGGCCGCGAGAGCGACGCGCGGTATCGCAATCTGTGCCGGCGGCTCGGCTTCGGCATGCTCGGCGTCACCGACCGCGGCGACGTCGAGGTGCTGGTGCCGCCGCCGACTGCGGCACCGCGCCGCAATCCGAAGAAGCGCTCGCGCCTGATCACCGAGCACCGGAAGCGCAAGGGCGATCCAGCTATGGGCGGATCGACGCGCGCGCCGATCATGACCGCGTACCGGCAGCAGGCGCTGGCCTGCGCCTGTGCGCTGTCGGACGGGCCCCGGCGGGTGCGCGACCTCCGCGCCGAGATTCCCGACGCCGGCAAGATCCTGCAGCATAATGTCTACGGCTGGTTCGATCGCGCCGAGCGCGGCATCTATGTGCTGACCGATGCCGGCCGTGCCGCGCTGAAGCGCTGGCCGCAGCAACCGATCAATGCGTCAGGGGCGGAAGCCGCCCCGTAACGGACTGGGGGAAATCATGATTGTCGTCACCGGCAGCGTCACCGCCCGCCCCGACTCGTTCGACGAGGTGCGGCGGCTGAGCCTCGAACATGTCCATCGCTCGCGCACCGAGCCCGGCTGCATCTCGCATTCGGTCCAGGTCGACTGCGAGAATCCGCTCAGGCTGGTGTTTTTCGAGCAATGGGCCGACCGCGCCGCGCTGGCGGCGCATTTTGCGGTCCCCGCCTCGCGCGATTTCGTCCGCTCCCTGCAATCCCTTGCGGCCGCTGCGACCACCATCGAACTTTATGACGCTCACAAGATTGAGAGACTCTAGCTGCATGGCTGGATTGCCATCTCATATTCATATTGCAATGCAACATTGGGGACCTTACGTATCTCCCGCGATTCAAAGATGAGGCGGCGATGAGCGGAGACTGGAATACCAAGTATGGCACCCGGCGCGTGCGGCATGACCCGCCGACGCTGGAGGAGGCAATCTTCGCCGCCATCGGCATCACCGATGACGTGGAGGCCCAGGCCGAGATCGCGTCGTCGCTGATGGGGCTGCCCTATGAAGAGGTGCTGGCCGAGGTGAAGAAGACCGCGCGCGTCAGCGCCCGCACCGGCACGGCAACCCGCGTGATCGCCGGCGAACAGGGCGCGCAGCGCTCGGTCGTGGTCGAGCGCCGCGTGGTCCGCCGTCTCGCGCCCGCGAAGCGCACCGGCACCTGAAATACAACATCCGGCTACTCAAAGAAAAAGGGCAATCCGCTGAACGGATTGCCCTTTTTGTATTTGACGTAGGTCTCGGCTCAAGCCGCCCGGCCCCAGCCGGACATCTGCATCACCATTCGCCAGTAGGCCCGGTTCATGTCGACGATCGCGCGCGCGGCCTCGACCGGCGTAACCGGTGCAGCGGCCGGCGCCGGTTCGCCCTGGTTCTGCTCAGTCAGGTCGATGCTGCCGGTGGACTCACCGTGACGGAAGGTCAGCTGCGCACCGAACTTGGTGGCGAGCGCACGCATCGCATCGTTCTGCGCGCCCGTGGTGATGCGCAGGCTGCCGTAGCCCTTGGCATGCGCCTCGGCGATCAGCTTGCGGAACAGGGTGCTGCCGACGCCCTTGCGCCGCACTGACCGCTCCACGCTGAAGGCGATTTCCGGCTGTGCATCCGGTGACTGCTCCGGCGGATGCAGCTCGGCCGCGCCGCGGACCACGCCATCCTCGAAATAGGCGATGATGACGGTGCCGTCATTGGCGCAGCGCTCGGCATAGCGGCGGATGAAACTGTCGTCGATGAAGCCATGAAAACGATCGTGGCGGCTGGTACGGTCCAGTCGCAACAGGTGATCGCGCAGCAGAGGAAGCTCCTCCTGCTGGCTCAACGTCCGCACAGTGCCCTTGGCGGACGTCGGACGGATAGAATCATAGTTCATTTCATAACTCCTCTTGGTAGCCCTCGAGGAGGCGTCGAGTCCCTAGTGGTCGCTATATTGTGCGCCGCACCATATAATTCAAGTGTCTAGATTCATTTAAGTAAACAATGATGTGATCGACAAATCACATCATCGCCTCATCATAATACCAATTGCGTTTGCGTAACCACCGCGACCAGTTTGCCGTCCTCGGTCTCCAGCCTGGTCTGCCAGACCTGAGTCCGCCGGCCCCGATGGACCGGGGTCGCCGTCGCGATCACGGTGGTCCCCTCCTTGGCGCTGCCGATGAAATTGGTCTTGCTCTCCAGCGTCGTGGTGCCCTTGGCGTCCTCGGGCAGGTTGATCACGGTGGCGGCGGCGCCGACGGAGTCCGCGAGGGCCATCACCGCGCCGCCGTGGATGGTGTTGCGGAGGGTGCAAAGGTCCGGCCGTACCAGCATCTTCGCGACCACGCGATCCGGGCCGGCCTCGGTGAAGGTGACGCCCTTCAGTTCCGCAAACGGCATCTTCATCGACTGGATCTTTTCGAGCGGCGTCATCAGGTTCCTCCGGCTTTTCTGGCGTCATACGCGGGCTTGACCCGCGTATCCATCGTTCTCGCGAGAAGCTTCCTCTGCATGATGGATTGCCGGGTCAAGCCCGGCAATGACGTGCGAGGTAATCGAACGGATGACGTCATGGCCGCCGTGACAATCCTTGGCGAGTCTGCATACCGTCCGCGATGCGCGACTTCCCTCCCCGCCGGATCGTCTGCCTGACCGAAGAGACGGTCGAGACGTTATATCTGCTCGGCGAGCAAGACCGCATCGTCGGCGTCTCCGGCTATGCGGTGCGGCCACCGCAGGTGCGCCGCGAAAAACCGCGGGTGTCGGCGTTCATCTCCGCCGACATTCCAAAGATCCTGGCGCTCGATCCCGATCTGGTGCTCGCCTTCTCCGATCTGCAGGCCGACATCGTCGCCGATCTCGTGCGTGCCGGTGTCGCCGTCCATGTCTTCAACCAGCGCGATGTCGCCGGGATCCTTGCGATGATCCGCACTTTGGGTGCGATGGTCGGTGCCGCCGAGCGCGCCGGGCAACTCGCGCAAGGGCTCGAGCAACGGCTGGCCGCGATCGCGGCAACGCCGCGTCCGGGGCCGCGGCCAAAGGTCTATTTCGAGGAATGGGACGATCCGCTGATCAGCGGCATCGGCTGGGTGTCCGAACTGATCGAGATCGCCGGCGGCGAGGATGCGCTGCCGCATCTGCGGGCGCACAAGGCCGCCAAGGATCGCATCGTCACGCCGGACGCCGTGCGCGAGGCGATGCCCGATGTGATCCTCGCATCCTGGTGCGGCAAGAAGGTCGTGCTCGACCGCATCCGCACACGCGCGGGCTGGAGCGATATTCCGGCCGTGCGCAACGACCGCATCGTCGAGATCAAGTCAGCGATCATTCTGCAGCCCGGCCCCGCCGCGTTGACGGATGGGCTCGATGCGATCGTCAAGGCGTTATGGGCGGAGCGCGCCTGAATCTCTCCGCCGTCATTGCGAGGAGCGAAGCGACGAAGCAATCCATGGTTCCGCACGTGGTGAAATGGATTGCTTCGCTTCGCTCGCAATGACGCAAACGGGCAGCTACGCCTTCTCCACCCCGCACCATTCCGCGATGAACAGCGCGGTAGCCTTGGTCGACTGCCGCAGCGAGTCCAGTTCGACATACTCGTTGAAGCCGTGCATCGCCGCACCACTGGCGCCGAAGCAGAGGCTCGGGATGTCGTGGTTCAGGCCGTAGAAACGCGTGTCGGTCAGCGCGGTGAAGGCGCGGTCTTCCACCGCTCCGCCATAGACGACCTGGTGCGCCTTGGCGAACGCGGCTTCCGGCGCCTCGGAGTTCACCAGCTCATAGCCTTCCGACAGGAAGCCCGACCATTCCACCTGCGGCGGGTTGTTGGAGAGGAAGCGATGGTCGCGCGCCGCGGCCGAGACGCAGGCCAGAATCTCCTTCTGGCACTCGGCGATCGACCAGCCCGGCAGCACCGCGATGCGGCAGTCGACGTCGCACCAGGCCGGCACGCTGGAGGCCCAGTCGCCGCCCTTGATGATGCCCGGGTTGAAGTTGATCGGATGATTGACGTCCTTGAAATGGCGGTCGGCCTTGGCGCGCTCGTTCCAGGCGATCTCGAGCTTCTCCAGCGCATGCACCAGGTGGTACGCCGCCATGATCGCGTTCGAGCCCGCGCCGGCCTCGAACACATGCACCGGGAAGCCGCGCACCTTCAGGCGGAACCAGATCACCCCGACCTGCGAGCGGATCATCTTGCCGTTGGTCGGCTCGGGGATGAAGCAGGCATCGGCGCGATAGCCGCGCTGCAAGGTCGAGAGCGCGCCGACGCCGGTGCTCTCCTCCTCGATCACAGACTGGAAGTGAATCCGCGCCGTCGGCTTCAGGCCGGCCTGCTTGATCGCATCCAGCGCGTAGAGCGCGGCAATGGTGCCGGACTTCATGTCGCAGGCACCGCGGCCATACATCCTGCCGTCCTTGATGACCGGCGAGAACGGCGGCGTCTCCCACATCTCGAGCGGACCGGTCGGCACCACGTCGCAGTGGCCCTGCAGGATCAGCGATTTGCCGGCATTGGTGGCCGGGCGATAGGTGCCGACCACCGTGCGCGCCTTGGAGAAATCATGCTCGATCGGGCCGAAACCGCGCAGATCCTTCAGCTCGTCGAGATTGATGTGCCAGTCGTCGACCTCATAGCCGCGCTCGCGCAGGAGATCGCCGATCATGTCCTGGCACGGCCCCTCGGCACCGCGGGTCGAGGGGATCGCGACAAAGGCCTGCGTCGTCGCAAGCTGCGCATCGAATCCCTCGTCTACGGCGCTAAGGATTCGTTGTTGCGTCTCGGCAGTCATTCGGCAGCTCCATGGGGGACATCAGAAAAGGCGGGAGCCGCACCGTAACCCGATTTCACCCCTCGGGGTATTGCGCAAAATAGGCATCCCGCAATGCATCTTCGAGCAGACGGCCTTCCGAATAGCCATCGAGCGTCGCAGGCCGCGTCACGCCGTCGAGCAGCCGCGGGCACGGCTCGGGCGCGCCGAGCACGGTGCGCACCGGAATGCGCTCGGCATAGATCGGCAACTCGTAATCCTCATCATCATCGGCGACGCCCTTGGCGCGCACCTTTGCCGAGGCCTCCTCGATCTCCATCGCGATGAACGAGGTCGCCTTGATTTCCTGCTTGTTGCTGGCGCGCAGGCTTGCGGTGCGCTCGGGAAAGAAGCGGTCAACCATCGCAACGATGGCGCGCTCCTTCTCCTCGGGATCGGTGACGAGATAGGCTGACCCGAACGCCATCACCGCGCGATAGTCGGCCGAATGGTTGAAGCCGCAGCGCGCCAGCACCAGGCTGTCGAGATGGGCGACCGTCAGGCACACCCGCTGCCCTTCCGACTGGTTCTCCAGCATCCGGCTCGCGCTCGAGCCGTGCCAATAGAGCTTGGTGCCCTCGCGCCAGAAGAAGGTCGGCGTGCAATAGGGCTGGCCGTCGATCACGTAGGAGACGTGGCACAGCATCGAGGCGTCCAGGATCTTGTGCACGGTGGCGTGGTCGTAGAAGCCGCGGTCATGGCGGCGCTTGACCCGGTTGCGGGACGACATGGGGTAGGACGGAGTGGACGCGCCTTCGGTCACGGCAGTGCCTTTCGAAATCTGGAATCTGTCCAGAGTTGTAGCGGCCCATTTGGTCTGCGATAGTGCCAATTCCATGCGAAAAATTCCGACCAATTCCCGCAAGCCCGCGGCGCGCAAGCCCGAGCTGCCGCTCGACCTCTCCGGCCCGCATGTCACGCAGGGGGCGGCCTCGCAGCAGCGGCTCTATCAGGCGCTGTGCCACACCATCGTCGGCGGCCTCGTCAAGCCGGGCGAGCCGCTGCCGCCGTCGCGCGCGCTGGCCAAACAGACCGGCTTCCGCCGCAACGCTATCACCACGGCCTATGAGCGGCTGATCGCCGACGGCTTTGCGGTGGCGACCACGGGCTCCGGCACCTTCGTCGCCGCGCGCATTCCGGCGCAGGCCACCGCGCCGCGACGCGCGAAGATCGAGATCGAGCCGCCGCAGCACAATGCGCTATCGCTCGGCTGCACCCATATCGATGAGCGCGCGCTGCAGCGCTTCCGCGCCTTTGCCGGCCGCAGGCTGCGCGCCTTTGGCTCCGAGCATCTGCATTACGGCGATCCCCGCGGCAGCAGCGAGTTGCGCGCCGCGATCTCGGACCATCTGCTGTCGGCGCGCGGGCTGCGCTGCGATCCCGACCAGATCATGCTGGCCTCGGGCACGCTGCATGCGCTGCGCATCGTGCTTGGCGCAATCCTCAAGCCCGGCGACCAGGTCTGGTGCGAGGACCCCGGCTATCCGGCGGCGCGGCGCGCGATCGAGCATTGCGGCTATCGCCCGGTGTCGGTGCCGGTCGATGGCTCCGGCATGCGCATCGACAGAGGACGCGTATCCGCTCCCGCGGCGCGCGCCGCCTATGTCACGCCGTCGCACCAGTTTCCGCTCGGCGTGCAGATGGCGATGCCGCGCCGGCTCGAGCTGCTCGACTGGGCCCGCGACGCCGGCGCCTTCGTGTTCGAAGACGATTACGACAGCGAGTTCCGCTATGACGGCGCGCCGCTGCTGTCGCTCGCCGGCATCGATCATCTGCGCCGCGTGATCTACATGGGCACGTTTGCGAAGACGCTGTTTCCGGGATTGCGGATCGGTTACTGCGCGCTGCCCGAGGCCTTGATCGGTCCGGTGACGGCGGCGCGCGCCGCGCTCGATCGCTTTCCCGGCACCCTGATGGAAGGCGCGGTCGCCGACATGCTGAACTCCGGCGCCTTCGCCGCGAACCTGCGCAAATCGCGCAAACTTTATCGCGAGGCGCGCGACGTGCTGGCGTCGACACTCACTCGCGCATCCGAGGGCGAACTCACGGTTCCCGTGCCGTCGCAAGGCCTGCATCTGGTGGCGCGGCTCGATCCCTTAACCGATCCGCTGGTTGCCGCGCAGGCCAAGACGGCTGCCGGCGTCGGCGGCTGGCTGCTCGCCGAGACCTATCATCGCGCACGGCCACTGCCCGGCTTCGTGTTGGGATTTTCCGGCCATCCGGTTCCGCAACTCGTCGCGTCGGCGGAACAACTGGCGAAGACAACGCTCACTGCGCTGCGCGCGACGCGCAAGATATCCGTCAAGCCGCAGCGCTCTAGGAGAATCGCAGTCACCTGACTAAGGTCGCCGCGTTCAGTCAGTGTCCGCCTACGGAGATACCGGATGCCCAATCGCAACGTCCTGTATCTCGTGATCGGTGCGCTGGTCGTGATCGCAGGAATGCTCGGCTACAATCTGTATCAGGCGAACAAGCAGCCCGAGGGCCTGCAGATCAATGTCGGCCCCGACGGGGTCAAGATTCAGAACAAGTGAAGGAGGCTGCGATGCCGCGCATTGGATTGGTCGCGCTGGTCAGCGCCGCAGCACTTGTCGCGATCATTCAGTCCGCTTCCGCACAGACCGTCATGCGCGAAGCCGACATCGTCGACCTCCGGGTCGGTCAGCGCGTCCTGGTCGATGACGGCTCCTGCCCGGCCGGGCAGATCAAGCAGGTGATCGGCGCCAAGCTGAGCCAGAACGGCGTGGTGCGGACCCAAAACTGCGTGCCGCGCCTCGCCAAAAAATAAAGCGCCCCGCTGTCGCGAGGCGCCTCATCCATCATTGCATTCGGCAACACGCTGCTCAGTTCGAGATCGGCTCGAACATGCATTGCAGCGTCGGCTTGGCGATCTTGGTGAAGGTCGGGCCAATCTCGTTTTGCTTGGACGGCGGCACCCAATCGGTCTCGATGGTGGGTACGCCGGTCTCGCTGATGCCGCGCAGCAGCGCCTGGCGCAGATCAGGATCGTCCACCGTCGCGGCAGCATGGTCATGCAGGCATCCGCACACCGCCTCGGGATGCGCCCAGCGCCCGAGCATATGCGGCGCGCATTGGCGCACGAACTCGTCGCGCGGTTCGGGCACCCGGTACAGCGACCGGATCTGTATCGAGTCGAGCGGAAGTTGGGATTGGGCCTGCGCGGAACCTACGAGGGCGAGCGATGCCAGGATCGCGGCGGAACAGATACGGAGCAACATGGGGAGCCTTTACCGGCAGTTCTGTTTGTCGCGTCGCGCTCAGTTGGCCTGCGCTACCACCATCGGGGCCGAGGTGACGACCGGCGAGCCGTTGTAGGAGAAGGTGCCGATCCCGGGCAAACCATTGTCCGGGGTACCAGCCATCGACGAACCGGCCATCACGAAAGCGAAGGCGAGGATCAGGCTCATGGTCCGCATCTGACAGTCTCCGTCATTCCTGTTCGGCGTCCGGCGCCGTCGTGTTGACGGATTGATAACGATCTGCGGTTTCGGGAGTTCTGCGGAACAAGCTGAAAATGGTTTCGTCGGCCGGAGAATTGTTTCGTCGGCGGGCAGCCCACGAAACATTGGCCGGAAAACGCCAATGTTATCAGTGACAGTACGCCGCCCATGCGCGTGTTCAACATTTCGCGCGTCGGGAGCTGCCCGGGCAATTGCACTCTGTCCGCGGATTATGCGTGCAAATTGAGCGGGCTACCGCGCTTTCTTAACTTTCCTCTGCTGAGACAGGATGCAGCACAGCAGGGGCGGCGTGAACCGACGTGTGGTTCGGCCGACTCATCTGGGCGCCGTGCAACCTTCTCGGCGGTGGCACGTTGAGGTGATTCCCGATCCAACGAAGGATGTCAGTCGTGGGCAATGGCAACATCGGTGTTGGCAATCAATCCGCGGCCAGCAGCAAATCCGGCCAACAGCAACAGATGAAGGCCGCGATGCCGCAGCAGGGCGCCTATGTGATGGGCGACAATGAGTGCGCGCAGCAGAAGCTGGTCCGCCTCGTCGGCTGCCACGACCCGAAGGTCAAGCCAGGCCTCAGCATCGGCGCGAAGCAGTTCGGGCAAACCAAACGCTAGCTCGTCCGCCGCCTCAGCCGCCCGGGCCAAGCCCCTGCTTCTGCTATTGAATGAACTCGCCGCACTTCTGCACGGCGGTGCTGTCGGCCGCGCCCCAAGGCATGATCGGCACCGACGACGTCGAGTTCTTCGGCGAGCCCTCGATCAGCTTGTCGGAATAGACCATGTAGACCAGCACGTTGCGCTTGGCGTCGCAGCCGCGCACGATCTGCATCCGCTTGAAGAACAGCGACCGCCGCTTGCTGAACATGTCGTCGCCCTGGCTGAGCTTGTTCTTGAAGCGGATCGGCCCGATCTGCCGGCAAGCCAGCGAGATATCGGAGACTTCCTCGGCAAGGCCGAGCCAGCCCTTGAAGCCGCCCTTCTCCGGCACCGTGAAGTGACAGGCGACGCCGTCGACCTCGGGGTCGTCGACGCCATAGGTCGCGAGCTTGTCGTTGGGGCTTACCCATTTGAACACCGTCGAGCGGCGAAAGATCAGGTCCGGCTCATCAGCCGCGGCTGCTGGAACCGCCTGCCCCAAAGCCAGCAACATCAGCAGCGCCGCGCAGCCCCATCGAGACAACAATCGCACGTCACACAAGCTCACATTTCTCGATGTCATTGAGGTCTCCGCGGGTGGGTCCCGCCTATGTAGTGCGCAAACGCCGCACAGGAAGGCGCTGACAGTTCGGTGATCAAACCGGGCGCTTTAACCTCCTGTGAGGCTTTTTTGCTACTCTTTCGTCGAAAAATCGCCCCTCACGGAAGGGTTAGATCGCTTGCGCTGGTGAACGCGTTCGGCGTCTGCGACAACCAACAGATAGTTTGGACTGGGATTCGGAATATGCGCGCAAGCGGACGTCGGATTTCGATTTTTGATTCTGCGAATGGGCGGTTCTGGCAGCTTGCAATTCTGACGGCGGCCGGCACCGTGGCCGCCTCCTCGCAGGCCGATGCAGCCCTGTTCTACTGGAACCGTGACTCCGGCTATTACGGCGATGTCGAGCCGATGCCGCCGCAGCAGCCGCGGCCGAAGCCGAAGCGCAGCACAGCCAAGAAGAATCCGGCGATCGAGAAGGAGGCCGGCCGCAAGCCGCAGGGTCCCCTGATCGTCTCGGTCTCGATCGACCAGCAGCGGGTCAGCATCTACGACGCCAACGGCCTCTACGCCGAGAGCCCGGTATCGACGGGCATGAAGGGGCATTCGACCCCGATGGGTGTCTTCAGCGTCATCCAGAAGCAGAAGTACCATCAGTCCAACATCTACAGCGGCGCGCCGATGCCGTACATGCAGCGCATCACCTGGTCGGGCATCGCCATGCACGCCGGTGTGCTGCCCGGCTATCCGGCCTCGCATGGCTGCATCCGCATGCCGATGTCGTTTGCGGTCAAGATGTACAACTGGACGCGGATGGGCGCCCGCGTGTTCGTCACGCCGGGCACGATCTCGCCGGAGAGTTTTTCGCATCCGCTGCTGGTCACGCAGAAGGTCGTCCCGCAGCAGCCGGTTGCCGATGAAGTCCTGAAGATGGATGCGCCGCTCGGCGTGAAGAGCGACAAGGGTGCGGACAAGCAATCCAGTCTCGACTTGCGCACCAGTGTCGGCCATGCCGCCGCCGCGTCACTGCGCGACAACACCCACACCGCCGACGCCAGCGGCGCGATGCCGTCGGCGAGCGCGTCGGCGACGATGTCCGATGCCTCCTCCTCTGCACGCGACGCCATTGCGGAGAAGATCGCGGCTGACAAGTCCGAGGCGACGACGACCGACGCTGCCGCGGCCGACAAGCCGGCCGAGACCAATGCCGCCGCTGGCGACAGCAGCGTCGCCACCGACGACAAGACCGTCGGCGAAGTCACCGGCAGCACCGACACGCCGAAGTCCGAGGTGTCCGCAAGCGACCCGGTGAAGGCTGAAGCCAAGGCCGATGAGCCGAAGGCAGACGCCGCCAAGCCCGGCGTTGCCGAGGCGCAAAAGACGGACACATCGAAGACGGACGCGGCCAAGACTGATGCCGCCAAGTCTGATGCCGCCAAGACTGACGCGGCCAAGGACGCAGCCAAGGCGGCGGATGCGGTCAAGCCCGCCGAGGCGGCGACTGCGGCGGACGCCAACCAGGATGCGGCCAAGGATCCCGCACGGCTGCCGGGCGTTGCCAAGATCGACATATCGAAGCGCGCCGGACAGATCGCGGTGTTCATCAGCCGCAAGGATTCCAAGCTCTATGTGCGGCAGAACTTTGCGCCGCTGTTCGAGGTGCCGGTGACGATCGCGGCAAGCGACCGGCCGCTCGGCACGCATGTGTTCACCGCGGAAGCCGACAAGACCGATGCGAACCTGCTGCGCTGGTCGGTGGTGACGCTGCCGACCCGCAACGCCGCACGCATCGACGTCGAGGAGCGTGCCTCGCATCGTCGCAAAGTGGCGACCGCAGCGCCGGCCGAGGTCAAGCCGCAGCCGGCGACCGACACCCCGGCCGAGGCGCTCGACCGCATCTCGATCCCGGCCGACGTGATGGCGCGGATCAACGAAGCGCTCGGCACCGGCGGATCGATCATCGTCTCGGACTTGGGCGTGAACCAGGGCGAAACCGGCGAAGGCACCGACTTCATCCTGCCGCTGCGCTAAACGCGACCTATAACGCCTTCTTGAAGGCCTGCGCCTGCCCGCTGGATTATGATGTCAGTGACATCTGTTCCGGGGACGAGACCATGATGGACCGCAGGACACTGATCGTGGCGGCCTTCGCCGCGGCCGCGGGATCCCGTGCGCTGCATGCGGAGCAGCCGGCGATGAGCCGGATCACCGCCTATGCCTTCTCCTTTCCGGCACTCGCTGGCGGCGACATTCGCCTTGCGGACTATGCCGGCCATCCGCTGATGATCGTGAACACGGCCTCGCTCTGTGGCTTCACGCCGCAATATGCCGGCCTGCAGCAATTGTGGACCGAATTCCGCGACCGCGGCTTCGTCATCATCGGCGTGCCCTCCAATGATTTCGGCGGCCAGGAACCCGGCGGCCCGACCGAGATCGCCGAGACTGCGCAGCATCAATACGGCGTCACCTTCCCGATCGCGGCGAAAGCCGTGGTCAAGGGCGCAAACGCGCATCCGTTCTACCGGTGGGCGGCGGAGGCACGGCCCAAGGACGTGCCGCGCTGGAATTTCCACAAATACCTGATCGGCCGCGACGGCTATATCGCCGACGTCTTCCCTGAGTCGGTCACGCCGGACGACACGCGCATCAAGACCGGGATCGCACGGGCACTGGCGGCGGCCTGAGAAGCCACGATAATCCCCGGAATTAACTGGGATTTTGGGCACGAGGTCGCCACGTTCATTGCCTTGGCGCCGGCACTGTGACTAGGGTACGATCAGTTGGGGGTGAAGCGGCCTTGGTTGCGGCAGTGCCGGCACCGGGAGCGCGATCAGCAGGGAACACGCCATGCGCATTGCGGCAGGTCTGATTTTCGCAGGGACCGTATCGTTGCTCGCGTCGAGCGCAGCTTGGTCGCAGACGCCGCCCGCCAAAGGCGCCGCCGCGGCACCGGCGGCCGCAGTTCCAGCACCCGCCGCCGCTGCACCGGCGCCCGCCGCGGCGGCCGCTCAAGTGCCGCCGAAGCAACCGCCGCAGCCGGCACGCGCCGCCTGCAACAATCCGAATGCGCTCGGCGTCGCCCGCACCGTCGAGATCGACACCACCGGCGGTCCAGGTTTCGGCTTCGAGCATTTCAAGCAGCTCGACTTCCTGCGCGACCATGAGGTGGTGCTGACCTTCGACGACGGTCCGTGGCCGGCCAACACGCCGGCGGTGCTGAAGGCGCTCGCCGATGAATGCACCACGGGCATCTTCTTCCCGATCGGCAAGCACGCCACTTACCACCCGGAGATCCTGCGCCAGGTCTATGCCGCCGGCCACACCGTCGGCTCGCATACCTGGTCGCACGAGAATCTGAACAACAAGAAGCTGACCGAGGATCAGAAGAAGGACGAGATCGAGCGCGGCCTGGCCGCGGTCAAGTGGGCGCTCGAGACGTCACCCTCGCCGTTCTTCCGCTTCCCGGCGCTGCAGCATCCGCCGGAGATGGTCACCTATCTCGGCAACCGCAACATTGCGATCTTCTCCTGCGATCTCGACTCCTTCGACTTCAAGTCGAAGAACTCGCAACAGGTGATCGACACCGTGATGAAGAAGCTCGCCAAGCTCGGCAAGGGCATCATCCTGATGCACGACTTCCAGAAGCACACCGCGGAAGCCCTGCCGACGCTGCTGACGCAGCTCAAGGCCGGCGGCTACAAGGTGGTGGCGATGCGCGCCAAATTCCCGGCGACCGTGCTGCCGCAATACGAGCAGGAGCTCGCCAAGGACGTCAAGCTGCCGACCGTGAGCTCGCGGCCGGTGAACAGCGTCGTCACCACGGTCGATCAGCAATAGCGCCGGCGATCATCCTGGTGTCTGCGTTGCGTATCGAGGGTTTCGTCATCGTCTCCGCCGATGGCCGGCTGGCCAATGCGCGCAATGTCATGCCCAATGATCTCAAGATCGAGGGCGACAAGCGGTTCTTCACCGCAGCCCTCGACCGCGCCGACCTCGTCGTCCATGGCCGCCACTCCCAGGAAGAGCAGCCGAACGCGCCGAAACGGCGCCGCCTGATCGTGACCGGCAAGGTCGCGGCCATCGCACCCGACCCGGACAATCCGAAGGCGCTGTTG
Organism: Bradyrhizobium sp. B120; assembly: GCF_049075665.1. Taxonomy (NCBI): domain Bacteria; kingdom Pseudomonadati; phylum Pseudomonadota; class Alphaproteobacteria; order Hyphomicrobiales; family Nitrobacteraceae; genus Bradyrhizobium; species Bradyrhizobium sp. B120. The sequence continues at coordinate 4,009,297 of NZ_CP185242.1, read as the reverse complement.
TGGAATCCCGCCGGCTGCGCGTTCGAGACCGCGAGCCGCGAGGCCGGCGTGACCTCGGGCATGGTCGCGATCATCGGCGGCCCCGGCGTGTTCGGCATGTTCATGGACCGCTACGACACATTCTGGCTCTCGGTCGCACCCAAGGTGCGCATCCCCGACGGCGAGCCGTGTTTTCCAGGCGTCCCTGCCCACACCCCGCAGCAGGTGCTGTCGGCGCACGGCCTTCACGCCGGCGCGCCGCAGCTGATCGACGCCGCGCAGGATGTCAGCGTGACGCCATGGCGGCGGGTTGGTTGATCGTGGCGGATAGCATCAGCTGCGCTGCTTGCGGAACGAGTTCTTCACGGCAATCCTGTCGCCCTTGAACTGGAAAATATCGCAACCTGCGACTTCGACCGGCCTGCCGTCAACGCCGGTGCCGGTGAAAATCCACTCCGAACAACCGCGGTCGCCGGAGATGAAATGCCTGGCATCGTTCCAGCGTGCATCCGGAAACAGCTGCCATGCCCTCATGAATCCGCGCCGCACCTCGTCCCTGCCGCGAAACACCGTGCCCGATACGTCGGGTCCCGCATTGGCCTCGAACACGCAATCGTCGGTCATGAACGACATCAAATCGTCGATCGCATGACGATTCCAGGCGTCGGCGAACGCTTCGAGCGTCGCAATGGTCACCTTGCGATCGGACGTCATGCCGCAGCCTTGACCGCATTCGCGAGGTGAAGCCGGTCGTGGAGGAATTCCGCAATCATCGTCTCGACGTCGCATGCGCTTCCGTCGGCGCGGAGCACTGTCGCGTCACGCTGATAGAAGTGATCGGCACCGGCCACGTTCACGAACTGATTGGCGACTCCAACGCGGTCGAAATGCACGCGCATCTCACTGATCCCGTCGAGGATGACCGGAAGGTCGCGTTCGCCGTGGAACACCAGGGCAGCCGGCGCGATCGCACCGTCGGTGAGATGGAAATCCATCGTCGGCCCGGCGATGCGGCCGGACAACGCGACGACGGCAGCAACCGGCGCGCGCTCCGCAAATGCCGCATTGAGCGCGATCGCCGCGCCCGCCGAGAAGCCTCCGCACGCGATCCGCGTGACGTCGACGCCATAGGCCTGCGAGCGGTTGCGCACGAAGTTGATCGCCTTCGTCATGTCGTCGGTCGCCGCTTCCAGCGTGTCGGCCATCATTTGCGACGTGCATGGCGGCAGGCCGAGGATGTTGCGGACGAAGTCGATACGGTCGGTATTTTGCGGCTGGCCCGGCAACAGGAACGGCGTGACGCCGGGATCGGGCGCCTCCTGCATCAGCCGGTAGTCGATCGAGAAGCAGACATAGCCGCGGCGCGCGAATTCGCGGCAATACTCCGCCATCGCCGTGCTCGGATTCTCGCCCTCGAACACTTCCACGCCCTTGGTGCCACGATGGAATGCGCCGCCGAACGCGAGGATGAGCGCTGGTCGCGGCACGTTACCGTCACCGACGGGACGGTAGACGTCGAGCTTGAGGTCGCGGTAGCGCGCGGGTCCCTGCCCCGCGACGTAGCCGATCCCGCCGACGCCATAAATGACGTCGGGCGTGAACGCGACGTCGTGGACCTTGTCGAGATAGAGCGCGTCGGCCGGTGGCCTGGACGAAATGGCGATCACAAAATCCTCCTCACATTCGAGCCGGCCGGGCCGGACCGGTGCTGCCACGAACGATCAGTTCGGTAGCCAGTTCGATGTGCTCCACGCCGTCGGCTCCGGCGAGCTTCGCCAGCAGGCTGTTGGCGGCCATCCGCCCCATCTCGGCAGCGGGCGTCCTGACCGTCGTGATCGCCGGCGTCATGGCTGCCGCAATGTCGAGGTCGCCATAGCCGACGACGGACACATCGTGCGGCACCGACAGGCCGCGCGAGGTGCATTCCATCATCGCGCCCGCGGCGAGCAGGTCGTTGGCACAAATCACCGCGGTCGCCTCGGGAAAACGCGCCTGCGCGGTCCGGAACGCATTGCGGCCGTCCTGCAGCCCGCTACCCCCGGCGAAGATCACGCGGTCGCGTGGAAACGCGGCGCCGCGACCGTCGAATGCGTCCTCGATGCCGGCCAGGCGATCGCGCTCGCGGTCGCTGACGTTCAGGAACGCCATGATGGCAACGACGTCGCGATGGCCGAGGTCGAGCAGATGATTGACGACCGGCTGGATCGCCTTGCGATGATCGAACCCGACCGACGCGACGGTGGTGTCATACGACCAGGTGACGATGAACGGCTTGCCGAGGTCATTGAGCAGCGGCAGCAACGCCGGATCGTGCTGCATGCCGACCAGCACAACTCCATCGACGCCTTGCCGGATCATCGATCGGACCGCAGCGAGTTCGGCCTTTTCGTCGAAATCGGACGTCGCCAGCAGCAGCGTGTAGCCGTGCCTCGCGATCTCGGACTGCAAGCCCTCGACGGTGCTCGCAAAGTAAGCGTGGCGAAGCGCGGGCACCACGGCGCCGATCACCATGCTGCGGTTTCGGCGCAAAGATCGCGCCAGGCCATCGGGAATGTAGTTGAGCTCTGCGGCTGCGGCGTTGACCCGTTTCAGCGTCGCTTCGTTGAGCAGGTTCGGCGCGTTGAACGCCCGCGACACGGTCGCCGGCGACACCCTGGCGAGATCGGCGACCTCTGCCAGCCTTGAAACGCCGCTCGGGGGTTTGCTTCGGATCGCGACCATGGATTCTGATATCTATTTCATCATGGATACGAGTAGGCCGGCGGACCGGCAAAGTCAATGGACCCGCAATCTCTGCATAATTTATTGAATTTACGTGCATTATATGGATTCGTTTGCCCCGCCCATTTATCAAGCAGCGTAGCCCCTTGACGCAATACGCGTCAGATGCCCTGATGATGAAATTGATTTCAGTATTCAGGACGGGGACGAACGATGCGCAACACACCCTACTTTCCTGGTTGGAATGTCGTCGCCGGCTCGGGCGTCGGCATCGCTTTTGGCTCGCTGCCCTTCTTCGCCGCAGGCTTTGCGCTGCTCGCCGGCGCGATGGCCAAGGATTTCGGCTGGAGCCAGCCCGAGGTCGCCAAGGCCGCGTCGATCTTCCTGTTGCTGCAAATGGTCGCCTACCCGTTTTGCGGCTGGCTCCTCGACCGCTGGGGCTCACGCAGATTTGCAATCACCAGCATCGCGCTGTTTGCCGCATCGGTGCTGGTGCTGAGCCGGATCGACGGCTCGCTCTTGCAGTTCTACCTTGCCTTCGCCCTGATCGGCATCGTCAGCGCCGGCACCAACGTCGTCTCCTATGCCCGCGCCGTCGCGCTGTGGTTCAATCGCAAGCGGGGGCTGGCGCTCGGCATCGCGGCGAGCGGACAGGCACTCGGGTCGTTCGTGATCCCGATCCTCGCACACCGGCTGATCTCGACGCACGGCTGGTCGTTTGCGCTGGTTGCGATGGCTGCGTTCGAACTCGTGATCTGCCTGCCGCTGGTGGCGCTGCTGGTCAAGGACAGCCCAAAGCCGTTCGGCCTGCTGCCCGATGGCGCGAGCAGCGCTCAGGCGCCCGGTGCAAGCGCACCGGCCGATGACGGCAAGACGGTCGGCGAGATCGTCCGAACCGCCGTGTTCTGGAAACTTGCGATCTGCTTTGCCGTCATGGGCATGTCGTTCTACGCCATCGCGCCCAACATCGTTTACATCCTGACCAAGAAGGCCGGGATGAGCCTTGCCGATGTCGCGACGGTCCAGGCCGCCTCGGGCATCGCCGTTCTGTTCGGACGAATCGGCTTTGGCTATCTGCTCGACCGGGTGCACGCGCCGTTCGTCGGCATCGTTGCGCTGGCGCTCACCAGCATCTGCGCCATGACCTATGCCACGACGTCGATACCGGCGCTGATCATCGTCGCGGCTGTCCTCAGCGGCCTTGCGATCGGCGGCGACACCGATCTGATGCCGTATCTCGCCAGCCGCTATTTCGGCACGGCTGCGGTGTCGCGGATCTTCGGCTGGTTCCTGTTCGCCTTCTTCCTCGGCGCAGCGATCGGGCCCGTCGCCTTCGCCCAGTTGAGCGCGACCTTCGGAGGCTCCGACATTCCGCTGATGCTGCTGGCGGCGCTGCAGATCATCCCTGCCCTGCTATTCATCTCGATCGGCCGGTACCGGACCGGCCCAGCCGAGGCCTCCGGCCTCACCGCGGCGGCATCGTCGTAAGCCGCCCTACACATCCCCATACGCCGGGTCGTCGCGGCGCGGGCCGCGGCCGTAGCCGGCGATGATGAACAGCGCGCCGATCAGCGACAGGTTCTTCAGCGCGTCAATCAGGGTCTTGGCGTTGTCGGGCGCCGGCTGATTCCAGAAATCATGGAAATAGAAGGTCGTGAAGCACACGAAGATGATCAGCAGGATCGCGAAGAACCTTGCCAGCACGTTCACCGCGATCATCAGCCCCGCGATGATCTCGAAGCCGCCGATCGTGATCGCCAGCAGCTGCATGAACGGCATGCCGACGAAGGTCTCGATCTGCTGCGTATAGGGCGCGACGATGGCCGGGATCGTCACCTTGGCCGTGAGCAGATCCGCCGTCGCCTGGATGCCGAACAGCTTGCTCGCCCCCGAATAGAGGAACAGCACGGCGAACAGAATGCGCCCGAAGGTGATGAACGCTGGCATGGGTCGGCCTCACTGGATGGCAGAAATCGGACGAAGCAGGCGGAGCGAGTATGGCCGCCCCGCCTGCTTCGATCAAATCGAATCCGTATCGAGCATGATCCGGACCCGAAGGGCCGCGCTAGCGCAAAGTGCCTAGCGGTTTTCCCCCGCGACAAACGCCATGCGTTTGCGCGGAGATCATGCTGAAAACAACTCTTGCTCAGCCGAACAGCGTCGGCTGCGCGCGGCCGGCGCGCTCCTGGGCCTCGACCGCGGCAACCGCGGTCATGTTGAGGATGCCGCGCGCCGTCACGCCGGGGGTGAGGATGTGCGCCGGACGCGCCGGACCGATCAGAATCGGCCCCACCGGCAACGCGTTGGCCAGCGACTTGATCATCTGGTAGGCGATGTTGGCGGCATCGAGGTTCGGCATGATCAGGATGTTGGCCTCGCCTTCCAGCCGCGACTGCGGCAGGACGAGCTTGCGCGCGACCGCCGACAGCGCGGTGTCGCCCTGCATTTCGCCGTCGGCCTCGATCTCCGGATGCTTTTCCTTCAAGAGCTGGGTGGCCCGCCGCATCTTGCGCGAGGAGTCCGTATCATAGCTGCCGAAGTCGGAATGTGACACGAAGGCGACCTTCGGCTTGAAGGCGAAGCGCTGGACGTGGATCGCCGCGAGCGAGGCGACTTCCGCCAGTTCCTCCGCGCTCGGATTCGGCCGCACCTGGGTGTCGGCGAGGAAATGGGCGCCGGTGGAGGTGATCATCAGTGCCAGCGCGGCATAGTCGCTGACCCCCGGCAGGAAGCCGATGATCTCGCGGACATGGCGCAGATGGCTCATGTAGCGGCCCTCGACGCCGCACAGCATGGCGTCGGCCTCGCCGCGCGATACCGCCAGCGCCGCGATCACCGTGTTGTTGGTGCGGACCACCGTTCGCGCGGCCTCCGGCGTCACGCCGCGCCGGCCGGCGACGTCGATGTAGGACTGCACGTAGGAACGGTAGCGCGGATCGTCCTCGGGATTGACCAGGTCGAAATCGCGGCCGGCCTTGATCGACAGGCCGAAGCGCTTGATCCTGGTTTCGACCACGGACGGACGGCCGACCAGGATCGGCCGCGCCAGCTTTTCCTCGAGCACCACCTGGGTCGCGCGCAGCACGCGCTCGTCCTCGCCTTCGGCGTAGATCACGCGCACCGGCTGGGTCTTCGCCTTGGCGAACACCGGCTTCATGGTGAGGCCGGAGCGGAACGCGAAACGTTCGAGGCTCGCGGCATATTCGTCGAAATTGGTGATCGGCCGGGTCGCGACGCCGGACTCGATCGCGGCCTTGGCGACGGCCGGTGCGATGCGCAGGATCAGGCGCGGATCGAACGGGCTCGGGATCAGCGAGCCCGGGCCGAACCCCTGCGTCTCGCCGGTGTCGAAACCATGGGCCACCGCATCCGACGGCGGATCGCGCGCGAGCTGCGCAATCGCTTCCACCGCGGCATGCTTCATCGTCTCGTTGATCGCGGTGGCGCCGACGTCGAGTGCGCCGCGGAAGATGAAGGGGAAGCACAGCACGTTGTTGACCTGGTTCGGATAGTCCGACCGGCCGGTGCAGATCATCGCGTCGGGACGCGCCGCGCGCGCCTCTTCCGGCATGATCTCCGGCACCGGATTGGCAAGCGCCATCACCAGCGGCCCATCCCCCATCTGCTTGACCATCTCCGGCTTCAGCACGCCCGGCGCCGACAGTCCGATGAAGATGTCCGCGCCCGGAATGACATCGGCCAGCACGCGCGCGTCGGTCTTCTGGACATAGACCGCCTTCCAACGGTCCATCGTGGTGTTGCGGCCCTCATAGACGACGCCGTCGATGTCGCAGACCCAGATGTTCTTGCGCTGCGCGCCCATCGACACGAGCAGGTTGAGCGTGGCGATCGCCGCCGCGCCTGCGCCCGAGCAGACGATCTTGACGTCAGGCAGCTTCTTGCCGTTCAGCAGCAGCGCGTTGACGATCGCGGCCGCGACGATGATGGCGGTGCCATGCTGGTCGTCGTGGAACACCGGGATCTTCATGCGCTCCTTGAGCTGCGCCTCGATCTCGAAGCACTCCGGCCCGCGGATGTCTTCCAGATTGATGCCGCCGAAGGTCGGCTCCAGCGCCGCGACGGTCTCCACCACGCGCTCGATCGTATTGGCATTGATCTCGATGTCGAACACGTCGATGCCGGCAAATTTCTTGAACAGCACCGCCTTGCCTTCCATGACGGGCTTGGAGGCCAACGGGCCGATATTGCCGAGCCCGAGCACCGCCGTGCCGTTCGAGACCACCGCCACCAGATTGGCGCGGGCGGTCAGCGTCGCCGCCTCGGCCGGGTTCTTGGCGATCTCCGTGCACGCGGCGGCCACGCCCGGCGAATAGGCCAGCGCCAGGTCGCGCTGGTTGGCGAGCGGCTTGATCGCCTGGATCTCGAGCTTGCCCGGCCGCGGCAGCCGGTGATAGGCGAGCGCGGCGTTATGGAGTTCTTCAGACGATGACGACATGCGTGCTTCCCGCGTTTCCGGCCCAAATTTCTTGTTTCTGTGCTAATCCAGGCAAAAGTCAGTTGTCCGGCAAATCGAGCCGGATGTGAAGCATGTCCCGCCGCTTGGATGCAACATCGGATACTATCCCCGTCAACAGGCCCGGGCGGGCCCGTTCGTCGATGCTGCACCTTCCGACCGCCGGTTGGCAATTTTTTTCCCTTGATGATCCGGAGTTGACCGAATGAAGAAAATTCTGCTCGGCCTGGTCGCCGTCGCAGTCGTCGCGGCTGGCGGCTACTTCGGTCTCGACTTCTATGCCCAGCGCCGGGTCACGCGCGACGTCGAGGCCGCCTTCGAGCAGGTCCGTGCCGCCGGCGCCAAGGCGAGCCACGGCAAGATCGCGTTCGACACCAAGAGCCGCACCCTGACGATTTCGGATATTGTCGCCGAGTCGGGGACGCAATCCCCGGTCAACGTCAAGATTGCCAGCCTCACCATGACGGGCCTCGGTCAAACCGACGCGGGCCGGATCTCCGCTGACAATATCGCATTCAATGATGTCGAGATCGGCGCGACGGGGCCGACGCCGACCATCGCCACCCTGACCTACAAGGCGCCGCGGATCACGGTGAAGGACTATTCCGGTCCGGCCGGCCTGCCCCAGCTTCCGGCCTCGTCGTCGATCTTCGAACTGTACCGGTTCGCATTCACCCAGCTCGCGAGCATCAACGCATCGTCGGTGACCGCGCCCACCTTGACCGGAACGATGACCTTCAGCGCCGCCGCACATGTCGGCGACGGCGCCGGTGGCGAATTCGCCTATTCGGGCCTTGCCATCGAAAACATGAAGAACGGCAAGATCGGCACCAACAAGATCGACAAGGTTGCGTTCACGATCAACTCGCAGGCGGCGGGCAAGGCGATCAAGACGACCGGCGATCTTGCGAATATGGTCGCGACCGATATCGACGTCGGCGCGATGGCGGCGATATTCGATCCGGCCAAAGCCAACGACGACCACGAGTACCGGGTTCAGGGGCACGTTTCCGCGGGCCCCTACGTGATCACCACCACGACCACGCCTCCCCTCAACATGCGGATCGATGGCATGATCATCGACGACGTCAGGATCAACCCGTCGCGGATGCAACTGCCGGCATTGATGGCGATGATCCCGCCACCCGGCAGTCCGCCGCCGTCTCCGGCCCAGGCGCGCGAACTGCTGGAAAAAATCGCCGGCCTCTATTCGGGTGCCGTCATCGGAAATGCAGAGATGCACGGGTTCTCGGTCGAGACGCCGAAAGGCCCGCTCAAGCTTGCCTCGATGCGCTTCAACTTCGAGCACGGCAAGATCGGCGAACTTGCGGTCGAGGGACTTGATGGCAATGCCGAGAACGGCCCGTTCAAGGTCGGACGTTTCGCGCTGAAGTCGCTCGATGTCGTCAACTTCATGCGGCTGTCGGTACAGTTCACGGCGCAGAAGCCGTCGCCAGAACAGGCGCTGGCGCTGTTGCCGATGATCGAGGGTGTCGAGATCAAGGGTGTCACGTCGCCCTACAAGGCCACCGGCAAGCCGGTCAACATCGACGTCTTCAGCCTCGACTGGGGCCAGTTCGTCGGAACGATCCCAAGCAAGCTGCGGCTGGTCGCGAAGATGGCAGCGCCGCTGGATGCGGCCGATCCGCGCCAACAGGCGCTCGTCGCCGCCGGGATCGACCGGATGGCCGTCGACGCCGATCTCGGCGCGGTCTGGACCGAGGCGTCACGCTCGTTCGCGCTCGAGCCGGTCAAGCTCGACATGGCGGGCCTGTTGAACGCGTCGGCGAAGGTCACGCTCGCCAACGTGCCGCGCGAGGCATTCTCGACCAGCGCCGCGGAATCCCTGGGCGCGGCGGCGCAGATCGAGGCCGGCACGATTGAACTTGCCGTCCACGACCTCGGCGTCATCGATCTCGCCATCGCCCAATTCGCGCGCACCCAGAATGTCAGCCGCGACGAGGCGCGCAACGCCGTCCTCAGCACCATCAAGGCGCAGGGCGAAGCGGTCAGCGGAGGCAGCGCCGATGTCACGGCGCTCGTCACCGCCATCAGCCAGTTCATCGAGACGCCGGGACAGACGCTGGTCATCAAGCTGACGCCACGCGCGAAAGCGCCGGCGCTTCAGCTGATGCAACTGCTCAAGACCGATCCGCAGTCGGCGCTGGCGCAATTCCGGATCGAGGCCTCGACGGGGTTGTGACGCGCTCGCTCCATCCCGTAGCCCGGATGAAGCGAAGCGCAATCCGGGAACAGTGCCGCAATTGGAGAGACTGCCCCGGAGTTGCTTCGCTCCATCCGGGCTACGCACCTCTCCTCCCACCTACCCCTTCGCCGGCAGGTTGGTCCGGATGTGCAGCTCCTTGAGCTGCTTCGGCGAGGCTTCCGACGGCGCGCCCATCAACAGGTCCATGGCCTGCTGGTTCATCGGGAACAGCGAGATCTCGCGCAGATTGTTGGTGCCGCAGAGCAGCATCACGATGCGGTCGAGGCCGGCCGCCATGCCGCCATGCGGCGGTGCGCCGTACTGGAACGCACGGTACATGCCGCCGAAGCGGTCGACGACCTCCTGCTCGCCATAACCCGCGATCTCGAACGCCTTCACCATCGCTTCCGGCTTGTGGTTGCGGATGCCGCCGGAGGCGATCTCGTAGCCGTTGCAGGCGATGTCGTACTGGAACGCCTTGATCGTCAGCGGGTCCTGCGACTTCAGCGCGTCGAGACCGCCCTGCGGCATCGAGAACGGGTTGTGCGAGAAGTCGACCTTCTTGTTCTCCTCGTCATACTCGTACATCGGGAAGTCGACGATCCAGGCGAGCTCGAACCGGTCCTTGTCGATCAGGTTCAATTCCTCGCCGAGCTTGGTGCGCGCGAGGCCTGCGAACTTCCAGAATTTTTCTGGATCGCCGGCGACGAAGAACGCAGCATCACCCTCCTTGAGGCCGAGCTGGTCGCGGATCGCAGCGGTGCGTTCGGGGCCGATGTTGTTCGCAAGCGGACCTGCGCCCTCGCCGCCCTCGCGCCACATGATGTAGCCGAGGCCGGGCTGTCCCTCGCCCTGCGCCCACGAGTTCATGCGGTCGCAGAACGCGCGGCTGCCGCCGCCGGTGCCGGGGATCGCCCAGACCTGGTTCTTCGGGTCTTCCAGCATCCGCGCGAACACCTTGAAGCCGGAGCCGCGGAAGTGCTCGGAGACTTCCTGCATCACGATCTTGTTGCGCAGATCGGGCTTGTCGGAGCCGTATTTGCGCACCGCTTCGGCAAACGGAATCCGCGGCCAGTTCTTGGTGACGGGCTTGCCCTTGGCAAAGTCTTCAAAGACGCCGGTGATGACAGGCTCCATCGCCGCGAACACGTCGTCCTGGGTGACAAAACTCATCTCGACGTCGAGCTGATAGAACTCGCCCGGCAGGCGGTCGGCGCGCGGGTCCTCGTCGCGGAAGCATGGCGCGATCTGGAAGTAGCGGTCGAAGCCCGACATCATCAAGAGCTGCTTGTACTGCTGCGGCGCCTGCGGCAGCGCGTAGAACTTGCCGGGATGGATGCGCGACGGCACCAGGAAGTCGCGCGCGCCCTCCGGCGACGACGCCGTCAGGATCGGGGTCTGGAATTCGAAGAAGCCCTGCTCCTTCATCCGCTTGCGCATGGAATCGACCACCGCGCCGCGGGTCATGATGTTCTGGTGCAGCTTCTCGCGACGCAGGTCGAGGAAGCGGTACTTGAGCCTGATGTCCTCAGGATATTCCTGCTCGCCGAACACCGGCAGCGGCAGCTCGGCCGCCGGGCCAAGCACCTCGATCTCCTTGATGTAGATTTCGATCAGGCCGGTCGGCAATTCGGGATTATCGGTGCCGGCGGGACGGCGGCGCACCTTGCCGTCGATCCGGACCACCCATTCCGAGCGGAACTTCTCGACCTCGGCGAACGCCGGCGAGTCCGGATCGGCCACACACTGGGTGATGCCGTAATGGTCGCGCAGATCGACGAACAGCACGCCGCCATGGTCCCGGACGCGATGGACCCAGCCTGACAGCCTGGCCGTCTGGTCGATATCGCTCTCTCGGAGCGCGCCGCATGTGTGTGACCGGTAGCGATGCATATTCGTTCCAAAACTGATGTCGGAGGGTCGAATCGCGACAGGGCCAAAATGCCCTGTCCGAAGTTGCGGAGGGTTTACCCGACGAGGCCGGGTGCGGCAACCAAGGGAACGGCTGGTTTTGCCCCGAAACCGCACATTTTGCGGCGATCGGGCACCTGGCGTTTGCCTATTCGGCCCGCAGGCCTATCTTCCCGATATGACCATCCATTTCCCGTTCCAGAACACCTATTCGGCGCTGCCGGCGAACTTTTTCGTCCGTGTCGCGCCGACCCCGGTGGCCGCCCCCCGGCTGATCAAGCTGAACCGGCCGCTCGCGGTCCAGCTCGGGCTGGATCCGGACCTGTTGTCGACACCCGAGGGCGCCGAAATCCTCGCGGGCAAGCGGCTGCCTGACGGCGCCGACCCGATCGCCATGGCCTATGCCGGCCACCAGTTCGGGCACTTTGTTCCCCAGCTCGGCGACGGCCGCGCCATCCTGCTCGGCGAGGTCATCGACAGCGACGGCGTCCGCCGCGACATCCAGCTCAAGGGCAGTGGCCCGACCCCGTTCTCCCGCCGCGGCGACGGCCGCGCCGCGCTCGGCCCGGTGCTGCGCGAATACATCGTCAGCGAGGCGATGTTCGCCTTGGGCATCCCGACCACGCGTTCGCTCGCGGCCGTCGTCACCGGCGAGCCCGTGATGCGCGAGACGGCGCTGCCGGGGGCAGTCCTGACTCGCGTCGCCGCGAGCCACATCCGGGTCGGCACCTTCCAGTTCTTCGCCGCCCGCGGCGACACCGACGGCGTGCGTGCGCTGGCCGACCATGTCATCGCCAGGCACTATCCCGAGCTGAAGGATGCCGCCCAGCCCTATCACGCGCTGCTCGCCGGCGTCGTGGCGCGGCAGGCTGCGCTGGTCGCGCGCTGGCTGCTGGTCGGCTTCATCCACGGCGTGATGAACACCGACAACTCTTCGATCTCGGGCGAGACCATCGACTACGGTCCCTGCGCCTTCCTCGACGCCTACAATCCGGCGCAGGTGTTCTCCTCGATCGACGAGATGGGCCGCTACGCCTATGCCAACCAGCCGCGCATCGCGCTGTGGAATCTGACCCGGCTCGCCGAGTGCCTGCTGCCGCTGTTCGACAGCGAGCAGGAGAAGGCCATCGAGCAGGCGCAAGTGATCCTCGGCGAATTTCCGGAAAAATTCACCGCGGCCTATCAGGCCGGGCTGCGCGCCAAGGTCGGCCTGTTCACCGCACGCGACGGTGACGAAGCACTGATCCAGGATCTGCTCGACGCGATGGCCAGGAACGCGGCCGACTTCACGCTGACCTTCCGCCATCTCGGCGAGGCAGCGAGCGGCGACGCCGCCGACGTCCGTGCGCAGTTCACCGATCCCGCAGCGTTCGACGAATGGGCCGGCCGCTGGCGCGCCCGCCTCGCCCTGGAGAGCGAGACGCCGGCCGAGCGCAAGGCCGCGATGGGTGCCGTCAACCCGGCCTTCATCCCGCGCAACCACCGGATCGAGGCGGTGATCCAGGCGGCCGTCAACAGCGACGATTACGCGCCGTTCGAGGAATTGCTGGCGGTGCTGGCGAAGCCGTACGAGGACCAGCCGCAATTCGCGGCCTACGCCGATCCGCCGCTGCCCGAGCAGATGGTGACGCAGACGTTCTGCGGGACGTGACCACCCTCGTCATTGCGAGGAGCAAAGCGACGAAGCAATCCACCATCCGCGCATGCGGGCCGATGGATTGCTTCGCTCCGCTCGCAATGACGCTGCGAAGCATCCGCTCCGCCTCACACCGTCACCACGATCTTCCCGAACTGCACGTTCGACTCCAGATACCGGTGCGCCGCGACGATCTGCTCGAACGGAAATGTCCGCGCGATGATCGGCTTCAGCGCGCCGTCGGCCAACCCGTCGAGGATGAACGCTTTCGCCGCCGCAAGCCGCGCCGGATCCTGGACGATCTCGTGCACGCGGTAGCCGCGCAGGATCAGGCTCTTGCTCAGCACCGTGAACAGCGGAAACGGCGTCGGCGCCTCGCTGAGCCCGCCGTACTCGATCAGGATGCCGCCATGCGCCATCGCTGCCGTCAGCGGCACGAAGACGGGGCCGCCGACCGGGTCGAGCACCACGCGGACGCCGTTCGGCCCTGCGATCTGCTCCAGCCTCGATTGCAAATCTTCCTCCGCGGACGCGATCACATGCGCAGCGCCGGCATCGCGCAGGGCCTGCGCCTTGGCTGAGGTCCGCGTCACCGCGATCGGGATCGCACCGACACGATTGGCGATCTGGATCGCGGCGAGCCCGACGCTGCTCGATGCTGCCGTGATCACGACGAACTCGCTCCGCCCAAGCGTCGCAACATCGATCAGGGCACCATAGGCCGTGAGGTATTGCATCCACGCCGCGGCGGCCTCCTGAAAACCCAGCGCCGGCGGATGCTTGACGACCAGCTCGGCCGGGAACGTCGCGAGCTCGCCATAGGCCGGCCAGCGCGCCATCGAGATCGGCGGCACGATGCTGACGGCATCCCCAAGCGCGAAGCCGCCGCCCCCCTCGCCGATCGCTTCGACAAGCCCGGCCGCCTCGAGGCCGAGGCCGGACGGCAGCGCCGGCGTCTCGATATAGGTCCCCGTTCGCATCAACGCCTCGGCGCGGTTCAGTCCGAGCGCCTTGATCCGGATCCGGATCTCGCCGCGCGCCGGCGGCGCGATCGCAACGTCCTCGATGCGCAGCACCTCGGGACCACCATGTTGATGAAAACGAACCACGCGAGCCATCGGCAACACTCCAAAGCAGCTGAATTGCAAAACAGTTCAATTGAATGAGCTATGCCGACGCCAGTTCTGCGGATAAATCATCCCGCAGACTGAACAGTCAAAACCGAGGGTTTCGAATGATGGACCGCCTGACCAGCATGGCCGTGTTTCTCAGGGCGGTCGATCTCGGCTCCTTCGCGGCCGCCGCCGACGCGCTCGAAATGTCCGGCCCGATGGTCGGCAAGCATGTCCGCTTCCTCGAGGAGCGGCTCGGCGTCCGCCTGATCCACCGCACCACGCGGCGTCAGAGCCTGACCGAGTTCGGGCAAGCCTATTACGAGCGCTGCCGCGCGGTACTCGCCGAAGCGGATGCCGCCGACGCGCTCGCGGCCGATCAGTTGTCCGAACCGCGCGGACGGCTCAAGGTGACGATGCCGGCGCTGCTCGGCCGGCACTGCGTGGCGCCGCTGCTCCTCAGGCTGGCGCAGAAATATCCTGCGCTGGAGCTCGATCTCTCGTTCGGCGATCCGGTCACCGACCTGATGGAGGGCGGCTACGATTTTGCAATCAGGACCGGCGACCTCGACGAGCAGTCCGGCGTGATCGCGCGGCGCATCGCGTGCCAGCGCATGGTGGTGTGCGGCTCGCGCGCGTATTTGAAGGCCAACGGCAGGCCGCGCACGCTCGACGAGCTCGGCCAGCATCAGGCGATCGTCTATCGCCGGCTTGGGCGCGCGCGGCCGTGGCTGTTCCCGCGTGACGGCCAGAAGCCGCGCGAGGTCTGGCCCGCCGGGCGGCTCAGGCTCGACGATCTCGAGGCCATCGCCGACGCCGCGGCACGCGGCATGGGACTGGTGTGGCTGCCCTCCTGGCTGGTGCGCGAACGCCTCGAGCGCGGCGCGCTGGTCCGCGTTCTCGGCAACGAGGGTGAGCTTCCCTACGACTGCCATGCGCTGTGGCTGCCGACCCCGCGACTGCCGCTGAAGGTCCGGCTTGCGGTCGACGCGCTCTCGGCCGCGCTGCCGAAGCTCGTGGCGTAGTGCGAAGGCGTTGTTCCACGATGCCCGTCGTGAGCGTTAACTCACCCTGCACCATGCCGGGAGCCTCGCGGCGGTAACCATAAGGCTTAACAGCGCGTCAACGCTCCCCCAACAAGTCTAACTGTTTCTAATGGGGGAGAATGGCCCGTGGACGCATTTGCATTCGAATTCATGGGACTGGCGATGATCGCGCTGTGTCTCGTCGTGCTGGCGATGCCGGCGGCACGGCGGCCGTCGAAGAACATGCGCTACGAGTGACGCGCCCGACGCGGCGCGCGGATCGGTATGTGGTCAACATGCGCCCTGCTCGGGCCGTCGTCGTCAATGCAGGAGATCGTTGATGTTGGACCACGTCTCCATCACCGTATCCAACATACGCGCTGCCGAGCCCTTCTACGACGCCGTGATGGCAGCGCTCGCCGTCACCAAGATGAGCAGCGGCGAGACGTGGATCAGCTACGGCGAGCGCTGCGACGCCGATCATCCTGACCTGACCTATTTGCTGATCCGCCCCGGACCGGTGCCCGAAGCAGCCTACGGGCGGCATTGGTGCTTCAAGGCGCAATTCCGGGAGCAGGTTGACGCTTTCTGGCGTGCCGGGCTTTCGGCAGGAGGATCGGACGAGGGTGCGCCGGGTCTGCGTCCCGAATATCATCCCCACTACTACGGCGCCTTTCTGCGCGACCCCGACGGCAATCGTATCGAAGCCGTCTGCCATCGGCGTTTCGCGTAACGCCGCATCACGCGACGCGACTTCGCGCTGCGCGCCGGTCGTCCCGCCATCCGGACACGTCAGCCTTGCCCGATCACGGCCACGCAGCCGGGCTGCGCGGTGCTATGGTCGCGCCATCCTGCCCTCGTTCCCCTGATTTCCCGTTATGACCGAGACCGCCTCGTCGCTGATCCATCCCGGCTGGTTTGCCGCGATCGCCATCCTGCTCTGGGCCACCAGCCTGCTGCCGGAATTTCTCACCGCGCTGCTGTTCTTCGCGGCGGTGGCGGTATTCCGCGCGGCGCCGCCGGACGTGCTGTTCTCCGGCTTCCAGTCGGAAGCGTTCTGGCTGGTGCTCGGCGGCTTCGTCATCGGCACCGCGATCCGCAAGGTGGGACTGGCCGACCGGATCGCCCGGCTGCTCGCAGACCATCTCAACGGCTCCTGGTTTCGCATGGTGGCCGGCGTGATCCTGCTGACCTATGCGCTCGCCTTCGTGATGCCCTCGAACATGGGCCGCATCGCGCTCTTGATGCCGATCATCCTGGCGCTGGCCGATCGCGCCGGCTTGGCGGAGGGATCGCCGGGTCGCGCCGCGCTCGCGCTTGCGGTCGGCTTCGGCACCTATCAGCTGTCGGCATCGATCCTGCCTGCGAACGTGCCGAACCTGATCATGACGGGCGCCGCCGAGCGCGCCTATGGCGTGCACTTCGACTACATGTCGTATCTCGTGCTGCATGCGCCCGTGATCGGCATCCTCAAGGGCGTCGTGCTGATCGGTTGCCTGGTGTGGCTGTTTCCGGCATCGCCCAAGCCGATCGAGGGCAGCGCCGAGGCGACACCGATGAGCGCGGCCGAATGGCGGCTCTCGATCATCCTGCTTGCGACGCTCGCGTTCTGGATGACGGACTCTCTGCACGGCATCCGCCCGGCCTGGGTCGGGCTGGTCTCCGCCTGCCTCTGCCTGCTGCCTCGCGTCGGCTTCCTCAACGGCGAGGAATTCGCCGCCGGCGTCAATGTCCGCACCTGCATCTATCTCGGAGGCATTCTCGGGCTCGCCGCCGTCGTCGCATGGTCCGGACTCGGCACCGCGATCGGCGGTCTCATCATTCCGCATCTGCCGCTCGATCCCGCGCGGCCGGCGGCGGATTTCGCCTCGATGATCGGGCTCGCCAGCCTGCTCAATTTCATCGTCACCGCCAACGGCGTCCCCGCCGTATTCACGCCGCTGGCCGCCTCGCTCGCCGCACACACCGGCCTCAGCCTTCCCACCGTGCTGATGTCGCAGGTGTTCGCCTACGCGACGCCGCTGTTGCCATATCAGGCCGCGCCGATCGTGGTTGCCGCCGGCATGGCGCGCGTGCCGACCAGCGCGGCGGTCAAGATGTGCCTCGTCGTCGGCCTGATCTCCTTCGTCGTACTGGCGCCGCTCTATCTCGTCTGGTTCCGGCTGCTCGGCTGGATCGGCTGACGGTCGTCGCGACAAATATCGCGCCGAGGCGTCATCGAATGACGATATGCTTGCCCTGATGGGTCCTGACGTGGGACGCAAGCCCAAGGAATTGACGACGCTTGAACGATACCGACGTCCAGCACTCCGGCACATCGCCCTCCACCGCGAGGTCAGCGCACTCGCCTCTCGAGGTGCTGTTCATTTTCCTCAAGCTCGGCGTGACCTGCTTCGGCGGTCCGATCGCGCATATCGGCTATTTCCGCGACGAGTTCGTCACCCGCAGGCGCTGGCTTGACGAGCAGGCCTATGCGGATCTGGTGGCGCTCTGCCAATTCCTGCCGGGCCCGGCGAGCAGCCAGGTCGGCTTTTCACTCGGCCTGATGCGCGCCGGCTATCTCGGCGCGCTGGCGGCCTGGACCGGCTTCACGCTGCCCTCGGCGATTGCGCTCGTGCTGTTTGCCTTCGGCGCCGGCGGATTGAGCGGCCCGGCCGGCGCGGGCCTGGTGCATGGCCTCAAGCTGGTCGCGGTGGCGATCGTCGCCCAAGCGGTCTGGGGCATGGCGCGCTCGCTCTGTCCCGATCGCGAACGCGCATCGATTGCAACGGTCGCAACACTCGTCATCCTCACGAGTTCCTCGTCGATTGCGCAGATCGGCGCCATCGTGCTCGGCGCCGTCGCCGGGCTGTGGTTCTGCCGCGCACAAGCAGCCGACGGCGTCACGCACATCGCGATGCCGGTGTCGCGCCGCGTCGGCCTCTGCGCACTGATCCTGTTCCTTGCCCTGTTGGTCGGGTTACCGCTGCTCGCCCGCGCATGGCCCGGCCTCGGCCTGTTCGAGGCCTTCTACCGTTCCGGCGCGCTGGTGTTCGGAGGCGGCCATGTCGTGCTGCCGCTGCTGCGCGAAGCGGTGGTGACGCCGGGCTGGATCGGCAACGATGCATTCCTGACCGGCTACGGCGCCGCGCAGGCCGTGCCGGGCCCGCTGTTCACCTTCGCCGCCTATCTCGGCGCCGTGATCGGCGGCGTGCCGGGCGTGGTCACAGGCCTCGCCGGCATCTTCCTGCCGGGACTTCTCATCCTGCTCGCAGCACTGCCGTTCTGGGATGGCTTCCGCAAGCGCCCGGCGGCGCAGGCGATGATGCGCGGCGTCAATGCCGCCGTGGTCGGCATCCTCGGTGCCGCGCTCTACGACCCGGTCTGGACCAGCAGCGTACAGCGTCCGCTCGATTTCGGCATCGCGCTATCAGGCTTCGTCCTGCTCACGGCATGGCGCGCGCCGCCGCTCGTGGTGGTCGTCCTCAGCGCGGCGGCCGGCATCGCCACCGGCCTCCTGCAATCGTGAACAGCCGCCCGGGCGTTCGGCCGGCCGGATTAAGAACGCCTTCATGCCTCGCCGCCATCATTGAAGGCGCATGCCGAGCCTACCCAAACAACCGGATGCGACCCGGGTTCCCGTGCTTGACCTGCTGCGGCTCGCCGCGGTCGGCGCCGTGATCCTGTACCATTACGGCTTCTGGGGCACGGCATCGCACGGCGTTCAGAAGGTGGCGTTGCCCTACCTCGCCCCGGTCGCGCAGTACGGCTTCCTCGGCGTCCCCGTGTTCTTCGCCATCAGCGGCTTCGTCATCGCCTATTCGGCCGAAGGCCGCACGCCGGTCGGTTTCGCGATCGCCCGCTTCAGCCGAATCTATCCGACCTTCGTCATCTGCATGACGCTGACCTTCCTCACCACGCTGCTGCTGGGCCACACCTATTTCCATGTGACCTGGGGACAATGGCTGGCAAACCTGTTCATCGCAGCGCCGATGCTCGGTCAGCCCTATATGGACGACGCCTACTGGTCGCTGGTGATCGAGGTCGTGTTCTACGTCTGGGTCGCGCTGTTTCTGGCCTGGGGCATTTTCCCGCGGAAGATCGACACCATCATCCTGGCGTGGATCGCCATCACCTTTGCCAACGAGCTGACGCTGGACGTTCCGCTGTTCGAGAAGCTGTTCATGGCCGACGACAGCGGCTTCTTCGCCGTCGGGCTGCTGATCTATGAACATTACCGCGGACGGCGCGACACCAGGCTCTACAGCCTGCTGACACTGGCGATGGGCACCGCGACGTTCCAGGCCGTGCACAAGCTGGAGCGGCTCGGCGTCCACACCCATGGCAGCTTCGATCCGCGCGTCGTCACCGTGATCTGCATCGTCTCGCTCGGCATCGTGTTCGCCGCCACCCGCATCAAGTCGGTGCCGCTGCCGGACAGCCTGGTCAGGGCTGTGGGCGGCATCACCTATCCGCTCTATCTGCTGCACCTTCAGCTCGGCTACGTGATCCTGCTCCTGATGACGCCAACGCCGGACGCGCTCTCGACCGCGCTCGTGGTGGCCGGCATGGTCGCGCTGGCGTGGTTCGTCTGGCGCTTTCTCGAAAGCCCGGCGCATTATCTCGTCAGGGACAGGCT
The DNA here is from genome assembly GCF_049075665.1 of Bradyrhizobium sp. B120. Lineage (NCBI taxonomy): Bacteria > Pseudomonadati > Pseudomonadota > Alphaproteobacteria > Hyphomicrobiales > Nitrobacteraceae > Bradyrhizobium > Bradyrhizobium sp. B120. The sequence goes on along the minus strand of NZ_CP185242.1, from coordinate 3,989,615 downwards.
CACGATGCTGGCCTCACGGCACGGATGGCCGTCGCGCATTCGCGCGAACGAAGCCCGGATCAATCCGGGCCACATCGCCGCGCCGGTCGAAGCCGGGCAAATCGCCAATCACTGATTGCGCCGAGACCAGCGATTGCTCGCCCATCCGGCGCAGAACACGGCGTCGGCGCTGTCGGGAATGGTCTGCGCGAACCAGCGGTCAACATCCGACGAGGTCTGGGTCGTCGGCTCATCGCGATAGCGCAGCTGGCCATAGGCGCCCCGCATCGCCATCGTCGGCTTCTCGATAGCCTGACGGGGGTACAGGGTGGCAGCGAGGCTGAGACAGAGCTCGTCGAGATCGACTGCGTGTGTACCGGCCGGAATGGCCGGCACCACGCTTCGGCATTGCGCGCGACCCAAGACGTAGATGACGGGATTTCGCGTCCGCCAGCACAGGCAGAATTCTGCCGGCGCCGCCGGATCACCGAACTCCGCACTCATTGCGGTATCGAACATCCGCTTGAAAAAGCCGCTGCCACGATAGGTGTCTCTGACTGCGGTGCCCGAAAGATAAATCACCGAGGCGCCGGCAACAGCCAGGCGCTGCACGATCATGTAAGCCACGCATGCGCCGCCGTGGTGGAGCAGGACAATGCCGTGGTCGGCCTTGAACGGGGAATGCTGGCGCGACCAGAATCTCTCCTCCGTCAGCCAGTTCGTGTCGATGATGCTGTTGATGTCGTCGAGCACGGCATCGCGGCGATACTCCGGGACATCAGAGGCGATTTGAAACAGCTCGCTGGTAACAGCCCCAGGCGGCGTCGCGATCACGGCGGCTCCTTGTTGCTTATTAATCTAGTTCGGTCGCCCAATCTTCCGTCGAAGCTCTGCATTTGTCACATCGACGAACAAATTCGGGATGTCGTCGGCGCGGTGCAACAGCCACGCCGCGGCGATCATGATCGCGATTCCGGCCGCGCTCACCACGAGCTGTGCGATGACCGCGCCGCTGTATTGGGTCAAGACCCAATGGGCGGAGAACGAAAGCAAGACCCCGAGGCAAAAGATCGGAAGCGAATGCTCGCCGCATAAAGTTAGTGGACGCAATGATCGGGATTTCAGCGGCGGCCAGTCCCGCGGAATCAGGCCATGGACAACGACCGCGAGCGCGAGGAAGTGGGTCAAGCGCAACATATCCAGATCCGTCTTGTCGATCGGGTAGATGAACTTCATCATCCATCCCGGTATGAACATCTCCAGCGCATGGAAATGCCACGTCATCACGATCAGGAACGCAAAGATCAGCCAGGCAATCGCTACCGCTGCGACGATCCGCGACTGGATGAGTCCGGCGATCTGAGACAATGCGCCGCCCACCCCACACCACTGGCCGAAGACAAACAGCAACTGCCAGCAAAATGGATTGAAGTACCACGTTGTACCCGGTGGATAGGAGGCGATGTTCCAATCAAACCATCGCGCCAGCACGTAGAGAACAATCGAAGCCAGTAAGGTGAGGTTGGGACGACGCACCAAGGCCCAGATGACCAGCGGGGACGCGAGCAGCAAGACAATGAACAGCGGTAGCACGTCGAGATCCACGGGCTTGTATCGCAGGGTGAGTGCCTGCCCGATCAGGATATCCGGATGCTGCAGAAAATTGAAAACGTTGAACTCGTTTTCATACATCGGATTGTCGAGCCGCCGCGAGGTTCTCGCGACCTGGGCCGTGAAGATCAGGAACAGCATGATATGCGCCACGTAGATATGCGCGGCCCGCGTCCACAGCCGCTTCGCTGCGGACAGCAAGAAACCTGAAGCGATGATCGGGCCGTATATGAAACCGGCAAGGTAACCCGAGATGAAAACGAAGAACTCCGCAGCGTCGCTGAAGCCGTAGTTGCGCAGCGTAATCCAGCCGATGGCTCCGTCATTGGGGATGTGATCCAGAAATATCATCCACAACCCGAGCCCTCTGAACAGGTCGAGCCGAACATCGCGTTCGACCGCTTCCTCAATCTGGTGCGCGTGGTGGAGATCCATCGGGACGACCCTCACTCGGCTGCTTCTGAGATCGCGATAGCTGCACCGGTCGGAGTCTTGATTCGCGTCAGGCTCGAATGCGTTAGCCGACGGCAAATCCGGGTCGACAGGCGAAGATCATGGACATCGTTATACTCCCGCGTGAGATCACCGTCCAAGTGCCGCACCCGCATGCTTGACGTTTGCCGGGTGAGCCGCATTCGTCGGGCGGAGTGGAGGCTGACAAAGCATCGCGACTCGCGGGGTATGTTCGGCGGCACCCGGTGATGAACTTGGACGCTTGGGTCGGGCCGACCCGGCGCATTCGGTCAGAGGCGCACCCAACGCCGCGGCTGCTCAGGTGCGCGATTGCGCACCGGGGAATGACAAGCGGAGGAAGTCGGGCGTGTCGCTGCGCGAAGGCCGCGACCTCCTGCAGGGTTTCTCGGTATGACTCGCCAAGGCACGATTTCGGAATAATGGAAAAATATCGCTGAGTTGCCCGACGTGTCAAGTTGCCATGTCGAACACCGCTGGCTGTCGGCTACGGTGCATGGGGTTGTTTTCGATATTTTGGTAATGCGCCCCGGCGACAGTGGGCTATCGCCTATGGCGCTCAGTCCATGTTCGTCATGCCCGGTCAAGCCGGGCGATGACACCGAAGATGGGGTTCGCCGGGAAGACGGCCGAATTCCCGGCACGACCGGGCCGAAAACGCCCGCGAATCGCGCCCAATCACTTCAAAAATGCCGTGTCCCCCACCCCGCGCAGGGCCAAAATCCCTGCAAGACCCTTGACATAACTGCCCTTTCGGCAGAACGCGTGTGGTCAAGCCGTCATGGACTGTTCATGGATCTGATTAGCACGACCTCCGACCTCGCCGCCGCCTGCGACCGGCTCGCCCAACACAAGGTCATCACCGTCGACACCGAGTTCCTGCGGGAGACGACCTACTATCCCCTGCTCTGCGTCGTGCAGATGGCGAGCGCAGATGAAGCCGTCGTGGTCGACGCGCTGGCGCCCGGCATCGACCTCAAGCCGCTCTTCGATCTGATGTCGAACGAGGCCGTGCTGAAGGTGTTTCATGCCGCGCGGCAGGACATCGAAATCGTCTGGCACCTGTCCGGCACGATCCCGCATCCGATCTTCGATACCCAGGTCGCGGCCATGGTGCTCGGCTATGGCGACAGCATCGCCTATGATCAGCTGGTCGATCGCGTCACCGGCCACCGCCCCGACAAGACCCATCGCTTCACCGACTGGTCGCGCCGCCCGCTGAGCGAGGAGCAACTGCATTACGCCGTCTCGGACGTGACCCATCTGCGCGAAGTGTTCGCGGCGCTCGACGCCGACTTGAGGAAGCGCGACCGCAGCGACTGGGTCAGCGAGGAAATGGAAATCCTGACCTCGCCGAAGACGTACGACTTCCATCCCGAGCGTGCCTGGGAGCGGCTCAAGACCCGCGTCCGCAAGCCGCGCGAGCTCGCGGTCCTGATCGAGGTTGCCGCCTGGCGCGAGCAGGAGGCGCAGAGCCGCGACGTGCCGCGCTCGCGCGTGCTCAAGGACGATGCGGTCGGCGACATCGCCACCCATGCACCGACATCACTGGAGAAGCTCGGCAATCTGCGTTCGCTGCCGAAGGGTTTCGAGCGCTCGAAATGGGGTGCCGACATCATCGCCGCGGTGCAGCGCGGGCTGGCCCGCGACCAGGCCACGCTCCCCAAGCTGGAAAAACCGAGAAACAATTCCAATGGGGCTGCGACCGTCGAGCTGCTGAAGGTGCTGCTGCGCATGACCTCGGAGCGCCACGGCGTCGCCAGCAAGGTGATCGCCACCGTCGACGACCTCGAGCAGATCGCGGCCAGCGATGAGGCCGAAGTCGGTGCCCTGCACGGCTGGCGGCGCGAATTGTTCGGCGAGGCGGCGCTCAAGCTCAAGCACGGCCAGCTCGCGCTCGCGATCGACAAGGGCCGCGTGGTGCGGGTGGATCGGGGCTAGCGCACGAAGTTCGCGCGGTGCACGCGAAGTTCCGGCGCCTTCGACCCGTCGGCCAGTGGCCGAACGCGCCGCGCCAGAGTCCAGCCGGCACAGGCTGAGGTTGCGTCACGCAAAACCAGCGCGCTTGCTAAGGCGCAATTTTCGTGTTGCAATCCCTTCACAATCGGATTGCGGCCGTTCGACTGTGCGTTTCACGACGTTGATAGCCAAGGCTTCGAGAGGCGAAACTTCGGACTTGAAGACCTTGGATATAGAGACCCGGAAATTGAACAGACAGCGGAAAGCCCGCTTGTGGCGTGGCACGTGGAAAACGTGGCCGCGTCTTTTTTATGTCTAGACTGGGAGAGAGACGATGCCGAAGGGTACCGTCAAATGGTTCAACCCGACCAAAGGCTACGGGTTCATCAAGCCGGCCGTCGGCGACAAGGACGTGTTCGTCCACATCTCGGCGGTCGAACGCGCAGGTCTCAGCACATTGAACGAGAACCAGACCGTCGAGTACGAACTGGTGGAGAACCGCGGCAAGGCGTCGGCAGAGAACCTCAAGGTTCACTGAACGCCGCAGCTAGCGGAATTCATCCGGACGCTTCCCCCGGCCGCATCACCCGGGGGATTGTTCTCGGTGACCTCTCGTGCCACCGCGTGCTAGGGCGCCGGCGCGATCAGCGTGCTGTCGGTTGCCGCGCTGCCTTGCGTCCTGCAGACGTCGCCTTCGAGCTTGAGCCGGTCGCTCGCCAGCAGCCGCAGCGCCTCCGGATAGATGCGATGCTCGATGGTGATCACGCGTGCGGCGAGCGTCTCCGGCGTGTCGTCGTCAGCCACGGTGACCGCACCCTGCATCACGATCGGTCCGGCGTCGGTCTCCGGGATCACGAAATGCACCGTCGCGCCGGACAGCTTGACCCCTGCACGCAAGGCTTGGCCGTGCGGATCGAGGCCGGGAAAGCAGGGCAGCAGCGACGGATGGATGTTGAGCATCCGCCCGTACCAGTGCCGGACGAATTCGGCAGTGAACAGCCGCATGAAGCCGCCGAGGCAGATCAGCTCGACTTGGCTGTCGTCGAGCGCCCGTTGCAGCACCGCCTCGAAGCCGGCGCGGTCCTTGCCGAACGGCTTGCTCTCGATGACGACGGTCGGAATGCCGCTCGCGGCCGCCTTCTCGAGCCCGGGAGCATTAGGACGGTTGGAGATCACGGCGACGATTTCGGCCGGAAAATCCGCAGCCTTCGCAGCCTCGATCAGCGCGGCCATGTTGGAGCCGCGGCCGGAAATCAGGATGGCAACCCGGCGCTTCATTGCGAGAGATCGAGATGACCGTGATAGACCACGCGATGCTCGTGCTCATGCGCCCCCTTGGCCTCGATCACCTCACCGAGCAGCGTCACGGTCTCGCCGCCGGCGGTGAAGGCCTCGGTCACCGCATCGACCGCATCGGCCTTGACGATCGCTATCATGCCGATGCCGCAGTTGAAGGTGCGCAACAGCTCGAGCTCGGCGATGCCGCCCTGCTCGGCCAGCCATTTGAACACCGGCAGCACCGGCAGCCACGCCAGATCGATGCCGACGCCGAGATGCTTCGGCAGCACGCGCGGAATGTTGTCGGTGAAGCCGCCGCCGGTGATGTGGGCGAGCCCCTTCACCGCGCCGGTCTCGCGGATCGCGCGCAGGCAGGATTTCACATAGAGCTTGGTCGGCGTCAGCAGCGCCGCACCGAGCGTCATGACCGGTGCGAACGGCGCCGGCGCATCATAGCCAACCCCGGACTGCTCGACGATCTTGCGCACCAGCGAATAGCCGTTGGAGTGCACGCCCGAGGACGCCAGGCCGATCACGGCATCGCCCGCCGCGATATCCCCGGTCGGCAGCAGGGTTCCGCGCTCGGCCGCGCCGACCGCAAAACCGCCGAGGTCGTAATCGCCGTCCTTGTAGAGGCCGGGCATCTCGGCGGTCTCGCCGCCGATCAGCGCGCAGCCGGATTCGCGGCAGCCCTCGGCAATCCCCGCGACGATCTGCGCGGTGGCTTCCGGGTGGAGCTTGCCGCAGGCGAAATAGTCGAGGAAGAACAGCGGTTCCGCGCCCTGCACGACGAGGTCGTTGACCGACATCGCGACCAGGTCGATGCCGATGCCGTTGTGGATGCCGGTCTCGATCGCGATCTTCAGCTTGGTGCCGACGCCATCGGTCGCGGCCACCAGGACCGGATCCTTGAAGCCGGCGGCTTTGAGGTCGAACAGCCCGCCGAATCCGCCGATCTCGGCGTCCGCGCCGGGCCGTGCGGTGGCCCGCACCATCGGCTTGATCAGATCGACCAGACGATTGCCGGCGTCGATATCGACACCCGAATCCGCGTAAGTGAGCCCGTTTTTGCGCTCGGTCATGCCCAATTCCAGATGATAAGGGGCTGGTTACGAGGAATTCCGCCCCCGCGCAATGGCTCGCGGCGATGCTGCTGCGATACTATGTAGATAACACCCGGCCGCCGCGCAAAAGAGCCGGATATCGAGTAAAATCAGGCTTCTAGCCGGGAAGCGATTCAAGTTGAGCATTCCGAATATCATCACCCTCGGCCGCATCATCCTGGTGCCGGTGATCGTCTGGGCCATCGTCTCGAGCCAGATGGAGATCGCGTTCGCGATCTTCGTGATCGCCGGCGTCTCGGATGCGGTCGACGGTTTCCTTGCCAAGCGCTTCAACATGGCGAGCGAGCTCGGCGCCCTGCTCGACCCGCTCGCCGACAAGGCGCTGCTGGTGTCGATCTATGTCGCGCTCGGAATCTGGGGCGCGGTGCCGCGCTGGATCGTGATTCTCGTGGTGTCGCGCGACATCATGATCGTCTCCGCCGTGATTGTGTCATGGTTGTTCGACAAGCCGGTCGAGATGAAGCCGTTGATGGTGTCGAAGCTGAACACGGTGGCACAGGTCGCGTTCGCGGCTCTGGTGCTCGCCTCGCTCGGCTTCGGCTTTCAGCCGCACCCCTACGACCTGATCCTGATGGGTCTGGTCACGATCTTTACTTTGGGTTCGGTGTCCCTCTATCTCGTGGAGTGGGTGCGGCACATGAGCACGATCGAGGCTCGGTAGCGCACGATCCCGAAAAGTGGAAACCGGTTTGTCCTGCGACAAGCGCGAAGCGTTTGCGCAGGGTTCATGCTAGAATGAAGTGGTTTGGAGATTTGCGTGGCCGGTAGCGTTCAACCTCGTCAATTGGCCTTGGCCCTGCCGCACGAGGAGAAGCTGACCCGCGACGATTTCCTCGAGGGGCCCGCCAATGAGGCGGCGCTGGCGCTGATCGACGGCTGGCCCGACTGGCCGAACCGAATCATGCTGCTGGTCGGGCCCGAAGGCTCCGGCAAAAGCCACCTCGCCGCGATCTGGGCCGAGATCGCCGGCGCGCGCTCGACCGCGGCGCATGCCCTGACCGCCGACACGGTGCCGACGGCGCTTGCGACCGGCGCGCTGGTGGTCGAGGACCTCAGGCCGTCGGATTTCGACGAGCGCGCAATGTTCCATCTGATGAATCTCGCGCGCCAGGACGATGCCTTCGTGCTGATCACGGCGCGGGTGCCGCCGTCGGCGTTCGAAATCGAGCTCCGCGATCTGCGCTCGCGGCTCCGCGCGGTGCCGACGGTGACGCTGCTGCCGCCCGACGACCAGCTGTTCCGCGGCCTGATCGTCAAGTTCTGCGCCGACCGCCAGATGAGCGTGGACGAGCCGCTCGTGAGCTACCTGACCAACCGGATCGAGCGGTCCTACACCGCCGTCCGCCAGGCGGTCGAGCTGCTCGACACCGAGGCACTGCGGCTGGGCCGGCCGGTGACCCGGGCGTTGGCGGCGGAGCTGCTGCGCGATGCCTGACGGTCCCCGCGGCTTGACGGCGCAGGCCAACGGAACATCAATGTCATCGAAACGTCATCGCAATATCACATGTTCTGTGCGGCCCTCGGCTAGACCGCTCCGGCCCCCTGCCCCGAATTGGACCAGCACTTGATGGACTCGGCACAAGCACCTGAAATCAAAGAGAAAGAGGCGGAGCTCCCGCCCGTCCCCGCGGTCGCGACCAGCCCCGAGCGATTCATCAACCGAGAGCTGTCCTGGCTGCACTTCAACCGCCGGGTGCTCGAGGAATCGGTCAATCTCGGCCACCCCCTGCTGGAGCGGGTCCGCTTCCTGTCGATTTCGGCGAATAACCTCGACGAGTTCTTCATGGTCCGCGTCGCCGGCATCAAGGCCCAGGTCCGCGAGGGCATTGCCGAGCGCAGCCCGGACGGCCTGCTGCCGGCCGAGCAACTCGTGATGATCAACAAGACCGTGTCGCAACTCGCCTCCGACCAGCAGGCGATCTGGAGCGACCTGCGCGAGCTCCTGTCCAAGGTCGGCATCCAGCTGGTCGACGGGCGCGACGTCACCAAATCCGAACGCACCTGGATCGAGGATCACTTCCTCCACAACATCTTCCCGCTGCTGACCCCGCTCGCGATCGACCCGGCGCATCCGTTCCCGTTCATCCCGAACCTCGGCTTCACGGTCGCGCTGCAATTGTCGCGGATCGCCGACGGCAAGCCGATGAACGCGCTGATCCGCATGCCCGGCAAGATCGACCGCTTCATCCGCATTCCCTCGACCAAGGAAGGCGCGCCGGCGCGGCTAATCACGCTCGAGCAGGCGACCGGTCTGTTCATCGGCCGCCTGTTCCCCGGCTACACCGTCAAGGGCCAGGGCGCATTCCGCATCATCAGGGACTCCGAACTCGAAATCGAGGAAGAGGCCGAAGACCTCGTTCGCCTGTTCGAGACCGCACTCAAGCGCCGCCGGCGCGGATCGGTGATCCGGCTCGAGATCGAGGCCACGATGCCCGAAGAGCTGCGCGTCTTCGTGCAGCACGCGTTGTCGGCCGCGGACGATGAAGTGATCCTGGTCGACGGCGTGCTCGCGATGAACGAGCTGTCGCAGCTCACCCGCCTCAATCGCCCCGACCTCGAATTCCCGCCCTATGTGCCGCGCCATCCCGAGCGCGTGCGCGACCATGGCGGCGATATCTTCGCCGCGATCCGCCAGAAGGACCTCGTGGTCCACCACCCCTACGAATCCTTCGACGTCGTCGTCCAGTTCCTGCAGCAGGCGGCGCGCGATCCCGACGTGGTCGCGATCAAGCAGACGCTCTATCGCACCTCGAACAACTCGCCGATCGTGCGCGCGCTGGCGGACGCCGCCGAAGCCGGCAAGTCGGTGACCGCGCTGATCGAATTGAAGGCGCGGTTCGACGAGGAGGCCAATATCCGCTGGGCGCGCGACCTCGAACGCGCCGGCGTGCAGGTCGTCTACGGCTTCATCGAACTGAAGACCCACGCCAAGCTGTCGATGGTGGTGCGCCGCGAGGGCGGCAATCTCACCACCTATGTGCACACCGGCACCGGCAACTATCATCCGGTCACCGCCCGCATCTACACTGACGTCTCCTACTTCACGTCGGACCCGATCATCGGCCGCGACGTCGCGCGGGTGTTCAACTACATCACCGGCTATGCCGAGCCGAGCGACATCGAGAAGATGGCGGTCTCGCCGCTGACATTGCGCAAGCGGATCATCGAGCACATCCACGGCGAGATCGCTCACGTCAAGCATGGCCGGTCCGGCGCGATCTGGATGAAGATGAACGCGCTGGTCGACCCTGACATCATCGATGCGCTGTACGAGGCCTCGCAGGCCGGCGTCTCGATCGAGCTCGTGGTGCGCGGCATCTGCTGCCTGCGGCCGGGGCTGCCGGGATTGTCAGAGAACATCCGCGTCAAATCGGTGATCGGCCGATTCCTGGAACACGGCCGGATCTATTGCTTCGGCATGGGCCAGGGCCTGCCCAGCGCAAAAGCTGCTGTGTATATCTCGTCGGCCGACATGATGCCGCGCAACCTCGACCGCCGCGTCGAGGTGCTCTGTCCGCTGCAAAATCCGACGGTGCATCAGCAGGTTCTCGAACAGATCATGGTCGCGAACCTGAAGGACACCGAGCAGAGCTGGCAATTGTTGCCGGATGGGTCCTCAACGCGTATGAAGGCCGCGAAAGGCGAAGAGCCGTTCAATCTACATGACTATTTCATGACAAATCCGAGTCTGTCCGGCCGTGGTAAGTCTCTCAAGGAATCTTCACCGCGCCGTCTCACGCGTCGTAACGAGCGTCAGCAGCCATCGTCTTAAGGGGGCCTTACGGTGAAGCGGCCGCGGAAGCGCGCTTCCAGCGTCGCTGTGATCGATATCGGCTCGAACTCGGTTCGTCTCGTGGTTTACGAGGCGATGGCGCGCAGCCTCGTCACCATCTTCAACGAGAAGGCGCTGTGCGGGCTCGGACGCGAGGTGCAGAGCACCGGCCTGCTCGCAACCGATGCGGTCAACAAGGCGCTCACCGCGCTGCGTCGCTTTCGCGCGCTGTGCCGGATCCAGCAGGTCGGCCGCGTCTACGCGATTGCGACCGCGGCCTGCCGCGACGCCAAGAACGGTCCCGACTTCATCGCCCAGGCCGAGCGCATCTGCGGCGCCAAGATCGAAATCCTCACCGGACCGCGTGAAGCGAAGCTGTCTGCGCTCGGCGTCGTGTCCGGCGTGCACAATCCGAACGGCATCGTCGGCGATCTCGGCGGCGGCTCGCTCGAACTGATCGACGTCAGGGGCAACCGCGTGCGCAGCGGCGTGACGCTGCCGCTCGGCAGCCTTGCGCTGCAGGACCTCTCGAACAAATCGCTCAAGCGCGCCGAACGCATCGTCAAGAACGAGCTGCTCGGGGTCGCCCAGCTCAAGACCGGCCGCGGCCGCACCTTCTACGCGGTCGGCGGCACCTGGCGCGCGCTGGCGCGCATCCACATCATCCAGAGCGGCTACCCGCTCAAGGTGATGCACGGCTATTCGATTCCGGCGGCGGACGCGCTCGACTTCGCGCAACGGCTGCGGCGGCTTGCAGCCACCAACATGCTGGCCAATATCGAATCCGTCGCAGATGCGCGGCGGCCGCTATTGGCCTACGCCGCGCTCGTGCTCGAATACATCATCCGCGCCGCCCAGCCGAAGACCATCGTGTTCTCGACCTTCGGCGTGCGCGAGGGTCTGCTCTACGAGATGCTGCCGCAGGCCGAGCGCGCCAAGGATGGCCTGGTCTGCGCCGCCCAAAACCTCAACGAATTGCTGTCGCGCTCGGCCCGCCACGCCCAGGAGCTGACGGCGTGGACCGACCGGCTGGTGCGCGTCGTCAGGCTGCGCGAGACCGAGGAAGACCGCAGGCTGCGTCACGTCGCCTGCCTGCTCTCCGACATCGGCTGGCGCGTGCATCCCGATCATCGCGGCGAGGAAACCCTCAGCCTGATCATGAACGGCAATTTCGGCTCGATCACGCATCAGGGCCGCGCCTTTGTCGCGCTGTCCGTGTTCTATCGCTACGCCGGCCTCAGCGAGGAGAACGAGCCGCCGCCGCAAATCCGCGCGCTGGTGACGCCGGCGATGGACGAGCGCGCGCGTGTGCTCGGCGCCGCGTTCCGTGTCGCACATCTGATCACGGCGGCGCGCACCGGCGTGCTGCCGGCAACGCATTTCCGCACCCAGGGCCGCAAGCTGATGCTGGTGTTCGAGCATCGGATGGTGGATCTGGTCGCCGATCGCGTCGGCAGCCGCTTCAAGCAACTGGCGCGGCTGCTCGGGCGCGCCGGCTCGATCGTGCGGCGCTAGGCTTCACGCCGCCCCCTCACGCCGCCTTGGCAGCGTGCTTGGCTTTCCGGAGCGTGTGACGGCGCCAGAGCGATCCGATGACCAGCACCACGACGATGCCGAGCACGGCGAGCGTGATCTCGCCGCCGTTGCCGCCATGCGCGAATTGCGGCGACATGCCGACCGAGGTCAGCCAGGAATCGAGCCTGGCACCGAGCGGTCCGGCGAACAGCGCATCCAGCTTGGGATGCACGGCCGGATCGGTCGCGATGACGTCGCCCGCGATCCAGCCGAGCAGTGCGGCGCCGGCCCAGACCAGGATCGGCAGTTTGGTGAGCAGCGCCATGATCAGCGCCGCACCGGCAACGATCAGGGGAACGCTGATCGCAAGGCCGAGCACCAGCAGCGGCACGCTGCCATTGGCGGCAGCGGCGACCGCGATCACATTGTCGAGGCTCATCACGATGTCGGCGACCACGACGATCTGAACCGCGGCCCACAGATGCGAGGCCGTATTCACGCTGTCTTCGTCCTCCTGCTCCGGCACAAGGAGCTTGGCGGCGATCACGATCAGCGCCAGTCCACCAACCAGCTTCAGGTAGGGAAGCGCCATCAGGCTGGCGACGATGCCGGTGAAGATGACGCGCAGCAGCACCGCCGCGGCGGCGCCGAGAATCATGCCCCACAGGCGCTGACGCGGCGCGAGGCCACGGCAGGCCAGCGCGATCACGAGCGCATTGTCGCCCGACAGCAGGACGTTGATCCAGATGATCTTGCCGACGGCGACCCAGAAGGTCGGGGTCGCCATCTCGTTCTTGAACTCGGTGAAGAACGCGCCGATGTACGCCGGATCAAAGATCTGCCACAGCCAGTCCACAGCGAGTCCTATTCGGCCTTGCGGCCGCCCCTGGCGGCGGTGGTCCGCCGCTCCCAGTTCACGTCGACGCGGTCTCCCCAGGAGACCGCGTCACTTTCTGTTGTTCGGCCTTAGCCGACGATCTCGTTGCCGGCGAAGAACTGCGCGATCTCGATCACCGCGGTCTCCGGCGCATCCGAACCGTGCACCGAATTCTCGCCGATCGACTTCGCATAGAGCTTGCGGATGGTGCCTTCGGCGGCCTTCGACGGATCGGTCGCGCCCATCACGTCGCGATACTTCAGGATGGCGCCCTCGCCTTCCAGCACCTGGACCACCACGGGGCCGGAGGTCATGAAGTCGACCAGTTCGCCGAAGAACGGGCGCGCCTTGTGGACGGCATAGAAGGTTTCGGCCTGGCCGCGGGTCATCTGGATGCGCTTCTGCGCCACGACCCGCAGGCCCGCCTTCTCGATCACCGCGTTGACCGCGCCGGTCAGGTTGCGCTCGGTGGCATCGGGCTTGATGATCGAAAAGGTGCGTTCAATCGCCATGATTTCGTCCTTGTAAACGGTGGCTGGGAGTTGCCGGGGCTTATATCGGCGCGATGGGGTAACGGCAAGCGACCCTGTGACGCGTTAGCCTTTAGTTTTGATGGATTTTCACGACAAAAACCGTCGTCCGGGCGCTCTCCGGACAGAGACAGGCTCGGCCAACTTACCGCGATTTCACTTAGGTGAACCCATTCTGACAGCGCCGTGCCGCTGCCGTTCAGCCGCAGCCGCCTAGGCTCAGCACCGATCGGACGCCTTGCTGGCCCCCCATCCGCAAGCCTCACAGGACGTCTCGGGAAACGATGTCACCGCGGGCGCGTCATCCGCGCCCATAGCTCGAGGAGACGATCATGTTACGCAAATTATCGCTCGCTGCCGTTGCCGCAATTTCGCTCGGTGCCGCCGCACTCGCCCCGACCTCCGCCTCGGCCTGGGGTGGTTGGCACGGCGGCTGGCACGGTGGATGGCACCACGGCTGGTGGGGCGGCCCGCGCGTCATCGTCGGAGGTCCGGCCTACTACGGCGGCTATGGATACGGCTACGGCGGTGGCGGTTGCTACGTGCGCCGCGTCGTCCCGACCCCGTGGGGTCCCCGCTGGCGCCTGGTCAATCGCTGCTACTGATCCATCCGTTCTGTCGACTACTCCCCTGACTTGCTTTCGCCCCGGCCTTGCGCCGGGGCTTTTTTTATGCCCGCCAGGGAACCCGGCCGCACGATGCGCCTCACTACCTCAAGGCGAGAGTAAGGCGGAACCGAAACCAAATTCGGGGGTCGCGACTTGTCATGGCAAGGACTTACGAAACAGCGAGGTGGAACTCGCCAAGAGACATTCCAAGAGAAATGCCAATGACAATGACCCAGACCGACAACGATCCCGATCAGATTGATCGCAAGACCTGCCGTTACATCTGCGATGCCGTGGGTGAGCGACTCCAGCAAAGCATGCGGCCAGAACCCGCATTGTCGTCCCGCCTGCAGCAGCTCCTCGAGGAGATGCAACGCCGGGACAACGAGCGCCACTAGATATCACCATCAGGTATTGTGGGCTCACCAGCAGCCCATTGCGTTTTTGCAACAGCCGTACGGAGAGATTTTACAAACAGACGGGTTGCGTTTGGCAGCGGGTCCGGTGACAACGCTGCATGCTCTCCATCACTGACATTTCAGTCCGGATCGCCGGGCGGCTGTTGATTGATCACAGTTCTGTGCAAATCGTGCCCGGCGCACGCGTCGGATTTGTCGGCCGTAACGGTGTCGGCAAGTCGACGCTGTTTCATGCTATCCGGGGCGAGCTCCCGACCGAGAGCGGCAGTATCGCGCTTCCGCCGCGCTGGCGGATCGGCAGCCTCGCGCAGGAAGCACCCGACGGGCCTGAAAGCCTGATCAATGTCGTGCTGAAGGCCGACCTCGAGCGCGACGCGCTGCTGGGCGAGGCTGAGACCGCGCACGACCCGCATCGGATCGCCGAGATCCAGACCCGGCTGGTCGATATCGACGCCCACTCCGCCCCGGCCCGTGCCGCGGCGATCCTCTCCGGCCTCGGCTTCTCGACATCAGACCAGGCACGGCCGTGCGCGGAATTCTCCGGCGGCTGGCGCATGCGCGTCGCGCTGGCGGCGACGCTGTTCTCCGCACCCGATCTGCTGCTGCTGGACGAACCGACCAACTATCTCGATCTCGAGGGCACGTTGTGGCTCGAGAACCACCTCGCCAACTATCCGCGCACGGTGATCGTGATCAGCCACGACCGCGATCTCCTCGACACCTCGGTCGATCAGATCCTGCACCTCGATCGCGGCAAGCTCACGCTCTACAAGGGGACCTACTCCTCGTTCGAGGAACAGCGTGCCGCGCGCGAATTGCTCGACGCCAAGCACGCCAAGCGGCAGGCCGATGAGCGCAAGCGCCTGCAGGACTTCGTCGACCGCTTCAAGGCCAAGGCCTCCAAGGCGCGGCAGGCGCAGTCGCGCGTCAAGATGCTGGAGCGGATGAAGCCGATCACCGCGCTGGTGACCCAGGACGTTCGCGAGATCTCCTTTCCGGCACCGGAGAAGCTGCTGTCGCCGCCGATCATCGCGGTCGACGACGTCTCGGTCGGCTACGAGCCGGGCAAGCCCGTGCTCAATCGTGTCACGCTGCGCGTCGATCCCGACGACCGCATCGCGCTCCTCGGTTCGAACGGCAACGGCAAGTCGACGCTGGTCAAGCTGCTGGCAGGCAAGCTCGCGCCGTTCGCGGGCAAGATCACGCGGGCCGATAAATTATCGGTCGGCTATTTCGCTCAGCACCAGGTCGACGAGCTCAACCTCGACGGCTCGCCCTATGATCACATCCGCAAGCTGATGCCCGAGGCGCCGGAGAGCAAGGTGCGCGGCCGCGTCGGCGCGATCGGCTTCTCCGGCAAGGCCGGCGACACGTTGGTGAAGAGCCTGTCGGGGGGCGAGAAGGCGCGGCTGCTGCTTGGGCTTGCGACGTTCTACGCCCCCAACATGATCATCCTGGACGAGCCGACCAACCATCTCGACATCGACAGCCGCGCGACGCTGGCAGAGGCGATCAACGAATTCCCCGGCGCCATCATGATGGTCTCGCACGATCGCTATCTGATCGAGGCCTGCGCCGATCGTCTGTGGGTCGTCGCCAACCAGACCGTGACCGCATATGACGGCGATCTCGACGAATATCGCCGCATGATCCTGTCTTCCAATGACAGCCGGCCGGCGCCGCGTGAGCGCGTCAAGGAGCCGGCAAAGCCGGAACGCAACCGCAATGAAAGGCGCGCTTCACCGAGGCAGCGGGTCGCGCAGGCCGAGAGCGAGATCGAGCGCATCAACGGCATCATCGCCAAGATCGATACCGCGCTCGCGCTGCCCGATATTTTCACCCGCGATCCCAAGCAGGCCGCACAGCTGACCAAGGCGCGCGCCGGCGCCGAGAGCGCGCTGCAACGCGCCGAGGAAGAATGGCTGGAAGCGAGCGCCGAACTCGACGAAGCCGCGAACTAGATTTGATCCGCCGGCATTTTCGGTGTCGTCCCTGCGAAAGCAGGGACCCATAACCACCGATGCTCATTATTGCGCGATCACGGAACGACGAGTCCCCTTAACCATATCCGCCGCAGAGTATGGGTCCCTGCTTTCGCAGGGACGACGTGTGGAGGGAGGCATAGACCTGCCGCGGCCGGCGTATTTGCCCTAGCCGTGCGAGGTCTTTTTCTTCTTCGGCTTCGCGGGCTTCGGCTCCGGCGCAGCATCCGGGCCGCGCTCGACCGACGTCAGGCGTCCTGAGGAGAACGTATAGATACCGGCGCGCGCGCCGCGCGACCAGGTCACGACCGCGACGCGCTCGCCGCCGGGCCCGCTGGACAGGTTGACGCTGTCGGGGGCGCCGATGCCGCGCACGACGTCGCATTCGGTGTGACCAAGCGCAACACTGCCGCCGGTCGGCTGCGGCGGTGGCGCACCGCCAGCCTGCGCGTTCGCGTCAGTGGCACCCGCCGGCGGCGCCATGCCGGGACAGCCTCCATCGGCACTGACGAGATCGTCATTGGTTACCGGCTTGTCCGGCGTCAGCGGCGGCGATTCGATCGAGATGTTGCGGATGAACACCCGGCCGGGCCGCGAGAACCAATCCGCGTCACGCGAAAAGATGTCGGACGCGCTCGAGCAGCCGGCAAGGCCAGGTGCAAGTACCAGCAACGCCAGCAGCGACTTCCGACTGAATGTTCCATCACGCACGATCGACAAGGCTCCTAACCCCTCTACCTAAGGGCTTGTCCGAACATCACTTTGCGGCATGACCGTGGCCCGCCCCAAGACCCGCCTCAAGAAACGTCGAATTATCATTAATTCATCGATATCGCTATTGGCGCCGCTGCCAGCGTCCCCGCTCGTCGGTCTGCCAATAGGTGACCTCGAAGCCGCGCGCCTTGCAGGCGGTCCAGCTCTCCCGTGCCGAAGCCACCGCGTCGGGGTCGTCGCCGTTGAACACCAGGACCAGGCGCTCGTAGCTGTCGCAGTCGTCCGGGAGCGACGCGTTGTCGACCAGGAACCGGACATTGGCCCGGTTCGGATTGCCTTCCTCGACCGACAGGATGATCGGCTGGTCCTGGGCGTCGGCCACCCGCGCGCTCGCATGCGGCAGGAACGAATCGTCGCTGTAGGTCCACAAATGCGCGTCGAGCGTCTCGGCGCGCTCCTGCGACGTCGATTGCACGACCACCCGCCAGCCGCGCTCGAGCGACTTCT
Organism: Bradyrhizobium sp. B120; assembly: GCF_049075665.1. NCBI lineage: Bacteria > Pseudomonadati > Pseudomonadota > Alphaproteobacteria > Hyphomicrobiales > Nitrobacteraceae > Bradyrhizobium > Bradyrhizobium sp. B120. Next base: position 3,972,269 of record NZ_CP185242.1, on the reverse strand, counting down.
CGAGCAGCGGCGGCAGCACGCTCTCCAGCGTCATGTTCTGCAGATGGTAGAACAGAACCTCGGTCATGCGCCGGCCGACACTCTATTACTTCTTGGCTTCATAATATTCGGAGACGAGCCGCTCGAGTAGCCGGACACCGTAACCGGAGCCCCAGCTCTGATTGATCTCGGTCTTCGGCGCGCCCATCGCGGTGCCGGCGATGTCGAGATGGGCCCAGGGCGTGCCGTCGACGAAGCGCTGCAGGAATTGCGCGGCCGTGATCGAGCCGCCATTGCGCCCGCCGGTGTTCTTCATGTCGGCGAATTGCGAGTCGATCTGCTTGTCGTATTCCGGACCGAGCGGCATGCGCCACACTTTCTCTCCGGTCTCGAGGCCGACCTTGGCGAGGCGCTCGGCGAGTTCGTCATTGTTGGAGAACAGGCCGGCGTAATCGGTGCCGAGCGCGACCATGATCGCGCCGGTCAACGTTGCAAGATCGACCATGAATTTCGGCTTGCACTTCTTGGCGACGTACCAGAGCACGTCGGCGAGCACGAGGCGCCCCTCGGCGTCGGTGTTGATGATTTCGATGGTCTGGCCGGACATCGAGGTGACGATGTCGCCCGGACGCTGCGCGTTGCCGTCGGGCATGTTCTCGACGAGGCCGATGGCGCCGACCGCATTGACGCGGGCCTTGCGCGCCGCGAGCGCGTGCATCAGCCCGACCACGCAAGCCGCACCGCCCATGTCACCCTTCATATCCTCCATGCCGCCGGCCGACTTGATGGAGATACCGCCGGTGTCGAAGCAGACGCCCTTGCCGACGAATGCGACCGGCGCCTCGCTCTTCTTGCCGCCGTTCCAGCGCATGATCACGGTGCGGCTGGGCCGTTCCGAGCCCTGCCCGACGCCGAGCAGCGCGCCCATGCCGAGCTTGGTCATCGCCTTGACGTCGAGCACCTCGACGGTGACGCCGAGCTTGCGCAGCTGGCTGGCGCGGCGCGCGAACTCTTCCGGGTACAGCACGTTCGGCGGCTCGTTGACGAGCTCACGCGCCAGGTTCACGCCGTCCACGATGGACGATTCGGGCGCAAACGCCTTCCTGGCAGAAGCGACGTCGTCGACCGCGATCGAGACATCGGCGCGCACGGCGCCGTCCTCGCCGTCCTTCTTCTTGGTCTTGTAGCGGTCGAACTTGTAGGCGCGCAGGCGGATGCCGGTGGCGATGGTCGCCGCCTGGACGGCTGTCATCGCGGCATCGGGCAGTTCCGCGAGGACGGTCATCGCACCGCTGCCGGCGTTGAGCTTGCCGGCCACCACGCCGCCGAATTTGAGAAGATCCTTCTCCTTGAGGTCGGCCGCCTTGCCGGTGCCGACCACGATCAGCCGGTCGACCTTGATTCCTTCCGGCGCCAGGATGTCCAGCGCCGCCCCGCTCTTGCCCTTGAACTGATTGGCGGCCGCGGCCCGCTTGACGGTCTCGGCGGCAGCTCCCAGCGCCTTCCGGGTGGCGGCTCCCAGCTTCAATTGCTCGTCGCAAAAGGCGACCAGAATGCCGCGGGCGGACGCGGAGAACGGGACGAAGCCGACCTTGACGGCGTCGGACATAGGAAAATCCTCCAGAACTCAGGGTGTTGCTCGGGCCTGAGGCGGCCCTTCCGGCACGCGGGGGTGAGCATTGCGATGGCGGTCCGGAGCGACCCGGACCGGGCTTGTGGCACACTATGACCTGTCGGCTGCGCCGCTGCCAAGCGCCGGAGTGGCCGGAAGGCCACAAAAGCGATTAATTAACCATAAATTAAGCGTGCCTTGGCCCGGCCATTTTGTTGACGGATCAAAGGGATGGTAGTGAGATTGTGAACAGAGAGTGAGCCGGACGAGTCCGCGGCTCGACCATAGGGGAACCCGGGTTGACGGGATTGGTCGAAAGCCGTGCGTTTGGTTGCGCCAAGGGGGCCGTGCGGTAGCGATGGGGTCGATCGACAAGTACATCTTCAAGACGACGCTGGCGTCGTTTGCGCTTGTCCTGGTCAGCCTTACCGGCGTGATCTGGATTACCCAGGCGTTGCGCGGCATCGACCTGATGACCAGCCAGGGTCAGACCATCGTCACCTTCCTCGGCATCACCGGCCTCGTGATCCCTGCCCTGGTCCTGATCATCGCCCCGATCGCGCTGATGATCGCGATCTCGCACACGCTGAATAAGCTCGCGACCGATTCCGAGATCATCGTCATGAACGCGGCGGGCTTCTCGCCGTTCCGGCTGTTCCGGCCGTTCTTCTTCGCCACCTGCGTGGTGGCGGCGCTGGTCGCCTTCATCGGCGCCTATCTTGCCCCCGACGGCATGCGCCGAATCAAGCAGTGGGATGCCGAGATCACCGCCGACGTGCTGACCAACATCCTGCAGCCCGGCCGCTTCGCCCAGCTCGATCAGAACCTGACGATTCGCATCCGCGAGCGCCTGCCCGGCGGCGTGCTGGGCGGCGTGTTCGTCGACGATCGCCGCGATCCGGAGCAGCGCGTCACCATCGTCGCCGACCACGGCACCGTGCTGAAGAACGAGAGCGGCTCATATCTCGTGCTGGAGGACGGCAATCTCGAGCGATTCGAAGTCGGCAAGCGCGATCCGACCCTGGTGGTATTTCAGCGCTACGCCTTCGACATGTCGAAATTCTCGCAGGGCCGCGACGTCACGCTCGGAATTCGCGAGCGCTACCTCTGGGAACTGATGTGGCCGGACGAGAGCGACCAGACCTATCAGCAGCTGTCGGGCCAGTTCTTTGCGGAGCTGCATGATCGCTTCATGGCGCCGATCTATCCGTTCGCGTTCGCGGCCCTCACCTTTGCCTTCCTCGGCGCGCCGCGCACCACGCGCCAAAGCCGCAATTTCTCGATCGGCGGCTCGGTCTTCGCGGTGTTCGGCCTGCGCATGGTCGGATTCGCCTGCTCCGTCATGGCGGTGAAGACGCCGCTGGCTGCCCTGGTGCAATACCTGATGCTGTTCGCCGGCATCGGCGTCGGGATCTGGATGATCGTCGGCGGCGTGGTCGTCGAACCGCCGGCAGCATTGATGGAAATCATCAACAGGAACAACGAGCGCATTGCGCGCCTCTTCCGGAGGCCCGCCACCGCATGAGCATGGTGACAAATACGCTCGGGCGTTATTTCGCCGGCCGCTTCGTGGTCGCGGCGGTGGGTGTGTTCGCGGGCATCTTCGTGCTGCTCGTGCTGGTCGACTACATCGAGATGGTGCGCAAGACGTCGAGCCTGGTCGGGGCCTCCGCGATCACGGTCGCGGAGACCTCGCTGTTCCGCGTGCCGCAGCTGCTCGAGAAACTGATGCCGTTCTGCGTGCTGATCGGCGCGATGACCTGCTATCTCGCGCTGTCGCGGCGGCTGGAGCTCGTCGTGGCACGCGCTGCCGGCGTGTCGGCTTGGCAATTCATCTCGCCGGCGCTGGTCAGTGCGATCGTGCTCGGCATCTTCGCGACCACCGCCTACAATCCGGTGTCGGCCAATCTGCGCGAGCTCTCCAAACGGATGGAGGCCGAGCTGTTCGGCTCGGCGCCCGGCGGCGGCATCCAGGACGCGTCCGGTTTCTGGCTCAACCAGATCAACGACGAAGGTCAGGCGATCATCAATGCAGCTCGCAGCGAGCAGCAAGGCATTCGGCTGACCGGCCTCACCGTGTTCCGATTCGATACGGCGCTGCAGTTCAAGGAACGAATCGAGGCCCGCGAAGCGACGCTCGAAGAAGGCCGCTGGGCGTTCACGGGAGTACGCCGATACACCCTCGATAAGGCTCCGGTGGACCAGGACACCTTCTACCTGACCACCACCCTGACCCCTGCACAGGTGCGCAACAGTTTCTCCACCCCCGAAACTGTGTCCTTTTGGCAACTGCCGAACTACATCCGTTCGTCGGAGAGCTCAGGGTTCGCGACGGCTGGCTATCGCTTGCAGTATCACAAGCTTATCGCGCAGCCATTTTTGCTGGCTGCGATGGTGATGTTGGCGGCTTCTGTGAGCCTCCGCTTCTTCCGGATGGGCGGCGTGCAGAAGATGGTTTTGAGTGGCGTGGGCGCAGGCTTTCTGCTCTACGTCCTGTCGAAAGTAACTGAAGATTTGAGCAAGGCTGAGTTGATGCATCCCATCGCTGCGGCGTGGTTGCCTGTCGTTGTGGGTAGCCTCACCGGCTTCTTAGCCTTGCTGTACCAGGAGGACGGGTAGTGGCTACCGTCGCCGCCCGCCAGTTGAGGTCGCCTGTATCCGGGCGGCGCAGTGCCCTGCGCCGTCAACGGAGCCGCATGGCCGCGTTTGGCGTTTCGATTTCTGCTCTCCTTGCCGCGTTCGTCGCGGTCAGCGCGCTCGACGTCGTCGCGTCGACGCCGGCTGCCGCGCAGGCATTCACCTACAATCCGCGTCCGCCGAAGCCGGTCCGCCCGCCGGCCAAGAATGACGGGCAGATGCTCGTTCAGGCGACCGAGGTCGATTACGACTACAACAACAGCCGCATCTCGGCCGTCGGCAACGTCCAGATGTTCTACAACGGCACCAGCGTCGAGGCCGACAAGGTCATCTACGACCAGAAGACCAAGCGTCTTCATGCCGAAGGCAACATCCGCATGACCGATGCGGAAGGCAAGATCACCTACGCCAACATCCTGGATCTCAGCGACGACTACCGCGACGGGTTTGTCGATTCGCTGCGCGTCGACACCGAAGACCAGACCCGCATGGCGGCGACCCGCGCCGATCGGTCCAGCGGCAATTACACGGTGTTCGACAACGGCGTTTATACCGCCTGCGCACCCTGTAAGGATGATCCGAAGAAGCCGCCGCTCTGGCAGGTCAAGGGCGCGCGCATCATCCATAATCAGACCGAGAAGATGCTGTATTTCGAGAACGCCCAGCTCGAATTCTTCGGCGTTCCGATGGCGTATCTGCCCTACTTCTCGACGCCCGATCCGACCGTGAAGCGCAAGAGCGGCTTCCTGATGCCGGGCTTCACCAGCTACACGGCGTTCGGCTACGGCGTCGAAATCCCGTATTATTGGGCGATCGCGCCCGACATGGACGCGACCTTCAGTCCGCGCATCACCTCGAAGCAGGGTGTGTTGCTGCAGACCGAATTCCGTCAGCGCTTCGCGGACGGCGCCTATCAGATCCGGCTTTACGGCATCGACCAGCTCGATCGGGGCAAGTTTACTGGCCAGCCGGGCGACCGCGACTTCCGCTGGGGCGTCGACACCAAGGGCCAGTTCGCGCTGAACGACAAATGGGTCTGGGGCTGGGACGGCGTCGTGCTGTCCGACTACTTCTTCATGTCCGACTACCGGCTCGCCCAGTACAAGGATCCGTTCGGATCGTTCCTGTCGCTGCCGACGGAAGCGATCTCGCAGCTCTATCTGACCGGCGTCGGCAACCGCAGCTTCTTCGACGCGCGCGCGATCTACTATCTCAGCTACTCGGGTAACCAGAACCAGGTCCCGGTGGTCGCGCCCGTCATCGACTACAACAACGTGATCAACAACAACATCCTGGGCGGCGAGTTCAGCTACAAGATGAACTTCGTCAACCTGACCCGCGAAACCGCGGTGTTCGACCCGATCACGACGACCGCCAACACCAACAGCCTGTGCACGACCGCCTCCGCCGATCCGATGGCGCGGTTGCCCTCGCAGTGCCTGCTGCGCGGCATGCCGGGCACCTACACAAGGCTGACGGCCGAGGCGCAGTGGCGCAAGTCCTACACCGACCCGCTCGGCCAGATCTGGACGCCGTTCGCCAGCGTCCGCGCCGATGCGATCAACGCCGACATCTCGAATCAGCCCGGCGTGTCCAACTTCCTGCCGGTCGGCGATACCCAGACGGTCCGCTTCATGCCGACCGTCGGCCTCGAATACCGCTACCCCTTCATCAATGTGCAGCCGTGGGGCACGACCACCGTCGAGCCGATCGCGCAAGTCATCATCCGGCCCAACGAACCCAATGCCGGCAAGCTTCCGAACGAGGACGCGCAGAGCCTGGTATTCGACACCAGCAACCTGTTCGCGGTCGACAAGTTCTCCGGCTATGACCGCGTCGAGGGCGGCAGCCGCGCCAATGTCGGCGTGCAGGCCACCACGCAGTTCGACCGCGGCGGCAGCATCAAGGGGATGTTCGGACAGTCCTACCAGATGTTCGGGATGAACTCGTTCGCGGTCGCCGATGTCACCAACACCGGCATCGATTCCGGCCTGCAGAACCCGCGCTCGGACTATGTCGCGAGCCTCGCCTATTCGCCGAACCGCACCTACACCTTCAGCGTCCGCTCGCGGATGGATGAAGCGACCTGGAACATCAACCGGTTCGAGGCCACGGCGAGCGCGAATTTCGACCGCTGGTCGATCGCCGTGACCTACGGCGATTATGCGGCGCAGCCGGAACTCGGTTACCTGACCCGCCGCGAGGGCATCCTCACCAGCGGATCGGTCAAGGTGGCGTCGAACTGGGTGGTTCAGGGTGCGGCGCGCTGGGACCTTGAAGCGAACAAGATCAACCAGTATGCCGTCGGCGCGGGCTATGTGGACGACTGCTTCGTGCTGGCTGCCAACTACATCACGTCCTATACCTATCAGGCAGGCTCGCAGCCGCCCGTGCTCAGCCACGCGTTCATGTTCCAGATCGGGCTGCGGACCATCGCCCAGACCTCCACGACCAGCAGTTCGGCTGGCATGCAGTAGCGAGCGAGGGGCCTGCCAAGGCGTTTGTATTGGGGGCTTGAATTGGGGGCTTGTATTGCCCGCGGGCCTGTGGCCCCGGCTTGAATTGGTTTAAACGGCTGACATGACCACAATGACGACCGCTAGCCTGCCAACGCGCTGCCATTCGCTGGTGTTGAGTTCCCTGCTGGCTCTCTTTCTCCTGTTCGGGGGCGCGGCGCGACTGCATGCCCAGACCATCGCCGTGATGGTCAATGGCGAACCCATCACCAATTTCGACATCGAGCAGCGCGCCAAGCTGAACGGCCTGACCGGCGGCAAGAATCCCGATCGAAAGGCCATCCTCGACGACCTGATCGACGAGAAGCTGAAGATCAAGGAAGCCAAGAAATTCGGCGTCGATCCCACCGCCAACGATATCGAGCAATCCTATGGCGGCATGGCGCAACGGATGCGGCTGAACAACGACCAGCTGACCAAGGTCCTCGAGAGCAAAGGCATCCGCCCCGATACGCTCAAGCAGCGCATCAGGGCCGACATGGTCTGGACCAGCCTGGTCCGCGGCCGCTTCAAGGAAAGCCTGCAGGTCGGCGAAAAGGACGTCGCCACCGCGGTCAAGGAGACCGGCGAGGCGCCCGACGCCGAAGCGTTCGAATACCGGATGCAGCCGGTCGTTCTGATCGTGCCGCGCGGCTCCCCGCAATCCGAATTCGAGAACCGCCGCAAGGAAGCCGACACCCTGCGCGAGCGCGTGACCTCCTGCGAGGAAGCCAACACCTTCTTCAAGTCGATGCGCAACGCCGCGATCCGCGAGATCGTCGTCAAGACGTCGGCCGACCTGCCGCAGTCGCTGCGCGACATCCTGGACAAGACCCCGGTCGGCCACCTCACCCCTCCCGAACTCACCAAGCAGGGCGTCGAAATGGTCGCCCTCTGCGGCCGGAAGGCAACCACCGTGGACACGCCGAAGAAGCGTGAGATGCGGGACAAGATGTACGTGCAGAAGTACGAGGCGAAGTCGAAGGCCTACCTGCAGGAAGTCCGGAAAGCCGCGATGATCGAATATCCAGGCGGGCGATGATCGACTATCGTTGACGCATGGCTCAACCTCTCGCACTGACATCCGGCGAGCCCGCAGGCATCGGCCCCGACATCACGCTCGCCGCGTGGCTGCGCCGCCGCGAACTCGATCTTCCGCCGTTCTATCTGCTCGGTGACCGCGCCGCCCTGGCCGAGCGCGCCAAGACGCTCGGGCTTGCCGTCGAGCTTGCCGAAGTCAGCGCCGAGGAGGCCTTCGCGGCATTTGCACGGGCCCTGCCCGTCGTTGCGACCGGCAAGGCGGCGACCGCGCGACCGGGCAAGCCCGACGAGACCAGCGCCGATGCCGCGCTGGCGTCGATCCGTCAGGCCGTCGCCGATGTTGCCTCGGGCAAGGCCAGCGCCATCGTCACCAATCCGATCGCCAAGAACGTGCTGTACCGCGCCGGCTTCCGCCATCCCGGCCACACCGAATTCCTCGCCGAGCTTGCCGCCCGGGGCGGGCCCGCGCCGCAGCCGGTGATGATGCTGTGGTCGCCGGCGCTTGCCGTCGTCCCGGTGACGATCCATGTGTCGGTCCGCGAGGCGCTGGCGCAATTGTCGACCGACCTGATCGTCTCGACCGCGCGGATATTGGTCGCCGACATGAAGGCGCGGTTTGGCCTCGCCTCGCCGCGGCTTGCAGTCGCCGGCCTCAACCCACATGCCGGCGAAGACGGCACGCTCGGCATGGAAGACATCGAGATCGTCGCGCCCGCGGTCGACATCCTGCGCCGCGAAGGAATTGCCGCCCGAGGCCCGTTGCCGGCCGACACCATGTTCCACGCAGCCGCGCGCAAGACCTATGACTGCGCACTCTGCATGTATCACGACCAGGCGCTGATCCCGATCAAGACCGTCGCGTTCGAGGACGCCGTCAACGTCACGCTGGGCCTGCCCTTCATCCGGACTTCGCCCGATCACGGCACCGCGTTCGATATCGCCGGCACCGGCAAGGCCAATCCTTCGAGCCTGATCGCCGCACTCCGGCTCGCCGCGCGCATGGCCGCGGCATCAAGCTAAGTGAGCGCGATCGACGATCTGCCACCGCTGCGCGACATCATTCGCGAGCATTCGCTGTCGGCGCGCAAATCGCTCGGCCAGAATTTCCTGCTCGACCTCAATCTCACCGCACGCATTGCCCGCGCGGCGGGCCCGCTGGAAGACGCCACCGTGATCGAGGTCGGGCCCGGCCCCGGCGGGCTGACGCGCGCACTGCTTGCGATGGGGGCCAAGCGCGTCATCGCCATCGAGCGCGACGAGCGCGCGATCGATGCGCTCGACTACATCGTCAAGCGTTATCCCGGCCGCATCGAGATCGTGCATGGCGACGCGCAGCACTTTGATCCGCGTCCCCTGCTCGATGGCGGCAAGGCCAAGATCGTCGCCAACCTGCCCTACAACATCGCAACCCAGCTGCTGGTCGACTGGCTGTCGATCGAGCCGTGGCCGCCCTGGTACGACACCATGGTGTTGATGTTTCAGCGCGAGGTCGCCGAGCGCATCGTCGCCCGTGAGGACGAGGAAGCCTATGGCAGGCTCGCGGTGCTCGCCAACTGGCGCGCCGAAACCAAGAGCCTGTTCGACATTTCGCCCGCAGCCTTCGTGCCGCAGCCGAAGGTGACCTCCTCGGTGGTAAGATTGATCCCGCGCGCCGCGCCGGAGCCGTGCGACCGCCGCATGCTCGAGCAGGTCGCGGCCGCCGCCTTCGGCCAGCGCCGCAAGATGCTGCGCCAGAGCCTGAAGTCGCTGTCGGTCGATCCGGCGCGGCTTGCTGCCGCAGCCGATGTCGACGCGACGCGACGCGCCGAAACCATTCCGGTCGCGGGCTTTGTTGCCATGGCCAGGGAATTGGCCGATATACGGTCCACAAAATAGAACATCAGGAGAAAACGTAATGGCGCGTATGGTTCGCCAATCCCTCGTGAAATTCGACGCACCGCTGTGCGAAACCATCGTGGACACGCCCAAGCCGCAGGGACGCGAAGTGCTCGTACGCATCGAGCGCTGCGGCCTCTGTCATTCCGATCTCCACATCCAGGACGGCTACGCCGATCTCGGCGGCGGCAAGAAGCTCGACACCACCCGCGGCATGACCCTGCCCTTCACACTCGGCCATGAGATCGCGGGCGTCGTCGACGAGGTCGGTCCCGATGCGCCGAAGGATCTGGTCGGAACGAAGAAGGCGGTCTTCCCCTGGATCGGCTGCGGCCAGTGCCGCGACTGTCTCGCCGGCGACGAGAATCTCTGCGCCAAGCAGCGCTTCCTCGGCGTCTCGATCGACGGCGGCTTCGCCACCCACGTGCTGGTGCCCGACGCGAAATACCTGCTCGATTACGATCCGCTGCCGGTCAATCAGGCCGCGACGCTGATGTGCTCCGGCGTCACTGCCTACGGCGCGCTGAAGCGCCTGGTCGATCGTCCGCGCCAGCGCAATCTGCTCCTGGTCGGTCTCGGCGGCGTCGGCATGATGGGCCTGTCGTTCGCGCAGGCGATGTTCAAGCAGCCGATCGCGGTTGCCGATCTCAGCCCCGCGGCGCGCGAGGCCGCGCTGAAGAATGGCGCGGCGGCGGCCTACGATCCTGCGGAGCCCGATGTCGTCAAGCGCATGCTGAAGGAGAGCGACGGCGGCTTCGACGGCGTCGTCGACTTCGCCGGCAACGAGAAGTCGATGGCGTTCGCGGTGTCGACTGTCGCACGCGGCGGCAAGATCGTGGTGTCCGGCCTGATGGGCGGCCAGTTCACGCTGCCGATGGTGCAATGGGTCTACAAGCGCATGACCATCGAAGGCTTCATGGTGGGCACGCTGGCCGAGGGCCAGGAGCTGATGGCGCTCGCCCGGGCCGGCAAGATCAAGCCGACGCCGATGAAGGAAGAGCCGATGGCCGACGTCCAGAAATGGATCGACGAGCTGCGCGCCGGCAAGGTCGTCGGACGCATCGTCCTGAAGAACTAAAGCATGATCCGGAAAAGTGCGTAGCGGTTTTCCGAAAAGATCATGCTCGGACATGACGTCCCGCTGGCGTCGCGATCGCCGGCGGGACGCAACGGTCTCGCAGCAGCAATGCGCGCTTTGGTGCTGCGGAACCTGACAGCCGACCGAGCGATCATTCAGCCCGCGTTCCAGCCTTCCGCCCGCCGCAATTGCGGTGCGACGCGAGCCTCAATTAAGCCCTACCCGTTCCGGATTTGCGGCGCATTGCGACCCAACTCTTTACCGAGATTGGCGTCACCAGCGTTTGCGTAAAAAAGAAATACCGGGGACGCGTATGTCAAATCGTTCAGCGAAATTCGCTGCGGCGCTTGCCGTCAGCATGTTGGCCGCTGCCAACTTCACGGCCATGGCCCAGACCGCCGCCAATACGGCGAGCAGCAATACGGCGAATGCGAAGACCGCGGATAGCTGTCTGTCCGCGCCGAAGGGAACCGCGCCTGCGGGGAGCCACTGGTTCTACCACCTCGACCGCAGCACCAAGAAGCAGTGCTGGTATCTCGGTGACGCCAAGATCAAGACCGTCGCCAAGACCGCAACAGCGCAGCAGCCGCCCGCGGCCGCCGCGCCCGACACCGCGGCAACCGCCGATGCAGCGCCGCCGCAGACCCCTCCGGCGCCCCAGCCGGCGGCCATGCGCAAATCCGTTGCCGACGCGCATGCCGAATGGCCCTCGCCGCAGGCCGCAGCCGCGCCGGTCGCGAGCGCAGACGCCGGTCAGGCCGCGACTGCGACGACCGCCCCAGCGGCGTCCGCCGCGCCGACTGGCGCCAACGCCCAAGCGTCGGAGGTGAACGCCAGATGGCTGGATGCATCGAGCATGGCCGGAACCAACGGAACCCGGCACGCCGCAGAGCAGCCGACCGTGGTCGCACAGGCCGACGCGACGCCGCAACAGACGGCCGCGCCGGCACCAGCCGCCCCCGTGACAGCGGAGGCGTCCACCGAGAAGTCTTCCTCCTCGACGCAGATGCTGCTGGTCGTGATGATCGGCGCACTGGCGCTGGCGGGCCTGGTCAGCGCGCTGGTGTTCCGGCTGACCCGAACGCGTACGCCGCCCTACGAGATCAGCGACGAATGGCGTGCGCCCTGGGATTCACTCCACACCGAGCCGGCACCGCCGATGGCCGTGGTCAGCCGCGACCGTCCGCTGCGCTTGCCGGAGGCGACGCCGCGCCGGTCAGAGACACCGGTTCCGCGCCGCGCCGAGACGCCGGTCGCTCGCCGCGAGACGCTGCGCGAGCCGGATCAAACCGAGCAGGACAATAAGCAGATCGCGGCGATGCTGCAGCGGCTGGCGCGCAGCGCGGCGAACTAGGGTCCGCTCGGGAAAGATTGCAATCGGACGTGATGCGATCGCGTCACGTCCGCAACCCGCTACTTCTCGAGCTGACGCTGCAGGCCGCGCACGAATTCGGTGAGGCCGGTGCGGCGCTCTCGCTTGAGACGCTCGGCCTTCAGGATCGACTGCACCTCGGCAAAGGCGTCGTCGACGTTCTGGTTGACGACGATGTAGTCGTATTCCGCCCAGTGGCTCAGCTCATGGGTGGCGCGGTTCATCCGCCCGCGGATGACCTCTACGGAATCCTGCGCGCGGGTGTGCAGCCGCTTCTCGAGATCGTCGGCTGACGGCGGCAGGATAAAGACGCTGACCACGTCGGCGCGCGCCTTCTCGCGCAACTGCTGGGTGCCCTGCCAGTCGATGTCGAACAGCACGTCCTCGCCGGCCGCAAGCGCGGCCTCGACCGGCGCGCGCGGCGTGCCGTAGCGGTTGTCGAACACGGTGGCCCATTCCAGCAGTTCGCCCTGCTTGGCCATCGCCTCGAATTTGGTCTTGTCGACGAAGAAATAGTCGCGCCCCTCGACCTCGCCCGGCCGCTTCGGCCGCGTGGTCGCCGACACCGACATCTTCAAGCCCGGCATCCGCTCGATCAGCATGCGCGACAGCGTCGTCTTGCCGGCGCCCGAGGGCGACGACAGGACGAACATCAGTCCGCGCCGCTCAACGCCGTCAAAACCCTGCGCCGTCATCGTTCACTCCAGATTCTGGACCTGTTCGCGGAATTGCTCGACCACGTTCTTCATTTCAAGCCCGGTATTGGTCAGCTCGACGTCGTTCGACTTCGAGCAGCAGGTGTTGACCTCGCGATTGAACTCCTGGGCGAGGAAGTCGAGCCGCCGCCCGACCGGGCCGCCCTTGCCGATCATCTCGCGCGCCTGGGCGATGTGCGAGGCGATGCGGTCGAGCTCCTCGCGGATATCGGCCTTGGTGGCGATCAGGATCGCCTCCTGGCTCAACCGGTCGGCATCGAAGCGATCGGAGGTCTCCAGCAGTGCTGCGATCTGCTCGGCAAGCCGCGCCTTGATCGCCTCGGGCTTGCGGCCGGGAGCCGTCTCGGCGCGCCTGGCGAGCCGCTCGATCTCGTCCATGCGCTGCATCAGGATCTGGCCCAGCGCATCGCCCTCGCGCCGGCGCATCTCGACGAGGCTGGCGAGCGCCTGCTCGAAGGCCTTCGCCGCCGCCTCGCGCGCCGCCTTGTCCTCGTCCTCGTTGTTGTCAGGCTCGACCACCTCGATGACGCCCTTGATGCCGAGCAATCCGTCGATGCTCGGCGCCACCGCGTCGATCCGCTGCGCGAGCTCGCCTGCGACCTTCACGATCGCGGCCAGCACGTCCTCGTTGATCCGGATGGTCTGCGCCGAATCGGTGCGCTTGACGCTGAGATTGGCGTAGACCGTGCCGCGCGACAGCAACTCGCCAGCCCGCTTCTTGGCGAGGGCTTCCAGTTCGTCCCAGCCCGGCGGCAGCCGCAATCGCAGGTCGAAGCCCTTGGCGTTGACGGACTTCAGCTCCCACTCGAACGTATAGGGACCGCTCGCGCCATGGCTTCGGGCAAAGCCGGTCATGCTCGATAGCGCCATCGCGTGAAACTCTCCAACAGAAGGATATGGGACTCACCCGGAGACAACGAGACTCGTGGGCAGCCGGTGCGACCTTAGAACGGATTCCGTGAAAGTGGAATTACGTCCACCCTCGGGAAATGCAGAGCTACGGCATGGTCCGGAAAAGCGTGAAGCGGATTTCCGAAAGACTATGCTCGAACAAGAAGCTAAGGCGCGATGATCGCATCGCGCTTTAGCGCTGCACGACGGGCGGCGAAGTGGTCTGCTGGGCTGCGCCCTGGCGACCGCTGCGCGGCGGCTTCTTCTGATTGGTGGGCTTCGCCGGCGTGGTCGCCGTGGGATTGGTGTCGGCCGCGCCGGGCGCCGCGGCGGCAGGCGCCGGATCATCCGCGGGCTCGACGGTGTCGTTCTGGATCTGCTTTTCCGACGCGCGCAGCTTGGCGACGTTCTTGGCGTGCTGGTCGTAGGTTTCGGTAAAGGCGTGGCCGCCGGTTCCGTCGGCAACGAAGAACAGATCGCGGGTACGCGCCGGATTGGCGGTCGCCTCCAGCGAGGCGCGGCCGGGATTGGCGATCGGTCCCGGCGGCAGGCCGTCGATCACATAGGTGTTGTAGGGCGACGGCTGCGTGATCTCGCTGCGCTTGATCGGACGCCCCAGCGTTCCCTTGCCGCCCACCAATCCGTAGATGATGGTCGGGTCGGACTGCAGCTTCATCCTCTGCCGCAGGCGGTTGACGAACACGGCGGCGACACGGCTGCGCTCGTCGGCGCGGCCGGTTTCCTTCTCGACGATCGAGGCCAGCGTCACCAGCTGGTCCGGCGATTTCAGCGGCGAATCGGTGTTGCGGCGTTCCCAGATCTCGGCGAGCACGCGCTTCTGCGCCTGCTGCAAGCGCTGGATCACCTGGTCGCGCGTGGTGCCGCGCGGGAATTTGTAGGTCTCCGGCAACAGCGTGCCCTCGCGCGGAATCTCGCGCACCGAGCCGGTGAAGATGTCGTTGTCGGTGAGCCGCGTCACGATCTGCTCCGAGGTCAGACCTTCCGGGATCGTGATGGCGTGCTGCACCACCTTGCCGTCGACGATGGTGGCGATGACGTCGCGCAGGCTGGCGCTCTTCTGGAACGAATATTCGCCTGGCTTGAGATCGGAGCTCGCCTTCAGCGCAAACACGCTGCCGATGAAGACCCACGGATTGACGTTGATGACGCCCTCGCGCGACAGCACGTCGGCGATGTCTCGCTTGCCGGCGCGCGCGGGGATGTTGACGATCTTGTCTTCCTGCAGCGGCCCCGGCGATTCCAGCGTCTGCTTGCCGTAGTAGTAGGTGGCGCCGGCGCCGATCATCAGGATGATCAGGATGGTGAAGATGGCATTGCCGACGATCACGAAGGGATTGCGGGCACGATCCGAGCGCTTGGGCGGCGGCGGAACCTGCTCGGGCTCCAGCGCGGCACGTGGACTCCGTGGTGAAATGGGCGGCCTCTCACTCATCGATGCAAACCAATATCCTGCCGGTTGAATCGTGGCCGGACAAACCCCTGCCCTGCCAATAGCATGCGCCCGCTATTAGGAGTCACCGCGGAATACGGCAAAACGGTGGACTAGTTCTAAAGTCCCATTCCGATCGCATCGGAACGGGACTTGAGATTCTTATTTTGATGCGTTTTCTTCACGCGAACCGGTACCCACTTCGCTCGAAAACGCTCTAACGACCTACTAATTGGTCACGCGCTGCACGATCACGGAGGCGTTTGTGCCACCGAAACCGAAGGAATTGGACAGCGCCACATTCACGTCACGCTTGCGCGACGTATGCGGCACAAGATCGATCGCCGTTTGCACCGACGGATTGTCGAGATTGATGGTCGGCGGCACCACGTTATCGCGAATCGCCAGCACCGCGAAGATCGCCTCGATCGCACCGGCCGCGCCGAGCAGATGTCCGGTCGCCGATTTGGTCGACGACATCGAGACCTTCGAAGCCGCATTGCCGAGCAGACGCTCGACCGCGCCGAGCTCGATCTCGTCGCCGACCTGCGTCGAGGTGCCGTGCGCATTGATGTAGTCGAGATCCGATGCGACGAGGCCGGCGCGCTTCAGCGCCATGCTCATGCTGCGGAAGCCGCCATTGCCGTCCGGCGGCGGCGAGGTGATGTGGAAGGCATCGCCCGACAGGCCGTAGCCGGTGACCTCGGCATAGATCTTCGCACCACGCTGTTTGGCGTGCTCGTATTCCTCGAGCACGAGGACGCCGGCACCCTCGCCCATCACGAAGCCGTCGCGATCCTTGTCGTAGGGCCGCGATGCCTTTTCCGGCGTGTCGTTGAAGCCGGTGGACAGCGCACGCGCCGCGCAGAAGCCTGCGATGCCGATGCGGGAGATCGGCGATTCGGCGCCACCTGCGAGCATCACGTCGGCGTCGCCGAGCGCGATCAGCCGCGCCGCGTCACCGACGGCGTGGGCGCCGGTCGAGCAGGCCGTGACGACCGAATGATTGGGGCCCTTCAGGCCGTGCTCGATCGAGACGTAGCCGGACGCCAGATTGATCAGGCGGCCCGGAATGAAGAAGGGAGAGACCCTGCGCGGTCCACGTTCCTTGAGCAGCACCGCGGTCTCGGCAATCCCGGTGAGGCCACCGATGCCGGAGCCGATCATCGTGCCGGTCGCGAACTGGTCCTCATCGGACTTCGGATGCCAGTCGGCGTCGTCGAGCGCCTGCCTGGCCGCGCACATCGCGTAAAGGATGAAGTCGTCGACCTTGCGCTGGTCCTTCGGCTCCATCCACTGATCCGGATTGAAGGTGCCGTTGGAGCCGTCGCCGCGCGGAATGTAGCAGGCGACCTGGCTCGGCAGGTCGGACACTTCGAAGGTGTCGATCTTCTTGCCGCCGCTGTCGCCGGCGAGGATGCGCGCCCAAGTTGCGTCAACGCCGCAGCCGAGCGGTGTAACCATGCCCAGCCCCGTGACGACAACTCGTCTCATTTCAACGTCTCCGGCCAGCAATGCGCGGCTAATAATAAGAAGCCGGGGGACCGCTCGAACACGGTCCGTCCGGCCCCGTCAACTTCGCGATCGGCGTCAGCTCTTCGCGTTCTTCTCGAGAAACTTGGTCGCGTCGCCCACGGTCAGAATCGTCTCCGCGGCGTCGTCGGGAATCTCGCAACCGAATTCTTCTTCGAAAGCCATCACGAGCTCGACGGTGTCGAGGCTGTCGGCGCCGAGGTCATCGATGAAGCTCGCGCTATCGACCACCTTCTCGGGTTCGACACCAAGGTGCTCGACCACAATCTTCTTAACCCGCTCGCCAATCTCACTCATCGTTCAACCTCGTTGTTCCATTGGACCCGACCCCAAGACGATACGAGCCATCGTGGTCGTCTCGATTACTCAGTCGCGCATAGTCTTGATTCGGCCCGGTCGTAGCCGACTAAAGCCCCGGCGAACGGCAGGCGTCGCCACGCCAATATACAGGGTTTCAAAATCCTGCAATGGCGTTCTTTGCCCATCCATGGGGGGTTCAGCTATCATACTTCCAAAGCCTTGACTACACGCCTGAACCGGCTCCCGAAAACGGCTTTTCGCCGCATTGCGAGAGCCAGCAACCAGCTCAAATCATAGCCATGCCGCCGTTGACGTGAATCGTCTGTCCGGTGACGTAGGCGGCCTCGTTCGAGGCCAGATAGACGGCTGCCGCAGCGATATCCTCGGGCGTTCCGAGCCGCGCCGCAGGAACCTTCGCCAGGATGGTCTCGCGCTGCTTGTCGTTGAGCGCGTCCGTCATCGGCGTCTTGATGAAGCCCGGCGCGATGCAGTTCGCGGTCACGCCGCGCTTGGCGTATTCGGCGCCCAGCGTCTTGATCAGGCCGATGATGCCGGCCTTCGACGCGGTGTAGTTGCCTTGCCCCGGATTGCCGGTGACGCCGACGATCGAGGTGATCGCAATGATGCGGCCGAAGCGCTTGCGCATCATCAATTTGGTCGCCGCGCGCGCCAGGCGGAATGTCGCGGTCAGGTTGACCGCGATCACGTCGTCCCAATCCTCGTCGCGCAGCTGCACGAACAGGTTGTCGCGGGTGATGCCGGCATTCGCGATCAGGATGTCGACCTGCCCCATAGCAGCTTCCGCCGCCGGCACCAGCGCCTCGACGTCATCCTTGCTGGAGAGATTGCACGGCAGCACATGAACGCGCTCGCCGAGCTTGGCCGCGAAGCCGTCCAGCACCTCGCGCCGCGTCCCCGAAATCGCGACCGTCGCGCCCTGTGCATGCAGCGCCTGCGCGATCGCGCCGCCGATGCCGCCGGTTGCGCCCGTCACGAGCGCCGTCTTGCCAGTCAGATCAAACATCGAATTCTCCTTCCGGCTGCTTTACGCCGAAGCTGCCAGCGCGTCCTTGGCTGCAGCGATATCGTTCGGGCCGCCGACGGACACGCCGACCGCGCCATCGGCGATGCGCTTGACGAGGCCGCTCAGCACCTTGCCGGCGCCGATCTCGAAGAACCGCGTCACGCCCTGGCCTGCCATATAGGCAACCGACTCGCGCCAGCGAACCGTCCCCGTGACCTGCTCGACCAGGCGGCGGCGGATCTCGTCGGGATCGGTGATGGCGGAAGCCAGCACGTTGGAGACCAGCGGCGCCGCGGGCGCCTTGATGGTGACGCCGGCCAGCGCCTCGGCCATCGCATCGGCCGCCGGCTGCATCAGCTTGCAGTGGAACGGCGCCGACACCGGCAGCAGCATGGCCCGCTTGGCGCCCTTGGTCTTGGCGATCTCGACTGCGCGGTCGACGGCCGCCTTGTCCCCGGAGACCACCACCTGGCCACCACCATTGTCGTTGGCGGCCTGGCAGACCTGGCCCCGCGCCGCCTCATTGGCGATTGCGACCGCCGCCTCGTAGTCGAGGCCGAGCAGCGCCGCCATCGCACCGGCGCCGACCGGCACCGCCTTCTGCATGGCGAGCCCGCGGGTGCGCAGCAGCCGCGCGGTGTCGCTGACCGTCAGGCTGCCGGCGGCGGCAAGCGCCGAATACTCGCCGAGCGAGTGCCCGGCAACGAAGGCCGCGTTGCGGCCGACCGAGAAGCCGGCTTCGCTCTCGAGCACGCGCAACGTGGCGATCGAGACCGCCATCAGCGCCGGCTGGGCATTTTCCGTCAGCTGCAATGTCTCGCCCGGACCATCCCAGATGATCGCGGTCAGCTTCTCGCCCAGCGCGGAATCGACCTCGTCGAACACGGCCTTGGCGATCGGAAAGGCGTCGGCCAGGGCCTTGCCCATGCCAACCGCCTGCGAGCCCTGCCCGGGAAATGTGAATGCTGCCGTCATCGGCGCTCCCTACCTTGTTGAGCGTGATCCCCGCGCAAGCGCCGCGCCTGCCGCAGGGGAAAACGGTATCCCGTCGCGCGAAACGCGCCACAGCGGGTCCGGACCAATTCCCTGCAACCAAGTCTTGCAACCGGCCTCGGACCGGGCCGTAAGACACTGATGGGGGGCGCGATGTCAAGCCGCGCGCGCGGAACCCTGGGGATGCCGGGGGCCGGCTCCGGCTAGAATCCGCCGGCATTCTGGTCGGCGTTAACCTCGGCGCCGGCCCGCGCCCGGCGCGCGCTGTTGACCAGTTGGCCCGGGCGGTCTTCCCGATCGGGCTTGGCGGTCGCCAGCCGCAGCACGGCGGCATAGCCCGGCTGGACTTCCATCCGGTCGGCATAGCGGCTTCCGCTCAGGATGCGGTGGACGCGCGGCAGGTTGTAGCAGGGCACGTAGAACAGCAGGTGATGCTCGAGGTGGTAGTTCACGTAATACGGCGCGATGAACAGCCGCTCGAGGACATTGGCCCGCGTGGTGCGGGTGTTGCGCAAGGGGTCGGCGCTGTCGGGCACGACGGCATGTTCGGCGATGTTGCGGATCCGCGTGATCACCATCATCCAGGTCAGCAACGGCACCAGCCACAACAGCGGATAGGCCCACCACACGCCCGCGGCGGCAAGTCCTGCGAACAGCAGCGCGTTGGTGACGCATTGCGGCCCGAGCTTCTCCCAGAAGTTGGCGGCGCGCTGCGATAACGGCCACTCTTTCGGCCCGATCGCATTGAGCAGTTGCGCCTTGCGCTGCTGGTAGCCGGTCTGCCCGGTGATATCGCGGAGGAATTTCCGGCGGTAGCTCATCTTCGTGATCGGAAACGGCGCGGACAGCACCAGATCCGGATCATCCTCCTGCTGCGTCCGCGCGTGATGCTGCAAATGATAGCGGCGATAGCCGCGGGTCTCCGCGAAGATCGGATAGGCGCAGAACCACTGGCTCAGCGTGAGATTGGTCTTCTCGTTCGCCGAGAGACAGCCATGCGCACCGTCATGCATCAGGATGGCGAGCCCGAGCTGGCGCGAGCCGATGATCGCAACCGCCAGCAGATAGGTCAGCGGATTGGGCCACCACGCAACCAGAGCGATCGCGCCCAGGATCAGCGCCCAGGCGTGCACGATCAGCGCTGCGCCCTTCCACGTCGTGCGTTGCCGGACCTTGACCAGTTCGTCCTCGGTGAGGAAATCGCGGGCACGCATGCGCAGCGCAGTCATGAGCTTGTCTCCCCGTCCGTTGAGGGTGAATGATCGCGATCGCCGACCAGGCGCAGCCGCGATCCATCATTGGCCGACGTCGATGTCGCCTGCTCGCCGAGCGCGCGCAGCAACTCGCGGCACATCTCCTCGGCGCCGCGGCCCATCGCAAAACCTTCGACGATCACGCCGATCGCAATCGCCCAGAAGCGCCGCGAACTCTCCTCGGGCGCGCGCAGCGAGCGCCAGCCATGTCGCTCGACCTGGTCCGCATAGGCGCGCGCGCCTTCGCTGTGCAGACGCTCGATGGTGCGCTCGACTAGAGGCGCGAGATCCTGCCGCCGCCGCGTCAAGGTCAAGGCCTCGGCGAAGAAGGCGACCGTGTCGGTCGCGGTCACCGTCTCGGCCAAGGCGCGCGTGTAATCCCGTGGCGTGTGGGCCTTCAGGGCGGCCTGCTCGGTCGCGCGCGCGAGATAAAGCATGTCGCGGCTGGCGGCTTCGACGAACAGCGCCTCCTTGGTGCGGAAGTAATAGGTGATCTGGCTCGGAAAGGCGTCTGCCGCTGCGGCGATATCGGAGATCGACGTGCCCGAGAGCCCGCGCTCCTTGAACAGGCGGCTGGCGGCATCGAGCAACAGCGAGCGCATCTTGCGCCCCGCCGACCGTGTCGCGCGGACCGCGTGCTTCGGATCGGGCGCAGGCATGCCGCTGGCGGTCTCCGAACCCATCGATCATCCTCCCTGAGATATTTGTATGATGTACAAACAAAGAAATCAACCCGGAACTGCGCGAAGTTGCGCCGAACGGCCGGGAGGGCTACGACCCGTCGCAAATCCGGGGGCCAAGAACCCTCTACCGACCCTTGCCTTCGCGGCCAAAATCCGTATAAAGCGCCCCATTCGTGGGCTCCGGCCGGGAGCTGAACGGACGGTCTCAGCAAATTCACCCTTTCATTTTGATGTGGCGATTTTGATGTGGCAGGGCCAGTCGGCCCGTCGTCCCGTGCTCCCGCCTTCTGAGCAGCTCGAGTCCTTTCCGAAGGTCTCGAAGGGCTTGTCGCCGGAACCCGCGCCAACACAGGAAAGGACAACCATGCCTCTTTATGAGCATGTTTTTCTCGCGCGTCAGGATGCGAGCACCCAACAGGTGGATGAACTGACGGCCCAGATGACGGGTATCGTCGAACAGGGCGGCGGCAAGGTCACCAAGACCGAGAGCTGGGGCGTGCGCTCCCTCACCTACCGCATGAACAAGAATCGCAAGGCGCATTTCGTGCTGATGAACATCGACGCACCGTCGGCTGTCGTCACCGAGATCGAGCGCCAGGAGCGGATCAGCGAAGACGTCATCCGCTATCTCACCGTGCGCGTCGAAGAGCACGAGGAAGGCCCGTCCGCGATGATGCGCAAGGCCGACCGTGACCGCGAGCGCGATGACCGTGGCGGTGGCTTCCGCGGCGACCGCGAAGGCGGCTTCCGTGGTGATCGCGATGGCGGCGGCTTCCGCGGCGATCGTGGCCCGCGCCGTCCGCGCGAAGAAGAAGCTGCGACCGAGGAGTAATGAATCATGGCTGATGCTGGTGCCCGCCGTCCGTTTTTCCGTCGTCGCAAGTCCTGCCCGTTCACGGGCGCGAATGCGCCGAAGATCGACTACAAGGATTCCAAGCTGCTGATGCGTTACGTCTCCGAGCGCGGCAAGATCGTGCCGAGCCGCATCACGGCCGTGTCCGCCAAGAAGCAGCGTGAGCTCGCCCGCGCCATCAAGCGCGCGCGCTTCCTCGGCCTGCTGCCCTACGTTATTCGCTAACCGTGTCCGGCCGGCGGCACGCGCCGCCGGCCGCTCATTCTCATAAGGCTTCCGGGTCGTCCGGTCGCCGATGGTTGGGGTTCTCGACAGAGTGCCTCTAACCGCTCGAAAGGAGCGGGACAGCTGATGATCGCGATCCTCATTGTTGCACTTGCAGCCGGCGCCGCGTCGGCGCTGATGTTCGCCTCGATCAGTTCGGGCGCGCTGATCTCGTTGCTGCTGTACTTTCTTGCGCCGCTGCCGCTGATGGTGTCGGCACTCGCCTGGGGACCGCTTGCTGCGGCCATCGGCGGCGTCGCTGCCGCTTCCGTTCTCGGCACGCTCTTCGGACTTCCCTATTGCATCGCGTTTGCCATGATGGTCGCCCTGCCCGGCTGGTGGCTCGGCCACCTCGCGCTGCTCGGCCGGCCGATCGCGGGCGCAGCCGCTGACACCGCCACCCAGCAGCCGCCTGCGCTCGAATGGTATCCCGTCGGCCGTATCCTGCTCTGGATCGCGGCCTTCGCCATCATCACCACGACCGCCGCGCTGCTCACGCTCGGCTCGGATGCCGACACCGTCACCGGTGCTTTGCGGCGTGGCCTGCTGAAGGTGCTGAGCGCCGGCGAAGGGCTGCCCAGTGCTGAGATCGAACGATTGGTCGACGCGCTGGTGATCCTCGCGCCCCTCGCGGCAACGATCCTCGCGATGGTCACGCTGACGCTGAGCCTGTGGCTCGCCGGCAAGATCGCACAAACCTCCGGGCGGCTGAATCGACCGTGGCCGGATTTCCGCACCACCGCGCTCCCCGCGATGACGCTGGTCGCTCTGTCGGTGGCGGTGGCCATCTGCTTCGTCGGCGGCATGCTTGCGGTGCTGGCGCAGATCGTCACCGCGGCGCTGGTGATCGCCTATGCGCTGGTCGGCTTCGCCGTGCTGCACACGCTGACGCTGACGCTCGCCAATCGCGGCTTCTGGCTCGGCGGCATCTACGTTGTCGTCGTCATGTTCGGCTGGCCGATCGTGGCGATCTTCGCGCTCGGCATTGCGGACGCCGTGTTCGGACTGCGCCAGCGCTATCTGCAAACCAGACCGCCGCCTTTGCCTGCGGCCTGACATTCGATCCAACCACTCAACCCGATACTTAGCCTCTAAAGGAGAACGAAAATGGAAGTCATTCTGCTGGAACGCGTTGCCAAGCTTGGTCAGATGGGCGAAGTCGTGCGCGTCAAGGACGGGTTCGCCCGCAACTTCTTGCTGAAGCGCGGCAAGGCGCTGCGCGCCACCGAAGCGAACCGCGCCAAGTATGACGGCATGAAGGCCGAGCTCGAGGCCAACAACATCAAGGCCAAGGGCGAAGCCGCCGTGGTCGCCGAGAAGATCGACGGCCGCGACATCATCATCATCCGCCAGGCCTCCGAGTCCGGCCAGCTGTTCGGCTCGGTCACGGTGCGCGACATCGTCGTTGCGCTGGCTGCCGACGGCATCACGGTTGCCCGTCCGCAGGTCTGGCTCGACTCGCCGATCAAGGTGATCGGCGCGCAGAAGGTGACCATCGCCGTCCACCCCGAGGTCGAGACCAGCGTCACCGTGACGGTCGCCCGTTCCGCCGAAGAGGCCGATCGGATCAAGCGCGGCGAGGACATCTCGACCCGTCAGGAAGACCAGGACGCTGCCGCCGAAGCGCTCGCTGCCGCCGGCGAATTCTTCGATCCGGAAGCGCAGCACGACGACGAGGCCGCGCCGGCTCCGGCTGCCGAAGAGAAGTAAGCGTCTCTTCGTCCCTCCACCGACTGAAGCCCGGCCCCATCAGGCCGGGCTTTGGATTCGTGCCGCCGCCTGATCGTCGAGCATCGCGATCGACGCGAGTGCCGTCGCGGTGTGCTTCTCCTTGCCGTCGATGACGCAGAACACGTCGGCCGCGACGACGGCGACCTGGCGTCCGGGCTTGATCACGCGCGCCCGGCAGATCAGGCGATCGCCCGATGCCGGCGACAGCAGGTTCAGCTTGTACTCGGCCGTCAGCGCCGGCTGTCCGCGCGACGTCGCCGCCGCGATCGTGGTGGCGTTGTCGACCAGGAACGCCGTCACCCCGCCGTGAAACAGGCCTTGCTGCTGCAGCAGCTCCGGCCGGCGGTCGACCGCGAGCGTGCACGCGCCGCGCGACAGCTCGGCCACTTCAGCACCGACAAGTCCCATGAAGCCCTGACGGCCGACATTGTCGCGAATCCGCGTCGCGATCGGCGCAAAGTCCGGATCGGTCTCGTTCATGACGTTCCTCCTGCTCGCTCCGGCGCACCTGGCGCCACCACCGCGCGGATCGCGCAGGCGATCAGCGTCTCGACCTGCTCACGCGGGTCACCGGGATGGCGGCCCGACAGATAGGCGCGGCAAAAGATCTGCGCCGGCCCGATGATCTGGCTGAAGAACAGCACAGCGCTCATCGGCAGCAACTCGCCGCGCGCGAGCAGCGGCGCGCGCCAGCGCTCGATGCCATCGGTGAGCCGCGAGTTCTCGGTGCGCTGCGCGCCGCGCACCTCCTCGCTCCACTCGCTGCGCGAAATCTCGAACAGGAAGCGCGCCTCGCGCCTGTTGGTCACGACCCAATCGAGATGGGCGCGGATCAGCCGCGCAACGCCCTCACGGGCGCCGTGCGTGTCGTTGACCGCGGTGATGATCGCGGCGTGGTAGGCCTGCAGGATCTCCAGGAACAGGGTTCCGGCGAGCTCCTTCTTCGAGGTGAAGAAGTGGAAGAAGCTGCCGTTGGACGCGCGGGCACGGGAGCGGATTTCGGCCACCGTCGCGCCCTCGAACCCGTCGCGGTCGAACACCGCCAATCCCGCCGCCAAGAGATCGTCGCGTGCCGTACTCACTGCTGCTCCCTTCCTGACTAGATCAATACTCTAGAGTTATACTCTAGTGGCAGTCAAATGATAACGCCGGACCTCACGGCCCGGCGTTGGCGATTACTTCGAGGTCGGCGCTTCCGGCGGACCGGAGCCCGGTGTCGTCGGGGGCGGCGGAGGCGGCGCGGCCGCGGTTACCGGGGGCGCGGCGGGCGCCGGCGCGGGCGATGGGGCAGCGGCCGGCTCGGGCGCAGGGGGAGCGACGGGAGCCGCGGGTGTGACCTCCGGAACCGGGTCCGATCGCACGGCAGCCGTGTCGGGCTGGCCGGCAGGCTTCGCCGGCTTCTCCGCCTCACCCTTGTCTTCGCGCTTGATGGCGGTCTGGGATTTGGGCTCGTCGCCCGCCGCCTCCCCCTTGGGGGCCTCGTCGGATTTCGGCTCCTCGACCGGCTTACCGCGACGGCCGTGCTTCTGGCGCGCCGGTTTGCCCTCGCCCGCGGCCTGCGGGGTCTGGCCGTCATCCGGCTTGGCACCATCCGGCGTCTCGCTCGGGCGCGCCATGCGCCGGCCGCGGTGGGCGGGACGTGCTTCGGGATTCAAACCGTCGGCGTCGGGCTTCGCGGCCTCCTTGGCCCCTTCCTGCGGCGCGGCACCCTGATGCTGCCGGCGAGACGGGCGCTCGGCCGGCTGCTCCGGAGACTGGTTTGCCTCCCGGCCCTTGGCCCCCTTGGGCTGATCCTTGGCCTGGTAGCGCGGGTCGTTGGCGCCGTTCGAAATCAGATAGGACGCCAGCACCCCGGCCATGTCGCTCGACGTCGTGTAATGCTGGCGCAGGAAGCCCGGCAGCGAGCCGGCCGGCACGGTCTTCAAGAGACCGCGCGGGCTCTTGTGGCAGGCCGTGCAGGTGTTGGCGAAGATCTGGGAGGGGCTTTTGCCGGCCTCGAGGTTTTGCGCTTGCGCTGATACGGCCGACAGGCAGCCAATCAGAAGCGTCACCGTCGCCAGACTGAGGGCTCGGCTCAACATTCCTTAACTCTCCAGATTCCGGAAAAATCGCCGCCTGCGCCTCATGGATCGGCCGCGGCGGTCACCTTTTATCCGATTATCGCGCGAATGGAAGCGCGCGCATGCCGCATCCACGCAATTGTCACATTTTGGAATATCGGCTTTGACCACAACGCAATAGCGCGATCCAATTCCCTGCCTATGTTTGGGTTGGGGACACATTGGAGTGATCAGCTCCGGTGGTGTCAGTGTGCAGCTTGCCGTTCCGTTGGTGCTTCGATGGACCGATTGTTGCGATTTTTCTTGGGGCGCTTCATCCGCCGCGGTTCGATCACGTTCACGACCGCGAGCGGCGCCAAATTTACCTGTGGTGACGGCACGGGCATTCCCGTCGCCGCACGGTTCATGACCAGGGCCGCCGAACTGCGCGTTCTGGTCGATCCCGAGCTTTACCTCGGCGAAGCCTTCATGGACGGCACCTTCGTGGTGGAGCAAGGCAGCATCGCCGATGTGCTGGCTGTCCTGATGGGCCAGGCGGCCATGTTGCCGAACTTTGCCAGGATGCAGGCCTGGGTTCGTTTCCTCGGGCGGCGCGCCCAGCAGCTCAATGTGCGCGGCCGGTCGCGGAGCAATGTCGCCCGCCATTACGACCTCGACGGCCGGCTCTATTCCCTCTTCCTCGACGCCGACAAGCAATATAGCTGCGCCTATTTCGAGGCGCCGGACGCGACGCTGGACGACGCCCAGCTCGCCAAGAAGCGCCACCTTGCCGCAAAACTCCTGATCCAGCCCGGCCACCGCGTCCTCGACATCGGTTCCGGCTGGGGCGGACTGGGGCTTTATCTCGCCGAGATGAGCGGCGCCGACGTCACCGGCGTCACGCTGTCGACCGAGCAGTTGCAGATCGCCAACGCCCGGGCGGCGGAGAAGAACCTGGCGCATTCGGCGCGCTTCCTGTTGCAGGACTACCGCGACATCCCCGGCCCGTTCGACCGCATCGTCTCGGTCGGCATGTTCGAGCATGTCGGGGTCGCCTTTTACGAAACCTTCTTCAAGCGCTGCGTCGAGCTCCTGAGCGATGACGGTGTCATGCTGCTGCACTCGATCGGCCGCTCGACCGGTCCCGACGTCACGAGCCCCTGGATTCGGAAATACATCTTCCCCGGCGGTTACATTCCGGCGCTTTCCGAGGTCATGCCGGCGATCGAGAAGGCCGGGCTGCTGATCTGCGACATGGAGATCCTGCGGCTGCACTATGCGGAGACCCTGAAGGCGTGGCGCGACCGCTTCATGGCGCGGCGCGAGGAGGCTGTGCGGCTCTACGACGAGACCTTTGCCCGGATGTGGGAATTCTATCTGGCGGCCTCGGAGATGTCGTTCCGGGTGCAGAACATGATGAACTTCCAGCTGCAGCTGACCAAGCGCCAAGGCATCGTGCCGATGACCCGCGATTACATCGGCCGCGAGGAAGGCCGCCTCCGGCTCAAGGAAGCCGGCGCTGCAAAACCCCGGCTGCAACTCGCCGGCGAATAGGTCTGCAAGAACCGGGATTGCTAGTTGCGCAGGCTGTAGGCCGAGCCGCAATGGTCGAAGGTCGGCGCCGGACGCGCGAGGTGGGCTGCAGCGGCTGAAATCAGGCCGACGTCGCAAGGAACGTTCTGGACCTCCGGACGCGCCGCCTGCTCCATGGCCTCAACGAGCGACGCCAGCCAGCCGCGGTCGATGCCGCCTGCCCGGGCAAGCCCAAGACCAAGTCCAAGTCGCGCTGTCTGAAACCCTCGAGCCATCGTCACCGTATCTTCCCTGAGCGAAGACAACCCGGAATCCGCCGGGTCGTTCCCGCGAGCCTGCCGCAAAGAAATTGCGACAGGTGTGATCTGCTTCACAGAGGTCCGTTCCGGGCTGTCGTAGTGGTCCGGCATGACCCGAGAACCGCACCAGACGATGTTGGACCCGCAACGCGACCTCGTGACCGACTACGCCTTGATCGCAACCGGCGTGGCCGCCGCCTTGATCGCGCTGGCTTTCCTCATCCTGGTCTGAGGAACCGAGGCCAGCACCGACCTCGCAGCTGGTTGGGCGCGGCAGCCCGGAAAAAGGTTCAGGCCGCGTCAGATTTTTGCCGACGACATCGTTGACCGGCGGTTTTCGACCGAATCCCCGTCAAGCGGAATGCATCCGGCCGTGGCGGATTCACACATTGCGTTGTGTGAATCGTGCATAAGAAACATCCGTCCTTTCGCTTCGTGCCGGGCTGGCGCTTGATCGCGGCCCCACAGCCGAAAATCTCAGTAACGACGAAATCAGAAGAATAAGCTCGTCCATGGCCTTGATTGATTCGAACGTTCACAAGCTCGCGCCCGACGCCGCGTCCCCGACCTATCGGAGCGCGCCGCACAACATCGAAGCGGAACAGGGGCTGCTGGGCGCGATACTGGTCAACAACGACGCCTTCTACCGGGTCTCCGATTTCCTGGAGGCGAAGCACTTCTTCGAAGCCATCCACCAGCAGATTTATGAAACGGCCAGCAGTCTGATCCGGATGGGCAAGGTCGCCAATCCCGTGACCTTGAAGACGTTCCTGCCTGCCGAGCTGGACCTCGGCGGCATGACGGTCAGCCAATACCTCGCTCGCCTCGCCGCCGAAGCGACCACCATCATCAACGCGCAGGACTACGGGCGTACCGTCTATGATCTCAGCCTGCGCCGCAACCTGATCCAGATCGGCGAGGAGATCGTCAACGTCGCCTACGACGCACCGGTCGATTTTGCCCCGCGCGCGCAGATCGAGGACGCCGAACGGCAGCTCTACGGCCTCGCCGAAACCGGCCGCTACGATGGTGGCTTCCAACGCTTTGCGGATGCACTCACGGTCGCCGTCGACATGGCGGCCAAGGCGTTCCAGCGCGACGGCAAACTGTCCGGCATTTCGACGGGACTGCGCGACCTCGACACCAAGATGGGCGGATTGCAGCCAAGCGACCTGATCGTGCTCGCCGGCCGTCCCGGCATGGGCAAGACCTCGCTCGCCACCAACATCGCCTACAACATTGCCAGGGCCTATGTCCCCGAGGTGCAGGCCGACGGCACCACCAAGGCGGTGAACGGCGGCGCGGTCGGCTTCTTCTCCTGCGAAATGAGCGGCGAACAGCTCGCCACCCGTATTCTCGCCGAACGCACCGGCATTCCCTCCAGCCATATCCGGCGCGGCGGTATCTCCGAGCTCGATTTCGAGAAGATCCGCGACTGCTCGATCGAGTTGCAGTCGCTGCCGTTCTACGTCGACGAAACCGGTGGTCTGTCGATCTCGCAGCTCACCGCGCGCGCCCGCCGCCTCAAGCGGCAGAAGGGTCTCGACCTGATCGTGATCGACTACATCCAGCTGTTGCAGGGCTCGGGCAAGCGCGGCAACGACAACCGCGTGCAGGAAATCACCGAGATCACCACCAATTTGAAAGCGCTGGCGAAGGAGCTCAACGTCCCCGTGATCGCGCTGTCGCAGCTCTCGCGCCAGGTCGAAAACCGCGACGACAAGCGGCCCCAGCTTTCGGACCTGCGCGAATCCGGCTCGATCGAGCAGGACGCCGACGTCGTGATGTTCGTGTACCGCGAGGAATACTATCTCGCGAACAAGGAACCACGGCCCGGCACCCCGGAGCACGCGACCTGGCAAGCTGAAATGGAGCGCGCGCTCGGCAAGGCCGAAGTCATCATCGGCAAGCAGCGTCACGGTCCGACCGGCACCGTCGAGCTGCACTTCGAAGCCAGCGTCACCCGGTTCGGCGATCTCGCATCGGACGGACTGGTCCCGGATCGTCCCCCCTCCTACTAATGGCCGCGCACAGTTGAAGGCGGCCCGCCCCGCTTGTACAACTGAGCCATGAACATCGTGACCGACGCGAAATCGCAGCTAACGCCCGAAGCCAGTTTGCTGGCGGCCCATCCGACCGCCACCGGCATCCTGACCGTCGACCTCGACGCCGTCATCGCCAATTGGCGCAAGCTCGAGAAGACCGCGGTCCCGGCGGAATGCGCCGCCGTGGTCAAGGCCAACGCCTATGGCTGCGGCGCCGAGCAGGTGTCGCGGGCGCTGGCCAAGGCCGGCTGCAAGACCTTCTTCGTCGCCACCGTCGAGGAGGCCGCCGTGGTGCGCGCGGCCGTTCCGCAGGCGACCGTGTATGCGCTCGGCGGTTTCTTCCAGCAGACCGGCGACGCCTACGCCAAGATCGACTGCAAGCCTGTCATCGGCGATCTCAACGAGCTCGCCGAATGGGACGTGTTCTGCCGTCGCTCCGGCTGGTCCGGCGGCGCCGCCATCCATATCGATACCGGCATGAACCGGCTCGGGCTGACGGTCAGCGAAGCACAGGGCATCATCCCGCGGATCAATGCCGGCGATCACGGCATCACGCTGGTGATGAGCCACCTCGTCTCCGCCGAACTGCTCAACAATCCCGCCAACGCCAAACAGCTTGCGAGCTTCCGCGAGATCGCGAGCCTGTTCACCGGCGTGCCGGCCTCGCTCGCCAACTCCTCCGGCGTGTTCCTCGGCGCGCAATTCCAGTTCGAGATGGTGCGGCCGGGCTGCGCGCTCTATGGCGTCAACCCGACGCCGGAGGCCGACAACCCGATGCAGCAGGTGGTCGACCTCAAGGCGCGCATCGTGCAGATCCGCAACATCGATCGCGGCGAGACCGTCGGCTATGGCGGCACCTGGACCGCGCGCCGGCCGACCCGGCTCGCGATCGTCTCCGCGGGGTATGCGGACGGCTATTTCCGCGCCGCCAGCGCCAATGACGGCACCCGCGGCGCCGAGGTCGTGGTCGCCGGCAAGCGTTGCCCGATCGCCGGCCGCGTCTCGATGGATTTGATCGCGGTCGACGTCACCGACCTCGACAAGAATGCCGTGCGACGCGGCCACATGGTGACGCTGATCGGCGAAGGCATTACGGTCGACGAGGTCGCGCATCATTTCGGCACCATCGGCTACGAGGTGCTGACCAGCCTCGGCCGCCGCTTCGTGCGCATCTACAAGGGCGGCGATGCCGTCGCCGCGACAACCGACCCGGCCGCCGAAAGAAGCGACGCCGTCGCCGCGAAGAGCGAGCCGGCGGAGGCGCAAGCAGCGCCTCCTGCTTTGCCAACAGCAGCGCCTGCGCCGCCACCATTACCTGCCGCCGCGCCAACCGCACCGTCTACCTGACGCGATCGAGGTTCGCGATTGCGCATGAAGATCGCGACCTTCAACATCAACAACGTCAACCGTCGGCTGCCGAACCTGCTGCGCTGGCTGAAATCCGCCAGGCCCGACGTCGTCAGCCTGCAGGAGTTGAAAGCCAGCGACGCCGAATTTCCCGCGGCAGCGCTCGAGAAAGCCGGTTACGGCGCGGTGTGGCAGGGACAGAAGACCTGGAACGGCGTCGCCATCCTCGCGCGCAAGGCCGAGCCGGTCTTGATCCGCACCGCCCTGCCCGGCGACCGCGACGACCATGAGGCGCGCTACATCGAGGCCGCGGTGCGCGGCATCGTCGTGACCAGCCTTTACCTTCCGAACGGCAATCCGCAGCCCGGCCCGAAATTCGACTACAAGCTGGCCTGGTTCAAGCGGCTGCGCGCCCACGCCGCCAAGCTGCTCAAGCAGCAGGTCCCCGTGGTGCTCGCCGGCGACTACAACGTCGCGCCGACGCCGCTCGACATCTATCCGACCCGCTCCTGGGACAAGGATGCGCTGATCCAGCCGAAGAGCCGCGCCGCGTTCAAGGCGCTGGTCGATCAGGGCTGGTGCGATGCGCTCCGCACGCTGCACCCGGATCGTCAGATGTTCACCTTCTGGGACTACAAGCGCCAGCGCTGGCCGCGCGATGCAGGCCTCCGGCTCGATCACCTGCTGCTAAGCCCCGACGTGGCGGCGCGGCTCGCGAAAGCCGGCGTCGACCGCGACATCCGCGGCGAGGAAGGCGCCAGCGATCATGCGCCGGCGTGGGTGGTTCTGAGGTGATGTCTTTGCGTGTCGCGCTTGAGCCCCAATCGATCTGTCGTCCCTGCGAAAGCAGGGACCCATACTCCGCGGCCGATGTTGTTGAAGAGACTCGTCGTTCCGACATCGTGCACCAACAACCATTCGTGGTTATGGGTCCCTGCTTTCGCAGGGACGACACTGAATGTGTGGCGCTGGTTGCGAGTCAAACATCCGCATTCTCGCGACACGGGAGCCCATCGACGCGCGCGAATACGGCCGGATGTGGCGGACCGGGTACAGCCGGAGGTGGTGCAAATCGACTAGTCTGGCATCGATTTGATTCATGCATTGGGTCTGCCCATGAAGACATATTTCGTCGCCGCATCCATGCTCATGCTCGGCATTGCAAGCGCGTCCGCTGCCGACCTCGCCGCTCGCCCGTACACCAAGGCGCCCCCGATCGTCGCCGCCGCCAATGACTGGAGCGGCTTCTACCTCGGCGCCAATGGCGGCGGCGGCTGGAGCCGGAAGTGCTGGGACGTCGTGCCCTTCGTCATCACCAATCCGGCGCTTGGCGTCGTGAATTTCACCGGCTCGGAAGGTTGCCACACCCCGAGCGGGGCGACCGCCGGCGGCCAGATCGGTTATCGCTGGCAGCAGGCGGCCTGGGTGTACGGCGTCGAAGCGCAGGGCAATTGGGCCGACCTTTCCGGCTCGAACCCGTCCACAGCCCCGCTGTTTGCGGGCTTCGCCAACCGCTCAAAGATCGATGCCATCGGCCTGTTCACCGGACAGATCGGCTATTCCTGGGGCGCCTTCCTGCTGTACGCCAAGGGCGGCGCGGCCGTCGTGCGCGATCGCTACGAGAGCTTCATCACGCCGGCATTCGGGCCGGGCGTACCGGTCGGCTTCATCGCCGACCGCGGCAGCGAGACGCGCTGGGGCGGCGCGATCGGCGCCGGCGCCGAATATGCGATCGCACA
Organism: Bradyrhizobium sp. B120; assembly: GCF_049075665.1. Taxonomy (NCBI): domain Bacteria; kingdom Pseudomonadati; phylum Pseudomonadota; class Alphaproteobacteria; order Hyphomicrobiales; family Nitrobacteraceae; genus Bradyrhizobium; species Bradyrhizobium sp. B120. Next base: position 3,939,487 of record NZ_CP185242.1, on the reverse strand, counting down.
CAACTGGTCGCTGGCGATCGAATACGACCACCTGTTCATGGGAACCAACAGCGTCCGCATGACCTACGATCCGGTGTTCGTCGCCCAGCTCAACCATGACGAACGCATCCGCCAGGACGTCGACATGGTGACGGTGCGCGTCAACTACCGCTTCGGCGGTCCGGTCGTCGCGAAGTACTGACGCTGCGCGCGACGACACGTCCCTGGTTCAAGGCGCCCTTGCGCCATCTCGAACCCTGAGGTCACACTGAGCCTTCGCTTTCGAGACACGCATCCGGCGTGGCTCGGGATCTCGTCGCGGAGCGCGCGTGGGCTTCCTGTTCGTCCTCATCGTCGGCCTCCTCGCCGGCACCATCTCAGGCATCGTCGGCACCGGCTCGTCGATCATGCTGATGCCGGTGTTGGTCTATCAATACGGGCCGAAGCAGGCGGTGCCGATCATGGCGGTCGCGGCCGTGATGGCCAATCTGTCGCGCATCCTGGCCTGGTGGCGCGAGGTCGACTGGCGCGCCTGCGCCGCCTATTCGATCACGGGCATTCCGGCCGCAGCGCTTGGCGCGCGCACCCTGCTCGCTTTGCCTTCGCGCGCGGTCGACATCGCGATCGGCGTGTTCCTGATCGCCATGGTCCCGGTGCGGCACTGGCTGGCGCAGCACCGACTGAAAGCCAATCTCTGGCATCTGATGATCGGCGGCGCGCTGATCGGCTATCTCACCGGCATCGTGGCGTCGACCGGTCCGCTCAGCGTGCCGCTGTTTTTGTTTTACGGCCTCAGCAAGGGCGCGTTCCTCGCCACCGAAGCGGCAAGCTCGCTCGGGCTCTATGTCAGCAAGTCGGTGACCTTCGAGCGGTTCGGCGCGCTGACATCGGACATCGCGCTGAAGGGCCTGATCGCCGGCGCCTCGCTGATGGCCGGTGCCTTCATCGCCAAACGCTTCGTGCTGCAAATGAAGCCGGAATCGTTCCGCCTGATCATGGACGGCATCATGCTGGCGGCGGGCGTGTCGCTGCTGTGGTCGGCAATGGCGCCGTAGGATTCCTGACACGACTCACATCGACTCCGCGCGACCAAGCCTTGCGCAAATGGATTTCGACGCGACGAACACGACTATCCTCGCAGGGATATCGTAATTCTACGGAGCGCTCTGCGCACCTCGTGGGGTGTACGCCGAAAGAGCCTTGTTTAGCGCTCGCCTCCCGTTGTTATCCGGATTGCCTCCATCCGGCGACTGCGTTTATGACAACTTCATTACTTGCACTCGACCGTTTGCGGACAAGAAATTTGCTCCAGCAGGCATCACGGGGTTGATCGACGACCCGGATGCGAATCCCGAGAGTCAGGCGACACATGGAGCGCAATCGAGCGCGCACCTCGGTGCCTGATGTCGGCGTGACGGACTCGGGATCGCAAGTCGAAGAATTGGAAGTCGCGGGTTGTCAGAACCTACGACAGGCGGGAAAGGCAGACGCGCGATGCGCAAGATGATGATCACGACTGCGGCGGCCGTCACGTTCGCTGTGGCCGGTGCGGCCTTCTGGCCGACAGCAAGGCCCGATGTCGAACACCTCGGTGACAGCGTCTACGAGACGATCTGGGTCTGGCGAATTCCGGCCTACACGAACAATCCGTCCTGGCGCGTTCGCTGGAGCTGGACCGATCCGCTGCGCGCGCAGGCACGATGCTGCCGGGCTCTGCCGACGGGTTTGGCGCCGCGCGGGAATTCGCCGCTGCTGCTGTCGGGGTGGGACATCCGCGCTTGAATGCGGCCGCCGATCAGGCAGCCGCGCATTTGATTCAAATTCGCGTTGTAGTTGAATTCACTTTTTATCCTTAACCAGAAACCCGATCTTTAATTTACATCTGCAAGATGCGGTTTACCTTGTCTCCGCGAACACAGCGGACTCGGGGACAACAAGATGCGCCAGTTAAGCCTCACGCTGTCATTGGCCTTCTTTCTCACAGCACAAGCCTTGAGCGTCGCCGCCGACGATACGAAACCGGGCCAACCGGGTTCGGCTGCTGCCATTGAGCGCGTGGCGTGCTCGCTGCGGCCGAAAACCGAGGAACCGTCCGATCCGTCATCGACCTCGGCTATTCCTCACGTTGAAAAGTTCGTCGCACGGGAACATTTCAAGGAGGACATCGCGTCGAGCGCGCCGGTGAAAATCTCCTGGTTGGGTGCGACCTTCGCGCGCCGCTTCACCGACAAGGTCGAGGACGATGCCGGCGGCGCATCGTTGCAAACCTTTGTGCTGAGCGCCGCCGCAAGCGACAACGACATCCTCGCCAAGCTCGGTCAGAGCCACGAGAGCAGGCTGGCCGACGTGTGGTGCGCGTTGAAGCAGCAGCCCAACGGCAACGGCGGCCCTCTGGAGACCAACGCCAAGCCGAACGTGTTTTACGTCCGCGATATCGGAGGAGAGCTCGGTGCCGTCGACGTGCTCTGGGGCGGCGTCGGATGGGAGATCGGCGCCAGCCCGGTGGGAGACAAGCCGCGATGGCCGGCCGGAACGCGGGTGTTCTCGCGCTGATTCCGTGGTGCCGTCAGGCGCCCTCCGATCATGGACAGCATCCTGGCGGCCAGTGACGCTGCTGTTCTATCCATTCCGGCGCGGCGCGCGGCACTGAGATGTTCTGCAACAGAACGTGTTGCCTGCGTGGCGGCCGGGTCCTGCTAGGACTTCGTCGTCTGCTTGGGGAGCTGCGATCGTGGGCGCTTTGATCTTCGATTTCGACGGCGTGATCGCCGACAGCGAGGCCATCGCCAACACCGTGCTGGCGGAGACCGTCAGCGATCTCGGACACGCCACCACGCTCGATCAGGCGCTCACGCGCTACTCCGGCAAACGGTGGACCGACGTGATGACCGAAATCGAGGCGGCGATCGGGCGGCCCCTGCCCGCCGACTTCTCCAGCGCGCTCAAGCGCGCCACGCTGGACCGGTTCCGAACCGACCTCAAGGAGGTCGGCGGCGCCACCGACTTCATCCGAAAATTCTCCGACATCCCGCGCTGCATTGCCTCATCGAGCTCGCTGGACCGCCTGCAATTGTGCCTTTCGCTGCTCGGACTGGAAGCGGAATTCGACGGCCGCGTCTTCAGCGCCGACATGGTCGCGCGCGGCAAGCCGCACCCGGATATCTTCCTGCTTGCCGCCGGGAAGCTCGGCGCAAAGCCCGGCGAATGCCTGGTCATCGAGGACAGCGCCGGCGGCATCAGGGCGGCGGTCGCAGCCGGCATGACGGCGATCGGCCTGTGCGCCGCGAGCCATATCCGCGACGGTCACCATGCAGCGCTGCGTTCGGCGGGCGCGGTGCATCTGGCGAATTCGTGGCGCGAGGTCGAGCACATCGCCCGGCAATTCTTCCAGATGTCGAGGTGATCGATCGAGCATGTCGCTCGTATCAGGCTTTCCGTGCTAAGCAGCCGTGCATCGTCGACCACGCGACTCACCTGCTCCATGGCCAAATCAACCCTCTCCTTCGTCTGCCAGAACTGCGGCGCGGCGTATAATCGCTGGCAGGGCAAGTGCGACTCCTGCGGCGAGTGGAACACGCTGGCCGAGGAAGACACCACGGGCTCGGTGCCGGTCTCGATCCGCAGCAAGCGCAAGGGGCGGACGTTCGCGCTGGAATCGCTGTCCGGCAAAACCCAGGACGCGCCGCGGCTGTCGTCGGGCATGGCCGAGCTCGACCGTGTCACCGGCGGCGGCTTCGTCCGCGGCTCGGTGCTGCTGGTCGGCGGCGATCCCGGCATCGGAAAATCCACGCTGCTGACCCAGGCCACCTCCATGATGGCGCGCGCCGGCCACCGCGCGGTCTATATCTCGGGCGAAGAGGCGGTCGCGCAGGTGCGGCTGCGCGCCGAGCGGCTCGGGCTCGCGGACGCGCCGGTGCAGCTGGCGTCCGAAACCTCGGTCGAGGACATCGTCTCGACGCTGTCGGAAGGCGCGGTGCCGCGGCTGATCGTGATCGATTCGATCCAGACCATGTGGACCGACACGGTCGAATCCGCGCCGGGCACGGTGACCCAGGTCCGCGCCTCGGCGCAGGCCCTCATTCGCTTCGCCAAGAAAACGGGTGCAACGATCATCCTGGTCGGGCATGTGACCAAGGACGGCCAGATCGCCGGCCCCCGCGTGGTCGAGCACATGGTCGATGCGGTGCTGTCGTTCGAAGGCGAAGGCTCGCAGCAGTTCCGCATCCTGCGATCGGCGAAGAACCGGTTCGGCGCGACCGACGAGATCGGCGTGTTCGAGATGACCGGGCTCGGCCTGCGCGAGGTCACCAATCCCTCGGAATTGTTCCTCTCCGAACGCGAGCTCGGCAGCCCCGGTACCGCGGTGTTCGCCGGCATCGAGGGCACCCGCCCGGTGCTGGTCGAGTTGCAGGCGCTGGTGGCGCCGACCTCGCTCGGTACGCCGCGCCGCGCCGTGGTCGGCTGGGACCCGAGCCGGCTGTCGATGGTGCTGGCGGTGCTTGAGGCGCATTGCGGCGTCAAATTGTCCGGACATGACGTCTATCTCAATGTCGCGGGCGGCCTGCGCATCCAGGAGCCGGCCGCGGACCTCGCAGCTGCCGCCGCGCTGGTCTCCTCGCTGGTGAATGCGCCCTTGCCGACCGATGCGGTCTATTTCGGCGAAATTTCGCTGTCCGGCGCGATCCGCCCGGTGGCGCAGACCCCGGCCCGGCTGAAAGAGGCCCTCAAGCTCGGCTTCGGCCGCGCCATCCTGCCCGAATCGGCCCGCGGCGATGGCGGCGGCGATAGCGGGCTTGCGCTGAACAGCGTCGGTAATCTGACCACGCTGGTCGCCGAAATTGCCGCGCGCGGGACACCCCGAGGCGGCCGGGCCGCACCGAGGGACGACCAGGATAGCTCCAGGGGCGCTGATGCGGCTGAGAAAAATGCCACACCGGCCCGATTCCGTCGCGAGACCAGCTAAAGCGGGCGTGACGTATCAGCCCCCCGCCGCTATACATCCGCCGCGCGGGACTAGTGGTGTTGCGGCCTTGCCGAATGCCCCCGATGCGCCTCAGTTAGGACGGCACCGACTTTGCCGATTCGCGAGCCCTTAACAGCGGACCCAAACGTACCAGCGGACCTGACCAGCCGATGCCCATAACGATACTTGATCTCGTCCTGCTCGGCGTGATGCTGATCTCGGGCCTGCTTGCCATGGTGCGCGGCTTCATGCGCGAGATCCTGTCGATCGCGGCCTGGGGCGCCGCAGCCCTGGTCACGCTGTATGCTTTCTCGAAGCTGCTGCCGACCGCCAAAACTTACTTCAATAACGACACGGTCGCGGCCGTGGTCGTGGTGGCCGGCGTCTTCATCGGCACGCTGATCGTGGTCTCGATCATCACCGTGCGGATCTCGGACATGATCCTGGATTCCCGGATCGGCGCACTCGACCGCACCCTCGGCTTCCTGTTCGGGCTCGCCCGCGGCCTCCTGATCGTGGTCGTGGCGTTCATGTTCTTCACCTGGCTGGTTCCGGACAAGCAGCGGCCCGATTGGGTCACCGGCGCGAAGTCCCGGGTGGTGCTGCAGGGAACCGGGGATTGGCTGATGGCGCTCTTGCCTGACGACCCCGAGAACACCATCTTAAAGAAGTTCAAGAAGAATAAGCCGGACGACGATTCTGCGGCTGATACCAACGATCAGGCAACGCCGACGTCGGGCGATGGCTATAGCAAACCTGCGCGTGACAGCTTGAAAAAGCTGATCGAGAAACCCGCGGGCCGATAACTTATTTGGGCCCCTTACGAGAGGCGATGAACGAGATGCAAACCCCTTCCGATCACGCCGCCCAAATGGATCTCGATTTGGGCCCGATCGAAATGCAGGACCATCTTCGACAAGACCCTCTCCGGGACAACGATTTCAGATACCACCCCGATCTCGATGGCGACACGCTCCGCGAGGAATGCGGCGTGTTCGGCGTCTTCGGCCATCCCGAATCCGCGGCGATTACCGCGCTCGGCCTGCACGCCCTGCAACACCGTGGCCAGGAGGCCGCCGGCATCGTCTCCTTCGACGGCGCCCGCTTCCACAGTGAACGCCGCCTCGGCCTGGTCGGCGACGCCTTCTCCCGCCGCGAGGTGATCGACCGCCTGCCCGGCAATGCCGCGGTCGGCCATGTCCGCTACCCCACCACCGGCGGCACAGGCCTGCGCAACGTGCAGCCGCTGTTCGCCGAGCTCAATGCCGGCGGTTTTGCGGTCGGCCACAACGGCAACCTGACCAACGGCCTGACCTTGCGCAGCGAGCTGGTCAAGGGCGGTGCGTTGATGCAGTCGACCACCGACACCGAGGTGATCCTGCATCTCGTGGCACAGTCGAAGCGCGCGCGCTTCATCGACCGCTTCATCGAGGCGTTGCGCGCGATCGAGGGCGCCTATGCGCTGGTCGCGCTGACCAACAAGAAGCTGGTCGGCGCCCGCGATCCGCTCGGCATCCGTCCGCTGGTGCTCGGCGATCTCGACGGCCATCCGATCCTGACCTCGGAGACCTGCGCGCTCGACATGATCGGCGCGAAATATGTCCGCGACATCGAGCCCGGCGAGATCATCGTGTTCGACGAGCGCGGCGCGCACAGCCACAAGCCGTTCCCGCCGAAGCCGGCGCGGCCCTGCATCTTCGAGTACATCTATTTCGCGCGCCCGGATTCGATCGTCGGCGGCCGCTCGGTGTACGACGTGCGCAAGGCGTTCGGCGCCCAGCTCGCGCGCGAGAGCCATCCCGAGGTCGACGTCGTGGTGCCAGTGCCGGATTCCGGCGTGCCCGCCGCGGTCGGCTACAGCCAGTATTCCGGCGTGCCGTTCGAGCTCGGCATCATCCGCAACCACTATGTCGGCCGCACCTTCATCCAGCCGACCCAGACCGTGCGCGAGCTCGGCGTGCGCATGAAGCATTCGGCCAACCGCGCCGCGATCGAAGGCAAGCGCATCATCCTGATCGACGACTCGCTGGTGCGCGGCACCACCTCGAAGAAGATCGTGCGCATGATGCGCGATGCCGGCGCCCGCGAGGTGCATTTCCGCCTCGCCTCGCCGCCGATCCTCTATCCCGACTATTACGGCATCGATCTGCCGGACCGCGGCGGCCTCTTGGCGGCGACCCATTCGCTCGAGGAGATGCGCGACATCATCGGTGCCGACTCGCTCGCCTTCCTGTCGATCGACGGCATGTATCGCGCGATGGGCTATGAAGGGCGCGATCCGGCCAATCCGAGATTCGCCGACCATTGCTTCACCGGCGCCTATCCGACCCACCTCACCGACCAGAACGAAACCGAGGCCCCGCCACGGCAGCTCTCGCTGCTGGCCGAGGCGAGTTAGCCACATCCGCTGTCGTCCCTGCCTAGGGCGCGTTTGCGCTCCGGAGCAGGGACTCATAACCACCGGCCCATGAGGCTGGGGCAGTATTAGACACGAACACTTACTTCCATCATCGCCGTCACGGCGTATGGGTCCCTGCTTTCGCAGGGACGACGATTTGTTAGAGTCCCTTCCATGACAAAACCCCTCGCCTCCCGTATTGCCCTCGTGACCGGCGCCTCGCGCGGCATCGGCTATGCGACATCCGTCGCGCTGGCCAAGGCCGGCGCGCATGTCGTGGCGGTGGCGCGGACCCAGGGCGGGCTGGAAGAGCTCGACGACGAGATCCGCAAGGACGGCGGCAGCGCCACCTTGGTGCCGCTCTCGCTGACCGATTACGACGGTATCGCGCGGCTCGGGCTCGCGCTGCATGAGCGCCACGGCAAGCTCGACATCCTCGTCGGCAATGCCGGCACCGCCGGTCCCTCCTCGCCGCTCGGCCACATCGAATTGAAGCCGTGGAACGACGTGTTCGCGATCAACGTCACGGCGAATTTCCAGCTGATCCGCTGCATGGACCCGCTGCTGCGCCAATCCGACGCCGGCCGTGCGGTGTTCGTCACGTCAGGCGTGGCGCACAAGGCCAATGCCTATCTCGGCCCCTATGCCGCCTCGAAGGCCGCCCTCGACACGCTGGTGCGCTCCTGGGCCAACGAGACCGCCAACACGGCGCTGCGCGTCAACCTGTTCAGCCCGGGCCCGATCCGCACCCGGATGCGCGCGCAGGTGTTTCCCGGCGAAGACCCGATGACGCTGGATACGCCCGACATGGCCGCCGAATTCGTCGTGCCGATGTGTTCGCCGGAGTGGACCGAAACCGGCAAGCTCTACGACTACAAGGCGCGCACGCTGCGGAGCTTCCAGCCGCCGGCTTAGGTTGACGAACCGTAGCCCGGATGAAGCGAAGCGTAATCCGGGAAGCGTCTGTCCGCGGAGAGACTGCCCCGGATTTCGCTTCGCTCCATCCGGGCTACGCACCTCCTTGCAATTGACTCCGCCCCCTCCCCGCGATTGACTGCCCCCCTCAAGCGGGACGCCCCGCCAAGAAAAAATCTCGGGAGGCATCATGACGCCGACGTTCAATCGCGCGCGCTCCATTCTGTCCGGATTGTTTCTCTCCGCCGGCATCGCATCATCAGCCCTTTTTGCTCAACCAACGCCCGCCAGGGCCGGTGACGTCCCGACCTTCGCGGTCGACGCCTCGTGGCCCAAGCAGCTGCCGAACAACTGGATCATCGGCCAGGTCGGCGGCATCACCGTCGACTGGCAGGGGCACATCTGGGTGGTGCACCGGCCGCGCTCGCTGACCGATGGCGAGAAGGCGGCGAGCCTCACCCCGCCGCGCGCGAAATGCTGCGTGGCTGCGCCGCCGGTGCTCGAATTCGATGTCGACGGCAATCTGTTGCGGGCCTGGGGCGGCCCCGGCGACGGCTATCAATGGGTCGGCCGCGAGCACGGCATCGAGGTCGACGAGCGCGGCTTCGTCTGGATCGGCGGCAACGCCGACGACGACAGCGCGATCCTGAAGTTTTCGCTCGACGGCAAGTTCCTCGGCCAGATCGGCAAGATCGCAGCCCGCACCAACAGCAACGACACCACCCAGCTCGGCCGCCCGGCCGAGATGGCGATCGACAAGGATGCCAACGAGCTCTACATCGCCGACGGCTATGGCAACCGCCGCGTCATCGTGTTCGACGCCACCACGCTGGCCTACAAGCGGCACTGGGGCGGCTACGGCAAGCTGCCCACCGATGACAAGCAGCCGCCTTATGATCCAAGCGCCGCGGTGCAGGAGCAGTTCGGCAATCCCGTGCATTGCATCAAGATCGCCAATGACGGGCTGGTCTATGTCTGCGACCGCAGCCAGGACCGCATCCAGGTGTTCAAGAAGAACGGCACCTTCGTGAAGGAATGGTTCTACGAGAAGAACACCCGCGGCGACGGCGCGGTGTTCGATCTCGCGCTGTGGCCCGATCCGAAGCAGACCTATCTGCTCAACGCCGACGGCGCCAACAACGAGATCCGCGTGCTGAAGCGCGACGACGGCAGCGTGGTCGGCACCTTCGGACATAGCGGCCGCAATGCCGGACAGTTCGCCCTGCTCCACGTCATGGCGGTGGACCAGAAGGGCAACGTCTACACCGGCGAGGTCGAGGGCAAGCGGATCCAGAAATTCAAGCTGACCTCGGATGCGCTCAAATAAGCGGCACCCAGAGCTTCGGTTCTGATTGAAGCATGACGCTTCGACGCAGTTCATCCGGCTTTATGCGGATTGCCGCTCGCCGAAGGAAAGGGTAAGCGGGAACCCGAACGACCGGCACAAGGCTCCACAAGAGGGCCGCCCCGGAAAAAATTGACAGTGGAGGGAATGTCTCATGACGACGACGCTCGCACGGCGCCACGCCGTGCTTCTCGCTTGCGCTGCACTCGGCCTTGCTACGCCTGCCTTTGCTCAGGACAAGAACGTCAAGATCGGCGTGCTGAACGATATGTCCGGCCTCTATGCCGACATCGGCGGGCCCAATTCGGTGGCCGCGGCCAACATGGCGGTGGAAGATTCCGGCCTGCGCGCCAAGGGCTGGAAGATCGAGGTGGTCAGCGGCGACCACCAGAACAAGCCCGACGTCGGCGTCAACATCGCGCGCAACTGGATCGACAACGAGAAGGTCGACATCATCACCGATACGCCGAACTCCGGCGTCGCGCTGGCGGTGAGCAACCTTGCCAAGGAAAAGAACTCGATCGTGCTCAACTCGGGCGCGGCGACCGCCGATCTGACCGGCAAGGCCTGCAACGCCAACACGATCTCCTACACGTTCGACACCTACATGCTCGCCAACGGCACCGGCAAGGCGCTGACCAAGGCGGGCGGCGACACTTGGTTCTTCCTCACCGCCGACTACGCCTTCGGCCATGCGCTGGAGCGCGACACTTCCGCGGTCGTGACCGCCAACGGCGGCAAGGTGCTCGGCGGCGTCAAGCATCCGCTCAACACCGCGGACTTCTCCTCGTTCCTGCTGCAGGCGCAGGCCTCCAAGGCCAAGATCATCGGCCTTGCCAATGCCGGCGGCGACACCACCAACGCGATCAAGCAGGCGTCCGAATTCGGCATCACCGCGGGCGGACAGAAGCTCGCGGCGCTGTTGCTGTTCGTCAACGACGTGCATGCGCTGGGCTTGAAGATCGCCCAGGGCCTGACCTTCACCGAGTCGTTCTACTGGGACATGAACGACCAGACCCGCGCCTGGTCGAAGCGCTTCCAGAAGGTCTCGCCCAAGGGCTCGATGCCCTCGATGACGGTGGCCGGCGTCTATGCCGGCGTGCTGCATTATCTGAAAGCACTCGACGCGATGGGCGGCAATCCGCATGACGGCGCCAAGGTCGTGGCCAAGATGAAGGAGATCCCGACCGACGATCCGCTGTTCGGCAAGGGTCCGTTGCGGATCGATGGCCGCCGCATCATCCCGGCCTATCTGTTCGAGGTGAAAAAGCCGGAAGAGTCGAAATATCCCTGGGACTATTACAAGCTGATCGCCACCATCTCGCCGGAAGACGCCGCCAAGCCGCTCGAGGCCAGCGATTGTCCGCTGGTGAAGAAGTGATTGCGTAGGGTGGGTTAGCGAAGCGTAACCCACCATCTTTTCCACGGCACGAAGTCGGCGGGTTACGCCTTCCGCCTTCGCTCGTTGAAATACGGCGGACGTAGTCGGCTAACCCGCCCTACTCTTCTTCACTTCGCCGCCGATTTTGCCTTCGCCGGCGTCGGCAGCGATGCCCATTCCCTGTCGGCACGCGGGCCGCCCGCGTCGCCGGTCAGGCCGACGAGCTGTCCGGGCTGAACGTCGAACGTCTGCGTCCAGGTCTGGGTCTGGCACAGGAACCTGATCAGGCATCCCTTGAGCTTGAGCCGATCGGACGCGTCGCGCCACAGCGAGACCGAATAGGACTTGCCGTCCTCGGCATTGTAGATGTCGCCGTCGAACCGGCCCTCCGGCGACAGCTTCAATCCCAGGATCAGCTGGTGGCCGAGCAACGCGCGCGTTCGCTTGTCGGGATCGGGATTGAAGCCGTCGCGGAACGGCTGGCCGCGAGGGTCGAGCGGATCCTTCATCCACACGATGAAGCCGCAGATGCGGTCGCGCGTGGTGCCGCAGCGCTCGAGGCGGATGCGTGCGCGTCCATCTTCGGTGAGCCATGTGCCACTCGGATCGCTCGATGCGATCACTTCGGCATGACCGGTTGAGCTCATCAGAATGGCGGCGACCAGGCTGCGCAAGAACAGGCGAACCATGTAATTCATTCGACAGCACCTTTCATTGTCGGGATGGTTGCGGCAGGCGCGACGCGCGCCTCACTTCAGTTGCGCCATGAAGGCATCGGCACCCTTGTCGATGCCGGCGGTAGCGGCGGCGAGATCGCCGACGCTGGCCTTGATGTCGTAGGCGTTGGGATATTGCTTGCTGACGTAAGCGCCGAGCAGGCGCGCGGTCGCACTGTCGAACATCTCGACGGCATAGATCACCGAGCCGGTCATCGTGCCCTCGCCGTCACGCGCGGCCTGCACGCCGTTATAGATCGCACCGGCCATATCGAAACGCGACAGCGTGCCGAGCACCGGCGTGTTGGCGACCGCGCCGGTCAGCGTCAGCCGCACGCGAAACGTATTCGGCCCGCGCGTATTCACCAGCGTGAAGCGGCCGCGCAGTTTGTCGGCAAAGCGGGTCTGCATATAGGCGGCGAGCGTCTCCTTGTCCTTCTCGGACATGTCGCCGAACTGATGATCCGCGCCGCGATAGATCACGACCGGATCAAGCATCACCTTGTTGTAGCTCCGCCAATCGACCGGCGGCGCATAGCGATACGGCACACGCCCCGACGAGTCGGACGTATCCGGCGTCATATAGGCCGTTGATGCCACCTCCGAATAAGCCACCGGCGTGACGGCGGCACATCCTCCGGCGAGGACGCAAAGCGCCATCGCTCCCAGACCGCGCGCGGCGATCGAGCTCTCCATTCCAATCTCCTCATCCGATCCTAAAGCGGAAGAGCAGCTTGGCCGCAGCCGCGTCCGGGGCTGAAGTGCGGCTGCGGCCGTCACTGCCGATCTGGCTCGCCCTCACGGCGCCGCCAGATCTTGCCTCAGTGCAACAACTATAAAACCGACCAGTTGGTTTGTAAAGTTGCAATCGCAGGAAACGCGTCAGAAAAATGCGGCGATCGATTTGCCGTGGGAGCTGGTGCGGCCGCTTCGCGAATGGCGGTCTCGCGTTGTCACAAACCCACAATATCTCTCGTGCTAACGCACCAATTGCCGGGGGATTTCAGGGACCCGGTGACGATCCAACGCCGCCAAGCGATCCATATTCCGCTTGGGCGGCGTTGTGCTTTCGGAGAGCGCCGGAGATTCAGCCGCGCTTGCGCGCCGATGCCGGCTTTGCGGCCCGTGCACCGGCAGGCCGCGGCGATGCCGCGCGTGTCGCCGTCGCCTTGGATGGCTTTGCGGCCGCCGGCGCGCCCTGCTCGATCGCAGTCCACTTGCTGTCGTCGAGCAATCGCTCGAACAGGCGGTCGCGCTCGGCGTCGGTCAGCGACGACAGGCCGAACAACGAACTCAACAGCAGCCCCCGCGCCGCCGCCCAGCGCAGCAGCGCGAGATCCGGATCGCGCGCCTCGGCCTTCATCAGCGCGACCTTCTTGATGTCGACATCGCGCGGCATCGCCATCAATTCGGGATTCTCGTTCATCGCAGCCAGCAGTGCGAACGCCCCGGCGCGCGGCGTCGAGATCGCTTCCCTGAGCGTTGCGATCTGCGCCGCCAGTTCGGGCTGATCCGTGGTCTGGCGCGCCTGTTCGAGGTAGCGGCTCGAGAACTCCTCGAAATGCGCCATCTGCTGCTCGAGCAGAGCGCGCAGCACCGCTTCCTTGGTGCGGAACTGATGCATCACGCCGCCCTTGCTGAGCCCGCTCTCGCGCGCAATCGCGTCCAGCGTCAGGCGCCCCGGACCATCGCGCGTCACGATGGTGATCGCGGCGTCGAGAGCGGCGTTGCGGGAGCGTTCGGAGCGGGAAGGATTATCCATGGAATTACTCAGGAAGGAGTCGCGTGAGATCACAGTATCTCAGCGGCATCAGTCAATCTCAAGCGCTGGATCGGAGCTCGCCTCGCAGCGCAAACGACGTCCCGGAAAGCCAATGCCGGCTCCGGGTCACACATCACTTCAAGGAATCAATCATCGCGCTACCCGGTCGCTCGCGCACACCAGCTCCCGGTGCCGCGCACCGTTTGCAGCAGGCGGCGGCGCAGGCCGTGAAGGAAGCCGTGAGCCATTCGCCCGATGACCTTCTCTCCCCGGCCACGCCGGCGGGCAACAGATTCCGCGTCGGCATGACTGGCGGCGACGATCGTGCCGTGCCTGTTGCCATCGAGCTTCAGGTCGGTGAGATAAACCAGGCCGCGCGACGTCAGCAGCGCCGCCTGCGCGTCGCTGAAGCGGGTCAACTCATCGCAGATATCAACGGCCTCGTCGTCCACCACGCTCCTCCTGCCGAGGCGGCCTCCGGGAACGAGGCACGCATCTTCATCAGTGTCCATCTTATACAAACCAACCAGATGGTTTGTAAACAGGCGAAATGACGCAATCCGCAAGATCCGGCCCGGACGCATCGGCGTGTCGGATCGGTGCCCTCGCATTCGTCCTCGAAGCATCGATCAGCCAGCACTCGGAGCACACGAGCAATGACACAGCAGAGCCACACGGCAGAAACCGAAGTCAAAACAATCATCGAAGCCTGGGCGGACGCCGTCCGCAGACACGACTATGCGGGCGTCCTCGCCCATCACGATCAGGACATCGTGATGTTCGACGTGCCGCCGCCGTTCCAATCACGCGGACTTGATGAATACAGGAAGACTTGGGATTTGTTCTTCGGCTGTCAGCGTTCCTCATACGCCTTCGATATCGAGGACATCGCGATCACGGCCGGCGATGACGTCGCGTTCGCCGTTGTAGTGATGCGATGCGGCCCGCTCGACGACACTTTCCAGTTCCGGCTCACGATCGGACTGCGCAAAGTTGGTGGCGACTGGCGAATCACGCACGAGCACCATTCGGTGCCGGCGACTGATTAGGATGTAGGTGGGTTAGGCGAAGCCGTAACCCACCGACTTTCAGCGCTGCACGAATGCGGCGGGTTACGCTTCGCTTACCCGCCCTACGCTCTCTTCGCCGTTGCGCGCCAGGCGATGGCGAGCGCGAGCAGCAGCAGCGCGCCGGCCAGATAGAACGGCGCACCGGGCAGCTTCACCGGCACGTTGTCGCCGATGAAGTAGGCGAAGGTCAGCGTGAACAGGAACGGGTCGATCAATTCCGACATGCTCTGCACGCTCGATGTCGCGCCCTGCAACTGGCCTTGTTGATCGGCGGCGACGAGCCGCGTCGTCAGGGCCTGCGTCGCGGCACCCGAGATGCCCCAGAACGCCATTACGGGAATGCCGATCCAGAACAGCTGCCCGGTCGGCGCCGCGCCGAAGATCACGAAGCCCAGGGCGCCGCAGACGAGGCCGAGGAACAACGCGTTGCGCTCGCCGATGCGCTGCACGATCGGGCCGATCGCCGCGCCCTGCACGATCATGCCGCAGAGGCCGACGAGGGCGAGCGTCGCGCCGACGGTGCCGGTGTCCCAGCCATAGCGATAGGTGGCGTAGAGCACGAACACCGAGGGCAGCACGACATGCGCGAGCTGGCCGAAGAACGTCGCCAGCGACAGGCCGGCCAGCGTCCGGTTCGCGCGCAGGAAATGCAGCGCGCCGATCGGGTTCGCGCTCTTCCATTTGAACGGCGCACGCCGCTCGACCGGCAGCGATTCCGGCAGGATGAACAGGCCATAGAGGCCGTTGACGAAGCTCAAACCCGCCGCCGCCCAGAACGGCAGCCGCGGGTCGATCTCGCCGAGCAGGCCGCCCAGCGCCGGTCCCAGGATAAAGCCCGCGCCGAACGCGACGCCGATCTTGCCGAACATCGCAGCGCGCTGCTCCGGCGCAGTGACGTCGGCGATATAGGCGAACACGGTCGAGACGCTCGACGAGGTAATGCCCGAGATCGCCCGCCCGACGAACAGCCAGATCAGGTTCGGCGCCAGCGCCATCAGCACATAGTCCGCGGCAAGGCCGAAATTCGACAGCAGCACCACCGGCCGGCGGCCGAAGCGATCGGACAGCGCGCCCAGGATCGGCGAGCAGACGAACTGCATCAAGGCCCAGATCGAGCCGAACACGCCGAAGATGCGTGCCGCGTTCGCGGTGTCGTTGTTGACGAAGCCCTCGATCAGCTTGGGCAGGATCGGGATGATGATCCCGAGCGCGAGCATGTCGAGCAGCAGCGTGATGAAGATGAAGATCACGGCGCCGCTGCGTGCCTGCGGTACCGACATCGCGTCAGCTCCCGCCTCTCCGCTCACGACGGCCGCTTGCGCTTGTGAGCGAACGGATTGGCCTTCTCGCGCAGCGTGATCCGGATCGGCGTGCCCGGCAGATCGAAGGTCTCGCGCAGCGAGTTGGTGAGGTAGCGCAGATAGGATCTCGGGATCGCGTCGGCGCGCGAGCAGAACAACACGAAGCTCGGCGGGCGCGCCTTGACTTGCGTGATGTAGTTCAGCTTCAGCCGGCGGCCCGAGACGGCCGGCGGCGGGCTGGCCTGGATCGCCTGCTCGAACCAGCGATTGAGCCCCGCAGTCGGCAAGCGCCGGTTCCAGACCGCATAGGCCTCCTGGATCGCAATCATCAGGCGGTCGATGCCCTCGCCCATCAGGCCGGAGACGGCGACGATCGGCGCCCCCTTGACCTGCGGCAGCCAGTGGTCGGCATCGATGCGCAGCTGCGAGATCTGGTTGGGCTTGCGCTCGACGAGGTCCCATTTATTGACCGCGAGCACGATGGCGCGGCCCTCGCGCTCGATCAGGTCGGCGATGCGCAGATCCTGCTCCTCGAACTTGTTCTGCGAGTCCATCATCATCACGACGACTTCGGCGAAGCGCACCGCGCGCAACGCGTCGGCGACCGAGAGCTTCTCCAGCTTCTCCTCGATCCGCGAGCGGCGGCGCAGGCCGGCGGTATCGAACACGCGGAACTGGCGGCCCTGCCAGGTGATCTCGACCGCGATGGAATCGCGCGTGGTGCCGGCCTCGGGGCTGGTCAGCAGCCGCTCCTCGCCGAGCAGATGGTTGATCAGCGTCGACTTGCCGGCGTTGGGCCGGCCGACGATGGCGACCCGGATCGGGCGCTGCGCGGCCTCCTCCTCCGAGATGTCCTCGTCGTCCTCGCCCTCGTCGTCTTCCTCTGGTGTCGCGGGCACCAGCGCGCTCAGCGCCTCGTGGAGGTCGCCCATGCCCTCGCCGTGCTCGGCCGAGATCTGCACGGGATCGCCGAGGCCGAGGGCGTAGGATTCCATCGCGCCGATCTCGCCGTGCTTGCCCTCGGCCTTGTTGGCGACCAGCAGCACCGGCTTGTTGGCCTTGCGGGCGAAGTCGGCGAAGGCGCGATCGGTCGGCGTCAGGCCGACACGGGCGTCGATCACGAACATCAGGGCGTCGGCGAGCGCGATCGCGGTTTCGGTCTGCTCCTGCATCCGCGCCGTCAGCGAGCCCTTGGCGCCCTCATCGAGCCCCGCGGTGTCGATGATGGTGAAGTCGAGATCGTAGAGCCGGGCCTGGCCCTCGCGGCGATCGCGGGTCACGCCGGGCTCGTCGTCCACCAGCGCGAGCTTCTGGCCGACCAGCCTGTTGAACAGCGTCGACTTTCCGACATTGGGCCGGCCGATAATTGCGATGGTAAAAGACATGGATTATCCAGGCGCCGCGGCGTGGCGCGCGTCAATGAATTGAAGCAGGAGCCTAAAGCGCGATGAGATTGGGTGAAATCGTCATCGCGCTTTAGGTTCTAATTTTAGCATGATCTTTCCGGAAAACCGCTTCGCACTTTTCCGGATCGTGCTAGCGGCTAAATCCACCGCTCGGTAGCGGCGCGGGGAACGAGCCGCCGGATTGTTGACTGGTCTGGGTCTGCTGCGCCGGTGCCGCAGGCTGCGCCTGCTGGTCGTCGGCGGGCGGCGCGGTGGTGCGGCGGCGGACGATCTTCTTCGGCTTCGGCTCGGGCGGCAGCGCGGCAGGCGCGCCCTCGTCCGGCGCCGCGGCGTCGGGAGCAGCCGCCTGATCCGCGGCCGGCGCGGCCCGCTTGGAGTGCTTCTTGGCGCCCTTCGGCGGCTCGGGCGGCGGAGCCGGCTGGGCGGCGGCCGCTGCCGCGGCGTTCTGCTGGTCGAGCTGCTCCTGCTGCGAGCCCTTGTACAATTCCTTCGGCACGCCCTGCTCGAGGCCGGGCACGCCTTCCGGAAACACCGGCTTGCGGTCGCCGGCCAGCTTCTTCTTGGTGTCGAGGAAGTCGAGCAGGTCGCTCGGGTCGAAATTGGACATGCCGCCACCGCCGCAGCCGGCCAGCACGCTGCAAAGCGCTGTCAGAACTGCGGCTGCGATCAGGCGTTGTGAGCGGCGCATGGTCGATCTCTCACTCAAACTCGGGTTTCGCGCGCCAAGTCAGCTCTTCGCGACCGGCGGCAACAGCGCCTGCAGCGCTTCGGCGCGCGAACGCAGGCTCGGCGGCGTCTCGCCGTCATTGGCAATCTGGTCGAGCCACTGCCGCGCGGCGGTGGCATCGTTGGCGCGCCAGGCCGACAGCGCCAGCAGCTCGCGCGCGGAGTGGCGAAACGTCGAGTCCTTCGACGTTGCCGTCGCTTCGAGCCGTTGCACCATGTTCGGATAGGTCGTGGTGTCCATCACCATCTGCGCGGCACGAATCCGCGCCAAATCCTGATCGGGTCCGCCGACGCTGCGGTCGGCTGCGATCTCGTCATAGAGTTTCGCGGCGGCCGGCTGATCGCGGGTCGCGACCTCGGCGGCCATGCGCAGCCGCGCCAGATTGCGGTAGCCGGACGGCGCCTTGGTGATCAGGTCGGCAAACGCGGCCTCGGCCTCGGCGTGCTTGTTCTGGTCCGACAGTTCGACGGCGCGGTCGAACGCCGCACCGGCCTCGGCGGCCTTCTTGCCCTCGAGATATTGGTAGCCACGCCAGCCACCGACGCCCGCGACCACCAGGATCGCCAGCGCGATGATGAAAAGCGAGTACTTGTCCCACAGCTTCTTGAGCTGATCGCGACGGACTTCCTCGTCGACTTCGTCAAATAATTCAGACACTTAAGGCTATCCCATCCCCTCGGGACCGCGAATCTCGGTGGAGCGTGGCCCCTACCTGATCCCCACATCGCGGCGGCGTTACCCTAACGGTGTGGCGGAGGCAAGGCAAAGCGAGGCGGATCAAAGCGTTAACCGGGGAAGTTTGCCATGGGCCGGCCTACGCCCCTGGCGGAAGGCTCTCCCTGAGCTGGCGCTTGATCACCTTGCCATTGGCGTTGCGCGGCAGCGGCTCCGATGTCAGGGCCATCGTCTCCGGCACCTTGTAGTCGGAGAGACGCTCGGCGCACCAGGCGCGCAGGCCCTCCGCATTCACCGCCGTGCGGGTCACGATCACGGCGTGGACGCGCTCGCCGAGCACCGGGCACGGTTTTGCGATGATCGCGCTCTCGACCACGGCCGGATGGCTGGCCAGGACGGACTCGACCTCGGCGGAATAGATCTTCAGGCCGCCGCGGTTGATCATGTCCTTCTGGCGGTCGAACACGCGGACGAAGTTGTCGGCATCGACCGAGCCGAGATCGCCGGAATGCCAGAAGCCGGCGGTGAAACTCTCGGCGGTCGCCTGCGGATTGTTCCAGTAGCCCTTGATGACGGACGCGCTGCGGATCCAGAGCTCGCCGATCTCGCCGCGCGGCACCTCGCGGCCATCGGCGCCCATCACGATGATCTCGGCGCCGGGGCACGGCAGGCCGACACTGTCGATATGCGCCGCGGTCAATTCACCCGGCATCAAGGTCGAGGGCGACGTGGTCTCGGTCGCGCCATAGCAATTGGCGAGCTTGAGCCCGGGTATCTTGGCATCGAGCTTTTCGATGGTCGCGACCGGCATCGGCGCGCCGCCGAACCCGCCGATGCGCCAGCTCGACAGGTCGTAGCTGTCGAAATCCGACTGCATCAGGCAGAGATTGTACATCGCCGGCACCATCACGGTGTAGGTGACGCGCTCGCGCGCCGCGACCTTCAGATATTCCGACGCCTTGAACTCCGGCATGATGATCAGCGCACCGGCAGAGCGCGCCATGGTGGTGACGTTGGCGACCGCGCCGGTGACATGCGCGAGCGGCACGGCAGCGATCGAGCGATCGGCCTTGGTCAGCTTCAGGCAGGACGCGAACACCATCGAGGAGTGGATGATGTTGCAATGGGCGAGCATCGCGCCCTTCGGCCGGCCTGTGGTGCCCGAGGTGTAGAGGATCATCGCGGTGTCCTCTTCCCTCACCTCCGCGGGCGCTTGCGCCGGAGCATTGTCGCGCAAGGCAGCGAATTGCGATGCGCCGTCGTCGCTGACCGAGATGCGATGCGCGAGACCGGGAATGTCGGCGGCGTCGGGGATACGGTCGGCAAGCGCGGCCTCATGGACCAGCAGCTTCGCGCCGCAATCGTTCAGCACATAGGCGATCTCGGGCTTCTGCTGGCGCGTCGAGAGCAGCACCGTGACCAGGCCAGCATGGGCGGCGGCGAACATCGTCAGCACGAACTCGATGCGGTTGCCGAGTAGGATCGCGACGCGATCGCCCGGCGCGAGACCGAGCTTTGCAAAGCCCGCCGCGACCTTCGCGGATTGCTCGGCGACCTCACGCCAACTCAGGCGCGTCGCGCCGCAGACCAGCGCCTCGCCGTCGCCGTTCTGCGCGACGGCGTCCGCGATCATCGCCCACAGGCTGGCGGGCCGCTCGGCGAAGACCGGCACGACGCGGTCGCCGAAGCGCGGCTCGAGCCGCATGGGCGGAAGTGCGTGTTGCGACCAGTCCATGCGCGCCTCGTCAGCTCTTCTTCATGCCGTAGACGTGCTCGGGCCCGGGAAAGGCGCGGCTCTTCACGTCGCGCGCATAGCCCGCGATCGCTTCCTCGATCGCGGGGCCGAGATTGCCGTAGCGGCGTACGAATTTCGGCGCACGCGGCGACAGGCCGAGCATGTCCTCCAGCACCAGCACCTGGCCGTCGCAGGCTGCACTGGCGCCGATGCCGATGGTGGGAACGGCGATCGACTGCGTGATCTTGCGCGCCAGCGGCTCGGCGACCGCCTCGACCACGATCGAGAAGGCGCCCGCTTCCGCAATCGCCTTGGCGTCGTTCTCGATCGGCGCCCAATTCTCCTCCTCGCGGCCCTGCGCGCGGAACGAGCCGAGCGTGTTGATCGATTGCGGCGTCAGGCCGATATGGCCCATCACGGGAATGCCGCGCTCGGACAGGAACGCCACCGTCTCCGCCATCCGCGCGCCGCCCTCGAGCTTGACCGCGCCGCACAGCGTCTCCTTCATGATCCGCACCGCCGACCGGAACGCCTGCTCTTTCGATTCCTCGTAGGAGCCAAACGGCATGTCGACCACGACCAGCGCTGCTTGCGAGCCGCGCATCACCGCGCGGCCCTGCAGGATCATCATGTCGAGGGTAACAGGCACCGTGGTCTCGAAGCCGTGCATCACGTTGCCGAGGGAATCGCCGACCAGGATCGCGTCGCAGTGGCGGTCGACCAGTGCCGCGGTGTGCGCGTGATACGACGTCAGCATCACGATCGGTTCGCCATTCTTGCGGGCGCGGAGATCGGGCGCGGTCTTGCGCTTGATGGCGGATTGAACAGACATAGTCAGGCTCCCATGACAGGCACGCCGATCACGACCGGGTGGAACGCAAACGCCAGCGCCAGATAGACGATGACACCGACCGCAATCGCGATCAGGTCGTTGGTCGGGCCGCCCACCGGGATCGGCGGCCCGCCGGCATCCGCGCGGCGCTTCAGTGAAATGCGGTCATAGACCGCCCAGCCGAGAAACGAGCCGAACAGGATGATCGAGCCGAGGTCGCCATTGGCGAGCAGATGCGCGAACGCCCACAGCTTGACGCCCGCCAGCATCGGATGCTTCAGCGTGGTGTAGATGCGGCCGCGGATATAGGCCGCCACCACCAGGATCACGGCCGGCAGCATCAGCGCCACCGCGATGTGCTTGAACGCGGTCGGCGGCGTCCAGACGTCGATCCAGCCGGTCGCGCGGTAGTGGGCGAAGCCCCAGATGATCAGCGCGAGCCCGGCGAATGACACCAGCGAATAGACGCCCTTGTAGGCGCCCTCGCCCATCGCGTTGACGATGCCGGCGCGCAGTTCGCGCAGGCTGGTCAGCACGTGGATGCCGAGGAACAGCACGAGACCCAGGATCATGACGAGCAGTCCCACGATGTTCCTCCCCCAATTGATTGCTGCCTTCGCGTAACATCTTCGCCGGGCGGGACGCAATGCGCCACGCCGGGTCGCGGATCATTGATTGCCGGCCGGCTTGGCCAGCTCGCGATTGTCGACATAGCGGATCATGATCGGGCGGCCGGCCAGCGCGCCGCCGAGCCCGCCGGTGAATTTCAACGGCAGGCAGGCGTCGAGCGAGGCATTGATCGCGTTGAGGTAGGTCGTGCGGGTGTCGGCCGGGATGCCCCGCGTCGAAAACGTCAGCCGCGGCGTGCCGATCATCTCGCCCGAGCGCTTGAAGCTGAAGCGCACCGACATCTGCATGCCCGCGCGCGCGTCGTCCGCCGGCGGCGGCGCCCAGCAGGAACGCAGCGCGGCGAACAGATCGCCGATGGTATCGAGATCATGATCCGGCTTGCGGTACTTCTCGGCCTGGCCCTCGGGCGGCACGGTCAGGATCGTGAGCTGGAGATTTTCGCCGTACGGATAATCCATCTCGGGAAAGCACGGCCCGTGATTGAGCACGCTGCAATAGGACGGGATGCAAGGCCCCTCGTCGAGCACGCTGCAAGGCGTGTGTGCGAACGGCGCTGGGTTGGTCTGCTGCCGCTGCTGTGCAGAGGCAGCGCCCGCGAAGGCAAAGGCCAGCACGGCACAAGCGAGGTAGATGACGACGCGTCGGAGCATGTAGGTGGACCCGGGATGCGCTCCGGGGAAAATGGTACCGCGGCGGGACCGGAGCAAGCGGGGCGGCGTTCAATTCCTTGCGCTCGCCACAACCCCGCTGTCTTCGCCCGGCTCGACCGGGCGATCCAGTATTCCAGAGGCCGCAGTGATCGATCGAGAAGCCGCGGCGTACTGGGTCCCCCGGTCAAGCCGGGGGACGACACTGAGGATGCGGCGCTACGTATTCGGCGCTACGCCTTCTTCTTCACGTCCTTGACGTTGGAGAAGGTGATGCCCTCGGCGCGCTCGCGGGTGTAGCCGAGATAGAACTCGTTCTTGGCCATGAACACGGGATCGCCGTCGACGTCGTCGGCGATGCCGGAATTGTTGGCGGCGACGAAGGCCTCCAGCTTCTTGCGGTCGTCGGACGAGATCCAGCGCGCCAGCGAGAATTCAGAGATCTCGAACTCGACCGGCAGCGAATATTCCGCATCCAGCCGCGCCTTCAGCACGTCGAGCTGCAGCGGACCGACCACGCCGACCAGCGCCGGCGCGCCGTCGCGCGGACGGAACACCTGCACGACGCCCTCCTCCGACATCTGCTGCAACGCTTCCTTCAACTTCTTCGCCTTCATCGCATCGGTGAGGCGGACGCGGCGGACGATTTCCGGCGCGAAGCTCGGCACGCCGACGAAGGTCAGATCCTCGCCCTCGGTCAGGGTGTCGCCGATCCGCAAGGTGCCGTGGTTGGGAATGCCGACGACGTCGCCGGCAAAGGCCTCGTCCGCCACCGAGCGATCCTGCGCGAAGAAGAATTGCGGGCTCGACAGGCTCATGTTCTTGCCGGTTCGGACCAGCTTGGCCTTCATGCCGCGGCTGAGCTTGCCCGAGCACAGCCGGGCGAAGGCGATGCGGTCGCGGTGGTTCGGATCCATGTTGGCCTGGATCTTGAACACGAAGGCGCTCATGCGCGGCTCCGCCGCCTCGACCTTGCGCAGATCGGAATCCTGCGCGCGCGGCGCCGGCGCGAACTTGCCGAGCCCCTCGAGCAAGTCGCCGACGCCGAAATTGCGCAGCGCGCTGCCGAAATAGACCGGCGTCAGATGGCCCTCGCGAAATGCCGCGAGCTCGAACGGCTTGCAGGCTTCCGAGGCCAGCGCGAGCTCATCCCTGACCTCGGCGACGTCGAGATTGGGGTTGCGCTTGCCGAGATCGGCGATGTCGATCTGCTCGGTGGCGCCGGTCTTGGCGCCGCCGCCCTCGAGCAGCCGCACGCCGCCATTGACGACGTCGTAGGTGCCGAGGAAGTCGCGGCCGCGGCCGACCGGCCAGGTCATCGGCGTGGTGTCGAGCGCCAGCGTCTTCTCGATCTCGTCGAGAAGCTCGAACGTGTCGCGGCTCTCGCGGTCCATCTTGTTGATGAAGGTGATGATCGGGATGTCGCGCAACCGGCACACCTCGAACAGTTTTCGGGTGCGCGCCTCGATGCCCTTGGCAGCGTCGATCACCATGACAGCGGAATCGACCGCGGTCAGCGTGCGGTAAGTATCTTCCGAAAAGTCCTCGTGGCCCGGCGTGTCCAGGAGGTTGAACACGAGGTCGTTGAACTCGAAGGTCATCACCGAGGTGACGACCGAGATGCCGCGCTCGCGCTCGATCTTCATCCAGTCCGAGCGCGTGTTGCGCCGCTCACCCTTGGCCTTGACCTGGCCCGCGAGGTTGATGGCGCCGCCGAACAGCAGCAGCTTTTCCGTCAGCGTGGTCTTGCCGGCGTCCGGGTGCGAGATGATCGCAAAGGTGCGCCGCCTCGCCACTTCCTCTGAAAGCAGCGAGCGGGACGGCGATTCGGTCGAAACAGCGGTATCAGACATGGCGGGGCAGCGTTTGGCAGGGAAAACGGGCGCAATCAAGGGCGTTTTGTCGCAATGCGGGATGGCCGCACCACCCACATATAGGCACTGGAAGGACGACCTTCTCCTCACCATACCATCTGCGGGGACGACCCTGCCTTATCCGGAGGGTTCGTTATGGCTTGGGCCATTCTGTTCACCGCAGGCCTGCTCGAGATCGGCTGGGCGATCGGGCTGAAATATACCGAGGGTTTTTCGCGGCTGGTGCCGTCGGTGCTGACGCTGGCGGCGATGGCCGGCAGCATCATCCTGCTCGGCATCGCGCTGAAGACGCTGCCGATTGGAACCGCCTATGCGGTCTGGACCGGGATCGGCGCGGTCGGCACCGCGGCGCTCGGCATCATCCTGCTCGGCGAACCCGCGACCGCGATGCGGCTGGCCAGCATCGGGCTGATCGTGTCCGGCATCGTCGGGCTGAAGCTCGTGGCGTGAGGACGTATCGGCTCACGGACCTGCCTGGACGGTTTCTTGGGCGGCTTTCGCCATCTCGGCGTCCACATCAGGTTTGATGCGCGCCGCGACCGCTCGCAGCCAATCAAGGAACGCTGGCTGGCCCTTGTCGATCGCCATGCCGATCGAGACCGGCAGCTCCTCGCTCGCCAGGCAGTCCTTCGGCACCGACGCAAGCCCGGGCACCTTCCTCTGCAGGTCGCGGAAGAAGAACTTGTCGATCGGCGCCACGTCGGCGCGGTGCGCCAGAACCTCGACCGTCGCGAGGTCGGTGAGGTTCCCGGGAACGCCGTCGCGCGCGGCCCGGACAAGCCGCTTCTGCAGCCAAGCTCCTTGTGGTGTGCCGACGATGAAACCGATCGTCACCGGGGATTGATCGAGATCGTCGAGCCGGGCGGCCGCCGCCACCCTGGGATTGTCGGCCAGACCGAACACGCAGTGCGCCGAGGCAGAGTAAGGGATCATGTCCGCGACGGCCTCGCGCTCCGGCGTCACCAGGAGCGGAGCGATGGAGACGTCGACCGCGCCACTCGCCAGGATCGAGACCTTGTCGTCGGAAGTGACGGGCGTCGTCTCGATCCTGACGCCAAGCCGGCGGGCATATTCCTCGGCCAATCGCCAGGCAGGGCCATGGAAAGGCGCGGCGTCGGCCGAGGAGCTCTTGATCAGCCAGGGAAACTCGTCAAGCACCGCGACCCGCAGCGTCCCTCGTTGCCGGATCGCATCGATCCGGCTGCTCGCGCCGGGCGGCGGCGCGGGGATGTCGGCGGCGCGGCCCGTCGCCGGTATTGCGACCAGCAAGGCGGCCAGCAGTGTACTTGTCCAGGATGCCATGCGAGCGCTCCATGTCGTTCAAGGTGATCAGGGTCGGTCGGCTTCACGCTCTACGTGCATAGGCGTAACGGTGCGCAAGCCAGACCGTGCCGGCGCCGTCAGACAGGATGAAGTGCTGGTTCTTGACGTCGCGGTCAGGCCCGTCGCGGGTGACAACGGTGTTCATGCGGAGCATCTGCCCCGCTACATCGGACCCGCCGCCAGCGATCGCGAAGGAATCGTGGGCGAGCACCACGCTCTTCCCGTCGCCGCGATCGAAACTGTAGGCGGGCATGATGCCAACTGGCGCCCGCATCTCGATCGACACGTATTTCCACCGGCCTTCGACGCGTTGGAAGCTCAGATAGTCAATGCGCTTGATGTCCCGGCTCGACGTGTCCGACGCCGGACGGATGACCTCCTGAAGGTAGGCCCCGATCATGCGGCGCTCGGCGACGAGCCCGGTGGTGGTGACTGGATCGCCGCCCGGTTTGTCCCACACCGTCTCCGTGACATCCCACAAACCTGCGCATGCCGCCATGGCAGCGTTTTCCGGCCCGAGCTCGTTCAGGCGTTGGGCGGCGGGGACCGCGGACAAGGCCGCGTTGCCAAGCTCGAGCTGCGCCGAACCGCCCGCCTTGGCTGCCGGCGTCTGCGCGGCGGCCGGATCGGAGATGAACATCGAGCCGAGCACGGCTCCAACGAAATGACGACGTTCAAGCATGATGATGTTTCCATGTCGGCCTGCGCGGCCTCGGGCGGGCCGGCCGAGCGCGCGCCGCGCTCAGGCCGGCTGTGCCGCGTAGTAGCTGATTTCCCAGTCAATGAGGCCCGGATGCTCCCAGCGGGGATAGGCGGAGACGATGTCCGGCTTGGCCTCGCGAAGGATCGCGTCGGCGGCCTTTCCCGCTTGCCGCAACGCCCTGACCCTTCGGCTCACGCTATCGATGTGGGACGCGAGACCGAGGGCGATGTCGATCGTGCCGGGATCGCCATGGCCGGGCACGATCAAGTCGGGATCGAACCGTTGCAAGTTGCTCAGGACCTGCATCCAGCGTGCTCCATCGAGATCGGTGTCCAGCGGCGGAAACCACGGAAAGATCGGGAACATGCGTTCCTCGATCAGGTCGCCTGCGAACAGGATCCGCTCTTTGGGCAGAAAGACGATCTGGTCACCGCGCGTATGCGCCGTACCAACGCTGTGCAGCTCCACGATCCGGCCGCCGAGATCGACCTCCGTTCGCGGTCCGTCGTAGATGACATCGGGCATGACGATGGTCGTCCCATCAAGGGCCGCTGCCGCGGCGGCACTCTGCGTCTTCCGGAAAAGTTCGATGTAGCGCGCGCCCTTCTCCGCCAGCTCGTCACGCTGGATGCGGTTGTACAGGATCGTGGCGTCGCGCCGGAACACCTGCGCGCCGTAGCCGTGCTCCGGATGAAAATGCGTAAGGGTCAGCATCAGCCGGCGCGGACCGGCAAGTCTACGGGCAAGCTCCAGGACCTTCTCGCCGTTCGCAGGCCCGAGCCCGCAATCGACCACCAGGGCCGCGACCTTGCCGACAATGATGCCGATGTTCGGCACGAGCCAAACGCGGTTATCCGACACAACCCACACGCCGTCCGCGACCTCCTTCGGATTGGACGTATCGACCGTCGGCGGACGAGGATCAGCCACTTGCGCAGTGGCGCACTTCGATCCGGTGCCCAGAAACGCAAGCGCTCCTGCTGCCGCAGCAAACGCGCGACGCGACATCAATGTGCGCATTGAACCGCTTTCCACCAACTCCTCGTGACGACGGTTAAGCCGGCGACGCGAATGTGCCCGGACTGTTCGGCGTCGCCTGCCAGTCAGGCGTGCGCACCCCCGCCGCTTCGGCCAGCGCTCGGCGAACGCCGGCGGCGTCATAATCCTTCAAGTATCCGGGTGAGCCGGGCTGCTGGCGCCAGGACTGCTCGATCGTGCCGGCGTCGACCGCATCAAATCCGATCTCTTCGACAAGCCGCATGACCGTCGCTTTGGCTTGTGCATCGTCGCCCGCGACCGCCAGCGCGACCCGGCCGACACCTCCAGCAGGCCTGCCCTTGTTCAGCAGGTGCCCGGCGATGATTGAGTTGAACGCCTTGACAACTGGGCGCCCGAGCTGTCGCTGGACCCAGCCGCTTTCGGTCATTCCCGCCTCGAGCTGCTCGATGCGGCCATCCCGCTGCCGCGGATAATAGTTGCTTGTGTCGATAACGATCAGGTTGGCGGGCGCATCCGCAAATAGGTCCGACGGGAGTTCGCTGACGCGTCGCATCGGCACCGCCACCACCACGATCTCACTTCCCCGCACCACCTCCGCAATCGTCGCGGGCCGAGCACCGGTCTCCCGAGCCAGGTCCGCAAGCGAATCCGGCCCGCGCGAGTTGGCGATGGCGACCTCGTGCCCGGCTTTGCTGAACAGCTTCGTCAGCGCACCGCCGATATTGCCGGATCCGATAATCCCGATTTTGGTCATGACAACGGTCTTTCTCGCATTGGCCCCCAAGGACCAGTCGCAACCTACCTATTGGCTTTCAATTCGGGTATAAACAGCGCTCCGCACAAGGGTGTCACTACCAGGAGTAGGGAATGGATCGCCTCGCCAGCATGGCGGCCTTCGTCAAGGCGGCGGAGGTCGGTTCCTTCGCTGCGGCCGCCAGCGCTCTGCGCATGTCGCCGCAGATGATCGCCAAGCACGTGACATGGCTGGAAACCCGGCTGGGCACGCGCCTGCTCAACCGCACGACTCGCCGCCAGAGCCTGACGGACATCGGCAAGGCGTACTACGACCGCTGCAAGCTGGTATTGGCGGATGCCGACTGGGCGGATTCCCTCGCCGACGAGGCAAGGGGAGCTCCCCGCGGGCGCCTGCGGGTCAATGCGCCGTTGTCGTTTGGCGCACAAAGCCTGACGCCGGTCATCGCACGCTACTTGAGGCAGTACCCCAGGGTGGAGGTCGATCTTGTGCTCAGCGATCGCTTCGTTGACTTGGTCGAGGAGGAGTTCGAGGCGGTGTTCCGTATCGGCCCGCTCGCGGACTCCAGCTTCATGGCTCGCGAGCTTGCGCCTTTTCGTCTCGTCACCTGTGCATCACCCGACTACCTGCGCGAAAGAGGTGTTCCTGCAACGCCGTTCGATCTCGATGCACACGAGTGCCTGGCGTATGCGTCGACTTCCGGGCCGATTGCCAATACCTGGCGCTTCGTGCGCGACGAGGAAACCTACACGGTCGAGGTCAAGCATCGCTTGCTGGTGAATGACGCCAAGGCGCTCCTCGTCGCCGCCTTGAACGGGTTCGGCATCGCATTCATCGCCGAGGATCTGGCGCGCGAAGGCTTGCGCTCCGGACATCTCACCAAAGTGCTGCCTGACTACGAACCGCCGTCACGTCCCATTCACGTGATCTACCATCCCGACCGCCAGCAGACTCCGAAGCTGAAAAGCTTCATTTCCGCCGTGGTCAGCGAGTTGGGCTAATATTGTTCCTGCATGTGCGCGTCGGCAACCGCGATAGCCCGTCGGCTGATTGCTTATTTTGGACGCGTTTTCTTGACGCGAACCGGCTTCCACTTCGCTCGAAAACGCTACTTCAGAACCTGCACCGCCCAATAGGTCGCAGCGGCGACCGCGGCCGAGGCCGGGATCGTGATCACCCAAGCGTAGACGATCGAGCTCGCCACGTTCCAGCGCACGGCGGACAGCCGGCGCGCGGCGCCGACGCCGACGATGGCGCCGGTGATGGTGTGGGTGGTCGATACCGGCACCCCGAGATAGGTCGCGATGAACAGCGTGGCGGCGCCGCCGGTCTCGGCGCAAAAGCCCTGCATCGGCGTCAGCTTGGTGATCCGCAGCCCCATGGTGCGCACGATCCGCCAGCCGCCCATCAGCGTGCCCAGCGCCATCGCACTCTGGCAGGCCAGCACCACCCAGAACGGAATTTCGAAGGTGTCGCCGAGATGGCCCTGCGAGTAGAGCAGCACGGCGATGATGCCCATGGTCTTCTGCGCGTCGTTGCCGCCATGGCCGAGCGAATAGAGCGATGCCGAGGCGAATTGCAGGATCCGGAAGGCGCGATCGACCGCGAACGGCGTCGAGCGCACCGAGAGCCAGGACACGATCGCAACCAGCACCAGCGCCAGCAGGAAGCCGACCAGCGGCGACAGCACGATGGCGAGCAAGGTCTTGGTCAGCCCGCTCCACACCGCCGCCGAAATACCCGCCTTCGCCATGCCGGCGCCGACCAGGCCGCCGATCAGCGCATGCGAGCTCGACGAGGGAATGCCGAGCGCCCAGGTGATCACGTTCCACACGATCGCGCCGACCAGCGCGGCGAAGATCACGGTGGCGTCCACCACCGACGGCTCGATGATCCCGGTGCCGATGGTGTTGGCGACGTGCAGGCCGAACACCGCGAAGGCGATGAAGTTGAAGAATGCCGCCCAAAACACCGCATATTGCGGCCGCAGCACGCGGGTCGAGACGATGGTCGCAATCGAGTTCGCGGCATCGTGCAGGCCGTTCAGGAAGTCGAACAGCAGCGCGACCGCGATCAGGATGGTCAGGACCGGAAGACCCAGCGTGGCGTCCACGTGATGGCCCCGACTACACTTGCTCGATGACGATGGAATTGATCTCGTTGGCGACGTCGTCGAAGCGGTCGGCCACCTTCTCGAGATGATCGTAGATCTCCGCGCCGACGATGAAGTCCATGGCGTTGGCGTCGCGGTGCTTCAGGAACAGCTCCCTGAGCCCGATATCCTGGAGATCGTCGACCCGGCCCTCGAGCTTGGTCAGCTCTTCGGTGATCTGGGTCAGCATCGAGACGTTGTGGCCGATCGCCTGCAGCAGAGGCAGCGCGCGGCCGACGAGGTTGGCGCATTCGACGATCAGGCCGCCCATCTCGCGCATCGGCGGCTCGAACTCGCGCACCTCGAACAGCATGACGGCCTTCGCGGTCGCCTGCATCTGGTCGACCGCGTCGTCCATCGCGGTGATCAGGTTCTTGATGTCGCCGCGGTCGAACGGGGTGATGAAGGTGCGGCGAACCGCGGTCAGGACCTCGCGGGTGACGCTATCGGCGTCGTTCTCGAACTGGTTGACGCGCTGGCAGAAGACCGGGGTCTCCTCGCCACCCTTCAGCATGTCCTGCAGCGCCAACGCGCACTGCACGGAGGTCTGGGCGTGGCGGGCGAACAGGTCGAAAAATCGCTCTTCCTTGGGCAGAAAGGCGCGAAACCAGCGCAGCATGTCTCAATTCCATCATTCCGGGACAGCCCTTTTAGCGACTGTCACAGAACTGTCATAGAGTATCTGGCGGGGAAAACACCTGTAACGGCCGCCTGAGCGGGCGGTCGTCCACCGCTAACTCGGCAGCAAATCGCGAGCCCTGCCCTACAGCGACCGCCGCAGCAGGTGGGCCAGCTCGCCGACCAGGCCGCGCCGGAACAGCAGCACGCAGGCCACGAAGATCACGCCCTGGATCACCGTCACCCACTGGCCGAAACCGGCGAGATATTGCTGCATGGCGATGATCACGAATGCGCCGACCACCGGGCCGAAGATGGTGCCGAGGCCGCCGACCAGCGTCATCAGCACGATTTCGCCGGACATCGACCAGTGCACGTCGGTGAGCGAGGCGTTCTGCGCCACGAACACCTTCAGCGAGCCGGCAAAGCCCGCCAGCGTTCCCGACAGGATGTAGGCCAGCATCTTGTACTGGTCGGTCTTGTAGCCGAGCGAGATCGCGCGCGGCTCGTTCTCGCGGATCGACTTCAGCACCTCGCCGAACGGCGAGTTGATCGTGCGGTAGATCAAAAGGAAGCCGGCAAGGAAGCCGGCCAGCACGACGTAGTAGAGCACCGTCGGCTTCGACAGGTCGAAGATCCCGAACAGGTGCCCCTGCGGGATACCCTGGATGCCGTCTTCACCATGGGTGAACGGCGCCTGCAGATAGATGAAGTAGAGCAGCTGCGACAGCGCCAGCGTGATCATCGAGAAGTAGATGCCTTGGCGGCGGATCGAGATGAAGCCGGTGACGAGGCCGAGCAAGGCCGCCGCGGCGGTGCCGGCCACGATGCCGAGCTCCGGCGGCAGCCCCCACACCTTCAGCGCATGCGCCGAGACGTAGCCCGCGGTGCCGAGGAACATGGCGTGGCCGAACGACAGCAGGCCGCCATAGCCGATCAACAGGTTGAAGGCGCAGGCGAGCAGCGCAAAGCACAGCGCCTGCATCACGAAGAAGGGATAGATCCCCGTGAACGGCACCACGGCCAGCAGCACCGCCATCACGGCGAATACGATCATCTCGTCGCGCATCGCGCGCGGCGTCACCGGAAGTGTATCGTCGGTCAATGCTGACATATCAAGCCGCCCGTCCCGTCAGTCCCGTTGGCTTCACCAGCAACACCACCACCATCAGGACAAACACCACGGTGTTGGAGGCCTCGGGATAAAAATACTTGGTCAGTCCCTCGATCACGCCGAGCGCGAAGCCGGTGATGATCGAGCCCATGATCGAGCCCATGCCGCCGATCACGACCACCGCGAACACCACGATGATGAGATCGGCGCCCATCAGCGGGCGGACCTGGTTGATCGGCGCCGACAGCACGCCGGCGAGCGCGGCGAGACCGACGCCGAGCCCGTAGGTCAGCGTGATCATGCGCGGCACGTTGATGCCGAAGGCCCGCACCAGCGTCGGATTCTCGGTGGCCGCGCGCAAGTAAGCGCCGAGCTGCGTCTTCTCGATCAGGAACCAGGTGGCAAGGCACACCACCAGCGAGAAGATCACGACCCAGCCGCGATAGATCGGCAGGAACATGAAGCCGAGATTGACGCCGCCCTTGAGCTGATCCGGGATCGAGTAAGGCAGGCCCGAGGAGCCGAAATAGTTCTGGAACACGCCCTGAACGATCAGCGCGATGCCGAACGTCAGCAGCAGTCCGTAGAGATGGTCGAGGCCGGCGAGCCATTGCAGCATGGTCCGCTCGAGGATCATGCCGAAGATGCCGACGATGACAGGTGCGATGAGCAGCGCCCACCAGTAGTTGATGCCGCCCAGGTTGAGCAGGAAATACGCCACGAAGGCGCCCATCATGTAGAGCGCGCCGTGCGCGAAATTGATGATGTTGAGCATGCCGAAGATGACGGCGAGCCCCAGACTGAGCAGCGCGTAGAACGAGCCGTTGATCAGTCCCACCAGAAGCTGTGCGTAGAGAGCCTGCATCGAATGAGCTTTCGCTGGATAGATGAAGCCCGCCGGCCACGCCCATGGCCGGCGGACATGATCGTTACTTCTTCAGGAGCGCACAGGTGCTCTTGTCGAGCGGCGTGAAGGCCTGGTCGCCCGGCACGGTGCCGACCAGCTTGTAGAAGTCCCAGGGCCCCTTGGACTCCGAGGGCTTCTTCACTTCGAACAGATAGGCGTCGTGGGTGACGCGGCCATTGGCCTCGACCTCGCCCTTGCCGAACAGCGGATCGTCGGTCGGGATCGTCTTCATCTTCGCGACCACCTTGGCGCCGTCATGCGGATTGCCGCCGAGCGCTTCCAGCGCCTTGAAGTAATGCAGCAGGCCTGCGTAGACGCCGGCCTGCACCATGGTCGGAGGAGCGCCACTCTTCATCTTCTCGGAGAAGCGCTTCGAGAACGCGCGGGTGTTGTCGTTGAGGTCCCAGTAGAACGTCTCGGTGAAGTTGAGGCCCTGCGCGGTCTCGAGCCCGATCGCCTTGACGTCGGTGAGGAACAGCAGCAGCGCCGCGAGCTTCTGGCCGCCCTTGACGATGCCGAACTCGGCAGCCTGCTTGATCGAGTTGGTGGTGTCGCCGCCGGCGTTGGCGAGACCGATGATCTTGGCCTTGGAAGCCTGCGCCTGCAGCAGGAACGACGAGAAGTCAGCGGTGTTGAGCGGATGCTTGACGCCGCCGACCACCTTGCCGCCATTGGCGGTGATGACGGCGGTGGTGTCGCGCTCCAGCGCCGCGCCGAACGCGTAGTCCGCGGTCAGGAAGAACCAGGTGTCCCCGCCCGCCTTCACGAGCGCCTGGCCGGTGGCGTGCGCCAGCATGTAGGTGTCGTAGGTCCAGTGAACCGTGTTCGGCGTGCACTGCGCGTTGGAGAGGTCCGAAGTCGCAGCGCCCGAATTGATGTAGACGCCGTTCTTCTCCTTCACGACGTTGTTAACCGCGAGCGCGACGCCGGAATTCGGAACGTCGACGATGGTGTCGACCTTGTCGACGTCGAACCACTGGCGGGCGATGGTGGTGCCGATATCGGGCTTGTTCTGGTGATCGCCGGAGATCAGGTCGATGGTCCAGCCCTTGGCCTTGAGGCCGGAGTCCTCGATCGCCATTTGCGCCGCCAGCGTCGAGCCGGGGCCGGCAAGGTCGGCATAGAGGCCGGACTGATCCGACAACACGCCGATCTTCACTGTCTTGTCGTCAGCGGAGGCGACGCCTGCGACGGAGAGCACCATCGCGGTGCCAAGCAGAAGTGCTGAAATCGTATTCCTCATGGCGTATTCCCTCAGTTCTTAAATTTTCTGGCTCCGGCGATTTCAAACGCCGAGATAGGTATGCAGCTTGTCCATGTTGGCCGACAGCTCCGAATTGGCGAAGCCGTCGATCACCTTGCCGTGCTCGACGATGTAGTAGCGGTCGGCAACGGTCGAGGCGAAGCGGAAATTCTGTTCGACCAACAGGATGGTGAATCCCTGCGACTTCAGGCGCGCAATGGTGTGCCCGATCTGCTGAATGATGACCGGCGCCAACCCTTCGGTCGGCTCGTCCAGCATCAGGAAGCGCGCGCCGGTGCGCAGGATGCGCGCAATCGCCAGCATCTGCTGCTCGCCGCCCGAGAGCTTGGTGCCCTGGCTGCTGAGCCGCTCCTTCAGGTTGGGAAATAGCGTGAAGATCTGGTCGAGCGGCAGGCCGCCCGGGCGCACCACCGGCGGCAGCAGCAAATTCTCGCGCACGTCGAGGCTGGCGAAAATGCCGCGCTCTTCGGGACAGAATGCGATGCCGAGCCGCGCGATGCGGTCGGAGGTCGTGCGGATGATCTCCTTGTTGTCGAAACGGATCGAGCCGGAGCGCTTGCCGATGACGCCCATGATCGACTTCAGCGTCGTGGTCTTGCCCGCGCCGTTGCGGCCGAGCAGCGTCACCACCTCGCCCGCCTTCACGTTGAAATTGATCCCGTGAAGAATGTGCGATTCGCCGTACCAGGCCTGCAGATCGCTGACCGTCAGCACCTCGGCGCCGACCGCAGCCACCGGCTTCTCCGCCAATTTTGCCTCAGCCATGACCCGCTCCCAGATAGGCTTCCTTCACGCGCTCGTCCTTGGAGAGGTCGGCGTAGTTGCCCTCCGCCAGCACCTGCCCGCGCGTCAGCACGGTGATGATGTCGGAGAGGTTGGCCACCACCGAGAGGTTATGTTCGACCATCAGGATGGTGTATTTGGCGGAGATCCGCTTGATCAGTGCCGCGATCTTGTCGATGTCCTCGTGGCCCATGCCGGCCATCGGTTCGTCGAGCAGCATCATCTCGGGGTCGAGCGCGAGCGTCGTTGCAATTTCGAGTGCGCGCTTGCGGCCGTACGGCATCTCGACCGCCGGCGTGTTGGCGAATTCGCTCAAGCCGACGTCGTTCAGCAGTTCATGCGCGCGCGGATTGAAGCGGTCGAGCACGGTCTTGGAGCGCCAGAAATCGAATGACGAACCGTGCTGGCGCTGCAGCGCCACGCGGACGTTTTCCAGCGCGGTCAGATGCGGAAATACCGCCGAGATCTGGAACGAGCGCACCAGCCCGAGCCGCGCCACGTCGGCCGGCGGCATCGCGGTGATGTCCTGGCCCTTGTAGCGAATCTGCCCGCCCGTCGGCTTCAGGAATTTGGTCAGCAGATTGAAACAGGTCGTCTTGCCGGCGCCGTTCGGCCCGATCAACGCATGGATACTGCCGCGACGCACCTTCAGCGCAACGTCGCGAACGGCAAAGAAACCCGCGAATTCCTTGGTCAATCCGCTGGTTTCGAGAATGAACTCATCGGCCAAATAGATTCCCCCATACGCCATCGCCGCGAAGCCCGTCGCCCGCGTGGCCAGCCTTTTTCGTGTTCGACAGGTTGTCCGTACGTCTTGGAAACCGTCCGGGGGCCTGTCGCCTCCGGGCCGGAATATGCCGTCATCTGTGGCGGTTACGCAAGGTGGAAAGCTGTGCAGTGCAGTATTGGCACGACCAGTTCCGGTTGATCCTTAGTCGAATGGCCTTTGCGCGCGCTTTGCGCCTCGGAAAGCCATCATTAAGGGTGTTTTGCTCCGGTCTTTCCTTTTCATAGAATATTTCCGCCTCTCGCCGAAGCTCCCGCCATTGTATTCTGGACGGCCAGAGCCTTGCATTTCGAGAGCGCCAATTCCTCGGTCATCAAGTCGATCCGGCAACGTGATTTCCTCAACACGTGGCTGCGACTTTATGCCCGTGGCCAAACCATCCCGCGGATCGATGAATTCCAGCCGGAGCGGATCGAGGAAGATCTGCCCGACATCGTGTTCTTCACCGTCGACGCGGCAGTCGAGCCGCCGCAACTGACGATCGAGAGCGACGGCACGCGGATGGCCACCGCCTACGGACACAGCGGCAAGGGCCGCCTGCTCGACGACTATCTCGGACCGCGGCTCGCGCCGGTCGTGATGCCGGTCTACCACGCATGCATCGCGCGGCGGCTGCCCGCCTACACCATCACCGATATCGACGACATCTACGGTCACGTCGTGGCCTATGAACGGTTGCTGCTGCCGTTCTCGAACGACGGCGCCGTCACGCATCTTGTCGCCTCGCTGAAGACGATCAGCGAGAGCGGCAGTTTCGAGATCCGCAATCTGATGCGCGGCAACGACACGCTGCCGAACTTCAGACTGTGCGCGATCATCGACCGCGACCTGTTCCACCGTGCCCCCGGCCGCATCCCGCCCGGGGATGTGCTTGAGTTCAGCTAGCCCATGCCGTTCAGAAGCGCCGATCCATCGGTGGTCAAATCGATCACGCAGCGGGTGCTGCTGAACGCCTGGCTGCGCGCGCGGCGCATGCCGGACGCCCTTCCCCTGCTGTGCGATTTCCACACCGACGGCACCGCCGACGAGCGCGCCGACATGATGGGTTTTGACGTGGTCGGCAGCGGCGAGACCGCACGCTTCCTGATCACGCAGGAAGGCGCCCGGCTGACGAGCGCCTACGGCAACGAGCACGTCGAGCCGCGGCTGCGCACCAACCGCTACCTCGATGACGCGATCGGCCCGGAGCGCTACGCCGGCGTGATCCTGTCCTATCGCGCTTGCCTCGCGCGCAAGCGTCCGACCTACACGGTTGCGGAGGTCACCGACGCGGACGGCAAGGACGTGTCCTATGAACGGCTGCTGCTGCCGTTCGGACGCGGCGACACCGTCGAGCACATCATCGGCTCCTACAAGGCGATCAGCATCGAGGGCGGATTTCGGCTGCACAATCTGATGGGCGTCAAGGCGAAGGCCGTGCCTGTCGTCACGGTTCGCGCCGTGATCGATCGCAGGTTCGTGCCCGCAGATCACCCGGCGAGCCAGGATTCAGTCGAGCTGATCTAGGTCCAGCACGCATACTCATAAACCTTCGCCGATGTCCGGTTCGCCTCGACATCGACCGCCTTTGTGCAATCGCAGCAAATGTCGGGCTGGGCCAAAAGCGGCTGCGCCGCCAGGCCGTTCGTCTAGATTCGGATGTGCTTACCAAGTCGGAAGCTGCGGCGCTCGTTGAAGTGAGATTGGGGCGAGCGTTTTCTCGTACTCAGCCAAATAGTGTTCAAGCGGTTTTGCCGTTCCCGTTAGGCGCAATTCACACGTGTCTCTGTTCACGATGATCGGAGCGTTCCCGGCGAGCTGGGCTAAGGGTTTGCCATCATCGAGGAATTCTTTGGATTGGTAGAAGAATATCCAGCCATATGGTTTCGCGATTGTGGCCTCACGCACAATCCGCGCCTCTCCCTCGCAAAGGATATCTACCCAAGCGTTTGCAAGTGCTGCCGCCTTATCGAAGTCCATGGTCGGTGTCTCATCAGTTGCAGAACGCGTCAGCTCTTCTTGCGTGCCTTGGTCGGCACTTCCTTGGCATAGATATCCGGCTTGAAGCCGACGACGCGCTTGCCCCCGAGATCGAGCACCGGACGCTTGATCATCGACGGCTGCTCGGCCATCAGCGCCAGCGCCTTGCGCTCGTTCAACCCTTCCTTGTCGGCATCGGGCAGCTTCTTGAAGGTCGTGCCGGCGCGATTGAGCAGCGTCTCCCAGCCGACCTCGTCGCTCCACTGCTTGAGCTTGTCCTTGCCGATCCCGGCGGCCTTGTAGTCGTGGAAGTCGTAGCCGACACCGTGATCGTCGAGCCAGGCGCGCGCCTTCTTCATGGTGTCGCAGTTCTTGATGCCGTAGATGGTGATGGTCAAGGCCGTTCCCCGCATGCGATTGCTGCGGGGAAACTAGCCTTGCCGCCATCATAGCGCCAGATCGGACCGTGCCGGTCTCCACACCGAACTTGCTGCTCAATGCGCGTAATGCGTGAAGACGAAATCGTGATCGCTGGCATGGGCCTCGTGGCAGGCGAAGCAGGTCTCGTGCTGGGCGGCATCGACCGGCTTGCCGTCGATGAAGCGGCCGAAGCCCCAGCCGCCGGTCGAAGCATATTTGGCGGAGTCCTTGACCATGACCTGGACGGTGGTCGCCGGCCCCGTGACGAACGCGCCGTTGAGGCCCGCAACCGGCTTGCGCTTCCAGGCGAGCTTGACCAGCACGGTGCCGTCGGGGAATCGCGCGGCACCGTCCTGATAGGCCTTCACGGCGGTCGCGTTGCCGAGCACGCTGCGCAGTTCGTCGAGCCCGGTCTCCTCGCCGACCGCGATCAGCTTCCAGTCGCGATAGCCGTCCGGAATTTTCACGCCGAAGATCGGCGATACCAGCGCCGCATCGTCGGCGTGTCCGACGGCAAACGGCAATGACGCACTGATGCAGGCTGCCGCGATCGCGGCAGCTGCCCATTTCACACCCTGTTTCATGATTCCTTGTCCGCGCTCTCGATTCTTGTTTGACGCGTTTTCTTCACGCGAACCGGTATCCACTTCGCTCGAAAACGCTCTAGACCTTGCTGACGTCAATGATGGCCTGGGTGAAGGCCTGCGGCGCTTCCTGCGGCAGATTGTGACCGATACCGCCGGGCAGCTGGCGATGCTCGTAATGCCCGGAGAACTTCTTCGCATAGGCCGCGGGCTCCGGATGCGGCGCGCCGTTGG
The DNA here is from genome assembly GCF_049075665.1 of Bradyrhizobium sp. B120. Lineage (NCBI taxonomy): Bacteria > Pseudomonadati > Pseudomonadota > Alphaproteobacteria > Hyphomicrobiales > Nitrobacteraceae > Bradyrhizobium > Bradyrhizobium sp. B120. The sequence continues at coordinate 3,900,530 of NZ_CP185242.1, read as the reverse complement.
CATCGCCCTCCATCGTGATGGTCGGGATCGCGATCACGGGCGCCTGGGCCAGCGTCTTCTCGAAGGCATCGTACTTCGCCTCACCCTCGGCGAGACCCAGCCGCCAGCGATAGTTGTGGATCACGATATCGACATGGTCGGGATTCTCGAACGCCGTGGCGCTGCGGTCGTAGGTAGCGTCGTCGAACTTCCACTGCGGCGAAGCGAGCTGCCAGATCAGCTTGTTGAAGTCGTGCCGGTTCTTGGCATAGCCCTCGCGGCCACGCTCGGTCGCGAAATAGAACTGGTACCACCATTGCAGCTCGGCCTTCGGCGGCAGCGGCATCTTGCCGGCCGCCTGGCTGCCGATCAGATAGCCGCTAACCGACACCATGGCCTTGCAGCGCTCGGGCCAGAGCACCGCCATGATGTTGGCGGTGCGCGCACCCCAATCATAGCCGCCGAGCACGGCCTTCTCGATCTTCAAGGCGTCCATCAGCGCAATGATGTCGGCGGCGACCGCGACCGGCTGGCCGCTGCGCATCGTATCGCTGGAGAGGAAGCGCGTGGTGCCATAGCCGCGCAGATGCGGCACGATCACGCGATAGCCGGCCTCGGCCAGCGCCGGCGCGACGTCGGCGTAGCTGTGGATGTCGTAGGGCCAGCCGTGCAGCAGGATGACTGCCGGACCCGACGCCGGGCCCATTTCGACGTAACCGGTATCGAGCACGCCGGCATTGATCTGCTTGACCGGACCGATCGTGGTGTGGCTACCGGCCTTGACCGCCGGCAGCGTCGCCTTGGTCTGCGCCTCGGCCGATCCGATGAAGCCGAGCCTGGAAACGGCGAGGATCCCGCCGGCGATGCCGAGGAAACGGCGGCGTTGCTGATTGATGGATTGGGACATGGCGATCTCCTTAAGTCTGGTGTCGGGACTGACTATCGCAGACGCCGACCCTGTCCGCTTTCAGAGGACGTGGATTTGTCCTTCAGACCGTCGTGATTTTGGCCCCACGCCGCCTGTGCTAGGTTCCGCCCCGCATTCAGCCGCCGGCCACCGGACCCTTCGATTTGACCTACTATTTCAACGACTTGACCCTCGATTCCGGGCGCCGGGAGCTGCGCCGCGGCGATACGCTGGTGGCCGTCGAGCCGCAGGTCTTCGACCTGCTCGAGTTCCTGATCCGCGCCCGTGACCGCGTCGTCAGCCGCGACGAGGTGCTGGCGGCCGTCTGGCACGGGCGGATCGTCTCGGAAGCGACGCTCTCCAGCCGGGTCAACGCGGCACGGACCGCGATCGGCGACAATGGCGAGGAGCAACGGCTGATCCGCACCCTGCCCCGCAAAGGCCTCCGCTTTGTCGGCGATGTCCGGGAGCACAGCGCGCCCGATCATTCGGTTACGGACAAGGTTGTCCCGCCACGGCCGAGCGAGGGTCCGTCGATCGCGGTCTTGCCCTTCACCAATATGAGCGGCGACCCCGAGCAGGATTATTTCGCCGACGGGATCGCCGAGGACATCACCACCGCGCTGGCGCGGTGCAGCCGCCTCACCGTGATCGCGCGCAACTCCGCCTTCACCTACAAGGGCAAGGCGGTCGACATCCGCCAGGTCGGGCGCGATCTCGGCGTCGGCTATGTGCTCGAAGGCAGCGTCCGCCGCGGCGGCGACCGCCTGCGCATCACCGGCCAGTTGATCGACGCCGTCTCGGGCTCGCATCTGTGGGCCGACCGCTTCGACGGCGCGGCGACCGACGTGTTCGACCTGCAGGACCGTATCACCGAGAATGTGGTCGGCGCGATCGAGCCGACCTTGCTGGTCGCGGAAGCCGAGCGCGTACGGGCGGCGCCACCGGGCAGGCTCGATGCCTACGATCTGCTGCTGCGCGCCTACAGCCTGCGCTACGAGTTCACGCCCGAAAGCATGGTTGCCGCGCTCGATTGCCTCGACCAGGCGCTGGCGCTCGATCCGGCTTACGCGCCGGCGCTGGCGGCGTCGGCCTATTGCCATGCGATGCGCCATGTTCAGGGTTGGCTGAAGCCGAACGATTCCTACCGGGAACGTGCGGTCGCGCAGGCCTGGCGCGCGGTCGAGCTCGCGCCGGGTGACCCGCAGGTGCTGTGGATGGCGGCGTTCGCGATCTGGAACATGGCCGACGAGATCGAACCCGCGTGCGACTTGTTCGAGCGGTCGCTGGCGATCAACCCGAATTCGGCGATGGCGCTCGTCCTCTGCGGCTGGATCGAGGCGATGCGCGGCAATCAGCAGATCGGCCGGGCGATGATCGAACGCGCGCAGCGGCTCAACCCACGCGACCCGCGTGGCTGGTTCGCCTCCGCGGCGCTGGCGATCTGCGCGGTGCTCGATAACAATTTTGCCGAAGCGGTGATGTGGGCCGACAAGGCGCTGGCACAGAACCGCCGCTTCGCGGTGGCGCTGCGCGTCTTGATCGTGGCGCTGGTCAAGACCGGCGACAACGAGCGCGCGACCCAGATCGCGCGCGAACTGCTCAAGGTCGATCCGGAGTTTTCGATTTCCGGATTCCTGTCGCGAATTCCATTCCCGGTGGAATCGATGTCCGCGACCTATCGTGAAACCCTCAAGGCGGCCGGCGTCCCGGACTGACGCCGCTCGGAGGATGCGACGACCAAAGCGGACGTCTTCGTCCGATGATTGACGGCTCACCACCCTGTCAACACCTCACGCTCATGTGTCCAGAAAAAGCAGAGACCGTTATTGAATTACGATCGTAGTTTAGTATTATGACCGTAATGGCATCGAGCTGAGCCGCTGTTGGGCGGCTGAGGAATGCCGCAAGCAGGCTCTTTGCGAGGTCTCCATGAACGACACCAGCACCACTTCAAGTCGTAGCGAACCGCGAGAATTCTTGGATCCCTCCTCGCTGGGACTCGCAGCGGCTGCAGCAGCCATTCGTGAAGGCCATATCACGTCCGAAGCGTACACAGCGGCGCTTCTGCTTCGTGCCCGAACGCTTGCCGAACTCAACGCCTTCATCACCATCGACGAGACGGCCGTGTTGGCGGCCGCGAGAGACGCGGACAAAGCACGAGCCGCCGGATCGGCGGCTCCGCTGCTGGGTGTGCCGCTCGGGGTGAAAGACAGTTATTTGACGAAAGGGCTGCCTACGAGCCTTGGTCTCGAAAGCCTCGCTCGCTTTGTGCCGCGCGAAGATGCGGACGCTGTCCGCGCCATCAAGGCAGCGGGTGCCTTGCTCTTCGGGAAGAACAACCTCGTCGAGATGTCTTACGGCTTGACCGGTCACAACGCACGTTACGGCCAGGTGAAGAATCCGCACGCACGAGATCGCGTTTCGGGCGGCTCCTCGAGCGGCTCCGCCGCAGCTGTGGCCGCAGGCCTCGTTCCCGCGTCGTTGGGCGGTGACACCGTCGGGTCGATCCGGGTGCCCGCATCCTTTTGTGGGGTCGTGGGATTCAAGCCAACGACCGGACGTTGGCCGCGCAACGGCGTGGCTCCGATCTCCCATACGCTCGACACGACGGGTGCATTCGCCCGAAGCGTCGAGGACTGCATTTTGCTGGATCAGGTCGTGACGGGCGAACAAACGGCCGAGTTCTCCGACGACGGCAACGATCTGAAGGGAGCTCGACTGGCCTTCGCGCCCCGACAGTTCCTCGATCTGGTGGACTCTGAGGTTGAGGTCCGGTTCCGCGAGGTGGTTCGGCAGCTACGGGACGCCGGCGCCGAGGTTGTTGAGGTCGACCTTGGTGACGATTTCAACGCCCTCATCCAAACCGCCACATGGGGCATCTTCGCTCACGAGACGATGGGCGCGATTTCGGATTTCCTTCGTCGTCACGACGTTCCGACCACGTTCGAGGCGATCTACGACGGGCTTAAGCCCCAACTTCGGGAAGCATGGGGGCACATCGTCCTGCCGGGCGGTGCGGGCGCTGTCTCGGCGGAGGCCTATCAGACTGCGCTCAACGTGAGCCGGCCTGAAATCCAGCGCCGTCTCGACAAGGCGTTCGTCGCTGAGGGAGCGCAGGTCATTCTGCAACCGACCACACCATGCACCGCGCCCTTGATCGAACAGCAGGCGACCGTCAGTGTTGCGGGGCAGGACGTCAGTTACCTCGCCTTGGCGAACCATACCGTGTCGGCGAGCAGCGTGGGGCTGCCGGGTATCAGTCTTCCCGTCGGCCGCTCTCGCGCTGGGCTGCCGTTTGGCCTTGAAGTCGACGCTTCGGTAGGTAGCGACCGGACGCTTTTGGTCCTTGCTCGTAAGATCGAAGGCGTTTTGGGTACCGAGCCGATCGCGATCTAGCGCCGTGAGCCGTGGTGGCTGCTGGACATTTGTGGAGTTGGCAGAAGATGCGTTTCGAGAAAGGTCACAAGTTGTCGACGAGACGGCACATTGTCGATGTGGCATCGAAGTGCATGCGCCGGGACGGCATCTCCGCGACAGGGATTGCGGCGATTATGGGCGAGGCCGGCCTGACCAAAGGGGCTTTCTCTCCGCATTTCCAGTCCAAGGAGGTGCTTGTTCGCGAGGCGCTGGCACTGGCACTGGGCGGTCAGCAGCATTGCCTTGATGAAGATCAGCTCAAGGGCCTCGACCTTGAAGGCGCGGTTCGTAGATACCTGAACCGCGCTCACCTCGAAGCCCCTGCGGACGGTTGCCCCTCCGCGGCGTTGCTTCCGGAAATCGCCCGCCAGCCCCTGTCCATCAGGCAGGATTACGAGAAGGCGCTGCGAAGGTACGTTGCGACTTTGGCCGCGCTACTTCCCGGCACAGATTCTGTAGAAAAACACCGGCGCGCGACGGCCATCTTCGGGCTCATGGTGGGCACCCTGCAGTTTGCGCGGGCCGTGCCCGACGCTAATGAAGCGCAACAGATCCTGGATGGCGGCGTTGAGGCCGCATTGCAGTTGGCGCGAACTCCCTCACCTTAGGGTCGGAAAGAACGGAGAGGCTTGGCCGCTCCGATGAAGCGAGCGCTACAATCCCGGTGATCTCGCGGCCCAAGCCTTGGTGGCCTGGCAGCTTTCCATCGCTCGGAGATAGGCAGGACGCGCCGTCGTGCGGGCGAGATAGTCCCGCTCGGTCGGACCGGGGACGTAGTTGCCGGTTCGCATGCCGAGCAGGAGGGCGTAGCTCACCGAAATATCGGCAGCAGTGAATCGGTCGCCGGCGAGATAGGGGCAATCCGCGAGGCGGCGGATAACCAACCCCAGCCGGCTCTCGAAGGTCTCGAGCGCCCAGCAGGTAACCCGGGCATCCCGCTCGGCTTCGGGCGCCAGTTGGCGACCGACAATGACGGCGTTCATCGGCCCGGCGAGCCCGGCCTCACCCAAATGGAGAAATTGCAGATAGGAAGCGAAGGCGGGATCGTCCGGGGCGACGGCAAGCGAGCCTGAGCCGTGGCGAGCGAGCAGGTACTCAAGAATGGCGATCGATTCGACCATGATCGTCTCTCCGTCCTGCAGTGCGGGAATGAAGCCCGCGGGATTGATCGCGAGGAAATCGCGATCAATCTCGGCTGCGAGCAGATCGACCGGGCGCAGCCGATAAGCCAATCCTAATTCCTCGAGCAGCCAAACAACGCGGAAGCCACGACCTTCGCCATAGACGGTGAGCATAGTTGAGCATTCCTGGAGGCCGTGTACCGATAAACCCGGCGGCGGCGCTATTTCTTCGTTACGCGGGAGCGGTCTCGGCGACGATCTCGAGCGGCAGCACCTCGACCGAGCCGCCTGCGGCCGCGCGGGTCTGCTCGGTATAGCGCTTGAACCAGTCGCGGCTTTGCAGCGCCTTGACTGCGGCGTCGTCCGTTGGCGTCGCAAGGTGCATATATTCGTCGCTGTCGCGCACCTTCATGCACCGGTAGGAGATCCGTCCGTGCAATTCCGGATCGGCCTCGATCTGCGCGATGAAGCGCTTGATGTCCTCGTGCCAGGCTTCGGCGGTTGCGGTCGTGCGGCGATAACGGATCAGGAACTGCTTCATCTCATACCTTTCACAATCGCGGCGCCGGTTGCTCGCCGCGAAAGATCGCCGCATGCTTCGCTGCGAACTGGTCGAACGACGTCGGCTTCATCTTAAACACCGCGGCGATCGTCGGCCAGACGTGTGACTCGCCGCCCTTGCGCCGCTCGGCGAACAGTTCGCCCAGCGCGTCAACAAGGTAGGGCGGCACGCCGGCGGCTAGCTGGGCGCGTTTGGCGTCCTCCGGCGGCACGTTGATGTATTTGACCGGTTTGCCGGCGACGACCGACAGCCTTTGCGCAACCTCGGTCATTGTCAGGGCCTCCGGGCCGGTCAGAGGATAGATCTTGCCTTCGTGTCCCGATCCGGTGAGCACAGCGGCGGCGACTGCCGCGATATCGTCGATGTCGACGGAGGCGATCCTCGCGTCTTCCATCGGCAGGAACAGCGCACCCTTGCCGAGGATCATCGGCACCTGCCGGAAATAGGAATGCATGAACTCGCCGGCACGCAGATGCGTGAACGCGAGGCCGGAGTTTTCGAGATATTTCTCTATCTCGCCGTGCATCCGCCCAAAGCGGAACGCCGACTTCAGGTCGGGAATGATGCCGGACAGCTTGATGACATGACGGACGCCAGCCTTTTTCGCAGCGTCGATAAAGGTCGATTGCACCTCGGTCATCGTCGGCACCGACGACGAGATCAGCATCGCGCGCGTCACCCCCTTGAGCGGCGCGGCGAGCGTCTCCGACCTGGCCATGTCGCCGACGGCGATTTCAACGTGCGGCAGGGCGGCCAGCGCCGCGGCTCTTGCGGCATCGCGGACCAACGCGCGGACCGGAACTCCGCGCGCAGACAACAAGCGCACGAGTGCGCCACCGTTCAATCCAGTCGCGCCTGTGACAAGGATCACGCGGTTTCCTTTCCGCTCCGCAACTGAATGCGAGTTAGGCACGTAGGTAGCGACAGTGCAAGTATGGACAAAAATGATACTATGGACGTTCGCGGCGGTTCGGCGTTAGATGCCGGCCTCGACGGAGATCTCTGTCATGCCGAACCGGAAAGAGTCGCGCGGTCATCACTGTCCCGTCGCCGCGTTCCAGAAGCTGATCAGCGGCAAATACAAACTGCGGATCATGTGGGACCTCAAGGATGGGCCGCGCCGCTACGGCGAGATTAGGTCCGGCCTGCTGCGCGGCCTTGCCGGCAGCGCCGAGATCGCACCGCGCGTGCTGTCGCGCGAGCTCAAGGCGCTGGCCGCGAGCGGCCTGATCGACCGCAAGGACTTCGGCACTGTACCGCCGAAGGTCGAGTACCGCCTGACCCGCAAGGGCCAGAGCTTCATTCCGGTCGTCGACGCGATCCGGGGCTGGAGTGCGGGGCATCTCGGCAGAGAGACCGAGGAACTTGCGGCCTGACCGCGCCGGAAAGGGCAAAAATAAAAGGGGCGCTGCACGCCGTGAAACTCTCCGCATAGGCGGCGTGTCCGGGAAGGATCATTCGCGTCGTATTGATCGTCCGCCGATGACTTCCGATCTACCCCGGCGAGCCGACATTCCCAGAGCTCGACCGCATGTCTCAACCGGGCCACAAGCAGCCTTCCGCAAGGTGGGGAGGCAATGTGGCGTATGATGCACTCAAGGCTTGGCGCATACTCGTCATCCTGACGTGCGGGCCCTGCTCACGTTATGGGTTCACGACCCAGGCTGCGGCCGCGAATACGGCGCGTTCCCTCTCCCGGCTGCGACGTGGAAGCCTCAGTTGCAGAAGCCCGCAACTGCCACATGCGACAGCCTTGGCGCGAGGGACATTTGCGCAATTTCGGAATATTAGAAGATTATCCCTGAGTTGCCCGACGTGTCAAGTTGCCTGGTTGAACGCCGGCCGCCGCCGGCTACTTTGCATGGGGTTGTTTTCGATATTTTGGCAGCGCCCCCTGCGACGGCTCCATAACTTCATGTTGCTCTAGCCCGTCCCGCCCGGCTCGAGCGCCTCGCCGAGCTCGAGCGGATGCGCCATCGTCTCGTGCAGCGCGTCCTTGTCGAGCTCGCCCTCGGAGAGGCTGATCACGACGCAGGCAACGCCGTTGCCGATCAGATTGGTGAGCGCGCGGCACTCGCTCATGAACTTGTCGATGCCGACCAGGATGGCGATCGACTGGATCGGAATGTCGGGCACGATCGACAGCGTCGCGGCCAGCGTGATGAAGCCGGCGCCGGTGACGCCGGAGGCGCCCTTCGAGGTGATCATGGCGATGCCGAGGATGCCGAGCTCCTGCCAGATCGTCAGATGGGTGTTGGTGGCCTGCGCCAGGAACAGCGTCGCCAGCGTCATGTAGATGTTGGTGCCGTCGAGATTGAAGCTGTAGCCGGTCGGCACCACGAGGCCGACCACCGAACGCGAGGCGCCGAGATGCTCCATCTTCTGGATCATCTGCGGCAGCACCGTCTCCGACGACGAGGTGCCGAGCACGATCAGGAGCTCGTCCTTGATATAGGCGATGAAGCGGATGATCGAAAACCCCGCCAGCCGCGCGATCGCGCCCAGCACGATCAGCACGAACAGCACGCTGGTGAGATAGAACGTGCCGATCAGCGCCGCCAGATTCACCAGCGAGCCGAGGCCGTAGGCGCCGACCGTGAAGGCCATCGCGCCGAACGCGCCGAGCGGCGCGACGCGGACGATCATCCGGATGATGCCGAAGAACATCTTGGACGCCTTGTCGATCGCCTCGGCGATCGGCTCGCCGGGCTTGCCCATCAAGGCAATGGCAAACCCCGAGAGGATCGAGATCAGCAGCACCTGCAGCAGGTCGCCGCGCGCCAGCGCGCCGAAGAAGCTGTCGGGGATGATCGCCATCAAATGGGCGACGATGCCCTGCTCCTTCGCCTGCGTGACGTAGGTGGAGACCGATTTCGGATCGATCGTGGAGGGGTCAATGTTGAAGCCGCGACCGGGCTGCAGCAGTTCGCCGATCAGCAAGCCGACCGCGAGCGCGACCGTCGACACCGCCTCGAAATAGATCAGCGCCTTCAGCCCGACCCGGCCGACGCGCTTGAGGTCGCCCATCGAGGAGATGCCGTGCACCACGGTGCAGAAGATCACCGGCGCAATCATCATCTTGATCAGCGCGATGAAGCCGTCGCCGAGCGGCTTCAACTGCTTGCCGAGGCCGGGATAGAAATGACCGATCAAGACGCCGGCGGCGATCGCGATCAACACCTGGATGTAGAGGATCTTGTACCAGGGCTGATGTTTGTGATGGACGGCGGGCTGGATCGCGTCTGTGGCCATGAGATGTCCCGGGGCTAGGATTTAACACAACGAGTGTTGCCATCTTGGCGGAGCCGCGCGCAAGCGACAATGGCCATTCGCACCCGCCGCGCGCGCACACGAATCTGTCATAGACTACGGCCGGCTCGCATCCGGAGGCTGAGATGGAATTCACGGTACTGTTTCTCGCCATCAGCATCGCCATGCTGGTGGCCTGGCGCGGCCCGCGTCCGGTCGCGATCGGATTGTTCGCGGTGATCCTGGTCGCCTGCGTCGCGACCTTGCTGCACCACGCCACCGACCGTCTCACGCTGTCGTTCTGAGGCGAGCCATGACCGACACCCGGGCCGTGACCCTCAATGCCCTCGCGCTCTATGGCCTCGCGCTGTTGCTGGCCGCAGCTTTTGCGGCGCAGCTGCTGCTGCACGAGCTGCCCTGCCCGCTGTGTTTGTTGCAGCGCATCCTTTTCGCCCTGCTGGCGATCGGACCGATCCTGAACATCCGCTTCGGACCGCGGCCGAGCCATTATGCCCTGTCACTGCTGACGGCCGTCCTCGGCGCCTCGGTCTCGACCCGGCAGGTCCTGCTGCACATCCTCCCCGGCGACGCCGGCTATGGGTCCGCGCTGCTCGGCTATCATTATTATACGTGGGCGCTGATCGGCTTCATCGCCGCGATCGTCCTGCTCGCCGCCATGCTGCTGTTCGACCGCCAGTTCGAGCACCCCGCGGCGCCGGGCACTTCGCCCGGCAAATTCGCACAAGGTGCGGTGTGGCTGGTGGTCGGGCTGACGGCGCTGAATGTGCTGTCCACCCTGCTGGAATGCGGCTTTGCCGCATGCGCCGACAATCCGATCGTGTATGAGCTGCTGAAGCAGGCGAGTTAGAGCCGCTTCGGAATATTCAACCCGCGCTCCACCGCCGGCCGCTTGAGACCGCGCTCGAGCCAGGCCGCGACGTCCTTGAACTGGTCGAATTCGACGAGCTCGCGCGCGCCGTAGAAGCCGATCAGATTGCGCACCCAGCCGAGCATCGAGATGTCGGCGATGCTGTATTCATCGTCCATGAACCATTGCCGCCCGGCGAGATGCGTCTCCATCACGCCGAGCAGGCGCGCGGACTCGGCGACATAGCGCTGCAGCGGCCGCTTGTCCTCATAGTCCTTGCCGGCGAATTTGTGGAAGAACCCGACCTGGCCGAACATCGGCCCGATGCCGCCCATCTGGAAGTGCACCCACTGGATCGCCTGGTAGCGGCGCGCGGCATCCGCCGGCAACAGCTTGCCGGTCTTCTCGGCGAGATATTGCAGGATCGCGCCGGACTCGAACAGCGGCAGCGGTTTGCCGCCGGGACCGTTGGGATCGAGGATCGCCGGGATCTTGCCGTTCGGGTTCAGCGACAGGAACTCCGCCGTCTTCTGGTCGTCCGTGTTGAAGTCGACGAGATGGACCTCGTAGGGCAGCCCGATCTCCTCGAGCATGATCGAGACCTTCACGCCGTTCGGCGTCGGCAGCGAATAGAGCTGCAGGCGGTCGGGATGCTGGGCGGGCCAGCGTTTTGTGATGGGAAAGGCTGACAGATCGGTCATGTCGACATTCTTTGCAGGTTGTTGCTTTGCACGGCTAATGTACGGAGCTCATTGAAAGCCGCAAGGTCTGCAACCGGCCATGAACGATCAACAGACGGACGCAACGCTCGGCCCTTCCGACGACGAACTCGCGGCACATCCGACCGTGTTTGCGGCAGACGCGTTGGCCGGGCAGCTTGTTGTCGTATCCGGCGCCGCCGGCGGCATCGGCCGCGCCATCACGTGGCTGTTCGCCCGGCTCGGCGCGCATGTCGTGATCGTGGGACGCAATGCCGCCAAGCTCGATGCGCTGGTCGATCGTCTCGGCCGTAGGGGCTTGAAGGCGTCGGCGCATGTCGCCGACATCAGAGATCCCGACGCGGTCAACGCGATGTTCGACACGCTGTGGACCGCGCATGGCCGGATCGATCATCTCGTCAACAGCGCCGGCGGCCAATTCCCGCAAGCCGCGATCGATTTCTCGATCAAGGGCTGGAACGCGGTCATCAACACCAACCTCAACGGCACCTGGTACATGATGCAGGCCGCGGCGCAGCGCTGGCGCGACCGCAAGCATCCCGGCAGCATCGTCAATATCGTCGTGGTCACGACGCACGGCCTCTACGGCATCGCCCACACGATCGCGGCGCGCTCCGGCGTGATCGGCCTGTCGCGCGCACTCGCGGTCGAATGGGCGCCGCTGAATATCCGCATCAATTGCATTGCGCCCGGCGCGATCGAGACCGAGGGCTGGAACGTCTACAGCGAGGCGGCGCGCGCCGCCTATCAGCGCTCCAACCCGATGATGCGTCCGGGCACGCCCTGGGACATCGCGGAAGCCGCGGTCTACCTCGCCGCGCCCTCCGGCAAATTCATCACCGGCGAGACGCTGACCGTCGACGGCGGCGGCCAGCATTGGGGCGAGACTTGGACCACCGGCAAGCCCGACTACTTCAAGGGCGACGAATGACGCACGCATATGCCGCCCGCCGCTCCCTCGATTACTTGCCGTCGTCGAAGCTGACGATGACCGCGGCGTTCGCGATCAGGATCGGGTCGTTGCCCACATCGGACGGAATCTCGAGCCCGCCCGCGATCGCCTTCACGGTCTTGGTGCCATAGGGCAATTCCTTGGCGACGGCTTCGATATCGACCGCTTCGGGATTCGGCACGGCGATCGTGACGTCGACGAACATGTCATTGGCGGTCTTGCCGAGCATGCGGAAGAAGCCGAGGCTGGAATGGCGGATTGCATCCGAGACCGCACGCTTGGCAGCCTTGGTCGCATCTCGACCGTGGACGTCGACGCCCATGCCCATTTCGGTGATACAGCGCACGCGTGTCATGAAGCTTTCCTGTTGTCGTTGGCGTGAGAGACCTTCACTCCTTCGCCCCCGGCGTGCGCGGCGTCAAGCCGGGTCCCTCGCCTCGCTGACGTTGTTGTGATCGCCGCGCGCCAGCAGCCATGCCGCAAGACCGGCGAGGATCGCCGCCGCAACCACCATGACGCAGGCCGCGCTCCAGCCCCACGCCGAGACGACCGCGCCGACTGCGATCGGTGCGGTCACCTGGCCGAAATTGCTGCCCGTCATCAACAGGCCCATCATGACCGGCACCATCGCCGCCGAACGCGCGGCCGCGGGTGCGGTCGCCAGCAACGTCGCTGGGATCAGGCCGCCGGTCGCGGAAAACAGCAGGCACAGAATGAAGGCGCCCGAGCCGCCGAGCAAGGGAAGGAAGATGCCGAGTGCGGACGCGCCCATCACGACTGCCGCAACTGCGATCAACCCAGTCCGGCTCACGCCGCGCGCGAGCAGATTGCCGGCGGCGAGATTGCCGAGGACGTTGGCGGCCGCGGCCAGCGCACTGAGCCCGCCGGCACTCTGGCTGGAGACGCCGAGCCGTTCGGTCAAAAGGATCGGCAGGAAGCTGAACACCGCAAAGAACATCAGGCTGTAGAGCCCGAACAGCACCATCAGAAGCGCCGGCGTGCGGCGCCGCGCCAGCGCGGTGGCCTCTTGCATCAAGCCTGCACGCGCCGGGCCGGTCCGCGATGCCGCGTCGGGCGCGACGACGCCGGCAAGCACGAACAGCAGCGCGGCAAAGGCGGCACTGGCCCACCAGATCGCGCGCCAGCCGTCGAACATCGGCCCCGCGACCAGCGCCAGCGCGATCCCGAACGGCATCACGCAACTCCACACCGCCATGGTGACGTCGCGCGCGCTGACATCGACGACGCGATCCAGCAGTGCGGGCGATGCCACCATCACCAGCAGGAAGCCAAGCCCCTCCAGCAGGCGCGATCCCAGCAGCACCGCAAGTTGCGGCGCGAGCGCGCCCGACGCCGCGCCGAGCGTGATCGCCGCAAGCCCGCACAGCAGCACCCTGCGCGCGCCGACCGCGGCGATCACGACGCCCGCCGGAACGCTCCCGATCAGCCCGAGCACCGCAAAGATGCCGGCGATGGTTCCGACCGCAGCGAGGTCGATGCCGAGGTCTTGTTGCAGCATCGCCGCGGCAATCGGCACCTTGCCGACCTGGAGCGCGGCGCCGATCCCGCAACCGGTCACGACGGCGACCGTCGCCCATCGCTTCGCCTCGCTCTGCTGCACCACGGCCGTCTCGATCGTCATGCGTCCACCCGTCCGGTTCAAGCCACCACAGATAGCGTTTCCCGATCATCGACAGGAGTGATATGTTTTGCATCCAGTCGATCGATTTCATAGATCATGCTCGATAACCTCACGCTCGACCAGATCCGGGTCTTCGTCACCATCGCCGAGAGCGGCAGCTTTCGCGCCGCCGCGACGAAACTGGCGCGGGTGCAGTCCGCGGTCAGCCATGCCATCGCCAATCTCGAGGCTGAGCTTGGTCTCATGCTGTTCGACCGCTCCGGCCATCGCCCGGCGCTGACGGCGGAAGGCAAGGCGCTGCTCGGCAACGCCCGCGACCTGCTGCTCCGCGTCGATGCGATGCGAGCGCGCGCGCACGGCCTCGGCGAAGGAGTGGAATCGGAGCTCTCGCTGGTGGTCGACACGCTGTTTCCGATCGCCTCGGTCGGCACGGCGCTGACGGAAATGCGCTCAGCCTATCCGTCGGTGAGCGTGCGGCTCGCGGTCGAACCGATGGGCGGGCCGATCGCCGCATTGACGGAACGGCGCAGCGCGCTCGCCGTCACCGTCGGCGAGGATTTTCGCGATCCCCGCCTCGCGCTCGATGCGATCTGCGCCGTGCAGATCATCGCCGTCGCCTCCGCAAGCCATCCGCTCGCGCGCCGCGGCCGCAAGAGCGTCGCCGACCTTGCCGATCATCTGCAGATCGTGCTGTCGGATCCGACGCCGCTGTCGGAAGGCCGCAGCTTCGGCGTGCTCTCGCCGCAGATTTGCAGGGTGAGCAATCAGGACACCAAGCATGCCATGATCCTGACCGGGCTCGGCTGGGGCCGGCTGCCGCTCTGGCAGGTCGCGCGCGACCTCGGTGACCGCCGCCTGGTGCGGGTCGAAACCGGCGCACTCGGCCGCAACGCCGCGCTTGCGATGGAGGCCTATCTCGCGCACCGACTCGATGAGCCGCTCGGCCCCGCGGCGCGTGCATTCGCGGATGCGTTGACGCGGATCGCCGCGCAAGGCGGCGCGCCCGCGCGCAAGACAAGAGCACGCAAGCAGCGCTGAAGTTCTCTCCGCGCGATCATTTCCCTTGTTGACATCGACCATGACGAGGCGTATGTCCCGCAACCTTCGCGAGCACTGTCGCTCGCGATCAAACATGAGCACGATGATGCATTACGGATTTGAAAAATTCCGCAGACTATCGAACGGCCTTCGGCTGATCGATAGCGTGTGCCCGGCTCATGGGAGCGATCTCGCATAATGCGAGGTCGACAGTCCGCCTTAAACGGACCCTCCCGAGCCAGCCGCTCCGGAGGGTTTTTTGTTGTCCGAAGCACGGCTCATCTGAACTGCCCGGCGCAAGCCGGAACGGGAGACCCGGATCCCGGGGCTCGCGCGGCAACGCGCGTGCCCAAGCGCGCGGGGCCTGCCGGAGGGAACAAGGCGATGAGCCGGACACCGATGGCAGAGTGAACTCCGAGGAGTTCGCAAACGGCGGCGCGTCGAGAGCGCCGCGACGAAATTTTCAATTCGGTTTGCCGCATCTTGCGGCTCAACCGACGCTGGTGGTGAAGATGTCGGATACTTCGCGTGGTGAAAGCGGGTTCGACCCCCGCCTTTGACGCACGCACCGGGATGCGGCCCTGCGCAGGGAATCGCACGCGGCCCGGCACGGTTTCGCTCCGCAAGGACGGATCCGTGTTGCGTCACTGCTCAAAACCGATATCGCCTATTCCCCAGCGTACCCATCAATGGCCGGTGCAACGCGCCGGTCTGGCGGTGGTGAAGATGTCTGTTACTTCGTGGTAAGGCGCTCCGGCGCCGAGCGGGTTCGAGGCCCGCACGCCGAAAGGCGGTTCGCCCGCAAGGGCAGCAACAGCATCGCTTGTTCCCCGCCCCCCCCCCTCCACGACCGGTGGTGAAGGTCGCTGTTACATCGTCTGTGAAACGAGAGGTCGCGGGTTCGAATCCCGCCCGGCGTCATGTGCGCCGGTAGCTCAGCGGTAGAGCGCTTCCCGATCGGCAGGGTAAGCTGCCGGCTGGGGTCTCAGCAATCGCCTGTTCCCGGGTCGTGGTCCTCGATCGTTGGCATGGCGTCCTCGCAAACGCTTTCCGTTTGCTCGGACGTCGTTCCGACAGCCGGTGGTGAAGAGTGCTGTTACTTCGCTGTCGGAGGTTCGACTCCTCCCGGGCGCAAGTCCGTAGCTCAGTGGTAGAGCACGTAAAGCCCGCAAGGGCGGTTCAGCTCTCGCCCGTTCCCCGGCACCACCTTCCAATCCATACTCACCCAGAAAGGAGGCCATCATGGCCACGATCAACAAGATCATGCGCGCCTTCACCCTTGAGGGGGCGCGCGGCAAGCGCTTCACGCCCGAGATGGAGCTGCGGCGCGCGCTGCTGAACTGCCTCCTGTGGGAGAACCAGTTCTACGAGGACGGCGTCGCGATCGCCGATCGCATCAAGGCGCTGGTGCCGAAGGTCGAGCCTGCGCGCGTGGCGGAGCTTGCCATCGCCGCCCGCGAGACCATGAAGCTGCGGCATGCGCCGTTGCTCGTGGTCCGCGAGATGGCGCGGCACGCGACGCACCGCACGCTGGTCGCCGACACGTTGGCTCGCGTGATCCAGCGGCCGGACGAGATGACCGAGCTGCTTGCGATCTACTGGGCGGATGCGCTCGGCCCGCAGCAGCAGCGCAAGTGTCAGCCGGTCTCGGCGCAGATCAAGAAGGGGCTGGCGCGGGCGCTCACCAGGTTCGACGCCTACCAGCTCGCGAAGTACGATCGCGACGGCGCGGTGCGGATCAAGGACGTGCTGTTCCTGGTTCACGCCAAGCCGAACGACGCCGCACAGGAGAAGGTGTGGAAGCAGCTCGTCGACGGCGAGCTGGCCTCGCCCGACACCTGGGAGGTTTCGCTCTCGTCCGGCAAGGACAAGCGTGAGACTTTCGAGCGGCTGATCGCCGAGAACAGGCTCGGCGGGCTGGCGCTGCTGCGCAACCTGCGCCTGATGCAGAAGGCGGAGGTGCCGCGCCGGACCATTGCGGACGCGATTGAGGCGATGCGGACGGATCGTATCCTGCCCTACCGCTTCATCACGGCGGCACGTTATGCGCCGGACTTCGAGCCCGAGCTCGAGGCCGCGATGCTGAAGTCGGTCAAGGACTACGCGCGGCTGGACGGCCGCACGCGGCTTCTGATCGACGTGTCGGGATCGATGTTCACGCCGCTCTCGGCCCAGTCTGAAATGACGCGGGCGGAAGCGGCCTGCGGACTTGCGATCCTCGCCCGCGAGGTCTGCGACGAGGTGGAGATCTTCACGTTCAGCAATGAACTCGTGAAGCTGCCGCCGCGCCGCGGCTTCGCGCTGCGCGATGCGATCATCGGCTCGCAGCCGCACGGTGGGACGTATCTCGGCAAGGCGGTGACGGAGATCGACCGCAAGGGCGATCGCCTGATCGTCTTCACCGACGAGCAGAGCCACGACCAGGTGCCCGCGCCCAAGGGGCACGGCTACATGGTCAACGTGGCGTCCTACCAGCACGGGGTCGGACACGGCCCGTGGACGCGGGTCGACGGCTTCTCCGAGGCCGTGATCGCCTGGATCGCAGCGTCGGAACAGACGACGCACTGACCTGCGTCACACAACAACGGACCCGGACGCGCGCACCACAGCGCGCCCGGGTCTTTTCACGAGCGGCAACCAATATCTTTGTGATCGCCCGGCGGCGATCTCCCATCACGAGGTCGAGAGCCGTCACGCCAACTCCCCGTCATTTCGCTGCGGTTCATCTCCGCCGGCAGACAATGTGCGCAATCAACCGCGGTTCCAGAGAGAGTCGTGTGCCCATGCCGATCAGCCGCAGGCGAGCGCTCATGCTTGCCTCGTTTGCCGCAGCGAGCCCGCTGCTCGGCAGCGAAAGCCGTGCCGAACAGACGACCGTTGCGGGCGCGGCCACGTTTGACATGGCGACCTTCACGGCCTCCTCCGGCGGCGACGCCGACGCGGCCTTTGCCAAGGCGCTGGCCGCCATCGCCAAGGCCTCGGCTGATGCGAGCAAGGCAGGACCAACTCACATCGCCCTCAATCTGGAGAAGAACGCCAGCTACCGGATCAAGCGGCCGCTCGCGTTCCGGCAATTGCACGGCTTCGAGCTCAACGGCAATGGCGCGCAGCTGATCAACACGGCACGCAGCGGGACCTTCGTGATCTCCGGTTGCAACCGCCTCACCATCCGCGATCTCACCATCGACTACGATCCGCTGCCCTTCACCCAGGGAACAATCACCGCCTTCGACAAGCAGGCGGTCGACATCACGGTGAAGGTCGATCCCGGCTATCCGGATGATGCGGCGCTGCTGGCCGCTTTCACCGATGGCTTCTTCAAGGTGATGGACCGCCGCAACCGGGCGCTGAAGACCGGCGCCAGGGATTTCCTCTCCCCGGCCCATGCCACACGGCTCAGCGACGGTCTGATCAAGGTGCATCTGCAATGGAGCGCGAACGATCGTTTCCCGAGTCAGCTGCCGATCACGGTCGGTGACGTCGTCACCATCGCAAA
This sequence comes from Bradyrhizobium sp. B120, assembly GCF_049075665.1. Classification (NCBI taxonomy): domain Bacteria; kingdom Pseudomonadati; phylum Pseudomonadota; class Alphaproteobacteria; order Hyphomicrobiales; family Nitrobacteraceae; genus Bradyrhizobium; species Bradyrhizobium sp. B120. Next base: position 3,882,577 of record NZ_CP185242.1, on the reverse strand, counting down.
CAGCGGTGCGGCCGCCATCGCCGTGGACTCCAGCTTCGCCACGAGCCTGATCGACCTGAAGCTGCTGGCTTCGCCGGGCATGGGCATCATCGAGAATGGCGGCGAAGGCTCGATGATGCTGCAGAAGGTCTCGGTCGTTCCGGGACCCCGGCCAAAGGGCGCGACGACCGACCGCCTGATCTCGACCAATTCCGACGGTTCGCACTTCACCGCAGTCGCGCGCGGTCCAACCATGGAGGACTGCAGTTTCGCCAACACCTCCGACGATGCCATCAACGTGCACGGCTTCTACTACTACGTCGTGGCGAAGACCGCGCCACGACGGTTTCTGCTCAGCCCGAAATGGGATGTCGGCCTTGCGGCCGGCGACGATATCGAGAGCTGCGACCATGCGACGTTTCGCTCGCTGGGACGCGGCAAGGTCGAGCAATTGACCAAGCGCCACGCGCCCGAGCTGAAGGTCAAGATCGCCCAGCTCTGGAAGAACCGGAGCCCGACCACCCAGCCGGACCTGATCTACGACGTGGTGCTGCAGCAGGACCTGCCGCTCAAGACCGGCGATTCCATCACCTCGCTGACGCACATCGGATCCGGCGCCACCGTGCTGCGCTGCAATTTCCACGCCTGCGGCCGCGTGCTGATGAAGGCGCCGAATGCCATCGTCGAGAACTGCCAGTTCACGTTCTCGACCGGGGTCGCGCTGCAGGCCGGCAGCGACATCGGCTTCTGGTCGGAGTCAGGATTTGCCGAGAACCTCGTGTTTCGCAACAACCGCTTCAGCCACTGCGTCAACGGCGCCAATGAGCTGACCAGCGGCAGCGGCACGCTCGGCACCATCTATGTCGGCATGGTGCCGCCGGAAGGCGCCAGGGGATTTCAGGACAATTTCCAGAACCGGCGCGTCATCATCGAAGGCAATCACATCGACGATTCCTTTATCTACGCGATCTTCGTCAGCAACGCCGACGGCGTCAAAATCGCCGGCAATGTGATCGGCCAGACATTTCTGCGCGGCGGCGTGTTCGGGGCCGGCGACTTCTTCCACATCAAGCCCGCCAGCGCGATCTACGTCGGCCGGTCCAGAAACGTCGAGATCAGCAACAACGTCGCCGCACACGGCCGGATCGCGACCAATGCCGTCGCGATCGATCCCAGCTGCGACAAGCGCACGGTGCATCTTGCCGGCAACAGGCTGGCGTGAGCAAGCGCGACGCCGCTCAGGGCATCATTCCCGGACTTTGCCCTACCCCCGCTTCTGCAGCACCGTGATGTACAGACGGCGGCGGATCTCCATACCTTGGCGGCGGTAGAGCGCGATCGCCGAGACGTTGCTGGTGAAGACGTGCAGGAACGGAATTTCGCCCCGCGCCACAATCTGGCGGCCGACCGCCGACAGCAGCGTCTGCGCATAGCCGCGGCCGCGATGGTCCGGATGAACGCAGACTGCGGTCATCTCGGTGTAGTTCCCAGGCTTCATCCGTTCCCCGGTCATCGCGACCAGCTCGCCGCCAACGCGAATGCCGAGGAAGGTGCCGAGCTCATGCGTCCGCGCGCTGAACGGTCCGGGTTTTGTCATGTCCGTCAGCGCCATCATCGCGGGAACGTCGGCAGCGCCGAGCGTGACGATCTCGACGCCGGGCAGAGAAAACTCCGCCGGTGTGCCGATCATCTGCTCGCCAGTCTCGGCCAGCAGCACCTTGAACTCCGGCGGCACAGGGACAGGATCGGGCGTGAACAGCACCGCGATGTCAGGCCCCGACAACAGCGCACCGAGCGCGGCAAAACTATTGGGCGACATGTCGACCACGTCGGCAAAGGGCGCGATTGCGACCGGAAAGCGCCGTGCGTCGGCGCCGCTTTCCGCAAGGTCGCGTTGCCGCGTGGTCAGCGCGCTCCAGATTGGGCGATCAAGCGGATGGATCGGCGGGACTTCGGACATACGGCGCTTCGCTCCTGATTTTCCTCGAACAGAGCAAGAAGCGCCGACAAAATCCAGCGCGGCGTGATGTCGTTGCGGCTCACAATCACGCCAGCAGGATTTCGCCGTCCCGAACCGATCCTTACCCCACCTTCAGGCAGAGTTCGGTGCCGCCCTTGAGCGGCAGCGTGATCGACACGAAGCCATTCTTGGGATCGCGCACGAACTCCAGGAAATCCGCCTCGGCATTGTCGTTCATGACGTAGCCGCCGACACGAAGCTGCGGAGCAACGATCTCGATCACCTGGCGGGCGAGCGTCGGTCCCTTCTCGCCCGGCCAGCCGTCGATCAGGATGAAGTCCACGGGACCACCGAGATCGCGCAGCGTCTTGCGGGCATCGCCCTCGCGGATCTCGGCGTAATCGGCCAGGCCGGCCTCGGCGAGATTGCGCTTCGCGGTTGCGACCTTGGCCGGCACGATCTCCGAGCCGATCACGGTGCCGCCGCCATTGTCACGCATCGCGGCGGCGAAATACAGCGTCGACATTCCGACCGACGTCGCGAACTCCGCGACGCGTTTGGCGCGCAGGCCGCGGCACAACAGATAGATCAATTCGCCCTGCTCGGGATGAATCGAGAAGCCCTGCTCTGCATAGTCGAGGGGATCGCGGCTCATCGTCGGATTGCCGCGCGGACCGCCGGCGGCCGGCCTGAGGCGCGTGGCCTGCAAGCGCGCGATGACGGTAGCGACGCGGGCGTCAGTAATCGCGCTGTGCGGTTCAGCGTTGTACATGAAGGGTCTCCCTTGCGATTGCGTCATTGTTGCAGGATTTCAGCGACGGCGCGGTCGAGGATTTTCGCGATGCGGCGCGCCTCGGCGGCATCGCAGCCGCGCTTCTGGCGCAGCGCGCTCTTCAGGGCGTGGCGGGCGCGGTGCACGTCGTCGGAGGATTCGCCATCGAGATCGCTCACGCCGGCGAAGGCTTCGCGCACCTCCTCCATGCGGCCGCCGATCCGCGACAGCGCCTGGAGGATGGTGTCAGCGGTGGCGCGGTTCTCGGCGAGATGCGCCTTGCCCTGCTCGGTGATGCTGTAGAGCTTGCGCGCCGCATCCTGGGTGACGCTGGCATGGCCGATCTCCTCGAGGAAGGTCAGCGCCGGGTAGATCACGCCCGGGCTCGGGCTGTAGAAGCCGTCCGACCGCTCCTCGATTTTCTTGATCAGCTCGTAGCCATGCGCCGGCTGCTCGCCGAGCAACGCCAGGATGACGAGCTGCAGGTCCTGCGACGAGAGCCGCCGCGATCCCGGGAAGTCGCCGCCGCCACCCCGCCCGAAGAAGCCATGTCCGCCGCGGCCAAAGCGATGGCCGCCCCGGCCGTGCCGGCCCATGGCAAAAAACCCAAACCGGAATCCTTCATCGTCCCGGCCGCCAAACATCGATCGTCTCATTGGTCATTCCTTACTGAAAACATATCTTACGATATATCTACAGATGAAACAGCGACAACCCACGTTTTCGTGAGATCCCGGGGACGAAGCGACGGCTGGGACGGGCCCGGCATTGCCGGTTCACGCCGGGCTTGCCTGTCTTCGCGCGGCTGCCCTATGGCTTTGAAGTCCTCCAGCCCTCCGACTCATGCGCCCAAAGACCTTCGAAGCTCATTGCCTGCGCCTGCCCGCCGCCACCAAGGTGGTGCAGTGGGAAGGCACGTCGGTGTTCAAGGTCGGCGGCAAGATGTTCGCGCTGGCCGGCGGCTTCGTCGCGAGCAGCGGCGGCTTCATGTTCAAGACCTCGAACATGGCCTATGAGCTTCTGATCGAGCAGGAGCTGGCGCGGCCGGCGCCGTATCTGGCGCGTGCCAAATGGGTGCAATTGATCGGCAACGACGCCCTGTCCGACGCCGAGCTCAAGGCCTATCTCGACCAGGCGCATGCGCTGATCGCAGCCAAGCTGACGCGGAAATCGCGCAAGGCGCTCGGGCTCGACTGATCGGCGCGGCCGTGATGCTGTTCAGCCGTCCAGCGGCTTGTCGGAATCGCCGGACAGCAATTTCGGAAACAACTCCTTGAAGGCGAACCTGTCTTCGCCCTTGGCGCGGTGGAAGCGCAGTACGACGTCGAACCGGCTGGCGTCCCATTTGGTGGGCGGCTTGCCCCTGCTGACTGGTATCAACGGCAGGACGTCGGCGATGATCGCCTTGTGCTCCCAGCACAGCAGCACGACGCCGTTCAGCGTCAGCAGCGCCTTGATCAGCGCCGGCTCATGACCTTTGGCAAAATCTTCGTTGGGCGTCGCGCCAAGACGCGCCGCTAGCGGCAAGATCGTCTCGGCGGGACGGCTGCTCGGCCCCCGGTTCGGCGTGGTGCCGGGCGTCGCGGCATAGATCGCGTCAGGCTTGGCATAGTCGTCCTTGGCGAGGTCGGTGCCAAACAACGCGGTCCATGCGCCGGCGCGTTGCCAGCCGCGCAGGACAAGCGACTCGGTATCGGACACACCGTTCGCGGTGAAGCCGGGCCCCGGCCAGCCATCATCGGGCTTTTCGGCGTGACGGATGATGAAGAGCGTGAGCGCGTCCATGGCGTCCTCCCCGGGGAAGATGTCTTGCTGGCAAGGGCAATATCGATCCTACGCCGGCGGCATGTTCCGCTCCATGAACGGCGTCACAATTTGCGAAAACTCGAGCGGTACTGCGCGGGCGACACGCCGAGCCGCTCGGTGAACACGATGCGCATGCGGTCGGCCGAGCCGAAGCCGCAGTCGAACGCCACCGCCTTCAGCGGCCGGTCCGAGCCCTCGAGCAGCCGGCGCGCGGCGTCGACCCGCGCGCGTTCGACGAATTCATGCGGTGTGATACCGGTCTCCTGGGCGAAGGCGCGGCCGAAATTACGCACGCTCATGCTGACGGCCTCGGCCAGCGATTGCAGCGTGTGGCGCTCGCCGACACGATGCATGACATGCGCCTGCGCGCGCGCAATCGGCGAATCCTCGTCGACCGGCGCGGTGAGATAGGGGCTGAATTGCGATTGCCCGCCCTGGCGTTGCGCCACCACGACCAGCCGTTTGGCCACCGCGACCGCGACCTGCGGCCCATGACGCTCGGCGACCAGCGCGAGACCGAGATCGATGCCCGCGGTCACGCCGGCCGAGGTCATCAGTCTGCCGTCGCGAATGTAGATCCGGTCGAAGATCACCTCGGCATCAGGAAAGCACGCCGCCAGATGCTGCGCGTTCTGCCAATGCGTCGTCACCTTGTGCCCGTCGAGCAGCCCGGCATGGCCGAGCGCGAAGGCGCCGGTGCAAATCGAACCGTAGAGCTCGGCGCGCGCGGGCGCCCCGCGCAGCCACTGCGTCAGCGCCGGATCCGGCTCGGCATCGGGCAAGACCGGCCCACCGGCAACCAGCAGGATGTCGAATTTGTCTTCTGCCTCATCGAAACTGAGATCGGCCGATATCTTCATGCCGTTCGATGCGCGCAGCGGTTCGCGGCTGGCGCCGACCAGCACCGTCTCATAGCCGTCGCCATCAGCGACGAAGCCGTTGGTCTCCGCGAACACGTCGACGGGACCGGCGACATCGAGCGCCTGAACCCCTTCGTGAATCGCGATCGCCACCTTCTGAACCGCCATGCCTTCTCCCTGCCCGCTGGCGCGAAACGATGTCTCGTTGGCCCGATCCGGCGGCGCACGAGCGTTGCGGGATCAAGCCAAGACGGGCGACAAACACACCACGGATCACGCCACCAGGCGATCCGAACCCAGCACAGAGACGAGCGCCGGCGCGCGCCCCGCGTGTTCGCACGCCACGACATCGTCTTGCCATATCGAGGAGCGTCTTGAAATGACCGAGATCATCGCCGGCATCCGTGTACCCGACAGCGCCATGGCCCGCGCCGCGACCCAGCTGGTGCGCGATACCGAGGACGACCTGCTCTACAACCACAGCCGCCGCGTGTTCTTCTGGGGCGCGCTGACCGGCAATCGCCGCAAGCTGAAGTTCGATCCCGAGTTGCTCTATGTCGGCGCCATGTTCCACGACATGGGCCTCACCACTGAGCATGCGAGCCCCGATCTGCGCTTCGAGGTCGACGGCGCCAACGCCGCACGCGACTTCCTTAGGGGTTACGGCGTCGCGGAACGCGACATCGAGGACGTCTGGGCCTCGATCGCGCTGCACACCACGCCCGGCATCCCCGAGCATATGCGTCCGACCATCGCGCTGGTCACCGCCGGCGTCGAGATGGACGTGCTCGGCATCGCCTATGACGATTTCTCGCACGAGCACCGCGACCATGTCTGCGCGCATCATCCGCGCGAGGCGAACTTCAAGGAGAACATCATCGATCATTTCGCGGCCGGCACCATCAAGAAGCCGCTGACCACCTTCGGCAACGTCAAGGCCGACGTGCTGGCGCTGAAGGACATGAACTACACACGGGTGAACTTCTGCTCGATCATCCTCGGCTCGAAATGGCCGACATGACCGCGCGCCGAATTTCGATCCGAACCGCGAAGGAGAAAACCATGACCATCGCCGTCAACACCGGCTTCGCCGAGGCCGAGCGGGCGAATATCGCGGCGGCGCTCTCGACGGTTCTCGCCGACACCTACGCGCTCTACCTGAAAACGCATGGCTACCACTGGAACGTCACGGGTCCGACGTTCCAGGCCCTGCACACGCTGTTCGAAGGGCAATATCGCGAGGTATGGCAGGCGCTCGATGATATCGCCGAGCGCATCCGCGCCCTCGGCGAACTGGTGCCGCAAACCTATTCCGCGTTCGCCAGGCTCACGGCGATCAAGGACGGCTATGCCAGCCTCGACTCGGAGGCGATGGTGGCCGAGCTGCTCCACGACAACGAGACGGCCGTGAGGACCATCCGCGATGCCTTCACAGTTGCCGAGTCCGCCGGCGATCAGGCGACGATGGACATGCTCAACGTCCGCACCACCGCACACGAGAAGCACGCCTGGATGTTGCGCGCGACGCTCGACGTCAAATGAGCGAACCGACTGAACCGCACCAGCGTGCGGGTTCAGTCGTGCGGACCGCGGTCGGGGCCTGGAGCTCGCCCCGCTGCCGCGAGCGCGAGCCTGGCAAGGTAGTGCGTCCAACCCCTGCTATGGCTCGCGCACTGCTCGGCGTTCGGCAGGCCGCTATGGGTCATCCGCAACAGCGTGCCGCTGTCCTTGTTGATCAGGTCGATCTCGATCAGGCTCGATCCCGGAGGGACCTCGGCGCCGCCCTCCCAGCCGAAGCTGTAGGCAAGACGATGCACCGGCACGACCTCGCGAAATGCGCCGCGTGCAGCGCGGTCGCGGTCATTGCCGAGGCCCTTGAGCAGATAGAGCCCGCCGGGATGCAGCTCGGTCTCGGCCTCGAGCCCCATCCAGCTCACGATCTTCTGCGGATCGGTCAGGAAGGCGAACACGGTTGCGGGCGGGGCCGCGATCTGGATCTCGCGTTGAACGATGAAAGCTTCAGTCATCGCTTCACTCTCCATTGACGGTGGGTCTTCAGGGATAATTCGTGACAAGGGTGGCGCATCAACCCCATGATGGGGCGATGCAATTGTCCTCGACTCTGAGCTGGCTGGTCGACGCCGCAGCCGAGACCGCAGGCGCCAACCGGTTGCTGGCGGACCTGGGTAGCCATCTTATCACAGATGGCCTGCCGCTTGTTGGCGGCGCCCTGACGCTCGAAGTTCCGCACCCGCTGATTGCAAGGCGCACCTGGCTGTGGCGCGCCGGCGATGGCGAGGTGATCGAGGCGCTCGGCTTCGCGCCGGAACAACCCTTTGCCATGCCCGCTATGATCGGATCCGGCGATGCCGGCCGGCGCTGGCTCAATAGCCTCGCGCCCGGCCCGATCCATGAGGACACGATTGGAACGCGGCCGGATGGCCCGACCCTCGGCTGGATCGGGACCCGCGCCTTCACGCCGGCCGAGGCGGATCAGTTGCGCGAGGCGGCGCGCTTCACGGCTGCACCGCTCTCCGCGCTCGCCGCGCGCGCGACATTGACTGCGGCGCTGGAGGCCTATCTCGGCCGGCGCAGCGCGGCGCGCGTCCTGGCATCGCCGTTGCGGCGCAACACCGGTGAAACCATCCGGGCGGCGCTCTTGTTTGCCGATCTGCGCGGCTTCACCGCGCTCTCCGAAAGCCATCCTCCTGCCGAGGTGATCGCGGCGCTCGACGCCTGGTTCGACCGCATCGCCGGCGCGATCCACGCCTTCGGCGGCGAGGTGCTGAAATTCATCGGCGACGGGCTGCTCGCGATCTTTCCGGTCACGACCAGCGCGCGCAGCGCATGCGAGGCGGCATTGCGCGCGGTATCGGCGGCCCGCGTCGGCATGGCGCATCTCGATACTGAACGACGCAAACAGGGCCTGCCGCCGCTGCCATTCGGCGTGGCGCTGCATCTCGGTGAGGTGCACTGGGGCAATATCGGCGCCGCCGACCGCCTCGACTTCACCGCGATCGGCGCCGCGGTCAATCTGGTCAGCCGGCTGGAGGGCCTGTGCAAGCCGCTGGAGCAGACCGTGCTGGTCTCGGGCGCGCTCGCCGCCGAGACCGAGATGCCGCTGGTCGCGCTCGGCACCCATGAGCTGCGCGGCATCGCACGGCCTTGCGCGGTCTTCACCCTGCCGGAGGGATGAGCCGGTCATCGGAACAGGCGCAACCACGGCGCCAGATGAAATGCGCTCATCAGCGCGTACATCGGGACCATGCCCTGCAGCGAGAGCGGTCCCTGCATCGCGCCGCAGATCATGTCGGCCGGCGCCAGCGCACCCACCAGCGCCATCACGGCGAAGGTCGGCGCCGCCGCCAGCGACAGCCAGCGCGCGAACATGGCACCGCGGCCACTGATGCGGCCTTTCAACCAATCCTCATGTGTCTCGATTCCGGTCATCATTCGATCTCTCTGGAGATGATCCATGTCGTCATGTGCTAGGTTAGGACCGGGCCTCGGAGGGCGAGAGTGACAAGTGTGTCGGGATTCGAATGGACTCGCTGATTACCGCTGCGGCGCGCGCGCTCGCGGCGGGTGATCCCCTCGGCGCACTGAAACGGGTGGCCCTGCGCGACGATGCGCCGGCGCTGGCGCTGCGCGGCATCGCGATGGCCCGGCTCGGCGATTTCACCCGCGCCAAGGAGCTGTTGCGGCGCGCGGGCCGCGCCTTCGGTCCGCGTGAAGCCATCGCGCGTGCGCGCTGCGTGGTGGCCGAAGCCGAGATCGCGCTGGTGTCGCGCGACCTTTCCTTTCCCAGCAAGAGCCTCGCGGCAGCGCGCGCAACGCTCGCGGCGCGTGGTGACGCGCTCAACGCCGCCCATGCCGGCTATCTCGAAATCCGCCGCCTGCTCTTGATCGGGAGCCTCGATGCGGCCGAACGCATGCTTGAAGACCTCGACCCGGCGCCCTTCCCGCCGGCGCTGCGGGTCGGACATGAGCTGGTCGTCGCCGGGATCGCGATGCGACGGCTGCGGACCAAGCCGGCGCGCGAGGCGCTGGCACGCGCAAAGGATGCCGCACGCCGCGCCGGCATCGCCGAGCTTGCGGCCGAGGTCGAAAGCACCGCGAACCTGCTCGCTACGCCGGCGGCACGCCTGATCGCGCGCGGCCACGAGCGCCCGCTGCTGCTCGAGGAGGTCGAGGCCCTGATGGGATCGAAGGCACTCGTCGTCGATGCCTGCCGCTACGTCGTGCGTGATTCCCGGACCACGGTCTCGCTGACGCGGCGGCCGGTGCTGTTCGCGCTCGCCCGCGCGCTCGGCGAAGCGTGGCCGCAGGACGTGTCGCGCGCCACACTGATCGCACGCGCGTTTCGCGGCAAGCATGCCGATGAATCGCACCGGGCGCGGCTGCGGGTCGAGATCGGACGGCTGCGCCGGGCCTTGCTGCCGCTCGCCGATCTCAGCGCGACGCCCGACGGCTTCGTGCTGGAGCCGCATGGCCGCCGCGAGGTCACCGTGCTGGCGCTGCCGGTCGAGGAGGAGCACGCGGCGGTGCTGGCCTTCCTCGCCGACGGCGAGGCCTGGTCGAGCTCGGCGCTATCGATGGCGCTGGGCGCGAGCCAGCGCACCGTGCAGCGCGCGCTCGACGCCCTGGCCGCCACGGGCAAGGTGCAGTCGGTCGGCCGCGCCCGCGCAAGGCGCTGGTTGACACCCCCGGTGCCGGGATTCACGACGACGTTGTTACTCCCTGCCCCGCTGCCGAACGGCTAGCATCAGGCAGCAATCAGCGCGTTTTCGAGCGAAGTGGATACCGGTTCGCGTCAAGAAAGCGCGTCAAAACAACAACCAGGAGCGCCGCATGAAGAAGTCCGAGGCCGAGATCATCCGGGAATATGCCTTCGAGGGCGTCGAGAGCGTGGGCGGCGTCAGCTTCGACGGCGAGCAGGTCTGGTTCGCGGCCGGTGGCCGGTTGGTCGCCTTCGATCCCGACAGCGGCAATACCACCCGTACCCTCGACATCGCGGCCCATGCCGGCACCGCCTTCGACGGCAAGCACCTCTATCAGATCGCCGAGGACCGCATCCTGAAGATCGAGCCGAACAGCGGACGCGTGGTGTCGACGATCCCCTCGCCCGGCGGCGGCCGCGACTCCGGGCTTGCCTGGGCGGAGGGCTCGCTGTGGGTCGGCCAGTATCGCGACCGCATGATCGTTCAGGTCGATCCGGAAACCGGCAAGGTTTTGCGCACCATCGAAAGCAACCGGTTCGTCACCGGCGTCTCCTGGGTCGATGGCGAACTCTGGCATGGCACCTGGGAAGAGGACCAGAGCGACGTCAGGCGCATCGATCCGCAGAGCGGCGAGGTGATGGAACGGCTCGAGATGCCGCAGGGCGTGTTCGTCTCCGGGCTCGAGTCCGACGGCAAGGACCGGTTCTTCTGCGGCAGCGGCTCGACCAACAACAAGGTGCGCGCCATCCGGCGGCCGAAGCGCAGCCGCGCGTGAAGCAGATGACTTCACGCGCGCACCGGACTTACGCCGGCGCAGGCACCGCCGTTGGCCGCGCCGCCGGTATCGGCCGGAACGTCATCATGATCAGGAACGCGCTGAGGCCGACGGCCCAGGAGCCGACATAGAGCCACGTATAGCTCGCAAAGGTGTCGTAGATCAGGCCGCCGGCCAAGGGTCCGGTCGCCATGCCGAGGCTGCCGGCCATCGCGGAGCCGCCGATCACGGTGCCCATCATGCGGAGCGGGAAATTCTCGCGGATCAGCACGGAATACAGCGGCATGGTGCCGGCATAGATGAAGCCGAAGATCGCTGCGACGGCGTAGAATGCGGCCAGCTCGCGCACGAAGACATAACCGAGCGCGCCGAATGCCTGCGCCAGCAGGCCCAGCACCAGCACGCGCTTGGCGCCGAAACGGTCGCCGAGCAGGCCGAAGGCGATGCGGCCACCCATGCCGGCGAGCCCCTCCACGCTGTAGATCGTCACCGCCGCGACCATCGGAATGCCGCAGGTGACCGCATAGCTCACCGTATGGATGATCGGCCCGGAATGGGTGGCGCAGCAGAAGAAATTGGTCGCGATCAGGATGATGAATTGCGGCGAGCGCAGCGCCTGCGCCAGCGACATCGACGGCTCAGCATTCGTGCTCGCCGCTTCAGCGTGGCCACCTTGCAGCGCCGGCGGGCGTCGCACCAGGAACGAGACCGGGATCATGATCGCGCCGACCACGCCCGAGACGATCAGCATCGACGTCCGCCAGTCGTGGTGGGAGATCAGCCAGGCGGCGAGCGGCGACATCGTCATCGGCGCCATGCCCATGCCGGCCGACACCAGCGAGACGGCAAGACTGCGATGGGTGTCGAACCAGCCGGTAACGCAGGCCATCATCGGGGCGAAGATCGCGGCCGTTGCCGCGCCGACCAGCGCGCCGAAGAGAAACTGAAATGCCAGCAGCGATGGTGCCTGGCTTGCCAGCGCGAGGCTTGCCGCCAGCACGACCGATCCGGTCAGCACCACCGGGAGCGGCCCGAAACGGTCGGACAGCGTGCCCCAGATCATGCTGGTGAAGGCCATCGCGAGGAAGCCGATCGTCATCGCGCTGGAGATGCCTGTCACCGACCAGCCGGTCTCCCGCGCCATCGGCTGCAGGAACACCGGCAGCGAAAACATGCCGCCGATCGCGACGCAGCCAAGCAGGCCGCCGGCCGCGACGATCACCCAGCGATAGGTCGAATTGGTCATTCCAGAACTCCCATGCAGTGCGTTCTGGCTGAAAGACGAACGAACCGGGGTGGAACCGACAGCGGACGACCGCCCTGGCTCACTTTTTTGCGAGCGTGGCGGCCTTCAAGGCTCACACCCGGCAGAGTGTCACCGACCAGCCAAACTGCAGCCGGGCTGCGGCGCGATCTCGCCGAGCGGCCGGACCTGCACCAGCTCGGTACCTTGCGTCTTGGCGATGAACATGTTCATCGCCGCGTGATGATCCCAGCCGAGCGTCACCGGCCCGGTCGGAGATGCAATGGCGAGGCCCGCCATCGCGTCGATGATGGCCTCCTTGTCGAGCTTGCCGGCCTTCTCGGCCGCCGCCTTGAGTGCGATCAGGGTGTTGTAGTGCGTCATCACGTAGTTCGACACTGCGACGCCCGGCTTCGCTGCGGCACGCGCTTTCGCGACGAACGCCTTCACGGCCGGATCCTCGCTCGCCGCGACCGCCGGCACCACCGTCACCATGCTCTGGCCCTTGCCGCGGAAGATGCCGAGATCGACCTCGGACAGTCCGAGGAAAGCGACGGTGATCTCCTTCAGCAATCCGGCCTCGTCGGCCTGCCGGATGAAGTCCATCCCGTCGCCCTTCAGCGCGAACAGCAGCACCTTAGCCTTGCTCGCGGCGACCTCCTTGATCAGCGGAGAAAAATCAGTCTCGGTCCCCAGCGTGTACTTCGTCCCGACCACCTTGCCGCCGAGTTGCTCGATCAAGGGCTGCGCGATTCCGAACATCTGATGCGGCCAGACCCGGTCGGCGCCGAGCAGGAAATACGTGTTGCCATAGGTCTGTGTCATGTAGGGCAGCAGCTGGCCGAGCTCCTGGTTCGGCACCGCGCCGAACGAGAACAGATAGCGGCTGCATTTGCCGCCCTCGTAATTGGTGGCGTAGAGCAGCGGCGTCTTCGAACTCTCGGCGAGCGGCACCAGCGCATTCAGATTGCGCGAGGTGATCGGACCGACCACCGCCAGCACGCCGTCCTTCTCGACCAGCGAACGCATGGCCTCAGCGGCGGCCTCGGGCCGCGTCTTGTCGTCGGCATAGATGATCTCAACAGGCCGGCCGAGAATGCCGCCCGCCGCGTTGATATCCTTGGCGGCGAGATCGAGCCCGAGCCTGGCCTGCTCGCCGTACAGCTCGACGCCACCGGAGAACGGCAGCACCGCGCCGACGCGGATAGGTCCGCCTGATTCGGCAGCGCGCGGCGAACCGACGCCCGCGAAGCCGAGGAGAAGCACCCACGCCATGCAGATGATCGATCGTAGCGGCATACGCATCTTGCTCCTGTCATGCCGGATGGCCGATCCGACTCAACATCTCGTGCACGTCATAGGTCATGATCGCAAGCAGCGCCGCAAGTCCGAGATAAGCGGCGCCATATTCGAGCTTGGTCTGAAGCGGAACGCCGTAATAGGCGATGTTCTCTGGAGCATGGGGATCGTATCGCCACGCCCGCAGCAACTGGGGCGCGGCAAGGATCGCGACGATCAGCAGCATCGGGCTCGGCCGGTAAAGCATCAACGCCAGAAGGATCGGCACCCCGACGAACCAGATCCGGGGACTGAGCACCGCCGTCACCCTGCCGCCGTCGAGCGGCGACACCGGCAGCAGATTGAACAGATTGAGGAACAGGCCCGAATAGGCGATCGCCAACAGAAGACCGCTGTCTTCGGATCGTGCCCATAGATAGACCGCCAGCGCCGCGACCGTTCCGGCCACGGGACCTGCGATTGCGACATAGGCCTCGGTCTCGACATCCTCCGGATGGTCCTTCAGTGCGATAAAGGCGCCCATGAACGGAATGAAAGCCGGCGCTCCAACATCGAGGCCGCGTTGCCGCGCGGCAACGTAGTGCCCCATCTCATGCGCAAACAACAATGCAATGAAGCCCGCGGCGTAGCGCCAGCCCCATATCGTCGCATAGACCACGAGCGACAGCAGCATGCTGCCGCCGCTGGCAGCCAGCTTGCCCCATTTGAGACCCGAGAGAAGCAGGAGCAGCAGCGCCTTCACGTCACATCACCGCCCACATCGGTGCGCGGCTTGCGACGGAAGAACTTCATGATGCCGGCGCCGAATGCCGCAACGGCGATCAGGATCACCTTGGCGAATTTCAGGACGAAGGCCGTCGCGATCGCCAGCAGCCCGAGCTTCTTGGCGGCAACCCCACCGATCAGCGCAGCGAGGCCGTAGGCGGCAACGCGATCGGTGCCGGCGCTGAAATCCTCGTAACGCTTGCCGTCATTGTAGGAAAGGTCGGCGAGCAGTTCCCGCGCGACCGGCTTTTCGCTTTCGATGCGATCGGACTGCGACAGCAGGTTCAGGCTAAAGTAGCCGTCTCGTCCGAGCGCATAGGTGTTGAAGTTGACGCCCTTGGGCAGGTTATCGGGCTGCCCCTTGTCCTTGCCCAGCATCGACCACACCAGGCGGTGCGTCGCGGCATCATAGACCGGTGGCTGGATCCATCCGGCCACTTCCAACTCGGGGAAGCCGCGCGCGACGCGATCCTTGTTACTCTCCTCCACGCCTTCCTTGATGCTGCTCAAGAGCTCGTCGGCGTTCCAGTTCTTCGCATCGTCATCCTTGATGTAGCCTTCCTTGACGTAGCGAATGACCACGATCCACTGATCGTTCTTGCGCGTGCCGACGACGAGGCCGACAAAGGTCGCATCGTTGACGAGATTGCCAAGCGCCCGCAACACGCGTGTCCCCTCGGTCTTCGGGACGAAGAAATATCCCTCCGGCAGCTTCAGCTTGGCCTGATCGATCAGCGTCACGTCTGCGGGACCAGCGGTGCCGGCCTGGCTCGCAGCCTGCCAGGCGGCCACCAGTTCGGCTTTTCGTGCGGCTTCACTTGGCGGCGAGCCCTGCCCGAATGCAGGTAGCGCCGCGAACAGAACCGCCACCATGATGGCAGCGATGGAAATCACCTTTTGCACAAGCGCGCCCCTCTTGATCATGAATTGGACCGGGTGTCCGGTAACAACCCTAAATAGCAGTGTTAGACGACAAACTACATAAGGGATCGTCGCTTTTCCAAAGCGTCGACACCGCCCTGCTCCAGTACCGCCGGCCGCGCCGCCCGAATGCGGAATCGCTTCACGTCATGAAAGCGCGGCGCGATCACATCAACCGCCTCCGCACGCCACTTGACATTCAGAGGTTGCAGGCGTATTTCGGCGGCCCTCGCGAGCGCTATGTTCGCGAACCAATGCGAGCGAAGCGATGCAACCGAAACCGCAGCAAGGATACGAACGGATCCGCCGACTGTCAGCCAGTCTACGGCCGATCGTCTGTGCATGCCCGGTTCATGGGAGCGGTCTCGCTTAGGCGCGATCGACAATCCGTACTTCACGGACCCTCCCGAGCCAACCGCTTCGGAGGGTTTTTTGTTGCCCACGCGCGGTTTGGCCGAACTCCGGCAGCGACAATGCCGAATGGCCGCGTGGAATGCACGCGGTCGGTCCAGCTTCAGCAGGAGCCAACACAATGCGACGACCTGATCCCTACCAGGAGCGCGCCCGCGAACTCTGCCTCGCTGCGGGCATCGATCCGGATTCCCGCGTCGGCGAAGGCCGCGGCCAGCCGGCCTGGTGTCTGTATCGCGATGCCGCGCGCAAGGAGAAGCTTGCGCGCGAGGCCGATGCGGCCTCGGCGGAGATTGCGATGCTGCGCCCGCAGGAGGAGCGGTTCAAGAACGCGCCGCTGAAGGTGTTCGGCGAGCATGATCCGGCGACCATCAAGCAGATGCGTAACTGCATGGCGGTCGGCAACGTCGTGTCCGGCGTGATCTGCGCGGATGGCCATCTCGGCTATGCCCAGCCCGTCGGCGGCGTGATCGCCTACGAGAAGCAGATCAGCATCTCCGGCGTCGGCTTCGACATCGGCTGCGGCAACATGGCCGCGCGGCTCGATGTGCGCTTCGACGACATCCGTGCGACCGTCCCGACCATCATTCGCGACGTTGCCAAGGTGATCTCCTTTGGCATCGGCCGGAAGAACATCGAGAAGGTCGAGCACGCGCTGTTCGACGATGGCGACGCCTGGCGCGAAAGCGACATGGAGGCTTACCGGCAGAAGGCGATCGGCCAGCTCGGCACGGTCGGCTCCGGCAACCACTATGTCGACCTGATGCGCGACGAGGCCGGCTTCGTCTGGATCGGCGTTCACTTCGGAAGCCGCGGGCTCGGGCACACCAGCGCGACCCGCTACCTCAAGGCCGCCGGCGGCAAGGACGGGATGAATGTCCCGCCCGCCATCGTCGACGAGGATTCCGAGCTCGGGCGCCGCTACATCGCCGCGATGCAGCTCGCCGGGCGCTATTCCTATGCGGGCCGCGAGTGGGTCGTGGATCGTGTCCGCCAGATCATCGGCGGCAAGGTCACCGATGCCGTGCACAACCACCACAACTATGCCTGGCGCGAAACGCATGACGGCAAGGATTTGTGGGTGGTGCGCAAGGGCGCAACGCCGGCGTTCCCTGGACAGCGGGGCTTTGTCGGCGGGTCGATGGGCGATGATGCCGTCATTCTCGAGGGCGTCGACAGTCCGGAGGCCAAGGCCTCGCTCTACTCGACGGTGCACGGCGCCGGGCGGCTGTTCGGCCGCAACGAAGCCAAGCGCCGCTTCACGCGCGAGGAGATGGACCGCTGGCTCAACGAGCGCGGCGTCACGCTGGTTGGCGCCGATCTCGATGAAAGCCCGATGGCCTATCGGCGGCTGCCGGAGGTGCTTGCCCGGCATGCCGGAACGGTGAAGGTGCTGCACACACTGCGGCCGTTTGCCGTGGCCATGGCGGGTGAAGGCGAGTTCGATCCGTTCAAGGACTAAAGCGAGGCGTACGCGCCTCGCTCGGGTGCGGTGGCGAAATGGGAACGCTGCGGTCTGCAAAACCGCCATGAGCCGGTTCGATTCCGGCCCGCACCTCCAGCAATGTTGCCTGCGTTCGCCCCGAACGCTAACCTGATCGCGCCCGTCGAGCGATCCCCGGGCCATCCCCCAGACAAGCAAGTGCCGTCACTCCGCCGGCTCGCCGGCAAGTGGCACGCTTGCCAACTCAGAACGACGTCCCGCCGCCGAACCTGAACTCCTGCACGATGTCGTATTTGCCCTTGGTGATCGGCACCGCATAGTCGAAGCGCAGCGGCCCGAACGGCGATGCCCAGATCAGACCGACGCCCACCGAAGTTCGCACCACGTTGTTGTCGTCGTACTGCAAGCCGCAGGTCGGGCACGCCGGCGTGTTGACCTCGCCGGTCACGGTCCACGACGTCGGTCCTTCGTAGCCCCAGAGCGAGCCGGCATCGGCATAGACCGCCCCCTTCAACCCAACTTCCGAGGGCAGGAACCAGAACGGCATCTGCAGCTCCATCGACGCACCCCAATATTTGGTGCCGCCGAGCGCATCGCCGACCGCCCCGAGACTCGCATAAGTGATGTCACGAGGCCCGATGCCGTTGGTGGCAAAGCCGCGCACGAGGTTCGGGCCCATCTGGAAATGATCCAGCATGCGCAGATCGTTGTCGCCGATCTTGGTGAGCACGCCGCCCTGCAGATGGATCAGGCCGATGAGATCGGACACCAGCGGCGTGTAGTATTTCGCATCGATCGCGCTCTTCAGATACGTCACGTCGCCGCCGACGCCGGCAAAATCCTGCTTGAAGTCGATCAGCAGGCCGTCGGTCGGGTTCTTGGTGTTGTCGAGCGTGTTGTAGGTCAGCGTATAGCCGACCTGCGAGGTCCAGGTCGCGCCCGCAGCCAGCTCCTTGCGCACCGGCAAGGTGGATTCGCCGTCGCCGTAACAACCATATCCATAGAGCCCTGACGAGACCGAGTTGGTCGGATCGACGCCGCCAAGCACATCCTTGATGTAAGCAGGCGTCGGATTGAACGCGAGCGATGTGTTGGCGGCATTGTTGTTGCAGTTGTTGTAGGCGCTATCGAGCGAGATTTCCTGCTGATAGAGCGAATAGCGCAGCTGGAGCGTCAGGTCCTCGCGCAAGGCGAGACCCAGCCGCGGCGAGACCCCGATCGTCTTCACGCCATAGGTCGTGTAGTCGGTCGGCAGTTGCTCCTTGTAATAGGCATCGAGCCCGAGCGCGACACGGTAGTCGAGCAAATACGGCTCGACAAAGGACAGCGACAGGCCGCGCGAATACTGGCCGTAGCTGACCGTCGCCTTCGCGAACAGGCCGCGGCCGAGCAAATTGCGTTCGGAGACGCTGACCTCGGCGAGCGCGCCGTCGGTCGTCGAGTAACCGCCCGAGACCGAGAAGTCGCCGGTCGACTTCTCCTCCAGATCGACGATCAGGACCACGCGATCGCTCGACGAGCCGGGCTCGGTGGTGATCTTGACCGTCTTGAAGTAGTCCAGATTCTTCAGCCGCCGCTCGGCACGATCGACCAGCGCACGGTTATACGCATCGCCCTCGGAGAGATCGAACTCGCGCCGGATCACGTAATCGCGCGTGCGGCCGTTGCCGCGAATGTCGATCCGCTCGATATAGGTGCGTGGCCCCTCCTCCACACGGAACATGATTCCCACCGTGTGGGCCTCGAAATTCCGCTCGCCGTCCGGACGGACCACCGCGAAGGCGTAGCCGCGGCGCGACGCTTCAATCTGCATGTCCTCGACCGACTTCTCGATCGCCTCGACATTGTAGAGCGAGCCTTCGCTGACCCGTGAAAGCGAGCGCAGGATGCTGGGATCGAAGCCGGCAATGCTCGAGCGGAAACTTACCGTCGCAACGCGGTACTGCTGCCCCTCATCGATCTTGAAGGTGACCTGAAAGCCCTTGCTCTCGCGGTCATATTCGGCGAGCGCGGCCACCACCTGCACGTCCGCATAGCCATGCTTCAGGTAAAAGCGGCGGATCAGGTCGCGGTCGGCCTCGACACGGTCGGGGTCATAGATGTTGGCGCTGCCGAGAAAGCTCAGGAAGTTCGTCTCGTGAGTCTTGATCACGTCCTTCAGGCGCGCGGCCGTGAAGGCGTTGTTTCCCATGAACTCGATGGTCTTGACGCCGGTCTTGGCGCCCTCGTCGACGGTGAAGACGAGGTCGACGCGGTTGTTCGAGCGCTCGATGATCTCAGGCGTGACGCGCACATCGTAGCGGCCGGAGTGACGGTAGATCTCCGCGATCCGCAGCGCGTCCGACTGCACCATCGGCCGCGACAGCGTGCCTCGCGGCTTGGACTGCACCTCGGCCGAGAGCTGCTCGTCCTTGACCTTCTTGTTGCCCTCGAACGCGACACGGTCGATCACCGGGTTCTCGACGACCGAGACGACGATCCGCCCACCCGCGTGATCGATCTTGACGTCCTTGAACAACCCGGTCCCGACCAGCTCCTTGAGCCCGTCATCGATCGCAGCCTGATCGAGATGACCGCCCGGCCCCGGCCTGAAATAGGAGCGGATGGTCTCCGCCTCGACCCGCCGGTTGCCTTCGATCGCGAGCGCGTCGACCGATTGGGCCGCCGCCGGTGCCACCAACAGCCAGGTCATCGGCCAAGTCACTGGCCGGTTCACCGACGTCGCCGGGATCGAAAATCCCGTCAGCACAAGCGCTGCGACAAAGCTCCGCCACATCTTCATTCCACACCTCGCGAACCAGTCACCCGTTGTGACGGGATGGTGATGGCTGCGGTGTGGCTGCTGGATTGCGGGATTATTTCCAGTGATTGGAGACTGTGAGCGCTGTACGACGCAGCCCCGGTCCCGGTTTTGTTTCCGGCCGCGCGCGCCGCTTACAGTTCAGAAACACTATGCTTACGAAAAGGCGCAATGCCGCCCACAAGCGATGCGCATGCTGGTCGATTGGTGGCTAAGCCAGCGCGCTGCAATGCGCGCAAATGCCCTGATGACGAGGCCCAGTCGCAAACCATGCTCGCACATACGCCAAAAATCCTGGTCGTCGAGGACGATCTGCCGACCAGAGACTTGATTGCCCGCTACCTGCGCGACCAATCGTGCCTGGTGGCCACCGCCTCGAACGGCAAGGAAATGGATCGTTACCTTGCCGGACACTCCCTCGATCTCGTTGTGCTCGACCTGATGCTGCCGGGAGAGGACGGGCTGACGCTGTGCCGGCGCCTTCGCAGCGACTCGACGATTCCAATCATCATGCTCACGGCGAAGGGCGAGGACCTCGACCGGATCCTCGGGCTCGAGATGGGGGCGGACGACTATCTCGCCAAACCCTTCAATCCGCGCGAGCTGCTGGCGCGGATCAACGCGGTGCTGCGCCGCCAGGCCCAGGCCGGTCTTGCCGGACGCTCCGGCCAGAGCGCCGCGCGCCTGCGCTTCCAGGATTGGACCATCGATCTTCGCCTGCGCGAACTGCGCGATCCCGACGGCGCCCAGGTCCCGCTGACGAGCGCCGAGTTCGACCTGCTGCAGGCCTTCTGCGAGCGGCCGGGCCGAATCCTGACGCGGGATGGCCTCCTGACCATGACGCGCAGCCGGCCGGCCAGCCCGTTCGGGCGCAGCATCGACGTGCTCGTCAGCCGGCTTCGCCGCAAGCTCGATACCGGCGAAGGACCGTCGGTGGTCAGGACGGTGCGCACCGGCGGCTACATCTTCACGCCGCATGTGGAGGACGCATGAGCTGGACCCGCAGGATTGCCGCGCTCTTCAGCTTCCGGCGGATCAGCGGCCAGATCGCCGCGCTGGTCCTGTTTTCGCTGGTGTTGATCCATGCGCTGATCGGGCTTTATTTCACCAGCCAGAAACCGAAATCGTTTGCGGACAGGCCGATCCATCAGTTCCAGCTGGTTGCGAAGCTTCTGGCCGCGACCCCTGCGGCCGAGCGCGCGACACTGTTGCAGGCGGCCGACCGGGCGTTTCCCCGGCTGCACTTCACATTGCGCGACGCAGCTCCAGGCTTGTCCGGCGATGCTTCTTCCGAGATATCAGGCGTCGACGATGTCGATGAGTTTGCGTCGAAGACCACGCCGGCGGCGGTACGGTTGCCGGACGGGGCCCTGTTCGAAGCGACGATCGGCCCGGCGAAAATGCCGCCCTTCTTCGGCGTGTTCTGGGTCACCACATTCCTGTTCCTGTTCGTCAGCGTCACGCTGCTCGGCGTGTGGGCCGGCCGCGCGCTCAGTGCTCCGCTCTCGGCATTTGCCCGCGCCGCCGAGAATTTCAGCATCAGCCAGGCGGCCGCTCCGCTTGCCGAGACCGGCCCGGAGGAGATCCGCGCCGCCGCGGTCGCGCTCAATCGGATGCGCGAACGCATCACCACGCTGATGAATGACCGCACGCGCATGCTCGCCGCCATCAGTCACGATTTGCGAACGCCGATCACCCGGCTGCGGCTCAGATCCGAATACATCGAGAACGACGCCCAGCGCGCGGAGACCCTGCACGACCTCGACCAGATGCAGGCCATGTTGGAATCGGTGCTGTCATTCCTGAGCGGCGGCAGCGCGGCGAAGCCGACCCTGGTGAACGTGGCCGCCCTGCTGCAGACGATCAGCGAGCAGTTCTCCGATTGCGGCCATGTCGTGCGCTACCACGGCCCGCTCAGGGCTTCGCTGTTGATCCGCCCCAGCGATATCAGCCGGACCGTGACGAACCTGGTGGAGAATGCCCTGCGGTTCGACAGCGAGGTCGATATCCGGCTGACCGCTTCGACCGACCACGCCACCATCGACGTATCGGACGACGGCCCGGGGATTCCGGAGCACCGCCGGGCCGAGATGTTGAAGCCCTTCGTCCGCGGCGACGAGGCCCGCACGATGGACGAGAAAAGCGGCTTCGGACTCGGCCTTTCGATCGCTCAGGCCATGGTGTGCGGCCATGGCGGCGAGCTGTCCTTGCACGACAATGCACCACACGGCCTGCTTGTCCGGATCAGATTGCC
The DNA here is from genome assembly GCF_049075665.1 of Bradyrhizobium sp. B120. Classification (NCBI taxonomy): domain Bacteria; kingdom Pseudomonadati; phylum Pseudomonadota; class Alphaproteobacteria; order Hyphomicrobiales; family Nitrobacteraceae; genus Bradyrhizobium; species Bradyrhizobium sp. B120. The sequence continues at coordinate 3,860,567 of NZ_CP185242.1, read as the reverse complement.
GGGGTCCATGCATCTTGGATCGGATCGAAGCGGGACAAGCCCGGCTCACGCCAAGCTTCCGGAGCTGGTGTCCGGCTAGATCGAACTCAGGATCGCTTGCCCCGGCCGCCAGGCTTCTTCTCCTCGGTCGGCGACCCCTTGAGCTCCTCCGGCGTGACGCGGCAGTCGCCGTTCTTGTCGTTCTGCAGGATGAACTCGTTCGGCTTCTCGACGAACTCGCGGCGGGTAATCCTGCCGTCCTGGTTCTCGTCGAAGTAACCGAAATCCGCATCGGCGAGCGCGCTGCCGACGCGACGAACGCCCTCGAACTCCGGCGGGGTAAGATTTCCGTCGTGATTGCGGTCGGCGCGATCGAACAGCCGCCCGAGATAGGCTTTCCACTCGTCGCAGGTGTAAACGCCATCATGATTGGCGTCCCAGATCTCGGCCGCGACCGCCGGCGAACGATCGCCCGCGCGCGGCGAAGGCTGTGCTCGATCCGGTGAAGCCGGTTGCGCCACCGCGAACGGCCCTGGCGTCCAAAACAAACTCGCCGTCGCGATCATCCCGCAGACGGATGGCAACATTCTGCGCAAGCTGAACTCTCCTCCGCGTCATCCCGAAGCGGAGCGGAGTTGCCGGTTGCGCCGTGGCGAAAATGCGGAACGGCGCGGCGCGGATACGGCCCGTTACAATTTGGTCCGGCGGCACGTCGTGGGCTACCAGCGCGCCTTTGCCAAAGCATCAGCCCTTCTTCGAATCGCCGCGCGTGTGGTGCAGCAGGTTATCGCGCAGCCTGACCACGCTCTTCTGCACGATCGGAAATTCGTCGCCGAGCCCGGTGGCGTCGACCAGCGACGCGTTGATCTCCTTGTCGAGCAGGCGCCGGCCTGCCGCCGTCAGGCTCACGCGCACCTGCCGCTCATCGGCGGGATCGCGGACGCGGCTGATGTAACCGCTCTGCTCCAGCTTCTTGAGGATCGGCGTCAGCGTGTTGGATTCCAGGAACAGCTTCTCGCCGAGCGCGCTCACGGTCTGCTCGTCGGCCTCCGACAGCGCAATCATGGCAATGTACTGGGTGTAGGTCAGGCCGACCGCGTCGAGGATCGGCTTGTAGGCGCGGCCAAAGGCCAGATTGGCCGAATAGACCGCAAAGCACAGAAAATTCGAGAGTTTTCGGCCTTTGGTCTCGGCCTTGGCGGTGCGGGTCACGGGCGTCTCCGGAGTTTGTGAAGTCTCGGCTAATATAAATCGTATCCGATTAAATCGGAAGTGCTTGACATGGTCAAACGCGAGGTCTATTTCAACTCGCATCCGATTAGATCGGATACGATTTATATTCAACCAAAGGAGCTCGCCATGACCGCCAATGCAAAGGTTCTCGTCACCGGAAAGACCCACGTCACCGCCGGCCCGAACGGCGCCGCCCGCTCGCGCGACGGCTTCCTCGACGTCAAGCTGCCGCAGCCGCACCCCGCCGCCGAGAACCTGTTCGCCGCCGCCTGGTCGGCCTGCTACATCGGCGCGATCCAGCTTGCCGCCGGACAGCGCAAGGTCAAGCTCGCGAGCGAGCCCGAGGTCGACGCCGAGATCGATCTGAACCAGGCCGGTAGCTCCTTCTTCCTGAGCGCGCGCCTCAACGTCCGCGTTCCCGGCGTCGAGCGTGAGATTGCGCAGGAGCTGATCGAAGCCGCGCACGGCATCTGCCCTTACTCCAAGGCGGTCCACGGCAACATCGACGTTACCACCACCCTCGTTTGAGACCATCGCATGACGACCTCCGACGCGGACCGGCCGCCTGCCGGTTCGCGGTCGGACAAGTCGAGAAGACAACCCCGGAGTTCAAGATGACCAGCAAGCTGATAACGGCGACGCGCCTGCTCGCAAGAGCGGCCCTGCTCGCCGGAAGTTTCCTGACGATACCGACGGCCCAGGCGCAGCAGCCGGCCGGGTTCACGCGAACCGATTTGCAGCGCCATGACCTCAGCGCGCCCGGACGCGAAGCCGTCCAGGTGCGTGTCGACCTCGCGCCCGGCAAGGCCTTCCGCCGCCACACGCATCCCGGCGAAGAGATTATCTATGTGCTCGCCGGGACGCTCGTATACGATGTCGACGGCAGACCACCGGCAACCCTGAAGGCGGGCGACGTGCTGTTCATCCCCGCCGGCACGATCCATGCGGCAAAGAACGTCGGCAGCGTCACCGCCAGCGAGCTTGCGACCTATATCGTCGAGAAAGACAAGCCGCTGCTGACCCTCGTGAAGTGAATGCCGCCTGCCCGCCCCTGTCCTGGGGCGGACGCGGCGACATCAGCTTCACTTGGTGCCCTGAGCTTCGGCCTGCCGCACCGGCCGCGCGTTGAAGATCAGGAAGCTGATGGCAGCCATGATCCACACGCCGATGCCGCCATAGAGCATCACCCAGCCAAAGCCGCTCGCCAGCGCCTGGTGCACGACAGGGCCGGTCAGCTCCGGCGCGGATGCGGCATCGCCTGCCGCGATCCGTTCCGCGATGCTGCGGAGCTGCGCGCCATCCAGCGCGGGCAGCACGGCCTTCAGATGCGCCAGCACGCCGCTCGCCAGGATGAAACCCATCAGGGCGATGTTGACCGAAAGCGAGACCATGCGCGCGCTCATGTCGATGCCGGAGGCCATGCCGGCGCGGTCGCTCGAGACCGAGCCCGTCGTCGTGTTGGTGACCGGCGTGTTGGTGATGCCGAGGCCGATGCCGGCGATCAGGCAGCCCGGCAGCATCGTCAGCCAGTCGGGCTGTGCGGCGGCGCTGCCGAACTTCATCAGCATGAATCCGATGCCGATGGTGAACAGTCCCGCCGGAATGATCAGCCCCGGCTGGTAGCGCAGCGACAGACGCTCGGCGAAGGGCGGCATCACCAGCGTCGGCAGCGTGTAGGCGAGCAGCGCAAGGCCGGCGGACACGCTGTCATAGCCGAGGCCGGCGTGAAACCAGATCGGCAGATAGATCATGAACGGCCAGTAGCTGAGGTTCATCGCGGCCGAGCCGACGATCGAGCCTGAGAACGCCGGGATCCGAAACACCGAGAAGTCGAACATCGGCCGCCGGCTGATTCTCTCGGCAACGAGGAATGCGATGAAGCTCAGCGCGGAGACACCGAGGATCGCGAGCCCCTTCGGGCTGACGAAGCCCAGATCCGGCCCCTGCGTGATGTAGAAGGCGAGGCAGAACACCGCGAGCGACATCGTCACGATGCCGGCGACATCGAGGCTGCTCGCCTTCGGATCCTTCGATTCATGCACGCCGCCGATCGTGAGCACGAAGGCGACGGCGGCGAACAGCACGTGGACCAGGAATACCCATTCCCAGCTCAGCAGCGCGACCACGGCACCGCCGATGATCGGGCCGAAGCCGAGGCCGATGCCGAAGATCACGCCCCACCAGCCCCAGGCAACGGCGCGCAACCGGCCGCCCTGGAATTCGTGCGACAGCACGGCGATCTGGCAGATCAGCAGCGCGCCGCCGCTCAGCCCCTGCAGCAACCGGGCGATGATCAGCATTTCGACGCTCGAGGCGACGCCGCAGATCAGCGAGGTGATGCCGAACGCCGCGATCGCGACCAGGAAGATGCGCTTGCGCCCGTAGCGGTCCGCCACCGTCCCGATCGCCATCAGCACCGTGGTCACCGCGATCGTGTAGGCGTTCATGATCCATTGCAGCGCCTTGAAGTCGGCATGCAGCACCCGCTCCAGCGTCGGCAGGATCGCCGGAATGCTGGAGATCTCCAATCCAAACATCAGGCAGGCAAGGCATACGGCGGACAGTACGATGGCGCCGCGGCGGCTTAGTTCAGTCGACATGATCAGGCCTTTTGTTGTGGCAAGCCAACGGCATACCGCACGCTGTTGCCAGGGTGCTGGCAGCAGCGTCGGTCGATCGACTCACGATGTATTGAGGCTGCAGCGGCAGGAATCGGGTGGCCACGGCGCTTCACAACGCAAAGCTAGTCATGGCTTGAGCATTGGTGAATTGGATGACTAGATATTTCAGAGACAACAATTCCGGATGACTGACATGACCACACTCGATGTCGATGCCGTCAAGGCGTTCGTGACGATTGCCGAGTTGCAGAGCTTTACCCGCGCAGCCGCCGCGCTCGGCACCACGCAAGGCGCGATCAGCGTGAAGTTGAAACGGCTTGAGGACCGGGTCGGCCAGAAACTGGTCGAGCGAACACCGCGGCTGGTGCGCCTGTCGGCGCAGGGCGCGGTGTTCCTCGAATCAGCTCGCGCGTTCCTTGCCGCGCACGACCGTGCGGTCGCCGGATTGTCGTCAGCGCGACGCCGTTTCTCGCTGGGAATCGCAACCCATGTCGGGGCGCCCGAGCTTCCCACCTTGCTGGCGCGGCTGAATGCGCATGACCCGGCACTGACGATCGAGGTGCGGCTCGACGATGCCCGCGACCTGCTCAGTGCCTTCGATCGCGGAGCCATTGATGCCGTGATCGTGTTTCGGGAGGACGACCGGCGCGACGGCGACGTTCTGGGACCGGACCATTTCGGCTGGTTCGCCACGCCGGATTTCGTCCATCGCGCCGGAGAGCCGTTTCGATTGGCAGCCTCATCACCGTCCTGCGGCATCCTCAACACTGCCACGCATGCACTCGACGCGGCGGGACTGACGTGGACAGAGACCTTCCTTGGTTGCGGCGCCTTCGCCGTCGCCGAGGCGGTCGCGGCCGGCCTCGCCATCTCGGTATTCTCATGCCGCGTTGCCCCGCCCGGCACAATCGAGGTGAGCAGGAAATTCGGCCTCCCCGCACTGCCGCCGTCCGAAATCATGCTGCTGTCGACCTTGTCGGACTCAAGATCACGTGCAGCGCTGAAAACGCTGGCAAGCGCCTTTCGCGAGCATCATCGTCCGCCGGTGAGCACAGGCAACGCAGCCAGCAGCACGCGAGCGGTCGCCGCGGCGCTCGGGTCCTGACCGAGACCGCCCGATCATGCCTGTCGGCTATCGCCGCGTGTGGCCGGCTCGCTTTCCCTCGAACAGCGCGCGCTCCGATGCGAGCGCCTTGGCAAGAAAATCGAGGGTGGCGCGGATCCGTGCGGTGCGCTTGAGATCGTCATGCGTCAACAGCCACAGCGCCGATCGCGGCTCGGCGAGCGCCTTGGGTGTCAGGCGGCGCAGCGCGGGCACGAGATCGCCGACATAGCAGGGAAGCAACGCCAGCCCAAGTCCCGCAGCCGCGGCATCGCGCAGCGCCGGAAGCGCATCGACGCGGCAAGCGAACCGCGCCGAGCGCAGGTTCTCGCGCATCCAGCCGGCGATGACGGTTCCTGCCAGCGCATCGTCGAGCCCGACCCAGTCGTGCGCCGACAGATCCTTGTCGTCACGCCGGGCGAGATAGGCCCGCGATCCGTAGACCGCGTGGGCAATATCGGCGACGCGCCGCCCGACCAGCAACTCGGACGGCGCCGGCGTCGGCCGGATCGCGATCTCGGCCTCGCGGCGCGTCAGGTTCGCCATCACGTTGGAGATGATGATTTCCGGCTGGATCTCCGGATGCGCAGCGCGCATTGCGGGCAGATGCCGTATCAGCACCGCGCCGAGCGTATCCGTCGTCGTGATCCGCACCGGGCCTGACGGCCTCAAGTCCTGTCCCGCCAACCTGCGCTCGAGTGCGAGCACTTCGTCCTCGAGCCGCGCCGCCGACGCCGCCGCGGTCTCGCCGGCCGGTGTCGGCGCGTAACCATCGCGGAAGCGCTCGAACAGGCGCGTTCCGATCGCTGTTTCGATCGTGCCCAAGCGACGAAACACCGTCGAATGCGTGACACCCAGTCTGCGCGCCGCCCCGGACAGGCTGCCTTCCCGCGCGACGGCGAGGACGAGGCGAAGATCACTCCAGTCGAGTGGGCTGTTCATTTTTGCAAACTCGGTTCGTATGGCTGGCGAATATCTTATCACAAGCGGACAGGCCATCTTCCCGAAAGTTCGACCGGCCGGCGCAGTTCGTGTGCCGCGCCGGCAACGCAGAGGAGCCGGCAGGTGACAAGCGAGACCACCGAGACGTTGCAATTGCACGACATAGGGCCGGCAACGGTCGACCCGCGGCGATGGCTGGCGCTGCCCGTGCTGCTCACCGGCGCCTTCCTGCCGATCCTCGACTTCAACGTCGTCAACCTCGCGCTGCCAGCCATTCGCGACAATCTCGGCGCGACGCCGAGCGAGGTGCAGTTCGTGATCTCGGCCTATGCCGCGACCTACGCGGTATTTCTGATCACGGGCGGCCGGCTCGGCGACCTGCTCGGCCGCCGGCGCATGTTCCTGACCGGCGTTGCCGGTTTCACGATCGCATCGGTGCTGTGCGGCATTGCGTGGTCGCCGGACGTGCTGATTGCCGGGCGGATCCTGCAAGGCCTCACCGCGACCGTGATGGCGCCGCAGGTGCTCGCCTCGATCCGCGTGCTGTTTCCGGCGGCCGAACAGGGCCGCGCGCTCGGCTTCTACGGCGCGACGTTCGGTCTTGCCAACATCTGCGGCCAGGTGCTCGGCGGCGTCCTGGTCTCGGCCCATCCGTTCGGACTGGCCTGGCAGGCAATCTTCCTCATCAACGTGCCGATCGGCCTCGCCGCCTTCATCGGCGGATTGTTGTTCCTCGCCGACTCGCGTGCCGAGCATGCCCAACGGCTCGACATCGGCGGCGTCATCCTGCTGTCGCTTACGCTGGGCTTCCTGGTCTTTCCGCTGATCGAGGGAAGGGAATCCGGCTGGCCGGCCTGGATCATCGCGATGCTGCTGGCCTCTCCGCTGATGCTCGCCGCTTTCGTCCGCTTCGAGGCGCGCCTGTCCGCACGTGGCGGCGACCCGCTGGTCGCGCTGCATCTGCTGCGCAACAGCGATTTCGTCATTGGGCTGGTGATGGCGCTTGCGTTCTACATGCTGTCGTCGTTCTACCTGACCTTTGCGGTCTATCTGCAAAGCGGGCTGCATTTTTCACCGCTGGCGGCCGGCCTCGCCACCCTGCCCTTTGCCACCGGCTTCTTCGTGAGTTCGCTGGTGTCGTCGCTGGTGATGCAATGGCTCGGCGCGCGCACGCTGACGCTCGGCTTCGCGCTCCAGGTCATCGGCTTCGGTGTCGTGATGCTGTCGGTCAGTGGCGCACTCCCCCAAAGCCTTGAATTCGGCCTGATCTGCGGCGGGCTCGGCTTCGGCACCGTGATGCCGTCGGTCATCAAGGCCGTGATCGGCAGCATCGATCCGCGCCACGCCGGGCTGGCATCGGGGATGATGATCTCGACCTTCCAGATCGGCGCCGCACTCGGCGTCGCTGTGATCGGCGGCGTCTTCTACAGCCTGCTCGGGCCGCGCCCGCAGGCTGACGATTACGCCCACGCCTTCACGGTCGCGCTCGGCTGCAATGTCGCGCTGCTGGCGCTCGGCGGCTGGCTATCGCTGTGGCTGCCGCGCGAGCCGGCGGCTTGAGTTCAGACGAGGACAATTCCATGAACGCCCCGATGTACGACGCCTCGGTTCCGGTGTTCCGGCAGATGCTCGACGCGCTTGCCGATCTGCTGCGCAAGGGCGAGACTCATGCCCGCGAACGCGGTCTCGATCCCGACGCCATGCTCGCGGCACGGCTGGCGCCCGACATGCTGACGCTGGTTGGCCAGGTGCAACGGGCCAGCGATCACGCCAAGGGCGCCGCCGGGCGGCTCGCGGGCCTCGAGCCACCACCCTTTGCCGATGACGAACAGAGCCTCGCCGAGGCCTATGCCCGGATCTCGCGAACGCTCGACTACATCGACACGGTCCCGGTTCGGGCCTTCGACCAAGCGGCGGAACGTATCGTCACGTTGCCGTTCGGCCTCCCGCCGATGCCGGCAGCGCGCTATCTGTACGGTTTCGCGCTGCCGAGCCTGTTCTTCCACGTCACGACCGCCTACGCCATCCTGCGCCATCGCGGCGTGCCGCTCGGCAAGCGTGACTATCTCGGCAACTACCTCTCGACCTGAGCCCTATTTCTTCGCGACCTCGCGAAGCGTGGTGTAGACCCACTCCGCCCCCTGCTTGATGGCCTCGACGCCGATCCGTTCGTCGTTGCCATGCATCCGGCTCAGGATGTCGTCGTCGAGCGGATAGGGATAGATGCCGTAGACCGGCACGTTGCGCTCGCGCCAGGCGATGGCGTCGGTCCCGGCTTCGAACATCGAAGGCACCAGGACGGCGTCCTTCCAGACCCGCTTCGCGTTGCGATCCAGCGCCGCATAGAGCTCGGTATTGATGGGTGACGCCGGGATCTTCGAGCGCATCAGGTAAGCATCCCGTGCATCCGGTTGCGACAGCGACGTCACGATGCTGACGTCGATGCCGGGATCGCCAATCGCACGCTTGATCTCCTCGATCATCTGATCCGTTGTGGTGCCCGGCAGCAGCCGCGTGTTCACGACCGCCTTGGCGTCGCCGGGGATGACGTTGGGCTGGATGCCGGCGTCGATCATGGTGATGACCATGGTGTCGCGCAGCAGCGCGTGCAGCAGCAGGCTGTCCTTGGGATTGTCGGCGACCAGTTTCTTTCCGGCCGCGTCGAGATCGCCCTGGTCCTTGGCGGCCAATAGCTGCTTGATATCGGCTGCCGTCTGTTCCGAACTGATCGGAAGCAACGCCTTGAAATAGGCTTCGGTCGCCGGCACCAGCTTGACGGCCGGATCATGCACCGCGAGCTTGGCCAGCGCCGCGATCAGGCGATCATTGGCCATCGCGCCTGCCGGGAATGGTCGTGAGGAATGACCGGACGGACCGGTCGCCTTCAGCGCGAACGTCGCCGACAGCTTCTCCGCCGTCGTGACATTGATCTGGCGCACCGAGCCGTCGCGCTCCTGCAGCACATAGCCACCTTCGTTCAGCGCGAACTCCGCGTCGATCTTGTCCCAATGGTTCTTCGCCAGCCACACCGTGCTGTACTGCCCCTGCTCCTCGTCGGCCTCGGCCAGGAAGATCACATCGCGCGACAGCGGCGTCTTCTCCTCCGCAAGCCGCATCACCGCACTGGCGAAGACGGCGAGGCCGCCCTTGAAGTCCATCGCGCCGCGCCCGTAGACGAAGCCGTCCTTCTCGACGCCGGCGAACGGCTCCACGGTCCATTTCTCGCGCTCGACCGGAACGACATCGGCATGTGCGGCCAGCAGCACCGGCTTCCGCGAGCCGTCGCCGCGCAGCCGCGCGATGAAATGCGCGGCCTTGCCGTTCGGGGCGACGAAGATATCCACCTCGGCGCCGAGCGGCGCAAATTGCGACTTCAGATATTCGGCGAGCGCCCGCGTATCGCCCGGACCGTTCGAGGTGTCGAAGGAGATCAGTTTCTTGAGCAGCGCCACCGTTCGGTCGCCCGGCTGCTCGGCGCGAGCCTGTCCCACTCCGGCACAGGACAGTAGCGCGGCAAGGGCTAACGTAGCAACGCGGGTCTTGGTCGACGGCACCATGCTCTTCTTCTCCCTTATCTGGTTTTGAAGCAGGATAACTTGCGCCGCTCACCGCAGCGAGTCCTTGAGCTCAAGAAGTTCTGGGGAACATCACCTTCAGCATCGCAGCCGCGAGCAACGTCGTCACGGCAAGGCCGGTGGAGAGATAGAGCGCGCTGGCATCGCCGTACCGGTCGATCACGACTGCATAGACCAGCGGCGCCGCCGCGGGCATGATGAAGCTCGGAACGATGAGCCGGCCGACCAACGTGCCATAGCTGCGATGATCGAACAGAATCAGCGGCAGCGTTCCCCTGGTGATGGTCAGAATGCCGTTGCAGGCGCCGTAGAGCAGCGCGAAGGCGATCCCCATCTCCTTCGCCGTTCCGCTGAACAGTCCGGCGATGAACGACAGCGGCATGATCAGGCAGGCCATCAAATTGAGCGCGAGCGGATCGAGCCGTGCACCGAACAGGACCTCGCAGAGACGCGCGGCGGATTGCCCAATGCCCCGAAGCGTCGCGATCCACACCGCCACCGTGACGGTGAGCCCGAGGCCGGCGAGCACCGCGATCATGTGCGCGGACATTCCGGCATTCAGGAAGTTCGCGCCGGTCATGATGACGGCATAGAGGGCGCCTGCCGTCGCAAGCTGCCGGCGGCTGGCGGCGCGTGGTTGCTTGGATGCCGGCGCCGTGGAGCTCGGCACGCCGGCAAACCGCTTGTTCGGGATCAGCAGATGCAGCGGGACCGTCAGCAGTGCGAGCCCGGCATAGACCAGCACCGCAACGCGCCAACCGAACTGTTCCGAGAGTGTGTGGCCGAGCGGCCAGAACACGGTTGCCGCCAATCCGCCGAGCAAGGTGATCCCGGACATCGCGCGGCGTGCCTCCGGTCCGCCGATCCGGGCCAGCGCCGCGAATGCCGCATCATACAGCGTCAGCCGCATGCCGACGCCGAGCACGATCCAGGATGCGAAATAGGTCGAGATCTGATGCGAGACCGCGAGACCGGCGCAGCCGAGCGCGTTGATCACGGCGCCTGCGACCATGACCTCCCGGCCGCCGCTTCTATCCACCCACCTCCCCGCAAGCGGTGACGCCACGCCCATCACCAGCAGCGCCGCGGCGAAGCCGCCGTAGACGATGTCACGCCCCCAGCCGAGATCCGCGGCGATCTGCTCGCCGAAGCCGCCGATCAAATAGTAGGTGGCGCCCCACGAGATCAGTTGAGCCAGCCCGAGGGCGGCCACGACGCGGCGGGCAATCACCGTGGCAATTCCCTCTCCGCAGGAAGCGTGGAAGCGCCCGGCCCGAGCGGCCGCTGCATCAGCACGGTGTCGACCCATTGCCCGAGCTTGAAGCCGACCGATCTTAGCGTCCCGACCATCTCGAAGCCCATGCGACGGTGCAGCGCGATCGATCCGGCGTTGCCGCTGTTGCCGATCACGGCCAGCATCTGCCGCCACGGCCCCGCTTCGGTGCGCGCAATCAAGCCCTGAAGCAGCGCCACGCCGATACCGCGGCCGTGCAGCCCGTCGGATACATAGACCGAGTCTTCGATGGTGTGCCGATAGGCCGGCCGCGGCCGATACGCTGTCGCATAGCAATAGCCGGCCACCCGTCCGTCAACTACAGCCACCAGATACGGCAGCCCCGCCGCCGCCACCGCGTTCCGGCGGCTGCGCATCTCGTCCACCGTCGGCGGCACCTCCTCGAAGGTCGCCAGTCCGTTGAGCACGTGATGGGCGTAGATACCCTGCACGCCAATCATGTCCTCGTCTACTGCGTCGCGAACCACGACGCCGTTGCTGCCTGCCGTCATTCCGTCTCTCACCCGAGCCGTCAACATTGCCCGAGCATGCGCCCTCGCGTTATATAAGTGAAGCTTTGGTTGGTTATGCGTTGCATAAGAGATGCTTTGATGAAGAACCTCAACCTCGACTATCTCGAAAGCTTCGCCGTCGTGATCGATTGCGGCAGCTTCTCCGCCGCGGCCGAGCGGCTGCAGCTCACCCAGCCGGCGGTGAGCCTGCAGGTGCGCCAGCTCGAGAAGAGCCTGAGTGCGACCTTGATCGAGCGGGTCGGACGACGCGCCAGGCCGACGGCCGCCGGTGTCGCGTTGCTCTCGCACGCGCAGCAGATCAGCGCGGCGGTGGCATCGGCGGTCGACGCCGTCGCGCAGCAGACCACGGGAACGGCAGGCCGCGTACGGCTCGGCACCGGTGCGACCGCCTGCATCTTCCTGCTGCCGCCGATCCTGAAGGAGCTGCGCGCCGCACTGCCCTCGCTCGAGATCACGGTCACGACCGGGAACACCGCGGAGATCGCGCGGGCGGTCGAGGACAACACGATCGACATCGGGCTCGTCACGCTGCCGGTGTCGGGGCGCAGCTTCGAGATCACCCCCGTCATGAACGACGAATTCGTGCTGATCGCGCCGCACGACATGAAGCTGCCCGCACGCATCACGCCGGAGGTGCTGGCGACCAGGCCGGTTCTGCTGTTCGAGCCCGGCGGCAACACAAGGCGCACCGCGGACGAATGGCTGGCGCGCGGCGGCGTGTCGCTGAAGCCCTTGATGTCGCTCGGCAGCGTTGAGGCGATCAAGGAGATGGTGCGCGCCGGTCTCGGTTGCGCGATCCTGCCGGGCATGGCCGTGCCTGCCAAGAGCAAGCAGCGCGACCTGATCGTCCGGTCGCTGTCGCCAAAGCTCCACCGACGGCTCGCCGTCGTGATCCGGCGCGACAAGCGACTCGACCGCGGACTGCGGCAGACGCTGTCGGCGCTGAAGGCACTCTCGACCGCGAAGGGCGACGGCCGCTAGAGCGCCAGGGAGGACGCTACGCGTCCTCCCTGCTCCACCCCATCAAGTGGCCTTGCGTTCCTGCTCCGCGATCTTGCGGAACGCGGCCTCGCCGGCGTCGGTCACGGCCGCCCACTTCGCGTTCGGCGCGGCTTCGGCCTCGTAATTGTCGTGCCAGTTCCACCATTTGTAGGTCGGGCCCTGCGGATAACCCTTGGGCGAGTCCTCCCAGAGCTCCTGGCGGCCGAACGGCGTGATGTCGAGATAGCTCCACACCGTGCCCATCGCCTCGTCGCCGCGGCTGTTGACGAGATAGGTGCGGAAGATCCGCTCGCCGTCGCGGACGAACACGTTGTGGCCATGCCATTCGGCGACGCCGAAGTCGGCATCAAAGCTATCGGTGATCGTGTACCACGGCATCTCCCACTCCATCCGTGCCTTCAGCCGCGCGATGTCGGCCTGGGGTGCGCGCGAGGCGTAGGCCAGCGTGGTGTCGCGTTGGTTCAGATGCGAGAGATGGCCGACCTGATCGGCGCCGAGTGAGCAACCGCGGCAGGCGTGATCCGGCCAGCCGAACACGCCAGGCTCGAAGAACGCGCGGTAGATGATCAGCTGCCGGCGGCCTTCGAACAAATCGAGCAGGCTCGCCTTGCCGTTCGGTCCCTCGAAGACATAGGCCTTCTCGACCGCCATCCACGGCATCCGCCGCCGTTCGGCGGCTAGTGCGTCGCGCGCTCGCAGCTGCGCCTTTTCCTTCACCAGCATCTCCAGACGCGCCGCCTCCCACGCCTCCCGCGACACCACGGGCGGGGTTTGCATTGCCGCCACTCCGCCGCGATCGTTTTCAGCCGGTCTGCTCATGATGATCTCCATCTTTCGAATTGGACGAACTCCGCGACCACGGCGCGGTTCCCGCGCCGAGGCCGTTCGTCATTGGCCATGCCGCAATCTGGCGCGGCGGGAGCGGATTGTGGGAGTGACAAGTGTGTCGGGATATTCGCGCATGCGCTCCGATGGCCTCGATCTCCTTGCAAGATACTTGCACTTTGCAAGCATGTGTGCGAGCCTCCGGCCATGAAACAAGCTGCCCCCGCGGCCGACGATGGCCTGAAGCTCAGCGCCTGGCTGCCCTATCGCCTGTTCCTCGTCGCGGCGCAGGTCGCCCGCCCGCTGGAGAGTTTTTACAGCGAGACGTTCGGACTGAGCCAGGCCGGCTGGCGCATCCTCGCCGTGATCGCCGAGCGCGACGCGGCCAACGCCTCCGAGATCGGCCGCGCCTGCGCGCTCGACCCGTTCGCGGTCAGCCGCGGCATCGGCCAGCTCACAGAGCTCGGCTTCGCGATGCGGCGGCCGGGCAAGACCGACCGCCGCTTCGCCGCGGTCAGCATCACCCGCAGCGGGCGAACCGCGTTCAACCGCATCGCCGCATTGGGCAGCGCGATCGAGGCACGGCTGCTTGCGCGCCTGTCGGACAGCGAGCGGACATCACTCGATTCCGCGCTCACCCGGCTCGAGGGAGAAAGTTCGCGGATCGACGCGGGCGGCTGGCGCGTGCTGCTCGACGACGCCGCAACGCCATGACGGCCGTGCTGTTCGCGCTGACCGCGCTGCTGTGGGGCGGCGGCGCACTGGCCACCGCGATGCAGGCCGGCGTCACACCGGCACCGTGGTCGGTCGCGCTGCGCATGGTGCTCGCGGGCCTCATCCTGCTCGGCTATGGCCGGCTGCGCGGCGTGCCGCTCGCGATCCCGCGCAAGGACCGGCTGGCCGTCGCGTTGCAGGGTCTGCTGTTCTTCGCTGTTGCCTTCATTGCCTTCTATCAAGCGACCGCGCGGATGCCGAGCGGACTTGCGGCGCTGGTGCTGTCGACATCGTCGCTGTTCGCGGCCGTGATCGCGCGGGCCGCGCTCGGCGTCACGATCTCCCCGAGCTTCGTGTGGGGCGCGCTGTGCGGCATCCTTGGCCTTGCGATCATCTTCCTGCCCGGCGCCACCGCGCATGGCGCCGCGCCGCTCGCAGGTCTGGCCTGGGCGCTCACAGCGGCGATCGCGACCGGTGCCGGGACGACGGTCGGCGCACGCAACCAGCGCGCCGGACTGCCCGTCGTCTCCGTGCTGGCCTGGGGCGCATTCGTCGGCGCGGCGGCGAGCGCGCTCTGGGCCGTCGTGACCGGCACGCGCTTCGCGGCCGACATCTCGCCCTCCTACGTGGCGAGCTTTCTCTATCTCGCGGTCGCCGCGTCCTGCATTACCTTCATGCTCTATTTCGAGCTGGTACGCCGGCTCGGCCCCGGCCGCGCCGCCTATACGCTGGCACTGGTTCCGCTCGTTGCGCTGGTGCTGTCGGCGCGGTTCGAGCATCTCGTGCTGGGCTGGCCGGTGCTCGCCGGCGCCGCCGCGATCCTTGCCGGCAATGTGCTGGTGCTGGCGCGGGCCTGATTTCAGTTGGCCTGTCCGGCCGCGCAGCCATCGCAATTGACGAGGTGAAAATATCTGACTAAAGTCAGACATATGCTTGACCCCGTTTCCCGCGTCCGCCGCTTCAACCGTGCCGTGACCTCCGCCGTCGGCGCGCTCGACACCTCGTTCCTCGGCCGCGGCCGGCCGCTCGGGGCGGCGCGGGTGCTGAACGCGATCGGGCACGGCCGCACCGACGTCGGCGACATCAGGGATTATCTCGGCCTCGATTCCGGCCTGATGAGCCGGCTGTTGCGCAACCTCGAGGACGAAGGGCTGATCGAGACCACGGCGCATCACGACGATGCGCGCCGCCGCGTCGCAAAGCTGACGGCGGCAGGCAAGCGCGAGTTCAACGCCTATGAGGCGATCTCCAACCGGCAGGCCAAGGACTTCATCGCCCACCACTCCCAGCGCGAAGCGCTGCTGACGGCGATGGATTTGATCGCCTCGGCGCTCGGACGCGACGGCACCGCGCTGAACGAGATGGACCCACGCAGCGACGAGGCGCGCTACTGCCTCGGCGAATATTACGCCGAGCTGGCGCGGCGCTTCAAACAGGGATTTGACGTCAAGCTGTCGCGTGATCCCGATGCCAAGGACATGGTGCGCCCGCGCGGCAGCTTCATCGTGGCGCTGTCGGACGGCCTGCCGATCGGCTGCGTCGGGCTGAAGGGCAGCAGCAGTGAGTTCGCGGAGATCAAGCGGCTGTGGGTCGCACCAGCTGCGCGTGGCCTCGGCCTCGGCCGCCGCCTGATGGACGCCAGCGAGCGCGCCGCGCGCGAGCTCGGCATCGCGGTGCTGCGGCTCGACACCAACAGCGCGCTGGCGGAGGCCGGCCAGCTCTACCGCCGGAGCGGCTGGACCGAGATTCCACGCTTCAACGACGACCCCTACCCCGATTTGTTCTTCGAAAAGCATCTCTGAGCGGCGCGCCGCACGCGGCATCTGCATCCGCGTGTTGTCCGGCGTCCTGCGCTGGCCTATGACGCTCCCATGACCATCCGCCCCATCGTCCGCTATCCCGATCCTCGGCTTGCGCTCCCGGCTAAGCCGGTCGATCTGTTCGACGACGCGCTGCGCGAAGTGGCGGCCGACCTGCTCGAGACCATGCATGCGGCACCCGGCATCGGCATCACGGCGCCGCATATCGGCGTGTCGCTACGGGTCGTGGTGCTCGAACTCGACGCGGGCGAAGGGCCGCGGACCTATGTCAATCCGGAGATCATCTGGAGCTCGCCCGAGATGATCCTGCACAAGGAGGGCAGCGTCTCGATGCCCGGCGTCAACGACGAAGTCGAGCGCCACGCGCGGGTCCGCATCCGCTATCAGGACACCGACGGCAACATGCAGACCGAGGAATCGGACGGGCTCCGCGCGGTGTGCCATCAGCACGAGATCGATCAGCTCGATGGCGTGTTCTGGATCAGGCGCTTGTCCCGCCTGAAGCGGGAGCGCCTGATCAAGCGATATGAGAAGCTGTCGCGCGCGTGAGCCGACCTTACCCTCCCGCCATCAAATCCTTCGCCAGCGCCATATAGGCCGGCAGCGTCACCGGGTCGTTCGCGGCGTTGCCGGCGGCGTGATGCGAGGCGTAGCGCGCGATCACCATCTCGGCCTTCGGATCGATATAGATGCCCTGGCCGTGCACGCCACGCGCCATGTAGGCGCCGTGCGCATTGTGCGTCACCCACCACTGATTGCGGTAGGAGGCGCCCGGCAGTGTGGTGTACCCGGCCGGCTTGAATTTTTCGGGATCGCCGCCGCGCGCGATGTCCTCGACGACCGTGGACGGCACGATCTGGCGGCCGTTGAAGCGGCCGTGATTGCGGATCGTCTCGCCGAAGCGGGCGAGATCGCGCAGCGTGGTGGACAGCCCGCCGCCGCCGCTTTCGGTGCCGATGCGATCGACGTGATAATGCGCGTCCTCCTCCGCGCCCATCGGCGCCCAGATCCGTTCGGAGAGCAGGTCCGACAAGCTCATGCCGCTGGCGCGCCGGCAGATGAAGGCGAGCACGTCGGTATTGACGGTCTTGTAGGCGAAGGCCTTGCCGTGCTCGCCCTGCTTCTGCTGCGCGCGAAGGAAATCGAAGATGTTGGTCGCCCCCTCATAGCCTGCCGGGATCGGCGCCATGCCGTTGGCGCGCCGCAGCCCCCACACGTCGGAATTCTTGTCGGTATAGACCTCGGTGTATTTGAGGCCCGTAGTCATATCCATCACCTCGTGCACACGCGCATCGCCGAACGCGCTTGGCTTCAGCTCCGGCACATAGTCGGTGACCGGCGCCTGCGGATCGATCTTGCCCTCGGCGACCAGCATGCCTGCGAGCACGCCGGTGAACGACTTCGTCACCGACATCGCGATATGCGGCTTGTGCGGCTTCAACGCGCCGAAATAGTGCTCGTAGATCAGTTTGCCCCGGTGCAGCACGGCGATGCCGTCGGCATAGCTCTCCTCGAGCATGCGCGCGAAGGTCTGCGGGCGGCCGTCCATCGTCACCGACGCGGAGGCGCCGATGTCGTGATCTGCGCGCGGCAGCACCGACGCCGGCCCCGCCCCGCGCCAGACATTCACGGTCGGCACCAGCTGGCGGATATTGCTCCAGGCCCAGCGCAATTCGGGGAAGCTGCGGAACGAGCCGTCCTGGAATGTGATCGTCTTGTCCTGCGGCGGCGGAAAGCCCTGCATCCAGCCCAGCGTCTCGGGATCGGACTCGGCGGCGGTGGGATTCTGTTGCTGATTGGCGGCGGCTGCGACGGACATCAAGGCGGGCTCCAGAGCTGCGATGCGAAATCCGTATCACGCAGTGGCAAGGGGCACATCCCGCGTTTGCGCCGGGGTGACCGGCGCGGCGAGCGCGGGCTGCAGCGCGAATAGTTGCGCGACCGCGCCGCCAGCTTGATCCGACACATGACTGTCGAGTCCGGGCCAAATCATTCCACCAAGCGGATTACCCCGCCGCCGCACGCTCGATCGCGGCGATGTCGATCTTCTTCATCGTCATCATCGCCTCCATCGCGCGCTTTCCGATGGCGCGATCGGATCCGTTGACGAGCTCGAGCAGCCGCCGCGGCGTGATCTGCCAGGTAAATCCCCAGCGATCCCGGCACCAGCCGCACGGCAATTCCTTGCCGCCGTTCGAAGTGACCGCATTCCAGTAACGATCGGTCTCCTCCTGGCTGTCGGTGAGCACCATGAAGCTGACCGCCTCGTTCGGCGTATAGTTGGAGCCGCCATTCAGCCCGACGAAGCGGCGGCCGAGCACAGTGAACTCCACCGTCAGTTCATCACCCTGCCCGATGCCAGGTATCGGCGAGACGTGCCCCGCATCGACATGGCTGTCGGGAAACGTCGCAGCATAGAATTCCGCCGCAGCGCGCGCCTGGCCCTGATCGAACCAAAGGCATGTGACGAGATCGGTCATTTGCAGTCTCCTGGTTTATACGAAGGACGCTTGGCGAAGACGCCAGCCGACAGCACGGCGACAGGCGTATGAAAATAATTTGCGGGATCATGCGTTCCGCTGATCTCAGCCGCATGCGTCCACGTTGCCGCGACGGGAACCGAAAGCGCGGGGTAGGATCACAGTTGCTCCCGGAAACGACCTCCCCCGAGCCTGTAGCCCGGATGGAGCGCAGCGAAATCCGGGACCGGTCCTGCCAGAGGCGAGAACCCCGGATTACGCTTCGCTACATCCGGGCTACAACCGGCCAAAAGATTCCAGGATCGGCTGTCGGGGCGCGTGCCGCTCGTCCGTCCTCGGGACCAGGCAAGGACATGGAGAGAACCGATGACCCCCACCATCACCGCCTTCGAACGGTCACCCGATGGTGGCAAGGGACTGGCGCGCGATACGCGCGTTCGCTGGGCGCTGGAAGAAGTGGGCCAGCGTTACGCGGTTCGTCTCGTTTCATTCCAGGCGATGAAGGAGCCGGCACATCTGGCGCTGCATCCGTTCGGCCAGATTCCGACCTATCAGGAACGTGATCTCGCGCTGTTCGAGACCGGATCGATCGTGCTCCATATCGCCGAGCGTCATGCGGGCCTGCTGCCTGATGATGCCAATGCCCGCGCCCGCGCCATCACCTGGATGTTTGCCGCGGTCAACACGGTGGAACCACCGATCCTCGAACTCGCAACCGCCAGAATTCTGGAGAGCGATAAGCCGTGGTCTAAGGAGCGCATGCCTCTGGTCATGGATCGCGTCCGCGACCGGCTGAAGCAGCTCGCCGCCCGCCTCGGCGATGCCGACTGGCTCGACGGCGCGTTCAGCGCAGGCGACTTGATGATGGTGTCGGTGCTGCTCAGGCTGAGAATGTCGGGCATTCTCGACGAATATCCGAACCTCTCCGCCTACGTCGCCCGCGGCGAAGCGCGGCCGGCGTACAAGCGGGCTTTCGAGGCTCAGCTGGCGATCAACACGCGCTAACAACCGACCGGCTGAGGTTTGCGACACGCGGGACCGGCCCTCGCGCAGTTTCTCAGCACTGTCACACCGAAATACAGTTCCGGCACAAGCGATCACGATCGCTTCGAACCCCTCACGCAGCGTTGAGCCGGCGTGAGCAAGGATTGCATTTAAGTGCGCCCGCCCTGCGCACATCTACCTGACGAGGCCAGACTCCTTGGCCCCCTAAACAAAACGGAGACACTCAATGACGAACGTCAAACTGTTGTCGGCTGCTTTCATCGCGGTTGCCATGATCGCGTCGCCGGCGATCGCGCGTGAAACACACGCCGTTTCCAGACATGTTGCCGAAGCCAACGCCGCCGCGCCGGCTGAGCCCGTCTATGTCGATGGTCGCGCCTGCGTTCCAGCCCCGCGTGTCGGTTCATTCGCGACTGCGCCCTGGACCGGCGGCAATGTCCCCTGCGAGCCGGGACCGTATTGATCGCGCCGCGCGCACCGAACGGTCGAGCTGCTGTTGGCTGCTGAACCGGCTCGATACGCGATCGCGACAGATAGCGAAACACCAGCTCGTAGAGCGGGTCAGCGATCGCCTAACCCGCCTTACGGACTGATGGAGGAGTCCCGGATCTGCGCTCATCCGGGCTCTGATCACTTGACGATGCGGTGGATTACGCCTCGTCAACTCCCGTCGCCGACCTGCCGGGCGTCAGTCGCGCGAGATGGACAGTCCCGCGAGAAGCGGCGCATACGCAGCGAGCCGGCGGGATACGAACTCCGTGAAGAGCCGCACGCGCTTCGTCTTGCGTGTCTCGCCCTGTGTGAGAAGCCAGAGCGTTCCGTACATGTGCAGGCCGGTGCCCGGCACCCTCACCAACAGGGGGTCGGCATCGCCGACGAAGCACGGCAGTGTCGTGATCCCGAGCCCTTGCCGCACAGCAACGATCTGCGCCTCGGCGTCCGTGGTCCTGAATGGAACCCCCGTGGTCCGCACCTCACCCTCGCTGGCCCAATCCGGAATTCCATGAATGCTGATGACGATCCACCGGATGGGATCAGGCGCGCCCGCGCGCCACGCGGCCAGTCGATCGCGGGACATGTAAACGCCGCCGAACAGCTCCGGTCCCTTCAGGCCGTGAAGATTGAGCGGCAGGGTTTTGCGGTCGTAGACGACGCGGATCGCGAGGTCGGCCTCTCGGTTGGTCAGATTTGCCAGCTCGCCGGACGACAGGATTTCCATCTCGATGTCCGGATGCAGACGCGCGAACTCGGCGAAATCCGGCATGAGCAGGTGTGTCGCAAGCGGCGGTGCCAGCGTCACCCGCAGAAGCCCGCGCACGCTCTGGTCGCGCCCGAAGACGCGCGTCTCCAGCAGGTGCGACGACGCTTCCATCTGCTCCGCGAACGCGAGCACCTCCTCGCCCGCAGCCGTCAGGCGGTAGCCCGAAGGCAGCTTCTCGAACATGTGCACCCCGAGGCGTTCCTCGAGCTGGGCGATGCGTCGCAGCACGGTCGAGTGGTTCACACCGAGGCGCTCCGCGGCAGCCCGCACCGAGCCTCCGCGCGCGACGGCCAGAAAGTAGCGAACGTCATCCCAGTCGATCATGGTGCGATCCGGCACCGCGGGGTGTGCCTTCCAAAGCCCGTGTCCAATACGTCAAAGAGCATCCCGTATGTGGGTAGCACGGGCAGTTATCATAGCCCATGCCGACAGGCGCGGCCCAATTCCGAACGGCAGACGCCGATCGTCGCGGCCGGCGGCGTCGTCCGGCCGGATCGATTTCGCACCACCGATGTGCGCGCTTCCGCACTCAACGCCTGACGCCGGCGGACCCATCTCGAGGTTCTCGGGGAGCCTCCCCGAACGACCAAAGACGGAGTCTGAAGGAGAAGTCATGGGAAAGCTTGACGGTAAGGTTGCAGTCATCACGGGTGGATCGAGCGGCATGGCGCTGGCGAGCGCAAGGCGGTTCGTTGAAGAAGGCGCCTATGTCTTCATCACGGGCCGAAGGCAGGAGGCGCTCGACGATGCCGTCAGGCTGATCGGCCGGAACGTGACCGGCGTGCGCGGCGACGCAGCCAATCTCGACGACCTCGACCGCCTGTTCGACACGGTCAAGCGGCAAAAGGGCAGGATCGACGTCCTGTACGCGAGCGCCGGCATCGGCGAAGCCGTCCCGCTTGGCGAGATCAGCGAGCAGCATTTCGATGCGACCTTCGGCCTGAATACGCGCGGCACGCTGTTCACGGTTCAGAAGGCGTTGCCGCTGCTCAACGATGGCGGATCGATCTTCATGACCGGGTCAGTTGCTTCGGTGAAAGGTTTTCCTGGCTACGGCGTGTATGCGGCGAGCAAGGCGGCGTTGCGCTCATTCGCGCGCACCTGGCTCAACGAACTGAAGGCCAGGAATATCCGGGTGAACGTGCTGAGCCCGGGGCCGATCGCCACGCCGATGCAGGACCAAGTTCTCACCGAGGAGGCGAAGCGGATGTTCGAGTCCCTGATCCCACGGGGAAAGATGGGTCGTCCCGAGGAAATCGCGGCCGCCGCGCTGTTTCTCGCGTCAGACGATTCGAGCTTCGTGAATGGGGTGGAGTTGTCTGTCGATGGCGGATTCTCGGCGATCTGAAAGGCCGGGAAGCAATATCAACACGGTTCGGAGAAACATCATGAGCTATGCGATTGTAGGATTCGGTGCAGTAGGCCAGGCGCTGGCCCTCGCCTTCGCCCGTAAGAACATCGAGGTGGCCGTCGCGAGCCGCCGGCCGCCCGAGGCGTTGGCGCCGCAGGCTCGGGCGATTGGACCCACGGTCGTCGCCAAGCCACTGCGGGATGCACTCGAGGCCGACACAATCATCCTCGCGGTCCCGTTCGGGGAGCATCGCGAGGTTGCGAGGGCCCTGCCGAGCTGGAAAGGCAAGACGGTCATCGACGCGATGAACGCGTTAGTACCCCTTGAGGAGCTGGACGGCCTGCTGTCCTCCGCCTTCGTCGCGAAGGCGTTCACCGGCGCCAAGCTCGTGAAAGGTTTCAATCATCTGATTGCGGCCAAGCTGGCTGCCGATCCGATCGTCGAGGGCGGCCACCGGGTGATCTTTCTGTCTGGTGACGACGAAGACGCGATCGCTCCCGTGGCGGCCCTGGCCAAACAACTCGGGTTCGCGCCGGTCAAGCTGGGAAAGCTCAACGAGGGTGGCGCGCTGGTGCACGCACGCGGCCGCGTTTGGGGCCCGCTGATCTTCCAGGATTTGTTCAAGAAGGAGCAGTGAGCGATCTACGGGCGTGTGATTTGGCCCGAGAAACGAGTAGCCCGCATGAGCGCAGCGATATGCGGGACACCGCGCAGCACGCGGATATAAATACCCCGGATATCGCTTCGCTCATCCGGGCTACGACTGCCAATTGCCTGTAAGCTCATCACTGCTTGAAGCAATGCTCACGATGCCATCTCAGGAAATGTGGATGCGGTCGATCGGACACGCGCTGCGGTGCAAGCGCGTGTCCTGATTTGTTAATTATCGATCGTATGCCTTGCGGATCATTGGTCTGCCGCGAGATCAATATCTCCATATTGTCAGCCAAGCTGATCAAGCCGCGATCGAACATCCAATGCGCCGTCCCTGAGAGCGCGATCCCGTTGCTAACAATATCCGGCCCGCTCGCCTCCACTGGCCGAATGTGTGCGGCAGCGACTTCCGCGCGCCCCCTCCCATTGATCAGCTTTAGTCCCGTGATCGCGCACCGTTCGTCGTAGGCGCGCAGAACCACACGACGAAAGACCCGGTCGCGCATAATCCTCGACATCGTAACGCTCACGCGGTCGCGTTGCTGGTCATATATGAAGGGCGCTTGCGCTCCTTCGCCAATATCGAGCGATGGCACGTCATTATCGGAACGCGGCAACAGAGGTGCATCTTCCTCGAAGCCCAGTCCGACAATTCTGGCAAAATCTTCAGGCGAGAGTGGACGAACCGCAGATTGGGCCCGTCCGGAAATGCGTCCCTGGTCATTAAGGACACCTCGCTCCACCGGTCCCGTTGCACCGTTGAAGGGGACCGGATTTGCGAAGTCGAGATAGGTTCCTGGCTCGATCAGCGCGAGGTACATCCCGGAAATGCCGGGATCGGGGATAACTTGACGAACCTTGGCGAACGCAAAGTAACCTTTTGTCTCGGCCACTTTGCTTGGCTCGTAGTAGACAATCCAGCTACCGACACAGGCCTCGACGCGGCTCAAATACTGGCTGGGGAACTGATACTTTTCCGCAGGACTATCGTCGTAAATAGAGTCCGACCGATGAATGAATACGCCAAATCCCATAGCTGCTTCGGCCCGACCTCCCCGAATCTATTTGGTCTTCGTGACAACGCTCCAGGAAGTCATCATGGGATTGGCTTTCCCGAGCCCCTCACTCCCACTCGATCGTCCCCGGCGGCTTGCTCGTCACGTCGTACACCACCCGGTTCACGCCCTTCACCTCGTTGATGATGCGCGTCGCGGTTTCGCCCAGGAATTTCATGTCGAACTGGTAGAAGTCGGCGGTCATGCCGTCGGTCGAGGTGACGGCGCGGAGGCCGACGACGTATTCGTAGGTGCGGCCGTCGCCCATCACGCCGACGGTCTTGACCGGCAGCAGCACCGCAAAAGCCTGCCAGATCGCATCATAGAGGCCGTGCTTGCGGATCTGGTCGATATAGACCGCGTCCGCGTTGCGCAGGATGTCGAGCTTTTCCCTGGTGATGTCGCCGGGGCAGCGGATGGCAAGGCCCGGGCCCGGGAACGGGTGGCGGCCGACGAAGACTTCGGGCAGGCCGAGCTCGCGGCCGAGCACGCGCACCTCGTCCTTGAACAATTCGCGCAGCGGCTCGACCAGCTTCATGTTCATGCGGGCCGGCAGGCCGCCGACGTTGTGGTGCGACTTGATCGTCACCGAGGGGCCGCCGGTGAAGGAGACGCTCTCGATCACATCAGGATAGAGCGTGCCCTGCGCCAGGAATGCGGCGCCGCCGATTTTTTTCGCCTCCGCCTCGAACACGTCGATGAACAGCCGCCCGATGGTCTTGCGCTTCACCTCGGGATCGGTGACGCCTTCGAGCTCGCCCAAAAACTCTTTCGACGCGTCCACATGGACCAGCGGAATGTTGTAGTGGTTGCGGAACAGGTCGACGACGGTCTTGGCCTCGTCGAGCCGCAACAGGCCGTGATCGACGAAGACGCAGGTGAGCTGGTCGCCGATCGCCTCATGGATCAGCACCGCGGCGACGGCGGAATCGACGCCGCCGGACAGGCCGCAGATCACCTTGCCCTGGCCGACCTGGGCGCGGATCTTCTCGATCGCCTCCTCGCGGAAGGCGCGCATGGTCCAGTCGCCGGTCAGGCCTGCGACCTTGCGCACGAAGTTGCGCAACAGCTTTGCGCCATCCGGCGTGTGCACCACCTCGGGATGGAACATCAGGCCGTAGTACTTCCGTTTCTCGTCCTGGATGATCGCGAACGGCGCGTTCGGCGAGGTGCCGGCCACCGAGAAGCCGGGCGGCATCTTGGTGATGCGGTCGCCATGGCTCATCCACACCTGGTGCTTTTCGCCGTGGCCCCAGACGCCGTCGAACAGTTGGCTGTCGGTCTTGACCTCGACATCGGCGCGGCCGAATTCGCGATGATGCCCGCCCTCGACCTCGCCGCCGAGTTGGGCGGCCAGAGTCATCTGGCCGTAGCAGATGCCGAGCACGGGAACGCCGGACTCGAAGATCAGCTGCGGGGCGCGCGGCGAGCCGGTTTCATGCACAGATTCCGGGCCGCCGGAGAGGATCACCGCCTTCGGCTTCATCTCCTTGAAGGCGGCCTCCGCCTTCTGGAACGGCACGATCTCGGAATAGACGCCCATCTCGCGGACGCGGCGGGCGATCAGTTGCGTCACCTGGCTGCCGAAATCGACAATCAGAATCTTGTCATGCGCCGAGGCCACCGTGGGCGCCGACGAGTTATTGGCTGTGTGCTGGGCTGTCATGGCAAGCAGATACGCGACACCGCCCGCCCCCGCAACCGCGCAGCGCGGGGCGCCCACATTCTTCTTTGGGCATGGACAAATCGATATAGGTCAGTACTATTGACCTAATTTGGCCAATAACCAATGGGAGGAAACCAATGCCAGATTTTCACGAACCGTCCCGCCTCGCAGCCCTCGGCCGCGACTGGGTCGCCGCGTGGAACGCGCGCGACCTCGAGCGCGTGCTGGCGATGTATTCGGAGGATACCGAGATGACCTCGGACCGGATCCCGGCGCTCGGCTTCGGCGCGTCAGGCACGGTGCGCGGCAAGGCGCAGCTGCGCGCCTATTGGAGCGCCGCGCTGGCCAAACTACCCGAGCTGCATTTCGAGCTGATCGACCTCTATGTCTCGCCCGACAGCGTCGTCGTGTTCTACCAGAATGAGCGCGGCAAGAAGATCTGCGAGTATCTGCGGTGTGACGCCGAGGGCAAGATCAGGCAGGGCTCGGCGAACCATCTGGTGGGTTGAGCTACCGTCGAATCGTAGGGTGGGTTAGCCGTAGGCGTAACCCACCGAGTTGCACGACGAAAAAGATGGTGGGTTACGCTAACGCTAACCCACCCTACGCACCGGCATCTGGATCAGGACCACGCCCATGAAAATCCCGACCCTGCCCTTCACCGTCACCGACTGGAGCCAGGTCGAACCCACCGTGCACCCCGGCGAGACCGGGCAAGCG
Organism: Bradyrhizobium sp. B120; assembly: GCF_049075665.1. Classification (NCBI taxonomy): domain Bacteria; kingdom Pseudomonadati; phylum Pseudomonadota; class Alphaproteobacteria; order Hyphomicrobiales; family Nitrobacteraceae; genus Bradyrhizobium; species Bradyrhizobium sp. B120. The sequence goes on along the minus strand of NZ_CP185242.1, from coordinate 3,834,756 downwards.
TTGTGGCGCACGCTCGATATCGGCGAGCTGCGGGTGCGGATGGTCGAGTACTCGCCGGGCTACCTCGCCGATCACTGGTGCGATCGCGGCCATGTGCTGTTTGTGGTCAAGGGTGAGCTCGACACCGAGCTGCGCGACGGCCGCAAATTCACGTTGCGGCCGGGCATGAGCTACCAGGTCTCCGATTTCGGCGACGCCGCGCACCGTTCGTCGACCGCGACGGGTGCGACGCTGTTTATCGTGGATTGAACTGACGTAGTCCCCCCGTCATTGCGAGCCACCCGGTCGGCGCGAAGCGCCGCCGGATGACAGGCTCCGCGAAGCAATCCATAGCGCCGCTTGCCGAGACATGGATTGCTTCGTCGCTTCGCTCCTCGCAATGACGTGGAGAGAGTCACGCACTCACCGCCTCCGCGCCGCAACCTTCCTTACCTTCGTATCCGACCAGCTCAGAGGCTTGCCATTCTTCGACGGCAGCACGAGTTGCCCGACGGCCTGCCCGGCCTGGTCGAGCAGCACGGAATGCGTCTCGCCCCGCGCATAGAGATGCGCCTCGCCCCATTGCCGCAAGGAGACCACGATCGGGAACAGGTCGTGTCCCCGCTTCGTCAGCACATATTCGAGGTAGGCGCTGCCGTCTGACGCCGCGACCTGCTCGAGCACGCCGGTGTCGACCAGCTTGCGCAGCCGCGCCGTCAGCATGCCCTTGGCGATGCCGAGGTTCTTCTGGAAGTCGCCGAAGCGGCGCAGGCCGTCAAACGCGTCGCGCACGATCAACAACGACCACCAGTCGCCGATCGCATCCAGCGCGCGGGCCACCGGGCATTCCGCCTTTGCAAATCCGGTCCGCTGCATCGCGTTTCACCCTCCTCGATCACGATTCCGAACTGGTCTTAAAATAGGACTAGACAGACCGCGATGCAACTGGTCTCATTATAAGACCAGATTGCGAATTGCAGCGGAACCAAGATGACGAACCAGACCATGACGGAGGCCGGACCGGCCACGGGCGATCACAAGACGGACGGCAAGGCCCGCGACAGCAAGGCAGGCGTGCTGTCGCCCGCGGTCGTGCTGCTGTTTGCGGTCGCCTGCGGGCTGAGTGTTGCCAACATCTATTCCGCCCAGCCGCTGCTCGACACCATGGCGCAGGATCTCGGCATCACCCCCGCCGCGATCGGCATCGTGGTGACGCTGACCCAGGTCGGACTCGCGTTCGGCCTGATGCTGATCGTGCCACTCGGCGACCTCTGGGACCGCCGCAAGCTGATCGTCGGCCAGATCATGCTGTCCGCGGTCGCGCTCGTCGTGGTCGGCGCCGCGCCGAACGCGGTCGTGCTGTTTTGCGGAATGGCGCTGGTCGGGTTGCTCGCCGTCGTCATCCAGGTGATCGTCGCCTTTGCCGCGACATCGGCCTCGCCGGCCGAGCGCGGCCAGACCATCGGCACCATTCAAAGCGGCGTCGTGTCGGGTATCCTGCTGGCTCGTTTTGCGTCGGGCACGCTCGCCGATATCGGCGGATGGCGCATGGTCTACCTGACCTCGGCGGTGCTGATGCTCGCAATGGCCGCACTGCTCGCCTATGTGCTGCCGCGGCAGCCGCCGCGGGCGTTGACCGGATCATCCTATGCCAAGCTGCTGCGCTCGACGGCCGCGCTGTTCGCCGAGGAGCCGGTGCTGCGCGAGCGCGCCGTGTTCGCGTTGCTGATTTTCGCAAGCTTCAGCGCGTTCTGGAGCTCGGTCGTGCTGCCGCTCGCCGCGCCGCCGCTGTCGCTGTCGCACACCGCGATCGGCATGCTCGGCATTGCCGGCCTTGCCGGCGCGCTGGCGGCGCGCAATTCAGGCCGCCTCGCCGATCGCGGCTGGGGCCAGCGCACCACCGGATTGTCGCTGCTGCTGATGCTCGCCGGCTGGGCACCGATCGCCTGCCTGCGTTCTTCCCTGTGGCTGGTGCTCGCAGGCGTCGTCATGATCGACTTCGCGGTGCAAGCCGTCCATGTCACCAACCAGAGCCTGATCGTCGCTGCCCGCCCCGAAGCGTCGAGCCGCCTGATCGGCGTCTACATGGTGTTCTACTCGGTCGGCAGCGGGCTCGGCGCGATCGCTTCGACGATGGCCTATGCCGCCGCCGGCTGGCTCGGTGTCTGCGCGCTCGGCGCTGCGATCAGCGCCTGCGCATTGCTGTACTGGGTCATCGTGGTGAGCAAGGCGCCGGTGCCGGCGGGCGTGTGCTCCGAAGCGTAGCAGACACGCCCGTCATTGCGAGCGAAGCGAAGCAATCCATCGTGCCGCATGTGCGGAGCCATGGATTGCTTCGTCGCTTCAGCGCAAAATTGCTTTGCAATTTTGTCGCGAGCTCCTCGCAATGACGGCGGAGAAAGCCTCACGCCTTCTTCAGCACCGAGACGAAGAACCCGTCCGTGCCGGTCCGGCGCGGCGTCATCAGCAGGCCCTCCGGCGATTGCAACGCGGCTTCCGCGAATTGCTCGGCCTTGTCCCACAAGACCGATGCGGTCTGCTCGGGCGGCTGCACCGAAAACTCCGGATGCCGCGCGATGAACGCCTTGACCTGCTCGCCGTTCTCCTCGGCCAGCACCGAGCAGGTGATGTAGGCGATCCGGCCGCCGGATTTCACCAGCGGCGCGGCGCGCGCCAGCACCTCGGCCTGGTCCTTCAGCCGCACCTCGAGCGCGCCGGGGCGCATCCGCCATTTGGCGTCGGGATTGCGGCGCCAGGTGCCGGTGCCGGTGCACGGCGCGTCGATCAGCACGAGATCGGCGGAGGCCTTGATGTCGGACAGCACCTCCTCCTCACCGCGCGGCGTGCGCACATCGCAATTGTGCACGCCGGCGCGCGACAGCCGCTCATGGATCGGCACGAGCTGGCGCTTGTCGCTGTCGGTCGCGATCAGCCGGCCCTTGCCGTCCATCATCGCGGCCACCGCCAGCGTCTTGCCGCCGGCGCCGGCGCAGAGATCGATCACCTGCTCGCCGGGCTTGGCCGCCGAGAACATCGCGGCAAGCTGCGAGCCCTCGTCCTGGACTTCGATGGCGCCCTTGATGAAATCCTCCTCGGCATGGATGCCGGGATTGCGCGCGTCGGCGCCGAGCTCGATGCGCAGGCCGAGCGGCGACCACGGCGTTTCCTTCGCACCCAGATACGACAGCCGCGGCAGCACCTTCTCGCGCTTGCCGCGCAGCGTGTTGACGCGCAGATCGAGCGGCGCGCGGCTCGCCATCGCGGTCGCTTCCGCGGCGCGGTCCTCGCCGAACACTTTTGCCAGATACGGATCGAGCCAGTCCGGATAGTCGCCCGCGACATGCGCCGGCGCATCCGCAAGCGAACGCGAGGCCAAGGCAGCCTCCTCGGCTGTGGTCAGCGGATCCGGCGCAAAGCGGCCGCCGTCGCACAGCGCCGAGATCGTCGGGATGTCCATGCCGCGCTCGAGCTTGAGCATGCCGAGCACCCGCGACCGGGCGCTGCCATCGTCCATCAGCCAGGCCGCGGAGGATTGCCGGCGCAGCACGTCCCAGATCAGGCCGGAGATCGCGGCGCGATCACCGGAGCCGGCATAGCGGCGCGCGGTGCCCCATTCCTTCAGCGCTTTCGCGGCGGGAATGCGCTGTGCGTCGATGGTAGCGATCAGCTCGATCGCGGCGGAAAGCCGGGCAGCGGGGGTCATCGATCTCTTTCGGTTGGGCGCATCAAATCAGCAGCAGGAGCTTGAGCGCGAAATACAGCCACATCGCCGCCAGCACCAGCACGCCGGCGAACCAGGCGAGCGAGCGCGGCCGCACGTCGTTGGAGGTGACGAATATCCCGGCATGGGCAAACCGGGTCACCACGAAAACCCAGGACATCAGCACGATGAACAGATCGGCACGGCGCAGCGGCAGCGCAATGGCGATCAGGACATAGAACAGCACCGGCAGCTCGAACTGGTTGGCAAAGCAGTTGGCGACCTGGGTGGCGCGCTCCGGCCAGTTCGGCTGGCGCAGCGCGATATCGGCCATCTTGGTCTCACCGCTCGCCAGCGTCCTCGTCCGTGCCGTCGCCATCACAAACAGCAGCGCGAAGGTGAGGCCAATCTGGATGAAGACCGGCAACAGAACCATTTGAACCGACATCAAGAATCTCCCTTAAGCCGGGCGCCCGGCCGCCCTCTTAGCCGCCACGGCCGCGCAACACAATGAATCGTCCGCGGTAACCCGTTGAACCACGATCCGAGCCCGGGTGACCAACTCCCAGGAATAATGGCGGTTTCAGTTCCCCACGTATGACGCGATGAGCGTCATCACCTCTATCCTGGACGGCGCGGCCCTGGCGGCCGCGAGCCTCGGCGATCTCCTCACCTCCCTATTGAAGGCGATCGACCCCGGCATCGGCTGGTTCGACGACGCGGCGGATGGCGGGCTCGGCATGGTGCTGTCTGGGCTCGCCGGCGTCGCCGCTGCGCTGCTGGTCGCCATCCTGCTCTCGGTTTATTTCCGCAGCGGCTATCGCTCGACGCGCGATATCCTCAGGCACGGCCTCGCCACGGCGCTGGTGCTCAGCCTGCTCGGCTATGCGGCCTACGATATGGGGCACGATGCGCTTGCCTATTTCGGGCTCAACACATCGCAGGCCGTGACGGGAACAAACCCGCCGAACACCGGGCTGCTCGGAGGTCGCGGCGGCCCGCCTGCCCTGCCCATCCGCGCGGACAAGCAGCTTGCGATCTAGCGGCCTGGGCCGCCGGATCAAACAAGACATCAAACAACGCATCAAACAGAGCAGCGAAGAACACGCTGAAATCGTCATCGTTCCGACTTCGCGCCGACGCTATAATTCGGCCGAAAGGATCGATGCATGGCCCAGTTTCGCCTGACCCAAATCTCCGACACCCACCTCACGCGCCGCTTCAAGCCGCTCGTTGACAACTTTCATCGCGTCAGCGAACACATCGACGCGACGCGTCCCGATCTCGTGCTCAACTCGGGCGACGTCGCGTTCGATGGGCCGACCAGCCGCGACGATCTGGTGTTCGCCAAGGAACTGCACAGCGCGCTGCCGGTGGATTGCCTCTATCTGCCGGGCAATCACGACATCGGCGACAATCCGACCGCGGTCGGCCCGGTCCCGGCGCAACTGCCGACTGAAGAGACGCGCCGCGCCTTCACCTCGGTGCTCGGCGAGGATCGCTGGCATTTCGACGCCGCCGGCTGGTGCTTCATCGGCCTCAATTCGCTGATCATGAACACCGGCCTCGACAGCGAGGCCGCGCAATTCGACTGGCTCGCCTCGGCGCTCGACAAGGCCGTCGGCAGGCCCGTCGCGCTGTTCCTGCACAAGCCGCTGTATCTCGACGTGCCCTACGATGCCGAACGCGTCGAGACCGCGATCCGTTTCGTGCCGCAGCCGGCGCGCCGCCGCCTGATCGAGATGTTCGGCAAGGTCGATTGGCGCCTGGTCGGCAGCGGCCATGTGCACCAGCGCCGCGACTACACGTTCGAGCATGTCAGGCAGATCTGGGCGCCCTCGGCCGGCTTCATCATCTCAGATGCGCGACAGGAAGTGATCGGCATCAAGGAAACCGGTCTGGTCGAGTACCGCTTCCAGCCGGACAGCTTTGAGGTCCGCCACGTCAGGGCCAAGGGTCAGGTCGATGTCGACCTGGACATGCTGCTCGGCAAGCAGCCGGCGTGAGCCGTCTCAGCTCCGTGCCGCGTCGTGCAGATCTTGCTTGATGACGGTCAGCAGCGCCTGCAGCGAGTCCTTGTTCGGCTGTGCCGCCGCCGGCTGCGCACGCGGCACGAAGCGGACCGGCTCGGCGCCCGGCTCGTCCTCGACAAATTTTCCATGCAAGACGTCGTCGCGGCGGCCCATGACGAACATCGTCGCCCAATAGCCGAGTGCGAGGAGAATGACCCCGGAAACAATAGCTTCAAAAACCATGGCTACACCTGAAATATAGCCATATTGAATCAACTGCTCAGGGTCCCCGTCAAGCAAATGGGGGCCGAAGAGCCCCCAAAAGCCCGCCATTGTGGCGTTTTTGATACTTTGTTGCGCGGAATGGGAGATTCCGGGCCTTAACTCAGGCCTTATCCGGCCCGATCCGGACCAGCTGCTTGCCGAAATTGGCGCCCTTGAGCAGGCCCATGAAGGCCTCCGGCGCGCTGTCCAGGCCCTCGGTCACGAACTCCTTGTACTTGACCTTGCCCTCGCGCACCCACTGCGACATGTCGCGCAGGAAGTCGCCATGCATCGCGGCGAAGTCGCTGACGATGAAGCCGCGGAAGGTCAGCCGCTTGGTCAGGATGTTGCGCATCATCGCGCCGGCCCATTTCGGGGCGTGCGCCTCGGTGTCGTTGTAATGCGCGATCAGGCCGCAGACCGGAATCCGCGCGAACGCATTGAGCAGCGGAAACACCGCGTCGAACACCGCGCCGCCGACATTCTCGAAATAAACGTCGATGCCCTTCGGGCAGGCTTCCTTCAGCTTCGCCGCAAGATTGGGATCGCGATGATCGAGGCACTCGTCGAAGCCGAGCTCGTTCTTGACGTAGGCGCATTTGTCCTTGCCGCCGGCAATGCCGATCGCCCGCGCGCCCTTGATCTTCGCGATCTGCCCGACCGCCGAGCCGACAGCGCCGGACGCGGCGGCAACCACCACCGTCTCGCCCGCCTGGGGCTTGCCGATCTCGAGCAGCCCCGTATAGGCGGTCATGCCGGGCATGCCGAGCACGCCGACCGCGGTCGAGATCGGCGCGATCTTCGGATCAATCTTGGCGAGCCCCTTGCCGTCGGACAGCGCATGCGTCTGCCAGCCCGCGCGCGACAGCACGATATCGCCCTTGGCAAAGGCGGAATTGTTGGACGCGATCACCTCGCTCACTGTACCGCCCTCCATCACGCCGCCGACCGGCACCGGTGCGGCATAGGACGGACCGTCGGCCATGCGGCCGCGCATATAGGGATCGAGCGACAGCCAGATGGTGCGCAGCAGCACCTCGCCCGCGCCCGGTGTCGGCGGCGTGTAGTCCTCGAGCCGGAAGTTGGCCGGCGTGGGCTCGCCATGCGGGCGCGAGGCCAGAACAATGCGCTTTCCTTGGGACATAGGGATTTTCCTCTTTGGGGGTGATTGGTTGGTGGCGCACACGTAGTCACGCAATCCAGCTCCCCGCAAGGGAGATGGATTTGCTCTTTCGCGCGCGCTTGTTTGAAATGTTGTTTGAAATGACGGCCGTCATGCCGGAAGCATGCCGCCCGGCAGATCCGTCATTGCGGGGCAGTCCGCCCGGCTTCCGCGCGATCGTTAGTCGGCCGGGATGAAACGGAGGGTGCCTGCGCGACGCGTTGGCTTGCCGGTGTCGTTGGTATGATTGACGCCATCCATGACAGGCACCTCAGGGAAATCGAATGGGCTTACACCGTCGAGGCACGCCACGTTGACGGCATACAGGCTCTGGTTCGATCGCCGCTGATGATGCGTGTAGATTCCGCAGCGAGAACAGAAGAAGTGCTGTGCCGATCCGGTGTGGAAGCGGTAGCTCGTCAGCGCCTCCTCGCCCTGCAGGAACTTGATCCCACCCATCTCCGCCATGACGACGACGGCGCCGCGCATCCGGCAGTAAGAGCAGGTGCAGCGGCGGATCGAATTGAAACCGTCGCTGAGCGTCGCCTCGAAGCGCACCGCGCCGCAATGGCACTGGCCGGCCCGAACGTTCGTGTCGCTCACCATATCGCCTGGGTCCCCTGTCAAGAGATTCCGGGATCGGCCCCGTGGACCGACCCGGAATGACGAACGAGGTGCTTACACCCCGCCCGGATAGTTCGGGGCTTCGCGCGTGATGGTGACGTCGTGGACGTGGCTCTCGCGCAGGCCCGCGCCGGTGATGCGGACGAACTCGGCCTTCTCATGGAAATCCTTGATGTCCTTCGCACCGACATAACCCATCGCCGCTCTGAGACCGCCGGCGAGCTGGTGCATCACGTTGCCGACCGGGCCCTTGTAGGGCACCTGGCCCTCGATGCCCTCGGGCACGAGCTTCAGCGTGTCCTTGATGTCCTGCTGGAAGTAGCGGTCGGCCGAGCCGCGCGCCATCGCGCCGACAGAGCCCATGCCGCGATAGGCCTTGTAGGAGCGGCCCTGCCACAGGAACACTTCGCCTGGCGTCTCATCGGTGCCGGCGAGCAGCGAGCCGACCATCGCGATGTCGGCGCCGGCGGCCAGCGCCTTGGCAAGGTCGCCGGAATATTTGATGCCGCCGTCGGCGATCACGGGCACGTCGGCCTTCTTTGCTGCCGCCACCGCATCCATGATCGCGGTGAGCTGCGGCACGCCGACGCCGGCGACGATGCGCGTGGTGCAGATCGAGCCCGGGCCGATGCCGACCTTGATGCAGTCGGCGCCCGCATCGATCAGCGCCTGCGCGCCGCCCTCGGTCGCGACGTTGCCTGCCACGACCTGAACGGCGTTGGAGAGCCGCTTGATGCGGTTGACGGCATTGAGCACATGCCGCGAGTGACCATGCGCGGTGTCGACCACGACGACGTCGACGCCGGCATCGATCAGCCGCTCGGTGCGCTCATAGCCGGTCTCGCCGACGGTGGTGGCGGCGGCGACACGCAGCCGGCCCTGCGCATCCTTGCAGGCCAGCGGATGGGCGACCGCCTTTTCCATGTCCTTCACGGTGATCAGGCCGACGCAGCGATATTGGTCGTCGACCACGACCAGCTTTTCGATGCGGTGCTGGTGCAGCATCCGCTTCGCCTCGTCCTGGCTGACGCCCTCGCGCACCGTGACGAGGTTCTCGTGCGTCATCAGCTCCGAAACCTTTTGCCGCGGATCGGTTGCGAAGCGCACGTCGCGGTTGGTCAGGATGCCGACCAGCTTGCCCGGCACGTTCTTGCCCGCACCGGTCACGACCGGGATGCCGGAGATGCCGTGATCCTTCATCAGCGTCAGCGCGTCCGACAGCGTGGCTTCAGGACCGATGGTGAGCGGATTCACCACCATGCCGGATTCGAATTTCTTGACCAGCCGCACCTGAGCAGCCTGGCCTTCGGGGTCGAAATTGCGATGGATGACGCCGAGGCCGCCAGCCTGCGCCATCGCAATCGCCATCCGCGCCTCGGTGACGGTGTCCATCGCGGACGCCATGATCGGGATGTTGAGCTGGATCGCGCGTGTGACCCGCGAGCGAATATCGACTTCCGAGGGGAGAACGTCGGACAGACCGGGCTTCAGAAGCACATCGTCGAACGTGTAGGCTTCGCGGATAGCCTGAAATCCCGTGGCCATTGCCAACTCCTTATCTGCGGCCTCAGCCGCGAGGGTCTTACGGATGAACGCTACCTGCGGCGACGCTCGCTGCGTCACCGTCGAATCGGCGCCCATCGGTGGGGTTGACGCTGGTCGATAGCATGGCGGCATGACGAATCAAAGTGTTTGCCAGCCATGCACAGGCTTTTTACGGGCCGGTTCACGGGCCCGGTAGCCAGCTTAGCGATATCCGTGCGGCGGCCCGTGCCGGCGGATCGCCTCGACCACCTCGCGGTGGCGCCGGTCCTCGCGCTTCATGTGAACCGCGATCACCGCATGGGCCGACGGCACCAGCAGCAAGACGTGGAAAAACAGCCCGAAAATCGCGCAAAACACGATCAGGACCAGATTGAAGATGGCCGAAAACGGCTGTCCGTTCAGGAGCAGCCCGATCGGCGGCAGCAGAGCGGCAAGGACGTACATCACGGCACGGACCCCTAACGCTGGCGGATGCATAGCAGCGTCACGCAGGATTTAGGGCGTTTGCCCGGTTCCGCAATAGCGTGGTCCGGGGCAGGATGATATGGCCCCCTCGCCCGCCTTTTTCAGCAAAGCTGTCCTATTTTGATGAACAAGCAACGCCTGATCCCGCTCATCGTCGCGACCGCGCTTTTCATGGAAAACATGGATTCCACGGTGATCGCGACCTCGCTGCCGGCGATCGCCGCCGATATCGGCACCAGCCCCCTGACGCTGAAGCTTGCGATCACGTCCTATCTGCTGTCGCTCGCGGTGTTCATCCCGGCCAGCGGCTGGACCGCGGACCGCTTCGGCGCCCGCATTGTGTTTGCCGGCGCCGTCGCCGTGTTCATGCTGGGCTCGATCGGCTGCGCGCTGTCCTCCTCGGTGACCGATTTCGTGTTCGCCCGCATCCTGCAGGGCCTCGGCGGCGCGATGATGACCCCGGTCGGGCGGCTGGTGCTGCTGCGCTCGGTCGACAAGAGCGCGCTGGTCAACGCGATGGCCTGGGTGACGGTGCCGGCGCTGGTCGGCCCGGTGATCGGGCCGCCGCTCGGCGGCTTCATCACCACCTATTTCTCCTGGCACTGGATCTTCCTGATCAACATCCCGATCGGGCTGCTCGGCATCTTCCTGGCGCTGAAATATATCGACCCGATCAAGAGCGAGGATCCCGAACGCTTCGATCTGGTGGGGCTGGTGCTGGCCGGCGTCGGCCTCGCCGGCATCGCCTTCGGGCTTTCGGTCGCGGGCCTCAACCTGTTGCCGTGGCCGATCGTCGCCGCCCTGGTCGGGGTCGGCACGGTGTCGATGACGCTCTACGTCATCCATGCGCGGCGCACCGGTTCGCCGGTGCTCGATTTCGGCTTGCTGCGGCTGCCGACTATGCGGGCGTCGATCGTCGGCGGCTTCATGTTCCGGCTCGGCATCGGCGCGCTGCCGTTCCTGCTGCCGCTGCTGATGCAGGTCGGCTTCGGCCTGTCGCCCTTCCAGTCCGGTCTCGTCACCTTTGCCTCCGCGGTCGGCGCCATGGGCATGAAGACGCTGGCGGCGCGCATCATCAAGGCCTTCGGATTCCGCAACATGATGACCGTCAACGCGGTGGTCAGCTCGGCCTTCCTCGCTGCCTGCGCCCTGTTCACGATCTCGACGCCGCTGATGCTGATCTTCACCATCCTGGTGGTCGGCGGCTTCTTCCGCTCGCTGCAATTCACCGCGATCAACACCGTGGCCTATGCCGAGGTCGAGGCGCCGCAGATGAGCCGCGCCACCACCCTCGTCAGCGTCAACCAGCAGCTCGCAGTGTCCGCGGGCGTCGCGGTCGGCGCGTTCTCGGTCGAAACGACCCTGGCGCTGCATCACCAGACCGAGCTGTCCGCCGACGTGTTTGGACCGGCGTTCATCGTGGTGTCGTTGATCTCGGCGGCCTCCGCCTGGTTCTTCTGGCAAATGCCGGCCGATGCCGGCAACGAAATCGCCGGCCGCAAGGCGATCGATATCTCGAGCCGCAAGGGCGCCGAGAAGCGCGCCGCCGCTGACGCCGTCAAGGCAGCGACCGAGGATACGCAGAACGCCAGGGATCAGCGGCTCGGCTAGTTGATCGAACGAGCCGTTTCCGAAGCACGGACACTGCAAGCCGCCGTCCGGTCACGGCCAGGCCCTTAGGGGTGGCCGGTCATCCCGTCTGGCTGTCCTCGATCCGGACGTTCAATAAGTTCGTATGTGGGAACGTGGGTCGCTTCCAGCCACGATTCCAGCGCAGCTCCGCAGACCGTGCAGATCGCGTCACCCGTATGCGGCACCAAGAACTTCTCTTCAGTGCGTCTGTACTCAGCGCCGCAATTGCATTGAACAATGGTCGCCATATGAGAGATATGCGCCTTCGATATCAGATTTTCCAGCCCTGCAAGAAACGGCCCCAGTGCGCGAAACCCGACGCTGCACCAAGGCCGCCAACCCGGTGGGGGTTTTCTCCCGGTGGGCTTGGGGGGGCATTGGCCGGGAGCAATGGAGTCGACTCCGGCCAGGCGCCAAGGTTCCAACCGGTCGCACTGAAATGTCCTGCCGCGCGCGAGATCAGCGGCTGGGGTGAGTCCGGTCTCCCTCCGTCAATGACAATCTCTACGATGACGGCTGCTGCTGTCCACGAAACCCCGTCGCCAGCACATAGCGCTCGGAGGAATCCTGCCGGCTGGCGGACGGCTTGACGTGACGCACGCTGGCGAAATCGCGCTTCAGCTGCCCCACCAGCTCGGCGTCGGCGCCGCTCTGGAACACTTTTGCCAGGAACGCGCCGCCGGGGTTGAGCACCTCCCCGGCAAAATGCGCGGCAGTCTCGACCAGGCCGATGATGCGCAGCTGATCGGTCTTGCGATGGCCCGTGGTGTTGGCAGCCATATCGGACATCACGAAATCGGCGCGGCCGCCCATCATCGCGATCAGTTTTTCGGGCGCGTCGTGGTCGAGGAAGTCGAGCTGCGCAAAGGTGACGCCGGGGATCTCGCCCATCTCGAGCAGATCGATCGCGACCACCTTGCCCTTGCCGTCGGCGGCACCGGTGCGCTTGGCCGCAATCTGGCTCCAGCCGCCGGGCGCAGCGCCGAGGTCGACGACCGTCATGCCCGGCTTGAGCAGGCGGTATTTGTCGTCGATCTCGAGCAGCTTGAACGCCGCGCGCGAGCGGTAGCCCAACGCCTTGGCCTTGGCGACGTAGGGATCGTTAAGCTGGCGCTCGAGCCAGAGTTTTGACGACAGTTTTCGCTTGCCGCCGCTCTTGACCGTGACGTGCAGCCGCCCGGTGGTGTCTTTCGCCATATTGCTTCTCTACTCCCTCGCCCCGCTCTTGCGGGGAGAGGGTTGGGGTGAGGGGCCGCTTCCGCAATGAGGATGAGAGATGCGCCCGTGGAGAGTCCCCCTCACCCGGATTGCATTGACATGCAATCCGGCCTCTCCCCGCGAGCGGGGCGAGGCTAGGGCAGCTCTAGCACACCCGCAGCGCGCCGTCCTCGCGCATCATCTCGACCAGCATGCCCTCGCGCAGGCCGCGATCAGCGACGCGAAGCCGCGGCATCGGGAACGCGTTGCGTATTGCGTCGAGGATCGCGCAGCCGGCCAGCACGAGGTCGGCCCGCTCGACGCTGATGCAGTTGTTGTTGACCCGCGCCTCGTAGCTCATGCCGAGCAGCTTCTGGATCGTCGCTGACACGTCGCCATCGTTCATCCAGATGCCGTCGATGCGACGGCGATCGTAGCGCGACAGATTGAGGAACACGCCGGCGAGCGTGGTCACGGTGCCCGAGGTGCCGAGCATGTGCATGTCGCGCAGATCCTTGCCGTGCTCGGCCGCGAACGGCGCGACGTGGCGGGCGACCTCATCGATCATCCGCGCATACATGTCCCTGGTGACGTTCTTGCCGCCGAAATGTTCGGCCAGCGTGACGACGCCGAGCGGGATCGACATCCACGCCTTGATGCGCGGCGGCGCATCGGGCACGCCGGGATCGCGCTCGATCCGCACCAGCTCGGTCGAGCCGCCGCCGATGTCGAACAGGATGGCGCCGCGCCCCTTCGGATCGAGCAGCGGCGAGCAGCCGATCACGGCGAGCGTTGCCTCGGTCTCGCGATTGATCACCTCGAGCTCGATGCCGGTCTCGGCTGCGACGCGCGCGCGAAAGCTTTCGGCATTGCCTGCGGCGCGGCAGGCCTCGGTGGCGATCAGCCGCAGCCGGCGGGCCTTGCGATAGCGGATCTTGTCGCTGCAAATGGCGAGCGCGGCGATCGCCCGCTCGATCGCGGCCTCGCTGATCGAGCCGGTCGCGGCGATGCCCTCGCCGAGCCGGATGATCCGCGAGAAGGAATCGACCACGCGGAACCCGTCGCCGGTGGGACAGGCGATCAACAGCCGGCAATTGTTGGTGCCGAGGTCGAGCGCGGCGTAGACGCCGCTTTCCGCGGCCGCCGCAATCAGCCCTGACGGGGCTTCGCCGGCCGGAGGGCCGTCACAAAGCCGCACATAGTCATTCATCAAAACACTGTCTTTCCGCAGGACCCCAAGGGCAATCCTTGGGCCCGCCGAATAATTGTCCGTTCACGGAAACTTTAGCAGCGTCAAAGCCCTACGCAAACTCCGTTCACATTGGGTCCATGCCCAATCGGGCGTTGTCGTTAAGGGGGGCGTGCGTTATCTCGTCTGCGCCCCCAAACTCCAGCAAATCCGGGCATTTCAGGTCATTTTCGATGCAAGATCATACGCCGCCCGCCTCCCTCGAAAACGCTATCGCACTGCAAAAATACGGTGTCGGACAGCCTGTTCGACGAAAGGAGGACGACACCCTGGTGCGCGGCAAGGGCAAATACACCGACGATTTCTCCCTGCCCGGCCAGGCTTATTGCTGGATGGTCCGCTCCTCCCACGCCCACGGCATCATCAAGGAGATCGATACGGAAGCCGCCAACGCGATGCCGGGCGTGCTCGGCGTCTGGACCGGCGCCGACCTGGCGGCCGCGGGCTACAACCCCTTCACCTGCGGCCTGCCGCTGAAGAACCGCGACGGCTCGCCGCTCAAGCAGACCAACCGCCCCGCGCTCGTGACCGACAAGGTGCGCTTCGTCGGCGATCCCGTGGCTTTCGTGGTCGCGGAAACCGCGGCGCAGGCCCGCGATGCCGCCGAAGCCGTCGAGGTCGACATCGAACCGCTGCCGGCGGTGACGGACGCGGCCGAAGCGACCAAGCCCGGCGCGCCGCAGCTCTACGACGACATCCCCGATAACGTCGCGCTGGACTATCACTATGGCGACACGGCCAAGATCGAGGCCGCGTTCGCCGGCGCCGCGCACGTCACAAAACTCGACATCGTCAACACCCGCGTCGCCGTGGTCTCGATGGAGCCGCGCGTCGCGCTCGCGCATTACGACAAGAAAACCGAACGCTTCACCCTGCAGGTGCCGACCCAGGGCGTCTCCGGCAACAAGGCGATCCTGGCGCGCCTGCTCAACGTGCCGGCCGACAAGGTCCGCATCCTCACCGGCAATGTCGGCGGTTCGTTCGGGATGAAGAACCTCAACTATCCCGAATACACCTGCATCGCGCATGCGGCGCGCCAGCTCGGCCGCCCGGTGAAGTGGCTGGACGAGCGCTCGACCAGCTTCCTGTCCGATAGCCAGGGCCGCGCGCAGCTGATCCATGCCGAACTCGCGCTCGATGCCGACGGCAAGTTCCTCGCGGTGCGGCTCTCCGGCTACGGCAATCTCGGCGCCTACATCACCGGCGTCGCGCCGGGCCCGTTGTCGCTCAACACCGGCAAGAATCTCGCCAGCGTCTACAAAACGCCGCTGCTCGGTGTCGACATCAAGACGGTCGTGACCAACACCACGCTGATGGGCGCCTATCGCGGCGCCGGCCGGCCCGAGGCCAACTACTACATGGAGCGGCTGATCGACGCCGCCGCCGACGAGATGGGCATCAACCGCTTCACGCTGCGCAAGCGCAACTTCATCAAGCCCTCGCAGCTACCGTTCCTGGCGGCCTCCGGCGTCACCTATGACAGCGGCGATTTCGCCGGCGTGTTCCAGAAAGCGCTCGAAATCTCCGACTACGAGAACTTCGCCAAGCGCAAGAAGGAGAGCAGGAAGAGCGGCAAGCTGCGCGGCATCGCCGTCGGCTCCTATCTCGAGGTCACCGCACCGCCGTCAGGCGAGCTCGGCAAGATCACCTTCGAGCCGGATGGATCGGTGAAGCTCACCACCGGCACGCTCGATTACGGCCAGGGCCACGCCACGCCGTTCGCGCAGGTGCTGTCCGAGCAGTTAGGCGTTCCCTTCGAGAAGATCACGCTCGAACAGGGCGACAGCGACCTGGTGCGCTTCGGCAACGGCACCGGCGGCTCGCGCTCGATCACCGCGACCGGCCAGGCGATCGTCGAGGCTTCCGCGCTCGTGGTGGAGAAGGGTAAGAAGGCGGCCGCGCACATGCTGGAAGCCTCCGAGGCCGACATCGAATTCGGCCAGGGCCGCTTCACCATCGCCGGCACCGATCGCTCGATCGGCATCATGGAGCTCGCCGAGCGGATGCGCGACAGCAAGATGCCCGAGGGCACGCCGGAGACGCTCGACGTCGATCACGCCACCAAGGAGACGGCGTCGACGTTCCCGAACGGCTGCCACGTCGCCGAGGTCGAGATCGATGCCGACACCGGCGTGACGCGGATCGTGCGCTACTCGGCGGTCAACGATTTCGGCACCGTGGTCAACCCGATGATCGTCGCCGGCCAGCTGCACGGCGGCGTCGCGCAGGGCATCGGCCAGGCGCTGATGGAGGAAGTCAGCTACGACGGCTCGGGCCAGCCGATCACCGGCTCGTTCATGGACTACGCGCTGCCGCGTGCCGGCGACGTGCCGTCGATGCTGGTCGGCGATCACCCCTCGCCGGCGAAGTCCAATCCGCTCGGCACCAAGGGCTGCGGCGAGGCCGGCTGCGCCGGCAGCCTCGTCTGCATCGTCAACGCCGTGGTCGACGCGCTGTCGGAGTACGGCATCAAGCACATCAACATGCCGCTAACGCCCGAACGCGTCTGGCGCGCGATCCAGGACGCCAAGGCGAAGGCGGCGTAAGGGCCGCCGCCGCACCATCACGCACCACTGTCATCACCCGCGCAAGCGGGTGATCCAGTATTCCAGAGACGTCAGCGATAGAACCGAGAGGCCGCGGCGTACTGGATACCCCGCATGCGCGGGGTATGACAGTTGAGGGCGATGCGAGAGCTCGCCCCACCTCACGTTCGTCATGCCCGGGCTTGACCCGGGCATCCATCGACTTGAAACGACTCTTGGGAAGACGATGGATTGCCGGGTCAAGCCCGGCAATGACGGAGCCCCCTACGCCGCGGCCTGCTCGCGCGGCTGGGTGATGGCGATGTGGTGGCAATGCGCGAGCGGCACGCCGTTGCCGAGCACCAGCGCGTCGAGCTCGACGAAGCGATGGCCCTTCTTGTCGTAATTGCCGGTCACCTTGGCGCGCGCGGTCAGCTCGTCGCCGATCTTGCCCGCCGACAGCAATTGCATGCGGGTGCCGACATGGATCCACGGCCCTAGGATCGCATTGTCGACCAGGACCTTGTTCATCACCCGCGGCAGCAGGCCGGGATGGCCGAGACCTTCGCGCAAATAAATCGGGTCGGTCTCGCGGATATCGGCGAGATATTCCGTCGCGGCGTCGCCGGACCAATCGCGCGGGATGGTGCCGAGCCACTTGCCCTCTTCATAGGATGAGGCGCTGACCGGCTTGCGTTCGGCGACGGCCGCGACCTGCTTGTAATCGTCGAGCACAAGTTTCGGCACTGAAGCCGGCAGCGACGCGGTCCCGGTGGCGCAAAGCTCGCCGCGGCTGGTGAGCTCAATGGTGAGCCCATTGCCGGTCTCCCGGCCGGTCAATTCGGCGATCTCGCCGTCATAGACCGGCTTCACGAAGCGCGCCTCGATCAGGCCACGTTCCAGGAAATCGCGGCCCCACTTTTCGACCGGCAGGTGCATCATGTAGGCCATCACATCGACGCCGGGGACGAGTCCGCCGGAAAAGCCGAACTTCCGCGCCACCGTGTCGTCGTGGATCTTGTTCTCCGACAGTTTCGAGGTGTTGTACGCCGAGACGCGGTAGGCCTGCGATCCGGTCTGCGAGTTCATGGGGGTTTTCCCTTATTTCCGTTGTTTTTCTGGTGACAATGGTAATCGAACGAAAAGGCATGGCAAGCCTCTCGTTTTGCTCGCAATTTTCCGCACCATGGAGTACACGCAGGCCGCGCCTGCCAACCACCGGATCGATGACTGAAACCCCTGTCCAAACCCGCATCTATGTCGACGCCGACGCCTGCCCGGTGAAGGACGAAATCTACCGCGTCGCGATCCGACTCGGCGTGCCCGTCAGCGTGGTCGCAGGCAATTTCATCCGCGTGCCGCAGGATCCCCTGATCGAGCGCATCGCCGCCGGTTCCGGCATGGATGCCGCCGACGACTGGATCGCGGAACGCGCGCATGAGGGCGACGTCGTGATCACAGCGGACATTCCGCTGGCGAGCCGCTGCGTCAAGGCCGGCGCCGAGGTGATCGCGCCGAACGGCAAGCCGTTCACCGAACAATCGATCGGCATGACGCTCGCGGTGCGCAATCTGATGACCGATCTGCGCTCGTCGGGTGAGATCACCGGCGGGCCGAAATCATACTCACCGCGCGACCGCTCGAATTTCCTGTCGATGCTCGACCAGACCATCCGCCGCATCCAGCGCCGCCGCGCCGAGCAGGCGCCGGCAAACGGGAATTAGCCGCGATGGCCCCACCGCTCATCCAGCTCAAGGACATCCGCCTGACTTTTGGCGGCACGCCGCTACTGTCAGGCGTCGAGCTGTCGGTCTCCGCGGGCGAACGCGTCTGCCTGATCGGCCGCAACGGCTCCGGCAAGTCGACCTTGCTGCGCATCGCGGCCGGCCTGGTCGAGCCTGATGCGGGCAGCCGTTTCGTGCAGCCCGGCGCCACCATCCGCTATCTGCCGCAGGAGCCGGATTTCGGCGACCACAAGACGACACTGGCCTATGTCGAGGCGGGCCTTGGTCCCGGCGACGACCATTACCAGGCGCGCTATCTGCTCGAACAGCTCGGCCTCAGCGGCGAGGAAGATCCGGCGCACGTCTCCGGCGGTGAGGCGCGCCGCGCGGCGCTGGCACGCGTGCTGGCGCCCTCGCCCGACATCCTGCTGCTGGACGAGCCGACCAACCATCTCGATTTGCCGACCATCGAATGGCTCGAAGGCGAATTGGAGAGCCGCCGTTGCGCGCTGGTCCTGATCAGCCACGACCGCCGCTTCCTCACCAACCTGTCGCGCACCACCGCCTGGCTCGACCGCGGCCAGATCCGGCAGATCGAGCGCGGCTTCGGCGCCTTCGAGGCCTGGCGCGACGAGGTGCTGGCGGAGGAAGAACGCGAGCAGCACAAGCTCGACCGCAAGATCGTCAACGAGGAGCACTGGCTGCGCTACGGCGTGTCCGGCCGCCGCAAGCGCAACGTCAAGCGGCTCGGCAATCTCTTTGCGCTGCGCGACCAGCGCCGCGACTACCGCGGCGCCACCGGCAATGCCACGCTCGCCGCCGCCGAGGCCGAGAAATCCGGCCGCCTCGTGATCGAGGCCAAGAGCATCGTGAAGGCGTATGGCGAGCGTAAGATCGTCGATACCTTCTCGACCCGGATCCAGCGCGGCGACCGCGTCGGCATCGTCGGCCCGAACGGCGCCGGCAAGACCACACTCGTGCATCTCTTGATCGGCAACGATCCGCCCGACTCCGGCTCGGTGCGGCTCGGGGCCAATATCGAGATGGCGACGCTGGACCAGCATCGTGAAAGCCTCGATCCGAAGCTGACCTTGGCCGAAGCACTCACCGGCGGCCGCGGCGATCACGTCATGGTCGGCGACAAGTCGAAGCACGTCATCGGCTACATGAAGGACTTCCTGTTCGCGCAGGAGCAGCGTGGCACCCCGCTGGAGGCCCTCTCCGGCGGCGAGCGCGGCCGCCTGATGCTGGCGCGCGCGCTGGCCAAGCCGTCGAACCTTTTGATCCTGGACGAGCCGACCAACGACCTCGATCTCGAAACCCTCGACGTGCTCGAGGACATGCTCGGCGATTACGACGGCACGGTGATCCTGATCAGCCACGACCGCGACTTCCTCGACCGCGTGGTGACGTCGGTGATCGTGCCCGAAGGCCAGGGGCGCTGGATCGAATATGCCGGCGGCTATTCCGACATGCTGGCGCAGCGTGGCGCCGACGTGAAGCGCGAGACGGTGAAGGCGGACGCCGCGATCGAGGAAAAGAAGGAAGCCAGGGCCGCCGCGTCCGAAGCGGCACCCAGGCGCCGGCTCAGCTTCAACGAGAAGCACGCGCTGGAGACGCTGCCGAAGACGATCGACAAGTTGCGCGCCGAGATCGCAAAGCAGCAGAAGCTGCTCGACGATCCCGACCTCTACGCGAAGGATCGCAAAAAATTCGACGCCGCCTCGGCCGCGATCGCCAAGGCGCAGGACGAGCTCGCCGCCGCCGAGGACCGCTGGCTCGAGTTAGAGGTGCTCCGCGAAGAGATCGAGCAGGCATGAACCCGATAATTCTTGACGTCATTGCGAGCGAAGCGAAGCAATCCATCTCCCCACATTTGCGGAGAGATGGATTGCTTCGTCGCTGCGCTCCTCGCAATGACGGAAATGCTGAACCGGAGTTGACCCGATGACCACGCCCCTCGCCGCCAAGATCGCCAAGGAATACGGCACGCCCTGCGCCGTGATCGACATGGACCGGGTCGAGCGCAACATCGCCCGCATCCAGAAGGCCTGCGACGAGGCCGGTGTCGCCAACCGGCCGCACATCAAAACGCACAAGAATCCGATGCTGGCGCAGCTGCAGATCAAGGCGGGCGCCAAGGGCATCACCTGCCAGAAGCTCGGCGAGGCCGAGATCATGGCCGATAGCGGCATCGACGACATCCTGATCAGCTACAATCTGCTCGGCGACGAGAAGATGGCGCGGCTCGGCGCCCTGCAAGGCAAGGCCAACGTCACCGTCGCGGCGGATAATTCCGTCGTGATCGGCGATCTGCCGAAGGCGGCAGCCGCCTCGGAGCGTCCGCTCTCGGTCGTGGTCGAATGCGACACCGGGCGCAAGCGCGCCGGCGTCGAGACCCCGGCCGAGGCAATCGCGCTGGCGCGCGAGATCGCAGCCTCGAAGGGCCTGAGCTTCGCCGGCTTCATGCTGTACCCGACCGAGACCGGCTGGGCGGACGCGCAGAAATTCTACGACGAGGCGCTGGCCGGCGTACGCGCCCACGGCCTCGATGCGACCATCGTCTCGACCGGCGGCACGCCGAACCTCGTCAATCTCGGCAAATTGAAGGGCGGCACCGAGCACCGCTTCGGCACCTATATCTACAACGACCGCATGCAGGTCGCAGCCGGCGTCGCCGGCTGGGACGATTGCGCGCTGCACATCTATTCCACCGTGGTCAGCCGCGCCGGCCCCGAGCGCGGCATCCTCGATGCCGGCTCGAAGACGCTGACCTCGGACACCGGCGGCCTCGAAGGCCACGGCCTGATCCTCGAACATCCCGAGGCCAAGATCGCGCGCTTCGCCGAAGAGCACGGCTTCCTCGACCTATCCCGCAGCAACACGCGACCGAATGTCGGCGACGTGGTGCGGGTCGTGCCCAACCACGTCTGCGTCGTCGTCAACATGATGGACGAGGTGGTGATGGTGCGCGGCGACGAGATCATCGGCGCGCTGCCGGTGACGGCGCGGGGCAAGCTGCGCTGATCTGAGCGCAATCTGTAGGATGGGTAGAGCGCAGCGAAACCCATCATGCTTCCGCGCGGATCGATGTCGGTGGGTTTCGCTTCGCTCTACCCATCCTACGAATCTACCCGCGAATGAGCGCCTGCAGCTCACTGTCCAGCGCATCGCGAAACACCTCGATCGGCCGCGCCAGGCGGCCGGCGGGCGGACGATGCACGATCCAGGCGCGCACCGCCGGATTGAAATCTGCGATCTTCACGGTCTTGAGCCGGCTGCGGATCGGACTTCGCTTCAGCGCCACCGGCGTGACCAGGCCGATGCCGAGACCGCGCGCCACCAGCGACAGGCGCAGTTCGCTGTCGAGCGCCTCGACCGCGATGGTGAACGGCAGATGCGCCGCGTCGAAATGGCGCTTCAGCGTCTGGCGGAAGCCGCAACCGTCCTGGTTGATCACCCACCCGGTCCGCGACAGCCATTCGAGGTCGACGAATTTCGGCGTCTTCATGTCGCGCGCGACGACGAACACCACCGGCTGCGCACCGAGATCGGAGGCCGCGAGATCGTCGGGCGGCGCGGTGCCGTCGGGCAGGCAGATTGCCGCGGCGTCGAGCTCGTTGCGGCTGACCCGCTCCATGTGGTTGGGTGACCAGCCCGAGACGACGCGCACCGCAAGCGAAGGGAATTCACCGCGCACCGCATCGAGCGGACCGGTGAGCCCGGCCTCCGACAGAAACGGCGTCAGGCCGAGCCTGAACTCGCCGCGCACCACCCCGTCATTGGCGACGCCTGACTTGAGGTCGTCGAGCATGCGCAGCACGCGACGGCCCTGCTCATAGGCCTCGATCCCCGCAGCCGTTGGCTTCAGCGGCTTCGACAGCCGGTCGAGCAGCTGCGCACCCAGCATCTCCTCGAGATTCTGGATCCGCCGTGTCACGCCGGGCTGGGTCAGGTTCAGCCGGGCTGAGGCCGCGACGATCGATCCGGTCTCCACCACGGCGACGAACGCCACAAGGTCATGGGTGTTCATAACAAACTCGCATATTCTTCATCAACTTATTTGAATTGTAGCATATTACACCGATCCCCTAAAGGGGTCTCGCCACTCCATCGCGAGGTCCCATGACGATTTCCGAAGCCACCAAGCTCTCCCCGGCGCGCGCCGTCTCCGTGCGTCCCCTGATCTGGATCGGCGCAATCACGACCGGCACCGTCGTCACCAATCTGTTTGCGCCGCAGATCCTGGTTGGCCTGATGGGCCGATCGCTCGACATGACCGCGCTGGAGGCCGGCCTGATCTCGACGCTGACCCTGCTCGGCTACGCACTCGGGCTGTTGCTGCTGGTGCCGCTGGTCGACCTCGTCGAGAACAAGCGGCTGATCCTGCGCACACTCGGCTGCGCCATCGTGGCCGCGATCGGCACCGCGATGGCGCCGACGCCGCTGATTTTGTTAGCCGCCACCTTCATCCTCGGCGCGTCCTGCGCCGCGATCCAGATGGTGGTGCCGCTGGTCGCCTCGATGATGCCGCCGGAGCGCCGCGGACAGGCGATCGGCGATGTCATGAGCGGGTTGATGATCGGCATCCTGCTGTCGCGGCCGCTGGCGAGCCTGATCGCGGACAGCTGGAACTGGCGCGGCTACTACCTCACTTCGGCTGTCCTGATGACCGTGCTCGGTTGCGCGCTGGCGCGCTATCTGCCGACGCTGCAGCCTGCGGCGAAGGTCAGCTACGGCGGGCTGCTGCGTTCATTCCCAAGATTGCTGCGCGAGGAGCCGGTGCTGCGCGTTCGTTCCTGGACCGCGGCGCTGGTGATGGCATCGTTCACCGCGTTCTGGGCGGCTGTCGCGCTGCGGCTGCCGGAAGCGCCGTTCAAGCTCGATGCCAAGGGCATCGCGCTGTTCGCGCTGATCGGCGTTGCAGGAGCGGCGGCAACTCCGATCGCCGGCCGCTGGGGCGACCGAGGTTTCGCGCGGCCGTTGCTGATTGTCTCGCACCTCCTCATCGCCGGCGCGCTCGTGCTGTGCGCCTGGGCCGGCACGATCGAGTCGCGGATCGCGGCCCTTTCGCTGCTTGGCGTCGGCGCCGTGCTGCTCGATTTCGGCATCACCACCGACCAGACGCTCGGCCGCCGCGCCGTCAATCTGTTGCAGCCGGAGGCGCGCGGCCGGATCAACGGCCTGTTCGTGGCGCTGTTCTTCATCGGCGGCGCGGTCGGTGCAGCGGCGGCGTCCGCCGCGTGGAGTTACGGTGGCTGGACGGCAGTGTGCGCGGTGGCCGCCACGTTCGGCGTGCTCGGGTTCATCACCGACCTGGCGACCAAGACCGGTTCAGAGTGAGTCGCACCGTGTAGGATGGGTAGAGCGCAGCGAAACCCATCAACTTTCTTCCGCGAGGAGACATGATGGGTTTCGCTTCGCTCTACCCATCCTACGGATTGAGCCATCGCAACGCCCCCTTCCCGGCGGCGAGACCGGTCGCAAACGACGCCTGCAACAGATAGCCGCCGGTCGGAGCCTCCCAGTCGAGCATCTCTCCGGCGGCGAAGACACCGGGCAATTTGCGCAGCATGAAATACGCGTCCAACTCGCTGAAAGCGATCCCGCCCGCGGTCGAGATCGCGCGATCGATCGGCGCGACGCCCGTGAGCTGCACCGGAATCGCGTTGATCAGCTGCGCGAGCTCTGCCGGCGAGAACGATGCCAGTGGCCGGCCAGACGCAATCGTTGTCTCCTGCATCAGGCCGATGCCGACAGGAGAGAGCTGCGCCGCCTTGCGCAGGAAATTCGCGAACGACTGCTTGCCGCGCGTCCCGGACAGGCGGGTGGTCAGCGCGGCGGCGTCGAGGTCCGGCCGCAGCGCGATCGTCAATGTCGCCTGCCCGATACCCAGCACCGCCTCGCGCAATTCCGCCGACAAGGCGTAGATGGCGCCACCTTCGATGCCCGCGCGGGTGACGACGGCCTCGCCGCGCACCGTGTGCGGACCAATCGTCAATGCGATGCCCTTCAGCGGCTGCCCTTCGAAGCGATCACGGAAGACATCCGACCACGCGACCGTGAAGCCGGAATTGGCCGGCCGCATCGGTGCGACGGCGATGCCCTTCGCTGCAACGGTCACCGTCCACGTCCCGTCGGAGCCAAGCCGCGGCCAGCTTGCGCCGCCGAGCGCAAGCACCGACGCGTCGGCATTGACCACGCGCGGACCATCCGGCGTTGCAAACAACAATCCGCCGCTGTCGTCCCACCCAATCCAGCGATGCCGGAACGCAAACGCAACACCCGCGGCATCGAGCCGCCGCAGCCAGGCACGCAGCAACGGCGATGCCTTGAACACTTTTGGAAACACGCGGCCGCTGGTGCCGATGAAGGTCGGCTGCCCTAGCGCCGCACTCCAGGCGCGCAGCGCGTCGGGCGGAAACGCCTCGACCACTGGCTTGAGGTGCTGCATCGCCTCACGATAGCGCGCGAGGAAATCGGGCAGCGGCTCGCTATGGGTGAGATTGAGCCCGCCGCGCCCGGCCATCAGGAACTTGCGGCCGGCCGACGGCATCGCGTCGTAGACGGTGACCTGTGCGCCGCCCGCCGCAAGGGTTTCCGCCGCCATCAGGCCGGCGGGACCGGCTCCGATGACGGCGACATTGTGTTGGCTGGCAGACATGCGCTGAGCCCGTATCGAGCCAAAAGGAAGGTGTCATTCCGGGGTGCGCCGCAAGGCGCAGGCCACAGATGCGCAATTGCGCATCGGGGAATCCATACTCACGATGGTGGTTATGGATTCTGGGCTCGTCGCTGCGCGACGCCCCGGAATGACGGCTTACAGCTTGATCCCGGCCCGCGCCGCGGCCTGGGCGACGTATTTCTGCGTCTGCTCGAACGCGCCCTGGAGCGCTTTCGCGGTCGACATGTCGCTGATCGCGTTGAAGTGCGCGGCAACGCCGTCGGGCGTCCATTCCGATTGCGGCAGGTTGACGCCTTCGGTCTCCAGCACGCGGATCACCGCGAACGAGCCGGCACCGGCGCCCATGATGGTGCGGGTCGGCGCATCCTCCGAGAGCAGAAACTCCACCGCCGGCGTGATCGCTTCCGGCTTCATCAGCGCCAGCGCCTGCGGCGGCAGCAGCTCCTCGGTCATCCGGGTCGCCGCCGTCGGCGAGACGGTGTTGACCTTGATATTGTTCTTGCGGCCCTCTTCGGCGAGCACGTTCATCAGGCCGACCATGCCGGCCTTCGCTGCGCCGTAATTGGCCTGGCCGAAATTGCCGAACAGGCCGGACGACGAGGTCGTCAGCACGATGCGGCCGTAGTTGCGCTCACGCATGCCGGCCCACACCGCCTTGCAGCAATAGAAGGTGCCGGTGAGATGCACGTCGAGCACCTTGGCCCAGTCGGCGACCTCGAGCTTGGTGAACGACTTGTCGCGCAGGATGCCGGCATTGGCGCAGAGCAGATCGACGCTGCCCCACTCCTTGGTGGCGCGCTCGACCATCGCGGTGACCTGCTCGAAGTTCGAGACGTCGGCGCCGTCGGCCATCGCGGTGCCGCCGGCCTTGCGGATCTCCTCGACCACGGTCTCGGCCGGCGACAGCGAGCCGCCGGTGCCGTCGCGCGCGCCGCCGAAATCGTTGACCACGACCTTGGCGCCGCGGCTGGCGAGCCCCAGCGCATGCGCCCGCCCGAGACCGTTGCCCGCGCCGGTGACGATAGCGACGCGTCCGTCAAACCTGATTGCCATGCCGTAATTCCTGCTCTGACTTCCCTTCTCCCCTTGTGGGAGAAGGTGGCGCGAAGCGCCGGATGAGGGGTTCTCTCCACGGATGAGCACGCGGAGAGAAACCCCTCACCCGGCTCCATCTCGCTCCGCTCGATCGCGCCACCCTCTCCCACAAGGGGAGAGGGTGAGTGCCCGAGCGGCATGAAAAGGTGGAGACTTTTGAGCAGCGATGGATCGCGGGGTCAAGCCCGGCCAAGACGCAAGCAGGCCAAACCCCAAGCGGCCACCGGGCGCGCTATACGGAAGGGGTCATAGATCCGCAGGGTTTCAGGCTTTTGAGCAGGTGCCCGCTCCAGCACTCGTGATGCTCCTGGGCGTAGCTCAGCGAGCCAATCACAATCAAACCGACCACGACAAGTCCGGCGACGATGTTCTGCACCATGGCTGCCACTCCCGGGACCGCACCGCCTCAACGGGAGCATGATGGACACCAGGGATCAAAGCCGTCAATGCGCTATGTGGATCAGCGGTGCGACGCACAACCCGTGAAGGCGGGTCGAGGCCGGCTCGCTCCACCTCTCCCGCTTGCGGGAAAGGTGGAGCTACTCAACTATCTGCTAGAGCCTCTCCCGTTCCGCTTGAATCGGAACGGAGGCTCTAGATTCTTGTTCGGAGCGTTTTCTTCACGCGAACCGGTGTCCACTTCGTTGGAAAACGCTCTAGCTGAAATAGATCAGGCCGAGCCAGTCGGCGACCAACGCGGGCTTCTCTTCGCCCTCGATCTCGACCGTGACGTTGGTGCGCGACAGCAGTTCCTTCGGCTTGCGCAGCGTGGCTTCGGCCAGCACGAAGCGGCCGCGGACGCGCTTGCCCGAGCGCACCGGCGAGATGAAGCGCAGCTTGTCGAAGCCGTAATTAACGCCCATCGCAGTGCCCTCGAGCACCGGCATCACCTCGTAGGACATGATCGACAGCAGCGACATCGTCAGGAAGCCATGGGCGATCGTGGTGCCGAAGGCGGTCTCCTGCTTCGCACGCTCGGGATCGACATGGATGAACTGGTGATCCTCGATCACGTCGGCATAGGTGTCGATGCGGCCCTGATCCAGCAGGTGCCACGAGGACACGCCGATCTCCTTGCCGACCATGCCCTGGTAGGTTTCCAGCGACACCGGCGGCTTCTTCCAGACTTCGTTCATTGGCTAACCTCCGCTAACCGGAGGTCCGCACCTTCTGCAGCTCCGGAAATTCTTCCTCGCGGAACTCGGTTCCGCGCAACGCATCGCTTCTGACATCGTCATGTTCGAGCCGGCGCAACTGCACCCGACGGATCTTTCCAGAAATCGTCTTTGGCAGTTCGGTAACCAGCTCGAGCTTGCGGATGCGTTTAAACGGTGCGAGCCGCGTGTGCAAATGCTTGAAGATCGACAGCGCCGTCTCCGGGGTGCGCTCGACGCCGGAGACCAGCAGCACATAGGCCTTGGGGACCGCCAGCCGGATCGGGTCCGGGCTCGGCACCACGGCGGCTTCCGCCACCGCGTCGTGCTCGAGCAGGACGCTCTCCAATTCGAACGGCGAGATGCGGTAGTCGGAGGATTTGAACACATCATCGGTGCGGCCGACGAAGGTCAGATAGCCCTCGTCGTCGGTGAACACGACATCGCCGCTGCGATAAATTGCGCCGCCGGTGCCGATCAGTCTGCCGTCGTCGCCCTGGTAGCCCTGCATCAGGCCCGCCGGCCGTTCAGCGCCGAGCAACAGCGTCACTTCGCCCTCCTTGGCGGCATGGCCGTCATTGTCGGTCACCTGCACGCGATAGCCCGGCAGCGGCCGGCCCATCGAGCCGACCTTCACCTTCTGCCCCGGCGAGTTGCCGGCCAGCGCCGTGGTCTCGGTCTGGCCGTAGCCGTCGCGGATGGTGAGGCCCCAGGCCGATTTGGCCTGGTCGATGATCTCAGGATTGAGCGGCTCGCCGGCGCCGCACACTTCACGCAGGCTCACCTTGAAGTCCGACAGTTGCTCCTGGATGAACATCCGCCACACCGTCGGCGGCGCACACAGCGTGGTGACGCCGCAGCGGCCGATGATCGAGAGCAGTCCTTTGGCCTCGAAGCGCGGCTGGTTGGCGATGAAGATCGTCGCGCCGGCATTCCATGGCGCGAAGAAGCAGCTCCAGGCGTGCTTGGCCCAGCCGGGCGAGGAGATGTTGAGATGAATGTCGCCGGGCTGCAGGCCGATCCAGTACATCGTCGAGAGATGGCCGACCGGATAGCTGCGCTGGCTGTGCCGCACCAGCTTCGGCTTTGCCGTGGTGCCCGAGGTGAAATACAGCAGCATCGGGTCGTCGGCCTTGGTCGGGCCATCAGGCGCGAAGGCATCCGACGCCTTGGCGGCATCCTCGAACGGCAACCAGCCCTCGTGGGTCTGCGTCGCACCGGCCACGATGCGCACCAGCGTTTCGCCGCCGAGGCCTGCGAACTTCGCGACCTGATCCTGCGTCGCAACCACCGCCTTCGCCTTGCCGCGATCCAGCCGGTCACGCAATTCGTCCGCCGTCAACAACGTGGTCGCGGGGATCACGACCACGCCGAGCTTCATCGCCGCCAGCATGGTCTCCCACAGCGGCACCACATTGCCGAGCAGCAGCAGCAGATGATCGCCGCGCTTCAGCCCCTGCGCGCGCAGGAAGTTCGCGACCTGGTTGGAGCGGCGTGACAGCTCGGCGAACGACAGCTTGGTCTCGTTGCTGCTGGCGGCATCGACGATCCACAGCGCCGGCCGGTCGCGGCTGTCGGCATTGTGTGCGAGTTCAGCGTCGAACCAGTCGAGCGCCCAGTTGAACGGCACGGGATCCGGCCAGCGAAATCCCTTCACCGCCGTGTCGTAGTCGGAGCGGTGCTTGAGCAGAAAGGCGCGTGCGTCCTGAAATGTGGTCATCGTCCGAACCCGTCGAATTTCACGCTAGCGACCAGCGTGGCATTCAATCGTAGCCCGGATGGAGCGCAGCGTAATCCGGGGCCGGTCGCGCCAACTGACGAAGCTGTCCCGGATTTCGCTGCGCTCCATCCGGGCTACAAGTGGAAGGCCGCTATTTCCCAGCGAGGCTCCGAACGTGCTGGATAATTCCGGAAAAGTCGACCCCGCCGTGGCCCGACGCGTCGAAGGTCTTATAGAGCTCCTGCGCATGCTTGCCGAGCGGCGTCACCGCGCCGGCGGCAGTGGCGGCGTCCTGCGCCAGCGTCAGGTCTTTCACCATCAGGTTGGAGGCGAAACCCGGCTTGTAATCGTTGTTGGCCGGCGAGGTCGGCACTGGACCGGGAACCGGGCAATAGGTGGTCAGCGACCAGCACTGCCCCGACGAGGTCGAGGCGACGTCGAACAGCGCCTGATGCGACAGGCCGAGCTTTTCGGCGAGCACGAAGGCCTCGCCGACCGCGATCATGGAAATGCCGAGGATCATGTTGTTGCAGATCTTGGCCGCCTGCCCGGCACCGCCGCCGCCACAATGCACGATCTTCTTGCCCATGTTGGCCAGCATCGGCTGCGCCGCCGCGAAGGCTTTCGTCTCACCACCGCACATGAAGGTCAGTGTCGCGCCCTTGGCGCCGCCGGTGCCGCCGGAAACCGGCGCATCGACCGAGGCGATGCCGTGCTTGGCGGCAAGCGCATGCGCCTGCTTGGCGCTCTCGACGTCGATGGTCGAGCAATCGATGATCAGCGTGCCCTTGGCCATCGCCGGCAGCACCTCGTTCCAGACGCCGAGCACATGCTTGCCGGCCGGCAGCATCGTGATCACGACATCGGCGCCCTTCACCGCGCCGACGCCGCTCTCGGCGATCGCGGCGCCATCGCTCTTGGCCTGATCGCGGGATGCCGCGACCAGATCGAACGCGGTCACCTTGTGGCCGGCCTTGACCAGATTGGCCGCCATCGGCCCGCCCATATTGCCGAGCCCGATGAATGCGACGTTTGCCATGGGAAGTCCTCCACTTGCGACGTTTCTATTTGCTGTCAGGAAATTTCAGTTCGTCGGCGCCGATCTCGGCGAAGTAAGGCGCCAGCATCTCTGCCGTCACGTCCTCGATTTGAGCGGGCGACCACTTCGGATCGCGGTCCTTGTCGATCACGGCGGCGCGCACGCCCTCGCGGAAATCGTCGCTG
The DNA here is from genome assembly GCF_049075665.1 of Bradyrhizobium sp. B120. Classification (NCBI taxonomy): domain Bacteria; kingdom Pseudomonadati; phylum Pseudomonadota; class Alphaproteobacteria; order Hyphomicrobiales; family Nitrobacteraceae; genus Bradyrhizobium; species Bradyrhizobium sp. B120. Next base: position 3,804,800 of record NZ_CP185242.1, on the reverse strand, counting down.
GCAAACACTTCGAGCGCCGCGCGATATTCGCGCACCAGGCATTCTTCGAGCGTCTCGGTCGCCCGCGCCAGCCGCAGCAGCTTCAGCGTCACCACCATGCCGCGCGGCGATTTCTCGCTGAGCGTCTTCAGCGTGGCTTGCGCGAGATCGGAGCCGTCGGCTTTCAGCGCAGCGACGATGTCTTCCATCCGTCCGCGCGCGAACCAGCCGTCGATTTTGGCCTGTAGCGCGGCGACGGGGCCGGATTTCTCGCCGGTGGCAAAACCTGCGATCAGCCGGTCGATTTCGGTGGACGTCGTGCCCGGCGCAACCTTGGTCAGCGCCTCGCGCAGCGCCGGGAGCTTGGCGCTCGGCACCACTGCATCGGCGAATTTCGCGTAGATCGCATCGGGTCCGTTCATGGTGGTGCCGGTCAGCCCGAAATAGGTGCCGATCTCGCCCGGCGAACGCGACAGAAGATAGGTGCCGCCGACGTCAGGGAAGAAGCCGAGCCCGACTTCCGGCATCGCGAGCTTGGTCCGCTCGGTCACCACGCGGTGCCGGCTGTGCGCCGACAGGCCTACGCCGCCGCCCATCACGATGCCGTCCATGAAGGCGACGTACGGCTTTGGAAATTTCTTGATCCGCGCGTTGAGGATGTACTCGTCGCGCCACAGGATCTTGCCGAGGTCGCCCTTGACCTTCGAGCTTTCCCAGAGCGCGCGGATATCGCCGCCGGCGCAGAGGCCGCGCTCGCCGGCGCCTTCCAGCACGATGACCGCGACATCGGGATCGGCCTCGAACGCGTCGAGCGCCCTGTCGATGTCGTGGAACATCTCCAATGTCACGGCATTAATCGCCTTCGGCCGGTTGAGCCGGATGATGCCGGCCGCCTCTTCCTTGCGCGCAATCAGGTCGCCTTCGGCAGCGGCCACATCATTCATCGCGCGCCCTCGATCAATTTGCGCGACACGATCAGCCGCATGATTTCATTGGTGCCTTCGAGGATCTGATGCACGCGCAGATCGCGCACGATCTTCTCGACGCCGTATTCGCTGAGATAACCGTAACCGCCGTGCAGTTGCAGCGCCTGGTTGGCGACCTCGAAACCGACATCGGTGCCGAACCGTTTCGCCATCGCGCACAGCATGGACGCGTCAGCATCCTTGCGGTCGAGCGCCGCGGCTGCGCGCCACAGGAAGGTGCGTGCGGCTTCGAGCTCGGTTGCCATGTCGGCGATCTTGAACTGCAGCGCCTGGAATTCGTCGAGCCGCTTGCCGAAGGCCTTGCGGTCCTTCATGTAGGCCAGCGCCTTGTCGAGCGCCGTCTGCGCACCGCCGAGCGAGCATGCCGCGATGTTGAGACGGCCGCCGTCGAGACCGGCCATCGCGATCTTGAAGCCGATGCCCTCCTCGCCCAGCCGGTTTTCGACCGGCACGCGCGCATTCTCGAATACGACCGCGCGGGTCGGTTGCGCATTCCAGCCCATCTTGCGCTCATTGGCGCCGAACGACACGCCCGGCGTCTTGCCGTCGACGACGATCGTCGAGACGCCGCCGGGCCCATCGCCGCCGGTGCGCACCATCGCGACCAGAAGGTCAGTGCTGCCGGCGCCGGAGATGAACTGCTTCTGGCCGTTGAGGACGTAATGGTCGCCGTCACGCACCGCGCGGGTGCGCAGCGCAGCGGCATCGGAGCCGGCGCCCGGCTCGGTCAGGCAGTAGCTCGCGAGCAGCTCCATGGTGCAGAGCTTCGGCAGCCACCGGTGGCGCTGGGTGTCGTTGCCATAGGCATCGATCATCCAGGACGCCATGTTGTGGATCGAGATGAAGGCGGACGTGGTCGGACAGCCCGTCGCCAGCGCCTCGAAGATCAGCGCCGCGTCGAACCGCGTCATCGCCGAGCCGCCGACATCGTCCTTGATGTAGATGCCGCCGATGCCGAGGCCTGCTGCCTCGCGCATCACGTCCACCGGAAAGTGCTTCTTCTCGTCCCATTCGAGCGCGTGCGGCGCGATCTTCTCCGCCGCAAACGCCCGCGCCATGTCGCGAACTGCGATCTGGTCCTCGTTGAGAGCGAACTGCATCATTGCCTCGCCCTGAACGGACTTACTTCATCGTCGGGATCGAGAACTCCGCGCCGTCCTTGACGCCGGACGGCCAACGCGAGGTCACCGTCTTGGTCTTGGTGTAGAAGCGAACCGAGTCAGGGCCGTGCTGGTTGAGATCGCCGAAGCCGGACTTCTTCCAGCCGCCGAAGGTGTAGTAGGCGATCGGCACCGGGATCGGCACGTTGACGCCGACCATGCCGACATTGACCTTGGCCGCGAAGTCGCGCGCCGCGTCGCCGTCACGGGTGAAGATCGCAACGCCGTTGCCATAGTCGTGGTCGGACGGCAGCGCCAGCGCTTCGTGATAATCCTTGGCGCGCACCACCGAGAGCACCGGGCCAAAAATCTCTTCCTTGTAGATCCGCATGTCCTTGGTGACGTTGTCGAACAGCGAACCGCCGAGATAGAAGCCGTTCTCGTAGCCCTGCATCTTGAAGCCGCGGCCGTCGACCGCCAGCGTCGCGCCTTCCTTGACGCCGATGTCGATGTAGCTCTTGACCTTCTCGACCGCCTCGCGGGTCACCAGCGGACCGTAATCGGCCGACGGATCGACCGAGGTGCCGATCTTGAGCGACTCGACGCGCGGGATCAGCTTTTCCATCAGCCGGTCGGCGGTGGTCTTGCCGACGGGCACCGCAACCGACACTGCCATGCAGCGCTCGCCGGCCGAGCCGTAGCCGGCGCCGATCAGCGCATCGACTGCCTGGTCCATGTCGGCGTCCGGCATGATGATGGCGTGGTTCTTGGCGCCGCCGAAGCACTGGCAGCGCTTGCCGGTCTGCGCGGCGCGCTCGTAGATGTACTGCGCGATCGGGGTCGAGCCGACGAAGCCGATGGCCTTGACGTCGGGATCGTCGAGGATGGCGTCGACCGCTTCCTTGTCGCCGTTGACGACGTTGAGGATGCCGGCCGGCAAGCCCGCTTCGATCATCAGTTCGGCAAGCATCATCGGCACGCCCGGATCGCGCTCCGACGGCTTGAGGATGAAGGCATTGCCGCAGGCGATCGCGGGCGCGAACTTCCACATCGGAATCATCGCCGGGAAGTTGAACGGCGTGATGCCGGCGACCACGCCGAGCGGCTGGCGCATCGAATAGATGTCGATGCCGGGGCCGGCGCCTTCGGTGTACTCGCCCTTCATCAGATGCGGGATGCCGCAGGCGAACTCAGCGACTTCGAGGCCGCGCTGGATGTCGCCCTTGGCGTCGGGAACGGTCTTGCCATGCTCGCGCGCCAGCAGCTCGGCGAGCTTGTCATAGTCGCGCTGCACCAGCTCGACGAATTTCATCATGACGCGGGCGCGGCGCTGCGGGTTGGTGGCGGCCCATTCGGGCTGCGCGGCGCGGGCGTTCTCCACTGCGGCGCGAACTTCGGCCTTGGAGGCCAGCGCCACCTTGGCCTGGACGTCGCCGGTCATCGGCTCGAAGACGTCAGCCGTACGGCCCGAGGTGCCCTTGACCTCCTTGCCACCGATGAAATGTCCGATCGAGCGCATGAATATCCTCCCTTGAAGACGTGAATCGCCGCTCCTCGCGGCGAGATCGCTTTACAAACCCTAATGACCCTGCATTTTATAGGATTCAAGTCCGATAAATTGCACCATAGATGTGCGGAAATGCAGGATCAAGGCGGCGACACGATCGACTGGGACGACTTCCGCTTCGTGCTTGCCATCGTGCGCGGCGGGTCGGTGTCGGCTGCCGCCAAGCAGCTCGGCGTCGATCATGCCACAGTGATCCGGCGTGTCGACCGGCTGGAAGGCCACCTCTCCGCAAAACTGTTTGATCGCCGCAAGACCGGCTACCTGCTGACCGAGGCCGGCCAGCGCGTCGCCGACAGCGCGGAGGCGATGGAATCGACCATCGTCGCCAACCAGGAAGCGGTCGGCGGCTCGCGCGCCCACCTCACCGGCACGGTGCGGATCGGCGCGCCGGACGGCTTCGGCAGCCACTTTTTGGCTTCGCGGCTGGTCAAGTTCACCGAGCGGTATCCCGATCTCGATCTGCAGCTGGTCGCCACCGCGCGGCTGTTCTCGCTCTCCAAGCGCGAGGCCGACATCGCGATCAGCCTGACCATGCCGAAGGAAGGCCGCATCGTCGGCCGCAAGCTGCTCGACTACACGCTCGGGCTTTATGCCGCACCCGGCTATCTGGCGCAGGCCCCAAGGATTGCCGCGCGCGGCGACCTGCCGAAGCACCGCTTCGTCGGCTACATCGAGGAACTGCTGTTCACGCCGGAACTGGACTATCTGCCGCTGGTCTCGCCGAAGATCTCGGCCAAATTCCGCAGCGCCAACCTGATCGCGCAGCTCAACGCCACCATCGCCGGTTTCGGCATCGCCGTGCTGCCGCACTTCATGGCGACCACCCACCCCGAATTGCAACCGGTGCTGCGCGACGAGGTGCGGATCTCGCGCACCTTCTGGCTGTTGATGCACGCCGACAGCAAGGACCTCGCCCGCATCCGCGCGGTGGCGGATTACATCTACGAGACGGTGGAAGCCGAGCGCGCGCTGTTCGCCGGGGCGACCTGACCAGCGCTGGCCCTCGAGCTCAGTTTGAGAAATGCCTTTTGAGAAATGCCTTGGCAGTGTGGCGCTTCATCCTTAAACCGCATTTTGGACGGATCCTGAGTAGGGAGTAACGCTGTGCCCGACCCGGAAAGTCTTCCCATCGATCAGATTTACGTGCCCGTTAAGAAACGGAAAACCCTCAGGCCTGAGCTCGTTCAAGAAATCGCGGCGAGCATTCTGGAAGTTGGGCAACAAGTCCCCATTCTCGTTCGGCCTGATGAGGGCCGCCTGGTTTTGCTCGAGGGGTTGCATCGGCTCGAGGCCTGCAAGGCGCTTGGCGAGACAACCATCATCGGAGTCTGGGGTTCAGCAGAGACCGCTCACCACAAGACGCTGTTGTCCGACGGAGCTGAGACAGAGGCCGAGCGGGACAAAATGGCGCGACTGAAGAAGCTGCGCCTCGAGAGAGAAGCTGCCGAGAGATCGTCGGCTTCCGCAGACGCGATCGTTGAAACTGAATCAGCCAAGCCTCGGTCGGCTCGCTCGGGAACGAGCATCAGACGAGGGTCCTCGGGCGATCCAGGATCAAAAACGAGGACGCTGTCGGAATGGCTCACACAACAAAAGCGCGATGGTGGTCGTTATTGATTACCGCCTCGGCCGTCAGGGTCGGACGGAGCATGCGAAGGGCCATCACTCCGGAAGCCTCGCAGGGCTGAGGCCTTCCAAAGGGTGCCTCATGTCTTCGTTGCCGACGAAAACTAAACCGGGGAGATCCGGCGCCTCGTCGCAGGAACTCGCCTAATTCACCTTGGTCTTCTTCGCCGGCGCCTTCGCAGCCGCCGCCCGCCCCAGCACCGCCTCGCGGCCGGCGCTCAGGATCTCGTCGGACATTTCGCCGCTGCCTGCGATCCGCGACATCACGATGGTGCCCAGCATGGTCGCGAGCGTGGCCATCGCCTGCTTGCGCGCGGTCTTGCGCGGCATGTCCTGGATCTGGTCGGTGATCATATCGATCATCTGGTCGAGCTTGAGCGCAAAGGCCTTGCGGGTCTTCAGGCTTTCGCGGGCGATCTCGGCGCCGAGCGCCGGCACCGCGCAGCCCTGGCCGGGATCGTCGCGATGCACCGCCGACAGGTAGCCGTCGACGATGGTCGCAAGCCGCTTCTCCGGCGGCACCTCTGCCGTGACCTTGCGCCAGCGCTCGTTGGCGCGGTCCATGGCGTAGTTGAAGGCCTCGATCACCAGCGCCTCGCGTGAATCGAAATGCGCGTAGAAGCCGCCATGAGTCAGGCCGGCGTCCTTCATCAGGTCGGCGACGCCGATGCCATGGGCGCCCCTCTCGCGCAGCCGCGTCGCGGCCTTCTTCACGATCCGCGCGTGGGTCTCCTGCTTGTGTTCTTTCGAATAGCGCATGCCGCTCTCATGGAATGTTTCTAATCATACAATAACAGATTTGCGCCCGGAATGCTGCAGTTATTTCGCTTTTGGTTCCCCGCCGAGCATGGAAAATGTCGCAGTCGCGTGCACCGCAAGATTGCCCTTGCCGTCGCGGACGAGGCCCTCGGTGTAGCTGGTCTGGCGGCCGAGCTTGATCACCTTGCCCTCGGCCGAGATGGTTCCGGAGCGCGCCGAGAGCGGGCGCAGATAGGTCAGCTTGAGGTCCAGCGTCACCGAGGTCTGCCCTGCCGGCAGCATGGTCGAGATCGCACAGCCCATCGCGGTATCGAGCAGCGCCGCGGCGGTCGCACCGTGCAAGAGGCCGATGGTGTTCTCCAGGCTCTCATGCGGCTCGAGTTCCATCACGATCCGCCCCTCGTCGACGACGGCCACGCGGAAGCCGATCAGTTTTGCCATCGGCGGCGGCGGCAAGGAGCCGTCGCGGATCGCACGCATCGCCGCGATGCCGGACATCGGCATCGCCGCCCTGGCGACCGGCCCGGGCGCCTGCCATTCGACCACGCGCGTGCGCGTCAGTTCGGGCGAATGCAGGTGTGATGTCTCGGCGGCGGTCATGACGGCTCCATTTATATGATATGTATAATTCTATATATCCGCGTCCCCTGACGCAACTGCCGGCCAGTGTCTTGACAGAGACAGGCTTTGTCCGGGACATGGCCCAAGTCGTTCAATTCCTGCGCCGGGACTTTTCCATGGACATGCTCAATCCCCACTGCGGCATCGACCGCGACACCAGAGGCGTCGTCCGCCTCACGATCTGCAACGCCGGCAAGCTGAACATCGTCAGTTCCGCGGTGACCAACGGCGTGCGCGAAGGCTTTGAGCACCTCGCCGCTGATCGCAGTGTCCGCGCGGTGATCCTGGCCGGCGAAAGCGAGCGCAGCATGATCGGCGGCGCCGACATCAAGGAGATGGCGACGCTCGACCAGACCTCGGCGGAAGCGTTCATCAGCCGTCTGCGCGACCTCTGCGAGGCCGTACGCAAATTCCCCGCGCCTGTCATCGCCCGCCTGCCCGGCTGGTGCCTCGGCGGCGGGCTCGAGGTCGCGGCCGCGTGCGACGTCAGGGTCGCGGCGCATGATGCGATGTTCGGGATGCCCGAGGTGCGCGTCGGCATCCCCTCGGTGATCCACGCCGCTTTGCTGCCGCGCCTGATCGGCTGGGGCCGCGCCCGTTGGCTGATGATGACAGCGGAGAACATCGACGCCCCCACCGCGCTCGCCTGGGGCCTGGTCGACACGGTGGCAAAACCCGGCGGCCTCGATGAGGCCGTCGAGCACACCGTCAAGGCTCTGCTGGAATGCGGCCCCGAGGCGCTGCGGATCCAGAAGGACCTGCTGCGGCAATGGGAAGAGCTGCCGCTGACCGAGTCGGTCAACCTCAGCGTCGGCGTGTTCGGAAAATCCTTCCAGACCGGCGAGCCGCAACGGCTGTTGCAGGGATTCTTGGATCGGAAGCGGTAACAACGACACCTTGTAGCCCGGATGGAGCGCAGCGAAATCCGGGACACATCATCCGCGGGTGGAATCGCCCCGGATTGCGCTTCGCTTCATCCGGGCTACGAGACCAACCTGACAGACTGTTGACCACGAGCCTCAGCGGATTAGTCTAACCTCCATCGTGAGCTTGGTGTTTCGGATCGAGAACGTCGATCGGAACACGCTCTCTCGCGGATCGCCGCGCGCGCGGCCAACAAAACAATCAATTCGGGACAGACGCACGAGGTCAGAACTCAAGAGCTGCAGGAGGACATATGGTCCAAAAGCGCGACGTTCCCGGTATCCGCCCCTACAATGCTCCGGCTGGCGGCTGGGGCGCCCTCAAGGCCACCGCGATCGCGGTGCGCGACCAGATGGATCTGGTCGAGGCGCCGATCACGCTGCTCCGCACCAACAAGCCCGACGGATTCGACTGTCCGGGCTGCGCCTGGCCGGACAAGGAGCACACCTCCACCTTCCAGTTCTGCGAGAACGGCGCCAAGGCCGTGACCTGGGAGGCGACCAGCAAGCGCGTCACGCCTCAATTCTTCGCCGACCATACCGTCACCGAGCTGCTGACCTGGAGCGACTTCCATCTGGAGAACGAGGGCCGGCTGACCGAGCCCCTCGCCTATGACGAGGCGTCCGACACCTACCAGCCGATCGCATGGGATAACGCCTTCGCGCGGATCGGCGCGAGCCTGCGCAGCCTGCCTGATCCCGGCATGGCCGAATTCTACACTTCTGGCCGCGCCTCGAACGAGGCCGCGTTCCTGTTCCAGATCTTCGCGCGCGAATACGGCAGCAACAATTTCCCCGACTGCTCGAACATGTGTCACGAGGCGACCAGCGTCGGGCTGCCGCAATCGATCGGCATCGGCAAGGGCACGGTGTCGCTGGACGATTTCGACCATTGCGAGCTGATCATCGCGATGGGCCACAACCCCGGCACCAACCATCCGCGCATGATGGGCACGTTGTGGGAGGTTTCGCGCCGCGGCGTGCCGATCATCGTGTTCAATCCGCTGCGCGAACGCGCGCTGGAGCGCTTTGCCGATCCGCAAGACCCGATCGAGATGGCGACCCTTGGCTCGACGCGGATCGCCTCGACCTATTACCAGCCGAAAGTCGGCGCCGACGCCGCGGTGCTGAAAGGCGTCATGAAGGCGCTGATCGAGAAGGACGACGCGACGCACGACGTGCTCGACCACGCCTTCATTGCCGAGCACACCAACGGTTTTGCCGCATTCGCCGCCGATCTGCGCGCCACGCCGTGGGATGCGATCGAGACCGTCTCCGGCTTCAGCCGCGCCCAGCTCGGCGAGGTCGCCGCCGCCTACGCAAAGTCCAATGCCACCATCGTCACCTACGGCATGGGCATCACCCAGCACAGCCGCGGCACCGACAATGTCCAGCAGATCGCAAACCTGCTGCTTCTGAAGGGCAATTACGGCAAGCCGGGCGCAGGCATCTGCCCTCTGCGCGGCCACTCCAACGTGCAGGGCAACCGCACCGTCGGCATCACCGAGAAGCCCAACATCCCGATGTTCGAGGGCATCGAGCGCACCTTCGGCTTCAAGCCGCCGCGCCATCACGGCCATGATGCGGTCGCCGCGATGGAGGCGATCGACGACGGAAGGTCGAAAGTGCTGATCTGCCTCGGCGGCAATTTTGCCATCGCGCTGCCCGATCCCGAGCGTTGTGCGGCCGGCATGCGCAAGCTCGAGCTTGCCGTCCATCTCGGCACCAAGCTGAACCGCTCGCATCTCCTGGTCGGCAAGCAGTCGATCATCCTGCCGGTGCTGGGCCGCACCGAGCGCGACATCCAGGCCTCGGGCCCGCAGGTCGTCACCGTCGAGGATTCGATGTCGATGGTGCACGCCTCGCGCGGCAAGCTGACCCCGGCCTCCGAAAACCTGCTTTCGGAATCGGCGATCGTTGCCGGCATCGCGATGGCGACCTTGCCGGCAAGCAAGGTGCCGTGGACTGAGCTGATCGCCGATTACGACCGCATCCGCGATGCGATCGAAGGCGTCTTCCCCGATTTTAGGGATTACAACGCGCGGATTCGGATTCCCGGCGGCTTCCGCCTGCCGCTGCCGCCGACCGAACGCAAATGGACCACGCCATCGGGCAAGGCCGAATTCCTGATCTTCGACGGCCTCGAAGAGGACCCGGTCTTGACCGATGAGACCATCCTCAAGCTCGCTACCATCCGCAGCCACGACCAGTACAACACCACGATCTATGGACTGAACGACCGCTATCGCGGCGTGTTCGGGCGGCGCGACGTCCTGTTCGCCAACGAGGCCGACCTCACCGCGCGCGGCCTCGCCCATGGCGATCTCGTCGAGATCGAGACCGCGCTGCCCTCGGGCGCGCCGCGCCGCCTCACGCTGACCGCGATCGTCTACGACATCGCCCGCGGCTCGGTCGCCGCCTACTATCCCGAAGCGAACGGCCTCGTGCCGCTCGACTATCAGGACAAGGAGAGCGGCACGCCGTCGTACAAGTCGGTGCCGGTGCATATTCGGCGGGCGGCTCAGGCTGCGTAGCGGCCTTCGTAGCCCGGATGGAGCGAAACGAAATCCGGGGCGCGCTATCCGCGGATAGGACTTCCCGGATTGCGCTTCGCTCCATCCGGGCTACGCGCACTGGTCACCTTGCATTGGCCGGCGCATGCACCGGCCACAGATCGGCCCGCCAGTGCAGCGCGATCGCCAGCATCGCGATGAAGCCGGCGGCGGCGAGCAGCGTGCCGGTTGCGGTGTAGCCGATCAGGTCGATCAGGCTGCCGGCCGCGAGCAGGCCGAGCGGCAGACCGTAGATCACCATCATGCGCACGCCCATCACGCGGCCGCGCAGATGGGCGCTGGCGTTGCGCATCAGCATCACGGCGGCGGAGATCATCGACATGCTCTGCGCAATGCCGGCCAGCACCAGGCAGGCCATCGCCACCGGCATGGTCCTGAGCTCGACGAACACCAGCAGCATCGCATACCAGGCGAGCGTCGCGCCGATCAAAAGCCGCGCGATGCGCACGCCGCCCGCCATGCTGAGCGTAATCGAGCCGATCAGCGAGCCGAATGCGAAACTCGCCGAGAGATAGCCGAGGCCGGTCTGGTCGGTATGGAAGATGTCGCGCGCGACGAAAGGCAGCAGGCCGTTGGTGAGCGGAAACGCGGTGAGGTTGGCGAGGAACGCGACGCAGAGCGCCGCGCGCATGCCGGGGCCGCTCCAGGCATAGACGATGCCCTCCTTGAGGTCGCGCAGCAGCGCCGAACCGGGCAAGTCGCTTGCCGATTGATCGGCCGCGCCGTGCACTTGTGCCGGCCGGCCCATGCAGAGCATCAGCACCGCGGCAACGAAATAGAAGCTCGCGATCCCGACATAGACGTAGCCGATGCCGAGCGCCGCGAACAATCCCGCTCCGCTCAGTGCGCCGGCGATGCGCGCCGAGTCCTGCGTCGTGCGCGCCAGGCTGATGGCGCCGACCATCTGCGCCGGCGGCATGATGTCGGCCAGCAGCGCGCCGCGCACGCCGAGGTCCGACGGACGGATCACGCCCATCAGCGCGACGATGATCATGACATTCAGCGGCGCCAGATGGCCTGATAGCGCCAGAATCATGATGATCCCGGCGAGCGCCGTGTAGGCAAAGCGCATCACGGCGAGCAGATCGCGATGCCCCATGCGGTCGCCGATCATGCCGACGACGGGCGCGACCAGCGTTCCGACATATTGCAACGAGGCCATCACGGTCAGCAGCAGCACCGAGCCGGTCTCGACCATGATGTACCAGCCGAGCACCAGCGTCTCGACCTCGAACGCCCAGGAGGTGAGCAGGTCGGACGGCCATTGAAAGCGATAGCTACGGATGCGAAATGGCGCGAGCGCGGAAGTCCGCGTGGTCCCGCTCAAGACGCGATGACGCGTGTCACGGCGTGTCCTGCCCTTTTCTTGGTTCTTCTGGGTCTTGAATCCGGATTTTTAGATCCCGGCCGTTGATTCTCTTGGGAAAACGTCCTGTTCCGCGAGCGTAGCGCCGAGCCTGTCGGTGTCAATCGAAGCCGCCGCATGCAGCCATGCGCGTGGGCATCGGCGGCAACCGCGTTGCACTGCCCAGCCCCCTGCGGCCGCCGAATCGGCCCCCTCCGCCCCGCAGGATGAATGTGCTAACATGCCTCCGCCGAAATCGCGGAGGACGCCATGACAGCCTTCGAAGTTTTCGCGATCTACGTGACGCCCTTTGTGATCATCGGGATCGCCATCAAGCTATTGATGAAGCGTTACGCCGTCGACCTGCCCGACGTGCAGAAGCAGGCAGGCTCGACACCGAAGCGGCGGTTCTTGCTCGGCGCCTGGCGGTCGGACTAGGTCACGTCGCGGGCCATCCGGGACGCGCCACCTCCACAGGGAAATTCTCAATCACTGAGTTGCCCGACGGCGCAAGCCCCTTGCATAAAAATATTTCGCTTTATCAGAAAATCAACTCGGTGTATGGTTCGCCCGTCTCGCCCAATCGAGGGGCGCTTCGCGATCGTCACGAACGTGGGTCGAGATGCGGTGGACGCGGATTGCGCAGCTGACGAGTGCGCATGATGCGGACGGTGAAGTCGTGTGGTCCTGACGCCCTAGCGGCAGGTGTCCTCTCGCAAGACGCGCAAGCGTTTTGCGAAGGCGGTGACAAGCAAGCCCAGTCTCGCCGGGGAGAGCACGAAGTAAGCCGTAACCCATCGCGCAGGGAAAGCCGGATTGCTCCGGTTACACCTGTGGTCCTACCCCCGAGCTTTCTACCCATTGCTCGGGGCCCATGGGTGCGATCGGCACCCGGCTTTCCCTGCGCCCTCTGTTCAAGAGAGGCCGGAATGAAAAGCAAAGCTCGGGCAAATCATGTCGCGAGAGCGCGAAGCTGTATCCCCATTACAACTGTCATCGCCCGCGCATGCGGGCGATCCAGTACGCCGCGGCTTCTCGATTCGAGCACCAACGTCTCTGGAATACTGGATCGCCCGGTCGAGCCTGGCGATGACACCGAGATCAGGTACGCAATGACGGTACGTCGTATCGCGCGAGAACCCATCCTCATCGTCGTCCTGGCGAAAGCCAGGACCCATTACCCCAAATGGGATTTGTTGCGCGACGCTGGGGCCACACCCCTCTCTAACAACACGACCCTGTGGTTATGGGTCCCTGCTTTCGCAGGGACGACGATTGTGGATAAGGACCGCGCCACACATTCGGCGTCGTCCCGGCTTTGGCCAGGACGACGGTGGTGATTGCGGAACTATCCCGGCCACTCCAACTCATGCGAACACGACATTTTGTCATAGGACGTGGAGTTGCATTTTTTGCATCGCATCATATGATGATAATAATCCAATCAAATCCCCGGCATTGAAGGGAATCCTGCCATGGCAACCAGCACCGATCCCGTCGTCATCCTCTCCGCCGCCCGCACCCCACTTGGCCGCTTCATGGGCGAGCTCACGCCGCTCGCGGCGCACAAGCTCGGTTCGCACGTGATCGGCGCGGCGCTGGAGCGCGCTAAGCTTGCGCCCGAGCGCATCGACGAGGTGTTCATGGGCAACGTGCTGCCCGCCGGCCAGGGCCAGGCCCCCGCCCGTCAGGCCGCGCGCGGCGCCGGGCTTCCGGATGCCACCGGCGCCACCACCGTCAACAAGGTCTGCGGTTCCGGCATGAAGGCGACCATGCTGGCGCACGACATCATCAAGGCCGGCTCGGCCGAGATCGTGCTGTCCGGCGGCATGGAGAGCATGAGCAACGCGCCGTATCTCTTGCAGAAGGCGCGCGGCGGCTATCGCGCCGGCCACGACCGCATCATCGACCACATGATGATGGACGGGCTCGAGGACGCCTATGAGACCGGCCGCTCGATGGGCGATTTCGGCGAGGCCACCGCGGAAGCCTATCAGTTCACCCGCGCCGACCAGGACACCTATGCGATGGAGACGCTAAGCCGCGCCCGCAAAGCGGTCGAGGGCGGCGCCTTCAAGGCGGAGATCGCGCCGATCACGCTCACGGAGAAGGCTGGTCCGCGCATCATCGCCAATGACGAGCACCCGCTGAAGGTCGATCCGGCAAAAATCCCCGGCCTGAAGCCGGCGTTCCGCGCCAACGGCACCATCACACCGGCCGCCTCCTCGGCCAATGCCGACGGCGCCGCGGCGCTGATCCTGGCGCGGCGCTCGCTCGCCGACCGCGACGGCCTGCCTGTTCTGGCCGAGATCAAGGGCCACGCCACCCACAGCCAGGAGCCGCAATGGTTCACCACCGCGCCGATCCCGGCGATCAGAAAGCTGCTCGACAAGGTCGGCTGGAGCGTCGGCGATGTCGACCTGTTCGAGATCAACGAGGCGTTCGCGGTGGTGGCGATGGCGGCGCAGCGCGACCTCGGCATTCCGCGTGACCGGCTGAACATCAACGGCGGCGCCTGCGCGCTCGGCCATCCGATCGGCGCCACCGGCGCACGGCTGATCGTGACCCTGCTGCACGCGCTGGAGGCGCAGAATCTGAAGCGCGGCGTCGCGGCCCTGTGCATCGGCGGCGGCGAAGCCACCGCGATCGCCGTCGAGCGGGTCACGCACTAGTTTAAAACGGCCCCACCTCCGAGTCCGAAAACGAGGGAACTTTGGCATTTTAGCCATAGCTCCCTCGTGGCATATTGTGCATCACGAATAGAACCCTCATTGTATTTCATCCGGGGCCCAATGATCTCGAACTGGCTTGCTTCCGCCCTCGCCCGCCGCAACATCCATTACGGCTGGGTGATGGTCGCCGTGACCTTCCTGGCTGCGCTGATCTCGGCCGGCACCGTCGGCGCACCCGGTGTCTTCATCGTGCCGCTGCAGAAGGAATTCGGCTGGTCCACCGCCGAGATCTCCTCCGCGCTGTCGATCCGCTTCATCCTGTTCGGGCTGATGGCGCCATTCGCCGCCGCGCTGATGAACCGCTACGGCCTGCGCAATGTGACGCTGGCGGCGCAATTGATCGTGGTGTCGGGACTGTTGGCCTCGCTCGCCATGACGCAGGTGTGGCAGCTCGTCCTGTTGTGGGGCGTGGTGATCGGGATCGGCACCGGCATGACCGCGCTGGTGCTCGGCGCGACGATCGCGACGCGCTGGTTCGTGGCGCGACGCGGCCTCGTGATCGGCATGCTCACTGCGAGCGTCGCGACCGGACAGCTCGCCTTCCTGCCGCTGCTCGCGACCATCACCGAGCGTTACGGCTGGCGTGTCGCGCTCGGCCTCGTCTGCGTCATGCTCGGCGTCGCCGCCTTTGCCGTGCTGATGGTGATGCGCGACCGGCCGAGCGACGTCGGCCTGCGCCCGTTCGGCGACGAAGGCACCGCGCCCCTGCCCGCGCCGCCGCCGGCCAATGCGCCGATCATGGCGGCCGCGCTCGGCACGCTGCGCGACTCCTCGAAGTCGTCGGTGTTCTGGATCCTGTTCGCGACCTTCTTCGTCTGCGGCGCCTCGACCAACGGCCTCGTCCAGGTCCACCTGATCCCGATGTGCCTCGACTACGGCATCCCGCAGGTACAGGCCGCGAGCCTGCTCGCGGCGATGGGCATCTTCGATTTCTTCGGCACCATCATCTCGGGCTGGCTGTCGGACCGCTTCGACAATCGCAAGCTGCTGTTCTGGTACTACGGCCTGCGCGGGCTGTCGCTGCTGTATCTGCCGTACTCCGACTTCACGTTCTACGGCCTGTCGCTGTTTGCGATGTTCTACGGGCTCGACTGGATCGCGACCGTGCCGCCGACGGTGCGCCTGACCGCGCAGCGCTTCGGCGCTGAGCGCGCCAATCTGGTGTTCGGCTGGATCTTCGCCGGCCACCAGCTCGGCGCCGGCGCCGCCGCGTTCGGGGCCGGGCTGTCGCGCACGCTCTATGCAAGCTATCTGCCGGCCTTCTTCATCGCCGGCGCGCTCTGCGTAATCGCCGCGCTGAGTGTGCTGGCGATCTCGCGGCCGCAGCCCAAGGTCGCGCCGGAGGCGAAGCCGGTCGCGGCCTGATCGGGCCTCGCTGCGTGCTACTCCGCGGCGAGACCGGTCGGTGCCGCCTCTGCGACGTCCTTGTTGTAGTCGTGCACGACGCGGCCGAACGGCAGCGTCAAATCGGCGATGTAATGATGCGCGCCGACGACGCGCTTGACCGGGAAATCCGCGACCGGTGCGTTGACGTGCGGCACCAGATGCAGGCGGCCCGGCCCGATCCACGATCCCTTGACGACGATGTCGGTCAGGTTGATCGCAACGAGCTGGCAGATCTCGAGATGACCGTCGACGCCGGGGATCATCTTCAGATTGACTTGCGTCTTCGACAGCGTGGCGCGGGTGATGTCGCCATTGCCCGCCATGCTCTCGTGCTTGTAGCCCATCGTGCCCATCGCAACGAGCTGGCCGGCATATTCCAGGGTGCCGGTCAGGGTGTCCTTGACGATCTCGAGCTTGGGATGGGCGTACTTCTTCGGAAAGCCCCAGATCTCGCGGCCGGCCGCGATAGGTGGATCATCGTCGAGATACATCTGGCAGACGAAGTTGACTTCTTCGCCATGCAGCCGCGCGGGGATCACGAGGCCGGACTCGGTGTAGCTGCCGAAGCCGGAGCTGTCGGGCATCTTGATCCATTCGTAATGCACGATCGCCTGCTCGATCGGCTCCAGCGGCTCAGGCAGGCCGGCGCGGATCAATTCAGGATCGGTCTCATACGTGATGACGAGGAATTCGCGATCGATGAAGCGGTAGGGTCCGGCGGGATAGCTCGGACCAGCAGCCGGCATGGACGGAAGCTTGAGCAGATCTTCCCTGCGCATCGCAATAACCCCCTGTTCGGAAACATTGGGCGGAGGCTAGCGGCCGAGATTGACAGCGATATGAGGGATTTCCGTCACGGGCATGACCGCGGTTACGCTTGCATGACCCGCGTGTCGCTGATCAGGCCAATGCTAACCATGCAGGCGGGCATGGCGGATGCGCCGTGCGCCGGCGCGGCACTTGTCATCACGGCGTCATCGGCACCCTGAATTCTCGCCGCAATTTTTGGAGTGTCTGATATGGACGCGCGGTCCCCTCATGTCGACGATATCGATCACGCGACGCCCGGCTGGCGTCCCGAAGGATGCGATCGCGTGGCGCTGGTTCTGCAGGGCGGCGGCGCCCTCGGCGCCTATCAGGCCGGCGTCTATCAGGCGCTGCATGAATCCAGTATCGAGCCCGACTGGGTCTGCGGCGTCTCGATCGGTGCGATCAACTCGGCGATCATCGCCGGCAATCCGCCCGAGAAGCGGCTGGAGCGGCTGCACACGTTTTGGGATCGCATCACCTCCCGCAAGATCTGGCACTACACGCCGGACGGCGACATCTTTCGCAAGGCGCGCAATTTCACCAGCTCATGGCTGACGACGACGCTCGGACAGCCCGGCTTCTTCACCCCGCATCAGAGCAATCCGTGGCTCAGCCCGGCCGGCGCGCGCACCGCCACGAGCTATTACGACACCACGCCCTTGCGTGAATCGCTGCTCGAGCTGGTCGATTTCGACCGCATCAATTCCAAGAAGATGCGCTTTGCGGTCGGCGCGGTGAACGTGCTGTCCGGCAACTTCATCTATTTCGACAATGCCCATGACGAGATCATCCCCGAGCACATCATGGCGAGCGGCGCACTGCCGCCGGCGCTGCCGATGGTGAAGGTCGGGACCGATCACTTCTGGGACGGCGGCATCGTCTCCAACACGCCGCTGCAGCATCTGCTTGATCAGGAAGACAACGCCAACTCGCTGGTGTTCCAGGTCGACCTGTTCTCCGCACGCGGCACGCTACCGCGCGACATCCAGGACGTGATGGCCCGCCACAAGGACATCATGTATTCGTCGCGCACCCGCTACAACACCGACGTCTACCGCAAGACCTACAATCTGCGCACCGCCCTGCACAACGCGCTGGGAAAAATCCCCGACGACCAGCTGTCGGAAGAAGAGCGCCAGCTCAAGAAGGCGAACGCTCGGCTGCCGGGGATCACGCTGCTGCAGCTGATCTATCAGCAGAAGGCCTATGAGGGCGACGCCAAGGACCACGAATTCTCCGGCACCTCGATGCGCGAGCATTGGGCGAGCGGACACGAGGACACCAAGCGCTCGCTGAAGCGGCGCGAATGGATCAAGATGCCCGAGAACGGCATGGGCATCGTGATCCACGACGTGCATCGGGAAGCGGAGTAGATAAGGTCGTCATTGCCGGGCTCGACCCGGCAATCCATCCCGCTTGGCATGACTTACTCGTCCGCCGTTGCGGACGATGGATGCGCGGGTCAAGCCCGCGCATGACACGGTGGTTCGCGGCGGCGGCCTTACGGCCGCGTCGACATGTTGCTCGGCGGCCCGGCCTTGCGGATCGGCTCGGCGAGACGCGCGAACTCGCAGAGCAGCGAGCGCGTCTTGCGCGGATCGATCACCTCCTCGACCCAGAACTTCTCGGCCGAGCGGAACGGCGAGCGCAGCTTGTTGAGGCGATCCTCGATCTCGCGCAGCTTGGCCGCGGGATCACTGGCCGCATCGATCTCGGCGCGATAGGCAGCCTCGATGCCACCCTCGAGCGGCAGCGAGCCCCAATAGGCCGACGGCCAGGCATAGCGCATCGAGAACCGGTTGGCCGGCTGATGCACCACGCCGGCGACGCCGAAGGCGTTGCGGATGATGATCGTGCACCAGGGCACGGTGCTCTGGTTGACCGCCGCCATCGCCCGCACGCCGTGACGGATGGTCGCCGACTTCTCGGCCTCGAGCCCGATCATGAAGCCGGGGCAATCCATCAGATAGACCACCGGCAGATGGAAGGTCTCGGCGAAGTCGACCCAGCGGATCACCTTCTGGCAGGCGTCCGCGGTCCACGAGCCGCCGTAGTGGAAGGGATCGCTGGCGAGCAGCAGCACCGCCCTGCCCTCGATCCGCGCCAGTCCGGTGATCACAGGCCGGCCGAAATTGCTGGCGACCTCGAAGAACGAGCCCTTGTCGACGACGGCATCGATGATCGGCCGCATCTTGTAGACCTGCTTGCGGTTGCGCGGCACGGCCTTCAACAGCGATTCCTCGGCACGTTCCGGATCGTCGGTGCAGGGAATGGTCGGCGGCAGATCGTAGACCGACGCCGGCAGATAGGACAGGAAGCGCCGTGCATAGTCGAACGCCTCCTCCTCCGTCTCGACGGCCTGATCGATCGCGCCGGCGCGGGTCTGAATGTCGGCGCCGCCGAGCTCCTGCTTGGTCAGATCCTGACCCAGGCGCTTCACCACCGGCGGGCCGGCGACGAACATCGCGGAGCTCTTGGTCATGACAGAGTAGTGCGTGGCCGCCAGCCGTGCCGCGCCAAGGCCTGCGACCGAGCCGAGCCCGAGCCCGACCACCGGCACGCGCGCCAGATTGGCGGTCGTGTACCAGTACCAGCGCGTGCCGCCGACACCGCCGGGCAGATTGGCCGCGCCCCTGGTCTCGATCGTCTTCACCGAGCCGCCGCCGCCCGAGCCCTCGATCACGCGGACGATCGGCAGGCGGAAGTCGTGCGCCATCTCCTCCGCCATCAACGGCTTTGCGGAAATCGATGCATCGGCCGAGCCGCCGCGCACGGTGAAATCGTCGCCGACCACGACCACGGTGCGGCCGTCGACCCTGGCGCGGCCGAACACGCAGTTCGCCGGCGTCAGATGCTTGAGTTCGTTGCTCTCGTCGTATTCGGCGATGCCGGAGATGGCACCGACCTCGTGGAAGCTGTTCTGGTCGACGAGCTTGTCGATACGCTCACGAACCGTGAGCCGGCCCTGGTCGCGTTGCCGCTTGACCTTGTCAACGCCTCCCATCTCCCGCGCGAACGCTTCGCGCCGGGCGAGGTCGTCGAGTTCCGGCTTCCAGTTCATTCATTGCCTCCGTCTTGATGATTTTGTTGTTGTTATGGGCGGCCACCGGAAGTGACTTGCGTTCGATCCGATTGCTGAAGATGTCGCCGTCGGCGCCTTCGAGCAGGCTGCCGACCGCGGCGGCGAGGTCGACCATCAGCGGCGCGACCTCGCGATGCAGCCGCTGCTCGTCATACATCGCCGAGAGCAGGCCGATCGTGGTGACCACATAGGTCTGGTATTGCGGTGACCACAGCGGCACCGCGACGCCGTTGATGTGCGGGCTCCACAGGCCGCAGGCGACGACGTAGCCGTGCTCCTGCAAGTGGCGGCGGTTGGCCGCGATGCGCGGCGTCAACATCTTGGCGCTGTCCGGCAACTCGCCTTCCATCTCCGATATTAGCGCATCGCCGATCGCGGGATCGAGCGCCGCCGTGTAGGCGTGACCGGCGGCAGTGGTCGCCATCGAGATGCGGCTGCCGGTGGCCTCATGCAGGCCGAGCGCGTTCGCCGCACGGGCGAACTCCAGATAGACCAGCTGAAAACGGTCGGGGATGACGAAGCCCACGGTGCCGGGCAACTGATCCGCGACATCCTGCAACCGCAGCCGGATCAAATTGCGGAGCTGCAACCCCTTCATCATCGACGTGCTCATCGCGACCGCACTCGGGCCGATGCGATATTTCTGGTCGCGCGGCAGATAGACGAGCTGTCCCATCCGCGTCAGCGTGTGCGTCAATCGCGACACCGTCGAACGCGGCAGGCCGCAGCGGTTCGAGATTTCGAGATTGCCGAGCCGGGCTTCGTGTCCTTCGAAGCACCGCAACACATCAAACGCGCGCGACACCACCTGGATGACATCGCCATCGCCAGTCTCGCTGGCGAGCATTCCCTGCCGGCTAAGCCGTTCCGAGCGCCGTCCCATTTGTTTTGGCTCCATTCCGTCTTGCGGAATAAAATTCCACTTGCAGATGAAGCTACCTCAGGCAATCTGCCGCCACAACAAAAAGCCGTTCGCCGGATGAAATTTCCGCAAGACGGTATCGGAGAGTGGAATGCCAGAGATCAAGGTTGTGACCGAAGTTGCCGGGCGCGTTTGCGCGCTTCCTGTCGAGGCCGGCAGCAATATCGGCGATGGCGACGAGATCGCGTTCGTCGAAGCGATGAAGATGGAGATCCCGGTCACGTCGACGACGGCAGGCAAAATCAAGTCGATTTTGGTCAGGATTGACGACGTCATCGCCGAAGGCCAGGCCGTCGCGATCGTCGAGACCTGAGCGCGGCCGTCAAGCCGCTCGACTCGGACCAAATTCCCAGATGTCATGTGATCGGCGGTGGTTCCTTTGGGAGCCGCACGGCGTCGCATGCTGTTTCGCTTTCGAAACATTCTCAACCAGAAAGTTTCGTATGGCGATACAATCGCCGAGCAACCGCTCGTTTTGTGAACATCTGTTCGAAAACCGATAGCCGCCGGTTCGCGCCTGCTCGGCTCATCACCCGGCTGATGTCGATGCGCGCTCGGTTGCGCGCGCCCTGATTGCGTTGCACAACAGGAGGCGATGAAACGATCGCCTCCTCCCGTCACCGCCACCACCACGGCCTGGTCCAGCTCGAAGCCGCCGCTGCTGCGGTTTCTGCACGCTTGTTACGCCAACTTCCTGCCGGAGGCCGGCGGCGCGGTGGCCGACTACATCCCCGAGCTCGGCAAGGCCGACCCTGCCCATTTTGGCATCAGCCTCGCGACGCTCGACGGCCATATCTATGAGGTCGGCGACACCAGGGTGCCCTTCACCATCCAGTCGATGTCAAAACCGTTCGTGTTCGCGCTGGCGCTCGACACGCTCGGCGCCGAACGGGTGGAGAGCGTGATCGGCGTCGAGCCGTCCGGCGATCCCTTCAACTCGATCCGGCTCAATGCCGAGAACCATCCGTTCAACGCGATGGTCAATGCCGGCGCAATCGCCTGCTCCGGCCTGCTCCATGCCGACAAGGGCGACGGCGCATTCGACTACATCCGCCAGGCGCTCGGCCGCTTCGCCGGCCGCGAGCTCGATGTCGACCAGGCGGTCTACGCCTCCGAGAGCGCCACCGGCGATCGCAACCGGGCGATCGGCTATCTCCTGCGCACCAACAGCGTGATCACCGAGAACGTGCCTGCGGTGCTCGACGTCTATTTCCGGCAATGCGCCATCCTCGTCACCGCGCGCGATACCGCCGTGATGGCGGCGACGCTGGCCAACCGCGGCATCAATCCGCTGACCGGCGAGCAGGTGGTGACGCCCTACGCGATCGCGCGCACGCTGTCGGTGATGACCTCGTCGGGGATGTACGACTACGCCGGCGAATGGATCTACCGCGTCGGCATCCCCGCCAAGAGCGGGGTCGGCGGCGGCATTCTGGCGGCACTGCCGGCCCGGCTCGGGCTCGGCAGCTACTCGCCAAAGCTCGACAAGCACGGCAACAGCGTGCGCGGCATCAAGGTCTGCGAGGCGCTGTCGGCGCATTACGACCTGCACATGCTGAATCGCAGCGACGACGCCCGCCACAGCATCATCGCCGACTACAACATCGGCAAGAATCCGTCGCGCCGGGTGCGCCGGCCGCAGGAGCAGGAGATCCTGGCAAAGCACTTCCAGGAGGTGCGCGTGATCGAGCTGGTCGGCACGCTGTCGCTCTCCAATGTCGACTATGTCTCGCGTCGCCTCGCCGGCAGCCCGCGGCCGGAGTTCGTGATCTTTGACCTGCGCCGCGTCACCGCGACGACCCGCGCCGGCGCCCGGCTGGTGGCGGAGGCCTTTCAGGAACTCGCCGAGCTTGGCGTCACCGTGATCCTCTCCGGCATCAAGCGGACCTCGCGCGAATGGACCACGATCAGCGAGTGGACCAACCGGCTCGGCAACATCAGGGATTTCTATCTGCTCGACACCGCGATCGAATGGGCCGAGGATCAGATCGTCTATCGCTATGGCGGCTCGATCGACTTCCTCGAGACGACAGAACTGTCCGAACAGCCGCTGCTCGCCGGATTGAGCGAGGCTGAGATCGCCGATCTCACCACGCTCTGCACGGTCAGGACCTACCAGCCGAATGAAAAGATCATCGCCGCGGACAGTGAGGCGACCTCGCTGTTCTTCCTGCGAAGCGGCGTGGTCCACGTCACCCTGCCCGACGGCATTCGGCTCGCGACGCTGACCGCCGGCATGGCGTTCGGCGAGATGGCGCTGCTCGAGACGAAGCGCTCGGCCGACGTGCTCGCCGACATGTCGGCGACTGCCTACGAGGTCGCGATCAAGGATTTCGAGCGCTTCCGCGAGCAGCACCCGCGCGCCGGCGAGCGGATCATGCGCAACCTCGCGCAGATCCTCGCCGAGCGGCTGATCGTGGCGAATGCGAAGGTGGATCTGCTGACGTCGGGGTAGGTCTCTGTCACGCAGCGCGGGGATTTGTGGAACTCGTCATGCCCGGGCTTGACCCGGGCATCCACGTCTTGGTGCTGACCGTGAGGAAAGACGTGGATGGCCGGGTCGAGCCCGGCCATGACATCGGAGGGTGCATGCGCTCCGGCCTCTCCCCGCATCCGCCTTCGCCAAGGCTTCGGCGGGACAGGCGCGGGGCGAGGCAGGAAAGCGCAGCTCGCGCCTAGCTCACCACTTCCGTCACCGGCTGCATGTCGATCTCGAACGTCTCGAGAAACTTCGACGTCATGATGTAGAAGCCGACCGAGAGCTGCAGCTCGATCAGCGCGGCGGGTGTCAGCAGCGCCGCGATCGCCTTGAAGGTCGCATCTGTCGGCTTCTTCAGCTTGACGATCTCGTCGGTGAAGGTCAGCGCCGCGCGCTGCACCTCGTCGAAGCAGCTCGCCGACTGCCAGTTCTCCAGCGCCGCATTCTGCTCGTCGGTGACACCGACATTCTTGCCGATGCGCTTGTGCGCGACGATCTCGTAAGGCGCCTCGCAGAGAATGCCGGTGCGCGTGATCGCGAGCTCGCGCACGATCGGATCGAGTTCGCCCTTGTGGCGGATCGCGCCGCCGAGCCGGCAGTACTGCTCAAAGTAAGCAGGCGAATGCGCCATCATGCGAAAGATGTTGGCGTTGCGGTTCTTGTCGAGGATCTCGCGGGTGCGCGGGCTTGCCTTCGCGGGATCGGAGTAGTCGATACGGGCCATTTCCTAACCTTGATCTCTGTCGTTTCTGTCGGGTTCCGAAACAGTATCCGCCGGCCGTCGCAGGAGCAACACGCGCGAGTCAAATTGCCGCCGCATTCCCATACAACCCTGACACAGTCGATATTCGCTGAGTGGGGACTCATCAAAAGCGAATGCTCGACGCGGGGTGTTCCGAGTACAAAATCTGGCCGTCGTTCGCGCAATTTGCGCAACGATGAGTCACGCCCGAGTCTAGGGGAAACGCATGAAGGAAGCCACCAAGAGGGCGGCCTCGGAAGCGCTTGCGCAAATGCTGGCGGTGACGGCGATGCTCGTCATCGCCAGCTTTGTCTTTTATTGGCACTGAGGCATGATCCGGAAAAGTGTGTAGCGGTTTTCCGAAAGATCATGCCCAAACAAGCTATCCGTAAACTATGAGGGGCAGGAGCGAACCAATTCAGCCTGGTCTTGCGTTCTGACCGGTTCGTTCAGCCCCTCATTTTGCCTTTGCGAAATACGGAACCAGCCGTCCCGCAAATTGCGTGAAGCGCGCCGAAACCTTGTCGCCGATGGCGAGGTCGTTGTCGCCGTGCGCCATCATGCGAAAGCCCTCGTCGGCGTCCACGAGCAGGATGTTGTAGGGCACGTGCGCCCGGGTCTCCGGCGTCGCAGCGCGGCAGACCAGTGACGTCGCATACACCGTCCCTGCTCCGCTGGCGCGATGCTCGGCAAGATCAGGCGAGCCGCATGTGGCGCAGAAGCTGCGGCGGAAATATTGCCGCGCGCCGCAGGCGTTGCAGGTCTGGTAGACGATGGCTTCCGCGCCCTTGGTCCAGTCAGCGATCGCTCCACTCATCGCACACGCTCCAGGAACATGCTGACATGCGACGACAGCACGCCGCCATCGCCATGCAGCAGTGCGACCGAGGCGTCGCGTACCTGGCGATTGTCGGCGCGGCCGGTCATCTGCAGATGGGTTTCGACCAGATGCGCCATCGCGCCGCCGACGCCGCAATGGCCATAGCTGAGCAGGCCGCCATGGGTGTTGAGCGGCATCTCGCCATCCTGATTGAAATAGCCGGCGCGCACCCGCGCTGCGGCCTCGCCGCGCTTGGCGAGGCCGAGATCTTCCAGCAGCATCGCGAGCGTGATCGTGAAGCTGTCGTAGACCGCCGCGTAACTCACGTCCGATATCGCAACGCCCGACACCTCTTTCGCCTTCGCGATCGAGATCTCCGCACCCAGCTCGTTCAGCGCGGGCGCGGCCGTGACGTGTTGATGGGTGTGCGCCTGGGCGCAGCCGCGGATGCGAACCTGCCGCGCGCCGGACGGCTCGCGGCTGATCACGCAGGCCGCACCGCCGTCGGACACCGGACAGCAATCCAACAGCTTAAGCGGCATCGCTACCGGCTTCGAGGCCATCACATCGGCAACCGTGATCGGCTCGTGGAATTGGGCGCCGGGATGCATCAGCGCGTGCTTGCGCATCAGCACCGCGAACTCGGCGAGGTCTTCCTGCGTGAGCCCGTACTCATGCATGTAACGCGTCGCAACCAGGCCGTAATAGGCCGGGATCGTCGGCCCCAGCGTCACCTCGTAATCGGGATGGCCGACCTGGGCCAACGCCTGGATCGAGGCGTCGCGGCTCTGTCCGGTCAGCCGGTTCTCGCCGCCGACCACCAGCACGTGTTTTGCCACACCCGCGTCGACGAGGTGATGCGCCAGCATGGTCATCGCGAGGCCCGTGGCGCCGCCGACCTGCACGGCATGGGCGTAGGACGGGCGAATGCCGAAGTGCTCGGCGAACACGGTGGCCAGCATGATGTGCGGCGAGACCGTAGAGTAGCCGCACAGGATGCCGTCGATGTCGGCTCGCTTCAGCCCGGCATCGGAGATCGCAAGCTCGGCCGCCTTGCTCATCAGGTCGAGCGAGGACAGGCCCTCATGCTTGCCGAAGGATGTGAGGCCAACGCCGGTGACGAAGCTCATGGTGCTAACTCCTCGTCGTCATTCCGGGGCGCGCGTAGCGCGAGCCCGGAATCCATACTCACGATCGTGGTTATGGATTCCGGGCCTGCGCCTGACGGCGCATCCCGGAATGACGCTGTGGAAATTCCCAACCATCAATACGACTTCGGAAGGCCGAGCACCTTCTCGCCGATGAAGCTGAGGATGAGCTGCGGGCTGATCGGCGCGATGCGCGGGATCAGCGATTCCCTGAAATAGCGCTCGACGTGATACTCCTTGGCGTAGCCGAAGCCGCCGTGCGTCATCACTGCCTGCTCGCAGGCATGGAAGCCGGCTTCCGCCGCGAGATACTTTGCCGCGTTTGCGGCCGGGCCGCACGGCAGGTTCTGGTCGTATTGCCAGCCGGCGCGCAGCACCATCAGCCAGGCAGCCTCGAGCTCCATCCAGCACTTCGCCAGCGGATGCTGGATTCCCTGGTTCATGCCGATCGGGCGATTGAACACGATGCGGCCCTTGGCATACTCCGACGCCCGCTTCAGCGCGATCTGGCCGAGGCCGACGGCTTCGGCCGCGATCAGGATGCGCTCGGGGTTCATGCCGTGCAGGATGTATTCGAACCCGCGGCCTTCCTCGCCGATGCGGTCCTCGACCGGGATCTCGAAATTCTCGAAGAACAGCTCGTTGGAGTCGACCGGCTTGCGGCCCATCTTCTCGATCTCGTGCACGGTGACGCGCTTGCGATCGAAATCGGTGTAGAACAGGCTGAGGCCGTGGGTCGCGCTCTTCACCTCCTCCAGCGGCGTGGTGCGCGCGAGCAGCAGGATCTTGTTGGCGACCTGCGCGGTCGAGATCCACACCTTCTGGCCGTTGACGATGTATTTGTCGCCCTGGCGCACGGCGCGGGTCTTGAGCTGCGTGGTGTTGAGGCCGGTGTTGGGCTCGGTCACCGCAAAGCAGGACTTGTCGCGGCCGTCGATGATCGGCGGCAGCATGCGCTGGCACTGCTCCTTGGTGCCGAACACCACCACCGGATTGAGCCCGAACACGTTCATGTGCACGGCGGACGCGCCGGACATGCCGGCGCCGGACTCGGAGATCGTGCGCATCATGATCGCGGCATCGGTGATGCCGAGCCCAGAGCCGCCATATTCCTCGGGGATGCAGATGCCGAGCCAGCCAGCATCGGCCAGCGCGCGGTGGAAGTCGGCCGGGTAGCCGCCCTCCTTGTCCTTCTTCAGCCAGTAGGCCTCGTCAAAGCGGGTGCAGATCTTGGCGACGGCGTCGCGGATCGATTCCTGGTTGGCGGAGAGTGCGAAATCCATCTGTCGTGCTCCTATGCCTTCACCACTTTGGCCGCGCCGTCGCGCACCATCGCCGCGATCTCATCGGTCGAGAAACCCGCCTCGCGCAAAATCTCCGCGCTGTGCTCGCCGAGCCTGGGCGCCAGCCGGCTCGGCTCGACCTTGGTCTCCGACCAGCGCGCCGACGGCGTCATGCTGCGGATGCGGCCCTCGGTCGGGTGATCGACCACGGGGAACACGCCGGTCGCGACCATATGCGGGTCTTCCAGCAGGCTCTCGAGATCATGCATCGGCATCACGGGCACGTCGGCCTTCTCGAGAATCTCGTTCCACTCGGCGGTGGTCTTGGTCTGCAGGATGCGCGCAAGCTCGGCGTAGACGACATCGATGTTGGTGGCGCGGCCGGCAAAGGTCGCGAATTTCGGATCGCTGCGCAGATCCTCTCGGCCGGTCGCCTTGAAGAAGTTCTCCCACTGCTTGTCGTTGTAGACGATCACGCAGATATAGCCGTCCAGCGTCTTGTACGGCCGCCGGTCCGGCGACAGATGCCGCGCATAGCCGCCCTTGTCGAGCGGTGGATCGTAGGTCAGCCCGCCCATATGGTCGCCCATCACGAAGCCAGCCATGGTCTCGAACATCGGAATGTCGACGCGCTGGCCCTGCCCGGTGCGGTCGCGGTGCACGAGGCTCGCGCAGATCGCACCGACCGCGGTGAGGCCGACGATGCGATCGACCAGCGCGTTCGGCACGTAGCGCGGCACGCCGTCCGAGGTCTGCGCCATCAGCGCCGGCAGCGCGGTGGCGCCCTGGATCAAATCGTCATAGGCGGGCTTTGCGGCATACGGCCCCTCCTGGCCGAAGCCGAACACGCCCGCATAGATCAGCCGCGGATTGACCTTGGCGACGACGTCGTAGCCGAGCTGCAGCCGCGCCATCGCCTGCGGGCGCACATTGTAGACCAGCACATCGGCCTGCGCGATCAGCCGCAGCACGGCCTCGCGTCCCGCCGGCTTTTTGAGGTCGAGGCAGACCGAACGCTTGCTGCGGTTGGTGTTGAGAAACACCGGTCCCATGCCGGGATGCCGTGTCGGACCGATCTGCCGCGTCACGTCGCCATCAGGCGATTCCACCTTGATGACGTCGGCGCCGTAGTCGCCGAGCATCTGGGTGGCATAGGGCCCCATCAGCACGGTCGTCATGTCGACGACCTTGATACCCTGCAGTGGTCCCATCGTCCTGTTCGCTCCCGGATGTTCTGGTTACGCAGCTAAAGCGTGATGAGATCAGGCGAGCGTCATCGCGCTTGGCGTCTTTTAAGCATGAGCTTTTCCGGAAAGCCGCTTTGCACTTTTCCGGATCATGCCTACTAACGGGAGCTGTTCGCCGAGATCAAGCTGCGCCGGGCGTATGGGCGTATGCGCGGCGGCGGCCGGATCGTTTCCGCGCGGCGGAACGCAGGGCGAGCAAGACGACGCCCACCGCCGGCCCGATGCCGGTTACTGCCCGGTCATCGTCTCGCGCGCCTTCAGGAGCCTTTCCAGTTCCGCGTTCTGCTGCTCGAGCCGCTCGGCGATGCGCTCCTCGACTTCGGCGCCCGCGGCACCCGCGGCCTGCTCGATCAGCTGCCTGATATTGTCCCGGAGGATTGCAATGCGATCGTTGACTTCCGAAAGCGACAGAGACGTCTCGATTCCCATGGTCCGTTCTCCCGGTGACAGGCGCGAGCAGCTTAGCGCGACGGGAGGCCGCGGCCTATCCCTTTGCAGATTCCTTGGCCGATCCCTTTGGCCTATCCTTTGGCCATCATCTCCCGCAGCGCGGTCTTCAGCACCTTGCCATAATTGTTCTTCGGCAGGGCATCGAGATAGACATAGCGCTTGGGCCGCTTGAAGCGGGCGATCGAGGCCAGGCAATGCGCGTCGAGCCTGCCGTCGTCGGCGGTGGCACCGTCCTCCAGCACGACGCAGGCGACGACGATCTCGCCCCATTCCGGATCTGGCACACCGATCGCCGAAACCTCGCGGACGTCAGGATGCGTCAACAGCGCTTCCTCGACCTCGCGCGGATAGATGTTGGTGCCGCCGGAGATAATCACGTCCTTGGAACGGTCGGACAGCGTCAGGAAGCCGTCGGCATCGAGGCGGCCGACATCGCCGGTGCGCAGCCAGCCGTCCTTCAGCGTCTCGGCATTGGCCTTCGGATTGTTCCAGTAGCCGAGCATCACGGTTAAGCCCTTGACCTCGATCTCGCCGGTCTCGCCCGCGGGCAGCGGCTTGCCATCCTTGCCGGTGATGCGCACGGTGACGACGCTCTGCGCGGTGCCGACCGACGCGAGCCGTTCCAGATAGCGCGGATGATTGCTCGCGCGATGCCAATCGCGCGATAGCGCCGTGATCGTCATCGGCGACTCGCCCTGGCCGTAGATCTGCACGAAGCGCTGCCCCATGGTCGCCATCGCATCGGTGATGTCGGCCGTGTACATCGGCCCGCCGCCATAGATGATGGTGCGCAGTCCCTCGCCGTTCTCGCCGCGCTTCTTGGCGGCATCGACCAGGCGGCGCACCATGGTGGGTGCCGCGAACATCACGACATTGTCGAGCTGGCGGCCGAGGTTGAGCACCTCGTCCGGATCGAAGCCGCCGGTTTCAGGAACGACGTGCCGGCCGCCCATCCGGACATGCGGGAAATTGTAGAGGCCCGCACCATGCGAGATCGGCGCCGCATAGAGCGAGGCATCGTGCGGCGTCGCAGGATCGACGTCGGCGAGATAGCACAGCGACATCGCAACCAGATTGCCGTGGCTGAGCATCACGCCCTTGGGTCGACCCGTGGTGCCAGAGGTGTAGAACAGCCAGGCAAGATCGTTGCTTTCGCGCGGCAATGGCGTTGGCGCGCCCTCGCCGCTTCGCATCGTGTTGTAGGCATCGCTGTCGACCGACAGCATGGTCATGCCGGCGGGGCAGTCGTCCCTCGCTTCGGTCAGCGCACCGATCGTGTCGTCCGACACGAAAGCCAGTTTGGCGCCGCCATTGCCGCAGATCCACGCCGCCTCGCGGCCGTGCAGCTTGGCGTTGATCGGAATCGCGGCGGCGCCGATCCACCAGATGCCATAGAGGCATTCAAGATATTGCGTGCAATTGCCGGCAAACAGCGCGATGCGGTCGCCGGCGGCAATGCCGTGATCGCGTGCCAGCGCCGCCCCGATCGAGGCGGCGCGGCGGGCAAAGGTTACATAGTCCGCGTCGAGATCGAACCCGGTCAGCAACGCCGGCGCGTCGGGACGTGCCCGTGCCGTCGCCGCCAGCCATTCGGCAACGTTCAAGCTACTTCGCCGGCTCGAGGATCGAGACGTAGTTGGCGACCGCAGCGCCGCCCATGTTGAAGATGCCGCCGATCTGCGGGTTCTTGAGCTGCATGCCCTCGGGCGCCTGCCCTGTGAGCTGCATCGCGCTCATCACGTGCATGGAGACGCCGGTGGCGCCGATCGGATGGCCCTTGGCCTTGAGGCCGCCGGACGGATTGACCGGCAGCTTGCCGTCCTTCTGGGTCCAGCCCTCCATGATCGCGCGCGCGCCCTGCCCCTTCGGGGTCAGGCCCATCGCTTCATATTCGATCAGCTCGGCGACCGTGAAGCAGTCGTGGGTCTCGACGAAGGACAGATCGGAGAGCTGCAGGCCGGCCTTCTGCAGCGCGCGCTGCCAGGCAATAGTGCAGCCTTCGAACTGCAGGATGTCGCGCTTGGACATCGGCAGGAAATCCTGCGCATGGGCGGTGGCGCGGATGTTCACCGCCTTGCCCATGGTCTTGGCGGTCTCGGCATCGGTCAGCACCAGCGCGGCGGCGCCGTCCGACACCAGCGAGCAATCGGTGCGCTTCAAGGGACCGGCGACGAACGGGTTCTTGTCGCTCTCGGCGCGGCAGAACTCGAAGCCGAAATCCTTGCGCATCTGCGCATAGGGGTTGGCGACGCCGTTCTTGTGGTTCTTGGCGGCGATCATCGCCAGCGCATCCGACTGGTCGCCGTATTTCTGGAAATAGGCCTGCGCGATCTTGCCGAACACGCCGGCGAAGCCGCCGACCGTGTCGCCATCCTCAGGCAGATACGATGCCTTCAGCAGGTTCTTGCCGATCTCCGGGCCCGGCGTCTTCGTCATCTGCTCGACGCCGACGACGAGCACGATCTTCGCGGCGCCCGCCTCGATGGCGCGGATGCCCTGATGCACCGCGGCCGATCCGGTGGCGCAGGCGTTCTCGACGCGGGTGGTCGGCTTGAAGCGCAGCGCCGGATTGGCCTGCAGCACCAGTGACGCCGTAAAGTCCTGCGGCGAGAAGCCGGCGTTGAAATGGCCGAGCATGATCTCGTCGACGTCGGACGCGGCAATGCCGGCATCGGCGAGCGCCTCGTTGGCGACCTTGACGACGAGGCCCTCGACGGTCTCCGCGTCAAACTTTCCGAATGGCGTGTGCGCCCAACCCACAATGCTGGCTGCTGTCATGGCCGTATCTCCCTGTGCCTGTTCGGGAGTTATGTAGCGTATCCCGAGAGCGTTTTCGAGCGAAGTGGATACCGGTTCGCGTAAAGAAAACGCGTCAAAACCAGAAGCTAGAACGCCGTTCCTATCGGAACGGAGTTCTAGCCGGCTTTCAGCGTTTTCATCGCCTTCGCGCACATGGCGGTTATGCCCGCCCAGTTGCCGGCGCGGATGTCGGCCGCCGGGCACAGCCAGGAACCACCGACCGCCAGCACATTGGGCTCGGCGAGCCAGGTCGCCGCGTTGGCCTCGCCGATGCCGCCGGTCGGGCAGACCCTGACGTTCGGGAATGGACCAGCCAAGGCCCGCAGTGCCTTGATACCGCCGGCCTGCTCGGCGGGGAAGAATTTGACGACGTCGAAGCCGTGCGCCAGTGCCTGCATCAGTTCGGAAGCGGTCGCGATCCCCGGCGCGAAAGGCAGCCCGCTGGCAGCGACCGCCTTCAACAGTTCGGGCGTCGCGCCAGGGCTGATGCCGAATTTGGCGCCGAGCGCCTCGGCGCGCGCCAGATCGTCGGCATTGAGGATCGTGCCGATCCCGACCACCGCATCGGGCACCTCGGCAATGATGGCCTTGGCCGCATCGACCGCCACCGCCGTGCGCAGCGTCACCTCGAGCGTCCGCACGCCGCCCGCGACCAGCGCCTTGGCGAGCGGGACCGCGTCGGCCAGCCGCTCGATGGTCAGCACCGGGATCACGGTGGCCTGGCGGATCAGTTCGGCGATCTGGTCCTGCTTCGATGTCGTTGTCATAGCGAGGCCTTGCGGGATGGTGGGGGACGAGGCGCCTTCTTCGGCGGCATGGCGTAGCGCGGAATGATCGCACCGGGATAGCACACCACGACCCCGGCCAGACGATGGCCGGCGCGCGCCGCCTCCTCGGGCTCGGCGCCGCCGAGCCGCGCGGCGAGATAGGCCGCGGCAAAACTGTCGCCGGCCGCCGTGGTATCGACCACCGGCTTCGGCAGCGGCTCCGCCCGCACCTCGCGCGTTCCGCCGGCCGACCGCACGATGCAAGCGGGCTCGGCCAGCTTCAGCACGACCTCGGGGCTGGAGATGCCGGCAAGCAGCGCCGTGTTGCTCTCGCCGGGATAGAGCGGAGCCAGATCTTCGGTCGAGGCCAGCACGATATCGGCGGTCTCGAATGCGCTGCTGAAGACTTTTCGCGCAAGGGCCAGGTCCGGCCAACCGCGGGCGCGGAAATTGGTGTCGAACGCGAAGCGCGTGCCCAGCAGCCGCGCGCGCTTCAGCGCCGCCATCAGGCGGTCCCGTCCGTCCTCGCGCAGGATCGAGAGCGTGATCGCCGAGAGATAGACGATGTCGTACGTCGCCAGCGAGTTCAGGATGTCGTCCGTCTCGGGCAGATCCATCAGCTCGCGCGCAGCGGCGCTGTCGCGCCAGTGGAAGAAGCGCCGCTCGCCTTTGTCGTCGGTCTGGATCAGGTAGAGCCCGGGCAGCTTGCCTGCCAATCGCGAGACATGCTTGGTGCCGATGCCTTCGCTCGCCCAGCCCGCGATCATCTCATCGCTGAGCGCATCATCGCCGAGCGCCGTGATGTAGTCGATGTGGACGCCGAGCCGGGACAGATAGACGGCGGTGTTGAGCGTGTCGCCGCCATAGGAGCGCGAATACAGGCCTCCGGGCTGGCCGCCCGGAGCCTGGCGCAGCTCGATCATGCATTCGCCGATGCTGGCGACCCTGGTCATACCAAGACCCGCGTGCCTGAGCGGAGCTAAGCGGCGAACTTGCCGCCCAGCTCGTCCTCGATGTGGATGCGGATAATGTCGTCGAACGTCTTTTCGGCCGTGGTGAAGCCGAGCTTCAGCGCGCGGTCGGTGACGAAATCGCGCGGCCAGCCGGAGACGATGCCGATGATCGTCGGATCGGGCACCCGCTTGATGCGCGCGGTGACGTTCTTGCCGGCGACGCGCTCCAGCGAGGCGATCTGGTCGCCGACGCTGACGGACATCCCGGGCATGCTGAGATTGCGCCGCGGCCCGATCGCATGGAGATCCATGGTACCGGCATGGACCAGGAAGCCGACCGCCGATTTCGGCGAGGCGTGCCAGTGCCGCACGTCCTCGGACACCGGCAGGACCGCCTCCTCGCCCGCCAACGGCTCGCGGATGATGTTGGAGAAGAAGCCGGACGCCGCCTTGTTCGGCTTGCCCGGACGCACGCAGATCGTCGGCAGGCGGATCGAGATCCCGTCGAGCAGGCCCTTGCGGGTGTAATCGTTGATCAAGAGCTCGCAGATCGACTTCTGCGTGCCGTAGCTCGTCAGCGGCGTATGGAAGAACTCGTCACCGATCTTCTCGGGGAACGGCGCGCCGAACACCGCGATCGAGGAGGTGAACACCAGCCGCGGCTTGTAGCCGCCGCCGACGGCGCGGATCGCGTCGATCAGATAGCGGGTGCCGTCGAGATTGATCCGGTAGCCCTTGTCGAACTCGGCCTCCGCCTCGCCCGAGACGATCGCGGCGAGATGGAAGATCACGTCCGGGCGCTCGGCGATCAGGGGCGCCGCGGCGCCGGCATCGGCGAAATCGGATGCGACGACATTGACCGGGATCGCGGCGTTGGCGGGCTTGGCCGGCGCAACCACGTCCTGCAAGGTCATCCTGCTGATGTCCTGCTTGCCGAGGCGGCCCTCGCGCAGCAAACGCTCGGTCAGCTTGCGGCCGACCATGCCGGCGGCGCCCAGAATCAGAATGTGCACGACCCTGCTCCTTTTCTTCTCTTCTTCGAATTCAGCTGCGGGCCTTGCGCGCTTATTCCTTCACGGCACCCGTCATCGCCGAGACATAATGCTCAACGAAGAAGGCGTAAAGAATAACCAGCGGCAGCGAGCCGCATAGCGCCCCTGCCATCAGGGAACCCCAGCGATAGATGTCACCGTCAACGAATTCGTTGACGATGGCGACCGGCACGGTCTTGTTCGGGGTCGATTGCAGGAACGTCAGCGCGTAGATGAACTCGTTCCAGCACAGCGTGAAGCAGAAGATGAAGGCGGAGATCAGGCCGGGAATGGCAAGCGGCAGCACGATCTTGATCAGGATCTGCCAGCGGCTGGCGCCGTCGATCAGCGCGCACTCCTCGAGCTCGAACGGGATGGTCTTGAAATAGCCCATCAGAAGCCAGGTCGAGAACGGGATCAGGATCGTCGGGTAGGTCAGGATCAGCGCCATCGGCGAGTCGAACAGGCCGTACTGGAACACGACGGTGGCGAGCGGAATGAACAGGATCGACGGCGGCACCAGATAGGCCAGGAAGATCAGGCCGCCGACGACGTTGGCGCCCTTGTAGCGCAGCCGCACGATCGCATAGGCCGCGAGCACGCTCGCGATGATCGACAGCACGGTGGCACCAACAGCCACATACATCGTGTTCCAGAGCCAGTGCGGATAGTAGCTCTCGAACAGCAGCTTGTGGATGTGCTTGAAGGTCGGATTCCAGGTCCAGAACGGATTGTACCTGTCGAGGTCGAGCAGCTGGTCGTCCGGCTTGATCGCGGTCAGCCCCATCCAATAGAACGGGAACAGCAGGATGATGACGATGATCGACAGCGGAATGTAGAGCGTCACGATCCGCCGCGGCACCGACTGCAAATAGCTCATGCCCTCGCTGTTGTCGACGCGCGCCGGCGTCGACAGGATGGACTTGAGATCGACCTTGGGGGCAGGAAGGTCAGTCATTGCTTTCTCCCTGCTGCCACTTCCTGCGCTGCAGGCCGAACCAGGACACCATGATCGCGGCGAGCAGGAACGGGATCATGGCGCTCGAGATCGCGGCCCCCTCGCCCAATTGTCCGGCGATGATCGCGCGCTGGTAGGACAGCGTCGCCATCAGATGGGTGGCGTTGACCGGGCCGCCGCGGGTCATCGCCCAGATCAGCTGGAAATCGGTGAAGGTGAACAGCACCGAGAACGTCATCACGACCGCGATGATCGGCGTCAGCAAGGGATAGGTGATGAAGCGGAACATCTGCCAGCGCGAGGCGCCGTCGAGCGTCGCCGCCTCGTAGAGCGAGGGCTGCACGGTTTGCAGGCCTGCCAGCAGCGTGATCGCGACGAACGGCACGCCGCGCCAGATATTGGCGAAGATCACGCAGATGCGGGCCCAGGTGGTGTCGCCGAGGAAATTGATGTTCTGGGTGATCAGGCCGAGATGCTTCAGCGACCAGGAGATGATCGAGAACTGCGAATCGAAGATCCACCAGAACGCCAGCGCCGACAGCACGGTCGGCACGATGAACGGGATCAGCACCGCGGCGCGCAGCAGCGCCTTGAACGGCATGCGCTCGTTGAGCAGCAGCGCGAGATAGAGCCCGACCGCGAATTTCACCGCGCTCGCGACGGAGGTGTAGAGCAGCGTGTTGAACACCGACAGCCAGAAGATGGAATCGTCCCACAGCCACTCATAGTTCTCGGTGCCGATGAAATGTCCGACGCGGCCGATGCGAGTGTCAGTGAAGGACAGCCAGATCCCGAGGCCCAGCGGATAGGCCAGGAAGAAGATCAGGAACGCCATCGCCGGCACCATGAACCAGAAGCCGAGCCAGTTCTTGTTGTGGCGCAGCTGATCCCAGGCGGTCGCTTCGCGGATTTCAGTCTTCGCGCGTCGCGGCGCAAGGGCGATGTCAGCCATAGGCGATGTCCCGATTGCTCAAAGGATTGAGCATGACTACGCAATATTCCAGTGATGGCATTCCAATGATGGCCCGGGCGGCGGTCGTCCGCCGCCCGCGGCCATCACATCAGCGATAAATCCGCTTCAACTGCCGCTCGGCCTCCGCCATCGCGGTCTTGCCGTCCTTGGCGCCGGTGCAGTAGTTCGCGAACATGTCGACCACGATGAAGTCGGCGATCGCGGTCGCCGCCTTCTCGCCGGGCGTGCCGATGCCGGAGGCCGGCAGCGCGCGCTTCGAGGCCTGGCCGAACACCGCGTTCTTCGGGTCGGCGGTCCAGACCGGCGCGGTATCGTAGGCGTTGAGCGTGTGGGTGAGGTAACCCCGCGCGCCCGACAGCCACTTCTCGAAATTCTCCTTCTCCAGCATGAAGGCGATGAAGGCCTTAGCCGCATTCGGATATTTGCAGAAGTTGAAGGCGAGGATCGGAACCGCGAGCTGCAGCTCGGTCGGCTTGCCGATCGGGCCGACCGGCCACAGCGCGTGGTCGATGTCTTCGGCGAGCTCCTTCTTGCTCGGGTCGTCCTTGGCCGCGACGTAGATCGAGATGCCGTTCGAGGTCAGATACAATTCGCCGGACAGGAACGCCTTGTTGTTGGAGGAGTCGTTCCAGGATGCGACACCGGGAATGAAGGTATCCGACAGCGCCTTGGCGTACTCCAGCGCCTTCATCGTCTCCGGCGAGTTGATGATGACCTTGTCGTCCTTGTCGACGGTCCAGCCGTTGAAGCCCCAGAGGATGTTGTGCACCCAGGCATTGGCGTCGCCGGTGGCGTGGCCGAGCGCGAAGCCGGCCGGCGTGTTGTTCGCCTTCAGTGCCTTGCAGAGTTCGAGATAGGCCGGGAAGTCGGACGGCACCTGCTTGAAGCCGGCCTTCTCGACCGCCGACTTGCGATAGGTCAGATAGCCGCCGATGGTCGCGACGGGAATGCCGAGCCAGTCATCGCCCTGCTTGCAGGTCTTGGCCGCGGCCTCGGTCCAGCCGCCGTATTTTTTGCCGAGATAATCGGCAACGTCGTTCATCTTGAGGACCTTGGTCGGGAACAGCTGCGGCAGTGTGTGCAGGCCCCAGGCGAGGTCGAGACCCGAGCCGGTGTTGGCGGCGACCGAAGCCTTCGGCTGCACGTCCTCGAAGGACTCGCTGAACACGTTCATCTCGGTGCCGGTTGCCGCCTTGAAGGCCGCCACCATGGCATTGAAGGCATCGTCTTCCGCGGGCACGAAGCGCTTCCAGCGCATCACGGTGAGCTTGGCGCCGGGCTCCGCCTTCCAGGGCGCGCTCTGCGCCCAGGCCTTGGCGAAGTCCAACAGCGCCGGCCCGGTCAGCATCCCGGTTGCGGCCAGCGCGGTGCCGCCCTGAAGTAGCGAGCGGCGAGTAAAATCGTGCATCGTCCTTCCTCCCAAATGACTGTGTTTTTCTTGTTTTTGATCTGGCCTGTTGGTCGGCCATTCAGATCGATCAGTCGGTCAGCTATTCAGTCGTTTCCCCGTCGAATCGTCGAACAGATGGACCAGCGCCGGATCCGGCTTGAGCCGAACCTTGTCGCCCGGGTTGAACTGATGGCGCTCGCGGAACACGGCGACAACCTGCTCGCCGCCGAGCTTGGCGAACACCTGGGTCTCCGAGCCGGTCGGCTCGACCACCACGATCTCGGCTTCGGCGCCGTCATCGGCGATGGTGAAATGCTCGGGCCGCACGCCGTAGACCGCGGGTTGGCCGTCGGAATTGGCCGGCGCCGATTTCAGCGGCAGCTTGACGCCGTTCGGTCCCTCGAAATAGGCCGCGCCGTTCACCTTGACCTTGCCCTTGAGGAAGTTCATCGCCGGCGAGCCGATGAAACCGGCCACGAACTGGTTCTCCGGCTTGTCGTAGAGTTCGAGCGGCGAGCCCATCTGCTCGACGATGCCGTCATGCATCACCACGATCTTGTCGGCCATGGTCATGGCCTCGATCTGGTCGTGGGTGACGTAGACGGTCGTGGTCTTCAGCCGCTGATGCAATTCCTTGATCTCGGTGCGCATGGCGACGCGCAGCTTGGCGTCGAGGTTCGACAGCGGTTCGTCGAACAGGAACACCTGCGGATCGCGCACGATGGCGCGGCCCATCGCGACACGCTGGCGCTGGCCGCCGGAGAGCTGGCGCGGATAGCGCTCGAGCAGCGGCGTCAGCGCGAGGATTTCCGCGGCGCGCTTGACCCCGCTCGAGATTTCCTCGGGCTTGGCGCCGCGCAGCTTCAGCGAGAAGCCCATATTGTCGGCGACTGTCATGTGCGGGTAGAGCGCGTAGTTCTGGAACACCATCGCAATGTCGCGCTCTTTGGGCTGGACATTGTTGACGACCCGGTCGCCGACCGAGATCGTCCCGGAGGTGATGTTCTCAAGTCCGGCCAGCATGCGCAGCAGGGTCGACTTGCCGCAGCCGGAGGGGCCGACCAGAACGACGAACTCGCCGTCCTCGATCGGGATCGACACGCCGTGCAGGACTTCAAAATTGCCGAACGACTTCCGCACGTCGCGAATCTGGACCGACGACATCCACTTCCCTCCCTCAAGTTCCCGACGGCGTACGACGAGTGCCGCCACCGCTCTGTTTTGTTCCGGCCACGCTGGGTGCGCGGCTCTGTTGGACTTGCGTTATTGTCCGCAGTTTATCCGGTTTTGGCAATCGTTCGATTAGCAATCGCTTGGTAGCGCTGTCAATATCGGTTTGTCTGCGACGAACGTCGTGATATGAGCGGCAAATGGCCCGAAAGCACCTCACGCCAGGCAAGATCCGGCTCGCCGAAGTCGCGAAGCTTGCCGGCGTCAGTCCGATTACGGCCTCGCGTTTCTTCAGGAATCCGGATGCACTCTCGGCCGGCAAGCGCGCCCGGGTCGAAAGTGCGGCAAAAGAGCTCGGTTACGTGCCCAATCTCGCCGCACGCGCGCTTGCGTCGCAGCGCACCGAGGTGATCGGTGTCCTGATCCCGTCGCTGACGAACAACGTGTTCGCCGACGTGCTGCGCGGCATCTATGACGCGCTCGACGGCAGCCGCTACAGCATTCAGCTTGCCAACACCCGCTACAGCATCCTGCAGGAGGAGCGCCTGCTGCGTCTTTTTCTGGCACAGAAGCCGGCCGGGCTGATCATCACCGGCATCAACCAGACCGCCGATTCCCGCCGCATCATGGAAACGGTCGATTGCCCGATCGTGCAGATCATGGAAGTCGGGCCCTCCCCGATCGACATGATGATCGGATTCTCGCATTTTGACGCGGCAAAAGCCGCAATCGCCCACCTTCTCGCACAGGGCAACCGGCGGATCGGCTTCCTCGGCGCGCGAATGGATCCGCGGGTGCAGCGGCGGCTCGACGGCTATCGCGCCGCAATGACCGAGGCCGCGCTGTTCGATCCGCAGCTCATCGTCACGACGGCGATTCCAACTTCGGTGACATTGGGCGGGACGCTATTTGCCGACCTGCTCGCCAAGACGCCCGACATCGACGCGGTATTCTGCGTCAATGACGACCTGGCGCTCGGCGCGCTGTTCGAATGCAAGCGCCGTCACATGGCGGTGCCGGAGCAGATGGCGATCGTCGGCTTCAACGACCTCGAATTCATGGCGTCGAGCGAGCCGACGCTGACCAGCGTGCGGACCAATCGCTACGAAATGGGCAGAAACGCTGCCGTGATGGTGATCGAGACGCTCGAAGGACGCCGGCCCGCCGAGCCCATCGTCGATCTCGGCTTCAGTGTCATGGAACGGCAAAGTTCGGCACGACGCAGCTGACATCCACCCAACACGAGCCCGTCACAAGAGACGCAAAAAATGACAAAATGGTAGCGCAACCAAGTCCCTTCGACTAAGGTCCAATCCATCCACCGAAACACCCGTGCGTGATCGTCGAGGTTTGTAATGCGCGACGATTTGCGCAAGGTAGAACAACGTTGAACCAGAGCCCTTGAATGGGCCCATCAAGAGTTTGCATTGCGGGAGAAACCAATGACAAAACCCCACACCAACGGGCATAGCGCCGCAGGCGAGACCAACAAGGGCAAGGGCCGCAGGCTCCGCTCCCAGGAATGGTTCGACAACCCGCACAATCCGGGCATGACCGCGCTCTATCTGGAGCGCTACCTGAACTACGGCCTGACCCGCGAGGAATTGCAGTCCGGCAAGCCGATCATCGGCATCGCCCAGACCGGCAACGACCTGTCGCCCTGCAACCGGCATCACCTCGAGCTCGCGCACCGCGTCCGTGAGGGCATCCGCGCCGCCGGCGGTATCGCCATGGAGTTTCCGACCCATCCGATCCAGGAGACCGGCAAGCG
Organism: Bradyrhizobium sp. B120; assembly: GCF_049075665.1. Taxonomy (NCBI): domain Bacteria; kingdom Pseudomonadati; phylum Pseudomonadota; class Alphaproteobacteria; order Hyphomicrobiales; family Nitrobacteraceae; genus Bradyrhizobium; species Bradyrhizobium sp. B120. Next base: position 3,764,408 of record NZ_CP185242.1, on the reverse strand, counting down.
CCCGACCGCGGCGCTCGACCGCAATCTTGCCTATCTCGGCCTGGTCGAGATCCTGTTCGGCTATCCGCTCGATGGCGTGGTGCTGACCACCGGCTGCGACAAGACCACCCCGGCCTGCATGATGGCGGCGGCGACCGTCAACCTGCCTTCGATCGTGCTGTCGGGCGGCCCGATGCTGAACGGCTGGCACGAGGGCCAGCGCACCGGCTCCGGCACGGTGGTGTGGAAGGCGCGCGAGCGGCTCGCTGCGGGCGAGATCGACTATGAGCAGTTCATCGAGATCGTGGCCTCCTCGGCGCCGTCGGTCGGCCATTGCAACACCATGGGCACCGCCTCGACGATGAACTCGCTCGCGGAAGCGCTCGGCTTCTCGCTGCCGGGCTGCGCAGCGATCCCCGCGCCCTATCGCGAGCGCGGCCAGATCGCCTACGAGACGGGAAAACGTATCGTCGACATGGTCTGGGAAGATTTGAAGCCGTCGGACTTCCTGACCCGCGAGGCGTTCGAGAACTGCATCGTGGTCAACTCCGCGATCGGCGGCTCGACCAATGCGCCGATCCACATCAATGCGTTGGCGCGCCATGTCGGCGTCGAGCTGTCGATCGACGACTGGCAGAAATACGGCCATGACGTGCCGCTGCTGGTCAACATGCAGCCGGCCGGCTTCTATCTCGGCGAGGAATATCACCGCGCCGGCGGCGTGCCGTCGGTGGTGCGCGAGCTGATCAAGCACAAGCGCATCCATGAGGGCGCCCTCACCGTCAACGGCCGCACCATGGGCGAGAATTGCAAGGAAGCGCCGACGCCCGACGGCGACGTGATCTGGGGCTACGACAAGCCGCTGGTGAAGGACGCCGGCTTCCTGGTCTTGCGCGGCAATCTGTTTGATTCCGCGATCATGAAGACCAGCGTGATCTCGAAGGAGTTCCGCGACCGCTATCTGTCCAACCCGAAGGACCTCAACGCCTTCGAGGGCCGCGCCATCGTGTTCGAGGGCCCGGAGGACTACCACGCGCGGATCGAGGATCCCGCGCTCGACATCGACGAGCACTGCGTTCTGTTCGTCCGCGGCACCGGCCCGATCGGCTACCCCGGCGGCGCCGAGGTCGTGAACATGCAGCCGCCGGCGGCGCTGATCAAACGCGGCATCCTGTCCCTGCCCTGCATCGGCGATGGAAGGCAGTCCGGCACCTCGGGCTCGCCGTCGATCCTCAACGCCTCGCCGGAGGCCGCCGCCGACGGCGGGCTCGCGATCCTCAAGACCGGCGACAAGGTGCGCATCGACCTCAACAAGGGCAGCGCCAACATCATGATCTCGGAGGATGAGCTGCGCACCCGCCGCGCCGAGCTGAAGGCCAAGGGCGGCTTCCCGCACCCGGCCAACCAGACGCCGTGGCAGGAGCTCTACCGGCAAACCGTCGGTCAGCACGCCACCGGCGCCTGCCTCGAACTCGCGACGCGCTACCACGACATCGCCGGCAAGGTCGGCGTGGCGCGGGATAATCACTGATCTGCGAGACCGTCATTGCCGGGCTTGACCCGGCAATCCATCGCTCTTCGAAAGATGGATGCGCGGGTCAAGCCCGCGCATGACAGCAAAAACATACGAGAACCGAAGGAAGAAACGCATGTCCAATCGACTGAACGGAAAGCGCGCCGTCGTCACCGCCGCGGCGGCCGGCATCGGGCGCGCATGCGCGATCGCATTCGCGCGTGAAGGCGCGACCGTGATCGCCACCGACATCAATGAGAGCGGCATCGCCAGCCTCGGCAAGGACGGCGTCGCCGAGACCGCCCGGCTCGACGTTCGCAATACCGCCGAGGTCAACAGCTTCGCCAAGCGTGTCGGCAAGATCGATATCCTGCTCAATGCGGCGGGCTTCGTGCACCACGGCACCATTCTGGAGTGCTCCGACGAGGACTTCGACTTCTCGTTCGATCTCAACGTCAAATCGATGCACCGGACCATCAAGGCGTTCCTGCCTGCGATGCTGGCGGGCGGCGGCGGCAGCATCGTCAACATTTCGTCCTGCGCGGCGTTGCGGCCGCCGGCCAACCGTTACGTCTACAGCGCGTCGAAGGCGGCAGTTTCGCTGCTCACTCGCGCGGTCGCGCTCGACTTCATCACCCAGGGTATCCGCTGCAACAGCATCTGCCCGGGCACCGTGGAAACGCCTTCGATGCTTGATCGCGCCGCTGCCGCCGGCCCGGACGGACGCGAAAAGTTCGTCGCCCGCCAGAAGATGGGCCGGCTCGGCACGGCCGAGGAAATCGCGGCCATGGCGGTCTATCTCGCGAGCGACGAAGCCGCGTTCACCACCGGCGTCGACATGGTCGTCGACGGCGGCTTTATGCTCTGACGTTTCCCGATCAAAGGCATTTTGCATGAACAAGATCGATCTCAACGGCCGTTGCGCCGTTGTCACCGGCGGCGCGCAAGGGTTCGGCCGCGCCATCACCGAGCGCTTCGTCGCATCCGGCGCCAAAGTCGCGATCTGGGATTTCGACCAGCCGCTGGCAGAGAAGACCGCCAGGGCGATCGGCGAGAACGTGATCGCAATCAAGACTGACGTCACCGATCCCGCCGCCGTCGACGCCGCGCGCGATCAGACACTGCGGGCATTCGGCAAGATCGACATTCTCGTCAACAACGCCGGCATCACCGGAGCCAACAAGCCGGTATGGGAAACCGATCTCGACGATTGGCGCAGGGTGATGCGCATCAATCTCGAGGGTCCCTTCATCTGCTGCAAGGCGATCGTGCCGACCATGATCGGCGAGAAATACGGCCGCATCGTCAACATCGCCTCGGTCGCCGGCAAGGAAGGCAATCCGAACGCCGCGCATTATTCGTCGTCGAAAGCCGGCCTGATCGCGCTCACCAAATCGCTCGGCAAGGAGCTCGCGCAGCACGACATCCTGGTCAACGCGGTGACGCCGGCCGCGGCCAAGACCGCGATCTTCGACCAGATGACGCAAGCGCACATCGACTTCATGCTGTCGAAGATTCCGAAAGCCCGCTTCGTGCAGGTCGAGGAGCTCGCCGCGATGGTGGCGTGGCTGGCCTCTGAGGATTGCGCATTCTCGACCGGCGCCGTGTTCGACATCTCCGGCGGCCGGGCGACCTACTAACTCCCTCGCTTCGCTGGCTGCCGAAGCGCCGTGACGAGGTGGTCGGCCAGCAACGACGCGGCGCGCGCGAGATTCGGCGCGCGATGCAACCGGATCTCTGCGCGCGGCAGCCGCGGCATGCCGTCGCGCGCGGTCAGGCGCCGCAACGTCGGCGGACAGGTCCCCGACTTCACAACCGTCACGGCAAGGCCCTGCGCCGCGATCGCCTCGACCGCGGACAGGCTGTGGCTGACAAAGGCGAGCCGCCACGGCCGGTCCGCTTCGTCGAGCGCCTGCATCGCCCAACTCCGGAACAGGCAGCCCTGCGGATAGAGCGCAACCGGCAGCGGGTCGAGCTCCTCGACACGATGCGTGGCGCTCGCGGCCCACACCGCCTGCTCGGCGCGCAGCAACTCACCCTCGCCGCGCCCCTCGGGATGCATCGCGATCACGAGGTCAAAGGCTTCGCCGAGCCGGTCCGTCATCGACGATGTCAGCCCGGTCTCCATCTCGACTTGGATCAACGGATAGTTGGCGACGAAATCCTTGAGCAGCGGCGGGATGATCAGCGTCCCGTAGTCGTCCATCACGCCAAGCCGCACTCGTCCGTCGATGCCGTGCTCGCGTACCCGCCCGACCGCCTCCGCGTTGAGGCTCAGAATGCGGCGGGCGTAACCGATTAGCCCCTCGCCGGCCGCGCTCAGATCGACACTGGATGTGCTGCGGTGAAACAGCTCGGCCTGCAGCCGCTCTTCCAGCCGCTTCACCTGCATGCTGATGGCGGATTGGGTCCGGTTCAGCGCCGCAGCGGCGCGGGTGAAGGAGCGATGGTCCGCCACCGCGACAAAGGCCTGCAGGAGATCCGGGTCCAGGACGGGCGAACTCATCATAATCCGTGATTTAGCTGATCAAATTTATTCCATTCACTGATTATCGACCCTTCCCTAGATTGCGCAAGTAAAACAGAGGGGTCGGAGCGGGATGGGCGAGATCGGGGGGGTGTTGGCCGCGGTCGCGTCGAGCGCGCTCGGCGGAACCTCGATCGGGGCAACGCGGTTTCTGGTCGGCGCCATCGATCCGCTGGCAATCGGCGCGTTCCGCTTCGGCATCGGCGTCCTGCTGCTGCTGCCGCTGGCGCTGCTGCAACGTGGAAGCTGGCCGCCGCGGCGCGACTGGCCTGGTGTCGCCGGCCTCGGCCTGCTGTTCTTTGCGGCGTTTCCGATCCTGTTCAACGTCTCGCTGATCTTCACGACGGCCGCCCGCGGTGCGCTCGCGCTCTCGACGCTGCCGCTGTTGACGATGCTGGTCGGCGCCGCGCTCGGTGCCGAGCCGCTCACGGCGCGAAAGACCACAGGCGTGCTGGTGACGATCCTGGGTGTCTCGATGGCGCTGCTCTCCGGCCTCGCCACAGCCCCGCCCGGCGCCTGGCGCGGCGATCTGTTGATGGTCGCAGCCGCGCTCTGCATGGCGCTCTACAGCATCTGGTCGAAGCCCTATATCCGCCGTTCCGGTCCAATCCCCTTCACCACCCTCGCCATGGCGGCCGGGGCGATGGTGCTCATTGCCGCCTCGATGCTGCGCGGCAGTTTCGCGCCGGTTGCCGAGTTCGGTGCGCCGCAATGGTTCGGCGCGACCTATCTCGGCGCGTTCGGCGCAGCGCTCACCTTCTATCTCTGGGCTTTCGCGCTGGAGCGGACGACGCCGACCCGGGTGGCGATCTCAGTCACCGTCAATCCGATCGCCGCATCGCTGGTCGCCGCGGCGCTGCTCGGCGAGCCGCTGAGCTGGAATCTGATGGCCGGCATCGTCACGGTGTTCGCCGGCATCTGGATCGCGACGACCCAGCCGCAACTGGCACGCGTGGTCGCGCCGGACACAAACTGACCCGCGGCCAGTCGCCCGCAAAGCCGTCAGCGAATCCGTGCTAGCCTCAGGGTCCGGTGCAAGCGCGAACGCGAGGCGGCACGCCATTGAACATTTCCCTCTACGACGTCTCCGTCTGGGTGCTGCCGCTGGTGATCGCCATCACGTTCCACGAGGCGGCACACGGCTTCGTCGCGCACCGGCTCGGCGACGACACCGCCTGGAAGCTCGGCCGCGTCAGCTTCAACCCGCTGAAGCATATCGATCCGTTCGGCACGCTGATCCTGCCCGCCGTACTGTATTTCGGGCATTCACCGTTCCTGTTCGGCTACGCCAAGCCGGTGCCGGTGAACTTCCGCAAGCTCAATCATCCCAAGCTCGACATGGTGTGGGTGGCGCTGGCCGGCCCGGTCACCAACATCATCCTGGCGACCGCGGCGGCGCTGGCATTCCACGCGGTGCCATTGGTTCCGGCCGATGCGGCACAATGGACCTCGGATAATCTGGTAAACGCGTTCAGGATCAACATCGTGCTTGCGATCTTCAACATGATGCCGATCCCGCCGCTGGATGGCGGCCGGGTCGCAGTCGGGCTGTTGCCGCGGCCGCTGGCGATCCCGCTCGCCCGGCTGGAGCCCTACGGCATGCTGATCCTGATCGGGCTATTGATCCTGCTGCCGGTGATCGGCAGGCAGGTCGGCCTAAATCTTGATGTTATTTCAACGATACTACGAACTCTGACCGGCTATGTTGGGAACGCCCTTCTCCTCATCACCGGAAACACATAGCCTTGATTTGCGCATGAACCGATCGGAATATTGGAACCAATCTTCCTATTCATGCTCAGGGACGGGAACGCTTCGAGGCCATGGTGATCAAAGCCGCCGATATGCTGATTGCACGACGCGCCGACACCCGCGCGCGAGCCGACTTTGCAACCTGGAAGATGATGGCGAAACTGAACGGCGCCTCGGCGCTGCAGCCAGAGGCGCAGAATTTCCTGGCCATCTACAAGAGGCTGCTGGACCAGATGAGCGACGCCGACGCCAGCGAGGCGACGATCCAGGAGATGTATCGCACCTACTACGCCGAGATGGGCGGCGCCGGCAAAGCACCCGAGGTTCCGGCACGCTCGCGCGAACCGGCCGCCGACACCGGGAATGTCACCGCGTTCCGCCGCCTGCCCGCCAAGAAGGCGGCCGCGTCTGCTCCGAACGCCAAGCGTCCGATGCCGGTGGCGCTGATCTTCGCCTGCCTCGTCGTGGTCTACGTCGCGATCCGCTACTACTGGAAATAGCGCGGACCGCGCTTCAACCCATCCCCACTCTCATCATCGACGCGCGCACGCTGCGTCGTCGCGTCGCGCGTCACTGGCCGCTCAATCGCCGCAGCGTGGAATATCGCGCGCAATCGATCGCGCCTGTGCCCTAGGCGATACGCCCGATGGCGGGCATAATGAGGAACTCAAAAACAAAAATCATACTGGAGGGAAGATGAAGCGTTCCATTGCAGCCTCGATCAAGACAGCCCAAGTCATGACAGCCTTGGTCATGACCACGAGCCTCGTGTTCGCCGGCAGCGCGTCGGCGCAGACGATGGACAAGGTCGCCAAGGTCGGCGCCCTCGGCGATCAGTCCGGGCTCTATCAGGACATCGGCGGTCCCGGCTCGACGGTGGCGGCGCAGATGGCGATCGAGGATTCCGGGCTGCTGGCCAAGGGCTGGAAGATCGACCTGATCTCGGCCGATCACCAGAACAAGCCCGACGTCGCGGTCAACATCGGCAAGCAATGGATCGATGTCGAGAAGGTCGACGTGTTCGTCGATCTCGCGGCCTCCAATGTCGGGCTCGCGATCGCCAACCTCGCCAAGGAGAAGAACGTCGTCAACCTGAACTCCGGCTCCGCCTCGTCCGACCTCACGGGCGCGCAGTGCTCACCGAACACGGTGCACTGGGTCTACGACACCTACATGCTCGCCAACGGCACCGGCAAGGCGCTGGTGAAATCCGGCGGCGACAGCTGGTTCTTCCTCACCGCGGACTATGCGTTCGGCCAGGCACTCGAGCGAGACACTTCAGCGGTCGTCACTGCGAATGGCGGCAAAGTGCTCGGCAGCGTCAAGCATCCGCTCAACAACGCAGACTTCTCGTCCTTCCTGCTGCAGGCGCAAAGCTCGAAGGCCAAGATCGTCGGTCTTGCCAATGCCGGCGGCGACACCACCAACGCGATCAAGCAGGCCGCCGAATTCGGCATCGTCTCGGGCGGCCAGAGGCTTGCGGGCATGCTGCTGTTCATTACCGACATCAACGCGCTCGGCCTCAACGTCGCACAGGGCCTGAACTTCACCGAGACGTTCTACTGGGACATGAACGATCAGACCCGCGCCTTCACCAAGCGTTTCATGGAGCGCTTCAAGAAGAACCCGCCGACCATGGTGCAGGCCGGCGTCTATTCCTCGCTGATCCATTACTTCAAGGCATTGGAAGCGCTCGGCGGCAATCCGCATGATGGCCGCGCCGTCGTCGCCAAGATGAAGGAGCTGCCGACCGACGATCCGCTGTTCGGCAAGGGGTCGATCCGGATCGACGGCCGCAAGATCCACCCCGCCTATCTGTTCGAGGTGAAGAAGCCGTCGGAGTCGAAGTATCCGTGGGACTATTACAAGCTGGTAGCGACCATCCCCGCGGATGAAGCCTTCCTGCCGCTCGAGAAGAGCGCCTGCCCGCTGGTGAAGAAGAGCTGAGCCGCTTCATTCCGGGCCGCGCGACACGAGCGCCCGGAGTTCATCGATCCGCCGAGCACGCGGCACAATGGATTCCGGGCTCGCGACTTTGTCGCGCCCCGGAATGACGGCGGCTACGACTTCGGCTTGTTGAATGTGACGGGAAGAGTGAAGGAGAACTGGTCCTCGGTCAGTCCGGCCGGCGGCGCGGGCACCGGATCGGAACGGTGGACCATCGAGATCGCGGCGTCGTCGAACGCGGCGTCTCCCGACGTTTCCATCACGGCAACGGACAACACCTTGCCGAGACGATTGAGCACCAGGGCAAGCTTCACCTTGCCCTCCTTGGCCTTGCCGTTCTCCGGGAATTTCTTATGCAGGTCGAGATAGGCGCTGATCTTCTTGCCCCATTTGGCCGTCAGCGCGAGCTTGTCCTTGCCGATCCCGGGGTTGGGCGCCTTCGTTGTCTCCGACTGACGCGCGTCCTCCAGCTTGGTTGGCGCGGCCGCCTCTGAGGCTTGCTGCGCTTCCTGGGCGTTGGTCTCGACCTTGGCGACCTTTGCCTCGTCCTCCTTCTGCTTCTTGGCAGTGTCCTCCGTCACGATGCGATCGGGGTCGTCGGCCTCCAGCGGCTTGGCCTGAGGCAGGTCGGTGTCCTTCACCTCTGCCTTCTGCTGCGCCATCTCCTGCACGGCCTGCTGCTCGTCAGCCGGCGCGCCGGGCGGTGCTGCATCATCGGGCACGTCAGGAGAGGCAAGCTCGACGGCGTATTCCGCGCCGGCAGCGCCAAGCCCCTCGTCACCGTCGTCGCCGCGCAAATTCGCCAGCGCCAGCGCCGCGCCGCCCAGATGCAGCCCGACCGCCGTCACCGCGGCGATCACCCAGAGCCGCTTCGACGTCCGCAGGTCAAGATCGGGGTTGGTGGACATCGCTGTTCGCCGTCAGGGTTTGGCCGGCTCGGCCTGCGCCGCCGCGGGCGCTCCGGGCACGCCCTCGAGCGTGACCAGCTTGACATGCGTGTAGCCGCCGGAGCGCAGCAGCTCCATCACGCCCATCAGCTCGCCATAGGGCACCATGCGATCGGCCCGCAGGAACACGTATTTGTCCCTGCTCATGTCCGGCACCGCATCGAGCGAATTGACCAGGTCGGCCCGCTTCACCGCGTTCTCGCCGATCGCCAGCGTCAGGTCGGGCTTGATGCTGAGATAGGTCGGCTTGTCCGGCTTCTTCTGCGGCGTTGCGCTGGAGGTCGGCAGATCGATCGGCAGGTCGACGGTCGAGAGCGGCGCCGCCACCATGAAGATGATCAGCAGCACCAGCATCACGTCGATGAACGGCGTGACGTTGATCTCGTGGGATTCCGCGAAATCGTCGTCGCCATCGTTCTCGGAGAGCGAGACTGCCATCGCCTACTCCGCCGCCGCGGCGCGCGGGTGCGCGGTGCGCGGAACCTCGCCATGGGTGCGATCGAGATCGCGCGACAGGAGCCTTCCCGCCGCGCCCGAGGCGCGGTTGACGAGCTCGAGATAGACCTTCGTGACGCGCGAGAAATGGTTGTAGATGATGACGGCGGGGATCGCCGCGACGAGGCCGATCGCGGTTGCGAGCAGCGCTTCCGCGATGCCCGGCGCCACCACCGCAAGGTTCGTCGTCTGCGACTTCGAAATGCCGATGAAGCTGTTCATGATGCCCCAGACGGTGCCGAACAGGCCGACGAAGGGCGACGTCGCGCCGATGGTCGCAAGCAGGCCCATGCCGACGCGGATCTTGCGGGCTTCGGCGCGCACGATCTCGGCAAAGCTCGATGCGGCGCGCTCCTTGATGCCGGCATCGCTGGAGATGCCCGCCGACAGGCGTCCCTCGCGCATCGCAGCCGCAATGAACGACGACAGCACGCTGCCCTTGGCGCCAAGTGCGAACTGCGCTTCCGCCAGCGACCGCGATTCAGCGATCTTGGCGAGCGCGCCGCGCAGCTTGCTCTGCGCCACGGTCAGCTCGACCATCTTGGCGATGAACACCGTCCAGGTCACCAGCGAGGCGAAAGCGAGACCGAGCATCACCGCCTTCACGATGATGTCGGCGTTCAGGAACATGTTCCACGGCGACAATTCGTGCAGGCCGGTGCTGGTCGACTTCAGCACCTTGCCGTCGCCGTTCGCAGACGCGGCCGGCGACACATCGAGTGCGGTCGGTGCGGGAGCTGCTGCGGCAGGTGCCGGCGCGGCCTGGGCCTGCGGCGCCGGCTGGGCCACCGGCGCGGTCTGGGCGGTCGCAGCAGGAGCGGCAGCCGGCGGTTGGGCCACGGGTGCGGACTGGGCTCGGGTCACGGGCGCGGGCTGCGCTGCAGGCGCCGTCTGCTGCTGCGCCGAAGACGGCGCAGCCAGCATCAGCATCGCCAGCGAGGCGATCATGGCGGATGCAGCGGGGAACTTGAATGTCATCATCAGTTACACTTCAGCCCAGTGGCGGATCAGGTTGTGATAAATCCCGGTCAATTTGACCGTTTCAGGGTCATCGCGGCCCAGCCGCTCCACCAGAGCCTGGATCGCAGTATCGAGATCAAAGATCAGGCTGCGCGCGTGAGCATCCCGTACCATGCTCTGCAGCCAGAAAAAAGACGCTACCCGCACTCCCCGCGTGACCGGCGTGACCAGATGCAAGCTGGACGCAGGATAAACGACGAGATCGCCTGCCGGCAGCTTGATTTCATGGGATCCGTAGAGGTCCTCGATGACGAGCTCGCCGCCATCATAGTCTTCCGGCTCCGATAAAAACAGCGTGACCGACAGGTCGGTGCGGATCCGCATGCCCGTCAGCCTGTCGCCCCGCACTGCATTGTCGACATGCAGGCCGAAATGGTGCCCGTCGCTGGCGGCATAGCGGTTGAACAAGGGTGGAAAGATTCTCAGCGGGATCGCCGCCGAGATGAAGCGCGGGCTTGCCGACAGCGCCGACAGGATCCGGTTGCCGAGCTGCCGCGCGACTTCGCTGTCGGGCGGCAGCTGCTCGTTGCGCTTGACCAACGCGGACGCAGCCCCCGCGGTCGAGCGGCCGTCCTCCCAAGCGCTGGCATCCATGATGCGGCGGACGCCCGCCACATCAGCCTTGCTCAATACGTCGGGAATACAGACCAGCATGTTGTGCCGCGAAGCCTCTGTCAGTAACGCGCAGACACAACCAGATACGCAGCGCGTCCCGGCGCTTCCAGCACGAACGGTGCTGCGCTCTGGTACAGCGCGTCGTAGTAGCGCTTGTCGAAGATGTTGTTGACGAACAGCTTCATGGTCCAGTGCTTGTCGATCTTGGCCTCGGCAAAGGCGTCGAAGCGCCAGTAGCTCGGGATCGACGTGCCCTGGTTGGCCGCCAGCAGCGTGCCGCCATAGACCTTCGAGCGATACACCGCCTGCCCGCCCAGCTCCCACATGTCGGTGAGCTGGTACTTCGTCAACATGCTGAACGACTGATGCGCGACGTTGGCGAGCGGCAGGCCGACGTTAGACGTCCCATACAAAACCGTGTTGGCCGGCGGTGCCAGCGACTTCGTGACTTCCGACTGCATCAGCACGAGGCCGCCGAACACACTCCATTTGTCGGTGATCTTGCCGCCGACGCCGAGATCGATGCCGCGGATGCGATAGGCGGCGCCGGCCGTGATACAGGAGATGTTGCCGGTCGTTCCGGTTGGATAGGAGCATCCGAGCGCTGAAGCCGCGGCTGCGTTGTTGACGTTCTGCGCTTCGCGCGCGTTTTCCTTCTCGGTCTGGAACAGCGCCGCCGTCACCAGCAAGTGGCGATCAAACAGCTCCCACTTGGTGCCGACCTCGATGGCCTTGTTCTTTTCCGGCCCGAAGATCTGGGTGTTGCCGCCGGCAAGGTTGGGGTTGATGCCGCCATAGGCGGTGCTGGTGCCGTCGAACTCGGCGCCGACAGGGTTGGACGAGGTCGCGTACGCCGCGTAGACGCTGCCGTTCGGCAGCGGCTTCAGCGTGAGACCAACGTTGAAGTTCGGCATCCCGAATTCGGCGGACTGCTGACCGAGCGTGCCATTCGTCGCGAACGCGGACGTGTTGATCTTGTAGTCGTCGTAACGGACGCCGCCATTGAGAATGACGAAGTCGTTGTAGTTGGCGGAATCCATCACGTATCCGCTCACGGTGTCGATACCGATCTTGGTCGGTCGTCCCATGAGCGACGGGATTCCGAACGGCTGATTGGTGTTGACCGGGTTGAAGACACTGACGCCGGAGAGCGAGCCGCTCCCCGTGAACGACGATGTGCCGGTCGTGATCTCGGAGGCCAGGCCGGTGTAGCTGTCGATCGAAGACCGCTCGTTGTCGTATTCGACGCCGGCCGTCGTGGTGTGCTTGAACCCAAGACCGTCCACCGACTTGTAGGTCGCCTCGGTCTGGTTGGCGAACACGTCGGTGACCTGGTAGCGGCTTTGCGGGTTGGTCGTGAGCGTATAGCTCGTGAACGGCGCGCCGGGGGCGAGCGTCGGCGATTCCGGCAGCGTGCCGATGTAGTTCTGGGTCGAGCGCGATTCCCGGATCTTGTTGCTGATCGTCAGGTCCGGCGTGATCTGCACCTCGGCATTGATCGTGCCGATGTCCTGCCCGGTCCTGAAGAAGTCGCGATTGACGAAGCCGTAGAAATTATTGCGGTTGACGCCGAAGTCCGGGAACGGGCCGCCGGCCGTGCTCGCGGTGCTCGGCCGGTAGTACGGCACGCCGAAGTCCGGGATGCCGGTGAGCTCGGTGTGGATGTAGTTGCCGCTGATCTTCACCGCATCGACCGGCTTCCACGTTCCGGCCACGAATGCGCCGTCGCGATTGTCGGTGACATAGCTGCGGCCGGCGACGCCGGCATCCTGGAACAGGCCGCCGGCGCGGATCGCCAGCGTCGGGCTGATCACCTGGTTGACATCGAGCGTCACCCGCTTGGTGCGATCGGTGCCGAACGAGGTGTCCATGTTGTAGAAGCTGTTCTCCGTCGTCGCCTGCTTGGTGACGATGTTGATCGCGCCGCCGGTGGTGCCGCGGCCTGCAAAGGACGAGCCCGGGCCGCGCAGGATCTCGACCTGCTCGGTGAAGAAGTTCTCGCGGACGCTGACGCCGGCGTCGCGTACGCCGTCGATGAAGATATCGTTGCGCGCGTCGAAGCCGCGGATGAAGAAGCGGTCGCCGAATGCGTTGCCGCCCTCGCCCGTGCCGAGCGTGACACCGGCGGTCGACAGGATCGCCGATTTTAGCGAGGTGGCGTTCTTGTCTTCGAGCACATCCTTGGTCAGCACCGTGACCGACTTCGGCGTGTTCAGGATCGGCTCGGGATACTTTCCGGATGCCTGCAAACGGTCGCCCTTGTACGGCGCGGCCGGATCCGCGTAGCGGTCGCGGTCAGCGGGAAGACCGCCGGCGTTGGGAAACGGCACCGGCGCCTGCTGGGCCTGCTGATTGCTGCGGCGCGCAGCGCGGCGCAGCGCGTTGCGGGCGCGGACCTGGTCCGATGTGGGCTTTGACGTGACGGGCCGCGGACGCGCGACCGGGGCATCGACATTCACCGGCGGCAGGTTGGATTGCTGCGCTTCAGCCCCCGAAAACGACGCCACCGCAATCAGGCTCGCGACAGCGGAGACCTTCGTGGCGGAATAACCGGTATCATCAGCCGAACCGATCGCCGCATCGAAGCGCAGCGATCTCGGCGCCTTCACATTGCTCATGTCTTGCACGCCCCCAGAAAAGCAAGTCCGTTCGCGAAATCACCGTGCGACGAACTGTCTCTTTCGGTTATCGAGCGCGACTTTTTTTATCAATGCGATCAGCGCCACACTTGGCTTGAATCGCCCCAAATCAAAGCGATTCTAATCTGTGGTTTGAAATCGTTCTAAACTCTAGTTTTTAAGTGTTCTAATAGTCGTTCTAAATTGGTGCCAACGCACCTACCCAATCACTCGGCGCTTCGTGGCTTCATCAGCGAGAACAGCTCATCGATGGTCCGTTGCGCGACCTGCCGCACGCGGTCGCTGTTCTCGAGGCCGGCGATATTGACGCCGTCGACGACCGCTTTGATCTCGTCGCGGAAGTCCGTGAGAAAACGCAGCGGGTCACGCTGCTCGTTGGCCACGCGCGCGATCAACCCGGTGACCAGGATCTGGCACGCCATCATGCGCCCATTCAACTCATCCATCGCTGCCCTCATCCTGTCGCATCGTCGCTGCGCGATATGAACGACATCCCGCGGCGTTTCAACCGTGTCGCGTAAGCTGCATCAGGTGAACGGATGAAGAGCAGGTCTGGACGCGACGAGACGCGCGCTATTTCGCGGCGATGTGCGCGGCATCCTCGCCGAGCGCCTTGATGCGATCCTTGACCTCGCGCAGCGTGGCCAGTCCGCTCTCGACATGTTTGTCCGATACGTCACGGAGCACGTCGCCGGCGATCGCATCGCGCAGACTGTCGAGATCGTCGACGAGACGGCGCCCGCTCTTGGTCAGGAACAGCCGATTGGCGCGGCGATCCCGGGGATCGGGACGGCGTTCGAGCAGACCGTGTTCGACGAGCCGGTCAAGCAGCCGCACCAACGAGATCGGCTGCAACTCGAGCACGTCGGCAAGGTCGACCTGGGACAGTCCTTCCTGCTCGCGCAGGCGGAACAGCACGATCCACTGTGCCCGCGTGGTGCCTCGCGCCTTGGCGCGATGATCGATATAGTTGCGCAGCAGCCGGGAACTCTCGACGAGTTGCGCAATGAACTGGCGTTTGAGATCGAGCGACATAGGGGTCCTCGGTGGGTTTCCCAGACGGAATATTTCTGCTCGTTTCTGGCCTAAACCTTTCCAAATGTTTAGGATTCTCAAGCCTTGGTGTGTTTACACATTAAGTGCACGCATATTATATCCGCAAGCTCTGTGAACCGTTTCGATCACCCTTTATTGTTACGTTGAACCCAAGAGTCCGCATGTCAAAGTCACGCACCATCGGTTGGGTTTTAGTGATCGCTGCGGTCGGCGGGGCCGGTTATTTCGGCTGGCAGAAGCACACGGACAATCAGCTGGCGGCAGAAGCCGCGCAAAAGCGTTCCGCCCAGCGCCCGGCTGTGCCGGTCAAGATCGCGCCGGTCGAGAAGGCCGACTTCCCGGTCTACCTGACCGGCCTCGGCACGGTGCAGGCATTCAACACCGTCCAGGTCCGCACCCGGGTCGACGGCCAAATCACCAGGATCGCGTTCAAGGAAGGCCAGTTCGTCAAGGCGGGCGACACGCTGGTCGAGATCGATCCGCGGCCCTATCAGGCGACGCTCGACCAGGCCAAGGCCAAGAAGGCGCAGGACGAGGCCAATATCGCCAACGCCAATCTCGACCTGCAGCGCTACACCAAGCTCGGCGAGTTCGCGACGCGCCAGCAGCTCGACACCCAGCGCTCCACCGTGGCCCAGCTCACGGCCCAGATCGCGGCCGACGACGCTGCCATCTTCAATGCCCAGACCCAGGTCGACTACGCCACCGTGAAGTCGCCGATCGACGGGATCGTCGGCCTGCGACTGGTCGATGTCGGCAACATCGTCAACGCCTCGGCGGCGACCGGCATCGTGACGATCACCCAGATCGAGCCGATCACGGTGATCTTCACCGCGCCGGAAGACCAGCTGCCAGATATCAAGGCGGCACTGGCGGTGGCGCCGCCCAAGACGATTGCCCTGACCACCGACGGCAAGCGGGTGCTGTCCACCGGAACCCTGGCGCTGATCAACAATCAGGTCGACACCACGAGCGGGACTGTCCGGCTGAAGGCGGTGTTTGATAACAAGGACCATGCACTGTGGCCGGGCCAGTCGGTCTCGACCCGGCTTCTGGTCAGAACCTTGAAGGATGCCACCGTCGTCCCGGATGACGCGGTGCAGCATGGCACCGAAGGCCTGTACGCGTATTCAGTCAATCAGGAGAACAAGGCCGAGCTTCGCAAGCTCAAGGTCAGCCAGTCGATCGACGGCAAGTCGGTGATCGAGGATGGCTTGTCGCCGGGACAGCAGGTGATCACCGCGGGCCAGTACAAGGTCTCGCCGGGGACCCTGGTGACGACGGCGGTGGCGAGCACGGACCAGTCCCAGTCGAAGGTTACGCAGGAATGAGCGACGGAATTTCCGCACCATTCATTCGCTTCCCCATCGGCACCTCGCTGCTGATGGCCGGCATCCTGTTCGTCGGCCTTGTCGCCTATCCGCTGCTGCCGGTCGCGCCGCTGCCGCAGGTCGACTTCCCGACCATCCAGATCACCGCGACGCTGCCGGGCGGCAGCCCGGAGACCATGGCGAGTTCGGTCGCCCAGCCGCTGGAGCGCCAGTTCGCGCAGATCCCCGGCATCGCGCAGATGACCTCGACGAGCTATCTGGGAACGGCGTCGGTCACGATCCAGTTCGACCTCAACCGCTCAATCGACGGCGCCGCCAACGACGTGCAGGCCGCCATCAACGCCGCCAGCGGCCAGTTGCCGAAAAACCTTCCCTCGCCGCCGACCTATCGCAAGGTCAACCCGGCGGACGCGCCGATCATGCTGCTGTCGGCGACATCGGACACGCTGCCGCTGACCACGGTCAGCGATTCCGTCGACGCCCAGCTTGCCCAGCAGATCAGCCAGATTTCCGGCGTCGCGCAGGTCATCATCGGCGGCCAGCAGAAGCCGTCGGTTCGCGTCCAGATCGACCCGGCCAAGCTGGTCGCGAAGGGCCTGTCGCTGGAGGACGTCCGCGCCGCGATCAACATCGCAACTGTCGACAGCCCCAAGGGCAATATCGACGGCGCCACCCGCGCCTACACCATCTACGCCAACGACCAGTTGCTCACGGCGGACCCGTGGAACGACGTCATCATCGCCTACCGCAATGGCGGGCCGCTGCGCATCCGTGACATCGGCAAGGCCGTGACCGGACCTGAGGATGCCAAGCAGGCCGCCTGGGCCAACGGCAAGCGCGGTGTGTTCCTCGTCGTCTTCAAGCAGCCCGGCGCCAACGTCATCGACACTGTCGACAAGATCAAGGCGGCGCTGCCCCGGCTGGTGGCGGCAATTCCGCCGGCGGTCAAGATCGAGGTCATCAGCGACCGCACGACCACGATTCGCGCCGCGGTGGAGGACGTCCAGTTCACCCTGCTCCTGACCATCTTCCTGGTCGTGATGGTGATCTTTGCCTTCCTGCGCAGCTTCTGGGCCACCGTCATCCCGGCGGTGACCGTGCCCCTGGCGCTGCTGGGCGCCTGCGCGCTGATGTGGATATTCGGCTACACGCTCGACAATCTGTCGCTGATGGCGCTGACGATCGCGGTCGGCTTCGTGGTCGACGACGCCATCGTGATGCTGGAGAACATCAGCCGCTACATCGAGGAAGGCGAGCGGCCGATGGCCGCCGCCTTCAAGGGTTCCAAGGAAATCGGCTTCACCATCGTCTCGATCAGCATCTCGCTGGTCGCGGTGCTGATCCCGCTGCTGCTGATGGGCGGCATCATCGGCCGCCTGTTCCGCGAATTCGCGGTGGTGCTGGCGATGACCATCTTCGTCTCGATGTTCGTGTCGCTGACGCTGACGCCGATGATGGCCTCGCGCTTCCTGCGCGCCCACAATGAGGAACGGCACGGTCGTCTCTACAAGCTCAGCGAGCGCGGGTTCGACGCCATGCTGCGCGGCTATCAGAGCGGGCTCGACCTCGCGCTGCGCTGGAAGTTCACGACTCTGATGATCTTCTTCGCGACGCTGGCGCTGTCGATCTACATGTTCGTCATCATCCCGAAGGGCTTCTTCCCGCAGCAGGACGTCGGCCTGATCACCGCGACCTCGGAGGCCAGCCAGGACATCTCGTTCGCTGAGATGAAGGGGAAGCAGGAGCAGCTCAGCAAGATCGTCATGCAGGATCCCGGCGTGGCGACGGTGGCGATGGCGATCGGCGGCAGCGGCCGAGCCGGCAACAACGGCAACATGTTCATCACGCTCAAGCCGCTGAACGAGCGCGATGCCAACGCGCAGCAGATCATCGCCCGCCTGCGGCCGAAGCTGGAGAAGGTGCTCGGTGCCCGGCTGTTCATGCAGGCCGCGCAGGACGTTCGCCTCGGCGGCCGCCCGACCCGCACCCAGTTCGAGTTCACGCTGCAGGATGCCAACCTCGCCGAGCTGAACGAATGGGCGCCGAAGATCCTCGGCAAGATGCAGACGCTGCCACAGCTGCGCGACGTCGCCACCGACCAGCAGACCAACGGCACCACGGTCGAGCTCAAGATCAACCGCGACACCGCCTCGCGCTATGGCATTCAGCCGCAGCTGATCGACGACACGCTCTATGACGCGTTCGGCCAGCGCCAGGTGACGCAGTACTTCACCCAGCTCAACAGCTACCACGTCATCCTCGAGGTGCTGCCGGAGCTGCAGGGCTCGATCGACACGCTCAACAACATCTACATCAAGTCGCCGCTGACCGGCGAACAGGTGCCGCTCTCGACCTTTGCGAAATGGACCACCGTTCCGGTGCGGCCGCTGTCGATCAGCCACCAGGGCCAGTTCCCGGCGATCACCATCTCGTTCAACCTGGCACAGGGTGTCGCGCTCGGCCAGGCGACGGATGCGGTGCAGAAGGCAATGATCGACCTTGGCGCGCCGCCGACCCTGAGCTCAAGCTTCCAGGGCACCGCGCAGGCGTTCCAGCAATCGCTGTCGACCGTGCCGCTGTTGATCCTGGCGGCGCTCGTGGTCGTCTACCTGATCCTCGGCATTCTCTACGAGAGCTACATCCATCCGATCACCATTCTGTCGACGCTGCCCTCGGCCGGCGTCGGCGCGCTGGCGATCCTGATGGCCGCCGGCTTCGACTTCTCGCTGATCGCGCTGATCGGCATCATCCTGCTGATCGGCATCGTGAAGAAGAACGGCATCATGATGGTCGACTTCGCGATCGCCGCGGAGCGCGATCAGCACATGGAGCCGGTGGCGGCGATCCGCCAGGCCGCCCTGCTCCGCTTCCGCCCGATCATGATGACGACGATGGCCGCGATGCTCGGCGGCGTGCCGCTGATGCTCGGCACCGGCACCGGCTCCGAAATCCGCCAGCCGCTCGGCTACGCGATGGTCGGCGGCCTGATCGTCAGCCAGGCGCTGACATTGTTCACGACGCCGGTGGTTTATCTCTATCTCGACCGGCTCTCCAACGCGTTTGCGAATTGGGGCCGCTCGCCGCGCGCCGACCACGATGCCGACGATGGCGAGGATCGGTCGGTCAAGCAGGCCGCCGAGTGACTTGACTTTTGCCCGCATACCGGCACACCCGAAAGATGTTCATTTCGGAGCCGGTACCGTGAAGATTGTCGCAAAGTCGCTCTTCGTCCTGTTCACCGCGTTCGGCCTGGCCGGCCTCGGCCACGCCCAGGCCCCCAAGGGCAAGAACGCGCCCGCGCCCGTTCCGACAGCTGCTCCCGCCGCTCCGCAAGCCGATGCCGCATCCCCCAACAATTCGGGCTGGGTCGCGCGCTGCACCAGCGCGAGCCGCGACGCGCCGCTCGAATGCGCGATGGAGCAGACCGCGGTACTCACCAAGACCGGCCAGCTCATCGTGCTGGTCAATATCCGCGTTCCCGGCGACACCCGCGCGCCAGTTGCGCTGATCCAGCTTCCGCTCGGGTTGAACCTGCCCGTCGGCGCCAAGCTGCAGGTCGACGACGGCAAGGCCGTCGATGTGCCGATCCAGACCTGCGAGGCGCGCGGCTGCTACATCAATGCGCCGATCGCGGCCGACGTCCTGACCCAGCTGAAGACAGGCAAGCAGCTCAAGGTGTCGTTCCAGAATCTCGGCAAGGAAACCATCAGCATCCCGATGCCGCTCGCAGACTTCGCGACGGTGTACGACAAGATCAAGTAGGTCGGCGCAGGCAGCCCTAGCGCTATCGCTCGCGCTTGTAGAGAAACGCGTTGTCCGACTGCGGCATGCCGATGGACTTGTAGAACCCGATCGAGTCGGGCGCCGACAGCAACAGGCACATCGATTCAGGTCCGGCGTGGCGCCGGGTTTCCGCGATCAGGCGCTTGCCGATGCCATGCCCCTGAAAGTCTCGATCGACCGCAAGGTCCGACAAATAGCAGCAATAGGCGAAATCGGTCAGCGCGCGCGAGACGCCGACGAGCCGGTGCGCCTTCCGCGCCGTCACGATCAGGTTCGCATTGGCGATCATGCGCGCCATGCGGTCGGCATCCGCCAGCGGCCGCCGCTCGCCGAGGCCCGACTGGCGCAGCACCTCGATGAACTCGTCGACGCCGATCGACGGCTCGCGGGCATAAAGAATTTCGTCCATCACCTTAAACCTCTGTCGCAACAGGCTGCACCACAGTCGCGAGACCATGGTGGATTACGCCGCGCTGATCCACCCTCGATGCCGTGACGTTACGCATCGCGTCACGACCGGTCCCGCATCAGGCGCAGCCGGGCCCGGCAAGTCATCGGGATTTGGAGGATGATCGCGCCACCGAGGCAGATTGGCTGGGGAACCTGGATTCGAACCAAGACAAACAGAGTCAGAGTCTGTTGTGCTACCGTTACACCATTCCCCAAGAATTGTCCGTGGTATCAACAACTTAGTTGGATGACTGGACATCTCGGTGCAGCGGGTTCGCCTGCCAAATCAGCGCCCGCGCGAGTGCGACCTTCTACCTGCTTGGTCCCACGCTTGGCAAGCATTGATGGCGGGGAATGGGCGTGAAAATCGCGGCCAGGACGAGCGATCAGCGTTCGGCCAGTGGCGTTACATTTCAGCGAGCAGTTCAAGCAGCACTTCGGGGCAGGCCGCAAGCAGGGCTCCAAGGCCAAATCCTGCAGTGCCGAGCGCGATGGCACCAATCCAGCCGTGCCACGCCCATCCAAGGACCGCGCCAATCAGGGTTGCGGCCCCAACCACGAGAACGGTCCAGATCAGCCTTACTACGACAAGCAGCGCCTTGATCATCGCGATCCACGGCTCAACACGCGCGGACGCGAAGGAAACGTCTCCGGTCGAGGTCTCTATTTGGGTCGGCGCCGCGAGCGGCACGTTCAACCACGGCGGCGTGATGCGCCCTGAACAAAGCGCCGCACCGCCACGTTGCCGCGGCGGTGCACGAGACTGAATGGATTCAGTTCCCTGCGACGGGGTTCAATACAGCCCGCTTGGACTAGACTGCATGACCGCACGGCCCGCGTCCGGCGGGATTGCCTGCTGGGTCCCGTCGATCACGTCGGTGCCGGCGACCAGCGTCGGATCATAATATGGCGGAGCCTGGCCCGGCTTGAAGGCTTCGAGCACGGCGCCCCGGTTCTGACCAGGCGTGGCGCGCAGGCCGGTCTTGGCATCGACCAGCACCAGCCGGATGCCGACCGGCTGCTTGAACGGGGTGGCGGGCTTGTCGGCCAGCGCGAGCTTCAGGAAGTCGCGCGCGATCGGCGCCGCGGTGTGGCCGGCCTGCGCGTTGCGGCCGAGCGAGCGCGGCTTGTCGTAGCCGACATAGAGACCGACCACGAGGTCCGGCGAGAAGCCGACGAACCAGAGGTCCTTGGCCTCGTTCGAGGTGCCGGTCTTGCCGGCGAGCGGCTTGCCGACGTCCTTCAGCGCGGTGCCGGTACCGGCCTGAATCACGCCCTCCATCAGCGAGGTGATCTGGTAGGCGGTCATCGCATCGAGCACCCGCTCACGGCGGTCGACGAGCTGCGGCTCGGGCTGGTTCTTCCAGCCTTCCGGCGCGTCGCAGCCGCGGCAGTCGCGCTGGTCGTGCCGGAAGATGGTGTGGCCGTAGCGGTCCTGGATGCGGTCGATCAGGGTCGGCTTCACGCGGACGCCGCCATTGGCGATCATCGAATAGGCCGTGGCCATCCGCATCACCGTGGTCTCGCCGGCGCCGAGCGCATAGGCGAGATAGTTCGGCAGCTCGTCATAGACGCCGAAGCGCTTGGCATACTCGCCGATCACAGGCATGCCGATTTCCTGCGCCAGCCGCACCGTCACGGTGTTGAGCGACAGGCGCAGCGCGTTGCGCAGCGTGACCTGGCCCTGATATTTGCCGGTGGAGAAGTTTTCCGGCCGCCAGATATTGCCCTGCCCCTGGTCGATCTCGATCGGGCCGTCGATCATCACGGTCGATCCGGTGTAGCCATTGTCGAGCGCCGTCGAATAGACGATCGGCTTGAAGGTCGAGCCGGGCTGCCGATAGGCCTGCGTCGCGCGGTTGAACTGGCTCTGGTCGAATGAGAAGCCGCCGACCATCGCGAGCACACGTCCGGTGTGCGGATCCATCGCCACCATCGCGCCCGACAGTTCGGGGATCTGGCGCAGCCGGTACTGGCCTTCGACGGCCTTGCCGTCCTTGAACAGCGGGTCGGCGTAGATCACGTCGCCGGGCTGCAGCACCTGCGAGACCGCGGTCGGCGTCTTGCCCTTGGTCCTGGCCCAGCGCACGCCGTCCATCGTGATGATGCCGGTCTCGCGCTGCTTGCTGACGGCGCCGCCAAGCTCGCGGCCCGGCTGGAAGCCGATCCGCGCCGACTGGTCGTTGCTCTCCAGCACCACCGCCATCCGCCACGGCGAGATGTCCGAGAGCGACTTGATCTCGGCGAGCGGGACGCCCCAGTCGCTGGTGAGGTCGAGCTTCTGGATCGCGCCGCGATAGCCCTGCTGCTCGTCATAGTTCACGAGCCCCGCCACCATGGCCTTACGCGCCATCACCTGGACCTTGGGGTCGAGCGTGGTGCGCACCGACAGGCCGCCTTCATAGAGCTTCTTCTCGCCGTAGCGCTCGAAGATGTCACGGCGGACCTCTTCGGAGAAATATTCACCGGCGAAGGTGTGCGCGCCGTTGCTGCGGTTGGTGACGGTCAGCGGATCCTTGCGCGCCTTGTCGGCGTCGGCAGCGGTGATCCAGCCGTTCTCTTGGAGGCGGTCGATCACGTAGTTGCGCCGCTCGATGGCGCGCGCACGGTTGCGCACCGGATGCAGGCTGGCCGGCATTTTCGGCAACGCCGCCAGATAGGCCGCTTCCGAGACCGTCAGTTCGTTGACCGACTTGTCGAAATAGACCAGCGACGCCGCCGCGATGCCGTAGGCGCCCAGGCCGAGGTAGATTTCGTTGAGATAGAGCTCGAGGATCTTGTCCTTGGAATAGGCCCGCTCGATGCGCATCGCCAGCAGGGCTTCCTTGATCTTGCGGGTGAACGACACCTCGTTGGTCAACAGGAAGTTCTTGGCGACCTGCTGGGTGATCGTGGAAGCACCCTGCGGACGGCGGTTGGAGCCGAAGTTCTGGATGTAGGAGACGCCGGCGCGCGCCATGCCGGTATAGTCGATGCCGCCGTGCTCGTAGAAATTCTTGTCCTCGGCCGCGAGGAACGCGTTGATCACGAGCTTCGGCACGGCCTGGATCGGCAGATAGAGTCGGCGCTCCTTGGCGAATTCGCCCAGCAGCGATCCGTCGGCCGCGTGCACGCGGGTCATCACCGGCGGCTCGTAGTTCTGGAGCTGCGAATAGTCGGGCAGGTCCTTGGAAAAATGCCAGAACAGCCCTGCGACCGCGGCGAGACCAGCCAGGAACAGGATGGTTCCTGCGGTGAACAGGAACCCGAAGAACCGCAACAGAAATTTCATCGACCAGATTTTCCGTGGCGAATACGTCGCTCGTTCTGAGTGCGCTGCGTGCCACTTAGGCCGCCCGGTATATCGGTCGCACCATGGACCTGCAATTCAACACAGGAGAATTAAAGCGCGCCAGGCGTCAAACTTATGCCATAGAGCCCGGCTCGCGCGCGCAGCCAAATCAGCCTCTCCCCGCCCTTCGGACGCCCCGCAGGACCGCATCGACCTCAAGCCCTCCGTCCCTCGATTCGCCGGCGCGCTCGGCCGACGGCGCACCGGTCCCCAAGCGCTGCGCTTGCGCGGTGAGCCGGTAGCGAAAGAAAAGCGCAGGCCGGACCGGGCGCTTGCACTACCCGGCTGCCGTTCGAGGTGCTGTGTCGTCAGAAACCGGTGGACAGTGCCGGCGGGCGGACAGGATTAATGGTTTGTTAACCATAACTACCGCAAGTTGTTGTCATACACGCGACTCGCGAGGGCTGGTTTGCATGGCACTGCGCGGATTTAGACGGCCTTTTGCGGCCGACCCGAATGTCCTCGGATTTCCGAGACCTCCCTCATCGGCGATGGGCACCGAAGCCTTGGACCTGGTCTATCAGGCGGCGGATCTGTTCCGCAGCATCGAGGACCGGGCCCGCGCCGGCGAAGCGCGCGCCGAGGCTGCCGAACAGGCGCAGCTCGAAATCATCGCCGCCACCGAGCGCAAGCTGAGGGATGCGTCCCGGGCGCTCGAGGAGGCCCGGCGGCGTATCGAGTCCCAGCAGGAGCAGCTCGACGCCGCCGAGTTCCGGGCCCAGGCCGCCGAAGCCGAGGCGCGTGAAGCCAGGCAATCGTTGGCCCTGGTCGAGGATGCGATCCGCCGGCGCCTGCTGCTCACGAGCGGGCACGACGACGGCAGGTCGACGGCCGTCGCCTGACCCACCACCGGTTTTGCAAACGGTGCTCCCTGCTCGGCCGTCTCCACGCGAGCGCGCGACGGCAATCAGTAGCCGGCGGCAAGCCCCGAATTGCGGCGTGGATCGTTCGCCCCATAGAAGCGGTTGCTGCCGACCGGCTTGCCGTCCAGCGACGGCGCCCCGACGATGATGACCGCGAGGTGATTGGCAGGCTGTGGCGGCCCGAACTTGTGGCCCATGCCTTCCAAGATCTTCCGCGTGTCCGGCGATAGCGTGAAGTCCTCGAGGTTGGTCGCCTCCGGAAGCCATTGCTGGTGGAAGCGCGGCATGTCCACGGCTTCCTGCGCGTTCATGCCGTAGTCGATGGCGTTGATCATCGTCAGCAGCACGGCGGTGATGATGCGGCTGCCGCCCGGAGTCCCCACCACCATGACCGGCTTGCCGTCCCTGGTGACGATGGTCGGGCTCATCGAGGATAGCGGACGCTTGCCCGGGACGATGGAATTGGCCTCCCCCTGCACCAGGCCGTAGAGGTTCGGCACGCCGACCTTGGCGGTGAAGTCGTCCATCTCGTCGTTCAGCAGCACGCCGGTCTTGGCCGCGGTCACCTTGGCGCCGAACCAGTCGTTGAGCGTGTAGGTCACCGACACCGCGTTGCCGTCCTTGTCGGCAATCGAATAGTGCGTGGTGTTGCTGCCCTCGTGCGGCGGAACGCCTGGCTTGATGTCCTTGGAGACGCCTGCCTTGGCCGGGTCGATCACGGCGCGGATCTTCGCGGCGTAGTTCTTGTCGAGCAAACGCTCGAGCGGATTCTTCACGAAGTCAGGGTCGCCGAGATAGCTGTTGCGATCGACATAAGCGTGGCGCATCGCCTCGATCTGGTAGTGCACCGCCTGCGCGGAATGGTAGCCGAGCTCCTTCAGCGGGTAGCCCTCGAGGATGTTCAGGATCTCGCAGATCACCACGCCACCCGAGCTCGGCGGCGGCGCCGAGACCACGTGGTAGCCGCGATAGTCGCATTCGACCGGCGCGAGCTCGCGAACCTTGTAATCGTCGAGATCCTCCTGCGTGAGCAGGCCCTTGCCGGCCTGGCTCGAGGCGACGATCGCCGCCCCCACCCAGCCCTTGTAGAATCCGTCGGTGCCGCGCTTGCTGATCTCGCGCAGCGTTTCAGCGAGCTCGTGCTGCGTCAGCCGCTCGCCGACCTGGAACGGCTTGCCGTTGTTGAGGAAGATCGCGCCCGAGGCCGGATCGTCCTGAAAGTCCTTGGTCGAGGTCTGCAGCATGCTGACGTCGCCCTGGTCGAGCACGAAGCCGTCCTCGGCGAGCTGCAGCGCCGGCGCGATGACGTCCGCGCGTTTCATCGTGCCGTATTTCTCGCGCGCATATTCCATGCCGGCCACCGAGCCCGGCACGCCGACCGCGAGATGCCCCTTGGTCGACAGGCCGGGAACGACGTTGCCGTCCTTGTCGAGATACATGTTGGCGGTGACGCCCTTCGGCGCCGTCTCGCGGAAGTCGAGGAAGGTCTTGCGGCCGTCGGCAAGCTGGATGGTCATGAACCCGCCGCCACCGAGATTGCCGGCGGCGGGATAGGCCACCGCGAGCGCGTAACCGACCGCAACCGCGGCGTCGACCGCGTTGCCGCCCCGCTTCAACACCTCGATGCCGACCTGCGTCGCGAGATGCTGCGCGGATACCACCATGCCGTTCTCGGCGGCGACCGGCGCAACCGACGCGGCGTGGCCAGGAGCTGACGTCGTGAGGCCGATCGCGACAATGGCCGCGACCATCCATCGCGCGCCCGTTTGTGGATTTCGCATTGGAGTTCCCCCGATTGCGCCGTTTGGGTGCGGCGTATGTTCCTTCTATCGGAGCGAGCAAGTGTAGCAGGCCGCGCGCCCGCGCACTATAGGCTCGTCGCGCGCCGCAACGGGCTTGACTTCCCATCGGCCCTACGCGCGCGCCGCCGATACATTGATCTCACCGCCCCTAATCATGACCGAGAACAAGATCGAGGCGATCTTCGCAGCGATCCGCCGCGCGCTACACGCGATCGAGTGAACCCGGCCGCGGACGTTTGACTTTCAATGCCGCAACATATTCGGTGTCGCCCCTGCGAAAGCAGGGACCCATAACCACGAATGTTGATCGGTTTGCTACGCTGGAATAACGAATCCCATCCACAACACCCGCCGCGGCGTATGGGTCCCTGCTATCGCAGGGACGACAGTCTCACGAGAGATTCTTGGCGGAGACGGGCTTGCAGTATCCCGCACAAGGCGAATCCTCGCCGCGCTTACACCCCGCCCCTCGCCCGCAGCCGGCTGTGGCGTCGGCCGTAGGCCGCATAGATCACGAGCCCGATCACGAGCCACACCGCGAGCCTGATCCAGGTGTCGAGCGGCAGGCCGAACATCAGGAACAGCGACGTTCCCGCGGCAGCTGGCGCCACCAGCCAGATCGCAGGCGCCTTGAACGGACGCGGCAAGTCCGGATCGCGCAGACGCAGCACCAGCGTTCCGATCGAGACCACGGTGAATGCGAACAACGTGCCGATCGAGACGAGCTCTCCGACCAGCCCGATCGGCAGCAGCCCGCCGAGAATTGCAGCGACGCTGCCGGCAAAGATGGTCGAGACATAGGGCGTCTGGAAGCGCGGATGGATTCTTGCGGCGATGCCCGGCAGCAGCCCGTCATGCGCCATGGCGCGGAAGATCCGCGGCTGGGCCAGCAGCATGATGAGGATCACCGACGTCAGCCCGAACAGGATGCCGAGCTTGATGAAGGGACCGAGCCAGCCGATCCCGACCGCATCGATGCCGACGGCAATCGGATCGGGCACGCTGAGCTTGTCGTACGGTACGATGCCGGTCAGCACGAAGCCGACCGCGACATAGAGCGCGGCGCAGATGACGAGCGAGCCGAGAATGCCGATCGGCATGTCGCGCTCTGGCGTCTTCGCCTCCTGCGCGGCGGTCGAGATCGCGTCGAAGCCGATATAGGCGAAGAACACCACCGCCGCGCCGCGGACCACGCCGGACCAGCCGAATGCACCGGGACCGGCGTTCGGCGGGATCAGCGCGCCTGACGGATTGCCCGCCGTCACCCAGTTCGCCAGCGATACCGAAGAGGCTGCGGCGGCGAGAAACAATGCGATGACGACGAGCTTGACCACGACGACGAAGCTGGTGAAGCGCGCGGACTCGCGGATGCCGACCACGAGCAGCGCGGTGACGAAAGCGATGATCGCCATCGCCGGGATGTTGATGACCGCGCCGGTCGACGACCACGCACCGCTGTTGGCGTCGTAGGCGAGCGGCGCCGAGGTGAATTGCTGCGGCAGGTTGATGCCGAAATCGCGCATGAAGCTGACGAAATAGCCGGACCATCCGACCGAGACCGCGATCGCGCCGACCGCATATTCGAGGATCAGGTCCCAGCCGATGATCCAGGCGATCAGCTCGCCGAGCGTGGCATAAGCGTACGTGTAGGCGCTGCCGCAGATCGGCACCGTCGACGCCATCTCGGCGTAGCACAGGCCGGCGAAGGCGCAGGCGACGGCGCCAAGCAGGAAGGAAAGCGTGACGGCGGGTCCGGCATTGGCGGCCGCCGCATGCCCCGTCAGCACGAAGATGCCGGCACCGATGATGCCGCCGATGCCGAGCGTCACCAGCTGCAACGCCGAGAGCGAGCGCTTGAAGACCGGCGTCTCCGCATCGCCATCGGCACGCGCCGCTTCCCGCAGCAACTCCGCGGTCGACTTTCGGTCCCAGAAACCGGCCAGGGTGTCTGTCACGCCAGCTGCCCTCCGCCGCTCGGGCCCGGCGGGGCCCGACACGATCAGCGGACTATAACGCGCCCGACGTCCGGGCGTTCGGGCGCAGCGCAGCGCCCGACGCGCTTATCCACCGCCAAGAACGACGGCCAAGCGCGGCGCAGGGCCCTATTGGCAGGAATGGCGGCGACCGTCGCGGCCAAGGAAGGTGCCGGACGCAGGATCGAACGAATGGTAGCGTGCGCAAGACGAGGACGGCGCCGCCGGTATGGCCCCATAGGCATTCGCCGGGTTGCCGCCGCGCTGCGCCGCCTGCTGGGCCTCGCCCCACGGCGTCAGGGCGCCGCCGTTGATCGCGCTCCGCCCCGGATTCTGCGCGTCGAAAAGCGCCGGCTCCGACATCTGGGCCGAGACTGGCGTGAACGTCATTCCCACGAGCAGCACAGCGGCTGCAACGGCCTTGAGTCCGGCCATAGGACCTCTCCGATGGATCAATTGAAATTTGTCCAAGAAACTGCGCAAGGGCGGCAGCGCCGTCCCTGTGCCTAGATCCGATGTGGTGACGGCCAAGGTCCCGATGCAGGGATCGCCAGGTCACAATGCCGCGAGGCAGCCGCCGGCGCGGCACGACGACCGCAGCGCGCGACGGCCGCCCGGCCCGCGCTTCACCGATTATGCACGTCAGGCCGCGGGTCGGAGACGAACCCGTCGCGGTTCGGCATTTTGACGGCGGCGAGCGACTTCGCATCGAGCACCGCATTGGCGGGGACGATGCCGTTGAGGCTGAGGATGTAGGCGGACACCGCGTAGACATCTTCATTGCTCAGCGACTGCGGAGCGTTCTGCGGCATCGCGCGGCGGATATAGTCGAACAAGGTCGAGGCATAGGGCCAGTAGCTGCCGACGGTGCGGATCGGCTTTGGGCTCGCCAGCGTGCCCTGTCCGCCGACCAGGCGGTCACCGACGCCGCCCTGCCCGCTGTCGCCATGGCACGCCGCGCATTGCTCGCTGAACACGATGCGGCCGCGCTCGACGCTACCGCTGCCCGGCGGCAACGCCGCGCCGTCACGGCCGATATCGATGTTCCAGCCGGCGATCTCCGCCGGCGTCGCCTCGCGGCCGATGCCGTAGCGCTCCTCGGCATGAACAGCGACGCCGAGCATCGCGATCGCACTCACCATCGCGGCGGTCTTCAGATTACGCCTGGCCATTGGTCACCTCGCCATTCGCATCGATGCGCCAGGGCCAGATCGCGTTGTTATGGTAGAACGAGTTGAGACCGCGCACCGCCACCAATTCCGCCAGCGTCGGCTGCACGTAGCCGGTCTCGTCGATGGCTCGGCTCTGGATCACTGTGGGGGTGCCGTCCCAGTGCCAGGGCAAGCGGAAGCGCGTGAGCGCGCGCGTCAGCACCGGCTCCTGCAGCTCGGCCTGTTGCCAGCTCTTGCCTTCGTCGAGCGAGATCTCGACGCTCTTGACCTTGCCGTGGCCGCTCCAGGCTATCCCGGTGATCTCGTGAAAGCCGTGCGTGGTCAGCTTCTGACCGCCGGACGGCCGCGTGATGATCGACTTGGCCTCCATGTAGAAGGTGAATTCGCGCGACGTGCCATCGGGCATCGGGTCGGTGTATTTCGAGGTCTCCTCGCGCGAATAGGCCGGCTCGGCGACGACCTTGAGCCGGCGCAGCCATTTCACGTTCATGTTGCCCTCGAAGCCCGGCAGCAACAGGCGCAGCGGATAGCCCTGCTGCGGACGCAGCCGCTCGCCGTTCTGGCTGTAGACCAGCATGGCGTCGTCGAGGCACTTCTCAATCGGAATCGAGCGCGTCAACGCGGCGGCGTCGGCGCCTTCGGCGACGATCCATTTGGCGCCCGCCTGCAGGCCTGCTTCGTCCAGCACCGTCTTCAGCGGCACGCCGGTCCATTCCGCGCAGCTCAGGAGGCCGACGAGGTCGGAGGCCGTCTTGCCGTAGGGCTTGGTGTAGACAGGATTGCCGGAGCACTCGATGAAGTGGATGCGCGACTGCGACGGAAAGCGGCGGATGTCCTCCATCGTGAACACCAGCGGGCGATCGACCATGCCGTGCAACATCAGCCGGTGCTCGGCCGGATCGATGGTCGGCACGCCGCCATGATGGCGCTCGTAGAACAGACCGTTCGGCGTGATGATGCCGTCGAGCTCCTGCAACGGCGTGCGGCCCGACGCGGAGATATATTGCGGCAACGTCTTCGAGATGTTCTTGACCACGCCCTTCTCGTGAACCGACGGCGTGCCATAGGGCTGGCTTCCCATCGGATCGCCGGGCGCTTTCATCCATTCCGGCACGTTGGGCGGAAGATTATTCCCCTGTTCGGCAAGCGCGGTAGAACCGGCAACTCCCGCGATCGCGGAGCCACCGGCCAGTGCTGCGCCCGCCTGAAGGAATCGCCTGCGAGACGCCTCTCGCGCGCGCTTGTCCGTCGTGTGTTCGCTCATCGACGTTTTCCTCTGACGCTATCAGAGCATTGATCCAGAAAAGTGCGAAGCGGTTTTCCGAAAGGATCATGCCAGAACAACAACCTGAAGCACCATGCCGATTCATCGTGCTTCAGTGCAGCCTAACACCAAACGCCCGCGGCGAGGCAACGCTTGCGCGCGCAGAGCTGCATCGACGGCGCGTCGTGGCCATTGCCCGCCGGTCCTGACCTGCATGGCCACTCACATCCGTTCGCCGGGCAATTGACTGGCTTGCTTCACCCAGGCGGTGAACTGGGCTTCGTCGAGCTCGTCGTTCTCATGAATATCGAGATAACGCGTGTGCTGCTGCTTGGACTCGCCCGGCGGCACCGGATGCAGCGATGCGCCGCGAAAGAACGCCACTTTGACATAGCGCGTGAAGACATGGATGCCGAGGAACCAGCCATCGCCTTCGATGCCGTAGAGCGGCGAGTTCCATTTCACCGCCTTGTGCACGCCGGGGATGGTACGCACGATGAGCGCGTCAAGCTTGCGTCCGACGTCGCGCTTCCACCCCGGCATCGCCGCGATAAAGGCTTGCACCGGAGCGTCACCATACCCCTTTGCGATCTGCGGATTGCCGCCTGCGAGCAGGCGCGGCTTTGCGGCGCCACGCTTCGCAGCTCCCGTCCTTGCGCTCTTCGCCGACGTCTTGGGCGTCCTGCCAGCCATTGTACCTGTTCTCACCGTTCACGCGCCCCGCGCAACGCAGCGCCCGCCCTCTCCAAGCGGATTATATCGGCTACGCATCCATGTTGTCGTCCGACCGCGCGTGTTCGAGGCGACGTATCGACGCGCGGGGTCAGTTTGCTTGCGGCGGCCGGGCATCTAGTCGATCACCGGCGGCGTACCGTGGGTGTGAAACGATTCGATCGTCTTCAAGCCCCAGGCCTGGCCCTTCTTGCGCTCCTCCTCGGTCCACACGATCGGCTTCCAGTCCGGCGCGAGGATCAAGCGGGCTCCGGCATTGGCGACCTCGACCCGATTGCCGCCGGGCTCGTAGACATAGAGAAAGAACGTCTGCTGGATCGCATGCTTGTGCGGTCCGGTTTCGATATGCACGCCGTTCTCGAGAAAAATATCCGCCGCGCGCAGGATCTCCTCGCGGCTGTCGAGCGCGTAGGTGACGTGATGGAAGCGGCCCATCTGGCCGTAATGATCGCGGGTATAGGCGAAGTCGTAGCTCTTGTTCGACATCGTCATCCACATCGCCGCTTCGGTGCCGTCGTTGAGCACGATCTGCTCGGTGGTGCGGCACCCCAGGTAGGCTTCAAAGAACAGGCGATTGGCCTTGATGTCGACCGCGAGGCAGTTGAGATGGTCGAGCCGGCGGACGTTGACGCCGCGCGCCGGAAAGCGCTGCGCCTGGTTCTTCAACGCGGGCTTCAGCTCGGCCGGCGCCTCGTACCATTCGGTCTCGTAATAGAGCTCGATGACGTGGCCGTCGGGATCGCGGCAGCGGAATGCCGGTCCCTGCCCCATGTCGGCATCGATCCAGCCGATGTCGAAGCCCGAGCCCTTGAGCGCGGCGACGCGGCGCTCGAGCGCCTGCGCGCTGCGGGCCCGCAGCGCCATGTGCTCCATGCCGGAGGTGTTCGATGCGGTCAGCTTCAGCGAGTAGCGCTCGTAATCGTCCCAGCCGCGCAGATAGACCGACTCGCCCTTCCGGCCGCTGACCGTCATGCCCATGACATCGACGAAGAACTTCAGGCTCTCGTCGGGCTTTGGCGTCAGCAGCTCCATGTGCCCGAGATGCGCGAGATCGAAGATCGGTTCCGGCTGCATGGGGCGGGCTCCTTCCACGACGACGACGCCCGATCGACGGCTTGCCGCTCTGGCGCGCGAGCTTCGGTGCGTCGATTTGTACTAGTGTACAAAGGATTAGGTCCCGTCAACAAAATGTTGATCCCGGAAACTGCGGCAGCCGTTGAGGCCAGCGTCCGTGCCTAGCCCTTCGACACCATCACCGGTGCCGGACGGTGCGGCCGGGATAGGGTCGCGGACACCGTCAGCGCAACGGCGAGCGCGCACACCATGCAGAGCTTCATCCGCGCCGTGCGGCGATCGGTCATCGGCAGGAAGAAGAAGAATGCGATCGCCAGAACGAGAAGCGCGTTCACGAGAATGTACATGGCGGAGCCCTCTTGTTGCGTATCGACAAGATGGCCGGCGCTCGCGCGGCATTCCGTGGCTGAAATCACATGTCGAAAGCGGCCGGGGGCGGCGGTCAGGCGACCGAGACGGCCCTCTCGCGATGCGACGACAGCAGTTTGCGGATTTCGACATCCGGTACCGGCCGGCTGAACAGAAAGCCCTGCATCTCGGTGCAGCCGAGGCTGCGGAGCAGGTTGCGCTGCTGCTCGGTCTCGACGCCTTCGGCGGTCGTGGTCATGTCGCTTGCTGCAGCAATGTTCACGACGGCCTGGACGATGGTGGACGACGCGCCGGTCCCGGCGAGATCCTTGATGAAGGCGCGATCGATCTTGATCTTGTCGAACGGGAAGCGCTGCAGATAGCTCAGCGACGAATAGCCGGTGCCGAAATCGTCGAGCGCGATCCGGACGCCGAGCTCGCGCAGCTGATGCAGGATATCGAGCGCGGCCTCGTCGTCGCGGATCAGCACGGCTTCGGTGATCTCGAGCTCGAGCCGCGAGGGCGCGAGCCCCGACGCTGCGAGCGCGGCGGCGACGTTCAGCGCCAGCGTCTGGCTCTTGAACTGGATCGGAGACACGTTGACCGCGACGTTGATGTGATCCGGCCAGTTCACGGCTTCCCGGCACGCGGTATTGAGCACCCAGTGCCCGAGATCGTTGATCAGGCCGGTATCCTCGGCGACCGGGATGAAATCTGCCGGCGAGATGGTGCCGCGTTCGGGATGCCGCCAGCGCACCAGTGCCTCGCAGCAGCTGACCCGGCCGTCCTCGAGATGAAGCAACGGCTGATAGTGCAGCTCGAAGCTGCCGTCGGCGATGGCCTGGCGCAATTCCAGCTCGAGGCTGCGCCGCGCCTTGGCGCGCGCATCCATGCCGGCTTCGAAGAACCGGTAGGTGCGGCGGCCGTCGCTCTTCGCGCCATAGAGCGCGAGGTCGGCGTTGCGCAGCAGTTGATCGAGGTCGAGGCCGTCGGCGGGCGCGACCGCGATGCCGATGCTGGCGTCGGTCGTGATCAGGTGCCCGCTGCAATCGACCGGCTGGCGGATGGTCTGATAGATCGCGGCCAGGAGCTGCATGGTCTCGGTCTGATCGCGGACCGCAGTCTGGATCACGGCAAACTCGTCGCCGCCGAGCCGCGCCGCGACGTCGGCCCCCCCGACGCAGGAGCGCAGGCGTTCGGCGATGACCCTCAGCAGCTCGTCGCCGATCTGATGGCCGAGCGCGTCGTTGACGCTCTTGAACTCGTCGATGTCGATATACATGACCGCGATCTGTTCGTCGGGTCCGATCGCCTTCAGCGCCTGCTCGAGGCGCTGACGAAACAGCAGGCGGTTGGGCAGATCGGTGAGCGCATCATAGTGCGCCATATGCGCGATCTTGTTCTCGGTGCGCGTCCGCTCGGTGACGTCCTCGATGGTCGCCACCCAGCCGCCCTCCGGCAGCGGCTTGTTGACGATCTCGATCGCGCGCCCGCCCGGCGCCTCGGTCAGCTGACGCGTCCCACGGCCAAGCTTCACATTGCGGATAATGGCATCGCAGAATTCGTCGACGTCGCCATCGAACGAGCCGGTCTCCTGCCGGTGCGCGATCAGCCGCTGCATGGTGCAGCCGGGCTTCGCCACATCGGGCGAAAGCCCGAACATCTCGATGTAGGGACGGTTGCAGATGATGATGCGCGCCGACGCATCGTAGAGCACGAGCCCCTGCGGAATGTTGTCCACGGCGGTCGTGAGATTGCGACGTTCGGTGGCGAGCCGCGCGTCGGAGATTTCATGCCGCTTCAGCAACAGGAAGACGATCACGGCCATGATCGCGAAGGCCGCCATCAACAGGCCTTCGCGCTCGCTCCACTGCGCGGTCACGCTTCCGAACAGGCTGCCGACGAGCAGGCCGGCACAGAACGCCAGCCCCTTGGTCGAGCCGGCGTCGGCATTTCCTGATGATGAATTGCGGTGTTCGATGCGCACGCTGATCTCTCCCGGGCGCGGCATCGTTACGCAGTACTGATGGAAAGGTCGTTACAACTCGCAGTTAGCAATCGGTTACACGATACCTGGAGACACGGCGTAACACATCGCGCCGAAACCTCCGTAAACCTACGGAGCTGCCGATGCACTCCTCGAAGATGGTGAATCCCGCCTTAACGGAAAAGCCGCGAAACAAACCCGGCTGTGCCGGAAAGCGACGATTTCGCCGCCGATGGGCGCGACCAAGCGCAATCTCGCTGCACGATAGAAACAAATCGTCACCGGGAAGGTGTAGATTTAGCCGATGCGCAACCTCGGCGATTTAACGGTTTTTCCAAACCCGGGCGCGCATATTGGTCCGGACATTTAGATTTTGCGAACGAGCCAGGCTGGAACTGTGACATCCTTTGGACGTGTGATCTCTGTGCGCGGCTCGCAGGCCCGGGTTGGGTTGCTGACGGGCGGCCAGATACAGCTTTCAGAAATGCGCGCGACGGTCGGCCGGTTCGTCAGTATCCGCTGTGCGAGCTCGGTCATCGTCGCCATGATCACCGAAGTGTCGTGCGAGAACCTGGCGGCGTCGGACGAATACATGGCGACCGCCTCGGTCGACCTGCTCGGCGAAATCCTCGGCGGCGACCGCCCGAAATTCCAGCGCGGTGTCACCCACTATCCGACCATCGGCGACAGCACCGACCTGATCACCAACCAGGAGCTGCGCACGGTCTATGCGCCGAGCGGCTCGGACCAGATCAATGTCGGAACGCTGCAGCAGGATCGTTCGGTTATCGCCTATGTCGACGTCGAGGAAATGCTCTCCAAGCACTTCGCGGTGCTCGGCTCGACCGGCGTCGGCAAATCCACCGGCGTGTCGCTGCTGCTCAACGAGATCCTGAAGTCGCGGCCGAACCTGCGCATCTTCCTGCTCGACGTGCACAACGAATACGGCCGCTGCTTCGGCGAGCGCGCGCAGGTGCTCAACCCGCGAAACCTGAAGCTGCCGTTCTGGCTGTTCAACTTCGAAGAGATCGTCGACGTGCTGTTCGGCGGCCGGCCCGGCGTGCCCGAAGAGCTCGACATCCTCGCCGAAGTGATCCCGATGGCGAAGGGCATCTACACCCAGTACCAGAACTCCGACCGGGTCGGTCTCGGGCTGAAGCGGGTCGACCCCAAGCAGGTCGGCTACACCGTCGATACGCCGGTGCCCTATCGCCTCGTCGACCTGATCTCGCTGATCGACGAGCGCATGGGCAAGCTCGAGAACCGCTCCTCGCGCATCATCTATCACAAGCTGATCTCGCGCATCGACGCGGTGCGCAACGATCCGCGCTACGCCTTCATGTTCGACAATGCCAATGTCGGCGGCGACACCATGGCCGAGGTGATCAGCCATCTGTTCCGCCTGCCCGCCAACGGCAAGCCGATGACCATCATGCAGCTCGCGGGCTTCCCGGCCGAAGTCGTCGATTCCGTGGTGTCGGTGCTGTGCCGCATGGCGTTCGATTTCGGGCTGTGGAGCGACGGCGTCTCGCCGATGCTGTTCGTCTGCGAGGAAGCGCACCGCTACGCCTCCGCGGACCGCAACATCGGCTTCGGGCCGACCCGCAAGGCGGTGTCGCGCATCGCCAAGGAAGGCCGCAAATACGGCGTCTATCTCGGCCTGATCACCCAGCGTCCGGCCGAGCTCGACGCGACCATCATCTCCCAGTGCAACACGCTGTTCACGATGCGCCTCGCCAACGACCGCGACCAGGCGCTGCTGCGCTCCGCAGTGTCGGATGCCGCAGCCAATCTGCTGTCGTTCGTGCCTTCGCTCGGCACCCGCGAAGTGCTGGCGTTCGGCGAAGGCGTGGCGCTGCCGACCCGGCTGCGCTTCAAGGAGGTGCCGCCGCACCAGCTGCCGCGCGGCGAAGCCACCATCGCAACGGTGCCGTCGGTCACCGCCGGCCATGACATGCATTTCGTCAGCGCCGTGCTGGAGCGCTGGCGCGGCGCCACCTCGCATCGCGACACGCAGAGCGAGGCCAACTTCAACCCTCCCGCACCGCCGCGCACCGTGGCGCCCGCCGAGGCGCCGATGCTGCAGCCGTCACTGGGCCTCGATCCGGACCGCTTCTCGCTCCTGAAGAAGCCGCTACGCTGACGTCATTATGGCAGGGCGCCGATGCGCCTTGCGCCCAAGCCGTCATCCACTATGGTTTCGCGTGACGCCGCGTCCCCGCGGCACGCCGGAACCATCTCATGACGCAGCCGACCGCAAAACGCTTCCCGACGCCCGCTCTCGACAAGCTCCCCGAGGATATCCGCACCCGCATCCTGGCGGTGCAGGAGAAGTCCGGCTTCGTGCCGAACGTATTCCTCACGCTGGCCTACCGCCCCGACGAGTTTCGCGCCTTCTTCGCCTATCACGACGCGCTGATGGAAAAGGACTCCGGCCTCTCCAAAGCCGAGCGCGAGATGATCGTGGTGGCGACCAGCGCCGCCAACCAGTGCCAGTATTGCGTGATCGCCCATGGCGCGATCCTGCGCATCCGCGCCAAGAACCCCGAGATCGCCGATCAGATCGCGATCAACTACCGCAAGGCCGACATCACGCCGCGGCAGCGCGCGATGCTCGATTTCGCCATGAAGGTCAGCCGCGCGGCCGAGGAGGTCGCGGAGGCGGACTTCGCCGCGCTCGCGACCCACGGCTTCAGCGACGACGACGTCTGGGATATTGCCGCGGTCGCGGCCTTCTTCGCGCTCTCGAACCGGCTTGCGAACGTCACCGGCATGCGGCCAAACGCCGAGTTCTACATGCTCGGCCGGCAGCCGAAATAGAGGACGCCTTGGTAGACTGGAGCGAGATCATCCTGCGTCTCGGCGCGGCCACGCTTGCCGGTGGCGCGATCGGACTCGACCGCGACCTGCGCGGCAAGCCGATCGGGCTGAAGACCCTGGGTCTCGTCAGCCTGTCGACGGCTACGGTCGTGCTGCTGGCATTGCAGGCCGTCGAGCCCGGCCATTTCACCGATGCCGTGAGCCGCGTGATCCAGGGCGTGCTGACCGGCATCGGCTTTCTCGGCGCCGGCGTGATCGTTCGCCAAGGCGACCGCTTTCAGGTCCGCGGCCTGACCAGCGCGGCATGTGCGTTCTTCGCCGCCTGCGTCGGGATCGTCTGCGGCGCCGGACACTGGCCGATCGTCATCACCGCGCTCGTGCTGGCATTCCTGCTGCTGACCTTCGGCAAGCGGACCGAGCGGTGGCTGCACCACGCGCTCGGCGGCAAGGAGGACCCGCACAGACCGGAGGCTACGCCCGGTCAGTCGTCAGATGCCGGCCCGCACCATCCGGGCAAATAGACCGCGTCCTTGCCACGGCCCAGCGCCAACCCCTTCTCCAGCGCCTTGGCGAAATTGTTCTCCACGGTCTTGCGCGGGATGTGGCGGCGCAGGAAGTCGGCCCACAGGAATTCGCTGAACGGCGTCGTGTCCTTGGCAAAGCCGCCGGCCCGGCGCATCTCGCCGGCGAGGCTGCGGAACGGATCGTCCTTGAGATCCTTGATCGATTTCGGAATGTCCCTGAAATGGCAGCGCTCGCCCTTTGCATTATAGGGATAGACCCAGCGCTTGTTGTCCATCACGCCCCAGAACACGTCGCGTTCGACCATGGTGAGATCGCCGATCACCGTGACCAGGATGTCCTTGACGCCCTCCTCGTGCAGCGCCCGCGCCATGTGATGATGGTCGACCACGTAGTAGCGATCGTCCGGTCCATGGACCACCGGGATCATGTGCTTGCCCAAAAGTTCGGCGCGCTTCTTGTCCGAACTGTGCTCGCGCCAGCGCTTCCGCTTCTCCTTCACCTCCTGCATGCCGACCGTCATCTGGGTCGGTCGCAGCGACATGATCGGGACCGGTTTGACGTAGGGCTCGCGCGTATGGGCCATGATTTGTACTCCCGTTTGACCGGCACTCCGGAATGGGTTCCATTATGACATGATGTCACAGGCAGGCGGAAGAGCCGGTTCGTCGGAATGGCACTGAGAGCAAGCGAACGCGTGAAGGCACGCACGATCCGTTTCGGCAACCGCGAGGTCGTGACCGAAGGGTTGGAGCTCAGTTTCTGGGCGGACATCAGCCATCGCTGCATGACGGCATCGTGGCCCGCCTTTATTGGCGGTGCAGCATTGGTGTTCATCACCTTCAACGCCGTCTTCGCCTTGATGTATTGGCTTGGCGATTATCCGATCGCCAACGTGCCTGACGGCCAATACATCGACTACCTCTATTTCAGCATCGAGACACTTTCGACCGCGGGCTATGGCGACATGCACCCGCAGACGCATTACGGGCACTTCATCGCCACCATCGAACTCTTCACCGGCATCTTCTCGATGTCGCTGATGACCGGGCTGATCTTCGCCCGCTTCTCGCGGCCGAGCGCGCGCCTGCTGTTCGCCGACAATCCCGTGATCTCGGACCATGAGGGCCAGCTCACGTTGATGATCCGCCTTGCCAACGAGCGGCACAACATCATCGCCAATGCCACCGCGCGGCTGTGGCTGTTCAAGAACGGCGTCAGCAAGGAAGGCATGCCATACCGCCGGTTCTACGAACTGCCGCTCCTGCGCAGTGAAAGCCCGGCGCTCGCGCTGAGCTGGACCCTGTTTCATGTCATCGACCAGGACAGCCCGCTCTGCGGTCTCGACGCCGCGGAGCTCAACGCCGTCAATGCCGGGCTCGGCCTCTTCGTGTCGGGCCTTGACGACGTTGCAGCGCAAACTGTGCATGCGCGAAAATCGTACGAACATTCCGACATCCGCTTCGGCCATCGCTATGCCGAGATCCTGCAGGCGACCGACGACGGCCGCCTGCGGATCGACTACAGTCGGT
Source organism: Bradyrhizobium sp. B120 (assembly GCF_049075665.1). Lineage (NCBI taxonomy): Bacteria > Pseudomonadati > Pseudomonadota > Alphaproteobacteria > Hyphomicrobiales > Nitrobacteraceae > Bradyrhizobium > Bradyrhizobium sp. B120. Next base: position 3,724,934 of record NZ_CP185242.1, on the reverse strand, counting down.
TCCACGAGACCATCGAAGGATAAATACCACCTCTGCGCGCATCAAGATTTTAGGTGTGAAGCGCAGCGAACATGCTAAACATAAGCGGCGACGCGACCGGACTGACAACAGTGAAGACGCAGCGGCCAATTTCCTCGGATGACGAGCACGTGGTGCTGAAATTCCGGCCGCGTACCTTGGCGCAGCCGCCCGGCAAGCGCGAGGAGGCGGCCCGATCGACCCGGCCCGCTTCCGTCGTTCCTGCTTCCGTCGCCAACGACCTCTCCCGCTATGAGAAGCCGCGCGAGGAGCCGGACGATTTCCGCCAGCGCATGCTTGCCAACATCGCCGCCTTCGCCTTCACCGTGGCGCTCACCGCGATCGGTATCTGGCTCGCCATGAGCATCGCCGATTTACGCAAGACCCAGGATTGCGTGCTGATGGGACGCCGGGATTGCGCGAAGATTACGGTGATGCCGCGCAGCTAGGCAGGCCGGAACCGTACCCAAAAACCGTCCTCGCCAGGCCGGCCAAGCTCCATTGAACTAACGGCCCTGCTCCGATATACGGGCACACGACTCCGGCAGCAGCAATCAGGCAATCCGGGGCACCGCGCCCGCCTCCTCCGAGCCGACCCGGAATTACCTTCAATATATCAAAGGCTTAATGATGTCCTCCACATTCGAGCAGATCGCCAACATTATCGCGGAGACCTGCGACATCCCGCGCGATACGATCAAGCCGGAGAGCCACGCGATCGACGATCTGGGAATCGACAGCCTCGACTTCCTCGACATCGCCTTTGCCATCGACAAGGCCTTCGGGATCAAGATGCCGCTTGAGAAATGGACCCAGGAGGTCAACGACGGCAAGGCCACGACGGAGCAGTACTTCGTGTTGCAGAATCTCGCCGACCGCATCGACGAGCTGGTTGCGGCCAAGAACGCGGGCACGGGCTCAGCCTCGTAATCGCCCATCATGCAGCTTGAAACTTTTCAGCTGATCGATCGGATTGTCGACCTCAACCTCGACGCAAAGACCATTGTCGTCGAGGCCGATGTCCCGCCGGACAGCCACTCTGTGTTCTCCGGGCACTTCCCGGGCTACCCGATCATGCCCGGCGTGTTGCTCACCGAAGCAATGGCCCAGAGCTCGGGCTGGCTGATCCTCGGTCTGACCAGGTTCGAGCGCATGCCCTTCCTCGCCATGGTCAAGGAAGCCAAGATGCGTGGCTTCGTCAGCCCCGGCTCGGTACTGACGATCGAAGCCAAGATCGAACACGAAGGTTCAGGCTTCACCGTGACCTCGGCGAAGGTCCGCGTCGGCAAGGAGCTCAAGTGCAACGCCGAACTGACCTTCCGTCATATCCCCTTCCCCAGCCCGGACTTGCGTGTGCACATGGATGCGCTCGCCAACAAGATCGGGTTTCCGCTGCAGGCAATTTGTAATGGCTGAGAAGGAAGTCTGGATCACCGGCGTCGGCCTGCTCTCCTCGCTTGGCGAGGGGCTGGATGCGCATTGGGAGGCGCTCGGCGAAAGGCGCGTCAATGCCGACGAGAAGCGCCTCGCGCCGTACGTGATCCATCCGATCGCCCCCGTCAGCTTCGACGCCCAGATCCCGAAAAAGGGCGATCAGCGTCAGATGGAGACGTGGCAGCGGATCGGCACCTACGCCGCCGGGCTGGCGCTTGATTCCGCCGGCGTCAAAGGCAATCAGGAAATCCTGTCGCGGATGGACATGATCATCGCAGCCGGTGGCGGCGAGCGTGACCTCAGTGTCGACCTGGCGATCATGAACGCCGATGCGCAGGGCAAGCTGCCGCCTGCCGCCCTCAACGAAAAGCTGATGAACGAGTTGCGCCCGACACTGTTCCTGGCGCAGCTCTCCAACCTGCTTGCCGGCAACATCGCGATCGTTCACGGCGTGTGCGGGACGTCGCGCACCTTCATGGGCGAGGAAGCCTCGAGCATCGACGCCGCGCGGATCGCGGTCGCACGCATCGGGGCCGGACAGAGCGACATCGCGCTGGTCGGCGCGGCCCATAATGGCGATCGCGGCGACCTCTTGATGCTCTATTCGTTCGGCGACTTCGCGCTCAAGGATCAATACGCGTCGGTCTGGGCCCGCCGAAACAACCCGGGATTCGCCATCGGCTCTGCCGGCGCCTTCCTGGTGATGGAGTCGCGCGAGCACGCCGAAGCGCGCGGCGCCAAGCCGTACGCCAAGCTGACCAAGGTGGTCGCCGATCTTGCCAAGCGCAAGCAGCCCGGCGCAGTGACGAAATCGCTGCAGGCGATGTGGCCGCAGCTCGGGGTCAGCAACGACAACGCGATGCTGATCACCGGCGCGACCGGTGCCGAGCCTGCGACCGCCGAGGAGCGCGAATTCCTCGGTCAACACCCCGGCCTTGCCGTGCGTGCCACCGGAACGACCTTTGGACACACCATGGAGGCGCAGTTCCCGCTCGGGCTCGCGCTGGCCGCATTGTCGATTTCCCGCGGCGCGCTCTATCCGGCCAACGACCCGACCGGGCTGGAGGTTGAAAAGACCGAAGCGCCAACCCAGATTGTCGTGTTGGGGGTCGGCCACTGGCAGGGCGAAGGCATGGCACTGGTCGAGGCCGTCAAGTAATTCGGCGCAAGCACCGACGGGGACACCATGACAGCACCACGCGATAAATTCGGCCGACCGATCGTCGTCGTGACCGGCATGGGAATCGTGACGTCGCTCGGCGGCGGCAAGACCGACAATTGGAAGCGCCTCAGCGCGGGCGAGTCCGGCATCAAGACGGTGACGCGCTTCCCGCTCGACAGTCTGAAGACGACGATGGCCGGCGCCGTCGATTTCGTCACCGTCGATCCGTTCTCCTCGACCAGCCTGTCGCAGCGCCTGGCGGAGATCGCGACCGAGGAAGCGCTGGAGCAGTCCGGCATCGGCAGCAAGGGCGACTTCCCCGGCCCGCTGTTTCTGGCGGTCGCGCCGATCGAGACCGAGTGGCCGCAGCGGCTTGAGGTCGCGCGCGAGGTTCCGACCAAGGACTTTGGCATCATCGACTATCTGGCGACCTGCAGCGGCGGCAAGTTTACGCACTTCCACCGGCGCTTCACCTTCGGTTCGGTCGCGCTCAACCTCGCCGAGACCTTCGGCACCAAGGGGTCGCCGATTTCGCTCTCGACGGCTTGCGCGTCCGGTGCGACCGCGATCCAGCTCGGCGTCGAGGCGATCCGCCGCGGCGAAACCGATGCAACGCTGTGCGTCGCAACCGACGGCTCGGTCAATCCGGAAGCCCTGGTGCGCTTCTCGCTGCTGTCGGCGCTCTCCACCCAGAACGATCCGCCGCAAGCCGCCTCAAAGCCGTTCTCGAAGAACCGCGACGGCTTCGTGATGGCCGAAGGCGCCGGCGCACTGGTGCTCGAGAGCTACGACGCTGCGATGGCGCGCGGCGCGCGCATCCTGGGCGTCGTCGCCGGCTGCGGCGAGCTCACCGACTCCTTCCATCGCACCCGCTCTGCCCCGGACGGCAAGCCGGCGATCGGCTGCGTGCGCAAGACGCTTGCTGACGCGGGCATGGAGCCCGAGCAAATCGACCACATCAACGCGCACGGCACCTCGACGCCGGAAAACGACAAGATGGAATATCTTGCGACCGCGGCGGTGTTCGGCGAGCACACCAAAAACATTCCGGTGTCGTCGAACAAATCGATGGTCGGCCACACCATCTCGGCAGCCGGTGCGGTCGAGGCGATCTTCTCGCTACTCACGCTCGAGCATCAGCGGATTCCGCCGACGATCAATTACGAGGTGCCCGATCCCGCGATCCCGTTCGACGTGGTCGGCAACAAGGCGCGCGACGCCAAGGTGACCGCCGTGATGTCGAACTCGTTCGGGTTCGGCGGGCAGAACGCTTCGCTGATCCTGACACGCGAGCCGGCCTAGCGCCCTCGCCTCATCAGATGAAACGCCTGCTCCTTCGCGCCCGCGCGCATCTGCGTGATGCCGCAAAACCTGTGACCGATGCGGCGATCGGCGGGCTGACGATCGGCCTGCTGCGCACCACGCGCTATTTCGATCCGGAGAAGACCGCGCGGTTCTTCGGCCGCGCCGCGCATTTCATCGGCCGCCGGCTGCGCGAGGATCGCATCGGCCGCGAGAATCTCACGGCCGCCTTCCCGGAAAAGTCACCGCAGGAGATCGAAGAGATCCTTACCGGCGTCTGGCACAACCTCGGCCGCATCGGCGCTGAGTTCGCGCACATCGACCGCATCTGGGACCACGATCCCCGGAATCCCGACAAGCCGGGTCGCGTCGAATTCTCGGCGCGCAGCAAGCAGCTGTTCGACCAGTTGCGTGACGACGGCAAGCCGGCCTTGTTCTTTGCCGCACATCTCGGCAACTGGGAGCTCTCTCCGATTGCCGCGGCGGCGCACGGGCTCGATGCCACGATCCTGTTCCGGCGGCCGAACATCGAAGCCGCCGATCGCGCCATCGAACGCATCCGCGCAGTCAATCTGGGCACGCTGGTCCCGGCCGGCCGCGACGCGCCGCTCAAGCTGGCGCAGGCGCTGAAGAACGGCCAGCACGTCGCGATGCTGGTCGACCAGTATTTGACCAACGGCGTTCCCGTCACCTTCTTCGGCCGCAAGACCACCGCGAACCCGCTGCTGGCGCGCCTGCGCCGGCAGATCGACTGCCCGATCCACGGTACCCGCATCATCCGCCTGCCCGACGGTCGCTTCCGCGGCGAGGTCACCGAGGAAGTGAGGCCGGTGTTCGACGCATCCGGCCAGATCGATATCCAGGGCACGATGCAGGCGATCACCGACATCGTCGAGGGCTGGGTCCGCGAATATCCGGATCAGTGGCTCTGGCTGCACCGGCGCTGGCGGTAAGAGTTCAACGCTTTCTCCGCGTCATTGCGAGGGGCAAAGCGACGAAGCAGTCCACGCTTCAACGATCGCGGCGAGATGGATTGCTTCGCTGCGCTCGCAATGACGGCTCATACAGCCGTGGCGCTTCGCGTCACTTCCCGGTCTTCACGCGCGTCCACAGCCGATTGATGATCCGCTGCGTCGCCGGATCGCGCGCCGTGATCACGAACAGCTTCTTCTGCATCGCCTCGTCGGGATAGATGTTCTTGTCGTTGAAGATCTTTGGATCGATCAGCTTCTGGCTCGCCAGATTGCCATTGGCATAGGACAGGAAGTTCGAGTTCTTTGCTGCAACGTCAGGACGGTAGAGGTAGTCGATCAGCTCATAGGCCTCGGCGACGTTCTTTGCGTCCGCCGGAATCGCGAGATTGTCGAAGAACATCTGCGCGCCCTCCTTCGGGATCGTGTAGCCGATCTCGACGTCGGTCTTGGCTTCGGCCGCGCGGCTGCGCGCCTGCATGATGTCGCCCGACCATCCGACCACAAAGCAGATCTCACCCGAGGCCAGCGCGCTGAGATATTCGGATGAATGGAATTTGCGCACATAAGGCCGGATCTTGATGACGAGATCGGCGGCCTTCTCCAAGTCAGCCTGTTTGGTCGAGTTCGGATCCAGACCGAGATAGCTCAGCGCCGCCGGCAGGATGTCGTCGGCGGAATCCAGCATGTGGATGCCGCAATCCTTGAACTTGGCGAGATTCTCCGGCTTGAACACCATGTCCCAGCTGTCGATCCTGGCATCGGGCCCGAGGATCTTCTCCGCCATCTTGACATTGTAGCCGATGCCCGTGGTGCCCCACATGTAGTTGGCGCCGTAATTGTTGCCGGGATCGTAGGTCGCGAGCTGACCGGTCACCACGGGCCACGCATTGGCGAGGTTCGGCAGCTTCGACTTGTCGAGCTTGAGGAACACCTTCGCGGTGATCTGGCGTTGCAGGAAATAGCCGGTCGGCACCACGACGTCGTAGCCTGACTTGCCCGCGAGCAGCCGCGTCTCCAGCGTCTCGTTGGCGTCGAACGTGTCGTAGACGACTTTGATGCCGGTTTCCTTGGTGAAATCCTCGAGGACTCCCGGCGCCATGTAGTTCGACCAGTTGTAGAAGTTGACCGTGCGCTCCTCCGCGCTGGCGGAGGCAGCGAACAACAGAACCGTGGCGATCGCACCGACAAGGTTGACGAGACGACGGCTCTGCTTCTGCATTCTGGTCTACCTCTTGCGACGATGCACTGCGTCGGACAGCCGCTCCAGCGCGGTGTCGAGCGTCGAGTCCTTCTTGGCAAAGCAGAAACGCACGACCGACGTCACCGCATCCTGCTCGTAAAACGCCGACACTGGAATAGCCGCGACCTTGTAATCCTGCACAATTCGCCAGCAGAACTCCGCGTCGGTCTCATTCAGACCAAGCGGCGACAGATCGACGGTGAGGAAGTAAGTCCCCTGCGACTTCAGCACCGGAAAGCCGATGCTCTCGAGCCCCTTGGTGAGGCGGTCGCGGCTGCGCGCCATGTCCTTGCGCATGTCGAAGAAATAATCGTCCGGCTTGCTGAGGCCGTACGCCACCGCCGCCTGCAGATTGGGCGCCGTCGTGAAGGTGAGGAACTGGTGCACCTTCGCAGCGACGCGCAGCAGCGGCGGCGCGGCGCAGACGAAGCCGATCTTCCATCCGGTCAACGAGAAGATCTTGCCGGCGCTGCCGACCTTGATGGTGCGGTCGCGCATGCCCGGGATCGTGATCAGCGGGATATGCTCGCGGCCGTCGAACACGACGTGCTCCCAGACCTCGTCGCAGATCGCGACTACGTCGAACTCCTGGCAGTACCGCGCCAGCAGTTCGAGATCCTCGCGCGGATAGACCACGGCCGCGGGGTTGAGCGGATTGTTGAACAGCACCGCCTTGGTCTTGTGGTTGAAGACGCTGCGCAGCATTTCTTCGTTCAACCGCCACTCCGGCGGCTCGAGCCGCAGCAGCCGCGGAATGCCACCGGCCTGGCGGATGATCGGCAGATAGGAATCATAGACCGGCTGGAAGCACACCACCTCGTCGCCGGGCTCGACCACGGACAGGATCGAGGACGTCAGCGCCTCGGTGCCGCCGGAGGTGACCATCACCTCGGTCATCGGGTCGAGCTTGAGCCCGTGCCAGTGGCCGTAATGCGACGCGATCGCCTGACGGAGTTCCGGTATGCCCATCATCGACGGATATTGGTTGTAGCCGTTGATGGACGCGTCCGCGGCGGCGCGGCGGATGTCCTCCGGTCCGGGATCGTCGGGAAAGCCTTGGCCGAGATTGATGGCGTTGTTGTCGCGCGCAGCCTGCGACATCGCCTCGAAGATCGTGACGGGAAGGTCCGCGAAGACCTTGTTCATGGAGGTCATGTCAGGGATCAGCCGCCGGTCTTGGTGGGCAGTCCCGCCGCCTTCCAGCCGATGATGCCGCCCGCCAGATGCTTGTCGTAGGGCAGGCCCGCGGCCTGGGCCGCCAGCGAGGCCGTCACCGAGCGCTTGCCGGAGCGGCAGGCGAACACCACCTGCTTGCCCTGCGGATCGGGAATCGCTGATGGATCGAACGTCGATAGCGGCACCACGACGCCATCGGTATAGGCCTCGACGGCGACCTCGTTAGGCTCGCGAACGTCGACCAGCAGATAGCGGCCTTCCGCTATGCCTTTCGACACCTCGTCCGGAAACAAATCTTCCACCTTGTGGTCCGCCACGGAAATATCCTCCCGACATCAGCTTGGGCGAGCGTCGCACGGCTCGCCGGTCCGGGCCGCAAAGTCGCCTCTCGCGCGGAGAAAATCAAGCACCCGAAACGGGTTAGATGCCGCGCAGAAACGCTGGATCGTGGACCCTAGATCGTGACCTGTGTGCCGACCTCGACCACCCGCCCGGTCGGTATCTGGAAATAATCGGTGGCATCGTTCGAGGAGCGGCTCAGCGCGATGAACAGATGGTCCTGCCAGCTCGGCATGCCCGAATGCACCGCCGGCTTTAGTGCGCGGCGGGACAGGAAGAACGAGGTCGACATGATGTCGAATTGCCAGCCGAGCTTGCGGGCGATCGCCAGCGTCTTCGGCACGTTCGGCTGCTCCATGAAACCGAACTTCAGCGTCACTTTGGAGAAAGTCTCGGTCAGCTGCTCCATCCGCACCCGCTCGGACGGATCGATGCGCGGCGTCGGCGCGGTCTCGATGGTCAGGATGACGTTCTTCTCGTGCAGCACCTTGTAGTGCTTGAGGCTGTGCATCAGCGCGGTCGGCGCGCTGACGGGATCGCTGGTCAGGAACACAGCCGTCCCGGAGACGCGCTGCGGCGGCCGCTTCTCCAGCATCGCGACGAGATCGGCAAGCGGGAATTCCAGCTTGCGCGACTTCTCGAACAACAGCCGGCTGCCGCGCCGCCAGGTGTACATCACCACGATCATGACCCCGCCGAGCGCAAGCGGCACCCAGCCACCTTCGAACACCTTGAGGAGATTGGCGGCCAAAAACGTGATGTCCAGGAACAGGAATGGCGCAACCAGCGCGGCGGCAGCGATCGGCGACCAGCGCCAGACCCTCCAGATCACCACGAAGCCCATCATTGCCGTCACCACCATGGTGCCGGTCACCGAGATGCCGTAGGCCGAGGCCAGCGCGCTCGACGAGCGGAACATCAGCACCAGCACGATGACCGCGATGAACAGGAACCGGTTGATGCGCGGCATGTAGATCTGGCCGGAATGCGCCTCCGACGTGTGGCGGATTTCGAACCGCGGCATCAGGCCGAGCTGGATCGCCTGCCGGGTCAGCGAGTAGGCGCCGGTGATGACGGCCTGGCTCGCGATCACGGTCGCCATGGTGGCAAGCGCGACCATCGGGATCAGCGCCCAGTCCGGGAACATCAGGAAGAACGGGTTTTCGATGCCCTTGGGATCGCCAATCAGCAGCGCGCCCTGCCCGAGATAGTTCAGCGCCAGCGACGGCAGCACGATGAACAGCCACGCGGTCTGGATCGGGCGTTTGCCGAAGTGACCGAGGTCGGCATAGAGCGCCTCCGCGCCGGTCACCGCGAGGAAGACCGCACCGAGCGTGATGAAGCCGATCACACCGTGATGCAGCATGAACGACACCGCAAGGATCGGGTTGAACGCGTACAGCACCTCGGGGTGCCGCACGATCTGCGGCAGCGCCGCGATCGCGATCACGGCGAACCACACGCACATCACCGGGCCGAAGAACGCGGCGACGCGCGCGGTGCCGCGCGACTGCACCGCGAACAGGACGACCAGGATCACCACCGTGAGCGGGACGACATAGGGATCGAATGTCGAGGTGACGAGCTTGATGCCTTCGATCGCCGACAGCACCGAGAGCGCCGGCGTGATGACGGCGTCGCCATAGAACAGCGCGCCGCTGATGATGCCGAGCAGCACGATCGCGGCTCCGCCCCTGGTGACCGCGCGTTGCGCCAACGCCATCAGCGCCAGCGTCCCGCCCTCGCCATTGTTGTCGGCACGCAGCAGGATCACGACATATTTGAGCGTGACGACCACGATCAGCGCCCACAGGATCAGGCTGAGCACGCCGAGCACCGCATGCGCCGTCACGGCGCCCTCGCCACCGGCAGCCGCGACGACGGCTTCGCGCAGCGCATACAGCGGGCTGGTACCGATGTCGCCATAGACAACACCGATGCTGCCGAGCATCAGCGCCTTGAAGGTGGCGGTTGAATGCGCCTCGCCATGGCCGCTTGCCGCGGGCGTTTCCGCCGCGGTGATCGCACTCTCGGATGACATGGGAAGCTGCGCCTCTGTCTTCTGCCGCACTGCACAATGCCGGGTCGCAGGCCTATACTCCCGGCAGGAATGCATAGGTTAGCCCGGATTCAGGCCTCCGCCATGCATATCACGCATAGATCACGGCTTTTCAACTGTCGAATCCGCTGCCGCATCAAATAGTTACCTGAGTACCCACTTCAACGACCCGGCCGGTCGGAATCTGGAAATAGTCGGTGGCATCGTTGGCGGACCGGCTCATCGCGATGAACAGGTGGTCCTGCCACTGCGGCATCCCGGACTGGGCGGACGGCTTCAGCGACCGGCGCGACACGAAGAACGATGTCGACATGATGTCGAACTGCCAGCCGAGCTTGCGCGCGACCGCGAGCGCCTTCGGCACGTTCGGCGATTCCATGTAGCCGAAGCGCAGCCGCACCGCGGTGAACTTGTCGCTGACCTTCTCCATGGTGACGCGCTCCGACAGGTCGACGCGCGGTGTCGGTGCGGTCTCGATGGTCAGGATCACATTGTGCTCGTGCAGCACCTTGTTGTGCTTGAGATTGTGTAAGAGCGCGGTCGGCACGAAGCTGGGATCGCTGGTCAGGAACACCGCGGTGCCCTTGACGATATGCGGCGGCCGCTTCTCCAGGCTGTGGATCAGGTCGCGCAGCGGCACCTCGATGCGGCGGGTCTTGGCGATCAGGATTGCAGCGCCGCGACGCCAGGTCCAGATCATCGTCGCCATCACGACGCCGAACAGCAGCGGCACCCACGCGCCCTCGAACAGCTTCAGGAGATTGGCGCTGAAGAAGGTCATGTCCACGATCACGAACGGCAGGATCAACGCGGCGGCCGACGCCACGCGCCAGTTCCACAGCTTCCAGATCACGATGAAGCCCATGATGCCGTCGGCGACCATGGTGGTGGAGACGGCGATGCCGTAGGCCGAGGCGAGCCCGCTCGAGGTGCGGAACAGCAGCACCAGCAGCAGCACGCCGATCAGCAGCAACCGGTTGACCCGCGGCAGGTAGATCTGGCCGGCATGGGTCTCCGAGGTGTAGCGGACCTCGAAGCGCGGCAAGAGCCCAAGCTGCACCGCCTGGCTGATCAGCGAATAGGCGCCGGTAATGACGGCCTGGCTCGCGATCACGGTGGCAGCAGTGGCGAGCCCGATCAGCGGCAGCAGCAGCACCTCCGGCACCATGCGATAGAACGAGTTCTCGATCGCGGCCGGATCGGACAGCACCAGCGCGCCCTGCCCGAAATAATTCAGCAGCAGCGAGGGCAGCACGAAGAACAACCAGCCGGACTGGATCGGCTTGCGGCCGAAATGCCCGAGGTCGGCGTAGAGCGCCTCGCCGCCGGTCACCGCGAGGAACACCGCGCCCAAGGTCACCAGGCCGACGGTGCCGTGGGTCAGCAGGAACTGGATCGCGTAATACGGATTGATCGCCGCCAGCACCGACGGATCGTCCATGATGTGGAGCAGCCCCATCACCGCGAGCGAGGCGAACCACACCACCATCACCGGCCCGAAGGCGGAGGCGACACGCGCGGTGCCGGTGCGCTGCACCGAGAACAGCAGCACGAGGATCAGGATCGTCAGCGGCACCACGTAGTGCTCGAGATGCGGCGTGGCGAGCTTGAGGCCTTCGACCGCCGACAGCACCGAGATCGCCGGCGTGATCATGGAATCGCCGATGAACATCGAGGCGCCGACCACGCCGAGCGCGAGCAGCGGCCAGCTGCGCCGTCCGATCGCGCGCTGGCCGAGCGCCATCAGCGACAGCGTGCCGCCCTCACCATTGTTGTCGGCGCGCAGCAGCAGCAGGACGTATTTGGCGGTGACGACGGTGAACAGCGCCCACAGAATCAGGCTGAGCACGCCCAGCACCATGATGCGGGTCACCGGCTGGCCGTGCGCGGCGCCGCCGACCGCCTCGCGGAATGCGTAGAGCGGCGAAGTTCCGATATCGCCGAACACCACGCCGATGCTGCCCAGTGTCAGGGCCCAGAAGCCGGAGGTGCCTTGGCCCTTGCCTTGACCTGTTCCTTGGCCCGCGCCTTGGGTTTCCTGGGCTTCGGTGGATGAGACGCTGACAGCCATGGCGAGGTTGGAACGCCCGATCGGTTGATTTGATCCGCGCGGCTATCGACGCTTCCGCCCCGCCTGTCAACCAAGCAGCACGGCCAGCGACGGTAGCATGGTAACCCGGAGCTACGGCTTCAGATCCGGCGGCAATGGCGGATTTTCCCGCATCAACGTGATGGTCACGCGACGGTTCGCCGGCAGCGTCGGATCGTCGGGAAACAGCGGCTGGCCGTCGGCCTTGCCGGAAACCGCGAAGATGTGGGACGGCGGCAGCCCTTCCCGTTCCAGGATCTGCCGCACCGCATTGGCGCGGTCCGCGGACAGGTCGAAGGCGTCGTAATCGCTGCGCGCCGGCACGAAGCCTGCGGCTGTATGCCCCACGATCGCGATCCGCAGCGGCGTCGCCTTCAGCGGCGCGGCGAGCTTCTGGATCAGCCGGCGGGTGCGCTCATACGGCTCCCTGGAGCCGTCGGCGAACATCGAGCGGCCGTCCTGATCGACGATCTCGAGGTTGAGCCCCTCCTTGGTCTCCTCGAACATGATGTTCTTGGAAATCTCGGTCAGCTCCGGCATGTCCTGCAGCGCCTGGCGCAGCGAGGCGGAGGCGAGCGCGAATTCGCGGTCGATCTTCAGCCGCGCGCCGTTGATCTGGCTGCGCTCCTTCTCGTCCGGCGTCGGATTGGCGGAGGACTCTTCCGGCGAGATGTGCTCGACATTCTTGAGCTTCGGCCGGGTCGGCAGGCCGTCGGACTCGACGATGCCGGAATAGCGCACATTGGTCTGCACGCCGAAGGCGTCGCGCATCGAGCCCGCGACGATCTTCAGCTTGTTGTTGTCCATGGTGGAGAACGCGACGAGCATCACGAAGAAGCTCATCATCAGGCCCATCAGGTCGGCGAAGGTCACGAACCAGCCGTGACCTCCGGTATGGGCGTCGCCGCGCTTTTTCTTGGCCATCGCTGCGTTTCCCGAAAGCGCCAGCCGGTCAAGCCGGAACCGGCTCGCCTTCCTCGTTGCGATGCTTCTCCGGCAGATAGGCCAGCAGCATCTCGCGCACCAGCGCCGGGCTCTTGGAATCGCGGATCATCAGGATGCCGTCGATGATCAGCGTGCGGTTGGTCTCCTCGTCGAGCAGCTTGCCGTGCAGCTTGTCGGCGATCGGAAGACAGAACAGGTTGGCCACCAGCGCGCCGTACAGCGTCGCGAGCAGCGCGGTCGCCATGAACGGGCCGAGCTTGGAGGGGTCGGTCATGTTGGCGAACATCTGCACCATGCCGATCAGCGTGCCGATCATGCCGAAGGCCGGCGCGCAGTCGCCGATCGCGCGATAGATCTTGCTGCCCTCGTCGAGGTGCATCAGGAAATTGTCGCGGTCGCGCTCCATGTTGTCGCGGATGAATTCGAGGTCGTAACCGTCGGCGACGTAGCGGATGCCCTTGGCGAGGAACGGCTCGTCGGTCTCGACCTTCTCCAGGCCGACCGGGCCCTGCTTGCGGGCGATCTCGGCGATGCGGGCGAGCTCGTCGACGAGGTCGCGGGCCGACAGCCGGCTCATCGTGAAGGCAAACTTGGCGCCGAGCGGCAGCCCGTGCAGCATCACGCCGAGCGGAAAGCGGATCATCGTCGCCGCGATCGAGCCGCCGAAGATGATGATCATGGCATGTTCGGAGATGAACATGTGCAGGTCGCCGCCCATGAACATCATCACCGCGATGACGATGATGCCAGCCAACAGCCCGGCGCCAGTCATGATATCCATAGGAGACTCCAACGCGTACGCTACCTGCCCGTCCTGGACGGCGCGCAGCCCAGTGCGGGCCGCGTGGAAAACCCTAACGTTAACGCCATTAAGGACGCGTTACCGAATTTGGTAGGGATAACAACGGGTAAACGTCTGCCTTTTCGCGATGTCGTTGAAGATGTTGGCTTTCCGCATGGGACGCCGTCGCTGCATGCGCAAAAGACCTCCCCGTAGAACAACGGACATGGGATAGGTTCGACCAGAGGAAACGAACAAGCGAGCGAGACAGGATGAAGGCGGTCGTCGTCGAGCAATACGCACCCATCGATCAGATCGGGCTGAAGCAGATCACCACGCCCGAACCCGGCCCCGGACAGATCCGCGTCCGGGTCCACGCCGCGAGCATCGGCTTCGTCGATGGGCTGAAGGTCGAGGGCCGCTACCAGACCAAGGATGCCCTGCCCTTTACGCCGGGTGCGGAATTTGCCGGCGTGGTCGATGAAGCCGCGAGCGACGTCGCCGGCATCACGCCGGGCATGCGGGTGATGGGCGCGGCGCGCTCGGGCGCGCTGGCCGAGTACATCGTGGTGCCGCCTGCCGCCGTCGAGGTCATGCCCGACGGCCTGTCGATGGAGGCCGCCGCGGCCTTCCGCACCAACTACCTCACCGCGCTGTATGCACTCGCCGAGCGCGGCTCGCTCAAGGCCGGCGAGCAGCTGCTGGTGCTGGGTGCCGCCGGCGGCACCGGCATCGCCGCGATCCAGGTCGGCAAGCTGCTCGGCGCGCGCGTCATCGCCGCCGCCTCGACCGACGAGAAGCGCAACTTCGCCGCAAGCTTCGGCGCCGATGCCGTCGTCGACTACACCAAGCCCGATTGGCGCGATGCGCTGAAGGACGCAACCGGCGGCCATGGTCCCGACGTGATCTTCGATCCGGTCGGCGGCGAGGTCTCGCTGCAGGCGTTCCGCTCGATCGCCTGGAACGGCCGCCATGTCGTGGTCGGCTTTGCGGCAGGCCAGATCCCCGCTCTGCCGTTCAATCTGCCGCTTCTGAAGGGCGGCCTCCTGATCGGCGTCGACGCCGCCCAGATCGCGCGCCGCGAACCCGAGGCGCAGGCGCGCGTGATGACGCAATTGTCGGCATGGCTGAACGACGGCCGACTGACGCCTGTGGTCGGCAAGGTGTTCGAGCTTGAAGATTTCCGCGCGGCGTTCACGACGATGCAGACCCGCGCGGCGCTGGGCAAGATGGTGGTGCGGATCGGATCGTGAGAGAGGCACCGCTATCGTCCCATCTTCCCTGCGAAAGCAGGGACCTATAACCACAGAGTTGTGTTGCTGAGATGAGCTGTGGCCACAGCTCTGCAATCCAATTCGCATTCGTGGTTATGGGTCCCGGCTCAAGGCGGGGACGACACCGAAATTGTTGCACGGTCTGTGAGTCATGTTTCCGCGTTCTCGCGACATGAATTGTCATCCGGGACCTGGCCACGGACATACAGAAGCGCGAATTGTTCACCAAGCTCGCCGAACATCGTGCGGCCCTCGCAGCGGAAGTCGAGAAGGCCATCGCCGCGTCTGGCAGGGAAGGCGAAGCCGTCTAGTGCGGCATGGACCGGCTTGTGTCACCGGCGTAGTCCCAACACTCCTATTGGATCGCAGGAACCAACGCCGCAGCGGCGCATTATTATTGCACCCCTTGGTTGAAAGGTAGTATCTCGCCAGTATCGGCAGACGCGCCGATCCTGGCGCGTTGCCTGTCCACCGAGAGGAATTTAGCCGTCATCTGTTGAATTTCAGGATCGTTCATCTTGGCACTTTTTGCATATCGAGCGTCGAGCACGACGTCCCGATCGCGCAGGCGGAGCACCGCCGCCGGAGACGCGCGATGAAGACGGACAAGGCCATCTGGTACGTCTCGTTCGCCGTAAGAAGCCCTGACGCCGGACACCACCGCTGCGCGCGCCAGACCCGCACCTTCACGACCGAGCAGGCCGCCAAGGCGTTTGCGCGCACCCTGCTCGATCAGACTCAAGACGTCAGCGCCGGAACGATCAATCCGCACACGCCGAGACGCGTGATCGCGCCGGCTGCGATCACGGCCTGGGCCGGCGAGAATTGAGGTCTGTGTGTCCCCGCGGCGTCCTACAGGAAGCGTGACGGCGCGAACGGCTGCAGCGGAATCTCCGGCGCCTTGCCGCTCAGCAGTTGCGCGACCAGCCGACCGGTGCGGGCCGAGCCGACCAGGCCGACATGGCCATGGCCGAACGCATAGACCACGTCGCGCGAGGCGCGGCTGTGGCCGATGCAGGGCCGCCCGTCGGGCATGCTCGGGCGATGGCCGAACCAGGTCTTGATCCGCGAAGGTGGAATGTCCTTCGGCAGTTTCGGGAACATACTGAGCAGATGCTGGCGCAGGATCTCGGCGCGCTTCCAGTTCGGCTCGGCGTCGAGCCCCGCGATCTCCACGGTGCCAGCGGCGCGCAGGCCTTTGTCGGTCCAGTTGACCACCATCTTGGCGTCCGAGGCCATCATCGAATTGCGCGGCCCGGATTCCGGATTCTCGATCATGACGTGATAGCCGCGCTCGGTCTCGAGCGGCAGCGGATCGCCGATCGATGCGGTCAGCTGCTTCGAGCGCGCACCGGCGGCGACGACCGCCGCATCGCAGGCGATCTCGCCACGCTCGGTGACCACGGCGACCAGCCTGTCGCCCGCGAGCTTGAGACCTGTGGCCTTGGCGGCGACGCGCTCGGCGCCGCTCGCGATCGCGTGCGCGGCAAGCGCTGCGACGTAGGCGCCGGGATCGCGGCAGCGGCCGGCCTCCTCCACCACCACGCCGAACTTGTAGCGTGGATGCAGATCGGGCTCGCGCTGGCGCATCTCGTCTTCATCGAGCTCCAGCCATTCGATGCCGACGCGCTTGCGGATGCGCCAGCCGAGGTCGCGGTCGAACGGCGCGCGCGAGGGAAACACATGCATCACCCCGCGCCGCTCGATCAGCTCGCCCACGCCGGCTTCCTCGGCGAGTTGCCGGTGCAGCAGCGGCGCGTCCTTGAGCAGATCGCGCATCGCGCGAGCGGTGGCCTCGACCTGCGCCTCGGTCCGGCTCGCCAGCAGATACTTGACCAGCCACGGCAAGGCTTTTGGGAGATACGACCAGCGGATCGCAAGCGGCCCGAGCGGATCCATCAGATAGCCTGGCACCTTCTTCCAGGTGCCCGGCTCGGCCGGCGGGATCACCGAATGCGACGACAGCCAGCCGGCATTGCCGTAGCTCGCGGCCTGGGTGCCGCCGGGCTCGCCCGGGTCGATCAGCGTGACTCGGTGACCCGCGCGCAGCGCCTCGATGGCCGAGATCACGCCGACCGCGCCGGCGCCGATGATCGCAACATGACGGCCGGTGGACTCAGGCATTACTGCGCCACGCGCTCGGGCACAAAATCCTTGCCGACCGACAGCGCGCGCTGATCGACCAGGCAGTGCAGGATCGCGGGCTTGCCGGACGCCAGCGCCCGCTCGAACGCCGGCGCGAAGTCTTCGGTGCGCTCGACCCGCTCGCCATGCCCGCCGAACGCCTTGGCATAGAGCGCGAAGTCCGGGTTCTTGAGCTGGGTACCGACGACACGGCCGGGATAGTCGCGCTCCTGATGCATGCGGATGGTGCCGTATTGCGCGTTGTCGATGACGACGACGATCAGCGGCGCGTCATACTGCACGGCGGTGGCGAACTCCTGCCCGTTCATCAGGAAGCAGCCGTCGCCGGCGAATGCGACGACGACGCGATCCGGATGCTGCCGCTTGGCCATCACGGCCGCCGGCACGCCGTAGCCCATCGAGCCTGAGGTCGGCGCGAGCTGGGCTGCGAAAGTGTGGAAGCGATGGTGGCGATGAATCCAGCCGGCGTAATTGCCGGCGCCGTTGCAGACGATCGCATCCTTCGGCAGCCGATCGCGCAGCCAGGTCACGACCTCGCCGTATTGGAAATGGCCCGGCAGCTCGCGCGGCTTCTCGGTCCAGGCAAGATAATCCGCGTGCGCCTTGGCCGCCTCGCCCTTCCAGGCGGGCGCGGCTGCGGGCTTCATGCTCTCGACCGCGGCAGCGAAGGCCGCAGGCGTCGCCTGGATCGCCAGCGCCGGCTGGTAGACGCGGCCGAGCTCTTCGGAGCCCGGATGCACGTGAATGAGCTTCTGGCTCGGCACCGGAATGTCGAGCAGCGTGTAGGACGAGGACGGCATCTCCGACATGCGGCCGCCGATCAGGAGAATGACGTCGGCGCCGGTGAAGCGATCCCTGAGCTTCGGGCTCGGGCCGATGCCGAGATCGCCGGCATAATGCGAGTGGTCGGCGTCGAACAGCGAGGCGCGGCGGAACGAGGTCGCGACCGGCAAGTCGAAGCGCTCGGCAAAGCGCGCAATGCTCCTGGCAGCCTCTTGTGTCCAGGCCGAGCCGCCGAGCACCACGATCGGCGCCTTGGCGCCGGCGAGCATGCTGCCGAGACGCTCGAGATCCGACGGCGCCGGCCAGGTGACCGCAGGCTCGACCTTCGGCGCGTCGGCAACCGCTGCGGTTTCAGTCAGCATGTTCTCCGGCAGCGAGATCACGACCGGACCGGGGCGGCCCTGCAGCGCGACGCGGAAGGCGCGCGCGACCAGCTCCGGAATGCGGTCCGGACGATCGATCTCGACCGCCCATTTCGCCATGGTGCCGAACACCGCCTTATAGTCGAGCTCCTGGAACGCCTCGCGCTCGCGCATGCCGGTGTCGACCTGGCCGACGAACAGGATCATCGGGGTGGAATCCTGCATCGCGATGTGCACGCCGTGCGCGGCGTTGGTCGAGCCCGGGCCGCGGGTGACGAAGCAGATGCCGGGACGCCCGGTGAGCTTGCCATAGGCCTCCGCCATCATCGCCGCACCACCCTCGGCGCGGCAGATCACGACGTCGATCGGGCTGTCATGCAGGGCATCGAGCGCCGCCAGATAGCTCTCGCCCGGCACGCAGGTGACGCGCTCCACCCCTTGCGCGACCAACTGGTCGATCAGGATCTGGCCTCCGGTGCGGGCGTTGCTTTTGGTCATGAGGGCTCCCTGCGGCATTGGCGCGCGCTCGCGGCTCGCGCGGAACGTGGTCCGACGGGGGTATGATAGACGGGATTATGGCGCAAGGCCGAAGCCGCCTCTCGCGGGCGAAGCGGGGTCAAGCCATGCGATAGGCAATGGGCATCGCCCTTTCGTCATCGATTTCCGCAGAGCGGACGATCGCCGGCGGGATCGTCGCGGCTCGGCTGGAGAGCAGGCAGGTAACCCTCCGCCGATTTCAGAGCGCCCATGCCGTCAGCGTGCGGATGACATGTTCCGTCGCCGGCCGGCAAGTTCGATCCGGTACCGCGGCGCCCGGATCAACCAGTGCGTGTTTCTTTCAACAGCAACATCATCGGCGATGCGGCAGCCTCGCGGTCATCACGCGGCACCGACCGCCGCAGCAGCGCGCATGCGGGAGAGATGATCCGCACGCATCGCAAAGACCGACGGCGCGCGGCTCGCGTGACAACAGCGTGGCACAAACTGCATGAACCATCGCGTCATATGCACGATAACAATCATTCGAAGCGCGCGTGGGTGCTTCCGTAAGACTACGGTGCAGCGATCGGTCGCTTCGCACCATTCGATGCAGGATGGCGCGGATTTCGCGGCAAATCGCCGTCTTGCGCGTCGATATCGGTTGCACTCATTGCACGCATCGCGCGGTCGGTCTTGCGCGATCGTGCGCGGCACACTGCATGCACTTCTTGATGGAACTCGAATCGCCTACGGTTTCGTACAGTCACAGATTGTAAATCGTGCATCGCACCTGCCCGCCGTCCCGCGGCGGAAGGCGTTCTGCTGCCGATCAGGTGCGTCGTTTTGCGTTCACCAATTTATATCAATGCTGGAGGCAATGCATGTTGGGGATGAAGAGCGTCGCAAGCGTGATCGGCTCGGACAGTTCTTACCGGCTGTTCGACGATATGCCGATCAGTGTCATGCTCTGCGAGCTGGACAATTTCAGGATCACCTACATCAACGAGTCGACGCGGCAGAATCTGAAGAAGATCGAGCATGTTCTGCCGGTGAAGGTCGACGCGCTGATCGGACAATCGATCGACATCTTTCACAAGAACCCGCAGCATCAGCGCCGGCTCTTGTCCGATCCGAAGAATTTGCCGCACAGGGCGCGCATCACCATCGGCGGCGAGACACTCGATCTCACCGTAACGGCGATGACCAATTCACGCGGCCGCTACACCGGGCCGATGCTGACCTGGGAACTCGCGACCGAGAAGGCGCGGCTTGAAACCCAGACCGAGCGGCTGTTGCAGATGCTCGACAACATGCCGATCAACATCATGATGTGCGATACCGAGTTCAACATCACCTACATCAACCAGACCAGTCTCAAGACGCTCGACACCGTGAAGCATTTGCTTCCGGTGGAGCCGGACAAGATCCTCGGCAACTCGTTCGACATCTTCCACAAGAACCCGGCGCATCAGCGTCGCATCGTCGGCGATCCCAAGAATCTGCCGCACGCGGCCAAGATCAAGCTCGGTCCGGAAACGCTCGACCTGCGGGTTTCCGGGCTGACCGACAAGCGCGGCAACTATACTGGCGCGATGCTGAGCTGGTCGGTTGTCACTGGCAACGTGAAGCTCGCCGACGATTTCGAAAAGGACGTGAAGGGCCTTGCAGGGATGCTGGCATCGGCCTCGACGCAAATGCAGGGCACCGCGCGATCGCTGACGACAACAGCCGAATTCGTCAATCAGCGCTCGGCGAGTGCGGCGTCCGCGTCCGAAGAGCTGTCGTCCTCGGTCAACGAAATCAGCCGCCAGGTGGCCGAAGCGAGCCGCATCGCCCGCATGGCGGTCGAGGAAGCCGAGAAATCCGACAGACTGGTCGCGGGCCTCGTGACCATGGCGCAGAAGATCGGCGACGTGGTCGCGCTGATCAGCCAGATCGCCGGCCAGACCAACTTGCTCGCACTCAACGCCACGATCGAGTCCGCGCGTGCCGGCGAGGCCGGACGCGGATTTGCCGTCGTCGCCTCCGAGGTGAAGGCGCTGGCCAACCAGACCGCCAAGGCCACCGAAGACATTTCGGCGCAGATCAACGAGATGCAGGCCGCGACCGGCAACACAGCCACGGCGCTGAAGGCGATCTCGCACGTCATCGTCCAGATCAGCGAGATCTCGACCGTGATCGCCAGCGCCGTCGAGGAACAGGCCGCGGCCACCAAGGAGGTCACCGCCAACATCAACGGAACGACCAAGGCGATCGACGATGCCAGCAAGGCCGCAGAGAACGTTTTGGCGGCCTCCGGAGAACTCGCCAGCAACGCGTCCGAGCTGGAAGTTCAGGTCGACAAATTCCTGAAGAACGTGCGCGCGATGTAATGCGGCCGAGGTCGCGCGCTTGCCCTACAGCGAGCGCGCGATCAAAACCTTCATGATCTCGTTGGTGCCGCCATAGATCTTCTGGATGCGGGAATCGATGAACATCCGCGAGATCGGGTATTCCTGCATGTAGCCGTAGCCGCCATGCAGCTGCAGGCATTCGTCGGCGGTCTCGACCTGCTTCTGCGAGCACCACCATTTCGCCATCGACGCTGTCACGGTGTCGAGATCGCCGGCGACAAGGCGGTCGACGCACCAGTCGACGAACACGCGGGCGATCATCGCCTCGGTCTTGCGCTCGGCGAGCGTAAACGCGGTGTTCTGGAATTCGATCAGCGGCTTGCCGAAGGCGGTGCGCTGCTTGGTGTATTCGGCGGTGATCTTCACCGCGCGCTCCATCGAGGCGACCGCGCCGATCGCAAGCGACAGCCGTTCCTGCGGCAATTGCTGCATCAGCTGGACGAAGCCGTTGCCCTCCTCATTGCCGAGCAGGTTTTCCGGCGGCACCGTGACATTGTCGAAGAACAGCTCGGACGTATCCGAGGCGTGCAGGCCGATCTTGTCGAGGTTGCGGCCGCGCCGGTAGCCCTCCGCGCCTGCGGTTTCAACGACGATCAGCGAGATGCCTTTCGCGCCCGGAGCACCGGTACGCGCGACGACGATCACAAGGTCCGCAGCCTGGCCGTTGGTAATGAATGTCTTCTGGCCGTTGATGACGTAGGAATTGCCCTGCTTCTTCGCCGTGGTCTTGACGGCTTGCAGGTCAGAGCCGGTGCCGGGTTCGGTCATCGCGATGGCGCCGACCATCTCGCCCGACGCCATCTTCGGCAGCCAGCGCTTTTTCTGCTCCTCGGAGCCGTAGTTGACGATGTAGTGGGCGACGATCGCGCTGTGTACGGAGACGCCGGTGGTCAGCTCCGGCACCGTGCTCTCGAGGTCATCGAGCACGGCGGCATCATAGGCGAAGCTGGCGCCCAAGCCGCCATAGGCCTCCGGCACGCTCGGCAGCAGTGCGCCCATCTCGCCGAGCGCGCGCCAGGCGGAGCGGTCGACCAGCTTCTGCTCGCGCCATTTCTCGGCGTGCGGCAAAAGATCCTTGGCGAGGAATTTGCGGAACTGGTCACGGAAGGTGTCCAGCTCCTCGGTCATCCAGGACGATCGGTAGTGCATCATTCCCCCATCGTGATTTTTGACGCGTTTTCTTGACGCGAACCGGCGTCCACTTCGCTCGAAAACGCTATGGTCAGATCAGAAGGCCGCCACCGGCGACGATCACCTGACCACTGATGTAGTTCGATTCCGGAGCGCAGAACAGATAGACCGCGTCGGCCGCCTCTTCCGGGGTGCCGCCGCGGCCGAGTGGGATCATCCGGCCCATCGCCTCCAGCATCTGCGGCTGGACGCCGACCTTGATGTCGCGGCCGGCGACGTCGATGGTCTTCTGCTGGGTCTCGATCGGCTGGGTCAGGCGGGTGTTGATCAGGCCGAACGCCACGCAATTGACGTTGACCTTGTAGCGGCCCCACTCCTTGCACATCGTGCGCGTCAGCCCGATCAACGACGCCTTCGCCGAAGAATAGCTCGCCTGCCCGGCATTGCCGTAGAGGCCGGCGATCGAGGAGATGTTGACGACCTTGCGGAACACCTCGCGGCCGGCCTCGGCCTCCCTTTTCGCCATCACCCGGATCGGCTCCGATGCCGCGCGCAGAATCCGGAACGGCGCGACGAGATGGACGTCGAGCATCGCCTGGAACTGCTCGTCCGACATCTTCTGGATCGTCGAGTCCCAGGTGTAGCCGGCATTGTTGACGATGATGTCGAGGCCGCCGAATGTTTCGATGGCCGCACCCACGAAGCGATCGGCAAAGCCGGTCTCGACCACGCTGCCGTTGACCGCGATCGCCTCGCCGCCCATGGCCTTGATCTCGGCGACGACGGCATTGCCCGGCTCGGCGTCGAGGTCGTTGACCACGACCTTCGCGCCCTCGCGCGCGAGCTTCAGCGCAATCGCGCGCCCGATGCCGCGGCCGGAGCCTGAGACGAGCGCGACTTTGCCTTGCAGTTTCGACATCAGATTCTCCCTAGAACAACATCATTTTCCGCGGGCTCGGCTCCGCCTCGCCCCGCTTGCGGGGAGAGGCCGGAACGCATCGTCAGATGCGTTCCGGGTGAGGGGGAGCTTCCGCGACTCCTGTTGTCACCGTGTGTGCGGAGACAGCCCCTCACCCCACCCCTCTCCCCGCAAGCGCGGGGCGAGGGAGCGCAGTTTCTTCGTGGCGACAGGTCACCACCCTACAGCGCGATAACCGCTTCCCCCGCGAGCTTGATCTCGCCGTTCTGATCCTTGGTGGTGAGCGCGAGTTTCGCGCGTTTCTCGCCGCCCTGCTCGATCAGCTCGGTCACCGTGCCCTCGCAGGTTAACGCGGCGCCGAGCTGGGTGATCGCGGCAAAGCGGGTCGAGAACGAGCGGATGCGCGACGGGCTGACCGCGTCCGTCAACGCCTGGCCGAGATAGCCCATCACGAGCATGCCGTGCGCGAACACGTCCGGGAATCCCGCCGCCTTCGCGAAGTCGATGTCGACATGGATCGGGTTGTGATCGCCGGAGGCGCCGCAGTACAGCGCGAGGCGATGGCGGGTGATCGGCGGAAATGCCTTGTGGACGATGCGGTCGCCGACCGACGGAGTGCTGCTGCTCATGACGGCCTCGCATTGCGCACCACGATGGTGCGCGAGGTATCGGCGACATGCACGCCGGCCT
Organism: Bradyrhizobium sp. B120; assembly: GCF_049075665.1. Taxonomy (NCBI): domain Bacteria; kingdom Pseudomonadati; phylum Pseudomonadota; class Alphaproteobacteria; order Hyphomicrobiales; family Nitrobacteraceae; genus Bradyrhizobium; species Bradyrhizobium sp. B120. The sequence goes on along the minus strand of NZ_CP185242.1, from coordinate 3,701,238 downwards.
GGTTGGTGACCGCGGTCTCGACCACGATCAGCGTCATCGCCCCGCCCTTCTTCTCGGTCACGCTGGTCACGCGCGGCCGGAACGTCAGGGTGTCGCCGACCACCACGGGGGCGTGATAGTCGAAGCGCTGCTCGCCATGCAGCACGCGGGCGAGATCGATGCCGAGCGCGGTCAGGAACTCGAACGGCTCGGCCGCGTCCATCATCTCCAGACAGAACAGATAGGTCGGCGGCACCGGCGCCGTTGCCCCGTCGCGATAGACCGCATTGCTCTCGCCGAGCGTGTCGAGGAAGAAGCGCAGGCGCCCCGGCTCGACGCGCGCGGTCACGGGCGTAAACGCGCGCCCAACGGCGGATTGATCGACCATGGGCGGCCTCAGGTGCGTTCGTAGAGCGTCACGACGCAGGCGCCGCCGAGGCCGAGATTGTGCTGCAGCCCGAGCCCCGCGCCTTCCACTTGCGTCGCAGCCGCCGTGCCGCGCAGCTGCCGGGTCAGCTCATAGCACTGCGCGAGGCCGGTGGCGCCGAGCGGATGGCCCTTCGAGAGCAGGCCGCCGGACGGATTGGTGACGATCCTACCGCCATAGGTATTGTCGCCGTCATCGATGAATTTCGCGGCCTCGCCCTCGCCGCACAGGCCGAGCCCTTCATAGGTGATCAGCTCGTTATGGGCGAAGCAGTCATGCAGCTCGACGACGTCGAGATCGTTGGGGCCGATGCCGGCGGCCTCATAGACCTTGCTCGCGGCATCGCGCGCCATGTCGTAGCCGACCACCTGCATCATGTCGGACGCACCGAAGGTCGAGGGCGTGTCGGTCGTCATCGCCTGCGCGGCGATGCGGACGCTCTTGTTGAGGCCGTGCTGGTCGGCGAACTTCTCCGAGACCAGGATCGCTGCGGCGCCGCCGCAAGTCGGCGGGCACGCCATCAACCGCGTCATCACGCCGGGCCAGATCACCTGGTCGTTCATCACGTCGTCGGCGGTCACTTCCTTGCGGAACAGCGCCAGCGGGTTGTTCTTGGCGTGACGGCTCGCCTTGGCGCGCACTTTTGCAAACGCAGACAGCGGCGTGCCGTACTTCTTCATGTGGCTCAAACCCGCACCGCCGAAATAGCGCAGCGCCAGCGGCACGCCGGGGGCGTCGACCAGCTTGTCGGCGGCCGCATCGAAATCGTCGAACGCGCTGGGACGGTCGGTGAACACGGCCCCTAACGCGCCGGGCTTCATCTGCTCGAAGCCGAGCGCCATCACGCAATCGGCCGCGCCCGACTCGATCGCCTGCCGCGCCAGGAACAGCGCGGTCGAACCGGTCGAGCAGTTGTTGTTGACGTTGACGATCGGGATGCCGGTCATGCCGACCGGATAAAGCGCGCGCTGCCCGCAGGTGGAGTCGCCATAGACATAACCGACATAGGCCTGCTGCACACGGCCGTAATCGAGCCCGGCGTCAGCGAGCGCGAGCTTCGCGGCTTCGGCGCCCATCACATGGTACGGCGCATTGGCGCCGGGCTTGACGAACGGGATCATGCCGACCCCGGCAACATAGGTGCGTGACGTCATCGCGTGTCCTCCCGGAAATACCCACTGGACTATTTGTTACCCATGGGTAATATACGGGCGACCTTCCGGAGTCAATGCGACAACAGCCACGCGATGGACGCCCGCTTCCCCCTTTCCAACACCGAGTCGCCCTGGCTGCCGTTCGAGAGCCGGCGCCGCGCCCGCGACGAGAAGCGCGAAGCCGTGCTGCGCGCCGCCGTGCAACTGTTCCTCGAACAGGGCTATCACCGCGCCACGCTGAATGACGTCGCCAAGCGGCTCAACATCACCAAGCCCGCGCTCTATAATTATTTCCGCGGCAAGGACGAGATCCTGTTCGAGTGCTGGTCGATCGGCCACGAGCTGGTCGACGACTGCATTGCCGAGACCTCGGCCGGCAGCGGCAGTGGCCTCGACAAGCTGCGCAAGCTCACCATCCGCTATGCCGAACTGATGACGACGGACTACGGCAAGAGCCTGGTCCGGTTCGATCTTCGCGATCTCAGCGAGCATAACCGCAAGATCGTGCAGACCGCGAAGCGGCGGATCGACCGCGCCTTCCGCGACTATATCGCTGCCGGCATCGCGGACGGTTCGGTGAAACCCTGCGACCCGAAGCTCGCGGCGTTCGCCATCGCCGGCTCGCTGAACTGGATCGGCCACTGGTTTCAACCCGGCGGTGAGCTGACCGGACACGCCGTCGCCGAGGAATTCGCGATCCGCCTCACCGAGGGGATTGCCACGACATCAATGCGCAAAGCAGCCGTTCCGGCTGCAGAGAAGGCGGGCAAACCGCCTCGCAAGCGAAACGTGGGAAACGCATCAAGGGAGGACGGGAGTGAACATCACACACGGGCTGCGGCGGGCACTGCAGGTCAATCCAAACGGGCTCGCGGTCGTCTGCGGTGAGCGGCGGCGCAGCTGGCGCGAGGTCGGCACCCGCGTCGCCCGCCTCGCCTCAGCGATCTGCTCGCTTGGCGCCGGCAACGGCGACCGCGTCGCGATCCTGTCGCTGAACTCCGACCGCTATCTCGAGCTGTACCTCGCCGTCGGCTGGGCCGGCGCCGTGATCGTGCCGCTCAACATCCGCTGGTCGCCGATCGAGAACGAGGACGCGCTGCGCGACTGCCGCGCCACGATCCTGTTCGTCGACAGGGCGTTCGCGCCGGTCGGCACGACGCTGGCGAACGCCCTCCCCGGATTGAAGTTGATCTATTCCGACGAAGGCGAGACGCCTGCGGGCATGGAGAACTACGAGACACTGATCGCGCGCAGCGAGCCCATTCCGGACGCGATGCGCACCCGCGACGACCTCGCCGGCATCTTCTACACCGGCGGCACCACCGGCCGCTCCAAGGGTGTGATGCTGAGCCACGGCAATCTGATGGCCAATGCGCTGAACGCACTCGGCGAAGGCCTGTGGCCGGGCACCTCGATCTACCTGCATGCGGCGCCGATGTTTCATCTCGCCAATGGTGCGGCGATGTATTCGGTGCTGCTGTCCGGCGGCTCCAATGTCGTGATCCAGGGCTTTACGCCCGACGGCGTCGCAAGTGCCGTGCAGAAGGAGCGCATCACCGACGTGCTGCTGGTGCCGACCATGATCCAGATGTTCGTCGATCACCCGACGCTCGGCACTTACGACCTCTCGTCGCTGAAGCGGATCTCCTACGGCGCCTCCGTGATCAGCGACGCCGTGATGATGCGCGCCATGAAGGCGCTGCCGCATGTCGAGTTCACTCAGGCCTATGGCATGACCGAGCTGTCGCCGATCGCGACACTGCTGCACTGGAAGGAACATATCGGCGACGGCCGCGCCAAGGGCCGGCACCGCGGCGCCGGCCGCGCGACGCTTGGCGCCGAGGTCAAGATCGTCGATGCGGAAGACAAGGTCGTGCCGCTCGGCACCGTTGGCGAGATCGCGGTGCGCGGCGATATGGTGATGATGGGCTATTGGGAGCGGCCCGAGGAGACCGCGCGCGCCGTGATCGACGGCTGGATGCACACCGGCGACGGCGGCTACATGGACGAGGACGGCTTCGTCTACGTCGTCGACCGCGTCAAGGACATGATCATCTCCGGCGGCGAGAACGTCTATTCGGCCGAGGTCGAGAACGCGCTGGCGCAGCACCCGGCGGTGGCGCAATGCGCCGTGATCGGAATCCCGAGCGAGCGCTGGGGCGAGCAGGTCCACGCCGTCGTGGTGATGAAGAGCGGCGCCGACGCCACACCGGAAGAGCTGATGGATCACTGCAAGGCACTGATCGCCGGCTACAAATGCCCGCGCAGCGTCGACATCACGGCAACTCCGCTCCCGCTCTCCGGCGCCGGCAAGATCCTGAAGCGCGAGCTGCGCAAGCCGTATTGGGAGAACCGGGAGCGGCGCGTGAGCTGAGGCGCGCCCCCATCAGGGCGCAGCCATAGCCTGATTGACGCGAGTTGAGCAAGGGCAAGCCAGCTAACGGCGAACCTGTCGTAGTGTGATGCGGACGCGCCCGCGCCGTCACGCTTTCCTGAGCAAAAAGTCGAGGGGCTTTCATAACTTCCGGTCAAATGTGAAGATCGCCCTATGCATCCGCTGCGCACTCTTATCGTCACCATTTTCTTGTCGTGCAGCGCGGCAGGCTCGGCGGCCGCGGCCGAGCTTGTTCAATTCGATGGCGCGCAATTCTTGCGAGCCACGCTCGGTGCGCGGCAAAATATCGTCGAGGGCATACCCATCTTCCCGCCGGCGCCACGATTGGTCCAAGGGTATATCCAAAGGCCGGACGGGCCGGGACCGTTTCCTGCCGTCATCGTGCTGCATGGCTGCGCGGGGTTAGGATCTTTATTCGATCCTCACCTTGCGCATAATTTCTGGCCTGACGCACTCACGTCGTGGGGATACGCTGTTCTGGTCGTCGACAGCTTTACGACGAGAGGTCTGAAGGATACCTGCGATACCGACACGGCGGCCTATCGCATGCAGGACGCATTCGGTGCCTTGTCCTTCTTCAGCAAGCAGCCCTATGTGGACAAGGACCACGTTGCTCTATTGGGTTTTTCTGCCGGGGGCGTTGCGACACTTGCAGCGCTTAGGAAGCGCGATACTCAAATCTTTGAAATTCCTCCAGGGCTCGATTTCAAAGCCGGCATCGCGTTTTATCCCTGCTACGGATCAAGCCTGGACACCGCAGAACCGTTGTTGATCCTGAACGGAGAGGATGACGATTGGTCGAAGCAGTCGGTTTGCCGCACAATGATGAATTTGCGACCCGCAAGTGCAACGGCCGTCAAATTGATCAGCCTTCCGAACGCCGTTCATGGTTTTGATCGTCCTGCGATGAATCCAGGCCGCATGGCGTTTGGGCATTGGATCGAATACAACGCCGAGGCAGCACGACAGGCAACCGAGGCGGTTCGCAACTTCTTGACGGAAAGCTTGCAGAGCGGACGCTAGATTCCGGGTTCGATGCTCACGCATTGCCCCGGAATGACAGGGATTCATGACGCCATTCACCAGTGCGCGTTGACATCGGCACATACGACCGGTTGGATCGGTTCTAGCTTCAATCCAGCGAGTTCCGATGTCCGCACCCGATACCAACGCCGACGGCAAGCCTCGCCGCCTGATGCACCGCCGCTCCGTCGAATGTCTCGGTTATCTCCGTGACGACGGGCTGTGGGAAGTCGAGGCGCGGCTGGTCGACACCAAGCCCTATGCGCGGCAGGACAAGCATCGCGGGCTGCAGCAGCCCGACGATCCCGTGCACGACATCAGGCTGCGGCTCGCGGTCGACGACAGTTTCACGATCCGCGAGACCGGCACCACGATGGCCTCGACGCCCTACCCGTCCTGCCTCGACGTCGAAGGCATCTTGCAGCGCCTGGTCGGCGAACGCATCGGCAAGGGCTGGCGCGAGCTGGTCCGCCGCAAGATCGGCAGGCTGGAGACCTGCACCCATCTCGCCGAGTTGCTGGGCCCCGCGGTGACGACGCTGTTCCAGACCGCGACCTCCGGCAAGGACCCGCAGGGCCGCGGCGCGCTCGATCACCAGCAGGGCGCCACCGAGCCACCGTTCTTCGTCGGCGGCTGCTATTCGTGGCGGCTCGATGGACCTGTCGTGGCCGAGACATTTCCGCAGTTTGCGACGAAGCCCGTTGAGGTGAAGCAGGGTTCGTGAGCGACGCCACGGCCGCTGCCTGGGTGATACTCTGTAGGGAACGATCAGGGGGTCAACGTGGAGAAATACGGCGCCGGGTCGATCGTCGTCTCCGACTATGACCCCAACTGGCCCGCCTTGTTCGCGCAGGAGCGCACGCGGATCGCGCAAGCTCTCGGCGCGTCCACCTTGGCCATTGAGCATGTCGGCAGCACGGCCGTTCCGGGTCTCCCGTCGAAACCCATCATCGACCTGCTGGTTGGCGTGCGCAGCCTCGAAGAGGCCAGGCAACGCTGCATCGAGCCGCTTGAGGCGCTCGGCTATGTCTACATGCCCGAATACGCGTCGTGGATCCCCGGCGAGCTGTTCTTCCGCAAGGGACCCCCGGGTCCGTGGACCCACCATCTGCATATGATGGAGCCGTCCCATCCGCGTTGGGAAGCACGCCTGGTGTTTCGCGACTATCTGCGCGCACACGGCGAGGCGGCACGCGCCTATGCCGAGATCAAGCGGGCCCTCGCCGCCTCCTCAAAAGACGACATCGAAGCCTATCGGACCGGCAAGGATGCTTTCGTCGAGGAGACCACAGCCAAGGCGCGCGCATGGCGCGCAGCAGCACGAGACCAATAGCACCAGCGGACCGCTATTGCGCCAGTCAGCCCTGCATCGCGATGGGTTGATCCGTCTTGGCAGCTCACGTAGTCGTCCGGCATGGACAAACATGCGGCCGACCTCAAGACGGCAGCCCTTCCCGATAAAAAAGCCATTCTGCTCGGGGTCGCATGCGGTCTCGGCGCGGCGCTGTGCTGGGCTCTCGGCTTCGTGGCGACCCGGCACGGCCTGAAAGTCGGGTTCACGCCTGTGGACCTCTTGATGCATCGGTTTCTGTGGTCGGGCATCGTGTTCATTCCGCTCGTTGTGCGCGCCGGCCTGAAAGACCTCTGCGGCATCGGGTGGGGCCGCGGCATGGCGCTGATGATGCTGGGCGGGCCGGTGATGTCGCTCATCAGCTATGCCGGCTTCGTGTTCGTGCCCCTCGGGCATGGCAGCGTGATCCAGCCTTCTTGCGCAACGCTGGGCGGACTGTTTCTCGCGGTCGTCCTGCTGAAGGAACAGATCTCACCCTCTCGGGTCGCCGGCGCCGTCGTCATCGTGATCGGGCTTGCCGTGATCGGCAGCGAGTCGATCGGCCATATGGGATTGAGCGCCGTGACGGGCGATTTGATCTTCGTCACGACCGGATTGATGTTTGCAGGCTTCGCCACGCTGGTGCGCTATTGGCGGGTGTCTGCGTTCTCGGTGGCGACTGTCATCAGCGTGCTGTCGCTCTCGCTGTTTCCACTGTATGTCGCCTTTGGCGGGCTGGCGCGCGATGCGGCCATCGGCCTGCACGAGAATGCGCTGCAAGCCGTCGCCCAGGGCATCCTGGCCGGGCCCGCAGCCATGTATTTGTTCGCACTGTCGATCCAGCGGCTCGGAGTTGCCCGCGCGGCCGTGTTTCCCGCGACCGTGCCGGTGCTGACCTTGCTGCTGGGATGGCTGCTGATCGGCGAGCCGCCGACGACCTTGCAGGCGGCCGGATTGGTCACCGTCTTGGCCGGGTTCTATCTGGCACAGCGTCAGAGCTAGCTCGTGTGCTCGCGAACGGCCTGCGGCGGATTGCGGAAGCCGATTGCGATCCGGTTGTAGGTGTTCATCAGGCCGATCGCGATGGTCAGGTCGACCAGCTGCTTCTCGTTGAACACCGCGCGGGCGGCCTGGTAATCCGCATCCGGGACCGCGGTTTCTGCGACGCGCGTGACGGTTTCGGCCCAGGCCAGCGCCGCGCGCTCCTCGGCGTCGAACAGAACCTCCGCTTCGCGCCAGGCCTGAAGCAGCGCCAGCTTCTCGGTCGCAACGCCCATTTTCTGCAACGAGTGCGTATGCATGTCGAGACAATAGGCGCAACCGTTGATCTGCGAGATGCGCAGATAGACCAGCTCGATCAGCGCTGCCGGGAGGGCGCATTGCGTGAGGTAGCCATAGACGCCACCGAGCGCCTTGATGCCCGCCGGCGCGACCTTGTTGTAATCGATCCGCATGCTCACGGCTTGTGTCCTTCCTTGTCGAAGACGGTCAGCGCCTTGTCGTTGCTGTCGACGACGAACACCGCAAGGATCTTGGCCGGCTCGGTCGCGCTGGCGTTGCGCCCGAGCACGTGGTGCGCGCCGGGCGGCTCAAAGAAGCTGTCGCCGGCCCGATAGGTGTGCGCGGCCTCGCCCTCCAGCTGGCTCTCGATCGCGCCCTGGAGGACGTAGACATAGAGAAACGCCGACTTGGCGTGATGGTGCGGCGCCGAGGGCTCGCTCGGCGGGAAATCGACCTCGACCGCGATCAGCGACTTGCCGGGAATATTGGTGATGGCGTGCTCGAATTTCGGCGTTACCGATTGCGCCACAGCGGGGGTCGCAAGCGCGGCGCAGGCCAGCAGCGTCGTCCATAGAATCTTCATCAGGTGCCTCCATTGCTGTCGGAAAAATGCGGACGCGCGGGCCTGAAAAGAAGCACCAAGAATGAACCTAATTGGTGTACCACGGGCCATGCCCAACCCGCTTCCCATCGCGCTCGACCGCTCGGCAAGGACGCCGCTTTCGGAGCAGAACCGCAAGGCGATTGCGGCGGCGATCGACAATGGCGTGCTGGTGCCGGGCGCCCGGCTGCCGTCGTGGCTCGACCTCGCCGCGCAGCTCGGCGTTGCGCGCGGCACCGTGCGGGCGGCCTACGACAAACTGGCGGACGCCCAGCACATCGTGTCGTCGAAGGCGAACGGCACCACCGTCGCCGGGCGGCCGCGGAGGACGGCAAAACCCGATGCGCCGATCGCTCCCGGATCGGTCGTGGAGATGTTCCATGACCTGAGCGGTCAGGGACACTTCCGGATGGGTGTCCCCGCGCAGGACGCTCTTCCTGCGAAGCTGCTGGCGCGAATCCGCGCGCGCGCCGTTCGGGCGGAATTGAGCGCGGTGACCCGCACCATCGATCCGCGCGGCGAGCTCGAATTGCGGCGCGAGATCGCAGCGCACCTCGCGATCGCGCGCGGGCTCGAATGCTCGCCTGCGCAGATCGTCATCACCTCTGGCTTCACCGGCGGACTTGGCCTCGCGTTGCGCGTGCTCGGCCTCGAAGGCCGCCGCGCATGGATAGAAGATCCGGGATTTCCATTGACCCGAAAAGGGCTCGAGCTCGCCCGGCTGGACCTGGTCCCGATCCCTGTCGACGGCGACGGCCTCGATGTCGACCACGGCCTCAGGCACGCGCCCGACGCGGCGCTCGCGGTTGTGACGCCGGGACAGCAGGCGCCGCTCGGGCCGCCATTGTCAGCGAAGCGTCGCGCGCAACTGCTCGATTGGGCCGCGCAAACCGGCGCCTGGATCATCGAGGACGACTATCTCGGCGAGTTGCAGCTCGATGGCCGCGCCGCGCCCGCGCTTGCCTCGCTCGACCGTGCCGGCCGCGTGATCCATCTCGGCTCCTTCAGCAAGACCATCTCGCCGACGCTGCGGCTTGGATTCCTGGTTGCGCCCGAACAATTGGCGGCGCAGTTCGCCGATGTCGCGACATGCCTTGCCCCTGCTCCGGGACCAGCCGTGCAACTCTCCACCGCCGAGTTCATGCGCGACGGCCACTACATCCGCCATCTCCGGCGTACCAAGCGGACCCATGGCGAGCGCCGCGACGCGCTGACGGCTGCGCTGCGACCGTGGAGCAACGATGTGCGGGTTGCCGGCCTCGCGGTCATGCTGGCGCTGCCCGACAACGCCGACGATGTAGCGATTGCGCGGCAGGTGCTGGCGCATGGGCTGGCGCCCGCCCCGCTCTCGCCCTGGTATCTCGCACCGAAACGCGCGCAGCCCGGTTTGCTGCTCGGCATCGCAACCGTGCCCGATCGCGGGATTCAGGCCGCCTGCAAGCGCCTGTTCGAAGCGATCCGTGCCCAAGGTCGCACTCAAGGCGCGCCTGCGTCGCGCCGCGTCAGGAAATCCGCAGCCCGGTGAGCGCAAGGCTCAACGCCTTGAGCCGCTTGCGCGCCTCGGCGTCATAGGCCTGGGCATGGGCGCGCGCCTCGCGCTTGCCGTCGAAGAACAGCCCGCTCCTGCCCGCGACATCGTCGTCCTGGACCAGGCGCAGGATGGCGTCGCCGCCCTGCTCGACGGTCGAGATCGGCGTGGCACCGCTAGCGCGCACCATCGTGGTGTTCATGTAGGTCGCCGGATGCAGCGAATTGACGGTGACGCCGCTTCCTTCGAGCTCGGCGGCAAGATCGATGGTGAACATGATCTGCGACAGCTTGCTCTGCGCATAGGCGCGGGCGCCGTTGTAGTTCCTGGTGATCATCACGTCGTCGAAATCGATCGGGTGCTGGCCGAGCGATGCGACGTTGACGATGCGCGCCGGCGTGCTCGCCTTCAGCCGCGGCAGCAAGAGATGCGCGAGCAGGAAGCCGGCGAGATAGTTCACCGCGAAGCGCAGCTCGTGGCCGTCCTTGCTGGTCTGCCGTGCCGGCCCGTCGTTCTGCGAGCCGATGCCGGCGTTGCAAACCAACACATCGAGGCGCTCCTGGTCGTCGAGCACCAGCTGGGCGAACTCGCGGACCTCGGCGAGTGAGGACAGATCGGCCTGATAGAACATCGGCTCACGGCCGGAGACCCGCTTGATCTCGTCGGCGAGGACCTGCGCCCGCTTGGTATCGCGGCCGTGGATCAGGACCCGGGCGCCGGCAGACGCCAGCTTCATCGCCACGTAGCGGCCGACGCCATCGGTGGAACCGGTGATCAGCACGGTCTTGCCTGCCATATTCATGGACATCGCCCTTCGCTCGTTCGCCCAGCGCTGTAGCCAAAGATAAATGCGCAGCGTGGACTTTGCCATGGCATGTCGCGGCGCGATCAGCCCCAAAACGGCACCGAAATGCCTGCCCACGGCCCTCCTCGACGGCCACGAGATGTACAATCTGTCGCGCGGCCTGCCGTCGCGCGGCGCCGCGCCGCGCGTCAATGTGAATGCACTCTGATATCGTCGGGATGAACGACAAGGCAAGGGTCGGCAAGAATCGGAATGTCCTCGACCATTCCAGACAGGTTCTCGCGGAAGGCTCCTTCACCGGGGCCGTTCGGCATGCTCCTGCTATTCGCGGTGCTGACCGCGCTGCCGATTGTCCTGACGGTTCGTCTGGTTGAGCCCGCACTCGTGCTGCCCGCGCTCAGCCTGGTGTTGTTCGCAGAGGCAGCCATCGCCGCGCTTGCGGCGCGCGTGATCCGTACGCGTGCAAGCGTGGCGAACCCGACGCTGTGGGATTTTGCCGGAGCATTCACCTTGATGGGGTGTGCGGCGGCGATCCTCGGCGAGCCGGATCAGGCGGCGCTGTTCTTCGAGGAACAGGCCGCGAAGATCATGCTCAAATAAGAGCAAAGCGCGATGACAATCCGATCTGATTTCATCGCGCTTTGACCGTAAATCCCAGGCCGGGCCCCTCTGGCAGCCACAAGCTGCGATGTCGGACTGGAACTCAGTTGGAGTGGCCCTGCTTCGACCCGCGACGCCGACCGGCGTCACCGGTGGATTTTGCCGTCCGCGTGACGGCAACATCCCGTTTCGTCGAAATGGTCCACTCCCCGACCTCAAGGGGAGCATTGCTCATGTCCGAACTGTTTTCACTCGACGCCCTCAGCGCGTTGCTGCAAGTCGTCGTCATCGACCTCGTGCTGGCCGGCGACAACGCGGTCGTGATCGGCCTTGCCGCGGCCGGCCTGCCGGCGCAGCAACGCGGCAAGGCGATCCTGATCGGCATCGCCGCTGCGACGCTGCTGCGCATCATGTTCGCCCTGCTCACCACGCAATTGATGCAGATCGTCGGCTTGCTGCTGGCCGGCGGCATCCTGCTGCTGTGGGTGTGCTGGAAGATGTGGCGCGAGCTGCGCGCCACCGCGCACGAGACCGCGGCCGAACACACCGCCGATGGCGCGGAGGGCCAGCGCAAGACGCTGTGGCAGGCCACGACGCAGATCATCATCGCCGACGTCTCGATGTCGCTCGACAACGTGCTGGCGGTCGCCGGCGCGGCGCGCGAGCAGCCGATCGTGCTGGTGTTCGGCCTTGCGCTCTCGATCGCGATGATGGGCGCGGCCGCCACCTTCATCGCCAAACTGCTGCAGAACCACCGCTGGATCGCCTATGTCGGCCTCGCCGTGATCCTCTATGTCGCCGTCGACATGACCATTCGCGGCGCGTCCGAGATCGCGAAGGTCGCGCCGGCTTGACGGCGGGTGGGGGCTCTCTCCACGATATGACTCGTGGAGAGAGCCCCCACCCCAGCCCTCCCCCGCAAGCGGGAGAGGGAGCGCAGTTCTGTCGCGGCGGCCGATCGCGCTTATCCAGCGTCAGTGGATTTCCGCCGAACGTTTCAGCGCTTCCTTCAGCTTCTCGAGCGAGAAGTCCTTCGAACGCGCGATGTCCAGGATCGGGGTCTCGCGGCGGCCGCACAATTCGGCGGCCTCGGGCAACTTCGCCGCGATCTCGTAGGGGATCACGATCGCACCGTGGCTGTCGGCGTGGATCAGGTCGTCGGAGCGCACCGTCATGCCGGCGACGCGGACCTCGCCGCCAAAACTTTCGGCATGCACCCAGGCGTGCGACGGGCCGATCGAGCCGGCCAGCGCCTGGAAGCCCGGCGCCCATTGCGGGATGTCGCGGATCGAGCCGTCGGTGATGACGCCGAGGCAGCCGAGCGCCTTGTGCACGGCGCTCTGCACCTCGCCCCAGAATGCGCCGTAGCCGACGTCGGGACCGTCGATGTCCTGGATCACGGAGATGCGCGGACCGAAGCCGGTGCCGACATATTCATAATATTCAATGCGGCGCTTCGACTGCTCCTCGGCCGACAGCCCGGACTTCAGCACCGAGCGGATCGCAACCGTGCGCGCATAGCCGACGATCGGCGGCAAGGACGGGAACGGGCAGACCAGCGGCTTCACGGTGTAGCCGATCAGACGGCGCTCCGGCGCGACGATCTCCATCGCATTGCAGATCGTCGGCGTGTCATAGCGCGCCAACGCCTCGAGGACGGACGCAGGCAGCGGGGCGGAAGCGGATGTCACGGCGTTTCTCTCCTGATTTTTGGCGTTCGCTGGGCCGTCTCAGCCTATAGCCGAGATCGCAGGCGAACCCAACCGAGCCACGCTCATGGCAGATATTTGCTGGAACGAAACAACTGCATCACCGTCACCCTGAGGAGGCCGCGCAGCGGCCGTCTCGAAGGGTCGACGGCCCGATTGTGGCCGTGCATCCTTCGAGACGCGCTGCGCGCTCCTCCAGCGACAAAGGCGAAGCCTTTGCGCGGGGATGACGGATTACACAGAGCCTCAATGCAGATGCGTCGGACGATCGTCGTTGTCAGCATCCGCGACCGGCGCTGCATAGGGAGCCGCAGGCGATGCCGCCACCGGCGCGCTCGCCCCTTGCGTCTGTGCCGCAAGCTGGCGCTCCTGATCGCGGTAGGACTTCCAGCCCCAGGGCAGGCTGATCAAATAGGCGACCGAGCCCGCCGACAGGATGTGCCAGGGATAGCCGATCAGCAGCGCGACGAAGAACACCACCGACACGAACACCGGCAGCACCATCTCCGGCGGCACGCGCATCTTCACGGTCTTGCCGGAGAACACCGGCAGCCGCGACACCATCAGGAAGGCGATCAAGAGCGTGTAGAACGCCGTCAACGTCGCCGGCGGCATCGGCACGCCGAGGAAGGCGAGATAGATCGGCAGCAGCACGGTGATCGCGCCGGCCGGCGCCGGCACGCCCGTGAAGTAATTGGCGGCGAAGGCCGGCTTGTTCGGGTCGTCGATCGAGGCATTGAAGCGCGCCAGCCGCAGGCCGCCGGAGATCGCGAACACCATCGCGGCGATCCAGCCGCCATTGTTCAATTCGTGCAATTGCCAGAAATACAGGATCAAGCCCGGCGCCACGCCGAAATTGACGAAATCGGCGAGGCTGTCGAGCTCGGCGCCGAATTTCGACTGGCCCTTGATCATACGCGCGACGCGCCCGTCGATGCCGTCGAGGATCGCGGCGAACACGATGGCGGCGACCGCCAGCTCCATCCGCCCTTCCGTCGACAGCCGGATCGCGGTCAGGCCGGCGCAGATCGCCAGCAGCGTGATCATGTTGGGCACGAGCATCCGCACCGGGATCGGGCGGAACCGGCGGCGGCGAGACTCGGTGGAGTTGGGATCAAAAGGCATCATGGCCTTGCAATATAGCAAGCATGGCCCGGCTCCGCCATTGGCGCCGGAACCAGCTGGTTAAAGCGTTTTCCAGCGAAGTGGATACCGGTTCGCGTTAAGAAAACGCGTCAAAATGGAAATCTGGAGCTCCCGTTCCGATTCCGAGCGGAACGGGAGCTCCAGCCTGCAGAAACAGCGTTAATCGGCGCGGTAGGTGCGGCCGGGGTCGGCGTTGCGGAAATCCGCCAAAATGGTCTCGCCGGCCACCGCGGTCTGGCCTTCCGACACCAGCGCCTTGGTGCCCTCGGGCAGGTAGACGTCGAGCCGCGAGCCGAAGCGGATCAGCCCGAAGCGCTCGCCGGCGCCGATCGACTGGCCTTCCTTGACGAAGCAGACGATGCGGCGCGCCACGAGGCCGGCGATCTGGACCACGCCGATGCGGCCGTTGGCGCCCGAGATCACCAGCGAGTTGCGCTCATTGTCCTCGCTCGCCTTGTCGAGCTCGGCATTGATGAAGGCGCCGGGCCGGTAGGCGATGCGGTCGATGCGGCCGGCCACCGGGCTGCGGTTCACATGGCAGTTGAACACGCTCATGAACACCGAGACCCGCGGCAGCGGCTTGTCGCCGAGGCCGAGCTCGGCCGGCGGCAGCGCCTGCACCACCATGGAGACGCGGCCATCGGCCGGCGACACCACGATGCCGTCGCGCAGTGGCGTCACGCGCACGGGATCGCGGAAGAACAGCGCGCACCAGACCGTGAGCAGCGTCCCGATCCAGCCCAGCGGGGTCCAGATCCAGAACAGGATCAGGCTCGCCAGGGCGAAGCCACCGATGAACGGATAGCCCTCGGGGTGGATCGGCGGGATCTGCGCGCGGATGGAATTGGCGATCGACATCAGAGCTCGCTGTGGTACCCCGCCCCTGCGGCGGGAGAGGCCCTAAATCGACTATTCCGCGGCGGTCGGCAAGGGTTTCTCACCTGCAACGGGGGTGGAATCATCAGGGGAATCGGTGGCCACGGGCGGCAGGCGATTCGGTGCACTGCCGTCGTCGTCGACCTGGGCGAGCCGTTCGCGGGCCTCCTCGGCCTCGCGCTGCCGGTTCCACATGCTGGCGTAGAGGCCATCCGAGGCCAAAAGCCGCGCATGGGTGCCGCGCTCGGCGATCCGGCCCTGGTCCAGCACGATGATCTCGTCGGCGCCGACGATGGTCGAGAGCCGGTGCGCGATCACCAGCGAGGTACGGTTGCGTGAGACCCGCTCCAGCGCGCCCTGGATCTCGTGCTCGGTGTGGCTGTCGAGCGCCGACGTCGCCTCGTCGAGCACCAGGATCGGTGGCGCCTTCAGCACCGTGCGCGCGATCGCGACGCGCTGCTTCTCGCCGCCGGAGAGCTTCAAGCCGCGCTCGCCGACCTGCGTCTCGTAGCCCTGCGGCGACATCCGGATGAAGCCGTCGATCTGCGCCAGCCGCGCCGCCTCCTCGACCTCGTCGTCGCCGGCATCCCAGCGGCCATAGCGGATGTTGTAGCGGATGGTGTCGTTGAACAGCACGGTGTCCTGCGGCACCATGCCGATCGCCGACCGCAGCGAGGTCTGCGTCACGTTCTTGATGTCCTGGCCGTCGATCAGGATGCGGCCGCCCGAGACATCGTAGAGCCGGAACAAGAGCCGCGAGATCGTCGACTTGCCGGCGCCGGAAGGACCGACGATCGCGACCGTCTTGCCGGCCGGCACCTCGAAGCTCAGGCCTTTCAGGATTTGCCGGTCGGGCTCATAGGAGAAGCGGACATCCTCGAAGCGCACGCTGCCTGTGGACACCACGAGCGGCTTGGCGCCCGGCACGTCCTTCACCTCGGGATCGCGCGCCAGCACGTCGAACATCTTCTCGATGTCGATGATCGCCTGCTTGATCTCGCGATACACCATGCCCATGAAGTTCAGCGGCTGGTAGAGCTGGATCATCATCGAATTGATCAGCACGAAATCGCCGACGGTGTGGGTGCCGTTGCGGATGCCGAACGCACACATCAGCATGGTCGCGGTCAGGCCGGCGGTGAAGATGATCGCCTGCCCGGTGTTGAGCACGGCGAGCGAAGTATAGGTCTTCACGCTGGCCTGCTCGTAGCGCTCCATCGAGCGGTCGTAGCGCCTTGCCTCGCGCTCCTCGGCGCCGAAATACTTCACCGTCTCGTAGTTGAGCAGCGAGTCGATCGCCTTGGTGTTCGCCTCGGTATCGGAATCGTTCATCTTGCGGCGGATCTCGATCCGCCATTCGGTCGCAATGTAGGTGTAGTACATGAACACGACGACCGTGATCAGCACCGCGAGCACGTAGCGCCAGTCGAACTGCCAGAGCAGCACCGCCGCCAGCAGCGCGACCTCGACGATGGTCGGGATCAGCTGCAGGATCACCATCCGCACGATGGTCTCGATGCCGGACCGGCCGCGCTCCAGCACGCGGGTCAGGCCGCCGGTCTTGCGCTCGAGATGGAAGCGCAGCGACAGCTCGTGCATGTGCACGAAGGTGATGTAGGCGAGCCGCCGCACCGCGTGCATCGCGACGCGGGCGAAGATGCCGTCGCGCCACTGCGTCAGCACCGCCATGATGATGCGCACCGCGCCGTAGCTGATCGTCATCAGCACCGGCGAGGCGATCAGCCAGACCATCCAGTTCGAGGTCGCGACCGGCGCCGAACCCGTGCCGTTCAGCGCATCGATCGCCCATTTGAAGGTGAACGGAACCGACAGCGTCGCGAGCTTGGCGAACAGCAGCAGCACCACCGACCAGATCACGCGCATCTTCAAATCGGCGCGATCGCCGGGCCAGATATAGGGCCAGAGATGAACGAGGGTGCCGAGCAGCGTTCCCCTCTCGGCGGCGGGCGTCGTGGCCGTGGGCTGGTCGGCCGCGGTCACAGTCTGTTGCGGCGGCACCATCAGGAGCCCGCTCTTGCCGTCACGGCGCGGCGGTCCGCGGCCACATCTTTTCCACGATTTGCCATTGTGCCCGTCATATAGATCGTTTCAACGTGGCGTACAGGCTTATGACGAAAATTGTTCATGATTCGCGGGAATTTACGGGATTTTTTGGCCCTCAATGCCCATATGCGAGTCTTGACCCTGTTTACGCTGCAGTGCCACAAGGATCGTATGAACCAAATCAAGACTGTCTGTGTTTATTGCGGCTCCGGCCCCGGTAACAATCCCCGCTTCATCGAAGCTGCCGTCGCGCTCGGCAAGGCGTTTGCCGAAAACAACGTGCGCCTGGTCTACGGCGGCGGCTCGATCGGCCTGATGGGCGCGGTCGCGAAATCCACCCTCGATCACGGCGGCTCCGTCACCGGCATCATTCCGGAATTCCTGCGGGCGCGCGAGAATGCGCTGACCTCGGTTCAGGAGATGATCGTCACCCCCGACATGCATGAGCGCAAGCGGCTGATGTTCGAGCGCTCGGATGCGTTCGTCGCGCTGCCCGGCGGCATCGGCACGCTGGAGGAGCTGGTCGAGCAGCTGACCTGGCAGCAGCTCGGCCGTCACTCCAAGCCCATCCTGCTCGCCAACATCGACAACTTCTGGGAACCCCTGCTCTCGCTGCTGAGCCACATGCGCACGACCGAGTTCATCCGCGCGACGCTGCCGATCAACGTGCTGATGGCCGACCGCGTCGACGACATCTTGCCGCGGCTGCGTTCGGCGGTGGCCGGCAAGCCGGCGGCCGCGAAGGAGCTCGCCCCCGAAGTGGCGCGGCGGCTGTAGGCGTTCACCGCGCTTTCAGCTCCATCACCGTCATGCTGAGGAGGCCGCGCAGCGGCCGCCTCGAAGTATGCACGGCCCCGGCTGGTGCCCGATTCATCCTTCGAGGCTCGCTTCGCTCGCACCTCAGGATGACGGGTTCAGCAGCTTCACCGAAGCCCTACTCGCTCGGAAACGTCACGGCCTCGATGCGGTTGCCGTCGGGGTCGAGGATGAAGGCGGCGTAATAGCGCACGCGGTCGTGGGGGCGCAGGCCCGGGGCGCCATCGGATGCGCCGCCGGATGCCAGCGCGGCGGCGTGGAAGGCATCGACCTCGGCGGTGGTTTTCGCGCGCAGGCAGATATGGCTGCCGCTCTCATGCGCGACCTGCGCCATCGCGGCGCGCAGATTGATCCAGAATTCGGGATAGGCCTTGCCGAAACCGATCGTCGCCGGCCGCGTGACGAGGCGGCTCAGGCCAAGTGCGGCCAGCGTCGGCTCATAGAACCGCGCGGCGCGCTCGAGATCGCGGACGCCGATGGAGACGTGGTCGATCATGCTGCCCTCCGTCCTCCCGTCATTGCGAGGAGCGAAGCGACGAAGCAATCCATGCATCCTTGCGCGCGGAAAGGTGGATTGCTTCGCTTCGCTCGCAATGACGACGCCAGTTTCCTTCGCAGCCGCCTTAAGCCTGCGCGCCCGACTTCACCAGCTTGTAGAACACCGAATCCATCAGCGCCTGGAACGAGGCGTCGATGATATTGGGCGAGACGCCGACCGTGGTCCAGCTCTCGCCGGTCTCGTCCTCGCTTTCGATCAGCACGCGCGTGACCGCCTCGGTGCCGCCATTGAGGATACGCACGCGGTAGTCGATCAGCTTCAGGCCATCGATGTATTTCTGGTACTTGCCGAGGTCCTTGCGCAGCGCCACGTCGAGCGCATTCACCGGGCCGTTGCCCTCGGCGGCCGAGATCAACCGCTCGCCGTCGACATCGACCTTCACCACCGCGAGCGCCACCGTGACGCGCTGGCCGTTGGCGTTGTAACGCTGCTCGACATTGACGTCGAACTGCTCGACCTTGAAATATTCCGGCACCTTGCCAAGCGTGCGGCGCGCCAGGAGGTCGAACGAGGCGTTCGCCGATTCATAGGCAAAGCCCGCGGCCTCGCGCTCCTTCAGCTCTTCGACCAGCCGCGTCAGCCGCGGATCGCCCTTGTCATAGACGATGCCGGCGCGGTCGAGCTCGGCCATCACGTTGGAGCGGCCGGCCTGATCCGATACCAGCACCTTGCGGTGGTTGCCGACGGAATCCGGCAGCACGTGCTCATAGGTCTGCGGATCCTTCATGACCGCGGAGGCATGGATGCCGGTCTTGGTGACGAAGGCGCTTTCGCCGACGTAGGCCGCATGGCGGTTCGGCGCGCGGTTCAGCATGTCGTCGAGCGTCCGCGATACCTTCATCAGCGTCGCCATCTTCTCCGTGGTGACGCCGATCTCGAATTTGTCGGCAAACTCCTGCTTCAGCTTCAAGGTCGGGATCAGCGAGCAGAGATTGGCGTTGCCGCAGCGCTCGCCGAGGCCGTTGAGCGTGCCCTGGATCTGCCGTGCGCCGGCGCGCACCGCTGCGAGCGAATTGGCCACCGCTTGCTCGGTGTCGTTATGGGCATGAATGCCGACATGGGCGCCGGGCACCTGCTTAACGACGTCAGCGACGATGGTCTCGATCTCGTGCGGCATGGTGCCGCCGTTGGTGTCGCACAGCACCACCCAGCGCGCCCCCGCCTCATAGGCCGCAATGGCGCAGGCCAGCGCATAGTCGCGGTCCTCCTTGTAGCCGTCGAAGAAGTGCTCGCAGTCGACCATCACCTCGCGGCCGAGCGCCTTGGCAGCCGCGACGCTGTCGCGGATCGAAGCGAGGTTCTCCTCGTTGGTGGTTTCGAGCGCGACGCGGACCTGGTAGGCCGAGGATTTTGCCACGAAGCAAATCGCGTCCGCCTTGGCCTCGAGGATGGCGGCGAGCCCAGGATCGTTGGAGGCCGAGCGACCCGGCCGCCGCGTCATGCCGAACGCCGTGAAGCGCGCGTGGTCGAACGCAGGCTTCTTGCTGAAGAACTCGGTGTCGGTCGGATTGGCGCCGGGATAACCGCCCTCGACATAGTCGATGCCGAGCGCGTCGAGCATGCCTGATATCACCTGCTTGTCCTGCAGCGTGAAGTCGACGCCGTTGGTCTGCGCACCGTCGCGCAGCGTGGTGTCGAACAGATAGAGGCGCTCGCGGCTCATGCGTGGCCTCCGGGCGCGGCAACGCCGTCGAGCGTCTTCTGCATCGTGGTGTTGGCGAGCCATTCGTCGTTGACGGTGACCGTATTGCGCTGCTGCGCGACGTAGCCGCGCTTGCGGAAGAATTCGAGCGCGGTGTCGCTGGCATCGACCTTGAGAGCCTTGGTGCCGCGGGCACTCGCGATCCTCTCCAGCGCATCGCACAGCGCACTGCCTGCACCCTGCCCGACCGCGCTCGGATGCACATAGAGCATGTCGATATAATCGGCCCCCTTCAGCGAGGCGAAGCCGACTGGCGCGCCCTGCAAGGTCGCGATCAGGGTCAGCTGCCCGGCGAGCTTCTTGCCGAAGGCCTCCTCGTCGTCGGCGGCCATCGCCCAGGCTTCCTGCTGCGCCTCGCTGTAATCGTCGCCGGTCAGGTCCATGATCGACGCCGCGAAGATCGCCGCCAGCAGCGGCGCATCGTCAGGCAGATACGGGCGCAACGCGGGTGCGGATCGGCTCATCGCGCAACCTCCCAGGTCGTGATCGGCTTTCCTTCGGCATCCTTGCCGTCCTTGATCGCCACGCCCATCGCCGCGAGCTGATCGCGGATCCGATCGGATTCCTTGAAGTCCTTGCGCGCACGCGCCGCGGTGCGCTCGGCGATCAGCGCCTCGACCGCGGCGGCATCGACGCCGCTGGCCTGCTCCTTGCGGCCCTTCCACGACGCCGCGCTCTCGGCGAGGAAGCCGAGCAGCCGCAGCGAGCCGGCAAATTCCTTGCGGCTCGCTTCATTGGTCGCGGCAGCATTCCGCAAGCTGTGCAGCACGGCCATGGCCTGCGCCGTGTTGAGGTCGTCGTAGAGCGCCTCGACCAGCGCCGGCGACGGCGTTCCGTACTCGGCGTCGGCCGCGACCGCATACCAGTCGTCGAGCGTCCTTGCGGCTTCTTCCGCGCTCTTCAGCGTCCAGTCGAGCGGCGAGCGGTAATGCGTCCGGAGCATGCTGAGCCGCAGCACCTCACCCGGCCAATCGGCCAGCAGATCGCGGATCGTGAAGAAGTTGCCGAGCGACTTCGACATCTTCTCGCTTTCGATCTGCAGGAAGCCGTTGTGCATCCAGACATTGGCCATCCGGTCGGTGTGGAACGCGCAGCAAGTCTGCGCGAGCTCGTTCTCATGGTGCGGAAACACCAGGTCGATGCCGCCGCCATGGATGTCGAACTTTTCGCCGAGATGCTTCCAGGCCATCGCCGAGCACTCGATGTGCCAGCCGGGCCGCCCCTCCACCGCAATGCCTGCCGGCGACGGCCAGGACGGCTCGCCCGGCTTCGACGGCTTCCACAGCACGAAGTCGGTGTTGTCCCGCTTGTAGGGCGCAACATCGACGCGCGCGCCCGCGATCATCTCGTCGAGCGAGCGCTTCGACAGCGCGCCGTAGCGCGGCAGCGTGGAGTTAGCCGCGTTCATCGCCTGCGGCGAGAACAGCACATGATCCTCGGCGACATAGGCAAAGCCGCCGGCGACCAGCTTCTCGATGATCGCACGCATCTCCGGGATGTGCTCGGTGGCACGCGGCTGCACGGTCGGGGCCAAGCAGCCGAGCGCGGCGACGTCGTCCTGGTACTGCTGATAGGTCAGCTCGGTGACCTTGCGGATCGCCTCGTTCAGGGGCACGCCGGGATAGTCCCGCGCGGCGCGGACGTTGATCTTGTCGTCGACGTCGGTGATGTTGCGGACATAGGTGACGTGGCCGGCGCCGTAGCGATGGCGCAGCGCACGGAACAGCACGTCAAACACGATCGCGGCACGGCCATTGCCGATATGGGCGAAGTCGTAGACCGTCGGTCCGCAGGCATACATGCGGACGTTATTGGCATCCAGCGGCACGAAGGGCCGCTTCTCCCGGGTCAGCGTATCGTAAAGGCGCAAATCCATGGGTACCCATCCCTTGCGGCCGGGCGTCCAGTGATCTCAGGGTGATTGAGAAAAGACGGCCTCAGCCAGCGAATCGCTAGCTCATAATCTCGCGGCAAATGCTGCAGATGGCGAGGTGGCCGTTCATGGTTCCATCGTGTCTCACGGCCCCGTTATCGCGTCAAGGGGCAGTTTTCGGGCGTTATGCAGCGCCCACCGCACCGAAATCACGCCAACGCCCTCTTGGTTAATCATTATTAAGGAATTGGGCGTACGGGAGGGCCAGCGGATTCCCCGCCATTTTCACTGGTGCACCATGCGGCCCATTTCAGCATTGATTGCCTGCACATTCCTCCTTGTCTCCTCGGCCGCCTTGGCCGACAGCCGCGTTTTCATCGTCGCCAACCAGGCCGACGGATACGGTATCGACCAGTGCCTGGCTCACGGCGACCGCTGCGGTGCGTCCGCCGCCCGCGCCTACTGCCGGTCACGCGATTTTGCGCAGGCCACCAGTTACCGCCGCGTCGATCCCGACGAGATCACCGGTGCGGTTCCCCACGCCGCCAACGAGACCTGCACTGGCAATAGCTGCGGCGAATATGTCGCCATCACCTGCCAGCGCTGAGCCAAGCCGCTGGACAAACGGGGTTATTGCCACACCGGCGCCCCGGAAACGACGTGACGCTGCCCCGAGAAACGGCTATTGCAGCGGCCTTGCCTGCGCGCATTGGCGTTGATCGCGGCGCGGCGTCGTTTTAATGGCCGGATATGCCCAATAGCTCCCGTTCTCGCTTCTCCCGTTGGTTCTTGGCTTGCGCCGTGTTGGCCGGCATCGCCCTGCCCGCCGCGGATGCCCTCGCGCAGGTGCCCCCGGGCCCGCCCGGCCCGGCCCCCCAGGGCGCGCAGGCCAACCCGATGTGCGCCCGGCTCGAAGGCCAGCTGGCGGCGATCGATCGTGGCGGCGGCGATCCGGCCAAGGACGAGCAGATCCGCCGCTATCAGGACGCGGCAACCCGGCAGCAGGGCGAGCTCGATCGCGTGACGGCGCAGGCCCGGCGGATGGGCTGCGACAGCTCCGGATTCTTGTCGCTCTTCAACAACAACTCGGCGCAGTGCGGACCGGTCAACAACCAGATCCAGCAGATGCGCGCCAATCTCGACCAGATGACCGGAAATCTCGAACGGTTGCGCACCGGCGGGCTCGGCGGCGCCGATCGCGAGAACCAGCGCCGCTCGGTGTTGACCGCGCTGGCGCAGAACAATTGCGGCCCGCAATACGCGGCGGCCGCGCGCGGACCCGGCAATTTCATCGAGAACCTGTTCGGCGGCGGCGGTGGCGGCAATCCCAATCCGCTGCCCCCGCCCGACGCCCAATATGGCGGGCAGTCCGGCACCTTCCGCACCGTCTGCGTGCGCACCTGCGACGGCGCCTATTTCCCGATCTCGTTCGCGACCAGTCAGGCGCGCTTTGCCGCCGATGAGCAAGTCTGCAAGGCGCAGTGCCCGGCCGCGGAGGCCAGCCTGTTCGCCTACCGCAATCCCGGCGAAGACATCAACCAGGCGGTCTCGATCAACGGCCAGTCCTACTCGTCGCTGCCGAACGCCTTCAAGTACCGCACCGAGTTCAATCCGTCCTGCTCCTGCAAGGCAGCCGGCCAGAGCTGGGCGGAGGCGTTGAAGGCCGTCGACGACCAGGCGTCCGCCGCGCAGCAGGGCGACATCATCGTCACCGAGGAGAGCGCGCGGAAGATGCAGCAGCGCGCCCAGACCAAGGCCGCCGCCGGCAAGAAGGGCGCGCCCGCCGCCGCGGCGGCTCAACCGCAGCAGCCGGCCGCCAGCGACGCCACCGCGCCCGCAAGCGACGGCCAGATCCGCACGGTCGGCCCGACCTTCATCCCGAAGAAGCAGTAAGGCTCACCCTTCGAACGCTTCCGCCGACGCGCGCGAGCCGCGCGTCACCAGCGTCTCGTCAGGCGCCGGCAGCGCCTTGCCGAAATCGCGGAAGCGGTTGGTGATGGGATAGCGGCGGTCGCGGCCGAAATTCTTCCGCGTCACCTTCACCCCCGGTGCCGCCTGCCGCCGCTTGTATTCGGCGATGTTGAGCAGGCGATCGACGCGCGTTACCACATCGCGGTCGAAGCCGGCCTCGATGATGGTCGCAAGCGGCTCCTCGCGCTCCACCAGTCGCTCGAGGATCGCATCCAGCACCTCGTAGGGCGGCAGCGAATCCTGGTCGGTCTGGTTCTCGCGCAATTCGGCGGTCGGCGGCCGGATGATGATGTTGACCGGGATCACCTCGCCCGACGGCCCGAGCGCGCCGTCCGGTTTCCATTCGTTACGCAGGCTCGAGAGGCGGAACACCTCGGTCTTGTAGATGTCCTTGATCGGGTTGAAGCCGCCGTTCATGTCGCCGTACAGCGTGGCGTAGCCGACCGACATTTCCGACTTGTTGCCCGTCGTCACCACCATGGCGCCGGTCTTGTTGGAGATCGCCATCAAGAGCGTGCCGCGGGCGCGCGCCTGCAAGTTTTCCTCGGTGATGTCGCGCTCCAGCCCTTTGAACACCGGTGCCAGAATTGTCTCGAACCCGTTCACGGCGTCCGCGATCGGCAGTATCTCGTAGCGGATGCCGAGCGCCGCGGCGAGCTTGGCGGCATCGTCGAGCGACACCTGCGCGGTGTAGCGGAACGGCAGCATCACGCCGCGCACCTTGTCGGCGCCGAGCGCATCGACCGCGATCGCGGCACACAGCGCCGAGTCGATGCCGCCGGAGACGCCGAGCAGCACGCCGGGAAAACCGTTCTTGCGAACGTAGTCGCGCAGGCCGAGCACGCAAGCCGCGTAGTCGGCCTTGTCGCCCTCGAGCTGCGCCGTGATCGGTCCATTGCAGCGCCAGCCATCTGCGGTCTTGCGCCAGGTCAGCGTCGTGATGTTCTCCTCGAACGCCGGAAGCTGCGCTGCGACGGAGAGGTCGGCATTGAGCGCGAACGAGGCACCGTCGAAGATCAGCTCGTCCTGACCGCCCATCTCATTGAGATAGATCAGCGGCAGCCCGCTCTCGGTGACGCGCGCCACCACGATCGACAGCCGCAGATCGGTCTTGTCGCGGGCATAGGGCGAGCCGTTCGGCACGATCAGGATCTCGGCGCCGGTCTCGGCCAGGCACTCGACGACGTTTTCGTAGTCCTCGGATTCCTCGAGCCAGATGTCCTCGCAGATCGGCACGCCGATGCGCACGCCGCGCACCGTCACCGGGCCCGATGCCGGGCCGCGCGCGAACAGCCGCTTCTCGTCGAACACACCGTAATTCGGCAAATTGGCCTTGAAGCGCAGCGCGGCGATGCGGCCGCCGTCGAGCAGCGCGCAGGCATTGTAGAGCTTGCCGTCCTCGACCCAGGGCGTGCCGATCAGCATCGCCGGGCCGCCGTCCTTGGTCTCGCGCGCCAGTTCCTCGATCGCGGCGCGGCAGGCCGACTGGAACGCCGGCTTGAGCACCAGATCCTCCGGCGGATAGCCGGCGATGAACAGCTCCGACAGCACCACGAGGTCGGCGCCGTCAGCTTTCGCTTTGTCGCGCGCGGCGCGTGCCTTCACGGCGTTGCCGGCGACGTCACCGACCGTCGGATTGAGTTGCGCCAGGGTGATCTTGATCTGTTGTTCGCTCATAGCTTTATGTTGTCCCGCACAATGGCAAACTGCAATGGTCGTCCGATCATGGTGCGATTGCAGAAATCGCACTGGGATCTGAGGCGCCGGTCAGGGGGCAAGCTCTGCCCTCACCTCGCCGAGCAGCGCCATGCCACCCAGCCGGCCCAATTCGTCCGAACATTTCGCGCTCTTGCCATAACAGCCGAATGCGACCGTGACCCGCTCGGAAAGCGGTCCGATGCTGGGCAAGCCGGTGGCGCCGAAGGTGGTCATGCAGGGCACGACGCGGCGTTCCACGAATTTGAGGCCCCGAATACGGTCAAGGATCTGGCTTTGCAGTCGATCCGCGACGTCAACCGATCCGCCCGATCGGAACCAGTCCTTGATCTCAGCCTCACTCTCGAGCGCACGATCGACCGGATCGCCGCCGAGCTTCAACCAGCTCTGGCCATCCGGATAAAGGACCGGCGGCAGAATGTAGGGATTGTCGCCCTTGGGCCCGAGACAGCGCATCGACGGCATGCCGGCCAGTCGCTGCGCCTCCGCCGCACCGAGCCGAAACAGCGCCGCGGTGCGCGCATAGACCGTAAAGCCCAACGATCGGCCGAGCAGCGATTGGGTATGCCCGCCGGCCGCGACCAGCACACGCTCGGCCTCGATGGTGCCCGATCGCGTCCGGATCGTCACGCCGGAACCGCTTTCCGAAATCCCCAGCGCCGGCTCATCGATGATCCGGGCGCCTGCGCGCTCCGCCGCGATCGTCTGCGCCCGGACCAGGCGGCGCGGTGAGATGTACCCGGCATTGCGCGGCTCGAAATAGCCCAGCATTACCGCCGTCGATTTCAGGAACGGAAATCGCTCCGCGAGCGCCGCATCCTGATAGGCTTCACAAAAAATCCCCTCGTCGGCGCAGACTTTGCCGACCGATGCGACATCGGTGGTCTCGCGATCGCCGACGTGAAGCGCGCCGGCTTCGCGGTAGAATTCGACACCGCTTTCCGCTGCGATCTCGCCATAGCGCGCGATCGCCGCGCGATTCATCTGCCGCCAGAATGGCTGCGGATCGTAGACCCGCGTGATGCGGCCCTCATCATAGTGGCTGCCGAACACGCCGCTGTGCTGCGCAAAATCCGCCGGCTCATCGGGCCCGATCAGCGCGACGTCATGGCCCATCTTGCTCAGATGCCGCGCGGCCGCCGACCCGATCAGTCCACGTCCGATCACCGCAAGCTTGATCGGCTTGTCGGCGCTCACGACGAGAACGCACCGAGGCGTTCGGCGAGGGCAAACAGCCAGAACAGCCCGGCCATCACGAGCGCGACGCCGACGGCGGCGGAGCCCATGTCCTTGACCCGCCCGATCTGCGGATCGTGATCCATCGTCAGGCGATCGGCGAGCTTCTCGATCGCGGTGTTGAGCAGCTCGATCACCAGCACCAGCACCACGGTTGCGACCAGCTCGACCCGCCGCATCACGGTGGCGCCGACCAGCCAAGCCAGCGGCACCGACAGCACCAGTGCCACCACCTCCTCACGAATCGCCTGCTCCGAGCGAATGGCGAAGGCCAGCCCGTTGCGCGAGTTGATGGTGGCTCGCCAGAACCTCAGCAAGTCACTGCCCTCAAGTCACCGCCCTCAAGTCACCTGCCCCAAATCACAACCCCGCGGCAGCCGGCATCGGTTTGACCTTGCCCGCGCGCTCCTGCTTCAAGAGCTCGGCGATCAGGAAGGCCATGTCGATCGACTGTTCGGCGTTGAGGCGGGGATCGCAGACCGTGTGGTAGCGGTCGTTGAGATCCTCATCGGTGATGGCGCGCGCGCCGCCGATGCACTCGGTGACGTCCTGCCCGGTCATCTCCAGATGCACGCCGCCGGCATGGGTGCCCTCGGCGGCATGGATCTGGAAGAACGCCTTCACCTCCGACAGCACGCGGTCGAACGGCCGCGTCTTGTAGCCCGAGGTCGAGGTGATGGTGTTGCCGTGCATCGGATCGCACGACCACACCACCTTGCGCCCTTCCCGCTGCACGGCGCGGATCAGGCCGGGCAGATGGTCGCCGACCTTGTCGGCGCCGAAGCGGTTGATCAGCGTCAGGCGTCCCGGCTCGTTGTCGGGGTTGAGCACGTCGATCAGCTTCAGCAGCTCGTCCGGCTTCAACGACGGACCGCACTTCAGGCCGATCGGGTTCTTGATGCCGCGGAAATATTCGACATGGCCGTGATCGAGCTGCCGGGTGCGGTCGCCGATCCAGATCATGTGGCCGGAGGTCGCGTACCAGTCGCCGGTGGTGGAATCGACCCGCGTCATCGCCTGCTCGTAGCCGAGCAAGAGCGCCTCGTGGCTGGTGTAGAAATCGGTGGCGCGCAGCTCCGGATGGCTCTCGAGATCGAGGCCGCAGGCGCGCATAAAGTTCAGCGCGTCCGAGATGCGGTCGGCCAGCTCCTTGTAGCGGCGCGACTGCGGCGAATCCTTCAGGAAGCCGAGCATCCACTGATGCACGCTGCCGAGATTGGCAAAGCCGCCGGTCGCGAACGCGCGCAGCAGGTTCAGCGTCGCCGCGGATTGGCGGTAGGCCATCAGCTGGCGCTGCGGATCCGGAATCCGCGCTTCCGGCGTGAAGGCGATGTCGTTGACGATGTCGCCGCGATAGCTCGGCAGCTCGACATCACCCTGCTTCTCGGTCGGCGACGAGCGCGGTTTTGCAAATTGCCCTGCGATGCGGCCGACCTTCACCACCGGCAGCGCGCCGGCATAGGTCATGACCACGGCCATCTGCAGCAGCACGCGGAAGAAATCGCGGATGTTGTTGGCGCCGTGCTCGGCAAAGCTCTCAGCGCAGTCGCCGCCCTGCAGCAGGAAGGCCTCGCCGGCAGAGACCCGCCCCAGCGCCTTCTTCAGGTTGCGCGCCTCGCCCGCGAACACCAGCGGCGGAAAGGTCGCAAGCTGGGCCTCGACATCGGCCAATGCCTTGGCATCGGGATAATCGGGCACCTGCAGCACCTTCTTGGCGCGCCAGCTATCGGGTGTCCACCGCTCGGACATGAGGTCAACTCCTGAGCAAAAACCGCGACTTAATCGACGGGAAAGGTCGGCTTATACACAGCCGCCCGCTCCGCCGCTAGAAGGATTCCCGCAATCCCGTCAAACTCTTGCAGGAAAATACGAATTCGCATTTGCTGGACCATACCATGAATGCCAGGGAAATTGCCGCAGCCCCCGCCACACTGGACGACGTTTTTAGCGACGACATCGTCGTGCCGGCCGCCGACGGCTATCCGCTCGCCGCGACGCTGTTCCTGCCGCGCGGCAGGAAGCGCCACGCCGTCCTGATCAACTCGGCGACCGCCGTTCCGCGGAAGGTCTATCGCGGCTTTGCCGGCTACCTCGCCCGCCGCGGCGCGGCGGTCCTGACCTACGACTACCGCGGCACCGGCGACTCGAGGCCGATGGCGGCGACCGGGCTCAACAAGCCGAAGTCGCTGGCCGGCTTCAAGGCCACGATGGCGGACTGGGCCGCGCTCGACACCACCGCGGCCGTGAACTGGATGCGCTATCGCTATAGCGACCTCCCCTTCGCCTATGTCGGCCACTCCTTCGGCGGCCAGGCGCTCGGGCTCCTTGCCAACAACGATGAAATTCCGCGCGCGCTGCTGGTTGCCTCGCAGGCCGCCACCTGGAAGCTGATGGCCTCGCCCGAGCGCTACCGCGTCGTCGCCTTCATGAACGGCATCGGCCTGCCGCTGGCGCGCACGCTCGGCTATGTGCCCGCTTGGGCCGGGCTCGGCACGGACCTGCCGCGGGGCGTATTCGAGCAATGGCGCGGCTGGGTGATGCGCGAGCGCTATCTGCTCGACGATGCCACGCTCGTTGCGCGCGAAAATTTTCCGAAGTTCAAGGGCAAGCTTCGCGCGCTCGCGATCACCGACGACACCTGGGCAACGCGGCCGGCAGTCGAGCTGCTGTGCTCCGCCTTCACGTCGATCACGCCGGAGATCATCTCGATCCGCCCCGCCGATGCCGGCGCGAAAGCGATCGGCCATTTCGGCTTCTTCCGCAGCGAGCACCGCGACGCCCTCTGGCGCGGCGCCGCGGAGTGGCTCGAGGCGGAGGGCTAGCACCGAACTCTCACCGCCGTCGTCCCTGCGAAAGCAGGGACCCATAACCACCGAATTTGCTTGTGAACGGGATCGCGGCCCCAGCGTCGAGCAACAACGAACACTTGGGGTAATGGGTCCTGGCCTTCGCCAGGACGACGATGAGGATGGTTCTCGCGCAACATTGGCTACGGTCAAACCCGTCATCCTGAGGTGCGAGCGCAGCGAGCCTCGAAGGATGCACGGCCCCGCTGGTGGCCGTCGATCCTTCGAGGCTCGCCGAAGAGGCTCGCACCTCAGGATGACGGGGATGGACTTGCACGCGCATCCGCATTCTCGCGACACGATCCGTCCGAGTTCTGCTCTTCGTTTCGCGCTCTCTCCAAACAGAGGGCGCAGGGAAAGCCGGGTGCCGATCGCACCCATGGGTCCGGTGCAAATAAAAAGCACCGGAGGTCGGACCACAGGTGTAACCGGAAACATCCCGGCTTTCCCTGCGCGATGGGTTACGGCTTATACGTGCTCTCCCCGGTGAGACTGGGCTTGCTTGTCACCGCCTTCGCAAAACGCTTTCGCATCTCGCGACGAGACACCTGCCGCTAGGGCGTCAGGACCACACGATTTCGCCGTCCGCCTCGCATGCATGTCGTCTCGCGCATGCCCGGCGTCCACCGCATCTCACCGCAACACTCCTGACGATGCGCAGCGCCCCTCGATCGGGTGAGACGGGCCAATTGAACATCTGAGTTGGGGCGCGCGTCAAGAGAAAATTCCGAAAAAACGAAACGACCGTCGCGCCGAATTAGTGGGTCTGGCGGGTTGTTCTGTCGGGTGTCGCGCAGAGCCGTAGAATGGGTAGAGCGAAGCGAAACCCATCAACCCGGGTGCGCAGTCACAATGATGGGTATCGCTTCGCTCTACCCATCCTACCAGTCTCACACCACCTTCCGCGGCGCCGCCGTCGCCACGTCACCCGTATTCGGCGTGCCCGTCGGCTCGATCAGCAGCAGATGCACCTCCTCCCGCGCGACGGGTCGATGCTCGACGCCCTTCGGCACGATGTACATCTGGCCGGGGTGCAGCGTCACCGTGCGATCGCGCAGCTCGATGTCGAGCACGCCTTTCAGCACGAGGAAGAAGTCGTCGGTGTCGTCATGCTTGTGCCAGACGAACTCGCCCTGCACCTTCACCACCATGACGTCGCAGGCGTTGAATTGCGCGACGGTGCGCGGCGACCAGTGGTCGGAGAACGTCGATAGTTTTTGCGAAAGATCGATCGCGTCGCTCATGACGCCTCCGGGTCCGGGCCAGTCTGCCGGGCTCGTTAGCTCAGCCGCGCGACACACTCAATGCACGCCCCTCAACTTCTCCGGATACGTTGTCGGCCCGTTGTGCCCGTTGATATCGCAAGGCGCTTCGCCGTTGGCGGCCCTGCGCGCCAGCAGTTCCCGTTCGGCCTTGTACCAGAGCTGATCCATCTGGCCCGGCGGTTCGCCGGCATCCTTCCACAATTCGTAGGCGCGGGTCCGAATCTCCTGCTCGGTTGGGCCTCTCATGGGCGGCTCCCTCAATTTGAGACATCAAACTGTTTGGAGTGGAACTGCCAGCATAGCGCAAGGTTCCAAGGCGCGCGAGATCACCGCGCTGTCCATGGCGCGCCATCTGTGCACAAGCCTCGCGGCGCAGGCCATTTGCCGGAAGTTGGATTTGATCTGAGCGCGCGCGAAGTGCGGCCTATGCACGTCAACAAGGGTGCCCTAGTTCCCCGGCACCAAATGCGGGCGCTGGCAGCGCGCCGGTCTTGTGGAAGCAACCTACCCCTTCAGAGGTATGAAACCTTTGCGCCCCTCCCGCAGACCTAAACACATCAGGATTTTGCCAACCTTCCTGGGGCTAGAGACAGCGCCGCTCGCATGTATTTTAAGCGGGCGGCGTTGCGCTGTCAGGCAGGGGCTCGCTCTCCGTCCTCACCAGGCCGCCGCTCAGCGCAAGTTTGCGGTGAAGAAATCGAGCGCAAGGCCGATCGTCTCGGCATGGACCGCGTCGCGGTCGACGCCATCGGGATCGCGGCAGACAGCCCCGATCACCAGACGCCCTACCGCGGTACAGGTGTCGAAGAAGACGAAATGGCCCGCGTACGGAAACAGCTTCAGCGTCGCATGGGGAATAGCCTTGCCGAGCGCCTCGGCGCCCGAGGCCGGCGGCGTGATCTCGTCGGCGCTTCCCGCGACGATCGCGACCGGGATCGATATGGCGCCAAGGCTCTCCGGCGTGAAGGCCGGCACCGGCCCCGGCGCCATCGCGAACACGGCGCGAACGCGCTCGTCGCGATAGGATTGGCCACCAAGGCTGTAGCGCTGCCGGAAATCGGGATCGGTGGTCAGGCGTATCACGCTCTTCTGGCGCAGCTCCGTCGCGCCAGGCTGCGACGTGCACAACGCGTCAGCGGCGGGCGAGCGGCAGAAAGCCTGGGTCCGCTCCGGATCGGTGATGCCGCCAGCGATGGCGATGACGGTGTAGCCGCCGTAGGAATGGCCGACAGCGCCGATCCGCGCCGGGTCGATCCGGTCGCCGAAGGTCCGGTCGGTGCGCACGGCGTCAATGACCCGGCTGAGGTCGACGGCGCGCAGCCACTTCAGCGCATAACCGTCGACAGTCCTGTCCTCGGATCGATTGTTGCCGGGGTGATTGACCGCAACGGCGATGAAGCCGTGCGCCGCAAGCCCCGCGCCGAGCCAGGCGAGATCGGTCGCGAGGCCGCCGAAGCCATCGGACAACAGAACGAGCGGACGCGGCGGCCCCTCTGCCGGCGTCGCATCAGGCGCGGCGCGTCCAGTGCTGACGAGCGGGACGAGGCGTGGTCCGATCCATTGCGGCTGCTCGTGCGCATCGGCCGCAGCCGGATACCAAATCACGGCGCGGAGCATGTGCGCGCCGGCGCCGCGCCAATCGTACGGCTCGGCCGGAACGAACTCGCGCGTGGTGACACCGACCTTGAATACGGCGTCCTCGGCAAATGCATTATCCGGCGCCGCGAGCAAGATCAGCAAGAGCGCCAGAAACCTCATCGGAGTCTCTCCCTCCGGGACGCAGGATCACCCCGGGTGGCGCGCCCTACTCCGCGGCCTGGCGCACGTGGCGCGCGGTTGGCGTCCGCATCGTCACCAGTTCCTCCGCCGAGGTCGGGTGCAGCGCGACGGTGGCGTCGAAATCGGCCTTGGTCGCCTTCATCTTCACGGCGATCGCGATCGCCTGGATCGTTTCCGCGGCGGCATCGCCGACGATGTGGCAGCCGAGCACGCGGTCGCTCGAACCGTCGACCACGAGCTTCATCAGCACACGGGTGTCGCGGCCGGACATCGTCGCCTTGATCGGGCGGAAATCGGTCTTGTAGATGTCGACGTGGCTGTACTGCGCCCGCGCCTCTTCTTCGGTGAGGCCGACGGTGCCGACCTCCGGCTGCGAGAACACCGCGGTCGGGATCGTCGCATGGTCGACCTGCACCGGGCGCTTGCCGAACACGGTGTCGGCGAAGGCATGGCCCTCGCGGATCGCGACCGGGGTCAGATTGGTGCGGTGGGTGACGTCGCCGACCGCGTAGATGTTGTCGACCGAGGTCTTCGACCAGCCGTCGACCTGGATGCCGCCATTGGCGGGATTGATGGCGACGCCGGCCGCCTCGAGCCCGAGACCCCTGACATTGGGATGGCGGCCGATCGCGAACATCACCTGGTCGGAGGCGATGCTCGAGCCGTTCGACAGATGCGTGGTGAAATCGCGGCCGTGCTTGTCGACCTTCACCACCGTAGAGCCGGTGATGATGGTGATGCCGCGCTTCTCCATCTCGGTGCGGACATGCTTGCGCACGTCCTCGTCGAAACCGCGCAGGATGTTGTCGCCGCGATAGACCACGGTTACGTCGGAGCCGTAGCCGGCGAAGATGCCGGCGAATTCCAGCGCGATGTAGCCGCCGCCCTGGATCACGATCCGCTTCGGCAGCTCCTTCAGGTGAAACGCCTCGTTGGAGGAGATCACGTGCTCGATGCCGGGAACGGCCGGCCCGTGATTGGGCGCGCCGCCGGTCGCGATCAGGATGTATTTCGCCGTCACCGTCTCGCCGGTGGCCAGGCGGATGGTGTGGGCATCCTCGAGCACCGCGCGGGTCTTGACGATCCTGGCGCCCGATTTCTCGACATTGGTGGTGTAGGCGCCCTCGAGCCGGGCGATCTCCTTGTCCTTGTTGGCGACGAGCGTCGCCCAATCGAACGAGACCTGGCCGATGCTCCAGCCGAAGCCGACCGCATCCTCGATCTCCTGGTGGACGTGGCTGCCGATCACGAACAGCTTCTTCGGCACGCAGCCGCGGATCACGCAGGTGCCGCCCATCCGGTACTCTTCGGCGACCATGACCTTCGCGCCATAATTGGCGGCGATGCGGGCGGCACGAACGCCGCCCGAACCACCACCGATGACAAACAGGTCGACGTCAAACTCGGCCATGGCAGCAACCTCTGTTTCTTGTCCCTCGCCCCGCAAGCGGGGCGAGGTCACACGGAGCGCATCAGAGCGCTCGAAGACGCTCTTAGATGTCCTTGCCGCGCTTCTTCATCTCGGCCTTGAACTGGCCGTTGACGATCACGCCGAACTGCTGCGCCCACTGCTGCATATATTGCAGCGATCCGTTGATTGCCGTGGGCTCCGCGGTCAAAAGTTTCTGACCGAGCGGGGTCTTGTAGAACGTCACGAGGTCCTTGAGCTCCTGCTCGGTGAACTCGGCCGCGTAGATCTGCGCCATGCCTTCGCCGATCTCCTTCTCGCCGCCCGCGAACTGCTTGGCGACGACCAGCGCCACCTCGTCGAGATCCTTCTGGTAGTTCAGGTACTGCTGCAGCAGACCGGTCTTGGTCTTCTCGATGATGCCCGGAACGGCGCCGGAATACATCACCGCCACGTTCTTCATCGTCAGGATTTCCTTGGCAGCCGCAATCGCCGCGGGGGTCGACTGCTTGACCTTGGGCATGGGGGGCAGCTGCTGCTGCGCCATGGCCGGTGCGGCCGCGAGCGCGAGGCCAGCCGCGAGGGCCACCGCCGACAAAAGTCCCGAAAAACGCTTCATTCCAAGTCTCCTTGCTTGCGGCGTTAGCGCCGTTCAACAACCCGAATTCCCTGTGCGCCGGCCAAAACGGCGACGCTGCCGAGCCCGATGAACAGACCATGTTCAACCACGCCCGGGATCACGCTGAGCAAACCGGCGAGATGCGGCGGGTCGCCGATCCGGCCGAGATGGGCATCGACGATCCAGTGGCCGCCATCGGTGACAAAAGCGTGACCGTCCTTGCCCTTACGGATGATCATTTGGCCGGACACGCCGGCCTCGGCGAACGCCCGCGCCATCGCGGCCTGGGTCGCGGCGAGCCCGAACGGGATCACCTCGACCGGCAGCGGAAAGCGGCCGAGCACCTCGACCCATTTGCTATCGTCGGCGATCACGATCATGCGATCGCTGGCGGCCGCCACGATCTTCTCGCGCAGCAGCGCGCCGCCGCCGCCCTTGATCAGATTGAGCGCGGGGTCGATCTCGTCGGCGCCGTCGATGGTGAGGTCGAGGTGATCGACCTCGTCCAGCGTGGTCAGCGGGACGCCGCAGCGGATCGCGTCCGCCCGGGTCGCCTCCGAAGTCGGCACGCCGATCACCTTCATGCCGGCGCGGACCTTCTCGCCGAGCAGCTCGACGAAATGCTTGGCGGTCGACCCGGTGCCGAGCCCGAGCTTCATGCCGTCGCGCACCTCTTCGAGCGCGCGCGCCGCCGCCTGGCGTTTCAGTGCGTCCATGTCCACGGCCGATAGCCCCTCGATTGTCCGTTACGGGCGCGCCATCGGGCGGCCCGGCGGGCGCATATCTAGCCTCGATTCACGGGCAGGAATAGCGCCATCCGGGGCCGTCTTTAGGCCGAAACGGCATCCATCGCGGCCAAAATCGCCGCAAAACGGTCCTCGACCTCGGCCCGCATCCCGGGATGGGTGAAAACGTAGAGCTGGTCGTCGTGAATCGCGCGTACCACGCGGGCCGCGACCGAGGCCGGATCGAGACCGGCCTCCAGGCGGCGCGCGATCTCGGCGACGACGGCGGCCATCGGGCTCGCTGGATCAAGCTGGCGGCGCGGTCCGTAGCGCTCGGGGCGGTTGCGCCCGCTCTCGCCGATCCGGGTCCGCACGTAGCTCGGACAGAGCACGCTGACGCCGATCCCGAGCGGCTTCAATTGCGCCGAAAGCCCTTCGGACAGGCTGACGACGGCGAATTTGGTCGCCGAATACGGGCTGACGCCGAGCCCGGCATTCATGCCGGCCATCGACGCGGTGTTGACGATATGGCCGCCCTCGCCGTGCGCGCGGATGTGCGGCAGGAAGCTCCTGATGCCGTGCACGACGCCCATCAGGTTGACGTCGATCACCCAGCGCCAATCATCAACCGAGATCTGGTCGATGCCGCCGCCACCTGCGACACCGGCATTGTTGCAGACGACATGGACGTTGCCGAAGGTGCGGAACGATGCCTGTGCCGCGCGGTCGACGCTTGTGGGATCGGCGACGTCGCAGACCACGCCATGGACGTCCGCGCCGCCGACGCGCAGCGTTTCGACGGCCTTGTCGAGCGCGCCACCTTCGATGTCGGCGAGCATCACCTTCATGCCCTCGCGCGCGAACGCGGTTGCCATCGCCAGTCCGATTCCGCTGGCCGCACCGGTGACAAACGCGGCTTTTCCGGCAGGTTCCGCATCCGAGCCTCCGTTTTTTGCGCGACACTAGCATCTTCTCTTGCATCGTGCCGCGCTGCCCGATAGCCAGAAACAGATGTCCGCGTCCTCTCCCCCCATCATCGTGTTCGATCTCGACGGCACGCTGGTCGACACCGCGCCTGACCTGATCAGCGCGCTGAATTATGTGCTCGACCGCGAGGGTCTGCGGCCGGTGCCGCTGTCGGCCGCCCGCAACATGATCGGCGCCGGCGCGCGCAAGCTGCTCGAGCGCGGGCTCGAGGTGGACGGGCGCGTGGTCAGCCTCGCCGACCTCGATCGCCTGACCAAGGATTTCATCGACTATTACGCCGAGCACATCGCCGACGGCTCGCGCCCGTTCGACGGGCTCGAAGCCGCACTCGACCGGCTCGCGGCCAAGGGCCATCGCTTCGCGGTCTGCACCAACAAGCTGGAATGGCTGTCGAAGCTGCTGCTCGACCGGCTGGGTTTGACGCCGCGCTTTGCCGCGATCTGCGGCCAGGACACATTCGGCGTCGCCAAGCCCGATCCGGCGTTCCTGCGCGAAACGGTCGCCCGCGCCGGCGGAAAGCTGCCCGGCGCCATCATGGTGGGCGATGCCGGTCCCGATGTTGGGGTCGCCCGCCGCGCCAGCGTTCCGGTGATCGGCGTCGATTTCGGCTACACCGACGTCCCGATGACCGAGCTGAAGCCGGACCGGCTGATCAGCCACATGCGCGATCTGCCGGACGCCGTCGCCAGCCTCGGCGCCGCATAAGATTTCTGCAACATATTGATATTACTTGGCAATATTTTGCCATGCGAATTTTCCATTAACCATCCTTTAACGAACAGACCTCCCCCTGTTGCACCTCTGTTCCGACGCTCCTATGGTCGGGCCGGGGATTGTGGCTGATTGCCGCAGTAAGAGTGTGGATCATGCGTCGTATCATCGTGATTGCGGCCGCCGGGCTGAGCCTGGCCGGCTGCTCGTCGTTCTCATTGGATTCGTTCAAGTCGGCACCGCCGCCGATGCAGGTGCAGCTGGATTCGGCCCCGCAAGGCGCCGACGCCGTGACCTCGATCGGGCCGGGTTGCAAGACGCCCTGTTCGGTGTCGATCCCGGCGCCGGAGGCCAACTTCACCGTCACCTTCAACATGCCAAAGTTCCAGCCGGCGACAGTGCCGGTGACGGTCACCCGCTCGCCGGGCGACTTCACCAGCCCGGCCACCACCACGCTCGATCCGAGCCCGGTGTTCGCCGAGCTGCAACCCGCCGGCCCGCCGCCGCGCGGGCACAAGGCGATGCGGCCGAAAAAGAAGAAATCGAAGCCGGCTGCCGCTGCGGCTCCTGGCGCAGCTCCGGACGCGGCGTTCCCTGCTCCGAGCGCGGCCGCGCCGCCGGCCGCCGCGCCGACACGCTGACGCGCAACGCTGCGCGCGTCTGATCGAGATTGCACTGCACAAGAACCCGGCCCAAAGCCGGGTTTTTGTATTTCGTGGAGACACATCGGCGATTGCGATCATGCATCGCGCGATCCGTCTCACCTATCGCGCGCGATCAGCTTTGCATGTTGCGGATCATCCTTAGGGACGCATTGTGACGGCGCGCCAACATGCATAGATTGAGGGCCTGGAGCCGAGTTCGGCTCCGCACGCTGGGACACATTTCAAGACTTGAGTTGAGGTCTTGAGTTAGGGTCTCGCCTTGAAGGCTTGGCTTAAAGGCTTGGGTTGAATGAACGGATCCACGCAGGCGCATTCCGACACGCTGTTTCGTCCGATGACCGATCCGTTCGGCCGGACGATCCGTTACCTGCGCGTCTCCGTCACCGATCGCTGCGACCTGCGCTGCTTCTACTGCATGTCGGAAGACATGACCTTCCTGCCGAAGGCCGATCTGCTGACTCTGGAAGAGCTCGACCGCCTGTGCTCGGCCTTCGTTGCCAAGGGCGTGCGCAAGATCCGCCTCACCGGCGGCGAGCCGCTGGTCCGCCGCAATGTGATGGGCCTGGTGCGTTCGCTGTCGCGCCATCTTTCGACCGGCGCGCTCGACGAATTGACGCTGACCACCAACGGTTCGCAGCTCGCGCGCTTCGCGCAGGAGCTGGCCGATTGCGGCGTGCGCCGTGTCAACGTCTCGCTCGACACGCTCGACCCCGTAAAGTTCCGGGCCATCACCCGCTGGGGCGACATCGACAAGGTGCTGTCGGGCATCGAGGCGGCGCGATCGGCCGGGCTTGCGGTCAAGATCAACGCGGTCGCGCTGAAGAACATGAACGAGGACGAGATTCCCGCGCTGATGGAATGGGCGCATGGCAAGGGAATGGGCCTGACCTTGATCGAGGTGATGCCGATGGGCGACATCGGCGAGGGCCGCATCGATCAGTACGTTCCGCTGTCGCTGCTGCGCGCGCGGCTCGAGAAGCACTACACGCTGACCGACCTTGCCGACGACACCGGCGGCCCTGCCCGCTATGTCCGGGTCGCCGAGACCGGCGGCAAGCTCGGCTTCATCACGCCGATGACCCACAATTTCTGCGAATCCTGCAACCGGGTGCGGATCACCTGCACCGGCACGCTGCACACCTGCCTCGGCCATGAGGACGCCTCCGACCTGCGCCGGCCGCTGCGCGCCTCCGACGACAACGATCTGCTGTCGGCAGCCATCGACCGGGCGATCGGGCTGAAGCCGAAGGGGCACGATTTCATCATCGACCGCCGCCACAATCGCCCGAGCGTCAGCCGCCATATGAGCGTCACCGGCGGCTAGTTCAGAGCCCGCTGCCGACGCCTGCGCCGTCCCCCGATTACCAAGGCGGGACAACGATTTGCCGCGCCGTCAATTTGCCCATTTTCCGATTGACGGCGTTCGACGGCGCTGATTTGGTGCCACGGCTTTCACGCTCGCCCGGCCGGACAGGCCGCTGCCCCCTGTCGGCTCGCCGCCGACGATCCGGCAGCCAAGAGCAACGAACAACGGCGGAAGCGGATTTCGGGGGAGGATGAACGTTTGCAACTGCTCCTGAAGGTGAGCCGTGGCTCCGTGCGCGTGCGTGCGGCGGCCAGATGATGCTTGAAAAGATATTCGGCGCGCAGATCGCGCAGCCGTGGAGATCGTGATGCGCCCATTGTTGGCACTCAGTCAGGCCATCGACCGACTGAACGAGAAGATCGGATACGTCTGCAACCTCCTCGTCCTGCTCGCCTGCCTGGTCAGTGCCGGCAATGCCATGATCCGCTACGCGTTCAGCTACTCCTCGAACGGCTGGCTCGAGGCGCAGTGGTACATGTTTGCGATCCTCGTGATGTTCGGCGCCTCCTACACCTTCAAACGCAATGAGCATGTCCGCGTCGAGATCCTCTATCTGATGCTGTCCGAACGAGGCCAGCTCTGGCTCGACTTGATCGGCACCCTGTTCTTCCTGATCCCCTCCTGTCTGCTGCTCGCCTATCTGTCCTGGCCGTTCTTCCACCAGGCCTACGCGGTCGGCGAGATGAGCGGCAATGCCGGCGGTCTGCTGCGCTGGCCGATCAAATTCGTTATCCCGTCCGGCTTCGTGATGCTCGCGTTGCAAGGCGTCTCCGAGGTGATCAAGCGGATCGCCGCGCTGCAGGGCTATGTGACGATCGACGCGAAGTACGAGAGGCCGACGCAATGACCATTACGCTGGAGATGATGCCGCCACTGATGTTCGGCGGCCTGATCATTGCGATGCTGATCGGCTATCCGGTGGCGTTCACGCTCGCCGCGGTCGGCCTGTCGTTCGGGTTTCTCTCGATCTATCTCGGCTTCTTCGACCTCAACTTCCTGCAGGCGATCCCGGGCCGCATCTTCGGCAGCGTGCTGTCCAACGAGCTCCTGCTCGCGATCCCGTTCTTCACCTTCATGGGCGCGATATTGGAGAGATGCGGGCTCGCCGAGGACATGCTGGATTCGATGGGCCAGCTGTTCGGCCCGATCCGCGGCGGCCTCGGCTATTCCGTGATCATCGTCGGCTTCATCCTCGGCGCCATCACCGGCACGGTGGCGGCGCAGGTGATCGCGATGGCGCTGATCTCGATGCCGGTGATGATCCGCTACGGCTACAACATCCGCTACATCACGGGCGTGCTCGCCGCCTCCGGCACCATCACGCAACTTGTCCCTCCCTCGCTCGTCCTGATCGTGCTCGCCGACCAGCTCGGCAAGTCGGTCGGCGACATGTATCTCGGCGCCTGGGGCCCGTCGGTGTTCCAGATCCTGCTGTTCGCCGGCTACACCTTCCTGCTCGGCATCTTCAAGCCGAGCCATGTGCCCGCCGTGCCGATCGACGCCCGCACGCTGACCGGCTGGGCGCTGTGGAAGAAGTGCCTGCTCGGCATCATCCCCTCCGCGGTGCTGATCTTCGTCGTGCTCGGCACCATGATGATGGGCCTTGCGACCCCGACCGAGGCCGGTGCCATGGGCGCGGTCGGCGCCATCGTGCTCGCCGCGATCCACCACAAGGATTTCAGCGCGACCGGCCGCAAGGTGCTGATCGTCGGCGTGATCGCCGGCGGCATCGGCACCATCATTGCGATGCTCTACAGCGAGAACCTGATCTTCAGGCTCGCCTTCGCGATCACCTATCTCGCGGTGGTCTGGATCTGCCTCGAGGCCGTCAAGATCCCGGACCTGCGCGACCTGATCAAGCAGGGCTACGAGACGACCATGCGCATCACCTGCATGGTCACCTTCATCCTGATCGGCTCGACCTGCTTCTCGGTGGTGTTCCTCGGCGTCTCCGGCGGCGTCTGGCTCGAGCACCTTCTGACCTCGCTGCCCGGCGGCGTCTGGGGCTTCCTGATCTTCATCAACCTCTTCATCTTCTTCCTGGCGTTCTTCCTCGACTTCTTCGAGATCGCCTTCATCATCCTGCCGATGATCGCGCCGATCGCGCAGAAGGTGCTGGCGCCGGTGGTCGGCCCCGACGCCGCGTTGATCTGGTTCGGCGTGATGCTCTGCGTCAACATGCAGACCTCGTTCCTGCATCCGCCGTTCGGCTTCGCGCTGTTCTATCTGCGCGGCGTGGCACCGAAGGAAGTGAAGAGCTCCGACATCTATTGGGGCGCTATGCCCTGGATCGGGTTGCAGGCGATCATGGTGGCGCTGGTGATCGCATTCCCGGTCGTCGTCACCGGACTGCTCGACAAGCCGCTCGATGTCGACCTCAACAAGGTCAAGATCGAGGTGCCGCAGATCGAGCTGCCGCCGCTCGATTTCGGGCAACCGAAGCAGTAGCCGGCCCCAGCTTCTTCAGCGTGCCTAGAGCATTTTCGGTTCTGATTGAATCAGAACCGAAGCTCTAGATTCTTGTTTTGACGCGTTTTCTTTACGCGAACCGGTGTCCACTTCGCTCGAAAACGCTCTTGCGAAAGCGGGGCACGCTGGAACCGTTGACGGCGGCGTCGAGTCCTGTGAAGACGCGGTGGATACGGATCGTCCTCCAACTCACAGACTGCCGCCCATGCCCCAATCGCATCCCGCCCGCTCGTTCGTTCGCCCGCTCGTCGCATCCCTCAGCCTGGCAACTCTCAGCCTGGCGTTTGCCGCTGCCGTGGCAGACGCGGCGCCGGCGGCCGACATTCGCGCACTGGCGCAACAGGAGCAGCAGCCGCTGCTCGACACCCTGCGCGACCTCGTGCAGATCGAATCCGGCAGCAAGGACATCGAAGGTCTCAACCAGATCGCCGCGCGCATCGCCGGCCAGCTCAAAGAGCTCGGCGGCGCGGTGGACATCCTGCAGACCACCGACATCTACCGGCTGGACGACACGCCGGAGAAGATCGGCCCGGCCGTGCAGGCCGTCTTCAAGGGCACGGGCAGCGCGAAAATCATGCTGATCGCGCATATGGACACGGTGTATCTCAAGGGCATGCTGAAGGATCAGCCCTTCCGCGTCGATGGCGACAAGGCTTACGGCCTCGGCATCGCCGACGACAAGCAGGGCATCGCCACCATCATCCACAGCGTGGCGCTGCTGCAGAAGCTGAACTTCAGAGATTACGGCACGCTCACGGTGCTCATCAATGGCGACGAGGAGATCTCTTCGCCCGGCTGGCGCAGCACCATCACCCGCGTCGCCGCGGAGCAGGATGCCGTGTTCTCGTTCGAAGGCAGCGACGCCAGCGGCACGCTTCGCCTCGCCACCAGCGGCATCGGCTCGGCCTACCTCACGGTGCATGGCAAGTCGTCGCATGCGGGCGCCAGGCCCGAAGGCGGCGTCAACGCGCTCTATGAGCTGTCGCACCAGGTGCTGCAGATGAAGGACCTGTCGAAGCCCGAGCAGGGCCTGAAACTGAACTGGACGGTCTCCAAGTCCGGCACCAACCGCAACGTGATCCCCGCCGAAGCCACCGCCCAGGCCGATGCGCGCGCGCTGAAGGTGTCCGACTTCGACGAACTCGAGACGGCGCTGCAGGACAAGATCAAGAACCGTCTGCTGCCCGATTCCAAGGTGGACGTGAAGTTCGAGGTGCGCCGCCCGCCGCTCGAAGCCAACGACGCCTCGCGCCGCGTGGCCGGCCACGGCAAGACGATCTATCAGCACCTGGGCATGCCGCTGAACGTGGCCGAGCGGGCCACGGGCGGCGGCACCGACGCTGCGTTTGCCGCCCTCAAGACCAAGGGCGCCGTGGTTGAAGGCATGGGCCTCTCTGGCTTCGGCGCACACTCCAACGATGCCGAGTACGTGCAGATCAACAGCATCGTGCCGCGCCTGTATTTGACCACCCGCATCATCATGGACCTGTCCGACGGCAAGCTGAAGTAAGCCGGCCGACAGGTGCCGCAGGCCGAGCCTCTCACGCGGTTGCCGGCTCTGCCTTGGCGAGGCGGAAGCTCAGCGTAAACTGGGCACCGCCGGACGGCAGGTTTTCTACCTTGATCGTCGCGTCGTGGTCGTCGACGACGCCGCGGACGATCGAAAGCCCGAGCCCCGCCCCGTCCGTGCGCTGGCGCTGACGATCGCCGCGCCAGAAGCGCTGGAACACCAGGCCCTGCTCGGCCGGCGCAATCCCCGGCCCGCAGTCGCGCACCTGCACCGAACCGTCCTCGTGCACCTCGACATCGACCGAGGTCGCGTCTGCGGTGTACTTGATGGCGTTCTCCGCCAGATTGAAGATCGCGCGCTGCAGCATCTCGGCATTGCCCTTGACCCGCACCGGACCATCTGTGCCGCGCAGCGCGATGTCTTTCTGCTGCGCCAGCGCATAGGGCGCGATCGAGCCGACCACCTCGGCGCATACGGCGCGCAGATCCGCGGTTTCGCCGGGGTCCAGCACCAGCGTATCGAGCTCGGCGATCTCGAGCAGCTGGCTGACGATACGGCTCATGCTCTCGATGTCGGCATGCAGCTCCTTGGTCCCCCTGGCTACATCCAGCGTCTCGATCCGGGTCCGCAGGATCGCAAGCGGAGTGCGCAGCTGATGCGCGGCATCGGCGGTGAACTGGCGCTGCACGTGAAACCCGTCCTCCAGACGATCGAAGGCCTGGTTGACTGCGGTCACGAGCGGCAGGATTTCGCTCGGAATCCCCTCCGTCGGCAGACGGATGTCGGTCCTGGC
The DNA here is from genome assembly GCF_049075665.1 of Bradyrhizobium sp. B120. NCBI lineage: Bacteria > Pseudomonadati > Pseudomonadota > Alphaproteobacteria > Hyphomicrobiales > Nitrobacteraceae > Bradyrhizobium > Bradyrhizobium sp. B120. The sequence goes on along the minus strand of NZ_CP185242.1, from coordinate 3,657,304 downwards.
CGGTCCGATGCTCCTGGCCTCCTCCGAAGCCCGCAGCAGCGGAATCACGGCGCGGCGGAAGATCAGGATGTCGGTGGCCAGCAGGATCAGGAGGATCGGGATGGTGATCCAGCCGACCCGCCGGAAGAAGTTGGAAACGATGTCATCGATGATGACGTCGCGGTGCGACAGGTCCTCGGCGACCTGGATGCGCAGCGTCTGGCCGCCGACGAGCTTGGTGGCGCTGGCGCCGGAAATCCGGTCGGCCAAGGCCGGCAGCCGCGGCGCTCCGCGATGCGACGAAAACAGCAGATTGTCGTCCGCGTCGTAGATGTCGTAGCGATAGCGGCCATAGGCGTCGGAATAGAGCCCCCTCAGGCTGTCCGGCAGGTTGAGCTGTACCTTGCCGGCGGAATCAACCACGAGGTTCTGGCCGAGATCGGCGGCCTGATCGCGCATCGCTTCGCGATGCAGCTGGTTGATCTCCGAGTTGAGCAACCACAGCAGCAGCAGCGGCAGGAAGATCGCGGCGACCGCGACCGCCACGATGTGCAGGAACACGATCCGCGAGGTCAGCGACGTGAAGCGGAACACCCCTATTTCTCCTCCGCCATCAGATAGCCGACGCCGCGAATGGTGTGGATGATGACTTTGGCGCGGTGCTCGGTGAGCAGCTTGCGCAGCCGCGACACGTAGACCTCGACCGCATTCGAGGCGACCTCGCCCGACAGACCGAAGATGTGGTCCTCGACATTCTTCTTCGGCACCACCCGTCCCTGCCGCCGCAGCAGGATTTCGAGCACCGAGGTTTCACGCGCGGAGAAGACGTGCGGAGCACCGTCGACGAACACCTGCTTGCTCTCGGTGTCGTAGACCAGATTGGCGAGCTTCAGCGATGAGCCGAGCAGCTGGCCGGGCCGGCGCAGGATGGCTTCGAGCCGCGCCACCAGCTCTTCCAGCGCGAACGGCTTCGCTAGATAATCGTCCGCGCCGCTGCGCAGGCCGTTGACCCGATCCTGCAGGCCGTTGCGCGCGGTCAGCACCAGGACCGGCAACGGGTCGGTCTTGCGGCGCAGCTCCGACAGCACCGACAGGCCATCACCGTCAGGCAGACCGAGATCGAGGATCATGGCAGCATAGGTGACGCTGCGCAGCGCATCACGCGCCTCGGCAACGCTGTTGACGATATCGGACTCATATCCCGCCGCCACCAGCCCGCTCGCCAGCAGTCGCGAGAGCTCGAGATTGTCCTCGACGATCAGAAGGCGCATCGCAGCAGTCCTGTTTTCATTCGATCGGTCTTCCGATTGCACACCTTGTTGCGATGCGCCAGCCAAGCGACCATTCCGCAACAGATCGCGCGTTGAGCAATCCCGTCGTGCAAACGATACGCATTTAAGCACAACGCCCGGATTGCCGCTAACCGCGCTATATTTTGGCTATGTGCCGCGGCTCCGATTCCCATGCAAAATAGATAAACCGGCCCCCGCCGCAATCAAATTCGCGCGCCGGGCGCGCTCTTGAAAAGGGCAAATGTAAGGCTGGCGTCAGCTAGGCCTGATAATCGTTCATCTGCTCTCACCGGGAGATCGACGACGGCCCACCATGCGGCAGGACCTCGTCTCTCGCGCGGGACTTTCATGCAGTATTGGCGGCGGGCGATGTCATTTCGAATGAAGTATATGGGCTTTGCGGCGATGCCGGTGCTGGCGGCGCTTCTCGCCGGCGCGTGGCTCACGACGCGCGCCGATGGTGTCGTGAACGCCAAGGCCGCGCAGGAGACCGCGCCGCAGGACGTCAACGTCGAGCAGCAATACGTCGCGCTGAGCGACAAGCAGGCGGCTTCCCTGAAGACCATGGCCGCGGAGCAGCGTTCGTTCCGGACCTTGAAGAACGCGGTCGGCTCGATCGACTTCAACCAGAACATGCTGGTGCAGGCGTTTACCTCAAATCCCGGCAGGATCGTCGACACGCCGCTCAATGTCGGTGACGAGGTTGCGAAGGGCGACAGGCTGTTCACGATCGACAGCCCCGATCTGCTGCAGGCCGAGTCGTCGCTGCTCGCCGCGGCCGGCGTGCTCGAACTGCAGACCAGGACGCTGGCGCGGGTCAGGCAGCTGCTGAAGACCGGCGGCGGCGCGCAAAAGGACGTCGACCAGGCGACGTCGGACCAGCAGACCGCCGAGGGCAACTACAAGGCCGGGCGCGACGCGGTGCGCATCTTCGGCAAGACCGACGCCGAGATCGACCGCATCGTCGCCGACCGCAAGGTCGATTCCATCCTGGTGGTACCGAGCCCGATCTCCGGCCGGATCATTGCGCGCAATGCCGCGCCGGGACTCTTTGTGCAGCCCGGCAACGCACCGGCGCCCTATTCGCTGGCCGACATCTCGACGATGTGGATGGTCGCCAATGTGATCGAGACCGATGCCCCCGCCTACCGGATCGGCCAACCGGTCGAGGTCCGGGTGCCGGCCTATCCGAACGAGGTGTTTCGCGGCCGCGTGACGACGCTCGGCCTCAACATCGATCCGAACTCGCACCGCCAGCTGGTGCGTTCAGTGATCGATGATCCCCAGCACAAGCTGCGCGCCGGCATGCTGGCGAGCTTCACCATCGAAACCGAGCCGCCAAAGCTGTCGGTGAGCGTTCCGCTCGACGCCATCGTGCGCGAGGGCGACGGCACGATGACGGTGTGGGTCACGACCGACGGCCGCAAGTTCGACCGCCGCACCGTGACGATCGGTATGGAGCAGGACGGCTGGCGGCAGATCCTCAGCGGCCTCGCAGCCGGCGAGAAGGTCGCCTCCACCGGCGCAATCTTCCTCAGCAACAAGTTCGCCAACGCGGCCACCGGCTAGCGCGCCAGCCGCAACGCTGACCGCGCCCTCGTCCGCTCAAGAGTAAGTGCAGCACCTTGATCAAGAGCCTCCTTCAATTCGGTCTGACCCGAAGTGCCGTCATCGTGCTCGGCCTCGCCGTGTTCTGCGCCGCCGGATTCGCCGCGTTCACCAAGCTGAACATCGAGGCCTATCCGAACCCGGCGCCCGTCATCCTCGAGATCACGGCCCAGGCCGCCGGCCTCTCCGCCGAGGAAATGGAGAAGTACTATACGATCCCGATGGAGGTCGGGCTGTACTCGACGCCGGGCGTGGTCAATATCCGCTCGACCTCGTTCTACGGCCTGTCGTTCGTGCGGGTCACCTTCAAATACGGCGTCGATTATTACTTCGCGCTCTCGCAGGCCACCAACAACCTCACACAGAATGTCCAGCTCCCCGGCAACCAGATTCCGCAGATCCAGCAGTCCAGCCTGGTCGGCGAGATCTATCGCTACCAGCTCGTCGGTCCGCCGAATTTCGGCCTGACCAATCTCAGGACATTGCAGGATTACGTCGTCGCCCGCCGGCTGATGACGCTTCCAGGCGTGGTGCAGATCAATGCCTGGGGCGGCACCACCAAGCAGTTCAATGTCGACGCCGATCTCGCCAAGCTCGAAGCCTACAACATCACCGTGCCGCAGCTGATCAGCGCGCTCGGCAACGCGAACATCAATGTCGGCGGTCGCGAGATCGCGATCGGCCAGCAATCCGTCAACATCCGCGGCATCGGCCTGATCAACTCAGGCGGCGATGACGATATCACCAAGGGCTACCGGGTCCGGGACATCGAGAACGTCGTCCTGACCCAATCCAACGGGCTGCCGATCCAGATCAAGGACGTCGCCAAGGTCTCGGTCGGCTATGTGCCGCGGCTCGGCATCGCCGGCAAGGACAGGAACGACGACGTCGCTGCGGCGATCGTGGTGATGGGACGCACCCAGCACACCAACGACATCGTGCCGAAGGTCGAGGAGGAAGTCGCCAAGATCAACAGCGATGGCACCCTGCCCGCCGGCGTCAAGGTGGTCCCCTATTACGACCGCACCTCGCTGGTCAGCGTCACGACCCACACGGTGCTGCACAATTTGATGTTCGGCTGCCTGCTGGTGTTCGTGATCCAGTGGGTCTTCCTCGGCGACCTCAGAAGCGCGCTGATCGTCAGCGCCAACATCCCATTCGCGCTGTTCTTCGCGATCATCATCCTGGTGCTGCAGGGCGAGGACGCCAATTTGCTGTCGCTCGGCGCCGTCGACTTCGGGATCATCGTCGATTCCGCCGTCATCATGATGGAGAACATCTTCCGCAACTTCCAGTCCAGTCCAGAGAACCGGCTGCGGGTGCTGCAGAACCTCGCCGAGGGATACTGGGGTGGCGATCCCACGACGCGCAACGGCCAGCCCACGCCGGGCTGGACCGAGCGGCTGCGCATGATTTTCGTCAGCGCATTGCAGGTCGACAAGGCGGTGTTCTTCACCGCGGCCATCACGGTCACCGCGTTCGTGCCGCTGTTCACCATGCAGGGCGTCGAAGGCCAGATCTTCGGACCGATGGCGCGAACCTACGGCTACGCGCTCGCCGGCGCGCTGCTGGCGACATTCACCGTGACGCCGGTGCTGGCATCGCTGCTGCTGCCGCGGCATATCGAGGAAACCGAAACCATCATCGTGCGCTCGCTGCGCAAGGCCTACACGCCGGTGCTGCGCTGGTCGCTGACGCATCTGCGGGTCGCGGTCGCGGCCGGCGTCATCTTCCTCGGATTGAGCGGCCTTGCCGCGAGCCGGCTCGGCAGCGAATTCCTGCCCGCGCTCGAGGAAGGCAATTTCTGGATCCGCGCCTCGATGCCGCCGACCATGTCGCTCGATGCCGGCACCGAGCCGACCCGCAAGATGCGCGAGATCCTGTTGCGCCACCCTGAGATCATCACGGTGGTGTCGCAGCACGGACGCCCCGACAATGGCAGCGACGCCTCTCCATTTTCGAATGTCGAGCTGTTCGCGCCGATCAAGCCGTTCGACCAGTGGCCGCCCGGCCTGACCAAGGAGAAGCTCACCGAGGAACTGCAGCGGGAGTTCGACGAGGAACTGCCCGGCGTCACCTTCAACTTCTCGCAATACATCCAGGACAACGTCGAGGAGGCGCTGTCGGGCGTCAAGGGCGCAAACTCGGTCAAGATCATCGGCCCCAACCTCGCCGTGCTCGAACAGCTCGCGACCAAGGTCTCGCAGGAGATGGCCAAGATCCGCGGCGTCGCCGATCTCGGCATCTTCCACCTGGTCGGGCAGCCCAACCTCAATATCAAGGTGAACCGCGAGAAGACCGCGCGCTACGGTCTCAATACCGGCGACGTGACGACCGTGGTCCAGGCCGCGCTCGGCGGCACCAGCGCGACGACGGTGCTGGAAGGCGACCGCCAGTTCGGCGTGGTGGTGCGGCTCGATCCAAAATTCCGCCAGAGCATCGACGAGGTGCGCGAGATCAAGGTGGCCTACCAGACGCCATCCGGCACCAACGCCTACATCCCGTTGAGCGAGCTTGCCGACATCTCGCTCGATACCGGCGCGTCGTTCATCTACCGCGAGCGCAGCCAGCGCTACATCCCGATCAAGTTCAGCGTGCGCGGCCGCGATCTCGGCAGCACGGTGGCGGAAGCACAGACGCGCGTCGCCGAAGCGGTGCAGCTTCCGACCGGCTACCGGATGATCTGGTCCGGCGAATTCGACAATCTCGAAGCCGCCAAAGCGCGCCTGATGATCGTGGTGCCGGTGACGCTGCTGCTGATCTTCGTGCTGCTCTACAGCCTGTTCAACTCGCTGCGCGACAGCCTGCTGGCGCTGGCCGGCATACCGTTCGCGGTCGGCGGCGGCCTGATCGCGCTGTACCTTGCCGGGCTCGATTTCTCGATCTCGGCCGCGATCGGCTTCATTTCGCTGTTCGGCGTCGCCGTCATGGACGGCATCCTCAACATCACCTATTTCCGCGAATTGCGGGCTTCGGGCATGAGCATCGCGGAGGCGGTGTTCAACGGCGCCGAGCAGCGCATGCGGCCGATGCTGATGACTGCCCTCTCCGCCGGCGTCGGCCTGTTCCCGGCGGCACTGTCGCATGGCATCGGCAGCCAGGTGCAGCGGCCACTCGCGACCGTGGTGGTCGGCGGCATGTTCATCGGCCCGCTGCTGCTGCTGATCGTGGCGCCTGCGCTGCGCAAGATCTTCCTGTCGCGCGAGCCTGTCGCCTCTCCCGACCAGGCGGCTGCCACGGCACCGCCCGAAGCGGCGCATGAAGGGGGCGCCTGATGTCCACAATCGCCGTAAGGATTGTTGCCGCGCTCGCGCGGTGCGGAGGGCGCGCCATGCGTCCGACGCTTGGCGCCGGCGCCGCCGGGCTGTTGCTGGCAAGCTGCGCCGTCGGCCCGAATTTCGTGCCGCCGGCCGCCCCCGACGTCGATCGCTACACGCCGGAGAAGCTGGCCTCCCCGAGCTCGAGTGCCGGGGGCCCCAGCGTGCCCAAGCAGCACTTCGTCAGCGGAGAGGACGTATCGCTGCGGTGGTGGACGGCATTTCGCTCAAAGCCGCTCGACGAGTTGATCAAGATGTCGGTCGAGCACAACCCGTCTTTGCAGGCGGCCGAGGCGTCGATCAGGATCGCGCAATACAACGCGCTGGCCCAGCGCGGGCTGTTCTTCCCGCAGCTCGGCGCAAATTACACGCCCGCCCAGCAGCAGATTTCCGGCGCATCGAGTTCGGGCCCGGGCGGCCAGTCGCCCTCGGTATTTTCGCTTCATACCGCGCAATTGAACGTCAGCTTCGTGCCGGACATCTGGGGCCAGAATGTTCGCGCGGTCGAGAGTCTCGACGCGATCTCCGAGCAGCAACTGTTCCAGCTGGAAGCGGCCTACCTCACGCTGACCGCCAACGTCGTCACCGCGGCGATCCAGGAAGCATCGCTTCGCGGCCAGATTGCCGCGATCCAGCGCGTCGTGAAGATCGAACGCGGCATTCTGGAGATCGTGAAGAACCAGTTCAACGCCGGCGGCGCCGCCCAGGTCGACGTGCTGGCGCAGGAGGCCGCGCTGGCCCAGTCCGAGCAACTGCTGCCGCCGCTGGAAAAGCAGCTCGCGGTTCAACGCGACCTGCTGACGTCGCTGGCCGGGCAATTCTCGGCGGACGAAATCCTGCAGAAGTTCACGCTCGACCACCTGGCGCTGCCCGCACACTTGCCGGTGAGCCTGCCGAGCAAGATGATTGCCCAGCGTCCGGACGTCAGAGCCGCGGAAGCGCTGCTGCACTCGGCGAACGCCCAGGTCGGTGTGTCGATCGCGGCGCGGCTGCCCAACATCACGATCACCGGCAACGCCGGCGCCGCCGGCTTCAGCCTCGCCGAATTGTTCACGCCGGGGACCAGCTTCTACGTCATCGCGGCGAGCGCGACGCAGCCGCTGTTCGACGGCCTGACGCTCTACCACAAGCAGAAGGCCGCGGAGGCCGCGGTGGACCAGGCGGATGCGCTCTATCGCCAGGCCGTCGTCACGGCAATGCAGAACGTCGCCGACGCCTTGCGCAGCCTGCAGGCCGACGCGCGCGCCTTGCAGGCTGCCGTCAGGGCTGAGCTCGCCGCCAAAGCCAGCCTCGACATCATTCAGAAGCAGCTTGCTCTCGGGCAGGTCAATCAGGTGGTCGTGCTCAATGCCCAGCAGGTCTATCTGACGGCGGCAGTGGTCCGCGTGCAGGCCCAGGCGACGCGCCTCTCGGACAGCGCTGCGCTTTTCATGGCGCTTGGCGGCGGCTGGCCGACCAACTGCGCATCCGACGACTGGCGCAAATGTGCCTTGGAGGATTTGCCCGCCGCCACCCCGCAGCGCGTCAGCGAAAACCGGCCGCCTGCCCGCTGAGAAGCGCCGTACGAGTCTACTGACTGGAGGAACCGACGAATGAAAAACATGCTCATCCTGGCGGCAATTCTCGTTGCGGTCTCTGCGGGATCCGCGGCTGCACAAAGCGCGGTCGGCGGTCCAAAAAAGCCAAGCAATCTCGGCGGTCCCACCGAGCAGAAGAACCCGGTGGTTCGCACGACGCCGACTGCCGTATCAACGCCTCCAGCATCGCCGCCAAAGCGATCGCCGAGGAAATAGCGGCACGCTTCCGCAATTGAGTTAGCTTCCGGAATTCACGCTGTTCGGCCCGATGAGACCCCTATGAAAAATACAACGCGTCTGCTTCTCATCGCTGCGGCCAGTGCCATGACGGCGTCGGTTGCCTGCGCGGCGCCTGTTCAGGTCACGCGGCTGTCGCCGCAAGGCCCGGCAAGCATCGTTCAGGTACGGCTCGCGTGTGATCAATACTGCCACTGCTGGCAGACGCGCTATCAGCAGCGAGGCTATCGCCGGACAATCGACGATCAGGAGCGCCAGGATCCGAGTTACTGCCCAAATGGAGGGCACTATAACGGCCATTACCGCAGCGGACCGGCCATCGGATTGAACTTCGAGAGCCGCGTTCCCGTGCGCTCATTGCCGTTTCCATTTTGATCGACGGGGCTTGCACGATGATTGCTGGGCCGCCGCGATCAGCGACGGCGCCTACCAGATGACGACCGCGCATACCAGCGCCAACGGCACCGCGGCGCCGCCGATCACGACCCACCTGCGCATATCCGCGGGATCTCTGGAATACCTGAAGATCTGGACGGCGACGAAGAGGCAGACCGCGGCGCCGAGGATGATGCGAACCAAATCCGATGGCGTCTCGTAGGCCGACCAGATGGTTTCGTTTTGCGGACTTGCGACGCGAGCCGTGATGACCACCACAAGGGTCAGAAACAACGTCCGCAGGATAAGACCGAGGAAACGCATATGGCGCCCTGATTCACGCTCCTGAGCAACGCTAGCACGAATCGTGCCGAAAAGCATTCATTTGGCTGCCCCTCGCCGGCTCCCAGCAAAAAACCCCGGAGCTCTGCCCGGGGTTTTGCTTGCACTGGAGGTCAGTGGCGTCAGGCCTGCGAGTGGCGTGCCATGAAATTGTCGTAGCCGACTTCGGCGACCTGGAACCACTGATAGCCGTTGTTGGAGAACGTCGTCAGCGAGTCATAGACCTTCTTGAAATTGGCGTTGGTCGCCGAAACCTCGGCATGCAGCTCCTTGGCGGCCTTGAAGGACGCTTCCATCACCGCAGACGGGAACGGGCGCAGCTTGGTGCCGGCCGCGAGCAGCTTCTTCAGTGCGAGCGGGTTGGCCTGGTCGTAGCGCGCCATCATCCAGTTGTTGGCGAGATGGCCGGCCTGCTCGAGCACGAACTGATAGTGCTTCGGCAGCGCGTTCCACTTGTCGAGGTTAATCATCGCCACCAGCATCGGGCCGCCTTCCCACCAGCCGGGGAAGTAGTAGTTCGGCGCGACCTTGTAGAAGCCGAGCTTCTCGTCGTCGTAGGGACCGACCCACTCGGCCGCATCGATGGTGCCCTTTTCCAGCGCCGGATAGATGTCGCCGCCGGCGAGTTGCTGCGGCACCGCGCCGAGTTTCTGCATCACCCGTCCGGCAAAGCCGCCGATGCGGAATTTGAGGCCCTTGAGATCGTCGACGCTGTTGATCTCCTTGCGGAACCAACCACCCATCTGGCAGCCGGTGTTGCCGGCGAGCAGCGAGGTGACGTTGTAGCTCTTATAGAACTCGTTGAGCAGCTCCTTGCCGCCGCCCAGCATGAACCAGGCCTGATTGAGCCGCATGTTGGGCCCGAACGGCACCGAGGAGCCGAAGGTGAAGGTCGGGTCCTTGCCGAAATAGTAATAGGGCGCGGTGTGCCCCATCTCGACCGTGCCGTTCTGCACGGCGTCGAGCACCTGCAGGCCGGGCACGATCTCGCCGGCGGCAAAGGTCTGGATCTGGAACTTGTTGTCGGTGGCTTCCCCCACCGCCTTGGCCATCAGTTCGGCGCCGCCGTGCAGCGTGTCGAGCGACTTCGGCCAGCTCGTCGTCAGGCGCCATTTGAGCTCCGGCATCGACTGCGCGATCGCGGGAGCTGCGACCGTTGCCGCGCCTGCGACACCTAGACCCGTGACCTTGATGAAATCTCTGCGCTTCATTTGCTTCCCACCCTGTGTGATTGTGTTGTCCGAGCGTCGACGGCTTGCGATCGTCGCGCTGCGTTTCTTTGCCGCCATGACCGGTGACCGATCACGCGCCGCCTTCGTGCCGAGGCTTCGGACGCGAGCATGGAACATCCCCTCGGCGAACGCCAGACGCAAAAAACCCGGCCTCCTTGCGGGGGCCGGGCTACTTAAGTCGAAGCTTTGGGCGCGTTCTCTTGTCGCGAACGCTCGAAGCGCTGTTAGCCGCGCGTGCGCGAGCGGATCATGAAGCTGTCGAAGGTGTATTCGGCGACCTGCCACCACAGATACTGGTCGGAACGGTACGCCTGCATGGCGTCGATCGACTTCTTGAAGTCGGCATTCTTGGCCGAGATTTCACCCCACAGCTCGTTGGTCGCCTTGAGGCAGGCCTCGAGCACTTCGTTGGTAAACGGACGCAGCTGCGTGCCGCCGGCAACCAGCCGCTTCAGCGCCGAGGGGTTCTGCATGTCGTAACGCGCAGCCATCCAGGTGTTGGCGTTGGCAGTCGCGTTGGTCAGGATCGCCTGGTAGTTCTTCGGCAGCGCGTTCCACTTTTCGAGGTTGCAGTAGGCGTGCACCGTCGGACCGCCTTCCCAGAAGCCCGGGTAGTAGTAGTACTTGGCGACTTTCTGGAAGCCGAGCTTCTCGTCGTCATAGGGACCGACCCACTCGGCGGCGTCGATGGTGCCCTTCTCCAGCGCCGGATAGATGTCGCCGCCGGCGAGCTGCTGCGGCACCACGCCGACCTTCTGCAGCACCTGGCCGGCGATGCCGCCGATGCGGAATTTGAGGCCGGAGAGATCGGCGACCGTCTTGATCTCCTTGCGGAACCAGCCGCCCATCTGGGTGCCGGTGTTGCCGCAGGGGAAGCCGATCACGCCGAACTTCTTGAAGAACTCGTTGCCGAGCGCCTCGCCGCCGCCCTGGTACCACCAGGAGTTCTGCATGCGGGCGTTGAGGCCGAACGGCACCGACGCGTAGATCGCAAAGGTCGGGTCCTTGCCGACATAGTAGTAGGACACGGTGTGGCACATCTCGACCGTGCCGTTGGAGGTCGCGTCCAGCGCCTGCAGGCCGGGGACGATCTCACCCGCCGCGAACACCTGGATCTGGAACTTGTTGTCGGTCATTTCGGCGACATACTTCGCCACCTGGTCGGCACCGCCATAGATGGTGTCCAGCGACTTCGGGAAGCTCGAGGTCAGGCGCCATTTGATTTCAGGCGAGGACTGCGCAATCGCCGGCGCGGCAACCGCCGTCGCGGCAGCACCGGCCGCAGACACTTTCAAAAAATCACGACGCTTCATCGTAAGGCTTCTCCTTGAGGGGCGTTTCCCGGTGACCGCAAGCAGTTCTCCGGCAGGAGGCTTGCAAGCAGACCACTTGCAAACGCCCGCCGAGGCGCTCTGGGTCGGCCCTTTAACACGGAAGACGGCCTCACGGAAACGCGACAATGGCATGACCGCACCAATTAAACGAAAGTCTGATGACGCGGGAAATTTGCCGGAAAATGCCGGCGCAGGCTGCGGCGACGACGGCTTGCCGCGGCTCGCGGGCCGTGTCCCGGTCACGCGGTAAATCGCCGCGTGCGGGCCGGCCGGCACTCAGCCACCGGGCTCCCGAGGCCATCAGCGCCGTGTCGCCTCACGCGCCTTCTTGGCTTTATCGGCCAAATGCCGCCCACGCCGAATCCAGCTTTGCGCGGTCGTCTTGCTGACGCCAAATGTCTTGGCGATCGCGATCGCGGCCTCGCCGATCGAGTCGGATTTCTTCGCAAGGTTGAACGCCGCCCGGGAGGCCTCTTCGCGCTTCTCCCGCGTCAGATGCTTGCGGCGTTGTTTGTTTGCTTCGCGTGATGCTGCCATGTCGCTGGTCGCCTCACGGCCCCTCCCGCATTACGGCTGCCCGTGCCCGCCTTCAATTGACGGAACGGTGGTACGATTCGGCCAGTACCCGACAAACATACAGGCCGGACGCGATTCAGCAATCGTCCATGGGCGACAGGCCTGTGAAGAAAGGCCGCCGGGATCCCGGCCTTTGAGGCGCACCGGCTGACCGGGACAGCAGCGCGGGCTCAGGCGGCGGCGATCACGTCTTGCAGCTGCTCACGGACCTTGCTGCCGATCGCGCGGTAGATCGCCGCGTGCGGGCCGTCCGGTTCGCTCTCGACCACCGGGTTGCCGGAATCGGAGGCAGCGCGGATGGCAATATGCAGCGGGATCTCGCCGAGGAACGGCACCCCGAGCTTCTCGGCCTCGTGGCGGGCGCCGCCATGGCCGAAGATGTCCGAGCGCGTGCCGCAATGCGGGCACTGGAAATAGCTCATGTTCTCGACAATGCCGAGCACCGGCACATTGACCTTCTTGAACATTGCAAGGCCCCGCCGCGCGTCGATCAGCGAGAGGTCCTGCGGCGTCGAGATGATGACGGCGCCCTTGAGCGGGACGTTCTGCGCCAGCGTGAGCTGGGCGTCGCCGGTGCCGGGCGGCATGTCGACGACCAGCACATCGAGTGTGCCCCAGACGACGTCGCGCAGCATCTGGGTGATCGCCGACATCACCATCGGCCCGCGCCAGATCATCGCGGTGTCCTCCTCGACCAGGAAGCCGATCGACATGATCGACAGGCCGAAGCGCTGCAGCGGGATCATCTTCTTGTCGTCGTTGAGCTGCGGCTTCTCGCGGATGCCGGTGAGCCGCGGCACCGATGGGCCGTAGATGTCGGCGTCGAGCAGCCCGACGCGCAGGCCGATGTCGCGCAGACCGAGCGCGAGGTTGAGTGCCGTGGTCGACTTGCCGACCCCGCCCTTGCCGGAGGCAACCGCGATGACGGCAGAGATGCCGGGGATCTCGGCCTGCCGGGCCATCGGCGATTGCGCACCAGGCGGGTGCGGATGACGGTGCGCGGACGCAGGCGGGACACCGCCGGCCGGCCGCGGCGCAGGCGCCGCACCACCCGCCTTGCGCTCCGCAGTCAGCGCGATCATCGCGACGCTGACGCCAGGAATGGCGCGCACGGCGTTCTCGGCCTGCGCACGCACGCTCTCCCAGGCGCGGGCTTCTGCGGCATCGACATTGATCGAGAAGAACACCTTGCCGTCGGTGACCGTGATCGCCGACAGCACATTGGCGTTGGTCAAGGCTGTGCCGCGCGGCGACATCACCTTGGCAAGACAATCGAGAACCTGTTGCTGCGTCACGCTCACCGCGTATCTCCTGCTCCTTAGCGGGGCGTGATCTTGTCGGAAAACCGCTTCACACTTTTCCGGATCACGCCCAGGAGACGACCCAATAAAGCGTTGCAGCGCAAAAGGCTACCTCGCTCCGACGTCGTCCCGTCGCTCGGCCGGCGCTGCAGCGCCGCCCTCCTTGGCGGCCTCGTAGTTCAGCTCGATCATGACCCCGTTGGGGTCGTTGACGAAGATCTGCCAGAGATCGCCGCCTGGAACCTGGCGCGAGTCGAATTCCATACCCTTGGACTGCAGCCGCTGCCGCATCCCGTCAAAGCCCTGGCTGGCGAAGGCGACGTGATGGACGACGCCGGAGTCAGGCTTCTGCGCCTCGTCGGTCGCGGAAATATCGACCAGATGCACGACCGCCTTGCCCTCGCTGTACATCCACGCACCGGGGAACGCGAAGTTCGGCCGCGCACCCTTTTCCAGGCCTAGAACGTCCTCATAGAACCGCACCGTGGCGGCGAGATTCCGGGTCCGGATATTGAAATGATCGAGCACACCGACGCTCATGCCCATGCGAGACACTCCCTTTTTTGTGAGGTTCTTTGGTGGGCCGATCCTAGCACAAAACCGGGGTCTGCCATCCAACGAAGCCGTTGCCCTCCGCTGCGCAGGGGGTATGGTGCGGCTCCTTCCATGGACGGAATGCCCTGCCGGCCGCGACGTTTTCCGGTGGTCTCAAGGGCGATCACCACGGCAAATCACAAGGTAACAGACATGGCTAAAGTCGCTTTCCTCGGTCTCGGCGTAATGGGTTTCCCGATGGCGGGACACCTCGTGAAAAAGGGCGGCCATGAGGTCACCGTTTACAACCGGACCGCGGCGAAGGCGAAGGAATGGGCCGACAAGTTCGGCGGCAAGACGGCGCCGACCCCGAAGGCCGCCGCCGAAGGCCAGGATTTCGTGATGTGCTGCGTCGGCAACGACAACGACCTGCGCGCGGTCACGATCGGCGCCGACGGCGCCTTTGCCGGCATGAAGCAGGGCGCGATCTTCGTCGACCACACCACCGCCTCCGCCGAGGTCGCCCGCGAGCTCGATGCCGCCGCCACCAAGGCCGGCTTCAAGTTCGTCGACGCGCCGGTGTCGGGCGGCCAGGCCGGCGCCGAGAACGGCGTGCTGACGGTGATGTGCGGCGGCAGCGCAGACGCCTATGCGGGCGCCGAGCCTGTTATCACCGGCGCCTATGCGCGGATGTGCAAATTGCTCGGACCGGCGGGCGCCGGCCAGCTGACCAAGATGGTCAACCAGATATGCATCGCAGGCCTCGTGCAGGGCCTGTCCGAGGGCATCCACTTCGCCAAGAAGAGTGGCCTCGACGTCGCCGCCGTGATCGAAACCATCTCCAAGGGTGCAGCGCAGTCCTGGCAGATGGAAAACCGCTACAAGACCATGAGCGAGGGCAAGTACGATTTCGGCTTCGCGGTCGAGTGGATGCGCAAGGACCTCTCGATCGCGCTGGCGGAAGCCCGCCGCAACGGCGCCACTTTGCCGGCGACCGCGCTGGTCGACCAGTTCTATGCCGAGGTCGAGAAGATGGGCGGCAAGCGCTGGGATACGTCGAGCCTGCTGGCGCGACTGCAACGCTGATATCCGCGTTCGGAACCAAAGGCGACGCGCGGCCCGACCGCGCGCCGCCCGTCTGCGGACACCGGTCAAGTGCTGATTTAACTTCTAGTCAACAAACGAAGCTGTGCCTATTTTCACAGACTCCCTGTGTCGCAGCAACTTCTCTCACTTCCCACAGCTCCATAGCACCGGCATCCCCTCCGCATCGGCGGAGCTCTTGCTTCGACGAATGCTGGATAAGGTCGAGTCCCTCTACGTCGAGAGTGACAGGCTCAAGAACGAGCAATACGGTTTAAGGAAAGAGCTATCTGAATAGTGTTTTCAACGAGCAACTGGCTACAATAGCGAATCAACCTGCGATTGATGGACTCAAAAGCTATGTTGCCATCCTCTTGGAAAGCAGAAATTGAAGAGACCATAGACAGATCAGTGGAGTCCGAAGGCCAACGGCAACAAGCTCTGAACCATAAGAACGCCACCGACATTGCTGCCGCAATCAAATCCTTTGGTGAGAGCTACACTGCAAGGCACAACAAACCCGAGAAGGTCGACAAGGTAAAGCGGGCGATTGATTTAGCCACCCTGTTCCTATTGTTTGTTACCGCTCTGTTCACCGCCTTGGCGTGGTGGACTTTTGGAGGCCAACTTGACGAAATGAGGAAAGCCTATGGTCCACTCAAAGATACTGCCGACGCGACCAAGGCAGCTCTCGTTGCTGGACAACGCGCTTGGATACGTATCGACAGCATGGCGGTAGGTGGCGCTGGTCTTTTAGCCAAAAGAGAAAGCGTAGACGCTCCAATCGCTTTCGTCATAACCAACGTCGGCAATACTCCGGCGCTAAGGGTTTGGCCTTATGTCAAGCTGCTCACTGCCAGAGACTCATTGCTAGATGAGCAAGCCAAGCTCTGCGATGAACCGACTAGACAGCCAGGGCAAACGCTAGGACACACGCTATTTCCAAATGAACAATTTCCTAAGAACATAGGTATTGGCGAATATAGCGTGGGTACCCACCTCTCGAAAGAGGAAGTCGCGCGCGGCTTGGGGGTAGACAACAAGACGATCCCGCTATTTGTGGTCGGTTGTATCGACTATACATTCCCTACCGATCCAACCGCCCACCACCAAACGCCGTTCATCCGCGAGATCGACCAAAATCCTGTGCCGATCCCGATCAGTATCGACGATGGGCTGATCCCTCCGGGCAAACTTGTGCTGCGGGAGCACATAGTGGGCATTGGTCGGGCTTCCAACTAACACGCCACTGTGGCGGCAAGCGCTGGGATAAGTCGAGCCTGCTGGCGCGGTTGCAGCGTTGGTTTAGCTCTATGCATGCGGCTACGGTGACCTGCAACGGCGGGTCACCTACCATGCGGCGACGTCTCGCGAAGGAGAATTCCCCTTTTAAAGTCACGCCGCCCAAATATCGAAAACAACCCCATGCAAAGTAGCTAGCCGGCCACCGGCATTCGGTCTGTCAACTTGACATGTCGGGCAAATCAGGGGCACACTTCCATTATCCCGAAATGATGTAGGCGCCCCTCGCCCCGCATCGGTGGGCTCTCCGGCGGTCATTGCCCCCGAAACTCCTCACCCAGCGGATGGCTTGGGTCTGCGTTTGCCGGGCTTGAGAACCCGCCCGGCGAAATGAAGGCACAGCCGCCGCAATCTCTTCAATAACATTCGCCAACACCAGCCCAAGGTGCTGAGAAAGGTTCAACGCTCTCAAAGAGTAAACGGTCGCGAGCGACGGTCACACGCAGCCCACTGTTCAGAGCGAAACCATCTGGAAGAAGCCATCGTCGTGTTGGATAAATCAACGATCCGACAAAATGGCCGACACAACTCACACTCCATTCGACGCCGAATTCGGTGTGACGAACCAAAGCGGTGGTTCGATTAGGACGCGTCACCTGATCTTGAAGACACTGAAAAGCGTTCTTCACAGGGCTATTTTCACCAATTGTAAATTGATCGAGATAATAGAGTGACGTGCCAGGGCTGCCGCTAGTACCGATTTTCCACCGTAGCGAATCTATCGGCTCGGTCGCAAGAAAGGACTCGCCGAATAGCTTCCACCCCATACCCAATAGGGTCTTGGCGAGAAATTTTGATCGCACTTCGCTGTCTATGTTCATGGTGAAAACGAAGCCAGTGTCGTTAAACACGGTCGGAGGAAGATACTTTCCTGTCCGCGTATCGTACACCGTGGCCGATTGGTTTCCGCCTGGGACTTCTATGTTGTACCGCGGTTGAGCATTTCCAGTCGGTTCGCCGCCCTTCCAAGCGGTTGTTCGCTTCAGCAACGCCTCCGGCCTTTGGCGACTGTTTCCGCGTGCATCCGCGTCACGACGGCCAAACATGATCAGCGCATCATTCGCGAGCTTCCCATCTATCTCATGGCCAAGTCGCGAATTGATAGCCTTGCTGCATCGAATGACCGTCGCCCCCGAACCGCCGAGCGAACGAGGGATTACATGTTCGGCGCTCATCGCGCTTTCGGGTAGATAGCGATCCGAGTAGATGCAGTAGTTTCGCCATTCGGGACCGAGGCGGTTCGGAGTAAAGTGGTCTAAGTTCATTCCTCTACGCTAGTGAAGGGAAACAGGTTCTGCAGCAAAAATGGTTCCTGCAAACCTCATACCTTGTGCGCTTCAAGAGAGGTTCGTTCCAGAGCGCCAGCAGTCAAAATGGCATGGCTTACGAGGTCGTTCGGTACGAGTTGTTCGCCAGAGGGCGGTACGCAAGGAGAACCTGGTCGGGCCAGTTGGCAAGCTTTTGCACAAGAGCGCCCTCTTAAGTAGTGCGATTGCCATCAACACCACTATCCTTATTTCCGCTCAGTCAGGCGCTTTTGCCCTACGGGCAAAGGTCCGCCGCACCGCGCAAAAGTTAATTTAACCTCCGGTTAACGCCTTTCTTTAGCTCTTTAAGGTAACGCTTAATGAATTAGCGTCACAGATAGACAATGCAAAAGGCGCGCGCGGTTCGCGCGCAGGATTTGTGTTGTTGATGAGTAATCCCGCAGAAAAGCCTGAAGTTGTACAACTTCCGGCAGGACCTCAGGTGACGGTGCCGGTCAACAGCCGGCGCGTCGCAGCACAGCGGGTGCGCGAGGCGCGGGATCGGTTAACGTCAACCAGTGGAACCCGCCCGGCGTTCGACGCCGAACTGCTCCGGCAATATGCCCAGACCCGGATCTCGGCATCCTATGTCGTGATGCTGCTCGTGGTGGCAACCGGCGTCCTGTTTGGCCTCTGGATGAAGCCGATCGTGGCCGGCGCCTGGACGGTCGGCATCCTCGGCGTCCATCTCGCCATCATCCGCAGCTGCGCCCGCTTCCTCGCCGAACCGACTTCGGTCGCGGTGACCCGAAAATGGCGGACCCGCTTCGTGCTGCTCGACCTGCTGTATGGCCTGTGCTGGACCGCGATCCTGATCCACCCCGCCGGGCGCGATCTCTCCTCCAACACGCTGATGATGTTCCTGATGCTGCTGGTGATCGCGGTCTCCAGCATGCTGGCGGCGAGCCTGCCGATCGCAGCACTCGCGGCGACCGTTCCGGTGACGGTCGGGATTGCGCTCGACCTCGCGCTCAACGGCGCGTTCGACAATTACGTGCTGGCGCTGCTCGCGCTTGCCGCCGAGGGCTATTTCGCACTGCTCGCGCACCGCCTGCATTCGACCACGCTGGCGACGCTGGAGGCCCGCGCCGAAAAGGACGCGCTGATCGGCGAACTGGAACAGGCCAAGGCGATCTCCGATGAGGCGCGGCACCGCGCCGAATCCGCCAACGTCGCCAAGTCGCGCTTCCTGGCCCAGATGAGCCACGAGCTGCGCACCCCGCTCAACGCGATCCTCGGCTTCTCCGAGGTGATGAAGAGCGAGATCTTTGGTGCGCATGCGGTGCCGGTCTACAAGGAATATTCCGCCGACATCCACAATTCCGGCGTGCACCTGCTCAATCTCATCAACGAGATTCTCGATCTGTCGCGCATCGAAGCCGGCCGTTACGAGCTGAACGAAGAGGCCGTGGCGCTGGTGCACGTCGTCGCCGACTGCCACCATCTGCTGAAGCTGCGCGCCTCCAGCCGCGGTATCACCATCCACGAGGTGTTCGAGCATGGCATGCCCCGGATCTGGGGCGACGAGCGCGCCATCCGCCAGGTCGTGCTCAACCTGCTCTCCAACTCGATCAAGTTCACCCCGCAGGGCGGCGAGATCTGGCTGAAGGTCGGCTGGACCGCGTCGGGCGGGCAATATCTGAGCGTCAAGGACACCGGAAGCGGCATCGCCGAGGACGAGATCCCGGTCGTGCTGGCCTCGTTCGGCCAGGGCTCCAACTCGATCAAGTCGGCGGAACAAGGCGCGGGCCTTGGACTGCCGATCGCCAAAAGCCTGATCGACATGCATGGCGGCACCTTCACGCTGAAATCGAAGCTGCGCATCGGCACCGAGGTGATCGTGACCTTGCCGCCGGAGCGGGTGATGAGCGCGCTGGCGCCGATGACGGAAGAAGCGCCGCCGATGCAGCCGGAGCCCGCCGAGCCCTCGATGGGCGCCGACCGGAAACGTGTGCGCCGCAAGTCCATCATGAGTGCCGGCACCGGATTGTAGAGCATGTCGCGGGTGACGCGGTTTTCGCTGCCAATGAATCCGAGGCGTTCGCGCCAATACCATGCTTGCGACAAAAAGCCGGGGCGTGATGGCGCAGCCCGATTCGACCGACTTGCACCGGCGGCTGAAACGGTTCAACAGTTGAACAATGAGCTCAGAAACGCCGTGTATCGCAGTCTGCATGATCGACCCCAGGACGAAGCTCTGCTTCGGCTGTGGTCGCACGCTCCCGGAGATCGCACGCTGGCACAAGATGGACCGCGCGGAGCGGCTGTCTGTCATGACGACATTGCCGGCGCGGATGGCCGAGGCTGGGCTCGAGCGCATGGAGCCGCGTCCGAAGCGCGCGTGACCACCGGAGCGACCGGAGCCGTACTGTGACCCGCATCCTCCTTGTCATCGTACTGCTGATGGCAACCGCGGGCGCCGTTGTCACGTACGGCGATCCCGACCAGATCGCGCGCGCCAGACAGAATCTGACCCAGATATTCGGCCGCAGCATCGCCGCGCCGGCATCCGCCCCTGCCCCCGCTCCCGCGGTGCAGATTGCGCGCAGCCAAGGCGGCGAGTTCGCGTTCCGCGCCAAGATCAACGGCATCAGCGCGCCGATGGTGATCGACACCGGCGCGACCTCGGTCGTGCTGACCTGGGAAACCGCCAAGGCGATCGGGCTGCCGACCGACATGCTCGAATACAATGTCGACCTGGAGACCGCCGGCGGTCACACCAAGGCGGCGCGGCTGACGCTCGATCGTCTCGCGGTCGGCAAGCTGGTCGAGAAATCGGTGCCGGCGCTGGTGGTGCAACGCGGGCAGATGAAGACCAACCTGCTCGGCATGAGCTTCCTCGACCGGCTCGAAAGCTGGGGTGTCCGCTCCGACACGCTGAGCCTCACCGGATACCCCGACGTCACCGGCAGCATCAGCCCCCCGGCCCGTCACCGCCGCCCGCGCACGGTTGTCGACTAGCCCTAGCGGTCGTCGTCGTGGATCGACGACGGATGCCGGCATAGCGGCCTGACCTGTATCTCCATGAACGGAAACAGCGGCAGGCTGGACAGGATGTCGTGCAATTCCTGCGCGCCGGACACATCGAAGATGCTGACATTGGCGTAGCGTCCGGCCACCCGCCACAGATGGCGCCAGGCGCCGGTGCGTTGCAGCTCCATGGCACGGACGCGTTCCGCCTGCTTCAGTGCATCGACCTTTTCGGCTGGGAGATCGTGCGGAATCCGCACGTCCATTTCGACGTGAAACAGCATGATGATCGACTCTCCTTGCAGGCGATGAGGCGGTAACGCGAAACGGATCGGAGCCGCCGCGAGATCGCGGCGACTCCATCTCTCTCTATCAGATCGACAATCCTGTCGTCAGCCCTGCACCAGACCGCGGCTGACGAGGTTGATGTCATCCGGATTGATCAGATCCTTCGCCGTCCAACCCGAGACGTCGTAGTCGCTCATGCAATTGCGCACGAAATCCTGCATGGCGCCGAGGTCGCCGGTCGCGCTCGCGGCCATCAGCGTCTCGACGCGAAGGTTCTCGTAATTGCCCGCATAGTTGCGCTCGTAGAGCTCGTGCCGGCCGCCGAACTCGGAGCCGATCGCGTCCCAGAGCAACTTGAGCAGCTTGATCCGGTCGATCGCGGCATAACCGTTGGAGCCGCGCACGAAGCGGTCAAGATAGGGCCTGATCGCCTCGCTCTCGAGGTCGGCCGAACTTGACGGCAGGTAGATCAGGCCGCTCGCGACATGACGCTCGATCAGCTCCTTGATCCGCGGATAAGCCATCGGTGCGAACACGCGATAGGCCAGCCCGTAGTTCAGGTTGGGCAGATTGTAACCCTCGGTCCCCTGCCAGGCGATCGGCGATTTCACCATCGCATCCGAAATGCCGTGGAACAGATTGCGCCAGGCGATCACCTCGCCCACCGCCGTCTGCACGCCGCGGAAATCCTTCGATCCGGTCGCCTCCACCGCCATCGAGAACAGGCCGGCGATGAAGTCGAGCTTGACCGCGAGCCGCGTCACGCCATGCAGCGTGAAGCGCGGGATGAAGCCGGACGCCGGGAAGAACTGGTTGATCTTGTCGACGTCGCCATAGATGAAGACGTTCTCCCAGGGCACCAGCACCTTGTCGAAAACGAGGATCGAGTCGTTCTCGTCGAAGCGGCTGGACAGCGGATAGTCGAACGGCGAGCCGGTCGCAGCCGCCGTGAATTCGTAGGACGAGCGGGCAATCAGCTTGACGCCCTTGGCGTCCATCGGCGCCGTGAAGATCAGCGCAAACGACTTGTCCTTGATCGGGATGCCATAGTGGGCGATGAAATTGTAGTGCGTCAGCGCCGAGCCGGTCGCAACCACCTTCGCGCCCGACACGATCAGTCCGGCGTCGGTCTCCTTCTCGACATGCATGAAGACGTCGCGCACGTCCTCGATCGCCCGGTCGCGATCGATCGGCGGATTGACGATGGCGTGATTCCAGAAGTCGAGCCGTTCCTGGGTCCGGGCATACCATTTCTTCGCATTGCCGGCGTATTCGCCATAGAAGCCCGAATTCGCGCCCAAGGTCCCGAGGAACGCCGCCTTGTAGTCCGGCGAGCGGCCCATCCAGCCATACGCAACCTTCTGCAATTCGGCAATCGCGTCGCGGCCTTTGATCAGGTCATCAGCCGTGCGCGAGCCCAGGAAGAACGGATGGGTCAACTGTCCGGAGCCGGTGTCGGTCAGGACGCCGATCTGATCCTTCTTCTCGTGAAAGCGGTCGTACCAGCGCGCCACCATCCGCGCCGAGTTGCGGAACGCGGGATGCTGGGTGACGTTCTTGACGCGCTCGCCGTAGATGTAGATCTCCCGGCCATCCTGGATGCTGTCCAGGAATTCCGCGCCGGTATAGACGCTGGTGGTTGACGCAGGCACATCGGCCCGCAGGGCAGCTGCTGTAGTCATGGGTTCTCCTCCGCTTGTGTCGTTAGACCGGCGGGCGTTGCCACACCGGCCCGGACCATCCCGTCACGCTCTTGGTCGGCGTGACATCGGCGGAAAAGCTACGCGCTCACCCGGAGCGGGCGAAAGGTATCACACCATACCGCGCGAACCGCGGCGGCTCGGGCTATGACTTGGATACGCGGACCAGACGGCAATGATCGTCCGGCCGACGCAGCACCGGAGCTGATGCAACACCGCGCAGCACGGAAGGGAGCGAGCCGTGGTCAAGGGTTTTGACAGCAGCGCTGTCGCTTTCCATCGCGATGGAGAATTGACCCTCGACGCCTGCGTCGTGACCATTGGCGCGTTCGACGGCGTTCACCGCGGCCATCAGGAACTGCTCCGGCAGACCATTGCGGCAGCGCGACGCCGCGGCGTTCCGGCCGTGGTCTACACCTTTGATCCACCGCCGAAGGTGTATTTCGGCCAGGCCGAGCCGTTGATTTCGCTCCGCGAGAAGCTCGAGCGCATCGCAACATTTGCACCTGACCATGTCATCGTCGCCGATTTCAATGAGATCTACGTCCGCCGCAGCGCGGCCGATTTCCTCGCCGAGTTGCAGCGTCTGCAACCCTGTGAAGTGATCGTCGGCGAGGATTTCCGCTTCGGATCCTGCAAGGGCGGCACCGCGCAGCTGCTGCGGCAACACTTCGACACGCGCATCCTGCCGCCGGTGCGCTGCGGCAATGGCGAGATCGTCTCCAGCAGCCGGATCCGCTCGCTGCGGCGATCCGGCCTTGCAACCGCCGCGTCGGCGTTGGAAAACTGGCGGGACATCGTGACCGCGTCGCCAGCCAACCGATCCGGTTTGGTCCAACTCGAGGTCATCAACCCATGACCGCCATCGATCCGCGCGAGCTGCGCAACGCCTGTGGCCAATTCGGCACCGGCGTCACCATCATCACCACGCATTGCGAGGGACGCGACCATGGCATGACGGCCAATGCCTTCATGTCGGTGTCGCTCGATCCGCCGCTGGTCGCGATCTCGATCGCGAAAAGCGCGAAGATGCTCTGCAACATCCAGAACACCGGCCGCTTCGCGGTCAGCATTCTGGCTGAGGGAATGGAGGATCTTGCCTGGCATTTCGCGGGCAGGCCCAAGCTCGAACTCTGCGACGTCTTCGAGCGCCGCAACGAATTGCCCGTCATCGCGAACGCAGCGGCGTATTTCGTGACCGATCTTGCCGATGAGATCGTCGCAGGCGACCACACCATCTTCCTCGGCCATGTCCGCGAGATGGCGCTGGAACCCGGCAAAAAGCCGCTGCTGTTCTGCCGCGGCCGCTTCGGCGGCCTTGCCGACCCGCACCCCGCGCCCGCGACGCTGGAGAATGCTGCCTACGAATTTATCTGGTGAGACCGCCAGAAGATATTCCCGAAAACGGGGATGCAAGTTTGATCCAAACTGCAAGAAAAGGAGGAAACGACCATGCTGAACGTCAACAAGGACACCATCACCGACCACGTGATCGCCGCGCTCTCGAACGACATTCCTGATCGCAACCGTCAGATCATGACGAGCCTGATTCGCCACATGCACGCGTTCTGCAAGGAGGTCGACCTGACCTTCGCCGAGTGGTTCGCCGCCTGCGAATTCCTGCGCCGCGCCGGCGACATCTCGGACGAGAAGCGCAACGAGTTCATCCTGATCGCCGACATTCTTGGCGTCGAGGTGCTGGTCGACATGCTCGACCACAGGGTCACCGATGGCGAGAGCGAGTCCACCGTGCTCGGGCCGTTCTATCGGGAGAACCCGCCGGTGCTGCCCAAGGGCGCCTCCATCATCAAGAAGACGTTCGACAATGCACAGACCGTCAAGGTCAGCGGGCGGATCAGCGACACCGCGGGCCGGCCGATCGAGGGCGTCACCATCGACGTCTGGGAAGACGCGCCGAACGGGCTCTATGACCTGCAAGACCCCGAGCAGCCAGCCTATAATCTTCGTGGACGGTTCACGACCGATGCCAACGGCGAATACGCCTTCGTGGCGCTCCGCCCCGAGCCCTACCCGATCCCCTATGACGGCGCCGGCGGCGAGCTCCTGAAATACATGGGTCACCATCCCTGGCGTCCGGGCCACATCCACTTCATGCTCTCGAAGGACGGCTATCAATCGCTGATCTCGCAGATCTACGATTCCGAGACCAAGTATCTCGACAACGACTCGGTGTTCGCCGTGAAGCAGAGCCTGATCGGCAAGTTCGCCAAGGCGCCGGCCGGCGCCGACACCGACCTCGTTCTCGATTTCGACTTCAAGCTCAAGAAGGCAGCGGTCGAGCGCCTTGTCGCGGCCGAATGATCCGCACTACGCCCTGCCGGGCCGGGAAAGCCCGGCAGGGTTCACTTTGAACTGACCTGCGAGGACATATGAGTCGTGCCGTGATCGAAATCGCCGAGCCCGTGGAGCCAGTGCGGAACTTCGCAAGAGACACTGCGATCCGCAGTATCCGCGCCACCATCGTGGAAGCGCCGACCCGCCGGCGGCACAAGCTTTCGAACACGGAAGTCACGCATCAGGGCTACGTGCTGGTGCGTGTCCTGCTCGATAACGGCGTGACGGGTATCGGCGAAGCCTCGACGCTCGGCGGGCCGCGCTGGGCCGAGGAGAGCGTGGAATCGATCAAGGCTGCGGTCACGAATTACCTCGCGCCGGCGCTGCTCGGGCAGCCTGCCCTCGCCTTCGAAGCCAATGCCTTGCGCATGAGCAAGGCCGCGACCCGCAATTTCGCAGCCAAGGGCGCGATCGAATCCGCCCTGCTCGACGCCGCCGGCAAGACCCTCGGCCTCCCAGCCAGCGCGCTGCTCGGGGGTGCGGTTCGCCAGCGCATGGAAGTGATCTGGGCGCTGGCCTCCGGCGACAGCGGCCAGGAGCTGGAGGAAGCAAAGGAGAAGCTGCGCCGCCGCGAACATCGTCAGTTCAAGATCAAGTTCGGCTTCAACCGCCCACCGGCCGATCTGAAGCGGTTGCAGACGCTGCGCGCCGGCCTCGGCGACGAGGTTCGCCTGATCGTCGATGTCAACCAGGGCTGGACCGAAGCCGAATGCATCCGCTTCATGCCCGCGCTGGAGGAGCTGGACGTCGCGCTGGTCGAGCAGCCGGTGTCGGCGCTGCAGCTGGAAGCCATGGCGCGTGTCGCGGCGCGCACCTCCATTCCATTGCTGGTCGACGAAGCGGCCTTCACCAAGGAGGAAATCGCCCGCGTCGCCACGATGGGTTGCGGCAGCGTCTATTCGCTGAAGCTCGTGAAGAGCGGCGGCCTGTTTGAAATTAAGCGTGCCGCCGCGGTCGCCGGCGCGCACGGCCTCGAGCTCTACGGCGGCTGCCTGCTGGAGAGCAGCATCGGCGCGGCCGCGCATCTCGCCGCATTCGCCACCCTGCCCCGGCTCGAATGGGGAAGCGAGCATTTCGGTCCGCGGATCCTCGTGGAGGATCTCGTCGTCAACCCGATCAGGTTCGACGCGTTCGAGATCTGCGTGCCCGATGGCCCGGGCCTTGGCGTCGAGGTCGACGAGGACAAGATCCGTGCCTTCGCCCGGAAGGATTAGCGAGATGGCGTCGGCCAGGCGGATAATTGACAATCCAGGGATGCCCCCTCAGTCTTCCGGCCGGAACCACAGTTTCGATCATGCGCAGATGACCACGCGATATCAAACCCGGCAGGCCTTTCCCGCAGCTTCCGCGGAAGCGCGCGGACAAACGTTCGGCTGACCGTGACCGATCGCGACGACGTCATGGATCTGAGGCGACTGGTCTACTTCGTCGCCGTCGCCGAGGAATTGCATTTCGGCCGCGCCGCATCACGGCTCGCGATCGCCCAGCCGCCGCTCAGCCGGCAGATTGCGCAGCTGGAGAGCGATCTCGGCGTCGTGCTCATCGACCGGAGCCGAAGCCAGATCCGGCTGACCCAGGCCGGCAGCGTTCTGCTGGAGCGTGCGCGCGATGTGCTGGAGCGGCTTGACCGCACGCACCGCGAGATCAAGCGGATCGGGGAAGGCTTTTCGGGGCACCTGCGTGTCGCCTTCGTCGGATCGGCGACCTATGGCGTGCTGCCTAACGTGATCAAGGCGTTTCGCTCGGCCTATCCCGACGTCGAGCTCGCGCTGTCCGCGATGAACAACGCCGAGCAGAAGCGCGCGGTGATCCAGCGCGAGATCGATATCGCCGTCGCCCGCCCTTCGCTCGACGACGAGGAATTGAAGTCGGAGCCACTGCTGCAGGAGCCGTTGATCCTCGCGCTATCAGACACCTCGCCGCTACTCGAGCAGCAGGTCACGCGGCTGGCTGCGCTGAAGGCCGAGACATTCATCCTCTATCCGCGCAAGCCGCGCCCGAGCTTCGCCGACCACATCCTCAATATCTGCCTCGAAGAGGGCTTCATTCCGAAATCGCAGGTACTGGCCCAGGACTATCAGACCGCAATCAGCCTGGTGTCGGTTGGCGTCGGCATCGCGCTGGTGCCACAATCCGTCTCACAGGCGGAACGCCCCGGCGTCGCCTATCGCGCCTATGAGGGACATAATCCCGGCACCGCGCTGTCGCTGAACTACCGGCGCGACAACCGGATGCCGCACCTCTTCAACTTCCTGAAAATCGCACAAGACGTCGTGCGGCGTCAGCGCAAGCAATAACCGGCGCCGTCAGGCCGCGACCGACGCAAGCGGGCGGTCGTCGACGCGCGCGATCGCCTCGCGCAGCACGTCGGTCCCGGCGCCCGGCCGAACGCCGTTCTCCGCGAGATGCCTGCGGAACGCGCGCGCACCGGGGACGCCGTGGAAGGCGCCGACGAAATGGCGCGTGATCGAATGCAGTCGCGTGCCTTCAGCCAGTTGCCGCTCGATATAGGGCAGCATCGCCGCGAACACGTCCTTCATCGTGGCGTACGGCGGCGTTTCACCGAACAGCTCGGAATCGACTGACAGCAGCCGCCACGGCTCCTGATAGGCCGCCCGCCCCAGCATCGCGCCATCGACATGCGCCAGATGCTGCTTCGCTTCGGCGATACTCGTGATGCCGCCGTTGATGATGATGGGCACCTCCGGCAGCGCCGCCTTGAGGCGATAGACGCGATCATAGTCGAGCGGCGGGATGTCGCGGTTCTCCTTCGGCGACAATCCGTTGAGCCAGGCCTTGCGCGCATGCACGACGAGCGCATCCGCGCCCGCGGCGATCACACCGCGCGCCAACGTATCGAGCGCGATTTCCGGATCCTGGTCGTCGATGCCGATCCGGCACTTCACCGTGACGGGAATCTTCACCGCGCGCTTCATCGCCGCAACGCCCTCGGCGACCAGCGCGGGCTCGGCCATCAGGCAGGCGCCGAAGCGGCCGTCCTTCACCCGATCGGACGGACAGCCGACATTGAGATTGATCTCGTCATAGCCGAAGTCCTCGCCGATCTGCGCGGCGGTCGCGAGATCATGCGGGTCGGAACCGCCGAGCTGCAGCGCCACCGGATGCTCGCTGGCATCGATGCCGAGCAACCGCGCCCGGTCGCCGTGGATGATGGCGCCGGTCGTCAGCATCTCCGTATAGAGCCGCGCCCGCCGCGACATCAGGCGATGGAAGACCCGGCAGTGCCGGTCAGTCCAGTCCATCATCGGGGCCACGGAAAAGCGATAATCTTGCGATTTCAATGATTTACCTTATGCTTCAATGGGATGAAACACGAACGTGTGCACTCCAAACTAGCCGAATTTGCACACGTTTGTACCCGTTTTGACCTGCCAGTGCACACGTAGCGCACACGATTTGGGGAGTGCACACGACCGTGGCCAGTTTCACTCAGTTGCCGTCCGGGAGTTGGCGTGTCCAGGTCCGCCGCAAGAACCGCTATGTGGCGGAGACCTTCCGTCGCCGTAAGGATGGCGAGGAATGGGCGCTCGACATTGAGCGCAATATCGATCGCTGCGGGTCACCCAGGCCCCGAGCCGCTGTAAAGGCCAAAACCTTCGGCGACATCATCGATCTTCATATCGAAGACATGCTCGAAGTCGGTCGTCCTCCCCGCCGATCCAAGGCGGCTGTCCTGGAGGCTCTGAAGGAGGATCTCGGAACCGTAAAGCTTCCCCGTCTCGACCGTGAGAGGTTGATCGAATACGGCAGGAAACGCGCGAAGGAAGGTGCCGGCCCAGCTACCCTTGCAATCGATATGTCGTTCATCAGAACCATCGCAACGCATGCAGCAGCTGTTCACGGAATCGAAATTTCTGCCGAAGAGGTGCGCTTGGCACGTTTCGCGTTGAAGCATTTAGGTCTCGTCGGAAAGTCCGATGAGCGAGATCGACGTCCCACTCAAGATGAGCTCGACGAGCTCATCGAATATTTCGAGAGCAATCCGCGACAGGTCATCCCGATGGGCCGCATCGTCCGATACGCCGTTGCAACCACAATGCGGCAAGAGGAGATTTGCCGGCCTGACTGGCCGGACGTCGACATGGCGAAGCGGATTCTCACGATCATGGACCGCAAGGATCCGAGAAAGAAGGATGGTAACAATCAGAAAGTCCCGCTTCTCAATCTGACCGGCTATGACGCCTGGGAAATCATGCTCCAGCAGCGCATCATCACCAAAGGACAGGGGCGCGTATTCCCGTATAATCACAAGTCAGTAAGCGCGGCATTTACGCGCGCCTGCGACGAGTTGAAGATCGAGGATCTGCATTTTCACGACCTGCGGCACGAAGGTACAAGCCGCTTGTTCGAAGCTGGGCTCACGATCGAAAAGGTCGCGCTGGTCACCGGTCACAAAGATTGGCGCACGTTGCGGCGCTACACGAAATTGAGGCCCGAAGAGCTTCACAAGCTGCAAACTAAGCCACAGCCAACTCTGGAAGAGTACCTCCGGACACTAGATACCGTACAGGCGTAGATCAGGATTGTCGTTCGGCCTGCGAAGAGCTGGCACCGCCGATTCTCATTTTCTTGAATGCCGCGTCGGTGTCGATAAATGCTTGCAGCATAAACGGAATCAAATCCGCAATTTCCTCTCGTGTGCCGTACGTCTGCGCATAGAAATCGGCGTACTCACGTAGGTGCTTGGCTAGGCTTGGCGCAAGTACGAGATTCATTTTCACCGGAGTTCGGTCGGGCAGCTTCGCGAGCTTCATCTCTCACCTACCCTTAGCCACTGCCTGAACATCCCGGTAGGGTTTCAATACCAGATCCTTCGAAACAATCACCCGCAGCGGCCATCCCGGTCGCACCGTGATCGTCGGCTGCACGTCGAGCTGGCGTTCCACCAGTCGTTGACCAGCACGATTGGTCGTCTGCTGCGTGCTTTCCCGCAGTGCCTTCACGAGATCGCTCTCGTCATGACCGATCGATAATTGCGTCCCTACTCCGATCAGTGTCGCCAAGGCCACGCCCTTGAGCAGTTGCCAGGTATGGAAGTCCACCTCATCCTCGAGCCCGGCGTAGCCCGCAACATCAGTAGCTGGAAGGTTCTCGATCACCATGGAATTGCCATTCGGCAGGACTAGGCGCGTCCAGACGACAAGCGCCCGCTTCTGGCCGAAGGCTACCACGCTATCGTATTTGCCGATGAGCCGCGTCCCCTGTGGCACGAGCAGATGCTCGCCCGTCACGGTGTCGTAGACGTTCTCCGTGACCTGAGCGATCGTGGCGCCGGGCAAATCCGAGTTCAGCCCCGTGACCAGGCTCGCTGGTATAATCGTCCCCGCCATCACGGCGTAGGTGGAGGGCGCCGGCAGAAGCGCATGCGGATTAATGGTCTCGGTGTCAGCTTTCGCTCCCACAAAGGCGAGCTTTCGCGCCTGCGACGAGGGCACGATCTCGTCTGACCGATCGAGCATCGCCCGCGCAGCTTTCGCGAGCTCAGCCGCGGACGGCCCAGGATCGGCTGCCTGTGGCCGGAAGGAGGACGGTGGGCTGACGGCCACTTCCGTAACATCAGCGCGTCTGCGCTTGTCCTGCTTTTCCGACAGACGGAAGAACAGGCCCGACTCCCTTGCCTGTTGCGCGACACGCACCTGGCGAATGCGTTCGGCTCTCTCGGCATCCTCTTCCGGGTTGGTGCGGAAGCCTGGATCCGATGATGACGCGGTGCCGACTTTCTTTTCATTCTCGGCAAAAGCCCGGCCGATATCGCCCGGAGATGGCGGTCCAAGCCGCGGCGTTGACGGCGATAGCTCTTCGTAAGATTTGGGCAGCTTGCTCAGCCCCTCCGCTGTTTGCTTCCGGTCTGTGTTGTATAGCTCTGGCCGGTCCGCCTGCTTCAATGACCGCAGCGGCCGGAGCGCCAAGATCGTCGCACCGGCAATGAACAATGCAGCGACCGCGCATCCGATCATGAGTGCGCGCGTGTTCAACCGGCGAATAGGCCGCGGCCGTGCCCGCAGCTCCAGAGGCTCCGGCGGCTCCCGATCCACCCCGCTTGTCATGAGGCACTCCCGGCGTTGACGGCTTGCGACACCGGCCGCGCATCAATGCGGATGATCCGGACGATGCGCTGGGGATCCTCGCCCAGACGGAGCTCGGCGGCGCCAAACATGCGGTCAACAACGTAGTAGGTGCCCCCGACGCGATAGTTCACAAGATTTGGACGACCGTCGGCGCCTGCAACAAACAAGGGCGGCGCCTCGCCCTGCGACAGGCCTGATGGCATCTGGATGAAGACCTTGCGGCCATCGTCGAACGCCCGCAGGGGTCGCCATGGCGGATCATCGCCTTCGATGCGGTAGCGGAAGTTAAGGCTGTCGAGCCGAACGCCGCGATCGGCGACCCGTTCCTCGTTTGCCTGGGCGGTCGCGTTCTGCTTGTGAAGGGCAACCAGAGTATCCGTCGGATATGTCCAGGAGATCGAAGCCATATAGGTCTGCTTGGTCGAGACGAGCTCTAGATGGTAGGCGCGCCGGTCGGTCAGGATCACCAGATTGGTCTGGACATCCGGAAGCGTCGGTTTGACGAGGATATGGACCCGCCGGCTGCTACCCTGACCGCTCGAGGTATCGCCGACCACCCATCGAACGGTGTCGCCCGTGGAGACGTCGATCAGTTCCTCACCAGGCTGAAGCGCGATAGTCGAGACCTTCTCGGGGCTGGCATAGAGCCGATAGAGGGCCCCTTCAGTCCACGGATAGACCTGAATCGCGTTGATGTAACCGGCCCGGGTCGGCTCCATCCGCGCAGCCTTGTTCGCCTTGGCAATCGCCTGCTCAGGCGGCACCTTTTCTTCCTTGGCGCCCTTCTTCGGATAGGGCTTGAGCTGGCCAGGCAATGGCAGGACCTTGGGCGCCTCGACAATTTCGACGGGCTTCGGCGGATCTGCCTCCGGGAGCGCTTGCTCGAATGTCAGCTCATCATAAGGTGCTTCGAGGTTGAGCTTTGTGGCGCATCCGCAGAGCACAAGCGACAGGACCAGGACGCTGGCCGACGCGAGCTTGGTTGTGGCAGCAGAATTCATTTGGCGTCTCCGATGAGGTCGCGCGACCAGTTGAGGGAATGAACGTAGAGGCCGAGCGGATTCTTGCGCAGCGTCTCGGCGTCCGCCGGCGGTTTGAGAACCGTGGTGACGAGACCAGTGAATCGCTCGGTCCTGGCGATCGTGCCGTTCTCGAAAGCGTTCTCCTTCCAGCGGATTTCGAAGCTGTCGCCGGATGCACGCACCACCGAGGTAACTTCGGCGGTGACGGTCCTCGAGCCGATTTTCGCGAACGGATCGGTTTCTCGCGCGTAGTCGTTCAGGGCTTGCGCGCCGCGATCGGTGACGAAGTCGTAGGCCCGCAGCCAATTCGTGCGGACAATCACGGGGTCGATCGACAACGAACGAACGTTCTCGATGAACCGCGCCAGAAAGTGCGCGATCTGCGCATCCGAGGGCTGATACGCTTCCATCGCAGGTCCGACGGCGCGGACCTCGCCCAACCGGTCGACTTCGACCACATAGGGGACGACGCCTGAGCGGGCGATCACGGTGAGCAGCGCTAACCCGAGAACACCGGACACAGCGGTGATGCCCAGCGCCGCGAGCCGCCAATTGCTCGCCTGAACTCGCGCGGACCCCAGCCGCTCGTCCCAGACCTGGCCCGCTTTCTGGTAGGGCGTCACGGGCTCTGGCGTCTCTCCGTAGCGAACGGATACGCGTTGAAAGGGATGACCGGCCATGTGTCAGTCCTCCCCGAGCTTCGGACCCGAGGAATGACCGCCCTTGTCCCCATCCTTCAGGGTATGGGCAGCAATCTGCGCTGCCTCCCGGGCGTGCAGTGCCGAGGCCGCAACGCGCGAAGAGCCGGGGGCCGCGGCCCCGCTCGCTGCTCCGACGCTTCCGACCGCAGACGGCTCGGCAGCGGCAGCATGTGCTGCACCGCCGCCGACCGACGATGCTCCGCCCAGCGACGCCGCGGAACGGACCGCTGTCATCGACCCACTCGCGGCCATGCGGAGCCCGCCCACAGCAACCGCGCCGCCTCCGATCGCAACAGCAGCCGCACCAGCGACTGTACCCGCCGCAGACCCGGCCCCCAATTGAGGCGCACCCGACACAAGGCCGGCGGCAATGCCCGGACCAAAGATTCCAAGTCCAAACAGGGAGAGCGCCGCAAGCAGCAAGCTCATGGCCGACGCAATATCGACCGGTCGCGTCAGCGTGCTTGCGAGTTGACCGAAGATGGTCGAACCGATGCCGACAATGATCGCCAGCATCATCACCTTGACGCCGGAGGCTACGACATTGCCGAGCGTCTTTTCGGCGAGGAATGCAGTCTTGCCCCAAAGCGCGAACGGCACGAGGATGAAGCTCGCAAGTGTCGTCAGCTTGAACTCGATCAGCGTGACGAAGAGCTGAACCGACAGCACGAAGAACGCGAGCACGATCACGATCCAGCAGAACAAGATGATCAGGATCGTTGGCAGGTTCGTCAGCACATCGAGGCCGGAAAACTGGCTCACCTCTTCCAGAAGCGGATGCGCTGCAGTAAACCCGGCGGCGGCAACGAAGCCCGGCCGGGCCAAATCAGCCGCGCTCAATGTGCCGCCTGACGCTTTCAGGCCGATTCCCGAAAACGAGTTGAAGATGATGTTGGCAAGGCTCTTGAAGTTGCCGATGATGAAGGCGAACGCACCGACGTAGAGGATCTTCTTGGCAAGCGTCACCAGGATCTGGTCGTCGGCCCGCATGCTCCAGGCAAGTCCGGCAAGCGTGAGATCGATGACGACGAGTGTCGAACTCAGGAACGAAACTTCGCCCGACAGAAGACCAAAGCCCGAGTCGATATAGCGCGAGAAAGTCTCGGTGAAGCGATCGATGACGGAGAGATCAGCCATGGCGCCCTCTCCTATCTGCCGCCGGCGTAGGCATGGCCATCGCCGATGAAGCGGATGAAGCGCTCCTGGGCGGCCGCCGCGGATGCGCGCTCCTCGGCCGCCCTCAACGTGTCGGCGCGGGCCTGGGTCGCCAGCAGCGTCTGCATCTGCATTGCTTGCTTGATCTGTAGAGCCAGCAACTCGTTGCCGGACTGCTGGGCCTGCAAGGAGCCGACCGCGGCTGACGAATTAGTCATCAGCGTGCGAAGCGTCTGGCCGTCCTGGTCCAGGTTACTGACGATGGCCGACTGCATCGTCAGCGCCTGCTTGAGCCCCTCATAGCTGTTGTTCCAGCGTGCGGTTGCATCCAGCACCATCCTGTCCGACGTTGTCGCGGCGCCATACTGACGAGGATAGAGCTGCGCAAAATCCTGCTGCGTCCTCTGAACGTCGAACGAAATGCCTTTCGCTTGAGCGATCAGGCTGTTCATCTGACTGATCGTCGAGGTCAGCTGACCGACGACGCTGGTCGGAAGGCTCGCCAGATGCTTGGCCTGATTGAGAAGCGACTGGGCCTGATTTTCGAGGCTCCTGACCTGGTTGTTGATCTGCTCCAACGTGCGAGCGGCAGTCAGAAGATTCTGGCCGTAGTTTGAGGGGTCGAACACGATATCGAATGCCCCAACCCGTCGCGATCCATTCACGGCGACGACTATAGATAGTGCTACGGTCACGAAGATTCTTGTAGTTGTACGCGCAGATAAGCGGCCGATACTTTCGAGCATAGGAAACTCCAAAGATTGAGGTCGGGTCAGGCCCTGTGGGCCTGTTCAAAGGTGCTGATCAGATTGGCGGCCCAGTGCAGATCGCGTTCAGCGAAATAGCGCTCGGCAAAATGGTAGGGGCCCGAGCGGGCTAAGACCTCGTCAATGGCGCGCTGATCCTCCGGCGAGGACGCCCCGACGAGCGCAAGCGCGGCCGGTCCAAGACCAAGTTCGAACAGGCGGTTGCCGGCACGCGACTGCAGGTAGTAGTCGCGCTTGGGAAAGGCCTCGGCGATCAGGCGCACTTGCGTGTCGTTCAGGCCGAAGCGCCGATAGGTTTCGGTCTGGGTCGGCTCAAGGGCACGGGGATTGGGCAGGAATATCCGGCTCGGACAGGACTCGATGATCGCGGGCGCAATCTCGCTCTCCGCGATATCGGCAAGCGATTGAGTGGCAAACACCACCGCCACATTCTTCTTGCGCAACGTCTTCAGCCATTCACGAATCCGGCTCGAGAACAATGGATCGTCAAGGAAGACCCAGGCTTCATCGAGCACCAGCAAGGTCGGGCGCCCATCGAAACGCGCCTCCAGAGTGTGGAAGAGATAGGTGAGCACGGGTGCGACCAGCACCGGCAGCGCCATCAGCTCTTCCATTTCGAAAGTCAGGACGTCGGCACTCGAAAGGCGGTCGGCGTCCGCATCGAGGAAACGACCGTAAGGTCCCTCCAGCGTATAAGGCTGAAGCGCCTGACGCAGGGCGTCTCGTGCGAGCAAGGCCACAAGCCCCGTCATCGTGCGCTGGGAGACCGGCGCCGTACCGAGGCTCTTGAGCGCCGACCAGAGGGTCTCCTTGACCTCGGGCGTCACGCTGACGCGCTCGTGGGCAAGCACGCCGCAGAGCCAGTCGAGCGCCCAGAGCCGCGCGCCCTCCTCGGCTACATCCTTGAGCGGCTGGAACGCGATGCCACCCTTGGCCCCGAGCTCGTACCACGCACCCGACAGCGCAAGGGTCGTGGCGCGAGCGGAACGGCCCTTGTCGAATATGATCAGCTGGGCATTCGGATAGCGCCGAAACTGGAAGGCCAGCATCGACAGCAACACCGACTTGCCGGCGCCAGTCGGGCCGACGACGATGGAATGCCCGACGTCGCCGGCGTGCAGCGAGAGCCGGAACGGCGTCGCCCCCTTGGTCTTGGCGATCAGAAGTGGCGGCCCATCGAGATGCTCGCATCGCGCCGGTCCGGCCCACACGTCCGACAACGGGCACATGTGAGCCAGATTGAGCGTGTGCACGATGGGTTGGCGAATATTCGCATAGGCCTGCCCCGGCAAACCGCCGAGCCATGCCTCGACCGCATTGACGCTTTCCCGGATCGTGGTGAAGCCCCGGCTGTTGATCACGCGTTCGACGAGGCGGATCTTGTCGTCGGCGGCACGCGCGTCCTCGTCGCTGACAGTGACGGTCGTCGTGATGTAACCGAATGCCACGAGATCGTCGCCGAGCTCGGTCAACGCGGTGTCCGCGTCAGCCGCCTTGTTGCTGGCGTCCGTGTCCACGAGCGCGGCCTGTTCGTTGAACATGACCTCCTTCACGATCGCTCCCAGTGATTTGCGCTTGGCAAACCATTGGCGGCGATACCGAGATAGCGAAGCATGCGCCTGCGTGCGGTCGAGTGGCAGAAATCGCGTGGCCCAGCGGTAGGCAACGCCGAGCCGGTTCAGCTCATCCAGCAACCCAGGAAAGGTCACGTGCGGGAAGCCGAGCACGGTCAGCGCACGAAGGTGGCTTCGGCCGATCGCCGGCGACAATCCACCGGTCAGCGGTTCGTCGCTCAGAAAACAATCCAGATAGGCCGGAATCTCAGGCACGGCGACCGGGTGCCGCTTGGTCGAGACGCAGCTATGCAGGTAGGTCAGTGTCTCCCCGTCATCGAGCGGCCGGATCTCGGGAAGGACCGAAGACAAGAGATCGATCGCCCGGTCCGTCTCCTGGACAAAGCGCTCGAGATGATCGCGATAGCTGTGCTCCCGCGATGACCGAGGCTGACCAGCTTTACGAGCAGTCGTGGAGACCGATTCATCCGGCCGGGCGGCCTCATGCCGAGGCGCGGAAGCCTGCTGCCTATGCCGCCTACGCCGTGACGACCCCACGCCCCGGTTGTCTCGCGAACGCTCGAGGAACAATCCTTCCAGCCGCGACACGCGCTCGGCCGGCGGCAAATACATCAAAGTGAGGTGAAGCACGCTCTCAAAATGCTGACCGCGCGGACGTGACGGATCGTCCCACGATGCCTCGGACGCACTTTCGAAGGCGGCCCGCCGTTCCTCATCGACAAGCCACGACACCGCGTCGGGAAAGCGTGAGCGCGGATATTCCGACGCCGGAATCCGCGTGGCGTCGAAGAATAGCGCCCAGCCCGAGCCAAAGCGCTTCAGAACGTTGTTCACCCGCGAGACCACGCTCATGAGCTCGGCCTCGGTCGCACTATCGAGATCCGGGCCCCGGTAGCGCATGGTGCGTTGAAAGCTGCCGTCCTTGTTCAGGATCACGCCGGGCGCGATGAGGCATGCCCAAGGCAGCCAGTCGGCCAGACGATAGGCATGGGAACGGAATTCTCTCAAATTCAGCATGCGAGCCACCCCTTGTGCTTGGTGTGACGGATTGCGACCTCGACAAAGGCGGGATCGCGCCTGGCGAGCCACACCGAGATGGTGTGACCGACGATCCAGAGCACGACGCCTGCGAGCCAAAGCCGCAGGCCAAGCGCCAGCACCGCCGACAAGGTGCCGATCAGGATGGCCGCGGAGCGCGGCGCGCCACCGATCAGAATGGGCGCGGTCAACGAGCGGTGAAGCACGAGTTCGAAGCCATCGGGACGCATCAGATCAGTGCTCCGCCGCCGAAGGAGAAGAACGACAGGAAGAAGGAGCTTGCCGCGAAGGCGATGGAGAGGCCAAAGACGACCTGGACCAACTTGCGGAACCCACCTGAGGTGTCACCGAAGGCGAGCGAAATGCCGGTCACCGTGATGATGATCACAGCGACGATCTTGGCGACCGGTCCCTGCACCGACTCCAGGATGCGCTCAAGCGGCGCCTCCCACGGCATGCCTGAGCCTGCGGCGTGTGCGACCGAAGCGGAGAGGAGTACGCATGTGACGCCTGCTCCGAACCCGATGAAGAAGCGCCTGTGAGCTCGACGAAAGCGGAAGCGCGCCGTTGAACGCGTCAAAACAGCCATGTTGTACTCTCCGTGCGGGTCAGGGACGATGGGAAGTGTTTGGAAGCCCAGGCGGGGTCTCCAGGAGGTAATCGCCGGAAGGATCAAGGCCCTTGAGCTCGGCGACCGCCTCGATCCGGCGCGCGGGGCCCCGTCCCCTGATGAAAACGACAAGGTCGATCGCCTCGGCGATGAGGCGGCGCGGCACGGTGGCTACCGCCTCCTGGATCAATTGCTCGATCCGATAGAGCGCAGCGCGCGCCGAGTTGGCGTGAACCGTGGCGATCCCGCCGGGATGTCCGGTATTCCAGGCCTTCAGCATGTCGAGGGCTTCGGCGCCCCTCACCTCGCCGACGATGATGCGATCGGGGCGCAGGCGAAGCGTGGAGCGCACGAGATCGGCGAGGCTCGCGACGCCCGGCTTGGTGCGGAGCGTGACGACATCCTTGGCCTCACAGCGCAGCTCGCGGGTGTCCTCGATGATGACGATGCGCTCATCAAGGAGCGCAATCTCCGCCAGCAGCGCATTGGCAAGTGTCGTCTTGCCCGATCCGGTGCCGCCCGCAACCAGGATGCTACGGCCCTCGACGACCGCCGCCGCCAACACCTTGGCCATCAGGGGCGAGGCAATCTGCGTCCTGACGTAGTCGGAGAGAAGAAAAGTCGTCGTTGCGGGCTTGCGGATGGCAAAGCACGGCGCAAGCGAGACCGGCGGCAGCACGCCTTCGAACCTTTCACCGGTTTCGGGAAGCTCGGCCGAGATGATCGGGAAGGATGCACTCGCCTCGGCCCGAACGTGGCTTGCGACCAGACGGATGATCCGCTCCGATTCCTGCGGCGTCAGAATGACGCCGGTATCCGCGCGTCCAGACCGATGCCGCTCGAGCCAAAGCCTGCCGTCGGGGTTGACGATCACCTCGACGACCTCGGCCTCTTCCAGGGCCAGCGCGATCGCCGGTCCCATCGCGGTCCGCAACATCCCGCGGCGGCGCTCGCGGGTTTCGGGCGAGAGAAGGTCAGACATGGCCGGCCTCCTCTCGCCCCGCCGGAGACGGCTCCGGCCGCTGGCCCGTCGCGTGGTGCGAGCGGGATTCTGTTGTTGTGGTCTGTGCCTTTCCGGCGCCGAGCGGCGCGCCCTCCTCCAGATGCCGCATGAACAGATCCGGATTTGACGTCGAGACCTGTTCCATGACGTCGGCCACGAGCCGGCCGCCGGAGGCGATCCGCTTGCCGACCTGCGCGACGAACATCTCGAACCGCTCGCGCCCCAGCGCACGCGCGGCATCCTGGTCTCCGGCCGGCAGCGGCGGCGTGATCGTCAGGTAGTAGCGAACGAACAGTGCAAAGGTTTCTGCCATGATCGAGAGATCACGGTCCGCGCGATCGAGCTGCCGGCTCATCCGGTCGAGCCGGCGGATCAGGGCCGCGTCCCCGCTCGCGTCCCGCTCAGGATTGAGAAAGCGGTCGAGGGCGGCGTCGACGATCGCCGACTTGTTGGTGCCGGGCCGCCTGGCCGCGAGCTCGAGCCGCTGCGCCACGCTATCGGAGACATAGGCGGATAGTTTTGGTTTCATTGGGAGTGTCCTTCAGAATGCAGGAAGAAGATCGTCGTCATCGCGCGTGACGGCGTGAGCGCTGCGGATAGCGCTGGAGGCGTTCGCCGCGCGCTGCATCTGGTTGCGATCCGCCGCGGCATCTGCGTCGTCGTCGAGCAGCCGCTCCTCGGTAAACCGCGTCGCCTCGGCTTGAGGATGGACCTCCTCGAACAGCGGCAGTTGCTGCTTGAGCCCACCTTCCTCCGCACCCGCCTGCATGAGGTCGCGGTATGGAAGCGTTGCCAACCGGAGATCGACCGTCCGGATCTGGCGACCCCAATCGCTGGCACGTGCGGCCGGGCGGTCGCGATATGCGCCAGCAGCGAGGTGCGGCGACGGACGCAAGCGCGTCACAAAATTCGCATCGTCATAGTGCCTGAGCTTACGAGCCCGAACCGGCGCCAGCCCCGAGACAAGCACGATGGCCTGATCGGGCGGCAGCTGCATCACTTCGCCGGGCGTGAGCAGCGGCCGAGCAGTTTCCTGGCGGCTGACCATGACGTGACCGAGCCAGGGCGCGAGCCGGTGACCGGCATAGTTCCTCTGTGCCCGTAGTTCGGTTGCGGTGCCGAGCGCATCTGAAATGCGCTTCGCCGTGCGCTCGTCATTGGCGGCAAAGGCGATACGAACATGGCAATTGTCCAGGATCGCATTGTTCTCGCCATAGGCCTTGGCGATTTGATTGAGCGACTGCGCGATCAGATAGGCCCGGATGCCGTAGCCGGCCATGAAGGCGAGCGCGCTCTCGAAGAAATCAAGCCGGCCGAGCGCTGGAAACTCATCCAGCATAAGAAGGAGTTGGCGATGCTTGGCGTCGCCTGCCTTGATGTTCAGGGACTCGGTCAACCGGCGGCCAATCTGATTGAGGATCAGCCGGATCAGCGGCTTGGTGCGGCTGATGTCCGACGGCGGCACGACCAGATAGAGCGTGACCGGCTTCTCCGCGGTGACGAGATCGGCGATACGCCAGTCGCAGCTCTCGGTATTCCGGCTCACGACCGGATCGCGATAGAGGCCAAGGAAACTCACGGCGGTGGACAGCACGCCGGAACGCTCATTTTCAGATTTGTTGAGGAGCTCGCGCGCGGTCGCGGCGACGACGGGATGGACCTTCGGCTCGGCCTCCGTTCCGAGATGGTTGGTGGCCAGCATGATCCGCAGCGTCTTTTCAAAGGACTGCGCTGGATCGGCCAGGATCTCAGTGACGCGCGTCAGCGTCTTTTGTTGCTCTGCATAAAGGACGTGGAGGATGACGCCGACGAGCAGCGAGTGGCTGGTCTTTTCCCAGTGGCTTCGGCGCTCCAGTGCCCCTTCCGGATCGACCAGGATATCGGCAATGTTCTGGACATCGCGGACTTCGGCCGCACCTTTGCGCACCTCGAGCAGTGGATTGTAGCGCGCGCTTCTTGGATCGGTCGGATTGAACAGCAGGCAATGCGAGAAGGTTGAGCGCCAGCCGGACGTCAGCTCCCAGTTTTCGCCCTTGATGTCATGCACGACCGCCGATGAAGTCCAGGACAGCAACGTCGGAAGCACCAGCCCCACGCCCTTGCCGGACCGTGTCGGTGCAAAGCACATGACGTGCTCGGGTCCGTCGTGACGCAGATAGTGATCTTCAAATCGTCCGAGGAACACACCCCTGCCGGCGAACAGGCCGGCAGCGCGGATTTCCTTCCGATTTGCCCAACGCGCGGAGCCGTAGGTCGTGACCAACTGGTTTTGCCGCGCCCGCCACACCGAATTGACGACTGCAAACAGCGCGCCCGCAATGCCGCCAGCCGCAGCGATAGCCCCGCCCTCCTCAAATATCTCTGGCGCATAGGCCTCATAGGCGAACCACCATTCGAACAATCGCCAGGGCAGATAGACCGGATAGCCGCCAATGGCGAACCACGTTGCGCCAAGCCGCGCCTGAAATCCGAGCGCTGCCGCCGTCCATTGCGTCGCTCCCCATGTCGACGCGACGACGATACCGAGGACGACCGTGATCTGGCCGACATAGATTCTTGTTGGAAACATTTGCCGCCCCACTCGACGCTCGCAACGAGCGCGGCGAGATGAAAAGCGGGATGGCGCCTCGCGTTCAACCTGAATAAAAATCGCCGCCGGCAACGAGATCCGGGTCGATCAAACCCATCGAAGCAAGATCGTTGCTGCGGCAGTCTCAGCGTGGTTGAGGAAACTCCTCAATTGAAGGTGAACCGCTTGACCAAATTGGATCACTGGTCTGACCTCGCCCGGATTGCTCATCGCACACGCGCACGCCGCAGCGAGTGAGCGCATCGAACGAAGGCCGCTTGTGCTTTCAACGTCGATGGTCGCATCGACCGTCAGCCTGAAAAGGGTGCGCGTCGACGAAACCAATATCGCTGCGCGACGGACTGCCCA
Source organism: Bradyrhizobium sp. B120 (assembly GCF_049075665.1). NCBI lineage: Bacteria > Pseudomonadati > Pseudomonadota > Alphaproteobacteria > Hyphomicrobiales > Nitrobacteraceae > Bradyrhizobium > Bradyrhizobium sp. B120. Next base: position 3,615,698 of record NZ_CP185242.1, on the reverse strand, counting down.
AGTCGCCATCCGATCTCGCGCCACGAGCCCGTGCGGAGATTGGCGGCTCCATTCTCCGCATGATTTGCGGAGAATGGAGCCGGGAATCCACAACCGGTTCAGTTTAGACTACCAAAATACCATTGTTATATTTTGTCAAAGTTGACAAAGTTGCATATTATCCCGATATTCAAGGCGGAGTTCAGCTCATGTCCAAAGCACAGTCAAAGCCCTCGGGTACCGAGGATCTGTCCGTCCACGAGGACGGCGTGATGATGGTACTTAAGCAGAAGCCCGCCGCTCTGAAGAGCCTCGCGCTTCCCGCTGACGCGCAGGTTGCGATTGTTTCCAAGAGCGCGACTGCACTGCAGAAGGTGCATGAGCGAAACAAGCAACTGACGGGTCAGGCGTTCCGGTATTTCTCCGAGGCTGCAAGGAGAACCGCGGTCGTCAACAAGGACGCCTTCGCGCCCGATGCCCGCGCGCTCGCCGTTCTCGAGGGCGTCCGCATCGCGCAGGAGGATCTTCGGCGATCCGGCGGCGCGTATGATCTGGACCAGGTCAGAACGCTCCTGCGGGGAATCTCCCGGCAGGCTGTCGACAAGCGCGTGCAGGAAGGCAGCCTCCTTGCCGTTCCCGGTCCCAGCAACCACCGGAGCTTTCCGACCCTTCAGTTCAACATCGACGGCACTGTCGTCGAGGGTCTCAAGCTCGTCCAGGAGGCGCTGCCAACCAACAACCCCTGGACCGTCCTGAATTTCCTGGCCCAGTCTGACGACCGGCTGGGTGGCCGCAAGCCGATCGATCTTCTGAGGGAAGGCAAGGTTGAACTTGTGGTCGAGGCCGCCCGGCGCATGGCTCAGCAAGGCGCGTGACGGCTCCACTGCCGCCGGACGATCTGGATCGCCGCCGTCCCCGCCAGGTCCGGCTGCGGGCGGGCACGGTCGTTCATCGGTTCTACACCGCCGCGTACGATCCGATCTTTTTCGACGCCTCGCGTCTCGGCCGGCTGAACGCTCCCGACGGGAGCTATGGCGTTCTCTATGCGGCCCGGGAGCCTTTTGGCGCTTTCGCAGAAACGTTCCTCCGCGTGCCGGGACGGACCCTGCTCGATACCAGCATGCTCAGCCGCAAGGCCTACGCTCGCCTCGAAATTGCAGCAGATCTTTCGCTGATCAGACTGGCCGGCCCCTCGCTCGCTATTCTCGGCGCGACCGCCGAGGTGGTGCATGGTGGGCTGCCTTACGACGTACCGCAGGCCTGGTCGAAGGCGCTTTTCGGCCATCCGCTCAATCCCGACGGCATCGCCTATTACGCCCGCCACGACGACGAAGGCCTTTGCTATGCGCTGTTTGATCGCGCACGCAGCTCGGTCAAAGAAATCGATCGACAGACCAACCTCGATCAGGACTGGTTCTGGCGCCTTGCGCAACGATACAGGGTCGGACTTGCACCCGGCTAACCACTCCGCACTAGCGTCCGATGCCTCGCTTCAGTCCGATCGACCACGAAATGCCGTCTCCGCCAACGCTGCCGCTGACGACTTGCCCGCGCGCGCGTTCCAGAACCGGCCGCCAGGGCACCAGGACAAATTCGCGCGACTGCTCGATCAGCGCGTATCGTCCGCTATTGAGCGTTAGCATCCGCTTGTAGACGCCGCCGAGGCTGTCGCCAGACCTGACGTTGCGATATTCGAGCCCGGTGCGAGCGGAAATGTCCGCCGCGGTCCTCGCCAGCTCGCGCTCCTCAAGGGTATGCAGCATGTTCCGCGCATAGCGCACCCGCCCTCCTTCCTCCCGCGCGAGCCCTTGTTCGATCAGCCATTGCCGTCTCGCGCGCAAGGCCGTCTCCACCTCCGCGCCGAAGCCGGTCGGCGCGAGCCCCTCGGATTCCTTTGCAAGAAGCTTTCGATCGAGCCAGGTCGCACCGACCGCCTGCGGCAGCTCTTCGAGCCTTCGCCACGACAGCACCGCAACGCGTATCGGATTGCGCGAGCGCTGCTGTTCCTCGTACCGAAGCGCCCGATCGAGATAATCCTCGCCGACCTTCCAGTCGCCATCGGCAAGACGGCTCACCGCACCCTGCCTGCGCATCGCCTCCAGTCGCCGGACATGGGTTCCGATATATTCGGCCGACGCCTGGGGGTCCAACTCGCGGTGCAGGTGCTCGCTGTAAAGACCGGCATTGGCCGCGGCCACTTCAGCGATTGTTCGATCCACCGGGCGGCGCTCCGCCGAACGCGGCCTAAGCTCCAGAATCGTGCTCCGCGCGGGCAGCTCTTCGTTGGCGCCGAGAGCACCGACCTCGGCATAGTGCGTCCGCCCGTCGACCCCATCGATCACCACATAGCGGCGTTCCGTTAGCTCGTCCGCAAACCCTTCGCCAATGACCCGCCCGATCAGGCGCTGGCCTTCGCTCCGTGGATCGAAGATCGCATAGCTTCCTGCCGCCCGCGAAATTCCCGCCGCACTTAGCTCGCGATGCATGGTCTTGATGATGTCGCCACGCTCGCCCATCCGCCTGAGCTTCGGCTCGAGCTCAGGGTCAACGCGCCACCGACCGGGATTGTTTTCTCCCGCCAATCCCATCCGCTCGAGCATCCGCAGCCGGCCCATCCGCATCGTGTGCCAGACCGGATCCCGCGCGGACTTTGTATCAAGGACTCCATCCCGGACATCACGCAGGATAGCCCGGTCAAGCCGCGTGAATCGCTCGGCGGTAACCTCCTGCTGAAGCTTGCGCGCAGCCTCGAGCTCGGTTTCGGGACCAAGCTCGCGGGTAACCAGATCAGACGCCCGCGCCCGAAGGCCGTGGGCGATATAGTCCCGCGCGATCACGAGATCATGCCCCGCTTCATCTCTGCCGCGGAGCACAACATGGCTATGCGGATGGCCCGTATTGAAATGATCCGCTGCGACCCACTCGAGCCTGGTGTCGAGGTCGCTCTCCATCTGCCGCATCAGGTCACGGATGAAAGGCCTCAGATCGGAGACCTCCGCGCTGTCCTCCGGTGCCATGATGAAGCGAAACTGGTGGCGGTCGGCGGCGCTGCGTTCAGTGAACGCCTTGCCGTCGGCACGGTCGTTCGCTGCATCATAGAGTTCGCCCGGCTGACCTGTTCGCGTCACGCCGTCGCGTTGCACATAGCGCAGATGCGCCCGCACGGCGCCGGTGTCGCCGGCCTTGATGCGCACGATCCGCGCCTTGACCACGACCCGGCGCTGCCCCTTGCTCCGGCCGCGCCCGGCAAACACCGCACCTTGCGCGTATCCGCGGCCGATCCGGCCGCCCGAGAATTTCGACTCGCGGTGAGCCCCGTGACCGGTGCGTTCTGCAGCCTGCCGAACGCGCCGAAGATATCCGGCCGGCTTCCTGGCCTTGCGGTTGCCGATCCTGCCGAGCTTCGGTTTGGGTTCGTCGTCATCGACACCATGCATGGCGCGGGCTCCCGCTCAAGAAGACCGCGGATATGTGAAGCCAACGAGCCTTCGCCAAGTCGCAGACGCGAATGACGCGCACCGGCATTGGCTTGAAGCCCAAATGGCGTCATCGTGTTGCGCCGTATCACCAACCCCTGGATGTGCAGGCAAGGACTTGGAGCTCGTCGAGCGCCAGTGCTTTAATCTTGCCTTACGCCCCACCCTGCTCAGTCCTCGGCCCTGTTGGCTCCCGCTTTGCTCAAATCGCCACGGGGCCTGAGGGGCAAGTGGCGCCAGGAGTTGGATTTCGGTCATCGCGCGAGCAGCAATTCGGGCGCGGCGAGCAGTCCCGCTCGTGCTGCGGCCGCTAGCTAGACTGGCGAAACAGCACGTGCGGAGATCGAAAACGGGAGTCCAACGCGACCCGAAATCCGGAGAGATCAGCGCAGAACGCCGCGCGGAAAATCCGGCCGGCCGATCGTATCTCAGCCGGCGGCGAAGCGCCTTCTGTACGCAAAACGCTCGTCTACTCCTTCCCGACGCGGCGCAAGAAACGCAAAAAGGGCCCCGCCTCCGAGGAGGCGGGGCCGAAGATTCCGGCCGGTCAGTCGCCGCTGCGGCGCGACCAGATCAGGCTGAAACCCTCCTCACCTTCGACCTTCACCAACGAGGCGTAGATCGGAGCCGGGAAGCTCGGATCGTCGAGCTTGACCGAGAGGTATTCGCGCTCGCTGTCGCGAGCGGTCTTCTTCCAGGCGGCGCCGAACTCGGTGGAGCCTGCGAAGATGCGGTAGTCGGGAGCCTTGTCGTTGTCCTTCTCGGATGCGACGAGCTTGGCCTTGATGTTGAGCGTCAGCGTCTTGATCGAGCCGGCGTAGCCGTTGTCCGATGCGGTGAAAGTGCCGATGGTCGCCATAATCATCTCCGTCTGTTTTTGCTCGGGCCGCGTCCATCGCAGCCTCGATGGCGATCCCTTGCCCGGGGAGCGATCGGCCCGCAGCCCCAAGGCCCGCAGCGCCAGCGGAGGACGGCGAAAAGCCTGCTTTTTTGTCTTCCCGCGAGGAATGCCGCCGCTTCGCGGCAGGGGAAAAAAGCAGGCGCGAGCTGTTGCGGGAAGGCGATCGAGGCCCTTGCCGTCCTCCGGGCTTGATCAGCCCAATCGAGACTGCGTTGGACGCGAGCCCATGACGGAACCGACCAGAATTATCGCGGCGTCCGGTACCGGCACACAAGGGCACGGAATCGATCCGACAGAATTCCGGCATCTGCGCATCAATCGTAAGCAGGGCGGAGTCTGGCGAGCATGGCGCCCAATCGCATATTGCACAAGGAACCAATGGCATCGCCAAACGATCCGCCATAGCGCGCTCTTCGAAGCGTGACGTCATGACACGATCGAAGCGTCCCGCCTGATCGCCCCGCTTCGCAGAAAGATGCTGGACAGATGGATCGGCCCCTGACCCGAAGAACAGACTTAAGGCAAGGCGATTTTGCATCGATCGAGCGGGCCGCGCGCCACCGCGCGCGGCCGGGTCTGAACAAGCGTCAGCGAGAGTGCTTGCGATTGGACAATGCAAAACAGCGCGGACGACCTGGGAGACCGCCGGAAACGGCGCACGCCCTCGTCTGGACGAGCGCCTATCGTCACCCGCCATTCAGATGTCCGGGTTCCACGTCCAGAGCGGACGCGCTACGCCGAGGATGTCGCACCGCAAGACCGGCCCGAAATACCTGGAATCGAACGAGAGAGGATGCGGCTGCAGCAGAAAATACTCCCCGTCGACGAGCCGCATGCAGCCCTCCCAGGACGGCAACGGCCGGCCCGCGTGGTCCTTCTCCTGCACGTCGGCAATGACCTTTCCGCCAATCGTAATCGCGTCGGTCGGGTCCTTTGAGCGGCAAACCTCGTCGCCTCGGACCGCCACCACCTGCTTGAGCAGCGGTACCGCCGGCGGCGCGATCTCGTGCGCGACAATCAGGAGTTCGACCGAAGGCGGCGGCCTCAGCACCGCGAGCTCCCCCCGCACCGGCAGGCGCGGCTCGAGATAGTAGAAGCCGAGCGGCGCGCTGCCGGACGCGTTGTAGATCAGGCACGGCGCCCGGTCGGCAAAGGCAACGAACAGCGTGACGATGCCGCCGCACATCGTTGCGAGGGTCGTGTTTCTCTTGAGGCGACGGCGTGGATCAATCCGCATCTGAGGTCGACCTCCGCTTGCTGGCCTGCGAGAATTCCACGAGGTCCTCGATGTGATAGCGGACGTAGCGGCCGTGCTTCCGGTAGGCGGGCCCGCGCCCTTGCACGCGCATTTTCTCCAGCGTGTTCTTGGTGAGCCTGAGCCAGGCGGCCGCCTCCGTCGTATTCAGGAACGGCTTGTCAGGCTGCTTGTCTTCGATTTTCGTCATGTTGTCCGGCACTCCTTCTCGCGAGAGCCCGCGTAAGGCACGGGATGCGAGGAGAAGCGTCGTCAGATTGCGCGGGAATCCGAGTGGCGAAGATCAACCGGGGCGGTTTGCCACCCCGTGCGGGCAGGTCTCGTCCAGCGAGAGGCGGTGCCGCCCGTTCAGCCGAGAAGATCGCGATATCCGCCCTTCATCAGCTCGGTACCCTTGGCGACCAGCCGGCGTGTCCGGTCCTTCAGAAACTGGCTCGGTCCTTGCCATTCGTCGGCGACCAGCTTCGCGCCAAAAATCGTGGTCGCGATCTGCCGATAGGTCTTGCCGCTGAGGCTTTCGTCGAGCGCGAGCAGCGCCTGGCGAAGCCGCTCGTCGCCGCCAAACGAAGAGGTTTCGGGCGGCGGCGTCTCGCTCGCCATGAAGCGCTGCAGGCGCTTCATGAGTTCGATCTGGGCCGCAAGCTCCGACAGGCTTTCGAGTTCGAATACCGGTCGGAACCTGCCGGTGAGAACCGGAAGGCCATGGAGCTCGACCGCGACATGAACACCCCTGCCCTTCATCAGCACGAGCGGCACGCCGTCAGCGTCGATCACCGCATGGCGCTCCACCTTGAAGTCGGCGAGCACATTCGTTGGTTCCTCGCCGCCCTGGCGCGGCGGCAATGCCCTCAGCCGCACCACGCGTTTCAACGCACGCGCATGCCACAACACCGGCGCCTGGCGCGCGGCGAGCGCAGGATCCGCGAAGGCCAACAGACCCCATTTTTCGGCGTGCGGGAACCGGCGCGGCAGCCGCAACAACCGCGTGCCATCGGTCAGCGTGAGGCATGGAAGATGCTTCGGAACGCAGCATCGCCAGTCTGCGGCATAGTCGGCGTTACGCCTCAGGAACTCCCACGCCCAGTCGGCCGCGTCGAAGCGGGCCTGACCGGAAGCCGCTTCGCCGCCGCCGCACCGAGCTCGCCTGTGATGCGACATGTTCAAGAGGGTCCACCACGCCTTGAGGTTGCGCTTTTGATCGTTCCCACCGATTGCGGCAAGAGGGCGGCCCCCTCGCCTCGACCAGCCAAACGCAAGGCACGCTTGAGCAGCCATTGAGCGGCCGACGAATCCGCAAGCTGTCGTCGGCGACCGATCACAGCATCGGCGCGTCCGCAGAGCCAGAGCAAAGCGCACCGCATCGCTGATCAGTCCGCGACGCTCAAGGCAACGCGTTAACCCGACGTGGTATCAATCTTGCTAGTTTCATATTAGCTTGATGGTGCGCGCACCGGTTCACGGCGTGTGCACATTCGTCGAGCCAACCAAACCACGAGGACGACATGGCCAAGAAAGCGAAGAAGGCGAAGAAGACGGCGAAAGCGACCAAAAAGGTCGCCAAGAAAACCAAGAAGATGAAGAAGTAAGCGCGGTTCTTCCGCGCTCACGCCGCCGCGGCATCGCCAGTTGCGCCGATCATGGCGTGGTGAGACCGGACGCATCGCAAGATGCTCTTCCGAGGCCGGGGCGACGATCAGGCCGGCCCCATGTGCACATGGTACGAGCAGCCACTGGATTGATGCACATGGGTCCGGTTTCGTTTGATCCGGCTATCCGGACCCTTCCTGCGACAGTCGCCGTTAGCAACCGTCCCGCCGGTCTGCCCGTGACGGCTGCGCGCTATCGCTCCCCGCCCGCCCCTTCGACTGAGCAGGCGTTCGGCCGGCCTCCAGCGCCGATGCATTGACGGTAGCGCCAGGGCACGACGAATTGTCCGCTCCACATGCCCCTTTGCTTGCCGCGCGCCTCGGCTTCGGCAGGCGCGTAGTCACCCTTGCTGTAGCGCGGCCAGTCGATCGCAAGCCCGCCGCGCACCAGCCAGTCCGCAAGATCGACCTTGCCGGCGCTGCAGACCGCGACCGACCGCCCGTACCGGTCGCGGTCGACCTCCACACAGGCCACGGCCTGCCCGCCGATGAACGTGCCCAGCGCGTTTGCGGCCACCTGCCCGCAGCGATAATGGCCGCCGTGCGGATCGCGGCAGAGCTGGTCGTGCTCCGGCGCGTCGATCCCGTAGAGACGCACGCGTCTGCCATGGATTTCGATGGTGTCGCCATCGATCACGCTCGCCTGCCCGGCGACGTCGCCGGCGCGCGCCCGATCGACCGGTGTCGCGACGATGACGAGCAACGCGAAGGCGCGGCTTGCAAGTTGCCTTGGCCTCGAAACCCGGTTCAACTTCGCTCCGGCAGGGTCTGCCCTGACGCGATCTTCTCGGATGGCCGGTTTCCACATGTCCCGGCCGCGGCCTACGGCCCACCAACCGTCAGCGAGGAAACAACCCGCACCAGCATCACGAGCGTCGCAGTCAGCGTCGCGCCTCCGACCACAAACTGCGCAACGCACCGCTTCACCATGGCGCCGCCGTCAACAAAGATGCTGAATGCATTTGGCATGGGCCGGCTCCGTCCAATTCCTTCCGTGGATCGAGCCGGATTCATAGTCTGAGTCGCTGCGCTGGCGCCGCAAGCTTATTTCTTGTGGCGTTAGGGTTTGATTCACGACTCGGGGACTTCCGCCAAACGACTGCGGTGGGGGCCTACCGAAGTCGAATCGGCAGGCTCAGTCGCCAATAAGCAAATGCTTAGCGCCCTCCCAGCAGCTGGGAGCGTGCAGGCTCTTCGCGGGACATGATCGGGCACGCTCAGCTCTTCGCCGCGGCCGCGACGGGATCTCGGTCGAGAGGTTGGGAACGGATGCGACCGTTTTGATCGCGTCGCGCGTCAATCACGCCATCTGTGAGCGGACGCGCTCAGGATCACTCGCTTTCCGGACTGTCCAGAAGCTGCCGCACCTTCCCTATTGCGCTCGGACAACCAAGGCAGACCGCCCATTCAAACATGGTTTGGCGAATCGTCGTCGTCAGAATTCCGTGCAGCGCCAGGCGACCAAGAACAAGCGGGTGCTCGCGCTCCCTGCGGATGAGGGAAATATCCGCAAGCACTCGCACGTCGTAACCGAGCCTTGTACCCTCGAGCGCGGCGATGAGCACGTCCTCTTCCAGCCACGCTCCCGCAACAAAGAGCACGTTCGTAGCTGTGGATGTCAGGCTCGCAATGAAGCTGTCATTGCGCCAGAGTTCCAGAGGATCAGCCCCGGGTACCGTGGCAAGACCCGGAAACTGGCTGACCCACGACGGTTCGTGCTCACCGACGACGTCGGCCGTGACCCCAAAAACCTCGAACACCGCCGGCAGGAGCGCCATGCTCTCCCGCCGGGTCTCAGCGCATTCGATCGACGCTGTCCCGGACTTGCTACGCCCGGAATTGATCAGGACCAGACGACTTTGCCGTGGATCTGCCAGCATCGCTTTGATTTGAGAAATGGACCGGATCGCCGATAGATGACGGAAAGCCGTAGTCAGGCGGCCGCGAGAGGCAGCGGCTCTTCCCGAAGCACGGGGCCTTCGACGGCCGCATGTCGATACATCGCGGCTAGCGCAGCATCGGAATTCCGCAGGAAACCCGCTAGCGCCATGGTTTGGCCGATTCGCTGCGCGGGTGCGATCCGTTCCAGCGGCCACCCCGCGCGCCTGAGAATGCGCTCCATGCGCACGTCGGTGACGGTTGCGATCGCATCCGCTCGGGCCGCTCGCATGCCCTCGATCATGGCCGCAAACAGCAAGAACGTCGTGCGATTGAGCCCGCCCACCGTCGGCTCCGGAGCGCGGGTGGTATCGACGCAAAACCGCGAGCTTTCGAGAATCTGCTCGTTCCGCGGTGCCGGCTGGCCTCCGAGCAGACACGGAAACGTATCCGACAACATGGTGGGCCCCGTGGTCGGCAGCAGCCGAACGGATGCCACGACGTCCCGGCTCTCGGTCGCAATCAGCAGATAGGTCGGGTTAAGGGCGTCATAGACGTCGATCTCGAACTCGCCCGATACGGACACTGTCCAATCGAGACGATCCTTGAACACGCGCCGGCGCAGGCGAAACATTGCGGCAAGCAGATCGAGATGATGCCCGAACTGATGATGGCGGAGAACAACGACTTGCATGATGACCTCCTGGTTGAGAACAGGGGTCACAAAGCCATAGGCGGACGGACCGCGCGCCTGTCGAATCTTGCAGGTCTAACACCGATACAGGCGAAGCTAGATCTACCCCTATCAAGAATAGGCCAATTTCGGCAATCGAAGATGCCCTTCCTCAAGTGACGAGGAGGCTTGCTTCATTGTGGGTCGCGATCCCAACGCTCGCGGTGAAGTCAGGGTAATAATCCGCGGCGCAGCGCTTCACCCACGCATTGAGCGATCGTTGCGGCGTCCAGCTTGCGCCGGGCGTTCTCCAGATGGAACACCACCGTACGGGGTGAAATCTGAACGAGGACGGCGATATCCGCGACGGTCTTGCCCCGTGCGACCCAGGCAAGACATTGACGCTCGCGCTGGGTAAGAGTGGCGCTCCCCCGCGCGGGCATCCGCAGGCGTGCGGCTGCGTGGGCATGAAAGTAGAGCCCAACAAGGTGAACGGCAGTCTCAGAACCCGCGACAAGCCGGCTCGTTGAGGCGGCGGCTTCGTCGGTCGCCATGGTGAACGCCGCCATCTGTCCGTAACCGCCTCTAATCGGGACAGTGACGCCAGACCTGATCCCAAACGTCATCGCCTCATCGAAGAAGCTGCGCTGCTGCTTTGTTCCAGCAGGCTTTGGTGCACCATCACCCCAGCAGAAGATTTCATTTTCAGAACGCGCCCGACGCACGACGGGATCGAGTCTCTGATAACCAAGTTCGAAGTATCGCCCGGTCCACGCCTTCGGATAGGATGAGACAAGCATCGGCGCATGGTTGGTGATCTGCAGATAAGCGAACCATCGGAATCCCAGCCGCAAGGTCACGCGTCGCGCGACCTTCTCGAACCCCTGCTCGTCGTCTACCGTCCAGATAGCATCGACGAACTCCTGAAATAGCCGATCCACCGCTGTCATCATTGAGTCACCGGCCCGGTCAGGTCACCAGCTGAGACACGAGACACGCCACCGGCAGGCAGCAAGCGGCCTTGGCTACCGGACAACGCCGGCCGCCAAGAGATCGCGCTCACTCGACTCCACGTCAGGACTGCCTCAATAGTTCCCGCCCCGGCTTGGCCACACAGTGCCGACATTCTCCATCGATTGGACCCCGAGATCTCGCGATCCAGTCGATGGCCTCTAGAGATGTGCTGCTACATGTTCACGAGCAGAGAAGCGAGAAAGTTGAGAGAGGGCCCCTCGGCCTTGAAGTACGCAAGACTTGGATGGTCCGTGTAGCCCACCCCGATCGTCCCCCAGAGCCCGGGCATCAGATGCGCAGTGTATGTCGCCGTGACCGAATTGGAGGTTCGAGCAGCAAAGGCTCCGGTAAGGCTTGAGAACTGATTGGTGGCGTCCGCCAGATAGTGGCTTACGACGTTTCGAGCCATGACAACCGAGAGCATGTCCGTTGGGCGGTTATCCAATGGTCCGATCCAATACGCTCGGCCCTCATAGTATTGAGAGATGCCCGTCGTCTCGGGCGGCGCGTACATGACCGACATGCCCGCATAGATGCCGCGATGCGCCGTCAGAGGTGACGACGGATCCTGTTGCCACAGTTGTCCGTCGGCAAGAAACGTTACACCGAAATTGCCCGCGTGTGTTGCGAACGGATTGGCAGGAAGATGCGAAAAGTCACGGAATGTGGAGTTATTGTAGAGGACGTCGAACCGGAGCCAGGCTTGTGGATTTCCCGGACTCGCCGGCCGCTTGTAGCCGAACTCGTCGATCAAGAGTTCGCCGGTTCCTATTGGCCCGTTCCAGTTGAACCCTGAAGGGTTCGTGAGTGTTTCGTCAAACACTACATTACCGGTGACACTGTTGATCGGAAGGCTTCGCTGCACCGCAGCCTGATTGTAGATCGTGTCGGTGATGTGCCACGTTGTTCTGAAGCTTGGGGTCGGCAAAATCGATAGGCCCAGTTGCACCGGGATCGAGCCACTCGGACCAAACGTATTGGCGAGATTCGACCCAACGAAGGTCCCGATGAACTCCGTCGTGTTGGTGACGTAGCCGAACTTGATCTCCAGCCTCTTGTCGAGGAGCGTCTGATACCAGGCCAGCTGATAGAGCTGGAGAACATTGGGAACGTATCCAACATCGTTGCCGGTACTGTACTGTCCAGCCACCATCAGTTGCCCGTCCGGCACACCCCAACGGCTCAGATCGTAGGTCAGCCAGGCGATGGTCTCGTTGATGTAGCTTGGGCGTTGACCGAAATAGGTCTGATTGCCGGCACACAATGCGCCGGTTACCTGGGAATAACGTGAGACGCAGGGCGGAAAGTAGCCTGGGACCTGGCGCGGCGTATTCAGCATATTCGATTCAAAGATGGCCAGATTGTAGGTCTGCAGGCCAAAACCTGCCGACGCCAATGCCGAACGCCAGCCGCCTTCGTCACGCAGAAGAGAATCGCTATAAGAGGGAAATGGAATGTTCCAGCCCTTTACCCCGTAGCGCTTATTCAACTCATTCAACCGCTCGCGTTCCGTTGCTGAATCAACTAGCTTCGGATTGGATCCCTTGGCAATCGGCGCATTGTCCTGCTGCGATACGGCATGGTCTGCCCCTCCCATCCTTTGAGCGCTTGCAACCTTCCTTTGCTTTTGGGTGACCGATGCGACGGGCTTTGCATCTGCCTCGATGGGCTGCGCTCGAGCAGCCGCTTCACCGATGACAAGCAATGCCAAGCCAAGGCCGGCCGAGCCAATAAGTCTCCTCCGAAGCTGGCGGAAACCGTTTCCGGCAATCGTCTGGGCTCCTCGAATGCTGAGGACGACGTGGTTTCGATGCATTTTCTCCTCCCTTTTGATGATGTTTTTCTTTCCAACCGTTTCGAAGCAGTCATTGCCCGGATATCACCAGGCTGGGTGCCTTCCCCCGAAGCAGACAAACGAACAGCCCTCCTCGCCGTCGGAATCACCGTCGGAGAGCTGATCGTTTTGTCTTGCTGATTAGTCGCGGCGTCCGGTACAGCGCCTGCGGCCTCGCCGGCAATCGCGACGCACCGCAGCTCTACTCGTGCTTTGGAGCCCGCCTGGATCGCGAGATCGAGCGGACGTGCCTACATTAAATCGATGTGCCGCAGGTCCGGGGCCCCATCATGGAGTTCGCCGTTCCCTCGCTGATCAATCCGTCGATTTCGACTCCCCTCACCTGCTCATTATCCCCGCTCAGGGCGCCGCGAACGATCGGACTGACCGTCTGACATTCGCACGCGGTTGCGCAGCACTCCGATGCTCTCGACCTCGAGCTCGACGACGTCTCCGTCCTTGAGCGAGCGGCCGTGGTCGACTGCGCTGCCTCCGAGAACCGTGCCTGAAGCAAAAATGTCGCCAGGGTAGATCGTGCGCGAGCGGCTCATCTCCACGATCGCCTGTTCAAAGGTGAAGCGCATATTCCGCGAGGACCGATTGGTCCATTCCTCGCCGTTGACGCGTGCGATCATCCGCACGTCGGATAAGTTACGAAATTCGTCGGGAGTGGCGATGCACGGCCCAAGCGTCTTGGCCCCGTCGAAATCCTTCCCGCCGGCAGGTCCGATCCCCATCTCCATGTGGACCAGTTGCTCATCTCGGGCGCTCCAATCGTTAAAGATCGTGTAGCCGAAGATGTGGTCCGCCGCCGCTTCGAGCGGAATGTCCCTGCCGCGATTTCCGATGACCACAGCCCATTCCAGTTCGAAATCAGCGATCTTTGAATAGGCTGGCCAATGAATGTCCTCATCATGGCCCGACACGGACAGGGGATCGACCGTGTAGTACGTCAAGCGCTTGAGCAGCAGATCAAACCGTAGCCGTTTGGCTACGGCGAGTTGCGCCGCGGCCTGCTCTGAACCAGCGGCAGCCTCTGCCTCAAGCTGGTGCTTGCGCTCATAGAACCGTTCGACATGCTCGGTAAAGAGGTTGCAGTCGCGCATGCGAACCGGTTTCGGCAACGGAGCTAACAGGTGCGCTTCGGCCGACGGCACAATGGCCGATCGCGGTGGATCGCTGACGATCTCTTCTGCGAGCCGGAGCGCTTCAGGGCCGGCCTCAATCATGTCCTGCATTGACTGAAACCACCGGCCCTGTGGGTCCGTTTTGGTCAACGCCGTCAGGTCGACAATACGATCATCAGACAGGAGAGCTCCGACTGATTGAGTGCTCCAGGCACTGAAGGTGACAAGCCTCATGTCGGGCTCCTTCCATCGACGAGCACTCCGACAAGGACGCAATCGTCAGGGCCATCGTTGCGCCACCCATGCATGCCGCCGTTCTGCACGACTACGTCGCCGGCTTCGAGAAGAACATCCTGTCCTTCGGTCAGCATCCACACACGGCCCGAGGCCACCATGAAATAGTTGAGGGTATCGGTCTTGTGCATCGTGCTATGTTTCGCGGTCGCCAGCTGTTCCTGGGACGGCACGTGCACGCTTTGAATGGCGTGATGCATCGCCTCCACGTCCGCGGCTGACTGCCGCTCCGCGTTGGGCCTCATACGGACGATGCGGAAAATGGTGCCCCCGTCCGGCGGCTCGTGCCGCATCGGTACCCCAATCGTGGGATCCAGCGAGGAAGAAAGATCGACTGGCGTCTCGCGCGTGATCCAGAGATCGCGGGCAAACACGTTGAAGCCAAGTTGGGGCAACGTTGAAAGATCGTCGATGGTCAGCACATCTGACCTTCCGTCCCGATCATTTCCGACAATGAGGCGTCGCATGGAATCTCCTCTTATTGGCAAGACGCCTGAAGGGAGATGTCCGCGCAGTTGACCGTAACGACAACGCGTCGGCCGGCTGCACCATTCCGCCTCCCCATCAGCGCCAGCTTGTTCCGCCAAAGGCCGTTTTGGTACGATTAGTCTTATTTTCGTACCGACCCGTTTGTCAAGTAGCCCGCGCAAGTTTTGCAGAGAGGCGTGTGGCGGCGATGGCGCTCGGAAGCCGTTGAGTCGGTACCCGCCGCTTCTATTTGCCGGCTTTGGCTTGATAATATCGAAGCTAGCGCTTCCTTGGCGTCTCGCCCCGAGGCGCCGCGTTGTCGCGCTTGAACAGGCCCTGGAAGAGCAGATCCGGGAGCTCGGCGAAGGCCTCGCTCATGGTGAGTCCCGCTGCAGCAAGGACCTCAGGCTGATTGATGAGTCTCGCCGCCGCGAAATAGACCTCGGCGGCCAGATGAGCGTGCAGCGGCTGGAAATGCCCCTTACGGATGCCGTCTTCAATGAGATCGCGCAGCACCGCGACCCGCTCGCGTTGATGCTCTTCAAGCATCCGCCGCGCGGGCTCAAAGGCTCGCAACTCTTCATTAAACTGCTGCGTCGCTCGGGAGCTCTCGCTGACGCCAGGCTGCAGATAAGCAAGGATACGAGCCTGTGGATCTCCATTCTCGAGAGCCGCGCGCATGCCGCGTCGGCGGATCCGATCAAGCAGCCGCCGCAAGACCACCAAAAACAGCTCGGGCTTGTTGGGAGCGATTTCGTACAGGGAGCGCTTTGAACAGCGCAGTCGCGCGCACAGATCGGCAACGGTCGGCGTCTGAAAACCTTCGGTAAGGAAAATTTCCTCGAGATCATCGAGGATCTTCTCGTGGCGCCGGTGCTGTCGGTCCTCGCTCCGGCGCGGACTTGGGCTCATTTTCATCTCTCCTCAGCAGGTCTCCCGATATAGCGCGATATTCCGCGATCGACCCAGGGCCAAGTTGACAAGCTCGATCTGGTACCAATATATCGCTAGTCGTACCATTCTCGAAGCGAGCCCCCATGCGGATCATCGATCACTTCGATCAGGGCGTTGCCTACTACCCCGACGCCGTTGCCTTCCACGATCTCGCCAGCGGCGAAATCCTGACCTATCGAGAGGCTGCTCGTCGCGTACAGCTGATCGCCGCCGCAATTCGAGGGCATGGATTTGGCGAAGGCGCCAAGATAGGTATCCTGGCGCCCAATAGCAGCACCGCGTTCGTGACCCTGATCGGACTGATGCGCGCCGAAGCAATTTGGCTCCCGCTTAACCCCCGCAACCCTGCAGCCGTTAACGCTGACCTGCTGCGGCGCTTCGATGGTGAGCTGCTGTTCTTCAGCCAGGCTCATGAAGAAGACGTGCAACGCATCCTTGCGGAAGCCCCTGAGCTGCGCGGCACAGTCTGCCTCGATGCCGATAGCGTCCTAGGTCCTTCGCTCGAGACCTGGACGAGCCAGAACCACGCTGGCGTCATCAGCGGCGAATACACACCGGATGACCTGCTCGCGATCTTCCCAACCGGCGGAACAACGGGCCGGCCGAAGGGGGTGATGGTTACTCACGGCAACATCGCGGCGATGTTCAGAAATTTCATGAGCCACTTCGGTTACTACGACGATGCGCGGCATCTTGTGGTGGCTCCGATGACGCATTCGGCCGGCATTCTCGGCTGTCTTCATTTTAGTCGGGGTGGATGCAACGTCATCATGGCAAAGGCCGATCCCGGCGCCATTCTCGAGGCGATTCAGGAGCACCGCATCACCCATCTCTTCCTGCCGCCGACGGTTCTCTACATGGTGCTGGCTCATCCCGAGTTTGGCCGGCACGACTATAGATCGCTCCAGCATCTGCTGGTGGCAGCAGCGCCCTCCTCGCTGGAGAAGCTGAAGGAGGCCCTAAGAGTCTTCGGGCCGGTGTTGTCCGAAACCTTCGGTCAGGCCGAATGTCCAGCCGCGATCTGCCTCAAAGCGCCATGGGACTATCTCAACGCCAAAGGTGAAATCGACTTCAATCGCCTGCATAGCGTCGGACGCCCCGGCGTGTGGAACGAGGTCTCCATTCTCAACGACGACGGAGCAGAACTGCCCCGCGGTAGACCCGGAGAAATCTGCGTGCGCGGGCCTCTCGTTACGCCCGGTTACTACAAGGACGCGGAGTCGACTGCCTCCATCCGCCGGTTTGGCTGGCATCACACCGGCGATATCGGGGTGATGGACGAGCATGGCTACATCACGATTGTCGACCGCAAGAAGGACATGATCATTTCGGGGGGCTTCAACATCTTCCCCAATGAAATCGAGCAAATTCTGACCAGCCACCCGGCCGTCCAGGAATGCTCGGTCATCGGGATCCCCGACGACAAATGGGGCGAGGCCGTCAAGGCTGTGGTTCAGCTTAAGCCTGCGGCCAAGGTGACGGAGGCGGAGCTGATCGCCCTGGTGAAACAAACCCTCGGCGGGGTCAAGGCACCCAAGAGCGTGGATTTTGTCGATGATCTGCCGCGCAGCGCGGCCGGGAAGGTCCTCAAGACTGAGCTGAGGGCAGCCTATTGGCACGGGCACGCACGTGCAGTGAATTGAGGTGGAGCAGCATGACTGATGTCCTGATCGCGGGGGTTGGCATGATCCCCTTCGCCAAACCCGGTCAAAATCAAAGTTACGATCTTATGGGTGCCGGAGCCGTGCGCGCCGCACTGGACGATGCCGGTATCGTGTACGCCGATGTTCAACGGGCCTATGCGGGTTACGTGTACGGTGACAGTTGCGCTGGCCAAGCCGCGCTCGGTCACCTGGGCGCAACAGGAATCCCGATCATCAACGTGAACAACAATTGTGCCAGTGGCTCAACCGCATTTGCGCTTGCAGTCGATGCGGTCCGCAATCAGCCGGACGCATGCATCCTTGCCCTGGGGTTCGAGCAAATGGCTCCTGGCGCGTTGGACCTCGTATTCGGCGATCGACCCAATCCAATTGGCCCGCACCTCGCCCGTGTGGCGGAAATCATGGAGCTGACCGTCGATGACCGCACCAAACCACCGGCGATCCAGCTCTTTGGCTGTCAGATCGAGTTGCTGCAGCAACGTTGCGGCGTCGGCGATCGAGCCTTGGCCAAGATTGCGGTTAAGGCTCGCCGTCACGCCGCAGCCAACCCCTACGCGTTGTTTCGAACGCCATTGCAGGAAGATGCAGTTTTGGCGAGCCCATTGCTCTTTCGAGGCCTCCGCAAGCTGTTCGCTTGCCCGCCAAGCTGTGGAGCGGCAGCGGTACTCCTGTGTGGGCCCCGGTTCGCAGCGCGGCACGGGTTGCGGACGAGTGTGCGCGTTATCGGATCTGGATGGATAAGCGATCGCAGCGAACATTTTGCAGGTGATCCACTGGATATTATGTTCCGTGCACTCGGTCGAGACGCTGCAGATAAGGCCTATGAGAATGCCGGGGTTGGACCGGAAGACATTGACGTCGTCGAGCTGCACGACTGTTTCACCAGCAACGAGGCACTGATGTATTCAGCTCTTGGCTTTTGCTCTGAAAGCGAGATTGAGCGATTCATCCTCGAAGGCCGTGGCAGCTATGGAGGAGACATAGTCGTGAATCCGTCCGGCGGCCTGTTGTCGAAGGGCCATCCGCTCGGGGCTACAGGACTAGCCCAGATCGCAGAGCTCACGTGGCAACTTCGCGGCATTGCCGGTCGACGCCAGGTCGAAGGTGCTCGCACCGGACTGCAACAAAACGCCGGCTTGGGCAGCGCCGGTTTGGTGCACATCCTGCAAAATTGTTCGCAGGTGTGATCTGCATAGCTAACTCATCGTCATGCGCGGCCGACATCGCGGAGCTCCGCGCATTAGGGTTGAGACGCCTCCTCTGTTTTCCAAACATTGAGATTGACGAAGACCGCGTCGCGGCGCGAGTGATCGCGGTGTCGGGCGGCGGATCTCCTCAAGCGCCCTTCATCGACGGTTGAGAGAGACATGCGCCGCGGTTGATAGATGAACTCCGGTCTAAATGGTGTGACACTGTTGAGCCGCGAGCCGGGCCGGAGGCCCGGCGAGCGCCGGACGCGGAGACGCGTCATCGTCGCCGATCGGGCTAGCCGGATCGGCGACGATGCAACGGGCTTGACGTGAAACGGCCGCGCAGCCGGGTACTGATTGCGCAGCTCATGCCGTCAGAATGCGCGTTCCATCAACCGCTTTGCCTTGCCTTCCAGTTCAAGCCGCGCATCCTGATGCGTCTCGCCGCGAGCAATGGCGGTAATGCCCTGCACGAAATCAAAAATACTTTCCGGCTTGCGATTTTCCTCGCCCAGGACAGTCTTGATGATTTTCGACGTTTCGGATCTGGAAAACCCGGCTCTGCGTAGAAAGCTCCCCCGGTCTTCGTCAGTGCGAGCAACGATCCGCTCCCGGGCAGCCTTGATCCCTGCGACGAATGGCGCGGGCGACGAACTGGCAAAGTTTGACAGCGCGGGCGCCGCTTCATGCGCAAAGCGTTGCGCGGCGAATTTTGAATGTCGGATCGTGATTTCCTCGAAGTTCTCCACGCCCCAGAGATTGCGATTCATGCAGACGGCTCTGAGGTAGAAGCTCGCGATCCCAAGCCTCTTGCTGCCGACTTCGCTGTTCCAGCAGTAGAAGCCTCGAAAGTACAAGTCCGGCGATCCATCACGCAAGCGTCCCGCCTCGATTGGGTTCGTGTCGTCGACCAGAAACAGAAATACGTCGCGGTCGCTGGCGTAGAGCGTGGTCGTGTCCTTAGTCACTTCCACAAGGGGATTATGGGTCATGGTCGACCAATCCAACACGCCCGGCACCTTCCACCGCGTGTCACCTGTGCCGTTGCCCACGATCTTCATCACCGTAGCGACCAGTTCATGGTCCCAGATACGGCCATAGTCCGGCCCAGTCAGAGCACGAAGCTCGACGCGTCCATCATCGGCCTCCAGTGTTTTCACGAGCTCGGCGCGATGCGAGAGCAAGCCATGTTGCAGGTTGACGGCTGACAAAGCCGCGGGTAGTCGCCGCAGGTAGGATGTCGGCGCGCGAACCAGCGTGCATAACTGGCCAAAGCTCCAATGTGTCGGGGCCACAGGCTCGTCACGTCCCGGGACCGTCAGGGCCAGCCGTTCGGAGTTCTCCCGGTTCGCCTCCACCCGGATGGCCCTGCTTTCAACGGTGCGCGCCCGCGCGTGCTCGGCACGGCCTCGGACCGCCGCGTGAAGGTCCTGCAAACTCAAGAACCGCTCGTCATCCGGGCGTACAAACCATTCCGACGACACGCGGCCAATCCGCTGGCCGCGCGACACGTCCACGCGGAAACCTCCGGGCGCACCCTGTTCGCTCGGGGACAGGCTCATCATGTTCATGGTCATTCTCCTATTGGGCTGAGGTTGAAGCGCAGCGCTGCGCTGCAACCCTGCCCGTCGGCGAGACCGGGGGTAGCAAGTGCCAGGGCGACCCGGGCGGAGGGGAATCGCCCGCCCGACAGGGCCGCTCGAAGAGCGGGTCTGCACAAGCCCGTGCAGGATTTCGAATGTTGCGGATAAGAGAAAGCGCGGAAGACCGGGGAGACCGCCCGGGGCGGCGCCGGTCTCAGCCGGCGCTTTACCCTGGCGTGCGCGAGGGGCAACGCCCCTTAGATCCCAAGAGTGAGAATGCCTGGCACCCGGCAGAGCTGAAACACGAGGCAAGAGTGAGAGTATCAAAAACTGCATCCGCAGGAGTGTCAGCATAGCTCCGCCTCCCGTCGGCGCACGGGCCGACTGCAGCCGCGAGACCGATTAATAAGGCACCCGAGCGGGACAGTGATAGCAACGCCGGCATGCAATGATGGCGGGGCCGCAAGCGACTAGCTCCGGCGAGCGACACACATCGTGTTACGCTCGGAGTCCAACCCGCAAGGCGGTGACGCGAAGCGGCACGGTCCACGAAAGCCCGGCCCGCAGCAGCGGGCACGTCAGAGGGGCATGTGCAGGGTTAAGGCTATCAGCTGCGCCAACTCGGAGGATCAGCCCATTAAGCGAGCTCCTCGGCTTGTTTCGCCTCGGCGTCATACAGCGGGATCTGCAATACCGGAAAGCGGCGCTTCAGATCTCTCGCGCCGGCCTCGGCGCCCTCCCTCGTCATGAACTCCGTCTTCACCTGGCCATCGACTATTAGCGCGTATCCATTATCCGGCAGCCCATTCGACCGATTCATCCGCAACACTCCAGTCAAGATGCAGTCGCTCGAGTTACGGTGAGTCTGCGCGCCAGGACAAGAGTGCGGGTTCTGAGCGAGACGACAATGGCAGGTAACGTTGCCGGATTGCTGTGCCTCGCCGTCGGGCGCGGCGCCACAAACGGCTACCGCGCCCGCTAGACATTCCGAGGGCGACCATTCACCCAGTGTTATGCGTGCCAAGCCGCAGACATCGTGCTTTGCAGGCTCGCGTCGTTCGGCACAGTGTGGACGCTTGAACTGGTCGGATCGAAGCCTGGATTTGCTGCAGCGTAGGTCGCCATCGCCTGGACGAGCTGCGACACCTGACTGTCGATCTTCAGGCCGCCGGCGGTGATCTCCTGCAGCTGCGAGCCGGCGCCGGAGAACCAGCCGTTGATGGTGACACTTGTGTTGGTGCCAAGGAGATCGACGGACAGATTGTCGCCTGACCGCTCGAACCAGAGCTGGTCGTCGTTGATCCCGCCAACGAAATCGAGCTCGTTCCTGGAGCCCGTTGCGGTCGGAAGGTTGATCGCCGCCTGCCCGGTGCCGGACGACACCTGGTAGAAATTGCTCCTTGCTCCTCCATTTGCCGTTTCCGTACCGCCCCCAAACTGGAAGACGTTCGTGCCATAGGCATTTCCGGTCAGGGTCGCATTGGAGGTCGATCCCACCCAGGTAAAGGTTGAGGCGGCACCCCTGACCTGATCCCTAGTCCAGCTGACGCCGTCGGAGAAGCTGATGCCAAGACCATTGTTGTACGGCGACAACTCGCTTTTCAGCGTGACGGTCTTGCCGGTCGCGGTGACGGCTATTGTCACGTCGTAATTGGCCGGATTGCTCGACAGCGTCACGCCGCTGGAAGCGATATCCTGCATGACAAGCGAGCCGCCGTTGTCATCGACCACATCGTTGCCGCCGGCCGAGGTGTAGATATAGGTGTCAGTACCGTCCTTGCCGTTCAGGTACTTGTCACCGAGGCCAGCCACCAACGTATCGTTGCGGCCGTCAAAGCCGTAGATCGACCCGCCATTGGCCGCACTCGCCTGGTCCAGCAACTTCTGCTCGATCTGGTCCCTGGTCCAACTCCCATCGGAGAAATTGACGCCGAGACCGCTGTTGTAAGGCGAAAACTCGTTCTTGATCGTCACGGTCTTGCCGGTCGAGGTCACCGTCAGCACCAGATCCCAGCTATCGAGATTGCGCGAAAGCGTTACTCCGGCCGACGCAAGGTCCTGCATCACAAGTGTGCCGCCATTGTCGTCGACCACATCGTTGCCGCCGGCCGAGGTGTAGACATAGGTGTCAACACCGTCCTTACCGTTCAGGTACTTGTCGCCGAGCCCGGCCACCAACGTATCGTTGCGGCCGTCAAAACCGTAGATCGACCCGCCGTTGGCCGCACTCGCCTGGTCCAGCAACTCCTGCTCGATCTGGTCCCTGGTCCAACTGCCATCGGTGAAATTGACGCCGAGACCGCTGTTGTAAGGCGAGAACTCGTTCTTGATCATCACGGTCTTGCCGGTCGAAGTCACCGTCAGCACCAGATCCCAGCTGTCGCGATCCCTCGACAGCGTCACTCCGGTCGAGGCGATGTCCTGCATCACCAGCGTGCCGCCATTGTCCTCGATCACATCGTTGCCGCCGGCCGACGTGTAGACGTAGGTGTCAGTCCCATCCTTGCCGTTCAGGTACTTGTCGCCGAGCCCGGCCACCAGCGTGTCGTTGCGACCGTCAAAGCCATAGATTGATCCGCCATTGGCGGCGCTTGCTTGGTCCAGCAACTTCTGCTCGATCTGATCTCTGGTCCAGTTGCCGTCGGAGAAATTGACGCCGAGGCCGTTGTTGTATGGCGAAAACTCGTTCTTGATCGTCACGGTTTTGCCGGTCGATGTCACCGTCAGCACCAGATCCCAGCTGTCGAGAGTCCGCGACAGCGTCACTCCACTTGAAGCGATGTCCTGCATGACAAGCGTGCCGCCATTGTCTTCGACCACATCATTGCCGCCGGCCGAGGTATAGACATAGGTGTCGGTACCGTCCTTGCCGTTCAGGTACTTTTCCCCGAGCCCGGCCACCAAAGTATCGTTGCGACCGTCATAGCCGTAGATCGACCCGCCATTGGTGGCACTCTCCAGATCGAGCAGCTTCTGCTCGATCTGGTCTGTGGTCCAGCTGACTCCGTCGGAGAAGCCGACACCGAGGCCGCCTGCGTAAGGCGAGAACTCGTTCTTGATCGTCACGGTCTTGCCGGTCGAGGTCACCGTCAGCACCAGATCCCAGCTGTCGTGATCCCGCGACAGCGTGACTCCGGTCGAGGCAATGTCCTGCATCGCCAGCGTCGACTGGCTATTTGCATCATTGATGACATCGTTGCCACCGATGGTGGAATAGACGTACCTGTGCTGCTTGCCGTCACCGTTCACCAGCTGGTTGCCGGAGCCAAGCACAATCTCGTATCCAGGCACGAACACAACCGCGTTCTGATTGATCGTCGTGCGATCCCAGATCGTCCCGTCGGCAAATTTGATCCTGTTGATGCCATAGACCGAGCTGCCACCATTGTAGAACTGGTAGAGCACCGTCACGCTGTCGCCGGTCGCCGGCACCTTGACAATCATCTGATCGCCTGATCGATTCAACTGGACTTCCGATGGAAGGATGTCCGTGAGGTCGAGCGTATCGTCGCGCTGATAGCCACTGCCACTGTTGTTCAGGGTATCGTGCCCATCACCCTTCGCAAAGACGATGCGATCCGCACCCGTTCCAGTCAAGGTGACCGTGTCATCCCCCAACCCTGCGATGATCGTCGCAGCATCGGCGGGCGCATTGATAGAGTCGTTACCAGCCGTTCCGCGGACCGGGGCATTGACCGCGATCGTCGACCGATCCCAGATCGTCCCGTCGGCGAACTTGATGTAGTTGATGCCGTAGACCGAACTCCCGTCACTGTAGAATTGCCAACGCACGACGACGCTGTCACCCGTTGATGGCACCTGAATAAGGAGCTGAGAGTCCGACCTTGTCAGTACAACCTCGGAGGGCAGGATGTCAGTCAATTCCAGCGTGTCGTTGCGCTGGTAACCGCTGCCACTGTTGTCCAGCATGTCGTGCCCATCGCCCTTCGCGAACAAGACGCGGTCTGCGCCGGTCCCGCTGAGATTGACCCTGTCATCGCCGAGGCCGAGGTCGATCGTCGCGCCATTGGTCGGAGCATCGATATTGTCGTTTCCGGGCGTACCGACGACCAATGCATTCGATGCAATCGTTGCACGATCCCAGATCGTTCCATCGGCAAACTGGATATGACTCAAGCCCAAAATCTGGCTGCCGTCGCCCCAGAATTGATATCTCGCCGTGAACGTGTCCCCTGTCGACAGCACCGCAAGTGTCAGGACCTCACCGTTACGGGTCAGGCGAATGTCTGACGGATTGATGTCCGTCAGGACGAGCGTGTCGTCGCGGCTGGAGCCTGAACCGGAATTGGTCAGCGTATCGTGGCCGTCTCCCTTCGCAAATACGATGCGGTCCGATCCGCTACCGGAAACGCTGAGTGTGTCGTCGCCCTGACCGGCCACGACAGTTGCCCCATTACTCGGAAGATCGATAAAATCGTTGCCGGCGGTACCGCGAATGACCGCTTGCGAAGCGATCGCCTGGCGGTCCCACACCGTTCCGTCAGCGAACTTGACCGCCGTGATGCCATTGGCATTGTTGAGATAGCTATGGATCGTCAGGATGTAGCCGCCAGACCCCAAACCGATAAACAGGTCGTTGCCGATGGTCCAGAGCGATACACCTGATGGCAAGGCATCCAGGTTTATGACTCCCTGGCCGCTGTTCAGCGAAACGTCTGCCTGGCCATCGCCGGGACCAAAATCGATCACATTGCCGCTGCTGAAATAGCCGAACGTAATGTGATCTCCGCCTGGAGCCACCTCGAAGATATTGACCCCGTAGCTGCTGCCCTCGACATTGGTGACGGATGCACTACCAAACCAGGTGAATGTAAAGGGCTGCCCCTGATCGGGAGCTGGCTGGCCGAGGCCGAGCACCGATCCGTCGCTGAACTTCAGCTGCTGAATGGTGCTCGATACGCCCCAAGTCTGATGGTGCAGGTCACCGCGCAGCGTGATGCTGTCGGCGGAGTCACCCCTGAACTTGATCATCAGATTGCCGGACGCATCGTTCTGGAAATAGACGTCCTGCGCGGTGATCCCGGCACCGAGCTGGACCGTCGCAACCGAGCCATAGAGATTCAGATTGGCCGCACCTGAGCCCCGCCCAAAATATATGCTCCGCGAAAGGTCGAATGCGGTTCCGTCGTCGAGCACAACACGATCGATCCCGCCCGCGGCGCCGTAGTCGGGGACCTGAGAAGGTACCTTAATGGTGTCTCCGGTCGCGACATTGCGGACGACCAGCTCGTTTGCCGTGTATTCAAATCTGACATCAGTCGCTGCTACGCCCTGAAGTCGCAGCGTATTCAGTTTCGCGTCCCAACTCAGATGCTGAATAATCACACTGCCGGCACCCGGACGCCAGATGTACGTGTTGGGCTGCTCGCCTCGTCCGATCAGCGTCGCTCCGGGAGCCGCGTAAATCGGAAGCGCGTGATCGCTGAGGTCAAGGTTGTAGACGGTGGTATCTCCAGGGGCGAGCATATAGCCCGAATGTTCGAGGATCTGCCGGGTGTTCCAGATCGTCCCATCGGCAAAGATCAACCTCTCGATGCCGGTCCCTCCGCCGGACCACATGTTGCTTCCATCATCCGAAGCGCTGTTGAAATGCCCGACGACGGTCAGCGTCTCTCCGGTCGCTCGGTTGACGATCGCAAGGTCCGTGTGTCCATCCTTCCTGCGAATACCAAGATCCACATCAGCCGCATTCAGGCCAACCAGACGCACCACGTCGGCCTTCTGCCAGATCTGATAATTGCCCTCGGCGATGGTGGCATCGCCGTGGCCGCCTCCCCAGAAGTAGGTGTCGTCGCTGCTCGTTCCCGACAGGGTGCTCGCCGACCCGTCGAAAACTCGCGCCGTGACGCCATCCGGCGTCGTCGGGACACCTCCATCGGCACGCAGCAGCAGATCGGTCCAATCCCAAACGGTTCCATCGTCAAAAGAAACGCGCGCCACAACGTTGGTCGTGCTCGCGGCGGTCTGCCCCTTCAGCACGATCGGGGCTTGCCCCGCTATCATCAAGACAAGGTCGTTCGCGTTCGGATCCGGACTGCGCGCAATCGTGACGGCGGATGGCGCCACCCCCTTGATATCGAGCGTATTGGTCTCGACGCCGAGCGCGAGGGCCACGCTGCCCTGATCCGAAATGAAGGTCGGGCCATCGCCGGCCGTCCAGACATAGGTATCGCTGCCGAGGCCACCGACGAGGGTGCGTACGCCGGTCCCGGCGTACAACGTGTCTGCGCCATCGAAGCCGTAGACGGCGCCTCCCGGCGCAACCTGCGCCTGCTCCTGGGCGAGCAGCTTTGCCTCGATGTCGGTCTCGCTCCAGACCACACCGTCCGCGAACACGATCTGCTGGATCGGCGCGTCGGCGCGGTTCACATGGGTGCCGAAGGCGCTGGTCGAACCGTAGTTGAACTCGCCGGAAATGATGACCTGGCCCTGCGGGCCGCCATTCAGCCCGTCGATCTGAACGACGAGGTCATCGCGCCCGTTGCCCGGCCAGCGCAGCAACGAGACTTCGGTCGATGCGATGTCCGGCAGCGAGAGCGTGTTGACGTACCCCCAGCCGGCGGCGTTGTTCACAATGATCTTGTCGGATCCGTCGCCGCGCCGGTAGACATAGGTGTCGTTGCCATTGGTCCCTTCGAGCACGTCATCGCCCGGGCCCGACGTGATGACATCGTTGCCGGCAAAGCCGTAGATGATGTGATTGCCCGGTGTTGCGGCAGCCTGGTCCAGCAGCATCTGCTGCACCTGCGCGCGGGTCCAGACCGTGCCGTCGTCGAACACGAGCTGATCGAACGGAAGCAGATTGGCCGACGGATTGTCGATCAGGAGGCCGCCCGACGTCGAGCCCTTGGCCGAAAGCAGGATGCCGGCGCCTTCGTCGGTCGGCGTATCCGGGAATCTGACGCGCTGCAGGTCGACGTCTGCGGGCAGGATGCCGGAGACACGAACGGTGATGACGCCGGACTGCCCGGATGACGGCACCACGCTCGCATAGCCTTGCGACAGATTGTAGTCGTATTCGATACCGCCGCCGACCTGGCTTGCGGTCAGGCTGACGCCTGCCAGCAGGTGCGACTGGATATCGGCCGTGCTCCAGGTCGTGCCGTTGGCGAACACGATATTGGCGAGCGGAAATCCGAGCCCCTGGTCATCGATATAGGCAATCCGGTCATTGGTCCCGGTGAAGGTGAAGATCATGCTCGTGCCGAGCTGATGGATCTGGACCATGTCCGGCGTGATGTCGGCGCCGAAACTGATCGTGTTCTGGCCGCCGTAGTAGAATTGCGGATCGGCAACGACATCGCGCCCGTCGCCGACGTTGAACTGGATGGTGTCGCCGCCAGCCCCGGTGATCACATCGTCGCCGGCGCCGCCATGGATCAGCGGATGGCCGAGACCGGTGTGGATATCCGGCTGGATGGTGTTGAAACTGTCGCTGTCGGCTCCCCCTTGATACAGCCGGGCATAAACGTCGCCGCGGGACAGGCTGGTCCCGTCGGCGAAGTTGAAGGCCGAAATACTGTAATCCCCGTAAATGCCGCCGAACTCGCCGAGGATGGTCAGGGAATCGTTCGATCCCTTGATCTTGATCAGAAGGTCGTTGCCGAGCTTGGACCATACGAGATCGCCGGCGCCCACGTCGGACTTGAAGCTGACGACACCTCCCTGATCGTCGATCGTGTCATGGCCGGAGCCGTGACCGAACATGTAGGTGTCGTCGCTCGACCCTCCCGCCAGATACTGGTTGCCGGGACCGCCATCGATCGTATCGGTCAAATCGGTTCCGAGCACGACGGCGCTGCCTGATATCTCCTGATTGTTGAGTAGCTGCTGGCGCAGCTGATCGAAGGTGATGACGGTGCCGTCCGCGAACTGGAAGTTCTCGATTCGGTTCCACGAAATTGCGAAAATATCGATCGAGAACTCGCCCGCGACGACCATGACCGAGCCGTCGGAGAGCGTGATCACGAGATCCTTGGTGCCCGCGAGCTGCGAAAACGTCACATCCTGCGGCCGGACCGACTCACCGAACTTGATCGTGTCGTTCGGATTGCCGAGAATGTTGGTCGTGCCATCGTGGACGACGTCGTAATTGTAGCCGAAGTCGAACAGATAGGTGTCGTTCTCGTTGCCGCCGGACAGCCAGTGGACGCCGGGGCCACCGTCCAGCGTGTCGGCATAACTGAAGCCATAGATGGCGGGCTTGCCGTAGGACTCCTGATCCATCAGCTGGATCACGTTTTCCCAGCTCAGCGTGGTGCCGTCATCGAAGGTGAACTCCTCGATCCGGTTGAGCCACATCGGCCCGAGCACGCCGTAGTCCGGCGCGAACTGGTTGAGGATCGTCAGGGTATCGCTCGCACCCTTGATCGAAATCGTGAGGTCGGGCGAATCCGTCTGGCGCGACCAGGTCAGGTCGGACAGTGTGATCCCCGGCCCGAATTTGACGTAGTCCGGCGCTGTGTTCAGGATCCAACCCATCCGGTCGTCGACCGTATCGTGGCCGGATCCGCGGCCCCAGATGTAGACGTCACCGCCGTCCCCACCCGACAGATACTGGTCGGTTCCCTGACCTCCGTCGAGAATGTCCATATCCATCGTCCCGACAATGCTTGTGGCCGTCGGGTTCGGATGCCAGGTCGCCCATGAAATGTCCGGCTTGTCCCAGACGACGCCGTCCGAGAAGGCGATCTGCTGGACGCCCATCTTGTCGTTCATATTGCCGCCGGTGAGCGACGGCTTGATGCCCACGAACTCCCCGACAATCCTGATCTGCTCGTTGGTCCCGTTGACAGACAGAACCAGATCGATGCCGTCGCGAACCGCGGTCACATCAGTCGACTTGACGTTGGTGAACCGCAGCAGATCGTCCTCCCCGCCGCCGCCGCGATCGGCATTGATGACGACGTGCCCGAACGTGCCGCCCATCACGAAATTGTCGGGGGCTCCGCTCGACGTCGTAACCGTCTGGTCGCCGCCATGCAGGTAGTAGATGTAGGGATTATCGGTGGCACCATTGATCACACTGCCGCCTTCGACGATCTGGCCGGCAGGCACGCCGAGCGTCTCGGCTGCCTGCTCGATGCTGAGCGGCAGCCCGACGCTCTCATAGGCGCGGACCATGCTGGTGAACTCATAGGCGTAGTTCACCGTGAGGCCTTCACCCCTTGCGAAATCGCCGAGCACGACGTCGATGATCGGCTTCCAGTTCGCAAGCCACGCCGTCGCTCCCGCATCCGCCGGCGCGGCACGGAAGATCGCCTGATACATCGGCGTCAGCTGCTGATCCGTCGTCGCGTGGAAGCTGTTCGATGCCGTATCGTAGACGATGCCCGGGAAGAACTGCGCCAGCGAGCTCTGCATCGAGATGCGCACGGCCTCGAGGCTGATCGCGGTCCACCCCGCGGTCACGAATGAAGACAGTGACGCAAGCGCCGCCTGCCGCGCCTGTGGCGTGTCCGTGCTGAATGTCGGAACGGGCTGCCCGGTAAAGCGCTCGATGAACCCGAACTGATCGGCCTTTACAGTTTGCCAGGATGCTTCTGCCGGAAGCGGAGAATTCAGGACCTGCTGATATGACGGCTCCTCAATCACGCTGCCGGCCGCGTCCTTGACGGGGGCGCCGCTGACAAAGCCATAAACCAGGTGGCCCTTGCCGTTGATGTACGAATAGATGAAGTCGAGCACCGTCACGTGGCCGAACGGATCGGACTTCATCAGCAGCAGCATGTCCTGATGACCGGTCGACGGATCGCGGACCTGCAGAACGCCATTGGCGTCGGGAAGCTTCACCGCACGCGCCCAGGCGTCGAGAATCGGCTGGACGGCCTCCCTTAGCGCGGGAAGATTGGGGGTGGTCAGAAGCGGCAAGGTGGCGTTGACGACATCGATCAAGGTCGGATCGAGCGTCATCGCCACGTGAAGATCGGTCAGCGTGCCATAGCCCTTGAGATCAGGTTTGGCGGCAGCGGCGGCGCTCACCGACTTGTCGCCCTTGTACTCGCTATGGAACGGATCGGTCGTCAACACGACGTCACCGACCGATCCGGTCGTGCCGTTTGCCCAGGTGAAAGTGCCGGTCGCCTCGATCGAATTGCCGGCCGCACTCATCCCGTTCTGCGCGGTCGAGGATACATTGATCGATGCGATGCCGAGATCGGACAGCGTCTTCAGCTCCCCCGGATCGACGACGGCGTTGCCATTGGCATCCTGCCAGACCCGGAGCTGCGAATAGACGGCATCATTGGCGTCGATCACGCCATCGTCATTGGTGTCGTATTGTGCCAGCGTGGCGAAGCCGTTCCCGCTTTCACCGCCGATCAACTCGCTCACGTCGTCGATATTGCCGTTGCCATTCTTGTCGATGGCAAGGATGCCATCCGTGGGCTGTACCCACCCGGTACGGACCGAGAAGCCCGTGCCAAACACGTCGAACATCGGCGCCGCCGAGCTGACCGCGGTCAGGTTGAATCCGTCGCCATTGAGATCGAGGACCAGCGGATCGGCGGGAAACGCCTTCATACCGGTCATCGTATAGAACAGTGCATTGCCCGCCTTCAACGTCGGGCCGATCGTGTCATTGAACGGCCGGCTCAGCTCCATCAGCCTCTCGACCCATATCTTGCCAATCCCGATGAAGATGCCGGCCGTCTGTTCGCTGAACGGAACGCCGGGCCCGCCCTTGTAGTTCGAGACATAGGTCGATTGCCCCATTGAATTGCGAATAACGAGATCACCGACGACATTGATGCCATATCGGATGTTGTTCATGGCATTGGTGACCCAGCCGGTCTCCGAATTCGAAGAGCCGATCCCGCCGTGCAGGATATCGTCGCCATTGGCGATGATGTCGTTGGCATCGAACCCGTTGACGAGGACGTTGTTGGTGCCCAGGAGGTAGATATTGCCCGAGCCGGTTCCGTAGTTGATGATCGTCCCGTAACCGACGCCTTTCACGACGTTGCCATTGGCATTGCCGAAGTTGATCGTGAGGCCTCTTACATCGCTATCGATGATTCCTTGAGTGTTGACGAAGTCAACCTGCTTCCAGGACGCAGCGTCCGGTCCTTTCAAGTTGACCGAGACCTTGTCCGCTCCTCCAACCTTCAGATCTTCGAAGTTCTTGAAGACCGTGTTGGTGCCGCTGATCTTGTTGTTTTCGAAATTGCCGGACCTCCCGAGGGCAGTGAGATCCAGCACATCCATCGTGCCGTCCTGCTGCTCCCCTGCGTCCACTTCCCGTACCGCCTTGAGGCCCTTCGACGCACCAGGATTGACGCGAACGGTATCAGCTCCGTCGGACAACTTGACCTTCTCAACATCGATCAATGTGTCATGTCGTCCTTGGCTTCCGACGGCAACATCGAGGCCCGTCTTTTGGCTGCCCTGCGGGAGTTCGGCAGCCGCCAGCGTTAGCTGGACCCCACTCGCGCCATTTCCGTAAACCGCCGCATCTACTCCTCGACCACCGAAGAATATAATCGAATCAGAAGCGCTCGTATTTCCGCCCGCATTAAGGGTGTCCCGACCCCAACCTCCAATGATGATGTCATTCCCTCCGCCGCCATCGATGGTATTGTCACCATTCCCTTCGACGATGTAATCGCTCTGGCTTGAGCCCTTTATATTATCTCCCGCGGCTCCGCCGATAATAACCTGCGAAACGTCTGCGCCGTTCGAACCGTCCGCTTGTTTCGCATCGTAATTGAGGGGGGTCCCATCTCCCGCTTGAACGACCAAGGCGCCCCAATGCATCCGCAACGATTTGGTTCCGTTCAGGATCTCTGCTTGAGTGGCTCCGAGAATGCTCGTTAGATAGCTCAAATCCAGGGAGTTCGGGCTTACGCCAAACTGGCCTTCGGCCTTCTGCTCAATAAAAACGTTGATGTCTCGAACCCCGTATTCCTGGGATAGAGAACTGTTAGGCAGCGTTTCGACCAGACCTAGAGTTGGATCAACGTTATTCGGATGAATATCGCTGAGATTGATCCGCACATATCCAGCGGACGGGCCGTTGGCATCTCCAGCCCCAAAAACATTGAGACCGACATCGCCAATAGTTCCGCCATCGCCTTTGCCCAGCGCGTCGCGAACAACTTGCAAGCCGAGCTTCACAACACCGGAATGCAGCGACAATTGGTCTGTCTGCGCCGTTGGGTTCAAGCCTTGCGCAACGGCCCCTTTCGACAGCCATGTCCCAAAGCGAGCGTAAAACTTGTCGTAGAACCCGTCGGTGACCCCAACGGTCCGCCACAATTCCCGGTAGAGAATGCCCGGAGCGGCTCCACCAGATTTGACGCCGCTGTAACCGTATTCGCCGCCGGTTGTATCCGGCCGGTCCCCTTCGATCGGGCCGCTGATCCCCGGCTTTTCGAAAAACGAGTACCGCAACTCCTCGTCGCCCTTGAGAAGATCCTCGAACTTCTTGCCGGCTGAGTCCGAGGCGCGAGTGCGAAGCAGGAGACTAATCAGTGTAGGGCTGTGCAGGGAAACAGCCGTGTCGTCGGTAAGGATGGACGGCGACACTCCGACGTCGATCGAGTCGCGGTCGACCGGAAACTTGGCGCCGGCTCTGCTAAAGGCGCCGCCCAGCGCCCCACTCGACAAAAATTCGCCTGTGACCGCGGTGACTGTCAGCTTGTCCGACAAGTTCGCGTTGAATTGGTTCTGTATGTTGAACACGTTCTCAAAATAATTGAGGATGTCCGACGCGGAGTTCCCTAACCCCAACAGGTACGCTGCCTGCGACGCGATCACCGCCAACTTCCCGAACGGGAGCAGGCCCACAATCTCAGCAGCTAACGTCGCAGCCGCCGCAAGAAGCGTCGAGTCAGTCGGGATCGGCAGACTCAGGGGGTTGTCTATGAACGACGTCGACGGAATCTGCCCAAGATTAAGTCCGGATCCAGCAAGTGCCCGCAGTTCCGCGACGATGTATAGCTGGTTCTCGAATGGCGCTGGGTCAAATACGTACCCCTTGACGTTCTCGATTGCCGAGACGAGACCAGCCAGTCCTCCGCCCAGGGACTGGCCTACGACGATGACTTGCTTGCCTTGAGTTGCGGCGAGTTGCTTTACAGCCTCTGTCAACGCTAGCGCATCGTCGAGTTGCGTTTGCCTCGTCGTCCCCACCCCCAACAGAAGGTCATCTGCGATATCGCCGGGATCGATTTGCTGCCCCGGATCTTGGAAAGGAGCAGTTTGGTTGAGACCTCCGAAAAGGCCCGCCTTGAAGCCATCCACGAAGCTCGCCGAAAGATCGGTGCCGCGAATTACGACGTAAAGGACATTATCCTTTGCGACGACTTGACCGACAAACCCCCGAGGGCTGTAGAAGCTCGTGCCGTCATCGCTCGCCTTAAGCCCAACAGGAGTGGTTTCCAGGGGAATGGCAGCTGCACCGAGATCGCCATATGCTAGTGGACGATCTTGCGTAGCCCGATGATAGACGATTTCCGCCAATGCGGCCGCGAACGCAATCGGGTCCAGATTGTTCGTGCTCATTATAGCCCCCCAAAAACACTCACCAGCGAGTAGCGCTCGCGGAAGTAGATATATTGATCGCGTTCGAATGCGTAACCGAAGTCACCGGTTACCCGGTTCAGCTCTTCATTGATTTGCTGACCATTGATTCGATTTGCATTGGGATTGCCGAAATTACTGATTACGGATGGCAGGCCGGCGATGTTCAAGACGACGTCGCAGAAAGCGAACCCTTTGAGCTCAGGACGCACGCTGACGTCGGCGTGGCTCTTTCTCGGCTTCGCCTCGATTTCAGCCGGCAGGTGTCCGGCATCGTCGAGCCGATTCAACGACAGATCGGAGCTTGCAGGATAGACGTCGCCCACGACGTGCCCGGTGTAGAAGATCAGCGCACCGGGCTTGTGGCGCGGCAGCCCGGGAAAAAAATATGCCTCCGTGGGAAAGTATTCGCGGAGAGGATTGCCGTCGAAGAGCACCTTTTTCCCATAGAAGTCACCTGCAGCATAAAGTGCGCGCCCCGCATCTCCATTCGGATACCAATAGTCGGGCTTGCTGGCAGGCCAGTACTGGCGAATGGCTTCGCTTACGGACTCCGGCAGCTTTACCCGCGAAATTCCAGTGCAGATCGACCCCATGACGCGGTAGCCGGGCTGCCAGCGCGGGTTCTCCCATCGATCCTTTTCGTTCATGCCTAGCAGTTCATAAGTCAGGAAGTTCTTCGGCGCTTCGGTCCGACGCCATTCCAGCCATTCCTCGCGCGTCGCCTTGCTGATGGTGGCATCGAAGAATTTCAGCTCGGACCGAGGGCTGTCGTACGCATCTTCCGACGCATACGCGACGCCAAACCAAGGCGCGTCAGCCTTTTCGTATGTGGCGACCAACGGCAACAGCGCCTTCGGAACCTTGCCGTTCTCCGTGGTCTCGCCGTTACACGCCTCGGGCGGGCGAACCACCACGCCGCGCCCATCCTTCATCTTCAGGCCATACGCCATCGGCGCAATGCCGACCTCGACCGTCCGATCGTTGTCCTTGTAGGTCGTGATAGCGACATGGCAGCCCACCACGATATCGAAATCGAGCGGCTCACCCTTGTAGGCGAGCTTCACTTTCAAGCGATAATACGTTGCGCGATCTTGGCCGGGAGATTTGACTTCGACCGACTTCGTAAAGCTCGCACCGCCGCCGAAAAGGCGGCGAAGGGCCTGCACCTCTCCAATCACAAGTGCAAGCCCGGTGCCGATCACGAGCAGAGCGACCACGACAATTGCACCGACGACCCACCTCATGTTGTCACCGCCGCGAACATTCTCACTCTCGTGGATGAGCCTGCTTCGTCCTCTCTCGGCCAAGACTGCGAAAGCATCACCGTTCCCTCAAGCTTTCGCTCTTGTAGCGCAGCACCGGCGACATCAGATATTCGATGATGCGGCGTGTCCCGGTCTTGATCTCGACCGTTACCGCCATGCCGGGTGCGAGGCTGACGAGCCGGTCGTCGATCTGCATCTTCGTCCCGTCGAGCGCAATGCGCGCCGAGTAGACGAGCTGCTGCCCGTCCGGCTCGCTCGACTCCGAGAGCGCCCCGCCCTTCTTCGTCGCGCCGGACGGATCGGCCGGCTTGTCCTTGACGATGGCGTCCTGTGACACACTTACGACCTTTCCCTGCAGCAAGCCGTACCGCGTGAAATTGAACGTATCGATCTTCACCTCCGCGGACTGCCCCGCGGTGACGAAGCCGATATCCCGGTTCGGGATCATCGCTTCGGCCTCCAGGCGGCTGTCGGCCGGCACGATGATCATCAATTGCTGCGCCGGCGTCACCACGCCACCGATCGTATGCAGCGCCAGCTGCTGGACTGTCCCATCGATTGGCGAGCGCAGAACCTGCTCGTTCATCTTGCGCTCGGCCTTGACCAGGTCCTGGGCGAACTCCTCGGCCTTCTTCTGGGCGTCGGAGAGATCACTCAGGACTTGCCGCTCGAAGCCCGATTTGGTCTGACCGAGCTGCTGCTCCAGCGCCTGCCGCGCGGCTTCAATTTCCACCAGCTTGCGACTTTGAACCACCCGCTCGTTCTGCTGGTCAAGCATCCGAGCTTGCGCGTCGAGGTAAGCGATCTGATTGCCGTACTGGATCTGCATCGCGTCCCGGCGGATCTTTGCGGTCTGCTCGACCAGCGGCAGCGAGGCATCGATCTTGGCGATCGTCGCAGCAATCGAATCCGCCTCGGCGCGCTTCTGCTCGATCTGGTGACTGATCGACGCCATCTTGGCGGTTTGCTCGGCGGCTTGCGCCTGCATCGCCGCCCGGGTCCGCGTCAGATCGCGCTCCGAAGCCCCGGCCGGCGCAGCAATCTCCCGCACGCCGTCCAATCGATCGAAATTGTCCCGGAGTGCGCCAAGCCGCGCAACATCGAGCTCCGCCAGGATCAGATCCTGCGACACCCGCCGCTGCTCGGCCTGGGTGACGGTGCGATCGAGTTCGATCAGGATCTGCCCGGCCGCGACCTGATCGCCATCGCGGACGTGAATGGCCGACACGGTCCCCGTCTCGAGCGGCTGGATGGTTTTCGTCCGTCCGGTCGGGACGATCTTGCCTTGCGCGGTGGCGATGATGTCGACATGGCCGAAGCTCGCCCAGCCGATCGCAATGGCAAAGAACAGGATGATGGTGCCGCCGATCGCCCGCCCGACGGGCGAGGCCGGCGTCTCGATGATCTCGAGCGCGGCCGGGAGGAACTGCCGTGCCGTGTCGGCGCGTGGTCGGCGGAACGGCACGACGTCTGCCGTCGCCGGGCTCGTGGGGGACGGGTCAGCCGACGACATGGAGCCCCGCCTGGATCTGGTGAAGCGTCGCGTAACGGCCGGCCTGCTTGATCAGCTCGTCGTGGGTGCCGTCCTCGACCAGCCGCCCGGCCTCGATGGTGATGATCCGGTCGGCCTGGCGGACCGCCGACAGCCGGTGCGCGATGATGAAGACGGTACGTCCGGCGGAAATCCGCCGCATGTTGCGCTGGATGATGCTTTCGCTCTCATAGTCGAGCGCGCTGGTCGCCTCGTCGAGGATCAGGATTCTCGGATTGGTGACCAGCGCCCGCGCGATGGCGATCCGCTGCCGCTGCCCGCCCGACAGGCTTGCGCCGCGCTCGCCCACGACAGTGTTGTAACCGTCGGGCAGCCCGAGGATGAATTCATGGGCGCCGGCGAGCTCGGCCGCGGCAATGATCCGCTCCATCGGCATGCCGGGATCGGCCAAGGCAATGTTGTCCCGGATCGAGCGGTTGAAGAGCACATTCTCTTGCAGAACGGAACCGACCTGCCGCCGCAGCCAGGCGACGTCGGCGACCGTCAGGTCGATGCCGTCGATCAGGACGCGGCCGGCTTCCGGCACATAAAGTCGCTGCAACAGCTTGGTGAGGGTCGACTTTCCCGAGCCGGACGGCCCGACGATGCCGATCACCTGGCCGGCCGCGACCTTGAGCGAGACGTCGTGCAGGGCAAGCGGCGCATCGATGCGATAGCGGAAGTCGATGTGCTCGAACGTGACATGGCCCTGGATCGGCGGAAGCGCGGCGCGCGCGGCGTCGAATGTCGGCTCGGGCGTCGTATTGAGGATGTCGCCGAGCCGCGCAATCGAGACCCGCGCCTGATGGAAATCCTGCCACAACTGCGCCAGCCGCAGCACCGGCTGGGCGACCCGCCCGGCAAGCATGTTGAAGGCAATCAACTCGCCGACGGTCAGCTGGCCCTCGATGACCAGATGGGCCCCGAAATAGAGCGTCAATGCCGTGACGATCTTGCTGATGAACTGAACGCACTGGCTGGTCCAGTTGCCGAGCGACAGGACGTCGAAGCTGGAGCCGACATATCCGGCGAGCTGCTCTTCCCAGCGCCGCTGCATCTGCGGCTCGATCGCCATCGCCTTCAGGGTCTGGATCCCGCTGACGCTCTCGACCAGGAACGCCTGGTTCTCGGCGCCGCGGTCGAACTTCCGCTCGAGCCGTTGCCGGAAGATCGGGGTAACGCCGGCCGACAGCGCGATGTAGAACGGAAACGAGCCAACGACGATCCAGGCCAGCAGCGGCGAGTAGTAAAACATCACCGCGAGGAATACGAAGGTGAAGGCAAGATCGATCACCAAGGTCAGCGCCGAACTGGTGAGGAAGTTGCGGATGTTCTCCAGCTCCCGCACGCGCGCCACCGAGTCGCCTGCCCTCCGGGCCTCGAAATAGCCGATCGGCAATGCGATCAGGTGCCGGAACAGGCGCGCGCCGAGCTCGACGTCGATCCGGTTGGTGGTGTGGGAGAACACATAGGTCCGCAGCGCGCCGAGAACCGTCTCGAAGATGGAAACTGCAATGAGACCGACGACCAGGACGTCCAGCGTCGTGAATCCCCGGTGGGTGAGCACCTTGTCGGTGACGACCTGGAAGAACAGCGGCGTGACGAGCGCGAACAGCTGCAGAAAGAACGACGCGACCAGGACTTCAGCCAGTAGCCGCCGGTATTTATGCATCGCCTGCAGGAACCAGGTGATGTCGAAGCGGCGCGCGAGATCGGCGAGCGAGGCGCGCCGCGTCATCAGGACGACGGAGCCGTTCCAGCTTGCCTCGAAGTCGGCGCGCTTGAGGGCCTGCGGCCGCCGCTCAAGCGGATCCTGGATGAGAACATCGTCCTCGGTGATTTTGCCGATAATGACAAAGCTCTCGTCTCGCCGCTGAATGATCGCCGGCAACGGCAAACGCGTCAGACCTGTCCAGGTCTCCTTGACTGCGCGGGCCCGGAGCTTCAACTCCTTCGCACAACGCAGCATCTCGGCAACGCCGATGGCGCGGCCGGCGAACTGATGTGCGATCTGTGCGGGATCGACCGAGATCTGGTGGAACCGGAGAAGGAGCGCGAGACATTGCAGGCCCGAATCCGGACTTATCGCTTCCATAATCCCCATACCACCCAGAGTCGTGTGGCTGGACTATTACACTTCTTTTCTCGCCCGTAAAATAGAAATATGGCGAAACAAGTGACCAAGAATTGGAACTCGCATCGCACGCAATGCAGAGAATCGAAAGAGAAGAATTTCACAAAACTCTCCGCATCCGCAGCCTGCAATAGCGTGCGGCAGGTCGACTCACGACGATCGACGCGCAGCCTGCGCTTCGATTCTTGCGTGGAAGACCTTGCGCGTGAAGATGTTTTCAAACCAAGCCAGCCGTCATGGTTTCTTTGAATTGTGCTTCCCAAGCACATGCGAGAACACCGCAATGCAAAGAAGTGTACCTTTGTCGCGGCAGCAACTTCCCGCTTGTGCAGGAGATCACTTCCCAAGGTCTCTGTTGCTAGCCGTTGCCTTGGCCCTTGATCCATAAGGCCACCGCGCCGATCAGCGCCGTCAGCACACCGCTCCACCAGATCGACCGCGGCCGCGCCGCGCTGATCGAGC
Organism: Bradyrhizobium sp. B120; assembly: GCF_049075665.1. NCBI lineage: Bacteria > Pseudomonadati > Pseudomonadota > Alphaproteobacteria > Hyphomicrobiales > Nitrobacteraceae > Bradyrhizobium > Bradyrhizobium sp. B120. Next base: position 3,576,825 of record NZ_CP185242.1, on the reverse strand, counting down.
TGAGGTACAGAAATGCTCCGAGCACGACACCATAATGCTTGCGAAACTCACCGCTTCTGCGAGCGATTTCTACGAGGTCCGAAGACCTGGCCTGCTGATCTGCCATTGCGGCCACCTCACCTGCATCGAGCCATGATGATACGAGTGAGTTGGGTGTCTCGTCGAGTTTTATTTCTTATTTTCCGAATTTTGTGATCGGAGCGCAAGCTGGTCGGCGCGAGGGATCGAAGCCGCAAGGCGTGCGCCGTTGAGGCGTGGAGAAGAAGGGAGTGTTCGAAAGAATGGAGCCTGCTGGTTATGGCTCTTACTTGCCCGGCTTACCGGTGTCGGAAGCGACTGAGACTCCGAAAGGAGAACGGGACCAGAGCATGCCGGGAAACGTCTTGAAATCGGGCGCCGCAGCCCGGTGGAGAGCACAAAGTAAGGTGTGCATGGTGAAAGCTGTATTGCCTGAATCCCAGTTTCCAGTCGCCAAAGGGCTGGCAGTAGCGAACGCGGCTGACACGCTACGCCACGCGGGGCAGATCGCACCGGCCAGTGCGAACTGCCACCAGTCCGCGTGGGACGACCACCATCCGTGGGTCAAGGAGACGAATGGGACACCTAAACACACCGCAACTCCCCGCACACGCAACTACGGGATCGCCTGCAACAGGTTCTTTCGAGGACCTGTATGGCGACGGAGCCGTCATAGTACCCAAATGCCCGGCGTAACGGCCGGGACAGCCGCCGCGAGGCGGACGATCATGCGTATAAGGCCGGGCGACCGGACCGAAAGCGCCTCCGATCGGGGGAAGGACGATGCCGCGAATAACGGCATGTGCAGTATGCGTAGAAGAGATTCTTCGACGGAGAGGTTCTGCTGATGCAGGCCGGTACCATCCAGAGAAGAATTGAATCACTGCCGACTTTGTCGCGGTCGGGTAAGCGCGTAAATGGCCTTCACCGCCTGATGAGATGTCCGCATCTCTTCGAGTGGGCCTACGAAAAGGTCTCCCGCAACAAGGGAGCTCTGACGCCCGGTGTAGACGGCAAGACCTTCGACGGCATGTCGCTGGAGAAGCTCGCCGACATCGCCAGGCGCGTGGCAGATGGCACTTATCGCTTCCGGCCAGTCCGGCGGGTTTATATCCCGAAGGACAACGGCAAGACACGACCGCTGGGTATCCCCACGGTGGAAGACCGGCTCGTTCAGGAGGCGGTCAGGATTCTACTCGAAGCGATCTATGAACCTGTGTTCCTCAACGAATCACATGGGTTCCGCCCGGGGCGATCCTGTCACACCGCACTCAAGCTCATCAAGAAAAGTTGGACGGGCTGCAAGTGGCTGGTCGAAGTGGATGTGCGTGGGTTCTTCGACAACATCGACCATGACATCCTGCTTGGGCTTCTAAGGAAGCGGATCGATGACGATAAGTTCATTGGTCTGATCGAAGGAATGCTCAAAGCAGGCTACATGGAAGATTGGGTCTATGGACGCACTTACAGTGGCACGCCGCAGGGCGGCGTTGTGGCTCCCTGAACGCAAAAGATAACTTCCGCTTCGAACGGGCGATTGTGGGCTGGCGTGGACGGTGCGTGGTTGATTTGAGACGCAAAAGGTAATACCCACATGTCAGATGATTCGTTCGACGCGAGTGCAAAAGGCCGAACGACTGAGAGCCGCGCGGCGCTTGCTCGCGGACGAGATCGGCATGGCGGAGGCCACTGTGGCTTTATCGCGCACGTTTGGCTTGTCGCGACGACAAGCCTATCGCTACCTCGAACTGGCGCGAGCGGGTGCGCCGCCGTTGGCGGCCGAGAACTCGGTTACGATCACGCTCAAAATGCCGGAAAGCCTCGCGCGCGGTCTGCGTGCTCACGCAACAGCGCGCGGCGTCACGACAAGCGAGGTCGTCAGGCAGGCCGTGGCGGCTTTCCTGGTGGTGAAGCGCAGGCATGGTTGAGCAGCGACCGATACGTCGTGCCATCCATCTAGAGTTCGCATTCGATCGGCTGCTCGCTGCCAAGCTCGAACAGGCTTACGACATTCTGGTTCCTGATCGGGTCCGGGTGGTGGGCAGCGCAAAGGTGACGGGAGCAGACGATGAAGACGGCAGCAATTTACGCTCGTGTATCGTCGGACAAACAAAGGGAGGAGAACACGATCGCCAGTCAGACGGCGGCGCTGGTTGCGTTCGCCCGCGCGCGGCAATTCGAAGTGCCGAAGGAGTGGGTCTTCGAGGACGACGGCTATAGTGGGGCGAACCTAATCCGTCCCGGCCTTGAGCGGGTGCGCGATCTTGCTGCCGAGGGGCTGATCGAGGCCGTCCTCATCTATGCGCCCGACCGGTTGAGCAGACGATACGCGCACCAGATTCTCTTGATCGAGGAGCTCGCCCGCGCCGGCGTCGAGACCCTGTTTGTGCGCGCGCCGCGCGGTTCGACGCCTGAGGACGAATTGCTCGTGCAGTTCCAGGGAATGATCGCGGAATATGAACGAGCCCAGATTCTGGAGCGCTCGCGCCGCGGCAAACGACATCGCGCTCGTCAGGGCGAAGTCAGCGTACTGAGCGGCGCTCCGTTCGGGTATCGTTTTATCCGCAAGACAGATCACTCGGCTGCGTACTACCAGATCGACGAAGAGCAGGCTCGCATTGTACGGTGGATGTTCGAACTATACACCGTTCAGGGGCTCAGCATCGGCGCCATCGCTCGCCTCTTGAACGAACAGGCAATCCCCACCTGCAAGCGACGCGGTCGGTGGGAGCGCTCGACGGTTTGGGGAATGCTGCGAAATCCGGCGTACAAAGGCCAAGCCTGCTTTGGTAAGACGACGCTTGCACCGCGCCAACGGATCACGCGGCCAATACGGATGCGTGGCGGCATTGCCACTCGCAACAGCGCCAGCCACGAGCAGCCGCGAGGGGATTGGATCACGATCGCCGTGCCGCCGATCGTCAGCGAAGAGACCTTTGCGCTCGCGCAGGAGCGGCTCGAGACCAACAAGACTCATGCGCCGCGGCGGACCGTCACGCCCAGCGTCGTGCAAGGTCTCGTAAGCTGCGCCAAGTGCGGCTACGCTCTCTATCGCACATCGACGCGATCGAGCGCACGCGCGATCCACTATTATCGATGTCTCGGCTCAGACGCTTGGCGGCAACTATCCGGCCCCGTTTGCAGCAACCGTCCAGTGCGTCAGGATCTTCTGGACGGGGTTGTTTGGGCGGAAATCGTGCGGCTGCTCGAAGATCCCGAACTCATCCATAACGAACTCGACCGACGGCTCGCAGCGGCGCGAGAAGCCGACCCGACCAAACGCCGTGAGGAGGCTCTCCGCCGCGATCTCGTTCGCATCCGCAAGAGCATCGATCGCTTGCTCACCGCCTATCAGGACGGCCTTCTCTCGCTGGACGAACTGCGCGAGCGCATGCCGAACTTGCGGCGGCGCGAACAAGCCGACAACGCCGAACTGCAGGCGGTCGTCGACCAGTCAGTCGACCGTGCAGCCTACCTGCGCCTCGCTGAAACGCTGGCCACGTTCCTTACGCGACTGCGGTCGTCGGCGGGAACCCTCGACGTATTGGAACGCCAGCGCGTCCTGCGGCTTCTCGTCAAGGAAATCCTCGTCGGCGACGACAAGATCATCATCCGGCACTGCATCCCTTTGCCCATGGCACCGGGGGACGGCCCGCCAGCCGGCAGTGCGGACGCTGCACTGCCGGCTACGCAAAGTTACCTTTTGCGTTCGAGGAGCCGTCTCGCCCTTGCTCGCCAACATCTATCTGCACGAGCTGGACCAGCACATGCAGATGATGAAGGCGGACTTCGACAAAGGCCGTGAGCGACGTCCATTCCCGCGCTACGTGGCGTTGGAACGGCGCGTCCTCAGTCTCCGCCGGAAGATTGAACGGCTCCGTGCCGAAGGCACGGATCGGGCCGAGATCGATGCTGCATTTGCGGAGATCAAAGCCATCAATAAGGAGCGACGGAAAGTGCCTTCCGTCGATCCGATGGACCCCAACTTCAAAAGGCTCCGCTACTGCCGCTATGCCGACGACTTCCTCATCGGCGTGATCGGGAGCAAGCGGGAAGCGAGTGAGATCATGGCTTGCGTCGAACGATTCCTGACGGAGACCTTGAAGCTCGCCGTGTCGCCCGAGAAAAGTGGGGTTCACGCCGCTTCAAAGGGAGTGACCTTCCTGAGCTATCGCATCTCGACATACACATCCTACGGGGCTGGACGAAAATCCGGCCGCAAGGGACCGGCTGGACGGACATGGCGCGTGATGCGTCGGCCGACCACCGGCAATGTCAGCCTGCGGGTGCCGCGCAAGGAAGTCACCAAGTTCTGCAAGCAACACGGCTATGGCGATCTCGCCAAGAAGACCGGCAGTCCGCGCGAGCAGTTCCTGGTAACCAGCGACGTTGCAACCGTCCTCGCCTATAACTCAGAGTTCCGTGGGTTTGCGAACTACCACTCGTTTGCCGACGACATCAAGAGCGCCTTGGGATTGCTGGAGCTTGTCGTGTTCCGCAGTCTTGTGAAGACGCTGGCGATGCGGCATCGGACGACGAGAGCAAGAACCATGGCGCGTCTGTGGAAAGGCACGGACTACGAGGTTAGCTCCGTGGTCCGTGGTAAGCTTCGCAGCATCAAGCTGTGGAGACTGAAACATCTCACCCGAGCCTACTGGACAAGTCCGACTATCGACAACGTCACGGCAGGTGCGTGGTGGGTCAAAAGCCCAAATGATCTGATCAATCGACTTAACGCTCGCGAATGCGAAGCGTGCAGCGATTCGACGGGACCATTCGAGATGCATCATCTCCGTCGCCTAGGTGACCTGCGAAGCGGATCGCTGACGGTCTGGAAACGGTCCGGTTGGCGGCGCAAGACCATTGTCCTGTGCCCGTCATGCCGTGCAGCCGTCTCCGGTCGAGAGCATGCGCGTACGGAAAGCCGTGTGCATTGAAAAGTGCCCGCACGGTTTGGGGGGAGGCGTAGGGATATCCTCTTCGAGGTGTCTCGCGCCTACCCTACCGTGACGCGAAGCGGCACGGTCCACGAGAGCCCGGCCGCATCCGGCGGCGCGCAAACTGCGCTCCATCGCAAGGCCAGTTCCAGCAAGACCCTCCCTCTGCCGCTGCCCGCGAGCCGGCGACCTATCCACAGGCGCTGCGATGCCGAGTCCGATCCGATCGGGTAAGCTTGCCGGCCGCATATCACAACGCCTCTATCGCATCGGCACCCCGATATGACCGTTCAACCGACCCTCGCCGAGATCGCCGGCATGCTGGAGCAGTCGCCCGACTACCGGGTGCTGCGCCGGCTGGTTCCACGTGTCGAATTCACACCGGGTGACGGACAGCCGGAGAAGACTGCGATCCTGCTCGACGTCGAAACCACAGGCCTCGATACGGCCAAAGACGAGATCATCGAGCTCGGGATGGTCAAGTTCAGCTATCTGGCCGACGGAAGGATCGGCCGGGTGACCGACACCTTCAGCTGTTTCAACCAACCGTCGATCGCAATTCCCGCCGAGATCACCGCACTGACCGGCATCACCGACGAGATGGTCGCGGGCTACAGCCTCGACGAGGAGCGCATCAACGCGTTCGCGTCCGATGCGGCCGTCGTCATCGCCCACAATGCTGGTTTCGATCGCAAGTTCATGGAGCGTTACGCGCCCCTGTTCGTGCACAAGGCCTGGGCCTGCTCGGTCAGCGAGGTCGAATGGCGCCGCCACGGCTTCGAGGGATCGCGCCTGTCCTATCTCTTGGTGAAGGCCGGACTGTTTCATGAGGCGCACCGGGCGGTCGACGATTGCCAGGCACTGCTTGAGATCCTGGCAATGACCCTGCCCGAGCTCGATCGCACTGTGCTCTCGGTGCTGCTCGAGCGCGCCCGACGCAGGACAATCAGGGTCTGGGCCGAGCAGTCGCCCTTCGAGCTCAAGGACGAGCTCAAGCGCCGCGGCTACCGCTGGAGCGACGGTGCCGATGGCAGGCCGCGGTCCTGGTACATCGATGTCGATGATGGCAATCAGGCTGCCGAGATCGCGTATCTGCAGGAAACGATCTATCAACGGGACGCCGAAATCCGGACCCAGATCCTGACCGCGTTCGATCGCTTTTCGGCGAGAATCTGAACGCCCCCGCGCGTCAGCCGGGAAACTGCGGTTGGATCAGCGATGCTGATCATCCGTCACCCATCCTGCACGTCTCTAAGACTTTAGTCACATCAGCGTTGATCTCACCCTCTGGTTGCGACTAATGTCGCCATTGCTGGGGAGAAATAGAGAATGAGGCTTTTGAGTATCGCTGCGGCGTGTTTGCTGCTGGCTGCGACCACGAGTTTGCCGGGATGTATGGAGACTGCGGGTCCCACTTTTAACGGCCCATCGGGCAAACCAGTAAGCACGGCGAAATGCTACGCTTCGTCTTCTGGCTGCTTACAGCAAGCTTCACAGGCGTGTGCCGGCCCCTATCAGGTTCTCGATAGCGAAAGCCATTCCGGCGGTCTTGTCGCAGACCTTATGCCCGGACCGGTTACTTGGTACACGCTCACTTATCAATGCGGCCCATCCGACGGGAAGATGCCAACATTTGCCTTTCGAGGACAGCAATTCGTCGATTCGCCCACCGTGGTCGTCAATACACCGGCGCCCGCGGCTCCCCCTTCACCGCCAATCACATGCCAATCGAGACGGGTTGGCGGAATGGTGCAGACGACTTGCTAACTGGACGGACGTCACGGCTGACGAGTAAGCGGAGAGATCAAACGCCGGATATGGACTTGGTGGGGTCGTGGGCACGTATGGCAGCATTTGCGGCCAACGCTTGGGAATGAGACCGCAGGGATAAGGCTGCTCGTCCCGGCTTTCCAAGGAACCATGTGGGCATTGCCGGCGTTGCCGACCTGCGGCGTGCACGGTTGCATCGATATCGCAGGTCTTCGACGGTGCCCAGGCCACGATCATCTTCTCCGAAGGTCAGAGAACGTGCAACGCTGCCGCGCGGGCGAAGGCCGGTAGGTACCACCGCCGTCCAAGCACATCAGCAATCGCCTCCGACGCTTCGTGCAGCGCAATACGTGCGGATGTCGTCCGATCCCCAAAAATACTCGATCGAAATTCAGGTAGCCGCCATCGCTGTCTACGCAGCACGCCGAGGTATGGAAATCGTCCGTACCTATTCTGATCCAGGACGCAGCGGTCTTACCATTGCCCGCCGTAAAGGTTTGCAGGAACTCATCGATGACGTCGACAGTGGACGGTCGGATTTTGATTGTGTCCTCGTCTTCGACATTAGCCGTTGGGGGCGTTTTCAAGACACTGACGAAAGCGCCTTCTACGAGTTCATCTGCACACGGGCGGGAATATCGGTTCACTATTGCTCTGAAGAATTCGAGAACGATGGCAGCCTGTCGTCGGTGATACTCAAGAACCTGAAGCGCGCGGGAGCTGCTGGCTTCAGCCGGGACCTGTCGCGAAATACATTTATGGGCCAGTCGAATATCGTCGACCGAGGATATTGGCGGGGCGGAGCGGCACCCTACGGGCTGCGTCGGATGCTCGTCGATGCAAACGGCAAGCATAAGGGCGCACTGGAGCGCGGCCAGCAGAAGAACTTGAAATCTGAACGGGTCGTTCTCGTCCGAGGGCCTAACTCGGAGGTCAAGATCGTCCGTCGCATCTTCTCGTCGTTCGTGATCCACCGGAAAAATAGGACGCAAATTGCGGAGGGGCTCAACGCTGAAGGCTTATTGAGTCCCGGCGGAAAACGATGGACCGCCCTGACCGTCAGCAACCTCCTCGCGAATGAGATTTATTTGGGTCATATCGTTTTCAATCGCAGCTCAATGAAGCTTGCCGGGCGACGTGTCGACAACCCGCCTGAAATGTGGATACGCCACGACAACGCTTTCGAAGGCATCGTTGATGCGCGTCTTTTCGCCCGGACACGAAAGCGGCTCGCTGAAGTCGCAAACAACAAGAAGGAAACCGATCAGCAGTTGCTTGATCGTTTGGCGGCTCTCCTGCGACGAAAGGGCCGATTGTCAGTGCACATCATCCAAGCGGCAAAGGGCGTGCGTCACCCCGCTGTATACACAAAGAGATTTGGCTCGCTCATGAGAGCCTATGAACTTGTTGGCTACAGGCCCGGCAATCGGTACCGCTTTATGGAGATCGCCGTCGAAATTGATCGCACGATCTGCTCGGTGGTCGATGATATCATCATCAATCTTAGGGGGCGCGGCGTGAACGCCTCGTTCTTGCACGAACTGTACCTCGTTACGATTTCCGGAGGATTGACTGTATCGGTAGCAGTGGCGCGCGCCGTTTCGGACGGTGACACCAGGTCGCGCCGATGGGAGGTACGGAAGCTCAAATACCATAAGGCCGAACTTACGCTTTTGATTCGGATGGACAGTGGCAATAGCCGCATTCGCGACTATTTCCTTCTCCCAACCGCTGCGCTTCCGTTGACGAAGGACAGAAAGAAGCTACGCGTGTCGGACCGTCTCTTCAGTCGAATGCGGCTCGACAGCCTTGAGGCCGTCATGGCCGCTCTCTACGGCAGGCTGCGTGCATCGCGAGAAGAATGCGGCAGGATTAGCGCTCTCCCTCTGGCAAAGCAAAATGAAAGCGCGACCTTCCCAACCTCTTTCCACAAGCCCAGTCAGCTACCGGCACAAACAACAAATCGCTCCGCAAGAAAGTCAGATGGCGCGCGCCACTGATCGAGCGCAAAATGAGGGCTCCGAGACTAACCTTGGCAGAGTTTTCCTAACCTCATGTGCAACCTCTATCTATTGCGGCGACATGGTCTTTGGGATCGCGACCCGCTATGTCTCCACCCTCCTTGGACGCTCCAGCGTCGTGGATTACCTCGATGCCAATCAGCCAGAAATGCTGAGCGAGTTTCGATCGATCGTGGCGGCCGTATCGGTTGAGGGCCAGCCTGGTCGGCAGGCAGATGCGGCCGCCAAGGAAGCTCGTTAAGGTACTAGCCGCGCGCGCAAATTCGTTCCAAGCAGAGGCAGGAAGTGGCAGCGGCCGCAAGGTTCACCAAAGAAGTTGGCAAACCGCTCCAAATTGCAGCCGACCGACGTCGGAGCCAATACCTGGTTGCTTGACCGAGGCATCGGGCCAGCCGCGCTCACCATGCGTAACGGACAACGCCCTTGCCGGCATATGAGCGCGTCACATTCGAGAATTCTCCCTCGAACGTTGCCGCGGCCGACCAGCCGCTGGTCCAACTCACTTCTGCCGAACCGGTGACGAGTGCGGCGTCGGACGCCATCGCGGCGCCGTTCACCACGAAACTCGTGCCGGGCAGCGTCTGGAATGTCGCAGCAATCGAACGATCCGGATTGAAGTCGTGGGCCCAGGCCGCGCGGCCGCGCAATGTGAAAATGCCGTCTTGCACGGCAAAGGATTTGTCGGTGCGCAATCCGAGCTCGGTCCGCGCGTCGGTTACACTCTTGGCCGCATAGTTCAGCGCAAAGCTCGAGAGCCCCGAGACAACCCTTTCCGCATAGGCGGGCAGATCGAACGTCGTGAATTGGCCTGCCGCGTAAGGTGTGATGCCGACACCACCGGCAACGGGTGCAACAAGACGATAGCCGCCCTCGAGCCGGCCGCTCCAAGCATTTGCGTTGAACTCGGCGCGCAGCCGATCCACTCCAGCGGCCGTCACCGTGCGGTCGGTCGTCATGTCCTGCCAGCCATAGGCAATCGCGCCAACAAGGTAGGCGGGACCGGCATTGTGCCGGACGAAAGCCCCCGCCTGGAACAGATCAGAGCGGCCGGTCCCAAGGCTAGTCCCAAGGCTACTGACACCGAAGCTCGTGCCTCCGCCGGCCACCGCAAATCCGGCAATGGTATCGGGCGAGAAGCGATAGTCCGCACCGACCGCCGTGCCGTAGACGCTGCTGCGGGAGTCGTTGGAGCCGAGGACTCGCGGATCTCCAGAGGTAAACTGCGAACCACCATAGCCGGCGGTCCAGATGCTCCAGCGTTGCGCGAAGGTCTGCGCGATCGGCGGCGCCTTCGTGTACACCGCCGCACAGGCGGAGCGCTCATCCGCATCGTGGCCCTTCGCAGCATAAGAGAGGCCTTCCTCCGCGTTGCCCGGGCTGCCGCCGGTGCCGGCAGCATCGGTGCGCCCCGACACGAAGGGATCGGTCAGCAATCCCATGAACAGTTTCATGGCGTCGAAGGTGGTCTGCTGCGAGCCCATGGCGCTTTCGCCGGACACTTGCGTCAAGCCGGCCGGCGTCAGTCCGCCGAATACGATCGGAATACTGCCGGTACGATTGAAGTAATTGACCAGCGTGTTGGCGACATTCTGCTGGTTGATGGTAAGTCCGGAGCCGAAATTCGGTGTAGCCGGCGGCGCAAAGTTGAGCGCGAGATCGAGATAGGCCGTGTTGGCGTCATAGCTCAGGCTGGCCTTGAAGTTGGACGGGAGATTGGTGTTCACCAAAGGGCCAAACGTGCCGTTCACTCCACCCGCAGCACTCAGGATCGTGTAGCGCTTCGAGACGTAGCTTCCGTTGGCGTAGCGCGCATTCACCGTCGCGCCACCCAGCGTCGCGGTCCCCGTCACCTGGGCGAACGACGACGTCGTCGGGCTGAGGAAGACCAGATACTGGGCGCCCGACTGCAACGCGAGACTGCCATTGACCGTCATCGAGCTGCCCGGCGCGGGGCCTCCCGGTGCAAATGTGCCGCTTGCTGCAATTGCCGTATTGCCAACCGTGCCGGTACCCGTCAGTTGGCCAAGTGCATTGACCGTCGTCATGCTGGACGATGCGATCGAGCCGTCCACTTCAAGCACGCCACCATTCACCGTGGTCGTTCCGGTGTATTGGTTGATGCCGGACAAGACCTGTGTGCTGCTGCCGTTCTTGACGATCGCTAGCTTGGGACCCGCTGCGCCGCCCTCGCCTCCGACGCCGTCCCGCAGCACGCCGGAGAAAGTATCCGTGCCACCCTTCGCGCCCGTGATCGTCAGTGTCGCAAGGCCGGAAGCGCTTGCGTTTTGCACCACGCCACCGCCGGCGGCACCGTTCGCAAGCGAGGCAATGCTGTTGTTGAAGCCGCTCAGGGTCAGCGTTGCGCCCGCGTTCACCTGAAACGCCGAATTGGAGGACAGCGCCGTGATTGAATTGGCAATCAGGGTCCCCGAGTCGATATAGGTGATTCCGGAATAACTGTTATTCCCGGCGAAGATCACCTGTCGCTCGATGCCAACGCCAGTGCTCTCGATGATAAGCGTCCCGCCGCTCGACCCCGGTGCGTCACTGATGTTGCCGGTGAAGCGGAAGAACCCCGAGCCTGAATCGATCGTGCCGCCGTTGGCGGTGATTTGCACTGCATTGCCGACCGTGCGCTCGCTGATGCCAGCCAGCGCCTGAAGCCTGCCGCCGTCGAAGGTCAAGGTGCCGGTGCCGATGGCCGATGATGCGATACCCGAGCTTGGCTGTCCCGGCGTGTTGAACACGGTGTCGACCCCAAGCTGCAGCGTGCTGGGGCCGGCGGACGCGCCACAAGCCGCTCCACCGGATGCACCGCAGATCGTCGTGCCGCCGGAATAGGTGTTGTGGCCGGAGAGGACCAAGGTGCCTCCGCCATTGACCACGACGTCTCCCGGCACGATGGGAGGTCCCGGCGCGTCGCTGATCACGCCAGAAACGGTGGTCATCGTCCCTGGAGCAACCGTGAAGGTCGGATCGCCGGCGAGCTTGAAATTATTGCTGATGGTGTGGTCGCCTGCAGCAAACAGGATTCTCGTGCCGGCCGCCATCGTGACATCGCCAGACCCGAGCGCATGATCGTTACCAACCACAAGAGCGCCGCCATCGAGCTCTGTACCTCCGGAATAGCTATTGGCGCCAGACAAGGTGAGCACACCGCCTCCAACTTTCGTCAGGCTGCCCCCATTACCGGAAATGGTGCCGGAAACTTCCGTGTCCGTGTTGAGCGATCCAGTTGTCAGGTTCTTCGTACCAAGGACATAATTACCGGCCCCCGCGATCGAGCCGACGCTCAGGCCGCTCGACGTCAATCCGGAGATATCGACCGTACCGCCCGCATTGGTGACGAGCTGCGCGGTCCCGCCAGTGCTGGTATCGGTGAACAGCGTCCTGCCGAAGGCATTGGTCGTGATGATCGCATCGCCAGCTCCGGCGGAATTGGCGAACTGAAGGGTGCCCAAATTGCCGGACGCACCACTGACCACAAAGCCCGGGTGATTGCCCGACTGATTGTCGATACCGCTACCGCCAATCAGCAACGAGGCCGGCCCGCCGGCTCCACCGGAGATATTGAACGTGAACGCAGCTGCGCCATTTAAGAAGTGCAGCCCACCGACCTGCGTTGCCTGATTGATGTCGATTGCCCTTGTGGCCGACGCCCCGAATTGCGCAATATCGGTCGCGGTCGGGACCGATCCCACCGTCCAGTTGGCGGCGTTATTCCAATTGCTGTTGGCGGGTGTCGCCAGCCATCCTGGTTGAACCGATATCACTTGCCGCGTCGCTGTAGCGACATCGTTCCAGTTGAAGCTCGGCGTATTGGGATTGGTGCTGAAGAACATCTGGATCTGTTTTTGACCGGGCGAGCTCCAGTCGACCCAGATGCGCTCGAAATTCAGCTGCAAAAGCGGAATATACGTCCCGAAGCCAGGAACGACGTTCGGCGTCGAGGAAAACGTCACATTGCATTCGGCCGGCGTGCACGAGCCTGCCGAGGCGCTGCCGTTACCGAACTGGACCTGGCCCAGAAGGCCGCCGCCGTCGACGCTGATGCTGGTCCCGATAATAGAGAACGAGCTCGGCGATCCGACCGATACCGGAATCACAAAATTTGCCGGATTGATCAGAAACTGACCGCTGCCGTGAGACGACGAGAAGCCGATTTCCCAAAGGTCAGTTGCCGCAGCTGAACTCAGTTGAACACCGAAGGCCGCGGCAACAGAAAAGCCGGTCAACCAGTGACGACGCATTCCCCATCCCCCGAACCCTCTGTATCGGAGGTTGCGGGAGATGTCACCTTCCCGCTGTCGCGCCAGTGTCGGCCGCGACCCGGCCAGTGGCGCGGTATGATACTGCCCGTCCAAGAAAAACTGGGGATAGGCACGGTGTCGGAGCTGCTCGACGGGCGCAACGCCCGCTCCGGGCTAGCCGTCAGGACATTGGCAATCTTTCTATTTCAGTGTGGGTTGGCGCTTCAAACAAAGGCCCGCGGCAACGAGCCGCACCCAGGCAAATCCGAGACGGCAGCTCCTCGCCGCATTCGACCGTTCCGCTCCTGCTGCGTGAAGTTCCTTAAAGGCTGACGATCCCGTGTCCTCGTTGCCCGTCACCAAACCAATCGCTCGCAAGAGGCGCGCTCGGCAAGGCTGGACCCCAGCCATTCGGCTGGCCTGCAGCCGACCCGCCGCGCGAAAGATGTGGCGGAAGCTTGAAGCGATGCCGGCCGCGATGCGGGCTGCGGTCGTCAGTGCGGTGCTTGTCGCGCTCCTTCCGCTGGCCAACGTCTCCTATCAGATCGTCCGCAAGCCAACCGAGCTGTTCTTTTTCGTCGGCACGGCGCTGGACAAGGAGCCGGCAGACACGTGGCGGCAGTACGGAGCACACTTCCGTTCCTCTTCCACCGACATCCTCGCACCCGAGCTCCTGGCCGCGCTGGCCCAGACCGAGAGCTCCGGCAATCCGGTGGCGCGCACCTATTGGCGCTGGCGACTGACCTGGAATCCGCTCGCGATATACAAGCCCGCCTCGAGCGCCGTCGGCCTGTATCAGATGACAGACCCGGCGTTCGCGGAGGCGAATAGCTATTGCGTTCGCCAGCATGCGGTCGTCACCACGGACTGCTGGTTCAATGGCCTCTATGTTCGCACGCTGCCGGGTCACGCCACGGAGCTCGCAGCGATATACCTGGACCGCAACGTCGCCAGGGTTCTCGCTGCCACACCCGAGAACGCCGCCAGTCCTCGGCAGAAGCAGGATCTCGCCGCGCTCATCCATCTCTGCGGCACCGGCCCCGGACGGGCCTTCGTGCGCCGCGGTTTCCGATCTGCCCCGGGCGAACGATGCGGCGACCACCTCGTCGCGGCATACATTGCGAAGGTCAACGAGATGAAACGTCAATTTCAGAAGCTTGCGGCAAACGATGGGAGTTGAGCCAGAGGTGGCATGCCGCGCACGAGCGCCTCGCCGCAAACTCCGCACCCGCGATAGGGCTTGGAAACCAATAGGGGCTGGAAGGCGTCACAAAGCTCCCGCAGAACGGCTCATCACCAGGAGACCTTGGCTCCGATGAAGCCCGCGATGCTCGGCGTCCGGTACAGGTCTGCTCTCACATCGGCCGACACCGAGACGTTCCGATCGAGCGCGACCTTCGCGCCGAGATTGATGCGAGCCAGATCAGTCGGAGCCAGCGCACCATCGATGACGAAGTCAAATCCCGGCGCCGCGATGAACGACGGGTTCACGGTCCGGTGCGGCAGGAATTCGTGAACCCAGGTGGAACGCGCCCAAGCGTAGAGCGAGCCGCCATTCGCCAGCAACTGGGTGGTATCGAGCTGTGCGCCGATGAAGGTCGGGACGGAGTTGACGTTACGGCTCGCGAACGACAGGCCAATGAAACTCGGCGCACCGTTGTTGTTCTCGGTGAAGCCATTCATCCAGTACGACGTGAAATTCAGGCCGGCCAGCGGCGTCACATTGTAGTCGCCGAAGCGGTACTTGTAGCCGCCCTCGAACATGCCGCTGATGGAGTAGCTGTTGAAGGTCCCGAGCAGATGTTCGGCAAATCCCGGAATTGCCGCAACTGACGACCCGAATAGCGGCGGCAACACCGTGCCCGGGATAGCTGCGAAGCGGCTCTCGGTATTGGTGAAGTATTCCAGGCCGAGCGAGCCCATGACATAGGCGTTGTCGAAGCGCTTCGCAGCATAGCCTGCGATGTGGCTGCCCTCGACGCTGTCATTGGTATCGCGCCCGGGTATCTTGACCCACGCCTTGCCATATCCGACCGCGACACCTGCCATCAGGGTCGGATCGAACTGATAGTCGAGACCGCTGGTGAATCCACCGCCCGCCGATGACGTAGCGGCCGTACCGATCGTCGGATTGCCCGAATAGCGCCAGTCGCCTCCGTTCAGCGTCGTCCAGATTCGCCAGGTCCGCTGGCCCGGAGATTTCGCGTAGTTCGGGAAGCCGTTGCCGGGCGCCGCCGCGTAGCTCATCCGACCCCCGTCATAGAAGGTCAGGCTGTTGGCATCGTTCCGGTCATTGTCGAACATCCAGAACCGGGCCTGGCTCAGGATCGACGAGTGGAACATGTCGTTGGCCGAGATCGCGGTCTGCTCGACTGCGGCCACGCCTTCGCCCGACAACGTGTCGTACACCGCACCCAGCACGTCCACGGTCGGCTGATAGAACAATGCCGCCGCGATCGGACGGAAGGTCTGTACATGCGCTGTCTGGATCGCGTTGACTGCGTTGCCGACAGAATGCTGATTCTGGGTCAAGCCGGAGGGCGAGTAGTCAATCGAGTATTTCAGATCAATATCAGTCGCATTCGGATAGACCAGCGAGTACTGCGCAACAGCGGTCTGTTGAGCCTGCGCAACCAGGTTTGGATGGGTCTCGCCCCCGGCAGCCGAAACGATCGTCAGTGTATTGGTGCCCGGTGTCGCGTCACCCGCATTGCCGATATTGACCACGACAGCGCCAGAGACATTCGCCGTTCCCGTCGCGTTCAGCCGATCCGCGGTGGCAGACTTCAGATCCAGATCGACGCCGAAATACCCGCAGGTGCTGGTCGGCAGGCCGAAGGCACCGCAGGAACCAGCTGTGGTCTGCACGAAGTTTCCGTTCAGGTTGGTGGTCAAGACGTTGAACAAGGCGCCCGGCGAGAGCAGGCCTTCGTTGGTCAGGACGTTGCCGGCCGCAGGTCCGCCGAGATTGATCACGGCACCGGCGTCGAACACACCGGCCATCAGCGACGGGCTGTTGTTGTAGGGCTTGTTGTCGATCGAGTTCGTGCCGGTACCGAGGTCGATCGATCCGATCATGTGACCGAAACTCGTGATCGCCTCGTTGCCGATCCCGCCCCTCACCGCGGTGCCGTTGATACCAGCCATCGTCGCAAGCAGTGCGAAGTTCGTCAGCGTATTGTTTGCGCCGCCGACAAAGGTCACCGCGTTGGTCGTCGTTGCACCGTCGCCGCTGCCGAGCACGGACTGAGCGGTGCCGAGCCCGGCGTTGCCGAGCGTGATGCCGATGTTGCCGCCGACACCCAGAGCGTTGACCGACTGTGCGTAGATCGCGGTCGAACCGGCACCGGTCACGACAACATTCGCTTGTGCGTTGATGGTCACCGCGCCCGCGACGCCTGCCCCACCGACGCTGCCGGCGAACGGTCCGCTCGAGCCGGGCGCATTTGCGAACGCGCCGCCACCGACGATGCCGCCGCCGCCCGCAATCGACTGCGCGATGATGCCGTGTGCACCGGCGCCGGTCGTCGTGATCGCGCCATTCGTGGTCACGCTGACGTTGCCGCCATTGCCGCCACCGCCGCCCGCGCCGCCGGTGACTGCCGAAGCGGTCGCTGTGCCATCCGAGCCAAAGGCCATCTGCAAACCGCCGCCGCCGCCGATCGACTGCGCGACGACAGCGTGGGCGCCGTTGCCGGTCGTTGAGACCAGTTGCGTGGCGATCGTGACCGCGCCGCCATCGCCCGCCGCGCCGCCACCGGCGCCGATCTTGACGCCTCCCGACGAGCCAACGCCGAAGGCTTCGGCGACGCCGCCGCCGCCGCCGATCGACTGCCCGAGCACACCGATCGCCCCCGTGCCGGTCGTGAACACCGAGCCGCCTGCGCCCATATTGACCGCGTCGCCCTTGCCGCCGGCGCCGCCGCTCGCACCGATGACGAAGCTCGAGACCGCGGGGTTCTGGCTGCCGCCGCTCCAGAAGCCGGCAAAGCCACCGCCGCCACCGATCGACTGGCCGAGCAAGCCGACTGAACCGACACCGCTCGTCGAGACAGTCTGCGTCGCGTTGGAGGTCACCGATTGAGCAAGACCGCCCGCGCCGCCGAGGCCGCCCACAGCGAAGCTGACGCCGTTGGCGCCCACGCTGGTGCCGGTTGGTGTCGTGAAGCCAACATAGCCGCCGCCACCACCGATCGACTGCGCCATCAGGCCGGCGGCGAGCGCACCCGACGTTGCGACAGCCCCCGTGAAGCTCGGCAGATTGACCGTCCCGCCATTGCCGACGGCGCCTTCCGAACCTCCCGCCGTAAGGGCAATCCCCAGCGGCGTTCCAGTCACCACGCCGAATGCCAGGACCGCGTTGCCGCCGCCACCGCCGATCGACTGCACCACCGCGCCGGCCGCCAGATTGCCCGAGGTCATGATGTTCCCGGTATTACTGAATGCGACCGCGGCACCCGAGCCGCCATTGGTGCTGGTCCCGCCGGCGATCGCCTTGAGCGCACCGACACCGGTACCAACGGAAATATCTCCGGTGGCGCCGTCCGCGCCGCCGCCACCGCCGACCGACTGACCGATCAGACCAATTGCGCCTTCGCCTGTCGTCGTCGTTGGATTGGCATTGGTGGTGGTCAGAAGATTGCCGTTGCCGCTGATGCCGCCCGTGGCGCCGACCATCGCGGTGATGCCACCGCCCATCGTCGTCAGCGGATCCGGCACCGAGATCGCACCATTGCCGCCGCCGCCGCCGATCGATTGTGCCAGCATGCCGTAGGACAGCGCGCCCGAGGTGAGCAGCACACCGCCGCTGACGTCGACGATCACCTTGCCCTTGGCGCCACCCGCTCCGTTCGAAGAGCCGCCGACATTTACTTCTGCGCCAAGCGCGCCGCCGTTCTGTGCCGAGATCGCCCAGGCCGAGTTGCCGCCGCCACCCCCAATCGATTGTGCCAGCACGCTGACCGAATCGTCGGCCAGTGTCTGGATGCTGCCTGTGCTCTTGACGGTTACATCGCCGCCGTCGCCACCGTTACCACCATGGCCGCCGACATTGTTCGACATCTGGCCGCCGCCACCGCCGGTGAGGCTGAGCGCGCCGGCAAATCCGCCCGAACCGCCACCGCCGCCGATCGATTGCGCGAGCACGCCGACCGAGCCTGCGCCCTTGACGACGATGATGCCGGTGTTGGTGACCGTGACCGCGCCGCCATTGCCGCCGTTGCCTCCGCCGCCACCAACGTTCGACACCATGCCACCCGAGCCGCTCGCGAGTGTGCCGGCCACAGTGAAGCCGCCATTACCGCCGCCACCACCGACCGACTGCGCATAGATGCCGTAGGACAGCTTGCCTTCGGTCACGATCTGACCCGAATTGGTCACCGACACGAGATCGGCCGAGCCTCCGCCACCGCCACCACCGCCGATGCTTGTGGTCGTGCTGTTGCCGCCCGATCCCGAGGCGGCCAGCGAGAAGCCGCCATTACCGCCGCCGCCGCCGATCGACTGCGCGAGCACACCGATCGAGCGATCGTTCGTGGTGTGGATCAGACCGGTGTTATCGACCGTGACCTGGCCACCATTGCCGGCACCGGCGCCCGAGCCACCGACCGTGTTGGTGAGAGTCGATCCATTGCCGACGTTGAACGCGCCGGCGAAACCGCCCGAACCACCGCCCCCGCCCACCGATTGCGCAAAGACGCCAATCGATGCGGCGCCGTTGGTAATGATCTGACCGTCATTGGTGACCTTCACCGCGCTGGCGAGGCCGCCGCCACCGCCCGCGCCGCCACCGACGGTCGAACTCGCGTCGCCGCCGAGATTGAGCGTGCCGTCGACTGCAAATCCGCCGTTGCCGCCACCACCGCCGATCGACTGTGCCTGGATGCCGTGGGCCATCGCACCGTCAGTGAAGATGAGCCCGGTCGACGTGTTGGTGACGGTGACGTCAAGACCGATGCCTCCGCCGCCACCTGAACCGCCGACGGAGGAGCTGGCCGACTTCGCCTGCGAGACGCCCCCGCCGATCGCAAAACCGCCATTACCGCCGCCGCCGCCAACCGATTGCGCAAAGATGCCGGTCGCGCTGGTGCCGGTGGTCGCGATCTGCGCGGTGTTTGTGACGTTCACCGAGTTGCCAGCACCGCCGCCGGCGCCTGAACCGCCGAGCGTGCTGCCGAGGCTCGCACCGCTAGCGCTGACGCTGGCGCCGATCGCGAAGCCGCCGGCGCCGCCGCCGCCACCGACCGACTGCGCGAAGATGCCGAGCGCGCCTTTTCCGGTCGTGCCAATATTGGCGTCGTTGGTGACGGTGACGACACCGGCGCCGCCAGCCGCCCCTCCGGCTCCGCCGCCGACCTTCGCATTCGAGTCGTTGTTCAGCGAGGCCGCGGCACCGATCGAAAACGCGCCGTTGCCGCCGCCACCGCCGATCGATTGCGCCTCGATGCCGTAGGAGTACATGCCCGACGTCATGATGACGCCGCCTGCGTGGTTGTTCACGGTGACGTCGCCGCCGATGCCGGCCGTGCCGCCATTGCCGCCAACGCTCTGGCTGCCGGCATTCGCGGTCGATCCCGCCGCCGAGATTCCGAACGCGCCGCTGCCGCCGCCGCCGCCGATCGACTGTGCCAGGATGCCGATCGAGCTGTCCTGCTTGGTCACGATCCTAGCGGAGTTCTCGACCGTCACCAGCATGGCGTTGCCGCCGCCGGCGCCATTGCCGCCGACCGAGTTGTCGAGCGCGGAGCCGTTGGCGCTGACCGAAGCGCTGACCGAGAAGCCGCCGGAGCCGCCGCCGCCGCCGATCGATTCCGCGAAGATGCCGTGCGCGTTGAAGCCGTCGGTGGTGATGGTGTCGAAATTCTTGACGGTAACCGTGCCGCCGGTGCTGCCGGCGCCTGCGCCGCCGCCACCAACGGTGGATTGAGCATCGCCATTCAACGACAGGCCGGCGCCAATCGAGAAGCCGCCATTACCGCCGCCGCCGCCGATCGATTGGGCTTCGATGCCATGGGCAAACGCGCCCTTGGTGTCGATCGTGCCCCCAACATTGTTGTCGACTTCGACGGCCATCGCGAGGCCCGCTGAACCGCCTTGGCCGCCGACGCCCTGGTTCACGCCCTTGGCTGACGAGGCCGCAGCCCCCAGGGAGAACCCGCCATTGCCGCCGCCGCCACCAATCGACTGTGCGACGATGCCGCCGGCATTTGCGCCATTCGCCGACAATGCGGCGCTGTTCGTGACCGTGACGGTGTTAGCGTCCGCACCGCTGCCGCCATTGCCGCCCGTCGTGTTGTTGATCGCCTTGCCGTTCGAGCTGACCGACACGCCACCGGCGAAACCGCCGGTGCCGCCGCCGCCACCGATCGACTGCGCCAGAATAGCGATCGTGCCGTCACGCGGACCCAGCGTGCCGACGGAGATCGCCCCGGAATTCGTCACGGTCACACTGCCCGCCTTCTGGCCGGTGCCTGCGCCGCCGCCCGTCGTGCTCGCCGCCGAGTCGGTTCCAACAGAGAGGGAGCCGCTCACCGCAAAACCGCCATTGCCACCGCCGCCGCCGATCGACTGAGCGAGAATGCCGTGAGACAGCAAGCCAGTCGTGATGATCTGTGCGGCATTGGTGACCGTGACATCCTTGCCCATGCCACCGTTGCCGCCCGAACCGCCAACGGTGTTGGTCGAGCTTTTGTCGCTCGAGCTGAACGCGGTGCCGACACTGAAGCCGCCATTGCCGCCGCCACCGCCGATCGATTGCGCGGTGATGCCGGCCGCGTTGTCGCCGAGTGTCAGGATGAGCGATCCGGAGCCGTTCAGCCCCGATTGAACCGTGACCGTTCCGCCGTCCGAACCAGGGCCGCCCTTGCCGCCCATGGTGTTGGTGGTGCCATCGCCGCCGAGACCAAGCGCAATACCACCGGAGAAGCCGCCGCTGCCGCCACCGCCGCCGATCGACTGCGCGACGATGCCGCCGGAGCCATTGCCGGTGGTGAGTATGCTGCCATCCGACTTGACGAGGACGTTGCCTGCCGCATTGCCGCCGCCGCCATCGCCGCCCGTCGCGTTGGTCACGCCGGCGCCATTGGTCGAGAGCGATCCCGCGATCGCAAACCCGCCATTGCCACCGCCGCCCCCGATCGACTGTGCGAGAATGCCAAATGACAGATCGCCGCCGGTGGTGATGTTCCCGACATTGGTGACGTGAACGTCGCCGCTGGTATTGTTGCTGGCGCCGCCCTTGCCTCCGATCGCCTGTGCCGATCCCTTCGAGTCCGACACGGTCGCCGTCGCAGCAATCGCGAAGCCGCCATTGCCGCCACCACCACCGATCGACTGCGCAACGATGCCGCTGGAATTCCGGCCTGCAGTGCTGATAGCACCGTGGCTGGTGACATCGACCATCAGGATGCCGGCCGTGCCGGAGCTGCCACCCGCGCCACCGCTGCCGCCGACCGTGTTGTCGGCGGCGTCTGAGCCCGCCGACAGACTGACGCCGATCGAAAAGCCGCCATTGCCGCCGCCGCCGCCGATCGACTGCGCCAGGATGCCGACCGAATTGTCCTTCTCGGTTTTCACCGAAAGGCCGGTCAGGTCGGTCCCCGACGTCTGTTGCGTCGTGACCGTAACCTTGCTCGAATTGTTCCCGGTGCCACCATTGCCGCCGACTGAGTTCAGGTCAGTCGAACCGCTGTAAGACAGCGATGCACCGATCGCGAAGCCGCCGTTGCCGCCGCCGCCACCCAGGGACTGCGCGAAGATACCGGTCGATTCACTGCCCTGCGTGTGCACCTCGCCAATGCTGGTGACCGTCACCGTGCCGCCGGTGCCTCCAGTGCCGCCAGTGCCACCCTTGGACTTGCCGACCGAGTTGTAGTCCATGGTCGCCGAAGCGGCCAAGGAGAAGCCGCCATTGCCGCCACCGCCGCCGACCGACTGGGCATAGATGCCCATCGAGCTGTCTTTCGTGGTCGTGATGTTGCCTGTGCTCGTCACATCGACCGCGCCACCGGAATTACATTGTCCCCCTCCGGTGCACGAGCCGCCGTTGCCGCCGACCGCGCTCGCGATCGCAGCACCGCTGGCGAGTGCCAACGAGCCGGAGAAACCGCCATTGCCGCCAGAGCCGCCGATCGACTGCGCGAGAATACCATCCGAGCTCGGCCCCGACGTGAAGATGTCGCCGGTGCTTCCGACGTGAACGGCGCCCGCCTTCGAGCCGGCGCCGCCGTCGCCACCGAACGCAAACGACGCCGAGCCGCCGCTGCTCACCGTGAGCGTGCCGCTGACGGCGAAGCCGCCATTGCCGCCACCGCCGCCGATCGATTGTGCGAGAATGCCTGCGGACTGCGCACCGCCGGTGGTGATATTGCCGATCGAGTCGATGCTGGCGAGACCTGCGGTGCCGCCGCTGCCGCCAGCGCCACCGAACGCGAGCGAGAGCGCGCCATTTTCAGAGCCGGAGGCCGCAATCGCGAAGCCGCCATTGCCGCCACCGCCGCCGATCGACTGCGCCACCAGGCCATTTGAAGAGAGACCCGACGTCGTGATCGCCCCGGTCGACGCGATCTTGGCCGTGTTGGCGTCGGAGCCAGCACCTCCGGTGCCCCCGAGGCTGATGCCGGCGCTCGCCATTCCGGACCCGGAAGCTGCGATCGCAAAGCCGGCATTGCCGCCGCCACCGCCGATCGATTGCGCGGCGATCGCATCCGAATGATCGCCATGGGTCGTGACCGCGCCATAGCTCGTGACCGTGACGACATCGGAGTTACTGCCGGAGCCGCCATCGCCGCCGAGGCCGACGCTGACCGCACCATAGCCGGCACCGCCGCCCGACAACGAGAAGCCGCCATTGCCACCCTTGCCACCAACCGACTGGGCAAGGATGCCGTTCGAGTTGGCCTGCCAGGTTTCGATCGTATTGCTTGCCGTGGCAGCGCTGTTGTTGTTGACGGTCACCATGCCGCCGGCGCCGCCCGTGCCGCCGCTCGACGCGAACGAAAGATTGACGCTGGCGAGGCCCGCACCGCTGAACGCACCGGCAAATCCGCCATTGCCGCCGCCCCCACCGATCGACTGCGCGAGGATGCCGTTCGATCCGGCGCCGGCGCCGCCAGAGACGCCAGTCGAGATGTTGCCGATGCTGGTCACGGTGACGGCCTTACCGTCAGCGCCATTGGCCCCGCTGCCGCTCTTGTCCAATGCAACCGCGACGCCATTGGTTGCGGCGCCTGCAATCGAGAAGCCGCCATTGCCGCCGCCGCCTCCGATCGACTGCGCGAAGATGCCGTTGGAGAGGTCGTTGGTCGTCGTAATGTTGGCCGTGCTGTAAACGGTCACCGCTGCGGCGTCGTTGCCATGACCGCCATTGCCGCCGAACGCCAATCCAACAGAGGCGAAGGTGGCACCGCCGGTCGCTGAGACCGCAAATCCGCCATCGCCACCGCCACCACCAATCGATTGCGCGAGAATGCCGTTGGAGCTCACGCCATGCGTCGTGATGCTGCCATTGGCGCCGACGAACACGTTGCCGGAGGTGCCGCCAGGTCCGCCCTTGCCGCCCAGCGCGAAAGACTCACTCCCGAACACACCCACCGAGACGGCGACTGCATATCCGCCGTTGCCGCCACCGCCGCCGATCGATTGTGCGACGATGCCCGACGAGCGGGCGCCACTGGTAGTAATGTCACTTGCCGAGATCGCACCGATAGCGTTGCAGGCTGCATTGGCGTTGACACAGACATTGTTGGCGTTGCCACCGGCGCCGCCGCTGCCGCCAATGCCATTGCCGATAAAGATGCCTGCGGAGACCGCACCGGCACCATTGCCGCCGCCGCCGCCGACCGACTGCGCCAGGATGCCGGCCGCGTCATTACCACCGGTCGTGATCGATCCGCTGTTCGTCACGGTGACGACGCCGCCGCTGCTACCGCCTGAACCGCCGGAACCACCAACCGAGAACAGCGCTGCCGCGCCGAACCCACCGTTGCCGCCGCCACCGCCGATCGATTGCGCCGTGATGCCGGTCGAGAAATCCTTCTCCGTGATGATGGTCGCCGAATTGGTGACAGTGACCGCGCTGCCGCTGACGCCCGCACCGCCCTTGCCGCCAAGCGCCGCAAGCCCGGCCGCGCCACCGCCGCTGCCACCACCGCCGCCGATGGACTGCGCGAGAATGCCTTCCGAATTGGCGCCAAAAGTATGAATCGAGCCGCTCGCAGTGACCGTGACGGCGCTGCCGATGCCGCCGCCGGCGCCATCGCCGCCCAGCGAGATCAGGCCCGCGCCGAAGCCGCCGTTGCCGCCGCCGCCTCCGATCGATTGCGCGAGAATGCCGCGCGAGAAATCGCCATGCGTCACCAGCGTGGCGTTGTTCGACCCGACGACGACCTCGCCGCCCGAACCGCCGCCGCCGCCGGCACCGCCGATCGCGAAGACACCGACCGACCCGCCGCCATTACCGCCGCCGCCGCCGATCGACTGCGCAAAGATCGCATCGGCGGCGATACAGGACGTGCAGTTCTGGGAAATGTTGGCGTTGTTATCGACCGTGACCTTCATGGCGTCGCCGGCAGCGCCGCCGCGACCACCGAGGCCCAATGCGCCAAGCGCGAAGCCGCCATCACCGCCGCCGCCGCCGATCGACTGTGCGAAGATGCCGGCCGCCGTCGTCGAGTTCGAAGCATTGGTGTAGGAGCCGGTTCCCGTCAGCATCATGGCGCCGAAATTGTGGACCTCGACCGTTCCGCCATTGTTACCACCGCCACCATTGCCGCCGCCGCCTATGAAGCCGACGCCGACGCCGCCGGTGCCGCCGCCCCCGCCGACCGACTGCGCAAAGATGCCTGTCGACTGATTTCCGATAACGGTGAGCGTGGCGCTGTTGCTGACAAAGACGTTGCCGCCGGCACCGCCGGTCGAACCGCCGCCGCCGAAGCCGACAACGCCGCCACCGTTGCCGCCCGCGCCGCCACCACCGCCGACGCTCTGCGCGTAGATCGCCGATGCACCCGTTCCATTGGTGCCGATCGATCCATTTGTTGTCGTGACGGAGACCGAACCGCCCTTACCTGCGCTCGAGGAACTGCCACCGAATGAAAGCGCACCGATCGATCCGCCGCCCGAGCCGGCAAAGCCGCCGATGCTCTGTGCGAAAATGCCGAACGCATTGTCGCCCACCGTCGTGATCGTGCCGCCGGTCGTAACCTTGACCGTCCCGCCGTCAGAGGCGGCTGCGCCCGAGCCGCCGATGCCGGCAATATTGAGACCATCCGCGGAGCCGGCCGCGCCACCGGCAGCGCCGACGCTTTGCGCCCAGATTCCGGCCGCGCCCGCGCCGTGTGTTGCGATGTCGAGCACATTATTGATCGTGACTGATTTCGGCGCTCCGCCGTTCTTGCCGTCGCCGCCGACGCCGACTGAGCCGAAGGTGTCACCATTGCCGCCTGCGCCGCCGGCACCGCCGGCGCTGAGGCCCAGGATGCCGTGGGCATTGGTGCCTACTGTCGAAATCAATCCGGCGCCGGTCGTCGTGATGGTGACATTGCCGCCGTCGCCACCCGAGCCACCATTGCCGCCGATACCGGGAACCGGCACGAGCAAGACCAACGCGCCGAAGCCGGTTCCGCCATCGCCTCCAGCTTGCCCGACGCTTTGCGCCACGATGCCGGCTGCATTTGTGCTAGTCGCCTGAAAGCCGGCCCCGGGGCCTACGAAATTCACCGCAACGTCTGGCGCACTCGATCCGCCGGAACCGTTCGTCCCGTGAATCGGCAGGCTCGTTCCGTTAGATGCTTTCCCACCGCCGACCGATATGTTGGCACTCGCGGTGCCGCCATTGGGCGCGATGTTTCCTGCGAGATTGTTGACGTCGAGCGTCGTGTTTCCGCCGGCCGGGCCGGCGCCGCCATTCGGGAAAGTCGCCGGCGCACCGGAGCAGGTGGTCGTTCCGCCAACCGGCGTATCCTGTTGGCAAGCTGCCAATGCAGGCGACGGCGCATCGATGACGGTGAAGAGCAGCAGCGCCAACGCGCACAAAATGCGCAAGGGCAAGGACCAACGGAACTTCAGTTTACGCGGCGTCGACGTCCACGGGACATGAATGCTAATATAGTTTTGCGTGGACGTACCCGCTCCCCAAACTGTTGGGTTGCGCACGTTACCCTCGAATAAAATTACCTTGGTCGTACGGTCGTGAGTGGCAAAGGCACTTTGCTATCGGCTGCGCCTTGGATACCTGCAGCCGATCATCGAAAATTAACGAAACAATTGCTACGCGCGAACCTGATAATCTGCAACTGAGCAGGTCGCAATTCGTCACGGACAGACACGTTTGGCCATCCGGTGTGGCTTTTAGGCCATTCAAGTTCCCAAAATGGATCAGCTACGGCTTCGCCATCGCGTCCAACGCTTGCGCCAGCCCGCGAAACGAGAACGGCAGTGTGAGGTCACGATTGCTGCCATCCTTGAAGGCAAGACGGCCGCGGCCGGTTTGAGCGCGCCATTTCACAAGAATGTCGTCACGCGTCTCGGTATCGGCGAAACAGCCGGACGGCAGGCAACGCCGATATGTGAGGTCCACCGCCTTGTCTTTTTCGTCGACCGACATCTGAACGGGCCCGGCGAACGTCACATTGTTCGGTAGCAGGACCACGATCCTCATTCCGGCAGATGGATTGCCGGGCGGACGACCGAATGCGATCTCGGCAATCGGTCCCTGCCCCTGGACCTGCAAGGTCTGCGCAACCTCGCAATTCGTCGTGCTGCCGCTATCGATGCGGCTACAGCGCATCACCCAATCGCCGAAAGTTGCGGTCGTATTCTGCGGCAGCGAACTCACGGGTGAAGCTTCGCTCGGAGTTGGCTGCGGTGAAGCAGCCGGGGCCCCGGGAACTGCCGAAGGTTGCGCCGGCGGCCGCGGCGCAGCCGGTCGCGTGGGCTGCGGCAGTGCGGGAGCCTGGGCGCGAGTTTGTTGGGCGGCACTCAATTGCGCTGCGACCGCCAGGAGCGCGGCAAACAGAATGACGCGCATTGCTGGAAACGAACGCATCCAAGCTCCCCATTAAAAATTATCGACCAATGCAGAAAATCTACATGCGGGCGGCGTGACGTAAACAAAGAAATCGCAGCCAGCGAGTAGCGGAGCGTCGAAACGATCGACGGCCCGCTCGGCGGCAAGCCGGACTGCCAAGCTCGTCCAACATGGTCCGGCAGTCGTCTGCCCTACCTGCCGCGTACCTTTTGCCATGCCCGAGGCGCGGCAAATAGGGCACTCACTCTGCCGCGAAACCAGCAGGCGCTGGCTTGGTCAATTGTGACGCACGTCACAGTGACCGTCGCTTGGAGTTCGTATCTTTCCCACACCGGTCGCAATGGAGCCGCCGGCAACAGAGGGAAGGCAGATGAAGATGACGAGCATTCGTGAGCTGTCGGCCGACGAACTGGGAGTCGTTTCGGGCGGCAAGCCGACCAGCCCGGTCAGTGTTCCTGCAAATGCGTTCGACAAGCTGCTGGCGGCGATCGACAAGAATCTCGCGATGGTAAAGCAGCTACAGCCCGGCGGTTACCTTCCGCCCGGCTAAGGTAACGAGCCACATTGTGGCCCCCATGCCCATGGTTACAGTGGTTACGTTACGGTTCGGTTCTCTAGAGAACCGATATCGACGTAACCACCCGTGCCTCCTCCGCGGCTTGTGCCGTGGAGTAATTGGCTCGCAAGGCTTGGCACACTCTGCCAGCACCCCGTCGAGAACTATTTTCTCTAGACGCGGGACCGAGGATCGCAACCGCATTGCGTGAAGCGGGCTTGCCAGAGTAGTCGCAAAATGGACGGTGTGAACCGCCTTGGGAGGATGTCGTTACTGTAGCGGCGGTTCGCCTTTTCGGCTCGGCGCGTCCTTGCGCTCTTTGGAGCGCGGGACACTTGCAGGCGCTTGGAAGCAACAATGTCAAAACTTTCGGGCCTGATCAAATCTCAAGACAACAAGCTATTGCTCCGCCTGATGCACCAACAGCTCGGCAATCCGATCATCGGCGCGGCGGAGCCTCCGACAAAGCTCGCGGCTGATATTCTGTATCACGAGGACATAGGCGTGGATGTCTGCCTTGCAGTACATGTAAAGGTTTCGCGCCGTGAGCTCATACAGGACAGTTGGGCTTTGCGCGACGACGGAAGCCGAACGATTCTGCATTTCGATGAGCGTCATCTCGCCAAAGAAATCGCCGGGCTCAAGACTTGCCATCCGAATTGAGCGCCCCGCACGCCCAAGCTTGCTTACCATGAGCTCGCCGGAGTGAACAACAAACATTGAACGCCCCGGCTCTCCTTCGGCCACGATCATCGCGCCGACGTCGAAACGGCGCTCGACAAGCATTGAGATCAACAGATCGAGGCTCGGATCTGACAGCCCTCCGAAAAAAGGCGTGGCAAGCAGGAAAGCTTTCAATTCGGGAGAGTTGACAGCCATCGCGCTACTATACTGCTACTCCCGGTAGCAGCAAGCCCAGCGGCTCGAGTGAGCACGGCGTCCGCGGGTTCAGACGAAGCGAAAACTTAGCCAGCGCGATCGCGCGGGCCCGCTTCGCTGTCCCGGTTCATGCCCGACTACAGAGCCGGCCTCGTTGGGGACGCCGGCTCTGATATGCACCTGCTCGTTGATTACACCGGAAACGGTCCGAACGGACCACTCGTAGGAAAGGTCGGTCCAGTGCCGGTCGGCAGCCGCGGACCACGCCCGAGCGTCGGAGAAACATAGATCACGCCTCCATGACCGTCCGAAACCGGAATTCCAAAGCAACCGCCGGTCACGGTTTCAAATTCCTCATCGGACAACGGACGGACCGTCTGATGCTCATTCTGGTATGCACTCATCATCGTCATCTCCATCTGTCTACGGTGAACGGATGATCCTTGCCATCCAGGTGCAGCTTGCCGCATCGACGACCAGCTCGCTGTGACCTTGATCACGCAGCCTGCACGGGCGATGCTGACCCGCACTTTCAGCGGTATCGTCGATGCTGTTGCCGATTGAGGTGCAGCGGTGAACGATCGACTTGCCGCACTAGCACGGAAAAAAAATGCGAGGTCCTCGTTTCTGGACCTCGCATCGATTGATCCCTTTCCGCTAGCCCAAGGCACGAGCCAGGCTTGAGCTAGCTCCGAATGGGTCCTCCCGACGAGGTGGGAATGTGAAGTTGGCCCAAAAGCCAATTTATGAAATCGGAAACAGCCGAGCCGCCGGTTCCGCCATTATTGCGGCTTCCACCGCACGCGGAATCGAGCTCGTCTCGAGTCAACTCACGAATTTTCTGCATGGTACGCTCCTCTCATCTGTTGGGCTTCTGCCTGCTGAGCTCCTGCCCGCCGCCAAAGCGAAACCCGTGATGCGGGCCCGGGTCTCGCTTTGGTCGGACGGGGTGCTCAGAAGATCTGGCTGATGCAGTACCCGATCCCAGCGAGAAGCCCGCCGCCAATGGCACCGGGTAGGGCGCCGATGCCGCCAACCGCCGCGCCACCCATGCCGCCCGTCACTCCTCCGCCCAAAAGCGACTTGGCGAAATCTCCCCAGCTCCACTTGCCGCCGGCCACCGCGTCGAGTTCGTCGATGGAAAGCTCGCGGGTGGCTGCATTGTCGTTCACGTTACGTGTCATCTCAGTCCTCCTTGCTGTGTTCATGGTGCGGGACCATCCCGTAACCAGTGTGCAGCATGTCTCTGCTGCCCGGAGGCTTCCGTGAGGATTGTCACTTCGCTGAACCCCACTGCAATCAAGCCGGCAGTTCTGAGCCGAGCGGGCTCCAGGGGGCGAAGCAAACGTCGCGCATCAAACCCGGCCCGTCATCGCGCGCAATCGCGCCCCGTGAGGCAGATCACGCCCGATCTGAATGGCAGATCTATTTTGCTACGCGGAGTTCACGAAGGGACGGTCCGTCCCGGACATCTGGCGGAAAACACGAAGGAGCGCGCACATGCGGGACCACGGCCCCGCCGGCAGATCCCGCCTTCGGCGTCAGCAAATGCGTGGCGCGTTACAGGCGACCGCGAATGGAGTTCAGGATTCCGGTCGTCGTGTCGATGACTCTCAACGCCTCCTGCGCCTTTCCAAACCCGACCGGATTCTTGTTACATTGCTCGGACAACTGAACCAGCCGCTTTCTCTCGCCGGTCAGAATGACGTTGGTTTTATCGACCGCAAACTTGATGACACCTCTCAACGGACTGTCGTCGCCGACGTCGGTCAAATCCTTCTCCATCGTGATCAGATATTCGTAACTGGCGAGTTCGTCGGAAATCTGCAGAAGCTCGCGGATCGTGGAGTTGACACAGACGATGTCCCCGTTCGGTACGTCCGAGCGCTTGACGGTCTCGACGAGATCACTCATCAGATTCGCAAACAACGGCTTCAAGCTTTCCGCCTGCTTGCGATCGCTCTCGGAAAGGACCCCGGCCCGTGAGCCAGGGGACCATAGCAAACCCAGCGCTACACTCGTCACGAGCACGGCCTGCTGCGCGTGCGCTGCAAACAACCGCGTTGCCCTGCCGCTCAGCGTGCGCATTCGAGCCTCGGCACCGATTTCGCGCCGGCCGTTGTTGTGACCACGTCTGATCTATGCGAAGATGCCGGCATATTCATTCAATCAATTCAGTCCTTTGCGTGCTGATATGACGACCTCGGAAACGCTCGGACAACCGGAGAATAGGAGTGCAACCTCCGAGCCGCAACGGGCATTTCGGGCGACGGCACTCGACCACGCGGCCTCGCCTGAACAGCTTGATCAGCTCGTCGTCATCACCAGGCCTGCGGACTGGATTATCACGGTCGTTTTCCTCGTTGCGGTGGTGGCCGCGGTCGTGTGGGGCATTTTCGGGCGCGTGCCCACCCGCGTCTCCGGCGAGGGAATCCTGATCAGCAATGGTGGCAAGGTGGTCGACGCGGTCTCGGCCGCTGCTGGCCGGCTGCAGTCCGTTGCCGTCACGGTCGGCGACCACGTCGACCTTGGTCAGCCGATCGCTCAGATCGTTCAAACTGACATTGAGCAGAAGCACAAGGCGGCGGTCGAAGTATTCCGCGAGCGCCAGCGCGAATATACCGACCTCAAGTCGAAGGTCGCAGCCGAGCTCACCGCCAAGAGCCAGAATTTCGAGAAACTCGAAGCCGCACTCGAGCAAGTCATCAAGGCGACCGGCCAGCGCGTCGATTATCTGTCGGTCGATGTCAAGAACCTCGAAGGGCTGCTCGCGAAGGGTTACACGACGCGACGCAGTCTGGAGGACCGGCGCCAGGAACTGAGCGATGCGCAGCAACGCCGCCTCGACGCGCAGAATGAGATTCTCAAGCTCAGGGCGCAGAAGACGGACCTGGAGACACAGCGCGAACGCGACATTCAGCAATCCGAATTCACCCTGAACGAAGCGCGCCGGCAGGTGAATGCGGCCGCGGAGCAGTTGAGCCAGAATACGCAAGTCCTCAGTCCGATGGAAGGCCGTGTCCTCGAAGTGAAGATCTCTCCCGGTTCGGTACTCTCGGTCGGGATGCCCGTGGTCCAGATCGAAAGCGAAGGCGGCAAGCTCCAGGCCATCGTCTATATCCCGGCTGAACATGGCAAGCAGATCAAGCCGGGAATGCAGGTTCATCTCGAGCCTAGCATGGTCAAACGCGAAGAGTTTGGCATGATGCTGGGCACGGTCTTGAGAGTCTCTGACTTCCCGATGACGCCTCAGGGCATCAGCGCGGCGCTGCACAATGAAAGCCTGGTGTCCCGCTTCTCCCACAACGGCGCGCCATATGTCGCTGAGGTGGCTCTTCAGGAGGATGACTCCACCGCGACGGGCTATCGCTGGGCCGTGGGTAATGGGCCTACCACTCATTTGACGAGCGGAACCCTGGCGCGCGCGGAAATCACAACTCGGCGGCAACGGCCGCTCGATCTGGTGATCCCCTTGATCAGGCACGTCACGGGAATTGATGGATAAGTCCCCTCCCACGTCGGAAAACACGCGGCACGGTCGCCTATCGGGACTGCTGCGCAAGCAGGTGAAGCGGACCCCCGTCGTCCTGCAGATGGAGGCGGTCGAATGCGGCGCTGCGGCGCTCGCGATCATTCTCGCCTATCACGGCGCCTGGATTCCCCTGGAGCAACTCCGCATTGCCTGCGGCGTATCGCGCGACGGAAGCAAGGCCAGCAATATTGTCAGGGCGGCGCGGCGCTATGGCCTTATTGCAAGGGGGTATAGCGTCGAGCCGCCCGCCCTGGCCGAGCTTCCGACGCCCTGCATCATCCACTGGAACTTCAATCATTTTGTGGTCCTGGAGGGCATCAAGGGCCGGCATGCCTATATCAACGATCCTGCGAGCGGCCGCAGACGCATCAGCTTGGCCGAGCTCGATCTTGCCTTCACCGGGGTGGTGCTGGTCTTCGAGCGCGGTGAAGAGTTCAAAATGGTCGGCAGCAAGCCCAACGGGATCGGGCTGCTGTTGCAAGAGTTGCGTCATTCAAGAGCGGCGGTTGTCCTGCTGGTGATCGTGAGTATCGTGCTCGTCGTTCCCAATATCCTTGCCGCAGGCTTTTCCAAGATTTTTGTCGACGACATTCTGGTCCAGCACAACAATGGCTGGCTCATGCCGCTCCTGATCGGAATGGCGCTAACGGCGGCCTGTCGCGCGGTGATGGTCGCGGTTCGTCAGTCCGTGTTGTTACGGTTGCAGGCCAAGCTCTCTGTTGTCATGACCAGCCGCTTCCTCTGGCGTGTGATGGCGCTGCCGCTGGAATTCTTTACCCAGCGTCATGCCGGGGACGTCGCCAGCCGCGTCGCGTCAAACGAGCAAATCGCGCGCCTCTTGTCCGGCGGCATTGCGATGAACGCACTCAGCTTGACGTCGGTGCTTCTATTTGCCGGCGCGATGGCGGTCTATGACGTCAGCCTGACGGTGCTGTGCATCGCGATCGCCTTCCTGAACCTTCTCCTGCTTCGTCTAATTGGGACACGACGGCAGGAGCTCAGCTACCGGCTCACGGTTGAACGGGGCAAGCTTCTGGGTGCCACGGTGGGCCTGGTGCGCACCATCGAAACCATCAAGGCGAGCGGCCTCGAGGATGATGCGTTTGGCAAATGGGCGGGCCTTCAGGCCAACAATCTCAACGCCGAACAGAGGCTCGGTGCATCGGCCATCCTCTTGGACATGATGCCGACGCTGCTCTCCGGGTTGATGGTCGCCGCGATCCTGGGGCTCGGTGGTTTGAGGGTTATCGAAGGCTCGCTGACGCTTGGCAGCCTGGTTGCATTCCAATCCCTCGCAGCGAACTTCTCGGAACCATTCGAGAATCTCGTCAACTATTTCGGCGGCCTGCAGACCATCAAGGGAGCGCTCGAGCGGCTCGAGGATATTCGCAAATACCCACTCCGGCCCACGCCGCTCGGCAACGTCATCGATAATGTTCCACCAAAGCTTGCCGGCAGGGTCGAGCTTCGCAACATCAGCTTCGGCTATTCGGTTCTGGAACCGCCACTGCTGGCCGATCTGTCGCTGGCGATCCCTGCGGGATCGCGCGTGGCGCTTGTCGGCGTATCCGGTAGCGGAAAATCGACGCTCGGCAGATTGATCTGCGGGCTGTACGAGCCGTGGGCGGGAGAAATTCTCTTCGATCAATGGAAGCTGGCGGACCTTCCACCCCAGGAATTCGCAAATTCCGTCTCCTATGTAGATCAGGACATATTTCTGTTCGAGGGGACCGCGCGCGACAATCTGACCCTTTGGGATTCGACGGTGGATGAGCGCGACTTGACCGCCGCTGCGCGGGATGCGTTGATCCATCACGACTTGGCAACGCGCCCCGGAAACTACGACTGCCACATCAATGAGGGCGGAGGAAATTTCAGCGGAGGGCAACGCCAGCGTATCGAGATCGCCCGGGCCTTGGTCTGCAATCCGTCGATTCTCGTCCTGGACGAAGCAATGGCCGCCCTCGATCCGATCACGGAAAAGGTCATCGACGACAACCTGCGGCGCCGAGGCTGCACCTGCATCATCATCGCACATCGCCTGAGCACGGTGCGCGATTGCGACGAAATCATCGTGCTGGAGCATGGGCGGATCGTGGAACGCGGCACCCACGAACAGCTTGTCGCGCTCCAGGGCGCCTACGCAAGGCTGGTGACAAGCGAATGAATAACCCCGACACCAGGAATGAGGTTGTGACCGCGAGGCCAACTGCGGCCCCCGCCGCTCGCCGCGCGGCGATCGATCCGCGGCATCCCATTCTCCTCAACGAGCGCGACCAGGCACTGGAGGTGAGCGCCGGTCATGTCGATATCTTCGCCGTGGAGACAGACGGCGTCCGACATCACCTGCTTCGATGTGAAATTGGTGAAGTCTTACTGGACCTGCACACGGCGTGTGAACGGTCAGCGATACGGCTGCAGATCGTCGCAGTCGGGGGCCCTGACGCGGAAATCACCACGATCCCGCGAAACGAGATCGCCACGGATCGCATGTCCGGCTGGATCGCCCGGCTGTCCTCGCTCGCGGCCGGCTCGGCCCGATCGGACGACGCTTCCGAACTGATCGGTGGCGAAGCGAGAGAACTGCATCCGGGCGAACGTTGCCGCGGCCCGAGGCGAAGCATCGTGTGGGCCCGCATCGAAGCAGGAAGCGCAAAGATATTGGATCTCGACCTCGAGCTCGCGGCCGGAGGTCCCTTCATTCCGCTCACTGCGGAGGTCTGGCTGGAAGCCGGCGAAAGTGGCGCCATGATCATGGCGGAGCCGACCGCGCCTGAATTGCCTCTGGTCTGGTCGGCCCTCGACCGCTTCCATGTCGCGATTGCCGCCAGTCTGGAGCGGCGGCTTCGACATGAAAGGTCGTCTGAACGGCAGCAACTCGCCCGGCGAGCCGAACTGATCCGTGCGCGGACGCTGGATGCCCTTGAGCGTCTGTCCGAAGTTGTCACCGCACCAACCGGTCGGGCGCGGGTCGAGCTGGATGCCAGCGACCCCCTGCTCGCCAGTTGCCGCCTCGTTGCAGACGCATCGGGAAGCTCCATCATTCATGCGAGCCGAACGCATCCCGCAGGCCAGAATTTCAGCGACATCCTACGGATCGCGCGCGCATCGCGGTTACGAATTCGCCGCGTCCAGCTGCGCGATCGCTGGTGGAGCTCCGATGCCGGCCCCCTGCTGGGGTGGCATGGGCCCGAAAGCGACCCGGTCGCTCTGATCCGTGACCGGCGCGGCGGTTACAAGATGATCGATCCGAAGCGGAGATGGCGGCAGCCGGTCAGTAGCTCGATTGCAAACGCTCTCGCGCCGGAAGCCGTCAGCTTCTACAAGGCCCTGCCCGCGCACCCGCTTCGCTATCGTGATCTGCTGTCATTCGCGGCCGGAGGCCTGTCCGCCAGCATGGTCCGCATGGCCCTCGCGATCATTGCCATCGGGTTGCTATCGCTGATACCGCCGCTGCTGACGAATCTGCTGGTCAATTCCGTGATTCCCCGCACAGAGATCGACCAGCTCGTCGTTTGCGCGGCAGCGCTCTCTGTCACCGCGATCGCGATAGCCGGACTGCAGGGAATGCAGGGACTGGTCACGCTCAGGCTCGAAGGCCTTCTCGATTACAAGCTCCAGGCCGCCCTCATCGATCGACTGCTTAGGTTACCGGCGTCGCTGTTTCGCAACTATACGACCGGGGATCTGGTCGACCGTTCGATGGGCATTGAGGCGATGCGCCAGATCGTTACCGGACGGACCTTACGCGGCTTCACATCGGCCCTGTTCGGAATGTTCAGTATTGGGCTGATGCTCTACTATGACCTCAGGCTCGGCAGCATCGCGCTCCTGCTGATCGCGCTCCGGGCGACCGCAATCGTCGCGACCAGCGCCGTGCGAATCCACTACGAAAGCAAGCACTTCAATCTGCAAGGCAAGGTCAGCGGTTTTGTGCTGCAACTGATCGCTGGCGTCAGCAAGCTTCGCGTGGCAAACGCCGCAAATCGCGCACTGGCGCGATGGTCGGGACAGTTCGCCGTTCAGAAGCGCTACTTCATCGCCTCGCAGCTAGCAGCCAACGTTCTGGTCGTGTTCGAGACGGCCTTCCCTCTTCTGGCCGCGTTGATCATTTTTGCGGTCGCCTCGCGCACCAACAGTCAGCTCCTGGCCAATCTCGGCGCCTTTCTCGGTTTCCTCTCCGCGTTCGGACAGACCACGGCAGCGATCGGCAACTTTGCCTCGAGCATGAGCGAATCGCTGGTGGTCATCCCCCATCTCACCAGGATGAAGCCGATTCTCTCCACTGCCCCCGAGATCGCCGAAGATCGGCGGCCCGCAGGCGAGCTGATAGGCGAGATCGAGTTTTCCGGCGTCACCTTCCGCTATATCGAGGCTGGACCTACGGTTCTTGATAACATTACCTTGCGTGTTTCGAGGGGAGAGTATGTGGCAATTGTCGGCCCTTCGGGCAGCGGAAAATCATCGCTGTTGCGATTGCTGCTGGATTTCGAACGACCGGAAGCCGGGACGATCTTCTATGACGGCAAGGCGCTGAACACGATTGAGACCAACGACGTGCGCCGCCAGCTCGGCGTTGTGCTGCAAGACACCAAGCTGGCAACGGGCAGTCTATACGAAAACATTTGCGGCGGCGTCGACCTGACGCTGGACAAAGCCTGGGAGGCCGCGCGGCTCGCGGCGCTCGATGCCGATATTCGGCAGATGCCGATGGGTATGCACACGCTCGTTGCGGAAGGCATCAATACGCTCTCGGGTGGACAGCGCCAGAGGGTCCTCATCGCCCGCGCGCTGGCACGTTCGCCACGCATCCTGCTTTTTGACGAAGCAACGAGCGCGCTCGACAACCAGACCCAGGCGATCGTCGGAGCCTCGCTGGAGCGGCTGAATGTCACGCGGATTGTTATTGCTCATCGGCTGAGCACAATCCGCCACGCGGATAGGATCGTGATGCTGGTCGGTGGCAAGATCGTGCAATCGGGAAGCTATGACGAGCTGACGAGTGGCACCGGCCCATTTGCAGAGTTCGCGCGGAGACAGCTTGTGGTCTAGCCAATTGGCCGATCGGCCTGCTTACCACACTCCCTCCATTCAGTCCTATGCCCTTACGGCTGCGAGCACAGGGCATCTCGGATATGACGTCATGTCGTCGTGACCAGAGTGCCATGGTCGCGAGAGGCGACCAACTCACAGGTTCTGTCAACGTCGGCTGTGGGAAAAGATGACGCGCGGCAACTTGCTGCGCAATCGCCGCGCAGCAAGTCTTTGATTCACCAAACAGCGTCGTGCATGCCGATCGCGTGACAGCGCCGATCCCGGCGAAGATCAGAAGGGCCAAATTGATTTGACGATGCCTTCCACCACGCCGATGACCTGCTTGATTCCGCGAACCAGGCCGTGCCCCCCGTTACCCGTGCCGGTGCCATTGCCGTCACCGTCCGCACCGCCGACCACACGATCGAGGGCTTCCATCGACATTTCATGGTCGAACTTGTTCATAGCCATTCTCCTGTTTTCGGGAGGGGCCATCCCCTCAAGCCGTGATCACACGCATACGAGGTCATCCAGCTAGTCGCCGTGATCCACGTCACGCATGGTTTGCGCCGCGGCAGGAGTTTTTCGTTCTTGAGTTCGACGAACGCAATTGCGTGAATGTCCAGTAAGAGGCGTGACGTTTCCGCTTTCCAAGAACCGAGGCCGATCGTCGTCCGCGCTCGCCCTGCCCCCTGAAAGTTGTGCCATGACATCGCCCACCTCACGCCGCCCCAAGCCCAGTTCAGATGGCCTGCTCACATTGGCTGTGATGAGATTCTTCTTGATGCCGCGGTGCACACGTCGTGAACACGCCACCTTCTAACCGATTGAAAAACCTAAACTCTCACTCCAATCCATCATGAGCAGGTTTGAGCTAACTCAAGCAATCGGCGTCCGATCAGAGCCAATCAGGGAAAGGCTCGTCCATAACCCCTGTCCCATGAGCCCAACGAACGTTCGAATCGCGAAGCCGCCCCCGCTCCGCCTTCACGCTTGGTCTCGGTGCGTCAGCGCGACGGCACGAATGCCATCGCCTCGATCTCCACGCGCGTACCGATACCGAGGAGCGACCCGGCTCCGATGGCGGTGCTGGCCGGCGGCTCTCTGGCGTCCATGAATATTTCGACGCGAGCCCGGTTGAAGCCGTCATAGTCGGCGAGGTCGGCCAGAAAGGCTGTGGTCTTCACGATATCTGACAGCGAGGCACCATGTTTGCCCAGCACGCGCTCCATGCGCTCGAATATCCGGCGGGTCTGGAGCTCGATGTTATCGCGTGCGTCCTCATCGACGCAAAGGCTCCCTGACAGGAACAGCAGATCTCCACTCGGTCCGAGCGGCACGCGGCGGGCCGGCGAAAATCGCGGTCTGTTTTCGTGTGTTGTCGACATGAGACTGAACCTTTCCTCTGTGAGCCTTACTTTTCGGCTGGTGTGGCGTTGGCGAAGGCGGGAGGCCGCCGTTCGGCGAAGGCACGAAGCCCCTCTTCCGCATCGGCCGTTTGAAGCAATTGCTTTTGCAGCGCACCTTCCAAAACTAGCCCTTCCTCCAACGAGCCATCCAATCCGAGCTGGACGGCTCGCTTCGCGGCCTTGACTGCGAGCGGCCCGTTCGCCGCAATGCGCTTGGCGACCGCAAAGGCGCTATCGAGTAGTGCGTCGGCAGCGACCACGCGGTTCACGAGACCGATCCGCTCGGCGCGCTGCGCATCGATCGGCTCCCCGGTCAGGATCATCTCGAGGGCGCAGCCCACGGGGACGAGCCGCGGCAGCCGCTGGGTACCGCCGCCGCCCGGCAGCACACCCCACCGCACCTCCGCCAGGCCAAACCGCGAGTCCGGCGTGCAGACGCGAATATCGCACGCCATCGCCAGTTCCAGCCCGCCGGCGATGCAATGGCCCTGAATCGCGGCGATGACCGGCTTGGTGATCTCGCCAGCGAGCGTCATGCCGCCGAAACTGATGGTGCTTTCCGCGCCATGCAGGGCGCGCTCGCGGCGCCACGGCATATACGTCCTCAGATCGCCCCCGGAACAGAACGCGCGGCCGCCCGCGCCCGTCAGGACAGCGACCAGCAAATTCGCGTCCGCCTCGAAATCCTTCCAGACCTCGACGAGCGCGCGATCATGCTCGACGTCGACAGCATTCATGGCGTCGGGCCGATTGATCGTGACGAGGGCGACGGCCCCCCTTCGTTCAAAGTCGATGGACATGATCTGTCTCCTTTAAGACCGCCCCTGAGGCATCAAGGCCCAGGATTCGAAGGCGGCGAGCGCCGCATTGATGATGAAGCCGAACGAGCCGACGACCGCCAGCAGGCTGAAGACCTCGGCCGCGTTGAAGTTGCGCTGCGCCATCAGCAGCAGGGCACCGAGCCCCGGCATCAGTGTCAGCATCTCCGCGAGCAGCGATACGATGATCGCCAGCGGCGCGGCGACGCGTACGCCCGTCAGGATCGACGGCAGCAGCGCCGGCAGGAAAATCTTGGTCACCCGCGCGATCACACCGAGATGGAGGGATCGCGCAGCTTCGAGCAATGTCGGATGCAACGACCGCACCCCCGAGGTAGTGTTGAGCAGAACCGGCCAGAGCGCCGCGAATACGATCACGAACAGCTTCATCTCTTCATTGACGCCGATGATCAAGGCCGCCACCGGCACGATGGTGGGCGGCGGCAACGTGCGCAGGAATTCCAGCGTCGGCCCGAGGCAGCGCGCCAGAGCCGGCGACGCGCCGATCAGCCCGCCGATACCGACGCCCAGTGCCATGGCAAGAACAAGGGCCACGGCGACCGACTGGAACGTTGCCAGCACCGCAGGAACAAGATCTCCCGCGGT
This sequence comes from Bradyrhizobium sp. B120, assembly GCF_049075665.1. NCBI lineage: Bacteria > Pseudomonadati > Pseudomonadota > Alphaproteobacteria > Hyphomicrobiales > Nitrobacteraceae > Bradyrhizobium > Bradyrhizobium sp. B120. Next base: position 3,536,969 of record NZ_CP185242.1, on the reverse strand, counting down.
TGTCCGGTCGATCAGGGCGGTCGCCCATGTCGACGGAGGTGGAAAATACGGCGAACGCGGATCGCCCAGCGCCTGCCAGAGCAACAGCAAGGTGATCAGCGGCAACAGTCCTTGCAGCGCCAACCATGCGTTGTTGGCTGCGTGGAAGGCCCAGCGGCGCCCTCTGCCACCGGCGACGGCCTGCGCGGGCGCGTTGGTTGCGGTCATGATTGTTGAAGCTCCCGAATGCCGGGGAACAACCGCGCGAAGGTCAGCCGCAGGCACGCGTTGAGGAGAACACCGAGCGTACCGGTCGCAAGCAGATAGCCAAACATCAGGCCCGGCTGGAGAGCTTCCTGCGCCGTCACCAGCCCCCAGCCGAGCCCCGCCGGATTGCCGACCATCTCCGCGATGACAGCGACGACGAGTGCGAGACCAAGCGCGACACGTGCGCCGATCATGGTCGATGGCAATACCGCGGGAAGGATGACTTTGCCGAGCCGCTGTGTTCGCGACAAATGCAGCGTCGCGGCCGTATCGAGGAGCCTCGGGTGGATGGCCTTCGCCCCGGCGACGGCGTTGACGATGACCGGCCATACGCTCGCGAACACGATCACGGCGATTTCCGTGGTGACGGTGAAACCGAACAGCAGAACCGCAACCGGAACGAACGCAACGGCCGGCAAGGGCCGGAGCAACTCGAGCGACGCGCCGAAGAAGCGATGGACGATCGGCGAGAACGCGAGTGCGAGCCCGATGGCCGCGCCAAGCACGCTCGCGATCGCCCATCCGGCCAGCGCGCAGGCGACGGTGTGCACGGAATCGGCAATGAGCTGGCCGGATCGGATCGCGCCATAGAGCTCCTGGGCGATCTCCGTCGGCGCCGGCAGGAATTCGAACCGGGTCGCGGCGGTCCTGACGCCGACTTCCCACGCGACGAGAAGAACCAAGGCGGTCGCGAGCGCAGACGGATTGAGCACGCCCCTTGAGCGTCTAAGCATGGATCTCATGGCGAAAGGCCTCGTAGAGCTGATGACGCAGCTGCAGATATTCGGGAAGCTCCTTGGTCTCGATCTGGTCGCGCGGCCGCGGCAGGTCGACCCGGATGCGCCGCGCGATGTGGGCCGGACTGCCTTTCAGGAGAATGATCGTATCGCTGAGATAGATCGCCTCCTCGATATCATGGGTTACGAACAGCACGGTCGCGCCGGTTTCGGCCTGGACCGCCAGAAGCTGGTCCTGGAGCGAGGCCTTCGTCATCGCGTCCAGCGCGCCGAACGGCTCGTCCATCAACAGCGCGCTCGGCTCCATGGCAAGCGCCCGGGCGATCTGCACCCGCTGCTGCATGCCGCCCGACAGCCGCCACGGGTATTCATCCTTGAACCGGTCAAGGCCGACCATGCGGATGGCATTCCGAACCTTGTTATCGAGCTCAGCGTCGCGCAGGCGCCCTTCCACGCCGAGCGCGACGTTTCTTCGCACGGTTCGCCACATCAACAGGGCGTGCCCGTAGTCCTGGAACACCATGGCCATGCCGGGCACCGGTGATCGGACCTCCCGTCCCTCGTAAGCGGCACGACCGGAGCTGTAGGGCGTCAGCCCGGCCAGCGTCCGCAAAAGGGTGGTCTTTCCAGTGCCGGAGCCGCCGAGGATCGAGACGAACTCGCCTCGTCTGACCTCTAGATCGAGATCCTCAATGATGCGGCGAACGCCCGGCGCACCGGGCAGATCGATGCAAAGGCTCTCGCACTGAAAACTGGGTTGGGTTGTCATGATCGCCGCCAGCCGTCCGGGGTCACTTCAGCACGAGGCTGGATGGGTTCAATTCTGCGGAGAGTTGCCCGGTCTCCCGCATCGCCTCGATCCACGCCGAGATGTGCGTTGCCGTCAGAGCTGTGCTGTACGTCGGCAGCACTATGCTCTCAATCACGTCCTTCGGCAGCCGGGTCCATTTGGCGAGGACCTCGCGCGCTTCGACCTCGTGAGCTGCGATATTTGCTCTCGCCTCTTCGAGGGCGGCGACATACCGCGCGATCGCTTCGGGATTGGCCCGCGCCCAGGTGCCGTTCGCCATCCAACTGGTCAGCGTAACGGGATCGCCGACCTGTAGCATCGGATCGCCAAGGTCGACGTGGCCCGCCTTGTTGAGCGCGCTGACGAACGGCTCAACCTCTTCGACTGCGTCGATACGTTGCGCCTTGAGCTGGTCCACCATGTTCGGGAACATCATCTCGATGAAGCGAACGCCTTTCGCATCCACCCCGCCGCGCTTGAGCGCAAGCAGAGTTGCGATGTGGACGACGCCGTTGATCGACGGCGTCCCGATCGTCTTGCCGATTAGCTGGCCGATCGAGGTGACGCCGGATTGCTTGCCGGCGATGAGGCGCATCTGCCGGTTGGCGGCGGTCTCAAGCGTATTGCCGCACACGCCGACGACATCGAGGCCGCTGGCTGCCGCCTTCACGATATCGATTGCGGTGGCACCCGAAATGTCCAGCTGGCGACCGAGCGCACCGATCGTCGTGGAGAGGTTCTGGACCGACATGATTTCGACGTCGAGCCCCTTTTCCAGAAAGATGCCCTTGTCCTTCGCAACCCAGAGCGGAAGCCAGGCCGACGAGACCACCGAAGCGACGCGGATCTTGATCGGTGCTGCGCCACCTTGCGCGAAGACACGCGATGGTTGGACTGCGGCCGTGCCGAGCAAGCCGAGTATCATGGAGCGCCGCGTGGGCATCATGCTTTCCTCCGTGTTGTGCGTTATTGCTGTCGAGTGCGCCTGCCGTTCAGGCCGAAGCAAGCGCGACGGCTTCGATCTCCACCAGCAATCCGAAATGAAGGGACGCCACGCCGGCAACCACCCTCGCGGGCCGGATGTCGCCGATCCAATCGGCATAGATCTGGTTGAAGGCCGGCCAGGAGTTCATGTCGGTCACGTAGATGCGCACCTGGACGAGCCGGCTTCGGTCGGTCGCGGCAGCTTCCAGGCAGGCATCGATATTGGCGAGCACCTGCTCGGCTTGCTGCGCGAACGGCCGGTCGGTCATTGGCCTGCCATTCACGTCGACCGGAAGCTGCCCGGATACGAACACGAGGCCGGCGGCCGTGCAGGTGTGGGAATAATGACCAGCGGGCGGACGCAGCCGCTCACTGTTTGCGAATACGATACTCTGCTGCATGGTGCTGCCTTCGATGTCGGTCTTCAGTTCAGTAGAACTGCATCAGGACCTTGTTGTCCGCCAATGCTTCGGGACTGGTCTCGTGGATGATCGCGCCGGAGCGCATCACCAGCACGCGATCGGATATCTTGAACGCTTCTTTCACATTCTGCTCTACTAGCAGGATCGACAGCCCGAGCTGCTGCTGAAGTTGCCGGATGGGCTGGAGCAGGTCCTGGAACAGCTTCGGCGCCAGTCCGATCGACGGCTCGTCCATCAGGAGGCAGCGGGGACGGCTCAGCAGGGCGCGCGCGATGCTGACCATCTGCTGCTGTCCACCCGACAGCGTGCCCGCGCGGCGGGCGTGGAATGTCTTGATGCGGGGCAGGATCGACATCACCCACTCGATCCGCTCGGGCCGTTCCCGCTGCGGCACGCCGGTTGCCCACATCGCGAGCTGGAAGATTTCATCGACGGTGAGGCCCGGAAAAATTCCGCGGCCTTCGGGCACAAGGCCAATGCCCAGGGCCGCCATCTTCTTCGGTTCCGGTTGATGCAGGCGCTGGCCGTCCACCGAGATCTCGCCGCCCTGGCGTGTGACCACGCCGAACAGCGCATTCATCAAGGTCGACTTGCCGGCGCCGTTGTGACCGACCAGGCAAAGCACCTCGTTCTTTCGGATCTGAAGGCTGATATCGTCGAGGACGACGCGGCCGCCGTAGCCGACGCGGAGATTGTCAACGCTCATGAGAGCATCGGTCATGAGTTGCGCTCGCCGAAATAGATGGATGACAACTCCGGATTTCCGAGAATCTCCTCGGGTTCGCCATCGGCGAGAAGCCGCCCCTGATCGAGGAAGCTGATCCGGTCGGAGATGCTGACGACGATCTCGAGGTTGTGCTCGATGATGCAGATCGTGATGCCGCGGCGAACCTCGCCGCGCAGCAGCGTCACGAAGCGCTCGTAGGATCTCGGATCGAGCCCGGATGCCGGTTCGTCGAGAAGCCACATTTTGGCCTTCGTGGCCATGATCCGCGCCATGCTGAGGAACTTGCGCTCCGCATAAGCGAGATCGTTCGCGCGCACGCCGGCCTTGTGCTGCAAGCCGGTCGCCTCGAGGATCTCGTGGACGCGCTGGTGGCGCTCCCCGCCGCTGCCGGCCTCGGATTGCCAGAACCAGGCGCTCTTCTCCATCACCGTAAGCACGTTCTCGAACACCGTCATGTGCGAGAACAGGCGCAGATCCTGGAAGGTCCGGGCGACGCCGAGGCGCGCGATCTTCCACGGTGCGGTACCTACGATCGATTCGTCCTGCCAGCGGATGTCGCCCGAGGTCGGCCGCAGATGTCCGGTGATCAGGTTGAAGAGCGTGGTCTTGCCTGCCCCGTTCGGGCCGACCAGCGTGGTGATGATCCCTTCGCGCAGACGCAGCGAGACATCCTCGACCGCCTTCACGCCGTCGAAACTCTTGGTGAGATTGGCGATCTCGAGAAGCGTCGCCGGGGAGCCTGGAGCTTTCGACACTTGCAGCACCTCAGGCCTCCCCTCGCTTTGCGCCCATGAGGCCGTCCGGCTTGAAGATCATCAGCAGGACCATCGCCAGCCCATAGACCATCTGCTGCACGGATCCGATTTCGGTGCGGGGGAGGAACGGCAGATAGGTCAAGGCGGCTGGCAGCAACGTGAGAAGAACCGCGCCGACGATCGGTCCCCACACGGTTCCGATGCCGCCGACGATCACCATCGCCATGAACAGCGTCGAGGCATCGATGGTGAAGCTCTCGACATTGATGAAGCTGAGATAGTCGGCATACAAAACGCCCGCCACGGCGCAGACCGCGGTCGAGTAGAACACTGAGAGCGTCTTGATCAGCGCGACATTCTTGCCGAACGCCAGCGCGGCCGATTCGCTGTCCCTGATGGCCTTGAGGCTGCGGCCGAAGCTCGAACGGACGATCGCTCTGGTCAGCACGACCACCAGGGCCAATGTCACGCCGGCGAGGCCGAGGAACTGGACGGGATCGCTGAACGCGTGTCCTGCGATACTCGCTGGCGGGATGCCGACCAGGCCGCCGATACCGCCCGTGACGGACTTCCACTCCGAGAACACCGTTGCGGCGAGAACCTGGAAACCGAGCGAGGCCGCCACGAAGTAGTCGCCCCGCACCCTCAGGGCAGGCAGGGCAAGCGCCGCCGAGATCGTTCCGGCGATGAGCATCGCGGCCGGCAGTTGAAGCAGCAGCGCGTCCGTCCACTGCAAGGCAATGAATGCCGCGACATACGCGCCGACGCCGAAAAACACCGCATGGGCCAGCGAGAAGATACCTGCATATCCCATGATGAAATTCAGAGTGATCGCCAGAATGGCGTTGATGCAGACCAGCGTTGCAAGGTTTACGAGATAAGCGATCACGACACAGATCCTTCAGCTAGTCACGACGCGGCCGAAGAAGCCCGACGGACGCAGCACGATGAACGCGAACAGGATGAGGAACGTGACCGCCTCGCTCCACTGCGGATCGAACCGCCACAGCGCCAGGTTCTCCGCAATGCCCAGCAACAGCCCCGCGCAGGCTGCTCCGCGCAGGCTGCCGACGCCGCCAACGATGGTCGCGGCGACGCTGATCAGCATCACGCGGCCGCCGATTGCCGCATTCAGCCCCGAGGTCATGCTGGTGAGCACCGCGGCGGGAACCACGAGCAGCGAGCCGAGCGCGAACGCGCATGTCGACACCGCCTTCGGATTCAACCCAAACGTCCGCACCAGCGCGGGGCTCTCGGACAGAGCCCGAAGCGCGATCCCGATATTGGTTCTGCCGAGAAAGAGCTGGAGCGCGACGAAACACACCACCGCGGTGACGACGGCAATCCCTGCAGTCGGCGCCACGTAGAGCCCAGGCAATGTCTCGACGCTCCTGCTCAATGCCGAAGGCACCGAAATGAAGCCGCGCCCGAATACGGTCCCGATCAGGTTCTGAATGACGACGGCGACGCCGAAGGAGCCGACGAAGATCGTGAAGAACGATCCGTCGGTGCTCTGGATCGGCCCGTAGACATAGCGGTCCAGAACAACTCCGAACAGCACGACCACGATGCAGGTCGCGAGGATCGCGAACGGCCACCAGACCAGGAGAACCCCGTAGAGATAATAGAATACGTAGGCACTGATCGCGAAACTCGCGCCGTGAGCAAAGTGGAAGATCTTCGTGGCCCCGAAGATCAGCGAGAAGCCGACCGCGGTCAGGCCGTAGAGCGCCCCGACCTGAATCCCGTTGATGATGAGCTGGAGTAGCAGCATGGGTCCTCGCACCGGCGCCAGAGCTAGTGAACCGCAACGGTCTCGACGACGGTCGGCTCGCCAGCCACTTCGTTGATCTGCATAGCCGATCGGATCGTGCCGTCCTTCTCGAAGGTGACACGCCCGCCGACCAGATCGAACGCGCCGATCTCGCGCCGCTTCGTCAGGAGATTTTCGCCCGTGATCGGCAAGCCAGCCTTCTGCAAGGCCGACGCCAAGGTCCCGTAGAGGAGCACGGCATTGTAGTAGTTCGCGGCGTAAGCGGTCGGCGCCCGGCTGGTCCTGGCCTGGTACTCCCGCGTGAAGCGCCTTGTCACCGGATCGTCGGAATTCCAGTCGATCCGCTGCGTCGTGAACAGCGCCCCTTTCGCTTCGGGAAGGCTGGCGATGGCAGGGATCGCAAACCCCGAGTAGCTGGCGAGCTGTTGCGTGACGCCGTTGTCGCGCAACTGCTTGATGATCTGCGATTGCTGCGCGCCGAACGAGGCGATGTAGACGACGTCCGGCTTGGCATCGCGCACCCGCGCCGCCACTCCGCTGAATTGTTGGGCATTGGACGGCACCGACAGCGCCTCGGCCAAGGTTGCGCCGAGCGAAGGCAGGCTGGATTCGAGTTCGCGCTTGATCGATTGGCCAAGCGGGTCGTCGACATAGACGAGGACAAACCGCTTCAATCCCCGCTTCCGCACCAAATAGGGCGCCATTGCCCGCACCTCGAAATTGGCGAGCGGGATGACGTTCCAGAAATACTCACCAAGCTCGGCAAGGTCGGGCCCGACCCCGCCGCCATTGACGGCAACCGTGCGGCTCCGCGTCGCGGTGGTCGAGATCGCCTTGGACACGCCGGTGAACGCCGAGAGCACGTAGCTCACCTTCTCGACGTTCACGAGCTTGTTCATGGCGATCACGCCCTGCTGCGGGAGCGCCTGGCTGTCCTCGTAGGCGATCGATAGCCTCCCGCCGAGGGCTTTTGTGTCGTTGAGATGCGAGACCGCAAGCTCAGTCGCCCCCATGTAGAGATCGCCGTAATCGGCGTTTGCGCCGCTCAGGGGGAAGATCGCCCCGATGCGAATATCCCCGGCTGAGGCCCGCCCGGCGAGCGCAACAAGCATCGAAAACGCAAGAACCGCGACTTTCCGCAGAGGCCACATCGCAAACTCCCGATTTACGAAAACGATTTCGTAAACTAGTTCGCAGCAACCCGGCTTGTCAAGCGACAGATGTCAGCTTTCAGATTTCGCCGGCCGCGACCAGTTGGCTGCCGTGAGACGAGCGCAGAATCAGCTCGGGCGACCAGATTTCCTGCAATTCCTTGGCCGAACGGCCGTCCATGAGGGCCAGAAGCAGATCGACCATGCGGCGCCCTGCCTCGAATGTCGGCGCGGAGAACGTGGTCAGGGGCGGGTTCAGATAGGGCCCGAGCGGGTGGTTGTCGCACCCGATCACCGGAATATCGACGCCTGGGCGCCTGCCCGTCTCCGCGATCGCTTGCATCGCGCCGGTGGCGATCAGGTCGTGACCGCACATGATCGCCGTCGGCGGATCGCTCAGCGCAAGGAGCCGACGGGCGCCGTTCAGCCCCTCCTCCTCGCTGGTGCCAGTCTCGACCACGAGATCGGCATCGAACGGCAGCTTCGCCGCCTTCAAGGCCGCGCGATAGCCTTCCTGCAGCAGATGGCTGATCATGAGGTATCCCGGCGTGCTCAACAACCCGATCCGGCGATGTCCAAACCCTATGAAACGCGCCGTTCCGTTGCGGCCGGCGACCGTTCGGTCGATATCCACGAAGGGAAACGGCTTGCCGGTCTCGCTGCGGCCCAGCGCGACAAACGGCACGTTGCGCTCCTGGAGATAGCGGATCCGGGGGTCGTCGCGACGCGTGCGGCCGAACATCACGCCATCGACCCGCTGCCGCTCGACCAGGCGGCGGAAGCTATCGAGCTCCGTCTCCAGCGTTCGACCTGCGACGATGATGAGCTGAAACGGGGTCTGACTGAGATTCTGGTCGATCCCCATCAGCAGATCCAGGAAGAACGGATGCGCAAAATGGGTCTGCGGCGGCGACAGCACGAAGCCGATCGTCTCGGACGTTTGCGTGCGAAGCCGCCGCCCCGCCGGATCCGGAGAAAAGCCAAACTTCTCCGCCGCTTCCAGCACGCGCCGCTTCGTCGCATCGCTCACGTCGCCGCGGTCATTGATGGCCTTGGAGACCGTCGACACAGCCAACCCCAAATGCCGGGCAAGTTCTACGATGTTGATCCGCTGCTTCATTCCAGCCTCTTGCTGCCAACACTTGACACAGGAGCTCGCCGGCGTCTAGGTTATTTACGAAATCGTTTTCGGAGCTTTCCATGATTGACCTTGCCTCGCATGAGATGACGATGCTCCGCCAGACGGTGCGGGGATTTGTCCGCGACCGTCTGGAGCCGCTCGAACAGCAGATTGAGACCGACGACGACGTGTCTCCGGACTTGCTGGCCAAACTGCGCAGCGAGGCCGCAGAGCTCGGGATCTATGGCTTCAACCTCCCGCCCGAGCTCGGCGGTTACGGCCTTCCGGTCGCGGCACAGGTCGGAATCCTGGAAGAGGTCACCCACACCTCCGTTCCGCTGTCCGAGGTGGTCGGGTTCCTGCCGCTCTCGCTGATCCACCTCAATGAGGAGCAGCGCGCCCGCATCCTTCCCGATCTCGCGTCCGGTCGCGTGACGATGACGTACGCCCTCACCGAGCCGGATGCCGGGTCGGATTTGAGCAGCATTCGAACCAGGGCAGTGAAGGTCGACGGCGGCTGGCGCCTCGAGGGGGCCAAGCAGTTCATCTCCAACGTCGAGACTTGCGACCACGTGATCGTGCTGGCGGTCAGCGATCACTCCGCTTCCCTCAAAGGGCGCCTGACCACGTTCATCGTCAAGCGCAGCAATCCGGGGCTCGTCGGCATGACGCGCTACAAGAAGATGGGGTGGCACGGCTATCATCTGAACGGCTTCTCGCTCGAGGACTGTTTCGTTCCGGATGCGGACGTTCTCGGGCGTCCCGGCGACGGCTTCATGGTCATGATGGCCTCGATCAACCACGACAGGATCCTTTCTGCCTGCCGGTCGCTGGGACTGGCGCAACGCGCGCATGACATGTCGATCGCCTATGCGAAGGAGCGTCGCGCCTTCGGCTCGCAGCTTGCGAGCCATCAGGCCATCCAGTTCATGATCGCGGACAATGACGTCGAGATCGAAGCGACACGGGCACTGATCTATCGTGCCGCCGCCTTGTGCGACCAGGAAGATTCGTCGTCGCGGATCGCCGTGTCCAGGGCCAAATTATACGCCAGCGAGATGGGATGCCGCGTCGTCGATCGCTGCCTCCAGATCTTCGGCGGGATGGGTTACATGTGCGAGCTCCCCATCGAGCGATTCTATCGGGATGCCCGCGCATTCCGCCTGGGCGAAGGCACATCCGAGATGCAGCGAATTCAGATCGCTCGCCAGGCTCTCTCAAACTGACACGCAGGGGGATTACAATGATTGGCGCGCCAAGCCCGTTTTTCGGGCTGCTCGATAACGATGTCGAAGCGCCGGCGATTTATCTCGGCGACTATGTCGCTACGCGCCGGGAACTGGCCGAGACGTCGAAGCGCGCCGCAGCGTTTCTGCATAGCCTCGGCTTGACGCGCGGCGACGTGATCGCGCTGTGGCTCCCTGATGGCCCGACCTGGTTGCAATTCCTGTTTGCCGCCGCGCATCAGGGAATTCTGGTGGTTCCGATCAGCACGAGATACCGTCGCGCCGAAGCGCTCCATGTGATTGCATTGTCCCGTGCGAAGGCGGTCGTGGCTGCGAGCAGCTTCCTCGATGTGGCCTTCGCGCAGATCGTGCGTGATATCCAGGGCGAGGTCCCTACGCTCGCCCACGTCATCGAGATAGCCGACCCGGGCCGTTTCCATCCGGGTGCCGATGGCCATGTGGAAGCTGGGGGCCGGCCGCAGGACCTGCTGTGCACGTTCAGCACTTCCGGAACAACCGGTGCGCCGAAGCTCGCCGTTCACGACCAGCATAGCTGCCGCAACCACGCGCATATCGTCGCTTCCGCATTCGACATCCATTCCGGCGACACTACGCTGTGCGCATTGCCGCTCTATGGCGTGCTGGGATTCGTCCAGGCCATCGCCACGCTGGCGGGTGGCGGCGCCTGCGTTCTGCTTCCGGTCTTCAAGGCCGCCGAAGCCGCGTCGGCGATCGAGCGACATGCGGCAACCCATGTGTTCGGCTCCGACGGGCTGCTGGATGCCGTCTTCAACGTGCCCGCGGCGAAACTCTCGACGCTGCGCGCCGGAGGTTTTGCCGATTTTGCCGGCCTGACCGACCGCGTGATGAGGACCGCCGAAAGCAAATGGGGATTGCGCCTCGTCAGCGTCTACGGCTCGTCCGAAGGTTTTGCTCTCATGGCCGCGCGCTCGCCCTCCGAACCGATCGAGGCCAGGTCGCTGCCCGGCGGCCGTTTGCTGTCCGGCGAGATGGCTTTGCGCATCGTCGAGCCTGACACAGCAACGCCGGTGGCATCCGGCGCAACCGGCGAATTGCAGATCCGCGGCTACAATGTGATGCCCTGCTATCTGAACAACGAGGCCGCAACCGCGCAGGCGTTCACCTCCGACGGCTGGTATCGAACCGGCGATTTCGCCTATGCGGACGAGGACGCTTTCGTTTTCCTGTCGCGCATCGGCGACGGCCTCCGCCTGCGCGGCTATCTGGTCGATCCCGGCGAGATCGAGAGCTTTCTCTGCCGGCATCCGGAGGTGTCTGCCGCGCAGGTCGTCGGCGTGCGCCTCGAGGGCGAAGGCGACGTAGCGGTCGCCTTTATTCGCTCCGACCGTGAACTCGGCGAGACCGAGCTGCTCGCCTACTGCCGCGAAGGCATCGCCAACTACAAGGTCCCGCGTCGCATCGTTCAGGTCGACGCGTTTCCGGTCATCGACGGCCCGAACGGCATCAAGATCCGCAAGGCGGCGCTGAGGGAGCACGCCTCCCGGCTGCTCAGCTCCGCTCCCATCACCTGACGAGGTTGACATGAAACGCCACGAGATCAAATCCGACATCGCCTGGGCGACTCCCACGCAGATCAAGGTCCACGGGCTCGATCTCTGCTCCGAGATCGTCGGTGTCGTCGATTTTGGCCAGATGGCCTTCCTCGAGATCTTCGCCCGTCTTCCGGACGCGAATGAAGCGCGCATGTTCAATGCCATGATGGTGATCCTGGTCGAGCATGGAATCACACCCTCCTCCCTCGCCACACGCATGACCTATTGCGGGGCGCCGGAAGCCGTGCAGGCCTCGGTCGCCGCTGGACTGTTGGGGCTCGGCTCCGTGTTCGTCGGCTCGCTGGATAACGCGGCGAAGATGCTCCAGGAGGCCTTGCCCGACCCGCAGGCGTCTGTCGATCTGAAGCAATTGGCGGCCGACATTGTCAGCGCTCGCAGGAGCCGCCGTGAGATCATTCCAGGTGTCGGCCACCCCTTCCACAAGCCGATCGATCCGCGAACTCCAGCCCTGTTCAAGGTCGCGTACGAAACCGGCTTTGCGGGCCGCTATGTGGAGCTGATGGAGAACATCGGCGCGGAGGCAAGCCGGCAATATGGCCGACCACTGCCCCTCAACGTCACCGGCGCGATGGCAGCCATCGCCTCGGAGTTCAAGCTGCCCTGGAAGATGTGCCGCGGCCTCGCCGTGGCAGCTCGCGCAGTCGGGCTCGTCGGGCACATCATCGAAGAAATGCGTCAGCCGATGGCCGAGGAGATCTATTACCGGATCGAGCACGAGGCCACCGAACACTCCCGCCCGCGCGAGTGAGGAGTGCCCGATGCACGAGGACCCGGTTTCACGCCCCCCTTCAATGCCACGGCTCGCGCCGGAGCACTTCCGGTTCTGGAGCCTGGAAAAGCTGCGCAATGCCGACACCGATCAGTTCCGGCACGTCAACAACGCGGCGATCGCCAGCTTCCTCGAAGGCGGCCGCATGGAGCTGTTCGCGGAGCCCGCGATCAGCCGCCTCATGGACGGCCTCAACGTCGTGGTCGGACGGCTGACCATCGAATTCCACAGTGAGGTCTTCTATCCGGGTGAGGTCAACATCGGCTCGACGGTCACCTCTATCGGCCGCTCCTCCTTCGAGGTCCTGCAAGGCGTCTTCCGCGCCGGGGCATGCGTAGCCTCTGCTACGGCCTCCTGCGTGCTGCTCCAGGCCGGGAAGCCGCATGCCGTTCCGGACGACATCCGCCGGCACCTCCTCGGCGCCCCCTCCAAATCCGCAAGAGCCTGACCATGCCGGTGCTCTACAGCCGCAACGGCGACGTCGCCATTCTCACCCTGAACGAGCCGCAGCGACGCAATGCCCTGTCCAGGGCTTCGGTCGCGATACTGCTCGAGCTGATCGCGCGGGCGCGCGCCGAGAAGGCGCGGGCCATCGTGATCGCGGCGAACGGTCCGGTGTTCTGCGCGGGCGCCAACATCGACGATCTGAAGGCCGGATGGATGAGCGGCGCTTCCGATCCGACCGATCCTGCCCTGCTGTTTCGCGCCCTGGCCGAGGAGAAGCGTCCGACCATCGCGGCGGTACAAGGCGGCGCGCTCGGCGGCGGATTCGAGCTGACGCTCTGCTGTGATCTCGTCGTCACGGGAACGGAGAGCTATTTCGCTCTGCCGGAATTGGGCCACGGCGTCATCCCCAACACCGCGCTGGCGCGTCTCCACCGCGTGGTGGGTACGAGGCGTGCGGCCGAACTGATACTGACGCGCCGCCGGCTGAGTGCTGCGCAGGCCGTCGACTGGGGGCTGGCCAATCGCCTGGTGCCGACGGGCGACGTCGTTTCAGGCGCGATCGATCTCGCGCTTGGTATCGTGCAGTCGGCACCACCGGGCGCCATCGCTGCCGCGAAACGTAACCTCGCCCATCACGGTGAGACGGATTGGGCGCGCGTCCTGCTTTCGCCCGCGGATGTTCCGTCGGCCGAGTGGCGCGAAGGATTGCGATCCTTCGACGAGCGGCGCAAGCCGAGCTACGATCAATTCTGGCAGGACGTGTGAACCATGGAGCCCACGGCAACCCGCGCCGCGTCGCGGGACATCCACTTCTACGAGCCGTCGAAGGGGCACGGGCTGAAGCACGATCCCTTCAACGCCATCGTCGCGCCGCGACCGATCGGCTGGATTTCCTCGCGTGACGCAAAGGGCAACGTCAACCTCGCGCCGTACAGCTTCTTCAACGCCTTTTGCTACACCCCGGCGCTCATTGGCTTCTCTTCGACCGGCTGGAAAGACACCGTCGCTAACGCCCAGGACACCGGGGAGTTCTGCTGGAACCTCGCAACCATGGATCTGGCACGGCGGATGAATGCGACGGCGCTCCATGTCAGCCGGGAGGTCGACGAGTTCGCGATTGCCGGACTGACGCGAGCGCCGAGCAGGTTCGTCAGCGTACCGCGCGTGGCCGAAAGCCCGGTGTCGTTCGAGTGCAGGGTCACGGACATCATCCGGCTCAAGGGGACGATGGGTGAACCGGCGGAGGCCTGGCTGACGCTCGGCGAAGTCGTCGCTGTCCACATCGACAAGGCCTTCATCAGGGACGGCGTCTATCTCACCGAACTCGCGCGCCCGATCGCGCGCGCCGGCCGGCGCGGCGATTATTTCGAAATGACCGCCGACACCATGTTCGAAATGGTCCGGCCGGACTAGCAGTCGCCACAGGATTCGCTCTCACCATCAACCCGCCGAGTTGTCTATCCGGCGGGATCACCTGGAGTTTGATATGTCTACCTCCGCCCTCCTGCCCGACGCGCGATCGTTTCCCGCGGCCGGTCCAGACGCACGCCCGGCGCTGGTGCTGCCGCCCGCGCCTGACAGCCTCGCGCCCTTCGAGGTCCATGTTCCGCAAGCCGCCATCGACGATCTGCGGTTGCGGCTCACCCTCATCAGATGGCCAGATCGGGAGACCGTGCGTGACTGGTCGCAAGGTGTGCCGCTCTCTGCCGCAAAGTCGCTGATCGATTACTGGCTGCATGACTACGACTGGCGACAATTCGAGGCGCGCCTCAATCGCTTTCCGCAGTTCCGCACGCGCATCGACGGCGTCGGCATCCATTTCATTGATGCCCGCTCGCCGCATCCGCAGGCCCTTCCGATCGTTCTCACTCATGGATGGCCGGGCTCGGTTGTGGAATTTCTCGATGTCATCGACCGCCTGACCGACCCGACACGGTTCGGCGGACGCGCCGCGGACGCGTTCCACGTGGTCGTGCCGTCGATCCCTGGCTACGGCTTCTCCGACAAACCCACCGAGCCGGGCTGGAATCCGGGTCGCATCGCGCGAACCTGGGCGGTGCTGATGCGCGAGCGGCTCGGATTTGAGCGCTGGGTCGCGCAGGGAGGAGACTGGGGCTCGGCCATCACCCACGCCATGGCCAGCCAACGCCCTCCGGGTCTACTCGCCGCCCATGTCAACTTGCCGCTGGTGGTGCCGAAGTCGGCACCGGTGCGGCCGACCAGGGAAGAACAGCAAGCACTGGACAACATCGAGCACTATCTTAATCAGATGGCTGGCTACGCCGACCAGATGAACACGCGGCCGCAAACGATCGGCTATGCGCTGCACGATTCGCCGCTGGCGCTGGCGATGTGGATGTACGAAAAATTCTGGGAGTGGACAGACAATCGCGGCCTTCCGGAGGACGCCCTCACCCGCGATCAGATGCTCGACGACATCTCCCTGTACTGGTTCACTGGCACCGGTACATCGAGTGCGCGTCTCTACTGGGAAGGCGTCGGAAGCACGATCCGGGAGAATAGCTTCTTCTCGAACTCGCGTGCGTCGTCAGAACCAATCGACCTTCCGATGGGAGCAACCATCTTCCCGGGCGAGACCTTTCTCGCTCCGCGCTCCTGGGCGGAGGCCGCCTGGTCCAGGTTGTTCTACTGGAACAAGGCAGACAAAGGCGGACACTTCGCCGCGTTCGAGCAGCCCGAGGTTTTTGCGCGGGAGATGTGGCAGGCCTTCGCAACGTTCCGAGGCTAAGTCGCGTACTGACGAAACCATCTTCGAAGCCAACCCGCTCCGCAGACCGCCCACTCGACTCCTCCGCCAACCTGAGTGGTCAAGGCCTGCTCGTGCTAGCGGTGATAGGATTTTTCTTGAACTGCCGGTGCACACATCGTGCACACGCTGCCTTCTAATCAATTGAAAAACTTGAACTCTCGCTCCAAATCCATCATGAGCCCGTTTGAGCTAATTTGAGGAAGTGTCGCCGAGCGAGATCAAATAGCAGCACGAATTCAATTCGCGTGAGACGGCAACGCCCAGGTTCAAATCACGGAGGCGCAAGCACCGGTCCCGACATTCGCTGCAAATTGAAATTTGACTAACCTGGCTCTCGGGGCCCGCATCCGAGTTGTTGTCAAAAGCGATTCCGATTGCTGCCGTAGTCTCCCAATTGGATACACTGGGTCGCCTCCACGCTCGATCACAGAGCGGCGTCGAATAGCCATGGCTACCGGCCGCATGGATGCCCAGGACAGCGCCGCAGACTTGCCGATGCTGCGCCGCACCAGTCAAACGAGCACTTGCCCTGATTCTTGGATAGACCGAGCCAGCCGCCCCCCGGTAAGTCGATCGCTGTAGCGGAGCACATATCTGAACCCGCTACTTGACCGGTTCCATCGCGGCATATCAAAACTTCGAACCGCCACCTTTGCTAGAACTATTCAAAAAGTATACGCTAGGCTCGTGAACGGGCTCGAGAGAAGAGCCCGGAACGTTGGGGAATGGCAAGCCGAAGGGGTTGTTTGATCGCGCGGCGCATCCGGCTTCGCAGCGGGTGCGACGGGCATGGGATCGATGCGGGCAGCCTGGACCGCCTCAGCCGTTGCGCCTTGCATGATCGAAACGGCAGTTGCGACAAGCAGTCCCCGCACACAGGTGATGATCGAATGGCCCGTCACGACCGCGGCTGGCCGCTTTTCAGCTCGGAGAAGCTGGGATGGACCAACGAGAAGTGCTGGCGGCGTGGGAGAAGTTCGTTGAGCGCGGAGCGTTGTCGTCCGATTTGAGATCTTCGGTCGCAGCTTCGTGGCAGAGATCCAGGAACCATCATGTCACCATCGACCGTGCGCGTGCGCCACTCGTCGGCGACGCCGAATTGTTTCGCCATCGCTCCAAACACGCCTCGCTCCGTCATGCGGCCCGGTGCGCGCTTGAGAATTCGAAGACATTCCTGCGTGACGCACATTCAATCATGATCCTCACTGATCCCGGTGGGCTGATCATCGACACGCAGGGCGACGACAGGGTCATCGACGCCGGCCGTGCAGTTCATCTCGAACACGGAGGATGTTGGAGTGAGGCCGACATCGGCACCAACGCGATTGGCGCTGCGATAGCGGAATCGAAGCCGGTGCAGATCCGCGGTGCGGAGCATTTCTGTTCGCAGGTCCAGCGGTGGACCTGCGCTGCCGTTCCGGTTCACGATCCGAGCGACGGCGAACTGCTTGGCGTGGTGGACATTTCGGGCCCCGCGAGCACCTTTAATCCGCAAAGTCTCGCTTTAGCTGTCGCGGTCGGCCATCATGTGGAAAGCGTTCTGGCGCAATCAGTGCGGCAAGAACATGAGGAATTGTTGTGCCACTTTCTCGCCAAGAGATCGCAATGGTTCAACGACGAGTTCATCGTGCTCGACCGCCGTGGGACGATCCTCCACGCCACCGAACGCGCCTTGAAAGCTCTTCGGCGTGACCAACACAGCATTCAAGGCGACGCGCCAACCCGTTTTCTGAAGATGGTTCCCTTCGCGGAATGGCCAAGCAAGCTGAGGGAGTTGCTTCCAAACGCGAGCTTCAATTTCGTTGAGAACGAGCGCTCCGGCATCGGCGCTATCGTGGTTCTGCATGCGCGACAGCGCCAACTCATCACACCTCGCGACGCTTCGAAATCGAGACTGGATCCCGAACGCCGCACGCCCGGGAGCTTGCCGTCCGCCGTAGGCGATTTACGGCCGGCGCCGCGGCACCTTCATGGCACCGCTACCGGCTTCGTCGCCCGCGATCCCGTGGTAAGCGCCATCGTCCGTCAAGTTGAGACCGCAGCGGCGCGCAAGATGCCGATCCTGATCCGCGGTGAGACCGGAACCGGCAAGGAACAGCTTGCCCGCCACGCGCATCGGGCAAGTGGGCGGGCTGGTGCATTCGTTCCCGTTAATTGCGCCGCCCTCCCCGAAAGCCTGATCGAGACCGAGCTGTTCGGCTATGCCGAGGGTGCATTCACCGGGGCGCGGCGCGGCGGTGCCGTCGGGCTGGTCAAGGAGGCCGACGGCGGCACGTTGTTCCTCGACGAGATCGGCGACATGCCAGTGGCGCTGCAGGCCGTGCTTCTGCGGCTGCTCGACGACTGGACCGTGCGCCCGGTCGGCGGCGTCAGATCCAAGGTTGACGTGTTCCTCATCTCCGCAACGAACGCCAGGCTCGACAAGGCCATCGCCGAAGGCGGATTCCGATCCGACTTGCTCTACCGGCTCAACACGCTCGAGGTGACGTTGCCGCGACTGCGCGATCGCGACGACTTTGACGCCATCGTTCGCCATCTGCTCGATACGATCGATCCGACCTGCGAAATCACACCGGCGGACGTTGCGCGTCTCGCCGGGCGTCCCTGGCCCGGCAATATCCGCGAGCTCCGCAACGTGCTGGCGCGTTTCACCCTCGCGGCTGCGAACGGTTTGACCAACGACGGCGGCGCCGCCGCTGTCGCTCAACGTCACGGGAACGAGGCCGGATCGCTCCACGACATTCATCGGGCGCGGATCCTCGAGGCGTATGCCGAGACTTCCGGCAACGTCAGCGAAACTGCACGGCGTCTTGGCGTCTCCAGAAATACCATCTACCGCGCGCTCGGACAGAAGAAGCCCGAATGACACTTTGGGTGTGCTGACTCCGCAGATGCTGCGCGCCTCGCGGCATCCGCCGTCTCCAAACGAACGCCGGTCACAATGGACCGGCAATCCGCTCCGATCAAAGCAGCTCGGCGCCGCCGCCACGCGCCGGCCCCGCGGTCGGATCGTAGTCATCCGGCTTTTTGGCGATCAAGGTCTGCGTCGTCAGAATCAAACCGGCCACCGACGCCGCATTGCGAACCGCGCTGTAGCAAACCTTGACGGGATCAATGATCCCGGCTTCGACGAGATCAACCTGCGAGCCGTTGCGTGCGTCGAGTCCGTGGCCATTGCTTGCCGTGGTGATTTTCGCGACCTCCGCCTCGCCGTTCAGGCCGGCATTCGCCGCAATGTAGAAGAGCGGCCGGCTGAGCGCACGCTGCAGGAGCTCCGCGCCCTGCCTGGCGCCACCGTCCAGACGATGGACCAGCTCATCGAGCCGCGCAGCGATCCGCAGCAGCGCAACGCCGCCGCCCGGCACGATGCCCTCTTCGATCGCCGCCCTCGTCGCATTGATTGCATCCTCGATCAGCTGGGTCCGGCGCTTCTGCTCGACCGGCGTCGCACCGCCCGCGAGAATCATCGCTGTGCCGCCCGACAGTTTCGCGATGCGTTCCTGGAACTTGTCCCGTTCGATATTTTCGGGCGCGGCATCGTATTGGCGCAACACCTGCTCGCGTCGCGCCGCGATGGTCCTCTGGTCGCCGGCGCCCGCGGTAATCAGGGTCTTCGAGGCGGAAATCCGTACCTGGCGCGCAGATCCGAGGTCGTGCAGCTCCGCCTTCTCCAGCCTGCCGCCGAGATCGGCGGAGATGACGCGGCCCCCCGTCGTGATCGCGATGTCCTCGAGCATCGCCTTGCGCCAATGTCCGAACTCCGGCGGATGGATCGCCGCGACCTTGAAATTGGCCTTCTCCCGGCGCGCCAGCAACTGCATGATGACGGCGGGCACCACCTCCTCTGCGATGATCAGCAAAGGCCTTCCGCTCCTCTCGATGAGCGAGATCACGCCGGCCAATTGTTCGCCGGTCTGGATCTTGAGATCGGTCATCAGGATGAAGGGGTTGTCGAGCACCACCTGCATTTTCTCGACATCGGTCACCATGTGATGCGAGAGATAGCCGCGGTCGAACGCCATGCCTTCGACGATTTCCAACGTCGTCTCGACGGTGCTGCCATATTCCACCGCCACGATCCCGTGATTGCCGGCACGCTCGAAGGCCTCGGCGACCATGTCGCCGAGCGCAGAGTCGTTGGCGGCGATCCCGGCGACGGCACGCAGGCCGGCGGAGCCCTGGAGGGGCTTCGCCGACCGCCGCAATGCCGTGATGGTTTCGCCAACCGCCAGCTCCAGCCCCTCGACCAGTTCGACCGGGTTAGCCCCCGCCGCGAGACATTTCAGGCCTTCCTGTACCAAGACGTCGGCGAGCACCGTGGCCGTGGTGGTTCCATCCCCTGCCACCTCATTAGTGCGCGCCGAAACCTCCCGTAGCACCTGCGCGCCCATGTTCTCAAACGGGCATTCGAGCTCGATCTCGCTGGCAATGCTGACGCCATCGCGCGACACGATCGGCGTACCGATCGGTCGGTCCATGATCGCATTCATGCCCTTCGGACCAAGCGTTCCGCGCACCGCCTTCGCGAGCTTGGCGACACCCCGGCCCAATGCGGCCCGCGCCGCTTCATCGTGCATCATGATCTTCGGCATCTCAACTCCCCGACATAGCCTTGAGGTGGTCTGATTTGGACTCGGTCTTGTCGCTGCGCTTGCACATCACGGCACCGGACCTGCACCTGGCGATGCAGCCCTCGTCTTCGATCTCGGCACGAACGGCGTTTCGAGATCGAAACGCGCCGCAAGCAGGCCACGGCACAACGCGCCGTTGAATTCGGCGTTGACGCAGACCCGCCGCAGCCTCGAGACGTAACCGGGCACGCCATCGGCCTCCAGCCGCGCTCCCCCGGCATCGACAAAGGCCGACGTATTTGCGCGGACCGGGCCGACGACGGCGCGGCGCTCGAGATAGCGCCCAACCAGCTTCGCACCGGCATCATCCAGCAGCATGTTGCCGAGTTCCGCCAATGTCAGGCTAACGATCTCTCGCGGGGTCAGCCCCAACGCCATGAGATGACTGAGCAGCGCGACCTGCCGCCGCTGGAAGGCCTTGACCAGGAAGGTCTGACGCAGTTCGTCCAGATTGCCGTCGGCCTCGGCGCCGAACGTCTCCTGGAACGAACGCCCCTCGGCGAGGCCCGCATTGATCTTGTCGGCATACATGTGCTCGCCAAGCACCACGTGGACGCCCTTGACCCAATCGAGCCGGCTGACCGCCTGGCGCATGTCGTCCGCCATCAGGAAGGAAAAATTGGCGGCGCACCAATAGGTCGGCAAGCGAAACTCGATGTGAATCCGGTCCTTTGAATCCACGTCGGCCCTGGTCACGAAATTCAGCTCGACCACGGACTCGTCGAGCTCTGGATCCATCACGGTCTGCAGGCAGGCCCATATCTGGGCCTGCCTGTCATCCGACGAACGGCCTATCGGCCGCACCGCCTCGTCATCGCCACCCGTCATGGCCATCACCTTGGCGCATGAACGGCTTCGGGCAGATGCGCGTAACCGCCGCCGGCCCGGATCTTCTTCTTCTGCGCCTCGACATCGATGCCGTAGATGCGCGCCGCGTTGAGGCCGAGGATCTTGGTCTTGGCCTCCATCGACAGCACCGAGCCGGTCTCCTTGGTGACGTCGTCCGGAATTTCGAACGCCATGAACTTGTCGATCAGCCATTTCGGGGTCCAGATGCCGTAATCGCTGCCGTACAGGATCTTGTCCGGACCGAGCCAGAACAACAGCTCGGAGATAACGTGGGCAAAATATCCCGGCCGCGAATGGATGAACGGTAAGGCGACCGCGAGACCGGCATAGACGTTGGTTTCCTGGGTAGCGATCCAGCAGAAATCATCCAGCCGCGGCAGGCCGCAGTGCTCGACGATGAAGTTCAGATTCTGGAACGAGGTGGCGACATCGTCGATGTCGGCAACATCGAACGCATCCCGGTTCAACGGGATGATGGTCGGGCCCTTGTGGACGTGGATGTTCTTGATCCCGAGCTTCTGCGCCGCCTCGAGATACTGGTAGGACGCCTTGTCGGTCAGCTTGTAACCCTTGGATTCACCACGCCATTCCGCGGTGTAGAGCTTGACGCCCTTGAGTTTGTGCTTATCCGACAGCGCGTGAAGCTCCTCGATGCCCTTGCTGCCGTCTCGCGGATCGAACGCGCCGTTCAGGATGAAGCGATCCGGGTGGCTCTTCTTCATCGCCGAATTTCGCTCGGTGGTATTGAAGCCGTTCTTGTAGAAGTCGGTGAGATAGGTCGGCTGCAGGATCGCCATGTCGTCATAGCCGGTGACGAACAGGTCGTCGAACATCGTCTTGGCGTCGTATTTCTCGAACTTCTCCTTGTCCCATTTCTCCGAGGGCGGGCTCAGATTCGAGTGATAGGCATAGAAGCACTCGATGAACTGCTTGCCGTGGATGTTCTTCTGGTTTGCCGGACTTCCGTCCCAGAAATGGGTGTGTCCGTCGATGACGAAAATCTCTTCACCCTTGGCCGTCCTGTACATGGCGTTCCTCCCGATCCGGCTGGATTTGTCTGTTGTTATGACGCGCGGCGATTGATGCCGTCTGATGGCCCTGGCCGGCTTCGCGCCGACCGGGGCCTGGTCGCAGGCAGCCGTCAGACGATGTATTTCATCATCTCGTTCATGTCGCCGAACAGCATGACGGTGTTGTCGTCGATCATGACCATGCGGCCGTAATGCGTCGAGGTCGAGATCTCGAACAAATGCGGGGTCATGACCCGGCCGAGCTCTTCGGAAATCTCGTCCATCTTGAATTCCATCTTGCCGTCGCCATCGATACGGATCATCGCCGGCATGTAGGTCACCTTGATATGCTCGTGACGGCCCATGACTTCGGCGATGGCGCGCGCCTCGACGCTGTCATTCATGGTGACGCCGCATTGATGGGACACCGTGTCCTCGAACGTGATGTCTTTCATCGATTTGAAGATGTTGTCATTCTCGTGCAGCATGTCGATCTCCTGAAGGAATGGGTTGTGACTGACGTTTAACGGGCCGGTTACGAGGCGATGTTGACCGGCACCGTCAGGCCGAGCTCGGCAGCGATCCCTTTGATGCGGTTCTTGGCGTGGGCCAGGGCATCGGCGTATGCCGCGACCTTGACACGTGGCTGCGACCAGATCGGCTGCAGATGGTTGGCGGCGTCGAGCGCGAGATCGGCGTGCTTGACCAGCCACCTGTTGAACAGCGCGACGTTCTGCGCCGCGTAGGTCGGATCGGTGCCGAGGATGTGGAACAGCTCGACGGTGTTGGCGAGGTTGCGTTCGTAGTCGGCCTCAGCCGCGGAAACGACGGCCGGCGTGATGAAGTCGTTCTGCGCGGAGGCCGCCTGCATCAGGAAGCCCGAGCGGAACAATTCGCCGACCAGCGGCTCGAACACCACGTTGGTAGCAAAATATTGCTCCAGATAATCGTTCGAGCCCATCACGGATTCGACCGACTTGCGCACACCCTGCCAGATCGGATCTTCAAGCCAGTGCTTCTTGCCTGCGGTGATGTCGAAGCCGGGAAGATCGAGGCCGATCTCGCTCAGATAGAGCGTGATGTCTTGGGCGAAACGGAGCTTGTAGGACGAGTTGGTCAGGATCGCGTTGTTGACCATCTGCGTATAGCCGTAGCGCTGCGCCTGCATGGTCGACGTCCCGAGGCCGAACTCGGCATGCTTGTAGGCGCCAAGGTGGTTCTGCAGGATCTTGACCCAGGCGGGGTCGAAGCGAGTCGGCGCGCCGGACTTCCGGCCGTTCTCGATGGTGTTCTGCACCATACCGCAGATCGTCGACTGCCGCTGGTAGTGCGTACGCTCCCATTCCTGATCGACGGCTCTGAACTTGTGCCAGTTCGAGCTCTTGGCGGCTGTCCAGTCCTTGGAATAGGTCGGCGTTCCGTCGGGGAAGGAGATGATCCAATCCTGCAGCAGATAGCGCTCCGGATCGGGCTGCACGTCGACCGTCATATCCTCGTAATGGGTGGCTTTGCGACCCTTGGGCTCGAAGTAGTTGTACTTGCGGCTATCGGAACCTGGGAAGACCGCTGTCCCCGCTGCGCCGGATTTGGCGATCGCGACGGGTTTGGCTGCTGCTGCTCTGCTTGTCTGTGCGCTCATATCTCACTCCCTTTTGCCATTCTGTTCTGCGACGAACTTTTGAACGCCGTCATCGCACCGCCGGCGTAAACTTGTCGAAGTAGATGTGCTCCGGTTCGACGCCATTCATTTGCAGGATGGGTAGTACCGCGTCGATCATCGGCGTCGGCCCGCACGCATATGCGTCGATGGCACCGCTCAATTTCTCCTGGCGCAGATGGCGCTGCACTACCTCGTGGATCAGCCCGGTCTCGCCGTCCCAGCCATCGCTCGCCTCGGCATGCGATAGCGCCGGCACGAATTTGAAATCGTCGAGCCGCGCGGCAATCGCCGCGAGCTCCTCGAGATAGAACAGGTCGGCACGGGTGCGCGCGCCGTAGAAGAACCGCACCGGCCGCTGCTCGCCGCTGCCGATGTGATCGGCCAGGATCGACCACAGCGGCGACATGCCCGAACCGCCGCCGATCAGCAGCATCGGTCCCGGCCGCTCCTCGCGCCGGAAGCAGGTGCCGTAAGGTCCCTTGGCGGTCACCGCATCCCCGACGCCGAGTTTCCCGTCGAGTTGGGCCGAGAACGCGCCGTTCGGGTATTTCTTGATGATAAAGCGGAGACGGGTTGCTTCAGACGGCGGGTTCGCCATCGAGAAGGCGCGCGTGATGGTGCCATCCTCCAGCGTCAGATCGACATACTGGCCGGCCCAGAACTTCATCGGTTTGTCGATGTCGATCTCCAGTAGCCTGATGTCGGACGTCAGCGCCGTCACATCGGCCACGCGGCCGTCAAACGCCTTCACCGCAATCGAGCGGCTGAGCAGGTCCTCGTCATAGTTGAGCAGCTCGACGCTGATGTCGCTGTAGACATGCGTCCGGCACAGCAGCACGTGGCCGGTCTCGCTTTCGTAATCCGGCAAGGCAAAGGTCGAATATTTCAGCAACTCGATGTCGCCGTCGACCAGCCTGGACTTGCAGCTCCCGCACTGGCCTTCCTTGCAGCCATGCATCAGCGAGATGCCCTGGCGAAACGCCGCGTCGAGCACCGTCTCGCCCTCTTCCACTTCCATCTCGATGCCTACCGGCTCGAAACGAACCTTATGAACCACCACGTCCGTCATCGTCCCCGCCTTGTCGTCACCGCAATTGAACAGAACGGCCGGACCTTCGCCGGCCGCCGGCAGGAGGGACCGCGAAACGCGGCCCCTCCCGTCGTCACGCTTAGTGGCAGGGGTTGATCTTGAAGCCCTTGCGATACTCGGCCGTCGCGACCTCGCGTTCCGCCGGCGAGAGCGCCCGGAAGCCGCGCAACGGACTGCCCAGCGTGTGGCCGCGCACGTGATCGAGCGTCCACATGTCCTTGGCGTCGAAGCGCAGATGCGGCTGTGCGATCATGGTCTTGCCGTCAGGCCGGACAAAACCGAGATCCTTGATCGCGTCGGCGACATCCCAGCCGTGGTAGCAATCTTCCCATTCGCGGCGGCCGCTGAAGCGGCCCATCGCCGGCGTCGCCCGCCCCTCATATTCGGCGGCGAATGCCACCTTGTGGGTCCAGCGGCACCCTTCCGAGCAATAGGTGTAGATCTTGCCGTCGACCTCGTCGCAAACGAAGTCTTCGCGGATCAGGCACGGCACCATGCAGCTCCAGCACCGGTGCGGGTACACGTAGCCCACATCGCTGTTGAACAGGATGTTGGTCTCGCCGGGCACGCTGAGCTTGGCGTGCCACTTCCAGAAGTCGCCGAATTCGGCGTACCAACCCGGATATTTGTGCTCGAACCACTCGAAGTCGCGCTCGGTCTGGGCCTCGATGCGCCAGAAGTTCACCGACCAGCCGACCGTGAAGAACTGCGCGGTCTTGTGAACGTAGTTCTTCTTGACGATCCGGTCCCAGGCGGCCGCGACGTCGTCGTGGTGGATCTTGATGCCGTACTTCTCGAGCGGCAACATGTAGGTCCGGTAGTAGTCCTCGTAGATCCAGCGATGCCAGAGCTCCGCGTAGGACTCCTTGTTCTTGTCGCGGTTGGTCGTGCCGTACTCGATGAAGGTGCCGATCGCGGCGTCGACGATCGCGTGGTTCTGCCAGAAGGCGTATTTCAGGTCACGTTCCAGCAATTGATGGTTCGACGGATCGTTGATCATCGCCATCAGCATCGAGTGGCCGTTGCCGATATGGCGGGATTCGTCCGACTGAACCGACAGGAACACGGTCGGCAGCGCGTAGTCGCCGTTACGGGCGGCTTCCGAGGGCATCGCCACGAACAGGGTGTTGGTGAAGGCGGTCTCCGCGACCACGGTCAGGTAGACGTTGGCGGCGGTGATCGCGTCACCGGTCAGGAAGCCTTCGGCAAACTGGCGGCCAATCGTGGTCGCATAGCACTTGCCGAACGCGGCTTCGGTGATATCGAACCCGGCGGGATCGATATAGTTCTCCATGTACCACTTCTTGAGGTTCATCTGGATCGTCGAGTGGCGGAACTCGTCGACCATCTGCATGGTGAAGCCGGTGCGGAGTTCCTCGCCGGGCGCCAGCCGCCCGACCATCGCCATCGAGCGCGCCGCCGAGATCTCCGGGAACGGGATGATCGCCAGGAACAGCTTCATCCACTCGACCCAGCGCGGCTCGACGTTGCGGAACATGTCGCCGCGCAATGCGGCATCCAGCGCGCCGTAGACGCGGTTGTCCTTCTCCTCCTGCATCGGAAAGTAAGACCGCAGCACCTGCCTCATCGGGTCACGCGGCGTCTTCGAGATCTTGTAGTCGGTCGGGAAGGTCATCGCCTCCTGCACGTAGCTTGGCGTCCAGCCAAGGTCCGCGACGCGGTTAGCCGCTTCAGCGATGCTGATGCCCTTCTGCGCGGTTATCTTGTTCAGTGTCAGACTTGCAGTCATTTCCAGCTCCTTTGAACGTTGCGTTGCTTCCGGCATTCTCGCTTTTGTCAGAGATCAAAACCTCTGGTTCGTTCCGTGAAGTCCTCGGCGGCAAAACTCACTTTGAGTCCGTTAAATGGATTGATCGATCTGCTGACTTCGTCGTTCCTCGTCACCCTCCGCTGGCGGGTTTGATGAGAGGTTTTCCTTCGGCGACGAATTTCGCCGAGAGAACCAGTGCGCCCGTGGCGAAATCCTTGCCGTGAGCGGCGATCATCGCCTCCGCGATCTCGGCGAGCTGGATGAAGAAGGCGTCCTTCGACCTGTCTTCCTCGCTCATGACCGGTTGCGGAGACGGTATTTGCCTCTGGTCTTCTGATGCAATCATGGTCGCCTCGCTTGTCATGCGTGCCCCGAACGTTTGTGTTCGCCGGGCGACGGACCGTCGTCGATCTCGCGCAGCGACGTGTTGAGCCACTCGCGCTCGGCCAGCAGGCGCCGATGCTCCTCCCGGAGCACCTCCAGCCGTGCGATCGCCCGTTCCAGCTCCTCATGCGCTTCAGGCCCGGCTTCGGCCCGCGCCGCGCCACGCACGGCGCAGGCGAGCTCGATTTCGGCACCGCCGCGGGCGTGTTCGTTGGTGATCTGCCGCTCGTTGTTATCGACCATCTCATCGATCACCTTGTCCCGAGCGATCATCCGATCGCGGGCGCGCCGCAGTTCGGCCGCTTCCCCGGCGGTGATCTGCGGCCTTGGCGGGCTGTCGTCTGTCACTCGCGCCACTTTCGCTCCACGATCCGGACTGATGTTCTGCATCTCGCGGCACATGCCCTAGGGGATCAGCACCGCGCGGCCATGGATGCGTCCATGATGCAGATCATGAAGCGCCTCGTTGGCCTGGCTGAGCCGGTATTCCCTGGTGTGGAGTTCTACGAGGCCGCGATCCGCGAGCGCCATCAGCTCGACCAGTTCGGCATAGGTGCCGACCAGATTGCCGACGATCGTCTTCTCCGAGGTGATCATGTCGATGGTCGGGATATCGATCTTCCCGCCATAGCCTACGATGTAGTAGGAGCCGGCGTTCGCCGTCATCGACAGGCCTCTGGCGACGGCCTCGCCCTCCCCGACGAAGTCGATCACGGCTTCTGCGCCACGCCCACCCGTCAGCGCCAGAACGGCTTCGACCTCGTTGCCGTCGGCGTTCACGAGATGATGCGCGCCGCACTTCTTGGCGAGCTCGAGCGAGTCTGCGGCGCGATCGATCACGATGATCTCTGCCGCGCAGAGCGCAGCCAGAACCTGGATGCCGATATGGCCTAGCCCGCCCGCGCCGATCACGGCGACATATTCGCCCGGCAGCAGATGGCGGGATGCCTTCTTGGCGGCGCGATAGGCCGTGAGGCCGGCGTCGGTGTAGGGAGCAACATCCTTTGGCGCGAGCGACTTCGGCAGCTTGATCAGGGAGCGCTGACCGGTCAGCAGATATTGCGCATAGCCGCCATTGGCGTTGATACCGGGGAACGAGCTGTCCAACGCGTGCATGTCGTCGCCGCGGCGGCATGCCAGACAATGCCCGCTGGTCACCAGCGGATGGCAGATCACGCTGTCGCCAACCTTGACCCCTTCGACCCCCGGCCCGATCGCTTCGACCCAGCCGGCGTTCTCGTGACCCATTATGTAAGGCAACTTGACGTCGACCTTGCTGCGCCAGATGCCTTCGACGATATGCAGGTCCGTGCGGCAGACGCCGGCGCCGCCGATGCGCACGATCACGTCCATCGGGCGCGAGATCTTCGGATCGGTCACGTCTTCGAACCTGACGAACTCCTTCGCCGTCAGCTTCTCGTCGAACTCATGAAGCACCGCCGCTTTCATTGAAAACGCCTCCCGAAAATTTTTTATTCTGTCGATCGGATGCGATCGCCATCCCGCCGAAGAAGTCAGCAAGGGCTGTGCCAAGCGAACAAAGGCCTGATCTTCCTATCGTTCTTGCGATCGCCGGCGCGCGCGCGCCGATCCGCCTCGGAGCAAGCTTTGCGTGCAACTGTTCCGAGTCGGAACAGTTCGATGAGCGCGATAACGACTGCACGGAAATTTGGATTTTCGACTGCTTGATCTATGATCGTCAAAACTGCGTCGCGCGAACGGCACGAGCCGAGCGACGCAACCAAGAGGAAATCGCCAAGCCGCACTCCGGGAGGAGCCAGAATGCTGACATCCGGCCGACGCATGGACAGTGCTTGGATGACGCTTGAGCGGCGCGGCGCACTGCCGGCCGAACTTCTGTCCGCCGACATCTACGACAGCTGGATGCGCTGTATTTCGCTAGGACTTGATACCTTGCGTCCTTCGTCTCCCGAACTCGTGAGCAGCGCCGTGCTGCGCCAGGAGCAGCAGCGCTGCTCACTGATCCGCGGCCTGGCGCTCGCGGAAATGCACACCCTGCATCAGCAGATCGCCGGCTCGAACTTCATGATCGCGTTTGCGAACGCCGACGGACTGCTGCTCGATATCATCTCGGATTCGAGCTTCAGCGACACCTCCGACGCCGCCAGTATCCGGCCTGGCACGGTGTGGAGCGAGGCCAGCTGCGGCACCAACGGCCTCGGCACGGCGGCCTATCTCAAGCGGGCTATCGTCGTTCATGGGCGCGAGCACTTCTTCCCGCGCTACAGCAACCTCACATGCATCGCAGCTCCGATCTTCGCGCCCGACGGTGAACTCGCGGGGATCCTGGATGCGTCATCGGATTGCATGTCGCGCCAGGCTCACACCCAGGCGCTGGTGGCGATGGCGGCGACCCAGATCGAGAACGGCCTGTTCCGCGAATATCACCGCGGCAACATCCTGATCGCCTTCCACAACCGCGGCGAATATCTCCACACCCTGAGCGCGGGCCTGCTCGCAGTCGACAACGAGGGCCGCATCCTTGCGGCGAACCGCGCCGCAAGTGTCCTGCTGCATGGCCTGCCCGCGTCGCCGGGGCGGCGCTTCGCCGACGTGTTTCGCACCAAGTTCAGCGTCTTTGTCGATGAAGGGCGGCAAAAGGAACGCCAACGCCTGCAAGACGAGGTCGGCAGCCAGTTTGTCGCAACGATCGAGAATGCGCGTCAGTTCTCGATGATTCAGGCCGTCTCGCGGCCCCGGCCGCCGGCACCCAAGGGGGGCGCCACGCAATTCGTGTCCGCCGATCCCACGATCGCCTCCGTGGTCCAGCAGGTCGGCATCGCGGCCGTCCGGAAGATGCCGATCCTGATCCGCGGCGAAACGGGCACCGGCAAGGAGCAGCTCGCCCGCCACGCCCATGTCGCCAGCGGCCGCAGCGGCGCCTTCGTTCCGGTCAATTGCGCGGCGCTTCCCGACAGCCTGGTCGAGGCCGAGCTGTTTGGCTATGCCGAGGGTGCGTTCACGGGCGCCAAGAAGGGCGGAGCCATCGGGCTATTCAAGGAGGCGGATGGCGGCACGCTGTTCCTCGACGAGATCGGCGATATGCCGGTCACGTTACAAGCCGTGCTGCTGCGCTTTCTCGACGATTGGACGGTGCGTCCGGTCGGCGGCACCAAACGCCAGGTCGACGTTCTTCTGGTATCGGCCACGAATGCCAATCTCGACGACTCAATCGCCAAAGGCCGATTCCGGTCCGATCTGCTGTTTCGGCTCAATATGCTTGAGGTGACGTTGCCGCCATTACGCGAGCGCTCCGACTTCGCCGAAATTGCCCGCCACCTGATCCAGCAAGTTGATCCCTTGATGGATCTGACCGATGGGGCGATCGAACGTTTGGCCGAGCTGGACTGGGACGGAAACATCCGCGAACTGCGCAATATCCTGTCCCGATTGTCCCTGGCCGAACCGGGCGACTTGATCGACGAGGCCTCGGTCGAATCGGTTCTCGTGCATTCGGGCGGCGAGCGCCTGGCTGGTAAGGCAGCCGGCGGCGGCAGTCTCAAACCCAATCTGCACGAGATCCAGCGTTCGCATGTGCTGACGGCCTACGCCGAAACAGGCAACAACATCAGCAAGACCGCGCGCCGCCTCGGCGTTTCGCGCAATACGATCTATCGAGCCCTGCGCGGCAAACAGGATTAGTACAATCGCCGCGAGGGCTCCATGACGCCGGCGCGATCTGGCTTTAAATGAACGCGATGGCGTCCTGTTCCTCTTCGCGTTCAATTGGGAGAATCGTGATGTTTGAACCGGACAACAGTCTCGAAGCCCTTATGCAAGCCGCGGCACGCGATGCCGGCATTATTCCGGCATTCTATCGCACATTGCTGGAGACCGAACTCTATGTTCTGACGCCGGAAGCACCGATGAAGCCCGGACGGCGCCGTTCGCTGAAGTTTCAAGAAGAGATCAATATTGCAACGGTCGACTTTCAGAATATGAGATGGCTTCCTGCCTTTACCTCGAAGAAGCGAATCTACGACTACATAAAGGAGCCCGAAGTGTGCCTTGGCGCCACCGCGCGCAATCTGTTCGAGATGTTGCCTGACTCCAATTTCTGGCTCAATCCGTTGTCGGAATGCCAGAAGCCGCTGCCGGCTACCGAGATCGCTCTCCTTGTGAGTGGCAAGATCTTTGACCTATCGATGAAGATCGCGCGATAAGAACGGTGGCGGTCGCAATGATCGTACCGCCGCGCAGCGTGGCGACCGCCTGCCACT
Source organism: Bradyrhizobium sp. B120 (assembly GCF_049075665.1). Lineage (NCBI taxonomy): Bacteria > Pseudomonadati > Pseudomonadota > Alphaproteobacteria > Hyphomicrobiales > Nitrobacteraceae > Bradyrhizobium > Bradyrhizobium sp. B120. The sequence goes on along the minus strand of NZ_CP185242.1, from coordinate 3,505,820 downwards.
CGGAGCTCTGGAAGTAGCGCTCGGCATCGCCAACCAGCGGATCGTCGTAGAACGCGTCGAGCACGAGCTGGCGCTGCTCCGGCTGATTGCGCGGCCAGACCACCGCATCCTCCCAGGTGGTAAACTGGCGCTCACCGTTCATCGGGGCCGAGCTCCCTCACCAGCACGGCCGGATTGCCCGCCACGATCGTAAACGGCGCGACATCCTTGGTCACGACCGCGCCGGCCGCGACGATGGCGCCCTGCCTAACCGTCACGCCGCGCAAGACCATCGCGCCCGCGCCGATCCAGGCGTCATCGCAGATCTTCACCGGGCTCTCGTCAAGCGAGATATCGCTCGGATGTCCGCGCGTGAAAATCTGCTGGACCTGCCGGTGCCGCTCCGTCGCGCGCAGCGGATGCGTGAGATTGTCGAAAACATTCGCCGAATGCGAGATCAGAACGCGATTGCCGATCTCGATCGAGGCGGCCGACCAGATCCGGGTTCCCTCGCCGACGTAGCACCATTCGCCGATCTTGATCTCCCCGCCATGCGCAAAGGTCAGGAGTTCGCCCAGGATGCGGCTGTTGCGGCCGACGACGATCTTGCCGGAATCGCCGCGGATGTTTCTGATCCTGGCATGGCGGCCGAGCGCCGCGTCTGGCTGCAAGCGGCACGTCGCGCGACCGAGCAGACGCTGGATCAGATAATCGAGATTCATGCCGTCAACTGCAGGCACGCGACGGCGCGCGACGACGCCGCAAGGTCGTTGCCCTGCCCCTTGCCGGTGTGGATGTCGAAAACAGTAGCGTCGGCGAGCGCCTCGGCGCTCTGGCGCGACCAGCCTTGTCGCGAATAGCCGAAATAGTCGACATGGTGAGACGTCGCACCGAACGCCTCGATGATCCGCTCGATCATCGCAAGATCGAACACCTGATACCAACCGAGATTCTCGCGTTTGCCGAACGGCACCGAGATCAGGCAGGTGCCGCCGGGCTTGAGAATGCGCTTGAACTCCTGCACCGCCGGAACAAAGCCGTCCCGATCGGTCTCGGCGTCACGTGGATCGCCCGTGTACAGCATCTGATTATCAAGGCCGATGTGCTCGATCGTCGAAATGCTGGCGACGGTGTCGAAGACCTGATCGCCGAACATCGTCTTGCGGAGATCGCCGAACACGTAGGAGTAGCCGTCATGCCAATAGCACCGCCGCTCGGGCGCCAGTGTCATGATGGTGAGATCCGCGCCGCGCAGCGGCGAACGCTGCAGCAGGAAGTCGTGGTTGAAGGTCGATCCCGCGTCCAGCATCTTGCCGACATTGTTCAATCGGCCATAGACCCAGGGATATTCCACCACGCGCTCGTCCATGGCGACGCCGTAGCCCGGTGGAAGCTCCTTCCCTGCCTGAAGCAAGCCCGCGTCGATGGCCGCAGTAATCGTGTCGCGCTTGACCGTCTGATAGCCCGGCCCGAACGGCCGCGGCCGCAACCTGAACAGCGGCACGGCAAGCCCGTCGGCCACCCATTTCAGTTGATGGATCAAGTCACTTGCAGACATCATCTCGGCCCGATCGCCCGCCCACCGGCGGGCACTCTGCACCCTCTAGAGCCTTTTCCGTTCCGATGGAATCGGAACGGGGCTCCAGACTCTGGTTTCGGCGCATTTTCTTTGCGCGAAACGGCACCCACTTCGCTCGAAAACGCTCTAGCACGGCTCAATCCGCGCCACGAGATCGGTAAACTGGGCCCATTACGAGGCCTTGCTATAGGTCTGCTGCACGCGGCTTCGGCCGGAGGCGGCGATCGCCGCCCATTGCTGCCAATCCTGCAGGTTGTTTGAAATCGTCTCGGCGGCCCCGTCGGGATCATAGGTGCGTATCGTGAGCCGCACGATGCCATCGCGCGCAACTTGCTCTCAGCAGACTTTTCTTGATCTCCAAGTGCACACGCCGTGCACACGCGGCCCTCTAATCGATTGAAAAACCTAAACCCTCGCTCCAATCCATCATCGGGGCCACGGAAAATTTATATTTGTTTTCAGTCACTTAATTCTCTTTATCGATCCAACCGAACAATGACGGCACTGCCCTCTATAGTGATATTCAGCGCCTTTTTCAGCTCATTCGTGGGCTGGTCTGATTTTCAAGCCATACGTTGCCACAATTTTGCTACACGGCAGCGCACTCAAAAGGCCCATCCCGCCGCGTAGCAAATCGCCAGGACAATCCGAATGTTCGCCGCCGAGTATCAGTGCGCCGGCAGCTTCTCATCCCGCTTCGTCGCTTTGGACCGGACCGGCTCGTCTCATGAATCCCAGGACCGGCTGTAGCGCCGGCCCCGTTGTCTACCTGGAGGTCACGAGCGGCTGCTCAACGACTTCGGCCTCGTGCGAGCAATGAAGAGGAAAAGGCAAGAAGTCCGCGAAGCTTTGTCATCAGATATGTCCAACAGGTGGCAAGAGGTCCGCCGCCGAGCAGTGGTGTCTGGCGCTGAGTGAAACTGCGTCGACCCGCGGAACTGGTAGACGTCGCCAGTTCTTCGTGAGGTCCAGGCTTGTATCGCCGCTTCTCAAACGCCACATGTGCAATGATTTAGGACCTCACTTGAGGTAACCATGCGCCGCGTCGGCTTCATTATATTTCCAGGCTACCAAGTGATGGCATTTGCCGCGGTCTCAGCTTTTGAGGTTGCGAACCAGCAAGCTGGAAAACCGGTGTACGACGTTCACTTCCTGTCCGAGAGCGGCGGCTTAACTCAAACCTCGATCGGCCTGAGCATCGGATCCGAAGCCTTCGACGATACGCCATACGACACGATGATCGTCGGCGGCGGCGGCGAGATCGTGCCGGCTACGCCCGGCATGATCAGCTTCGTTCAAGATTCGGTAGAGCGTTGTCGTCGAATCGCTTCGATCTGCAGCGGCGCGTTCGTTTTGGCGGAAGCGGGATTACTGGACGGCCGCCGCGCCACAACTCATTGGATCTACGCTCGCGCGCTTCAGGACCAGTTTCCAAAGGCAAAAATCGAGCAGGACCGGATATTCATCCATGATGGCCCGATATGGACTTCGGCCGGCATGTCCGCTGGCATAGACTTGGCGTTGGCTATGATCGAGCAGGATCTTGGAGCCGAGCTTGCACGGATGGTTGCAAAGAAGCTGGTGGTCTATCACCGACGGTCAGGCGGCCAGTCACAATACTCTGCGTTACTTGAGTTGGAACCGAAGTCAGATCGCATTCAAAGCGCCCTCGCCTATGCCAAGAAGAACCTACATACGCCTTTGACGGTCCCTGAGCTCGCGGATGCCGCGCGACTGAGTCCGCGACAGTTCAGTCGGGCGTTTCATGCCGAAACCGGGCAATCGCCCGCAAGGGCTGTGGAGAGCCTCCGCGTCGAAGCCGCGCGGTTGATGATCGAAGAGGGTCAGCATCAGATCGACGTCGTCGCTCAACACACCGGTTTCGCCGACCGAGAGCGAATGCGTCAGGCCTTCCTTCGTGCCTTCGGCCAACCTCCCCAGGCTATCCGGCGCAATGCTCGGGCCGCAGCCGTGATCGAGTGACGCCGCCTACTGGGTTTGACGTTTGCTTTGTCTGTCCGCTGATGGCGTATCGCCATGTCTCCAATTCGCGTCGTTTTAGTCGACCTCACTGAAGAACGTGTTGGTATCTCTCAAAAATCGATCTGGGTATCGGTACTGCGGACCGTGGCCAGAATCCGGGTAGATGATCAACTGCGCATTTGAGAGATGCTGCTCAAGATTAAATGCGTTCACCGTGTAGAAGACCACGTCACGGTTTCCATCGATCAGCAGGACCGGCTGCTTGATTGCGGCGAGATAGGTGTAGGCATCTTCTCGCGGAGCGCCCCATGCGGCCAGGGCGGCGGCCTGGGCCGGGGCAACTTTCTCGTTCACATCGGGATCACGACCCAGTCTGCGTGCGCGCAATCGCGTCAGGAACTGCCGGCCAGCGGCCTGGCTCGACGCAGAAGGTGTGAAAAGGCTTTCCAACAAAAGCTCATCCGGCACCTCGCGCTTTTTTGCGAGCATTGCCTGGAATTCCGGCGTCAGCGACGCCATTCCGACACCACCGCGCGGAGAACTTCCGACCAACACCATGCGGTGGACAAGCTCAGGACGCTGGACCGCGATTTCCTGCGAAACAAGACTCCCCATCGAAAAGCCCAGAAGATCCATCTTGGTCACATGTAGCGCGGACAGGAAGGAAATTGCATCCCTGGCCATCCCTTCAATGTTGGTCGGGACCCTCCCGCCTGAGCTGGCTACTCCTGCATTGTCAAACAGGATCACATCACGTTGGGCGGCAAATCCATCGACGATCTTCGGGTCCCAATTGTCCATCGTGCCGGCGAAGTGCTGGAAGAAAACCATCGGCAGGCCACCATGCTTTCCGAAACGACGGTAAGCGAAGCGGATGCCACCTGCATCAACGTATTGGGTCGGTGCGGTCTGATGGGTGAACGCCGCGGCGGCGCTCACAGTCCTGACAGGGCTTGCGACTGCGGCATCCCACGCCATCGACGTTGCTGTCAGGGCAGCTGAAATAAAGGCGAAGCGTCTGATCGACGGAAGCGTGAGGGTCTTCATTTTCATTTCTTTCTGATGGGGGATCTTTCGAGGCATGGACAGATTCAGCCGCGACTGGATTCGATCTCGACGACTTCGCTGATTTGAATGACGTGCGGTTCGGGATAGACATGCCGAACGGCCCACCGCGCCGCCACGACGGGCGCGACATGCATCCGCCGTGGCAGAACGGCGACGATGGCATCGCTCGGTATTGCTAAGCTGACGAGACGGGGCTTCCGCCGGTCAGCATGCTGAGCAGAACGATGGAATATTCCGAAGCCGACTGCTGGTTCTGTCCCGTGAGCAACTTGCCATCCCTGATGACGTAGGGGTCGTCGTTGCCGAGGCGCGAATATATCGAAACCTCCTCGAGGACCTTCTGCGGATAGTACGGAATCTCGAAGCTGGCGCCGAACATCTTCTGTAACGCGAGATCGGCTTCAAGCGTGTACCCGGTCGTACGTCGGCCACGAATCTGTTCTGGAATATTGCCCAGAGCGACGGCGCCGTGACAGATGGCGGCTACGATCTTGTCCTTTTTCCAGAAATGCTCGAGGATCTTCGCGACGTCCTTGTTCGGGTAGAGATCGAAAGTCGCGCCCCGACCGCCGGCCACATGGACCGCATCATAGGAATCCAGGTCGACCTCCTTGAGCTTCAAGGTCGTCTCAAACTTCGCGACGAGCGCCTTGTCCGACAGGAAGCCCTTGCTGACGATATCTTCACGTTCGACGGAATGCTCGAAATAGGGATCGCTGTAGGGATCGTAGATGACCTTGCCGCCCTCCGGACTGGCAAAGTCCACCTCGACGCCGCGCTCGATCATATGCCAATAGGGATGCGTGACTTCCGACAGCCAGAAAGCCGTTTCGGAGCTTGAGATGATAAACAGGATCTTTTTAGCAGTGGTCATGACATTTTCTCCGAGAGGGCTGCCGCTTGCCGGCGTCTCTTGGATGTCGATGTAGGCCCGTCAGGTCATTGCTCAAATGTCATATATGCAAGGTTTTAGGACAAACCCAACCTTGGCATTTGCAAACGTCCGTCGGCCGTGGCCGCGCCGGACAGCTCCGGGCTGCGCGCGCGGATGCGCCGACACCTGCTTCGACCGCGGCGTATTCGTCCGCGCGCTCGGCGACACGGACCCCAACTGTCTCAGGATGCGCTCGTCAAGTCCGCCCATCCAGGATGAAGCGAGCTGCCCGCTCGCCGATCATCATCGTCGGTGCGTTGGTATTTCCGGAGACGAGCCGCGGCATGATTGAGGCGTCGGCGACACGAAGGCCTTCGACCCCACGCACCAGAAGCTGTTCCGAGACGACTGCCATCGGGTCGCCGGAGGCGCCCATCTTTGCCGTTCCCGAGGGATGTCTTCGAGATCGCGCCGACATAGTCGGCGAGCGCATCGACATCACTCTCCACGCCGGGCTTCGGCAGAGCGCGCCGCTTGATCAGATGCGCCAGCGAAGGCGCCTCGGAAATACGAATGGCCTTCGGCTGCAAAGGCTCGTTCCATCTCGGCAGACGCTCGTATTTATTTTAACTATAAAGGAACAACGCTGGCCCAAGAATCGCAAAGGCGCTCGTTGGAAAACCGCGGAGAGCGCGCTTCGGCGCGCCACCGGCTGCAAATTGCGTACATCGCCAAGCAGCTTCGCCGCGCATTGAACGAGCCTTGAATTTACTTTTGGCACGAACTATCTTGTGGGCGACATCGAGGTCGTCGCGTTCAGCGGGCCCGGATGCCGCAGGAGATCTGATTTGGCAGTCGCGAAGGAGTCCCCACCTGTTTCGCCCAAGAGCGGGGTTGATCAGGAGGCCGAGTACCGGGCTCAGACACGGCTTTGGCTTCGGCTGCTTGCCTGCACAACCCTGATCGAAGGCGAGCTGCGGCGCCGGTTCCGCGAGGAATTCGATTTCACGATGCCGCGCTTCGACGTTCTGGCCCAGCTTGACCGTGAGCCGAGTGGACTGGTGCTGGGAGAGCTGCCGAAGCGCCTGATGGTCTCCGCCGGAAACCTCACACCCATCGTCGATCGCCTGGTCGAGGACGGCTACATCACCCGCACGCCCTCCAATCTGGATCGGCGCGTGCAGATCGTTTGCATGACCGTCGAGGGCCGCAAGGCCTTCCGGCGCATGGCCAAGAGCCACGGCTCATGGCTGGTCGAGCTGCTGGCAGGATTCCCGGCTGACCGGCTTGATGGATTGACCAGCGAGCTCGACGAGCTCAAGGGCGCCGTCAAAGACTCGATGCAGAAGCCATAGCTGACCCGAGCCACATATTCGGTGTCGTCCCGGCGAAGGCCGGGACCCATAACCACAGCTAGTCATTGTTGTGCAATCGTGGAACGACGAGTCCGTTCACAATTCGGGCCGCGGAGTATGGGTCCCTGCTTTCGCAGGGACGACGCGTGGGAGGAGAATGCCGGCCGGCGCCTGCGACGCCATCCCGCCGCCCAATCAAGGCAGCAACTTGTACTTCCCGTCCTCGATCTGAACCAGGACCCGCGCACGCGCATCGACGCCGTGCCGATCCGCCGGCGTGTAGGAGTAGACGCCCTGCGTCCCGGCCAGCTCTTTGGTGCTGAACAGCGCCTCGCGAAGGGCTACGCGGAATTCCGGCGAGCCCGGCTTGGCGCCGGTCGCCATCGCGCGCTTGGCCGCATCGACGAACACCAGCCAGCCGTCGAAGGAATAGGATGAGAACGAGTCGGTCGGCGCCTCGCCATTCGCCTTCTCGAAGGCCGCGCGGAACGCCAGGGCAACCTTCTGGATCGGATTGCTGGCTGGAAGCTGCTCGGCCGCGGTCACCGGCCCGGTCGGGCAGATGATTCCGTTGGCGGCCTTGCCGGCGAGCCGCAGGAAATCGGCGCTGATGAGCCCGTGGTTGCCGTAGAGCGGCCCCTTGTAGCCACGCTCGGACAAGGCGATCACCGGCAGCGCACCCGGCGTTCCCGTGCCGCCGAGCATGATGGCGTCGGGGCGTGCCGCCAACGCGCGCAGCACCTGGGCGGTCACCGACGAATCCGATCGGGCGTATCGCTCGTTGGCGATCACCTTGATGTCAGCCGCCTTGGCGCTTTGCGACAGCGAATCGTACATGAGATCGCCAAAGGCATCCGAGAACCCGATGAACGCGACGGTCTTCAACCCTCGCGCCTTCATGTGATCGACGATGCCCTGAACGAGAAGCGGCGTCGGTTGCGGCGTCTGCACGACCCAGGGCCCGCCTTCGCCGGGCGGCACCGCCGCGATCGGCGACACCGCTATCATTGGAATCTTCATTTCGATCGCGGCCGTCGCCATCGCCAGCGTCTGCGGCGCACCCGACGTACCGATGAGAATGTCGACCTTCTCCTGCTCGACGAGCTTGCGCGCATTGCGCGCCGACGCCGTGGGATCGGAAGCGTCGTCGAGTTGAATGACGCGGAGCTTCTCACCGCCGACTTCGCCGATATAGGCTTCGCCCGCCGCTAATCCTTTTGCGTTCGGAATCCCGATCGACGACACCGGCCCGCTGAGGCCGGTGACGAATCCGACGAGGATCTCCGCCTGCCCGACCTGCGGAACGGCGACAAGCAGCGCGGCCGAAGCCAGCAAGGTCTTCATCGAGATCATGGCACCTGTCTTTCTTGATTTGCGTTTATTCTATCGGGCAAGCGCCATCCGCTCGCATCAGCTCGCCGACACCAACGCGATCACGCGCAGCGGGCTGCCGGAACCGTTCTGGATCTTCAAGGGCGAAGCCACAATGACGGCGCCGGTGGCGGGAAGCTGATCGAGGTTGCAAAGACACTGAAGGCCATACCGGCCGGCGCCGTGCAGGAAGTGATGCGCCGGATAAGGCGGCTCGAAATGGCCGGCCTGCCCCGCGTCGGTGCCGATCGTCTCGGTGCCGAAGCCGATGATACCGCGCTCCTCCACCAGCCATTTCATGACGGCCGCGTTCGGGCCCGGTGTGTGTGCACCGTCATCCCTGAGGTTGGCGTAGTCGCGCCAGCCCTTCTTCGACCAGTCGGTCCGCAGCAGAACCCAGTTCCGCTCGGGAATCCGTCCGTGCTTCGCCTCCCAGGCCTCGACGATCGGAACGGTCAGCAGGAAATCCGGATCCTGCGCTGCGCCGGCCGAGCAGTCGATCACGCACGCCGGAGCGATCATGTCCTTGGCGGGCATCGTATCGACGGCGTTGTTCGGCAGGTCCTTGCCGGTGAACCAGTGAATCGGCGCGTCGAAATGCGTGCCGGTGTGCTCACCGAACGTCACGTTGTTCCAGTACCAGGCCAGACCGCGACCGTCATAGCGCGAAATCTCCTGGATCCGGACCGGAGCTGCCTGGCCGAACTCCGGCGGCAGCACGATGACCGGAAAATCCGGACTGAGCGTGAAGGTCAGATCGACGACGCGCACCGCGCCGGACGAGACCGCACCTGCGAGCTCAAGGAGATTCTTGCTTTGCATCGTCACGTCCTCCCGCTTGGTTGAAATCCTGATCTTATTTGTCGAGCTCGCGCTCGACCGCTTTCGGATTGGCGGCAAGACGCTGCCTGATTTCCTCGGCGACGTCTCCGACATACATCTCCTCGAGCCCGCCCCTGAGCCCGGACACGATCGCCTGTGCAACAGCGCGCGGCGCCACCTTGGGCGGCGGCACAGTCTGGAACCACTCGTTGTCGACCGGCCCCGTGAACAGGTTCAGCAGCTTGACGCCGCCGGGCCTGAGTTCCGCGCGCAGACAATGCGACAGCGACAGGCAGGCAGCCTGCGATGCCGAATAGGCGCCGAAAGCGGGCCAGTTCGCCAGCGCATGGACCGACAGGATATTGACCCAGGCGGCACTGCTGTTGACGCCGTCCGCACCCCGCATCCGCATCGCGGGACCGAAGGCCTGCGCGAGGTTGATGAAGCCGAGATAGGCCTGGTCGATCTCGTCCCGCGCGATGCTCGTGCCCCTGCGGTCGAGCAGGCCACCAGGCCGCACATATTCCGTCGTGTTGACGAGGATATCGACCTTGCCGCCGATGTCGGCCGCAAGATCGGTCGCCGACTTTTCGTCAGCCGCGTCGAGCGTCACGAGTTCGATCCCCTGCTGTCCGCGCAACAGCTGCTCGCCGGCAAACGGCCGCCATGGTTCGGCAACGCCCACGAACACCGTCTTCGCGCCCGCGGCCTTCAGCGCTGCAACGGCCTCCTGGCCGATCAGGCTGCGGCCGTTGGTTACGAGCACACGCCGGAATTTCGGATCGGCCGTCATTTCCCGCCACTGCCTGTCGTCTGCCATGTTGGGCGTCTCCCCCTCGGGTCGGGCAAAGGCCACCGCCTGACCGCTCTTGTCGAGCTGAAACGACATCAGGACGGGCGCGCCCTCAATACAGTCGCCATGCAGATGGGCCACCATCGTCGGACCGCAGTCCATCTTGACGAGCCCAATGCGCCAGGGCGCCCGCTCGCGGAAATAGACGTCGCTCGGCACCCGCGCCGTCGTCTCGGCCAGCAGCGCGCCGCGGCGCGGTGCATCGACGAACGCGAGGCCGGCCGACAGGCAGGCGGGGCACGCCTCGCGCGCCGGATAGGCAAAAGCGCCGCAGGCCTCGCAGCGCTGCAGCATGAAGCGGCCTTCGGCGGCGGCGCGCGTGAACCCGTGCGATGTCCTGCTGCGCGCCCGCGGCGGCGATGCGGGAAGTCGCGTCCGCAGCAGCGGGTTCTTGCGTCGGGGTGGCTCGATCGGATCGATCATCGCGCGGGCCCCGCAAAGATCACGGCGCCCGAGGCCAGGCCGCGGTCATAGTTGATCATGCCGAAGCCCGAGGCCAAACCGAGCTTGGCATCCTTCACCTGCGTGGGGCCGGCTTCGCCCAGGACCTGCCGCAATCCCTCGACGAGCCCGAGATAGGCGCCGGCGGCGCCGGCCTGCCCTGCCGAGAGCTGGCCGCCCGAGGTGTTGTGCGGAAAATCGCCGTCAACCGTCAGATCGTGCTGACGAACGAAGGCCGCGCCTTCACCCTTGTTGCAGAAGCCGAGATCCTCGAACTGCATCATCGTGATGATTGGATAATCATCATAGGTCTGGACGATATCGAGATCGTCAGGCTTCACGCCGGCCATGGCGTAGAGTTCACCGACATCCATCGCCCAGCCGCCGCGCACCTGCATCGGATCGTCGGCGAAGGCGTTGTGCCGCTCGATCGTCGACAGCAGCCGTGCCGCCGGCAAGCCAAGCGATGCCGCGGTCTCGTCCCGCATCACAAGGAAGGCCTCGGCGCCGGCGCACGGCATGACGCAATCGAACAGATGAATGGGGTCGGAAATGGGACGGGCCGTCAGATACTGCTCGATCGTCAGCGGCATCTTCATCAGCGCATGCGGGTTGCGCAGCGCGTTGGCGCGCTGGGCGACTGCGATCCTGCCGACGTCCTCGCGCGTGACGCCATAAGTCCGCATATAGTTGCGCGCGATCAGCGCGAAGCTCGCATTGGCGCCGCCTGCGCCGTAAGGATAGACCGCGTCCTGGTTGAAGCGCGAGAAATTCTCGAGCGTCAGGCGGAAGGAATCGACGTGGTTGGTATCGCCGGCCACGCAAGCCACGATGTCGGCATCGTGTGCCTGCACCGCGCGCGCCGCCTTGCGCAATGCCGCGATGGCGCTGGCGCCACCGAGCGGGATGGTGTCCAGCCATCTGACGCACAGCCCGAAATGCTGGGTCAGTCCGATCCCGCTGTCGGTCCCCATGGTGAAGCTGGAGACGCACAGGCCGTCGATATCGGAGGCCTTGATGCCGGCCCGCGCGACCAGCGCGCTCAGCGCACGGCCGATCCACCATTGCGCGCTCTCGATGGAGTAGCGCGCGTAGGGGATCGTGACGGGAGCCGCCATCACGATGCCGTCATACGGTGTGCGCAACGAATTCTTCACCAGCCGCCTGCCTTGCCTGCCCGCCTCAAATCATTTCCAGCTACACATCGATACTGCCACGAGTCGTATTCGAACAGGGTCACCTTCTCGCGTCTCGTCACGTCTGGCTCTCCAGAGCTGGTCGGCTGTTCGGGCGCTAACGCTTGTTGCGCGCGAGCATCGCCCGGAAATCGTCACGTGCTTGGGCACTAGCTCGCTTGAAGCTCGGCCCGCGGCTCGGCTCGGTGCCGTTGAGCTGCCTGAGCTGCACCCACATCTCGGCGCTCTTCAACGCCACCGCGGCGCAGTTCACGACCGGCGCATGCCCAACCTTCAGACCGTGCTCTCGCCCGATCAAGAGGCTCGGCAGCACACCGGCAGGGATCACGACGTCGGCTCCGCGCTCGACCAGCGGCAGGGCGCAGGCCAGGAAATCCTCGATCATCCGGGCGTGGGCCGCCTGATCGCCCGCGAACGCGCTAGCGAAATCCTCCGGCTTGCAACCGAGGCCGGTCACGTGGACGACGCGATCACCGAGGCCGTAACGTTCAGCCTGCTCGTAGTGCCAGACCTCGAAGACCGGATCGAGCGTCACGAGGCCGAGGCGCCGGCCGAGTTGCGAGGCCGCAAGCAGCGTCGCCTCGCCGGTCCCGATCACGGGAATGTCGAGCGTCGCGCGGAGTTCATAAAGTCCCGGATCCTGGAAGTGGCCCATCACGAAGGCGTCGAACCCGCCCTCCTCGGCCGCGATGCCGTTGTCGATCGCCTGAACCGCGCAGCGCAGTTCGGCAAGCCGGCCGAACTCCCGATCCGGCGGTGAAATGCCCTCGACGTGGACCGTCGAGCCGGGCGCGGCGATCGTGTTGAGGTACTCCGACAGCCGCGCCATGTAGGGCGCGTTCACGCTCGCATCGACGAAACTCTGCCAGAAGATGCGCATCGCCCTTCTCCTCAAACGGTGACGGGAGCATCGGCCGTCGGCCTGCCGACGGAGATATTTCAACCATAAACTAATTGACCCGTCAAATGCGCAGCATGGAGCCCGCCGACGAGGTCTCTCCAGCGCGACCGGAAGGCCCATTTTTCGGGACGAAGAGATGAAGGAAGTGGCGCACTCTGACGGAATTGTATGCAGCAACATTTTTTTCTGACAGCCCCGCGACACGTGTTGACTACGCCACGGAAAATACTTTAGGCTTTAAGTAATCGACCATCGGCTGCTGCCGGTGGCCAATAACGATGATGTTGCAGGGCACCGATTTTGAGAAACTCAATCGCGTGGACTAGCGTCGGGCCTGGAGGGCCGGCAGCAACATCGCCCGTCGCGCATCGCGGCTGCGGCATTCGCTTTCATTCTTTTCGACAGATGCACGCCGGTTGCCGCACACCCGCCCGCTATTCGAGCGGCACACCTCGCCATGGCCGCTGACGTCCCGGCCAAGCGAACTTCCCTCTCGCCGCGCCCGGCGTCTGGCGCTGCAGCAATGCCTTCAATCGGTTCGTGCACAGTTCGGGCTCCTGCCCGGCTGCCAGACAATCGTATCCAGCATCAACGGAGGACAACGCAAATGCGGCAGAAGACCCTGGGCTTACTCGCACTTGTCGCCGGCGTCTTCGCAGCACCGGCTGCGCAAGCCGACATCACGATCGGCTTTGTCACCTCGCTGAGCGGCAACGGCGCGTCGATCGGCATCCCCTATGGGCGCGGCATCAATGCCGCCTATGAATACAAGAAGACGATCAACGGCGAGACCATCCGCCTGATCCAGCTCGACGACGGTTCTGATCCGTCGGCCGCGACGCGCAACGCGCGCAAGCTCGTGGAAGAAGAGAAGGTCGATTTGCTGATCGGTACCGCGACGACCCCTTCGACCATCGCCATGGCGGCCGTCGCCAGCGAATTGAAGGTGCCGATGATCTCGATCTCACCGGTCGGCAAGCTTCCGGACTCGCCGGAGCAATGGGTCGTCGCGGTGCCGCAGCCGGCTTCGCTGCTGGTCAAGATCGTCGCCGACCGGATGAAGCGCGACGGCATGAAGAACATCGGCTATATCGGCTTCTCCGATGCGTGGGGCGACCTCGTCTACAACGGGGCCAAGGCCGCCGAGCCCACTGACGACATCAAGGTCCAGACCAACGAGCGCTATGCTCGCACCGATACCTCGGTGACCGCGCAGATTCTCAAGGTCATGGCTGCTCGTCCCGACGCAGTGCTGATCGGTGGCTCCGGTACGCAAGGCGCGCTGCCGCTCATCACGCTCTCCGAGCGCGGCTTCAAGGGCAACACCTACGGCACTGTGGCGCTGGTCAATCCGGACTTCGTCACCGTGGGTGGCAAGGCCGCCGAGGGCATTCAGGTCTCCGCCGGCCCCGTGATCGTGGCCGAGCAGCTTCCGGACGACCACTTTGCCAAGAAAATCGCACTCGATTTCCGCGCGATCTACCAGAAGACCCACAACATTCCGACCACCGACGGATTCTCCGCCTACTCGTTCGACGCCTGGCTGATCTTTGCCAACGCCGCCGAGCGGGCGCTGAAGACCGCGAAGCCCGGGACGACGGAATTCCGCACGGCGCTGCGAGACGCCATCCTCAGCACCAAGGAACTGCCCGGCGTGCATGCCGTCTACAACTTCAAGCCCGGTGCGGTCACCGGCGTCGACGAGCGCTCGCTGGTGGTGGTCCGCCTGACCGGCGGCGCCTGGAAGTACGCGCCATAGACGAAAGATGGCCGGCGGTCAGAACGGGGGAACGGCGTCTCAATGACGAGCGACATCGCGGCCATCCTTGCGATCGACGGGATCGCCACCGGCGCGGTCTACGCGCTGGTGGCGATCGGAACCGTGCTCATCTTCACGGTGACGCGGGTCATCTTCATTCCCTTCGGCGACATCGCCGCCTTCACCGCGCTGACGCTTGCGGCCCTCGATGCCAAGCGTTTTCCAGGGACCGGCGCGCTGGTCGTGGTGCTGGCGTGCCTTGCGACCCTGATCGAGATCATTTCGCTCATTCGCACGGGCGAGCTTCGCCTGCTGCCACGCGCGCTTCTGTTCTATCTCGCCGTTCCGTTGGCGGTGGTCGGCATCGCCTGGCTCACCACGCGCTTGGATCCGCCGCTCGCGGTCCGGCTCGTGCTCGCACTGATGCTGATCACGCCGATCGCCCCTCTGCTTGACCGGATCGTGTTCCGCCCGATCGCCGACGGCACGGTGCTGCTGCTGCTGACGGTCTCGGTAGCGCTGCATTTCGCGCTGGTCGGCCTCGGCCTGCTGTTCTTCGGCCCCGAGGGCGTCCGGACCGAACCACTGACGTCGTTATCGACGGAGTTCGCCGGGGTCCTGATCTCGGGCCAGACCATGCTGATCGTGCTCGCCGCACTGGTCTTCAGCGGTCTCCTCTATCTCTTCTTCGACTTCACGCTGGTCGGCAAATCGCTCCGCGCCACCGCGGTGAACCGGACCGGCTCCCGACTGATGGGGATCCGGCCGGCGCGGGCCGGCACTATCGCCTATCTGCTGGGCTCGCTGATGGCCGGCGTATCCGGCATCCTGATCGCGCCGGTGAATACCGTGTTCTACGATTCCGGCTTCCTGATCGGGCTCAAGGCGTTCGTCGGCGCCATCGTCGGCGGCATGACCAGCTATCCTGGTGCTGCGATCGGCGCGGTCGGGGTCGGCATCCTCGAAAGCTTCGCATCCTTCCAGAGCAGTGCCTTGAAGGACGTGATCGTGTTCTCGCTGCTGATCCCGGTTCTGATCTGGCGATCCCTCGCCTCGCTGCATTCCGAGGAGGAGATCGAGGAATGACGCGCCTTCATGTGCAGCTCGCAGCCGTAGCAGCACTGGCGTGCCTCGCGCTCGCGCCGCTCGTGCTGAGCCCGTTCAGCGTCACGCTGATGAACTATATCGGGATCTATTCGCTGGTCGCCATCGGCCTTGCGCTCCTCACCGGCGTCGGCGGCATCGTGTCGTTCGGACAGGCTGCGTTCGTCGGCATCGCGGCCTATGCGACGGCGTGGGTCTCCGCCCTGAACGGGCAATCGCCCTGGCTCGGCCTGCTGTTCGGAGTGGCGCTGACCTGCGGCGTCGCGGCCATCCTCGGCGTCGCCACCTTGCGCTTGCAGGGTCATTTCCTCTCGCTCTCGACCGTCGCATGGGGCCTTGCGATCGGCTTCCTGTTCGGCAATGTCGAGGGGCTCGGCCGCTTCAACGGCATCTCGTCGATCCCGCCGATCAGCCTCGGCTCGTTCGCGCTCGTCTCCAGCGCACAGATCTATTATCTGATCTGGGGCATCGTCGCCCTGGTGCTCCTGCTCGGCTACAATCTCTTGGACTCGCGGCTCGGCCGCGCCATGCGGGCGCTGCGCGGCGGCAATACGCTGGTCGAGAGCCTCGGCATCAACGCCTTCCGGATCAAGCTCGTGACCTTCGTGATCGCGGCGTTCCTGGCCTCGCTGTCCGGATGGCTTTACGCGCATATGAGCCGCTTCATCAGCCCGGGTCCGTTCGATGCCAGCATGGGCATCGAATATCTGATGATGACGATGGTCGGCGGCGCCGGCAGCCTGCTCGGCGGTGTGGTCGGCGCCGCCATCGTGACGCTGCTCAAGAACAGCGTGCAGGATTATCTGCCGCTGATCGCCAAGGGCGCATCCGGTCAGCTCGAGATCGTCGCCTTCTCCGCGCTGTTCATCCTGTTCCTGCAATGGGCGCGGCAAGGCATCGTCCCCTCCATTGCGCGCTATCTGCCGAAGACCAGGCGCGAGCGGCCGCACCCGGCACCGCCGCTGCCGCGCCGTCCGCAGCCGGCACCGGGCGAGCTTCTTCTCAAGGTCGACGGCGCCGAGCGCCGGTTCGGCGGCCTCGTCGCGGTCAACAATGTCAGCTTCGAGGTGCGGTCCGGCGAGATACTTGCCGTCATCGGCCCGAACGGCGCCGGCAAGAGCACGATGTTCAACTGCCTGACCGGCGCGCTGCGGGTCAACAAGGGCGAAATCGTCTTTGCCGGGCGCCTGATCACGCGCGATCCGCAATCCCGCATCGCCAAGGCCGGCGTCGCCCGGACCTTCCAGCATGTCAAGCTGCGGCCGCGCATGAGCCTGCTGGAGAACGTCATGCTCGGCACCTACAGCCGAACCCGCACCGGCCTGTTCGCCGGCGCCTTTCGCCTCAACCAGCGCGAGGAAGCCAGCGCCCGGCACGAGGCGCTGATGCAGCTCGAGCGCGTCGGGCTTGGCGACAAGCCGTTCGAGCTTGCCGGCAATCTTCCGCTCGGCAACCAGCGCATCCTGGAGATCGCACGCGCGCTCGCCGCGGATCCTGCCCTCCTGGTGCTGGACGAGCCGGCGGCAGGCCTGCGCCGCCAGGAAAAGCTGAGATTGGCGGAGCTGCTCCGATCGCTGCGCGCGGATCACCTCACTATCCTCATCGTCGAGCACGACATGGAGTTCGTGATGTCGCTGGTCGACCGCATCGTGGTGCTCGATTTCGGCTCCAAGCTTTGCGAGGGCGTCCCGAGCGCGATCCGCAGCGACGAGCGGGTGCAAGAGGCCTATCTCGGGGGCGTTGCGTGAGCGAGATGTTTTCCATGACCGACGTCACCGTCTGCTACGACAACGTCGAGGCCGTGCGTAACGTCTCGCTGTCGGTCGACGAGGGCCAGATCGTCACCGTGATCGGTCCGAACGGCGCCGGCAAGACCACGCTGCTGATGGCCGCCATCGGGCTGCTCGGATCGCGTGGCCGCATGGCGTTCCGCGGCAGCGATCTCGGTAAGATGTCCGTCGAGGATCGCGTCGAGCGCAGGCTCTGCCTCGTTCCGGAGAAGCGCGAGCTGTTCTCCGATATGTCGGTTGCCGACAACCTCCTGCTCGGCTCCTACAGCCTGCGCGACCGCTCCGGTGTCCGACAGACGCTGGATGAGGTCTATGATCGCTTTCCCCGGCTCAGGGAACGACAACGCCAGGCCGCAGGCACGCTGTCCGGCGGCGAACGCCAGATGCTCGCGCTCGGGCGCGCGCTGATGGCCAAGCCCGCGCTCCTGATGCTGGACGAGCCCAGTCTCGGCCTCGCGCCGCTGATCGTGCGCGAGATCTTTCGCACCATCGCCTCCTTGCGCGACCTCGGCGTGTCCATCCTGCTGGTCGAGCAGAACGCCCGCGCCGCGCTCGAGACCGCCGATTATGGTTACGTGCTGGAGACCGGCGAGATCGTGCAGTCCGGCCCTGCCAAGGATCTGATCCACGATCCCAGGCTGATCACGGCCTATCTCGGCGGACACTGAGACCGGTTTGGGTCGGTCCCGGCGAGCCGTACACCAAAAACATCGAAAACAACCCCATGCACAGTAGCCGGCCACAGCAACATCAATGGCTTGTCGGCTCGGCGCTACGCGCACCCACCTGCTTGATGAAGGCGAGCAGGAGCATGCTGAGCCGAGCCGGCTGCTCCTGCTGGATCCAGTGACCGGCGCCGTCGATCAGTTCGATGCCGCCCATCCGCGTCGCCGCCTTCGTCCTCATAACATCGACCGCGCCCGGCGCCGCATAGGTGCCCCAATCGCTCGTCCCGCCGATGAAGAGCGACGGGACATCGATCGTCTTGCCCGAAAACAGGCGCAACTCAGCGTTCAGGTCGGGATCGGAATAGACGCGATAAGCCTGCAGGGCGCCTTGAAACCCGGTGCGGCCATACTCCTCGGTGTACACGCCAAGTTCCGGCTCGGTGAGCCATTTGCAGGCCTGGACCTCGGCGGCGGAAGGGTGGAATGGAGCGACGGTCTGGGGCATCGTCTTGCCGAGATCCATGACGTAATAGGTCGGCATTTGTGCAAGTTCGACGGCGGTTCGCGCCTTCAACGGATGCGGCTTGTTTCCCGGCCAGTCAGCGCTCTTGACGTGGAAGAATGCACGAAGAAACGCATGTAAACCCTGAGGGGGGTGCCACATGTCATCGTTCGCCCCCCGTGTGCTCAAATATTGTTGGTAATGCTCTCTCGGCGGATCGAGCGCCGCCAGCGCGGCCGCCAACTTTTGATTTTCAGTGTTCGGCTGGACCGACGATGCCTCGCTGTCCGCAGTGTTGAACGGAAACGCCGGCGGACCGGGGAACGGTGCGCTCATCAGCACCACCGAGGGAAAGACGTCAGGTCGCGCCAGCGTACAATAGGCCGCCACGGGCGAGCCGAAGTCGTGCCCGACGAGCATGGCCGTGCGCCGATACCCCAACGCCGAAACCAATCCGAGGGCGTCACGCGTCATGTTCAAGAGGCTGAACGGTTGTAGCGGGGCGTCATAGCCGTTCACCCAACCGGTGGTGCGGCCAAAGCCTCGCTGGTCGGGCGCCACCACATGGTACCCGGCGTCAGCAAGCAGCGGGAGCAGGTGTCGCCAGCCGTATGCCAAATCCGGAAAGCCGTGCAGAAGCAGCGCGAGCGGACGGCCGGGGCTTTCGTAACCGGCCTCGAGAATATGGACATCGAGCCCGTTGACCCCATGGATCATGCGCGAGCGGACCCCCTTGGGAAGCGTTCCATCGCCATATGCTGATGTGATCAAATCAGTTCCTCCTATGGGGTTTGCGCGGGCCGGTCGAAGCGAGGCCGCAACCAGGCCGGCCGCGCCCATCGCCAGGACGGCTCGTCGGGACGCCGATGGCTTGAAACCAAATGGATGACTCATGACGGAACGCACCGTCCGCGTGCAGGCGCTTGGCCGAGGGGCATCATCGGATTTCCTACTATGGTGATCACCATAGTATGGCAATCGCCATAGTAGCGTCAAGCGAAAGGTGTTACGTTCGCGGCATGCCACGTAAGACTGACGCTCGCGCTCGCGCGATTGCCACCGCCGAACGACTGTTCCGCATCCAAGGCTACACGGCGACTGGATTGACCCAGATCATTGCAGAAAGCGGTGCGCCCAAAGGATCGTTCTACTTTCACTTTCCACGCGGCAAGGCACAGCTCGCAGAGGAAGCAATCGATCATTACGTCGCGGCTAGAATTGCGGTATTGCGGAATATCTCGGCGAATACGGCCGGCGATGCCCTGAATTTCGTGCATCGGATTTTCAGCACGTTCGCGGCCGAAATGGTCGCCTCAGATTTCCAGTACGGATGTCTGATGCAGAATCTGGCGAATGAGCTGCCCGCGCTCGACGCCGAGCTGACCAAGCGGGTCGCGCGCGGATTTGTTGACTCGACCGAGATTGTCGCGGAGCATTTCAGAGGGTGCGGTTTCGCTCCCGCGCGCGCATCCTCTACCGCAGCCGCATTGGTAGCCGCCCTCGAAGGCGCGCGAACGATCGCACGCCTGGAACGCACGCCGGCTATATTCGAGGCGCTGGCGGATGTCAGTGTCCAGAGGTGGGCTGCCCCCGAGCTGTGATCGGGGTCCAGTGTTCTCGCTACGGTGCCATCATCGCGGCGTTCCGCCCTCGCCCATCTCACTCGTCTTCCTTGCCGGGACGATCCTCGTCAGCATCGGATAATGCTTGTTGCCGCCCGCGAACGGCGGAAACCGGACGAAGTCTGCGCGCATGCGCTTGATCACGTCGGAGCTCAGCGCGCGCGCAAGGGCTTGCGGGCTGTCGAACATCAGCCTGTTGCGCTGCATGTACGCGACCCGCTGCGACGGCAGCCGGTCGACCCAATCGATGCGCGTGTAGATCTCGATCTGGCGGACGTCGGGGAAGGTCCGCATGATCGACGGATGATGCTCCAGGTAGTGCAAATTCCAGGCATTCATGTCGTCGGCCGGCCCGGGGTAATGCACGAGGTAGCTGCACGGCGTGACCGTGCCTTTCGCATGCGCGGCGTCGTCGACCGGAAAGGCGCGCGTCACCATCGCCTGATGCATCACGTCCAATCCGGCCAGGCTCGGCAGTCCGCGACCTGCCGCAAGATCTGCGAGCACGCCGCCGCGATCCATCGCGGCCTCGCATGCAAAGAGGTTCGGAAAACGCAGTTGCAGCGCAAATACCGGCCCTCGCCCGTCGGCCTTGTAGGGATGATCGACCGATTGCTCCAGCGGCGTAAACAGCAAGCCTTCGGCGATCCCCGGAGTGGACCCCACCATGGCGGCCGCAGCCGCAAGATCGTCCGCGTGAATTCGCCGCTCGCCTTTCGGATCGGAGAACGTCATGAACAGCGAGATCATGATGCAGCCCTCTCCTCGCCGGCTTGCAGATGCGAGATGAGAGCCGCACGAACGTCGTCGGGCCATGGGATCGCGTGATGATCGACCAGCGACGTCGCGGCAAGGATCTGGCGCGCGCGCCAGCGCACGCCATCTGCGGCCGTCACGACGTGCGCCAGATGGAGCGAGGCGCGGCCGACCTTGACGATGCAGAGGCCAAACGTCAGGCGATCGCCGAACTTCGACGGCCGCGAAAAGTCGCAAGCCAGATGCACGGTCGGGGTCCCTATCCTGCGGACCGTGATCAACTCCGGCCAGGGAAACCCGATCGTGGCCCAGAACTCCTCGACCACGCCGTTGAGGATATTCAGGTAGGACGGGAAATAGGCGATCCCCGATGGATCGCAGTCCCCGAACCTCAGCTCACGATCGAACGAGAACGACGTCATCAGATCGCAACGACGGGGTGCCGGATGACGCCGACGCCGTCGACACCGGCCTCGACCACATCGCCGGGCCACAGCCATTCCTGCGGGTTCATGCCGGCGCCGACGCCTTCGGGCGTTCCGGTCGCGATGATATCGCCCGGCTCGAGCGTCATGCCGGACGAGATGTCGGCGATCAGGACCGGAATATCGAAGATCATGTATTTGGTGTTGGAGTCCTGCTTCATGACGCCGTTCTTGGTCAGCCACAGCCTGAGATCATGCGGATCGGGAATCTCATCCGCGGTCACGATGCACGGGCCGAACGGCGCGTAGGTGTCCATGCCCTTGGAAAAGATCCACTGCCCGGCGCGGCGATTGTCGCGTGCGGAAATGTCGATCATCACGGAATAGCCGAACACGTGGTCCATCGCCTTCTCGACCGGGATGCGCGTCGCGGTCTTGCCGATGATGACGGCAAGCTCGACCTCCCAGTCGAGTTGCTTAGTCATGCTGGCATTGTGCTGGATCGCGGCTCCCGGCCCGATCACGGCGGTCGGCGGCTTGGAGAACACGACCGGCTGCTTCGGCAGATCCTTGTCGGTGTCGAGGCTCTTGGAGGACTCCGCGACATGCGCGCGATAGTTCAGCCCGATCCCGAAGATGTTCTTGCGCGGGCGCGGGATCGGCGCTTGCAGCTTCACATCCTCGACCGCAACCGCCGAGCCGGCTGGGAACCGGCCATTGGCGTCCTCCAGTGCATCCTCGAGCGCGGGCAGTAGGGTCACGCTGTTGTCGATGAACGACAGCATATCACCCGGCCATGTCACACCGCTGGACGCACCAAGGTGCTCGACATCGACGACCAGTCCATTGACGAGGGCTCCAAGACGGGCGCCGCTTGAGCCCAAGGTGTAGGTGACAAGACGCATGAAAGCTAGATCCGATTATTCGGGTTGAATTCTGCGGGGAAACGTCAGGCCGCGACCGGCTGGTGGCCGGCATTGTCGCCATAGGCCTCTTCGCGGTAGAGACCGAGCCCTTCGATGACAGGCAGATCATTGAAGCAGAACAGGCAGGCGTCCTCGCTCGCCGAGGCGTTGCCGTGCTCATGCCAGGCCCAGGACGGAACGCAGAAGATGTCGCGCTCCTGCCACTCGAACCGCTTGCCGCCGATCACGGAATAGCCGTGTCCCTTGGCGACCTGGTAGACGAAGCTTCCGGTGTGGCGGTGCGATTTGGTGGTCTCGCCCGCTCGCAGCAGCTGCATGCTGGCGCCGATGGTCTGCATCACATGCCCGCCGGTGATCGGATTGACATAGTTCATCAGGATGCCGTCATAGGGCGATCCATCGGTCGCGGCGGCATACTTCCGCAACGACTCGTAAGTCGGCTCCCACTCATATTTGAACATCGGTGAATAACCGTTCGACCATCGCGAGCCCGCCGGCCGAAGGCCCGGATTGCCCCAGGTCTTGGTCATGTCGTCGACGGGATAGCCCGACTCCTCCTGCTGGATCTTCGGGTGCACGACGAAGAAATTCGCCTCCAGCGCATTGACGAGCGGAATGTCGAGCCCATCCTGCCAGATGCAGACCGAGCCGTTTGCCTCGACGCCATGCTCGTGCCAGGTGCCGTTCGGCGTCAGCACGAAATCCCGCGCGCCGAGCGTCATCTTGTGACCATCGACAATGGTGTAGGCGCCCTCGCCTTCCATGATGAAGCGGAGGGCGGAGGCCGAATGCGCATGGGCCGACGCCACTTCGCCCGGGTGCATCACCTGCAAGCCCGAATAGAGCCAACCGACCGCGGCCGACACGTCACGGCGACCGGGATTGTTGAGATAGATAACCCGCCGTCCCGCCTTCTCCGGCGAAACCAGCTCCACCGAACGCAGCACGTGCTCACGCAGATCGCTGTAGCGCCAAAGCACCGGAACGGATGCCGACTGCGGCTGCCACGGCTCGATCTTGTTGGCGACCGTCCACAGTGCGGCGGCTTCGAACTTCTCGAGGTCCTTGTAATAGGCCTTGAGCTCCGGAGTATCCTCGACATTGGCCCGGCCGATGACGTTTTCACCCATCCTGTCCTCCAAGTCTTATCTCATGACGTCCTGTCGCCACGCCCACAGCCGTCGTCCTGGCGAAGGCCAGGACCCATAGCCACCGCATGTGGTTGTGAAAGGGATCGCGGCCCCGGATCGCTCGACAACGACCATTCGGGGTAATGGGTCCTGGCTTTCGCCAGGACGACGGTGAAGAGGCTTCGTTGGATCGATACGTCCCATCATTCCGTCCTGCCTGGAATTGAGACGAAGTCCGCCTGCTCCGCGGCATCGGCCGCGCCTTCCGAAAGGCCGAGCGGCGCCTGCGGACGGCGATTGACCCGCAGATCGAAGATGTCGAACCGGTTGTAGTGCCCGACGATGTCATGCATCTGCTTCGGCTGTATGCAGCGCTCGAGGTCGATATCGGCATAGACGATGCCTTCATCGTCGATCAGTGGCTCGCCGACGAGACGGCCGTCCGGCCCGATCACGCCGGAGAATGCGCTCGACTTGCGCTGCAGGCGCGCCCGCGCGTCGGGAACGACGGTCTCCATCGCCGCGATGATCTCTTCCGAGACGGTCGAGCAAGAAACGATCGTGAAGATCTTTCCCTCGAAGGAATGGGCAATGGCGCGCAGCTTGATCGCCTCCGCCATGTCGTAGTCCGGCGGCGCGACGGGCAGCGAGATGTAGCTCGCGACGTGAACCAGCTCGCCCTGCCCGAGCAGCGCGAAGCGCGCGAGCGTGTTGGTGTTCTCGCCGCAGGCGAGCCCGCCGAGGCGTCCGATCTCGGTGTCATAGACGCGCAGGCTCGACCCGTCGCCGCCGGTCCAGGTCAGCTTCTCTGCCCAGGTCGGCACCAGCTTGCGGTGCTTGCCGAGCAGCGTTCCGTCCGGACCGATAAAGACCAGCGTGTTGTAGATTGCGCCGAGCGACACCGGGCTGCGCTCGTTGACGCCGAGTACGACGTAGCACCCGGCATCGCGCGCCGCCTTCCGGACGACGTCGACCTCGGGATCCGGCACCAGCACCGACGCCTTGACGAGCTTCTCGAACCAGGCGCTGCCGGTGACGGGATCGGTGATCCAGTTCCAATAGGGATAGCCGGGCACGAACACTTCGGGGAATGCGACCAGCCGCGCGCCGTTCGCCGCCGCCTCACGCACCAGTGAGGCGGCCTTGTCGGCGGTCGCGCTGGCGTTGAGATATACAGGTGAAGCCTGGACGGCGGCGGCTCTAAAGCGCGGCAGCTTCAGCATGGGCCCTACCCTGTCGCCGGCTCATGATCGCCGCCTGGAGCAAAGCCCATGGCGGGGCGCAGCGTTTGACTTACTTTACATGTAAACGTATGCTATCGCATATTTCTGGAGGGTGCAATGGCTGAACGGTCTTTTGCTCGCGAAGTCGAGGATCTCCGGCTCGGCGACGGCGACACCTTCCGCGGCGAAGGCATCCTCGCCATCACCAAGGCACTTCTGCAATCGGGCGTCGCCTATGTCGGCGGCTATCAGGGCTCGCCGATCTCGCATTTGATGGATGTGCTGGCCGACGCCAAGGATGTGCTCGACGATCTCGGCGTCGTGTTCCAGAGCTCAGCCAATGAAGCGGCGGCGGCGGCGATGCTGTCGGCTTCCGTGATGTATCCGCTGCGCGGCGCGGTCGCGTGGAAGTCGACGGTCGGCACCAATGTTGCCTCCGACGCGCTGGCCAACCTCGCCTCCGGCGGCGTCACCGGCGGCACGATGATCATCGTCGGCGAGGATTACGGCGAAGGCTCCTCGATCATGCAGGAGCGCACCCATGCCTTTGCGATGAAATCGCAGATCTGGCTGCTGGATCCGCGGCCTGACCATGAATGCATCGTCAACCTGATCGAGAAGGGTTTTGAGCTCTCGGAGGTCTCCAACACCCCCGTCATGCTGGAGGTGCGCGTCCGCGCCTGTCACATGCACGGCAGCTTTGCCTGCAAGGACAATGTCAGGCCAGCCCACACCATCAAGGACGCCCTGAACAATCCGAAGCGCGACGTCGGCCGCATCGTGCTGCCGCCGGCCGCCTACGAGCATGAGCAGGAGAAGATCAAGACACGGATGCCCGCGGCCATCAACTTCGTCCGCGACAACAAGCTGAATGAATGGATGGGGCCGAAGCAAGGCAAGGTCGGCATCATCATGCAGGGCGGGATGTACAACAACGTCATCCGCGCACTGCAATATCTCGGGCTGTCGGATGCCTATGGCAACACGCAGGTTCCGCTTTACGTCATGAACGTCACCTACCCCGTGATCGACACCGAGGTCGCCGAGTTCTGCCTCGACAAGGACGCCGTCCTGATCGTCGAGGAAGGCCAGCCGGAATATCTGGAGCAGGCGATCAACACGGTGCTGCGCCGCAGGGATATCCAGGCGCGCATCCACGGCAAGGACGTGCTGCCGATGGGCGGCGACTATACCGCGCAGGTGCTGCTCGGCGGCATCAGAGAATTCATCGAGAAGACCGAGCCGCGGCTGCTCGGCAATCGCCCGCCGGCGCCCGACGCGAGCTCCGTGCTTAACCGCCCTGAGATAGAGAAGCTGAAGCACGTCGTGCCGGCGCGTCCGCCCGGGCTTTGCACCGGCTGTCCGGAGCGGCCGATCTTCGCCGCGATGAAGCTCGTCGAGAGCGAGCTCGGCGAGCACCACGTCTCGGCCGACATCGGCTGCCACCTGTTCTCGATCCTGCCGCCGTTCAACATCGGCGCGACGACCATGGGCTTTGGCCTTGGACCCGCCTCGACCTCGGCCTTCAACGTCAAGGCCGACAAGCGCTCGATCGCCGTGATGGGTGACGGCGGGTTCTGGCACAACGGGCTGACCAGCGGCATCGGCAACGCCGTCTTCAACAAGCATGACGGTGTCTTCATCATCGTCGACAATTACTACACCTCGGCGACCGGCGGTCAGGACATCCTGTCGTCGCGCGCGACGAGCAAGCGGCGCAACACCAACAACTCGATCGTGCAGGCGGTGAAGGGCATCGGCGGGCAATGGGTCCGGCAGATCGACCGCACCTACGATGTCGGGCGGATGCGCGACACGCTGAAGGAAGCGCTGACGACCAAGGAGGAAGGCCCGAAGGTCATCGTCGCGTCCTCCGAATGCATGCTGAACAAGCAGCGCCGCGTGAAGCCGCAGATCAGCAAGGCGATCAAGGACGGCGTTCGCACCGTCAAGGAACGCTTCGGCGTCGACGAGGACGTCTGCACCGGCGACCACGCCTGCATCCGTCTCTCGGGCTGCCCGTCGCTCTCGGTCAAGCAGCTCGACGATCCCTTGCGCGACGATCCCGTTGCGGCCATCGACAATTCCTGCGTCGGGTGCGGCAATTGCGGCGAGGTCGCGGACGCAGCCGTGCTGTGCCCCTCGTTCTATCGCGCGGACGTCATTCACAATCCGAGCGGCTGGGACAAGTTCAAGTCGAAGGTCGCCATGGCCGTGATCGGCTGGCTGCAACGGCGGCGTGATCGCCGGCGTCCGGCGCTCGAGGCTTTGGCATGAGAGCCTTGTCATGAGAGACGAGACGGTCCAGCTGGCGCTTCCTGCCGCAGGTGATGCGACCGAGCGGCCGATCTCGATCGCGATCGTCGCGATGGGCGGCCAGGGCGGCGGTGTCCTCACCGACTGGATCGTCCAGCTCGCCGAAAACCATGGCTGGGTCGCGCAGTCGACATCGGTGCCCGGCGTCGCCCAGCGCACCGGCGCCACGATCTACTACATCGAGGCGATGCCGCCGCTCGATGGCCGCAAGCCGATCCTGTCGCTGATGCCGACGCCCGGCGATGTCGACGTGGTGATGGCGGCGGAATTCATGGAGGCCGGCCGCTCGATCCTGCGCGGCCTGGTGACGCCGGACCGCACCACGCTGATCGCATCCAATCACCGGACATTTGCGATCGGCGAGAAGATCGCGCCGGGCAACGGCATTGCCG
The DNA here is from genome assembly GCF_049075665.1 of Bradyrhizobium sp. B120. NCBI lineage: Bacteria > Pseudomonadati > Pseudomonadota > Alphaproteobacteria > Hyphomicrobiales > Nitrobacteraceae > Bradyrhizobium > Bradyrhizobium sp. B120. The sequence continues at coordinate 3,478,785 of NZ_CP185242.1, read as the reverse complement.
ACGGGGGCGCGGTGACCGGCGCCATCGGAATTGCCGCCAAGAACGAGATCATCTTCGACATGAACGCGCTGGCGATCGCCAATGGCAGCGTGATCTCGGCCGCGATGTTCGGCGCGCTCGCAGCCGCCGGCGTGCTGAGTTTTGGCCGCGAGAGCTATCTCGACGTCATCCGCGCCGGCGACAAAGGCGCACAGGCCAGCGTTCGCGCGTTCGAGGCGGCGTTCGACCGGGTGCGGTCGAAATCCCCGGCCCCGGCGCCGCCGGCGCAATCGGAGGCGGCCGACACCGCTCCCTCTGCGGCTGCGCTGGATCCTCGTCTTGCCGGCCTCGCCGCCCGGCTGTCGCAGGAGTTGCCCGCGGCCGCGCAGGCCATCGGCCGCGCCGGGCTGAAGAAGGTCGTCGATTTCCAGGATGTCGCCTATGGCGGCGAATATCTCGACATCCTCGGCAAGCTCCACGCCGCCGATCGCAGCTCCGGTGGCGCCGAGCGCAATTTTGCCTTCACCCGGGCCGCCGCAAAATATCTCGCCAACGCCATGGCCTATGATGACGTCATCCGCGTTGCCGACCTCAAGACCAGGTCCAGCCGCCGTGCGCGGATCGAGGGCGAGCTCGAATTGTCCGAGGATCAGGTGCTGCAGACCACCGAGTTCATGCATCCCCGCATGGAAGAGGTGATGGGCATGCTGCCGGTGGGCTTTGGCCGCTGGCTTGGCGGCAGGCCGGGCCTGCTCGGCTGGCTCGACCGTCGCGTCAACAAGGGACGCCGGGTGCGGACCTACTCGCTGCCCTGGTTCCTCGCGCTCTATGTGGTCGGCGGACTTCGCGGCATCCGCCGCCGCTCGCTGCGTCACGCCGTCGAGACTGCCCATCGGGACCAATGGCTCAACGCCGCGACGGAGGCGGTGCGAGCGAACTATCAGTTGGGCGTCGAAATCCTGCAATGCCGGCGCCTCGTCAAAGGCTATTCCGACACCCACAGCCGCGGCCTGTCGAAATTCGACAAGACGCTGGCCGCGATCAGACTGGTCGCACCGCGCGACGATGCTGCCGACTGGGCGCGCCGGTTGCGGGAAGCCGCGCTGAAGGACAGCGAGGGCAAGGAGCTCGACGGCGTGATCCAGACCATCAAGAGTTTTGCATGATGCCGGCAGCACTCAAGGAGAGCACGGCTCCCGTGTTCGGGCAGATTGAAACCCGGCTGTGGCTGCAACTGCTGTCGCTGCATGGCGAGCTGTTTGCGTCGCTGAATTCCATGCTGAGCTCGGAATTCGGGCTGTCGCTGGCAAAGTTCGACGTGCTGGCTCAGCTCGATCGCTACAGGGACGGAATGGCGCTCGGACAGTTGTCGCAGAACCTGAAAGTATCCGGCGGCAACGTCTCGGGCCTGGTGCAGCGCCTGCTGGCTGACGACCTGATCAGCAAGGAAATGTCGAGCGAAGACCGCCGGTCGTTCATCGTGCGCCTGACGCCGAAGGGCGAAGCACTGTTCAGGAAGGCGGCCGACGTGCACAAGCGGCACCTCAGCGAACGGCTTGAAAGTATCCCCGCCCCGGAGCTGGAGGCTGCACTGTCGGTGCTGCGGTCGCTCTCCTCAAGACTTGGCAGCGAAAGCAAGAAGCAGGGTCGCAAGACATAATGGCCAAAGACTCCAGGAGCAGATGGAAATCCGGTCCACCGCGGACACGCGACCAGCTGCAAAGCTACATTCCCTATCTCTTCAACCGGCTCGCCAATCGCTGGAACCTGGATCAGAACCGCGATCTCAGCGAGCACAACATCAACAACGTCGTGTTCCGGACGTTGTCGGTCCTGTTCATCTACAAGACCCTAACGGTCAACGAGATCGCCGTTCTGGCCGTCACCGAGCAGTCGACCGCGAGCCGCATGGTCGAGTCGATGGTGTCATCGGGTCTCGTCAAGCGCGAGATCGCCGAGGAAGACCAGCGTCGCCGCGTCGTCGGATTGACGGCGGACGGTGAGGCCCTGCTCCGGAAGATCTGGCCGATCATGGAGAACAATTACGACCGGCTGACCGTGGGTATCGATCCCGACGAGATCGAGGTGTGCGCCCGCGTGCTGGCCAGGATGGTCGAGAACATCCGCCAGAACCAGATCTGATCCCGTATGATCAGGGACTGAGGCCGGCAAGGCTGGTGCCGCCGCAGACGTAGAGCACCTGCCCGGTCACGAAGTCCGAACGCTCGTCGAGGAAGAAGCCGATCGCGTGCGCCACGTCCTCGCGTGAGCCGAGCCGCCCGACCGGAACGTTGCGCGCCATCCGCTCCTGCTGCTCGGAGTCCTTCGGGACGACGCCCCAGAAATTGTCGGTCAGGATCGGCCCCGGTGCGACCACGTTCACCGTGATCCCGCTCGACGCCAGCTCCAGCGCCCACGTCCGCGCCATGCCGTGCACGCCGGCCTTGGTCGCCGAATAGGCCGAGCGCGTAGGCGCGCCCATCGCCGCGCGCGAGCTCACGAACACGATCCGGCCGAACCGTCGTGATCGCATCCCCTCCATCGCCGCCTGGGTCAGCAGCATCGGTGCGCCCAGATGCAACTGCGCCAGCGTCAGGATGTCTTCCGGCTTGGCATCGGCCAGCAGGTTCGGCAGGATAACACCGGCATTGTGCACGAGGCCATCGACCGCATGGTCGCGGCAGATCTCCTCGGCGATCGCCCTCGTCTCGGCCATGCTGGTCAAATCCGCGCGATAGGCGGTGAGCAGATCGTGGGTCCAGTCCGGCTTCTCGAGGCCGACCGAGACGACCCGCTGCCCCTCGCCGACGAGCTTTTTCGCCAGCGCATCGCCGATCCCGGAATTGCCTCCGGTGATGAGTGTGGTGCGGGTCTGGCTCATGATCACTCCTGCCGCCGCTTGAGGTCGCGAAGATCGAAGAACGCGCCATCGCGCATCAGTTTCGCGACGAACTCCTTCAATCCGCCGCGCTGGATCTTCTCGGTCGCGGTGAGCGGAAGCTGGTCGACGAACGAGATCCAGCCCGGCGCCTTGTAATAGGCCATCTGCTCGAGGCTCCAGCGCACGATGTCCTCGGCCAGCGCGCGGTCGGCCCCCGCATTCTCCGCGATGATGACCGCCGCGACCTCGTCGCCGCGCACCTGATCGGGCGTCGCCGCGACCGCGGCCTGCCGGATCGCCGGATGGCGGTTGAGGACGGATTCGACCTCGACCGCGGCGATGTTCTCGCCGGAGCGGCGGATCACGTTCTTCTTGCGATCGACGAAATGCAGATCGCCATCGGCATCGCGCGACACGATATCGCCGGTATGGAGCCAGCCGTCCTTCCAGGCCTCGGCGGTGGCCTCGCTGTTCTTCAGGTACTCCTTGAAGAAGCCGTAGCGGGGATCATCCCCTGCCCGCCGCACCAAGAGCTCGCCCGGCGTTCCCGCCGTCGCATCGTTGCCGCCGTCGTCGACGATCCGAACTTCGACCTCGCGCGCCGGACGTCCGAAACAGCTCGTGCCGACCTTGCGCGGCTCGACATGGGCGGCGATCACGCCGCCGCTTCCGGGCTCGGTCATCGCCCAGGCCTCGAGCAGCGGGAAGCCGAAGCGCTCTTCGAACGGCGCGTGCAGCAGCCTGTCGACGCCGGCGCCGAAGCCGAACCGCACGGTGTGCGCACGATCTTCATTCGTCGGCGGCGCGCTCATCAGCATCGAAGGCATGACGCCGAGATAATGCAGGCAGGTCGCCCGGCTGTCGCGCACCGATTTCCACCAGCTGCGCGGATGGAAGCGATCGAGCATCGTCAGGCTGCCGCCGACCGACAGCATCGCCATCAGTGACACCGCCATCGCGTTCATGTGAAACAGCGGCAGCGGCGTGATCATGCGCTCGCCATCGTTCCTGAGATCGATCAAGCCGCCGACATCGCGATACCAGTCTCCGGAATACAGAAAGTAGGTGTTGGTCAGCACGCAGCCCTTGGGCTGGCCGGTCGTTCCCGAGGTATAGAGCAGCGCGCATTCGCTCGAACCGTCGCCGGCGTTCGCCGGCCGCGCGCCGCCGAACGGGGCTGGAATTTCGCCGCTGTCGGTCGCAACCGGAATCGGCCGCTCGGCCTGCCGCGCCGCCGTCTCGACCTCGCCCCGACGTTTGGCGAGGACGAATGCGGCATTCATCTCGGAATGCGCGATGATGTATTCGAGCTCGCTGACCCGCAGATCGGGGTTGATCGGCACCACGGAAACGCCAAGCGCGTTCAGCGCGAACCACAGCTCGACGAACACCGGCCGGTTCTGCAGCAACAGCCCGACCCGATGGCCTCTGCCGTAGCCGCGGTCAGCGAACGCCGTGCGCCAGCGCTCCACCCGCTCCGACATGGCACGGTACGAGATCTCCCCGGCCGCGATGCCGTAGATCTCGGCCGTCTCGGGCAGCACGTTGAGAAAGCCGGCTTCACCCCGTTCGAGGGCGATCTCGCGAAAGCGGGCGTAGACGGTGGTCGCTGTGGTCAAGGCGCACTCACATGAAAAGCTGGATATTGCCGAACGGCGCGTCGAAATTCACGAGATCGATGCGCTTGAGCTTGATCTTGAGGTCATCGCCGACTTGAACCAGATCGTGCGACGCCCAGCCCGAAAAGCGCTCCAGCGTGTCGCCGCGCGTCTCGGTGTAGGTATAGGACGTCTTTGCCTTGAATAGGCCGGCCGCCGGATCGCACACGAGGATCTGCGGCGCCTGAAGCAAATGATGGCAGCGGCTCTTCGGCTTCTGGCTGAAGGTGCGCTCGCCGGCCAGTCGCTCGATGCGCACCTTCATCAGCATCAGATCCTCGTACATCAGCGACGGCTGCAGCACCGGGTCCTGCTGCTGCCATTCCAGCGGCATCCAGTAGCGCCCATCCGGGTGGAACAGGTCGAGCCACGCCTGCCATTGCATGGTGTCGAGCAGGTCGGCTTCCCGATAGATGAAATCGGTGATGGTCTTTTCGCTGATCATTCGGCGGCCTCGCCGGGCTGGTCCATGTCCATGGTCATGAATTTGGCCCAGGCATGAAACTGGTTGCGCATCTGGCGCTCCGACGTGCCGTTGATGACCACGGTGACGTCAGGCGCTTCGTTGCTCTCGTAGAGCCGGCGCAGGTTGACCCACTGATTGCCGTTCGACTTCAGCCCTTCCTGGGCCCGCTCATACATTTCAAGATCGTCGTGGCCGACGATCGAGGTCGGTGCGTTGATGAAGCGATTGTACATCAGCGCCCGCTCGTAGAGCTTATCGGGCGCCCCGACCAGACGATAGACCCAGCTCTCCACCAGCGTCCGGTCCACCGCGATCGGGATGAAATTGCGCAGGATCTGCACCGCGCCCTTCACCATGATGTTCGGGAAATAGACGGTGTTGTGCCGGACCTCTCCCAGAATCTCGTGGGCCCGCTTCTCGCCATAGGCCGCGACCATCTGGTCGAGATAACCTTCGACATCCGAATAGTTCGAATGGATGGAATTGGCGACGCCGGTATGGCCATGACCGTTGGGCCAGATCCGGATGCCGCTCTGCTCGTAGAACTCGTACGGGCTCATAAACGGGCCATAGAGCTGCACCGCCATCGGCTTCTCCGTGGAATCGCCCTGCTCGCGTTGCCAGACCTTGATGGCGGTGCCGGCCGAGCTCTCATGCGCCACCATGGGATGGCAGGTGTCGGTCTGGTTCTCGACCAGCATCTTCCAATTGCAGGTGTGCATGTAGCGGATCGGCGTGGCCTCGACGGCCAGCTTCCCCTGCGGCGAGCGGTCGACCATGTTGTCGATGGTCGAGAGGCTTTCACCGAAATAGTCTTCGAAGCCGACGCCGTTTTCGCTCAGGCGCGCGAAGATGAAATCGCGGTAGACGACGACGTTCCTGATCCGCGACAGCCCGCCGCTCGCCTGGGTGTCGGCAAATCCGGTGCCCTCGTAGCCCTTCTTCAGCGGGATCGCCAGCAGCGAGCCGTCGGTCTTGAACGACCAGGCATGGTAGGGACAGCGGAAGAACTTTCCGGTATTGCCGCACGGCTCGGAGGCGATCTTGACGCCCTTGTGCGGACAGCGATTGTAGAACAGGTGGATCGAACCATCGGTATGGCGGCTGGCCACCACCGGCTGCCGGCCGATATTGGCGGTGATGAAATCGCCGGCCTTCGACAACTGGCTGGCATGCCCGACATAGATCCAGCTGTTGGGAAACAGATGCTCCATCTCGAGCTCGAAGACCTCGGGATCGATATAGACGTCGCGATGCACCTCGGCGTCGCGCACGAGCCCGCCGATTGCGCGGGCATTCTTTCCGTATTTCGCCATGGCGCCTCTTGCCTCCTCTCAGAGATCCAACACCAGCCGGTCCGACTTCGCACGCGACACGCAGATCTGCATGACCTTGTTGGACGCCTTCTCGTCGTCGCTGAGAATGACGTCACGATGATCGGGTACGCCTGCGATCACGCCGCACTGGCAGATGCCGCAATCGCCCCGCCGGCAATCATAGAGCACGTCGAGCCCCGCCGCTTCCAGCGCCTCGATGATGCTCTGATCGGTCGCGACCGTGATGATCTGCCCGGTCGACTTGAGCTCGACCTCGAACGGCCGGTTCGGGGAGCCGGACTGCTCCGCCTTGAACAGCTCGAAATGGATGCGGTCTGCCGGGATGCCGCTGGCGAGCGCCGCTGCCTTCACCGCGTCAATCATGCCGGCGGGCCCGCAGACATAGACGTGGGCATCTGCGGGCGCATCGCCGAGCGCAGCCGCGATATCGAGACGGGACGCATCGCTGTCGTAGTGAACCGCCAGGCCCTCCGAACAGATCGCCTGCAACTGCGGCAGGAACGCCAGCAGCCCGGGCATTCGTCCGGCATAGTGCAGGCGAAACCAGGTCCCCTGCGCCTTCAGCACCGCCGCCATGGACAGGATCGGCGTGACCCCGATGCCGCCGGCAAACAGCAACGCCGGCGCGGCGCCCGCATGAAGACCGAAATTGTTGACCGGCGCGGTCGCGCTGACGACGTCGCCGATCTGAAGTGCGTGCATGAACTGCGAGCCGCCGGTCGACGTCTCCTCACGTAGCACCCCCAGCGCAACGGCGCCTTCAGGCAGGTCCGGCAATGCCATCAGGGAATACGGCCGGTCTCCCCCGCCCGGCAGCAACACGCGAATGTGCGCGCCCGCTTGCCACGCCGGCACGGCACCGCCCTCCACGCCGAACACGACGCTGCGAATGACAGGCGTCTCCGCAACGATCGACTGCACTCTGAGCTTGAGCGGATGCGCGTCCATTCGGGCATCTCATATTATATGAATTTGCATATTTTTATACATGTAATAATTGCCTGTCAATCGTCGCTGCGGCGGGGAAACCGCAACAGGACGGGCCGGTACCAGGCAGGTGATCCGCAGCGATCGTCGCTCGCGCGATCCATTCGGCGGGCAAGACGCCTCCGGTCCCTGGCCCGAGAAAACCGCAAGCTGCGCACGACACGTGCGCGCGGTCGCGCTCGGGTTCGTCTGGGTAGCAATGTGTCTGGATTATGCGGGCGGCCGAACCGGTCGACCATCGCGGGTGATCGTCATCGATGCATCAGCGTTCAAGCGATGGTGAGGACCGGCGGCGATCGTTTCAGCGGCAAGGACGGAGGGCCGCACCCTTCTGTCAAATCAACGACCGCGATCGATAGGCCTTCGTCGCCGCCGCATATGACCGCCCTTCACAGGGCCCGGTGTCAGCTGGATGGAGAGCCGCCTGGCCCTGCATAGGAGACGGCGAGCGTCGCCAGAATTGTCCTGTTGCTGATCTCGAGCTTGCGGAAGATGTGGTGCAGATGAACCTTGATGGTGCCGTCAGCCACCTTCAGACGGCGGCCGATCTCCTTGTTCGACAGGCCCTCCGACACCAGGCTCATGATCTGCCGCTCACGCTCCGTCAGTATCGCAAGATATTTCTCCGGCATCGCGGTTTGCGCACGGGAGATCGCGTCCTCGCACGAGGGCGGCGGCAGCATCCGCTGACCGTCCGCGACCTGCCGCAATGTTTGCATGAGAGTCTCAGGCTCTTCGTCGTGGAGAATCACGCCGTAAGCTCCGGCTGCGGCCAGCGTCGCGAGATCGCGATCCTCGACGGAGGTAGCGAGAAAGACGAGGCGCACAGCAGGCATCCCGGACTTTCCAATGTCGATCATTGCCTGCTCAAGAATGTCAGGCATCGACATGTCCAGAATGGCTATATCGGGCGCTAGACCCCGTACTGCTTCGAAACAGCTCGCAGTGTCATTGCAACGAGCGACCACCTTGAAATCACGTTCTGCTTCGAGCAGGCAATTCAGACCCAATAAAACAACCGGATATCTGCTAGCAATCACCACACGACTAAAATCCATTTTTACGACCGACCTTCAGTCCCTCCAGTTCAGCTCGGCGCCCAATTGACTAATAAGCTACTCTAATACGAAGCTTCTTCGTAAGGTTTTGTTGTCGCGGAAGCCCGTGAATTTACTGCCTGAGCATGCCAACAGGCATATTTTCAGCAACGCGTGATCGCAGCGCAGAGCCGACTCACCCAAAGCGAGTGTTCGTCAACGGTGCCCGGCGCGCGCGACCATCAAACCACCGGCTTTCCTATGACGGTCGACATCTGAAACAGCCGACGACGTCTGAAACAAATGTCTATAACCAACGGTATATAGGGATATTGGGGATTAGCATCTAACATTCGTAAATATTTAGAAGTGGGCTCTGGACTTTTTCGTCCTCAGTTTCGTCGATTCGTTCGGTCAAGTCCGAGGAAGCATTTTTTCATACGTGGTCCTTTTTAGCTGGGTGATCATCAACAAAATGAGCCGGTTTCAACCGACCAGCCCATGGTTTCATTGTAGCGTCCGGGAGAGTTTCCATGAGACGGCGATATCCTTTTGCTATTGTGCTTGTTGGCGAAAATAGTCTTCGTAAGGAAGGTCTTGCCAGAATTCTGAATTCAGAGAGCTTTCAAGTCCTGACTTCGATATCCGATGCCGACGATCTGTTTGGCGACGATGCGCTCCAGAAGACCACCGCCAGTCAGGCATTGCTGCTCCTTATTGTTCACACCGGCGACGATTTTCGCCCGACAATCGAGCAAATCGATTCCTTCAAACGACGTCACGCGGATGGACGCGTCGCCGTCGTCGCCGATCAATATCGTGTGAGCGACCTGGCTGCGGCACTTCGGGCCGGTGCCACCGGCTACTTCATCGACGTGATGAATTGCGACGTGTTCATCAAGTCCATCGAACTCGTCATGATGGGTGGGATGGTCTTCCCGCCTGCATTCCTGACGTCCACACTCGATGCCGAAGAGCGCGACGCAGACGATACGCCCGCACCCAATGATGACGATCCCGTCGCCGCGCAGGCGGAAGACGGGCTCGCCCGGCAACTTTCGCCGCGGGAAATCTCGATTCTGCAGTGCCTGATCGAAGGCGATTCCAACAAGTGCATTGCCCGCAAGATCAACATTGCCGAAGCCACGGTGAAGGTTCACATCAAGGCGATCCTTCGCAAGATCCGGGTTCAGAACAGAACACAGGCAGCGATCTGGGGCTTGCACCATCGACCTGTGGCCTGGCCGAACGGCAGCGGGTCTGCGCATCAGACCATCGATGCCGAGCGGCCCCTTCCGCCCAAGCGGGAAATTCCCAAGATCGCGAGAGCGAGCCGGCCGGCGCCACTCGGCGCGATCGACCACGGCGCGAACTATTTTGAAGTGCCTCTTACGAACGGCCACACCCGCAACGGCATGAGCTCAAAGATCGACGGGGCGATCCGGCTTCGAAAATAGCTGAAGCCGTCCCGCCGGGTCACCCCGGCGGGATATCGCGTGGACTCCATTCCGCGCAAACGGATGCGATGTGCGATGTCCGATGCCGGGCTGCCCGCAGAGGCAGCCGGCTTGTCTATCGTTCTCGCAACGCTTCCTGCTGGTGCGTTGCCAGCGGCGAGAGCACGTAACTGATGATCCGGCGCCGACCCGTCTTGATCTCGACCGTCACCGCCATGCCGGGACCGAGCTTGACCAGCTTGTCCTCCACCTGCATCTGCGTACGGTCGAGAGACACGCGCGCAGCATACTCCAGCTCCTGTCCTCTCGGCTCACTGCCGCCCTGCGCGCCTCCCGGCGTCCGGTCATTCGACCCGCCCTGCGCCCTGTCGCGGGTAATGGCATCCGACGACACGCTGAGAACCTCTCCATCGAGGAGCCCGTAACGGGTAAAATTGAACGTATCGACCTTGATCGCCGCCCTCTGTCCCGGATGGACAAATCCGATATCGCGATTGGAGAGCATGGCTTCGATCTCGAGGTGGCTGTCGCTCGGCACCACCACCGCCAGCGCTTGAGCGGGCGAGACCACGCCGCCCACCGTATGCACAGCGAGTTGCTGCACGACGCCGTCGACCGGCGCGGTCAACTGCTGAAACTTCGTCCGCTGCTCCGCCTTCACCACCTCCTGCGCGGCGCTCTTGGCCTTCTGCTCCGCCTTTGCGAGCGCATCGTAGGTGGTCCGCCGATATTCCGCGTCGGACCTTTCCCTCGTTTCCTTCAGCAAGGCCATGGCGGCGTCGGCTTCGCGCAGCCGGCTCTGCTGCACGATGAGATCCTGCTGAAGGCCGACCAGGTCCTGATACTCCGAAAGATAAGTGACCTTCGAGCCGAGCGCCTTGTCGAGAAGCGTTTTCCGGATTTCGACCCGCTCCGTGAGCACGGGTATCGTCGCCTGGATCTTCGCGACATTCACCGCAATGGTCGCTCGTTCCGCCTCCTTCTGGCCTTGCTGGCGCTCAATCTCGGCAAGCTTGGCTTGCTGCTCGGCGCGCTGACTGATCAGAAACTGACGATGCAGATCGATATCAGCGGCACTTGCACCCTGCGGCGGCTGGAATGCCGCGAGCGGATCGCCAGCAAGCGCCGCGCGAAGCCGCGCCACTTCGAGTTCCGCGGCCAGGAGATCGCTCCGGTAGCGCTCCTGATCCGCCCCGGTCATCGTCGGATCCAATTCGATCAGGACTTCACCGGCCTTGACGCTCTGCCCGTCGCGCACATGGATGGCGCGCACGACGCCCGTCTCGAACGGCTGGATCAGCTTGGTGCGCCCGCCCGGCACGATCTTGCCGGTCGCGGTTGCGACGATATCGACGTGCCCAAACCACGCCCATGCCAGCGCGAGGCAAAAAGCCGCGATAATGCTCGCCCCGATCGCGCGTCCGATCGGTGACGGCGGCGATTCGGTGATTTCGAGGGCCGCCGGAAGAAACGCGATCTCTTGCTCGCGGCGGCGAACCTCGGCCTTGGGAAACGGAATGATGTTTCGGCTAGCGAGCGTCATGAATGCCCGCCTGTAGCTGGTGCAGTCTCGCGTACCGTCCATTCGAGCGGATCAACTGATCATGATCGCCGTCCTCGACGAGGCGGCCGTGCTCGACCGCGATGATCCGGTCGGCGTGACGTACCGTAGACAGCCGATGCGCGATCACGAAAACGGTCCGGCCGGCGGAAATCCGCTTCATGTTCTGCTGGATCGCGCGCTCGCTTTCATAATCGAGCGCGCTGGTCGCCTCATCGAAGATGAGGATGCGTGGATCGGTGACCAGCGCCCGGGCAATCGCGATCCGCTGACGCTGTCCGCCGGAAAGGCTGCTGCCGCGCTCCCCCACGACCGTGTCATACCCTTCGGGCAGCTCCAGGATGAAGTCGTGGGCGCCGGCGAGCGAGGCGGCCGCGATGACGCGCTCGATCGGCATCGCCGGATCAGCGAGCGCGATATTGTCGCGAATCGAGCGATTGAAAAGCACGTTCTCCTGCAACACGACGCCGATCTGACGCCGCAGCCAGGCGAGATCGACCATCGCAAGATCGACGCCATCGACAAGCACACGGCCGCTTTCCGGAACGTAGAGACGCTGGATCAGCTTCGTGATGGTGCTCTTGCCCGAGCCGGAGGAGCCCACGATACCAATGACCTGGCCGGGATCGACGCTGAACGATACGTCGTGCAGCACTTCGGGACCGTCGATGCGATAGCGGAACGTCGCATGCTCGAATGTGACCTGGCCACGGATCTCCGGCAGCGCAGCCCGGCCGGGACCGGAGCTCGGCTCGGGAATGGTGTTGAGGATGTCGCCAAGACGATCGATCGACAGCCGGGCCTGATGGAAATCCTGCCAGATCTGCGCAAGCCGCAATACCGGCATGCTCACGCGTACCGCCAGCATGTTGAATGCGACGAGTTCGCCGACCGTCAGCGCACCATCGACCACGAGGCGGGCCCCGAAGTACAGGGTTGCGGCGGCGACCAGCTTGTTGATCATCTGGACCGATTGGCTCGCCGTATTGTTCAAGCTCAGCACGCGGAAGCTCGCGGCCACATAGGCGGCGAGCTGCTCCTCCCAGCGACGCTGCATTTGTGGCTCGACCGCCATCGCCTTCAGCGTTTCGACGCCGGTGACGCTCTCGACCAGAAATGCCTGGTTCTCGGCGCCGCGATCGAACTTCTCGTCGAGACGCCGGCGGAACAGCGGCGCCACGCCCGCTGAGATACCGATATAGAACGGAAACGATGCCAGCACGATCAACGACAGCGACGTCGAGTAGTAGAACATCACCGCAAGAAACACGAAGGTGAACACCAGATCGATCACCAGCGTCAGCGCCGAGCTCGTCAGGAACTGACGAATATTCTCGAGCTCGCGGACACGCGCGACGGAATCGCCGACGCGGCGCGTCTGGAAGTATGCGATCGGCAGTGCCATCAAGTGGTGGAACAACCGCGCACCCAACTCCACGTCGATCCGGTTGGTCGTGTGCGCGAACAGATGGACGCGCAGCGTACCGAGAATGGTCTCGAGGACGGTCAGTACGACAAGGCCCGTGACCAGCACGTCGAGCGTGCTCATGCCGCGATGCACCAGCACCTTGTCGATGACCACCTGGAAGAACAGCGGCGATACGAGGGCAAAGATCTGAAGGAAGAAAGAGGCGACCAGCACCTCGCTGAGCAAGCGGCGATACTTGTGGACTGCGCCGACGAACCAGCCGATATCAAAGCGCCGGGCGGTGTCGGTCAGGGCAGCCCGCCGCGTCATCAGGATGATGTCGCCATCCCACATCGCCTCAAGTTCGGCTTGGTCGACCATCTGAGGCTGCGGGAGCAATGGACGCTGAACCAGGAGCTTGTCGTCGACGATCTTGCCGAGAATCAGGAATCCTCCGTCGCGCAACACGGCGATCCCCGGCAGCGGCGTCACGGCGAGCCGATTCCAGTCCGTCCTTTGCAGTCGGGCCTTCAGCCCAAAATTCCTGGCACAACGTATGATGTCGGTCACGCCGAGGCGGTCCGTGCCGGTCCGATGTCGAATTTGATCCGGGTCGGCCGCGATTCCATGGCAGCGCAGCAGGACCGCCAGCGCCATCGCCCCCGATTCATCATCGCCGTCGCCGCGCGCAATTGAGCTCGCTTCAGCGGCAGCGTCGCGTCGACCGGACCAGCGCGCCAGCATCCGGTGCTCACGGACGTACCGCACCAGGCTTTCGCGCAGGTTCCGCAGCACATTGCGCCCGCGGACGCCCAGGCCGGCGAGCAGATGAAACGCCCGCTGCGCGACGTGCCGTGCATCGGTCGAGATCAGACGACCGTCCCAGATTGCCTCGAATTCAGCGCGCGTGATGCGCCTCGGATGCGGCGAGGAAGGATGCAGCACAAGCGCTTCGTTGCCGTCGACCTTTCCGAGCAGCAAGAATCCGCCATCCTGCAGCGCGGCGATTCCCGGCAAGCGGATATTCGCAAGCCGCGTCCAATCCGTCGTCCACGAGCGTGCCTTGAGATTGAATTCACCGGCGCAACGAAGCATTGCGCGGATACCGATCGTCCCACTCCCGCAAACATCGCGGATCTTGTCGGATTCGGCTTTCACACCATGAAGCCGCAAGAACAAGACCAGGGCTCGGAGCCCGAAATCTGCGGCATCGGCATTTCCATTCTGGATCGCCATTTGTCAGCTCTATCGTTCTGCGGTCACGGGACCGACTTCAACAATTCCCTTTCATGCATTCACAAAGGACGACACGGTATCGCACCCAGCCGCCGGCACCGCCGGCCTCGTTTCCACGCCACCGATGGGCGTGGAAACGCTGCCGGCTGAGCAGCCGCATCAATGGTGCGGCTTGGTCAGAAGCGATTGTTCGTTCCAGCCCCCGCCCTGCGCGTCGGCCGCAACGAGTTGCCCCTGACCGCCGCGGCCGTGGTGACCTGCCATGCACTGGTTCAGCAGCGCGAAGCTTCGATCCGCGGACGAGGCCGTGTGTGTGGTCGTCGCAGGACGAGGATCTGTCACCGTGATGCTCTGCGACGTAGATGTCGTGACGGAGCCCGTCGTCGGGTCCTTTCCGCTTGCCGTGAGCGTGAGCGTGGCGACCGGATGACCGCCACCCCGGTAATTCGACTGCAACGTCAATCCGCTGTCGACCTGCGCAGCAGTGAGCGTGATGTTGCTTCCTTTGTATGTACGGCCATCAAGGTTGTCGGTGATGGTCTCGTACTTCGGTAGCCCCTGAATGTTCACGGTCACAGCGTCGTTGGAATCGGCGGTTGTGACCTTGACTCCGAGGTCGACGGTCCCGCCTCTTCCGTTCACCCACAGCGAGGTATCCGCGATCGCGAGCACCGGCGCGACGGGCGTCGGATCGACCTGGAGACCGGCGAACGTCTTCACCGCGCCGGCAAGATTGGCCGCGACGCCGCTGGCGTCCTTGATGCTCGCCGTGCCCGGCAGGTTGACCCCGGTGATGGCAAGTGCCGAAGTCGCCGTATCGGTCGACGCGACCGTGGTCCGGAAGGTGAGCGTGCTGCTTCCCGAGCCGCTGACATAGGTGGCGGTGCTTCCGTCATTGAGCGACAGGGTCGGCGTGCCGGTCACATTCACGGATTCATTGAAACCGAGCGTGAATGTCGCGGTATCGCCCACGTGCTCGATCCCCGTCCCCGGCGAAGCTGCAACCTGGTTGACTGCCGGTTGGATCGGGGGCGTGGTCGGCTGAGTCGGCGGCGTGGCGGTCGTCGGATCGACCTGGAGACCGGCGAACGTCTTCACCGCGCCGGCAAGACTGGCGGCGACACCGCTGGCGTCCTTGATGCTCGCAGTACCCGGAAGGTTGACCCCGGTGATCGCAAGTGCCGACGTCGCAGTATCGGTCGGTGCGACGGTCGTTCGGAAGGTGAGCGTGCTGGTCCCCGAACCGCTGACATAGGTGGCAACGCTTCCGTCATTGAGCGACAGCGTCGGCGTGCCGGTCACATTCACGACTTCGTTGAAGCCGAGCGTGAATGTCGCAGTATCGCCCACGTGCTCGGTTCCTGTCCCAGGCGAGGCCGTAGCCTGGGTCACCGCCGGTTGGACCGGTGGCGTAGTCGGCTGGGTGGGGGTCGAAGGAGTGACGTTCGCACCCGTGACGGTGTCGCCGCCCCCGGCCGCCTGATAGAGCTGGATCTGGTCGATCTGCATCTGCATCGTCGACGGGGTCGAACTATCGAACGCCGTATGCCAGCCGGCCGCGTTGGAATTCGCGACCTGATTGCTCATGATCAATTCCATCGGCTCGTTCGGAATCGGCACCTGTGCGCTGGTCACCTGCGCCATCTGCTTTCCGTCGAGATACCAGGTGATGGATTTGCCCGGCACCCAATTGATGCCGTAGGTATGGAAGCCGGCCGTCAGGTCGATGCCGGTGTCGATAACACCGCCGACCGTCCCGGAGGGCGTGTGAAGGTGCCAGGCGAAGGCCTGGTTTGCCGGCCCCGAACCGGTATATCCCCCCTCCTGCATATCGATCTCGAAATTGTCGCCGCCGCTCGATCCCGCGCCAGGCAACAGCCAAAGCCCCGGCCATGCACCGTCGCCGCTCGGCGCCTTCATGCTGATCTGAAGGTAGCCGCCATCAAATTCGAACTTGCCATAGCTGCTGACGGCGC
Organism: Bradyrhizobium sp. B120; assembly: GCF_049075665.1. Classification (NCBI taxonomy): domain Bacteria; kingdom Pseudomonadati; phylum Pseudomonadota; class Alphaproteobacteria; order Hyphomicrobiales; family Nitrobacteraceae; genus Bradyrhizobium; species Bradyrhizobium sp. B120. Next base: position 3,462,802 of record NZ_CP185242.1, on the reverse strand, counting down.
CGGACGTGACCGGAAATGTCTGAGGCGTGCCACCATTGATGCCGCTGACAGGCTGCCTGATCGCTGTGAGATCCAGGATCCCGTTGTTCACGGTCACCTGGCTCGGCATATCATAATCGACATCCAACGGGCCGCCCGGCCCGCTGCCTGATCCATTGCTATTCCACGGCCAGCCGTTTGCGGCGCGGCTCGTGATGTAGGGATGCCAATAACTGTCGAGCGTCGTGCCGGAGAAATTCTCCTCGTAAACGAGATTGCTCGACGTAAAACCTGCTGGCGCGGCCAGGGCCATTCCATGTTCCTTCCAAAAAGTGAACGAAGAATTCCACTGTCGCGAATTGCGCGACCATTCCACTGCCGCGAATCGCGCGACATACCGCATGCCCGCCGCGCGTGATGGCGCGGGCACATTCCAACGCAGTGGAGATTTCGAGGTACGCCCCCTCGACTGCTAGTCGGTTGGCTAAAGATCAAGTATGGCGAAAAATGGTTTCAAATTGAACTTCACACAGACCTTTTGCGCCGTGCCACGCCTCATTCAGGAAAAGCGTTGCGCTCGAGCCATATTTCGATTGGGATTAAATTCTCAGGGGACTTGCGACAGGGGTTTTGACGTCCCGACCGAATCGCCATCGTCCAGGTCGTCACGCGTGCGGTGACACGTCGGGACCGCTCACGAAATTAGATGTGGCGGTATCCGTCGGGGTTCTTCAGCTGCCAGTGCCAATGATCCGCGCACATCTGCGCCAACGACTTCGCCGATTTCCAATGCAACGTCTGTTTCGCAAATGTCGGATCGGCACAACAAACCGCGACATCGCCGGTCCGGCGCTCTCCGATCTCATACGGAATGGGCCGGCCGCTCGCGGCCTCGAATGCGCGCACCACCTCCAGAACGCTGCTGCCGCTTCCCGTTCCCAGATTGACCGTGAACACCCCGGGCTGCTCGAGGTGGCGCAGGACGCTGAGATGGCCGGCTGCCAGATCGACGACATGAATGAAATCGCGGATGCCGGTGCCGTCCGGCGTGTCGTAATCGTCGCCCCAGATCCGAAGCTTCGCTCGCTTTCCAATCGCGACTTGCGCCACCAGCGGCACCAGATTGTTCGGAACGCCGATCGGATCTTCGCCGATCAGGCCACTCTCGTGCGCGCCAGCCGGATTGAAATAGCGCAGGATGCCGATGCGCCAATCGTCCTCCGAGCGATAAAGATCCTTGAGCATTTCCTCGATGAAGAGCTTGGTGCGACCATATGGGTTGGTCGGCGCCAGGGGATGCCCTTCGTCGAGCGGCAGATAGGCGGGCATGCCATAAACGGTCGCGGACGAACTGAAGACAAGCGTCTTGACCTTCGCCCGTTTCATTGCCGACACCAGCCGCATCGTTCCCACGACATTGTTGTCGTAATAGGTCATCGGATGGACGTTGGAATCGCCGACGGCCTTCAGCCCCGCAAGATGGATCACCGCGGTCACGCCATGGGTACGAAGTATGTCGTAGACGGCTTCCTCATCCCGGATGTCGACCCAACGAAACGCTAGCGGTCGTCGGCATATCGATTCGACGCGATCGAGAGAGGCTCGGTTGCTGTTGCAAAGATTGTCGACCACCACGACATCGAATCCCGCATCCAGCAGCGCGATGCAGACGTGAGTGCCGATATAGCCAGCGCCTCCGGTCAACAAGATCATGTCAGTCACCGTTTCGGTCCAACAGACTTTCCGCGCAACGCCGCCATGGCGCCGGGCTAGGATCTCCGGATCTGCGCGCGCGACGACAGTTGCTGTGACAAGGCTTCGGCCATTCCGCCGAGACGTGTCGTGGCGTAAGCAAACGCGGTAAGGCTGAAGCCGGCCATGATCGCTCCGGCCCGCCGCGCGGCGGCGAATTTGCCGCGCATGGCCGCCATGAGTTCGCTCGCCACGGCGCGCGGCAGGACTTCGCGAACGTAGCGCCGCTCGGTCTTCAGCCCGTCGCCGGACCCCGCGATATTCCTCAATACCGCCTTGGCGGTGCCCTCGATCAGGCAGCGGTGGACGAAGTACGTCCAGGTGGCACGCTTGGCCGGCACGACGTGATGCACCCGCGCCCGCTGCCGATATGCAAAGTAACCGCCGGGATACAGACGCGAGGCCCGGATGCACAATTCGGTCTCTTCGCAGCTCTCGGCCTTGCCGCCGAATCTCGCGCGACCGCTGACGGAAAATCCGAGCTTGCGGCGTCCGAGATCCGAGGTGAAGCCGCCGACGCGCCGCAGCACGTCGGCACGCACCGACATGTTGGCGCCGATCGGGTTGCGGATGCGCCCGTCCTGCACATCCATGCCGGCATAGGTGCAGCCGACGACCCAGCCGAATTCGGCTGGAAACCAGGAAGGCGGCGGTGCCTGCCACGATGGCAGCACCGGTCCCCCCGCCCCCAGCACCGCTGGATCCTGGTAGGCTTCCAGCAGGTCCTCAAGCCAGCACGGGTCGGCAGCAGCATCGTCATCCAGAAAAGCGATGACCGACGCCGTGGCGTGCTCCGCCCCCGTCATGCGTCCACCCGACAGGCCGGGTTGACCGGCGTTCGCAAGAACGGTGACGCCGCTGATCTCCCGCGCGGCACGCGCGCGCAAGGCTTCGTTGTTGTCGACCACCAGGATGATCTCCCGGGGAGCACGTGTCTGGGCGCGGACGGACGCGACGGCGCGCTGCAGCTGGCTCCAGCGGTCGAGCGTGTGCGCGCAGATCACCACGGATGCGTCGATCATGGCGTCTTCCATCCGCTGTCCGAGGCGCCGCTGGTCTCGCGAGATTGCTTCGCCCGCGCGGTCGCCGCCTTGAAGACGTTCCAGATCGCGCTTCCGTCATTGCGGATATCGAACTGGTCATGCTCGTCGACGGGAAAGCGCCCGCTGTCCTGACGCGACACCAGCCGCCAGACCACCCAGCCGGCGCAATTGGGATCGTGCCCGATCTTGTCGAGCCATCCGGCGTAGGCTGCGGCAGCATCCGGATTGGAGCGGGCGTAGCCGAACTCCTCGAGGAGGACGGGCTTGTTGGCGCGCGCCGCGAGCTGGCAGAATTCGGTGATGTTGTCGCCGAATTGCTGAACCGTCTGATTGTAGAACAGCGGGTAACCGTGCCAGGTCCCGAAATCGAGCGTCGAGATCGAAAGGTCCGACAATTTGTCGGAGACATTGGCGTGCCCCGAGCTGACCAGATGATTGGGATCGAGGAACTTGACGTAGGCGGACATCTCGGCGGTCCAGGCCAACCGCAAGCTCTCCGGGCTGGCATTGCCCTCGTTCATCAATTCCCAGGCCATGATGGTCGGATCGTCGCGGTAGGAAATCCCGCTCAACGAATTGACGCGCTGCACGACGTGGCGAACCCAGCTCATGTAGTCGCGCCGCGTGCGCCGGTCGCGAAAGAAGAATCCGGACTTGTCCTGGCTTCCATACCAGGCCCGCATCTGCTGGGCGCCGCCGGTATAGGCCCAGAAGTCCAGGAAGGCGACGATCAGCTTGAGGTGACGCTTGCCGGCCTCGGCGATCAGGAAATCAACCTTCTGCATCCCGTTCGCGCCGTCATTGAAGGCCATCCCGCCTTCGCGATCGTCCCAATAAAGCAGATAGGTCCCCTTGACGCCGAGATCGCTTGCGTCGGCCTCGACCCGCCACTGCCAGATCGTCACCATGCTCCCGTCGAGCGATCCGATCACGGGCTGAAGGAAGGTGCGGACCACGTTGGCGCCCATCGCCACCGCGTCATCGAGAACGCGGGTGACCTCTTGCTGCGACCCGAAGGTGAGATAGTGGTTGTTCACGCCGGCCACGAAGAACGGTTTTCCGTTAGCCGTGAAGCGCGTTCCCTGAGCCTTGATGAAGGACGTTGGCGACGGTCCGTCGACCGCCGGACCATCCGCTGCGCTCACGACTGCTGGAGCAGCGAGCGAAGCAACCACCAGGACGCAAAGTCCGATGTTGTGCAGCCCGTCTTTCGCCCGTTTCCAGCGAACATTCATTTCTCCACGTGACTATCGCCCACGGCCGAACGCAACTTCCCCGAAGGATTACTCCCTTCGGCGTCGTGCCCTGGCGCGGCGTTTTCTCTAGAGTGTCGTCCAGCGACGGCAATCGACGGGCTCCGGCTCAAGCATGGCGACCTGAGATGCAGCAGTATGGATGATGCGCCATGACGGACACCGACGTGGCGGTGATTGGCGCAGGCCTTGCCGGCTCGACCACCGCAGCGATATTGGGGCGTGCGGGCATCCCGACCACGCTCATCGATCCGCATCCGGTATATCCGCCGGAACTGCGATGCGAAAAGCTCGATCGCGGGCAAGTCGCGATCCTGCATAAGACCGGTCTCGACGGCATTGCCCTGTCGGCGGCGACGTTCGACGGGGCGACCCGTGATGGCAAGGCCTGGATCGCCCGCTTCGGGCGCGTGATCGATAAACGCCCGGGTGGACAGTACGGGATCCTGTACGACGACCTGGTCAACGTCATGCGCGGCGCCGTTCCGCCTGAAGTGTCGAACGTCGTTGCGAAGGCAATTCGCATCACCACCGGCGACGACCATCAGGAGATCTCGCTGTCGAATGGCAGCGTCATCACGGCGCGACTCGTCGTCCTGGCCAACGGATTGAGCGTCGCACTCAAGGATCAGCTCGGCATCGAACGCGCGGTCACGAGCCCCTGCCATTCGATTACTCTTGCCTTCGACATCAAGCCCCATCCGGCAAAGCCATTCGACTTCGCGGCCCTGACCTACTACCCGGAGCGCGCCCGCGACCGGATGGCTTACCTCACGCTTTTCCCGATCGGAACGTCGATGCGGGCGAACCTGATGGTCTATCGGACCATGGACGATCCATGGCTACGGGAGATGCGCCACAATCCCGCGCGCGGCCTGTTCGCCTTGATGCCGAACTTGCGCCGCCTGATCGGGGACATCGAGGTCGTCGGGCCGGTCAAGATCCGCCCCGCAGACCTCTATGTCAGCCTGGGCCATCGCCAAGCGGGTATCGTCCTGGTCGGAGACGCCTATGCGAGCTCCTGCCCGGCCGCCGGCAATGGCGCCGGCAAGGTCTTCACCGACGTCGAACGGCTGTGCAACGTCCACATTCCGAATTGGCTCGCAAGCCCCGGCATGGCCGCGGACAAGATCAATCAGTTCTACGATGATCCGGTCAAGCGCGCCTACGACGAAACCTCCACGTCGTGGGCCTACCAGCTGCGGTCGATGTCCATCGAGGAAGGCATCAGTTGGAGCATTCAGCGCAGGCTGCGCTTCTTCGTCGGCGCTGCAATCTCCGCCGCTTGCAAGATCGGCGTGCTCTCCGACGGAAATCAGTTCGTGCCGGAGGGATGGACGCAGCGCCTGCGGGATCGCACCTGAGCCGCTGCGCTCTCTACCGGGAATGCCGGAACGCATGCCAAATCCGGCCGCGGACGTTGCAAAATTGCTGATAGCCCTGGTGCTCCGCCACTTCCATTGCGAACGCAACCGGGTTGCGCATACGAACATCGATCAGCGTGTCGACCATGGTTCGTCGGCCGGTCCACAGCTGCGACATGATTCCATCCCCAGACGAGCAAGAGTCGATTGTAACGGCCTGAGCGGATTCGAGTAGCTCTTCCGTGATCTTGCTGATCAGCACAGCCCCCGGCGAAAAGCCCGCGAAGCACGCGTCGAATGCGGTCTTCCACGTATAGGCTTGGCGGCCGCTGTAAATCAGGACTTGTGCCGCGATCGCGGCACCATCGACGCGCAGCAGGGCGACCGAGGCCAGATCGTGCGCCGCGAGATTTCGGATGAGTTGGCGGGCAAAGCGTGCATCACCGGCGTCGCAAAGCAGCGCCGTTCCCTCCTTGCCCTTCCAGCTTGCCGCCTCGAGCGCGAGAAACACCTCGAACCCGGCTTCGGTTTCGGCCGGCGTCCGGCCGTTCACAATCTCCACCCTTCCAGTCGCGGCGAGCCGATTCCAATCCTGGCGCAGCTTCTTGCGGGTCGATCCCGATTTCTTGACCCCTGAGCTCTGGTCCGCAAACGGGCGTTCCGCACGAACAAGCTCCCGATATCGCCCCATGCCCTCGAGCTGCCGGAGCATCGCCGGATAGACAACCGGGTCAGCTTCGAAGGAGCGCAACTTGATGATCTTGGGCAGTTGGACGTCACGCCTGATCGCGTCGAACAATGCCGCTACCACCTCGTCGGCGCGAGCGTTGTCGATCACCGCATTCGAGGTGAACGCGTAATTGTAGGGGAGTGCTTCCAGGAATGCCGGCGCCGTCGGCAGATTGCGCTTCTCGCACAGCGCCCAGAATCCCACCGGACAGCGCGGCTCCACCTCCTCGTCCCAGGCAACCAGGACGTGGATCTTGGCAAACCCGGTTTCGGCGGCCGCCAGCAACGCCGCGGGATGCATGAATGCGTTGCCATCGACACGCGCGACGAGATCGTCCCACGTCCGACAGAGTTCGGCACTCGGAGCGCAGGTGTATGCTGAAATCAGCCCATTCTTCGCCCGCTGCCAGCCCACATTCATGCGTCCAAATGACGCTCCCGACCGGCTGAGCGCAACATCGCCGAAGGATTACCCCGTCTGACATCACACATCCGGGCACGGTTTGGGCATAATTTTGCAGCCGATCACCGTGGCCTGGCCGTGTGCCGTCGACAGCACAGGCCGCTGGATTCCAGCATCGGCCGTCCCGCAGTCGCGGCAGGCGAACAATTGAACGGGCTCGGGGTGTGAATGCGCGTTGGCCTGCATCTTGATCCGTCGCGGCTGCTGCGCTGGCATCTTTGGCTGGCGGAGGCACTTGCCGAAGACCCAGGCAACGAGATCTCGTGCAGCTTCGGATCGGATCGCCATCCGCTGCCGCTGAGCTGCCGCACGCTGCTCGAGCTGGAGCGGCTCGTCTACCGCGTCCGTGGAGACGGCGCTACGGATTCCGTCCCGGCAGCACTCCGGGCCCTCGCGCCTTCGACCACTGCGCCCGATGTCGTGGTCAATCTCAGCGGCGAGGAGCCAGCCACCTCCGTACGGCGCGTGCTGACACCCCTCTTCAACGGCGTGCCCGGCGAAATCGGAGCCCTGGCAGCGTTGGCGGACGGTGAGGACCTGCTCATCGAGCTGCACGATACAGCGAGCCCCTGGGCCCCCTGGAAGGCATGCCCCGCCAGCGCGGACCGCAACGTGCTCGCGGCGACCCTGGACGGCACCCTCTCATGCGCCGTCCTGCTGATTCTCAAGGCCTTGCGCGAGGAAGGCCGGCCGGCCGCATGCGATGTCGCCCGCCCGCGGACGACCGGACCTCCGGGCCCGCCTCCCGCGGCCCTCATATGGGCGAGCGGCAGGATGGCATCGAAAGCCATCAGCCTCCTGAATATCATCGCAAGAGGCGGCAAGATGTGGGGCGTCGGCTGGCGCCTCGACGGAGGGACAAGCCTGCTCGACAAGGGCAACGCCGCCTTCCAGGTGCTCGCCGGGGACGCCGGCAGCTACCTTGCCGACCCGTTTCCGTTCACCCACCAGGGACAGGATTTCATCTTTGTCGAGCAGTACTCCTTCAGGAAGAAGCGGGGATGCATTGCGGTCGTAGGGGCAAATCGTGACGGCACGGCCGGCGAGCCGCGGATCGTCCTGGAGGAGCCGCATCATCTCTCCTATCCGTTCGTGTTCGAACGGGATGGACAGATCTGGATGATCCCGGAATCCGGTGAGGCGAGCAACGTCAGCCTCTATCGGGCAATCGAATTCCCCCACCGGTGGGCCCGGGAAGCCTGCCTCATCGACCGCATCGAGGCCTACGACTGCACGCCGCTGTTTCGCAACGGCCGTTGCTGGTTTTTCGTCAGCCCCAGGCGATGGAGGTCCACGTCATGGGACGTCCTCGATATCTACCGCGCGGAGAGCTTGACCGCCCCCTGGATGCCTCACGCCGCCAACCCCATCCTGATTGATGCCTCGCTCAGCCGCCCTGCAGGCGCCTTCATCGAGCACGGCGGGCAGGTTCTGCGTCCGGTGCAGAACTGCATGCGCGGCTATGGCGATGCAATAACACTGTGCCGGATCGATGCGCTCCGGCTGTCGGGATTTTCTCAGACCCCGGTCGGTGTCATTCGAGCAGCAGGCTTCGGCTGCCACACCTACAACCGCAGGTCCGGTCTCGAGGTGATCGATATGTTCGGTCGCACCACGGGATTGCGGGAGGTCACGGCCTCCTACGAGCCGTTGTCACCCGGCGTTGCGGTGGCCGCGGAACGGCGACCGGCACGGTCATCGATGCCGGCTGGCTTGGCGTAAGAGACAGGAAATCATTGCTGGCGACGTCGGTCGAGCAGAACCATTTCCGCAGTGGCACAAACCGATAACTACAAAGAGCTAATCATCTATCGCGCTTCCACTGCGAAGCACCATCAGCGATCTTTGGCGCCAGGCTTGCTGGAAGAGGGTCGCAAGGAGAGAGTTTCCGCGTTTCAATCTCCCGATGTCTTTTTCATTTCATCTACCTTTTTATTCCGTGCGGGAGGTGCGCATATGGGCCGATCGAGCACATCCGTGGATGTGGCCGTCATAGGAGCCGGCCCCTACGGCTTGTCGCTGGCTGCGCACTTGCGCGCACGCGGTGTGGAGCACCGGATCTTTGGTGAGCCAATGGCGTCCTGGAAGAACAACATGCCCCGCGGCATGCTGTTGAAATCCTATCCCTGGGCGTCGTGTCTTTCCGATCCCGCATCGGAGTTCACGGTGAAGTCGTTCTGCACCGAACGCGCCCTGCCCTATCATGACGTTCTGACACCGCTGACACGCGAGCGGTTCATCGAGTACGCCGAAGCCTTCCGGATGCGGTATGTGCCGGCCGTGGAGAGCAAGACTCTCACGGCACTGGAGGCCGTCGGCGGCGGGCTTCGTGCCAGCTTTGACGACGGCGAGACGGTCAACGCGCGGCGCGTCGTGGTGGCAGTCGGCCTGCATCCGTTCAAGCATCTGCCGCAGAACGCCGCACATTTGCCTGCCGAGCTGTGCTCGCACAGCGGCGACTACGGCTCACTTGAATCGTTGGACGGCAAGGACGTCACCGTGGTCGGATCCGGATCGTCCGCGACGGACCTCGCCGCGCTGCTCCACGAACGGGGAATCCCGGTTTCACTGGTTACGCGCGCACAGCAACTGCGATTCGCCAACCGGCCGCGCAACCGCACTTCCGTCGAGCGGCTGGTCGCGCCATTGAGCGGCATCGGCCCGGGTTGGGCCCTCACGGCCTGCGCGAAGTATCCCCAGCTCATCCAGATGTTGTCGGAGGAACGTCGTATCCGGCTCGCCAATCCCAAGGCGCTCGGTCCCTTGGGCGGTGCCTTCGTGAAGGACCGCGTTGTCGGAAAGGTGCCCATGTGGCTCGGTACCTCGATCCAGAGCACCGAGATCCGCAACGGCAAGCTTCAGCTCAACCTGGTCAATGCCGGTCGGCCGGCGCTTGAGACCGACCATGTGATCTTCGCAACCGGCTACAAGATCGATCTAAGCCGGCTCGGCTTTCTGAACCCATCGCTGCTGCGTCACATCCGCCTGGTCGAGGGGGCGCCGCAACTTTCGTCACATTACGAGACCTCGGTACCAGGCTTGCATTTTATCGGTCCCGCCGCAGCAAACAGCTTCGGCCCGGTGTGTCGGTTCGTATACGGGACCTATCACCCCGCTCGGGCTCTTGCACAATACTTGTCAAGCATACTTGTACGCTCGCGACCTGCGCTCCAGGTCCGGCCATTTGATCGCACGGTGTCACCATGAACGCTCCTGTCCCCAACATTCTCTCCCACATCAGCAAGGTACCGGCGGCTGACGCGATCAATCTCGCGCTGGGTCGGCCGTTGATGATGCCGCGCGTGAGCTTCGTCGTCCCGACGCTCAATGAAGCAAAGAACCTCCCTTGGCTTCTGCCGCGTATCCCGACATGGGCGCACGAGGTGATTATCGTGGACGGGCGCTCGACGGACGACACGGTCGCTGTAGCGCGTGGCCTGCGCGAGGACGTGAAGGTCGTGATGGAGCCGCGCCACGGCAAGGGCGCCGCGCTGCAGGCCGGCTTCCGGGCCGCCACGGGCGATATCATCGTCATGATCGATGCCGACGGCTCGATGGTTCCGGAGGAAGCGATCGTCTTTGTCGGCGCCTTGATCGCCGGCGCGGATCTGGTCAAGGGCTCGCGCTTCCTCCAGGGCGCCGGGACCGACGATATGTCGACGTTCCGGATGCTGGGCAATTGGGCCCTCACCATGTTGGTGCGAATGCTCTACGGCGGCTCGTTCTCCGACCTGTGTTACGGATACATGGCGTTCTGGACCAAGCACGTCCCAACACTCAATTGCGACTGCGACGGCTTCGAGATCGAGACCCTCATCAACGTGCGGGCTCTGAAGAATGAGCTGAACATCGTCGAGGTCGCGAGCTTCGAAGCTCCGCGCATCAGCGGCTTGAGCAATTTGCGCGCCATTCCGGACGGCTGGCGCGTCCTCAAGACGATCCTGCGCGAGAAGGTCCGTTCTCCGGTCTCGCTGGTTGCCTATGGCTATCCATAGCCGATACGAGCGGGACGCACGTCCACGATGACGGTGGGGAAGCCGAATGCGTATCCTGATGGTGTCCGCGCGCTGCTACCCCTTCGTCGGCGGTATCGAAACCCACATCCAGGAGGTCGGTCCGCGCCTGGTCGCGCGCGGCTACTCGGTCGACGTGCTCACGACCGATCCCTCCGGAAAGTTGCCGATTGAGGAGAACGTCCGCGGCATGTGCGTGCGGCGCGTGCCGGCCTGGCCGCGGGAATTGGATCTCTACGTGGCGCCGCAGGTCTATACCGCGATCCGCCGCGGCACATGGGATCTGATCCACTTTCAAGGTTACAACACTTTTGTGAGCCCGATCGGGCTGCTCGCAGCCGTCCGCACCGGAGGCCCGTTCGTCCTGACCTTCCATAGCGGCGGGCATTCCTCGCGGCTGCGGAACGCCGTGCGCAGCACGCAGCGTGCGCTGCTGCGCCCGCTGGTGGCGAAGGCCGCGCGGCTGATCGGCGTCTCCGAATTCGAGGCCAACTTCTTCAGCACGCGAATGGGCATTCCTCGCGAACGGTTTGTGGTCGTCCCAAACGGCGCCGCGATGCCGGCCGCCAGCCCTGGCGTCAAGGTCGATCCCTACTTGATCGTCTCGAGCGGCAGACTGGAGCGCTACAAGGGCCATCACCGGGTGATTGCGGCCCTGCCGGAGTTGATCCGGAGGATACCGAACGCGCGCCTGCGCATCGTCGGAACCGGGCCCTATGAGGGCGCACTGCGTCGGCTCGTCAGCACGCTTGGTCTTGACGATCGGGTCACCATTGCGGGCATCCCGGGATCCGAACGCCAGAGAATGGCCGACCTCCTGGCGAGCGCCGGCCTGTTCGTGTTGCTGAGCGACTACGAGGCACATCCCGTCGCCGTGATGGAAGCGCTGTCGCTGCGTCGGCCCGTCCTCGTCAGCGACACGTCGGGGCTGCGGGAGCTCGCGACCAAGGGCCTGTGCTGCGCGCTTCCGCGCGATGCAAGCCCGGGCGAAATCGCCGCGGCCATGGCCGAGGAACTCGAAGCCCCGCGAGAGATCCCCGATCTGGCATTGCCGGATTGGGACGCCTGCGCGGAAGCGCTGAGTGACGTCTATCGTGATGTGTCGGGTAACCGGGCGACGGTCAGTCTGGCGCACGACGGTGCACGGGGCTTGCGACCCGCGACGAGAGCGCGGGTCGGATGACACGCGCTCATCCCAACGCCGAAATCGCAATCACGCCGGCGCGGTCCTGGATGCAATCCATCCTTGCCATGATCGGCCCTGACCTGCGCGGCAACAGGGTCGATCCAACGCCAGATCCCGCGAACTCCGGGTGGATCGCGGCGCTCTGCATGGTGGCCGCAACGGCCCTACTCCTGATTGTGGCCGGGCACGGAGCCGGGCGGCGCGCCGAGGCGGCGGCATCGCTGCTGTTCTGGGCCGGTGTTGTCCTGCTGGTCGTCCCGGCCGGCCTGCGCATCTCGTGGCCGAACGTGGCCCGGAGCGAGCGGCTTCTTCTCCTGCTCCTGCTTGCCGAGGCCCTGTTCTACTTCAAGATCGTCTATTCGCCGACGGGCTTCGCGCACCACGATGAGTTCCTGCACTGGGCCGCGGCGGAAGACCTCGCGACCGGCCGCCGGCTGTTCCTGTCCAACCCGCTGCTGCCGATCGGGCCGGCGTATCCCGCGCTGGAAATCGTGACGACGGCGATCACCAATCTAACCGGCTTGCCGTTGTTTGCCGCTGCGACCCTCCTGTTGGCGATCCTGAAAGGCACGCTCGTCGCGGCCCTGTTTCTGTTCTACGAGAGGATCACCGGGTCTCCGCGTATCGCGGCGATCGCTTGCCTGACCTACATGGGCTGCTCGACTTTCGTGGTGTTCGAGTCGGCCTTTTCCTACGAGACCCTCGGCTTCGTGCTGTGCATATTGATCCTCGCGGTGGAGGCTGCATCGAAGGATCTCGCCGGACGACCAAGGTTGAGCGCGCTCGGCCTGATCGCGCTGCTGTTGGCGAGTCTTGCGGTCACACATCACCTGACGGCAGCCTTTGCCGCCATCTACCTCGGAATGCTGGCGGCCCTGGAGGCTGTGCGGCGCGACGTCTCACTCGGGCTCGAGGCGAGGATCGCCATGGGGATCACGGCGCTGATCGCCATCCTCCTCCCTCTCCTGTGGGTAATGGCCAGCGGATATTCTTTCACCGGTTACGTCGGCCCTGTGGTCGAAACCGGCTTCAAGACACTGCTGGGAAGGATATTCGGCACCGGTATTCCGCCGTCGGAACATCTCGGCGCGCCCACCCAGCCCCTCGGCATGCGATCGACCACGTTGGTTGCGATCCTGCTGCTGGCGCTCGGATTGGCGACGGGTTTCTTTCGATCGCTGGCTCTGACCGCGCCGATCAAATTGCACTCAGGCTGGCGTCCAATCCACGATGTTCTCGGGCGGCGCTGGCGTGACAGCCGCGTTGTGCTGCTCACTTTGCTGGCCTGCGGGTTTCCTGTCTCGGTTGCATTCCGCTTGACCGTCAACGGGTGGCAAATCGGCAACCGGATGGGAACGTTCGTGTTCATCGGCGTCGGACTGGTCGTCGCGGTTGGCATCATCCATTTCTGGCAGGGCCGCGCGCCGCGCGGATGGCGCCGCGTCGCACCATCGGCCGCGCTGGCGGTCATCGTGATGGGCGGGGTGACGGCGGCTGCACTCGAGCCGATCCGTGGACCCTACAAGGTGGCGGCGGACGCGCAATCCATCGAGCGCATGGGCATCGAGACGTCACTCTGGACCAAGGAATGGCTCGGGCCCGGCAACCGCTTCACGGCCGACCGGGTCAATCGCCTGCTGCTTGCCGGCTACGGCCGGCAGGACGTGAGAATCAAGATCAAAGAGGGCATCTATGCTGCTCGTGCGTTTCGGGGTGAAAAGCTCGGATCCGATGATTTCTACGCACTGGCCAGGAGCGACATTGATTTCCTGCTGGCGGATCTCCGCCTGACGACCGCACCGCCGGTGCTCGGCTTTTACTTCGAGCCTTGGGAGTCGCAGCCGGGAACGCGGCTCTGGGCTGCCGAACTGCTGAAGTTCAACGACGTCAAGGGCGTCACGCGCACCTACGACAACGGTTTTCTTGTCATCTACGACGTGAGAGGACTGCATGGCGAGCCCTGACAAGCGGGACCTGCTCGGCGCCTGCCTGTGGGCAGGAGCGACGGTGGCGGTGGTTGCGGCCAGCGACAGCATGCTCCCGCGCACCGTTCTCGGCGCGCCCATGGCTCTCCTCATTTCCGGCCATACGGTGCTGCGCGCGATGGGCATCAGGACCACGTCGCTGTCGGAACACCTCGCCTATTCGGTTGGCGCGAGCCTCGCCCTCACCGTCGTCGGAGGCTTTGTGCTCAACGTGCTGGGCGCGCTCACGCCGCTTGGCTGGGCGTTCTGGTACCTGGCGGTGACAACAGCCGCGATGCGGCTGGCTCCCAGCGACATTAACATCTCAACCCCGAGCGCCAGGCTGGGTTCACTGCGAATACCGCCCTGGCAAGCAGCTGCGATCGCATTGGCGATGCTCGTGGCGACGGGAGCCTACGCCCTGGCGATCCACGATCAGGCAGTCGAGCGGCAGTTCAAATATACCGAGTTCTGGATGCTGCCGCCGGCTCAAGGCGATCCGGGCCAACTCGTCGTCGGCGTGCGCAGCGCAGAAGCCGAAGCGCACCAATACGACCTCGAAGTCACCCTCGACGGGAAACCATTCGCGGTCTTCCGCTCGCTGACGATTGCCCCGGGCGACACGTGGGTGCGGAAGGTTCCTGTCCCCATCCTCGCTGTCCAGCAGAAGGCCGAGGCCCGGCTCTACCGGCCGGCCGACAACAAGCTCTATCGCAAAGTCTCGGCGCTGGTGCCGGCTAGCTGAGGCGGAGGCTCGGTCATGCGCATCCTGCTGCTGTCCCAGTTCTATCCCCCGGTGATCGGGGGCGAGGAACGTCATGTCCGCAATCTCGGCGCGGCACTGGCGCAGCGGGGCCACGACGTGAGTGTTGGGACGTTGATGCGCCAGGGATCACCGGAGACCGAGCTGGACGGCGCCGTTCGAGTCCACCGGTTGCGCGGCACGCTGCAGCGCCTGTCGAAACTCCATGCCGATCCCGAGCGTCAGCACGCGCCGCCCTTCCCGGATCCCGAACTGGCACTCGGCCTGAAGCGGCTGATCGACCGGGAGCGACCGGATGTCGTCCACGCCCACAACTGGATCTATGCATCCCTGCTGCCGCTCAGGGCGCTCAGCGGGGCCCGCTTCGTGGTGACGCTGCACGACTATGGCCTGGTTTGCGCCAAGAAAAATCTGATGCATCTCGGGGCTCAGCTGTGCAGCGGGCCGGCGCCGGCGAAGTGCCTGCCGTGCGCGACCCGGCACTATGGCGCGGCGAAGGCGACCGCGACCACCCTCGGCAACTGGGCATCGAGCTTCGCTGCCCGTCGCATCGTGGACCGCTTCATTGCGGTGAGCCACGCCGTCGCCCATCACACCGGGCTCACCCGCGGCAGCGCGCCTTACGAGGTCATCCCCAACTTCGTGCCGGACGATGTCGAAGTGCCTGGTCCGGAAGACTCCTGCCTGCGCGAACTACCGGACGGTGATTTCATTCTGTTCGTCGGCGACATGATGCGTCTGAAGGGCATCGACGTCCTGCTCAAGGCCTATGCCGGACTGAACCGGCCGCCACCGCTTGTCATGATTGGACGCCGCCTCGCCGATACGCCGACCGAATTCCCGCCGAACGTTCGCAGCTTCAGCGCATGGCCGCATTCCGCCATCATGCACGCCTGGCGGCGGTGCCTGTTCGGCGTGTTGCCGTCGACCGGCCCGGAGGCGTGTGCAACCGTGATCATGGAAGCGATGGCGTGCGGCAAGGCCGTCGTCGCAACAGATATCGGCGGCATGCCCGATCTGGTCGATCACGGCGAGACAGGACTTCTCGTAGCGCCCGGCGACGCGCCGGCCCTCGCCGGCGCGATGCAGGCGCTGCTGGACGACCGTGCCTTGCTGGCCCGCCTCGAGGCGACAAGCCTGGCCCGGGTGGGACGCCTCAAGGCCAAAGCCGTCGTGTCCCGGATCGAGCAGCTCTATCGGGATGTACTGCGCGCGGCTCCCGCTGCAGTCGCGATGGCTGCCTACCAGGATCCGGGAAGGCCATCATGCCGATAGGCTTCGTCCGAGCGGCCATCTCGCGACTGCACCAATCACTGCAGAAGAGCGCCGCCCTCGTCATGAATTCCGGCGCACTGGCGACCGGGACGGTGGCAACGGCTGGTCTTGGTTTTGCCTATTGGTGGCTCGCCGCCCGGCTGCTTCCGCCGGACGCGATGGGCGTTGCTTCAGGCCTGCTGTCCATGATGAGCCTCGTCACCCTGCTCGGCGAAGGTGGGCTCGGGACCTTGCTCACGGGCGAGCTCGTTCGGCATCCCGGCAAGGAACCCGGGCTCGTCACGGCGGCAGCTTCGGTCGGCGCGGCCATGGCGGTCGGGTTGGCCGTGCTGTTTTTCGTCGGGCAGACACTCCTCATGGGTTCGACCGGATCAATCGATGATTGGTCCGCGGGCCTGGCCTTCGTCATCGGCTGCGGCCTCAGCAATCTCACCATCATGGGCGATCAGGCATTCGTCGGCATTCTCCGAAGCAGCAGCAAGACGATCCGCCTGGTCCTGTTCGCCGTATTCAAGCTGATGCTGCTCGCCGCGGTAGCCGCCCTCGGCTTCACCTCCCCGACCGCGCTGCTCTGGACCTGGGTCGCCGGGTTGCTGGCATCCTGGATCGGCGTCGATCTCCTGACGAGGGGCGGCGCGCGCCATCTCGTCGGCGCCCCCGATTTCAAACTGCTCCACATGCACCGCCGCCGGGTCCGCGACCATTACGCACTCGACGTCGCATTGCTGACGCCGGCCCTCGTCATGCCGTATCTCGTGCTGGTGCTGCTGTCGCCGACCACCAATGCCGCGTTCGTGGCGATATGGATGCTGGTCTCGGTCGCCTCCTTGATTCCGGCAGCCATGGCGATGGTGCTGTTTCCCGTCGTCAGGGCAAGCCCGAAGCAATCCAGGCACGACATCCTCGTGTCGCTGACGGCATCGCTGCTGTTCTCGCTGGCGTGCGCCATCTTCATCTTCACCTACTCGCAGCAGATCCTGGCAGTCTTCAATCCGACCTATCCCAGGATCGCCGGTTCGAGCCTCAGCCTGCTCGGATTCAGCCTGCTTGGATCAACGCTGAAATTCCACGCCTGCACGCTCGCGCGGCTGACCGACAGGATGCTCAAGGCAGCTCCCTGGTTTGCGCTCGGCGGATTGTTGGAGCTATGCCTTGCCATCCTTGGAGCAAGGCTCGGTGGCCTCCAGGGCCTGGTCGTGGGCTGGACGCTGGCCGTCAGCATCGAGGGCGTATGCGCAGCCCTCTGGTTGACGTCGGCCGCGAAGTTGGTTGCCGGCACCGACCCCGTGCTGCAAGGCCCGACCTCATCCCCGTTCCAGACCTGAGGATATCCTCTGGAGACATCGCCATCCGCAGCGTATCGCCGAGACGATCAGCCTGCGCGGTTCGTCCCTGACGCCGAAATCGCTCCGGTCTTGAGAACACGCGCGGCCGCACGGTGCAGGAGGTTCTTTGCGGTTTGCGCGACCTCCAGCAAAGCCGGGGCCGGATCGTCCCAGCGCCAGTAGGCGTTGTGAATCCGGTGCTTCGGCGGATAGGAGCAGTCGGTGCCGAGCATTCGCGCCGCGAGGAAATCCCTGAACTCATCGCGCCAGACATGGGTCGGATCGAGGTTCAATGCCGGGCGCGGTTGCCGCGCAGCGTCGCAATAGGCGATATGACAGAGATTGATGCCGCAAACGGCTGACAGTTCCACCTGCAGATCGGTTCGGCCAACGGTCGGCTCGACAAACCGAAAGCTTCCGTCACGCACGTCGCGTCGGTATTCCATGCTGGCAAAGCCGTTGGTCAGCCCCACGGAGCGGAAGAAGCGGATCGTCAGATGCTCCAGCTCCTCCGCCACCTCCGGCGCTGCCCAGCAACTCGCGGTCCAGCCGGTCTGCGGCGGAAACGAGCGGCCTTTGCGGCCCGTAAAGCAGACCGGAGCTCCCGGCCCCACATAACACAGGCAAAAATAGATCGAATCGTTCGGACCCTCGATCCACTCCTGAACAATCACCTCCCCCACGACGTCCAGCACCCGCTCGCAGAGCGCTCGCGCGTCGGCCAGGGTCTCGACACGATAGGCCTTCTGAAATGAAGCATCATAGGCGGGAGAACGGCCGTTGGGCTTCACACACAGTGGAAGCCGAAGCCCCTGCAAGACGCTGAGGTCACCGCGGCTCCTTACCAAATGGGTTGCTGGAACCGGAAAGCCGCCGTCTTGTGCCAGCCGGAAAAATCGTTCCTTCAAGGTCAAGTCGGCAAGCAGCTGATGCGACGGCAGCTCGAAACTGAACCACGGGGCCACGGAGTCACGATACCGCGACACCGTCAGAAGCGGACGGTCATCCGCAAAGAACAATACGCCACCGTGAGGCATCTCTGCCCGCAGCCGGAGCAGCTCAGTGACGAATCCCTCTCCCTCAAAGCCTGAAACCACGGCTCGCCGCGCATATCGCGACGTCGATGCAATATCGACCTTGGTGTCGACGACAACGACCGGACGAATCCCCGCTTGGGCCAGACTGCGCACCAGTGACAGGCCGTTGGTGCCGCCGCCCAGCACCACCGCCGTCGGAGCCACATCTTCTGTCACGGCCTCCTGTGCCGGATTTCGTCCCAGCCAGCGGGACACGCCATGTCTGGCGAAGCCGTTCACGGCCCTTGAACGGCCGGAGCCGAGCAGCCAGCGCCATTTCCCGTTGAAACAGCCGCTGTTGGTCCGCTCGCCTGCTTTCGCAGCAGCCGTCCCAGCGCCTGCCTGGCGCGCCGGAGCCTCTCTTCGAGGCGGCGCTCCAGGGTGTCGGCGCCCAGCACGATCCACGTCATTGCGTGCTCGGCATTGGCAAGCTGGCACTTGTGCCGGGAGAAGCCGGCCAGGAAATCGTAGCCGCGTTCACCGCGCGAGATGCTGTCCTCGATCGACAGCACATGGCTGACCAGGCCGGGCTTCAGCCGGCCGTCAGGCTCGTAGAGAAAGCCGCTCTGGTAATTCAGGACATGGCCCTCGTGCACGAAATTGTACAACACGCCGATCGTCTGTCCTGCAACCAACGTCCGCGAGATGCGGATGGCACCGCCAGGGACTCCGCGTGCAATCAGTTCTTCATGAAACGGACGGAAGCCGGGATTGACGAACGATCCCTTGGATCCCCATCGCGATTGATGAAAGCCGGCCAGCACATCGAACGCGGCAAGCGCCTCCGATGTCGTCTCCATGATTCGAAACTCGATGGGGCCACGTTCGGCATACAGCCTCGCGGCGCGGTTGATGGCCTGGCGCGTGCTGCGGCCTAAGGAGGCGCGGTAACTCCCGTTCTTCGCGCCGATCTTGCTGAAGTCGACCCAGCGCGCAACGTCTGCTTCCCTCACTTCGGTCAAGAGCCCGGCCCGGCCGGCCACACCCGACGCGACGCCCTCGAAATCCAGATCGATGCCTGAGAGCACGAGCTCGTCGGAGGCGCTCAAGCTGTGCGCAAGGGCCTCAAGGCATGCCGCCACGACGGGAGCAGCCAAAGCCCGCTCGGCAACGATGCCGTTATACTCGATGAACAGTCGATCGAAGCGAGCGTCTCCGGTTTCGTTGAGCAGCCAGCGCGCCCGATCGTGCGGTCCGAAGCTCCATACCGTCCGCCGGCAAACGATCGCCAGCCCCACGGTTCGCCCGGACATCCGCGCGATCAGAACATGCGGTTGTGCACCGCGCGGCAGATGCTTGAGCCACGTACCGACCCAGAGCCAGGACAGATAGAACGAATGCGTCGCGCGCGCTTCGAGCTCCTTCCAGGAGCTCTCAAGGCTCGCAATATCCTGCAAGGATTCAATGCGGACCTCGATGGGCGAATCATGGCGCCCGGTTTGCTCGACCGAAGCCGCGCGATTGGGTTCCGGTTCGACGACCGAGACATCATGACTTGCTGCCATATGTCGATCCCAATACTCCAGCGGCTACGGCGGCGATCCCGGAGAACGGCCCGGAATGGTTCTCACCGCAGAAACCTTCATCTCCCGGGTGCGAGATGTGAAGGTGTTATCCCTGGCTACCCATGGCAAACGAAACCCACCTAGATGGGGGTAGCCCTCTGGGATATCCGGCGGGAATTTCAGGCGGAACGCTGCGCCGGGTGATGTCCTGCCGGGCATCAATTCGGACCGGTCGCCTGATCCGCAACCGCTCGGCCGATCTCCTGCCGGTTGGTCGCTCGCCCAACGGACGGCCGATCGGCTGGTGCCGCAGCTGGGGCTGGCGAATTGGCCTGGGTCGAATTTGCCTGGGTCTTCGCGTCGCCGTCGTTCACGATGATGTTCACGAGATCGCCTGGTTGCAGCACGGTCATCCCGAGAGACTCGATACCCACCGGCCCGGTCGGCGTTTGCCGCACGACCTGATAGGTGATCCGGCTTGCCTCTTTCGTGAACTGGGCACGGGTCGCGGGCAGCGTGCTGAGGACGCCTTCGCTCATGTTGAAGTCGCGCTCATTGTCCGCGAGCTGGCGTTCGATGGCCTCGATCTCAAGCTCCAGGTCGTTCCTGACATCGGCCTGGATCCGAAATCCTTCGGCCTCAAGCGTCGCAAGGCGCTGTTTGGCCGTTGCATACTGATTGAGCGCGTCTCGCCGACGCTGCTCGGCATCGGTCAACTCGCTCTGAACCTGATTCAAGACCGTTGCGCTGATGACATTGCGGTCCGCGAGCGCGCGCATGCTGTTGACCCGCTCCTGGCGCAGCTTGACGAGCTCGTCGAGTGATTCCAAGCGACCATACACAACAACATCCTGCTTGGCCGATTCCAGCGCGGTCTGAAGCGCGCGCTCACGGTTCGTGCGGGCGGTGGCGATGGTCTTGCGCCGATCGCCCTGTTCGCGGACAAGGTTGGCGGCTTCAGTCGCTCCCACCAGTTCGATCAACCGAAGCGGAATCTTGGGTTCGGCGCCGTCGCGTTCGGCTTTCAGCACCGCTGCGCGCGCCAGCAGCTTCAGCATCGCATCAGCCGACGCACTGCGCTTCAGGATTTCCCGTACCGCTTCGATCTTCTGCCACGGCTCCGAGGAGCCCCGATCGAGCCCGCCCGCCAGCGCCATTGCGTGCAGCACCGTCATGCCGGATACGAACTTGTACGAGCCGGGATTCTTGACAGGCCCGAGCACGTAGATCGGTGAACGCTCGTTCGACAGAATGTTGACCACTCCCTTGCGGCCGAGCAACCGATCGAAGCTTTCCGCCAAATCGGTACGAACCTGCTGGGTTGACCGGTCGGCAACCCGAATGGTGCCAAGCAAGGGTACCGAAATCGTGCCATCCTCCTGAACCGTGTATGGGCCGCTCAGTTCCGGACGCTGCACGAGACCGCGCAGGGCCGAGCTCGACGACCGCCCCCACTTGTCCTCTTCGGCGTCGACGCGCTCGTAGAAGGCGATCGTGAGCTTGTCGCCGATGGCGCACAGGTCTCCGGCCTGCGCGTCCCGCGCCGGGCTGAGCATCTTGGAGCGTTCAGCGATCGCGGAAGCAGGGGTGTCGCTTGGTACGACCGCCGTCATCGACGGCGCGCTTGACGAATCCGACGTCGTGACCGCGGCCACTTTTGCCGGCGTCGGAGATGGCTTGTCGGACCGTGTACCGAGCGCAGCAAACGCCTTCTGCGTCACAGCATGCGAGAATATCTCGACGGCTCCCCAGTTCTTGCCCGCAGCCACCCCCACCACGGCGAGGCTGACGATGGCAAGGACAGCTGTCATTCTCCTTCGAGAGCGGAGCGGCACGAGCCGGGTCGGCTCGGACTTATCTTGCACAACCATACACGCGGCTTTCGCGTTCGTTGATGGCGGCCAGGTCGCTGAATGCGAGCGTGGCGCCAAAAACAGCACTATCACGAGCAAAGACACCGCTATCGTGACCCCTGGGCGGGGGACGCACAACTATCCCATTGTGGGCACCCCTTTTGAGCGAATGACCGCTTGCCCCAAGCGGACGACCAACTCGTGGGACGGGAACCGATATGACGTTGGTTGAGCAACGACCTCTGCCGGGCAAATTGGCCGTCTGCAGCCGTCTTGATCTCCCTAGCCCGCTTGGTCGCGTCCGGGAACCGGCACGTCCAAAGTTTAGGGGCAAGAACTGCCAGGTTTCGCAAACCGGTCGTTGGCGCCGCCTTGCATTAACGGCGAGCGCGCTTTTCCGCCTTTGCCGTCGCGCATCGATCCGCTCACGCGCGATACGCTCGCATCTGTCGCTAAGCGATATCAAGTGTCCATCTGATGGAGGCCGGATCGGCGGGTCGCGTGGTGGTGTAGGTCACCAGGTCGTATCCTCGCTCGACGACGAGATCGGCAACTTCGATGAAGCCCTCGTCATTCCCCTCCTTCGAGCTGTGCAGCGTCACATCGCTCATGGAGACATCCTGGTTCGTCAACGATAGCCTGACCATTCCCTGATGGTCTCGAATGGGCCTGCAGATCGGAATGAGCCGCGCCTCGAAATTTGTCGGGTGATAGGGCTTGAGACGCAGGTTCTTGTGGAAGGTTCTGTCTCCCTCGATCGACAGCACGCTCTTGCAGGCTGCCGAGTTCACCATGAGGCCGCGGATGGATGAATCCGACCCGATGTGGATCGGGTACGTCTCGCCGCGTTCCAGCCGGACGCCCGAAAACGCGATCAGCCTCGACGAATACTCCACCGGTGTGCCCGCAATTTGATCCTTGAGCGGCACGCGTTCGTAAGCCGTGAATGCAAACGTGCGTTTGCACTTCGCGGTCTCGGCCGTCCTTATCTTAGTCAAGAAATTGCCAAGGTGTGTCGCTATCACGCCCGACAAGAACTCGGCCGGATGACTGCCGTCGGCATAGAGTTCCTTCGCGTCTACGTTCTTGGACTTGACGACCGCGGCAATGACATCCCTGACATCAAGATAGTACCAGTCCTGCTTCTGGCAGACGGAAATGCAGGCGGAGATGATCGTTCTTGATGCGTTGATGTCGCTCACCGGTATGCAGACGAAAACCGGCTCGCAATTGGCGCGTTTGGCGGAATGCCCGATCCACTCGACCCACCTCACAACATCGTAGTAATCGATCGCATTGGCGGAAAGCAGCGAAAAATCGATCACGCATGTATCGACAATGCAGAACTCCGAGCCTTTGAAGAAGTCGCCCTGGGCGAAGTACGGACCGAGCAAGGACGGAGATGCACCGATCCTTCCTGCCGATGTCACTTCAATTGTGTCATCGGCGTCCAGAAATTTCTGGAAAAAGCCTGCCTTCAGGATGCTGTTTGACTGTCCCAGGATCGAAATGCTCAGCGACATCAGATTAACTGCCCTCAGATGGAACCGCGCAATGACGTCGAAAACGCTTGATCGAGAACCCCGCAACACCGCGTCAACGACATCAAGCGTCTATGTCGCGGCGACGTTATCAATTGTCGCGGCGCTCTGTCTACCATCGGAGGGACGCGCGCAAAGCTCGCGAGCTGCATGCGATAAAACCGATGCGCAATTCGCCGTAACGGCCGCGATGCCGGACAATGCCGACGCCTTGCGCAAATATGAGAGAAATGTGTCGGGCCTGTCCGGCGATGTCTCGACGGTCCTGCTTGGCGACTCGCTGGTCGAGGCGTGGCCGAGGGAACTATCAGCCTCGCTCGGCGCCGGGCCGGTAGCCAACCTCGGCGTCGGACGCGACAGGATTCAGAACACGCTCTGGTTCATCGAACACGAACGTGAGCGGCTGCGAAAAATCAAGCCGAAGTCCATCATCGTGCTGGTCGGAACCAACAACATCTATCTCGATAAACCGTGCGGCGTGATGGACTCCTATCAAAAGCTGTTTGACGAGATCAGGTCGCTTTGGCCGAACGGCAAGATTTTCTCCATCCAGATTCTTCCGCGAGGCGACCAGATGAAGGGCGCAGCCGAGAACATCGGATCCGTCAATGCCGAGCTCAGCAGGAGAAGCCGGGAACTCGGGATCAGAACGATCGATGCCTCCGACATCGCATGCGGACGAACAACGCCGTGTGCCAACTACAAGAGCGATCTCCTGCACCTGACGCCATCCGGATACGAAGCCCTGACCAGGATCGCAAAGCAAGGCATTGGTT
The DNA here is from genome assembly GCF_049075665.1 of Bradyrhizobium sp. B120. Lineage (NCBI taxonomy): Bacteria > Pseudomonadati > Pseudomonadota > Alphaproteobacteria > Hyphomicrobiales > Nitrobacteraceae > Bradyrhizobium > Bradyrhizobium sp. B120. Next base: position 3,438,942 of record NZ_CP185242.1, on the reverse strand, counting down.
CATCGTAGGCTGCGCGGGAGCCATCAATGACGCTGAGGTGCGACCCGGTCTGCTAGGTCAGCATCGAGATGATCGATTGCAGCTGATCGGACGCCGACGCCACGAGCCCGTCGAACGACGTCTGGCCGTGCGCCGCCGCCCGCAAGATGGATTCGGCAACGGCCGCCTTGAGACCGAACACGGATTGATCGGCCGGCACGCTTGCCATCACCGTCTCCAGCGCGTCGCGCATCGTCTGGATCAGTTCGGAGCTGAATTTCATGGCTCTCCTCCGCGTGCTCAGGATAGACCGGGCGCGCCACGCCACCACTCACAAGCCCGCGATTCCGGATTGCGTTTTCTTAATGCAATGACAAGCCGGTGAACCGGCGAAGCGTTAGAGCTCCTTCTCGGCCAGCTTGCGGAAGTCGTCGGGCACCGAACGAACGACCTCCAGCGCTGCCGAACCGTATCCGATCGCATCCCAGCCAAAACGATCGCGGACCTTGTCGATGGCACAGTCCGCGGCCCAGCGGGCGATCCCGATCGGACTTCCAGGGCGAAGCGCTTGATCGGCGAGTCCGAGCGGAAGCTCGAGCGCAAGATCCCAATGCTCCTCGAGATGCGACACCGAGATTGCCAGCAACGAAATGATTTTCTCGCTTGGGTGGTCAGCAAGCGTGGCGCGCACCAGCTTCTCGGCGAGGCTGGCGAGGATCACCGTCGTGCACACGGGCGCATCGAGCGTCATCGAGCGCGTCACCGATTTCAGGTCGGCGAAGCGAACGCGCACCGTCACGGTTCGTCCAGGCCGGGATTTCGCCCGGAGCCGCGTGGCGACGCGGTCGGCGAGATGAAGCAGCGTCGGCCGAATGACCTGCTCGATCGCGGGCTTTCGGCCAAGCGCCGATTGTGCTCCTGCCGATCGCGCGCGCCGATGCGGCGTGAGCTGTCGCGGATCGCGATTCCAGGCCAGCGCGGCGAGTTTCTCGCCCGCCGCCGGACCGAGCAGCCGCGTCAGCGACCGCTCCGACAATTTGGCGAGTTGACCGATCGTCGAGACGCCGATCGCGTCCAGCCGTGTCCTGGTGACCGGCCCTACTCCCCACATCAACTCAACCGGCAGTTCATGCAGGAATCCGAGCTCGGCGTCGGGATCGACGACGACAAGCCCGTCGGGCTTTGCGACCTGCGAGGCGATCTTTGCCAGATGCTTGGTGCGGGCGACGCCGACCGAAATCGCAAGGCCGAGCTCCGTGCGCACACGCCGCCGGATCGCCGCGGCTATTTCGGCGGGCGTTCCGAACAGATGCGTGCAGCCGGCCACGTCGGCAAACGCCTCGTCGATCGAAATGCGCTCGACGAGCGGGGTGAAGTCGCCGATCACCTCGATGGCTGCGTCACCCAGCCGTTGGTAATCGCTGAAGTGGCCGCCGACGAATATCAGTTGCGGGCAGAGCCGGCGCGCTTCCCGTCCCGACATGCCGCCATACACCCCGAAGGCCTTGGCCTCATAGGACGCGGCAAGCACAACCCCGCCTCCGACGGCGATCGGCTTGCCTTGCAGCGACGGCTCAAGCAACTGCTCGACCGACGCGTAAAACGCATCCAGGTCCGCGTGAAGGATGGTGGCTGCGGCTGCCATCTCAAGGCGTTCATCCCTGACCTGACCAAAATTGCTCGTCCCTGGACGCTACATTAGCCAACAGAACAAAACAAGAACATATTCGAATCCGGTCCACCAGGAGTGGCCGCGGGCGGCCGGCGGTCTGCCAGCGAACGTTGGGCGGGCTGCCGCGCCGGGCATCGAAGCGGGTTGCCGGTCGCTCTCGAAGGAATCATCGCAAGGCGGTTGGGAGGTCGCTCGACATCCACGGGCATTCTCTGCCGAAGACGAGATCACGACGCGCGGCTGTCGCGTCCCGCTGCGCCAGCTCGCTCATGAGCCGGCGTTGTTTGACGAACAGGCTTTTTCGGGTAGAGATCAAGGCATGACCGACCACTCTCATCAGGTGGACTTCCAGGCTGCGGCCTCGCTTTACAAATGGCCTTCTCTCGGCAATTCCAGGCGAGAGGATCGCGCGCCCTATATGATCGTCAACGGAACGCTCGACCAATGCATCCGGGACTTCATGGGCAAGCCCGAGAAGACCCGGCATCTCTACGAGATCCGGACCACGTCGCAGCCTCCCCTCGTGCCGGATGTGCTGTCGCCCGAGCACGTGATCGAGCTCTCGAGGCTTCGCGAGTTCCTCTGAGGCGCTTCAGCGGACGTGATCCCAACGCGTCTTGTCCGCAGACAGGCTTATCCATCTGTCGTGCGCCGGAAGGCGCATTGTTTGCCTCTGAGGGAGCCGCTACACTTGCCTGGCTCTCCGAGTGACGGACGTTCGCGCCGGCATGATTGATCCGCTTCGGCCTCGTCCGCGGTTCGCACATCGCCGGCACGGGAGCGGAGCGGCTGCACGACCGGTTGCCGGGGCATCGAGAGGCGCCACATGAGGTTCAATCTGGCGATCTTGAGCGTGCTGGCCGCAAGACCCGAGCAACGGATTCCGCTTGAAGAGGTCAGCCGCGAAGTCAAGCGCATGATCGCCGCGGGCGATGCAGCCACGAAGCTGAAGCGATCGTCGGAGCTTGGCGACGCCGACGTCTTCCAATCCGGATGGGCTTCGATCAATGAGGCCGGGCTGCAGATCACGGACTCCGGTCTCGCGCTGTGGCGCGAGCTCGAAGCGTCCCGGATCGAACAGGAGCTCAACCAGCAGGAGCTCGGCGAGCAGGAGCTAGGCGAGCAAGAGGTCGGTGAACAGGAGCCGAGCGAACGACAAGCGGAGCGCGTGGAGACCGTCGCTGCCGATCCGCGCGATGCGACCAGAGATGCGGTTGTCGAACGGCCCGACGCGATTGATCGGCAAATCCCTCGCCTGATGCAAGAAAGCCTTGCCGATCGCACGACCTCGAGCACCAGCCGCTCAACCGCATCCCCCGACCTGCCCGCGCTCCCCCCGATCGTCCCCGAGCCGGCATTTGGCTCCATTCACGAGCCGGACCAAAACGATTCCCGATTCTCGCGACTCGTAAAACTCCTCGGCACCGGCATGCCGGGATTTACCCGGGCGCGGCGGCGGCGTTCCGAGAGCGACGTGCCGGATCGGAAAGCGGTCAGTGGCGCTGGAATGACGGGGCTGGCCGTTGCGTGCCTCAGCCTGATCTCGGTCGTTGCGTGCGTTGCCGCAGCGATTGCACTCGGCCAGATCTCGTCGTTGAAGTCGGACAACGCCACCCTGCGGCGGGAGCTGGTCCCGTTGAGGGAACGTCTCGTACGACTCGAACAGGACGCCGCGAAACGCGAGGCCGCCCAGCAGGACGAAGCGCAAGACAAGCTTGAGGCGGACAAGAAGGCCGCTGAGGCCAGGAGCGAACAGGCTGCACTCAACCTCTCGCGAGAAGAGATTCAGCTGATCAGGGAATACATCAAGGCTGCCCCTTCAGCCGGTGCCGGCGGACCGCCGATCAACGTCGGCGATCCCGTCACCGGCGGAATGATTCCGTTGCCGTCGCCGCTGACGGAGAAGGCGCCACGACTGGTCGGCGCGAGATTTGCGATCCGCAACGGCGCCATCATCATCAGCACACGAAACAGCCGCCGCGTCGATGCCGTGTTGATGGCGAATTAGCGGCCTCCTCCCGGTGTTTGCTCCCGGTGCGGGGTGGCATGATGTTGCTGAACGTCTCGCCCGCAAGTTCGGCGGCGCCATCCGTCTACCAGATGGCGACGTGCCGACGAAACTTGGCGACAGCCAATCCGAAGCGGCGGTGTCGCGCCGCGCTAGCGGCTTTCCGGAGATGATCGTGCACAACGGCTCCGAAGTACTACCTCCTATGGGCTCGCATCGAGCAACGCGACTGGGGGCATAGTGTCTCCGGACGTCTGTTCCGTGTTGCCAGAAACCAGGCCGTTCAGAGCGGCGGGCCGGATGCGAAGCAAAACCCATGATCATCTCGAGAAACCATCACATCCAGGCGCTACGCGGAATTGCCGCCTCGCTGGTCGTCTTGAGTCATGCTCTGGAGGTGATCGTCGATCATCACATGCTGCCCGAGTGGTTTAGACCTGTAGGCTTCAGCATTGGTGGACTTGGGGTGACGACATTCTTTGTCATCAGCGGGTTCATCATGGTTACCATTTCTTACGATGATTTCGGCAGCTTGCATAACGCGCTACGTTTTGCCGGACGCAGACTTGTCCGGATCGTGCCAGCCTATTGGATCGCCACGCTTACCGCGTTCGCGCTCTATCAGGTTTCTCCGCTCGCTCGAAAGCCTTCAGCAGTGGAACTTGTTAGTTCGCTGACCTTCATCCCTTATCCGAATGGTCTCGGTGTCGACATGCAGCCGGTGCTCGGACAGGGCTGGACGCTCAACTACGAAATGTCCTTCTACGCCTTGTTCGCCATCGCTTTGGTCTTGCCTCGACGGATCGGTTTGATCGGACTGTTTTTGCTGTTTTGTGTGATTGTCGCCGGGGGAGCATCGGTAAAGCCGCTCTCCGACTATACGCCGGCTCAGACCGTATTCACGTTTTTCTCCGATCCGATCATCTTACTGTTCTTGGTTGGCATGGCTATCGGCGTGCTGAGACGAAACTTCGCCGACCATTTTGTTGTCCGCTATCCGCTATTGGTCGCGGCGGCGCTACTTGCGACACAGATCCTCGTGAACATCGTTTTGCGGATCCCGCCGCGCCTGCCCTTCCCGGAAGTCATCTCGGTCTGGATAGCTGGCGCATTGGCTGTTGCGGCGTGCGCATTCGCTGCGCCCGTATCGGGTGGGGGGTTTGAAGCCGCTGCCGAGGCAATGGGCGACGCATCGTACAGCACGTACCTGTTCCACATCTTCATCGTCGCGGCACTTAAAATGACGTTCCCGATCACGCCGGTGACTGCGGTGTTCTTCGTGTTGCTGGCGCTGCTGCTCTCGAACCTATTCGGCCTTTTGTTCTACCGAACCGTCGAGCGGTCGATTTCCGCCCTGCTCCGAGGATCGCCAATTGCTTGGAGGCCGGTGGTGACGCGAGCGTCTTAGACAACTATCGGATGCCAACCGGCGAAGCGCCGCATAACGACCGTCACGGGTCAGCGGCACGAGACGGTATCACTCCGTTCTCGCTGTGACCGTTGACGACCCGATCCGGATCAGGAAGCACGAACCGGAATTGCCCCGCTGGCGTCGAGTTGCCGCAATCTCATCCAGATCACCGCGATCAATGCGGCGCACATGAACGGACCCACGGGCACAAGCGCGAACGGGAATATATATCCCAGCGCGAAGATAATGCCGACGCCGAATCGGAAGGACCGCCTTGATGGCAGCGTGATCTGGTCATCGCTCATGAGGAAGACCAACGCGACGACCAGGACCTGCATATCGTAGATGGCGAAGTAGGGGGAAATCAGAGGCGTTGCCGCAAGCAGGCAGGCGGCCTTGACGGCGAAGCTTACATCGCGCCGCCACGTCATCAGCACCCAGACCGCGCAGGCCGACGCGACAAGGATCTGCAGCGACATGGCCAACCCGTAGCCAAAGCCGGCAAGGCGAAACAGGCCATAGATGCTCTGCAACTTGTACCACGGCAGCGCGCCGGTGAGATGGAACTGCGTCGTCGCGAAGGTCGCTGCTTCACGAAATCCCGTGAACGTATCCCAGCCGAAGATGGTCCCGGACAGCAGCAGCAGAGCGGACGCCATCAGGGAGGCCGTTAGGACAACGCTCCAACGCCCAGTGGCGATCAGTACGAGGGGGAGAAGAACGCCGTATTGAGGCTTGAAGATGAGAAGCGCGATCAAGAAACCACTGATGATCGGGCGCCTGTCCAATAGCAGCAGGGCGCCCCCCAGCAGCGCTGCCGCAAGCAGCGAGCTTTGGCCGGAAAGAAAATCGTAGACGACGGGCGGTGCTGCCAATGCCAGCAGCAGCGCGCCTGAACGCGGCCGAATGGAGTAGACCACCAACAGCCAGCAAAACAGCTTTGCCGCGCTCCAGATCCAGTAGGCAGCTGTAAAGGGCAACAGCGCCAAGGGCGCCAGAACCAGAAAAAACACCGGAGGATAGAAGAACGGAACCGGCATTTGGTCGTAGGAATACGGCGCATGATCCGCCGGCTGCATCTGAACGAGCATCTGACGCAGTTGGCCCCAATCATAGGCGGTCGCAGCATGGCCCTTTAGAGCCATGGAGCCGGCGGCCCAAAAACATGAGAAGTCGATGCCTGGATGACCGGCTCCGCTGATAAACATCAGGGCCAAGGCCAGTATCGTCATACTGAGCAGGATGAGACAGGCGATCGCCTGCGCTCTATCTTCGCCGTCCTCGTGCGAAATAACCCAGGTCATGAAAATCGCGCGATCTCGTCAAAGACCGCAATCTACCATTGCACTTTCTGGCGCGGCAATGGATCGGGTGCCCGTTAGTTAACGGAGAGCCCTGCAGACTTTGAGGACAGTTCCTGCGGCATCCCGAGGTGGGATCGTCAGCAATCGCTCGCATAGGCATCGCCGATGTTGCCGTGATCCGCGCTGCCCGGGTCCGGAAATATCATGAAAATCGGGCGACCGTCGTGCGGCTGTCAGCCTACGGCTGATTGTTCGGCGGCCGTTCGATGAACTGCCGGCTGCCGTTGAGAAGCTCGAGATTGTTGGCGATGACCGGGTTGCCCGGATCGAGCGAATACGCCTTCTCGAACTTGCGCCGCGCGCCGTTCAGATTGCCGCGCAGCATGAGAGAATAGCCCTGATCGTTCAGGATCTGGACGGTCTCGCCGCCAATCCGGATCGCCTGCGCGTAGGCCTGATCGGCGAGATCGAAGCGGCGCAATTTGTCATAGCTCGCGGCAAGCCCGACCCAGGCCGTGACGTCCTTGGGCGCCTTCTCGACCGCATCCTTGAAATAGCGCTGGGAAATACCGTAGTTGCCGCGGTTGTAGTGCTCGAGCCCCATCCGCACCGGCTCGTCGGAGGGATAGTATTTGACGTCGGTCGGCTCCTGCACGGGATCGCCGCCCGGCGGATCCACCGGAGCGACGATCGCGGCTTCGCGCGTCGTGTAGTCACAGCCGGCAAGTCCTGTCGCCAAGCAGCAACAGATCAACGCTGGCGCGAGACGATGCAATGCTCGCCCCGTTCCCCACGTCCAGCGCATCTCTTGCCCCATTCGAAACATCATCTCGAAACTACCTACGAAAAACGGACGGCACGACCGAAACACAAGGTCAGCGCCAGAAACCTACGTCGTATTCCCGTTCAGGGTCCCTGCCCCGGCATCTGGCCAACGGTGCAAGGATCTTACTTGCCCACCCCGACGGCCACCGAGCCACCGGTCCCCGCGCCCAATCCGGTTGCGTTGACATTCTGAATCGTGGTGACGGGCGGCGGCTGGCCCATCGCTGTGGTCGGAGCGCCCATGTCCGGAAGCTGATCGACCGGCCGCGACGTGGTGCCGTAACGCTTCACCGCCTCACCCGTCCGCCGCGCGTCATACGCGATCCTGCGATCGCCGACATAGGCCGGCCACGGGTGGATCGTGTGGGTGACGGCGTTGACCTCCTTGGCATTGCCGGCGCTCATCGTGATGGTGTCGGAACGCTGGACGTAGCGGTCCATCTCGTCATGCCCGTAAACGCCGTAGCAGCCGCCGAGCAGCACGGGGGCGAGCAGAGCCAGATATCGGACAGTCATCTCTCGCCTCCTCTAGTTCAGGGTCTTCACGACCGGCTGGTCGACAACGACCGCCGGTGGTGGAGCGCGCACGACCGCGTTGGGCGCGATGATGTGGCCATAGGGTCCCTTCACCTCGCCGCCGGAATTGACATAGTCGTCGTAGCGCTTGCGAACTTCCATCTGGCCATTGAGGAAGAAATCGACGTCGTTGGCCGGCAGGCGCGAGTCGAGCGGCGATGCCAGCTGCTGGCCGGGCACAGCCGGCGCGACGAGGCGCGGCGTCACGATGATGACCAGGTCGGTTTCCTGCTGCTGGTAGGACTTGCTGCTGAACAAGGCTCCAATCACCGGCACCGAGCCGATCCAGGGCAGTTGCGAGACGTCCTGCTGGTTGCGGGTCTGCAACAGGCCGGCGATGGCAAAGCTCTGACCGTCGCGCAACTCGACCGTGGTGCGCGCGTCGCGGCGGGTCAGTGCCGGAATCGACGTGCCGGCGATTGTCACCGCGTTCCCGAAATCGAGCTCGCTGACTGAGGGCTCGACACGGAGATTGATCACGCCGCGCGAGAGCACGGTGGGTACGAAGGCCAGCTCGACGCCGAACTTCTTGTAGTCGATGCTCACCGTTGGCAGTGCGCCCGGGACCGGCGACGAGGCGACGGGCACCGGGAACTCGCCGCCTGCCAGGAAGCGCGCAGCATCGCCGGACAGCGTGGTCAAATTCGGCTCCGCCAGTCGGCGGGCCAGTCCTTTGGTTTCCAGTGCAGTAATCAGCAGGTCCACCGAACTGCCGTTGCTGGTTCGAAGAATGCTTGTCAACAGGCTTCCGAACGGAGGCGCAGCTACGCCGCCGGCAGAGGTGGCGAGTGTTCCGATCGTTCCAAGCAGCGGGAGACTGCCAGTCGGATAGGCCCCCACATTGTTGCTGCTGGTTGTAGTTGTGGAGGTGCTGTTTCCGAGGGTATTCACAGTCCCGTTCGTGGTTTGGATCGTGTTAGTAGTCACATTCCCATTGCTGTTTATCGAATTCCCGCCGATTGGAACCCGGCCCGCCCTGGTGACACCGCCCAATCCTGTATTCGCGACATTGGTGCCATTAGCATTGGCCGCCATAAGGTTCACGCCGAGGTCGCGTCCCGCCGCGCGGTTGACCTCGAGGAAGCGTACCTCGAGCATCACCTGCTGCGGCGCAGCGACGCTCATCGCGTTGACGACGATGCCGTCCTTTGGAACGCTGCCCTGGGCAATCGTCATCGCACGCTCCGCGGTGACCGCATCGGGAGCCGTTCCGCTCAGCACCACCTGGCCTTCCGACGCGGACACGCGAATGCCGCGCGCACCGGTGCCGGTCTGGACATTCTGCTGCAGATTGCCGATATCGAGCGTGACCTCGACATCGAGAATCCCGATCTGCTTCATCGAGCTGTCGAACAGGATGACGTTGGTGGTGCCGGTCTTCTTGCCCTGGACGTAGATCAGGTGGTCGCTCAGCGACTTCACGTCGGCGATATCGGGCGAACCGGCGACGATCGAGGAAAACGCCGTGTCGACCCTGAACGTCCGCGACTTGTTGATGGTCACCCTGACGCGCTGGACGTCGCTCATCTCGCTGACGAAGACGCCGCTGGACGACGGCGGCGCCCGCCGCTCGGCGGCCGCTACGGGATCGGCGGAATGAATCAGGGCAACAGCGGCGCCAAGCGCCATCGCGCTGAAGGCGACCAGCCTACGTCCCGCACCATCCGAAACGCGACTTCCCATCATGCCATCCCCTTCGCCGCGCCTCCGCGGCGACCCCCGTAAACCTACGGCCTCGGCTTCCCGATCACTCCAGTTCGTCCATCACGCCGTAGAGCTTACAGTCTGTCCGACTACAAATAGTTACTTGCGAATTCTCATTCCCCGGCGTGCCGAACCGAACCAAAAACGCAGCTCAGTCCGAGTTCATCCCCACCCGCCGGGCCGCAAATGGCGGCTTCCGGATCATCCCCCGCCGCGCGCCTTGATTGCAAGGAAAGAGGTCCGCCCGGCTCCTGCAACCCCGGAGAAAACTCCCCGATGTTGCCAGCGCGCACCACTTCCATAGCCCGGTTGGGGTATGTCCGACCTGCCGACGCAGCTCCGCCGGCTGCCGGGCTCCGGACAGTCCAATCAGCCCGCAAACGATTCGGGTCTGCTCAGAAGGGAATCTGGGTCGATGCGCTCGGCGAGTTTAGGGACGTGCCCCATATCGGCATCAGCGGGGCGAAGCCTGTCAGGGACACGGTCACCGTCAGCGCAGAGGTCCCCGCGGTCGTGGTCACCGTAGGCGTGAGACCGGCGCCATACAGGAAGGGCGCAGTTGTCTGCTTCTGTGCGGTCGTCAAATAGTCTCCGGTGCAGGTGGACGGTGAATTGGACGCCAGCACCGCTGGCGTGTAGCAGGTGAGCATGTTTGCGCGAGCAGCAGAATCCGCAAGGATGCGCAACGACTGCATCGTGATCGTGTAGCGCCCGAAATCGAAGATGGCGAAGATCAGGGTGAACAAGGGCACGGCAATGAGACAAAACTCGAAAGCCGCCGCCCCGCGCTGGTCGAGTTTTCTCATCACTGCACCAAGCGCACGGTCTGAACGTTGGGTTCTGCTGCCGATCCGGTACCGCCAACGCATCCGGAGTTGTCCAGCTTCGTATTGCCGGTAAACGACACCGCGTAGGCTATGACCTGGTAGCAGCCGGAACTGGGCGCACCAGAGCTGTTGCCGCCATACGTGACGGGCGTATTCGGGATATAAACCGTGCCATCGAAATAGCTGGCGGAGGTGCCACTGATGTTGACGCCCTTGTTCGAATAGGCCTCATCATCATAGATCAGAAGTTTCCTCATCAGAGCCAGCACCGTTGCTGACAATGGGCCCGCGGGGGAGTTCATCGCCGTCAATGTGATCGTCGGGTTGCCGGTGATGGTGAGCGATCCTCCTCCGAAAAAAATCAGCGTGGCCGTTCCCGTTATGGTTGGACTGCCATTGATCTTGACGTTCCCCGTAAAATAGTACGTGCCACTCAACGTGCCGGATAACGACACGCTGTTGCCCGCATTGTAACAGGAGCCCGTCTCATACGATGTGGGTGTTGAGCTGCACGCCCCTTTCGAAAAAGCCGACAGCTTCAACGCTCCAATCGCGGTCGCCACCGCGCTGAGTGGATCGGGGATCGGCTGCTGATAGGTTAGCACGCCCGTGCACTGGCTTCCTCCCGTCTGGGAACAGCCGCCGACCGTGTAGCTCGGCGCATTCACCGAGATGCCTGAATTGCCGACGAACCCGATCGCGTTTGACGCACTGCTGTTCGACGAAATGCCGCAGGTGGGCGACGTGACGGTCGGGGAGCCCTGGAAGGTAACAGAGCCCGTGATTGCCAGAACGCATGGGGGCTTCGACAAACTATCAAGTTTGGCGACCGCCGTCGCAGCGATATTGACCGTCGACATGCCGAGCAGCTGAGCCAAACGTGCCGGCTGCTGCTGGCTGACAGTGGCCTGAACGTAAGTTCCAGCGGTCCCGTTCCACGACGTCAGGGAAGCGATCTGGACGCTCTGCGTGATACCGCTTACCGGCACGCATTTGGAGCCGGGATAGCTGGTGTCGCCGGAATTGCAGAACGTATTCTGGGCTGCGGCCTGCTTGCCGCGGTAATCGTATGTTTGTGAATTGTTGCAGGTGACGCCAGGTTGCTGCGCGATGTCGCAGACCATCCGCAGGGCCCCCGAATAGGCCGCCGCATCAGCCGCCCCCTGGGCGCGCTGCTGGATGGCGTACCACGACCCGGCCTCGCCGCCGAGTGCCATGATTCCGATCAACGGGATCAACGCGAGAACGGTTGCAAACGCGGCCGAACCTCGACGGCAACGGAGCATGTCACGCATGGAACACCTCATTGAAACCGCTCCGAATAGGTCAGCGTGAACGAACACGGATTGGTATTGGTGCTGGTGCACATGACCGACCTCAACACCATCGGCGCGAACGTGATCGTGGTTGAATACACGTAGTATTTCGGCTGGGAGGGATCCGAGTTCGACGACGAGCAGACAGCATTGCTGTCGCCGCAAATCAGGGTGATGCTGGGGATCGGATATCGGGAATCGGCCTTGGCGAGCGCCGCCGATGCCCAACTGGACGCGTTCGTGACGTCGCCCGGCGGCGAGTACTGGATCAATTGCCCGAACCCGCGCAGCGCCGCGGACGCCTGGATGTATTGAAAGCCGGCCAGCGCCAGGTCGGCAAGCGGCAGCAGAATAACCAGGAACAGGAAAAGGAAGACGAACAGCATCTCGAACGCGACGGCGCCGCGTTGATCCGCGATCAGGGAACGCTTGCCGCTCACGCGCCTGGTCCAGCTCTGCATGGCAACTCACCAGACATAGGGAATCAACCTCCAGCGCGAGGCCTCGTAGCTGGAATATTCAGGAAGAGTACGCCGAAGCACGTCTTCTTCGTAATGAATTCGCCAGACCTGGATGCAGATATGCAGGAACAGCAAGGCGACGGTCATCCAGCTCAGATGCTGCAACACAACGCCGACGAACACGATCTCTTCCGACAGATAGAGCGGGTGCTTGATCCACCTGTACGGTCCGGTCTGCACCACCGAACGCGCCTGCGGCACCAGGCTGAACGACCGTCCGAGATGGCGGACAGTGACGAGGATCATGATCATGCCGGTCAGCACGAAAGCCGTAGACAACAGATTCGGCACTGTGCCTTCGGTCTTCTCGAAAAACGTGATCGTCCACGGCCAGTATGTGCCGACGAACGCGGCAATCCTCGGCAGCAACCCTTCGGCCTGCGCCTTTGCAGGCCCCCGGATCAGGATCAGGAGCGCCAGCATCAGGTAGAACACCGCGACAAAGAAGTTCGACACGAGCGACGGCCACGGCTCCCCCGCCGGTGTCGCGAGCTTGAATGACACGGCAAGCGCCAACAGGAGGAACCAGCCGCTGCCCAGCATTCGGGTGAGCCGATCGTAGGCCAGGTTCGTCGAAAGGCTCATTGCACTTGCACTCATGGCTTACTTACCCAGGTCGGCGAATGTACGAATCAGATGAAGGAACGGGCTTCCGCCCAGAATGACGAACATCGCCGGAAGCAAAAACAACACCATCGGAACGGTGAGCTTGGCGCCCAATTTGTGCGCGCGCTCCTCGAGCTTGGTGATGCGTTCCCGGCGCAAGTCGACTGCGATGCTGCGCAGGGCCTGGCTCAGCGGCGTGCCATATTGCAGGCTTTGACTGACCATGGTGCCGAAGCGACGGAGCCCCTCCGACGTGGAAGCGAGTTTCTCGAACGCTTCGGCACGGTTCGGCAAGATCCGCAGATCGTCGAGGAGACCGCGCAGCACGTGGCTGATGGCGGGATTGGACTCCCGCATCTCGTCCGCCACACGCTCAATCGCGCTCTCCAGGCCCATGCCGGCTTCGCTGCAAACGACAAGTAGATCGATGGTGTCGGGCGTGCCGAGCCGGATCGCCGCATCGAAGCGTCGCTTCACGACCAGCAAGATCAGACGCGGAACCATGATTCCAAACGCCACGCCAATCAGCGTGAAGATCAACACGTCGCTGAGCGGTCGTCCAAGAATCTGCGCAATGGCGAAAGCTGCGATCGGCAACACGAATGTGCTGACCGTCTTGAAGCCGATCCAGATCGGCAGGGTTCGATAGTGATTGAACCCAGCCGACGAAAGAACCATCTTCAGTTGGTCGAGATTTTCCTGGGCGTAGAAACGCCTGTAGCGCGTGCCGACCGATGAAAGCCAACCGATCAGGTCCCCCGAGTTCGATCGATCGGAGATGCCCAGCACGGCATTCGAGACACGCGTGTTTAGGGCGCGGAGATGCATCTCGCGAATGATCAGCAGGAAGGTCCCAGCCGCGAGTGCAACGGCAAGAGTGGCAAAACCGAGAACAGCCGTCATAGGGTGGTTTCCCTTCTGACCATCCAACGGATCACGAAATGCCCGATCAGGACCGAGCAAGCCGCATAAGCGAGAAGCACGTTGCCTTGCGGATCGAACAACAGCAGATCGATCGACCGCGGATTGATCATGTAAAGCAGCCCGCCGATAACGACCGGCGCGCCGGTGAGCGCACGCGATGAAAAGATGACCTCTCCCGCCAAGGCCTTCGCACGGGCCGCCAGCGCAACGCGCTGGCTCACGGTCTCGCCCAGCGTTTGCAGCGTTTCCGCCAGGCTGCCGCCGGTCTTCAATTGCACCGCAAGGGTCACCGCAAACATCGCATACTCGGGCACCTGCGTTCGCTGATAGACGGCTTCCACTGCCTCCTCGGGCGACCGGCCCGTATTCAGTTCGCTGCAGACGATGGCAAACTGCCCGGATGTCGGTTGCGGCATCTCGCGGGCGATGGTGCGAAATGCTTCGTGGACGGGCAATCCGGACCGGACAGTGCTCGTCACCAGCTGGACCGCGTCTGGAAGTTGCTGGAACAGTTGATTCGCAAAGCGGTGTCGCTGCCATCCGAACAGCCCGCGCACGACCAGGATGGCGACGCCCGCGGCGGCAATGCCCACATAGAGGCCCGGAAACTTCAGGAACCCGTTGACATAGATGATTGCCGCCCCTGCCATTCCTCCTGCAAGCAGCACGTAAATCGGACGCATCATGTACACCGCGTCGGCACGGTAGTTGGCGATGCGATGGAACATATGCCAACGCGACGTCTTCGCCGCACGACGGATGGAAACCAGGGTCGCCGCTTCAGCCGTCGGCAACGCAATCTCGAGCTGGCGATCCATTCGCCTCTGTCGTGAGTCGAGCCAAAGGGTGTTTGCCCCAGCACACAGCAGAAGCAGCAGGACGATCATCAAGGGCGTCGACATCAGATCTGCCTCATCGCATCTGCCCAGGCCCGATCGAGCCCGTAATAGACGAGGCGGCTCTTGAACTTCGGAACCGCGTTGGTGGAGCGGTAGGTGCCCGATATCCGTCCGTGAACGTCCTCGTCCTTGTACTCGAACAGCGCGATGTCGTTGGTGGTGATCACTTCGCCTTCCAGGCCGATCACCTCGCTGATCTGTATGATGCGGCGCTGGCCGTCCCGCATGCGCTCGACCTGCACGATAAGATCCAGCGCGGCCACGATCTGCGATCGGATTGCGCGCGACGGCAGATTGACCTGCCCCATCTGCACCATGTTCTCCACGCGGGTCAGAGCATCGCGCGTGCTGTTGGCATGCACGGTGGAGATCGATCCATCATGGCCGGTGTTCATCGCCTGCAGCATGTCGAATGCCTCGGCGCCGCGCACCTCGCCCACGACGATGCGGTCCGGCCGCATACGCAGCGCGTTCCACAGGAGATCGCGTTGCGTCACCTGTCCGGTGCCTTCCAGGCTCGGGGGCCGGGTCTCAAGGCTGATCACATGCGGCTGCTGAAGCTGCAGCTCCGCCGCGTCCTCGATCGTGACGATGCGCTCGCTGTTGTCGATGAACTGGCTCAAGGCATTCAGCAGCGTCGTCTTGCCGGAACCGGTGCCGCCGGAGACCAGGACATTGAGCCGGCAGCGGGAGGCGATCTCCAGCAACTGCCCCAGCGCGGGCGTCATCGAGCCGTTTGCGATCATCCCGGCGATGTTCAGACGCCGGTTCGGAAATTTTCGGATCGAGATGCATGGGCTGTGGATCGCCAGCGGCGGCAGGATGATGTTGACGCGGCTGCCGTCATGGAGACGGCAGTCCACCATTGGGCTGGACTCGTCGACACGCCGACCGACCTGTGAAGCAATCTTCTGTGCGACGGAAGCGATGTGATCATTGTCGCGAAACCGGACCGCGACCCGCTCGAGCTTGCCGGCCCGCTCGACATAGACGTTGTTCGGCCCATTGATCATGATGTCGTTGATCGTCTCGTCGAGCAGCAGCGGACGCAGCGGCCCGTAGCCGGTCATGTCGTCGGCGATTTCCTCCGCCAGGAACAGCTGCTCGCGGCCCGACAGCTCCAGCCGCTCCTGGTTGGCGATGCCGTGGATGATTTCCTCGATCTGCCGCCGCAGGACGTCGCGGGAGACCGTGGTGGCCACCGCCGGCTCGATCTGCTCGATGACCCGTTCACGGAGTGACGCCGACATCACCGGATGATGCGCGGCGGGCTCGTCATACCTGGGCGCCGCTACGAACAGGCTGGACGCCGGTGGCGCCACGCTTGATTCCTCCGGCGGTAAGGCCGGCGGAGCCGGTTGCACGCTTGGTACCGCCGACGGCGTGACCAGCACCGCGCCGGGCATCCGCACCGGCATTTCGTCTGCGCGCCTGCCGAACTTTTTCATAGCCCGAGCCACCTCTTCCACGCGGCCTTTTGCTTGGGGCCGACGCCGGTGATCTCCCGCACGATCGGGGCGAGGTGACGCCGCAGCCCGGATACGTGCTTCAGGGCCGGAACGCCGAGGTTGACCGCCTGGGTCATTCCCTTGCCGAGATCGGGGATCACCATGTCCGGCTCCGCGCCCAGGGCCTTGACGATCGTCGCCCTGGGCAGGCCGCCGGCGCGGTCGGCACGATTGAGCAAGGTAAAGACGCGGTCCTTGCCCGCGATGTTGGTGACGGCGTTACGGAGCGCGTGGGCGTTCCGCAGACCCGTCACTTCGGCCTCCAGCAGCACCAGCACATGACGGGACATCTGAATGACCGGATAGATCGATGCCGGGAACGGCACCGGCACGTCGACAACGACGTAGTTGAACCGTTGCCTGAGCAGACCCAGCACGTGGCGGACGCCGGCTTCTGTAATGTCGAGCTTGGCATCGAGATCCTCATCGCCCGAAATCAGGACAACGCGATCGTTCACCTCGATCGCCGCCCGCTCGAGGAACAGCGTGTCGGCTCGCATCGGATTCTCGAGGGCAATTCGCAGTCCCGGACCGGGGCGAACGCCCAACATCACCGCGGTCTCGCCGCCCTGCAGATGCAGGTCGAGCAGCGCCACCTTCGCCTTGGTGGTTTCGGCCAGTTGCAGTGCGAGGTTGATCGCGATGCTGGTGGCTCCGGCGCCGCCCTGCGCGCCGCAAATCGAGACCACATGCCCGCCGCGGTCAGTCTGGGCCGGCGCGGCGTCGCCGATCAGTTTCGGACGCAGCTGGTCGAGCACGATGTCGCGGGTGATCGGGGTCGGAAGATACTCGGTAAGGCCGATCTCCATCAGCTCGCGGTAAAAGGTGATCTCCCGGTTGTCGCCGATCAGGGCCACCTTCACATCGGGCGGACAGACACTGGCGAGGCGTTCCAGCTCAGTGAAGGGGTCATCCAGCCCGCTGATGTCGGTCACCAGCGCATACAGATCGGTGTCGGTCTCGAGCATCCGTGTCGCATGGCGGATGGTGCCACGCCTAATCACAAGATTGCTGCCGTCGAGACCCTTGCGAAGAGCCGCAGCGCTCAACTCGTCGTTCACGAAGCAGACGATACGGTTGCGCGCAACAAGGGACGTCGTCTCTTCCGGTGGTTCGACCATTGCCATGTTTACACTCATCAACGTTTCTCCAGCCCCTTGCCGACGTCAGCCGCCGCCGCTGTCGTCGGGATGTCGGCTCCGGACCCGCCGTCGCAGCCCGCACTCGCGTCGTCGTCCAAATCCTGTTTCCTGACCGAGTATTGCTTGACCTCGCTACCGGTATAGATCGCGACCGTCGTGCTCTGGCCGGCAACTGCGCTTTGGCGCGCCAGCTCCGGCGACACATCGCAGCTCGACGTTGCACCTGTGTCGTTCTTGTCCCACTGCTCGGCCGCAGCGCGGATGACGAGCGACAGCGTTCCGAGCTGCTTTGCGACGGAAATTTTCTTGACCTGATCCGGCTTGAGCTCCAGCGAGACGGTTTGCGCCGTCTTGCCCGGGACAGCATTGGTGATTGGACGCCCGCCTTGCGCAATCTCCTGGTCGATCGCGATCACGCGCACGTTGGATAGAACGGTCTCGCTGACGGCTCGCTTCACCGGAGCCGCCTTCTCGAACACCTGGGTCAGCACCACGTCGACATTGTCACCCGGCCTGATCAGACCGGACACACCGGTCTCCTCGTCGACCTTGATGCTGATGGCGCGGCTGTCGGGCGCCAGGACGCTGGCAAGGAAGCCGCGATCCTTCGGACGCAGGATGTCGTCCAGGGTAATGACGCTGCCGGCGTCGACGAACTTGCGAACCAGCGAACCGGGAAGGCCGGCCTTGGAGTCAGGCGTTTCGAGGATCGCCCCCGCGGGGACACGATTCGGTGCCGTCTGGCGCACGGCGAAATCCTCGTCCCGCGCCAACGTCCCTTTCGACAACGAACGTGTCGTCACAAAGTAGCCGACCGTCGCAGCCGCAGGCACAGGCTTTTCTTCGACCGCCTGCGCAACGACAGAGTCTTTCGGCTGGTTCAGGCTATAGGCGATGAGCCCGAGCGCCGTAGCCGCAAGGAGCAGCACCATGATGATCGAGACGCGGAGAGCGGACGACATGTCAAATTCCTTTGCTCAAAATGGCCCAGATACCGCCGCATGCGATGGCGACCCCGTAGGGCAGCGGTGCATGTCGCAAATGACGCCAGCGCTCGACCGCGTAGACCCGGCGCACCAACGACGATCCGGCGGGCGCCAGCTTCGGTTGTGGCAGACGACGCATCATCAGATGCACCGCGGCCAGAACGCCGCCGGCCAGTGCAGTTGCCGTCAACAGTTCAATCACGCCGGTCAGCGGCAGACCGATCGCCAGGGCAACCAGCAACTTGACGTCGCCACCGCCGATCGCTCCCCGCAGATAGATCACGAAAAGCGCCAGGAACAGGATTGCGGCAACGATCAGCGACTGGCCGATCTGCATCGGACTGGCCAATTGGCCGACGATCCCAAGGAGCGCCAGCGCCAGACAAATTTCGTTTCGGATCAACCGTGTCGCGATATCGATCGTTGCGACATAGAACAACAATGCGATTTCCAGACACGAGGTCGTGGACGCAATCCAATTCATGAAATAAACGCCTCAGAAAAGGCGGGGGGCACAAAATAATGCCCCCCTCCGGAGCCCGAACTCTGGGCTTAAGCGCTAACCGCGTTGGAAACCGCGGTGCCGATCGAAGTGATCGAGGCGAGCAGAACACTGCCGATGCCGCTGGCGGTACCCGTACCGAACGCCGCGGAAACGGCGGCGACGATACAGGCGGCGACGATCACGTACTCGAACGACACAACGCCGTCCTTGTCCGTGCGCAGGTGCCTCAACCCTTCGGTGATCTTGATGTACGACTGCAACATAGGAGAAAGCCTCCTTAAGGCTTGCACACATCGCAATCCGGTTGACCGCTGTTGACAGACGGAATCTGCCAACAGCATTCAAACATCCGGAGTTAAGCGGAGACTGCGGTCGCGACCTTGCCGGCGATCGTGGTGATCGAGGCGCTCAGAACCGAGCCGATGCCGCTGGCGGTACCGGTGCCGAACGCGGCAGAGACGGCCGCGACGATGCAAGCGGCGACGATCACGTATTCGAACGACACAACGCCGGCCGCATCCGTGCGCAGACGCTTGAAGGCTTCGGTGGTCTGGATGTACAGCTTCAACATAGGAAAATATCCCTTTTATGAGTAAATTTACGCAATATGTTGGCGGGGGGCAAAATCCAGTGCCAACTAGGATTTTCTTATAATGCGTTGCGAGAAATCTGTCGATTGGTAATCGTTTATTAACCCTACTGGCGTAGCTGCTGAGGCCTCTCCGCGGGAGCGACGCTTCGATGACAATGCACGAAACACCTTAAATTATAGGGTTTTCTGCATTTCTCGACATTTCATTCTAGCCGCTCCGTGCGAATACGGTGACCGCATCCAAAGGGGGCACCGGACAAGTTGTCGCGCGAACGACGCCTGGAGTGACGGCGTCACAATCCGGTTCCACGAGGCACCCGCCGACTGTCGTTCGCAGCCTTGCGCTCTCGTCTCAGTAACAGGTCCCGGAATCCCCTCCGAGCCGGCCGCAGCTCTCCGGGTTGGATTGGCGCCATTGCGTGACCGCCGCCGGCGTCTTGCTCGCGTCGGCCGGCGTGGCCGGCAGCCTGCTGCGCTCTTCGTCGAGGAGCTGCGAATGCAACTTCTGGATCTGGACGTTTCGCTCGAGCAGCGACATGGCTCGCGCTTGAACCTGCTCTGCCAACGCTTTGCGCAGGGCATTCTCCCGATCGAGCAGCTCAGGAAACGGCAACAGCGGCCGGACGAGCTCGGTTGCCTTGATCACGCACGACGCCCGCGCCACCGCTTGCGCGATCTGATCAGGAAAGGCGTTCCGGCATTCCGCGAGTGCGCCGCTCAGGTTGACGGTTACCGCCGCCGGTGCCGTTTCCGGTGCCGTGGTCGTCTCCGTCGCCGGCTCTGTTGCGGTCTCCGTTGCCGGTCCCGCCTCCTTTTCGATGGCCTGGCGAGCGGCCCCGCAACAGGACAGCAGAATGCAGAGCGAGAGGGCAACCAGGCATCTCGCGCGCCTTGGCCAATCGTCCCTGGCCCGCCCCTCGATCGAGCGCCCGATTGTTGTGTCGGTCACGGCAAGCCCCCATCGCGCGCCCTACCTGCCCTCTGCTGATACGAACATCGCATCAAGCAGCGGGTCGATCGCGACGGTTCGTTATCGATGAGGGCACGCGACTTGTTGCGATGGCGCAATCGACGCACCGCCGCGCATCCGCACCCGCCAGCAATAACAAACTGCCTGCGCAATGCGGGGACGCAAAGCCGTCCTCTCCCCTCCGGCGAAACTGGTATCGGTGAAAACCTGTATCTGCAAAAAAGTGGTATCTCGAAATATCGCATCGGCACGAAATGGCGCCGGTACACCCGATTGATTTTAGATATAGTTTTGTTGGTGACGCAATAGTCGCCGCCTCTCACGCAGCGGCGCGGCAACTCGTCGACACCGCAGGCCGCGCTGCACCATTGTCTTATCAATAGGCGCACCATCACCATGGCACCCGCCGGTGTCGAAAATTCTGCTTCATCCCCGCCGAGTCCTTGCTCTAGGATCAGACATTTCAATTTGAGCGTCCAGCATGCGCTCGAGATATTTGCAGAACCAAAGCGTACAGCGACTGATCCGGCGTCATGGGGCTTCAGATGACCGATCGCATTGCACTTTTCATCGATGGTGCGAATCTGCACACGACGGTCAAGAGCCTCGGCTTTGAAGTCGACTTCCGGCGATTGCTCACAGAGTTCGGCAAGCATGGGCAAATCGTCCGCGCCTATTTCTACACGGTCGTGAGGGACGACGACGAGTTCAGCAGCCTTCGGCCGCTGGTGGATTGGCTCGATTACAACGGATATGCGGTGAGGCGAAAGTCAGCCAAGCAACACGACGACGGCGACGGACGGCGGCGAATGAAGCGCAGCATCGGCATCGAGCTCGCGGTCGATGCAATGGAAATAGCGCACCGCATCGACCACGCGTTCGTGTTCTCTGGCGATGGCGACTTGCGAGCCGTTGTCGAAGCGGTCAGGCGGATGGGCGTGCGCGTCACCGTCGTTTCCAGCATTCGAACGAAGCCTCCGATGGTCGCCGACGAGCTTCGCAGGCACGCCGACGCCTTCGTTGAACTCGAGAGCCTCAGGCCATCGATCGAGCGTCCAGCGCATCCGATAGCGCCGGAGTGACGTTGCGGGCGCTTTCCGACATCGCGGCCGGAGATCGGCCGGAACGCGAGCGCGGCCGGGCCGAGCGCATCCGTACATCACCGAGTTGCGCAGGCCGCGCCGGGACAGCAGTATGATTCCAACCAACGCAACTGCAGAGGGAAAGCCAATGTGGAGGTCGGTCGGCTGCGTCTTGTTGTTGCTGGCGACGACAAGCGCGGCGATAGCTGGACCCTCGAGGTTCACCTGTGACACACCACGAGGCAAACGGGTTGAGGTTGGCCCCTCCGGCAAAGGCAGTGACGTTCAGTGGATCGATGACGATCTGGACACGGTCCGGCCATCCGTCGTGATCGATGGCGAAACCTTCTCGGTCACTTGGGGCACGTCCGTCCCGACGGAAGGCAAGGCAGCCAAGCTCACTACCTTTGTCTTTGCGGCCGCGCACCGTACGGCTGCGTCGATTTTTGCGACCCGCATCGACGAGTCCACGGCCGAGATCTTCCGGTTCTATTTTGCCAGCAAGTCGCTCTACAAGCTGACGAGCCACCTGGGAGGCCCCGCGCCCGACGCCAAGGCCCCGCCCTTCGTTGCAACCTATCTGGCGACCTGCCATGAGCAGGAGGGCGCTGCCGGCCGTTAAGACGGACTTAACTGACCTTTTCTGTTCCGGTCGCCGGTGTTGCTGACCGGTATCATCCCGGATGGTCACTGAGCGGCAGCCAAATATTTGAATTTTAATAAAAATCCAAATATTTCCGACGCCGACACCCCTTCCCGCCGCCCCCACTTAGACCGGCTGTGTGGCTGAAATGTCATAGGTTACGGAACCGTCCGCTGTTAGCTTTCGGTAGATTCTACGTAATAATTTTTGTGTGTAGGGGCGGGGATTATGAAATCGGCATACACGGTCATCGCGTGCCTCTGCCTGGCGGCAACGCCAGCATGTGCCGAGGTTTTTTCTATTAACGATGCCTTGCGCCAGGCAATGCAGACCAACCCGGGCGTTGGCGAAGCTTCCGCGAACCGGCGGGCGACGGAAAGCGAGCTGAGGCAGACTCAGAGCACGCTGCTGCCGCAAGTCCGCGTCGACGCCAGCTACGGACCGGAAAAGTTCGATCAGCCGCCAGGCTTCATCACCCCATCCATTCAGTCGGCACCGACCGTGGGTGCAGGACCGTGGCGCAATGGCAGCCAGGAATCGGTGGTCGTTCGCCAGCTGCTCTGGGACGGCTTCTCGTCGATCTACGATGTCTGGCGCCAGACCGCGCGCGTGAATGCGGCAGCCTCCCGCGTCAAGGAAAGGACCGAGCTGTTGGCCCTCGACGCCGCCGAAGGCTACATCGACGTCGTGCGCTACATGCGGCTGGTGAGCCTTGCCCAGCAAAACGTCGCCAATCACGAGAAGATCTTTTCAAACGTGAACTCCCGCTTCTCGGGCGGCCGGGCCGGCGAAGGCGACCTGGAGCAGGCGCGGGAGCGCGTCGAGAGCGCACGTGCGGCACTCGCCGAATTCCAGCGCAGCCTCGATGACGCCAGGGCGAAGTACCGCAAGGTCGTCGGCCTTGAGCCGATCAATGTTCGCTTCCCCAGCCCTCTCGCAGGTCTGCCGCACAGCCGCGATGAGGCGCTGGCGACCACCCTTCGCTTCAATTCGACGATCGCGGCTGCGCAGTCGGACGCCGACGCCGCCAAGCATGCGTTCAAGGCCACGGACGGATCGTTCGGCCCGAAGTTCTATCTCGAGGGACGGGCAACCCACTACGACAACTCGTTCCCCTACGTGGCGGCCACCGGAACTCCCGCCATTACGCATGAGGACTACAGTGGCAAGGTGGTGATGTCGTGGGACATCTTCCGCGGCGGCCAGGATGCCTGGAATCGGTCGGAGAAGGCCGAGCGCTTTACCGAAGCCACCATGCGCCACGCGCGCCTGCAGCGCGACGCCTATGAATCGATCGATAAGGCATGGAATGCCCGTACGATTACGGCCACACGTATTGCCGCTCTGGCGCGTCAGCTAGAAGCGGACCGGAAGACCATCGCGGCCTTCCAGAAGGAATACGAACTCGGCCAGCGCTCCCTGATCGATCTGCTGAACGCGCAGAATCAATTCTTCAACGCATCGGTCTCGCTCACCTCCGCCCGCGGCGTCGTCGTGTTCGCCGACTATCAGCTGCTGGCCGCGATGGGGACCTTGATCGAGTATCTGAAGGCTCCGCCGCCGGTCGACGCAGCGCCCACCGACATGCTTTCGATTGGCCTGCCGCGCTACTCGTTCCCCACCCTCCGCGTGAACCTGCCGCAAACCGGCCCCGAACCGCTGCATGTCGCCGTCCCGGCTCCCGCCGCCTCGGTCCGCCCCGCCAAGGGCTACAAGGAGGGCTATGCGGCCGCTCAGGCGAAGGATGTCGGCTTTGCCGATCGCTTCACCGGCTCGACCACGACCGCCGCCGTGCCCGGCTCCGCGGAATGGATGCAGCAGCAAAAGAGCGCTGCGGACGGCCCGAATGTCATCTACGCGGATCCGTCGGTCACGGCGAATGCGAGTTCCTATGCGTCGACAAAGCCCCACTGGCTCCTGTCGGCCTTCCCGAGTTCCGCTCAATAGCAGCGGCCAACCAACATCAGGACTTCAGAAAGGGCCCCAAACGGGGCCCTTTCGATTCCGTATTAATACTTAAAGCAAGTTTCGCTGATTTTGTTCGCCATTTGTTGTAGCCTGCACCAAATCATCGAACGCGATTTCTGCATTTCCATTTTGGTTGTCGAGGTTTCAGTTGTTATTTCGGACCCCCAGCGCGGCGGCTGACGCCGTCCGCCCCCCGTCGGATGACTCAACTTCAAAGCCTGCCGCGGCAAGTCGGCCGAGCGCACTCGGCGACGATCCCCTCACCGCATCGTTGACGTATCTCGCCGCCCATCATGGCCGCGCCGTCAGCCGCGCAGCGCTGCTCGGCGGACTTCCGATCACGGACGGACGCCTGTCCGTTTCGCTCTATGACCGTGCAGCCAGACGCGCGGGTCTGGAAACCGAGGCCGTCAAGCGCGACATTTCGGACATTCCCGCGATGGTCTTGCCGGCCGTCCTCATCATGAAGAACGGCTCCGCGCTCATCCTCCTCGGCGTGGACGCAGCGAACAAGACCATCAAGTTTGTTGATCCGGCCACGCCGAACGCCCCGCGCGTCGGAGAAGTTGCTTCGATCGCTGCGGACTATACCGGCTACGCATTCCTGGTGCGAAGCGCCGCGCAGGCCGATGCGCGCGTCGTCGCCGCAGGAGACATTCCCAAGAACCACTGGTTCTGGTCGGTGGTGAAGACGCACTGGCGCAGTTACGGACACATCGCGATCGCCGCCTTTCTGACCAACATCCTCGCGCTGGCGACGCCGCTGTTCACGATGAGCGTCTATGACCGCGTCATCCCCAACGGAGCGATTCCCTCCCTGATCGCGCTCTCGATCGGCATGGGGCTCGGCATCGTCTTCGATTTCATCTTCCGCATGGTCCGCAGCCGCATGATCGACGTGACCGGCAAGACCATCGACGTCGTGCTCGCCGCCAACATCTTCGAGCATGTGATGGCCGTGAAGTTGGCGCAACGGCCGACCTCCGTCGGGATCATCGCCAATCAGCTCCGGGACTTCGACTCGGTGCGCGAATTCTTCACGTCCGGAAGCGTGGTTTCGGCGACGGACCTGCTGTTTGCCATCCTGTTTGTCGGCGTGCTGTTCATGATCGCCGGACCGCTGGCCTGGATCCCGCTAATCATGCTGCCGCTCGTCATGCTGATCGGCTTCCTGCTGCAGCGCCCGCTCGATCGCGCCATGAAGCGCTTGCAGGCCGAATCCGCGGCCCGGCACGGCGTGCTGGTCGAATCCCTGTCCAGTCTGGAAACCGTCCGCGCGACCGGCGCCGAGGCCCGCATGCAGACCTTGTGGGAACGCTCGGTCGCGGCGACCGCCCGCTCGGGCGAGGACGTTCACTTCTGGTCGTCGATGTCGCTGACGAGCGCGAGCACGGCCCAGCAGATCACGAGCCTGCTCCTTGTCATCGTCGGCATTTTCCTGATCCTCGACGGCAAGCTGAGCGTCGGCGCGCTGGTCGCCGCAAACATGCTCGCCGGCCGCATTCTGGCGCCGATCGCCGGCATCGCCTCCGTGATCACCAAGGGAACGCAGACGCTAACGTCCCTCAAGGCAATCGACCGCATCATGTCGTTCGAGCGCGAGCGATCGCCGACCCGATCCTATGTCGCAAGGCGGATCGACGACGGCAAGGTCGCCTTCGAGAACGTCTCGTTCGCCTACCCCAACGCGCCGGGCAACGCCCTCGAAAAGGTCAGCTTCAAGATCGAGGGCGGAGAAAGGGTCGGCATCATCGGCCGGGTAGGATCCGGCAAGACCACGGTCGGGCGGTTGCTGCTCGGGTTCTACGAGCCGAAGGAAGGCCGCATCCTGGTCGACGGCGTCGACTCGCGCCAATACGATCCTTCGGACCTGCGCGCCGGCATCGGCTTTGCGATGCAGGACACCGACCTGTTCTACGGCAAGCTGCGCGACAACATCGCCCTCGGCAAGCCGGAGGCGACCGACGAGGAAATCCTGCTCGCCGCGCGGCTCTCCGGCGTCGAGAGCTTCATCGCCGGCCACCCGATGGGATATGACATGCCCATCTCGGAAGGCGGCCGCAGCCTGTCGGGCGGCCAGAAGCAGGCGATCGGGCTCGCCCGCGTCCTGATCCGCAAGCCGCGCGTGCTCTTCCTCGATGAGCCGACCGCGCACTTCGATATTCGCAGCGAGCAGGAGTTCCTCGAGCGGCTCAAGGGATTCCGCGACGAGCGGATGACCATCATCATTTCGACCCATCGTCTGTCACTGCTGAACATGGTCGATCGCCTGCTGCTGTTCGACAACGGCCGCCTGGTTGCCGACGGCCCGCGCGACAAGGTGCTTGCCCTTCTGCAAGGAAAGCCCGCGTCCACGGCTCCGGCGCCCGAGAACACGATCCAGCCGAAATCTGCATAACGAGAAAATATTATGGCGTCTTCCGATTTTGCGTTTGCAAATGATATCCGGTCCGCGGCGCTGCTGCGCACGCCCCGCACCTCTCGCATGCTGCTGTGGACGTCCTGCGCGCTGCTCGCGACGTTCGTGACCTGGGCGCATTTTGCCGTGCTCGACGAGGTCAAGCGCGGCAGCGGGCGCGTCGTGCCGTCGCGGCAGATGCAGGTGGTGCAATCGCTCGAAGGCGGAATCGTCGGCGACATCCTGGTGCGGGAAGGCGACATCGTTCAACAGGGCCAGTCCCTGATGCGCATCGAAGACACGAAGTTCGCCTCCGAATTCGGCGAAATCCGCGAGCGCCGCGCGGCGGCGGCGGCGCGGGTAGCCCGCCTCGAGGCCGAGGCGCGCGGACGAAGCGAGATCACCTTTCCCGACGAGGTCGACAAGGTGGTTCCCGCCGCCGTCGCGACCGAGGCCAGCGTGTTCAAGATGCGGGCCCAGAAGGTCGCGCAGGACATCGACGTCCTCAATCAGCAGGTCACTCGCCTCACCGGCTCCCTGAAGCTCCTGGAGCGCGAGCAGACCCTGACCCGCAAGCTCTATGAGCAGAAGGTCGTGCCCGAGATCGAGATGCTGCGGCTTGACCGGCAGGCTACCGACATGAAGGGACAGCTGGCCGAGGCGCAATCGAAGATCGCGAACATCACCGCGTCGTTCCGCTCGCAGGCCGACGAGGATCTGGCCAAATCGCGCGGCGACCTCGCCGTCCTCGACGAGAACATCAAGTCCGCCCAGGACCGGGTGCGCCGCACCGACCTGAAGGCGCCGGTCCACGGCATCGTCAACAAACTGAACGTCAGCACCATCGGCGCCGTCGTGGCGCCCGGCGCCAACCTCATGGATATCGTGCCTCTGGACGACACGCTGCTGGTCGAAGGCCGGATTCGTCCCCAGGACATCGCCTTTATCCGCCCCAACCAGGACGCGGTGGTGAAGATCAGCGCCTATGATTCCTCGGTCTATGGGTCGCTCAAGGGCAAGGTCGAACGCATCAGCGCCGATACGATCGTCGACGACAAGGCGGAAAGGACCGAACGTCAGGAGACCTTCTATCGGGTCATGGTGCGCACCGATAAGAACCATCTCGGCAGCGAGCAGCATCCGCTGCCGATCATTCCGGGAATGGTGACCACGGTCGAAGTCCTGACCGGCGAGAAGTCCGTGCTGGACTATATCGTCAAGCCCGCTCGGCTGCTGCGTGACGAGGCCCTGCGCGAACGCTGATCGGGCGCCGGAGCGCGTGGTTAACCGATCATGACCTGCGGTCGTTCAATTTCGAACGAACCGGCAAACCCTGGATTGACCGCCTTCCCGACAATCCAGGCAGCGGCCCCCTCCACTTAACCCCGCTTAAGCGGCCGAGGCGCCAGTCTGCGTCCCGATAACAGCGGGGACGCAGATCGACGCACAGACGTTGACGGTCCCCGACATTGGGGACGTCATTATGAAGTCGCTGAAGATTGCCTCGTCGGCGGTCGTGGCCGTGGCCGCATTTTCAATAAGTCTTTGCGCAGCGTCATCCGCGTTTGCCGCGGACGAGCTTTCTCTCGGCAATCCCGCCGGCGAGCTCGCGCCGGCCTCGGATGCCGCAGCGAACCGCCCGCCTGCCACCTTCTTCACCATCACCGACGTGCTGGCCAAGCTCGACCGGCAGCGCGGCCGTGGTCCGAACGCCATTCGCACCGCCTCGCTCGCGCCGCTGAATACGGCGACCGACGCGTTGCCCGCGGCCAAGCCGCTGCCGCCTGTTGGCGCCGAGCCGTTCGGCCTGTTCACCTTCCGCGCACCGGAAAACGGCCTGTGGCGCAAATGGCGCGGCCTCGAATCGGATCTCGCGAGAGAGCAGACCGTCCTCGAGCATTGCCGGGAGAACGCCGCCGGCTGCCCGCCCAATGCCGCCCAATTCCTTCGCCTGATCAACGCGGTCAAATCCAGATCCGGCCGCGACCGGCTCGATGAGGCCAACCGCGCCGTCAATCAGGCGATCCGCTATGTGACCGACTTCGCCCAGCATGGCGAGGCCGACCGCTGGACCGCTCCGCTTGCCACCTTCGCGACCGGCAAGGGTGATTGCGAGGACTACGCGATCGCAAAATACATCGCGCTCAGCGAAGCCGGCTTCCCGCGCGAGGAGCTGCGCCTGGTGCTCGGCCGCGATCGCGCCATCCGCCAGGATCATGCCGTGCTGGCGGCGCGGCTGGACGGCCATTGGCTGATCCTGGACAGCCGCCGCTCCGATCTGATTGACGACGGCGACCTCGACAACTTCACGCCGATGTTTGCGATCAACGAGCGCGGCGTTCAGCTGTTTGCCGCCCCCTACGCCAAGCGGCTTCCGTTGGGCGACGAGCTCGACGCGGCACCGGCCGCCGCCAATGCGGCGGATGCCGAATGGACCGGCGTGGAAGACTTCAGCAGCAGCGGCACCCAGTTGCCTGGACTACCCCTGCTGCTGTGACCCGTAATCTGCTCCTCGGCCTAAGCGACGTGGATGGCGCCAGCGACCGTGGCAGCAGGAATACCTGTCGACATGTGCGCGAGTTGGACCTGATCCGACCCGTTTCCGGCCGCTGAGTACCACAGATTATGATTGGTGGTGTCGTAGTAGAACTTGTCTCCGCTGCTGCTTTCCTGCCAGGCCACGCCCCCATTCGTGGGTGCTCCAGCTCCGGAATTGAACTGAGTCGCAGCATTGATGAGCGCCGCGTTGCTGATCGTGAGATTCTGGCTGGCCACGTCGACCACAATCGAGTCGGTGCCCGCCACGCCGAAGTCCATCGTGACCGCAGCTGCGCCGACCTTGCCCTGCAGGACATAGGTGTCGTCGCCGCCATTGCCGTTCAGGATATCGACGCCGGCGCGGCTGGCAATCAGGATGTCGTTGCCTGCGCCTCCGTTCAGCACATCCGTGCCGCCGGTGCTATTCGCGCCGCCATCGAGGATACTTCCGGTGCTCGCCGCAGTGAGTGTATCGGCGAACGACGAACCGAAGACATTTTCAAATCCACTGATGCTGTCACCGGCGGCGTACCCTCCACTTGCCGTTGAAGCCGCCAGGTTGACAGTCACACCCGCAGTCGAATTGCTGTAGTCGACCGTGTCGCCACCGCCGGCTCCCCCAACAAGTACGTCGGCGTGCGAGCTCGCGACCAGGACCTCTGCGGCAGCCGTGCCGGTCAGATTGTACCCGCCCGCGCCGTTGGCCGTGCCTACCAGCGAGACCGAGAGATCGGTGGCGCTGTGGGCCGTGTCGCCATCGCCGTCAGTGATGGTCGGGGCAAATGTCAGGGTCGTACTGCCGATCTGCTCAGCTCCGCTGATGCTGGTGACGAGCAGCTTGCTGTCGGCACCCGTGAAGTTGTGGAAGGTCCCGTTATAGAACTGGATCGAGCCGCCGACGTTTTCGATGTCGATCCGCCCGAATGCGGCAAAGTTGCCGATGCTGTCGACGGCGCCATTGGCGGTCCCCCAATGCGCTGCATCCACGACAATGGACGTACCGTCGGTCTGCTGGATGAGTTCCGAAGCGATAACGGCGCCGGAATCGTCCTTGATTGTGATCAGGAACGCCTCGAGCGTTCCGTTGCTCTTGCCGATACCGATCGTAACCGAGCTCTGGTCGCCGACCCGGGCGGAATCTCCAGCGATGTTGTTGAACTGGAAGAAGACCGTCTCGCCCGTGTCGAGGTTTCCGTTGTTCACGCCGAGGCCGCCGCCTCCGCCGTTATTGATAAAGACTTTGTTGCCGACGTCCGGATTTCCGCCACCGATCGCGCTGGTGTATCCATCGATCAGAATGCTGTTGCCAGCAAGGCTGTCATTGCCGCCGTGAGGCGTGAACACGCCATTGGTAATGGTCGCATAGTCGCTGTTGCCAGGCGGAAGCGTCGTGAAATTGAACGGCGCGAACGTCTGCAGAGCGTTCGATACGAGGTGGAAATCGTACGTGCCATTCGCCGCCATCGAGAGCGTGAAGAACTCATTATTTCCTAGCCCGGCCTGCGCATCCGCCTGGTTCGAATAGGCGAACATTTCCGACGTATGGCTGGATGAGTCGTAGTGGACGTACTCGTAGAACGTGTAGGCGTTGGTCGCACTCGTGACTTTGACTGCGAAAACCTCGTCGCCCGCCGCGTTGTGGGTGCCCGTGTCAGTCACGGTGTAGGTCTCGCCGGCGGGCGCGGTCCCCATCGTAATCCCGATCGCCGTGGTCGCATTGAGTCCGTCTGCACCAAACCAAGGCTGCCACGTGCCATGGGCGTCTGTATTGTTCACGCTCGGCATGATGGCGTTTTGGATGCCGTTGATTAACGGCACATCGTCGATGACCGTGATCGCCAGCGACGTCGCCGCCGACGCGGTCACCGTGTCGCCGTCGGAGTCGGTTGCCTGGATCATCGAACCGAAGTTGATCGCCAGCGTGTTCTCCACCGCCGTACCCACCGGCGGCGCGGCGTGGTCGAGATGCGCATCCAGCGTAAACGTATACGCGCCCGTGGTCTCGTTCAGCGTCAGCGTGAACACTGTGGTGCCGCCTGCCGTCGCCGTCAGCGTCTCGACGCCGGCCACAATCGTCACCGCATAGGTCAGCGCCACGCCGCCCGAGGTCAGGCCTTGCGCCGTCAGGCTGGCCGTGCTGGTCGCAAACGAGTAGTGCAGCGGGGTATCCGCACCGGCGAAGAACAGCGCCGACACGTTGCCGTTCGCCGCAGCCGGCGCAGCCGCCACCTCACCCGGCGCCAGTGCGCCAGGCAACGAGTCCTCGTCGACCGTGCCGCTCAGCACCGTCGCGGTCGCGACCGGAATGTCGTCGATCACAGTGATCGCCAGCGAAGATGCCGCCGAGGCCGCAACGGTGTCGCCGTCGGAATCGGTCGCCCGGATCATCGAACCGAAGTTGATCGCCAGCGTGTTCTCCACCGCGGTACCGGCTGGCGGCGCCGCATGATCAAGATGCGCATCCAGCGTGAAGGTGTAGGCACCGGTGGTCTCGTTCAGCGTCAGCGTGAACACCGTGGTGCCGCCGGCCGTTGCCGTCAGCGTCTCGACGCCGCCGGCGATCGTCACCGCATAGGTCAGCGCGACGCCGCCCGACGTCAGGCCTTGGGCCGTCAGGCTGGCCGTGCTGGCCGCAAACGAGTAGTGCAGCGGGGTGTCCGCACCGGCGAAGAACAGCGCCGAGACGCTGCCGCTCGCCGCAGCCGGCGCAGCCGCCACCTCACCCGGCGCCAGCGCGCCAGGCAGCGAGTCCTCGTCCACCGTGCCGCTCAGCACCGTCGCCGTCGCAACCGGGATGTCGTCGATGACCGTGATCGCCAGCGAAGATGCCGCCGAGGCAGCAACCGTGTCGCCGTCCGAGTCGGTCGCCAGGATCATCGAACCGAAGTTGATCGCGAGTGTGTTCTCAACCGCGGTGCCGGCCGGCGGCGCCGCATGGTCGAGATGCGCGTCGAGCGTGAAGGTGTAAGCACCGGTGGTCTCGTTCAGCGTCAGCGTGAACACCGTGGTGCCGCCGGCCGTTGCGGTCAGCGTCTCGACGCCGGCGACGATCGTCACCGCATAGGTCAGCGCCACGCCGCCCGAGGTCAGGCCCTGCGCCGTCAGGCTCGAAGTATCCGAGGAGAAGGAGTAGTGCAGCGGGGTGTCCGCCCCAGCAAAGAACAGTGCCGAGACGTTGCCGTTCGCCGCAGCCGGCGCAGCCGCAACCTCACCCGGCGCCAGCGCGCCGGGCAGCGAGTCCTCGTCGACCGTGCCGCTCAGCACCGTCGCGGTCGCAACCGGGATGTCGTCGATCACGGTGATCGCCAGCGACGTCGCCGCCGAGGCGGTCACGGTATCGCCGTCCGAATCCGTCGCCTGGATCACCGCACCGAAGTCGATCGCCAGCGTGTTCTCCACCGCCGTACCGACCGGCGGCGCCGCATGGTCGAGGTGGGCATCGAGCGTGAAGGTGTAGGCACCGGTGGTCTCGTTCAGCGTCAGCGTGAACACCGTGGTGCCGCCCGCCGTTGCCGTCAGCGTCTCGACGCCGGCGACAATGGTCACCGCATAGGTCAGCGCCACGCCGCCCGAGCTCAGGCCCTGCGCCGTCAGGCTCGAAGTATCCGAGGAGAAGGAGTAGTGCAGCGGGGTATCCGCTCCGGCAAAGAACAGCGCCGAGACGTTGCCGTTCGCCGAAGCCGGCGCAGCCGCCACCTCACCCGGCGCCAGCGCGCCAGGCAGCGAGTCCTCGTCCACCGTGCCGCTCAGCACCGTCGCGGTCGCGACCGGAATGTCGTCGATCACGGTGATCGCCAGCGAAGATGCCGCCGAGGCCGCAACCGTGTCGCCGTCCGAGTCGGTCGCCAGGATCATCGAACCGAAGTTGATCGCCAGCGTGTTCTCCACCGCCGTGCCGGCCGGCGGCGCCGCATGGTCAATATGGGCATCGAGCGTGAAGGTGTAGGCACCGGTGGTCTCGTTCAGCGTCAGCGTGAACACCGTGGTGCCGCCCGCCGTCGCCGTCAGCGTCTCGACGCCGCCGGCAATCGTCACCGCATAGGTCAGCGCCACGCCGCCGGAGCTGAGGCCTTGGGCCGTCAGGCTGGCCGTGCTGGCCGCAAACGAGTAGTGCAGCGGGGTGTCCGCACCGGCGAAGAACAGCGCCGAGACGCTGCCGCTCGCCGCAGCCGGCGCAGCCGCCACCTCACCCGGCGCCAGCGCGCCAGGCAGCGAGTCCTCGTCCACCGTGCCGCTCAGCACCGTCGCGGTCGCGACCGGAATGTCGTCGATCACGGTGATCGCCAGCGAAGATGCCGCCGAGGCCGCAACCGTGTCGCCGTCGGAGTCGGTCGCCAGGATCATCGAACCGAAGTTGATCGCGAGTGTGTTCTCCACCGCCGTGCCGGCCGGCGGCGCCGCATGGTCGAGATGGGCATCGAGCGTGAAGGTGTAAGCACCGGTGGTCTCGTTCAGCGTCAGCGTGAACACCGTGGTGCCGCCCGCCGTCGCGGTCAGCGTCTCGACGCCGCCGGCAATCGTCACCGCATAGGTCAGCGCGACGCCGCCGGAGCTGAGGCCTTGGGCCGTCAGGCTGGCCGTGCTGGCCGCAAACGAGTAGTGCAGCGGAGTGTCCGCACCGGCGAAGAACAGCGTGGACACATTGCCGCTCGCCGCAGCCGGCGCGGCAGCAACTTCACCCGGCGCCAGCGCGCCAGGCAGCGAGTCCTCGTCCACCGTGCCGCTCAGCACCGTCGCGGTCGCGACCGGAATGTCGTCGATCACGGTGATCGCCAGCGAAGATGCCGCCGAGGCCGCTACCGTGTCGCCGTCGGAGTCGGTCGCCAGGATCATCGAACCGAAGTTGATCGCGAGTGTGTTCTCAACCGCGGTGCCGGCCGGCGGCGCCGCGTGGTCGAGATGCGCATCCAGCGTGAAGGTGTAAGCACCGGTGGTCTCGTTCAGCGTCAGCGTGAACACCGTAGTGCCGCCCGCCGTCGCGGTCAGCGTCTCGACGCCGCCGACAATCGTCACCGCATAGGTCAGCGCCACGCCGCCCGACGTCAGGCCCTGCGCCGTCAGGCTGGCCGTGCTGGCCGCAAACGAGTAGTGCAGCGGGGTGTCCGCCCCAGCAAAGAACAGTGCCGAGACGTTGCCGTTCGCCGCAGCCGGCGCAGCCGCAACTTCACCCGGCGCCAGCGCGCCAGGCAGCGAGTCCTCATCGACCGTGCCGCTCAGCACCGTCGCCGTCGCAACCGGGATGTCGTCGATGACAGTGATCGCCAGCGACGATGCCGCCGAGGCCGCAACCGTGTCGCCGTCGGAGTCGGTCGCCAGGATCACCGCACCGAAGTTGATCGCGAGTGTGTTCTCAACCGCGGTGCCGGCCGGCGGCGCCGCATGGTCGAGATGCGCGTCGAGCGTGAAGGTGTAAGCACCGGTGGTCTCGTTCAGCGTCAGCGTGAACACCGTGGTGCCGCCCGCCGTCGCGGTCAGCGTCTCGACGCCGCCGACAATCGTCACCGCATAGGTCAGCGCCACGCCGCCCGACGTCAGGCCCTGCGCCGTCAGGCTGGCCGTGCTGGCCGCAAACGAGTAGTGCAGCGGGGTGTCCGCCCCAGCAAAGAACAGTGCCGAGACGTTGCCGTTCGCCGCAGCCGGCGCAGCCGCAACTTCACCCGGCGCCAGCGCGCCAGGCAGCGAGTCCTCATCGACCGTGCCGCTCAGCACCGTCGCCGTCGCAACCGGGATGTCGTCGATGACAGTGATCGCCAGCGACGATGCCGCCGAGGCCGCAACCGTGTCGCCGTCCGAGTCAGTCGCCAGGATCATCGAACCGAAGTTGATCGCGAGTGTGTTCTCAACCGCCGTGCCGGCCGGCGGCGCCGCATGGTCGAGATGCGCGTCGAGCGTGAAGGTGTAGGCACCGGTGGTCTCGTTCAGCGTCAGCGTAAACACCGTGGTGCCGCCCGCTGTCGCGGTCAGCGTCTCGACGCCGCCGACAATCGTCACCGCATAGGTCAGCGCCACGCCGCCCGAGGTCAGGCCCTGCGCCGTCAGGCTCGAAGTATCCGAGGAGAAGGAGTAGTGCAGCGGGGTGTCCGCACCGGCAAAGAACAGCGCCGAGACGTTGCCGTTCGCCGAAGCCGGCGCAGCCGCCACCTCACCCGGCGCCAGCGCGCCAGGCAGCGAGTCCTCATCCACCGTGCCGCTCAGCACCGTCGCAGTCGCAACCGGGATGTCGTCGATCACGGTGATCGCCAGCGACGTCGCCGCCGAGGCGGTCACCGTGTCGCCGTCCGAGTCGGTCGCCTGGATCACCGCACCGAAGTCGATCGCCAGCGTGTTCTCCACCGCCGTGCCGGCTGGCGGCGCCGCATGGTCAAGATGCGCATCCAGCGTAAACGTATAGGCACCCGTGGTCTCGTTCAGCGTCAGCGTGAACACCGTGGTGCCGCCGGCCGTTGCGGTCAGCGTCTCGACGCCGGCGACGATCGTCACCGCATAGGTCAGCGCCACGCCGCCCGAGGTCAGGCCCTGCGCCGTCAGGCTCGAAGTATCCGAGGAGAAGGAGTAGTGCAGCGGGGTGTCCGCCCCAGCAAAGAACAGTGCCGAGACGTTGCCGTTCGCCGCAGCCGGCGCAGCCGCAACCTCACCCGGCGCCAGCGCGCCGGGCAGCGAGTCCTCGTCGACCGTGCCGCTCAGCACCGTCGCGGTCGCAACCGGGATGTCGTCGATCACGGTGATCGCCAGCGACGTCGCCGCCGAGGCGGTCACGGTATCGCCGTCCGAATCCGTCGCCTGGATCACCGCACCGAAGTCGATCGCCAGCGTGTTCTCCACCGCCGTACCGACCGGCGGCGCCGCATGGTCGAGGTGGGCATCGAGCGTGAAGGTGTAGGCACCGGTGGTCTCGTTCAGCGTCAGCGTGAACACCGTGGTGCCGCCCGCCGTTGCCGTCAGCGTCTCGACGCCGGCGACAATGGTCACCGCATAGGTCAGCGCCACGCCGCCCGAGCTCAGGCCCTGCGCCGTCAGGCTCGAAGTATCCGAGGAGAAGGAGTAGTGCAGCGGGGTATCCGCTCCGGCAAAGAACAGCGCCGAGACGTTGCCGTTCGCCGAAGCCGGCGCGGCCGCCACCTCACCCGGCGCCAGCGCGCCAGGCAGCGAGTCCTCATCCACCGTGCCGCTCAGCACCGTCGCAGTCGCAACCGGGATGTCGTCGATGACCGTGATCGCCAGCGACGTCGCCGCCGAGGCGGTCACCGTGTCGCCGTCCGAGTCGGTCGCCTGGATCACCGCACCGAAGTCGATCGCCAGCGTGTTCTCAACCGCCGTGCCGGCTGGCGGCGCAGCGTGGTCGAGATGCGCATCCAGCGTAAACGTATAGGCACCCGTGGTCTCGTTCAGCGTCAGCGTAAACACCGTGGTGCCGCCGGCCGTTGCGGTCAGCGTCTCGACGCCGGCGACGATCGTCACCGCATAGGTCAGCGCCACGCCGCCCGAGGTCAGGCCCTGCGCCGTCAGGCTCGAAGTATCCGAGGAGAAGGAGTAGTGCAGCGGGGTGTCCGCCCCAGCAAAGAACAGTGCCGAGACGTTGCCGTTCGCCGCAGCCGGCGCAGCCGCAACCTCACCCGGCGCCAGCGCGCCGGGCAGCGAGTCCTCGTCGACCGTGCCGCTCAGCACCGTCGCGGTCGCAACCGGGATGTCGTCGATCACGGTGATCGCCAGCGACGTCGCCGCCGAGGCGGTCACGGTATCGCCGTCCGAATCCGTCGCCTGGATCACCGCACCGAAGTCGATCGCCAGCGTGTTCTCCACCGCCGTACCGACCGGCGGCGCCGCATGGTCGAGGTGGGCATCGAGCGTGAAGGTGTAGGCACCGGTGGTCTCGTTCAGCGTCAGCGTGAACACCGTGGTGCCGCCCGCCGTTGCCGTCAGCGTCTCGACGCCGGCGACAATGGTCACCGCATAGGTCAGCGCCACGCCGCCCGAGCTCAGGCCCTGCGCCGTCAGGCTCGAAGTATCCGAGGAGAAGGAGTAGTGCAGCGGGGTATCCGCTCCGGCAAAGAACAGCGCCGAGACGTTGCCGTTCGCCGAAGCCGGCGCGGCCGCCACCTCACCCGGCGCCAGCGCGCCAGGCAGCGAATCTTCATCCACCGTGCCGCTCAGCACCGTCGCGGTCGCAACCGGGATGTCGTCGATCACGGTGATCGCCAGCGACGTCGCCGCCGAGGCGGTCACGGTATCGCCGTCCGAATCCGTCGCCTGGATCACCGCACCGAAGTCGATCGCCAGCGTGTTCTCCACCGCCGTACCGGCTGGCGGCGCCGCGTGGTCGAGATGCGCATCCAGCGTGAAGGTGTAGGCACCGGTGGTCTCGTTCAGCGTCAGCGTGAACACCGTGGTGCCGCCGGCCGTCGCGGTCAGCGTCTCGACGCCGGCGACAATGGTCACCGCATAGGTCAGCGCCACGCCGCCCGAGGTCAGGCCCTGCGCCGTCAGGCTCGAAGTATCCGAGGAGAACGAGTAGTGCAGCGGGGTGTCCGCGCCGGCAAAGAACAGCGCCGACACGTTGCCGTTCGCCGCAGCCGGCGCAGCCGCAACTTCACCCGGCGCCAGCGCGCCAGGCAGCGAATCTTCATCCACCGTGCCGCTCAGCACCGTCGCAGTCGCAACCGGGATGTCGTCGATGACAGTGATCGCCAGCGAAGATGCCGCCGAGGCGGTCACCGTATCGCCGTCCGAATCCGTCGCCTGGATCACCGCACCGAAGTCGATCGCCAGCGTGTTCTCTACCGCCGTACCTGCCGGCGGCGCAGCATGATCAAGATGCGCATCCAGCGTGAAGGTGTAGGCACCCGTGGTCTCGTTCAGCGTCAGCGTGAACACCGTGGTGCCGCCCGCCGTCGCGGTCAGCGTCTCGACGCCGGCGACAATGGTCACCGCATAGGTCAGCGCCACGCCGCCCGAGGTCAGGCCCTGCGCCGTCAGGCTCGAAGTATCCGAGGAGAAGGAGTAGTGCAGCGGGGTATCCGCACCGGCAAAGAACAGCGCCGAGACGTTGCCGTTCGCCGCAGCCGGCGCAGCCGCAACTTCACCCGGCGCCAGCGCGCCAGGCAGCGAGTCCTCATCGACGGTGCCGCTCAGCACCGTCGCCGTCGCAACCGGGATGTCGTCGATCACGGTGATCGCCAGCGAAGATGCCGCCGAGGCCGCAACCGTGTCGCCGTCGGAGTCGGTCGCCTGGATCACCGCACCGAAGTTGATCGCCAGTGTGTTCTCAACCGCGGTGCCGGCCGGCGGCGCCGCGTGGTCGAGATGCGCATCCAGCGTGAAGGTGTAGGCACCGGTGGTCTCGTTCAGCGTCAGCGTGAACACCGTGGTGCCGCCCGCCGTCGCGGTCAGCGTCTCGACGCCGGCGACAATGGTCACCGCATAGGTAAGCGCCACGCCGCCCGAGGTCAGGCCCTGCGCCGTCAGGCTCGAAGTATCCGAGGAGAAGGAGTAGTGCAGCGGGGTATCCGCACCGGCAAAGAACAGCGCCGACACGTTGCCGATCGCCGAAGCCGGCGCGGCAGCAACCTCACCCGGCGCCAGCGCGCCAGGCAGCGAGTCCTCGTCGACCGTGCCGCTCAGCGCCTTCCCTATCGCGACCGGGATGTCGTCGATCACAGTGATCGCCAGCGAAGATGCCGCCGAGGCCGCAACCGTGTCGCCGTCGGAGTCCGTCGCCAGGATCATCGAACCGAAGTTGATCGCCAGCGTGTTCTCCACCGCGGTACCTGCCGGCGGCGCCGCATGGTCGAGATGCGCATCCAGCGTGAACGTATAGGCGCCGGTGGTCTCGTTCAGCGTCAGCGTGAACACCGTGGTGCCACCCGCCGTCGCGGTCAGCGTCTCGACGCCGGCGACGATCGTCACCGCATAGGTCAGCGCGACGCCGCCGGAGCTGAGGCCTTGCGCCGTCAGGCTGGCCGTGCTGGTCGCAAACGAGTAATGCAGCGGGGTGTCCGCGCCGGCAAAGAACAGCGCCGAGACGTTGCCGATCGCCGAAGCCGGCGCGGCAGCAACCTCACCCGGCGCCAGCGCGCCAGGCAGCGAGTCTTCGTCGACCGTGCCGCTCAGCACCGTCGCGGTCGCAACCGGGATGTCGTCGATCACGGTGATCGCCAGCGATCCGGTCGCCACGACGCTGTCGCCATCGGCATCCGTCGCCCTGATCACCGAGCCAAGCCCGATCAGAAGATTGTTCTCGCCATTTGCGGCGGGATGGTCGAGATGCGCATCGAGCGTGAAGGTGTAGGCACCCGTGGTCTCGTTCAGCGTCAGCGTGAACACCGTCGTGGCGCCAGCCTTCGCCGTCAGCGTCTCGGTGCCACTGCCGACGCCGCTCACCGCATAGCTCAGCGCAACACCGCCGGACGACAGATTCTCCGCCGTGAGACTGGCAAGGCTCGCGGTGAAGGAGAAGCTCAGCGGCGCATCTGCACCCGATACGAACAGCGCCGACACGTTGCCGCTCGCCGTCGCCGGTGCACCGGCGACCTCGCCCGGCGCAAGCGCGCCGGGAAGGGAATCTTCATCGACCGTCCCAACCAGACTCGCATTGATCGCGAGCGGACCATCATCGAGAATCGTCAGATGCGAACCGACATCAGTGGATGCGGTAGCGGACTGGCCGAAATTGTCCGTCACCGTCGCGGTCAGCGTGACCAGGCCGGACGCCAGCGAAATCCCTTCATTGAAGTCGCCGGGCGTCAACTCATGAACGGCACGCAGATCCGTCAGCGTCACGTGACCCGTAGCATCAACTGCCACCGTGAAGACGAGATCGCCACCGATGGCGGTGCGTCCTTCGACAACGCCGGCCGCGTTGACCGTCAGCAGCACGTGCTGACCGGTCCCGGAATCGATCAGACCGGAGTCGGCGTGCGGTGAACTGATGGACAGCGCATAGGTCAGCGATTGCTCGCCGCCCGGCACAGTGACGTTAAACGACACCTGCACAGTCGCAACCGTTACCCCTGCCGGACCCTGTCCCGAGCCGGCCACGCCGTGGTTGGTCGCAGCAGTCAGGAAGCTCTCGTCGACGATCAGCTGCGGTACGAGACCGCCGGAAATGGTCGGGCCCGGAGGGATCCCGTTGAGCACAAAGCCGGTCGGCAGCGTGATCGTGAAGCCCGGCAGCTCTTCGTTCCCCGCCAATGTATTGGTGCCCACGGGGCCGAGCGGATCAACCGCAAACGGACTGAAGTTCGCACCGCTCGCCTGCGCGTTACCATTCGAGTTGCCGCCATTGTCGGCCGCCGGCAACACGGAGGAGTCCGTGCCGATCGGAAACAGGCTTGCAAACTCTTGCACCGAGACGTCGCGGCCAGGCGCTATCTCGATGGTGACGTTGTTCTGCCCATCCGCGCGGGAGTCGAAGAACGGCTCAACCGTGACGGTCGACTGGTTGTCGAACAGGATGATCAGCTTTTCGCCAATATGAACCAGCGTGATCTTCTCGTTCGCGATCGACGAGAAGTCGACCTTCGCTTTCTGGTCGTATCCAAGATTGACGACCACCGCCTGATCGGTCAGTGGCTTCGTCAGCTTGTAAACTCGTACGGGAGCCGAATTGGTGGAATTGCCGGTGCCGGTAGCCTGAGCGACCTGAAACGAACCCTGCATTATCAACTCCGCAAAATGCGATTAGAGGAAAAATTGTAGAAAAATTTAGCTTTAGGCTATTGTTAACCCTCACCTCGGTCAAGAAATGTATTTGGTTAATCAATGCTTTCCCTGCGAGTGTGGTAAAGATCGGACAGGTCGGGGCTGCAAGAACAACGGCTTAGCCCGTTTGACTCGGTCGAAAGCCAGTATTTGCCCGGCCCGGTTCGTTCTCGCCGGCTATTTGGAGCGCTCGATGCGAGTGATTCTTGTTCTGGCTTGTGCCGCCGTCTTGATTTGGGACTCCTTCGGCGCAGTGGCCGCGCAAGCCCCGCAACCACCCGTCCCGCGCGAGACCACGGTCGAGCGCCAGGTTCAGGCCCTGGCCAACCGGGACACCCAGATCGGCCTCTACCTCAACGTGCTGCCTGACTGCACGTCGGGACCGCTGCCAACCATCCGGCTGGTCAGCCCACCCACCGCCGGGAAGGTCGTGGTGAAATCAGCGAAGGCCAAGGCCACCAATTACAAGGCCTGCCTGGCGCTCGAGGTGCCCGCCTATGTCGCCTTCTACAAGGCGCCGCCCGAATTCCTGGGCGACGACGCCTTGACCCTCGAGGTCAAGTATCAGGGCGGCCGCACCGAAATTCAGAAGATCACCGTCAAGGTGAGTGGCCCAGGCAACCAGCAAAAGATCTGACGGCCCGCTGCAGGCCCGAGCACCGCCCTAGAGCGGCTCGCCTTCAGCCGTTTCCTGCTCGACATCGTGCGAGACCTCGCTCGGCGCGGTGGCCGGCTGGCCAAGCTGCGCCCTGTCCTCGTGACAATCGCTGATCCGGCGGGCGACCACCCGGTCCATCCGCGGCGCCTGGCCGTGGACTTCGTTGACCTCGGTATAAGCCTCGTCGCTCAGCACCGTGATCACGGTGCTGACCGGCCCCATGTAGTCGCACCGGTTGGAGAAGACGTACCTGTTGCTGATCTTCTCCGGCCTTGAAGAATGGCAATTTCCGATCGACGGCGATGAGAATGTCGCCTTCATCGCCTGGGTCGGGTCGACGCAGCGCGTCATTTCGCGCTCGAGCAATTTTTGCCGGACGTTCGAGGGCGAGACCAATTCCAGCGTCCGCGTGAATCGCCACATCCCTTTCCGGAAGGTCGGCCCGCTGAAGCTCTCCTCGGCCGCCGCGCCGTGGGAAGCGAGCAAGGACACGGCAAGGGCGGCCACGACGCCAAGCGTGCATGCGAAGACCTTCGACTGCCCGAAGCCCTCACGCGAAGTCATTCGTTGAATCCTTGTCGGCTGCACGATACGCATCGCGTGACTTTACTTGAACCACGCCCCACCTCACTTCATTCCAGAACACTTCACGTTAAGGTCGAGTAAACACTCGCCCTTTTGGTTGGAGTTCTCCGCAGTCAAGACTCGACCCGGCGCGAAGCACGATCAAGGCCGGCTGCGGAAAACCCTCTCCGGAAAAATACGGTCCGCCCCCCCCGGGAGCCCGTCGCGAACCGGGCCCAAGCCCCAGCCTCCGAGGAGCCTGATGCTGGCAAGCTGCCTCGGCTGATCAAGGGCTATTGCTGCAAACGCGCCGCAGCGGATTTCGCGGTGTTGGCAACGCCGCCATCGTCGCAGTCGCCGATCCGCGTCGCGACCACCGTGTCGGTCCTCGGATGCTCGCCGGTGCTGACCTCGTTCAGCTCGGTGTAGGCCTCGTCGCTGCGCACTGTAATCACGGTGCTGACCGCGCCCATGTAGTCGCATCGGTGCCCGAAGGTGTATTGATTGCCAACCTTTTCAGGCTTGTCCGAGACGCAGCTTCCGACCGGGTCTGGTGAGAAGGTAGCCTTCATGGCGAAAGTCGGGTCGACGCAGCGCGTCGTTTCCGCGTTCACCACCCGGTACTTGAAGTTCCTGTTCGCGCTCTTCACGACGTCGAGCGTTCGGATGAAGCGCCACAGGCCCTTGCGAAAGCTCGGGCCGGAGAACGATTGATCGCCTTGAGCGGGCTGAGCCGCCGCTGCCCGGCCGTTCACCGGTTGAGGAGATGGCGTCTGCGCGTGAGCCGCAGGGACGATCGTCAAGGTCAGTAGCGAACCTGCAATGGCACCACGGAAGTTCATTCCCACCCCCGATGTTCGCCCCGAAACCCGTTCGCGATGCGATCCGGCCAGGCGCTTGAAGCAGTCGCTGCGAAACGACTCAACTACCCCTCACCACTTGCAGGCCAATTGTGGCCAGTAAAGGCACGTTGTCGCAGCCGGACAGTCTTCGACTTAATTCCGTTCCACTGAAGCAAACTTGCAACACCTAACGCTCAATCCCTGAGGTGATTGACCCAATCCGCCGTGCTGCACCGGGTGGAGCGGTTTGACCTTGGAGGTTTTTTTTGCTCATTTAGCGCGAGATATTTTTGCTCAATTACTTAGCCTATCGCTGGACGAGGGGGCACTGATGCGTATTCGGATTTGCTACATGGTCGCGGGCATGTTGGCCTTGGGCGCAACGCTATCAGGCGCTTCCCGGCCGGCGGCGGCCGCTGACCTCGGCTTGGTCACCAAAGCACCGGTCGGCACCTGCTCCGAGATCGTCTTCACCTGCGAGAACGGCCATCAATATCCACTCTGCCCGCGCGCCGTGTCGGTCGAGGGCGAAGTCGTCACGGCCTCGCTGCTGACCGGCCATGGCGGGGTCCATGTGCGGCTGGTGCCGATGGGCGTCGGATATCGCTATGCCGGCCGCGGCATCTGGCTCGACGGCTTCCGGGAAAACGCGCTGCTCAACTTCGGCAAGCACCATCAGGTGGCCTGCGCCATCGCGCACTGATCAAAGCTGATCCGGAAAACCGCGAAGCGCCCTTCCCTCGCGACAAGCGCTCCGCGCTTGCGCGGGGCTCGTACGCAAACAAGACGGTCCAGCGCGACAGCGATTCGGCCCGGTTTACTGCGCGCTCCGCGCCACCCCGACTGGGGCGACACGAAGCACGTCATGAAGCCGGCCGCTCCTCAGCCCTTGGTGCGGAGCACGACGCGCGACGATCGCGAGAACATATAAGCCTTCGGATGGACGTAGACCGGGCAGTGGTCCTGCCACTGATATTGCTGCCAATTCCACTTCCAGCAGCCCGATTCGATCTGAGGCTCCTGCACGTAGTCCAGCCGGTACGGCGGATCCCCAAACGGATAGTCGCCGCATCGCGCCGCCGTCGATG
Source organism: Bradyrhizobium sp. B120 (assembly GCF_049075665.1). Lineage (NCBI taxonomy): Bacteria > Pseudomonadati > Pseudomonadota > Alphaproteobacteria > Hyphomicrobiales > Nitrobacteraceae > Bradyrhizobium > Bradyrhizobium sp. B120. The sequence goes on along the minus strand of NZ_CP185242.1, from coordinate 3,395,189 downwards.
ACAGAACGACGATTGAAGCGGCCGCGGCAATGATCACAGAAAATGACTTGTTCATAACGCCCCTCGATCGAATGACGTGACGACGCGAGAGTGCCAAATCCACCGGTCCTTATCAAGGTGCCGGCCGCCCGCGCCGCGACGCCAACCGGCCGTCTACACGGCGCGGTTTTGCGTCGGCGAGCGGCCGCCGCCATCGGCGACCAGCACCGCACCGGTCACGAAGGACGCCTCGTCGGAAGCCAGGAACAGGCAGCATGCCGCGATCTCGGCGGGCTCGGCCATCCGTCCCAAGGCGATCCGCCGCTCGACGCCGCGAAACTCGGTCTCGGCGGTGGTGCCATTCTGGTCCGCGAGCAGCTGCATTTCATAGGCGCTCATCGGCGTCCGCACCCAGCCGGGCGCCACGGCATTGGCGCGGATGCCGTCGACGCCGTGGGCATAGGCCAGTGAGCGCGTATAGGCGACGACGGCCGCCTTGCTGGCGGCGTAGCTTGCGCTGTCCGGACTGGCATTGAACGCGGCAACCGAGGCTATGTTGACGATCGCGCCGCCGCGCTGCCGAAGCAGCGGCAGGGATGCCCGGCAGACCCGCATGGTCCCCGTGAGGTTGACATCGAGCGTCCTGGCCCAGACCTCGTCGGAGACGCTGGCGGGCTGATCCGGCACGATCAGGCCGGCGGCGTTGACGACGATGTCGAGCCATGCGCCGCAGGCGGCGACGGCTTTGGCAATGTCGTCCGGACGCGTGACATCGCCGTGGACCGCCTGCCCGCCGCACTCCGCCGCCGCCGCTTGCAACTCGGCCTCACCGAGCCCGAACAGCACGACACGCGCGCCGCTCAATGCCAGCAGTGAAGCCGTGGCCCGGCCGATCCCTGTGGCTGCGCCCGTCACCAGCGCGGTCTTTCCGTCCAGCCGCGGCATCAGACCATGATCCGGAAAAGTGGAAGCCGGTTTTCCGAAGAGATCATGCTCATCTAGAGTCCCCACTGCCGTTCGACGGCAAATCCGGTCTCCGGCAGCGTCGAGCCGCCGTCGACGACGATGGTCTGCCCCGTGACATATTTGGCCTCGGCGGAGGCGAGATAGAGCATCGCGCAGGCGATGTCGTCCGCGCTCCCCATGTGCCCCATCGGAATGAAGCGCTCGAGCTTTGCCTTGTTCTCCGGCGCGCTCATGGTGCCCCGCCCCGGCTTCTCGATGAAGCCGGCTTCGACGCCATTGACCGTGATGCCGTCGCGCGCGAGCTCGAAGGCGGTACCGCGGATGAACGCGTTGACACCGGCTTTCGCCGCGGAGTAATGCGCGCCGCCGCCCATCGCGACGCGCGCCGAGACCGACGATGTCACGAGAACGCGTCCGAACCGGTTGGCGCGCATATGGGGAATAGCGCCCTGTGCGAGCCAGATGCTGGCGTTGAGATTCAGCACCAGTGTCTCGTCGAGCTTGGCTTCATCGAGCTCCTCGAGCGAGGCCCACGGACAACCACCGGCATTGTGCACGACGATATCGAGCCGGCCGAATTTGGCGGCGACATCGTCAATCATCGCACGCAGACTGCTGCGATCGAGCCGGTCGAACGGCACGCAATGCGCGGTTCGTCCGTCGTCGGCGAGTTCGCGCGCCAGTGCCTCGGCCACATCGAGCGTCCGGTTGGCGATGACAACGGTCGCGCCGGCCTGCGCAAGGCGCCTGACAATGGCCGCACCGATCCCGCGGCCGCCGCCGGTGACGATGGCGACCCGGCCGTCGAGATTGAACGGAAGCGCCTGCATCAGATTGCTCCCGCGCCGCGCAGCAAATCGATGAACTGCGCGAACACCGCCGTGTGCTTGTCGACGTCCCGCCCCGACGTCGCCGGACACATCAGCAGCATGGTGTGGAACGGCGTCACCAGAATGCCCTCGTTCATGTAGAACGCATGCAGCAAGGTCTCGAGATCGGGTTGCCGGCCCGCAATGACGTCGGCGCCGCTGCGTGGCGGTTGTGGCATGAACATGATCTCGGCACGTGCGCCGATCTGCGTGACGTGCCAGGGCAGCCCGGCCGCCTCGATCAGCCGGCGCGCCTCCTGCGCGAGCCAGGTCGCGGTTCCGATCATCCGCTCGTAATTCGCTGAGGTCAGCACCTTCTCCAGCACCGCGCGCATGGTCGCGACCGTCAGCGCGTTGCCGGCAAGCGTGCCGCCGAAACCGAGATGCGCCGACTGCCGCTCACGCGGGTTGACGTGGGGCACGATTTTCCAGAGCCGCTCGGCAATCTGCTCGCTGAGACCGAACACGCCGGCGGGGATGCCACCTGCGATCGCCTTGCCGGCGACGAAGATGTCCGGCTCGAGCCCGTGGCCCTCAGTATAGCCGCCCGGCCCGCAGGACAGCGTATGGGTCTCGTCGATGATGAGCACAGTACCGGCGCGGCGGGTCAGGTCGCGCAGGGCCTGGTGGAAACCGGGGTCGACCGGGATCATGCCGAAATTCGTCATCAGCGGCTCGGTCAGCACGCAGGCGACATCGCCCTGCTCCAGCGCCGCCTCCAGGCCTGCGACATCGTTGAACTCGACCACCCGGCTCACGGCGTCATGATCGATGCCGTTGGGATGGATCATGTTGCGCAAGCCGACGCGGCCGTCGCGGATCTCGACATGCGCCTCCTCGACGCCGCCATGATAGCAGCCGGAGAACACCAGCACCTTGCGCCGCCCGGTGATCATGCGCGAGATGCGGATCGCGGCGCGGTTGGCGTCGGTCGCCGACGTCGTCAAGGTCCAGTATTTCGGGCCGAAGCGACGCGACAACTCGGCGCCGACCCAAAGGCTGTCCCCCGTCGGGAGCATCATGGTCGCGCCACGCTTGAGCTGATGCAGCGCGGCTTCCGTCACCGCCTCCGGCGCGTGCCCACACATGCCGCCGGTGTCGCCGAGGCAGAAATCGATATAGTCGCGGCCGTCGATGTCCCTGATATGCGCGCCATGCGCCGCATCGGCATAGATCGGAAAACCGCCAGCCCAGCGCCGCATCCAGTGCGACGGGCCGCCATAAAGGTAGTGTTGCCGGCCGTCCTGCCAGGCCGCCGCCGAGCGCGGATGAAGTGCCCGGAAACGTTCCTGTTCGGCATCGAGCAATCGGTTCAGAATGCCCGCACGTTCGGCCGTTGCTGATGTCATAGCGCGATCCAGGCGGTCTTGAGGTCGGTATAGGCGTCGAGGGCGTGGAGCGACTTGTCGCGTCCGAAGCCGGATTGCTTGAAGCCGCCGAGCGGCACCGTGATATCGGCGCCGCCATAGGCATTGACGTGCACGACGCCGGCCTTGATGGCGCGCACCATGCGATGCGCCGTTGACAGACTTCCGGTCCACACCGCAGATGCAAGCCCATAGGGCGTCGCGTTGGCGAGAGCTGTGGCGTCCTCCTCGCCGTCGAACCGCGTGACCGCCAGCACCGGGCCGAACACCTCCTCGCGCCAGACCTCCATCGATGGCGTCACCTCGGTGAGGATCGCGGGCGACATGAAGTTGCCGCCGCTCTCGATGCGGATCTGCTCGCCGCCGATCAACCGCTTCGCACCCTGCGCTTCCGCGCGGGCAACCGCATCCAGGTTCTTGCGCAACTGAGCCTGGCTCGAGATAGCGCCGATATCCGACGTCACATCGAGGGGATCGCCGACACGGAGCTTGGCAGTGGCATCGAGCAGCGCATCCATGAAGCGATCATAGATCGCGGACTGCACCAGCAGCCGCGAACCGGCCACGCAGACCTGGCCCGAATTCCTGAAGATGCCATTCGCGGACACCTTGGCCGCATGCTTGATGTCGGGCACATCCGCGAAGACGATATTGGGCGACTTGCCGCCAAGCTCGAGATGGACCCGCTTCAGATTCGACCGCGCCGAACATTCCAGCAGCCGCCGGCCGACCGCGCCCGAGCCGGTGAAGGCGAGCACATCGACATCCATATGCAGCGCGAGCGCCTCGCCGGCCGATGCGCCGCGGCCGGTGACGACGTTGAGCACGCCGTCCGGCAGGCCCGCCTCGGTCGCAAGCTCGGCAAGCCGCAGCAGCGTCAGCGACGCAAGCTCCGGCGGCTTGACCACGACCGAGTTTCCGGCGGCGAGTGCGGGACCGATCTTCCACGCCCCGATCATCAGCGGGAAATTCCACGGCACGATGACGCCGACGACGCCAAGCGGTTCGCGATGCACGAGTCCGAGCACGTCACCTGAGGTCGGCGCGATCTCGCCATACACCTTGTCGATCGCCTCGGCGTAGTACCTGACGGTGCCGGCGGCCGACAGCGGTTCGGCCTTGTAGGCCATGCCGATCTCGGTGCCGTTGTCGCGCACGCCGAGTACCGCGATCTCAAGCGTGTGCTGCTCGATCAGATCGGCGAACTGCAGCAGCACCTTCTTGCGCTGCGCCGGTGCCGCACGCGACCAGCTTCCCTGCTCGAAGGCCTGCCGCGCCCGTTTGACCGCAAGGTCGACATCGGCCGCATCGCCGTCTGCAATGGTCGTCAGCACCTTGCCGTCGATCGGCGACACCACATCGAGCCGTGCCTCGCCAACCGGCTGCGCCGGCCGGCCGCCGATGAAGAGCTGCTGGGCCGGAATTGCGGCCGAGCGTAACAGATCGATCTGGGCTTGCTGCATGCGGGATCATTGTGACGGTGACAAAAGCGGCTCCCGACCGGAGACCGCTGGCATGGTGCAATCCTCGCCAAATCAAGGCTTTGGCAGCAATCAACCGATAGGTGGATGTCGCCGCGGCCAGCGCCCTCATAGCGTGATCGCACGATGGCCGAACGCCCTGCCCGCTGGGTGCAAACCAACTCGTCCACATCCCTCACGCCGCCGGCGAGCCGAAGGTCATGCCCGAGATCACGCAGCCCCGTATTCTTCTGATCGGCACTGGAGACACCAAGGCCGACGAACTGCTGTTCATGAGCGCGTGCATCGCGCGCGCCGGTGGCAGCACGATCATGATGGACATCAGCGTGCTCGGCGATCCGCCGTATCAACCCGCACATGACAAGCACGCGGTGGCCTCCGCTGCGCAGACCACGATCGCGGCGATCGCATCGAGCGGCGACGAAAACTCCGCGATGTCGCTGATGGCGATTGGCGCCGCTAATCTGGCGCGCGAGCTCGCGGCGCGCGATGCCATCGACGGCGTGATCGCGATCGGCGGCACGATGGGAACCGACCTTGCGCTCGACGTCGCACAGGCGCTGCCGCTCGGCCTGCCGAAGCTGATCGTCTCGACCGTCGCCTTTTCGCATCTGATCCCGCCCGAGCGCGTCGCCGCCGATCTGATGATGATCCTGTGGGCCGGCGGCCTCTATGGCCTCAACGGCACCTGCACCGCCGTGCTGTCGCAGGCCTGCGGCGCGATCGTCGGCGCGGCGAAGAGCGCAATCAAGCCGAGCCGGGACCGTCCGGTCGTTGCGATCACCTCGCTCGGCAAGAGCTGCCTGCGCTACATGGTGGAGCTCAAGCCGCAGCTCGAGCAGCGCGGCTACGAGGTGGTCGTCTTCCACACCACAGGCATGGGTGGCCGTGCCATGGAGTCGATCGCAGCCCAGGGCGGCTTTGCTGCGGTGCTGGACCTCAGCCTGCAGGAGGTCGCCAATCAGCTCACCGGCTCGGTGGTCAATTCAGGCGCCGACCGGCTGGAGAATGCGGGCAGAGCCGGCATTCCGCAAATCGTCGCCCCCGGGGCGGTCGACATGGTCGACTTCCCGGCATGGCTTGGGATTCCGAGCGAGCTGTCGGATCGGCCGTTCCACGCACACAACCGGCTGCTCGCGTCGGCGACTTCGGGAGCGGCCGATCGCCGCCGGATCGCCCACGCGATTGCGGAGAAGCTCGCCGGCGCCAGCGCACCCGTCGCCTTTGTGCTGCCCGCCGGCGGCATCCAGCAATGGGACCGCGAAGGCGAAGCCTTGCACGATCCCGACGCCCTCGCGGCCTTTGTCGACGCGATGCGGTCGGCGGTCCGGCCGCCGGTCGAGTTGCACGAGATCAAGGATCACATCAACAGCGCGACATTCAATGAAACGGTGCTCGGTATCTTCGACCGATGGGTCGCAGCCGGCATTGTTCGCCCCGGCCGCGGAACGGTTGCCGCATGACGCGACCGCTCGCGAAGGCGCTGGTGCTCGATTTCGGCGGTGTGATCTCGAAGACCTTGTTCGAGACCCATGACCTGACCGAGCGCGCGCTCGGGCTCGCTCCGTGCACGCTGAAATGGCTCGGACCATTCGCTCCCGACAGCGATCCGCTCTGGGCTGCGATGCAGCGCGGCGAGATTTCCGAACGCGACTACTGGCTGACCCGCAGCCGCGAGGTCGGGCGCATGGTCGGCGAGGACTGGCGCGACATGGAGACCTTCGTGAAGCGCGCGCGCGGCGCCGATCCCGACACCGTGATCCGGCCCGAGGCGGTGCGCGCGATCACCCTCGCCGCTGACGCCGGGTTCCGGCTTGCGATCCTCTCGAACGAGCTCGACCTGTTCTATGGTGCGGAGTTCCGCACCCGCCTCTCCATCCTCAAACGCTTCGACACCATCGTCGACGCGACCCATACCGGGATCCTGAAACCCGATCGGCGCGCCTATCAAAGCGTGCTGGACGAATTGGCGCTGGAGGCAGAAGATTGCGTCTTCGTCGACGACCAGCGTCGCAACACCACCGGCGCCGCCGCGTGCAACATGCGCACGGTGCTGTTTGACGTGCGCAATCCAGCCGCGTCCTACGGCGAAGCGCTGCGGCATTTCGGGCTGCAATTCGACTAGAGCGTTTTCGAGCGAAGTGGCCGGTTCGCATGAAGAAAGCGCGTTAACGACAGAGAGCGATCATGCGTGACAGAAACTTCCTGGTTGAGAACAACGCCAAGCCGATCTGGCACCCGATGGCCCATCCCGCCGAGATGCGGGCGCAGCCGCCGCGGATCGTGATGAAGGGCGAAGGCGTCCACGTCACCGACATCGACGGCAACACCGTGATCGATGCGGTCGGCGGCCTGTGGAACGTCAATCTCGGCTACAGCTGCGATCCGATCAAGAAGGCGATCGCAGACCAGCTCAGCGCGCTGCCATACTATTCCGGCTTCCGCGGCACTTCGAGCGGTCCCTCGATCGAGCTCGCCTACGAGCTCACTGAATGGTTCAAGCCGGAAGGCATGGTTCGCGCCTTCTTCACGTCGGGCGGATCGGATTCGGTCGAGACCGCGCTGCGGCTTGCGCGGCAATACTGGAAGATCAAGGGCCAGGCCGACCGCACCAAGTTCCTGGCGCTGAAGAAGGGCTATCACGGCACGCATTTCGGCGGCGCCTCCGTCAACGGCAACGCCAATTTCCGCCGCAACTATGAGCCGATGCTACCCGGCGTATTCCATATCCCGGCGCCGTCGACCTATCGCAATCCCTTCAACGAGACCGATCCCGCCAGGCTCGCGCAGCTGTGCGCGGCGGCGATGGAGGAGGAGATCGCGTTCCAGGGCGGCGACACCATCGCGGCCTTCATCATGGAGCCGGTGTTAGGGGCCGGCGGCGTGATCGTGCCGCCGGACAGCTTCATGAAGCTGGCGCGCGAGATCTGCGACCGGCACGGCATCCTGATGATCGCCGACGAGGTCGTCACCGGGTTCGGACGCACCGGCGCGTGGTCGGGTTCGCGGCTATGGGGCGTCAAGCCTGACATGATGACGATGGCCAAGGCGATCACCTCGGGCTATTTCCCGCTCGGCGCGACGCTGATCGGCGAGCAGGTCGCGGAAACCTTCGAGACTGATACGACCGCGTTCGGTTCGATCGGCCATGGCTACACCTATTCGGGCCATCCGGTCGGCTGCGCCGCGGGCCTTGCCGCGCTCGCCGAGACCCGCCGCCTCAAGCTTGACGAGAATGCCGCCGCGCGCGGTGAGGACCTTGCGCATGCGCTGGCCGCGCTCAAGGCCAAGCACCAGCTGGTCGGCGACGTCAGGGGCAAGGGCCTGATGGCCGCGCTCGAGCTGGTCGCCGATCGCGACAGCAAGAAGCCCGCCGACAAGAAGACGATGGCGAAGGTGGCAGATAGCGCCTACGAGGCCGGCGTGATGCTGCGCGTCTCGGGCAACAACCTGATCCTGTCCCCGCCCCTGATCCTCACCGCATTGGATGTGAAGGCGATCGCCGAAGGGATCGACGCCGGCCTCTCAGCGGCCGGCTGACAGCGCACTGACACAGGCCATGGCACGCTCGAACAGCGCGCCATCCGCCTTGTCGCGGTCGAGGCAATCGGCGAGCGATGCCGCCGACATTCTCTGATCGGTGCAGAAGATCCGCATGAAGTCGGCCGCGAGCGCGACCTTGTGCGGCGTGGATTGGCGCTGCCAGTCGCCGCTGCTCAAATAGAGCAAGGACGCATCGTCAGCGCCGCTTTCCGCCGTCGCGCCGTGCGCGGCTGGTTGCGCGGCCAACAACACCAGCAGCGCGCCGGCCACCGCTCCCGTGCGAAGCACGCGGCCACTCATTTGGTGTCCTTGGTGGTATCCTTGGCATTCACCATCGGCGGCACGTCGAGCGCGGGATTGCGATCGAAGAAGTTGAACGGACGGAGCCGGAAGCCATGCCAAAGGCCCGGCATGACCGGCCAATCCTCGGCGCGTGGCACGTGGCGGAAGCCGACCGTGTACCACAGCACGAGGTCGCGATCCTCGATCGGCCGCTTTGCGGCGGTCCATTTCGGCAAGCCATCGACCTCAGGATTCTCATTCGGGTACATGCCTGCGGCATATCTCTCGTCCCTGGCGTAGGCCGAGGTCCATAGCGTGTAGGCGCTGAAGCCTGCGCGCAGCTGGATCGGATCGTCCTTGGCGAGCAACGAGACGTCGGAGTGTCCGGGCATCAGCTGATAGCTGGTGCGGTAGCCGCGGCTGTTGGTCTTGCCGGTACTTTCGATCCTGAACTGCGCCGCGCTCAGCGGCGTCGTGATCGGCCCTTCGGTCGCGACCGGCCTGGTGTCAACCTGCCAGAGGCTCTTGCGCTGGCCCTCATCCAGCCGGCGGACGCTGAAGTGGTCCTCGACCAGCCGGTTCGAGGTGCCGTCGACGTCCATGTCGATCCGGAACGTCATGTAGTGATCGTGATTGACGGCCAGCAGCCGCTCGTCGACCAGCGTCCCGTAGGCCGTATCCTGCTTCGCCGTCGGATCGCTCAAGGTCCGGCTCGCGACGCCCTTGGTCGCATCGATGCCATAGGCGCCGAGCCGCACGTCGATGTTGCCGGCGCGGTCGAACACGTAGTCCACCAGATAGTCGTAATTGCCGACCACCGGCGCCATCCGCACCACCAGCTCATTGTTCGGCCGCACCTCGGCGGTGTTGTTGATGAGCTCGCTGTGGCGCCAGATCGGATCGCCGGTCGGGCGCTCGAAGATGCAGACCGCGCCCTTGGAGACGACGGGCGCGCCCTTGGTGTCCGAGATCGTCAGATCGAGGAAATGCGCGCCTTCGGGGCAATCGATGCCGCGCTGCAATTCGCTGGAGAGCACACCAAAACCGTATTCGCCGATATCCATATAGGCGCGGAACGACCAGGTCGGCGCCGGATCCATATAGGGCACGAACATCTCGCTCGCCGAAATCTGATAGGCGATGTCGCGGAACGTGCCGTGGTCGTCGTAGCGGATCAGCGACAGCACCGCGCCGACGCGCGGCTCGAGACGGACATGGAACGACCAATTGTCCCAGCGGACCTGGCCGCCCTCCACCTTCACATTGGTGCCCTCGGGCGCGGTGATCTCGATCGGCTTCGGCGGCTTACGGTATTTTCCGGAGTCGGCATAGGCATGCGAGGGCGTCTGCGCCGGTGGCGGCAGCACGCCGAGATCGGTCACCGACAGCACCGTCCTGCTCTTGAGATCGACCTGGGCGACCAGGTTCTCGATCGGCTTGCCCCAGAGATTGTTGCCGGCGCCGGTGGTGTCGACGCAGGGCACGTTGAGCAGGCGGCGGCCTTTCAGGGCCGGGTCGCTCACCGGCCCCACCGTCAGCGGCAGGCACATGACGTTGCGGAAGTCGGTGATGCCGCGCTTGGCCATCGCGGCAATCCAGCGCGGGTCCTGCTTCGGCAGATCACCGGCAGACATCAGCTCGTCGATGGTCAGCGCGGCCTCATGATCCCTGATCTCGTCCCAGCCGAGCAGGCTGCGCGCGGCCAGATCAATATGCGCTTCGTAGAGATATCCACCGCTCAGCAGCGTCGCATTCGCCCGCCGCGCGAAGGGTTGTCCGGGCTTCCACGCCCGCACTTCGTCCTTGGGGTCCTCGTCGACCGTCATGGAGACGACCCGCGTCGCATCGTCGAGCTTGCCGGCGCCGCGGAGAATCTCGGTGACCGAACGGATTTCGTCCGTTGTCAGCCCGTCCATCGGGTGCGTCGCGGCCGCCTGCGGCCACATCCTGCGCTCGGCCTGCGCCGGCAGCGGCGCCGCCATCGTCATCGCAACCAGGCCGGCCAATGCCGATCCGCATCCCCGGAATATCAGAGCCATCACACCCTCCACGCAAAGCCAGAACGGTCAGAATACAAGCAATGATGACGGCGTGAAGGCCCGCCTCATCCGGTAGCCCGTTCCGATGCGCCCGGCAGGATGGTGGCCGCGGCCGGCCGTGGCGCGGCACGGTGGACGTCGAGCAGCCTTACGCCGAGGCGATCGCGCAAGGCCGGCCAGATGCCGCGCGGCGCCACGATCATCACGACGACGGCAATGATGCCGAGCCCGACCAGATACCAGCCGCCGGACAGGCCGAGCGGCCCGGTCATCAATTCGCGCAGGCCGAAGAAGATGATGACGCCGAGGATCGGGCCTTCCAGCGTTCCGATGCCGCCGATGATCACGATGAACATCATGTAGACCGACCAATTGACGTCGAAGGCCGCCAGCGGCGCGATGAACAAATTGCCCATGAAGCTCAGCGCACCCGCAAGCCCGCATCCCGCCGCCGAGAGCACGAAGGCGATGAAGCGGTTGTGGCGAACATCGACGCCGACGCTCATCGCGGCGAGATCATTGTCGCGCACGCTCATCAGCCCGAGCCCGAAGCTCGAGGTCATCATCTTGTACAGCGCCATGATGGTGACCAGCGTCAGGCCGCCCGCGAGCCAAAACATGGTCGGCTCGAACCAGTCGAAATCGATCAGCTTGCTGGTGGCGAGCGGCACGCCCGAGGTGCCGCCGACGGCCTGCGATTTCATCGTGAAGGCGCCGATGATCTCGGCGAACACCCACATCGCGATCGAGAAATAGGCGTCGCGCAAACGAAACAGCGGAAAGGCGATGATCGCCGCGACGGCCGCGGCCACCAGCGGCGCCACCGGCAGCACCCAGATCGGGGTCACCTCGAGCCAGCCGGAGGTCAGGAACAGCGCATAGGCGCCGAAGGCGATGAAGACCTGATGGCCGAGCGACACCAGCCCGGCATAGCCCGCCAGCAGGTTCCACATCTGCGCCATCGTCAGCAGCAGCAGGCACTCGGTCGCGAGCCGCAGGATGCCCTCGTTCAGCACGAAGGGCGCGCCGGCGATGACGGCGACCAGCACGATGGCACAGGCGAGGAGAATTGTCCGTGTCGGCATCAGCGTCATACCCTGCTCGACACGAGACCCGACGGACGGATCAGCAGCATGATGAAGAACAGCAGGTGTGCGTAGAGCAGCCCCGCATTCGGATCGATCTTCAGCCCGATCAGTTGCGCCATGCCGAGCGCGATGCCGCCGAGCAGCGCGCCCCAGAACGAGCCGAGCCCGCCCAGCACCACGACCTCGAAGGCGATCAAGAGCCGCTCGGCGCCCGAGAACGGCGTAAAGCTCGACCGCACCGCGAGCAGCACGCCGCCGATCGCGCCGAGCGCGAGCGACAGGCCCATGACATAATTATAGACCCGATCCGGCTTGACCCCGGACAGCCGGACGATGTCGCGGCGGTCGGCAGTGGCACGCACGATCCGGCCGAACTCGGTGTGGCGCAGCACCAGCTGCAGCGCCATGAACAGCAGCGCCGCCAGCACCAGCGTGAGCAGCGGCATGATGCCGATGTTGAGGCCGGCGATCTCGAGGCTGGCGCGCGAGAGCTCGCCGACCTGGAGGCTGCGCACGTCGGCCCCGAATATCTCGACCATGACGTTACGCAGGATCACCGAGACGCCGAAGGTGAGCAGCAACGGCGACAGCGGATCGGGCGATGTCACGACCCGGTTGACAATGGCGGCCTGGTAGAGCCAGCCGACCGCAAAGGACAGTGCGATCACCGGGATCAGCATCAAGAGCGGCGAGACCTGCGGAAACAGGTTGGAAAGCAGCACGGCGCAGAACGCGCTCAGCACCATGAACTCGCCATGCGCGATGTTGACGACGCGCATCACGCCGAACACCAGAGCGAGCCCGATTCCGAGCAGGCCGTAGAGCCCGCCCAGCAGGGCTCCGTTGATCAATGTCTCAACCCAGATCATGTCGTGCCAATCCTGGCTAGTTACCGAAATAGGCGTGCGTCAGCTGCTCCGGCTGCAATCCTTGCGCCGGGCCGGTCAGCGACACCCGCCCCTTCAACAGGCAGTAGATTCGTTCGGAGGTGGCGAGCGCGCGCTTGACGTCCTGCTCGACCAGCACGACGGCGGTGCCCTCGCGGCGGATGTCGGCAAAGGAGCGGTAGATCTGCTCGACCACGACGGGCGCGAGCCCGAGCGAGATCTCGTCGCACAACAACAGCCGCGGGTTCGACATCAGCGCGCGGCCGATCGCCGCCATCTGCTGCTGGCCGCCGGAGAGCTGGCCCGGAAACATCCGCCGCCGCTCCTCCAGGATCGGGAACAAGTCGAACACCCGGCGCAAGGTCCAGCTGCCCTTGCGCCGGTTGACGCTGCCCATCAGCAGGTTCTCCTCGATGGTCAGCGAATCGAACAGCAGGCGCCCTTCGGGCACCATGATGAGCCCGAGCCGCGACACCTGCTCGGCCGGCATCTGCGAGATGTCGATGCCGTCGAAATGCACCGCCCCGCGCCGCTCCTCGTTGAGCCCGACCAGCGCTTTCAGGAACGTCGACTTGCCGGCGCCGTTGGCGCCGACCAGCGCCACCGCTTCGCCGTCCGCGACGGTGAAGTTCATGTCGAACACGGCCTGGAGATCGCCGTAGAAGATCTGCAGGCCGTTCACATCAAGCAACGCCATCGGCCTTCAATCCCATGTAGATCTCGCGCACCACGGCGCTGTCCATCACCTCGGCCGGAGGTCCTTCCAGCACCTTGCGGCCGAAATCGAGCACCATGATCCGATCCGACACCGCGCGCAGCGCGTGCGGAATGTGCTCGATCCAGATCATGGCGTGATCTGCCTTCACCGACTTGATGATGGCAACGAGGCGCTCGACCTCGGGCTCGGTCAGCCCAGCGGCAATCTCGTCGAGCAAGATCAGTTTGGGCTTCGAGGCCAGCGCCTTGGCGAATTCCAGCCGCTTGCGATCGATCAGCGGCAAGGCGCCCGCGAGCTTGTCCGCCTTGGCGTCGAGCCCGGTGCGCTGCAACACCTCCATCGTCCAGCTCGATGCCGCCTCGCCATACAGACCCGCACCGTAGGACGCCGCGACCAGCGCGTTCTCGTAAACCGACAGATGTGGAAACGGCTGCGGGATCTGGAACGCGCGCCCGAGCCCCATCCGCGCCCGGCGATGCGGCGGCAGGCCTGATATCTCCTTGTCGTCGAGCGTGATCGAACCGCCGTCGGCCGTAAGCAGGCCGACGATCAGGTTCAACAGCGAGCTCTTGCCGGCGCCGTTCGGGCCGATCACGCCGAGGCATTCGCCGCGCGCCAGCTCGAAGCTGACGTTGTCGGCGACCACGATCTCGCCGAAACGCTTCGAGAGGCCGCTGACGCGCAGAAGCGGTGCCATCTCAGGCCAGCTTGGAGAGCAGCTGGAGATCGGCCTGCTTCGGGATGAACGGCGCCGTCCCGTTGTGCACGATCAAGAGCTCGTATTTCGCCTTGCCGCCCTTGGTCTTGCGCCATTGGCCGCCCGACAACGACGTCACCGCGACGTTCTTGATCGGCGTTCCCTTGAACTTCACCGGTCCGACCACCGTCTCCATGTCGAGACCCGCTATGGCATCGCGCAGCGAGTTCTTGTCCTTCGGGTCGCTGTTCTGCAATGCCGCCAGCGCGACCTCCCACAGGGCATGGGCGTAGCCGATCGGCTGGGTCCATTGCTTGCCCGTCGTCTTCTCCCATTCCGCGGCGAGCTCGGCGGCGCTCTGCCCGGTCAACGACGACTTGAACGGATAGGCAGGCGTCCACCACACCTCGGTCGACATGCCGTCGCCGCGATCGCCGAGCGCGTTCACCGCGCTCGGGAACAGGAATGCCGCCGCCACCGTGCAGATCTGTGGTTTGAAGCCGGCCTGCGCCGCCTGGTTCCACAGCGTCACCCAGTGATTGCCGTAGGTGAAGCCGGACACGATATCGACGCCGTTGCTCTTGAACGACGACACCTGGTTGGTGAAGTCATCGGTAGCGATCTGGAATTTTCCGGCGGAGAATTCCTGGTAGCCCGCCCCCGCAATGCCGCCGGGCAGACCGACCTTCGGGTCGGAGAACGCCTGGCCCGCGGGATTGTCGATGTAGAGCGTGCCGACCTTCTTGTTGGTGTCGACCGACTGCCACATGCCGAGGAAATTCTTCACGACATCGTCGGCACCCCAGAAGAAATGGTAGCTGTAGGGGAAGCCCTTGTCGGGCGTCGACTTGCGCGGGAACATCCAGCCCTGCCACGGCACCATGGTCGAAATCGACGGAATGCCGCGAGCATCGGCGAGCTCCTGCACCGGGGCCTGCGCGTCGCCATCCTCGATCAGGATCAGGTCGCACTTCTCCCGCAGCACCAGTTCGCTCGCGACCACCGACGAACGGTTCGGATCGGACTGATTGTCCTTGAAGACAAACTCGATCTGCCAGGTCTTGCCGCCGATCTTCAGGCCGTCCTTGAGCCGGGCCTTGATACGTTCATGGATCCAGGTGTCGGGCTCGGCAAACGGCGCGCGGACGCCGGAGAGGCATCCGACCCAGCCGATCTTGATGGTGTTGCCGGCGGCCCGCGCAACGTTGACCAGCGGCACGTTCATCGCCGATGCGAGGCCGGTGGCGCCGGCCGCCTTCAGCAGTGTGCGCCGGTCGAGCCGGCCGGACGTCCTGTCATTCTTTGTCTCAGTCATGTCCCTCTCCCTCCATAACCAATGATGAAATTGTTCGATCTCGGGCTCACGCCGCCGACCGCTGGATCGCCGTGCGGCTCACCGCGGCAAATTTGCACAATGTGTTTTCGATGATCTGGCGCGGGATGCCGCGCACGATGAAGACCAGCCGCGAGCGTCGGTCCGCCGACGGCCAGCCCCGTAACGTGATCGGCGGATGGAACACGTGCTGCACGCCATGCACCACGACCGGCGCATCAGGCTGTTCGGCGACATGCACGATCGCCTTGAAGCGCAGCAGGTCCTCGCCCTTGAGCGCCGCGACATAATCGAGCCAGCGTGCAAAGGCGTCGCGCTGGATCGGCTCGTCGATGATCAGGCTGTAGGACGATACATCAGTGTCATGCGCATGGTGGCTGTGACGACCGCAATCTGCGCCATCGCAATCGTGCTCCGCGTGATGATGCGGCGCGTTCGCCGCCTGCGATGCCAGATCGAACCAGCGCACGACATCGGCGGAGCGGGCCGACGGATCGAACAGGCCGGCATCGAGAACCTTTGCCGGGTCCACCATCCCGTTCCGCACGTGCGTGCGCGTCGCGACCGGGTTGATCGCAGCGAGCCGCGCATCGAGCCGCGCAAGCGCATCGTCGCTGGCAAGGTCGGTCTTGGTCACCAGCAGCCGGTCGGCGACCGCGATCTGTCTGACGGCCTCAACGTGCGTCTGGAGGGTGCGCGCGCCGTTGACGGCATCGACGGTCGCGACCACGCCGTCGATCCGATAGCGGTCGACGACATCGGGCGCCGTCATCAGCGTGTGCAGCACCGGCACGGGATCGGCGAGCCCGGTGGTCTCGACCAGCACACGGTGGAACGGCGGGATCGCCCTAGTGGAGCGGCGGGCAGCGAGATCGGCCAGCGTCTCGATCAGGTCCTCGCGCACCGAGCAACAGATGCAGCCATTGTCGAGCAGCGCGAGACGATCCTCGCTGCTCTCGACCAGCAGATGATCCAGCGGCACCTCGCCGAACTCGTTGATGATGGCGACGACGCCATTGAGCTCCGGCTGGCGCAGCAGATGGTTCAGCACCGTGGTCTTGCCGCTGCCGAGGAAGCCGGTGAGCACCGTGACCGGAATCTGATCCACAGCAATCATCACGCACCCCGCTGGTAGACCTTGCGGCCTTCGAAGAAGGTCATCTCGACCCGCGTGTCGGCAAGCTGGTCCGGCGGGATGTCGAAGATCATCTGGTCGAGCACGATCAGATCGGCGGATTTACCCACTTCGATCGAGCCGATCGACTGGCCGAGGCCGGCCGCGCGCGCGGCATCGATGGTGTAGATGTCGATCACGGTGGCGAGATCGAGCGCCTGCTCGGCCCACAGCGACTTGCCGGGAAAATCCCCGGTTGGATTCTGCCGGGTCACCATGCCTTCGATGCCCTGCCAGGGATCGGGGATCGGGATCACCGGCCAGTCCGAGCCGCCGGCCATCAACGCGCCGGCTGCCTTCAGGTCCTTGTTCGGCCAGAAGCGCTGCGCGCGCTCCTCGCCCATCGCGGCCTTGTGCGCCTCGAGGAAGATGGTCGGATACCAGATGATCGGCGACAGATCGGCCGCGACGCCGAGCTCGGCGAAGCGCTTGATGTCATCGGGCGCGATGTAGCTCGCATGCGCGATCTGGTGCACCAGATCGGTCGCCCCGTTGAAGCTGCGCACGACATCGATCGCGTCGAGCGCCTGCGTCACCGCGGCATCGCCCGCGCAATGGATCTTCGCGGCAAGGCCAAGCTTCTCGCAGCGCCCGAGCCAGCGGATCAGGTCGGGTACGGTCAGCATGGTCGATCCGCGGAAGCAGCAGCCGCGTACGGGATCGGCCAGATAGGGCTCGTGGAACGCCGCGGTCTTGGCGCCGGGCACGCCGTCGAGGAACACCTTCACATAGTCCGGCTTCACATGCGCGCCGCGATACTGCTCGCGCAGCGCAAACAGCTCCTCGCCGGCCTTGCCGAACATGAAGCCCGGCTCGACCACCGGCATCGCGCAGACCGCCCAGGCGGTCAGCTCGCCGCGATCATCAAGTCCCTTCAGCGCCGCCATGATCGGCTGCATACTGGCGGCGTCGATGAAGGCGGTGACGCCATACGTGTTCAGGACGGAGATCGAGCGCGCTACTGCCGCACGATCCATCTCGGCCGTGTAGTGACCGGAGGCCGCGAGCGCCCGTTCGACCAGGCCCGAGGCGGCCTCGATCATGATCCCGGTCAGCGTCCCGGTCTTGAGGTCGCGGCCGATCTCGCCGTCGGTCGGATCGGCGGAATCGGCCTGCACGCCGGCCAGCCGCAGCGCCGCCGAGCTCGCCCAGCGATTGTGGTAGGTGTCGTCGCGCAGCACGACCGGATGTCCGAGGCACGCCGCATCCAGCAGCGCGCAGGACTCCGCGGTGTTCATCTCGTTCAGGAGATTGTTGCCGAACTGCCCACCGACGATCCAGGTGCCGGGCGCAGCCACTGAGGCCGCCTTGTGCAATGTCTCGGCGATCCTCGGTACGCTGTCGGCGTTGGAGAAGCGCAGCTCGTAGAGATCGGCCTGCCCGCCCATCATGATGTGATTGTGGATGTCGACGATCCCCGGCATCGCCATGCGTCCACCGAGATCGACGATCTTGGTCCCCTCGCCGATGAGCGACGCGACGTCGCGTTCCTCACCCACCGCGATGAAGCGGCCGGCCTTGACCGCCGCGCATGTCGCCCAGGGCAGCTCCCGGTTCGACGTGTAGATCCGGCCGTTGCGGAAGACCGTGTCGGCGAATGTCCTGTTCATACGGAGCACTTCTCGATTGGGAAAGCCTGCAGCGATCAGCCTTTCGCGGTGCACAGCGGCGAAACCGCGCATGGCGCCGGCATGATCGGCCAAACGTTCGACATGTCGGCATTTGGAACAATCCACCGTCCGGTGGATGCTCCGCCGCCTGCCGCAATGCGGGCAGGCGGCCCTCTCAGTAGCCCAGCGCCAGCCCGTCCTTGCGGTGGTCGGAGGCGCCGAGCAGAACGCCGCGCCCATGGTCGATGCGGATCGCCTGGCAGCCGCCGATCGGCTCCTCGGAGAAGCGGGCATCGTGGCCGCGGGCGCGCAGCTCGTCGCGGATCGCTGGCGATATCGTCGTCTCCAGCGACAACGCGCCGTCGAAGGCAAAGGAGCGCGGTGCCTCGGCCGCCGCCTGGATGTCCATCTTCATGTCGAAGATGTTCGACAGCAGATTGGCATGGCCGGCGGCCTGGTAGTGCCCGCCCATCACCCCGAACGACATCACGGTCTTGCCGTCCTTGCGCAGCAGGCCCGGGATGATGGTGTGCATCGGGCGCTTGCGTGGTCCGAGCGAATTGGGATGTCCGGGCCGGGCGCGAAAGCTCCAGCCGCGGTTGTGCAGCAGGACGCCGGACTTCGGCGCGTAGATGCCGCTGCCGAACGGATAGAACAGCGAGTTGATCAGCGAGACGGCGTTGAGGTCGCGGTCGACCACCGTGACGTAGACGGTGTCGCGATGCTCGATATCGTCCCAAGCCGCGGGCGCGGACGCGCGGCGCATGTCGATCTTGCTGCGGATCCTCCCGATATAATCGTCGGCAAGGAATGCGGCCGGATCGACCTTGCCGGCGGCGGGATCGCAGAAGAAGGCGTCGCGCGTGCGGTAGGCGGCCTTGGTCGCTTCGGCGAGCAGATGGATGCGATCGGCCTGCGCCAGCGCGCCGACATCGAAGCCGGCAAGTGTCCGCAGGATCATCAGCGCCGCCAGGCCCTGCCCATTCGGCGGACACTCGATCACGTCGTGATCATGGTAACGTGCCGAGATCGGCTGCACGTAGTCCGAGGTCTGCGCCGCGAAATCCTCAGTGCTGTGGGCGCCGCCGAGCCCGCGCAAGATGCCGGCCATCTCTTCGGCGGCCTCGCCTGCGTAGAACGCCTCGCGCCCGCGCTGCGCGATCCGGCGCAGGGTCCGGCCAAGTGCAGGCTGCGTGCGGATGTCGCCGACCTCAGGCGCCTTGCCGCCCGGAAGGAACTGCGCAGCCGCATTGGCGTCGATCTCGATCCGCGCCCGGAACCGGCGCCAGTCTTCCGCGACGCGCGGTGTCACGCAAAAGCCCTGCTCGGCCGCCGCGATCGCCGGCCGGAAGATCTCCTCCAGCGACCTGATGCCGTGATCGGTGACCAGCCTGCACCACGCGTCGATGGCGCCCGGCACGGTCACAGCCTCAGGCGCGGTCGGCGGAATGTCGCGCGCGCCGCTGCCGGCAAATTTTCCTGCATCGGTGCCGGCGGGCGTGCGGCCCGAGCCGTTCAGTGCGATCGGCTCGCCGGCCTTCGGCGAATACAGCGCAAAGCAGTCGCCGCCGATCCCGGTCATCTGCGGCTCGACGATGCCCTGCACCGCCACCGCCGCCACGGCGGCATCGACGGCATTGCCACCGGCCTTCAACATCTCGACCGCGGCAAGCGTCGCCTGCGGGTGCGAGGTCGCGGCCATGCCACGCTCCGCAACCGCCACCGAGCGGCCGATGGCCATGAAATCACGCATGTCGGATCCTCAAATGCTGTGAGCGGCAGCCGCTCGCCAACATTGTCGAAAACGACACCGGTCCTTGACGGAGTCTCGGCCGGCTGCGCGGCGAGCGGCAATCCACCTAACGGTGGATCGGTGAATACAGGCGAGGTTTGTCTCGCCGGACGCTTTCCGGACGCGGCGGATTAATCCGACGGCAACGCACAAACCTGTCCGTGAGGAATGATTTGGCCTATCGGAGTAGTTGCGTGTTCGCCGGCTAACTCTGCGGTGGTTAACTGGTTGCCAAGCTCAGAGCGCGATGGCACGCTGTCATGGTCAGTTTGGCTCATGTTTGATTTTCAATGCGGATGTCATCTCGCAAAGAGGTTCATGGCACCAGGCGAAATCAGTTCGGTTGCGGGGCTGGTTGGTTACGCATTGCCGCCCCTCTGATCACACTGTCATGCGGTGTTGTCGTTCGCGATGTGCACGCGGCGTCGCCCACGGAAGAGTCGGGCCCACAGGTGACAGCATCCGAACCGTCGGCTCGAGCCGATGCTCGGCGCGCGCCACAAGGTGCGGACAGAGCGAGCCCCGAGGCTCTGCCTACGACGGAAACCGAGAAGCAATCCGAGCAAGCATCTCAGACGGCCAACGCTGTCGACTCGCTCAAGGCCGCTCCTGACAATGTCGATACGGTCCTGGTCCTGGACGAGTGCTTTGTTGCCGAGGCATGCATCGACCGGTTCCTTGGAGCACTTTACACGCGAGCGCCGAAGACCGACTGGATCGTCGTGTACGAGAAAAAGGACGTAACGATCAAGCGGAAGGGAAAACAGATCACCGTCACTCGCAGCATCCCCAAGCGGGTCGAAAATGACTTCGGATGGAAGGACCCCAACGCAGCAGATAAAGCCGGCATGCCTCTGATGGATTACGTAATCGGAGGGATGGATCGAGCCTTCAAGGGAAAGCTGTTCTATTTGCTCCATGCAGCGGAACAGGCCGGACTGGCGCCTGGGATCACAAGCGGATTCCGAGATGACTATCGCCAATCAATCGCAAGCGGGCTGAAGGCCGCGAATGACAAGTCCTATCACGGTGGCAGTTCGCGAGGAGGCTATGGTCACGGGCTCGCCGCAGACGTCATCAGCATGAACGGCGGGAGCAAGGACGAGCGCGTAATCGAGACCAAGCGATTATGGAAATGGATCGACGAACACGAAAAGCAGTTCGGAATTGGACGTCCATATTTGAATGGAGACCCAGCGCATCTCGGACCAGTCGACGGCCAGGAATACGTAGCTCATCGTTCAGCACCGAGCCACGCCAGGCTGATCGGCAAGCGACACACCCGAATTGCAGCATCTTCAAGGCATGGCGTGAAAACGCGAGCAAAGTCAAACGCAGCGACGAAGCCCGCGACAACGAAAATCAGCTCGCGCCTGTGATCGACGCGCCTGTCGCCGCGCTTCGAATGTGCGCTCCGGCGAGCCCCAACTCAGGGGGTGAGCTGGGGCTCACGGCGGCTTTGGAGACTGTAGCGGCCAGCCTCCAGCTATGACGTTACGCCTCTCCCCTGAATTTCATCCACCAGGAACCGCAATTGCTGCGCCGCGCTACTACCTTTGCGCTGCCGAGTCTGCTCACCAGAGATCTGTTACTCAGAGCTAGTTCAGAATGGCAATTGTCGCGCGCAACTGTCGATTTTACTATGTCCTCAGTCGTGCGGATTGGCCGACGTCAACCCCACACCCCGACCATGCACATCGCGCGATCAGGGATCGCCGCTTCGGCCCACGGAGCGACGGTCCCGCCCCATTCGGGATGCGACAAACTACCCCGACGGGCAACTCAGCAAAAACGTGTCAACCCCTCGCCATCAAAATAATTCGGTTTATCGGAACAGCAACTCAGTGTATGGTTGACGCATCTCACCCGATCGAGGGGTGCTGCGCGTCGTCACGGGTGTTGCGGTGAGATGCGGTGGACGTTGATTGCGCAACTGACGAGTGCGCACGAGACGGACGGTGAAGTCGTGTGGTCCTGACGCCCTAGTGGTAGGTGTCCTCTCGCAGAACGCGCGAGCGTCTTGTGAAGGCGGTGACAACCAAGCCCAGTCTCGCCGGGGAGAGCACGAAGTAAGCCGTAAGCCATCGCGCAGGGAAAGCCGGGTTGTTTCCGGTTACACCTGTGGTCCTACCCCCGAGCTTTCTACCTTTTGCTCGGGGCCCATGGGTGCGATCGGCACCCGGCTTTCCCTGCGCCCTCTGATCAAGAGAGGGCGAGATGAGATGCAAAGCTCGGACAATCATGTCGCGAGAATGCGGAAGTTTGCCTCACAAGCGGTGCAACAAACTCAGTGTCGTCCCGGCCTTGAGCCGGGACCCATAACCACTGAAGGTGATTGTTGCGCGACGCTGGGGCCACGGCCCCCTTTAACAACACGACCCTGTGGTTATGGGTCCCTGCTTTCGCAGGGACGACGGGGAGGAAACAGCCGCGCCCTAATGCGGCCGCGACATCAGCGCCACGACGGCGGAGCGAGTCTCGACGCCGAGTTTCTCGAAGATATGGATCAGATGCGTCTTCACCGTCGCAAGACCGATGCTCAGACACTCGCCGATCTCGCGGTTGGTGCGGCCGCAGCACAACAGCTCGACCACTTCCATCTCGCGCGAGGTCAGTCCGTAGCGCGCCGGCTCGTCGGGATTCGGGGACAGGCGGCTGGTCAGGTTGAACTCGAGGTAGTCGTGGATCTTCTCGGCAATGTGCATGCTGCCGTCGGGAATCGTGCAGCCCGGCGCCCAGAGCACGCTCATTCCGGCCACGATCCGGTCGTTGCGGCGGAAGAAGAACTCGATCATGTCGGCGACGCCGCATTGGCCGGCGAACGCACGGTAGGTCGCCGCCTCCAGGGACGCGCATTGGTCAAGGGCGACGCTCAGCCGGGCAATCGGCCGGTTGCTCGCGGAGCGCGGATGCAACGGATCGAGCCGGTTCATGCCGGCAAGATACTGGTCGTGGAAGCTCGGCGGAACGTTGCTAGAGAGCACGAAGCGGTTGAGGGTCAAATTGCCGTCGACTTCGTAGAACGCAGTCGCCGACCCTTCGAGAATCCCGCGCGCGAACTGGATGGCCTGTGTGGTTGCCGGATCCGGTCGGCCCAGAAGCGCGATCATGACCTACCTCCCGATGTTTCCCGATGGCGAACGTCTGCGCGTCGCATGCTCGGCACGCTGAGACAGACGCGGGGCATAGTCAAGCAATTTGCGGGCCAAGCCCACATCCCGGAAACGGTTACGCCGGAGTAACCCGATGCCCCCCTCCACCATCCGGTTGATTGCAAGCGGCGCGACCGATACGGAACTTCTGCACGTCCCCGGTATCATTATTGGATCCACAATGAATTCGCGTCGCATCATGGCCGCCTTCCCGTCGTCGGCCGACGAACAAGTCACGCTCGCCAACTGGCGTCAGCATCCCTTCAGCGAGTGGGCATTCCGCAATGTCCGCGAACTGCTGCCCACCGCCAACATCGCGCGCGCCTCGACGCCGGCCCCGCTATCCTTTGCGCCGCGCTATCTCGACGACGTCAGCTTCGTTAACCCGCGCGGCGAGACGGTCGGCGTCGGCCAGGCCCTGCGCGCAAGCCACACCGACGGCATCGTCGTGTCGCATCGCGGACAGGTCGCTTTCGAATGGTATGCCCACGGCCTGACGCCGGACACCCCGCATCTGATCTTCTCGGTCAGCAAGTCGGTCGCGGGAACGCTTGGCGGCATCCTGGCCGATCACGGCAAGCTCGATCCCGACGCGCCGGTGACGCGCTACATCCCGGAGATGGAGGGATCGGTCTATGGCGGCGGCTGCACGGTGCGGCACCTGCTCGACATGAGCGTCGGCATCCGCTTCGACGAGGATTATATGGCGCGCGACGGCGACGTCATGAACTACCGGCGCTCGACCGGCTGGGAGCCGCCCGACCCGACCGTGCCGCCGACCAACCTACGCGACTATCTGCGCACCCTGCGGCCGAACGGTACGCCGCACGGGCAGACCTTCCACTACGTCTCGACCAACACCGACGTGCTCGGCTGGGTCTATGAGCGCGCCTGCGGCATGTCCTACGCGAAGATTCTCGCGCACTATCTGTGGCAACCGATGGGCGCCGAGCACGACGCCTACATCGCCGTCGACTCGCGCGGCGCGGCGCGCGTCGCCGGCGGCATCTGCGCGACACTGCGCGATCTCGCCCGTTTCGGCGAGATGATGCGCAACCACGGCATCAGCAACGGACGGCAGGTCGTACCGGGCTGGTGGGTCGACGACATCAGGCAGAACGGCAATGCCGAGGCCTGGTCGCGCGGCGACCTGACCAAGGTGTTTCCGAACGGCAACTACCGCAACAAGTGGTACACGATTGATCGCAACGAAACCCCGTTCGCCGCGGTCGGCATCCATGGCCAGTGGATCTACATCGATCCGGAGAGCGAGACCGTGATCGCGCGCGTCTCCTCGCAACCGCTGCCAATGGACCTCGATCTCGATCACATGTGGATGCGCGGCTATCGCGCGATCGCAGCCAGGCTTGCCGGCGAGGCCTGACGGGGCGCGACGGCGGGAGTCAACGACGACGCGCTAATCGATCGGCGGCCGCCGCGTATGCCAGTCCGTCACCGACTGGAATGCGGCGCCGGCGCGGACCAGCACGTCTTCGGAGAGATGCGGACCGACCAGCTGCATGCTGAGCGGCATCTGGTCCGACGCCATGCCCATCGGCAGCGTGATGGTCGGGCTGCCCGAGAAGTCGAACACCGCCGTGAAGCGCAGAATGTTCAAGAGGACGTTGGGATCGGCGCCGTACTCGCTCATCTTGATGAGCGTCGGGATCGGTACCGGCATCGTGGGGATCAACAGGAGATCGATATCCTCGAACATCGCAGCGAGGCTGCCTGCGAACTTCAGCCGCTCGTGATGGATCGCGGCGATATCGACGCCGCTCGTCGCCCTGCCCTGCTCGATCAGCTGCGCGAGGTCCGGACCATATTCCGACTTCCGCGACGGGTAGGTGTCCAGATGCGCCTCAGCCGTTTCCACCGAGCACATCGCAATCCACTGGCTGACCAGCTTCTGATAGGGCGGGAAATGCACCTCGCGGATGTCGGCGCCGAGATCGGCCAGCGTGCGCTCGGCCTGCACCAGGGCGGCGACGACCTGCCGATCGATCCCCTCCTGGGTGTACCTGCGATCGACGCCGATCCTCAAGCCCCGGATGCTCCGGCCTGCGCCGGCCAGATAGTTCGGCACCGGCGCCCGCAAGGCGGTCGGATCGTTGGCGTCCGCGCCGGCGATGACGCCGAGCATTGCCGCGGCGTCGGCAGCGCTGCGGCACATCGGTCCGACGTGATCGAGCGAGTCCGCCAACGGGAAGACCCCGTATCGGCTGACGCGGCCCCAGGTCGGCTTGATGCCGGTCAGGCCGCAGGTCGCCGACGGAAACCTGATCGAGCCGCCGGTGTCGCTGCCGATCGAGCCGTAGCAGAGCCCCGCCGACGTCGCGACGCCCGATCCGCTCGAAGAGGAGCCGACCCAGTAGTTCACATTCCACGGATTGAGCGGGGCCTGAACGGCCGGATGGTGGCTGGTATAGGCGCCCTCCGTCATCTTGAGCTTGCCGAGCGTCACCGCACCGGCGACTTCGAGGCGGTCCACGATCGTGGCGCTGAACGACGGCACGAACTTCGCATGGATCGTGGTGCCGCCGGCGGTCGGCGCGAACGACGTGTAGCAGAGGTCCTTCAGCCCGATCGGAACGCCGTGCAGCGGGCCGCGCCAGATGCCTTTGGCGATCTCGGCATCACGCTGCTTGGCCTGCGCCATGGCCCGCTCCGCAAGGACGAGCGCGTAGCCGTGAAACTGCCCATCGAGCTTCGCGATCCGGCCGAGGATCGCCTCCGTGATCTCCGAGGCCTTCACCTCGCCACGGCGCATGAGCCCGGAGATCTCGGTGATGGACTTGTAGTGCAATGGATCCGCTGACATGTCGTTGTCGCCCCGGCTAGAACTGAACACCGCGCGTCAAGGCGCCGTCCACGACGAGATTGGTCCCCGTGATGAAGCTCGCCGCCCTGCTCGCCAGGAACACCGCAGCATTCGCCATCTCCTGCGGCGTACCCATGCGGCCGGTCGGGTTGAGCGCCAGCGCGGTCTTGTACAGTTCGGGATTGCCGTCCTTGATCATGTTCCAGACGCCGCCCTCGAAATAGGTGTTGCCCGGCGACACCGAATTGGCCCGGATGCCCTTGGCCGCAAGCTGGAAGGCAAGGCCCTGCGTGTAGTGGATGATCGCGGCCTTGAACGTCCCGTAAGGACCGCTGGCGAAATCGACCTCGCGTCCCGATACGCTGGCGATGGTGACGATCGCCGCCGCCGCGCTCTTCTCGAGATACGGCATCGCCGCATTGACGAGGCGCACCGTCCCCATCATGTCGGTGGAGAATTCCTTCTCCCAGCTCTGCTCGTCCTGCCCGATCGACAGCGCGCTGACATTGGCGACCACGACATCGATGCCGCCGAGCTTCGACGCCATGTCGGCGACCCAGGCCTTGAGTGCCGGTCCGTTCGAGACGTCGACCGCACCGCCGAATGCCGCGACGCCCTTGGCCTTGATCGCGGCGACCGCGGCGTCGACATCAGCCTGGTTGCGCGCGCAGATGCCGACATTGGCACCCTCGGCCGCGAACGTGTCGGCGATCGCGCGCCCGATTCCCTTGGTGCTGCCGGTCACGAGAACCTTTGCTCCCTTGAGTCCCAGATCCATATCCATTCCCTCCGTTGTTATCGATTGTTGAACGCGCACTTCCTCACCACATGGCGTGGCCGATCAAAGCAGCAGCTGCGCGCGAACATTGTCCGCGTTGACCTCCTCGCCGGCCAGCGATCGCGTGATCTTGCCCTTTTCCATGATGTAGCAGCGCTGGGCGATCGCCAGGATGGTGTCGAGGTTCTGCTCGACGAAGATGATCGTCGTCCCAAGCTCGGTGCGGAACGATTGCAGCGCCTCGCAGATGTGCTGCACGATCGAGGGCTGGACGCCCTCGGACGGCTCGTCGAGGATCATCAAGGAGGGATTGCCGATCAGCGCGCGGCCGATTGCAAGCTGCTGCTGCTCGCCGCCCGACATGGTGCCCGCGATCTGGCGCCGACGCTCTTTCAGGCGCGGAAAATACGTATAGACCACCTCCGGCAGCTTCTTTCCGTCGGGTCCGCCGATCAGCTCGCCGACCTGCAAGTTCTCCTCGACACTCATTTGCGGAAACACGTCGCGGCCCTGCGGGATGTAGCCGAAGCCGGCGCGCGCCCGCGCATCGGCCTCGAGCTGCGTGACATCCTGATCCATGAAGGTGATGGTGCCACGCCAGCTCTGCAGCAGCCCGATCAGGCAGCGCATCAGGGTCGACTTGCCGACGCCGTTGCGGCCGATCACGCCGACGATCTCGCCGCGCGCAACCTGCATGCTGACGCCCTGCAGGATCGGCGTCGCCCCGTAGCCCGCCCAAAGTCCCGATACGTCCAGGATGCGATCAGTGGGCATGGGTCTTACCCAAATAGATTTCCGCGACCTTCTCGTCTTCAAGGATGGCTTCCAGATTGCCGCGCGCGAAGATCTTGCCAAGATGCAGAACGGTGACGCGCTGGGCGACCTGACGCACGAACGCCATGTCGTGCTCGACGACCAGAACCGTCATGCCCTCGGCATTGAACGACTTGATCAGCTCGCCGGTCTTGTAGGTCTCTTCCGGCGACATGCCGGCGGTCGGCTCGTCCAGCAACAGAAGCTGCGGCTGCAATGCCAACGCCATCCCGATCTCCAGCCATTGCTGCTGGCCGTGCGACAGCGCACCGGCGAGCTTGCCAGAGTCCTCGGCCAGATTGAGCAGCGCCAGCAGCCGCTCCTCCTCAGCCCGGCATTCCGCGCCCGAGAGACGTTCCTGCAGCGCGATCTGGATGTTCTGCCGCACCGGCAATTCCTTGAACACGCTCGGCGCCTGCATCTTGATGCTCATGCCACGCTGCACTCGCGCGTAGGGCCGCTCGGCGGTGATATCGATGGAGTCGAAGAAGATGCTGCCCGTGGTCGGCGGATAAAGGCCGACGATCAGCTTGAACAGCGTGCTCTTCCCGGCCCCGTTGGGACCAATCAGGCAATGGACCTCGCCGGCATTGACCGTCAGGTCGACGTCGGAGACGGCGGTCAATCCACCGAAGCGCTTGGAGACGCCTTTCACATCGACCAGCGCCATGGTTCAGGTCTCATCCGATTGCAGACGGCCGGCATCCGCCAGCGCGGGAGCCTCGTCGCGCCGCCGGCGCCTGGACCACCAGCCGACGACGAGCTTGCCGATACCAAGCACAAAGCCTTGCGGCGCCAGCATCACGGTGGCGAGCAGGAGCACGCCCATCAGCACCAGCGCCGCCTGCTGGCTGTAGACCGTGATGGTCTGGAAGCCGAACAGCAGCAGGAACGACCCGACCAGGGTCGCGGTCAGATCATTGCGCCCGGAGAACGCGACCCACACGATCGGCATCGCGGCCGCGGGCAGACCGATGCTGGACGGCGTGATGAACTGCCCCCAGGACGTGTAGAGCGCGCCGCTGAGGCCTGCGAGACCGCTGCCGATCACGAATGTCAGCAGCTGATACTTGCGGACGTCGTAGCCGAGCATCTCGGCGCGCTGCGGGTTCTCCCGCGTCGCCACGATCACATTGCCGACGCTCGAGTTCACCAACATGCGCAGCGCGATGTAGACGATCACGATCAATGCGATCATGAGGTAATAGAGCGCCGATCCCTCAACATCGAAGCTGCCGACCGTGAGCGGGTCCATTCCCTTCATGCCGTTGAAGCCGTTCAGCCGCGCCGGACCGATATGCCATTCCGGCCCGGCCGTCTGCCCGAGGAAGAAAGCCAGCACCAGCGTTGCCGACAGCGTCACGATGCCGAAGAAAATCCCGCTGATCCCACCCCAGATCATAAAATAGCCGAGGACCCCCGCCGCCATCATCGCGATGACAACCGAGAGCACGAGCGCGGCGATGGTGGCCGTTCCCCCGCCCATGTTGATGGCGAGCACGCCGTAGCCGTAGCCTGCGATGCCGAAGAAGAAGGTTTGGCCAAACGATAGCATGCCGCCGTAGCCCCACATCAGGCAGAGGCCGAGCGCCATGAAGATCCAGATCAGGAAGTAGGCAAAGTTGCCGACATCATAGGAGTCGGCGAACAGCGGATAGATCAGCGCCCCGGCCAACACGGCAAGGAAGCAGGACCAGAAGATCTTTCCGCGTCCGAGCGTCTGCGGACCGTCGAGCAGCTTGAACATCAGAACTTCCCGTCTAGCGCCCACGACGAACCAGCACGCTGGATAGCCCTTCAGGCAGCACCCGTATGATCAGGATGACGGCAAACAGCATGCCGATCTGCCCGATGATCTGCCCGTAGCTCGCATTCAACGCCATCCTAATCATGGCCAGGAACACCGCCGCCGGTGCGGTTCCGAGCAGGACATTGGCGCCGCCGATCACGACGGTGACAAAGCTCTCGACCACGAAAGTCGCGCCCATGGTCGGGATCAGCGTCATGGTCGGCGCATACAGCGCACCGCAGAGCCCCGCGAGCGCCGTGCCGATGCCGAAGCTGATCGAATAGATTCGCCCGGTGCGCGCGCCGAGCGCCTTGGCCATTGCCGCGTTCTGCATCGTGGCCCGCGCGATCACGCCAAAGCGCGTCTTCATGAAGATGATGTAGAGCCCGGCCAGCACCGCCACCGCACAGCCGAACAGCACGAGGCGATAGGTCGAGAACGTGTAGCCGCCGATCGCAAAGCTTCCTTCCGGCGTACCGATGCCGCGCACCGCGGACCCGACAATCAGCAGCATCGACTGCGTCACGATCAGGCTGAGGCCCCAGGTTGCCAGCAGCGAGTCGAGCGGGCGCTTGTAAAAGCGCCGCACGATCAGGTACTCGACGATCATGCCGATGATCCCCGCGGTCAGCGCGGCCAAAATCTGGGCGATCGGCAGCGGCACACCGAGATTCACGAGCCCGACCGTCACATAGGCCCCGCACATGATGAACTCGCCATGCGCCATGTTGATGACGCCCATCATGCCGAACACGATGGCAAGGCCCGCCGCCGACAGGATCAGGAACGCGAAGACGTCGGCGAACTGATAGAATACCGAGAAGAGTTCAGCCGACATTCCGCTCTCCGTGATCACGGCGCCGCATCATTGCGGCGCCGGTTCGCTTCAAAGCCGTGATGCAAGACACGAGCAAGATTCGTGCCCGCTTGCATCACGATTTGCTGGGAAGATGACTCGGCGTGTACTGATCCTTGTCGTTCTTCTTGGTGAGGTCGCAGCCGATCTCGCCGAGCCAGTATGGCTGGATCGTTCCGTAGTCCTTCTCGACCGTCACCTCATGCTTCGGCCCGACCGAGATCAGGCGCATGCGGTGCGACGTATGCTGGCTCTTCGGATCGATGCAGACCTTGCCCTCGGGTGCGTCGATGCAGGCATCACCGGTCGCGATCACCTTGCGCATGTCCTCGAGCTTGGTCGACTTCGCCTTCTCGACCAGCGCCTTGTACATGTAGAGCGCGTTATAGGCATTGTAGCCCATGTCGTTGATATAGAGCTCGTCGGGGAACTTGGCGTGCCAGCGCTTCTTGAAGTCGTTGGCTTCGGGCGTGTCGATCTCCTCGAACCAGTTGGCGGTCGCATGCATGTTGTTGAGCGCCGGCGGCTTGAACCGCTTGTGCTCGAAGCCGAGCATGACCTTGATCGAAGACCCCATCGGCAGATTGAGGTTGGCGGCGGCCGCCTGCTCGAAGAACGAGTCCTGCGCGGCGCCGACGTTGATCGTCAGCAGCCAATCCGGCTTCGCCTTCTGGATGTTCTGGATCGTCTGCGCGAATTGCGACACGCCGAGCGGGATGAACTCCTCGCCCACGACCTCGCCGCCGAGGTCCTTCATGATCTTGCGGTTCCACTCCGCCGAGATCTGGCCGAAATTATAATCTGCCGCGATGACATAGACCTTCTTGCCGAACTTCTGGACCATCCAGGGGATCAGCGTCGAGAACTGCTGCTCCGGCACCGCGCCCATGCTGACCATGGAAGCATCGCAGACGCCGCCTTCATACTGGTTGGTGTAGAAGTACGGCGTGGTGGTGCGATCGACGATCGGACGCAGCGCCTCGCGCGATGCCGAGGTGATGCCGCCGATCAGCACGTCGACCTTGTCGCGGTTGAGCAGCCTTCGGCCGAACTCCTGATAGCGGGCATTGTCACCTTGGGGATCAAGGTGAATCAGCTCGATCTGGCGGCCGAGAATGCCGCCGCTCTTGTTGATCTCCTCGACCGCGAGCTGCGATCCATGCAGCTTCGGCATGCCCATGAATGCAAGGTCGCCGGAGACGTCCTCCAGCAAGCCAACCTTCAACGGCGGGTCGGCCGCCCGAGCAGCACCAATGACTGCCGTCCCGAGCACGGCACCAAGCAAAGCCATTCCAAATATACGCCCCGAATTCATCGCGATGTTCCTTGTTGAAAGATGTTGGACGTCACGCCTTGAGGTAATTCTTCAGGATCGACGCCCCCATCGTGTATTTGGGGTCGACCATGTTGCCGAGCCGCATGCGGCCGGCCTGGCTGAGCAGCATGTAGGCGTCGATCTCGTCGAAGCCGTAGTCGGCACTCATCCACCGCACGAGCTCACGATAGGCGATCCGCGCCGCGTCTTCGAGCGGCCGTGCACTGCCAATCGTCATGATGAAGTCGCGCGTCTCGAGCCGCGGCCAGGCGAAGCTCCAGTTCTTGATCAGATCGATCTGCAACGTCACGGTGGCGCGCTGCTCGAGCGCGACGCCCGAGAGCTCGCCATCGCCCTGCGTGGCGTGACAGTCGCCGACATAGAGCAGCCCACCTTCGGTATGCACTGGAAAATAGATGATCGAGCCGGGTGCGACGTCGGGCAGGTCCATGTTGCCGCCGTGATAGTCAGGCTGCAGCGAGGAAATCGCCTCGATCTCGGGCGACACGCCGATGGTGCCGATGAACGGCTCATAGGGCAGCGTGATCTTGTCGTTCCAGCGCACGCCGTTGCGGTCGACATGCAGCTTCTTGACGCGCTCCGGCAGCGGCGGATTGAGCAACGCCGTCGATGCGGTGCCGACTAGGCCGCCGAACTCCGGAATGATGCAGGTGGTGCCTGCCGGCTGCGCGCCGCGGGTCTCGACGTCGCGGATATAGACGGCGAGGCAATCGCCTTTCTTGGCGCCCTTCACCGCGATCGGCCCGCATTGCGGGTTCAGGTAGGGGAAGTTCAGCTTCGCCGTGGGGCTGTCGCTTTCGCTGGTGAGCACGCCGCCGAAGGCATCCTCGGTCTCGACGACGACCACCCCGCCCGGATCGATCGACAGGGTCGGCTTGGCATAGGGTCCATAGACGTAATGGAAGCTGCCCTGTTGCTCGATCGTCAAACTATGGGTCGTGCCGGTCGCGCCCTTGGCGACAGCGCGCTTGGCCATGATGGAACTCTTCAACCAGTCTTCGGTCATGCGAACGGCTCCTCAACTCAGATCGCGGGATGGCGCTTGTGCCAGTCGGTGACGCTCTGGAAGGCATCGCCGGCACGGACGAGACTTGCCTCGTCGAAATGACGGCCGACAAACTGGAAGGCGACCGGACCGCCGTTCGGCGCGAAGCCGCCGGGAAGCGTCACGGTCGGGCTGCCGGTCATGTCGAACGGACAGGTGAAGCGCAGCAGCCCGATAATCAGCGACGGGTCCTCGCCGAGCGCCGCCATCTTGGCCAATGTCGGCGCAGCGAACGCCTGGGCGGGAACCGCGATGAGATCGACCGTGTCGAACAACAGCCGCACCGCGCCGCG
This sequence comes from Bradyrhizobium sp. B120, assembly GCF_049075665.1. Classification (NCBI taxonomy): domain Bacteria; kingdom Pseudomonadati; phylum Pseudomonadota; class Alphaproteobacteria; order Hyphomicrobiales; family Nitrobacteraceae; genus Bradyrhizobium; species Bradyrhizobium sp. B120. The sequence goes on along the minus strand of NZ_CP185242.1, from coordinate 3,362,481 downwards.
AAACGCCTCGCGCCGCAGCACGATCTTCTGATAGTCCATGCCGGACTGCGCCCGGCCGAGATCGAGCAGGCCCGCGAGCGCTGGACCGTATTCGTCCTTGCGCGCCGGATAGGTCTCTTCGTGCGCGACGGCCACTTCGATGCCGCAGAGCGGGAACCAGTCCTCGATCACGGCTTTCGGATCGGGGAACGTGATCTCCTTGATCTTCGCACCGAGATCAGCGGCAACACGCAGGCCTTCGCTGAGCACCTTGCCGGCAGCCTCGTCGGTGCCCTCGCTGGTCCAGCGCCGATCGACGCCGATCGTCACGCCGCGCAAATCTCCCGACAGGCCGGCGAGATAGTCCGGAACGGCCAACGGCACGGACGTGGTGTCCTTGGGATCCTGACCCGCGATCACGGCGAGCATCGCGCCGCAATCGGCCGCGCTGCGCGCCATCGGACCGATGTGATCCAGCGTTGCGGCGAGTTCGAAAGCGCCGTAACGGCTGACACGGCCCCAGGTCGGCTTCAGCCCGGTGATGCCATTGGCAGCTGAGGGAAAGCGGATCGACCCGCCGGTATCGGTTCCCAGCGATCCGAAGCAAAGCCCCGCCGCGGTGGCGACGCCGGAACCGCTCGACGAGGCGCCGGACCACAGATCGGCATTCCAGGGATTCTTCGGCGGATCGATCTTCGGGTGATGATCGGCATAGGCGCCCTCGGTCTGCTGCAGCTTGCCGAGGATAACAGCGCCGGCATCCTTCAGCCGCGCGACCACGGTGGCATCCTCACTCGGACGGAACTCGCGATGAATGGTCATGCCGTGCGCGGCCGGCGCACCCTTGACCCAGCACAAATCCTTGACGGCGATCGGCACGCCGTGCAGCGGCCCCTTGATCTTGCCGGAGGCGATCTCCTTTTCGGCTGCCGCGGCGTCAGCAAGCGCTGCATCGCCCATCACATGGGCATAGCTCTTGAGCTGGCCGTCGAGCTGCTCGATCCGCCCGAGCATCGCTCTCGTCACTTCGACCGGCGAGAGCTTTTTGGCCTGGATTTGCTGCCCGACCTCGATGAGCCCGAGATAGTGAAGTTCCGTTGTCGGCATCGTGTCTCATCCCCGCACTTGGCACGACGCAAGCGCAGGCACTGCCCATCACCGCGCATGCGCCTCCGGCTTGGCGACACGGATGTGTCGCCAATTTGTTTGGCGGCAAAAGCAAAAAGCCACCCGCCCCTCCAAAACGAAGGTGACGAATGGCCCAAATGCCGCGGCTATGAACTATCGCGTGGGTCCGGGATCGAACGGAGCACTCTGCGCGGCGATCGGGACGTCATCGGCCAAATCGACGCACGCAAGGTTCGACAGGAAGCCCTGTAGGAGAAAATTCTAAGGAGGTGTGCAGCGCGTTGTCAACGAGGCTGGCTGCACAAATTTCAAGGTGCATGCGCAGCAAATCGGCACGACCACTTGCGCCGGCCTCTGCGAAGATGGTTTCCTACATGAAGTGCACTGAAAGTCGTCGATGACAAAGCCGTCCATTCCCGTTGGCATCATCTGCTCGCAGCACGGGCCCTATCAGGCCATGGGGCGCGAGATCCTGAAGAGCGCCATGATGGCGGTCGACGAGATCAACGAGCAAGACGAGTTCGACTTTGCGATATCAGCGCATGTCCGCGATCCCCGCGGCATCATTTCGGAATATCATACGGTCTGCGACGACCTCATTCGCAATGTCGGGGTCGAGCACATCATCGGCTGCTACACCTCGGCCTCGCGCAAACAGGTGCTTCCGATCGTCGAGCGCACCGACCGCCTGCTGTGGTATCCGGCACGCTACGAGGGGTTCGAATGCTCCGATAACGTCATCTATGTCGGTGCCTCGCCCAATCACAATGTGCTGCCGCTGGTGCGCTATGTGCTCGACAATCTGTCGCGCGAGATCTTCTGCGTCGGCTCCAACTATGTCTGGACCTGGGAAACCAATCGCGTCACCCGCGAGCTGGTGACGGCGGCGCGGGGACGGATTCTTGCGGAACGCCTGCTCGAGCTCGGTGAAAGCGCGGTCACGCATATCGTCGACGAAATCGTGCGGCGCCGGCCGCCGGTTGTGTTCAACACGCTGGTCGGCAGTTCGAGCTATGACTTCATCCGCGCGTTTCATGCGGCGACCGCCGCGGCAGGTCTCGACATCCCGATGCTGAGCTGCAGCCTGTGTGAGCCCGAGCTCAAGATCGCAGGTCCCGCATCGGCCGGCTGCATCACGTCGTCGGCCTATTTCGAAAGCATCCGGCTGCCCGAGAACCAGGCCTTCGTCGCGCGCTGGAAGGCGCGTCACGGCGAGCACAGCAGCCCGTCGGTGGACGGGCAATCCGCCTATGTCGCGGTCTATCTGCTGGCCCGCGCGCTGCAACGTGCCGGCACATCCGATATCGGCGAGGTGCGGCGCGCCGCGGCCGGCCATCGCTACAATTCGCCACAAGGCCCGGTCTGGATCGACGGCAGCAACAACCACTGCGTCCTGACGCCGCGGCTCGCCGTCTCCAACGCCGACGGACAGTTTGACATCTTCTGGGAAGCTGAAGCTCCGGTTAAACCGGATCCCTATCTGACGCAGCTCGACATCGCCGCCGGCCCCGCAAGGGATGGAACGTTGCCGAATGCGCCCCATTTGCGGGTTGTGAAATGAGCAAGCCGTCGTCATTTTCGCTGCGCGGGCGCAAGGCGCTCGTCGCCATCAAGGACGAGCGCGACGCCACCATCGTCAGGCGCCAGTTCGAGCGCCTCGGGATCGACATCGTGACATGGGACGGCGTCGCCAAGATCGACTGCCGGCCGGACGTGACGCTGATCGACGACGAATTCCTGCCGCTCGCCGCACCGGCGCAGCGCGCGGCGCTTGGACGAAGCCCGGTCATCGCCCTGCTCGGCACCGAGACGCCGAGCCGCCTGAAGCTGGTGCTCGACCTCGATCCGGCCTCGTTCCTGGTCAAGCCGCTGCGCTCGGCCGGCATCTATGCCGCGCTGGTCCTCGCCTTCGAGCGAAGCGAGCGCACCAACGAGCTGAAGCAGCAGGTGCTCAAACTCGAACAGCGTCTTCGATCCCGCCGCGTCGTGCTCGCCGCGGTCCTTCAGGTCATGCATACGCACGCGCTGGCCGAGCCGGCCGCCTTCGCGCTGATCCGGCGAGCCGCCATGGAGCAGCGCAAGACCATCGAAGAGCTCTCGGCCGAGATCACGGCAAACGGCTCCCTGCCCCGCGCGGCGGGCTGAGAAGCGCACCTCTCCCTTGGGAGGCGGGCTGCCAAAATATCGAAAACAACCCCATGCAAAGTAGCCGACAACGGCCGGCGCTCGACACGGCAACTTGACTCGTCGGGCAAATCAGCGGTACTCTTCCATTATTCCGAAATCGTGATGTGAGTCTGCGGCTCCTCCAACGCGCCGTCCCTGCTTGGTGCGCAATTGCGCGCGGGAGGGACCACCCATACTCCGCGGCGGACCTTGTTGAAGGGACCTGTCGTTCCAGCATCGCCCGACAATTAGCATTTGTGGTTATGGGTCCCTGCTTTCGCAGGGACGACGAAGAGGATGGTTCTCGATTGAAGGCGTCACACTACGCGGTGTCATCACCCGCGCGCCACGCGGGCTGCCGTTAGTTCGCGACCTGTCGGCGCTCGTCCGGCGTCAGCTTCTTCATCTGCTCCGCGGTCAATTGGCCGTCGCCGATCAATTGAAAGGCGCTGTTCGGGTCGTATTGGCTTTGCTTGTCGTTGCCGCGCCGTTTTGGTTCATCGCTGCCGTCGCCCCCACCATAGCCGAGCACTTCGACGATGATGACGGAAGGCTGCTCGTTCGTCTGCGGCGGCGGCACGGCCGCCTGCTTGGCAGCGGCGCCCGCCGTGTTCGAGGCCTCGCTCAGGGCACCCATGTTGGGCGCCTGCACCTGCGGCACGCCGATGACGCCACCCTGGGCCTGAATGTTGGCGGCGTTGACGATATGCAAGGCGGCGATGTTGACGAAGCTCGACGCGCGGATTCCGGCTTCGCCCGCATCGACGGTGCCGAGCGGCGCAATCAGATCGACGGTTCCGCGCGCCACCTCCGGGATCGGCTGCAACGTTGCGATGCCGGCACCGCTGGACGGCACCACCGGCGATATCGTGACGTTTCCGTAGTTGTCGTAGGCGCGCTTGGGCGGCGTATAGATCACCGTCGTCTTGGCGCCGCGACCGGCATTGATGTCGCCCTCCGCCGACCAGATCACGATATTGCCGCCGAACGTGGTCATGATGCGCGACAGGCCCATCAGTACGCTGTTCTGCGAATAGATCTGGATGTTGCCCGCGCCTTGCGTGATGAGGCCGGCATCGGCGCCCGGCAGCAACCCTTCGGTGCCGATCGTGACGCCGCCGCCCGGCGTCAGGAACTGGATGTCGCCGCCGAAATCGGTGTGTACAAAGCCGCTCGTGATCGCGAAGTTCGCCGCGCCGGGCGTGCCGGTTGCCGCAGTGAAGATCGTGATGTCGCCGCGATAGGCGGACTGGTTCGGGAACAGCGCCGCGACCGCCTCCCGCCCGCGCAGATAGGAGCCCGCGCGCAGGCCGCCGACCTCGTTGTATTCGCGCCCGCCCGCGGTCAGCTCGGCATAGTAGACCTGCCGCAGGAAGATGCGCTGCTGCTCGCCCGGCAGCGCGAGGAAGTAGCCGAGCGCATCGGCCTTCGCCCCGCTATAGCCGAAGCGCTCCGTCAGCCAGGCATAGAGCTCGTCCCCGTAGGTCTTCGCCACCTTGCCGTGCTGGTCGGCGAGCGGACCGGCGGCTGCGAGACTGTCCGGATCGAGATAGAGCCTGGCAAAGCCGGTCCAGTCGACCTGTCCGACACCGACTTCACCCGCTCCGACACCGGCCTGCATCACGACACTTGCGCCCGGTCGGCTGTCGCCGGCGACCAGTGCTCCGATGCTTTCGACCGTCGCGATCGATCCCTGGTAGATGTTCTTCGCCGCTGTGATTTCGAAGGTGCCCGGTCCGGCGATCGCCCAGCCCCTGTTCGCGGCGAAGTCGACCCCGGGCCAGCCGGCGTAAATGACGCTGCCGCCAGCCGCAATGGTCGACACATCGTTGGGATCGTTGTGGAGGATGAAGCCCTTGGTGTTGACGATGTCACCGCCCGCGAGCATCCGCAGCGGTCCGCCTGCCTGATAGTAGGTATTGCTAACGTCGATGCCGCCAATCGTCTGGCGCACCGTAGCGATCTGCCCATAGGTGATTGCGGAGATGTCGCCACTCACGGCATAGATGCGTGACAGATTGCCGTCGTACGACAGCGCCCTGTCCTTGACCGTGTTTGCATCAAAGACGAAGGGATACCCGCCGGCATCGTAGGCGTACACGGCCAGTGAGCTGCCACCGTCGCTCACGGCATTGCCACCCCAATAATTGGAAGCCGCGACGGTCAGTCCAATTGGACCGTTCAGGATCGCCCAACCGGGCCGGAACGGCGTAGCGAGCGTCGACGGCGGCGCCATTGACGGACCCATCAGGATCGTGTCGCCAAAGATCGATCCTTGCGCGAGTACCTCCAGCACGCCGTCCTCCGACGGCAGCAGCGTCCCGTCGGCTGGATTGTAGATGCTGCCGTTGGCGGCGACCGCGCGCATGATCGAAGGCAGGAAGCGGAAATACGGCGAAGCGCTTCCCGGTGCAAGCGAACCGCCCGCCGCGAACTCGTTGACCGCGGTCCCCCCCGTCCACAGCGTGAACCAGCTCGCGCCCCGGCCGGCCGCGTTGCCGTTGTCGGCTGCCGTCAGGTTGGTGAGGCCGACACGGCCCGGATCAAGGATGGTTCCCGCGGCCAGGTCCCCGCGCGCACGAATGTTGATCACGCTGTCGCCCGGAGCGAAATCTCCGCCGGCGAGCTTGGTCATCGAATAGGAGGTCAGCGGGTTGATCGGCCGCGGATCCACCCCACTGGCATTGCGGTCGTTGGTTGCGACGAGGCTGCCGAAATCCCCTGTCGCGACATCCATCGCCCCGCGCAGATTGACGAACTGATTGCCGCCGGTGCCGACAGAGCCGGCCCTCACCGACATTGTGCCGCCGCCGGTCTGCACCAGGGAGCCATCGACCATCACGCGACCGCTGCCGCCGACGGCAATGACCAGACCCCGGCCCACGTCGCCGATCGTGCCGCCGGCCTGCAACGTGACGTTGCCGCCGCCGAGAGTGCCGAGGCCTGAGAACGCCGATAGTCCCAAAGACAAGATGCTCGGGTCACGGACTTGATCGAGCGTATAGCTGCCGAAGTTGACGCCCCAGGCGGTCCGCTGACCAATCTCCGAGCCGCCCTGGCGCCACAGCCAGGACCCGATCTGGGTTGCTCCCTTCGTCAGCGTGCCGTTCAAGTCTCCTTGCGCCACCAGCAGGAAATCGCCGCCATGTTCGGGGTAGTACATTCGCTGCGAGCCGAGGGTCGCTTCATAGCCGGCATTGGCCGATCCCAGCACCGTGCCGTCGGCCAAAGTGCCCCGGTCGACATTGTAGGGATCATTCTCCGCCGTGCCGGTCGTCCTGATCGCGGTGCCTGCGGTATAGACCCCGAACGGCGATTGCTGGTCGTAGTCGCCGCCGGCGAGAATTTCGAGATTACCAGTGCCGGTGCGGACGACGCTGACGCCCGGTGAGGACGGCTTGTTGATCGTGACGCTGAACGGATCGTTCAACACCACGTTGCCCGAACCGGCGAGCGCACTGACCGTCTGCAGCGCGCGGCTGTCGGCGCTGGCGAGATCGGCGCCGCCGACGAGCCGCATCGACCAGGACTGCGTTCCCGGATCGAGCATCGACGAAGTCGCCCAGATCTGGCGATCGCCCGGTCCGAGCAGATTGACGTTCGTCATGCCCGCCGGCAGCACCGTGCCCTTGGGAAGCGGCGTATCGGCCGTGAACGTGTAACCTCCAAAGAGGGTAAGGCTGGTCCCCGGCGGCAGCTTAACAGGCTCAAGCACCAGACTGATGAATGCATTGATGAAAACTCTTCCGGTGAAATAGAGACCTTTTTCGAAAACAGTGCCGGCCGGAAACACCGTTCCAACGGGAATCGTATCACCCGGGTTGTAAATCTGGTCCGGCGTGATGATACGCCCGCCATTCACCTTCCTTGCTGGCGTGGGGGGTCCCCTCACCGTGAAGTCCTCCGCCAATTTGATCGCGACGGGAAGCGGATTTGCGGCGTCCGGGCTTTGCCCGACACTTCCGCCGACGAGGTTAAGCTCCATGTTGATGGAGCCATCGCTCGAAATCGTCGAGCCGCTGCCGAGCACGACCCCGTTCGTCCTGACCGTGTAGACGTCCGACAAGGTGCCGGAGACGAGCACGGTCACGGCATCGGGTGACGCCGGCGGCGGCGCAAAGCCGTCATTGATGCTGCCGTTGATCTTGAGATCGTTGGCGGCGCGGACGACGAGCGCGCCGGGCTCGCCCGAGCCCCGCACGGCCGGATTGGCATTCGGCCCGTAGCGATAGCCGGAGAAATCCAGATCGCCTTTGGTCGAGAGATCGCCGTCTGACGTTATCGCTACGCCGGGCCGCAGGTGGAAGGCCGAGCCGTAGGCAGTGAGACCGGCGAGACGGCTCTGCAGATCGCTGTTCTGCAGCGCCGCATTGATGAACGCCGTGCTGTCGCCGTGCAGGCCGTCGAGATAGGCCTGATCGATGATGCTGCCGCCTGGCAGGTCGTAGGTGCGGAAGCCGTTCAACGCGATACTGCTCGCGCCGCGGATGTTGAGCGAGCCGCGCGCATCGATCGCGATATCGTTGGCGCCGGCGCCGTCCCCGCCGGTGCCGCCGTGGCGCGGCGCGTTGAGCTCGAGTTTGCCGCGCGCCACGCCGTCCGGCGAGCCCATGTCGATGGTCGCGCCTGCGGCCAGCGTTATGGTGCCGTGTGTGGCGGTGAGCTCGACATGCGCCGTGTTATTGGCCTCGATCGGCGCGCCGTAGGAGTCGATCTGCAGCACATTGCCATGGACATCGAGCACGGCATTCGAGGTGAGTCTGAGATCGTCGTGGGCGGACAGGCGGATGGTGCCGGGCTTCGCCCCGCTCGCGTCGATCCGCCCCGCGACCGTGAGACTGCCCTGATCGACCGAGACCGCCACATAGCGCGCCTTGACACCATCGCCAATGACAAGGCTGCCCTGGCGGAGATCGAAGCTGCGGGCGCCGAAGAAACCGACATCATTCAGCTTGGCATTCAAGGCGGCAAAATCACCGAAATTCTGCGCCGCGACCGTGAACTGGCCACTGTCGTAATCACCCGTCGACGATCCCTTGAGCGTGCCGTCGAACGCGACCTGCCCATGCGCGGCGTCGATCGCCTTGGCCGAGATCGAGCCCGCCGCATTGTTGACCGCCGAGACATCGATCACCGAGCCGGCGTTCTGGACGATATTGCCGCTCGTGGAACTCAGGATGAGATCGCCGCCCCAACTGAACTTGGTGACGTCGAAGAAGGCGATGCCGCGGCCCGACAGGTCGAGCGTCGCGCTTCCGCCAAGCACGACGTCGTGCGTCGCATTCAGCGTTAGCTTGCCGGAGGGTAACGCGAACGCGGTGTCGACGAACACGCTGTCGCCGGTGAAAGAGAGCGTGCCGCCGAGATCCGTCACGCCGCGCGTATTCGCCGGCGCGCTCCCCGCCGGAGCGACCAGACGCAAGGCTGCGCCCGCGCTGACGTCGAGCTTGGCCCCGCCGCTCGCCGTGATCAGCGGGGTCGCGATGGTCAGCGCGCCGCCCTGCAGCGCGCCGTTATTGTCCTGGCTGAGTCCCACCTTCAGCGTGCCATCGCTGTTCGAAGTGACGCGTTTCGCCGCCGTCAGCGTGACGTCCGAAAAGCCGAGGATGAGACGGTTCAACGTTGCGCCGTCGGTCGGCCTGCTGTGCGCAGCGTCGTAGCCGAACAGGATCTCGTTGGCCGTGATGGCGAGATGCCCCGATCCCGTGCCGGGCCCGCCCGGCAGGACGGCTGCGGGCGCCTGGCTGCCGTAGGGGCTGGACGTCGAGCCGCTGCCGCTGCGGATGCCATTCCAGATCAACGTATCAGCGGTGATGCTCGCGGTCTCGCTGCTCGAGCCAAGACCGTAGACGGCCGGCGTATTGAGAACGAGTTTGAGCGGATCGGAGGAGGAGCCGCCCTGGCGCGTGGCATCCAGGTCGACGTTGCCGATCAGATTGAAAGAGCCACTCGCAGTGATGACGAGTTGCTCGAGCGCGGGGCTGCCCGCGCTGGTCGACGGCCGCAGTAGCTTGTCGAGCACCGCCTGGGTCAGGTTCCATCCCGATGGCAGTTGGCCTGCGGCCTGCGCGGCAGCAAGCGCGGCCTCAGTGCCGACATTGACCTGCTCCTGCGTTACATTGAGATAGCGCGCGGCGAAATTGACGTCGCCCATGGTGAGCCCGCCCGGCCCGGCCAGCACGATGCTGCCATCGGTGAGCAGCGAGGCGCCGCTCGCGATGTTGATCTTGCCCGGTCCAACCGCATTCAGGAACTGGAACCAGCCATTGGCGACCGCGAGCACGGCCGGACTGCCATCGGGCGTGGCCGTCGAATACGGCGCGATGTTGGAATAGACATAACCGAGCGTCGAATCGACGGCGTTGTTGTTCAGCCCACGTGTATCGATGGTCGCGCCACCCGCTATGTTGACGGCCTTGCCGACCAGGAACACCTGGCCCGCGCGGATGCTGGCGCCATCGAGCAGGTTAACGGCTTCGGTTGTGACCCCGCTGAAATAGATCTTGGCGCCGTCTCCGGGACCTTCCGAAAAGAAAGTACTCGTGCCGCCCAGCATGAGCGTCGGTGCCTTGAAGGCATTGATGTCGTCGCTCGAAACCGTCGTGTGCCCGGCGATCGGCACAGCCCCCGGTGCCGCGATGTCGAGCACGGCAGCGCCCAACGGCGAGAGCGACGGCTTGATGATCAGCGTGCCGTCAATGCCGCCTTTGGCGCCATCGAACAATGCGGTGCCGGCGAAGGACAGCGAGCTGCCGCCGTCGACCGGCGGCAGAAGACTGATTTCAAGCACCTTGCCGTCCTCCGGCAAACGAGGCCGGAAGCCGCCGAATGTGGCCGCCTGCGCGCGCTCAAAATCGGCATAGCTGGTCTCGTTGTATTGCGAATAAAGCCGCGTGGTCTGGCCGGAGGACAGGATGACCCGCGTCGGCAGCGTATCCTTGATTCCGGTATTGGCGATGCCGAGAAAGCCCGACGTGACGACGGAACCATTGCCGGCAGCCACGGGAGGCATCACGGTCGTTCCGGTCGCGCCGAGCTCGACGCGATAGCCACCGGGCACCAGCGCATAGCCTGAAGGCAGCAGCGTGTAGGTGCCCGCCGGCACTCCCGGCACGCCGGAGGGAAGCGTGATCTGCTGGCCGATCACGGGATCGCCGGCGCCAATTGTTGCGATCACCGGCGCGTAGTCCACCGCGGAACCCGGTACGATCGCATAGACCTTGTTGCCGGCGCTGCTGTAGCTGTTGACCGGATTGGCATTGACGAGCGCGGTCTTCAGCACATCGACCGAGCCGCCACGACCGGAGATGAAGCCCGCGCCGGCGAGTGTGCCGCCGCCGGTGAGATCGAGCACGGCTCCGGCCTCGCCGACGACCGATGCGGCGTTGATCGAGATACCGGCTGCAATCAAGACGTTGCTCGCGTGGTCGTCATAAGACACGGCCGCCAGATTGCGCAGCGTGCCGTCCGCGCCCTGATAGGCGATCCCGTCCGAGGTCCCGCCAAAAGGAATGACCAGGCCTGCCGCACTCGCTGAGGTGATGCTGCCGCTGCGGAAGGTGACGCGCGCATTGGACGGCGCGTTGTTGACAACGATTCCAGTATAATTATTGAACCAGATGCGCCCCAGCGGCGCGCGTATAACGCCGCCCTGATCGATATTGGCTGCAATTAAAACCAGATCGCCGAACACCGACGCAGGGACCGCCGGGGTTGCGTCGTCGTTGCGCCGAATGATGAGATCCGCGTCGGGATCATAGGCGGAAAAAGTCCCGCTCGGACGAAGCCCAACCTTGATGACGGCGACCGCGCCGCTCAACGGATAGATCTGGTCCGCGGTCAGTGCGAGATTCTCGACATCGAGCCCGCCGGTGCCGAACCGGATGTCGCCGCTGCTGTGCAGAGCGACCTGATGAAAACCGCGAGCGTCGAATGGCAGGCTGATCGGCCGACCGGATCCGAGGTCCACGGCTCCGCTGCCCTGATCGCCGGTGGCTCCGAACTGGACCGGCCCGTACACATCGATCAGGTCGCCTGCGACCGTGAAACTTCCGCCCACCGCCGGATTCCGGACGCGAAGATTGTTGATCCCGGGCGAATAGCCGACCGCGGTCTGTGCATCTTCGCTGTTGTAGACGCCATCAAGCCGGACATAGGGCGCCGACAGACGGATCGTGCTGTTTGGCGTCTCCGGCGCCGATGCGATGACGCCGCTCGACAGCCGAAGGCTACGCGACAGGCTGAGATCCACATTGCCGTCGAAGATGAGAAGATCGCGGGTAAAGAGCGCGAGCGAGCCGAAGCCGCCCTTCTCGACCTGGTTGACGCCAATCACCGTCCGTCCGAATTGCAGCGCCGGATCGGCCTGGCCGGGCGACAGACTGGCGCTCAAGCCACTGCCCGTAGCGTTCTGCACGAGCGTGATATCGCGCGACCTCTGGAATTCCGGCGGTAGTTCGCTGCTGGCATAGGGCGAGCTGGAGTCGGGCTGGCCGACGATATAGCCGCGCCATGACATGGTCAGGTTCAGCGCGCCGCCGGACGCGCCGCTGCCGCCTGACGCCGCGCGCAAGGTGCCGTCGAGCGCCATGCCGAAGCTGGAATAGAGCGAGATCGTCCCGCCATCGCTCGCGGCAGGCGTCGGGACATAGCTGTTGCCGCTTTGGACATCGACCACCGCCGAGGTGCCCGACGCGTCGATCAACGCACCCGGGCGAACGATCACGAAGGCATCGCTGACGACGGGATATTTGGGGTCCAGTGCGCCGGTGCCGCCGATCCGGATCGTACCGCCGTCCGGCACGGCAGAATAGGAGACCCCGCGATCGTCACGCCCGACGGCGTCGCGTGCCGAGACATCCAGCACCGCGTCATCGCCGATCCAGAACGAACGCGTCAGGCCGAACTCGCCGTAGCCCAGATTGTAGCGGGTGTCGCCGGGCGCATCCTGCAGGCTCGTGATCAGGATATTGCCGGCCGGTGCCGTGATCGCACCGTCGATCACCGTCTGGCGGTTGGCGAAGATCGAGACCGAACGCCCGGGATCGACGTTGATGGACGCGCCCTTGGCCAGCGTGAAATCATGCAGACTCCAGAACGTCACATCGGCGCCAGCGCGCTGCGTGGTGCTATGGGTGAACGAATTGACGGCAAAGCGCGGTGGCGTCCACAGCTCGGCAGCATCGGCAACGAGGCTCCCGCTGGGCGCGGAGAAGCTGCCTTGCGTGAAGCGATAGACCGGCACCGCGGCGTCCACGCGCGTGCCCTCGCCGATCGCGATGCCGGTGTTGCTGCTGATGTTGTAGGCGGTGAAACCGGACTGGAAGAGCGCGGGATCGAGCAGCAGCGCATCGGCCACGGCCTTGCCGATCACGATCTGCTGGCCCGCGTTGAGCGTCAGTGTTCCGCCGCCGGTGAAGCCATAGGCGCGGATCGTGCCGTCGAGGATGAGCGGGTTGGTGAAGAACTGCGTCCAGGCCAGATGCGAATAGTCATTGGCCACGAGGCTGACATTGCCGCCCTTGCCGCCTTTCGTCTTGCCGGTCACCAGGATGGCGCCACCCGAGGACGCATCGATCAGCGACGCGTTCGCGAGCGTGACGCCGCCGGTCGTCGAGACGGTGAAGTTGCCGCCATCGACATGCGCCTGACCGGATACGTCGGCTCCGGTCAGCGCGTTGCTCCACAATCCGCTGAGATCGACGGTGACGTTCTCGCCGACCGTCACCTGCGACTTTCCGTCGGCGTCGCGCAGCGCCCACCATTGCTCGTTCTGGCCCTGGCCGAGCACGGCATGCATGAGGTTGGTCAGCATCACGCTGCCACCATGCGCCGTGACATTGGCGCCGAGTTCGACATGCGGCGCCGCGAAGGTCACTTGCGCACCAGGAGCAAGCTCGAGCGGCGCCTCGACGAGGATGTCCTTGCTGCTCGCAACGTTGAGACCGCCAAGCCTCGCGGCATTGAGCGCGTCGGAATTGAACAATGCAGTCCCAACGCGATCGTCGGGCAGGATCGACGCGACGTTCAGCCCAGCGGTGATCTCCGGGGTTCGGCCGAACACGACCCGCGCCGCGGATGCATCGGTGAGACCAAGCCCCGAATAGCCACCGAGCGCGAGCTTGCCCTGGAGCGGCGCGACATTCTGGGACAGCTTGTAGCCGTCGGTGGTGCCGTCCGGCCGCGCCGTCGTCTGGCGTGAGCCGGTAACGACATCAGCGACGATATCAGCTTCGAACACTGCCGTCGGCGTCGACAGGACGAGAGAGCCGGCGTCACGGCCGATGGTGTAGCCGTCCTCCCAGCGCGTGGTCACGCGGCCCTTGCCGAACGGGCTGGTCCAGACCTCGGTCAGATTCGGCGCAACCTTGCCACCGAGCTTGTGCTCGCGAATGAAACCCGCGCCGAAGCCGTAGAACTGCATATCGGCGCGTGCCTGGTTGACGCTGTAGAGACGGCCGTCCGCGCCAAGGAAATTGGTGGTGCGGATGTAGCCACCCTGATAGCTGATCGAGCCGCCGGAGACGTCGAACACCGCCCCCCTCTGCGCGACGACTTCCTGCGCCGCCAGCGTGACGGTGCCGCCGACCGCGGCCCATTCGCCGATCCGGTGGGCGGTATTGGCGAGATATCCCGAGACCTCGAGCAGGCCACCCGGTGTATAGTAGCGGTCGGTCGCATAGCCGCCGGTGCCGGCCGGCACCAGCACCAGATCGCGCGCGTCGATCCAGACGTCCGCGTTCTTCAGATAGCCCTGGTCACGATTGACGGGCGAGTCGCGCAGCTCATTGCCTTGCACGTTGATCAGGAGGTTATTGGTCGACATCGGCAGCAGCACGCCGCGCACGCCCGAGACGTCGACGATCGATCCGCTCTCGGCGAAGACGCGGCGGCCGGCGCTGACCGCCACCTGGCCGCCTTGCGCCTGCGTGGTCGAGCCGTCCTTGAAATTTACAGTACCGCCGCTGACGATCTCGATACGTCCCTGGTCGAGCCGGTCGGCGAGCTGGGAAAGATTGTCGAACTGGGCGTTGGCGACCGGGGCGTGGGTGAAGGCCTTGGAATCGGCGACCAGCTGGCTGCGTTGGCTGTCGAGCGCGGTGTCGCTGCTGTCGAGCTCGGGCAGGATCGCGGTCAGGCTGCCACTGGCGAGCGTGATGCTGCCCGAGGCATCGGACGCTGCGTTCAGGAGATGGATCGTGCCGCGGGTGTTAACCGAGGTCGTGGCGACCAGCACCCCGTCCTGGGTGATGCTGCGGCCCGCAAGCGTGATGTCGCCTTGCTGGGCGAAGATCAGGCCGGAATTGCCGACCGCCGCGATCGCATCGCGCACGATCGGCGAGATTTCGTTGCCGCGTGTGGTCGAGGCCTGGTTGGCATCCGTGCTGTAACCCGGCCGCAGCAGAAAGTCGTTGCCGGCTGCGAGCTGCACCTGGCCTCGCGGCGCGCTGATCGAGCCGGCATTGCTGACCTCGGTTCCCATCAGCAGCACGAAGCCGCCCCCCTGCGTCACCGAGGACGGTGCGTTGGTCGAGATCAGCGCGCCGGCCTCGACCCTCACCGCGCCGCGGGCATCGGTGAAGCTCGGCACGTATTGGCCACTCGCCTGCTGCGAGTGGATGCCGTTGCGCAGGAACTGGGTGTCGGTGATATTGGCGGTCGAGGCGATCAGCGAACCGACATTCACCTGGCTCGCGCCGCCGAAGATGATGCCGTTCTGGTTGATCACATAGACCGAGCCGTCCGCCTTGATGTTGCCGAGAATCTGGCTCGGCGCCGTGCTCCCGACGACGCGGTTGAGCGCCACCCAGTTCGCATTGCCTTGCTGGTCGAAGGTCAGCGTGGTGCGCGCGCCGACGTTGAATGAATTCCAGTTGAGGATCGCCTGCGCCCTGGTCTGCGCGATGCCGACCTGGGTCTGGCCGGCGGCATCGATCGCCTGCGTCGGCGTATTCGCGCCCTGCCATCCCGGCGCTACCTGCAGGCCGCCGGTCGCAAGTCCGTTGGGCACGGCGACCTGCGGCAGCGTCACCGAACGCTGCGAGGTCTGCGCCGCGGCGCGCGCTGCGTTCTGCAGGCCCTGAATCGCCTGGATGGCGCGCGTGGCCCGCGCCATCGCATCCTGGCCTTGCTTGGCGGCTGCTGCCGCGTCCTGCGCTGCCGACTGCGACGCTGCCATCGCCGCGGCTGACGGCGACACCGTCCAGCTCGATCCAAACGGGCGCGCGACCACCGGCGTGTTGGCGAGAAGTGCCACGACGCTGACGCTGCCGAACAATGCGGTGCGAACCGTCGCGCGCGTGAGAGACCTGGAGAGGCGGGGAACCATGGAATCGCTTTCTTGCGCCGGGCGACGACAGCCGAAGATTTCGCGTCTCAGCGCCAGCACCGAGACCCTTGCGGCTGTGACGATCCCGAATGGGCCGACCCGCACGCCGGATGCGAAATTTTTTGCAAGCCGCTCGAGCCTCCTCAGCTGAGCAGCACAATGCCGCCGGGAAGCGTTTTGGCTTTCACGCCAAAGGCTTGTTCGAGCTGCAGGAGAACCTCGTCGATCCGATCGATATGGAAGCGGCCGTTGATCAGATGGGCGTTCAGCTCGGCGTTGACGACGAAGATCCGGCCCGACCGGTACCGGTTCACCTCCTCCACGACCTTGGGCAGGGGCGTGTAACGGAAGATCAGCAATCCCTCTTGCCAGGCCGCCTCGACGGCCGGATCGATCGCGACGATGTCGCTGATGCGCCTCTCGTCATAGGCGATCTGCTGCCTTTCACGAACGGTACGGGCGTTTCCCTGATGCTCGACGCGAACTTCGCCGCCGAGACAGGTGACGCGCACCTCGGCTCCGAGGTAGCGCACGTCGAACGAGGCTTGCGTTGCCACCGTTTGACCGCTGGACGCGATCACTGTCACCGGTCGGGACTGCTGCTGGGCCGTCGCGATCGATGCCTGTCCCGTGATCAGCTCGATGCGGCTCGTGTCGCCATGGTCTGGGCGTAGCGCGATGCTGGTTCGCGTGTCGAGGTTGATCGACACATTGTCGTTCAATGCGAGCTTGCGCTGCTCTCCCGTACCGGTCCGGTAGTCGGCCGCAAGCTCGGACCATGACGGCCAGAGCTCGAGCGGGGGCCGCAGCGTCACCGCTCCGACGGCGGCGGCGGCGGTTGCAAGCCCGCCGCCGAGCACCAGCCTGCGGGTCATCACGCGCTTTGCTTCGCGGTCAAGCAACACGCCCAGCGACGCGGGGTCATACCGGAGGTTATGGCCGGCGTTGCCAACCGTTTCCCAAAGCTTGCTTGCCTTCGCAAAAGCCGTCGCATGGGCAGCGCTCTGCTGGCGCCACAGCTGGAACGCCTCGGCGTCCTCGATTGTCGCGTCTCCGGACGTCAAGCGCCTCACCCAGGCATGTGCCTCCCGCTCCATCGCGCCGAGCCCTATCGTCGATTTGCCGCCTTCGTACGTCATGCGGACTTGCCTCGCCGCGCGCGCAAATGGCAGCCGCCGCGGCCGAACTGTCCGCCTATCCACTTGACGTTCGCGATAGCCATCAACCGCACAACTATTTTCCCAGTTTCAGCGCGCAGTGTTCCTGAGCGAGGCGGAGTTCCTTCTCAACCAGGCGCAACGAGACCCCCAGCCGGCTGGCGATTTCCAGCTGCGGCATTCCCTGAAGCCGCGCGGCCAGCAGGATGACCCGGCGGCGCGGTGTCAGTTCTGCGATCGCCTTCTCCAGGGCCTCGATCTCGAAGCGAGCCTCCGTGATTTGGCCCGGCCCGGGCGCGTCGTCCACAATATGAAGCAGATCCTGAACCTCATTGCGGGCCAGACGCCGTTTCTCGGCCCGCTGTCGGTCGATTGCGACGTTAAAGGCCATGCGGAACAGATAGGCTGCCGGGCTTTGCACCGACCCCGCCACCTCGGCCCGCCCGAGACGCACATAGGTGTCCTGCAACGCATCGCCGGCAAGCTCCGCCGATCCGAGACGGCGGCTTAGCCGCAGCTTGAGATCGTCGTAACGGGCAGCCAGGAAGCTGCGCAGCATTGTCCGGGTTGCGTCGCTCATTCCGGCACGCTCAATTCACCCCACCGCTGGTCCGAATTGCGTCGATCCCGGCGCAGTCCTGCGTCCGTTCCGACGGACGCGCCGCAACGACCATCGTGAGGGGTTGCGAGATGCCGGGCGGCGGCACCTCGTTCATTCTCAATCCGCGAAGCGTCGTCTCGATCGCACTGTCGACACGCTCATCGCCCGTCTTGCTCAGAAGCCTGGTCTGTTGCACGGATCCCGTTGGCGCGATCCAGAACTGCACGGCGATCCGATAGCGGCCGGGCCGCAGCAAAGTATCCCTGCAGAAAGCGTCGCGAACGCGCTCCTGCACCACGGCATAGTAACGGGCGCGAATGACTGGGTCACCTTTTCGCGCATCGACGTCGGGCGTCGTCGGCTGCCCCGCGGCCGGAGACGAGGGCACGATCACCACTGCGTTCTCCGACGTCAGGCGGCCGACAAGGCCGGTGCCATCGAGCAATATCTGCAGGGCTTCAGAAGGCGCGAAGATGCCCCTCACCTCGCCTGAGAGTCGGCCAGTCGCAAGCCGCGCATCGTAGAGCACCTCACGCCGCGACGTGGCGCCATAACTTTCCAGTGCGGATGTCAGGGGTTGCGCCGGAATATCGAAGGTGAGGCGCGGCCCAGCAGCGCTCGGACTCTCCTGCCCCATCGCGACATTGCTGCACGCGCCCAGCATGCAGAGGCAGATCAAAACGCACAATCGACGAGCGTCTGAGGGGCGCCCTGCCAAGCCCCTCGAAAGATATCCAATGCTCATCGTATCCGCGTCGATTGTTTCCCCGGGGCGGGCGACTGTGTCCAATCTGCAACGTTAGCGTCGAAGTGTGACAGCGGTGCGTAGGCTCATGGAATGGGATCCGAGCCCGCTCGCGGCGGCGGCAGCCTATTTCTTCAGTTCCGCATAAAGCTGCATCACCCGTTGCGGCAAAACCTCGATACGCGGCACGCGGAGCGCATGGCGCTCGCCGAAAATGCGATCGAGCTGGGGAAATCTGTCCTCACCGATGCCGAAGGCAAAAATATCGGTGCCGCGCCGCCGCAGCTGCTGAGCGGCACGGCGCGCGTCCTCGACCAGATATTGCGGATCGGGCACGTCGACGTCGGACGGCTCGCCGTCGGTCAGGACCAGCAACACCTTGCGGAACGCACGTCGCCCCGCGAGGTAGCCCCCGGCGTGGCGCAACGCGGCACCGAGCCGGGTGGAATGGCTGCTGCCAAGGCCCGCGAGACGCGAACGCACGACGGCGTCCATCGGCTCCTCGAAGCCCTTGATGCGGAGATAGCGCACGCGCTCGCGGCCGTCGGAGCTGAAGCCGTGCACCGCGATCGCGTCATTGGCGGCCTCGACCGCCGTCGCCATGATCGCGGCGGCCTTGCGCTCGACGTCGAGCACCGTCCGGCCGCGACGATCGCGGTCGGCGGTCGATTGCGACAGATCGAGCAGCAGCAAAACGGCGAGATCACGCGGTCCCGGCGCATCGCGCTGGTAGACCCTCGGCTCGCTGATGCTGCCGGCGCGGCGCTCGATCGTCAGCGCGATCGCCGCGTCGATGTCGAGCGCGTCACCGTCGCGCTGGCCCTTGTGTCTGATACGGCGGCCGATCGAAGCGTCGCGGGTCAACTCGGTGATCCAGCGCATCGCCTCGGTATCCGTCGAAGGGTCGAACGGCTGCGCCGAAACCGCGGCATCAGCCTCCAGGATCGTGGTCCAGTCCGCCCGCTCGGTGCGCGTCGCATAGTCCCATTCCGGGTAGGTTGCGACCGGAAATCCGTCCAGCAGGGTCACCGCTGCGGCCTTCGCGCGCAGTGTCTCGTCGGGCTTTGCGTCGTTGTCGGTGGACTGCCCATCGGGGTCGTCGCGGCGCTCGATTCGTACGGAATCGACCGCAAGTTCGATCGTCTCGGCCGGGCTGTCCGGCTGATCGCCAAAATCCCACAGCGCCAGATTGTCATCGCGATAGGCCGGCTCGACGACGTAACTCCTGGCGTTGAACTGCAACCGCATCTGCCCGATGTCGTTGCCGAGCAGCCCGCCGATCTCGCGGCTGATGGCAGGATCAATCCAACGGTCGGCGGCTTCGGCAAACAGCGTCCGCCCCTTGGTCACCCACGCATCCGGATCCTGATAGTCCGGATCGATCAGCGCCCGCGCCAACCGCATCATCAGTCCGGCGGCAGTTGCCTGGCTTGTTGGCGTTGCACTGTGAAACGGCAACCACAGCCGGCGCAGCCCGGGCATCTCGCGAAGCGCCAGCGTCTCGACTCTGGCATCCTCGATCAGCGAGACCAGCGCAACCTGCAGCGCCTTCAGCCGTCCCATCGGAAAGCAGACGGTGGAGTGCACGAGATGCGCGCCGGCATGCGCGACCGCGGCGAGATAGATGCTGTCCGCCCCGTCGCCCGCGAAACCGGGAAAGGTCTCAGGGAGCCCGATGATGCCGGCAGCGAGCGAGGCACGCCGCGGCACCGGCGTCGGCGCAACGGCAAGCTTGCGGAAACGCGGCTTCCTGTTCCATAGGGCAAGCGTGGTTGCGGCGAGGCGCTTCTCCAGCCGTGCAAAATCATCGCCGGTCCTGCCGACCGCGAACAGCCGCAGCGAGAGCGGATCGTCGAGCGCGAAATAGGCGCGCCGGCGCGATGCGCGGCCGCCGCTTGCGCGCAAGCCGGCCGAAACCCAGGCGGAAAAATCGTCGGCACCCGCATGCGCGAGCAGCGGCTCCAGCCGGCCGATCGCAAGGCCCACCGATTCCGGGCCTGCATCTGCGAGTTGGCCAAGCGCGGCAAGCACGGCGGCGAGTTCTCCAGCGCCCGCAAGCCGCGGCAGCACTTTGGACAATTCTATCAGCAAGGCATGGGCAGCGCGGCTTCCGGCGCTGCGGCCGATATCGCCTGCGGCGCGTCCGATCGCGATCAGATCATCGGCCGATCGCAGCGCCTGCCATTGCTCCGATAGTCTTAGGAAGCCCAGAACCACCGCCTGGCCGAGGTTGGCCTCGAACAGGTCGTGCACCGCCTCGTCCCAGGCCGCCAGACGATCGAACGCCCCCATCCGGTGCAAGGCGACCCGCGCCGCCTGCACCGCCACGGCAATCTCATCGTGGCCGCGCAGGAGCGCCGCAAGCCGGCGCCCGGACCGGAAGCCATCGAGCGAACTGATTTGCGCGACCGCCACCGCCGAGCTTCCGTCTACGCAGAGGCCGAAATCACGTCACGCAACGTGTTCCTGGTGTCCGCATCATCGGTCAGGGGAACGACGATCGTGGTCTCGCACGCCTTTTCGAGGCTGATGCCGCATCCGATCAAGCGGCCGGCATTGACCAGCATCCGGGTCGAAGCGCCTTCGTCGAGACCCTGGCCCTTCAAATTGCGGCTGTGCTGGGCGATCCTCACCAGGAGATCGGCGAGATTGGGTTCGATGCCGGCCTCGCGCGACACCACCTCGGTTTCGACCGGCCGGTCGGGATACCCGAAATCCAGCGCCGCAAAGCGCTGCTTGGTGGATTCCTTGAGGTCCTTGATCGCGCTCTGGTAGCCCGGATTGTAGGAGATCACGAGCTGGAAATCGGAATGCGCGTGGATTAGCTCGCCACGCTTTTCCAGCGGCAGCACACGCCGATCGTCGGTCAGGGGATGGATCACGACCGTGGTGTCCTGACGTGCCTCGACGATCTCGTCGAGGTAGCAGATCGCGCCGAGACGCACGGCCGTCGTCAGCGGCCCATCGCTCCACACCGTACCCTCCGCATCGAGCAGCCAGCGTCCCACCAGATCCGCCGCCGTCATGTCCTCGTGACAGGCGACCGTGATGAGCGGGCGGCCGAGCCGCCAGGCCATGTATTCGATGAAGCGGGTCTTGCCGCAGCCGGTGGGGCCTTTCAGCATCACCGGCATGCGGTTCGCATAGGCTGCACCGAACAGTTCGACCTCATCCTTGAGCGGCCGGTAATACGGCTCCTGGCGGATGCGGTACTGGTCGAGCAGCAAAGCGGGATTGGACAAGCTCACGCCTCCCATGATCGCGCAGGCAGCCGTTCGCAACCGATTGAACTCACGATGCGAGCAGTTCCTTGAGCTTGGTATCGATGAAGGCGACATCGACCGGATTGGTCCCCGGCCCGCCCGCGAAGTGGCCCCAGATCGACGGCACCGGCACGAACTTGGCGTTCGGCATGTTCGCGACCTCGTTCTCGCTGTCCTCAGGCGGGAAGTAGAGATCGGTCTGCCCCGGCATGACATAGGCCTTGGCCTTGATCGCCTTCAGCGCAGCCTTGAAATCGCCGTTGTAGATCTCGTTAGCGCTGATATCGCCATTCTGCCAGGTCCACAGCATGGTGAGCAAATTGTTCGGGTCCTTCGGCAGGAAGAAACCTTCCCAGAATGCCACCAGGAAATCTTCCAGCGAGGAATAGCCCATCGTCTTAATGTCGAGCTGCTCGCGGTAGAAGGCCTGCGAAAAGCCCCAGCCGGCATAGACCCGCGCGGCAGCGCGCAGGCCGCGGGCCGGCTTGTCGGTGTACCAGCCCTCCTTCCACGCCGCATCCGCGGTCAGTGCGGCTTTCACGCCTTCGAGGAACACGTAGTTGTGGCGCGAGCATTTGGCCGAGCCGCAGAACGGCGCCAGCAGATCCATCATATCGGGATAGAGCGCGCCCCAATGGAACGTCTGCAACGCGCCCATCGACCAGCCGACGACCAGACGGATGTGCTTGATGCCGAATTTCTCGGTCACCAGCCGGTGCTGCGCGCGGACATTGTCATAGGCCGTCACCTGCGGAAAACGCGGCCCGTTATACGGCTCCGGCGTGTTGCTCGGCGACGACGACAGGCCGTTGCCCAGCATATTGGGAATGATGATAAAGTACTTCGCCGGATCGAGCGCCATGCCCGGTCCGATCAGCCACTCATTGTCGTAGTGCTGGCCGGAGTACCAGGTCGGATAGACGATCACGTTGTCCTTGGCCGCGTTGAGCTGGCCAAACGTCTTGTAGGCGAGCTTGCAGTCGCGGAGGGTCGCGCCGCGCTGCAAGGTCAGATTGCCGAGATCATAGATCTGATAGTCGACGCTCATTGATGTATCCTTTTTGCTTGATCGAGCTTGTCGCTTATGCGGGACGCGCCACCTTTTCGGTGGAAGATTCCACCCGCGCGATCGCCCCGTACACGATGCCGGCGACCAGCGCGGCTGATATCGCAGTGGACAGCCACGGCATCAGATTTTCAACTGCAAAGGCGCATAGCGACCCGATGCCCCAGGCGATGAACGGCTTGGCGCGCCAGTCGACGTCCGCACGCGACCCAGTGCGTAACAGATACTGATCGACCAGAATGATCGCGCCGATCGGCGGCACGAGGATGCCGAGCAGCGACAGCCACTGGATGAAGAACGCCCAGACGTTGCCCGCGGCAACCACGATGCCGATGGCGCCGAGTATCACGGCCATCAGCCGCATGTTGGTGCCGAGGATACGGGACCAGCCGGTGGCTGCATTGTAAAGGCAGTGCGAGCAGACCGAGCCGAGATTGGCGTAGAGGAAGACGAAGGCGAGGATGCTGAGCCAGGTGAGCTGCTTGCCGTTCATGTAGCCGAACATGTTGTCGACACCGAACGGGTTGGCGTTCGGTACAGCAAGCGCAGCCGTCATCACGCCGCCGACCAGCATCGCCACCAGATTGGCGAACGGAAACGCGCTGAACGTGGCAAACAAGGACGCCCCTGGACTCGGCGCCCAGCGGTTGAAGTCCGCAGTCACCGTGCCGGCGTCGATGAACAGCGCAAGCACCACCGTGAGGCCGACGCCCATCGACATGCTGGCGACGCCATTATTGCCGGCATAGCCGAAGATCGCCGCTGCCGTCGTGGTCGAGGCAGCATCGGCCGCGACCCAGAGGCCGAGGACGACAAAGAGCGGCACCGACGCCAGCCCGATATAGTGCAACCCCTTCACGCCAACGAAGGTGATTCCGATATAGAGCACGCCCGCGACGATGGTCATCGCCACATAATTGAGGCCGTAGGTCGAGGAGATCAATGCGCCGGTGATGCCGGTCTGTACCGCGTACCAGCCGAGCAGCAAGGTCGACAGCAGGCCCGACGCCAGCACATAACCCTTCTTTCCGAACACAATGCTCGCGATCAGCGCGAAGTTCATGCCGCGCCTGGTGCCGATCAGGCCGAGCGCGCCCACATAGGCGAACATGATCAGATTGCCGATGATCATGGCCACCAAGGCATTCTTGAAGCCCATCCCCAGCACCAGCAACGATCCCGTCATTGCGCCGGTGATGATCATCGGAAAGCCCAGCCACACCATGGTGACCGAGAAGGCGCTGCGCCGGGCGCTGATCGGCACCGGCTCGTGCTCGAATTCGTGACCGAGAAGCTCGTCGATCTGCCCCTCGGTCTGATGCACCAGTCCGCTATTCGCTTCGCTGCTCATGGTAACCCCCGTTTCCCGCTGCAACAGTTTCAGAACCGCGCCGGCGCGAATGATCGCGCCGGCACAGCTCGGCTTTCCAATCAACGATGTGCGACTTTCTGATTCGGAATGCCCTCGATCGGACACTCGTCGGTCCCGACGGTCGGACGCGTCATGGCTTCAACCATCTCGCGCGTACCTTCGGGGTCCGTGATCCAGTTCTTGTAGAAGGTGTACGGACAGACCGCGTGGCCGCGATCGCCCTCTCCGGAGTTGATCAGGCCGGTATAACCGCGGTGCATCAGCTTGAAGAGATGGTTCTGCGACTGCATGTTACGGCGGGCATCGCGGATCAGTGACACTGAGAGCTGGGCGTACTGGATGCCGTTCTCCTCGGTGCCGCATTCGCCGAGCGTCCGGCCGTCGAAGCCGATGAGCGCGGAGTGGCCGAAGTAGGAATAGACGCCGTCGAAGCCGGAGGCGTTGGCGACCGCGACGTAGCAGTTGTTGGCCCAGGCCATCGATTTCGAGATCTGGATCTGCTGCTCCTTGGCCGGATACATGTAGCCCTGGCAGCGGACGATCAACTCGGCGCCGCGCATCGCGCAGTCACGCCAGATCTCCGGATAGTTTCCGTCATCGCAGATGATCAGGCTGATCTTCAGGCCCTTCGGCCCTTCCGAGACATAGGTGCAATCGCCGGGGTACCAGCCCTCGATCGGCACCCACGGCATGATCTTGCGATACTTCTGGACGATCTCGCCCTTGTCGTTCATCAGGATCAGCGTGTTGTACGGCGCCTTGTTGGGGTGCTCCTCATGGCGCTCGCCGGTCAGCGAGAACACGCCCCAAACCTTCGCCTTGCGGCAGGCGTCGGCGAAGATGCGGGTTTCCTCGCCCGGCACTGACGAAGCGGTCTCGTACATCTCCTTGGAGTCGTACATGATGCCGTGGGTCGAGTATTCCGGGAAGATCACGAGATCCATGCCCGGTAGACCGAGCTTCATGCCCTCGACCATCTTGGCGATGTTGCGCGCGTTATCCAGCACCTCGGCCTTGGTGTGCAGACGCGGCATCTTGTAGTTGACCACGGCGACGCCGACCGTGTCCTTGCTGCTCGATATATCTCCATGCAACATGTCTCGACTCCCTTTCTGAACGATAATTCCCGCTACACGGCCATGTGCAGCTGGATGAGATCATCGGTGAGCTCACCGATCGCGCCCTTGGCGACGACGCGTCCCTTTTCGAGTAACGCGAAGCGGTGAGACGCGCGCCGCGCGAACGCGACATTCTGTTCGACCAGCACGACCGTGATGCCGCGCTCGCGATTGAGCTTGACGATCACGTCCTCGATCTGCTCGACGATGTTCGGCTGGATGCCCTCGGTCGGCTCGTCCAGCAGGATGACCTTGGGCTGGGCAAGCAGCGCGCGTGCGATCGCAAGCTGCTGTTGCTGACCGCCGGAGAGATTGCCGCCGTAGCGGTTGAGAAAATCCTTGAGCACCGGAAACAGCTCGAGCACCCACTCCTCGATGCCGTTGGCCGATTTCGCCGCGAAGGTCCCGAGCGTCAAATTCTCCCGCACCGTGAAGCGCGGCAGGATGCCGCGGCCCTGCGGCACATAGGCGATGCCGGCCTTGGCGCGCTGATAGGTCCGCAACGGCGAGATGTCGGCGCCGTCGAGCGACAGCCGTCCGGTGCACCGGTCCATCAGGCCGAGGATGCTGCGCATCAGCGTGGTCTTGCCGACGCCGTTGCGGCCCAGCACCGACAGGAATTCGCCGTTGCCGACCATCAGGTTGATGCCCTGCAGGGCGCGGCTGTTGCCATAGAACGCGTCGACGTCGGTCAGCTCAAGCATGGCTGATGCCTCCCGATCCGAGATAGGCGCGGCGCACTTCCGGATGCGCCTCCACCTCCGCTGCGGTGCCCTCGGCCAGCATCTGGCCCATATGCATCACCGAGATGATGTCGCCGATCGCCTTGACGAAGCCCATGTCGTGCTCGACCACGATCAGCGTGTGCTTGCCCTTCAGCCGTACGAACAGTTCGGCGGTCTTGCGGGTTTCCTGCGCCGTCATACCGGCGGTCGGCTCGTCCATCAGGATCAGCTCGGCGTCCTGGGCGACCAGCATGCCGATCTCCAGCCACTGGGTCTGGCCGTGCGACAGATACGCGGCCGGTCGGTCGAGCTGTTCGGTGAGCCCGACCAGTTCGGCGAGACGTTCGATGTCGTCGCGCCGGGCATTGCCGATGTTCCAGCGCAGATTGCCGAACACGGAGGTGCGGCGCGCCCGCGCCACTTCGAGATTGTCGCTGACCGAGAGCTCGCGGAATACGCTCGGCACCTGGAACTTGCGGCCGACGCCGGCGCGGGCGATCTCGTATTCCTCGAGCTCCTGCAGCGCGGTGCCGTCAAAGCTGACGGTGCCGGCGCTCGGCTTGACCTTGCCGCAGATGATGTCCAGCGCCGTGGTCTTGCCTGCGCCGTTCGGCCCGATCAGGCAGCGCAGCTCGCCCTTGCGCACGCTCATGTTGAGCGAATTGAGCGCCTTGAAACCGTTGAAGCTGACCGAGACGTCGCGGAGATCGAGATGGGAGCTCATGTGCTGCCCTCCGTCTGGCTGACACCTCGTGCAACCGCGCCGCTGGCGGCCTGTCTGCGCAGGGCAACCCAGCGCCAGGTGGCCTGCGCGAGACCGGCAAGCCCTTTGGGCAGGAAAAGGACCACGAGCACGAACAGCGCGCCCATCACCAGCGTCCAGGTTTCGAGGAACGCCGCGGATTCCGACAGCGCGCCCTGCATGCCCGCGACCAGCACCGCGCCGAGGAACGCACCGACCAGGCTCTGCCTGCCGCCGACCGCGCACCACACCACCACCGAGAGCGAGAGCTGCACGCCGAGGAAGGTCGGCGAGGCAAACTCCATCACCACCGTGTAGAGCATGCCGGCGAGGCCCGCGATCGCAGCCGACAGCGCGAACACGAAGATCTGGTAGAGCGCGACATCGTAGCCGAAGTAGCGCACCCGGCTCTCGTGGTCGCGGATCGCCTGCACGATCAGGCCGGCTCGGGACTTGGTGAAGGCAAAGGCAACCAGCAGACTGAGCAGCACACATCCGGCGACGAGGTAGTAGGTCGCGCGGCCGTAGGCATCGAACGCGACGCCGAAGAGCTCGAGCTGGGCGAGATCGGTGATGCCGTTGAAGCCGCCGGTGTAGCTCTGCTGGTCGATGATCACGAGATTGATCACCACCATGGTGGCCAGCGTGATGATCGAGACGTAAACGCCGGTGACCCGTCCCCGGAACATGAACCAGCCGAGCGCCGCCGCAACCAGCGCCGGCACGATCAGGCCTGCAGCGATGGCGAAGCTGAGCGACCGGAACGGCACCCAGAACCATGGCAAATGCTGGACATTGTTCCAGACCATGAAGTCCGGCAGTCCGCTCGCCCCCGTATGCACCGGCACGGTCTTGAGCTTCAGCGCCATCGCCATCGCGTAGGAGCCGAGCCCGAAGCTCATCGCCTGACCGAGATTCAGGATGCCGCCGAAGCCCCAGGACAGCCCGAGCGATATCGTGAGGATGCCCAGCACCAGATAGCGCGCGACCTTGTTGAGCAGGAAGTCATTGTTGAGCAGCACCGGGAGCGCGAACACCAGCGCGGAAACGATCAGCAACGGTGCAAGTTGCGCGATCAGGCGCTGCAATCCGCTGGAGTTGGGAGCATTCGACGGCATATATGAGCGATCTGTCTCAGGCCCGCACGCGTGCGGTGAAAAGCCCCTCGGGGCGGAAACGGATGAGCACGACGATGGCGAGCAGGACGATCGTCTTGGCCACCGTGTCGTTCTGCAGGAAGGCGATGCCGCCGGAGAGCTCACCGAGGATGAAGGCGCTCGCCACGGTGCCGGCGAGGCTCTGCACGCCGCCGAGCACGACCACCATAAAGGCGTCGACCACGTAGCCGGTGCCCATGTCGGGCGACACGCTTTTGAGCGGCGACACCAGCGCGCCGGCAAGTCCGGCAAGTCCCGCGCCATAGGCGAAGGTCAGCGCATAGACACGCTTGGCGTTGATGCCGAACGAGGCGGCGACCGAACGGTCCTGGATGATGGCACGCAGCTTCATCCCGACCGTGGTGCGGTTCATGAGCAACCAGGTCGCCCCGAACAGCGCGATCGACACGACGAACAGGAACACCCGATACGACGATATCGGGATGCCGAACAGGTCCATGCTGTCGGCCAGCGCCGGCGGCAGCTGCACGTAGCGCAACTCGCTGCCGACCATCAGCCGCACCGCCTGTTGCAGCATGATGCCGACGCCCCAGGTGGCGAGGATCGTATCGAGCGGCCGGTTGTTGAGCAGGCTCAGGACGTAGCGTTCGATGACCCAGCCGAACGCGGCAACCACCAGGAAGATCGGAACCAGGCTCGCCAGCAGGCCGAGCCCGAGATAGGTGTGGAACACCCAGGCGGCGTAAGCGCCGAGCATCACGAACTCGCCATGGGCGAGATTGATGATGCCCATCGAGCCGTAGATGATGGACAGTCCCAGCGCCACCAGCAGCAGGATCGACCCGATGCTGAGGCCTGTGACGATTTGTTCGATGAGTTGGTCCACGTCGGGATCCGCTTTCGATGTTGGTTTGGGCGCCCTGCGCCCTCCGCATGGGTGCGAGAGGCCGCTTTCGTTGCCGGAAGCCGGCCGCCGGCGCCGCACGCCGACGGCCGTCGTCAGCTCCCGTCAGCTCTTCTCGACCAGCCCCTTCTCGGTGCAGGACTGTCCCGGATAGGCCGCGTAAGGCACCGGCTTCAGCCAATCCTTGGCCTCGACCAGAATCTCGAACTGGCCGTTCGACTTCGCCTGCGCGATCTTGGGCCACAGCCAGGTGTGCAGATTCTCCGACTCGATCCGGACCTTGCCCTGCGGCGCGATCACTTCCTGGCCCTTGACCGCGTCGCGGATGTTCGGCGGCGTGAGGTCGCTGGTCGCAAGCTTCTCGACCGCCTGCTTGAACAGATAGGTCTGGAAGTAGCAGGCCTCGGAGACGAAATGCGTCACCTTGTCGGCGCCCCAGCGCTTCTTGTAGGCCTCGACGAATTTCTCGTTCTCAGGCGACTTGTGCACCATGAAGTACGGCGCCGAGGTGAAGTGACCGGCGGCGGCCTCTCCACCCATCGCCGCGACCTCGTTTTCGGAGGTCGTCAGGCTCGCCATCGGCATCTTCTCGGGATCGAGGCCGGCCGCCTTGTACTGACGATGCAGTGCGACCACGGAATCGCCGACCACGGTGGAGAAGATCACGTTCGGCTGCGTCGAGCGGATCTTGTTGATGACGGAGGAGAATTCGGAATGGCCGAGCGGCACATATTCTTCCGCCACGACCTCGCCGCCGAGCTTCTCGAGCAGCTTCTTGCAGTAGTTGTTCTCTTCTTTCGGATAGATGTAGTTGGAGCCGATCAGATAGAACTTCTTGCCGAACTTCTTGACCAGCCAGGGCACGAACTCGTCCTGCTGCTGGTTCGGCACGGCGCCGGTGTAGATGACGTTCTTCGAGCACTCGCGACCCTCATAGAGCGTCGGATACCAATAGAGGTTGTTCTGCCGCTCGAAGACCGGGAGCACAGCCTTGCGGCTCGCCGAGGTATAGGAGCCAAACACGCTGACGCATTTGTCGCCGACGACGAGCTTGCGGGCCTTCTCCGAGAACGTCGCCGGATCCGACGCGGGATCCTCGACGATCGGAACGATCTTGCTGCCCTTGATGCCGCCGGCGGCGTTGATCTCCTCGATCGCAAGCAGCGTCGCCTTGTTGAGCGATTCCTCGATGATCGCGGTCGTTCCCGTCAGCGAGAACAGCACGCCGACCTTGATCTCGCCGCCCGCGGCGTAAGCGAGGTCGGCGTTCTTGATCCAGATATGCGGCAGTCCGGCGCCGGCAAATGCGCCAAGCGCCACGGTATTCCTCAGCAAAGTCCGCCGTGAAATGCTCATCCTTAAGCTCCCTTCAGGACTGAAAAAACAAAAAGCCCTCCCGATGCGCGCTTACGCGAGCATTGGGAGGGCTTTGTTGCCGGTTGTGTCGAAGGCGGCTCTGTCGCCGCCGGCCCCGCTATTGGGGCTTACTGTTGATGATCGTAGCCAAGCAGTTCGAACGAGTCAACAATCGCCGCGGCAACTGCACTTGCCGACACGCGACGATCCATCGCCTGTCGTCTGATGAAGCCATAGGCTTCGGTTTCCGGCATCTGGCGCGTCGCCATTAGGATGGCCTTGGCGCGTTCCACCGTGCGCATCGAACGCAGATTGTCGTCGAGCTTCTCGATCTTGCTGCGAAGCCGCCGTTCGTAGCTGAACTGGCTGCGCGCCAGAACGAGGCTGGACAACACTGCATTCTGCGTGAACGGCCGCGGCAGAACGGCGTTGGGCGTTGCATGACACAGCGCATCGGCGTGAACGGCCTCCGTCGCCGGCAGGATCACGACCAGCGCGGAACGCGCATCGCCGGGAATCCACGGCAGGCGCCGCGCCAGATCCGGTGAATATTCGCAGTACACCACGTCGGCATCGGCCGGCACGCTCTCCGGCATCGGCCAGACCTGACGCACCCGCATCCTGAACCGCTGCAATTCGCGCAACAACATGCCGACCTGATCGTCGACCGGCGCAACCACGACGGCCGACAGATCGGCAAGTTCCTGAACCATGGTCTTGCGTCCGCCGACGTCTCGGCTCAGCGACGGCTTACGCGACTGCTCGTTCATTGGACGCTTCCTGTTTGCGTTGCACGACCATACCCGATCAGGAACGGATCCGCATGCACCGGCTCCTTCGACTGGCTGACCACATCGAACTGTCCCTGGCGGTTGGCGCGCCCGATGCGTGTCCACAGATCGGTGTGGCCCGACATCGGGTTGACGGTGACGGCACCTTGCGGTGCATCAAAGCTGGTGCCGAACACCATGGAGCGGAGCACTTCCGTGTCGAGCGAATTGACCTGCTCGAGCGCCTTCGCAAACAGATGCAGCTGGAAATAGGATGCCTCTGCGCACATGTTGGTCGAGATATCGGCGCCGAACCGCTTCTTGAAGCGCTGCACAAACGCGCTGTTGGCGCTGCCCTCGACGCCCTGGAAATAGGATGCCGCGGTGACGTGTCCTTCGCCGACGTCGAAGCCCATGGCAGCGATTTCGGCTTCCGTCGTGGTCAGGCTGGCGATCGGCACTTGCTTTGGATCGAGCCCGACATTCGCGTAGGCCTGATAAAGGAACACCGTGCCCTCCCCCACGACGGTCGAGAAGATCACGTCGGGCCTGACCCGCTTGATGTCCTGGATGATCGGGACAAAGTCCTGCCAGCGCGCGTAGACATTGACGTAGCGCTCACCAACCACCGAGCCGCCGTTGCTCCTCAGCAGTTCCCGCATCACCCGGTTGGACTCGCGCGGATAGATGTAGTCCGACCCCACGAAATAGAATCGTGTTCCGAACGTATCCATCAAATAGCGGCACAGCGCGAGGCTGTTCTGATTCGGCGAGGCGCCGGTGTAGATGACGTTCGGCGACGCCTCGAAACCCTCATAGAGCGTCGGGTACCAAAGCAGGCCGTTCAGCCGTTCGACCACCGGCAGCACCGCCTTGCGGCTCGACGAGGTGTAGCAGCCGAATATAGTGCTGACCTGATCCTCCACCATCAACCGTTTGGCGTAGTGGCCATAGGCGGCCGAATCCGAGCCGGGGTCGTAGGCGACGGGAACCAGCTCGCGGCCGCAGACCCCGCCCGCCTCGTTCACCTCCTCGATCGCAAGCTGCGTGCCCTGATACTGGGTCTCCTCGATCACCGACATGAAGCCGGTTCGCGAGAACAGCACGCCTATCCGCCATGGAGCGGAGGTCGCTTGGGTAAGGTTCGACATGATCAGGCCCTCGACAGAATTGGAGGGACGAGAGGGATTATTGTTCTTGTTGCTCTCGAACAGCATTGCCGGGGGCGGAAGATTGCATGTCATCTGCCGCGAGACAAGGACCCAGGCAGCTCATCCTGTCAGCGGCGCTGACGCGAAAGCAGGCAAACCAGATGTCACCCGCAAATGATCAAAGGTGCAGCGGTCCACGGACCGTCTATCTCCGGTAGATGCGCGATCGATTGCCCGTATCAGGCGCAGGGATCGATAGTAACTCCGGGGAAACCTACGCCCGGCGCCATTGCAGCAAGGCGTAAGGCGGATCCGACTCCGGGTGATGCTCGAAGACCCCTTCGACATCGGCGCCGATTGCAACCGCCTGTTCGGGATCGCCGAGCAGATTGCCGACCATGCGAATGCCGCCGGCATGCGGCAGTTCGACTAGCACCGCGATGTAAGGTCCATGTCCTCTCAGCGCCGCATGCGACGGATGCCACGCACGTTCCCAGCTGTAGATCCGGCCACGCGGCTCGATCACCGTCCATGCCGGATCGAAGGCGTGGCAGCGGTGGCAGAGCCATTCGGGTCCAAACTGCCACGTGTTGCAGCGGCCGCAGCGTTGCACCAATAGCTTGCCCTGACGCAATCCTTCCCAATAGGGCGCGGACAGGCCGTCGGGCTCCGCGACCGGGATCGGCAGGCCTGCCGGGAGATAGCGCGTGCTCGGCTTGCTCATAAGGTGGACTCCGAACCCAAGATGAGGTTGCTCGCGGGCGAGACCATCGGACCTCCGATGACCATTGCGACGTCGCTGCGTCGCGCCTGGCTCGTCGAGGTGCCGCGCACCTGGCGAACCGCTTCCAGCACGAGCTCAAAACCGTGCATGTAGCATTCGGCGAGGTTGCCGCCGCTGGTGTTGAGCGGCAGCCGCCCGGACGGCGCGATCAGGTTTTCGACGGTCAGGAACTCGTTGACCTCCTCAGGCTTGAAGAAGCCGTGCTCCGCCAGCGCCATCACGACACCGCCGGTGAAATTCTCGTAGGCCTGGACCACACCGACATCGGACGGCCCTACTCCGGCCATGCGGTAGAGATCAGGGGCAACGGTGTCGAAGCTCGCCGTGGCGTAGAGCGGCGCGTTGTGCGCTGTCGCTGCGGCGCGATGTCCGGATCCGAAGGCGGCACCGAGCAGATAGGCCGGCTTATTCCGGAATTCTGCGGCGCGCTCCGCCGATACCAGCAGCAATGCCGCCGCGCCGTCATTTTCCATGCAGCAATCGTAGAGATGGAACGGCTCCACGATCCAGCGCGAGGCATCGTATTTCTCGGCGTCCAGCGGCTTGCCGTGCATCACGGCACGCGGGTTGGCCTGGGCATGGTGATAGGAGGCGAGCGCAACCGCGCGCAACGCCTCTTGCCGCACGCCATGCTCGTGCATGTAGCGCTGCACCCGCATGGCAAAGCGCTGCGGCGGCGCCAGCACGCCATAAGGCATCAAATAGGACCGTTCGCCTGAAACCGTGTGGATGCCGCCCGCCTGTCCGAACCGGCCATATTGGCCCTGCGCCAGCGAGCGGAACACCACCACACAATCCGCGAGGCCCGCGACGATCGCGGCCGCCGCGTTGGCAACCGCAGCACAGCAACCGCCACCGCCTCCGCCCCATTGCATGGTGGCGGAACGCAATCGATGCGTCCCCAGCGCCGCGGCCAGCCGCGAGGCCTCGCTGCGATCGTCGCTGTAGGACGAGAACCCGTCGATCTCGCGGGGATCGAGCCCGGCATCCTCGCAAGCCGCTAGAATGGCTTTCAGCGCAAGCTTGAATTCCGGGTCGGGAGAAGCGCCGTGGCGACAATATTCGGTTTCACCGATCCCGATCACGGCCACACGGCCCCGCAGCGTCCGCTCGTCTCGCGCGCGCGCCGTCACGGCTTGGCATCCTGTCGCGAGGGCTGGCTGCCGAAAGCCCCATTTGCGGCAAGGCGCGCGATCTCGGCCTCATCGTAGTTGAGCAACTCGCGCAGTACGACTTCGGTGTGCTGCCCGACAGCCGGTGCTGCGACGGGATCGACGATCGGAGTGCGCGAATAGCGGATCGGCAGGTTCACGTTCGGCACCCACCCCAGCGTCTCGTGCGGAATCCGGGTGACGATCCCGCGCTCCCTTGCCTCCGGGGAGCGGATCGCCTCGCCGACGGTGCGCACCTGACCGCAGGGCACCCCCGCCGCCCGCATCCGCGATTGCCAATGCGACCAAGGCTGCTGCGCAAAGGCGTCGCCAAGGATCGCGAACAGGTCCTCGCGCCGGCGGATTCGATCCGGGCCGGTTGCATAAATCTCGGCCGCCGCAAGATCCTCGCGCTCGAGAACCTGCGCCATCAGGCGCTGAAAGATCTTGTCGTTGCCGCAATTGATATAGAAGGCGCAATCGCTGGCCTGAAACACACCCGACGGACACGTATCCGGACTGGTGTTGCCGCTTCGCTTCGGATCAGCATTGTTGAACAGCGACTGCATAGTCGCATAGCCGGTCATCAGGACAGCATTCTCGAACAACGAGACCTCGATGGCCTGGCCCTGCCCGCTCCGCTCGCGCGCGAACAACGCACCCAGGATCGCATTGCTTGCCATCATCGCGGTGCTGATGTCCATCACCGGCGACAATGCGCGCACGCCCTCGCGATCGGCATAGCCGTTCATGGAGACAAAACCGCTCTCGACCTGCGCGATCGGATCGAAGCCGAGCCGGTCCGAAAACGCCCCGTCGCGGCCATAGGCCGACACCGAGCAATAGATGATCTCGGGCTTGATCTTGCGGCAGCTCTCATAATCGAGTCCCAGCCGCGCCATCACGCTGGCCGAAAAGTTCTCGACAAGGACGTCTGCCGTCGCGATCAGCTCGCGCGCGACCTTCAGGCCTTCAGGCGATTTGAGATCGAGGGCAATGCTGCGCTTGTTGCGGTTGGTCCAGAGGAACGGCGCACCGTGCCTGAGATCGGGATGCACGGGAGGATAGCGGCGCAAATCGTCGCCCCGGCCGGGCGCTTCGACCTTGATCACCTCGGCGCCCATGTCGGCGAGGATCATGGTCGCAAACGGTCCCGCAATGAAATGCGAGAAATCGATCAACCGGACCCCCTCGAGCGCCCTTGGCGCATCGGCAGGGCGTGGCGTGTGCTCGGGGAAGTCGGCTTCAAGCTGATCAAGCATCGGGAGGTCCGTCAGTTTGAGAAGTGTTGATCCGAAGGTCGCGGCCGTCGTCGTCAATTGCTCTTCGGCGGCTCGGCGAGCGAGCATCCGCCCTGGTCGAGCGGCCGAAACGCCTCCGGCCCGGACAGCACGCCGACCTGCTCCAGCAGGTCCCACTTGCTCTTCGACGCGTTCGGGCTCTTCACTTTGAAGATGTACATGTTGTGAATGGCGCGGCCGTCCGCGCGCACCACGACCGGCCCGAACAAGGCGTCGTCGATCGGCTTCTCCTTCAACTTCCGGATCACCGCCGGCGCGTCATTGGTTCCCGCAGCCAGCGCCGCGTTCAAATAGGCCAACACCGAAGAATAGACGCCGGCGTGAAACGCGGTCGGCGATTGGCCGTGCTGACGCGCGCTGAACCTCGCCGACCAGGCACGGCTGGCATCGTTGAGGTCCCAGTAGAACGGCTGGGTGATGATCAACCCCTCCCCGACCGCAAGGCCGCTCGACTCGACATCGTTGGTGGTGGTCAACAGCGCCGCGAAGCTGCGTCCGCTCTGCTTCAGCCCGAACTCGGCGGATTGCTTGATCAGGCTGACCGTGTCGCCGCCGGCGGTCGCGAACGCGATCACATCGGCGCCGGAGCTCTCAGCCTGCAGGATGAACGAGGCATAGTCCGCATTGTTGATCGGCACATTGACCGACCCGAGAACGGCGCCGCCGCCGGCGCCGATCACCGCCGTGCCGTCGCGCACCATCGACTTGCCGAGCGCATTGTCGGTCGCGATGAAGTACCATTTCCTGCCGCCGTGACGCACGAGATAGGTACCGATGGTGTGCGAGGCCGCCCAGGTGTCGAATGTCCACTGGATCGTGTTCGGCGAGCAGTATTTCCCGGTCAGGTCGGAGGACGCCGCGCTCGATGCAATCAGCGCCGCCTTGGTGCCGCGCACGACCTCGTTGACGGCGAGCCCGACGGCCGAGTTCGGCACGTCGGCGACCGCATCGGCTTTCTCCTGATCGATCCAGCGCCGCGCGATTGCCGCGCCGACGTCCGCCTTGTTCTGGTGGTCGGCAGAGACGATCTCGACCTTGAAGTCCGGATGAAGCTGCATGAAGTCTTCGGCGGCCATTTTGGCCGCCGTCACCGAACCTTCGCCGGCATTGTCCGAGTAAGGACCCGACGCGTCGTTGAGCACGCCGATCTTGAGGGCGCGCGCTGCGTCGGCCGACGCGGGCGAACCGGCGCAAACGGCCAGCAGGGCCACTCCGGCAATACGCGAAAGATACTTCATTGTTTCCACCCGTCGTCTGTTGTTGTTCTAGAGATCGAGCACGAGCGTGCGGGACTTGGCGCCCGAACAGCAGATCATGACGCTCGTGTTCGCCGCTTGCTCTTCCTTGCTCAGAAACTGGTCGCGATGGTCGGGCGTGCCCTCGAGCACGCGCGTCTCGCAGGTGCCGCAGACTCCCTCGGTGCAGGCGTAGTTCGCGGTGATGCCGGCATCCAGCAACGCATCGAGGATCGTTTTGCCGGGCTCGACCGCGATCGTGCGATTGCTTCGCGCGAGCTTGACGTCGAAGCCGCCCTCGGTTGCGGGCGCTTCCCGCGCCTGGAAGTATTCGACATGCACGTGATCGGACGGCCGATCGGCCGTCGCCGCCTCGAATGCCGCGAGCATGGGCACCGGACCGCAGCAATAAAGATGCGCGTGGGCCGGTGCGTTTCCGACAATTGCCGGCAGGTCGAACAGACGCCCCAATCGCTCATCGTCGAAATCGAGATGTATCCTGGAGCGAAGGTCGGATCGGAATGGGCCGAGCTCGTCGAGGAATGCGGCGGCCGCGCGCGTCCTCGCGGCATAGAACAGCTCCCAGCGGCGTCCGAGCGCCTCCAGCCGCCGGATCATCGATAGCAATGGCGTGATGCCGATGCCGCCGGCGATCAGGACCGAATGCTCTGCCTGTTCGTGCAGCGCGAAATTGCTGCGCGGGCCGGAGATTGTCATGATGTCCCCGACCTTCACGGAGTCGTGGACGAAGCTGGAGCCACCCCGGCTCTCAGCATCCTTGTTGACGGCGATCACATAGCGGCGCCGCTCGCGCTGGTCGTTGACCAGCGAATAGCTGCGGATCATGCCGTTCGGCAGATGCAGGTCGATATGGCTGCCGGCCGTGAACGGCGGCAGCTCGCCGCCGATCCGGGCGACCAACTCGTAGGAATTGATCCGCTCGGCCTCGTAGCCGATGCGCTTGACCAGCACGTCCTGCGTCACGTCAACCATGGCGGGATACGCTCACAACTCGTACCCGAAATCGGCGCCGAGCTTCGCCCGCATGAACGGCGCGCCGACATCGACCCAGGAATCCTCCGGCGGCAGCCGCAGCGAGACCGCCCGCACCATGAACACGTCGGGGTCCGTGACACCCTTCGGCTTGATCGCGTGATCGCGATACGCGCCGAGCGCCTCCAGAATGAAGCGCCGCGTCATCGCAATTCCGGTATCGCTCGAGCACAGCGTCTCCTTGGTGCGATCGAAGATCGGCGAGACGCCGCTCTGGCAGGCGCCGTCCTGCACCCACAGCCCCGGCAGGCCCGAGAACCAGGTGGTCCGCTGCGCCTCGTAGTCGAATTGAAAGCCGTTCTGCGGATTGTATTTGGTCCAATAGCCGGCATACGGCACCGTCACCGGATGCTGGACCAGCGCGTGGCTGCTGGCATGACCACTCTCGCGGCCCTTGTGGCCTTCGGCGAACACCTGCCGCGTTTTCTCCAGCAGCGGTTCCGACGGATGATAGGAGAACATGATGCAGAGCGTGTTCTCGTCATCGATCGGCACCCAGGCGTGCCCGCTCAGATCCGGGAACGGCGACAGCGGGGGCACCAGCGTATAGAACGGCAGCATGAACTGGTTGACCCGCCAGTACAGCGTGTTGGCATCGTAATTGCGCCGCGCGGCGATGCTCATGCCGAAATCTTGCTTGATGCATTCGAAGGTCGGCCGCAGGTCGCGCTTCTGGATCCAGGCGCTGGTCGTGCCCTGGGCGTCGAGCCGCCCGTGCAGCAGCGGCGCGTGCGCCGAGTCGATCTCGCCTTCGACCGCCTGCAGCCAGTTGCACTCCTGAACGCGAACCGAGATGTGCACCTGCTCGGCCGGCACCAGATTCCATTCGAGGTTCGGCAGCGGCGGAAGCTCGGCCTGGTCGGGACCCATATAGGTCCAGATCATTCCGTTGCGCTCCTTGCAGGGATAGGCCTTGATCCGGACCCGCTCCTTGAGGCGGCTGCGCACCGGCTCGGCCGGCATGTCCGTCACGGCGCCGCTGACGTCGAACTTCCAGCCATGATAGACGCAGCGCAGTCCGCAATCCTCGTTGCGTGCGAAGATCAGCGGCGCGCCGCGATGCGGGCAGGCCTGGTCGACCAGCCCGACGCGCCCCTCGGTGTCGCGGAAGGCGACCAGATCCTCGCCGAGCAGCCGGATGCGCTTCGGCTGTCCATCCCTGGTGAGGTCGGCCGAGGGCAGGAAGGGAATCCAGTACAGCCGAAACAGGTCGCCGAGCGGCGTGCCCTTACCGACCCTCACCAGGCGTTCATTGTCTTCGCGCGACAGCATGCGTTTGCCTCCTCAATTGCGTGTAGTCGTTGCCGCCGCGCCGCCGAGAAGCGCGGCGACGCGGTCAGACAGTCCGAGGTCCTGAGCGGTCCAAAGCGGATCGGATGCGGTGAGCGGCTTGCGTGGAATGGGAGGCCGCTTGCCTTCCTCCACGAGGCCGACGATCAATTCGATGCGGCGCCGCTCGAGCTCCCGCAATGCGTCCTCGACGACGGCGGCTTCCGCCGTGCATCCCGGCAGCTCCGGATAGGCAAGGCGAACCCGCCACTGCCCCGGCTCGGTTTCGACCGCCTCGGCCTCGAGCAAATAGGGAATCGACAGCAGCTCACGCAGGTCCAAGTTCAACCTCCCTGAACGATGTCTAGGCATCGCATTTGATACGTATACGTACTACATTGCCGAATGGCTGACAAGGGCCGAGAGCAGTTGCATCGTACCGGGGAACAGGCCGGGGTGCGGTTCACCGCAGGGTTGAGGACGTCAGGCCAAGCTGCTAACGGCTAACGCGAATTCGAAAAATCGGAGTCCAACGACGGCATGGCAGCCGACAAGGGTATGAAGACGAGTTCGGCGATGGACATTGCGCGCGACTGGCAACTCGAAGGCGGCGTCGGATTTTTGCTGCGGCTGCTGGAGGCCCGCTACGACGGGCTCTATCAAAGCATGACGCGCCAGAGCGACATCACGCCGCGGCAGTTCGGCGTGCTGATGGCGCTTTACCAATTGGGTCCTCTCACCCCCTCGGTGCTGGCGGACCGGATCAGCTGCGACCGCAACACGCTCAGCGAGATGCTGAAGCGGATGGTCGCGCGCCGGCTGGTCTCGAAGAAGAACAATCCGGACGACCGCCGCTCACTCCAGGTGCAGATCACCGCCAAGGGGGAGGAAGCGCTTCTCGCCGTTATCCCCGCCGCCGCTGAGCTGCAAAACATCATGCTGGCACCCCTGCGCAAGGAAGACCGCGCGCATTTCCTGAAATGCCTGCTCGCGATCGCGAAGGCTCCGCCACCGGACGCTCCGTCCGACACCTGAGATCGCCGGCGCCCGCTTAGGCCGGCGCCTTCCCAAACGTGCCCACTGCGGAGAGCGCCGCGATCGCCTCCGGCGACAATCCGAGGATCCGCGACAGCACATCGTCGCGCTGCGCGCCGATCCCGGGAACGTGACTTCCGATCGAGATATCGGCCCCGGACATCTGCCATGGCGCGTTGACGCCGACGAATTCGCCGGCGCCATCCGAGACCGTCCCGAACACGCCCCGTTGACGCAGATGGGCATCGGTCAGCGCCGCGCCCGGCGTCCGGTACTCGGCGCAGGGAACGCCGGCGCGATCGAGCGCCGCGATGCATTCAGCGACGGTGTGACGCTCGGTCCATTGCTCGATCACCTGCATCATGGCGGTCCAGTTGGCACCGCGCGCCGGAATGCTTGTGAAGCGCGGATCGCTCGCCAGCTCGTCCTGCCCGGTGACCTCGCACAGCGCGGCAAAATTGCGCGGCGTGACCGGGGCGATCAGGATATCGCCATCGCGCGTACGCACCGGCCCATAGGTCGGACGCGGCGCGCTGATCGGGAATTGGGCTTCCTGGAGCTCATAGACCAGCAAGTTCAGCATGCAGTCCATCAACGCCACATCGACGCGCTGCCCCTTCCCGGTGCGTTCGCGCTGGACCATCGCGGTCTGGATCGCGGAATAGCCGAAGATGCCGCCGAGGATGTCGGCCACGAAGATCGCTCCTGCCGCGGGACGTTCCCGGTCACCGGCGTAGCGCGCCAGAGACTGATCGAATCCACTTTCGGCGTGCACGATCATGGCGTAGGCCGCGCGCTCGGCGGCGGGGCCCGACTGGCCATAGCCCGAGATCGAGCAATAGATCAGGCGCGGGTTGATTTCGCGAAGCGCGTCATAGCCGAGGCCGAGCCGCTCCATCACTCCCGGACGGAAATTCTCAACGAGAATGTCCGCCTCCGCGACCATGCGATGCACGAGCTTGATGGCATCGGCGTTCTTCAGGTCCAGCGCCAGGCTGCGCTTGCCAGCATTGAGCTGGCCGAAATAGGTGCTGTGGCCTTCGCGCAGCGGCGTCCGCAGCCGCATGTCGTCGCCTTCCGGCGGCTCGATCTTGATGACCTCGGCCCCGACGTCGGCGAGCAATCGCGCGCAATAGGGCCCCGCCACCATGATGGAAAAGTCCAGCACCCGCACCCCGGCGAGCGGCGCCCTGTCGCCATCCTTCTGCATCCGATCTCTCCTATCTCGGCAGCCCGAGCGCGCGTTGCGCGATCAGGCTGCGCTGAATCTCGTTGGTCCCGATGCTGATGACCCACATCAACGAATGCCGCAGGTTTTGCTCGAAGCGGCCGTTGTCGATCGCGCCCGGCATCTGTTCGGACAGCGCGGCGCGCATCCCGAGAATGTCGAGCGCGGCCTCACCGAAACGCTCCATCAGCTCTCCGGAGAACACCTTGCTGATCGCGCCATATTCCGGCGGCGTCACGCCATCGGCGGCAAGCTCGGCACAATGCATCATCAACTGACGGCCGATCTCGATCTCGGATGCCAGCGTCGCCATCCTGTCGCGGACGATCGGGTTATCGGCCAGGGACCGATCGCCGATGACATGCGAACGCAGCTGTTCGAAGGCGTGCGCGACCTTCAGGACGATCCCGCCGCCGACCAGCCCTCGCTCGAAGGCCAGCGCGCCGGTCAGCACCTTCCAGCCGCCATTGACCTCGCCAATAAGGTTCTCGGCGGGAATGCGGACATTGTCGTAGAAGATGTTGGCAAACGTGCCGTCATACATGGTGACGGATGGACGGATGGTGATGCCGGGCGCATCCATCGGCACGATGAACATGCTGATGCCGGCATGCGGCGGCTTGGCGTCCTTGTCGGTCCGCGCGGCGAGGAACATGTATTTGCCCCACCAGGTGGTGGTCCAGATCTTCTGACCGTTGATCACCCAGCGATCGCCGTCCCTGATCGCACTGGTGCGCAGCGCCGCGAGGTCCGAGCCCGCCTGCGGCTCGCTGTAACCCATGCCGTGCATGGCTTCGCCGCGCAGGATCTCCGGCAAGTACTTCCGCTGCTGCTCTGAGGTGCCGAACATCATCAGCGCGTTGGCCTGGATCGCCGCGCCGATCCGTGGGGCCTCGCCCCGCTCCATCGTCTCCATGAACGCGATCTGCTCCAGCGGAGAGCGGGCCTGGCCGCCGAACTGCTCCGGCCAGCCGAGACCAATCCATCCGGTCTCGCCGATCGTTCGGGCGAAGCTCGCATCGAACTCGCGCTTGGCGAACGGCCTCTGGTCGAACGCCTGCTTTGTGCCTCCAGTCCAGTTTTGCGCGAGCCAGAGCCGGACCTGCTCGCGAAACGCATTTCCGGCGGGCCCGAGGTCATATTGCGGCAGCCCGGCGCCGCCTACATCCAGCAGTCGTGCGGCCAGCCGGTGCTTCGCATCCGAGGCGCCGCCGAGCGCGATCGTATCGAGGTGCACGCGCTTGAAATGGATCGGCGCCTCGTGCTCCTCGGCATAGCCGATCGCACCGAATGTATGCTGGGTCTCCAGCGAGACCTGCCGCAGCGCATTGCCGGAGAACGCCGACGCGCAATCGGCGAAGTAGCGCCAGTCGTCGCTGCCGCCATCATGCAGTCTGGCGGTGTGCTCGATGATCAGCCTGACGCCTTCGAGCGCGATCAGACAGTTTGCCAGTTTGTGCTGGATGGCCTGGAATTTGCCGATCGGTTGTCCGAACTGGTGCCGCTCCTTGGCGTAGTCCACGGCCAGCTCAAACGCACGCCGCGCCGCGCCGTAAGCGCGCGCGGTCAACCCCGCTCTGCCCTTGATGCGGAGATCGTCCAGATCGACCGTCCCGACCGGAATGGGCATGAGCGGCGCGGCGTTCAGCCTGATCTCGGAGAGCCCCCACGCTCCCATCGCTCGGATCGCGACGCATTCGACACCGGGACCGCCAAGATCGATCAGTGCAAGATGGGCTTGATCGAGCGCGACCAGAAGATGCGTGGCGGCTCCCGCAGCCTCGACGAAGCGGAGCACACCCGTTGCCCTGAGGTCCGTGACCTCGATCGCGCCCGTGCCAGGGTCGGGGTCCAGCGCGCCGAACGAGAAGGCGACGATCGCCTTCCCGGAGTGCAGCCGCTCCAGCAGATCCACCACGACGTCGACCTGCGATCCGGAGATCGCAAGATTGGCGAGCGCCGCAGACCACATCGGCGCCGGACACCCGGCGCGGCCGAGCTCCGCCATGACGACGAAGATCTCGGCGAGCCCGCCTTCGCCCTCCTCTGCACCAAGTGCGGCGACGCCCTGCCCGACCAGCTTGCGCCAAATCGCCGACACCTCGGCCGGCGAGGACGATGCCGTTGCGCCGCGCGGACGCCAATGCTCGTCGAGGAATCCGCGCAAGGAGTGGCGCAGCATCCCTGCGACATCGTCATTCGACGCTTCCGTCACGGCCACGGCCCAGCCCCGAACTATGCTTGGCCGAACCTCGGCTTGCGCTTCTCCTTGAACGACATCGTCGCCTCCTTGTGGTCGGCGGTCTCGAATGTCACCTGCTCCAGCGCCATCGAGGCCTCCAGCAGCATGTTCACGCGCTCCTTGACGATCTGGTTGATCGACAGCTTGGTCCAGCGAATGGCCCAGGTCGGACCGTTGGCGAGCTCGACCGCGATCTCGCGGGCCTTGGCCAACACCTCGGCGCGCGGCGCGACATGGTTGACCAGCCCGATCCGCTCCGCTTCCTTGCCCTTCAGCAGCGTGCCGCGGATCAAGAATTCCTTGGCCTTGTTGATGCCGACCAGCAGCGGCCAGATCACCGTTCCGCCGTCGCCTGCGACCAGGCCGACACGCGAGACGTGGGTGTCGCCGATCCGCGCATCCTCGGCCATCACGGTGATGTCGCAGAGCAGCGCATGGGTCGCGGCAAGGCCGATGGCGTCGCCGTTGATCGCCGCGATGATCGGCTTGTCGAGCTCGAGCTGGCGGGTCACCCCGCGGCGGCTGATCATGGGGTCGTGCACTTCGCCCTCTTCGAGCACGTCGCCGCCCGGCCGCTCGGACATCGCCTTCACGTCACCGCCGAC
The DNA here is from genome assembly GCF_049075665.1 of Bradyrhizobium sp. B120. Classification (NCBI taxonomy): domain Bacteria; kingdom Pseudomonadati; phylum Pseudomonadota; class Alphaproteobacteria; order Hyphomicrobiales; family Nitrobacteraceae; genus Bradyrhizobium; species Bradyrhizobium sp. B120. The sequence continues at coordinate 3,318,889 of NZ_CP185242.1, read as the reverse complement.
GCTGAAGAAATCTCCGGCGCCGGTCAGCACCACGGCATTGACGGCGTGATCGTCGGCGAGGTCGTCCCAGATGGTCCGCAGCTCGCGGATCAGCTTCTGATTGATGGCATTGCGCGCCTGCGGGCGATTCAAGGTCACGGTCGCGACCTTGTCCGCGACCTCGACCGTCAGGCATTCATACTTGGCGTAGTTGGACACGTTTGCCTCCATTGTTGTTGCTGTCTGAGTTGTTGATTTTCCGGCAGGGTTGGCGCGCGCTACCGGCGCATCCCGGGCTGCACGTCGGCCAATGCGACGTGAAGCGACATGGCTCCCGGATCCTGCTCCAGCATGCGCTGCACGGATTCGAGGTGCGACCGCAGCAGCCGGCTCGCCAGCGCCACGTCTCGCTCGCTCAGCGCCGCCAGGAACTGCCGCCGCTTCTCGGCCAGCCGCGCCATCGCGACCCCGCTCGAGGCGACCTTGGCGTAGACGAAGCGCATGTGGATCTCGGTGACCGAGTCCACGATCATCGCGATTACCTTGTTGCCGGTCGACGCAGCCAGCAGCTTGTAGAACTCGCGCGAGCATTCGACCCGATCGAGCAGCCTGCCTTCCTTCGTGGCAAGTTCCGTTCGCTCGATATTGGCTTCCAGCGCATCGAGGTCGGCGCGCCGCGCATTTGCACACGCTAGCTGCACCACGAGGTCGAGGACGTGGACCCGCGCCTCCGACAATTCCCGCACGGATATCGTCCCGAGGCTCAGCATGTCGCGCATGACCTCGTTCATGCGCCGGGTGTCGCCCTGCTGGATGAAGGCGCCGCCCTTGACGCCCTTCTGCAGCCGCAGCACGCCGGCCATCTCCAGGCTGCGCAGCGCCTCCCGCAGCACATTTCGGCTGACCCCGAGCTGCTGGGCGAGTTCGCGCTCGGCCGGCAGCTTGTCGCCGGGCTTCAGCACGCCGAGCGCCAGCTGCTCGCGAATCCGCTCGCAGATCTCCTCGAACGTGCGCCTGGTGTGGATCGGCTTGAATGTCGGCGCGGCCGCGGTGGCGGCGGCGCGGAGATCGGTGGCCCGCTCCCGCCGGTTCGGCGAGGCGGTGCGGGAGCGCTGCGGCGCGCGAGGGCTTGACTTGGTGCTCATGCGGTGAATTATTAAATGGATCACCTATTCAATGGAAGCCCCTTTTTTGGCTTCCGGCAAAGAAAACAAACGGGAGCCCGTATGAGTTTTTCCGAGGAGCAGGTCGCCTTCCGCGACAACGTGCGCAAGATGGTCGCCAGGCATGTGGCGCCGATCGCCGCCGAAATCGACGAGACCGACCGCTTCCCGCTCGAGCTGGTCAAGCTGTTCGGCGAGATGGGATTGATGCAGCTCTGGGTGCCGGAGCGCTATGGCGGCCCGAACGGCAACCTGACCATGGCCTGCATCGCGCGCGAGGAAATCTCGAAGGTCTCGCCTGCCTGCGCATCGATCGCGGCGCTCAACACCATGTTCATCATGCCGTTGCTGCATTTCGGCTCGGAAGAGCAACGCCAGAAATATTTGCCGATCATCGCCCAGGGCGGCGTGGTCACGGCGATCGCGATCTCGGAGCCGCAGGCCGGCTCCGACGTCGCCGCGCTCAACACCCGCGCCCGCAAGGACGGCGACAGCTATGTCCTGAACGGCCGCAAACAGTGGTGCAGCTACGGCGTCGTCGCCGACTACATCGTGGTGATGGCGCGGACCAGTGACGGCGCCGGCGCCGACGGCATCAGCGCCTTCATCGTCGAGCCGAAAAAGATGCCGGGCATTACGTTCGGCCGCCACGAGCGCAAGATGGGCTTTCGCGGCGCCCCCAACACCCCGATCTTTTTCGACAATGTCCGGGTCCCGGCCGAAAACCTCGTCGGCGAGGAAGGCAAGGGCTTTCGCGCGTCGATGCGCGCGCTCGACCTCAACCGGCCGACCATCGGTGCACAGTCGGTCGGCCTCGCCCAGGGCGCGCTCGATGCGAGCATCGCCTACGCCAAGGAACGCAAGCAGTTCAAGCAGCCGATCGCCGAATTCCAGGGCGTGCAGTTCATGCTCGCCGACATGGCGATGCAGATCGAGGCCGCCCGTGCGCTGGTCTACGAATGCGCCCGCGCCGGCGATGCCGGCGACTGGAAGCGGCTGAACGTGCTTGCCAGCATGGCCAAATGCGTCGGCAGCGACATGGCCATGAAGGTCACGACCGACGCGGTCCAGATCTTCGGCGGCTACGGCTACACCATGGACTACCCGGTCGAACGCATGATGCGCGACGCCAAGCTGACCCAGATTTTCGAAGGCACCAACCAGATCCAGCGCGTGGTGATCGCCCGCGAGCTGCTGCGCTAGCGCAGATTGATTGCAACAAGAAACGAATTACAGGGAGGAACGACCTTGAACCACATCATCGACCGGGCGTTGGCGGCCGTCGCGCTGTCAGCCCTGCTGGCGGCGCCTGCCTACGCACAGAAGACCTATGGACCCGGCGCCAGCGATACCGAGATCAAGCTCGGCCAATCGACGCCGCTGAGCGGCCCCGCCTCCGCCTTCGGCGCTGGCGCCGGGCGCGCCGTGGTCGGCTATTTCGAGATGCTGAATACGAAGGGCGGCATCAATGGCCGCAAGATCAACTTCACCCAGCTCGACAATGCCTACAGCGCGCCGAAAGCGGTCGAGCAATCGCGCAAGCTGATCGAGGACGTCGGCATTCTGGCCGAGGTCGGTACGATTGGCACTGCGCCCAACGTCGCGATCCAGAAATACCTCAACGGCAAGCAGGTGCCGCAGCTCTTCATCACCGCCGGCGGACGCCGTTTCAACGATCCCAAGACGTTCCCGTGGACAATCCCGCTCTATCCGGACTTCGAAACCGAAGGCCGCGTCGTCGCCAAATACATCCTGCGCACCAAGCCCGACGCCAGGATCGGCGTGCTCTACCAGAATGACGACTACGGCAAGGACTATCTCAAGGGCCTCCGCGCCGGTCTCGGTCCGAAGGCCGAGCTGATCGTCGCCCAGGCCTCCTACGAACTTGCCGACCCGACGATCGACTCGCAGATCGTCCAGCTGAAGGCCGCCGGGGTCGACACGCTGATCGAGCAGTCGTCGTCGAAGGCCGCCGCGCAGTCGATCCGCAAGGTCTACGAGCTCGGCTGGAAACCGCTGCACGTGATCGGCGGCTCCACGGCTTCGGTCGAGACCATCCTGAAGCCCGCGGGCCTCGAAGCATCGAAGGGCCTGGTCACCACGCAATTCCTCAAGCAGCCGGGCGACCCGGCCTGGGCCAATGACGACGAGGTCAAGGCCTACAAGGATTTCCTGAAGACGTACGCAGCTTCGGCCAATCCGGACGACTATTCCGTGCTGGTTGCCTATATGAACGTGCACGCCGTGGAGCTCGCCTTGCGCAAATGCGGCGACGACCTGACCCGCGAGAACCTGGTCAAGCAGGCGACGTCGCTCGGCGGCGAGCGGCTACCGATGATGCTGCCGGGCGTCTCGATCAGCACCCGGCCCGGTGACTACACGCCGTTCAGAACCTTGCGGATCGCGACGTTTGACGGCGAGAGCTGGTCGCTGACCGGCGAGCCGCTGTCGGCCGATTGAGCCGGGTTGGCGAGAACCGTCATCAGTGGCTTCTCGCCAACGTCATCTCACGCGCGCAGGCTCGGTAGATCGAGGGCGTTGGCCTGGGCGCATTCGATCGCGGTTTCATAGCCGGCGTCGGCGTGGCGCATGACCCCCGTCGCCGGGTCGTTCCACAGCACGCGTTCGAGCCGGCGCGCCGCCTCCGGCGTGCCGTCCGCGACGATCACCATGCCGGCGTGTTGCGAATAGCCGATACCGACGCCGCCGCCATGGTGCAGCGACACCCAGGTGGCGCCGCTCGCACAGTTGAGCAGCGCGTTGAGCAGCGGCCAATCGGACACTGCATCGGAGCCGTCGCGCATCGCCTCGGTCTCGCGGTTCGGGCTCGCCACCGACCCGCTGTCAAGATGATCGCGGCCGATCACGATCGGCGCCCTGAGCTCGCCGCGCGCCACCATCTCGTTGAAGGCAAGGCCTAGGCGATGGCGGTCGCCGAGACCGACCCAGCAAATCCGCGCCGGCAGCCCCTGAAACTTGATGCGCGCCTTCGCCATGTCGAGCCAGTTGTGCAAATGGCCATCGTTGGGCATCAGCTCCTTGACCTTGGCATCGGTCTTGAAGATGTCCTCGGGATCACCTGATAGCGCCGCCCAGCGGAATGGCCCGACGCCGCGGCAGAACAGCGGACGAATATAGGCCGGAACGAAACCCGGAAAGTCGAACGCCTGCTTCAGGCCCATGTCCTTGGCCATCTGGCGGATGTTGTTGCCGTAGTCGAGCGTCGGGATTCCCTGCGCGTGGAAATCCAGCATGGCCTGCACGTGATCGACCATCGAGGTCTTGGCCGCCGTCTCGACCGTCTTCGGATCGGCGGCGCGCCGCGCTTCCCAATCGGCGAGCGTCCATCCCTTCGGCAGGTAACCGTTGATCGGATCATGCGCGCTGGTCTGATCGGTCACGATGTCCGGCCGCACGCCGCGGCGCACTAGCTCGGGAAAGATCTCGGCCGCATTGCCGAGCAGGCCCACCGACACCGGCTTATGGGTCTTGGCCGCGTCGGCGATGATTGCCAGCGCGTCATCGAGCGTCGTCGCCTGACGGTCGAGGTAGCCCGTGCGCAGCCGCATCTCGATGCGGCTCGGCTGGCATTCGACGGCGAGCATCGAGGCGCCGGCCATGGTCGCGGCCAGCGGCTGGGCGCCACCCATGCCGCCGAGGCCCGCCGTGAGAATCCATTTTCCGGCGAGGCTGCCGCCATAATGCCGGCGGCCGACCTCGACGAACGTCTCGTAGGTCCCCTGCACGATGCCCTGGCTGCCGATATAGATCCAGGAGCCCGCCGTCATCTGGCCGAACATCATCAGGCCCAGGCGGTCGAGTTCGTTGAAATGATCGAGCGTCGCCCAATGCGGCACCAGATTCGAATTCGCGATCAGGACGCGCGGCGCATCCGCATGGGTGCGGAAGATGCCGACCGGCTTGCCGGACTGTACCAGGAGCGTCTGGTCGCCTTCGAGCTTGCGCAACGAGGCGGCAATCCGGTCAAAGCTCTCCCAGTCGCGCGCCGCGCGGCCGATGCCGCCATAGACCACAAGCTCGCTCGGACGCTCGGCGACGTCAGGATCCAGATTGTTCATCAGCATGCGCAGCGGCGCTTCGGTCTGCCAGCTCTTCGCGCTGATGTCGGTGCCGCGGGGAGCACGGATGATACGTTCGTTATCCAATCGGCGGTTCATGACGGATGTCCCTGTCGGCTAAGCAAGTTTTGGAAACGGATCGGACGAAAGGACCGCGATCGCAGCGGCCGGCAACGCGTCGGCTTCGATCAGCGACGCAGCCCGCGCAAGATCATCGGCCATGTAACGGTCTGCGGCGAGCGCCGGAACATGTTCGCGCAACGCGGCGATCACCGCAGCGAGTGGCGCGCTGGTCGCATGCGGCGCACGCAGCGTGATGCCTTGCGCAGCGACCAGAAGCTCGATGCCGAGGATGGCGGCAAGATTGTCGGCCATGTCGGACAGCCGGCGCGCGGCGTGCGCGGCCATCGAGACGTGATCCTCCTGATTAGCGCTGGTCGGCGTGGAATCGATCGAGCACGGCATCGCGCGCTGCTTGTTCTCGGCATAAAGCGCCGCCGCCGTCACCTCGGCAATCATGAACCCGGAATTGATGCCGGGCTCGGGTGTCAGGAACGGCGGCAGGCCGAAGTTCAAAGCGGGGTCGACCAGGGTCGCGATCCGGCGCTCGCTGGTCGCGCCGATTTCCGAGAGCACCAGCGCGATCTGGTCGGCGGCGAACGCCACCGGCTCAGCATGAAAATTGCCGCCTGAGACGATCTCGCCTGTATCGACCAGGACCAGCGGGTTATCCGTCACGGCATTGGCTTCAATGGTCAGCACGCGCGCGGCGTGCACGAGCAGGTCGAGCACGGCGCCCGCAACTTGCGGCTGGCAGCGCAGGCAATAAGGGTCCTGCACACGCTCGTCGCCTTCGAGATGCGATTGCCTGATGTCGCTGCCGTCGAGCAATGCAGTCAAGGCAGCAGCCGCGGCGATCTGCCCATCATGGCCGCGCAACGACTGGATTTCGGGACGGAATGGCACGGTCGAAGCCATCGCCGCGTCGACCGACAGCGCACCGGTCACCAGTGCAGCACACGCCAGACGATGCGCGCGCAGCAGGCCGGAAATCGCATAGGCCGTCGAAAACTGCGTGCCGTTGATCAGCGCGAGTCCCTCCTTGGGGCCGAGCGTCAACGGGGCGAGGCCGGCAGCGGCAAGCGCATCACGACCCGGCACGATCTTGCCATCAAGGAGTGCCTGCCCCTCCCCGATCATGACGGCGGTCATATGGGCGAGCGGCGCCAGATCGCCGGAGGCGCCGACCGACCCCTGCTGCGGCACCAGCGGAGTGACGCCGCGCACCAGCATGCCCTGCAATTGCTCAATGACGTCGCGGCGCACACCCGACGCGCCGCGGCCGAGCGAAATCACTTTCAACGCCATCATCAGGCGCACGATCGGCTCAGGCGTGGCCGGGCCTACGCCGCAGCAATGCGACAGGATCAGGTTGCGTTGAAGCAACGCCGTCTGGTCGGGGGCGATCCGCGTCGAGGCCAGCTTCCCGAAACCGGTATTGATGCCGTACGCGGGCACGTTGGTCTGCGCCGCTTTCGCTACGATCTCTGCGGCCGCCTCGACGCGCGGCCAGAACGATGGATCGAGCACAATCGGCGCGCCGACGAGCACGCGCGCCAGGACGTCGAGGCCGACCGCTCCGGGCTTCACGACAATGGGGACATCCGGATCGCTCATTGGCCCCTCCACACTCGCCGGTGCAGCGGATTGAAGCCGATGCGATAGACCAGCTCGGCGGGGCGCTCGATGTCCCAGATCGCCAGATCGCACCATTTGCCGGCCTCTAACGTCCCGGTCTCGGCGAGCAGGCCGAGCGCGCGTGCCCCTTCCCGCGTCACCCCGGCAAGGCATTCGGCGACCGTCATCCGGAACAACGTTGCGCCCATGTTCATCGTAAGCAGAAGCGAGGTCAGCGGCGAGCTGCCGGGATTGCAGTCGGTCGCCAGCGCCATGTTCACGCCGTGGCTGCGGAACAGCTCGACCGGCGGCTTCTGCGTTTCGCGAATGAAATAGAACGCACCGGGCAGCAGCACCGCGACCGTGCCGGCCTTGGCCATCGCGACAGCACCGGCTTCATCGGTGTGCTCGAGATGATCGGCCGATAGCGCGGAGAATTTTGCGGCGAGCGCGGCACCGCCGAGATTCGACAACTGATCCGCATGCAGCTTCACGGGCAATCCGAGCGCATGCGCCGCCGCGAACACCCGAGCGGTCTGCTCGCCGGAAAATGCGATGCCCTCCATGAAGCCGTCGACGGCATCGGCAAGGCCGGCCTTGGCCACCGCCGGCATCATCTCGTTGGAGACCAGATCGATGTAGCGGTCCTTGTCGCCATCGGCTTCGGGCGGCAAAGCGTGAGCACCTAAAAAAGATGTGCGGATCGCAACCTGCCGCAAACGGCCGAGGCTGCGTGCCGCCGCAAGCTGCCGCATCTCGGTCTCGGCATTGAGGCCATAGCCGGACTTGATCTCGACGGTGGTTGCGCCCTCGCCGATCAGCGCGTCCAGCCGCGGCAGTGCGCCGGCGACAAGCTCGGCCTCGGTCGCGCTGCGCGTTGCGGCAACGGTTGAGACGATGCCGCCGCCTGCGCGCGCGATCTCCTCGTAGCTCGCACCTTTCAGGCGAAGCTCGAATTCGTGCGCGCGATTGCCGCCAAAGACGAGATGCGTGTGGCAATCGACCAGGCCGGGCGTGATCCAGCGGCCGCCGCAATCGATCCGCTCCACGGCGTCCGCGTCCACAGGAAAATCCGACTGCGTGCCGGCATACACAATGCGGCCGTCGCGCGCCGCGATCAGGCCCGGCTCGATCTCACCGAGATCTGCGCGGTCGCCGCGCATCGTGGCGAGCCGGGCGTTGTGCCAGATGCGGTCGAAACGCTCTGCCATGCGATCGTCCCTTCGAGGTGGGATGCTTGACTTATATGTCTAGACATATAATCGTGTGCCGGTTCTGTCCAGCCGGCGTGGAAAAATGAAATGACACGACTGCATTTCGCATTCGCGCTGCTGCCTTCGGGCTGGGCCAATGACGTGCAGGTCGTGGTCGCCGACGGTGCGATCGCCTCGGTCACGGCAGGCGTGCCCCCCGCCACCGGCGATGAGCGTCACCAATTGGCGGTTCCGGGATTGGCGAGCCTGCACAGCCACGCGTTTCAGCGCGGCATGGCCGGCCTTGCCGAACTGCGCGGCGATACGACCGACACGTTCTGGACCTGGCGCGAGACGATGTATCGCTTTGCGCTGACGATGACGCCGGACGACGTCGCGGCCGTTGCGACCCTGCTCTATGTCGAGATGCTCGAGCGGGGCTTTACCCGCGTCGGCGAGTTCCATTATCTCCACCATGATCGCGACGGCTCGCCCTACGCCAACCCCGCCGAAATGGCTGTGCGTATTGCGGAGGCGACTGAGGCTTCCGGCATCGGGCTCACGCTGCTGCCGAGCTTCTACGCACACGGCACGTTCGGCGGCGCAGCGCCGCATGCCGGGCAGCGCCGCTTCATCTGCTCGGTCGATCAGTTCGCCGCGCTGATGGCGGCCTCGCGCGAGGCAATCCGAACACTCCCCGGTGCCAACATCGGCATCGCTCCGCACAGCCTGCGCGCTGTGGCGCCGGATGAGCTCGCCGCAATCATTCCACTTGCCGGCACCGACCCGATCCACATCCACGCCGCCGAGCAGGTGCGCGAGGTGGAGGATTGCCTTGCCTGGTCGAGGCAGCGACCGGTCGAGTGGCTGCTCGAACATGCGCCCGTCGATCGTCGCTGGTGCCTGATTCACGCGACCCACATGACGGATCGGGAAGTCGCTGCGCTCGCCGGTAGCGGCGCGGTTGCCGGCCTCTGCCCGGTGACCGAAGCCAGCCTCGGCGACGGCATCTTTTCGGCGCGCGAGTTCCTCGCCGCGGGTGGCCGGTTCGGCATCGGAACCGATTCCAACGTGTTGGTCGGCGTCGCCGACGAGCTTCGTCAACTCGAATACGGCCAGCGGCTCAAGCATCGCGAGCGCAACGTGCTCTCCGGACAACCCGGTGCATCCACCGGCCGTGCCCTGTTCGATCACGCGCTCGCGGGCGGCGCGCAAGCTCTGGCGCAGCCCAACGCCGGCCTCGTACCCGGCGCGCGCGCCGATATCGTCAGCCTCGATACCGCGCACCCATCTCTGGCGGGACGGTCGGGCGATGCCGTTCTCGACGGCTGGCTGTTTGCGGCGGGAAGCGACGCTATCGACTGCGTCTGGGCCGGCGGCGGCAAGGTCGTCACTAGCGGCCGGCACCGGTTGCGCGACAAGGCGCGCGAGCGGTTCAATGCCAGCGTCCGGAGGCTCGTCGCATGAGCCTCGCCTCCGATCGGACCCGCCCTGCCGCAGCGGTCAAGCCGACGCTCTACAAGCGGATCAGGCTCGACATCGAGACTCGGATCCTGACCGGCGAATGGCCCCCGGGCCACCGCATCCCCTTCGAGCACCAATTGATGGCGCGTTATCGCTGCTCGCGGATGACGGTCAACAAGGCGCTGTCGGAGCTGGCGCAGGCCGACCTGATCGAGCGGCGCCGGCGTGCGGGCTCATTCGTGCGTCGTCCGCAGCATCTGTCGGCGGTGCTCAAGATCGCCGACATGCGTGCCGAGATCACCGCGCTCGGCCGCCGCTACGGCTATCAGCTGATCGATTGCCGCCGTCGTACCGCGACCGCGGCCGATCGTGCCCGGCTCGGCGTGAGCACGGCCGGCAAGGTGATCGCGATCGCCTGCCGGCACAGCGCCGACAACGTGCCGTTTGCGGTCGAAGACCGGCTGATCGACCTCTCCACGGTTCCGGAGGCCGCGACGGCGGATTTTGCCCGCGAACCGCCGGGATCATGGCTGCTGCATCACGTGCCGTGGACCGAGGCCGAACATACGATCAGCGCGGTTATTGCGGACGATCGCACGGCAAAGGCGCTCGCCATCGCGGTCGGTGCGCCCTGCCTTGTGATCGACCGCTTCACCTGGCGCAGCGCGCGCACGGTGACGGCGGTGCGGTTGCACTATCCTGGCGACACGCATCGGCTGGTCGCTCGCTTCAAGGGAGGCTGAGACGGCTTGCGCGGCATATTTCATGCAATGCATCATGGGCCACCGTCCACTGACATGCTTCATGCGGCAATCCGCCGCGACTGACGTGAAGACATCACTGACGTGAAGACATCAACAAGGTTCAATCCATCGTTCAAGGGATCGACAATCATGCGTTCGTTCAAGCTATTGCCCGCAATCGCAGCTTTGCTCGCGTCTACCGCCGCGTTCGCGGATGACGTCAAGGTCGGCGTCGGCATCTCCGGTTGGACTGGCTTCGCGCCGCTGACGCTCGCCAGGGAGGCCGGCATCTTCAAGAAGAACGGCCTCGACGTCACCTTGAAGAAGATTCCGCAGAAGGACCGGCATCTCGCGATCGCCTCGGGCGACATCCAGTGCGCGGCAACGACAGTGGAGACCTGGATCTCCTGGAACGCCAATGGCGTCGCGACCAAGCAGATCTTCCAGCTCGACAAGAGCTACGGCGCCGACGGCATGGCCGTGCGCAACGACGTCGCCGCGATCAAGGATCTGAAGGGCAAGACCGTCGCGGCATCGGCGCCGGGCACCTCGCCCTATTTCGCGCTGGCCTGGATGCTGAAGAAGAACGGCCTCACGGTGAAGGACGTCACCGTCGTGAATCTGGAGCCGGCCGCCGCGGCGCAGGCTTTCGTCTCCGGCCAGAACGATGCCGCGATGACTTACGAGCCTTATCTGTCGACCGTGCGCGCCGCCCCCGACAAGGGCAAGATCATCGCAACCACGCTCGACTATCCGATCGTGATGGACACGTTCGGCTGCACCCCGAAATTCCTGACCGACAATCCGAAGGCGGCCCAGGCGCTGGCTGACAGCTATTTCGAGGCGCTCGACATGATCGCCAAGGATCAGGCCAAGGCCTATGAGATCATGGGCGCGGACGTGAAGCAGTCCGGCGAGCAGTTCGGCAACTCGGCAAAGTACCTGCGCTGGCAGGACAAGGCCGCCAATCAGAAATTCTTCGCCGGCGACTTCCTCACCTTCAACAAGGATGCTGCGGAACTCCTGCTCGAGGTCGGCATCATCAAGGCCGCGCCGAAGGTCGAGGACATCTACGACGCCAGCTTCATCAAGTAATGCAGCCATCATTTCGGCCGGTCCCGCCCCGCGACAAGCCGGGCGGGATTGGCGCATGAGATACGCCCGGATCAATTGATGCGTCCCCTTGAGCCCACAACATCGAAGCAGCGCGTGATCTACGGCCTCGCCTTCTTCGTGCTGTTCGTCGCCCTCTGGTCCTGGGCGACGTTCGGCGGCCATGTGTCGAAGACATTCCTCGCCAACCCGCTCACCATGGTGCAGGAAGGCTATGAGCTGCTCGCCAAGCAAGGCTTCCTGTTCGACATCGGGATGACGATCTGGCGCGTCATCGGCGGCTTTGCCCTTGCCGCCGTCATCGCGGTGCCGATCGGCGTGCTGATGGGAGCCTACAAGCCGGTCGAGGCCTTTCTCGAACCGTTCGTGTCCTTTGCACGCTATCTGCCGGCATCCGCCTTCATCCCGTTGTTGATCCTGTGGGCGGGCATCGGCGAGCTGCAAAAGCTGCTGGTGATCTTCATCGGTGCGGTGTTTCAGATCATCCTGATGGTGGCCGTGACCGTCGGCGCGACGCGGCGCGACCTGGTCGAGGCCGCCTACACGCTCGGCGCCCGCGACAGCGGCGTCATTCGCCGCGTGCTGCTGCCTTCCGCGGCGCCTGAGATCGCAGAGATCCTCAGGTTGGTGCTGGGCTGGGCCTGGACCTACGTCATCGTGGCCGAACTGATCGGCTCATCGTCCGGCATCGGGCACATGATCACCGACAGCCAGGCGCTGCTCAACACCGGCCAGATCATCTTCGGCATCATCGTCATCGGGCTGATCGGCCTGATCTCCGATTTCCTGTTCAAGGCGTTCAACGCCTGGCTGTTCCCGTGGAAGCTCGCATGACCGCGCTCAGGATCGATCAGGTCTCGCGAACCTTCCCCGCCCGCGCAGGCCACGCGCCGACAAGGGCGCTCGAGCCGACCACGCTCGATGTCGGCGACAATGACTTCGTCACCATCCTCGGGCCCTCCGGCTGCGGAAAGTCCACCCTGCTCCGGATCATCGCCGGGCTCGACCGTCCGACCAGCGGACGCGTCACGCTCGATGGCCGCGAGGTGACGGGCCCCGGCGCCGATCGCGGCATGGTGTTTCAGTCCTACACCCTGTTTCCGTGGCTGACCGTGCGGGAGAACATCGCCTTCGGCCTGCGCGAGCGCGGCGTTCCGCAGCTAGGGCGCCATGACATCGCCGACGCCTTCATTCGCCGGGTCGGGCTATCCGGCTTCGAGAACCACTGGCCCAAACAGCTGTCGGGCGGCATGCAGCAGCGCACCGCGATCGCCCGCGCGCTGGCCAATGATCCGAAGATCCTGCTGCTCGACGAACCGTTCGGCGCGCTCGATAACCAGACGCGGGCATTGATGCAGGAGATGCTGCTCGGGATCTGGGAGCGCGACCAGAAGACGGTGCTGTTCGTCACCCACGACATCGAGGAAGCGATCTTCCTCGGCAGCCGCGTCATCGTGATGAGCGCGCGTCCCGGCCGCATCAAGGCCGAGATCACGGTCGACCTGCCGCATCCCCGTTCCTACAAGATCAAGACCACGCCCGAATTCGTCGCGTTGAAGGAGCGGCTCGTCGAGGAGATCCGCACCGAGGCCCTGAAGGTCGCCGAACAGGCTTGATGGTCAGCCACGCCGTCAGTGGCTAATCATCCAGGGACGCGCGGTCGGGAAACCTTTCGCGCCGCTCTTGGTCTTGGTCATCAACCGTGCCGGCTTCTTCTTTCCCGTGGAGCAGCAGCCGCAGCCCGGGCCGTGCGCGGCCTTGTACTGATCGAGCGTCTTCGGCGCGTGCCGGCTCTGCTCGTTGGTGGCGTGCGCCTTGCGCTTGTCAGAGGGCATGCAGAAGAACGCCGGGGCGGTGAGGATCACGCGCGGCGACGTCGTCTCGCATTGCGGGCAGTCCTGCGGCAGGTCGCATTCCGCCATCGGCCGCATGTCGGTGAACGGGCCGCAATCGTTGCAGAGATATTCGTAGATCGGCATTTCCTTAATCCTTGCGCAGTCGTTGTGACATCCGGCGATGGATGCGGGGCGGCCAATACGCAGCCGTCCCGCACCCTTCGCGCAGGGATCACCTAAAGGATCACTTGTCTGGCGAGATCGGCATCTGCACGTCGCCCTTGATGTGCTTGATCGGTCCCGCCGACGACGGCATGACGTCGAAGTCGAAGATCTCCGTCGGCAGCCACAGTGTGGCGCAGGCGTTGGGCACGTCGACCACGCCTGAGATGTGCCCCTGGCACGGTGCAGTGCCGAGGATCGAATAGGCCTGGGCGCCGGAGTAACCGAACTTCTTCAGATACTCGATTGCGTTGAGGCAGGCCTGGCGATAGGCGATGTGGACGTCGAGATAGTGCTGCTTGCCCGCCTCGTCGACCGAGATGCCCTCGAAGATCAGATAGTCCTTGTAGTTCGGCGTGATCGGCGACGGCTTGAACACGGGGTTCTTGATGCCGTATTTCGAGACGCCGTCCTTGATGATGTCGATCTTGATGTGCAGCCAGCCGGCCATCTCGATGGCGCCGCAGAAGGTGATCTCGCCGTCGCCCTGGCTGAAATGCAAATCGCCCATCGAGAGCCCGCCGCCCGGCACATAGACCGGGAAGTAGATCTTCGAGCCGCGCGACAGATCCTTGATGTCGCAATTGCCGCCATGCTCGCGCGGCGGCACGGTGCGGGCGCCCTCAAGACCGATCTTGGCCTTGACGTCGCCCTTGGCCTGGCCGGCATGCGCGGTCGGCGCGAACGGCGGATTGGCGAGACCGGGCACGCGGGTGGGATTGGTCGCGATCAGCTCGGCTTCGCGCGCATTCCAGGCCGCTAGCATCTTGGCGTCGGGCAGACAGCCGATCAGGCCGGGATGGATCAGGCCGGCGAAGTTCACGCCCGGGATGTGACGCGACGACGTGTAGAGACCCTTGATGTCCCAGATCGACTTCTGCGCCAGCGGGAAATGGTCGGTGAGGAAGCCGCCGCCATTCTGCTTGGAGAAGAAGCCGTTGAAGCCCCACAGGCTCTCCTTCAAGGGACCGACGTCGAGCAGGTCGACGACGAGGAGATCGCCGGGCTCGGCGCCCTTGACGCCGATCGGACCCGAGAGGAAATGCACGATCGACAGATCGATGTCGCGCACGTCATCGGCGGAATCGTTGTTCTTGATGAAGCCGCCGGTCCAGTCGACGGTCTCGATGATGAAGTCGTCGCCCGGGCTGACCCACTCGACGATCGGAACCTCCGGATGCCAGCGGTTGTGAATCTTGTCGTTTTCATAGGCCGACTTGCTGAGATCGACCTTGATCAGTGTATCAGGCATCGAGATGCTCCCCTTGGGTTACTGATAGTTAGACGGACAGGTACTTGGAAATCTGCGCAGCATCGACGCTGGCGCGCGGATCGTCGCGGACGATCTCGCCGTTCTCGATGACCAGCACGCGGTCGGCGATGTCGAGCGCGAAGCTGAGAACCTGCTCGGAGACAACGATCGACAGCCCCCGCTCGTCGCGGATCCGTTTCAGGGTGCGCGCCATGTCCTTGATGATCGACGGCTGGATGCCTTCGGTCGGCTCGTCGAGCAGCAGCACCTTCGGCTTGGTCGCCAGTGCGCGCGCGATCGCGAGCTGCTGCTGCTGTCCGCCGGAGAGATTGCCGCCGCGGCGGCCCTTCATCTCGAGCAGCACCGGGAACAACTCGTAGATATCGCCGGGCACTTCGGAGCCGCCGGACACCACAAGCCCGGTCTCGATATTCTCTTTCACCGTCATGGTGGAGAAGATCATGCGGCCTTGCGGCACGTAAGCGAGCCCCTTCGCCACCCGCTCGTAGCTCTTCATCGCGCCGAGCTCGGTGCCGTCCATGGTCACCTTGCCGCTCTTGGCTGGCAGGATGCCCATCAGCGACTTCATCAGCGTGGTCTTGCCCATGCCGTTGCGGCCCATGATCGCAACGATCTCGTTGGGCGCGACCGAGACGTTGAGGCCGTGCAGCACCTCGCTCTGGCCATAGGCGACGTGAAGATCATTGATTGCCAGCATCGCGGTGTTCCTTAATGGCCGAGATAAACTTCGATCACCTTGGGATCGTTCTTGACGTGCTCCATCGTCCCCTCGGACAGGATCTGTCCCTGATGCAGCACTGTGACCTTGTGCGCGATGTCCTCGACGAATTTCATGTCGTGCTCGATCACCAGCACCGAGCGGTCCTTGATGATGCGGTTGAGCAGCTCGGCGGTCTTGGCGCGCTCGGAGACGCTCATGCCGGCAACCGGCTCGTCGAGCATCAAGAGATCCGGATCCTGGATCAGCAGCATGCCGATCTCGAGCCACTGCTTCTGGCCATGGCTGAGCTGGTCGGCATAGGTGTTGAGGCGGTCCTTCAGGAAGATCATCTCGGCGACCTCCTCGACCCGCTGCTTGACCGCGTCATCGCGCTGGAAGGTCAGCGAGCCGAACACGGTGCGGCCCCGCGGGTAGGAGATCTCGAGGTTCTCGAACACGGTGAGGTCCTCGAACACCGACGGCGTCTGGAACTTACGGCCGACGCCGGCCTGCACGATCTCGTTCTCGCGCAGCCGGGTCAGCTCCTGGCCGCGGAACTGGATCGAGCCTGACGTGGCCCGGGTCTTGCCGCAGATCAGATCGAGCACAGTGGTCTTGCCGGCGCCGTTCGGGCCGATGATGACGCGGATCTCGTTCTCCTCGACATAGAAGGAGAGATCGTTCACCGCCTTGAAGCCGTCAAAGGACACGGTGAGTCCGGAGACCGCGAGCAGGAAATCCTTGGGCTGATGGCCGACGAGCATGATGGTCCCTCCTCACTCGGCCGGTGCGCCGTCGGCGATCAGGCCGGCCGCCGATTTCGATTTGCGTGATGCGAACAGGCGATCGATGCGGGGCTGGATATGGTCCGCCCAGATGCCGGAGAGCCCGTTCGGGAAGGCCAGCACGACCGCGATGAACAGCGCGCCGAGGCCGAACAGCCAGAGCTGCGGGAAGGATTCCGAGAGGCTGGTCTTGGCGAAATTGACCAGCAGCGCGCCCCAGACCGCGCCGAAGATCGACATCCGGCCGCCGACCGCGGTGTAGATCACCATTTCGATCGACGGCACGATGCCGACGAAGGACGGCGACATGAAGCCGACCTCGAGCGTGAACATGGCGCCGCCGATCGCAGCGAACACCGCCGCGGCACAGAAGGCGAAGATCTTGAAATTGGCAACGCTGTAACCGGAGAAGCGCACGCGATCCTCCTGCTCCCTCATCGCCACCAGGATGCGCCCGAGTTTTGTCAGCCGGATGAATTGCGCGGCAACGATGCATCCGAACAGCAGCACAACCTCGACGAAATACAGAATGAACTTGGCGTGATCGGTGCGGATGTCCCAGCCGTGCAGCGTGCGCAGATCCGTGATGCCGTTGATGCCGCCAGTGTAGCCCTGCTGCCCCACGATCAGAATGGTGAGGATCGCGGCGATCGCCTGCGTGATGATCGCAAAGTACACGCCGCCGACCCGGCGCTTGAACATCGCGGCGCCAATGATCAGCGCGAACAAGGCGGGGACCAGCAAGATCGCCAGTACCGTGACCGGAAAGCTGTGGAACGGCTTCCAGAACAGCGGAAGCTGCGTGATCTGGTTCCAGTCCATGAAGTCTGGAATACCCGGCGTCGACTGGATCTTGGTGTTCGCGACACTCGACGCCTCGAGCTTGAGGTACATCGCCATGCAGTAGCCGCCGAGGCCGAAGAACACGCCCTGCCCCAGGCTCAGGATGCCGCCATAGCCCCAGCACAGCACAAGGCCGATGCCGACGAAGGCGTAGGTCAGGTATTTGGCGACCAGGTTGAGGCGGAAGATATCCAGCGACAGCGGCAGGATGAGAAGCAGCAGCACCGCGAGCGCAAGGAAGCCGAGCAGTTCGGAGCGATTGAAAAAGCGCGAGTTGATGACCATGACCTGCCTGCTTGTTCTTATTTGCGGACCTTGAGCGCGAAGAGCCCCTGCGGACGCACCATCAAGATCGCGACGATGGTCAACAGCGTGATCACCTTGGCCATCGATCCCGACAGGAAGAATTCCAGCGTCGACTGGGTCTGCGAGATCGAGAAGGCGGAGGCGATGGTGCCGAACAGCGAGGCGGCGCCGCCGAACACGACGACCAGGAAGGTGTCGACGATGTAGAGCTGGCCGGCGGTCGGCCCGGTCGAGCCGATCATGGTGAAGGCCGAGCCTGCGACGCCGGCGATGCCGCAGCCCAGACCAAAGGTGTAACGGTCGACCTTCTCGGTATTGATGCCGACGGCGCCTGCCATCACGCGGTTCTGCACCACGGCGCGCACCTGCTTGCCCCAGCTCGACCAGAACAGCACATAGGCGACCGCGATCGTGATCAGCATGGTCAGCGCCATCACGAACATGCCGTTGATCGGGATCTGGATCGAGTCGGTCGCCTGCCAGGAGCCCATCATCCATTCCGGCAACTCGACGCCGACCTCGCGTGCGCCGAAGATCGAGCGATAGGCCTGCTGCAGGATCAGGCTGAGGCCCCAGGTCGCCAGCAGCGTATCGAGCGGCCGCTTGTAGAGATGGCGGATCAACGCCCATTCGACCAGCATGCCGAGCGCGCCTGAGGCGATGAACGCCAGGATCATCGCGATGAAGAAGTAGCCGGGGAACAGCCAGGGCGCGACGTGTTGCACGGCGTTCGACGTCATCCAGGTGACGTAGGCCCCGAGGATCATGAACTCGCCATGGGCCATGTTGATGACGCCCATCTGGCCGAAGATGATGGCAAGCCCCAGCGCCATCAGCACATAAACGGAGAACAGGATGAGCCCGGCAAATCCCTGCATTGCAAGGATGGCGCCGAGATCACCGATCGAATAGTCACCGAACATCGTGGTTCTCCGTCATTCCAAGGGGCGCGCGCCGCCGGTCAAGCGACGCTCGTTCCGTGGCGTGGACGATGACGTCCACGCCGCGATGCGTTGTGGAGCTTCGTAGCCCGGCTGAACGGGTGCGATACCCGGGACGGCCCCGCATATCGCTCCGCTCATGAGGGCTACTGGCTCACTGGTAGCCCTTGGGGAACGGATCCGGCTCGACGAGATCGGCGGTCTCGTAGATCAGCTCATACTGGCCATCGGCCTTGGCGCGTCCGACGCGGGTCTTCGACCACAGATGATGGTTCTCGTGGATCCGGACGTAGCCTTCTGGCGCGCCCTTGAACTCGACGCCGGGCGACGCCGCCGCGATCTTGTCGATGTCGAAGGAGCCCGCCTTCTCCACCGTCAACTTCCACAGCCACGGGCCGAGATAGGCAGCCTGTGTCACGTCGCCGATCACGGTCTTCTCGCCCCACATCTTCTTGAACGCGGGCACGAAGGCCTTGTTGTTCGGATTGTCGAGCGACTGGAAGTACTTCATGCAGGCATAGGCGCCGGCGATGTTCTCACCGCCGATGCCGTCGATCTCGTCCTCGGTCACCGAGATGGTCAGCAGCGTCTGCTTGGACAGGTCGATGCCGGCCGCCTTGAGCTGCTTGTAGAACGCGACGTTGGAGCCGCCGACGATGATCGCGTAGATCACGTCCGGCTTGGTCAGCTTGATTTTATTGATGACCGAGTTGAACTGGGTCGAGCCGAGCGGGAAGTACTCTTCGCCGACCACCTTGCAGCCCTGCAAATGGTTCTCGATGTGCTTGCGCGCGATCTTGTTCGAGGTGCGCGGCCAGATGTAGTCCGAGCCGAGCAGATAGAAGCTCTTGGCGCCCTTGGTCTTGTTGACCCAGTCGAGGCCGGCGATGATCTGCTGCGTCGCCTCTTGCCCGGTGTAGATCACGTTCTTGGACTGCTCGAGGCCTTCATAGAAGGTCGGGTAGTACAGCATGCCGTTGTACTGCTCGAACACCGGCAGCACCGCCTTGCGCGAGGCCGAGGTCCAGCAGCCCATCACGGCCGCGCATTTGTCGTTGACCAGGAGCTTCTTGGCCTTTTCCGCGAAGGTCGGCCAGTCGCTCGCCCCGTCTTCCTGGATGAACTTGATCTTGCGGCCGAGTACGCCGCCAGCGGCGTTGATCTGCTCGATCGCCAGCTTCTCGGCCTCGACCGACCCGGTCTCGGAGATCGCCATGGTGCCGGTCACGGAGTGCAGGATGCCGACCGTGACTTCGCTATCGGTGACTGCAAGACCCGTGGTGTTGACCGCGGAGGTTGCAGGAACGTCGGCAAAGGCGGGACGGCCCAGCATCGAAACAGCCGGCAAAGCCGCCATTCCCATCAAGAGCTTGCGGCGGAGCGGAGACTTCAGGCCTGGTTTGGTTTCGTCTGACATGAGCACCCCATTGGTTCGAGAACGCTTATTGATCAGGCGAGGATTGCTCACTTTTGTGCAGCGCACTGATACGTGAGATCGCGTATACTGCACCGCAAAATAGCGACGTAGGTTTTTGGTACGGGATTTGCCCGCGATCAGAGCATCGTGGACCAGGAGTAGAGCGAGTGGCAGGGCGGCAGCGGATTGACCGCGTCAGGCGCCAATATAATCAATGGGTCGCCAACCAGACGCTGGAAGACTATGCGCTGCGCTTCACCGCCAAGAGCGCGCGGCGCTGGTCCGCCGCCCGGGTCGCCAACACCGCGCTCGGCGCGATCTCCTTCCTCGCGCTGGAGGCGATCGGCGGCACCATCACGCTGAACTATGGCGCGATGAACGCCTCCGCCGCGATCCTGGTCGTCAGCGTCATCATCTTCCTCTGCGGGCTGCCGATCGCCTACCATGCCGCGAAAAGCGGCATTGATATCGACCTGCTGACCCGCGGCGCCGGCTTCGGCTATATCGGTTCGACCATCACATCGCTGATCTACGCCTCCTTCACCTTCATCTTCTTCGCGATCGAGGCCGTGATCCTGGCCAGCGCGCTGGACATGTGTTTCGGCATCCCGCGGCCGATCGGCTACCTGATCAGCGCGGTCGTGATCATTCCGCTGGTCGTCTACGGCATCACGCTGATCAGCCGCTTTCAGCTCTGGACCCAGCCGCTGTGGGTGATCCTCCACATCATGCCGTTCGCGGCGATCGCCTGGGCGAATCCGCATTCGTTCACCGAGTGGCGTAAGTTCGCCGGCGAGCACGGCGATCCCGCGGGCAACCTCGATCTCCTGCTGTTCGGCACCGCGGCCTCGGTCGTGTTCGCGCTGGTGGCGCAGATCGGCGAGCAGGTCGACTTCCTGCGCTTCCTGCCGCGCGATCGCCGCACCTCGCGAAAGGCCTGGTGGATCGCGCTGCTCAGCGCCGGTCCCGGCTGGATCGTGCTCGGCGCGCTCAAGCTGCTCGCCGGCTCGTTCCTGGCCTTCTTCGCCCTCAGCCACGGCGTCTCGGCCGAGCACGCGGCCGAGCCGGCGAACATGTATCTCGAAGCCTTCCGCTACGTGCTGTCGCAGCCGGATCTCGCGATGGCGCTGACCGGGACCTTCGTGATCCTGTCGCAGGTCAAGATCAACGTCACCAATGCCTATGCCGGCTCGATCGCCTGGTCGAACTTCTTTTCCCGCCTCACCCATTCGCATCCCGGCCGCGTGGTGTGGCTGGTGTTCAACGTCGTGGTCGCGTTGCTGTTGATGGAGATCGGCGTCTACAAGGCGCTGGAGCAGACGCTGGCGCTCTACTCCAACGTCGCGATCGCCTGGGTCGGCGCGCTGGTGGCCGATCTCGTCATCAACAAGCCGCTCGGCTTGCGGCCGCAGCATATCGAGTTCAAGCGCGCCCATCTCTGCGACATCAATCCGGTCGGTGTCGGCGCCATGACGATCGCGACCGTGGTCTCGATCAGCGCGTTCTACGGCCTGTTCGGCCCGACCGCGAAAGCGCTGTCGGCCTTCGTCGCGCTTGCGGTCGCCTTCATCACGGCGCCCCTCATTGCCTGGGCGACCGGCGGCAAGTACTACATCGCCCGCAAGCCGAAGCGGAGCTGGCAGAACATTGAATCGATCCAGTGCTGCATCTGCGAGCATGCCTTCGAGCCCGAGGACATGGCCGCCTGCCCGGCCTATGCCGGCCCGATCTGCTCATTGTGCTGCTCGCTCGACGCGCGCTGCCACGACCTCTGCAAGCCGCATGGGCGGATCGGCGCGCAGGTCTCGGACGCCCTGGGCAAGATGATGCCGCAGCCGATCTACGCCCGCATCAACTCGCAGCTCGGCCATTACCTCGGCGTGTTCGCAGTCTCGGCCGGTCTCGTGGCGCTGGTGCTCGGCCTGATCTATCTGCAGACCACCGCAGCCGTACACGCTAACGAGCTATTGGCCGACGTGCTGTGGAAGGTGTTCTTTGCGCTGACCCTGATCATCGGCGTCGTCGCCTGGCTGTTCGTGCTGGCGCAACAGAGCCGGCGCGCCGCCGAAGACGAAACCCGCCGGCAGACCACGCTGCTGATCCAGGAGATCGACGCCCACAAGCGCACCGATGCCGAACTGCAGCGCGCCAAGGAAGTCGCCGAGGCCGCCAATCTCGCCAAGAGCCGATACGTCGTCGGCCTCAGCCACGAGCTCCGTTCGCCGCTGAATGCGATCTCCGGCTACGCGCAGCTGCTGGAGCAGGACGACAGCCTCCCGGTGCGGCCCCGCGGGCAAGTGCGCGTGGTCCGCCGCAGCGCGGACCATTTGTCGGGACTGATCGACGGCATTCTTGATATCTCCAAGATCGAGGCCGGCCGCCTCTATCTTTCGCGCGATGAGGTGCGGCTGAACGATTTCCTCGAGCAGCTGGTCGGCATGTTCCGCCTGCAGGCCGCGGCCAAGGGCATCGACTTCGTGTTCAGGCGGCCGGCGGTGCTGCCGGTCGTGGTCTATGCCGACGAGAAGCGGCTGCGGCAGATCCTGATCAACCTGCTCTCGAACGCGATCAAGTTCACGCAGACCGGCAAGGTGCAATTCGTGGTGCATTATCGCAGCCCGGTCGCCGAGTTCGAGGTGATCGATACCGGGCCGGGCATCCAGCCCGACGACCTCGAGCGGATCTTCGCCCCGTTCGAGCGCGGCGCGCTCGGCGTCAGCCAGCCGCAGACCGGCACCGGGCTTGGCCTCACCATCAGCCGCCTGCTCGCGGGTGTGATGGGCGGCGACATCAAGGTGTTGAGCACGGTCGGCGCCGGCAGCACCTTCCGCGTCAAGCTGCTGCTGTCCGAGGTCACCAATCCGCGCCGCGATGCGCCGGTCGATGCTCCGGTGTACGGCTATCACGGCCCGCGCAAGACGATCCTGATCACCGACGATGACCCGACCCACCGCGACCTCCTGCGCGAGATCCTGGCGCCGCTCGGCTTCATCCTGCTCAGCGCACCGGACGGACCGGGCTGCCTTGCGCTCGCGCAGCATTGCCGGCCGGACATGTTCCTGCTCGATATCTCGATGGCGGGCATGGACGGTTGGACGGTCGCCGAGACCTTACGCTCCGAAGGCCATCACCAGGCCCGAATCCTGATGATATCCGCGAGCGCATTGGAAGCACATGGCGCGCCGCTGGCGCAACCGTTCCACGACGGCTATCTGATGAAGCCGATCGACATCCCGCGGCTGCTCGAGAGCATCCGCCAGCTGCTCAAGATCGAGTGGCAGTATGAGGCCGAACAGATTCCGCCCCCGCAATGGAAGCCCGACACTGGTTCGCGCCCGCCGGTGAAATTTGTCGAAGAGCTGATCAGCCTCGGCCAGCTCGGCTATATCAGGGCGATCCAGCTCAAGCTCGACGAGATCGGCAACGAATGTCCCGAACATGCCGATTTCGTCGGCCAGATGCGCACGCTGATCGACCGGTTCGATCTCGATCAATATATGGCGACGTTGAAAACATTGCACAGCTATGACCATTGAACAGCGAAAGCGCGACGTCGCCCTTGTCGTCGACGACTCGCCCGAGACGTTGCGCCTGCTCACCGACGCGCTCGACGGCGCCGGCATGACCGTGATGGTCGCACTCGACGGCGCCTCCGCGATGCGCATCGTCGACCAGATCACGCCCGATATCGTGCTGCTCGATGCCGTGATGCCCGGCATGGACGGGTTCGAGACCTGCCGGCGGCTGAAGCGCGACGCCGGGCTCGACGGCGTGCCGATCATCTTCATGACGGGGCTGGCCGAAACCGAGCACATCGTGCGCGGGCTGGAGGCCGGCGGCGTCGACTATGTCACCAAGCCGATCGTGGTCGAGGAAATGCTGGCGCGCATCCGGGTCCATCTCGCCAATGCGCGGATGACGCAGAGCGCTCGCGCCGCGCTCGACGTCTCCGGCCGCTATCTGCTCGCGGTCAACAGCGCGGGCGCGCTGCTATGGGCGACGCCGCAGGCACAGCGACTGCTGTCGGATACGCTTGCCGACGCCGCCGACAATTTCGTGCTGCCGGAGCCGATGCCGCAATGGCTTGACCAGGCGCAGAAGGGCAAAGCCGGAGCGAAGACCGCAACCGTGGCGCCCTTCCCCGGCAGCGAGCAGCTTCGCTTGCAATTCATGGGCAAGCTCGGGCCCAACGAATTCCTGCTGCGGCTGGCCAAGGACACCAGCGGCGACATGCCGGCCGAGTTCTCCAGCGAGCTCGGCCTGACCACCCGCGAGGGCGAGGTGCTGTCCTGGCTCTCCAAGGGCAAGACCAACCGCGACATCGCGCAAATCCTGGGCCTCAGCCCGCGCACCGTCGACAAGCACCTCGAGCAGATCTACGCCAAGCTCGGCGTCGAGAACCGCACCGCCGCCGCCGCGATCGCGGTCAACGCGAGGCATCGCAAGTCGTAGCCTGCCGCCTCCGCTGCCGGCGCGTCCGGAAATGGCCAATCGCATCGGACCGTGACAGGATGGGCATGATCGCTCATTCCTGTGGAGAATAGCCATGGATCGTCTGGCGGCGATGGAGACCTTCGTGCGGGTGGTCGAGACCGGCTCGTTCTCCGGAGCGGCGCGGCAGCTCCGGGTCGGCCAGCCGTCGGTCTCGAAATCGGTCGCGCAGCTCGAGGAATTTCTCGGGGTCAAGTTGCTCACGCGCTCCACCCACGGGCTGACCCCGACCGAAGCGGGGCTAGGCTATCTCGAGCGCGCCAGGCGCGCGCTTGAAGAGGCGGCCGAAGCCGAGGTTGCGGCGCGCGGCGCCGGAGCCGGCCTCAGGGGACGATTGCGGATCTGCGCCGCCGTCACCTTCGCCCGGATCCATCTCATTCCGATGCTGCCGAAGTTTCTCGCGCAGCACCCGGAGCTGGAGCTCGAGGTCGTGCTCGACGACCGCCAGATCGATCTCGTGCAGGAAGGCATCGACGTCGCGCTGCGGATGGGCAAAATGGCGGACTCGACGCTGACGGTACGCCGTGTCGCAAGATGCAAGCGCCTCGTGCTGGGCACGCCGGCCTATTTCGACCGCGCCGGCACGCCTGCCACGCCGAGCGAACTGAGCCGGCACCAGGCCGTCGTTTATCTCCGCGAGGGCAGCGTGTGGTCGTTTCATCGCGAGAGCACTGAACTCGCCGTCACGGTGCGGAGCCGACTGCGGGTCACCGCAGCCGAAGGCGTCCGGGCTGCGGTGCTCGCCGATGCCGGGCTCGCGATCGCCTCGGAGTGGATGTTCAGCCCCGAACTGAAAGCGGGCACGGTGCGTGCGGTCCTGCCTGAATGGAGCCTCCCTGCGCTCGATCTCTGGTCCGTGCTTCCGACCGGGCGCGCCGCGACCGCCAAGGCCCGCGCATTCGTGAACTTCTTCGAGCGCAGCTTCAATGCATGACGCGTCATCCGACAGTTGAAGCGGGTTCGCGCTTATTCCGGTCAGGAATAAGCGCTAGTCCAGCGGCAGCGCTACCCTGCGCGGCCATCTCCTTTAGCTTCCTGCGTGTGATTTCAACAAACGGACGGCGCTGCCGTCCACCACGCAGAAGCCAAGGAGAACCGCCATGTCGCTGCAAGCCAAGCTCAACGCTTTCAAGGCCGACTTCGAAGCCGGAAAGCCGCCCTACAACGTTCCGCCAGCCGTCATCGAGATCATGCACCGCGCCACCGCGGAGCTTGTCGCGTCCGGTGCCGCCCAGCGCGCCAAGAAGGCGGGCGATGTCGCCCCCGCCTTCTCGCTGCGTGATCCGGACGGCAATATCGTCAGCTCGGCCGACCTGCTGAAGCGCGGCCCGCTGGTGCTCAGCTTCTACCGCGGCGTCTGGTGCCCGTATTGCAACATGGAGCTGCAGGCGCTGGAAGCCACCAAGCCGGAATTCGACAAATACGGAGCTTCGCTGGTCGCGATCTCGCCGCAGACCGCGCCGAACAGCCGCAAGTCCGTGCGCCAGAACAAGCTCTCGTTCCCGATCCTGTCCGACGCGAAGGGCCAGATCGGCGACGCCTTCGGACTGCGCTTCCATCTGCCCGACTATCTGGTCGATCTCTACAAGCAGCTGAAGAACGATCTGCCGACCTTCAACGACGATCCGAGCTGGACGTTGCCGATGCCGGCCCGCTACGTGATCGGACAGAACGGCGTGATCCTCTACTCGGAAGTGAACCCCGACTATACCCGCCGCCCGGAGCCCGAGGACATGATCGCGGTTCTCCAGCAGGCGGCCGCCGTGAAGGCATGACAGCGCGCAGAGCGGCCGGTGGCGACTAGCCATCGGCCGCTTTCCTCTTGCAGGTTATTCATGCGCAGCCGCCGAACTCCCATCCGGATCGGCGGTTGCGCCAGGTCCGGCCAATGCATCCTCGCCGGAGTGCTGCGCCTTTCGCCACTGCGCCGGCGTCACGCCCATATGGCTCTTGAAGGCGCGCTGAAATGCGGCCTCGGACTGGTAGCCGACCATCTCCGCAACGGCGCCGGTCGACAGCGACGATCTCCTCAACTCGTTCGCCGCAAGCGTCATCCTGATATCGGTGAGCAGATCGCTCGCCGATCGCCCGAGCTTCTCCTGGAACTGCCGTGCAAGGGTGGCGCGCGACATGTTGCAGAGACGCGCAAGCTCCGGCAGCGACCATGCGCGCGCAGGCTGGTTGAACATGGCCGCCACCGCCGGCGCCAGACGGGGATCGCCGACCAGTGCCAGCAGACCGTGTGACCTGTCATCGGTCTCGCTCGCAAGCCGCAGCACAAGCGCAAACATCGCCGTGGACAACGCGTCCAGCATGGCGCGGCCGCCCAGATGATCGTCGGCCGTTTCGCTGCGCATCAGGGACACGAGCCCGGCGAGCTGTGCGGCCGTTCCCTTTCCCGTCCGCGGGCCGGCATGCACGACAAGACGCGGCGGAAGATAGGTGCGCAATAGACGGTCGTGCGGGGGCGCAATCGCGAAGTGTCCGCACAGCAGGTCAAGCCGCTCGTCCGAACCCAGGTTCTCGCTGATCGTAAAATTCTGTGCCGCCCGGTTGCGCGCCGGCAGCGGTGCCGCCCCGCTGCCGTCATGCATCACGTGTCGCGGGTTGCCTGGCAGCAGGAGAATGTCGCCCGGCTTCAGCAGCAACGGCCGACCGCCTGCGGGATCATCCAGGATCGCCGAGCCGGCAAGCACCGCATGATAGGGGATCTCGTTGGTTGCGCCCGGCCCCTGGTCGATGCGCCAGGGCACGCTGTAGCTGCAACGCAGGTCGAGCCGCCCGCGCACCGGCATCATCGCGAACAGCCCGCTGAGCCAGTCCATGGCAGCCCCCCAAAAGCGACCGGATTGAGACGATTGAGCATATTTATGAGCCTAATCAACATTCAATGTCTCACATCTCGATCCTATTGTCACTCCGCAATCGTTCACCAACCCCAACAAGGAGTGCCACCATGTCCCGTCTCTCAGTCCCCAATCTCGAAACCGATACCGGCCCCTCGGGCCAGATCTACGCCCAGATCAAGAAGGCGGCCGGCAGCGTTCCGAACGCCTACGCGGCGATCGCCGCCCACGGCCCGGCCGCGCTCAAGTCGATGCTCGCCGCCGATGCGGTGCTCGCCGGCGGAAGCCTTTCCAAGCGCGATCGGGAGATCATCAAGCTCGTGGTCAGCGCCGCCGGCGGCTGCGACTACTGTGTCGCCGCGCATTCCCATCTCGCCAGGCTGGCCGGCGTGAACGCGGATGTCCTCCAGCAGATCCGCGGCGGCGCGCCGACCGGTGACGCCAAGCGCGATGCGCTGGTGCATTTCGTCCGTAAGCTCGCGCAGTCGAGCGGCACCGTGAGCGACGCGGATTTCGCCGCGATCAAGGCCGCCGGCTACAGCGACGCGCAGCTGGTCGAGATCAGCCTGGCGTTCGCGACCATCGTCTTCACCAACGTCTTCAACCGCATCAACGACACCGACATCGACTTCCCCGCGGTCGCCTAGAGCGACCGCGCGATGTCACACGAAGGGATCACGACCATGACCACGCTTACCAACACCACACAGAATCCGCTTGTCCGCGCACTCTACAGGTCCGGCCTGCTCGCGGATGATCTCGACTACCACGTCGTCCGCGCCGCGATGGTGATCATGTTCCTGTTCTTCGGTTACCAGAAGTGGTTTCCGTACGAATTCGAACGGCTGGTCCCGTTCATCAGCAACGGGCCGCTGATCTGGTGGCTCTATCCAGCCTTCGGCCATGCCGGCGCCAGCTACTTCCTCGGCGCCTCGGAGTGGACGTTCGGCTCGCTGCTGCTGGCGGGCTTCTGGGACAAGCGCCTCGGCGTGCTCGGCGCCCTCGGCTCGACCGGCACCTTCATCGCGACCGTCACCATCATCCCGTTCATGCCGGATGGTTGGGACGTTGCCGCGGGAGGCTTCCCTGCAATGACCGGCAACGTGCCCTTCCTGATGAAGGACGTCGTTCTGCTCGCCGTGTCGCTCTACCTGCTGAGGCAGGACGTGGTTCGCCTGACGCGGCAATAGGTGGCGTCCGCTGATGGCGATGGATCGCCGGCGAACCCTGCGTTCGCCGGCGATCGCGCGTTGATCGGGGGTCGGGGGGACCGCGGGCGTCGCGACATCGCAGCCATTGTTGCGGTGCGGGCGAGGTCAGATCGTGCTTCGACGTCACGCCATAAGTTGTTGCTGAGTTTGCGGAATGCGTTGCAGTTGCCGGTCCGTTCCTGTGCGGGATCGGACTGGCGATCCGGATGTTCGATCTCGATCGCGTCAGCGTTGCCATGCAGGAATGATCGGTCGCTCTCCCGGCCATGACCATAGTTCTGCCGTGCGGTCTAGGTTACAAAATACCGCCGGTGTTGTTCTGGGGTGAGTTGATGAAGAAGGACGACGTCACGTGTCCGCGCTGCGGGGCTGGATTCCGGCGCCTTGAGCTGTCATCCGGATCGGGAAGCAAGGGCGAGTATCGCTGCCCGGTCTGTGAGACAACGCTCGAGCGGTTCGATGGCGACACGCTCGTGGCCTACCGCCTGACGATCCAACCCTCGATTCGCGGGCTGAAGACCGGATAGCCGCCCTGCTGCATGGAATGCCGACGCAATCCCGCGATCACGATCGCCGCTTGAGGACGTAGCTGTCCATGATCCAGCCGTGCCGCTCACGCGCATCGCGGCGCGTGGCAACAATGCGAGGGCCTGCCTCGGCCAGCTCGCCCGCCATGAGGATCTGATCGGGCATGCCGAGATAGGCACCCCACCAGATCTTTAAGCCCTCCGGATCCAGCGTCTGGAATGCGGCGCCGCCGTCGAGCATCACGACGATGGTGTCGACGCCCGGCGGCCAACCGGCCTCGCGGAGCCGCCTGCCGGTCGTGACCAGGAACGGCTCGCCGATCTCGTTGAGCGGCAGCGCATGCGCCGCGCACAGCGCCTGGATCGACGTGATGCCCGGGATCACCTCGATCGACGGCAACGGATCGAGCCGTTGCGCGATCCGCAGGCTCGAATCGTAGAGCGAGGGATCGCCCCAGATCAGCAGGGCGACGCTGCCCTCGCCGCCGAGATGGCGCGCGATCTCCTGTGACCAGGTCGCAGCGACCGCATCGTGCCAATCGTCGACGCCCTTGCGATAGTCCGCCTCGCCGGCGTCACGCACCGGCAGGTCGAACTCGGCAATGCGCGTGCGGTCGTTGTTCAACGCCTCTGCGCAGATCGTTCGGCGCAAGTCCGCGAGATCCGCCTTCGCGGTCCCCTTGCGCGGGATCAGGACCAGGTCGGCGGCATTGATCGCGGCGATCGCAGCAAGCGTGAGCTGCTGCGGATCGCCACAACCGATACCGATCAGGGAAAGCGTCAACATGGCCGTATCAACCTTGCTCCGGCGCCAGCGCACCGAACAGAATGACGGCAGCCGCGGTGGCGGCGCCTGCCTGCGTGAGCCGCTCGGCGAGCTCTGCGATCGTGGTGCGGATCAAGCGCTCATCGACGTGGCCAAGCGACTCCGCGAGCAGCGCAGGCGTCTCGGGGGCGAGGCCATGCGCGATCAGCTTCGCGGCCAGGGCCGGAAAGGTGCGCCGGCCCATATAGACGACAGTGGTGGCCTCGGGATCGGCCAGCGCCGCCCAATTCAAATCCGTGGGCAACTCGCCCGTGACATCGGCGCCGGTCACGAACTGGACGCGGCGCGAGGTCAGTCGCCGCGTCAGCGGAATGCCGGCCTGCGCCGCGGCGACCGAGGCCGAGGTCACGCCGGGAATGATCTCGTAGCCGATGCCGGCCGCGCGCAGCGCCTCGATCTCCTCCTCGAGCCGGCCAAAAATGCCGGCGTCACCGGATTTCAGCCGCACCACGCGCACGCCAGCCGCCGCATAGTCGACCAGCAGCCGGCTGACATGATGCTGCTTCGCCGAGAGACGGCCGGCGCGCTTGCCGACCGCGACGAGATTGGCGCCTGTGCGTGCGAGATCGAGGATCGCGCCCGAGGCGAGGTCATCGTAGAGAACCACGTCGGCCTCGCGCAGCCGCGCGGCTCCCTTCATGGTCAGGAGCTCGGGATCGCCGGGGCCGGCCGACACGAAGGAAACGAATCCGCTCACCGGTCCTCCGCAATCAGATGGAAGAATGTGCCCGTTGCGTTACCCCGCCGCGATCCGGTCTCGGCCACGATCGCGCCGGTCGCATCGCACACAACCGCGAGCGGCGTGTCCGGCTGCGCGATGATCGTCGAGTAGTGAAATTCGTGGCCGCGGAGGCGTGCGCCGGGAGCCTGCCCCGGCATCGCAGCGACCAGCTCGGCGAGCCGGTAGCCGAGATGCATGCGGCGCTTGGCATAGCTGGTCTCAAGGCCGAGCAATCCCGCCATCGCATGGCGCACGCCGTCAACGTCGGTCAACGCGGTGCCCAGCACCATGTAGCCGCCGCACTCGCCATGCACCGGCTTCGTCTCCGCAAAGGCGCGCAACTGCCCGAGAAATCGCATGTTGGAAGCAAGTCGCCCCGCATGCAGTTCAGGGTAACCGCCAGGCAGCCAGCACACATCGGCATCCGCGTCGGGGCCTTCGTCGGCAAGCGGCGAGAAGGTCACGATCTCGGCGCCGGCCGCGCGCCAGGCTTCCAGCATATGCGGGTAGACAAAGGAGAATGCGGCATCGCGCGCGAGCGCAATGCGCTGGCCGGGCGGCGTGATGTCGAGGCTGCGCGCGGCCGATTGCGGCGACCAGGTGCGCGCCGATTGCAACACGGCGTCGAGATCGACATGCTCGACGACGAAGCGCGCGGCCTCATTGATCAGACCGTCGATCTCAGCCTGCTCTTCGGCCTGCACCAGGCCGAGATGCCGCTTCGGCAACGCGATCTCGGCGTGGCGGGGCAGCGCACCCAACACCGGAATGCCCGCGCCCGCCATGGCGCTGCGCACCAGCGCTTCGTGCCGCGCACTGGCGACACGGTTGAGCACGACACCCGCAAGCCGCACGCCGGCGCGAAAATCGCGCAATCCCGCCGCGACCGCCGCCGCGGTCTGTGCCTGGCCGGAGGGATCGATCACCAGCAGCACCGGCCATCCCATCATCTCGGCAATATCGGCGGTGGCGCCGGTACCCGAGACGCCGCGGGTCGCGACGCCGTCAAACAATCCCATCGAGCCTTCGGCCAGCACGAGATCGGCATCCGCTCCACGGCCCGCCAGATGCGCGATCGCTTCGCCCGACATCGCCCAGCTGTCGATGTTGACGGATGCGCGTCCGGTTGCGACCGCGTGAAACGCCGGATCGATGTAATCGGGCCCGCTCTTGAGGCATTGCACCGTCAGCCCGTGATTGCGATAGGCGCGGGCCAGCGCCAGGGTCAGCGTCGTCTTGCCGACGCCCGATGCCGGTGCAGAGATCACGAGCCCCGCGGTCATTGCGATGATTCCGGAAAGCGCGGCTCCGCTCCGACCGGGCGATAGCGGCGGTCATAATCGGCCGCATAGAGCCGGCTCTCGGCGAATTCGCCGGCGCCGAGCGTCTTGCCGACCAGGATAAGCGCGGTGCGTTCGAGCTCCGGACCGACGGCGGCATCGAGCGTTGCGAGCGTGGCACGCACGATGCGCTGCTCCGGCCAGCTTGCGCGCCAGACGATCGCCACCGGGCAGTCGGCGCCATAATGCGGCGTGAGCTCGGCTATGACTTTGTCGAGCAGATGGATCGACAGATGGATCGCGAGCACCGCACCGGTCGCGGCAAAGGCCGCAAGCGTCTCGCCATCAGGCATCGCGCTCGCCCTGCCCGGCGTGCGCGTCAGCACCACCGATTGCGCAAGGCCGGGCAGCGTCAATTCGGCCTCCAATGCCGCAGCGGCCGCTGAGAACGCCGGCACGCCGGGCGTGACCGAATAGGGAATTTGCAACGCGCGCAACCGGCGCAGCTGCTCGCCCATCGCCGACCAGATCGAGAGATCGCCCGAATGCAGCCGCGCCACGTCCTTACCCTCGGCATGCGCTGCAGCGATCTCGGCGATGATGTCGTCGAGCGACATCGATGCCGTGTTGACGATGCGCGCATCCTTCGGGCAATGCGCCAACACGCCCTCGGGGACCAACGATCCGGCGTAGAGACAGACCGGGCAAGCGGCGATGAGATCGCGGCCGCGCAGGGTCAAGAGATCGGCGGCGCCTGGCCCTGCGCCGATGAAATGCACCGTCATTCACCGTCTCCTTCTGCGATCGCCGCAGTGGCCATCCGATCCTGCGACACGGCCCTGACCGAAATCAGACGCGCGCCGCGCCCTGCGGCTGCGATCGCGGCTGCTTCGGCGACCGAACCCGTCCCGAACCTGGCTTTAGCGAATTCGGATTGCGTTGCGGTCTTTATCTTGGCCAACATCTCGGCAGGAATGCTCCGGATCGGCAATCCCAATTCCTGGGCCAACGCTTGCAATGCCATAGCGCCGGCCTTGTCAGTGACTGTCGCAATCGCCGCAAGCCCCTTGGAACCGCCGACCGCGTCGAGCGCCTCGCGCAAGGACGCGACACTGGCATTGCTCCTGAACCCCAGACCCGCGACCTTCATCGGACCGCGCTCCATTGCACGATCGGCCGCGCAGCCTTCCAGGAGCGATACCGCCCCAACGGCTCGGCCTGAGCGATTTCCAGGCGCATCAATTCGCCGCCATAACGCTGGTGCAGATCGGAGAGCAGCGCCTCGGTTTCCAGCGTCACGGCATGCGCGACCAGTCGTGCGCCCGGCGCGATGCGTGGCCAGATCGCATCGAACATCGCGGCATCGAGGCCACCACCGACGAACACGGCATCGGGCGATTCGAGGTCCAACAAAATGCCGGGAGCCTCTCCCTCGATAATAGTGATCCGGTGGGTCAAGCCGAAGCTTGCCGCATTGCTGCGGATATTGGCGGCGCGTTCGCCGCGGGCCTCGACTGCGATCGCCGTCCCGCCGCAGAGCGCCCATTCGATCGAGATCGAGCCTGAGCCCGCGCCGACATCCCACAGCCGCTCACCAGGCCGCGGCGAAAGCGCCGACAGCGCAAGCGCGCGCACCGGCCGTTTCGTCAACTGCCCATCATGCACAAAGAGTGCGTCGGGAAGCCCCGAGCTGCGCGCGATCCCCTGCGCTCCCGCAGCCTCCAGTGCAACAGCGACCAGACTGTTGCTTGAATCGCCGGCATAGCTGTCAGCGCGATGCTGCGCGACGGACTCACGCGGCCCGCCAAGTGCGGAAAGCGTCCACACCGCCGACGGACCCCAGCCATGGTCCGTGAGCCATTGCGAGAGATCGAAAGCCGCTCTGCCGTCGCGCACCAGGCAGATGATCCGTGCGCCACGCGCGAGATGCGGCAATAGCCGCTCGAACGGTGCGGCATGAAGGCCGAGACAGATGACATTCTCGAGACGCCAGCCCAACCGTGCCGCCGCCAGCGAGAACGTCGACGGAGCGGAATGCGCGACCCACTCGCCGACCTGCAACTTCCCGACAAGGCTGCCGCCGACGCCATGCCAGAACGGATCGCCCGAAGCGAGCACCACGGTCGGACGACCACGGCATTCAAGCACAATCTCCGCATCGAACGGAACCGGCCAGACGCGGCCGCGGTCGGTGATCCCGGCCAGCGCGAGGTGCCGCTCGCCGCCGAACACCGTTTCGGCTTCACCAAGCGCCTTTCGGCTTGCGTCGGAGAGGCCGGCAAGGCCATCTTCGCCGATGCCGATGATGGTCAACCAGGGACTACCCATGATGCGCGCCCTGATCCTGGGCGGAACGGCCGACGCCAATTCGCTCGCCGCGACAATCGCGCGCGCGGGGATCGATGCGGTCTATTCCTATGGCGGACGCACCGCCGCTCCCGCCGAACAACCTCTGCCGACCCGGATCGGCGGCTTCGGCGGCGTCAGTGGTCTTGCCGACTACCTTCGTCGCGAAGGCATCACGCGTGTGGTCGACGCGACGCATCCCTTCGCCGCCGAGATGAGCCGCAACGCGGTCGCCGCCTGCGCGCAAACCGCAACGCCGCTGCTCGCGCTCGAACGCGCACCCTGGGACAAGACATCCGGCGACCGCTGGATCGAGGTCGCGGACGTCGCCTCGGCGGTCGCGGCGTTGCCGGACAGTCGCGCCAACGTGTTCCTCGCGATCGGCCGCCAGCACATTGCGCCGTTCGGTAGCCGGCCGCAGCATGCCTATACGTTGCGTTTCGTCGACCCACCCGACGAAAAACTGCCATTGCCCGGTGCCGACGTCATCGTCTCGCGCGGCCCGTTCACGCTCGACAACGAGCTGAAGATGATGCGTGCGCGCTCTATCGCGTGGATCGTCGCCCGCAATTCCGGCGGAGGTGGCGCGCGCGCCAAGATCGACGCCGCCCGCACGCTTGGCCTTCCGGTCATCATGATCATGCGGCCGCTGCTGCCCGAGCGGCCGCGGGTGGAAAGCGTGAGCGAGGTGATGGAATGGCTCGGTCATCGGACCTGCCTCGGCGCATAGACCCAGCGGCCGACCCGCCGCGTCGTCGAATTGCAGACGATCACAAGCGTCCGCATATCGGCCATCTCGGGCCGCGCGTCGCGCAGTTCGACGGTCTCGATGCGCTGGTCAGGCGTGCTGACGCCGCGCGCGAAAATCACAATGCGCTCGCCACAGCCCGCCTCTTTCAAAATCTCGAGCGTCCGCGCAAAGCCTTCCGGACGGCTTGCCGAGCGCGGATTGTACATCGCGATCGCGAAATCGGCTTCGGCCGCCAGCCGCAGGCGCTGCTCGATCAGCAGCCATGGCTTGAGATTGTCGGAGAGGTTGATCGCGCAAAAATCATGACCGAGCGGCGCGCCGGCACTTGCGGCTGCCGCCAGCATCGCCGTCACGCCGGGCAGGACGCGAATGGAAAGGTCGTGCCATTGCGGCGCATCCTCCAGCGCTTCAAACACGGCGGATGCCATCGCGAAGACCCCGGGGTCACCCGAGGACACCACGACGACCTGCCGCCCTTCGGCCGCAAGCCGCAGCGCCTCACCGGCGCGCTGCAGCTCCACGCGATTGTCCGAAGGATGCAGCGTGAGCCCTTCGCGCGGCGGCACGCGCGTCACGTACGGCGCATAGCCGACGATGTCGGTCGCCATCGCGAGCGCAGCGGAGACCTCCGGCGTGATCAGCGCCTCGTCGCCCGGCCCCAGGCCCGCAATGGTCAGCGTGCCGGTCATTGCGCCGCCCCTCTCCGCCGTCCCTGCCCGTGCACCAGCACGATCGCAAAGTACGGACAGTCGGCCTCGCCGAGATCCGCGACCCGCGCGACCCGCTGATCGGGCATGGTGCCGCGTTCGACCAGCCACGCATCGTCGAGACGGCCTGCGGAGGCGAGCGCGCGGCGGATCTTCGTCAGATTGCGGCCGGTCTTCATCACGACCAGCGCATCGGAGCTGCGCATCCGCTGCGCGAGCTCCACCTCAGGCAGCGTCCCCATCAGCACGGTGGTCACATCGTCTGCAAGCGCGATCGGCTGGCCGACCGCATTCCAGCAACCGACCATGCCGGGAATGCCGGCGACTACCTCGATCTCGACCCGCCCCTGCAGGCGCGCATGCAGGTGCATGAACGAGCCGTAGAAATAGGGATCGCCCTCGCAGAGCACGACGATGTCGACCGCGCGGGCAAGCCGCGCCAGGCGCTCGGCCCATTCGTCATAGAAGCCCGCGAGCAGCCGTGCATAGTCCGGACTGTCGAAAGCGATCTCCGTGGTGACCGGATATTCCATCGGATACTCGCGGACATCGGCGGCGAGCAATCCGTCCACAATGCGGCGCGCCTGCCCGAGCTGCCCCTTCTTGCGGAAGTAGGCGACGTGCTTCGCGGCGCGCACCATGCGGTCGGCACGCACGCTCATCAGATCGGGATCGCCTGGGCCGAGGCCGCAGCAAATGATGCGTCCCATCGCTATTCGCTCCGGCTTGCCAGCGCATTGACGGCGGCGACCGTGATCGCCGAACCACCGAGGCGTCCCTCGACCGTCAGTGCCGGCACCGGCGGCGCGGCCATCAAGGCCGCCTTGGACTCGGCCGCTCCGACAAAGCCGACCGGGCAGCCGATGAT
The DNA here is from genome assembly GCF_049075665.1 of Bradyrhizobium sp. B120. Classification (NCBI taxonomy): domain Bacteria; kingdom Pseudomonadati; phylum Pseudomonadota; class Alphaproteobacteria; order Hyphomicrobiales; family Nitrobacteraceae; genus Bradyrhizobium; species Bradyrhizobium sp. B120. The sequence continues at coordinate 3,282,582 of NZ_CP185242.1, read as the reverse complement.
CGCCGCCGGCCGCGGACAGTCGGCATCCTCCAGCATGTTGAGCAGATGGAACAGCGCCGTCGGCGCGTTGCCGATCGCGACGATGGCCCCGGCCAGATGCGGCCGCCACAGCTCGAGCGCCGCCGCGGAGCGCGTGTTGTGCATCGATTGCGCGAGTTCGGGAACCTTGGGATCACCGAGCGTGCAGATGACGGCGTTGCCGGCCGGCAGCCGCGCGCGCGTGATGCCCTCCGACACCATGCGTGCGTCACAGAGGATCGGCGCGCCGTTCTGCAAGGCGGTATGTGCGCGGGCGGCCATGCCGGGCGTGAAGCGGACATGCGCTTCCAGACCCACCATGCCCGCGGCATGGATCATGCGCACGACCACCGGCTCCTCGTCTGATGTAAAGCGGGCAAGGTCGGCCTCCGACCGGATCGTGGCAAAGGACTGCCGATAGATCGCCGCACCATCGGTCTCATAGACGTGCGGCATCAATGGCCTCCCATCAGCACGGAGGGATTTGCGACGAGGTCCAAACGGGTCAGGCCTCGCAGGGCCGGCACGTCCCGCGTGGTGCCGCGACGGATGAGGTCAAAGCCCTCGCTTGACGCAACGAGGGTGACGTCAGCCGAACCGGAATGGGCACAGCCTTTGGCGCAGCCCGACACGTGAAGCCGGGCATCGTCCAGGACAAACGATGCAAGCGCCGATGCCAATGCACGCGTGTCGGCATGCGCCTCACGACAGAGCGGTGCGCCGCTGCAAGCGATCACACGGAGCGCCGGATCATTTGGATCAGTGACCAGGTCCGCGCCGCGGGGCATCTCATGCATCCCCTCCGCCAGCAGCATCCGCCACGGCGTCATGCGGAGAGCCTGCGCGCACCCGGCGAGATGGCTGAGCGTCTGGTGCGGCATTTGCCCGAAGGCCAGGCCGACCATCGCGCCAGTCGAGTAGAGGCCGGGAACAGGGTCCGCCGATCGGGCCACGGGCTCGGCGTCGCCGCGAAGCGACTGCGGCAAGCTCGCGCCGCCGGCCAGATGAGCTGCCATCCGTCGTTTTTCACCCTTGGCCCCGCCGGAGGCGACGAACCATTCGGCCATCGCGAGCGCGGCCTGCACGGCCTCACTCCGCGCGACGGACAGCCCGAATTGTGCGCCATCGGAACGCACCAGCAGTCCGCCGTTGCGATCGCGCTCGATCCTAATATCCGCCGACGCGCCGGCCAGCACGCGCGCGCTGCCATCATCGATCGCGAAGCCGAACTTGGTCGGAAGATCGAGCGACGCGCCGGCGAGCGCCCGCTCAAGCTCGGCCGCGAGCAAAGGCGTGTCGTCATCGGGCGTCCAGAACGGCGTCACCAGAATGTTACGTTGCGCCTCGGTATCCGAATCCGCGTCAAGTAACCCGAGCCCGGCGAGCCCATCGATCAAGGCCGGATAACCCTCATCGCTGACGCCGCGGATCTGGAGATTGGCGCGGCTGGTCAGATCGATCAGGCCGTTGCCGTATCGCCCAGCGAGGTCGGCAATTCCCGCAGCCTGCACCGCATCCAGCCGCCCGCCGCGCGGACGGATGCGCACCACGAGGCCATCGCCTGATTGCATGGGCCGCAGCGCGCCGGGACACCAGCCCTTGATCGCGACCGCGCTCATGAGGCCTCCTGCAGCGCTGCCGCGATCGAATTGCGCCGCGTCTGCCAGAGCGATGCGTCATGCAGCCGGGTGAAGCAGGTTTCGATCGCAGCCAGCGCCGCCGGATTCTCGCGCGCCATGAAGGCGCGAACGTCGTCATTGCCGAGCGTCGCGTCGTAATAGAGGTCGAACAGGTGCGGCGGCACCGCACCGGCGAGGTGCGCGAACGCCGCCATGTGCTCCAGGGTCGCCGATATTTCGGCGGCGCCGCGGAAGCCGTGGCGCATCATGCCCGCGATCCAGGCGGGATTGGCGGCACGCGCGCGCACCACGCGCGAGATTTCTTCGGTCAAGGAACGAGCATGCGGCTGATCCGGCCGCGTCGCATCGAGGTGATAGAGCGACGGGACCTTTGCGCCAAGCCGCCGCGCCGCAGCGGCAATGCCGGCCTCATGCGCGGCATAGTCCGCTGCCAGCAGCAGATCGGTCTCCGGCAAGTCCTGGGTGTGGACGAAGCTGTCGGCAGCAGCAAGCCTTGCCTCGATGCCGGCACGGTCAGGCCTGATCTCGCCATCGGATGCAATGGCCCAGGACGATGCCGACAGCCAGGCTTCGCCGGCCGCGTCGCGCGCCTCCTCCGTGAAGACGTCCGGGACAGACGCAATGCCGGCGCCATAGTGTCCGGGGCGAGGACCGAACACGCGCGAGACGCGCTGCCGGTAGGGATTCTCCTCCGCCTCCTCGCTGCGTTCGGACAACGCCTCGGTCGCAGCTTCGAACAACTGCGCAAGACCGGAGAACACGTCGCGGAACAGCCCCGACACGCGCAGCGTCACGTCGATGCGCGGACGGCCAAGCTCTGCCGGCGCGATGATGTCGTAGCCCGACACCCGGCCCGATCCATGATCCCAGCGCGGCGCGATCCCGGCGAGATGCAGCGCCATCGCAAAATCCTCGCCGGCGGTGCGCATCGTCGACGATCCCCAGAGATCGACGACCAGCCCTTTCGGCCAGTCGCCGTGATCCTGCAAATGACGGCGCAGCAGTTCCTCGGCGAGCTTGACGCCTTGCGCATGCGCCGACGGCGTCGGCACCGCGCGCGGATCGACCGCAAACAGATTGCGTCCGGTCGGCAGAACGTCGCTGCGCCCGCGATAGGGCGAGCCCGACGGCCCCGGCGCAACACGGCGTCCCGCGAGCGCATCGCGCAGCGCTGCCCTCTCCGCCGCGCCACAAGCTCCCTGCCCGAACACATGCAGCCCATCGCCGAACTGGCTTTCCTTGAGATCGCAGACGAAGCGATCGATCTGCGGAATGGCCTCGGCCGCCGAGACTGACGCCGCGAGACCGAGATCGTCCTCCAGCCCGGCGATGCGGGCTTCCTCGCGGATCGCGGCAATCAGGCGCTGCCGCCGCGCCGGATCGAGGCCGTCCGCAGTCGAATATTCATCGAGCAAACGCTCGAGCCTGCGCAAGCCCTCCGGCACCGCCGCCTGCCCCAGCGGCGGCGGCAGATGGCCGATCGTCACGGCACCGATCCGGCGCTTGGCCTGCGCGGCCTCGCCGGGATCGTTGACGATGAAGGGATAGACGACGGGCAGATCGCCGATCAGCGCTTCCGGCCAGCATGCGGACGACAGCGCAACCGACTTGCCGGGCAGCCACTCCAAGGTGCCATGCGCGCCCATGTGGACGACGGCATCGATGCCCTGCTGCCTGAGCCACAGATGAAACGCGACATGGGCATGGCGCGGCGTGCGCGAGAGGTCGTGATAGTCGGCATCGCGCTGACCGACGTCACCGCGCTCCGGCTGAACCGCGATGATCGATTTGCCGCACTTGATCGCCGAGAAATGAAACGCGCCGTCACGGCAATCGGGATCGTCCTCCGGCGCGCCCCATGCGCGCGCAAGATCGTCCTGGAGCGGCTGCGGAAGGCTGGAGACCAGTGCGTGATATTCGGCAACGTCCCATGTCAGCTTCCGGTGCAGCAGCACGCCGCCCAGCGACGCCACCGGCTCAAGATCAAAGCCTGCAGCCGCGAGATCGGCCAGCAGCGTCTCCACCGAAGCCAACGCATCGAGGCCAACGGCATGCGCAATCTGGTGCGGGCGGCCGGGATAGTTCGAGAGCACGAGCGCAAGCTGCTTGTCCGCGGCGGGCTTGCCGGCAAGCCGGTGCCAGGCTGCCACGCGCGCGGCGACCGCTGCGACGCGCTCGGCATCCGGCCGGTGCGCAAGATGCGCGAATTGCAGATCGGGATCGCGCTCGCCTGGCGACTTGAAGCTGACGACGCCCGTGAACAGGCGGCCGTCGACCTCCGGCAGCACCACATGCATCGCGAGATCGCCGGGCGACAGACCGCGTAGCGACAAGGTCCAATCCTCGCGCCGCGCCGTCGACAGCGCGACCTGGAACACCGGGCACGATGCGGCATCGAACGGCGTCGTGCCGTCGTCACCCGCCGCAGAGAACGCGGTCACATTGACGATGGCGGCGGGCGTACATTGCGCGAATTGAGCGCGCAGCCAATCGGCGACGCCGGCCGCCTTCAGCGAGGTGACGAACACGCCGTGGGCATCAAATCCCCTTTCGCGCAACGCATCGATCAGTGCATCGACCGGCGCCGTGTCGCCGGCCGCCAGGTAGGAGCGATAGAAGGTCACCAGCACAAGCGGCCGGCCATCCGATGCCGGCAGCGCCGCGACGGCGCCGCGCCGCGAATCGTAGACCCCGATCTCGGGAAGATCGATCTCGCCGACGACCGGCCCGGCATAAAGTCCGGACGCCAGCGCCAGCTGCGCGATCACGGCCTGCGCGGCAACCGGGCCGCCCTTGTCGGACAGCACCTTCAGGCGGCGCAGCGTCGAGACCGGCAGGGTCGAGAATTCATCCAGCCGCAAATCGTCGCGGCCATCCGCCGGCAGCACCACCAGGGCGATGCCACGTTCCTTCGCCAGCCGGTGCACCGCGGCCAGTCCGTACGACCAATACGGTTCGCCGCCGATCAGCCGCACCAGGATGCCGCGCGCCTGCGACAGTGTCCGCTCGATATAGGTATCGACCGACAACGGATGGCGCAGCTCCGCGAGATTGGCGAGCCGCAGCGACGGCAATGCGGCACGGCCCCGCCGCCAGCCGGCCGCGAACGCAGCGAGATCGCTGTCGGAAAACGACAACACCACGAGATCGGCCGGATCCTGACCGAGGTCTCTTGGCGTCGCGGTCTCCTCAAGGCCACGGCTCTCGCGGAAGACGACGTGCATCAGACACCTAGTCGCGCCCTGATCGCGGCTTCATCGATATCGCCGTGTTCGCCGATCACGACGAGCTTTGATTGTCTCGCCCGCACGCCCCAGGGCATGTCGAACTGATGCCTGACCCGCTCGCCGACCGATTGCACCAGCAACCGCATCGGCTTGCCCTCGACCGCGATGTAGCCCTTGGCGCGCAGCACGTTCTGCTCGCGCGCCAGCCCCTTGATCGAGGCGATCAGCGCATCGACATCCGCGATCTCGGGCAGATCGATCACCACTGAGTTGAAATCATTGTGCTCGTGTTCGTCCTCGCCGTCATGGTGAGACGGCCGCGACGCGAGGTCATCCTCTGCCGCCGCTTCAAGGCCGAGGATCACGCGGGCATCGATCGCGCCATCGACGATGGGCAACATCGGCACCTCGCGCGGCATCTCGGCCGCGATCAGCGCCTTGGCGGCCTTGATCCCCTCGGCTCCGGCGAGATCGGCCTTGGTCAGGAGCACGATATCGGCACAGGCGATCTGGTCCTCGAACACTTCGGACAGCGGCGTTTCGTGATCGAGATTGTCGTCGGCCGCGCGCTGCGCATCCACCGCGGCCGGGTCCGGCGCAAAGCGACCGGCGGCAACGGCCTCCGCATCGGCCAGCGCGATCACGCCGTCGACCGTGATCCGCGAGCGGATTTCCGGCCAGTCGAACGCCTTCAACAGCGGCTTCGGCAGCGCGAGGCCGGATGTCTCGATCACGATGTGATCGGGCCGCACGGGGCGCGCGAGCAGCTGCTCCATCGCCGGGATGAAATCGTCGGCGACGGTGCAGCAGATGCAGCCATTGGCGAGCTCGACGATGTTCTCGGTCGGACAATTGGCGTCCGCACACGACTTCAAGATGTCACCGTCGACGCCTTCGCTGCCGAATTCGTTCACCAGCACCGCGAGCTTCTTGCCGTTGGCATTGCGGATCAGGTGCTGGATCAGCGTCGTCTTGCCGGACCCGAGAAAGCCGGTCACGACGGTGACCGGAACCTTGGCGAGCGTGGTCATTCTGCGGCCTCCGGCACGACGGCGATGGGGGGAATGCGGGCAAGCGATTGCTTGCGAAAGATTTCGGGACGGCTGCGCCACGGCACGATGCCGTCAGGCGCCGCGGCATAGGCGGTAGCGCCGGCGATCACATCCTTGGCATTGTCCGCGGACAGGCGGCCGTAGACATAGGACCACCGCCCAGGCGCGCTGAGCGCGACGGAGCAGCCTTGGCTGCAAGCCGACAGGCATTCGACGGGAACTAGATTAACGTCATCGGGCACACCCGCCTCAACAAGCGCGGCGTGCAGGCGCGCACCGGGCGCGACCTCACCTTCCGCGAGCGTCTGGCCCGCGCGACAGGTGATACAGACATGAAGTGTAACGCTCATCGCCCTTCCTGGATTGACTGCGGGAAGCGATGAGGCACACGAACCTGACGTGAACAGGTCCGTTCCCCGTCGCGGAACACCCCGTCCGCCGGTCTCAAACACACTGCGTCGGCAGGTCTCCCGGCTTGCGGAGTAGGATTTCTCCCGTGATGCCCACCTTCCCGACTCCATCAGGGAATCAGTGGCTTGGGCATCTCTCCGGTCACGGTCGCGGGGGCGGCTGCGCTTCGGGCAAACCTTGCGGTCCGAGCCCTATCGCATTCCCTCTTCGCCTGTCGTAGGACAGGAACCAACGCGGGGTCACCATTCGTCCTGGCCTCGCACTTGTCAAGCCGAAGGAACGTGATGATTTCTGATGGAAACGACGCTGAAGACGGCGCCGTCGGCACCGACCCTTCATTGGATGCGCGCCATGCGGCCAAGATGGCGAAAAAGAAGGTCGCCCGCGACAAGATCATGGCGACCAAAAGCGGTGAAAAGGGCCTGATCATCGTTCATACCGGCGCCGGTAAAGGAAAATCCTCCTCCGCCTTCGGCATGATCGTGCGCTGCGTGGCGCATGGCTTTCCCTGCGCCGTGGTGCAATTCATCAAGGGCGCCTGGGATACCGGCGAACGCCGCCTGCTCACCGGGCATTTCGGCGATCTCTGTCAATTCCACGCGATGGGCGAAGGCTTTACCTGGGAGACCCAGGATCGCGCCCGCGACATCGCGGCGGCGCAAGCCGGCTGGGAAAAGGCCAAGCAGCTGATCGCGGATCCGAGCCTGCGCATGGTCGTGCTCGACGAGATCAACATCGCGCTGCGTTACGATTATCTGGCGATCGCCGATGTCGTCGACTTCCTGACCACATCGAAGCCGCCGATGACGCATGTCGTGCTCACCGGGCGCAACGCCAAGGACGAATTGATCGAGATCGCCGATCTCGTCACCGAGATGACGTTGGTCAAGCACCCCTTCCGCTCCGGCATCAAGGCCCAGCCGGGCGTCGAGTTCTGACAGTTATTGCCATGGCGCGCGCATTGATGATCCAGGGAGCCGGCTCGGACGTGGGCAAGTCGCTCATCGTCGCCGGCCTCGCGCGTGCCGCCAGACAACGCGGCCTGCGCGTGCTGCCGTTCAAGCCGCAGAACATGTCGAACAACGCCGCTGTGACGGTCGACGGCGGCGAGATCGGACGGGCGCAGGCCTTGCAGGCGCTCGCCGCCGGCGTCGAGCCGCACACCGACATGAACCCGGTGCTGCTGAAGCCCGAAACCGATGTCGGCGCGCAGGTCATCGTGCACGGCAAGCGGATCGCGACCGCCCGCGCGCGCGAATATACCGCCATGAAGCCGTCGCTGATGGGCGCGGTGCTGGAGAGCTTTGGGCGCCTGAAGGCGCGCGCCGACCTCGTGCTAGTCGAGGGCGCCGGCAGCCCCGCCGAGGTCAACTTACGCAAGTCCGACATCGCCAATATGGGCTTTGCGCGCCGGGCCGACGTGCCCGTGGTATTGGTCGGCGATATCGACCGCGGCGGCGTGATCGCGCAGCTCGTCGGCATCCAGGCGGTGATCGATCCCGATGATGCTGCGATGATCCAGGGCTTTGTCATCAACAAGTTCCGCGGCGATCCGACGCTGTTCGACGACGGCTACCGCCTGATCGAATCCCGAACCGCGTGGCGCGGCTTTGGCGTGCTGCCCTGGTTCGCGCGCGCCGGCGAGCTTCCCGCCGAAGACGCGCTCGGGCTCGGCGAGGCACGCAGGCCCGGCCAGTGCAAGATCGCGTTTCTTGCGCTGTCGCGGATCGCCAATTTCGACGACCTCGATCCGCTGAAGCTGGAACCTGGTGTCGATCTCGTGATGGTGCGGCCGGGCGAAGCCATCCCGGGCGACGCGAAGCTCGTCATCCTGCCCGGCTCGAAATCGACCCGCGGCGATCTCGCCTTCCTGCGCGCGCAAGGCTGGGACATCGACCTTCTGGCGCATCATCGCCGCGGCGGCCATATCCTTGGGTTGTGCGGCGGATACCAGATGCTTGGGCAGAACGTCGCCGACCCTGATGGGATCGAGGGACTCGCCGGCGAAACGCGCGGCCTCGGACTACTCGACGTCACGACTGTTATGTCCGAACAGAAGACGCTGACCCGCGTCAACGCGGTGCACGCTGCGACCCATCAGCCGATCAGCGCCTACGAAATCCATATCGGGCGTACCGATGGCCCGGATCGCGCGCGGCCCTTTTCAATGCTTGACGGCGCGCCGGAAGGCGCCATGTCGAGCGACGGACGCGTTCACGGCAGCTATCTGCACGGCCTGTTCACCTCGGACGGATTTCGCAAGGCGTTCCTTGCGCAGCTCGATATCCCTGCGGCGGATCAGCCGTACGGCGCCAGGGTCGAGAGCGCGCTCGACGCGCTTGCCGAGCACCTCGAGACCCATCTCGATGTCGATGGCCTGCTCGCGCTGGCGCGTTAAACCGACAACGCTGCGGCAAGACGGGACCATTCGGCCTCACTGCCCGGCAGACCGAGGCGCAACCATCCCGGCTTTTGCTGGAACGCGCGCGACCAGATCAGCGCTCGGGCAAGCTTCTCCTGCGCAGCCAAGGCATCGCCGGTCTCGTAGAGCCGGAACAGCGGCGTGCCGCCGAGCAGCGTCCAGCCCTGCGATCGCGCCGCCGTATCGAGCCTGGCGCAATCGTCCGCCAGCCGTGCAATTGTCGCCGCTGCCCAGCCGCGATCGAGCAACGCGCGCCGTCCGATTGCGATTGCCGCACCGGAAACTGGCCATGGTCCCACCATCGCCGCAAGCGCGGCGATATCCGGCTCGCTGCCAACGGCGAAGCCGAGCCGCAAGCCCGCAAGTCCGTAAAATTTGCCGAATGAGCGCAGGATCAGGAGCCCAGGCTGTCCGGCCTCCGCAGCAAGCGACAGGTCGGGTACGGCGTCCGCAAAACTCTCGTCAATGACGAGCCGGCCAACGCGGGGCAACAGCGCGAGCAGTTCGCGCCGATCATGGCATGTTCCATCCGGATTATTCGGATTGACGACGACGGCAAGATCAGCTCCCGCAAGCGCTGCAAGATCGGACACCTCGGTCACGTCCCAACCAGCGACCGACAACATCCCGGCATACTCGTTATAGGTCGGCGCAAGGATACGCGCTCGCCCGCGAGGCGCCAGATGCGGCAGCAACTGAATGGCGGCCTGCGCACCTCCCATCGCCACGATCGGCGCGTCAGTGCGGTAGGCCTGCCGCGCGGCGTGATGGAGGGACTCAATCTCGGATCGCGACGGCAGCGCGTTCCAGTGCCGCAGCTCGACATCGACGTCAGCATAGGGCACCCGATTGATCCCGGTCGACAGATCGATCCAATCTTCCGCGGCGCCGCCGAAGCGCTGCTGGGCGACATCGAGATTTCCGCCATGCTCACGCATGCGCCGCTCCTTCACGCCAGCGCCAGGGCGACGAACGCCGCGGCCAGCAGCATCATGGCGTAACGATAGAGTTTCAGCCCGATGAGGACATCAGCGGCAGCCGGATCACGCGCGCCCTCGTTCAGCCAGGGCTCATCGGCGGTGCTGCCGTGATAGATGCGGGGCCCGCTGAGCCGCACACCGAGCGCGCCGGCCATCGCAGCCTCCGGCCATCCGGCATTCGGCGAGCGATGGCGCCGCGCATCGCGCAGCATGCATGACCAGGCTTGCGATGGCCGCGGCGCGAGCAGCACGAACAGCAGCCCCGTCAGCCGCGCCGGAATGAGATTGGCAAGATCGTCGATCCGGGCGGCCGCCCAGCCGAATGCCTCGTGCCGCTCGGTGCGATGACCGATCATCGAGTCCAGCGTGTTGATCGCCTTGTAGCCAAGGATTCCCGGCAGGCCGAACAGCGCGCCCCAGAACACCGGCGCCACGATGCCGTCGGATGCATTCTCGGCGAGGCTCTCGATGGTCGCGCGCGCGATGCCGGCGGCGTCGAGCGTTGCCGGATCACGACCGACAATCTGCGCGACCGCCGAACGCGCGGCCGCGATGTCGCCGGACGCAAGCGGATGTCCCACCGCCGCGACATGGTCATGCAGCGAGCGCAGCGCGACCAGCGGCCACGCCAGCACACCGACAAAGACGATGTGAACCCATCCGGATGGGAGTAAAGACTGCACGGCCAAACCGAGCGCCGTCGCCAGCGCGATCACCAGGATGGTAGCCGCGACACCGGCGGCGCGCCGAAACGCCGGCGGATCGGAGGCCCGGTTCCAGGCGGTATCGACCAGATGGATCAGCCGGCCGAGCCACGTCACGGGATGGCCGATGCGGGCAAACAGCCAATCCGGCCAGCCGATCAAGGCGTCCACAGCCATCGCCACCGCCATCGCTCCCGCAAAACCCACGCACCTCTCCTCACCGCGATCCCCCTGATGCGCAAGACGTCGGCCGAGTGCAAGCCCTCCGGGACGGATTTCGGCTTTGTCTTTTGCCGCGATTGGTGGTTAGAGCGTTTTCGAGGCGAAGCGGATACCGGTTCGCAACGGGAGACCATATGGCCGTCATTCTGATCACCGGCGGGGCCCGGTCCGGAAAAAGCCGCCGCGCAGAATTGCGCGCGCGCAGCTTTCCAGGTCAGCCGGTCTATGTTGCGACCGCCGAGGCGCTCGACGCGGAAATGGATGAGCGCATCGCCAAGCATCGCGCACGGCGCGGCAGCGACTGGATCGAACGCGAGGTGCCGCTCGACCTCGTCGAGGCACTGGCCGAGACCGATGGCGGCGGCGCAAGGCTGGTCGATTGCCTGACGCTTTGGCTATCCAACCTGCTGCATGCGGAGCGCGACTGGTCGCAGGAAGTGACGCGGCTGACGGACGCGTTGTCGCGCCAGCGCAGCCCGGTCATCATGGTCACCAACGAGGTTGGCCTCGGCATCGTGCCTGACAACGCACTGGCGCGGACCTTCCGCGACGCCGCAGGTCTCATGAACCAGAGCATTGCCGGCGCGGCGGACGAAGTCGAGTTCGTCATTGCGGGTCTGCCGATGAAGCTGAAATGAGCAACACGATCGATCCCGGCAAAGGCCCCGCGATGGTCTCGTTCGACGATGCGTTTCGCCGGCAACTGCACGAGCTTTTCGTGTGGCGGCGCGACGTGCGCCGCTTCCGGACCGATCCACTTCCGGACGGTACGATCGAGCGGCTGATCGAGATCGCCTGCCTCTCGCCTTCGGTCGGATTGAGCCAGCCCTGGCGATTCGTCATTGTCGACGATGCGGCACGGCGCCGCGCTGTCATCGAGGACTTCAAGACCTGCAACGCCGACGCGCTGCGATCCTATTCCGGCGAGCGTGCAGCAAAATATGCCGCATTGAAACTATCGGGCCTCGAAGAGTCGCCCGGCCATCTGGCCGTGTTTGCTGAAAAGACCGACCAAATCGGCTCCGGTCTCGGGCGCGCGACGATGCCGGAGACAACAGAATACTCGGTGGTCGCCGCGATTTGCTCGATGTGGCTTGCCGCGCGCGCGGAAGGCATCGGGCTCGGCTGGGTCTCGATCTTCAATCCAGGCCGCGTTCACGAGATTCTGGAGATACCCGATACGTGGAAATTCATCGGCTACCTCTGCATCGGCTACCCCCAGGCGGAATGCGACCGTCCTGAGCTCGAGCAGGCCAAGTGGGAATCGCGGCGAGGTCCGGATGAATTCACCATCCGGCGCTGACCAATCTCCGACTGGCAGCGGCGCCTCGAACGGCGCTGCCCACTGGCGCGCCGACATCGCCTCGCTGGTCTTTCCGCTCCCGGACCACGGCGCCATCTGCGCGGTGCATCGGGGCGCGTTTCGAACATTGCTTGGCGCCGACCCGACGCCGGACGGCTGCCTCGGCTATTTCGCGCGGTTTGAAGACGCGTTCAGGGCCGCGGCGCGCGCCAAGATCCTGCGCAAGCGCATCCCCCTTGGAACAAATCTGCATCTTACCAGTCGCGACATCGCTCGAAAGCTGCTAGAAGCCGACCAAATCGAATGTGGAGAACGACCATGAGCCAGTCCCCGGCCGCGCAAACCCAGGTCATGCAATCCCAGGTCACGCATCTGCCGGTCGCGACCGGACGGGTCGGACGGCTTGCCCAGTCCCTGATGGCGATGTCGCTCGGCCTGTTCATTGTCGGGGTGGTCGGCTTCTCGCACATCGACGTGATCCACAACGCCGCACACGATGTGCGCCACTCCAACGCCTTCCCCTGCCACTGACCCCGCCGGCATGAGCACGTTTCGCTCGATCGTCTTCTCCTCGGTCATCGCTGGATTCATCGTTGGCCTGATCGTCACCGCGGCCCAGCAGTTCGGCACCGTTCCGCTGATCCTCAAGGCCGAGGTCTATGAGAAGGCGGCCGAGCACAAGCACGAAGCCGCCGCGCCACCGCAGGCCATCCTCGTCCACGATCATGCGGAACATGATCACGGCGCCGAGGCGTGGGAGCCGCGCGACGGCCTGGAGCGCAATCTTTATACCGCGGGGGCGAACATCCTGACCGGGATCGGCTTTGCGCTGCTGCTGTGCGGCTTCTTTTCGGTGCGCAGTGGCGCGACCGGCGAGCCGATCTCGTGGCACGAAGGCTTGATGTGGGGCCTCGCAGGCTTTGCCGTCTTCACGATTGCGCCGGGCCTTGGGCTGCCGCCTGAACTGCCGGGGGTCCCCACCGCACCACTGTTGTCGCGTCAGATCTGGTGGGTAACGGCGGTGCTGGCGACATCGGCCGGCCTAGGGCTGATCGTGTTCCGGCGCTCGATGCCGGCCGCGATCGCCGGCGTGGTCCTGATCATGCTGCCGCATCTGATCGGCGCGCCCGAGCTCGAGCATGTCGAGACCAACGTGCCCTCGTCATTGTCGCATCAATTCGTGGTCGCGGTCACGTTGACCAGCCTGGTGTTCTGGTCGCTGCTGGGCGGCCTGACCAGCGCCGCGTTCGCCTATTTCGATCGGCCCGCATCGGCGTGACGCCCCTGCCTGATATCGTGGCCGCTCAGCTCGCCTGCCTGAGCGGCTTGCCGGCCCGTAGCTCCCTGTCCTGCACCAGCACCTTCTCCGCATAAAGCTCGCCGATCTCGTGCTCGGACAGCCCGAGTTCGCCCAGGATCTCCTCATTGTGCTCGCCGAGCAGGTCGGCCCTCAGCCCAGTGCGCTGCGGCCATTCCGAGAAGCGCATCGGCGCGCCCGGAATCGCAAACTCGCCGATCCGGGGATCGCTGACATGGCGGACCGTGCCGCGCTCGATCAGATGCGGCTGGGCCATGGCGTCATTCAGGGTCAGCACCGGCGCACAGGGGATCCGTTCCTGCTCCAGTGCGGCGATCGCCGCATCGCGTGACGGAAACGTCTTGAGCCAGGCTTCGACGATCTCCCCCACCAGCACCCTGTTGTCGGCCCGGGCGCGTGCGGACTCGAACCGCGGATCCTTCTCGAGCTCCGGCCGCCCCAGCGCGCGAACCATTTGCGGCCATTGATGCGCCAGCGCGCAGATCACGAGAAACTCACCCCGGCCGCAATCGAACACGCCCACCGGGCCGCCATTCGGGTGCAGCGAGCCCTCCCGCTGCGGCACGAAGCTATCCCCGCGCAGCGAGACCTTCGGCACATTTGCCTCGTGCATGTGAAAGTAGGTGTCGAGCAGCGTCGATTCGATGAACTGTCCCTCTCCGGTCCGCTCGCGGTGCAGCAGCGCGAAGCCGACCGCCATCGCCGCCGCAACACCGGTCGAGGCGTCTCCGATCGCGACCGGCACCTGCGCCGGCTTCCCGTCGGGATCGCCGATCACGCCGGTGATGCCGGCGAAGGCCTGCGCGATGTAGTCGAAGCCGGGCTTGTCGCTCAGCGGGCCGGTCTGTCCAGCGAACGAGATCGAGCACATGATCAGCCGCGGATTGATTTTCCTGAGCGTCTCGTAACCAAGTCCGGCGCGCTCCATCACACCGGGCGTGAAGTTCTCCACCAGAACGTCGGCCTTGGCGGCGAGCCGGGTCAGGATCTGGCGGCTCTTCTCGTGCTTGAAGTCGAGCGCGAGGCTGCGCTTCGAATGGTTCTGCTGGAAGAAATACGTGCTCTGCGAGGTGTTCTTGTGCGCGGGGTCGCGCGGCTTCAGACCCTGAAAGCGCGATCGGTCACCAAACGGCGCAAGCTCGATCTTGATCACGTCGGCGCCGGCTTCGGCCAGCAGACGCGTGCAGGTCGGCCCTGCGACGAACTGGGTGATATCGAGCACGCGATAGCCGGTCAGCATTTTCGGAGGCAGAGTCATCTCAATTGTCCAGTTGTTGTGACTGAAGAGTTTCGGCGGGCGCGTCTCCGCCCGCGGGCCTCGTTCCAAACAGATTGCTGCGGGCCTGCGCGTCGAGCGCCTTGCGCACGGCGCGCCGCCCGACCGCGAGCCCGTTCTGGAGCAGCGGCCGCGCGCGCAGCTCAGCGAACCAGCGCCTGACGTGCGGGACACCGTCGAGCGTGAAGCCTTGCGCCTTGTGGGTCATCACCCAGGGAAAGCAGGCGATGTCGGCGATCGAATAGTCGTCACCCCCGACATAGGTGCTTTCGCCGAGCCGATCGTTGAGCACACCGTAGAGACGGCGGGCCTCGTTGCCGTAGCGCTCGATCGCATAGGGAATCCTGTCCGGCGCATAGAGCGAGAAGTGCCCGTTCTGGCCCAGCATCGGCCCGAGCGCGCTCATCTGCCACATCAGCCATTGCTGCACGCGGGTGCGGCCATGCAGATCACGCGGAACGAACCTGCCGGTCTTCTCCGCGAGGTAAAGCAAGACCGCCCCGGACTCGAAGATTGTCAGCAGCTCGCCTCCGCCGGGCGGATCCCTGTCGACGATGACAGGAATCCGGCCATTGGGATTGAGCTTGCGGAATTCGGGCTTGAACTGGTCGCCGCGCGTGATGTTGACCGGCACGACGGTGTACGGCAGCCCGCATTCCTCGAGCATGATCGAGACCTTCCAGCCGTTCGGCGTCGGCGCGAAATGAAGATCGATCATCGGAGCCTCCGGCACGGCTCAGGCCAGCTGCTTTTCGCGCGACAGCGAGAGGCCCGCCTCCTGCAGCCGGCGTTCGAGCATCGGCACGCGATCGTTGCCCCAGAACTGCTCGCCGCGAAACACGCAGATCGGCACGCCGAAGATATGATCGCCCTGGCTCTCCTGCTGCGCCTCCTCATATTCGCGCCGGCCGTCGCCCTCGAAATAGCTGCGGAATTCAGCGCCGGACATCCCGAGCGACTCGATGAAGCGCTCCACCGCATCGACCTCGTCGACCGCAAGCTCGCGGCGGAAGAACAGCTCGTAGACCAGACGGCTGTATTCGATCAGCCGCCCCTGCTTCTCCGCGAACAACCCGCCGATCAGCGCCGGCGCGGTGTCGAAGATCTTCAGCGGGCCGCGGATGATCTTCTTGTCGCCGCGCTCGTTCGCGCTCCGCCGCGCATCCATGTAGGAATACTTGACCTTGTATTCCGAATAGACGCTGCGCTGGCCGGAACCCTTGATCCGAAGCTGGAACGGCCGCCACTGCACCTTGATGTCGAACTTCTTCTCGAGCTCGAACACCGGGTCGAACGCCAGCCAGGCATAGGGGCTCTTGTAGTCCGAATACATCTTGAGAACTTCGCGGGACATTGTCTCTCCTTTTGCCGATGTCATTGCGATTGAGCGACGAGCGGGCACTGGCTCTCCGACAACGGCTGCGCCGCCTCGGATGCCGGAATGACCTTCTCGATGGTGTAGTAGTCCCAGGGCTTCCTGACCTCGCCGGGGGCCTTGATGCTCGCCATGTAGAACGGATGCATCAACCAGCCGTCGGCGCGCACAAAACCGTTCTCGACATACATGTCGTTGACCGGCAGCTTCCGGATCTCGTCGGCGACCTTCAGGCCGTCCAGGGTCCTGGCGGCAGCGACCGCCCGCAGATAGTGCAGCGTTCCCGAGTAGACCGCGGCCTGGTCCATGGTCGGCATTGCGTGATGCTGCCTGAAGAAACGTTCCGACCAGGCACGCGTCTTGTCGGTCCGGTCCCAGTAGAACGGGGTCGCAAAGGTCAGACCCTGCACGTTCGCGATCCCGAGTGCGTGCACATTGGTGATGTAGGTCAGCGGCACCACGATGTGCTGACCGCCCTCGGCGATGCCGAACTCCTTGGCCTGCTTCAGGGCGTTGGTGGTGTCCTCGGCCGCCGAGATCAGCCAGATCACCTTGGCCTTTGACGCCACCGCCTGCAGCAGGAAGGAGCTGAAGTCGGGATTGTTCTGCGGGAAGCGCACCGAGCCCAGCACCTTGCCCCCGGCCGCCTTGATCGCACCCGCCGCGGCGTCCTCCATCGCCTTGCCGAAAGAATAGTCTGCTGAGAGAAAGAAGAACGTATCGAGCCCGCGCTCGATCAGCGGCTTCGGCAGCGGCGCCGAGATCGCGTAGGCGTTGAGTGACCACGAGAAGGCGGTCGCCGCGCAGGCCTGCTGGGTGATTGCAGGACTTCCGGTCACGCCGTGGATGACGATCTTGTTGCGCGTTCGCGCCAACTCCTGAACGGCGAGCGCCACGGCCGACTGCGCGACGTCGACGACGACGTCAGCACCGCCATTGTCGAACCAGTTGCGGGCGATCGCCGCGCCGACATCGGCTTTCGCCTGGTGATCGCCGGAGATCACTTCGATCGGACGATCCAGTACCTTGCCGCCGAAATCCTCGACCGCCATCCTGGCGGCGAGCACCGAGCCCGGCCCCATGATGTCGCGGTACATCCCCGACATGTCGGTGAGCACGCCGATCCTGACCGGCTGCGCATCCTCAGCCTGTACCGGCGTCAGCATCGCACTGCCGACCAGCAACGCGATCGCCGCAACTGTGGTTGTTCGTTTCGTCGCCATGACTATCCTCGACGCTGCCCGCTTGGGACGGCATGCATGTGCCGGCCTTCTTTGCTTTCAGATGATCCGCCTGGACGTCAGATCGTCGATCCGCTGCCCGGAGAGGCCGAGCAGCCCGCCATAGATCTCCTGATTGTTCTGCCCGAGCGTCGGCGCCGGCGCGGTGTATCCCTTGTGCGTCCGTCCCATCTTGATCGGGAACCCGGCGCCGATCACGCGCTGCTCCAGCGGTTCGGTCGGATGCACGACCGCCTGCAGCATGTCGCGCGCGCCGAGATGCTCCCAGGCGAGGATGTCGTCGATGTCGCGGATCGGGCTTGCGGCGACATCGCCGCGATTGAGCGCCTCGATCGCCTCGAGCGTGGTGCGGCCCAGCGTCCATTCGCTGACGATCGCATCGACGATGGTGTTGTTGGCGACGCGCCAGCCGGTGTTCATGAACTTCGCGTCAGCGGCGAGATCCAACCGGTCCATCACACCGAGCAGCGCCAGCCAGTCCTCATTCGTGGCGGCGCCGAGCGCGATCGCGCCGTCGCGCGTGGCATAGGTGTTGAAGGGCGAGAACCGCATGATGCGATTGCCCTGCCGCGGCGCCATCCCCATCTGCGTGTAGCAATCCAAGGGCTCGTCGAGCACCAGCGACAACAGGCAGTCGGCCATCGCGACGTCGACGAACTGGCCGCGTCCCGACACGCGCTGCTCGGTCAGCGCGGCGAGGATGCCGGAGACGGCAAAGGCGCCCGTGATGCCGTCCGCCAGCGCGGTGCCGGCCTTGCTGGGGTCGCCGTCCGGCGCACCGGTGATCGACATCAGACCGGACGCCGCCTGGATCATCAAATCGTAGGCCTTGAGACGCCGGTCGGCGCCGGTCGAGCCGTAGCCGGTCAGCGCGCAATGCACGATCGCGGGGTTGACCTGGCGGTTTGCCTCATAGTCGATGCCGAGCCGCTCGGCCGCGCCGGGACGCAGATTCTCGACCAGGATATCGGACTTGCGCAGCAGCGCATGGAACAACTCCATGCCCTCCGCCGTGCGCATGTTCAACGTGATCGACTTCTTGTCGCGGCAGCGCTTCAGATAGGCGAGACCGAGATCGCTGTCGTGCTTGCGGTCGAGCGAGACGCCGTCCTTGCCGAGGAACGGCGGCCCGGTCATGGTCGGATCGCCCTGCTCCGGGGCGTCAATGCGAATGACCTCGGCGCCGAAGCCCGCCAGCATCAAGGTCGCAAACGGACCTGAATAGAACCGCGTGAGATCGAGAACGCGGACCCCGTGCAGCGCGCCTTGCCTCGTCATCGTCGGGCCCGCCGTCATCCGCAATTTCCCTTCCCGCTTGCTGCTCCGTCGTTGTCTTCATCGTTGACGCGGCGAGCATATAGGTCAAATATTTTCCGATCTGGATTATTGATGCGAAAATGGAATGAATGATGCGCGAGCGACGCCCACGCCGGTTCGAGGTCAGCCTCAAACATCTTCGCGCCGCCAACTCGGTCGCGGTGTATGGCAGCTTCACGGCGGCCGCCGCCGACCTCGGCATGACGCAATCGGCGGTGAGCCGCCTGGTGCTCCAGCTCGAACGGCAGCTCGGCGTCTCGCTGTTCCTCAGATCGACGCGCAACGTCATCCTGACCGCACCGGGCCGCGAATTCACGGCATCGACGCAGCGCCTGCTCGCCGATCTCGGCGCCCAGGTCGATAACGCCCGCGCGCTCGGCGAGCAGATCAAGGGGCGCCTGATCGTCTCCTGCCTGCTGTCACTCACGCATCACGTGGTGCCGGAGGCCGTGCTGAAATACAGGAAGGCGCATCCCGGCGTCGAAATCCACCTGCGCGAGGGGCTCGGCAGCGAGGTCTATGAAGATGTGCGCAGCGGCCTCGCCGATTTCGGCGTCGGCAACGTCACCGCGCTCGGCCAGGAGGTCGTCAGCGACGACGCGGTACAGGAGTCGTGCTTCGCGATCCTGCCCTCGCGCCATCCGCTGCGAAACAACAGCACGCTGAGCCTCCGCGAGCTGCGCAACGAAACCTTCGTCTCGCTTCCGACCGGCTCGGGCCTGCGCAAGCAGATCGACAGCGCCGCAACCGCAAGCGGCATCGTGCTCAATCACAGCACCATCGTCGAGCAGTTCGGCACGCTCTACGATTTCGTCGCGGCCAATGTCGGCATCTCGATCGTTCCCGCCTCGGCCGTGCCGCCGCGCGCCCCGCGCGGCGTAATCGTCAAGCGGCTGGTGTCGCCGCCGCTGGTTCGCAAGATCGGGATCCTGCGGCTGAAGAACCGCCCGCTGACGCCGGCCGCGACCGGATTTCTGGATATCTTCCGGCCGCTGTTCCTGAGCGCGTCACGGCGATAGCCCAAGACTCCCAAGAATCATTTGAGATTCACGGCGGAGCCTGATTAGGTTCGGCGATGCCGTCTGCTGCACGCCGCACCTGGCGCGCCTGACCGCGGCAATGCCGAACCGACAGGGCCCGACCACCGATGACCAGGACGCGACGGACACGACCGACGATTCGTGACGTCGCGGCCGAGGCCGGCGTCTCCGTCTCGAGCGTCAGCCGCACGCTCAATGGCGGCATCTATACCAGCGCCGAACTGCATGCCCGCATCATGCGCGCGGTGAAGCGTCTGGGCTTCGAGCCCGACCAGGCGGCGCAGGCGCTGCGGTCGCGGGCCTCCAACACGATCGGCTGCATGGTGGCCGATTTCTCCAATCCGCACTACACCGGCATGGTGAGCGCGGCGGAGGAGGAATTCCAGCGCGCCGGATTCCTGCTGATGCTGGCAGCGACCAAGCACGAGGAGGCGCGCGAGGCGGCGTTCCTGTCGGCGGTGCGGCGGCGCCAGATGGACGGACTGTTGCTGTTCGCCGGTGACAATTCACACAAGGATTTCATGAAGGGGTTGGCGACGCTCGACCTGCCCTGCGTCACCGTCGACCGCGAGGTGCCCGATAGCGTCATGGTTCGCGTCGATCACCGCGGCGGGGCGCTGGAGGCAACGCGCTATCTGATCGGCCTCGGCCATCGCCGCATCGCGTTGCTGACCGGCAGCGCCGCGGTGCTGCCGAGCTCGGAGCGACTTGCGGGCTACCGGCAGGCGCATCAGGAAGCGAAGATCGAGGTCGATCCCACCCTGATCCGCCCGCACATGCAGGGCGCCAACACCGCCTTCAGCTCGGTGTGCCAGCTGCTGCAAATGACAAAGCCGCCGACCGCGATCATCTCGCTCGGCACCAGCATGCTGGCCGAGGTGCTGGAGGCGATCACCAGCAACGGCCTGCGCTATCCGCAGGACGTCTCGATCGTGTGCAGCGGCGACACCGACCTCGCCCGCCATGCGACGCCCGCGATCTCAGCCCTGAGCTGGGACATGAACGAGGTCGGCCGTACCGCCGCGCGGCTGTTGCTGGAACGGATCCGCGAGCCCGACAAGGCCGGCAGCAGCGCCCCGGTGTTCCTGCCGACGCGCCTCATCCTGCGCCATTCCTGCGCTGCGCCGGCAACGCCCGCGCGAGGGCGGAAATAATCCAAGCCGTCACTGGAAACGGTTCCAGCCCTTCGATCGGATAACTCCATCCACGTCATTGCGAGCGAAGCGAAGCAATCCACGGCGACCGATCATGCGGAACGATGGATTGCTTCGTCGCTTCGCTCCTCGCAATGACGGAGCGAGACGCGGCTTCAGCGCAGCACAAACCCCTCGTAACCGCGCTGCGCGATCTGCGCGATGCGGTGGCGGTAACCCTGGCCGACATAGGGCATGAACACGCGCGGCTTGCCCGCGATGTTGGCGCCCTGGTACCAGGAATTGGCCTTCGGATAGAGCGTGCGGCTGGCGGCGTCGGCGACATGCGCCATCCAGGCGCGCTGGGCGTCGCGTTCCGGCTCGATCCGCGTCTGTCCCTTGGCGCGCATGCTGCCGAGGCAGGCCGTGATCCACTCGACATGATTCTCGCAGGCGTGGATCACGTTGCCGATGACGGAGGGGCTACCGGGCCCGGTCACGACGAACAGGTTCGGAAAGCCCGACACCATCAGGCCGAGATAGGCGCTGGGTCCGTCGGCCCAGGCCTCCTTCAGGGTCGCGCCGTCCCGCCCGCGGATCTGCATCGCGGCGAGCGCCCCGGTCATCGCGTCATAGCCCGTCGCGAGCACCAGCGCATCGAGCGTAAAGGACCGCGTCGCGGTCTCGACGCCGGTCTCGGTGACGGTCTCCAGCGGCTCCGTGCGCAGATCGACCAGCTCGACATGCGGCAGATTGTAGGTCGCGAAATAGCCGGTATCGATGCAGATGCGTTTGACGCCGAGCGGATAATCCTTCGGTGACAGCGCCTCCGCCGTCGCCCTGTCGTTCACGATGCCGCGGATCTTGTCGCGCACGAAATCGCAGGCGACGTCGTTGACGGCCGCATCGGTCAAGATGTTCGGGAATGCGGTCAGGATGCCGCCGCCGCCCTGCTCCCAGAGCTGTTCATAGCGTGCCCACTGCGCGTCCCGCTCGGGCACCGGCGCGTCGAAGGCATTCGCGGGCACCCGCCCGAACTCCGGCGTCTCGAGGCTCTCGCGATATTTCGCGATCACGGGCTCGGCGGCAGCGATGTCGGCTTCGGACAGCGGCGCATTGCGTGCAGGCACCGAGTAGTTCGGCGTGCGCTGGAATACGGTCAGGCGGCTCGCCGCCTTCGCGACCATCGGGATCGTCTGCACACCCGACGAGCCGGTGCCGATCACGGCAACGCGCAAGCCGGAAAAATCGATCTCCTGATGCGGCCACTGCCCGGTATGATAGACCGGCCCACCAAAACGCGCGAGGCCCGCGAGCTTCGGCTTGTTGGGGACCGAGAGATTGCCGGTCGCCATCACGCAAGTCGACGCGACGATGCAATCGCCGCGATCGGTGCGCAACGTCCAGCTCTCGCCTGCTTCGTCCCAGTCGGCGCTTGTCACGCGGGTGTCGAAGCGGATCAGGGAACGCAGATCGAAGCGGTCGGCGACGCGCTGCGCGTAGCGCAGGATCTCCGGCTGGGCGGCGTATTTCTCGCTCCAGCGCCATTCCTGCCGCAGTTCCTCCGACCAGCTGTAGGAATAGAACAGGCTCGGTATGTCGCAGCGCGCGCCGGGATAGCGATTCCAGTACCAGGTGCCGCCGACATCGGATGCCGCCTCGATGCCGATCACCTTCAGCCCGAGCTCGCGCAACCGATAGATCGCATAGAGCCCGCCGAAGCCGGCACCGACCACGACGGCATCGCATTCGGCGACCAGCGGCGGCCTCGCGCCATGGTCCGGGCTCGTCTGCTTCAGTCTGCTCATTTGTCACATCTCTCCGGCCGCAGGAATATTGCCATCGGTGGGAACGCGCGCTAGTCTGGAAACGTTTCCAGACCGGAAGCGCATACGATAATTGTCGCCGGGCGTCAACGCACCGGCCCTCGGCAGAGGGCCGCGCGCACGTCACAAGGCGATCAGCGGACAATCAGGGAGTGACTGAGGGATGTTGGACGGATTTTGTCTTCGCGCGTGCCTGGCGGCCGCGGTAACAATCGGCGCGCTGTCGCCGGCGCTCGCGCAGAAGAACTACGGCCCGGGGGTCTCGGATACCGAGATCAAGATCGGCAACATCATGCCCTATAGCGGTCCCGCTTCCGCCTATGGCGCGATCGGCCGGACCGAAGCGGCCTATTTCAGGATGATCAACGACCAGGGCGGCATTAACGGCCGCAAGATCAACTTCATCAGTTATGACGACGGCTTCTCGCCGCCGAAATCGGTCGAGCAGGCGCGCAAGCTGGTCGAAGGCGACGAGGTGCTGCTGGTGTTCCAGCCGCTCGGCACCGCGCCCAATGTCGCGATCCAGAAATATCTGAACGCCAAGAAGGTCCCTCACCTCTTCATCGCATCGGGCGCGACACGTTTCGGCGATCCCCAAGGCTTTCCCTGGACGATGGGCTGGCAGCCGAACTACCAGAGCGAAGGACGGATCTACGCCAGATACATCCTCGACAAATTTCCGAACGGCAAGATCGCGGTGCTCTGGCAGAACGACGATGCCGGCAAGGATGCGCTCAAGGGGCTGCGCGACGGCCTCGGCGACAAGGCGAGCAGCATGATCGTCGCCGACAAGTCCTACGAGCTGACCGATCCGACGCTGGATTCGCAGATCGTGGCGCTGCGCGCCTCGGGCGCCGACATCCTGTTCACCTGGGCGGCGCCGAAGGGCGCGGCACAGACCATCAAGAAGGTCGCCGAGCTCGGCTGGAAGCCGACCTTCTTCCTGACCTCGACGGCGACGTCGGTCGCCTCGGTGATGCGCGCCGCCGGCATCGAGCATTCGCAGGGCATCATCTCGGTCGCCTACCTCAAAGATCCGACCGACACGATCTGGAACGACGATGCCGAAACCAGGGAATGGCGGGCGTTCATGGACAAGTACATGCCCGACGGCGACAAGACCAACGGCAATCACGTCTATGGCTACGCCGCCGCGCAAACGCTCGCGCAGGTGCTCAAGCAGTGCGGCGACGATCTCACACGCGAGAACGTGATGAAGCAGGCCGCCGGCCTGAAGGACTTCGCGCCGAAGATGATCCTGCCCGGGATCAGGATCAACACCAGCGCGACTGACTTCCGTCCGATCGAACAGTCGCAACTGATGCGGTTCGAGGGCGAGAGCTGGAAGCTGTTCGGCAACATCATCACCGGCGAGGTCGGCAGCGAATAGTGAGCCTACGCGCTCTGTTCGATGAGAAGTGGGACGAGACTCAAAGCCGAGGCAATTCGCGTCGCGAGAACGCGCAAGTCTGACTCACAGACCGTGCAACAAATTCGATGTCGTCCCTGCGAAAGCAGGGACCCATAACCACAAACGGGTCGCTATTGCGCGACGCCGGAACGAGGAGTCCCAATCACAACACCCGCCGCGGAGTATGGGTCCCTGCTTTCGCAGGGACGACACCGAGCGGGTTGTTCGACAGTTCAGCTCGAAACTCAATCCCCTAGCGCATCCCGCCTCTACCCGGCCGGCGTCAGGATCGCCTGCTGTGCCGCATGCCAGCTCGCTTCGTCGGGCGCGCACAGCAAGCCGCCGGTCAGGTTGACCGGCTTGTAGGGCGATCCGTCGAAATGCGCGCTGTAGCCGCCGGCCTCGCGATGCAACAGCCAGCCCGCGGCATGATCCCACGGCATCAGCTTGTTGTAGAACAAGAGATGGCAATGGCCGGACGCCGCCATGCGATACTCGTGCGCGGCGCATCTGAGCCAGGCGCTGACACCAAGCTTGGATAGATTCCCGGCGACGATTGGGCGCAGCGCCTCAGGCAGGAAGTTGACGCCGATCACCGCGTCCATCTGCTTGACCGGCACCGCCGCGGCCACCTTCAGATCATGTCGCCTGCCGTCCGGCATTTCGAGCCACGCGCCCTCGCCACGCAGCGCGAACGCGGTGTCGTTGCTGACCGGGTCGTGGATCGCGCCGAACACGATCTCGCCGCGCATCGTGGCCGCCACCATGGTACCGAACAGCGGCAGGCTCGAGGTGAAGTTCCGCGTGCCGTCGATCGGATCGATGATGAAGGCGAGCTCCGCGGTTCCGACCTGATCGAGCGCGGCCGGATCCCGTGCCGTGCCCTCCTCGCCGATCACGACCGCGTTCGGAAATGCTCGGAGCAGCGCGGCCGAGATCGCCTGCTCGGCAAGTTCATCGGCCTCGGTCACCACGTCGAATGCCGACGTCTTGGTACGGACCTCGATCTCCCGGACGCGGCGAAACCGCGGCATGATCTCGGTACGGCCGACTTGGGCGAGGATGTTTCCGATGTTCAGCGCATCGGCATGGGACAGCTTCACGCGGCATTCTCCTGCGTTGCGCCGTCATTCTATCGCAGGATCATGACTGCGCGGCAATCACCGGCGCTGGTTGTAGACATCGATGCAGACAGCGCCCAGCAGGACGAGGCCCTTGATCACTTGCTGATAATCGATGCCGATGCCGAGGATCGACATGCCGTTGTTCATCACGCCCATGATCATGGCACCGACCACCGCGCCGCCGACCCGGCCGACGCCGCCATAGGCCGAGGCGCCGCCGATGAAGCAGGCGGCGATCACGTCGAGCTCGAAGCCGAGGCCGGCCTTCGGCGTCGCGGTGTTGAGGCGGGCAGCAAACACCAGTCCGGCGAGCGCCGCCAGCACGCCCATGTTGACGAAGGTGAAGAAAGTCAGCCGTTCGGTCTTGACGCCCGACAGCTTCGCGGCCTTGGCGTTGCCGCCAACGGCATAGATCTGGCGGCCGATCACGGTCCGCCGCGTGACGAAACCGTACAGCGCGATCAGCACCGTCATGATGACGAGCACGTTCGGCAGGCCGCGATGCGAGGCGATCAGATAGGTGAAGTAGAGCACCGCGCCCGCCAGCGCGATGCTCTTGGCGATGAAGAACGCGTAGGGCTCGACCTCGATGCCGTGCGACTGCTCGCGCGCCCGGCTCTTGGCGCTCGCCAGCACCAGCGCGAACGCCAGCACGACGCCGATCAGCAGCGAGGTCGGGTAGAGCGTGCCGGCGCTCGGAAACAGCTCGGGGATGAAGCCCGACGACAGCTTCTGGAAGGTCGGCGGAAACGGCCCGACCGACCGGCCCTGCAGCACCGCGAGCGCAAGGCCCTTGAACACCAGCATGCCCGCCAGCGTCACGATGAAGGAGGGAATCTTGAAATAGGCGACCCAGTAGCCCTGCGCCGCGCCGATCGCAGCACCGACCAAGAGACAGACGATAAAGGCGGTCGGGTAGTCGACATGGTAGGTCACCATCAGCACCGCCGCGACCGCGCCGACGAAGCCCGCGACCGAGCCGACCGAAAGGTCGATATGCCCGGTGACGATCACGAGCAGCATGCCGAGCGCCATGATCACGATGTAGCTGTTCTGCAGCACGAGATTGGTGAGATTGACCGGCTGCAACAGCGTGCCGTCGGTCACGATCTCGAAAAACAGCATGATCGCAAGCAGCGACAGCAGCATGCCGTAGTTGCGCAGATTGTTCTTGATGAAGCCGGAATGCTTGGGGGTCTCGGGAAGTGACACCGTCTTGTCGGTCATTGTGCTCCGCCTCCCGCCCGCACCTCACCGGCAGGGGCGCCGCTTCCGGACATCCTGACATTGCGCATGATGGCGCGCATGATCTTCTCCTGCGTCGCATCGCCCTTGGCGAACTCGCCGACGAAAGCGCCGTCATTCATCACACAGATCCGGTCGCAGATGCCGAGCAATTCCGGCATTTCCGACGAGATCACCACGACGCCCTTGCCGGCGTCCGCGAGCTCGTTGATGATACAATAAATCTCGTATTTTGCCCCGACGTCGATGCCGCGGGTCGGCTCGTCCAGCAGCAGCACCTGTGGATCGGTCATCAGCCATTTCGACAGCACCACCTTCTGCTGGTTGCCGCCCGAGAGCTGGCCGGCCTCCTGATAGACGTCAGAACACCGGATCCGCATCCGGCTGCGGTAGTCGCTCGCGGCCTTCAGCTCGACGACATCGTCGATCACGCCACGATCCGACACCTGGCGAAGGCTCGCCAGCGTCACGTTCTTGCGGACGTCGTCGGCGAGGATCAACCCGAGCTGCTTGCGGTCCTCGGTGACATAGGCAAGGCCGGCATGGATCGCGGCCGGCACGCTGGCAAGGCTGGCCTCGCGGCCGTCAAGGCTGATCTTGCCGGAGATATTGTAGCCCCAGGCCCTGCCGAACAGGCTCATGGCGAACTCGGTGCGGCCGGCGCCCATCAGGCCGGCGATACCGACCACCTCGCCGCGGCGCACCCTGAAATCGACGTTCTTGATCACCTGCCGGGCGGTATGCAGCGGGTGATACACCGACCAGTTCTCCACCGTCATCACGGGATCGCCGATCGCAACGTTTCGCTCCGGGAAGCGATGCGCGAGATCGCGGTTGACCATGCTGCGGATGATGCGGTCCTCGTCGACCTGCTCGGTTCGGCAATCGAGGCTATCGACGGTGCGGCCGTCGCGCAGCACCGTGATCCGGTCGGCGACCCGCGCGACTTCGTTCAGCTTGTGCGAGATCAGGATCGAGGCGATGCCCTGCTCGCGGAAGACCAGCAGCCGGTCCAGCAGCGCGGCACTGTCGGCCTCGTTGAGGCTCGCGGTCGGCTCGTCCAGGATCAGGAGCCGCACCTTCTTCGACAACGCCTTGGCGATCTCGACCAGTTGCTGCTTGCCGACGCCGAGATCGGTGATCAGCGTATCCGGCGATTCCCGCAAGCCGACCTGTGCCAGCAGCTCTGCCGTCCGCCGGTACACCGCATTGCGGTCCACCACCCCGAACCGCGACGGCGCGCGCGACAGAAAGATGTTCTCGGCGATCGACATCAGCGGGATCAGCGCCAGCTCCTGGTGGATGATGATGATCCCCAGCGCCTCGGAGTCGTTGATGTCGCGGAACCGGCGCTCATCGCCGTCGAACAGGATCGACCCTTCATAGCTGCCGGCGGGATAGACCCCGCTCAGCACCTTCATCAGGGTCGACTTGCCCGCACCATTCTCGCCGACCAGCGCATGGATCTGCCCGGCTTCCACGGTGAGGCTGACGTCGCGCAATGCCTGCACGCCGGCAAAGCTCTTGCTGACGTTACGCATCTCAAGCATCGCCGTCATCGGATCATGTCCCGCAACGTCACTCGGCCTCGGCGCTTTCAGCCCCGTTCACCTGCCCTAGTCGAATTGCGAGCGCTTGTAGTAGCCGCTGTCAATCAGGACTTTCTCCCAATTGGTCTTATCCACCACGACCGGCTTGAGCAGATAGGACGGAACCACCTTGACCCCGTTGTTGTAGGTCTTGGTGTCGTTGACGGTGACGTCCTTCTTGCTCAGCACGGCATCGACCATGTCGGCCGTGACCTTGGCGAGATCGCGGGTGTCCTTGAAGATGGTCGAATACTGCTCGCCGCGCAGCATCGCCTTGATCGAGGGCACCTCGGCGTCCTGGCCGCTGACGAACGGCATCGGCTGATCCTTGCTGCCGTAGCCGACGCCCTTCAGCGAGGAGATGATGCCGATCGACAGGCCGTCATAGGGCGACAGCACCGCATCGACGCGCTTCTTGCCGTAGAAGGCGCTGAGCAGATTGTCCATCCGCGCCTGCGCGGTGGCGCCGTCCCAGCGCAAGGTCGCGACCTTGCCCATGCCCGTCTGGCCGCTCGCGACCACGAGCTTGCCGCTGTCGATATAGGGCTTCAGCACGGACATCGCGCCGTCGTAGAAGAAATAGGCGTTGTTGTCGTCCGGCGAGCCGCCGAACAGCTCGATGTTGAAGGGCCCCTTGCCGTCCTTCAGCCCGAGCGCATTCACGATCGAACTCGCCTGCAGCACGCCGACCTGGAAATTGTCGAAGGTCGCGTAGTAGTCGACATTAGGGGTGTCGCGGATCAGGCGGTCATAGGCGATCACCGTGATGCCCTGGGCCTTGGCCTGCTTCAGCGCATCGGACAGCGTGGTGCCGTCGATCGCCGCGATGACCAGCACCTTGGCGCCCTTGGTCACCATGTTCTCGACCTGGGAGAGCTGGTTCGGGATATCGTCGTCGGCATATTGCAAGTCGGTGCCGTAGCCGCGTTCCTTCAGTACCTTGACGATGTTGTTTCCGTCGTCGATCCAGCGCGCCGAGGATTTGGTCGGCATCGCGATCCCCACGGTCGGCTTGGCCTGGGCCATGGCGTCGCGATCGGACACCGTCGCGGCAAGGCCGGCCAGCGCGAGCGCGAACAAGGCGGTCTTCAATTTGAACATCCTTCACTCCCTTGGTTTTTTAGTTGGGGTACCGTAGCCGTAGATAGCGTCAATCGACGGTGATCGTTCGTGGGCCGGCCGCAGGTCTACGGCGATGTCGGATCGGCGCCGGGGCCGTCACGAACCGAAATTGCGGAATGTCGATTGAACCCGTCAACAGCGCCAATGCTCACTCCGCACGATCAGTCGATCCTGGAATGCCGGGTTCATCCGCGAGTCATGTCGTACGACGAACGAGGCGCAGGGATGACGTGGAGGATCATGAGGCGCCTGTCTCCCGGAATCGTTGACGAGCGCCGGCCTCCGCCCGAACTTCTGGCGGTGCGGCACTTTGCTTCCGGCAACCTTTGGTGGACGTCGTCCCCACCATATGGATGCAAGCGCCAACTGGTCATTTATTTAAGTGCCCGAATAAATTGACCGGAGAGCGGCGGATCATAAGGCGTTGTCTCCCGAAATTACTGGCAAGTCTACTGTCCGCTGGGGTGCGGCAGGACTTCTCGCAACCTTTGGCGAGATTGTGCCTCTCCTGTGCGATGGACGCAAGTACCATTTATTTCACTGTGCGAATAAATTAATCGAACTGCTGCGCGGCGGCGGCAACGGCCTTCAGGCGTCGATCTCGGAGAGATCGTCGACGACCAGCAGGGCTCCGGCGAAATCGTCGTCGCTGAAATAGGTGCTGCGCGTGATGACCACGGGGATGCCGGCCCCAGCGGCGGCGGCGAGACCGTTGTCGGAATCCTCGACCGCGATGCAATTCGCCGGTCCGAGCCCGAGCCGCGCCAGCACCTCAACATAGACGTCCGGCGCCGGCTTCTTCCGCGGCACATCATCCCCGGCGACAACAGCCTCGAACAGATCGGCCCAATCCAGCCCGAACGCAACCGACAGCAGCGCATCGATATTGCCATGCGACGTCGTCGTGGCGAGCGCCAGACGCTGGCCGCGGCTGCGCGCGCCGGCGAGCCAGGCCCTCACGCCCGGCCGCAACGGGCAGCCGCCCGCCGCAATCAGTGCGGCATAGCGCGCGGTCTTGATCCCGTGCAGGTCGGCGATATCGGCGAATGTCAGCGACGGGACAGCGTTCCTCTGGTCGAAGGCGCGGATGCGCTCCTTGCCCCCGGCGACCCGAAGCAGCCGCCCATAGGTGACCTGGTCCCAGAACCAATCGAGGCCGGCCTCAGCGAACGCCTCATTGAAGGCGCGACGATGCACCTCCTCGGTTTCGGCGAGCGTGCCATCGACATCGAAGATCAAGGCGCGGGCGCTCGCAATGATGTGGCGCATCCCGGCGTTCCTAATGCCGGCGAGCGCCTGGTTCATCGTCCCTCGCCCGCCGCGATCCCCTTGCCGAACACGCGGCTCGCAAGCACGTCGCCGGCCTCGATCGACATCACGTCGTCGGCCGTGAGCGTGCGGTCGAGCTTCGCCACGATCCGGTTGGCCTGGCGCAGCCGGATCCGGTCGAGCGCGTTGCGGATCGAGCGCGCATTGGAGAACAGCGGCTGTTGCTTGCGGATGCCGATGTACCGGGTGAAGGCCTCGCGCGCTTCCGGCGAGAAACGATAATTCTGCTGCTGCAACATCAGCTCGGCGATCCAGAGCAGCTCCCCGTCCGAATAGTCCGGGAAATCGATGTGATGCGCGATGCGGGAGCGGAACCCCGGATTGCTCTGGAAGAACTTCTCCATGCGGTCGCCATAGCCGGCCAAGATCACCACCAGATCCTCACGTTGCGCTTCCATGATCTGCAGCAGGATCTCGATCGCCTCCTGGCCGTAGTCGCGTTCGTTCTCGGGACGGTAGAGGTAATACGCCTCGTCGATGAACAGCACGCCGCCCATCGCCTTCTTCAATATCTCTTTCGTCTTCGGCGCGGTGTGGCCGATATATTGCCCGACCAGGTCATCGCGCGTGACGCTGATGACGTGGCCGCGGCGCACGAAGCCGAGCTTGTGCAGGATGCCGGCCATCCGCAGCGCGACCGTGGTCTTGCCGGTGCCGGGATTGCCGGTGAACGACATGTGCAGCGTCGGGAACGTCGTCGCCAGCGCCATCTTCCGCCTGATGCGTTCGACCAGCAGCAGCGAGGCGATCTCCCGGATGCGGGTCTTCACGGGCTTGAGGCCGATCAGTTCGGAATCGAGCTGGTCGAGCACGTCGCCAATGCCGAGGTCGGCGAACTCATGCCGGAGGTCGATGGTCTCGGGCGGCGTCTCGCGGATTTGTTCCTGCGCTTGGGTCATCGTCCTCTCGCTTCGAGAAAAGCTCCGTCGCCGCGGCGGCGACGACGGAGAAGTGCATCCGGACCAGACGGTCGAGGGAGCAACCCGCCTGGCTTTTCAGCCGGACGCGGTCAACGATCGGTGTAGCGTTCGCCCTCGGGGCGACCAGCCGCATAGGAATGCGTCGCGTAGTGCAGGTTGCGACCGGCGGCTTCCTGGCGGTCGAGCCGGAAGCCGGGTTCCTCGCGCGGCCGGTTGACGATGAAGGAGATGCGAACCGACTCCCAGCCGGGACTGGAATCGAAACCGGAGATCCGGATGTAGCGGTCGCCATAGACCCGCCGGCAATCGGCGAGCTCCTTCATGATCCCTGCCGCATCGCGCAGGTCGAACATCGGCAGGCCCCACATGTCCCAATAGGTGTTGCGGGGGTGCGGATCGTCGGTGAACTCGATGTTCACCGCCCAGCCCTTGTCGAGGCAGTATTGCACCTGCGCGGCGATCTGCTCATCGGTGAGATCGGGTAGGAAAGAGAAGCAGCCTTGGGTCACGCGCATGAGAACCTCCTGTCAGACCGCCATGCTCGGCGTGGGAACGAAATCGGGGGCGTCGGTCGACTCGTAGTTGAAGGTGACATCCTTCCAGACGTCGAGCGCCTCGCGCAGCGGCGTGCAGGTCTGCGCCGCCTTGGCCAGGATCTCCGGGCCTTCATGGACGTAGTCGCGTCCCTCGTTGCGGGCGAGGATCATGGCCTCCAGCGCGACGCGGTTGGCGGTGGCGCCCGCCTGGATGCCGCGGGGATGGCCGATCGTGCCGCCGCCGAACTGCAGCACGACGTCCTCGCCGAGCAGGTCGAGCAGCTGGTGCATCTGGCCGGCATGAATGCCGCCGGAGGCCACCGGCATCAGCTTGTTGAGGCTTGCCCAGTTCTGGTCGAAGAACACGCCGTGCTCGAGCTGCATCGGGTTGAAGTCCTCGCGGCAGATGTCGTAGTAGCCGCGCGTGGTGTTGGGATCACCCTCGAGCTTGCCGACCACCGTGCCGGCATGGATGTGGTCGACGCCGGCGAGCCGCATCCATTTCGCGATCACGCGGAACGAAACGCCATGGCTGCGCTGCCGCGTGTAGGTCGAATGGCCGGCGCGATGCAGATGCAGGATCATGTTGTTCCGGCGCGCCCACTTCGCCATCGACTGGATCGCGGTGTAGCCGATCACGAGGTCGATCATGACGATGTTGGAGCCGAGCTCATGGGCGAACTCGGCGCGCTCGTACATGTCCTCCATGGTCGCCGCGGTGACGTTGAGATACGTGCCCTTGATCTCTCCGGTCGCGGCCTGCGCGCGGTTGACCGCCTCCATGCAGTACAGGAAGCGCTCACGCCAGTGCATGAAGGGCTGCGAGTTGATGTTCTCGTCGTCCTTGGTGAAGTCGAGCCCACCTTTCAACGCTTCATAGACGACGCGACCATAGTTGCGGCCGGACAGGCCGAGCTTCGGCTTCACGGTGGCGCCGAGCAAGGGACGGCCGAACTTGTCGAGCCGCTCGCGCTCCACGACGATGCCGGTCGCCGGGCCCTGGAACGTCTTCACATAGGCGATCGGAAGCCGCATGTCCTCGAGCCGCAACGCCTTCAGCGGCTTGAAGCCGAACACGTTGCCGATGATCGAGGCGGTCAGGTTCGAGATCGAGCCCGGCTCGAACAGATCGAGATCATAGGCGATATAGGCGAAGTAGCTGCCCGGCGAGTTCGGCACCGGATCGACGCGATAGCACTTTGCCCGGTATTTTTCCGCGGCGGTCAGCCGATCGGTCCACACCACGGTCCAGGTCGCGGTCGAGGATTCGCCCGCCACCGCCGCGCAGGCTTCGGTCGGATCGACGCCGTCCTGCGGCGTGACGCGAAACAGCGCGATGACGTCGGTGTCCTTGGGCTCGTAGTTCGGCTCCCAATAGCCCATCCGCTTGTATTCCATCACGCCGGACTTGTAGCGATCCTTGCCGCGCACCGTGATCGATGGCTGTATGTTCATCTCAATCTCCTGTCGTCGTTCGTCGCCGTCTGCTCAGGCGGCCTGGGTGATCTTTCCAATCTGCGGATCGAGTGCGCCGGCGCGATAGCGTCGGGCCATCTCCGGCAGTGCAACCACCTTGATCCGGGCGGCATTGCCGGCCGTGCCGAACTGCTCGAAGCGGTCACGGCAGAGTTCGCGCAGCGCATCCATCGCGGGCTTGAGGAATTTGCGCGGATCGAACTCGCTCTTCGACTGCACGGCGACCTTGCGGAAAGCGGCGGCCATCGCCAGGCGGCAATCGGTATCGATGTTGACCTTGCGCACGCCATGCTTGATGCCGCGGACGATCTCCTCGACCGGCACGCCCCAGGTCTGCGGCATCTCGCCGCCGAACTGGTTGAACATGTCCTGCAGCGCCTGCGGTACCGAGGACGAGCCGTGCATCACCAGATGCGTGTTGGGCAGGCGCGTATGGATCTCCTCGACCACGCGCATCGCCAGGATCTCGCCGTCGGGGCGGCGCGTGAACTTGTAGGCGCCATGCGAGGTACCCATCGCGATCGCGAGCGCATCGACCTTGGTGGCGCGGACGAAATCGACCGCCTGGTCAGGATCGGTGAGCAGCTGGTCATGACTGATCTTGCCTTCGACGCCGTGACCGTCCTCCTGCTCGCCGCCGCCATGCTCGAGCGAGCCGAGCACGCCGAGTTCGCCTTCGACCGACGCGCCGACCCAGTGCGCCATATCGACCACCCGGCGGGTGATATCGACGTTGTAGTCGTAGTCGGCCGCGGTCTTGGCGTCGGCCGTGAGCGAGCCGTCCATCATCACCGAGGTGAAGCCGTAGCGGATCGCGGTCGCGCAGGTCGCCTCTTCGTTGCCGTGATCGAGATGCAGGCATAGCGGGATCTGCGGATACATCTCTTCCAGCGCATCGATCATCTTCGCCAGCATGATGTCGTTGGCATAGGACCGCGCGCCGCGCGAAGCCTGGATGATGACAGGCGCATCGCAGGCCGCCGCCGCCTCCATGATGGCGAGGCCCTGCTCCATATTGTTGATGTTGAAGGCCGGCACGCCGTAGCCGCGTTCGGCAGCGTGATCCAGCAATTGCCTCAAGGTTATCCGCGCCATGGTGGCGTCCTCCTTTCAATTCGCTCGTTGTATGAGCTGTCTTGCCGCAGCGGCGACCGCCGCCGGCGTGATGCCGAATTCGCGGTAGAGCACATCGGCCGGTGCGGAGGCGCCGAAGCCGGTCATACCCACGAATACGCCGTCGTCGCCGAGCCAGCGCGCCCAGTCGCCCTCGACTGCGGCTTCCACACCGACACGCGGCGCGCTGCCCAGCACCTCGGCGCGATAGTCGCGCGGCTGCTGGCGGAACAGGTCGAAGCACGGGGCCGAGACGACCGCGGCCTTCACCCCTGCTTCCGCCAGCAGCTTTGCGGCTTCGAGCGCGATCGACACCTCCGAACCCGTTGCAATCAGGGTGACGTCACGCCCGAAGGCCGGCTCGACGAGAACGTAGGCGCCGAGCGCGACCTGGTTGTCCTTGCTGCCGTCGCGAACCGTCGGCAGCGCCTGCCGCGACAGGCAGAGGATCGACGGAGAGGTCTCTGCCTTCAGCGCACAGTCCCAGGCTTCCGCCGTCTCGACCGCATCGGCCGGCCGGAACACCAGCAGGTTCGGGATCGCTCGCAGCGCCGCCAGATGCTCGACCGGCTGATGCGTCGGTCCGTCTTCGCCGAGCCCGATCGAATCATGGGTCATCACATGGATGACTCGGATGCCCATCAATGCCGCGAGGCGGATCGCCGGCCGGCTGTAATCGGCGAAGCTGAGGAAGGTGCCGCCATAGGGGATAAACCCGCCATGCAGCGCGATACCGTTCATCGCCGCCGCCATGCCGTGCTCGCGGATGCCATAGTGGATATAGCTGCCGTCGAGTGTTTCCGGCCGCACCGAAACCTGCGACTTCGCCAATGTCAGATTGGAGTGCGTGAGGTCGGCCGATCCGCCCAGGAGATTGGGCAAGGCTTCGGCGATCACGTCGATAACCTGCTGCGAGGCCTGCCGCGTGGCGAGCTTCGGCCGCTCGGTCGCGAACCGCCCGACAAGTTTGGTCATCGCCTCGGCATAGGCGCAGGGCAGTTTCCGGTTCAGCGCGTCGTGGAATGCAGACCGCTCGGCCTTGTCGGCCTTGCAGGCGCTGCGCGAGCGCTCGATCCAGGCGCGCCGTGCGTCACGGCCGCGGCCGCCGAGCTCGCGCCACTCGGCCAGCACGGCATCGGGGATTTCGAAGGCCGGATACGGCCAGCGCAGCGCGGCGCGGGTCTTCGCCGCCTCATCGGCGCCGAGCGGTGCGCCATGCACCTTCTCGCTGCCCTGCCGGTTCGGCGCACCGAACCCGATCACGGTGCGGCAGGCGATCAGCGACGGACGATCGCTCGTTCGCGCCTGCCTGATCGCCGCGGCGATCGCCTGCGGATCATGGCCGTCGATGCGGCAGACGTTCCAGCCGCTGGCCGCAAATCGTGCCGTCTGGTCGTCCGAACAGGACAGCGAGGTGGCGCCATCGATCGAGATCTGGTTGTCGTCGAACAGCACGATCAGCCGGTTCAGCCGCAAATGGCCGGCGAGCGAGATCGCCTCATGGCTGAGGCCTTCCATCAGGCAGCCATCGCCGGCGATCACATAGGTGTAGTGGTCGACGAGGTCGTCGCCGAAGCGGGCGTTCATCAGCCGCTCGGCGAGCGCCATGCCGACCGCGGTCGCGATCCCCTGCCCGAGCGGCCCGGTCGTGGTCTCGACACCGGGCGTATGGCCATACTCGGGATGGCCCGGGGTTTGCGATCCCCATTGCCTGAACGCCTTGAGCTGATCGAGCGTCATGCGCTCGTAGCCCGTCAGATAGAGCAGCGCGTAGAGCAGCATCGAGCCGTGCCCGGCCGACAGCACGAAGCGGTCGCGGTCGGGCCAGGCCGGATCGGCCGGATCGAATTTCAGGAAGTCGGTGAACAGCACGGTCGCGACATCGGCCATGCCCATCGGCATGCCGGGATGGCCGGATTTCGCCTGCTCCACCGCGTCGATGGCGAGGAAGCGGATGGCGTTGGCCATCTCGTCGTGGCTGATTTCGGGGCGGCTGGCAACGGACGCAAGTGCGGTCATATCGTTCGCCTCTTTCGTTCGATCAATTGCAGGATCAGCGGGGTCAGGATGAGCTGCATCGCGAGGTCGAGCTTGGCGCCGTGAATCACGATCGAATTGGCGCGCGACATGAAGCTGTTCGGGATCATCGAGAGCAGATAGGGAAAATCGATGCCGCGCGGGTTCTTCAACCGGATCACGACCATCGATTCATCCGGTGTCGGGATCCAGCGCGCGATGAACGGGTTCGACGTATCGACCGTCGGCACGCGCTGGAAGTTGATGTCGGTCTCGCTGAATTGCGGGCAGATGTAATTCACATAGTCCGGCATGCGACGCAGGATGGTGTCGGTCACCGCCTCGGTGGAGTAGCCGCGATGGCTGCGATCGCGATGCAGCTTCTGGATCCATTCGAGGTTGATGACAGGCACGACCCCGATCTTGAGGTCGGCGTGCTGCGCGACATTCACCTTGTCGGTGACCACGGCGCCGTGCAGGCCCTCGTAGAACAAGAGGTCGGAATTCTCCGGCAGCGCCTCCCATGCGGTGAAGGTGCCGGGCTTGGCGCCGTAGAGCCGCGATTCCTCTTCGTCGTGCACATAGTGCCGCGTCGTGCCGGTGCCGGTCTCGGCATAGTCGCTGAACAGCTTCTCCAGCTCCTCGAAGAGATTGGTCTCGGGGCTGAAATGGCTGAAATGCTTGTCGCCGCGTTCGGCCTTATCCAACATCTGGCTGCGCATCTCGGCGCGGTCGTAGCGATGGAACGCGTCACCCTCGATATAGGCCGCGACCACATTCTCGCGGCGGAAGATGTTTTCGAACGTCTTCTTCACCGAGGTGGTGCCGGCGCCGGACGAACCGGTGATCGAGATGATAGGATGTCGACGAGACATGCGCTCCCCCTCAGCGGAACAGGCCGCGCCGCGCGAACAGCGGGGCATCGCTGCTCTCGAACAACGGCTCGACGGTCAGGTGGATCGCATCGACGTCGCGCACGGCGCGCGCCGATCCCATGATCAGCGGCACGCGCTGATGCGGCGTGCGTGCCGAGAGTTCGAGAATGCGCGACCGGCCGCTGGACGCGGCGCCGCCCGCCCACTCCATGATCAGCGCGATCGGATGCGCCTCATACAGCAGGCGGAGCCGGCCCTCGCGGTAGCCCTGGCGCGCATCCGCCGGATACAGGAAGACGCCACCGCGCATCAGGATGCGGTAGGCCTCGGCCACCAGCGAGCCGATCCAACGCATGTTGAAATCCTGCCCGCGCTCGCCGTTCACGCCGGCAAGGCAGTCGTCGATGTAGTTGCGCACCGGGCCGCTCCAGTGCCGCCGGTTCGAGGCGTTGATGGCGAACTCCGACGCATCCTGCGGCACCCGGAGGTCGCGCGCAGTCAGGACGAACTCGCCGGTTCGCGGATCCAGCGTGAAGCAGTCGACGCACTGGTCGAGCGCCAGCACCAGCACGGTCTGCGGACCGTAGATGAAGCAGCCCGCGGCACATTGCGCCGTACCGGGCTCGAAGAAGGTCGAGAGAATGTCGTTTCCCTTCGGCCGGATCGAGAAGATCGTGCCGATCGAGATGTTGTTTTCGAGATTGGCGGATCCATCGAGCGGATCGATCGCGACGCAGAGCGGCGCATCGGTATCGAGCGTCTCCGGCAGTTCGACCTCTTCCGACAACACCGCAGCGACGGGCGCCGCACGCAGCGCGTCGCGCATCAGGTTGTCGGCGACGATGTCGATGGTTTTCTGGCGATCGCCGTCGGGATTGACCCCGCCGCTCTCACCGCCGATCCCGGCGAGCGGCCCGGCGGCGATGATGCGCGAGAGCTCGATCGCGGCACCTGCGAGGGCTTCGATCACCGCAACGGTCGCGGCGCGCAGCGGGTTGTGCTGCGTCGGCCACTCCAGATGGGCATGCAATGCAGGACGAATCTCCACCGGCCTCTCCCTTTGATCGCGCCCTCTGTCCCGAGGTGTCGAGAGGCGACCGCAGGGAGTCGCCTTCGCCCTATCAACGCGCGAATTGCCCAATTAGGGAAATTTCATTATCTTGGGTCTGGGCAAAGTATTTCTTATGGAGCTTGTGATGGCCGGCAACTTCTCGCGCGACCTCACCATCCGCCAGCTGCGCGCGCTGTCGGCCGTGCACGCGGCCCGCTCGATCACGTCGGCGGCCAACCAGCTGAACCTGACGCAGCCCGCGGTGACGCTGCAGCTCCGTAACCTGCAGGCGCTCGCGGGATTGCCGCTGATCCAGCGCACCGGCGACGGCATGGCGCTGACCGATGCCGGCGCGCATGTGCTGGCGCTCATCGAGCGGATCGAGGCGGCGCTCAAGGACTGCGAGCAGTCGCTCGACATGATCGCCGGCCGCAGCGGCGGCCGCGTCGCGATGGGCGCGGTCTCGACCGCGAAATACTTCGTGCCGTTCGCGATCGCGGCGTTCTCGCGCCGCTTTCCCAAGATCGAGGTCACGCTCAGGATCGGCAACCGCGAGGAGATCCGCGACGCGCTGCGCGGCTACGATCTCGACATCGCGGTGATGGGCCGGCCGCCGGCCGATGTCGAAGTCGAGATGAAGCCGCTCGGCCGGCATCCGCACTTCATCATCGCCGCACCCGATCACCGGCTGGCGCGGCGGCGGCACGTCGCGACATCGGAGCTCGCCAATGAAACCTTCATCACCCGCGAGCAGGGATCGGGCACGCGGATGCTGATGCAGCAATATTTCGAGCGGGTCGGACTGGAGCCGAAGCTCGGCATGGCGATGGACAGCAACGAGACCATCAAGCAGGCGGTGATGGCCGGGCTCGGCATCGCCTTCATTTCCCAGCACACCGTGTTCCATGAACTGGAGGATGGCCGGCTGGTGGTGCTCAAGGTGAAGGGCCTGCCGATCGTCCGGCAGTGGCACGCAATCAGGCGCACCGACAAGATCCTGCTGCCGCCCGCGCAGGCGATGCTGGACTTCCTGGGCAAGGAGGGCTGGCGCTATCTGCCCAATTCGCGCTAGCCGCGCGCTGCCACGACACCCGTTCGATCGAAAAAATCGAGTTAACGCCGTATGTTAAGCATTGAAGTTCCCGCGAACGCGTGCCACATCTTAATTGCGGTCACGCGCGGACCGTATCCCTGCGAGGGAGGATGAACTGCAAAACCAGTCCCCGCCGATGCCTGACTTCAAGGCGTTATTCGAGGCGGCGCCCGGCCTTTATCTGGTGCTGACGCAGCCTGACTTCAG
The DNA here is from genome assembly GCF_049075665.1 of Bradyrhizobium sp. B120. Classification (NCBI taxonomy): domain Bacteria; kingdom Pseudomonadati; phylum Pseudomonadota; class Alphaproteobacteria; order Hyphomicrobiales; family Nitrobacteraceae; genus Bradyrhizobium; species Bradyrhizobium sp. B120. Next base: position 3,242,970 of record NZ_CP185242.1, on the reverse strand, counting down.
CATCGTGGCAGTAAGCGACGCCTATCTGCGCGCCACCAAGACCGAGCGCGCCGCGATCCTTGGGCGCGGGCTGTTCGACGTATTTCCCGATAATCCGGACGATCCGGCCGCCGACGGCGTGCGCAACCTCCGCGCTTCGCTGGAACGCGTGGTCCAGTTCCGCCGCCCCGACACCATGTCGGTGCAGAAATACGATATCCGCAAGCCCGAGTCGGAGGGCGGCGGATTCGAGGAGCGCTACTGGAGCCCGCGCAATACGCCGGTGTTCGGGCCGAGCGGACAGTTCAGCTACATCATCCATCGGGTGGAAGACGTCACCGGCTTCATTCAACTGAAGCAGCGCGGCGCCGAGCAGGACAAGCTGACCGACCGCCTGCGCGAGCGCACCGAGCAGATGGAAGCTGAAATCTTCATGCGCGCCCGCGAGGTCGAGGCCGCGCGGGAGCAGCTCGAGGCCGAGCAGAAGCTGCGTCAGGTGCAGAAGATGGAGGCCGTCGGGCACCTTACCGGCGGCATCGCCCACGACTTCAACAACATTCTGACCGTCATCACCGGCCTGATCGACATCCTCGCCGAGGCCGTGGAACATGACGCCGCGCTGTCGTCGGTGACAAAAATGATCAGCGATGCCGCCTTTCGCGGCGCCGAGGTGACCAAGCATCTGCTGGCCTTCTCGCGGCAGCAGCCGCTGCAACCGCGTGAAGCCAACCTCAACACGCTGGTGCAGGACACCGCGCGGCTGCTGCGCCCGTCGCTCGGCGAGCAGATCGAGATCGATACCGCGCTCGAGCCCGACGCCTGGCCGGCCTTCATCGACCCCAACCACATGGCGACCGCGCTGCTCAATCTCGCCGTCAATGCCCGCGATGCGATGCCCGACGGCGGCAAGCTGATGCTGGAAACCAGCAACGTCATCCTCGACGAGGTTTATGCCGCCGCCAATCTCGACGTGCGGGCGGGTGAATATGTGATGGTCGCGGTCAGCGACACCGGCGGCGGAATCCCGGAGGGGATCCGCGAAAAGGTGTTCGAGCCGTTCTTCACCACCAAGGATACCGGCAAGGGCACCGGCCTCGGGCTGAGCATGGTTTACGGCTTCATCAAGCAGTCCGACGGGCATCTCAAGATCTATTCCGAAGAGGGCCACGGCACATCGATCAAGCTCTATCTGCCGCGCAGCATGGGCGACATGGTCGACGTCGAGCCGCCTCCTCCGGTCGACATGCGTGGCGGCCACGAATCCATCCTGGTCGTCGAGGACGATCCGCTGGTCCGCAATTACGTCAGCGCCCAGCTCGAGCAGCTTGGCTACCGCACCATGGTCACCGCCAACGGCCCGGAAGCATTGGCCGCGGTCGAGAAGGGCTTCGTCTGCGACGTGCTGTTCACCGACGTCATCATGTCCGGCGGCATGAACGGCCGGCAGGTGGCCGATGCCGTGATCGCCAAGCTGCCCTCGGTGCGCGTGCTGTTCACGTCGGGCTATACCGAAGACGCCATCATCCATCACGGCCGTCTCGACCCGGACGTCACGCTATTGCCAAAACCCTATCGCAAGGCCGATCTCGCCCGGATGATCCGGCAGGTGCTGACGCAGCCTCCCGCATCGGTGGTGGCGGCCAAGTAGCGCGGCTTGTAACGCGCTCGCTCAGGGACCAAAGCTCGAGCGGCTCTGGATCTTCCAGGCGCCGCCGAGCAGGCTCAGCACATAGAGGGAATCGTAGATCCCGATGACCGATCCGTCCTCGCGGTAGCGCGTATAGCTGACGGCGTAATGCGCCTTGGCCGGCGAGGACTGCACGAGCTTGGTCTCGTTCCAGGCGCTGTGATGCCAGCCGTCCTGTTTGCGCAACCGCTCGAACAGGTCCATCGGATTGTTGCCGGGCTGCTGATAGACGGTAACCACGCCGCCGGCGATCCGCACATGCGGGAAGTGCATCAGTGCGTCCATGGCGGACGCGTCATAGCGGTTGAGCGCCGCCATCCAGCGCGTCAGCACATCCTCGCATTTGGCCTGGTCGTCACGCGCGATCTGCGCCTCAACAGTATAGGTTGCGGCCGGCTCCGGCATCACGCGCCTCCTATCTGCTTGTTGGCCCGGTCGGCCGGCACGGCGCATCCGGACAGGAACAGCGCAGCACAGGCCCTGGCGCGCGCTGCCATCTCGCTGTGCAGTGGCGCGGGCTTGTGCCCGAACATGACGTCGCGCTGCGGCTTGAACACCAGCATACCGAGCAGCATGCCCGCTGCGGCTTCGGTGTCGTCGAGCACGATCCGCCCTCGCCGCTGCTGGACGCCCAGCCAATTCGCCAGCGCGGCGATCGAGCGCTGCATGGCCTTTTCGTAAAACGTCTCGGCGATGTCAGGGAATTTGTCGCTCTCGGCCAGGATGATCCGCTGCAGCGCGATGACCTCGGCATCGAGAATGAGCTCGGCGCAGACCAGCAGAGCGGCCTCCAGGGCCGCCGCAACATTGCGGCCATCGCAGGCGCCGAGATTCACGATAGACACGAACCGCTCCACCCGGTCGGTCACCATGCCCTCGAACAGCGCGAGCTTGGTCGGGATCAAACGGTAGAGCGTCTTGGTGGAAACGCCGGCGCGGCAGGCCACGTCGGCGATGCTGGCCGCGGCGAAGCCGCGCTCCGAGAATTCACGCCGCGCCGCCTCATAGATCAGTCCGCGTGTTTCGTCGTCGGAACGAAGCTGCGGCCGCCCGCGGCCGCGCCGTTCCGGCGCCTGCGCGGTCTGCCCTGTCTGGTCTTTGTCGTTCCGGTTCATCCGCGAGCCATGCTTTTAGATGATGACTGTCATTCTATTGACAGTCCCAATATGGGCTCTATTTTGGAAAACATCAAGTTTCCTAATTATCCCGGACCGCCGAAATCCAAATTCCTACGGTTCCCCAGAGGGATAGAGCAATCAGGAGCGCCTGCCATGAGCCAGCATGAAACGTCCTTCAAGGCCGAGAGCCAGGTTCCGGCCGAGACCGCCAAGCAGTTGATCGCAAATCCGGAGGCGGCCAAGCCCGCCGCCAAGGGCAAGCTTCGCCGCCTGCTCATGACCGGCGCAGCCCTCGCCCTGCTCGCGGGCGGCGGCTGGTACGGCTGGGATTACTGGACGGTCGGCCGCTTTCAGGTCTCGACCGACGACGCCTATGTGAAGGCCGACAACACCACGATCGCACCGAAAGTCTCAGGCTATCTCAGCGCGGTGCTGGTGGGCGACAATGAACATGTGCGCGCCGGGCAGATCCTGGCGCGGATCGACGAGCGCGATTTCAAGGTCGCGCTTGATCAATCGAAAGCTGACGTCGCTGCCGCCGAAGCTGCGATCACCAGCAAACGCGCCCAGCTCGACGTGCAGCACTCGGTAATCGAGGCGGCGCGCGCAACGCTCGCCGTGGATACCGCGAACCAGACCTTCGCCGAGCAGGAGAACAAGCGCTACACCGACCTCGCGGGCACCGGCTACGGCAGTGTGCAGAACGCGCAGCAGGCGCAGTCGCGCTACGCCGGCGCGCAGGCCGCCATCGCCCGCGACACCGCAAACCTCGCCTCCGCAGAGCGCCAGGTGGAACTGCTGAAGGCTGACATCGCCCAGGCCGTCGCGGCGCAGGCACGGGCCACTGCCCTGCAACAACAGGCCGAGCTCAATCTCGGCTACACCACCATCACCGCGCCGATCGACGGCGTCGTCGGCAACCGCACGCTGCGCACCGGCCAGTTCGTCCAGGCCGGCACGCAACTGATGTCGCTGGTGCCGGCCACCGGCGCCTATGTGATCGCGAACTACAAGGAGACGCAGCTCACCAATGTCCGCAAGGGCCAGCCGGTCGAGATCGAGGTCGACATGTTCCCCGGTCAGGTCGTACGCGGTCATGTCGACAGCCTCGCGCCCGCCAGCGGCCAGGAGTTCGCGCTGCTGCCGCCTGACAACGCCACCGGCAACTTCACCAAGGTGGTGCAGCGCATCCCCGTCAAGATCGTGCTCGACGCAACCAATGTCGACCTGCGGCCGGGCATGTCGGTGATCCCTTCCATCGCGACGCTGTCGCATCCCGCCGGGGAAACTCCGCGCTCCAGCACCTCGCCCAAGCTCGCTGTCGCCTCTTTCAAATAGGTGATGTCATGTCCGACCTCGCACTCTCCTCCCCGGCTGCTGCGCCCCGCCCAGTAGCCGCAGCAGTCGACCCCAACCGCGCCAGTATGGCCGTCTGGATTTCCATCGTCGCCGCGATGATCGGCGCCTTCATGGCGATCCTCAACATCCAGATCACCAACGCCTCGCTGCTCAACATCGAGGGCGGCATCGGAACCGGGGTCGACAACGGCTCCTGGATCTCGACGTCCTACCTGATCGGCGAGATCGTGGTCATTCCGCTGACCGACTTTCTCAGCCGGGTGTTCTCGTTCCGCAAGATCATCATTGGCTTCGCCACGCTGTTTGCGATCTTCTCGGTCGCCTGTGCCTTCACCCACGACCTGCCCTCGATGATCGCGATGCGCGGCCTGCAGGGCTTCTTCGGCGGCGTGCTGATCCCGATGGCCTTCACGCTTGTCTTCACCAAGCTGCCGAAGGTGCAACAGCCGATCGGCCTTGCGATGTTCGCGCTCGCCGTGACGTTTGCGCCGGCGATCGGCCCGACCATCGGCGGATACCTGACTGAGAACTACGGCTGGCAGACCATCTTCTTCGTCAACGTGATTCCGACCGCGGTAATGGTCATCACCCTTTCTCTCACCCTGGAACGCCAGCCGATGCAGCTCAATCTGCTGCGCGAGGGCGACTGGCTCGGCATCATCACGATGGCGATAGGCCTCGCGTCGCTGCAGGCCGTGCTCGAGGAAGGCAACAAGGACGACTGGTTCGGCTCGCCCTTCATCGTCAAGCTCGCGGTGATCGCCGCCGTCAGCCTCACTTTGTTCGTCTGGATCGAGCTCGTGGTCGAGAAGCCGCTGCTCCGGCTGCGGCTCTTGACTCAGCGCAGCTTCGGCTTCGGCACCATCTCGGCGGTGTTCGTCGGCTTCGCGCTGTTCGGCTCGGTCTATCTGCTGCCGGCCTATCTCGGCCAGGTGCAGCGCTACAATGCCGAGCAGATCGGCCAGGTGCTGGCCTGGACCGGCCTGCCGCAGCTGATCCTGATCCCGCTGGTGCCGAAGCTGATGCAGCGCTTCGACCCGCGCTTCATCGCCTTCACCGGCATGATCCTGTTTGCGGTCTCATCCTTCATGAACATCCAGATGTCGCTCGACTATTCCGGCGACCAGTTCTTCTATCCGAACATCGTCCGCGCGATCGGCCAGGCAATCACGCTGGCGCCGCTGTCCGCCATCAGCCTCGGCAGCGTCGCACCGCAGGATGCGCCGGCGGCCTCCGGGATTTCCAACATGATGCGCAACCTCGGCGGCGCGATCGGCACCGCATTGCTCAGCACCATCGTCACCAAGCGCGAGCAGTTCCACTCCAACATCATCGGCCAGTCCGTGCATCTGGGCCGCGAGGAGGTGCGGACCCGAATCGCCGAGGTCACCAACTACTTCCTCAGCCACGGCATCTCGGACCCCGCAACCGCACACAGCCAGGCGATCGTGGCGATCGGCAATATCGTGAAACGTCAGGCGCTGGTGCTCGGCTTCAGCGACGCTTTCGCGGTGATCGGCGTGGTGCTGGTGCTTGCCGCGATCGCGATCGTGCTGACCGGCAAGCCGAAGAATGTCGCCGGCGGCGGCGCGGCGCATTGATCCCTGGTTGATCCCCGGGGGCGACGGCCGGCGGCCGTCGTCCCCTCTCAGCTCGCCTCGCGCAGCTTGAAGCGCTGAATCTTCCCGGTCTGGGTCTTCGGCAGCGCTTCGACAAAAGCGATCGCGCGGGGATATTTGTACGGCGCGATCGTCGCCTTGACATGATCCTGCAACAGCTTGACCTCGGCATCGTCGCTGCGCGCGCCCTGCTTCAGCACGATGAAGGCCGATACGATCTGTCCGCGCTCCTCGTCAGGCGCGCCGATGACAGCGCATTCCGCGACATCGGGATGTCCGAGCAGTGCGGCCTCGACCTCGGGACCGGCGATGTTGTAGCCCGCCGAGATGATCATGTCGTCGGCGCGCGCCACGAATGACAGCCGGCCGTTTTCGTCGCTGACGAAGGCATCGCCGGTGATGTTCCAGCCGTCGCGGACATATTTGGTCTGCCTGGAGTCGGCGAGGTAACGGCAGCCGGTCGGGCCGCGAACCGCCAGCTTGCCGACCTGCCCCGGCGGTAACTCGTTCATGTCCTCGTCGACGATCCTGGCCTGGTAGCCGGTCACAGGCGTGCCCGTGGTGCCGGCGACGGCGCTGCCGGCGCGGTTGGTGATGAAGATGTGCAGCAGCTCGGTGCTGCCGATGCCGTCGAGGATCGGCTTGCCGGTTTTCCTGGTCCAGCTCTCGAACACCGGCGCCGGCAGCGTCTCGCCGGCCGAGACCGCGAGCCGCAGCGACGACAGATCGGCGCCCTTGTCCATCGCCGCCATCATCGCCCGATAGGCGGTCGGCGCCGTGAAGCAGATCGTCGCCTTGTAGGTCTCGATGATCCGGATCATCTCGCTCGGCGCCGCGTTCTCCAGCAGCGTCGCGGTGGCGCCATAGCGCAGCGGGAAGATCGCGAGCCCGCCGAGGCCAAATGTAAATGCGAGCGGCGGCGAGCCGACGAACACATCGTCCGGCGTCACCTTGAGCACTTCTTTGGCATATCCGTCCGCGACGATCAGGAGATCGCGGTGGAAGTGCATCGTCGCCTTCGGTTCACCCGTGGTGCCCGAGGTGAAGCCGAGCAGCGCGACGTCGTCGCGGCCGGTCTTCACCGCATCGAACTTGACCGGCTTGTTCAGCGCGATCCGGTCGAGCTCGGCGTCGTGGTTTTGCGTGCCGTCGAAATTGACGACCTGCTTGAGGAATTTGCTGGTCTTGGCGCATGCCACCAGCTCATCCGCGATGCGGCTGTCGGTCAGCGCCAGCGCAATCTCGGCCTTGTCGACGATCTTGGCCAGTTCGCCGGCGCGCAGCATCGGCATGGTGTTGACGACGACGGCACCGGCCCTGGTCGCCGCGAGCCAGGCTGCGACCAGCGCCGGGTTGTTGCCCGAGCGGATCAGGACGCGATTGCCGGGCTTGACGCCGTAATTCTCCACCAGCGCATGCGCCAGGCGGTTCGACCAATCGGTCAACTCCTTGTAGGTTCGCTGGCGTCCGTTGCCGATCAGCGCGATGCGATCGCCCATGCCCTGCTCGACGATGCGGTCGGTCAGTTCGACCGCAGCGTTGAGATAATCGGGATAGCTGAATTCGGGCCGATCGAGCAGCAGCTGCGGCCATTGCGCTGATGGCGGCAGGTTGCGCCGTGCGAAATCGTCGACATGCCCGGATGGGCCGAGCCCGGGAAATTCACCTGACATTCGATTGCCCTCGCTTTCCGTCCAGAAAGGCCAAGACCAACATCAAGATCAAGATCAACATCGAGAAGACCAGTATCGAGGACGCCCGGCAGCGTTCCAATCGCCAATCATTTTATACTTAAAATAATTTGGCGCAAGGGTGGAAATCGCGTGGCGACGGCGCGGTGCTGCAAACCTCAGATCTGTGTGAGCTGCTTCAGCCGCGCGACCATCGCCGAGTCCGGGTCGGCGAGCGGTGCGATCGCGGTGAAATGATTGGCATTGGGCACGGTGCCGAACCGCGTTGCTACGCCCGCTTTGCCCCAGACATCGGCGATGGTCCGGCTCTGCCGGTGATATTCGGCGCTCTCATCGCCGCCAACCACCGCATCGAGCGTCGCGCCTGCGGGCGCTTTCCAGAACAGCGGGCTCACCGCCCGTGCTGTGTCGCGGTCAAGGCCAAGCGCCTTGTTGATGGAGGTACCGACCAGCGGCTCGAGCTCGAACAGGCCGGAGATCGCGTAAGCAGCCCTGACCGGATTCGCCGGCAGCGACGCATCGTAGGCCTGCCAATCGGTCGCAAGCATGCAGGCGGCGAGGTGTCCGCCTGCGGAGTGTCCCGACATGACCAGCGGCCGGCCGAGCTTGGCCAGCTCGAGTGTTGCCGCGCGCATCTCGCCGATGATGTCGGCGACGGTGACGTTAGGGCAGAGGTCGTAACTCGGCACCGCGACGCTGATGCCGTGACCATTGAGGCCCCGCGCGCAGTGGCTCGACGACGAGCCGTCGAGCGCCTGCCAATAGCCACCGTGGATGAAGACCACCAGCGGCCCGTCGCGATCGCCCTCAAACAGATCGATGACGTTGCGGCTGCCCGGTCCATAGGTAAGCCGTCGCGGCGGGTGCTGCTCGCGATAGGCCGCCGAGTCCCGCGCCCAGCCGACCATCAGCGCCGGATTTTCCGGCACCCGGGCCCGGTTGTTGTATTCGACCTCGTAATCGATCTCGGCCACGGCTCAAGCTGACCTCGCCTTGGCGGAGCGCTGCGCCGACCCCTTGGCCTTGGCGAGCAGCCGCATCAGTTCGCGGATGTCCTTCGGCGACAGGTCGCCGAAGATATCGGCGATCCATTTCTCGTGGTCTGCCGCCATCTTGCGGAACTCGGCGCGGCCGAGCTTGGTCAGCCGGATGAACTGCACGCGGCGGTCGGTCTCCGAGGTGCGGCGATCGAGATGACCGGACTCGACCAGCCGCTCGACCAGCCCGGTGACATTGCCGTTCGACACCATCATCCGCTTCGACAGGTCCGACAGCGTCATGCCGTCAGACACCTTGTCGAGCTGGGCCATCAGGTCGAAGCGCGGCAGCGTGACATCGAACTTCTCGCGCAATTGGCTCCGTACCTCGCCTTCGATCAGCGTGGTGCAGGTCAAGAGCCGCAGCCACAGCCTGAGCTCGGTGCCGTGATCGTCGGGCAGTTCGACGGCTTTGGTTTCGGAATCGAGGTTCATGCGGCGATCGTGCCTCCGCGGCGGGTTTCGGTCGGACCGATTGCTTTGAGCTTCAAGCAATTCGCGGCGTCCCGCAAGGACAATTGCGAATCCTGCCCCGTACGCCGGCCGATCCTGCAATTTCTTTAAACTTCAAGCAATTGGCGCGGCGCTTGCATGTGCAACACCTGCATGCTGCGCGACGGTCGCCCTGACGCGATGCCACATCGCTTGCAGCGGTCGCGCGCGACGGACTAAGCTGAGACCAATGAGGCTGAGACAAGGGCAGCAAGCCGGTGGTTGGGGGAGAGACATGAAACATTTGACGAAGCTCGTGGGACTGGCGGCGCTGCTGGGTATCGCGGTGAATCCGGCGGCTGGCCAGGAGAAGATCAAGATCGGCGTGCTGGTGACGACCTCGGGACCAGCCGCGGCGCTTGGCCAGCAGGTTCGCGACGGCTTTGCGCTCGCGGTCAAGGACCTCGGCGGCAAGATGGCCGGCCGCGACGTCGAAATCGTCAACGCCGACGATGAGCTCAAGCCCGACGGTGCGGTGGTCAAGGTGCGCGGCCTGCTCGAGCGCGACAAGGTCGATTTCGTGGTCGGTCCGATCTTCTCCAACATCCTGCAGGCGATCCACCGCCCGGTCACCGAGAGCAAGACCTTCCTGATCAGCCCGAATGCCGGCCCCTCCAGCTACGCCGGCAAGGAGTGCAACCCGTTCTTCTACGTGACGTCGTACCAGAACGATCAGGTGCACGAGGTCCTCGGCAAGGTCGCGCAGGACCGCGGCTACAAGCGCGTCTATCTGCTGGTGCCGAACTATCAGGCCGGCCGCGATTCCGTCGCCGGCTTCAAGCTCGACTACAAAGGCGAGATCGTCGAGGAATCCTACACGCCGATGAACACGCTGGATTTCCAGCCCGAGCTCTCCAAGATCGCCTCCCTGAAGCCGGACGCGTTGTTCACCTTCATGCCGGGCGGCATGGGCGTCAACCTCGTGAAGCAGTACAAGCAGGCCGGCGCCACCGTGCCGGTGCTCTCCGCCTTCACCGTCGACGAATCCACTTTGCCCGCGCAGCAGGATGCCGCGGTCGGCATGTTCGGCGGCGCGAACTGGGCACCTGATCTGGACAATCCCCAAAGCAAGAAGTTCGTCGCGGCCTATGAGGCGGCCTACAAGGGCGTGCCCGGCACCTACGCCATGCAGGCCTATGACGCAGCACTACTGATCGACAGCGCGGTCAAGGCCGTGAAGGGCGACCTCTCCAACAAGGACGCGGTCGCGGCAGCGCTGAGGAAGGCCGACTTCACCTCGCTGCGAGGTAACTTCAAGTTCAACAACAACGGCTATCCGATCCAGGATTTCTACCTCACCAAGGTCGCGAAGCGGCCGGACGGCAAATTCCAGACCGAGATCGTCGAAAAGGTGTTTTCGAATTATGGCGACCGCTACGCCAAGGACTGCACGTCGAAGTAAAGATCAGGAGGAAACATGACGATGAAAGACGAGATCGCCGGCATCACCCGCGCCAATGAGGGCATCCAGGGCATTTCCTGGAGCATCCTCGGCCAGACCTACGTGCCGAAGAGCCGCTCCGAGCATTCGTTCTCCTGGCACGCCACCTTCCCGCCGGGCACCTTCGTTCCGCCGCACATCCATCCCGACCAGGACGAGTATCTCTACATCCTCGAGGGCAAGCTCGACTTCATGCTCGACGGCGCCGATGAATCAGCCACGCCCGGCGATCTGGTGCGCCTGCCGGCGGGCAAGCCGCACGGCATCTTCAACAAGTCGCAGCAGTCGGCCAAGACGCTGTTCTGGGTGTCGCCGACCCGCAGGCTTTACGACCTGTTCTGGGCGATCCACAACATGAAGGAGCAGAACCCGGACGACGTGGTGCGGCTCGCCGCCGAGCACAACATCCACTTCCTCCCGCCGCCTCCGGCGTAGGACGCTCCTCCGTCATTGCGAGCGAAGCGAAGCAATCCGTCGTTCGGCGATCGCGGAACGATGGATTGCTTCGTCGCTTCGCTCCTCGCAATGACGATGTAGAGATCGCCGACCGGGCTTCTCTTCCTTGAAAGACCTACTGCCGCGCCACCACCCGCGCGGCGAAGCCGGCCTTCGCCGCATAACCACGCACGATCGCTTCGCGCGCCTCGTAGTTGAGAATGGTGTCGACGTCGGTAAAACCCTGCGGCGCGAGCTGCTCGACGGCGTCGATCACGCCCTCCGGCCCACCGCGGCGGTTGGAGGCGACGATGTCGGCGGTCATCGGCAGCCGCTGCCGCTCATAAGCCGCCAGCGCCTGGCGCGGATGCTCGGCCCGCGCCAGCATGTCGGCGAGGCACCGCGCATCGAGAATGGCCTGCGACGCGCCGTTCGAGCCGACGGGGTACATTGGATGCGCGGCGTCGCCGAGCAGCGTGACGCGGCCGCTCGACCAATAGGGCAGCGGATCGCGGTCGCAGCATGGGTACTCCCAGAACTCCGGCGTCGCGTTGATCAGCCCGGCGAAGTCGACCTGCGGGATCGTGAAACCGGTGACATAGGGCATCATCTCGTCGCGCCGGCCGAGATTGGACCAGCCCTCGCGGCGCGGCGGCGGCGAGGAGCCGTCGCCGATCCGCACCAGCACCGCCCAATTGGTGAGGCGGCTTGCCGGGCTCGAGCCCGGCGCGATCGGATAGATCACGGCCTTGGCGTTCAGCCCGCCGGCGATGATCATCGAACGTCCGGTCAGGAAGGCCGGCCAGTCGGTGGCGCCGCGCCACAGCATCAGCCCGTTCCAGCACGGCCCGCCCTCGTCAGGAAACAGCGTCTGCCGCACCTTGGAGTGGATGCCGTCGGCGCCGATCAGGATGTCGCCGCGCGCGGTATGCACATGGCTACCGCTGCGATCGAAGAAGTAGGCGGACACACCGCCCTCGTCCTGCGTGAACGAGCCGAGCCGGCAGCCGGTGCGGATCGCATCGGCGCCAAGCCGGTCGATCACGGCCTGATGGATCACGCTTTGCAGGCGGCCGCGATGAACAGAGAATTGCGGCACGTCGTGGCCCGCATCGAGCCCGCGCTTCTCATGCCAGACCTGCTGGCCGTGCCGCGTCAGATAGAACAGCTCTGAGGTGCGGATCGCGACCTCGTCGAGCTTGTCGAGCAGACCAAGCCCCGCCAGCTCGCGGATCGCATGCGGCAACGTGTTGATGCCGACGCCGAGCTCGCGGATCGTCTCGGACTGCTCGTACAGCTCGCAACTGATGCCGCGCGAGCGCAACATCAGCGCAGTGGTGAGGCCTCCGATTCCGCCTCCGACGATAATCGCCTTCATCGTCCCTCACTCCACTCACAACAGGACGTTTTACGCTTTCGCCTAAGGTCGCACGGCCCTTTGTCCGGCCGCAAGCGGGTTTGTCGCCTCCGGTCTTGTCCAATCCGCGCTGTTTCGCCTTAGGATTAACATCGGCTCAGCGCGCTCCCACCTATTCCGTCACCTTGAGGAGCGCGGAACGCGCGTCTCGAAGGGTCGACGGCCACCAGCGGGGCCGTGCATCCTTCGAGACGCCGCTTCGCGGCTCCTCAGGATGACGGATCTGGTAGTGCATTTCCGATCAATCCGGCACCACCGCGATGGCCTGAATCTCCACCTTGGCGCGGTCCTCGATCAGGCCCGCAACCTGGATCGCGGTCATCGCCGGAAACCGCCGGCCGATTACGTCGCGATAGACCCCACCGATCTCCTTCAGCCGCGCGGAATATTCCTTGCGGTCGAGCAGGAACCAGGTCATCGACACGATGTGCTCGGGCCCGGCCCCGCCGGCCGCCGCCACCGCGACGATGTTGCGCAGGGTCTGGCCGATCTGCGCCACGAGGTCATCGCTCTCGAATACGCATTGCCCGTTCCAGCCGATCTGGCCCGCGATGAAGATTTGTTTGCCGCGCGCGGCCATGCCGTTGGCGTAGCCGATCGGCTTCGCCCATCCGTCCGGTTGCAGGATCTCGATCATCTCAATTGCCCTCGAAGGCGGGTTTCTGCTTGGCGACGAAGGCCTCGAAGGCGCGGCGGAAATCGCCCGTCACCATGCAGATCGCCTGCGCCTGCGCTTCGGACTCGATCATCTCGTCGACGCCCATCGCCCATTCCTGATTGAACATCGTCTTGGTCACGCCATGCGCGAACCACGGTCCATCCGCAAGCGAGCGCGCCAGGTCCTGCGCGGCGGCCGCGAGCTCGGCCGGCGGCACCAGGCGGTTGTGAAAGCCCCACGCAAAGCCTTCGTCGGCACTCATCGCGCGGCCGGTGTAGAGCAGATCGGCGGCACGGCCCTGCCCGATCACGCGCGGCAACAATCCGCACGCCCCCATGTCGGCGCCGGCAAGGCCGACGCGGGTGAACAGGAATGCGGTCTTGGCCTGCGGCGTCGCCAGCCGCAGGTCGGACGCCAGCGCCAGCATCGCACCGGCCCCGGCGCAGATGCCGTCGATCGCGGCGACGATGATCTGCGGGCATTTGCGCATCGCCCGCACCACCTCACCGGTCATCCGGGTGAAGGCGAGCAAGTCGGGCATCGCCATCCGCGTCAGCGGCTCGATGATCTCGAACACGTCGCCGCCGGAGCAGAAATTGCCCTCGGCGCCGGTCAGCACGATGGTGCGAACATCGGATGAGTATTTGAGATTGGTGAAGAGATCGCGCAGCTCCTCGTAGGACTCGAAGGTCAGCGGGTTCTTCTTGTCCGGCCGGTTCAGCGTGATCGTTGCGACACGGCCGCTCGCATCGACCTGCCAGCGGAAATGCTTTGCGGGATAATCCTTGAACGGACGGAGCTTTGCTTTCATCTCGGACATGATGTGTTCCTTCACCCGGTAAAGACTTCGCCGCCGGCGACCGCGACGGCTTGTCCGTTGATTGACGATGCGCCCTCGGAGGCAAGCCAGAGGATGGTGTCGGCGACCTCCTCCGGCGTGACCAGCCGCTGCATCGGATTGACCTTGGCGAGCGAAGCCCGCGCCTCCTGCTCGCTGCGCCCGGTCTTGGCGACGATGTTGGCGGCCGCATCCGCCACCAGCGGCGTATCGGTGTAGCCGGGGCAGACCGCATTCACGGTGACGCCGCGCCGCGCGTACTCCAGCGCCAGCGAACGCGTCAGGCCGACGACGCCGTGCTTGGCGGCGACATAGGCCGACACATAGGCGTAGCCGGTGAGGCCCGCGGTCGAGGCCACGTTGATCACGCGCCCGCGGCCGCGCTGCGCCATGGCAGGCAGCACCGCATGCGTCACCAGGAACACGCTGGAGAGATTGCTTGCCAACATGTCCGCCCACAGCGCCACGCTCGTCTTGTCGAACGGGGCGCTCGCAGCCTTCCCGGCATTGTTGACGAGAATATCGATCGGGCCGGCCTCGGCCTCGATTTGCGCGACGCCCCTGTTCACGGCCGCTTCGTCGGTCGCGTCGATCGAAACAGCAATGCCGGCGCGGTCACCGAGCAACGAAGCCGTCGCCTTCAGCGCATCGATCCGGCGTCCGGCGATGCTGACGCGCACGCCGGCTTGCGCCAGTGCGATCGCTGTCGCGGCGCCGATGCCGGAACCGGCACCGGTGACGAGCGCATGGGCGTTGGGCCAGAAGCGTGTCATGCCTTCACTCCCGCGGCTGTGCGTTCGAGATTGGCCTCGTATTGCGACTTGCCCGACAGATATTGCTTCGGCCAGGCGACCTGCTTGATGCCGATCTTCGCGGCCTCATGCAGCGTCCAGGCCGGGTCGGCGAGATGCGGCCGCGCGATGGCACAAAGATCGGCGCGGCCGGCGGCGATGATCGAATTGGCGTGATCGGCCTCCGAGATCGCGCCGACCGCGATGGTGGCGATACCGACCTCGTTGCGGATCTTGTCGGCGAACGGGGTCTGGTAGAGCCGGCCATAGATCGGATGATCGTCGGCCCAGACCTGGCCCGAGGAGCAATCGATCAGGTCGGCTCCCGCCGCCTTGAACAGCTTTGCGAAGGCCAGCGCCTCCTCGGGCGTGTTGCCACCCTCGGCCCAGTCGTGACAGGACAGGCGGACCGACATCGGCTTGTCCTCCGGCCACACCGCGCGGATGGCGCGAAACACTTCCAGCGGATAACGCGCGCGGTTCTCGATCGATCCGCCATAGTCGTCGGTGCGGCGGTTGGTCAGCGGCGACAGGAAGCTCGACAGCAGATAGCCGTGGGCGCAATGCAGCTCCAGAATATCGAAGCCCGCGGCGGCACCACGCCTGGCGGCAGCAACGAACTGGTCGCGCACTTCGTCCATCTCGGCGCGGCTCATCGGCTCCGGAACCTGGCCGTCGGGCAGATAAGCCACCGGCGAGGCCGACACCAGCGGCCAGTTGTGGTCCGGCAGCGGTTCGTCCATGCCTTCCCACGCGACCCGCGTCGAGCCCTTGCGGCCGGCATGGCCGAGCTGGATGCCGATCCGGGCTTGCGAATTGCGATGCACGAACTCGACGATCCGCTTGTAGGCCACCGCCTGCGCGTCGTTCCACAGACCGCAGCAGCCGGGGGTGATCCGCGCTTCCGGCGAGACGCAGGTCATCTCGGTGAACAGCAGGCCGGCGCCGCCGAGCGCGCGGGAGCCAAAATGTACCAGATGGAAGTCGTTGGGCACGCCCTCCTCCGCCGAGTACATCGCCATCGGCGAGACGATGATCCGGTTATGCAGCGACAGACCGCGGATCTGGAACGGCGTCAGCATCGGCGGCGTGACGCGCTCGTTGGTCGCGGGCACGCCGCTGCGCTCGGCGAACCAGCGTTCATAGCCTTCGAGCCAAGTCTTGTCGCGCAGCCGAAGATTCTCGTGGCTGATGCGCTGCGAGCGGGTCAGCAGCGAATACATGAACTGTTCCGGCTCCAGCGTGTCGGCATAGCGCGAGCCGACCACCTCGAACCATTCCATCGCGTTGCGCGCGGCATTCTGGATCCGCGCCACGTCGACCCGGCGCAGCTCCTCGTAAGCCTTCAGCACGCCGGCGATGCTGTCCTTGGTCGCGCCGTGGATCTTGAACTGGTTGGTGAGCTCGATCGCATCTTCCAGCGCGAGCTTGGTGCCCGAGCCGATCGCGAAATGCGCGGTGTGGGCGGCATCGCCCATCAGCACGACATGGCTGTTGCCGTTGAACGCGGTCCACTTGCCGCAGATCAGCCGCGGAAACGACAGCCAGGCCGAGCCGCGCAGATGCCGCGCGTTGGAGACCAGATGATGCCCCTCCAGGATTTCCGCGAACACCTTCTCGCAGAACGCGATGGATTCGGCCTGATCCATCTTGTCGAGGCCGTGGGCAAGATACGCCTCCTCGGTGGTCTCGACGATGAAGGTCGCCGCGCCCTCCTCGAACTTGTAGATGTGCGACTGGAACCAGCCATGCTCGGTCTTGCGGAAGTCGAAGGTGAAGGCATCGAACGGCCGGTTCGTGCCGAGCCAGATATAGCGGTTCGGCCGCATCAGCATGTCGGGCTGGAAGGTCTCGGCATACTTGGCGCGAACCTTCGAGTTGACGCCGTCGCACGCCACGATCAGATCGGCGTCGGGGAATTCGAGATCGGAATTGACCTCGCGCTCGAAGATCAATTCGACACCGAGCTCCTCGGCGCGGGCCTGCAGGATGTTGAGCAACCGCTTGCGGCCGATGCCGACGAAGCCGTGCCCGGTGGTGCGCATCCGCCGGCCCTTGATCAGGACCTCGATGTCGTCCCAGTGATTGAAGGCCTGCTCGATCGTATCGGCGGTGACCGGGTCCCATTTGCGCATGTTGTCCATGGTCGCATCGGAGAACACAACGCCGAAGCCGAACGTGTCGTAGGGGCGGTTGCGCTCAACCACGGAGATCTGGTGCGCGGGATCCAGCATCTTCATCAGGATGCCGAAGTAGAGCCCGGCCGGCCCGCCTCCAATGCAAACGATGCGCATGGCGTTCTCGCCTTTCCGTTTGAGCATGATCGCGTCGGAAAACCGGGTGCCACTTTTCCGGATCATGCTCTGGCTTCGGCCCAGGGGTCGGTTTCCCCGCCAGCCGATACGGCATATTATTTTATACTTAAAATAATTGTCAAGGGTGGTTGGCGCCCCACCCACAATCGTCGTCCCTGCGAACGCAGGGACCCATAACCCCAGGCCTTGGTTGTTGAAATGAACTGTGGCCTCAGCGCTGCAAACCAACAGCAATCGGTGGCTATGGGTCCCTGCTTTCGCAGGGACGACACCGAGTCTGTTGCTCGACCGGTGGCCGACGCGTCTGCATACGCGCGACGCGATGGCGCCTGCGCGCTTCACTTCTCGTCTCTTCGTGACAGGGCGCCGAGGCCGTCGGGCAATTCGGCGCCGGGACGCGCCCATCTATCGTCATTCCGGGGCAGCCCGAAGGGCTGAGCCCGGAATCCATCAGGCCGCAGCATGTGCGGCGAAATGGATTCCGGGCTCTCGCTTCGCGAGCCCCGGAATGACGAGGGAAGGAAGTCGCGCGCCCTCAATGCACCGCGGCGTACAGGATCTTGTCCTGCGTCGCGTCCGCCGCGTCGAACTCGGCGACGATGCGGCCGGTGCGGGCGACCAGGATGCGGTCGGAGACGGCGAGGATCTCCGGCAGATAGGACGAGATCACCACCACCGCCTTGCCCTCGTCGGCGAGGCGGCGGATTTCGCCGTGGATGTGCGGGATGGTGCCGACGTCGACGCCGCGCGTCGGTTCGTCGAAGAAGATGATCGACGGCTCCTGCACCAGGGTCTTGGCCAGCACCACCTTCTGCTGGTTGCCGCCGGACAGCTCGACGATCCTGGCCTTTCGCTGCAGCGCGCTGATCTTGAGCCGCTCGACCCAGTAATTGGCGAGCTTGCTGCGCCTTGCGCGCGACAGCAGGAAGCTCCAGCCCTTCCGCGTCGCGAGGCTGCCGATATAGACGTTGTCGTCGACCACCATGGTCTCGAAGAAGCCGTTGGCCTTGCGGTCCTCGGTGATGTAGGCGATGCCGTCATTGATCGCCTGCCGCGGCACGCGGTAGCGGATCGGTTTTCCCCGCAGCCGGATGGTGCCGCCATTGACCAGATTGCGCTTCAGCGCGCCGTAGACGATCTTGGCAATCTCGGTGCGGCCGGAGCCGATCAGGCCGGCGATGCCGACCACCTCGCCGGCATAGACCGAGAACGACATGTTCTTGACCGCCATGCCCATGGTGACGTTCTCGACCGTCAGCACCTTTTCGCGGCGCTGATGGGTCTTCTCTCTGCCGCCATAGACCGCCTGCGCCACCTCGCGCCCGACCATGTGCTGCACCAGCGCATCGCGGGTGAGCTGCTTGGCGGGCGCCGTGATCACCAGCTTGCCGTCGCGCAGCACCGTGATGCGATCGGCGATCTGCAGCGATTCCTCCAGCGCATGGGAGATGTAGATGATCGAGACGCCGCGGGCGCGCAGGTCGCGCACCAAATGGAAGAAGTGGACGATCTCCTCCGGCGTCAGCGATGCGGTCGGCTCGTCGAAGATGATGATGCGCGCCTTGTTGTAGATCGCGCGCGCGATCTCCACCATCTGCTTCTTGGCGGTGCCGAGCAGCGCCACCGGCGTCGCCGGATCGACGTGGAAATTGAGCGACTGCAACAGCTGCTGGGCCTGGATGTTCAGCGTGCGGAAGCGCGTCAGCAGCTTTTCATTGCCGAGCTCGATGTTTTGCGCCGCAGTCATGGTCGGCACCAGGCTGGTCTCCTGATAGACCATGCAGATGCCGGCATCGAGCGCGTCGCGCGGCTGCTCGAAATTGGCAGGCTTGCCGTCCAGCAGGTAGTCGCCGGAGGTGAGATTGATCGCACCCGCGATCGCCTTGCACAGCGTCGATTTGCCGGCGCCGTTCTCGCCGACCAGAGCGTGCACCTCGCCGGGATAGAGATCAAAATTGACACCCTCGATGGCGTGGACGCCGCCATAGATCTTGGAGCCGTTGCTGATCTGCAGCACCGGCTCGCGGGTTGTGGACTGGGTCGGGGTCGCCGCCTGCGTCACACCGTCATTCATCGCAGCTCTCCCGTGTAGCGCAGCAACCGCCCGGCGCCCCGCGCGGCGATCACGATGCCCGATGGCGTCGCGCAGGCCGCTGTGATGCCGTGGAAGCGGCCGCCGGCGCGGCTGTGCAGGCTGTCGCTGGCCTCGCCTTCGGCATCGAGATGCACGAGCAGGCCATAGGAGCGCGGCGGCGCCCATGGCTTCTGGATGCCGAGCGCCTTGACGCTGCCGATCTGCATCGGTTCCAGGCAATCGCTGCCGCCGACCAGCGCCGGCGCCACCCAGTAATCGGGCGGCATCGTCGCCATCATCTCCTCGCGGAAATCGTCTTCCTTGAGCACGAATTCGATCAGATGGGTGCGGCGCGCGAACACGCCGAGCAGCGCCCCGCCATGGCCGTCCGGATGCAGCCGTGCCGGATAGCCCGCCATGTTGGCGGCGACGGTCTCGCGCGGACCGAGGCCCGTGCCGGCTAGCGCGAACCGGCTGAGGCGATGCGCCCAGCTCTCGGTGAGCCACAGGCTCTTGCCGTCGGCGGAGACCATTACGCCGTAGGGATATGGCAGATCGCGCAGCAGTACCTGCGGATCGTCGAGGCCGGCGCCGCAGCCGATGAGGCGGCCGCCGGCGCGCTTCTCCATCAGATCGTGCCGCCACTCGCTTGGGCGGCGGCCGGCGCTGCCTTCGACCGCATAGATGCGACCATCGGGCGCCGCCGTCACCGACAATAGCCCGGCGAGCGCGCTGCCGCCGGCAGCCTCCAGCCAGCGCGGCGCGGGTTTTGCAGGATCGATCGCGGCAAGCCCCCTGCCCGCGACGCAGACCAAAAGGCGGCCGTCGGGATGCAGCGCGAGCCCGCCGGCATCATCCTCGAATTCGGCGACAACCGTGCGGGTCGCGAAATCACCGCCGCTGAGCTTCAGCACTTGCCGGCCGGCGGAGACATAGATCGCACCGTCGCCGGCGGCGATCACATCGTCAACGCCCGGCAGCGGCTCACCGATCGGCACGGCAGTGTCGAGCCGGTCGTTCGGGCTCATCGCGCCGTCGAGCGGCGGGATCGCGGTCTGGCCGCCGTCGCGGTCGATGACGCTGCGGATGTCGCGCAGCAGATGATCGAAGAATCCCATTACGTCGTCACCCTGCTTTTGGCGCCCCAATAGGCATCGTAGCCGGTCCAGCTGTCGTCGACGCCGTCGAGCTTGATGCGGCCGATCCGGTTGTTCTCGAGCCCGCCGAGATAGAGATAGCCCTGATGCTCGCGCATCGAGGTCAGCGTCGAATGTGAGATGCCGGTCGGATCCCACCACGACTCCAGCGCCTCGCCTTGCTCGTTGAACTTCAGCACGCAGCCGTGGTTGAGCGCGGGCGCCAGCCACTCGTCGGTCGGCACCTCCTTGACCATACGCAGGCGGAAGCCGGGCTTGCGCGCGGCAAGGTCGAAGGTCGGCGTGCGGATGCCGACCAGCGCCAGCCAATAGGTGCCGTCGGAGGCGCGGTTGATGTTGTCGGGGTTGCCCGGCAGCTCGTCCATCAGCACTTCGGTCTTGCCTTTGTTCGGCCCCTCGATCCAGTGGCGGAACACCTTGCACAGTGAGGTCGACGCGATCAGGATCGACTTGCCGTCGTGGGAGACGCAGATCCCGTTCGGGAAATAGAAGTGGTTGATCACCGTGCGCGTGGTCTTGGTCGCCGGGTCGTAGCAGACCACGCGGCCGTTCGGCCGGCCCTCGAGGATGTCGAGGGTGTTGGTGGTCATCTCGTAGCGCGTGGTGCAGTCGCTGAAATAGATCTTGCCGTCGGGCGCGATGTCGAGATCGTCGGCCATGCGCAGGCGGCTGTCGTCGTTCAGCTTGTACCAGGTGCGGTTGGTCTCGTCGGTGACCTTGAAGATGCGGCCGTCGGGCGCAATGCCGTAGACGCCCATGCCGGCGACCGCGACGATCAGATTCTCGTCGCGATCGAACTGCATGCCGAGCGGCCGGCCGCCGATATGGGCGAACACCTCGCGGGTCTTGAAGTCAGGCCCGGAGAAGCGGATCACATTGCCGTCGCGGGTCGAGCCGTAGAGCCGGCCCTGCCGGTCGAGGATGACGTCCTCGGGACCCTCGACCTGGTCGACGCCGATCGCCTGCGCATTGATCAGCCGGTCGTTCTGCGCGTAGGGCGAGGCCGCACCGGGCTGCACCGCGGGCGCCGAGGCGAGCGGCACGAAGGCCGGATTGACATAGATCTTCTGGATCGCCTTGCCGCGGTTCTTCGACCATTTGACGTCGATGCCGACCGCGGCGAGCAGGATCATGCCGGTCACCGCCGAGGTGACGTAGCCCGGAATCCCCATGCGCACGAGGCCGTTGATCAACAGGAAGATGATCAGCGCGCCGATCATCGCCCGCCACACCGTGCCCTTGCCGCCGGCCAGCGACACGCCGCCGAGCACCACGGCGGTCAGCGCCTGGAACTCCCAGCCGACGCCGGTGGTGGAATCCGTCGAGGCCTGACGTGCTGCATAGAAGATACCGCTCGCCGCGCACAGCGTGCCCGACAGCACATAGGTCATGAACAGCATCAACCGGACGCGGATGCCGGCATGGCGCGCCGCCTTGCGGCTGGCGCCGATCGCGGTGAGATGCCAGCCATAGCGCGAGCGCGACAGGAAGATGTGGCAGACCAGCAGCACCACGAACAGCGTCGCCGCATTGACGGGAATGCCGAGCACGCTGCCGCCGCCGATGAAATCCCAGGCGTCGCTCTCGACCGAGTTGGTCGCGAACACCTGGGCATAGCTGGTGTTGAGCAGATTGACCGAGGCGCGCAGGATGATCAGCGTCACCAGCGTGGTCAGGAACGGCCGCGTCTTCAGGAAGCCGATCAGGAAGCCGTTGATGCTGCCGAGCAGCGCGCCGACCAGAAGCGTCGCCGGCACCGCGAGGCCGACCGGCCATTCGCGCACCAGCAGGAAATAGAGCGCCGCGAAATTGCACAGCGCGAAGATCGCGCCGACCGACAGGTCGATGCCGCCGGTGACGAGGCAGAAGCCCATCGCGAGCGCGACGAAGCCGAATTCGGCGAACAGCCGCAGCAGCGACACCGAGTTCTGCACCGAGGCGTAGTCGGGAATGGTGAGCGCGAAATAGGCCCACAGCCCGATCATCACGGTGAAGGGAACGACCGGCTCGAACCACTGCTTGAGCAACAGCTCCGACAGCAGGAGCCGGGGTGAGAACCGCCGCACCGACGCGGAAAAGGAATCAACTGCCATCGACATCGCCAAAGCACTCCTGATCCGGTTTCAACGTCTCCGGATTCTGACCCGTGATACAGCCGGCGCGGGAATGCCCCCCGCGCCGGCTGTCTCGCGCCTTGTTAGTTTTTCTTGGGTAGCGCGAAGCAGGTGCCGCCGAGCGAGGCATTCGACTTATCGATCCAGATCGGCCGCGTGTAATAGGACAGGTTTTTCGTGCCGGGCTTGTCGCCGGACATCAGCAACGTCTCGGCTGCGAACATCAGGTCGTGGCCCTGCTCGGTCGCCTTGTAGCTGAGAAACTTGCTGAAATTGCCCGACGTGACCTGGTCGCAATCGAGCTGCGAGCCCTCGCCCGAGGCGAACACCTTCACATCGTCGATCTTGCCGGCATTGCGGATCGCCTGCGCGGCGCCCGATTCCATGATGCCCCAGAAGCCGATCGAGGCGCAGAGATCGGGATGCTGCTGGATCACGGTGGCGGTGATGTTGAGCGCGGTGTTGGCGTCCCAGTTCGCGGCCTGGTTCGACACCACCTTGATGTTGGGATCCTTGTTCAGGACGTCCATGATGGCGCCGACCTGATCGACGCTGGCGGCCGCGGTCAGTTCGCCCTGCACGATCTGTACCTTGCCCGATTTGCCGGAGCCGGTGCCGCAGGCCTTGACGGCTTCGTTCGCCAGCATCCTGCCGATCTCGCGCCAGTCGACGCCGACAAAGGCGCCGGACTTGTAGTTCGAGGCCATGTTGACCTGGATCACATGGGTGCCCTGGGCCTCGGCGCGCTTCAGGTCCTTCATCAAGAGCGTCACGCTCGGATTCTGCACGATCAGGACGTCGGGCTTCTGGTCGACCAGCGCGGTCAGCGCCTGCTGCATGGCGGATGGATTGTTGTTGGGGTCGCGCACGATGTATTTCATGCCGCGCCACTCGGCCTCTTCCTGCACCACGCGGCCCCATTCGTCCGACAGCGGCACGCCGAGCGCGATCGGCAGATAGGCGACGGTCTTGCCCTGCAGCGACTTGTCGTAGGCGGCGCGCAGCTCGCGCCCTGCCTTGGTACCTTCCTCCTGCGCCGATGCCGCGAACGGCATCGCGGCGAGCGTCACCCCGGCGAGCAGGATCGTCCAGAACTTGGTCGTCTTCATCGTGTCCTCCACACAAAATTCTTTTGATTGATTGGATTTCTTTTTTGATTGGCGCGGGCGCGCTCAGTCGCCTCGTGTCAGTCTCCTTGCCGCGCGGTCTCCTCGTCGCGGGGATGCAGCCAGTTGTCGAGCACGATCGCGGCCAGCAGCACCACGCCCTTGATGATGTTCTGCACCTCGCTGTTGACGTCCATGATGGTGAAGGCGTTGAGCAGCGTGCCGATCAGGACGCAGCCGACCACGACGCTGAACACGCTGCCGCGGCCGCCGATCAGGCTGATGCCGCCGATCACGACGACCAGCACGACGTCGAAGATCATGGTGCCTTGCGTGATCGCCATCTGCATGCTGCCCGTGGTGCCGACCCAGACCAGGCCTGCAATCCAGGCGAGCAACGCAACCAAGACGTGCTCCAGCACAATCAGCGGACGCAGCGGAATGCCGGTCAGCCGCGCAGCCTCCGGATTGTCGCCCTGCGCATAGATGAAGCGGCCGATCGAGGTCCGCGACAGGAACAGGTGCATCGCGATCGCGCAGACCGCGAACACCAGGATCGGAACCGGGATGCCGAACAGCCGTCCGGCGCCGAGATACATCAGGCCCGGCAGGTCCTTCGGCGCGTAGACCACCCAGGCCGGCGCGATCCAGAACGCAAGGCCATAGATCACGAAGCCGGCAGCCAGCGTCACGAACAGCGCCGGCGCCTCGACAAAGGCGACCATGACGCCGTTGACGAGGCCGATCAGCACCGCAACGGCCAGCGCCAGCAGCACTGCCGTGAAAACGGGCATGCCGTTCTGCATGTAGATCAGCGCGATCGCCCAGGAACCCGCCATGATGGCGACCTCGGAGAGGTCGATGCCGCGGCTGATCACGATCAGCCCCATGCCGAGGCCGAGCACGCCGAGGATGGAAATGCTGCGCAACAGATTCAGGAGATTGGAAACGCTGGCAAAACCGTTCAGGGTCAGGCCGAACACGACAAGAAGCGCGATCGTGATCAGGAGCACGATCTGCTCCTGGCTCGGTTTTGCGAACATTGAGCCCGAGCGAGATGATGCCGCAGGGACAGCAACGCCGCGCGATGGCGATTGCACGCTCATCGTTTCCTCCAGGTATTATTTTGCTTGAGACTTTAAGAGCGCCAACTCATATTCGTCAAATGCATTCGGCGGATACGGATTGATTATTTCCATGCATGTGCGCGATATCGATCTGAACCTGTTCGTCGTGTTCGACGCGATTTACACCGAGGGCGGCGTCAGCCGCGCCTGCTTCCGCCTCAATCTGACCCAGCCCGCGGTCAGCCATGCGCTGAGCCGGCTGCGCGCGATGTTCAACGATCCGCTGTTCGTGCGCCGCCATCACGTGATGACGCCGACCCCGCTGGCGCGCCAGATCATCACGACCGTGCGCCAGGCACTCAACGGCCTGGAGACGACGCTGACCCACACCAACCGCTTCGATCCGGCCAGGACACCGAAGCGGTTCGTGATCGGCCTGCGCAATAATCTGGAGGCGCCGATGCTGAGTGCGCTGATCAACCGGATCAGCACGGTTGCGCCGCTGGTCGAGATCGCGACTGTGCGCAGCGAGCGCAACAATCTGGAGCGGGAGCTTGCCGCCGGCACGCTGGACGTCGCGATCGATACGCTGCTGCCGCTCTCCACCGAGGTGCGGCGCGAGCAGATCCTGACCGAGCATATCGCGGTATTCGCCCGGCGCGGCCATCCCGAGCTCGGCAAGCGGCTCGACAAGAAGGCGTACCTGCGCCTGGAACACGTCTGCGTGACGTCGCGGCGCAGCGGCCTGTCGTTCGAGGACTTCCAGTTCCAGCGGCTCGGCCTGACGCGCACCGTTCGCCTGACCTGCCAGAACTTTGCGACCGCCTGCCATGTCGTGAGCCGCAGCAACATGCTGCTGACGGCGTCGGAGAGCGCCGCCTCCGTGCTGGAAGATCCCGGGCTGTTGCAGTGCTTCCCCTGCCCGTTCCCGATCAGTCCGCACGTCAATTATCTCTATTGGCACGCCACCGCCGAGGGCGACACCACCAATCAATGGCTGCGCGAGCAGTTGCGCGCCGCCGCGGCGCTGCTGGCCGGCAGCCGTTTCAGCAAGAACAACCGCCGCGCGGCCAAAGCGCGCCCCAAGGTGGGCATCCCGGTTCCGGCCAGCCTCGCCGCGGAATGACAGCGTATCACACGCCGCAATAGATCATTCGGCAGCCTGCGACCGCGCATCCTCGCGACGCAGATGGCGCTGCGCCCAGGCGGCCACCTCCTGCATTGTCGCCCGCGTCTCGGGCAGGAACGGAAAGATCGGATAGACATGGACTGAGTCCTCGACCAGCCGCAGCGTCACGTCGACCCCGGCCTGCTCCGCGCGCTCGGCCAGCCGCGTGGTATCGCTGAGCAACACCTCGCCCCGGCTCGCGGTGAGGAACAGCGGCGGCAGGCCGGTGAGATCGCCGAACAGCGGCGACACCAGCGGATCGGTCGGCTCATGCCCCTGGAAGTAGGACGCCCCCATGAACGTGAGCAGGTCGCGGTTGGCCGCAGGATCGTCGCCATTGAACTGCCGGATCGTCGGACCCGACAATGTCAAATCGACGAAAGGCGCCGCGGCAAGGATCGCCGACGGCAACGGATCGCCGGCATTGCGGAGCGCCAGCACCATTGCAACGGCGAGGCCGCCGCCCGCGGATTCGCCGGAGACCATGATCGAGCTTGCGGGAATGCCGCGCGCCAGCAATGCGCGATAGGCGGCCACTGCGTCATCGAGCGCGGCCGGATAGGGATGCTCCGGTGCGAGCCGGTAGTCGACGGTGTAGCAGGTTCCCGCCACCGCAGCCGCCAGCCGGCTTGCATATTCCAACGAGCCCTTGGCGGCCCCGATCAGATAGCCGCCGCCGTGGAAGTGCAGCACGACGTTGCCACCTTGCGCATCCGCGGCCGCGACGCGCCAGGCCTTGACGTCGCCAAGCTCGTCCTCCACCGCGGCGATGCCTTCGGGAAGCGGAAAGTTGCTCAGGAGGAAGCGGTCATAGGCCTCACGCAACCCGTCATGACCACGTGCGACATCTTCAGGCCGGAACGCATACTTCCAGAGATCGAACGCGCGCTGCGCCTCGGGTCGCTGCAACCGCTTGCCTTCGCGCAGGCCGGTGACATTGAGCACTTCGCCGGGCGGCCCTTCGGTGGCCTTGACCACATCATAGTCCCAGGCGAGGCCCCAACTGGTCTCCGCCAGCGGGTCGATCCGCGCCATGCCCTTCCAGCGGTGGTTGCGGTGGCGCAGTCGGTCCGCATCGGTCTCGTGCATCAGCTTCACCACCGCACGCGCACCGGCCTGGATCCGCGTCGTGCGCGGCAGCCGCCGCTGCTCATACTCCTTCAGCGCGCCCGGCACATCGTTCTGCCGTCGCGACAGCACGCGCGCAAGTGTCCAGCCATCCTCGATGCTCTGGCCGGCGCCGGCCGCAAGAAACGGCACCATCGGGTGAGCCGCATCGCCGAGCAGCGTGATGCGGCCGGAACTCCAGCAATCGATCGGATCGCGATAATACATGCCGGTGATGAATGCGCTTTGGCATTGCTCGAGCATTTTTCGCGCGCGCGGCTCGGCGTCATTGAAGGAGCCCAGCAGTTCGGAAATGTCGCCGGTCTCATCCCAGGATTCCCGCGTCACCTCGTGCGCAGGCACCGAAGCAAGGATGCTGTAGAGATTTTTCGGCCGCACCCAATAAGTGATCAGCGTCCGGCCGGGGCCGAACCAGTAATTGCCCCGCTCCTCCAGATCGAGGCCCTCGACCCGCTCGGCCGGAATCAGCGAGCGCCACATCAGGATGTTGGCGAAGTGCTTCTCCTCCTGGCCGCGCAGATGCTCGCGCACTACCGAATGGATGCCGTCGCATCCGATCAGCACGTCACCGCGCACGGTTTCGCCATTCGCGAGCTTCACTGCGACGCCGTCGGCGTCCTGCGAGACTGCCACGCAGCGGGCATCAAGCCGTCTGGCTTCCGGCGGCACCGCGTCGGACAGGATCTGAACCAGATCGGCGCGATGGATGTTGTACATCGGTGCGCCGTAGCGCTTGGCGGCCTCATCGCCCAGCGGAGCCTGGTACAGCATCTTGCCGGTGCGCAGGTCGCGGTAGTCATAGGATTGCGGCTTGACGCCAACGCTGCGAATGGCGGCCTCCAATCCAAGCTCGCGCAGCACAATCGCCGCGTTCGCGGCAATCTGGATGCCGGCGCCGATTTCGCTCAATGCCCTGGCCTGCTCGAGCACGAGAACGTCAATGCCTTGATGACGCAGCGCAATCGCTGTAGTCAGTCCACCGATGCCGCCGCCCACGATGAGTACACGCATGACCTGCTTCCTCTCCGAGTCCAAGTTAAGCGATTTCACTTAATTAATCCGGGATCAGTTCGCATGTCAAGCAGTCGGAAGGGCACGCGCGCGACCTCGGAAGAGACGCGGAACCAGATCAAGGCGGCCGCGCAAATGCTGTTTGCCCGCCATGGCGTCGACGCCGTGACCGTGCAGCAGATCGTCGACGCCGCCGGACAGCGCAACAACGCCGCCCTGCACTATCATTTCGGCTCCAAGGAAGAGCTGATCCGGCAGATGGTCGTCGACGGCGCCACGGTGCTCGAGGAACGACGGCGTGACATGCTCGGCGACATTGAGGCGCGGGGCGGACCGAAGACCATTCGCGAGTTGATCGTGGTGCTGGTCATGCCTGTCATCGAGCTCGGCGACGACGTGCGATGGCGCGGATATATCCGCTTCACCTCGAACCTGCAGGCCTCGGATCCCAAGGCATTGCGTGCGGCGCTCAACGGCCGCTGGAACGCCAGCTATATCGAATGCTTCGATCAGCTGAAGCAGATGCTGCGGCTTCCGGCGCCGATCGTCGAACAGCGGCTGTCGATCCTCGCCATCTACGCCAACGCGATCCTGTCCGCCCACGAGGCGGCGCTCGAGTTGCGCAACACCAAAAGCAGCCGGCTTTGGGGCCAACCCTTCACGATCGAGAACATCCTCGACACGCTTGAAGCCACGCTGACGTGCCCGGCTTCAAAGAGCGTCTTGTCCAAGCTGCCGGAGAGCTGACCGGATCATTCGGGCCACGCCGAGGGCCACAGTCTGGTTTGCGACAGTCGCCTGAACAGCGCTTCGCTCACATTCCGCTCAGGCCGCTGTCGACCGCGAGCGTCTGCGCGGTGACGTAGACGCTTTCATCCGACATGAAGAACAGCACCGCGTAAGCGATCTCCCACGCCGTCGCCTGGCGGCCGAACGGAACCTGGCTCTTGCCGCGCGACGGTCGTCCTGCACCGGCCTCGCGGCCGTTCGGGGTGTCGACCAGCCCGGGATAGACCAGATTGGCGCGGATGCCGCGCCGGGCGCCGGTGTGCGCGATGTTGCGCATCAGGCCGCCGAGCGCCGCCTTGGAAGAATCATAGACCGCCATCTGCGATCCCGCCTTTAGCGCCGCGATCGACGAGATGAAGACGATCGAGCCGCCATCGGCGAATTTGGGCAGAGCCGAGCGGCAGCACAGCATCGGGCCGCGGACATTGACGTCGTAGATCCTGTTCCATTCCTCGGCGCTGACATTGTCGAGGCCGGTCTTGCCAAAGGTGCCGATGTTCAGCACCATGCCGTCGAGCCCGCCCATCGCGTGGTGCGCCTCGTCGATCATCCTGATGACATCGGCCTCCCTGGTGACGTCGGCAGCGAACGCGAAACCGCGGCCGCCGTCTTCGGCGATGCGCGCGACCGTGTCCTCCGCAGAGGCGCGGTTGAGGTCGGCGACCGCGACATGCGCGCCCTCCCGCGCGAACAATAGGCTCATGGCGCGGCCGTTGCCGATCGGATCGGTTGCGGCATCGAACACGCGCTGGCCGCCGCCGACCACCAGGATGCGGCGGCCGTTGAGCCGTCCCCTGCCCGGCGCCATGCCCGACGATTCCGCACTCAGCGGGCGGACATAGCGCTCCGGCTTGGAGTCTTGCGAGGTCCCTTGCTTGCCCTCTTGCGAAGTCTCCGACATCCCATCAGCCCCGCTTCTTGCCGCCCTCGAACACGGCCATGCCGGCGGCCGGATCGAGATCGGTCTCGGTCGCCTCCGTCAGCCGCGCCATCATCATGTAGAAGCCGAGCGTGACGATCGCCTCGACGATCTCCTGATCGCTGAAATGCGTGCGCATGCCGGCGAAAGCCGCCTCGCCGACGCGGACCTTCTCGACCACCTCGCGGCCGAAGCGAAGCAGCGCGCGCTCGGCGGCGTTGAGCGCGCCATCGTCGTAATCGCCGCGCTCGACGGCATCGATTTGCGCTTGCGTAACGCCGACGCCGAGCGCGATCGGCACATGCTGCCGCCATTCATAGGCACCGCCCTCGAGCTGCGCCGCCTGCAGGATCAGCAACTCGCGGTTGACCGCGGAGAGCTTCTGCTTATGCAGGATCGAATTGGCGAGCCGCATCGCCGGGATCATGTTGGCCTCGGCATGGGCCATCATGCGGAAGATGTTGAGCTTGACCGGCATGCGGTCGAACGCGGCGCGGATGTCGCCGCTCGTGGTGTCCGGATCAATCAGAGGCAGCCTTGCCACGCGTCTCTCCCTTTTTTCGTTGCTTCTTGTCCGATGTGTCTGCGTCCTTTGCCGCAATCAGCGACAGGAAGAACGCGAGATAGCGGTCGATCGCCTCGATCACCTTCGGTCGCGGCGAGGCCTGCGCGCCCATCACATAATGTTCGAGCCTGAGATAGATCAGGCCGGCCGCGAACAGCCGCGCCGCCTCGCGCGGGTCTGTGGTCGAGATCAGTCCGGCGAGCGCGAAGCCGCGGAAGTAGTCCGTCATCAGGCTTTGCTCGCGCGCATAGAAGTGGTCGGCGAACTTGGCGCGGATGCCGGGCACACGGTTGCGTTCGGCGGTGATGACCTTCTGGAACTGATGCTCGCGCGGATCCGACCATTGTTCGACGAGGTCGAGCGCGAACTGGCGGCAGAACGCCGCCGGCTGCCGCGCGAGCTGCCGGTAGCGCGGCGCCTCGAGCCGGTCGGCCGAGCTTGCCGGACCGTGCTCGCTGACGATCGCTTCGAGGATCGCGGCCTTGCCCGGAAAATGATTGTAGAGGCTGCTCTCGCGGATGCCGACGCGCCGCGCAAGCTCGCGCATCGACGCGCCGCCATAGCCGCTTTGCGCGAACAGGCTGAGCGCCTCGCTGAGGATGCGCTCGCGGGTGGAGGTCACGACCGCCTCGGCCGCGCTGGATGTGGAAGCCGTCATGCGTCTTGACTAACGAACGATCGTTCGCTAGTCAACCGTACGAACGATCGTTCGTCTGCACGGCGGCGGTCACGGCCGGCAAGCGGCGGGCAAAGTATTCGCGTTTCAACTCCGCCCGAAGAGGCGGAGAGCAATCTGGGGAGATACCGTCATGGCGCGCCTCGTCCGCACTCATTTGCGCGCGGCCCTTTTGCTGCTGCCGCTGATCGCCGCCGGCACCGTACATGCCGAGAGCGCGAAATATGACTCAGGCGCCGACGACAAGACGATCAGGATCGGAACGACCGCGCCGCTGTCCGGCCCCGTCTCGGCGTTCGCGCAAATCGCGAAATCGGCGGAGGCCTATTTCCGCAAGGTGAATGACGAGGGTGGCATCAACGGCCGGCGTATCCAGATGATGATCGCCGACGACGCCTACAGCCCGCCCAAGACGGTGGAGCAGACGCGCCGGCTGGTCGAGAGCGACGAGGTGCTGTTGATCTTCGGCGGCGTCGGCACGCCGACCAACAGCGCCGTGCACAAATATCTCAACGACAGGAAGGTGCCGCAGCTCTTCCTCGGCTCGGGCGCGGCGAAGTGGGACGACCCGAAGAATTTTCCGTGGACCGTCGGCTGGCAGCCGACCTATCGCGACGAGGCGATCGCCTACGCTAAATACATCAAGGCGAGCCGCCCGAACGCCAAGGTCGGTGTGCTCTATCAGAACGATGACCTCGGCAAGGACTATCTAAGAGCGCTGGAGGAAGGCCTCGGCAGCACCGAAGCCATCGTGGCGCGCGCACCCTACGAGACCACCGCCCCCACCGTCGATACGCAGATCCTGCTGCTCAAGAGCAGCGGCGCCGACGTCGTGCTGGTCGCGGCGACGCCGAAATTCGCGGCGCAGGCGATCCGCAAGATCGGCGAGATCGGGTGGAAGCCCACCACCATCATCTCCAATGTCTCGGCCTCGATCAGCGGCGTACTCGAACCCGCCGGAAAGGACAATTCCACCGGTGTGATCTCGAGCCAGTACCTGAAGGACTCGACCGACCCGGCGCTGAGGGACGACGCCGGCTATAAGGAATGGGTCGCCTTCATGGACAAGTATCTGCCCGACGCCAACAAGAGCGACTGGCTCAATGTCTACGGCTACACCATCGCGCAGACGTTGGCCGCGGTGCTGAAGGCCGCCGGCAACGACCTTACCCGCGCCAATGTGATGAAGCAGGCGACAGGCATCAGGGATCTGCATCTGCCGATGCTGATCAACGGCACGGCGGTCAGCAATTCGCCGGAGCGGTATACGCCGATGACCAGCCTGCAACTGATCCGCTACGACGGCACGCGCTGGGTGCCGTTCGGCGGCCTCATCAAGAACTGAGCACCGCATGCGCCAGATTGCGATCGGCAGCATGCGGATCGACCGGCTGGTCGAGATCCCCTCGCTCGCCTTCGACAATAGATGGCTGTTCGCCAATGTCACGGACGAGGTGATCGCCGCGAACCGAAGCTGGCTCGATCACCGCTATATCGAGCCGGAGACCGGCCGCTTTATCCTGAGCCATCACTCCTATCTGGTGCGCACGCCGCGCTGGACGGCTGTCGTCGACACCTGCTGCGGCAATCACAAGCCGCGCCCGCGCGTGCCGGCCTGGAACAATCTCAACCAGCCCTATCTGGAAAACATGGCCGCGCTCGGTGTGCGGCCCGAGCAGGTCGACTTCGTGATGTGCACGCATCTGCATGTCGACCATGTCGGCTGGAACACGCGGCTGATCGACGGGCGCTGGGTGCCGACCTTTCCGAAGGCGCGCTATCTCATGGGCCGCGCCGAGTTCCGGCACTGGGAGGCCGCGCACCGAGCGAACCCGCCAACGCCGGTCAATCACGGCTCGTTCGAGGATTCGGTGCTGCCGGTCGTTGCGGCCGGCCAGGCCGAATTCGTCGAGACCGATCACCTGCTGTTCGACGACCGCGACGCGGGCCTGCGCTTTGCGCCGGCACCGGGCCACACCGCCGGCAACATGCAGATCCACCTCAACGGCCGTGGCGACCATGCCGTGATGTCAGGCGACGTGATCCATCATCCGATCCAGTGCGCGGAGCCGTGGCTGTCGAATGCCGCCGATGTCGATCCCGCAGCGGCGCTCGCCACCCGCGTGACGCTGCTGGAGCAATTGGCGGATACGCCGAGCTATCTGCTGACCGGGCACTTCCCCGCCCCGACCGCAGGCCGCGTGGTCAGGCATGGCGAGGCCTTCAGGTTCAGGTTCGAGGATTGAGCGTCTGAGATAATCGGACCGGGAGGGCGCCGCGAAACGAGCCGCGGCCCGTCTCCTGCGTGCCGTCGCCACAGACGCCGGGATCGAAGTCGGATAGCGGGGTTCTGCCATGCGGTTCCGCGCTTGAATCGGCTGCTACGGGCGGGCATAAGGACTGCCATCTCCCCTAAAAAATGACCTTAGCCCAAGGATTTACGATGCCCGCCTATCGCTCCCGCACAACCACCCACGGCCGCAACATGGCGGGTGCACGCGGCCTGTGGCGCGCCACCGGCATGAAGAACGAGGATTTCGGCAAGCCGATCATCGCGGTGGTCAACTCCTTCACCCAGTTCGTGCCCGGCCACGTCCATCTGCAGAACCTCGGCCAGCTCGTCGCACGCGAGATCGAGAAGGCCGGCGGAGTGGCAAAAGAGTTCAACACCATCGCGGTCGATGACGGCATCGCGATGGGCCATGACGGCATGCTCTACAGCCTGCCCTCGCGCGAGCTGATCGCCGACAGCGTCGAATACATGGTCAACGCGCATTGCGCCGACGCGATGGTCTGCATCTCCAACTGCGACAAGATCACCCCCGGCATGCTGATGGCGACGCTGCGCCTCAACATCCCGACGGTGTTCGTCTCGGGCGGCCCGATGGAATCCGGCAAGATCCTGCTCAAGGGCAAGAAGCGCGCGGTCGACCTGATCGATGCGATGGTCGCCGCCGCCGACTCCAACGTGTCGGACGAAGAGGTCGAGGTGATCGAGCGCTCGGCCTGCCCGACCTGCGGCTCCTGCTCGGGCATGTTCACCGCGAATTCGATGAACTGCCTGACCGAGGCGCTCGGCCTCGCGCTGCCCGGCAACGGCTCGGTGCTGGCGACCCATGCCGACCGCAAGAGCCTGTTCGTCGAGGCCGGCCATCTGATCGTCGATCTCGCCCGCCGCTATTACGAGCAGGACGACGCCAAGGTGCTGCCGCGCAACATCGCGAACTTCAAGTCGTTCGAGAATGCGATGACGCTCGACATCGCGATGGGTGGCTCCACCAACACCGTGCTGCATCTGCTCGCCGCCGCGCGCGAGGGCGAAGTGCCGTTCACGATGGCCGACATCGACCGTCTGTCGCGCAAGGTGCCGGTGCTGTGCAAGGTCGCCCCGTCGGTGCAGGACGTCCACATGGAGGACGTGCATCACGCCGGCGG
The DNA here is from genome assembly GCF_049075665.1 of Bradyrhizobium sp. B120. Taxonomy (NCBI): domain Bacteria; kingdom Pseudomonadati; phylum Pseudomonadota; class Alphaproteobacteria; order Hyphomicrobiales; family Nitrobacteraceae; genus Bradyrhizobium; species Bradyrhizobium sp. B120. Next base: position 3,208,884 of record NZ_CP185242.1, on the reverse strand, counting down.
CATCATGGCGATCCTCGGCGAGCTCGACCGCGCCAGGCTGCTCACGACCGACGGACCGACCGTGCACGCCGCGACGCTGGACGACGCGCTGAACCGCTGGGACGTGGTGCGGACTACGAGCGACAAGGTGCGCAACTTCTACCGCGCCGCGCCGGGCGGCGTGCCGACCCAGGAAGCCTTCAGCCAGGACCGCCGCTTCGACGACGTCGATGTCGATCGCGCCGAGGGCGTCATCCGCAACGCCGAGCACGCCTATTCCAGGGACGGCGGCCTCGCCGTGCTGTTCGGCAACCTCGCCGAGGACGGCTGCATCGTGAAGACCGCCGGCGTCGATCAGAGCATTTTGAAGTTCTCCGGCCCGGCCCGCATCTTCGAGAGCCAGGACGCCTCGGTCGACGCCATCCTCACCAACAAGGTGAAGGCCGGCGATGTCGTGCTGATCCGCTATGAAGGCCCGCGCGGCGGCCCGGGCATGCAGGAGATGCTCTATCCGACCAGCTATCTGAAGTCGAAGGGGCTCGGAAAGGCGTGCGCGCTGATCACCGACGGCCGCTTCTCCGGCGGATCGTCCGGCCTGTCGATCGGCCACGTCTCGCCGGAAGCCGCCGAAGGCGGCCTGATCGGCCTCGTCGAAGAAGGCGACATCATCGAGTTCGACATCCCGAACCGCAAGGTCAACCTTAGGGTCGACGATGCCGAGCTCAAGCGCCGCCGCGCGGCGATGGAGGCCAAGGGCAATGCGGCGTGGAAGCCGGCCGCGCCGCGCAAGCGCGCCGTCTCGACCGCGCTGAAGGCCTACGCGGCGTTCGCGAGCAGCGCGGCAAAGGGTGCCGTGCGCATCCTGCCGGAGTAATCGGCCCAAGGGTATTCGAGCGAAGCGGATACCGGTTCGCGTAAACAAAGCGCCTCAAAACAAAAATCCAGAGCCCCGTTCCGATTCAATCGGAATGTGGCTCTGGACGCGTCAGGTCACTTGCAAGTCGGCCGCTTCGATCCGAATGCGGTCGGCGTGCAGTGACCAGTCGCAGAGCGCCTGTTCCTGACAGAATTTAAGCTTGGCCATCTCGGTGGCCTGGCCTTCGCTCGAGGCGTCGACCTCGAGTTCGCCCTGGCAAACCTCGCGCTGGCGGCCGTTGCCGCCGAGCACGTCCTTCATGAACTGAACGACGAAGCGTGACATGGAACCCTCCCTGCTGCGCCGGCAGAGCCTGGGAGTACCACGTTAGCACTAACGCGAAATGGGCGTGAGTTAATTCGACGCGCGCGGCTGAGCGCTGCGCAGCGGTGGAAAACTACGCGCCGGCCTGCGGCAGGCTGGCGGCAGCAATCGCGACGATCTGCGCAAGACGGCGGCCGATCCTGGCGGGCGCGTTGCGGAGCAATGACTGGACTTGTCGCATGAACTTCTTCCTTCCGTGCCCGGAACGGGCGGGCACAAAGGGAAAATGGCGATTTCGGGCTAAGCCGTCGATATCTCAGGGAAAATAACAACGGACGCATTGCCGAACGGTGGTTTGGCAGTGGATTCGTTGTTTGTTTGCGTTGATGACGAAGCAGATCTTCTCCGCGGCAGCGGCGCGATTTTTCCGTCCCCTGGCCGCTTCCAAGTGAGGGACGCACCGATGGGAAGGTTCCCTCCCCCCTTGCGGGGGAGGGTTAGGGAGAGGGGTACCACACGGCACACTCTCTCACTTTGCGCTTGAACGGCACGGGATCAGAATTTCGATAGCGGCGCCGTCGTCGATTGTCTCGCCCGGGGCCACCCCTCTCCCCACCCTCTCCCGCAAGGGGAGAGGGAGCCTGTCCAGTTTGCTCACCTAACGAGATGAGGCATCGCCGCACGACCTACCCCGGCACAAACCCGAACGCCTTCTCGAACCTTCTGGCGTACACCGGCCAGACCTCGGGATTGATAATGCGCGGCGGACGCTTGCCGTCCAGCGCGTCGAGTATCTGCTCGGCGGCGATCCGGCCCATGTTGATGCGCGCTTCGCGGGTGACGCCGGCGGTGTGCGGGCTCGCCAGCACATTGTCGAACTGCAGCAGCGGATGATCCGGCGGCGGCGGTTCCTTGGACCAGACGTCGAGGCCGGCACCGGCGATGCGCTCCTCTCGCAATGCCTCTTCCAATGCCTTTTCGTCGTGGATGAAACCGCGCGCGGTGGTGACGAAATAGGCGTGCGGCTGCATCAGCGCGAATTCGCGCGCGCCGATCATGCCTCGGCTCTTGCTGTCCAGCGGACAGGAGATCGAGACGAAATCCGCGCGGCGCAGGAGATCGTCGAGCTCGACCTTCTCCCCGCTCCGCTTCGCCATCTCCTCGGCGGTGAGATAGGGATCGTAGGCGATCACCTTCATGTGCAAGAGGCCCTTACACAGCTCGGCGATGCGGCGGCCGACATTGCCGAGCCCGACGATGCCGACGGTCTTCTCGTTCAGCTCGTTGCCGATCAGGTCGTTACGGTTGACGTTGGCCTCGCGCCGCAGCCTGCGGTCGGACTGGATGATCCGCTTCGACAGCGTCAGCATCATGCCGAGCGCGTGCTCGGCGACCGAATTGGCGTTGCCGCCGGATTGGTTGACCACCAGCACGCCGGCCTTCGTGCAGGCATCGACGTCGACGGGATCGAAGCCGGCGCCGTTCGAGGACACGATCAAAAGGTTCGGCGCCCGCTTCAACAGCTCCGCATGGGCATGGAAATGCGGCGCCAGCTCGTCGCGCGCCGCGCCGATCTGGTAGGCATGCGCGTCGGCGAGGACAGGCGCGAACTGCGCCTCCGGCGTCTCGTTCTCGAGACGGTCGAGCCGGACATCCGGCCGCTTCTTCAAGATGTCGACGTAGATCTCGTGGGCGAGGTATTTGACGTAGAACACGCGCTTGTTGTTGACGGTCATGTCTTCGGGCAGCTTTCAGTTAGGGAAGCCATAGAGTCGTGCGGGATTGTCGACGAGGATGCGGTGGCGGGTCGCGGCGTCCGGCGTCCATTCCTGGAACAGCGTCAGCAGATGGCCAGCGTCGGGCATCTCGCCCTCGACGCGCGGATGCGGCCAGTCGCCGCCCCACACCAGCTGTTCGGAGTTGGCTGAGACCAGCGCCTCGTGGAACGGCCGCGCATCCGGATAATCCGGCGCTTGCCGGCTCAGGCGATGCGCACCGGACAGCTTGGCCCAGCACCAACCCTCGCCGAGCGCGCGCAGCAGGCTCTGAAAGCCCGCCGTGTTGATGCCGGCGGCGGCATCGGTGCGGCCCATGTGGTCGACCACGACCGGCAGGCCCAGTGCCTTCAGCGTCGGGACCGTGTCAGGCAGATCCTTGACGTCGATCCAGAGCTGCAGATGCCAGCCGAGTTCGGCCATGACAGACGCATGCGTCTCGGCGACGCTCAAGGGGATGCCGCCGCGATAGTGCAACTGCCCGCCGCGGAAGAAATGGTTGAAGCGCAGGCCGCGCACGCCGAGCACATGCCATTGCCGCAGCGTGCCCGCCGCCACATCGGCATCGGCCACCGCGACGCCGCGCAGCCGCGCCGGCTCGCGCTGCAGCGCATCCAGCATCGCCGAATTGTCGTGGCCATGCGCGCTGCCCTGCACCAGCACGCCGCGGCTGAAACCCAGCGCATCGAGCATGCCGAGATAGGTCGCGAGCGGCGCGTCCGGCGGCGTGTAGCTGCGATCGGCGGCATAGGGGAAGCGGTCCGCCGGGCCGAACACATGCGCATGCGTATCGCAGGCCTTTCGCGGCAGCTTCTCTCTCGGCGGCGTCACCGGACGCGGCGGCAGGCAGGCGGGAATCTCTGATACAGCCATCTTCCTACTCCGCCTTCATGCCGGCGGCCTTGATGATCGGCCCCCATTGGTCGTAGTCGGCCTTGATCTTGGCGGCGAACTTGTCAGGCGTCGAGCCGATCGGAATCGCGCCGAGCTTGCCGAGACGCTCCTTCACGGCATCGGTGTTCACCGCCGCGACGAAATCATGCGAGATTTTCGCAACGAGATCGGCGGGCATGTTGCCGGGTCCGAGCAGCCCCCACCACACCTCGGTGTCGTAGCCCGGCACGGCCTCCGACATGCTGGGCACGTCTGGCAGGAACGGCGCGCGCGAGCCCGTCGTCACCGCCAGCGCGCGCACCGTGCCGGCCTGCAGCTGCCCGACCGACTCCGGGCCGTTGTTGAACGACATCGGAATCTGTCCGCCGAGCAGATCGTTGATCGCGGGTGCGCCGCCCTTGTAGGGGATCGCGTTGAGATCGATCTTGGCAAGGCTGTTGAGCAGCTCGCCGGCCAGATGGGTCGAGGTGCCGTTGCCGGCATGGGCAAAGGACAGGCTGCCCGGCTTCGCTTTCGCCGCGGCGATGACGTCACCGACCGACTTGAATGGCGAGTCCGCGCGCACCAGCAGCACATTCGGCGACGATGCCAAGAGCGAGATCGGCGAAAAATCCTTGAACGTGTCGTAGGGCAGTTTTGGATAGAGGAACGGATTGGTGGCGTGGCCGCTCGCCACCATGATCAGATTGTAGCCATCCGGCGCGGAGCTCGCGATCGCCTGCGAGGCGATCACCCCGCCGGCGCCCGGCCGGTTCTCGACCACGATCGACTGCGTCCAGGTTTTTGACACGGCTTCGGCGAGCGTCCGCGTCAGCACGTCAACGCCGCCGCCGGGCGGATATGGGACGAGAATATGAACGGCCTTGGCCGGGTATGGCTGCGCGAGCGCAAGGCCGGCCGCAGCCATGGCCGCTGCCACAATGGCGGTCCGCCAGACCCATCCGGTCATCGACGCCTCCCGTCCCGTGATCGTTCCGTCCCGTGATCGTTACGGCCTGTATCGCACGCCGGTTCGGCGCTGCGATGGCCCAATTCCGCAGATCGCGTTGCGGCCGCGACATGTTGACAATCGCATGGTCAGCGTCAAGTTTCATGGCGCAAGCGATCATCAGCGTCGCGCGAGAGGGAGAACAGGATGGCGGCCGCGGAACAAGCCTCGTCCAAGGATAAAGCCAAGGATAAGTCCCAGGATGCGGCGACCACGTGGCACGGCATCGTGCTGCAGACGCTGAAGCGGAACGAGATCAAGCTGGTGCCCTATGTGCCCGACCGGGTGCTGACCACGCTGATCAAGGACCTACACGCCGATCCGTATTTCACGACGTTTCCGACCGCGCGCGAGGAAGAGGCCGTCGGCATCGTCTCCGGCGCCTGGATGGCGGGCACGCGCGGCGCGGTGCTGATGCAGACCTCGGGCTTTGCCACGCTTGCCAATGTGCTGGCCTCGCTCGCGGTGCCCTACCAGATCCCGCTGATCATGTTCGTCTCCGAGCGCGGCACGCTCGGCGAGTTCAATTACGGCCAGGCACTGGTCTGCCGCACCATGCGCCCGGTGCTGGATTCGCTGGCGATGGAACATCACACCATCACCCGGCTCGACGAGCTCGAATTCATCGCCGACCGCTCGATCAAGCAGGCCGTCACCACCCAGGCGCCGGTGGCGCTGATCCTCTCGCCGCTGCTCACCGGCGGCAAGACCTTCGACAAGTGAGATCAGCCATGACCAGCACACACGCGCGCAACACCAAGGTGTTGAACCGCTTCGACCTCACCCAGCGCCTCGTCGCCGGGCTGAAAGACGAGGCCGTGATCGGCGGCATCGGCAACACCAACTTCGATCTCTGGGCCGCCGGCCATCGCCCGCAAAATTTCTACATGCTGGGCAGCATGGGGCTGGCGTTCCCGATCGCGCTCGGCGTCGCGCTGGCGCAGCCGAAGCGCCGCGTGTTTGCGCTCGAAGGCGACGGCTCGCTCTTGATGCAGCTCGGCTGCCTCTCGACCATCGCGACACTGGCGCCTGGCAACCTGACCATGGTGGTGATGGACAACGGCATCTACCAGATCACGGGCAGCCAGCCGACGCCGGCGGCAGGCCATACCGACATCGTCGCGATCGCAATCGCCAGCGGCATCGCGAACAGCTCCTGGGCCGCCGACGAGGACGATTTCGAGCGGCTGATCGAGCAATCCAAATCGGCAGCCAGCCCGACCCTGATCGGCGTCCGCATCGACGACAAGCCCGGCACCGGCACCACCCGCCGCGACCCCGTGCAGATCCGCGAGCGGTTCATGCACGGGATGGGGGTAAGGCAATTGCTCTAGGGCCGCCCGGCCGCAAGGCCCTGTTGCAACCTAGTATCCGTCATTACGGGCCACCTGGTCGGCGCGTAGCGCCGCCGGATGACAGGCTCCGCGAAGCAATCCATCCACCTGCATGTCCGGTGGATGGATCGCTTCGTCGCGTCGCTCCGCGCGACGACAGGCAGGCTGTGCCGGGAGGTGGGGTCTTGCTATTTAACGATTGCCTTATTTAACAACTGTGTTATTTAACACTTTCATTAATCACCATAAGGCTCTCCTGCCATGTCGGCCGCGGCGCCTCAACTCGACAATCTATTCGCGGCGCTCGCCGATCCGACCCGGCGCGCGATCATCGACCGACTGCTCGCCCGCGGCGAGCTCAGCGTCGGCGAGGTCGCCGCTCCCTTTTCCATCAGCACGCCGGCGATCACACGGCATCTGCAGGTGCTGGAGGCGGCCGGACTGATCGAACGCCGGATCGAGCGACAATGGCGCTTCGTGCGCGTGCGCGCCGATGCGCTGGCACCGATGGAGAGCTGGCTGGAGCGGCATCGGCGGCACTGGTCGGCGGCGCTGGATCGCCTGGAAGCAGTGGCTGCCGCGCAAATGCCGAAGCGGAGAAAATCATGAGCGATGCCGACACCACGCTGCGCATCGAACGCTTGATCGCCGCGCCGCCCGAGGTGCTGTTCGCGCTCTGGATCGAGCCGGCGCAATTGCTGAAATGGTGGGCACCGGACGGCTACGAGCCTTCGGTCGACATTCTCGACGCAAGGCCCGGCGGCCGCTGGCGCACCATGATGCGCCGGCCCGATGGCGGCGTGGTCGCGACCAGCGGGGTCTATCGCGTTGTCGAGCCGCCGTACCGGCTCTCGTTCACCTGGGCCTGGGAAAGCGAGCACGGCGCGCGCGGCCACGAAAGCGAGGTCGCGGTGACCTTCGAGGCCGCGGCGGGCGGCACGCGGCTCGTGCTGCTGCAGCAGCGCTTCGAGAACAAGGAAACCTGCGACCGCCACGTGATCGGCTGGTCGGCCGCGCTCGACCGCATGGCGTGGATCGCGCGCTGACGACACGGGAGATATCCATGACCGCTCCGGAAATCATCGGCTCGACCCGCTCGACCTACACCCACGCGATCCGCCTGGTGTGTGAGGAAAAGGGCATCGACTACACGCTCACCGAACGGCCGCTGCGTGCGCCTGAAATCTACGCGATCCATCCGTTCGGGAAAATGCCGGTGATGCGCCACGGCGATTTCGAGCTGTTCGAATCCAAGGCGATCGCCACCTATCTCGACCGCAGCTTCCCTGCGCCTTATTTGTTTCCGGCCGGTCTTCGGCTCGCCGCGCTCACCGAACAATGGATTTCGGTCGTCAACACGCTGATCGACCACACGCTGATCCGGACCTACCTGTTCGCCTATATCGCGCCGAAGACCGCCGACGGCGCCCCCGACCGCGCGGCCATCGATGCCGTCATGCCGGCGCTGCGCGCGCAGATCGACGTTCTCGACCGAGCGGTCGCGCCGACGGGCTACCTTGTCGGCGATCATCTCACCTTCGCCGACCTCAACCTGCTACCGATCCTGCACCGGGTACAGCTGGCGCCCGAAGGCGCCAGCGCACTTGCGGATGCACCGCATCTCGCGCGCTATTACGCGCAACACGCCGCGCGGCCGAGCTTCCGACGCACGATGCCGCCCGCCGGCCCGCCACGGCGGAGCTCGACATCGTAGCGCCGCTCAATTCATCCGCAACTCGGTGATGTGCCGCGGATCCGGCGCGAGTTCGCCGCGCTCGACGCGCTTGACGATGTCGGTCAGCGCGGCGTTGGCATTGCAGGCGAGGCCGAGCTTCTCGCCCTCGCGCACCACAAAGCCGTTGAGGAATTCGATCTCGGTGCGGCGGCCCTTTTGCATGTCCTGGCCCATCGAGGGGCGCTGCGCCGACGAAGTGCGCTTACTATCCTTGAAGCGCTGCTCGTCGCAGGCGCGGGTCGCGGCCTCGTCGCCCTCGCCCGCCCGCGCGATGGTCTCCGGCGGCAGATGCAGGATCTCTTCCAGCTGATAGCCGTGCGCCTGGCCGACGCGGATCGCCTCGCTGCCGAGCCGCGTCGAGAAGCGGCGCAGCGGTTCGCTTTGCAGCACCTCGCCGCCTGGGAGACCCGTGCAGGCCGAGAGCCCGTTGCCCATCGCGTTGGCGACGAGCTTGGACCAGCGTTCGCCCCAGAGATTGGAGGTCACCTTGGCGCTATCGGAGAAGCCGACCAGGCGGCAAACTTCCTCCGCCCGCGCGGTGATGCGGCCATGCACCTCGCCGGCGCGGAACACGGTATGATCCGCGCCACCCTTGCCGGCGCCGCGATGGATATGGCCGGGCTCAGGCAGATTGACGGTGATGCTGCTCGCGATGCAGCCGAGCGTCTTGCTCCAGCCGACGATGCCGGCGATGGTTTCCTCGTTCATGCAGTTCTGCAGCGACACGACGTAGCCGTCGGCCGCCAGATATTGCCTGATCAGCATGGTCGCCCAAGCGGTGTCGTAGGACTTCATGCAGACGAAGGCGATGTCGACCGGCTTCTCTTTCGCCAGCTGCTGCGCGTCGGTGACATCAAGCGCACGCACCGGCACCGAGAACTCGGCGACATCCGTCGCGTGCGTGACGCGCAATCCGTGCTTGCGCATGTGCGCAACATGCTCGGGCCAGGGATCGATGAAGGTGACGTCCTCCCCCGCCTGCACCATATGCGCACCGGCATAGCCGCCGACCGCACCCGCGCCGACGATCGCGATCTTCCGACCCATGTTTCCATCCCCTGCACTTAAAGCGGACGCTGGCTGCGTCCGCCGATTGCGGACCAGTCTAGGCGATCGCGCCGTCAGGCCAACCAGGCGCCTCATGAAAAAAGCGGCCCGGTGCCATGCCGGTATTCATGGGACCAAGAAAATCCCCGCGGGCGACAAGCCCGCGAGGATGACATGTTCCCACTTCCGTCATTGCGAGCGAAGCAAAGCAATCCACGCTTCAGCATATGCGGCGCGATGGATTGCTTCGTCGCTTCAGCGCAAAATTGCTTTGCAATTTTGTCGCGAGCTCCTCGCAATGACGGGAAATAGACGCGATCAGTCGATGATCTTGACGATCCGGCGCGTGCGCGGCTCGACGATCACGCGGCGATCATTGACAACAGCGTAGCGGTATTCGGTGTAGCGCGGCACCGGACGCAGCACGACGGTGTCGGGCAGCGGCTCGCCGACCACGACGCGTTCGCGCACCACGACCGACGGTTCGTCGCGCGGGATCGACGTGATCACCGCATTCGGAATTTCGAGGCCGGCGCCGACCGCGGCACCAACCGTGCCGCCGACGATCTCGCCAACCGGGCCGGCGATCTCGCCACCGGTCCGCGCACCGTTCGCGGCGCCCGCCGCAGTCGTCGACTGTGCGAACGCCGAACCGGACGCGAGCAGCGACGCGGCGGCAACAAGGGAAACGGCAAAACGCTTGTTCATGATTCTCCTCCTCCAAGTTATGAGACGCCCCTTCAACATCGCTGGGACCGAGACGTTCCAGTTCCAACGCCGCAACTCGTGCGCAAACTCCAGTTCCGCAGCAACTCGCCTTAGTTCCAGCACAAATGAAAATGCTGCTCCGGATCATGTCCAAAGCAGCATTCATCGTGGGTTCAGATTCAGAGATGGTTTAGAGCAGGAGCGCGCTGCGCGCCGTTCATTCCGGCGGTTTTTGATCGGCTCGTCGTCTTGGCGTTCGCCGTCTTGGAGGCGCTTTCGCAGGGGCGTCAGTTGAAGGCTTGATGCGGATTCGCGTCGTCCCGCCCTTGGGCTGTTCAATCTCGAACGCGTTGGTCCTGCGCACCAACTCGCTCAGGGTGCGGAAGCCGTACGTCCTTTGATCGAAATCCGATGCCAGATTGGCCAGCTGCCGTCCGACCTCGCCAAGCGTCACCCAGCCGTCCTCGCTGGCCATCTGGCCGATCACCTTCTTGAGGATGGGCGTGGCGGCGTCCGGCGGCTGCAACGGCTGCGCACGCACCGCGGCGTCCTGATTGCTCGTCACGCCGCCGCGCAAATTCTCGGTGTAGACGAACCTGCGGCAGGCCTGCCGAAAACTCTCCGGCGTCTTCTGCTCGCCGAACCCGAACACGTCGATGCCGTGCTCGCGGATGCGGGCGGCAAGCCGGGTGAAATCGCTGTCCGACGACACCAGGCAGAAGCCATCGAACCGGCCGCTGTGCAGCAGATCCATCGCGTCGATCACCAGGGTGATGTCGGATGCATTCTTGCCCGTCGTATAGGCGAATTGCTGCTGCGGGATGATGGCGTGCTTGGACAAAATGTCGGCCCAGCCCTTGGACCTTGGATTGGAGAAGTCGCCATAGATGCGGCGCACGCTGGCCTCGCCGATCTTGGCGATCTCCTCGAACAGCCCGTCGGCGATCCTGGCAGATGCATTGTCGGCGTCGATCAGGACCGCCAGACGGGGCGAACGGAGTTCGGAAGGCATGGCTTCTCTCTGCTGGGATACGATGGATCAAGATGCGCGGACAGTTCCGGAACCGGCGCAGCCGCCGCATCGGAGCACATCGTGCGTCCCAAGCATAGGGTCGGTGGCATCGCCGGGATTTTCGCGGCGAATGCACCCTTGGGTGTGGTCAGAGCACCTCGCCCATATCGATCGCCCGCCTGGCGAACTCGATGGCCTTCTCGGCGGTGATCGCATCCGCCGTCGTCGTCGCCTCGTCGCGCACCGACGGCGGAGACGCGATCCGGATCTTCTTGCCGTTCGACCGGCGGATGGTCGCGCGCCAGCGATCGACATCGCGCCGATAGGCATCGATGACAAAATCCCGGTAGGTGACGCCGCTCATGAGCGGCTGCAGGGACGCCGCCTCAAAACCGGCCGGCCGGCTTGCGACATCGCGCACCATCTCGACAATCATCTCGACGGCATGCTCACGCGCGGCGCCGGTCGCGTCCCTGAGCAGATAGCTCACCGCCGCGCCGATCTGCGCCCGTGCGCGATCGTCGCTCGCAAAATCCAAATCGGCCTGAACTGACATGATGGGAAAGACGCCTCCTCCGGACCCAATATCGGATACCTCCAGGCATCCGGCACATAGCAATCACGAGAGTTTTAGTCGGCCCTCCATTAAAGCCGGATTATCGGACAGGCCCCGATTTCTCGGATGCCGTTAACCGGGCTTTGATGCCGCTTCGGAAGATGTCCGAAGCGCCATCGAACGTCGATCGGATCACAGCAGGCCGGCGCCGCACGCCGATTTGTCCCCGGCCCTGTCCGGCGCGGAGGCCGGCTCGCTCCCACCAATTCGCACGTGATCACCAATTGACATATCACTGCTATCCGTGTGACATTTTATGGAACGGGCCAACAAGAGCCCGGCAACGTCCATCTGGGGAGGACAGCAATGACCATTTCCGACGTCAGCGCATCGGCCGCAAGCCGGGCTCCGGCCGCCGTCGCGCGTACCGCGCAGGCGCAGCAGGTCGCCGACATCGCGGCGCGGCTCGAGCGCCTGCCGCTGACCTCCTATCAGCGATGGATCTTCGGCATCATCGCAACCGCATGGTTCTTCGACAGCATGGACCTGGCCGCACTGACCTTCGTGCTCGGCTCGATCCGCCAGACCTTCGGCCTGTCGACGGCGGAAACCGGGCTGCTGTCCAGCATGAGCTTCCTCGGCATGTTCATAGGCGCCGCGTCCGCCGGCCTGCTGGCCGACCGTTTCGGCCGCGCCCGCGTTTTCCAGGTCAGCATGATCTTCTGGGGCTTGGGCAGCCTGTGCTGCGGTCTCTCGACGACGGCGACCGCACTCGGCGCATCCCGCCTGCTGCTCGGCTTCGGCATGGGCATGGAATTTCCGGTCGCGCAGTCGATGGTCTCGGAGATCATGCCGGCCCGCAACCGCGGCCGCTACATCGCGTTCCTCGAAGGGTTTTGGCCGCTCGGCTTCATCGCGTCGGGCCTGCTGACCTACTTCGTGCTGCAGGTCGCGGACTGGCGCTGGGTCTTCATCCTGCAGGCGATCCCGGCCGTCTTCGTGCTCGTGGTGCGGCGCTACGTTCCGGAATCGCCGCGCTGGCTCGCGTCCCACGGCTATTCCGAGCGCGCCGAAGCGACCGTGCGCGACATCGAGAGCAGGGTCCGCGATCGCCTCGGCAGCAAGGAGCTCCCGCCGGTGGTGCGCCAGGCGGCCGCGCCCGCGTCCGAAGTGACCGGCCTGAGGACGCTGTTTTCGGGCATCTACGCCAAGCGGACCACGATGTTGTGGACCTTGTGGTTCTTCGCCCTGCTCGGCTTCTATGGTCTGACCACATGGCTCGGCGCGCTGCTGCAGGCCAAGGGATTCCCGATCACCAAGTCGGTATTCTACACCATCCTGATCTCGCTCGCGGGCATCCCCGGCTTCCTGGTCTCGGCCTGGCTCGTCGAATCCTGGGGTCGCAAGGCGACGCTGGTGATGAACCTGCTCTGCGGCGCGATCGCCTGCCACTTCTATGGCTCGGCGGCGGACCAGACCCAGCTCATCATTGCCGGCCTGTGCATGCAGTTCTTCCTGTTCGGTATGTGGTCGGCGCTCTACGCCTATACGCCTGAACTGTACCCGACCCATGTCCGCGCCACCGGAACCGGCTTTGCCTCCGCGGTCGGCCGAATCGGTTCGCTGATCGGCCCCTATGTGATCGGCGTGATCCTGCCTGCGGCGGGACAGAGCGGCGTGTTCGCATTGGGCGCCGGCGCATTCGTGGTAGCGGCGCTGGCGGTGCTGGTGCTCGGCGAGGAAACCCGCGGCCGCACGCTGGAGAGCATTTCGCACTGATGATGCGCCGCTGTTTGCTGCATGCGGCCGGATTCGGTGTAGCGCCGATCGAGCGGCCTTGTCAGTGCCATCGGGGCGTGTGAGATATCTGCTGTACAGCAGCACGCAAGACCCTGATGGCCGATTCGAGCAAACGATCCAGCACGGCGCGCGCCCGCGCAGCAGCAAACCGCCGGCCGGCGCGGCCATCGTCCGCCGCCGCCGGCAAGCCGCGCGCTGCCGCGCCGGCTCGTCTCCCGCAAGGCGATGTCACCCTCACCGATCGCGCCTATGCCGAGCTGGAAGAGCTGATCGTGACGCTGCAACTGCCGCCCGGCACCGCGCTGTCCGAACTCGCGCTCGCCAAGCGGCTCGACATCGGCCGCACCCCGATCCGCGAGGCGTTGCAGCGGCTGTCACGCGACGGCCTCGTCAACATCCTGGCCCGTCGCGGCGTGCTGGTGTCCGAGATCGACCTGCGCGCCCAGCTCCGCCTGCTCGAGGTGCGGCGCGAGCTGGAACGGCTGATGGCGCGCGGCGCCGCCGAGCGCGCCACCACCGAGCAACGCAAGCAATTCTCCGAGATCGCCGCAGGCATGCGCCGCGCGTCGGAAAAATCCGACGATCTGCTGTTCATGCGGCTGGATCACCAGTTCAACACCCTGATCTCGGCGGCGTCGCGCAACGAGTTCGCCTCCCGCGCCATGGGCCTGATGCACGGCCTGTCGCGCCGCTTCTGGTACCAGCACTACAAGGAAGCGGCCGATCTGCCGCTCGCGGCGCGGCTGCACGCCGACGTCGCCGAAGCCGTCGCCGAGCGCCGCGTGGACGCCGCGGGAGCAGCCTCCGACAGCCTGATCGACTACATCGAGAGCTTTGCACGTTCGACGTTGTGAGCGTTCAGAGCTCGACGACCGTCCGGATCGACCGTCCACGCCGCAATGCCTCGAACCCGTCGTTGATGCCTTCGAGGCTGCAGCGGCCGGTAATCAGTTCGTCGAGCTTGAGCCGGCCGTCGAGATAGGCTTGCGCCAGCAAGGGGAAGTCGCGCCGCGGCCGCGCGCCGCCGTAGCTCGAGCGGCGAAACCGCTTCTCGCCCATCAACGCGCCCCAGCGGAAACTCACGTCTTGCGTGACGTCGATCTTGCCGAGCCAGATCACCTCACCGCCCGGCCGCACCGCCTCCGCGGTCTGCCGAAACGCCATGGGATGGCCCGCGGCCTCGAGGATGACGTCGGCGCCGCGCCCGTGCGTCGCCTCCTTGGCGAACCGGACCGGGTCCTCGCGCGCCGCGTTGACGGTGTGCGTGGCGCCGAGTTGCCGCGCCAGCGCAAGCTTTGCATCGTCGAGGTCGACCGCGATAACAGCACCGGCGCCGGCGAGCCGAGCGCCCTGCACCGCTGCCAGCCCGACCGCGCCGCAGCCGGTGACCATCACGGTATCGCCATGGCCGATGGCGGCGACGTTGAGCGCAGCGCCAACGCCCGTCATGACGCCGCAGCCGATCAGGCACGCACGGTCGAACGGGATGTCCTTGGGCACGATGATCGCCTGCTGCGCCGGCAGCACGACATATTCCGAGAACGCGCCGAGGAACATCAGGTGCGACAGGCTGCTGCCGCCCGCGAGCTGCGCCTTCGACGCGCCGTCGAAATGCACGCCTTCCGCGCCCCTGGCGAGATAGGTCTCGCACAGGATCGGCTGCGCGCGATCGCAGTGAAAGCAGTGCCCGCAATGCGGATTCCAGGACAGGATGACGTGATCGCCGACGTGCACGTCATGCACCGCGCTGCCGACCTGCTCGACCACGCCGGCCGCCTCGTGCCCGAGGATCATCGGCAAGGGATAGCGCAGCGATCCGTCGATCACCTCCAGATCGGTGTGGCAGAGCCCGGCGGCGCGCACCTTCACCACGACGTCGGTCGGCATCGGCGGTGCAAGCGAAACGCGCTCGATGGAGAGCGGCGTTCCGCTTTGATGCAGCACCGCCGCGCGACAGGTCAGGGTCATCTCATATTTCTCTCGCCCGGAAATCAGCGTGGGGTTACACCGTGCGTCCGGACCGCAGCGCCGCGACCGCCTCATCGAGATCGGCCGAGGAGAGCTCCCACTCATTGCCGAAATTGGCGACGATGCGCCGCATGAAGCTCTCGTGCAGCGCCTTCGCCGCGGTGGCGTCGTGCAGATGATCATAGAGCAGCGCGAAGGCCAGCTGGGCCGGCTCGGGCCCCTCGTAGCTCCATTCAAATCCGTGTTCGGTGAGCCGAAGCTGGTCGTAATGCGGTGAGAGCGGCTCGCCGTCGACCAGCACGGAAATGCCGTCGATTGTGCGGTCCCCGGCATAGCTCGCCATCGGAGTCTCCCTGTGCTGCAGCATCATATCAGGATCCCGGCGGACGCATCTTGAGGTCCTTCTTGACGACCTCGGGGAAGATCCACATCGCGACCGTGGCGAAGACGCCGAGGAAGGCGACCGCGTAGCTCGGTCCCTGCTGTCCCAGATAGACCATGAAGACATATCCGCAGGCCGCCGTGGCGAGGCACGCCAGCGACAGCATGAGCTTGATGTGGCTCGGCATCGAGACCTCCCTCTAGGTCCACATGTGGAACGATGGTGCGGCCACGCCGACCAGCAACGCCAGCGCCGCAATCATGGCGCAACAGGACAGCCGCAATCCCGCGCGTCCGTCGCGCCACCAGTCAGGCAGCGCCTGAAACAGTCCGGGCAGGAACAGGAACAGCACACCGCCCACCACAACGACCGTGGTCCAGCGTAGTTCGACCAGGGCGAATGCCAGCGTGCCGGCGAGCAACATCGCCCACAATGCGGTCGTCATCGTCACCGGCAGGACGGCGCGGCCGCGCAGCGGATACATCCCGGCCAGCTGCAGGAAGCCGATGCAGCACACGCTCCACAGCAGGCCGAACCAGGCGAGGCCCGCGAGATTGGGTTCAAGCTGCGGCATGCGGCACCGATTGCTCCTTCACCACGACCCGCGGCGTCCGCGCCGTCCGTCGCATGTCAGTCTTCACGTAGCGCGTGCTGTAGCCGTTGAAGACGTGGCCCAGCAGGCCGCGATTGAGATCGGAGGTGCCGAACACATAGTCCATTACCGGGAAGGTCAGGTTCATGTTCCGCTCCATCATGATCGACTGGTTGTGATGGGCGGTATGATGCCGGCGGATGGTGTTGACGAACGGCATGTTGCGCACGAAGGCATTTTCCTCGACGTGGCAGCAGAAGTGCATGAATTCGTAGATCAGGTACATCGACGTGGTCGTGGTGATCAGCAGCCAGCCGGTATTGGCCGAGATCACGAGACCGGCGACGATCGCCGGCGGGATCGACATCAGGGTGAACACCACGAGCGCATAGGGCGGAAAGAAGGTGACGCGCCAGTCGTGATGATCGGCAAAGCGCATCTCCTCCTCGGTGAAGAACTGATGGTGCATCAGGGTGTGGCGGCTGTAGATCGCGCGCAGCAAGGGCACGTTCGAGGGCCGGTGCATGACGAAGCGATGCACCGCCCATTCGAAGAAGTTCGCAATCAGGAAGACCGCCGGGATGGTGAGGTATTCCCACCATTTCAAATCGCGCACATTGGCCAAATAGACGTACAGCGCCGTGAAACCGATCGTGTAGATCAGCACGACGTGCAGCCAGCCATTGTACCAGCCCACCACCCGCTCGCGGTAGGTCGCGCGATATTTGCGCTGGCGGTCGGTCATCCCTGTTGCAGCCAACTCCATCGCGGCGTCCTCCATCGTTCTTATCTGACATATCAGTAGCACATCAGATGCGAAAGGCAAGCTGCCTTGGCGGGCAGGACGCGGTCGTGAAAAAGGGATAGCGCACGGAACCGACGCAAGACGGAGCAGGAAAGCCTGGGCTGGTTTCGAATGCTTGGGCCGATGCCGCCCCTTCTCGTTCACCTCGACAACGAGGCGACTCATGAAAAAGCCGCCCCGGACGATGTCCGAGGCGGCTTTGGTCTTCGGCGGATCAGACGATCAGAGCAGTCCCGCGCCGCGGGCCCACTTGTACTTGGCGCCCAGCACCTCGACCGGCAGTTCGGTCGAATAGGCGTAGGCCGGAATGCCGTTCTGGTAGAGATATTCGGCGGCCTCCTCGACCTCGACGTCGCCGGCGAGCGAGGCGACGATCGGCTTCACGAAGCCCTTGGCCTCCATCTCCTTCTTCACCTCGACCATGTTGCGCGCGAACACCATCGGCGGCGTCACGATGGTGTGCCAGTAGCCGAGGATCAGCGCGTGGATGCGCTCATCAGAGAGACCGAGCTTCACGGTGTTGACATAGGTGATCGGCGGCTCGCCGCCGGTGATATCCACAGGATTTCCGGCCGCGCCGAACGGCGGGATGAACTTGCGGAACGCCGCATCAAGATCCGGCGGCATCTGCATCAGCGACAGGCCGTTGTCGATCACGGAGTCCGAGAGCAGCACGCCGGAGCCGCCGGCGCCGGTGATGATCAGGACGTTCTCGCCCTTCGGCGTCGGCAGCACCGGCACGCCACGGGCGAACTCGAGCAGCTGCCGGAGCGAGCGCGCGCGGATCACGCCGGACTGCTTGAACACGTCCTCGTAGATCTTGTCGTTGCCGGCGAGCGCGCCGGTATGCGACGACGCCGCCTTCGCCCCCGCAGACGTGCGGCCGGCCTTCAGCACGACCACCGGCTTCTTCTTGGAGACGCGCTTGGCCGCCTCCGCGAAGGCACGGCCGTCCTTCAGGTCCTCGCAGTGCTGCGCGATCAAATTGGTGTTCGGATCCTGCTCGAAGAAGGCGAGCAGATCGTCCTCGTCGATGTCGGACTTGTTGCCGAGGCCGACGATCGCCGACACGCCCATCTTGGCCGAGCGCGAGAAGCCGATGATCGCCATGCCGATGCCGCCCGACTGCGACGACAGCGCGGCGTGGCCCTTGACGTCATAGGCGGTGCAGAACGTGGCGCAGAGGTTGGCCGGGGTATAGTAGAAGCCGTAGATGTTCGGCCCCATCAGGCGGATGTTGTACTTCTTGCCGACCTCGACGATCTCGGCCTGCAATTCGGGCGCGCCGGCTTCGGCGAAGCCCGAGGGAATCAGCACCGCGCCGGGGATTTTCTTCTCGCCGCACTCGACGAGCGCGCCGGCGACGAATTTCGCAGGGATCGCGAACACCGCGGTGTCGATCACGCCGGGCACGTCCTTGACGCTCTTGTAGGCCTTGTAGCCGAGGATCTCCGCGGCCTTCGGGTGGATCGGATAGATCTCGCCCTTGTAGCCGCCGTTGATGAGGTTCTTCATCACGGAGTTGCCGATCTTGCCGTCCTCGGCGGAGGCGCCGATCACGGCTACGCCCTTCGGCTGCATGATGCGGCTCATCGCCGCGACGATCTCTTCGGTCGGACGCGGCGCCGGACGCGGCTTGTAGTCGAAGTCGACGACGATGCGGACGTCGGCGGCGATCGCGTTCTTGCTGGTGGCGAACACCGGATTGAGGTCGAGCTCGACGATCTCGGGGAAATCGCTGACCAGCTGCGACACCTTGACGATGACGTCGGCGAGCGCCTCGCGGTTGACCGGCTCGCCGCCGCGCACGCCCTTCAGCATTTCATGGGCCTGGATGCCGTCGAGCATCGACAGCGCGTCGTCCTTGGTCGCGGGCGCGAGGCGGAAGGTGATGTCCTTGAGGATTTCGACCAGCACGCCGCCGAGGCCGAAGGCGACCAGCTTGCCGAACGAACCGTCGGTGATCGAGCCGACGATCACCTCGGTGCCGCCGCCCAGCATCTGCTGGACCTGGATGCCCTCGATCTTGGCATCGGCCTTGTATTTCTTGGCGTTGGCCAGAATCGTCTCGTAGCTCTTCTCGGCGTCCGCGGCGCTCTTGACGCCGACCACCACGCCGCCCGCCTCGGTCTTGTGCAGGATGTCGGGCGAGACGATCTTCATCACGACCGGGAAGCCCATGTCGGAGGCGATCCGGGCAGCCTCGGCAGCCGACTTGGCGACGCCCTCTTTCGGCACCGGAATGCCGTAGGCGTCGCAAACCACCTTGCCTTCGGGCGCGGTGAGGCTCGTACGCTTGTCGGCCCTGACCGCATCGAGAATTTTGCGGACCGCATCCTTCGAATTTGACATTGGCTTCCTCCTGGGACAGATTTCGTGGCATTTGGTATGCCAAAAACGTAATTGTCAAGATCGGTCGATGCCCAAAAATACCGAAAAATATGGGTAGCTTGACATTCTGGTATTTGGCATGCCAAAAATCTAAGGTACTTTCTTCTGCTAAGAAGACGTCTCCAAGAGGAGGAGACGAGTCGTGCCAGAACCGAAACAGACCAAGGCGTCGCCCACTATGGCTGACACAGATATCGCCATCGTCCGGATCGCCCCGGAGACGAGCTTCAAGAACAAGGCCTATGAGGCCTTGAAAGAAGCGATCCTGAAGATGGACATCTACGCGACGCCGGAGCCGGTGATGCTCGACGAGCGCGCATTGTCCGAGCGTCTCGGCGTCAGCCGCACGCCGATTCGCGAAGCGATCGCGATGCTCGAGCAGGACGGATTCGTGAAGACCGTGCCGCGCCGCGGCATCGTCGTGGTCCGCCGCACCAAGGCGGAGATCGTCGACATGATCCGTGCCTGGGCGGCGCTGGAAAGCATGGCGGCGCGCCTGATCACGACCACAGCGCGCAAGAAGGACATCACGGCGCTGCGCGACTTCTTCAAGGACTTCAGCGACGACCGCCTGCCGCAGGATCACGTCGAGGAATATTCCAAGGCCAACATCGCCTTCCACCAGGCGCTGATCTCGCTGTCGGAATCGCCTGTGCTGGTCGACCTCACCAATGACCTGCTGCTGCACGTGCGCGGCTATCGCCAGCTCACGATCGGCCGCAAGGACCGCACCGCGACCTCGCTGCCCGAGCATCTCGGGATCATCGAGGCGCTGGAGGCACGCGACACCGAGCTCGCCGAAAAGCGCGCCCGCGATCACACGCTCGGCCTTGCCGCCTATGTCGAGGCGCATGGCCAAGAATTATTCACGTAGAGAACCGTTCACGTAAGTTTGAGAGTCCACACCCGCTTCAGACGACGATCAGATCGTCCGAACAAAGAACGATCAGGGAGACGATGCCGATGCTGAATACCGCTACGAAGTCCGAGGCACCGGGCACCGAGCAAGAATTGACCGATGGCTTCCACCTCGTCATCGATGCGCTCAAGCTCAACGGCATCGACACCGTCTATGGTGTGCCGGGTATCCCGATCACGGACCTGGGCCGCATGGCCCAGGCGGCGGGCATTCGCGTGCTCTCGTTCCGCCACGAGCAGAATGCCGGCTACGCGGCCTCGATCGCCGGCTTCCTGACCAAGCGTCCCGGCGTCTGCCTCACGGTGTCGGCGCCCGGCTTCCTCAACGGCCTCACCGCCCTTGCCCACGCCACCACCAACTGCTTCCCGATGATCCTGATCTCAGGCTCGTCCGAGCGCGAGATCGTCGACCTGCAGCAGGGCGACTATGAAGAAATGGATCAGCTCGCGATCGCAAAACCGCTGTGCAAGGCGGCGTTCCGCGTGCTGCACGCCCAGGACATCGGCATCGGCCTGGCGCGCGCGATCCGCGCCGCGGTGTCGGGCCGTCCGGGCGGCGTCTATCTCGATTTGCCGGCAAAGCTGTTCGGCCAGGTCATGGACGCGGCGGCCGGCGAGAAGTCGCTGGTCAAGGTGATCGATGCGGCGCCGGCGCAGCTCCCTGCCCCGTCGGCGGTCAAGCGCGCGCTCGACGTGCTGAAGAGCGCGAAACGTCCGCTGATCATCCTTGGCAAGGGCGCCGCCTATGCGCAGGTCGACGAGGCGATCAAGAATTTCGTCGAGAAGAGCGGCGTGCCGTTCCTGCCGATGAGCATGGCCAAGGGCCTCTTGCCCGATCTGCATCCGCAATGCGCGGGTGCGGCGCGCTCCACCGTGCTGAAAGATGCCGACGTCGTGATGCTGATCGGCGCCCGCCTCAACTGGCTGCTGTCGCACGGCAAGGGCAAGACCTGGGGTGAGGCTCCGAAGAAGTTCATCCAGGTCGACATCGAGCCGAAGGAGATGGATTCCAACGTCGAGATCGTCGCCCCCGTGGTCGGCGACATCGGCTCCTGCGTGTCCGCGTTCCTCGACGCCATGGGCGCCAACTGGTCGGCCGCGCCGAGCGACTGGCTCGCCACCGTGGCGAAGAAGCGCGACGACAACGTCGCCAAAATGGCGCCGAAGCTGATGAGCAACGCCTCGCCGATGGATTATCATGGTGCGCTCGGCGCGCTGCGCACGATCATCGCGGAACGTCCGGATACCATCTTCGTCAACGAAGGCGCCAACACGCTCGACCTCGCCCGCGGCGTCGTCGACATGCACAAGCCGCGCAAGCGGCTCGACGTCGGCACCTGGGGCGTGATGGGCATCGGCATGGGCTATTCGATCGCGGCCGCGGTCGAGACCGGACTGCCCGTGCTCGCCGTCGAAGGCGACAGCGCGTTCGGCTTCTCCGGCATGGAGGTCGAGACCATCTGCCGTTACAAGCTGCCGATCTGCGTCGTGATCTTCAACAATGACGGCATCTATCGCGGCACCGACGTCAACAGCGCGGGCGAGGATCCGGCCACCACCGTGTTCGTCAAGGGCTCGCGCTACGACAAGATGATGGAAGCCTTCGGCGGCGTCGGCGTCAACGCCACCTCGCCCGACGAGCTGAAGCGCGCGGTCAATGCGGCGCTGGATTCCGGCAAGCCGACCTTGATCAACGCGGTGATCGACCCGGCGGCTGGCTCGGAGAGCGGCCGCATCGGCAACCTCAATCCGCAAAGCGTGCTGAAGAAGAAGTAACCCCTAACCCCAATCACTCCCTGCGGGTGCAGGGGCAGATAGAGTATACGGAGCAGACATTATGACCAAGGCGCTCAAGGGCGTTCGCATTCTCGATTTCACCCACGTCCAGTCGGGTCCGACCTGCACGCAATTGCTGGCCTGGTTCGGCGCCGACGTGATCAAGGTCGAGCGTCCCGGCGTCGGCGACATTACGCGCGGCCAGCTGCAGGACATCCCGAACGTGGACAGCCTGTACTTCACCATGCTGAACCACAACAAGCGCTCGATCACGCTCGACACCAAGAACCCGAAGGGCAAGGAAGTGCTGACCGCGCTGATCAAGCAGTGCGACGTGCTGGTCGAGAATTTCGGTCCCGGCGTGCTCGATCGCATGGGCTTCCCCTGGGAGAAGATCCACAGCATCAACCCGAAGATGATCGTCGCCTCGATCAAGGGTTTCGGTCCCGGCCCGTATGAGGATTGCAAGGTCTACGAGAACGTCGCGCAGTGCACCGGCGGCGCCGCCTCGACCACCGGCTTCCGCGACGGTCTGCCGCTGGTCACGGGCGCCCAGATCGGCGACAGCGGCACCGGCTTGCACCTCGCGCTCGGCATCGTCACCGCGCTCTACCAGCGCACCCATTCCGGCCAGGGCCAGCGCGTCACCGCGGCGATGCAGGACGGCGTGCTCAACCTCGCCCGCGTCAAGCTGCGCGACCAGCAGCGCCTCGCCCACGGTCCGCTGAAGGAATACAGCCAGTTCGGCGAAGGCATCCCGTTCGGCGATGCCGTGCCGCGCGCCGGCAACGATTCCGGCGGCGGCCAGCCCGGCCGCATCGTCAAGTGCAAGGGCTGGGAGACCGATCCCAACGCTTACCTCTACTTCATCACCCAGGCGCCGGTCTGGGAGAAGATCTGCGACGTGATCGGCGAACCCGGCTGGAAGACCCATCCCGACTACGCCAAGCCGCCGGCCCGGCTGTCGCGGCTGAACGAAATCTTCGCCCGCATCGAGCAGTGGACGATGACCAAGACCAAGTTCGAGGCGATGGAGATCCTCAACAAGGACGACATCCCCTGCGGCCCGATCCTTTCGATGAAGGAGATCATCGAGGACCAGTCGCTGCGCGCGACCGGCACCGTGGTCGAGGTCGATCATCCGACCCGCGGCAAGTACATCTCGGTCGGCAACCCGATCAAGCTGTCGGATTCGCCGAGCGACGTCGCCCGCTCGCCGCTGCTCGGCGAGCACACCGACGAGATCCTGCGCGAGGTGCTCGGCTTCAGCGATCACCAGGTCGCCGAGATCCACGACTCCGGCGCCCTCGATCCGCCGCGCAAGCAGGCGGCCGAATAACGGCTGCGCTCGATAAGTACCGACAAATGGCCGCGGGCGACCGCGGCCATTTTTGTTCCGGCTGCCGCTCTCCGCATCAATGGCCGATATTGATGGTGCGACCGGTCAATTTCTGCGCACAGCGTCGGTCGTGCTTGACGCCAAGGATACGCCGGATGATCGCGCTGACCTCGGCGGCGCAAGATCCTGGATAAAATCTCTCAGCGCCTCGGTATCGAACGGCTTGCGAAGTATTTTCAGGCTTGGCGGAGCTGCTTTTGCGGCATCGCTGTAACCGGTTGTGAGGGCTATGGGCAAACCGGGGTACCGCGACCGAACCTCTCTCGCGAGCCCGACGCCATCGATGGTCCCTGGCATGACGATATCGCTGAAGACGAGATCGATCTTCGTACCGGTATCGAGCAGTTTCAATGCCGCTTCGGCCGAGTCCCGGTAGATGGTTTCATAACCCAGATGCTCGAACAGCGATGATGTCACATCCGCCACTTCGGGGCTGTCGTCGACAACGAGAACCGTCTGCCGCGGCGGCTGCCTTGGCCTTGCCCGGGCAGCGGCGAGCTCTTTGCTGGTAATCTGCTCGTCCACACAGGACGGCAGATAGATTGTAATCGTTGTTCCTTGTCCGACCTTGCTGTCTGCCGTCACGGTTCCGCCCGCCTGATGCGCAAAACCATAAACCTGGGACAAACCGAGCCCGGTCCCTTTACCGACCTCCTTGGTCGTGAAAAACGGATCGAACATCTTGGACAGAAGATTTGGCGGAATGCCGGTGCCGGTATCGCCAAGTGTGATCGCAAAGAAGGCCTTGCCACGGCGATCGCCGCCGGTTTCCTGATTTGCGGTGACCGCGTGGACGGACAACGTGAATGTGCCGCCGCTTGTCATTGCATCGCGCGCATTGACGGCGATGTTGACGATCGCGAGTTCCAGCTCGGCGAGGTCAACCTTGACCGGTGAAACGCCGTCGCCAACGTTCTCGTTGTACACTATGTTCCCGCGCAGCGAGCTCTCAATCATGGTCCGCATGTTCTTGATGGACGCATTCAGATCAACGACCGTCGGGCTGAGATGCTGGTGACGAGAGAATGTCAACAATTGGCGCGTGAGACTTTCGCCGCGCTTGGCCGCGGTTTGTATGGCTTCGATGGCCTTTGGCAGTTTTGGATCAAGCAGGCGTTGAAATATCTGGGCACTGCCTCCGATGATCATCAATAGATTGTTGAAGTCGTGTGCGATCCCGCCGGTCAGCTTGCCGATTGCCTCCATCTTCTGAGACATCGCGAGCTGTTCGCGCGCCTGGACCAGCTTCTCCTCCGCGTCGCGCCGCTCCGTCGCGTCGCGCAGGATACTGATAAAACCGATCAGATTTCCTGCGTCATCACGGCTCGAAGAGACTGAGCCCGTGATGAAAAACGGCGTACCATTCTTTCTGATACGCCAACCCTCTACGTCGTACTTGCCGCTTTCGATTGCCGACTCCAGCGCGTGTGTCGGTGAACCCGCGCGGCGTTCATCCGGCCGATAGAATATCCCGAAGTGCTTGCCTATGATTTCTTCCGAGCTGTAGCCGATGATCTTTTGAGCGGTGCTATTCCAGCTCGTCACGTGTCCTTCTCGATCAAGCGCAAAAATTGCATAGTCGACAACGCCTTCGATAAGGGTCTGGAAGTGCCGTCGAATGTTGTCGAGCGCCAAAGCTTTCCGTTCAAGTTGACCGTTCAGCTGGTCCTGGACAGAAAGCAAATGGGCTTCCCTGGCCTGACGCGTCGCGCTTGCCGCGGCCAGGGCAAGCGGAGGCGCCGACACGATGATCGAAAGCACGAACAAGGATAACAGCGCCCCGTTCGGATCGATTTTCGGAAATGGGGCATTCCCCACCGAGAACCCCCACACGGCAGTTCCGATGAAAATGAACGCGGCCGTCGCCACGGTGCATCGATCGCCGCGCAGACCGGCCCAGATCAAGGGCAGCAGAACCAGAAAGCCGAGAAGGCTCCGATGCGGCAGCAACACGTCGAGGCCGGTGCTGACGAGATCGCTACCGATCAGCGGGCTGTAAGCAGCGAGCCCGATGATACCAGCGAGAGCAGCGACCGCGATCGATTCCAACAGGGCCCATTTGAAAGCAATGCGTAAGGGCATCGCCGCCCAGAGCACGATGACCGGAGCAATCACCAGCGCCGCAGCAGCGTCCGCAAGCCACCAGGTCAACCCGGCGACGATGGAATCGGAAAAGCTTGACTCGTTGATGAGCGTGAAGCCGGCCAAGGCGATGGCTGAACTGATCATCGTGGTCGGCGCAAAGCAAATCATTGCAAACTTTGCGACACCGGATGGTGTGGCAAACGTCTGGCGACCGTTCGACCAGCGGCCGATCAGCCATGTCCCGGCACATGCGGCAAGGAGGCTGCCGATCCCGGCGACGCCGATCTCCAGGAGCGATCGGTCGGCCATGAGGTAAGGTGAGAGAGCCCCCACCAGGATCGCGGGCCAGATCCGGTAGCCGCGCAACAGGAGGAGCGCAAGCGCAAGCCCGGTTGGTGGCCATAGCGGTGCCGCGGCTGGATTTATTGCGGGAAGCAATCGCGCGGATTCGGCAAGACCAGCATAAATCGCGGCAACTACCAGGATTTCGACCGCGTAGGTCGCAACGCTCCGTGCGTCGCCAACAGCGAAAATCTTGGCCTTGGCGAACGTTGCCCTTTCCATCGCGAGCCTTTGCAGTGGGCATCTCAACAATGCGGACGCAGTTTTGACCAAAACATGGCCGCACGATCATGAGTAGAGTGGCGCTGGCCAATTTCGGAATCAGGGGCCATCGGGCAGCACCATTGACCTAGCAGCGATGGTACACCACGCGCGGCAGCATCCGGAATACGAATCGGTCCGATCCCGCCGCGTTTCGGTGAGATCATCAGCAATCATTTTCCTTGTTGGCGCAAGAACTCTCGCTGTCGCTCTGATGATCGCTTCGCGTCAGAAGCGAACCTTAGCGCCCATATGCATCCTATCTAGGCAAAAGAGGCAAACCACAGCCCTCGTCGCTCATTGTCAGCTCAGTTCCTACTGGCCAGCAGCGCGGGGCGCCTGGCCGGCCGCAGCGATGCCGTCGAGCTGCGCGATGGCCTCGGGCGGCAGATGCAGGGTGCAGGCTGCAAAATTCTGATGGAGATGCGCGACCGATGACGTGCCGGCAATCAACAGCAGGTTCGGCACGCGTTGCAGCAGCCATGCGAGCGCCACCTGACGGGTCGTCGCCCCGAGGCTTTGCGCGACGCTGTCCAGAATGGGCGAGCTGAGCGGACGGAATCCGCCCAGGGGAAAAACGGCACATAGGCAACCTGCCTGGCCGCGAGGTCGTCGATCAAGGCGTCGTCGACGCGATGCGCCAGATTGTAGTGGTTCTGCACGCAGACGATGGTGGCGATCCTGCTGCCTTCATCGAACTGCGCGCGGGAGACGTTGCTGAGGCCGATATGGCGGATCAGGCCCTGCTGCTGCAATTCGGCCAGCACGGAGAGCGGCGCCTCCACCGAACTGTCGTCCGGGCCGAACTGGCCACCGA
Organism: Bradyrhizobium sp. B120; assembly: GCF_049075665.1. Taxonomy (NCBI): domain Bacteria; kingdom Pseudomonadati; phylum Pseudomonadota; class Alphaproteobacteria; order Hyphomicrobiales; family Nitrobacteraceae; genus Bradyrhizobium; species Bradyrhizobium sp. B120. The sequence continues at coordinate 3,182,140 of NZ_CP185242.1, read as the reverse complement.
GGCGCAGGTTGACGACATCGAGCACGTCAAGGCCGAGATTGCGCAGATTGTCGTGCACGGCGTCGATCAATTCCTGCCGGGATATTGCCCTGGGCCAGGACTTGTCCGGTCCGCGGCGCGCGCCGACCTTGGTCGCGATCGTAAGCCCGGCGGGGTAAGGGTGCAGAGCTTCCTTGATGATCTGATTGGCGATGTGCGGGCCGTAATAGTCGCTTGTGTCGATGTGATTGACGCCACAGCTGACAGCCTCCCGCAGAACGGCAAGCGCGGCTGCATGGTCCTTGGGCGGCCCCCACACCATCGGCCCGGTCAACTGGATTGCGCCATAGCCCATGCGATTGAGCTTCAGGCTGGTGCCGGCCGGCGTGAACGCGCCGCCCGAGGATGCGCTGGTCGTCATCGAAGCTCCGATCTTTTGAACTTACATATGTTAGCTTACATCCGTTAAGTTTACGGGTCAAGCCGAACAAGTGTAAGGTTACGGGCATCAGCCGAGGGGACGGCAAGAGGACGGCAAGAGGACGGCATGAAGGCGCGCCAACGGAATGCGCGGGGTGAAGGCGGGCAATTGCGCGAGGACATCCTCAAGGCCGCCATTGCCCTGATCGAGAAAGCCGGCTCCTGCGAAGGCGTTTCGCTGCGCGCTGTCGCCAAGCAGGCAGGCATCGCCGCACCATCCGTCTATCCGCACTTTGCCGATCGCGACGCGCTGCTGCTCGCGGCCCTGCAAAAGCTGTTCGATGAGCTCGTCGAGCTGCGCACCACGGCGGAAGACGCAAGCAGTGGCGGCGCATGGGAGCGCCTGCGTGCCGGCGTCTTCGCCACGGTCCGTTTCGGGCTGGAACGGCCGGGCCATTACAAGATGCTCTACGAAGGCCGCGTGATATCGGGCCTGAGCGATCCGAAGGTCGCAACGTTCGGGCGAGCGATTCAGATCCGCGTGGTGGCGCTGATCAAGGAAATCCTCGCAGCAACGCCGGGCCGCGAGGGAGAAGATGCAGAACGACTGTCACTGCTGCTGTGGGCAGCCACTCACGGCGTGATCTCACTCCAGATCAACAAGCCCACCTTGCGCTGGCCCAAGGCAACGGCTCTCGTCGAGGAGTTGATGCGCGCCCTGATCCGGCCAGGCGCGGCTGCAAGCTGAGCGGATACGGCCGACGAGATCCTGATGGGCCGCGGAAGCCTGGCGTTTGAGAGCCAACGGCTGCCGTCGCACAGGACCACGGCCTGACACTACTTGCGCCGCCACGATTCGATCAGGGCCGCGAGCTCATCGTCCAGAGCATCACCTTCTTCCAGTGGCGCGTTGTACTTGAGCCAATAAGCCCCTACCAGCGCGTGGTGAGTACAGAACACTTCAAGCCGACAGACGACAAGACGTGTGAGCTGTCCGCTGGAATCTTGACGTGCGAAATAATGGTCGATGTGCGTTGGTCCGCCGCCCGAAAGCGAGGAGCCGTACGCAAACGATTGATAACCGCTACGCTCTGGCTCGGGGTTCATTTCTGAGCGGTGCATGCGCCAGAACTCCGGGTCAACGAAGTCCCTCTCCTTTGGTAAAATATAAATCTGCTGTGCCGAACGGCAATCTTGGTCCTGCCGACCTTTGAGATTGGATAAGCAGAGATTTGCGGAGAAGCCAATTTCGTGGGGGCTTTGAGCGGTAAATTGCCCATGCCCAGCAGACACATATTGCCAAGGCACTAGAAAAACCTGCTGGCCGAGATGTCTCTCAAAGTACTCGGGTCCTGGTTTGACGAAGGAGCGAGCCACGAGGGTCCCGACTACAGTCGTGCTCCAGATCACGACAACGAGCACCGACGCGGTAGCGCGGAGCTTCAATGCGAACGCAATAGAAGAGGCCACTGCGGCGAAAGCAGCCGAGGCAAGAACAAGTTGGGAAGCCGTGACATCAAACGCATCTAACGGCGCCGTTTGACGCGTAGGAAAATAAAAGAAGCTGAAGCCGGCACTCGCGCCGATAGCAACGCAAATAGGAATCGACAGCACAAAGACAATCCAGCCGGTGGCAACGAACGACTTGGCCCAGCTCCGAAGAACTCTCATCATCTTTCACAATACAGCCGGTAATTGTAAGTTAGTCGCCCGCAATCTTAGCGCCGCGAGCTTTGCTCGGCCAGCGTCTCGACGAGCTCGGCGATCGGGCACGCGCCGGATCAGCCGCCCTCGCCGCCTTCGGCCTCATCGCCCGGCACATATTCCAGAATGTCCCCGGGCCGGCAGTCGAGTTCGCGGCAGATCGCCGACAGCGTCGAGAAGCGCATCGCCTTGGCCTTGCCGGTTTTCAGGATCGACAGGTTCTGGATCGAGATGCCGATCGCGTCCGCGAGGTCTCCGAGGCGGCGCTTTCGCTTTGCGAGCATGACATCGAGGTTCACGACGATGGGCACAAGCATCACCCTCAGATCGTCAGATCGTTTTCGGACTGCAGCAGGATGGCGTGCTCGAGCACGAATTTCAGCGCCATCAGGAACACACCGCCTGCGATGGTGCCGACGTCGACGCCGTAGCTCGGCAGGAAGAACTTGATGTCACCGAGCTTGTACAAGGCATAGGCGACCGCGTTGGTGGTGCTCGTATCGACAAACGGCCAGACCACCAGGAAGATCCCCATCCACCACACACCCTGCAAGGTTTCCGACACGAAGATTCGCCCGTTGGCGAATCGATTCACCATGCGATGAAGGATGCCGATCAGCACGGCATAAAACGATACCCCAAGCGCGAACAGCGCCCAGAACAGCATCTGCCCCTTGGCCGACATGGCGAGCGGGTCGGCGACGATGGCCGCGCATTTCGCCTGCTCGCCGGTGAGGCTTTCGGCGATCGCGCCCGCGGCCGTCGTGGTGCGGTAATAGGCCAGCCACAGCACGACCGGCAGCGCGGCCCAGATCACCCAGAACGCCCGATCGAGCCGGCGAAACCAGAGCTGGCGTTGCTCGCGAACCGATTTCCTCATCACATCCATCCGATAATTTTTTTGCCCATACAGGCCGTTACGGCCGGACCGCATCATGCTGCGGTAATGTTGTTGACTCAACCTTAAACGTGATTTATTTCATGTTTATCATGAAATTTTTCATGAAGAAGGTGGATGATGACGTTACCCCCAGATATTGCCGGCCTCCGCAGCGCCCTGAAACAGCTGATCCGCGCTCACCTCACGCGCCGCCTGATCGTGGCAGCGTTCCACATTCCGCTGCTCGGCAGCGCCGCCGATGCCGCCAAAGCCAATGACAAGGCCAACGATCCGGCCGGCGTCTGGCTGACCCAGTCCGGCGACGCCAGGATCAAGGTCCAGCGCTGCGGCAGCGCGCTGTGCGGCCGCGTCGTCTGGCTGAAGGAGCCGACCGACAAGGCCACCGGCAAGCCGCAGCGCGACGACAAGAATGCCGATCCCGCGCAGCGGACCCGGCCGGTGATAGGCATCTCGCTCTTCATCAACATGCAGCCCGCAGGCCCGAACAAATGGGCCGGCAGGATCTACAACGCCGATGACGGCAAGACCTATGAGAGCTCGGTGACGCTGGTGTCGTCGGGCACGCTGAACGTTCGCGGCTGCATGGGAACGCTGTGCGCGGGCGAAGACTGGACGCGGTGAAGGGATCTGGCCCCGACCCTTCATCGGCCAAGAAGAAAAGCAAACCCAGTCACTCAAGGCCGCCCCGTCAGGCGGCCTTCTTTGTGACGGCAGCGAGGGCGCCGGTCGGCGACGTTGAAATGCGCCGCGCAGGAGCGGCACGATTCCCGGGCTTGGTGAAGCCCCGCGCTTGCCTGGACTTGGCCGTGGCTTCAATGCGTTCCCCTTCAATCTGGGATGCCAAGCCACCCCGTCTTGTTGCGTTGCACAATCTGCCATGCTGCCATGCAAACAAGCCCGTTGTTTCTGGCATCTGGTATACATAATTTGGCTGCAGATGATGAGCCGGCCCGTTGCTGGCCCTCCAGCCAAAGGGGACACCAATGTCCAAGACCACTGCCCTCACGCTCGCGCCCTCCTCCACCCTGTTCGGCCGCCTGATGGCCTCGATCGACCGCCTGCTGATGAAGAGCGCGGAGATCTCCAACCGCAATGGCGACCTGCCGCACTTCGGCCTCTGAGGCTAGATGATTCCGCGCGCGCGGCACCGAGACCGTTTCGTCGCAAGATGCGAGCTGACATTGAACCTTCGACCAATGGCCCCGATTTTCGGGGCCATTTTTTTGCGTGCTGAATTACTCTCATTGCGGTGACCGCTGAGTCCTCTGCGGTATATGCGCACGCAACCTCTGCGACAGCTTGAACCTTGGCATATCAAATACCAAGATGACCGAGCCGCGCCACAAGCAGAATGACAAAGCGCGCACTGGGAGGATCAATGTCGGACATGGTTCAGGCAACTGCGGCCCCGGCGGCCGCGCGGGTCAGCGATACCTATCGCTGGACGCAACTTGCGATCGGCGTCGCCGCGATGGTGATGATCGCAAACTATCAATACGGGTGGACGTTCTTCGTCCCCGACATCCAGAAGAAGTTTGGATGGGATCGTGCATCGATCCAGTGGGCCTTCACGCTCTTTGTGCTGTTCGAGACCTGGCTGGTGCCGGTCGAGGGCTGGTTCGTCGATAAATACGGCCCGCGCCTCGTCGTGCTGATCGGCGGCATCCTCTGCGCGATCGGGTGGGCGATCAATGCGCAGGCGACCTCGCTGAACGGCTACTATCTCGGCATGATCATCGCCGGCATCGGCGCCGGCGGCGTCTACGGCACCTGCGTCGGCAACGCGCTGAAATGGTTTCCCGACAAGCGCGGACTTGCGGCTGGCATCACCGCAGCCGGCTTCGGCGCGGGCTCCGCACTGACGGTCGCGCCGATCCAGGCGATGATCAAGGACTCCGGCTTCCAGACCACCTTCCTGTATTTCGGTCTCGGCCAGGGCATCATCATCGTGCTGCTCGCCTTCTTCCTGCTCGCGCCGAAGGCCGGACAGGTGCCGGCTGTCGTGGCGAATGCCAACATCATCCAGACCCGGCGCAACTATCAGCCGACCGAAGTGCTGCGGCAGCCGATCTTCTGGCTGATGTACTTCATGTTCGTGATCGTCGGCGCCGGCGGCCTGATGGTGACGGCGAACCTGAAGCCGATCGCGGTCGACTGGAAGGTCGACAGCGTGCCGGTCACGCTGATGGCGGTGACGATGACGGCGGTGACTTTCGCGGCCACCATCGACCGCGTCCTCAACGGTCTGACGCGTCCGTTCTTCGGCTGGATCTCCGACATGATCGGCCGCGAGAACACGATGTTCATCGCCTTCGGCATGGAAGGCTTCGGCATCTGGATGCTCTATCTGTGGGGCCACGATCCGGTCTGGTTCGTGCTGCTCTCGGGCTTCGTGTTCTTTGCCTGGGGCGAGATCTATTCGCTGTTCCCCTCGACCTGCACCGACACGTTCGGCGCCAAGTTCGCGACGACCAATGCCGGTCTACTCTACACCGCGAAAGGCACCGCCGCGCTGCTGGTGCCGATCGCCAACTACATGCAGCAGTCGTCGGGCCATTGGGACAACGTGTTCATCATCGCAGCCGGCGCCAACATCCTTGCCTCGCTGCTCGCGATCGCCGTGCTCAAGCCGTGGCGGAAAATCGTGGTCGAGAAATCGGCGGCGATGGCTTAAGCAACGCGCTACGCTTCTGCTGTCGAAAGCGCCCGGCCAACGCCGGGCGTTTTCATTTTTCGGCGGCCGCTATGGGCTCGAATCCGAGGCTGAACCGGCGCGTCGTATGCCAGTTTTGCTGCGGCGCAGCAGAAAGATGGGCTTGCTTTCTGGAATATAGTATACCAACCTCCGGCTAAGCGCTTGCGACGATACGCCACAAGAATTGCGACACTGGGTCACAACAAGACCAGGCGCGCTCGGGAGGATTTGATGGTTTCCAGCAATGCTGCCGCAACACAAGCACAACCCTCGTCCAGTGGCTTCCGCTGGCTGCAGCTCGTCATGGGCATCGTCTGCATGGCGATGATCGCGAACCTGCAATATGGCTGGACGCTGTTCGTCGATCCGATCGACGGCGCGCATCACTGGGGCCGCGCGGCGATCCAGTTCGCCTTCACGATCTTCGTGGTGACGGAGACCTGGCTGGTGCCGGTGGAGGCCTGGTTCGTCGACAAATACGGCCCGCGGATCGTCATCATGTTCGGCGGCGTCATGATCACGCTGTCCTGGGTGCTGAACTCCTACGCGGACTCACTCACTTTGCTCTACGCCGCCGCTGTGATCGGCGGCATCGGCGCCGGCTCGGTCTACGGCACCTGCGTCGGCAATGCGCTGAAATGGTTTCCCGATCGCCGCGGCCTCGCCGCCGGCGCAACTGCCGCGGGCTTCGGCGCCGGCGCGGCGCTGACCGTGGTGCCGATCGCCAACATGATCGCCTCGAGCGGCTATCAGACCGCGTTCTTCGATTTCGGCATCGGGCAAGGCCTGATCGTGTTCCTGCTCGCCTTCTTCATCCAGAAGCCTGCGGTGACGATGCCGCCGAAGAAGAAGCAGCTCAATCTGCCGCAGACCAAGATCGACTTCACGCCGCCGCAGGTGCTGCGCAGCCCGATCTTCTGGGTGATGTATCTGGTGTTCGTGATGGTCGCCTCCGGCGGCCTGATGGCGGCGGCGCAGATCGCGCCGATCGCGCACGACTACAAGATCGCCAATACGCCGGTCTCGCTCGCCGGCTTCCAGATGGCCGCGCTGACCTTCGCGATCTCGCTCGACCGCATTTTCGACGGGTTCGGACGGCCGTTCTTCGGCTGGGTCTCCGACAATATCGGCCGCGAACACACCATGTTCATCGCGTTCGGTACCGGTGCGCTGATGCTGCTGACGTTGTCGACCTGGGGCCACAACCCGCTGGTGTTCGTGCTGGCGACCGCGGTCTATTTCGGCGTGTTCGGCGAGATCTACTCGCTGTTCCCGGCAACCTGCGGCGACACCTTCGGCTCGAAGTTCGCGACCACCAACAACGGCATGCTGTACACCGCGAAGGGCACCGCTGCGCTGCTGGTGCCGGCCGCCAGCATCGTTGCCGCCAGCTATGGCTGGCAGGCGGTGTTCGTGATTGCGGTCGCGCTCAATGCCACTGCGGCGCTGATGGCGCTGTTCGTGATCAAGCCGATGCGCCGCGCCTTCATCAACGGCAACGAGGCTGCCGCGGCCGCTGCCGAGACCACGACGAATGCCAAGACGGCCTGAAACGTCGGCCTGATTTGACGGCCCAAGTTCGGGACTCCCCCGCGGAGCTGATGGAGGCGCACTTCGGTGCGCCTCTTTCGTTTGGCGAGCACAGGGATGCCAGATGCCAGAGGCACCTTGGGCGGCCGAGAGCCCGCCCGCTCGACACCAGGTCACAATCGTCTGAAACGTCAGCAACTCTGCCTATTTCGGCGCTTTCCTGGTGATAGATTTCCACAACGGCCGCGTTGACAATTGGCATTTTGTATACCAGAATCCTGTCAACGATAACCAAGGAGGTTGCCATGCAAGTCGGAGATATCCTGCGCAAGAAGACCCCTCGCGTTGCCACGGTTCGCATGAACGAGACGGTGGCGATCGCCGCGCAATTGATGCGCGCCAGCAATATCAGCGCGCTCGTGGTCAAGGATGTCGTTCGCACCGAGGGCAACACCGCCGTCGGCATGTTTACCGAGCGCGACGTGGTGCGCGCGATTGCCGAGCACGGCGCGGCCGGCGCCAGCATGAAGGTCTCGCAATTGGTCTCGGTGCAGCAGCTGGTGTCGTGCACCTCGAGCGACACGCTCGAGCACATCCGTCATCTCATGACCAAGCACCACATTCGCCACGTGCCCGTGATCGACGATTACAGCCTGATCGGCGTCGTCAGCATGCGCGACATCGCGGCCGCGTTCGACGAGGAAACCTCCGCGTCAAAGAAGGACGCGGTGCCGGCGTAACAAGCATCTCCGCTATCATTGCTCTCGGCCAGGCGCTGCGTGCCGATCACCAGCGCCGGCCGCAATAACCTAAAACTCCGCCCTCGCCGGACCGCCGCGCCCCGTCATTTCCGCATGGGCGCGCCGCAGGTCGCCGGTAGACATTTGCCGGACAGGACTGCATCCTTCCCTCGACATCCAAAAACAACACCGTGCGCGGCCGTCCGCGTCGCGGAAAATTCTGATGGAAACGAGGGCAGAATGATCAAGACACGCTTCACCGAAATGTTCGGCGTCGACCACCCGATCGTGCAGGGCGGCATGCAATGGGTCGGGCGCGCGGAGCTGGTTGCCGCCGTCGCCAATGCCGGCGCGCTCGGCATGATCACCGCGCTGACGCAGCCGACGCCGGACGATCTGCGCAAGGAAATCGCGCGCTGCCGCGAACTGACCGACAAGCCGTTCGGCGTGAACCTGACCATCCTGCCCGCGATCAAGCCGCCGCCTTACGCCGAATACCGCCAGGTCATCATCGAGAGCGGCATCAAGATCGTCGAGACCGCCGGCAACAAGCCGCAGGAACATGTCGACGAGTTCAAGAGGCACGGCATCAAGGTGCTGCACAAGTGCACCAGCGTGCGCCACGCGCTGTCCGCCGAGCGGATGGGCGCCGACGCGATCTCGATCGACGGCTTTGAATGCGCCGGCCACCCCGGCGAGGATGACACCCCCGGCCTGATCCTGATTCCGGCCGCCGCCGACAAGGTGAAGATCCCGATGATCGCCTCGGGCGGCTTCGGCGATGCCCGCGGCCTCGTCGCAGCGCTGGCGCTCGGCGCCGAAGGCATCAACATGGGCACGCGCTTCATGTGCACCAAGGAGAGCCCGATCCATCAGCTCGTGAAGGAACGCATCGTCGCCAATGACGAGCGCGAGACCGAGCTGATCTTCCGCACCATGCGCAACACCTCGCGCGTCGCCAAGAATGCGATCTCGACCAAGGTCGTGCAGATGGAGAAGGAAGGTGCCAAGTTCGAGGACGTCCGCGAACTCGTCGCCGGCGCTCGCGGCAAGATGGTTTACGCCACCGGCGATGCCGACGAAGGCATCTGGTCGGCCGGCCAGGTGCAGGGCCTGATCCACGACATTCCGTCCTGCGCCGAGCTGATCTCGCGCATCGTGAGCGAGGCGGAAGCGATCATCCGCGAGCGTCTGGACCGCATGACGTCGGTGGCCAAGCGCCAGGCCGCGGAGTAAGCATCGAGTAGTGATCCGTCACCCTGAGGTGGCCGCTTCTTCAGCGGCCCTCGAAGGGTCGACGGCCACCGGCCAGGCCGTTCATCCTTCGAGACGCGCCGCGCGCTCCTCCAGCGACAAAGGCGTAGCCTTTGCGCGGGGATGACGGAACTCAGAGTCATCTCGAATTCGACGACACAACGAGAAGAAGCCCATGAAAGCCTATGTGTACGGAGCCAACGGCCCTGAAATCACCGACGTTGCGAAGCCCGTGCCGAAGGGCACGCAGGTGCTGGTCAAGGTTCACGCCTGCGGGTTGAACCGCGCGGATCTCGGCATGACCAAGGGCCACGCCCACGGCGCGGCCGGCGGCGTCGGCACCGTGCTCGGCATGGAATGGGCCGGCGAGGTCGCCGAGCTCGGTCCCGATGCCAAAGGCGTCAAGGTCGGCGACAAGATCATGGGCTCGGGCGGCGCGGCATTCGCCGAGTACACGCTGGCCGATCACGGCAGGCTGTTCCGCAGCCCCTCGAACATGAACTTCGACGAGGCCGCCACCCTGCCCGTCGCGCTCGCCACCATGCACAATGCCGTCGTCACCAATGGCGCGCTGCAGGCAGGCCAGACCGTGCTGATCCAGGGCGCGAGCTCCGGCGTCGGCCTGATGGCGATGCAGATCGCCAAGCTGAAGGGCGCGAAGCTCGTGGTCGGGTCCTCGACCGATGCGATGCGCCGCGGCCGCTTGAAGGAATTCGGCGCCGATCTCGCTGTCGATTCCAGGGATCCCGGCTGGGTCGATCAGGTGTTGCAGGCCACGGGTGGCGAAGGCGTCGATCTGATCGTCGATCAGATCTCGGGACCGGTCGCGAACCAGAACCTCAAGGCGACCAAGGTCAAGGGCCGCATCGTCAATGTCGGCCGGCTCGGCGGCACCCACGCCGATTTCAATTTCGACCTGCATGCGGCGCGGCGCATCCAGTATATCGGCGTCACCTTCCGCACCCGCTCGATCGACGAGATCCGCGAGATCTTCGACGAGGTGCGCAAGGACATCTGGCCCGCGGTCGAGGCGCGCAAGCTGCAGCTGCCGATCGACCAGGTCTACAAATTCGCCGACATCGGCAAGGCGTTCGAACACATGGAAGCCAACAAGCACCTCGGCAAGATCGTGGTGACGCTGTAGCGACGCACACTGCTCCGTAGGATGGGTAGGGCGAAGCGCGTGCGTTGGGCGGAGCACTCCTTCCCCGTCATTCCGGGGCTCGCGAAGCGAGAGCCCGGAATCCATTCCACCACTTGTTTCGCGGCTCAATGGATTCCGGGCTCAGCCCTTTCGGGCTGCCCTCAGGTGCGCAATTGCGCACGGGGGAATGACGATGGATGGTGCGTAGGATGCGTGGAGCGACTCGTCCGCCGTAGCTCGAAGAGCGAAGACGGAAAACGAGACCCATCGATGATGTTCAGCCGACCGGTCCGGGAATCCAATAATCCCCCGCAAGCGGGCTGACCTTTACGTCACCAATGACTCCGAGCTCCAGGCTTGGATCGAAATAGCGCATCGTCCGCTCATTGAGGTCAATGATGCGGCCAGGCCGCAGCGGCCCCACGTCATTTATCTTCACGATGACCTTCTTGCCTACAGCCTCGACGAGGGCATATTTCGGCCTCGCGCCAAATTGGACCCCACCAAACTTCCGACGCAAACTAGTCTTGATGGCAGCCGCCCAGACCGAGCGATCATAGCGCTCACCGGAAGCTGTGCTCGGGCCGCCCTCCTCCTTGCCGGGCTTGAACGGATCGTACATGGACGCTGCCCCTACGATCGCATCCCCACAAGCGGCATTGACGACGGCACTTGAATGAACCGAATTGATTTCACTTCGAGCAGCGGTGCCAGACATGGCGAGCGCAACCAGGGCGCCGCAAATTGCGGCGCTCGAGCCGAACAGCATCAGAACTCCTTGACTGATTTTTCTCGATCGTTCGGTTCCCGATTCCGCAAAACATGGTCGAACGAACGCGGAGGCGTTAGCGCGTGCCAATTCTTTGCGGATTCGCGCCAGTTCCGGCGACGGAACCATGATGAGAACCGGGGCGGTCCTCACACCGTGTCTTCAGTTTCGCGCCCGACTAAGACAGAGAATGCGTCAGCAAAATGACTGAATGGAGCGGTCTTCGACAACGCGTGAAGAGCATCTCGGCGTCACCTTCCGCACCCGCTCGATCGAGAATATCCACGAGATCTTTTGACGAGGTGCGCAAGGACATCTGGGCCGCGGTCGAGGCGCGCAAGCTGCAGCTGCCGATCGACCAGGTCTCCAAATTCACTGACATCGGCAAGGCGTTCGAACGCATGGAAGCCAACACGCACCTCGGCAAGATCGTGGTGATGCTGTAGCGCCGTGCACGCCGCGCCGTAGGATGGGTAGAGCGAAGCGAAACCCATCACCTCGCAGCGAGGATACAATTGGTCGACATCGCAGCGGTTTTGCCCATCCTACGGTTGTACTGTCCGTGACTCGATTTTCAAGGAAACATAACCCAACCGTCGCGCCTTACGAGGTCGGACCAAAATGCGATGCGCTTGATCTGCTGCGGCGGTGGCATTGGACGACTGTGGTCTCCGCTAAATTCTATTTCAAAATACTCTGTGAGGTTGGTCGCGTAAAAGATTACGTCGGAGTACATAGCGGACAGCACGGGGTTGCCTGCCTCATGCGGCTGCTCCGGCAAATACCGATGACTTAACAGCGGGATCAACTTCGGCGCGCGCGCAACGAACGGACGCGCTACCTCTCTTCGAGCGTCCGCGTTGTCCGGCCTTTCTCCCCACTCCGCTCGCCAGGCGAAACCTCTTTCAACAGACGCCAGCAGGCCTTCGATTGGCCATTCCAGCGCCTTCCTGATCGCGATTTCATCGGTCCAAACGTGCCCCGCAACCGGTCGTTTCTCTCTCAGGAGCGCTATCAAATCTGGCGGGAAAATCAGATCGAACTTCTCCTGTGCGTCATCAAGCTCCGCTTGTGTGTATCCCTTGCTCCACTCGCCCCACTTCATTGCTTGCTACTCCCAAGCGAGCAACCAACGGCTTCGCCCTTTCTTGTACCGCAGACTATCACATCCCGTTTGAAAGCGCGGGGATGTGCTTTTCTGAGCTCACGGCTGACGGTGCGTAGGTCGGGTAGAGCGGCAGCGAAACCCATCAAGGGTACGCGGGGTGAGATGATGGGTTTCGCTGCGCTCTACCCATCCTACGACCCTAATCTCGGTCGTACCTGTGTGATGGCGACGCCGGAGATCGCGAGCAGCCCGCCGACAACCAGCTTGGGCGTCACACTGTCGCCAAGAAACATTACGCTCGAAATCAAGGCGAACACCGGAAGCAGCAACCCGAACGGGGCGACACGGCTCATTGAGCAGCGCGCGATCAGCCAAAACCAGAGGCCGAACCCGACAATGCCTCCGATGAAGATGGTGTAGGCGAGCGCCAGCCAGCCACGTTGATCCGCCGTGCCAAGGCTCGCCAGCTGTCCATATTCGAGCAGCAACGACATCAACATCACCTGCGGCACGGTGAGCAGCGACGACCACCCCATCAACATCAGCGGATCAAACGGGCCGTAGCGCTTCGTCAGAACGTTGGACACCGCGAACGCGAACGCCGCCCCGACCACAAGCAGCAGCGGAAGCGCGTTGGTCGACAGCCCCGGCCCCGCCGCCAACACCACCACGCCGGCGAATGCAAGCACCACGCCGGCTGACGTGACGAGAGACGGCCTCTCCGCGAGCAGCGGCCAGGCCAGCAGGACGGTGAAAGGCGGCGCGAGTTGATATGCGACGGCCGATATGCTTCCCGAGCCGAGCCCAAGACCAACATAGAACAGCCCGAAGTTCAGTCCACCAAGGAAAAGCGAAATAGCTGCGATAGGGCCGAACTGTTGACGCGTGGGCTTCTTGACGAACGGAACAAGCAGCAGCGCGATCGCCAGGAAGCGCAGCGCGAGGAAGAACAGCGGCGGAAACTCCGCGACGCCCACCTTGATGGCCACGAACTGAAGACCCCAGAGCAAGGGAACGGCCACTGCGCAGACGATCTGGATGGCAGACATGGCATCATTCCTTTCACGACCGATCAGTCCAAATATGGGCGCACCAATAGCGAAGGCGTCCGTGGGTTATTGCTTATCTGATGAAGCGATCGAGAAGCGCGTCAGCGGTGGCTTGCCACGTGATCCGTGTCTGTGCGGTTTTGGCGACCACTCGTAACCCCCAAACGAAACAGACGAGAATTCGGGCGGCACTTGCAGGCTCGACGCCATCGGCCAATCTGCCCGCCGCCTCCGCGCGGGACAGCGCGTCCGCCAACCTGCCTTCCATGGTTTTGAAAAAGCCTGCGACGCGACGACCAGCCTCGGCATCCTGGCCGGCCAGTTCCATGGCCGTCGCCACCAGCAGGCATCCGCGCCGACCATCGGCGCCGCTGGCACGCTCGACGTAGCCGGCAAGGTAGGTCCGCAGGCCGGCGACCGGTTCCTTGCGGGGGTCGAGCTCGACATCCATCCGCGTCAGCGCATCGGCAATGTAGCGATCGAGCGCGCGCAGGAACAGCGAGTGCTTGTCGCCGAACGCGGCGTAAAGGCTACCACGCGAGAGCTTCGTCGCACGCAGCAGGTCCGGAAGCGCCGTGGCATGATAGCCGCGCGACCAGAACACATCCATCGCGCGTTCGACGGCGGCTTCGACGTCGAAACTTCGCGGGCGGCCACGGAGCGATTGCACTGCGGTTTGGCGGCTCATTGCCTATATATAGACCGATCGGTCTTTAAATTGCAAGGGGCCGCATTGAGTGATCTTCGACTGAAGTGCAGATGGGTAGAGCGCAGCGAAACCCATAATCTCACCATGCGGATACAATTGATGGGTTTCGCTGCGCTCTACCCATCCTACGGCGCTGCGCCGCCTCAAAGGGCAGCGTCCATGACAAGGCGTCCAGCCGCGACAAGCAACGCCGCGTAAGTCAAGAGCATTCCGAAGCCGCGTATAGGCGCCGATCCGCGGAGCATGCCGATCGCATGCAGCAGCCGCCCGGATGCGAGCGTTGCTCCGATGGCGACGACGATCCAGACCGGAACGGCATGCGCCTCGACCAGTCCCAGCGAGACAATCCCGAGAGGCACGTACTCGACAAAATTGCCTTGGGCGCGGATGCGTCGGCGTAGCGCCTCATCGGCGCCGTCGCCGACCATCTCCCCGACCTTTGCGCGGCGAAGGGAAACCGGCAATGACAGGGCGACAAGGCTGACCGCGAAGACCGCCGCAAAGATGGAGGTGATGGGAAGCGTCGTCATGGCTAGCCCGCGCCGTCGATGCTTGCGCCACCATCGGCGGTGAGGCTGGCCCCCGTCATGAGCCGCGCATCCGCCACCAACGCATAGGGCGACGGCATTTCGCGAGCCGCGTTCTGCGTAGCGAACGAGGCGATGAGCAATGCGAGGCCGGCTACGGCGGGCAAGGCCCCGCTCGGCTTGCGGACACCGAGATACGCCAGGCCCGACAGCAGCAGGTGATAGAACATGCCAGCGTAAGCGAGATCGCTGAGCGCCACGTTGGTGTGCAGCAGGATGGCAGCCGGGCCCAAGACCTTCACGACGATCATGAACGGCACGAGGTAAGCCGGGTATCCGAGGTCGGCCAGAGCCTGCCGGACCCAATTCCCTTTCGTGAGGTACATAAAGGCGGAGGTCAGATACAGCAGCGACAACAGCGCCGTGCTGATCCAGTAGATGTAGATCGGTGCCATGTGGTCGTCATGATTGCTGGTGGGACAGCAACATCCTTTGTTCGTGTCCATTCCACTGCGCCTTGCAGCGCACATCGAAAATGTAGAACAAGATTGATTTCGACAAGTAGGATGAATTACTTGCTGCAAGTATGGAAAAGCAGACCATGGCGAACAAAGAGATCAACATGCACGAAGAGATGCGGCGCGCGTTTGCGCTGCTCTCGGGAAAGTGGAAGCTGGAGATCATGTGGCTGCTCAATCAACGGGTCTACCGCTTCGGCGAGCTGCGAAAGGCAATCCCCGGCATCACCCAGCACATGCTCACCGCACAACTCCGCGAGCTCGAAGCCGACGGTCTGGTGTCGCGCACGGTGTTCGCAGAAGTGCCGCTCCGGGTCGAATATGGGATCACGGAGAAGGCACGCGGACTCGGCCCCACGATGGAAGCGCTGACGGCCTGGTGGAACAAGTATGGAAAGACCGTACCGGCAAGACCGAGTGCGCGCGGCCGCAAGGCGAAGGGCACCTGAGTCCAACGACACTGTCAGCGCGGTGCTGCAATCCTCAGCGCCGCGTAGGATGGGTAGAGCAAAGCGAAACCCATTCTTCCAGCCGCGGGCATTTGATTGATGGGTCGCTGCGCACGACCCATCCTACGGTACCCGGCGGCACGTCGCGGGCCGGCCTATGCAAGCGGCAAGGTGATTTCGCAGCTGAGCCCGTTGGCGCGCCAGTCAAAACGCACCTCACTTGATTCTCTCGGAGTCGGGATCCGCCATGGCAACTGTCCCGATCCGCATCGTTACTTCGACTTGACGGCTTGTGGTGCAAGTGCGCGCTTCATCGAAGCATACACCCTCAACTGTGCGGCGTTGCGAAGCGCATTCTGTCTCGCCTCGCCTTCAGGCAATTGCTTCGCCTCACCGGAGCGCGCCTCTGCCTGCTCATCCAGATGGTCAGCGGTCAAAAATGTAACCTTGGTCCTGTTACGCTTTCTGAGGTTCATGTCGGCAATCCCAAATTTCGCTCAAACCAGTCGAGTGGTCCGGATTGCGACGGGCCCGATACGACTTGCATCTGATGAACGTGGCCGCAGCTTTTGCAGCGCAGCGTCCAATGCTCATGGCCAGCTCGTGAAGGCGTGATCCGCTGGACCACGGTGGCGCCCGCACATCGCTCGCATCGTGGGCTCGACTGGACCCGGGGTGAGGGAGCTATTTGATCGGCCATTTTCAATCTCCCATGAGATTGCCAAGATCTAGTCGGGGGATTTAAGCTGGCCGCAAAGCCACCCGCGGGCGTCGCCGCTCAAGGGGTCACCGACCAAGGTTTGCTGGGCACGATCACACTTGGGGCATTCGAACGTGCGGAGTTGGTAGCCCCCTGGGCCTGGCGCAACGCAGGCCAGCCGCGTGCGGGTCTGGCAGTGCGGACAGTGCGGGCGCTCTATGACGCTCAGCGGCGGACCGGTTGGATATGTGCCAAAGCCGAGCATGCGGGCACCCTTCCTGGATCGGGCGGGCGCCCGCCACATTGCCGGACACCGGCCACCGACCGGGTGATTTTCTCCCCTTGGAAACTGGTCCGCTGGTCAATATTGACCACAACCCACCAGTTTTAATATTTAGACATCGCTGGTCCGAAGGAGGGGCTTGTGAAGTCTGCCAAGCGACAGTTCGATCCCCAGGCCTTTCTTGCCAAAGTCGGGACCGGCAAGACGATAGTGAAGTACCGTAAAGGCCGGATCATCTACGCCCAGGGCGAAGAAGCCGATAAGGTCTTTTACATCCAATCGGGCAAGGTCAAGGTGACCGTTGTTTCCGAGCAAGGCAAGGAAGCCGTCGTCGGCATATTGGATGCTGCGCAGTTTTTTGGCGAGGGTTGCCTGAATGGTCAGGCGGTCCGCGTTGGAACCGCAAGGGCGATGGAGGAGAGCCTTATCACCTCAATCACGCAAAAGGCGATGATGGCGGCGCTCCGCAAGGAGCCGCGATTTTCAGAACTTTTCGTGACTTACCTGGTCACCAGGAGCAATCGCATTGAAGAAGATTTGATCGACCAGCTATTCAATTCGAGCGAGAAGCGGCTCGCACGCCTGCTGCTTCTGCTAGCCAATTTTGGAAAAGATGGAAAGCCAACGCCAATCGACGCCTCGATCAATCAGGCAACCCTGGCCGAGATGATCGGAACAACCCGATCCCGGGTGAGCTTCTTCCTGAACAAATTTCGCAAGCTCGGATTGATCAGCTACAACGGCAAGATCGAAGTGCATCGTTCCCTGTTGAACGCGGTCCTGTATGAAAAGCCGCAGCTGGAAAGAGACGAAGAACCCGCCGAATAGATCGGACGGTTGCACGATCGCTACCCCGCACCCGGCATTCCCTGCGCCGAGATGAAGTATGTAATGACGGTGCGTCGTATCTCGCGAGAACCATCCTCGTCCTGACCTTGTGCGCAATTGGCGCACTAGGCCAGGACGACAGCGTGATTTTGGCGCAAAGATGCAATTGCAAGTGAGTGGCGATTGCGCGTGACGACTGACACTTGATGTTCACGGACTCCCTGCTAAACCCCGCCCATGAGCTCTTCCAGCACCAGCGCACCCAACACCAAGACATCCGTCGCCGCGATCTCGATCCTCGCCAGCGGCAGCATGGCCGTGGCGAAGTTCGTCGTCGGCATCGCGATCGGATCGCTGGCGCTGATATCAGAGGCGCTGCACTCTTCGATCGACCTGGTCGCCACCATCATCACCTGGGCGGTGGTGCGGGTATCGGACCAGCCGGCCGACGCCGAGCATCATTACGGCCACGGCAAGTTCGAGAGCGTCTCGGCGCTCTTCATCATCGCCCTGCTCTATGTGCTGGCCGGCGGCATCCTGGTGCAGGCCTACAGCCATCTGCGCGAAGGCGCGCCGCCGCCGTCGATCTCAGCCATTCCCTTCATCGTCCTCGTCCTCGATATCGGCGTCAATCTGTGGCGGGCCCGCGCGCTGCACCGCGCCGCGCGCGACACCAAGAGCCAGGCGCTGGCCGCCGACGCGCTGCATTTCGCCTCCGACGTGATGGGATCCGCGGCCGTCATCGTCGGCCTGGTGCTGGCGGGCTTCGGCTTCTGGTGGGGCGATGCCGCGGCCGCCATCGCGGTCGCCGTGATGATCGCCCTGCTCGGCCTGCGCATGGCGCGCGAGACGGTCGAGACCCTGCTCGACCGCGCGCCCGAAGGCGCGCTGGAAAAGGCCACCGCGGCCATCAAGGCCGTGCCGGGGGTGGTCGACGTCGAGCGCTTAAGGGTCCGCATGGTCGGCGCCACGCATTTCATCGACGCCATTGCCGCCGTACCGCGCACCTACCCGATCGACCGGGTCGAGGACATCAAGCGCAGGGCGCAGCAGGCGATGACCAAGGCGTTCGGCGACGCCGACCTCACCTTCACCGCGGTGCCGGTGGCGCGCGACAATGAGAGCGTCCGCGAGCGCATCATGGTGATCGCGCGCAACTCCGGCCTCGCCATCCACCACGTCACCGTGCACGACATCGGCGGCAAGCTGATCGTCGGCATCGACCTCGAGGTCGACAGCAACATGGCGCTGGACGCCGCGCACGACATCGCCCACGAGCTCGAGCGCGCGATCCGCGAGGATTTTGGCGAGGACGTCGAGGTCGACACCCATATCGAGCCGCTCGAGCCGGAACTGCCGTGGGGAACCGACGCCGCGCCCGACCGCGTCGAAGCCATCAAGACCGCGCTGACCGGATTTGCCGATGGCGGCGCGATCCATGACATCCATAATGTGCGGGTCCGCAACACCGACGCCGGCGAGGTCATCAACTTCCATTGCCGCGCTGAGCCCTCGATGAGTGTGATCAAGGTGCACGAAAGCGTCGACGGGATCGAACGCAAGCTGCGCCGCGCGTTCCCCACCGTGAAGCGTGTGATCAGTCACGCAGAACCGACGCGCGCGTAATTCTACGGAGCCGTTCCTGTTTCGGACTCACTTTGCGCCTGATGATTCTCTCTTGGACAAGAATTTTTTCGCATTAACGAATCGTTGACTCTCGACAGCCCGGGAAATCTGGATTCAAATCATCATGATTCGGATGCGACGTGGGGAGCATCCGATCCGGGTAAAAAATCAGCTTAGATGGGGGTCTAAGGCATGGCGCGCGCGCATGCAGCGAACGCTTGTGTCCAATCCGATTCGATCAAGGGATTGGCACAGTCGATCGCGAAACCGGCCTATCACAGGCTCCTGACGGCCGAGCCTGCACTGCGCCGCGCTGTCCCTACGCTGATCATCGCCTTCCTCATCACGATCTGCCTCGGCGCCTTCGTCCAGGTGATCGACCAGAACCGGCAGAAGCGCGGCGCGATGAAGCGGGACCTGGCCGCGCTCTCCGACATCCTCGCCGAGCGTCTCGACCGCCTGACCTCGGTGCGGCGCGACCGGCTCGCCAATATCGAGCGGATGCAAGAGCTGCTGCCGGATCTCATTCCATCCTGGGGCATCGCCAACGGCCGCCATGTGATCATCACCAGCGCCGATCACCGCGTGCTGGCGCGCGTGCCGATCGATGGCGCCGGCGAGAACGACCGCGTCCTCGACATCGTCTCCACCGCGCAGCTCCTGGTCGCACCGGGCCAGCAGGGTGCGGTCAGCGACATGACGTTGCCGGGCGGCACCGGCGCGCTGGCGATCTCGCAGCTCGTCAAGTCGCTGCCCGGCCAGGTCGTCGTCATCCAGGAGATGAACGAGCCGATCTGGGGATCGGACGCGGCGCTCTCGGTGACGCTGTCGGCGACCACGAGCTTCGTGGTGCTGATCCTCGGCTTCGCCTTCCACTGGCAATCGACCCGCGCCCGCGAGGGCGACCTGATCAACGACGCCGTGCGCGGCCGGATCGACACCGCGCTCAATCGCGGCCGCTGCGGATTGTGGGACTGGGACCTGTCGCGCGGTCGCATCTTCTGGTCGCAATCGATGTTCACCCTGCTCGGCCTCGATACCCGTAACGACCTCCTCACCTTTGGCGAGGTCAACGCGCTGGTGAACTCCGACGACATCAACCTGTTCGACATCGCCGAGCAGCTGATCTCGGGCAAGATCGATCACATCGACCAGAGCTTCCGCATGCGCCATGTCGGCGGCCACTGGATCTGGCTGCGCGTCCGCTGCGAGCTCAGCCACGCCGCGGCCGACAGCGGCTTGCATCTGATCGGCATCGCGGTCGACATCACCGAACAGAAGAGCCTCGCCGAGAAGTCGGTGGAAGCCGACCTCCGGCTGCGCGACGCCATCGAGACCATCCCGGAAGCGTTCGTGCTCTGGGACGCCGAGGACCGCCTCGTGCTCTGCAACTCGCACTTCCAGCGGCTGCACAAGCTGCCGGATAGCGCCGTCAGCCCCGGCACGTCCTATGAGACCGTGATCGAGGTCGGCAGCATGCCCGAAGTGCGCACCCGCCTGCACGAGAGCGGCGTGCCGGCGCCCGGCGCCCGCACCTTCGAGGCGCAGCTCGACGACGGCAGCTGGCTGCATATCAGCGAACGCCGCACCAAGGACGGCGGCTACGTCTCGGTCGGCACCGACATCACCCGCATCAAGGCGCACGAGCAGAAGCTGGTCGACAACGATCTCCGCCTGCGCGCCACCGTGATCGACCTGCAGCGCTCGCAATCCGAGCTGGAGCGGCAGGCCGTCGAGCTCGCCGACCTCGCCGAGAAGTACTCGCAGGAAAAGACCCGCGCCGAGGACGCCAACGCCGCGAAGTCGAAATTCCTCGCCAATATGAGCCACGAGCTGCGCACGCCGCTCAACGCCATCATCGGCTTCTCCGAGATCATGGGCTCTGGCCTGTTCGGGACGCTCGGCTCGGACAAATACGCGGAATATTGCCACGACATCCTGACCTCGGGGAAATACCTGCTCGAGGTCATCAACGACATCCTGGACATGTCGAAGATCGAAGCCGGCCGCATGAAGTTCGACATGGAGCCGCTCGACCTCTCCGGCATCCTCGCCGAGTCGCTGCGGGTGGTCTCCGGCCGCGCCGAGCACAAGGGCCTGTCGCTCGAATCGGATATCGAAAGCACGATCTCGGTGGTCGCCGACCGCCGCGCGGTCAAGCAGATCATCGTCAACCTGCTCTCCAACGCCGTGAAGTTCACGCCCGACCACGGCCGCGTACTGGTGCGCGGCCAGATGCTCGATGACTCGATCGTGCTGCTGATCGCCGACAGCGGCATCGGCATCGCGCCGGAATCGCTGCGCCGGCTCGGCAAGCCGTTCGAGCAGGTCGAAAGCCAGCTCACCAAGAGCTACCAGGGCTCGGGCCTGGGACTGGCGATCGCGCGCTCGCTCACCAACCTGCACGGCGGCTCGATGAAGCTGCGCTCCAGGCTCGGCGTCGGCACCGTCGTCCGCATCACCCTGCCGCGCGATCCGCGCTCCGTGCAGAGCAGGCTGCGCGAGGCGGCCTGAACCACGCCTACTTGGCGAGCAGGCCCTCCAGCGACGCCGGATCGCCGAGAACGGCCAGCGTCTCGCGCGGCGTAAGGTGGTCGACGGCCTCGTCGAAGCTGTCGCTTGCGTCGATCCGCGCGCGGGCCACCACGAGGTGAAGGTCGATCTCGCCCGGACCGCCACGCTTGGTCGGCGGAAGCGATGACAGATGGCGGTGCAGCAAGCCGGAATCCTGCCGCAGCGCAGCCAGCGCAGGCACTGATGCGCGAGCAGGTGACGCCGCCAGTTCGTTGGCGCGGACCAACACGCTCGGCGGCCTCACCTCCTCCGGCGTCATGAACAGTGCCCGCAGCGCGGGCTTGGCGGTCCACGCGCCGATCGGAATCGCGAACAGAAGGCCTACGATCACCGGCGACATCCATAGCAGCAGCGGCAACGACACCGCCCAGGCGCTGATCGCCATCGCGACACCGCAAGCTGTCGGGACGCCGTACTTCCGATAGAGTTCCCGCCGCTCGACCTCGCCATCGTCGCGCCGCTGCGTCTGCCAGCCGGCATCGCGGCCGAGCAGGATCTCGACCACGGCGATCGACTGGAACACCATCATGACGGGTGCGACCATCGCCGAGATCAGCACCTCGGCGATCACACCTGCCAGCGCCCGGAAGCCGCCGCCGAATTGCCGGCGTACGTCCCGCCGCGTCAGCAGCAGGATGAAGCCGAGCAGCTTCGGCACGATCAGGAGCGCCATCGTGAGGCCGAACACCCACGCAGCAAGCACGGGATCCTGCGCCGGCCAGTTCGGGAACAGCGAGAAGCCCTTTGGGAAATATTCGGGGCGAATGAAGCGCGCCTGCAACGAGATCAGAATGCCGAGCAGCAGGAACGCAAGCCAAAGCGGCGCGGTGACGTAAGAGCCGATCCCGGTCATGAAATGCAGCCGTGAGATCCAGTGCAGGCGGCGCGTGGTCAGCACCGCAAGATGCTGCAGATTGCCCTGGCACCAGCGCCGGTCGCGCGCGGCAAAATCCAGCAGCGACGGCGGCACCTCCTCGAAGCTGCCGCCGAGCATCGGCGCCATGTAGATGCCCCAGCCGGCGCGCCGCATCAGCGCCGCCTCGACGAAATCGTGGCTCAGAATATGCCCGCCGAACGGCTTACGGCCCGAGAGTTCGGGCAGTCCCGCCTGCTCCGCAAAGGCCTGGATCCTGATGATGGCGTTGTGCCCCCAGTAATTGCCCTCGGAGCCGTGCCACCATGCGACGCCGGCGGCGACCATCGGCCCGTACAGCCGGCCGGCAAATTGCTGCAGGCGGCTGAACAGGCTGCGCGCATTGACGATGATGGGCAGCGTCTGCAGCAGCGCCGCCTGCGGATTGGTCTCCATGGCGTGAACCATCCGCACCATGGTGTCGCCCGACATCAGGCTGTCGGCGTCGAGCACGATCATGAACTGGTAGGCGCCGCCAAATCGCGTGATCCACTCGCCGACGTTGCCGGACTTCCGCGCGGTGTTGTCGGCGCGATGCCGGTAGTAGAGCCGTCCCCCGCCGCAGGCATCGCTGAGCGCGAGGAACGCCTGTTCCTCCGCGATCCAGATGTCGGGATCGCGGGTGTCGCTCAGCACGAACCAGTCGAAGCTGTCGTCCTGTCCGGTCGCCGCGACGGACTCGTGAATGGCGCGCAGGCGTGCCATCAACTGATGCGGATCCTCGTTATAGGTCGGGAGCAGCACTGCGGTCCGGTTCGCAAGCTGTGGCAACGGACCATCGTCGCGGATCGGCAGGGAACTCCCGTTGCGCCGAAGCAGCACGAAGAAGCCGGCGAGCGCCGAAGCGAACGAGAACGCGATCCAGGCGAGCAGCGCGACGAACAGCGCCAGCACCATGCCCTCCATGATCGTCACGCCGCCGACCTGGACCACCATGTACATCTCGTAGGCGCCAGCGCCGGTCAGTGCGACGGTCAGCATCAGGACGAAAGCGCGGCGCGTGAACATGCCCGCGCCGACCGACACCGGCTTGCTCACCGCGCGCGGCGGCCGGCCGAGGTCGGCCGCCGCCATCGCAAGCGGGCTCTCTCGTGGCAGGAAGCCTTCGGCCGCTGCCGCGACGTCGGGACGAGGCGACGTGACTATGGCGCCCATCGATAGACCCAGATCTCCGAAAGCGGCTTGTCATCCTGCGCCAGATGGGCGCGCAACTCGATCGGATCCTTCTTGACGGCGCACTGGAAGCTGAGCCGCCATCCGCCCGTATTCGGATTCGGCTGCGTGACGATGTTCGTGATCTCGGCCTTCTCGGCCGACACGACGCCCTTGATGCTCTTGGGATCGACACCCTTCAGATTGTCGCCGAACAGATCGAGCACGAACAGCTTGCTGTTCTCACCATGCGCGCCGATGCCAGTGCGCGTGAAGCGCGCCAGCGAATGCGGCTTCGGCGCGTCGGATCCCCAATGCAGGCGATAGGTGAGATTGGTCTCGCTCTTGGCCTTGAGCGGCGCCTTCGGCCGCCAGAACGCGGCAATGTTGTCGTGGATCTCCTCCTTGGTCGGAATCTCGAACAGGATGACCGCGCCCTCGCCCCAATCGCCGATCGGCTCGACCCACAGGCTCGGGCGCTTCTCGAAGCTCGACTCGATGTCCTGATAGGCGAAGAAATTCTTCTCCCGCTGCATCAACCCGAAGCCGTGCGGATTGATGTCCTGGAACGTGCTGATCTGGAGATCGCGCGGATTGCTCAGGGGACGCCACAGGCTCTCGCCCCTGCCGTTGTAGATCGCGAGCCCGTCGGAATCGTGCACCGACGGTCTGAAGTCATCGACCTCGTTGCGATCGTTCGGCCCGAAGAAGAACATGCTGGTCATCGGCGCAACGCCGGCGTGCTCGAGATCGGCGCGCGGATAGAGCGATGCCTCGACATCGAACACCGTGGTCTTCCCCGGCCTGATCGTGAAGCGATAGCTCGCCGCGCAGCTCTTGCTGTCGAGCAACGCGTGAATGACGAGGGATGTCGCGTTGGGCACCGGGCGCTCGAGCCAGAACGCCTTGAAGAACGGAAACTCCTCGCCCTTCGCCTCGCCGGTATCGATCGACAGGCCACGCGCCGAAAGGCCATAGGTCTCATCCTTGGCGACGGCGCGGAAATAGCTCGCTCCGAGGAAGACGCAGACCTCGTCGTAATAGTCCGGCTTGTTGATCGGCGCGTGGATCCGAAATCCGGCGAATCCGAGATCGGTCTCGGTGAACGCAGGCACGGTCTCACCGAACGAGAACATGTCCTTGCTGTAGCTGACTTCGCTGACCTTGCCGTCCGCGACCTCGAAGATCTTGACCTTGTTCTTGTAGAAGAATCCGCGGTGGAAGAACTGCGCTTCGAACGGCAGCTTCTGGCCGCGCCACAGCGCGCGCTCGGGCACGAAGCGGATCGAGCGGTACTGATCGTAATTCAGGTCCGTCAGGCCATTGGGCAACTTCTCGTCCGGCGCCTCGAACGACTTGCCGGCGAGATTGCGGGCGAGCTCCCTCACCATCGACGGGTTGAAGGGTGCATCAGCCGTGTTTTCCGCCGCGGCGGCCTCCCCCTGCGGCAAGAGCATCAGTGCCGGCAACATGGCCGATCCGTGGAGTAACTGGCGACGATTCAAAGCGGCTCCTGCTTGCTGACCGGGACGCCGCAATGAAACCGCTCAGCCGCCGCTGAGTTCCACGGCTGCCATGCGCGCAGGACAATTGCTTCGCCGCGGGGCTAGACCCGGCGGTCGTCGGAATGGGAACCGGCTTGGAAGCGCCTCGATTGCCCGGCGCTACGCGCTCTCCAGCTTCGGCGCGACCTCGCGCGCGACCTGCACCAGGGCTGCGATCAACGGCGTCATCGGATCCCGCTGCGGGATCACCAGGCCGACACTGTAGTCCACCACCGGATCGACGATCGGAATGCTGCGCACGGCGTCGGCAAGGCCAAGCGTCTCGGCGAGCTTGGCCGGCATCACGCTGGCCCAGCGTCCGGTCTTCACATGGGTGTAGAGCACGAGCAGGGAATTCGACGTCAGCGACGGCGTCGCCTCAGCGCCGACCGAGGTCAGCGCGCGATCGATGATACGGCGGTTCTGCATGTCGGGCGTGAGCAGGCACAGCGGCACGGTGCCGACTTCCTTCCACGTCACCTGCTTGCGGTCGCCGAACATCGCATCCGGCGCGGTCAGCAGACGATAGCTCTCGTTGTAGAGCGGGATGGTGCGGACCTTACCGATCGGCTCGTTCTCGATGTAGGTCAGCCCGGCATCGACCTCGAGATTTTCGAGCAGGCCGAGCACATCGGCGGACGTGCACGACTGGATGCGAAACCGCACATCGGGATGCCGCGCCCGGTACGGCGTGGTGAGCGAGGCCACCATGCCGAGCGCGGTCGGGATCGCGGCGATCCGGATCTCGCCCGACAGCTTGTCCTTGAGGCTGTTGATCTCCTGCTTCATCGCCCGCGCATCGCCGACGATGCGCCGCGCCCAGTCCAGCGTCCGTTCGCCCTCCGGCGTGAAACCCTGGAAGCGGGATCCGCGCTGCACCAGCATGACACCGAGGATTTCCTCGAGCTGCTTGAGACTGGTCGACATCGTCGGCTGGGTGACCCCGCAGGCCTCCGCAGCGCGGCCGAAATGCCGTTCCTTGGCCAGCGCCAGCAGAAGTTCCAGCTTGTCGATCAAGGTTCAAACCCCTTCGGAAAACGGCGCCCCAACGGCGGCCCGTCGTGTCCATAGGTAGCACGATCGGGGTGCGATCCCGAAATCCAAAGCGCCCCGGAAGTGCGTGATTCCAGAACATTATTGCGATCCCGGATCGGCCCATTCGGCAACGCTATTAATCGCGTTTCGCAATCGCCGCATGAGACAGCTTTATTGATGTTTCGAAGGATTCCAATTCTCATGTGCAAAGCAAAAATCGGATCGTGAGAAGCGCTGATGACGGTGGGATACGAACCTTGGGACAGGGCGCGCGGCGTTGAGATCATCGCCGAGCATGCCGGGCTTGAAGGCGCCACGCTGGTGATCCTGCACGCGCTGCAGGAGGCCTTCGGCTATGTGCCGGAGCCGGCGATCCCGATGGTGGCGGAGGCGCTCAATCTGTCCCGCGCCGAGGTGCACGGCGTGTTCACCTTCTACCACGACTTCCGCAAGCAACCGGCCGGCCGCCACGTCCTCAAGCTCTGCCGCGCCGAGGCCTGCCAGGCCGCGGGCGGCGATGCGCTGGCCGCGCGGGCGGAGGCCAGGCTCGGCGTAGCCTTGGGCAATACCACGGCGGACGAGCGCGTGACGCTGGAGCCGATCTACTGCCTCGGGCTCTGCGCCACCGCACCCTCGGCGATGCTGGACGGCCGGCTGATTGGCCGGCTCGATGAAGCGCGCATCGACGCGCTGGTGGCGGAGGCACAGCGATGACGATGCGAATTTACGTCCCCCGCGATGCCGCCGCGGTCGCGGTCGGCGCCGACGAGGTCGCCCTCGCCTTCGCGCAGGCCGCAGCAGCGCGTGGCGCGGCAATCGAGATCGTCAGGAACGGCTCGCACGGGCTGTGCTGGCTGGAGCCGATGGTCGAGCTTTCGACCCCCGAAGGCCGCATCGCGTTCGGCCCGGTGACCCCGGCCGACGTGCCGTCGCTGCTCGACGCGATGGCCGGCAACGGCCAGCATGCGCTGCGGCTTGGTGTCACGGATGAGATCCCCTGGCTGAAGCGCCAGACGAGACTGACCTTCGTCCGCTGCGGCGTGGTCGATCCGCGCTCGGTCGACGACTATCGCGCCCATGGCGGCTACAGGGGCCTGGAGCGCGCGCTGACGCTGAGCTCCGACCAGATCCTCGCCGATGTCACGACCTCGGGCCTGCGCGGCCGCGGCGGCGCCGGCTTCCCGACCGGCATCAAGTGGAAGACGGTGGCGCAGGCCAGCGCCGACCGCAAATACATCGTCTGCAACGCCGACGAGGGCGACAGCGGCACCTTCGCCGACCGCATGATCATGGAAGGCGACCCCTTCGTCGTGATCGAAGGCATGACGATCGCAGGTATCGCGGTCGGCGCCACCAAGGGCTACATCTACATCCGCTCGGAATATCCACACGCGGTCGAGGCGATGAACGCGGCGATCGTGGCCGCCCGCCGCGCCGGATTCCTCGGCAAGCGCATCGGCGGCTCGGCGCATGAGTTCGATCTCGAAGTGCGGGTCGGCGCCGGCGCCTATGTCTGCGGCGAAGAGACCTCGCTGCTGGAGAGCCTCGAGGGCCGCCGCGGCATCGTGCGGGCCAAGCCGCCGCTGCCCGCGCACAAGGGCCTGTTCGGCCGCCCGAGCGTGATCAACAACGTGCTGTCGTTCGCGGCGATCCCCTTCATCCTCGACAACGGCGCCAAGGCTTACGCCGATTTCGGCATGGGCCGCTCGCGCGGCACGATGCCGATCCAGCTCGCAGGCAACATCAGATATGGTGGGCTGTTCGAGACCGCGTTCGGCGTCACGCTCGGCGAGCTCGTCGACGAGATCGGCGGCGGCACCTTCACCGGGCGCGAGGTTCGCGCGGTGCAGGTCGGCGGTCCGCTCGGGGCCTACTTCCCGCGCGCGCTGTTCGACACGCCGTTCGACTACGAAGCCTTCGCCGCCCGCGACGGCCTGATCGGCCATGGCGGCATCGTGGTGTTCGACGACACCGTCGACATGGTCAAGCAGGCGCGCTTCGCGATGGAGTTCTGCGCGGTCGAATCCTGCGGCAAGTGCACGCCGTGCCGGATCGGCTCGACCCGCGGCGTCGAGACCATGAACAAGGTCATCAACGGCGAGCGCGTGGCGGAAAACCTCGCCGTGATCGAAGACCTCTGCAACACCATGAAATTCGGATCGCTGTGCGCACTCGGCGGCTTCACGCCCTACCCGGTGATGAGCGCACTGAAGCACTTCCGGGAAGATTTTGGCGGAGATTTAGGTCCCGCACCGGCTCGCCTGCAGGCCGCGGAATAGCAAGGAGATCACGATGTCGCTGATCCAGGAAATCGATTTCGGCACGCCAAAATCCAAATCCGAGGCGATGGTCACGCTGACCATCGACGGCAATCAGATCACCGTGCCCGAGGGCACCTCGATCATGCGCGCGGCGATGGAGGCCGGCACCCAGATTCCAAAGCTCTGCGCGACCGACATGGTCGACGCCTTCGGCTCCTGCCGGCTCTGCCTGGTCGAGATCGAGGGCCGCGCCGGCACGCCGGCCTCGTGCACCACGCCTGTCATGCCCGGCCTCGTCGTGCACACCCAGAGCGAGCGGCTGAAGAAGCTGCGCAAGGGCGTGATGGAGCTCTACATCTCCGACCATCCGCTGGACTGCCTGACCTGCGCCGCGAACGGCGACTGCGAATTGCAGGATATGGCAGGCGCGGTCGGACTGCGCGACGTGCGCTACGGCTATGAAGGCGAGAACCACGTCTTCGCAAAATCGCACGGCTGCGAAAACGACAACTGGATGCCGAAGGACGAATCCAATCCCTATTTCACCTACGATCCCTCGAAGTGCATCGTCTGCTCGCGCTGCGTTCGCGCCTGCGAGGAAGTGCAAGGCACCTTCGCGCTGACGATCTCCGGCCGCGGCTTCGACAGCCGCGTCTCGCCCGGCATGAGCGAGAGCTTCCTCGGCTCCGAATGCGTGTCCTGCGGCGCCTGCGTACAGGCCTGCCCGACCGCGACGCTGACCGAAAAATCCGTGATCGAGATCGGCCAGCCCGAACATTCGGTCGTCACCACCTGCGCCTATTGCGGCGTCGGCTGCGCGTTCAAGGCCGAGATGCGCGGCGAGGAAGTCGTGCGCATGGTGCCGTGGAAGGACGGCAAGGCCAATCGCGGCCACTCCTGCGTCAAGGGCCGCTTCGCCTGGGGCTACACCACCCACAAGGAGCGTATCCTGAAGCCGATGATCCGCGAGCGGATCGAGGATCCCTGGCAGGAAGTATCGTGGGACGAGGCGCTGAATTTCGCCGCCGCGAAGTTCAAGGGCATCCAGCAGAAATACGGCCGCGACGCGGTCGGCGGCATCACCTCGTCGCGCTGCACCAATGAAGAGACCTACCTGGTGCAGAAGCTGATCCGCGCCGGCTTCGGCAACAACAATGTCGACACCTGCGCCCGCGTCTGTCATTCGCCGACCGGCTACGGCCTGTCGCAGACCTTCGGCACCTCGGCCGGCACGCAGGATTTCGATTCGGTTGAGGACACCGACGTCGTGCTGATCATCGGCGCCAGTCCGGCTTCGGCTCACCCGGTGTTCGCCTCGCGGCTGAAGAAGCGGCTGCGCCAGGGCGCCAGGCTGATCGTGCTCGATCCGCGCCGCACCGAGATGGTCGAATCGCCGCATGTGAAGGCGCTGCATCTGCCCCTGCTGCCCGGCACCAACGTCGCCGTGCTCACCGCGCTCGCCCATGTCATCGTGACCGAAGGACTGGTCGACGAAGCCTTCGTGCGCGAGCGTTGCGACTGGAGCGAGTTCGAGGATTGGGCCGCCTTCGTGGCAGACCCGAAGCACAGCCCTGAAGCGACCGCGATCATGACCGGCGTCGATCCGAAGGATCTGCGCGAGGCGGCGCGGATCTATGCCACCGGCGGCAACGGCGCGATCTATTACGGGCTCGGCGTCACCGAGCACAGCCAGGGCTCGACCACGGTGATCGCGATCGCCAACCTCGCGATGGTGACCGGCAACATCGGCCGGCCTGGCGTCGGCGTGAACCCGCTGCGCGGCCAGAACAACGTGCAGGGCTCCTGCGACATGGGCTCGTTCCCGCACGAGCTGCCGGGCTACCGCCATATTTCCGGCGACGCGGTGCGCGAGCAGTTCGAGGCGATGTGGAACGTCAAGCTCAACAACGAGCCGGGCCTCCGCATCCCCAACATGTTCGATGCCGCAATCGAGGGCACCTTCATGGGGCTCTACGTGCAGGGCGAGGATATCCTGCAGTCCGACCCGAACACCAAGCATGTGGTGGCGGCACTGTCGGCGATGGAATGCGTCATCGTTCACGATCTCTTCCTGAACGAGACCGCGAACTACGCCCACGTCTTCCTGCCCGGCTCGACCTTCCTCGAGAAAGACGGTACCTTCACCAATGCCGAACGCCGCATCCAGCGCGTCCGCAAGGTGATGACGCCGCTCAACGGCTATGCCGACTGGGAAGTGACGATCATGCTCGCCAAGGCGATGGGCTACGAGATGAACTACAGCCATCCGTCCGAGATCATGGACGAGATCGCCGCGCTGACGCCGACCTTCACCGGCGTCTCCTATGCCAGGCTCGATGAACTCGGCTCGGTGCAGTGGCCTTGCAACGAGAAGGCGCCGGAAGGCACGCCGGTGATGCATATCGGCGGCTTCGTGCGCGGCAAGGGCAAGTTCATCATCACCGAATATATCGCGACCGACGAGCGCACCGGCCCGCGCTACCCGCTGCTGCTCACGACGGGGCGCATCCTCAGCCAGTACAATGTCGGCGCGCAGACCCGCCGCACCGAGAACGTGGTGTGGCACGCCGAGGACCGGCTCGAGATCCATCCGCACGACGCCGAGCAGCGCGGCGTGCGCGACGGCGACTGGGTACGGCTGGCGAGCCGTGCCGGCGAGACCACGCTGCGCGCGCTGATCACCGACCGCGTGGCACCGGGCGTGGTCTACACCACGTTCCACCACCCGGACACCCAGGCCAACGTCATCACGACCGACTTCTCGGACTGGGCGACCAACTGCCCGGAGTACAAGGTCACCGCCGTGCAGATTTCGCCGTCGAACGGTCCGTCCGACTGGCAGAAGGCCTATGACGAGCAGGCGCGCAACTCCCGGCGCATCGCGCCGGTGGTGGAAGCTGCGGAGTAGCGATGCGCGAACCGGTCCATAAGGCGATACGGAAGGTCTGGCGCGACGGCGTCTTCAGCGAGGGCGCGCGCCTGATCCCGGAAGAGACGCCGCTGGCGCTCACCTACAATGGCGGCACCTACGCCGTGATGATGGGCTCGCCCGAGGACCTCGGCGACTTCGCGGTTGGCTTCAGCCTGAGCGAAGGCATCGTGCAATCGGCCGACGAGATGGAGACCCTCGACATCGTCGAGCTCGATGACGGCATCGAGCTTCGGATGTGGCTCAAGCCTGAGAAGGCCGAGCGGATCGCCGAGCGGCGGCGCAACATCGCCGGCCCGACCGGCTGCGGCCTGTGCGGTCTTGATTCCATCGGCGAGGCGGTCCGACCGGCCGCGGTGGTGCCCGCGGGCCGCGTCTTCGCGCCGCGCGAGATCATGACCGCGGTGGCGGCGGTCGCACCGCTGCAGGAGATCAACCACCAGACCCGCGCGGTGCACGCCGCCGCGTTCTGGACGGCGACGCGCGGCATCGTCGCGCTGCGCGAGGATGTCGGCCGCCATAATGCGCTCGACAAGCTCGCCGGCGCGCTGGCCCGCGACAAGGTGGTCGCAAGCGACGGCATCGTGCTGGTGACCAGCCGCGTCTCGGTCGAAATGGTGCAGAAGACCGCCGCGATCGGCGCGCCGCTGATTGCTGCCGTGTCGGCCCCGACCGCGCTTGCGGTACGGATGGCGGACGCCGCCGGCATCACGCTTGCCGCGATCGCCCGCGCCGATGGATTTGAAATCTTTACGCATCCGGAACGCGTCACAGGCGCGGTGCCCGGCAAGGAGTCCACTTATGTCGTCGTCGCCTGACAAACTGGTCTATATGGCGAACCAGATCGGGAAATTCTTCCACAGCCAGGGGCACGACCGTGCCGTGCAGGGCATTTCCGAGCACATCTGGAAGTTCTGGGATCCGCGGATGCGCAAGCAGATCTTCGCCCATCTCGACACCGGCGGCGCCGGCCTCGACCCCGACGTCCGCGATGCCCTGCAGAAGCTGCAGCAGCAGGCGTAGCGACAAGGTAAGGCGCGCGACCTTCCCTCACCGTCACCCTGAGGAGCGCGCTCTTGCGCGCGTCTCGAAGGGTCGACGGCCCGGCAGGTGGCCGTGCATCCTTCGAGGCTCGCAAGGGCTCGCACCTCAGGATGACGGGGCCAAGAATAGTAGGTGGGCGCTACCCCCCATCGACGATCGCGTTGAAGACGCGGCGTACCTCGCTTTGCGTCTCGCGCAGGCGGGCTTCCAGCGCGGAGAAATCCGGCGCGTCGCCGGCCCGCGCCATCACGCGCCGCAGGTCTTCGCCGGCGGTCTCCGGATTGAACTTGCCGGTGACGCACAGCCGCAGGATCTGCGTCAAATCATGATAGAGCCGCGCCGCCGAGCGCAGGATCTCGGCCTCGGACTGGCCGAGCAGGCCGAGCTTGGCGGCATGCTCCAGCACCTGCAGCGTCGAGACGCTGAGGATCTCCGGCTTCGCTGAGGCGTGCGCGAGCTGCAGATATTGCGCGATGAAATCGATGTCGACGAGCCCGCCGGCGGCAAGCTTGAGGTCCCAGACGTCGTCCTCGCCCTTCTCCAGCGCGATCGCGCGCCGCATGTCGGCAACGTCGGCCGCGGTCGACGCCGCATCGCGCGGCCGGGTCAGGACGCTGCGGATGATCGCCTCGATCTTGTCGCGGAATTCCGGTGACGACGAGATCACGCGCGCACGCGTCAGCGCCATGTGCTCCCAGGTCCACGCCTCGCGCTCCTGGTAGTCGGAAAACGAATCGATCCGCGAGGCGACCGGGCCGGCCCGCCCCGACGGCCGCAACCGCATGTCAACCTCATAGAGCACGCCGTAATTGGTCCGGGTCGTGAAGGCGCTGATCAGGCGCTGGGTGAAGCGGGCAAAGTACTGCGCGCCGTGCAGCGAGCGCTCGCCGTCGGAATCCGGCGCCTCGCTGTCGAAATCGTAGAGCAGGATCAGATCGAGGTCGGAGGACGCCGTCATCTCGCGGCTGCCGAGCCGGCCCATCGCGACGATCGCGGTCTCCTGCCCCTTGATCCGGCCATATTGCGCGGCGAACTGATCGGTGACGAGGCCGTGCACGGTGTGCACGATGCCTTCGGCGACATCGGCAAACGCCGTGCTGGCGTGCTGCGCCGACACCGTGCCGGACAAGATCCGCGTGCCGATCAGGAACAGGCTCTCCTGCCCGAACAATCTCAGACGATCGAGGAAGTCCTCATAGGACGACGCATCCTGCAGCGTGGCGGCGAGCCGCTGCGACAATTCCTTCTTGTCCGGCATCGCGCCGAAGAAGCGCGGATCGACCAAGCCGTCCATGATCTGCGGCTGCCGCGCCAGCATGTCGCCGAGCCGCGGCGCAGCACCAAGGATCAGCGCCACCAGCGCGACGAAATCGCGGTTCTGGCTGAGCAGCGAGATCAGCCGCCCGCCCCGCTGCAACGCGGCCAGGAAACGGTCGAATGCCGCGACCGCATCGTCCGGCTCCTCGGCATCCGCGAGGCCATCGATCAGGCCGGGAATGAATTCGAGGAACGCCGCCCGCGTCGCCTCCACGCGCAGCGCGCGATAATCGCCCTTGATCCACTGCTGCACGGTGCCGGCGACCATGACCGGCTTCTTGAAGCCGAGACTGGCGAGATGCTCGATCAGGCGACCGTCTTCGGGGCCGGCCCCGTAGTCGACATCCGGCAGCTTCGCGCTCCCGGTCGGATCGTCGCCCTCGAACAGCTTGCCGTAATGGTTCTGCACGATCTTGAGCTGGCCGAGCAGATCCCTGGCGAAGGCCTCGCGATTCTCGTAGCCGAAGAAATGCGCGAAGCGCTCGACCGCTTCCGGCTCCTCGGGCAGCGAGTGGGTCTGCTCGTCGGCGATCATCTGCAGCCGATGCTCGACGCGGCGCAGGAATTCGTAGGCCGTCGTCAATTCGTCGCGCGCCTCGAAGGTGATCCAGTTGCTCTCGGCGAGGACATTGAGCGCCTCCAGCGTCGGCCGCACCCGCAACTCCGGATGGCGCCCGCCGGCGATCAGCTGCTGGGTCTGGGCGAAGAACTCGATCTCACGGATGCCGCCGCGGCCGACCTTGACGTTGTGGCCCTCGACCGAGATCTCGCTCTGGCCGCGATAGGTCTGCATCTGCCGCTTCATGTCGTGGACGTCGGCCAGCGCCGCAAAGTCCAGATGCTTGCGCCAGACGAACGGCGCGAGCTCGGCGATCAGCGCCTCGCCGGCCTTGGGATCGCCGGCGCAGGGCCGCGCCTTGATCATCGCGGCGCGTTCCCAGGTACGTCCCTCGCGCTCGTAATAATGCAAGGCCGCGTCGGTCGAGATCGCGACCTGGGTCGAGGCCGGGTCCGGACGCAGCCTGAGATCGACCCGAAACACATAGCCCTCGCCCGAGCGCTGCTGCAGCATCCGCGCCATCGCCTGGGTGACGCGGACGAAGAACGGCTGCGGCTCGATATCCTCGGCGAGCGAGGTGGCCGCGCGATCGAAGAACACGATCAGGTCGATGTCGCTGGAATAGTTCAGCTCGCCCGCGCCCATCTTGCCCATCGCAAGCACGATCAGGCCCGAACCGGCTTCCGGATGCTCGGGATCGACGGCAGTCATGCGGCCGCGGGCGACCTCCTGCAGGAACAGAAATCGTAGCGCCGACTGCACCGAATTCACCGCGATGTCGGTCAGCGCCGCCGTCACCCGCATCACCGGCCAGACGCCGCCGATGTCGCACAACGCGATCATCAGCGCAGCCTCCGCCTTCATGCGGCGAAGCAGAACCATCACGTCGGCCTCGCTGCCCGCGGCGAGCACGTCGCGCGAGGTGCTCTCGATCAGGTTCGCAAGATGCGACTCCGGGTCGCATGACAGGATCCGGATTAGCCGCGCGGCATCAGCCCGCGCCAGCTCGAACAGATAGGGCGAGAATTCGGCAATGCCGCGCAGGATGTCCCGTGCGAACGGGTGCTCCAGCAGCGCCGCGAGCGCAGCCGATTGCGCCGGCTCGAGCTCGGCGAACCAGTCGGTCAGGCGCTGATCGGCGGATACGGAAACGGCGACACGCGGTCCGTCCGCGAACCGCGCGGCCAGATGGTGACGATCCGCGTTTCCCGGCGCGGCGGCATTCATGCCGCCTTCTGTGGCACATCCTGCGTTTGAGCCGCAAGCCTGTCACTGCCGCCCGCCCGCGCCGGCAGCACCAGGGTGGCCACCAGCCCCGGATGGGCATCGCCGAGCCGCAGCTCGCCGCCGTGGAGCGTGGCAACCGCCGAGGCCAGGCTGAGGCCGAGACCGGAACCGGGTAAGGTGCGGCTCGCCTCGAGCCGGACGAAGCGCTCGACCGCGTGCTTGCGGTCGCCCTCGGGGATGCCCGGACCATGGTCGGTGACGCTGAGCAGGACCTGATCGCCCTCACGGCGGGCCTCGATCAGGATCTCCCGCGCATCGGCCTTCATCGGCTCCACGCCCGGTTCGGGCTTACCATATTTGATGGCGTTCTCGACCAGGTTGGCGACCGCCTGGCTGATCAATTCGCGGTTGCCGTGAATCGGCGCCGGCGCGGTCTTCACCTGCAGCGTCATGCCGTCGTCCTCGGCCAGCGGCTCGTACAGTTCGTGGATGCCGTTGGCGACGTCGGCGCCGTCGAAATCGTCCATGTTGCCGCGCGCCTGGCCGGACTCGGCGCGCGCGATCATCAGCAGCGCGTTGAAGGTGCGGATCAACCCGTCAGACTCCTCGATCGTCCGCTCCAGCGCCGCGCGATAATCGGCCTCGCTGCTAGAGCGCGCCAGCGCCTCCTCGGCGCGGTTGCGCAGCCGCGTCAGCGGGGTCTTGAGGTCATGGGCGATGTTGTCGGAGACCTCCTTCAGCCCCGTCATCAGCGCCTCGATGCGCTCCAGCATGACATTGAGATTTTCCGCGAGACGGTCGAGCTCGTCGCCGCTGCGGCCGACCGGCAGCCGGCCGGACAGATCGCCCGCCATGATGCGCTTGGTGGTGCCGGTCATGGCGTCGATCCGGCGCAGCACGCGGCGCGCGACGAAGATGCCGCCACCGATGCCGAGCACGACGACGACGAGAATCGACCATTGCGCGGCCTTGGCGACGATGCCGAACAGCCGCCGCCGCTCCTCGAGGTCGCGCCCGACCAGGAGGCGGAAACCGTTGTCCATCTCGGTGACCCGCACCAGCGCACGGTGATCGGTCTTGTCCAGGTCGTCGAACCGGCGATAGGCGGTCTCGCTCCAGCCCTGGACGCTCATCACGCCGGGCGCCAGCGAGCCGACATTGCCGGCCAGCGCCTGCCCGTTCGGCGCGGTCAGGAGATAGAGGTTGGCGCCCGGCCGCAGCGCACGATTGCCCATCGTGGTCAGCAGGCCGTGCAGGCCGCGGCGGTTATAGATGGAGGTGATCTCGCTGATCTCGACGTTGACGGTCGTCGTGATCTGCTCGGTGATCAGCCGCCGCGTGTTCCAGGCGAAGTAAGCCAGCAGCGAGGCGGCAAACAGCGCGAACAGGAACAGATAGACCAGCGTCAGCCGAAACGCCGTGGTCCGGATCAGTTTACCGAATGCCGTCACGGATCATATACCCCGCGCCGCGGATGGTATGCAGCAGCGGCCGCTCAAAACCCTTGTCGATCTTGGAGCGCAGCCGCGAGATGTGGACGTCGATGACGTTGGTCTGCGGATCGAAATGATAATCCCAGACGTTCTCGAGCAGCATGGTGCGCGTCACCACCTGGCCTGCATGCTTCATCAGATATTCGAGCAGGCGGAATTCGCGCGGCTGCAAGGTCAGCTCATCCTTGCCGCGGGCGACGCGATGCGACAGCCGATCGAGCTCGAGATCGCCGACCCGATAAGTCGTCTCCTCGGCCGGCCCGACATTGCGCCGCGACAGCACTTCGACGCGCGCGAGCAACTCGGCGAAGGAATAGGGCTTTGGCAGATAGTCGTCGCCGCCGGCGCGCAGGCCCTTGATGCGATCATCGACCTGGCCGAGCGCCGAAAGGATCAGCACCGGGGTCCGGTTGCCCTTGTCGCGCAGAATGCCGATCAGCGACAGGCCGTCCCGCTTCGGCAGCATGCGATCCACAACCATCACGTCGTAATCGCCGGTCTCCGCCATCGACAGGCCTTCCTCGCCGTCGGAGGCGAGATCGGCGATATAGCCGACTTCACGGAATGCCTTGACCAGATAGTCGGCTGACTCGCGGTCGTCTTCGATGATCAGGATGCGCATTTGCGGAGCGGTTGCGGTCACGGGAATGGGCCCTCTGTCAGCATGACGCGGCCGGCCTGCACATGCAAGACGACCGCGAATATTCCAGATTGTTTGAAAAAAGTGGGCGGTGAAGCTGGGGGACCTCACCGCCCTGAGACCTTCCGACAGAGGGGGGCATATTCCATCGAAAGGCAACATAGGGAGCGGGCAAGGCGCCCGTCCCCCGGAACGCGCCGTCGGCGGGGGCGACGAATGCCGGCGACGCGTTCCAACTCATAGATAGTTATCCCTTGGCCAGCGGCACTGCCACAAAGCGCGACGAACCGCCGCTCTTCACGCGCATGAGAACGCTGTTCTTGTTGTCATTGCGCGCCGCGGTGATCGCATCACGCACCTCACCGGCGGTGCCGACGGTCTTGCCGGCGACCTCGAGGATCACGTCGCCTTCCTTGAAGCCCCGCTCAGCGGCAGCACTCTTGGGATCGACTTCGGTCACGACCACGCCTTCCTTGCCGGCGCCGGCCACGCTGTTGGCGGGTGCCACAGTAAGGCCAAGTTTCGGCACGTCGGTGCCGCGGGACGAGTTGCCCTTGTCACCGTTGTTGTCGGTGTCAGCCTTGGCTTCCAGGCTGTTCGGCAACTGGCCGAGCGTGATGTTGACGGTCTTGTCCTGACCCTTGTGCAGCACGTTCAGCTTCACGGCATTGCCGGGCGCGAGGCCGCCGATGGTACGGGCGAGTTCGCGCGCATCCTTCACCGGCTCGCCATTGACGGCGGTGATGACGTCACCGGACTCGATGCCGGCCTTGGCCGCGGGGCCGTTGGCCTGCGGTTCGGCAACCAGCGCGCCTTCGGCCTTCTTCATGCCGAGGCTGTCGGCGATGTCGGAGGTCACCGGCTGGATCTGGACGCCGATCCAGCCGCGGCTGACCGAGCCCTTGTCCTTCAGCTGGGCAACGACGCTCTTGACGGTCTGGGCCGGGATCGAGAACGCGATGCCGACGCTGCCGCCGGACGGCGAATAGATCGCAGTGTTGACGCCCATCACCTCACCGGACACGTCGAACGCCGGGCCGCCCGAATTGCCCTTGTTCACGGGCGCATCGATCTGGATGAAATCGTCATACGGGCCGTTGCCGATGTCGCGGCCGGAGGCGGAGACGATGCCCGCGGTCACGGTGCCGCCGAGGCCGAAGGGATTGCCGACCGCCAGCACCCAGTCGCCGATACGCGGCTTGGTGTCGGAGAGCTTGGCAAACTGGAAGTTGGAGCCGCCGTCGACCTTGATCAGCGCGAGATCGGTGCGCGGGTCGGTGCCGATCACTTTGGCGGAGTAGGTCTTGCCGTCGTCGGTCGTGACCTCGACCTTGTCGGCGCCGTCGACGACATGATTGTTGGTCACGGCAAAGCCGTCAGCCGAGATGAAGAAGCCGGAGCCCTGGCCCGTCACCACGCCACCGCCACGCGGTCCACCGCGCAGACCCGGGGGCAAGCCATCCGGACCGCCGAAGCGGCGGAAGAAACGCTCCATCGGCGAACCCGGCTGGAACGGCGAATCGTCATTATTGTTGCTGTCGTCCTTCGCGACCTTCTCGCGAATGTTGACCTTGACCGAGATCACCGACGGCTTCACCCGCTCGACGATGTCGGCAAACCCGACCGGCTGCTGAACCTTCTTGACCTCGTTATTGACCTGCGCGTGCGCGGGCGTCGTGAACAGGTCCGCCGGGTTGTGGGTGGGGCTGAAGCCGTAGGTGGCGGCACCGAGGCCGGCCACGACCGACGCCATCAGCGCGAGTTTGCGGGCAGAGAACAACGAGCGCTTCGGCGCCTTGTAGGACGGAAGGGTCGAGAGGTCGGGACGTTCGGTCATGTCTTGAGATCTCCAGGGCCAGAATCATTCGGTGCGGGGGCGAGCACCTGATGCGCCTGAACATGGGGTCATCAGCCTTACAGCGCGCTGGCTGCGGAATTAAACTTTGGTAATTGAGCAATCCGGCACTGCGGCAGAATAGCGCGGGCAAATTAAGGGCTTGGAAGGGAACTAAAGCGGCTTGTCCGGCGCGGATTCGGCCGCCAGCAGCCGTTCCAGCCGCGCCTGCTCATCGGACGTCAGCCCTGGGGCGGAATCGCCCCCGCCGGCAGCCGGATTTGCCTTGCGCCGGCCGAGCCGCCAGAGCGCAAAACCGCCCAGCAAGAGCGCCAGCGGCGGGGTCAGCCACAGCACCAGCGTATGCTCGTTGAGCCGCGGCTTCAGCAGCACGAATTCGCCATAGCGGGCCACCAGGAAATCGATCACCTGGCGGTCGCTGTCGCCGGCCGAGATGCGTTCACGGACCAGCAAACGGAGATCGCGCGCCAGCGGCGCCTCCGAATCGTCGATCGACTGGTTCTGGCAGACCATGCAGCGCAGTTCCCTGGAGAGCTCGCGCGCCCTCGCCTCCTTCGCCGGGTCCGCCATGATCTCGTCGGGCAGCACGGCCCGGGCGGGCATCGCGCCGAGCATCAGGGTCGCGGCAAGCACGGCGGCTGCAAGGGCGCGCGACCGCATCATTCGGCCGCCTGCAAGGCGCGCGCCGCTTTCGCCGCCGGTTTCGGCGCGCCGACCCGCAAGCGGCGGTCGGACAGCGACAGCAGCCCGCCGAAGGCCATCAGCACCGGTCCCCACCAGATCATCAGCACCAGCGGCTTGTGATAGATGCGCACCGCGATCGCGCCGTCGGCCGAGGTATCGCCGAGCGAGATATAAAGCTGGCTGGCGCCGCGGGTCAGCAGCGCGGCCTCGGTCGTCGAGGCCCCGCGGGTGGTGAAGTTGCGCTTCGACGGGGTCATCACGCTGATTTTCTCGCCGTCACGGGTCACGGTGAATTGCGCGACCATCTCGCGGAAGTTCGGGCCCTGCCGCGGGTTCAGGCCGTCGAGCCGCAGCTCGTAGCCGGCGACCTTGGCGACGTCGTCCGGCTTCATGGAGCCGATATATTCGCTGTTCCAGGTGGTCTCGCAGACGATCCCGATCAGGGCTATGCCGAGGCCGGCGTGCGCGAAGACGGTGCCCCAGGTCGCGCGCGGCAGGCCGCGTGCGCGGCGCAGCGAGAGCGACAGCGGAATCCGGAACAGCGCGATCCGTTCGGCGAGATCGCACAGCGCGCCCATGATCACGAAGGCGGCAAGCCCGATCGCGAGCGGCGCCAAGGTCGCGCCGCCATAGGTCCACGCCAACACCACCGCGATCGCAACCAGCGCGACGATGCCGGCGACCATCAGCCGCTGCGCCGCACCGAGCAGGTCGCCGCGCTTCCAGGCCAGCAGCGGCCCGAACGGCACCGCGAGCAGCAGCGGCACGAACAGCGGCGCGAAGGTGAAATTGAAGAACGGCGCGCCGACCGAGATCTTCTCGCCGGTCAAGACCTCGAGCGCCAGCGGATACAGCGTGCCGATGAACACCGTCGCGCAGGCGGTGGTGAGCAGCAAATTGTTGAGCACCAGCGCGCCTTCACGCGAGATCGGCG
This sequence comes from Bradyrhizobium sp. B120, assembly GCF_049075665.1. Lineage (NCBI taxonomy): Bacteria > Pseudomonadati > Pseudomonadota > Alphaproteobacteria > Hyphomicrobiales > Nitrobacteraceae > Bradyrhizobium > Bradyrhizobium sp. B120. The sequence goes on along the minus strand of NZ_CP185242.1, from coordinate 3,141,046 downwards.
CGAACAATCCGCCCTGCTTCAGCGCCGGCGCGCGCCAGGCATAAAGCGACAGGCTGCCGCCGATGAAGACGAACAGGATCAGCAGGATGAAGACGCCGCGCGTCGGATCGGTCGCGAAGGCGTGGACCGATGTGAGCACGCCGGAGCGCACCAGGAAGGTACCGAGCAGCGACAGCGAGAAGGTCAGGATCGACAGCAGGACGGTCCAGACCTTCAGCGCGTTGCGCTTCTCCATCACCAGCGCCGAATGCAACAGCGCGGTGCCGGCAAGCCAGGGCATCAGCGAGGCGTTCTCGACCGGATCCCAGAACCACCAGCCGCCCCAGCCGAGCTCGTAATAGGCCCAGTAGGAGCCCATCGCGATGCCGAGCGTCAGGAAGATCCACGCCATCAGCGTCCACGGCCGCACCCAGCGCGCCCAGGCGGCGTCGATCCGGCCCTCCAGCAGCGCCGCCACCGCGAACGAGAACGAGATCGAGAAGCCGACATAGCCGAGATAGAGCATCGGCGGATGCACCGCGAGGCCGATGTCCTGCAGCACCGGATTGAGGTCGCGTCCCTCGATCGGCGGGTTGGCGATGCGCAGGAACGGGTTCGAGGTGATCAGGATGAACAGGTAGAAGGCGCTGGCGACCCAGGCCTGCACCGCCAGCACATGCGCGCGCAGCGACAGCGGCAGATTGTTGCCGAAGGCCGCGACGAGGCCGCCGAACAGCGCCAGGATCGACACCCACAGCAGCATCGAGCCTTCATGGTTTCCCCACACGCCGGTGATCTTGTAGAGCAGCGGCTTCAGCGAATGCGAATTCTCGAAGACATTGGCGACCGAGAAATCCGAAGTGACGTGCAAGGTCACCAGCGCCGCGAACGAGGCCGCGACGAACAGCAATTGGGCGAGCGCAGTCGAGCGCGCGACGTTCATCAGCGCCGCATCGCGCCAGCGCGCGCCGACGATCGGCACGATCGACTGGATCAGCGCCAGGGCGAGCGCCAGCACCAAGGCATAATGTCCGCTTTCGGCGATCACCGCATGGCTCCCTGGCTCGGCGCCGCGGAGGCGCTCGGCATGCTGTTCGGTTTGGCGCCGTAGTCGTCCTTCCAGTGGCCCTGCTTCTTCAAGGCGTCGGCGACGTCCTTCGGCATGTAGGTCTCGTCATGCTTGGCGAGCACGGTGTCGGCGCGAAACACGCCGTCGGCATCGAGCGCGCCTTCGGCCACCACGCCCTGCCCCTCGCGGAACAGATCCGGCAGGATGCCCTTGTAGGCGACCGGCAGCGTCGCGCCGCCGTCGCCGACGGTGAAGCTCACCGCGAGATTGTCGCCGCGCTTGAGCGAGCCTTGCTCAACCAGCCCACCGAGGCGAAACCGCTTGCCCGGACCGAGATGCTTCTCGGCGACCATCGACGGCGTCGAGAAGAACACGATGGAATCGCGCAGCGCATTCAGCACCAGGCCCGCGGCGATCGCGAGCACGACGAGCGCGCAGCCGATCAGAGTCAAACGCCGTTGCTTCCTGGTCATGGTGCTTCCTTGCGCATGACATCCGCCGAAAACCGCTGCACATGTTTCGGCATCATGCGTTATCCATCCAATCCGAGACTCTTCAGCCCCTCATTGAGCTGACGCAACCGATCCGCATCATTGCCCACCGCCTGACGGGCATCCGCAAGTGCGCTCATCGCCTTGTCGCGCTCGCCCATCACGAGATAGGCGCGGACCAGCCGCAGCCAGCCCTCGACGTCGTCACCGTTGGTCTTCAGCCGCGTCGCCAGCCGATCGACCATACCCTTGATCATGGTGCCGCGATCGGCCTCGCTCATGTCCTTGGCCGCCGCCACAGCGCCGTCAGGCAGCGCGGGTGCGCTCACGCCGCCGACCCGTACCAGCGCGGCCTGCACCAGCGGCCGCCACGGCGCATCCGACGGCGCCTTCGCCATCATCTTCTGCCAGATCGCGGCGGCGTCGGCCTTGCGGCCGTCCTGCTCGGCGGCGAGGCCGAGGAAATAGTTCGCCTTGGCGTCGTCGCCATTCAGCGCGACCGAGCGCTCGAACTCCGCCTTGGCATCGGCCGTGACGACGCCGCCGGCGCTCCCCATCAACGCCTCGCCGAGATCGGCGCGGCGATCGGCGCTGTCGCCGGCATAGGTGATGGCATTGCGATAAGCACGGACCGCATCATCGTAGCGGCCGAGGCGCGACAGCACCGGCGCCAACACGGTCCAGCCGCGGCCGTCGGTCGGGTTCTTTTCCAGATGGGCCTCGACCTGTGCGACCAGATTGGTGAGCGGCTGGTTGGCATCGGCCACCTGGCTGCGCTCGGCGAGCGGAAAGTCGCCAAGCCGCGGAGAGCCGAGCGCGAGATAGAAGCTGGAAGCAATCACCGGCAACCCGACCAAAGCCACGACCGCAGCAGCACGCCGCAGACTGAGACTGCCTGGCACCGGCGCTTCGCGCTCGCTCTGGTCGGCGGCGGCCAGCAGCCGGCGGCTGATCTCGATCCGCGCGGCATCGGCCTCGGCGGCGCCGATGATGCCTGAGGCCATGTCGCGGTCGATTTCGGCGAGCTGGTCGCGGTAGACCACGACCTCGCTGCCGCCGGTATCCGCCCGTCCGCGGCGGCTGAGCGGCCACAGCACGGCAAAGATCGCCGCGACCGTCATCAGCGCGAACACAAACCACAGCGTCATCAAACGGTTCCCGGATGGAACGGCGGCTTCCGGCAAGCCGCCTTAGAATCGCTTTACACTACCGGCGGCGAGCCCGGCAATTGACAATTGCTGGATCGACCGAAGGTCCAAATAAGGCGGTTTCCGGTGCTGTTCCGACGGTATTGCAATGGCGTTACCTGGCGAAGGCGCGCGCGACCAAAATATCGAAAACAACCCCATGCAAAGTAGCAGGGGCCGCCATCACCCGACGACTTGACATGTCGGGCAAATCAGCTGCACACTTCCATTATTCCGAAATTGCGCAAGCGCTTCTCGCCCCGCCCAGGCGGCGAACAAAGTGAGGGATGCGCGCATGTTCACCCCTGAGCAATTATTCATTTATAATTTTGAGAAGCTTATTCGGTGTCACGACAATCCGACCCTAGAAAACCTCTTCGAGGCGGTCGGACCTCTACGTAGACTTTTGCTGGATCATCCGTCGATCACGAGCCTTGCGAACCGCAGGGCGCAACTGAAATTCCGCTTTACTATCTATTCCGACCCTACAATGAGGATCAATTACGATCCGAAGATACACCCCTCAATTCCAGAAATTATCAAAACGATGACTCTGGCTGAGTTTCTGCGACATCCACTTATGCAGTTCAGTGGCACGGACATCACTGTCAAAACCGCAATAAATTATGTCCGAGACTATGCAGGGCTCGAACACAAAAACGAACCAGATAGCGACACGTTGAGAGCGGCCCAGAATGTAAATTGGATCGGATTGGGTGGGATGCCAGCAATCCTGTACTGCCTGAAAGGAGCCGTCTCCCTAACACTTCAGGGATACGAACCGTTGTATAGAAAGCTCAAAGGACATTGAGAGCGCTACCCCGCGCGCGACGATTTCCGCTCGCCGGTCACGGCGTTCTCTGCCGCCCGGTTCATCAGCGAGGCGTAGTCGTGGCCGAACAGCACCTCGCAGAAGCGGATCGCGGCCTTGACCTGCTGCTGGCGGAAGGCGCGGACCCGGGCGTCGCCGCCGCGCAGTGATTGCACCAGCCCCTCGGTCGACTGCTCGACATAATGTTGCAGGTCCGAGAAGGTCCGCAGCGTCACCTCGTTGATGGCGAGCTCGCTGGCATAGGTGCGGCACACCGCGACGAAATCGATCAGGGCGGCGGCATCCTCGACCTCGGACGCATCGATCTTGGCGCCGGCCGTGATGTCCTTGTCGGCGCGCTGGCGCAGGATACGGCGGACCCGACCCGGCACGCTGTCGATCTCCGATTGCAGCGCGTTGGAGGTATCGGCGCGCACCGACGTGAGCTGGCGGCCCCAGGTCGAGTCGTTGCGCAGATCGAGCTCGGTGCGCAGGCCGCGGACCCCGTCATGCAGGGTCTTGAGCTGCTCGCTGACATAATCGAAATGTCCGCGCTTGATGTCGGTGCGCAGACAGGCCGCGACGAATGACAGGTCATGCAGCGCGATGGTGACGGCGATGCCGTACGGCGTCGCCGCGACCCGCAGCTCGTCGTCGGAGGCCGCCATCTTGATGGCAAGGCGGATGATCTGCCATGGCGCGGCGAGCCGCTGCGCGATCAATGACAGGGCGAACGGCAGCAGTTGCGGCGTCTGCAGCGACGGCAGCTTGAGCGCCTCCATCGCCGAGGCGATCTGGGAATCGGAAAACACCCGGATCTGGCTCGGCAGCCGGCTGCCCAGGGTTTCCAGCGCTTCGCGGGCCTGCAACACGAGGCCGATCGGCAGCAGGTCCTCGACAACGTTCGGCGGGCCCACGCGTGCCAGCGCGCGCTGACGGTCGTCCTGGGTCGGCCCCGCGATCTTGAGGATGGCTTCCGCCGCCGCAAGCTGGAACTTGCGCGCGGCGATCTCCATCGGGCCGCTCTCCGAGGCAGCCGCCAGGGCCTTCTCGAATTCGCGGGCGGCCTCGGGCGCGCCCTCGCGGGCGAGCCACTGCCAGATCGGCAGCAGCGAGGCACGCCGGAGCTGGCCGGCCCGGGTCGGGAAATTGGTCTCGGCAAGGAACGGCTCGAGCGGCCGGAACAGCAGCCGCGCCGGATCGTCGCTGCGCGGCTGGATCTGCTCGTCCTGCTCGACCCCGCGCACGATCTTGCGCAGCTGCTCCAGGACCAGATTGGCGATCGCGACATCATCGCCGCGTTCGACGGCGCGCTCCAGCTCCCGCATCAGCAGCGCCTGCGATTGCGGCGGAAGCTGCGCGAGATAATCCCTCAGCCGCTCGGTCGATTTCTGGCTCATGCCCGGTCGTGAAAGCTAGGTGCCCGGCAAACGCCGCAGCCCGTCCGCCCGCAATGATAGAGGTTGGCGCGTTAAGAAGCCGTTTAGGAATAATGACGGCCGCGCCGCCCAAGGCAGACTAGAGCGAGATGGGCTTAGGTCAGATGGCGACCGCGACGGCGCTGCGCTCCCTCGCCCCGTTCTTACGGGGAGAGGGTTGGGGTGAGGGGCCGCTTCCGCGTATTCGGTGACAGCTGTGTTTGTGGAGACTCCCCCTCACCCGGAACGCATCTGACGATGCGTTCCGACCTCTCCCCGCACGCGGGGCGAGGTGAAACGGAATCCGCCGCTCGATTCAGAGTAAAGTCATCATTCCCTACACCGCGGGCAGCATGAGCTCGGCCCGCAAACCGCCGATCGGCGCGTCATTCAGGGCGAGCTTGCCGCCATAGAGGCCGGCGAGATCGGTCACGATCGACAGGCCGAGCCCCGAGCCGGGCTTCGATTCGTCGAGCCGCTGGCCGCGCCGCGACACCTGGGCGCGCTCGGCCTCTGACAGGCCGCGCCCGTCGTCGTCGACCACAATGCGCAGCCTGGGTCCCGCGCCCGACGCTTCCGGCGGGTCTACGCTGACCTCGATGAACACCTGAGAAGCCGCCCATTTGCAGGCGTTGTCGACGAGATTGCCGACCATCTCCTCGAGGTCCTGTCGCTCGCCGCGAAACCGCGCCGCCGGGTCGGCCTTCGCCTCGATCGCGAGGTCGCGATCGCGATGGATCTTCTCCATGGTCCGGCGCAGCGCCTCGATCACAGGTGCGACGTCGGTGATGGTGCTGACGATGGTGGCCCGGGCGGCGATCCGCGCGCGCTCGAGGTGATGCGCGACCTGGTCACGCATCAGGTCGGCCTGCTCCAGCACCTTGCTGGCGAAGGGATCGCCGGCATGCGTGCCCGCTTCGTTCACGATCACCGACAGCGGCGTCTTGATCGCATGGGCGAGATTGCCGACATGGGTCCGCGAGCGCTCGACGATCTCCCGGTTGGCATCGATCAGCGCGTTGGTCTCACGCGCCAGCGGCGCGATCTCGACCGGAAACCGGCCCTCCAGCCGCTCGGCGCGGCCGGAGCGGATGTCGGCGATCGAATCCGAAATCCGCTTCAGCGGCGCAAGGCCATAGCGCACCTGGAAGATCGTGGTCAGCAGCAGCACGATGCCGAGGGCTGCGAAGGTGCCGCCGAGATAATAGTCGAAGCTGCGCGTCTCATCGAAGATCTCGGTGGCGTCGCCGGCGACGCTGACCAGGAACTTGCCGTCGGCGCCGAGGTCGACCGGGCGCTCGACCACGCGCAGGCTCTGGCCTTCGGGTCCATCGACATAGCCGAGGCGGACGCCGGCGGCGGTCAGTTCAGCGCCGTGCTCCTCGAGCTTCGGCAGCTTCTTGTCCCACAGCGAGCGCGAGGCGCGGGTCTCGCCCTTTTCGGTATCGGTGCGGGTGATCTGCCAGTACCAGCCCGACAACGGCAGGTCGAACAGCGGCTCGCCGAGCGACTGGAACTGACGGTCCGCCGGCTCGTCCGGCGTCGCCACCTCGGCGATCAGGGTGCGCAAATAGAGATTGAGCCGCCGGTCGAAGGCGCGCTCGGTCGCGTCGCGATAGACCGACGACAGGATGACGCCCGTGATCGCCAGGATCACCACCACCCAGGCGGTCGCCGAGACGAACAGGCGGGTCGCAAGTGAGCTGCCGCCCATTAAAGCGCGATGAGATTAGGTTGAATCGTCATCGCGCTTTATCTCCTTGTTTGAGCATGATCTTTTCGGAAAGCCGCTTCGCACTTTTCCGGATCATGCTTTAGGGCACGGGCTCGAACGGCGTGTCAGCGGCAACAGACATCAGGGATTCAAACATTGGCGAATCCAGTTCTCCCGGCGCGGATCATGCCAATGCCCGTGTACGCCGATCAAGCACTCTAAGAGCATGATCCGATTGAACAGGATATGCCCTCATCCTTTTGTTTGGTCGCGCTTTCTTCGCGCGAACCGGCTTGTTTGAGAAAGCGCTTTAGGTCGGCGGCGACAGCATGTAGCCGAGGCCCCGAACAGTCTGGATAATATCGACTTCCAGCTTCTTGCGGATGCGGCCGACGAACACCTCGATGGTGTTGGAGTCGCGGTCGAAGTCCTGGTCGTAGAGGTGCTCGACCAGTTCGGTGCGCGAGACCACCCGCCCGGTGTGGTGCATCAGATAGTCGAGCAGATTGTACTCGTGCGAGGTCAGCTTGATCGGGTTGCCGTTGACGGTGACCCGCTTGGTCCGGGTATTGAGCGCCACCGGCCCGCAGGTCAGCTCGACCTGGGCATGCCCGGTCGCGCGGCGCAGCAGCGCGCGGATCCGCGCCAGCACCTCCTCCAGATGGAAGGGTTTGGCGACATAGTCGTCGGCGCCGGCATCGAACCCCTGAACCTTGTCGCTCCAGCGGTCGCGCGCGGTGAGAATCAGCACCGGCATCACCCGCTTGTTCCGCCGCCAGGCTTCGAGCACCGAGATACCGTCCATCTTCGGCAACCCGATATCCAGCACGACCGCGTCGTAGGGCTCGCTGTCGCCAAGGAAATGCCCCTCCTCGCCGTCGAACGCGCGATCGACCACATAGCCGGCGTCCGTCAAGGCGGTGGTGAGCTGGCGGTTCAGATCCGGGTCATCCTCAACGACGAGCAGACGCACTTTGGCCTCCGAGAGTGAGCATTGCGATATTCCGGCATCAAATGAGGCTCCCGGCCGTGAACGGCTTATGAATGGAGCCGCAGGGCAAACCTTATTTTTTCGTCAGGTGCACCATCCCGGGAACCCGCGCAAGCGCGACGGGCTCCCGCTGAGAGATGCGCACCAGGTGGAATTGAGTTTCAGCACATGGTATTTTAATACCTTATCATTTAACAACAGGACGACCCGTCGTGTCTGTCACAATCGGCGGGCAAGTTAACCTTCGGCGACCATTTCCATGTCGCTGACAGAGGTGATGCGCTAATCCAGCCCGGGGTCGTCTGCGGTACAGGACCGGGAATACTTTGTTGGATATTTCGAAGATACGGAAGTTCGGCGTGATTGCGGGCTGGCTTGCGCTTGCCTTCATCGCCTTCGTGACGCTGTCGCCGATCCAGGACCGTCCGTCGTTTTTCCATCCTCAGACCGAACGCTTCGCCGCGTTTGCAGTGATGGCAATGGCCTTTGTGTTGGGTTACCCGCGGCGTACCGCGCTGATCTTGCTCTTTGTCGTCCTCAGCTCGTTCACACTCGAAGCGATGCAATTGCTGACACCGGACCGTCACGGCCGCCTGCTCGACGCGATCGTCAAGGTGGCGGGAGGTCTTGCCGGCATCGGCGCAGGTCACCTCATACTGCTGGTGCTGCGCAGCCAGTTCGGCCGGCTGAGGTCGCGCGCGGACGCAGCCTAGTCTTCCGCCATTTTGAGCATGATCTCCGCGCAAACGCGTTCCGCGTTTGCCGCGACGGAAGGCCGCTTCGCGCTGTTCCGGATCATGCCCTATCGCCGGCGCGGATGCGCCTTCTGGTGCCACGCCCAGGCCGAGCGAATGATGTAGCCAAGATCCGACCGGCTCGCCTTGAAACCGAGGCCGCTCTCCGACCTGGAGGGATCGGCAACCAGGATCGGCGGATCGCCGGCCCTGCGTTCGCGCACCACGCTCGGCACCGCTTCGCCGGTCTCGGCGCGGATCGCGTCGAGCACCTCGCGCACCGAGTAGCCGGTGCCGGTGCCGAGGTTGAACACACCGCCGGTGCTCCCCTTCAACAGCAGCTCGAGCGCCGCGATATGGGCGGCGGCGAGATCGTCGACATGGATGTAGTCGCGCACCGCGGTGCCGTCAGGCGTCTCATAATCTTCGCCGAAGATCGCGAAGTCCGGCACGTGCCCGAGCAGCGCCATCAGCGCGCGCGGAATCAAATGCGTCTCGGGATCGCGGAGCTCGCCGATGGTGCCACCGGCATCGGCGCCACAGGCGTTGAAGTAACGCAGGCAGACCGATTTGAACTGATAGGCGGCGCGATAATCATCGAGCATCTGCTCGATCATGAATTTGGAGCGGCCGTAGGGATTGACGGTCGGCCCCGCGGCGCTCTCGGGAATGGGATCGCGCCCGGCATTGCCGTAGACGGCGCCGGTAGAGGAAAACACCAGGCGGTCGCAGCCTGCCTCACGCATGCCGCGCAGCAGGCCGAGCGTGCCGGCAACGTTATTGCCAAAGTATTTCTGCGGATCCGCGACGGACTCGCCGACCGCGCTGAACGCGGCGAAGTGCATCACGGCCAGCGCATTGTGCTCGCGGATGGTGGCGGCGATCCTGTCGTGATCGGCGACGTCGCCGATCACGAGCGGTCCCCATTGCACGAAATTGCGGTGGCCGGTGGAGAGGTTGTCATAGACGACCGGGAGAAACCCGGCCTCGGCGACCGCCTTGGCGCAATGGGATCCGATGTATCCCGCGCCGCCCGTGATGAGGATCGAACCCCTGCTCGCCATTGAAAATGCCGTCCCTGCGCGGACCAATCCTGCGCCTCAACCAACGCAATGATCGCATGGGTACGACATTCCGTCTGGCGCAGCAAAATGCCGATGCGAATAGCGTTAAGAGCGAACGGATTTGCTGCCGCAGTGACGGTTAACGCGACCGCAGCGGGACGTTGGTCTGCTGCCCAACCGGCGGGGCGTGTCGTGGTGGCCTTCCATAGGGGTAAACCGGTGTTGCCGGCGGGACCGGCTGGGTCGCCTGCGGCCGCGACGTCGGGACACCGCCGCCCGGGCCGTCGATCGAGTAGCGCGTTGCGCCCTGCGTGGTCTGCCCGGTGCCCTGTGCGAGCACGGGACCGGCTGTGGCGACGACCAGCGTCGCAATCGTGACAAGGCCGGCCGGCTTCATGTCGATGCCTCGATAGGTTGGACCGGGATCAACCGGTCCGGCCGCCAATCGTTCCGGAATGTTGTCGCAGCGGCCTCGCAATCTTCATCATCCCTCATACGAAAAGTGGCGCGGCGAAAGGTCTCGCCGCGCCACGTTCAATCGATGGGGCTGACTCAGAAGTTCAGGCGCCGGCCTGCGCGACGGCGGCCCAATGATCGGGGTTCGCCGGGGTCTGCATCCTGACCCAGCGATAGCGCGCCTGCGACCAGTTGCGGATCTGCGCGTTCAGATTGTCGAGCACGACGTCGCCGCCATCGGCGCGGACCACCAGCACGAGATGATGCTCGCCCCAGGAGGTCACCACCTCGCTCAGCAGCAGGTTGCGCATCGGCCAGCCGCGCGCCAGCAGCTCGTGGCGCTTGCTGACGGCGTAGTCGTTGCAGTCACCGCGTGCCGGATTGATCAGCCATTCCTCGCCGGCGAGGCCGCGCTCGTTGCGCTGTGGCGCGATGCTGCGATTAACCGAGGCATTGACCTCGATCAGGTCGGCGATGCGCTGCTTCGTCAGACGTGTGGCGCCGCCGCGGAATGTCATGCGGGCGCGGGGCTTCTGCTTGCACTCGTCGGCATAGCGCATGCAGAACATGGTGTAGGCCATCGGCGCCAGCGTCGGCTCGCTGAAGCGGATCTTCTCGACCACGCCGCGCAGCGGCAGCGGGAAGCCGATCATTCCAGCTTGCGTGTGCTGCGCGCTTGTCCCGAGCGCCACGATGGCCAGAAGCAAGGCCATCACTCTCTTGACGTTGTACATTCTTCACTCCCCACAGTGACGGGAAGCATGTACGGGAAATGTCTTGAGCTTAGGCTCAAGCGCGCGGCGGCATTTGCTTCAAATGCTCCGATGCGCGCGAGCGGTTTGTTAACCAAGCCGGGTTCCCGCGCCGGCAAGCCGTTCGGCTGCCGAATGATAACGCGCGTGAAGGTCAACGGATCGCGGCTTCATCGCGCTTGCAGTGCTTTTTTCCTGTGGTTTCTGTGGACGCCGCCGTCAGATCAAGGGGCAGTTGCGGCGCGGGATCGCTTGGTCCCATGCGGACATGGTTACCCGATGTGAAGCAGCTGGAGCGCTCTGTTAATCTAGACCGTCATGCGCTGCCGGGGCGCGATCCCGCACCAGCTCATGACGAGATCGGCGAGCGTCTTGATCTCGATATCCGCCGGCGTGCCGCTAGCGAAATCGGCAACCGATTGTCCCAGCGCGACGGCGCGAACATAGGCCGAGCGGCTTCCGATCATCGGCCCGATCTCCTCGTCGAGCATATCGAGCTCCTCGATCAGCTGCTGGCCTTCGAGCGTGCGCTGGTCGACGCGGTTCGGCACGATCATGGCACGGAGCGCGGTTCGCCGCGCGGCTCGGACCTCCCGCACGATGTCGATCGTCCGCGCGGTGGCCTCGATGTCGAGGCCCGACGGCGTACACGGCATCAGCACGATATTGGCGACCGCGAGCACGGCGCCCAGCACCCGGTCGTTGGGCGCGGAATCGACGACGATGATCTGATGCGGAATCTGGCGCATCAGCTTGGCCCATTCGGCAACTGGCCGGGTTTCCGGATCAAGCTGGTAGACGGGAAACGACAAATTGCCGGGCTCGGCCCAGTGGCAGGCGGACGCCTGGGAGTCGGCGTCGACCAGTCCGACCAAGCCCGTACGGCGATCCAGTTCTGCGGCCAGCAAAACTGCAAGAGTCGTTTTTCCGACCCCGCCCTTGCGCTGGGCAACCGAGATGACAAGCGGCATTGCTAGCTCCTGGCGTTATCCCCCGTGCGTGCGCGGGAGGACACCTTCATCGACGAGCGTCAGCATCCGGGGCAGACAGACCCGCTTTGCGTCGTAATTGTCTCGCACAAAGCTCCTCGCCTTCATCCGCATCTTCTTGAAGGCTTTCGGCCGCGACAGCACCGAGACTACCTGATCCGACAACGCATCAATATCAAAAAACGGCGCCAGCAGGCCGTTGCCGTCCGAGATGATATCGCGAAGCGGAGCCGTGTCGGATGCCACCACCGCACATCCCGCACTCATCGCCTCCAGCAGCGACCATGACAGCACGAAGGGATAGGTCAGATAGACGTGCACCGAGGAGATCTGCAGCAGCGCGAGATACTGTTCCCGAGGAATCCGGCCGAGGAAATGCACGCGGCGCAGGTCGATCTCCGACCTGATCTCGTCGAGGAACATCGACTTCCAGCTCGAGCCCTTCGGCGGATTCGCGCCATAGGATGTCCCGCTGCCGCCGACGATCACCACCTGCGCATTCGGCCGCGCAGCCAATATCCTCGGCAGCGATCGCATGAAGACGTGGAATCCGCGCACCGGCTCGAGATTGCGCGAGACGTAGGTGATCACCTCGTCGTCCGCCGACAGTGTCGCGCCGTTCGGAAGCTGGAACCTGGCGACGGGATTGGGTTTCACCTCGTCGGTGTCGACGCCCTCGTGGATGACATCGATCTTGCTCTGAAACTCGCGCGGAAAGGTCGACCTCTGCCATGGCGTCGGCGAAACGCCGGAATCGCATTCCGTGAGCGCCAGCAGCGTCGTCGCGTTCTTCAGATGAAGCGCGACATTGCCGTCGAGGCCCGTCATCGGAAACTCGGGATCGAAGCCGACGTCCCTGCCCTCGGCACCGTAGTAGAATTCGCAATAGAGGATGATCCGCGCTTTCGGAAACATCGTGCGCAACGGCAACGTCTCACCCCAACCGGGATGCGCGAAGATCAGGTCCGGCACGAAGCCCTGCCCCGACAGCGACGACAGCGCATACAGGACCTCTTCGGCACGCCGCGCTTCGACATCGAAGCGGCGGGCAAAGGGGTGGACCATCGCGGAGTCCGACTTGGTCGTCGAATATTTCAGCAGCCGGATATCCCGCGTCGTGCTCGCGGTCGATGAACCGACCGCAACGACCTTGTTTCCGGGCTGCTCGGCGAGCGCACGCGCAATGTGGCGATACTGGGCTGGAAAGTTGTTGTGGACGAAGAGGACGTTCATTGGCGGGCGGGCGCGCCCCCCGGCCGCGCGGTCTTCGATTGGGGTCAGATCCGAGATCATGACCGGCAGGGTGTCTTCGATATGCACGTGCGAACTATCTCACCGGATTAACATTAAGCCCCCTTCTATCACACCAATTTTTGGGGCACACTGTGGGAAACATATCAACCCATTCCGTTAAGCTCGCAGGCGACCATGAACGAACAGATTCAGCAGAAAACCATTGACCTGGCACGGGGTCTTTTCCTGGTTCGCTACAATGGCGCGGAAGACAAGACATCACCTCCGGTGGTGCGCGTCTATCCCGATCGCGCCAGCCTTAACAATTGTAACATTATTACCGGGCCCGATGCGGCCAATGGAACCCTGTTTGCGCCCGAGACCGCGCTGGTCGTGTCGGTGGCCCGGCCAAGCCGCCTGATCGTCGAGGTCACGGCCGGGCGCGCCGGCGCCTCGACCGCCGCCAATATCAAGATCGAACCGCTGAGCCAGGGACAACCCGCCGTGCAGCCGATCGGTCAGCCCGCCAGCGAGCCATTCGACACCGACGAGCCCGAGGCCGGCCCTGAGGAGCTGAGCGCCCTCAAGCTGCTCGCGCATGTCGCGGGTTTGGGTGACGTGACGGTTGGCCCGAATACGTGGATTGCCGGACCGGCCGCGCCGGCCCGAATCGAGGGTATTTCCCTCGAATGGCCGAACAAGCCGTACGATCTCAACCTGCAATATGCGGTCAAGTTCGCCCGGCCGCAGCGCGGCGACAACCAGTTCGTTCCGCTCGGAACCTTTGCCGGAACCCGGGGACGCGCGCTGGCCATCACGGGGTTCTCGCTGGAGGCCACGGGCCCCGGCGCGGATCGCTACGCCATTGCCGCCGAGACCATCTTCCTCGGGGCTCCCGCCTTGCGGGTGACCGGGAACCGGATCGTGGTGTCGGGCCCTTCGGGCCGGGAACCTCTGGTTGGCCTCAAGCTCAGTCTCGAAGAGCACCGGGCGCAGGCGGCGCCGCTCGCGCCCCGGCAGCCACGGCACGCTGAACCCGCTCCGCCGGCTCCCCTGATGCCGCGCCAGGAGGCACCGCGCCTCGAGGGACGGGTACGCGTATTCCGGAGCCGGCAGAACGCCGTCAAGACGGCGGGCTGATCCATGTGGGCAGACAAGGGCGACACTTGACCGCCGACGCGCGCAGGATCGCCTTTACGTCCAGAACGCTCCACCACGTCGATCTCGAGCGGGCCGCCGTCGCGGCGCTCGAGGCACGTGATTTCCGTCGCGCATTCGCGCTCGCCGACCGCCGTTGCCGGATCCTGCCGCATCCGGGCGCCCGCGCCCATTTGCTGCGCGCAGAAGCGCTGTTTCGCCTCGATCTCAAGGAAGCGGCCGTCGCCAGCGTCGCCAAGGCGCTCGAGCTCGAACCGGACGACCTTGCCGCCGCGCGGCGAATGATGGTCTGGGGCGACGGCCTTGCGCAGATCGAAGCCGCACGAAGCGTCGCGCGGCGCGATGACGATCCGGATTCAGTCAGGAGCGCGCTCCTGCTGCTCGAGCAGAACGGTCAGGACAGTTGCGCCCGTATCGACTTCCTCGATGAGGAGGTGAAGGGATGGGTGACGTGGCGAGGCGCTGATGATCCACACCTTTCACTGGCGCAGGCGGATCAATCCAGCACCGTCCAGCTTCCCGCCGATCCCCGTCACCGGTTTGCGCTCAATGGGCGACGTGCTGCGAGCTTCCGTCTGATGCGGCCGGCGTCCGCGACCTCGCAACGCCTCGAGATCGCGCAGGCGGGCCGCGTCATCGCGAGCATCCAACTCCCGGCCAACCGCGCGCCGGATCGCCGCAACGCGCCACAGCGACTGCCTCGCGCCGGGAGCGCCGAAACTCCGCCACTCACCATCATCATCCCGGTCTACCGGGATCTGGCCGCGACGCGCGCCTGCATCGAGAGCGCGTTGACGGCCGTGGCCTGCACGCCGGGCGCGACCATCGTCGCCGTCGATGACGCGTCGCCCGAGCCTGACATCAAGCGCCTGCTCGGCGAGCTGGCTTCGGCGCAGCGCATCCGGCTCCTGACCAACGCGCACAATCTCGGCTTTGTCGGCGCGGTCAACCGGGCGCTTGCCGAGACTGATACCGGCGACGTCGTGCTGCTGAACTCGGATACGACGGTGCCGAAATACGCGCTGCAACGCTTGCGAAGCGCCGTGCAATCGACGTCCGGCGTGGGCACGGCGACCCCGCTCTCGAACAACGGCGAATATACCAGCTTTCCAATTCCGAACCGGTCGAACCCCCTGCCCTCGCCCGACGAACTGGAATTGCTGGACGAGCTTGCCGGCACGGCAAATTCCGGGATCGCCATCGACATTCCCAACGGCATCGGATTCTGCCTCTACATCACCCGCGAATGCCTCGACGCCGTGCATGACCTCTCCGACGATTTCTATCGCGGCTATCTTGAAGACGTCGACTTCTGCCTCCGCGCCGCCGAGGCCGGCTTCCGCAATGTCTGCATCCCGTCGGTCTTTGTCGGACACGAGGGCTCGCGCTCGTTCCTCGGCGAGAAGCGTTCGCTGGTGCTGCGCAATCTTCGCGTGCTCGAGCACCGTTACCGGCGCTATGCGACGGAATGCGCGGCGTTCCTGCTTGCCGATCCGCTGCGCGACTGCCGCGCGGCGCTTGAGCTCAAGCTGCTTGCGAATGAACAGCGCGCCGCCGGCCTGCACGTCATCCTCTGCGGCTCCGCCGTTGGCCGCGAGATTGCCATCAGGCGGTGCCGGCAACTCGCGGCGGACAACAAGCGCGGTCTGATCGTTCACTTCCGCGCCGAGGGACGACGCCAGCTGGCTGCGATCTTCGCGCCGGATGGCGGAGCCCCGCAGTCGATCGCACTCGACGTTGCGACAGCTGAGGGCCGCGAGGCCCTTCTGCAGCTTCTCGCCGATCTCCAGGTCCGCTCGCTCGAGATTTCGGAACCGAACCGCATCCCCGGCGCATGTCTCGCGCAGCTCACGCAACATTTCGCCTACGAGCTCCTGATCACTGATACCAGACTTGCCGAGCGCGCCGCGATTGGATCCGGCCTCCATCCGGACTGGACCGGTCTCGTCGAACGGGCCCGAGGCGTGATCGCGATCGGCGAAGACGGGGCAGCCTTTTCGGTGTCGGTTCTCGGCCTGCAAGTGGTCAGGCCGAGCGACCCACTGGCGCGGCCGGCGCGGCATCCTGCGGCGAGCGGCCCGGCGCGTCTCGGCCTGCTTGCACTGCGCGGCAGCGCGGCGGAATTTCGCTTCGTCCGAGCGCTCAGCGATCAAATCGCCAATGCCCATGCAGACACCGAGATCATCGTGCTCGGCATCACCCTCGACGACCTCAAGCTGATGCAGCGGACGAATGTCATGGTCGCCGGCGAAATCGCCGTCGACGACGTTGCCACACTCATCGAAGGTCACGGCATCACGAAACTGGTGCTCGACATCGGTGAACCGGCATTCGGGCACCCGCTGGTCGACGCGCTGCTGGCGACCGGATTGCCGGCCGCCGCGACGGAGTGGCTTCCGACACCGCCGGGACGCGGCCGAAAGACCGACCTGAAGCTGCAGCCCGGCTTTGACGCCGATGAAACGGTTGCCGCCGTCCTCGACTGGGTGGTCGAAGATGTGCAGTTACATCCCGATCGGAGGAGCAGTCGGCACAGGCGGGAGGTTGGCGCGCGGCTTCCATGACCGCGGCGGCCATGCGAGCGAGGAGAACGGCGTCGAATCCAGCCCGAGCAGCGGGCTGTAATAGGGATCGTCGAGCAGCACCTCGCCCCACTTCGCGCGCAGCATCGCCAGCTCGCGCCCGAAGCGGGCCTTGCGGTCCGGCGCGGAATCGCGGCCCCGGCTTGCCGACTCCAGGTGAACGAGTTTCGCGTCCGGCGTGAATACGATCCGACGTCCGAGCTGACGCAGCTTCAGGCACAGATCGATATCGTTGAAACTGATCGGAAAGCGGACCTCGTCCATGCCGCCGACGGCCACGAAATCGCGCTTGCGCATCAAGAGGCACGCGGCCGTCACCGCCGAACATTCGTGCGCCACCTGGAGCAGATCGCCGTAGCCGGGATCACCATCCATCCGATCGTTGAAGGCATGCGCAGCCGAGAAATTGGCGCCCAGCACCACCCCGCCATGCTGCACGACGCTGCTCGGCCAGAGCAGCTTTGCGCCGACGGCTCCCACATCGGGAGCGGACAGCGGCCACAGCATCTCCGCCAGCCAGCCGTCGTCGAGCGCCTGGACGTCGTTGTTGAGGAAGCAGATGTTCTCCGTGTCGACGCAATCGACGGCGGCGTTGTTGATGGCTGCGAAGTTGAAGGGCCCCTCGACCGAAATGACGTCGATGTCGTCCGCCGAAAGACCCTCGAGATAGTCCAGCGCTTCCGGCTCGCTCGAGCTGTTGTCGACGACGAGAATCCGTGCGTTGGTCTCATGTGCGGCCGGCAGGACCGTCTCGATGCAGCGCTTGAGCAGTTCGGCGCGGTTTCTGGTCGGGATGATGATGGTGGTGCGCTCGTTCCAATCGACCGCGCGCTTGATCCGCACAGCTGGAAGAAGCCCCGCTTTCCGCGGCTCGACATTCGCCTCGACGCCAGTCCTGGCAAAATACGCCTGGCTTGCAGCGACCAGTTCGGCGGTTGCGGCGGACGCATCAATTCGCGGCAACGCCGCGACAGATCCCGGCAGATGATAGATTCGCTCAGCATCCACGCAGCCAATGAAGATGTCGTAGAGCGACGTCGCCGATCGCAGCGCTTCCACGGCACGTTCCCGGCGCACCGCAAAGCAATACGCGCCATAGCCCTGCTCGAGTGCACGTTCGAGGTCGAACGCCGAGAACGCCAGCGGCCAGACCGCGCCGGCGCCGGCCGCGACCTCGACGTCGCCATAGACGAGCTCGCAGCCGGGCTCGGCCGCGAACACATCGGCGAAGCGCTGCAAGGCATCTTCCGCCAGGATCGTCCCGCTCAGGCAGAAGACGAAGAACGCGCTATTGGCGGCATCGCCGTCGACGAACTCGCGCGCAGCGCTGGAATCGAATTGACTGAAGCCCCGCGCCGGCAGAGACACCGCCGACCAGGCCGCGTGCCGCTGGGCCTCCAGGCTCTCGATGCTTTCGTCCACCCTGGCATCCCCGATCAGGACGACCGCGGCCTCGGATGGAACGTCAGGCGGTGGTGTCGGCGAGAAGCGCTCTTTCCAGTTGCGATAGGTGTGAAACGGCACCGAGGCAGGCAAGAGCTGATCGAACAATTGTCCGCGCAGCCGCTCGCTCTCCCAGCGTCCGAGCTCGGCGATGGTCTGCTCCAGGCCGCGCTCGAAAGCGACGAAGGCAACCGGCTCCGAGATCAGGCTCCGTCCTGAAACTGTCCGCGCGGACAGCCCGCGCACGCGACCGTCGGCAAAATGCTCGGGCAGATGAAAATCGATCCGGCGGCCGACGCCGAACTCGCTGCCCCGCGCAACGTTGGTCCACCCTGTCGGCTTCACGGTCATCACCGGCCGTTGCGCGATCAGGATCTCGATGTCTTCATCGACGTCCTGCGAGAGCCAGCCCTCGAAACGCAAGCCTCCGGCCCATTTGATTTCGCCGATTCGATGCCACTGCGCTTCCGGTGCAGCGACATCGCAGCGAATCGGAGCACCGACGGGACTTCCGATATTCGCCAGTCTTGCCTCGATGATCGCAGCGCTCGAGCTGACCTCGTCCTGCACGTTGAACGTAAAGCCAAATCGACCGTCGCCGATCCCGGCATCGGCAAGCTCTGTTACAAACTCGTCACACAATGATGACATGTATGGCTCGCCGTCGACCAGCAGCTCGACGGCGTAGCGTCGGCTCGGATCGGCGCGGTCATAAACAAATCCAGAAAACGTGGTGCGATCGTATCTGGAGAATTGCGTTTGCAACGACGCGTATTCAGCTCCTGAGGGCCTCTGCTTGCCTATCGTCTTCGTGCTCATGTCCACCCCTCAAACGGCGGCTCGATTGTCGGTCGATTTCAAGTTGAGAATGTGTCCATGGCGCGCCCAAGCTGACTAGCGAGCACTCACCTGCACTGATGCGATCACCGTTTGCACAAAAAGCCGCCGAGCTCCAACACAAACGATACGTTATAAAACTTGGCGTTATCGGCGCCAATTGTGCTAGTGCTAACTCCTCCTCTCCACACACTGATCGACGAGCGGATTCATGAAGATTGCAATGGTTGGAACGGGATATGTAGGTCTCGTATCCGGAGCGTGTTTTGCCGATTTCGGCCATCAGGTCGTATGTATCGACAAGGACGCCGGCAAGATCGAAGCCCTGAAGCGCGGCAATATCCCGATCTACGAAACCGACCTCGATAAGCTCGTTGAGACCAATACCGCCGCCGGACGGCTGACCTTCACGACGGAGCTCGCCGGCGCCGTCGGCGACGCCGATGCCGTCTTCATCGCGGTGGGAACACCGTCGCGCCGCGGCGATGGCCATGCGGACCTGAGCTACGTCTATGCTGCCGCCAAGGAGATCGGCGCAGCACTGAAGAAGTTCACCGTGGTGGTGACGAAGTCGACCGTGCCCGTCGGCACTGGCGACGAGGTGGAACGCCTGATCCGCGAGACCCGTCCCGACGCGGATTTCGCGGTTGCTTCGAACCCCGAATTCCTGCGCGAAGGCGCGGCGATCCAGGATTTTCGCCATCCCGACCGGATCGTCGTCGGCACCGAGGACGATCGGGCCAAGAGGGTGATGGGCGAAGTCTATCGCCCGCTCTATTTGAACCAGGCGCCGATCCTCTATACCGCACGACGTACGGCGGAATTGATCAAATACGCCGCAAATGCCTTCCTCGCCACCAAGATCACCTTCATCAACGAGATCGCCGATCTCTCTGAAAAGGTCGGGGCGAATGTACAGGAAGTCGCGCGCGGCATCGGGCTCGACAACCGGATCGGAACCAAGTTCCTGCATGCCGGCGCAGGCTATGGCGGCTCGTGCTTCCCGAAGGATACCCGCGCCTTGTTCAAAACGGCGCTCGATCACGACGTCCAGCTGAAGATCGTCGAAGCCACGCTGACCGCGAACGACAACCGCAAGCGCGCGATGGCGCGCAAGGTCGCCAACGTGCTCGGCGGCGAGTTGCGCGGCAAGACGATCGGCGTGCTCGGCCTGACCTTCAAGCCCGATACCGACGATATGCGCGAGGCACCGTCGATCCCGCTGATCAACGGCCTGATCGACTTCGGCGCGAGCGTTCGCGCCTACGATCCGGTCGGCATGGAGCAGGCCCGCAAGGAATTGCCCGAGATCGCGTACTGCAAGGACGCCTATGAATGCGCCCGTCAGGCGGACGCGCTTGTCATCGTGACCGAGTGGCGCCAGTTCCGAGCGCTCGATCTGAAGCGCATCAAGCAGGAAATGAAGCATCCGGTCGTCGTCGACCTGCGCAACATCTACCGGCCGGACGAGATGGCCGCGCACGGCTTCACCTACGACAGCATCGGCCGGCCGCGCTAAGCGGCCGCGCCGGCGCCGCCTAATCCCAAAGCGCGATGAGGTTGAATCCTCATCGCGCTTTTTGCGTGTTGTCTCACGATCAACTCAGCGCAAACGCCTGGCACTTGCCGCAGGAAACCCGCTCCGCACTTTGGGCTCTAGGCGTGGGCGGGCGCGCCGAGCTGGACATACGAGTCCAGCTCGCGTGCGAGCGCTTCCTGCCACGTCGGCATCGTCACGCCGAACTGCGCCTTCAGCCGCGTCAGATCCAACCGTGAATTGCCCGGACGCACCGCTTTGGTCGGGAAATCGGCCGTCGCAATCGGAACGATGTCGTCGACGGCGAGCGTGACGCCACGAGACCTCAGCCCGCCGACAATGGCGGTTGCAAAGCCGTGCCAGCTGGTTTCGCCGGCGCAAACCAGATTGACCACACCGCCCCTGCGCGCGAGCTGATCGTGCAGCGTGGTGAGGTTCGGCAGGACGATGCCGGCGACCGCGCCCGCAATCGCCTGTGCCGTCGTCGGCGCGCCGATTTGATCGGCCACGATCCGCAGCTCCTTGCGCTCGCCGGCGAGCCGCGCGATGGTGCGCAGGAAATTCGTGCCTTTTGCGGCATAGACCCAGGAGGTGCGCGCGATCAGATGCGCCCCGCCCGCCGCCTGGATCGCGACATCGCCGGCAAGCTTGCTTGCGCCGTACGCCGACAACGGTTCGGTCGGGCTGTCCTCGCGCCACGACCGGTCGCCCGAACCGTTGAAAACGTAGTCCGTGGAGAAATGCACCAGCGGCACGCGGTTCGCCGCCGCCCATTTCGCCAGCGCTTCGGGTCCCCTGGCGTTGACCAGGAACGCCAGCTCGCGCTCGTCCTCGGCGCGATCGACGGCCGTATAGGCGGCCGGATTGATGATGAGATCGGGCTTCAGCCTCTCGAGCTCGCCCGTCAACATCTCCGGCTTCGACAGATCGAACTCCGCGGTCGGCGGCGCGATGAGGGTGCCGTGGCTTTCCAGCAGAGGCTTGAGCGCACTGCCGACCTGGCCGCGCGTTCCGGTCAAAAGAATCCGCATCAGATTTGTCCATAGGTCGGGAGATTGCTGGCGTCGGCGAGCAGCGGCGCATCCACATCCTTGGCCGACAGCTGTGGCTTATCGACGCCCCATTTGATCCCGATCGCCGGATCGTTCCAGCGGATCGAGAGCTCGTCCTTGGGGCTGTAGAAGTCATCGCACTTGTAAAAAAAGTCGGCGGTTTCCGAGAGCACCACGAAGCCGTGGGCAAAGCCGCGTGGCACCCATAGCTGCCGACGGTTGTCCTCGCTCAATTCGACCGCGACGTGCTTGCCGAAGTTCGGGCTGCCGACACGCACGTCGACGGCTACGTCCAGCACTTTGCCGCGCAGCACGGTCACGAGCTTGCCCTGGGTGAGCGGATTTTGCAGATGCAGCCCGCGCAGCACGCCGTAGGCCGAGCGGGACATGTTGTCCTGCACGAAGGGGCGCGTGATGCCGTGCTCGACATAACGGGGCGACTGGTAGGTCTCGAGGAAGAAGCCGCGCTGGTCGCCGAACAGCTTCGGCTCGACGATCAGAACTTCAGGAAGCTCGGTCTTGATGACGTTCATTTAACATTTGTTCCAGTTTGACGCGCCCAAAATGTTAATTTCCCCCTCATAACAAACTTGTGCAGCGCACGCTATATGTTATGTTCTGATAATCAAATTGTGAGGGACCATGAAAGGCATTATCCTTGCCGGTGGCACCGGCTCGCGCCTCTACCCCGTGACCACCGTCGTCTCCAAGCAGCTGCTGCCCGTCTTCGACAAGCCGATGATCTACTATCCGCTGTCGACGCTGATGCTCGGCGGAATCCGCGATATCCTGATCATCTCCACGCCGCAGGACAAGCCGCTGTTCCAGCGTCTGCTCGGCGACGGCAGCGAGATGGGCGTCCGGTTCGCCTATGCCACGCAGGAGACCCCGCGCGGTCTCGCCGACGCCTTCATCGTCGGACGCGAGTTCATCGGTGATGACTCGGTGGCCCTTGTGTTAGGGGATAACATTTTCTACGGCCACGGCCTGCCGAGCATGCTGTCGGCCGCCTCGGTCCGCAAGAAGGGCGCCACCGTGTTCGGCTACGTCGTCAACGCGCCCGAACAGTACGGCGTGATCGAGCTGGACGGCACCGGACGGGCGCTGTCGATCGAGGAGAAGCCGAAGCGGCCGAAATCCAACGTCGCGGTCACCGGTCTCTACTTCTACGACAATGACGTGGTCGATATCGCCGCCGGCATCAAGCCGTCGCCGCGCGGCGAGATCGAGATCACCGACGTCAACAAGGCCTATCTCGAGCGCGGCGATCTCTATGTCGAGGTGCTCGGCCGGGGCTTTGCCTGGCTCGACACCGGCACCCATTCCTCGCTGGTCGAGGCCAGCCATTTCGTCCAGATCCTGGAGCAGCGCCAGGGCCTGCGCATCGCCTGCCCCGAGGAGATCGCGCTGCGCCAGGGTTACATCTCGCTGGAAGCCTTCGCGAGGGTGGCACAGAAGACCGCCAAGAGCAGCTACGGCGAGTATCTGCTGTCGGTCTATCGCTCGTTCCAGGGGCAGCCCCGTCCAGCCGAGGTATTCAAACATGCGGTTTAAGGGATCGACGATCTTCGTCACCGGCGGCGCCGGCTTCATCGGCTCCGCCGTGGTCCGGCACCTGCTGCGAGACACCCACGCCCGCGTCGTCAACATCGACAAGCTGACCTATGCGGCAAACCTGGCCTCCCTGCCCGGCTCGACCGAGAGCCTGAACTACACCTTCGAAAAGGCCTGCATCTGCGAGGCGCAGGTGCTGCGCCGGCTGTTCGAGAAATATCAGCCCGATGCGGTGATGAATCTTGCGGCGGAAAGCCATGTCGACCGCTCGATCGACGGCCCCGGCGAATTCATCCAGACCAACATCGTCGGCACCTTCACGATCCTGCAGGAGACGCTGCGCCACTGGCGTACGCTGTCGCACGAGAAGCGCGACCAGTTCCGCTTCCTGCACATCTCGACCGACGAGGTGTTCGGTTCGCTCGGCGACGAAGGCCTGTTCACCGAAACCACGGCCTATGCGCCGAACTCGCCCTATTCGGCCAGCAAGGCGTCGTCCGATCATCTGGTGCGCGCCTGGCGCGAGACCTACGAGCTGCCGACCCTGGTGACCAACTGCTCCAACAATTACGGCCCCTATCACTTCCCGGAAAAGCTGATCCCGCACATGATCATCAAGGGGCTCGCCGGCGAGCCGCTGCCGGTCTATGGCGACGGCCAGAACGTCCGCGACTGGCTGTTCGTCGAGGACCACGCCAAGGCACTGACCTTGGTGCTAGAGCGCGGCGAGGTCGGCGAGACCTACAATGTCGGCGGCCGCAACGAACGCACCAATTTGCACGTCGTGGAAAGCATCTGCGACCTGCTCGACGAGGTCATGCCGGCTGCGGCGGGCCCGCGGCGCCAGCTGATCAACTTCGTCGCCGACCGGCCGGGCCACGACCGCCGCTACGCCATCGACGCCACCAAGCTCGAGACCGAGCTCGGCTGGCGCGCCGAGGAGAATTTCGAGACCGGCATCGCCAAGACAGTGCGCTGGTATGTCGACGAGCAACCCTGGTGGCGCGCGATCCTGGAGCGCGGCTACAAGGTGGAGCGCGTCGGGCTGAACCAGTAGCAGCCGCTCTCTCCAAGCCATCGGCGTGGACAGCGAACCGGAAGCCGGCAAGCGCGATGAAGATTCAACCGGATCTCATCGCGGCTTGACGAGCCGCGACCGCCTTCCGACGGTGGATTGGCAACCACCCGCCACACAACAAATCGAGAAACCAAGGGATTCCGCCATGAACATCGCAATGGACGGTCAGGAACAGACATTGTTCAAAAGCTTCGTGGATATCTCGACGCGCTTTCTGGAATTCGGGTCGGGAGGCAGCACCTGGCTCGCCTGCCAGACCAAGAAGGACTGGGTCATCTCCATCGATTCCTCGTCGGAATGGCTCTCCAAGGTCGCCGACGCCACGCGCGGTGCGAGCACCCAGCCACAGCTGCTGCACGTCGACATCGGCAAGCTGCGCGAGTGGGGTTACCCGGTGGAGAAGGAGAAGGAGAGCTCCTGGCCCGATTATCACGAACGCATCTGGGAGCGTCCGGAAAGCAAGACGGCGGACTTGTATTTCGTCGACGGCCGGTTTCGCGTGGCTTGCTTCGTGCAGTGCGTGCTGCACGCCGCGCCGGGAGCTTTCATCGCAATTCACGACTTCGAGAACCGCCCCCACTACCATTCCGTGCGGACGGTCGCGCGCGAAATCGCGCGGGCCAACAACATGTCCGTCTTCCAGAGGCCGGCAAGGATCGACGTCGATGCCGCACAAGCCCTGCTCGCGAAATACCGCCTGGAGCCGCTATAGCGACCAGAGCCTCTGTAGCCGGCCGCTACGGTCGACGATCACTTCAACGCACGAAACAAAAAGGGCGCGCCGATTGGCGCGCTCTTTTTGCTTTTCCCGGATTTTAGACCTGAACCAGCTTCTTCAGCTCCGGAAGAAACCGCTGGATCGTCGCGTCTTCGATATCGTTGCGATCCCGCAACGTGAAGAACTCCATCGCGCGGATCTTCTCGGGATCGCCATCGGCGAGCGGCCTGCCGCGCTCACGCTTCTTCAGCAATTGTTGCCGCGACTTCGTGTAATAGTGGTTGATGACGAGCTTGTCGCGCTTGGGAGCCGTGCAGCGGCCGCCGATCGGGAAGACGGGCGTGCCGTCTTCCTGGACGTAGCAGCCCAGGACGAGCGATTGATGGGGATGCAGGTAGGACACGATGGTGTCCGGCCGAATGATCGACTTCATGATGAAATGATCCGGGAAATCGTCCGGAGCGCGACGCGTGAAGGACTCGATGCACAGGCCGGCCGGCTTCGCGTCGTGACCGTTCGATCCGAAGTTCAGCCAATGCACCGCCACCGCCGGCGCTGATCCAACCTCCGCCAGCACGTCCTTGATGTTGCCGGCCTTCGTCGGAAACAGGTACTCATCGGCATCGATGAAGGCGCACCATTCCGAGCAATTGCGATAGCTGTCGATCGCATGAGAGAATGCGCGCATCTGGCCGAATTCCCCCTCCACGAAATGGTAGGTGATCATTTCGGGCCACGGGAAGGCTTCGATCACGGCGCGCGTGTTGTCGGTGCTGCCGTTGTCGTAGAGATAGAAGTGATCGACTCCGACCAGTTTGTGAAAGTGCAGCCATTCCAGGAGGTCGTCGCCCTCGTTCTTGATGGCGCACACGGCGGCCAGGCCGTGCTTCTTCCGATCGACCCCGACATAGAGCTTCTTCGCCTCCATCACGCGCAGCAGGCCGGCAAACTCTCGCCGCAGGTTTTCGCTTTTCGGAGCCGCAGCGAGCGCGGAAAGATAAACGTCCTGCGCTTCGTGGGCTGATCCCATGTTGAGATCCGCGATCGCAAGGCGATGCAATATCCGCGAGTCGGACGGCAGCTGCTTGACGAGGTCGAGAAGGATTGCGCGCGCTCCGGCGAAATCACATGCCTGCACAAGCGCTGCCGCCTTTGCAAACTGGAATTCCTTGTAGTGGCCGTATTGCTGCTCCAACTGCTCGACCGATTGGATGAGGTCGTCGGGCTTCGGATTTGCGATCCGCCCGGAAAAGAAATCTCGAAGCCGTGTCTCGATCTCACTTGCTGGAAGCGTATCGAGATTCACGCCTGAGCTGAAACTAGACAATGCAGGAATTTCCATGTCCAACCTGAGCCGCTCCCCACGAGATCAACAAGCAATTACCATTGGTTCGCACCACGAATTCCCTATTAGCGCACTTATCCTACAAGAATAAGGCTATAACACGTAGCGCTCACATTTAACTGTTGTAAGGTTATTTCGAGGAAAATCAATACAATAGAAGCAGAGGGCTCGCTGTCATTTGCACGAAACCGTCGCACCGGACGGGAACGATCGGAGGTCGCCAATGGACAATGGGAATGCAGCAGTCCGTAAGCCGTTCGCGCTTACAAGACGGATGTTTTTGACATCGTTATCCGCAAGTCTCCTGCCCGGCTCGCTCAGCGTGCTGGGTTCCGGCCATCCGGCTGCGGCCGCAGCATCTTCCCGTCCGCTGGTCGGAGCGATCCGATGGGACGCCTGGTATGCGCCGGGCTCGCAGCCGACCGAAGCCATGAAGCAATCGCTCGGTCCGGAAAAATATCGTTGGCGAACGCCCTTCTTCGGAACGCAAATGAACCGCGATCCCAACGCGCTCGATTTTTCGGCTTCGATCGAGGCCGAGATGGACAAGGAGATCGACCAGGCCATCTTTGCAGGACTGGACTATTGGGCGTTTGCCGCCTACGGCGCAAACCACCCGATGTCGAAGGCCCTGTATGCGTTCAGGGCCCGGCCAAAGGCGGCCGGACTGAGATACTGCATGTTCACCGAACTCGGGCGATGGGGATCGGCAGCCAAGCTGTCCTCACTGCCCCAGGAGCACATCGGCCTGATGGCCGACAAGAACTATCTGAGGGTGGAGAACGATCGGCCGCTGTACTTCCTGGGCTTCATCAAGGGAGCGGACGTGCAGCGAAGCTGGGGAGGCGTGCAAGGTCTGCGCACCCAGCTCAGCAAGTTCAAATCCGACGCCAACGGCGCCGGGCTCGCTGATCCCTACATCGTGCTGGCGGGAGACGCGAAATTCCTGGGCCAGGAGGCCGCCAATCTCGGCGCCGACGCGGTCGGGTCATATGCGATCACGACCGGCAACGGCCGCGGAAGCTTTGCCGATCTCGCGAAGTATGCCGAAAAGGGCTGGAACGATCTTTCCGCGAGCCAGGTCCCGGTCGTGCCCACGGTGATGACCGGATGGGACAGGCGCCCGCGCATCGAACGTCCGGTGCCCTGGGAAAAATCGCAGCGTCCCGGCGATGGCGTCACCAATTTCTACACCGCGCCGACGAAGAAGGAATTGGCGAGCCATCTGGCGCAATCGATCAGCTGGGTGAACAGCCGAGCGCCCGATCGCCGGGCCCCCGCGGTGCTGATCTATGCCTGGAACGAAAATGACGAAGGTGGCTGGCTGGTCCCGACCGTGCCCTGCCAAACCGATCGCCTGGAAGCGCTGCGCGAAGTTCTCAAGGCGACGGCAAAGACGGCGTCGAAGAACCTCTGCTAGGTCGGCTTTACAGACGTGTGTCGCGGCTTGCGTGAAGCCGCGCCGCACTCTCAACCAAGGCTCCGTTCCGATTGCATCGGAACGGGCAAGGCGGCTCCCTCCCGATCAGCGCCAGCGCAGCGGCCTGGTCCGATCGTTCGACTCCACCGTCCGATGTTCAGGATGATAGGGCGCGTAGATCTGCTTGACCCAATAATTGAAGTTCGGGTGCAGCTTCACGAAGTCATAGAATGAATCGCCGAAATTGGACGGGCTGAGGCAGGTCTTGTTCTGCGGCCGCGAGGAGATCGCATTCAGGCAATACGACTCCATGCAAGCCTTGGTCTCGCTCTCCGCCACCTTGCTCAGGCTTCGGAAGCTGTTGGTTGAGTGAAGTCGATACAGATAGCGGTCGGTCTCGAGATAGGTCGGCTCGACCTTGGTGACGGCGCGCAGGGCGAAGTCCCAGTCGTGACAGTATTTGAGGTCGGCGAGCCAGCCCACCTGCCGCAGCAGTTCACGGCTGAAGACGAAGTTTCCGGTCGACGCGGCAATCTGGGAATCCAGGAATGTCCATGACAACGGCGCACCCGCAATCTGGGCCCGATCGATCGCATAGCGCAGGCGTGTCGGAAACTGGTAGTTGCTGATCGACCTGCCGTGCTCGTCGATCGGCTCGACGGCCGAGAAGCCGAAGAACAGCCGCTCATTGGCATATTGATCCGCGAACAGCCGCACCCGCTCCTTCGCAAAGGCATCGTCCGAGTTCAAAAGGAAGATCATGTCGCCGCTCGTCAGCGACAATGCCCTGTTCCAGGTGTAGTGGGCGCCGAGGTTTTGCGGATTCTTGAGCAGCTTGCAGGAGACAAAGCGCTTTCCGAACGACCGCTTCTTGATCACCTTCTGCGCGACTTCAAAACTCTTGTCCGGCGAGTGGTCGTCGACGATGACGAGCTCAATGTCGGCGAAAGTCTGCTGATAGACAGTCTCGAGGCATTCCTCGAGATACTGCTCGTGCTTGTAGCACGCGATGACGACACTTGCGAGCATCGGCGGCGACCTCAACGTCTCACGATGATCGAATGGCGGGACCTGACCAGCGCGCTGGCGCCGTCGCCGACCTCCAGCACCGCGAGCTGATATTCACCATCCGGCAAATCCCGAATCGAGAAGGACAGCTGGAAGCCGAAATAGCAGTCCTTGCTTTCAGCCTTCATGTATTCCTTCACGTCCACGCGTTCGTGCCAATCGACGATCAGGCAGTACCGGCTGTTGACCGCGCCATCCGGCGCAAACGCCGACAGCACCAGGAATCCTGTTCGTTGCCGGCTTGCCTCGAACGTATTGCCCGCGCAGATCCATCCCCGCACCAATATCTCGAAGCGCGGATCGACGATCACCCGCTCACCGGTCTGAGAATTGATGTTCTCGATGACCAGCAACGAACCTGCCGGATTATCGGACGCGCCTTCTGCCTCGACCGGCGTGCCGTTCCTGACGCGCTGTACGCCCGAATGAGTGAGACCTGAGCGGTGCAGATTTGCGAGCACTTCGACATGGGTCGAGGCCTCCTTCACCGCCCACTCCAACTCCTGCCGGCTCAGGCAATCGAGCAGATCCGGGCTATTCCGGATCTGCGCCGAAATCGGCTCAGCCGAAGCCACCCTTCGCACGACGTCCAAAAATGCCCGTCCGTGACGCGAATCCGGCTCGAGATGAGCACCCTCCGCCCACTCGTTCCAGGAATTGATGAACACCAGCGACTCGGAGAAGCTGTTCCCCTTGGCCCGCAACGTCGCGTCGCGAAGCCAGACCTCGAACGCCTCCGGGCTCGACCTGGTGAAGACGTGACCGCGCGCGCCCTTGCGAGGCGTATTGTCCCAGCGCGGCATCACGGCAGGAAAGAACGGGAAATCGTAGGTCTTGCCGATCGACGATCGCATCGCATCGACATAGTCGTACACCTTACCGGCGAAGGTCGGCGGAGCATCGACTTCGGCCGGCGGCACCTCCCGCGTCGAGACCGTGTGCGGCGGAAATTCGATCGCAGCATCACAATTGACGTCGCGCGGATCGAACTCTCCGAAGGTCATCGCATTGCAAATCAGCAGTTCGCCGATTCCAAGTTCTCGGGCCCTCTCGCGCCAAATCTCGAACAGACGCTGCTTGTCCGGCAACAATGACGGTCTGTAGACGACGATGATCTTTCGACCGTCGACCGTGATGTAGCGCTCATCGAGCAGCAGGTCGGCCATGTCATCGATGAAGCGGACATCGTCGTCGAGCGAATGATTTTGTCCCAACAGGAGCTCGGCATCCGAGCCGTCCCAGCGGCGGGACCAGTTCTCGTTGGCCCAGCAGATGCAGAAGGGCAGGTTCGGCTCGCCGTCCTCGAGCAGGAGCTGAAGCGGCTTCTCCAGCAGCCGTCGTCCCTGAAACCAGTAGACGTAGTAGCAAAATCCATCGATGCCGTATTTGCGCGCGAGGTCGCCCTGCTGACGGCGCGTCTCCGGCAGCCGGACGTCATAGAATCCGAGATCGGCCGGCAACCATGGCGACTCGTGAGCCGGAAACTGGGCACGCATGCGCGCGACGTTGGTCCACTCGGTGAACCCCGGTCCCCACCACCTATCATTTTCTTCAAATGAATGGAACTGCGGCAGGTAGAAGCAAATGTAGCGCACCTCTTTGGTCGCGGCAGCCGCGGGTCCGGCGATTGTCCTGTTGTCGGTGTTCGGAAACAGCAGATCGTCGTAGTCCTCGATCGAGAAGCCCAGCGCGACGACCACTTCGCTCGCGGTAAAATTCTCGAACAGCGGTATCTCGTAGTATTCGCCATCGTTCAGGCTGATGCGCAGATAGATCTGCGCGTGCTTGGGCTCCACGAGCGTGTTTCGCAGGGCGCGCGCCAGCCGACGGCGCACACCCGGCGTGGATAGATCGATCCGGAATCCGGGACGTCCGATCACGCTCCGCGGACCGATGCGGGCCGGCATGGAGCGGCCGGTGCGTCCCTCTTCGACACAGTGGGAAGCGACAAAGAGCGCTATCGAGACCGTTGAAGCAGGCGACTGGGCATCGACGATCCAGCCCGAGATTCCCCGCCCCGAATATTCGAGGATCGCGCCACGCAACCGCGATCCCGACTGGAGATCGCTGATATCGGGATCCAGGAACAGGCTCTGCGGATGGTCTTCCTGCTGAACCGGGCTGGCAACGGGCAACATATCCTTCGTATCCCTGACGCTCCGTTCGACCATCTTGTTCATTGCCACTCAATCTCCTGCCAACGTTTAACGCCGGCTCCAGTTTCTTTCCCGGTCACGCGGACGTTCGATCCCGGGATCACATTGCCTGACACGCTCCAGATCGTGACCTCTCGGTTCTTATCGATCATCTTCACACAACCAGAGGTGCAATGAGCATTTATTCCGCGAACCCACATTAACGCAATCTCTCTATCGTCGATATGAAAGCCATTGTTAGTTCTGCCTAGATTGTCACGCGGACATGCACGCTTCCGTGCCTTCGCGCCCAAAAACAAAGCCGTGTCACCGTCTCTGTCATTGCTTGCGCGCGACGTGATGTCCGCCTCCAACAATCTCAGCCGACGCTCTCGCCCATCGCCTGCAGACGACGCAGCGCACCTTCGTTGTTCTGCTGCGCCGCCTGTCGATACCAGCGCAGCGCCTGATCGTGGTCCTGCGCGACGCCATTGCCGGCACGCAGTGCATCGCCGATGGCGACTTGGGCTTCGGCCATGCCCTGCTCCGCAGCCGCCGCGAACCATTCGGCCGCCTTGGCCGGATCGGCGTCGCGGCCCTGACCTCGCCCGAGCATCACGGCAAGGTTGTATTGCGCTGTCGTGTGGCCCTGGCGCGCCGCGGCTTCGTACCATTTCACGCCCTGGGCAAGATCCTGCTCGATGCCCTGCCCGGTGCAATACATCACCGCCAGCTTGAACTGCGCTGCGGCGCTGCCGCCATCGGCAGCCTTGACGATCCAGCCGGCGGCGGCCTGCGGATCCTTGAGGGCGCTCTTGGGATCGGAATACAGCAACGCCAATGTGTGCTGGGCCTCGACATGGCCGGCACTTGCCGCGCGCTTGAACCATTGCGCTGCGGCCGGTAGATCGACGGCGCCACCGGACCTTCCCATGTGAAGCCCGCCCAACTGGAATGCCGCTGCGGAATGACCGACCTCGGCGGCATCGGTGAGCAGCGTGCGTGCTTGCGCAAGACCCGTTTCGGATGGCTCTTGCTGGATCAGAAACAGGGCATAGGCCGTCTTTGCATCAGCGTCGCCACCCTTGGCCGCCTTGCTGAGCCATTCGGCAGCGCGCACCTGGTCGCGCGGCACACCGTTGCCCGCCGAGTAGAGCCGGCCGAGTTGCACGCCAGCGGCGCTGATGCCTCCCTCGCACGCGCGCTCGAACCACTTGATCGCGGCCGCGACATCGCGCGTCACGCCGTTGCCGTTGAGATAGAACACCGCGATGTTGTGGGCCGCTGTGGCATGGCCGCTCTCGGCGGCGCGTTCGAACCATTTCGCAGCCTGGCGGATGCTGGGCGGAACGCCGGTGCCGGTGGCGTAGAAGCGCCCGGTAAAGAACTGCGCCTGCACGTCGCCGCGCTCGGCCGCCTTCTCATACCAGTACGCCGCCTCGCGCAGATCCGGCTCGGCGGCGGTGCCGAGCGCATAGAACTCGGCCAGCGCCTGGATCGCCGGCAGGTAATCCTTCCGTGCCGCCTTGCGCAGCGCGGTCTCGGCCTTGTCGAGGTCCTTGGCCGCCCCTCTGCCGCTCAGCCGCAACAGCGCGATGTTGTAGAGCGCGATGGTATCGTCATGAGCAGCGGCACTCTGAAACAGCCGCGCGGCCTCTTCGACATTTTCGGGAAGCCCGGTGCCCTTGAGACACATGAAAGCGAGCGCCACCTGCGCGCGGACATGCCCCTGCTCCGCGGCCTTGTGATACCAGATCGCGGCCTGCGCAAAATCGACGGGCACGCCGCGTCCCTGATAATGCACGTCACCGAGCGCGAATTCGCCGGCCGCCGCCTTCTGCTCGGCCGCGGCCTCGTACCAGCGCAGGGCAACAGCGTGATCCTTGGTGCAGCCTTGCCCGTTGGCGTACATGTCGCCCAGGAGCGCCTGAGCGTCCGCCTTACCGGCCTCCGCCGCCACCGACATCCAGAGGAAGGCGGCGTCGAGATCCCTCGGCACGCCGATCCCGTTCGGGAACACGAGATCGTGCAGGTTGGTCGCCTTGTCACCCAGCCGCGCCGCCGTGGATTGCCGCCACATCTCAGGCCTGTTCGGTCCGAGCGCGGCCTGAAACCCGTGGAAGTAGATCAAGCCAAGCTGGAATTGCGCATCGACATGTCCGTTCAGGGCGGCGCGTTCATACCACGCGACCGCGTCCGGAAGGTTGCCGATGACGCCTTCGTTCCGCGCGTAGAGCAGCCCGATCCGGTAATCCGCCTCCGGGTTGCCCGCCCGCGAGGCAAGCCGCCACAAGCGCAGCGCCTCCAGATATTGCCGGTTCTCGTAAGCCTCCAGCCCCCGTTCAAACTGCGATGAGTCTGAACGGGACGAACCGGGTCGGAGCAGATCGAGAAGGGATCGCGTCGATACCATCATGGCTCGCGCATTGCTTCTTTTGCATTGCGCAGCATGCCGCCGAGCAAATACATCGCAACCGATCGGGTGCCGACATTGACATCGCCCTGCAGCGTCATGCCGGGGATGAGGCGGAAATTCTTCGGAACATCCTTGAAGTTGGTCTCGTCGACCGAGCATCGCGCCTTGTAGTAGGCATCGACCGGCTTTCCGTCTTCATCGGTGGTGAAGGCGCCTTCGCTGATCCAGCGAATCTTGCCCTGCGCCGTCCCGTGCTCCGCCGCGTTGAAGGCTTCGACCTTCATCGTGCAGGGGTCGTTCGGCCGGACGAAGCCGACATCGCGCGACAGGATCTGAATCTCGGCCTCGAGCCGGGTCTTGAGCGGCATCAGCGTAATGAACGGATCGCCCGGCTTCAGCACCGATCCGACCGAGAGCTTGGCAAGGGTCAGGACGACCGACGGCTCGGCAGCCGTCCACCGCACCAGGTCCTGATGCTTGATGGCCTTGTCATAGTTGGAGCGGGCCGCGTCCAGGCTGTTGCGCGTCGTGACCAGATCCTGGCTCAGCTGCGCATTCCATTGCTCGGCGAAGGCCTTGCGATCGGCCTTCAACGATTCCAGCTGGTGTTGCGCCTCCAGCAGGGTGTTGTGCGTGTTGTCGATCTGGCGCAACAGCTCCAGGCGATTATCCTGAGACAGATACAGGTTCAGCTTGGACCCGCTGCCGCTTTCGGCAAGCGTCGAGCGCATGTCCTCGATCTTGCCGGCGATTTCGGCACGTTGGCTGTAGCGCTCGTCGTCCTTCTTCGACTTCTGGATCGTCGCTTCGGTCTGGCTGATCTTGGAGTCGTAGCTGTTCACCTGCGCATTGTACTGGGCGACGCGCTGGTCGTAGAGCGCCTTCTGCAAGGCGTTGTACCGGGTGGCTTCCGGATCGTTGGACTGACCGAATGTCAGCGGCTTGCCGGACAATTCGGCCTCGTCTCGGGCAACCTGTGCGTCAAGGCTGGCAATCTGCGCCTTGTACTGCGTCACATCGGCCACGGTGAAGGTCGAGTCGAGGGTCGCGAGCAGCTGACCGGTCTCGACCTGCTCACCTTCCCGAACATCGATCGTCTTGATGATCGACGCGTCCAGCGCCTGCAGCACGTTGATCTGATCGACGGGAACGATCCTGCCGCCGACGCTCGTGATGACCCGATCGACGCGCGTGAAGCACATGATCGCCACGATGGAGACCATGAACGCCGACAGCACGAACAGCGTCGCACGGGCCAGCAACGGCTCGGCCGCCTCGCGGATGGCGTCGGTTTCGGACTGGAACTGGCGAACGGTGGCGAGCGAAGCCTGATTAGGAGACAAGGGTCGGACTCCTGAAGTTCTTCTCGTTGCGGCCCGCCGGCACCAGATGCGTATTCTGCTGGTACCAGAGCGAGCTGTAGATGTCGTTTCGTTCCAGAAGCTCGTCGTGGCGGCCGATATCGTTGACCACGCCGCGATTGAGCACGAGGATCGCATCGGCCTTCGTCAGCGACGACAGCCGGTGCGAGATGATGATCAGCGTGCGTCCCTGGGCAATCCGCGAAATATTCGCGTTCACGATCGTCTCGCTCTCGGCATCGAGCGCGCTGGTGGCTTCGTCCAGGATCAGGATCGGCGGATTGACGATCAGCGCTCGTGCGATCGCGAGGCGCTGACGCTGCCCGCCGGAGAGATTGGTGGATCCCTCGTAGATATAGGTCTCATAGCCGCGCGGCAGCTTGTCGATGAACTCCTCGGCGCCGGCCAAACGCGCCGCCCTGACAATATCGTCGAAGGTCGCATCGGGCTTTGCGGCTGAAATGTTCTCGCGGATCGTGCCGCTGAACAGGAAGTTCTCCTGCAGCACGACGCCGACGTTGCGCCGGAGATGGTCGACATCGTATTCGCGGACATCGATACCGTCGACCTTGATCAGACCGCCGTAATCGGAGTGCAGACGCTGCAACAGCCGCGTGATCGTGGTCTTGCCCGAGCCGCTCTTGCCCATCACGCCCAGCGTCGTACCGAGCGGAATCTCGAACGAGACGTTGTTCAGCGCCGGCGACACCGCTCCCTTGTATTTGAACGTGACGCCGGAGAATTCGACCAGTCCCTTGAGCGGGACCCGCACGCCATGGCCGGAACGTCCCTCCTCAGGCGGCTGATTCACCAGCCGGCCGACGATCGAGACTGCCGTGCGCGCCTCGTCATATTGGTTGATGAGCTGGGCCATCTGCATCAGCGGGCCGGCAACGCGTTGCGACAGCATCAGAAAGGCGAACAGCGCGCCGACATAGACCGGATCGCCGCTCGACACGGCCAGGTAGACACCGAACGCATAGGGCGCACTCACCGCCAACCGTTCCAACGGACGCACCACCGTCTGGATCGCGGTTCCGGTCAGGCCTTCGGCCAAACGCGCCTTGGCGACGCGCGCCACAAGCACATCCCACATGTGGCGCTGCCGCGTGTCGAGCGCCAGCGATTTGATGGTCCGCATGCCGTTCAGGCTCTGGATCAGGAACGCGCCCTGCGCGCCTTCAGCCGCCAAGGTTGCCGAGGACTTCTTCCGGTAGGTCGGCAGCATCAGGATGAGCCAGGTTACGATCACCCCGGCAAAGGCAAGAACCATCAGCGTCATGATGGGACTGAAGAAGAACATGACCGGTAGGAAGAAGAACAGCGTCGTCGAATCGAGAACGGTCCCGAACAACTGCCCGGTCAGAAAGCCGCGAATTCGAAACACCTCGCGGATGTCCCGCGAAATCAGGCCGACGGCGTTCTGCTCGAAGTAGTCGATCGGCAGATTGAGCACTTTCTCGAACACGTAGGTCGACAGCTTGACGTCGAGGCGGGCCGTCAAACGCTGCACCAGATACTGCCGCAGGAACGTGAACGCCGCCTCGAACATGATGACCACGAACATGGCGATACACAGCACGTAGAACGTGTTGTAGGCCTTGTAGAAAATGACCTTGTCGGAGAGCAGCCGCCAGAACATGATCGGTGCCAGGCCCATGAAGCCCAGGATCAGCGCCGCGATCGCGACGTCGCGCAGGATCCGCCGTTCGCGGAACAGCAATGCGGTGACGAAGCCGAAGCTGAACGGCTGGGTCTCGTCGGAGATCTCGTAATCGCGCTTGGCCATGACGACGTCGCCCGACCAGATGTCCTCGAAGCGCGGTTGATCGATGACGAGCAGCGCATCCTCGCTCGCGTTCGGATCCTGCAAGACGACCCGGGTGCTGTTTTCATCGCCTTCGAGGCGCAGCAAGACCATATGGCTGCCATCGCGCAGGCGAACGATTACCGGCAGCGCCCGCTTGAGCTGGCTCAGCC
Source organism: Bradyrhizobium sp. B120 (assembly GCF_049075665.1). Lineage (NCBI taxonomy): Bacteria > Pseudomonadati > Pseudomonadota > Alphaproteobacteria > Hyphomicrobiales > Nitrobacteraceae > Bradyrhizobium > Bradyrhizobium sp. B120. The sequence continues at coordinate 3,104,474 of NZ_CP185242.1, read as the reverse complement.
CCTTCCAGTCCAGCGAGACGGCCTTTGCCGTCATGCCCGAGGAATTCGCGCACTTCAAAAGCTCGGCAAGCGTGACTTCCTGGTCACCCAGCAGATTGTCATGGATGAGCTGGGACGGGGTCAGGTGCAAACCATGTTGTCTTGCCACGATGACGAGACAGGCGAGACCCGAGGGCGGCAGCGCCTCCACCGAGGGTGCGCCGACGAGCGAGAGGTGTTTGGTCATGGAAGCCTCGAGGTTTCGACTGCGCAAGATCCGGTCCCTAGCGAGATATAACTTATCACTGTTAGTTCGCTAACGCAGCATTTTCAGCGCATGGTTCCGAAAAGATATGTGTCGCAACAAGCACAGAAGCCAGTTCCGGCCATTGCCACCGGTGGTTTAACCACGGAATCATTATAACATTATTTAACATCTACAATCACGGGGCGGCGGCCTCCGTCTCCCGGAAGTCGAAGCCGCAGGCCTCGAGCTGCGGCCGGATACGCCTCTCCTCGGCCCCCGGCATGAGCGCCAGGGCGCAGACTTCGAAGTTCCCGCTGCGAACGGACACCGTCGGAAACCCGGCGCTCAGCAGCAGGTTTCCCATGCGATCGCACGAAAACCCGGTCTTGTGCGCCATGTGGTGGCGTCCCTGCTCGATCGCGCCGGAGTGCCCGTAGATCATATCAAGCGGCCGGATCGGACCGGCCGGCGAGACATAGGCGACCGCACCGAGGCCCTGGGTCAGCATGTGCTGAGCCACCGCCTCCAGGTCGGGCGACATGATCAGCGCGAATCCGTCCGGCTTGAGAACCTCGCGGAACTGGACGAATGTGGGATGTATCTCATGGGCATAGAGATGCTCCATCAGATGGGAGCACCAGATCGCGTCGAACGAGGCCGGCCGGCACAGTTTGGCGAGATCGGTAATCGAGCCGACGATATCCGGACTGACGCTGCCGTCGACATCGAGGCGAACCTCCTCCCATTCATGCGACGTCAGGAGCGGCTGGATCCGCTTGGCAACCGTCGATCCAGCACCGGCGTTCAGCATTTTCTTCTTGGCCAATTCGAGAGCTCCGCGGTTCGCGCATTAAGCGGCTGATTTCTGCAGCGATCGCTCGTCTCGACCAAAGCTGCCGGCGCCGCGGGAAACCATCGGCCACGGCACCACTCAATCGAGCGAGCCACACGCCTTTACAAAAGCTACGTGGTCCGAATGTGACGAACTAACGTTCTAACGTCCGTTAACGAAATGCCTGGAGCGGAACTTGAGACGGAACTGGCCCGATCCGACGCCGAATGATCGACAAGTTCCGATCTCCGCGTTCGCACACCAAAGAAAGCGCCGCCCGACCGAGGTCGAGGCGGCACCCTCACTTCGTGAAGAACTGGGATGTTACAACCTGGTCGAGTGACCATCGTTGAAGATCAGGTATTCGATGTTGCTGATCTGGGTCACCTGGCCATTGCTGAAGTTGATGTTCAGAGAACCGTCCTTGCCCGCACTGATGTCGGTCACATCGGTTGAAGCGTGATCCAGGAAGGTCAGCGAGTCCTTGCTGCCGCCGCCGCCGTCGATGGTGTCCTTGCTGTGGAGGTTGGACAAATAGAAGTAGTCCTGGCCCGAGCCACCGACCATCGAGGCCGTGCCGGTGGCGGAGCCGACGAACGACGAACCGCCATTGCCGCCGATCAGCGTCTGTGTGCCCGAGCCGGCAACCATCGTATCGTGGCCGGAGCCGCCATGCAGCGTGTCGTTGCCGGCACCGCCATAGAGCGAGTCGTTGCCGTCACCGCCGTAGAGCGAGGTCGCATGCGAGGCATCGCTGCCCGAATAAAGCACATCGTTGCCGGCGCCGCCGTACTCCGCAACCGTGCCGGTGCCGCCCACCAGCAGGTCGTTGCCCGCGCTCCCATCCAGCGAGTCGGCCCCCCCACCGCCATAGAGCGAATCGTTGCCATCTCCGCCATCAAGCGAGGTCGCGTGCGACGCATCGCTGCCCGAGTAGAGCACGTCGTTGCCGCTGCCGCCGTATTCGGCAACAGTGCGGATACCGCCGACCAGGAGGTCGTTGCCGGCGCCGCCGTACAGCGTATCGACACCCGCACCGCCATACACCGAGTCGTTGCCGGAGCCGCCGTCGAGGATCGTGCCGTGCGCCGGATCGGAGTGCGAGTAGATCGCGTCGTTGCCGCTGCCACCATACTCCGCAACAGTCCCGGCAGCACCGATCAGCAGGTCGTTGCCGGCACCGCCGTCCAGCGTGTCGGAACCGATATCTTTAGGGTTATACCCCGCACCGGCAACCAGCATGTCGTCGCCTGCACCGCCGTCGAGCAGCGTCCCGAACGTCGCACCGGAGCCTGAATAGAGAAGGTCGTTGCCGCTGCCGCCGTACTCCGCAGCAGTCCTGATGCCGCCCTTCAGCAGGTCGTCACCGGCGCCGCCATCCAGCGTGTCGGCAACGCCACTGGCACCACCTTCCAGCGTGTCGTTGCCGTCACCGCCCGACAGGAACGAGCCGTACCACGCAAACAAGTTCGCGTAGAGCAGGTCGTCGCCGGCGCCGCCGTAGAGCTGATCGCTGTATACGCCGGCGACCAGCGTGTCATTGCCCGCGCCGCCGTCGAGAGTCTCGTTGTAGAAACCCCCGCTCAACCAGTCGTCACCAGCGCCACCATACAGGCGATCATTGCCCCAGCCACCGAACAGCACGTCGTTGCCGCTACCGCCGTCCAGCGTGTTGATCCGGTCCAGTGAGTCCAGCGAGCTGCCGGACAGCAGGGTATCGTTGCCGCTACCGCCATGCAGGTCCGACCAGTCACTGCCATAAAGCCAGTCGTTGCCGGCGTCGCCGTAAATCTGGGTGTGGCCCACGCCGCCACCGTAGACCGTGTCGTTGCCGGCCCCGGCAAGAACCGTCGTACCGCGGTTGTTGTTGATGGTGATATCGTCGTTGCCGTCGCTGGTCGCGACCACTACCGGGGCGGCGCCGTTCACGGTCAGCGTCACGTCGCTCTTGATGGCTTCGATGATCGCCTTCAGCTTGGGGTCAAGCTTGATCGTATTATTGGCGTTGGTTTCGATCAGAACATTGGCGTTCGGATCCGGGTTGCTGATCCCGGCGCCCACCTCGACCGGGATCGTCGCGCCGTCATCCGGGCTGGTGTAACCGATCCCCGCGCTGATCAGGTAGTCGAGAATCTGTTGCCGGGTTGCGTGATCGATCGTGGAGCTGAGCGCTGCCTTGAGCTGCGTCTGGTTCAGGTTTTGCGTCACCATCGATGTCGCCTCTGAGTGCAGACCTGAGATCTTGGTTCGGGTTTGGGATCTTACAGCCTGATCGACTGACCATCGTTGAAGATCAGGTATTCGATGTTGCTGATCTGGGTCACCTGGCCATTGCTGAAGTTGATGTCCAGAGAGCTGTTGTCCTTGCCCGCGGTGATGCCGGTCAGGTCGGCCAAGGCGTGATCCAGGAAGGTCAGCGAGTCCCTGTCGCCGCCACGGCCGTCGATCTTGTCACGGCTGATGGCATCGGACAGGTAGAAATAGTCCTGACCGGAGCCGCCAACCATCGTGGCCGTACCCGTGGCAGAGCCGACGAACGTCGTCCCGTCATTGCCGTCGGCGACCAGCCACTGGTGGCCCGAACCGGCGACCAGCGTATCATTGCCGGCGCCGCCATACAGCGAGTCGTTGCCGGCGCCGCCATAGAGCACGTCGTTGCCGTCACCGCCAACAAGCCAGCTCGCGCGCGACGCCTCGCTGTTCGAGTAGAGCACGTCGTTGCCGGCGCCGCCGTACTCGTCACCGGCCCCCTTGCCGCCGATCAGCGTGTCGTTGCCAGCGCCACCTTGCAGCGTGTCGTTGCGGGCGCCGCTATCGAGCGAGCCATAGAGCACGTCATTGCCGTCACCGCCGAAAAGCAAGCTCGCGTGGAACGCATCGCTGCCCGAGTAGAGCACATCGTCGCCGGCGCGGCCGTACAGCGTCTCGCTGCCAGCGCCGCCAACCAGCATGTCGTTGCCGGTGCCGCCATCCAGAATGTCGGTACCCGCTCCGCCGTAGAGCGAGTCGTTGCCGTCATCGCCAGAGAGGTACGAGCCGCCCCCCGCAGTGCTGCCCGAGTAGAGCATGTCGTTGTCGCTGCCGCCGTATTCGGAACCGGTCTCGGCGGCGCCAACCAGCACGTCGTTGCCGGCGTCGCCATGCAGCGTTTCGCTACCAGCAAAGACACCACCAACCAGCGTGTCGTCGCCCGCACCGCCTTCGAGCACGACCCCCAACAAGTCACGCGCGTTTGAATAGAGAATGTCGTTCCCGCTGCCACCATACTCCGCAACAGTGCCGGCGCTGCCAACCAGCAGGTCGTTGCCGTCGCCGCCATCCATTGTGTTGGCAGCGGCACTCGCAGCGCCATACAGCGTGTCGTTGCCGTCGCCGCCCGACAGCAGCATCATCAAGCCTGGACGCAGTTCCACACCCGCGTAGAGCACGTCATTGCCGGCGCCGCCGTAGAGCTCTTCGCCGAAGCCGCCGACGCCGAGGAAGTATTGGCCTCCGATGAGGGTGTCATTCCCCGGGCCGCCGTCGAGAACCTCGTGGCCATAACCCGGACCTGCGCTCAACCAGTCGTCACCGGCGCCGCCATACAGGCTATCGTCGCCCCAACCAGCAATCAGCGTGTCGTTTCCGGTACCGCCGTCAAGCGTGCTGGGTTTGCCTCCCCCCACGCTGCCCGACACCAGCACGTCGTCGCCGCTACCGCCATATAGTTCCGACGGGCCACCACCGAACACCGTGTCGTTGCCGGCGCCGGCAAAAACCGTCGTATCGCCGATGAAATCCGTACCCCTGCTGCTGACGAACGAGACATAGTCGTTTCCGGCGCCGGTCGCGACCAGCACCGGGCCGCTGCCGATCACGCTCAGCGTCACGTCGCTGTTGGTGGCTTCGATGATCGCCTTCAGGTTGGCGCCGATGTGAACGGAATTATTGGCGTTGATTTCGATCAGAACATTGGCGTTCGGATCCGGGCTGCTGATCGCGGCGCCGACCGCGACCGGGATTGTCGCGCCGTCGTCCGGGCTGCTGTAGCCGATCCCCGCGCTGATCAGATAGTCGAGAATCTGTTGCCGGGTTGCGTGATCGAACGTCGAGCTGAGCGCTGCCTTGAGCTGCGTCTGGTTCAGGTTTTGCGTCACCATCGATCGAGCCCCGCTTCGATGCGCTACATCATCGCCAAGCAAATACTCAAATGATCTCGATGATTCACAATTGGTGCAGGCTGCAACGCTGCGACATTATCAGACAGCGTTTCATAACACTACCTGTAATCGCAAAAAAACGCCGCCTCAACCATGGTTGAGGCGGCGCCTTTTGCTTAGTGCAGACATGGTCTAGTGCAGACCTCAGATCTTACAGCTTGGTCGAGTGACCATCGTTGAAGATCAGGTATTCGATGTTGCTGATCTGCGTCACCTGGCCATTGCTGAAGTTGACGTCCAGAGAACCATCCTTGCCCGCGCTGATACCGGTCACATCGGTCGAGGCGTGATCGAGGAAGGTCAGCGAGTCCTTGTTGCCCGCGCCACCGTCGATGGTGTCGCTGCTGTGGAGGTTGGACAGGTAGAAGTAATCCTGACCATTGCCGCCAACCATCGAGGCCGTACCGGTGGCGGAGCCAACGAACGAGTCGTTGCCGTTGCCGCCGATCAGTGACTGCGTGCCGGAGCCGGCGACCAGCGTGTCGCTACCGGAGCCGCCATACAGCGTGTCGTTGCCGGCACCGCCGTAGAGCGAGTCGTTGCCGTCACCGCCGTAGAGCGAGGTCGCGTGCGACGCATCGCTGCCCGAATAGAGCACGTCCTTGCCTGCGCCGCCGTACTCGGCAACAGTGCCGGTGCCACCAACCAGCAGGTCGTTGCCGGCGCCGCCATTCAGCGTATCGGCGCCCGCCCCACCATACAGCGAGTCGTTGCCGGCACCACCGTTCAGGACCGAGCCGTGCGACGCATCCGAGTTCGAGTAGAGCGCGTCGTTGCCGGTGCCGCCGCTGAGCAGATTGTTGCCCGTACCGCCAACCAGCACGTCGTTGCCGCGACCGCCGACCAGGTCGGACGAGGTACCGCCGTAGAGCGTGTCGTCGCCGGAGCCACCGAGCAGTGTATCGGCGCCAGTGCCGACCAGCAGATCGTTGCCGGAGCCGCCGTCCAGCGTGCTGTGACCGGAAGCGTTGTCGATCAGCACGTCGTTGCCGGCACCACCGCTGAGCGAGTCGTGACCCGCGCCACCGAAGATCGTGTCATTGCCGGCGCCGGCGAGAACCGTCGTATCACCGGTGTTGTTGATGAAGATCTGATCGTTGCCGGAGCCGGTCGCGACCAGCACCGGGGTGCTGCCGTTGACCGACAGCGTCACGTCGCTGTTGGTGGCTTCGATGATCGCCTTCAGGTTGGCGTCAGTGTTAACAGTGTTATTGGCGTTGGTTTCGATGAGAACATTGGCAGACGGATCCGGGTTCGAGATGCCGGCACCCACCTGCACCGGAATCTCCGTTCCGTCATCCGGGCTGGTGTATCCGACCCCTGCGTTGATCAGATAGTCAAGAATCTGTTGCTGGGTCGCGTGATCGATCGTGGAGTGGATCGCATGTTTGAGGTCAGTCTGGTCGAGATTGTAAGTCGCCATCGATGTAGCCCCTGCTTGGGATACGAGGATTCAAGCCGCTCGCCCGCACGTAAGCTGTTGAATCACAACCAGTTTGTTGCGACGCAGCTCAAATGTGGACACACGTTACGAACTTGTTAAGTCCATTGTTAAGTCCGCAATACCGGAGTGTCAATCAGCAATGCGCTATTAACGTCTGGTTCCCTGAGACTTATGTGAGACTTAGCGCCGCCTCGGTCGCGGACTAACATTCAGCGCAGGCAGCTCACAAATGTTAGCCGCGATGCAAAAAAGGGTAGCGATTATACGGGGTTTCATCCGGTCCCAAGATGGCGCCAGGGCGCAGAATTTCGCAGCCTTTGCGCGCGCTTCGACGCGATTTTCTGATCTGAAAAAATATTTCTGCGCCGCGTGAGAGCTTTTTCAGAAAAGCGTCAAACGTCACAACCGGCGGGCAAGCGGAGCGGCGTTATGCCGGGCTCCGGTTGCAGGCTGCGAGCGTCAAGCGGGCAAAAACCGGGGAATCGATCGTAGAATCGGGGTAATTCGGCCGCTCGGACAAAGCCGGAGGGGAGCCCGATCAAACGCCCGATATAACGAATTAACATTAGATTCGCCGCGATCTGTTAGGGACAAGAGCGCGGCAACGGGCAAGGCGGCGCCCGATGATCACGCGCGGAGCAACCGTCTGCGGCGATCATCCAGCGGCGGCGCGCGCGTAGATGGCCTCGAGCAGCCGCAGATTCTCATCCGGCGCGTAACGCTCGAGATAGGCGGTCCGCGCAGCCTGCCCCCATGCCGTTGCCCGATCAGGGGCGCCCAGAAGCTCAACAATCCGCTGTCTGAGCCGGGCCGTATCGCCCGGCGGCACCAATGCGCCGGTCTTGCCGGCGCTCACCACCTCGGCAAGTCCGCCGATCTCGGATGCGATCACCGGCGTCCCCTGTGCGAAGGCTTCGACCACGACCATCGGAAATCCCTCGTACCATAGCGACGGCACGACCAGCGCCCGGGCACTCGCCATCTCCCGAAGCACGTCTGCACGCGCGAGCGCGCCGAGGAACCTGACATTGGCGGGCGCCCGAGCCTCTAACGCAGCGCGCTCCGGTCCCTCACCGACGATCCGCAAGAGCACGTCGGTCCCCGCAAGCGCGTCGAGCAACACGGCGACGCCCTTCTCGCGGCTCAGCCGTCCGACATAGAGCAGCCCGGTGCGCGGTATCGCCGGATCGGGTGCACCGGGATCGGCCATGAAGTTCGGCTTCACGTCGATCCGGCCGGCGTCGAAGCCGGCCTGCGTGAACAACGTTCGGGCAAACTGCGTCAGCGCGATCAGGCGCAGACCGGGACGCGTCCAGGTGCCACGGCGCTGGTGCCGCGCGATCATGTAGGCCGAGGCCAGCGAGCCCGGCAGCGATCCGCGGTAGCAGCGGTGAACGGCGCCCCAGAGATGACCGCGGTCCAGGCATTTGTGGCAGATGCGGCCGTCGCGCAGCAGCATGCCGCCGGTGCAGATGGTGCGATAATTGTGCAGCGTCACCACCGCAGGCACGCGCTTCTGCCGGCAGACATCGAACACGGCGGGCGAGAGCAGCGGAAAAAAATTATGGACGTGGACGATGTCGGGGCGAAAGCGGTCGATCGCCTCCGCCATGGCCCGTTTTCCCTCCGCATTGTTCGCGATCGACAGCGTCGTCGCGATCCGCGCGGCAAGCGAATTGATCGCTTCGTTGCTGACCGTGAGCGTCTCAACACTGTGTCCAGCGTCGCGGAGCAGGTCGACTTCCGCTTCGAACACGACGTCTTCGCCGCCGCGTCCCTGATACCTGTTGTGCGCGACCAGGATCTTCATGACCGGCGTGCCGGCTCGGGAAACCAACGCAGCTCCGTCACCAGGCTTTGGCCGGCGGCGAGCGTTCCGGAGCCGATCAGCGTCGTCGCCGGCACTTTGAGATCGAACGACGGCGAATACCAGCCGGCCGGCACGGTCTCGTCACCGCGATACGCTGTCCAGTCGAGCGCCGCCGGCAGATCGAGCTCGCCGTGTCCGCCCGGCCATGCGAGCTGCGCCGTCCCCCCTTCGAGCTTGCATTCGACGTCGGGACCGAGATGCCAGCTGAGGCTCGCCGGCACCGCAAGCCCCTCATCGGCAAGCACAATATCGGTGACGACGAGCCGCGCCGCCTGACGCTGCAATTGCACCGAACGACGATGCACGAGACGATCTGCTGCGTCCTGATATCCCGAATGCTCCGCGACCCAGCTCGCGTCCGCATCACGATCGTCCAGGCCGCTCGATGCGATCAGCCGGCTCTGCGCATGCCGCGTCCAGAGAAACGGCCCGCCCGACACCGACTGGTCGCGCCCGAACAGGCAGAGCGTATTGTGCGCCAGCGTGGAACGGAAATAGGCACGCCATCGCGGATCGCCGTGATAGCAATAGGTGCCGGGGTCGGCGAGGATATCGACGCCGCCGATCCGGCATTCGAGCGACAGCGCATCCGCATGGGCATGGGCCGCAATGCGGCCGAAGCCATGCGGGCCGTGATCGCAGCGGCACCACACTGCTCGGTCGGCATCGACGAGAAAGGTCTGTCCCGCCTCATCAAGCGAATACGGACGGCGCGCGGGCCGCGCGGCGATCGCGCGCGCTCCGATGCCGTCGGTCAGAACAAACGTGCGCAGATCGGGCTCCGGCAGCCTGGGCCACCACTCCAGATCGCCGAACAGACGCGCCCCGGTGGCGAGCAGACCGAGCCAGCGATTGCCGGCGGGATCGTCGAGCAACAGGCCAATGCCATCATCGCCATCACCTTGACGGGGAGGATGGGCGCGGTCGTCCAGCATCGCGGCAATGACGTCGCACATGCGGCACATCGTGGTCCAGACCATTTCGCCCAGCTGGTGCCCGGACGCTTCGCCCTGCACTGCCGCGGCCAGCAGCAGTTCGAGGACAAAGCCGTGATAATCGGTCGCGAGCTCGCGATTGCTGCCGCAGGCGAAGGTTTGCGCGACAGCCTCGTCTGCCAGCGTCCTGGCGGCATTCTGGCGCCACAGCGCGCTGTCGCGGAAGAACGGAAACACGCAGGCCGCCACGAACTGCCCGGCGGCCTCCGCGATGATGTGATTGTTGGCGGAGGAGCCACGGCTCGGAAACTGCGACAGCCAGTATTGGTGCGCATAGAGCTGCGTCAGGAACAGGTCATTGTCCTCGAACAATGCTGGCGCGCCAGGCCAGTTCTGCAGCAGCTGGCGCACCCAGGCCCACGAGATCAACCGCACGCCAAGCTCGATGCCGCTGATCCAGTGCGGGCCGCGCGGGAATGGATTTTCGCGCCACCAGTTCGTGAGATGCGTGGCCACGCGCCTGGCGTAGCATTCGTCCGAGGTCAGGTAATACGCGGCCGCGAGCACCGTGAGATGGTGGTGACGCGACGGCTCCCAGATGTATTTGATGTTCCCGACCGCGGCTTCGTCGCGATAGGGAACCGCGAACGCGTAGACGTCGGCGGGCGCCCGCTTGCCGCTTCTGATATCGACGAACCAATCCGGCCTTTCGCCCAAAGCATCATGATCTCCGGCGAAAACCCGCCAATGTCCGGCCAGAATCCGGTCGGCGCTCTGGATGAGTCGCTCCGAGGCCTGCTGCGGAGCGTGCGCCGGCAATGGCAGCGGCTTCAGCCGCGGCTGCCGCGGGCCCGGGGCGAGCCGGGCGCTGGCGTGTCGTGCGATATCGGGCGGCGTGATGCGCCAGAGCAGGCGCAACAGCTGATCGTTCACCCGTCCCGCAAGCTCGGACGGCTCCATGCGCTGCAGCCTGCGCAGATACCAGGCCGGATTCATCTCAACGCAGTCGCGGCGCGTGCGACGCCCTGCTCTGCTGCGCCGATCGTCAGATCGACCGCCATTCCGGCGGCTGCGCTCTCCTGCACCGCGAGGGTTGCGCGGGTGGTCGCAAGCAGCGATTCGAGTTCGATCGGCATCGCGGCCCCCGATGCGACCGCGGCGATGAAGGCATCCAGCATCGGCCGCTGCCCCTTGTCGAGCCGCGCTTTCTTGGCCGTGTGCTGTCCGGCGTGCCAGACCTCGAAGCCCGAGAAATTGTCGAAGGCGGCAAAGCCGGTGCTTGCCGATATTTCGAGCGCCTCCTTCGGCACACGCGGATCGCCGCCGGTGAGATAGCTGAGGCTCGCAACCGAACCGTCGGCAAAATCGAGCGTGGCGACGAGATTGTCGACATCCTTGCCCGCGGCGCTGGCGGAGACGCGCACCGGCTCGGCGCCGAGCCACCAGGACAATACGTCGATGAAATGCCCGCCCTCGCCGACGAACCGGCTGCCCTCGCTCTCGGCCTGCAGATACCAGGATGATTTCTCAAGCGGGCCGGCGATGACGCGATATTGCAGCATCTGCGGTCCTGCCGGTGCGAACGCCGCACGCATGCCCTGCAGCAGCGGCGAGAAGCGGCGGTTGAAACCGACCATCAGCCGGTTGTTGCCGGTCTCGCGGATCACCTGCTCCAATTGGTCGAGCGCGTCTGGATCGATCGCCAGCGGCTTCTCGACAAACACCGCCTTGCCGGCGCGCAGCGCTTGCGCCGCGAGGTCGGCGTGGGAGGCATGGCGCGTCGCGATCAGCACGGCATCGATGTCGACGGCCTCGAGCACCGAGGCGGCATCCGTCGAGGCACGCGCGAAGCCGAACTTGCGCACCGCGGTGGCGCCGCTCAGGCCAGTGTTGGTGGCGACCTCGACGAGATCCACGCGCGCGTGATTTGCAAGCTGCGGCAACAACATGCTGGAGGCATAATTGCCCGCACCGATGACGCCGAGCCGGACCCGGCCGCTGCGCAGGGCAACGGCCGGGCGATAGACCATTTGCATCGCCCGGGAAGCGGCGTCCGGATAGGCGAACACCATGCCGAGGCCGACCTCGCCCCGGCTCATGCGCTCGAACGCGGTCGTTGCCTGCTCCAGCGGCACCATTTCGGAAATCAGCGACGAAAAATCGAGCCGTCCGTCGGCGAGCAGCGCGACGATCGCCTCCATGTTGCGCTTCTCGGTCCAGCGCACATGGCCGATCGGATAGTCGATGCCGCCCTCCTCGTAGAGCGGATCGTAGCGGCCGGGGCCGTAGGAGCGCGAGAATCGAACGTCGAGCTCCTTGTCGTAGAATTCGTTCCACGGCAGGTTCAGCGTGCATTTGCCGATGTCGACGATGCGGCCGCGGTCGCGCAGCAAGGCGGCCGCACGCGACGCGAGATCAGGATCGTCGCTGCCCGCCGTGATGAACACGCAATCGACACCGTTGCCTGCGGTCAGCTGATCGATCCGGGCGCGAAACCCGGCCGCAGCATCATCAGATGCGACCGCGCAGACCGCAGCGCCCGCAGCCTCCGCCTGACGGCAGCGCGGCTCCAGCCTGTCGAGCCCGACGACCACGACACCGGCGCTGCGCAACAGGCGCACCATGATCTGCCCGATCAGGCCGAGGCCGATCACGCAGGCGGTCTCACCGAAACCGATTTCCGACTGGCGCATCGCCTGCAGCGCGATCGAGGCGATCGTCGTGAACGCGGCCTGGTCGAGCGCAGCACCATCCGGCAGCGGCACGCAGAGGTTCACCGGCACCCAATTATATTCAGCATGGGTTGCATATTGATTGCCGCCGCAGCAGACCCGCTGTCCGAGCGAGAAGCCGCCGACGCCCTCACCCACCTCCACGACGGTGCCCGACAGCGAGTAACCAAGCGGCGTGTAGGAATCGAGGCGGTTCATCACCTTCTGATAGGTCGCAAGCAATCCCTGCTGGCGGACCGAGCGCGCCACTTTGGCAACCTGGTCGGGGCGCGCACGCGCCTTGCCGAGCAGCGACAGGCGGCCTTCGGTGAATTTCATCATCTCGGTGCCGGTCGACACCGCCGAGAACGCCGTGCGCACCAAAACCCCGCCGGGGCGACAGCGCGGCGCCGGCACGTCGATCAGCTTGAGTTCGCCGCTCTTATAGTTCTGCGCGATCTGCTTCACGGTCGGTTCAATCGCCTCAAGTTAACAGTGCCCGTTGTATCGCGCCCGCCGCCCGCAACGAAGCCGGGAACATCGTCATAATTATCTCATCGCCGAGCGTTTAACATCGTTATCATTCCAGCAACAGGACCGGTTTGGGCGAGATCTCGACCTCACCGTTGGCGACGGCTCCTTCGCCGCCGTCCAGGCCCTGGTAACGGCCAAAACGCGGGTCGACGCGCTGTGCTGACCGCCCCTTGGTGGTCCAGAGGATCAAGCCATTGCGGCCATCCGGCATGCGGAGTTCGACGCGCCAGGTCGACGGCGACGTCCTCCCTGCCGCCACGACGCTGGCGCCGACCAGCCACGACTGGACAGTGCGATAGGCAATGCCGCTCGGAAGCAGCCCGCGCGCCCGGTCCCACAATTTGCCGAAATCGCCGCCCCCGCCGGCGAACTCGTACCAGTAGAACCGGTCGACACCGCTGATCCATTTCAGGATATAGGCGCGCGCCAGAAAGCCATCCTGGTTGTCATCGTGAGACGCCCAGCCGGCCTCGGTGTCCCAGATCGGCCTTGTGGAAAGATCGTGCGCGGCGAGGATCTGCTTGAAGCGGGCGATGACCCCGATCACCGCTTCGGGTTCGCTCGTATAGCCGTGGAAGGCGAAGACGTCGGCATATTGTCCGCCGCCTTGCGCCATGAAGGCCTGTTGCCAGCGATAGCCTTCGGGCGTGCCGTTGGACGACGGCGTCAGCACGGTCAGAGCGGGATCGCTGGCCTTGATGATCTCGTAGGCCCGTTTTTGCATCTCGACCATGGTCGCGATATCGCCCGAGTAATATTTGGGATCCTCGGGCTCGTTCCAGATTTCCCAGTATTTGACGCGGCCGGCGGCGCGCGTCACGGCCGCGCGCACCCATTCATCCCATGATGTGAGATCGGCCGGCGGCGAGCTTGCACCGGGCGTGAATGCCGGCGGCGCATCCTTCACCGACGCGGCCCAGCGCGGCGTGAAGGCAAGATTGAGGACGATATCGACGTGCTCGCGCTCCGCCGCCGCAAGGATCGCGTCGAAGCGCGCCCAATTGTAGATGCCGGGCGCCGGGTTGATCTGCGCCCAGTAGATCGCGCCCCACAGGCGGACTCCGTCAAATTTGAGCGCCGGCCACGGCTGCGACTGCCCGATCGCATTGATCGTCATGCCGAAAAACGTCGGCGGGATCACCACATTCACATGGCTCACATTGAGCACATCGTTTGCCGCCGCACCGGCCCACTGCAGCGGCCATTTGTGAGCCAGCGGCGCCTGCGCAATCAAAACCAGCGCGATCACCGCCCTTTGTGCCCAATCCCTCACTCTACCTGCCATGTCCGTGTCTCGTCGCCGTCACATCCGCGGCGGGATTGCAAAATGCAAGCTGCGCATGTTAATGCCGATGTTAGTCGGATTGTGATGTTGTTAGGTCAATGGTATAGATCATCGCAGATGTCGAGAGCTGAACCATCACCGCGGCGGATCCTGATCATCGTCGAGAACCTTCCGGTTCCTTTCGATCGCAGGGTGTGGTGCGAGGCAACGTCGCTGCGCAAGGCGGGCTATGAAGTTTCGGTGATCTGCCCGAAGGGCCGCGGCCATGACGAATCCTACGAGTGCCTCGACGGCATTCACATCTACCGTCATCCGATGCCGGTGGAAGCGCGCGGGATCGCCGCCTATCTCATTGAATATCCGGTCGCGCTGTTCTGGGAGACGTGGCTTGCGATCAAGGTGGCGTGGAAGCACGGCCTCGACGTGATCCATGGCTGCAATCCGCCCGACCTGATCTTTCTGATCGGCCTGCTGTTCAATCTCGGCGGCAAGCGCTTCGTGTTCGATCATCACGACGTCAATCCCGAGCTCTACGAAGCAAAATTCGGCCGCAGGGATTTTTTCTGGCATCTGCTGCGGCTGGTCGAATATCTCACCTTCAAGACCGCAAGCATCTCGATCGCGACCAACGAATCCTATCGCGAGATCGCGATCACCCGTGGCCGCATGCCGGCCAACCGGGTCTTCGTGGTGCGCTCCGGCCCCAATCTCGGCCGGGTGCGCTCCCGCCCCGCCGATCCGGCCTGGCGCCGCGGCCGGCGCTACAGTGTCGGCTACGTCGGCGTGATCGGCCAGTCAGAAGGCATCGATCTCCTGCTGCAGTCGATCGGCCACATCGTGCACGATCTCGGCCGCACCGACATCCAGTTCAACATCGCCGGCACCGGGCCGGAGTGGAATGCGGTGGTCAAGCTCTGCGAAGAGATGCAGCTCTCCGACTACGTGAATTTCACGGGCGCTATCGCCGACGAGGCGCTGTTCACGATGCTCTCGACCGCAGACGTCTGCGTCAATCCGGATCGCGTCACGCCGATGAACGACATCTCCACCATGAACAAGATCATGGAATACATGGCGCTCGGACGGCCGATCGTTCAGTTCGAGGTTCGCGAAGGCCGGCGCTCCGCGCTCGACGCCTCGCTCTATGCGGCGAAGAACGACCCGCGGGATTTCGCCGGCAAGATCGTCACGCTGATCGATGATCCGGCGCTGCGGCAGGCGATGGGGGCCTTTGGCCGCAGCCGCGTCGAGCGCGAATTGTCCTGGACGCACGAGGAGCCGAAGCTGCTCGCCGCCTATGAGGCGTTGTTCGCCAGGAAGCTCCCCTGGCAGAGCCGCGCGCCGCGCGCGAACGTCCCCGCGGAGCAGTCGACCTCGCAGGCGTCTGGTGTCAACGCCAATGCAGCCGCCGGGCGGGCATCGCGTTGAACGCCCTGCCGCCTCACTCACGCAAAACGCGACGCGGCCACGCGCGGGTCGCCGGATGGTCGAAGGTCGAAGCATGAACGTCAGCATTTTCGGCCTCGGCTATGTCGGAACGGTCTGCGCGGCCTGTTTCACCGAGCTCGGCCACCAGATCATCGGCGTCGACAAGAGCGTCGACAAGGTCGACCTGATCCGCAAGGGCCGATCGCCGGTCATCGAGCCGGGCATCTCGGACAAGGTGGCGCACGCGGTTGCAAGGGGTCAGTTGACCGCAACCACCGACGCCACCGAGGCGATCGTCAACAGCGACATCTCGATGGTCTGCGTCGGCACGCCGTCGTCCGGCAACGGCAATCTCGACCTGACCGCGATCCGGCAGGTCGCGATCGAGATCGGCCGCGGGCTGCGGGCGAAGAACGCGCCGCATACCGTGACGATCCGCTCCACCGTGCTGCCCGGCACCACCCGCTGTACCGTCGGACCGCTGATCGAGGAAGCCTCCGGCAACAAGATCGGACGCGATTTCGACCTCGCCTTCAATCCGGAGTTCCTGCGCGAAGGCAGCGCGATTGCCGACTTCAACGCACCGTCCAAGACCGTGGTCGGCGCCTTCAACCAGGAAACCGCCGACCGCGTCATGGCGCTCTACAAGGATCTGCCGGGCGCCAAGATCACGCCGCCGGTCGAGACCGCCGAGCTGGTCAAATATGTCGACAACAGCTGGCACGCGTTGAAGGTCAGCTTTGCCAATGAGATCGGCACCATCGCAAAGACGCTCGGCATCGACGGCCGCGACGTCATGAACATCTTCCTGCAGGACACCAGGCTCAACATCTCGCCGGCCTATCTGCGGCCCGGCTTTGCCTTCGGCGGCTCCTGCCTGCCGAAGGACGTCAAGGCGCTGAAGCATCTCGCGCACAGCCGTGGACTGTCGACGCCGGTGCTCGAAAGCATCCTGCCAAGCAACGACATGATCATGTCGCGCGGCGCCGACTGGATCCTGTCGCACGACGGCCGCCGCATCGCGTTCCTCGGCATCAGCTTCAAGGCCGGCACCGACGATGTCCGCGACAGCCCCTTCGTCGAGCTGGTCAAAAGCTTGCGCAGTGAGCAGCGCGACATCCGGATCTACGACCCCAACGTGCAGCTATCGCAACTGATCGGCGCCAACCGGGACTTCATGATGCGCAATCCGGAACTGGTCGGTTTGCTGCATGACGATGTGACGGCGACGGTCGAATGGGCCGACATCATCGTGCTGACGACCGCCGATCCGCGCTTCGTCGCCGCGCTGAAGGCGACCCGCCCCGACCAGGTCGTGCTCGAACTGTCGGACATCGGTCTGCCCCGAGAGGTGCGCGCCAAAGTGAGCGGCTTCCACTGGTAGGGAACACCATGGCTACCATGGCCCAGACCCGCGACCGACCCGAAATCCGCTTTCACGACGAGATCTCGTCGGCGTGGGAGAGGCTGCATCAGAGCCGCACCTTCAAGGCGCGCACCGCCGCGATGTTCGATCTGCTCGGGAATGCTGACCTCCATGGCCAGCGCTGGCTGGATGCAGGTTGCGGCACCGGAACGCTCTCCCGCCTGCTCGCCGCGCGCGGCTGCGACGTCACCGGCGTCGATGCCTCGTCGGAGATGATTGCGGCTGCACGCGGCCGCTCCGCCGACGGTCCGTCGGCCGAACGGCTTACATTTCGGCAGATTCCGACCATCGCAAACCTGCCGTTTGCGGATCGATCCTTTGACGGCGTGCTCTGCGCGAGCGTGCTGGAATATGTCCCCGACGTGGCGCAGTGCCTCGCGCAGATCCATCGCGTGCTCAGGCCCGGCGGACTGCTGCTGCTCTCGATCCCCAATCGCGGATCACTGCTGCGCCAGGGCTACAAGCTCGCGCATGCGGCTTCGTCGCGCGTGTCGGCGCGGCCGCTGTTCCGCTACCTCGCCTTTTCCAAGTTCGACACCACGCCGGACGTCATGCAGGGCCTGCTGCGGCAACATGGCCTCACCATGCTCGGCGCCAGCTTTGCCGGCTCGCCGTTGCCGCCGGCGCTCGATCGCCGCCCCGCGGTCGGCACGCTGATCAATATTCTCGCCCGCCGCGACAATTGATGCGGCGGGCAGATGCCTGCTTCACGCCTTGATCGCCATCAGCGACTTGGTCATGCCGAGATATCGCTCGCGATAGATTTTCGCGTCCGGAAACGTTTCGGTCATCTCGCGCCAGTCGAACAGGTGCCAATCGGGCGCGGTGCGCTTGAACCAGAAGCGGTTGAACCTTTCGATCAATGCGATTTGCCGTCGCCTCGGCAACAGGACGATGATTCCGGGCAGCCAGGTATGGCTCTCGATCGGAAAGTACCGGTACGGCGTCTGCACGTAGAACGACTTCGCCACCCGCGAGATCTCGCCGGCGAAGCGGTTCTGGTGCTCGCGCGCGATGTTCCTGAATGCCGTGTCGTTGTCGATCGTCACGACGTCCTGTTTCGGCCCGGTGACGTGCTCAATCACCGACGAGCAGAAGCAGAAGTCAAACGCCTGATCCTTGAACGGCAGCCGCTCGGTCTCCTGCAGCAGAACGGTCTTGAACCCGAAGCGTTCGCGCGCGGCCTGCAAATCGTCGGCCGAAATGTCGCAGACCGTGATGTCGGTATGGCGCGGCAGGATCGCGCGAATGTGCCGGCCGGTGCCGCCGCCGAGATCGAGGATCTTGGCGTCGAGCGGCAGGTTCACGGTGCGGACGAGGAACTCGCCGCGCCGCTTGCGTGCTGCACCGGAAAATCGGGCTTGAATTGCGCCCAGCAATGTCAGTCTCCTGTTACCGGTCGCGTCGGTCTAGCACGGCACGTGCAATCCTTCGCGCAACGGCATATTGGCTCTCCGCTTCCGCTCACTTGATCGCCTCGAAAAAGATCGACTCGTCCGGCCGGTTGTCGAGCCGGTCGATGTCGGGGCAGATCCCCTCACGATAGGCCCGGGTGTGGGTCTCGGAACAGCCCGCAGCTCGGAACAGCGCCGCGAGGGAGGCGCGCGTAAAGCCCCAGTGATGCGCAAAGGCGGCCTCCTTGCGGCGCTCGATTTCGAACACGCCCTTGAGGAAGGCCTGCGGCGCGGCCGGATCGTAGAGGGCGACGATCCTTTCCATGTCGGGGACAACGATGCGGCATACCCCGCCCGGCGCCAGCACCCGCGCAATCTCACGCGCCAGCCGCTCGACCTCGTCGGGAAACAAATGCTCGAAGACATGCGCGCTGAACACCGCCGCGAGGCTGCCATCCGCGAACGGCAACGGCTTGGTCAGGTCCATGTAGCGCAGCCCGGCAAACTTGCCCTGGCGATGCTCGGCATAGCGGGCGTCGCTCAGCAGGCCGGCGAGATGCAACGCTTTCGCCGCGAGCGGCAGGCGCGCGATCCACAGATGCATCGTGATGTCGGTGTTGATCCAGCCCGCGATACCGCAATTGAAGGCGCCGATATGCAGCTTCGAGAGCGAGCGGCCGGATGCGTCGTCGGTCATGTCTGCTCCCGCACCGAATTGGTCAGCACGACCACGATCACCGACGCCGCGCTGGAGGCCACCATCGCCGCAACCGCGCCCATCATTTGCCGGGCCTCCGCCGCAAGCGGCAGAACGCAGCACAGCGCGACCAGGCCGGCAATCCGGCTCAGCATGAACCGCTGCGGCCTGCCGGTCGCAAACAGCGGCAGCGCGAGGCCGAGCCACACCGCGTCGAGCGCCATCGCAGCCCCCATCAAGGCGATGCTGCCGGTGCCGATCTCGTAACTCTGGCCGTGGATGACGAGGGCGAGGATGCGCTGGCTGAACAGCACGACCATCGCGCCATAGGCGAGCGCGATCGAGCCGAGCAGCACGGCATTTTCGCGCGCGGCAGCGGCGACCGCGCTGCGCCGGCCGGCGCGCAGCTCGGCTGCGATCTCCGGCAGGCGGACCGAGAACATCGTCGCGCAGAACTGGCTGAGCGGTGCGAACACCAGGAGCAAGATCCGCAGCGACGCGCTCGCGTCCAGCCCGATCAGGAAGCCGCAAACCGGGATCAGCCCGATGCTGCCGATCCAGTAGGTAAGCGAGGTCGCGACGAACCAGCGGCCGTTCCGAAACAGCCGCCGCAGCGAGCCGCGGAAGATCCTGGTCTGCGGCCGGGCTAGCTCGCTGGTGTGAACGAGCAGCAGGCTGCCGGCCAGCGCCGCCGAGATCGCGATGCAGGCCATTGCCGCGGCGGCGCCGGTCAGTTTAAGCGCGATCATCAGCCCGGCCGAGACGACAAGCGCCGCGCAATAGGTCAACGACGACGCCACCGCGCGCGGCAGCCGCCCATCGAGATAGCAGATGCGGCGGAACATGCTTTGCAGCCGAACCGCAGGGATAGCGAGCCCGGTTGCGATCACGAGCCCGCCCGCGACACCGCCGACAGCTGCGATCACGAGGCCAGCAACCACCAGCAGCAGGCCAAGCACTGCCGAGACCAGCAGCGACGACAGATAGAGGCCGAGCCGCAGTTGCGGCCACAGCGATTTCGGGATGCGATGTGCGGTCGCCGGCAGCCCGTCGTCGAACAACCCGCGCAGAAACACCGCCTCGATCAGGATCGAGAACGACCAGGCGATACTGAATTGGCCGAATGAATTGATATCGAGCACATTGGCCAGCACGATCGTCAGCACGAATGCCGAGCCGCTGAGCAGCGCCTGATCGATCAGGCCGAGCGCGACATTGCCCCCGGCGCGCCGCAGCCGGCCGAGCGCGCCGCGCGCAGCACCGGCGACCCGGGTCTGGGCCGCCATTCGATCCAGCCTTTCGGTCAACGCACTCACGCCTCACTCACACGCAGTCTGGCAAACGCCCGCCGCGGCGCCATCTGCAGCCTGGCTTCGGGGCCGAAATAGCACCAGAACACCAGCACGCAGCCGAAATAATTATGCAGCAGCTGACTGGAATCGTTGGCTGACGCGATTACGACGAACAGCAGCATCGCGAACGGCGCCAGCCAGTACATCCCGCGCCGCTCGAACGTGAAGACGATGGTGTTCCACAACGCCCGCGCCAGCAGCAGCATATAGAACGTGCCGCCGAGCAGACCGAATTGAAGGAAGGCATCGAGATAGGAATTCTCGAATGAGCCGAACTCGGTGTTCCATGGCGCCATGCTCGTCAGCTCGTTCACGGGCGAGTTCGGCAGCTCGTTGAAGAACCCGGAGAAGCCGTAGCCCAGCCAGGGGTGTTGCCAAAAGAAGTGCGGCCAGACCGCCCAGAGGAACGAGCGGCCGGTCAGGTTTCCGCTGCGGCCGACCAGCCCGTACAACTCGTCGCTCGGCACCGCGAACATGACAACCGCGACAAAGGCGAGGCCGAGCCAGTAGATCGAGGCGGCTCCCCTGTGCCCAAGCACCACCAGCAGCAGCCCGAAGGTCACGGCGAGCGCCGTCAACATGCTGATCAGCGGTCCCGCGGCGCCGGCCGCGGCGAGCGCAAAAAGATGACACCCCATCAACAACAGCGACCAGCCGAACTGCCGCCGCGGCCCCGCCAGCATGCGGACGAAGCAGATCAGCACCATGAGACCGAAGAAGGCGCCCGCGAGATTCTTGTGACCGAACACGCCGGCATAGGCCTGCGTCCCGAGCACGGTCGGCCGATGCAGCGGATCGTAGTCCCATTGCGAGCCGATCACCGGAAACAGCAGGACGTGAACGATCAGCACCACGATCCCAATCCGGAACAGGGTGTCGACGAGCCGATCGACCGGGCAGCTGATCACGACCCAGGCCGAGAACAGCGTAGTCAGGAGATACATCGCGAACTTGATCGACGCGCCCGCGGGCTCGGCGCTCAGCGCCAGCGACAGCAGCGCGAAGGCAATGAACGTCAGATAGAGATGCGATTGCAGCATCAGCAGGCCGAAGCGTTTCCGATCGACCGCAATGTGCAGCATCAGCAGGATGTAAAGCAGCAGCCACGCGCCGCGGAACAGCGCGGACTCCCCGGCCCGTTCCGCGAACGAGATGCCCTCGATGAAATTGAACAGGAAATAGATGCAGCCGAGCACCATCACCAGATAGGCGTGCAGAAAGACCTCGGTTCGAAACCACCATCTGCCGATCATTGAACGGCTTCCCGCCGGGCCGGCGCCCTCAAGAGATGATCGACCGCGGCCGCAAAGCGCGCCGCGGAATCGGCAAGTGCATCCCGTCGCACGCTCTGCCTGGCCTGCTGCGACATCACCTCCCAGCGCGCGGGATGTTCGAGCAGGCCGCGCGCTGCGTCGACCCAAGCCTGCTCATCGAGCGCGCAAACATGACCATTGTCGTGGTCGCGCACCAACTCGCCGCCCGCCCCGACATGGGGCGACACCAGGCAGGGAACCCCGCACTGCAGAGCCTCGTTGCACACCAGACCCCACGGTTCCAGCAACGAGGGCAGCAGGAGCAGGCGCGATTGCAGATAGACCTCCGATATCGCCTGCCACGGCACATAGCTGTCGTGGCGGACATCGATGCCGGCGCTGCCGAGCCGCGCCAGCATGCGCTGCTCGGCAGCGCCGGACCCGACCACGCGAACCCTTAAGCCAGGCAAGATCCGACTGAGCGCGATGGCGACGTTCTCGAAGAAGATCGCGTTCTTGGCGTCGTCGTTGATGCGGGCGCACCAAAGCAGGTGAAATCGACGATCGTGGAAACCCGGGACGGTGTCCGGCGGATCCCATGCCGGCACCAGCGGCACCACGAACAGATCGTCGTCGCCAACACCTTCGCCACGGAAATACGCCCTGCCCTTGTCGCTGCAGCACACGACGGCGTCGCACTGGCGCAGCAGCCATGGCCGCGCCAGGCGATGATAGGCCGTGTTGGGCATCGTTTCGCGCCAGCCGTCGATCGTCAGCGCAAGCGCCCTGCCGTTGGCGCGCGCCCATGCCACGCCCGCCAGCATCGAGGGATAGAGGCCGTTGACGAATAGCAGGTCGGGTGCCAGCGCGTTCAGGGCGCGCCCGATCCCGATATTGAGATGGGTGTGACGCGAGCGCGACAATGGGATCGAGACACCGGGCACCGTGCGCGTCGCGTAGCGCGGCGTGAACGATCCCGCCCAGGCGCGATCGGCCTCCTGCGCGGTACAGGACAGCACCGCGAGATTGAGCCCGCGGTCAACCAGCTCGTTGTAGAGCCGGTTGGTGTAGGGTGTGATCATGTTGTTGAAGACGACCACGCGCGGCGCCATGGCTTATCGGTCCCGCGGCGGCGGCGGCTCGACGCGCCGGCAGAGCGCCCCGCAATGATAGGTGGCAAGCCGGGTCGCAAGCTCGGGGCTGACCGACAACAGCGACTTCCGCACCAGGCTCTTGGCAAGCCCCTTGACCCGCGAGGAATGAAAGGCGTGCACCGGCAGGCTGTGATCATAGGTACCGAAGCCGGCGACGTGCAGCCCCGCGGTCTCCAGCACCAGGCGGAATGTGTCCGGTGTGTAGAAATTGATGTGGCCGATATCGAGCGTGGATTGCAGCGCCCGCCGATTGGTCCGCGCATGCAGCTCGCACGGCACTTCGAGATAGATGAAATTCCGCGCCACCCGGGTAAGCTCGTGCAGGAACGCGCGCGGCTCGGGCACGTGTTCGAGTACGTGGCTGGCATAGACGAGGTCGAACGATCCGTCGGCGAACGGGATCGTCACACCGTCATAGCTCGACCAGCGGAACGGCGCTGAAGCGGCGCCGTCGGTCTCCAGGTTGGTTGCGGGATCGATGACGTCGATGCCGGTGAAGTCGCGGCCGATGCCGATCGCGGACAGCCGCGCCAGCACGGCGCCGGTGCCGCAGCCGACCTCGAGCACATTGCCGACACCGGCGGCGGAAGCACCGAGCAAGCCGGCGATATGATCGGCCTTGTCGACCGCGCAGATGCGGCGCCAGTCGCGCTCCTGCGCCGAATAGACGCCCTCATAATGCGCGTTGTGCTGTCCGATGCTGAATTCCATCGTCATGGTCTAGCCATTGCTGCGGGCGGCATTCGGGCAAGCTCGCCGGGGCGGTCGTTCGGTTTGCGCTCCAGATTGCGTCGCTCCGCCGGCGAGAGGCGGTCGAGATCGTATCCAATGTCGGCCATGCTACGGGTCAGGATGTCGACGTTCCGTTGCGGGACAGCTGCCAGGCCGGCCATCAGCCCGTCCCGGTGCACCCAGCCGGGGCCCTTCAGGAGATCGATCGCCTCGGTGTACAATTCGGTCTTCACGAGCCGTGCGAACTCGGCAACGACCGCGTCCGACAGGTCGGGCGGCAACGCATCGAGCATCGCGAGCGCCATGGCGCTGCGCTTGACCACGATCCAGCCCTCATTGGGTCCGAGCCGGTATGACATCCGCAGCAGGTCGAAATTTGCGTCGCTCAAACCTTGCCTGATGTTGCGAAGCCAGAACAGTACGACCCAGAGATAAGGATCGGCCGGCGCGCAACCGAGCGATCTGCGGAGGGCCGCGTCGAGCTCGCCCATCCGGCTGTCCACGAGGTTGCCGGATGCGAGTGCGTTCTCGGCGAGCCGCAGCCGGATCACCGCCGCGCTGCGATCGATCGTCGGCATGCAGTCCGATCGCGCCGCGGCGCGCGACAGCAGCGGACCGAGGTCGCCGAGCTCGGCGTCGCTGACCGGCACGATGCGCAGGATCAGGTCCCTGGCGCCGTCCAACCGGCTCTGCTCGACGAATACCGGCAGAGTGGTCGCGCCCCAGGCGACCGACGAGCACGCGACCGCGGCCAGGAAGCCGCGCGCAAGCCAGATGGCGGCACGCCGGGGCATCCCGTCTCGCGTCTCACTCGGTGTAGCCATATCGCCCATAATGCGAGTTGTAATAGTAGTTCTTGCCGCCATAGCCGCTATAGCGGCTCATCGCGGCGATATCGGCCTTGTTGAGCACGACGCCGAGCAGGTTCTCGTTGACCGCGCGCGCGCTGCGCAGCGCCCGCTCGACCACCTGCACCTGGGTCTTGCCCCACTCCACGATGAAGACGAAGGAATCGACGAAGTGCGCGGTGATGCGGACATCGACCACCGGCGTCAGCGGCGGGAAGTCGACGATCACGTAGTCATAATGGCTGCGGACCCCGTCGATGAAATCCTTCATCTGGTCGGAGGCCAGCACCTCGTGCGAATGCGCGATGCGCGACCGTGTGGCGCCGGGCAGGAAGGCAAGGCCGGTCTCCGGATCGCGCCACAGCGTGTCCTGCAATGTCGCATTGTTCGACAGGACGTCGAGAATGCCGCGCTCGGCGCTCGCGGCGACCTTGCGGCTGAGCGAGGGATTGCGCAGGTCGCAATCGACCAGGAGCACGCGCGCCCCGCTCTGCGCGACCAGCTGCGCGAACACAAAGGCCAGCGTCGACTTGCCCTCGTTGGGCAGCGCCGAGGTCAGGCCGAGGATCTTCGACGGCTTGGTGACGTTGAGGTCCGCATTGACCTTGATCGAGCGGATCGCTTCAGAGAACCGTGAGAATGGCGAATCGATCGCGGCCCACAGCACCGGTTCATCGCCGCGCTGGATCATGCGCGCGCCGGCCGGCAGGTGAGGACGAGCGACCACCGGCGCCTTGAGCTGGCTTGGCGAGAGGCGCGGAACGATCGCAACGCAATCGGCGTCGAGGATGGTCTCGACCATTTCAGCGGTGCGGAACACCCGGTCATAGAGATCGCGCAACACGCCGAGCCCGAGTCCGGCGATCAGGCCGCCGAGCGCCGAGAGCGCGAGCACGACCAAGGTCTGCGGGTGACTCTTGCTGAGCGGACGCGAGGCACGGGTGATCACCCGCGCCTCGCTGACCGGAAACGACTGCTGCTGCACATTTTCCATGTAGCGCTGCAGGAAATTGTCATAGAGCGAGCGATAGGTCTGGGCCGAGCTCTCGAGCTCGCGCAGCGTGACCTGCGCCTGGTTGGTGGACTGCGACTGCGAGACGGACTCGTTCACGGCGCGCTCGATCTCGGTCTGACGCTGCAGGGCGATCGCATAGTCGCTCTTGTAGCTTTCGGCGAGCCGCTTCAGCTCGTCGATGATCGACGACTGGATCTCGCGCATCTGGTTGCGCAAATTGACGGCGGCCAGGTGATTGTAGCCATAGCGCGACGACCAGTCGGCCTCGCGGTTGGCAAGCTCAAGATATTGCGAGCGGAGCTTGGTGATGACCTGGTTGTTCAGGGTATCGGCAACCGTCGCGTCGGCGACGCCGCCCTTCACCACCGCCTCGATGCGGTCGAGCTTGGCCTTGGCGTCGGTGACCTGCGACTTCACATGGACCAGCTGGGTGTTGAGCTCGCCGAGCTGCTGCTCGTTGAGCAGCTTGCCGCTGGAGGTGACGATGTTGTTGGTCTTCTTGTAGTCGAGCACCGCGCGCTCGGCATTGGATGCCTGCGTGCGCAGCTCCTGGATGCGGTCCTGCAGCCAGACGCTGGCGCGGCGCGTCGCCTGATACTTGGAATCGAGCTGGTCGACGATGTAGGCGTCGGCGACACCGTTGGCGATCTGCGCCGCGCGTTCCGGATCGAGCGAGCGGAAAGAGACCTCGATGACATAGGTCATGCCGCGGCGGCGGACGTCGAGCTGCTTCTGGAAGGTGCGGACCGCGCGCCGGGTCCGGTCGAACTCGTTGGGCGGCGCGCTGCCTGCGAACAGGCCGGACACGAAATCGAGCACGGCTCCCGCCGCGCCGGCCCTGGAGCCGATGAATTCCGGATCCTCGTTGAGCTTGAGATCGCGGATCACCGCGAGCGCCACGTTCTCGGACTTCAGGATTTCGACCTGGCTCTCGACCGCGGAGGAATCGACCGGGAGCTCGCTCACCGGCGATTGCTGCTGGAAGGCCTGGAATTTGCGCGTGTCGATGATCATCGTAGCGAGCGCGGTATAGCTCGGCGCCGCCGTCATCAGGTAGCAGATGCCGCCGAACAGGCAGAGGCCCGCCGTCCCGAGGATCACCCAGTACTGCCGGAGCAGATAGGTGACGAAGGCGTCGAAGGTTTCCGCCAGCGACGGCAGTTCGGCCGGACGATTTCTCAGATCGACAGACGGCGAAATCTGGTTGCGCTGAAGCATCTCGTCCTATCGCCGCGGCGGCAGGATACATCCTGCCCTCGCGCCCTCCAATGATCCCGGGAAGCGTCCCGCCGCCGACACCAAAGCGCGTTGCTGCAGAGAGTTCTCCATTGGCGATCGAACGCCCGCTCAGGGAGTAACTGTTGAAAGCAGCGTGGTGCCGGTGCCCGTGGTCGTCCCGGTCGTATTGTTGCCCGAGCTGCTCACCGACGAGGTGAAGCTGAAGATCCCGGTGTTGACGCTGTTGCCGTTGATGGCCTCGAGCGTGCCGCCGCCTGCGCCGCCGGCACCAAGCGCGCTGGTCTGGCCGCCGGATGCACCGGCGCTGCCCGCGCCGCCGGCGCCGGTCGCAGCGGTGCCGCTATCACCCGACGCCGCGGCAAACGCCGTCACGGTGTCGAGGTCCTTGGTGTCGGCAATCGCCTGCTGGATGCGCGTCGCATAGGGCTGATTGCTGCGTACCACGATGCGCGCGGCCTGGGCGAGGCCGGCTGCGATCGCCGTCTTCTGGTCCTTGCTTGCCTTGGCGAGCAGCGCGATGAGCGGATCGAGCGACGTCGGATCGTTGACGGCGAAGTCGCGCGCCCGCGAGGTCAATTCCACGCCGGCGTTCGGATATTGGGTCAGTAACTGTTCCGGATTGGCCTTGAAATTCGTGACCGCCTGCGAGAGCTGGATCAGCCCGCCGGGCGTTTCCGCCATCGCGGCGCCGCCGGGCGCCGCCAGCGCCAACATCGCCAATACCGCCAGGCGCAAGGCGGAAAAACCGCCGGATCGCTCAAATGTGAACACTGCTATCTCCCTAACGAATACTAACAGTTCGTTAGCATAGTCAGAGTTATCGCGCCAATTAAATACCCTCGACCGGGCATGGCCCGGGCCCGACGCGAAATCAACGTTAACCCGCCGTCCCGATCGTAACACTGGCGTCACGCCCGGTGCCGGCGCCCCTGCCGGAGCGGAAGGATTGTGACAGACCTGCCCCGAGCAAGGCCGCGATAACAACGGCGTAGCCGGTGATCTGGAGCGAGAAATCGATCATCGAATGGAGTGCGCCGGCAGCCGATGCGCAGAGCGCTGCGAGCGGCACGATCACGTCGCGGCGACGGGTCCGCACGCCATGCGCGAGCACCCCGAAGGCTGCGAGCAGCGCGATCATGACCGCGCCGGCCATGAACATTCCGCCGTCGGACGCCAGCTCGAGCCAGCTGTTGTGGGCCCGGTTCCAGGTCCCGCGCAACGAGATGTCGTCGGTGCGATAGGCCGGATAGACCCATTCGAAGGACCCGAAACCATTGCCGAGCCAGGGATGATCCCAGATCATCCGCAACGTCGCGCGATAGGTCGAGAACCGTCCCTCATCCGACAGGCCGATCGTGCTGAAGCGCGCGCCGACGCCGCCGCCGAGAAGTTGAAGCAGCGCCAGCGCAACCAGGCTGCCGACGCAAAGCGCCATGATCAGGCCGTAACGGCGCGGCATCCGGTTACGAAAGAAGATCGCGGCAGCTGCGACCGCAGCGAGCAACGAGATCCCGACGCCGCCGCGCGATCCGGTCAGAAACATCGCCAGCAGGCAAGTGAGCCAGCCGAACGCATGGCCGGCGAGCCGGCGCCGTGCCGGCATATCGAGGCGCGCCAACAGGCGTGGCAGGCTGGCCCGGTGCGACGGCCAGTGCCGCTCGATCAATTCGCAGCCGAACAACAGCCAGATCAGCGCACAGCAGCCATAATAGATAGCCGCCGTGTTGCGGTTGACGAAGGGAGACGTCAGCCATTCCAGATGGGCCTGCTTGTCGTGAAGCAGGAAGATCCGGGTGGGATCGATCGCGAAGGTGATGATGCCGAGGATCGCATAGACCAAGCCGGCAATGGCCACCGCCCGCAGCAATCCGCGCGCCAATACGCGGTTCGCACCGAGCACGACCCCGATCGTAAAGCTGAGCAGGCAGACGATCCCGACGCCCGCGGAATAAAATGGCTGGTTGCGCGCGATCGTCACGGCGGGCGGAAGCTCGGCCGGCAGCAATTTGCCGGCCTCTGCCCACAGCGCGTTCGGCGCCACGCCCGACCAGGGCCGCGCCGCCGACTGCTCGTGCAGCACCAGCATGGCGAGCGCAGTCAGCAGCGCCGTTATCGCGAGGATTGCGAGCTGGCTGCCGCGCAAGCGCATCGGCAACATCCCGAGCAAGACGATCCCGAGCAGGATCGACCAGATCGTGGACGCGACGCCGCCGACCGAGCCGAGCGGCAGTGGCGCCAACGCGACGACGGCGCAGAATAGCCACGACGACCATCGTACCGGCCACGGCAACGCCGTCGCCCCACTTGAGCTGGAAGGTGATCGTAAGCGTTCCATGAAGCCGGCCGGGCCGGCTCACGCCCGAATATCAGGGCGCAAGCTTGATCGAATTACGAAGTAACGTTGCGTTGTAGGCGGCCACGATCGGATCGTTCACCGTTGCGGTGACGAGGCGGATTTGCTGCATGAGCTTGGCGTCCTCGACGGATGCCGCGTTCGATGCATAAAGCACGTCCTTGTTGCGCAACTGGAAACGCGTGGCCAGGAAATAGCCGGCCGGATCGCGGAAATTGATGTTGTAGACGACCGGGATGATCGGCCCTGAATATTTGCTGACGTCGACGCCAAGCTTGGCCGCCACTTCCGGCAGCTCGCCGCGATAAACGAACACCGAGGCCGGATCGGCCGAGGAATCGTTCAGGCCGCCCGCCTTGGCGACCGCTTCGGCCAGCGAGATGCGCCAGGCCTCGAAATTGAACTGGCCCTGCGCACCCGACGCGCCGAAAGCGACGAAGGTCTGCGGCTCGCGGTAGACATAAATAGTGTCGCCCGGATGCGCATAAATGTTGGTCTTGGGCTCGTAGACCAGTTGGCCGAACGGCACCGTCGTCCGCTTGCCATCACGCTCGAGCATCACCCATGTGTCAAAACCCTGCCCTTTCGGGCCGCCGGCGCGCGTGATCGAGTCGAGCACACGCTCGCCCGCGGCGTTGGCGGGGAAGCGGTTCGGCGTATTGACCTCGCCGAGCACAGAGATCAGCGAGGTGCGCTGCTCGATCAGGGCGACCACCGCCTGCGGCTCGATCGCGCGGTTCTTCAGCGCATCGACGATCGAGCGCTGCACCTCGGTCGGCGTGCGGTTCTTGGCGCGGATCGCGCCGGCATAGGGCACCGAGATGTTGCCGTCGGTATCGACGTTCTGGTTCGGCAGCGTGATGTAATTGCCGGGGCGCACACCGGCCTCGACCGGAATGAACAGACCGCCGGCGGCGGCCTCGAAGATCGTGACGCTAACGACGTCGCCGATGCCGAAGTGGATGTCCTTGGGCGGCGAGCCCTGAATGCCTCCGGCGAGTTGCGGCGCGAACGACGCCAGCACGTTCTCGACCTGCGGCGTGATCTTGACCATCGCATAGGGCAGGCTTTCCGGATCCTTCTGCCCGGCGACGACGTCAGAACTCGTCGGACCGTTGGTCGGCATGTAATGGCAACCGCCGACCCAGCAGGCGGCCGCAAGCAATAACATTGCCCGAATGAAATTCGCACGCGACATTTAAAATACTCCGGCCGTGCCGTAACACGCCGACTATCATAATCACAAGGTTCCGTGATATGATGCACCGCAATTGATAAAGAATGTTAGCAAGGTGAGGCAATTCAGCGACACCGGCGCGTCGCCGTGAACAAGCGGCCCGCGCAACGTCACTCCGGCTTTGATTTCGTGTGATGTTCCGATTATCTGTGAACGAGATGGTTTGAGTTAACCGATTGAGGGTTCGATGGCTCGCATGAAGCCGCTGGCGATCGCATTGGGAACCGTTATGGTCCTGCTTGGCGGATCGGGCGCATTTGCTGCGGAATTGGGCATTTACAAAGCCCCGCGCGCCGTCGAGCGTGTCAGCGCCAACTGCCAGCGGCTGCAATATTGTCATGGCGATGTCTGCCAGTGGAAACGGGTCTGCTGGCACGGTTGCCCGGATCGCTATTCCTGTGCGCCGCTCTATGGCGCCTATGGGCCATATGGCGGCCGCGACTACTGGGCCGCCTACAGTTACGGCGACCTGCGCCCGTTCTGAATGTTAATCGAATAACATAACCGTGTGCCGTTCCGACGCCGGCCGGCACTGGGCCGTGGAATTTGCGACGACCGGCTTAACCCCGGCTTAGGACCCTGCCCGATAATATGCGGGCGCAGGGTTTGGTTATGTTATTTGTTTTGCTTGGCAATTTGATCGGCGGCGCCGTGCTCGGGCTGCGCCAGCACTGTCTGGTGCTGGTGCCGGTCGCGCTTGCGGAACTCATGCTGCTGGCCGCCGTCGGCGTAGCGCGCCTCTCGTGGTCCGAGACCGCGCTGCTCATGATCACCGCCATGGTATCGCTGCAGGGCGGATATCTCGCGAGCACCTTCGCGCCGCGGCTCCGGACCCGCACCTCGACGCCGCTCGTCGCCCTGCGCCGCCCGCATTGACGCGGCATAACGCTGCCTCACCTTGCGTATCCGATTTCGATTGACCTCGCAGCGAGCCCGGGGCATCCCGCTGCCTTGCGTTCTCATCTTCCGCAGGACCTGTTTCCCAAGGATTTGCCCCTCCCGTGTGGAACGTCACGGCTTTCATCTGCATCCTGATCGGGGCATCGATTCCGGTGGGCTTCATCGACGCGTCGCCCGCCATTGGCCTGGTCGGCGCCCCAACGTCGCTCGGGCTGCTGGCAAGCCTGATGGCGATCCGTCCAGGTGAACTGTCTTTCCTGAAGTCGGTTGCCGGGTCCGCCGTTGCGGTGGCCCTGGCGCCGATGCTCTGGATCATCGTCCAGATGCTTCCGCTGCCGTTCTGGGCGCATCCGGTGTGGAAGTTCGCCGGCGAAACACTGGATGCGTCGCTCAGTGGCAGCATCACGATCGACACCGGCGCGAGCCTTGGCGCGCTGCTGCTTTGGCTGTCGCTGCTCTCGGTCATGATCACTGCTGCGGCGATCGCGATCGATGCCCGCCGGGCCGACGTGGTGACCCGCAGCATCGCAGCGACGGCCGTCGCCGCGGCCCTGATCCTGCTGTTGTACAGCGATCCGATCAAAGCCTGGCTTGGCGCTGCCGACGTTGCGCGCGACGAGACAGCAAACGGATTCCTCGTCGTCACTCTGATTGGCGTTCCGCTCAGCCTTGTGCGCGCGCTCGACGTGGGCGGACATGCTGACGGCCGCACGGCGGCGCAGTTGGTGCGATTGCGCCGGCTGCTCGCCGCAAGCGCACTGTTCTGCGCTGCCAGCGCCTGCTGGTACGGACGGCGCGGCGCCGCGATCGCAATCGCCGCCGGAATCGCGCTCGTCCTGATGACCTTCGCCGCTCGAAAACTTCATCTGCATCGCTGGAGCAGCGCCGCTGCTGCGGTGGCAATCGCGCTGATCGCGCTGGTAACGGCGATCGCCAACCGTCACCCCGATGTCGCGCTTGCCATAGCCTTCGTCCACGCGCCGGCCGAGCTCGTGCAGTCGACCCACAATCTGCTCGCCGACCTGCCCGCGCTCGGCGGCGGCGCCGGCGCCACCGCAAAGCTGGCATCGACCTACATGGACTGGCAAGGCGCAACCGCGCGGCCGGTGGTGGCAACCAGTGCCGCCGCCTTGATCGCGCAGTTCGGTTCCGCCATGTTCTGGACTCTAGTGGCGGTTACGATCGTGGGCATCGCCGCGTTCACGGCCGGCGCGCGCAATCGCGGCCGTGACTGGTCCTACTCCGCGGCGGCGGCAGCCGTGTTGCTGACACTGGTGCTTGCCGCCTTCACCTTGCCGGAATTGCCGGCGCTGCCCGGAGTGATCGTGTTGGGAGCCGTGATCGGAACAGGACTGGCGCAGCGGATCAGCCGTTCACGGTTGCGGGCGGGCTAGTCGCCAGATGCGCAAGCTCCTCCGGCGTATGGTCGGCCAGCCCGGCGACCTCGAACATGACGAGGGCGACGAGACCTGCATCTATGCCGTCGGCGATATCCACGGACACGCCGACCTGCTGCACGAGATCTGCGCCCGCATCGATGCCGATATCCGCAAGTCGCGTCCGGCGCGGCCGATCCAGGTGTTCCTCGGCGACTACATCGATCGCGGACCGGATTCGCGCGATGTGATCGCGATGCTCGATCAGCGCCGCCGGACCCGCAGCATGGTCTGCCTGCTCGGCAATCACGAGGCCTGCCTGCTGGAGTTTCTCGTCAATCCCGACATGCTCGCGCAATGGCGGCAGTTCGGCGGCCTGCAGACGCTGATGTCCTATGGACTGACGCCCTCGCCCAATCCCGATGCAGCGGAGCGCAGGGCGCTCGCGCAGGCGTTGGTCCGCCAGATGCCGCCGGCCCATCTCGCCTTCCTGCGCTCGCTGCCGATCACCTTTTCCTGCGGCCGCTATTTCTTCGTGCATGCCGGCGTCAGGCCGGGGCTCGCGCTGAAGCAACAGCGCAAGGAGGACCTGCTCTGGATCCGCGACGATTTCCTGGTGTCGGAAGATGATTTCGGCAAGGTCGTGGTCCACGGCCATACGCCGGTGCACGAGGCCGAGCTGCTGCGCAACCGCATCAATGTCGACACCGGCGCCTATGCGACGGGCCGCCTGACCTGCGTCAAGCTGGAGGGCGGGCGGCGAACCCTGCTGATGACCGGCAACCGGGCAGCGCGCCATGGCTAGCGCCAGGGCTGACGCGATCCGACGGCACGCGCGGCAGCTTTCGCCGGCCTTCGTGCCGGCCGCAATCCTGATCGGCGCCGCGACGCTGGCGTTGTCGACGTGGTGGCTCGCCGCCGATGCCTTGCGCGGCAAACCCTGGCTCGCCGCCGATGTCGGCGTGGTCAGGAGCGAGCTGTGGCTCGCCGACGGCTGGAGCGAGTTGCAGACCTCGCCCGAGGCGGCCGAAGCCGCCTTCACGCGCGCGCTGCGGCTCTCGCCGATGGACGCCGGCGGCTGGTTCGGCCTCGCCTCGGCGACCGGGCGGTTCGACTGGCTGAACCCGACCGCGTCGAAGGCGCTGAAGATGTCCTATTACACCGGCTTCAACCGCAGCGAACTGATCGCGCCGCGGCTGATCCTGCTGGCGCAGGTCGATACCACGCGCGATGTGGAACTGGTCGATCTGTTGCAGCGGCAGGTCCGCCTGATCCTCACCCGTGCGCCGGAGCTAAAGGGCGCGCTCGGCCAGGCCTATCGCGTGGCGACCGACGCCAACCGGCGCATCATCGAGGCGGAATTCAAGGACGCCGGCCAGAGCGTTCCGGAGTAGCGCGCGCCGCCACGCGGGCAGCCGTCGGATGCCCGGCCCGCTAGATTCCCTTGTGCCGCAGCACCGCGCCGACGGTGCGCAACAGGATGCGCAGGTCGAGCACGAAGCTCCAGCTCTTGATGTAGATGAGGTCGTGCGCGACGCGCAGCTGCATGTCCTCGATCGCGGGCGTCGCGCCGCGCAGTCCCTGCACTTGCGCGAGACCGGTGATGCCCGGCTTGACGTGCTGGCGCTGCGCGTAGCTTGCGATCAGCTTCGAATATTTGTCGTCATGCGCCAACGCATGCGGCCGCGGCCCGACCAGCGACATGTCGCCGCGCAGCACGTTCACCAGCTGCGGCAGCTCGTCGATGCTGCGGCGGCGCAGCGTGGCGCCGATCCCGGTCAGCCGCGGATCGTTCGCGCGAGCCTGCGTGATGACATCGCCGTCCTCGAGCACATGCATGGAACGGAATTTGAGGATGGTGAATTGCTTGCCGTCGAATCCGTTGCGGCGCTGCCGGAACAGGACCGGCCCCCTGGAGTCGAGCTTGATCGCAATCGCGGTCCCGATCAAAAGCGGCGCGAACAGCACCAGAAGGCCGCTCGATGCCACGATGTCGAACAGCCGCTTGCCGGCACGCTCGACCGAGGTCAGCGGCGAGCGCTGCATTTCCAGCGTCGGTATCGGGCCGGACGCCACCATCCGCAGCGCCAGGAATCGCTCCGCCGTCCGATCCGGCAGCAGCCGCACCGGCAGCGGTGACGCCCGCAGCTGATCGCACACGAACTGGATGCGCGGCTCCTGCTGCCAGGGCATCGCCAGGACGATCTCGTCGGCGCCGCACTCCCGTGCCGCGCGAATGGCTGACGCGACGGCGGCGCGATCGCCCGCGTCGTCGGACAGGCCGGACAACTGGATCCGTCGCACCTCGCTGAGGCCGAAATCGCGCAGCAAGCTCGATTGCCGCACCCGGGACAATTCGTCCGCCATCCCGACCACGACCGCACGGCGCGTCGCCAGCATGCCGCGGTCGATCGCACGTTGCAGCGGCGCCTGCAGCAGCATCCGTCCGGTCACCAGCCCAAGGCCGCCGATCAGGCCAAACGACATCACCGACCCGCGCGAGACGCCGGAGCCAACCTTCAGAAGGAAGATGATCAGGGTCATCAGCAGGACCACCAGCAGCCAGCCGCCGAGCAGGCTGCTCCAGCGCCGGTCGAGACCGGCCAGCACCTGCGCATTGTAGAGGCCCTGCGACTTCGCCACGAACATGTGAAGGATGGCGGCGAGGACCCCGATCCCTAGAAAACCCTCGAAGCTGTTGCTATAAACCGTGTGGTAGTAAAACAGGTGATAGGCCGCGCCGCCAATGATGCTGGACAGCACGACGATGATCATCTCGAAGACGACAGCAAACGCTTCGAGCGAGGCAAAAGCGAACGAGAAGGCGCCGAAGCTAACCGGTACCTTCGCTATTCGAGCGTCCGAAAGGTCCGTCATCGGGAATTAACATTCGTGTTAACAATTCACATGTTTAATATCAGGCAGGCCGTGAGCTCGCAAGACCTGCCGGCAATATCAGGCAGAGAGCGTCCATGAGTTCATCGGCTGGCGAAACCGAGGCCGCGCTGTTGGCCCTCCTCCATCTCATCCGCCTGATGGGCGCCGAACTCGTCGCCGGCCAGCACCGCGACGACGTCGAGTTGCTGGTCAAGGCGGTCGAAACAAAGCTGCGTTCGGCCCGTTTTCCGGCCGAAATGCCGAATCAGGACATTGTCAGAGGCCTGGACCTTGCACAGGCGAGGCTGCGTCCGATCCTCGAGGAGCTGCGCGCAAGATCCGAGAAAGCGCATCTGAGCGACCAGCTGCTGCTGGCTCCCAGGCCCTCGCGTATCCACTAGCGGATCAGCTTACGTCAGCTCTGGACTTCACCCCGGCGGGGCAAACCGTTCCCGCCGCTGGATCTGAGCGCAAGCTTCTCTTCGATCTTCATTTTCTCGAGCAGCAGGTCGGTCACAATCCGGCGCAGCCGTTCATTTTCCAGCCGCAATTCGTCAATACGGTTGTGGACGTGGGGAATACCATCTCGATCATCGGAACGAGCGGCAAGCTCGGTCACAGTACCATTCGGGTGATGGCCGCGTGCAGCCTCCTGCTTGCGCCAGCGGTGAAATGTCATCACGCTAACGCCCAGCACCTTGCACGCTTGGGCTTGTGACTGCCCCCGCGCCATGAGTTCCTCGGCTTGTTTGACCTTGGAACTGATCTCGTCAGTTGAATGACGCCTCATTGGTCATCTCATTGCCCCCTAGATTAGCAATCATCGCATGGCCTATAAGCTATGTAAATGCAACAGGAAATTCAAATTGAGGATTTCCCGGGGGGCCTTCGGGAGCCTCGAACTTGCCGTCGGCAGCGCCGCATTGTGCGAAGAAACACCGAAGCTGCAAGGTGCTTACCGGAATATATGAGCAATATTCCTGCCGGAAGACGACCTCACAGAAAAAGTTATAGACTTTCTGCGCATGACAATTTGATCTGGATAACTGGCGCACCGTTTGCATTCCAGAATGAGAAGCAAATGAGAACATCCAATCGGTCCTGCGACAGATTGTGAGTGCACCATGCCTCTCCGCGATATCTACGCCGCCGGTCAAGCGAGAGTTTCACAACATTCTAACAAATTAATCCCGCGACCTTCGCGGCCGGCAGCTTGCGGGCACGCTCGCGCAGCGGTAGTTACTAAGACGTTAGGTGTCATGAGAGTTTCAACATGTTTGAGGATCATTTTCAGGAAACCTAACACTCATAGCTCGATCCGCGAATTATCAATTAGGCGCTTTCCCACCCGAGGCCATCAGGCGGAACCACGACCGCCCGACAATCCGCGAACTATTCTGTGCTGACGCTTGTCAGAGCCAGCCTCTGACCAACACATTTTACGAGGATCGACACTATGGCGCGTCTCAAGGTCTTCGAGGGGAAGCAATCCGCGTCCAGCGAGGCGACCGACGCCCTGGAACGCCTCGTCGCGGAGAATTCCGAGCTCCGGCACACCGCCGTCGAACTGGTGCTGCAGACGTGGATCCTGCGCGAGCGCCTGTCCTACATCGTGGCGCACAAGCCGGTGCGGCAAGAGCACTGACCGCCTGCTCTCACGACCACAAATTGTCCACGGCAAACGTCAGCTAGATCGATCCAGCTCGCTCAAAACGAGGATCGGGCGGGACAACATTCAATTTAAAATTGAATTGTCCATACCAGCAAGCTCCGACATCCTCGCCGGACTGGCTTGGATGTGGCCGCAAATTCTGCTCAGTGAGAAATGGGCTGACGGACTTCAGCTGTGGTGAACCCGGCGCAATGCGGCACGCGGGGCGTTCTGCTCACGCGACATGCCGAACGAACGAGACGCGGCTGGGCGCTCGTGGATTTCACGCAACGCGGCGATATCAAGCATCAGCGCAACGACCTCGTTGCGCAGCGATTGATTGGTCGCGAGCAACGCCTCTTCGATTGGCTGATGCGAATGTTGTACTTTATGCTGCTTCATGGCGCGCCCTCGCTCTGCGGTTAAGGGTATGAGCGATGTGATTGAAGTTTCAATGACAGAGTTTTAGCTCACGCACATGGAATGCGGTTAATGGGGCAGGTTTGCGACGAACGTGGCTCCGCGTTAAATTTTCTCAACCAGGTTCCACAACCTGATCGCGAAACGTTCGATCGATGGCCTTATATGTGTCGTCGCGATGGGATGTCAGCGGCAGCGACGCGGCACGCGGCCAAACAGCGCAACCGGCACTGACCGTGAGGCGCGAGCAAGAGCATGAAATCATTTGACGATCGTTGATCGCAGCGATCGCCGTCGAAACCGGCGACACGTCGGCGGGCCATCACAATGTCGCCGCGTCAATGGCCCGGGACGTGATGAGGTGTTCCAGCCTCGAACCAGATATTCCACCACACACGGCGTGCACACACTAAATCTGCTGCTTTCGATCAATCGGTTTTTTCGCCGCGCATAACAGGTTGAAGCGAGCAGCATGGATGCAGCGAACCGACACCGCGTCATCTGCATTGATCGCAGAATATTTCGATCCGTTTCAGATATCGAGGCCGCGGATCTGAGCATTCTGATCCGCCTGACGATGCGGCGGAAGGAATCAACGCCACACATTCGATCATGCAGGATATTCACCTCGATCTCGCCGAATGCGACAATGCTATTCTAATTCGAAATGAGCGGTAATGAGGCATTTCGGCTTCATCAGAGGCAGCGAAGCGCCTTCGCGTTCTACATGCGCTTGCACGATTGCCACGGCAGACAGCAGCGGATTCGACCAGCAGCCATAAGCATCGCTAATTCGGAACGCGCGTCGCGATCGCGCGCTATTTCGATTTCGGAGGCGTGTCGTCGTCCATCTTGCCGCCATTGGCGACGCATTTGTTGAAATAGTCGCGCTGGTCCTTCCCACCGCCTCTCGCGCTGCCGGAAGCGGGATTGCCGGGCTG
Source organism: Bradyrhizobium sp. B120 (assembly GCF_049075665.1). Lineage (NCBI taxonomy): Bacteria > Pseudomonadati > Pseudomonadota > Alphaproteobacteria > Hyphomicrobiales > Nitrobacteraceae > Bradyrhizobium > Bradyrhizobium sp. B120. The sequence continues at coordinate 3,066,145 of NZ_CP185242.1, read as the reverse complement.
CCGCGGTGGAAACGCCCGCGCGACCAAGGCATCGCAGGCGCGCGCGACCTTGGCGTCGATCGCGTGCGCCGGAACGATTGCACAGGACATGATGATCATGGCTGAAGCGAACGCAAAACCATTGACAACTCTCATTGCCACACTCCGTTCCACGCCGAACCAGGTTTTTCTCGAGCCGGAATTCGCTAACGAGCGCACTACGTCCGATCGATGTTGTGATAAGCCCGATACCAGGCGACGAATTTGGCAATGCCGTCCTCGATCCGCGTCTGCGGCCGAAAGCCGATTTCACGCTCCAGATCGGAAACATCGGCTGCCGTCTCCAGGACATCCCCAGGTTGCATTGGCAACAACTGCTTTTCGGCCTGCCGGCCGAAGCCCTGCTCGAGCAGCGCCACCACATGCATCAGTTCTTCCGGCCTGGAGTTGCCGATGTTGTAGACGCGCCACGGCGCCTTGCTCGAACCCGGATCGGGATGCGCGCCCGACCAGTTGACGTCGCCCGCTGGCGCGCGGCCGATCAGCCGCACCATCGCCTCGACCACGTCATCGACATAGGTGAAGTCGCGCCGCATGTTGCCGTTGTTGAACAACTGGATCGGCTTCCCCTTGGTGATCGCGTCCGCGAAGGCGTAGAGCGCCATGTCCGGCCGATACCACGCCCCATAGACGGTGAAGAACCGCAGCCCCGTCGTCGGGATGCGATAGAGGTGGCTGTAGGAATGGGCGAGCAGCTCGTTGGCCTTCTTGGTAGCCGCGTACAGGCTGACCGGATGATCGACATTGTCGTGGACCGAGAACGGCAGCTTGGTGTTGGCGCCGTAGACCGACGATGACGACGCAAACAGCAGATGGCGGCACGCAGTATGTCGGCAGCCCTCGAGGACGTTGACGAAGCCCTCCAGGTTGGAATCCACGTAGGCCTGCGGGTTCTGCAGGGAGTAGCGCACGCCGGCCTGGGCAGCGAGATGCACCACGACTTCGAAGCGATAGCGCTCGAACAGCGCCTTCATCCCGGCGCGGTCGGCGAGGTCGAGCTCCAGGAAGGTGAAGCCACGGTGCTGCTTGAGCAGATCGAGCCGCGCCTGCTTGAGCGCCGGATCATAATACTGGTTCAGATTGTCGATGCCGATGACCGGCTGCCCTGCCCGCAGCAAATGCTCCGCCAGATGGAAGCCGATAAAGCCGGCGCAGCCCGTGACGAGTAGATTGCCTGCGATCACCACGTTTCGCCTGTGCCTTTCGCCTTGCGCCGGACCAGGCCGCACACGCCGTCAGGCGCGGGCCGCAGCTTCGGCTTGGCGTTGCGGCCGCGGCGCGTCAGTTGCTGGCGGCCGGAGGTTTGTAGTCCGGAAAGCGGCTCAGGACCGCGGCCTTCATGAACTTGAAGTGCGCGATCTCGGTCGCCAGTTCCTTCAGCCGACGCTGGCCGTTGGAGATCTCGGCGTCAAACAGGTCTTGATGATAGTTGTCAAGCGCCTCGCGTTCCAGATACTCGTCGGTGCCGTTGCCCAGCGTCACCGCCGCGCGGGCCAGAACATCGTCGACGCGGCGGCCAAGGCCGGATTGCTCGCTTTCGGCGGCGTGCAACGCGGCCTCGATCGCGGCCATGATCGATCCGATCCGGGCGCGATCGGTCTCGGCATCGCGCTCGGCCGAACGTGCCTTGAAACCTTCCTCGCTCCGCCGCGACCTGATCAGGTCATGCGCGCGAGCCCGCAAAAACAACTGAAACATCTGTCAGTATCCGGTTCGGGCCCACTGAGGCAGTATCGCTCAAAGTCGCCCGGTCTTAGTTAAAAAAGAGTGAATTATCCTGTTGCCCGGCCCTCAGGTCGGCCTTCCACTTGATCCAGGCCTTGTCGTGCTTGTCATAGAGCTCGACCCACCGTCCCTCGACGGCTGACGGCATCAGCTCCGCGCCGTGGGCTTCCCCGCCCAGCACCGGCAGGGAGGCGTCCAGTCCTTCGAATTCCGACGTCTCTTCAAGCGTGAGGCCGACCAGCACGCGCCGTCCACCGACATCGACGACATACCGCCTTGGCGAATGCCCCCTGAGATCACTCATGCGTGCAAGTTCCCTCACGATGCGCGGGCCAACGGCAACCCGCCGGCACGCGAACCCAGCCCGGCTGCCGCAACGAAGACAAGATGACCGATTGCATGTCGCCCGCCAACCCCAACTCACGCCACTGTCGCGCTACCTCTGCCGAGCTAGCCCGCTAGAACGCGCGGCGCATGTGGCCGAAAGCGGTGAGCGGCGGTTCCCGCCTCGCCGATTTGGTGGCGGTGGGCGGCGCCACGTACGGCGCATAGATCCGATATTGCGCGCGGCGCTTGCGCGATCGCCACGAGCGCGCGGCGAAACCGGAGAAGAAGCCGGCGACGAACGCCGCCGCAAGGCTGAGAACGGGAGAAAGCATCACAGTCGTCCATGTTAGACCAGATGTTATTAACATTCGGAGTTGTGACGACATCATGATTGCGCGCGCCGAAAGAATGTTCAGCCGCTGGAATTTTTTGTGCAATCGAACGGCGCAACAATGACCCGGCGCCCAGATCGGTTGTTCTCGCGCGCGAGGCGCCTCAGGAGAACCACCACAGCATGAATTTCAGGAACATCGAGCTGAGCAGATAAATCCACCCCGCCATCGCCAGCAACGTCAGTCCGACGAAGGCACCTGAAACGCTTTTCTCCTTGAGGCGCGCCAACAGCGAGTTTTTCTCTTCTTGCGGATAGAACATCTCAAGCTCAAGACGCATCTGATTCAAATCAGCTAGCAGCCAATTTCGATGATCTCATGACGCGTCCCGGCAGCGATTAGCTTCGCTCGTCACAGATCTCAGCTGCAAAATATCGTGAAGGCGCGGGCCGTCGAAGACGATTCCCGGCTCACGTGCTGGCTGACAAAGTCGTGGCCGACAAAGTCTTGGCTCAAGAAAATTCCGCGTGACATGGTCAGCGATCGGCTCCCGCGACCTCAGCTGTCCGCGCGCCGGAAATTTCAGTTGCGTGATATTGCGTTCTGCGCCGCGGATGCGCGTCGCGCGTCAGACCGACCGTCGAGCATGCGATGCGGCGAATGCCGTGCGACCGCAACGCGCGCCGGCCTTGGCGAGATGCAGGCGTGATCGACCGCCCCCCCGCAAGCGCATGGTGGCCGCTCCGCCTGCATCTCAGTTTGACAATCAAGACCTCGCATGCGGGAGACCGCGATCGCAGCGTCACACCCGGAAAGAGGCGAACCAGACAATTCCGGGGATCAAGACTGCGAGCCCGGTTGAGGCCGTGAGCAGCGCGAGAACCGATGGTCCGGGCTCGGCCTGGCGCGCCTCGGTCGGGGTTTCAATGATCCGACCGTGTCGTACCTCTGCCATGGCGACCTCTTTGGTTAAGTACCTGAAATTCCGGCGATTGCCGCCCCCTTCTGAAGGCCAACGCGTGATGTTCCGGGCCGCTGGACGGCTGTCCAACGGCGGTCGCCGCCGCCGCGTCAAACGGGCGCAGGCTCGAGGTCACGGTTAACGCCGTTACGAGATTCACCGGGCCGCGTTGTTTCAAACCGGGGTTCCCGGTGTTATCCTTGACCGTTCCGTCGGTTGCGTAATCGGAGTTTTCCCTATGGCCCCTCGCGCCAACTGGAAGGGCTTTTTGCGCCTTTCGCTCGTGACTTGCCCGGTTGCCCTGTATCCGGCGACGTCGGATACCGAGAAGGTCTCCTTCAACCAGATCAACCGCAAGACCGGCCACCGGATCAAATACGCCAAGGTCGATGCGGAGACCGGCGAGGAAGTCTCCACCGACGACATCATGAAGGGCTACAAGGTCGACACCGACACCTATATCGAGGTCACCAAGGACGAGCTCGACGACATCGCGCTGGATTCGACCCGCACCATCGAGATCGACGAATTCGTGCCGCGCAGCGAGATCGACAGCCGCTATCTGATCCGCCCCTATTATCTCGTTCCCGACGGCAAGGTCGGCCACGATGCCTTCGCGGTGATCCGCGAGACCATCCGCAGCATGGACAAGGTCGCGATCGGCCGCGTCGTGCTGACCAACCGCGAGCACATCATCGCGCTCGAGCCGCTCGACAACGGGCTGATGGGCACGCTGTTGCGCTACCCCTATGAGGTGCGCAGCGAGAAGGAATATTTCGACGACATCCAGGATGTGAAGATCACCAAGGATATGCTCGATCTCGCCAAGCACATCGTCGAGCAGAAGTCCGGCGAGTTCGATCCGGAGGATTTCGAGGATCGCTACGAGCAGGCGCTGATCGACCTGATCAACCAGAAGCGCAACGGCATCAAGATCGCCAAGCCCGCGGCGAAGGCCAGCGGCAACGTCATCAACCTGATGGACGCGCTGAAGAAGAGCCTTGCCAACGAGAAGCAGGCCGCTCCCGCCAAGGCGGAAGCAAAGGCGGCGAAAGGCAAGAAGCCGAAGAAGCGCATCGAGGGCCAGCGCGAGATGCTGCTGCCGATCTCGGGCAGCGGCAAGCGCGAGCCCAAGGAGGCCGTCAAGCCCGAGCCGAAGAAGGCCGAGAAGCCCGCGCGTGCGCAAGGCACCGCGGCGCGGAAGAAGGCGGGCTGAGGTCGCGGCGCAGCGATTGTCGATTGATCCCGAGCCGAAATGCCCTGGTCGACGCCGTTCGACGAACGGATCGTACTGCATCGCGGCGACACGCTTGTCACGTTGCAGTGCCTGCGCCGCGTTCGGCCGCGTTGATCAGATGCTCGACCGCGATCTGCCAGCGCGGCTCCTGCTGGGTGCCTTCCGATAGCTTCATGATGTAGTCGGCGCACCGACGCCAGCGTCGCATCTGAGAGCACCAGAGGAGGTGCACGTTCGCTGGACGGGAGTAAATTGAGTGCACTTTCACCGTAGTTCCTATACGGGAGTAAATTGAATGCACTGCCACTGTAATTCAGCTGTTGCAGTTTATTGCGGGTCGATTTGAGCTGCAGAAGGTCAATGCCTTCGTCTCCTCAGCGTCACATCCGCCGCTCGCACTGCTTCCACTTGATCGTCCGATGCAACAATCGCTTCGTACATAGCCTCGTGAAGCTGTCCAGGATCAGGAGATAGCGCGAATGCCAATGCTGCTGCCGCCCTCGCTTTCCGAAACACGAGCAAAGCCTCTGGTGTTGTCCCGTCGGCATCTTCGCTAAGCTTAAGGTATCGCTCGTCGAACTTCTCAGTTAGAGAGTCGAGCTTGCGCCGCACGGCGAGTTGATCTCCTCGTCCGTGGCGAAGAAGGTCAACGGCGGCGTCTATTTCATTTCCCTGCAAGCCAGTGCCCGCGACAGCAACGAGACATGCTGTCAAGGTCGCATGTCGCCGTTGCTCATCGTCAGCCTTTCGGAAAGAATCCGCCAAACTTGGTGATATCGAATCAAGACGCAGACGAACTCTCATCAACGCACCTTCAACGCGGCAGAAACCAGCGACGGCTGGCTGATGTTCGCGCGCATCGCGATGCTGCGCACGCTGATTGGAGACGGCGGAGGCGACTGAATCAGAAAGTGTGAAGCGTGTCCGGCGGCGCTTACTTGAAGGCCGAACTGACGGCGGTGAATTGGCCGCTCACGGTGGTGCCGATGCCTCTGACGCCGGCGACGATCACGATGCTGATGCCGCCGGCAATGATGGCGTATTCGATCGCCGTAGCCCCGACGTCATCGCGCAGAAATCTTGCAAGCAACGCGCGCATGAAAAGCTCCTGTCCGACGCCCGCGGCTTTTTCTCCCGCGCCGTAGTAATATTCCAGCAAAACTAGGCCACATTGGTTGACGGCCCATTGATGGACACAATGAACGATCGCTTAAAGGTTGCAGAGAAACTAGCTGCTAGTTCTGCCTGCACCCTGACCTCGCCCCGCGAGGCGGCAAGCCGCGATTGGGCGTAAACGCATATCAGGACTACCTGATCCGGCCCCGGCGGCGCTTTACCCTCGCGGCGGAATCCTGTTCCTTTATCGGACAGGACGACAACGAGGCCGGAGCGAACCGGCCGCATCCAAAGGGAGTGACCGTCATGAAGCTCGGCACCGCGATCGCGGAAATCATGAAGCGCGAGGGGATCGAGATCCTCACGGGCTACCCGGTCAACCATTTGATCGAATACGCCGCCAGTGCCGACATCCGCCCCGTGATGGTGCGCCAGGAGCGCATCGGCGTGCACATGGCGGACGCGATCTCCCGCGTCACATCAGGCGAGAAGATCGGCGCGTTCTGCATGCAGCACGGACCGGGCGCCGAGAATGCGATGGGCGGTGTCGCGCAGTGCTACGGCGAATCCGTACCCGTCCTGGTGCTGCCGATGGGTTATGCGCGCCGGCTCGCCAACATCGATCCCAACTTCAATTCCAGCCAGGCGATGAAGGCGTTCTCGAAATCCTCGGAGCCGATCAACATCGCCGCGGAAGTCTGCAACATCTTCCGCCGTGCCTTCACCAAATTGAAGAACGGCCGCGGCGGGCCTGTGATCGTCGAGATCCCCGCCGACATGTGGAACGAGGAGGTGCCGGAGCCCCTGAACTACACGCCGGTGCTGCGCACCCGCTACGGCGCCGATCCCGTTCATGTGAAGGAAGCGGCAGCTCTGCTCGTTGGCGCCAAGCGCCCGGTGATCTATGCCGGCCAGGGCGTGCACTACGCAAAGGCCTGGCCGCAGCTGAAGCGCCTCGCCGAGCGGCTCGCGATCCCCGTCACCACGAGCCTCGGCGGCAAGTCGTCATTCCCGGAGACGCATCCGCTGTCGCTCGGCTCCGGCGGCCTTGCCGTGCCGCGCGCGGTGCCGAAATTCCTCACTGAGGCCGACGTGATCTTCGGCATCGGCTGCTCCTTCACCGAAACGTCGTTCGGCATCGCGATGCCGAAGGGCAAGACCATCATCCATTCGACGCTCGATCCGAACCACATCAACAAGGATGTCGAGGCCAAAATCGGGCTCGTCGGCGACGCCGGCCTCGTGCTCGACGCGCTGCTGGAGGAGATCGGCAAGAGCGTGACCTCGGACCGTGACGCCAGCGCGGTCGCGGAGGAGATCGCGGCCTCCCACAAGGAATGGCTTGCCAAATGGATGCCGAAGCTCACGCATAACGACGCGCCGCTCAATCCCTACCGCGTGCTGTGGGATCTGCAGCACACCGTCGACATCCACAACACCATCATCACCCACGACGCCGGCAGCCCGCGCGACCAGCTCTCGCCGTTCTGGAAATCGGTCGAGCCGCTGTCCTATATCGGCTGGGGCAAGACCACGCAGCTCGGCTACGGGCTGGGTCTCGCGATGGGCGCCAAGCTGGCAAAACCGGACAAGCTCTGCATCAATGTCTGGGGCGACGCCGCGATCGGCTTCACGGGCATGGATTTCGAGACCGCGGTGCGCGAGCGGATTCCGATCATGTCGATCCTGCTCAACAATTTCTCGATGGCGATCGAATTGAAGGTGATGCCGATCTCGACCGAGAAATACCGCTCGACCGATATCTCCGGCGACTACGCCGCGATGGCGCGGGCCTTCGGTGGCTATGGCGAGCGGGTGACCAGGCCCGAAGACATCATCCCCGCGATCAAGCGCGGCATCCAGAAGACCAAGGAAGGCGTGCCGGTGCTGCTGGAATTCATCACCAGCAAGGAGACCGAGGTGTCGCGGCCGGGGACGTGAGCAGCGCGATGTGACCCGTCTTCCGTCATGGCCGGGCTTGTCCCGGCCATCCACGTCTTTTGCTGCCTGAGTGAAAGACGTGGATGCCCGGCACAAGGCCGGGCATGACGAGTTTCGCGGGAATGCCAGCTCATTGCCGCTGGCTCGCTGTGCGGTGATCAGCCTCGGCCCGATTCAGCCCGCTTGATTTGACCCTGCTTGCGCAGGCAAGCTCTCTCCGCGAGAGGATCGGAGGGAGAGATGGCGCGCATCCTGGTGCTGGGTGCCGGCTTTGCCGGTCTGTGGGCGGCGCTCGGTGCGGCCCGCAAGCGCGACGAGATCGGCGCGCGGGCTGAGGACACCGAGATTGTCGTCGTCGATCGCAACGCCTATCACAACATCCGGGTGCGCAATTACGAGGTCGATCTCGGCGATGTCGCGCTGCCGCTGCAAGACCTGCTCGATCCGGTCGGCGTCAGCCACATAGTGGCTGACGTCACGGCAATCGATCCGGCGAAGCGCGAAGTCACGGTCAAGACAGGCTCCGGCGCGGAGACGCTGAGCTATGACCGGCTGGTGCTGACGACCGGCAGCGAGCTGGTCCGCCCCGCGATACCAGGCCTTGCCGTACATGGCTTCGACGTCGACACCTTCGAAGCAGCCACGCGCCTCAACACGCATTTGGCGGCGCTCGGCAAGCAGCCGCCGTCGCGGGCCCGCGCGACGGTGGCGGTGGTCGGCGCCGGGTTCACCGGGATCGAGGTCGCGGCCGAGATGCCGGCCAAGCTCGCGCAGGCCGGCATCACCGGCGATCACCGCATCATCCTGATCGATCCCAATCCGGTGGTCGGCGCGACGTTCGGCGCACATGGCCGTCCTGTCATCAACGAGGCGCTGACCGCGCTCGGCGTCGAGACGCGGCTGAACGTCAGGGTCAGCGCCGTCGGCGCTGACAGCATCACGCTTGATAGCGGCGAGATCATTCCGACGGAAACCGTGGTGTGGTGCGGTGGCATGCGCGCGAGCCCGCTCGCCGCGATGCTGGCGGTGAAGCGCGACAGGCTTGGCCGCATCCCGGTGGATCATTGCATGCGCGCCGATGGCCTCAATGGCGTATTCGCCGCCGGCGACATCGCCGCCTGCCTGATCGATGGCGAGCATGCGACCGTGATGTCGTGCCAGTTCGCGCGGCCGATGGGCCGCTTTGCCGGGCACAATGTGGTCGCGGATCTGTTCGGCGAAAAGCTGCTGCCGCTCAATATCGACTGGTACGTGACGGTGCTCGATCTCGGCACCTGGGGCGCGCTCTACACCACCGGCTGGGACCGCGAGGTGCACACCACGGGCGCCGCCGCCAAGCTGACCAAGCAGACCATCAACCAGCAGCGCATCTATCCGCCGCAGAGCGGCGACCGCGCCGAACTGCTTGCAGCCGCCGCGCCGACGATCCAGACGGCACCGCCGACGCGGTCATAGCGATGGGATGGCTTCCTCGGGAGTGACAGCGTCTCCGACGTCATTGCGAGCGAAGCGAAGCAATCCATCGCTCCACTCGGGGATAGATGGATTGCTTCGTCGCTTTGCTCCTCGCAATGACGAGGCTTTGCGCTCGGCAATTACTGCGAAAGCTTCACAAAATCCGGAAACTTCAGCTTCCCTTCCGCGATCGCCTTCGGCCAGACCGTGATCTGCTTGCCGCCCTGCCACTGGAACACGAGGCCGGTGACGGCACCCGGGCCGGACTTGATGCCGTGGGTGAACTCGTCGTTCTTGCCGTAGAACTGGATCTTGCCGATCGTGCCGTCGAAGTCGGTCTTCTCGAGCTCGGTGACCATCTTGTCCGGATCGGTCGAACCGGCGCGCTGGATCGCTTCCGCAATGATGTAGACCTCGTCATAGGCGGTGTAGCCGGTATAGGCCGGCGGCGTGCCGAACTTGGCCTTGAACGCGGCCGCGAACGGTTTTGTCTTCGGCGTCACCGCGACGTCGGGCGTGGCCACCGCGAGCGACGGCACGCCTTCGGCCGCGCCGTTGGTATCGCCCCAGAACGTCGGGCTCAGCGCCTGCGCGCTGATGCCGAACATCGGGATCGGCACCTGCTGGTTCTTCCACTGCACCGTCGGCTGCACGCCGACATGGGAGATGCCGGTGACGATCACGTCGGGCTTGGCGGCCTCCATCTTGTTGAAGATCGGCGTGAAGTCGGTGGTGTCGGGTGAGAAGCGGATGTGCTCGACGACCTTCAGGCCGGCCTTCGGCAGACAGGCCTCGTAGCCGATGTCGAGCGGCTTGGTCCAGGCCGCGTCCTCGCTCATGATCGCCACCGACTTGAACTTGAGCTGGTCGACCAGGAGCTCCTTGGCCGCGTCGCAGACCAGCTGCGCCTGCGCGGCCGAGGTCAGGTAACCGTGGAAGGTGTACTTGTTCTTCTCATAGTCGTTGTGAACCGCCTTGGTGATCTCGTTCGAGGCGGCGCCGGGCGTGATCAGCGGCATCTTCAGCCGCGAGGCCCACGGCTCCAGCGCCAGCACGACCTCGCTGATGTAGCTCGCGATCACGGCCGAAACCTTGTCCTCGCTCACCGCGCGCTGGAACGCGCGCACCGAATCCGCCGACGAACTCTTGTTGTCGTAGGTGACGATCTCGATCTTGCGGCCCATCACGCCGCCCTTGGCGTTGATCTCGTCGGCCGCGATCTGCGCGCCGCCCGGGGTTGCCGCACCCGCGATCGACTGCACCTCGGCGATGACGCCGATCTTGATCGGGTCGTTGGATTGCGCATAGGCCGGCGCCGCGAGGCACAGCGCCAGCGCCGAGGCCAACAGGCTGACGCGGGTGGCGGTTGAATATGCTGGCATCGTGATCTCCCTTGCTTTGTTTTGTTATTCTTCAAACTTCGAGCGTCAGAGAAAGTCCTTGCCGGCCTCCGCGGCGAACCGGCCGGGGTCGCCTTCCCAGACGATTCGCGCGTGCTCCAGCACATAGACGCGGTCGGCATGCGGAAGCGCGAAGGTCACGTTCTGCTCGCCGAGCAGCACCGTGATCTTGGTGGTCTGGCGCAGCTTCTCCAGCGCCTTCGACAGCAATTCGAGGATGACGGGCGCAAGCCCCAGCGTCGGCTCGTCGAGGATCAGGATCTGCGGCTGCATCATCAGCGCACGGCCGATCGCCAGCATCTGCTGCTCGCCACCGGACAGCGTCTGCGCCATCTGGCCCTGACGCTCCTTCAGGATCGGGAACAGCTCGAACAGCCAGGCGAGTTGTTTCGCCCGCGCTGCGTCGTCGAGATGCTGGCCACCGAGATCGAGGTTTTCCCGCACCGTCATCTCGCCGAACAATTCGCGCGATTCCGGGCACTGCACCAGGCCCGAGCGGGCGATCTTGGCCGGCCCGGTGCCACGCAGCTTCTCTCCGCCGCGCAGGATCTCGCCGGTATAGGGCAGGAAGCCCGAGATGGTGTTGAACAGCGTGGTCTTGCCGGCGCCGTTGAGGCCGACGATCGAGACGAACTCGCCCTCGTGGACGTGGATCGAGACGTTCTCCAGCGCCTGAGCCTTGCCGTAATGCACGCTGACATTCTCGACCTGCAGCAGCGGCACCTTGTCCTTGAACGAGGTCTCGGGCCGCGCATGGGTCTCGATCGCGCCGCCGAGATAGACCCGCCGCACGGTCTCGTTCTTCATCACATCCTCGGCGCGGCCGGTCGTGATCTCCTCGCCGAGATACATCGCAAGCACGCGGTCGACCAGCGCGGCGACGCTCTTGACGTTGTGGTCGACCAGCATCACCGCGCGTCCCTCGTCGCGGAAGCTGCGGATCAATTGCGAGAACACACCGACCTCGGTGCTGGTCAGCCCGGCAAAGGGCTCATCGACCAGCACCACCTTCGGGTCGCGCGCGATCGCCTTCGCCAGCTCCAGCCGCCGCAGGTCGGCGAATGGCAATGTCGGCGGGCGGCGGTCCATCACCGCCCCCAGGCCGACGCGGTCCGCGATCCACTTGGCGCGCTCGGTCAGCGCCTTGTCGGGAAACAGCATGAACAGGCTGTCGGGCAACAGCGCGACCATGATGTTCTCGAGCACGGTCTGCCGGTTCAGCGGCCGCGAGTGCTGGAACACCATGCCAAAGCCCTTGCGCGCGATCTTGTGCGCCGGCAGCCCGGCGACGTTCTCGCCGTCGAACAGCACCTCACCTGCGGTCGGGCGCTCGATGCCCATCACGCTCTTCATCGCGGTCGACTTGCCCGAGCCGTTCGGCCCGATCAGGCCGAGGATCTCGCCGGGGCGCAGCTCGAAGCTCAGATTCTTCACCGCGGTCAGGCCGCCGAACCGCTTGGTCAGGCCGCGAACTGCAAGTGTCGGAATAGTGGTCACAGTCTGATCCATTTAGGAGCGCGCCTCGCGTGACAGGGCCGCTCCGAGGAAACCGCCGGGGAAGAACAGCACGACGAGCAGCGCCACCGCCGAGACGATGAAGGTTGCGAGTTCGCCGGTCGGACGCAGGAATTCGCCGGCCACGATCAGGAAGATTGCACCGAGCGCTGCGCCCAGCACGGTGCGCCGGCCGCCGAGCACGGCGGACACGATGACGTTCACGCCGACCGCGACGTCGACCACGGTGCCGACCGAGGCGGTGCCGAAGTAGAACACCAGGAGTGCGCCCGACAATCCCGAGAAGAAGGCGCTGACGATGAAGGCCGCAAGCTTGTGCTTGACGATGTTGAAGCCGAGCGCGCCGGCCTGCACCGGGTCCTGCCCGCTTGCCTGCAGCACGAGTCCAACCGGCGATTGCGACAGTCCGTACAGGATCGCGGCGCTCACGGTCATGAAGCCGAGCGCGATCCAGTAATTGGCGCCGGCATTGATGGTGATGACATCGGGAATAGTGAGCCCGATCTCGCCGCCGGTCAGGTCAGCGAACACCACGATGAAATTCTGCAGCATCAAGACCGCGACCAGCGTGGTGAGGCCGAAATATGGTCCCCTCACCCGCAGCGCCGGCAGCGCCAGCACGAAGCCTGCAACCACCGAGGCCAGCGCGCCGAGCAGGATGCAGACATAGACCGACCAGCCGTACTGGTTGTTGAGAATCCCTGCGGTGTAGGCGCCGGTGCCGATCAGGAAGGTCGGCCCGAAATTGACCTCACCGGCGAAGCCGAACAAGAGGTCCCAGGCCATCGCGAACACGCCGAAATAGAACGCGACGGTGAGCAGGCCGAGGATGTAGCCGGAGACGTAGAGCGGCAGCGTCGCGGCAACCACCACGCAGACCAGCGAAATGAAGAACAGGCGCGAGGTGAAGAAGTTGGCCATCTCAGCGCCTCCCGAGCAGGCCTTGAGGCCGGATATACATCACGAACACCAAAAGCAGCAGCGCCGGAATGGTGCGGTAGGCCGGCGAGATCATGTAGGCGGTGATGGTCTCGAGATAGCCGACGACGAAGGCCGCGATCAGCGAGCCGGAGACGCTGCCGAGGCCGCCGAGCACCACAATCGAGAACGCGCTCGCGGTCAGCGGCCCGACGCTGTAGGAGCTGACGCCGAGGAACATGCCGAGCAGCACGCCGGCGATGCCGGCCAGGATGCCGTAGATGCCCCACACCACGATGTAGATCTGGGTGAGTTCGAGTCCGAGCAGCGTGACGCCGCGCGGGTTCATCGAGGCCGCCAGCACCGCCTTGCCGGTGCGGGTGCGGTTCACCAAGAGCCAGAGCAGGCCGATCACGAGGCAGCACACCAGCGCGGTGAAGATATTGTTGCGCGGCGTGCGGTTGCCGAAGATATCGACGACACCCTCGACGATCGGCAGCACCGTCTTGGCATTGTTGGTGAAGAAATAGGCGATCAGCTCCTGGATCATGATGCCCCACAGCAAAGTGCCGGTGAGGACGAAGATTTCCTTCTCCTCGTTGGGGATCCGCCTCGAATTCTGGATCGGCTTCACGACCGCGAAATAGGTCGCGAACGCCATGATCAGCGCCACGCCGACACCGAACAGCGCGCCGGAGTAGATGTCGAGATGCAGGACGCTGGCCGCGGCCCAGGCCGCGACCGCTGCGGCCACCATGATGGCACCGTGGGAGAGGTTGAGAACGCCGGAGACACCGAAGATCAGGGTGAAGCCGGTGGCGCCGAGCGCATAGAGCGCACTGATGGCAAAGCCATCGATCAGGATTTGTAGGGCAAGCATCTCAAATCGGCCGCGGCAGCAAAGCTGCCTGTTGTGGAGGACGCGGAACTGAATGCGGATGCTCCCGGGACCGGCCCGGGAGCATTGTCATCGGTCAGTTGGTGGTGAGCTTGATGAAGCTCGGGAACTTGAGATCGCTCTTGGCGACCTCCTTCGGCCACACCGCCACCTGCTTGCCGCCCTGCCACTGCAGCATCAGTCCGGTGATCAGGCCCTTGCCGTACTTGATCGAATGGGTGAACGGATCGTCCTTGCCGTAGAACTGGACGCGCCCGATGGTGCCTTCCCAATCGGTCTTCTCCAGCGCATCGACCATCTTGTCGGCCTCGACCGAGCCGGCGCGCTTCACCGCATCCGCGATGTAGTAGACCTCGTCATAGGCGGTGTAGCCCGCATAGGACGGATAGTTGCCGTAGCGCTTCCTGAAGTCCTCCGCGAACGGCACCGACTTCGGCGTCACCGCGACGTTCGGGCCCGACACGCCCTGATACAGCACGCCTTCGGCCGCATCATTAGTGTCCTTGCCGAAGGTTTCGTTGGTCGCCTGCGACGAAATGCCGAACATCGGGATCGGCACCTGCTGGTTCTTCCACTGCACCGTCGGCTGCACGCCGACATGCGAGATACCGGTGATGATCACGTCGGGCTTGGCGGCTTCGACCTTGTTGAAGATCGGCGTGAAGTCGGTGGTGTCGGGCGAGAAGCGGATATGGTCGACGACCTTGAGCCCGATCTTGGGCAGGCACTCCTCGTAGCCGACGTCGAGCGGCTTGGTCCACGCGGCGTCCTCGCTCATGATGACCGCGGTCTTCATGTGCTTCTGATCGACCAGCAGCTCCTTGGCGGCATCGCAGACCGACAGCGCCAGCGCCGCCGAGGTCAGATAGCCGTGGAAGGTGTACTTGTTCTTCTCGTAATCGGCGTGGACGCTCTTGCTGATCTCGTTGGAGGCGGCGCCAGGCGTGACGAACGGGGTCTTCAGGCGCGAAGCCCAGGGCTCGAGCGCCAGCACCACTTCGCTGATGTAGCTCGAGATGACGACATTGACCTTGTCTTCGTTGACCGCGCGCTGGAATGCGCGCACCGAGTCTGCCGAGGACGAGTGATTGTCGTAAGAGACGATTTCGATCTTGCGGCCGTCGATGCCGCCCCTGGCGTTGATCTCGTCGGCGGCGAGCTGCGCCGCCTGCGGGATCGACGCCCCGGCGATCGCCTGCGCTTCGGCGATCACACCGATCTTGAGGGTGTCAGCCGCCAGCGCGCCGCTGGGGCTGGCTGCCAAAAGGCCCAACACGGCCGCTCCGGCAAGTTGCTGCATCGCATGAACAGGCAGTCGCGGTGTTCTTTTCACCCTGTTTCTCTCCTCTTTTTGTTCGGCTGCTTCGAGCTCTTGGGGCCGGACTATAGCTGCGACAAAACGCGCAGCAAGTGAAACTGCGCGCAGATCGCCATGCGTGGACGACAACTAAAGTAGTGGGTGGGCGCTGACAGGCTGAATAAATTTGAGGCAGCGCGGGAATAAAAGCGTGGGCCTGCGCCCCTCCCAAGTGGGAGGGCGAACGAGATGCAAGACTCGGACAAATCATGTCGCGAGAACGCGGTTGTATGACTCACAGGCCGCGCCACAAACTCAACGTCGTCCCGGCGAAGGCCGGGACCCATAACCACCGATGCGAATTGTTAAGCGCTATTGCAACGACGAGTGCCACCGACAACATCCGCCGCGGCGTATGGGTCCCGGCCTTCGCCGGGACGACAGCGGTGAGATCGGCTACCGCCCCTACTCCGCCATCTCGACTGGCTGCGCGGCCGGACCGGCGAGCGGGCGTTCTTCCATCGTGATCATGCAGATGGAAGCCGTGGTCAGCAGCACGGCGGCGGCACCGAACACGTAGCGGAACGCGGTGATCATGTCGGCCATCGGGATCGCGCCGACGGTGCCGGCGGACGCGGCATGATGTTCGCCGGCGAGCGAGATGTCGGTCCCGAGCGTCATCAGCAGGATGGTGGTGAAGGCGGCAACCGTGAACGAGGCCATCATCGCGCGGAAGAAGTTCATCGCGCCGGTCACGGTGCCGACCTGCGGGCGCGCCACCGCGTTCTGCAGCGACACCACGCTGATCGGGAATGTGGTGCCGAGCCCGAGCGCGAACACGCTCATCAACAGCAGCAATCCCCACAGCGGCAGCGTCGTCACGGCCATGCCGACGGCACAGATCGCGGCCACCGAGGTGCCGACGATCGCGACGCGCTTGTAGTGCTTGGCCTTCGCCATGGTCCGCCCGGCGATCGCAGCGCCAAAGGTCGAGATCGCCGCGAGCGGGATCAGCGCAAGGCCGGCCTCGCTGGCGGTGAGGTGATAGACCACCTCGTAATAGAGCGGCAGGTGCACGGTGAGCCCGACCATGGCGCCGAGCGCGCAGCCGCCGGCGCCCATTGCGAACGGCACCACCGAGCCGCCGAGCAGAGACAATGGCAGAAACGGCTCGTCGGCGCGGCGCGCGTGCCAGACGAAGGCACCGGCGAGCGCGATCGAGGCGCCGATCATCGCGGTAATGGTCGGCGACAGCCAGGAGAGACGCGTGCCGCCCCAGGTCAGCACCAGCATCAGCACGACGGCCGAGGCCATCAGCAGCACGCCGCCGAGCCAGTCGACCTTGCGCTTGCGGTGGAACACCGGGATCTTGCTCATCTTCGGCAGCAGCAGCGCCAGCGCCGCCGCCGAGAGCGGCAGGTTGATCCAGAAGATCATCGACCAGTGCAGATGTTCGGCAAACACGCCGCCGACCACCGGGCCGAGAATGCCGCCGGCCATCCAGACGCTGGAGAAATAGGCCTGATAACGGCCGCGCTCGCGCGGGGTCACTACGTCGGAGATCACGGTCTGCACCACCGGCATGATGCCGCCGCCGCCGAGCCCTTGCAGGCCGCGGGCAATGATCAGCATGGTCATGCTGGGCGCGATCGCGCACAGCACCGAGCCGACCACGAACAGGCTGAGCGAGGTGATGATCATGACGCGGCGGCCATAGATGTCGCTCAGCGTTCCGAACACCGGCGCCACCGCGGTGGAGGCGAGTAGATAGGCCGTGATCACCCAGGACAGGTTGGTGACGTCGTGAAACTGGCGCCCGATCGTCGGCAGCGCCGTCGCGACGATGGTCTGGTCAAGCGCAGCCAGGAACATCGTCAGCATGAGGCTGATCACGATGGTGCGGACTTCGTCCGGATTGAGCGGGGCCGGCGGCGCCAGCGGCGGCGCGTCGCTGAGTTCGATCACCTCGCTCGGGAGGTGAGACAGCTCTGCGGCAATGTCGTCAGGCAATGTCTCTTGGTCGGCAGGAATCCGGCTCTGCCGTTCATACTTGTTCATTTGGGGCGTAATGCTGCTGCGCGGGCGCGTGCCGCGATGGAATCGTTCTCTGATCCGCAATTTATGCAGCAATTCGCTGCTGAGGCAGGCACCTCAGCGCATGGGTGCATCCCACGGCAGTGTTCTCGCGATGACGTGATTGCAGAACAGCCGGCGCCGGCTCGCGCGCCGTCAACGTTACGTCTTGAAGACCTACTTGGAGACCTTGGGCCGCTTCTTCAATTGTGCCCGTTTCGGCAGAAGGGCCGGCCAGCGCACGATGTGATCCTCGAGATCGGCGTCGTTGACGTCGAGTTCGGTGCCTTCCACCCGCCCGCGTACCGAGACCCCGGCTTCATGCACGGTGTTGGGATCGCCGGAGATCAGGGGATGCCACCAGTAAAGGTCCCGCCCCTCGGCCACGAGCCGGTAGCCGCAGCTCGGCGGCAGCCAGTTCAAGGTCCGGACGTTCTCGGGCGTCAGCCGGACGCAATCCGGAACCTGGTCGGAGCGGTTCGGATAGTCCTTGCAGGTGCACAGGCCGGAATCGAGCAGCTTGCAGGAGATATGGGTGAAATAGATTTTGCCGGTGTCCTCGTCCTCGAGCTTCTCCAGGCAGCAACGTGCGCAGCCGTCACACAGGCTTTCCCATTCGGCGTTGGACATCTCTTCCAACGTCTTGGTTTTCCAGAAGAATCCCTCCTGGCCCGACGGGCGCTTGGGCGGTGCGGTCATGATATCCCTGACATGGCGGTAAAGCCCTTCTTGGGACGCCGGCGCTCCCTCCGCAAGGGGGTGATATTGCGGGGTCGAAAAAGCCGGTGGGCAGCGTTAGGGGTTTCATTAAATTCACCAGCCGCGCCATTGGTTTATGGCAGCCGCTCGGATAGAACAACGAACGAGTCCCCAACGACGCAAAAGCGCCTTGGGATTGCCGCAACATCGAAGCAAGACGCTGGCCTGTGCCCATTTCGGGCGCCCGCAGCGCTGTCGAACTGATCAAGGGTCCGGTCCTTCAGATCATGCCGTCGCATTGGAAACAGAAGGTCCGGAATTTCTTCCTGGACCTCGATGCGCGTATCGACTCGACGCTGTTCTCGTCGGGCAAAGGCCTGCGCGAACTCTACGAGCGCTATTCCACCTTCATGGACCGCTTCTATGTCGGCCGCTGGAAGCGCTGGGTGTTCATCGAGCCGCTGTCGGAGGCCGCGACCATCGGGCTCGGCGGCATGATCCTGATGCTGACGCTCGCGATCCCCGCCTTCCGCGAGACCGCCGACGAGGACTGGCTGAAGAAGTCCGACCTCGCGGTGACCTTCCTCGACCGTTACGGCAACCCGATCGGCAGCCGCGGCATCAAGCATAATGACTCGATCCCGCTGGAAGACTTTCCGGATAATCTGATCAAGGCGACGCTCGCGACCGAAGACCGTCGCTTCTATGACCATTTCGGCATCGACGTTCCGGGCCTCGCCCGCGCGCTCGTCACCAACGCGCAGGCCGGCGGCGTCCGGCAGGGCGGTTCGTCGATCACCCAGCAGCTCGCCAAGAACCTGTTCCTGAACAATGAGCGCACCATCGAGCGCAAGGTGAAGGAAGCCTTCCTTGCGATCTGGCTGGAGACGCGGCTCACCAAGAACGAGATCCTGAAGCTCTATCTCGACCGCGCCTATATGGGCGGCGGCACCTTCGGCGTCGACGGCGCGGCGCATTTCTATTTCAACAAGTCGGTGCGCGACGTGAACCTCGCGGAAGCCGCAATGCTCGCCGGCCTGTTCAAGGCGCCGACCAAATACGCCCCGCACATCAACCTGCCCGCGGCACGCGCCCGCGCCAACGTCGTGCTCGACAACCTCGTCGATGCCGGCTTCATGACCGAGGGCCAGGTGTTCGGCGCCCGCCGCAATCCGGCGGTCGCGGTCGACCGGCGCGACGAGAACTCGCCGAACTATTATCTCGACTACGCCTTCGACGAGATGCGCAAGCTGGTCGACACCTTCCCGAAATCCTACACCGAGCGCGTCTTCGTGGTCCGCACCGCGATCGACATGAACGTGCAGAAGGCGGCAGAGGAAGCGATCGAGAACCAACTCCGCCAGTTCGGGCGGGATTATCACGCGACGCAGGCCGCGACCGTGGTGTCCGATCTCGACGGCGGCATCCGCGCCATGGTCGGCGGCCGCGACTACGGTGCGAGCCAGTTCAACCGCGCCACCGACGCCTACCGGCAGCCGGGCTCGTCGTTCAAGCCGTACGTCTACACCACGGCGCTGCTGAACGGCTTCACGCCGAACTCGAAGATCGTTGACGGCCCGGTCTGCATCGGCAACTGGTGCCCGCAGAACTATGGCCATTCCTATTCGGGTCAGGTGACGCTGACGCAGGCGATCACCCGTTCGATCAAC
Source organism: Bradyrhizobium sp. B120 (assembly GCF_049075665.1). Lineage (NCBI taxonomy): Bacteria > Pseudomonadati > Pseudomonadota > Alphaproteobacteria > Hyphomicrobiales > Nitrobacteraceae > Bradyrhizobium > Bradyrhizobium sp. B120. The sequence continues at coordinate 3,046,542 of NZ_CP185242.1, read as the reverse complement.
GTGGTGCCGGTCAAGCTTTCCATCGCGCTGGGCGGCAAGGAAGGCCCGAAGGCCGGCCGCGCCAAGATCGTCGAGGTCGCGCGCCGCTTCGGCCTCAAGGCACCGCTGCCCGATACGCCGTCGCTGCCGATCGGCTCCGACGAAGTCACGGTGATCGAGCACGCGGTGGCGTATGCGACCTTCCCGAACCGCGGCAAGGCGGTGACGCCGCATTCGGTGCTCGAGGTGCGCACCGGCGCCGGCGACCTGGTGTGGCGCTGGGACCGCGACGGCCCGAAGCCGCGGCAAGCGATTCCGCCGAACATCGCCGCCGACATGGCCGGCATGATGAGCCACGTGGTCAGCGAAGGCACCGCGCGCCGCGCCGCGCTCGACGGCATTCCGACCGCGGGCAAGACCGGCACCACCAATGCCTATCGCGACGCCTGGTTCGTCGGCTACACCGGCAACTTCACCTGCGCGGTCTGGTACGGCAATGACGATTATTCGCCGACCAACCGCATGACCGGCGGCTCGCTGCCGGCGCAGACCTGGCACGACATCATGGTCGCCGCGCATCAGGGTGTTGAGGTGAAAGAACTCAACGGCGTCGGCATGGGCCAGAAGCTGCCGCCGCAGCCGGCGCAGGCCAATGCCCAGGCCAACGCAGCGCCGCGTATCCTGGAGACCAAGCCGGGTCCGCCGCCGGTGCTGACCAAGCGCGGTGCCGATATCCTGGTGCGGGTCGAGAAGCTGCTCGACGACGCCGCCAAGACCGCCAACAAGACCACGCTGAACGAGCCCTCGAAGACCGGCAAGGCGGAGTCCTCGAGCGCGCTGGCGTTCCCCGAAAACTACGTTGCCGCGGCCGGACCGGACGGCACGACAGCACCTGCGCCACGCAAGAACTGACGTGCGGCTCCTCCTCACCACCTTGCTGGCACTCGTCATCGCCACGGCCGTCGGCCTCGGCCTGACCTACGCGACGGCGACGCGCGGCACCGATCTCGGCACGCTGAAGATCGGCGCCTGGACGGCGCGGCCGAAGAACGGCACCTCCGACGTCGACCCCTATTCGCGCGCCACGATCGCGCGCAGCGGCGAGCTGCCGATCGGCACCGGCGACGGCATCGCGTTCTCGGCGACGTCAGACGACAAGAACAAGCCGCTCGACGGCCGCTGCGACATCGTGGTCAGCGGCGTGACGCCGGCGGCGCGGTTCTGGACGCTGACGCTGTTCGACCGCAAGGGCCACCTCGTCGCCAATTCGCTGCAGCGCTACGGCTTCACCAGCCAGGAGATCATGCGCGCCTCCGACGGCACGTTCGAGATCCACATCGCCTCGCGCTCGCGCGCCGGCAACTGGCTGCCGACCGGCGGCATCGAACGCTACGCGCTGATGCTGCGCCTCTACGACACGCCGGTCGGGGTCGCGACCCGCACCCAGCGCGACGCGCCGATGCCCTCGATCGCAACGACGGGCTGCCCATGATCCGCGTGCTGTTCACCATCCTCGCAGGCGTGCTGCTCGGCGGCGTGGTCCATCTCGTCAGCGTGCTGGCGCTGCCGCGGATCGCCTCGCAGGACGCCTATTCGCGGCTGACGCCGATGACCAAGCTCAACGAGGTGACGCCGCTGCCGCTGGCCGACCCGAGCAACTCGCCGATGCCGCTGATGGATCCGGCCTTCGCGGTGGCGATCTGCCGCTACGATCTCTCCACCGGGCCGCTCAAGCTCACCGTGCCGGTCAGCCAGGCCTATACGTCGGTGTCGTTCTACACCCGCAACGAGGTCGCCTATTACGCGATCAACGACCGCTCCGCCGGCAAGAAGGTGATCGAGCTCGATCTGATGACGGAAGCGCAGCACAACGAGCTGCCGGAGGACGAGGAAGTCACCGCCGCCGACCGGCTGATCATCGACTCGCCGACCTCGACCGGCCTGATCCTGCTGAAAGCGCTGGCGCCGGAGCCCGGCCTGATGCCGCAGGCACAGGCCTCGCTCGCGGCCTCGTCCTGCAAGCTGCAGACCGAGCCGGCCGCAGCCAAGCAGGAAGCGCCGCCACCGCTCCCCGCTCCCGCGCCGCCGCCCGCGGCGCGCAACAAGCGCTAGCTCGCAGCCAGCGTGTGGCGGCCGCAACGGCAGGTCTCGTAATCGACGGGATCGTGGCTGTTGACGATCGTGACACTGCCGCTATGCGCCGCCTTCAACTGGCGCAGCCGCTCCTGGTTCTGGATGCGCGTCGCGCGATCCATGTCGGCCCGGCGCTGGAACATGCCGAGCACCAGCGGGATCCGCGGCCGGGCATCGAGCTGCGCGTGATGGAAATACGCATCGCCGGCGTGCAGCAGCCATCTTTCCTTGTCGCGCACCGCGATCCCGCAATGCCCGAGCGTGTGGCCCGGCAGCGGGATCATCAGGATATCAGGCTCGCGATCGCCGAGCGCCCGCACCCCCTTGAAGCCGAACCAGTCCTCGCCGCCGGCGCCGTAGAACGCCCAGTCCGGCCCGTGCTTCCACTGCGCCGTGATGTAGCGGCCTTCCGGCGGCGCGACCTGATGCGTCACCGCCATGTCGTACTCTTTGCGATCGACATGCACCCTGGCCTTCGGAAAGTCCGGCACGCCGCCGGCATGGTCGCGGTCGAGATGCGTCAGCAGCAGATGCCGCACATCATCGGGCGAGAAGCCGAGCGACTTGACCTGACGCACGGCCGTTTCGGCCGGATCGAGCCGCGGCGTCGTCTGCCGCACCCATTTCCGCCCCAGCCGCGGCGGGTCGCCGATGTCATCTAAGCCGATGCCGGTATCGACCAGCACGAGGCCGTCACTGCTCTCGACGAGCAGGCAATGACAGACCATCCGCGCGCGCTGGAAGATGCTGCCGCTGCCGTTCACGAGCCGCTTGCCGATCGGGCACATGGTGCCGGTGTTGAGATGGTGGATGCGCATGGCCAGTCCTCCGCTGAATTCAGCACAGGCTTGCCATCGGCCCTTCCATAGGTAAAATATTGTCTATCTATCGGTACGATAGGACAGGCCTATGGATATCCGCGAACTCCGCTATTTCGCCGCGGTCTACCGCGAGCGCAACCTGACCGCTGCGGCGAAGCGCTGCTTCATCTCGCAGCCGTCGATCTCGGCGGCGATCACAAATCTCGAGGCCGAGCTCGGCACCACGCTGTTCATCCGGCACAAGAAGGGCATGGCGCCGACGGAGTCCGCGGCGCAGTTTCACGGCGTCGCCCGCAGGATCATCGACGAGGCGGACGCGGCGCGAAACCTGTTTCGCAAACCCGCGACAAGACAGGCGCTGACGCTCGGCCTGTTGCGCACGCTCGATCAGGCGCGGACGATCGCGCTGCTCAAGCCGCTGACGGCCAATGCCGATCTCGCGCTTCGGCTGGTCGGCGCCAATGAGAAGGCCGATGCACGGATCGTCGCCAAGTCGATGATCAACGCCGGCGAGCGCTTCATCCCGCTTTGGAGCGAACGCTACGTCGCAGCACTACCGCCGTCGCATCCGCTCACCCTCAAAGAGACGCTGCGGACCACTGACTTCGCGGGCGTTCCGATGATCGATCGTTGCCATTGCGAGCAGCAGGAATTCTTCAAGCGCACGTCGCCGCCGCGCAAGCCGGTGGCGATCGCGGAATCCGAGGAATGGGCGATGGCGCTGGTCGCGGCCGGGGTTGGCGTTGCGATCGTTCCCGAAGGCGTGGCGCGCGGCAATCCGGATGTCGCGGTGCGCCCGATCGATGTCGACGTGACGCGCCAGGTCGGCCTCGCCTACCCCTCGGCCCACCCGCCCTCCGATGCGCTGAAGGAGTTCATTGCGAGCCTGCCACGGCAGGCGAACAGCCGCCGCGTCAGATCCACAACAAGGAAGATGAAGCGGGCCTAGCCCTTCGACACCACGGCCTGGCCCGTGACCGGTCCAGAGACGAACGGCGCGTTAGCGGTGAGCCGGGCGAGCTCGTTGATCTGGCGTTCGGCGTCGGCGGCCATGCCGTCGGGCGCCTGGATCACCAGCCGCTCCAGCGCCCAGCGATAGGACGAGATCCGCCGCTCCAGGCTCTGCTGGACCCATTGCACGATCAGCGTGTTCTCTTCCATCCGCGCCACCGCGTCCGCCTTCTCGCGCGGCGACAGATCGGCGATCATCTTGAGGCTGGCACTGCGCTTGCGATCGAGCTCGATCACCTGGATCGCGGTGGCGAAGAACGGCTCGAAGCGCGTGATGTCGTCGCGGACCTGGTCGATCAGCAGCGAATAGCGCGAGGCGAACGAGCGATGTGGCTCGTCGATCAAATTGCGGCCGTACGCCGTGCGATCGAACACGACCTTCTGCCGCCACGGCGAAGGCAGCGGCTGGTAGTCGCCGTACACGCTCTTCCATGCCGGTCGCGACAGCGGCGGCTCGATGAACTGATAAGCGAGATCGCGCAGCTGACGTTCGTGTTCGGTGAGCTGGAATTGCGAGGCGTTCTTGCCGATGCTGCCGGTCGCCTCGGCACCGATCCAGCGATGCATGTCGTCGTTGCGGAAGTCGGCGCGGGTGCGGCCGAAATCGCCGCCGCTGCAGCCCGCGAGCGCCGAGCCCGCCAACAGCAGGATCAGCGCCGGGAGTGGCCGCCGGGCGGCGGTCCGCTGCGCAAGTTCCGGCATTGGATCAGGAGCGGCGTCGGCGACGACGGCCCTGCGCAGTGCCCTGCTCCGGTCCGCGACCTCCGCCGGTCTCCTCCGTCGTTCGCTCGATCCGCACGACGGGAAGGATCAGCACGGTCCCCATGCCTTCGCCGGCAGCACCGACAGCGCTCGGCCGCCGTGCAGCCGCATCCGCCGGAAACTCAACGATGGTGCCCATGTTCCGTTCTCTCTGGCCCCGCACGGACATGATTTGCCCCGCGCTCGCCGAGTTAAGAACGCGCATGGTTAACGACATCTTAAGCTGCCGATACGGACGGTTACGGATATGGCGTTGTGCCTTAATAGACACGCGCAAATTCGAGCGTTCGCCTTCACGGCTTGTTTTCCTTAACTGCGTCTTAAAACAGCCTGCGTAGGCTCGCTGTCACAAGGTTTTCAAACCGAGTCTTATTGGCAAGTCGCGTACGCCCGAGATGAGCGCAGCTCCGCTATTTCCTGGTTTCGATGGGCTGATGACGCTCTCCCGCCGCGAGGGAGTCGACATCCGCCCCACTTTGCTGCGCGTCCTGACCGACCTGTACGTGCAGGCGAGCGCGCACTCCGCCGACGAAGAGCGCCAGTTCGTGGAGCTGACGTCGCGCCTGATCGACGAGGTCGACGACGCAACCCGCGCCGCCGTCCGTGCGCGGCTTGCGATCTATCCGGCAACGCCCGCGATGATCGTGGACAAGCTCGGGCTGCGCCGCGCCGGTCCTGACCAGCCGATTGCGGCTGCCGCGCCAATTCCCGCGCCCGTACCGTCCGCGCTGCCCGCCAAGATCCCGACCGAGGCAGAGCTGCGGATGGCCGCGAGCCTTGCTATGCGGCCGAACGATGCCGCCGAAGTCTCCGACATGTTCTTTGCCGCCAGCGCGAAGGAACGCGCGCAGATCCTGCACAATCTGCAGGAGACGCCGCTGAAGGCCGCGGCGCGGATTCCGGCGGCGCGCGCCGCGCGCGCGATCCATATCCTGGAGATGGCGGCGTTTGCCGAGGACCTCGACAACTTCACACTCGAACTCGGCGAGGCGCTGATCCTGCCGTCGCGGATCGCCGCCGACGTCGTCAACGATCCCGGCGGCGAGCCGCTCGCCTGCGCGATGCGGGCGCTTGACGTCTCGAGCGCCGCGTTCCAGCGGATCCTGATGTTTCTCAATCCGGAAGCCGGCTCGTCGGTCAACTACGTCTATCGGTTGTCGCGGCTCTACGATCGCCTGAGCGAGCGCTCCGCGCTGGTGATGCTGGCGGCATGGCGCGGCTCGACCATGGCGGTGGCGCGCGCCAAGTATCGCTCGTCGCTGTATGACGACGAGCGCCATCGCGTGCGCGCGGCATCTTCGCCGACGCGACAGGCGATTCAACCGGGCACCGCGCCTGGCATTCGCAACAAGAAGTCTGGAAGTTAGGCCTTCGCCAAATCGAGAAAGTGCCGCCCGGCGCGATCTTCGGTCTCGACGATCCAGGCATCGGGATCGAAGCGGAGCTCCTTGGTCAATCGCTCCTCGATCGAAGGCTCGGACACCGGCTGCAGCGCCGTCGGCACGAACAGCCGCTCGGCCGGACGGCTGTCGTCATAGACCGTCTGCGGCGCCGGTGCATACAGCATCGCGTTGCCGTCCATCAGCGCCACCTTGACGAACACGGCGCCAGCTTCCTCGGCGCCCTTCTTGCGGATCGCGCCGAACACGCCCTCGGTCTGGCAGCGGCGCAGATACGCCGCGACCCATATGCTGGTTTTCAATCGCATGCGCCGACCTATAGGCCAGCGCCGCGGCCACGTCCAATTGTCACAGATGACATCACGCACCGGCGGGTTGACCGACACAAGCGTCGCTCATATCCTTGCATCTGCGGTGCAAGCCGCGCCCGGGTCCACGGGAAGGGTTGAACCCACTTGCACCTGATATGCGGCCAACCAAGCCTTTGTGCAGCCGGTTTTGTGGACCATCGGCGATTGATGCACGGAGGTTTCCATGGACCGATCGCCCGCGCGATTGAATCTCGAACATCTGAAGAAGCAGGCCAAGGAGCTCATTCGCCTTTACCGGCGACAGGTGCCGGAGGCTTACGCCCGTTTCCGGCAGGCGCTTCCGGCTGCGGTCGGGCGCAGCGACGCGCAAATCGCCGCACTCGATCTGCGGCTCCACGACGCGCAGTCCTGCGTGGCGCGCGATCTCGGCTTTGCCTCGTGGCCGGACCTGCGGCGCTATGTCGAAGCCCAATTGCCGCCTGGCAAAAGCAAAACCGACCGGGTGCGGCGATGGCTGCAGCTGGTCTATGCCGCTGATGTCGACGGCACCACCGATCGCGCCCATCCGCGCGTCGCGGTGCGGATGCTCACCGAGGATCCCGATCTTGTGGCCGGCGATCCCTATCTGGCCTGCGCGATCGGCGATGAAGAGACGATACGGCGCACCGCAGCGAGTGATCCTACATGGGTCAACCGTCCCGGTGGTCCCCTAAAACTGCCGCCGCTGGTCGCGGTGACGCATTCCAGCCTGCTGCAGATTCCGGAATTTCAGGCACGGCTGCATCGCTGTGCGCGCCTGCTGCTTGAGGCCGGCGCCGATCCCGACCAGCACATCAGCAGCCGCTGGCCGCCGGGATCGCTTGACGTGCCCGATGACAGCAATCCGCTGTCGGCGCTGTATGGCGCGGCCGGGCGCAATCACGATCTCGCGCTGACCAGGCTGCTGCTCGAAGCGGGAGCCAATCCGAACGACAATGAATCGCTGTATCACTCGCTCGAAGGCTCCGTGACGACTGGCCTGCTGCTCGAGCACGGCGCGCGCATCGCCGGCACCAACGCGATGTACAAGGTGCTCGACGACGAGAACGTAACGGCGCTCGAATTGCTGCTGCGGCATGGCGGCGATCCGAACGAGCCGGCCTGCAACGCGCCGTTGACGGATTGCGGATCGCCGCTGATGTGGGCGATCCGGCGGCGGCGATCGCGGACCTGCATCGCGGCCTTGCTCGACGCCGGCGCGGATCCACGCATCACGACACCGGACGGTCTCAGCGCCTACCGCTACGCCTTGCAGTTTGGACTGACCGAGGTCGCCGAGCTGCTGCGGAAGCGTACCGGCGACGAGACGCTCGCCGATGAGGAGCGGTTCGTCGCGGCGTGCAGCGGTGGCAACGAAAGCGAAGCGCGGCGGATCCAGGCCGCCCGGCCAGACCTTCCGGGATCGCTTTCACCACAGCAACTGCGGCTGCTTCCCGAGCTCGCCGCGGCGGGCGGCGACGATGCGGTGCGGCTGATGGTCGAGCTCGGCTGGCCCATCACGGTGCGTGGCGGCGATTGGGATGCGTCAGCGCTCAATCATGCGGTGTTCCGCGGCAATGCCGGGCTGACACGCTTCCTGCTCGAGCACGGCGCGGAATGGACCGAGCAGCACGGCTTTGGCGACAACGCGTCCGGAACCCTGTCGTGGGCGTCCTGTAATGAACCGGTCAGTCGCGGCGATTGGGCCGGCTGCGCGCAAGCCCTGCTCGATCACGGCATGCCGCGCGGCATTCCGGATCGCGACGATCCGGAATCGGTGCTGGTGGCCGGCCGCGAAAAGCCATTCTCCGACGAGGTCAGGGACGTTCTGCTGGGCGAAGCTGTCTGATGACAGTCGAGGAGAGACGTCATGGCCGGGTAACACTCGGCCATGATGAGAGGACCGAACCTAGTCGATCGAATGCCCGATCATCGTGCTGAGCTCGCGCACCAGGCGATCGGACATCTGCCCCGTCACGGGCAGCTTGCGCGCGCGCTCGAACTTCGCGATCGCGTGCTGGGTATCGGCACCGATCGTGCCGGTCGGCTTGAGCTGACCGTAGCCATATTCGGTCAGCGTCCGCTGGACCGCTGCGATACGCTTGCCGGCCGGGCTCAGATGTTGTGTCGGGATCGGCGCCGGCGGACGAATGACGCCGGACGGCACGGCGGCCGGGGACGGCGCGGCCGCCGGCGGCGCGACGGTCGACTTCAGCACCAGGTTGGCCATCGGATCGACCGGCTTGGACTCGACCTTAGGTTCGGCCGGCCTGGCTTCAACGGGCCTGGTCTCGACGGGCTTGGTCTCCACCGGCTTCACGTCGACCGGCCTCGTTGGTTCCACGGCAGCGGGCTCGACCGATCGGGCGGCGGCCTCGGCCGGACGCGGGCGCGGAATCGGACTGGCGGCGGCGGCAGCCGGGGCCGGCGGCGGCAGCGTCACCACCGAGCTGCCGAACATCGGCGACGGATGACGGCCGGCCTGCAGGAACAGTGCGTTGATCAGGATCGCAACGATGGCAGACAGGGCCAGCACGCCCGCGACGAGATCCTTCGGACTGTGCAGCAGCAGGCGCAGCACGAGGCCACGTTCCTCCTCGGCCGCGATGGCCACCGCCTTGGCGCCGCGGCGACGGCGCGGCGTTTCCTCGTCATCCAAAGTCTGTCTAGGCACTCTTCTTCACCTGTTGGGTTTGTTCTTGCAGTCCGGACCGCAACGCGGGCTTCAGCGTCGAGACATTGCTGGACGGCTCGACCGCGGCCGGCGGAGTGAACGACAGCGGCAGCGCGACCGACACGATGGTGCCCTCGCCGACCTTGCTCTCCACATTCATTTCGCCGTTGTGCAAGCCGACCAGTCCCTTCACGATGGAAAGGCCGAGGCCGGTGCCTTCGTGACGGCGCTGATAGGTCTTGCCGGCCTGGAAGAACGGATCGCCGATCCGCTTAAGGTCGTCAGCGGCGATGCCGACGCCGGTGTCGGAGACCCGCAGCAACAGCCGCGATCCCTCGACGCCGGCCGATACGGTGACCTTGCCGCCGCGCTCGGTGAACTTGATGGCGTTGGAAACCAGATTGAGGACGATCTGCTTGAACGCGCGCGAATCGCCGTTCACGATCGGCAGGTCGTCGGGCACGCGGGTGACGAGGTCGACACCGCTCTCGCGCGCCTTCAACGCCACCAGATTGCAGCAGTTGAGCAGCGCCGGCCGCGGCGCAAACGGCTCCGGCGAAATCTCGAAATTGCCGGACTCCATCTTCGACATGTCGAGGATGCCGTTGACGACGGACAGCAGATGCTGGCCGGAGTCGTTGATAAGCTGCGCGTATTCCTTGCGGCGGGCCGCGTCGAGGCCGAGCACATCTTCCTGCGCGATCATCTCGGAGAAGCCGATGATGGCGTTGAGCGGAGTGCGCAGCTCGTGGCTCATGGTGGCCAGGAAGCGCGTCTTCGATGCATCGGCCTGTTCGGCCGCATGGCGCGCCTGTTCGAGCGCCTGCTCCTGTACCTTGCGATCGGTCACCTCGCGGATCACGGCGACCACCTCGGCATCGGCGGCGGCCTGCTCGAGCGCGCGGCAGCGCATCTCGACCCAGATGAATTCGGCGGCCGTCTCGCCCCGCGCACCGTCGCGGCGCACGCGGAACTCGACGCTGCGGGACTCGCCGCGCGCGGCGTCCGACAGCGCGGTGAGATAGGCCGGACGATCGGCGACATGAACGCGGTCGAACAGGCCATGGCCGGACAGCCGCGATGCCGGCACGCCGAGCATGATCTCGACCGCGGGCGAAATGAAGCGCACCGCGCCGTTGCGGCTGTGCCGCGACAGCACGTCGCTCATGTTATGCGCGAGGAGGCGGTAGCGCTCTTCCTCGACATAAAGCAGCGCCACGCTGGTGCGCGCCAGCGACTCCGCGCCGAAGGCAAGCCCGGCCGCATAGAAGATCGCCGACACGACGCCGAAGCCCACCAGCGTGCTGTTCGACGCAACCGCGGGATCGACCACCGGCAGAACGTGGTAATGGCCGAGCACGCTGAGCAGCGCGGCGCAGATCATCGCCAGCGCGAACGCAAACGCCACCACGCGCCGCGACGCCGACAGCGCCGCCTCGATCGGAATCACGACGAGCCACACCGCCGCGAACGATGCGATGCCGCCGGTGGACGCCGCGATCATCATCACGAGACCGGCGAGCGCCAGCGACGACAGCACATGCGCGCCTTCATAGCGGCCGGTGCGCGACAGGAACCAGGACAGCAGGATCGGCGCGATCAGCCAGGCGAAGGCCGCGACCTCGATCGCCGTCGGCGCCCCGCGCATCGCCAGAAAGGCAGGGAACGAGGCCAGCGCCGCCAGACTGCCGAGCAGCCGCGGCGCCATGAAGGCACGGTGGCGCGCACGCGTCAGCGCATCATATTGCGCCGACGGATGCAGCAGCGCATCCAGACAATCGCGGATCAGACTCAAACTACTCACAGCACTCGCGCTTCGGCTTAATCGTCAGACAGACGCGCCGGAACGCCTCCTTTGTGATTGCAGGCCAACGTGTCAGAGCGAACTTAAGCGAACGCTAAGGCGGGGCGGCCTGCTGCCAAACACCGTGCATTGGCGAGGCTTCGTCGCTGTCATTCACCGGTCATTTGTCGGGGATGGTGAACGGCTGGTTTCCGGGTGCGACTAACTATGGTTTCGAAATGGTGGACGCGACGCAGTACGCCGATTTGGCACCCGTCAGCCGCCATCAATCGAAAATTTACGGCGAATCAACTCAGGCGAATTTTCCGCGATTTTTCGGCGGATTTACTTCAATGCAGATACTTCCGATTTATCGACCGATGCTAACCGTGAGGGCAATAGCGGCATCGACCGCGCAAGAAGCAAGACAAGATAGACGACCGGGATCGCGCCATGTTCTTCCTGCTGCGTTTGGCATTCTGGCTCGGGCTTGTGCTCGTGCTGCTGCCGAGAGACAAAACCCCTGAAGCGGACAAGGCGCCGCAGATCAGCGCATCGGACGCGGTGTCGGCCGCGACGGCAACGATCAACGACATGGGCCAGTTCTGCAAGCGCCAGCCTTCCGCCTGCGAAGTCGGCGGTCAGGCCGCGACCGCGATCGGCCAGCGCGCGACCGAGGGTGCGCGCAAGCTCTACCAGATCATCACCGACAAGAAGCCGCCCGACCACACCGGCTCGATCGGCAAGGACGATACCGACCCGGGCGCGTCCCGCGACACGCTGACGGCGGACGATCAGATGATTGAATTCCGCCTGCCGCCGATGCCGTAGGCGCCAATCGAGCGCTTTCGCGTGAGGCGGATGCCGGTTCGCGTGAAGAAAACACGTCAAAACAACCGGGAACCGGTTCCATTTTCGTCGCTTTCGCGGCCAGCCTTCCTATATAAGCCGTTGAGAATAGGACGCGGGCCACGATGACGACGATCGACGAAATCAGGGACAATTTTGCGCTGCTGGACGAGTGGGACGACCGTTACCGCTATGTCATCGAGCTCGGCCGCACGCTGAAGCCGCTGTCGGAGGCGGAGCACTCGGCCGAGAACAAGGTGCAGGGTTGCGTCAGCCAGGTCTGGCTGTCGAAGCGAATCGATCGCGATGCCAGCGGCGAACCGCGCTTGAACTATATCGGCGATAGCGACGCCCACATCGTGCGCGGCCTGGTCGCGATCGTGCTGACGCTGTTTTCCGGGCACACGCCGAAGGAAATTCTCGCCACCGACGCGCTCGCGCTGTTCGACGAGTTCGGCTTCCGCGACCATCTGACGCCGCAGCGCTCCAACGGCCTCCGCTCGATGGTCGATCGCATCCGCAACGACGCGCGCGAGGCGCTGGCGTCCGCCGCGTAGAACCCCTACTTCCGCTTCCGCGCCTGCTGGCCAAGTCCCATCTTCTTGGCGAGCTGCGATCGGGCCACCGCATAGTTCGGCGCCACCATCGGATAGTCGGCCGGCAAGCCCCATTTGTCGCGATATTGCTCCGGCGTCATGTTGTACTGCGTGCGCAGATGGCGCTTCAGCGACTTGAAGCGCTTGCCGTCTTCGAGACACACCAGATATTCCGGCGTGATCGACTTCTTCATCGACACCGCCGGCTTGGCCGGCTCACTCGGCGTGTCGGCGCGCCCGCTCGACACCCGCAGCAGCGCCGCGTGGACCTGGCTGATCAGGCTCGGAATGTCCGAGGCCGGCGTCGGATTGTTGCTGAGATAGGCCGAAACGATATTTGCGGTCAGTTCGACCGGCGTTTTGCCTGACGTATCGGACATGACTCAATCTTCCCCGTGCTCTCGACGGCCCGGCGCCCACCGGACAGTATCCACGTGCAGCAATACATCAATGGAATCGCGTACTACTTTGCGAATATGAGCGGATTACAGCAAATCTGACAAGAACGGCCGTATTTTTCCGGCCTCGAACCAGCCGCTCGCAAGTATTGATGCGGACCTTAAGGCCGCTGCTCCAGATGCGACCTGAGCTCGTCGATCGAGGCAAATCGCATCATGCCCTCCGGCATCTGCGCCTCGATCGATCCGTCCGAATAGAGCGAATAGGCCATCCCATCCACGACGCCCGATTTGAGCACGGTCACAGGCGGCTGCTCCTGGGGCGGCGGTGGGTGGCCTGATGACGGCGCCGTGCCGGCTGACTGAGTCTCGCCGAAGGTCGACGGCCGGGGCGTGCGCCGTGGGGCGACATCGACCGACCTCGGCCGCTCGGCCTTCGGCCAGGCATCGTCGAACGTTGCCGGCGCGGGCTCGTCCGCCGCGGCCGGACCAGGACGCAGCTCCGGCGACAGCATATCCGGCGTCAGCGGCTCGGCCGTGCGGCTCTGAGCCCGCTCGCGTTCCTTCCGCGAGGACGAAAACAACAGGTTGCGCCGCTTGGGCTTGGCTTCGCCCTCCGGGGATGCGCCACCCGGCACCGGCGGCGGCGCCTCGCCCGGCGCGCCACGCTGGCCGATTTCGTCGTGCCAGGGCGGCGGCGCCGCGGACGCGGATGGCGAGGCCAGCGGCGGAGGCGCGGCGACCTTGGGCTCACGCGGCGGCGGGAAAACAGGATCCTCGGGGGCATTGCGCGGGGAAGTTGCAGACGCTAGCGGAACCTCGGCCCGGGCGCCTGCGGCAACGGGATCGAGCCTCCTGGCGATGACCTGGAGTTCCCGGAGGATGGCGGCGAGCGCCAGCACGATCGCGCCGGTGCATACGCCGGTCACGCCGGTCGTGATCAACGCGCCGCCGACGCTGAATTCCTTGTAGGGGATTCCCAAGCCGATCGCCGCCAAGCCCGCCACAACCAGGCCCACGCCGACGACCAACAGACCAACCATCATCGAACTAACCCCCGGGAGATCCGACCGAAAATCGGCGCAGGCCACCAACGCCACGATACCGTCATATTGCCCACACCGCCAACCGCCAATTGTAGACGGAGTTCCCTAAAATCCCGCTTAACCGGGCCTGATGCGCTTCCTGATCGCGGCTGCAGCCACGCGCAGGACCCAGTCTCCCGTAGATCTACTGGCTACGAATTGCTGCCAATATATTGCAATGCATCTGGGAAATTACGCCACAATTACCAATTACTCGGAAACGGAACTGCGCTATGGATGCCGGGGAATGAGGCCCTAAAGCGCCAAACTGGGCCACAGGCACGCCGGTATCACTAGCTATGTCATCGATTACGACGTCTGCCCTCGAGGCGCCTGCACGGCGCTCGGTGGAGAAGACCTGCGACGATCTCGCATTCCTCGTCCTCGGCGTGGTCGCCGTGGTCGCCGGCCTCACATTCCGCGATTACGGTCTGGGCTGGGACGACTACACCCACGCTGAATACGCCGATCTCCTGCTGCGGATGTACGGGTCCGGGTTCAAGGACACCGGCGCGCTGTCATTCGCAAACCTCTATATGTACGGCGGCGGCTTCGACATGGCCGCGGCGCTGCTGCACAAGGTCATTCCGCTCGAATTGTTCGAGACGCGCCGCCTGCTCGGCGCGATCGTCGGCGTGATCGGGCTTGCCGTAAGCTGGCGCCTGGCGCGCCGCGTCGGTGGCCCGCTGGCGGGACTGGCAGCCCTGCTACTGCTCGCGCTGTGTCCGACCTTCTACGGCCACATGTTCATGAATCCGAAGGATGCGCCGTTCGCCGTGGCGATGATCGTCCTGATCATGGGTCTCGTCCGCCTGATCGAGGAATATCCGGCGCCCTCGCCGCGCACGATCCTGATCGTCGGCCTCGGAGCAGGCCTGTCGATCGGCTGCCGCGTCCTTGGCGGCCTCGCCCTGATCTACGCCGTGGTCGGCTTCATCCCGCTATGGATCGAGGAATTCCGCAAGCAGGGCCCGCGCGAGGCGACCCATCGCTTTGCCCATGCCATCTATGTGCTGCTACCGGGGCTCGTGCTGGGCTATCTCGTGATGGGCCTGATCTGGCCGTGGTCGATCATGGAGCCCGGCCATCCGCTGGAAGCGGTGACCTACTTCTCGCACTTCTTCGAGAAGCCCTGGAAGGAGATGTTCGACGGCGCGCTGGTGTCGGTGCCGGACATGCCGTGGTCCTATCTGCCGACGCTGTTCGCGCTGCAGCTTCCCGAGGTGCTGCTGGTGCTGCTGAGCGCGGCCGTCATCACCACCTTCATGTCGCTGTCGCGCACCGATGTGGCGGCGAAGCGCAAATCGGTCATGCTGATGCTGACGCTGGCGGCAACGCTGCCGCTGGTGATCGCAATGGTGAAGCGGCCGGCGCTCTACAACGGCATCCGTCACTTCATCTTCGTGATCCCGCCGATGGCCGTACTTGGCGCCGTCGCCTTCGCCCGCGGCATGGACTGGCTCGGCGAGTACCGCCGCGCCTGGCAGCCTGCGGCGCTCGCCGTGTTCGCGTTCGGCCTGCTGCTGCCGCTCAGCGAAATGATCCGCCTGCATCCGTATCAGTACACGCACTTCAACCACATCGCCGGCACGGTGCGGACCGCCGACAATTTCTTCATGCTGGACTATTGGGGCCTGGCACTGAAGCAGGCATCCGACGGGCTGCGCGAGCAGCTGGCGGAGCGGCAGGAAGTGCCGCCGCAGCACCGCAAATGGAAGGTCGCAGTGTGCGGACCGCAGCGCCCCGCGCAGGTCGCGCTCGGGCCGGACTTCACGATCGGCTGGGACAGCCATGCTGCCGACTTCGCGATGACGCTCGGCGAGTTCTACTGCAAGGGCCTGGCCGCACCCGTGATGGTCGAGATCAAGCGTGACGACGTCGTGTTCGCCCGCGTCTACGATATCCGCGGCCGCAGCATCTCAAGCCTGCTGGCGATCCCGGCGCCGTAAAGCGTTTTCGAACGAAGCAGACGCCGGTTCGCGTCAATCAGAGCCGAAAATGCTCTCGTCCATCGCGGACTTGGAAGATCGATCCTGCGGCTGCCCACCGACCGTTGCCGTTCGGATCGTGGGCCGCATGCCGGCATGACTGTCACGCCGGTCTGCTGCCTTGCTGCGATCCGGCGGCGGCGCTAGGCTCAAGCCAAGCAACAGCCATCAACGGAGCAATCGGCCATGTCGCCAGCGGAAGCGCGCCTGAAGGAAGTGCCGTCGGATATCAGCGCGGCGGAATGGGAGCAGCGGATCAATCTCGCCGCCTGCTATCGGCTGGTGGCGCTCTATGGCTGGGATGATCTGGTCGATACCCACATTTCCGCCCGGGTGCCGGGGCCTGAGCACCACTTCCTGATCAACCCCTACGGGCTGATGTTCGACGAGATCACCGCCTCGAGCCTGGTCAAGGTCGACCTCGACGGCAACCAGCTCTCGAAGAGCGACTACAGCATCAACCCAGCCGGCTTCACCATCCACTCGGCGATCCACGAGGTGCGCGAGGACGCCGGCTGCGTGCTCCATCTGCACACGGTCGACGGCACTGCGGTGTCGAGCGGCCCCGACGGGTTGCTGCCGCTGAACCAGACCGCGCAGCTCGTCACCCACGACCTCGCCTATCACGACTATGAAGGCATCGCGCTCGATCACGACGAGCGCCCGCGCCTGCAGCGCGATCTCGGCACCAAGAACCACATGCTTCTGCGCAATCACGGCACGCTGACGGTCGGCCGCTCGGTCGCGTCCGCCTTCGAGCGGATGTACCATCTGGAGCGCGCCTGCTCGATGCAGGTGGCGACCCGCGCGCTCGGCGGAAGCGTCTATCCCGTCGACCAGCACGCGATCGACAAGAACACCGAGCTGCTCTCCAACCCGGATCGCGCCGAGTTGCGCTCGACCCAGCTGGTCTGGCCGCCGCTGCTGCGCAAGCTCGATCGCGTCAATCCCGGCTACCGCGATTGAAATTTCACAATCTTCGGGTAAGCTGGCCGCCAACACCCTCTACACGACCTGAATCAAAACGCCGCCCAATTCCGGGCGGCGTTTTCGCGTGTAGTTTTCTCTTCCGTAGCCCGGATGGAGCGCAGCGTAATCCGGGGCAATGTATCCGCGGATCGACCGTCCCGGATTTCGCTTCGCTGCATCCGGGCTACTCGGCCGCTTTCGACCGTGCTCGCCTCGCGCTACTTGGCGTCGGCGAACGCCGCCAGGATCCGCGCCCAGGAGCGGATGCCCTTGTGGTAGCTCTTGAGGTCGTACTTCTCGTTCGGCGAATGGATGTTGTCGTCGTCGAGCCCGAAGCCGACCAGCACGCTGTCGAGGCCGAGCGTGCGCTTGAAGTCGGCGACGATCGGGATCGAGGCGCCGGACCCAACCAGCAGCGCCTCCTTGCCCCATTCGTCGGTCAGCGCGCGGCGGGCGGCCGCCAGCGGCTTCATGTTCCAGTCGAGCGCGATCGCCGGCGCGGACGAATGATCGATGAACTCGGCCTTGCAATCCGCCGGCACACGCGCCGTCACGTAATCCCGGAACGCCTTGCGGATCTTCTCGGGGTCCTGCCCCTCGACCAGCCGGAACGAGACCTTGGCCGATGCCTCCGCCGGGATCACCGTCTTGGAGCCCTCGCCGGTATAGCCGCCGACGATGCCGTTGATGTCGCAGGTCGGCCGCGAGGAGACCTGCTCGATCAGAAGCCGATCCTTCTCGCCGGCCGGCACCGACAGGCCGATCGGCTTGAGGAAGCGGTCCGGCGTCAGATTGAGCTGCTTCCACTGCGCCAGGATGTCCGGCGGCAAATCCTTCACGCCATCGTAGAAACCGGGGATGGTGATGTGGCCGTTCTCGTCATGCAGGCCGCCGAGGATCCGTGTCAGCACGCGGATCGGATTCTGCGCGCCGCCGCCGAACACGCCGGAATGCAGGTCGCGATTGGCGGCCTTGATCTTGACCTCGTCATAGACCAGGCCGCGCAGCGAGGTCGTGATCGCGGGCGTATTCGGATCCCACATGCCGGTATCGCAGACCAGCGCAAAGTCGGCCTTGAGCTCGGCCTTGTTCGCTTCCAGGAATGGCACGAAATTCTTCGAGCCGATCTCCTCCTCACCCTCGATGACGATGGTGATGTCGATCGGCAGCGATCCCGTCACATTCTTCCAGGCCCGGCACGCCTCGACGAAGGTCATCAGCTGTCCCTTGTCGTCCTCGGCCCCGCGCGCGACGATGATCTTGCGCCCGTCGGCATGGTCGGTCACCGCGGGCTCGAACGGCGGACGGTGCCAGAGATTCAAGGGATCGACCGGCTGCACGTCATAGTGGCCGTAGAACAGCACATGCGGGCGCCCGTCGGTCGCGCCGTTCAGCTTGCCGACGACGGCCGGATGGCCGGCGGTCGGCCGCACCTCGGTCTTGAAGCCGAGGGTTGCGATGTCCTTGGCGAGGTGATCGGCAGCCGCCTTGCAGTCATTGGCAAAGGCCGGGTCAGCCGAGATCGATTTGATCCGCAGCAGCGTGAACAGCCGCTCGAGACTGTTGTCGAAATCGGCGTCGATGCGGTCGAGGACGGGCTGCAGCTTGGCGTTGGACATCGCTTATATCCCATTGGTTGGACATTGCGCCAAGTTGTAGCGCGCCGGCCGCCGGAGGCAAAGCTTCTCCACTTTCCTTGGCCGAGGACTTGCGGATGTGCCAGACCAGGCCGGCGATCAGCACAAAGGTCGCAGCAAGATTGTTGCCATAAGCCTGCAGCGCGATCGGATACCACGGCAACGAGAGCCCGAGCAGCACACAAGCGACCGCCAGCACGACCCAGGTTCCGGTCCGAACCTTTGGCCGCGGATGATAGACGGCACGATGCATCAAGACCGTGATCGGGAAAAACAACCACATGAAGTAGTATTCGCGTGCCAATGGCGAAGCCACCGTCATCAGGCAGAACAGGATGCCGATCTCCTCCGCGTCCGACTTTTCGGTCCGCAACCAGGCCGGCGGCATCACCCAGATGTAGCCAAGCCCGATCAGGATGCTCACCGCGACGATGACCCAGTTCGCCGTCGCGAAGTCGAGATCGAGGAGGTTCATGTAGCGCGGCGGCTTGCTCGGATCGTCCTGATTGTAGTTCAGCGGCCGCAGCAGCCGATGCGATACTGCGATGATCGATTGGTTTACTGACGACCAGTTCTGCTCGGCCCGCTGGCCAAACCCCTCGGCCGAACTCGTCCCAACCATGCCGTGGTACCAGGTCTTCAATTCGGCAGCGTTGTGCTGAAAGCCACGGAATGGCGCCGGCAGGACGAACAGGAAGAATACCAGAAATGCAGTCATGCCGGCGACCGCGCCCCAGCGCCTGCGCCAGGCGAGATAGGGCAACACCGCAATCGGGAACACCTTGATTGCGGCCGCCAGGGCAAACATGCCGCCCGCAAGCCACGACCGTCCGCTCCGCAACAGCCAGAAGCCATAGAGCATCATGGCGAGCAGGATCAGGTTTGGCTGCCCAAGGTCGAAAATATCGAGGACGAAGGTCACCGTAACGCAGCCCGGCAGCGCCTCAAGCCATGGTCCCGGCTCGCGGCCCGATCCGGCCATCGCGTGCGAGAACTGCCCAACCATCCACCACGCGGCGGCGTTGAGCAGGGAAAGACACAAGTAAAGCGGGATCTTGCCGAAGAATGCCGGAATCGCGAGAAGCACCGCCGGTAACGGCGGGTAGATGAACTCGAAATAGCCGGAGGCATCGGCGGGATAGAGGCCGTGACCGTGCAGCACCTGCTGTCCGGCCCAGAACCACAATGGATAATCCTTCGTCTTGCCGTGTCCCCAAATCTCAGGGACCAGAACATCAGCGATCAGCCCGACGCAGCACACCAAGAACAACAGGTGAAAAGGCGCCTTCAGCGAGGGATATCTCAGCAAATGTTCGTTCCAAGCAGTTGGCGACAATGCTGGGATGATAGCCCTAATATTATCTGCGCAGCAATCCTCCGAGCGCGCCGCGCACCAATGCGCGGCCAATCGAGCCCCCGACCGAACCACCGACCGACTTGCCGAGATCGGCCGCTACCCCGCCGATCACCTTGTCGGTCACGGAGCGCGTGACGTTGCGCGCGATCACCTGCCCGGTCGACATGCGGCCGCGCTTGACGTTGGTGCCGAAGATCGTGGCGGCGATCGAGCCGATCTGGCCGAGGATGCCGCCGCCTTCGCCGCCACCCGCGCCCTCCGCCGGAGCCGCCGCCCCTGACAGGCGCTTCTGGATGATCTCGTAGGCGGATTCGGCGTCGATCGCGGTATCGTATTTGCCCTTCACCGGGCTCGCATCCATGATCGCCTTGCGCTCCTCGGGCGTGATCGGCCCGATCCGCGCCGACGGCGGGCGCACCATGACGCGCTCGACCATCGACGGCGTGCCGCCGCCCTCGAGGAACGAGACCAGCGCCTCGCCCTTGGCGAGCTCCATGATCACCCGCGCGGTGTCGAGCTTCGGATTGGGCCGGAAAGTCTGCGCGGCCGCCGCGACCGCCTTCTGGTCGCGCGGGGTGAAGGCGCGCAGCGCGTGCTGCACGCGGTTGCCGAGCTGCGCCAGCACCTTGTCCGGCACGTCGATCGGATTCTGCGTGACGAAATAGACACCGACGCCCTTGGAGCGGATCAGCCGCACCACCTGCTCGATCTTGTCCATCAGCGCCTTCGGCGCATCGGTGAACAGCAGATGGGCCTCGTCGAAGAAGAACACCAGCTTCGGCTTCGGCAGGTCGCCGGCCTCCGGCAATTCCTCGAACAATTCCGAGAGCATCCAGAGCAGGAACGTGGCGTAAAGCCGCGGGCTCTGCATCAGCTTGTCGGCGACGAGGATATTAACCATGCCGCGGCCGTCGCGGTCGGTCCGCATGAAATCCTTCAGCGTCAACGCGGGCTCGCCGAAGAACTTCGCGCCGCCCTGGTTCTCGAGCACCAGCAGCTGGCGCTGGATCGTTCCGACCGTCGCCTTGGACACGTTGCCGTAGCTCTGGGCGGCCTTGCGGATCGACGCCAGCGGATCTTCGCCGTCGTCGGCGCCCTTCTTGCTGCTGTCGGGCGCGATCGCATCCAGCAGGGCGCGCAAATCCTTCATGTCGATCAGCGCGAGGCCGTTCTCGTCGGCGACGCGGAAGGCAACGTTGAGCACGCCCTCCTGCACGTCGTTCAGATCGAGCATCCGCGACAGCAACAGCGGTCCCATCTCGGTGATGGTGGCGCGCACCGGATGGCCCTGCTCGCCGAACACGTCCCAGAACACGGTCGAGAATTGATCGGGCTGGAAGGTCAAGCCCATCTGCTGGGCGCGCTTCACGATGAAGTCCTTGGCCTCGCCGACCTCGGAGATACCGGAGAGATCGCCCTTGATGTCGGCGGCGAAAACCGGGACGCCGGCGCGCGCAAATCCTTCAGCCATGACTTGAAGCGAGACGGTCTTGCCGGTTCCGGTTGCACCGGTGACGAGGCCATGCCGGTTAGCCAGCGCCAGCGTCAGCCAGGCTGTCTCCTCACCCTTGCCGATAAAAATCTTCTCGTCGGTATCGGCCAACTTGTTGTCGGAGGTCGCCATCGCTTCGCCTCTTCGCGCAGATTTAGATCGTTTCGAACATCACACCCGGTTCGATACGTCGAACCCGGTTCGAAACCTCGAACCCGGTTCGATACCGAAGCAGTGCCATCATATTGCATCTTGCCGGTCGATTGAAACCGTCAGCGCAAGCTGACGTATTTTGTCGCGCCTGTAGTTCCTCATATTTTATTCCCGGCGAAGTGACGAAAGGCATTGCGCATTGCGACAAGATGGTGTGAATCCGCCGCTCACTCTTGCAGCGAGGCCACAGTCACGACGCGATCGAAAAAGAAAACCAACTGAAATGCGCGGATCGCTTGTATTTCGTGACACAGGCGCTCAAGATAAATTCCGAAGAACGACCCGGCAAAAGTCCGGTTGAGGCGGGGCAAGATGGATGAATTGGTTGGACAGCTGGCCGCGAAGGCCGGCATCGACGGCGCTGTCGCTGAAAAAACCATCGGCATCGTTCTGGGTTTCCTCCGTAACGAGGGACCTTCCGACAAAGTCCAGGCTCTGATCGACCAAATCCCCGGCGCCGAAGCGGCAATCGCCGCCTCCAACAACAGCGGTGGCCTATCGCGGTTGATGGGCGGCGGCCTGATGGCTGTCGGCACCCGGCTGACGGCGCTTGGCCTGAGCATGGGTGAAATTCAGAACGTCGCGCGTGAACTTTTCAGGTTCGGCCGCGACAAAATCGGAGCGGATCAAATGGGCGAGATCATCTCGGGGACGCCGGGCCTCAGCCAGTTTGCCTGAAGCACTTCCCAACGCCCCTGCACGCGCGCTCCCTTCTACCTGTTACCTGCATACGAGTATCATGACATACCCCCTCTCCGAGATCGAAGGCCTGTCCGCCTATTGCGCCACCAAACTGAAATCGCAGGGTATCCGCACGACCGACGCGCTGCTTGAAGCCGCCCGCACCGTCAAGGGACGCAAGGCGCTCGCCGCCAAGACCGGGATCAGCGAACAACAACTGCTCGAATGGGCCAACATCTCCGACTACATGCGGATTCCCGGCATGGGCAAGGCGAAGGTCGGACTGGTGCGCGCCGCCGGCGTCACCACCGTGCGCGAGCTCGCGCAGCGCAACCCGTCGCGGCTGGCGCAGAGCATGAAGGACGCCAATGTGCGGCGTAAGCTCGTCCGCGTGATGCCGTCAGAGAAATCGGTCGAGTTGCTGATCGAACAGGCACGCAAGCTGCCGCTCAAAATCACCTATTAGCCTCACTATTAGGCTGCCCTAACCGCACCCGCGGCCGCCAGCGCCACGCATCGCCGCGACACCTTGACTTGCCGCTGCGGTCAGCGCAAAGCCTGCGCATGATGGCAACCAGGCCCATAGCATCGGCGGTGACCGGCCCGGCCGCATCAGCGGTGCTGCCGGCGCTGCTGTCGAGGCCCTATCCGGCGGTGATGGGTATCCTGAACGTGACGCCGGACTCGTTCTCCGACGGCGGCCAGTTCATCGCGCCCGAACAGGCGCTGGCACAGGCCCGCAGGCTGATCGCCGAGGGCGCCGACATCATCGACATCGGCGCGGAATCCACCCGCCCCTACGGCTCGCAGCCGGTCACCGCCGAGGCCGAGATGGCGCGGCTGAGGCCGGTGCTGGCCGAGGTCGTCGCGCTCGGCGTGCCGGTCTCGATCGACAGCATGAAGTCGGAGGTCGTGGCTTGGGCGCTCGACCAGGGCGCTGCGATCGCCAATGACGTCTGGGGCCTGCAGCGCGACCCCGGCATGGCGCCGCTTATCGCCGCACGCGGCGTGCCCGTGATCATCATGCATAATCGCGAGCAGGCCGATCCGGCGATCGACATCATGCAGGACATCGCCGCGTTCTTTGAACGCTCGCTCGAGATCGCGACGCGCGCCGGCATTGCACCCGACCGGATCGTGCTCGATCCCGGCATCGGCTTCGGCAAGACGCCGGAGCAGAGCATGATCGCACTGGCGCGGCTTTCGGAGCTCAACGCGTTCCGCCTGCCAGTGCTGGTCGGCGCCTCGCGCAAGCGTTTCATCAGCACGGTCGTGGCCTCGGAGCCGCAACAGCGGATCGGCGGCTCGATCGCGGCGCATCTGATCGCCGCACAGAATGGCGCCCGCATCATCCGTGCGCACGACGTCGCGGAAACCGTTCAGGCGCTGCGGGTGGCCGCGGCAATCGAGGGACAGCAATGACCGACACGATCTTCATCACCGGGATCGTCATCCATGCCCGTCATGGCGTGATGGAACATGAGACCGAAGTCGGGCAGCGCTTCGTCATCGACCTCGAACTCTATACCGACCTCTCGGAATCCTCGCGCACCGACCGCCTCTCCGACACGGTGTCCTATTCCAACGTGGTGGCGACCGCGACGTCGGCATTCAAGAACACCAACTACAAGCTGCTGGAGCGCGCCGCCGGCGCGGTGGCCGATGACATCCTGACCACCTTCCCGCGCGTCAGGGCGGTCAAGGTCACCGTGCACAAGCCGCATGCGCCGATCGCCGCGATCTTCGACGATGTCGGCGTTGTGCTGACCCGCTCGCGGCATCCGCCGTCCCAGAGTTGAGCGCCCAAGGTTGAACGCTGATGGCTGACGTCCTGATCGCACTCGGCGGCAATGTCGGCGACGTCCGCACGACGTTTCGCAAGGCGATCGCCAATATCTGCGGCATGACGCAGGCCGCGCTCGTGGCGCGCTCGTCGGACTATTCGACGCCGCCCTGGGGCGAGCAGCAGCAGGACAGCTTCATCAATGCCTGCATCGAGATCGACACCAGCCTCGATCCGCACGCGCTGCTGTTCACGCTGCACAAGATCGAAACCAAATTCGGCCGCGACCGCAAGAACGAACAGCGCTGGGGCCCGCGCACCCTCGACCTCGACCTGATCGCCTATGACGACGTCACACTCGACAAGCCGGAACTGACGCTGCCGCACCCGCGTTTGTTCGAGCGCGCCTTCGTGCTGGTGCCGCTGGCCGAGATCGTTCCCGACCGCGTCATCGCCGGGCGCCGCGTCGCGGATGCGCTGGCTGGGGTCTCGACGGACGGTATTTTCCGTCTAGCGGACCTCGATTAAAAACCGCACGAGCGCAAACAACCGTTTGGCTTGGCCGCCCGCCCGTGGCAATTTCCGGCCAAATCAAGGGACCCCGTCGCGGGGCCGATGAAGGACGATTTGGGCGGATGACGACCTCGACTGACGATTTGGCTCTGGCTTCGGATTTCGCACCTGCGACCTATGACGACTGGCGCAAGCTGGTCGACGGCGTGCTGAAGGGCGCGCCGTTCGAGAAGCTGGTCGGCAAGACCTATGATGGCCTGAGGATCGATCCGATCTATCGCCGCGCGACCAATCTGAGCCCGCTTCCCGGCCGCGCCGCCGCCACTTCCTGGCAGATCCTGCAGCGGGTCGACCATCCCGACGCCGCAGCGGCCAATGCCCAGGCCTTGCAGGATCTCGAGAACGGAGCGACCGGCCTCGAATTCGAGTTCGCCGGCGGTCCCGGCGCGCGCGGCTTCGGTCTTTCCGATGCCAGCAAGAAGACACTGGCGCGGGCCTGCGGCGGCGTCCATCTCGATGCCGGCATCATGATTGCGCTCAACCCGGTGCTCGGACGCGAGAACGCCGGCGAGACGTTTGCCGACATGGTCGAGGCCCGCAAGCTCGATCCGGCCAAGCTCGACCTGCATTTCAATTACCAGGCGCTCAGCACGATGGCCGTGCGCGGTGCCGCGGCCATCGCTTGGCCCAATTACGAAAAGTCGTTCGGCCAAGTGGTCAACGGCCTGATCAGGCGCGGCTTCAAGGGGCCGTTCGTGCTGGCCGACGGCCGGCCGGTGCATGATGCCGGCGGCTCCGAGGTACAGGAACTCGCTTTCACGCTCGCGACCGGGCTCGCCTATCTGCGCATGCTGGAGGCCGCAGGGCTCGATCTCGATGCGGCGCGCGCAGCCGTGTCGTTCCGGCTCAGCGCCGATGCCGACCAGTTCCTGACCATGGCGAAATTCCGCGCGTTGCGTCGCCTTTGGGCAAGGATCGAAGAGGCCTGCGGCCTTGCGCCCAAGCCGATCTTCGTCAACGCGCAGACCGCCTGGCGGATGCTGACCCAGCGCGACCCCAACGTGAACATGCTGCGCGCGACGATCGCGACCTTTGCGGCCGGGCTCGGCGGCGCGAATGCGATCACCGTGCTGCCGCATACGCTGGCGCTCGGGCTGCCTGACGATTTCGCCCGGCGCGTGGCACGCAACACGCAGCTCGTGCTGCTCGATGAGTCCAACCTTGCCAAGGTCTCCGATCCCGCGGCAGGCGCCGGCGGCATCGAGACGCTGACCTCGCAGCTTTGCGAGGCGGCGTGGACGCTGTTCCAGGAGATCGAGATGGCCGGCGGCATCTTCACTGCGCTCGAGCAGGGACTGCTGCAAAACAAAGTCGCCGCGACGCGGGCGCAGCGCGAAGCCAATGTGGCGAAGCGCCGCGACGTGCTGACCGGCGCCAGCGAATTTCCGAACCTGCACGAGGCCAACCTCGCGGTGCTGGATGTGAAACCATCAGCGCCGGTGTCCACCGCCGGTGCCAAGGTCAGCTTCGACGCCCTCGCGCCGATGCGGCTCGCCGAACCGTTCGAGGCGCTGCGCGACAAGTCGGACATTGCGCTGAAGGCGCGCGGCGCACGGCCCAGGATCTTCCTCGCCAATCTCGGGACGCCGGCCGATTTCACGGCCCGCGCGACCTTCGCCAAGAGTTTCTTCGAGACCGGCGGGATCGAGGCCATCGACAGCGAGGGCTTTGCCGACACGGCGGCGCTTGCCGCCGCCTTCAAGGCCTCGGGCGCCGCGATGGCGTGCCTTTGTTCCTCTGACAACGTCTATGCCGTCAGCGCCATTGAGGCCGCCGAGGCCCTTCACGGCGCCGGCGCAAGACATATCTATCTGGCAGGGCGGCCCGGCGACCAGGAAGCGGCGCTGCGGGCGGCCGGCATCGGTGAGTTCGTCTTCGCCGGCGGTGATGCGCTGGCGACATTGCGCGACGCCTATCGGCGGATGGAGCAGGCATGACGGCAGAGACACCAGCGAAACCCGTTCTGACCGGCGGTTGCCAGTGCGGCGCCGTGCGATTTGCGGTGTCGGCGGCACCGAACCGCGTCAGCATCTGTCACTGCCGGATGTGCCAAAAGGCCTCCGGTGCGCCGTTCGCCTCTTTCGCCGACATCAACAAAGAGGATTTCGCCTGGACCCGGGGCAAGCCGGCGGCGTTCAAGTCCTCCTCGATCGCCGAGCGCGACTTCTGTGCAGCTTGCGGCACGCCGCTCAGCTTCCGCCGGATCGACGGTCCCCGCATCGAGATCATGACCGGCGCCTTCGACCGGCCCGACCGGGTGATCCCGACGCAGCAATTCGGAACCGAGTCCCGCCACGGCTGGGTGGTCGGCATCGCCAATCTGCCGAGCCAGACCACGATGCAGAATTACGGACCGGAGAAGATGGCGACCATCGTCAGCCATCAGCACCCGGACCATGACTAAGGAAGCCAGGAATGACCCGCATTCCCAATTTCGCCGATGTCGCTTTCCAGCCCGTTGCCACGGCGATGCCGGCCGCGAGCGCTGAACCCTGGCTGACGCCGGAAGGCATCCCGGTGAAGTCCGTCTACAGCGAGACCGATCTCGAAGGCATCGACTTCCTCGAAACCTGGCCCGGGATCGCGCCCTATCTGCGCGGCCCCTACCCGACGATGTATGTCAACCAGCCCTGGACCATCCGGCAATACGCCGGCTTCTCCACGGCGGAGGACTCCAACGCCTTCTATCGCCGCAACCTCGCGGCCGGACAGAAGGGCCTGTCGGTCGCGTTCGACCTCGCCACCCACCGCGGCTATGACTCGGATCACCCGCGCGTCTCCGGCGACGTCGGCATGGCCGGTGTCGCGATCGATTCCATCTACGACATGCGCACGCTGTTCGCCGGCATCCCGCTCGACCAGATGAGCGTGTCGATGACCATGAACGGCGCCGTGCTGCCGATCCTCGCGCTGTTCGTCGCCGCCGCCGAGGAACAGGGCGTGCCGCCGGAGAAGCTGTCGGGCACCATTCAGAACGACATTCTGAAAGAGTTCATGGTGCGCAACACCTATATCTATCCGCCGACGCCCTCGATGCGGATCATCTCGGACATCTTCGCCTACACCTCGCAGCGGATGCCGAAATACAATTCGATCTCGATCTCCGGCTATCACATGCAGGAAGCCGGCGCGACGCAGGACCTCGAGCTCGCCTATACTCTGGCCGACGGCGTCGAATATCTGCGCGCCGGGCTTGCCGCAGGCCTCGACGTCGACCGCTTTGCGCCGCGGCTGTCGTTCTTCTGGGCGATCGGCATGAACTTCTTCATGGAAGTCGCCAAGATGCGCGCCGCGCGGCTGCTATGGGCCAAGCTGCTCAAGCAGTTCAACCCGAAGGATCCGCGCTCGCTCAGCCTGCGCACGCACTGCCAGACCTCGGGCTGGTCGCTGACCGCGCAGGACGTGTTCAACAATGTGATGCGCACCACCATCGAGGCGATGGCGGCAACGCAAGGCCACACCCAGTCGCTGCACACCAACGCGCTCGACGAGGCGCTGGCGCTGCCGACCGACTTCTCGGCGCGCATCGCCCGCAACACCCAGCTGTTCCTGCAGCAGGAGAGCGGCACCAACCGCATCATCGATCCCTGGGGCGGCTCGTACTATGTCGAGCGGCTGACCCGCGATCTCGCCGCCAAGGCCTGGGGTCACATCCAGGAGGTCGAGGAACTCGGCGGCATGGCCAAGGCGATCGAGGCCGGCGTGCCGAAGCTGCGGATCGAGGAAGCCTCCGCGAAAACCCAGGCGCGGATCGATGCCGGGCGCCAGGCGGTGATCGGCGTCAACAAGTTCAAGCCGGAGAACGAGCGGCCGATCGACGTGCTGAAGGTGGAGAACTCCACCGTGCGGCGGCTGCAGATCGACAAGCTGGCGCGGCTCAAGAAGGAGCGCAACCAGAAGGACGTCGACGCGGCGCTGGCCGCGCTGACCCGCTCGGCCGGCGAAGGCAACGGCAATCTGCTGGCGCTGGCGATCGACGCCGCACGCGCCAAAGCCACCGTCGGCGAGATTTCGGACGCGATGGAAAAGGTGTTCGGCCGCCACCGCGCCGAGATCAAGTCCATCACCGGCGTCTACAAGCGAGAGGCAGCGGCCATGTCCAACAAGGTCGAAAAGGTGCAGGCGCTGATCGACGCCTTCGAGGAAGCCGAAGGCCGCCGCCCGCGCATTCTCGTCGCCAAGATCGGCCAGGATGGCCACGACCGCGGCCAGAAGGTGATCGCATCCGCTTTCGCCGATGTCGGCTTCGACGTCGATATCGGGCCGCTGTTCGCAACCGCCGACGAAGCCGCGCGGCAGGCGGTCGAGAACGACGTTCACATTCTCGGCGTCTCCTCGCTCGCCGCAGCCCATCTCACCGCGGTACCGGAATTGAAGGCGGCGCTGAAGAAGCACGGCCGCGAGGACATCATGATCATCATCGGCGGCGTGGTGCCGCCGCAGGATTACGACGCGCTGTATGCGGCCGGCGCCGAGGCGATCTTCCCACCCGGCACCGTGATCTCTGATGCCGCCGAGGAGCTGATCCACAAGCTCAACGCCCGGCTCGGCCATAGCGCGGCGGCGGAGTAACGCTGCCGCCTTCGCCTCCCTTGCTCGGAGTTTTCCATGCGCGCCGCTCGCTCGATGACGCCTGCCCGCATCTTGGGCCTTGCCGGCCTGCTGGCGTGCCTCTGCCTTCCAGCGCGCGCCGCCCATCCGAAGCCCGACGCCACGATCAAGAATGCGAGCATCGAGGCCAACGCCTATCTCGACGACAAGATCAAGGCTGACCCGGCGCTGGCGGCCGATTGCCTCGCCGAAGGCCGGAAGTGGATCGACAAGAACGCCGCCGAGGCGGCCTCCGCGCGCAAGGACGAGCCTGAGCTCTTCAAGGACCGCGGCGGCTATTCATTCGAGCGCAAATATTCGGTGCGCTCGATCGTCGACGGCCGCTATGTCAGCGTGCTGCGCGACGATTACATGGACACGCTCGGCGCGCATCCGAACACCGACGTCAACACCATCCTGTGGGATACGACGGCGAACAAGCGCATCAGCATCCGTCCCTTCTTCACCGAGACAGCCGACAACGGCCCGACCCTGACGGCGATGCGCAAGGCGATCGTCTCGGCACTGAATGCCGAGAAGAAGCGGCGCGGTGCCGGCGAGACCGCCACCGCCGAGTGGTACAAGGAACTGAAGCCGACCCTGCTCAAGATCGGCGCCGTGACGCTGGCGCCGTCGACCGAAGCCGGCAAGAGCTCCGGCCTCACCTTCCACTACCCGCCCTATGCCGTCGGCCCCTACGCCGAAGGCCAGTATGTCGTCTTCGTGCCGTGGGAGACGCTGAAGCCGTCTCTGACGGCGGAAGGCGCGAAGATCTTCGGCGGCACGCGGCCGATGAGCGACGCGGACAATCAGCCGCAATAGCTGCTTCAGCAGGCTCAGCCTGGCTGACGCGCCAGCGCTCTGACCAGGGAGCCGGTCCAGTCCGGAATCCAGGCCTGGAACTGGCTGTGCCAGCGATCGGCGTCAGCAGGCGCGGTGTCGAGCTTGACCGACCATTCGATGAAGGTGCGGTTGCCCTCGACGACCGGCAGCAAATTGATCGTGCCCTCGTAATGAGTCGGCTGCGGCGCGTCCGAACCGGCATCCGAAAGAAACGGCAATGGCTCGATGCTGGCATAGGTCAGCGAATGCTGCGTGTCCGAGTGGCCGGCAAGGCGTTGCCTGACCCAGAGCCCGAGATAGCAGAAGCGCCTGACAGCACCGATCTGGTCGCCGCGCTTGTCGTCCTCGATCACGCTTTCGCTGACGCCCTCGATATAGGCGGGGTAATTGTTGAAGTCGCGGATCAGCGACCACACGGTATCGAGCGGATGGTCGAGGACGGTGCTGTAATAGGCTCGGGTCATGCCAGGCTCCGGATGTTGGTCCGCAGTGATGCGAAACGGGCCCTGATCAACCGCATGCCAGCGGCCGCGCCCACCCGATTTCCGATCTCGCGATTGATCGGGGACGAGCGCGGACTCCGCCCTCGCCTGCAACCGGCAGCCGTTGTAAACCAAGGCCCATGACCTCGCCGAAGCCCGCCTCTCCCGACATCCACGCCCTCGCCAAGCAGCTCCGTGCCGGCCACCGCGCCGCGCTGGCGCGGGCGATCACGCTGGTCGAGAGCCGGCGCGGCGATCACCAGGCGGCGGCGCGCGAGCTGGTGCAGGCGCTGCTGCCCGACACCGGCAAGGCGGTGCGGGTCGGCATCACCGGATCGCCCGGCGTCGGCAAGTCGACCACCATCGATGCGCTCGGCATGTTCCTGATCGAGCGCGGTCACAAGGTCGCGGTGCTCGCGGTCGATCCCTCCTCGGCGCGCACCGGCGGCTCGATCCTCGGCGACAAGACCCGGATGGCGCGGCTCGCCGTCTCCGACCAGGCCTTCATCCGCCCCTCGCCGTCCTCCGGCACGCTCGGCGGCGTCGCGGCGAAGACCCGCGAGGCGATGCTGTTGTGCGAGGCCGCCGGCTTCGACGTCGTGCTGGTCGAGACCGTCGGCATCGGACAGTCCGAGACCGCGGTCTGCGACATGACCGACTTCTTCCTGGCGCTGATGCTGCCGGGCGCCGGCGACGAGCTGCAAGGCATCAAGAAGGGCCTCGTCGAGCTCGCCGACATGATCGCGATCAACAAGGCCGATGGCGATAACCTCAAGCGCGCCAACCTCGCCGCCGCCGACTATCGCAGCGCGCTGCACATCCTGGCGCCGCGCTCCGAGCACTGGCATCCGCCGGTCGAGACCTATTCCGCGCTGACCGGCACCGGGCTCGACCGGCTCTGGCAGAAGATCCTCGATCACCGCACCGCGATGAACGCCTCGGGCGAATTCGAGGCCCGCCGCCGCGAGCAGCAGGTGAAGTGGATGTGGTCGATGCTGGAAGGCCGGATGATGGCGCGGCTGCGCTCGGACGCTGCGATCCGCGCCAGGGTGAAGAAGATGGAGGGCGAGGTCGCCGGCGGCCGCATCTCGCCCGCGGTCGCCGCCGAGCAGATCGCGGAGATGCTGCATTGAGCGGCAAGCTGCGCATCCTTCTCACCGGCTTCGGGCCGTTCCCGGGTGCGCCGTTCAACCCGACCATGCCGCTGGTGAAGCGGCTGATCGCCCTGCGCCGCCCGGCTTTCGACGACGTCGCGCTGACGGGCTACATCTTCGACGTTACTTATGCTGCCGTCGATCGCGAATTGCCCGAGCTGATCGCACAACATCGCCCGCAGGCGCTCTTGATGTTCGGCCTCGCCGGCCGCACCTCGCATCTGCGGATCGAAAGCCGCGCGCGCAATGCGGTGACGACGCGCTTTCCCGATGCCGGCCGCCAGCATGCGCGCAAGGGATCGATCGAGAGCGGCGCCGATGCGCAGCTGTTCGGGCCGCACAGCGAAAAGCTGCAGCGTGCCGCGCTGGCCACCGGCATCGATGCACGGATGTCGCGCGATGCCGGCAGCTATCTCTGCAACTATCTGAGCTGGCGCGGGATCGAGGCGGTCAACGGCGATAACGGCCTGCACCTCGCACAATTCGTCCATGTTCCGCCGCTCGCCCATGACGGCACGGCCGCATCGGGCAAATCATCCATCACGCTGGAAGCGCTGGTCGATGCCGGCGAAGCCATGCTGCTGGAGCTGGTGAAGCTGACGCGGCAGGCTGCGCGCGCATGAGCGACGCGGACGAACGGTGTCCAATATGGAGAGTGCCGGTTCTCCCAATCCGGCGACGATGGTAGAGTACTGGCAGTGACGTTCTCGGCCGAACGACAGGATTGAGAGGCGTGAGCGATGCGCGTCGAGAAGAGACTGGAGCAACTTGGCCTTGTGCTTCCTCAACCCGCCAGGGTGCCTCCCGGCGTAAACGTTCCGTTCGCGTGGGTTCGCGTGCACGGCGACCGGGCCTACGTATCCGGTCATGGGCCCCTCAATCCTGATGGCACTCCAGCCGGGCCATTTGGGCAGGTCGGTGCCGAGGTATCTGCCGAGCAAGCCCACATCGCCGCGCGCCTCGCGGCCTTGGCTATGCTGAGCAGCCTTCGCCAAGCGCTCGGCGACCTGGACAGAATCTCGGCGTGGCTGACGGTTTCAGGCATGGTGAGCGTCGCGTCCGGCTTTTTTGCCACGACCAACGTCATCAATGGTTGCTCGGACGTCTTGCTGCAGGCATTTGGCCCGGATGTCGGTGCACATGCGCGGACCGCGATCGGCGTCACCCACCTTCCGCTCAATCTCCCCGTCGTCATCGCGGCAGAACTAGCCGTTCGCTGACGCCCTCGGATGCGACATGAGCTGATCGGTCAACGTCACTGGCTGACGCGACCCCAATCACGTGCATAAGTCCGCTGTCCCCGGCAAGCCTGGGGCCGCGCACGCGAGAAATTTGCAATTTCGGAGAGTGTAAATGGACCTCTTGCGGTCGTAAAGGCCGTCCAAAGCTCACCGGTCATGCTTGTCCTTCGGTTGACGATCAAGGTCGCTCGCAAGAGCTTATCCACCGAAACCGACGCGTCCGCAGGGTGAAGCGGATCTCTTCCGAGACTGCAGCATTGCGGTTTTCGACAGATGGAGTTGCGGGTGAACCAGTCTCCATACAAAGGGGCGGCGCTTGCCGGAATAGTTTGCCTCGGCGACTTGCCGGTTCATCGGCTGGGCTTCGGCGCAATGCGCCTCTGCGGAGATTCAGCCTGGGGAAGACCAAGGGATCGAGGCCACGCCAATCGGGTTCTGCATCGCGCAATCGAGCTTGGCGTGAATCTGATCGACACGGCGGATAGCTACGGCCCCGAGGCGAATGAGTCACAGATCTCGGAGGCGCTGTATCCATACCCGCCGGGTTTGGTCATTGCCACCAAGGGCGGCCTGGTGCGACCGAACCGCCGATCTTGGGTCGAAGACGGTCGCCCCGACCATTTGCGGCGCGCGGTTGAAGGCAGCTTGCAGCGGTTACGGCTCGAGCGCATCGATTTGTATCAACTCCATGCGCCTGACCCCAACGTGCCATTTGCCGAGTCGATGGGCGCACTGGCCGATTTGAAACGCGCGGGCAAAATTCGCCATATCGGCATTTCGAACGTGACGGTTGCCCAGCTCGAAGCGGCGCGTTCGATCACACCAATCGTGTCGGTTCAGAACCCGTATAATCTGCGAAACCGGACCAGCGAAGACGTCCTCGCCGCGTGCGAGCGTCTTGGAATTGCGTTTCTGCCCTGGTATCCGCTGGGCGGCAAACGCGGTCTGAAGGCACTCAAGGTCAAGCAAGTTGCTTCGCGCCGCGGTCTCACGCATGCCGCCTTGTCCCTCGCGTGGCTGCTCGCAAGATCACCGGTTATGCTGCCAATCCCCGGCACGCGATCCATCGATCACTTGGAGGACAATGTGCGTGCGGCCTCCCTCAAGCTTGCGCCGGAAGACTTCGCCGATTTGGGATGAACGCTTCGGGTCAGATCCGGCGCATGTCGCAAGAATGCGGATGTGCGACTCACAATTGACGCAACAAATTCAGTGTCGTCCCGGCGAAGGCCGGGACCCATAACCACCGATGCTGCTTATTGCGCAACGCTGGTACGCCGAGTCCCACCTACAACATCCGCCGCAGCGTATGGGTCCCGGCCTTCGCCGGGACGACGCTTGGGAATGAGCCATGGGCCCTTATTCTCCTGCTGCACCGGAGGTTAACCCTACCGCCAACAATCGCCCGGCTGCGTCGGCGTGTTCACCATGCCGCGCCGCATTTCGCGCTACCACTCGGGCGCGAACGTCACCGCTCGCGAATGTTTGCGAGGGCCATGCCCATGGACGTCAACCGCCGCCATCTGATCGGAGCAACCGTCGCCGGCGCAGCTGGCGCGCTTGCGATGTCGCCGGATGCGGCGCGCGCCGCGCAATCGGCCGGCTCGCTCGGCCGTGACGTCACGCAATATGGCGTCCGTCCCGGCAGCCCGGACGACCAGACCCGCAATCTGCAGCGCGCGATCGATGATGCTGCGCGCGCGCAAGTGCCGCTGGCGTTCCCGCCCGGGATCTATCGCACCGGCCTGTTGCGGCTTGCGCCCGGCAGCCAGCTGATCGGCGTCCGCGGCGCCAGCCGGCTCGCGTTCAACGGCGGCGCCTCGCTGCTGGAGAGCGAAGGCGCCGGCGGCATCGTGCTGATGGGCCTTAGCTTCGACGGCGGCAACGTTCCGCTGCCTGCGCGCCGCGGCCTCGTGCATTGCCTGTCCGGCCGCGACATCCGCATCACCGATTGCCAGTTCACCGGCAGCGGCGGCAGCGGCATCTGGTTCGAGCAGATGTCGGGCGACGTCAGCAACAACATCTTCACCGGCATCGCGTCGACGGCGCTGGTGTCGTTCGACGCGCTCGGCCTGATGGTCTCGCGCAACACCATCAAGGGCACCAACGACAACGGCATCGAGATCCTGCGCACCGCGATCGGCGACGACGGCTCGATCGTCGCCGACAACCGCATCGAGGACATCAAGGCCGGTCCCGGCGGCTCCGGGCAGTACGGCAACGCCATCAACGCCTTCCGCGCCGGCAATGTGATCGTGCGCGGCAACCGCATCAGCAACTGCGATTTCTCGGCGGTGCGCGGCAATTCGGCCTCCAACATCCACATCACGGACAACAGCGTCAGCAATGTCCGCGAGGTCGCGCTCTATTCGGAGTTCGCGTTCGAGGCCGCGGTCATCGCCAACAACACGGTCGACGGCGCCGCGATCGGGGTCTCCGTGTGCAATTTCAACGAGGGCGGTCGCATCGCGGTGGTCCAGGGCAACATCATCCGCAACCTGCTGCCGAAGCGCCCTGTTGGCACCGACCCGAACGACGGGGCCGGCATCGGCATCTATGTCGAGGCCGACAGCGCCGTCACCGGCAATGTGATCGAGAATGCGCCGACCTTCGGCATCGTCGCCGGCTGGGGCAAGTATCTGCGCGACGTCGCGATCTCAGGCAATGTCGTGCGCAAGGCGCTCGTCGGCATCGGCGTCTCGGTGGTGCCGGGCGCCGGCTCGGCGCTGATCAACAACAACATGATCTCGGAAACCCCGGGCGGCGCGGTGGTCGGGCTCGACCACGCTCGCCCGATCACGACCGACCTGTCATTGGGCGGCGCCCAGCAATATGCGCAGCTGGTGGTCGGCGCCAACGCGGTGCGGCGCTAGAGCATGATCCGGAAAAGTGCGAAGCGGTTTTCCCTCGCGACAAACGCGAAACGCGTTTGCGCGGAGATTATGCTCAAAAGATAAGCTAGAGCGGCCTACAGCGCGTTGCGCAGCAGCGGATAGCGCCGCTGGATGGTGTCGAGATCGAGCACCGGCGGCGGCATGACCGGAGGGGGCATCTCCAGCGGCGGGGCGTCGGCCACAACGGGCGGCTGCTCCAGGACCTCGGCCGCCGTTTCCATCGCGGCCGCGACCGCGGTCATTGCGGCCTCGGCCAATGTCGCCGTCTCCGAGCGGCGCTGCGACGCCGGCGAAAGATCGGGCGGCGGCAGTTTCGACTTGCCCCGGCCGAGCCAGGACAGATCGACCGGCGAATTGTCGAGGGAAGCTTCGCGGGTCAGCAATTCGCGCCAGATGTCGACAGCGGCCCGGGCTTCCCTGACATTCTCGAGAAAGGCTTGCTCGCTGTGATAGCGGCGCCAGCGTCCGGTTTCGAACAGCTCGTTGAGGTGTTCCAGCCTTTGCTCGGCAAGGTTGCACCAGCGTGCAACAATCTCCTGGCCTCTGGCCACGTCGGTCCGATGTGTCATTCAACTTGCCCGCAGGGAAAGAAACGGACGCAGACGCAACCGAACCGAACCGAATCAACTGGACGTGAGACTGATATTCTGTGGAAAAGGTAAATAAAGTCTAACTAAATTCTTAATCGCAGCCGGGCGATGAAGGAAGTCCGCTCGACTACGGAGTTGCTTGCCCGAACCATCGTCACGTCATCGACTTGCGTGGTGGCGATGTGCGTCGCCTCCAAACGCTGCGCAGCCGAACGATCCACAGCAAACAGCCGCGGCTGCAGCGCGCATCCCGCCGCGATCACGCAGCGCGACCGCGTCCGGCCAGAGCGTCATGCAAGGGTGCCCCCAAAATGAAAGACCCGTCCGGGGGGACAACCGGACGGGTCAAAGCCATATGGGCGCTTGGGGTGGATGGGCGCTCGCGCCTGATACAGCCGGGGAGGGATAAACCGCTCCCACACACATAAGTCGTGAGAGGGCGGCGGACGTTCAAATCGCCGGCGATTTTTTTAACCTTTTCGCCGCCCGGTTCCATCGCACCGTTGCAAGCGATCGGCACCGGAAATCACTGCGCAGCACGGTGATTTGCCGCGGAATCGTCCGATGCGATCGACGGCGCGGGTTCATTCAACGCGCGGCTCACGGAAGTGTTATTGCCGTCCGCTGCCGGCGCAGGCTGCGACGGTTTGTCCACGGCAGCCGCGGCGGGAGCATTGGTCGCCGCCATCACCGCAGCAAGCGCGTCCGCCTCGCCGGCCCCGAACAGATCGTCACGTCCGGGTGTCCCGAGATCGCGGGCCGTGCCGGTCAGGACCTTGCGCACCTCAGCGGGCTTCAATGCCGGACTGCGCTCCAGCACCAGCGCCGCGATGCCGCTGACGAACGCGGCCGAGAAGGAGGTCCCCGACATCAGCTGA
Organism: Bradyrhizobium sp. B120; assembly: GCF_049075665.1. Classification (NCBI taxonomy): domain Bacteria; kingdom Pseudomonadati; phylum Pseudomonadota; class Alphaproteobacteria; order Hyphomicrobiales; family Nitrobacteraceae; genus Bradyrhizobium; species Bradyrhizobium sp. B120. The sequence continues at coordinate 3,009,357 of NZ_CP185242.1, read as the reverse complement.
TATTTGCCGTCCGGCACCGGCACCAGGAGATCGGCGCCCGGCGCCGCCAACGCGATGTAGCTGCCGCGGTTCGAGGCCGCCATCAGCCGCTCGCCGGCATCGATGCCGCCGACCGCGATCACATCCGGATTGGCGGCCGGATACAGCGGCGGCGATTTCGGGCCGGCATTGCCGGCCGCGGCAACCAGCACGACGTCCCTCGCCGCGGTGGCGGCCATGGCGCGCGCGACAAGAGCGTCCTGCGGTCCGGCAAAGCTCATGTTCACGATCTGCGCGCCATGCGCCACCGCGTAATCGAGGCTCCTGAGGATCACATAGGACGTGCTCTCGGCGCCGCCGGCGGCCGCACCGAAGGCGCGGATGGCAAGGATCCGCACTTCCGGCGCACTCCCCGTCAGCCGGACGCGCGCCGCGATCACGCCGGCGACGGCGGTACCGTGGGCATGCGGGCCATCCTTGCTGCCGAGCGCATCGAAGGTATCCGCGACCGTGTTGGCCAGTTCCGGATGCGCGGCATCAATGCCGGAGTCGATGACGGCGATGGTGACGTTCATCCCGCGCGCCAGCCTGTGCGCCTCGGGCAGATGCAGCTGCGTCTGGGCGTATTGCGCCGGATCACTGCCGCCCGCTGCCGGCTTCTGGTCCTGCAGCGCGTAACGGTAGTTCGGCTGCACGGAGCGGACGCTGCTGTCGCTGGCGAGGTCGCGGGCCACCAGGTCGGCGGCACGATTGCCGGCCGTGCGGAACAGGCCGATCGTCGCACCCAGCAGCGGGACATTCTGCGCGGCGATCCGCCTCAGGCCATGGCGACGCGCCAGCGCGTCGGTCTGGGTCTCGGTCAATGCGCCGTCGATCTCCGCCACGAGCTCGTTCGGTACGGTTCGCGCGCCCGCCACGTCCTGCGCGCGGCTGCTGCCGCCACCGCCGGCCCTGCCCTTCCTCGCAGCGCCCTTGCCGCCACCGTTCACGGCGACCGGCCGGCTGGAGCATTGGCGCGTGCCGTCATCGCAATCGGCAGAGAAACGAGGGGCGTCACGCGCTCGGGGCGGCGGCATGCTCGATCGCGGCCCATCGCCGGTCCACGACGTCGCCGGGCCGTGCAGCGGCGCGCGGTCAGCCAGCCCGCCACCGGCGTTGCCACCGGTCCCGCCGATGCCGGGATTGACCCGCGGCCCGATGGAGAGCTGCGGCCCGCCGCCGATCGGTGATCGCATGAAATTCTGGGCGTAGGCCGAGCCGGCAACAGACACCAGTAACAACACGGCGGCCGCAATGGCCGCTCGGTTCGTCGATCTGGTCCGGCTGTTGGCGGTCATGGTGACCTCAACTCGGCGCAGGACCGTCAGCTGCCGTTTACGGGGTCTCGACCGCGAGGCTGACGATCTTCTCTTTCTGCAAACGGGCAATCAGCGATGCGACGCCATCCTTGTCCATCGCGCGGAACTGCAATCGGAACATTCCGCCCTTCCCGTCGACGATCGCGCCCTGGTAATTGTCGAGCAGCGACGTGATGTCGGCGATCCTGGCGTCCGGCGTGAAGCGCACCAACAGCCGCGTCGGCGCCGCCGCCACGCTGGCGCCGAGGTCGCGGGTGATCGGCGCACTGGGTGCGACGGCCGCGCTCGGTGCGCTGGGGGCACTGCGTTGTTCGGCAGCATCAAGCGAGGCGGTCTGGAACGCGGCCGGCTCGCTGCGCATCAGCACCGCACCGATCACGCCGGCCTGCAGCAACACCACGAGCGCACCGAGGCTGGACGACCAGGCCAGCGTCCGCGGCGACAATTTCGAAAAGAACTCCGAGACGGAGGCCGACATGCGCGCGCCCGCCGACGGCTTGCGCTCCGGCTCGGCATCGATCGCGGCAAACAGCTTCTGCATGGCACGCGCAGACGGCGCACCGAGGCTCTCGTTGAGGCCGATGGTCTCGGCATATTCCTCGCGGATGACGGCATACTGCCTGGCCAGCTCCGGATCGGAAGCGAGTGCGTCCTCGACGCGGCGCGCGTCACGCGCGTTCAGCGTGCCGGCCGCATGCCAGGGCAGCAGCATCTCGACATCGTCAGGATCTTGACCCTGCACTTTCTTGTTGCTCGCAGCCATCATGGCCAACCTCGCTCGACACCGGCTGCCTTCAGCAACTCGGCAAGTTTCTTGCGCGCATAGAATAGGCGCGTCTTCACGGTGTTCTCCGGAATCCCGACGATCTCTGCGACGTCTTCCACGGATTTCTCGTGATAGTAGACAAGATCGACAATTTCCCGGTGTTCCGCCGATAGTCCCGTCAGGCACTTACGCAGCGTGTCACCCGTGTCCTTCTTCTGCACCACCGTTTCCGGATCGTCGGACGTGTCCTCGATCGCGTTCGCGGCCTCATCGTCCAGTTCGGCGTCTTTCCTTCGCCGCAGCGAAGACAACGCCTTGAACCGGGTAATCGCCAGAAGCCAGGTTGAAACGGCGGATCGTCCCTCGAATTTGCCCGCCTGACGCCACACGTCCAGGAAGACCTCGCTAATGAGGTCCTCCGCCACCTGTTCGTCCCGCACGAGCCGAAGCCCGAAGCGGTACACCCTGACATGATGCCGTCCGTACAGCACCTGCATGGCGAGCCGGTCGCCTTGAGCGATCCGAGCGATCAGAACTTCATCTGAAGCCGCCTGTGTCGCGCTCAATGGCCGTCTCGCAAAGTTGGTCTGAGGGGGGTGGTGCGTGGTTCGACGCGAGAGGCAAGATTCTTCACAATACGGCAATGTGCGCACCGCATGTGTGATCTATGACACAGTCGACGATCCCAATCAGGAAAAATCGCCGGGGACTCGGTAGGCGGTATCATAATAGTGAAAACTCTCGCGGACTCGCACCATCCGGCGCGACCATACCAAGGCTTTGCCGGCAAGCCAGCGCTGTCGCGAGGCGGGCGCCGCCGCAAGCCCCCGCCCCGATCGCTTCCGACCCGCCTCCGTGAACGGATTCCCCTTACGAAACAAGGGTGATGACCGGGTTTCTCCGGAGCAGATTCGGTTCCAAAAGATACCAAACCTAAAGGCTTTCCCACTTAGATTTTCGCCGGATTTCAGCAATGGCGAGACCATGGGCAGCGCTGCGTCGTCACTTCCCAGCCCGATCGCGGGTGTATCGGAAAGCGGCCGTCCAAGGCTGACGCGCGAGCGCCTGGCGCGTCGGGCCAGGCAGCGCCGCCAGATCCAATCGATGATCGCCGCCTGCTTCGTGCTCGATGCCGTCGTGCTGCTGATCTACGCGCATGCCGGCACCACGTCGGTCCTGGTTGCGGCGGGCTATGCCCTGACCGGCCTCTCCCTCGTCGCCGTCTATGTGCTGCTTTCGGAGCGCGGCTTTCACGAGCGCTTCCGCGACCACTATTTGGTCGCACCGCAATCGGCCGTCAACATGGTGAACCTGCTGGTGTTCACCTACATCGCGCCCGAAGTCGGCGTGCTTTTCCTCTGCAATCTGTTCGTGGTGTTCGGCTTCGGTGCGCTACGTACCTCGGCGCGCCAGACCGCTGTAGTCTGGACCATCATGGTGCTGGGCCTCGCCGCGCTGTTCCTCGGAACCGACAAGGCGATCGGGATGCCGACCGGCACCAGGATCGACCGCCTCGCCACCATGCTGGTGTTCGCGCTGACGATCGGGCGCTGCATGTATCTCGGCATCTTCTCCAGCTCGATGCAGCAATCGCTGTATCAGAGCGGCGTCAAGCTGAAGGAGGCCTACCGGCGCATCGAGGAGCTCGCCGAGCTCGACGAGCTGACCGGCACCTCCAATCGCCGAAGCATCATGCGCACCCTCGAGGAAGAGATCGCGCGCTGCGCGCGCAACGGCAGCTCCTGCGCGGTGGCGCTGATCGACCTCGACCATTTCAAGCGCATCAACGACGTCTACGGCCATCCGATCGGCGATGAGGCACTGCGCACCTTCGCCATCGGCATGTTCGCCAATCTCCGCAGCATCGATCGCTTCGGCCGTTACGGCGGCGAGGAATTCCTGCTGGTGCTGCCCGACCTGTCGCAGGATCAGGCGATGCGCGCGCTCGAGCGGCTGCGTGCGATCATCGCCGGTCTCGACTGGAGCGCATTCTCGCCCGGCATGCAGGTGACGATCTCCGCAGGCGTCACGACGCTCAAGCCGCACGAAAACTCCGACACATTACTCGCCCGCGCCGATGGCGCGCTTTACGCAGCCAAGGCGAGAGGACGCAACCGCATCGCCAGTGCCTAACATCCTTTCATTTCCCTATTCGGCGCCGGAGAATCCGTCGCCACCGCTCCAGGACAGAGTCATGAGTTCGAAGCCCGAGACCGCCCCCGAAAGTCTGCTCGACGAGCTGCAGACGACGCTCGCGCACGGCACCGTTGCACGCCGTGTCGAGACGTTGCGCCGCGTGACCGACCTCTTCATCAACGGCTCGGTCAACTATTCGGACCAGCAGATCGTGCTGTTCGACGACGTTTTCCAATGCCTGCTTGAGCACATCGAAAACTCGGCCAAGGCGCTGCTCGCCAACCGCCTCGCCCCGATCGAGACCGCACCGCCGCAGACCATCCGTACCCTTGCATTCGACGACCTGATCGAGGTCGCAGGCCCCGTGCTGACACTGTCACCGCGGCTCGACGACGACACCCTGATCGAAACGGCGCGCAGCAAGAGCCAGGCGCATCTGCTCGCGATCTCCAACCGGAAGACGCTGAGCGGCGCCGTCACCGACGTGCTCGTGCTGCGCGGCAACGACGAGGTGATCCAGAGCGCGGTCAACAATCCCGGCGCGGAATTCACCGAGCGCGGCTTCACCCGGCTGGTCAGCCGCGCCGAGGGCGACGACAATCTGTCGACCTGCGTCGGGCTCCGCCCAAGCATCCCGCGGCATCTCTATCTCAAGCTGGTCGCCAAGGCCTCGGACACGGTCAGGCAGCGGCTCGAGGCTGCCAATCCGCAGCAGGCCAAGGAAATTCCGATCGCGGTCAAGGAGGCGACGCGACGCGCCCGCTCGGCGCCTGCCGCCGTGACGCCGGACACCACGATCGCGCATGCGCTGGTCAAGTCGCTCTACCAGGACGGCCGGCTCGACGAATTCCAGCTCGCAGCCTTCGCCGAGGCCGGCAAGTTCGACGAGACCAATGCCTCGCTTGCCGCGCTCGCCAATGTCTCGGTCAGCATCGCCGAGAACATGATGATCGAAACCCGTGCCGAGGGCGTGATGATCCTGGCCAAGGTCTCGGGCCTGTCATGGTCGACGGTGCGGTCGATCATCAATCTGCGCGACGACATCTCGGGTGGTGAGCCGACCGATTTGCAGGCCTGCAAGGACACCTATGAGCGGCTGCGGCCGTCGACCGCGCAGCAGGTGCTGCGCTTCCATCGCATGCAGCAGTCCGCGCCCGCGGCCTAATATCGTAACGCCCGCGTCCCCATCAGCGCGCCGACGCTTGCGACGATCGCGGTCGCCAGCGTGTACCAGGTGGCAACGAACAGCGGCGAGTCATCGGTGCAGTGCGACGCATAGACGGTGGCCGCGAGGCCGGCCGAGAGCAGGCCTGCCACCGCGCCCGCGACCGCCGGCCGCGCCGGTGCGCCCTGCCGCAGCCCGTACAGCGCGCCGACCAGTAGCGGCAGCGACATCGCGGGGATCGCGGTCATGCACGCCACCGAGTTCTTGCCGATCAGCCGCGTCATCATCGGCGTGCGCTGCGGCATCATCATCTCGCCGCTGATCGCGGCAACGAGGATGCCGGCGGGAATCAGCAGCCACCAGCCGAAGCTGCGCAGCGAGGCTTCCGGCCGCGTCAGATGCAGGCTGACCGCGATCGCCGAGGCGGCCAGCGCCAGCGTCACCGCGAACTTCAGGTCGAAGAACGGATTATGCATCGCCGTCATCACGTCGGGCCGCACGCCGAGCTCGGCGAAGAAGATCAGCAGCGAGACCGGCGCCGCCGCCAGCAGCGCCATCATCAGCGCAAGACCGATCGGACGAGGCCGATAGGCATTGTCGGCGGTCAGGGTGCGAATGAGTTGATCGGTGTCCATGCTCATCGGTCCCGTAATTTCGCGGTCAGGCTCGCAAGCCCGCGATGCAGCGCAACCCGCACCGCGCCCTCGGTCATCGCGAATTTCGCGGCGGTGTCCTTGATCGAGGTGCTGTCGACCGCGATCGATTGCAGCACGTCGCGCTGCCGCGCCGGCAACGCCTGCAACTGGGCGGTCACCTCGCCGGGCGAGGCCGTCGGCTCCGGTGTTTCCCCCGGCAGCGTCTCGACGAAGTCATCGATATTGACGAAGATACGCCTGCCGCGGCGGCGCAGCGCGTCGATCAGCTTGTTGCGCGCGATCGCGAACAGCCACGGCGCGAACGGCGCGCTGGTGTCCCAGGTCTGTCGCTTCAAATGCACCGCCAACAAGATGTCCTGCACGATGTCCTCGGACTGATCGACCGGTTGTCCCGCGCGCGCCAAGCCACGTCGCGCCGCGGCACGGAGTACCGGCGTGATGGCCTTGAGCAGGCGATGATACGCCGCGTCATCGCCTGAAATGGCCAACCGCATCAGGTCGGTCCATTCATCCTCACGTTCGCGCACGCAGGCTCCTGAATTGCAATTCGGCCGATCTTTCAGTTTGTTACGCGGCACGCCAAGGACATCACGAATTCGTGATAATCATCCTCAGGCAAGGCCGCGCCGAGCATCAGCCTCAAAGAATCGCTCCGGCGGGTTTGCAGACGGAAGGGCTCATAACACCGATCGGTCCGACACGCATCGGTGCAGCTGCTGCCGACGATCCACCGGAACGAAATTGCCCAGCTTTTGCCCTCTGAGGCCCGAAGATTCCCTTTTTTTGCCCCGGTGTAGACACGCAGCGGGGTCTCATTTCGCGTTCGGGACCGGCGAAATGGGGAGATCATCAGAATGAAGATCAAAGCCAGCGGGCGCTTGGCCTTGATGGTTGCGACAGGGCTGACAGGGTTTTGTGTGTATCTCGCCGGACCGTTGCCGGCGCATGCGGCCGGTTCGGATCCCGCCGCGGCGAAATCCGACAATGCTTCGACCGACAAGTCCGCGCAGCAGAGTTCGCGGCAGGGCCGGCGCCATGCGCGCCACCAGTCTTCCAAGGCGGCTGACAAGACGGCCGACAAATCCGAGAGCAAGAAGGCCGCGAGCGATGCCGGCAGCGTGACATCGGCGGGCATGCCCGCCACGGTCGCCAATGCCAATGCGGAGCTGACGTCCGGCGACGGCAATGCGAGCACCGCGCCGGCCAGCGTCAATCCGGTGATGGCCGCCTCCGACAAGCCCGGCGACGCGCAACCCGACGGTAGCGTGGTCGCGTCCGACCAGCTCAACGACCTCGACCGGGCCCTGCAGCAGGAGCAGCCGGCGGAACAACCGCAACCGGTTCAACCGCAGACCGCCCAGCAGGAGGCGCCCGTGGCGCAGCCGCCGCCTGTCGCCGTAGCGGCACCCAAGCCGGCCCCGGTTCTGGCGAGCAGCGACAGCGCGAGCTTGGACCAGACCTCGCTGATCGGGAAGATCTTCATCGGCTTCGGCGCCCTGCTCACGGTGGCCTCCGCGGCGCGCATGTTCATGGCCTAGCCGAGGTCCTCGCGGCTTGCGGCGCGGAGTAGCGCCGCACCGCGGCCCAAAGCCGCTTCAGCCACTTGAAGCGCATCCCGCCAGCGGGCACATTGCCCGGCAAATCAGGCACGGGGTTTGCGTCATGGCTACGTTCGAATTCATCATCGTCGAAAGCAAGGGACCGGTCGGCGTCATCACGCTAAACCGGCCCAAAATGCTGAATGCGCTGTCGTTCGGCGTGTTCCGCGAGATCGCCGCGGCGGTCGACGATCTCGAGGCCGACGACAAGATCGGCTGCATCCTGATCACCGGCAGCGAGAAGGCGTTCGCGGCCGGCGCCGACATCAAGGAGATGCAGCCGAAGGGCTTCATCGACATGTTCAACAGCGACTTCACCGCGATCGGCGGCGACCGCGTTGCCCGTTGCCGCAAGCCGACCATTGCCGCGGTCGCGGGCTATGCGCTCGGTGGCGGCTGCGAGCTCGCGATGATGTGCGACATCATCATCGCCGCCGACACCGCCAAGTTCGGCCAGCCGGAAATCACCCTCGGCACCATCCCGGGCATCGGCGGTACGCAGCGCCTGACCCGCGCGATCGGCAAATCGAAGGCGATGGACCTCTGCCTCACCGGACGCATGATGGATGCCGCGGAAGCCGAGCGCTCGGGCCTCGTGTCGCGGATCATTCCGGCCGACAAGCTGCTGGAAGAGGCGCTTGCCGCAGCCGAGAAGATCGCCTCGATGTCGCGTCCGACCGCAGCGATGGCCAAGGAAGCCATCAATCGCGCATTCGAGACGCCGCTCTCGGAAGGCATGAATGTCGAGCGCAACCTGTTCCACTCGACCTTCGCGCTCGAGGATCGCTCCGAGGGCATGGCGGCCTTCATCGAGAAGCGCAAGCCGGTCAACAAGAACCGCTAGTTCACGCGGCTTCGTTGCAACGCCGCGGTGACGAGCGCGCGATAGGCGCGCTCGGCGAAATGCGTCGGCTTGTCGAGACCGAGCCGCGCCAGGCATTCGCGGTCGGCGGCGTCAGGTGGATGCCGCATCCCCTGCCACAGCAGGCCGGCGAGTTGCAGCGGGGTCTGCTGCGCCTGCTGCAAAATCTGCAGGGCAGGAATCAGCCGTTGCTCGACGTCGGTGAAGTCACTGCCGAACGGGAATGACGGCAGCAGACCTGCGTCACGTGCGGGCCTCAGTGCAGTGCTGATGCGCTCGGGATAATTCTCGCGGTGAGCCGCCGGGATTTCGTGATCACGGGGCAGCTTGCCGGCATCCTTGGCCTGCCGCATCAACTCGCCCTGGAAGCGCGAGTCCGACACCTGCAACATCGCGGCGATCACGTCGGCATCGGACTTCCCCCTCACATCGGCGACGCCGTATTCGGTGACGAAGACATCGCGCAGGTGCCGTGGAATGGTCTCGTGACCGTAGGACCAGCGGATGTTCGACTGCGTCTGCTTGCCGGACGGATGGGTCGCCTCCAGCGCCAGCACCGAGCGCGCGCCCTCGAGCGCGAATGCCTGCGCCACGAAATTGTACTGGCCGCCGACGCCGCTCACGACCTGGCCGTTCTCGAGCCCGTCGGAGATCGCAGCGCCCAGCAGCGTCGCCATCATCGCGTTGTTGACGAAGCGCGCATCGACGCGGGCGCGGCGCTTGCCGTCCTCGTCGCCGAAGATCTCGTTGGTGAAGGACACCGGCATCATCTGGATTCGCGCCAGCTGCTCGGGCGTCATCTCGCGCAGCGCCCGATAGAACGATTGTGGCCCCAGAAAGAATGCGCCGTGCAGGATCACGCCGCCAATGTCGCGCTTGAGAATGCCGGCGTCGATCAGCCCGAGAAACGCCTCGAACAGCATCTCGCTGACGCCATAGAGGCCCTTCTCGAACGGCCCGGTCTCGGCCGCTGCGAGCTGTGCGCTATCGGGTGCAAGGCGCTGCATGATGCCGTGGAATTGGGCGTTGTCGCGGTGACGCACCACGAGCCCCTGCGCCAGCGCATCGCCGACCTGCCCGATCCCGATCTGCAGCGTGCCGCCGTCGCGGACCAGACCGGCGGCATGCAATCCGATCGCATATTTGGTGTCGCTGATCGGCTCCGACGGCGGCGCGAACAGCGGGAAATCGGTGTCGGGACTGTCGAGCACCACATCGAATTCATCCGCCGGCAGATCACCGGGCCCGGGCATGAACGGCAGTTCGGAATTGACCTGGCCGATCAACTTGAATGACGCCCGCCCCTGTGCGCGGGCGCGCAGCACGTCGAGCGTCGTGTCGGTGTTGCAGCTCAAGCTGTAGCGCGGCACGCCGTCGACCATGCGCTTGGCGACGAGCTGGGGAACGACATTCAGTCCGCGCGACAGCAGGTACGACGCCGCGTGCGTGTAATTGGCGGAAATGTAGTGCTGCTGGGCGAACGGCTGATGCAACCATTGCCCGGCGAGGAAGAAGAACTCGATCACCTTGATGTTGGGCGGAAGCGCGCCGCGATGCAGCGCCTCCGCATAGGCGAGATCCGGATAACCCCCGAACAGGCGATCGATCACGGGACCGATGAAGCGCTGTTCGAGCAAGCTTTTCGGCTTCGGCTTTTCCAACGTCAGCGCCGAGAACAGCGTCAGATTGATCGAGCGGTCGGCGGCCGCCCGCGCGTACAGCGCGTTGACGATATGGTTGGCCTTGCCGAGGCCGAGCGGCAGCCCCACCACAAGTTCGGTTCCGACGTCACGAATAATGTGCTCCGCGATCGCCTCGGGATCAGAGAAGAATTTCGGCATCTGCGATGAACCCGGGCAGGCAGGGGATGACCGGCATCGCTGAATCGGCAGCCGGTGGTTCGAACTTATACTTCATATGACAGCTGCGTTCGCCTGTGACGAACCGGCAACAGACAACAACCGAAATGATGTGCAGATGTCGCGTGGCGGTTTGCCTGTGGCGGCGCCGCCCCGTAAACAGGTAGATGTGTCGACGGCATCGGCGAAAGCGGACTGCCGGGGTTTTGGTTTGCGGGATCACATGGTTGGGCGTGCCGCTGATATTGGCGACGTAGCGAGGCGCGTGCTTTTGTCGGGCATCGGCCTTGGCGCGCTGGCCTGCGCGCTGCTGACGGACACCGCGGCCCGCGCCGCCGAGAGCCTGCCCGAAGCCATGGCCAAGGCGTATCAGACCAATCCGCAGCTCAATGCCGAGCGGGCACGCCAGCGCGCCACCGACGAGAACGTGCCGCAGGCGCTGGCCGGTTACCGCCCCCAGATCAGCGCCGGCCTCTCGCTCGGCCTCCAGGCGGTGCGCGACCAGTTGCCCGGCAACGTGATCCAGGGCGCGACGCTGAAGCCCTGGCAGATCGGGGTCACCGTGACCCAGACCCTGTTCAACGGCTTCAAGACCGCCAACAGCGTCCGCGTCGCCGAATTGCAGGTGCAGTCCGGCCGCGAGGCCCTGCGCAATGTCGGCCAGGGCGTGCTGCTCGACGCCGTCACCGCCTATACCAACGTGCTGGCCAACCAGACCCTGGTCGAGGCGCAGCGCGCCAACGTCGCCTTCCTGAAGGAGACCCAGGCGATCACCCAGCGCCGCCTCAATGCCGGCGACGTCACGCCGACTGATACCGCGCAGGCTGAGGCCCGGCTCAACCGCGGCCTGTCCGATCTCAACGCCGCCGAGGTCAACTTCGCGATCAGCCAGGCGACCTATGCGCAGGTGGTCGGCAGCGCGCCGTCGCAATTGCGTCCGGCCGAGACCATCGACCGGCTGCTGCCGCGCAGCCGCGAGGATTCGATCGCGCTTGCGGTGCGTGAGCATCCGGCCGTGATGGCCGCAGGCTTCGACGTCGACGTAGCCTCGACCTCGATCCGCGTCGCCGAGAGCAGCCTGATGCCGAACGTCACCGTGCAAGGCAGTGTCAGCCGCAGCCGCGACAGCGACTCCACGCTCGGCACTTTCGGGACCGACCAGGCCTCGGTGATCGGCCAGGTCACGCAGCCGATCTATGACGGCGGCACCGCGGCCTCGCAGACCCGGCAGGCCAAGGAAGTCGCGGCGCAGAGCCGCCTCGTGCTGGACCAGGTCCGCAACCAGGCCAAGACCGCCGTGGTCAGCGCCTGGGTCGCCAATGAGGGCGCCAAGATCGCTGTCTCCGCCTCCGAGTCCGAGGTCAAGGCCGCGGAGGTTGCGCTCGCCGGCGTGCAGAAGGAAGCCGCCGGCGGCCAGCGCACCACGGTCGACGTGCTCAACGCCCAGCAGGATCTGATCACGGCGCGCGCCCGGCTGATCGGCGCGCAGCGCGACCGCGTGATCGCCTCCTACACGCTGCTCAGCGCGACCGGACGCCTCGACGTCAAGACGCTCAATCTCAAGACGCCCGACTATCTGCCCGAGGTGCACTACCATCAGGTGCGCGACGCCTGGCACGGCCTGCGTACGCCGTCGGGACAATAGGCCGTGTGGAACCGTTCGCACAGCGAACCGGCCCTTTCCGCCCGCTCTCTCCGCCGATAACCTCCGCCCCCGCCGGCCATCAACAACGCCGGTGCGCGGAGTGCGCGCATAACAGCCGAGCATGCAGGGAGACGTCCAATGCTGACGCGACGCAGTATGATGCTGGCTTCCATCGCAGCGGGAGTGACCATGACCAGCAGCAACGCATTTTCCAAGGCATCGCAACCATCGACCCCGGTGAGCTTCGACGTACCTGCCGGTGCCTGCGACTGTCACACCCACATTCACGGCGATCCTGCGAAATTCCCGTTCTTCGCCGGCCGCGTCTACACGCCGGAACCGGCCTCGCCGGAGGAGATGAGCGCGCTGCACAAGGCGCTGCATGTCGAGCGCGTGGTGATCGTGACGCCGAGCGTCTACGGCCCCGACAATTCGTCAACGCTGTTCGGCATGACGGCGCGCGGCCCCACGGCGCGCGGCGTCGCCGTGATCGACGACAAGACCAGCGAGAGCGATCTCGACACCATGCAGAAGGCCGGCTTCCGCGGCATCCGCCTCAATCTTGCGACCGGCGGCGTCAACGATCCCAATGTCGGCCGGCAGCGCTTCTCGGCCGCGATCGAGCGGATGAAGGCGCGCGGCTGGCACGTCCAGCTGTTCACCAGCCTCGCCATGATCTCGGCGATCAAGGACCTGGTCGCGACAGCGCCGGTCCCCGTGGTGTTCGACCATTTCGGCGGCGCCGAGGCCGCGCTCGGCACGGGCCAGCCGGGGTTTGACGACCTGCTCGCACTGGTTAAATCCGGCAAGGCGTATGTCAAGATTTCCGGCGCCTACCGCGCCTCCAGGCTCGCGCCCGACTATGCCGACGCCGCGCCGTTGGCGAAGGCGCTGATCGCGGCCAACGCCGAGCGCATCGTCTGGGGCACCGACTGGCCGCACCCGGATTCGGTGACACCGCAAGGCAAGAAGGTCACCGACGTGACGCCGCTGTACCAGATCGACGACGGCCGCCTCCTCAACCAGCTTCCGGTCTGGGCGCCGGATGCCGCGGTGCGCAAGACCATCCTGGTCGACAATCCGGCACGGCTCTACGGCTTTACCTGACGTTGTCCTTCGGCCGGCGCGAGAAGTAGGAGATCAGGACCGGCAGCGTGATCAGGATCACCAGCGGCGCCAGCATCATGCCGGTGACGACGACGATGGCGAGCGGCTTCTGCACCTGCGAGCCGATGCCCTCCGACACCGCCGCCGGCAACAGGCCAATGCCGGCGACGACGCAGGTCATCAGCACCGGACGAAGCTGCAGCTCGCCGGTGCGGATCACAGCGCGCATCCGGTCGTAGCCCTCGTCGATCAGCTGGTTGAACTGCGACAGGATGATGATGCCGTCCATCACGGCGATGCCGAACAGCGCGATGAAGCCGATCGCCGCCGACACGCTGAACGGAATGCCCGAGATCAAGAGCCCGAGCACACCGCCGAAGATCGCCATCGGGATCACGCTCATCGCGAGCATGGTGTCGACCATCGAGCCGAAATTGAGGAACAGCAGCACCGCGATCAGCACGAGGCTGATCGGCACCACGATCGACAGCCGCTTGATCGCGTCCTGCAAATTGCCGAACTCGCCCACCCATTCGATACGCGAGCCGGGTGGCAACTGGACCTGCTCGTTGACCTTCTGCTGCGCCTCCAGGATCGCGCTGCCGAGGTCGCGGTCACGCACCGAGAACTTGATCGGCAGATAGCGCTCCTGCTGCTCGCGATAGATATAGGCCGCGCCCGAGATCAGCTTGATCGAGGCGACCTCGCTCAGGGGGATCTGCGTGACCCCGCCATTCGGATTCGTTGCACCGATCCGCAGGTTCTGGATCGCCTCCGCGCTCTTGCGATATTCCGGCGCAAGGCGGACGATGATCGGAAAGTGCCGGTCGCTGCCGGGTTCATAGAGATCGCCCGCGGTGTCGCCGCCGACGGCGACCTTGATCGTGGCGTTGATGTCGCCCGGCGACAGGCCGTAGCGCGCCGCCCGCACCCGGTCGACGTCGATCTGGACGGTCGGCTGGCCGAGCGAGGTGAACACTGCGAGGTCGGTGACGCCTTGCACGGTCGACAGCACGGATTTGATCTTGTTGGCGGTGTCGGTCAGCGCCTGCAAATCGTTGCCATAGAGCTTGATCGAGTTCTCGCCCTTCACGCCGGACACCGCCTCCGACACGTTGTCCTGCAGGTATTGCGAGAAGTTGAACTCGACGCCGGGGAACTTGTCCTGCAGCTGCGCGAGCAATTGCGCGGTGAGGACGTCCTTGTCATGCGTGCCCGGCCATTCGCCGGCAGGCTTCAGCGGCGCGAAGAATTCGGCATTGAAGAATCCGGCGGCGTCGGTGCCGTCGTCGGGACGGCCGTGCTGCGACACCACCGACACCACCTCGGGACGGGCGCTGATCAGCTTCCGCATCTCGTTGACATAGGCGTTGCCCTCCTGCAGCGAGATCGTCGGCGGCAGCGTGGCGCGGATCCACAGATTGCCCTCTTCAAGCTTGGGCAGGAATTCGAGCCCGAGAAACCGCACGCAAATGATCGTCGTGACCACGAGGCCGGCCGCACCGGCCATCACGATCTTGCGGTTGGCGATCGCCCAGTTCAGCGCCGGCAGGTAGATCGCATCGAGCTTCTTGACGATCCAGGTTTCGGTTTCGTGAATATGCGCCGGCAGGATGAGCGCGCTCAGCGCCGGCGTGATCGTGAACGTCGCCAGCAATCCACCCGCCAACGCATAGGCATAAGTTCGCGCCATCGGCCCGAAGATGTTGCCCTCGACGCCCCCAAGCGTAAACAGCGGCAGGAACGCGGCAACGATGATGGTCGCGGCGAAGAAGATCGAGCGCGAGACGTCGGCCGCCGCCGACAGGATCGCATGGCTCTTCATTCCCATCACGGTGTCGTCGGAGATGTGCGCGCGCTCGGCTTCCGACAGCGCCGTAGTCTGCGACAGCCGGCGGAAGATCGCCTCCACCATGATCACGGTGGCGTCGACGATCAGGCCGAAATCGATCGCGCCGACCGAAAGCAAATTGGCGGATTCGCCGCGCAGCACCAGGATGATCACGGCGAAGAACAACGCGAACGGGATCGTGGCGCCGACGATCAGCGCGCTGCGGAGATCGCCGAGGAAGATCCACTGCAACAGCACGATCAGCAGGATGCCGACCACCATGTTGTGCAGCACGGTGTGAGTGGTGAGCTCGATCAGATCCTTGCGGTCGTAGATGCGCTCGATCTTGACGCCCGGCGGCAGGATCGAGGAACTGTTGATCTGGTTGACCAGTTGCTCGACGCGGGCAATGGTCGGCGAGCTCTGCTCGCCGCGGCGCATCAGCACGATGCCCTGCACGATGTCGTCGTCATTGTCGATGCCGGCGATGCCGAGCCGCGGCTTCTCGCCGATCGTGACGGCGCCGACGTCCCTGACCAGCACCGGATTGCCGCCTGATTGCGAGATCATGGTGTTGGCGAGATCGTCGATCGAGCGGATCAGGCCGACGCCGCGCACCACGGCCGATTGCGAGCCTATGTTCACGGTGTTGCCGCCGACATTGATGTTGGCGTTGGAAACCGCCTGCAGCACCTGCGGCAACGTCAGGCCGTTGGCGACCAGCTTGTTGAAGTCGACCTGGATCTCGTAGGTCTTGGTCTTGCCGCCCCAGCCGGTGACGTCGATCACGCCGGGCACCGCGCGGAAGCGGCGTTGCAGCACCCAGTCCTGCAAGGTCTTGAGGTCGAGCACGCTGTAGTTCGGCGGTCCCTTCAGTCGGTAGCGGAAGATCTCGCCGATCGGGCTTGTCGGGGAGATGCCGGGCTGCACATTGCCGGGCAGCGGCGCGAGCTGCGACAGCCGGTTCAGCACCTGCTGCAACGCCTCGTCATAGGTGTAGTCGAAGGAGAACTGCAGCTTGACGTCGGAGAGGCCGTACAGCGAGATGGTGCGGATGGTCTTGAGGTTCTTGATGCCGGCGACCTGGGTCTCGATCGGGATCGTGATGTAGCGCTCGATCTCCTCGGCCGAGAGGCCTGGGCTCTGCGTCACGATGTCGACCATCGGCGGGGTCGGATCGGGATAGGCCTCGATGTTGAGCTGCTTGAACGCAAGCAGGCCGCCGATGAAGACGACCACGAACATGGCCACCATCAAGTAGCGGCGATTGACGGCAAGGGCGACGAGGCGATCCATTCAGATCGGCACTTTCAACGGAGAGGATTTTTCTTGATGAGCATGGTCTCTGCGCAAACGCGTTCCGCGTTTGTCGCGAGGGAAAGCCGGTTCCCACTTTTCCGGATCATGCTGCTAGGTACCTGATGCGGCGCGGTCGATGAAGAGGCTTCCCTTCGTCACGATCTGCTCGCCCGGCTTGAGATTGCCGGCGACCTCGACGAGATCGCCATTGATGAGGCCGGGCTTGATCTGGCGCAGCTCGATGGTCTTGTCGTCAGTCTTCGCGATCCAGACGCGAACCTGATCGCCCTCGTAGATCAGCGCCTGTTTCGGCACGCCGACCGCCGGGTGGTCGCCCTTCGAATACAGCGTCACATTGGCGAACATCTCGGGCTTCAGCCGATTGTCGGCATTGTCGATGGTGGCGCGGACCAGGAGCCGGCGCGAGGTCGCGTCGATCGCGGCGGCGACATAGTTGACCCGGGCGTTCAGCACCTTGCCCGGCAGCGCCATCACGCTGAAGCTGAGGTCCTGCCCGACCGCGACATTGTCGGCGTCGGATTCACGGACGAAGGCGATCAGCCAGACCGTCGAGAGATCGCCGATCACATAGACCGGGTCGCTGGCGCCGGTCGAGACATACTGGCCGGGGCCGGCCTTGCGCTGGACCACGGTGCCGCCGATCGGCGCGAACACCGTCGTCTCCGGATTGAGGCGGCCCTTCTGCTGCAAGGTCGTGATGGCTTCGTCGCCGAAGCCGAGGATGTGCAACTTGTTCTGCGCGGCCTCCAGCAGCGTCTGCGCCGAGCGCGCATCGTTCTGCGCCTGCACCAGCGCCGCCTGCGCAGTCTGATAATCCTTCAGCGGGATCGCCTTGCCCTCGGACAGGTCCTTGGCGCGCTTCTCCTGGATCTGGGCCAGGTCGAGCGCCGACTGCGCCTTGTTGAGGCCGCTCGTCGCGGCGACGTAGTCGTTCTGCGCCTGCACGGTGTCGGCCGCTTCGATCACGAACAGCGGCTGCCCTTTCACCACGGTATCGCCCGGCCGCACCAGGAGGCGGGTCACCCGCCCGGTATAGGGCGAGTAGACCGGGGTGGAGCGGTCCTCGTCGATCCCGATCTTGCCCTCGGTCACCAGTTCGGAGCGGAAGGTGTGCTCGGCCACGGTCTGGAAGGTCAGGCTGGCCCACTCGGCCGGCGACGGTGCATAGCGCGTGCCGCCCTTGCGGGACTGGCTGGAGACTTCCGACGGTGCCTGCTTGTCCGAGCCGAACCGCGTGTAGCCATAGGCGCCCGCGCAGGCGACCACCAGCACCGCCGTGGCCACGAGCAGGCGCGGGCGGCTAAAGCTCTGCATTCGCTTGATAAACTCTTTCAGCATGCGGTCCGCGGGGTCGATCGTTGCAGCTTCCGGCGGGACAACCCCAGCGGTGCGCTAATAGTGCCGAATTGGCGTTTCAAACAACCTAAAAAACGCACTTCGGCGGTGCGCGTGGTTAAAGTTCGGATTGCCTGAATGACGACTGAATGTCTCATCCGGGAAACTCCGGGGCAGCAAACCCTGGGGCGGGAAACTCAGCAGGATGGCTGCCGAGCGGCATCGCCGGACGGGACCAGTGGGCCGGGGTCCGCGACAGGATAGCGGCGTGCCGGACCGAACTCAGCGTGCCAAAGCCGGACGGAAGCCGCTCGATGAAGGACTGCACCGCATCCGCCTTCAGGTCCTCGGTGGCAAGACCCCCTTCGAGGCGGCCGAGATTCCACAGCCAGCGCCCGGTTTGCGCCAGCGACAGGCGGACGTGCCAGCTGCCGCCCTCGCGCGCCTGGCGTGCCCTGGCCATCATGGCGCCGAACGCCATGAAGTATCCGGTGGCGTGGTCGAGCATCTGGGCCGGCAATTCCTTCGGTCCGTCGACGCCGGCGGCCTGCCCCTCGGCATGATTGAAGCCGGTCGTGGTCTGCACCAGCGAGTCGAAGCCGCGGCGCTCCGCCCATGGACCGGCATGGCCATAGGCCGAGAGTGTCACATAGACGATCCCGGGATTGATGCGGGCCGCTTCCTCCGGCGAGAAGCCGAGCCGCGCAATCGCCTGCGGGCGATAGCCCTGCGAGAAAATATCGGCCTGCGCGACGAGACCGCGCATCACGGCCCGCCCCTCCTCGCTGCGCAGCTCGAGAAAGCTCGTCAGCTTGCCGCGGCCGGTGTCGATGGTGAGCCAGGGAATCGCGGGCAGATCGGGACCGGAGATCAACAGCACGTCGGCGCCGTGCGCGGCGAGCGTGCGGCCGGCGACGGGACCGGCGATCACGCGCGACAGATCGAGCACCCGGATGCCGTCCAGCGGCCGCTTCCCCGCGGGCCACGGCTTTGGCGCGGCTTCGCCGATCTTCTCGATCGAGATCAGCGGCAGTCTTGCAAGTTCTCCTGCATGCGGTGTCGCTGACCACTCGTCATATGAGCGCATCAAGGCGACGACGCCACCGGCGGCATAGGCCGCGGTCTCGAACGCCTCGCCGTCCCATTGCAGCAGCGCGGCCTGCACCTCGTCACGCTCTGCGTTGCAGTCGAGCACCTTGCAGACGGCGTCGCGGTGATGCGGGAAATTGGTGTGCAGGCGGACGAAGCGGTTGTCGCGGACACGGTAGACGCCGGCGATCTTGTCCCAGGCCGGCGGCGGCGGCTTGTCGTCGACCCGCAGATATCGCTCGCTGCGGCATTCGACGACGGCATGGCGCATGTCGACCGCGACATCCTGCGGCTCGCCGCTGCGGGCTTTCCAGATCTCGGCCGCCGCAAGGCCCGCCGCGGCAATCGGTACCTGCGCCGCCGCTGCGACCCGAAACGACGACGGCAATTGCGGCTCGCTGCCGGTCAGGGCGACCGCATCGAGCGCGGACGGCGCGCCACCGGTGCCGGTCCAGACATCGGAAAGGATTTCACGGATGTCCTGCATGCGCTTTCCTGTTTGCGATTATTCTATGCCCGAGCATGATGACAAAATGGCAATGCCCGATCTCACCCCGTATTTGGCATCATCTTCCCGGAAAGCGGCTTCACACTTTTCCAGACGATGCCTTAGCTCTGCCCGACCCGAACAGGAGTTGCAATGGCTGCCATCGATCCCCTCACCGCCGGCGGCGTCTTCCTCGCGACCGCGGCGACCGACGCGGTCTACGTCATGTTCACCTCGGCAGTCGTCGCGCGCAAGCGCGTGCCGGCTGCGACCTGGAGCAGCGTCTGGTACGTGCTCTCCTCCTATGCGGTGATCAGCTACACCGAGAACTGGCTCTACGTCGCCTTCGCGGCGGCCGGCTCCTGGGTCGGCGCCTATGCGTCGATCACCTTCCTGCACCGCCCGCCGGGCGGACCGCCGGTCGGGGCCGCGGTGGAATAGTGTGCAGCTGCCGAAGAATTCATCCGCTTGCAAACGCAAGACCACGTTCGACCGTCGTCCCTGCCTAGTGCGCAATTGCGCACGGGAGCAGGGACCCATAACCACAGGTGATCATCGTTACACGACGCTGTGGCCCCAGCGTCTCGAGACAATCAACATTTGTGGTTATGGGTCCCGGGTCGCGCGGAGCCTGTCATCGGGCGGCGCTTCGCGCCGACCCGTTGGCTTGCCCGGGACGACACCAAATTTGAGCGAGCTGTAAGCTTGGTGTAAGCATTCGCCCGCAAGTCGCGGTTCAGCACTCTCGCGGCGTGATCCGCCCGAGGTTTGCTTCGTGTGTCGCCCTCTCTCGAACGGAGGGCGCAGGGAAAGCCGGGTGCCGATCGCACCCATGGGCCCCGAGCAAAAGGTGGAAAGCTCGGGGGTAGGACCACAGGTGTAACCGGAGCAATCCGGCTTTCCCTGCGCGATGGGTTACGGCTTACTTCGTGCTCTCCCCGGCGAGACTGGGCTTGGTTGTCACCGTCTTCACAACGCGCATCGCGCAATGCAAAAAGACACCTACCACTAGGGCGTCAGGACCACACGACTTCACCGTCCGCCTCATGCGCACTCGTCAGTCGCGCGCTCGGCGTCCACCGCATCTCGACCCACGTTCGTGACGACCGCGAAGCGCCCCTCGTGTCGGGCGAGACGGGCGCATTGAACATCTGAGTTGGGTGCGGCGTCAAGTTAAATTCTGAAAAGCCGAACAAATTGTTGGCGGTTGTAGGATGGGCTTCCGCCGAACCGAAGCCCGGCAGAAGCTCGCATCATTGGCCTCCTACTTCAACGCGGCCTGGCCGGCGAGCGAGATCACGTTGTCCTGCGCGCCGGAGCCGCCGCTGACACCGATGGCGCCGACGATCTTGCCATCGACCATCAGCAGATTGCCGCCGCGCGAGGCGACGACGTCATCGAGCGTGGTGAGATAGGCGAAATACGGCCCCTTGCCGATCAGCGTTTCGAACACCAGCGTGGGGCGACGATAGCGGGTTGCGGTGCGCGCCTTGTGCTGGGAGACCCCGACCGAGGCATACTGGCAATTGTCCTGCCTCTCGAAATAGACGAGATCGCCGCTCGGATTGACGATCGCGATGCAGAACGCGTTCCAGTTTCGCTTTTGCGTCTCGGCAACGGCTGCGGCGGCGACCTTCTTGGCGGTCTCCAGATTGATCGGTTCGCCATAGGGCGGCGGTGTCAGGGCATCGGCGACGACGTCATTCGGATTGTCGGGATTGGGCGGCACCTGGGCCAACGCGCCGGTGGCGGTAGCGAGCACGATCCATGCCGCGCCGATGAGCGCAGTGAAATAACGCATGTCATTGTCTCCCCGTTTGATTGTTGTTTTCAGACGCCCCATTACCGGGCGGCGGGACGATAGCAATTGATCCGCGGCGCACAAGGCGAGATCGGATTGGGTGCACCGCGATATTCGCTTGGCTACAATGAAAATCGCGTGACGCGAGGGAATATCGAGGTCGCGCGATGCCGTGATGGACGCTACAGTCCGCGCGCATCAGAAAGGACATCCGGATGGATCTGGGTTTGAAGGGACGAAACGCCATCGTGCTCGGCGGCACGCGCGGCATCGGGCGGGCCATTGCGGCGACGCTGGCGGGTGAAGGCGTCGGCGTCGCGGTCTGTGCGCGCAATGCCGAGCAGGTTGCGTCCAGCATTGCCGAGCTGAAGGCTGCCGGCGTGCGCGTCACCGGCGCGGCCGTCGATATCACCGACGCCGCGGCGCTGACATCGTGGATTGCCGGTGTCGCAACCGAATTGGGCAGCATCGACATGATGTTCTCCAATGCAGGCGCGATGGCGCAAGGCGGCGATCCGGCATCGTGGGAGCAGAACTTCCGGCTCGACGTGCTCGGCGCGGTGAACGCGTTCGAGGCAGCGCGCCCGTTCCTGGAGGCGAGCGGCGAGACAACCGGCGATGCGGCCTTCATCATCATCTCGTCGATCTCGGCAGCGCAGGCGGATCGCGCCGGCTCCTACGGCCCGATCAAGGCGGCGCTGGTGCACATGGCGAAGGGACTGGCGCGGCAATACGCGGCAAAGAAAATCCGCGTCAACGTGGTGTCGCCGGGCACCGTGTATTTCAAGGGCGGCGTCTGGAACATGGTCGAGCGGAACACGCCGAAGATTTATCAGGACGCGCTGGCCCGCAACCCGACCGGCCGCATGGCGACGCCGCAGGAGATCGCCAACGCCGCGGTGTTTCTGGCGAGCCCGGCCTCCTCGTTCACGACCGGCTCGAACCTCGTCGTCGACGGCGCGATCTCGAACCGGGTGAATTTTTAGGGGGGAACAACTTCACCGTCGTCCTGGCGAAAGCCAGGACCCATTACCCCAACTGCCAAGTGCTGCACGACGCTGGGGCCACGATCCCTGCAATAACAAAACTCGGTGGTTATGGGTCCTGGCTTTCGCCAGGACGACGTTGGGGAGATAGCTGGCTTACAGCTACCGTCATCGCGCGATGATCAATGAAAATCCCGTGACGGCGGCAGGATGCGGACGTTGCGGGGGTGGCGGATCCTTTGCGGCGGGTTGTCGCCGTGATCGCGGCTGATGTCGTTAAGCGGCTCGTCGTTGAGCGGTTCGATCAGCGCCGGGCCCGTCGGCACCGGATGCTTGGGGCTGAGGGATTCGTTGGCGAGGCCGATCAGATCGTGGGAGCGGTCGGTCATGCGCTGCGCCACCAGATGCGTCACGCCCTCGGGGCTGCTCTGGATATAGCCCTCGACCAGGATCAGGCGCGCGCCCATCACCTCTTTGCGATACTGCTCCATCACCTTCGGCCACACCACGATGTTGGCGATGCCGGTCTCGTCCTCCAGCGTCATGAACACGACGCCTTTGGCGCTGCCCGGCCGCTGCCGCACCAGCACAACGCCGGCGCAACTGACGCGGCGGCGGTCGTTGCTGCGGTTGATGGAGTGGCAGGCGACGACGCGCTCTCTGGTGAACATCTCGCGCAAGAATTCCATCGGATGGCCCTTCAGCGACAGGCGGATGGTCTGATAGTCGGCGACCACCTGTTCGGGACGCGGCATTTCCGGCAGCGGTTTTGCACCCTCATCCGGCTGCTCGCGCGCGGTGGCGGCCTCGAACAGCGGCAGCGGCACGTCGTCAGGCAGCCGCCGCACCGCCCATAGCGCTTCGCGGCGGTCGAGCCCGAGCGAGCGGAACGCATCGGCGTCGGCAAGCAGGATCAGCGCGCGCTTGGGGAGAGCAGTGTCGCGGGCGAAGTCTTCCAGCGAGGTGAAAGGCCGGCGGTTGCGCGCGGCAACGATGCGGTCGGCCCAGTCTTTCTCCCCGCCGTCCAAGGCCGCGCGGGAGGTGGGTGGGTTCCCTCCCCCCTTGCGGGGGAGGGTTAGGGAGAGGGGTAAGCCGCACGGGCGGTGGTCGTGGCTTACCCCTCTCTCCAACTCTCCCCCGCAAGGGGGGAGAGAGCCCATCTGTTCGTGCCTCCCTGACTCATGCACATCTGCGCTTCGCGCGCCCACGATGCGCAATTGCGCATCGGAGAATGACGATTGGAGAGCTTTCAGCCGCTCCTCGTCCTCATCCAGCCAATGAAACCCGTCGATCTGGCGGAAGCCGAGCCGCACCGCGCAATGATCGCCGACCTTCTCCTCCAGCGTGTTCTGCGCAAAGCTGAAGGAGACATCGACCTCGCGCACCGTGACGCCGTTGTTGCGGGCGTCGCCGACGATCTGCGCCGGGGCATAGAAGCCCATCGGCTGCGAGTTGAGCAGGCCGCAACAGAACGCATCGGGATGATGGTGCTTCAGCCATGAGGAGATGTAGACGAGCTGCGCGAAGCTCGCGGCATGGCTTTCCGGGAAGCCGTAGGAGCCAAAACCCTTGATCTGGTCGAAACAGCTGCGGGCGAAGTCCGGATCGTAGCCGCGCGCCACCATGTTGCCGACCAGCTTCTCTTCATAGCTGCCGATGGTGCCGACGTTGCGGAAGGTCGCCATCGAACGGCGCAGACCGTTGGCCTCCTCCGAGGTGAACTTTGCCGCCTCGATCGCGATCCGCATCGCTTGCTCCTGGAACAGCGGCACGCCGAGCGTCTTGTGCAGCACGTTGTAGAGCTCGTCCTTGTTGCCCTGGTCTGGCGCCGGCGATGGATAGCTGACCTTTTCCTGGCCATTCCGCCGCCTGAGATAGGGATGCACCATGTCGCCCTGGATCGGCCCGGGGCGCACGATCGCGACCTCGATGACGAGATCGTAGAAGGTACGCGGCTTCAGCCGCGGCAGCATGTTCATCTGGGCGCGGCTCTCGACCTGGAACACGCCGAGCGACTCGCCGCGGCACAGCATGTCGTAGACTTCCTTTTCGTCCTGCGGGACCGAGGCGAGCTCCCAGCGCTTGCCCTTGTGATCATCGATCAGGTCAAAACATTTGCGGATGCAGGTCAGCATGCCCAGCGCCAGCACGTCGACCTTCATCATATGAAGCGCGTCGACATCGTCCTTGTCCCATTCGATGAAGGTGCGGTCGTCCATCGCGGCGTTGCCGATCGGCACATAGGTGTCGAGCCGATCCTGGGTCAGCACATAGCCGCCGACATGCTGCGAGAGATGGCGCGGAAACTCGATCAGCTCGGTGGCAAGCTCGACCGCGAGGTTGATCATCGCGTTCTTCGGGTCGAGCCCGGCCTGCCGCACCTGCATGTCGTTGAGGCCCTTGCCCCAGCTGCCCCACACGGTGTCGGCGAGCGCCGCGGTGACGTCCTCGGTCAACCCGAGCGCCTTGCCGACGTCGCGGATCGCGCTGCGCGGGCGATAATGGATGATGGTGGCGATGATCGCGGCGCGGTGCCGGCCGTAGCGACGATAGACATACTGCATCACCTCCTCGCGCCGCGAATGCTCGAAATCGACGTCGATGTCGGGCGGCTCCAGCCGCTCCTTGGAGATGAAGCGCTCGAACAACAGATCGACCTTGGTCGGATCGACCGAGGTGACGCCGAGCACGTAGCACACCGCCGAATTGGCCGCCGAGCCCCGGCCCTGGCACAGGATGTTCTGGCTGCGCGCATAGTGCACGATGTCGTGCACGGTGAGGAAGTAATGCGCGTATTTCAGCTCGGCAATCAGCGCGAGCTCCTTGTTCAGGGTGGCGCGAAGTTTTTCGTCGATCTCGCCGCCGAAATATTTGTCGACGCCGGCCCAGGTCAGGTCCTCCAGATGCTGCTGCGCGGTCTTGCCCGGCGGCACCGGCTCGTCGGGATACTGGTATTTGAGCTGGTCGAGCGAGAACGAGATGCGTTTTGCGAAGCGCATGGTCTCCGCGATCGCGTCCGGCAGATCGCGAAACAGCCTGATCATTTCATGCGCCGGCTTGAGATGCCGCTCGGCATTGGCCTCGAGCCTGCGGCCGACAGCCTCGATCGTGGTCTTTTCGCGGATGCAGGTCAGCACGTCCTGCAACGGACGGCGCGCGGGATGGTGATAGAGCACCTCGTTGGTGGCGAGCAGCGGCACACCAGCATCAGCGGCGAGACCATGCAGCCGCGCGAGGCGGCGCCTGTCGTCGCCGCGATAGAGCAGGCTTGCGGCGAGCCAGACGCCATCGGCGGCACTGGCCTTGAGCTGCGCGAGCAGATCAAGCGCTTTCTCCGCCTCGAACCGGTGCGGCAACGCCAGCACCAAGAGCTGGCCTTCGGCGAAGTCGACGAGGTCGGACAGAGTGAGCCGGCAGTCGCCCTTCTCGATCCGCTCGACGCCGCCGCCGCGCTTGCCGCGGGTGAGCAATTGGCACAGCCGGCCATAGGCGGCGCGGTCGCGCGGATAGACCAGGATGTCGGGCGTGCCGTCGATGAAGACGATGCGGGCGCCGATCAGAAGTTTTGGCGGATGGGCGACCTTGTCGCTGTCGAGCTCCTTCCAGGCGCGCACCACGCCGGCCAGCGTGTTGTGATCGGCAAGCCCGATCACGGGGATCTTCAGTTCGCTCGCCTGATGCACATAGGCGCGCGGATCGGAGCCGCCGCGCAGGAAGGAGAAATTGCTAGTGATGCCGATCTCGGCATAGTCGGGTAGAGGCGCGCTCATGCGAACAGCCCGTGCACATACCAGTTGGCGGGTACCGGCTTGCCTTCCTCGTCGCGCAGCTCGCTCTCGTAGAGGCCGTCGCGAAAGATCCAGAAGCGCTGGCCTTCGGCGTCCTCGACGCGGAAGTAATCGCGCGTCAGCGCCGCGCCGTCCTGCTTCCACCATTCCATCGCGATGCGCTCGGGGCCCTCGACCCGCACCACCGCATGCAAGGCGCGCCGCCAGGTGAACTGGTGCGGCGGACCATCCGGCACACTTGCGAACGGCACCTTTATCGGCTCGGGCCGTTCGAACAGCCTGAGCGGTCGCAGCGGCGGCTCGCCGGCGACGCGCTCCGGCCAGGCGGCCGCGCTCGCCGCGGCCAGATGATGCTGCGCCGGCAGCGCGAGCGCTGATCGTTCGGGGATATGGCTCTCGAGCGGCAGATGCACGACAACGCGCTTGCCCCCGATGCGAGCGGCGATGCGGTCGATCAGCGCCGAGATCTCGTCATTGTCGTGCACTGTGGTGTCGAGGTCGCGCTGCTGCTGCACCACGATCTCGGTACGCCCTGCGGCGAGGCGAATGAGATCGAAGCCGAAGCCGGGATCAAGGGGATCGTTGAGCGCATCGAGCCGCTCGCGGAACAGGCGGTCGATCATCTCCGGCCGCGTCACCGGACGCCCGGTCTCGACCATGATCGCGCGCACCGCGCCGTCGGTGCGGAAGAAGCTCGCTTCCAGCTGCCGCGCGCCCTTGCCCTGCTTGTCCATCGCCGCAACCAGCGTCTTGGCAAGGCTCGAGAGCGTCAGCGCGATCACGGTATCGGTCGCGATGGGTTCGGGGAAACGTTTCTCGACGATGTAATCGGGCAGCGGCTTGCGCGGGCTGATCGGGGCATCGCCCTGCCCGAGCGCGTGGCCGAGCAAGGTGGTGAAGGCCGAG
This sequence comes from Bradyrhizobium sp. B120, assembly GCF_049075665.1. Classification (NCBI taxonomy): domain Bacteria; kingdom Pseudomonadati; phylum Pseudomonadota; class Alphaproteobacteria; order Hyphomicrobiales; family Nitrobacteraceae; genus Bradyrhizobium; species Bradyrhizobium sp. B120. The sequence goes on along the minus strand of NZ_CP185242.1, from coordinate 2,982,683 downwards.
CCGAACCGCGCCGAGATCTCATGCGGCGCGCGCGAGGCGACATCGCCGATGGTCTTCAGGCCGGCGCGGCGCAGGCCGGTGGTGACGGCAGGATCGGCGCCGAGCGCCGACACCGGCAACGGGCCGACCGCCTCCGCCTCCGCGCCGTCCGCGATGATCTGCCCCGAGGTATAACGCGTCAGCGTGCGCGCCGCGATCGAGGTGCCGGCAATCGCGGCACTGACGGCAAAGCCGCGCCGGCTCAGCGCGCCGGTCGCGATCTGCAGCAGCGCGCGCTCGCCACCGAACAGATGCGCGCAGCCGGTGATGTCGAGGAACAGCCCGTAAGGCGGATCGAGCGCGACCAGTGGCGTGAAGCGGTCGCACCAGTCGGCGATGTCGTTCAGCGTCTTCAGATCGGCAGCGGGGTCGGCGTCGTAGACCGTAAGCTCCGGGCAGATCGCCCGCGCATTGGCGAGCGGCAGCCCGATCGACAGCCCGGCCCGCACCGCCGCCTCGTCGATCGCGTGCAGCAGGATCGCGTTGTGGTCCTTTGCGACGACGACGCTGGGGAGAAGGTTGCTCAATCCATTCGTGAGGGACGCATCAGCGGACGGGTTCCCTCCCCCCTTGCGGGGGAGGGCTAGGGAGAGGGGTAAGCCGCATACGCCGGTGTCCGTGGTACCCCTCTCTCCAACTCTCCCCCGCAAGGGGGGAGAGAGCCCTGCCAATGTGCTCGCCTCACTTGAAGGTTCATCCACCTCATGCCCATCAGCTTGCGAGGCGATGTCCTGCGCGAGCTTGCGCTTGATGCGGTCGATGGGCAGGCGTGGCAGCCACAGGCTGAGGATACGCCGACGGTTCACTGAATTGGCACTCATCACACTTCCATTCCATGATCCATCGCCCGACCGGGCCATGACGATTGCGCACGAGCTCGGCCTCGAAGCGCGACGCGCCCCAGGCGCTTGCGGCATTACCCGGCGGCGAATGCGCCGCGCGCACGATCCAGCGCGTCTCCGCGGTCGAGGGGATCGGCGTCGCCGCGATCCGCAGCAGCAGCGCGGTGACGCCGGAGGCTTGCGCGGCCAGGGTCAATTTGCGGCTGGCGACGAGATCGAGCTGGCGCGCATGGCCCCAGATCTCGAGCACGACAGCGCCGAGCGCATCGCAGGCGAGCGCGTCGGCCGCGGTGCGCAGCCCGCTGTCGACATCGGCGGCACGCACGGTGACCAAGAGGCGCGGATCGAGGCCGATCTCGGCGAGCCCGCGCATCGACAGCGCACCGTTTTCGCGGTCGGAAAAATCCTGCCGCACCCAGACCAGCGGCTTGCGCGCTGATATCCGCCCGGCGAGCCCCGCGATGAAGCCGGTCGCCGCGCCGCCTTGATGGCCGGCCGCGAACACCTCGTGCAGCGCGGCCGGCGCAAGCCCGCCGCGCAGCATCGCGTCTGCGCTCGTGTGGCCGAGCGCGATGCGGTTCGGCATCGCCGCCTCCGATGGCGCCTCGATGCGCGCGATGCTTCCGCGCAGAGACGCAAGCGTACCCGTGCGTGCGCCGTTCATTGCGCCGCTCCTTCCCAACCAAAATTTGAGGTCGTCACTGACCAGAACAGAGAACCAGGGACTGGCTCATTTGTTCATGATATGTTCTAATATAAAGCTAACAGGGCCCGCGGAGTCAATCGGATTGGTGAGTTCATCGATTCATGAGTGGAATCAATGGGATTCAGCAGCCGCCAAAACCGGACGCAACCTGATCTCCCGCACGCCAGGTGCACTGGCCCCGAAAATGGCGACGTGACGGAAACGGAGCAATCGTATGCGTATCATCGTGCTCGACAACGACACCGATTTCGAGGGCTGGCGCAAGGCCGCGCGACGATTGGCGTTGAATGACGTGAAGCCTGCGGAGGTCACATGGACCGTACGCAAAGACGACGAACTGCCGTCAGCATCCTGCGTGAATGACTTGCCTGACATGCCGCAGGCGCGGTTCAACGTGACAGCCATATTCGTCGAGCTCGCAAAGACCGCGATCCTGCATCGCAATGACGCGCGCTTCGCCCTGCTCTATCGCCTGCTGTGGCGGCTGCGCAGCCGTCACGATCTGCTCAGCGCGACTGATGACCCCGACGTCGCCGAGATCCACGCGATGGCGCGCGCGGTCTATCGCGACATCGACAGGATGCACGCCCAGCTCCGCTTCCGCGAGATCGGCCGCGAGCGGACGGCGCATTACGTCGCCTGGTTCGAGCCGGAGCATCGCATCGTCGAGTTCGCCGCGCCTTTCTTCGCCGGCCGCTTCGCCGACATGCCGTGGTCGATCCTGACCCCCGACGTTTGCGCGCATTGGGACGGGCACGCGATCTCGATCTCGCCGGGCGTCGCCAAATCCGAGGTGCCGAGCGAGGATCGGCTCGAGGAGGCCTGGCGGCGTCATGACAACGGCCTCTTCAATCCCGCGCGGCTGAAAGTGATGGAGATGCCGCAGGCCTATTGGAGGAACCTGCCCGAGGACTCGATCATTAAGCCGCTGATCGAAGACGCCATGCGCATGACCAGTGGCCCCTTTATCGCACGCAAGACAGCCGAGCCGCGGAAGCCGCAGGATGAGCCGATGGCCCGTAAGCAAACTCACGACACGCAAGTTCACGATGCGATTGCTGCCTTGCGCGAAGAGGCCGCCGATTGCCGCGCTTGCCCGCTATGGAAGGACGCAACCCAGACCGTGTTCGGCGAAGGGCCGCAAAGCGCGACGCTGATGCTGGTCGGCGAGCAGCCCGGCGACAAGGAAGATCTCGCAGGCCATCCCTTTGTCGGACCGGCCGGGCAGATGCTCGATCGCGCGCTTGAGGACGCCGGCATCGCGCGCGCCAAGGTCTACATCACCAACGCGGTGAAGCACTTCAAATTCGTGCCGCGCGGCAAGATCCGGCTGCACCAGAAGCCGGGCACGCCGGAGATCCGCGCCTGCCGTCAGTGGTACGCGCGCGAGCTTGACGCGATCAGGCCGGAACTCGTGGTGGCGCTCGGCGCCACCGCAGCGCAGAGCGTGCTCGGCAAGATCACCCCGATCAACAAAAACCGCGGCCGCCTGATCGATCACGACGGAACCAAGGTGCTCGTCACCGTACATCCGTCCTACCTGTTGCGGCTGCCCGACGAGAAAGCCAAAGCGCTGGAATATCAGCGCTTTATTGACGACCTGAAAATTGCCGCAGATCAGTTGCGCAATCCAGCCCGCGCGGCCTGAGTTGCGCCAAACCGGCGGAACCAGGGACCACACTTCAACGTGAAATTGCTTCTGGACGCTGACAAATACCTACAACCTTTAATTGATCCGTGGTACTGTGACGTGTTCCATAGGTATCGGGCGTCATGTTCACGCCATGACGTACCTGAGGCGGGCGCGCTGCGCGGTTTGCTAGCCCCAATCGTGCGGCGCGCCACCTCATCTCGCAATCCTCCCCTCCTCACTCACCTGCTCGCAGCACGCGCCGGATGGCTGGTGACGAGCGTCGTGGGCGTCCGGGTAGAGACTTGTAAAATATCTCTAAGCTTTTGATCGTTGAGGATTGGCCGACGGGGCGTTGCTCAGGTCGTTTCGTGCGTCCCGTATGATGGCGAAGGACGACTGCAGAAACAGAGCGGCAATGACGACCGCCACGACCAAGTCGGGCCACGGCGTTTGCGTCCAGGCAACCAGCAGTGCGGCGATCACGACCGCGACGTTACCGATGGCATCGTTGCGGCTGCCGGCCCGTGCCGCGCCTACTTCTTGAACTTAGCCTGGCCCGACCTCCCTTCGGCGGTCTTGATCGTGAGGGTAATCGTCGCACCGGTTGGGATCGGATTCTTCGCGTCCCCCTTGAGAGAGTTCTCGCCTTGGGGTGCAAGGGTGACTGTTTCACGGGTCTGTCCGCCGGCTATCAGGACGGCGCCGACATACCCCTTGGTCGACACCGGCTTGGCCTTGAAAGCCTCGAAGACGTTGATGGTGACCGTGTTGCCCGACGTCAGAAGTTCGGCATCAATGCCGGCCACGTCGAGCATCAGGCCGCCGTTCGGCCCCTTTTCGTAGTCCTCGGCGGAAACCGGCGTCGCAAACAAGATCGATGCGATCACCAACAGCACGTATTTCATGACATGGCTCCTTCCCGGGCGGATGGGTTCGATTGCGCGCTGGACGGCTCTTCCCGCCGGAAGAGGACGTAGAGCGCCGGCAGCACTAGCAGGGTGAGGATGGTCGACGAGATGATCCCGCCGATGACGACGGTCGCCAGCGGTCGCTGGACCTCCGCGCCGGCGCCGGTCGCGATTGCCATCGGAACGAAACCGAGCGAGGCGACGAGCGCGGTCATCAGGACCGGCCGCAGCCTGGTCAACGCACCTTCACTGACCGCCTCGACCAGGGGCCTGCCTTCGCTGCGCAGCCGTTCGATGAAGGTGATGATGACCAGACCGTTGAGCACCGCGACGCCGGACAACGCGATGAAGCCGATGCCGGCACTGATCGAAAGCGGAATCCCGCGCAACAGCAGCGCCGCGACGCCGCCGGTCAGGGCGAGCGGGACCCCGCTGAACACAAGCAACGCGTCGGGAACCGATCCCAGGCTCATGAAGAGCAGGAGGAAGATCAGAAGCAGCGCGAACGGCACGACCACCGTCAGGCGCTGCGTCGCCGAGACGAGCTGCTCGAACTGGCCGCCCCACCCGATCCAGTAACCGGGCGGGAGTTTAACCTTTGTCACGATCTGGTTTTGGGCATCGGCGATGAATGAGCCGAGGTCGCGACCCCGCACGTTCGCGGTGACGACGATCCGCCGTTTGCCGTCCTCGCGGCTGATCAGATTTGGCCCCGGCGCCAGATCGATCTGGGCAACTTCCGAAAGTGGCACGTAGCGCATCTGAGCGAGCGGCGAGTTGCCCCACAGGGCCGGCGTCGCCTTGGTCTGGCCGTCGGTCGGCGGCAACGGAACGGGCAGCGACTTGATCGCCTCGATGTCGGAGCGAAGCTCTTCCGGTAGCCGTACGACGATGTCGAAGCGCCGGTCCCCCTCAAACACGCGACCGGCGCTCTTGCCGCCGACAGCGATCTCCACCAGATTTTGGACGTCGCTGACGTTGATCCCGTAACGCGACAGCGCCTGACGATTCAGCTTGACGGTAAGCACCGGCAGCCCCGTAGCCTGCTCCGTCTTGACGTCCTCGGCGCCCCGGACCTTCTGCATGATGGCCTGGACCTTCGCGGCGGCCTGGACGAGTTCGCTCAGATCGTCGCCGAAGATCTTGACTCCCACATCGCTCCGGATCCCGGACACCGTCTCGTTCATGCGCTGCTGGATCGGCTGCGAGAATCCATAAGCGTTTCCGGGGACGTCTTCGGCCGCCGCCTGGATGTCGGATACGACTGCGGCCTTCGGCTTGCCGGGATCGGGCCACTCCTTCCGGGGCTTCAGCATCACGTAGCCGTCGGAGCCGGACGGTGGCATCGGGTCCGTTGCGACCTCCGCCGTCCCCGTGCGCGCGAAGACCTCTTTCACTTCCGGAAGGGTCGCGAGCCTCCGCTCGACCATGGCCTGCATCTCCACCGATTGCGTCAGGCTGGTTCCCGGGATGCGGATCGCCTCGAAGGAAACGTCGCCTTCGTCGAGACTGGGGATGAACTCGGTGCCCATGCGCGATGCGGCTATCCCGCAGACCACGGCCAGGAGCGCGGCGATGACGGCGACGCCGGATCTGTTCCGGATCGAGGCCGCGAGCAGCGGCGCGTAAACGCGCCGCGCGCCCCTCATCAGGAGATTCTCATGTTCGGACATCTTGCCGCTGACGAGCAGGGCGACCGCGGCAGGTACGAAGGTGACTGACAGGATGCTGGCGCCCGCGAGCGCCATCAGCACGGTCAGCGCCATCGGCGTAAACATTTTTCCCTCGACGCCGGTGAGCGTCAGGATCGGCAGATAGACGATGGCGATAATGAACGTTCCGAACAGGCTGGGGCGGACCACCTCTCGCGATCCGGCGAGGATGGTTTCGAAACGCTCGCGACGATCGAGCGGGCGACCGAGCCGGTGTTGCTCCGCCGCCAGCAACCGCAAGCAATTCTCGACGATAATGACCGCGCCGTCGATGATGATGCCGAAATCGATCGCGCCCAGACTCATCAGGTTGGCGCTGACGCGGTTCTCCACCATCCCGGTGATGGCGAACAGCATGGACAGCGGGATGACGCACGCGGTCGCGATGGCTGCCCGGAAGTTTCCAAGCGTCAGGAACAACACAACGACGACCAGCAGAGCGCCTTCGGCCAGATTGCCCTGAACGGTCTCGATTGTCGCCTCGACCAGGCGGGCCCGGTCATAGACGGCGTGGGCGATCACACCCTCCGGCAGCGTCCTCCCGATCTCCTTGATCTTGGCCGCGACCCGCTGCGCCACGGTACGGCTGTTCTCGCCGATCAGGAGCATCGCGGTGCCCAACACGACTTCCTTCCCATTCAACGTCGCCGCGCCCGTGCGCAGGTCCTTGCCTTCCCTGACGTCGGCGACGTCGGATATCCGGACCGGAACGCCGTTCCGCGAGCCGATCACAATCTCCTTGAGTTCGTCGCTGGTTCCGACCTGGCCGGGGGTCCGGACGAGATACTGTTCGCCGTTGCGCTCGATGTAGCCGGCCCCGACGTTTGCGTTGTTCGTGGCCAGGGCCGCCATCACGTCGCGGAAGCTGATCTTGTAAGCCATCAGTTGCGCCGGATCGGGCAGCACGTGGAACTGCCTCTCGAATCCGCCGACCGTGTTGACCTCGTTGACGCCGGCCACCGTCCGCAATTGCGGCCTGACGATCCAGTCTTGGATGGTTCGCAGGTCGGTGGCCGTGTAGGGCTCGCCGTTCGCCTTGCGGGCCTCGGGCCTGGCTTCGACCGTGAACATGTAAATCTCACCCAGACCGGTGGACACCGGCCCCATCGCGGTATCGATGCCGGAGGGCAATTGATCCCTGACCTGTTGGATTCGCTCGTTGACCAACTGCCTGGCGAAATAGATGTCGGTGCCGTCCTTGAAGATGACCGTGATCTGGCTGAGCCCGTAGCGGGATTGTGACCGCGTGCTTTCAAGGCGCGGCAAGCCGCCCATCGCGGTCTCGACCGGGAATGTGATGCGCTGCTCAACTTCGAGGGGCGAGTAGCCGGGCGCGCGGCTGTTGATCTGGACCTGCACGTTCGTGATATCGGGGACGGCATCGATCGGTAGGCGCGTGAAATTCCAGACGCCGAAGCCGGCCATCGCAAGTACGCCGATCATCACCAGCCACCGCTGACGGATGGCGAAGGAGAGAATGCCGTCAATCATTGTCCGCTCCTCCCTTCGCCATTTCGGCCTTCACGATGAAGCTGTTCTTTGCCGCGTACACGTCGCCTTCGAGAACACCGAACGTAATCTCGACGAACTCCGGATCGCGATCGCCGATTTCGACGTCGCGGGCCTCGAATTTCTTGCCGTCCCGGACGAATACGACAGTGCGGTTTTCGACGGTCTGCAGCGCCGAAGATTTAACCGCGACCGGCACCTGCCTTGCCGAAAGCGTAAGCCGCCCGGTGATGAAGAGCCCCGGGCGCAGCCGTTGTTCGGTGTTCGGCACGACCGCTCTTGCTGCCGCGCTCTGGGTATCGCTGCTTCCGACGGGCGAAAGGTAGGAAATCCTCGCCTCGATCGGCGGCTTGCCGTCCGCCGGATCGATGAGGATCCGGTCGCCGACGTGGACTCGGCCGAGGTCACGGCGATAGACGGAGAAATCCACCCAAACGGTCGACAGATCCGCGATGACGAACGCTGGCTTCTGTTCGGAGACGTATTCGCCCAGAGTCGTCTGACGGTCGATCACTGTCCCGCCAAGAGCGGCCTTCAATTCATAGGGAGTAAGGCTCTGGTTGCTCTCGACGATAGCAAGGACGTCGCCCTTCTCGACATGGTCGCCGATCCGCTTGCGCACGTCCCGCACAATTCCCGGGAAGCGAGGGGTGACTTGAACCAGGGATTCCTGGTTCGGCTGGACCATCCCGTTCAGCAGCAGACTATCGTGCAACACGACTGGCGATGCCTTTGCGAGCTCTATCCCCGCCGCGGCGATCTTCGCGTCAGCCATCTCGACGCTGTTCGAATGTTCTTCCTCTTCAACCTTCTCGGTTGAAACCGTCTTGGTCGTCGCCGGTGTCAGCATCCGATAGCCGGCATAAACCAGCGATGCGGCAACCAGAACGAACACCAAATATCGGATCAGACGCCGCATCATCTTGAGCTCTCACGCGCGAGCGAAAATGGATTGCCGACGAGCCCTTCAATGGTCGCGACGGCAATGTGGAAGTTCTGCAAGGCCTCCTGCTCGCGCAGCCGCGCCTGAGCGAGGCTTGCCTGAGCGTCCAGCACTTCGAGGAGCGAGAAGCGGCCTTGGCTATAACCGTCAGAAATGGCTTGGCTCGCTTGCTCCGCTTTCGGGATCGCGACTTCGCGAAGGACAGTAAGCTCCCTCAGTGAGCCCTGCACCGAATCGTAGGCCCGGCCTGCAATCACGATCAGCGTGTTCCGGGTTGCTTCCCGCTCTGCCTTGGTCTTCGCCAGGCTCTCCTGGGCGGACAGGACATTGCCTTGGTTCTGGTCGAACACTGGGATCGGCACCGAGAACGTCAATCGGACGGCATCGTCGTTGGTCTCGTTGAAATGCCGCCACCCGGCAGCAATCGTGACGTCCGGATAGGGCTTCAGCCGTGCCAGCAGAAGTTGCGCGTTCCGCTGCGCATAGACCGCCGTCCACCGAACCAGCTGTGGATTCGCGTCGATCGCCGCCACGATCGCCTTGAAGGCCGGCGGCTGTCCGGTGGCGTCGAGCCGCCCGGAGACGGCGGCGAATTTCGGCGCCGTATCGCCCATGAGGACTGCCAGCTCGCGCCGCGCACTGGCGAGGGTCGATCGGAGCCGTTCGCGATCCGCCTTGACCAGGGCGGAAGCCACCTCGGCCCGGCCGGTCTCCGCCGGCGAGGATGCGCCTGCCTCGACGCGCCGCTGCAGCAGCGGGGTCAACTTGTCGATGGCTGCGACCTGTTCATCCAGAATCTGAATTCGGCGCTGTCCGCCCAGCACGTTCAGGAATGCGATGGCAGTCTCGGAGAGAACTTCCAGCCGGACCGCCTGACGCTGGATGGCCGCCGTCTCGACACCAGCCGCGCCGGCTGCAACGCGAGCCTCTCGCTTCCCGAACAATTCGAATGCTTGGCTGATCTGCAAGGTGGTTTCGGCGGATTTGGTCCCCCGAAATTTGCCCGTGCCGAAGGAATTGTCCTGCTCGTAGGACACCTCCGGATTGAGCAGCGCACCTGCCTGGATGCGTTGACCTGCGGCAATCCCCACGTCCCGCTCGGCCGCGGTGAGACGGGGGCTAGCCGCGAGTGCACGCGCGAGCGCGTCCCTCATCGTCAGGGTTTGCGAATGTGAAGCGCCCGCCAGCCACGGGCTGAACAGAAATATCAACGCCCACGCAAGACGCGCGGCCTTCTTCCGAAACATGAGCAGTTACCTGACCAAGCAGAACAATCGAGCGCTCGCGCGCTCCGGAAAGGCGCTCAGGCAAGGTATTTGGGCGGCGGCGTATCGAGCCCCGGATGATCTTCAAGAAGGAAGTTCGGCGTGACGTATGTCGGTGGGATCGACTTTGCCGCCCGCTCCGCGACCAGGACAGGCGGCGGAAGGAGCAAGGGAACACACGTGTAGCAATGATCTACGACCGTGACGGGTGGCTTCTTCGAATCCTGGTCGGATTGACCGGCCATGGCAGCAAGTTCGACTTGTTCGGCCTGCTCAACTGACGCAAGCGTCTCCCCCGCGCAGGCAATTTCTCCAGCAACACCAACGATGACATACGCAAATGTCAGGCAAACGGTCAGCAGCCCACGCAGCGCAGGTGCAAAAGGACGCCTCTTTTGGCCGATTTGCGGTTTCATCGAGGGCACGGGATAGCAAGGACAGGCGTCGAACACTATCACAAATTCGGCCCTCCAGGACGCGGTTCACACGAATGAGCACCGAATGACGAGGCGTCCGCCATGGGCGGACCCGGTCCCGCTTCCGATGTCGCCATCTCCTCATTGTTTCGCGGTGCAAGATCCAGACGACAGACACACCCGCGATCGGTGATCGTCTGTTGCTGAAGATTGCCACGAGGCCGCGAAGGCCCGTGGACCTTCAATGCGTTGCACAACAATTCGGCGGGATGTCCACCGTTATGGGCGGCCGGTTCATTTCACGGGGCGGATTTCAATTGCCTGTCATATGCATCGATCAAAATCAGAGGCATTGGGACAGGAGTTTACCATGAGCGATATGGCGTTACCCGGCTCGATCGAGCCCGCCCTGAAAAAGGGTCCGGACCTCGACAAGGGCTTCCACCCTATGACGGGGATCATTTATTTGGGCGTGGTCGCAGCCGCGCTGCTGTTCGTTGCCTACAGCATCTATGCCGACGTCGACGCCACCGGCACGCGCGTCACGTCGTTCCTGCCCTACATCATGCTGTTCGTCGCGCTGCTGATCGCGCTCGGCTTCGAATTCGTCAACGGCTTCCACGACACCGCCAACGCGGTCGCCACCGTGATCTACACCCGCTCGCTGCCGGCGCATATCGCCGTGGTCTGGTCGGGCATGTTCAACCTGTTCGGCGTGCTGCTCTCGAGCGGCGCCGTCGCGTTCGGCATCGTGTCGCTGCTTCCGGTCGAACTGATCCTGCAGGTCGGCTCCAGCGCCGGCTTCGCAATGGTGTTCGCGCTGCTGATCGCCGCCATCATCTGGAATCTCGGCACCTGGTGGCTCGGCCTGCCGGCCTCGAGCTCGCACACCCTGATCGGTTCGATCATGGGCGTCGGCATCACCAACGCACTGCTGCGCGGCCGCGACGGCACCTCCGGCGTGGACTGGTCGCAGGCGGGCAACATCGCCAAGGCGCTGCTGCTCTCGCCGCTGTTCGGCTTCGCGCTCGCTGCCGGCCTGCTCTACATCCTCAAGATCGTGCTGGCGCGTGCGACGCCGGCGCTGTTCGGCGAGCCGGTCGGCAACCAGCCGCCGCCGTGGTGGATCCGCGGCATCCTGATCCTGACCTGCACGCTGGTCAGCTTCTTCCATGGCTCGAACGACGGCCAGAAGGGCATGGGCCTGATCATGCTGATCCTGATCGGCACCGTGCCGACCGCCTATGCGCTGAACCGCGCGCTGCCCGCGAGCCAGATCGAGCAGTTCGCCGCGCATTCCACCTCGGCCAGCAAGGTCATCGAAGGCAAGGCCGCCGGTTACAATGTGATCGGCAATCCGCGCCCGGCGGTGACCAACTATGTCGCGCAGCACCAGATCAACGAAGGCACCTATCCGTCGCTGGCGGTGCTGGTGCGCGACATCGGACAGCAGGTCGCTCAGTATGGCTCGCTGGCCAAGTTCCCGGCCGATGCGGTCGGCAACACCCGTAACGACATGTACCTGGCGTCCGAGGCGATCCGCTTCCTGATGAAGGACAAGGAAGCCGAGCTGACCGCCGCCGACGTCGCCACGCTGAACGAGTACAAGGGCTCGCTCGATGCCGCGACCAAGTTCATCCCGAGCTGGGTGAAGTTCGCCGTCGCCATCGCGCTCGGCCTCGGCACCATGGTCGGCTGGAAGCGCATCGTCGTCACCGTCGGCGAGAAGATCGGCAAGACCCACCTGACCTACGCGCAGGGCGCCTGCGCCGAGATCACGGCGGCCGCGACGATCGCGGCGGCCGATGGCTACGGCCTGCCGGTCTCGACCACCCACGTGCTGTCGTCAGGCATCGCGGGTACCATGGCCGCCAACGGCTCCGGCCTGCAATGGGCGACGATCCGCAACATCGCGATGGCCTGGGTGCTGACCCTGCCGGCCGCGATGATCCTCTCGGGCTGTCTGTACTACGTGTTCTACCACGTGTTCTGATGCCGACACGCTTTCGGCGCGGCAACGCGCCGGACGAAGGCCCGCACCGTCGGTGCGGGCCTTTTGCTTTTTGACGGTCGCGGCGCGCTCAGGCGGCGTACACTTTCGCGACCTCCGCCAGCAGGCCGCGCGCCCATTTGTGCAGGCCGGATTTGGCCGTCCGGGCGCTCCAGTACATGTCGATCGAGATCGGCACGCGGAACGGCAGCGACGCGACGTGCAGGCCGCCGCGCATCGCCCGCGCCAGATGATGCGGGATGGTCGCAACCAGCCTTGTGCCGGCGACGATGCGCTCCAGGCTGTCGTGGTTCGGAAGGCTGACCGCGGGCTCGATCTCGATCTCCCTCGCCTTGAGCGCCTCGAGATAGAGCGGCAGCCACTCGCCGCTATGGGTGATGAAGACGTGTTCGGCCTTGGCGTAGGCCGACAGCGCGATCCGGCCGCGCGCCAGCGGATTGGCCGGATCCATCACGCAGACATAGTGATCGGTGAGGATATGGCGCCGAAAGAAGCTTTCGCCGACGACCCCGACCGGACCGAGCACGATGTCGCACTGGTTCTGCTTGAGATGGATGTCGCCATGGCCCGCAGCATCGAGCAGGACGAGACGGACTTTTGGTGCGCCGGCACGCAGCCGTGCACTGAACTGCGGCATCAGGGTCTGCCGTTCGTGATAATTGCACGAGATCGTCACGCTGCCCTGCACCGTCGCCGGATCGAATTCAACCGGTGAGGCAAGCCCGTCGATCTCGCCGATCATGTCCCGCGCCCAGCTGACCAACGCCGCGCAGCGTTCGGTGGCGGTCACGCCATTGCCGCTGCGGGCGAACAAGGGATCACCGAGCGCGCCGCGCAGCCGCTCGACCGCGTAGCTGATGGTAGACTGGTTGACGTCGAGCCGCTTGGCCGCCGCCGAGAACGACTGCAGGTCGTAGACCAGCACAAGCGTCCGCAAGGTCCCGATGTCGATCGGATCGATCGAGGAATTGGCCGCCACGCTGCACCTCCCGCCTTGCCGGCGGCCCAGCCTAGCATGAGGTCATGGAATATTTCGATGTCTGATATCGATCCCATTGAATTGAACGATTGCGGCCCGAGGCGCTAGCCTTCGCAAAAAAGCGCTCCGGGAGGACCAATGACCAGCACCGTGCCCGTCGTCACCGACATCGCGTATCAGGATCTGCTCGACGACCCCTATCCGATCTTCCGCCGCCTGCGCGAGCTGGCGCCGGCGGTCTTCGTCGAGCCCGCGAAGCTGACGCTGGTGACGCGCTTCGACGACATCGTGCGGATCGAGCGCGACCCGGCGACCTACTCGGCCGACAATCCGACCTCGCTGGTCAACAAAGTGATGGGGCCGACCTTCATGCGCAAGGACGGCGCCGAGCACGCGATCGGCCGCAAGGCGATCGAGCCCTCGTTCCGCCCGGCCACGATCAAGGAGTATTGGGCGCCGAAGTTCACCGCGATCGCGCAAGAGCTGATCGATGACCTGTCCGCGGCCGATCAGGCCGATCTGTTCTCAGCGCTCGCCGCGCCGATGGCCTCGCGCAGCCTGATGGCGATGATCGGCTTTCGCGCGATGCCGTGGCAGACCCTGGCCGACTGGTCGCAGGCGCTGATCGACGGCGCGGGCAACTACGCTGCCGATGCCGAAATCGAGCGCAAGGCGATGCAGGCGAGCGCCGATGTCGACGCCGCGATCGACGCGGTGCTCGACGATCACCGCAGCCACCCCAACCCCTCGATCCTGTCCTCGATGGTCAACGCCGATCCGCCGATGCCGATCGAGGGCATCCGCGCCAACATCAAGGTGATCATCGGCGGCGGGCTGAACGAGCCGCGCGATGCGATCCTGACCCTCGTGCTCGGTCTGCTGCAAAACCCGGCGCAGAAGGACTGCGTGCTGGCGAAGCCGGAACTATGGCCCTCCGCGCTCGAGGAAGCGGTGCGCTGGATCTCGCCGATCGGCATGTATCCGCGCCGCGTCACGCGCGATGTCGATCTTTCCGGCACCACGCTGCCCGAGGGCCTTCAGATCGGGCTCTGCGTCGGCGCGGCGAACCGCGACGGCAATCGCTTCGCCGAGCCCGATCGATTTGACGTGACGCGACCGAAGCAATCGCATCTGGCGTTCGGCGCCGGACCGCATTTCTGCGCCGGCACCTGGGTGTCACGGCTCACGGTCGGCAAGATCGTGGTGCCGATGCTGTTCGCGCGCTTGCGCAATCTGCGCCTCCGCGCGGAGGCGCCGCCTGTCGTCCGCGGCTGGGTGTTCCGCGGACCGGTGACGCTGCCGGTGCGATGGGATTCGTGAGGTCGTCCAGGACGCGGGCTCATTAGGCCGCAGCCGGACGCAACGCGCTCGGCCCGGCCCCGGCCTACGGGCAGAAGCGGACATCACCCGTCGGCTCCCCCGCTCAATCCGCCCAAAATGGCCCAAAGCGGACGCGTTTGAGCGTGCAGAAGTTGCCAATTCCAGGAGAACTCGCGTATGCACTATGTGTAGGGTCGTAGTGTGAGCAATTCAAATGGCGATAGAGCTGAAGGGCGCGAGCGGCGAGGGATTTGCGACGATTGCCGCTGACGGTCGCGTGTTGGATTCCTGGTTTCTTCAGCTGCGCCTGGTCGCGGAGACCGACAAGGCGGCAACGGTACGGCTGACGAAGGACGAGATCAACAGATCGTTGGGTGAGTCGGCAGACGGATATGCGCGACACGACGACGTCCGCAATGTCGACATCGTTCCAATCCGTACGGAAATTGGCTCCCTTGCATCCGCGCCGACTGATGTGCACGACGCATATCTCCGACTCCATCTCCTGAGCCACCGGCTCGTTCAGCCGAATTGCCTGAACCTTGATGGAATTTTCAGTCTGTTACCTAACGTTGCCTGGACGACCCTCGGTCCCTGTGAATCCTCTCGTGTACCGGACGCACGACTGACAGCACGAAAGCGTGCTCTCGCGTTTGAGGTGACAGGCGTGGATAAATTTCCGCGCATGACTGACTATGTGACGCCTGCGGACGTGAGAATTGCAGATGCGGATCGCGTAAGGCTCGGAGCCTACCTGGCGCCGGGCACGACCGTCATGCATGAAGGCTTCTGCAATTTTAATGCAGGTACGCTCGGTGCCTGCATGGTCGAAGGCCGGATCAGCGCCGGTGTGGTTGTGGGAAGCGGCAGCGACGTTGGTGGCGGAGCGTCGATCATGGGCACTCTGTCCGGAGGCGGCAAAGAGCGGATTACGGTCGGTGAGCGCTGCCTGATCGGCGCCAACGCCGGTATCGGCATTTCATTGGGTGACGATTGTATCGTCGAGGCGGGCTGTTATGTCACGGCAGGCGCGCGGATCCTTTTGGAAGATGGCCGCGTGCTGAAAGCCAAGGAACTCTCAGGCCAGAAGGGCCTTCTGTTTCGTCGCAATTCCCAGAGCGGCGCTCTCGAGGCAACCAGACGCACAGCAAATTGGGACGGCCTCAACTCGCAACTTCACGGCTAGGCAGCTCACTCGAAGACGTCGCCGGCGACATGTGGTGCGTCAGCGACGTCGCCTTCTGACGGCTCGCGTCGGATCGCGCGAACGCGCGCCCGATGACAGGCTCCGCGAAGCAATCCATCTCTTCGCTCGCTGAAGCATGGATTGCTTCGTCGCTGCGCTCCCTTGCGCAAACGCTTCGCGTTTGTCGCAGGCAATGACGATTGAGAGGCAGCGCAGCGACCAACAGCAAGGATCACGCCGCCAGCGCGTCCTCCACGATCTTCACGAAATACGAGGTGCCGTAGACGATCGCCTCGTCGTTGAAATTATAGGCGGGGTGATGCAGGCCGGCGCTGTCGCCGTTGCCGCAGAAGATGAAGGCGCCGGGCCGCGCTTCCAGCATGTACGAAAAATCCTCGCCCCCCATCAGCGGCGGCATCGGATGTACGTTGCCGTCGCCGGCCACCTCCTTGGCGATGCGGGTCGCGAATTCGGTCTGCGATGCGTGGTTGACGGTGACGGGATAGCCGCGCTTGTAGTCGAGATCGATCCGCGCGCCGGTCAGTTGCGCCACGCCCTTGACCACTTCACCGATGCGCTTCTCGATCAATTGCCGGACCTCCGGAGTCAGGGTGCGGACGGTGCCGCGCAAGACTGCGGTCTGCGGAATCACGTTGCGGGCATTGCCGGCGTGGAATTCGCAGATCGAGATCACAGCGGAATCGAGCGGATCGACGCTGCGCGACACGATCGACTGCAGCGCGGTGATCAGTTGCGCGCCGACCATCACCGAATCGATGCATTTGTGCGGCCGCGCGGCGTGGCCGCCGAGCCCTTCGATGTTGATATTGACCTCGTCGGTGGACGCCATGATCGGGCCGGAGCGGATCGCGAACGAGCCGATCGGAATCCCCGGACCGTTGTGCATGCCGTAAACCTGCTGGACGCCGAAGCGGTCCATCAGGCCGTCCTTGATCATGGCGGCCGCGCCGGCCCCACCCTCTTCGGCCGGCTGGAAGATCACGACCGCATCGCCGGCGAAATTGCGCGTCTCGGCGAGATAGCGCGCCGCACCGAGCAGCATCGCGGTGTGGCCGTCATGGCCGCAGGCGTGCATCTTGCCCGGCGTCTTCGAGGCGTAAGGCAGGTTGGTTTCCTCGTGGATCGGCAGCGCGTCCATGTCGGCGCGCAGACCGATCACCTTGACGTCGCCCTTGGCCGCGCCCTTCTTGCCCTTGATGACCCCGACCACGCCGGTCTTGCCGAGCCCGGTCACGACCTCGTCGCAGCCGAATTCCCTGAGACGGTCGGCCACGAATGATGCAGTGCGGTGCACGTCATACAGCAGTTCAGGGTTTTCATGGATGTTGCGGCGCCAGGCCTGGATATCGGGTTGCAGATCGGCGACGCGGTTGACGATGGGCATGAGAATTCTGGCCTCGGAGGTTGGACGTAAGTCCTGTCTAGCATGCAAGAGCCGGTCCACCCAACAGATGTGGCATGCCTCCGGCCTGGGACCTGCATTCGCAAATGGGATGCCGAATGTTCCAAGGACGTAGGGCCGAGTGGCCTTGCGTCCGTTCGC
Source organism: Bradyrhizobium sp. B120 (assembly GCF_049075665.1). Lineage (NCBI taxonomy): Bacteria > Pseudomonadati > Pseudomonadota > Alphaproteobacteria > Hyphomicrobiales > Nitrobacteraceae > Bradyrhizobium > Bradyrhizobium sp. B120. The sequence continues at coordinate 2,965,650 of NZ_CP185242.1, read as the reverse complement.
CCATCTCTGGCCTGACAGGATCACATCCGACCAAAGCCTAATAGTGCCGGGGATATCTCATGCGGATACTACTTCAGGTTTCCGGACCGAAATCCTCCAGTCTTCAAAGAAGGGCGCGGCTGCATGACCCCGGATCAAGCGGTCTTGTTCTCCACCATCATCCTGCTAGTGCCGATGGGCTACTTCCTGCTCGCGGCTCCCGCGTTCCTGCTCGTGAAGCTCGACGTCCCGCCCGTCACCCGCCTGCTGCGCGGCATGTTCAATGCCTACTTCCTGGTGCTGACCGTCTCGGGTGTGATCGGGACGCTCGCCTTTGCCGCGGCGGGCCGGCCGGCTGTCGCGCTTGGCATCGCCTTGATTGCGGCCTTCGCGGTGCTGGCGCGCCGATGGTTCCTGCGGCGGCTCGACGCCGAGGCGGACGCGCGAGACTCGGGTGATCCGACCGCGGTGCGGCGGCTGCGCCGGCTGCATTGGGGCGGCATGCTGTGCAATGCGGTTCAGGTGTTCGTATTGGTCGGCAGCATTCCCTATATGGCGCCGCTGCCTTGATCGGGTCTTGCTCCGCCGATCCCATATCCGCTTGAGGTGCGTAAGATTGGAAGCCGCGACGCGTTGCCCTCGAAGCGCGGCGCAGAGCAAGATCCGTTCGCGTCACGGGGAGCCTGCTCGCTACGCGTCGCGTTTCCGATGCGGATCGTATTTCGAAAGTACGTCCTTGAGGTAATCCCGGCTCTTCCATTCCGGTGCGGGCGGCTCGTAGCCGGGCCGAGGAACGAACGGATTCGCCGCCACATCCGCTGACGCACGCATCATGTCCGGAATGTAGCGCGGGCAATTTGGGAAGATTTCGCATTTGACGCTGACGACAAGCTTCGCACCATGGTGCCGGGCAAGCGTTTCCGCGCTGTCGTGGATCGTTGCCTTGCCCCGGATGCGCGCGCGAAACGTCTTGCCGTCGAGGCGCACAAACAGCAACCCGACGTTCGGGTTGCGGTGAATATTGCCGAGTGTGCGGTACATGTTGTTGCCGTCATACTCAGGGTATTCAAGCGTGTCGGTCCCGATGATCTTCACGAAGCCAGGATCGCCACAACGCATCGAACAATCGACATTGTCCTGATAGCTCGTCGCAATGAAAAAGAATCGCGTCTCCTCGATGAGCTTGCGCTCCTGCTCCCAGAATTCGAAGTGCAGGCGATGCTTCTCGAGACCGTCGGCGACGCGACGGCCGTCGAAGCGGTCCTGCAACTCACGCATTCCGTCGTGGTAGAAAGGGGCGCGAACGGGATCTGCCACAGGACTCCTCCAGCAGGTTGAGCAACCGGTCTGCAAGTTTTGGCACGGCGAGACTATCCGGCGCAACGGCAGCAGAATCTCCTGCGCACGCCCGCCGCAGACGGCTAGTTTCCCCGCGCCTGCCGGTCGAACGCGCTCAGCACGGCAAGCGTCATGGCCTCGACACCGGTCTTGATGGTCGGCTCCGGCACCGGCGCGAACAGCGGCGAGTGGTTGGTCGGCAGTGGCGCGCCGTTGCCCGCCCGGGCCGCGGCGACGCGCTCCGGCTCGTAGACACCGATGTTGAAGAACATCGACGGCACCCCGGCGCTGACGAATTCCGAATAATCCTCGCTGGGCGTGCCGGGCGGCGAGGTTGCGAACTTGTCGCCAAACGCCGCCTTCAGCACCTTTTCCGCCGTGCCGACCACGTCGGGATCGTTGATCACGGCCTTGGTCCCTTCGGCGAGATTGATCTCAGGCTCAGGCGCATTCGACATGGCGGCGACCGCCTTTGCCGTCCGCTCGATGCCTGCAAGCATTTTCGCGCGAACCTCGGGCTTGAAGGTGCGAATAGTGCCGAGCAGCACCACATCGTCAGGAATGATGTTTGACGCGGTGCCGCCGTGAATTGCGCCGATGCTGACCACGCCGAATTCGGTCGGGTCCTTTTCGCGGCTGATCACGCTCTGAACGTCGACGACAAAGCGCGCGGCCATCATCACGGGATCGATCGTCGCCTGCGGTACTGCTCCGTGCCCACCGCGGCCGCGGAATTTGATGTAGAGGCCATCGGCGGCGGATGAGCCGATCCCGACGCGATAGCGCACCGTTCCATAGGCGAACGGGCCATCGTGCAAGGCGAAGCCGAAATTCGGCTTTGGAAATTTCGTGAACAGACCATCCGCCAGCATGGCCTTGGCGCCCGCCACGATCTCTTCAGCCGGCTGGGCGATGAACATCAGCGTGCCGTGCCATTGGTCTTTCAGGCCGACCAGCGTCTTGGCCGCGCCCACCCAGCTCGCCATGTGGATGTCGTGGCCGCAGCTGTGGGCCACGAAGGTTTCCCGTCCCTGCCATGTGGTCTTGTCGTGGCTGGCATAGGGAAGGCCGGTCTTCTCTTCCATCGGCAGCGCATCGAGCTCGGTGCGCACCATGATGGTGGGGCCGTCGCCGTTCCTGTAGATCGCGACCAGCCCGGTCTTGCCGACGTGCTCCGTCACCTCGAAGCCCAGCGCCCGCATCTCGGCAGCCAGTTTGGCCGCGGTCTTCTCCTCCTGAAACGCGATCTCGGGATGGGCGTGAAGGTCCTTGTAGAGCGCGTCGAGTTTCGGATAGTCGGCCTCGACCGATTTCTCGATGGCGCCCTTCAGCGCGGCAACATCCAGTTCAGCATGGGCTCGCAGCGGCAATGAAGCGCAGAGCGCGGCGGACGCAAGCAGCGTGAGAACAACCTTGTTCATGGCAATCGCTCCAACCGAAATCCGGATACTGCACCCCGAGCGCTAGGTCGGGCTCGGCTCCGCGATCTAAGCAGGCAAGGTGATCGGAAACAATGACTGATCCAGAGCGTGTGCGCACCTACCCCGACGTGAGCATCTGGCTGCGGATCTCCTGTGCGGTGCGGCGCAGCGGCAGCAGGAATTTCTTGCGCGCGCCGGCCTCGCTGACCGTGCCGGAGATCGTGTTGACGCTAAGCGCCGCGACCACCGCACCGGCGGGGTCGCGCAGCGGCACGGCGATGCCGCAGATCGCCGGATCAAGTTCGCCATCGACCCAGGCATAGCCGTCGCTCTCGACCCGCGCGAGCAGTTCGCCCAGTCGCTCCGGATCGGTCACCGTGCGCGGCGTGACCTGCTTGAAGCCGCCGGTCGCAAGATAAGCCTCGCGGATGCCAGGTGGGAGCGCCGCGAGCATGACGCGGCCGAGCGACACCAGATGCGCGGGCAGCCGGCTGCCGACGCCGAGATTGGCCGACAGTATCCGCCGCGCCGGCAGACGCAGCGCATAGACGATCTCATCCTCATCGAGCACCGCCATCGCGCAGGACTCGCCGATCTCGTTGCGCAAATTCTCCAGCGCGCGCTGCGCATGCGCCCAATAGGGCAACGCATTGAGATAGGACAGGCCGAGCCCGAGCGCGCGCGGCCGCAAGCTGAAATAGCGGCCATCCGAGGCGCAATATTTCAGGGCCACCAGCGTCGCGAGGATGCGGCGTGCGGTGGCGCGGTTGAGGCCGGCGGTGTCGGCGGCCTCCGCCAGCGTATGCCGCCCCGGCGGCTTGCCGAGCGCCTCGATGATCGAGAAACCGCGCGCGATCGCGCGCACAAAGCCGTCGCTCTCTTTGCTCATGGCGTCATCTGGTTCGGGCTGTCGTTCTGCTCATCACATCGCAGCCGGCATGGCTGCCTGCACATGACGCGGCGCTACCCGCTTGTCAGGGGCTCCCGACCGCGCTAGCGTCAATTCACACAGCGAATGAACTGTTCGCCTGGCGAACTGACTAGCAGGAGGATCCTCGATGGCGCAAGCAGAAAGTTCTGCAGCCACCCCGTTCGAAACCGATTTCTGGAAGGACGCGAAGCTGCGCAAGGTGTGGGACGACATCGTCCCCGGCGAGCCGCGCAAGACGCTGCCCTACCTGCTCACCCAGGACGCGATCGCGCTGTACTGCCGCGCGGTCGGCGAGACCAATCCGCTCTATCTCGATGAGGCGGCCGCGAAGGCCGGGCCCTATGGCGGACTGATCGCGCCGCCCGCGATCCATATTCTGCTGATGTTCGCCTGCACGCCGGCGGACGACTGGATGCGCTCGCCGGGCACCGTCAATGCCGGACAGTCCTGGAGCTACAACATCCCAGCCCGTCCCGGCGACACCATCACCCTGCAGGCCCGCGCGCTCGACAAGTTCATCAAGCGCGAGCGGCTGTTCGTGGTGCACGACAACGTCTTCTTCAACCAGCATGGCGACGTGATCTGCTCGGGTCGCGGCCAGACCATCCGTCCGATCTAAGGAGGATCACGATGACCCCAGCGAATTTCGATGCTCTCAAGGCCGGCGACACCATCGACGGACCCGCCTTCGCGGTCTCGCGCGAATCGATCCGGCTGTTCTGCGATGCATCGCTCGATTACAACCCGCTGCATCTCGACGACAACTACATGAAGGGCGATTTCGGCAAGACCAATTTCGGCGGCATCATCATGCATGGCATGAACAATTTCGGCCTGATCTCGCGCATGCTGACCGACTGGGCGACGCCTGCCGGAGCGATCCATCGCAGGCTCGAGACGCGCTGGCTGAAGCCGGTGAAGCCCGGCGACACGATCCGCCCCGCCGGCACCATCAAGGCCAAGCAGACCACCGCGAAATCGCGCTGGGTGCTGGTCGACGTCGCCGTGCAGAACCAGCGCGGCGAGACGGTCGCCGCCGGCGAGGCGATGCTGGAGTTTCCGGCGAAATAGCGAAAGACACCCAAGTCGAGCGGCGAACTCAACCTCGCCTCGCCCCGCTTGCGGGGTGAGGCCGGAACGCATCGCCAGATGCATCCCGGGTGAGGGGGAGTCTCCGCGGGCTCAGCTATCACCGTCGATGCGGAGACAGCCCCTCACCCCAACCCTCTCCCCGTAAGAACGGGGCGAGGGAGCGCACTGCCGTCGCCGCACTAACGAACAATCAAAATAATCACAGAGGAGACCTTCATGCAGGATGCGGCCCAATCGCGGCTCTATGGACGGATCGCCCGGCGCCTGATCCCGTTCCTACTGGCGTGCTACACGGTGGCGATCATCGATCGTTTCAACATCGGCTTTGCCAAGCTGCAATTCCTGCACGACCTCAAGATCGATGACGCGGTGTTCGGGCTTGCCGCCGGCATCTTCTCGGTCGGCTATGTCGCGCTCGAAGTGCCGAGCAATCTGCTGCTGGTCAGGATCGGCGTCCGCAAGACGCTGCTGCGGATCATGGTGCTGTGGGGCGCTGTGACCGTGCTGCTCGCGCTGGTGCAGAACCAGTATCACCTCTATCTGCTGCGCTTCCTGCTCGGCGCCGCCGAGGGCGGCTTCTTCCCCGGCATCCTGTATTACCTGACGCTGTGGTTTCCGGATCGCGTGCGCGGCCGCATGACCAGCCTGTTCGTGATGGCGGTGCCGCTCGGCGGCGTCATCGCGGGGCCGTTATCGGGCCTGATCATGGATCACATGCAGGGCGTCCATGGCCTGCATGGCTGGCAGTGGCTGTTCATCCTCGAAGGCGTTCCAGCGGTGCTGCTCGGCGTCGCCGCGTATCTTACTCTCGCCGACGGGCCACAGGTCGCGAACTGGCTCAGCGCCGACGAGCGACGGCAGGTCGCAAGCGATCTCGCCCGCGATCGCGCCGCCGCCCCTAACACGACAAGCAGTTTCGCGGCAGCGCTGCGCGAGCCGCGCGTCTATCTCCTGTCCTTCATCTATTTCGCGTTCTTCTGTTCGCTCAACACCATCCTGCTGTGGACGCCGACGCTGCTGAAGCGCGTCGGCGTCGCGACCACCACCGAGATCGGCTGGCTGAGCGGCGCAATCTCGGTCGCGTCGGCCATCGGCATGGTCGCGATCGGCTACAGTTCCGATCGCACGCGGGAACGGGGCTGGCACGTGGTCGCGTGCGGCCTCGTCGCGGCGGCATGCTTCATCGCCCTGCAGGCCGCGCAGGGCAGCATCCTCTTGACCGTGACCCTGCTCGCCATCGCCTCGATCGGCATCTTCGCGATTCTCTCCCTGTTCTGGACCATTCCCAACGCGATGCTGGAAGGCAGCGCCGCGGCCGGCGGTATCGCGCTGATCAGCGCGATCGGCTCGTTCGGCGGCGCGGTGTGCCCTGCCCTGATCGGCTGGATGAATGTTGCGACCGGGAGCATCTACGCACCGCTCGCCCTCGTCGGCGCGCTGCTCGCGATCGGCATGCTGACGCTGATCCTGTGTGTGCCACGGCCTGGACCCGAGGTCACACTCGCCGAACCGAGCCGTCCCTGATCATCCAGCGCACGCCCGGTATCCACCGCCGGGCTTGTCTGGACCGGCTGCGTCTGACTAATAGACGCGTAACAAAAGACACTTGCCGGGAACGAGGACATGCCGCGAAGGCTCGAAGGTGATTTCGACTACATTATCGTCGGCGCAGGCACTGCGGGCTGTATCATGGCCAACCGCCTGTCGGCCGATCCGAAGAAGCGCGTGCTGCTGCTGGAAGCCGGCGGCAAGGACAACTGGATCTGGTTTCACATCCCGGTCGGCTATCTCTTCGCGATCGGCAATCCGCGCTCGGACTGGATGTTCAAGACCGAAGCCGAGCCCGGCCTCAACGGCCGCGCGCTCGCCTATCCGCGCGGCAAGGTGATCGGCGGCTCGTCGGCGATCAACGCCATGATCTCGATGCGCGGCCAGGCCGCGGATTACGATCACTGGCGCCAGCTCGGCCTCACCGGGTGGAGCTACAGCGACGTGCTGCCGGCATTCAAGCGGCTGGAGGATCACTTTCTCGGCGAAAGCGAGCATCACGGCGTCGGCGGCGGCTGGCGCATCGAGGCGCCGCGGTTGTCGTGGCAGGTCCTCGATGCAGTCGGCGATGCCGCCGAGGAGATGGGCATCAAGCGCATCGGCGACTTCAACACCGGCGACAATGAGGGCACCAGCTACTTCCACGTCAACCAGAAGCGCGGACGGCGCTGGTCGGCGGCGCGCGGTTTCCTCAAGCCGGTGCTGAACCGCAGCAATCTCAGGCTCGAGACCGACGTGCTGGTCGACCGCCTGATCATCGAGAGCGGCCGCGCCGCCGGCGTCGAGTTCCGCCAGGGCAACGAGACGGTGGAGGCGCGCGCCAAGGGCGAGGTGATCCTCTGCGCCGGCTCGATCGGCACCACGCAGGTGCTGCATCGTTCCGGCATCGGCCCGTCCGAATGGCTGTCACCGCTCGGCATCGACATCGTGGCTGACGTGCAGGGCATCGGCCACAATCTGCAGGACCATCTGCAGCAGCGCGCGATCTACAAGGTATCGGGCGTGCGCACACTGAACGAGACCTACTACAACCTCGTGCGCCGCGGCCTGATGGGCCTCGACTACGCGTTCCGCCGCCGCGGGCCACTGACCATGGCGCCGTCGCAGCTCGGCATCTTCACGCGCTCGGATGCGACGCGCGCGCGCGCCAACATCCAGTTCCATGTGCAGCCGCTATCGCTCGACAAGTTCGGCGACCCTCTGCATCGCTTCCCCGCGATCACGGTGAGCGCCTGCAATCTGCAGCCGACCTCGCGCGGCACGGTGCGGATCCGCTCGACCGCGCCCGACGACAACCCGTCGATCGCGCCGAATTACCTGTCGACCGAGGACGACCGCCAGGTCGCGGCCGACGCGATCCGCACCACGCGCAGATTGATGAAGCAGAAGGCGCTGGAAAAATATCATCCCGAGGAATTCCTGCCCGGTCCTTCCGTCGGCGATGACGACACCTCGCTCGCCAAGGCCGCCGGCGATATCGGCACCACGATCTTCCACCCCGTCGGCACCGCGAAGATGGGAACGGCCAACGATCCGATGGCCGTGGTCGACGAACGCCTGCGCTTCTACGGCCTCAACGGCCTGCGCATCGCGGATGCCTCCGTGATGCCGACCATCACCTCCGGCAACACCAACACGCCGACCGCGATGATCGCCGAGAAGGCCGCGGCGATGATCCTGCAGGATGCGCGATAGAGCGACGATGAACTCCCGAAATCGCATCCTCGTTGGCGATGCCGGCGCGCAGATCGCGCTGGCGCGATGGGGCGAGCCGGCCTCCGGCAAGCCGCCGGCGCTGCTGCTGCACGGCACCGGCTTTGTCGCCGAGGTGTGGACCGAGGTCGCCGAAGCGCTGGCCGCCGACTACACCGTCTATGCACTCGACCGCCGCGGCCATGGCCTGAGCCACAAGCCGGCGGCCGACCGCTACCAGTTCCAGGATTTCGCCGACGATCTCTGCATGGTGGTCGAACGCCTCGACCTTCAGAACATTTACGGCATCGGTCACAGCGCCGGCGCGACCGACCTGATGCTCGCAACGAAGTTGATGCCGGACCGCTTCGCGCGGCTGTTCGTGACGGAGCCGACCGCGATGGATCCGCGCACGCCGCGGACCGGCGGCTTGAGCGAGATCGCGAACGCATCGGTGCAGGGCGTGCTGCGCCGCCGCGCCGAATTCGACAATGCCGACGATCTGTTCCGGCGATTGCGCGCCGCGCCGGCGTTCGCGCCGTGGACCGAGCCGTCGCTGTGGGCCTATGTCCATCACGGCTTTGCGCGGCTCGACGACGGCCGCATGCAGCTGCGCTGCACGCCGGAAATCGAGTCGGCGTTGCTTGGGCCGATCTTCCAGGCCATGGATCAGATCTACACCGGCGATGCCCGCGGCAATCCGTTCCCGTGGTTCTCCGAGATCGCCTGCCCGGTCTGCATCGCCACGGCCGAACAGTCATGGCCGGTCTACAAGGAGATGGCCGACCGCGCCGCGTCCCTGATCCCGCACGCCAGCCGCTGGAGGTTCGACGGCGTCGGCCATTGCGTGGCGCAGGAAGCGCCGGAGCTGATGGTCGCGGCGCTCAGGACATTTGACGGGCGCGCGGGCCGCGACGCCTTCTCATAGGCGCGCGACGTCCGCATCGGCCTCGAAAGCCGAAGCGAGATGGGTCCAGGCCAGGTTTGGGCTGGACCTGGGCGATACTGACCAGTTGCCCGCCGATGGCAGCCGAACGTCACGTCATCGTCGATCGTCGAGTTGCTTCACCGAATAGACCGGTGCGCGCACCGGCTGGATCGTCAGCCGATAGGCGATCAGGTTGGTGCCATCAAATGCTTCAAGCAAATAGTCGCAAACGGGACAGTGATACTCACCCTTGGCGCCGGGTTCGGACCATAGCTCCAACCGCCGGAAACCTGCGCCACAGCACGCGCACGTTACATCCGCTTTCCGCACGTTCGTTCTCTCCCCGAGGCGATGCCAACTGTGCAAGAACACGGCCAAAGCGATCGAGATTGGAGAGAAGCCCCGCAGAATGTTGCCTGCGAGGCTGATGTCTCCGAACCCGTCCTCATCATCGCCGCTGCAAATCGCGGGGTTCTGGCTACAGAACACCTCGGATCGAGGTTGGTTCAACAATTCCGACTGCGCACGGCCGCAAGCGAAAAAACGTTGGTGAACTCGGCAATGGATGGGGCTGTCGCCTGACTGAGAGGTGACACGACAAGTCACGTAACCTCCGAAGTCCAGCATTCTAAGCAGGGCCGCTTCGACAGCAAAGTGCAGTTTGTGCCGGAGGAGATTTGAAAGCAGGCGCCTGTCGCGGTTGCGCGAAAGCGCCCGCGGAACCCGGCATCTTGAACGCGATTGCGTTCCGTTGATCTACATCAACCCGGCGCCTTTGGTGTGATGCAGTTTCACGGTTCGCAACCTCGTCCGTTAGGGAGGACACGCCATGCTTCGTTGTATCCTCGCCGCTCTGGCAGCTCTGCTTCTCGCTGCTGTCTGCCTGGTTCCTGATGACGCCTATGCCCGCCGCGGAGGAGGCGGCGGCTTCCGTGGCGGCGGAGGCGGCTTTCACGGCGGCGGGATGCGTGGCGGCGGCATGCATGCCGGCGGCGGAAGGATGCATGCCGGAAGGATTCATGGCGGCGGATATCGCGCTGCCGGCCGCCCGCGCCCCTCACACCCGATTGCCGGACGTCCGGGTTATCCTGGCCGACCGATTGCAGGACGCCCCGGTCGCCCGGTCGCCGGCTATCCCGGTTATGGCGGCGGCTATTATCGACCCGGTTGGGGCTACGGTGCTGCGGCGGCCGGCGCCGCGGCCGCGGCTGGCGCGTACTATGGCAGCTATGGCTACTACGGCAACCAGGGCTGCTATTACAATCAATACGGCCAGATGATCTGCCCGCAACAGCAGTATCAATACTGATCCGGCTCGGCAGTCGTTGGACGGATGGTCAAACCGGAGCGTGCGATCCCGGCGGCACCATGTACAGCGTCATGGCAAAGATCGCATAGATCAGCACGAGCAAGGCGCCAATGAACCATGCCGACCGTCCACTGTTGGTGATGAAGCAGGACGTCACGGAAGCGATCATGACCATCGTCACGGCGCCCGGCCAGAACTGCAAGTCCATCGGCTTCGGACCGATGACATAGCTGAGAAGAACCAGCGCCGGCGCGACGAACAGGGCGATCTGCGAAGCGCTTCCGAGCGCGATGCTGACGCTCATGTCGAGCCGGTTCTTGCGCGCCGCCGAGAATGCCACCGCCATTTCCGCTGCGGCGCCGACCAGCGCAACGATGATGAAACCGACGAACGCCGGGCTCAATCCCAGCGTCTCGCCTGCTTTCTGCACCGAACTCACGAATATCTCGCTGACCAGGGCAACCAGCACCGTGACCCCGAGAAGCGTACCCAACGCAAGTCCGATCGGCCAGCCGGCGCCGCCGGTCTCGCCATGCTCCTCGCTAGCGAACAGCTCCTTGTGGGTCTTGAGCGAGAACAGCAGGCCCAGCCCGTAGGCGAAGATCAGCAGCACAGCGAGGCCTGTGCTGAGAGCGAGCGCCATGGCTTGGCCGCGTGCCGGATCAAGGTCGGCGACGGCTGAGGGGGCGAGCAGCGCAATCGTGGCCATCAGCAGCAACGCCGCGTACATCCTCCCGCCGGCTCGATTATACTCCTGAACGTGATGACGGAGCCCACCGAGCAGGAACGATGCTCCAAGCATGAAGAGCGAGTTGGTGACGATGGCACCGGCGATCGATGCCTTGACCAGCATGTATTCTCCGGCGTGTAACGCTGCGATCGCGATGATCAGCTCGGTCAGATTTCCCAAGGTTGCGTTGAGCAAGCCTCCGATCGCATCGCCCGTTTTCTCCGCGACGCTCTCCGTCGCGTGGCTGAGAAGGGCAGCCAATGGCACGATGGCCAGGACAGCGAGCACAAACAGCGCCGTATGGGCGGACGGAGCTGCCGTCTCGACCACGAGCACGATTGGCACGAAGATCAGCATCCAAAGCAGCGGATTATGCCGAATTTCCTTGAGCAGAAGGTGCATGGTACCGCCCGGTCGAAACGAGTTGGGCAGCAATTTCTGATCACTACGGGCCGCTCGATCTTGATCTAGCTCAATCCCTCTCCACCGTCTCGCCGGCCACGGCTTGGGCCATGGCGACATGTCCGAAGTCCCGGGCCATTTTCCGAACGGTCAGAAACGCGTCCCTATCTCCGGCTCCTCGCGGCTTTGACCTAGATCAACTCGCGCCGGATCAGCCTGTGCGTGTCTTCTCTGGGAGATCCACGATAGCAGCCCAGGAGCTCGCAATGACGAGGAACGCAGCCGCCGCAGCGATCGCACTCTTGATGACAACCTCGTCTCTTGCCTTCGCAGCAGAGACATCCCCGACCGTCGGCGTCGCGTCACCCACCGCCGCCGACCTGAAGAGCCTGACCGACATGCGCGTCGGCATCGTCAAAGCCGCCCTGCAACTCACGCCCGATCAGGAGAAATACTGGCCGGCCATCGAGGATGCGATCCGTTCGCGAGCGAAAAATCGGCAGGCCCGGCTGGAGCGGATTGCCGAATTGCACGAGAACAGCGCGATGGACGGCCTTCACGACGGCAATCCGGTCGAGATGATGCAACGCAGGGCGGACCGGCTGATTCAGCGCGGGACCGACCTCAAGAAGCTCTCCGATGCCTGGGAGCCGCTGTACAAGACATTGAGCGATGACCAGAAGCGAAGGATGGCCTTCGTGTCGTTCGCCGTCATGCGCGGCATGCGAAATGCAATCGAGCAGCACGGCGGTCCGGAAGACGAGGACGAATAGGGCTGGATGGCGCCGCGCCATTCGGCCGACATTCCGCAGCCCCGGTCCTGCTTTACCGAGGCTTCTCGAGCGTTCGGGCCACGACGTGACGTCTTGCTGCCTCATTGAGACGACCTTCGAGTCTCGCCTTCCGTCCTGTGTCGCTCTTCGCTTGCGAATTCCTTAAGCACCACGGGAGTTGAAGCATGTACCGGCATATTCTCATTCCGACGGATGGATCGGAACTAGCGAAGCACGGCATCGCCCAAGGGATGGCGCTCGCAAAATCCATTGGAGCCAAGGTCTCCGTGATTTTCGCCGTGGAGCCGTTTTCGGAACTGACGGGGCATTTCCGTGACACGATCGCCAACTATGCCGAGATGCGCAAGGAGCAGGCCACGAAAGCGCTGAACGACGCAGCGAATGCGGCCAGGGAGGCCGGCATTCCCTGCGGGACGGTGCTGGCGGAGAACGGGCAACCCCATCAAGCGATTATCGCGGCGGCCGCGGACAGGGGGTGCGATCTCATCGTCATGTCGTCGCACGGACGCAGCGGACTCTCCGTGCTTCTGATCGGCAGTGTGACAAACAAGGTGCTGGCGCAGGCAAAAACCCCCGTGCTGGTTTGTCCGTGAATGATCGGGCGCTCGACGAACGAGAGCGTCAGTGCGCAGCGCCCGCCAAAAGAAAACGCCGTCCCCTTGCGGGGACGGCGGAAGCCACTCACGCAGTACTGGAACGTTTATTTTAGTGTTCGCCGTGGTGCTCGGCGTGATGCCGGCTGGCCTCGGTGTGGTGATGCTGGGCATGGCTGGCGTGACCGTGGGCGCTGTGCGCGTGATGCGCCGCCTTGTGGTGGTCGCCGGCTTCGTGGTGCTTGGCGGCTTCGCGGTGATGACGCGCCGCGTGCTCGTGGTGCTCAGCTGCCTTGTGGTGATGCTCAACGCCTGCGTGGTCGCTCATGAAGATCTCCCGGTGTGGCGAATGAAGTCTGCCATTCTTATGCAGGAGCGCTGACATTACGCTGACGGCTGCAAGACAGCTTTGTTGCGGCCGTTCATCTACGTTGCAGCGCATGGCGATGTTGCGGCGCGCATCAACGCCGCTGCGCCCGTTGGCGGCCGGTCATTCCTGCGGCGGAAAGCGCTCGACGGTCGGCAGCTCATGTACCGCTTCCATCCAGCGCAGCCGCTCCGCGACCTGGATATGCATGGTGGCCGGCACCGCTTCGGGATCGTCATAGGTGCCGCTTCGAATGTCGATCAAGCCGGGCAACATGTCGCCGTTGGTGTAGAAAAGCCCGGTCCCGCAGTTCGCGCAGAAATGTCGTCGGCCATGCTCGGAGGACCGGTAGATGCTGGGCTGCCCCCTGGTCACCTTGACCATGCCTTCAGCGACCATCACCCAACCGACCATCGGCGCGCCGGCATGGCGCCGGCAATCGGTGCAGTGACACAGCGCATGGACGACCGGTTCCCCGGTCACCTCGTAACGAACCTCGCCGCAGTGGCAGCCGCCGGTGACCTCAGACATATATTTTCCTCCGACCGATCAGTGGTTTGCCGGGGTCGATAGCGTTGCAGGCCCCAAGCCTTCAATGGCGCATCTTGCCCTTGCGTCCACCTGTCGCGCCGGCCGCATGGCTGCCCATAGCGCGGCCGGCTTTCCGGCTCTCACGAAATCGTCATCCCGGCCCTCAACCCCCTCCAAAGCCGCGGGAATAAACCCCTGGGCCCGCCGATCACCTCCCCGGAAACCCAATCCCTGGGCCCATGGGAGACTTGTCATGAGCGGACACGATCACGATCACCACGATGAAGAGAAAGGCCTCAGCCGACGCAAGGTGCTGGAATGCATGACCTGGGCCGGCACCGGCGTCCTCTGGACGGTTACCGGCGGGGTGCCGCATTCGCTCGGCATCGTCGGCTCGGCGGCCGCAGCCGAAGCCACCACCGGCATGACCTTCATGCAGATCAGCGACAGCCATGTCGGCTTCGACAAGCCGGCCAACCCGAACGCCATCGGCACGCTTGAGGAGGCCATCAACAAGGTCCGGGCGATGCAGGTCAAGCCGTCGTTCATGATCCACACCGGCGACATCACGCATCTGTCGAAGGCATCCGAATTCGACGACGCCGATCGCATCATCTCGCAGGCCAAGCTCGACGTGCATTACGTGCCGGGCGAGCACGACTTCATCGACGAGGAGGTCAAGCTCTACAAGGAGCGTTACGGCAAGGGCACCAAGGGTCCGGGCTACTACTCCTTCGACGCCGGCGGCGTGCACTTCGTCGGCCTCGTCAACGTCGTCGACCTCAAGGGCGGCGGCCTCGGCAATCTCGGCAACGAGCAGCTGGAATGGCTCGAGAACGACCTCAAGGGCCGCTCGAAGTCGACGCCGATCGTGCTGTTCGCCCACATCCCGCTGTGGACGGTCTATCCGCAATGGGGCTGGGGTACCGAGGACGGCGCCCGCGCGCTGGAATACGTCAAGGGCTTCGGCTCGGTCACCGTGCTCAACGGCCACATCCACCAGGTGATGCAGAAGGTCGAGGGCAACGTCACCTTCCACACCGCGCGTTCGACGGCCTTCCCGCAGCCGGCGCCGGGTGCCGCCCCCTCGCCCGGCCCGATGAAGGTCGAGGATGCCAAGCTGCGCAGCATGCTCGGCGTCGCCAGCATCAACTTCAAGCAGAACAGCCAGCCGCTGGCGATCATCGACACGCCGTTGCAGGGCTAAGGGACGAGACCGATGAGTTCGATCAATCGACGCGACTTCGGTATAGCCGTGGTCGCCGCCATGCTGCTGCCTGTCACAGCGGCCCGCGCCGAAGACGTCGCGGTCCACATCGACAACTTCTCATTCGCGCCGAACCCGCTCGACGTGAAGGTCGGCACCACCGTGACCTGGACCAACCGTGACGACATCCCGCACACCGTGGTGTGTGCGGGAAAATTCCGCTCCAAGACCATGGATACCGACGGCACCTTCTCGTTCACCTTCACGGAGCCCGGCGAGTACAAGTATTTCTGCTCGCTGCATCCGCACATGACAGGCAGTATCAAGGTTGGGTAACGTGACCACCCATACAATCACAGCGATGCCCGGCCGGTGGCCCTCCGCCCCCGGCCGGGCACAAGCCGTCTCTCGACATGCCGGGCAGGACACGATGGTTGTCAAAGCGTCGCAAGACGATCCCGAAAAGGCGCGGCGTTTCCGCGAAGCCGCGCTGCCGTACCTTGACGACGCCTATACCCTGGCACGCTACCTGCTGCGCGATGCCGCCGACGCCGAGGATGCGGTGCAGGAATGCTATCTGCGCGCCTACAAGCATTTCGACAGCTACCGTGGACCTGCGATGAAGCCGTGGCTGTTTGCGATCCTGCGCAATGTCTGCCGCGCCGAATATGCCCGCCGCAAGACCGCCCCCACCGCGGTCGAAGAGCTGCCCGAGGGCGGCGATCAGGCCCCGCTGTGGAACGAAGCCCCGGAGACCCCGGAAAAGCAGCTGCTGCGCCGTTTCGACGGCGACACCGTGCGCAAGCTGGTCGCGGCGCTCGCCGAGCCGTTCCGCGAGACCTTTGTGCTCAGGGAAATCCAGAATCTTTCTTACCGCGAGATCGCCGATGTCGCCGCCGTGCCTGTCGGCACCGTGATGTCCCGCCTCGCACGCGCCCGCGCCATGCTGCGATCGGCCTGGCTTGCGGAACAGGAGCAAGTGAAATGAACTGCGAGGAAGCCGAAGTGCTGGTCCACGCGCTGATCGACGGCGAACTCGATGCCGGCCATGCGCGCGAAGTGGAAGCCCATATCGAGGGTTGCGCGCATTGCGCAGCCCTGATGAAGGAATATCAGGAGATCCGCCAGGCGATCGCCGAGAGCGACGTGCACTACAAGGCACCGCTCGAGCTGCGCCGCAAGATCGAGAAGGCGTTGCCGCAGCCGCAGGCGGCGCCGACCCGGCGCTCGGTGCTGCGCGGTTTCGCGATGGGCTCCGCCGTGTCGGCGATGGCCGCGACCGGCCTCGTCGCGATCGTGCTGCGCAATGACGACGAGCAGCGCGTCGAGAACGAGGTGGTGTCGGCGCATCTGCGCTCGCTGCAGGCCGGCCACCTGATCGACGTGGTCTCGACCGATCAGCATACGGTCAAGCCCTGGTTCAACGGCAAGCTCGACGTCTCGCCGCCGGTGATCGATCTCACCGCGCAGGGCTTTACCCTGATCGGCGGCCGGCTCGACTACGTCAACGCTCGCGAGATCGGCGCGGTGGTCTACAAGCGGCGCCAGCACGTCATCAACCTGTTCGTGGCGCAGACCGCGAGCACCGATCGGAAGTCCGCGAATATCTCGACGCTGCAGGGCTTCAACATCCGGCACTGGAGCGACCGCGGCCTGAATTACTGGGCGGTCAGCGATCTTGGCGCCGATGAGCTGACGGAGTTCGGCGACAAGTTCGAGGGCGCGATGCGTGCGAACAAGGAAGGGTGAGGACTTGTAGCCCGGATGCAGCGAAGCGAAATCCGGGAACAGTCTCGCAGGGATCGAGAACCCCGGATTTCGCTTCGCTGCATCCGGGCTACGGGTTCGAGACTACGCCGACTTGCGCACCGCGTTGTCGACCAGCGTCTTGCCGAGCGACCAGATCGCGCCGGGCACCTTGTGGCTGCCGGCGATCACCTCGTCGAACGACTTCTCGATCCAGCTGCAATCCTCCTCGGTGATCACGAGCGGCGGCAGCAGCTTGATGGTATGAAGGCCGTGGCCGGCGACCTGGGTCAGGATCTTGTGATCCTTGAACAGCGGCACCGTGATCAGCTGGCAGAACAGGCCCTTGTTGGCGGTCTCCAGCAGATTCCACGACGCCTTGAGCCGCAGCGATTTCGGCGGACCGAACTCGACCCCGATCATCAGGCCCTTGCCGCGGACTTCCTTCATCAGTTCATAGCCCGGCACCATGCGCGTCAGCGCGAGGCGGAGCTCGGCGCCGCGCTTGGCGGCATTCTCGACGAGCTTCTCGGCCTTGATGACATCGAGCGTCGCGATGCCGGCAGCCATCGCCAGATCGTTCTTGGCGAAGGTCGAACCGTGCACGACGGCGCGATCCATCTGGTTGAAGATCTTGTCGAAGATGCTCTTGCGCGTCAGCAGCGCGCCGATCGGCACGTGGCCGCCGGACAGCGCCTTCGCCAGCAGTACCATGTCGGGCTCGATGCCCCAGTGCTCGATCGCGAGGAACTTGCCGGTGCGGCCGATGCCGGTCTGGATCTCGTCGGCGATGAACAGCGTGCCGTATTTGCGGCACAGCGCCAGCGCGCCGGGCAGGAACTCGTCGGTGGGCATGTTGACGCCCTTGCCCTGGATCGGCTCGACGATGAATGCGCCGACCTGGCGCGACGACAGCGCCTTTTCGAGTGCTTCGAGATCGTTGAAGGGGATCGCGGTGCAGCCCGGCAGCAGCGGCTCAAAGCCGCTGCGGAAATTCGTATCATCGGTCAGCGACAGCGCGCCGTAGGACAGGCCGTGGAACGAATGCCCACAATAGACGATGCCGGGGCGGCCGGTGGCGCCACGCGCGAACTTGATCGCCGCTTCGACGGTTTCGGCACCGGAATTGGCGAAAAACACCTTGTCCAGATATGGGACATATTCCAAAAGCCGTTCCGCGAGCACGCCGGCGAGCGTCGAAACGTCGAGCTGCACCAGATTCGGCAAATCGGCGTCGAGCACGCTCTTCAGCGCCTTGCGCAGGTCCGGATGATTGCGACCAATCGCAAAAACGCCAAATCCGCTCAATAGATCGAGGTAACGAGCCCCCTGCCGATCGAAGAGGTATTGGCCTTGCCCCTTCTGGAAGCCGACGTCATAGCCGATGGTCTTGAGGACGCGAACGAGCTGCTCGTTGAGGTGACGCGTGTGCATGGCACCGCGCTGCCCCTCGCGCTCCACAAAAATCTCGGAAACGTCTAAATTGGAACTTACCATTCGTTACATACGTCGGTTGATGGCCATCTCGTCAACTTAAAACGCTCGCTAGCGGCGTTTTGACCCCCGCTCGGATCGTCTAGTTAAGCACAGGTTTGGACCATGTTGCACTGCCCAAGAACTTTCGCGCGTACAATAGCCTTTTCAGGTTTATTTTTGGCCACCGTATTATCACCGGCACTTGCAGCGGACCCGACCGGCGACTGGAAGGTCGCCGACGGTGTCGCCACCATCCGCGTCGCCCAGTGTAATGGCAACATGTGGGGTGCGGTGTCATGGGAAAAAACCCCCGGCGGCAAGGATAAGAACAATCCTGATCCGGCGAAGCAAAGCAGGCCGACGCTCGGCATGCCGATCCTGATCGACATGAAGAAGAAGGCCGGCGCCGATGCGTGGGAAGGCCAAGTCTACAACGCGAAGGACGGCCAGCTCTACAGCTCGACCATCAAGCCCGTCGGCACCGATCAGCTCGAGATCCAGGGCTGCGTGCTCGGCTTCCTGTGTGGCGGCGAGACCTGGACCCGCGTCGGTCCGCCGATCCCGCTAAGCGTCGCCGGCAACCCGCCCGCCGCGGGCAGCCCGGCAGCGAAGGGTGCCCTGCCCAAATCGGCAGCGCCGCAGAAGACCACCGGCGTCGTGGCGCCTGCCACCAAGCCGGGGCAAAAGCAGGCAGCCACCGCCCCAGCCAGCGCCAATGCGTCTGCTGACGTCGTGGGCGATATCTGCCTGCTGCCGGACATCGCGCGACCGACGCATTGACAGAGGCCAGCTTGCGGCGCCGCACGCGGTCGCGCGCGAGCACGCTGGCTGTTTCGGGACGTCGACGCATGCCTGAATTTAGGGCTCGGCGGCACCTTGCCGCCAAGCCCGATCGCCTGCGCGTCAGGTGACGTCGTTGGCGATATCCTCTTCCTTGAGGGCCTCGCGCGGTTTGCCCATCAGCGCCGGCTGGAACAGCAACACTGCCGCGAGCGTGGTGACGAGCGAGAGCGCAAGCAGCTTGCCCATGCTCGCGGTGCCGGGATGGCTGGACAGCCACAGGCTGCCGAACGCGGTCGCCGTGGTCAGCGCGCTGAAAAAGATCGCACGCGTCAGGCTCGACTGCAGCAGGTTCGTCCTGCCTTGCCGCCATGCCGTAACATAGTAGATCTTGAACGCGACGCCGACGCCGAGCAGCAGCGGCAGCGCGACGATGTTAGCGAAGTTGAGCGGCAGTCCGATCAGCACGCAGATCTCCAGCGTGACGATGCCGGCGACCAGGAGCGGCACCAGCGTCATCAGCACGTCGACGACGCGGCGCAGCGTCAGCCACAGCAACAGGCCGATCGTGACCAGCGCCAGGATGCCGGCGTGGATGAACGCATTCACGATGACATCGCCCGACTTCAGGATCGAGACCGGCCCGCCGATGGCGGTCGGCTCGGCGGCGAGCACGGCGTCGGCAAAGCGGCGCAGATTGTCGTTGTCGTTGGGATCGCCCTTCGGCTCGACCTCGACACGCATCAGGCCGTCCTTGGTCCTCCAGCTCTCGACCAGTTCCGGCGGCAGGTTCTGCAGCGTGACGGTCTGGGCCTGCAGCGTGTTGCGGAGCTGATCGAACACGATCTTCATCGGCGCGACGAAGACGTCCTGTGCCTTGTCACGGATGGACTGGTTCGAATCGGCCAGCTTCTGCAGGGCGTCGGCGAGCCGGCGCGCGGCAACCGCGCCCGCCCCCTTGCCGTCGCCCGCGGTCCTGCGCAGGTTGTCGACCGAGCTCTTCAGCGACTCGACATTCTCCTGATCCGACGGCGCCGGATCGACCGAGTCGGGGTTGAGCGCGGGGCCGAGCGTCTTGGCAGCCTGCGCGATCAGCTTCAGCTTGGCCGGCTGATCGTCAGGCACGAAGCTGTCGAGCGACATCACGCGCGACACTTCCGGCAGCTTCTCGAGCTTGGCCTCGATCTTCTTGGCGTCGGCCTCCGAGCGCGTCATCACGTTGATAGCGTTGGCGCCGGTGTTCGGATCGTTTCTCAAATCAAGGAAGGTCGCGATCGATTCCGCGTGCTTGTTGCGCAGATTGATCGGGTTGAAGTCGAACTTCATGTAGTGCAGCAGCGGCAGGCCCGCGACCGTGACCAGGATCGTGCCGACGATGATCGGGACGCGATGCTTTTCGAGGAAGTGATCGAGCGGCGCCAGGAAGGCGTAGCCGACCGGCTCCTTCTCGCCGGGCGGATTGAGCAGGTCGAGCAGCGCCGGCAGCACCGTGATGCTGGTGATGAAGGCCACCAGCATGCCGGCGCCGGCGATCTTGCCGAGTTCGGAGATGCCCTTGTAGTCGGTCGGCAGGAAGCACAGGAAGCCGGCGGCGGTCGCCATCGCCGCGAGCGACAGCGGCACCGCCGAGCGGCGCGCGGCGTTTTCCAGCGCCAGCGTCAGATTGTCGTTCTTGTAACGCTCGGAGCGGTAGCGGACGCTGAACTGGATGCCGAAGTCGACGCCGAGACCAACGAACAGCACCGCGAAGGCGATCGAAAGCAGGTTCAGCGATCCGACCATCATCAGGCCGACCGCCGTGGTGAGGGCAAGACCGATGAACAGGTTCACGAACACCGCGAAGATGATCTTGCCGGAATGCAGCGCCAGCCAGAGGATGATCAGCACGATCACCACGGTGCCGATGCCGTTGCGGATCGCGCCGTCCTGCACGGTGGCGTATTCCTCGTTGGCGATCGGCACGGGTCCGGTCAGGCGGACGCGCGCGTGATACTCGGTCGGGAATTTCAGGTCGGCCGCCGCCTGCCGGATCGCGTCGGTTGCGTCCTTGCCCGGCTCCAGCGCCGAATAGTCGATGATCGGCTTGATCTCGATGAAGGCGCGCTTGTCCGAATCGGTCAGCGGCTTGTCGCTGGTGAGCTCGCGCCAGGAGAAGGTCGCATTGCCCTTGGCGAGGACGGTCTCGACGGTCTCGGAGATCAGGTTGAAGGGCGGAGCGGCGTTGTCGAGCTTGACCTGTCCGCGCTTGACGCCGGCAAGGCCGGTCTCGAGCGCACCGGTCAGCCCGCGAATTGAAGGGTCGCCGGCCATGATCTCGATCAGCGGCGCCGCCGATTCGAGCTGGCCCGTGACCTTGCCGACCTCTTCGGTCGGCAGGAACAGCAAGCCGTTCTTCTCGAAGAATTCGCCGGAGCCGAGCGCGGTGATCGCCTCGAAATTCTTCTTGTCGGCTTGCAGCTTCGCGGTGAGCGCCTTCGCGGCCGAGCTGGTCAGCTCGGGCGTCGCGGCCTCGACGACAGCCAAGATCAGCCGCTCGCGGTCAAAGGCTTCCTCGAACTGATTGTCGCGCTTGCGCCAATCCAGATCCGGCGAGATCAGCTTGTTGATGTCGGTGTTGATCGAGAAGTTGCGGGCCGTATAGAAGCCGGCGCCGATCGACAGCAGCACCGAGAGAATGACAACCGGAAGGGCAAAACGCGTACAGGTCCTAACAACGGAGACGACAATATTTGTCAGCACTTCGTTTCTTTCTAAGCTCGGGGAAGCATGGCCGAAAACGCCCGCTCTGTAGCGGAGTTCCCGGGACCGATCTAATGTTGTTTTGGTTATCTTCCTCGACGAGATGGCGAGGAGGTTCCAAACCACAGGAACGGCCACGAGTCGCCGGTATAGACCGCAGGAGTGGGCGATAAAGTGACGAACAAGTGAGGGAGACGGACCGTCGCAGGACCCGAAATCCATACCATATTACCTCAATTCCCTCACCTGACTGGCTACTCATCTGCTCGAAGCGCTACCTTTTTGCCACAAATCCCTGTATTTCCATGCCCTTGAGGGCGCGGATCACGTGCAGGACCTGAGATGGTGCGGACATTGCAACGGAAGTTGCGGCGTCCGACCGCGTGGAGTGCGTTGCCGAAAAGGCCGCAGGGCATGGAATGACATTGGTGCAATTTGCGTAATGGACGACCTATGGAAGTGTTTCTTGCTCAGCCGCGCGGCTTTTGCGCGGGCGTTGTGCGCGCGATCGAAATCGTCGAACGCGCGCTGCAGAAGTATGGCCCGCCGGTCTATGTCCGCCACGAGATCGTTCACAACAAATACGTGGTCGAAAGCCTGAAGAAGAAGGGCGCGATCTTCGTCGAGGACCTGTCGGAAGTGCCGGCCAAGGCGGTGACCGTCTTCAGCGCCCATGGCGTCGCCAGGAGCGTCGAGGAGGAGGCGGAGGCCCGCGACCTGCCCGTGCTCAATGCCACCTGCCCGCTCGTCACCAAGGTCCACAACCAGGGCAAGCGCTATATCTCGAGGGGCCGCGCCCTGATCCTGATCGGGCATGCCGGCCATCCCGAGGTCGAGGGAACCATGGGGCAGGTTCCGGGGCCGGTCCTGCTGGTCCAGAGCGTTCAGGATGTGGCGGAATTGCGGCTGCCGACCGATGCCCCGGTCGCCTACATCACCCAGACCACCCTGTCCGTGGACGACACCAGGGACATCATCGCGGCCCTTCAGGCAAAATTTACAGATATTCAAGGCCCGGACATCAGGGATATCTGCTATGCGACACAGAACCGCCAATCTGCGGTAAGGGACCTGAGTAAGCTGGTGGACGTCATTTTGGTGGTGGGGGCCGCCAATAGTTCCAACTCGAACAGGCTTCGTGAGATCGGCACCGAGGTTGGTGTCGCGAGTTATCTCATTGCCGATGGGAGCGAGCTCAACCCGGATTGGCTGAAGGATGCGAAGGCCGTCGGCATTACGGCGGGTGCATCGGCACCTGAAGTTTTGGTCGACGATGTCATCGAGGCCCTGCGGCGCATCGGACCGGTGTCGGTCTCGGTCGTTCCGGGCCGAGAAGAGAATATCGAATTCCGGCTGCCGGCCGAACTGACTGCGGGCTGATCTGAACCCACTTCCCTTTGATAAGTGCAGAAAGAAAATCCTCTAATGGCTATACCGTTCTTCAAGGAAATGCGTATCGGCGGTTATCTGATCAAGCAGAAGCTGCTTGGCCGCAAACGCTATCCGCTCGTGCTGATGCTGGAACCGCTGTTCCGTTGCAACCTTGCCTGCGTTGGCTGCGGCAAGATCGATTATCCCGATGCGATCCTCAATCGCCGCATGACCGCGCAGGAATGCTGGGACGCGGCCGATGAATGCGGCGCGCCGATGGTGGCGATCCCGGGCGGCGAGCCGCTGATCCACAAGGAGATCGGCGAGATCGTGCGCGGCCTCGTGGCGCGCAAGAAGTTCGTCTCGCTGTGCACCAATGCGCTGCTGCTCGAGAAGAAGCTCGATCTGTTCGAGCCGTCGCCCTATCTGTTCTTCTCGGTGCATCTCGACGGCCTGAAGGACCATCACGACAAGGCGGTGTCGCAGAAGGGCGTGTTCGATCGCGCCGTCTCCGCGATCAAGGCGGCGAAGGCGCGCGGCTTCACGGTCAACGTCAACGCCACGATCTTCGACGGCCATCCGGCCGAGGAGATCGCAAAATTCCTCGACTTCACCACCGAGCTCGGCGTCGGCGTCTCGATGTCGCCGGGTTACGCCTATGAGCGTGCGCCCGACCAGGAGCACTTCCTCAACCGCACCAAGACCAAGAAGCTGTTCCGCGACGTCTTTGCGCTCGGCAAGGGCAAGAAGTGGAATTTCATGCATTCCGGCCTGTTCCTCGACTTCCTCGCCGGCAATCAGGAATACGAGTGCACGCCCTGGGGCATGCCGGCGCGCAACATCTTCGGCTGGCAGAAGCCCTGCTATCTGCTCGGTGAAGGCTACGCCAAGACCTTCAAGGAGCTGATGGACACCACCGATTGGGAGACCTACGGCACCGGCAAGTACGAGAAGTGCGCCGACTGTATGGCCCATTGCGGTTACGAGCCGACCGCGGCGACCGCTGCGATCAACAACCCGCTGAAGGCGATGTGGGTCGCGCTGCGCGGCATCAAGACCACTGGCCCGATGGCGCCGGAGATCGACATGTCGAAGCAGCGTCCGGCGCAGTACATCTTCGCCGAGCAGGTCCAGAAGAAGCTCTCGGAGATTCGCCGCGACGAGGCAACCGCCGCCGCTGCCAAGCAGCAAGCGAAGGCTTCCACCGCCGCCTGATGCTCCACGTGAGCGGAGAGCAAAAGATTGAAGGGCCTCGGTGCAGCGAACCGGGGCCCTTTTTTCTTGGATCAGGATGCCGCCTGCTCTGGCCGGGTTCGGAGTAGCAGCTGCTCGATCTCGGCGGCGCGCGGAGCGCTGAGTGTGCCACGCTCGATCCCGAGCGGGACGTTGCGCAGGGCCAGTTCGCGATACAACGCGCCCGAGGCGGGAAAGCGCTCGTCCAGGGCCCGCAGGTGCTTGACGATCGTTCCAACGTCGCCGCGCGCCACGCAGCCACCCATGCCGTTGGCGAGGCCGCCGTCGAGAACGGCCGCGACGGTGCCCCGCAGCAGCGGCATCATGGCGCGCAGCGCGTCGGCCTCGCTGGCGCCAAAGCTCTTCCAGAGCTCGACGCCTTCCCTGAGCAGCGAGATCAGGAACGGACCGACATAGTAGGCCGAGGCATGATAGAGCGCCCGCACGCCGGCCGGCAGCGCCAACGGCTCGCAGCCGATGCTGGTGGCGAGCCGTTCAAGGTCGTGCCGGAAGTCGCCTTCTGCCTCGATGCCGACGGTGCATCCGCGCAGCCCCTCGAGCGCGACGTCGGGATTGGCGAACATCTGCATTGGATGAAATCCGCCGGTCACGGCGCCTGCGGAGCGCGCATGATCGAGCGCCGCCAGTTCGGTCGCGCCGCTGCAATGGACCACGCGGTGACGCGGCTCCCAGCGCAGAGCGCGGCAGACCGGCAGGATCGCGTCGTCGCTCACGGTGAGGAAAACCATGTCGCAGCTGTCCACGACCTCCTGCGCGTCGGCCATCGGCCGTGCCGACGGGATGCGGGATCCGAGACGCTGCGCGGCATCGAGACCACGGTCGTGAAAGGCTGCGACGTTCAAATCCGCGCGGGCGAACGCCGGCGCGAGCGTCTGGGCCACGCGGCCGGCACCGACAAAACCGATCCGCAACGAGGCCTGCGACGTGCTCATTGCGCGTAGCTCCCGTCGATGCGGTCGAGCCTGCGCCGCAGCGCCGGCCATTCCAGCAGCCCGTAGCCGGCTTGCAGATTTTGCGCCGCTTCATTGAGCACCGGATTGGTGTCGCGCTCATTGTCCAGCGTGATCTCGGTGCCGGCAAAGCAGGTCACCGTGTTGCCGATCGCCAGCTCGCTCGGCGCATGCAGCGGCCGGCCGCAGCCGAGTGCATCGACCTGGATCCGGCAGGCCTGCTCCAGCCAGTAGATCGCATTGAACGCCTGCGGAATCGTGTTGCCGCAGACCAGCAGGCCATGATTGCGCAACACCAGCACGTTGTTGCGGCCGAGATCGGCGACGACGCGGTCGCATTCGTCGCGGTCGATCGCCGGCCCCTCGAAGTCGTGATAGCCGATCCGCCCGTGAAACCGCATTGCCGTCTGCGACAGCGGAAGCAGCCCTTCGGCAAGCGTGCTGACCGCAGTCCCTGCCCTTGTGTGGGTGTGCAGAACGCACTTCACGTCAGGCCGTGCGCGATGGATCGGGGCATGCAGATAGAAGCCGGCCACGTTAACGTTGTAGCCGTGGTCGGGCTGCAGCAAGGTCCGGCCTTCGATGTCGATCTTGACGAGGCTCGACGCCGTGATCTCCTCGTAGAGCATGCCGTACGGATTGATCAGATACCGATCGTCATGCCCCGGGACCTGCGCGCTGATGTGGTTGTAGATCAGGTCGGTCATTCCATAGAGCGCGACCAGGCGGTAGCACGCCGCGAGATCGACCCGCATCGCCCACTCCTCGTCTCCGACGATCGCCCTGACGTCGCTGACGGCACAAACTTCGCTCTGACGCATATGACTGGAACCCTTAGTGACGGATGACGGAGGCGCGTTCGACGACCTTGCCGAGGCCTTCCGACGACGGAAGCGCACCGAACACATGCATCCCGTCCGCGCCGAGCCTGGATTGCACGAAGAAATCTGCCGCGGTGGCATCGCCGTGCCGCAACATCTCGGCGGCCTGCAATGCGTGCGCCATGCGGGTGACCAGCGCCCGCGCATGTCCGTCGTCCGGATATCGCGCGCACAATCGATCGGCGAGATCGTCCGTGCTCCTGTCATAGACCGGGTTGAGGCCCCTGCTCGCACGCAGTTCGTCGACGAACGCATCACGGCAGGCCGCATCCCGTTGCATGGCCCGCAGCACGTCCATGCACATCATGTTGGAGGTGCCTTCCCAGATCGAATTCAGCGGCGCCTCGCGATAGAGCCGCGCCATCGCATTCTCCATGATGAAGCCGTTGCCGCCATGCACCTGCAGGCACTCATAGGTGAAAGCCGGCGCACGCTGGCAATTCCAGAACTTCACCACGGGAGTGGCGACCCGCGCCAGCAGCCGCTCGTGCTCGCTCGTCTGCAGGCCGTCGGTCGCACGCGCGACGCGAAATGCGCCAAGCATCGCCGCCTCGCTCTCGAGTGCGAGATCGGCAAGCACGTTGCGCTGCATCGGGAGCTCGGCCATCGGCTTGCCAAATGCGGTTCGCGTTTGCGCGTGGTTCAGTGCCAGGCTCAACGCCTGCCGCATCAGTCCGGCGGAGCCGACCGCGAAATCCAGCCGGGTCAAATGAGCATGCGAAAGGATCTCCGCGATGCCGCGGCCTTCCTCACCGACCAGGATCGACCACGTATCGTGGTACTCGATCTCGCTCGACGCGTTGGAACGGTTGCCGCACTTGTCCTTCAGGCGCTGGATGTGGATGCGGTTGGCGCTGCCGTCCGGCAACAGGCGCGGCACGAACAGGCAACTGATGCCGGATTGGGTCCGCGCCAACGTGTAGAATCCATCGGCGACCGGCACCGAGAAAAACCATTTGTGGCCGGTGATCGCATAGATCTCGCCGTGCGCGCCGCGCTCGACGAAGCGCGCGGTGGTCTGGGTCTCACGCAGATCGGAGCCACCCTGCTTCTCGGTCATCGCGTAGCCGATCACCGCCGCACGCTTGGTCTCGATTGGAAGCCGGCGCGGATCGTAGTCCGCCGCCAGCGTTCGTTCCCGCCACAGATTGAACTGCGGCTTGCCGGAAAACCCGGCGATCGCGGCGTACGCCATCCCGGTCGGACAACCGACACCGTTCTCGATCTGATTCCAGAGATAGCTCAGCGCCGCGCGCGCCAGATGGCCATGCGGCTCGCGCGTCGACCAGGCCAGGCTATGGACCTCGCTCTGGAACGCCAGCGCCATCAATTGATGCCATGCCGGATGAAACTCGACCCAATCATTGCGGTTGCCATACCGGTCGTGGGTCAGGAGCTTCGGCTCGTGCTCGTTGGCGAGCCGCGCGGCCTCCTGCACGGCTTCGCTGCCGGCGTGCGCGCCGAGCGCGGAAAGCCTGTCCTTCGCCCATGGCACCATCCTTGCGATCAGATCGCTCAACGCGCGGTCGTCATCGAACGCGTTGAAGCCTGTGGCTGGCCGCGCCTGATTGCGGACTTCATGGGTCGCGAACACACTGGAATTCGCTTCCGCGACGGCAACCGGCTGGACACGCGCATTCATGCGGAAACTCTCGATACAGGGGTCAATTCAGGCGCGGGATGGCGAAACAGCATGCGCGCGGAAAGCCCGGCGATCGTCTGAGCGATCGCCTTTGCCGCGTCGGAGTCCGGGGCTGCTTCGGGCGCCAGCGGACCAACCAGCGCCTCCATGAAGGCGCCGGCCACGCAGGATGCCGCCACGTTCGCATCGATATCGACGAACTCGCCGTTGGCGATGCCGCGCCGGACCAGCCTTGCGATCTGGTCGGCCAGGGCCGCCCGGTATTTCAGGCGCGCGGCATCGATCTCGGGCTCACAGGGCTCGGCGATCAACGCATAGGCCAGACGGCGGCCGCGCATCGCCCGGACCGAGAAGGTGTAGATCGCGTCCACCAGACACTGGGACGCAGATCCCTCCGCCTCGACGATCGCGGCGACGATGGCCACCTCGCGCTCGGAAACCAGGGCCAGCACCTGCGCGTACAGGTCCGCCTTCGAGTCGAAGTAGCGATACACGCTGCCCGTGGCCACGCCGGCCCGTGAGGCGATCAGGGCGATCTGGGCGTCCTTCCACCCACTCAGCGCCACGGCGTCCCTTGCGGCATCCAGAATGCGGGCCTTGGTCTCGACAAGTTGGTTGAGGCGAACCGCCGCGATTGCCATCGTGAACCTTAATTCATGAATACAGGATCATAATTCATGATCGGTCGAATGGCGGTATCTGTCAAGCATGCACGGGGCGGTCCGAGGTCGCAGGACGGCGCACACCGCCCGCGGACGCTGCAGCTTGCAGGACCAATGATCGTCGGAGACTTGCCGTGCTCCGCGCAGGAACAGGCCTCGAGGGGTCACCCGCCCGCAAGCCGGCAAATGCACGCCCGACAAATCGCCCACCGAATGCTCGGAACCCGGACCGGCGCGGCATCGAGCCAAGCCACCAGGCACCAAAGCAAAAGGCCCGATCGCGATGCGATCAGGCCTTTATTTTTGAGATTGATTGTTTTGAGCTTGGTGCGGCGAGCAACGCCGTTCCTGACCGGGACAGCTGGATCAGGCCGCCTTCGCCACCAGAACGTCTTCCACCGGCATCAGCACGTCGCTGCCGAGCAGGAAGCCGCGGCAGCTGCGCAGCGAGCGCAGCGCGCGATTGAAATCGATTCCGGTCGACACCAGCGCCCGCAGCGTCCGCGGATTACGCACGATGCCGCGCAGCACCTTGCGCAGGTCGATGTCGCCGTTCGGCTTCACCGCGGATTTCGCAAGCTCGGGCAGCGCCCGGTGCGCGGGATCGCTGATCACGCGCAGCGCGGCGAACGGAACGCCCGCCTTGGCGGCATAGGCCGCCGCGATATGGCTTTCCATGTCGACTGCGGCTGCGCCCGTCATCGAGCGCAGCGCGGCCTTGCAGGCCTTCGCCGCGATCACCTGTTCGACGCCGGCAAGCCCGCCGCGGACGATCCGGCGGCGCTTCAGCGCGGCGCTCGCGATCATCTCTTCGTTCAGGGCAGATGCGGCCAGGAAACGGGTATCGCCGGACATCACTTCGGTCGCGACCACGACGTCGCCCGACTTCAGCGACGGATCGAGCCCGCCGGCCACGCCGAACGAAATCACGCCACGGAAGCTCGTCGGATCCAGCGTCGCCAGCAATTCACGCAGCTGCTGCGGATCGCTCGAGCTGCAGATCACGATCATGCCGGGACCCGCTGCGATACGGGCCTCCTGCACCAATCCAGTCACAATCAATACCGGCCGAGGATCAATTCTACTGCCCACGGTCTCGGCGGCCCCCGCCTCAACAATCACATCCCGACCCCTACCACCCTGCTATTGGTGCTTCTCAAATTCCGATACCGCGCCAGCGCCCAGAGCGGAAAGAACTTCGAGTAGCCATGATATCGCAAGTAAAATACCCGCGGAAACCCCGTAGCTGTGTATCGCTGCTCGTCCCACAGCCCTTTTTCCGTCTGTGTTGCCTTTAGGTACTCCACCCCCCGCGCAACGGCGGGATTTTCGACCTCTCCGGCCGCCATCAATCCAAGCAAGGCCCATGCCGTTTGCGAGGAGGTCGACGGCGCAACTTCATAACCCTTGTAATCCAGCCGGTAACTGACGGCGTCCTCGCCCCAGCCGCCGTCCTGATTCTGGACTGACGCCAGCCAATCGACCGCCTTCCGAACCATCGGGTCGCTGCGATCGATCCCTGCGACATTTAGCGCGGAGAGCACCGACCAGGTGCCGTAGACGTAATTCAGGCCCCAGCGGCCGTACCAGGAGCCCTCGGCGAGCTGGGTGCGGCGCAGATAGGCGATACCGTCGGCCATCGCCTTGCTGCTCTCGGCGGTCTCGCCGAGCTGGCCCAACATCGAGATGCAGCGCGCCGTGACATCCTCGGTCGGCGGATCGAGCAAGGCGCCGTGATCGGAGAACGGGATGTTGTTGAGGTAATATTCGAGATTGTTGGCGTCGAACGCCGCCCAGCCGCCGTCGCGGCTCTGCAGCCCCTCGATCCACTCGCGGCCGCGCGCGATCGCCTCGTCATATTCCCTGGTTCCGCTGTGGCGCCGCACGCGATCCATCGCCATCACGACCACAGCAGTGTCGTCGAGATCGGGATAGTGGTCGTTGTTGTACTGGAACGCCCAGCCGCCGGGACGGACATCCGGCGCCTTGACCGCCCAGTCGCCCTTCAGCTCCAGCACCTGGCGCGGCTTCAGCCAATCGAGCCCCTGCTTGGCCTTGGCGAGCGTATCGTCGCCGCCCGCTTCCTGCAGCGCATGACAGGTCAGCGCGGTGTCCCACACCGGCGAGACGCAGGGCTGGCAATAGGCCTCGTGCTCGCCGACCACCAGCAGCTTGTCGATGCCGCGGCGGGTGACGGCGCGCGGCGGGAAATTCTCGTCCTTGCCGAGCGCCTCATACATCATGACGATGTTGGCCATCGGCGGATAGATCGCGCCCATGCCGTCTTCGCCGTTCAACCGCTCTTCGGTGAAGGCGAGCGCGGCGTCGATCGCGCGCTGGCGCAGGCGCTTCGGAAACATCGGCTCGATCACGCGCAGCACGGCGTCGAGCGAGCGGAACAGATAGAACCAGCTCGCGCTCTGATGCGGCGCCTTCGGCGCCATGCGGACCGATTTCGGATCCTCCAGGAACAGTTCGTCGATGCCGACGCCCTTCGGATTCTTGGCGCGCGGCTTCAGCGCGGCGAGCACCATCAGCGGCACCATGGTGGTGCGCGCCCAGTAGGAGATCTTGTTGATGTGGAACGGCGACCACATCGGCAGCAGCATGATCTCGATCGGCAGCACCGGCGTCGCGCGCCAGGTCACGACGCCATAGAGCGCGAGCAGGAAGCGCGTGAACACGTTGCTGCCCGAGGCTCCGCCGCGCGAACGGATCGCCTCGCGCGCCCGCACCATGTGCGGCGCGTCGACGGAATCGCCGATCATCTTCAGCGCGAAGTACGACTTCACGCTGGCGCTCATGTCGAACGGGCCGTCATGCACCAGCGGCCAGCCGCCATGCGCGCCCTGGACGCGGCGCAGATAGTTGCCGAGCTTGGCCTCGAGCGCGGCGTCGACGGGCTCGGCCAGGTAGTGACGCAGCAGGATATACTCGGCCGGAATGGTGCTGTCGGCCTCGAGCTCGAATATCCAGTGCCCGTCGGACTGGCGATAGCCGAGCAGCGCTTCGGTTGCCTTGGAGATGCTCTTCTCCAGCGCGACCGGATCGACTGCGACGCTGTGATCTCTCGAAAGCATTTCGCTCGATATCCTCTTCATTGCGGACCGGCTGATCGAAAGCCGCAGCCCGCTTAACAGGTCGAATTAACGCCTGGCCAGAACCAGATCTGCGGCGCGATCACCCGACCGCACCGACCCCTCGATGGTTGCCGGCAACCCGGTAGCAGTCCAGTCGCCGGCAAGGAACAGGTTTTTTTGCGCTGTCGTGGGCCCCGGACGCAGGGCGTTCTGCTCCGGCGTCGCCTCAAATGTGGCGCGGCGCTCGCGCACGATCTGCCACGGCGGCAGGTCGCCGGAAACGCCGGATGCCTTGCAGATGTCGCGCCAGATCGCCTGCGCGAGCTCCTCGCGCGGCATGTCGACCAGGCGGTCGCCGTTGCTGATCGTCACCGACAGCCGCTGCGGGAACGCGAACAGCCACTCCACGAGGCCGCCGACCACGCCGAGAATGGGCGCAGCGTCGCGCGGCGGATCGACGCGGAAATGCGCGTTCACGATGGCGCGGAATTTGGTTGGAGTTTTCAGGCCGGGCAGCAGGGTTGCGGCGGCGCGCGGCGGGACCGCGAGCACGACGGCATCGTCGGCCGCCAGCGTGATCGTGTCGCCACCGCCGAAGTCGAGCTCACCGATGCGATCACCTGACATGCCAAGCGTACGCAATTCGTGACTGAACTGGACGCTGTGGCCCCGCTCCTGCAGCAGCTTCACGGCCGGCTCGATCAGCACCGAGCTCAGGCCGTCCCGCGCGATCAGCGGACGGCAGGCCTGCCCGCCGGCGAGCAGCGTCTCGCGCACGATGGCCCCGGCAAGCCCGGCCGAGCCCTCCGGCGGATCGACGTTCAATGCCGCGAGCAGCAGCGGCTGCACCAGGCGGTCATACAGCGTGCCCTTGCAGGGAATGGTGTTGCCGACCAGCGCCTCGGTGCTGGCCCAGGCCAGCGGCGCCAATGCGAGATAATCGCGCAGGCCGGTGTCCGGGACGCGGCGCGCCTCGTCGAACACCCACAGCGGCAGACGGGAATCGCCGAGATCGAGCTGCCAGCGCTGGCCGGTGGCCAGATCGACGAACGGAAACTGCGCGCGCGCAGGTCCCACGAGGCCGGCCTCGGTGCCGATCGAACGTGCGTAGCTCAGCGCGTGGCGGTTGCCCGACAGCAGCAGATGGTTGCCGTTGTCGATGGTGAGATTGGTGGCGGCGTCGAAATAAGAGCGGCAGCGGCCGCCGGCCTGCTGCGTCGCCTCGTGGACGGCAACCTTGTAGCCGCCATTGGCGAGCCGCACGGCCGCGGAGAGGCCGGAAATACCGGCACCGATGATATGAACGGTCTTTTGCATCAGATGATCGCGTAACGAAGAAGAATGCCGATCTTGGCTGCCTTGGACACACGCACCGGCTCACGCGGAGCGGCGAAGCCGCGCGCGATCAGGAGATCGAGGATCGCGCGGTAGTATTTCGACATGATCCGCGGCGCGCGCACGGCGCGGCGCGAATTGCGCTTCATGATCTCGTCGGACTTCTGGAAGTGCATCTTGGCGCGCTCGGCAAGCGGCGCGCAGACTTTCGGCAGCGCGCGGTCGGCGGTGACGCGGGCCGGGTCGTTGTTGGTGATGCCGGCGTGCCAGAGCCATTCGCGCGGCAGATAGAGCCGGCCGAGACCGGCATCCTCGTCGATGTCGCGCAGGATGTTGGTGAGCTGGAGCGCGCGGCCGAGATGGTAGGCGAGCTGGATGCCGTCCTCCTCGGGCAGGCCGAACACGCGCACCGACAGCCGGCCGACCGCGCTCGCGACGCGATCGCAATACAGGTCGAGCGTCGCAAGATCGGGCGCGCGGATGTCCTGCGGCACGTCCATCTCCATGCCGTCGACGATCGCGACGAAATCCTCGCGCTTCAGGCCGAAAGCCTTCACCGACGCGACATAGTCCCTCAGCCGCTCCGGCGGATGCCCCGCATAGAGCGCATCGATATCTTCGCGCCACTGCTGCAAGGCGGCCAGGCGCTCGGGCCGCGGACCGTCGGAATCGGCGATGTCGTCGACCTGCCGGCAGAAGCTGTAGATCTGGAACATCGCCTCGCGCTGCGCGTGCGGCAGGATGCGCATCGCGGCATAGAACGAGCTGCCCGACGCGGTGCTTCCGTAATTTGCGTTGGCCGCCGCCTCAGCACTCATGCCCCTGCCGCCGTCTTGGAGACCGCACGCCGTCCGATCGTGCGCCGCGCAGTCTCGCCGGCGACACCGCCAAGGCTCTGCAGCAGCAATTCGACCGGGCCCAGATGCACGCGCTCGCTGAGCGGGTCGCGCACCTTCAGCATGTTGACGATCTTGTCGGCGAACGCCTGGATCACCGAGATCTCGAGCCCGAGCCGGAAATCCTTCACTTCGGCGGCGAGCGACTTGCTCTGGTCGAGCAGCGCCGCGGTGCGCAACGCCAGCGCCTGCAGGCATTTGAGCAGGGCCGGCTGCGACTTCGCCTCGCCGAGCATCTCGACGGTCGCACCCGTAGCGGCCAGCGCATCGCGCGGCAGATAGACGCGGTTCAGGTTCCGGTAGTCCTTGCCGCAGTCCTGAAGATGGTTGTTGATCTGCAAGCCGGCACAGAGCGCATCCGACGCCGCCCAGGTCGAAATATCCTCGCCATGCACGTCGAGCATGAAGCGTCCGACCGGCATCGCCGAGTAACGGCAATAGTCGATCACGTCGTCCCAGTTTTCGTAGCGCAGCTTGGTGACGTCGAGGCGGAACGCCACCAGCACGTCGAGCGCGTGGCGCGGCGGCATGCCGCGCTCGGCAAAGGCGCGGCGCAGGCTGACCGCTTCCTTCTGGCTATCGCCATTGCCGAGCAGCTCGGCCTCCATGAGGTCGAGATAGCGCAGCTTCTCCTCGGCCGGCAGCGTGGCGTGATCGGCGATATCGTCGGCGGTGCGGACGAAATTATAGAAGGCCAGGATCAGGGCACGATGCCGCGGATGAATGATCCACGACGCGACCGGAAAATTCTCGTCGCGGTGGGTCTTTCCGGATCGCAGGTCGCTCGCGGTGGTCATGGGAAATTTGGGCTACACTGGTCATGGCACGACGCAGGCGCGGACGGTCAGGCGCATGCGGGGGATTTGCGAGCCCCATATAGGGGAATACGCCACCAAAACCAATGCTATCTGTGACCGCCAGCATATGTGACCGCGGCCGGCGTGGCTGCCAGCCGCGGCATTGATAGCGGTCCCTTGAGACCTGAATTCGGTCTTATTGGCCGTGGGTCTTCAGCACCTGGTCGCAGGCGGCGCTGATCTTGCTGCGGTTCTGCTGCAGGCAGGCGAGAATGGTGAAATCGCCCTGATCGATCACGGAACGGCAGTGACGCTGCACGTCGCGCGTGCAGGCCTTCTGCTCATCGGGCGTACCGCGCCCTTGCTGCTGGGCGAAGGCGCTGGACGAGAGCGGGATCGACAACAGGGCAACAGCCAGGAGAAATTTACGCATCGTATTCCTTCATTTCCGACAGCAGAAAATCTGTTCCAGAAACGCGTTTCGGCATGGCCGGGACGGATTTTGGGGATTGCAGACGCCACGTAACGCGGCAACGGATTGACGACAAGCACTGCTAAATGCGGCTAAATTTGCGGCGCTGTAAACCCCTGCTTAAGCCATTGATTTAACATAACGATTCATGCCATCACTTTATCGCGTTTGGGTATTGCGGATCACACTCACGCAAAGCTAGATGCCATCATGAGGCCAATGGTTTCTGATTCTGTTCGATGACAACAGGCTCGCGCACGCCGCTTTCTGTCGTTTGAACCTAACATTCTTGGGTGACACTAAACCTTCGATGCGGCGAGACGCTTTCTTGCGAAAGAGGCGTTGATTTTGATGGGAAAATTCACAATGAAACTGTTTGGTTCCAGCCTTTATGGTCAGGCCCTCAGAGCCGTGGGCGTCGGCGCCGCGCTGATGCTGTCTGCCTCCGCAGTCCACGCCCAGGCCGGCGGTCCGTTTGCCGGTTTTGCCGGCTCGTGGACCGGAACGGGCACGGTGGCGTTGTCCAACGGCACGACCGAACGGATTCGTTGCAAGGCGGATTACAAGGTCGCGCCATCGGGCATGAACCTGAAGCAGTCGCTGCATTGCGCCAGCGACAGCTATAAGTTCGACCTCTCCAGCGACGTCACCAGCCAGGGCGACCGGATCTCCGGGAACTGGAGCGAGGCCAGCCGCAATATCTTCGGCAATTTACAGGGCACGGCGAGCGGCGGGCGGATCGACGTGTTCGTCGAGGCCTCCGGCTTTGCCGCCAACCTGAACCTGCAGACCAACGGCTCCAAGCAGGTGGTGCAGATCGACTCCAAGGGCGAGATCCGCGGCGTCACGATCACGATGACGAAGACCTGACGCCTCCGGCCGATTTGGCAGGCAAGCAAAAAAAGCCCGGTTCCGAATGCTTCGGAACCGGGCTTTTTGTTGCAGGTCTTTGTTGCCCGTCGATCAGGCCTTTTCGATCGGCGCCGGTTGCCCGCCCTTGCCGCGGAGTTTTTGCGACAGGTTGATCAGGAACATCGAGGTCGGCCGCAGGATGAAGAGGTCCGCGACCAGGGCCGCGACCATCGAGAACGCGCTGAGCCAGCCGAACAGCCGCAGCGACGGCAGGTCGGAGAACACGGTGACGACGAGGCCGCAGGCCAGCACCACCGTGGTCAGGATCAGCGCGGGGCCGACCAGCACCGTGGCCCGCTCCACCGCAAGCTCCGGCGTGACACCGGGCTTGGTCTCCAGTCGCAGGCGATTGAGGAAGTGGATGGTGGCGCTGAGGCCGAGGCCGAACGACACGGTCAACGCCACCACGCTGGCGAATTGCAGCCCCTCCCCGAGCAGCCATAGCACCGTGCCTGACAGCACCACCGGGAAGATGCCGGGCAGGATGCAGGAGAACATCACCACGACCGAGCGGAACGCGAGCCCGATGAAGATCGCGACCAGCGCGAACTCCACGGTGAGGCCGCGGTTGAGCTTCTCGATCATGTTGGCGCTGTTGCGCGCGGCAATCACCGACAGGCCGGTGACGGCGATCTCATAGCCGGGATGCTCGGCGCGCACCTTGTCCAGCGAATGATCGAGCTTGTTGACCACCGGAAGCAGCTGGCTCGAATCGAGATCCGGGACGCGGCCCGACACCACGACCGCATCCTGATCCTTCGAGATGAAGCGGCGCACGAGATGCTCGGGAATCACGCTGACATATTCCTTCAGCGTCGCGACATCGTTGCTGCCGGCCTTCTCGGCGAGCCAACGCCGCAGGGTTTCCAGCGACCAGACGTTGCCGACACCGGCGCTGTCCTCGACCATCGCATGAACGTCGGCGATCGTCTTCAGCGTCTCCGGCGAGTAGAGCGATTGGCCCTTGGGAAATTCGATCAGCACATCGACCGGATTGGCGCCGGTCAGCTTGGCGTCGAGCCGGCTCGACGCCTCCACCGCCTGCCGCTTGTCCGGCACCTGGTCGGCGAGCCGGTAGCGCGGCTCGAGATTGGCGTAGATGACGCCGAGGCCGCCCACGACGATCAGCGCGAGCAGGCTGAACAGCCCCGGACGGCCGACCATGCGCACCGCGATCCAGTAGCAGAAATTGCGCAGCGCCTGCACGCCGGCATCGGCGCTCTGGAACTTGACCGCGAAGACCTTCTCGTTGCGTACCAGCAGGATGCCGAACACCGGCACCAGCGACAGCACCGCGACCAGCGCGATGATGGTCGCCGCAAGCCCGGCCTCGCCGAACTTGCGGATCAGGTCGGAATCCGAGAACTGCAGCGCGATGAAGGAAATCCCCGCCGTGCCGTGCGTCAGCACGCAGGCCGGGCCGA
This sequence comes from Bradyrhizobium sp. B120, assembly GCF_049075665.1. Taxonomy (NCBI): domain Bacteria; kingdom Pseudomonadati; phylum Pseudomonadota; class Alphaproteobacteria; order Hyphomicrobiales; family Nitrobacteraceae; genus Bradyrhizobium; species Bradyrhizobium sp. B120. Next base: position 2,928,371 of record NZ_CP185242.1, on the reverse strand, counting down.
CCACCAGCACCGCGTTCTTGAACGCGGTGTACTTGTCCTGGCCCGCGATCAGCCGGTCGCGCGCCGCGAATGTCAGCTGCATCGAGTCGGAGAAGCTGATCACCATGATGAGCGGCGTCATCACGTTGAGGAACATGTTGAGATTGAAATTGGCCCAGCCGAGGCCGCCGAGCGCGAGCAGGATCGCGATCATCGGCGGGAACGCCGCCGCCACCATGAAGGATATCTTGCGGAAGAAGATGATGGCGATGACGCAGCCGGCGAGGATGCCGAGGATGTTGTAGGTCAGGCCGTCGCGCTCGACCGCATTGCGGATCTCGAGCTGCATGACCGGCACGCCGGACAGCTGGGCGTTGAGCCCGCTGCCGCCGAGATCGTCGGCCATGATCTTCCGGATGTCGCCGACCACCTTGCTGAGCTTGTTGCTGCCGACCACCTCCGGCTCGAGCGACAGCACGACCAGCGCAAGCGTGCCGTCCTCCGACAGCAGCTTGCCGCGGATGATCTCGTTGCTTTTGACGGTCTCAACGAACTTGTCGTAGGCCGCGCCCTCGGGGAGTTCATTCGGGAACAGCGCCGCCGGCAGCTTGCCGGCCTCCGGCGCCTGGCGCGCCGAGAACAGCGACACCAGGCCGCGCACGCCCTCGACGAGTTGCAGGTCTGTGACCATGTCACGGAGCTTGCCGAGATTGTCGCGTTCGAGCAGCGTCTTGCCTTCGACCACGACGAGGACGTCGAACTCGGTCGCCGGGAAGCGCTTGGTCACCGCCTCATATTGCTTGTAGTCCTTGGATTCGGAACGGAACAGCTGCGACAGCGAGTCGTCGATCTTGATCCGGTGGACGCCGAACACCGCGCCGATCAACAACAGGACGAGGACGATGCAGGACAGGATCGGCGCCCGCATCGGGATCAGGCCGAGACGCTCGATCCCGAACGCGATGCTGGGGCCCGACCGCGGCTCTTCGACCTTCTCGACGTGGACCTGACTTTCGGAGTTCTTTTCGAGCATGCCCTGTCCAGTTCTGAAAACGGCTCAATCTGTCTAGCTTGGGTCGAGGGGCGCGAATGAGGCGGGTGAGCGCGGCTTATCGGCGCTAGTCCTTGAAAACACGCGAATATTGACCGGCGCGTGTTTTACCTGTCTGCACCTTTGCTCGCAAGCGCGAGGGTAGAACCAAATCGGCGGGGAACCGCTGATCCCCACTATTAAGTATCTGATTTGTCACACCCTGGAAGCGCATTCTGTGACGATCCACCGCCGCTTTCATCTTTCAACGCGACCCCGGTGATCTGGCGTGCCAGCCCCTCACGCACAAGCCACGCGATCCTGAATGCGGCTTCCGGATAGCTCAGGCCGGCACGGTGGATGTTGGAGACGCAGTTGCGGTCGGCATCGGTGAGGCCGATCCGCGGCGCGAAGGTGAGATAGGCGCCGAGGCTGTCGGGCGCGGACAGGCCGGGCCGTTCGCCGATCAGCATCACCAGCATGCGCGCGCCGACGATGGCGCCGATCTCGTCACCGAGCGCGACGCGCGCGCCTGACGCGACGATCACCGCACCAGCGTCGATCTTGTCGGCGGCAAGCCGCGGCACGAGATGCCGGATCAATTCGACGGCGTGCACATTGACCGCGGTCGGCGACAGGCCGTCGCCGATCACAATCGCGCAGGAGCATGCGGTGATGCCGTACCCTTCCAGCGACCGTCGCGATGCGGAATCCAGCATGCGTCCGAGATCGGGCCGGCGCAGATAGTCGCGCCGGCCGGGCGCCTGGCTCGACACCTGGTGCGGCGTGATGCCAAGGCTGGCAAGGCCGGCCGTAATGCCGCTGACATCGAAGGCCGCGTGAACGGCGTCGCGGGCGCGGGCGTGGTCGAGCGTGAACGAGAGCAGCGCATCGGTCGGCAGGCTGGCCCCGAACCGGCCGAGACCGACGCGCGCCGGCGTGAGGTCGCGCAGATCGGAAAGCGACGGGGGCGATGGCGCCGGCGGTGTCGTCATGCTGTCATTCGGCGGGCACGGAAGCCTCGCGCAGCCGGATCGAGTAGTTCGAGGCGTTCTGCCGGCCGCTGGAGGCTGCGCGCGCAAACGTGATCAGATGATGCGCAACCAGCGTCGCCGAGATCAGCCCCTCGATGTCGCCGCGCTTGAGCCGGCCAAGCGCAAACTTCCAGAACACGCGCTTGTAGTCGCCGAGCACGCCGACCTTCCAGAAGATGTTGCGCAGCATGATCAAGCCGCGCCGGATGTTGGCCCAGCTCTTCATCTCCGGGCTGACCGGCACCTTGATGCGGTTGGCATAGGTGTAGTTGCATTGATGCAAATAGCGCTCGAACAGCTTCTCGGGCTGGTAGGCGATCTCCATGCATTTGCGCCAGGAACTGACCACGTCCTCGTAGGGCAGCAGGAACTCGACATTGGAGTCGCGTCCCTCGTCATGGATCAGCCGTCCTGCCTTTTCGAGCCGATCCCACAGCGGCGTCTTCGGCAGCGCCTGCAGCAGGTTGATGGTCAGCAGCGGAATCCGGGACTCCTCGACAAAGGAGAGCAAGGCGTCAGCGGTCTGGGGCTTGTCGGTATCGAGCCCCATGATGATGCCGGAGACGACCTCCATGCCGAAGGAGTTGATGGTGCGCACGCCCTCCAGGATCGGAACCATCATGTTCTGATCCTTGTGCATGGCCTTCAGCGCGTCGGGATCGGGCGTCTCGATGCCGACGAAGATCGTCACGAAGAAGGCCTCGCGCATCTTCTCCAGGATCTCGGGGCGCTTGGCGATGTTGAGCGTGGCCTCGCAGGCGAGCCGCGTGACATACCCGGTCCGCTTCTGCCACTCGATCAAATGCGGCAGCAGATCGCTCGCCGCCTTGCGGTTGCCGATGAAGTTGTCGTCGACGAAATAGACGGTGTCGGTCGCGCCGCAGGCGCGCAGCTTGTCGAGCTCGGCGATGATCTGCTGCGGCGACTTGAGCCGCGGATTGCGGCCATAGAGCCCGGGGATGTCGCAGAACTCGCACTGATAGGGGCAGCCCGAGGAGAACTGGATGCTGCCGAGGAAGTACTTCTTGGTTTCGGCGAGCTCATAGGCCGGCAGCGGGAATTCCGTCATCGGCAGGCGGTCGGTGGTCTTCAGCACCACCTGCTCGTCGGGGCGACCGGTGTCCTGCTCCAGACGCTTGATCAGCTCATTGGTCGCATCGCCGAGCTCGCCGACATGAAGGTAGTCGAATGAGGGATAGTAGTCCGGACAGGCGCTGACCGATGGGCCGCCGATCGCGACCACCAGGTTGTGGTCATGCGCACGGTGGCAGATATCGTTCATCTGCTGGCGCTGGATGTGCATACCGCTGACGAACACGGCTTCCGCCCACTCGAAATCCTCCGCTGTGGCCGGACGCAGATTCTCGTCGACGAAGCGGACCGGCCAGTTCTCGGGGAGGTATGCGGCGATCAGCAGCAGGCCCTGCGGCGGCATGAACGCCTTGACGCCGTCGGTCAGGGGATAGGAGTGCTCGAAGGTCCCAAAGGACGACGTATAGCGCGGAAAGACGCAGAGGATACGCCGTGCTGTCTTTATGCCCTCAGCTCTCATCAAACGACCCCGAAGCACCCGCAAATCTAACCATAGCGTGGAACGCTGGGCCAGAAATTCTTCAACATTGTGGCGCTTACCAACGTCACAACGGTGAGATAGTTGCTCTGCAGAATTTCGCTATCCCGTCAGGTCAACAGCCTGGCGGCGAGGTCGGGCAGCTGCCCCGCATCGGCAACGAGGCGGAAATCCTGCCCGGCAAGGCCGACGCGCGCCAGCCAGTCGTCGAATTCGGGCGCCCGCCTCACACCGAACAGGTCGCGGATGTACAGCGCATCGTGAAACGATGTCGACTGATAGTTCAGCATCACGTCATCGGCGCCCGGCACGCCCATGATGAAGTTCACGCCGGCGGCCGCAAGCAGCGTCAGGAGATTGTCCATGTCGTCCTGATCGGCCTCGGCGTGGTTGGTGTAGCAGACGTCGATCCCGAGCGGCAGGCCGAGCAGCTTGCCGCAGAAATGATCCTCGAGCCCGGCGCGGATGATTTCCTTGCCGTCATAGAGGTATTCCGGACCGATGAAGCCGACCACGCTGTTGACGAGCAGCGGATCGAACGCCCGCGCCACCGCATAGGCCCGCGCCTCGCAGGTCTGCTGGTCGACCTGGTGATGGGCGTTGGCCGACAGTGCCGAGCCCTGCCCGGTCTCGAAATACATGACATTGTCGCCGACCGTGCCGCGGCGGAGCGACAGCCCGGCTTCCCGTGCCTCCCGGAGCAACGAGAGGTCGACGCCGAAACTGCGGTTGGCCGCCTCGGTGCCGGCGATCGACTGGAACACGAGATCGACCGGCAGCCCCTGCCCGATCAGGCCGAGCGTGGTCGTGACATGGGTCAGCACGCAGCCCTGCGTCGGAATCCCGAGCCGCGTGATGACGTCGTCCAGCAGCCGCAGCAGGGTGCCGATGACGTTCGGATCGTCGCTCGCCGGATTGATGCCGATGCAGGCATCGCCCGATCCGAGCAGCAGCCCGTCGAGGATCGAGGCGGTGATGCCCCCGGCATCGTCGAACGGATGGTTCGGCTGCAGCCGCGTGCTCATTCGCCCGCGCAAGCCGATGGTGTTGCGGAAGCGGGTCGTCACCTCGCATTTCTTCGCGACCAGGATCAGATCCTGGTTGCGCATCAGCTTCGACACCGCCGCCACCATCTCCGGCGTGATGCCGCGCGAGATCCGGTTGATCGCGTCTCCAGTGGCGGCATCCGACAGCAGCCAGTCGCGGAAGCCGCCGACGGTGAGCGACGACACCGGCAGGAAGCCGGCAACGTCGTGGCTGTCGAGGATCAGGCGGGTGACTTCGTCGTCCTCATAGGGGATGACCGGCTCATCGAGGAATTGCTTGAGCGGAACGTTGGCAAGCGCGAGCCGCGCGGCGATCATCTCCGCAGCGCTGTCGGCCGCGATGCCGGCCAGGCGGTCGCCGGACCGCGGCGGCGAGGCCTTGGCAAGCAGGATGCGCAGATCGTCGAATGCATAGCTGGTGGCGTCGATGGTGTGACGATAGAGCATGGGGATTCGCGTCGAGGCTGGGGACGGCGTAACCTAGCACCTCTTTGCGAAAGTCGTGCCATCAGCTTCGCCTGGTGCGCCGGGGAATGTTGATGAATGATGATGATGGCGGTCCGTCATTCAACACGGCGGCAAGCCGCCGGCACCAGGTCGCCTCGCAGCACCTCATAAGACATTGGTATTATTTAGAGATTTTAACGGTTGCGGCGACATAGAACGCACGCGTTAAGAAATTGTCCATGAAGATTTTGCATAAGCTTTAATTGGCCGAAGGTACTCCCCGGCCTCTTGGAGTGCCCTCAATGCCGTCCCCCGTCACATCCCCCATCTCCACATCCCGGCCTCCAATGGCATCCCGATTCTCGCTTGCTGCCAGGCTGTACTCGACGTTTGCGCTGATTGCGGCGCTGACCGCGGCCATCACCGTCCTGTCCGACTACAACGCGCGGCGCAATGCCGAGCTGACCGCGGCCGTCGACCTTGCAAGCCGCGCCGCGCTCAATGTCGAGCGGGTCAACTCGCTGGTTTACGCGGTGGTGATGGAATCCCGCGGCATCTACATGTCGACCGAACCTCCGGCGGTGAAGAAATACGGCGACGGGCTGCTGGCGTTCAACGACCGCATCCTCGGCGTGGTGAGGAACTGGGAGACCTTGGTGCAGGCCGACGACGCCGCGCAGTTCGCGGTGTTCAAGAAACGCATCGAGCAATTCATCGAATTCCGGAAAGAGCTGGTCCGCCGCGGCATCGAAATCGGCGCCGCCGCCGGGCGCGAGTGGGGCGACAACGATGCCAACCGCGACGTGCGCACCGCACTGAACAAGGACCTCGAGGCGCTGTCCAAGGTCTATGCAGAGCGCAGCAAGAAGCTGGCGCAGCAGACCGACACCAACCGCGAGCTGGCGCTGCTGCTGACCGGGCTCGGCGCGGCGGCCCTGATCGTGGTGGTGCTCGGCGTGCTGATCATCGCCCGCTCGGTGGCGCGGCCACTGTCGCAGATCACAACGACCATCAAGCACGTCGCCGAGGGCGCCGACCATGTCGACGTGCCGCACGTCGGGCGCAGCGATGAAATCGGCGCACTGGCACGCGCCATCAAGGTCTTCCAGGAGGCGATGGACCGCAATCGCAGCCTGAACGCGCAAGTCGTGCAGGACTCGGAGGCCCGCGACGCCCGCGGCCGGCATGTCGAGAGCTTCGTCGAGACGTTCCGCGGCACGATCGGTGAAGTGCTCCGCGCGGTGCACGACAACGCTGCCACGATGCGGCAAACTGCGCAGACCATCGCAACCGTCGCGGCGGACGCCAGCGGCCGGACCGTTGCGGCGGCAGGCGCGACCGAACAGGCCTCGAGCAACGTGTCTGCGGTGGCAAGCGCCGCCGAAGAGCTCTCCGCCTCGGTCGAGGAGATCGGCCGCCAGGTCAAGCAGTCCTCCGGCGCGGTCGATCAGGCAGGTGCGCGCACCGACCGGTCGATCACCGAGATCGAGAGCCTTGCCGCCACCACGCAGCGCATCGACGGCGTGCTGAACCTGATCCAGGCGATCGCCGAGCAGACCAACCTGCTCGCGCTTAACGCCACCATCGAAGCCGCCCGCGCCGGCGATGCCGGCCGCGGCTTCGCGGTCGTCGCGCACGAGGTCAAGGCGCTGGCTGGGCAGACCGCCAAGGCAACCGCCGAGATCAGCGAAAATGTCGGCCTGATCCAGGCCTCGACCCGCAACTCGGTGGCCGCCGTGCGCGAGATCGGCCAGGCGGTGCGCGAGATCAGCAACGTTACCGCCAACATCGCAAGCGCGATCGGCCAGCAGGATGCAGCCACGCGCGAAATCTCCGCCAACGCGCAGATGGCCGCCCAGGGCAACGAAACCCTGGTGACGAATGTCGGCTCGCTCCGCGACGACATGGACCAGACCAGCAAGGCGGCGGAATCGGTGCTCGCGGCATCGAACGATCTGACCGCAACCGCCGAGACGCTGTCGCGCGAGGTCGAGCAGTTCTTCCGCAACCTGCGCAGCGACGCCGCCGAGGATCTGCGACGGACCGGAACCTGAACGGATCAGCCGATCCGTCCGGGCCCCGCGACGGGTTCGGACCAACCTGGAATGGTTAAGACTATCGCAACGCGCGGGCGCAAATTGCCTGTGCTTGCGCTCGCCTTTCTCAATTTGATGCCCCTATAGAAACACAAAGTGCGCGGGGGCGCGGGGAAGTGGAAGCGAGCAATGAACGGACTGTTGCCAAAGCCGAAGGCGGTGCCGACCAAACGGCTCCTCGCGCTCGGTATCGGTCTCGTCTTGTGCTTTTCGGCGATCAGCGCGTCCATTCTCTGGGAGATGGCCGGCAAGGACTATCAGCATGCGAAGGAGGGCGCGACCAACCTCGTCGCCTCCATCGCCAGCGAGATCGATCGCAACATCGAGCTCTATGACCTGTCGCTTCAGGCCGTCGCCGACGGCGTCAAGCTGCCGGAACTCGGCAAGATCAGCCCGGAGCTTCGCCAGGTCGTGCTGTTCGACCGCGCCGCCACCGCCAAGGATCTCGGCTCGATCCTCGTGCTGAATACGGCGGGAGACGTCACGCTCGATTCCCGGACATTGACGCCGCGGACTGCAAGTTTCGCCGATCGGGACTTCTTCCGGGTGCATCAGGCGCGAGCCGACAGCGGACTGTTCATCAGCGCTCCCTGGGTGACTCCAGACGGCGAATATCTGATCAGCCTGAGCCGCCGCATCAGCAATGACGACGGGTCCTTTGCCGGCGTGGTCGCGGGCAGCATGCGGCTCAGCTATTTCCACAATCTGTTTCGCAAGCTGAGCTTCGGCCTCGGCGATAGCATGGCGCTGTTCAACACCGATGGCGTCATGCTGATGCGAGCACCGTTCGACATCGCCAAGATCGGGCAAAGCATCAGGGACTCACAGGTCTTCAAGCAGTTCCCGGCACGGCAATCCGGCTCCTACATGACGAAATCGCTCGTCGATCATGTCAACCGGCTCTATGTCTTTCAGGCGGTCGGACACCATCCCCTGCTGATCGCCGAGGGCCTCGCGCTCGACGGCATCTATGCCGACTGGTGGCAGCAGCTCTGGCTGATCGGAAGCGTGGTGGCGGCGCTCTGCGGCTTCTCGATCGTCCTGATGTTCTACCTGCTGGCCGCTCTCAAACGGCGGGCCGCCGCTGAAGGCCGGCTCGCGCACCTCGCGAACACCGATGCGCTGACGGGCCTCGCCAACCGCCGCCGCCTCGACGATACGCTTGACGTCGAATGGCGTCGTGGCATGCGCGCAAAGTCGCCGGTATCGCTTCTGATGATCGACGTCGATCATTTCAAGACCTTCAACGACACGTATGGCCATCAGGCCGGCGACGCCGTGCTCGCCACTGTGGGACGGTGCATCGCAACCAGCACCAAGCGCGCGACCGATCTCGGCGCGCGCTACGGAGGTGAGGAGTTTTCGGTGTTGCTGCCCGGCATCGGCAAAGCGGGTGCATTGGAGGTTGCCGAGCAGATCCGCGCGAAGCTGACCGCTGCGCGCGAATCCGAGCATGAGTTGCCGACTGTCAGCATCGGACTGTCTTGCCTCGTCCCGGATCACGAACGCACATCGCGCGATCTGCTCAAGGCCGCGGACCTCGCGCTCTATCAAGCCAAGCATGAAGGCCGCGACCGGGTCATCATCAGCCCGATCGGGTGGGACAAATCGGGCAAGCGGCAGGTCGCCTGATCGAGATCGCGGCGGCACGCGCCTGCCCGCCTCGGCTCACTCCACCGGCAACACGTCGACGGCGACGCTGAGCTTCTGCTTGCGCGCGCCGACGATGACGCCGTCGACCGGCGAGACGTCGGCGAAGTCGCGGCCGATGGCGAGAATGATGTGGTCGTTGGCGACCATGAGATCGTTGGTCGGATCGAACCCGACCCAGCCGAGCTCGCTGCCGCACCAGACCGACACCCAGGCGTGGGTTGCGTCCGCGCCCTGCAGCCGCGGCTGGCCCGGCGGCGGAATAGTGCGCAGATAACCGCTGACATAGGCCGCCGGCAGACCGAGGCCGCGAAGCCCCGCGATCATCACATGGGCAAAATCCTGGCAGACGCCGTGGCGCTTCTCGAACACGTCGCGAAGCGGCGTCGAGATCACGGTCGCCTTCGGATCGTATTTGAAGTCGCCGCGGATGCGGCGCATCAGGTCGGCCGCACCGGCAAGGATGCCGCCGCCAGGTGAAAAACTCGCCGAGGCGTAGGCCGTCACGGGCCGCAGCACCGGCACCAGCGCGCTGGCGAAGACATAGCCGACCGGCGAGCCGGCATCGAGGCTCAATGCCTCGAACGCGTTGTCGCGCACGCACTCCCACGACGGGCTCGCCGCGTCACGCGCCGGCGGCTGCCGCGCCACGGAGACCCGCGAGCGGGAATCGATGCGAAGGCTGCGATGCGCGGTCTCGATCAGGACGCTTTCGGTCAGCGTGCCGAAAAAGTCGCGCCGTGCGGTGCGCTCCGCGGGCTTCGGGCGAATCTCGACCGAATGGGAAACCAGCTCCTGCCCGTCGCCGGTGATCGGCTCGAGCCGCAGCGAGCAGCGCGCGAAGCTGACCTGGGTCTCGTAGCTGTAGGTCGTGACGTGACGGATGTCGTAGATCACGCCAGCCCCGTGAGCTTCTCCGGCCGGCTGGCGTTCGGTCCGTGCGGGAAATAATGCAGTCCGACCGAGTCGGCGAGGTTGAGCAGGTCCTGCTCCAGCGCGAACAGCGTCTTGACGTCGAGGCTGCCGGCTTCGGCCGTCGTCAACATCGCCTCGACCGCGACCGCAAGCCGCTGCGGCCGCTCGATCAGGCCGTGCTCCTTCAAGCTCGGCAGCGCGGCGATATGCCCGTTCAGCGCCGCGACCTGGAATGCGACCGAGCGCGGATTATAGGGATCGAGCACGGCGAGATCGCGCACCGGTGTCAGCAGCGGCTGCACCAGATAGCGCGAGCGATAGGTGATCTGGCAATCGACCAGCGTCAGCAGGACGTCGAGATCCTCGTCGCCGGCTTCGTCATAGGCGAACTGACGGGCAAAGCGCGTGGTGTTGATGGCGCGTTCGGCGCGACGGCCCATCTCGAGGAAGCGCCAGCCGGCGGCGCGGTTCATGTTCTCCTGCGCGAGACCGGCGAAGCTCGCGAGCTCCTGCAAGGTCAGCTCTGCGGCGCTGACGACGCCGTCATCGTCGTGAACCTCGATCGCAAGCCGGTCCGCCATCTCGGTGATGACCTGCCAGGCGTCCGGCGACAGCCGCTCGCGCAGCGAGGTGGCCGTGCGCTGCGCCGATCGCACCAGCGACAGCGCCGAGCCGAATTTCTCCTCGTTCTGCAACGCTTCGAGCGCGACCTTGGCGGGATTGGCGCGCGCGGTCTGCGAGGCCGCGCCCCAGGTAACCAGCATGCGCTGGATGCGCTCGGCCGAATGCATCGCCGGCGTCGAGCCGGTCGAATTCGCCCGCGCAGGATCGCGCAGCGGCGTGCACAGCGCGCGGATCAAGCGAATGGTGGCTTCGGCGCGCTCGAGATAGCGGCCGAGCCAGAACAGATTGTCGGCGGCGCGGCTCGGCAGCACACCGGCGATGCGGCGGATGCGGACGGTGTCGACCGCCGGCAGCAATGTCGAGGTCGCAACCGCCTTGTCGGAGACCACCCAGACGTCGGCGGACACCGCGCCATCGCCCATCGACACCGCGCGCGCATCCGCGCGATCGGCAATCCGGCAGAAGCCGCCGGGCAACACGGTCCAGCCGTTCGGCGTCGCCGCCGCGAACACCCGCAGCACGAACGGACGCGGCGCGATGCGGCCGTTCTCCCACACCGGCGTGGTCGACAGCCGCACCAGTTCCTGGCCGACATAGTCGATGCCGCGATGGCTGATCGCATCCTTCAGGCGGTCGCGGTCCGCGGCCGACAGTTCGCCCGGGAGCACCGGCCCGTGGCCTGGAAAATCCGCAACGCCGCGGCCATAGGCGCCTTCGATCGCGAATTCGTCGAGCCGCGAGAGCACTTGCTCGCGGGCGGACCTCTGGCCGCACCACCAGGTCGCGATGTGCGGCATCATCAGGTCTTCAGAGAGCAGACGCCGGCACAGGCTGGGTAGGAAGCCGAGCAGCGCCCTCGCCTCCATCACGCCCGAGCCCGGCATGTTGGCGACCACGACGCCGCTCTTGCGCAGCACCTCGACGAGCCCGGGTACGCCGAGATAGGAGGAGGCGTCGAGCTCGAGCGGATCGAGCATGTTGGAATCGACCCGGCGCAGCAGCACGTCGAGCCGCTTCAATCCGGCGACGGTGCGGATATGGATGCGGTCGCCGGAGACCGCGAGGTCGTCGCCCTCGACCAGCAGGAAGCCGAGATAGCGCGCGAGCGTGGCGTGCTCGAAATAGGTCTCGCTGAATGCCCCTGGCGTCAGCAGGCCGATCCGGGGCTCGTCGCGATCGGCGCTGGCGCGGAGCGAATCGCGGAACGCTTCGAAGAACGGCGCGACACGCTCGACATTCATCGACTTGTAGAGGTTGGAGAAGGCGCGTGACAGCACCAGGCGGTTCTCCAGCGCATAACCCGCGCCCGACGGCGCCTGGGTGCGATCGCCGAGCACCCACCAGCGGCCGTCGGGCCCACGGCCGATGTCTGCGGCATAGAGATGCAGATAGCGGCCGCCGGGCGGCTTGATGCCGCTGACCGCGCGCAGATACTCACTGCTGCCGGCGATCGCTGCGGCGGGAATCGCCCCCTCTGCGACGAGACGGCCGTCGCCGTAGAGATCGGCAAGCACCATTTCCAAAAGCTGCGCGCGCTGCGCGACACCGGCGGCGAGCTGCCGCCAATCGGCCGCATCGATGATCAGCGGCAGATGGCTGAGCGGCCAAATCCGGTCGGACGTGTCGCCGGGCGCGCGATAGGTGACGCCGGCCTCGCGCAGATGGCGATCGGCGGAGGCGAAGCGGCGCTCGATGTCGGCCGGCGACAGCCCGGCAAAGGCGTCGAAGAAGCGCGCCCAGACCGGCCGCGGCGCGCCGTTCTCGGCAATATATTCATCGGGAATGCCGGGCAGCCGGACATAGTCGCGGGTCCACTGCGCCATCCGGCGCTGACCGGGACGGGCCCTGCTCTCCTGACTGCTGCCTTGACCACCCGACACTGACATTTCACTTCCCCTGCACCCAATTACTGCAGGAGCGGCGTCCGCAAGTCGAGGGTCAAGGGAAACTCAATTGTGCGTTCCTCCGGCGGTGGTTCGATCCTGCCGGGGGTATGACCGTGCTCCTGGAAGCGCGCCAGCCGCCGCGCCTCGGCCTCGTAGGAATTGACCGGCTTGGTCTCGTAGTTGCGGCCGCCGGGATGGGCGACATGATAGACGCAGCCGCCGAGCGAGCGGCCGTTCCAGGTATCGATCAGGTCAAACGTCAGCGGCGCATGCACGGGGATGGTCGGATGCAGACCGGAGGCCGGCTGCCAGGCCTTGAAGCGCACGCCGGCGACCGCCTCGCCGGCGCGGCCGGTCTCGGTCATCGGCATCCGCCTGCCGTTGCAGGTGATGACGTGGCGGCCCTCGACGAAACCGGTCGCCTTCACCTGCAACCGCTCGACCGAGGAATCGACGTAGCGCACGGTGCCGCCGGCGGTGCCCTCCTCGCCCAGCACATGCCACGGCTCGAGCGCCTGCCGCAGCTCGAGGCCGACGCCGCCGTGGTGGATGCGGCCGAACGCGGGGAAGCGGAATTCGAGCTGGGCCTGATACCATTCCGGCTCGACGTCGTAGCCGGATTGCTTGAGCTCGGCGAGCACGCCCACAAAGTCCTCCCAGAGGAAATGCGGTAGCATGAAACGGTCATGCAGCGCGGTGCCCCAGCGCACGAACTTGCCCTGCTGCGGCTCGCGCCACAGCTTTGCGATCAGCGCCCGGATCAAGAGCTGCTGCGCCAGCGACATCCGCGGGTCAGGTGGCATTTCGAGCGCGCGGAATTCGACCAGACCGAGCCGGCCGGTCGGGCTATCAGGCGAATAGAGCTTGTCGATGCAGATCTCGGCGCGATGGGTGTTGCCGGTGATGTCGACCAGGATGTGCCGGAACAGCCGATCGACCAGCCACAGCGGCGCATCCATGCCCGGCGGCGGAACGTGCGACAGCGCGATCTCCAGCTCATAGAGCCCGTCATGCCGCGCCTCGTCGATGCGCGGCGCCTGGCTGGTCGGGCCGATGAACATGCCGGAGAATAGATAGGACAGCGACGGATGCCGCTGCCAATATAGCACGAGGCTCTTCAGCAGATCGGGCCGGCGCAGGAACGGTGAATCCTCCGGCTTGCTGCCGCCGACCACGATGTGGTTGCCGCCGCCGGTGCCGGTGTGGCGTCCGTCGATCAGGAAACGGTTGGCGCCGAGCCGCGTCTTCGCGGAGTCCTCATAGAGGCCGAGGGTGATGTCGACGGCTTCGCGCCAGCTTTGTGCCGGCTGCACGTTGATCTCGATCACGCCGGGATCCGGCGTCACCTTGATCACCTCGATCCGCGGATCGAACGGCGGCGCGTAGCCTTCGACATGGACTTGCAGTTGCGGCTCGTCGGCAGCGGCAGCCTCGATCGCGGCGATCAGCTCGAGATAATCCTCGACCTTCTCGACCGGCGGCATGAAGGCGCACAGCACGCCGTCGCGCACCTCGATCGACATCGCGGTACGCACCGGCAGCGGCTCTTCAATGTCCTTGAGCGCCAGCGTCAGCTCCGGATCGATCTCCCCCAGCGCGTCGCGCGGCGCCATCGGATCCTGCTCGATGACGTAGGGAAAATCCTCGGGCGCGACGTGTTCAAGCGAAGAGATCGGAAGCCGCAAGCCCAGCGGGGAATCGCCCGGAAAGAGGAACAGATGGCTGCGCCGGATCTTCCAGCGCTCGCTGCGCCAGCGCGCCGGCACGCGATCGCCGAGCGGGCTCCAGCGCTGGATCGGCAGCACATAACCTTTCGGCGTGGTCAGCCCCTCGTCGAACACCCGCGCCATCCGCGCGCGCTCTTCCGGATCGGTCAGTTTGGAATTCGCAGGGCTGACATTGGCCGGCAAGCCGGCCTCGCGCTCGAGCCAGAACGCAGTGTCCTCAAAGGCCGGCATGACGTGGTCAGCCTTCAGGCCGAGCCGCGCGGCGATGCCGATCGCGAGGCGTTCCGCATCGGCGATCTCAGCCTTGCCCGGATTTTCGACTGAAGCGATCAGGCCGGCATTGTTCCAGATCGGCTTGCCGTCCTTGCGCCAATAGAGGCCGAACGCCCAGCGCGGCAGGCTCTCGCCGGGATACCATTTGCCCTGGCCGTAATGCAGCAGGCCGCCGGGCGCGAACCGCGTGCGCAGCTTGCGGATCAACTCGTCGGCCAGCGCGCGCTTGGTCGGACCGACCGCGGCGACGTTCCACTCCGGCGATTCCAGATCGTCGACCGAGACGAAGGTCGGCTCGCCGCCCATGGTCAGCCGCACATCGTCTTTCTGCAGATCGGCATCGACCTGCTCGCCGAGCCGGTCGAGCCGCGCCCAGGACTCATCCGAAAACGGCTTGGTGATCCGCGGCGCCTCGCGGATCCGTTTGACGCTCATCTCGAAGCCGAACTCGACATTGGCGAAGCCCGCAGTGCCGGTCACCGGGGCAGCCGAGCGGTAGTGCGGCGTGGCGCAGACCGGGATATGTCCCTCGCCCGTCAGCATGCCGGAGGTGACGTCGAAACCGATCCAGCCCGCACCCGGCAGATAGACCTCGGCCCAGGCGTGCAGGTCGGTGAAATCGCTCTCGACCTCGCGCGGCCCTTCGAGCGGATCGATGTCGGGCCGCAGCTGGATGAGATATCCGGAGACGAAGCGCGCGGCGAGCCCGAGATGGCGCAGCGCCTGGATCAAGAGCCACGCCGAGTCGCGGCAGGAGCCGGAGCCCGCGGCCAGCGTCTCCTCCGGCGTCTGGATGCCGGCCTCCATGCGGATCACGTAGCCGATCTTCTTCTGCAGCTGCGCGTTCAGCTCGACCAGGAAATTGACGGTCGAGTCGGCCTTGCGCGGAATGTCCTTCAGATAGGCCGCGAGCAATGGCCCGGGCTCGTCGGTCTCAAGATAGGGCGCGAGCTCGGTCTTGAGATCGCCGGGATATTCGAATGGAAAGCTGCCGGCATAGGGCTCGACGAAGAAGTCGAACGGATTGACCACCGTCATCTGCGCGGTGAAGTCGACCTCGACCTTGAGCTCGGTCGCCTTCTCCGGAAACACGTAGCGCGCCAGCCAGTTGCCCTGCGGGTCCTGCTGCCAGTTCACGAAGTGGTTTGATGGCGTGACCTTGAGCGAGTAGCTCAGGATCGGCGTGCGGGTATGCGGCGCGGGCCGGAGCCGAATGGTCTGGGGCCCGAGATCGATCGGCCGGTCGTATTTGTAGTGCGTGACGTGATGCAGTGCGACGAAGATCGACACGGACCGAGGACTCCAGCAGCTTTTTTGAGCAGAACACTGGTTCCGGTCGACATCAAGCACTAACAACGGGCACGGGGTGCCTACGAGAGGAGCGGCTTGGAGCCTTTCTCGCCAAGAACGGCGGCTCCGATCGAACCGCCGCCGTCTAGGCTCGTCGTTCCTCAACTTGAGTCCCGCACGCCGCGCAGAATTTCGCTCGTGGGGTTCGCAATAGCTTGCCGCACGAGGAGCACGGTGGCCCGAACAAGCTCAGCCGGTGGTGCCAGATCGCATTAACGTTCGTTTCCCGGAATCCAGTAATTTCGAAATACCGTCGTAAGGCACCCTCACCATAGACCCGCTTCTTCGCCTCATAGAGGCCAATTCCGTCAGTCTGGCGGATGTTCTGTATTTCCTCGATGCCAGCCTGGAGATGAGGCCAAACCTGCTCCCATTCTGATTCGTCGAGCATGGGCATGTCGATTTTGCAGCGCCAACAATAGGTCGTTTTCACCATAGATGCCGCCCTCCTAGAGATCCGTAGCCCGGATGGAGCGTAGCGAAATCCGGGGTCTTCATCCGCAGTAAGAGTCCCGGATTGCGCTGCGCTTCATCCGGGCTACGCGACAGCTAGCGGCCGACCGCGCTGGATACCTGCGAGGCAAGCTGCTCGGCGAGCATGTGGTAGCCCTCTGGGGTCAAATGCACACCGTCGGGCTGATGCGGGAGCCCGCCCAGCATCCCGTTAGGAAGCATGATCACCGCGATGCCACGGGCGCTCAGTCGACTTTGAATATCCGAGGTCCGGTCAGGGCTGCCCTTGCGCCGGTCATTGCCGCCCGGCTGCAGGATCACCGCGCGGGTCCCGTTCGGGACGGCACGGTCGAGGCGCTGCAGCATTCCTTCCGTGGTGTCGCCATTGATGCCGGCGTTCACGACACGGACGCTCAAACCCTTCGCCCGCAAGATCGCTTCGAGCTGCGCGGGATAGGCCTGGTTGCGCGCCACGCCCTTGCCGTAGGTGTTGCTCGCGCCAAGCGCCACGATGGTCGCGGCGTCAGCTGAGGCGATGCCGAGGCTCAAGGCCGCGACAAAAGCGAGGCATCCAATCAACCGGCGCACGCGCATGTTTCTCCCATCCAGTCCGTAGCCGGGATGGAGCGAAGCGCAATCTGGGAGGTTGCGTCAATAGAACTCGTCGTCCCTGCGAAAGCAGGGACCCATAGCCACCGGCCGTAGTGACGTGCAACACGTCTGCCACCATCTTTTGATCGATGAATCACGCGGTATGGGTCCCTGCTTTCGCAGGGACGACAGCGGAGTGTAAGGCTAAATCGTAGTCCTAAACTACATCGTCGCGCCGAGCACCCACGGCGCGAACTCGGCGCCGCCGAAATCGAAGCTCTCGCTCTTGGTCGGCTGGCCCGAGGCGGTCTTGAGGATCAGGTCGAAGATGCGCTGGCCGCATTCCTGCACGCTCTCCTCGCCGTCGAGGATGGTGCCGCAATTGACGTCCATGTCGTCTTCCATCCGCTTGTACATCGGCGTGTTGGTGGCGAGCTTGATCGACGGCGCGGGCTTGCAGCCGAACACACTGCCGCGGCCGGTGGTGAAGCAGACGAGATTGGCGCCGCCGGCGACCTGCCCGGTCGCGGCGACAGGATCGTAGCCGGGCGTGTCCATGAACACAAAACCCTTCTTGGTGACAGGCTCGGCGTAATGCAGGACGTCGACGAGATTGGTGCTGCCGGCCTTGGCCATCGCGCCAAGCGACTTCTCCAGGATCGTGGTGAGACCGCCGGCCTTGTTGCCGGGGCTCGGATTGGCGTTCATCTCGGCGCCTTCGCGCTGGGTGTACTCCTCCCACCAGCGCATCAGGCCGACCAGCTTCTCGCCGACCTCGCGGCTGACGGCGCGACGGGTCAACAGATGCTCGGCGCCGTAGGTCTCCGGCGTCTCCGAGAGGATCACAGTGCCGCCGTGACGGACCAGCAGATCGCTCGCCGCGCCGAGCGCCGGATTGGCCGACACGCCGGAATAGCCATCCGAGCCGCCGCATTGCAGCGCTACCGTCAATTCGCTCGCCGGCACTGCCTCGCGCTTGACCTTGTTGGCATCCGTGAGCGCTTCCTTCACGAAGGCCACACCGGCTTCAACGGTCTTGCGCGTGCCGCCGACCTCCTGGATGTCCATCGCGCGCAGGCGGCCGGCGAGCTTCTGTTCCTGCATCAGGCCGCCGATCTGGTTCACCTCGCAGCCGAGACCGAGCACGATGACGTTGGAGAAATTGACGTGGCGCGCATAGCCGCCGAGCGTACGGCGAAGCAGCGCCAACGGCTCGTCCTGGGTCATGCCGCAGCCGGTCTTGTGGGTCAGCGCGACGACGCCATCGACATTCGGGAAATCGGCCAGCGGATTGTCGCCGGTGAACGGATTCTTCTTGAACATGTCGGCGACGATGCCGGCGACATGCGCGCTGCAATTCACCGAGGTTAGGATGCCGATATAGTTGCGCGTCGCGACGCGGCCGTCGGCGCGGCGGATGCCCTCGAACGTCGCCGGCAGATCGAAGTTCGGCACCGGCTTGACGTCGACGCCATAGGCATAGTCCTTGGCGAAATCGCCCATGCCGCAGTTTTGCGTATGCACGTGCTGGCCGGGCGCAATCGGCTGGGTCGCAAAGCCGATGATCTGGCCGTAGCGCCGGATCGGCTCGCCTTGCGCGATCGGCTTGATCGCAACCTTGTGGCCGGCCGGAATGCGATCGACGGTGGTGACGCCGTCGGTCACCTCCAGCCCCGGCGGCAAACTCGCGCGCGCGATCAGGACGCTGTCGTCGGCATGCAGACGGATCACTTGTGCCGAGGCCATGGGAGTTCTCCTTGGTTCTTCTTCACCTCTCCCCGTCCTTTACGGGGAGAGGTCGAATTCTCGCCCAGCGAGAATTCGGGTGAGGGGCGAGGCACAAGCGCAATCGCGAACAAAGTGCTCGCCGGATAGAAGCCCCTCACCCCAACCCTCTCCCCGCATCCGCCTTCGCCCGAAGACGGGCTTCGGCGGACAAGAGAGCGGAGCGAGGGAGAGGATCAAGTTACGCCTTGCCGCCGGACTTCTCGCGAGTCTGGTTGACCTGCATCCTGGCGTAGACCTGCATCAAGCCGACTTCGTTCGACAGCGTCACGAGCTTGAAGCCCATGTTGATCGCGCGCACCGCGCCCTCGGCGCCGGAGCAGTGGATGCCTGGATTGAGGCCGCGCTTGCCGCACTCCTTGATGATCTTCTCGTAGATCTTGAGGATCTCGGGCTCATCGCGATCGAGCTTCGGCACCAGGCCGTAGGAGAAGCCGAGATCGGACGGACCGATATAGACGCCGTCGATGCCCTCGACATCGAGGATCGCTTCCATGTTCTCGACCGCGGTCTTGGTCTCCATCATCGGCAGCAGCACGATCTCGTCGTTGGCGGTCTGCTGATAGGTGCCGGCCGAACCGTACATGCCGGCGCGGATCGGGCCGTTGGAGCGCACGCCCTTCGGCGGGTACTTGGCATAGGAAACCAAGTTCTTGGCTTCCTGCGGCGTGTTGACCATCGGGCAGATCACGCCATAGGCGCCGCCGTCCAGCACCTTGCCGATGATGCCCGGCTCATTCCACGGCACGCGGACCATCGGCGTGACCGGATGGGCATGCATCGACTGGAAGCATTGCACCATCGACTGATAATCCTGCACGCCATGCTGCATGTCGACGGTGACGCTGTCGAAGCCGCATTGCGCGATCACTTCGGCCGAGAACCCGGAGGGGATCGCGAGCCACGCGTTCACCACCGCCTTGCCCGATGCCCAGACTTGCTTGACCTTGTTTGCCATTGATCGCGTTTCCCTTTGCGGTTTATTGGGGGACGAGCCTCAGCTGGTCGCCCGCTGGATCGAAACTTCGCTGACGCCGACTTCGCGCGCGGTATTCACTATCGCCGCCCAGGTGTCGTCAGGCAAGGGGATGCCATTCCTGGTGCGATCGGCACGGGTTTTCCGCTCGGGATCGCCCGGAACCAGCACGGACTCCGTGCCCGCGATCGGCTTGGTGGCGCGGATGAAATCGGTGTAGCGGGTGATCTCGCCGTCGAAGAAGTTGCTGGTGTCGATCACCTTGGGATCGATGTAGAACGCCATCATGCCGTTGGCGAAACGCCGGTCCGACGACGTCGCGCCGGTGCCGGTCAGCGCGCCACCGAGCAGTTCGCAAATGAAGGCAAGACCCGAGCCCTTGTGATCGCCGAAGGCGCGGATCGCGCCGGTTCCCTTGGTGTGGTCGCGCGGCCCATCGGGCGTGTAAGGGCCATACAGCACCTGCGGATCCTCGCTCAGCGTGCCGTCGGCATCGACCAGCGCGCCGATCGGCAGCTTCTTGCCGCCGCGGCTTGCGACCAGGCACTTGCCCTCGGCGACGACGGAGGTCGCGAAATCGAGCACGATCGGGTCCTGCCCCTGGCGCGGAATGCCGACGCAATATGGCGCCGTCGACAGCCGCTTCTCGACGCCGCCATAGGGCGCGACCAGCAGCGAGCCCGCCGCGGTCACGAAATGAACCGAGACGAGGCCTTCGGCGGCAGCCATTTCGGCCCAGTCGCCGACGCGACCGAGATGGCCGGAGTTGCGCAGCGCGACGGCGGCAAGCCCCGCCTTCTTGCACTTCTCGATGCCGAGCCTCACTGCGACAGGCGTGACGGTCTGGCCATAGCCGAACTTGCCGTCGACCACCGCGAGCGAGGCCGTGTCGACCACGACCTCGGGGGTCTGGTTCGGCACGATCGAGCCCATCTTCTTCCACCTGATATAGACCGGCACGCGGATCACGCCGTGGCTGTCATGCCCGGTGAGGTTCGCGGTGGTCAGGTAGGTCGCGATGCGCTTCGCCTCGTCCGGAGAGGACTCCGAATGGGAAAACACCTCGGACACGAAGTTGATGAGGTTATCGACCTTGATGGTGACCATGAAAAACTAGCTCGCTCGATGAAGCACGGTGAATTCTAGGCGTGGGATTTGGCGTGACCGCCGAGATAGGCCGCGGCAATGGCTTCATTGCCCCACAATTCGTCGGGCTTGCCGCCCAGCACGATCCGCCCGGTTTCCAGGACGAAGCCGTGATCGGCGACCGAAAGTCCCATGCGCGCATTTTGCTCGACGAGCAAGACCGTGGTGTCCTTCCTGATCTGCGAAATGATGCGGAACACCGCCTGCACGATCACAGGCGCGAGCCCAAGCGAGGGCTCGTCGAGCAGCAACAGCCGCGGCTTGGCCATCAGGCCGCGCGCGACCGCGACCATCTGCAGTTGGCCGCCGGACAGCGTCCAGCCGAGTGCGTTCGAGAAGGCGCGGATGTCCGGGAACAGGTCGAACATCGCGTCGGCCTCACGCGAGATCTGCGACGCCGACACCTTCCGGTTCGACGCGCCGAGCATGATGTTCTCTTTCACGGTGAGGCCCGGAAACACGCGACGGCCTTCCGGCACGTGCGAGATACCGAGCCGCACGATCGCTTCCGGCCCGAGGCCGGCGATCGAATGACCGTCGAACAGGATGTCGCCGGAGGCGGGCTTGGCGAGGCCAGAGATCGCGCGCAGCGTGGTCGACTTGCCGGCGCCGTTGGCGCCGAGCAGCGTAACCACCTGCCCCTGCTCCACGGCGATGGTGACGCCGCGCAGCGCCTCGATCTCGCCGTAGCGGACCACGAGATTGCGGATTTCGAGCAGCGGCATCATTCGCTCCCGAGATAGGCGGAGACGACGTCGGGATGACGCAGCACCGCCATGGACTCGCCGTCGGCGATGCGGCGTCCGAAGTTCAGCACGGTGATGTGCTGGGCCGCTTCCGAGACCAGCGTCATGTCGTGATCGATGATCAGGATGGTGAGGCCTTGCGCTGCGATGCGCTTGAGCAGCTCATGCAGCTCGAGCTTCTCGGTCGAGTTGAGGCCGGCGGCCGGCTCGTCAAGCAGCAGCAAGGTCGGGTTCGAGGCCAGCGCCCGCGCGATCTCGATCAGGCGCTGGTGGCCATAGGAGAAGCTCGAGATCAGCTCGTTGGCGCGACTGCCGAGGCCGACGAAGGTCAACGCCTCCATCGCGCGCTCGGTCAGCGCATCGTCGCCCTTCCCGATCATGGTATTGCCGGGACGCTCGGCGCCGATCTCGACGTTCTCCAGCGCCGTCATCGAGCGGAACAGGCGGATGTTCTGGAAGGTGCGGCCGAGCCCCGCCGCGGTGCGCTGATGCGGCGCCATGCTGGTGATGTCGGTGCCGTCGAGCACGATCTTGCCCGCGGTCGCCTTGTAGAGACCGGACAGCACGTTCAGCGTGGTGGTCTTGCCGGAACCGTTGGGTCCGATCAGCGCGTGCACGCTGCCGCGCTTCACCGCGATGTCGACGCCGTCGACCGCCTTGAGGCCACCGAAATGCTTCGAGAGCCCGGTGACTTCGAGCACGATGTCGCCGCCGGTCGTCGCGGGCTTGAGCAGGAGCGCTCCCGCGACCGGCGGCGCCTTGGTGTGCGCGCGCCAGCGTGTGAACGCGTCGGACACGAAACCCCAGATGCCGTCCGGCATGAAGCGGATAATCAGGATCACCGACAGTCCGTAGATCGCGAGATAGAGGCCCGGCACGCTCTTCAGGAAGCGCAGCCATTCCGGGATCAGGATCAACAGCCCGGTGCCGATCGCCGAGCCGATCGGCGAGGCCACGCCGCCGAGCAGCGACATGGTCAGGAACTGAATGGATTCCGCAAACGAGAACTGGTCCGGACTGACATAGGCAAAGCCGCCGGCGAACAAGCCGCCCGCGAGGCCGCCGAGCACCGCGCACACCGCGAAGGCGTAGACCTTGGTGCGGAACACGTCGATGCCGTTGACGCCGGCCGCGAGCTCATTGTCGCGCACCGCGCGCATGGCGCGGCCGAGCTTGGTGTCAGGCAAATGCCAGACCAGATAGCCGACGATCGCAAGCATCGCGACGCAGAAGGCCAGATAGCTTTGCGAGGACTGGAACAGCTCGGGCCGGCGAATGTTGGCGACGCCGTCCGGCCCGTGGGTCACGCCGATGGCGTTGATCATCACCAGCGTCACGATCTGCTGGAACGAGATCGTCACCATCGCGAGGTAATGCCCGCCGAGCCGCAGGGTCGACATGCCCAAAAACGCGCCGGCGACCAGCGTGATCGCACAGGCGCCGACTAGGCAAAGCCAGAAGTTCAGATGCAGGTCGGCGGTGCCGAGGCCGACGGCATAAGCGCCGAACCCGAAGAACGCGGCCTGCGCCAGGTTGATCTGGCCGCACAGGCCAAGCACGACCGAAAGCCCGAACACCGCGATCGAGAAGGTCGTCGCCTGCAGCAGGATGTTGAGGATGTAGCCGTCGAACTGCATGCCGGCGGCGAGCGCCACCAGCGCGGCTGCACCGATGAAATACGGCAAATGGCGGATGATCAACGGCTTCGAGCGCACGGCCGGCACCGGAATCATGTTGTCGCTGGCACTCATGCTTTCTCCGCGACACGTTCGCCGAAGATGCCTTGCGGCCGGAACACCAGGAAGGCGATCAGCACCAGGAATGCAAAGCCGTCCTTGTACGGCACCGAAATGTAGGCGGCGCCGAACGTTTCGATCACGCCGAGCGCCAGGCCGCCGACGATGGCGCCGGCGACATCGCCGAAGCCGCCGATGATGGTTGCGGCAAACGCCTTCAGCGCGATGGTCGAGCCCATCTGGATCGAGACGAACAGCACGGGCGCCACCAGGATGCCGGCGAGACCGCCGAGCACGGCCGAATAGATGAAGGTGATCATGATCATGGTGGAGACGGAAATGCCGAGCAGCGAGGCCATCTCCTTGTCCTGCGAGGTCGCCTGCAGCTTCTTGCCGAGCAGCGTCTTCTCGAAGAACCAGAAATTGAACAGCACCAGGAGGATCGTGACGCCGATGATCAGGAGATACTGGCTGTCGAGATAGACCGGGCCGAGCTGGATGCCGGGCGTATCGAACCAGCCCTGCAGCACCTGCGGCTGCGGGCCGTAGATCGCCAGCACCGAGTTCGACAGCAGGATCGAGGCGCCGATGGTGGCGATGATGACCGGCAGATAGGTGCGGTGGCGCAGCGGATAGTAGACGCCGAGATTGAAGATGACGCCGAACAGCGCCATGCCAGCGAGTGCGATCAGGAACGACAGCCAGTAAGGCCAGCCGAGATCGACCGAGAACACCACCATCAGATAGGCGGCGACCATCGAGAATTCGCCTTGCGCGAAGTTCACCACGTTGGTGGCGCGGAAGATCAACACGAAACCGAGCGCCACCAACGCGTAGACCGCGCCGATGCCGATTCCTGTGAACAGCAGTTGTAGAACCAGATCCATGACAAACGTTCGGTTAGAGGGGAAGCGAATATCCCGGCACCGGCCGGATCGGTGTGCTTGTCGTACACAGCCTCTCGTTTAGGACCACGCGGGAGGTGGTAGGGCTCTCTCCCCCCTTGCGGGGGAGAGTTGGAGAGAGGGGTAAGCCACGAATTCCGCCCGTGCGGCCTACCCCTCTCCCTAACCCTCCCCCGCAAGGGGGGAGGGAACCCATCCATTCGTGCCTCCCCGACTGTCAGATCAATCGTTGAAGTCGATGTGCTTGTCGTAGACGATCTTGCCCTTGTCGTTCTTCACGACATTGTAGCCGTGCAGGCCGTCGCCGTTCTTGTCGAAATTATACTCGCCTTCGGCGCCGGCGAATTTCTGGGTCGCCAGGATGGCGTCGCGGATCTTGTTCGGATCGGTCGAGCCGGCCTTGTTGATCGCCGCCGACAGGATGGTGATCGCGTCGTAAGGCCAGGCGCTCTGGTTGTCGGGCGCGGTCTTGTAGGCATCGCGATAGGCCTTGCCGAACGCCTTCGCGGTATCGCTCGAGTCTTCGGCGAAGTCGGCGACGCCGTAGGTGCCGAACAGCGCGGGACCGGCGAGCTTGGTCGAGGAGACCGCCACCACCGAGGGCGAGCCGACCCAGGGGATGTTGACGCCGAGCTGCCGCAACTGCCGGGCAAAGATGCCGAGGTCGTTCTCGAAGGTGAAGTAGGTGCCGAGCACGTCGGCGCCGGACTGCTTCACGGCCAGTACGACCGGGGTGAAGTCCTGGCTCTGGTTGGCGTAGCCCTGGTCAAGCACCGGCGGCGCGCCGAGCTTGGTCAGCGCCTCTGACAGCGCCTTGCCGCCAGCGGTGCCGAAGGCGTCGGTAGAATGGACGATCGCCCATTTCTTCTTGCCGAGCGTGGTGACGCCGAAATCGGCGATCACGCGGCCGGAATAATTGTCGTTCGGGCGGAAGCGGAACAGCCAGGGATTGCCGGAATGGGTGAGATCGGGATTGGTGCCGCCGATCATCACCGGCTTGCCGACCTTGATCACGTCGGGCGCCATCGCCTGCACCTGGGTCGAGCGGATCGAGCCGAGGAAAGCAACGATGTCGGATTGCGCGGCAAGCTTGGAGAACGCCAGCACGATGCCCGGATTGGTGGTCTGGTCGTCCTCGATGACGAGCTCGACCTGCTTGCCGAGCACGCCGCCGGCCTTGTTGACCGCGGCCAGCGCCAGCTTGGCGCCATTCTGGGCCCACAGGCCCTGCTCCGCTGCCGGTCCGGTCACCGGCACGCACATGCCGATCTTGATGGTCGCCCCCTGCGCCCAAGCGCTGCGCATTAGCGCGGGAGCAGCGAGACCTGCCGCCAAGCCGGCGGAAAACTCACGCCTCGTCAGTTTCATTCAATCCTCCCTTTGGTGCGCCGAACTTGCATGTCGGCTGCGTTGAAACGAGCTGACGCGTCGATCTGCTGCCCTATCCGCAGCCATCAATCGGCGCGACGAACAAACCTGAGCGCCGCTGCAGCGCACATGACGCGCAACGGCGGCCCTCAATCTGGCGTTTGAGGTAGCTAAACATGATTGCACATTGCACGCAATAGTCAGAAGTTCGCTGGCAACGGTGTGTAAATGCCTGCTACCAGCGACCATGACGGGATCACATGATAGTGTGACCGGCGGGCAGTCATCGATGTCGATTCCAAGAGCGAAATCGCAGACCAGACGAAAACAGCCGGCCTACGCGCTGATCAAGAGCGCATTGGCGAAGCACATCCGGGCCGGCGACGTGCCAGCCGGCACGGTTCTCTCCGAATCGGCGATCGCGACCTTGTTCGGCTCCAGCCGCTCGCCGGTGCGGCAGGCCTTCGAACAGCTCGAGCACATCGGCTTGGTGCGCCGCTTCGACGGCCGCGGCGTGATCGCCGGCAAGCGCAAGGTCGACCCGCGGCGCGTTCCGATCACGCCGGAGATGTTCGGGCTGACCGACGGCCCCGTCGAGGCGGTGCGCAGCGACGCCTGGGATGCGCTCTACTACAAGCTCGAACGCGAGATCATCTACCGGTCGCTGTTCGGACGCTTCCGCGTCAGCGAGCTCGCATTGGCGCGGCACTTCCGGGTCGGGCGCACGGTTGCGCGCAATTTGCTGCTACGTGCGCAGGCGATCGGAATCCTGGAGAAAGGCGCGAAGGCGCATTGGTATGTCGTGCCGCTGGATGAGGATCGCCTCCGCGACATCTTCGAGGTGCGCGCAACCCTCGAGCCGCTGCTGCTCAAATCCGCTGCGGCGAGGATTCCGACCGTACTACTTGACCGGATGGCGGAGCGGCTGCGCGAGGGCATCCAATTCCGCAGCCGCGTCGGCGTCGGCGAGCTCGATGAGATCGAGGGCGACCTCCATATCCGTTGCCTGGGTTACGGCGTCAATCGCGAGATGATCGAAGCGCTCAAGCGCACTCACTGCGCCTTCGTGATCGGCAAGCACATCCAGGTCGCGCTGACCGCACCGCAGATCGATTCCTTCATGGACGAGCATCTGGTGATCATCGAAGCCTTGCGCGCCCGCGACGGCGATGCGGCGGCCGCGACCTTGCGCCGCCATATCGAGTGGTCGCACTCCAAGGTCGCCGGCTGGATCGCCGAATTCCGCGCCATCAACGTGATCTCGCGCGTGCCCTACATGGCGTGAGCGGCTGCGTCGCGCAAATTCCCGGCTACTCGCCAGCCTCGACTTCGGCGTCATCGGCCGAGCCCATTCCAGCGAGGCTTGCCTCCAGCGCGCCGAGCATGTCGTGCAACTCGGCAAGCCTGCGCGCGCCATATCGCCGTGTGATCTCGGCGTAGATCGCCTCCGACGTCGGCGCCACCGCCTCGATCAGCTTCAACCCCTTGGCGGAGATCGAGACCACCGCGCGCCGCCCGTCGTTCTCTGCCGCCTTGCGCTCGATCAACGCGCGGGCCTCGAGATCACGCAGGATACGCGACAGGCTCGGGCCGAGCAGAAACGCGACGCGGGCGAGCTCGGTGACCTCGATCTCGTCGACCGCGGTGAGCGCACGCAGGATCCGCCACTGCTGCTCGGTCAGCCCGTGATTGCGCAGCGACGGACGGAACTGCCGCATCACCGCCTCGCGCGCGCGGAGCAGCGACATCGGCAGCGAGCGGGAGAACTCGCGCATCGGGGTCCGTCGCGACGATGCGTCGTCGCCCTGCCCCGGCCTGACCTCATCCAATGATTTCTTGCGTGCCATGCTCAATCCACAGCAACGAAATTTTGCATCGCAACATGCCCTGATTCAGTTTGCGGGAATTCACTTAACATGTTAATCATCTCCCGACATCCACTTTTGTGTAGCACGCATGGCCCTCTCCAAGGACGATATCCGCGCTGCAGCCGAACGGCTCGACAGCGCGGAAAAGACCCGCAAGCAAATCCGCCAGCTCTCGCTGGAATACCCCCGCATTACCCTCGAAGACGCCTACGCGATTCAGAAGGCCTGGGTCGAGATGAAGGTGGCGCAGGGCCGCGTCGTCAAGGGCCACAAGATCGGCCTGACCTCGAAGGCGATGCAGAGCGCGCTCAATATCGACGAGCCGGATTCCGGAATCCTGCTCGACGGCATGTTCTTTGCCGATGGCGGCCTCGTGCCGACCGACCGCTTCATCGCGACCCGCGTCGAGGCAGAACTCGCCTTCGTGATGAAGCATCGCCTGGCGGGACCGAACTGCACGCTGTTCGACGTGCTCAACGCCACCGACTTCGTGGTGCCGGCGCTGGAGATCCTGGATACCAGGGTCGAGCGCGTCGACCCTGAGACCAAGGCGACGCGCAAGATCTTCGACACCATCGCCGACAACGCCGCCAATGCCGGCATCGTGCTTGGCGGCCGGCCGATCCGTCCGCTCGAAGCCGATCTGCGCTGGATCGGCGCGCTCTGCTTCCGAAACGGCCAGCTCGAGGAAACCGGTCTCGCCGCCGGCGTGTTGAATCATCCGGCGACCGCGGTGGCGTGGCTCGCCAACAAGATCGCGCCGAACGGGCTGGCGCTGGAGGCCGGGCAAATCGTGCTGGCGGGCTCCTTCATCCGCCCGATCGAGACCCGCAAGGGCGACACCATCCAGGCCGACTACGGACCTTACGGTTCCGTGAGCTGCTACTTCGCCTGACGCACTCAGCAGGAGAGCTGCATGCCGCATTTCACGATTGAATACTCCGCCAATCTCGACGGGCTCGTCGACATGGGCGCGACCGTCGAACTGGTCCGCAAGGCCGCGGTCGAGACCGGCATCTTCCCGCTCGGCGGCATCCGCGTGCGCGCCGTCAGATGCGAGCACTACGCGATCGCCGACGGCCGCAAGACTTACGGCTTCCTCGACATGGTGCTGCGGCTCGGCGAAGGCCGCGACCTCGCCGCGCGCAAGAAGGCCGGCGAGCACATCTTCAAGGCGCTGTCGGCCCATCTCGATCCGGTATTCGCCAACAGCAAGTTCGCTCTGTCGTTCGACATGCAGATCAACGACAAGGAAACGAGCTGGAAACGCAACAACATCCACGACGCACTGAAGGTGGAGACGGTCAATGGATAAAGCCACCCCGAAATCGTCAGCCGACGTGTTCCACGCCAACCGCGATCGCGCCGGTCCTCTTCTCGCGAAGTTGAAAGCCGAAGGCATCGGCCATGTAATCGACGGCAAGGTCGTGCCGGCGGCTTCGGGCCAGACCTTCGAGACGAAATCGCCGATCGACGGCACGGTGCTGGCGACCGTCGCGCGCGGCAACGCCGAGGACATCGACCGTGCCGCAACCGCCGCGTCCAAGGCCTTCAAGGCATGGCGCGACATGCCGGCCACGCAGCGGCGCAAGCTGCTGCATCGCGTGGCTGACGCGATCGAGGCGCGCGCCGACGACATCGCCGTGCTCGAATGCATCGACACCGGCCAGGCGCACCGCTTCATGGCTAAGGCCGCGATCCGCGCCGCCGAGAATTTCCGCTTCTTCGCCGACAAATGCGCCGAAGCCCGCGACGGCCTCAACACGCCCTCGGACGAGCATTGGAATATCTCGACCCGCGTGCCGATCGGCCCGGTTGGCGTGATCACGCCGTGGAACACGCCGTTCATGCTCTCGACCTGGAAGATCGCGCCGGCGCTGGCCGCGGGCTGCACGGTCGTGCACAAGCCGGCGGAATGGTCGCCAGTGACCGCCGATCTGCTGGTCAAACTCGCAAAACAGGCCGGTTTGCCCGACGGCGTCTTCAACACCGTGCACGGCTTCGGCGAGGACGCCGGCAAGGCGCTGACCGAGCACTCCGCGATCAAGGCGATCGGCTTCGTCGGCGAGAGCACGACGGGCTCGGCGATCATGGCACAGGGTGCGCCGACGCTGAAGCGGGTGCATTTCGAGCTCGGCGGCAAGAATCCGGTGATCGTGTTCGACGATGCCGATCTCGACCGCGCGCTCGATGCCGTCGTGTTCATGATCTACTCGCTCAACGGCGAGCGCTGCACCTCGTCGAGCCGCCTCCTGGTCCAGGAGAGCATCGCCGAAAAATTCATCGAGAAGCTGACCGCGCGCGTGAAGGCACTCAAGGTTGGTCATCCCCTCGATCCGACGACCGAGATCGGGCCGCTGATCCACGAACGGCACTTCGCCAAGGTCTGCAGCTATTTCGACGTCGCCAGGCAGGACGGCGCGACGATTGCGGTCGGCGGCAAGCCGCATGACGGTCCGGGTGGTGGGCACTATGTGCAGCCGACCCTCGTCACCGGCGCCAACGCGACAATGCGCGTCGCCCAGCAGGAGGTGTTCGGTCCATTCCTGACCGTGATCCCGTTCCGCGACGAGGCTGACGCCATCGAGATCGCCAACGGCGTGCAATACGGCCTCGCCGGCTATGTCTGGACCGGCGACGTGGGCCGCGCGCTGCGCGTCGCGGATGCGCTCGAAGCCGGCATGATCTGGCTCAACTCGGAAAACGTCCGCCATCTGCCGACCCCGTTCGGCGGCATGAAAGCCTCCGGCATCGGCCGCGACGGCGGCGACTACTCGTTCGACTTCTACATGGAAACCAAGCACGTCTCGCTCGCGCGCGGGACGCACAAGATTCAGAAACTGGGAATGTGATTGCACGTCGTTCCGGGGCGCGAAGCGAACCCGGAACCTCGAGATTCCGGGGTTCGATGCTGCGCATCGCCCCGGAATGACGGATAAAAATTGAGGAAACCGCCATGCCAGTGCCGACACACGTCTTCGATCCGCCGTTCAACATCATCCGCTGCAGCCATGCCGTGCTCGACGTCACGGATCTGGAGAAGAGCGCCACCTTCTACGAGAAGACCGTCGGCCTCCACATCGAGGACCGCGACGACAAGTCGGTGTATCTGCGCGCCAGCGAAGAGCACCAGCATCACTCGGTGGTGTTGCGCAAGGCGGCGAAGGCCGCCTGCAACCGCCTCGGCTTCAAGGTCGGCAATGACGGCGACCTCGACAAGGCGGCGGCGTTCTGCTCCGAGAACGGCATTAGCTACGCCTTCGTCGACCAGCCGTTCCAGGGCCGCACGCTGCAATTCACCGATCCGTTCGGCTTTCAGATCGAGCTCTACGCCACGATGGAGAAGCGCCCGCATCTCTTGCGGCGCTACGATCTCTACAAGGGCTGCCATCCGCAGCGGCTCGACCATTTCAACGTGTTCGCCGCCGAGGTGCAGGACACCGTCGACTTCTACGCCCGGCTCGGCTTCCGCCTCACCGAATATGCCGAGGAGGACGGCGACCAGGGCCGCATCGCCGCCGCCTGGATGCATCGCAAGGGCAATGTCCACGACTTCGCCATCACCAACGGCCGTGGCCCGCGCCTGCACCACATCGCCTATTGGGTGCCGACCGCGATGAACATCGTGCATCTCTGCGACGTGATGGCCTCCTCGGGCTTCCTCGCCAACATCGAGCGCGGCCCGGGCCGGCACGGCATCTCCAATGCCTTCTTCCTCTACATCCGCGATCCCGACGGCCACCGCATCGAACTCTACACCAGCGACTACTTCACCGGCGATCACGACCACGAGCCGCTGCGCTGGTCGCTGCGCGATCCGCGCCGCCAGACTCTGTGGGGCGCACCGGCGCCGCGCTCCTGGTTCGAGGAAGGCTCGACCTTCGCCGGCCAGGCGGTGCGCGAGCCGCGCTTCGTCGCCGACGTGCTGGTTGCCGATTAGTGCCCGCCTCCCTCAACACGTCGTCCCTGCGAACGCAGGGACCCATAACCACAGGACCGCGTTGCTGCCAAGATCGACACCCCGCGTGCCATAATGTGAGGCCTGTGGTTATGGGTCCCGGCTCGCGCTTCGCTTGGCCGGGACGACATCAAGAAATGGATTGCTAATGTCAGCCCCTCGCCTCGCCACCTATTCCATCAATGGCGCCACGCTGTATGGCGCCGTCACTGACACTGGTATCGTCGACCTCTCGTCGCGTTTCGCCAAGGACTATCCGACCCTGCGTGAGGCGATTGCCGCCGGTGCGCTCGCAAGACTCGTGGAGGACGCCGCCAAGCGCGCGCCCGACCACGCAATGGACACAGTCACCTGGCAGCCGCCGATCCCGGCGCCGGACAAGATCATCTGCATCGGCGTCAACTATCCGGACCGCAATGCCGAGTACAAGGACGGCTCGGATGCACCGAAGTACCCAAGCATGTTCCTGCGGGTGCCGCGCTCCTTCGTCGGTCACAACACGCCGGTGGTGCGGCCGCGCATCTCGCCGCAACTCGACTATGAGGGCGAGCTGGTGCTCGTGATCGGCAAGGCCGGCCGGCACATTGCCGAGAGCGCCGCGCTCGATCACATCGCCGCGATCACGCTCTGCAATGAAGGCACCATCCGCGACTGGGTGCGCCACGCCAAGTTCAACGTCACCCAGGGCAAGAACTTCGATTCCACCGGCAGTCTCGGCCCTTGGATCGTGCCTTACACCGGCGAGGCGCAGATCGCCGATATCCGGCTGACCACGCGGGTCAACGGCGAAGTCAGGCAGGACGACCGCACCTCGCGCTTGATCTTCGGCTTCCGCTACCTCATCAACTACATCTCGACCTTCACGACGCTGGTTCCCGGCGACATCATCGTCACGGGCACCCCGACCGGCGCAGGTGCGCGGTTCGATCCGCCGCGCTATCTGAAGCCCGGCGATGTCGTCGAGGTCGAGGCCGAAGGCGTCGGCATCCTGCGCAACGGCGTCGTCGACGAAGCCACCTAACCTCAGAGCAAATGGACAGTGCCATGACCTCAACATCCGGCGGCGAAGCGATCGTCAGCGGCCTCGTCGCCCACGGCGTCGACACCGTGTTCGGCCTGCCCGGCGCGCAGATCTACGGCCTGTTCGATGCCTTCCACCAGGCGCAGCTCAAGGTGATCGGCGCCCGGCATGAGCAGGCCTGCGGCTACATGGCGTTCGGCTACGCCCGCTCCTCCGGCAAGCCCGGCGTATTCAGTGTCGTGCCCGGTCCCGGCGTGCTCAACGCCTCGGCGGCGCTGCTGACCGCATTCGGCTGCAACGAGCCAGTGCTGTGCCTGACCGGCCAGGTGCCGACGCAATTTCTCGGCAAGGGCCGCGGCCATCTGCACGAGATGCCAGACCAGCTTGCGACGCTGCGCACCTTCGTGAAATGGGCCGACCGGATCGAATATCCCGACAACGCGCCCGCGCTGGTGTCGCGCGCATTCCAGGAGATGCTGTCGGGCCGGCGCGGTCCCGCGTCGCTGGAGATGCCCTGGGATGTGTTCACCCAGCGCACCCGGGTTGCCCCCGTCAAGCCGTTCGATCCGTTGCCGGCGCCGCAGCCCGATCCGGACCACATCAAGGCCGCCGCCGACCTGATCGCCGGCAGCAAGGCGCCGATGATTTTCGTCGGCAGCGGCGCCATCGAGGCTCGCGAGGAGATCCTGGAGCTGGCCGAGATGATCGACGCGCCGGTGGTCGCTTTCCGCAGCGGCCGCGGCATCGTCTCCAACGCGCACGAGCTCGGGCTCACCATGGCCGCGGCCTACAAGCTGTGGCCGAAGACCGACCTGATGATCGGCGTTGGCACCCGCATGGAGCTGCCGACGATGTCGCGCTGGCCGTATCAGCCGGCCGGCCTGAAATGCGTGCGCATCGACATCGATCCGGTCGAGCTGCGCCGCTGGCCGGCCGATGCCAGCGTGATCGCGGACGCCAAGGCCGGCACCGCCGACCTCATCGCAGCCGTGCGCAAGGCCGGCTACAGCAAGACCTCCGGCCGACGCGCCGCGATCCGCGAGGCGACCGCGGCCGCCGAGCTGGAGATCCAGCGCATCCAGCCGCAGATGGCCTACCTGAAGATCCTGCGCGAGGTCCTGCCGGCGAACGCCATCGTCACCGATGAGCTGTCGCAGGTCGGCTTCGCCTCCTGGTACGGCTTTCCGATCTACGAACCGCGCACCTTCATCACCTCGGGCTATCAGGGCACGCTCGGCTCGGGCTTCCCGACCGCGCTCGGCGCCAAGGTCGCCAATCCGAACAAGCCGGTGGTCGCGATCACCGGCGACGGCGGTTTCATGTTCGGCGTGCAGGAGCTCGCCACCGCCGTGCAGTTCAAGATCGGCGTGGTGACCTTGGTGTTCAACAACAATGCCTATGGCAATGTCCGCCGCGACCAGCGCGAGCGCTTCGACGGCCGCGTCGTCGCCTCGGACCTCGTCAATCCCGATTTCGTCAAGCTCGCGGAATCCTTCGGCGTCGGCGCCGCGCGCGTCACCTCGCCCGATCACTTCCGTGCCGTGCTGGAGAAGGCGCTCGCCGATGGCGGGCCCTACGTGATCTCGGTGGAAGTGCCGACGGATTCGGAAGTCTCGCCCTGGGCGTTCATCCATCCGGCGAGGAACAATTAGGCGTTTTTCAAGCCGCGTTGCAGCCGCGACGCGGCGATCACGAGCAGGCCGGCGCCGGCGACCGACCAGCAGGCGACCGGCGCCCAGTGCACCAGCGGCGCATAGTCCGGTATCTTCTGCAGCCCGCCCGCGACCGCCGCCATCCGCGCAAAGGTCGCGAGCGCCAGCGCCGAGAACACGAGGCCGGTGACCTTGCCTTCGGCGCCGGTCTCCCCGATCGCAAGCGCCGCGGACACCGCGCTCATCAGCATGCAGCCCCAGGCCGCTCCCGCCATGAACTGCGCCACGATCAGGACGTTGAGGCTTCCGGCAATCTCCGCGGCGACGATGGCGAATGCGCCGAGCAATCCCGCCGCGCCCATCACGATCAGGCCGCCGCGATGCTTGACGACAATGCTCGCCGGAAACATCGCGATGTTGAAGCCGATCCAGAACACCGGCATCAGCCATTGCAATTCATCTGATTTGGCAAAGCGCAAATAGAATGGTGCGCTGTTGATGTTGAAGTGCAGCTGATAGCCGAGCGACAGCAGCACCATCGATCCGATCAGAAACATCGGCACCGCCCCGAGCCGCCTTGCCGGCGTGGCGGGCCGTGCGGGCTGCGTCTCGGCCGCGGCGCGGCGCTCGATGCCTGAAAACGCGAGCGCGGTCAGCAGCAGCACGGCGCCGGACAGCACGAACGGCAACCGCGCATCGTGATCGCGCAGCACGACGCCGAGATAGGGCGAGACCGCACCCGCGACGCCGTAGCCCAGCATCGCCAGCGCGGCGAGGAACGGGACGGAGGGTTGCGCGCGATACTTGCCGAGCAGCGTGAGTGGCGGCGCGCGCAAGGCCGACGATGTGACCGACCAGATCACGATCAGCACGATGAGCCAGAATTTCGCGCCCGGCCCGGTCCCAGCCACATAGGGCAGCGCGACGAAGGCGGCGCAGGAGATCGCGGCGAGAACGCCGACGAACACGCCGAGCCGACCGACCAGGCTTGCAATCCTGTCGGCGGCCATGCCCATCGCGGTGTCGGTGACCGTGAAGATGCCCTGGTCCATCATCAGGATCAGGATGACGGTCGACGGCGCGATGCCGACATCGGCGCACAGCTTCGGCAGATAGATCAGGTAGGTGGTCCAGCCCAGCGTGAACACGAGCTGCAGCACGGCGAGATAGACGCCGGTGCGGTTGACGGCGCGGTCGGCCTTGGTGGTCATCCGCCAAGTCTAGACCACCCCGCGCTTTAGCGCACCTTGCGGAAGGTCAAATTGATGCGCTGGCGGCCGAGTACGCTGTGCTCGCCATCAGCGAGCGCCGCGACGCCGTGATAAAATAGCCGTGACGGCCCGCCCCACACCGCAACATCGCCATGTTCGAGCCGATAGCGGCGCGGCGTGTCGCTGCGCTTCAGCCCGCCGAACAGGAAGATCGCAGGCAACCCGAGCGAGATCGAGACGATCGGCGCGCCGTAATCGAGCTCGTCCTTGTCCTGATGCAGCGACAGTTTTGCACCGGGGACGTAGCGGTTGATCAGGCAAGCCTGTGGCGCGAAGCCGTTGAAGCCGGCCGCAGCCGCAGCCTCGGCGGCGAGCCCGCGCAGCACCTCCGGCATTTCAGGCCATGGCTGTCCCGAGTCAGGATCGATCGGATCATAGCGATAGCCGCTGGGATCGGAGACCCAGCCGACGCTGCCGCAATTCGTCATCGCGACCGACATGCGGTGGCCGCCCGGCGTGATCAGGTGCCGAAACGGCGCCTGTTTGACGATGAGACGCAAGGCCGGGATCAGTTCGGCCTCGAACGGCCGGACGAAGCCGCGCAGCAGCATCGCGCCGTCGGCGATCGTCTCGCGCGGCGGCCGGACATCACCAACCATCTCGAACAGATCAGCAGCCACGCCTGTGCACACTCACTTTGCGTCGTGGAAGATCACACCAACGGTATGGCGATGGCCGGACCTGAGCCGGCTGACGCCGTGGCGCAGATTGACACGATACGGCCCGCGCGTCCCCTGCACCGGACGATGATGTACGGCAAACGCCACCGCATCGCCCTTGGTCAACGGCACCACCTCGGGCCGCGACTGCATCCGCGGCCGCTGCTCGGTCAGCACGAATTCGCCGCCGGTGAAATCGCACCCCGGCTGCGACAGCAGAATCGCGACCTGGATCGGGAACACGTGCTCGCCATAGAGATCCTGGTGCAGACAATTGTAGTCGCCCTCGCCATATTGCAGCAGCAGCGGCGTCGGCCGCGTCTGCCCGGCGTCATGGCAGCGCTTCAGGAACGCTGCATGCGACGGCGGATAGCTGATCTCGATCCCCATCGTCTGGTTCCAGCGATTGGCTGTCGCAGTCAGCTGCGCATAGAGCGCCGGCCGCAGCTCCGCGATCAGGTCCGGCAGCGGATAGGAGAAATACTTGTACTCGCCGCGGCCAAATCCGTGGCGACCCATTACGACCCGGCTGCGGAAGTGGCCGTCGTCGGGATAGAGCGCGGCGATGGCATCGCATTCCTCTGGCGTTAGCAGGCCGCCCAGAACGGCGCATCCCTGCCCGTCGAGGTCGGCCGTGATCCGGTCCCAGTCGAGCGCGTCAACGCGGGCCGGGATGCCGGTGGCGGGGCGAGTGATGGTTTTGGCTGTTGCTGTCGTCATGGGGTGGAATCTGGCCCATGAGCGCAGCTGGCGCCACCCGATTTCCGATCCAAATATGCCGAGAACGGTGCCACAATCACGGTGTCGTCCCTGCGAAAGCAGGGACCCATAACCACAGGTGCCGGTTGCGAGAAAGCCGTCTGGCCGCGTGCCCTTTGCGAAAGCCGCGGCGTATGGGTCCCTGCTTTCGCAGGGACGACGCGTGGAGGAAGTACCACCCAGATCTCGACAGGATCACGCGCGGAAGGAAATCAGCCCCTGACCGGCAGCGTGACCACGTCATATCCGTGGCTGATCTTCCGCTTCAGCACCGGGTCTTCCAGCTCGAACTCGAACCGGCTGGCCGGGCGGATACCGCCCTTGGCCGCGAAGGTGCCGCCGAACATGGCGCAGCCGTCGGGCAACGCGCCTTTGTCGAAGCCGCGCGCGATCAGGTCCTTCACCGGCAGCATGTGATCGAGCGTGCCTTCCTGGTAGAGCACGCGTTGGCCGCCGATTGTGGCCCAGGACCGCAGGATCAGCTGGTCCCAATGATCGATGACGTCCTCGAGCTCCCACAGCTCAGATGCCATCGGCTTGTCGCACATCTGCTTCGACACCGTGACGCTGTAGCTCTCGACCTTGCGGTCGGTGTGGTCCGAGCCGCAGCCGACGAAGATGCGCCCCTGCCAGCCGATCAGCACGAACTCGACCTCGCCGCTGGAGTCCTCGCCGCAGACCTCGATGGTGTCGGCGAAGGTGAGCCGGCGCGCCGAGCAGCGGTAATAGATCGGCGTCGTCGCGGGCCGTGCAATGCCGAGCGCTTCGAGCTCGGCGATGTGCTTGTCGCGCGCCACCGGATCGCGGCCGGTCCAGCCGGCAATCACGGCCTGCTTGATTTCGAGCGTGAGCGGCGTCGCGACGCCCTTGTCGTCGACATTGAAGGTGAGATCAAACACGGATGACGGTCTCCATTCCGGCCGCAAGCTCGAAGATGCGGCGATCCGAACCACCCGCGGCGGCCAGCATCAGGCCGACCGGCGCCTCGCCCTCGCGATGCGCGGGCAGCGAGATGGCGCAGCCGTCGAGCACGTTGATCAGCGAGGGATTGCGCAGCGCGCGCAAATTCTCCGTGGCGAATGCCTTGTCATCGGCGAGGCTCGCAATGGTCGGCGGCAGGTTCGCCGTGGTCGGCAGCACCATCGCGTCATGCGGCGCGATGCGCGCCTCGGTCCGGGCGATGAAGGAGCGGCGCGCGTTGATGAGGTCGACATAGTCGGCCGCCAGGAAGCCCTCGCCGCGCTGGATCCGCACCGCGACGCGGGGATCGTAGATGTCGCCCTTGCTGGCCAGCAGGAAGCGGTGCCAGGCATAGCTCTCGGCCGCTGAAAACCCGCCCTTGGTGTTCATCACGCCGACATCGAGCAGCTCCGGCACCTCGATCCGCTCGATCAACGCGCCGGCGCGCGACAGCGCAGCCAGCGCGCGCTCGAAGGTCTTTGCGACCGCATCGTCGAGGTCGTCGAGCACGACTGTGGTTGGCACCGCGAGCCGCATGCCCTTCACCGGGCGCGGGGCGATCGGCGTCACCGGCTCGTCGGCCAGCACGGCATCGAGCGCGGCGCAGCAGGCGACTGAATTGGCCAGCGGGCCGTAGCTGTCGAGCGTGAACGACAGCGGCACGCCGCCATCGAGCGGAATCCGGCGCTGCGTCGGCTTGTAGCCGACGATGCCGTTGAAGGCGGCCGGAATCCGGCAGGAGCCGCCGGTGTCGGTGCCGAGCGCGCCGAACGCCATGCCGTCGGCGATCGAGACCGCCGCGCCCGAGGACGAGCCGCCGGGCACATGGCCGACGCTCCGGTTCCAGGCGCTCTTCGGGGTGCCGTAATGCGGATTGATGCCGATGCCGGAATAGGCGAACTCAGTCATGTTGGTGCGGCCGATCACGATGAAGCCGGCGCGCTTGAGCCGTGCCACGGCAGGCGCATCGGCATCCGCCGGCGCGGAATCATCCAGCGCGCGGGAGCCGGCGCGGGTCACCTGCCCCTTGATGTCGAACAGGTCCTTGATGGAGACCGGAACACCGGCAAACGGCGACGGCGCCGCATTGGCCTTGCGCAGCCGGTCCATGGCGTCGGCGGCTTCCAGCGCCGCCTCGCGGTCGACATGGATGAAGGTGCGCTGGCCCTCGCCTGACGGATCGGCGATCCTGGCGATGCATTGCTCGACGAGCTTGCGGGCGGTGGTTGCGCCGCTGGCGAGATCGGCGGCAAGGGAGGCGAGTGTCGGATTTTTCGGCATGGCTTTCACTTTACGGCTTGCACTTCACGGCTTGCTGGCTTGCAATTCAAAAAGTCTTGCAGCTGATTGTCGCGCGAACCGGCGCCGATTTCCAGACCGGTGCGCCGGCATCACTTCAGCCCGAAATAGGCCCGGTGCAGCTCTTCATTGCCGCTCATCTCGGCAACCGTGCCGGAAAACCGGATCCGCCCGCCCTCCAGCACGAATACGCGGGTGGCAATCTCAAGAAAACCGATATTTTGCTCAGCGATCAAGAGCGCCAATCCACGGCCTTGCAGGCTCGACAAGGCGCGAAGCACCTCCTTGACGAACAGCGGCGACAGCCCGGCCGACGGCTCGTCCATGACCAGCAGCTTCGGCTCGGCCGACAGCGCCTTGGCGATGCCGAGCATCTTGCGCTGGCCACCGGACAGGCTGGAGGCCGGATCGCGGCGCTTGTCGCGCAGCACCGGAAACAGGCCGTACAGTTCGTCGACTCGCGCGCCCGGATTGGCATGGCCGAGCGCCTGCGCCCCGACGCGGATGTTCTCCTCGATCGACAGATCGGGGAATACCGCAAGCTCCGACATATAGGTCATGCCGCGCTTCATGCGGTCGGACGATCGCATCCTGGTGATGTCCTCGCCGCCGAGCTTGATGTGGCCGCTGCGGGCTTCGATCAGCCCGACCAGCGATTTCAGGAACGTGGTCTTGCCCGCGCCATTGGCGCCGAGCAACAACACTGTCTCGCCGGGGCGGACGTCGAGATCGACGCCCCACAACACCTGCATGGTGCCGTAGCCGGCATCGACGCCCTTGGCGTCCAGGAGCGATGCTGCATCAGTGGGCATGCTCGCCTCCCAAAAACACTTCGATCACCTGCGGCTCGCGCACTGCGGTCGCGAGCGTGCCTTCGAAAATCTCCTTGCCCGCATTGAGCACGATGACGCGGTCGGTGATCTGCTCGATGAAGCCCATCAGATGCTCGACCACGATGATCGCCATGCCGGTCGCGGCCAAGGCCTTGATGCGGCCGGCGATCCAGTCGAGCTCCGCCGGATTGAGGCCGGCGGCGAGCTCGTCGAGCAGCAACAGCCGCGGGCGCGTCGCGAGCGCGCGGGTCAGATCGAGCATCTTCTGCTGCGCACTGTTGAGATCGGCCGCGGGACGGTCCGCGACCTCCTTCAGCCTGAAATCCTCGAGCAGCTCGGCGATCGACGGCGGCGTGCCGGTCGCGCCACCATAGGCCAGCGCCACCTGGATGTTCTCACGCACCGTGAGCGAGAGGAACGGCTTCGGCACCTGGAAGGTGCGATTGATGCCGCGGTGAACGAGCTTGTGCGAGGCGACGCCGCCCGAGGACGCGCCGTCGAACACGACCTCGCCGCCATCGGGCGCATAGAGACCCGAGATCACATTGATCGCCGTGGTCTTGCCGGAGCCGTTCGGACCGACCAGACCGAGGATCTCGCCCGGTACGACGTGAAAGCTCAGGCCGTCGAGCGCGTGGAAGCCGCCGAACCGTTTGACCAGCTTCGAGACCTTGAGGATGGAGCTTTGTTCAGGGGACATGCCACCCCCTGCGCGTTGCCAGCGACACCAGCCCGGCGGGCAGGAACAGGACCAGTCCCATGATCAGCAGGCCATAGATCAGCTGGAAATATTGCGGCGTCGTGAAGCCGATCAGATTGTAGATGCCGTACAGGATCAGCACGCCGACGATCGGTCCGGTGATGGTGGCAACCCCGCCGAACAACGCGAACACGATCGCGAAGATGCTGAACTCGCCGGAGAACACGTTGTCCGGATAGAACACCGAGACGTACCAGGCGTAGATGCCGCCGGCGAGGCCGGCGACCAGCGCCGAGGCGAGCCAGGCGATCACCCGCATCTTGATGATGTTGACGCCGGCCATCGAGGCCGACACCGCATCCTCGCGCACGGCCTGCAGCGCCAGGCCGAACGGTGAGTTCTTGAGATAGATCACCGCGCCGACCGTCAGCGCCATGACGACGACGGCCGCATAATAGGCATGGGTCGGGTTGAACGTGCCGGTCAGCGACACGCCATACGGGCCCTTGGTGATCCCCTCGAGCGCCGGGTTGGCGACGAAGTGCAGCACCGCGAGCGAGGCCGCGAGATTGGCGATCGCAAAATACGCGCCCGACAGCCGCAACAGCGGCGTCAGCAACAGGCCGAGCGCGACCGCGACGACGCCGCCGACCAGCACGGCCAAGGGGGCTGGTGTCTGCAGATGCATCACCATGATGGCAAAGCCGTAGGCGCCGGCGCCGAAGAAGCCGACATAGCCGAACGGCAGATAGCCGGTGAAGCCATAGATGATGTTCACGCCTTGCGCGAGGATCAGGAAGATCACGAAGTTGAACAGCAGCAGATGGTTTTGATAGACGCCGGGCAGCAGTGCGAACACCACAACCAGCGGCGCCAGGATGAACAGCAGGTGTTTCGAGGCGTTATGCAACGCGCACCCGCCTTCCGAGCAGACCGCTCGGGCGCAACAACAGGATCACGATCAACAACACATAGGGCAAGAGGTCGGCCCAGGAACTGAGATAGGTCTGCACCAGCATGTAGCAGAGGCCGTAGACGACGCCGCCGAGCGCGGTGCCCAGCGGGTTGCCGAGCGAGCCGAGCACCACGATCGCAAACGAGGTCACCGTCGCATCGGCGCCGAACGCCGGCGTCACCGAGCCGAACATGAAGGGCGCGAACACGCCGGCGACCGCCGCGATCCCGAGCCCGATGCCGAACGCCGCCGCCGAGACGCGATCGACATCGATGCCGGTCGCCAAGGCCTCGTCGCGGCGTGACATCACCGCGCGGGTCAGGGTGCCGAGCCGCGTGTGGTAGAGATAGAGGTACACCAGCGCGATCGCGACGAGGCTGGTGCAGGCCGCGATCACCCACGGCGCGGGAAATCCCTGACCGAAGATCTGGATCGGCCCTGCCCCGCCCGCCTTGCCGCCGAACCACTTGACCTTGATGGTCGTGAACACGGTGCCGAGCAGCCGGCTCTGGATCGACCGCTCGCTGGTACCGGCGAAGATGGTGGTGACGGCTTCGATCACCTGCGACAGGCCGAAGAACAGGATGATCGACAGCATTTCCGGGTTGGCCGACCCCTGCAACCGCGGCACCAGCACCCAGTACAACAGCACGCCCGCCAGCACGAAGACCATGAAGGCCAACGGCACCGCGAACAGCGGGTCGATGCCGGCAATGCCGACCACGCCGAGCGCGATGAAGGCGCCCAGCATCAGGATGTCGCCATGCGCAAGGTTGACGATGCGCATGACGCCGAACACGAGGTTGAGGCCGATGCCGACCAGGCTGAAATACAGCCCGAACAGCACGCCGGCAACGAGCGCATAGGTCATGCTACCGCTCGCCGCCGAAGACTACGTCTAGTGCACTCACCTGCATCACGGCGCCGGATAGATCGGCTTGCCGGTGGCGGTCTCGTGCGGATAGATCGAGACGAACTTGATGTGATCGTGCTCGTCGACCGTGAGCTGGCCGAGCGGCGTCAACTCGCCGATCTGGCCGCCGGTCTCATCCAGCGCGAAGGTGCCGTCCAGCGTCTTGAGCTGGCCGCTGAGCGAGAACACCGCGCGGCGCAGCTCCATCTGGTCGAGGCTGGTCGCAACCGACAACGTCTTCTCGATCACCAGCGCGGTGGTGTAGCCCGCCACCGCGTTGAAGCCGAACTCCATCTTGCCGTCGTTGTACTTCTTGGTCCAGGCAGCGCGGAAATCCTTCATGGTCATCCCGAAATTGACGGGATAATCCAGCTCGGACGGCGGCACGTACGTCCAGACATGCTCGAGGCCCTTGGCGCCGACGTTCTTCTCGAGCAGCTCGGTCTCGAGGCCGGCATAGATCGCGAACAGCATCTTGAACTTGGTGCCGACGTCCTGGACGTTGCGCAGGAAGGCGATGTCGTTCGGCGCGTAGCCGAAATGGATCACCGCGTCGGGATTGGTGTTGCTGATGTTGTTGATGATGACGTTGTAGTTGGTGGTCTCGGTCGGGACGCCCTGGTCGTAGACGATCTCGATCGGCGCACCGGACTCCTTGACGAACTTGCGGAACGCGTTGGCCTGGGTGCCCGTGAACTCGTTGGTCGCGTAGAGGATGGCGATCTTCTTGATGCCGAGGCCCGGGCCGTCATGGCTGATGAAGTCAGCGACCGGCTTCGGCCAGATCGTCGACACCGGGTCGGCCATCAGCGCGATGTAGGGATTGTCCTTGGAGAAGAAGCTCGCGCCGGTGCCTGTCTGGTCGAACAGAAACATCTTGTGGTCGCGCGCGATCGCAACCGCGGGCGCCGTCAGCACCGATCCGGAATCGGCAACCAGCAGGTCGACCTTATCCTGGGTGACGAGCTGATTATAAAGCGTCGAGGCGGTCGCGGTGTTGCTCTGGTCGTCATAGGACACGAGCTTGATCGGGATCTTCTTGTCGAACGCCTTCACGAACACGCCACCCTCGGCGTTCTTCTGCTCGACCCACAATTTGAGCGAGCTGTAGACCGGCATCGAGATCGAGGCGTAGCGCCCCGAGGACGCGTAGAGCGTGCCGATCTTGATCTCCGACGGTGCGTCGGCGGCGATTGCCTGCGTGGCAAATGCGAGGCTGGCAGCGAGTGCCGCGCCGATGATCCTCAGCATGATGTTATTCCTCCCGGGTATCTTGGACGTCTCGTGGACCGGTCTTTCGACGTATCTTGGACCGCGGCCCTTCTACGCGCCGGACCGGAGCGACACAAGCATCGCGGCCTTAGCAATTGTGCGAGGGGCGGAATATGCGGCATGCGCAGGACACAGGCCGCTGCGCGGGGCATGGATGGACCGTTGACGGGCCTTGGTTCGATGGCGCATCAAGACCGTAACGATTTCGGGAGGAGACATCAGACATGGCCGAGCCCGCGCGCGCGAAACCAAAACCGACACCTGAGACCCAGCATTTCTGGGACGGCACCAAGGCCGGC
The DNA here is from genome assembly GCF_049075665.1 of Bradyrhizobium sp. B120. NCBI lineage: Bacteria > Pseudomonadati > Pseudomonadota > Alphaproteobacteria > Hyphomicrobiales > Nitrobacteraceae > Bradyrhizobium > Bradyrhizobium sp. B120. The sequence continues at coordinate 2,884,619 of NZ_CP185242.1, read as the reverse complement.
GAGCTGCGCCTGCAGCGCTGTGACGCCTGCGCCAATGTCTACTTTCCGCCGCGCCCGTTCTGCCCCTCCTGCGCCTCGCGCAAGGTCTCGGTCTTCAAGGCCACCGGCAAGGGCAAGCTGTACAGCTACGTCATCAACCATCGTCCCGCCGCCCCCGGCTTCACGCCGCCCTATGCGATCGCGATCGTCGAGCTCGACGAAGGTCCGCGCATGATGAGCAACATCATCGATTGTCCGCAGACGCCGGAAGCGCTCGAGCTCGACATGCCGCTCGAGGTCGCCTTCGAGGCGCTCGACGACAAGATCACCCTTCCCCTGTTCCGCCCGGCAAAGGGGTAATGTGATGCGCAGGAACCAGGTTGCCGTCGTCGGCGCGGCCGAAACCACCGAACTCGGGGTCATCCCGAACATGTCGCAGATCCAGCTGCACGCAGACGCGGCGCTGAACGCGATCGCGGACGCCGGCCTGAAGCTGTCCGATATCGACGGCTTCGCCACCGCGGTCGAGACCCCGCAGCAGATGGCGCATTATCTCGGCATCACGCCGACCTGGGTCGACGGCACCTCGGTCGGCGGCTGCTCCTTCATGCTGCATGTCCGCCACGCCGCCGCCGCGATCGAGGCCGGCCTCTGCAAGACCGTGCTGATCACGCATGCCGAGAGCGGCAAGTCGATGATCGGCAAGCAGCCGCGCTTCACCGCACCCGACAGCCTCAACGGTCAGTTCGAATCGCCGTTCGGCGTCTACGGGCCACCGAGCATGTTCCCGATTCCGGTGCTGCGCTTCATGAAGACGCACGGCATCACGCATGAGCAGCTCGCGATGGTCGCGGTCGTGCAGCGCGAATGGGCGGCGAAGAACCCGCGTGCGACCATGAAGGATCCGATCACGGTCGCCGACGTCTTGAACTCGCGGATGATCGCCTACCCGTTCCGGCTCTTGCAATGCTGCCTCGTCACCGACGGCGGCGGCGCGCTGATCCTGACCTCCGCCGACCGCGCCAGGGATTTCCCGCAGAAGCCGGTCTACATCCTCGGCACCGGCGAGAGCGTGGAGACGCCGATGGTCAGCCAGATGAAGACGTTTGACTCGTCGCGTGCCTTCAAGGTGGCGGGCCCCATGGCGTTCAAGGAGGCCGGCATCGCCCACAAGGACGTCGATCATCTGATGATCTACGACGCCTTCGCGCATTTGCCGCTCTATGGCCTCGGCGATCTCGGCTTCATGCCGCATGAGGAAACCGGCAAGTTCATCGCCGACGGCAACACCCGCCCCGGCGGCAAGCTGCCGCTCAACACCAATGGCGGCGGGCTGAGCTACATGCACTCCGGCATGTACGGCATGTACGCGCTGCAGGAGAGCGTGCGGCAGATGCGCGGCATCGCGCCGGCGCAGGTGCCGAATGCGAAGATCTCGGTCTGCCACGGCGTCGGCGGCATGTTCGCCGCAAGTGGCACGATCATCTTTACGAACGAACGATAGCAATGGCCGGCGCGAGCGCAGCGACCGATCTGTCATTGGCGGGCTTGACCCGGCAATCCATCCCCTTCTGACGAAGGATGGATGCGCGGGTCAAGCCCGCGCATGACGAGTGGGGCTCTGCATCGGCCTGCGGACACACAGCAACAAGGAGAACCCACATGGCAAAATCACTGCAGGATAAAGTCGTCATCGTCACCGGCGCGGGCCGCGGCATCGGCCGCGAGATTGCGCTGCTCTGCGCGGCGGAAGGCGCCAAGGTCGTGGTCAACGATCCCGGCGGCGCGGCCGACGGCGGCGGCTCGAGCGCCGCGCCCGCCGAGGAAGTGGTCGAGGAGATCAAGAAGCGCGGCGGCACGGCCGTCGCCAATTTCGAGTCGGTGGCCGAAGCCATTCCCGCCAGCAAGATCGTGAAGACCGCGACCGATCACTTCGGCCGGCTCGACGGCGTCGTCAACAATGCCGGCATCCTGCGCGACATGATCTTCCACAAGATGAGCGTGGAAGCCTTCGAGGCCGTCATCAAGGTGCATCTGATGGGCTCGTTCTATGTCAGCCACGCCGCGGCGCGCATCTACCGCGAGCAGGAATCAGGCTCGTTCGTGCACTTCACCTCGACCTCCGGCCTGATCGGCAATTACGGCCAGGCCAATTACGCCGCCGCCAAGCTCGGCATCGTCGGCCTCTCGAAGTCGATCGCGCTCGACATGGGCCGCTTCAACGTGCGCTCGAATTGCGTGTCGCCGTTCGCCTGGACCCGCATGATCGGCACCATCCCGACCGAGACCGATGCCGAGAAGGCGCGCGTCGAGAAAATCAAGCAGATGGGCCCGGAGAAGATCGCACCGGTCTGCGCTTACCTGCTCTCGGACGCCGCCAAGGACGTCACCGGGCAGATCTTCGGCGTGCGCATGAACGAGATCTTCCTGTTCGGCCAGCATCGCCCGGTGCGCTCGGTTCATCGCGGCGAAGGCTGGACGCCCGAGACCATTGCCGAACACGGCATGCCGGCGCTGAAGGGATCGTTCGCCAAGCTCGACCGCTCGGCCGACGTCTTCACCTGGGATCCGATCTGAGCTGATCCGATCTGACAGTTTTATGAAACGTCGCCTCCGCGAAGCAGCGGGGGCGACACACTCTTTGGTTGTTTTTTCATAGCGCGCCCGCATTGTGCCCGAATTGCCGGCGCATGATCGTCCTCCCGATAACAAAAAACCTGGGAGGACTTTCGTGACAAATCCTAACAACACTGAGCAACACGAGAGCGACGGCACGAAGGCGTTCGACCGTCGAACCATCTTGCGCGGCGCAACCGCGCTTGCTGCAACTGCGATGGCTGCATCCGATGCTGCAGCGCGCGACTTCGGCCGCAATGCGGAGCCGCAGCGTTATCCCGATCCGGACATCGTCGTGATCGACGACAAGCGCTTCAAAGCCAAGGTCGGCAACACCGCGATCAAGCGGCTCTACACCGGCTGCCTCTGGGCGGAAGGCCCGGCCTGGAACGCGCAGGGCCAGTATCTGGTGTGGAGCGATATCCCGGCCAACCGGCAGTTGCGCTATCTCGACGATGACGGCCACATCTCCGAGCAGTTCCACAAGCCGTCGAACGAGGCCAACGGCTCGACCTTCGATTTCGAGGGCCGCCAGATCACGGCCGAGCGCACGCGGCTGGCGCGTTACGAGCACGATGGAACCGTCACGTCGTTGGCCGAGCAGGCCAATGGCAAGCAGCTCAACGGGCCGAACGACATGGTCGTGCATCCCACCGACAAGTCGATCTGGTTCACCGATCCCGGCTACGGCGCGATCTCGATCTACGAGGGCCAGCGCGCCAACACAGGCTCGAACCAGCCCTACCAGAAGGAGGCCGTCTACCGCATCGACGCGGCGACCGGACAAATCACCAAGGTTGCCGACGAACCGTTCAAGCCGAACGGCATCGCCTTCAGCCACGATTACAAGAAGGTCTATGTCTGCGACACCGGCATCACGCACTACCCGAACGCGAAGAACATCGTCTGGCAGTACGACCTCAACGGCGACAAGCTCTCCAACCCGCGCACGCTGATCGACATGACGCTGGACGGCAAGTCAGGCTTCCCGGACGGCATGCGTGTCGATATCGACGGCAACATCTGGGTCGGCGCCGGCTGGGTCGGCCCGGGCTATGACGGCGTGCAGGTGTTCGCGCCGGACGGTGCGCGCATCGGCCAGATCCTGCTGCCGGAGACCTGCGCCAACCTCACCTTCGGCGGCAAGAAGCGCAACCGCCTGTTCATGACCGCAAGCCAGTCGCTCTACGCGGTCTACGTCGAGACCAGAGGCGCGCATAACTGCTGACGTGAATGCGCCGTCGTCCCTGCGAAAGCAGGGACCCATAACCACCAGTGTTGATTGTTGAAGAAAGCTGGGGCCCACATCGTTCACGACACTCCCGGTCGTGGTTATGGGTCCCTGCTTTCGCCGGGACGACGGGCTAGCCGCTGTTCCGCAAGCCAGCCGAGATCCCGTTGATCGTGATCTGAATCCCGCGCAGCACCTGCTCGTCCGGGTCCTTCGCGCGATGCTCCTTGAGCAGTTCAACCTGCACGTGGTTGAGCGGATCGAGATAAGGGAAGCGGTTGCGGATGCCGCGCTCCAGCAGCGGGTTGCCCTGCAGCAGCCGGTCGTGGCCCATGATGTCGAGCAGCGTCTCGATCGCAAGATGCCACTCACGGCGAATCTGGCCGAAGATCTTCTCGCGCAGCGCGACGTCGGGCACCAGCTCCGCATAGCGCGAGGCGATCGCGATCGAGCTCTTCGCCAGCACCATGTCCATGTTGGAGAGCAGCGTGCGGAAGAACGGCCATTCCTTGTAAAGCTCCTGCAGGAACGGCATGCCCTGCTCGGGATGCTCGGCGATCCAGGTCTCGACCGCGCTGCCGAAGCCGTACCAGCCCGGCAGCATCAGCCGGCATTGCGCCCAAGAGAACACCCACGGGATCGCGCGCAGGTCTTCGATCTCGCGGGTCTTCTTGCGCGAAGCCGGACGGCTGCCGATGTTCAACGTCGCGATCTCGTTGATGACGGTCGAACCCCAGAAATAATCGGCGAAGCCTTCGGTTTCATAGACGAGGCCGCGATAGGCCTTGAACGCGAGCGCGGAGATCTCCTCCATCGCCTTGAGATATTCGGGGCGCGGCGCGCTCTGCCGCGGCTGCAGCAGGCTGGTTTCCAGCGTCGCGGCGGCGAGGATCTCCAGATTGCTACGGCCGACCTCGGCATTGGAATATTTTGACGAGATGATCTCGCCCTGCTCGGTGATACGGATCTGACCATTCACCGCGCCGCCGGGCTGCGCGATGATCGCATCGTAGCTCGGGCCGCCGCCGCGGCCAACCGAGCCGCCGCGGCCATGGAACAGGCGCAACCGCACGCCGTGGCGCTCGAACACCTCGACGAGGCCGATCTCGGCCTTGTAGAGCTCCCAGCCCGAGGTGACGAAACCGCCATCCTTGTTGCTGTCGGAATAGCCGAGCATTACCTCCTGCACGCTACCGAGACTGTCGACCAGCTTGCGATAGTCGTGCAGCACCAGCATGCGGTCCATGATGCCGCTGGAAGCCTGCAGGTCCTCGATGGTCTCGAACAGCGGCACGATGTTGATGGCGCTGCGGCCGGACGGATTGACCAGCCCGACCTCCTTCAGCAGCACCGCGACCTCAAGCATGTCGGACATGCCCTTGCACATCGAGATGATGCACTGGGGGATCACCTCGGGACCGAACCTGGCGTGGGCCTCGGCCGCGGCACGGAACACGGCGAGCTCGCTTTGGGTCTCCTCGGAATATTTGACGAAGGGCGAGGCCAGCGGCCGCGCGTTGCGCAATTCGCCGAGCAGCAGGCTGACGCGCGCATCCTCGCCGAGCGCCAGATAGGACATGCCGGGATTTGCGGTGTCGAGCAGCTCCGCGATGGTGCGCTCGTGCACCGCCGAGTTCTGGCGGATGTCGAGCCGCGCCAGATGGAAGCCGAAGCAATCGACCGCCCGCCGCAGCTGTCGCAGCCGGCCGCGCGCGATCACCCCGGAATTGTTGGCGATCAGCGAGCGATTGAGCACGTCGAGATCGGCCTGGAATTCCATGACGCTCGCATAGGGTTCGGCCTTGCCGACCGGCGGCCGCATGGTCTCGACTTCGAGCCGCATGGCGGTGGCCGCGAGCCGCGCATAGATGCCCGATACCGCCAGACGATACGGCTCGCCGCTCCGATGCGGCGAGGTGTCCGGCGAGCGCTCGGCGAGGATGCGCAATTCGTCCGAGACGTCGGCGAGGTGCGCCGCGAGCGACAGCTCGGCGCCGAGCGTATGCAGCTGTTCGAGATAGAAGCTGAGTACCCGGCTCGACTGCAGCCGCAGCGTGCCGCGCATCACCTCCGCGGTGACGAACGGATTGCCGTCGCGGTCGCCGCCGATCCAGCTTCCCATCCGGAGGAACGAGGCGAGTTCGCCCGCCTCGCCGCCCTCGTGGTTCAGGCGGTCCTCCAGCGCGCAGTGCACGCGCGGGACTTCCTGCAGGAAGGTGTAATCGTAGAACGACAGGCCGTTGGCGACCTCGTCGAGCACGGTGAGCTTGGTCCGGCGCAGCAGGTTGGTCTGCCACAGCGTCACGACCGCGCGGCGCAGCTGCTCGTCGCTGGCCTCGCTCTCCTCCGGCGTCATCTCTAGCCGCTCGCGGCGGTCGAGCAGGTCCGCGATCTCCATCTCGCGGTCCATCGTGCTCTTGCGGCGGACCTCGGTCGGATGCGCGGTCAAGACCGGGCTGACCAGCGCGCTCTTGAAGAAGCTGCGCAGGTCGGCCGGGCTGATGCCGGCCTCGCGGGCATGGACCAGCGTTTGCTCCAGCGTGCTCGGCCGCGGCGCCCCGCTGGGGCCGCGGCTGCGCATCTGGCGGATGTTGTTCTGGTCCTCGGCGATGTTGGCGAGGTGGGAGAAATAGCTGAAGGCGCGGACGATCTGCAGCGTCTCGGCGATCGACATGCCGTCGAGGATGCCTTCCAGCTCCCGCCGCGCCAGCTTGTCCTCGTCGCGATGGAACCGGACCGAGGTCTGGCGGATGCGCTCGACCAGGTCGAACACGTCGGCCCCTTCCTGGTCGCGCACGGTATCGCCCAGCACGCGCCCCAGCAGACGGATGTCGTTCCGGAGCCGTGCATCCTCCTCTTGTGCCGCCTTCTCAAGGAAACTGGCTTCTGCGGCACTCCTGGCACCGAGGTCGGTCTCGGAAGGCATGGTCTGGGGTGACATGGCGGGCTACTCCAGAGGCTGCCGGGTTCCTCCGGAGTGTGCGCTTTTTTTGCCGCAGCGCAAGATGAACTTGGAAGCGCTGCACACACGGCCGTCGTCCCTGCGAAAGCAGGGACCCATAACCACCGATATCCGAGGTTGGCATCGGATGGGGCCGCAGCTCGCGCAACGGAGACATCTGTGGTTATGGGTCCCGGGTCGCGCTTCGCTTGCCCGGGACGACAGGCTCCTTTGCGGCCCTAAATCCTAGATCCTCCGCCCGGCCCGCTCCCAATACGGATCGCGCAACCGGCGCTTGAAAATTTTCCCGGAATCCTCCCGCGGCAAATTGGTCTGGATCTCGATGTGCTTGGGCACCTTGTAGTCGGCGAGCGCGGTCTTGAGCTGGGCGCGGACCGAGGCGATGTCGAGCGTCACGCCGGGCTGCGGCTCGATCACCGCCATCAGCGCCTCGCCGAACTCGGCGTCGGGAATGCCGAACACCGCACAGTCGTGCACGCCGGGCACCGCATGCAGCACGGACTCGATCTCGGCCGGGTAGATGTTGACGCCGCCTGAGATCACCATGTCGCGCTTGCGGTCGCAGATGAAGACGTAGCCGTCCGCGTCGATATAGCCGACATCGCCCGAGGTGATGAATCCCTGCCGGTCGATCTCGGCGCGCTTCTCCGACTTGTTGTGATAGGTGAAATCGGGATTTCCCGCGATCCGCGAGTAGATCTCGCCGATCTGCCCCTGCGGCACCTCCTTGCCGTCGTCGCCGACGAAGCGCAGTTCGGCGCCGGGCGAGATCTTTCCGACCGTGCCGGGCTTCTTCAGCGCGTCCTCGGAGGTGGCGAAGGTGACTGCGCCTGACTCGGTCGAGCCGTAGAATTCATAGATCACCGGCCCCCACCATTCGATCATGGCATGCTTGACGTCGGCAGGGCACGGCGCAGCAGCATGGATGATGTGGCGCAGCGACGACATGTCGTACTTCCGGCGCACCTCCTCGGGCAGCTTCATCAGGCGGATGAACATGGTCGGCACCATGAAGATGGTGTCGATCTTCTCGCGCTCGATCAGCTGCAGAAATTCCTCCGCGTCGAAGCGCGGCATCAGCACCAGCGCGCCGCCGAGCTTGCCCGAACGCAGGCCGAAGGAATTCGGCGCCGAATGGTAGAGCGGTCCCGGCAGGATCGCGCGTGCTCCCGGCTTCAGGCCGTAGATCATCCCGCGCATCGCCTCCGCATTGGCGGTCTGTTCCGGCGTCGGCGCGAAGCGGCGCACGCCCTTCGGATGGCCTGTCGTGCCCGAGGTGTAGATCATGTTCTGCGGCTGCGGCACCACAGGGCCGTCATAGCGCGGGAACTGCGCCAGCCAGGGTTCGAAATCGATCGCGAAATCCGGTGTCGGGAGATGATCGGGATTGATCTTGTAGTTGGCGAGGATTTCCGGCGGCGTCGGCACGCTGAGCACGGTGACATCGGGCGGGATCGCGCCGCGCAGCGGGTGCAGCATGTCGGCATGACCGATCAGGACGCGCGTGCCGGAATCCGTCAGGACGTAGTTGATCTCCTCCGGCTTGAAGTGCCAGTTGATCGGCACGCCGTAGGCGCCGAGCCGCATCGCGGCGTAGGCCGCCTCGATGAAGGCAATGTCGTTGCGCATCAGCATGCAGACGCTGTCGCCCGGCTTGACGCCGAGCTTGTTCAGGCCGCTGGCAATGCGCTCAGTGCGCTCGGCGACCGCAGCGTGATCGCGCCGGCGACCGCCGCTGACGATGCCGAGGAAGGGCTTTGACGTTTCCATTGTCGTGGTCCGATCTTTCGTCGGGTTTAGCTGTCATTCCGGGGCGCGCGAAGCGCGAACCCGGAATCTCGAGATTCTGGGACTGGTCCTTCGGACCATCCCAGAATGACGCGGCGGTCGCTACCCCACATCCGCAAACCTTGGTGCGCGCTTCTCCAGATTGGCGCGCACGGATTCGGTCTGGTTCGGGCTGCCGAGCAGCTTCTGCTGCTCGACCGATTCCGCAAGCAGCGCGGCGGCCGGATCGACCGACAGATTGTTCAGCATCCGCTTCGCGGCGCGGATCGCATCCGGGCTCTTGCCGGCGATCTCGCGCGCGACTTCGAGCGCGGCGGCGCGCGGATCGTCGCAGACGCGGGTGGCGAGGCCGTAAGCCTGTGCTTCCTGCGCCGAGAAGATGCGGCCGGTGTAGGTGAGCTCGCGCAGGATATCGTCGCGCACCAGGCTCGCGAGGATCGGCGTGCCGGCCATGTCGGGGACGAGGCCCCATTTGATCTCCATGATCGACATCCGCGCGTCCGGCGACAGGAAGCGCATGTCGGCGCCGAGGGCGAGCTGGAAGCCGCCGCCGAACGCGACGCCATGGACCGCGGCGATCACCGGCACCGGAAGCTGGCGCCAGCCCCAGACCGCCTGCTGCGCGAAATTGGCCTTGCCATGGGTGCGCATGGTGAGATCCCGGTTCTCGCCGCCCGGCACTCCGTTACCGCCGTCCTTCATGGCCGCGAACCGGCCCATGTCGAGGCCGGCGCAGAAGGCCCGGCCCTCGCCGGACAGCACGACGACCCGGACGCCTTTTTCCTTGGAAAGCCGGTCGGTTGCGGCGACCAATGCCTCGAACATCGCGGCATCGAGCGCGTTCATCTTGTCCGCCCGCACCAGGCGGACATCGGCGATACCGTCTGAAATCGATATCGAAACGCGATCTTCCATCATTCCCTCCGCTTTGTCCTTGAGTTGGCGCTTTACACAAAGGCCGTTGTCCGCTTTTAGTCAATCGACCAATTAACTGACAACCCCCGTGGAGGAAACGATGTTCTCTGATCAGCTTCTTGCCGGGCGGCGCATACTGGTAACCGGTGGTGGCACCGGCCTTGGCAAGGCCATGGCCTCGCGGTTCCTGCAGCTCGGGGCCGAGGTGCATATCTGTGGCCGCCGCAAGAGCGTTTGCGACGAAACCGCCACCGAGCTGATGGCCGAGCACGGCGGACGCGTGGTCAGCCACGGCGTCGATATCCGCAACGCGATGGCCGTCGACGAGATGATCGAGGCGATCTGGACCACCAGCGGTCCCCTCACCGATCTCATCAACAACGCCGCCGGCAATTTCATCTCGCGCTCGGAAGAACTCTCCGCGCGAGGGTTCGATGCGGTGGCCAACATCGTGATGCACGGCACCTTCTATGTGACGCACGCGGTGGGCCGGCGCTGGATCGCCGGCGGGCATCGCGGCAACGTGGTGTCGATCACCGTGACCTGGGTGCGCAACGGCTCGCCCTTTGTGGTGCCGTCGGCGATGAGCAAGTCGGCGATCCATGCCATGACGATGTCGCTTGCGATCGAATGGGGCCGCCACGGCATCCGCCTCAACACCATCGCACCCGGCGAGATCCCGACCGAGGGCATGAGCAAGCGCATCAAGCCCGGCGACGAGGCCGGCGCGCGCACCAAGGCGATGAACCCGATGGGCCGCGTCGGCACCATGGAGGAGCTGCAGAACCTCGCGGTGTTCCTGATCTCCGGCGGCTGCGACTGGATCAACGGCGAGACCATCGCCATGGACGGCGCGCAAGCGCTCGCGATGGGCGGCAATTTCTATCAGCTGCGCGACTGGAGCGACGACGACTGGACCAAGGCGCGCGACTCGATCAAGGCCCAGAACGAGAAGGATCGCGCGGCGCGGGGTTGAAGCCCGCGCTTGCGCCACTGTCGTCCCTGCGAAAGCAGGGACCCATAACCACCGCTCAAAACCACCGAGCACGCTGGGGCCACAGCGCGCTCGAGAACTTGATCCTGTGGTTATGGGTCCCGGGTCGCGCTTCGCTTGCCCGGGACGACGATGTTGAAACGTCGCGGCCACCTCCCCGTATTGTTTTTCCCGCGCGATGCCGCCACACTCCGCGCAACCAAAACAAGACGTCACGGGGGAAACATGTCCGACGCGCCGAAACTGAGCAATCTTGCCGACATGGTGCGCAACCGCGCCAGGAGCCGCGGCGATGCGCTGGCCTATGAGTTCGAGGGACGGCAAACCTCCTTCGCCGAGTTCGACGTCAAGACCAACCGGGTCGCCAGCGCGCTGATCGCGATGGGCATCAAGAAAGGCGAGCGCATCGCCTATCTCGGCAAGAACAGCGACTTCTATTTCGAATTGCTAATGGGTGCGATGAAAGCCGGCGTGGTGATGGCGCCGGTGAATTGGCGCCTCGCAGGCCCCGAGGTCGCCTTCATCGTCGACGACTGCAAGGCGCCGGTGCTGTTCGTCGGGCCCGAATTCATCACGCAGGCGCGCAACATCAGGGACAAGCTCCCCAGCGTCCGCACCGTCATCACCACCGAGGGCGGCGCGCCGGAATGGCCCGACTATCTCGCCTGGCGCGACGCCCAGAGCGGCGACGATCCGCGCGTTGCGATCGAGCCCAAGGACATCGCGATCCAGCTCTACACCTCGGGCACCACGGGCAAGCCGAAGGGCGCGATGCTGTCGCACGCCAATTTCCTCAATCTGGTGCAGAGCGGCAACGAGGCCGAGAAGCCGGAATGGAACCGGTGGACCACCGACGACGTCTCGCTGGTCGCGATGCCGATCTTCCACATCGGCGGCTCCGGCTGGGGCGTGATGGGGCTCTATCACGGCGCCCGCGGCGTCATCGCCCGCGAGTTCGACCCGACCAAGGTGCTCGATTTCTTCGAGCAGTCCGGCATCACCAAGCTGTTCATGGTGCCGGCCGCGATGCAATTCGTGGTGCGGCAGCCGCGCGCGCGGCAGGTCGATTTCTCGCGCCTGAAATACATGCTCTACGGCGCTTCGCCGATCCCGGCGGCGCTGCTGAAGGAGTGCATCGAGGTCTTCAAATGCGGCTTCGTGCAGATGTACGGCATGACCGAGACCACCGGCACCATCGTCGCGCTGCCGCCGGAGGATCACATCGAGGGGCTCGACCGCATGCGTTCCGCCGGCAAGGCGCTGCCCGGCATCGAGCTTGCGATCCTCGATCCGGACGGCAAGCCGCTGCCGCCGGGCGAAGTCGGCGAGATCGCCACCCGCTCCGGCTCCAACATGGCCGGCTACTGGAATTTGCCCGAGGCCACCGCGCGCACCATCGATAGCGACGGCTGGCTGCGCACCGGCGATGCCGGCTATATGGACAGTGACGGCTATCTCTACATCCACGACCGCATCAAAGACATGATCATCTCCGGCGGCGAGAACATCTATCCGGCCGAAGTCGAGAGCGCGCTGTGCGACCACCCGGATGTGGCGGAAGCCGCCGTGATCGGCATCCCCGACGACAAATGGGGCGAGGCGGTGAAGGCGGTGGTGGTGATGAAGCCGGGCAAGAGCGCGACCGCGACCGACATCATCAACTTCACCCGCGAGCGGATCGCGGGCTATAAGACGCCGAAATCGGTCGACTTCATCCCGGCGCTGCCGCGCAACCCGTCGGGCAAGATTTTGCGGCGGAATTTGCGCGATCCGTACTGGGTGGGGAAGGACCGGCAGGTGAATTAGCCTCCCCTGTCGTCCCGGCCAAGCCAACGGGTCGGCGCGAAGCGCCGCCCGATGACAGGCTCCGCGCGAGCCGGGACCCATAACCACCGTTGTTCGTTACAACGATGCCGGGCCACAGCCCGCTCAACCAATGGCCGACTGTGGTTATGGGTCCCTGCTTTCGCAGGGACGACGCGGGAGGAGAGTCGCGCATCACCCCTTCTTCATCCTCTCCCGTAAGACGCGCCAGCGCTCCTGCGCCTCTTTCGGCCAGACCTCCCTCCGATCGTAATATTCGGCGAACACCTTGGCGCCCGGCGGGAACGTCACCCAGGGCTGCTTCGACGACGTGAAGATGTGGACATCAGGCGGGCACTGGCTCGGATCATCCAGCGTGCCGACGCGGACGAAGCGCACCGCCGGTCCCGAGCCCGGATAATTACTCCACACCGCGACCTTGCAGCGCGGGCAGCGGGCGATCTTCTGGCCCTTGCCGCTCGCCGACGGCGTGTCCACGATCTCGGGCTCGGCCGCGATGTGCTCGACCCGCTCGGCCTCGTACATCGCGTTCAGCGCGTGCACGGTGCCGGTCTCGCGCTGGCACCAGGTGCAATGGCAGGCATGCACGATCAGCGGCCTGCCGGTCAGGCGGTAGCGGACGCTTCTGCAAGTGCATCCACCTTCCATGTCGTACCGCCTCTAGATCCTTGTTTGACGCGTTTTCTTGACGCGAACCGGTATCCACTTCGCTCGAAAACGCTCTGGTGCCTCAGTGCTTGCCGGCTCCCATGTAGCCGAACAGGAAGCCCGCCACCTTGCGCTTCTGGATCTCCTCGCTGCCTTCGGTGATGCGATAGCGGCGATGATGGCGGTAGATGTGCTCGAACGGCTTGTGGCGCGAATAGCCCATGCCGCCATGCACCTGCATCGCGCGGTCGGCGGCCTCGCAGCACAGACGATTTGCCCAGAAGTTGCACATCGAGACCCGGTCGGACAGCGTGTGCTCGACCTGGGCCTGGGTGAGTTGATCCATCTCCCAGGCGGTCTTGCGGATCAACAGCCGCAGCATCTCGGCCTGGGTCGCGAGTTCGACCAGCGGCCACTGGATCGCCTGGTTCTCGGCCAGCGCCTTGCCGAACGGTTTTCGCTCACGCGCGTATTTCACGCTTTCGTTGATGCAATACACGGCGGCGCCAAGCGAGCTCGCGGCCTGGCGGATGCGGTTCTCATGGACAAAACATTGCGCCAGCGACAGGCCGCGGCCGACCTCGCCGAACTGCGCATCCTCAGGCACGAACACGTCGGTGAAGCTGACGCGCGGATGATCGGTCGGCATGTTGAAGGTCCACATATACTCCTCGACCTTCACTCCCGCCGAATTCGCCGGCACCAGGAAGCAGCTGATGCCGCGCGCGTCGCCATCGTCGCCGGAGGTGCGGGCAAACAGCGCACAGTGGGTCGCGACATGCATGCCGGTGGTCCACATCTTCTCGCCGTTGATGATCCAGCCCTTGACGTTGTCGCGCGTCGCCGGCACCGCCCTGGTCTCCATATGCGTGGCGTCGGAACCGTGCTCGGGCTCCGTGAGGCCGAACGTGATCCGGTACTTGCCGATGATCGAGCCGTCGATCATCGCCTTCTGCTCGTCGGTGCCATAGCGGTCGAGCATGGTGACGATCGGCAGGTTGCCGACGATCGAGTGCTCGTTCTGCAGATCGTTGTGCAGGCCGAGACCCTTCGAGGCAAAATGCTCGCGGATCACGGCCATCCAGAGATTGGAGCCGTCCTTGCCGCCGTAACGTTTCGGGATCGCAAAGCGCAGATGACCGGCGGCATCGGCGAGGTTCTTGACCTTGCGCAGCAAGAGCTCCCATTCACGGCGCGGCAGGCCGCCTTTGTCGAAATCGGTGCGTGCCCATTCGCGGCGATGATCGAAGAAACGGATGTTGTCGTCAGCCGCTTCCAGCGGCTTGACCTCGCGTTCGATGAAGCGATCGAGCTCGGCGAGATAGGCTGTCAGGTCAGCCGGCAGGTTGAAATCCAAGGCGGTCACTCCCGAAGATATTGTTGATTCTGGTTTTGCGTTTAGACGCTATCGCGCAGCCGCGTTCGGATCGATTAAGGTGAGAAGCACGCCGCCAAGTCAAGCAGGCCGATGAGGCTTGCGCGCGCGGTGGCGTTGCGTAATTGGATGGCGCGGAACGAGGCGCAGGCGCTAGGATAGTGGCCATATTCTTCGCCGCAGAAAATCGACGGGAGCAAACATGGATCTGAAATTCTCCAAGGTGACGCGCAAGGGTCCCATCACCATCGTGACGCTGTCGCGGCCCGAGGTTTACAACGCGCTGCATATCGACGCGCATTTCGAGCTCAACAAGGTGTTCGACGACTTCTCCGCCGATCCCGAGCAGTGGGTCGCGATCGTCACCGGCGCCGGCGACAAGGCGTTCTGCGCCGGCAACGACCTGAAATGGCAGGCCGCCGGCGGCAAGCGCGGCTGGGACAAGGGCGGTTTCGCCGGGCTGACCAGCCGCTTCGACTGCGACAAGCCGATCATCGCCGCCGTCAATGGCGTCGCGATGGGCGGCGGCTTCGAGATCGCGCTGGCCTGCGACCTGATCATCGCCTCCGAGAATGCGACCTTCGCTTTGCCCGAGCCGCGCGTCGGCCTCGCCGCGCTCGCTGGCGGAGTCCACCGCTTGCCGCGCCAGATCGGTCTGAAGCGCGCCATGGGCATGATCCTGACCGCGCGCCATGTCAGCGCCAAGGAAGGCCTCGAACTCGGCTTCGTCAATGAGGTGGTGCCGCAGGGCGAGGCGCTGGCCGCCGCCGAGCGCTGGGCCGAGACCATCGCCAAGAACTCGCCGATGTCGATCCGTGCCTCCAAGCAAGCGATCCAGAGGGGCCTCGAAGTCTCGCTCGAGCAGGCGCTGGCCGAGCAGCGCGACTATCCTGCGGTGAAGGCGATGGCCGCCTCGCAGGATTATATCGAGGGCCCGAAGGCGTTTTCGGAGAAGCGCCCGCCGAAGTGGCTGGGGCGGTAATCGCTCTCTCCACTCGTCGTCCCGGCGCAGGCCGGGACCCATACTCCGCGGCCAGTGTTGTGAACGGGACCGTCGTTCCGGCAGTGCGCAACAATCGATATTCGTGGTAATGGGTCCCGGCCTTCGCCGGGACGACGTCGGATGTATTGCGGCCTGTTGAACGCAGCGATACCCATCAGCGCCATCCATGTGTCGCAATGGGTTTCGCTTCGCTCTACCCATCCTACTTGTTTCCCAACTCCCTCTTGTAGGACGCGTAGTTCGGCTGATCGACGGCGAGCTTGTCCATCGTGGTCTGCCAGAGATGCTCGGATAGCCCGGGTGTCTTCAGATCAACCTCGCCGCTTGCGATCTTCTCCGACAGCGCGCGGTTCAGCTCCATCAGCGAACCGTCCGCGCCGAGCAGCGCCTTCAGCCGCGCGGCCTCGGTGGCGTCGCCCGCCTCGGCGAGCGCGAGCTGCCGCGTCACCAGATCGAGGGCGTTGATGCCGACGCGCAGCTTGAAGCTGTTGTGCCCCTTGATGACAGGCGCGATCTCGTTGCGCAGGAAATCGGCGACGGCCTTGATCAGTTCGGTGGGTGTCGGTTCGTCCTGCATCTCATTTGCTCTTTCTTTTGCGCATGATCGATTCCGAAAACCGGATGCCACTTTTCGGGATCATGCGCGCGGTACGAGTAACCTAAGCAGATCGATCTCGGTCTCCGACGCGCGGCGCCCGATCATCGCGCGCTCCATCGAGTGATCGGGGCCCAGGCGGAAGCGCTGCATCATGCCGCAGCACATCACGCCCCAGCGCAGCGTCCCCATCACTTCCCAGAACATCACCCGGTCAGGGTCAGCCTTGCGGCCGGCTTCCTCATAGCCTGCGAACAAATCTTCGCGTGTGCCAAAACCGCCGACCGGCTTGTCGATCTCGCCGAAGCGCCACGAATTGACGCAGATCCAGCCGAGATCCTCCATGGGATCGCCGGTGTGCGCGAGCTCCCAGTCGAGCACCGCGCGCACCCCGTCGGGGCCGATGATCAGATTGCCGTGGCGGAAATCGCCGTGCACCAGCGTCACCTCGGACGACGGACCGGGATCGTGATCGCGCAGCCAGCGCAGCGCCAATTCGAACACCGGCCGCGGCCAGTTGAAGCTGTGATACTCGCGGGCGAGATCCTCGATTTCCTTGGTTGCCGTCAGGCCGCGCAGCTGCGGCAATTTTGCTCGCGGCAGGCCATGAATGCCGGCGATGACACGGCCGAGCTGGCGCGCCAGCATCGGCCGCGCCTTGGCAAATTCCTCGTCGCGCAAAATTTTTCGCGCGATGGTCTCGCCTTCGACCCTCGCCATGATGAAGCCGCGGCCAAGGCCGTCGTCCGGCGTCAAGACATGCATCACCTTCGGCGACGGCAGGCCCGCGTCATGCGCGAGCTGCATCAGCGTCGCCTCGGCATCGAGGCCGGCGGCGCGGCCGGGCGCCGCACCGTAACCCGGCGGTGCGCGGCGCAGGATCGCGCCGACATTGCCGTTCGGGTGCACGATGTCGAACGTCCAGGTCTCCTGGCTGGCGCCGCCGGATAGTTTTGCCGCGCCGGTGACGCCGGTCGCGCCAGGATGAAACGAGGCGACGCAGCGGGTGAGTTCGGTCTCGATCATTTGCCCGTGAACTTCGCCGGCCGCTTCTCGAGGAACGCGGTGACGCCTTCCTTGAAATCCTCGGCGCGGCCCGCGATCCGCTGCGACTCGAATTCCAGATTGAGCTGATCCTCAAGGGTGTTTTCCGGGCTGTCCCAATAGAGCTTTCGGATCAGCGACAGCGCAACCGTCGGGCCGTTGGCCAGATCATGCGCGAGCTTCATGGTCTCCTCCATCAGCGCGCCGTCGTCATAGACGCGGTTGACGAGGCCCCACTCCAGCGCCTTCTCGGCCGGCAGCCGCTCGCCGAGCAGCGACAGCTCGACCGAACGCGCCTTGCCGATCAGCCGCGGCAGCAGCCAGGTCGAGCCGCAATCCGGCACCAGGCCGATGCGGCGGAACGCTTGCAGGAAGTAGGACGAGCGCGCGCACAGGATGAGGTCGCCCATCAAGGCGAAGCTCATGCCGGCGCCGGCGGCCGGACCGTTCACCGCCGTCACGATCGGACAGTGCAGCTTACGCAATCGGCGCAGGAACGGATGGAACGCGGTCTCCAGCGCCGCGCCGGCGTTGCTCTTGCCGGGCTTCTGCTGCTGGTTGCGGCCCTGCAGATTGGCACCAGTGCAGAAGGCGCGGCCCGCGCCCGTGATCACCAGGCAGCGCACCTCGTCGCGCTTGTCGTCGATCGCATCGAGCGCCTCGGCAAGGCCGCCCAGCATGTCGATCGAGACCGCGTTCATGACTTCTTGATGGTCGAGCTTGAGGATCGCGACCGATCCGTCAAAGTCGAGCGTGACGTGCTTGAACTGCATGGTTTCCTCTTTACGTTGCTGCGGCGGTTGGTACCGCAGTAGGTCGATGCTTCGACCTATATTTGATTTTTGTGCCGGGCTTGTCCATGGTCGGCAGCAAGCCCATCGGTGAACGCGTGATTAGCGCGCACCAAACCAAATGGAAACCCCAATGAGTGGCATCTTCGATCTCACCGGCCGCGTTGCTGTCATCACCGGCGGCAATGGCGGCATCGGCCTCGGCATCGCGCAGGCGTTGAACGCCGCCGGCTGCAACGTCGCGATCTGGGGCCGCAACGCGGAAAAAAACGCCAACGCCGCGGCCTCGATGAAGGCCGGGCCCGGCAAGGTCGCGACCCAATTCTGCGACGTCACCGATCCCGGATCGGTCAAGACCGCGATGAAGGCGACGCTCGACACCTTCGGCCGCGTCGACGGCTGCTTCGCCAATGCCGGCATCGGCGGCGGCGGACGCCGCTCCTTCATCGACCGCACCGAGGAGGAATGGCGCAAGATGTTCGCGACCAATCTCGACGGCGTGTTTCACGTATTCCAGGCTGCGGCACGCCACATGACCGAGCGCTCCGAGGCCGGCGACAAGTTCGGCCGGCTGGTCGCGACCTCGAGCCTCGCCTCGCTGTTCGGCACCGCGCGCAACGAGCACTATGCCGGCACCAAGGCCGCGCTGAACGCGCTGTGCCGCGCGCTTGGCGTCGAACTTGCCCGCCACGGCGTCACCGCGAATGCGATCCTGCCCGGCTGGATCAAGAGCGACATGACCGCGGGTATTATGGCCAACGACAAGTTCGTCGCCAATGTGATGCCGCGCATCCCGGTACGCCGCTTCGGCGAGCCGAGCGACTTCGGCGGCATCGCCGTCTATCTCATGAGCAAGGCGTCGTCCTACCATACGGCGGATTGCTTCGTGATCGACGGCGGGTACACGGCGTTCTGAGTTGCCTCTTGCCGCAACACCGGTGTCGTCCCTGCGAAAGCAGGGACCCATACGCCGCGGCAGGCGTAGTGAACGGGACTCGTCGTTCCAGCGATACACAACAGTTGGCATTTGTGGTTATGGGTCCCGGCCTGCGCCGGGACGACGATGGGGATGGTCCTCGATTCAAGTTGCCACACCACGCCACGCGCGACGCAGCGTCGCTTCCGTCGCGGCGAAACTGCTGCTAAGCGTTCGAGCGGCAGGCACGCGACAAAGCGGCTTTCGTCAACAACAGGGAGGATATTTCAGATGTTTTCACACGTGATGGTTGGCACCAACGATCTGGACAAGGCCAAGGCGTTTTATGATGCGCTGCTCGGCACGCTCGATGTCCGGCCGGCCCGGGTTGACGGTCACCGCATTATGTACCTCACCAAGGCCGGCATTTTCATGGTTTCCAAGCCGATCAACGGCGAACCGGCCACGCACGCCAATGGCGGCACGATCGGCTTTGCCTGCTCTTCGCCGGAGCAGGTCCATGCCTGGCACGCGGCCGGCGTCGCCAATGGCGGCAAGCCCTGCGAAGATCCGCCGGGCGTGCGCGAGGGCAGCGGCATCAAGCTCTACCTCGCCTATCTTCGTGACCTCGACGGCAACAAGATCTGCGCGATGCATCGGATGACCTAACCGGCGTCCGCTGGACGTTTTCACGCTGTCCGCGACGGCGTTCAAACAACGTTTGAAACGCCGTCGCGAAATTCCGCGATGCGGTAGAGACATCAGGAAAATCGGTACTCGCGCTTCGCGTCGCACGTGTTTATTGTCCGCCGCGAACGCGCCTTCGCGACGGGAGAAACGATAATGAAGCATGCCTATGTGCCGCGCACCACGAACTACACGCTCAATCCGGGCGACGAGCTCAACGACCTCCGCATGTCGGACAAGGTCCGCCCGCTCTACGACCATGTGAAGCAGTTCATCCGCGACACCGTCGACCCGATGTCGGTGGAGTTCTATCGCGCCGGCGAGAAGAAGACCGACCGCTGGAGCTTCACGGACCAACAGCTCGCGATCCTGCAGAAGGCCAAGGACAAGGCGAAGGAAGTCGGCCTCTGGAACTTCTTCCTGCCCGACGCCGAAACCGGCGACGGCCTCAACAACCTCGACTACGCCTATATCGCCGCCGAGCTCGGCAAGAGCCCGCTGGCCTCCGAGACCATGAACTGCTCGGCGCCCGACACCGGCAACATGGAGGTGCTGGAGCGCGTCGGCACCAAGGCGCAGAAGGAGAAGTGGCTGAAGCCGCTGCTCAACGGCGAGATCCGCTCGGCCTATGCGATGACCGAGCCGAACGTCGCCTCCTCCGACGCCAAGAACATCTCGACCACCGCAAAGCTGGTCGGCGACGAGTGGGTGATCAACGGCGAGAAGTACTACATCTCCGGCGCCGGCGATCCGCGCTGCAAGATCATGATCGTGATGGTGAAGACCAATCCCGACGCGGCGCCGAGCAAGCAGCAGTCGCAGATCCTGGTCCCGATCGACACCCCCGGCGTCGAGATCCTCGGCCCGATGCACGTGTTCGGCCATGACCACGCGCCGCGCGGCCACATGCATCTGCGCTTCAACAATGTGAAAGTGCCGAAGGAGAACATGCTGCTCGGCGAAGGCCGCGGCTTCGAGATCTCGCAGGTCCGCCTCGGCCCCGGCCGCATCCATCATTGCATGCGCACCATCGGCAAGGCCGAGAAGGCGCTCGACATGATGGTGCAGCGCGGCCTCACCCGCGAGGCGTTCGGCAAGAAGATCGCCCATCTCGGCGGCAACATGCAGATCATCGCCCAGGCGCGCTGCGAGATCGAGGCGATGCGGCTGATGGTGTTGAAGGCGGCCAAGGCGATGGACGTGCTCGGCAACAAGGAAGCCCGCGTCTGGGTCTCGATGGTCAAGGCCATGGTGCCCGAACGCGCCTGCAAGGTGATCGACCAGGCGATCCAGATGCACGGCGCCACCGGCATCTCGCAGTGGTCCCCGCTCGGCGAGATGTATCAGGACGTCCGCCATCTGCGCTTCGCCGACGGTCCGGACGAGGTGCACTGGATGGTGGTCGGCCGCCACGAACTGAGCATGACATAGTCCTCTCTTCCCCTTCTCCCCGCGTGCGGGGAGAAGGTCGGGATGAGGGGGAGCCTCCGCAAAGTCGGTGAGAGATGGGACTCGCGGAGAGTCCCCCTCACCCGGATTTCAAGCTACGCTTGAACTCCGGCCTCTCCCCGCAAGCGGGGCGAGACAAGCAAGAGAGTCTCCCCATGGAATATTCCCCGAGCGACCTCAGCCAGCGTGAACGCTACAAGGTGCTGACCTCCTTCGTGCTGCCGCGGCCGATCGCCTGGGTGACGAGCCTCGGCGCCGACGGCGTCGTCAACGCGGCGCCGTTCTCGTTCTTCAACGTGTTCTGCGAGGACCCGCCGCTCTGCATGTTCGCGGTCAACCGCAGGCCCGACGGCCGCGAGAAGGACACGCTGGTCAATATCCAGCGCCTGGGCGAGTTCGTAGTCAATCTCACCGTCGAACCACTGGCGCGCGCGATGCACGAAACCTCGGGCGATTTCCCGCCTGAAATCGGCGAGCCCGACTATCTCGGTTTGAAGCTCGCGCCCTCCAGCAAGATTGCGGTGCCCCGGCTTGCCGATGCGCCGTTCGCGATGGAGTGCAAGACCTGGAAGCTGATCGACGTCAATGGCGACCGCCAGCTGATCATGGGCGAAGGCATCCACTTCCACATCCGCGACGAATTGTGGGATCGTGATGCGATGCGCGTCCACATGGAGCGTTACCACCCGATCGGCCGCATGTTCGCCGACCGCTACTGCCGCACCGACGACCGCGTGGTGTTTCCCGCAGCCGAGGGCGCAAAGAAGAAATAGGACAAGACAATGAGCGAAGCATTCCGCGACAACCCCGCGCAGAGCCGGTTCGAACTCGCCGTCGATGGCGCCACCGCCTTCGTGGTCTACCGCAAGACGCCGGATACGATCACGCTGGTGCATACCGAGGTGCCGCCGGAGCTCGGCGGCCGCGGCATCGGCTCCAAGCTCGCTCGCGCGACGCTGGATGCGGTGCGCGCGCAGAAGATCAAGCTCGTCGTGAAATGCGAGTTCATCCAGGGCTTCATGAAGAAGCATCCGGAGTATGACGATTTGTTGGGGTGATGCGTAGGGCGGGTTAGCGCAGCGTCTCATTTCGTCATGCCCGGCCTTGTGCCGGGCATCCACGTCTTTGCATCACGTGGAATGAAAGACGTGGATGGCCGGGACAAGCCCGGCCATGACCAGTTTTGTCACGACGCCGCCTGCTCGCCGATCTTGTCCTGCGTCCTGGTCTCGAAATCGCTGGCGTCATGGCGCTCGTGGAGCTGGCTCGACGGCTCGCCCCAGGTGCGGTTGACCATGCGGCCGCGCTTCACCGCGGGCCGCGCCGCGATCGTGTCGGTCCAGCGCTGCACGTTCTTGTAGTCCTGCACCGAGAGGAATTCGCCGCCGCCGTAGAGCAGGCCCTTGGCGAGGCTGCCGTACCAGGGCCACACCGCCATGTCGGCGATGGTGTAGACATCACCCGCGAGATATTCGTTGTCGGCGAGCCTGCGGTCGAGCACGTCGAGCTGGCGCTTCACCTCCATCGCAAAGCGATCGATGGCGTATTCGATCTTGGTCGGCGCATAAGCATAAAAATGCCCGAAGCCGCCGCCGAGATAGGGCGCGGAGCCCATCTGCCAGAACAGCCAGGAGAAGGTTTCCGCGCGGGTCTTCACATCAGTCGGCAGGAACGCGCCGAACTTTTCCGCGAGATAGACCAGGATCGAGCCCGACTCGAACACCCTGATGGCGTCCTTCCCGCTGCGGTCCATCAGGGCCGGGATCTTCGAGTTCGGATTGACCGCCACAAAGCCACTGCCGAACTGGTTGCCGTCGATCTTGATCAGCCAGGCGTCGTATTCCGCGCCCTTGTGACCGGCCGCGAGCAGCTCTTCCAGCATCACGGTGACCTTGACGCCGTTCGGCGTCGCCAGCGAGTAGAGCTGCAGCGGATGACGACCGACCGGCAGTTCCTTGTCATGGGTGGGACCGGCGACCGGCCGGTTAATGCTGGCGAAGCGCCCGCCGCTCTCCTTGTTCCAGGTCCAGACTTTCGGCGGCTCGTAGGCAGAGGTGTCAGACACGTTGTTGGCTCCCGGTTTATGTTTTTCCAAAGGTTGGGCGGCGACCGTCGTGCCCATCCGCATGCTCGCACTAGATGGTGGGCACGCTCGGCTTTGCCCAGCCCGGGCTCTCGCATTTTCTACCTTGCGGAATGCGTCGCGAGCGATGCAGCCAGAGCAGCGCCTGCACGCAAGATCGCCGTAGTGGAAACCAGCTTGGCTTGACCATCCATGATGCGCTAGCGTCGCGGAAGCCTGATGCCAACAAGCACAAAAAACGGCTGCCGGGAGAAAACCAGTCCATGAAATCACCGATCTGCGACATGCTGGGAATTGAATTCCCCCTGCTCGCTTTCAGCCACTGCCGCGACGTGGTGGCGGCGGTCAGCCGCGCCGGCGGCTTCGGCGTGTTCGGCGCGACCCGGTATCTGCCGGAGACGCTGGAGCAGGAATTGAAATGGATCGACGATCACGTCGACGGCAAGCCCTACGGCATCGACGTGCTGATCCCGGAGAACATCTCGACCGCAGGTGAGAAGAACGTCACCTGGAAGAGCCTCGAGAAACGCGTCTCGCAGGAGCATCGCGATTTCACCCGCAATCTGCTGAAGAAATACAACATCGAGCTCACGGCGCAGAGCGTTGCCGACAACCAGCCGCAGCCGTTCGATGCCGAGACCGCGCTGCAACTGCTCGAGGTCTCGTTCCGCCATCCGATCCGGCTGATCGCCAACGCGCTCGGCGTGCCGCCGAAGGCGATGATCGAGATGGGCCGCAAGCACGGCGTGCCGGTGGCGGCGCTGGTCGGCTCCAAGGAGCATGCGTTGCGCCAGGTCGCGGCCGGCGTCGACATCCTGGTCGCGCAGGGCACCGAGGCCGGCGGCCATTGCGGCGAAGTCTCGACCATGGTGCTGGTGCCCGAGGTGATCAAGGCGGTCAGGAAGATTCGCGACGTGCCGGTGCTCGCCGCCGGCGGCATCATGACCGGCAGCCAGATGGCGGCCTGCATGGCGATGGGCGCGGCCGGCGCCTGGACCGGCTCGGTGTGGCTTGCCACTGTGGAGTCGGAGACCTCGGAGATCTTCCGCGAGAAGATGATCGCGGCCTCCTCCCGCGACGCCATCCGCTCCAAGGGCCGCACCGGCAAGCCGGCGCGGCAGCTCCGCTCGGTCTGGACCGACGCCTGGGACCGCTCGCCGGACAGCCCCGGCGCGCTGCCGATGCCGCTGCAAAGCATCATCAGCCGCGACGCCTTCAACGCGATCGACCGCGCAGCCGCAGCCGGCAACGAGAAGGCCCGCGATCTCGTCAGCTACTTCGTCGGCCAGGGTGTCGGCCTGGTCGACAGCGTCAAGTCCGCCGGCGCCGTGGTGCAGGAATTCAAGGAAGATTTCGTCGAGGCCGTCGAGCACATGAACGCGCTGGTGGCGGAGTAACACAACAGCATAACCGTCATTGCGAGGAGCGAAGCGACGAAGCAATCCACCTCTCCCCGGGTCGAGATATGGATTGCTTCGCTTCGCTCGCAATGACGCCCAGAACAACCATCGAGCCCAATACCGCAGAGTGAAGCAACAAGAATGTCGAACAGCATCCCCGAAGACCGCATTCCCGTCATCGTCGGCGTCGGCGAGGTCGTCGATCGTCCCAAGGACATCGCCGCCGGCCTCGAGCCGCTCACTTTGCTCGAAGAGGCGCTGAAACGCGCCGAGGCCGACAGCGGCGCAAAGCTGCTCGCCGATGTGCAGTCGCTCGACGTCGTCAACTTCCTGAGCTGGCGCTACCGCGATCCCGAGAAGCAGCTCGCGCAGCGGCTCGGCATTGCGCCCGCGCATCTCTATTACGGCCCGGTCGGCGGCGAGAGCCCGATCCGCTATCTGCACGAGGCGGCACAGCGCATCGCGCGCGGCGAATGCAGCGTTGCCGCGGTTTGCGGCGCGGAGGCACAGTCGACCGCGACCAAGGCGCAGCGCGCCGGCGTCGAACTGCCGTGGACGCCGTTCGCCCACGACGTGGAGGAGCCGAAGCGCGGCGCCGCGTTCCAGAAGCCGCTTGCCGTTGCGCTCGGCGTGTTCCGGCCGATCACGGTCTACCCACTCTATGAGTCCGCGACCTCGGCGCATTGGGGCCAGACGCCACGCGAGGCGCTCAAGGAGTCCGGCGACCTGTGGTCGACCTACGCGCGGGTTGCCGCCGACAATCCGAACTCGTGGCTGAAGAAGCGCTTCACCGGCGACGAGATCACCACGGCGACACCGGACAACCGGATGATCGCCTGGCCCTACACCAAACTGATGGTGGCGAACCCGACGGTGAACATGGGCGGCGCGCTGATCCTGACCAGCCTCGCCAAAGCGCGCGCCGCCGGCGTGCCTGAGGACAAACTGATCTATCCGCTCGGGGGCGCCTCGGCGGAAGAGCCGCGCGACTATCTGATCCGCGACCAGTTCGTCGAGAGCCACGCGCAGAATGCGGTGCTCAAGGCGGTGATGGACCTCGTCGGCGGCGACGGCAAAAAATTCGACGCGATCGAGCTCTATAGCTGCTTCCCCTGCGTGCCGAAGATGGCGCGCCGGACGCTCGGCTTGGGCAGCGACGTGCAGCCGACCGTGACCGGTGGTCTGACGTTCTTCGGCGCGCCGCTCAACACCTACATGACGCATTCGGCCTGCGCGATGGTGCGCAAGCTGCGCAGCGGCGGCACGCTCGGCCTGCTCTACGGCCAGGGCGGCTTCGTCACCAAGCACCATGGCCTCGTGCTGTCGCGCGCGGCGCCGACGGCGGCACTCAAGCAGGAGACCAGTGTGCAGGCGGAAGCCGATCGCAACCGTC
This sequence comes from Bradyrhizobium sp. B120, assembly GCF_049075665.1. Taxonomy (NCBI): domain Bacteria; kingdom Pseudomonadati; phylum Pseudomonadota; class Alphaproteobacteria; order Hyphomicrobiales; family Nitrobacteraceae; genus Bradyrhizobium; species Bradyrhizobium sp. B120. Next base: position 2,858,926 of record NZ_CP185242.1, on the reverse strand, counting down.
GCAACGTGCCCGACTTCACCGCCGAGGCAACGGGAAAGGGCAAGGTCGAGGCCTTCACCGTGATCTATCGCGCCAATGGCGAGGTCGAGCACGGTGTCACCATGCTACGCACCGAAGACGGCCGCCGCACCCTCGGCCGCATCCCGGCGAGCGACACGGCGACATTGACCTATCTGCAGAACCTCGACCGCACGCCGGTCGGCAGCACGGGTGACATCGTCACGGCAAGTGACGGCGTGAGGGAATGGCGGGTGGGCTGAGGCTCTTTTCGCATGTCATGGCAGGGCTCGTCCCGGCCATCCACGTCTTTGTCTCTCGAAAGAAAGGAAGTCGTGGATGCCCGGGACAAGCACGGGCATGACGAAGGGGAAGCTACCCCTTCGCATCCTGCTTTTCGGACGCCGTCGTCGGCTTGCCTTTGGCGCCGGCACCGGTGACGCGCACATGATCGCCGTCGGCGAGTCCATCAGGCGGCGCGGTGATGATGCGGTCGTCGGGGGCGAGGCCCGAGGCGATCTCGATTTCCTTGCCGAGGTCGCGGCCGATCTTCACGGTCTTGAACAGCACCTTGTCATCAGGGCTGACGGTTGCGACCCGCAGGCCGTTGCTGTTGAAGATCAGCGCGCTGGCCGGAATGCTGAGCGGCGCGGCCTCGCGCTGCAAATTGAGCTTCACGCTGGCATAGCTGCCCGGCATCAGTTCGCCGGAGGAGTTGTCGAGCCCGAGTTGCATCCGCGTGGTGCCGGAGGCGACATCGACCGCCTGCGAGGAGGCCTCCACCGTCGCCTGGAACGTGCGGTTCGGGTAATCCGGCATCACCAAGGAGGCCTTGGCGCCGATCTTGATCGCCGGAACATAGTTCTGCGGCACGTTGACGTAGACGCGCAGCTTGGTGATGTCCGAGATCGTGAACATCGCGGGACCCGAGTTGCCGCCGGCGTTGATCAGCGCGCCGACGTCAGTGTCGCGCGAGGTCACCACGCCGTCGAACGGCGCCGTGATCTTCTTGTAACCGGCCAGCGCTTCCAGCCGCTCGACATTGGCCTGGCCGGACCTGACCGCGCCGTTCTTGTTGGAGAGGTCGGCGGTGCGCTCGTCGATCTCCTGGGCGGAGACGAAGTTTGAGGCCACCAGCGTCTTGCGCCGGGTCAGCGTCGCCTCGGAGAGCTTGGCTGAGGCCTGGGCGCTGGCGAGATCGGCGCGCGCCTGCAGCAATTGCTGGTCGAGGTCGGGCGCCTCGATCTCGGCGATCACCTGGCCAGCCTTGACGCGGGCGCCGATGTCGGCGTCCCAGTTCTTGAGATAGCCGGACACCCGGGCGAAGATCGGCGCGCGGGAATAGGCCTCGAGCCGGCCCGGCAGGTCGATCGTGGGGCTCAGCGCCTTGGCGTTCGGCAGCGCCACGGCGACGGTCGGAATGGCCTGGTCGTCGGTCCATTCCTTCAGCCTTGTGTCCTGCTCCTCGCGGGCGCGGATGCCGGTGCCGACGATCAGCCCGGCGCCGACCAGTGCAACCACGCCGAATATGCCCAATTTCCGGCGAGACACCGGTGGGCGCTGTTCAGTGGGCTGCATGCGGAATCTCCGATGAGGCGGCGGCTTTGGCGCCTTGCTTCTTGTGTACCATACTGAATACCACGGGAACAAACATCAGCGTCGCGAAGGTTGCAAAGATCAGGCCGCCGATCACGGCGCGGCCGAGCGGCGCATTCTGCTCGCCGCCCTCGCCGAGCCCCAGCGCCATTGGCGCCATGCCGATGATCATGGCGAGCGCGGTCATCAGCACCGGGCGGAAGCGGACAAATCCGGCCTCCAGCGCCGCCGCGACGGGATCGCCGAGTTCCTCATAGCGCTCGCGGGCGAAGCTGATCACGAGCACGCTGTTGGCGGTCGCAACGCCCATACACATGATGGCGCCGGTGAGCGCCGGAACCGACAGCGTGGTCTGGGTCGTGAACAGCATCCAGACGATGCCGGCAAGCGCGGCGGGCAGCGCCGTGATGATCACGAACGGATCCGACCAGGACTGGAAGTTCACCACGATCAGGAAGTAGATCAAGACGACCGCGCCGAGCAGGCCGAACAGCAGGCCGGTGAAGGCCGAGTTCATGGTCTGCACCTGGCCGAGCAGCACGACCGAAGAGCCCTTCGGCACTTCCTTTGCGGTGTCGGCGATGAGCTGGCGCACGTCGGTTGCGACGCCGCCGAGATCGCGGCCTTGCGTCGTGGCGTAGATCTGCACCAGCGACTGGATGTCGTATTGCGACACCACCGCGCTCGAGGTCGCGCGCTTGATGTCGGCGATGCCGCCGAGGATCGGCGCCTGGGTGTTGCCGGTCGCGGTGATCGGCAGCGTCTGCAGCGCGCTCAGCGAGTCGATCTGATATTGCGGCGTCTGCATCACGATCGAATACGACACGCCGTTATCGGGATTGAGATAGTAGGTCGGCGCGACCTGCGAGGAGCCGGCGAGGTTGACGACCAGCGAGTTGGTGACGTCGCGTTCGGTCAGGCCGACATATTGCGCGCGGGTGCGGTCGACATCGATGTTGAAGGTCGGATTGTTCGGCGACTGCTGGATCCGCGCGTCCGCGATGCCGGGGATGCGCTTGATCCTGGCCAGCAGCTTGTTGGCGTAGGCGAAGTTGGCGTCGAGATTGGCGCCGCGGATCTGCAAATCGATCGGTGCCGGCGCGCCGAAGTTCAGTATCTGGCTGACGATGTCGGCCGGCAGGAACGCGAAGCTGGTGCCCGGGAACAGCCGCGGCAATTGCTCACGCAGCGCGCGGACATGCTGCTCGGTCGGCTTGTGGCCTTCCTTCAGGCGGATCTGGATGTCGCCGTCCTGCGGACCGATCACACCGGTGTTGTTGTAGGTCATGTTGATGCCGGAGATCGGCATGCCGATGTTGTCGGTCATGGTCTCGATCTCGCCGGGGACCAGCTTGCGGATCGCCTTCTGGATGTCGGCGAGTTGATTGGCGGTCTCCTCGACACGGGTGCCGACCTGGGTGCGGACATGCATCAGGATGTTGCCGGCATCGACCGACGGGAAGAAGTTGCGCCCCAGGAACGGCACCAGCACGAACGATGCAGCAACCACCGCGAGGAAGCCGCCGACGAACACCTTGCGGTGGCCGAGCGCCATCGCGAGCAGGTCGCGATAGCCGCCGCGGATGCGCTCGAACCGCGCCTCGAAGCCGCGCTGGAACCAGACCAGGGGATTGCGCGACTTTGGCGGCGCGCCCTCGTGATGGACATGCGCCTGCAGCAAATAGTTCGCCATGGTCGGCACCAAGGTGCGCGACAGGATGAACGACCAGATCATCGCGAACATGACCGCTTCGGCCATCGGCACGAACAGGAAGCGCGCCACGCCGGTCAGAAAGAACATCGGCACGAACACGATGCAGATACAGAGCAGCGAGACGAAGGCCGGCGTCACGATCTGGTTGGCGCCGTCGAGGATCGACTGCTCAACCGGCTTGCCCTGCTCGAGATGGTAGTTGATGTTCTCGATCGTCACCGTGGCGTCGTCGACCAGGATGCCGACCGCGAGCGCAAGGCCGCCGAGCGTCATGATGTTCAGCGTCTCGCCGATCAGGGACAGCATGATGATGGCCCCGAGCACCGACAGCGGGATCGACACCGCGATGATGACGGTCGAGCGCCAGCTGCCGAGGAACAACAGGATCATCACACTGGTGAGCAGCGCGGCGATCACGCCCTCGAAGGCAACGCCGGTGATCGCGCCGCGGACGAACACCGACTGGTCGCCGATGAAGCCGATCTTGAGCGCGTCCGGCATCTGGTCCTTGACGTCGATCACCTTCTGCTTGATGCCGGAGATGATATCGAGCGTCGAGGTGGCGCCGGCCTTCAGCACCATCATCAGCACCGAACGGTTGCCGTCGACATGGACGATGTTGGTCTGCGGCGGGTTGCCGTCGCGGACGGTGGCGACGTCACGCACATAGACCATTGCGCCGTTGACCTGCTTGATCGGCAGGTCGCCGAGCTCCTCCATCCGGAGCGGCGAGTTGTTCAAATTTACGGTGTATTCGAAATTGCCGATCTTCTGCGTGCCGACCGGCGTGATCAGGTTTTGTGCCGCGAGCGTGTTGGCGACGTCCTGGCCGGACAGGCCGCGCGCCTGCAGCGCGGTCGAATTGAGATCGATCTGGACCTGGCGCTGCTTGCCGCCGAACGGATACGGGATCGCGGCGCCGGGCACCGTGACCAGCGGCGTGCGCAACTGGTTGATGCCGATGTCGGCGAGGTTCTGCTCGGTCAGGCCTTCGCCTGACAATGCGACCTGGATGATCGGAACCGTCGAGGCGCTGTAGTTCAGGATCAGCGGCGGCGTCGCGCCCGGCGGCATCTGCTTGAGCAGAGTCTGCGAAATCGCGGTGACCTGCGCGTTGGCGGTGCGGATGTCGACATTGGGCTGGAAGAAGATCTTGATGATGCCGAACCCGTTATACGAGTTGGCGGTGATGTGCTCGATGTCGTTGACTGTCGTGGTCAGCGCGCGCTGGAACGGCGAAGTAATGCGGCCGGCCATCTGGTCGGGCGGCAGACCGGTGTACTGCCAGACCACGCCGATCACGGGGATACGAATGTCGGGAAAGATGTCGGTCGGCGTGCGCAGCGCCGCCAGCGGTCCGATGATCAAGAGCAGGATCGCGAGCACGACGAAAGTATATGGCCGGCTCAGCGCGATACGGACCAGTGCGATCATAAAAGCAGCATTCCCGAAATGAAGCCCGCCCCGGGCACAGGAATCGACGTTGCAAAAGCCGTTCCGCAGCGGCCGATTTACCCGATGACGGGCAAAACGCCAACCGGCGGAGCCGCGGCGGCCTTCACTTCCTTGGCATAGTACGTGAAGCCGTGCGCTCCGATCGGGTACGCCGGACGCGGCGCCGCCGATCGCGCCCGTATCATCATCAAAAAAGAGACGGCTCTGCTGCGAATATGCGCCGGCCGCGTACGCCGTTTCGGCCGTCACGAGGCTAACGCATCGCTGCTCTGCGAAAATGTAGAGCGTGGTGAGCCGGCCGGCTCACCACGCCGGGATCGGTTGCCCCGACAACGATGTCTGTATGGCCGAACCGGCGGCGCCCGTCAGGCGGCGCGGACGGCGTTGAGGAACTTGCCGACTTCGAGCTTGAGGCGGCTGCTGTCGCCCGAGAGCGACTGCGCCGCCGACAGCACCTGGGTCGACGCCGAGCCGGTCTCATTGGCGCCGTGCTGCACGTCGGTAATGTTGGCCGAGACCTGCTGGGTGCCCTGCGCCGCCTGCTGCACGTTTCGGGATATTTCTTGCGTCGCCGCGCCCTGCTCCTCGATCGCGGCGGCAATGGCGGACGAGATCTCCGACAGCCGCTCGATGGTCGAACCGATGGCGCGGATCGCGGTCACGGAGTCCTCGGTCGCAGCCTGGATGCCGGAAACCTGCTGGCCGATCTCTCCGGTCGCCTTTGCGGTCTGCTCCGCGAGTGCCTTCACCTCCGATGCCACCACCGCGAAGCCACGTCCGGCCTCGCCGGCGCGCGCCGCCTCGATGGTGGCGTTCAGCGCCAGCAGATTGGTCTGGCCGGCGATGGTGTTGATCAGCTCGACCACGTCGCCGATCCGGGCGGCAGCCTTCGACAGCTCCCCGACCCGGTCATTGGTCGCACGGGCCTGGTTGACGGCATCGCCCGCCATCCGGGCCGATTCCTGCACCTGCCGGCTGATCTCGTTGACCGAGGATGACAGTTCCTCGGTGGCGGACGCCACCGACTGGACGTTGGTGGTGGCTTCCTCCGAGGCAGCGGCGACGGTGGTCGCAAGGTTTTGCGAACGCTCGGCGGTCGAGGTCAGCGTGGTCGCCGACGCTTCGAGCTCGGTCGAGGCGGATGCGACGGTCTCTACGATCTCACCGACCGCGCGCTCAAAGCCATCGGCCAGCTGCAGCATGTCGGTGCGGCGCTGTGCGGCGGCGCGCGCCTCGATTTCCTTCTGCTCGCGCTCCATCCGGACCTTGGCAAGGCCGTTGTCCTTGAACACGAGCGCCGTCTTGGCGACGTCGCCGACCTCGTCGCGGCGATCGGTGCCGTGCACCGCTATGTCATGATGGCCATCGGCCAGCTGCTGCAGCATCGCGACGACGACACGGATCGGCTTCGCGACGCCGTATTGCCCGACGACGAAGCCGAACAGCAACCCGAGCAGGACCCCTGAAGCGGCAAGCAGGATCAACAGTTCCGAGGTCGACACGTATTCCTGCTCGCTGGCCTTGACGTTGTCCCTGACCCGCTCGTCCTGGCGGTCGGCGACGGCCCGAACCCTGGCCTGAAGCTCTTCCGCGGCCGCGCGGCTCTTCATCGCGACATCGCGCAGTTTCTCGGCGGACTGGGTCAGGTCGACCGCCTTCGCGCTCTCGACCGTGTCAAGCGTCTGCTTCAGCTGGGCCCGATAGGCCGACAGCGCCGATCGCACGCCGGGCAGCAGCGCGATGGTTTGCGGGTCCTGCGTCTTGCTGATCGTGGCGAGGCGCTCCTCGAGCGACTTGAACTGCTCTTCGATCAGAGATCGCGCCGCAAGCCGGTTCTCGTCGCGCGGATCGAGCGCGCTGCGGAATTCGGCGCGATTGATCGCGAGCACATTCTGGTTGGCCTCGGCCGACAGCAACGCGCGTTCCGCAGCGCGCGCGGTGACGACGCCGCGTTCGCTGAGCGATTTCAACGAGGAGATCCCGAGATAGGCGAGCATCCCGGCGATGATCGAGAGACCGCCCACAATCGCCAGTATCTTCGTGAGAATGCGGAATCTCGCCAGGAACATCATCCGGTGCCTCGTTTTGAATGGATTTCGCGATTCTGTGCGGGTGGTCGCGTCGCGCCACAGCAGGTTACCGCGCGCAGAACTACGGTTCGTTAATCACACATTCAGTGGAACTACTGAGCACCGCATCCAGGCAAAGAAAAATGCCCGGCCTTTCGACCGGGCATTGTTCGATGGTCAGAGATTTGGCCGGCGTCAGGCGGCGCGGACGGCGTCGAGGAATTTGCCGACCTCGAGCTTGAGGCGGTTGCTGTCACCAGAGAGCGACTGCGCCGCCGACAGCACCTGGCTCGAAGCCGAGCCGGTTTCGTTAGCGCCATGCTGCACGTCGGTGATGTTGGCCGAAACCTGCTGGGTGCCCTGTGCCGCCTGCTGCACGTTGCGGGAAATCTCCTGCGTTGCCGCGCCCTGCTCTTCGACCGCGGCGGCGATGGTGGACGAGATCTCCGACAGCCGCTCGATGGTCGACGAGATCTCCTTGATGGCGCCGACCGACTCCTGGGTCGCGGTCTGGATGCCGGCGATCTGCTGGCCGATCTCGCCGGTCGCCTTCGCGGTCTGCTCCGCCAGAGCCTTCACCTCGGACGCCACGACCGCGAAGCCGCGGCCGGCCTCGCCGGCGCGCGCCGCCTCGATGGTGGCGTTCAGCGCCAGCAGATTGGTCTGGCCGGCAATCGTGTTGATCAGTTCGACGACGTCGCCGATGCGCGCGGCGGCCTTCGACAGCTCGCTGACGCGATCGTTGGTGGTGCGCGCCTGGCCGACGGCATCGCCCGCCATCCGCGCCGACTCCTGGACCTGGCGGCTGATCTCGGTCACCGACGACGACAGCTCTTCGGTCGCCGACGCCACCGATTGCACGTTGGTCGAGGCTTCCTCGGACGCAGCGGCAACCGAGGTGGTCAGCTCCTGCGAACGCCTTGCGGTCGACGACAGCGTGCTGGCCGAGGCTTCGAGCTGGGTCGAGGCCGACGACACGGTCTGCACGATCTCACCGATCATCTGCTCGAAATTGCGGGTGATGGTATCGACCCGGCGGCCACGCTCGATCTTGGCCTCGGCGTCGGCGGCGGCGGCCTCATCGGCAGCCTGTTTCGCGACCAGGGCCTCCTTGAACACCTGCAATGTGTCGGCCATGGCACCGATCTCGGTCTTCTCGCCCCGATGCGGCACTTCCGCGGTCAGGTCGCCGCGGCCGAGCGCCTGCATCGGGCTCACGATCGAGGCAATGCCCGACGAGATGTCGCGGACAGTGTAGAGGCTGACGCCGACCGCGATCAGGATGGCAAAGCCGAGGATCGCCGCCACCATGATCAGGGCCGAGCTGTAATTGTTCGCAGCGTCCTGCGCGGCCTTGTCGGCACCGGTGTTGTTGAAATCGATGTCCTTGTTCAGGATCTCGTCCGCCTCGAGACCGATCTTGTTCACGACCTTGGTGTTGAGCTCGTGCGCCTCATGCGGAAGCTTGCCGGCTTCCTTGCGCGACAGGCTCATCACCTCCTCGGTGCCCTTGCGGTACTTGTCCCAGGTGTCGGACCACTGCCGGTAGAGCGCCCGCTCTTCGGGTGAAGTGATCATCGGCTCGTACTTGACCCGCGTCTTGGCGGTCGTCTCGACGACGCTGGCGAGTGTCTTTTCGGCCGCCAGTTTCTCCTCGAGCGTTTCCGAGAGCATGTGCTCGCGGATCACGTTGCGATAGGTGATGACTCCGGCCCGCAGCTCACCAAGCACGCGCACGCTCGGCAGCCAGTTGGTCGTGATGTCGACCGTGCTGGTGTTGATCGCCCGCATATTCCAGACTGCAAGCAGGCCCATGCCCGTCAGCGCGACGAGCAGGAACGCAACCGCGGTAATGATCTTGGCGCGGATCGAGAATTTGGCGAACATCGTGGGGTCTCTTGGGTGCCGGGCTCGCGAGGCCCGTTCGTGCGGAAAGAAGACTGATGGCGCGGCGGTGCGCCGCAGATATCAAAGCCAGCCCCCCTCCTTAAGTAGGGTTAATTTGGTTCACCGTTGAACTACGGAGATATCCGTCATCAGCCCGACATGATGCGCGACAGGCGCATCAAGGCATCAATGCCAGCGCGTCCGAGAAGAACTCCGGCCCGCCGAAATTGCCTGATTTCAGGGCAAGCACCATCTCGCTTTTTCCAGCACCGACCGCGCGCAGAACCGGCACGCCCGCAGCGATTTCCGCCCCGACCAGGAATCCCGGGATACAAAGGCGATCGACCACGGCGCCTGAAGTTTCACCACCGGCGACCACCAACCTGTGCACGCCGGACCGCACCAGTCCTTCCGCGAGGTCGGCCATCGCCTGCTCGATCGCATGTCCGGCTGCATCACGGCCATGACGGGATTGCAGAGCAGCCACCTCCTCCGGGGTCGAACTGCTGGCGATCAGGATCGGCCCCGTGCCGAGCCGCTCCTTGGCCCAGGCGAGCGCGCGCTGCGCCTCGTCCTTGCCGGCGATCACCCGCTCGGGGTCGAGGTGCAGGACCGGCATCACTTTCTCGGCGCTGGCGATCTGGCGCAGGGTCGCCTGCGAGCAACTGCCGGCGAGGCATGCGGCGGGCCCGCCGATCGCAGCGCTGGTCACGGCATTCACTTCAGCCGATTTGGCCTTGCCTGCGGCGACCAGCGCCCGCGCCAATCCAAGCCCGATGCCGGAGGCGCCGACCGAAAGACCGTGATCCAGCGCCACCTGCCCGATGGTTTCGAGGTCGCGGTCGAACACCGCGTCGACAATCGCAGCGCCGATGCCGCTGCGTGCAAGCTCGGCGAGCTTCGCCCGAACGGCCTCGGTGCCGCGGCTCAGCGTCGCCAGATCGACCAGGCCGATCCTGGTCGTGCTCTGGCGCGCCAGCACGCGGACCAGATTGGAATCATGCATCGGGTTGAGCGGATGGTCCTTCAGCGGGCTCTCGTTCAGCGGCACCGAGCCGACGAACAGATTGCCCTGGTAGACGGTGCGGCCGGTTTCCGGGAAAGCCGGCGTCACCAGCACGATATTGTCTTTGGAGTCGGCGCGCAGCGCGTCCATCACCGGACCGATATTGCCGGCATCGGTCGAATCGAAGGTCGAGCATATCTTGAACAGGACGTGCCCGGCGCCGCGGCCGCGCAGCCAGCTCTCCGCGGCGCGCGAACGCGTCACGGCGAGGCCGGCCTCGATCGAACGGCTCTTCAGCGACACCACGACGGCGTCGACCTCCGGCAGCGCGAGATCGTCGGCGGGCACGCCGATGGTCTGCACCGTGCGCAGGCCGGCGCGGGTCAGCGTGTTGGCGAGGTCGGAGGCGCCGGTATAGTCGTCGGCGATGCAACCGAGTGCGAGTGTCACGGCTTCACTCCGGCATAGGGCTTGAACCAGGCGAGACCGTCAGTGGTCTTGCCGCGCGGATTATATTCGCAGCCGACGAAGCCGGCGTAACCGAGCCGGTCAAGTTCACCGAACAGGAACGGATAGTTCAGCTCCTCGCCGTCGGGCTCGTTGCGCGAGGGGATCGAGGCGATCTGGACGTGGCCAATGATCGGCATCATCTCGCGCAGCCGCATCGTGACGTCGCCATGGATGATCTGGCAGTGATAGATGTCGAACTGCAGCTTCAGGTTCGCTATCTTCAGCTCGTTGATCAGGTCGCGCGCGAAGATGAAGTCGTTGAGGAAATAGCCGGGCACGTTACGCGGATTGATCGGCTCGATCACGACGTCGAGGCCGTGCGGCGCGAAGAACTCGGCCGCATATGCGACCGATTTGCGAAACGCAGCAACCGCCCTGGCATCGCTGCGGTCGGCGATCCCGGCCATCAGATGCACGCGCTTGACGCCGGTCGCCTGCGCATAAGGCAGCGCGGTCTTCAGGCTCGCTTGCAAATCGGCGAAACGATCGGGCAGCGCGGCAAACCCCTTCTCGCCGGCGTTCCAGTCGCCCGGCGGCAGGTTGAACAGCGCCTGCGTCAGCCCGGCGGCCTTCAGCCGCTTGCCGACCTCCTCCGCCGGATGGTCGTACGGAAACAGGAACTCGACCGCGGTGAAGCCCGCTTTCGCCGCCGCCTCGAAGCGGTCGAGGAACGGGACCTCGTTGAACATCATGGTGAGGTTGGCGGCAAAGCGGGGCATGGCAATATCCTCTTATTTCGCGCCGGGAAGCTTGGTGCCGGTGACCTGCGCATACATCCGCGCCACCGACGCATCGTCGTCGCGGCCCATCCCGGCGGCCGATGTCATCAGGAACATCTGCAACGCCGCGGCCGAGACCGGCACCGGGAAGCGCGCATTGCGCGCCATATCCTGGATGATGCCGAGGTCCTTGACGAAAATCTCCACCGCGCTGCGCGGCGCGTAGTCGCCGTCGAGCACATGCGGGATGCGGTTCTCGAACATCCAGGAATTGCCCGCGGAGGCCGTGATCACCTCATAGACCTTGCGGATATCGAGGCCTTGCTTGGCGGCAAAGGCGATCGCTTCCGAGGCGGCCGCGATATGCACGCCGGCCAGCAACTGGTTGATCATCTTGAACGCGGCGCCCTGCCCTGCGGCGTCGCCAAGCTCGTAGAGTTTTGCCGCCATCGCATCCAGCGCCGGTCGCGCCTTTGCGAACGCCGCCGCGCTACCGGAGGCGAGGATCGTCAGTTCACCCTGCGCCGCGCGCTGCGCGCCGCCGGAGATTGGCGCGTCGAGATAATGCCGGCCGGTCGCCTCCAGCTGCTTGGCCAGCCGCCGCGCGATATCGGGATCCATAGTCGCCGAGGAAATGAAAACCGCGTCCCTCGCCAGCGTCTCGGCGGCGCCGTCCTTGCCGAACAGGATGGCCTCGGTCTGCGCCGCATTGACGACGACGCTGACGACGATGTCGGCATCCCTGGCCGCTTCGGCCGGCGTTTTCGCACCCTTGCCGCCATCGGCCACAAAGCGCGCGACGGCATCGGCCGAGACGTCGCAGCCGGTCACGACAAGACCGGCGCGCCTGAGCGAGGTCGCCATGCCGTATCCCATCGAACCCAGCCCGATGACGGCGACGTGCGGTGTTGCGGAACTGGACATGCGGCGATCCTCAAATTTTTACTTGATTGCGCATGGAACGGTTTCCCATCCTTCCGGATCATGCGCGTTTGCTGCTTGCCTATCACGGCTTGGCCGCGCTGCCAAAGCATGAGACAAAGCGGAAAACGGATGGCGCCAAGGCAAAATCAGGCGGGCGAAATCAGGCGGGCGAAAGCGGATGAGCGAAACCAGGCTTCGTGAGGACATCTGCCGCTTCGGCCGCTCGCTGTTCGAGCGCGGGCTGACGCCAGGCTCCTCGGGCAATATCAGCGTCCGGCTCGACGACGGCGGCTGGCTGGTGACGCCGACCAACGCCTCGCTCGGTTTCCTCGATCCGGCGAAAATGTCGCGGCTCGACGCCGACGGCCGCCTTATCTCTGGCGATGCTCCGACCAAGGAAGTGCCGCTGCACACCGCGCTCTACCAGACCCGCGCGAGCGCCGGCGCCGTGGTGCATCTGCACTCGACCCATTCGGTCGCGCTTTCGATGCTGCCCGAGATCGACCCGCGCGCCGCGCTGCCGGCGATGACGGCCTATTACGTCATGAAGTGCGGCCAGACCGCGCTGGTGCCCTATTATCGCCCTGGCGACCCCGCCGTTGCCGATGCGATCAGGGGGCTGGCCGGGAAATATTCATCGGTGCTGCTGGCCAATCACGGACCGGTCGTGTCGGGCGACACGCTGGAAGCGGCGGTGTTCGCGACCGAGGAACTGGAAGAAACCGCAAAACTCTATCTGCTGCTGCGCGGGCTGAACCCGCGCTATCTCTCGCCCGAACAGGTGGCGGATTTGACCAAGACGTTCGGGCTCGTGCTGCCGGATCACCCTCACTAGATCAAGCAAAGGTGAGATATGCGGAGAACGGTCATGATGAGGTTCACGGGATTGGCATTCACTGCGCTGCTGGTCGGCGGCATGGTGGGATCGACGGCACAGGCCGAGCAGACCTTGCCCGACCTGCTGGCGGTGCAGCTGCGCGCGCAAGGCTATGCCTGCGACAAGCCGCTCAAGGCCGAACGGGACGACAAGCTCTCGAAGCCCGATAACGAGGCCTGGACCTTGACCTGCAGCAACGCGACCTATCGCGTCAGCCGCGTGCCGGATCTTGCCGCGAAGGTCGAGAAGGTCGAAGAGGGCAAGGACAAGTAGCAGAACGGCTTGATCGTAGCCCGCATGAGCGCAGCGATATGCGGGACATGTCGATCCCGGATGTCGCTTCGCTCATCCGGGCTACGGCGGTATCGCAGCGGCTACAGCCCGAGATACGCCTTGCGGACATCGGGATTGCCGGTGATCTCGGCGGCGGTGCCCTGCATCAGCACGCGGCCGGTCTGCAGGATGTAGGCACGGTCGGCGATCTCCAGGCACTCGGCCATGCGCTGCTCGACGATCAGGACCGTCATGCCGGCGTCGCGGATGCGTTTCACGGCCTGGAAGATCTCGTCGACCAGCTTCGGCATGATGCCCTGCGACGGCTCGTCGAGCATCAGGAGCCGCGGCCGCGTCATCAGCGCGCGGCCGATCGCGAGCATCTGCTGCTCGCCGCCGGACAAGGTCTCCGCGCGCTGCTCCAGCCGCTCGCCGAGCCGCGGGAACAGATTGAACACCAGATCGAGCGGCGCATCGCGGTCGGATTGACTGCGATAGAGGTAGCTGCCGAGCCGCAGATTGTCGCGCACCGAGAGCCGCGGAAACAGCCGGCGGTTCTCCGGCACGAAGGCGATGCCGCCGGCGGTGATGACGTGCTGCGGCTGGCCATCGATCCGCTTGCCGTCGAAGGTGACGGTGCCTGCGCGCGGCCGCTCGGCGCCGGCGATCGATTTCAGCAGCGTCGACTTGCCCGCGCCGTTGGCGCCGGCGACGCAGACGATCTCGCCCTTGGTGACGTCGATCGACACCGAGGAGATCGCAACCAGGCCCTGATAGGCGGTGGTGACTTCACGCACCGACAGCATGACGATCCCCGAGATAAGCAGAAATGACTTCCGGATTGCGGACGACTTCCGTGGGCTTGCCCTCGACCAGCACCTTGCCGAGATTGAGCACGATGGCGCGGTCGACCAGCGGCATCACGATTTCCATCACATGCTCGACCATCAGCACGGTGACGCCGGTAGCACGCACCTTGCGCACCAGCTCGACGCCGGTCTGCGCCTCGACCGGGGTCAGCCCGGTCAGCACCTCGTCGAGCAGCAGCAGCTTCGGTTCGGTGGCGAGCGCACGGGCGACTTCGAGCCGGCGCTTCTCCGACGGGACGAGATCGGCGGCAAGCTTGTCGGCGCGCGCCGCAAGTCCGCAGAACTCCAGCACCTCATAGGCCTTCTGCCGGGCGATACGCATCTTGGTGTTGCGGATCAGCGCGCCGACGATGACGTTGTCGATCACCGTCATAGTCTCGAAGCTCTTGACCACCTGGAAGGTGCGCCCGACGCCGCGCTGGCAGCGTTCCGCCGCCGGCAGCTTTGTCACGTCCTCGCCGTCGAACATGATCGAGCCTTGGGTCGGCGGCAGCACGCCCGCGATCAAATTGAACAGCGTCGATTTGCCGGCCCCGTTCGGCCCGATCAGGCCGACGATCTCGCCGCGGCCGACCGAGATCGAGACGTCGCTGTTGGCAACGAGGCCACCGAAGCGCTGCCAGACTCCGCGGGTTTCCAAGAGTGGGGCCGTCATCGCGCGGCCTCCTTGCGCCCGGAGAGCATGCCGAACACGCTGACGAGCCCCTTCGGCAGTGCCAGCGAGATCGCGACGATCAGCGCGCCATAGACGATGAGGTCGACGCCGCGGCCGGAGCCACCGACGAAGGACCGGGTCAATTCGGTGAGCGGGATCAGGATCACGGCGCCGAGCACCGGCCCCCACAGCGTGCCGATGCCCCCGAGCACCGCGGGCAGCGCCATCAGCAGCGAGAACTGGAAGCCCATCACGCTTTCGGGGTCGATATAGGAGACGAACTGGGCATAGAAGCTGCCGCCGACCGCAACAAGGAACGCCGAGACGGCCGCCGCGCCCATCTTGGAATGGAAGACGACGACGCCGAGGCTCTCGGCCGCATCGGGATTATCCTTCACCGCGCGCCACCAATAGCCCCATTTGGAATCTTCCAGCCACCAGGTGACGAGCCAGGCGATGCAGGCCAGCGCCAGCGCGAAATAGAAGTACGGCAGCTTCGAGCGGGTGAACTGGAATTTCAGCCAGCTGTCGCCGCGCACCGGGATATCGATGCCGAGGGCTGCGCCCGCCCAATCCCAGTTCTGGATCAGGAGCAGCGCGATCTCGGCGATCACGATAGTCGCGATCACGAAATAATGCCCGCGCAGGCGGAAGCAGGGATAGCCGAGCGCCATCGCGATCACGGCGGAGATCGCCCCGCCCGCCAGCATGCCGAACCACGGCAGCACGCCGAACTTGGTGAACAAGAGTGCGGTGGTGTAGGCGCCGAGCCCGAAATACAGTGCATGGCCGAGCGAGATCTGTCCGCAATAGCCGGACAGGATGTTCCAGCTCTGCGACAGCGCCGCATACATCAGGGTCAGGACCATGATGTTCTGGACGTAGACGTCCTTGACGAACAGCGGCACCAGCGCTGCGATCACCGCAAGGCAGGCCGCCACGATCAGGTCACGCCTGCGGCGTTGGGCGAAGTGGGTGTCCATCACATCGATCCGAACAGGCCACGCGGGCGGATGAAGACGACCAGGAGATAGACGGCGTAGATGCCGACCGATTTCAGCGACGGCGGCAGGATCAGCGCGGTGGTCGCCTCGACCAAGCCGACGATGATGCCGCCGGCAAAGGCGCCGAATACGCTGCCGAAGCCGCCGAGCGCCACGGTGACGTAGGCGATCAGCGCAAACGACGCGCCGACGTCGGGATAGATGTAGAAGAAGATCGCCATGATGGCGCCGGCAAGTCCGACCAGCGCCGCGCCAAGGCCCCAGCCGAGCGCGAACACCCGGTTCTTGTCGATGCCGACCAGTGCCACCGCGCCGGCGTCCTCACGCGTCGCCTCGAGCGCACGGCCGAAATCGGTGCGATTGATGAAGAAGTAGAGCGCGACGAAGGCCGCAATCGACAGCATCGCGCCGATCAGCTGCGGCTCCGGCAAATAGATGCCGCCGATCGAGATCGTCTTGCCGCCGACCCAGGAGTTGGTGACGCTGCGATAGTCGGGCGTGAAGAAGAACTGGGCGAGGCCCCGCATCACGATCGCAAGGCCGAAGGTGGAGAAGATCTGCACCATGCCGGCATTGGCCTTGGCGCGCATCGCGAAGCGGACCACCAAGAGGTAGACTACCGCGCCGAACACGAACAATGCCGCGGCGACCAGCGGCGCCGCGAGCAAGGGATCGATCGCGAAGAACGCGAACAGGAAGAAGGTCACGTACATCGCGATCATCAGGAATTCGCCGTGCGCGAAATTCACGACGTCCATCAATCCGAAGATCAATGCGAGGCCGGCGGCGATCAGTCCGTAGAGCAGCCCCATCAGGAGGCCGCTCGCCAAACTCTGGATAATGGTCTCGGCTGTCACAGTCGACCCTCCGTGCTCCAAGGGTGACGGCGCATGCCGCGCGTCATTGCGAGCGAAGCGAAGCAATCCACCGTGCCGCAAGCAGATAGAATGGATTGCTTCGTCGCGGAGCCTGTCATCGGGCTCGCCAAAGGCAAGACCCGTTGGCTCCTCGCAATGACGAACGTCTTCAGTCCCGGAATAATCACCGCCGTCTGTCCCCCCTCTGGCGCCCGACCGATCAGCTGTTCATCGGCCAGATCGCCTCGGAGACGGCGGCCTGTTCCGGGAAGATCGTCACGAAGTTCTTCGCGGTATATTGCAGCAGCACCGGATCGGCGAAATTGTTCTGCCCCATCTCGTCGAACTTGACGCGCCGCCACGGCATGATGGTGACGTCGCCCGGCATGTCGGTGGCGACCAGGGCCTCGCGGATCTTCTCGCCGTCGGTCGACTTGGCACGGTTGACGGCGTCGGCCATCACGATCAGGCCCATGAACTGGCGCGAGGTGTAGTCGTTGAAGTCCTTGCCGGACTTGGCGCGGTACATCTCGTTGATGAGACCGACCATCGGCCGCTTCTGCGCCAGGTCGAGCGAGAAGCTGCCGCGCGAGATCACGCCCTCGAGCTTGTCGCCGACCGCGTCATAGGTCGCCTTCTCCGAGAAGCCGGCGTCCTGCGCCATGATGTTCTTCGGCTTGTAGCCGAGCTCGGCCATGGTCTTGACCAGCAGGATCGAGTCGGTGGTGTAGCTCGACGGCATCAGGACGTCGGCATTCGCGGCCTTGAGCTGCTGCACCTCGGCGGTCAGCGACGGCGAGTTGGCGCGGTACTTGATGTCGGCCACGATCTTGTAGCCGCGCTCGCCGGCGAGCTTGGTCTGCGCGTTCGCCGAGTCGGTGCCGAAGATGGTGTCCTCGTGGAACAGCGCCAGCGTCTCGATCTTTTGGCCCTTCTTCTTCATCGCATCGAAGAAGTCGAACATCGCGGCCGAGAACATCTCGTCATGCGGCGAGGCGCGGAAATAATACTTCAGGCCGCGGCGATGCAGGCTCGGCGATGAGTTGTCGGCCGAGATGAACGGAACGCCGTAGCGCTCGCAGGTCTGGCTGACGGTGACGGCAACCGCGCTCTGATACGTGCCGACGACGGCACAGACCTTCTCCTGGGTGATCAGGCGCTCGGTTTCGGCGCGGCCCTTCTGCGGATCGGCCTGGTGGTCGGCGAATACGAGGCGAACCTTGGCGCCGCCGAGGCCGGACAGGCCCTCGCCCTTGGCGAGCGGCAGCGCGAATTCATAGTTCTTGTTGATGATCTCGGCCGCGGTATTGAAGGCATGCTGCGCGTCGACGCCGATCGCGGCGCTGGAGCCGGACAGCGGATAGATCACGCCGATTGCAACTTCGCTTGTCTGCGCGCGCGCGGCCATCGGACCGAGCGCAGCGGCGGCAGTGGCACCCAGCAACACGTTACGGCGAGAGATCGTCATCGAAATTCCCCTTAGGTCAGCTTGTTATTATCGATGTGACGCTTGTAGCGCGCAGTAAAGCCTCAATGAATTGCACGAATTGCCTATTCAGAGCACAGCCAGTTGCTTGTTCCTGAGATCGGTCACCAGCATCAGGCCCGGCGAATGCGTGATCGCGAACGGCAGCTTCGCACTTGCGATCACCGATTGCGGCGTCACGCCACAGGCCCAGAACACCGGGATCTCGTCATCGGCCACCGGCACCGCGTCGCCATAGTCGGGCTTGGCGATGTCCTTGATGCCGATCACATGCGGGTGGCCGAGATGGACCGGCGCGCCGTGCACCGACGGGAAGCGCGAGGTGATCTGCACCGCGCGGATCGCATCCGCCGGCTTGAACGGGCGCATCGACACCACCATCGGTCCCGCGAACGGCCCCGACGGCTGGCAGGCGATATTGGTCCGGTACATTGGCACACGCAGGTTGCGTTCGATGTGACGGATCGGCAGCCCGTCCTCCAGCAGCGCCTCCTCGAACGAATAGGAGCAGCCGAGCACGAAGGTGACGAGATCGTCGCGCCAGTATTTGGTGATGTCGGTCGGCTCGTCCGCCACCTCGCCGTCGCGCCAGACCCGGTAGCGCGGCACGTCGGTGCGGATGTCGAGGTCGAGGCCGAGCGCGGGGATTCTGGGGTCGCCAACGTCGGACATGCCGATGATCGGGCACGGTTTTGGATTGAGTTGGCAGAAGCGATGGAAGGCGCCGGCGAGTTTCTCCGGCAGGATCGCGAGGTTGCCCTGGACGAAACCGTTGGCGAGCCCGGCCGTGGTGGCCGAGGCCATGCCGTTGCGGCTGGCGCGCCGCGCTTCGACGCTCGCCAGCACCGGCTCCCCCTGAGATCGCTGCACTGCCGCAAAAACAGTCATGGGATTCTCCTGCCCATAATCTCGACAAGGACAAACCAACACCAAGCATGATATAATGTCTAATCGTCCTTTCTAATCAAAATCGATAAATAGAATTTATCGATCGGGGATATGCTTCCAATGACGGACTTCCGCTCGATCGAAACGTTCCTCTGGGTCGTCAAGCTCGGCAGCTTCCGTGGCGCCGCCCAGCGGCTCAACACCACCCAGCCGGCGATCTCGCAGCGCATCGCCCAGTTGGAACGCGAGATGGGCGTCAAGCTGTTGAACCGGGATCACCGGGTGGCCTCGCCGACGCCGAGCGGACGGCTGATGATGACCTACGCCGAGAAGCTGATCGGTCTGCGCTCGGAGATGATGGCGGAGGTCGGCGACCGTTCGGCGATGCGCGGCGCGCTGCGGCTCGGTGTCGCGGAGACCATCGTGCACACCTGGCTGCCGCGGCTGGTCAAGAGCGTCAACGAGATCTACCCGAACCTGTCGCTGGAGATCGAGGTCGACATCACGCCGAACCTGACCCCGCGGCTGCTGGCGCAGGAGATCGAGCTCGCCTTCGTGCTCGGACCGGTCTCGGCATCCGGCGCGCACAATCATGTGCTGTGCGATTACCCGATCGGCTTCCTGGCGAGCCCTTCGCTCGGCCTCGGCTCCGGCCCGGTGGCGCGGCGGGATCTGGCGCGGTTTCCGATCATCACATTTCCGCGCAAGACCCAGCCCTATGAGACCGTGCGCGCGCTGTTCAACGCCCCCGACCTGCCGCCGATCCGGCTGCACGCCTCGACGTCGCTCGCGACCGTGATCCACATGGCCAATGAAGGCCTTGGCATTGCGGTGATTCCCTCGGCGATCGTCGAGAACGAGCTTGCCGACGGCCGCTTGCAACTGCTCGATACCGACCTCAAGCTGCCGCCCCTCACCTTCACCGCGAGCTGGCTCGCCTCCCCCGATGCGGTCGCCATCGAGCGCGTCGCCCATCTCGCCAGGCAGATCGCGCAGGCGAGCGTGGCGGTTGACGCGATGGAAGCGGCGCGCCATTGAACGAGTGCCGGATAATCAAACGTCATTCCGGGGCGATGCGTCAGCATCGAACCCGGAATCTCGAGATTTCCGGGTCTGGTCCTTCGGACCATCCCGGAATGACAGCTGAAATGGACTGACGACATGAGCCGAGCCGCCACCAACCTGCAGATCGATTCCGCCCGCCTCTGGGGCACCATCCACGAAACCGCGCAGTTCGGTGCAACGCCAAAGGGCGGCGTGCGGCGGCTGACCCTCGGCGCCGAGGACAAGCAGGTGCGCGACTGGTTCCGCAAGGCCTGCGAGAACGCCGGCCTCGAGGTGCAGGTCGACGCGCTCGGCTCGATGTTCGGGTTGCGGAAGGGACGGGACATGTCGAAGCCACCGATCGGCGTCGGTTCGCATCTCGACACCCAGCCGACCGGCGGCAAATATGACGGCATCCTCGGCACGCTGGCCGGGCTGGAGCTGGTACGCACGCTCAACGATGCCGGGATCGAGACCGAGCTGCCGATCTGCATCTGCAACTGGACCAACGAGGAAGGCTCGCGCTTCGCGCCGGCGATGATGGCCTCGGCCGCCTATGTCGGCGATTTCACCACCGACGACATTCTGTCGCGCAAGGACGCCGAGGGCGTCACGGTGGCGCAAGCGCTGGACTCGATCGGCTATCGCGGCGATGCCCCGGTCGGCCGCCAGAAGTTCACCAGCTTCGTCGAGCTGCATATCGAGCAGGGCCCGATCCTGGAAGCCGAAGGCAAGACCATCGGCGTGGTCGATTCCGGCCAGGGCGTGTTGTGGTACGACGGTAAGATCACAGGCTTCGAGAGCCACGCCGGCTCGACCCCGATGCCGCTGCGCCGCGATGCGCTGGCGACGCTGTCGGAGATCGTGCTGGCGATGGAAAGCATCGCCAGGAAGCATGGCCCGAAGGCGGTCGGCACCATCGGCGAGGCGGTGATCGCAGCGCCCTCGCGCAACGTCATCCCCGGCGAGATCGCCTTCACGGTGGATTGCCGCAGCGCCGACGCAGGGATCATGGACGCGCTGGATCGCGATCTCCGTGCTGCCGTCGCCGAGATTGCCGCGCGGCGCAAGGTCGAGGTCCAGCTTGATCTCGTCTGGCGCAAGGCGCCGACGCATTTCGACCCGAAGCTGGTCGACGCGGTGGAGAACGCGGCCCAGCAGCTCGGCTATTCGCACCGCCGCATCACCTCCGGCGCCGGCCACGACGCCTGCAACCTCAACACGGTAATGCCGGCAGCGATGGTGTTCGTGCCCTGCAAGGACGGCATCAGCCATAACGAGCTGGAAGACGCCACGCAGACCGACTGCGCCGCCGGCGCCAACGTCCTGATGCATACGGTGCTGGCGCTCGCCGGCGTCGCATCCTGATCATCACTTCTTCTCATCGGATGGAGGCTTTCGTGCGCGCAGTGTTTGTCGACGCCAATGAATCGCTCGCTGTCATCACGGAGCGATTGGAGAAGTCCGGCGATCCCAAGATGCGGATCAACCGCAACCCGGACATCAAGCCCGAGGATTATCCGACGGTGCTCGACGGCGCCGAGATCGCGGTGGTCGATCACACCGCGTTGCCGACCGACATTGCGAAGACATGCGCCGGCCTGAAGCATGTCGTGTTCCTCGGCACCGGCGCGCGCAGCTACATGAACCCGGAAGAGCTCGCCGAGCTCGGCATCTCGGTGCATCTGATCAAGGGCTATGGCGACACCGCGGTCGCGGAATCCGCGATCGCGCTGATGTGGTCGTCGGCGCGGGTGATCGCACAGATGGACCGCGAGATGCGCGCCGGCAACTGGCTGCGCGAGGACGGCATGCAGCTCACCGGCAAGACGCTCGGCCTGGTCGGCTTCGGCGGCATCGCCGCTGAGGTCGCCCGTATTGCGCTAGGCAGCGGCATGAAGGTGATCGCCTGGAACCGGTCGCCGAAGAGCCATCCGGGCGTCGAATTCACCGAACTCGACACGGTGCTGGCGAACAGCGACGTGGTCTCGCTCCATCTCTTGCTGAACGACGAGACCCGCGGGATGATCACGCGCGAGAAGATCGCCAGGATGAAAAAGGGCGTGGTGCTGATCAACACCGCCCGCGGCGCCATCGTCGACGAGCAGGCGATGATCGACGCGCTCAACTCGGGCCACATCCGCCACGCCGGCCTCGACGTCTACAACATCGAGCCGCTGCCGAAGGATCACCCGCTGACCAGGATCCCGAATGTGACGCTGTCGGCGCACTCCGCCTTCCGCACGCCCGAGGCGAGCGAGAACCTGATCCACGCGGCATGGGAGCATTGCCGACGGATCGTGAAGGGGTAATTTCGCCGTCGTCCCGGCCAAGCCAACGGGTCGGCGCAAAGCGCCGCCCGATGACAGGCTCCGCGCGAGCCGGGACCCATAACCACCGATCAGGGTAGTCACAAGGGCTGCGGCCACAGCACATCGCCGCAACCACTCCCTGTGGTTATGGGTCCCTGCTTTCGCAGGGACGACAGCAGCGAGCGCCGACTACTCCACCATCTCCGCCACGGCCTTGCCACAGGCCGTGGTGTCGGCATTGCCGCCGAGGTCGCGCGTGCGCAGCGTGCGTTCGCCGAGCGTGCGCTCGATCGCGCCGACGATGGCGGCTGCCGCCTGCTTCTCGCCGAGGTGCTCCAGCATCATCGCGCCCGACCAGATCATGCCGATCGGGTTGGCGATGCCCTGCCCCGCGATGTCAGGTGCCGAGCCATGCACCGGCTCGAACACCGAGGGGAAATCGCCTTCCGGGTTGATGTTGCCCGACGGCGCGATGCCGATCGTGCCGGTGCAGGCCGGGCCGAGGTCGGACAGAATATCCCCGAACAGATTGGAGCCGACGACGACGTCGAACCAGTCCGGATGCAGCACGAAGTTCGCGGTGAGGATGTCGATGTGGTACTTGTCCCACTTCACGCCGGGATACTTCTTGGCCATCGCCTCCACGCGCTCGTCCCAATAGGGCATGGTGATGGAGATGCCGTTCGACTTGGTTGCCGAGGTCAGATGCTTCTTCGGCCGCGACTGCGCGAGATCGAACGCGAACTTCAGGATGCGGTCGACGCCAATGCGGGTCATCACGGTCTGCTGCGTGACGAACTCGCGGTCGGTATCCGGGAACATGCGGCCGCCGACCGAGGAGTATTCACCCTCAGTGTTCTCGCGCACCACCCAGAAGTCGATGTCGCCGGGGTTGCGGTTCGCCAACGGCGACGGCACGCCGGGCATCAGCCGCACCGGACGCAAATTGACGTACTGGTCGAACTCGCGCCGGAACTTGATCAGCGAACCCCACAACGAGATGTGGTCAGGTATTTTCGCCGGCCAGCCGACCGCGCCGAAATAGATCGCGTCGTGCTTGCCGATCTGGGCCTTCCAGTCGGCCGGCATCATCTCGCCGTGCTTCTCGTAATAGTCGTAGGAGGCGAAGTCGAAATGGTCGAACTTCACGTCGACGCCGTGCTTCTTCGCCGCCGCCTCGATGACGCGCAGGCCCTCCGGCATCACTTCCTTGCCGATGCCGTCACCGGGAATGACCGCAATCCGATACTGCTTTTTGCTGCTCATCGAGAACACCCTTGTGATTTGCCCGGCCGGCAATGCCGCCTATCCTGATGATCCTGCAATGGACCAAACTTCGCGCCAGCGCAACGCTGCAGTGCAGTGTTGACCGCGGCGCGACCCTGACCCACCAATTTCGCGGACATCCCACTCCTCATACCAAAGCGAGACATCCCATGGATCTGCATCTGCGCGGCAAGCGTGTCCTGATCACCGGCGCCTCCAAGGGCATTGGCGCGGCCGCCGCCGAAGCCTTTGCCGAGGAAGGCGCCCATCTGCTGCTCGCCGCCCGCAACGGCGAGCAATTGAAGGCGCTGGCCGAACGTCTCCGCTCGGCGCATCAGATCGATGCGGCGATCAGCGTCGTCGACCTGCGCAAATCCGAAGATCTGGCGCGACTGGCAAAAGAGGCTGCCGACATCGACATCCTCGTCAACAATGCCGGCGACATCCCGGGCGGCTCGATCGACAAGATCGACGAGGCAACCTGGCGGCACGCCTGGGAGCTCAAGGTGTTCGGCTATGTCAATTTGACGCGCGCGATCTATGCCCAGATGAAGGCGCGCGGCGGCGGTGTGATCGTCAACGACATCGGCGCGGCCGGCGAGAAGTTCGACGCCAATTACATCTGCGGCAGCGCCGGCAATGCGGCGCTGATGTCGTTCACCCGCGCGCTCGGCGGCAAGAGCCTCGCCGACAACATCCGCGTCGTCGGCATCAACCCCGGCCCGGTCGGTACCGACCGCCACGTCACGCTGCTCAAGACCCGCGCCAAGAACCAGTTCGGCGACGAGAGCCGCTACAAGGAATTCCAGAAGGGCCTGCCGCTCGGCCGCCCCGCGCATGCGCGCGAGATCGGCGACCTGATGGCGTTCCTGGCCTCCGATCGCGCAGGCTATACGTCGGGCGTGATCTACACGGTGGATGGCGGACTGACGTCGGGGTGGGGTTAGGTACGCTCTCTCCCCGTCATTGCGAGCGAAGCGAAGCAATCCATGTATCGGCATAGGCGGAGCGATGGATTGCTTCGTCGCTTCGCTCCTCGCAACGACGGCCTAGTCGGCCGTCCGCTCGAACAACTGCCGGATCAGCGTGGTGATGCGGCCCTGCGGCGCAAGCATCTCGTGCATGATCGAGAAATGATCGGCGCCCGCGATCTCCTCATAGGTCACCGGCAAGCCGTAGCGGGCGCGATGGCCGGCGAAATCGGCGGTCTGCTTGCGCAGCAGCGGTAGTTCGGCGCTGCCGACCACCAGCGACAGCGGCTTTGCCGTGCCGCCTTGCTGCATCATGGGTGAATTGCGCCGTGAGGCGGCTTCGTCGAGCCTCAGCTTCTCGTTGAGATAGGAATGCCTGATCGGCTCGAGGTCATAGATCCCCGAGATCGCCATGCCGGCCCGGACATGGGCGTTCGACAACGCCATCGATGTCAGATGGCCGCCGGCCGACCAGCCCGACACGACGATGCCTTCGGCGGCGGCGCCGAGCGCGGGCAACTGCCCGGCAAGAAAATCGATGCCTGCTTGAATTTCAACGACGATGTCGTCGAGCGTCGCATCCGGCGCCAGCGTGTACCCGATCAGCGCCACATTGATGCCGTGCGCCATCGGCCCCTCGGCAAAGAGCGTGAACACCTCCTTGGCGCGGGTCTGCCAATAGCCGCCGTGGATGAACAGCAAGGTCGGCGCGCCGTCGCGGGCTTTGAGGAAATCGATCCGGTTGCGCTCACGCGGGCCGTACCGGAGGTCGAGATGGTGGGGATGTTTCTGCCGCATCGCCGCGGAGCGCTGCTCCCAGCCGGCGGCGATCTCGGCGCTGCCCTTGACGGCAACGCCATTGTTCAAGCCGAGGTCCCGCTCCTGCTGGGTTATCGCGCGCCAGTCCAGCGCGGAAAACAACGCTGCCATCCCTGCCCCTTCGGTTCTCGTCGCATTGCCACGACGGCAGGAAATGTTCTACAGCACAAGCAAACAGAAGACATAGGAGCAACGGCGCATGGCTGATCAGGGCTTGGTGAAGGAAACGGCGTGTGCCGTCGTCGAGAAACTGAAAGCCGGCGACGTCACGCCGCTCGACCTGCTCGATGTGCTGGAAAAGCGCATCGCCGAGGTCGACGGCAAGGTCAACGCGCTGCCGACGCTCTGCTTCGACCGCGCCCGCAGCCATGCCAAGGCCCTGATGCAGAAGCCGGCCAGCGAGCGCGGCCTGCTCGCGGGCCTTCCCGTCCCGATCAAGGACCTCACTGCCGTCTCCGGCGTGCTCACCACGCAGGGCTCGCCGATCTTCAAGGACAATGTCCCGGCGAAGTCGGACATCCTGGTCGAGCGCCTCGAGCAGAACGGCGGCGTGATCTACGCCAAGTCGAACACGCCGGAATTCGGCGCCGGCGCCAACACCTTCAACGAGGTGTTCGGTCCGACACGCAATCCCTGGGACACATCGCGCTCAGCCGCCGGCTCCTCCGGCGGCGCCGCGGCGGCTCTCGCCAGCGGCACCGCGTGGCTCGCCCACGGCTCCGACATGGGCGGTAGCTTGCGCAACCCGGCGAGCTTCTGCGGCGTCGTAGGCCTCCGGCCGTCGATCGGCCGCGTCGCGCAGACGCCGAAATTCGGTGTCGACCGCACGCTAGGCCAACAGGGACCGATGGCGCGCAATGTCGAGGACCTCGCGCTGCTGCTCGACGCAATGAGCGGCGAGCATGCCGCCGATCCGCTATCGCTGCCGGTGCTGCCGACCTCGTTCCTGTCTGCGGCGCGTTCCGGCAGCAAGCCGAAGCGCATCGCCTATTCGCCCGATCTCGGCATCACGCCTGTCGATCCCGAGGTCAAGGCGGTGACCCGCAAGGCCGCGGAGCGGTTCGCTGAAGCCGGCGCGATCGTCGAGGAGGCGCATCCCGACTTCCGCGAGGCCCATGAATGCTTCCACGTGCTGCGCGCATTCGATTTCGCGATCAGCAAGGCCGAACTGCTGCGCACCAAGCGCGACCTGCTCAAGCCCGAGGTGATCTGGAACATCGAGGAAGGGCTGAAGCTCACCGTCGAAAAGCTCGAGCGCGCCGAGGCGCAGCGTGTCGCGATCACCGCGCGTGCGCTCGAATTCTTCGAGAGATACGATTTGCTGCTGGCGCCCGCGACCATCGTGCCGCCGTTCCCGGTCGAGAACCGCTATGTCGCCGAATGCGACGGCAAGAAGTTCGACAACTACGTCGAATGGCTTGGCATCGTCTATGCGATCACGCTGGCCTGCTGCCCGGCGCTGTCGCTGCCCTGCGGCTTCACCGCATCGGGCCTGCCGGTCGGCCTGCAGATGGTGGCCAAGCCCCGCGCCGAGGCGCAGCTTCTGGCCGGCGCGAAAGTGCTGGAGGATATTCTGGGCGTGCGCGGCACCACCCCGATCGATCCGCGGCCTCCGAGGTAAGGCGTTCTACGCCTTTTCCTCCGTCGCATGCAGCGCGACGGAGAGTGCGAGCTTGGTCTGCTCGACGATCTCGTCCATCAGTTCCTCGCGGCTGATCTGGCCGACCTCGCCGGTGAGCAGGCCCTGCTCGGCAAGCATCACGATGCCGTGCAGCCCGGCCCAGATCTTCAGTGCCTGACGTTCGCGCAACAGCCCGACGGCCGGCGCCTCGAACGACTCGATCAACAGCGCCAGCGTTTCCATCGCCGCGACGTGCAGCTCGCTGCCGACAGGCGCGCAGGCCATGGTTCTGGACGCGAACATCAGCCGGTAGATGCCGTGGCGCTCGAGCCCGAAGGCCAGCGCAGCTTGGGCAAAGCGCGACAGTTTCGAGCCCTTGCCGGGCTGCTCGATCGCCTCCCGCATGATCACGTTGAACTGCCGGAATGCTTCCGCGGTCACCGCCTCCAGCAACGCCTCGCGGTCGGCGAAATGCCGGTACGGCGCCGGCTGGGAGACGCCGAGCTGCCTGGCCAGCGCCTTGATGCTGATTGCTTCCGGGCCACCGAGCTCGACCTCGCGTAACGCCGCCTGAATCAGGGCTTCGCGGAGGTCGCCATGGTGGTAGGTTTTCAACGGCTTACGAACGATTTGTCCCATTGCGGCAATGATCGCTGAATTTTCGCTTGACGCGCAAGCACGACGATAATGTAATATGCTATAACTTGGCGATCCGGTTAAGAGGCCGGCCGCCCAAGCAAGCTGGAACTTGCATAAACTAAAATAAGGAACCCGGCGCGCCCTACCTGTGCGCCAGAGCCGAGGGAGAGTGCTTGCATGTCCAAGCTCAAAATCCGCGTCGACCAGGACAAGTGCCAGGGTCACGCCCGCTGCAAATCGCTCGCCCCCGAACTGTTCGAGCTCGACGAATACGGCAACGCCCATGAAGTCGGCGACGGGACCGTCCCGGCCGGGCTCGAGGACAAGGCCTGGCTCGCGCAAACCAACTGCCCGGAAATCGCGATCGAAGTCACCGAGGAATAGCGGCCAGCGGGGATGGCCGCGTGCCTCCCGTTGAGCCGACCAGCGTTTGATCGAACGAGAAGGAAACGAGCTGATGTCCGATTCCCCGTCCGCAACCTATCTGCCCGAACATCCCCCGGTCACCGACTGGGTCCATGATTTCGACCATACCGATCCGGTCTGGACCGACGACCCGTTCCCGATCTGGGAGACGCTGCGCACCGCCTCGCCGGTCGTGCATACCGAGCGCTTCCTCGGCTGCTACATGCCGACCACCTATCAGGCGGTGAAGGAGATCGCCTACGACACCGAGCACTTCTCCTCGCGGCGCGTCATCGTGCGCGACGTCCGCCCCGAGATCACGGCCCGTGCGCCGCCGATCACCTCCGATCCGCCGGAGCACAAGCCCGCCAAGCAGGTGTTGCTGCCGCCCTTCACGCCGGACGCGATGAAGCGGCTGGAGCCGCGGGTACGCGCGATCTGCAACGAGCTGATCGACGAATTCATCGCCGACGGCCATTGCGACGCCGCGGCGCGCTACACCAAGCACATCCCGGTGCGCGCCATCGCGCACATGCTGGGAATTCCCGAGAAGGACGGCGACCTCTTCATCAAGTGGATCCACCAGATCCTCGAGCTCGGCATCAAGGACGAGAACGAGATGATGAGCGGCGTGCGCGAGATGACCGGCTACTTCATGGCCCATCTCGAGCAGCGCAAGCTTGAGCCGGGCGACGACCTGATCTCGCAACTGCTGCGGGCCAAGGGCCCCGGCGGCCAGCCGCTGACCGACGAGCACGTGCTCGGCTCGCTGCGGCTGCTCCTGATCGCCGGCATCGACACCACCTGGAGCGCGCTCGGCTCCTCGCTCTGGCACCTCGCCAAGACGCCCGCCGATCGCGAGCGCCTGGTCGCGGAGCCGGCGCTGATCCCGACCGCGATCGAGGAATTCCTGCGCGCCTATTCGCCGGTGACGATGGCGCGCGAGGTGATGAAGGAAACCACCATCTCCGGCTGCCCGGTCAAGGCCGGCAACATGGTGCTGCTGTCGTTCCCCGCGGCCAACCGCGACCCCGCCATGTTCCCCGACGCGGACAAGGTCGTGATCGACCGCAAGGAGAACCGCCACGCCGCCTTCGGCCTCGGCATCCACCGCTGCGTCGGTTCCAACCTGGCGCGGATGGAGATGCAGGTGGCGATCGAGGAATGGCTGAAGCGGATTCCGGATTTCCGCCTCGACCCGGCCGGCAAGGTCACCTGGTCGGAAGGCACGGTGCGCGGCCCGCGTCAACTGCCCGTTCTGTTCGGCAAGAACGCCTGAGGAACAGGACAGCAGTTACATCGCACCACGCAAATGAGATAGGTTGCCCCGGAATCGCGCCAAAGAATCCGGGGAGGCCTGCCAATGTCCGAACAAACCGCTCAATCCGCGAGCGACCATCTCGACATCCATGACGTCGAGCGGCGGGTCAAGGCGATCTTCATCGGCTCGGTCGGCAATCTCGTCGAGTGGTACGATTTCTACGCCTACACTGCGTTCGCACTGTATTTCGCGCCGGCGTTCTTCCCGCACAGCGATCCGGTGGTGCAGCAGCTCAATGCGGCCGTGCTGTTTGCCGCGACCTTCCTGATGCGCCCGCTCGGCGGCTGGCTGTTCGGCTACATCGCCGACCGCTATGGCCGGCGGCTGTCGCTGACACTGTCCGTCGTCTGCATGTGCTTCGGCTCGCTGATCATCGCGGTGACGCCGACCTATGCCACGATCGGCATAGCCGCACCGGCGATCCTGGCGCTCGCCCGCATCATCGAGGGCCTCAGCCTCGGCGGCGAGTATGGCGCCAGCGCCACCTATCTCAGCGAGGTCGCCGACGCCAAGCATCGCGGCTTCTATTCGAGCTTCCAGTACGTCACGCTGATCGGCGGCCAGCTCACCGCGATCATCGTGCTGCTGTTGCTGCAAAAGGTGTTCCTGACGCCGGACGAGCTGAAGGCCTGGGGCTGGCGGATTCCGTTCGTGATCGGCGCCATGCTCGCGATCTTCGCGGCGGTGATGCGGCGCGGCCTGCACGAGACCGAGGCGTTCGAGGAGGCCAAGAAGGTCTCCAAGCCGACCGGCTCGATCGTCGGCCTGTTGAACTATCCGCGCGAATTGCTGCTGGTGGTCGGCCTCACCGCCGGCGGCACAGCGGCGTTCTACACCTTCACCACCTATATGCAGACCTTCGTGAAACTGTCGGTCGGCCTCACCGAGGACCAGACCACCTTCGTGATCTTCGGCTCGCTGATCTTCGCGACCTTCCTACAGCCGATCTACGGCGCGCTGTCGGACCGGATCGGCCGCAAGCCGCTGCTGATCTTCTTCGGCGTCGTCGGCACGCTGGCAACGATCCCGATCCTGACCGCGCTGAAGGAGACCAAGTCGCCCTTCATCGCCTTCCTCCTGATCTGCGGCGCCTGGATCTTCGTCGCCGGCTACACCTCGATCAATGCGATCGTGAAGGCCGAGCTGTTCCCGACCAATGTCCGTGCACTCGGCGTCGGCCTGCCCTACGCCATCACGGTGTCGATCTTCGGCGGCACTGCGCCTGCGGTCGCGCTCTACTTCAAGAGCATCGGGCATGAGGACTGGTTCTACTATTATCTCAGCGGCATGATCTTCCTGTCGCTCTTGATCTACTCGACCATGCGCGACACCAAGCACGACTCCGCGATGCATCGCCACGAATGATGGCGCAACACCGATGACCGACGACACCGAGCCACCCGAGAGCAAGCTGACGCGCAGCAAGCAGCGCTGGGCGCGCGAGGGCAAATTCCTCACCGGCAAGATCACCCGGCCGGAGGAGCAGCGCCTGCCGCCGGGACAGCATCTGACCGCGGACTGGCCCGTGCTCGATCTCGGGCTGATGCCGAACGTGACGCGGGAGCGCTGGCGGCTCGACGTCTACGGCGCGGTCGAGCAGACGATCTACTGGAACTGGCCGCAATTCGCGGCGCAGCCGCAGACCCGGTTCGTCTCCGACATCCACTGCGTCACCACCTGGTCGCGCTACGACAATCAGTGGGAGGGGCTTTCGACCCGCGACCTGCTCGCCTCCTGCCGGCCGCGCGAGGACGCGCGCTTCGTCGCGCTGCATTCGTATGACGGTTATACGACGAACCTGTCGCTCGAGGATTTCGCCGCCGAGGACGCGCTGCTCGCCCATAGCTGGTCGGGCAAGCCGCTGGAGCAGGAGCATGGCGGCCCGGTGCGGCTGGTGGTGCCGCATCTGTATTTCTGGAAGAGCGCGAAGTGGCTGCAGCGCATCGAATTCCTGACAGAAGATGCGCCGGGCTTTTGGGAGGTGCGCGGCTATCACAATCGCGGTGATCCCTGGGCCGAACAGCGCTATTCTGGCGACTGACGGATCAACACAATGATGGAGCCTGCCCGTGCCGCATGAACGCTTTCAATTCACCGGTGTGGGCGGCCATCAGCTTGCCGC
Organism: Bradyrhizobium sp. B120; assembly: GCF_049075665.1. Classification (NCBI taxonomy): domain Bacteria; kingdom Pseudomonadati; phylum Pseudomonadota; class Alphaproteobacteria; order Hyphomicrobiales; family Nitrobacteraceae; genus Bradyrhizobium; species Bradyrhizobium sp. B120. The sequence continues at coordinate 2,827,620 of NZ_CP185242.1, read as the reverse complement.
CGCGCTTGATACGCCTGATGGCCCGATCAAGGCCTATGCGCTGTTCGCGCACTGCTTCACCTGCGGCAAGGACGTGCTGGCGGCCAAGCGCATCGCGGTTGCCCTCGCCGCCAAGGGCATCGCCACGCTGCGGTTCGACTTCACCGGCCTCGGCTCCAGCGAGGGCGATTTCGCCAACTCGACATTCACATCGAACGTCGCCGATCTGGTCCGCGCCGCCGACCATCTGCGCGAGACGCGCAAGGCGCCCGCGATCCTGATCGGCCACAGCCTCGGCGGCGCCGCGATCCTCGCGGCCGCAGGCCGGATACCGGAAGCGAAGGCAGTGGCGACCATCGCCGCGCCGTCCGATCCCGTCCATGTCACGCATTTTTTCAAGGACCGGATCGAGGACATCCGCGCGCATGGTGAAGGCGAAGTGTCGCTCGCCGGCCGCCCCTTCCGCATCAAGCGCGAATTCCTCGACGACGTCGCCGAGCAGAACCTGATGGCGCAGGTGACCAAGCTGCACAAGGCGCTGCTGGTCATGCACTCGCCGACCGACGACACCGTCGGCATCGACAACGCCACCAATATCTTCATCGCGGCCAAGCACCCGAAGAGCTTCGTCTCGCTTGCCGGCGCGGACCATCTTCTGAGCGGCAAGCAGGATGCCGCCTATGTCGCCGACGTGATCGGCGCCTGGGCCGAACGCTACGTCGATCTTGCACCGCAGCCTGTGGCCGACAGCGGCAGCGCGCCGCGCAACGTGGTGGTGCAGGAAACCCGCGCCAGCAAGTTCCAGCAGATCGTCACCACCGGTCCGCACCGGTTGATCGCCGACGAACCGGTCGCCGTCGGCGGTGATGACACCGGCCCCGGGCCGTACGATTTCCTGCTCACGGGTCTCGGCGCCTGCACCTCGATGACGATGCGGATGTATGCCGACCGCAAGTCGCTGCCGGTCGATCGCATCACCGTAACGCTCCAGCACAACAAGATCTATGCGAAGGATTGCGAGGAGTGCGAGACGCACGAGGGCATGCTCGACCAGATCGACCGCGTCATCAGGATCGAGGGCGACCTCGACGCCGACCAGCGCAAGCGGCTGATGGAGATCGCCGACAAGTGCCCGGTGCACAAGACACTGACGTCGGAGGTGCGGATCGTGACCAGGGCGGCGGAGTAAGCCTGCGACGCGGGCCGTCGCAGAGGCACGCTGAAAATATCGAAAACAACCCCATGCACAGTAGCCGGCGGCCACAGGCCTGCGATACGGCAACTTGACACGTCGGGCAACTCAGGGATATATTTCCATTATTCCGAAATCGTGCGAGCGCCCCTCTTACCCACGCGCCGCGCGCTTCCCCGTCAGACAATTCGCCATGATCCGGACCGCGGCGCCGATCTCGTTTTCGCGCCAGGCGGCGAAGCCGAGCAACAGGCCGTGGTCGTGCGGCCGCTCCAGCGCAAGGCTCGACAGCGCGCGCACCTCGACACCGGCTGCGACCAGCCGCGTCACGGCGCCCTGGTCCGCGGCACCATCCCTGAAACGCGCGATCAACTGCATGCCGCCCGGCGGGACTTCGGCCGTGAGCACCGGCTCGAGCTGCCGTGCCAACGCCGCCGCGAGGTGATCGCGGCGCGCGCGATAGATCCGCCGCATCCGCCGGATATGCGCCAGGAAATGCCCGTCGGCCATGAAGCCGGCCAGCGCCTCCTGGACGTGCACGGAGGCGATCAGCCCGAGATGGCGCTGCGCGATCTCCATCGTCCGCGCCAGTTGCGGCGGCACCACCAGATAGCCGATGCGGATATCGGCGGTCATCGCCTTGGCGAAGGTGCCGAGATAGAGCACGCGTCCCTCGCGATCGAGCCCTTGAAGCGCCGGCATCGGCCGGCTGTCATAGTGAAACTCGCCGTCGTAATCGTCCTCGACGATCCAGGTCTTGCCGGGCTCGGCGGCTGCCAGCAGCTCGGTGCGGCGCGCAACCGGCATCACCCGCCCGGTCGGATGCTGATGCGAGGGCGTCGTGAAGATGAGCTTCGGCGCGCGCGTCTCGCGCGTCCGCATCATGCCCCATTGATCGAGCCTGACACCGACGACGTCGGCGCCGGCCGCGCGAAACGCCGCCGCGGCGCCGGGGTAGCCGGGATCCTCGGTCCACACCGCATCACCGGCAACGACGATAGTGGCGGCGATCAGCGTCAGCGCCGCCTGCGCCGTCGGCAGGATCAGGATTTGATCGGCCTCGGCGCGCACGCCGCGGCTGATCTCGAGATAATCGCGCAAGGCTTCGCGCAGGCTCGGCCGGTTGACCACGGTCTGGTCGTTGAAGCGGCGGCGCAATGCGCTGCGGCGCAGGCAGCGCGCCCATATCTCGTGCGGAAATTCGCGCGCATCCGCAAGCCCCGGACGCAGCGGCCGGAAGTCGGCCTGGTAGGACAGCGGCCAATCCGTGTCCGAGAGCTGCAAGGCCCAGGGCGACAGCAGCGGTTTGCGGGCGGCGTCGCGGCGCGGGGCCGGCACCGCCCTGGCGAAGCGCGCCTCGATATCGTCTGACACCACCGGCCGCCGCCGCGCGGCGACGCGCAGATACCCCTCGGCCGCGAGCTGCTCATAGGCATGAGTTACGGTATTGCGCGAAACATCGAGCTCGGCCGCAAGCATGCGGCTCGACGGCAGCACGGCCCCGCTCCTGATCCGGCCGCTCGCCATCAGCCCGCGCAGCTGCTGCGTCAGCTGCGCGGTCAGTCCGGCATCATCGGCACGCTTCAGCGCGAGCAATTCGGCAAGGATCAATCTGGCTCCTTTTATCTGTCAAATCTGGCTCTTTCGATAGAGCCAGCGTGATCCTATTCACAAGCGGTATCGCCTGCAAGGATGCCGCCCGTGAACCCGTCGCTCTCCCCTGCCAAAGCCGTCGTTTTGTTCATCGTCGTGGTGCTGGCCTGGGGCACCAACTGGTCGGTGACGAAATCGCTGGTCGAGGCGGTGCCGCCGCTGTGGACCGCATCGATCCGCAGCTGGGTCGCCCTGATCGCCTTGCTGGTGATCCTGCGCGCCAGCGGCAATTTGATCATCCCGCGGATCGCCGATATCCCTGTCGTGCTCAGCGTCGCGCTCTTGCACATGACGTTCTTCTCAACCCTGGTCGCCGCCGGCCTGCGCTATCTGCCGGCCAGCAAGGGCGTCGTGCTCGGCTACACCACGCCGCTGTGGGTCGCGCTGGCCGCGGGCGCGGCGCGCACCGAACGGCTCGGCGCGCTCAAGCTCGTCGGGGTCGCATTGGGACTCGCCGGGCTCTGCGTGATCCTCAACCCGGCATCGCTGGACTGGAGCAATCTGCATGTCATCGCCGGCGCCGGCATGATCATCCTCGCCGCGATCTGCTGGGCCGCGAACATCATCTACATCCGCTCGCACCGCTGGATCGCGACGCCGCTGCAGCTCCTGCTGTGGCAGGTGCTGGTCGCGACCTTGGTGCTGACCACGACGGCGCTGATCACCGAGGGCGTGCCGACGGTGACATGGTCGCCGCACCTCGTGCTGCTGTTCCTCTATTCCGGCTTCATCGGCACCGCGCTGGCCTATTGGGCGATGTCTGTTGTCAACAAGAGCCTGCCGGCGCTCACGACCTCGCTCGGCACGACGGGGACGCCGATCGTCGGCATCGTGACTGCTGCATTACTGCTCGGTGAGCCGATCGATCTGTCGCTGGCGATCGCCGCGGCGCTGATCGTCGGCGGCATCGCGCTGAGCTCGCTCGCGGATGCGCCGGCGCGCGCCTAGTTAGGGCCTGTACTCATGGATTCGCCACGTCCGCTTCGGTCTCGGAAGCTGACGTCAAACCGACATCGCTGCATGTCGGCCTTGGGCCAAAAGGCGACACATGCAGTGCAGCAAATCGAGTCCAATTTGATCACCGCGTCGGCGTGGGCGAGCGCAGAGTCATTCGGGCAGACCCGCTTTGCGAAGTCCCTCAATCAACAGCTTCGCATTTGATTGCCCGCCCCGGGCGATCCACGACGAAATTGTAAAGGCGGGATCGACCTCAAGCAGATGCGCCGCCGCCTCACGCGCCTCCGGCTCGCGTCCGAGATGGGCGAAAGCGGACGCGAGACAGCGGTAAGCTCCCGAATAGGAGGGGTTCTGACGTTGACCTTTCTTCCCTGCGATGAGGGCCTCGTCAAAGCGACAAAGCTCAATAAAGGCATACCCCATCCCAGCAAACGTGATATGCAGCCTCGGGTCTACTGGGCTCATGCGATTGGCACGTTCAAAGCTCCGGACCGCTTCCTCCGGAAGCCCCGCAGTTCTATAGACCCAGCCTCTGCCGCTCCATGCGTTAAATGCATTCGGGTTAAGCGCGACCGCCCTGTCAGCCAATTCGATCGCACTTTCACAATCGTCGACCATGATGGCCGAAATCATGCAAGCCCATGCTAATGTTTCTGAATCACCATCGTCGATGCTCAATGCCAATCGAGAGAGCCGAATTGCTTCCTTGCGGTCGAATTCAGGATCGACCGCATAACCCCAAGTGACATTTTGCATGTGACCAGCACCGGCCAGAGCCGCGGCAAGGCCAAACCGAGGGTCCAGTTCCAACGCGCGATGCGCCAGCCTCGTCGTCTCGGCCACACCTTCGCGAGTCGTCAAGTAGAACTGTTGCAAGGCGCGGAGAAAGAAATCATAGGCGGTAAGGTTCTCCGGTCGCCGCCGCGCTGCCATTGCATTTTGGCTCGATGGCTGAGACTACGGCGACCGTGACTTCGTCCTGGAGAGCAAAAATGTCTGTCAGGTCACGCTCAAACCTGTCGGCCCAGATGTGCGCGCCCGTCACCGCATCAATCAATTGCCCTGTGATGCGTACCTTCCCTGAAGCCTTGCGCACAGACCCCTCAAGGACATAGCGCACGCCAAGCCTGCGTCCGACCTCCTTCACATCGACGGTTTTGCCTTTGAAGGTGAAACTCGAATTTCTGGCGATCACGAACAGCCATTTGAAACGCGACAGCGCGGTGATGATTTCCTCAACCATGCCGTCAGCGAAATACGCCTGCTCGGGATCGCCGCTCATGTTCTCTAACGGCAGCACGGCGATGGAGGGCTTGTCGGGAAGCGGAGGCCCCGCACTTAGCCGCTCGGCCAGCACACTATGCGCTCCCGCGCGCACCGCGTAGGCGCGGACCGGCTTGGTGATGTTCTTGAGCTGCTGCTCGCCGCGATCCTCGAAACCAACATCCAACTTGCCTTCGACCTCGCTGTAGACCTTTTCGGACATCAGGATGCCGCCCGGATCGGCGATCCCCTCCAGCCGGACAGCAATGTTGATCCCGTCGCCGTAGAGGTCGCCGTCCGGCCCAACGATCACGTCGCCAAGGTTGAGCCCGATGCGTAGCTTGAATGGACCGCTACCCTCGGCGAGATGATCCTGCATTTCGGTCGCGCATCTCACGGCGGCCAAGGGACTAGCGAATTCGGCGAGCGCGCCATCACCCGTTGTCTTGATCAGTCGGCCGTCGTGTCGGGAGAGGCTCGGCGCGATCAAGTCCCGCTTGAGCTGCTCGAATTCGGCGTAGGTGGCTTCCTCCGCGCGTTGCATCATCGCAGAGTAGCCGACCACATCGGCGGCCAAGATTGCCGCTAACCGCCGTTGAACACGCTCTTCGGGCAAGGCCGCTCCCCATGTTCAAGATCAATTCGATGGCATCAGATCACACCAATGGGTTGTTCCGCTAGGTGCTTTCTCGGGTCGAAAGCGGTCACGGGCGTGCCAATCCGCACTACACGGGCCGAGAAAGTAATCCCTCGGGGTGACGGCAGTGATCTAGGTGCCTATGTCCGAATCGGGTCATAAGCCGCCGATAACTACCGAACCGCGCAACTTCCGCTTTATGACTGGAAGCCGCCGGTTATGAGTACACGCCCTAGGCCGTCGCGAGCGGCCTGACCCGCAAGCTCCCGCGCAGGCCGGCGCCGGTGCCGAGCATGATGCCGGCGATCGCGATGAAGGACGACAGCGATAGCGTCGACAGTCCGGTCAGCCCCTGCCTGAGCTCGCTCGCGGATGCGCCGGCGCGCGCCTAGTTAGGGCCTGTACTCATGGATTCGTCACGTCCGCTTCGGTCTCGGAAGCTGACGTCAAAACCGACGTCGCTGCATGTCGGCCTTGGGCCAGAAGCTGACACAGAGGCCGACCGGGTCGCCCATGGTCAAGAGTCGTCGCACACCTGGCCAGCAACGGGTAGCGTCGCGGAGATGTTACCCTTCGGCTGCGAATACGTAGCCGTTGCCATCTTTTGAAAGCGTGCCGACGTTCGGCATCAACCAATGCGTTCCCGATATCATGAGCTTGTCGGCAACCGCGCGATCGAAGATTTTCTTACGCGTTTCGACGGCCATTTGCGGATCCTGGTCGATGGCAAGCTGCCATTCCGGATTTGTTTGAATATGGGGCGAAAGATTGACCACATCGGCGCTGATCAGGAACTGTTTGCTGCCGGATGACACCAGATGCGCCACCATCCCCGGGCTGTGGCCGGGCGCCTCTACGGCGTGTACGCCGGGCAGAAGCTCTGATTCTCCCTCAAAAGGTCTGACGTTTTTCCACGTCGCCACGGTAGCTTGAATGCGCCGGGCAAGGCCTTTGCGCGTCGGTCCGAGATCGATCGACTCGACCCCCGGGCGCGTCCACCATTTCAATTCCGCCGCGGGCACCACGATGTCGGCATCCGGGAAGACCTGCGCATCGCTCTCATTGTTCATGAGGCCATAAATGTGGTCGCCGTGGAGATGGGAGATGAGGATCGTCTTGACTGCCTTGGGGTCAAGGCCCGCCGCCGCCATGCTCTCGAACAACCGGCCGTTCCCCTCACCATAAATCGGGTGACCGCCCGTACCCGAGTCGATCAGGACCACTTGATCGCGCAGCTTGAGCGCCATGACGATAAACCGCAGGGGCGCCTGATTGTCGGGAAAACCGACACCACGCAACACGGTCTTGACCTGTTCGACGCTGACATTCCTGACCATGCCCTCCCGCAGCGGAACGTCACGCATGCCATCGATCAGAGAGAAGATTTCAATGTCGCCGACGTTGTATTTGCGGAAAGGTTGAGTGACGGGCTGTTGAGCGTGAGCCGCGTCGACAAACGTGATCGGCTTGTCGAGTCCAAACGCGGCATAAGCACCGGCTGCGCCAAGTGTCACGTCCCGACGCGAGATACCGGACATCGTTCGGAACTCCCCGCTGACTGAATGGATCGAGCATATCAATGTAGATGTGCACTGCACAAGGTCGGCTTTGGGTCATAAGCCGCCGATAACGACCGAACCGGGCAACTTCCGCTTTATGACTGGAAGCCGACGGTCATGAGTAAATGCGCTAGGCCGTCGCGAGCGGCCTGACCCGCAAGCTCCCGCGCAGGCCGGCGCCGGTGCCGAGCATGATGCCGGCGATTGCGATGAAGGACGACAGCGACAGCGTCGACAAGCCAGTGAGCCCCTGCCCGACCGAGCAGCCGAACGCCATCACGCCGCCCGCGCCCATCAGTGCGGCGCCGCTTGCCGAGCGCAGCATGTGCTGCGGCGAGCGATAGCCTTCGAGCTGGAAGCGCCCGGTGGCAAGCGCCGTCACCAGGCTGCCGGCGAACACACCGAGCCGGATCGGGGCTCTTTCAGTTCGTAGCCGCTTCGAGATTATCTGACGACTCGACATCAGTTGCGCCGAGGGCGTATGAGCGAGCCTGCGCGGCTCAACAATGGCACTTGGGAGTATTTCCGAGAGTGGGCACCAGCGGTTTGATGTCGATTGACCTCGGGTTACGAGGCGCCGTCATAGCACTGTGCCTGCTGATCGCAGCTATGGCGCTACGCGATCGCCGCGATAGCACGGCCGCACTGCTGGGCGCCGCGCTCGCAATCGGCGCCGCGGCTTCGATGGTCTGCACGGCGCCCACGTTCCCGCGGCCATTTGCGTGGTGGGGCCTGTTGCTACTGGCGTTGTCCAGCGCGAACAATGTCGTGTTCTGGCTATGGGCGCGTGCTGCCTTCGATGACGATTTCGTACCACGGCCTTGGCATGGGGTCTTGTGGGCGGCCGTCGCCGTCGCTCAGTGGCTGGACGCCAGCGGAGTCACAAGATCGGCGGCGCTCGAGGTTGCGATCGAACGCACGCTGTCATTTGCCTCTTTCGGCCTGGCCCTGTTGGCGGTGGCGCAGACGCTCGTCACTTGGCCGGCGGACCTTGTGCAAGGCCGGCGTGGGCTCCGGCTGGTCGTCCTGATCGGCGCGTCGGCCCAAACCGTTCTCAACTCTTACTTGAGCTTCCTGGAGCAGCCCTCGCATCCCACTTTTTCCATGACCAGCGTCGCCAACGCCTTCGTTCTGTTCGCGTTAGCTGGTTTGAGCGCATGGAATCTGCTGGAGGCGGGGACGCGGAAAGGTTCGATCCTGCTGCAAGCCGCAAACGTCCCCTCCAGCGCGCCAACCAAGGCGTCTGACGCAACGATTGAACCGGCTCTCCTGCGCCGGTTGGAACAGCTCATGACCGTCGAGCGCATCTACCGGCGTGAGGGGTTGACCATCAAATTGCTATCCGTCGAGCTCGGCGTGCCGGAGTACCGGCTGCGGCAACTTATCAACGAGGGCCTCGGTTATCGCAATTTCAATGCGTTCCTCAATCATTACCGGATCGGGGAAGCCAAGGCAGCGCTGGTCGACCCTGAACAAGTAGAAGTCCCGGTGCTGACAATTGCCATGGACACAGGTTTCCAGTCGATCGGGCCGTTCAACCGCGCCTTCAAGGCGGCGACCAGTTTGACCCCAACCGAATTCCGCCGTCTCGCAATGGCGGGAAATGCAGCCCCGGTAAAGCGATCGATTGAAGATCGGCCAGTCGAGTTGAGGAATCGGCCAGCCGGTTTGCAGGAATCGGCGAGAAGCAATCGAAAACATTCGACAGACTGATGGCGATCCTTCCTCGCAGTAGCTGCGCCAACGGGGATCCCCATGCGAAATCAGCGGTTTGTCGTTCTATTGGCCGCGCTGGCGGCGCTTACACTCTGTCCGGCAGGGGCGGCGCTTGCCGACGATTTGCAGACCGTCGGTGACCCGGACAGTCTCGGTTTTTCGGCGCGGCGGCTGGCGCGCATGACCTCCTGGTTCGAAGCGCAGAGCGAAAAAGGCGATCCTTCCGGTTTTGTCGTGGGGATCGCTCGGGGCGGCAAGCTCGCCTATTTGCAAGCCACCGGCTTCGAGGAGCACGACAAGAAAATGCCGATGCGGCCGGATTCGATCTTTCGCATCGGATCGATGTCCAAGCAAATCACCAGCGTCGCCACCATGATACTGGTCGATGAAGGCAAGCTCGACCTTGATGCTCCCGTGGCCCAGTATCTGCCGGAGCTCAGGGATATGCAGGTCGTCAAAAAGGATCCGGTCACCGGGGATCCGATCCTCTCGGATGTTGCGCGGAATATTTTTGAACCGGCGAAGCGTGCGATGACGATCCGGGACCTGCTGCGCAATACGTCCGGCCTCGTTTATGCTTCGCCGGACTACGCCGATCCCGGATTTGAGAATGCCGCGATTCACGTACTGTACGGCGCCAGGGCGCCGTTCCGGCGCGACAAGCCTATCGCGGACTTCGTCGCGAGCCTCGGCGCCCTGCCGCTTCTGCACCAGCCGGGCGAAGTCTGGGAATATGCCATCGGCTACGACGTGCTCGGCCGCGTCATTGAAGTCGTGTCGGGACAGCCCTTCGATCAGTTTCTACAAAGCCGCCTCTTCGCGCCGCTGCATATGGTCGATAGCGGCTTCTCGGTACCGCAGGACAAGCTTGCCCGTCTCGTCGCCGTGCCGGGGCCGCAGCCCCACCCCCCTTTCGCGAATAGCGACGTCGGCAAGCCGCAGACGTTCTTCTCGGGCGGCGGAGGCATCGTCTCCACGGTTCCTGATTTTCTGCGCTTCTGCCAGATGCTGCTCAACGGCGGCGAGCTTGACGGCGTGCGTATCTTGAAGCCCGAAACGGTCAGGCTGATGACGACGAATTCGCTGCCGCCCAAAATGCACATTGCGGGGCATGAAGTCGGTCCGGCCTTCGGTACGGGCTGGGGGCTCGGTTTCGCAGTCCGCACCAGCCCCGATTTCAGCTACATTCCGGGCGCAGTCGGAAGCTTCAACTGGCAGGGAAGCTGGGGCACGTTCTTCTCGATCGATCCGGCACAGAAGCTGATCCTGATCATGATGATGCAGCGGAGCGAGCACAGTGAGAACGGCTTCTATTTCGACGCCATCCGTCGCCTACCCTATGCGGCGCTGAATGTGCCTGAAGCGCCGGCGCCGGTTGCCTCCGGGCAAGGAAATGCCGGCGCGCTCGCCGAATATGTCGGACGCTACGTTTTCGGCGGGTCCGCAAGTTCGCTGGACAGACAGACCTCGATCGCCGACGGCAACGGCTGGACCGGTCTTGAGTCCGTTATCGCGGGCACCGATGGCCTCAGGGTGATCAAATTGGCCGATACCGGCCCTGCCGCGAAAGCAGGCGTCATGGCGGGAGATCTCATCACAGCGATCGACGACAAGTCGATCAAGGGTCTGACCTTGGAGGCGGCGTTTCGTCGGATTTCAGGTCCGGTCAACGCCGCGATCAAGTTCAGGATCATCCGCGCGACGCAGAGCGGTCCGCTCGTTGTTGCCTTTGCCCGGGAGGCGGTTCCCGCGCAGAGTGTCGCGCTTCAAGTCAGTGTCGTAGACGGCAAGCTCGTCGTCGAGTCAACAGGCCAATGGTCAATCCTCGATTTCGACAAGGGACGGCCGACGCCTGTGGCGATTCGTTCGAAGGATGAATTCCAGGTCGAGAGTGGCGATCACACGCGGATCGCTTTCGTCAGAGACGCAGCCGGCAAAGTCAACGGCGCGGTTCTCAATCCGGGACCATGGGAGCAACGCGGCGCGCTCGCCCAATAGGGCACACACAGGCTGATGAAATGGAGGAAGCTTGCGCGGCCCGAACATTAAGGTGTCCGACGATCGTCCAATGTGGGGCGGTCTCGACTTCCGCTTTGGGTCATAAGCCGCCGATAACTACCGAACCGGGCAACTTCCGCTTCATGACTGGAAGCCGCCGGTTATGAGTAAGCGCCCTAGGCCGTCGCGAGCGGCCTGACCCGCAAAGCGCCGCGCAGGCCGGCGGCGGTGCCGAGCATGATGCCGGCGATTGCGATCAAGGACGACAGCGACAGCGTCGACAGTCCGGTCAGCCCCTGCCCGACCGAGCAGCCGAACGCCATCACGCCGCCCGCGCCCATCAGTGCGGCGCCGCTTGCCGAGCGCAGCATATGCTGCGGCGACCGGTAACCTTCGAGCTGGAAGCGCCCGGTGGTAACAGCGGTGACCAGGCTGCCGGCAAACACGCCGAACACGGTGACGATGCCGAAATTGAGCGTCGAGCCGGTCGACAGCATCACATATTGCAGGGCGTCGGCGATCGGCGCGATGAAGGTGAGCGAGGTCACCGGCACCGGATTGAAATCATCGGCGCCGAGATAACCGGTCGCGTACCAGCCGCCCGCCACCAGCAGGCCGACGATCAGGCCGGCCGCGATCTGGCCCGGCGACTTGCGGAACGGCGCATGGGCAAAGGCGAAGATGATCAGGACCGCCGCGAGCACCGAGGCGGCGACCATTCGCGCCGGCACCGCGCCGACGCCGATGCTAGCCAGTAGCGCCGGCACCGAATTGGCCGACACCGTGGCCTGCGACGCCTGCACCATTGCGATCCGCAGCGGCGCGATCAGGCCCTTCAGCGTCATCTCGGCAAAGATGCCGAGCACGATCACGACCACGAAGGAGCGCAGATTGCCGCGCCCGAGCAGCACCAGCGCCCGCGAGCCGCAGCCGTTCGACAGCACCATGCCGTAACCGAACAAGAGCCCGCCGAGGAACATCACCGGCGCCGAGAACGACGGTTGCAGATAGATCGACTTGCCGAGATCGACGAGGCCCGCCGCCGCCAGCAGTTGCGAGGCCGCAATCGCAACCCCCATCGCCAGCGCGTAGGTGCGGACCAGCCGGCCATCGCCCTCCGCCCACCAGCCGCGCAGGCCGCTCATCATGCAGAAGCCGCTGACGAGCCCGACCGAGCCATAGATCAGGCCGATGACCAGGGCGGCAAGGATGACGATCGTGGCGGGGTCCATGACAATCCTTCAATTGCCTTCGCCACTGCGGGCGAAGCGAAAAGCGCACCGCAAGGCGCGCGGATCGTGGCGGCCAAGTGGCCTCAGGCCATGACTAATCGACTGGCCGTTCAATTCAAGGGGGTTGTTACCGCCGGCGGACTCAGAGGTTTGGTGGCGGGGCCGTGCCCAGGATCGCTTCGATCGACAGACCCAGTCCGAGCAATCTGGCATCGCTGCCGACAGGACCATCGAGCTCGAGCCCGACCGGCAGGCCATCAGGCGTCATGCCGGCGTAAAGCGACAGCCCGGGAAGGCCGGCATTGCTGCCGGGATCGGTGTTGCGGATCATGGTGCCGAAGGTCGGCACCGGCTCACCGCCATTGACCGACATCTCGCCGGACCCGGTCTTCTCGTCGATGACGGGTGCAGGCGCGATCGTGGTCGGAAACAGGATGGCATCCAGTTTGTTGTCGCTGAGATAGGCGGCATAGATCGCCTGCAGCGCCGGCCGCTGCACCTTGATCGCGTCATCATAGGCGGCACCGAAGGCGTCCGCTGTGATGGCACCGAACGCCCCGACCACGTCGGGACTGGCGACGCCGGCCGCGATGTCGGACAGCGTGATCCCAGCGATCCCGGAGGCGGCGAGCCAGGCCGGGATATCGGCGATCGGTTCATGCAACGCGAGCACGAACGACACCTTGTCGTTCTGCTCGAACAGATCGGGCATATCGACATCGACCAGCACCGCGCCGGCCGCCGTGAGCCGGGCGCAAGCCGCCCGAGCGACGGCCTCGACATCGCGATCGAGGCCGCTCCAGAAACAGGCGGGAATGCCGAGGCGCACGCCGCCCAGCGGAACGGCTGCGGCCGGCGGCGTGCCGGTGATGACGGCATCGAGCAGCGCGACGTCGGCGACGGTGCGTCCCATCGGGCCGACGGTGTCGCGGGTATGGCTGATCGGAACCACCTGGTTGTCGTCGTGGTAGCGCCGCTCGGCGCCGCCATTGCCGACCGAAGGCCGCAAGCCCACGGTCCCGGTCAGCGCCGCGGGTACGCGGGTCGAGCCGCCGGTGTCCGATCCGAGGCCGCAGGTGGCGATCCGCGCGGCGATCGCCGCCGATGTTCCGCCCGACGACCCGCCCGGGATCCGGGTCGTGTCGTAGGGATTTCTGACCGGTCCGGCGAACGGCGCGAGATTAGTGCTGGTGATGCCGAAGGCGAGCTCGTGCAGATTGGTCTTGCCGATGACCAGGGCCCCGGCGTCGAGCAGCTTTTGCAGCGACGGCGCATTGCGCGCAGGCCGCGCGTGTTGCAGCGCCGGCGTGCCGCCGGATGTCGGCAGGTCCGATGTGTTGATGTTGTCCTTCACCACGATCGGAAGCCCGGCCAGTACGCCGGTGCGTTTCCCGGCATCGACCTCGCGCGCCGCCGCCAGCGCGCCGTCGCGGTTCAGCACGATGAAGGCGTTGAGGTGCTTGAGCCGCTCCGCACGATCGAGCGCCGCCGCGACGACGCTGACCGCCGTTACTTTCCGGTCGCGGATGTCAGCCACAATCTCCGCAGCGGTTGGTTCATTGGTATCGGCCATGGAAACCCCGCGCCCTCCAGCATTGCGGGCGAGAGGCTATTCTTTCGGCCGCTTGTCGTAAACCCGCTTCGCCTTGCCGAGCGAACGTTCGAGCGTCTCGGGCGCGACGACGCGGACGCGGGTCGAGATGCCGATCGTATTCTTGATGAAACCCGCGACCTTCTCGGCGTGCGCGGTCAGCCCCTCGCCGTCCCAGCTCTCGGGCCGGGCTTCGGCGAGCACCGTCATCTCGTCCATGCGGCCCTCGCGGGTGAGTTCTATAACAAAGTGACCGCCGCACCAGTCGGTCGCCAGCAGCGCTTCCTCGATCTGGGTCGGGAACACGTTGACGCCGCGCAGAATGATCATGTCGTCGGAGCGGCCGGTCACCTTCTCCATCCGCCGCATGCCGGGCCGCGCCGTGCCTGATAACAGCCGCGTCAGGTCGCGGGTGCGGTAGCGGATGATCGGGAAGCCTTCCTTGGTCAGCGAGGTGAACACCAGTTCGCCCTTCTCGCCATCGGGCAGCACCTTGCCGGTCAGGGGATCGATCACCTCGGGATAGAAGTGGTCTTCCCAGATGTGCAGGCCATCCTTGGTCTCCACGCATTCCTGCGCGACGCCGGGGCCGATCACCTCCGAGAGGCCGTAGATATCGGTGGCGTCCATGTCGAAGGCCTGCTCGATCTCGACCCGCATCGCGTTGGTCCACGGCTCGGCGCCGAAGATGCCGAACTTCAGCGACGATTTGCGCGGGTCGAGCCCCTGTCGCTTGAATTCATCGAGGATTGCCAGCATGTAGCTCGGCGTCACCGTGATGATGTCGGGCCTGAAATCGTTGATGAGCTGCACCTGCCGCTCGGTCATGCCGCCGGAGATCGGGATCACGGTGCAGCCAAGCCGCTCGGCGCCGTAATGCGCGCCGAGACCGCCGGTGAACAGGCCATAGCCATAGGCGTTGTGCATCAGCATGCCGGTGCGGCCGCCGGCGGCGCGGATCGAGCGCGCCATCACGTCCGCCCAGGTATCGATGTCGGCCCTGGTGTAGCCGACCACGATCGGCTTGCCGGTGGTGCCGGAGGAAGCATGGACGCGCACCAGCTGTTCGCGCGGCACCGCGAACATGTTGAAGGGATAGTTGTCGCGCAGATCCGTCTTCACCGTGAAGGGAAATTTTGCGAGATCTGCAAGCTGCTTGAAATCTGTGGGGTGCACGCACGCGGCGTCGAACGCCTTCTTGTAGTGCGCAACATTGTCATAGGCATGCTTGAGCGACCAGGCCAGCCGCCTGGTCTGCAGCGCCATGATCTCGTCGCGCGAGGCGCGTTCCGCCGCATCGAGCTCGGCGCGATAGCCGCCGTCCTTGACCTTCATTGCCGTTGCCATCGACGTTTCCTCTGAAGCCTTATGCCTTGATGTCCGTGTCCGGCAGCCATGTGCCGGGTATCACGCGCGAATGTCCGCGAAATTCAGCGATCACGCCGTCGCCGGCGGTGACGCGCACGTCGTAGATTCCCGAGCGGCCGCTGCGCGAGATCTCGCGCGCGGTCGCCACCAGACGGTCGCCGAGCTTGCCGGGCCGGATGAACGTGACGTTGCCCTGCGCCGCCACCGCGCGATCGTTGCGGCTGTTGCAGGCAAATGCGAAGGCTGAATCAGCCAGCGTGAAGATGTAACCGCCATGGCAGATGCGCTGGCCGTTGACCATGTGCGGCAGCACCGTCATCGCCATCACCGCCTGCCCCGGCTTGATCTCGACGAGCTCCATGCCGAGGCCCTTGCTGGCGTCGTCTTCCTTCCACATCGCGTCCGCGCAAGCGCGGGCGACATCTTCGGGCGATAGCGTAGCCTTCACGTTCACATCGAACTCCCTGTGCGCGGACCCGTTGCGACGGGCCTCTTGGTGTCTCGTCAGTGTTGGGCGCGACGCGCGAGGCGTCAACGCCACTTCCGTCATTCCGGGGCGATGCGCAGCATCGAACCCGGAATGACGACAATCCTAGACGTGGTCGTAATCGACCACGACCTTCTCGGAGCACGGCTTGGCCTGGCAGGTGAGGATGAACCCCGCCTTCAGCTCCCACGGCTCCAGCGAATAATTCAGATCCATCGGCGCCTCGCCTTCGACCAGCTTGGCGCGGCAGGTCGAGCACATGCCGCCCTTGCAGGCGAACGGCAGGTCCATGCCGGCGCGCAGCGCGGCGTCCAGGATCGACTCGCCGTCGGCCACCGGGACCTCGCGGCGCTTGCCGTCGATGATCAGTCCGGCGATCGCCTTCGGCGGCGCGCCGGAGGGAACGACGACCTTCGGGCGCGGCTTGCCGCCGAATTCCGACACGAAGCGTTCGACATGGATGCGCTCGTCGGCGATGCCGATCTCGCGGCAGGTCGCCTCGATGGTCTCGCTCATCGCGGCCGGGCCGCAGACGAAGACATGATCGACAGTTGAGGCCGGCACCAGCGAGCGCAGCAACACCCGCACCTTCTCGCCGTCGAGCCGGCCGTGCAGGATCGGGATGTCCTGCTCCTCGCCCGAGATGACGTGGAACACCGAGAGCCGCTGCATGAAGCGGTCCTTCAGCTCCTCCAGCGCCTCGCGGAACATGACGCCTTCGGTCGAGCGGTTGCCGTAGAACAGGAAGAAGCGGCTGTCCGGCTCGCGCGCCAGCACGCCCTTGACGATCGAGAGGATCGGCGTGATGCCGCTGCCGGCGGCGAAGCCGACATAGGTCCGCGCCTCGCCGGGCGTATGCGCTACGCCAAAGCGACCGGTCGGCGTCATCACGTCGAGCTCGTCGCCGGCCTTCAGCTCGTCGGCGGCCCAGTTCGAGAAGGCGCCGCCATCGACCTTCTTCACCGCGATGCGCAGTTCGCCGTCATCAGGGCCGGAGCAGATCGAGTAGGAACGGCGGACTTCCTCGCCGTCCATCGTGGTGCGCAGCGTCAGATACTGGCCCGGCGTGAAGCGATAGTCGCCTTGCAGATCGTCAGGGATCGCAAAGGTCATCGAGATGGCGTCCGACGCCTCGCGGCGCAGATCGCTGACGGACAGACGGTGAAAGCGTGGTGTCGACATGGTCAATGACACTTGAAGTAGTCGAAGGGTTCACGGCAGCTCTTGCAACGCCACAGCGCCTTGCAGGAGGTCGAGCCGAATTCGGACAGCAGTTCGGTATCGCCCGATCCGCATTGCGGGCACGCGACCTGTTGCTCGCCGAACAGCGCGCGGCGCGAGGAGCCCGGCAGCGGCGGCGCGATGCCGTACTCCTTCAGCTTGCGGCGGCCGTCCTCGCTCATCCAGTCGGTGGTCCAGGCCGGCGACAGCACGGTGCGGACCTTCGGCCGGTGAATGCCCTCGCGCTCCAGCGCAAGCTCGATCTCGAGCGCGATCATGTTCATCGCTGGACAGCCGGAATAAGTCGGCGTGATCGCGACCTCGACATGGCCGTCGCGGACCGCGACATCGCGCAGCACGCCGAGATCGGCGATCGTCAGCACCGGGATTTCGGGATCGACCACCTGCGCAGCCGCGCTCCAGGCGCGCCGGCGCAGATCGGCATCGCTGAGCGCGACCATCACCATGTTGCCCCCGGAAAGGTCCGCTGCATCGATTGCAGCTCGCTGAGAAGATGGCCGAGATGCTCGCTATGGCTGCCGATGCGACCGCCCTCCTGCATCCAATCGCTCTTCGGCAGCGACAGCGTCGCCTCGTTGACGATGCCGGCGACGGTCTTCAGCCAGCGCGGCTTTAGCACCGCCGGATCGATCGCGATGCCGGCATCGATCAGGCCGCGCTCGCTGTCGTCGACCGAAAACATCTCGCCGGTATAGGCCCAGAGATCGTCGGTCGCATCCTGCGCGCGGCGGTGGCTCTCCTCGGTGCCGTCGCCGAGACGGACGATCCATTCCGACGAATGCCTGACATGATAGGCGCTCTCCTTCTCCGACTTCGCCGCGATCGCAGCGAATGTCGGATCGGAAGACGCCATCATCGCGCGCCAATAGAGATCGGCGAATGCGGCGTAGAAGAACTGCCGCACCATGGTGCGGGCAAAGTCGCCGTTCGGCTGCTCGACCAGCAGCAGATTGCGGTACTGCCTGACGTCGCGCAGATAGGCAAACTTGTCTTCGTCGTTGCCCTTGCCCTCGACCTTGGCCGCGTAGCTGTAGAGCTCACGGGCCTGGCCGAGGAGGTCGAGACCCATATTGGCGAGTGCCATGTCCTCTTCCATCGCCGGCGCATGGCCGCACCATTCAGACAGCCGATGGCCAAGGATCAGCGCATCGTCGGCGCGGCGCAGTGCGTAGAGCACCAGCGGCGTTTCGGAGACTTCGATGTTGGCGGTTGCCATCTATTCAACTCGCTGTTGGGCCGTCATTGCGAGGAGCGGAGCGACGAAGCAATCCATGCATGCTTCTCGCTTTGCGGTCCGATGGATTGCTTCGCTTCGCTCGCAATGACGAGCGGAAGCGCAGTCACATATGCCCGACTTCGTCGGGGACGTCGTAGAAGGTCGGGTGGCGGTAGATCTTGGATTCCGCCGGCTCGAACATCATGCCCTTCTCGGCCGGATCGGACGCGGTGATCGCATTCGAGGGCACCACCCAGATCGACAGCCCCTCGCCGCGGCGGGTGTAGATGTCGCGCGCGGCCTGCAGGGCGAGCGTCGAGTCCGCCGCGTGCAGCGAGCCGACATGCTTGTGCGCAAGGCCGTTGCGGCTGCGGATGAAGACCTCCCAGAGCGGTACGTTCGGCGTGGCCATCTTGAGCGCTCCCTTATTCTGCGGCTTGCGCGAGCTGGCGGCTCTTGCGCTTCTCGGCATAGGCCATCGCGGCCTCGCGGACCCAGGCGCCTTCCTCATGCGCCTTGCGGCGCGCGGCGAGGCGATCGCGGTTGCAGGGGCCGTTGCCGGCCAGCACCTGCTTGAACTCGTCCCAGTCGATCGGGCTGTGCACCCAATTGCCGTTCTCGTTCTGCTTCATGCCGGGATCGGGAATCGTGAGCCCGAGGAACTCGGCCTGCGGCACGGTGGCGTCGATGAATTTCTGGCGCAGCTCGTCGTTGGAGAAGCGCTTGATCTTCCATTTGGTCGAGGTGTCGCTGTGCTGGCTGACCTGGTCCGGCGGGCCGAACATCATCAGCACCGGCCACCACCAGCGATCGAGCGCGTTCTGCGCCATCGCCTTCTGCTCCGCGGTGCCACGGCACAGCGTCACCATGATCTCGAAACCCTGGCGCTGGTGGAACGACTCTTCCTTGCAGACGCGGATCATCGCGCGCGCATAGGGGCCGTAGGAGCAGCGGCACAGCGGGATCTGGTTCATGATCGCGGCGCCATCGACCAGCCAGCCGATGGTGCCGATGTCGGCCCAGGTCAGGGTCGGGTAATTGAAGATCGAGGAATATTTCGCCTTGCCCGAGAGCATGCCGTCGACCAGCTCTTCGCGCGAGGTGCCGAGCGTCTCGGCGGCGGCGTAGAGATAGAGCCCGTGGCCGCATTCATCCTGCACCTTGGCGAGCAGCGCGGCCTTGCGGCGCAGCGACGGTGCGCGGGTGATCCAGTTGCCCTCAGGCAGCATGCCGACGATTTCTGAATGGGCGTGCTGGGAAATCTGCCGGGTCAGCGTCTTGCGGTAGGCGGCAGGCATCCAGTCGTTCGGCTCGATGCGCTCGTCGGCATCGATGCGGGCCTGGAACTGACTGGCACGGGCGACGTCCTCGACGCCGCGATCGTCGCCGTCGGATGAATTGAGCGCCTGCGTATACATGGCCGACCTCCCAGTGTGTTGTTAGGCAGGAATATATAACACAAATTTTAGAATACAAGAAGTTTTTGTAATATGTTCAGATGCCCTCAAACCGGCGCGCCACGGCCCCGTTGGGCTTCGGCAGCGGCCCGTCCTCATTGGTTGCATGGTCGTCAAGCCATTGTTCCGACGGCGGAAGCAGCCCGCGATAGATCTCGCCGCAGAGTTTGCGGGCTGCCCTGCCCGGCCAATCCTTCGGCAGCAAGGGCGCCGGCAGCAGCGGATCGCGCAGCACGACCCGGCGGTAATGATGGATCAGCAGGATGCGCGCGGTGAAGGCGTCGGCGTCGCTTAGCTCCTCGCCTCTGACGATCCAGCCGTGCAGCGGCTCGAACGTCTTCATGAACTTCAGATAGGCGTCCGCGGTGCGATCGAGCGGCCAGCTCTCGCTGAGCAGCCGGCGCCCGCTATCGTCTTCCGCCGACACTTCGAGACGGATCGCGCGCGACGCCTCATCGGGGATCGGCGCGCCCGATGGCGCAACCCACACGCCCGGCAGCGGGCTGCCGAAGCCGGCATTCTTCAGCGCCTCGCGCGCGGCGTCGCGATCCTCGGCATTGCCGATCAACAGCAGCTCGAAGCGGCCGGTCCAGTCCGACGGCGGCGGATCGTAGATATGCCGCGTTGCGGTGTCGAAGGTCTGCCGGCCCTTGGCATTCAAGCGATAAAAACTGTTGCGGCCGACCTTGCTGCGCTCGAGCCAGCCGTCGGCGGCCAGCCGCGACATCGCGGTGCGCACCACATTGCCGTCGATGTCGAGCGCCTTGAAGAATTCCAGCAGCGTGCCGAGCCACACCGAGCCGCCGCGCGGCACGATGGAATCGCCGAACACGGTGATGATGATCGAGCCGGTGCGTGACGGCTCGCGCTTCAGCTGATCGACGATGCGGGCAAGCGGCTGTGGCATGCCCAACGCATAGCGCGTTTTGTCGATTCACGACAATGACACCGCAAACGTAGCCCGGATGGAGCGCAGCGAAATCCGGGGTGTTTCGTGGCGAGGTCCGTCCCGGATTGCGCTGCGCTCCATCCGGGCTACGCGAATGCCGTGAGAAACGACTCGTGGAGAATCCCCCTCACCCGGATCGCATCTGCGATGCGATCCGACCTCTCCCCGCAAGCGGGGCGAGGCAAGAAAGAAGCGTTACCGGTTCGGATCCGGATAGACGAAGCTGCGCCAGCCGCTGCGATCGAACGGCGCCCACTCGCCTTCCTTCTGCGCGAGGCGATCGGCGACCGCGTAAACCACGGCCGGATGATGGCCCATGCCGCAATGGCTGCTCTCGACCTCGATGCTGTCGGTCATCGACGAGGCCTGCTCACGGCAACCCTGCCAGGCGCAGACGCCGTCCGTGCGGCTGAAGATCGCGGTGGTCGGCACCGGCGGCGCGCTGGCGAGCGAGCCGCCGAAACGGGAATCCTCTTCGTCGGCACGGCGCCCGCTGGCCATCTCGTAGACGCGCCAGGCGTTGGTCGATTTCGGGCCCGCGGCAAACGGGCTGCCGAGGGTGATCACCTGGCGCACGCGCTCAGGCATCATCTTGGCGAGCTGGCGCGCATAGAGGCCGCCGAGGCTCCAGCCGACCACCGAGACCTTGCGGCCGCTGGTCTCATTCATCTCCTGCAGCAGATCGACCATCCCGTCCTGCACGCCGGCGCGAAGCCCGAGGTTGCGGCCCTGGCGCCAGCCGCTGACGGCATAGCCCTTGCTCTTGAGGAAGTCGCGCAGCGGGCGCGTGGACATGTCGGAGGCGATCAGCCCGGGCAGCACCAGCACCGGATGCCCATCGCCGCGCGGCGCGAGGCTCAGCAACGGCAATGCACCAAGAAAGGCACCGAGCTCGTGAATGGCGCGGCCTTCCAGGAACATCAGCGTCCTGGACGGCGGGCGTAGCGTCTGCGCAGCAACGGACATTTCAACTCCTCTTCGGCACGGCCCCTGACGTCTTGGCAGCCGGCAATGGAATCAACGGAAATGGGTCAACAGGATTGGCGCAAACCCGGCGGAATCGTTCCGCAACGCAACAATCAACCTTGAAAAGCTAGGGAACCGATCACTTTGGTGCAAGCGGCCCAGGTCACACTTGCCACAACTTAAGTGACCTCCGTGCCCAATCGGTCACAGCAGCCGCAGCACATATTCCAGCGTGTAAAGCGAGAGCCCGGCAAGCCCGCCAATCAGTGAGCCGTTGAAGCGGATGTATTGCAGGTCCTTGCCGACATTGACCTCGATCAGCGAGATCAATTGCTCCATGTCCCAGCTCTTCATCTGGTCGGCGATGAACGTCGAGACGCCGCTCTTCTGCTCGGCAACGACCGAGCGCAGGATCGCGACCAGGCCCTGGTTGATTTCGGCGCGCAGCTCGGCGTCGCCGTCGAGCGCATCGCCGGCCTCGACGAACATTCGCGCCAGCTGATGCTGTAGCACCTGCGACTCGCCCGAGGCGCTGCGCTCGATGAAATCCTTGACGTTGGCCCAGATCGTCCGCCCGAGATTGGCGAGCTCCGGCCGCGCCATCAGATCGCGCTTGAGACCGTCGATGCGATCGGCAAACGCCTTGTCGCTGCCGAGCCGGTCGACGAACGACAGCAGCATGCGATCGAACTCGCCGCGGAACGGATGCTGCGGGTCGTTGCGCACTTCCTCGAAGAATTTCGTGGCCGAGGCGATGATCCGGTTCACCACGAACTTGTCGGCGCGATAGAGCCTCAACAGCGTCGGCATCTCCGCGCGGACCTTGTCGCGGATCACGGCCATGGTCTCCTGCTGCGTCAGCGTCTGGTGCAACACGCGCAGGATGTCGTCGAGCAGGCCGCCATGCTTGCCCTCCTGCACGAAGCCGCGCAGCGCGCCGGCCGCAAGCGGCGCGAGGTCGATCGAAAGCACCTGCGTCGTGACGCGGCGGCTGATGAACTGCATCAGGCCCGAGCTCTCGGTCGCCGCAAACGCTTCGGGCAGCATCCGCAGCACGAAGCGGGCAAGATCCTCCGAACGTTTGCGGTCGCGCAGCCAGTCGGCGATGAAGCTGCCGAAATCGATCTCGCGCAGCTTGGCCTCGACGGGCCCGGATTCCAGAAAATTGTTCTCGATGAATTCGCCGAGCTTCTCGGCTATGCGCTCCTGGTTGCTCTGGATGATCGCGGTGTGCGGGATCGGCAGCCCCAGCGGCCGCTTGAACAGGGCAACGACGGCATACCAGTCGGCGAGGCCGCCGATGGTCGCGGCCTCGGCGAATGCCGCGATGAAGCCGAACGCGGGATGCACTCCCAGCAGCGCCTTCGCTGCGATGAAGATGACGAGGGTGGCCGCCAGCACGCCGGTCGCCAGCCACTTCACGCGTCGCAGCTCGGCCGCGCGTTCGGCATCGACGGGCGTTGCGATGAGGGCGGCGGGAAGGGTCATGGGGATCGAGGAAGCTCTCGCACTGGCCGCACACTAGCCGTCATTGCGAGCGAAGCGAAGCAATCCATTTCGCCGCTCGCGAGAGGTGGATTGCTTCGTTTCGCTCCTCGCAATGACGTCAGGCGCGACGTCAACGATGTATGAGAAGCACCGCAAAAAAGAAGGCCCGCAAAATGGCGGGCCTTCGAAAAGGGCAGTTGGTCAGTGCAAGCGCGATCAGGCGGTCTTGCTGTAGACCTTGGCGAAGTTGTCCTGCGCGGTCTTCGCACCGTCGGCGACGAGCTTGCCGAGATACTCGGTGGTGGCCTTCGCCCGCGAGACGAACAGCTCGCCACGCGCACGGACCATGTCCGACTGGATCTGGGCAGCTTCGCTCAGCGACTTGGCGGAAGCGAGCTTGTCGATGCCGGCGAAGAACGCCTCGGCGTCCTGGTAGAGCGCCTGCTGGATGTTGCGGCTGATCTTGGCGGCCTCGGTCACCGAACCGGCAACGGCGGTCTCGATCACGCTGGTCACCTTCTCGGAGCCGGCATACGCATCGGCGGCGCGAGTCTTGGCGGCCTCGGCCTGCTTCTTCACGAACTCACGGGCGGCTTCCGGAACTTCCATGTTCTGGAGCTTGGTGAACGCCTCGGTGACGGGCGCGAAGGCTTCCTTGACGCTGTTCAGCACGGAATTGGTTTCGGTGGTCATTGGGGTCTCTCCATCCTCAGGTTTGAGCTATGGGCTCACCCCGTCCGGATTGGCCCGGGGCAAGGCTGTTGTGTCACAATCCATGGTGCGCTGCAACATCAATGTTGCATCGCGATATCACGAACGTGTGAACAGGACGAAGATCGAGCAGATTGCCTAAGGAACCGGCGATTGACGGTTTCTAATTACCGGCCACCGCTTCAGATACCCCATATGCCTCCATCTGCGCCCGGACCTGCGCCACATTGTGCCCAAGCACGACGATGTCATGGGTCTTGCCCTCGACGTCGCGGACATGGTCGCGCAGCAGGGCCTCCGCCTTGAAGCCGAGGCTTTCGAACAGCGCGATCGCCGCCCGCTGGTCGACTGTCATCTGCACCGAGAACTTCTCCAGCCCGGCGCCGAGCGCGATCGCGAAGGTCTCCTGCGACAGCGCCCGGCCGACGCCCTGCCCGCGCACGTCGAGCGACACCACCATCCGGATCTCGCCGACATGCGGCGACCAGGAGTGCGGATCGCGCACCAGGGTGCCGCAGCCGACCACCTTGCCGTCCTTGATCGCGAGCAGGCTCGTGATGTCGCCGCGCTCGATCTCGTTGATCCAGGCCGACAGCACCTTCGGCTGGCTGATGTTGCGCGGCAGGAACAGCAAATCATGCGTCGGCAGCTTTTGCGCGAAGGCCAGCACCGCGGCCTCGTCGGCCCGCTTCATCAGCCGGAACTCGATGTCGCCGGCCTCGGTCTTGACGTGGCGCGGATAGGAACGTTGTTCGGTCATGTCGATCTCTTGCCCAACCAGGAGTCCAGTTTCGGCCACAGCCGCTTGATTGCATTGGCGCCGGCGACCAGCGAGACGTGACCGCCTTTCAGCATCACCTCCTCCTTGTCCTCGGAGCCGATCTTGGGGATCAGGTGCTTTGCCGCATCATACGGCACGATGTGGTCGTGCTCGGCGACCGCGTGCAGGATCGGCACCTTGATGTCGGCAAGCTTCGCCGCGCGGCCGCCGACCGTCATGGTGTCGTTGTAGAGCTTGTTGTCCCACATCAGGTCCTTGGTGATGGCGCGAAAATATTCGCCCGCCAGCGGCAGCGTGTCGGTCGCCCAGCGGTCGAACATCCGGTACGACTTGACGAACTCGTCGTTCCAGATGTTGTCCCAGAGCTGGATCTGGCCGACCACGCGCGCGGCCGGCCGCAACATGTCGAACGATTGCAGGATCAGTTCGGGCGGCATGTTGCCGGTGCTGTCGATCAGGCGGTCGACGTCGAAGTAACGGCGGTCGGCGAAATTCGAGAACAGCTTCATCTCGCGGAAATCGATCGGCGTGGTGAAGCAGATCAAATTCTTCATCGGCCCGTCGTTGAAGATCGAGCCATAGAGCAGCGACAATACGCCGCCGAAGCAATAGCCGATCACGGAGACGTCCTTTTCGCCGGAATCCTGCTGCACCCGGCGGACCGATTCCGGAATGAAGTCGAGGACGTAGTCCTCCATCCGCAGCGATTTTTCCTCAGGCTTCGGCGCGGTCCAGTCCAGCATGTAGACGTCGAAGCCGCGCTTGAGCAGGAACTCGATGAAGCTCTGCCCCGGCACCAGGTCGAGGATGTAGCCGCGGTTGGTGGTCGCCATCACGATCAGCACCGGCACGCGATAGACTTCGTCGGCCTGCGGCCGGTAGTGATAAAGGTTCATGGTGCCGCGCGAATACAGCACGTCCTTCGGCGTCGAGCCGAGCTCGGGGCCGGAGCTCGAGAAATACTCGACGCCCTTGATGCTGCGCTGGATCGCGCGCTGCACCTCGGATTGCACCCGTTCGGAGATCGAGGCGAAATCAAAGGGGGTGGGGGTGGGAGCATTCATCTGCCGTCTCCCTCCGATGGCGGGCGCTTGGTGCGCGGCGGCCGCGGCGTTGCGCCATGCCCGTCGTCCGGCGCCAGCGAATTGTGATGCACCTGCTGCAGCAGCGTCTTGATCTCGTTGAGCTGGGTCTCCATCGACTGCAGACGTTCGGCCATGCCGACGAGCTGCGCGCGACTCGGCAGGTTCATCGCCAGCAGATACTTCTCCATCATGTCGCCGAGCTGCTTCTGCGCGCCCGCCGCGGCGCTGCCGGCCTGATTCATCACCTTGGAGAATTCAGGCGAGCTCATCAACTGGTTGCCGAAGGAGTTGAACCCCTTCTCCATCTCGCCAATCATCGTCTGCCAGATCACGGCAGGGTCGTTGCCCTTGTCGGCCATGCGGCCCTCCTCCATACCAATCTCGAGCGCTTGTCGCGCTTCCACTTGTTTGTGCCATACGACACTGTTGCCGGTGATCGGTCAACTGCGCGGCGCGCCCAGCGACGTCGAAGCTCTTCTGCGCTGCGTCAATCCATGGCAGCATGCAGCTTCCTGACCGCGAACCCAGGAGAGGACGCCTGTGACCACGCTCGCCCATCAGTTGCCGCAACTCACCCGCGCCAACGGCATAGACATCTGCTACGAGATATTTGGCGATGCGAATGCGGAGCCGCTGCTTCTGATCATGGGCCTCGGCGCCCAGATGATCCATTGGGACGACGAATTTTGTCGCCGGCTTGCCGCGCGCGGTTTTCGCGTGATCCGGTTCGACAACAGGGATATCGGCAAGTCTTCCCGCATGAGCGGCGGCAAGCGGCTGACCGCGCTCGAGCTGCTCAAGCTGCGCTTCCTGAAGATTCCGGTTGCTGCGCCCTACCGGCTGGCCGACATGGCGCGCGACACGATCGGATTGATGGATGCGCTCGGCATCCGCAAGGCGCATCTGGTCGGCGCCTCGATGGGCGGCATGATCGCGCAGGAGGTCGCCATCACCTTTCCCGAGCGCGTGCTCTCACTGACCTCGATCATGTCGACCACCGGCAATCCGAAGATACCGGGTCCGACCCGCGAGGCGACCGCGGTGCTGATGGCGCCGCCGCCGAAGAGCAAGGAGGAGTATTTCGTCCGCTTCGGCCAGACCTGGAAAGTGCTGCGCAACGGCTCATTCCCCGAGGATGAGGCGCTCGATCCCGAGCGCGCGCGGCGCACCTTTGAGCGCGGCCTCAATCCGGAGGGCGTCGGTCGCCAGCTGCGCGCCATCCTCGCCTCCGGCAGCCGCAAGGAGCGCCTGCGCAGCGTCAAGGCGCCGACGCTGGTGATCCACGGCACCGTCGATCCGCTGGTGCATCCCGAAGGCGGCAAGGACACCGCAGTCTCGATCCCCGGCGCAAAGCTCCTGATGGTCGAGGGCATGGGCCATGCATTGCCGATCCCGATGTGGCCGCAGATCATCGACGCCATCGACAAGCACGCGCATGGGGCGGCGGTGAAGGCGGCGTGAGGCCAGAGCGTTTTCGAGCGAAGTGGATACCGGTTCGCGTCAAGAAAACGCGTCAAAACAAGAATCCAGAGCCCCGTTCCGGTTCAATCGGAACGGGGCTCTGGTATCTCCCGGTGACCATGTGAGCCAGGGGTGCGTTCTTCCGGCTGGCGCGCGGAGGCTGTAGACAGCGCGATGCACTGCGCGGGTCGCGCGCCATCAGCCACCGGGAGTCACCAAATGAAGACCCTTCTCCGGCCACGGACAGCCGTCGCCGCTCTCGTCCTCGCGCTTGCATCTTCCACCGCGATGGCGGCCACCAGCGACGCGCAGCAGGAAGCCAACCGCAAGGCGGTGCTGGCCTTCTACGAGAAGGGGCTGAACCAGAAGGACGCCGACGCGGCGCTCGCCTATGTCGGCAACCGCTATGTGCAGCACAATCCCGGCGCGGCCGACGGTCCCGACGGCTTCCGCAAGTTCATCGGCTTCCTGCGCGAGAAGTTTCCGAACTCGCACAGCGAGATCAAGCGTTCGTTCGTCGATGGCGACTACGTGATCCTGCACGTCCACGCGGTGCGCGAGCCAGGCACTCGCGGCAACGCGATCGTCGACATCTTCAAGCTCGAGGACGGCAAGATCGTCGAGCATTGGGACGTGGCGCAGCCGGTGCCGGAAAATCCGGCGAACAACAACACGATGTTCTGAGGCGCGCCGACCGCAGGCGAGAGCGAGCCACACTCTCCGCTGTCGTCCCGGCGAAGGCCGGGACCCATACTCCGCGGCAGATGTGGCGGGCGGGACTCGTCGTTCCACCGGCGCGCAACAATGATCATCGGTGGTTATGGGTCCCGGCCTTCGCCGGGACGACGCTGATTGATGCCGCTTGCGAGCCATACATCCACACACTCTCAGGGTGACGGTTGAGGGCGTGGGATCGTGCAGTCGGAGCTACTGGCTGCGGCCGAGCCAGCGCTGGGTCGGAAACAGTTGCACCTGCCAGCGGCGGGCCGCGGCGCCCCACACGCCCCTCGGCATGAACAGCATGATCAGGATGGCGAGCGTGCCGAGCACGACCAGATACAGGCTGCCATACTGGGCAAGCCAGGTGACGAGCCCCCACAGCAGGAGCACGCCGACCATCGGGCCTTCGATGGTGCGCACGCCGCCGATCACGACGATGAAGATCACATAGGCGGTCCAGTCGGTGACGCTAAAGGCTGCGTCGGGCGAAATGCGCGCCTTCTGCAGATAGACCACTGCGCCGACCATGCCGGTGGCGAAGGCGACCGCGATCCACAGCAGATGGCGAATCCGCGCGGTGCGGACGCCGACGCTGCGCGCCGTCGCTGCGTTGTCGCGGCTGGCCGCCAGCGCGAGGCCATGGCGCGAGCGGATGAAGGCGTAGATGCCGAGCGTGACCAGCACGGCGAGCAGCAGCGCCAGCCAGTAGACCAGCACGTCGCGTGCGGCCGCCGGACGCAATCCGAGCAGCGCCTGCACCGCCTTCAGCCCGACCATCTGCGACAGCTCGCTCGGCGAGATCGACATCCCGGTGCCGCCGCCGAGCGACTTGAACTGGGCGCAGATCAGCCGCAGCGCTTCGGCGGCAACCCAGCTTCCGATCGCGAAGTACGGCCCCTCCAGCCGGAACAGCAGCGGGCCGAGCACCGCCGCGACCAGCGCCGCGAACAGCCCGGCCAGCGGGATCGCCGCAACGGGATCGAGCCCGGCCATCACGATGGCGGCAAACAGCGCATAGGCGCCGAGCCCGACAAAGGCCTGCTGCCCGACCGACACCAGCCCGCCCCACCCGGCCAGCACGTTCCAGAGCTGCGCCAGCGTCAGCATGGTGAAGACGAAGATGAGGTCCTGGATCAAATTGCGCGAAGCAATCGCCGGCAGCGCGGCGAGCACCACGACCAGCGCGATGCCGGCGACGGCCGCACCGCGCGACAAGCGCGTGCCGACCCGAACTTGCCACACCGGCGCGTCCATCGCGCGCTGCTCCCGGCTTGTCGGGATATCGATGCTCTCGACGCTCATGTCCGCCTCGCCGGGAAAAGACCGCGCGGCCGCACCATGAGCACGGCAAGGAAGGCGAGATGGCCGGCCAGGATCTGCCACTCCGGATTGGCCCGCCGATCGCCTGCGCGAGCCCGAGCACGATGCCGCCCGCCAACGTTCCCCACAGGCTGCCGAGGCCGCCGATGATCACGGCCTCGAACGCATAGAGCAGCCGCGCCGGGCCGATCGACGGATCGAAGCTGGCGCGGATGCCGAACACGACAGCGGCGATCACCGACACCGCGAGCGAGAGCCCGACCGCGATCGCGTAGACATTGCGCTCGTTGACGCCCATCAATTGCGCGATCGCGGGATTGTCGGCGGTGGCGCGGAAGGCGCGGCCGAGCGAGGTGCGATAGAAAATCAGCTGCAGCAGCGCGACGGCGGCGATCGCCGTCACCAGCGCGGTCAGCGGCGCCAGCCCGATGCTCAGGCCAGGCGCCAGCGTCACCGACGAGGATTCGAAGGCGCCTGCCTGCAGCCGCCGGCTGTCGGCGCCATAGCCGAGCAGCAGTCCGTTCTGGATCACGATCGACAGCCCGAAGGTGACGAGCAGCGGCGGCAGGATGTCGTCGCCGAGCACGCGCTCCAGCACCAGCCGCTGCAGCACGAAGCCGAGCACGAACATCGTCACGACCACCAGCAAGGCTGCTGCTGCAAGCGGCAGGCCGAGCGCCGTGGTGGCGCTGAGCACCAGATAGGCCGCCAGCAGGATCAGATCGCCATGCGCCAGATTGACGAGGCGCATGATGCCGAAGATCAGCGACAGGCCGAGCGCGAACAGCGCGTAGACGCCGCCGAGCAGCACACCTTCGATGATGGTATCGAAACCGCTCATGGCGCCCTCATGCTCCGAAATAGGCCGCGCGGATCGTGTCCTGATCCACATCCTTGGGCCGCCCGCTCAGCGTCACCCGACCCTCTTGCAGGCAGTAGAACCGATCGGCGGCCCGCAGCGCGCGGGCGATGTCCTGCTCGACCAGCACGACCGCGGTGCCGCCGGCGCGGATCTGCGGCAGCATGCGGTAGATGTCCTCCACCACGATTGGCGCGAGGCCGAGGCTGATCTCGTCGCACAGCAGGACGTGCGGGTTGGACATCAGCGCGCGGCCGATCGCGACCATCTGCTGCTGACCGCCGGACAATGCCGTGACGGCGCCGCGCCGCCGCTCCTTCAGCACCGGAAACATCCGGTAGACGGCGGCGAGATCCCACGGAGTTGTTCGTTCGCCGCCGTAGGCCCCGATCAACAGGTTCTCCTCGACACTGAGCGAGGGAAATAGCTGACGGCCCTCGGGGACCAGCGCAAGGCCGAGCCGCACGATGTTGGCGGCGGGTGCATCGCCGATCGCACGTCCGCCGAGGCGGATGGCATCGGGACGGTTCTTCACGAGACCCGCCAGCGATTTCAGCATGGTCGACTTGCCGGCGCCATTGGCGCCGATCACCGCGACCGCCTCGCCCTCCGCCAGTTCGAAATCGATGCCGAACAGCGCCTGGAAGTCGCCATAGAACGCATCGAGCGCGGTGACATTGAGCAGTGCGGTCATGCCGGCACTCCCATGTAGATGGTCTCGACCTCGCGCGAGCGCATCACCTCTGATGGCAGGCCTTGCGCGACGATCTTGCCGAAGTTCAGCACCACCAGCCGCTGCACCACCGCGAGCAGCGCATGCACCACATGCTCGATCCAGATGATGCCGACACCTTCGGCATGGATGGTGCGGATGGTCTCGACCAGCTCATGACATTCGGCATCGGTGAGGCCGCCCGCGATCTCGTCGAGCAGCAGCGTGCGCGGCCTGGTGGCGAGTGCCCGCGCCAGCTCGAGCCGCTTGCGATCGAGCAGCGGCAGGCTGCCGGCGAGCCGGTTGGCCTTGGCCTCGAGGCCGGTCAGATCAAGCATCCGGCCGCAATGCTGGACCGCATCGGCCTCCGAGAGGCCGCCGCCGAATTGGGCAGCGACCGCAAGGTTCTCGAACACCGAGAGGTGGTCGAACGGCTGCGGGATCTGGAACGAGCGCCCGATGCCGGCGCGGCAGCGCGCCTCGGGAGAGAGATTCGTGATGTCGACGCCGTCGAGGACGACGCGGCCGGCGTCCGGCCGCAGCAGCCCGGTGATCAGGTTGAACAGCGTCGATTTGCCGGCGCCGTTCGGCCCGATCACGCCCAGCGCTTCGCCTGATACAAGCGTCAGGTCGATCGCATCGGCGACGACGATGGCGCCGAACCGCTTCGAGACGGCATGGAGTTCGAGCATGGTCGCTCACCGCATCCATTTGCTTCGAGGGGATGCGCGAGGGTCCGCGCATCTCCGATGAACAATCTGCCCGGAACGGGCTTGCTAGCTCAGCGCCTGCATGTCGCCGCCGAGCGGGATCTGCGGCGCCAGTCTGTTGTCCGTGATCACCATGTTGTACTTGTCGCCGTTGAGCCGCCACTGGCCACCGACCAGCGGCGTCTTGGCGATGTTCTTCGCCGCGAACGGCGGCACCGCGCTGGAGCCGAATGCGACCTGACCCACGATGGTGTCGAGCTTGGTGGCGCCGATCGCTTTTGCGAGCGCCGCACCATCCGCCGGGTCACCCGAGCGCTTGATGGCGTCAATGGCGACCTCGAACAGCGAATGCACGAAGCCGATCGGCTGGGTCCATTGCTTGCCGGAGGCCTGCTCATATCCCTTGGCGAGATCGGCGGCGCTGACGCCGCTGAGGCTCGACTTGTAGGGATGCGTCGGGGTCCACCACACCTCGGTCGAGATGTTGTTGCCGCCCTTGCCGAGCGCCTGCACCGATGCGGGGAACAATAGCGCCTTGGCGACCGACACGACTTTCGGCTTCAGCCCTTTCTGCCGCGCCTGATTCCAGAACGTGGTGAAGTCGGGCGGGATGATCACGCCGGTGATGATCTCGGCATCGGCCCCTCGAAATGCGGCGATCTGCGAGCTGAAATCGTCGGTGAGATTCTGGAAGCGGCCGGGATCGGTGAGCTTGAAGCCCTGCTTGGCCATGACAGGCGGGAAGCCGATCGTGGTGTCGCCCCAGGCGTTGCCATCGGCATCGTTCGGAAACAGCGCGCCGACCGACTTGTTGGTCGTGACCTGGCTCCACATGCTGGTGAAGACGCCGATCACGTCCTCGAGGCCCCAGAAATAATGGAAGGTGTAGTCGAACGGCTTCCAGCTCTTCGGATCGGCCGGATTGGCCTGGCGGCCGATGAAATTGGTCTGCCACGGCGCGACGGTGGAGATGCACGGCACCTGCTCGAGCTCGCACTGCGTCGCCACCGGGTTGTTGGTCTCAGGCGTGGCGCCGACCACGATCAGGCTGACATTGTCGCGGGTGATCAGCTCCTTGGCGACTTCCGCGGCGCGGTTCGGGTTCGACTGGCTGTCCTTGGTCACCACTTCGACCGGATAGGTCTGCGATCCGACCTTGACGCCGTCCTTGATGAATTTGCGGAATTCGCCGAGCACGAAATCATCGGCTTCGGCGAAGGCTGCGAGCGGGCCACTCTTGGGCGAAACATAACCGATCCTGATCGGCTTGTTGGCGGCGCGCACGGCCGGCGCGAACAATGTGGTCGTTCCTGCGGCGGCGAACCCACCGGCGATGCCTTGCAGCACGCGACGGCGATCGAAAGACATCACGTTCAAATGGTCCTTGGTCATTTTCCCCTCCCTTGAGGCAAGCCGGTTTCAAGCCGGCTGCCGTTTATCCATTCTGAAAAATCGCCGGCGTCGCGCCGCATCACGCGGCGGCGACGGACTTCGTCTGCGGCTTCGCGCCGCGGCCGAGGATCTGGCCGAACACGTCGAGCAGCACATCGGTGGCGTCAGCCGCCGCCTCCTTGGCGCGCCAGGCGACGTACATGTCGGGACGCACCAGCACGCAGCCGTCCTCGTCGACCTCGCTCTGGCGATACCAGTCCGCATAGATGTCGAGCGCATCGCAGCCTTGCGGGCCGATGGTGACGACGTCGACCGGCAGGCCGTAGGCCTTCTCGACCGCAGCGGCAGCCGCCTTCCAGCCGTCGCCGCCGATCCCGGTGAGCAACGTGAAGCGGCCCTTGCCGGTGAGATCGAGCGTCGACTTCCGCTCGCCTTGATGCTCGACCCAGACATGCGGCAAATGCGCGCCGGGCCAGGTGGTGGCCTGATAATAGAGCTCGTGATCCCTGGTGAACGCCGGCATCGGCGTGCCATCGGACACCACGGCGGTCGAGCCGTAGCGCTGATTCATCTCGACGCCGTGACAGTTGAACTCGTAGCTCTTGTTGGCGATCGCCTCGTAGAGCTTCTTGCGGCACGCCTTGCCCTCGGCGGTCGGTGCCTTGCGTGCGGCGATCGCCTTGCGCGCTTCGGCAGGATCAGTGGAGGCGACGAGGCCCACCGCCTCGAAGATCGGCGGGAAGTCGCCGATACTCTTGTTGGCGCGGGTCACGATCTGCTTGCCGACCGGCTGGCGCTCGGCCGAATAGGTTTCGAGCAGCGACGGCGCCGCGTGGCCTTCGAGCACCAGCTTCAGCTTCCAGCACAGATTGAAGGAATCCTGGATCGAGGTGTTGGAGCCGAGGCCGTTGGTCGGCGGATGGCGGTGCACGGCGTCGCCGACGCAGAACACGCGGCCGGACGAATAGTGTCCGGCATACATCTCGTTCACGGTCCAGGTCGAGGTCGAGCGCACCTTGACCTCGAGCGTTTCGTCGCCGACGAGATTGCGCACGATCGAGATCGCCTCGTCGTTGGTGAGCTTGCGCTCGCCCTGCTCGATGTCGTAGCCCCAGATGATCAGCCACTCATTCCATGGCCGCACCATCCGGATCAGGCCGGCACCGATGCCGCCGATCTCAGCACCGGGCTGCAGCACCCAGTACAGCACGCTCGGCCGGTGCGCGACGTACTTGCTCAAATCCGCCTGGACGATGATGTTCATGCTGCCGGCGCGGCCCATCTGGCCCTCCATCGGCAGCCCGATCACTTCGGCGACCCGGCTGCGGCCGCCGTCGGCGCCGATCAGGTATTTGGCGCGGATCTGGTACGTCTCGCCGGACAGGCGATCCTTCACCGTCGCGGTGACGCCGTCGGCATCCTGCACCAGGTCGACGAACTCGGTGTTGAAGCACAGCGAGGTGCCGCGCTGGCCGGCGGCCTCGATCAGGATCGGCTCGAGGAAATTCTGCGGCAGGTCGCAGATCCGCGCCGGACTGGCGAGGTCGTAATCCGCCTTGCGCGAGGGATGGTTGCCCCAGGAATACAGCCGGCCGAACTCTTCGCCGGCGAGGCTCTCGCAGAACACGTTGTTGGCCATCAGATGCTGCGGCACCGCCTGCGCCACCGCCTTGTCCTCGAGGCCGAGATCGCGCAGCACCTCCATCGCACGCTGGTTGGTGATGTGGGCGCGCGGCGTGTCGGCCAGCCAGCCATACTTCGTCACCAGGATGTGCTTGACGCCGTACATGCCGAGCAGCGCCGCCGCCGTCGCGCCGGCCGGGCCACTGCCGACGACAAGGACGTCGGTCTCAATCGGTTTGCTGGTCATGGTCCTCTCCTTGGTCGTCTTGTTGGTTGCGATCGTCATTCCGCGGCCATCATCGGCTTCGGCACCAGGCCCGCGCCGGGCTTCATCTGGAAGTCGTAAGTCATCAGGTGCCACGGGCCGGAGACCCGCTCGCCGTTCGGCAGCGCCGGCTCGCTCTTCGGCTCGACCCGCGCAATGAGCTCGTCCTTGACGCCGAACACCACGTCGCTGCGCAGATATTCGTCGCCATCGAGGAAGACGTGGGTGATCAGCGGCTCATAGCCTTCGGCCTCGACCAGGAAATGCACATGCGCCGGCCGCATCGGATGGCGCTGCGTGGCGGTGATGAGATCGCCGACCGGGCCGTCGGTCGGGATCGGATAGCTGCACGGCAGGATGGTGCGGAACGAGAAGCGGCCGTCGGCATCGGTGACGAAGCGTGCGCGCAGCGATGGGCCGTGCGCCGCATAGTCCGCCTTCTGCGAATCGTAGAAGCCGTCGTCGTCGGCGTGCCAGACATCGATCTCGGCACCGGCGAGTGGCTTGCCGGCCAGATCAGTGACGCGGCTCTGCACGAACATCACTTCACCGTCGATCCCCTCCGAGATGTTGGCACCGTGCGGCGTGACGCGGTGCTCGCCGACATAGAACGGGCCGAGCACGGTGGTCTCGGTCGCGCCCTCGCGCTCGCGGTGATTGACCGCATCGACCAGCATCGAGACGCCGAGCACGTCGGAGAGCAGGATGAACTCCTGGCGCAGCGGTGTGCAGGTCTGTCCGGTGCGAGTCAGGAATTCGATCGCCTGATTCCATTCCTCGAAGGTGAGCTCGGTGCGGCGCACCAGATCGTGCAGCGACTTGACCGTCTCCTCGATGAGGAACTTGAGCCGCTCGTTCGGCGTGCTCGCAAAGCTGCGAAGCACCTCGTCGGTAAGGTCATGCTCGTTGAAATTGGCCATCGTGTTGTCCTTTGATCTTGGGATGTCAGTGCTGGATGGGCGCGTCGCCGCGCCAGGCTGCCGCGATCAACTGCTCGATCGGGGCGCGATCGATCGGTCTGGGGTTGGCATAGGAGTTGCGCACCGCCATCTCGGCAGCGCGCGCGATGCCGTCCTCGGGCATGCCGATGCCGGAGAGCGCGCACGGCAGCGCGAGCTGCCGGGCAAGGTCAAACAGGCCCTGCGGTGCATTGGCGCTGTGCAACGCTAGTGCGACACGGTTCATCGCCTCCGGCGCCGCGGCGGCGTTGTAGGCGGCCGCGTGGGGCAGCACGATCGCATGGGTTTCGGCATGCGGCAGGTTGAACATGCCGCCCAGCACGTGGCAGAGCTTGTGATGCAGCGACATCCCGACGGCACCGAGGCAGACGCCGCACAGCCACGCGCCATAGAGCGCATCGCGGCGAGCGCCGGGATCGTCCGGCACCGTCATGATGCGCGGCAGCGCGCGGGCGAGCGCGGCGATGCCCTCCTCCGCCATCAGCGAGGTCAGCGGATTGGCATCAGGCGCATAAAGCGCCTCGACGGCGTGGGCGATCGCATTCAAGCCGCTGGCGGCGGAGATGTGCGGCGGCAGGCTGACGGTGAGATCGACATCGTAGATGACGGTGTCCGGCACCAGATCCTGGGAATGCTGCGTGGTCTTGATGCCGTTGGTGGTTTCGCCGAGGATCGGCGTCATCTCGGAGCCGGCATAGGTGGTCGGCATCGCGATATGCGGCAGCCCGGTGCGCAGCGACAGCGCCTTGCCGAGCCCGACCGTCGAGCCACCGCCGATCGCGACCAACCCATCGATGTCACGGGACTCGACGATGCGAAGCGCCTCGTTGGTGACCTCGACCGGCGTATGCATGCGTGCGCCAGCAAACAGCCCGGCAAGCCGGTCGCCGAGGCCTGCGCCGAGCCGGCGCCCGAGATCCTGCTGCTCGCTTGTGGTCAGCACCAGCGCCCGCTTGATGCCAAGGCGCTCGCTCTCCTCGCCAAGCCGGGCCGAGGTGCCGGCGCCGAACACCACGCGATATTGCTGCGAGCAGTAGGCAAAGGTGCCCTGGCCGGCATTCCCGGCCGCCGCTGCAGGCGCAACCGATCCGCCTCCGGCATCCGGCATCGCGACACTCATGGCATTTCTCCCAAGCCGGCGAACCGGCATCTTCGTCTTGTTGGGAGAAAGCTAGCGGGGAGCGGCCACGGCGCTCCTGCACGAAACCGGAGAAAATCTGCACGAAACCGGAAAAATCATCCGCGGGCTCGGGCTGGCGCCCATGCCTGTCCCGGCCGCCGATAATCGGGAGCTAGTGGCTGCGGCGGTAGCGTCCCGGTGTCACGCCGGTGAAGCGGCGGAACATGCGCGTAAAATGCTCCTGGTGGGAGAAACCGCAGGCCAGCGCGATGTCGGCAAGGCTCTGCGTCTCGTCGGCAAGCAGCGCCCGGGCGCGCTCGATGCGCAGATTGAGCACGTATTGGTAGGGCGAGACGCCGCTGGTCGCCTTGAACAGGCGCACGAAATATTCGGTGCTGCGGCCGCACAGTTCTGCCAGTTGGTCGAGCCGGATATCGGTATCGAGATTGGTGTCGACGAATTCGCGGATCCGCGCCATCTGCCTGACGCTCAGCAGGTTCGGATGCTTGCCGGCCTCGACACTCGGCTTGTGGAAATTGATCGCGACGAAGCGGTTGGCGATCGCCTGCGCGATCGGATCGATGAACAGCGACGAGGCCGGCAAGCCGCTGGTGATGGTGTCGCCGATCGCCGCGGCAAGATGCTCCAGCACGGCATCCTGATCGCCGAGCATCGGCGCGAGCCCGCCGATCAGGCTCGCCGCCCCGTCCCGGCCCGCGAACAGGTCGGAGCGCAGATAGATGTGGGTGGATTCCAGCGCCTCGCGCAGCACCACGTTGCAGGCGTGCCCGGCCGGCAGGAAGAACACCCCGCCGCGCGGGATCTGGCGGGCAACCGACTTGCCGTCCATCACATAGGTGATCTCGACCGGGCCACCCCGGTGCAGCACCATCAGATTGTCCGACAGCGCGTGGAAGTGCCCGTCAAACGGCCGCTCGCGCTGGACCGAGGCAAATGCGGACGACCAGCCGAGCCCTTCGCTCGAGCCGCGGAATTCGGCCTGGAAGCGGTCCAGGATCCCGTGCGTCTCCTGCACCCCAAAATTCGACGTCGCCTGCATCAGACAGACCAAGGGCTCGAGGCTTCGGTGCCGCGAGTGAAACCCAACGGCCCTCGTTTTTCAACACAATCGAACCGAACGGCGCTGCTGGAGGTCTTGCTGCGTCGCAATAGCGGCGCCTGCTACTCCTTGACCGCGATCCAGATCACATGGCGCACGCCGCGGCCTCGGCCGGTGGCGCGGACGGCGACTTCGTTGACGGCGAACCCGGCGCGCGAGAGCGATTTCGGGAACTTGGCGTTCGGACCGGACGACCAGACGGCGAGGACGCCGCCGCGCCGCAGCGCCGTGTGGGCGATCTTCAGTCCGGAGATATCATACAGCGCGTCATTGGCCTTGCGGGTCAGGCCTTCGGGGCCGTTATCGACATCGAGGAGAATGGCATCGTAGGTGCGTGGATTGCGCTCGATCACATCGGCGACATCCACCTCCTGAATGCTGACGCGCGGATCGGTGAGGCTGTCGCCGAAGATCTCGGCCATCGGGCCCCTCGCCCAGGCGACCACGGCCGGCACCAGCTCGGCCACCACGATTTCCGCCTCGGGTCCAAGCACGGTGAGCGCCGCCCGCAGCGTAAAGCCCATGCCGAGGCCGCCGATCAGAAAACGCGGCTTTGCGACCTTCTCGATCTTCTTCGCGGCAAGCGTCGCCAGTGCGGCTTCCGAGCCCGACAGGCGGCTGTTCATCAGCTCGTTGGTGCCGAGCATGATCGAAAACTCGCGGCCGCGCCGCATCAGGCGCAATTCACCTTCGGTGCCGGGAATCCGCGCGGTATCGATCTTTTCCCAGGGAATCATGCGGCGGCTTGTAGCATGGCCCACGCCTTTGCGTAGCCCGGATGGAGCGCAGCGCAATCCGGGACGGCCTCTCGTGCGGGCCGACTGGCCCCGGATTTCGCTTCGCTCCATCCGGGCTACGAAAGCGTAAGGCTACCCACCAGCCCAGACGTCAAGCACGTAGCGGTTCCTGGTGCCCATCTCCTCGATCCAACGCGCGGCAGCGTCAGTGTCGGCTCCGGTGCGCTCGCGATAGATCGACATCAGGGTCGCCTTGACGTCGGGCTCCATCTTGCCGCCATCGCCGCAGACATAGACGATTGCACCCTTCTGGATCAGCTCCCAGACCTTGTCTTTCTGTGCGGCGACGAGGTGCTGCACATAGGTCTTGGGCCCGTCGGCGCGCGAGAAGGCGGTGTTGAGTTCAGCGACGCCATCGGCGGCGAACGCCTTCAGCTCGTCCGAATAGATGAAGTCCTGCTCCGGATGGCGGCAGCCGAAGAACAGCATCGCGGGGCCCAGCGTCGCGCCCTGCGCCTTGCGCGCGGCGCGCTCCTGCAGGAAGCCGCGGAACGGTGCGAGCCCGGTACCCGGCCCGATCATGATGATCGGCACGGCGTTGTCGTCAGGCAGGCGGAAGCCGGCCTTGGTCTCCTTGATGGTGGCGTGGACGGTGTCGCTGGCGCGGCGGCGCGCCAGATAGTTCGAGCAGACCCCTCTGTAGATGCCGCGGCCGGAGCTCGCCGGCGCTTCCACGACGCCCACGGTGACGCTGCAGCGCTGCGCCTCGCCCGCCGGAGACGACGAGATCGAGTAATAGCGCGGCGCCAGCAGCGACAGCATTTCGAGGTAGAGGTGGAACGGCAGCTCGCAGGCCGGATATTCCTCGAGCAGGTCGAACACCGATTTGCGCCTGGCGAGCACCTCGGCGCGATAACGTCCGGCGGAGGCCTCGTCGTCGCTGACATAGGCCATCAGCTTCGGCTTGGTCACCGGGCAGCGGGTGTGCTCGGCCATGATCTGGATCTGCTTGCGGGTCGCGACCTGCTGCAGCTCGACGAACTCGGTGAGCAGCCGCCCGACCGACACGGCGTTGCCGACCGGCAGTTGCGCGCGGCGGCCTTCCGAGACTTGCAGGCGGATCTGGTCGGCCGGCAGGAAGCCGAACCGGCGCGCGACGGAATCGACCAGGGTCGGATCGTTGCGCGGGACCACGCTGAGATGATCGCCGACGCGATATCTAAGATTGGCCGGCAGCTCGACCTCGATATGCCGGGTC
Source organism: Bradyrhizobium sp. B120 (assembly GCF_049075665.1). NCBI lineage: Bacteria > Pseudomonadati > Pseudomonadota > Alphaproteobacteria > Hyphomicrobiales > Nitrobacteraceae > Bradyrhizobium > Bradyrhizobium sp. B120. Next base: position 2,787,837 of record NZ_CP185242.1, on the reverse strand, counting down.
GAGCGTTCCGACGGATGGGCGCCTTCCTTGTTCTGCAGCTCGTTGTTGGCGAGCACCTTCATCGGCACCGCGCCGCCCTGCGTCACGATGGTGTTGACCGCGCCCTGCGCTACCGGCTCGATCGCATAGAGCGGCTCGTCCTCGGCGGTGCGGGTGAAATTCCAGTCGATGCCGAACTCCTTGGTCGCGACCTTCGCGGCCTCCGGGAACCATTTCTGGAACTGGCCGTCGAGATCGCTGCGCGCATCGCCCTCGCCGCGCGGATAGACCGCGCGCGCGCCATGCTTGGTCAATTGCTCGTCGATGAAACGCGGCACCGACTGGTAGGTCGCCGCCCAATCGCTGTTGCCGCAGCCGAACACCGCGTAGCGCACCTTGGCGAAAGCGTCCTTCGGCAGATCGCTTTCGAGCCATTTGACGAATTGCGTCGCATTGTCGGGCGCCGCGCCATTGTAGGAGGCGCAGATGATCAGGACGCCGCCCTCCTCCGGCAGCTTGCCGACATAGTCGTCCAGCGGGCCAAGCCGCACCGAGAAGCCATTGATCTCCGAAAGATCGGCCATGCGGGTCGCCAGCTCCTCGGCGGAGCCGAGGTTGGAGCCGTAGAGCACCAGCATCGGGGTGTTGTGGCCGGGACGCGTGGTCGGCGCGCGCGGTGCCTTCGGCGCTGCCGCAACCGCGCCCGTGCTGCCAGCGAACGCGCCGCGCTCCCTGTCGTCGCGCGGCCGCACCTTGATCCTGAAGCCGTCCGGCTTGACGGTCAGCGTCTCCTTCAGATGCATCTGGTAGCGATGCACGTCGAGCAGCTTGAAGCGCTGCAGGATCATGCCGATCGCGAGCGCCGCCTCGTGCATGGCAAAGCCGCGGCCGATACAGGCGCGCTGGCCGTTGCCGAACGGCTTCCAGGCGTTGATCGGCCGCTTGGCCTCCGCCTCGCGGCTGAAATTCTCGGGATCGAACGCATCAGGGTTCGGGCCCCACACCGAGGGATCGCGATGCAGCGCCATCACCAGGATGGTGATGAAGGTGTTCTTCTTCAGCTTGTACTTGCCGCCGATCGTCTCATCGTTGAGCGGAGCGATGCCGTAAGCCGGCGCCGGCGGCCACAGCCGCAGCGCTTCCTTCAGGCATTGGGTGATGTAGGTGAGCTGCGTCACCTGCTGATAGGTCGGCCTCGCATCGACATCGGGACCGAGGACGCGATCGACCTCCTCATAGGCCTTCTTCAGCACCTCGGGATGCTTCAACAGCGCATAGATCGTGCACGACAACAGGCCGCTGGTGGTCTCATGGCCGGCGATCAGGAAGGTGTTGATCTGGTAGCGGATGTTGACGTCGTCGAGCTGCTCGCCGGTGGCACGGTCGACGCCGGTCATCATCGCGGCCAGCATGTCCTTCTTGTCACTGGTCACGTCGGTATTGCCGCGCCGCTCGGCGATGATCTCGTCGACCATCTTGTTCATGAAGCCGACGTCGTCGGTCAGCGTCTTGCGCCGCTTCTGCATCCACAGACCCTCGAGCGGCAGGCCGCGGGTCATCATGATGGTTTCGAGCGAGCGCACCAGCGATTCCACGAAAGGGTGGTAATCGCGGCGATAGAACGAATTGAAGCGGTAGTCGAAGCCGCACAGTCCGATGGTGTCGAGGGTCAGCGCCGTCATGTCGTGGACGACCTCGATCTCCTCGTCGGCGTTGAGGCGCTCCCATTTCTTGACCAGCTGCTCGGCGATATCGACCATGCTCGGGTGATACGACTGCATGGCGCGGTTGCCGAACGGCTGCATCAGGATGTTGTGCGCCTTGCTCCAGTTCGGCTCCTTGGTGTCGGCGGTGAACAGCCCGTCGCCGCCGACCGCGCGCACCCGGCGCAGCGAGCCGCGCACCGCCTTGTCGAAGCGCTTCTCGTCGGAGAGCTCGTCGACCAGATCGTGACCGGAGACGATCACGAGCGGCGCACCCATCATGTCGAGCCAGAAGATCGGCCCGAGCTCCTTGGAGAGCTTGACGAGATGCTGCACCGGCGCGGCCGAATCCAGCGACAGCATGTTGCCGACCACCGGCTTCGTCGGCGGATGCGGGATCGGACTCAGTCTGTTGCCGGATGCCATCTCGGAAGTGCCCCCCGTGTAGCCTCAAACTCATCAGTCATTCCCCGGTGCGCAATTGCGCACCTGAGGATGCGCCGCGAGGCGCAGGCCCGGAATCCATACTCCCGATCGTGGTTATGGATTCCGGGCTCGCGCTGCGCGCGCCCCGGAATGACGAACTCTTATCGTCACCCAAACCGCTTTCTACGCCACTCGATCAGCTTGGCGCTGACCTCGTCCGGCTTTTCCTGCTGTGTCCAATGGCCGCTGTCGTGGACCAGATATTTTTCGAGGTCCGGCACCAGCTTCTCCATGCCGTCGGCGGCCGAGGGCGGCAGCACCGCGTCGTTCTCGGCCATGATCATCAGCGACGGCACCCGCACATTGTGGTCCAGCCCCGCCGAACGTTCCCAGTTGCGGGTGAAGTTGCGATACCAGTTAATGCCGCCGGTGAAGCCGGTCTTGGTGAAGGTGTCGACGAACACCTTCTTCTCCTCGGCCGACAGGATCGGCGTCCGCGGATCGTGCTTGGCGTCGTAGTTCGCGATCATCTGCGGGAACGCCAGGTTGAGCCGCGCCGAGGCGCCGACGCCGGCGATCGGCTGTTCCTCCGGCGTGCCCGCGGGGCGGGCCGCCGGCTTGCGCATGAAGGCATCGAAGGTCTGCTCCACGCGGCTGCCGAAGATGCGGTCGGGCTCGCGCGCCGGATCCTGGAACTGGACGATGTACATCTGGTCGCCGAAGCGCTGGCGGAACAGCGCGATCGGATCCATCGGCGCGCGGTTCAGATGCGGCGTGTTGACGCCGACGACGCCGGCAACCCGCTGATGATGCCTGAGCGGCATCTGCCAGACGACAAAGCCGCCCCAGTCGTGACCGACGAAGATCGCCTTGTCGATCTTGAGATGGTCGAGCAGGCCGACGAGATCGCCGGTCAGGTGCTCCATGTCGTAGGCTTCGACCGGTTCCGGCCGGTCGGTCGCGCCATAGCCGCGCTGATCCGGGGCGATCACCCGGATGCCGGCCTCGCCCAGCGCCTTGATCTGGTGGCGCCAGGAGAACGCCAATTCAGGCCAGCCGTGGCACAGCACGACCGGCGGCGTGTCAGTGCTGGGGCCGGCTTCGTAGAACCCCATGCGGATGCCGTTGGTCTCGGCGAACTGCAGCGGTGGCATGTCGATCATGGAGGGAAATCCTATTCGGCCGCGCCCTTGATGTCGGCAGGCGGAGGCGCGAATGCCGCCTCGAGTGCATCGAATTCGAGCGGCAGCATGTCGCACATCACCTGCACATGGGGAATGATGTTGGCACCGACGATGAAGCCGAAATCGAGCTGATCGCGGTAGCTCTGCACGGTGATGTTGAGCGCGATCCCGTGGGTCGAGATCGAGACCGGGAAGATGTGCAGCAGCTCTGCGCCAGCCGCGTACAGCGTCTGCCGCGGCCCCGGCACGTTCGACACTGTGATGTTGGTGGCCGGCGGCAGCACGTTCGACAGGTCGGAGCGGCTGTACAGCAGCGCCATGATCTGCACCACGATCGGGGCGCCCAAGAGCGAAATGTTGGAAACCTGCGGCACCAGGGCGCGCAGCGGATGCGACATCTCCTTGGACTTGGTGGATTGCGCGATGATGGTTTCGAGCCGCTTCTTCGGATCCTCGACGTCGGTCGCGATCGAACAGATCATGCCGAACACCTGGTTGTTCGATTCGGCGTTGCCTTCCTCGCGCAGCGAGATCGGCACGCCTGCGGTCAGCGACTTGTTCGGCAGCGCGCCCTGGCTGATCAGATAGCGCCGCACCACGCCCGAGGCGAGCGCCAGCACGACGTCGTTGAGCTTGCCGCCCGATGCCTTCGCCAGCGCCTTGGCGCGCGACAGGGAGATCGAGGTGCCGGCAAAGCTGCGCTCCGACGAGATCGCCTTGTTGAGGATGGTCGGCGGCGAGGACATCGCTTGCAGGCTCTCGCGCGACCTCGGATCGGCGATCTTGGCGACCACGTCGGACAGGCTCTTGAGCACGGTCGGCATGGAGCCCGCGAACTTCACCGCGCTCTCGATCTGGAACATGGCATTGTCAAACAGGATCGAGCCGAGGTCGCTCTTGCCCGAGCGCGGCAGTTCCAGGCTCTTTTGCGCGGTGGCGGCCGCCTCGAACGGCTGGGTCCAGAGCTGCTGATAGGCGTCGATCAAATTGGCCGCGATGTCGCGCGGCTCCGGCGCGACTTTTTTCGCGCTCGGCGGCTCGATCTGCCGCGGCACCGGCGTCAGGTCGTAGATCATGCTGGTCAGCGCCGCGCCGGCGCCGCCGTCGATGCAGGCGTGGTGCATCTTGGAATAGAGCCCGATCTCGTTGTCCTTCATGCCCTCGAAGACGTAGAACTCCCAGAGCGGGCGGGCGCGGTTCAACAGCTTGGCGTGCATCCAGCCGACGATGCGCTCCAGCGTCGCGCGGTCGCGCGGCGCAGGCAGGCTGGCGCGGAAGATGTGGCGGTCGATGTCGAACTGGTCGTCCTCGACCCAGGACGGGTGATCGATGTCGAGCGGTGCCTTCTGCAGGCGCGCCTTGAGGATCGGCGCGACGTGCAGCCGCGAGGCGATCATCGCCTTGAACTCCTCGAAGAAGTCGCCCTTGTAGCCGTCGGGCAGCCGGAAGATCGCCATGCTGCCGACATGCATCGGCATTTCCGGCGTTTCCAGATACAGAAACGATGCGTCCAGCGAGGACAGCTTTTTGGCGTCGCTCATGATTTCCTCCCGAGAGCCAACTCACGCGGGCGCCTTTGGCGGCGCTTCTCGTCGTCTGGTTAGGATAGTGCCTGTTCTGCCGGCCGATAGGCAATGGCAAAGGGGCCCGAGCGGTTAAAATGCCGGAACTCCCCTTCCGGCTGTGCCAGCCGGTCCGCGATCGCCCACAGCGCCGCGGGGTTGACGCCGAGGCCGATATGGCTGGCGAAATGCACCTCGATGTTCTCGGCGGTCGCCGACGGCCGCACCCGCGAGGTCTGCCAGTTCACGATGCCGTCGGTGCGGGAGTAGATCGAGGTTGCCGGCACCGGCATGTCGCCGGCGATCGCCGCGCGAATTTCGGGAATATCGTCCACCGCCTCGCCGGACAGCAGTTCGTACAGCCGGGTCGCATTGGTGGCGCGGATATCGTCGGCGAACGGGCTGCCCAGCGTGATGATGGAGCGCACCAGCTCCGGCATCTGCGACGCCAGGTCGCGCGCATAAACGCCGCCGAGGCTCCAGCCGATGATCGAGACCTTGCGCCCCGACGCCTCATGGACCCGTTTCAGCAGGTCGCGCAGCGCACTCCGCCTGCTGGAGATGCCGCCGAAATTGCGGCCCATGTTCCAGGCATAGGCGTCATAGCCGAGCTCCTTCAGATAGCGCCGCATCGGCGCCATCGAAAGGTCGCTGGCGAGGAAGCCGGGCAGCGCCAGCACCGGATGACCGTCGCCCTTCGGCGCCTGCATCAGCAGCGGCGACAGCAGCAGGCTCGAATTCAGCTCGAGCACGCCGCGCGCTTCCGCCAGCATCAGGAACAGGCTGGGTGGACGCAACCGGCGTTCGGTCGCATCAACGCTCCCTTTCGCGGCCGCCACTATTTCTTGTCCTTTTTGCCCATGCCGCCGAGGCCGGCCATCGTCACGAACATGTCCTGGAAGCGCTCGGCGAGCTTGGGATCGAAGGTGAACCAGCTTTGCAGCAACGCTTCCGGCGAAACCTTCTCGATGTTCGACAGCATCTGCTGCTGCAGCCTGTCCATCACCGCGTTCTGCATCGGTGCCACGTCCGGCAGGCCGAAGAACTGCCGCGCTTCAAGGGGCGTACAATCTATCTCGACGTTGACCTTCATATCCGCCTCCTCAAATGCGCCTGGCCCGCCTCAGTATCGCCGGGACGGGGTCGGTCACGCAAGCGAGCCGTACCTGCCCCGATGGATAGTCGGCCTCAATCATCCGTTATGGTCAACCAAACCGTTTGGAACGACGGCTCCAAACCGTTTGGCGGGACCGGCATCTGCCGGCGCGCCGGCGATCATTCCGGCAATCGGCAAGCAGCACGCCGAAAGTCGAATGTCAGGCGCCCGCACCAACCGCCTACTCTCCTGTCGCATTCATTGCGCTGCACCCGCGCGAGGCGATTAACCCTTTGGGAAATCGCGCTTGCGCGGCCGGTAAACTCTGGCAACATGCATCAATAATACCAGCCGGACAAAGCAGCCGGCGGACAAAAACGGGGACGCGGGATCACATGTCGGTACGTTGGAGTTTGTTTGCGGCGACTGCCGTCGCGCTGGTTGCCCTTGCCTTGCCGGCATCGGCCCAGACGCTGAAATATGCCAATCAGGGCGAGCTGAAGTCGCTGGATCCTTACACGCTGAAGGAAACCACGACGATCGCGCACCACGCCCACGTCTACGAGGGCCTCACCGCGCGCGACAAGGACCTCAAGATCATCCCAGCGCTGGCGGAAAGCTGGGAGACGCTGAGCCCGACCAAATGGCGCTTCCATCTGCGCAAGGGCGTGAAATTCCACAACGGCGATCCTTTCACCGCCGACGACGTGCTGTTCTCCGCCGACCGCGTCCGCGCCAAGGGCTCCAATTTCCTCAGCAACGTCCCGGCCGACGCCAAGTTCACCAAGGTCGACGACTACACGGTCGACGTGACGCTGGACTCGCCCAATCCCATCCTGACCTCGCAGTGGGATAGCTGGTACATCATGGACAAGAAGTGGTGCGAGGAGAACAACGCCGTCGCACCGACGCCGGCCTCCGCGACCACGCCGAGCTACGCGGCGCTGCACGAGAACGGCACCGGCCCCTTCACGATCGAGAGCCACCAGCCCGGCGTGAAGACCGTGTTCAAGGCGTTTCCCGGCTATTGGCGCAAGCCCGAGCATAATCTCCAGGAGATCATCTTCACCCCGATCGGCTCCGACGCCACCCGCGTTGCCGCGCTGCTCTCGGGCGAAGTCGATGTCATCGAACCGGTTCCGCTGCAGGACATCCAGCGCGTCAATTCCAGCGGCGTCGCCACCGTCATGACCGCGCCGGAGATCCGCACCATCTTCATCGGCATGGACATGGCGCGCGATGAGCTGCTGTACTCCAACGTCAAGGGCAAGAATCCGTTCAAGGACATCAAGGTCCGCGAAGCCTTCTACAAGACGATCGACGTCGACCTGATCAAGACCCGCGTCATGCGCGGCATGTCGACGCCCTCGACCCTGATGATCGCGCCCGAACTCTATCCGCTGTCGAAGGAGTTCACCCGGCCGAAGCTCGATCCCGATGGCGCCAAGAAGCTGCTGGCCGAGGCCGGCTATCCGAACGGCTTCGAAGTCACGATGGATTGCCCGAACGACCGCTACGTCAACGACGCTGCGATCTGCCAGGCGGTGGTCGGCATGCTGGCCCGCATCGGCGTCAAGGTGAACCTGCTGGCGCAACCGAAAGCGCAGTATTTCGGCAAGGTGCTGAAGCCCGGCGGCTACCAGACCTCGTTCTTCATGCTGGGCTGGACGCCCGCGACGTCGGACTCGCACAACGTGCTGCACGACATCCTCGGCTGCCGTGACGATCCGAAAGATTCGACCCGGGGCGAGGCCAATCTCGGCGGCTATTGCAACAAGGAAGTCGACGCGCTCACCGACAAGGTCCTGATCGAGAGCGACACGGCCAAGCGCGACCAGTTGATCAAGCAGGCCTACGAGATCGTCATCAAGGATTACGGCTACATTCCGCTGCATCAGCAACCGCTGGTGTGGGGCGTGTCGAAAAAGGTCAAATTGACCCAGCGCGCGGACAACCAGGTGCTGCTCTACTGGGCGACCAAGCAAGGTGAATAGCGGTTGCAGCGAATTGGGTCCCGGAAGCGCAGGCTTCCGGGACCTCTCGGTTTCCGGCCGCGCAAAGCCGCGCGCGCCGGATGTCAAAAGCAGTGAAAGGTAGAGATGCTCGCTTTCACTCTTCGCCGCGTGCTGCAGGCGATCGGCGTGATGCTCGCCGTCGGCGTCATTGCGTTCGCGATGTTCCGCTTCGCCGGCGATCCGGTGAGCCAGATCGTCTCGATCGACACCTCGGCCGCGCAGCGCGCTGAAATCCGGCGCGCGCTCGGCCTGGATGATTCGGTGCTGGTGCAGTTCGGCCGCTATTTCATCAATGCGCTGCAGTTCAAGTTCGGCGTGTCCTACCAGTTCCGCCTGCCGGTCTCCTCGCTGCTGGCGGAACGGCTGCCGGCGACGCTGGAGCTTGCGATCTGCGCCACGCTGTTCGCGATGGTCGCCGGCATCCTGATGGGGGTCTACTCGGCGCTGCGCCGCGACACCGTGCTCGCCAAATTATTCCAGGCGGTATCGCTGATCGGCATTTCGCTGCCGACCTTCCTGATCGGCATCCTCCTGATCTATCTGTTCGCCGTGACCTTGGGCTGGCTGCCCTCCTTCGGCCGCGGCGAGGTGGTGAAGCTCGGCTGGTGGACCACCGGGCTGCTCACCGTCTCCGGGCTGAAGGCGCTGATCATGCCGGCGATCACGCTCGGATTGTTCCAGATGACCCTGATCATGCGGCTGGTGCGCGCCGAAATGCTGGAAGTGCTGCGGACCGACTATATCCGCTTTGCCCGCGCCCGCGGGCTGACCACGCGCGCGATCCATTTCGGCCATGCGCTGAAGAACACCCTGGTTCCGGTGATCACGGTGGCCGGCCTGCAGTTTGGCTCGGTTATTGCTTTCTCGATCATCACCGAAACCGTGTTCCAATGGCCGGGCATGGGGCTTCTGTTCGTGCAGGCCGTGCAAAACGTCGATATCCCGATCATGGCCGCGTATCTGTTGATGGTCTCGCTGATCTTCGTCACCATCAATCTCGTGGTCGATATCCTCTACACCGTGGTCGATCCGCGCTTGCGCTCGACCGTCGGCCGCGCGACGTGAGGGTCTGACCGATGTCCGACGCCGTCGTCCCCCATCGCTCCGAAGCTCACCCGCAGGCACCTGCTGCCGGCTGGTTCAGGCGCGCGCTCGACAGCGACATCCTCTATTCGTTCCGCCGCTCCAGGCTGACGATGGTCGCCGCCGTGATCACGCTGTTGTTCTTCCTGCTGGCGATCTTCGCGTCATGGCTTGCGGTGCAAAACCCGTTCGATCCGGCGCAACTGCAGCTGATCAACTCGCGGATCGCGCCGCTATGGACCGCCGACGGCCAGAGCCCGTTCCTGCTCGGCACCGACGAGCAGGGCCGCGACGTGCTCTCGGCGATCCTCTACGGCCTGCGCATCTCGCTTGCGGTCGGCCTCGCCGGCGTCGTGTTCGCCGGCGCACTCGGGATCGCCCTCGGGCTGGTCGCCGGTTACTTCGGCGGCGTGGTCGACAGCGTGATCATGCGGATCGCCGACGTCCAGCTCACCTTCCCGGCGATCCTGATCGCGCTCCTGGTCAACGGTGTCGCCAAATCGCTGCTCGGCAACCGGCTCGACGAGATGAGCACGTTCGGCGTGCTGATCATCGCGATCGGCCTCAGTTTCTGGGTGCAATATGCCCGCACCGTGCGCGGCTCGGTCATGGTCGAGAAGAACAAGGATTATGTGGCAGCAGCGCAGCTGATCGGCCTGCCGGCACCGAAGATCATGCTGCGGCACGTGCTGCCGAACACGATGGGCCCGATCCTGGTCATCGCCACCATCAACCTCGCGCTTGCGATCATCACCGAGGCGACACTGTCGTTCCTCGGCGCCGGCATGCCCGACACCATGCCCTCGCTCGGCACCCTGATCCGGATCGGCAACAACTATCTGTTTGCCGGCGAATGGTGGATCGTCGCCTTCCCGGGCATTGCCCTTGCCGGCCTCATCCTCTCCATCAATCTGCTCGGCGACTGGCTGCGCGACGCGTTGAACCCAAGGCTCCGATGACCCAGCCTGTCCTCTCGGTGCGCAATCTCGAGGTGGAATTCGTCACCCGCCGCGCGACCTTGCGCGCCATCAACGGCGTGTCGTTCGACATCGCCAAGGGCGAGGTGCTCGGCGTGGTCGGCGAGTCCGGCGCCGGCAAATCGGTCACCGGCCTTGCGGTGATCGGGCTGATCGATCCGCCCGGCCGCATCTGCGGCGGCCAGATCGAGCTGTCGGGCACCCGGATCGATCATCTTCCGCCGGAGGAGATCCGGCGCATCAGGGGCAAGCGGATCGGCATGATCTTCCAGGATCCGCTGACCAGCCTCAATCCGCTCTACCGGATCGGCGACCAGATCATCGAGACGATTCGCACCCACACCAATCTGAGCGAAAGCGCCGCGCGCCGGCGCGCCATCGATCTGCTGGCAGAGGTCGGCATCCCCGCGCCGGAAAAGCGCATCGACGGCTACCCGCACGAGTTCTCCGGCGGCATGCGCCAGCGCGTCGTGATCGCGCTTGCGATCTGCGCCGAGCCCGAGCTGATCATCGCCGACGAGCCGACCACCGCGCTCGACGTCTCGGTGCAGGCGCAGATCATCGCGCTGATCAAGCGGCTCGGCCGCGACCACGGCACCGCTGTGATGCTGGTGACCCACGACATGGGCGTGATCGCCGAGACCTGCGACCGCGTCGCGGTGATGTATTCCGGCCGCATCGCCGAGATCGGCCCGGTGCAGGAGGTGGTGCGCAACCCGCTGCATCCTTACGCCAGGGGCTTGATGGGAGCGATCCCGACGCTCGCCGGAGAGGACAAGCGCCTGGTGCAGATCCCGGGCTCGATGCCGCGGCTGTCGGCGATCCCGGCGGGCTGCCCGTTCAATCCGCGCTGTGCGTTTGTCTTCGATCGCTGCCGCGTCGAACGCCCCGAGCCGATCCGGCAGGGCACCCAATCGGTCGCCTGCCATCTGTTCGAGCCGGCGAAGGAGACGGCGGCATGAGCGGGACATTGATCGAGGTCAAGAACCTGCGCCGCGTCTTCGACGTCTCCAAGCCGTGGCTCAACCGCGTGATCGAAGGCGGCCATCTCGAATTCCTCAAGGCCGTCGACGGCGTCAGCTTCGACATCAAGCGCGGCGAGACGTTTGCGCTGGTCGGCGAATCCGGCTCCGGCAAGACCACGGTTGCGCGCATGGTCGTCGGCCTGTTGCCGCCGAGCTCGGGCGAAGTCGTCATCGACGGCGTCTCGATGACCGATCCGCGGCAGGCGCAGGCGCGCCGCCGGCTGCGCAGGCGCATCCAGATGGTCTTTCAGGACCCCTATGCCAGCCTCAATCCGCGCTACCGGGTCGCCGCCGTCGTCGCCGAGCCGATCCGCGCCTTCGACCTGATCGAGGGCGAACGCGACATCAAGGCCCGGGTCGGCGACCTGCTCTCGCTGGTCGGCCTGCACCCCGACGACGGCCAAAAATTCCCGCACGAATTTTCCGGCGGCCAGCGCCAGCGCATCGCGATCGCCCGCGCACTGGCGTCGGAAGCCGAGTTCATCGTCTGCGACGAGCCGACCTCGGCGCTCGACGTCTCGGTGCAAGCGCAGATCCTCAATCTGATGCGCGACCTGCAGGACAAGTTCGGCCTGACCTATCTCTTCATCAGCCACAATCTCGCGGTCGTCCGCCACATGGCGACGAGAATCGGCGTGATGTATCTCGGCCGCATCGTCGAGATCGCCGAGGGCCGGAAATTGTTCGAGAACCCGCGGATGCCCTACACCAAGATGCTGCTCGGCGCGGTTCCGGACCTTGCGATGTCCGGCCGCCAGCGCATCCCGGTCAAGGGCGAGATTCCGAACCCGATCGATCCGCCGCGGGGCTGCGCGTTCAATCCGCGCTGTCCCCTCGCCTTCGATCTCTGCCGCGAGAAGGCGCCGGAACTGATCGACGGCGTCGCCTGCCACGCCGTCAACAGCCCTGCCGCCGCCGTTCCGGCATGATCACGCGGATGGGAGCGGCCATGTCCACCAAGCGGTTGGCATACCAGCCGGCCTGTGATCAAGTGCGCGCGCCACAAGACCTAGCCGGAAGCGCAGCCCCATGAGCAACGTCAATCCCGATCCGTTCACCACAAGGCCCGAGATCGAAGGCACCTTCGGCGTCGTCACCTCGACCCACTGGATCGCGACCGCCGTCGGCATGGCGGCGTTGGAGAAAGGCGGCAACGCCTTCGACGCCGGCGTTGCCGCGGCGTTCACGTTGCAGGTGGTCGAGCCGCATCTGAACGGCCCCGGCGGCGACGTCCCGCTCATCGTGCACGACGTCAAGCGCGGCAAGACCGAAGTGATCTGCGGCCAGGGACCGGCGCCGGCGAAAGCGACGATTGCGCATTATCGCAGCGAGGGCCTCGAAATGGTGCCTGGCACCGGCCTGCTCGCCGCCTGCGTGCCCGGCACGTTCGAAACCTGGATGCTGCTGCTGCGCGACTACGGCACGATGAAGCTGCGCGACGTGCTGGAGCCCGCGATCGCCTATGCCCGCGACGGCCATCCGCTGGTCGAGCGCGCGTCGGCTACCATCAAGACCGTCGAGCAGCTGTTCCGGAAATACTGGTCCACGTCGGCCGACGTCTATCTGCCCAACGGCGAAGTGCCGAAGCCCGGCACCCTCTTTACCAACAAGAAGCTCGCCGAGACCTATGCACGCATCCTGGCCGAGGCGGAGAGCGCCGGTAGCGACCGCGTCGCACAGATCGAGCGCGCGCGGCAGGCCTGGTCGAAAGGCTTCGTCGCCGAGGCGATCGACAGATTCTGCCGCACCCAGGAGGTGATGGACGTCTCCGGCTCGCCGCATCGCGGCGTGCTGTCGGCCGACGACATGGCGCGCTGGCAGCCGACCATTGAAGCGCCGCTGACCTACGATTACGGCCGCTACAGCGTGCAGAAATGCGGCGTCTGGAGCCAGGGTCCGGTGATGCTGCAGCAGCTCGCGCTGCTGAAGGGTTTCGAGCTCGACGGGCTCGACCCCGCAGGCCCCGACTTCATCCACTTGCAGATCGAAGCCGCCAAGCTCGCCTATGCCGATCGCGAGACGTTCTACGGCGATCCGAAGTTCGCCGACATCCCGATCGAAACGCTGCTGTCCGATGCCTACAACAACGAACGGCGCAAGCTGATCTCGAAAGACAAGGCGTCGCTCGACTTCCGCCCCGGCTCGGTCACAGGTTTCGGCGGCGTCGTGAAGCTGCGGCACGCCGAAGGGCATCGCGAGGCGGTCGGCGCCATGGGCGCGGGCGAGCCGACGGTCGGCCGGTTCGGCGAGGTGCGCGGCGATACCGTGCATTTCGACATCATCGACAAGGCCGGCAACATGATCTCGGCGACGCCGTCCGGCGGCTGGCTGCAATCCTCGCCTGTGATTCCCGAGATCGGCTTCTGCCTCGGCAGCCGCGCCCAGATGTTCTGGCTGGAAGAAAACCACCCGGCCTCGCTGGCGCCGGGCAAGCGGCCGCGCACCACGCTGTCGCCGACCATGGCGCTGCGCGACGGCGAGCCGTATCTCTCCTGGGGCTCCCCGGGCGGCGACCAGCAGGATCAGTGGATCACGCAGTTCTTCCTGCGCCATGTCCACGCCAAGCTCAATTTGCAGGAGGCGATCGACGCGCCGGCCTGGCACTCCGAGCATTTCCCGATCTCGTTCTGGCCGCGCACCTCGCGCCCCGGTGTGCTGGTGCTGGAAAATCGCGTGCCGAAATCGACCACCGACGAGTTGAAACGTCGCGGCCATGTGGTCGAGATTGGACCCGATTGGTCGGAAGGCCGCCTCACCGCGGCCTCGAAGGTCGGCCCCCGCCGCCGCGCCGCCGCCAACCCGCGCGGCATGCAGGGTTACGCCGCGGGCCGCTAGAGGTTTCGGATGACCTGGTCGATCATCGCCCGCGACAGCGCCACCGGCCAGCTCGGCATCGCCGTCGCGACGCGGTTCTTCGCGGTCGGCGCGCTGGTGCCGCACATTGCACCCGGGATCGGCGCCATCGCGACGCAGGCGCTGGTCAATCCCTACTACGGCATCGACGGCCTCGCGCTGCTGCGCGACGGCAGGAGCCCGCATGAGGCGATCGCGGCGCTGCTCGCGCCCGACGGCGGCCGTGAGAGCCGGCAGGTGCACGTCATGGACGCCAAGGGCCGGATCGCCGCGCATTCCGGCAAGGATTGCATCGACTGGTTCGGCCATATCGCCGGCGACGGCTTCTCGATCGCCGGCAACATGCTGGCCGGGCCCGCCGTGCTCGACGAGACCGCGCGCGTCTATGCCGCGAACGAGAAGCTCCCGTTCGCGGAGCGGCTCATCAAGGCGATGTTCGCCGGCGAGGCGGCCGGCGGCGACAAGCGCGGCAAGCAATCGGCGGCCCTTCTGATCCACGGCACCGAGCAATGGCCGTTGCTCGACCTGCGGGTCGACGACCACGCCGATCCCCTGCGCGAGTTGGAACGGCTGGAAGCGGTCAGCCGCGAACACTGGGTGCCGTTCCGCACCTTCATGCCGACCCGCGACAACCCGGCCGGAATCAGCGACCGCGCCAGGATCGAGGCCGGCATCGCAGCGGCATCCAAGAGCCGCGCATGACCGCCGGCCCGCTGATCGAGATCGAGGGCCTGCGCGTCACCTTCCACGGCGACGACGGCCGCGTGACGCATGCCGTCGACAGCGTCGATCTTTCCGTCGCCAATGGCGCCACGCTCGGCCTGGTCGGCGAGTCCGGTTGCGGCAAGAGCGTCACCTCGCTCGCGATCATGGGCCTGTTGCCGAAACAATCTGCCGCGGTCTCCGGCGCGATCCGCTTCGACGGCTTCGACCTGCTCGACGTGCCGGATGCGACGCTGCGCGACCTGCGCGGCAATCGCCTCGCGATGATCTTCCAGGAGCCGATGACTTCGCTCAACCCGAGCTTCACGATCGGCGACCAGATCGCCGAGACGATATTGCGCCACCGTGGCGGCTCGCGGCGCGCGGCGCGCGAACGCACCATCGAGCTGCTGCGCCGCGTCCATATTCCCTCACCCGAGAAGCGCATCGACGAATATCCGCACAAGCTCTCCGGCGGCATGCGCCAGCGCGTGATGATCGCGATGGCGCTGGCCTGCGATCCGCAGCTGCTGATCGCCGACGAGCCGACCACCGCGCTTGACGTCACGCTGCAGGCCCAGATCCTCGATCTGATGCGCGAGCTGAAGGCCGCCAGCGGCGCTGCGATCATCCTGATCACCCACGATCTCGGCGTCGTCGCCGAGGTCTGCGACGAGGTCGCGGTGATGTATGCGGGCGAGATCGTCGAGCGCGCGCCGGTCGACGAGCTGTTTGCCAATCCGCAGCATCCCTACACGGTCGGCCTGCTCGGCTCGATCCCGCGGCTCGACCGCCGCACCAGCCATCTCGCCACGATCGAGGGCATGGTGCCGAACATGGCAAATCCGCCGGCGGGATGCCGCTTCGCCGCGCGCTGCCCGTTCGTCGAGGATGCCTGCACCCGGTCGCCGCCACCGCTCGCGCTGCTGAGCGCGACCCACGCCTCGCGCTGCATCCGCGCGCCGCTGGAGCGGCTGGTATCATGACCGTCGCCACACTCACACTTCTCGTGCCCCGGGCGCGGTGCAGCACAAGCGCAGCGCAGTGGTGCACCGCTGAACCGGGGCCCGCTGCATCCGATGGCCGACATGGGTCCCGGTTCAGCAGTGCAAAACTTCGCGTTGCACTGCGCCCGGGACACGACAGCCGGATGCCACGCCAATGACTGCACTGCTCGAAGTCGAAGGGCTGGTGAAGCATTTCGTCGCCGAACGCTCGGTGTTCGGACGGCCGACCGCTTACGTGAAGGCGGTCGACGGCGTCAGCTTCACGGTCGAGGCCGGCAAGACGCTGGCCCTGGTCGGCGAATCCGGCTGCGGCAAATCAACCGTCAGCCGCTTGGTGCTGCGGCTGATCGAGCCGGACGCTGGCCGCGTCACCTTCGAAGGCCGTGACCTCGGCGCGCTCAACGCCGATCAATTGCGCGCGTTCCGCCGCGACGCGCAGCTGATCTTCCAGGACCCCTACGCTTCGCTCAATCCGCGCATGACGGTGAGCCAGATCCTGACCGAGCCGCTGGCGCTGCACAATCTGGTCCCGGCGGCGGGCCGCCGCGAGCGGGTCGAGGAGCTGTTGCGCCTGGTCGGGCTCGAGCCGCGCTTTGCGCGCCGCTATCCCCATGAATTCTCCGGCGGCCAACGTCAGCGCATCGCGATTGCTCGCGCGCTCGCAGTCGAGCCGAAGCTGATCATCTGCGACGAGCCGGTGTCGGCGCTCGACGTCTCGATCCGCTCGCAGATCCTGAATTTGCTGCGCGACCTGCAGGATCGCCTGAAGCTTGCGTACATCTTCGTCTCGCACGATCTCGCCGTCGTCAAACACATCGCCGACCGTGTCGCCGTGATGAATCTCGGCACCATCGTCGAGACGGCGGAGGCGCAGGCGCTGTTCGCCGCCCCGCGCCATCCCTATAGCCGCGCGCTGTTGTCGGCGATCCCGGTGCCGAAGCCGCGCGCCAGGCGCAGCCGCATCGTGCTGGAGGGCGAGCTGCCGAGCGCGCTCAATCCGCCGTCCGGCTGCCGCTTCCATACCCGCTGCCCCTATGTGATCGCGCGCTGCCGCAGCGAAGTGCCGCGATTGCGCGAAGATGGCACCGGATATGCAACGGCCTGTCACCGAACGGGCGAGCTGCCCGGCGCGGAGGCGATCGTGCCGTCCGATGGCGGGTTCTCACCGACACTGGAAAAGCTGGTGGCGGCGTTCAATGCGGCGGAAGCCTCGGGGCGGCCCGGGGTTATTTCGTAAGGAACAAATGCGCAGGGGATTAAGGGGTTGGCGATGAGATTTTGGCGCTTGGCGGTCCTGATGGCGGCCCTCGTGACCTGGTGCGGAACGAGCGCGCGTGCCGAGACCACGCTTCGCATCGGGCTCGCCGAGGATCCCGATATCCTCGATCCTTCGATCGGACGCACCTATGTCGGCCGCATCGTCTTTTCGGCCTTCTGCGACAAGCTGTTCGACATTGACGAGAAGCTGAACATCGTCCCGCAGCTCGCGCTGTCCTACGAGAACTCGGCCGACGGCAAGGAGATGACGATCAAGCTCCGGCCGGGCGTCAAGTTCCACGACGGTGAGCCGTTCGACGCCGAAGCCGCCAAATTCTCGCTGGAGCGCCATCTCACGCTGCCGACCTCGTTTCGCAAACCCGAACTGGCCGCACTCGACCATGTCGACGTCGTCGATCCCCTGACTATCAAACTGGTGCTCAAGACGCCCTACTCGCCGCTGATCGCCCAGTTGACCGACCGCGCCGGCATGATGGTCTCGCCGAAGGCGGTGAAGGAAGCGGGCGACAAATTCGGGCTGCATCCGGTCTGCGCCGGTCCCTACAAGTTCGTCGAACGCGTGCAGCAGGACCGCATGGTGTTCGAGAAATTTGCCGATTACTGGAACAAGGATAACATCTTCATCGATCGCATCGTGTTCCTTCCCATCGTCGATGCCACGGTGCGGCTCGCCAATCTGAAGTCCGGCGGGCTCGATCTGATCGAGCGCGTGCTCGCCACCGACATCAAGGACGTCCGCGCCGACAAGCGGCTCGTGCTGTCGACCGCACCCGAACTCGGCTATCTCGGCCTCACCATCAACATCGGCAACGACAAGAGCAAGGGGCCGCTCAGCCAGTCGGAAAAGGTGCGCCAGGCGCTCGACCTGTCGATTGACCGCGAGGCGCTCAACCAGGTCGTCTTCAACGGCGAGTTCACGCCGGGCAATCAATGGGTCAGCCCGGTACATCCCTACTATCAGAAGGCGTTTCCGGTTCGTGGACGCGACGTTGCCAAGGCCAAGGCGCTGCTGAAGGAGGCCGGCGTCACACTGCCCGTCGCCATCGACTACATGGTCCCCAAAGGGGCCGAGAACGAAGCCGTGGCCCAGGTCGTGCAGTCTATGGCGGCCGAAGCGGGCTTCGACATCAAGATCCGCGTGGTCGAATTTGCGACGACTTTCAAGCAGGCCCAAGCCGGCGAGTTTCAGGTGTTTCAGATCAACTGGAGCGGCCGGATCGATCCTGACGGCAATTCCTATGTCTTCCTGCACACCAAGGCGCCGCAGAACGACGGCGGCTATTCCAACGCGGAAGCCGACAAGCTGATGGAAGATGCGCGGCTGATCAACGATCCAACCCAGCGCAAGGCGATCTACGAGAAGATGACCAAGATCGTGCTCAACGACGAGCCTATCATCTACATCTATCACCGCACACTCCTGATCGCGCACACCACCAAGGTCGAGGGTTACCGGCAGATGCCGGATGGATTGGTGCGCGTGGTCGGGCTGAAATTGAAATGATCGACACAGCGCAGGGCACGCGGGGCCGACGATGCTGAACTTCCTCGCCAAGCGGCTGGTTCAGCTGGTCCCGACGCTGTTCTTCGTCTCGCTCCTGATCTTCTCGCTGCAACACCTGCTGCCCGGTGATCCGGCACTCGTGATGGCCGGCGAGGAGCGCGATCCGGCCGTCATCGAACAGATCCGCCAGCAATACCACCTGGATCGATCGATCCCGGTGCAATATGCCTATTGGGTCAAGGGCGTGGTGATGGGCGACTTCGGCGAGTCCCTGCGCAACAAGATGCCGGTGTCGAGCCTGATCGCGCAGAAGCTGCCGGTTACGATGCAAATCGCCGGCATGGCGATCGTGGTCGCCTTCCTGATCGGCATTCCCGCCGGCATCATCTCGGCGGTGAAGAAAGGCACCGCCTGGGATTACGGCGCCAATCTGTTCGCGCTGTGGGGTATCTCGACGCCGAATTTCTGGCTCGGCATCATGCTGATCTTCCTGTTCTCCGTCGAACTCGGCTGGCTGCCGGCCTCCGGCTACGTGCCGCTCAGCGAAAACTGGCGCGCGAGCCTCGCCGCATCCGTCATGCCGGCCTTCGTGCTCGGCAATGCGATCGCCGCGGTCCTGATGCGGCATACACGAAGCGCCATGCTGCAGGTGCTCGAGAGCGACTATGTCCGCACCGCGCGCGCCAAGGGCCTGTCCGAGCGCACGGTGATCCTCAAGCATGCGATGCGCAACGCGCTGACGCCGATCATCACGCTCGGCGCGCTCGAGCTCGGCACGCTGCTGTCGGGTGCGGTGCTCACCGAGCAGATATTCTCGATCCCGGGCTTCGGCAAGCTGATCGTCGATGCCGTGTTCAACCGCGACTATGCGGTCGTGCAGGGCGTGGTGCTGACAACGGCGACGATCTATATCACGCTCAACCTGATCGCCGACATCGCCTACATCCTCGTCAATCCGCGGCTGAGGAACTGACTGGATGACCGACGCCGTACTCAGCACATCAGCTTCGCTTGCCGCCGCCGAGACGCTGGAGAGCCCGGCACGGCGCGCCGGCCGGCGGCTGGTCCGGCGCAAGGGCGCCGTGCTCGGGCTTACCGTGATCGCGCTCTTCATCCTGCTCGCCGTCTTCGCGCCGCTGATCGTGCCCTATGATCCGATCGCGACCAGCTGGTCGCTGGTCCGCAAGGCGCCGTCGATGCAGCACTGGTTCGGCACCGATGAACTCGGCCGCGACGTGCTCGCGCGCGTCGTGTTCGGCGCCCGCGCCTCGCTGCTTGCCGGCGTCATCTCGGTCAGCATCGCGCTTGCGATCGGCGTGCCGCTCGGGCTGCTCGCCGGCTACCGCGGCGGCTTCATCGACGCGCTGATCAGCCGCATCACCGATGCGATGCTGGCCTGCCCGTTCCTGATCCTGGCGATCGCGCTTGCCGCGTTCCTCGGGCCGAGCCTCGGCAATGCGATGATCGCGATCGGCGTCTCGGCGACCCCGATCTTCATCCGCCTGACCCGCGGCCAGGTGATGAACGTCAAGGTCGAGGACTATGTCGAGGCGGCGCGCGCCATGGGCAACCCGCGCTGGCGCATCGCGCTGGTCCACATCCTGCCCAACATCCTGCCGGCACTGCTGGTGCAGGCCACGCTGTCGATCGCCGCCGCGATCATTGCCGAGGCCGCGCTGTCCTTCCTCGGCCTCGGCCAGCAGCCGCCGGCGCCGTCCTGGGGCAGCATGCTCAACGCCGCGCAGCGCTTCCTGACCACCGCGCCATGGATGGCGATCTGGCCGGGACTTGCGATCTTTCTGGTCGTGCTGTCGTTCAACCTGGTCGGCGACGGCCTGCGTGACGCGCTGGATCCGAAGGCGCGGTGATGTAACGGAAGCGGCCGGCTCTCTCTCCCCGTCATCCTGAGGAGCGCGCAGCGCGTCTCGAAGGATGAACGGCCCGCCTGGTGGCCATGCATCCTTCGAGGCTCGCTTCGCTCGCACCTCAGGATGACGGGGATAGTCGCGTCCCTCCATGTTCGCGTCATTGCGAGCGAAGCGAAGCAATCCATCGTCGCCGAGCATGCGGAGCTATGGATTGCTTCGTCGCTTCGCTCCTCGCAATGACGGCAAGAGCTAAATCACCACCTCGCGCAGCACGCGCCGGCAATCCATCTCGTATTCGAGATCGACGACCGGCGGGCGGCAGAAGTGCCAGGTCAGGCCGGAGCGCGTGGCGCCGCGGCGGACCAGCTCGTCGACGATCACGGGATGGATGTCGTGCACGGTGTAAGCCTGCACCGCGGTCGTCTCCTGCCAGCCGAAGCTGAACTCAGCAAGACGGCGCTCCATCTCACCGGCGGTGAAGCGGACCTTCTCCCGCCACGCGCCGGGGCTGAGATCGCGGTAGCAGACGATGCGGTCGGGGTAGCTGGCAGTGCCGCTGCGGGCCTCGGCGCCGCCCGCGATCACGAAGGACGGCGACGTGCTCGTACTCGGCCGCGTGAACGAGAACGCGTAAAACGACGGCTCGGCCGGCGGATCGATCTCGGGACAGACATTGCTGCGCGCCACCGGATTGATGGTGCCGTCGAACAGGCCCCATTCGGCGAGCGTCTTGACGTAGTGCTGGTTGAAGGCGCGGAAGCCGTCCTCGGTAAAGGCGGCCGGCGAACGCAGTTCGCAGGCGCAGAACGAGGTCAGCGGCCGGCCGGCGTCCTTGATGTAGGCCGCAATGCGCGTAAACCCTTCCGCCAGTGGCAACAGGCGATCGAAGCGCACCCGCTCGATCTCATAGCCGGCGTTCGCCTGCGCACCGCTTGAATATTGGAACACGGCCGGAATGAACCGGTAATTGCCCGCCGCAAATTCGCTCGCCATGCCTGTTTCCTCCAGATCTTGTGAGGCGAGCATAGCGGTTTCGAGCGAAGTGGTCTTCCGGTTCGCGTGAAGAAAACGCGTGAAGCCAGCAGTCTTCGGCACGCCCATCGGCAAGGCGTTCGCGGGACAAAGAAAAGGCGGCAGTGGCTTTCGCCAGTGCCGCCTTTGCTGCGAGCATGAGCTTGGAGGGCTCAGGTCGGTTTCAGTGCGCCCTCGCGGCCGTCGAGTTCGTAGTCGGCGATCTGCTTGGCGCGCTCGGACCGGGCCGCGGCCTGGTGGTCGGTCGCAATCGTCATGTAGACGGCCGGCAGCACGAACAGGGTGAACAGCGTGCCGATCGTCATGCCGGCGACGACCACGAGCCCGATCGAGAAGCGGCTGGCAGCGCCGGCACCCGAGGCGGTGAGCAGCGGCAGCAGGCCGGTGACCATGGCCGCCGTCGTCATCAGGATCGGACGCAGACGAATCCGGGCCGACATCTCGATCGCCGAGCGGCGGTCCAGTCCCTCCTTGAGCTGCAGCTCGTTGGCGAACTCCACCATCAGGATGCCGTGCTTGGTGATCAGTCCGACCAGCGTCAGCAGGCCCACCTGGGTGTAGATGTTCATGGTGGCGACGCCGAAGAACAGCGGGATCAAGGCGCCGACGATCGCCATCGGCACGCTGATCATGATCACGAACGGATCGCGCAGGCTCTCGAACTGCGCCGCCAGCACCAGGAAGATGATGATGATGGCGAACGCGAAGGTGACCAGCAGCTGGTTGCCTTCGTGGACGTACTGCCGGGAGTCGGCCAGGAAGTCGTAGCTGAAGCCGGACGGCAGCTTCTTGGCTTCACCCTGCAGGAACTCGACCGCCTGCCCCATCGAGACGCCGGGCATCGGCACCGCCTGGAAGGTTGACGAGTTGAGCTGGTTGTAGTGGGTCAGCGCGTTCGGATCGACGCCGGTCTCGACCGCAACCACGGTCGACAACCGCACCAGCTGCCCGGTCGCGGTCGGGACGTAGAAGTTGTCGAACGATTCCGGCGCGAGCCGGCTGACGCGCGGCACCTGCGGGATCACCTGATAGGAGCGTCCTTCCAGGTTGAAGCGGTTGACATAGTTGCCGCCCAGCAGCGTCGCCAGCGCACCACCGATCGACTGCATGGTGATGCCGAGGTCGCTCGCCTTGGAGCGATCGACCTTCACCCGGACCACCGGCTGGTTGAAGTCGAGGTCACTGTCGGTGACGATGAACAGGCCGCTCTTGCGCGCGGCATCCTTCAGCTTGCTCATCTGGTCGAACACCTGCTGGAATCCGGCCGTCGATGAGATCACCATCTGCACCGGCAGACCGCCGGGTCCGCCGGGCAACGGCGGCAGGCTGAACGCGAACGCGCTGACGCCCTCGATCTTCGACAGCTCGGCCTGCACCAGCGGCTGCAGCGCCTGGGCCGAGCGCTTGCGCTCATCCCACGGCTTGAGCAGCATGCCGGCGAAGCCGCCCTGCGGACCGGTGATGCCGTTCAGGATGAACCGCAGGTCGGTCTCGGGGAACTTCTGGAACTCCTTGTCCATCTTGTCGCCGTAGAAATCGATGTAGTCGATGTTGGCGTATTTCGGCGCCTTGGTCACCGCGAACACGATGCCCTGGTCTTCCTGCGGCGCCAGCTCCTTCTGGATGTGCATATAGAGGAAGCCGACCAGACCGAGGATGGTCACGGCGAACAGCGCCGTGATCGGGCGGTAGTCGAGCGAACGGTCGAGCTGGCGGCCATAGGCACGCGTCAACGCGCCGAACACGCGATTGACCAGCCTGGCGAAACGTCCCTCTTCCGCGCTCTTCAGGAACACCGAGCACATCATCGGCGACAGCGTCAGCGCGATCACGCCCGACACGATCACCGAGCCCGCCAGCGTGAAGGCGAATTCGCGGAACAGCGTGCCGGTCACGCCACCGAGGAAGCCGATCGGCGCGTACACCGCCGCGAGCGTGATCGTCATCGAGACGACCGGTCCCACGATCTCGCGCGCACCTTTCAGCGATGCCTGAACTGGTGGCAGGCCCTCCTCGAGATGTCGATGGATGTTCTCCACCACCACGATGGCGTCGTCGACCACGAGGCCGATCGCCAGCACCATCGCCAGCAGCGTCAAGAGGTTGAAGCTGAAGCCTGCGGCCAGCATCAGGATGCAGACGCCGATCAGCGACAGCGGAATGGTGACGACGGGGATGATCACCGACCGCAGCGACGCCAGGAACAGGAAGATGACGACGACGACGATCAGGACCGCTTCGGTCAGCGTCTTCTCGACCTCGTCGATCGACGATTGGATGAACTTGGTGGAGTCGTAGGCCACCTTCATCTTCATCGACGGCGGCAGGTTGCGCTCGAGGTCAGGGAACAGCGCGCGCACGCCCTTCACCAGGGTCAGCGGATTGCCTTGCGGCGTCGCCTTGATGCCGATGAAGATCGCATGCTCGCCGTTGAAGGCGACGCTGGCGTCGGTCGACTGCGCCGCGAGCTCCACCGTCGCGATGTCCTCGATGCGCACGAAGCCGCCGTCCTTCGCCTTCACGATCATCCGCTTGAACTGATCGATGTTCTGAAGGTCGGTATTGGCCGAGACGTTCGAGACGATGAAGAAGCCCTTGGTCTGGCCGGCGGCCGCCTGGAAGTTGTTGGCGGCGATCGCAGCGGCGACGTCGTTGGGCGACACGCCGCGTCCGGCCATCCGGTTCGGATCGAGCCAGACACGCATCGCAAAGGTCTGACCGCCCAGAATGTCGGCCGACGCGACGCCGTCGACCGTCGAGAGCACCGGCTGCACGACGCGGGTCAGATAGTCCGAGATCGCCGATCCGGTCAGCTCCTCGCTGGAGAAGCCGAGATACATCACGGCGATGGTGTCGCCGGTCGCCTTGCTCACGACCGGATCGAAGGCTTCCTTCGGGATCAGATATTTGACCGAATTGACCTTGGCGAGCACTTCGGTCAACGCCTGGTTCGGATCGTGATTGAGCTTGACGTAGACCTGGATCGTCGAGGTGCCGAGCACCGAGTTCGACGTCATGTAGTCGACGCCTTCGGCCGAAGCGACGGCCTGCTCGATCGGCGTCGTGATGAAGCCGTTGATCAGCTCGGGCGACGCGCCGGGATATGACGTCGTGATCGTCACGACGGTATTCGACAGGTTCGGATATTGCCGGATCGGCAGCACCATCGCCGCGCGCAAGCCGATCAAGAGGATCAGCAGGCTGACGACGACCGACAGCACCGGGCGCTTGATGAAAATATCAGTGAAGGCCATCGCCAACTCGATTCGTGTTGTCTGCCGGTTGCGGCAACATGTGGCGGAGGGCCAATCGGCCCTCCGGGTTTTATGATCGGAATTAGTAGCGCGGCGGCTCGGCCGGAACCGGCGGCTGCGGATCGTTCGAGATCGCAACAGCCATGCCCGATTGCAGCTTGATCTGGCCGACGGCCACGACCCTGTCCCCGGCCTTCAGGCCCTTGAGGATTTGGACGCGGCCTTCGACACGGTTGCCCGTCTTCACGAAGGTGCGGTCCGCGGTCAGGCTGGTCTTGTCGTCCTCACCCTTCTTCTCGGTGATCAGGAACACCGAGTCGCCGTACAGCGTGTAGTCGACGGCGGTTTCGGGAATGGTCACGACCGGCGGCTTCTCGGGCAGCACGATCGTGGTGGTCGCGAACATGCCGGGCTTGAGGATGCTTTCCGGATTCTGGATCGTCGCCTGCACCCGGATGTTGCGGGTCTCGGTCGCGATCTGCGGCTCGATGGTGGTGATCTTGCCCTCGAAGGTGCGGCCCGGATAGGCGTCGACCGCGACCCGCACGGCCTGGCCGACCTTGATCTGCGAGCTCTGCTTCTCGGTCACGGTCAGGTTGGCGTACAGCACCGACAGATCGGTCAGCGACACGATCTGCGTGCCGGCCGTCAGATACTGGCCGACTTCGACCTGGCGAACGCCGAGATCGCCTTCGAACGGCGCGCGCACCAGCTTCTGCGAGATCAGCGCTTCGGTCTTGGCGATGCCCGCCTTGGCCTGGTCGTAGGTCGCCTGCGCCGTATCGACGGTCGACTGCGGCCCGAACTGGCGCGATGCAAGCTGCTTGGCGCGGTCGAGCTGCTGCTCACCCACGGTCGCCTGCGCCTTGAAGCTCGCGAGGTCGCCCTGCTCCGGTGCGTCGAACAACTGCACCAGCGGCGTGCCCGCCTTCACATGGCTGCCGGCGGTGAACTGGATCTCGGTGATGCGGCCCGGCACGTCGGTCGTGACATTGACCTGGTGCACGGCGACGAGATCGCCGACGGCGGTCAGCAGATTCGGAATCACCTCGGTCTTCGCCTCGGCGATCGAGACGTTCGACGGCGGCGGCTTATTGTTGGCGAAGAACTGCGCGATCATGTGGCTGCGGAAGGCGTTGAAGCCGACCAGCGCGCCGACCAGCAGGGCCAGCAACAGGCCTACGATGATGAACCAACGCACCAGGCGGACGGGGCGCTTGGCTTGCTTTTCCTTGAGCGGTTGCCCCGAGATGTGGCTTTCGGTCTGGATATTCATGTCATGCACTTTCTGCAGTTACCGACGGTCCTGCGCTCGGCGACGGCTGGCGGCCCAAATGAGTTGAAATTGCGGCTTCGGTAAGTCCGATGCCGCGAAGAATGAACTGGCAAAGCTGCCGTTCGGCCGCGGCGGCATCCCCATAGGGGAGACAAGGTGTCGCAGGGAGCTGCGTCAGCGCGCCCATAAGCACGGTATGGTGCGCAAACCAGAACAGGTTGAGCGGCTCGTCGCCGATCCGCGTCGCCTCGCCGGCGGCGATCGCGCTCTCGAGCGAGGCGGCGAAAGTCGGACCGATCAGCTTGCCGACCTTGTCGTAGAGCAGGCGCGCAAACTCGCCGTCGTCGAGATGGCTCGTCACCATCAGCCGCATCCGCTGCGCCTCTTCCTGGTCCGGCGCGTCGCGCAGTTGCATGAAGTGGCCGACCATGCCCTGCACCAGTTCGATCAGCGTCGCGGTGGACGGCTCCTGGCCGAGCAGATGCGCGAGATCGGGATCCGCCTCGCACTCTTCGGCAAGGATTTCGGCGTAGAGCGCCGCCTTCGACGGGAAGTGCTTGAACAGCAGCCCTTCCGAAATGGCAGCCGCGGCCGCCACGCTCTTTGTCGTGGTGCCGGCAAAGCCGTTGCGGGCGAAACACCGCTTTGCGGCGCTCAGGATCAACTGACGCCGCAAGTCACTTGTCATGCGTAAGGTAGACATTTGGGTCGTGAGTAATCACTCACTTTACCAAAAGTCAAGGTTCTATTGCACCGCGAAAGTCACTTTATATCGGAGTGTGTCCGATCGACCCTCTGATGCGGTTGACGATGTAGGTGCCGTCGCGGCTCGACAGCACGCGTTCCAGATTGGCCCCGTCGATCTTCGCACTGGCGAACCGCGGCCCCGCCGTAACATCTTGCAAAGACGAAGCAAAAGCCTCGACCTCAGCCATCGTGCTGATCGCCCGGCTATCCCCGATTCCGCAGGCTTTGGCAACACCCACGAGGTCGGCGGGGCCGCCGGTATGGCTGGCTTGGCCGCCGGTCTCGCCATAGGCCTCGTTGTCGAGCACGACGATCGAGAGATTTTTCGGCTGCTGCAGCGCGACGGTCGCGAGGCTGCCGATCCCCATTAGCATCTCGCCGTCACCGGTGATTACGACGACCGGCAGCGTCGGCTGGGCCAGCGCGAGGCCGAGCCCGATCATCACCGCGCCGCCCATGCCGCCCCAGAGATAGAAGTTGCGGTCGTGGTCGCCGGCGGCGGCGATGTCATAGGTCGAGGCGCCGAGGCCGCCGACCGCGAAGGCGCCCTTGCGATCCCTGAGCAGTTCGGCAACCACGGCGCGGCGGTCGAGGAGATTGGCTTTGCTCATTTGGTGAAAACCTTTGCCCCGATCAGGCGCTGCGACAGCAGCACGGCGGTTGGCGTGCAGGCGTTGTAGGCTTGCGCCGCGCCGGCTTCGACGACTTCACGCACCTCGTCCGGACACGAGGCGCGCAGCACCTTGATCCCCGCCAATTCGAGAATCCCTTGCGTGTTCGAGCCCATCGGCACCTGCCAGGGATTGAACTCGCCCCATTCGCCGCGCATCGTCACCAGCGTGAGGAACGGCAGGCGGAAGATCTGCACCAGCGACAGCATGTTGATGCAATTGCCGACCCCGCTCGACTGCATCAGCAGCACGCCGCGCTGGCCGCCGGCCCACGCGCCTGCGAGCAGCGCCACGCCCTCCTCCTCGGTGGTCAGCGCAATGCCGCGCATCGAGGATGATCCGAGCACGCGCTCGATCAGCTCTGAATGCCCGGCGTCCGGCACGTAGGGCACCTGACACACCTCGAAGCGCTGCAAGATCGAAAAGATCTCCTCGGGCCAGGAGGCCGCGGTGTCGGCTCGGGCATGCATCGGCGTTTCCGGTCTTGATTGCTTGGCCGCGACTGTAGAGGGGCGCGCGCGCTTCATCAAAGCGCAAAACCGCATATGGCTCTGCGATTTACTCGCATCGCGCGGCGTGCGCCGCGCCATTCCCGGTACGCAAATTCTGTTGCGCGGCCGCCGCCTGCGGCTTACGATAGTTGCAAATGAAACTAATGTGGGTTGGATATCCGCCATGAACGGGCACGCGCGAGAGCTGGCTGACGGCTTCGACCTGGAAAAGCTGACGGCTGACTTCTATGCGGACCCCTACCCGACTTATCGCGCGCTGCGCGAGCACGCGCCGGTCAAGCGGCTGCCGAACGGCTGTTATTTTCTCACCCGCTACGACGACCTCATCGCCGCCTACAAGAACACCAAGACCTTCTCCTCCGACAAGAAGAAGGAGTTCTTGCCGAAATACGGCAACTCGCTGCTCTACGAGCACCATACGACCAGCCTCGTCTTCAACGACCCGCCGGCCCACACCCGCGTGCGGCGCCTGATCATGGGCGCATTGTCGCCGCGAGCGATCGCCGGCATGGAGCCGGACCTGATCGCGCTGGTCGACAGCCTGCTCGACCGGATCGCCACGAAAGACCGCTTCGAGCTGATCGGCGACTTCGCCTCCGCAATCCCGGTCGAGGTGATCGGCAATCTGCTCGACGTGCCGCACGACGAGCGCGAGCCGCTGCGCGACTGGTCGCTGGCGATTTTGGGTGCGCTGGAGCCGGTGATCGCCAGGGACGCATTCGACCGCGGCAACGACGCGGTGGAGGACTTCCTCGCCTACCTCGAAACATTGGTCGAACGGCGCCGCGCCAAGCCGGGCAATCCCGAGCGCGATGTGCTGACGCGGTTGATCCGAGGAGAAGGTAATGGCGAGGACAATGGCGAACGGCTGACCGCGAAGGAATTGCTGCACAATTGCATCTTCCTGCTCAATGCCGGCCACGAGACCACGACCAACCTGATCGGCAACGGGCTGGTGACACTCACCCAATATCCCGAGCAGAAGCAGCGCCTGATCGCGCAGCCCGAGCTGATCAAGACCGCGGTCGAGGAGATGCTGCGCTACGAGAGCTCGAACCAGCTCGGCAACCGGATGATCGTGGAGGAGACCGAGCTCGGCGGCATCAAGATGCCTCCCGGCACGCTGGTCACGCTGTGCATCGGCGCCGCCAACCGCGACCCCGCGCAATTCCCCAACCCGGAAGGCTTCGACGTCGCACGCACGCCGAACCGCCACATCGCCTTCGGCACCGGCGCGCATCAATGCGCCGGCATGGCGCTGGCGCGCCTCGAAGGCGCCATCGCGATCTCGCGCTTCCTTAAGCGCTTCCCGAACTATGTGCTCGACGGCGAGCCGGTGCGCGGCGGCCGGGTGCGCTTCCGCGGCTTCCTCAGCGTGCTATGCCGGGGTGGCGCGTGAATTGTCCCCTGCGAATTTGGTTGGCAAGTCCACTTCCCTGTGGAGGAACTGATACCCAAATCAACTGCAGGCGCGGATTGATGTAATCTCTCGTGCACTGCAGCGGGAGTGACGCATGATGAATGCATCGGTCACTGATTTCCTCGCAACCGAAGCGCAGTTCGGCACCCACAATTACGAGCCGATCGGGGTGGTGCTGTCCCGCGGCGAAGGCGTCTGGGTCTGGGACACCGATGGCAACCGGTACCTCGACTGTCTCTCCGCCTATTCGGCTGTGAGCCAGGGCCACTGTCATCCGAAGATCCTGGCAGCAATGATCGAGCAGGCGCATCGGCTGACGCTGACCTCGCGTGCCTTCCACAACGACCAGCTCGCCCCCTTCTATCGCGAGCTCGCGGAGCTGACCGGCTCGCACAAGGTGCTGCCGATGAACAGCGGCGCCGAGGCGGTGGAGAGCGCGATCAAGTCGGTGCGCAAATGGGCCTATGAGGTCAAGGGCGTGCCGGACGGGCAGGCCGAGATCATCGTCTGCGAAAATAACTTTCACGGACGCACGCTCGGCATCGTCGGCTTCTCGACCGACCCGGGATCCCGCGACCATTTCGGTCCGTTCGCGCCGGGCTTCAAAATCATCCCGTTCGGCGATGCCGCGGCGCTAGAGCAGGCGATCACGGCGAACACCGCGGCTTTCCTGGTCGAGCCGGTCCAGGGCGAGGCCGGCGTCATCATTCCGCCGCCCGGCTATTTCGCCCGCGTGCGCGAGCTGTGCACGACGCGCAACGTGATGCTCGTGCTCGACGAGATCCAGACCGGGCTCGGCCGCACCGGCAAGCTGCTCGCCGAGCAGCACGAGGGCATCGAGGCCGACGTGACGCTGCTCGGCAAGGCGCTGTCGGGCGGCTTCTATCCGGTGTCGGCGGTGCTCTCCAACAACGCCGTGCTCGGCACGCTGCGGCCGGGCCAGCACGGCTCGACCTTCGGCGGCAACCCGCTTGCATGTGCGGTGGCACGCGCAGCGCTGCGCGTGCTCATCGAGGAAGGGATGATCGAGAACGCGGCGCAACAGGGCGCGCGCTTTCTCGCCGGATTGCAGGACATCCGCGCCAACGTGATCCGCGAGGTGCGCGGGCGCGGGCTGATGCTGGCGATCGAATTACACCCGGAAGCCGGCGGTGCCCGCCGCTACTGCTCAGCGCTGCAGGCGCGTGGCATCCTCGCCAAGGACACCCATGAGCACACCATTCGCATCGCCCCGCCGCTGGTGATCACGGCCGATCAGGTCGACTGGGCGTCGGAGCGGATCGCGTCTGTGCTCACGCAGGATGTCTCCTGACGGTTCCCTGCGTCGGAAGACCGCAGCGCCGGCCGTGGCCAACAAGAACAATTTCGACGTCCGCGCGTTGAAGCCCTGTGGGCAGGGATGGACAGAGAGCCATGCACATGCCTCCCCGCGGTATTTGTTTTGCTGTGCTTTTGGTTGGTGCCTCGATGCTGGCGGCGAGCGGCGCTGCCGCCCAGCCACATAAGGGTGGAGCGCCCGGCGGCGCACGTCCGGCCGCGCCACCAGCAATGGCGCGTCCCGCGCCGATGGTCCACGCCGCCCCGCCCGCAATGGCCAGACCGCCCGCAATGGCTCGGCCACCCGCGATGGCACGGCCGGCAGCACCCGCGTTCCATGCTCCACAGCGACCGGCAATGGCGCCGCGCCCGGCACCGCATTTCGCCGCCCCATCTGTGCGCCAAGCCCCCCATATCGCTGCGCCGCGGATCGCAACGCATCGACCCGAATTCCGTCGTGGGGCCCCACCGCAGCGTCAGGTTCCGCATATTGCCGCGCCATCACGCCCGAGCTCACCGTCGCGCGTGAGCGAGCGACCGTCACCGACAGAGCGAGTTCGACAGCGCGCGCAGCAGCATCAGCAATTGATCCAGCAACGCCAGCAGGCGGCGCAGCAGCGGCAGCGTGACGCGCTCTCGCGCCAGACGGCGGAGCGGCAGACCCGGATCGATCGCCTGCAGCAACGCGTGCAGCAATTGCAGTCGCAAAAGGTCGAAGGCGCGCGCGCGCAACGCGTCCATGACCGCGCGCTGCAGGCGCAGGGCCGCCTGTTGCAGCGCGAGCGGCGCTCACAGCAAGCCGACCTTGCCCGTCAGCAGCGATTGGCGCCGGCAACAACGGTTGGGGCCGCCGCAACAACGGTTGGGGCAGCCGCCGCGACCACGGCCGCGACGCAGGCGGCCCAGCGCGAGCGATTCGCCGCACGCTTCCGCGACCAGGCAGGTGCGCAAAGCCAGGCGGCGCTTGCGATGCGCCAAGGCGGCTGGGCGCCCCGGAATGCCTGGCGACGCGGCCACCGCGCGGCGTTCGTGGCGTGGCTTGGCCCGGTGTTCCTGCCTTACGCCTATTCGGACATCTTTGACTACACGTTCTGGTCCTATGCCTACGAGCCCGGCTATTGGGCCTACGCCTATGACGACTTCGTGGACACCGTGTTCTGGGACACCAACAGTCCCTACTCCGCCTATGCCAGCATCAACCCCGGCGACTATCCGGCCACCGCAGGCCGCGATCGGTCCCGTCAACGCGCCGATACGGGTCCGCAGGCAATCAAGCAGTTATGCGGAGAGCCGGACAAGGGCGTCACAGCCTGGCCGCTTGCCGACATCACGCGGGCGATACGGCCGAACCAGCAGCAGCGCGCGCTACTCGACGAGTTGAAGACATCAGCGGCGAAGGCAGCCGATATCTTCAAGGATTCCTGCGCGGACAGCTATGCCATGACGCCAACCGGCCGCTTGCGGTCGATGCTGAACCGCATCAGCGCGACGCTCGAGGCGATCAAGATCGTGCGGCCGGCCCTGGAGAATTTCTACAGCTCGCTCAGCGACGAGCAACAGGCCCGCTTCAATGCGCTCGGTCCACATGTCGGCGAGCGTTCGCCGCAACAGCAATCGACCGCGCAATCCGGGAATTGCGGCGATTCGAAATCCGACCTGGCCCAGCTGCCGATCAACAGGATCGAGGCCTCGCTTCATCCGGCGGGCAAGCAGAAGGAAGCGCTCGACCGCCTGAGCGATGCGACCAGAAAAGCGATAG
The DNA here is from genome assembly GCF_049075665.1 of Bradyrhizobium sp. B120. Taxonomy (NCBI): domain Bacteria; kingdom Pseudomonadati; phylum Pseudomonadota; class Alphaproteobacteria; order Hyphomicrobiales; family Nitrobacteraceae; genus Bradyrhizobium; species Bradyrhizobium sp. B120. The sequence continues at coordinate 2,755,587 of NZ_CP185242.1, read as the reverse complement.
CGGACCTGCAGGCAGCCTGCCCGAACGACGTGCCGCTGACGCCAGTCGGCCGGCTGGAGGCGATGCAGCACCGGCTCGAGGCCATGCAGAAGGCCGCGAATTTGATCGAGCCTGCACTGGACAAGTTCTATGCCATGCTGAGCAGCGAGCAGAGAGCCCGCTTCAACACGCTGCAGCAGGTCGCGAGCCCCTGAGACGGCCGCCCGGCGATCTGGATCGCCGGGCGCGCCGGATGTCGGTCCCCCATCTTGCCTTTGCGGCCGCCGCGCAGCAATGTCTGGCACCAGCATGCTGATGCGATGCCGAATGACGGGGCGGGAATGAAGCGCGGTTGGATGAGGACTGGCGAGCTACGCGAACGCTGGGGCGATTCCTTGCTGACCGTGCTCACCATCCTGATCCTTGTGATGATGTTCGTCGTGGCGCCCCTGCAGGCGCTCGGCCTGTTCGAATTCCAGATTTTCGAGCTGTTTCTCGCGCTCTTCCTGGTCGGCGGCGTATTCCTGATGTCGGGCAGCGCAATTGCGGTCACCGCGATGCTGGTCGCACTCGCCATGATCGTCACGGGCGGCATCTTGCGGCTGCGCTCGCCCTCGATCCTCGACCTCAATCTGTTCGCGGGCTCGTGGCTGATCGTCGGCATTACCCTGGCCGTGACGGTGGCTCGTGCGACATTTGCGCCGGGCCGCGTGACCTATCACCGCGTGGTCGGCGCCGTCTTGCTCTACCTCTCCGTTGCGGTGATCTTCTCGGCGCTCTACACCTTCATCGGCACGCTGCTGCCGAAGGCCTTTTCCGGGATGAAGATGGAGGATAGCCCCGCGCTGGCGAACGAGCTGATCTATTTCAGCTTCATGACGCTGACGACCACGGGCTATGGCGACGTCGCTCCGCTGCATCCGATCGCACGCAGCCTATGCAATCTCGAGGCGATCTTCGGCCAGCTCTATCCCGCAACGCTGCTGGCGCGGCTCGTGACGCTGGAGATCACGCACAGCGATCAGGATTCCTAAATCGCAGCGGCGATGACAGGATCGACCAAATTTGGTGCACTGCATCCCTTTACCCGGCCCGCGAGCCGATGTGGCCGGCCGGGCGGCTATCTGAACCGCAAGTTTGCGCGGGAGAGCTGGCTGATCGAGGAACACCCCATCAGCCGCATGTCCCGCACCAGCTCCGCCTGCAGCAGACCAAGCGCCCGCTCGACTCCGGCCTGGCCGGCCGATGCCAGCGGATAGAGATAGAAGCGCCCGAGGCCAACGGCCTTGGCGCCCAGCGACAGCGCTTTCACCACATGGCTGCCCCGCTTGATGCCGCCGTCCATCATCACATCGATCCGGTCGCCCACCGCATCGACGATCTCGGCCAGCTGATCGAACGCCGCCCGCGAGCCGTCGAGCTGCCGGCCGCCGTGATTGGACAGGATGATGCCGGTACAGCCGATCTCGACCGCGCGTTTGGCATCATCGACCGACATGACACCCTTCAAACAAAACTGGCCGTTCCATTGCCGGACCATCTGCGCGACGTCGTCCCATGTCATGGCGGGATCGAGCATCTCCGTGAAATAGCGCCCGATCGACATCGCACCGCCGCTCATGTCGACATGCTCGTCGAGCTGCGGCAGCTTGAAGCTTTCATGGGTGACGTAGTTGATGGCCCACGCAGGCTTGATGGCGAATTGCAGCATGCCGCCCAGCGTGAGCCGGAAAGGAATCGAGAACCCGGTGCGCAGGTCGCGCTCGCGGTTGCCGCCGGTGATGCTGTCGACAGTCAGCGTCATCACGTTGACGCCGGCCTGCTTGGCGCGCTGCATCATCGCCGTGTTCAGGCCTCGGTCACGGTGGAAATAGAACTGATAGACCTGCGGCGTCGCGTAGGCCTTGCGCAATTCCTCAAGGCTTACGGTCCCGAGCGAGGACACGCCGAACATCGTGCCGTATTTCGCCGCCGCGGCGGCGACGGCCCGTTCGCCCTGATGATGAAACAGACGCTGCAGCGCGGTCGGCGAGCAATAGAACGGCGTCGCCAGCTTCTGCCCCATCACGGTGACCGAGAGATCCACGTTCTCGACGCCACGCAAGATATTCGGGACCAGATCGCAACGCTCGAAGCTCGCGGTGTTCTGCCGAAGCGTCGCCTCATCGTCCGCCCCGCCGTCGATATAATCGAAGATCGGCCCCGGAAGCCGGCGCCGTGCCAGTTCGCGGAAGTCATGGAAATTGTGGCAATCGCTCAAACGCATGTCGTGCTCCGAAGGTCCGGACCGCGGAGTTCAACGGCCCCAAGTGCCGTTCACACCCACAGCATTCGGAATACCGGGCACGCTTCGCCTTGTCCACCGACCCGGTCGTTGGGTCAGACCACCGCCCGATGCCGTTCGATGCAAGTCCGCAGCACCTCGTCCAGCGGACAGCTCCACCAGTCATTCGAGAAGATCTCGATCTCCGAGTAACCGGCAAAGCCCTGCGCTTCGACCATCGCGCGCACCGATTTGATGTCGATGACGCCATCGCCCATCATGCCGCGATCGTTGAGGATGTCCCTGGTCGGCACCAGCCAGTCGCAGACGTGGAACGCGAGCAGCCGGTCCTTGCCGGCGCGCGCAATCTGGCTCTTGAGTTCGGGATCCCACCAGATGTGATAGACGTCAAGCGCGACGCCGATCGCGCCGGTGCGGCCGGGATCGAGCGCATCGCAGATGTCGAGGGCGTGCTTCGTGGTGTTGACGCAGGCGCGGTCGGCGGCATAGGCCGGATGCAGCGGCTCGATCGCGAGCGGCAGTTTGGCCTGTTTTGCGTACTCCAGCATCTCGGCGATGCCGTCATGCACCTGCGATCGGGCCGTCGCGATATCCTTGGACGCCGCGCTGCCCGGCCGCGAATATTGCGGCAGGCCGCCGGCCACGAGCACGATGCAGGACGCGCCGAGCGCGGCCGCCTCGTCGACCGCCCGTCGGTTGTCGTCGCGCGCCTCGCTGCGATGCGCGCTATCTGCCGAGAACATGCCACCGCGGCAATAGCCTGAGAGATCGAGCCCGGCGTCCTTCACCGCGCGCACGGCGCGATCGAGGCCGACGCTGGCGACCTGGTCGCGCCAGGGATCGATGGCGCGGATGCCGTGGCGCGCGCAGGCCTCGATGATGGCGATGAGATCGCCTTGCTTGCGGACCGTCGCCGTGTTCAGCGACAGCCAGCGGTGGTCGTCGGAAAAGTCGCGCATCAGCTGTCAACGCCCCGCGTGGCCATGATCGCCGCCATTCGGCGCGTCGCGAGCTCTGGATTGGCGAGCAGCCCCGCTTGGTCGGCGAGCCGGAACAGCTCGGCGAGATGCAGGGTCGAGCGCGCGCTCTCCTGCCCGCCGACCATCGTGAAGTGATCCTGATGGCCGTTGAGATAGGCCATGAACACGATGCCGGTCTTGTAGAAGCGCGTCGGCGCCTTGAAGATGTGGCGCGACAGCGGCACCGTTGGTCCCAGCACGTCGTGGAAGCCGGCCTCGTCGCCCGCAGCCAGGCGTGACAGCGCATAGGACGCGGCGGGGGCAATCGCGTCGAAGATGCCGAGCAGCGCGTGGGAGAATCCCTGGTCGTCGCCGGCGATCAGCTCCGCATAGTTGAAGTCGTCGCCGGTGTACATCTTGACGCGCGGATCGAGCCGCCGCCGCATGTCGATCTCGCGCTGCTTGTCGAGCAGTGAGACCTTGACGCCATCGACCTTGGCCGCATTGGCGTTGATGATCGCAACCGCCGTATCCATCGCCTTGTCGAGATCGGCCGTGGCCCAGTAGCCTGACAGCGCCGGATCGAACATGTCGCCGAGCCAATGGATGATCACCGGTTGGCGAACCTGTGACAGCACGCGGTCATAGACCTTCGCGTAATCCTCCGCAGTCCTGCCGAGCTTTGCCAGCGCGCGCGAGGCCATCAGGATGATGCGTCCACCGGCTTTCTCCACCGCAGCGATCTGCTCCTCATAGGCTGATATCACGTCGTCAATCGACCTGGCATCCTCCACCGCAAGATGATCGGTGCCGGCGCCGGCGAACACCAGCGCATTGCCTTTGGCCTTCGCCGCTCTCACCGAGCGCTGGATCAGTTCGAGCGAGGTCGGCCAATCGAGGCCCATACCGCGCTGCGCGGTGTCCATCGCCTCGGCCACGCCAAGGCCGAGGTCCCAGACGTGCTCGCGGAACGCGATCGTTTTGTCCCAGTCGATCGCAGCCGTCAGCCAGGGATCGACGTCGGCGCGCGGATCCGCCACCACATGGGCTGCAGAGAACGCGACGCGGTTCAAAGTGCCCTCGAGCTTTGCCGGAAAGGTTCGTGACGCCGCCAGGCAATAGGTCTCGAGGCCGCCATCGGCGGTCGGCAGCTTCAGCGACAGCGACGATATCGGCAGGACCGGCTTGTTCATGACAAAGCCCTTTCTCAGACCACGATCGGGGCGACGTCGATCCAGCGCCGCTCCTTCCAGCTCTTCAGCGCGCATTCGGCGAGCTGCACGCCCTTGGCGCCCTCGAGCAGGGTGTATTTGTAGGGCGCGTCCTCGCAGACATGGCGGATGAACATCTCCCACTGCTCCTTGAAGCCGTTGTCGTAGACGACATTCTCGGGCAGCTTCTGCCAGTCGGCGTAGAAATCGTGCATGCGCTTCTCGTCCGGATTCCACACCGGCCGCGGCGTCGCCTGGCGCGCCTGGATCACGCAGTCGGTCAGGCCCGCCACCGCCGAGCCATGGGTGCCGTCGACCTGGAAGGTGACAAGGTCGTCACGGTAGACCCGCGTCACCCAGCTCATGTTGATATGCGCGATCACGCCGCCCTTCAGCTTGAAGGTGGCGTAAGCGGAATCGTCGGCCGTCGCCTGGTACTTCCCGCCCTTCTCGTCATAGCGTTCGGGGATATCTGTCGTCCCGATGCAGACCACGCTCTCGACCTCACCGAACAGATTGTCGAGCACGTAGCGCCAGTGGCAGACCATATCCAGAATGATGCCGCCGCCATCCTCGGCGCGGTAGTTCCACGACGGCCGCTGCGCCTCCTGCCAACCGCCCTCGAACACCCAATAGCCGAACTCGCCGCGCACCGAGAGCATGCGGCCGAAGAAGCCGGAATCGCGCAGGAAGGCGAGCTTCTTCAGGCCCGGCAGGAACAGCTTGTCCTGCACCGTGCCGTGCTTGAGGCCCTTGGCATTGGCGAGCTTCACGACCGCAACGGCCTCCTCGAGATTGGTCGCTATCGGCTTCTCGCAATAGACATGCTTGCCGGCGTTGATCGCCTTGGTCAGCAGCGAGGGCCGCGCCTGCGTCGTCGCGGCATCAAAGAACACCGCGTCAATCTTGTCCGCCAACGCGCGATCGAGATCGGTGGTGTGGCGCTCGATGCCGTAGCGCTTGGCCAGGCTAGCGACCTTCTCAGCGTCACGGCCGACCAGGATCGGATCGGGCATGATGCGGTCGCCGTTCGCGAGCTGCACGCCGCCCTGCTCGCGGATCGCAACGATCGAGCGGATCAGATGCTGGTTGAGACCCATCCGGCCCGTAATGCCGTTCATGATCAGGCCGAGGCGTTTGGTCGTCATACTGTCTGCTCCTGCGAAACGAGTGGTGTTGGCCGCTTCAGCGGCTGCATGGTGGACCAGTCCGGATGGACGAAACTGGCAAAGCCCGGTGCGGCGGCGATCGATCCCGTCAGCAGATCGCCGTCATGGATCGCAAGGCGGACCTTGCCGCCGGCGCGCGTGTAGAGATCGGGATGTGCGGTGAGAAAGGCATCGGCCTCATCGGCCGGGGTGTCGGCAAAGCCGTCGACGTAATGGTGCCCGTTGCGCTCGGCATGGGTGACGCCGATCAGCGCCCCGAGCGCAAGGTCCTGCTGCACGCCGAGCCCGGCCTGGCAGGTCAGGTCCTCGCCGCTGATGAAATACCGGTCGCCATCCGCGCTCCACGCCGCCGCACGCGTGGCATTGATGATCGACTTGTAGATGCCCTTGCACGATTTCGAGGAGATGCCGCGATAGCCGAGCGCCCGCGCCTCCGGGAATGCATCGTAGCAATCGTCGGCCTCGTCGATGATGAAGCTGCGCGCGGCCAGCGCCCCGAGCGGCGAGGCTTTCGTGATGTCGCGCGGCATCGGCTGCTCGATATAGAGCAGGTTTGCCGCGATCGGCTCAAGCGCCGCGTCGTGGTCGAGCCGGTCGACCAGCGCGTTCAGCGCGGCCAGGTCGGCATATTGCTCATTGGCATCGAGCGTGACCTTGGTGGCGTAAGGTAGCCTGGTGAGCTCGCAACCGATCCGCGCCAGCCGCGCGGCGTCATGGGCGGGATCGCCGTTCAGCTTGAGCTTGAAATAACGCGCACCGGCATTCTCGCCTGCGTCGGCGACGCCGCCCTCGCCTTCAACCGTGTCGTCCATCCCGACCGTATGCCGGACGGCGACACGATCGAGCCGCCTGCGTGTCGACAGGAACCGCGCGATGGCCGCGTTGTCGACATCCGGCGTCAGTCGCGCGTCGATTTCGGCGATATTGCCGGTCATGCCATCAAAGAAATTCGCGCCTGCGACACGCAGCAATCCATCGAGGATCGCCTTGTCGACCTCGGCCGGGCCAAAGCCGGCGGCGAGCGGTGGAATATCCTCCGCAGCGCAGGCCGCGACCTGCGGACCGATACACAAGGCGTGCAGGCCGAACGCAGTCTCGAAACCCCGGCTCGCCAGATAGAGCTCGCGCGCAATCGCAAGCGAGCGGCGTAGGCCGTCGAGCGACTGCGCCTCCGTCAGATGCGGCCGCTTGTCGAACCATTTCGGCGCCAGCATTTCGGCGCTGGCGCCGGTCGCGCGGCCCTTGCCCTCCACCTCGATCTCGACCCGCACGAACAGCTGTGTCGACGCGGTGATCGTCACCGCGCCGAAACGGAACGGCCGGGCGAACACCAGCGGCCGTTCGAAGAAGGCGATATCTTTGACTTTGAGGCGAAGCGGCATTGAAGGCTCGGGTGTTAGTCCAGCGATCCCTGCGTGAAGAAATGCTTCCGGATCCGCTGCACCAGCTCGGTGAAGACGGGATCGGACATGGTCTCGAGTGAGCGCGGCCGTGGCATCGGCACGTCGTAGATCGCGGCGATCGCGCCGGGCCGCTCGGTCATCACCAGAACACGGTCGGCAAGGAATACGGCTTCCGGGATCGAGTGCGTAATCAACAGAACCGTCTTGCCAGTCTCGCGCTGGATCCGCATCAGCTCGACATTCATCCGCTCGCGCGTCATGGCGTCGAGCGCGCCGAACGGCTCGTCCATCAGCATGATCTTGGGATCATGCACCAGCGCGCGGCAGATCGAGGCGCGCTGCTGCATGCCGCCGGACAGCTGCCAGGGCAGCTTCTTCTCGAAACCCTCGAGCCCGACCAGCTTCAGCAGCGCCTTGGCGTGGGCGAGATATTTCTCCCGCGGCAGCCGCTTCATGTCGATCGGCAGCATCACGTTGGAGAGGATGTTGCGCCACGGCAGCAGCAGCGCGTTCTGGAACACGATGCCGACATTGCCGTGCGGCTTGGTCACCGGCTCACCGTCGACCAGCACCTCGCCCGTCGTCGGTGGCAACAGGCCCGAGATCATCTTGAGCAGCGTGGACTTGCCGCAGCCGGAGGGCCCGACCACGACAAAGAACTCGCCGTCATTGATGGTGAAATCGAGCGGCCGCAGCGACGGCACGTCGCCGTCACGCGACCGGTAGGTCTTCGATACGCCCGACAGCTTGATGCCCGGCGCGGCGCCGGCCGCGCGGTCTGACACCAGGCGCAGGTGTGCGGCGGGCTGGCTGATATGGACTGGCTTGGTCGCGGGGTTCATCGCAGGTCTCTCCACGCGTCGTCCCTGCGAAAGCAGGGACCCATACTCCGTATCCTCTCGTTCGGGCACGCGGGTCGAGACCTTCCGCACCAATCAACTCCGGTGGTTATGGGTCCCTGCTTTCGCAGGGACGACAATCGGTGGTTCACGAGTCACCCTTCGGCAGATAGTCGTTGGTGTAGAACGCCTTCGGATTGGCTTTGGCCTTGGCGTCGAGGCCGCCATATTCGACCATCAGATTGACCGACTCGGTCATGTTCTGATCGGTGACCTGGAACGGCCGCTTGGTCTTGGTTTCGGGTGTGCGATAGAGCGGGATCGTCAGCTCAAAACCCTGGGTCAGCGTGTCGATCTTGCCGCCCTTCGGGTTGGCGTCGAGGATCGACTGCGCGGCCACCTTCGGCTCCTTCTCCGCGGCTTCCACCGCCTTGGTGGTCGCCGACATGAAGCGGCGGACCAGGTCGGCATTGGCCTTCACATAGTCGGAGTTCGCGATGATACCCGACGACACCATGTTGATGCCGTAGTCGGCGAACTTGATCGGATAGACGTCCTTAGCCGTGGCGTCCTTGATTTTCATCGACTGGTCCATAACGTAGCCGAGCAGCAGATCGGCCTGGCCGTTGATCACGGCGTTGAGCTTGGTCTGGCCGTCGCCGGCGACGGTCTGGAAGTCGCTTTCCTTCAGGCCGGTCTTCTTCAGGAACAGCGGCCAGATCTGCGTCATCGAATCCGCCGGCGTGATCGCGACCGTCTTGCCCTTGATGTCCTCCGGCTTCCTGATGTTCTTTTCGACGAAGCCCATCGCCGACATCGGGCTGGTCTGCAGCAGCACGCCGGTGGCGATGACCGGCGCCCCCTTCACCGCGGCACGCATCATCGTCGGCACGTCGACATAGCCGAAATCGGCGGTCTTGGCGGCCACCGCCTGCGTGGTCGCGGCCGAGCCGCGGCCTTCCTGGATCTCGAGGTCGATGCCCTCAGCGGCATAGATGCCCTTGGCCTTGCCGTAATAGAACGGCGCGTGCTCGCCATAGACGTACCAGTTCAGCATCAGCACGACCTTGTCGGCCGCGGACGCCGGCGCCACCGCAAGCGCGGTCCAAACCAGTGCGGCAATCACGGCAGTGAGCAATCGCATCAGATAATCCTCCTGTTGTTCTTTTTCGTCATTGCGAGCGCAGCGAAGCAATCCATCGTGCAGCAAGTGGAGAAGTGGATTGCTTCGTCGCTATCGCTCCTCGCAATGACGCTTGCTGTTGTTTCTATGCACAAATCCTAGGACGCGAAGATGATGTCGTCGCGCTGGCTGACGTGCCAGGGGATCACCAGCCGCTCGATGCGGTCGACGATCCAGAACAGGATGACGCCGAGCAGCGCCAGGATCACTAGCGCTGCGAACATCGTCGGCAGGTCGAAGGTGCCGATCGAGCGCTGCATCACGTAGCCGATGCCGGAATTGGAGCCGACGAACTCGCCGACCACCGCGCCGACCACGGCGAGCGTCACCGACACCTTGAGGCCGGAGAAGATCGCGGGCATCGCATGCGGCAGGTTGACCGCGCAGAACACCTTGAAGCGGCTGCCCTGCATCGCGCGCGCGAGATCGACCATGTCGGGATCGACCGACTTGAAGCCCTGCACCGCCGAGACCACCACGGGGAAGAAGCCGAGCAGGAACGCGGAGATCACCTTGGGGATGATGCCGAAGCCGAACCACACCACGAACAGCGGCGCGATCGCGATCTTCGGCACCGATTGGGAGAACACCAAGAGCGGATAGACGTAGCTCTCGACCGTCCTCGAGCCCGCGATCAGCATCGCTGTGGGAATGCCGAACAGTGCCGAGAGCAGGAAACCGCAGATCGTCGCATAGGTGGTCGGCCAGGACTGCCGCAGCAGCTCCGGCCAGTCGCTCCACAGCACCGCGACGACGTCGCCGGGCGACGGGATCTGATAGGCCGGGATGTGGAACAGGCGGATCGCGAGGTCCCAGGCCACCACGATGACCACCAGGAACAGGAACGGACGCACCCACGCCGCATTCAGCACCTTCGACACGCCCGAAGGGCTCTTTGCCTCCGCCACGTCACGCTCCCTTGCAGTTTCTGTTGTCCGTGCAGAAATTAACCCGTTGGATAAATACTGTCCAGCCCCTCGCACGCGGCATAATCGCGCCGAAGCACACGACTTTCGTCAGGCGAGATTTTTGATGGTCCGTAGCCCGGATGAGCGCAGCGATATCCGGGGAAAATCCGTCCGCGCGGATGGTCCGTCCCGGATGCCGCTTCGCTCATCCGGGCTACGGAGGATTACCGCGCCCTCACACCACCCGGTGTTCCGCTGCGCGCAGCGGCGGCATCGCGCTGCCAAACGCGGCGGTGGACTTGCCGGTCAGCGCCGCCAGCACCAGCGCGGTCATGTGCTCGAGCCGCTCGTCGCGGGCGTCCTTCTTGAGCAGGTCGCGGCCGAAGATCACGCTCAGCGTGGCGCTGTTGGAGAGATAGAAGAACGCCAGCCCGGCGATCGAGATATAGAGCTGCACCGGATCGACCGCGTCGCGGAAGTCGCCGCTCTCGACCCCGCGCGTCACCACGGTGCGGATCATCTCGACAAAGGGCGAGTGCATCGACTTGACCTTGGTCGAGCGCTTCAGGTGCTTTGCCTTGGCGAGGTTTTCCGTGTTCAGCAGCGCCAGGAACTCGGGGTTGCGCAAGAAATAGTTCCACGTGAAATCGATCAGACGCCCGATCGCCTCGGGCGGGTCGAGATGCTCGAGATCGAGCGTGCGCTCCTCGGCGCGGATCTTCTCGTAGGCGCCTTCCAGCACCTCGAGATAGAGATCCTCCTTATTGCCGACGTGGTAATACAGCATGCGCTTGTTGGCGTCGGCATTGGCCGCGATGCGGTCGACCCGCGCGCCGGCGAGGCCATGGGCGGCGAATTCCTGCTTGGCCGCCTCGAGAATCCGCAGCCGCATCCCCTGGGGGTCACGCTGCCATCTCTGTATCCGCTTTGCTTTGGCCAAATCGTTCGCCTGTGATGCTGGATTAATGAATGTAGCATGACGCGCGGCGTTTGAGAACGAATGTTGTCGTGACGGCCATGCGGGAATATTTCTCGCAGCTGCCCACTTCGTCACTGCCGGTGCGCAATGCGCACCTGAGGGGCGCCCCTTGCCGCGAGCCCGGAATCCATTCATCCGCAGAACATGTGGCTCGATGGATTCCGGGCTCGTGCTGCGCACGCCCCGGAATGACGAAGGAAATGCCCGCGGTGCACGCTGTCGTGACGACGCGCGCATGAAACGCGGCCTAGTCTGGCTTTCCCTGTGAGGGTTGCACCAGAAGCGTCGGCACGCCGCACGTGCCGTTGCGCACCGTCATCACGCGCGTGCCGGGCTTGCGGCCGGTGCGTATCTCCGAGGCGTCGACGCCAGCGGCAATCAGCCGCGCACGGGTGGCATCGATGTCGGCGACGCGCCAGCAGATGCCGCGCAGCCGGTCCGGCACGTCCGTCTCCGCCTTGTTGTTTTCCTTGCCCGGCCGGTGCGTGACCTCGACCACGAGGTCACCGCAGCGGAAAAACATCAACCGGCCCCATTCGGGATGCGACCGGTCGAGCGCCATGTCGAGCCTGAGCCGCGCGCCGTAGAGCGCCGCAGCGCGTTCCGGGTCGGCGGTCGAGACCACCACATGATCCATCGCGGTGATCGAGGCCGGCGTGGTGCGCACCGACAGCGGCCGCTCCTGCTCTCGCTCCAGGAAGAACATGCGCACACCCCGCGTCGCATCGGTTGCTGCGCGCGTCCGCTTCCACGACAGCGTGGCGCCGCTGGTCTCGTCGCGGCTCTCGACCTCGGCGACGGGCTCGGGCTTCAGGGTCAGCCGGTCGAGCCTGCGGTGTGTCCTGGCGATATCGCTGGTCCGGAAGCAGAGGCTCGCAAGCCCCTCGCCTTGCGTGACGAGCGCGCTGCGGACGCGCTGGGCGGCATCGTCATCGCCGCGCGGCGCCATCAATTCCAGCGTCGTGTTGTCGAGCGTGAACAGCACGCGGTCGGCGCCGTCGCCGCTGTTGCGCCAGGCCGGCGCCCGCGCGAACAGCGTCTCATAGGCGGCGCTGGCGGCAGCAATGTCGCCGGTGAGGACGACGACATGATCGAGACCGGTAATCATGGCTTTGGCCTCCCCGAATCTGCCGTCATTGTGCTTCTCCTTACGAATCCCGGAACCACGGCCTGCCACCGGCCGTTATGCCGCATACCAGAACAGCCCGGCACATCCATCATCTCTACCTGTAAACCAAGCAGGGTTGCGAATAATTTCAGCGATATCGGCCGATCACCGGTGCTAGTCTGATCGTCGGCCGGGACCACACCAAGCGATCACGGGAAGCGAATGCAGGCTCTCTTCATTGGACAGACCTATATCGACGTCACCTTCATCACGGATCACATGCCGGTCGGCGACGAGAAGCACGTCGCGGACGCCTATGCCGTGTCGTTCGGCGGCAACGCGGTGACCGCGGCGTTCTGCTGCGCCAAGCTCGGCGTCGAGCCGGACCTGATCGCCACCATGGCCAACGACTGGCTGGGACGGATGTTCTGGGACATGGCCGACAGGTACGGCATCTCGTTCCATCCGCGCAAGGTGAACTCCTCCTCGCTGTCCTTCATCATGCCCAACGACGGCAAGCGCGCCATCGTCCGCTGCCGCGACGACCAGCACATCCATCCCTTTCCGCTGCTCAACATCAAGGGCTGCCGCGCGCTGCATATCGACGGCCACCAGCCGGACGCCGCGATCCACTATGCGAAGCTCTGCCGCGAGGACGGCATCCTGACCTCGCTCGACGGCGGCGGCCTGCGCACCAACACCCACGAGCTGCTTGCATTCATCGACGTCGCGATCGTCGCCGAACGGCTGTGCGAGCAAATGGACAAGACGCCGGAGCAGATGCTCGATTATCTCAAGAGCCGCGGCTGCCGGGTCGGCGGCATCACCATGGGTGAGCGCGGCCTGCTCTGGTACGACGAGGCGGGCACGGTGCAAACGCTGCCGGCACTGCCGATTCCGCGCAAGCGCGTGATCGACACCAACGGCGCCGGCGACGTCTTCCACGGCGCCTACATCTATTCCTATCTCGCCAATCCCGGCAAAGCCTGGCATGACCATTTCGAGTTCGCGCGCGCAGCGTCGACCTACAAGATCCAGAAGCTCGGCAACGAGGCCGGCCTGCCGACGCTCGCCGACATCGCCGCGGTCAAGCAGGAGTTCGGCGCCGCGGTCTGACAGGACGGAGTGGGGTAAGGCATGGGGCGCGTCTTCGTCGCCGGCAGCATCAATATGGACGTGGTGGCGACCGCCGAGCGCCATCCGCGGATCGGCGAGACGGTCGCCGGCGAGGCCGTGCTGTATTTTCCCGGCGGCAAGGGCGCCAACCAGGCGGTGGCGTCGGCCAAGCAGGGCGTGCCGACCACGCTGGTCGGCCGGCTCGGCGCCGATGCGTTCGGCAAGGAGCTGAGAGCTTTCCTTGCCGCGCAAGGCGTCGATCTCTCCTTCGTCAAGGACACCGGCAGCGCGCATTCGGGCACGGCGATCATCACGCTTGCCAATGCCGACAACACGATCGTCGTCGTGCCGGGCGCCAACGGGCTGGTCGATGCCGATGATGTCGCAGCCCCCGTGCTTGCGAAAGGTGACGTCGCGGTCAGCCAGTTCGAGATCCCGCTGCCGACGATCGCCGCATTCTTCAGCCGCGCCCGCGCCGCCGGTGCCACCACGATCCTCAACCCGGCACCGGCCAAACCGGCCGACAAGGCGCTGCTCGATCTCGTCGATGTCCTGATCCTCAACGAGACCGAGCTTGGCCTGCTCACCGGGGCAGAGCTGCGCGATGGCGACGACCCGGCTCGCTTCGCCGAGGCCGCACGGACCCTGGGGCGCGGCAAGACCGTCTGCGTCACGCTCGGCAAACGCGGCGTGCTGGCGCTGGTCGAGGACCAACCGCTGCTCATGCCCGGACGCGAGGTCAAGGCCGTCGATACCACAGGCGCCGGCGATTGCTTCGTCGGCGCCCTCGCCTCGCAGCTCGCCATCGGCAAGCCGCTCGGTGACGCGCTGGCCTACGCCAACGTTGCCGCCTCGATTTGCGTGCAACGGATGGGGGCTGCGCCGTCGATGCCGACGGCGGATGAGGTGAAGGACGCTCTCTCCACACGTCGTCCCGGCGAAGGCCGGGACCCATAACCACAAATCTCTAATGTTATGCGGCGCCGGAACGACGAGTCCCGTTCACTACACCCGCTGCGGAGTATGGGTCCCGGCCTTCGCCGGGACGACGAGTTGGTTCATCACGCCAGCGCGCTCTTCAAATCAAAGCTCGCATCCGCCGCCTGTTCCGGTGTGATCGAGCCGCCGGCGCCGAGCAGCCGGCGGCCGAACATGTGATCGCCGGCGCGATTGACCGACTCGATGCCGAGCAGCCTGTCGCCGCGATAGCAGAACGCCGAGAACGCCCCCTGCGCGCGGTCGCCGCGCACCACGACGCGGTCGTAGCCGGTGGTCAGACCCGCCATCTGCAGCTTGTCGGGGCCCTGGTCGCTCCAGAACCACGGCAGGCCGTCGTAGACCTCGGTCTTGCCGGTCAGCCGCGCCGCCACGCAGCGTGCATGGTCGGTCGCGTTCTGCACCGACTCCAGCCGCAGCGATCCGCCGAAGCGCTTGCTGGTATAGAGCGCGCAATCGCCGATCGCGGAGACATTCGGATCGGCGGTTAGAAGATGCTCGTCGACGATGATGCCGGATGCGACCGGCAGGCCGGCCTCCGCGGCGAGCTCGACATTCGGCAGCACGCCGACGCCGACCACGACAAGATCGGCCGGGATATGCGTGCCGTTGCTCAGGCTGACGCCGGTGACCTTGGCACCATCGGCCTCGATCGCCGTGACCTGCACCCCGAGGTGGATCCGGATGCCGGCCGAGCCGTGCCGCGCCTGCGAGAACTCGGAGATCTCCGCAGTCACCGCGCGCGCCATCACGCGAGAGGCGAGCTCGACCACGTCGACCTCGAGGCCCTTGGCCCGCGCGGTGGCCGCGAATTCGAGCCCGATGAAGCCCGCGCCGATCACGACGACGCGCATGCCGGGTGCGAGCAAATCGCGCAGCGCCTGGCTCTCGTCGAGGATGCGCAGGTAGCGGACGGCGTCGAGCTTTGCGTTGGGAATATCGAGCAGCCGGTTCCGCGCGCCGGTCGCGAACACCAGATGGCCGTAGTCGAGCGATGCGCCGGAGGCGAGCGCCACCTTGCGCGCATGGCGGTCGACCGCATGGGCGCGGTCGGTGATCAGCTCGATCTTGTTGTCCTGGTAGAACTTGTCGGGCCGGAACATCAAGGTTTCGGGCCCGCCGGTCCCCTTCAGATAGGCCTTCGACAAAGGCGGCCGCTGATACGGCAAATGGCCTTCGTCATTTAGCAGGGCGACGCGCTCGGCGAAGCCGGCCTGGCGCAGCGACGCCGCGAGCTGGAAGCCGGCATGTCCGGCGCCGACGATGACGACCGAGCCCGTCATCGGAACAACCCAAATACGCGCGAGCAGGAGTGACCCATGCCGTTTCCTCTTTGTCGATGTTAGCTTGCGTGCCCCGTCACCACAGCGCTCGTGTCTGCGTACCGAAGGCGCGCGCCATTTGGCCCCATGGCTGGCGCTGATGCAAGGGGGTCTCCGGCAAATCTGGGCACCCGAAAGCCGCCTCCGGACGCCGGGCCGGATTGCCACGGCTCCCGGCAAGGCCTTAAATGTCCGGAAATAACAAGCCCAAGGTCTTAAAAATGCCAGCACCCGCCTCCGCCAACGACCCTGCCCTGCTCCGCATCGACGGCGCCATCGCGACCATCACGCTGAACCGGCCGGCCGCGTTCAACGCGATCGACATGACGATCGCCAAAAAGCTCGAGCAGCTCGGCGCCGAGGTCGAGGCCAACAAGGACGTCCGCGTGCTGGTCATCGAGGGCGAAGGCCGCGCCTTCTGCGCCGGCGGCGATCTGCAAACCATCGGCGCCGCCGCCGAAGCCAACAACGTCACGCCCGTGGTCAGCGAGATGCTGCATCACTACCATGCCTTCATCGAGACGGTGCGGCGGATGCCGAAGATCGTGCTGTCCAGCGTGCACGGATCGGCAGCCGGCGCCGGCATGGGCCTCGCCTTCGTGACCGACCTGTGCATCGCCGCGGAGGATGCCCGCTTCACGCCCGCCTATGCCAAGATCGGCGTATCGCCCGACGGCGGCAGCACGGTCGGCATCGTCGGCACGGTCGGGACCCGTCGCGCGTTGCAGATTTTCCTCGCCGAGGATGGCTTCACCGCGCAGCAGGCCTATGAATGGGGGCTGGTGGTCAAGACCGTCCCCGCGACCGAATTAAAGGCGGCCACCCGGCAGCTCGCCGAGCGCCTGGCGAAAAATCCGCCCGCCGCGATCGCGGGGACCAAGTCGCTGGTCTATCAGGCTACCACCACGCCGACCAAGCAGCAGCTCGACGCCGAGGAACACAAGATCATCACGTCGATGCATACCGAGGATTTCCGCGTCGCGGTGAAGAAGTTCACCAGCAAGTCGAAGTAGCAACAGCAGGTACGACTGCGTCACAGCCGCGCCACCTCACGTTGCGGTCATTGCGAGGAGCGACAGCGACGAAGCAATCCATTTCTCCACTTGCGGAGCGATGGATTGCTTCGCTTCGCTCGCAATGACGCGGATGGAGCAGTGCGTACTCCTCCCATAAGGGGCCTACCGCGGTAGGGCTAATTCGGGCAGATGTATCCGCTGCCGCCGGGTGCCTTGAAGCAGCCGACCGATTCCGGGATCACCTGCTTGGGCAGCCACAGCACGATCTTCGGGAAATAGATCGTGAAGCAGATCGTGACCAGGAACACGACGTAGATCGGCAGCGCCGCCCGCAGCGCTTTTCCGAAGCTGATGCCGACGAATTTCGAGGCCATCAGCAGCACGAGCCCATAGGGCGGCGTGATCAGGCCGAAAGCCAGTGTCGCGATCAGCACCACGCCCATATGCACGCCATTGATGTCACCGGCCTGGGTCAGCGCGTTCACCAGCGGCATGAAGATGATGATGGTCGGCACCGGTTCGATGAAGTCGCCGACCACGGTGAACAGCAGCACCATCAGCAGCATGATGAGATGGGGATCGTTGCCGGCGATCGAGGTGATCCAGTCGGCGATGTAGATGGCGCCGCGCAGATAGGCCAGCATCCAGCCGAATGCGTTCGCCGCGCCGATGGTGATCAGCGGCAGCGAGAAGATCAGGCCGGCCAGGCAGAAGTCGTACGGGATCTTTTTCAGGTGCCCGCGGTTCAGCGCCGGGATCACGACGAGGATGATGTAGGCGACCGCGACCACGCCGGCCTCGGTCGGTGTGAACCAACCGGTCAGGATGCCGCCCAGCAGGATCACCGGGATCATCAGCGGCAGCGCAGCGTCGCCGGCGGCGAAGGCGATCTGGCGCAGCGGCGCCCGCGGCTTGCGCAGGCCTGACGGACCGAAGAAATAGCAATAGATCATCAGCCCGAAGCCGATCATCAGGCCGGGCACCACGCCCGCCATGAACAGGCCGGCGATCGAGACGTTGCCGACCGCGCCATAGACCACAGCGGTGATGCTCGGCGGCACCAGCGCTGCGATCGTCGAGGCCGAGGCGATGATCGCGGCGATGAAGGCCGGCTCATAGCCTTCCCGCCGCATCGGCCCGCCGAGCGCCCGGCTCATGACGGCGACATCGGCGGTGGTCGAGCCCGACATTTCCGAGAAGAACATGCTGAACACGACGACGACCTGCGACAGCCCGCCCCTGATATGCCCGACCAGCGAGACCGACAGATTGGCAATGCGGACCACGACATTCGCCGAGCTCATGAGCTCGCCGACCAAGAGGAAGAACGGGATCGCCAGCAGCGCCTCGGAATCAACGCCGTCAAAGATCTTCTGGATGATCGCGGCCAGCGACACATCCGACAACGCCGCGCCGATGAATACGCCCGCCATCAGCGAGAACGGCACCGGCACGCCGAGATAACCGAAGAACAGGAAGCAGGACGACATCAGCACAAGCACGACCGGTGCGCTCACGGCTGCACTCCCGTGGTCGCACTGGTGTTGATCGCAGGAATCGCAAGATCCTCGTCCGGCGGCTCCGGATGTTCAAAGCCGTTGCGGATGCCGTTGACGAGTTGCTCGATCGTGAACAGGCCGATCAGGATGCCGGACAGTGGAATCACCGCATAGAGCGACGCGATCGGCGTTCCGGACGGCAGCCGGAAACTGCCGAAGCCACGAAGGTAGTTTTGATAACCGTACCAGACCAGGCAAAACGCAACGCCCAGCACGACGAGGCGGATGACGATCTCGACGACCAGCCGCGACCGGCCATGCATCGCCTCAGAGAGCGCGGTGAGATAGAGGTGATCGTTGCGCCTGGTCGCGACCGCGGCACCAATGAAGATCGCGTAGATGAACAGCGTCGAGGTCACCTCCTGCAGCCACAGCCAGGGATGACCGATGGTGCGGGTGACGATGTCGGCGGTCACCGAGAGCGAGAAGCCGAAGCACAGCAGGCCGCACAGCATCATCAGGGACAGCTCGAGCCGATCCAGCGCCCGCCATTTCAGGTGCCGCTGCCGTTGCAGCACCAGTCTGTCGGCGATGGCCATGGCTCGCGCTCCCCGTCGACCCGGGCTTTAATTGACCGCGCGGATCAGGTTCTTGATCTTCTCCGCGTGCGGGCCGAGCTCCTTGGCGAGCTTGTCGAGATAGGGATCGGCGATCGCCGTAAAACTCTTCTTGTCCACGTCATCGACCACCTTGACGCCGAACGACTTCAGCTTGGTCAGCGCATTCCGCTCTAGCTCGAAGGCCTTCTGCGGCTCCTTCGCGCTGACCTCGTTGGCGGCGGCCTGCACCCATTGCTTCTGCTCGGCGGACAGGCTCTGCCACAGCTTGTCGGAGACGAACAGCAACGCATTGTTGGCCTCGTGCTCGGTGATCGACAGCACGGGCGCGACCTCGTAGTGCTTGTTGACGAGATAGACGTTGATGCTGTTCTCGGCGGCGTCGACCACGCCGGTCTGCAGCGAGGTGTAGACGCTGCCGAACGGCATATGCACCGTCTGCGCGCCATAGGCCGGGAACATGGTGTCCTCGGTCGCGGTCGCCTGCACCCGGACCTTCACGCCCTTGAGGTCGCCGACGTTGTGGATTTCCTTCTTGCTGTAGATGTGGCGGACGCCCTGCGAACCGGTGCCGATCACATGCAGGCCCTGCGCGGTCTCGTCGATCATCGTCCTGATGGCGTCGAACACCTGCGGGTCCGCCAGCGCCTTGATCACATGGGCGTCGTTGCGGAACAGGAAGTGCAGCGACATCACGCCGGCCTGCGGCGAGATCGTCGCCGTGTTGGCGGAGGAGACGATCGCGAACTCGATATCGCCCGATTTCACGAGCTGCAGCAGCTGCGGCTCCTGGCCGAGCTGCGCGCCGGGATACTGGTCGACGATCATCGTCCCCTTGCTCAATTCCTTGAGCTTCTCGGCGAACAGATCGCCGGCGACCGAATAGCCGGTGTTGCGCGGCTGGTCGTAAGCGAAGCGGAAGTGCTTGACCTCCTGCGCGCCGGCGCGCGCCGGCAGCAGTAACGCTGCCGCGGCCATGGCGATCCCGACGATCCCAGCTGAATAGCCCATCGCGACGTTCCCCCTGTTTTTGATTGACGCGATCATCCCACCAGTCTCGCGGGATTGTCAATAAAACAGAAGGAATGAGACGACTGCAGGCGCCATCGCGCACTGCATCGCCAAAATTATCGACAATTCGGCAATCTCGCCGAACGAGGCTCGCTACTTCCCCTTGGCGCGCATGAAGTCGAAATCGCAGCCCTCGTCGGCCTGCAGGATCGTCTCATTGAAGAGATGCGCGTAACCGCGCTTGGCCCAATCCGGCGTGGCGGCGGGAGCGAGCGCGGCGCGACGCTTCTGCAGTTCGGCCTCATCGACCAGCAGATCGATGCTGCGCTTGGCAACATCGAGCCGGATCATATCGCCGTTCCGCACCAGGCCGAGCGGACCGCCGACGGCGGACTCCGGCGTGATGTGCAGCACGATGGTGCCGAACGCCGTGCCGCTCATCCGCGCATCGGAGATGCGGACCATGTCCTTGACGCCGGTGCGCGCGAGCTTCTTCGGGATCGGCAGGTAGCCCGCCTCCGGCATGCCCGGCGCGCCCTTCGGACCGGCGTTGCGCAGCACCAGCACGTCGTCGGCGGTCACATCGAGCGCGGGATCGTCGACCCGCAGCGTCATGTCCTCGACCGACTCGAACACCACGGCGCGGCCGGTGTGCTGCAAGAGCTTTGGGCTCGCCGCCGACTGCTTGATGACGGCACCGCGCGGCGCGAGATTGCCGTGCAGGATCGCCATCGCGCCTTCGGACTTGATGGGGTTCGTCTTGGGGCGGATCGCATCCTGTCCCGGCACGTCCTCGGCATTGGCGACGACCTCACGCAGGGTCTGGCCGGTGATGGTCCTGGCATCGAGGTCGATGAGATCGCCGAGCTGCGCCATCAGCTTCGGCACGCCGCCGGCATGATGGAAATGCTCCATGTAGTGTTCGCCCGACGGCTTGAGGTCGACCAGCACGGGCACCTCGCGGCCGAGCTTGTCGAACGCCTCGAGGTCGATCTTGTGCGGCGAGCGGTTGGCGATCGCCGTGAGGTGAATAAGCCCGTTGGTCGAGCCGCCGATCGCCTGCAGGACGACCTGGGCGTTGCGGAACGACGACGGCGTCAGGATCTCGCTCGGCTTCGGTCCCTTGGTCTTCGCCATTTCGGCGGCGACGCGTCCGCTGGCCTCCGCGGAGCGGAAGCGTTCGGCATGCGGCGCCGGGATCGTCGCGCTCATCGGCAGCGACAGGCCGAGCGCTTCGGTGATGCAGGCCATGGTGGAGGCCGTGCCCATCACCATGCAGGTGCCGACCGACGGCGCAAGACGGCCGTTCACGGCCTCGATCTCGACATCGTCGATCTCGCCGGCGCGATACTTGCCCCACAGCCGGCGGCAATCGGTGCAGGCGCCGAGCACCTCGCCCTTGTGATGGCCGACCACCATCGGCCCGACCGGGATCACCACCGTGGGCAGATCGGCGCTGATGGCCGCCATGAGCTGCGCCGGCAGGGTCTTGTCGCAGCCGCCGATCACGATCACCGCGTCCATCGGCTGGGCGCGGATCATCTCCTCGGTATCCATCGCCATCAGATTGCGCAGATACATCGAGGTCGGATGCGCAAAACTCTCGGCGATCGAGATGGTCGGGAACACGAACGGCATCGCGCCCGACAGCATCACGCCGCGCTTCACCGCTTCGATGATCTGCGGGACGTTGCCGTGGCAGGGATTGTAGTCGCTGTAGGTGTTGGTGATGCCGACGATCGGGCGGTTGAGCGCATCGTCCGAATAGCCCATCGCCTTGATGAAAGCCTTGCGCAGGAACAGCGAGAAGCCGGCGTCGCCATAGCTGGTCAGTCCCTTGCGAAGTCCGTCGGCCATTTTCTTCTCTTCCGTGGTTGTTCGGCCGCACTTAAGGAGCGGCAGGAATTATTGTCAATACGAGATAATCTGGCGGCGAAGCGTAGCTGGTCTGCGGCAAAATCGCTCTCATTATTGACAATAGCCATGGCGTCATGCAGACCTCTGGGCATCGCCCCGAAGCCGAGCGCGCATGACAGCCGAGCCCACCTTGCCCGAACTCCAAGCCCCCTCGCGGGAGGAGGAGCAGGCGGAAGTGATCCGCCGGCTGGAGGAGGACATCATCTTCGGCCGCTTCGCGCCGGGCTTGCGGCTGGTCGAGGATACCCTGATGCAGCGCTACGGCGCGAGCCGGCATTTCGTCCGCCAGGCGCTGTTCCAGCTCGAACGTCAGGGCATCGTGCTGCGCGAGAAGAATGTCGGCGCCACGGTGCGGTTCTATTCCGCCGAAGAGGTGCGGCAGATCTACGAGGTGCGCGAGATGCTGACGCGCCAGGCCGCGCTGATGATCGCCCTGCCCGCGCCTGACAGCCTGATCGAGCAATTGAGCGAGCTGCAACGGCATTACTGCCTCAAGGCCGACGCGCAGGACATGCGCGGCATCCACGAAACCAACGATGCGTTCCACCTCGCGCTGTTCTCCGCCTGCGGCAATCCCTACCTCGTCCGCTCGCTGCAGGACTACATGAACCTGACGCTGCCGATGCGCGCCAAGAACCTTGCCGACAGCGAGGGCCTCGCGTTGTCGCGCCGCCAGCACGAATTGATGATCGAGCTCTTGAAAGGCCGCGACAGCTGGGCGCTGGCGCAGCTCTGCGTCGATCACATGCAGTACAGCAAGGCGGATTATCTGGTCCGCATCTCCAACGACAAAAAGCCGCAATAGCGCGATACGCGGCCTCCTCGTGCAGGAGACGGCGATGCGCTATGTGGCTTTGTTGATGGGATCGATCGCCGTGCAGCTCGCACTGGGCGGAATTGCCGACGCGGCCGACCCGCGCGCAACCGAACTCACCTATGAGCCCTGGACCAAGACCTGCATGACCGAGGCGAGCTGCTTCGTCGCCGCCGCCGCGCGCGGCCAGTGCGCACCGTCGGGCGGCTCCATCAGCGTCTCGCCACAGACCAGCACGCACGCGCTGCTCACCGCCAATGTCGGAACACGGACCATGCTGGAAGGCACGATCAGCCTGCGCATCGATCAGGACGAGCCGGTGCAGGTCGCCAGGACGCACTGCTACACGCTCGGCTGCGGCGGTACGCTGGAGGCCAATGGCGAGCTGATCGAACGGCTGAAGCACGCGCAAGCGATCGTGGTGGAAGCGAAGAACCTGACCGGACAGAAATTCAGCCTCACCTTCCCGCTCGCCCACTTCTCCCAGGCCTATGACGGGCCCGGCAGCGCACCCAAGGCATCCGGGCAAGGCTCGAATGAGCCGCAGCGCCAGCACACCGAGGCCGTGAAGCAGCTGCCGCAGTGCGACGACTGATCACTTCTTCCAGTCGATCACCCTCGTTTTGTCGCCGTCGAACTCCATGCTGCAGAACGTGCCGCCCTGGTAATAATCACCAACGGGATCCGGCGGCAGCTTGGCCTGCTCGGCCATCGCATGCTCTCGGAAGTCTTCGCCGCGACCCGTCGGACGATAGCCGAGATCGTAGGCACGGTGATTGTCCCACCACGAGCGCTCGTTGTAGGACGCGCCGTACAGCAGCTCGAAATGGATATCGGGATGTTCGAGCCCGATGCGGCAGAGCTGAACCAGATCCTCGGGCTTGAGCCAGATCGAGAGCCTGCGGTGATCGAGCGGCGCCTCGCCGAAATTGCCGATCCGGATGCAGGTCACCTTGATGCCGTGCTTGTCGGCATAGAGCGCGCCGACGCCCTCGCCGAACACCTTGCTCACCCCGTAACGACTGTCCGGCCGCGCGGTGACGTCGGTGCCGATGCGGTGATGGCGCGGGTAGAAGCCGACTGCGTGATTGGATGAGGCGAAGATCACGCGCTTGACGCCCTGCTTGCGCGCCGCCTCGAACAGATTGTAGCCGCCGATGATGTTGGCCTGCAGGATCGCATCCCAGGAACCCTCGACCGAATAGCCGCCGAAATGCAGGATGCCGTCGACGCCCTCGCAGATCGCCTCGACCTCTGCGAGGTCGGCGAGATCGGCCGCCTTGAATTGTTCGTTGCTGCCGAGATCGGAGGGCGGCTTGATGTCGCTCAGCAGGAGATCCGGATAGATCGGCGGCAGCAGCTTGCGCAGGTTGGTGCCGATTCCACCCGATGCGCCGGTCATCAATATGCGTGGCATGCCGTCCCTCGTCTTTCCTGTTTGCTGCAGCCGAATTGCGGTCGCAGGCCGACAATGATAGCAAACCATGCGCTCAAGGAAACACCATCGAAACACAACAACGAGAACAGCAAATGTCCGATGTTCATTCCGCCGGCTGGCGTCCCGCGACCTGTTATCCCGATCCCGCGATCCACGCGCTCGACCCGCGCTTCGAGAAATACTGGCTAAAACTCTCCGCCGTTGAGCGCATCGCCACTGGCCTGCGCTGGGCCGAAGGCCCGGTGTGGTTCGGCGACGGCCGCTATCTGTTGTGCAGCGATATCCCGAACCAGCGCATCCTCAAATGGGAGGAAGAGACCGGCGCGGTCAGCATCTTCCGCAAGCCGTCGAACTTCGCCAACGGCAACACCCGCGACCGCCAGGGCCGGCTGATCACCTGCGAGCATGGCGGCCGCCGCGTGGTGCGTACCGAGTATGACGGATCGATCACGGTGCTGATCGATTCCTTCGGCGGCAAGCGGCTCAACTCGCCGAACGACGTCGTGGTGAAATCCGACGGCGCGATCTGGTTCACCGATCCGATCTTCGGCCTGCTCGGCAATTACGAGGGCTACAAGGCCGATCCGGAGATCGAGCCCAACGTCTACCGGCTCGATCCCGAGACCGGCAAGGCCAGCATCGTCGCCGAGGGCGTGCTCGGCCCGAACGGGCTGTGCTTCTCGCCGGACGAGAAGATCCTCTACGTCGTGGAATCCCGCGGCGAGCCGAACCGCAAGATCCTGGCCTATGACGTCTCCGCCGACGGCAGGACAATCTCGAACAAGCGCGTGTTCATCGATGCCGGTCCCGGCACGCCCGACGGCATGCGCTGCGACATCGACGGCAATCTGTGGTGCGGCTGGGGCATGGGCGATCCCGAGCTCGACGGCGTCGTGGTGTTCGCGCCCGACGGCGTCATGATCGGCCGCATCGCGCTGCCGGAGCGCTGCGCCAATCTCTGCTTCGGCGGCGTGAAGCGCAACCGCCTGGTCATGGCGGCGAGCCAGTCGATCTATGCGCTCTACGTCAACACCCAGGGCGCGCTCGGGGGTTAGTTTTCTTTAGTCGTCCCGGCGAAAGCCGGGACCCATAACCACCGATGCATTTGGTTGAGCAAGCTCGGGCCGCAATCTTCGCAAAACGAAGTCCAGTGGTAATGGGTCCCGGCCTTCGCCGGGACGACGATCAAAAGTTACACCTCCAAAACGTCTGACGCCGGAGCGGTGATCCGCCCCGGCGCCAAAATGTTGTCTCTCTTGGCTCGGCTTACGCGGCGTTGTAGCCGGCGACTGCCTTGGCCTCGAGATACTCTTCCAGACCGTAACGGCCCCACTCGCGGCCGTTGCCGGACTGCTTGTAGCCACCGAACGGCGCGGAGCGCTCGTTCGGCACGCCCTGCAGGTTGACGTTGCCGGCGCGGATCTGGCGGCCGACGCGGCGCGCGGTTTCCACGCTGTCGGCCGAGACGTAACCGGCGAGACCATAGGGCGTGTCGTTGGCGATCTTCACCGCCTCGGCTTCGTCCTTGGCGCCGAGGATGGTCAGCACCGGCCCGAAGATTTCCTCGCGGGCGATCGTCATATCGTTGGTGACGTCGGCGAAGATGGTCGGACGGACATAGAAGCCCTTGTTGACGCCCTCGGGCAGGCCCGGGCCACCGGCGACGAGTGTTGCGCCCTCGTCGATGCCCTTCTGGATCAGTGCCTGGATCTTGTCCCACTGGCCGCGGTTGACCACGGGGCCGATCGTGGTGCCATCGGCACGCGGATCGCCGGCCTTGGTCTTGTCGGCGACGCCCTTCGCGATCGCGGCCACTTCCTTCATCTTGGAGAGCGGCACGATCATGCGCGACGGTGCGTTGCAGGACTGACCCGAGTTGTTGAACATGTGCATCACGCCGCCGGTCACCGCCTTGGCGAGGTCGGCACCCTCGAGGATCACGTTCGGCGACTTGCCGCCCAGTTCCTGGCTGACGCGCTTCACGGTCGGCGCGGCACGCTTGGCGACGTCGACGCCGGCGCGGGTCGAGCCGGTGAACGAGATCATGTCGATGTCCGGATGCTCGCTCATCGCCGCACCCACCTCCGGGCCGAGGCCGTTGAGGAGGTTGAACACGCCCTTCGGCACGCCGGCTTCATGGAGGATTTCCGCGAAGATCAGCGCCGAGGTCGGGGTGAACTCCGACGGCTTCAGGATCATGGTGCAGCCGGCGGCGAGCGCGGGCGCGACCTTGCAGGCGATCTGGTTGAGCGGCCAGTTCCAGGGTGTGATCATGCCGACGACGCCGACCGGCTCGCGCACGATGACGGCAGTGCCCATGGTCTCCTCGAACTCGTACTTCTTGAGCACTTCGAGGGTATTCATGAGATGGCCAAGGCCGGCGCCGGCTTGCAGCTTCTCGGCCATCGGCAGCGGGGCGCCCATCTCGTCGGAGACGGCCGCGCCGATCTCCTTCATGCGGCCCTTGTAGACCTCGACGACCTTGGTGAGCAGCGCGATGCGCTCCTCGCGGCTGGTCCGGGAATAGGTCTCGAACGCGCGCTTGGCTGCGGCGACTGCCTTGTCGACATCGGCCTTGGAGCCGAGCGCAATCTCATACATCGCTTCTTCGGTCGCCGGATTGACGACGGGGGTGGACTTGCCTTTGACGACCGGATCGACCCAGGCGCCATCGATGTAGAATTGCATGCGATTGACCATCGGAAACCTCTTGTAGGGGGCGTATGGATAAGGGGAACGGAAAGCGTTCGGCAGGCATCCTTGCACGAAAGCAGGGCGAATTGAACCCGCCATATGCGGGGCGCGGCTCGTGCACGCCCACGGCATATAATGTTGCTGCCGCACCGGTGGCAAGGCATGCGTCACCCTCCCCTGGAGGGGGAGGGTCGCTTCGCATCGCGCGAAGCGAGAGGCGAAGCGGGGTGGGGTGACGGTCTCTCCTCATCCAGCATTCCCCGCGTGGAGAGATCACCCCACCCCGTTGCGCATTGCGCTGCGCTTCATGCGCAACGACCCTCCCCCTCCAGGGGAGGGTGAAAGCAATTGTCACACCGCCATCTTGCGATGCCGCACCGGGGCGCCGACCGACACGCTTTCCGCCGCGTCGATGATGGCATTGGCGTCGATGCCATAGTGCCGGTAAAGGTCTCCGATCGTCCCGGTCTGGCCGAAATGCTCGACACCGAGCGCCTCGAGGCGGTGGCCGCGCACGCTGCCGAGCCAGCCGAGCGAGGCCGGATGGCCGTCGATCACGGTCACGATACCGCAGTCGCGGCCGAGCGGCGCCAGCATGCGCTCGATATGGCTCAAATGCTGCATGCCACGGCGGTCGCGACGCAAATTCCGCGCGGCGGACCAACCCGCATAGAGCCGGTCGGCCGAGGTTACCGCCAGGAGACCAACATCGCGGTGGCTCTCGCCGATCAGGCCGACCGCCTCGATCGCCTCCGGCGCGACGGTGCCGGTATACGCAACAACGATGTCGCAGTTCGGGCCCGGCTTGCGCATCCAGTAGGCGCCATCGGTGATGTCGCGCTGCAGGTCCGGTGTCATGATCCGCTGCGGTTGCTCCAGCGTCCGGGTCGAGAGTCGCAAGTAAACCGAACCACCCTCGGCGCCCTCGCGCTGCATATGGCCGAAGCCCCAACCCATGATCACGGCAAGTTCATCGACGAAGGCCGGATCGAACGAGGCAAGCCCGTCCTGCCCGATCCCGATCAGCGGCGTCTTGATCGATTGATGCGCGCCGCCTTCCGGCGCCAGCGAGATGCCGGACGGCGTCGCCGCCACCATGAAGCGGGCGTCCTGGTAGCAGGCGTAGTTCAAAGCATCGAGGCCGCGCTCGATGAACGGATCGTACAGCGTGCCGACCGGCAGCAGCCGCGCGCCGTTGATCTGCTGCGACAGGCCGAGCGCCGAGAGCATGATGAACAGGTTCATCTCGGCAATGCCGAGCTCGAGGTGCTGGCCCTTCGGCGAGTATTCCCAGGTGTAGGCTGACGGGATCTTCTCCTGCCGGAACAGGTCGTGGTTTTCCGCCTTTGCGAACAGGCCGCGGCGGTTGACCCAGGCGCCGAGATTGGTCGACACCGTGACGTCGGGCGAAACGGTGACGATGCGCGACGCAAGCTCGCTGTCGCCGCGCGCGAGCTCATGCAGCACCAGGCCAAAACCCTGCTGCGTCGACATCTGCGCCGAGGCCTTGAAGGCCAGCCGCTCCGGCACGTCGATTTCCGGCGCCGAGAGCCGGCGGCGTCCTTCGCGGTTGAACGGCGCTTCGGCCAGGAATGCCTCGAGCTTGGCGGGCTCTTGCGACAGGCCCTCGAACTTGTCCCACTCGTGGCCGATGCGGATGTTCTGCGCGGCGCGCCACTTCTCCATCTGCGCCACCGTCATCAGACCGGCGTGGTTGTCCTTGTGGCCCTGCATCGGCAGGCCGACGCCCTTGATGGTGTAGGCGATGAAGCAGACCGGACGATCATGGTCGATCGCCTCGAAGGCCTCGATCATGCTCGCCATGTCGTGGCCGCCGAGGTTCGACATCAGTGCCAGCAGTTCGTCGTCGCTGCGGCGATCAATCAGCGCCGACACGTCGCCCTGGTCGCCGATATCGTCGCGCAGATGCTTGCGGAACGCCGCGCCGCCCTGGAAGCAGAGCGCCGCGTACATCTGGTTCGGGCAATTGTCGATCCAGCGCCGCAGCGCCTCGCCGCCGGGCTCGGCAAACGCCTCCAGCATCAGCTTGCCGTACTTCACGATCACCACGTCCCAGCCAAAATTGCGGAACAT
Source organism: Bradyrhizobium sp. B120 (assembly GCF_049075665.1). Taxonomy (NCBI): domain Bacteria; kingdom Pseudomonadati; phylum Pseudomonadota; class Alphaproteobacteria; order Hyphomicrobiales; family Nitrobacteraceae; genus Bradyrhizobium; species Bradyrhizobium sp. B120. The sequence continues at coordinate 2,727,031 of NZ_CP185242.1, read as the reverse complement.
GGTCTCGAACTTGGCCCACAGCCCCTCGCGCACCACGGCGTCGAGCGACTGCCTGTTGTAGTCGACCACCCACCAGGTGTTGCGCAGGCCGTGCTTCCAGCCCTCCAGCAGCGCCTCGAAGATGTTGCCTTCGTCCATCTCGGCGTCGCCGACCAGCGCGATCATGCGCCCTTCGGGCCGGTCCTTCAGCCAGCCGTGCGCCTTGACGTAGTCCTGCACCAGCGAGGCGAACAGCGTCTGCGCCACGCCGAGACCGACCGAGCCGGTGGAGAAGTCGACGTCGTCGACGTCCTTGGTGCGCGACGGATAGGACTGCGCGCCCTTGTAGCCGCGGAAATTCTCCAGCTTGTCGCGGGTCTGGTGGCCGAACAGATACTGGATCGCGTGGAACACCGGGCTCGCATGCGGCTTCACCGCGACGCGGTCCTGCGGCCGCAGCACCGAGAAATACAGCGCTGACATGATGTTGGCGAGCGAGGCCGACGAGGCCTGATGGCCGCCGACTTTCAGCCCGTCAGTGGAGGGCCGCACATGGTTGGCGTGATGGATGGTCCACGACGACAGCCACAGCACCTTGCGGGCGAGGGCTGCGAGCATGTCGAGGCGTTCAGGCGCGATTCCCATGTCAATGTTCCTGGCAATGCTCCGGGCGAATATGCCGGATGTTACTGCTGCGGGGGCCGCCGAAAATCTCAATTCCACGCGACAGCACAGGAAAAATTGGGATAAATTCCCACGATCCGGCCCTCATCTGCGAGTTCATCCCAATGCCTGCCCTCGACGCCATCGACCGCAAGATCCTGAGTCTGCTCCAGACCGACAGCCGCATGACCATGCAGGAGCTCGCCGACAAGGTCGGGCTGTCGGTGTCGCCCTGCCACCGCCGGGTCAAGCTGCTCGAGGAGCGCGGCGTGATCTCTCGCTACATCGCAACCGTCGACCAGAAATCGCTCGGGCTGCATGTCTCTGTCTTCATCTCGATCAAGCTGGCGCGCCAGAAGGAGGAAGACCTCAACCGCTTCGCGCGCGCGATCTCGAAATGGGACGAGGTGCTCGAGTGCTATTTGATGACCGGCAACCGCGACTATCTCTTGCGCGTCGTCGCCGCCGACCTCTCCTCCTATGAAGCGTTCCTGAAGAACAAGTTGACCCGGCTCGACGGCATCGCCTCGATCGAGTCGAGCTTTGCGCTGAGCCAGGTGAAGTATTCGACCGCGCTGCCGGTGTGAGGGCGCTGGTTGATAACTCCACCTGTGCCAACACCACGATGTCGTCCTGGCGAAAGTCAGGACCGATAACCACCGCATTTGGTGATGGATGGGATCGCGGCACCAGCATCGTGCAACAATTCTCATTTGGGGTAATGGGTCCTGGCTTTCGCCAGGACGACGATGAGGATGGTTCTCGATCCAACCTGTCAAACAGCTCGTTCGGTGTCATCACCCGCGCATGCGGGTGATCCAGTATTCCAGAGACAGCGGTGCATGAGCCGAGAGGCCGCGGCGTACTGGATCGCCCGGTCAAGTGTTCAAGCCGGGCGATGACAGATGTGGATGGGGACGCAGTTGCGCACCCGCACGCCGGGCAACTCAGTGATTGGCACCTCGGCCGCGGTGAACCAAGCCGGATGTTGCCCTCGCCCCAGGTTCCATCCGGCAAATTAGATCGCCGCGACCGGATCGTCGCGGGAACCCGGCGGCGGCCTTCGATGTTGATGTCAGGTATCACTGAGTATCCGAAGGGGTGAGAACAGATGCTGAGGGCTGCCCGCAACAGATGCACCGTGTTGACGTTCGCCGCGATCCTCGCAGTCGCGGCATCGACCGCGCTGTTCGCAGGCAGCGCCGATGCTCGCGGCGGCGGAGGTCATGGCGGCGGCGGACATGGCGGTGGAGGTCACGGCGGTGGCGGCTTTCATGGTGGCGGGGGTGGGTTTCATGGGGGTGGCGGAGGCGGCTTCCACGGTGGCGGCTTCCACGGTGGTGGTTTCCACGGCGGCGGATTTCACGCCAGCGGCGCTCGTGGCGGCGGCTTTCACACCATTCATCCCGCTGCAAGAGGAGGCACGAGGCTCAGCGGCGGCTCCGCTGCGCGTCATTCCCAATTCCGTCCAGCCGCTCACGCTGCGCGCACCGCGCCGAACGTAGCTGCCGGCCAACGTGCCGCCTCACCCGCTGCGATGCGGCACAATGCGAGCGCCGTGGGGCACGCGTTGGCCTCACGCCAGATCAGCACCGCCCTGCGCCAGCCTGGCGGCTTGCGCAATCCGATGACGCGCGCCGCGATCACGACGGCGGCCGCCGGAGCCGCCATGGGTGGCGCTGGGTGGTGGCGCCATCCGAATGGCGGCTATGGCTGGGTCGGCCCGATCTTCTGGCCCTATGCCTATTACGATCTTTATGACTACGCCTGGTGGGGCGGGGGCTACGACCCGTACTTCTGGGATTACGGCTATGGCGATCTGTATGCCGGCCTGTTCGCTCCCTATGACTACGATGCCTTGAGCGGCTATGCCTATTACCTGCCCGGCTACGCCGGTCCCCGGCCGCCGGCCACGGGTCGATCACGCGCCACCGGTCAGACCACAACCCTTGCCGACATGTGCGGCAGCGACAGAAGCGATATCGCGGGCTTCCCGATCGAGCAATTCCGCAGCGCCATCCAGCCCAATGCGGAGCAGAGCACCGCGCTCGACGACCTCGCCAGCGCATCGCAAAAGGCGTCCGCGACCATTCTCAATTCATGCCCCAAGGACGTGCCGCTGACGGCGCCGAGCCGCCTCGCCGCGATGCAGCAGCGCCTTCAGGCCATGCGCGACGCAGTCGGGATTCTTCAGCCGGCGCTGGAGAAGTTCTATGGGCTGCTCAGCGACGATCAGAAAGCGAAGGTGACCGCGCTGGTGGCAGATCAGCACCGCGGCCAGCATGAGGCGACGGCGGACAACGGCAACTGCAATGCGGCGCAGCCCGCCGCCATCGCATGGCCTGGCGACATCATCGAACGCAGCGTCAAGCCAACCGATGCACAGCGGGCGAGCCTCGACGCCTTGCGGGACGCCGCAACAAAGGCCGAGGACACATTGAAATCGTCCTGTCCGCCCACCGATGCGCGCACGCCGCCGGCACGCCTTGCTGCGGTCCAAGCCAGACTGGATTCCATGCTGCAGGCGATCGGCACCGTGCGTCCGGCGCTGGACAGCTTCTACAGCGCGCTCAGCGACGAGCAGAAGGCCGCGTTCGACGCTGTTGGCCCCGAGCGGGACGGCGGCAGGAGCGCGATGGCCGCCGCAGGCGGTGACGAACCGCCGCGAAGCCGTCATCGCCGCCATCACCATCATGGTCCGAATGTCGGCGGCATGATCTTCCGGATGATCGGCTTTTAAGGCTCGCCATCGCCTCGCGCATATGGCGGTGACGCATCCCGCGGTACCTCGGCGGGGCAACCGGCCGGAGGCTACGGCGCGATCCACACGCCAACCACGATGATGGCCAGCGCAACGGCGATCACCAGCATGTCGGTCGTGAGCCAATCGGGCATTCCATTCGATGGCTGCTCGCTCATGTCCGCGACTCCTTCTGTTCGCGTCGAGCCAGTATGCTGAAGCGGAACAGCGCGAACGAAGATGAACTGGATCACACAAGGGCGCGACAAGCGGTCGCTCCGAATTTCATGCATCCGCGCGCCCTCAAGTTGCAGCCCGCGATTGATCTGCCGCGCAGGTTTCTGAACATGTTCGACAACACAGGGCAGCTGAAGCAGACGATAGCACGTCGTCACACAATGCGCAGCAATCAGTGGCGGCTCGGTCCGCGCCATCTTGTTGCAGATACGTACGTTGCCGATTTCGGTCCGCTCGGCAGCGTGACCGCGAGTCATCTGTGAGCGCTGCAGCGATGATGTGAGGCGAGCACCGGCGGAAGGGTTCCCTCCCCCCTTGCGGGGGAGGGCTGGGAGAGGGGTGCCACACGACGTGCTCTTTCAAAATGCGTTTGGCAACGACACGCGGTCGACATTACGAAACGACACACTCATCATCTCGCCCGGGGCTTACCCCTCTCCCCACCCTCCCCCGCAAGGGGGGAGGGAGCCTGACCAGCGTGCTCACCTCACGATGGATGCAGATCCCTCACAGCACCTTGCGCTGCGCGAGGTTCTTCATCAGCGCGCCAACGCCGAAGGTCCAGGGCTCGCATTCGTCGCTGCCCCGCATGCGGTTGACGAGCTTGCCGAGCTGGGGTGCGTCGATGGTGACGATGTCGTCGCGCTTGTGAGTAAAACCTTCGCCCTTGGCGTCGCGGTCCTTGACCGGCGCGAACATCGTGCCGAGGAACAGCGCAAAGCCGTCGGGATATTGATGCACGGGCCCGATGGTCTGGGCGACCAGATCAGTCGGGTCGCGGCTGATCTTGGAGATCGAGGAATGGCCCTCGAGCACGAAGCCGTCGGCGCCCTTCACGGTGAGGCCGACATCCATCTTCCTGACGTCGTCGAGCGAGAAGGTCCCGTCGAACAGCCGGAGCAGCGGGCCGATCGCGCAGGAGGCGTTGTTATCCTTGGCCTTCGACAGCAAGAGCGCCGAGCGGCCCTCGAAATCGCGCAGGTTGACGTCGTTGCCGAGCGCGGCGCCGACGATCTTGCCGGCGCCGGAGACGACAAGCACGACCTCCGGCTCCGGATTATTCCAGGTGGATTTCGGATGCAGCCCGGCATCCATCCCGGTGCCGACCGACGACAGCGTCGGCGCCTTGGTGAACACTTCGGCATCAGGGCCGATGCCGACCTCCAGATACTGGCTCCAGGCGTTCTGGTCGATCAGCACCTGCTTCAACCGCATCGCCTGCTCGGAGCCCGGCTTCAGCTTGGAAAGATCATCACCGACCAGGCGTACCACCTCCTTGCGGATCGCCTCCGCCGACGACGGATTGCCGCGCGCCCGCTCCTCGATGACGCGCTCCAGCATCGAGATCGCAAAAGTGACGCCGGCGGCTTTCAGCACTTGCAGGTCGATCGGCGCGAGCAGATGCGGTCTTGTCGCGTCGCGGCCATCGGGCGGCGTGTTGGCGAGGATCGCCTCGAAATCGCCGATCCGCTCGCCGTGCGTGGCACGCAACGCGGCCGCAGGATCGGCTTCGTCGCACAGCGCGCTCACGGTGGGGAAGCGCGCGGTGACGTCGAACACGCCGTCGCCTCGCACCGCGACCACGGCGGGTCCGCCCGCCTGCGGCAGCCAGACCCGTCCGACCAGCGTGCCGGCGGTGCCGTCCTCGGGCAGGACGTCTTGTGGCGTGAGCGAAATCATCGGCGTCTCCTTTTTTGATCTTGTCATCGCTTGTTAGCACAGTCCGCGCGCTAGCGTGAAACAGCGGTCATGCCAATGTCATAGAGGGGTAACATCGCCCGTCAATGCTCCCGCCGATCGATCTAGCACACCGAAAGACGGACCTTCATGACCGCCTCCGACCTCACCGACGAAGCCGCCCGTGATGAAGCCTTGCGCGACGAAGCCTTGCGCGCCCGCATCCACCAGGAGATGGCCGACAGCCTCGACGAGGAACTCGAGCTCGAGCTCGACGACGTGAGGCTCGACGAGTTCGAGCACGACGGGGCCGCCGGAAGCCCGTCGATCGATCGCAAGGTCTACTTCCGCGAATTGCTGCGGTTGCAGGGCGAGCTGGTCAAGCTGCAGGACTGGGTGCAGCACGAGAAGAAGAAGGTCGTGGTGCTGTTCGAGGGCCGCGATTCCGCCGGCAAGGGCGGCGTCATCAAGCGCATCACCCAGCGGCTCAACCCGCGCATCTGCCGTGTCGCGGCGCTGCCGGCGCCGAACGAGCGCGAACGCACGCAATGGTATTTCCAGCGCTACGTCTCGCATTTGCCGGCCGGCGGCGAGATCGTGCTGTTCGACCGCAGCTGGTACAACCGCGCCGGCGTCGAGAAGGTGATGGGATTCTGCAACGACGAGCAGTATGAGGAGTTCTTCAGATCGGTGCCGGAATTCGAGCGCATGCTGATCCGCTCCGGCATCATCCTGCTGAAATACTGGTTCTCGATCACCGACGAGGAACAGGCGTTCCGCTTCTCGATGCGGATCCACGATCCGTTGAAGCAGTGGAAGCTGAGCCCGATGGATGTCGAGGCGCGGACCCGCTGGGAGCTCTACACCAAGGCCAAGGAAACGATGCTGGAGCGCACGCACCTGCAGGACTCGCCGTGGTGGATCGTCGATGCCGTCGACAAGAAGCGCGCCCGGCTCAACTGCATCTCGCACCTGTTGACCCAGATCCCCTATCAGCAGGTCACGCACCAACCGGTGGTGCTGCCGCCGCGGGTGCGCAACCCCGACTATCACCGCGGCCCGATCCCGCCGGAGATGTACGTGCCGGGAACGTATTGATGCTCGTCGTTTCCCCTCTCCCCGTTCTTACGGGGAGAGGGTTAGGGTGAGGGGCTGCCATCCGGCGAGCACTTCGCAGCTTGTTGAGCAGCGTGCCCTGCCCCTCACCCGGATCGCATCTTGCGATGCGATCCGACCTCTCCCCGCAAAGAGCGGGGCGAGGTGAAAAGCTAGGCATCTCCCCCACCCCTCGCCTACCAATGGTGCAGGCGCGCGCACTTGCTGGCACCGGATACCGACGCTAGGCTTCCCCGATCTGGTGCAGGGAGGCCCGCTTGACTCAATCCGACGACATCGCAATTTCCGAAGATCGCCGCGACGCGCTGCGCTATGCGCTCGGGATCGGCGGCGGCGCGGCGCTCGCGGCCGCCATGGCAACCCCGGCCGCGGCGCAGACCCAGGCCGACAACACGCTCGACCGGATCAGGGCCAACAAGGTGCTGCGGATCGCGGTGCTGCCGGGCGAGCTGCCCTATTTCAACAAGGATCTCGCCACCGGCACCTGGTCCGGCTTCTCGATCGAGATGGCGAACGACCTTGCCAAGCTGCTCGACGTCAAGCTCGAATATGTCGAGTCGACCTATGGCAATTCAATCCTCGATCTGCAGGCCAACAAGATCGACCTCGGCTTTGCGCTCAACCCGACGCCGCAGCGGGCGCTGGTGGTGGATTTCACCAACCTGGTCTTCCCGCATCCGTTCGGCGCGATGCTGAAGAAGGGGCTGGAGGCCAAGACCTGGGCCGACATCAACAAGCCCGAGGTCAAGATCGCGGTCGACGTCGGCTCGGCCAACGAGGCGGTGGCCCGGCGCTTTGCGCCGAACGCCACCATCAAGTCGCTGAAGTCGCGCGACGAGGTGATGCTGGAAATGTCGTCGGGCCGCGTCGATTGCGTGGTCAACGCGTTGGTGCTCGGGCTGACCGCGATCGCCAAAAACCCGAACCTCGGCACCTACAAGATCCTGACCTCGCCCTCGGTGACGATCGCGAGCGGCATGGCGGTGCGGCGCGAGCAGGACAAGCGCTGGCGCGATTTCCTATCGGTGTGGGTCGACTACAACCGCGGCATCGGCCAGATGCGCGAATGGTTCGTCAAGGGCCTCAGCCTCGCCGGCGTGAAGGCCGAGGACGTGCCGGTGGAGCTGAATATCTGAGGGGCGAAGCTCCGCCTCCATCAACTCGTCATGCCCGGGCTTGACCCGGGCATCCACGTCTTCGTTTCCACAAACAAGAAAGACGTGGATGGCCGGGTCAAGCCCGGCCATGACGACTGTGCAAGACCTCACACCTTGTCGTAGGTCAGCCCGCGCTCCAGCCGGCGCGCCACCAGCGTCGAGGGAAACAGGATCGCAAAATAGATCAGCGCGACGATGGTGTAGACCTCGAGCGGCCGATAGGTGTCGGCGTTGATCAGGGTGGCGTTGTAGACGAGATCGGGCACCGCGATGATCGAGACCAGCGAGGTGTTCTTCAGCTGCGTCACCGACTGGTTGACATAGGGCGCCATCATCGGCTTCAGCGCCTGCGGCAGGATCACGAGCCGCATCAGGCGCCAGCCGCGGAAGCCGAGCGCCTTCGCGGCGTCCCACTGCCCGACCGGCACGCTCTCGATCGAGCCGCGCACGATCTCGGCGTAGAACGCGCCGCCATAGAGCGACAGCACGCTGACGGCTGCGACATGCGCCGGGATGTTGACGCCGATCACGACCGGAAACGCGTAGTAGAACCAGATGATCTGCACCAGCAGCGGCGTGCAGCGGAACAGCTCGATATAGGCGATCAGCAGCCAGTCGATCACGGGAATCCGCCGCAGCCGCAGCATGCCGACGATCAGGCCGATCAAGGTGCCGAGGATGATGGTGCCGATCGTGTAGGCCATGGTCCAGCCGAGCCCGAGCCAGAACAGATGGCTGTACTTGGCGAGGATCCCGAAATCCCAGACGTAGTTCATCCTGCCCCTCGGTTGCCTCTAGTTTTGACGCGTTTTCTTCACGCGAACCGGTGCCCACTTCGCTCAAAAACGCTTTGCGTGCCGCCTTGCGTTCCCAGCATCGCAGGCGGCCTCGCGCGAGTCACGCGATATACCGGCCCGGCGAGAAGGCCTTCACGTCGAACGGCGGCGCAGAGCCTGCGATCATCGCCGCGACCGCGGCGCCCGTTCCGGGACCGGTGGTGAAGCCGATATGCTGGTTGCCGAAGGCGAGCCAGAGGCCGCGATGCCTCGGCGCTTCGCCGATCATCGGCAGGCTGTCGGGCAGCGTCGGCCGCGCGCCGCGCCAGCGCTCGCCGACTGCATCGCCGAATTCGACCACGCTGCGCGCCATCGGCACCACCGCCTCGAGCTGCGCATAGTTCGACGGCGCGTCGCGCGCGGTGAGCTCGACGCCGCTGGTGACGCGAACGCCCTGCTCCATCGGCGTCATCAGAAATGCACCCTCCGCATCATGGATCGGCCGCAGTAATTTGCGTGCCGGGTTCGGCACGAAATGCTGGTGATAGCCGCGCTCGAACGCGAGCGGCACGCGATAGCCGAGCGGCCGCAACAGCTCGGCCGACCATGGGCCGAGCGCGACCACGACATGGCGCGCGGCGATCTCGCCGTCGGCCAGCTGCACGCGCCAGCCGTCGTCTTGTTGCGCGATCCGCCGGATCTCGGATCGCCGCACCGTGCCGCCGCTGGCAGCGAGCATCTGTGCATAGGCCTTCACCACCGCGCCGGGTGAATCGACCGATGCCGTCTGGCTGTGCAGCAGGCCAACGCTGTAGGCAGGGATGATGTTGGGCTCGAGTGCGGAGATCGCCTGGCGATCGAGCACCTCGCTTCTGATGCCGAATTCGGCGAGCGCCGCCTGCTCGGCCTTGGCGGTCGCGAGCCCGTCGCCGCGCCAGGCCTTGAGCCAGCCGGTTTCACGGATGCGATGGCCGGCGCCCGCCTGCACGATCCAGTCGCGATGCAGTGTCAACGACGTCCCGATCAGGCCGTGCAGCGCCGCGGCGCGCGGCCTGGTCTGCGACGGTGTCGCGGCGGCGAGGAAGCGGATCACCCAGCCGGCGTTGGCGAGCACCCACGGAAGATTCCAGCGCAGCGCCGGATGCGTGTTGGTCAGATATTTCGGCAGGTTCTTCAAAAGCTGTGGCGTGTTGAGCGGCAGGATCGAGCCCGACGAGATGATGCCGGCATTGCCGTAGGAGGTCTCGCTGCCCGGCTCGCGGCGGTCGACGATGACGACGGAGAGCCCGCGCTGCCGTGCGGCGAGGCCGGCCGAGACCCCGACCATGCCGGCGCCGAGCACGACGACGTCAGCCTGCTGCGCTGTCGCACCCTCGCTCATGCCGTCACATCAAGGTCAGGCCGCCATCGACCGGCAGCGTGGCGCCGGTGATGTGGCCCGCTTCCGGCGATAGCAGGAAGGCGACGACCGCGGCGACCTCGTCGGGCTCGGCCAGCCGCTGCATCGGATTGGCCTTCGCCACCCGCTCCCAGGTCGAGGAATCCAGCGCGCCGAACAGGCCGGGATCCTTGCGCGTGTAGCCGGGCATCACGGCGTTGGAGGTGGCGCCTGATGCGGCGAGCTCGATTGCGAGCGACTTCACCAACACCTCGAGCGCAGCCTTGGCGGCCGCCGATCCCGGATAGGTCGCGCCGGGCACGAAACGATGCGGCCCGAAACTGGAGACTGCGACGACGCGACTCCGTGCGCTGCGCGCGAGGTCGGGCAGCGCGGCCGCCGCGATTTCATGAAATGCCGCTGCCATCACGGCGAAGGCGCGCTCCAGCGCTGCGCGCGGTAGGCTGGCGAACTCGCGGCGGTCGGCAAAGCCCGCGGCATGAACGATGCTGTCGATCGGCCCGAATGCGGCGCGCGCGGCCTCGACCAGCGACGCGCCCGCGCCGGCCATAGCGAGATCGCCGGTAGAGACCGCGACCTTCGTCCCCTTGCTGCGGCATTCCTCCGCCACCGAATTCAGCCGCGCGAGCCCGCTGGCCTCGGCGCCCTGGCCATGCAGCATCAGCCCCTGATCGGGGCCGGCGAGCCGGCGTGCAACCGCAGCCCCGATGCCGGAGCCGCCTCCCGTGATGATTGATACGCGCATGAGGTGCGTGCTGTCAGTGCGATAAGAGACGGCGAACTATAGGTTCGGCGTCACGAAATGCAAACCGCCGCCGTCAGCTCAACGCCACGGCTCGACCAGGATCTTGGTGTGCGCCTCAGGATTGGCGAGATCGGCAAACGCCTGCGCAACGCCGTCGATGCCGACGCGACCAGTGACCAGCGAGGCGGCATCGACCTGGCCTTCCGCGATCAGACGCAGCGAATAGGCAAATTCCTCCGGCGTGTAGCCGAGCACGTACTGGACGTTGAGCTCCTTGATAATGCCGAGCATCGGCTCGGACTTGTCGGTCTCCATGCAGACGCCGACCACGACGACGCGGGCGCTGCGCGGGGCGCCTTCGAACACCTGCTGCAGCACGCCGGGCACACCGACGCATTCGAAGATCAGCGCCGGCTTCAGTGCCGGCAGCAGCGCCTGCAGCGGCGGCCGAGCCGCTTTCTCCGCTTCGGTCATCTGGGCGTGCTCGGCCCAGCTCGCATAAGGTTGCGTCTTGGCGGGATCGACCACGACATCGGCGCCCATCGTCTCGGCGAGCAGCCGTCGCGCCGGCGAGTAGTCGGCGGCAACGATCGGGCCGAGCCCCTTGATCTTCAGCGCCGCGATCACGGCAAGGCCGACCGGCCCGCAACCGATCACCAGCGGCACCTCGCCGCCTTTGATGTTGGCCATCGCCACCGCATGGACGCCGACCGCAAGCGGCTCGGTGAGCGCGGCGTGCTCGGCCGCGAGCCCGTTCGGCACCTCGAGCAGCAGCGGCTCGCTGAGCAGCATCTGCTCGGCATAGGCGCCGAGATAGTCGTTGGAATAGCCGATGCCCTTCGGGCCCTCCGGCGTCAGCAGCGCCGGCAGCGAGCAGACGCGCGTGCCGGGCTTCAGCTTGCGCGTGGTGCCCCGGCCGTAATCGAGGATCTCGCAGCAGAACTCGTGGCCGAACACGACGTCGCGCGACAGATCCATCGGCGTGCGGCCAGGCAGGAACTTGCTCAGCTCCACCATCCGGTGAGCATGCTTGCGTGCGTGCAGATCGGAACCGCAGATGCCGCAGGCGAGCGATTTGACCAGCACCTGGCCGGCGCCCGGTTTCGGTTCCGGCATCTGGTCGACGACAATCTCGCCGTTTCTGAAGATCGCTGCGCGCATGTTTCCTCCCGCGTGGGTTTCGTCCCACTCATTTTGATGCGTATTTCGTCCCGCGAAATACACTGTCGCGGATCAAGTCCGGGACAGGCTTTCGCTGCGGGAGGCTATAGCACGGAGGGTCACCACGTATAGCGCATAACGCCCTTGCCGGCGTAGGACTGGCTGACGTTGGAGAATTCACCCTCGAAGGTCGCAGCCGCCGACCAGCCGTTGCGCCACTTGATCTCCGCCGAGGCCGTCGTCAGCGCGGACTCGCTGGCTTGCGCTGCACCGTTGACCACGAAGGCCGCACCCGGCAGCGTCTGGAACACGGCCGCCGCGCTGCGGTTCGGATTGAAGTCATGCGCCCAGGCGACGCGGCCGCGCAGCGTCACGATGCCGCCATCGACCGCGAACGACTTGTCGGAACGCAGGCCTAGCTCGCTCCTGACGTCGGTGACGCTCTTTGCCGCATAATTGAGCGCGAGGGCGCCGCCGCCGGAAACCACGCTCTCCGCATAGTTCGGCAACTCGAAGCTGGTGAACTGGGCCGCCGCATAAGGCGTCAGCCCGATCCACGGCGTGGCAGTGCGATAGCCGCCCTCGAGCCGGCCCGACCACGCATTGGCATTGAAGTTTGCACGCAGATGATCGACGCCTGCGGCGGTGACGATGCGGTCGGTGGTGATATCCTGCCAGCCATAGGCGAGCGCTGCGCTCAGGTACGCCGCACCGACGGTGTGACGGACGAACGCGCCGGCCTGGAACAGGTCCGAGCGGCCCCAGCCGAGACCGTTGACGCTGAAACTGGTGGCGCCGCCGGCGAGCGCAAAGCCCGCAATGGTGTTCGGCGAGAAGCGGTAATCGGCGCCGACCGCGGTGCCATAGAGGCTGCTGCTCGTGTTGTTCGCGCCCAGCACCGCGTTGCCGCTGGTGGTCTGCGAGCCGCCGTAACCTGCCGCCCAGATGCTCCAGCGCTGCGCGAAATCGGGCGGCGGCGCCGGCGCCTTGGTGTAGATCGCGGCCAGCGCATCGCGCGGCTCGGTCTTGCGCGCCGCATAGGCCAGCGACGCGCTCTCCTCGGCAAATGGTATGGCGCCCGCGCCACCACCAAAGCCGCCATCGCGTCCGGCGACAAAGGGATCAGTCAGTAGACCGAGGAACTGGTTCATCGCGTTGAACGTCGCCTGCTGCGATCCGGTCGCGCCCTCGCCGGAGGCCTGCGTCAGGCCGTTCGGCGACAATCCCGCGAACGCCGCGCTGATGCCGCCATTGGCATTGAAGAAGTTCTGCAGCGTGGTGGCGACATTGCCCTGGTTGATATTGAGCTTCGACTTCGCGGCATAGTCGAGCGCGAAGTTGAGGTAGGTATTCCTGGCGTCGTAGCCGAGCGTCGCGATCAGCCCCGACGGCAACCCGGTTGAATCGACGCCGGCGAACGCGCCGTTGCGGCCGCCGTCCGCCGACAGAATGGTGTATTGCTTCATCACCGTGCTGCCGGCAGCGACGCTGACACCGACCGACCCGGCAAGCGTCGCCGCACCGGTCACCTTGGCTGATGTCGAGGCGCTCGCATTGAGCCCGACGAGATAGAGCGCACCGGACTGGAATGCGAGATTGCCTGCGACGTTCAGGAAGCTGCCGGGCGTCGCGTTGCCGGGCAGCAGGATACCGCCGCTTGCGATCGTCGTGTTGCCGACGGTGCCGATACCGGAAAGCGCGCCGCCCGAATTCACCGTCACCGAGCTCGACGATACGATCGAGCCGTCGACCTGCAAGATGCCGCCATTGACAACAGTGGTGCCGGTATAGGTGTTGACGCCCGAGAGAGTCAGCGTGCCGCTACCGGTCTTTTCCAGATTGCCGGGCCCGGTGGGGCCGCAACCGCAGGGATCGAAATCGGCGATCACGCCGCTGACATTAGTCGAGAGGTTGTTGCCGCCGACCGTGAGCGTGTTGCCGGCACCGATATAGTAGATACCTGAGCCCGCGATCGAGCCTGCCGTGATGCGGCCGTCGCCGCCCGGCCCAAGGCTGCCGCCGAAATCCACAAAGCCGGTGCCGTTGGTGATGAATTGCGCCGTGCCGCCGGTCGCGTTGTCGAAGAACTTGACGTTCGCACCGCTCTCGGTGGTGATGGTGGCGTTTCCGGCGGTGGCATATGCACCGAACATCAGGAAGCCGCCGGAACGGTTGGTGATCGTCGCGTTGCCTGCGGTCGGTGCCTCGGTCGTGCTGAAGCCCGACGTGCCGAAATAGGTGTTGCCGCTGTTGTCGATCGTTGCGTTCGCCGCGGTGCTGTTCTGGAAGAAGCCGGTGAAGCCGGTCGCGCTTGTGATAATCGTCGCCGACGCGGCCGACGAGAACTCGAAGAACTGCGTCGAGCCTCCGTTGGAGCCGTTGATGATGGTAGCCTGACCCGCATTGGTGTGGCCGAGGAACACGACGCCGCCGCCGTCATGGTTGTTGAACACGGCCTTGCCGGCGGTGCTGGTGTCCGAGCCGCCGGGAGGACCGAGCGCGTCGCCGAACACCACGTTGCCGCCATTGCTGTTGTTGAACGTGGCATTGCCGGCCGAGCTGGCGTCCCGGAAGATCGTGAGCGCGCCGTTGCTGTTGCTCACGGAGGCATTGCCGGCGGTGCTGCTGTCACGAAACTGCGTGATGCCGAAATTCTCGTTGACGATGATCGCCGTCGACGCCGTCGTGGAATTGTGGAACGTCGTGGTGGCGACCCCGTTGAAGCCGTCGTTGACGATTTTCGTGATGCCCAACGTGTCGGCATTGACGATGTCGAACTTGCCGTCGACGTTGACCTGGCCGACGATCGAGGCGGTGTGGCCGGCGTCGCCGAGTTGCAACGTCGCACAATCGCAGATCGTGGTGCCGCCGGTATAGGTGTTGGTGCCGAGCAACATCACGCGACCGAGGCCGCCTGAAGCGTCCAGCACCGTCAGCTTGCCGGGACCGTTGCCGTCAGCGATGTTGCCGGCGATCGTGAGCGTCACGCCGTTGGCGTCGATCGCACTGCCGGTGGCAGACGTGTTGATCCTGAAATTATTGCTGAAGGTCAGGTGACTGAGGCCATCGGCTTGGAATGCCGCGTTGTCCAGCGTGACCGTGCCTGACCCGACCGACTTGTTGTTGGTGACGAGAACGGTCGTGTCGACCACCAGCGTGCCGCCCGTGTAGGTGTTGGCGCCGGAGAGCTGGACATTGGAGACGCCGGACGCGGACGAGTCCATCAGGCGCAGAACGCCTGCGCCTGCACCATCGGCGATCACGCCCTGAAGATTGACCTGGGCGCCGTTCGCATCGACCGTGCCGCCGGCCGCGTTGACCGCGATGTTGTTGGAGAAGGCAACGCTCGAGACCGTCGGCGACTGCATCTGGAAGGTGCCGCCGTTGAGCGTGATGGTACCGGTGCCGACCGAATTGGCGTTGGTCACCTGCACCGTACCGGCCGAGATCAGCGTGCCGCCGGTGTAGCCGTTGGTGCCCGCAAGCACCAATGTGCTGTTGCCGAGCTGCTGCACCATCACCCCCGGCGCAGAGCCGTTGATGTTGGCGCTGATGGTGATGGTCTGGCCGTTGTTGGCCCGGTTGATCAGGCCACCGCTCGGCCCCGTCAGAGCGAAGTTAACCGGATTGCCGCCGATCGTGTACGACTGCGAATTGGCGGTGAAGGTCCAGGAGTCCGGCAGCATCGGACCGCCAGCGATGGTGACCGTCGCCGATCCCGTCGAATCGAAAATGGCGGATTGGGTCGGGAGGATCGGCGGCGCACCGGGCGACGTCGTCGACCAGTTGGTCGGGAGTTGGTAGTCGGCTGTGCTGGTCGTGCTGCCGCTGCCACCCCACGTGAAGCTCTGGGCCTGCGCCGAGTTGACGGCGAACAGGCTCACGGCCACCGAGACACAGGCCGCCAAGGCCGTCACGCCGCGAGACGACCGACCAAACGAGAAAAAGAACAAACCAAAATGCACGTGCACCGCCCCCAAGCGCTCTCCGGCGCTGTTGGGATCAGGTTAGCATGCGGCCAATTGCGAGATTGTCGTTTGTTTCCGAATCGTTCGATTCGGCCTTCCGGAGATCGAAGTTTCGGCCGGACTGTTGTACACCCGCAACGCTAGCGGAGGCTGGATTCGCAACCAGCGCACGATTTGCGTACCGCGGTCAGGCGTTCGGCGACGGCTCGCTGACCACGTCGAGCAACTGCGAGCGGCGGATGCGTTCGCGATGCGCGGTGTAGAGGCCGGAGGCGACGATGAAGCCGGCGCCGAGGATGGTCCAACGGTCAGGCACTTCGCCGAAGATCAGGAAGCCGAGGATGCTGACCCACAGCAGCTGCGTATAGGAGAACGGCGCCAGAACCGAGGCATCGCCGTAGCGGAACGCCAGCACCACGATCCACTGTCCGACGGTGGATGCAACGCCGATCAGGATGCCGAACATGATGTCGTGCCAGCTCGGCGTGACCCAGACGAACGGCACCAGCGCGCTGACAATGGCGACGCCGACAATGGACGAATAGGTCATCACCGTGATCGGACGTTCGCTGCCGCTCATCATGCGCGTCAGGATCAGCGTGGCGGCCCACGCCAGCGCCGAGACGATCGGGAAGACCGCCGCGGGATGGAAGGCACTGGTGCCAGGCCGCAGGATGATGAACACACCGGCGAGGCCAACCGCGGTTGCGATCCAGCGCCGCATGCCGACCTTCTCGCCAAGAAACGCGATCGACAGCGCGGTGACGAACAGCGGCGAGACGAAACTGGTGGCCGAAGCCTCGGCGATCGGCAGGAAGCCCAGCCCCGTGATGAAGATCAGCGAGGAGCCGAGCAGCGCAGCGCCGCGCAGCACATGCAGGCCGGGACGGCTGCTGCGCAGTGCGAACAGCGGCGCGCCCGGCAGCATCGCCGGCATCATGATCAGCGCGAACACCAGGAAGCGGATCCAGGCGATCTCGATCGAAGGCAGCGAGGACGACAGATATTTCGCGGTGACGTCGGAGGTGCCCAAAAACACCGTCGACAGCAGGATCAGCGCAATGCCCTTGAACGGACTGTCGGTGCGGGCCGGCGCCTTGCGTGCAACAGACGTCTTCGCGGGCAATGAAAGAGGAACGCTGTCCAGCCTGGCGGCTACGGCGGGGGGCGGTGTCACGGCAATCTCGAAGGCGAAATAAGGGGAATCTGCTGTTCGTACAAAACGCCAATTCCGCCGCAAGAACAATGCCCGAAAACGGGACTCCGATATGCACCAGCGCGCGCGACCGCCCGCCGCAGCCCGGTGCGCGGCCGCAACTGCAACAGTTTGTTAAGAACTGTGTGGAGCGGAGCCTCTTGTGAATCCCGCGAATTAGAGCATCGGCAGCGAGCGCGGCTTCGGTCCGCGCGGGAACGCCGCGTCGAGCGCGGCGATTTCGTCGCCGCTGAGCTTGAGCGCTCCCGCCGCGGCATTCTCCGCGGCGTGGTCCGCGTTCGACGCCTTCGGGATCGCGAGCACCGACGGCAGCCGCGTGAGAAAGCTCAGCGCGACCTGGCGTGGCGTCGCCTGGTGCGCCTGCGCGATCGATTGCAGCACCGCTCCGGATTTGCCCGATAGTGCGGGAAAGTCATTGTGGCCGAACGGCGAGTAGGCGACCACGGCCACGCCATGCCGCTCGCACCACGGGATCACCGCGTGCTCGATGGCGCGCTCGCGCAGATGGTAGAGCACCTGGTTGCAGGCGATCTTGCCCTCGCCCGCGACATCGAGCAGTTCATCGAGATCGTCTGCGTCGAAATTGCTGACGCCCCAGGAGCGGATCTTGCCGGCCGCGATCAATTCGTCGAACGCCGCGACCGTCTCGGCAAGCGGATAGGTCCCGCGCCAGTGCAGCAGATAGCAATCGAGGCGATCGGTCTTCAGCCGCTTCAGCGAGCGCTCGCAGGCGGTGATGGTGCCGCGCCGCGAGGCGTTGCTCGGCAAGACCTTCGAGACCAGGAACAGCTCGTCGCGGTGGCCGGTGATCGCGTCCGCGATCACGAGCTCGGCGTCGCCATACATCTCCGCCGTGTCGATATGCGTCATGCCGGCGTCGATCCCGCGCTTCAGCGCAGCAATCGCCGCCTTGCGGTCACCGCGATCGAGATACCAGGTGCCCTGCCCGATCACCGAGACCTGCGGGCCGTTGTTGCCGAATTTTCTTGTCTGCACGGGTTGCCCTTGTTCGCGCTAAAGCCACACGCGAAGGATAGTCGAATAAGGCAACGATGTCTCCCCACCGTCGTCCCTGCGAAAGCAGGGACCCATAGCCACTGAATGCTGTTGTCGAGAACGCTGTGGCCACAGCGTTCTGCAATTCAAAAACTTGTGGTTATGGGTCCCGGGTCAAGCCCGGGACGACATCTGTTTTGTGGTGCTCACTCGTGCCAACAATTCACACGTTGAGATTCATCCACACCGCCTTCGGCTCCGTGAAGTTGTCGAGCGCGGCGGTGCCGTGCTCGCGGCCGAGGCCGGAGTCGCGCTCGCCGCCCCACGGCAACCGCACATCGGTGTAGCCATAGGTGTTGATCCACACCGTGCCGGCGCGGGCCTTCTTGGCGAAGCGCTGCACGCGGCCCATATCCGCGCTCCAGACACCGGCGGCGAGGCTGTAGGCGGTGCCGTTGGCGATGCGCAGCGCATCGGCCTCGTCCTTGAACTTGATCACGCTGACGACGGGACCGAAGATCTCCTCTTGCGAGATCCGCATCTCGTGCGCGACATTGGCGAACACCGCGGGGCTGATGAAATAGCCGCGGTCGCCGACACGTGCGCCGCCGGTGGCGAGCTGCGCGCCTTCATTCTTGCCGATTGCGACATAGTCGAGGATCGAGCGCATCTGCTTCTCGGAGATGACAGGTCCGAGCACGGTCGCGCGATCCGCGGGATCGCCGATACGCAGGCTTTCTGCGCGGGCGACCAGCCGCTCGACCACCTCGTCATAGGCGTTCTCCTGCACCAGCACGCGCGAGCCGGCCGAGCAGACCTGTCCGGCATTGAAGAAGATGCCGGCGGCGGCAGCCTTGGCGGCGGCCTCGAGATTGGCGTCGTCGAAGATCACATTGGCCGACTTGCCGCCGAGCTCGAGCGAGACCCGTTTGAAGTTGCCGGCGGCGCCCTTCATGATGCCGCGGCCGACGCCGGGCGAGCCGGTGAACGTCACCTTGTCGACATCGGGGTGATTGACCAGCGCGTCGCCGACGACGCGGCCGGGCCCAGTCACGATGTTGAGCACGCCCTTCGGCAGCCCGGCCTCGAGCGCGAGTTCGCCGATCCGCAGCGCCGACAGCGAGGTCAGCTCGGCCGGCTTCATCACGACCGTGCAGCCGCAGGCCAGTGCGGGTGCGAGCTTCCACATGCCGATCATCAGCGGGAAATTCCACGGCACGATCGCGGCGACCACGCCGACCGGCTCACGCACGGTGTAGGTCAGCGCGTCGTCGCGCGTCGAGACGACGTCGCCGCTGATCTTGTCGGCCCAGCCGGCGTAATAGGTCAGCGTATCGATGGCGGCGGGAAAATCCTGGCGCAGCACCGCCGCGATCGGCTTGCCGGCATCGAGGCTTTCGAGGGCTGCGATTTCGTCGGCGTGCTGCTTGAGCAGCTCGGCCCATTTCAGCAGGATATGACCGCGCTCGGCGGCGCGCATGGTGCGCCACGGGCCTTCGAAGGCGCGGCGGGCGGCGGTGACCGCGCGGTCGACGTCAGCCTCATTGCCTTCGGCGACGGTCGCGACCACCTGCTCGGTGGCGGGATTGAGCGATTTGAAGGTTTTTCCTGACAGCGAACGGACGCGGGCGCCGTCGATCAGCAGCAATTCGTCCCGAACGGTCGGGGCGCGCGCGTCGCGTTCATAGTCATATGCAACCGACATCATATTTCCTCCTGATGTTGTGACTCAACGTAGGAGGCTTTGATCCTCAGTAAATATGATATCTTGTGCCTATTGGTATACCAAGATATGAAGTCAACTTCATAGGTTGTGACCACGATGCTGCAGATCGAGATCGAGACCGTCTGGCGCTTCCGGAAAGAAAACTCGCCGCAGACCGCGGTCGTGATGCTCGGCATCCTCAACGAGATCAGGAAGACCGGAAAGATCACCAGCGCCGCCCGCGATGCGCAGCTATCCTATCGCCATGTCTGGAATCTGATCGAGCAATGGTCCGAGTTCTTCGGCGTGCCGCTGGTGGAGACCCAGCGCGGCAAGGGCTCGAAGCTGACGCCGTTCGGCGAGAAGCTGGTGTGGGCCGGCGAGCGCATGCAGGCGCGGCTCGGATTACAGCTCGAGAACCTCGCGCAGGAACTGGTGACCGAGATCAAGCCGTTCCTCGCGCAGCGGCCGCAGGTGATCCGGGTTCATGCCAGCCACGGCTTTGCGGTGTCCAAGCTGCGCGAGTTCCTCGATCGCGAAGGCGGCGTGGGCGTCGATCTCCGTTACGTCAGCAACCAGAACTCGCTGGTCTCGCTGGCGCAGGGGGCCTGCGATCTCTCCGGCGTGCATCTGCCGCACGGCGAACTGCGCGCGCGGGGCATCAAGGCCTGCCGGGAATGGCTCGACCCGCGTGAGGACCGCGTGATCAACTTCGTCACGCGCGAGATGGGCCTGATGGTCAAGCGCGGCAACCCGCTGAAGATCACGTCGCTGAAGGACCTGGTCGAGCGCAAGGCCCGCTTCGTCAACCGCGACCATGATTCGGGCACGCGGCTGCTGTTCGATCAATTGTTGACGCTGCACAAGATCCCGCAAAGCCGGATCAATGGCGCCCAGCACATGGAGTTCACCCATGCCGCGGTCGCCGCCTATGTCGCAAGCGGCATGGCGGATGCGAGTTTCGGCGTCGAGGCCGCCGCACGGCAGTTCGGCCTCGATTTCATCCGCCTTCTCACGGAGGACTATTTCTTCGTCTGCAAGCGCGCGTTCATCGAGACCGAGCCGATGCAGCGCGTGCTCGACATCATGAAGAGCAGCGAGTTTCACAAGGCCGTGGGCGCGCTCCCCGGCTATGTCGCCTCGAATACCGGCGCCGTCAGCGGCGTGAAGGATTTTCTCGAGAAGATGCATTCGGACCGCTGATCTGCCGCGCGCCGTGGCGGCTGGACTCGTCGCGATCCGCCGCGCTATATTCACGATTATATAGCGAAAACACTGGACGTTGCCGATGCGACCACCCCGCTCCGCCATTGCCATCCGCCATGTGGCGTTCGAGGACCTCGGGCTGCTGGCCCCGATCATGGAGCGTGCGGGCTGGAGCGTGTCGTTCTGCGATGCGCCGGTCGACGACCTCTCCGATCGCGCGGTCAGCGACGCGGACCTCTTGATCGTGCTGGGCGGCCCGATCGGGGTCTACGAGACCGACACCTATCCGTTCCTCTCGACCGAGCTTGCGCTCTTGGAACACCGGCTCCGCCGCGGACTCCCGACGCTCGGCATCTGCCTCGGCGCGCAATTGATGGCGCAGGCGCTCGGCGGCCGCGTGTTCCCGGGCAAGGTCAAGGAAATCGGCTGGGGCCCGGTCGAGCTGACGCCGGACGGCAAGGCATCCTGCCTGCGCAATCTGCAGACAAAAGTGCTGCACTGGCACGGCGACACCTTCGAGCTGCCCAAGGATGCCGTGCGGCTGGCCTCGAATGCCAATTACGAGAACCAGGCCTTCGCTTACGGCCGCAACGCACTCGCGCTGCAATTCCACCTCGAGGCCGATCCGCGGCAGCTCGAGGAATGGTATGTCGGCCACGCCGTCGAACTGTCGGCGGCGAAAGTCTCGATATCAGAACTGCGCGCGACGACGCGGGCGCTGGCGAGGCCGGTCGCCGCGCAAGCCGAGCAGGTGTTCGGCGACTGGCTGTTGTCCATCGCACCAGGCGACAGCGTGCTTCGCTCCAGCGCAGGCGCGTGACTATCCGTCGAGCCCGCTGATATCGGCGACCAGCACCGAGCCCGTCACCGATTCCGTGATGTAGAGCCGGTCGCGATTGGCGCCGCCGATCGCGACATTGGTGCAGCTTGGTCCGGCGCAGGACTTGATCCGCGCGATGCACTCGCCGTTCGGCGCGAACACGAAGACGTGGCCGAGCGAGGCGTGCGCGACGAACAGCCGCCCCGCCCCGTCCATCGTCATGCCGTCGGGTCCGCTCGGGCCGAACAGCGAGCAGAAACGGCCGACCTTGGACACGCTGCCGTCCTTCATGAACGGCGCGCGCCACACCGCATTGTCGCGTGTCATGGCGACGAACAGCACCGCCTCGTGCGGATCGAGCACCAAGCCGTTTGGGCTGATGCCGGTGTCGATCAGGCAGTCGAGCTGCCCGCTGGCTTTCAAGCGATAGACCCGGCCGGTCGGATCTTGCAGCCCGGTCTGGCCCTGGTCGGTGAAATAGATGTCGCCGTTCGTGGCGATGTGCAGGTCGTTGCAGCCGCGGAACGATTCCGAATTGCGCGAGCGCAGCAGCGGCGTGACCTCGCCCGATTTGGCATCGAGCTCCATCAGCCCGTGCCGGTAGTCGGCGATCAGGATGCGGCCCATCGGATCGATCTTCAGCCCGTTCGGCCAGCCGTCATATTCGGCGACCTGCGTCCATGACTTGTCCGGAGCAATCCTGAAGATGCGGCCGAACGGAATGTCCACGATGTAGAGATTGCCATCGGCATCGAACGACGGTCCCTCGATGAAGCAGTCGGTCACCGCGCCCGGCCGGTTGGCGTCGGCCCATTCGCTCGGCACCTTGCGGCGGAATTCAGCCGGCACGGCGGAGAAGACCTCGGTCGGGATAAGTTTCGGCGGCGTTTCCAGGAACATCATTTTTTTGGTTCACCCGTTGGCGGAACGGGTGGGACCATAGATCGATCCTTTCGTCATTGCGAGTGAAGCGAAGCAATCCATCTCTCGGCAAGCGGAGGTATGGATTGCTTCGCTACGCTCGCAATGACGTGGACAGAGCTTCCGCTCGCAGCGAAACCGATGTTCCGCGGCAAGCGCCGACGACCCCCCTACTCCGCCGCCTGCGCACTGCCATAGGCTTCCGAAATCATGTAGCCGGACAGCGTGCCGTAGGCCGCGGTCCATGCGGCGGCGACGTCAGGCGTCCAGGCTTCGCCGAGGCCCTTCTCCAAGGTCCAGAGCAATGCGCCGCCGACCACCGGATAATGCTCGGGCCTTGCGCCATAGCCGACATGGCGCTTGGCGAGCGCACTCGCGGCCGGAAGCACTGACGGCAGGTTGCTCAGTCCGTTGACAACGACGGCAAGCGTTCCCATCAGCTTCTTGCGCTGCTCGGTCATATCAGAGGGAAACATCGCCTTCACACCGGGCGCGACCTCGAACAGGCGGTCATAGAAGATGATCGCCGCCTGCTCCGAGATCGGCGCAACCTTGGCGAAGGTCTCCTGGACGAGCTTGACCTGGTCTTCCGTCATGTGTGCCTCCGTGCACGCTGCTTCCTCGCCGCGCCATTGCGGCGAGACAGAAAAGGCTCTCACGTGAGCGAGGCGCTGCTCATGCCGCCTCGACGAAGCTGTGGCGCTCATAGAGGAATTCGAGCACGCGCTGCCGGCACTTCAGGTAGCCGGGGTTGGTCGCGAGCTCGAGCCGCTTGCGCGGACGCGCCAGCGGCACCTCGAGCACCTCGCCGATCCGCGCGCTCGGGCCGTTGGTCATCATGACGATGCGGTCCGACAGCAGCACGGCCTCGTCGACGTCGTGGGTGATCATCAGGATGGTGTTGCCGAGTTTCTGGTGCAGCGCCATCACGGAATCCTGCAGATGCGCCCGGGTCAGCGCGTCGAGCGCGCCGAACGGCTCGTCGAGCAGCAGCACCTTCGGCTCCATCGCGAGCGCACGCGCGATGCCGACGCGCTGCTTCATGCCGCCCGAGATCTCGCTCGGCCGCTTGTCCTTGGCATGCGCCATCTGCACGAGACTCAGATTGTGCATCACCCAGGCGTCCCGCTCGGCCCTGCTCTTGGTCCTGGCAAACACCTTGTCGACGCCGAGCTTGACGTTCTCGTAGACAGTCAGCCACGGCAGCAGGCTGTGGTTCTGGAATACGACGGCGCGATCCGGCCCCGGCGCGTTGACCTCGCGGTTCTCCAAGAGCACGCCGCCATTGGTGGCGCCGGTGAGGCCGGCGACGATATTGAGCAGGGTCGACTTGCCGCAGCCGGAGTGGCCGATGATGGAGACGTATTCGCCCTTCTCGATCGTCAGGCTGATGTCTTTCAGAACCTCGGTGGTGGCGCTGCCGCGAGTGAACGTCTTGTCGATGTGGTCGAGCTTCAGATAGGCCTGCATGCCTTGTCCTCCTCAGTTCGCAGCCGTGCCGCGGGTCACGACTTTGCCGAGGCCCGCAATGAGCCGGTCGAGCACGAAGCCGATGATGCCGACATAGAACAGCGCCAGGATGATCTCGCTGATGTGCGAGGAATTCCACGCATCCCAGATGAAGAAGCCGATGCCGACGCCGCCGATCAGCATTTCCGCGGCGACGATCGCGAGCCAGGACAGGCCGATGCCGATGCGCAGGCCGGTGAATATGTAGGGCGCGGCCGCCGGGATCATGATCTTGGTGAAGAACTCCAGCGGATTGAGCTGCACCACGGCGGCGACGTTGCGGTAGTCCTGCGGGATGTTGCGGATGCCGACCGCGGTGTTGATGATGATCGGCCACACCGAGGTGATGAAGATGACGAAGATCGCCGAGGGCTGGCCGTCGCGGAATGCCGCGAGCGACAGCGGCAGCCAGGCGAGCGGCGGGATGGTGCGCAGCACCTGGAACAGCGGATCGAGCCCGCGCATCGCCCAGACCGACTGGCCGACCAGCGTGCCGAGCGCGATGCCCGCGATCGCCGCCAGCGAATAGCCGTAGGCGACGCGCTGCAGGCTGGCGGAGAGATGCCAGAACAGACCCTTGTCGATGCCGCCATTGTCGAAGAACGGATCGAGGATCAGCTCCCTGGTGTCCTTGAACACTTTTGAAGGCGGCGGCAGGCTGGAGCCGGCGCGCCGGCAGATCAGCTCCCACACCACCAGCAGCAACGCGACCACGATCAGCGGCGGCACCACGCGCGCCGCGGTCTCCTTCGCCATCTTTGCGTAGGTCTCCGCGCGCGGCGTGCGCTTCGGCGTCATGGTCACGACCGGCGCTGCGGCTGTGGCCTGCGGGATCGCCACCGCCGACATATCGGTCTTCATGGCAGGCATCGACATTGAATGAAAATCTCCGTGGTCGAAGAACGGGCCGCTCGACGTGCAGCCCTATGGGCTCAACTCAGACGTCGACACGCTTGATGGACAGCGACTTCAGGTAAGCGGAGGGATCGGCAGGATCGAACACCTTGCCGTCGAAGAAGGTTTCCTTGCCGCGCGAGGTCGAGGCCGGAATCTCCGATGCCGGCACGCCGAGCTCCTTGGCCGCTTCCTTCCAGAGATCCTCGCGGTTGACCTTGGCAATGAGCGCCTTGGTGTCGAAACCCGCCTCGTACTTGCCCCAGCGGATGTCCTCGGTCAGGAACCAGAGATCGTGGCTCTGATAGGGGTAGGACGCGTTGTCCTTCCAGAATCGCATCTGCTGCGGCGAGTTCTCGACCACCCGGCCGGTGCCGTAGTCGAACTTGCCCTTCATGCGGTCGGTGATGTCCTCGACCGGGCAGTTGATCCACTGCCGCTTGGCGCAGATCGCCGCGGTCTCCTCGCGGTTCTCAGCCTTCTCGCACCACTGCTGGGCTTCCATCACCGCCATCAGCAGCGCCTTCGCGGCCTTCGGGTTCTTGTCGACCCAGGCGGCGCGCAGGCCGAACGATTTCTCCGGATGCTTGTCCCAGAGCTCGCCGGTGGTGATCGCGGTGTAGCCGATCTCCTGATGGATGAGCTGCAGATTCCATGGCTCGCAGACGCAGAAGCAATCCATCGTGCCGACCTTCATGTTGGCCACCATCTGCGCGGGCGGCACCACGATGGTCTCGATGTCCTTGTCGGGATCGATGCCGCCGGCGGCGAGCCAGTAACGGATCCACAGATCATGCGTGCCGCCCGGGAAAGTCATCGCGGCCTTCACCGCCTTGCCCGAGGCCTTCTTCTTCTCGAGCGCCGCCTTGAAAGGCGTGGTGTCGACGCCGACCTTGAGATCGGCATATTCCTTGGCGACCGAGATGCACTGACCGTTCAGATTGAGCCGCGCCATGATGTACATCGGCGTCGGCTGATTGTTCTGCGTCACCTTGCCGGCCGAGATCAGATACGGCATCGGGGTCAGGATATGCGCGCCGTCGATGCCGTTGCCCTCCGAGCCGAGCACGAGATTGTCGCGTGTGGTGCCCCACGAGGCCTGCTTCTGCACCTCGACATCGGGCATGCCGTATTTGGCGAAGATGCCCTTCTCCTTGGCGACGAACAGCGGCGAGGCGTCGGTGAGCGCGATGAAGCCGAGCTTGGCGCCCTTCACTTCCGGACCCGCGCCTTGCGCGAATGCGCCAGCGGGAAAATTGAGCCTGGCTGCGGCCAGCAGCGCGGCGGCGCCGCTGGTGGCCTTCAGGAGCCGGCGACGGCTGATCGCGCGGCCTGCGGGCTTGTTGCTGGGCTTGGTCATCGGTCGTCCTTTGCGTCGTTGCGTTACGGTGTTGCGTCTTTGCGTCGGGCACCGTTCATCGGGTGGCGACGCGCGCAGGGCGCGAAAGGGCATGCACCGGGGATGCCCCGGTCTGGCGGCGTCAGAAATCCGATGGGGTGGCCTCGAGGGACGGCTTCAATGGCGTCGGGCTTGACTATTCAAGCCTTGTGCCAAGCTACCGCAGTGCAAAAATCGATTTTATTGCAATGTTTTGCGCAGCTTGTCGCAGCGCGCGGGGATCACCGCGCGCCGTCAAAAAATGCGATTCGCTCAATTCTTGTGCGCCGCACATGAATTGAGCAGAGTACTCGGACGACAGTGTCAGGCGTCTTCGGCGACCTTGGTGCCGAGCGGCGCGGGCGCCATTCCGCCGCCGGGCTTCATATGGAATTCGTAGGTCATCAGGCTCCACGGGGCATCCGAGCGCTGGCCGTCGGGCATCACAGGATCGGTGCGCCGCTCGACCTTGGCGATCAGTTCGTCCTTCACGCCGAACACGACGTCGGAGTCGATGTACTTGTCGCCTTCGACGAACACATGCGTGATCAGCGGCTCATAGCCCTTGGCGTTGACCAGAAAGTGCACATGCGCCGGTCGCATCGGATGCCGGTTGGTCTGCGTGATCATCTGCCCGACCGGACCGTCGGTCGGGATCGGATAGCTGCACGGCACGATGGTGCGGAAGAAGAAGCGGCCGTCGGCATCGGTGACGAAGCGCGCCCGCGAGGACGGGCCTTCGGTGGCATAGCTCGGCTTCTGCGAGTCATAGAACCCGTCGTCGTCCGCGTGCCAGATATCGACCGGCACATTGGCCAGCGGCTTGCCGTCGAGATCGGTGACGCGGCTTTGCACGAACATGCGCTCGCCGGGCAGGCTTGCCGAGATGTCGGTGCCGTGCGGCGTCACCTTGTGCTCGCCGACATAGAACGGGCCGAGCACGGTGGTCTCGGTCGCGCCGTCGCGATCCCGGTGGTTGACCGCATCGACCAGCATCGACACGCCGAGCACGTCGGACAGCAGGATGAATTCCTGGCGGATGTCGGTGCACTTCTGCCCGGTGCGGGTCAGGAAGCCGATGGCGTGGTCCCACTCCTCGAAGGTGAGATCGGTCTTGCGCACATAATCGTGCAGCGACTTCACCAGTTCCTGCAGCAGGAACTTGGCCCGCGGATCGGGCGTCTGGTCGAAGCTGCGGATGACGGCTGTGGTGAGCTCGGTTTCGTTGAACTGGGTCATCTCGGCGTTTCCCTTGACGTGTCCCTTGAGGGCGCGATTGCGCGCCCGACCGTACACTACCGGCCCGGTGCCGGTAAGCGGTGGCCGATTGCTGCAGCGGACACTTTTCGGCTATCAAGGCTGCCTCGCCAGCCGGAGAAAATGCCCGATGTTAGCTCCCACGCCTGCCTCGCCCGAATCCGCGGGAATGTCGACCACCGCCCTCAACCGCCTCGAAGCGCATCTGAAGAACCGCTATATCGACTCGGGCCGCTTTCCCGGCACCCAGCTCCTGATCTACCGCCGCGGCAAGATCGTGCATTCCACCGTCCAGGGCTTTGCCGATCTCGAGCGCAAGGTGCCGGTCAAGGACGACACCATCTTCCGCATCTATTCGATGACCAAGCCGATCACCTCGGTCGCCTTCATGATGCTGGTCGAGGAAGGCAAGGTCGCGATCGACGAGCCGGTCGCCAAATACATTCCGGACTGGAAGAACCTCGGCGTGTTCGTCGCCGGCACCGCGCCCGCTTTCCTGACCCGCCCGCCGACGCGGCCGATGCTGATCGTCGACCTGCTGCGCCACACCTCGGGTCTCACCTACGGCTTCCAGCAGCGCTCCAATGTCGATGCGGCCTATCGCGAGAAGAAGATCGGCGAGGTCATCAAGGCCGGCACGCTCGACGGCATGATCGAGGACCTGGCGAAGATCCCGCTCGAGTTCTCGCCGGGTGAGGCCTGGAATTACTCGGTCTCCACCGACGTGCTCGGCTATCTCGTCGGCAAGATTTCAGGGATGCCGTTCGAGCAGTTTCTGAAGGAGCGGATCTTCAAGCCGCTCGGCATGAACGACACCGATTTCTTCGTGCCGGCCGACAAGGCGCACCGCTTTGCCGCCTGCTATTCCGCCGACCCGCAGGGCGGCTTCAACCCGCTCGCCGCCGAGCGCAAGGGCACGCTGACGCTGCAGGACGATCCGGCCACCAGCTCGTTCCTGTCGCCGCCCTCGCTGGTCTCCGGCGGTGGCGGGCTGTGCTCGACCGCGGCCGATTATCTGACCTTCTGCCGCGCCCTGCTCAACGGCGGCGAGCTCGGCGGCGTCCGGCTACTCGGCCCGAAGACGCTGAAGCTGATGGCCAGCAACCATCTGCCCGGCGGCGTCGACCTGCCGGCGATGTCGCGCTCGATGTTCGCCGAAGCCGCCTATAACGGCATCGGCTTCGGCCTCGGCTTCGCCGTCACCATGCACCCGGCGCAGACCCTGATCGCCGGCAGCCCGGGTGAATTCAACTGGGGCGGTGCCGCCACGACATCGTTCTTCATCGATCCGGCCGAGGAGCTGATCACGATCTTCATGACCCAGGTGCTGCCGTCGAGCGCCTATCCGCTGCGGCGCGAGCTGCGCACCATGGTCTACGCCGCGATCACCGAGAGCAATCTCTGACCCAACGCCATTCCGCGGCGCATGGTGTGCGCCGCGGAATTTTTCAGATAATTAGTCATTTCCTTTGGCGGATCTTTCCGCCTCCCCTACGCTCACAGCGAAATGGGCACCGATCCGGGGACTTCGTGCCGAAACTGACATTGCCAGTGCGTCTCGCGCTTCTGGTCGCAGGGACGATGTTGCCGCTGATCGTCTTCGCGGCCGGGATCGTCTTCCACAATTACCAGCGGGATCGTCAGGCGGCCACGCAGCGCGTGCTGGAGACGGCGCGCAGCATCCGCCTGCTGCTCGACGCGGAAATGCAGCGCATGACCGGCGGGCTGCAGGTGCTGGCGCTGACCAACTCGCTGCGCAACAGCGACTTCGACAATTTCCGCCGCGTCGCAGCCGGCTTCCTCGACCAATACGGCAAGGACGGCGTCGTGCTGGTGGCCGACCGCAGCGGACGCCAGGCGTTCTCCTCGCTGACGCCGGACACCGCGAGCCTGCCACCGCGCAACAATCTCGAGATCGTCGAGAAGGTGTTTGCGACGCGGCAGCCGCAATACTCCAACCTGTTCTTCGGCGAGGTGAAGCAGCAACTGATCATCACCGTCGAGGTGCCGGTGATCCGCGACGGCGAAGTGCTCTACGACATCTCGTTCAGCCCGCCGATCGAGGTCTTCCAGGCCATGATCGAGCGGCAGCGCCTGAACCAGGACTGGACCATCTCGATCTTCGACGGCGACGGCGTCAACCTCGCCCGCGTGCCAAATCCGCAGGCGACCATCGGGCAGCGCGCTTCGCCGACGTTGTTTGCCGAGATGTTCCGCCGCAGCGAGGCGACACTGCCGACCGTCTCGCTCGAAGGCGTGGCGCTGATCACGGGCTTCACCCGATCGCGCCTCACCGGCTGGACCGTCGCCGCTGGGATCGCCGAGAATTCGCTGGTAGCACCGCTGTGGCGCTCGCTCGCGATCACCAGCGTGATCGGCGGCGTCCTGCTCCTGGTCGGCCTCGGCTTTGCGGTGCGGATGGCGACCACGATCGCGCGCGGCGAGATGCTGCACGACCTGCTGATCGAGGAGCTCAACCACCGCGTCAAGAACACGCTGGCGATCCTGCAATCGATCGCCACGCAGACCTTCCGCAGCGCGAGCCGCGCCGAGCGCGACAAGTTCGAGGGACGGCTCGGCGCGCTCGCAGAGGCGCACAATTTGCTCTCGACCGACAAATGGCAAGGCTCCGACCTGCAGGACGTGGTCAGCCGCGTGCTGCGGCCCTATCTGCTGAACAGCACCGCCGAGCGGGTCAAGATGTTCGGGCCGCGCGTGCCGCTGTCGCCCCGGCTTGCTCTGGTGCTGTCGATGCTCCTGCACGAGATGGCGACCAACGCCGCCAAATACGGCGCGTTGTCCAATGACACCGGCACGGTGACGCTGGACTGGGAGATCCTTGACGAGAGTCCCGGGCCGAAGCTGCGGATGATCTGGACGGAGGCCGGCGGCCCAGAAGTCACGGCGCCGGTGCAGCGCGGCTTCGGCTCCCGGCTGATCGAGCGCAGCGCCCGCGACCAGCTCGGCGGCGAGGCCACGGTGGATTTCCTTCCCCACGGCGTCGTCTACACGGTGACCAGCACCCTCGAAACCGGCGAATGAGCGGGTAAATGGCTCCCAATCCTGCGACATCTTGGCACGCAAGTTGCTAAGATGGGGTGGGATCGGCCGGCAAGAACGCCGGCCAAAAACAGGGGGAGTTCATGTCGACCATTGCAGCGGAAGCCACAGTTGCACGCAAGCCGCTCTACACATCGCTGTTTGTGCAGGTGCTCGTTGCTCTGTTGCTCGGCATCATCATCGGCATGGCCGCACCCGATTTCGCGATCGGGCTGAAGATCTTCAGCGATGCCTTCCTGAAGCTGATCTCGATGATCGTGGCGCCGATCGTGTTCTGCGTGGTGGTGCACGGCATCGCGGGCGCCGGCGACCTCAAGAAGGTCGGACGCGTCGGCGTCAAGGCGCTGGTGTATTTCGAGGCGATGACGACGGTCGCGCTCGTGGTCGGCTTGATCCTGGCCTATCTGTTCGGGCCCGGTCACGGCATGAACATCGATACCTCGACGCTGGACGCCAAGGCGCTCGGCAACTATGCCAGCAATGCGCAGAAGCTGAAGGGCGAAGGCATCGGCAGCTTCCTGCTCAACATCATCCCGACCACCTCGTTCGACGCGCTGTCGCGCAACGACGTGCTGCAGGTCCTGTTCTTCGCCATCATCTTCGGCGTCAGCCTGGCGCTGGTCGGCGGCGAGAAGGGCGAGAAAATCACCTCGTTCATCGACGCGGTCTCGACCGTGCTGTTCCGCGCCATGGGACTGATCGTGCGCTTCGCGCCGATCGGCGTGCTCGGCGCCGTCGCCTACACGGTCGGCAAATACGGCGTCGGCTCGCTGAAGCAGCTGCTGTCGCTGGTGGCGCTGTTCTACGTCTCGGTCGCGATCTTCGTGCTCGGCGTGCTCGGCGGGGTAATGGCGCTGGCCGGCATCAACATTCTCAAGTTCCTCGGCTACCTGCGCGAGGAGCTGATGATCGTGGTCGCCACCGCATCGTCCGACGCGGTGTTGCCGCAGGTGATGCGCAAGCTGGAGCATTTCGGCGTCAAGGATTCGGTGGTCGGCCTCGTAATTCCGACCGGCTATTCGTTCAACCTCGATGCGTTCTCGATCTATCTGACGCTGGCGGTCGTCTTCATCGCGCAGGCAACCAACACGCCGCTGTCGTTCGGCGACCTGCTGCTGGTGCTCGGCGTGTCGCTGATCACGTCGAAGGGCGCACACGGCGTGCCGGGCTCGGCGATCGTCATCCTGGCCGCGACGCTCAACGCGGTGCCAAGCATCCCGGCGATCGGCCTCGTGCTGGTGCTCTCGGTTGACTGGTTCATCGGCATGGCGCGCGCGGTCGGCAATCTGATCGGCAACTGCGTCGCCACCGTCGTGGTCGCGGCATGGGAAGGTGACCTGGACCGGGACAAGGCCCGGCGCGTGCTCGAAGGCACCGATGCGGTCGACGTCACCGCGGGCTGAGCCACGCGGCAAGGACCGGCAGCGTCCCGCGCATGGCGCGGGGCGCAGACTTACTTGATGAGCCGCAGATACGGCGGCAACTGCCTGGTCGCCGGTTCCTGAACCGGCTCGTCCGACGCGATCATGTCGCACAGCGCCTTCAACTCGGAATCCGTCACCTTGTGCAGCTCCATCCGAAGCTCGAGGATGGCAAGGGACAGCAGCCGCGCCGTCTCCGTGTTCGCCCGGTCAGTCAGAAATGCCTGACATTCTTCCAAGGTTGCCAGCAGCGCCAGCAACCGTTCTTCCGTATTTGCGACCGGCATATCTTCCACTCCCGAAGCCGCGAGGTAGAGTCGAGGTGTACCCCTCTTCCGCTTCATTTGGCCTCTCCTGCCAGAGTTCGCCGGCTTTCCGTAGGCGCACAATTGTTCCCGATGATTCAGAACTTTTAGGCAATTGTCCAGCAACATTCCGAAAGCCTGACTTGGACTTACGTCAAACTTTTCGCATTGGCGGCGCTTCCGTCAAGCAACCGCGGACCGTCGCCGCGACCTCAGGATGCACTAGCTGGGGTTGCATCCATACTAGGACGCTCGTACAATATTGGCTGCCCGTAGAACTACGGGCGCAGTGCATTGCCGCCCAGTAAGCATGCGCGCAAAATCTGTGTCGATCAAACTCGCGCTAGTTGTGGTTTGGTCAATATTTTGCCAAATGTAGAGGGCGGGGTGTCGACAGACACCTTGGTGCGGTCGACTACAGGTAGTCGACCGATTCGGTACTTGGGTGCTTCCAATGCGCATGTGCGTTTGGATACCATCCCGCGATCTTCTTGGATTTCGTCGTTCGGACGAACTGACGATCCACTCGAGCTTAACGCGGTACATCATGAACGTGTCCCTGACCCGACCGGGCCAGGGATTCTCGATTTGAAGGACGGGTCACAAGAATGAACAGATCAGCAGCAAAGAAGATGAAGCAGCGCAGCGCCGGCAAGCCGGACATTGAGTTGGGCAAGCGGATTCGTCTGCGCCGTGTCGAGCAGAAGATCTCGCAGGCAGAACTCGGCGACAAGCTGGGCGTCAGCTTCCAGCAGGTTCAGAAGTACGAGAAGGGCGTGAACCGCGTCGGCGCTGCCCGCCTTCAGCAGATCGCGACCGCGCTGGACGTGCCGGTGACCTTCTTCTACGACGGCGACAACAAGGCCCGCGAAGTCGAGAGCCTGCTGTTCCTCGACAGCGCGTTCAGCCTCCGGTTGCTGCGCGCCTACAGCAAGATCAAGGATCAGACCGTGCAGCGCCAACTGGTGTCGCTGATGGAATCGATCGCCGCCAACGAAGACTGAACGGCACAGCACAGGTACGATCGCGACACCGCGAACGCGATCGACCAGGGCGAGCGGATCGGCCGCGATCGGTCATTGGGATCGCCACGCGCCGGTCGGACCGGGAAGATATCGAAGCGCTGCCATCGGCGATGGCAGCGCTTTTTCTTTTGCCGTTCGGCGCCGCTAGGTCCGTGCCCTCGGCTTCGGCACAACGAGCGAGCGATCTCCGCGTTGATGTACGCCACAAGGTCGAGCGGCCGCGATGCCGACGATGGCGACCGGCTTCGATGGCGACCGCCCTGGGCCGGCACGACGGTCACGGTAATGTTCCGATCGCAACCAAAACTTAATCAAGACGCAACGGTCTCGGGATAGATCATCACCTTCGAACGAACGCGCCGCCCCCCATTCATGCTGCCGGGGCCGTGCCTTCCGATTTTTCGCGCAAGCGACGCAGTTCGGAGAATCGAGATATGCAGAGAGTGACACTCGTCGTCGTAGCCACGATGCTTGCGGCTCTACCGGCATTCGCCCAAACCACCGGCGCGCCCGGCCCGACTGCGGCAGTCCCGCCTCATCATGCCTTGCCGGCTGCGGCACCGGCGGCCACCCAGCCAGGCCAGGCCAAGCCGGCCGCGTCGACCTCGGTCGCGGAAACGCGATCGGCTGCCGCGCTCTCGCTGTCGCACGAGCCGACCTACGACCAGGGCAGCGCACAGCGCATTCGCGACGTGGTGAAGAGCTATTCCGATCTTGCCGCCCGCGGCGGTTGGCCCACGATCCCCACGGACGCGAAATTTGCGTTGGGCGCCCAGGGCGCCCATGACGATCTGCTGCGCAACCGTCTGATCATCACCGGCGACCTTGCCACCGACAAGGCCACCGGCTCCTATGATGAAGTCGTGGCCGACGCGGTGAAGCGCTTCCAGACACGCCACGGGCTCGCGGCGACCGGCTCGGTGACGCCGCGGACGCTGGCTGCACTCAACGTTCCCGTGCAGAAGCGGATCCAGCAGCTCGAGGCCTCGCTGGAGCGGCTTGACCAGATGGATTTCCAGTTCGGGCAGCGCTATGTCGTCGTCAACATTCCCGCCACCTTCGCCGAGGCCGTCGAGGACGACAAGGTCGTGCGGCGCTACCGCGTGATCGTCGGCAAGACCGAGAAACCCTCGCCGACGCTGACGTCCGAGATCACCGACGTCATTCTCAATCCGACCTGGACGGTGCCGTCATCGATCACGAAGACGGAGATCGCGGCGCATATGCGCAAGGAACCGGCCTACCTGTCACGCATGCACATGGACGTGCTCGACGCCCACGACAACCCGATCGATCCGCGTTCGGTCGACTGGTCGGGCGATCACGCGCCGAACATCACGGTGCGTCAGCAGAGCGGCGCATGGAATGCGCTCGGCGCGGTCAAGATCGACATGCCGAATTCCTATTCGGTCTACATGCACGACACCAATCAGCACAGCCTGTTCAACGACGACTATCGCTTCGATTCGCATGGCTGCTCGCGCGTCGACAATGTCCGCGATCTCGCGGCATGGCTGCTGAAAGACCAACCGCAGTGGACCCGCGCTGCCATCGATGCCGCGATCGCCACCGGACAGCGCCAGGACGTCCGCATGCTGAAGAAGGTGCCGGTGGCCTGGATCTACCTCACGGCGTGGATGACGAAGGACCGGACCGTCCAGTTCCGCAACGACGTCTACGACCAGGACCAGCAACTCCTCGAAGCCACCGCCGAGGAGGCTGCCTTCTTCAACAAGGCCGCCGAACATCCGCCGACCGCGCAATAGAGCACATTTCCGCGAAGCGCCATCAAAGGTCATCACGTATTGTTTGCGCCTCGCCATTCTGTCGCGCGGCCAATTGTCGCCCGCGCATGGCGCGACCTCACAACTCCCGCATTTCTTGCGTTGAACCGGCATAGCCAGAACCGAGTGCACCTGCCTGGCTTTTTTGTCGCAGCAACGAAGCGGCCGCATGGACGTTTTCAGGCCTCAACCAAGGAGATCTCAATGAATATCAAGCTTGCAATTATTGGACTGGCCGCGCTCGGAAGCGCAGCGTTGATGTCCGGCGCGGCATCGGCGATGCCGAACGGGCTTCCGCAGGCCAGCCACATCGCAGGCGAAACGTCCAATGTCGACAAGGTGCGCCAGGTCTGTGACCGCTGGGGCCGCTGCTACTGGCAACCGGGCTATGGCTACGGACCGCGCCATCACGGATGGCATCATCGTCCGCACTTCTACCCCCGCCATCATCATCACGGGCACCGTCACCACGGCGGCCACCATGGTGGCGGCCATCACGGCGGCGGACATCACGGCGGACACCGGCGCTAATCGTCAGCGAGGGGGCTTCGGCCCCCTCACCTTTTCGCGCCAGTGCCGGCTACATCTGTCCCGCGCGGCGGACCAGCACGTTCTCGAGGAAGAGATACTCGATGCCGGTGCCGAGGAAGGTGTCGATGGCTTCGCGCGGCGTGTTGACGATCGGCTGCCCCTTCACGTTGAAGCTCGTGTTCAGCACCATTTCGCGGCCGGTCGCCCGGCCAACCGCTCGCAGCAACGCGTGGAATTCCGGATTGTCCCTGACGCCGACCGTCTGCACCCGGGCCGAGCCGTTGACATGCGTGATCGCCGGCAGCGCGGCGCGGTGCTCGGGGCGCACGTCGGCGGTCATGATCATGTAGGGAAGCTCGAGCCCCTTCGGCACCTCGAACCAGTCCTGCACCTGCTCGAGGCTGACCGCCGGCGCGAACGGGCGGAAGGCCTCGCGCATCTTGACCATCGCGTTGATGCGATCGCGCATCTCAGGATGACCGGGATCGGCCAGGATGCTGCGGTGTCCGAGCGCGCGCGGGCCGAACTCCATGCGTCCACGGTACCAGCCGAGCACGCGTCCGGCGGCGATCAGCCTCGCCGCTGCCGCGCAGGTCTCGTCGAGATCCGGAAAGCGCGTGATCTCGATGCGGCCGGCGGTGTCGGCCAGCGCCCTGTCGATCTCAGTCTGCGCGTGTGCGGGCCCGAGGAAGGGCACCGGCATCCGGACGTTCTGCACCCCACTGTCACGCGATGCCGACCAGAGCGCGGCGCCGAGCGCGGAGCCATCGTCGCCGGCGGCCGGCTGAACGTAGATCTCGTCGAACAGGCCGGACTGCAGCAGGCGGCCGTTGGCGGTGCAGTTGAGCGCGACGCCGCCCGCCATCGCGAGCCTGCGCAGGCCGGTGCTGCGGCCGAAATAGCCGCAGATGTGGAGCATGACATTGTCGAGGCATTCCTGCAGCGCTGCGGCGACGTCGCGATGGTTGTCGGTGACGTCGCCGTCGGGCGCGCGAGCCGGGATCAGATGCTCGCCGAGATGACGTCGCGTCGCGCCGTAGGTTTCGCGATCATGGCGCTCGGTATTGAGGCGGAGCAGCGGAATCCTGATCAAGCCGTCGTCGCGCAGCTCCACGGTCCGCTCGAAAAAGCCACGATGGCGCGCGGGATCGCCGTAGGGAGCGAGACCCATGATCTTGTATTCGTCGGAGTTGAAATCGAAGCCGAGATGCAAAGTCAGCGTGGAATAGAGGATGCCGATCGAATCCTGGGCGGTGATTTCCGCGAGCTTGTCGATCGCGTTGTCGTGCGCGTGATAGACGGTGACGGCGTGGACCTCGCCCATGCCGTCGAGCACCACCACCAGGCATTCGTCCCAACCGGAGGTGTAGTAGGCGCTGGCGGCGTGGGACAGATGATGGTTGACGTGGTGGACCTTGCCGGCCGGAAATCCAGGCAGGTGAGCATCCACTTGCGAGAGCAGTTTTTCGCGCGAGAACACCTCCCTGTATTGCCGGGCGGAGGTCGGATCCAGCGTGAACGCGGCCTTGTAGGGCGCATAGTCGAAGCCGTGAGAGATCACGTCGATGTCGGATGGCTTCAGGCCGGCGGTCTCCAGGCAGTAGCCGACAGCGCCGATCGGGAAATCACCGGTGTGTTTCTTGCGGTTGAAGCGCTCTTCGGCGGCGCCGGCGACAATCCTGCCGTCGACCACCAGCACCGCAGCGGAATCGTGGCCCTGTGAGATCCGATATTCGCGTTCCTCCAGGCCCGGCCAGTGCTCCCTCTTGAAGGGGATCGAGCTCTCGAATCCACTGATGCCGATGACTTTTGCCATATTCAACAACCCCTGGACGGATCACGCTCAAGGGAAATTCGAGCAGGTTCCGCGGCATCGTTGCAGAGAAACCGGGGAAATCAAGGTCCGCAAAAGTGCCGTGCGACGCCCCGGAATAGTCGATCAGGCATCCGTTCCCCTCGCTTGACGGAGTACCACCTTTGCGTCGGGGACCTCCCGAACGCCTATGCTACCGTGACGGGGTTTTCCGCCAAATCACGGCGTTCGTGCGCCTTTCGCATGGAGGTGGACGATGGATGCGCTGTCCGATGTTCGGTTCGAAGTCTTCAGCACCTGCCCGCAATCCAGCGCAGTTCCGGCGGCGGATTATGTCGAACGGGTGCAGGCTGTCGCCCGCTGGAGTGAAGAGGCGGGATGCAAGGGGATCCTGGTCTACACGGAGAATTCCCTGGTCGATCCGTGGCTCGTCTCGCAGGTCATCCTGCAGAGCACCAGGGAGCTCTGTCCGCTGGTGGCGGTGCAGCCGGTCTACATGCACCCGTACAGCGTCGCCAAGATGGTGAGCTCGTTCGCGCATATGTACGGACGCCGGCTCTATCTGAACATGGTCGCGGGCGGCTACACGACCGAGCTTGCGGCGCTCGGCGATGCGACGGCGCACGACAAGCGGTACGCGAGGCTCGTCGAATACACCGGCATCATCAAGCTGCTGCTGGAGAACGCCGAGCCGGTGACGCTCGAAGGCGAATTCCATGCCGTCCGCAATCTGAGGATGACGCCAGCGCTGCCGCGGGAGTTGCTGCCCGGCATATTCGTGTCAGGCTCCTCGGAAGCCGGGCTCGCGGCCGCCAAGCTGTTGGGCGCGACGCCGGTGAAGTATCCCAAGCCGGCCGCAGAGTACGGCCAGGCCGACGCCGACTGCGTCGGCTCGGGCGTGCGCGTCGGCATCATCGCCCGCGCGAGCGCCGAGGAGGCCTGGCGGGTCGCGCACCAACGCTTCCCGACCGACAAGAAGGGGCAGCTGGCGCACAAGCTGGCCATGAAGGTCTCGGATTCGGCGTGGCACAAGCAGATGTCCGATCTCGCGGCCGAGACCGCCACCCAGGACACGCCCTATTGGCTGGTGCCGTTCGAAAACTACAAGACCTTCTGTCCCTATTTGGTTGGCGACTACGAGGTCGTCTCCGACGAACTCGCGCGCTACGCCGCAGCCGGCTACGGGACGTTCATCCTGGACATTCCACCCACCCGCGAGGAACTGGTCCATACGGGCGAGGTCTTCGGACAGGCGCTGACGAAGGCCCGGCGTCTGAAGTCATCAGCACTTCGCGATCCGGCCCGTCAGGGCCTCGCAGGCTAGGCTAGGCAATCGTTCGATGGAGTTGCGCGCGGACGGATCACGGCGGGGATTGTGGACGGGCTTCCTGCGCTCGGCGAAACTGTTTCCCGACCGTCCGGCCGTCGTCGCGCAGGGCACGTCGCTATCGTATCGAGAGCTGCGCGAGGTCGCCGTTCGCGTCGCAGCCTGCATCCAGGCGCATCGCGAAGGGTCGTCGACGCCGCTGACCGCCGTATTCGCGCATCGCAGCGCGACGGCGTTCGCCGGCGTGCTCGGATCGCTTCTGGCCGGAAACGGCTACGTGCCTCTGAACCGCACCTTCCCGGTCGAGCGCACCAGGTCGATGCTCGTCCGCTCGGAGTGCCGATCGATCATCGTCGACGCAGAATCCTTGCCGCAAATGGACGCGCTCATGGCGGACGTGGACCAACCGCTGCTCGTGATCGCGCCCGATCTCGAGGACACGCGCCCCTATCGCGAACGATGGCCCTTGCACATCGTCATCGGAGCTGCCGATCTCGAAGTCTACGCCGACTGGCGCGAGCCGGACGCGCACGAGGACGCGATCGCCTATCTGCTGTTCACCTCAGGCAGCACCGGCGTGCCGAAGGGAGTGATGGTCACCCACCGCAACGTCGCAGCCTATGTCGATCATGTCGCGGGGCGCTTCGCCATCACGGAGCTGGACGTCGTCTCGCAGACCTTCGACATGACGTTCGACCTGTCGGCATCCGACATGTTCGTGGCGTGGGAACGCGGCGCCTGCGTGTGCTGCCCCTCGCAGAAGACGCTGATCAATCCGGGCCGGTTCATCCGCGAGCAGGGATTGACGGTCTGGTTCTCGGTGCCCTCGATGGTCGCGCTGATGAAGCAGTCCGGCCTGCTGAAGCCGGGAGGGTTTCCCTCGCTCAGGTTGAGCCTGTTCTGCGGCGAGCCCCTGCCCGTCACTAGCGTCGAGGCCTGGGCGATGGCCGCGCCGAACAGCGTCGTCGAGAACGTCTACGGACCGACCGAATTGACCATCGCGTGCACCGGCTACCGCTGGGATCCGAAGCGGACGCCGGCCGAAGTGGAGATGGGCATCGTGCCGATCGGCGCGCCATTCCCGGGAATGAACGTGCTGGTCGTCGACGAACACCTGAACGAGGTCGAGCCGGGCGCGGACGGCGAACTGCTGATGAGCGGTCCGCAGATGTCGCTCGGCTACTGGAAAGATCCCGAGAAGACCGCCGCAGCTTTCGTCGTCCCGCCCGGACGGAAGGACGTGTTCTACCGCACCGGCGACCGCGTGCGCCGGCCCGCTGGCGATGGTCCCCTGACCCATCTCGGCCGCATGGACTCGCAGGTGAAGATCCTCGGCCACAGGGTGGAGCTCGGCGAGGTCGAGGCCGTGGTGCGCGAGGCCTCCGGCGCCGACGGCGTCGTGGCGATCGGTTGGCCCATCACGTCGAGCGGCTATGGCGGCATCGAAGTGCTCATCGAGGGCGGGCCGGTTGATCTCGACCGGCTTCGCGCGGCGGTCGCCGCCCGGCTGCCGGACTATATGGTCCCGAGACGATGGCACGTCCGTAGCCGGCTGCCACGCAACGCCAACGGAAAATACGACCGCAAGGCCATGCCGGCGGTTTTGGGAGACAGCCAATGAGCGGTCCGACCACGGACGACGTCCGCGCCTTCTTCGGAGCCTTCCTCAACCAGAAGCTCCAGGACCGCGGACAGCGTCCGCTGCGCGATCTTCCCGACGACTACGACCTGCTGCTGTCTGGGGCGCTCGATTCGCTGGCCTTCGTCGAGATGATGATGGCAGCGGGCGAGCACTTCGACAGGGAGATCGATTTCGAGAACCTCGATCCCGAACAGATGACGCTGATCGGGCCGCTGTGCCAGTTCGTGTCGGAGCAGTTGAGGCCGCATCCGTCATGACATACGCCAAGACCTTCGCTGCCGACGTGCTGCTTCCGTTGCTAAGAGCGCGGCCGGAGCCGGTCGCCGCCCGCGTCGATCCGGACACGCTTGCCAGGCCGCCGTCTCCGGCGAAGCAGCGGGAGGTGCGGTTCTCGGACTTCGAGGCCGTCGCGGATCTGAAGGAGCGCTCCGGCCTGCCGAAGGACAACCCGGAGAATTGGCATCGGCTGTGGCGGCAGAATCCAGTGCTGGCGGCGACCGGGTCGCAGCACGGCATGGGCTGGGTGCTTGAGACCGAGGCAGGCATCGTCGGATACCAGGGCAGCCTGCCGCTGCTCTACCGGCTCGGCGACCGCACGCTGGTTGGCGCGGTCGGCACGGGGCTGGCCATCGATCCGGCCTACCGCGCGCGCGGCATCGGGCTTCTGTCCGCGTTCTTCCGGCAGCCCGGCATCGATCTCGCCATCGTGACGTTCGCGATCGAATCCGCGGTCATGCTGGCCAAGGCCCTGCACGGTCGGACGCTGGCGCAGCCCGACTACGCCAAGGTGCTGTTCTGGGTGCTGGACCCGCCTCGGTTCGCGCAGACGCTGGCGTCGAAGTTCCACCTTTCGGGCGGAACGGCCGCGATCGCGAGCGCGCTCGGCGCGACGGCGCTGCGGGCTGACATGGGGCTGCGCCGCGGGCCCGGACGATTTCCCGGGGCACAGCGCTGCGGATTCGACGTCGCAGAAATCGACGTCAACAACATCGGCGACGAGTTCGAGGACCTGTGGCGGCGCAAGCTCGCCGAGGCGCCGCGGCTGATGGCGGACCGCGGTGCCGCTTCACTACGTTGGCACTTCACCATCCCCGGCGGTTCGTCGCGGGCCACCGTGCTGTGCTGCCGCCGGGCCGCGCGCCTGGCCGGCTACGCCATCGTGGAGCATTCGACCGACCGCAAGACCGGGCTGCGCCGCGCGATGCTGGCCGACATCCTGGCGGAACAGGACGACGCGGAGACGACCGAGGCGTTGCTCGGGGCGGCTTACGCGAATGCCGTCGCCGCCGGCGACGACTTCTTCGAGGTGGTGGGACTGCCCGCGCATGTGCGGCGGATCCTGATGCGTTGGAGGCCCTATGTCAGGACCTACCCGACCGATCCGCTGGTCTACCGGACGGCGGACGAATCTCTCGGCCGGTTCCTCGCCGACGGGAACGGCTGGTACGCCGGTCCGATGGACGGCGATACGACGCTCTTGCCGTAGCCGCCCGTCATGGCAGTTCCCGCCGAGCACATCAGCCGCCGAAATAGAGATCATCCGGACATGACGAACGTGGTCGGCATCAGCGGAAGGGAGATTGACCTTGAAGTACGTCGATTTGCTCAAGAGCCAATACGAGGCATTTCCTTACCCCACCAACACGTCGAGCAATGGCGGGTACCGAGAACTTGTCAATCTCGTGAAGCTGCTTCGTTTGGATTGCGGGTACCACCTCCAGGGAAAGCGAATTCTTGATGCGGGCACCGGCACCGGCTTGCGATTGCTGGAGCTCGCCGCGGCTTTTCCGGACAATGATTATGTCGGGATCGACTATTCAGAAAATTCGATCGCGTGCGCGGAACGCGCAAAGCAAGCATTCCCCGGTGCGCGGGTTTCATTCCGGCTCGGAGATATCATGACCGCAGATCTAGAAGGAGAACCGTTTGATGTGATCATGTGCATGGGCGTGCTACATCATCTGCAACGGCCTGCCGCAGCGATCGATCGGCTGTCCCGCCTTCTCACCAGCCGTGGCGTGCTGCTTTTCTACGTGTACGGAGAATACGGTTCTGGAGAGAGGATGCGCAGGAAGAGGCTGCTCAGTCACCTTCACGGCCAAGACCAATTGGAGCACAAGATCGAGTCCGCGAAACGCCTCGGATTCACGAACTTCCCGTATGGATGGGCGATTCAAGACCCAACGGACGTCGATCCCATGATCGTCGACGCGTATGTCAACCACTATGAGGTCCTGTACACGCTCGAAACCATCGAGAAAATCGTTTCGAACAGTTTTACGGCATGCGTACCTTACGGCTTCACCATGGAGCGAAACGGGCTGTTGGTGGAATCCAGGCTTGATGCCCGCTTTGCAATGCCGGTCGCACGCACCGATCCGCGAAGCAAACTCAATTCGTCGGCGCTCGAAGAGGTATACGCCAAACTGCCCAAGCGCCAGCAACTGCTCGTGCTTGAGAATTTGTATGCTCCAGCAGGGTACACGATGCTGGCGCACAATGGAGGATTTCTCGGGGAGATCAGCCGGCCAGAGCGGCTGACTTCGAACGCCTGGCAGTAACCGCTTTCACGACGTTTCGTAGCGGTTGCGCACTCCGATCGCCTCGCCTAGAGCGCCGCCAGCACGGCCTTCGCGACATCGGCGGTACCGTTGCTGCCGCCGAATTCGAACGGCTTGATACCGCCGGCATAGACCTTGTCGACGGCGCGCTCGATGCTTTCGGCAGCTTCAGCAGCGCTCTCGAGAGAGTGCCTGTCGGCGAGCCAGTCCAGCATCATCGCAGCCGACAGGATCATCGCGGTCGGGTTCGCCTTGCCCTGTCCCATGATGTCCGGCGCCGTGCCATGACACGGCTGAAATACCGCGTAGCGATCGCCGATATCGGCCGACGGCGCCATGCCCATGCCGCCGATCAGGCCGGCGGTGAGATCGGACAGGATGTCGCCGAACATGTTCTCGGTCACCATGACGTCGAAGTCCCAGGGGCGCTTCACCAGCGCAGCCGTCGTCGCGTCGATGTAGAGATGGTCAGCCCTGACGTCGGGATGGCGCCGCGCGGTCTCGTCGAAGATGCTGCGGAAGAACGCGAACGCCTTGAACACGTTCGCCTTGTCGACGCAGGTCAGCCCGCCGCCGACGCGGCCGCGCGCCTTGCGGCGTTCGGCAAGCCGGAACGAGAACTCGAACAGCCGCTCGGAAGTCCGGCGCGTGATCACCATGGTCTCGCGCGCCTCGCTGTCGGTGACGACGCCCTT
Source organism: Bradyrhizobium sp. B120 (assembly GCF_049075665.1). NCBI lineage: Bacteria > Pseudomonadati > Pseudomonadota > Alphaproteobacteria > Hyphomicrobiales > Nitrobacteraceae > Bradyrhizobium > Bradyrhizobium sp. B120. The sequence goes on along the minus strand of NZ_CP185242.1, from coordinate 2,683,347 downwards.
GCCCATCGAGGCGAACAGGCCCTCGGTCGATTCCCTGATCACGACGAGGTCGATGCCCTTCTGATCGGCACCGACGATCGTGCTCGGCACGCCCGGGATCAACCGCGCAGGCCGCACGCCGGCATAGAGATCGAAGATCATCCGCAACTCGATCTGCGGCGCGATCTCGGTGTTGTCAGGGTAGCGCACCGACGGCAGGCCGCAGGCGCCGAGCAGGATCGCGTCGGCCTCCTCGCACAGCCGGACCGTGCTCTCCGGCATCGACTTGCCGGTCTCCTTGTAATGCCCAGCGCCGGCCGGCGCCTCAGTGAAGCGGAATTTGAGGCCGGCCGACGCCTCGATCTTGCGCAGCACTTCGAGCGCCGGCGCCACTACCTCGGGACCGATGCCATCGCCACCGAGAACTGCGATGTGGAGTGCGTCGTTGGCGGACATGGGGACTTCCTCAAGACATCCGGGAGAGGACCGACCGTCATTGCGAGGAGCGAAGCGACGAAGCAATCCATATCTCGGCAAGCGGAGAGATGGATTGCTTCGCTTCGCTCGCAATGACGAGGATGGCAGTTACGGCGTCAACACCGCGCGGCCGACGAGCTGGCCCTTCTGCAGATTGGTCAGCGCCTCGTTCGCCTTCGCCAGCGGCATCGGCGTGACCGGGATCGCCGGGATCTTCTTGGTCCGCACCAGGTCGAGCAGCTCCTGCGTCTCGCGCAGATTGCCGACATAGCTGCCCTGGATGGTGACCGCCTTGATCGGGATCAGCGGCAGCGCCCAGGTCGCGCCACCGCCGAACAGGCCGACGATCACGAGCTTGCCGCCCTTGGTCAGGCAGTCGAAGCCGAGCTGCGAGGTCTGGGCGTTGCCGACCAGGTCGATCGCGGCGCGGATCGGCTGACCGGCCTTCTTGATGAGCTGCTCCAGCGCGTCGGGCGCCTTGCCGTCGACGGTGGCGAGTGCACCGGCGGCCTCGGCCGCCTCGCGCTTCCTGGCGTCGATGTCGACCACGATCGCGCCCTTGCCGCCCATCGCCTTCAACAGCGAGAGCGCCATCAGGCCGAGACCGCCGGCGCCGAAGATCACGATCGGGGTGTCGAGATCCTTCTCGACCTTCTTCAGCGCGCTGTAGGTCGTGACTCCAGAGCAGGCGTAAGGCGCCGCCGTGACCGGATCGAGCCCTTCGAGGTTGAGCAGATATTTCGGATGCGGCACGGTCATGTGATCGGCATAGCCGCCGTCGCAATAGACGCCGAGCGCATTCGGCTTGATCGCGCACATGTTCTCGTCGCCGCCGAGGCAGGTCGGGCATTTGCCGCAGCCGAGCCACGGATAGGCCAGCGTGACATCACCGACCTTGAGGCCGCCCTTGTCGGCGTCCTTCACATCCGGCCCGAACGCGACGATCTCGCCGACCGTCTCATGGCCCATCGTGCGCGGCAGCGAGACGCCGCGGTCCTTCAGTGACAGCGGCTTGCGGCCATGGCCGAGATCATAACCGCCCTCCCAGATGTGCAGGTCGCTGTGGCAGACGCCGGCGGCCTTCACCTTGATCAGCACCTGCGTGCCCGACGGCTGCGGCGTCGGCTGATCGACCTCTTTCAAGGGGGCATTGAAATCGACGACCTGGAAACTCTTCATCGCTGTTCTCCCGAAGCTTGTTCTTGAGGCGGACCTTGCCACGCCTGCCCGCCCGGGACAAACGCTCAAGACCCCATTTTCGAGCAAGCCGCCATGCAGCTCGCTCGAATGCCAACGCGCCACTGTTCAGAGGCGTGACTATTCAGATCAGTGGATGATGGCAAGCCGCGAACTGGCCGGGCGCAACCACGCGCAGTTCCGGCACCTCGCCGGCACAGCGCGCATCGGCCCGCGGACAACGGGTGCGGAAGCGACAGCCCGACGGCGGCGCAATCGGCGACGGCGGCTCGCCGACCGGCACGCTCGTGGTCGGCCGGACATCCGGATCGGGCACCGGGATCGCTTCGATGAGCAGCGCGGTATAAGGATGCGCCGGCTGTGCAAACAGCTGCTCCGACGGACCGACCTCGCAGAGCCGCCCAAGATACATCACCGCGACGCGATCCGAGACCGCCTTCACCACGGCGAGGTCGTGGGCGATGAACAGCAGGGTCAGTCCGTAACGTGCCTTCATCTCCTCCAGCAGATTGAGGATCTGCGCACGGATCGAGACGTCGAGCGCGGACACCGGCTCGTCGCAGATCACGAATTCCGGATTGAGCACCAGCGAGCGGGCGATGCAGATGCGCTGGCATTGTCCGCCGGAGAATTCGTGCGGCAGCCGTCCGCTCACCAGCGCGGGATCGAGCCCGACCGCCGACAGCACCTCGCTGACGCGCCGCTTGCGCTCCTCGGGATCCCTAACGCCGGCGATCACCAGCGGCTCGGCGACGATATCGCCGATCCGCCGCCGCGGATTGAGCGAGGCAATCGGGTCCTGGAAGATCAGCTGCACGCGCCGGCGCATCTTGCGCAGCGCCTCGCCCTTCAGGATGGTGAGATCGTGGCCGTCGAACAGCACCTTGCCGGAGACGGCCTGACGCAATTGCAGCACGGCGCGGCCGAGCGTGGACTTGCCGCAGCCGGATTCGCCGACCAGCCCCAGCGTCTCGCCACGCGCGATCTCGAGGCTGACATCGGAAACGGCATGGATGGTCTTGCCCCCCACCGAATATTCGACGACGAGGTTTTCCACTTTCATCAGCGGATTGGAGGCGGCCTGCAACATCATGCGCGGCCTCCCGCCGCGATCGGATGGAAGCAGGCATAGAGATGCTCTAATGTCTCTGCCGGACTGAGCCGCGGCTTCTCCGTGCTGCAGCGCCCGGCGGAATAGCGGCAGCGCGGCGAGAACGAGCAGCCCTTCAGCGGCCGGGTCGGATCCGGCGGCCGCCCCGAAATCGCCGGCAAGGGCGTATGCGGCGGCACGTCGAGCTTCGGCAATGCGGCGAGCAGCGCCTCGGTGTAGGGCATCCGCATCTGCTTGAACAGCGCAGGCGTCGGCGCACGCTCGACGACGCGCCCCGCATACATCACCGCGACCTCGTCGGTACGGCCGGCGACCACGCCGAGGTCATGCGTGATGATGATCATCGCCATATGACGGCGCTGCTGTTCGCGTGCCAAGAGATCGAGGATCTGCGCTTGGATCGTGACGTCGAGCGCGGTGGTCGGCTCGTCGGCGATCAGGAGTTTTGGTTCGCAGGACAACGCCACCGCGATCGCGACGCGCTGGCGCATGCCGCCGGAGAGCTGATGCGGATATTGCGTCAGGCGTTGCTCGGGCGCGGGAATGCCGACCGCGGTCAGCAGCTCGATGCTGCGCTGCCTCGCCCGGGCCAGATCGAGCTCGAGATGTTCCTGGATGGTCTCGATCAACTGGGTGCCGATGGTCAGCACCGGATTGAGCGAGGTCATGGGATCCTGGAACACCACCGCGAGCGAGCGGCCGCGCAGCTTGCGCAATTTCTCCGCCGACAGCGTCGTGAGATCCTGTCCGTCGAACATCACGCAGCCGGACAGCTTGGCCTTCTTGGGCAGCAGTTGCAGGACGGCCCGCGACAGCATGGTCTTGCCGCAGCCGGATTCGCCGACAATGCCGAGCGTCTTGCCGGCGCCGACGGCGAGATCGACATGATCGACCGCCCGCAGATTGCCGCGCGGCGTCGGCAGGTCGACCACCGCGTCCTCGACCGAAAGCAGCACACCGCTCATAGCGCACCCTGCCTCGGGTCGGTCAGCGCACGCATCGTGTCGCCGATCAGGTTGAAGGAGAGCACCGTCAGGAACATCGCGATCGCCGGAATGAAGGCGAGCTGCGGCGCCACCTCGAGGCTCTCACGCCCCTCCCCGATCATGCTGCCCCAGCTCGAGATCGGCGGCGGCACGCCGAGGCCGAGGAAGGAGAGCGAGCCCTCGACCACGATGGTGACGGCGACGCCGAGCAGGAAGAAGGCGATCAGCGGCAACAGCACGTTGGGCAAGAGCTCACGCAGCAGGATGCGTGCATGGGTGGCGCCGAGCGCCTGCGCCGCGATGACGAATTCACGCCGTGCCAGCGTCAAGGTCGCCGCCCGCGCCACCCGCATGAAGGCCGGAATGCCGAGCACGCCGAGGATGCAGGTCAGGTTGAAGATCGACTGGCCGAGATAGGCGGTGACCGCAAGCGCCAGGATCAGCGGCGGGAATGCCAGCAGCACATCCATGCTGCCGACCACGAAGGATTCGAAACGGCCGCGGAAATAGCCGGCGAGCATGCCGAGCGCGCCGCCGATGGTGACGCCGATCATGGGTGCGCAAAGGCCGACGATCAGCGAGATGCGTGCGCCATAGATCAGCCGCGACAGCTCGTCCCGGCCGAGGCCGTCGGTGCCGAGCCAATGCTCAGCCGACATCGGCGCCCGCCGCTCCAGCATGTCCATGTCGGTCGGGCTCGGCAGCGGCAGCAGGTCGGCGAAGATCGCGACCGCGAACACCAGCACCATCCAGCCGATCGCGCACCAGAACAGCATGCCGAGCCGGCGCCTGCGCCGCACCGGCGTCGCTTCGGCCTCGTCGAGGCTGAGCTCAAGCGTGGCCATGGCGGATCCTCGGGTCGAGCACGGCGTAGAGCAGGTCGACAATGAAGTTCATGATCACGAAGCCCGCAGCGACCAGCAGCACCACGCCCTGCAGAATGATGAGGTCGCGGGTATAGATCGCGCCGACCAGGAGACGGCCGATCCCCGGCAATGCGAAGATCGATTCGACGATCACGGCCCCGCCGATCAGGCGGCCGATATTGATGCCGGTGATCGTGACGAGCGTCAGCGACGACGGCTTCAGCGCATGCACGAACAGGATGCGCGACGGCTTCAGGCCCTTCGCCTTGGCGAGCGCGATATAATCCTCCTGCAACGCTGCGATCATGTCGGAGCGCAGCACGCGCATGATGCCCGGCCATTCCGCAAGCCCGAGCGTCAGCGCCGGCAGCACCATGAAGCGCAGATTGGCGACCGGGTCCTCGGTGAACGGCACGTAGCCCGTCGCCGGCAACATGCGCAGCTCGACCGCAAACAAATAGATCAGGAGGATCGCGGACAGGAAGGTCGGCACCGACAGCATGCCGAACGCCGAGCCGGTCATGAAGCGGTCGAACGCGGAGCCCGCCTTGGCGGCGCATGCGATCGCCAGCGGCACGCCGACCGCAAGCCCGATCAGCTCGGCGAGAATCATCAGCTCGAACGAGACCGGGACGCGCTCGCTGACCGCCTGCCACACGGTCTGCCCGGTGCGGAACGATCGTCCGAAATCACCCTGCAGGATGTGCCACAGCCAGCTGAGATAGCGCAGCCAGATCGGCTGATCGAGCCCCAAGTCGTGACGCAGGGCCGCGACATTCTCAGGCGTCGCCTGGTCGCCGAGGATCACGTACGCCAGATCGCCCGGCAACAGCGAGGCGATCACGAAGGTGAGAACCGAAACCGCGATCAGCACCGGTACCAGGTACAGGAGCCGGCGCGCGACGAAGAACAGCATGAAACGCTATTCCTTCCAGGCGTAGGAGACGTCGAGCACCCCGTTGAACATTTTCGGCACGCCCTTCACCTTCACGCTCGAGATCGCGTAGTAGGTGTTCTGGAAGGTCCAGAACCAGATCGCCTCCTTGTTGATCAGGCGGCTGATCGCGCAATAGTCCTCGGTACGCTGGGCGACGTCGGCGGTGGTTCGCGCATGCTCAAGCAGCCGGTCGAGCTCCGGATTGGAGTAGTTCGCCAGCGCGACCGGGCTGCCGGTGTGGAAATTGGCATACATCTGCGGATCGGGATCGGCGAGATCGACGATGCGCCACGGGGTCAGCTGGAACTGGCGCATGAAGGCGCGCGGCGGAATGGTCGCCTGATCGACCTGCTCGATCTCCATGTTGGCGCCGATGCGCTTCCAGAATTGCTGCAGAACCTGACCGCCGGTGCGGCCGCGCGGCGTCGCCGTGACCAGCATCTTGAACTCGACCGGCTTGCCGTAGTCCTTGAGCAGCGCCTTGGCCTTTTCGACATCGTAGGGCAGCGCGCCGTCATCCTTGCACTTCACCCAGGACCCGTCGCCATAGGGATTGCTGGCCGGCCGCGCCAGGCCATTGGTAATCGCTTGCGACATCTTGTTGCGGTCGAGCGCCATCACCAGCGCCTGACGCACGCGCACATCGTCGAACGGCGGGACCTTGGTGTTGAAGGCAGCGACTGCAGCCCCCGAGCCTTCATAAGTATGCACGGTCAGACTGGTGTCCTTGCGCGCCTTGATAATGTTGTCGGCGTCGGCCTCGTCGTCCCAGACGATGTCGGCCTCGCCCGATTGCAGCGAGGCGAAGCGAGACTGCGCGTCCGGCAGCGGCTTCAGGATGATGCGGTCGAGATAGGGCTTGCCCTTGTCCCAGTAGTCCGGATTCTTCTCCAGCACCATGCGATCGCCGGCGTTCCAGGATTTCAGGATGTAGGGACCGGTGCCGACCGGATTGCGATTGTAGTCGTCGCCCTTGGTCTTCCATGCAGTCGGCGACTGCATCACGTTGTTGGAGCTCTGGATCGACTGGGTCGCCGGAAAGTTCACCGACGGGTCGCTGAAATTGTAGCGCACCGTGAGGTCATCGATGACATCCACGCTCTTGATGCTGGTGATGTAGAAGGCGCAACGGCACTTGTTGGCCGGATCCTTCTGGCGGTCGAAATTCTCCTTCACCGCCTGTGCATTGAACGGGGTGCCGTCGTGGAATTTGACGCCAGGCCGCAGCTTGATGGTCCAGGTCTTGAAGTCCTCGGAATGGTCCCACGACAGCGCGAGCTTCGGCTTCGGCTCGCCCTTGTCGTCGAGCGTCATCAGCGTGTCGAAGATCGCGGCTGCCGCGGTGTTGGCCGACGTATCGTAAACGCCGACCTTGAGCGGGTCGAAGCCCGCGATGTCCAGCTCCTGGCCGACGGTGAGCGTACCGCCCTGCTTCTGCGCATGGGCCGGTGCAGCGAACGCCGCTGCACCTAATCCCGCCACAAGAAATATGCGCGCAACTGCGTGCGCGCGCCCGGCCAGCTTCATCGATGGTCCCTCCCAAGTGGGCGACGTCCGGTGTTCCGGATCGTCATACGTTGGGACGCAGCTTGTCCGGAATCGCCGCGCGCGACAAGACCGTAAAACGGATGAAAAGCCGCAGGGCGATCACGATGCGACCTCGTAAGCTCGCATCGTGATTTCTTCTACTTGTTGAGCATGATCTTTCGGAAAACCGGTACCCACTTTTCCGGATCATGCTTTAGCTGCTCACGGTTTTCGCCGGTTGCGCTGCGAAGCCTGCGATCTGATCCTCGGAGAGGCCGATCTCCTTCAGATAGGACAGTGTGTGCTCGCCGAGCGTCGACATCCGCTTGCGCGCGCCGACCGCAGCGCCGGACATCCGGAACGGCAGATTGAGCACCTTGAAGCTGCCGCCGCCGTCCTCGACCTCGGCCAATGCGCCACGATGGGCGATTTGCGGATCGGCGAGCGCCTCGCGCACGGTGCGATAGGCCGACGACGGCACGCCATACTCATTGAGCGCGGCAAGACAGGCCTGCGTGCTGACCGCCCGCGACCACGCCTCGACGCCCTCCATCAGGCCCGCCCAATTCTCCCGCCGATCGGAATATTTGGCGAAGCGCGGATCGGACACCCATTCGGGCCGGCCGATCACCTGCATCAGGTTCTGGAACGTCTTCTCGCTGGCGATCGCCACCATCACGTAGCCGTCGGTGGTTTCAATCGGGCCGAACATCGGCCGCTGGGTTTGCCTCACCTCGAATTGCGACCACTGTAACTCGTTCAGGGTCAGGCTCAGCATCGATTCCAGCATCGAAACGTCGATATGCTGGCCCTTGCCGCTGGCACCGCGCTGATAGAGCGCCGCCGAGATCGCGCCGAAGGCATAGACCCCGGTCAACACGTCGGCGTGATAGATGCCGCAATAGTCCGGCCGGCTGCGGCCCGGCTGGTAGGCGAGATGCGCCATCTCGTAGCCCGAGGCGGCATGGATCACCGGCGCATAGGCCGGCAATTCCGCCGACGGGCCGGTCTGGCCGTAGCCGGAGATCGAGCAAAAGATCAGCTTCGGATTGATGTCGCGGATCGAGGCATAGTCGAGCTTGAGCCGGCGCATCACGCCGGGGCGGAAATTCTCCACCAGCACGTCAGCGGTCGCGATCAGCCGGCGCACGGCTTCGACGCCGGCCGGCGACTTCAGGTCGAGCACGAGGCTGTTCTTGCCGATATTGAGCTGGCCGAACGCCGTCGAGCAATGGTTGCGCAACGGCGGCCGCGTCCGCATCGTCTCGCCTTCGGCGGGCTCGATCTTGATCACCTCCGCGCCCATGTCGGCGAGCATCCGCGTGCAATGAGGTCCGGCGATCGTGGTCGAAAAATCGAGCACGCGAAGGCCGTCAAAGCTCCGTGTCAAATTCCCCTCATCGTCGGCGGCTATTGTCGTTGCCAAGGCTTCCTCCAGCTTCGTCGTTTCCGTTGTTCGGCGTCGCGCGACCCTAAAGTGAGCCGCCCTGACAGGAAAGCGTCTCGTCCAGACCGGGACCGCGGGCCGTCTTGCATTTTACTCAAAGGCAGATTGGACCCGATCTTGCATAGCCTTGTCACGGGCTGGAACGAGGGCGCTTGTTGAAGGTCTTATTCGTCACGACGGAGATGGACGATTTCGTCCGCGTGGGCGGGCTCGGCGCCGTTTCCGCTGCACTTCCCCGGGCGCTCCGCGCCTGGAGCGACGTCAGGATCATGCTTCCCGGCTACCGGGATGTCGTCGAACAGTTCACCCGTATTGAAATCGTTGGACAATGCGAGGCCCTCGCCGAGATGCCGGCCTGCACGCTCGGGCGCGCATCGACCAAAGACGGGCTGCCGGTCTACGTGCTGTTGTGTCCGCAGCTCTACGACCGGCCGGGCAATCCCTATGGCGACGAGTCCGGCCGCGACTGGCCCGACAACGACATCCGCTTCGGCCGCTTTGCCTCCGCCGCTGCCGAACTTGCAGCCGGAACGCTGGACAAGAATTGGGCAGCGGACCTCGTTCACGCCAACGACTGGCAGGCCGCGCTCACACCCGCCTACCTCGCATGGCGCGAGGCGCAGATTCCATCGATCCTGACCATCCACAATCTCGCCTATCAGGGCCTGTTTCCGCGGGACTCGCTGCGGCGGATAGGCGCACCGGAAAGCTCATTCCACATCGACGGGCTGGAGTTCTACGACAAGCTGTCCTTCCTCAAGGGCGGCCTCGTCTACGCCTCGCATCTGACCACGGTCAGCGCGACCTATGCGAGGGAGATCACCACCGCCGAGCTCGGCTGCGGGCTGGAGGGCCTGCTGCGCGTGCGCTCCGACGCCGACCAGCTGACCGGCATCCTCAACGGCATCGACGAGAGCTGGGACCCGCGCCACTGCGCACAGCTCGCGCAGCCGTTCGGTGCCGGCGACTGGAAGGGCAAGCAGGCCAACGCCGACTATGTCCGCCGGCAGTTCGGTCTTGCGGTCTCGCGCGGGCCGATCTTCGGCCTGGTTGCGCGGCTCGTGCATCAGAAGGGCGTCGACCTCGTGCTGTCGGCCGCCGACGAGATCATCAGGGACGGCGGTCAGATCGTCGTCACCGGCAGCGGCGAGCCGGCGATCGAGGACGCGCTGGTGGCCGCGCATCGGCGCCGGCCCGACGCGATCGGCGTCATCATCGGCTTCAACGACGCGCAGGCGCGCCGGATCTTCGCCGGCAGCGATTTCACCCTGATGCCGTCGCGCTTCGAGCCCTGCGGCCTCAGCCAGATGTATGCGCAGCGCTTCGGCTCGCTGCCGATCGGCCACCAGACCGGCGGGCTCGCGGAGACCATCGCCGACGGCGAGACCGGCTTCCTGTTCGCGCAGCCATCAGCGGAATCCTTCCTCGGCGGCGTCAGGCGCGCCTTCGACGCCTACCGCGCCAAGGATCGCCTCAACGCCATGCGCGCCAGCGCGATGGCCAAGTCCTACAGCTGGGACCTGTCGGCCGCCTGCTACGGCGCGCTGTACAGGAGGCTCATCATGCCGCGGGCAGCAGCCTAAGGCGGACGCCTCGCAGGCTTGTGAAGTCGGTCGTGCTGGCATCCCAGCCGCTTTGTGACATTCAGCCGGCGCCGCCGAACCCATTTCGTGCGATCATGTCCGCGCCCATGGCCTTCTGCCTGGTCGATCGCGCACACCTGAAATTGGCAATGATGAACTTTTTGCAAAACCCAATTGCGATGGAGAAACATCATGGACGTCAACGAGGAGCGTCTTAATTCATTCATGGGAAAGATGATTGGCGATGTCGGCGCGGCGATGAACGCCTCGCTGATGCTGCTGGGCGACAAGCTCGGGCTCTACAAGGCTCTCGCGCAGCAAGGACCGATGAATGCGGCGGCGCTGGCGAAGGCGACAGGAACAGCCGGACGTTACGTTCAGGAGTGGCTCTCCGCGCAGGCCGCTTCCGGTTACGTCGAGTACGACAGCGCGACCGGAAAATTCTCGATGCTGCCCGAGCAGGCGCTTGCGCTCGCCGACGAGGAGAGCCCGGTCTTCCTCGGCGCGGTGGGAAGCCTTGTCGGCGCGACCTTTCTCGACGAGCCGAAAATCACCGACGCGTTCAGGACCGGCAAGGGCGTCGGCTGGAACAAGCGCAGCGAATGCCTGTTCTGCGGCACTGCCCGGTTCTTCCGGACCAGCTACAAGCACTATCTGGTGCAGGAATGGCTACCGGCGCTCGAGGGCGTCGTCGACAAGCTGAAGAAAGGTGCTGTTGTCGCTGACGTCGGCTGCGGCCACGGCGTCTCGACGCGGTTGATGGCGGAGGCGTTCCCGAAATCAACCTTCTACGGCTTCGACTATCATGACGGCTCGATCCAGGCGGCGCGGATGGCTGCGAAGGAGGCAGGATTGTCGGACCGCGTCCATTTCCAGACGCACTCGGCCAAGGACTTCCCCGCCAACAAGTATGACCTGGTGTGCTTCTTCGATTGCCTGCACGACATGGGCGACCCGGTCGGCGCGCTCAAGCACACCCGCTCCACCCTCGCCGACGACGGCACCTGCCTGTTGATCGAGCCGTTCGCCAACGATCGGCTGGAGGACAACCTCAATCCGATCGGGCGCGTCTACTACGCGGCGTCGACGATGATCTGCACCCCGGCGTCGCTGGACCAGGAGGTCGGGCTTGCCCTCGGCGCGCAGGCCGGCGAGACCCGGCTGCGCGAGGTGGCGCGCCAAGGTGGCTTCTCACGCTTCCGCCGCGCGGCGGAAACGCCGTTCAATCTGATCCTGGAAGCTCGCCCGTAACCGCGCTCACGCGATCGGACGGCGGTGTCACGCCGCCGTCCAACGCTCAGAGTGCTATCTGATCCCGCGGCAGCGCCCTGCTACCAGTCCTGTTGCGATTGCCAGTAGTACTGGCCGCCGCGCCGGCGCGGATTGGCGGATTGAGGATTGCCATAATACGGGGAGCCGTATTGGGTCGGCGCCTGAGGATTGCCGTATTGGGGATAGCCGTACTGGGTGCCGGACTGGGGATTCCAGCTGCGTTGAGAGAAGAAGCCGAAACCGTCCCCGTCCCCGCTCGCAACCATGTCGTCGGTTTCCATCGGCCGGGTCGGCTTGCGTGTGATGAAACCGCCCTGGGGCTGGTTGCTCAGCACGGCAACGAACTCGGTGCGGTAGTTGGTCTCGGCGCTCAGCGGCTCGTCCGAAATGATGATCGATGAGCGCGGCACGGCGGTCGGCGCAATCCGATCCAGCACATCCTGCGGGATGGTGACGCGGTCGAGCGCGTTCTTGGCGTTGTCACCGTCGTCGATCGTCACCTCGGTCCAGCGCAGGCCGGTATCGTTACGCGCCATCGCCGTGAAGATATGCGTGCCGATCGGCTGGTCCGGATCGCGAATGGTGACGGGAACCTCAATGCTTGAATCGAACACCTCGCCGCCGTCAGCCCATGGCTTATGGGTGTTGCGCCGGACGTAAAGCTTCTGCGTCGCGCGGCTGATGTAGACGGAGACCGGCTCGAGCGCGAGCTTCGCCTCGGTCGCCGCCTTCTGGGTGTCGGCCTTCTTGGTCTCGGCCGCCTTGGCGGCGTCCTTCGCCGCTGCCGCGGCGTCGAGCTTCGGCTTGGCGTCGCCCTGGGCCGCCTCGAACTGCGTCGTCGCTTCCGCGACCTTGGCGGCGGCCTTCTGCTTCAAATCTTCGGCGCGCGCCTTGGCCTGATCGGTCTTGGCATTGGCGAGCGTCTTGTCGGCGAATGCGAGCTCGGCGTCGGCGCGGGTCTTGGCCTTTTCCAGCTTGCGCAATGACGCCGGCGTGAACAGTGCAGCTTCCTTGGTCGCGGCCACGGAGGCCTTCTTTGCCTCGTCGGCAACCTTGGCGGCATCCGCGGCTTCGCGGGACAACGTCTCGGCACGCGCCGGAGCAGCCGCGATGGCCTGGGCGTTCGGCACGAACAGCGCCGGATGGGTGAAATCCTCAGGCGCCGGGTCGTTCGGCGCGATGATCACCCGCATCCCGATTCGCGTCCTGTCGAACAGCTTCTCGGCAAAATCATAGGGCATCCGCACGCAGCCGTGCGAGGCCGCGTAGCCGGGCAGCGGGCCACCATGCAGTGCGATGCCGTTCCAGGTGATGCGCTGCATGTTCGGCATCCAGGCATCGTCGTACATGGTCGAGTGATGGTCCTTGTCCTTCTCGACCAGCGCAAAGACGCCGGCCGGCGTCTCGCGTCCCTTGACGCCGCTCGACACCGGCGCGCGGTAGATCCAGCCGTCGGCGTCGTAGAAGGTCACCTTCTGGGCCTTGATCGACACGATCGCCATGATCGGCTCGCCCGCGGCGCGTGGCGCGGTCGTCTCGACCGTTGCCGCAGAGCGCTGCTGCTTTGCCGCGACGCCGCCGGTCAATGACGCAAGTGTGACCATCGCCGCGAAGGTCACAAAGGCGGGAGGCCCCCAACGCCGCATCGCTCGGGTGATTTGCGCCGTCGTCGTTCGATTTTCCATGCCATTCCTCGGTCGAAATGCCTGCCCGCGCTGCGTCGATCCCTACCAGATCACGATTTTGGATTGATTAATCCACGGGACTATCGGCTCGTTCCGCCAGCAAATCACTCATATATGACGGCGCATGCATGAGGAAGGGCGCCGGGGCGCCAAACCTGCCTGCGTCATGCCGTCCGCCGCGTCTCCGGCATCACCAGCCAGATCATGAACAGCCCCAGCGCGGCGACGCCGGCCAGGCCCATGAAGGCGGTGCTGCTGCCGAGCTTGTCGCTGACATAGCCGGCCAGCACCGTGCTGAGCGACGCGCCGATACCGACCGCGGTTCCGACAATGCCCTGCGCCAGGTTGAAATGGCCGCTGCCGAACGCCACGTCGGCGACGATCAGCGGCACCATGACGCTGAAGATGGCCGCGGTGATGCCGTCGAAGACTTGCACCATGACCAGCAGATAGGGATCCCGCACCGTTGCGAACAACAGGCCGCGGATCGCGAGCGAGGCAAATGCAAGCAGTAGCAGCGGCCGCCGGCCCCAGGCCTGGGCCTTGCGGCCGACCGACGGCGAGCACAGCGCGACGATCGCCTGCGGCACGATGATGCAGGCGGCGATCAGAACCGGCGCCCATTGGCTCGACCGTGTCGTCACGACGCCCGCCATCAGCGGCAGCATCGCGGCATTGGCCAGTTGGAACAGCATCATCGCGCCGGCAAAGATCAAGAGCGACCGCTGTCGCACCAGACCGACGATACTGGTCGCTCGTTTGTCGGGAACTTCGCGCTTCACCTCGCCGTGGGCCTGCGCGATATCGATCTCGCGCTCGCGGATCCGCGCCAGCGACAGCAACGTCGGGATCGCAAGGATGAAGGTCACGAGGAACACCGATCGGCTCGACAGGAAATAGCCGCAGGCCCCCATCAGCGCCGCGGCCGAGCCGCTGCCGAGCGAAGCGAAGCGCGCATTGCGGCCGAGCCGCTCGCCGATCGCCAGCGGCCCGACCAGGCCGAGGCTGATCGCGGCGATCGCCGGACCCAGCACGCAGCTTGCGAGCGCGTGCAACGTTGCGGCGAGCGTCACCACCGGAAAGATCGGCCAGAGCGCGTAGGCCAGCGCGGCGGCGCCGATGGCGGCGACCGCCCAGCCGGCGACGACCCGCTCCGAGCGCGCCGCATCGACGATCGCGCCGCCGGGCACCTGGCCCAGCAGGCCGATGATGCCGCCGATCGAGAGCACGAAGCCGATCTCGACCTGTGTCCATTTCTGCGTCGTCAGGTAGACCGCGATGAACGGGCCGAAGCCGGTCTGCACGTCGGCCAGGAAGAAGATGAACCAATCGAGCCCGCGCTGGCTTTCGCGCGACGGCAAGCGCGGTTCCTCGGGACCGGGTTGATCGGAGACGATCGGCACAATTTTGGTGCCGCCGGCTGATCGCTCGCCACGACTGTCGCCAACCGTCTCGACGGAAGAGTTCGGACGCGCGACCAGCTCGAGCCCCCTAATGTTCGTAATCCCATGGATGAAGATTGCCGGCCGCGCCAAGCACGATCAGCGGCGTATCTTCCTTGTATTCAGGCGCAGCGCTCACCTGCTGCTTATTGAGGTCCAGCGTGATGCTGTCGCTCTTGCTGGAAACGCCGGCGAAACGCAGTGCGTTCCAGTCGACCACGATCTTCCGGCTCCCGACGCCGAGGAAGCCGCCGAAATCGATCACCGCGGCGCGAACCTTGCCGTCGCGGTCGACGATGACATCGACGATGCGGCCCATGTCCTCATTGGCGGAACTGCGCACGTCACGCCCGAGAATGCCGTGCGCATCGCGCGCGCCGATCACGGTCACCGAAGGCGGCGGCGACTGTTCCTTAGACGGTTCCTTGGCCTGCTCCTTCGGTGCAGCGGCTGCTGGCGGCGCAGGAGTTGCTGAGGGCGCCTGGGCCGCGGGCGTCTTGCCTTCGTCGTCGGCAGCGCGGACGCCCGCGCATGCCAGCAGCGCCGCTCCAGCCAGCATCACCATGATCCTCGAACGCATCTTACTCTCCCCACGATTTCGCCGCGCGCAGCGTGCGACGGCGCTCAATGCGTCAGCACGATCGACACCTGGATCTGGCCGCGCGTGCGCAACACTTCGAGTGACACCTCGCCGCCGTGACGGCGCAGCCGCAAATCGACGCTGGACGCGCCGAGCCTGAGGTCGCGCAGCACCACGTCGTTGAGGAATTCCGGCAGCCGCGGATCGCGCAAGCGGATCTCGCCGCGCGCGGTGTCGAACTCCAGCCCGAGTGCGGCCTCCAGCAGCGTGAACGGCGTCGCGCTCGCCCAGGCCTGCGGCGCACAGGCCACCGGATAGAGCACCGGGCCGCGCCGGCGCTCGCGGCGGAAGCCGCAGAACAGCTCCGGCAGCCGCCGCAGCTCCATATAGCTCGCGGCGTCGAACAGGCCCTTGAACAGATGCGCGACCGAATGCTTCAGGCCGTAGCGGGCAAATCCGAGTGCGATCAGCGCATTGTCATGCGGCCAGATCGAGCCATCGTGATAGGACATCGGGTTGTAGCGCGCTTCGCCCGCGGCGACGGTGCGGATGCCCCAGCCCGAGAAGAATTTCTGGCTCATCAAATCTGCGGCGACCCGCCGCGCGCGGTCTTCGCGCACCATGCCGGAAAACAATATCTGTCCGGCATTCGACGTGCGCACCTTGCACGGCTGCTTGGCACCGTCGAGCGCGAGCGCATAGGTGCCGAGCTCCTCGCACCAGAACGCCGCCTCGAACCGCTCGCGCAGCCGCTCGGCCTCCGCATCGAGCCTCAAAGCCTTTTCGGCGAAGCCGAGCCGCCGCGCCGCTTGCGCGGCAAGCTGCTTGCCGGCGAACACATAGCCCTGCACTTCCGCCAGCGCGATATTGCCCTCGGCCAGAGTTCCGTCGGCGTGGAAGATGGCGTCGAAGGAATCCTTCCAGCCTTGATTGCGAAGGCCTTCATCGGTGGCGCGCTGGTACTCGATGAAACCGTCGCGATCGGGATCGCCCGGGCCGTCGATCCATTGCAAGCCGGCCTCGACCGCCGGCCATAACTCGCGCAACGTCTCCACGTCGCCGGTGCGCTCCAGATAGAGCCCGGCAAGCAGCACGAACAACGGGGTCGAATCGACGCTGCCGTAGTAATGCGCGAACGGCACCTCGCGAAGCGCCGCCATCTCGCCGCCGCGCATCTCGTGCAGGATCTTGCCCGGCGCGGCATCGGACAAGGGATCGACCGCCTTGGCCTGGAACAGCGCGAGCCGCTTCAACACGCCCTTGGCGATCCGCGGATCGACCCACAGCATTTGCAGCGCGGTGATCAGCCCGTCGCGGCCGAATGTCGTCGAATACCAGGGAATGCCGGCGTAGGGATAACGGCCCTGCGGCGTCTCCGTCATCAGCATGTTGAGGTCGGCCATCGCCTGGCACAGCACCTCGTTGAAGATGTTGTTCGAGGTCTCGATGCTGGCCGCGCCGGCCGACGAAGTCCGCATCTCGCGGCGATGCGCCAAGAGCCCGCGGAAGAACGGCACCGGCTTCTGCATGATCGGCTTGTTGCAGGACACCGCAACGAACAGCGAGGTCGCCTGCCCCGGCTCGAGGTCGAAATGATAGGTCGCGGCGTTGACCGACAGCCGCGTCGGCCGTGGATCGAAATGCAGCGCGGTGATCCGCGTCTGCTCGTCGAGGCCACAATATTCCAGCACGACGTCGGTCGGGCCGAGCAGCTTGCTCGAGCCGATGCCACGCCGCGGCCGCCGCTCGCCGCGTACCTCGAACAAATCGGCGAAATCATTATCGAACAGCAGCGTGAGATCGAAGCTTGCGGCAAGATCGCCGTGGTTCTGCAGGCCGATCCGCTGATAGGCGGTGCCGCGCCACAGGAAGATCGAGCGCACGATGTGCAGCGTATCCTTCTGCAAGGTCAGGCGGCCGTCGCGATAGACGTCGGAATTGGTGAGATCGACCGTCAGTGCCGAATTGTCGTCGCGCATGTTGGAGCCGAGCAGCAGCGGCTGCACGTCCTCCAGCACCATTTCCAGCCGCGCGAGATAGCGCGTGTCGGCGTTGAACAGGCCATCGGGCCCGCCCGCCGAAGCGCCGATATCGCCATGGCTGTCGAGCACGATGAAGGTGTCGTCATGCTTGAGCGAGCGCCGCGGCCGCGCCGCGGGCCCGGTCATCGGAATGTAGAACGGCGATTCGGCGACGTGCTCAGTGATGCGAGCAGTGATGATCTGCGTAACGACGTCAGCTGCCATCTGAACCTCTGGCGACTTTGTTTGGCCCGGCTCTCGGCCTGACTGTTGGCTCGGATCTCGGCTCGAACGAACGCACCGGAACGCAAGAACGCGCTTGATGACGCGGGGTCAGGCCGCGCTGGTCGAGAGGCGGCCCATCTCGCGCGCGACCAGGTCGCGGTAGGGACCCCTTCCCTTCACGAGGATATCGGGCGGACCGTCCTCGACGATCCGGCCGCCCTGCAGCACGAGCACGCGGTCGAAGCTGCGCAGCGTCGCGAGGCGGTGCGCGATCGCCACCACCGTACGCCCGCGCATCAGGCGCGACAACGCCTCGCGGATCGCCTCCTCGGAATCCGCATCGAGCGCTGCGGTGGCCTCGTCGAGCAACAGGATCGGTGCGTCCTTCAGGAAAGCGCGCGCGATCGCGATCCGCTGGCGCTGGCCGCCCGAGACCTTGACGCCGCGATCGCCGACGATGGTGTTCATGCCCTCGGGCAAGGTCTCGATGAAGTCGCAGCGCGCCGCGATCGCCGCCCGCCGCACCTCGTCGTCGGTGGCATCCGGCCGGCCGTAGCGGATGTTCTCCAGGATCGAGCGGTGGAACAGCGAAATGTCCTGGGGCACCACCGAGATCGCCGCGCGCAGGCTCTGCTGGGTGACGCGCGAGATGTCCTGGCCGTCGACCGTGATGGCGCCCTGCTCGACGTCGTAGAAGCGCTGCAGAAGGGTAAACAGTGTTGACTTGCCGCCGCCGGACTGCCCGACCAGACCGACCCGCTGGCCGGGCTGGATGCGCAGGCTGAAACGCTCGAACACCTGCAAGCCGCCGGGATAGCGGAACGAGACATTGTTGAAGGCGATCGCCGCGCCGCTCTTCACCAGCACCTCGGCTTCCGGATGATCCTTCAGCTCGTGCGGCTGCAACAGCGTCGCCAGCGCCTCGGTCAGGCGGGCGACATGCTGGGTGACGTCGACCAGCGCAACGGCGAGATCGCGGGTGGCGCTGAGGATCGAGATGCCGAGCGTGCAGACCAGCACGACGTCGCCGGTGGTCGCTGCGCCCTGCTGCCAGAGATTGAGAGCCCAGGCCAGCATCGCGATCGTCAGAATGACAGTCACGGCAGCGTGAACGAGGCGAAGCTTTTCGAGATAGCGGAGGGAACGGCCGCGCGCCACGAGTTCCCGATTGACGGTCGCGTCGAAGCGGTCGTGCTCATAGCCGAGGCCACAGAACGCGCGCACCAGCGGCAGGTTGTTGATGACATCGACCATTTCGCCGTCCACGGCCGCCGCCCTGTTGGCGAAATCGTCATGCAGCGGCCTGCCGGCGGCCGCCATGCGGAACATGGCCACCACCATGGTTCCCGCGATCAGGATCAACACTGCTGACATTGTCACGCTGACGGTTCCAACCAGGGTGATCGCCGCGAAGGTCGCGATGCAAGGCGGCAACACGTTCCATACGAACATGTTCTCGACGGTGTAGACCGCGTTCGAGGTCGCCGTGATCCGGCTGGTCAGCATGCCCGGCAGCCGATCCGTGAAATAGCTCGGCGCGTGGCCGGTGAGATGACGGAACATGTCGCGGCGAAGGTCGCCGCTGACGCTGACGAAGGTGTAGCTCGCGGTCCAGCTCGCGATCCGCCACAG
Source organism: Bradyrhizobium sp. B120 (assembly GCF_049075665.1). Taxonomy (NCBI): domain Bacteria; kingdom Pseudomonadati; phylum Pseudomonadota; class Alphaproteobacteria; order Hyphomicrobiales; family Nitrobacteraceae; genus Bradyrhizobium; species Bradyrhizobium sp. B120. The sequence goes on along the minus strand of NZ_CP185242.1, from coordinate 2,664,380 downwards.
GAAGTTGTCGGCTGCGATCAGCGACATGAGCAGAGCGAATGCCAGCCATACGCCATTCGCGGCCGACGGCCCTGCCGACAATGCGTCGACCAGATTCTTCACGCCGTATTGCGTGCCTACCGAGCAGGCAACCGCCGCGACGACGGCCGACAAAATCACAACATGCGACGGAAGCCGCCGGCGCAGATAGCGCAGCACAAAGGGGAACGGGCGATGCGCGTATCCTGACAGATGGTCCATGACGTCCTGCAAAAGCTGTTGAAGGTGAACGAGAAAATTTTAGTCGAAGCTCTCGTGCACGATGACGTGAAGGGCGGCGGTGGGATTGCTCGATGCAGCCATCACTGCGCGACAATTTTGCAACGTTGGCGTCCGCGAAAACGTGTTGGAGCGAGATGGCATCAGCAAGACCACAGTGTGATGGAAGAAAGAAGCGGCAGATCTCCCACACCTAAGGAACCTCGCACGTGCGAGAACGTTCCCGTCTTTGGCATGTCGCTGCCATCAGAGGGCTGAGGGCTCATCCACATTACAAACATGGAGACGGAGAAATGCGCATCGCGCAGGTTGCCCCGCTGACGGAGGCTGTTCCCCCCAAGCTCTACGGCGGCACCGAACGGGTCGTGCACTGGCTGACCGAAGAACTTGTAACACTTGGACATGACGTGACGTTGTTCGCCAGCGGCGACTCACAGACCTCCGCGAAGCTCGATGCGACCTGGCCGAAGGCACTGCGGCTCGACGGTTCCGTCCGCGATCCCAATGCGCTGCACATGGTGATGCTGGAGCGCGTCCGGCAGAAGGCCGACGACGACGAGTTCGACTTCCTGCATTTCCATCTCGACTACTATCCGTGGTCGGCGTTCTCGCGGCAGCCGACGCCGTTCGTGACCACGCTGCACGGACGGCTCGACTTGCCGGAGCACCAGCCCGTCTTCAACACCTTTTCCAAGATCCCGGTGATCTCGATCTCCAACGCCCAGCGGCGGCCGGTGCCGCAGGCGCACTGGGTGCGCACCATCCATCACGGCCTGCCGGAAAATTTGCTGACGCCGCAACCGGCCAAACAATCCTATCTCGCCGTGCTCGGGCGAATCGCGCCGGAGAAAGGCGTCGATCGCGCGATCAAGATCGCGACCCGCTGCGGCATTCCGCTGAAGATCGCAGCCAAGGTCGATCGCGCCGACCAGGAATATTACGACGAGTTGATCAAGCCGCTGATCACCAACAATCCGCTGATCGAGTTCATCGGCGAGATCAGCGATCGCGAGAAGCCGGATTTTCTCAGCGGCGCGATCGGGCTGCTGGTTCCGATCGACTGGCCGGAGCCGTTCGGCCTCGTCATGATCGAAGCGATGGCCTGCGGCACACCCGTCATCGCCTATAACCGCGGCTCGGTGCCCGAGATCATCGAGGATGGGCTGACCGGCTTCATCGTCGAGGATGAGATCAGCGCGATCTCCTCGGTCGGCCGGCTCTCGACGCTCAACCGCGATGCGATCCGCAAGCAGTTCGAGACCCGCTTCACCGCGCGCCGCATGGCGCTCGACTATCTCGCCGCCTATCGCAGCCTGATGGAAGCCAAGCCGCGCTTCAAGCTGGTGGCGAGCGCGGAATAGCCGTTGCAGCGGCCGATCGAATGATCCGGAGGGCCGGCCGGCACCCCCTGTGCCGGTCCGTCGGGTCATTCGATTGTCAATAATACCGCCGCATCTGGCGGCAACTCCCACGCAGCGAAGCGGCTCACACGCCCGCGTCGCGCGATTGCTGCGACGCACCAGTCGCAACGCGTTTCCCCCGTGACCCCGGCCGATATCGCCTTTGCGATTGCCGAATTACGTGCTCTTATGCGCCCCGCTTGAGCAAAAAATAATAAGCGCGCGGACGGAGCAACCGTGCCGCCGTCGCACAGGGGGAACGCCATGACAGGGGACCGCAAGCCGTCGGCCATTAATAATACCGCGCCGACCAAGGCCTCACGGACCAAGCTGAACCGCCGCAAGTTCCTGGTCAAAACCGGCGGCGTGCTCGCAGCCGGCGCATTCGGCGCCGTCCCGCTGCGCGGCTGGGCCGCCGACCCGATCAATATCGGCGCGCTCTATCCGAGCACCGGCAGCATGGCGCAGATCGGCGTCGGCTGCGTTGCCGCAGCCAAGCTTGCGGTCGACATGGTTAACGAGGCCGGTGGCATCAAGTCGCTCGGCGGCGCCAAGCTCAACCTCATCGTCTCCGACGTGCAGAGCGACACCACGGTGACGCGCACCGAGACTGACCGTCTGATATCCGGCAACAAGCTGTCGGCGATCCATGGCTGCTACGCCAGCGCGCTGACCTTGATCGCGAGCGAGGTCTGCGAGCGCGCTCACGTTCCGATCATCACCGGATCGAGCTCCGACCAGCTCAACAAGGGACGCACCTACACCTTCACGCCGTTCGCGCGGGCCTCGCAATTCGCCAAGGCGCAGCTGCAGATGGCCAAGCTGGTCAGCGAGCAGGCCAAGGTCGCCGTCATCTTCGAGAACACCGCATTCGGCACCTCGACCTCGAACGGGCTGAAGGAACTGGCGCCCGGCGAAGGCGTCGAGATCGTGATGTTCGAGCCCTACTCGGCCGGCTTCACCGATGCGAGCCCGCTGATCAACAAGGTCAAGGCCTCCGGTGCCAACACGCTGTTCTCGCTGTCCTATCTCAACGACCTCATCCTGATCGTCCGCACCGTGAAGCAGGTCGGGATCAACATCGCGATCAATGGCGGCTCGGGCGGCTTCGTGATGCCGGATTTCTACAAGAATGTCGGCAAGGCCGCCGAAGGTCTGCAGGGCGTCGCGCACTGGAACCACGACGTCAACGACGATGCGCAGAAGGTCAACGCCGAGTTCAAGAAGCGCACTGGCGAGTTCGCCTTCGAATATGCCGGCGGCCTGGTCGCGCAGACCTTCATGCTGGCCGACGCGTTGGAGCGCGCTGCCTCCGCCGATCCGAAGAAGGTACGCGAGGCGCTCTCGACGCTCGACGTCTCCTCGGGTTACGCGGCGATGGCGCCCGGCGGCAAAGTGAAGTTCGGCCCCGACGGCAAGAACGTCTATGGCCGTCCGGTCGGCGTGCAGTGGCAGAACGCCGATCTCGCCAGCATCTTCCCCAAGGAAGACGCCCGCGCCCCGCTGATGAAGACCTGAACCGCGGTCGCATCGCATGTGGGAGACACTGGCCCAGGCTGTCATCAACGGCCTGCTCATCGGCGGCATCTACGCGCTGGTCAGCATCGGCGTCACGCTGATCTTCGGCGTGGTCAAGATCGTCAACTTCGCCCAGGGCGAGTTCGTGATGATCGGGATGTATATCTCGTTCTTCCTCGCCACCCAGTTCGGCATCGATCCGCTGGTCTCGCTTGTTGTCTCGATGCCGGTGCTGTTCCTCGCCGGCGTCCTGATCCAGCACTTCCTGATCCGCAGGGTGCTCGGGCCGAACGACATGCCGCAGATCTTCCTGACCTTTGCGCTGTCGCTATTGCTGCTCAATCTCTCGCTGATGCTGTTCAGCGCCAACTACCGCACCGTCCACACCTCCTATTCGGATGAAGCGTGGCACATCGGCGGGCTGTACATTCCGGTGGCGAAACTGATCGCCTTTGCGGTCGCGATGGCGCTCAGCGGGCTGCTCTGGGTGTTCCTGCACACCACCGATCTCGGCCGCGCCATGCGCGCGGCGTCGCAGAACCGCGACGTCGCGATGCTGATGGGGATCAATCCCAACCGCGTGTTCGCGGTCGCGTTCGGCACCGCGCTGGCGCTCGCCGGCGCCGCCGGCTCGCTGCTGATGCCGTTCTATTCCGCCTATCCGTTCGTCGGCCAGGTGTTCGTGCTGATGGCGTTCGTCGCGGTCGTGATGGGCACGCTCGGCAATGTGATGGGCGCGCTGGTCGCGAGCCTGATGATGGGCGTGGCGGAATCGCTCGGCATCCAGTTCGTCGGCGCGGATTCAGGCCTGATCGTGGTGTTCGCACTGCTGCTGCTGACGCTTGCCTTCAGGCCGAGCGGGCTCGGCGCCAAAAGGGGCCGCTGATGCAGACCTCCGGCAACATGAAATGGCTGTGGCTCGCGATCGGGGCCGTCGTCATGCTCGCTTTGCCCCAGTTCGTCACCTCGTCGTTCGCGATCGACATCTTCATCCGCATCCTGCTGTTCTCCTTCATCGGCGTCGCCTGGAACCTGATGGGCGGTTATGCCAAGCAGCTGTCGCTCGGGCACGCCGCCTATTTCGGACTCGGCGCCTACACATCGACCATTATGCAGGTGAACTACGGCATCTCGCCCTGGATCGGGATGATCGCGGGCGGCGTGGTCGCGATGCTGGCGAGCCTGCCGATCGGCTGGCTGTGCTTTCGCCTGCGCGGCCCCTATTTCACCATCGCCACCATCGCGACCGCGCAGGTGCTGATGCTGATCTTCCTCAAATTCCGCGATTTCGCCTGGGGTGCCGAAGGCACCACGATCCCGAATCTCGGCAGCGCGCCGCTGATGATGCAGTTCGAGGAGAAGTCGTCGTACTACTACGTCGTGCTCGGCCTGCTCGTCGTTGGCCTGTGGATCACCCACCAAATCGAGAAATCCTGGATTGGCTACTACCTCGTCGCGATCGGCGAGGATGAGGACGCGGCTGAAGCGATCGGCGTCAACGCGCCGAAGGTCAAGCGCGACATCTACATGATCAGCGCGTTCCTGACCGCGCTCGCCGGCACCTTCTACACCCAGTACATCTACTTCATCGATCCCGCGACCGCGTTCAGCTTCAGCGTCTCGATCGAGGCGGCGCTGGTCTCGATCGTCGGCGGCATCGGCACGTTGTGGGGACCCGTGATCGGCACCGTGCTGCTGGAGACAACTTCCGCGCTGCTGCAAAGCTGGCTCGGCAGCTCGGTCGGCGGCATCCAGCTCACGGTCTACAGCCTGATCCTGATGGCGGTGATCCTGTGGCGCCCAACCGGGCTGATCGGGTTTGCGATCGACGTCTATCACCGCATCATCCGGCGCAAGCCGGCGCGCGCCTGAGGTCGTTGCGATGGCAGAAGCACTGGTCGTCAAGGGTCTCAGCAAGCGGTTCGGCGGCCTGCGCGCGGTGCAGGACGTCAGCTTCGCGGTGCAGGAGAACGAGACGGTCGCGCTGATCGGGCCCAACGGCGCCGGCAAGACCACGAGCTTTCATTTGATCACGGGATTTCATCGCCCAGACTCCGGATCGGTGCTCGCCTTCGGCCGCGAGGTCGTTGGCTTGCGTCCACACGACGTCTGCGCGCTCGGCATGGCGCGCACCTTCCAGGTGGCAAAGCCGTTCGGGGCGATGACGGTGCTCGCCAATGTGATGACCGGCGCCTTCCTGCGCGACCGCCATGTCGCCGCCGCCCGCAGCAAGGCGCTTGAGGCGATCGAGTTCGTCGGCCTCGGCGCCAGGGAGCAGACGCCGGCCAAGGACCTCACCACCATCGACCAGCGCCGGCTGGAGATGGCCCGCGCGCTGGCGACCCAGCCACGAATCCTGCTGCTCGACGAGGTGATGGCCGGGCTTAACCCGGCCGAGATCGACCAGGCGGTGGCGCTGGTGAAGAAACTCTCAGCGCGCGGCCTGACCATCGTGATCGTCGAGCATGTGATGCGCGCGATCATGGCGGTGGCCCGTCACATCGTGGTGCTCGACCACGGGCAGAAGATCGCCGAGGGTACGCCAAAGGAGATCGTGGAGAATCCGGAAGTGATCCGCGCCTATCTCGGCTCCTACGTGCATCCGCCGGCGCAGGGAGACCCCCATGCTTGAGCTCTCCCGCGTCAGCGCCAGCTACGGCTCGGTCCCCGCCATCACCGACGTCAGCATCTCCATCGGCGAGGGCGAAGCCGTCGGCCTGCTCGGCGCCAACGGCGCCGGCAAGAGCACGACGCTCCGCGCCGTCTCCGGCCTCGTCAAACTGTTCGCCGGCAAGGTCACGTTCGACGGCGTCGACCTCGCGACGCTGCCGCCCTACCGTATCCCCGAGCTCGGCATCGCGCATGTCCCGGAAGGCCGCCAAGTGTTTCCGGAAATGACAGTCCAGGAAAATCTCGAGATCGGCGCCTATACGCCGAAAGCCAAGGCGGATCGCGCACGCACGATGGAGCTCGTCTACAGCATCTTCCCGCGGCTCGCCGACCGCAGGAAGCAGCTCGCCGGCACCATGAGCGGCGGCGAGCAGCAGATGGTCGCGGTCGGCCGCGGGCTGATGCTGAAGCCCCGCCTGCTGATGCTGGACGAACCTTCGCTGGGCCTGGCCCCCGTGATGACGGACGTGACGTTCGAGAAGATCGGCGAGATCCACAAGATGGGCACCGCGATCCTGCTGGTCGAGCAGAATGTCAGCCGCGCGCTGTCACTGGTGCAGCGCGCCTATGTGCTGGAAAGTGGCAACGTGATCATGCAGGGCACCAGCGCCGAGCTCGCGGGCAACAAACAGGTGCAGGCGGCGTATCTCGGGATTTAAGAGGCCCAACTATCGAACCGCCATCCTGAGGAGCGCGAAGCGCGTCTCGAAGGATGCACGGCCCGACCGATGGCCGTCAACCCTTCGAGACGCCGCTACGCGGCTCCTCAGGGTGACGGTCGACGTTTTGAGTATGTGGCTCTAGCTCACCGCCGTCCGCTTCGGCTCGACGATCTCGAACATCCGCGGGAATTCGTCCATCAGCATCATCAATTCGCCGAGCCGCAGCGGCTCGCCTGATACCTTCACCTTGCCGGCGCCGACGGCGTCGGGGAACGTGGTCAGCTTGGCGATCACCTCATCGAGCACGCTGCGCGCCAGCGTGAAGCTGGCGTGCGCGTCGGCGGCCTGCGTACCCTTGACGTAGGTCAGCGCCGAATTCTCGAGATTGAGCACGAAACTCTCGCCCGTATCGGTAAAACTCCAGTTCAGCACGATACGCTTGCCCTCGGCCTTGGGGCCATTGAGGCGGACGCCGAGCACGTCCCAGAGCTGCTCGGTGCGGAGTGCAGCCAGCGTCTCGCGCGGCATCGGCGAGCGCGGCGGCGTCTTCGGCATGCCCTGCCGCAGCTCCTGGGCCCCGAACAGATAGGCGTTGCGCCAGGTCGAGCTCTCGGCAGCGTAACCGAGCTGCTCGAACGTGTCGGCCAGCAATGCGCGGGCCGCCTGGTTGTCGGGCTCGGCGAAGACGAGATGGCTGACGGCCTGGGCGACGAAGCGGAATTCGCCCTTGGCGAAGTCGGCGGCGGCGCGCTTCAGGATCGCGTCGGCACCGCCCATATACTCAACATACTTCTTGCCGGCCTCGACCGGCGGCAGGGAATCGAGATTGACCGGATTGGCGTCGTACCAGCCGAGATACTTCTGGTAGATCGCCTTCACATTGTGCCTGATGTGGCCGTAATAGCCGCGGCCGTGCCAGGCGCCCTCTAAGCTCTGCGGCAGCCGGATCGTCTCGGCAATCTCGGCCGCGTTGAGGCCGTGGTTCATCAGCCTAATGGTCTGGTCATGCGCGTATTTATAGAGGTCGCGCTGCTGGCGGATCATGGTGTCGATCCGCTCGCGCCCCCACACCGGCCAATGGTGCTGGCCGCACATCGCCTCCGCCTTGCCGCCCCACATCTGCAACGCCTCGCCGAGATACTTCGACCACGCCAGCGCATCGCGCACATCGGCGCCGCGGAACGGCAGCAGGTTGTGGAAATTGTGCGTGCAGTTCTCGGCGAGGTTCAACAGCTTGTAGCGCGGAATGAAGAAATGCATCTCCGCGGGCGCTTCGCTGTTCGGCGCCATCTGGAATTCGAACTCGACGCCGTCGATGATGCGTGTATCGCCGGTCGCGATGATCAGGTCGGTCGGCCGCAGCAGCGCCACGCCGCCCGCGGCCATGGTCTTGCCGAGACCGCAATCGACCTGGCCGCGCACGCCCTTGGCGAGGAACGGCCCGAACTGGTATTGCGCACGGCGCAGCATCGCCGGCCCCGCGATGATGTTCTCGGAGACCGCGTGCTCCATGAAGAAATTCGGCGCGATGATCGGAACACCCGCCGCCAGCATGGCGTCGTCCACCACGCCGCGCGCGCCGCCCCAATGGTCGGTGTGGGTATGGGTGAAGATCACGGCGGCGACCGGCCGCTTGCCGCGATGCTGGAAGTACAGCTCCATCGCGGCGCGTGCGCCCTCGATCGAGGTCAGGGTGTCGACCACGATGACGCCCTTGTCGCCCTCGATCAGCGTCATGTTGGCGATGTCGAGCCCGCGCACCTGGTAGACGCCCGGCACTACCTCGAACAGGCCGTGATGCATGTTGAGCCGCGATTGCCGCCACAGGCTCGGATCGACGGTCGCAGGCGCCTTCTCCTCGGACAGGAAGCCGTAAGGCTCGAGGCTCCACACCACCCTGCCTTGGGCCGAGGTGACGCGCGCGTTCTCGATGGTGCCGAGAAAGCCGCGCGCGGCGTCGTCGAAATCCCTGGTGTCGGCGAACGGCAGCGCTTTCAGCGTGGTTTCGTGCTGCGCGATGACCGGCGCGGATGCCGCCTTCGGAAGTTCATGCGACGTCTCACCTGCGGTTGTCTGGGTCATTACTCAAGCACTCCCTCGTTTGGCGAAGATCAGTCCCGGTCGCGCATCACTCAGCGGAATTGCACGCCTTCGAACTGGCCGCTGCGGCGCCAGCCATCGATGTATTTGAAGTAGGCCAACGCGCCCGCCGGATAGCCGACACTGAGCTTGGCGGCAGGCCCGGGCTCGCGTCCCTCATTGTTGTAATAGCCGGGCGTGCAATCCGGCCCACCGATCATCCGGCCGACCGCGGTCAGCAGCAGCTCGACCCAGCGGTTCTCGGCTTCCTTGCTGACTTCGATCTCCTTGAAGCCGTTGTCCTGCGCATGTCCGACCATCAGGGCGATGGTCCGCGCCGCTTCCGTCAGGTTGTGCGGTACGTTGGAAATGAGGTTGGCGCCCTGCGTCGGCTGCACGAAGAACACGTTGGGGAAGCCGTGCACGTGGATACCGTGCTTGGTGCGCATACCCTTGGCCCAATGCGCCGACAGCTTGATGCCGTCACGGCCGGTCAGATCGAAGCCCGCACGCCTGCGATATTCGGTCCCCACCTCGAAGCCCGATGCGTAGATGATGCAGTCGAGCTTGTATTCCTTGCCGGCGACGACAATCCCGTTCTCGGTAATCTCTTCGACACCCTTGCCGTCGGTATCGACCAGATGCGTGCCCGGCGTGTTGAAGGCCTGAAGATAGGCGTCGTGGAAACATGGCCGCTTGCAGAGCTGGCCGTACCAGGCCTTGAGATTCCTGGCCGTCTCGGGGTCGCCGACGATGCTGTCGACCCGGTTGCGGATCTCCTCCATCTTTTCGAAATCGGAATCCTCGAACACCGCCCGCATGTTTTCCACGGTCCGCTGCTCGCGCGGCAGCAGCATCACCTTGGCGCGGATCCGCTTCGACAAATCGGTCCAGCCGTCCTGCACCAGGTCTTCCTCGGCCGATCCACCGGCCTGGTTGGCGGTGAAATTCTCCAGCCAGCGCTGTTGCCAGCCCGGCGTTGCGATATCGGCGAACCAGTCCGGATCGATCGGGCCATTGCCGCGGACGTCGACCGACGACGGCGTGCGCTGGAACACGTACAGCTCCTTGCAGGCGCGCGCGAGGTGCGGAATGCACTGCACCGACGTAGCACCGGTGCCGATGATGCCGACGCGCTTGTCGGCAAGCTTCTCCATCGGCGCGCCGCGGGGATCGCCACCGGTGTAGTCGTAATCCCACCGACTGGTGTGGAACGAGTGGCCCTTGAAGCGCTCGATGCCGGGAATGCCGGGCAGCTTCGGCACATGCAGCGGGCCGGTGCCGATGCCGACATATTGCGCGGTGAAGGCGTCGCCCCTGGTGGTGCGGATGATCCAGCGCGATTGTGCCGCGTCCCAATCGAGGCTCGTCACCTCGGTGTGAAACAGCGCGTTGTCGTAGAGATTGAACTGCCGGCCGATCCGCTGGCAGTGCGCCAGGATCTCGGGCGCATGCGCGTATTTCTCCGACGGCATGTGGCCGGTCTCTTCGAGCAGCGGCATGTAGACCATCGACGCAGTGTCGCACTGCGCGCCGGGATACCGGTTCCAGTACCAGGTGCCGCCGAAATCGCCGCCCTTCTCGACAATGCGGACATCCTTGACGCCGGCCTCGGTCAGCCGCGCCGCGGTGGCGAGCCCGGCAAAGCCGCCGCCGATGAAGGCGAAGGTGACGTGGTCGGTCTTCGGCGCGCGCTCCGTCACCGGCGTGTAGGGATCCTCGAGATAATGCGCGAGCTGGTCCTTGATCTGGAGATACTGGTCGTTGCCGTCAGGACGCAGCCGCTTGGTGCGTTCCTCCTGATACTTCAGGCGCAGCCGCTCCTTGTCGATCGCGGCGGGCTTTGCGTCTCGGGCTTGCTCGGTCATCGTCATCGGAAGGGCGCCTCGTCTAGGGATAATTCGGTGGATACTGTAGCGCCGCTCAGGCGGGATGTGCAGCAAGATAGGGCGAATTGGCGATCGACCATTCCGGCATCGGCTCCATCCGGAAGATCTGCCGCAGATGCACCTCGTCGGGGCCGTCGCCGATCCGGAGCAGCCGTCCCCACGCCAGCGCCTGATGGATCGGCGTATCGTCGGAGCCGCCCATCGCGCCGAACACCTGCATCGCGCGGTCGGCGATCTTTTGCAGCATTGCGGGCACCGCGACCTTGATCAGCGAGACGTCGCGCCAGGCGCCGTGATGGCCGGCCTGATCGAGCCGCCAGGCGCAGCGATACGCGAGCAGCCGCGCCTGCTCCAGTTCGACGCGGGCTTCAGCGATCCAGCGCTGGACGGTGTCGTACTGGATCACGGTGCGCCCGAATGCACTGCGCTCCGCGGCACGCGCCATCATCAGCTCGATCAGGAGCTCGCAGAGCCCGATCGAGCGCATGCAATGGTGGATGCGCGCCGGGCCGAGCCGGATCTGCGCGACCTTGAAACCCTCGCCCTCCGCACCGAGCAGATTCTCCACCGGCACGCGCACATTGTCGAACTCAAGCTCGCCGATCGGCGCTGTATGATCTTCGCAACCCATCCAGCGCAGCCGCCGCACCAGCCGCACGCCGGGCGCATCCATCGGCACGATGATGCAGGAATGCCGGCTGGTGCGCTCGGCGCCGGCATCGGTGACACCCATCACGATCAGGAAGCTGCAGCGCGGATGCGCGGCGCCGGTGATGAACCATTTGCGGCCGTTGATGATGTAGTGGTCGCCGTCGCGCACCATCCGCGTTGCGATGTTGGTGGCGTCGGACGAGGCGACATCGGGCTCGGTCATGCCGAAGGCGGAGCGCGTCTCGGCGTTGAGCAGCGGCGCGAGCCAGCGCGTCTTCTGCTCAGGCGTCGCGCAGGCCTGCAACGCGATCATGTTCGGCACATCGGGCGCCTGGCAGTTGAACACCTCCGGCGCCCAGAACAGCCGCCCCATGATTTCCGCCAGCGGCGCGTAGTCGAGATTGGAGAGGCGCGTGCCGGGTTCGTCGTCCGCCAGTTCGGGCAGACCGAGATTCCACAGGCCCGCCGCGCGCGCCTGCTGCTGCAGCTCGGCCATGAAGGGCGGCGTGCCGCTGTGCGCGCGGACATGATCGAGCCAGGCGCGGTGGCGCGGCAGCACCGCCTTCTCGAAGAAGGCCAACAGATCTTGCCGCCAGCGCTCCGACCGTTCGGACAGATCGAAATCCATGCCGCCTCCCGTCTTTTGGCCAGCAGATAAACCGATATCGAAACGATTTGCAAATTCATTTCGATATATTGACAATCTGATCAATTTCAGACCATTATTTCGTATGGCGGCATTGTCCACCCTCGAATCCCCAGCGGATCCCTCCTTTGCGACCACCCTGGCGCACGGGCTCGATCTGCTGGCCGCCTTCCGCAACCACGCCGGCCCGCTCTCGAATGCGGAGCTTGCCGAGCACACCGGCCTGTCGCGGCCGACCGTCTCGCGCCTGAGCTACACGCTGGAGCAGCTCGGCTATCTCAGGCGCGACGCCAAGGGCCGCTTCGTGCTCGGGCTCGGCGTGCTTGCCGCCGCCTATCCGGTGCTGTCGTCGCTGAAGGTCCGCCAGCTCGCGCGTCCGCTGATGCGCGACTTCGCCGCCTATACCGGCGGCACGGTGTCGATCGCGATGCCGTTCGGGCTCGACTTCATCTATGTCGAAACGCTGCGCACGACGGACGCGGTGCCGCACGTGCCTGACGTCGGCTTTGTCTCCTCGCTGGCGCCGACGGCGGTCGGACGCGCCCTGCTGTCGCTGTTCACGAAGGACGAACGCGATGCCTATGTCGCGCGTGTGAAGGCCGAGCGCCCTGAGGAGCTCGACTACGTCGAACGGCGCACGCTGCCGGACATCGAGCTCTGCAACGAACGCGGCTTCGCGGTCTCGCTCGGCGAATGGCGTCGCGAGATTTTTGGCGTCGCCGCCCCGCTGTATCGCACGCCCGCCGGCGAATGCCTGTCGGTCAATTGCGGCATCCCCTCGTTCCGCTTCAGCGCCGAGCAGATCGAGCGCGAATGCGGGCCGCGCATGCTCGGGCTCGCCCGCAGCATCCGCTCGCTGGTGGCCAACGACTAGGACATGATCCGGAAAAGTGTGAAGCGGTTTTCCGAAGAGGTCATGCATTAAAAGTACGCATCGCGCAGACGATGCGGCAGATATGGGGAGGGAGACATGCGCGGCATCGCAACCGCCGTTCGACTGCTCGCGACCATCGCATCCGTCCTGCTGATTGGCGCCGGCGCCAACGCGCAGGACAATTATCCGAGCCGTCCGATCCACATCATCGTGCCCTATCCTGCCGGCGGCATCGTCGACATCGTCGCGCGCGCCGTAACCGAGCAGGTCGGCCGCGACTGGAAGCAGACCGTCGTGGTGGAGGCACGGCCCGGCGGCAACAGCAATATCGGCACATCAGCCGTCGCGCGCAGCGAGCCGGACGGCTACACTTGGGTCGTCACCGGCCCCGCGCTTCTGGTCAACCCGGATCTCTACAAGGACACTGGCTGGAACGCGGCAAGGGATTTCAGGTGCGTCGGCCTCGCGGTCTGGAATCAAAGCGTGGCGCTGGTGCATCCGTCGATGCCGGTGAACAGCATCGGCGAATTCGTCGAGCTGGCCCGCAAGCAGCCCGGACAGTTCAACTTCGGCAATCCCGGCACCGGATCGTCGATCGACCTCAGCGCCCAGAAACTGTTTCAGGCCGCCGGCATCAAGCTGACCAATGTCGGCTACAAGGGCCAGCCGCAGGCCCTGATCGACCTGATGACCAACCTGATGCATTTCGAGATCGTCTCGCTCGAGCTTGCGCTGCCGCACATCAAGGCCGGCAGCGTTAAGCCGCTCGCGGTGTTCACCGACAAACGCGTCCCCGACCTGCCCGACGTCCCGACCATCGCGGAAGCCGGCTTTGCCGAGGCCGCCTACGTTCCCTGGTACGGCATCTACGTGCCGGCCGCGACGCCGGCGCCGCTGCTTGCGAAGATCAATGCGGCGATCAACAAGGCGTTGCAGAACCCTGACGTGCAGCGCCAGCTGTCGCTCGCCAATATTCCGGGCAAGCCGATGTCGCTCGATGAGCTCGCCGCGCTGATGAAGGCCGATCAGCAGAAGCTGACGACGGTGATCAAGACCTCGGGCATGGCGCTGCAATAGCATCCCTCAGTCAGGGGATGCCGGCCCGTTGTCACGGTAGGCCCACAGGCATTCGCGCGGCAGCGCGACCTGTGCCTCGACGCCGACCTGATGGCGCGCGGCGGTGCCGAGCTCGATCGCCTCCAGCCGTTTGCCGAACAGCTCGAGACCGTAGGCGGTCTGCGTGCCCTGGTAGCGCCGGTCGAGCACCTTCGCCGCAAACGTGTTGGCGCCATCGGGCCGGCCGATCGCGATGTTCTCGGGCCGCAGCGCCACCCGCACCTTCTCGTCGGGCTTCAGCGGCTGGAACAGCGCGACCTCGCCTTGCCGGCCGTCGCCGAAATCGACCACGCCATAGCCACCGTTGCACGCGACCAGCGTGCCGGCGAGCTCGTTGGTCGCGCCGGTGAAATTGGCGACGAACAGATCGGCCGGACGGTTGTAGATCACGTCAGGGGTGTCCATCTGCAACAGCTTGCCGTCGCGCATCACGCCGATCCGGTCACCGAGCACGACCGCCTCGGCCTGATCATGGGTGACATAGAGCGCGGTCATCCCGGTCTGCTTGAGGATGACGCGAAGATCGTCGCGCAGCCGCAATCGCAGTTTGGCATCGAGATTCGACAGCGGCTCGTCGAGCAGCAGGAGTTGCGGCCGGTACACCATGCTGCGCGCCAGCGCGACGCGCTGCATCTGCCCGCCTGAGAGCGCCACCACCGGCCGGTCGGCATAGTCGGACAGCCCGACCAGCGCCAGCGCGTCGTCGACCATGCGGGCGGCGTCAGCGCGCCCGACCGTCCGGTGCTTCAGCGGATAGATCACGTTCTGCCGCACCGTCATATGCGGCCACACCGCATAGGACTGGAACACCATGCCGAGGTTGCGCAAGCGCGGCGGCACCAAAATGCCGCGCGCCGGCGACGAGACCACCCGCCCGGAAATGCTGATCTCGCCATCGGTCGGATGCTCGAGCCCGGCGACGCAGCGCAGCGTCGTGGTCTTGCCGCAGCCGGACGGCCCGAGCAGCACCACGATCTCGCCGGCCGGCACGCCAAAGCTGACGCCGTCGATCGCCGGGCGGCCGATCGCAAACTGCTTCCTGAGATCGGTGACTTCGAGCGTCGCCGTCATCGCTAGCCTCGCCGCCTATTGCCGGTATCCGAACGTCTTGTCCCAGTCCGCCACCCACGCTGCGTGCAGCTTCACGTAGTCGTCGAACTTCGGATACCAGAGCTTGACCACCTTGGGATCGAACCCCTCCGGAAAGGCCGGCGGCTCCTTCAAGGAGGTGAGATTACCGAGCTCCTTGATCATGAAGGTCTGTCCTTCCTTCGACAGGCACCAGTTCAGGAACAACTTGGCCGCATTGGGATGCGCCGCCGTCTTCGGAATGCCGCTCGCATAGGGATTGACCGGCGCGCCTTCGGGCGGAAAGAAGATCTCGATCGGCGCGCCGTCTTTCTTCTTTTGATAGATCACGTTGTAGAGCAGCGGCGCGATCGCGATCTCGCCGCGCACCAGAGCATCGGCGGTCGGCGCGCCGGAGGGATAGAGCACGGGATGGGTTGCGGCCTGCTTGGCCCAGTAGTCCTCACCGAGCACCTGGCGCTCGAACATGATCCGGGTCCAGGTGGTGCCGCCGGACTGCGCGAACACCTGCCCGATCAGCTTGTCATATTGCGGCTTGGTCAGGTCCATCCACGATTTCGGCGGATCCTTCACCAGCTCAGTGTTGTAGCCGATCGACCAGGCGATGGTGGCGCGCGGCCACAGCTTCGGCGAGATCAGCGCGTCCTTGCTGTAATCGGCCGCGTTCGGCGGCGCATAGTCCTGGAACAGATCCTCCAGCGGCTGCATCAGCGCGCGATCGGAGTGGTCGACGACGTCGGCGATCAGCTTGCCGGCCGCGGCTTCGGTCTTCACGCGGGTGATGAGCTGCCCGCCGGGCGCGCGGACCATCTCGACCGTGATCTCGGGAAAGCGCTTGTTGAACGCCTTGATCACCTGCTGCTCGATCTCGGCAAAATTCGCCGTGTAGAACACGAGCTTGCCTTCGGCCTTCGCGGCCGCGATCAATTCCGCCGAGCCGAACTCCTGCGCCCGCACGGCCGGCGCCAGCGCAAGCGTTGCGACGCTCGCCAAGGCCAGTGTCAAGGCTAGTGTGGTGAAGGTTCGTCTATCCATCGCCAATCCTCCCCTTATCGTTATCCGGTCCGCGCCACGTTGCCCTGCGCCGCCCCACGCGACAGCCAGTTGGCGCCGCCGATCAGGACGCCGAGCAGCACGGTCTGCACCAGGCTGAAGGCCGCGGTCTTGCCGATGTTGCCGCCCTCGTAATAGTCGAGCAGCAACACCGACATCACCATGGTGTTGCTGGTGTAGAGGAACAGCGACGAGCCGAGCTCGCGGATCGCCAGCACGAACAGCAGCGTCATCGACGCCAGCACGCCCGGCCGCGCCAGCGGCAGCACGATCGTCCTGATGGTGCCGAGCATGCCCCGGCCGCAGACCCAAGCGGCCTCCTCGAGCTCGCGGTGGATCTGCAGGAACGAGGTCGACAGCGCCTTCACGGTGTCGGGCATGAAGCGCGCGATGAAGGCGAGCGCGAGAATCCAGATCGTGCCGTAGAGCCCGCCGGGAACGCCGATCCAGGCCCAGAGATAGGCGACGCCGACCACGAGCCCGGGGATTGCGACCGGCAGCGTCGAGATCAGGTCGATGGCGCCGCGCCCCGCGACGCGGGTGCGATGGATGGTGTAGCCGATCGCAAAGGCGAGCGCGCCGCCGACGACAGCGGTGATGATTCCGACCTCGATCGCGTTGTAGATCGACTTCATGGTCAACGGATTGTCGAAGATGCTCTCGAAATGCGTCAGCGAATACTGCCGCATGTCGAACAGGCTCGCGGCGTCGCGGATGAACATGAACTTGCGGAAGGCCGCGACGATCAGCGCCAGCGACGGCAGCACCACGACAATGACGAGATAGACGATCCCGAGCGCGAAGGTGACCCAGCGCCACGGCCCGAGATCGAGGCTGCGCGGCCGGAACGCCTTGCCCGCCACGGTCGTATAGCTGCGCCCGCTCAGCAATTTCTGCTGCAGATAGACCAAGAGCCCCGTCACCATCATCAGGATGATCGCGACGGCGGCCGCGGTGTTGTAGAGCGGCGGCGACCAGTTGGTGAGCTTGAAGATGTAGGTCGTGAGCACGCTCAGATTGGTCGGCGCGCCGAGCACGGCCGGGATGCCGTAGATGCCGAGCATCACGATGAACGACAGCAGCATGCCCGAGACGATCGCCGGCATGATCAGCGGAAACGTCACCGTGAACAGGGTGGCGAACGCGCTGGCGCCGGAGATTTCCGCCGCCTCTTCCAGGCTCGGGTCCATGTTGCGCAGCGCCGACGACGTGAACATGTAGACATAGGGCGCGTAGTAGATGCCGAACACGAACACCAGGCCCCACATCGAATAGAGATCGATGCGCAGGTCGGAGCCCATCCACTTGAACATCGTGTTGATCAACCCGGTCTTCGGCGAGCCGAGAATCGCCCAGGCCACGCCGGCCACCAGCGGCGGCGCGAACAGCGGCAGGATGCTGGCCGCGGCGATGAAGCCCTTGAACGGCGTGTTGGTGCGTACCACGATCCAGGAGAAGAACAGCCCGATCGCAACCGCGATCACCGTGCCGCCGCCGCAGGCGATCAGCGTGTTGAGCAGCGCCTCGCCGACATTCGGATTGGCAAGCACGGCGAGGAAATTGGCGATCGACAGATGGCTCAGGCTGAGGCGGATGCCGTCGACCACCGGGTTGGTGTCGGTGAGCGCGCCGAGCAGCAGCATCAAGACGGGATAGATGACCAGGAAGCCGAGGATCGCCAGCAGCGCCGCGACCCAGAGGCCGGTGAATGCGCGGCGCCGGGTTCCCTCCCTGGCGCTTCGCATGGCTTCGCTGCGCCAGTCGGTCTGTCCGTGCAATGCGCGCGTCCCCTCTTGCGGCCCGATCTGACGTCGCGCCTGCTTATATGCCAAGCGTAGTCGATCGCGACTGTGACGCAAGCTATCCGAAAGTCGCTCCGGCGCGCTAATGTGACACAGCGCGGCACACGAATTCGATTGATCGCGCTCACGCGCCACAATCTCGGTGTCGTCCCTGCGAAAGCAGGGACCCACAACCACTGGGTTGTGTTGTGAGAGTGAGCTGCGGCCCCGGCATCACGCAACAATTCTCATTTGGGGTAATGGGTCCTGGCTTTCGCCAGGACGACGCCGGTTGCTTGGCACGGCCCACATCCACAACCGTCGTCCCTGCGAAAGCAGGGACCCATAACCACAGGGCTGTGTTGTTGAGGAGGCTGCGGCCCCAGCGTCGCGCAACAATTGCCATTTGTGGTTATGGGTCCCGGCCTACGCCGGGACGACACTGAATTTGTTGCGCGGCCGCCGAGTCATATTTCGGCATTCTCGCGACATGGGTTGCCCGAGCTTTGCCCTTCGCTGCGGCCCTGCCCCTGGGCCACAGCCTGCCTGCGCGTCCGGCAAGGCCGCTTCGCATATGCATCATGCAATGGCGCGGCTGGGGAACGGGATGCCGCCGTAGTACATGGCGGTCCCGGAGACATTTTCAGGCATGCTCGAGAAGACCCCGATATCAGGTGCGGCTGCGGCGCCGACCACCGATGGACTGCCCTGGGAAAAGCGACGCTGGGCGGTGGCCGCGATCTTCACGGCGCTGGCGATGGCCTCGCTCGATACCGCGATCGCCAACATCGCGCTGCCCGCGATCGCCAACGATCTGCATGTCAGCCCTGCCGAGGTGGTCTGGGTCGTCAACGTCTACCAGATCGCCCTGGTCGCAACGCTGCTGCCGCTCGGCGCGCTCGGCGAGATCGTCGGCCACCAGCGGATCTACATCGGCGGCCTCCTGCTGTTCACATTGGCGTCAATTGGCTGTGCGCTGGCGTGGTCGCTGCCGAGCCTTTTGGTCGCGCGCACCTTGCAGGGGCTTGGCGCCAGCGGTCTGATGAGCGTCAACACCGCGCTGGTCCGCTTCGTCTATCCGAGCCGGATGCTCGGCCGCGGCTTCGGCCACAATGCGCTCGTGGTCGCGAGCGCCATGACGCTGGGGCCGACCGTCGCCTCCGGCATCCTCGCGCTGGGCTCGTGGCCCTGGCTGTTCGCCGTCAACATTCCCTTCGGCATCGTCGCGTTGCTGATCGGCATGAAGACGCTGCCGAAGACGCCGCGCGCCACCCACGCCTTCGACTTTGCCGGTGCGGCGCTGGCGTGCGCCTGCCTCGGGCTCTTCATCATCAGCATCGGCAGCGCCGCCCACAAGACCGCGCCTGCGCTCGTCATCTCGGAGTTTGCCGGCGCCCTCCTGTTCGGCTGGATCCTGACCCGGCGGCATGCCGATCATCCGGCGCCGATGCTGCCGATCGACCTGTTTCGCCGTCCGATCTTCGCGCTGTCGGCCGCGACCGCCGTTTGCTCATTTGCTGTGCAGGGCCTCGCCTTCGTGTCGCTGCCGTTCTACTTCGAGGACATATTGCACCGCTCGCAGGTCGAGACCGGCTTCTTCATGACGCCCTGGCCGCTGGTGGTCGCCTTCATGGCGCCGATCGGCGGCCGGCTGTCGGATCGCTATCCGGCCGGCATCCTCGGCGGCATCGGCATGCTGCTGCTGGGCGTTGGCATGGTGCTGCTCGCGACCCTGCCGACCGAGCCCGGCGTCGCCAACATCGTCTGGCGCACCATGATCTGCGGCATCGGCTTCGGCTTCTTCCAGACCCCCAACATGAAGGCGATCATGTCGAGCGCGCCGTCGCATCGCAGCGGCAGCGCCAGCAGCATCGTCGCGACCGCACGGCTGACCGGGCAGACCACCGGCGCTGCGCTGGCCGCGCTCTGCTTCGCACTGGCCGATCGCGAAGGCGCCACCGTCGCGCTGGCGCTGGGTGCAGGATTTGCTGCGCTCGGCAGCGTCATGAGCTTCCTGCGGTTAGCCGTCGCTTCGCCGCAAAAGACATGACAGGCATGTTGCGCGCGCGGGGCGCGACCAAACACCACGCGGTCAACTTTCTTCCGCGCTGCAAACGCGTTTTCTTGATTTGAACGGTTCCAGTTTCAAGGCCAACATCGCGCTGAAGTCCGATCGGAGGATTGGACCATTCAGGGGAAAGCGATGGCAAACCTCAAAATCAACGGCAAGACAATCAATGTGGACGTCGAGGACGACACGCCACTGCTGTGGGCGATTCGCGAGAACGTCGGACTGACGGGGACCAAATACGGCTGCGGCATTGCACAATGCGGCGCCTGCACGGTGCATGTCGACGGTGTCGCGATACGCTCCTGCGGCGTGACGGTGAGCGAGATGGCCGGCAAGGACATCACCACCATCGAGGGCCTCGCGGCTGGCGGCGTAATGCACAAGGTGCAGCTCGCCTGGATCGCGAGCGACGTGCCGCAATGCGGCTATTGCCAGAGCGGCATGATCATGGCCGTCGCGGCGCTGCTGAAAGAGAATCCGAAGCCCAGCGACGACGACATCAACGACGCCATCACCAATATCTGCCGCTGCGGCACCTTCCAGCAGGTGCGCGAGGCGATCCATGCTGCCGCGAACGCGTGAGGAGGCAGCCATGAATCTGCAAGTCAACCAACACATCATGCCAACACTCAATCGCCGCGCCTTCGTGATCGGCACGGCAACCGCCGGCGCCGGACTCGCGCTCGGCCTCGATCTGCCGTTCGGCGGCCCCGCCGTGGTGCGTGCAGCCGATGGCGCACCTGAAGTCAACGCCTGGGTCGTGATCCGGCCCGACGACGCCGTGGTGATCCGCATCGCCCGCTCCGAGATGGGTCAGGGCACGCTCACCGGCCTCGCCCAGCTCGTCGCCGAAGAACTGGAATGCGATTGGTCGAAGGTCACCACCGAATTCCCGACGCCCGGCCAGAGCGTCGCCCGCAAGCGCGCCTGGGGCGATTTCTCGACCGGCGGCAGCCGCGGCATCCGCACCTCGCAAGACTATGTCCGCAAGGGCGGCGCCACTGCGCGCGTGATGCTGATCCAGGCCGCGGCGAATGAGTGGAAGGTGCCGGCCTCGGAATGCAAGGCCGCGAACAGCGTCATCACCCACACGCCCTCCGGCAAGACCACGACCTACGGCAAGGTCGCGGAAGCCGCCGCCAAGCTGGAGCCGCCGGCCGACGTCAAGCTCAAGGATCCGAAGGACTGGACCATCGCCGGCAAGGGCCTGAAGCGGCTCGATACCGTCGACAAGACCACCGGCAAGATGACTTATGGCATCGACGTCAAGCTGCCGGGCATGCTGAACGCCGCGATCAAGGACTGCCCGGTGTTCGGCGGCAAGCTGAAGAGCTTCGACGAAGCCAAGATCGCCAACATGAAGGGCGTCAAGAAGGTGGTGCCGGTCGGTGACAGCGCCGTCGCCGTCGTTGCCGACACCTGGTGGCACGCCAAGTCCGCGCTCGACAAGCTGCCGATCGTCTGGGACGAAGGCGACAACGCGAAGGTCTCCAGCGAGACGATTGCGAAATGGCTCGCCGAAGGTCTCGACAACGCACAGCCGGCCTATGTCGGCAACCAGAACGGCGATGCAAAGGCAGCGATCGCAAGCGCGGCCAAGAAGGTGGAGGCGGTCTACAGCTACCCCTACCAGAACCATGCCACGATGGAGCCGATGAACGCCACCGTGCTCTACACGCCGGACAAATGCGAGGTGTGGTGCGGTACGCAGAACGGCGAGGCGGCGTTCGCGGCGGCGCTCGAGGCCTCCGGCCTGCCGGCGGAGAAGGTCGACGTGCACAAGCTGATGCTCGGCGGCGGCTTCGGCCGGCGCGGCATGACCGACTATGTCCGCCAGGCGGTGGCGATCGCCAAGCAGATGCCGGGCACGCCGATCAAGCTGCTGTGGTCGCGCGAAGAGGACATGCAGCACGGCAAGTATCACCCGATCACGCAGTGCAAGCTGACCGGCGCGTTCGATGCCGACAACAACCTGGTCGCGCTGCACTACCGGCTGTCGGGGCAATCGATCCTGTTCTCGGTGCGCCCGGAAGCGCTGCAGAACGGCATGGACCCCGCCGCGTTCCAGGGCGTCGCGCAATCCGGCGAGGCCGCGATCGGTTATTCGGTGCCGAATTTGCTGGTCGAGCATGCGATGCGCAACCCGCACGTCCCGCCCGGCTTCTGGCGCGGCGTCAACGTCAATCACAACGCGATCTACATGGAATGCTTCATGGACGAGTTGGCGCTGGCTGCCGGCCAGGACCCGCTCGAATTTCGCCGCAAGCTGATGGGCAAGAACCCCAAGCACCTCGCCGTGCTCAACGCCGTGGCCGAGAAGATCGGCTGGGGCACGCCGGCACCGCAGGGCGTCTATCGCGGTATCGCGCAGGTGATGGGCTATGGCAGCTACGTTGCCGGCGCCGCCGAGATCTCGGTGACCGACGGCAGCAAGATCAAGGTGCATCGCATCGTCGCCTCCACCGATCCCGGCTATGTCGTCAATCCGGCGCAGGTCGAGCGGCAGATCGCGGGCTCCTTCGTCTACGGCCTCAGCGCGCTGTTCTACGGCGGCTGCACCGTGAAGGACGGTCGCATCGAGCAGACCAATTTCGACACCTACAACTCGATGCGCATCAACGAAATGCCCAAGGTGGAGTCGGTGATGGTGCCGAGCGGCGGGTTCTGGGGCGGCGTCGGCGAGCCGACCATCGGCGTTGCGGCGCCGGCGGTGCTCAACGCCTATTTCGCGGCGACGGGAAAGCGCATCCGCTCTTTCCCGCTGCGCAACCAGAACATCTCCTTCGCCTGATCAAACCAGAAGCGGCGGCCCCGCCGCCGCTTCCTCATTCGGATTTTCGTGCATGGCCGTCACGCGTCGTCCGACGCGCAGGGATGTGATCCGTGGCGCCGCTGTCGTCACAGCGGCGGCCTTGGCGTGTCCGGCGCTGGCGCAAGGCGCGCCGCGCATCGCGGTGATCGGCGGCGGCTTCGGCGGCGCGGCTTGCGCGCGGGCGCTGCGACGGCTCGATCCAAAACTCCAGGTCACGCTGATCGAGCCGAACAAGATCTTCACCGCCTGCCCGTTCAGCAACGAGGTGATCGCGGGCCTGCGCGAACTCTCGTCGCAGCAGTTCACCTACGACAAGGTTGCCGCCGACGGCATCACGGTCGCCGCGCAGGCGGCCATCAAGGTCGATGCGCAGGCGCGCACCGTCACGCTCTCCGATGGCAAAATGCTCTCCTATGACCGGCTTGTGCTCGCCCCCGGTATCGACATGCACTTCGATGCCCTGCCCGGCTATGACGAGGCAGCCGCCGAGAAGATGCCGCATGCCTGGAAGGCCGGCGCGCAGACCCTGCTGCTGCGCAGGCAGCTCGAGGCCATGGACGACGGCGGCCTGGTCGTAATCGCGGTGCCCGCCGCGCCGCTGCGCTGTCCGCCGGCGCCTTACGAGCGCGCCAACCTGATCGCGCATTACCTCAAGGCCAAGAAGCCCAAGTCGAAGATCCTGGTGCTCGACGCCAAGGACAATTACTCGCAGCAAAAACTGTTCGAGAAGGCGTGGGCGGAGCTCTATCCCGGGATGATCGAGCGGATCGCGCTGTCGCAAGGCGGGCGCGTGACGTCGGTCGATCCGGTAACCAACGAGATCGTCACCGACTTCGGCAATTACACCGCTGCGGTCGCCAATGTGATCCCGCCGCAGCGAGCCGGCCGCATCGCGGAGATCGCCGGCGCCGCCGACCACACCGGCTGGTGCCCGATCGATCCGGTCAGCTTTGCCTCCAAGCTTGTGCCCAATATCCACGTCATCGGCGATGCCGCGATCGCAGGCGGCATTCCGAAATCCGCCTCCGCCGCAGCGGCGCAAGGCCGGGCCTGTGCGGCGGCGATCGTCAATTCACTTGCGGGCAAGGCGCCGGACACGCCGCGGCTCGATGGCGCCTGCTACAACACGGTTGCTCCTGGCTACGCCTTCTCGCTGAAGGGCATCTATCAGCCCAAGGAAGACCAGTACGCCGAGGCCGAGGTGACCACGAGCCCGGTCGACGCGCCGCGCGAGGTGCGCCAGCGCGAGGCCGATCAGGCGCTCGACTGGTTTAAGACCATCACGGGAGACGCCTTTGGCTAGGCTCGCCCCTAAAACGTTGCTCGCCGCGGCATTATTCGCAGCCTGCGCGCCCGTCGGCGCCGAAGAGTTGCGCCCCTACACCGTGGTCGGCGATGGGATTCCCGCTTCGTTAACCGGAGCCAAGGGTGACGCAACCCGCGGCCGTGTACTGATCGTCGAGCGTTCCTCCACTTGCATCCTCTGCCACAGCGGCCCATTTCCCGAGCAGGCCTTCCAGGGCGATCTCGCACCGCACCTCGCTGGCAGCGGCAGCCGCTGGTCGGAGGGGCAGTTGCGGCTCCGGCTGGTCGATGCGGCGCACCTCAATGCGGCGACGATCATGCCGTCCTACTATCGCGTCGACGGGCTCACGCGGGTCGGCGCCTCATGGCGCGGCAAGCCGATCCTGTCGGCGGAGCAGATCGAGGATATCGTGGCCTATCTTGTGACATTGCGGAACTAGGACAAACGATGGCGGATTCCGACCACACCTCTCGCCGGACATTCCTGGGCCTCGCCGGAGGCGCCGCAGTGTTGGTGATCGTCCGCCCTGCCGACGCAACGCCGGCGATGCTGTCGGCCGCGATACGCAATGTCGTCGGCGAAGCCAATGTGCGGACCGGCAAGGTCAAGCTCGACATCCCGCCGCTGGTCGAGAACGGCAACACGGTGCCGATGACGGTGAGCGTCAGCAGCCCGATGACGGCGGACGAGTATGTGAAGAGCATCCACGTCTTCAACGAGAAGAATCCGCAACCGAACATCGGCAATTTCTATCTCGGGCCACGCGCCGGACGCGCGCAAATATCGACCCGCATCCGGCTCGCCGACAGCCAGAAGGTCACGGCCATCGCACGGCTGTCCGACGACACGTTCTGGTTGGCAACCGCCGATGTCGTGGTGACGCTCGCCGCCTGCACCGAGGAGGCGATCTGATGCCGTCGGCCCTGATCAACGTGCCGGCCAAGGCCAAGCGCGGCAGCGTCATCGAGATCAAGACGCTGATGTCGCACATCATGGAGACCGGCTATCGCCACACCGCGTCGGGCGACGTGGTGCCGCGCGACATTATCACGAGCTTCACTTGCCGCTTCAACGGCACCGAAGTGTTTCGTGCCGATTTGTTTCCCGCGATCGCGGCCAATCCGTTCATCACCTTCTTCACCACGGTGACCGAGAGCGGCAAGTTCGAGTTCGAGTGGATCGGCGACAAGGGGTTTTCGGAGACCGCGCAGGCTTCGATCACGGTCGAATGAGGATTGCCGCCTGCATCGCGCTGCTGACGGCGATGGCGGGCGCGGCGCTCGCCACCGAGATTCCGCTATCCGAGCGCCGTTCGGGCTACAGCTTCATGAGCCCGGACACCAAGGCGATGCAGGACGAGGACACGGCCAACCCCGGCATGCTGTTCGTGCTCGACGGCGAAGCGCTGTGGCAGCGCAAGGCCGGCACCGCAAACAAGGCTTGCGCCGATTGCCACAACGATGCGCGCGTCAGCATGAAGGGCGTCGCGGCGCACTACCCTGCCTTCGAGAAGACGCTGGGAAGGCCGGTCGACCTCGAAGCGCGGATCAACCTCTGCCGCACCAACCACCAGCATGCCTCGCCCTTCGCCTACGAAAGCCGCGAGCTGCTGGCGCTGACTGCCTATGTCGCGCAGCAGTCGCGCGGCATGCCGATCGCAGCCGGCGACGATCCGGAGCTGGCGCCCTTCGTCCAGAAGGGCCACGCGCTGTTCATGCAGCGGCAGGGCCAGCTCAATCTCGGCTGCACCAACTGCCACGACGACAACTGGGACAGAAAGCTCGCGGGCAGCGCGATCACGCAGGGACAACCGACCGGCTATCCGCTGTACCGGCTGGAATGGCAGTCGCTCGGATCATTGCAGCGGCGGCTGCGCGCCTGCATCACCGGCATCCGCGCGCAGGCCTATGATTACGGTTCGCCCGAGCTGGTCGAGCTCGAGCTCTATCTGATGGCGCGGGCGCGCGGCATGCCGGTCGAGACGCCGGCGGTCAGGCCGTGATTGCACACGACGCCATCCGCGTCATTGCGAGCGAAGCGAAGCAATCCATTGCTTCTGGCTGTACCGGAAGATGGATTGCTTCGTCGCTCTCGCTCCTCGCAATGGCGGAGGACCAAGGCAAACCCTAGCGTTCGGCGAACGCCTTCTCCACCACGAACTGGGCGGGCTCGCCGTGATTGCCCTCGACGAAGCCGCGGCCGCCCAGCAGCGTGCGGGTGTCGGCGACCAGCGCCGGCGAGCCGCAGATCATGACGCGGTCATGCGCGGCATCGAGCGCCGGCAGGCCGATATCGGCGAACAGCTTGCCCGAGGTGATGAGGTCGGTGATGCGGCCGCGATTGCGGAACGGATCGCGCGTCACGGTCGGGTAGTAAATCAGCTGATCGCGCACGAGATCGCCGATCAGTTCGTCCTGCGGCAGCTTCTCGGTGATCATCTCGCCATAGGCGAGCTCCTTGACGCGGCGGCAGCCGTGCAGCAGCACGACCTTCTCGAAGCGGTCATAGGTCTCGGGATCCTTGATCACGCTGAGGAACGGCGCAAGCCCCGTGCCGGTGCCGATCAGATAGAGGTTGCGGCCATCCTCGAGGTTGTCGATGACCAGCGTGCCGGTCGCCTTGCGGCTGACGATGATCTCGTCACCTTCCTTGAGATGCTGAAGACGTGAAGTCAGCGGGCCGTCCGGAACCTTGATCGAGAAGAACTCGAGCGTGTCCTCGTAATTGGCGCTG
The DNA here is from genome assembly GCF_049075665.1 of Bradyrhizobium sp. B120. NCBI lineage: Bacteria > Pseudomonadati > Pseudomonadota > Alphaproteobacteria > Hyphomicrobiales > Nitrobacteraceae > Bradyrhizobium > Bradyrhizobium sp. B120. The sequence continues at coordinate 2,637,772 of NZ_CP185242.1, read as the reverse complement.
GCGACGCTGTAGGCCCGCAGCAGCGGCTTCTCGCCGACCTTGAGCCCGATCATGGTGAACTCGCCGTTGCGGAAGCGGAACGACGGATTGCGTGTGGTTTTGAAGGAGAACAGCGTGTCGGTCCAGTGATGAACGCTGAGGACGCTTTCCTGGTTGAAATTGCTCATCGCACCAATCCCTGATTTGTGCTGCGGCGGAAAGGGACTTGAACCCCGTTGACCGGCCGGATCGTTTGTATACGATCATTCGTATACAAACGAATAATCCGGCTTGATCGAAAAGTCAAGCCGGGCTCAAATTCCCGGGTAATTTCGGAAAGAAAAAAGGAAAACACCCATGGCTCACGACGCGCCCCAGGCCACCGGCCCCAGCAAGCTGGTGATCCGCAATATCGGGCTATTGCTGTCGGGAGCGCTGGAGAAGCCGATCCTGGACGCCGATACCATCGTCGCCGAGAACGGCAGGATCACCGCGATCGGCCGCTTCAAGGACGTCGACACCGAAGGCGCCACCACGATCGTCGACGCCATGGGCACGACGGTCGCGCCCGGCCTGATCGACAGCCACGTCCACCCGGTCGCCGGCGACTGGACGCCGCGGCAGAACCAGACCAGCTGGATCGACAGCTACCTGCATGGCGGCGTCACCACCATGATCTCCGCCGGCGAAGTGCATATGCCCGGCCGGCCGCGCGACGTGGTCGGGTTGAAGGCGATGGCGATCTTCGCGCAGCGAGCATTCTGGACGCTGCGGCCGGGCGGCGTGAAGGTGCATGCCGGCGCGCCCGTGATCGAGTGCGAGATGGTCGAGGACGATTTCAAGGAAATGGCCGCGGCCGGCGTCAAGCTGCTCGGCGAAGTCGGGCTCGGCGGCGTCAAGGATGGTCCGACGGCGCGCAAGATGGTCGGCTGGGCGCGCAAATACGGCATCCAGAGCACGATCCACACCGGCGGTCCCTCGATCCCCGGCTCCGGCCTGATCGACAAGGACGTGGTGCTGGAGGCCGACACCGACGTCGTCGGCCACATCAATGGCGGCCACACTGCCCTGCCCGACGACCAGATCCGCTGCATCTGCGAGGGCTGCAAGCGCGGGCTCGAGCTGGTGCACAACGGCAATGAGCGCTCGGCGCTGTTCACGCTGCGCATCGCGCGCGAGATGGGCGATTTGCATCGCGTGATCCTCGGCACCGACGCGCCGGCCGGCTCCGGCGTGCAGCCGCTCGGCATCCTGCGGATGGTCTCGCTATTGTCCTCGCTCGGCGAGCTGCCGGCCGAGCTGGCGTTCTGCCTTGCCACCGGCAACACCGCGCGGATGCGCGAGCTCGATTGCGGCCTGATCGAGATCGGCCGTTCCGCCGATTTCGTGCTGATGGACAAGGCGCAGCATTCGCCGGGCAAGAACATCCTGGAGAGCGTTCAGCTCGGCGATCTCCCGGGCATCGGCATGACCATCATCGACGGCATCGTCCGCACCCAGCGCAGCCGCAACACGCCGCCCGCAGGCAAGGTGCCGGAGATCGTGGCGAAGTAGGTTACGATAGACGACCCGTCATCCCCGCGTAACGGCTTTGCCGTTATCGCTGGAGGTGCGCGCATCTCGCGCGCGTCTTGAAGGGGTGACGGGTTGAACAGCGGAGCAACATATCCGGTGTCGTCCCGGCGAAAGCCGGGACCCATAACCACAGGGCTAAGTTGTTGAGAAAGGCTGCGGCTCCAGCGCTGCGTAACAATGGCCCTCGGTGGTTATGGGTCCCGGCTTTCGCCGGGACGACACTGAATGTTTGGTGCCGCTTGTGAGTCGTACGGTTGTTGGTTCAACCTCTTGAAGAAGCTGTTGGATCACAGGCACGGCACCGCGCGCCTTTGCCGCGCCGCCTCCGTAACCGAACCTTGTTTCCACCCGTCATCATTGAGGTGTATCGTGCCGCCACGCGAACCTAGCCGGCGGCGCTCGCAAGAGCCACGCGACGATCCGGAATAGTTCCCGCCGCATGCCGCCGTGCCGTGTTGGTCCACACCAGCAAACAGGAGGCAGCACGATGACGATGAGGCCAGATCCCACGTTTCACGCGTCGCCGAAGCTTGCGATGGAAGCTCCGGCCGAGAACTTCGCCTACACCGTGCTGCTCAGCCCGGATTTTTCCAAGCCCGACGCCCTTGCCGTGATCGACGTCAAGCCGGGCTCGCCGACCTACAGCAAGATCGTCCACACCGTGACGATGCCCAACAAGGGCGACGAGTTTCACCATTTCGGCTGGAACGCGTGTTCCTCCGCATTATCCCCGCTTGCGGGACATGCCTTCATCGAGCGCCGCTATCTGATCGTTCCCGGCATGCGGTCGTCGCGGATCTACATCATCGACACCAAGCCGGATCCGACGCAGGCCAAGATCCACAAGATCATCGAGCCCGAGGAGGTGTTCAGGAAGACCGGCTATTCGCGGCCGCATACCATCCACTGCGGCCCGGACGGCATTTACGTCTCGACGCTCGGCGGCGGCGGCAAGGACGGCACCGATGGACCGCCCGGCGTCTTCATCATGGACTGCGAGACCTTCGATGTGCTCGGACGCTGGGAGATCGATCGCGGTCCCCAGACCAAGCACTATGACTTCTGGTGGAACCTGCCGCGCGACTACATGGTGAGCAGCGAATGGGCGCTGCCGCCGCAATTCGAGAACGGCATCGTGCCGGAGGACCTGCTCTCGAACAAATACGGCCATCGCATCCACTTCTGGGATCTGCGCGCGCGACGCAATGTGCAGACCATCGATCTCGGCGCCAACCATCAGATGGCGCTGGAGGTGCGGCCCGCGCACGATCCGGTTCGTGAATACGGCTTCGTCGGCGTCGTGGTCGATACCACGAACCTCGAAGGTTCGATCTGGACCTGGTGGCGCGAGGGCGGCAAGTTTCACATCGAGAAGACGGCGACGATACCGCCCGAGCCCGCACCGAAGGATCAACTGCCGCCGCTGCTGCAGGGTTTCGGCGCCGTGCCGCCGCTGGTGACCGACATCGACCTGTCGATGGACGACAAATTCCTTTACGTCTCCTGCTGGGCCACCGGCGAGATGCGCCAATACGATGTCGGCGATCCGCGCAAGCCGAAGCTCGCCGGATCGGTCCGCGTCGGCGGCATCGTCAGCCGCACTCCGCATCCCAACGGACAGGCATTTGCCGGCGGTCCGCAGATGGTCGAGATCAGCCGCGACGGCAAGCGGGTCTACTGGACCAATTCGCTGTACTCGACCTGGGACGACCAGTTCTATCCGCAAGGCATTCCCGGCGCCGAGGTGATGGCGAATGCAAGCCCGGGCGGCGGGCTTGAACTGGCAAAGGACTACTGGGTCAGCCTCCCCGACGGATACCGCGCGCACCAGATCCGACTCGACGGCGGCGACTGCTCGACGGATTCGTTCTGCTATCCGTCGGCCTGAATGTGAGTGCAGCCGACTGGACACCGGCCTGGCTGTGGCTGGCTGTCATCGCGAGCGGCCTCTACCACGGGATCAACCCGGGCATGGGCTGGCCGCTCGCGGTTTCGGCCGGATTGATGCAGAGGAGTTCGCGCGCGCTGCTGGCCGCGCTTGGCCCGCTCGCAATCGGTCACCTGCTGGCGATGCTGCTCGTGATCCTGCCCTTCGCGCTGCTGATCACCCTCGTCGAATGGCAGCGCACGATCCGGATCGGCGCCAGCCTGCTTGTGATCGCCTTCGGCATCTATCGGCTGATCGACCGGCGCCATCCGCGGGCCTTGGCGCGGATACCACCGACGCAACTCGCTTTGTGGTCGTTCGCGGTGGCGATCGCCCACGGCGCTGCGCTGATGCTGGTGCCGATCTATCTCGGACTATGCCGCGAGGCTGAGCCGGACCAAGGCCACGCCGCCGCCAACTCCCTGATCGACACCAGCCTCACGATGGCCGTGCTGGTCTCCATCGTCCATGCCGGCGCGATGATCGCCGCCGGCGGATCTCTGGCGTGGCTGGTCTACCGCTACCTCGGCCTCAAATTCGTGGCCCGGAGCTGGTTCAATCTGGACACCGTTTGGGCCGTTAGCCTCGTGCTAGTCGGCGCCGTCGCGCTGGCGCTTGGTCTTGCGACATAGTTCAGACGCGACGTCGGCTGCCGGCGAGTTACCGGAGATCGTGGCGAGGTGAGCGGCACCTTTCTTCATCCTCCCCTGGAGGGGGAGGATCGGTTCGCATGGAGCAATGCGGAATGCGAACCGAGGTGGGGTGACGGTCTCTCCATACAGATTCTGCCCGTGTGGAGAGACCACCCCACCCCGGCTCTCATCTCGCTATGCTCGATGTGATCCGACCCTCCCCCTCCAGGGGAGGGTAAGATCACCGCAGCCTGCCGAGCAGCGCCATCAGGGTCTCGCGCTCCTTGGCGTCGAGCGGGGCCAACGTCTCCCGGGAGATCACCAGCGCATTCGGCGCGGCCTTGTCGGCCATCTGCTGGCCGGCACGCGTCAGGCTCACCATGAGCCGGCGGCCGTCGTCGGGATCGGGCGAGGTCTCGGTCAGGCCGCGCGCGGTCAGGCGATCGATCACGCCCTTGATGGTCGCAACGTCCATCGAGGTCAGCCGCCCGAGCTGGTTCTGCGAGCATGGCCCGACCTCCGACAGCTTCGACAGCGCCGCCCATTGCGTCGGCGTCAGGTTGATGCCGATCTCGCGGGCGAAGATCACGGCGTGGCGCTGCGACACCTGGCGCAGGATGAAGCCGATCTGCTCGTCCAGCACGTATCCGGGCTTGGCCGCCTTGACGCTTCGCTTCTGTGCAGCACTCCTCGCCATCGTTTTACCCCACCCGTTACAGCGACAGATGCGCGTCGCGGACATCCGGACGCGCATCGAGTTCCGCCATGGTGCCGCCAAAACAGATCCGGCCGCGCTCGATGATGTAGGCGCGATCCGAGATCAGCCTGGCGAAATGCAGATTCTGCTCTGATACGACGATGCTGACGCCCTCTTTCTTCATCGCCAGGATCGCATCGACCATCTGCTCGACGATCTTCGGCGACAGGCCTTCCGAGGGCTCGTCGAGCAGCACCAGCGACGGATTGCCCATCAGCGTGCGCGCGATCGTCAGCATCTGCTGCTCGCCGCCGCTCATGCGCCCGCCGGGCCGGCCGCGCATCTCGCCGAGATTGGGGAACAGCTTGAACAGTTTCTCGCGGTCCCATTGCGGTGCATTGGCCCGCTTGGGCTGGCGGCCGACCTCGAGATTCTCCTCGACCGTCAAATCCGTGAAGATGCGCCGCTCCTCCGGCACATAACCGAGCCCGCCGCGCACGATCGCATGCGTCGGCAGTTCAGAGACGTCCCGGCCCTCGAACATCACGCGGCCGGAGCGGTTCTCGACCAGGCCGACGATGGAGCGGAACGTAGTCGATTTCCCGGCGCCGTTGCGGCCGAGCAATGCGACCACCTCGCCCTCGCCGACCTCGAGCGCGATGTCGAACAGGATATGCGCCGGACCGTAGAAGCTGTTGAGGTCCTTCACCGTGAGCTTCATGCCGATGCTCCCTCGCGGTGCCGGGCGTCATAGAGAAGGCCTTCGCCGAGATAGATCGCCCGCACCTGGGCATTGCCGCGCACTTCCTCGGGCGAGCCTTCGGCGATCAGGCTGCCGCGGTTGAGCACCAGGATGCGGTCGGCATGCTCGAACACCACGTCCATGTCGTGCTCGGTGAAGAGAACGCCGATCGACTGCTCGCGCGCGATCCGTGCGGTCAGGCGCATCAGCTCGACGCGCTCGCGCGGCGCCATGCCGGCGGTCGGCTCGTCCATCAGCAGCAGCTTCGGCTGGTTGGCGAGCGCGATCGCAAGCTCCAGCCGCTTGACGTCGCCATAGGCGAGCTCGCCGCAGGGCCGCTCCGCATAGGCGCCCATGCCGACCAGGTCGAGCAGCCGCCCGGCCTCGTCGCGTGCCTGCCGCGCGGTCGAGGCCCACAGGTTGAACAACTGCCCGCCATGCGACACCAGCGCGACCTGCACGTTCTCGCGCACCGTCATGGTCGGGAATGTCGCCGCGATCTGGAAGGTGCGGCCGACGCCCATCCGCCAGATCACGCGCGGTTTCTTGCCGGTAGTTTCCGCGCCCAGCACGCGGATGCGGCCGCTATCGGGAATGTTCTGGCCGTTGAGCATGTCGAAGCAGGTGCTCTTGCCCGCGCCGTTCGGCCCGATCAACGCCAGGATCTCGCCGGCGCGCAATTCGAACGAGACGCCGCGCACGGCGTGCACGCCGCCATAGGATTTGGTCAGCCCTTCGACCGACAGCAATGTGGGAACCATGCTCATTCGGCAGTCTCGATGCGGGAGGTGAGCAAAGGCGACGCCGCCGACGACGATTTGCGCCGGCGATGCATGAGCGCTTCCAGCGTGCCGACGATGCCCTTCGGGAAGGCGACCACGATCAGGACGACGAAGCCGCCGAGCACGAGTTTTGAGAGATCGGTCTGGCTGACCAGCCAGATGTTGAGCGCCTTGTAGACGATCGCGCCGACCACCGCGCCCGACACCGTCTCGACGCCGCCGAGCAGCACCATGACCAGTGCGTCGACCGACAGCGAGATGCCCATGTTGTCAGGGAAGACGCTGCCCTTGAGGTAGGCGAACAGCGCGCCGGCAAGGCCGGCGACCGTGCCCGCGATCACGAAGGCGGTCCACTGGATGCGTTTGCCGTTGATGCCGACGGCTTCACTGCGCAGCGGCGAGTCGCGTGTGGCGCGCAGCGCAAAGCCGAACGGCGAGAACACGATGATGCGCAGGATCGCGACCGCGAGCGCGGCGATGCCGAGCGACAGCCAGTAGAAATGCGACGGGCTCGCCGCCCATTTCTCCGGCCAGACCCCGAGAATGCCGTTGTCGCCGCCGGTCACCGACACCCACTGGAACGCGATCGACCAGACGATCTGGGCAAAGGCCAGCGTCAGCATCGCGAAATAGACGCCCGAGAGCTGCACCGCGAAGAAGCCGAACACCGCGGCGCCGAGCAGCCCGAGCAGTGGGCCGAGCAGCAGGCAGGCAATCATCGGCAAGCCCGCCATCTTGGCAAGCAGTGCCACGCCATAGGCACCGAGGCCGAAATAGGCGGCATGGCCGAACGAGGCGAGCCCGCCGACCGACATCAGGAAGTGCAGGCTGACCGCGAAGATCACGAAGATCGCGATCTCCGAGCCGACGGTGAGCACGTAATTGCCAGCGACGAACGGCAGCGCAGCGGCGAGCACAAGCGCCGCGATCGCGGTAAGCCGCTCGTTCATCGTCAACGGCCGCCACGGATTGACCGTGAGGCCCGGTGTGCGCCGCGCCGGAGCTTCCGGCTTGCCGAACAGCCCCCACGGACGGACGATCAGTACCACCGCCATCACCAGGAACACCAGGATGATGGAGATCTTCGGGAAGATCAGGATGCCGAACGCGTTGAGCTCAGACACCAGCACCGCCGCGACGAAGGCGCCGATGATGCTGCCGAGGCCGCCGATCACGACCACGACGAAGACCTCGACGATGACGCGCAGATCCATCGCGTGGTTGACCGCATCGCGCGGGATCTGCAGCGCGCCGCCGAGCGCAGCGAGGAAGACACCGAGCGCGAACACGCTGGTGAACAGCCATTTCTGATTGACGCCGAGCGCTGCGACCATGTCGCGGTCCTGCGTCGCCGCCCGCACCAGCACACCCCAGCGGGTGCGCTGGAACAAGAGCCAGAGCACACCGAGCACGACCGGTCCGAGCACGATCAGGAACAGGTCGTAGCTCGGAATGTTCTGGCCGAAGAAATCGATCGCGCCCTTGAAGCCCGGCGCGCGGCGGCCGACCAGATCGTCCGGCCCCCAGATCAGCACCACGAGGTCCTCGACCATCAGCGTGAGGCCGAAGGTGGCGAGCAACTGAAACAGCTCGGGCGAATGGTAAATCCGGCGCAGCAGCACCATCTCGACCAGCACCCCGATCACAGCAACGACCAGCGCCGCAACGACAATGCCGCCCCAAAAGCCGAACGCGCCCGAGAAGCGCTCGGTCAGCGTGAACGCGACATAGGCGCCGAGCATGTAGAACGCGCCATGCGCGAAATTCACGATCCGCGTCACGCCGAAGATGATCGACAGACCCGAAGCGACCAGGAACAGCGACGCCGCGCTGGCGAGACCGGTCAGGAACTGGACGACATAGAAGGCCATGGGCGGTCCGCGTTGGAGTAAGCGCGTCGATCGAGGTCGCCGCGTCGGTCTTGTTCACCTCGCCCCGCTCTTGCGGGGAGAGGTCGGATCGCGGAGCGATCCGGGTGAGGGGCTGCCTCCACGAACACAGTTCGCGGAAAGAGCCCCTCACCCCGACCCTTTCCCCGCAAGAGCGGGGCGAGGGAGAAGAAGCCTCAATCCTTCGGCCGGAGCTTCTCGATTTCGGCATCGCTGGGCAGATAGTCCGAGCCCTTGCGATAGGCGGTATCGACCATGATGCCCTTGCCATCCTTCAGCGCGGTCTTGCCGGTGAAGGCGCCAAGCGTCGACTGGTGATCGATCTTGCGGAAGGTGATCTCGCCGAACGGCGACGGCATCGAGATGCCCTCCGCCGCCGCGATCAGCTTCTCCGGGTCTGACGAGCCTGCCTTCGCAAGGATCGCCGCCGCTGCCTTGATGGTCTGGTAGCCGACGATCGAGCCGAGCCGCGGATAGTCGTTGTACTTGGCCTGGTAGGCCTTCAGGAACGCATCGTGCTCCGGCGTCTTGATCGAATACCAGGGATAACCGGTGACGATCCAACCCTCCGGCGTCTCGTCCTTCAGCGGATCGAGATATTCCGGCTCGCCGGTCAGGAAGCTGACCACCGTACGGCCCTTGAACAGGCCGCGGGTGTTGCCCTCGCGCACGAGCTTGACGAGGTCGGCACCGAAGGTGACGTTGAGGATCGCCTCGGGGTTCGCGGCGGCAGTCGCCTGCACCACCGGGCCCGCGTCGATCTTGCCCTGCGGCGGCCACTGCTCGTCGACCCACTGGATATCGGGCCGCTTCTCCGACATCAGCTTCTTGAACACCGCGACCGCCGACTGGCCGTATTCATAGTTCGGCGCGATTGTCGCCCAGCGTTTTGCAGGAAGCTTCGCCGCTTCCTCCACCAGCATCGCCGCCTGCATGTAGTTGGAGGGGCGAAGGCGGAACGTGTAGCGGTTGCCCTTCGACCAGGTGATGGCATCCGTCAAAGGCTCTGCTGCCAGGAAAAACACCTTCTTCTGGTTGGCGAAGTCGCTGACCGCGAGACCGATGTTAGAAAGGAACGTGCCGGTGAGCATCGCGACGTTTTCGTTCGACACCAGCTCGTTGGCCGCGGTCTGCGCATCGGCCGGCTTGCCGCCGTCATCCTTGGAAATGACGACGAGCTTCTTGCCGTTGATGCCGCCAGCCGCATTGATCTCCTCCACCGCGAGCTGCCAGCCCTTGCGATAGGGCTCGGTGAACGCCGGCAGCAACGAGTAAGAGTTGATCTCGCCGATCTTGACTTCGCTCTGCGCCATGGCCCGCGTTGTCATGGCGCCCGTTGCCATGGTCGCGACCGCGATCGCCAATCCCGCCCCTACGAAATAACCACGCATCCCGTCCTCCAGTTTTTCTCTAAAGAGATTATCGCAATCCGTCTTCGCCCTTGACCTCATCAACCGTCAGCCCGCCGACGCGCGGCAGCGGCCGCCCGCTGTCGGTCACCGCGACCGCGACCATGATCTCGTTGGCCCGCGGCGCGTCGTTGATCTGCACCTCCATGCCGTCGAAATGGCTGCGCACGAAGGCGGCGTCCTTGTGCCCGAGCGGAATATCCAGCGTGGTGCCGGGACCCGAGCGCTTCTTCGACGACGGGATCAGCGCCGCGCCCTTGGAAAGCACCTTGCGCACCGGCGCGCCCATCTTCGGATGCAGGATCGCCGCCGCGTGCTCGAGCTCGCCATTTTCGCCGACCGCGGCGGCCTTGCCGTAGCTGTGCGCCTTGGCGCCGTCGATGCCGAGCGCGGCGACGGCCCGCTTCGAGAGCAATTCGCCAAGTTCCTCGCCGATCGCGATCAACGGCGACAGATCCTCGACATAGCGGCCGGCGAAGGGATTTTCGATCACCGCGATCGCCGCGGCGCGGCGGGTCGGCGGTGCGATGGTCTTGCCCATCTCCAGATGGGTCTCCTCGACCACGGTGACGATCTTGCGAATGACGGCGCTCATCTTGGCTCGCTCCCGGTCATGCCTGCAGCAGGTATTCTGTCGTTTTTGCCTGAAACGCGTGCGACGCCGGCGTCCCGTTGCCAGTTGCACCAACAAGCCGTGTTTCGCCCAGTAGACGCAATGCCGTGCCCTCGATCAATCCCGACGTCAGTAGGTCACGCGCCCGCGCCGCCCCTGCCTCCAGCGCCTGCTCGATCTCGTGTTCCGCCAGCGGTCCGACGTCGCGCGTCACCAGCCGCGCGCCGAGGTCGCTGTCGGGCTGCAGCTCGCTTGCCGGAACGCGCAGGATCGCAGGATGGCCCGGCAGATCGACCGCATTGGCGATCACGGTCGCGGCGGCATCGGCCTGCGACGCCGTCCGCGCCAGCACGGTGACGGCGTCGGCGATGCCAAGCGAGAAGCTGCGGCCGTGGCGGCCGCTGGTCGCGATGCCGCGGACTGGCATATCGGCATCGACGGTCATGGTGCGCATCACGCCATGACGGTCCGGTCGGTCCATCAGGCCGACGGTGAATTGCTCGCCATCGCCGAGATGCAACGCGATATCGCCGCCATTGTTGACATATGCGCGGTCGAGCGGCGCCTTCTGCAGCATCGCGCCGAGGATTTCCTCGGCGACCGAACCCGCGACCGCCGCCATCGGCGTGATGAAGCCGCCGGCGGCAAACGGTGCGACCGCCGCATGCATACGGCGGGCGACGACGCCCTTCAGTGCGCAGCGCTGCGGATCGGCCGCGCCGCGCAGCGCGGCAAGTTCCGCGCAGAGTTCGTCGAGCAAACCGGTGAAGCGTTCCGCCGCCGCTCGATAGGCGGCGCTGACGTCCGCGCTGCTGCCCTTGGCCTCGATAACCAGATCAATCGGGCCGTCCTGCAAATGCAGCCGCTTGCCGTCAGGAAGAAGCGCGATTTGCGGGAGCCTCGTCATGCGCGTCGCCCGGGAAGATGAGGCATTGGCCGGACTTCGGCGCTGTCGCGCAGCGACGATAGCGGCCGGACAAAATCCATATGGCCGCCGAGCGCCGCATAATCCGACAGCTTCATCGTGAATTCGATCGGCGCCACCAGCGCCGGTGTCGGCACATAGCCGAAGGCGCCGGCCGGCATCTGCGTGACATCGACCATGAAGGTGATGCCGCCGCCCGGCCAGACATAGACCGGCGCGCCGCCGCTGGTCACCCGCGTCAGCGCGTCCTTCACCGAGCGGGTCAGCCGCACCGGATTGTCGGTGACGCCGGCGCGCAGCGAGCCGCCGGCGCCGCCCATGAACAGCACCGTGCAGAGCGCCGGCTCGCAATTTTCCTGGATGCGCTCGACCGAGAATTTCAGGTCCGCCGGCATCTCGGTCTCGATCGGCTTGAGCGCCTCGTCGAGCACGTAATAGGACGCATGCTCGCCGGTGGTCGAGACCATCAGCATGGTGAGCCCCGGCCGCGCTTCCTTGGCATTGAAGGGACCGAGGATCGACAGCGGATCGGAGATGTTGGTGCCGCCCCATCCGGTGCCGGGATCGGCGACCTGGAAGTAGCGGCCGGGCGTCGAACGGCGCCCCTTCATCTTGATGCCGGTGTCGGCGATGTCGAGCAGCTTGCCGGCCTGGTGCTCGCTGAGCACCCCGGTGATGTGGTCGTCGACCACCACGACCTCGTCGACCTTGCCGTGCCACTGCTTGGCGAACATGCCGATGGTCGCCGAGCCGCAGCCGACCCGCATCCGCTCTTCCGCCATGCCATTGACGATCGGCGGCTTGCCCGCCTGCACCACCACGGTCGCGCCGCCATCGATGGTCAGCTCCACCGCCTTGCAGTTGGAGAGATCCATCAGCGTATCGCAGGTGACGCGGCCCTCCTTCTTGGAGCCGCCGGTCAGATGATGCACACCGCCCAGCGAGAGCATCTGCGAGCCATATTCGCTGGTCGTGACATGGCCGACCGCCTCGCCGTCGGCGCGGACGATCGCGGTCTCCGGCCCGAGATAGCGGTCGGTGTCGATCTTCAGCTTGACGCCGCAATAGGAGAAAATGCCCTCGGTCACCACGGTAACCATGTCGACGCCATCGACCTCCGACGACACGATGAAGGGCGCCGGCTTGTAGTCCGGATAGGTGGTTCCGGCGCCGATCGCGGTGACGAACAGTTCGGGATGACGGACGATCTTGCCGTCCCAGTCGCCGCTCGCCTGGAACGGCACCAGCTTGCCGCCATGCGAGACCGTGCGCTCCAGCACGACATGCGGATCGACGCGCACCAGCGTGCCGTCGTGATTGGCATAACGGTCGCACGCGCCGGCCGCGCCCGGCTTGATGTAGCACATCACCGGACAGGCATCGCAGCGGATCTTGTCGCCGGCGGCGACGGTCATTGTGTCAGCCATCGTGACCAAGCCTGGACTTGTGGTGGCGGTCGATCATACTGCGCTTCCGCCTCCACGCCTATATCATTCGTATACGAATGATCCTGCGCGCGAGCCCGGGACCTGTCAAGCGGGCTTTGCGATCAAACGCTGCCATTCGCTTGCGCACCCTGTTCATAAAGCGTGCACTCGCTGCAGCGCGGCATGCCGCCGCTTGCACGTTTGTATACAAACGTTATCCTCATCGGCGGATTTGACGCTGACATTGCAGCGCAAAACATAGGGGAGAACCGGAGCGATGCGCCTGACCGTGAACGGCAGGAATCATGATGTCGACGCCGCTCCCGACACCGCATTGCTTTACGTGCTGCGCAACGATCTCGCATTGAACGGACCGAAATACGGCTGCGGGCTCGGCGAGTGCGGCGCCTGCGCGGTGCTGATCGACGGCGTCGCTGCGCGCGCCTGCGTGATTCCGATCGAAGGCTGCGCCGGGCGCGACATCGTCACGCTGGAAGGGCTCGGCAGCCGCGAGCATCCGGATCCGGTGCAGGATGCCTTCATTCGCGAACAGGCCGCGCAGTGCGGCTATTGCCTCAACGGCATGATCATCACCACCAAGGCCTTGCTGACGCGCAATCCCCATCCGTCCGAGCATGAGGTGCTGGAAGCGCTGCGCTACAATCTTTGCCGCTGCGGCGCGCATATCGAAATCATCCGCGCGGCGATGCGCGCTGCCGGCCACGCGCTCGAGGCGCGCGATTGATGGCCGGTTCGGAGCAACGCAAGCGCGGCTCGCTGTCCGTCGTTCGCCCCGCAGTGCTCGGCGCGGAAGGCGCGTTCGAGACCTTCATCACCATCACGGCTGACGGCTCGGTCAACGCCTATAACGGCCATGTCGATCTCGGCACCGGCATCCGCACCGCGCTCGGACAGATCGTCGCCGAAGAGCTCGACGTCTCGTTTGCCCGCGTCGTCGTGATCCTCGGCGACACCGCCGTGGTGCCGAACCAGGGCGCGACGATCGCAAGCGAGACCATCCAGATCACCGCCATTCCCCTGCGCAAGGCCGCCGCGCAGGCGCGGCACTTTTTGCTCGCGCGTGCGGCGGAGCGGCTCGAACTGCCTGCTGGCGACCTCACGATCGAGGACGGCCTGGTCCGTGGCCACGACAACCGCAGCATCAGCTATGGCGAGTTGATAGCGGATGAGACCATCCGGCTCGAGTTCGCCGACGACGTTCCGCTCAAGGCCGTGAGCGCCTATTCCGTCGTCGGCAGGTCGGTGCCGCGCGTCGATCTGCCGGCGAAGGCCACCGGCGAGCTGGTCTACGTCCACGATGTGCGCGTGCCCGGCATGCTGCATGGCCGCGTCGTCCGTCCGCCCTATGCCGGCGTCGACGCCGGACCGTTCGTCGGCACCAGCCTGATCGCGGTCGATGAAGCTTCGGTGCGGAACATTCCCGGCCTCGTCGCGGTGGTGCGAATCGGCGACTTCGTCGGCGTCGTCGCCGAACGCGAGGAGAACGCGATCAAGGCCGCCGCGCAGCTCAAGGTGAGCTGGAAGCCGGGACCTGTTCTGACCGACCTCTCCGACATCGAGCAGGCGCTGCGCGCCAATCCCTCGACGCCGCGCCAGCTGATCGACAGAGGCGACGTCGACGCCGCGATCAAGGCGGCGACCAAGCCGATGCAGCGGACCTACGTCTGGCCCTACCAGATGCACGGCTCGATCGGTCCGTCTTGCGCGGTCGCCGATTGCAGCGAAGGCGCGATCCGGGTCTGGTCCGGCACGCAGAACCCGCACATCCTGCGCGGCGATCTGGCGCTCTTGATCCAGCGGCCGGAATCCGAGATCGACATCTTCAGGATGGAGGCCGCCGGCTGCTACGGCCGCAACTGCGCCGACGACGTCTCGGCCGATGCGCTGCTGCTGTCGCGCGCGGTCGGCCGCCCGGTGCGCGTCCAGCTCACCCGCGAGCAGGAACATGCGTGGGAGCCGAAGGGCACCGCGCAGCTGATGGACGTCAACGGCGGGCTCAATGCCGACGGCAGCGTCGCCGGATACGACTTTGTTACGCGCTATCCCTCGAACGGCGCGCCGACCCTGGCGCTGCTGCTCACCGGACGGATCGCGCCTGAAGCCACCGTGTTCGAGATGGGCGACCGCACCGCGATCCCGCCCTACGACTACGAGAACATGCGCGTGGTCGCCAACGACATGCCGCCGATCGTGCGCGCCTCGTGGCTTCGCGGCGTCTCGGCGCTGCCCAATACGTTCGCGCATGAATCCTACATCGACGAGCTTGCCGCCGAGGCCGAGGTCGATCCGATCGAATACCGGCTGCGCTATCTCAGGGATAAGCGCGCGATCGATCTCGTCAACGCGGTTGCCGAGCGCGCCGGCTGGACGCCGCGCCCGGTGCGCCAAGAGCCCGAAGCCGAAGGCGATATCGTCCGCGGCCGCGGCTTTGCCTATGCGCTCTACGTGCACAGCAAGTTTCCCGGCTACGGCGCGGCATGGTCGGCCTGGATCGCCGACGTTGCGGTGAACAAGGCGACCGGCGATGTCAGCGTGACGCGCGTCGTGGCGGGCCAGGATTCGGGATTGATGATCAATCCGGAGGGCGTGCGGCACCAGATCGAAGGCAACGTCATCCAGTCGACCAGCCGCGCGCTGATGGAGGAAGTGTCGTTCGAGCGCGGTGTGGTGACGGCGCGGGAATGGGGCGCCTACCCCATCATCAAATTCCCCGATCTACCCGAGATCGATGTGCTGATGCTGCCGCGGCAGGACCAGCCGCCGCTCGGCGTCGGCGAGTCCGCTTCGGTGCCGAGCGCCGCCGCGATCGCCAATGCGATCTATGATGCGACCGGCGTCCGCTTTCGCGAGCCGCCGTTCACGCCGGAACGCATTTTGAAGGGACTGCACGGCGAGCAGCCCGTGGCGCCAGTGCCACTTGCGCCACCCGCGCCGCCGGCCGACCTCAACAGATGGCAAAATCCGTTTGCGAAACGCGGCGGGGTGCTCGCCGGCATTGCCGCGCTCTGCGCCGCGGCGATCGGCATCGGCGCCGCCGTACTGCCCTGGCGCGCGATTGCGCCGATCGCCCGGCCGGATGCCTCGGTCTATTCCACTGCAACGATCGCGCGCGGCAAGGAGCTCGCGGCGCTCGGCGCCTGCGCCGTCTGCCACACGTCGAAGCACGGCATCGCGAACGTCGGCGGCCGGCCGCTGGAAACGCCGTTCGGCACGATCTACACGACCAACATCACGCCCGACGTCGACACCGGCATCGGCGCCTGGTCCTATCCCGCCTTCGAGCGCGCGATGCGCGAGGGCATTCATCGCGACGGGCGCCATCTCTATCCGGCGTTTCCGTACACGCATTTTGCCAGGACCAGTGATGCCGACCTGCAGGCGCTCTACGCCTATCTGATGGCGCAGCCGCCGGTGCGCGCCGAGACCCCGAAAAACGCGCTGGCTTTTCCGTTCAACGTGCGGTCGCTGCTTGCGGGGTGGAATGCGCTGTTCCACCAGCCGAACACGTTCCAGCCCGATCCATCGAAATCAGAGGTGTGGAATCGCGGAGCCTATCTGATCGAGGGACTCGGCCATTGCAGCGCCTGCCACTCGCCGCGCAATGCGCTCGGCGCTGAGCGGCAAGGCGCCTATCTCGCCGGCGGCTTCGCCGAGGGCTGGGAGGCGCCGGCGCTGACGTCGCTGTCGAAGGCGCCGATCCCCTGGAGCGAGGACGAACTCTACGCCTATTTGCGCACCGGCGAGTCACGCCTGCATGGCGTCGCCGCCGGACCAATGGCGCCGGTCGTGCAGGAGCTCGCCGCGGTGCCCGAGCAGGACATCCGCGCGATGGCGGTCTACCTCGCCTCGTTCAACGAGACCGCCGATCGGCCCACGCACGATGCGCTGGTTGCCAAGCTCGAAGCCGCCACAGCCGTCACCACCGCCGCCTCGGCGGGCGCGCGGATCTATCAGGGCGCCTGCGCGGTCTGCCATGAGGTCGGCGGCCCGCCGCTGTTCGGCAGCCGCCCGTCGTTGGCGCTGAACAGCAATTTGCACAGCGACGCCCCCGACAATCTGATCCAGGTCATCCTGCACGGCATCGCCAAGCCGGCCGTGACCGATCTGGGCTACATGCCGGCCTTCAAGGACAGCATGAACGACGGCCAGATCGCCGAGCTCGCCTCCTTCCTGCGGCAGCAATTCGCCCCGGGCAAGCCGGCCTGGAGCGATGTTGCCAGGGCCGTCGGCCGTATCCGGCGGGATATAGCCCGCTGACCTGCCATGTTCCGCCCGAAACCCTCTGGGCGGGCGCCGTTCGGCAGGCTACAGTTCCGGCATGGCGGTCACAGATATTGCAACCCGGACCTATAATCACGGCTGGCGGCTCGATCCGATCGTGCGCAGCCTGCTGGACACCGATTTCTACAAGCTGTTGATGATGCAGATGATCCGGGAATGCTACCCGGACACGCAGACGACCTTTTCGGTGATCAACCGCTCGACCCATATCCGGCTTGCCGAGGTCATCGACGAGGGCGAGCTGCGCGCCCAGCTCGACCACGCCCGCACCATCCGCTTCACCAAGAAGGAACTGATCTGGCTCGCCGGCAACACGTTCTACGGCAAGACCCAGATGTTCTCGCCCGACTTCATCAACTGGCTCTCGACCTTCCGCCTGCCCGAATACGAGCTGCACAAGGTCGACGGCCAGTATGAGCTGCATTTCCACGGGCCGTGGACCCACACCACGATGTGGGAGATCCCGGCGCTCGCGATCCTCAACGAGCTGCGCTCGCGCGCGGCGACCAAGACCTACGGCCGCTTCGCCCTCGACGTGCTCTACGCCCGCGCCAAGGCCAAGCTGTGGGCCAAGGTCGAGCGGCTGCGCAAGCTGGACGGATTGCGGCTGTCCGATTTCGGCACGCGCCGCCGTCACGGCTTCCTGTGGCAGCGCTGGTGCGTCGAGGCGGTGAAGGAAGGCCTCGGCCCGTCCTTCACCGGAACGTCGAACGTGCTGCTCGCAATGGACAACGACCTCGAGGCGATCGGCACCAACGCCCACGAGCTGCCGATGGTGGCCGCAGCACTCGCCAACGACGACCAGGAGCTGCGCTGGGCGCCCTACCGCATCCTCGACCAATGGCGCCACGCTTATGGCGGCAACCTGCTGATCGCGCTGCCCGATGCGTTCGGCACCAAGCCGTTCCTGCGCGATGCGCCGGACTGGGTCGCCGACTGGACCGGTTTTCGTCCCGACAGCGCGCCGCCGATCACCGCCGGCGAAGAGATCATCAAGTGGTGGAAGCAGAAGGGCCGCGACCCCAAGGAGAAGCTGCTGGTGTTCTCCGACGCGATGGATGTCGGCTCGATCGAGGAGACGTTCCATCACTTCAAGGGGCGCGTGCGCGTCAGCTTCGGCTGGGGCACCAACCTCACCAACGATTTCGTCGGCTGCGCGCCCGATGGCACCGCCGAGCTCGATCCGATCTCGATCGTCTGCAAGGTGACGTCGGTCGACGGACGCCCGGCCGTCAAACTCTCCGACAATCCGGAGAAGGCGACCGGCATCCCCACAGAGGTCGAGCGCTATCTGCGCGTGTTCGGCAATGTCGGCCGCGTTCGCACCGCAGTTCACGTCTAAAATCAACATACCGATCACTCCGATCGACTGACCTGACGAGTTTTCGCATGCCCGCACCCAAGCCGCCTGCCTTCGAAACCTTGAGCCTGCACGCCGGCCAGCGCCCCGATCCGACGACCGGCGCGCGCGCCGTGCCGATCTATCAGACCACGTCCTACGTGTTCCAGGACGCCGACCATGCCGCGGCGCTGTTCAACCTTGAACGCGCAGGCCACATCTATACGCGCATCTCAAATCCGACCACATCAGTGCTGGAAGAGCGCATTGCCGCGCTGGAATGCGGCGTCGGCGCGATCTGTACTGCCAGCGGCATGGCCGCAATGCATCTGGCGATCGCGACCCTGCTCAATGCCGGCGACCACATCGTCGCCTCCGCCTCGCTCTATGGCGGCACCATCAACATTTTGGCGCACACGCTGCCGCGTTTCGGCATCACCACGACCTTCGTGAAGCCGCGCGCGCTCGATGAATTCCGCGCCGCGATCAAGCCGAATACGCGGCTGGTGATCGGCGAGACCATCGGCAATCCCGGCCTCGAGGTGCTCGATATCCCCGCGGTCGCGCAGATCGCCCATGATGCGAAGATTCCGCTGCTGATCGACAACACCTTCGCGACGCCTTATCTGAGCCAGCCGATCGAGCTCGGCGCCGACATCACGATGAATTCGGCGACCAAGTGGATGGGCGGCCACGGCATCGCGATCGGCGGCGTCATCGTCGACGGCGGCCGGTTCGACTGGCGCGCCTCCGGCAAATTCCCGCAGCTCACCGAGCCCTATGCCGGCTATCACGGCATCGTCTTCGACGAGCAGTTCGGCAAGGCGGCTTTCATCATGCGCGCCCGCACCGAGGGCCTGCGCGATTTCGGCGCCTGCCTGTCGCCGACCAACGCGTTCCAGCTGCTGCAGGGCATCGAGACGCTCGGCGTCCGCATGGACCGCCATGTCAGCAACACCCATGCGGTGCTGGACTTCCTCACCGCGAACAAGGCAGTCGACTGGGTGCTGCATCCGTCGCTGGAGACGCATCCGGACTACGCGCTGGCGAAGAAGCTGTTGCCGCGCGGCGCCGGCTCGATCGTCAGCTTCGGCATCAAGGGCGGCCGCGCCGCCGGCAAGAAGTTCATCGAGTCCTTGAAGCTGATCAGCCATCTCGCCAATGTCGGCGACGCCAAGACGCTGGTGATCCATCCCGCCAGCACCACGCATCAGCAGATGGATGCCGAGCAGCTCAAGGCCGCCGGCATCGGCGAGGAGCTGGTGCGGCTGTCGGTCGGCATCGAGACCGCGCAGGACATCATCGACGATCTCGGCCAGGCGCTGCGCGCCTCGCAAAGGACTTAGGGCATGCAACTTTCCGTCAACGGGTCAGACACCTTCATCGCGACCGGCGGCAAGCCGTTCGATACGTCGCTGCCGGCCGTCGTGATGATCCACGGCGCCGGCTTCGACTCTTCGACCTGGGCGCTGCACAGCCGCTGGTTCGCCCATCACGGCTATTCCGTGCTGTCGCCGGATCTGCCCGGCCACGGCCGCTCCGCCGGCAAACCGATCGCGACCATTGCCGAGATGGCCGACTGGATCGCCGCGCTGATCACCGCCGCCGGCGCAACGAAGGCGCGGCTGATCGGCCATTCGATGGGCTCGCTGATCGCAATCGAGACTTCGGCGCGGCATCCCGACAAGGTCTCCGGCCTCGCGCTGATCGGCACCGCCGCGACCATGACGGTCGGCCCCGATCTCCTGAAAGCCGCCGAGGCCAATGATGTCGCCGCGATCGACATGGTCTCGATCTGGGGCCTCGGCTTCAAGGCCGAGCTCGGCGGCAGCCTCGCGCCCGGCCTGTGGATGCACCAGGGCGCGCAGCGGGTGCTGCAGGAGGCCAAGCCGGGCGTGCTGTACAACGACCTCAACGCCTGCAACGCCTACCGGAACGCGCTCACCGCCGCGGCTGCGGTCAAGGTGCCCGCGACCTTCGTCCTCGGCGAGCGCGACATGATGACCCCCGCCAAGGCCGGCAAGGCGCTCGCCGCAGCGACGCCGAATGCCCGCACTGTCGTGCTGCCAGGCGCCGGCCACATGATGATGGTCGAGCAGCCCGACGAGCTACTGGCGGCGCTGCAGTAGCGGAGCCGCGGGTTCCTCTTCCTTTCCCCTGTGGGAGAAGCTCGCGCTGACGCAAGTCCGTGCCGGATGAGCGCCGTCAAAAAATCGAAAACAACCCCATGCAAAGTAGCAGGGCGGCGGCGGCAATCGGACAAGCAACTTGACACGTCGGGCAACTCAGCGATATCTTCTGTTATTCCGAAAATACCGCGAACGCCCAGTCCGACAGCGTAGGCTGTCCGTCGCCAAGAGCGAATTAGCTTGCCTTGCGTTGAGTCCTTTTGCACTCTCAGCTCAGGAGGCCGATGCATGAAGATGAAGACAATGACCGTCGCGTGCTCTCTCGGAACGGCCCTGGTGCTGTGTAACCTCGGGACGTCAGGTGCTGAGGCCCGGACGCGGAAGGCACAAGTCGTTCATGAACGAACGAGGGTCGTGATCTCGACACCCGTGATAACGCCGACTCCGTGGGATTATTATCTTGTTCCACGATATCGCTATCGCCCTGAAGACGACCGGGTCGATCCATACGGGCCGCCCCTGGTGTCGTCTTGGGACCTCTATGAGGGGTGGCGGTGGCCGTACTGGTGGTGAACAGCGATCACACCAAACAGGTCGCGTTCCGGGAGAAATAGTGACCGTTCCCTGACGGACGCGGCGGTGGAGCATAACGCCGGGACAAGATCGCGCATCGTGATGCTGCGTAGTGGCTACGGACCGCTGTGGGTCAAATGCCGCCATTGGGGGTCCAACCGGGCGGCGTCCGCTCTATGGTGGCCCAAAGCTTTCGTCCTTGTTGGGCCGCTGCGGCGGCGTTCGCCCGGTTCGGTTACGGGAGCGGCGGGTTCGAAAGGCTGCGCCTGAGCAAGACCGGCTCCCAGAAGAATCGGGCGGCTTCGGACGTCGCCTCGTGCCGGCAAATTCCGATGTCTTTGAGGTATTCGGCTTTGTGCCTGAGGTCGGCAAGAAGCTCCGCCCTGAAGCGGGCGCGTTGGTACCAGGTGACGAACAGCGCGAGGGGCGCCAAGCCGCGCAGATGAAAATCCCTTGTGGGGAGAATAGTGTCGGAGATGCCCATTTGGGACTTCGCCTGGGGCGCATTCGCCGCCTCAGAAAATGCCGTGTGCGTCATCGCTGACTTCCTCCATCGAGCGGCAAAAGACGAAAGAGATCGCGTGATGACCTCTTGACCTTGTCGTGGGCAGCTTCACCCCAGTCGAGAACTTGATCGTCCTGTTTGGTCAATGCGATCTCTTGGCTGATGGCCGTTGTGAAGCCGGAATGCAAAGGGATCAGTCAGGGAGCGCTGACGCCCGGCATCGGACCGGTCGGGCGGATCGATACCTTGGCCGGTCGCTGCTGCGCGAAAGCTGCGAAGGCAATCAGAAATGTGCATGCTAGGACGATGAAAGAGACGGGACGCCGTCGCCTCTCCGTCTGGTCGCCCCCGGGCTTCTCAAGCCGGCGCGCGCCCGTTGTTGTGCGCATCGTTGTTCTCCCGACGACGTTACGGGAGAGGATCTGTCTTCCCAGCACCCGTGCCGAATATGGCGCCACGCGAGGCTTCTGAGAACTACCTAGAAAGGTGGTTCGCTGTGCTTTATGTTTGCCCGCGCCGGCTCGGCTTCCTGCACAGGTTGGGAATGACATGCATCTCTCGACCGACCCCACCGATCCGCAAAATCAAGAAGTCTATGCACTCTGGGATCAGCTGGCCGAGTTCTCTGTCGTCGACGGTGACGCCGCGCTGATACACCTGCTGTCCGCGCTGCGTACTATGTTGTCGGCACGCAATGTGCTATGGGGTGCCGTCGTGCGATTGCCTTCGCCGAAGCGGGCGGATCCCTTGCTCGGCTGGCGTCCGCGCCTCGTCAGGGTGCTGGACCCGATACCGGCGGTGGCGGCGTCGGTGCAGAAGCAGTACGATACGCTCTGGTCCGACGACGTCGACCTGTCTCAGATCCTTTCTATGTCGGGCGATGAGCCGTTCCGCGTCCGCCTGCTGTTCGAAGCGCTGCCGCCGGAATGGTTCGAGGGCAAGCACTATCGGCGGCACTATCTGGACGTCGGCTTCGCCGACAGCATCTCCGTGCGCATTGCGCTCAATGACGACGTGAGGATTCGTCTGTTCGTGTTTCGCGATGCGCAGGCGCCCCGCTTTACGGCGCAGGACGGCCAGCGTCTGGGCTTCGTCATGCGCGCCTTGAGATGGTTTCACCGAGAACAATTGCTCAGCCACGGGCTGCTCATCGCCAACGCGCCCCTCACACCCGCTGAACGCCGCGTGTTGCTCGCCCTGCTCGACGGGGACACCGAAAGCCGGATCGCGCAGAAGCTCGACCAAAGTCCGAACACCACGCATTTCCACGTCAAATCGATCTACGCCAAGTTCGGCGTGCGCAACCGCCCGTCGCTCTCTGCGCTCTGGCTTGGCAAGCTGCGATAACGAACTGAAGCCGCAGTCCGGCGATGACGCCTTTGAGTTTTAGGATGGCATCCATCGCTGTATACCCAGCCTCCCGAACGTCAGCTAAGGGTCACAACCGGCGAAGCTCACGATGAGCGCAAGATTTCCGCTTCGCCTCCAAGACCCGACATTTTTGCAAGAGCACCACCACCCAGGCGGTCGGAAAGAATTTCCACGCGGCTGCCTGCGGCACGCGTCGGACGGAGTAGCATTGCCGCAGCCCTTCTCCCCTTGTGGCGCGAAGCGCCGGATGAGGGGTTCTCTCCACAGATGAGATCGCGGAGGCAGACCCCTCACCCCGCTTCGCCGCGCGAAGCGACCCTCTCCCACATCCGCCTTCGCCAAGGCTACGGCGGACATGAGGGGAGAGGGTGCATCTCGCGCGCGGATGGGCCCAGGATCACTGCTTCGCAGGCTTCCGCTCGATCGGGTGGATCTCGATCGCGCGCAGGCGACCGAGGCGGAGCACGTCCATCGACAGGGTCCGGTCGATCCGGCTGTGATCGAGCGCGCGGATCAGGTCGTCGACACCGTGGATCTCGATGCCGTCGAGCCTGATCACGACGTCGCCGGGCAACAGGCTGGCGCGCGCGGCCGGACTGTCCGGCTCGATCTGCATCAGGAGCGCACCCATCTTGTTCTCGACGCCGGCGAGCACCGCATGCCGCCGCGGCACCGGCGCGGTTTGCCCGGCGACGCCGATATAGGCGCGGCGGACATAGCCGTGGCGGATGATCTCCGACAGCACGAACTGCGCGGTGTTGCTGGCGACCGCAAAGCAGATGCCCTGCGCGCCGTTGATGATCGCGGTGTTGATGCCGATCACCTCGCCTTTCGACGACACCAGCGGCCCACCGGAATTGCCGGGATTGAGCGCGGCATCGGTCTGGATCACGTCCTCGATGGTGCGCCCGCTGACCGAGCGGATCGAGCGGCCGAGCGCCGATACCACGCCGGCGGTCACCGTCGATTCAAAGCCGAGCGGATTGCCGATCGCGACCACGAGCTGGCCGCGCCGCAAGGTCTTGGAGTTGCCGAGCGAAGCATAGGCCAGATCGCGCGCGCCGTCGGCCCGCAGCAGCGCCAGATCGGTGTCGGGATCGACGCCGAGCACATGGGCATCGGTGTCAAATCCCTCGGTGTCGCGCAGGCGGATCTCCCTCGACGATCCGACCACATGGCTGTTGGTCAGCACGAACCCGTCGGGCGAGATCACGATGCCCGAGCCGAGCCCGCCGCGCTCGCGCGCATTGCGCACCTTGGGTCCGGTTTCGACCCGGACCACGGCGGGACCGACGCGGTCGGTGACGTCGATCACGGCATTGGAATAGGCGTCCAGCAACGCCCGGTCATCTGTTTGAGCAGCATCAGCCGCCCGCGATGACGGCGTGTCAGCGGCGGCAACTGAGGTAAAATCCAGCATGGCGAGAGTCCTTTGGTCTCCTCAAATGGTGACCGGCTCCCGCCGCCGCAAGTGGTTACGCCCGCACCTGCCCGATCGACTAGGGTGCCCGCCGCAACGTGCCGCCGCGCGCCTTGACCGGATCGAGCAGCGACCAGTCGCCGTCCGGAAGCACGTGGCCCTTCGGGAACGGCGCGCGCGGCTCGAGCCCGAGCGAGCGCAGCACGCGGTCGTCGCGGTAGTAGCATTGCAGCACGACGCGAACGAGCGTCGCCGCGGCAGCGCCGCCACGGCTACGAAACTCCTGCGCTACCGCATCGCGCCTGGCATCGTCGAGCTCGGCGAGCGGCTTGCCGGCAAGCTGCGCCAGATGATCCAGCGCCTGCGCAACCAGCGCCGTATCGCGGCCCAGCGTTGCGAGCATGTCGGCCTGGATCGCGGCATCATCCGCCCCCGGCACCTTGTACTCGGCGCTTTCGGGCACGATCATCGCGGCGACAGTGCGCAGATCGGCGCGCTGGGCTGCGGTCAGTTGTTTTGCATCGGACATGTCGGTCTCAGTCGAACAAATTGGCGAGGCGCTGCTTCATCTGGTCGGCGATGTAGAGCGCAAGGGCCTGGATGGTGGAGGTCGGGTTCACGCCACCCGAGGTGACGAAGATGCTGCCGTCGACGATGAACAGGTTCTTCACGTCGTGCGAGCGGCCCCATTCGTTGACCACCGAGCGCGCGGGATCGGTCCCCATCCGCGCGGTGCCGAGCAGATGCCAACCGCCCCAGGGGATCGGATCGTTGATGCAGATGTCGGTGGCGCCGGCGGCCTCGAGAATCTCCCTCCCCCGCGCCAGGCCGTGATCCATCATCTTCCGGCTGTTCGGGCTGATCGTGTAGTCGATCTTCGGCGCCGGGATGCCGTGGCTGTCCTTCAGGACCGGATCGAGCGTGACGCGGTTATGCTCCTCCGGCAGATCCTCGCAGATCGCCGACACCGCGAGACGATGACCGTTGAGCTTGCGGAACACGCGGTGATGATCCCCACCCCAGGGCAGGATGCCCTTCTGCTCGCTCGCGACCGCCTCGAACACCGGGCCGGCGCCGCGGCCGAACTGGATGCCGTAGCCGCGGACGAAGCCGCGCGACAGGTCGGTGTCGTAGAACTCCTTGCTCCACAGGCAGGTCGGCGGCGCGCGGTTGCTGTCGGTCGGCTCCTTCACGTAGCCGTAGACCTGCGCGTAGGGGTGAAACATCAGGTTCTTGCCGACCAGGCCGGATGAATTGGCGAGGCCGTTCGGGAATTTCCCCGACACCGAATTGAGCAGAAGCCGCGGCGTGCCGACGCCGTTGCAGGCGATGATGACGACCTCGGCCGGCTGGAATTGCTCGGCGCCATCCTTGTCGTAATAGACGACGCCGGAGGCCATGCCGTGCTCGTTGGTCAGGATCTCGCGCACCCGGCAATGCGTCTTGAGCTCGACCCCGGCGCGGATCGCGTGCGGCCAGTAGGTGATATCGGTCGAGGCCTTGGCGCCCTGCGCGCAGGCCGGCGTGCAATGGCCGAGATTGATGCAGCGCGCCCTGCCCTCGTAATCCATCGTCGCGACCGTGGTGTCCGACGGCCACCAGTGCCAGCCGAGCTCGTTCATGGCCTTGCCGATCAGCGGGCCTGACAGCCCGAGCGGCTGCTGCGGCATCGGCGGATGGCTGAGCGGCGACAGCGGATCGCCCGACAGGCCCGAGACGCCCATCATGCGATCGTTCTCCTCGAAGAACGGCGTCAGCGCGTCGTAATCGATCGGCCAGTCGTCGGCGACGCCGTCGAGCGTCTTGACCTTGAAGTCGGACGGATGCAGCCGCGGCCAGTGCGCGGTGTACATCACGGTCGAGCCGCCGACGGCGTTGAAATTGACGACCTTGATCGGCGAATTGTCGTCATTGATCGGGTAGTCCTCGGGCCGCTTGCGGACATTCGGGCTGGTCGCCCACTCGCCGTAGAATTTCGCCTCCCAGTCGCGGCCGGTGCTCGGATATTCGGCAGGGTTCATCCAGCCGCCCTGGTCGAGGCAGAGGATATGCATCTTGGTGTCGGCGAGGCTCCAGGCTATCGCAGCGCCGGAGGCGCCGGCGCCGATGATCAGGACGTCAACGGGATCGTTCTTCATTCTTGTTTCCTGGCGATTCTCCCGTCATTGCGAGCGAAGCGAAGCAATCCATCCTTCCCGCGTTGCGAGGTGGATTGCTTCGTCGCTTCGCTCCTCGCAATGACGGCGTGGGCTGGCTCAATTCACGATTCTCACCGGCAAGCTTCGTATACCGCGGATGAAATTGGAATAGAGCCTTTGCGGCGGGCCCATCAGCTCAAAACGCAGATCGCGCGCCAACACCTCCTCCCAGAGGATGCGCAATTGCTGCTCGGCGAGGCGGTCGCCGACGCAGCGGTGGATGCCGGCGCCGAAGGCGAGATGCTGGCGCGGCTTGGCGCGGTCGATGATGAATTCATCGGCGCGCTCGATCTTGTCCTCGTCGCGGTTGCCGGAGATGTACCACATCACGACCTTGTCGCCCTTTTTGATCCGGCGGCCCGCAAGCTCGACATCGTTGCGCGCGGTGCGGCGCATGTGCAGCACCGGCGTGTGGTAGCGGATGGTTTCGGACACCAGGTTCGGGATCAGCTCCGGCCTCCCGCGGACCAGCTCGAACTGCCCGGGGTTCTCGCACAGCGCCATCAGGCCTGCCGACATCGAGTTGCGCGTGGTGTCGTTGCCGCCGACGATCAAAAGCCCAATCGTGCCGATGAACTCGCGCGGCTCCAGATTCCGCGTCGCCTCCGAATGCGCCAGCATCGAGATCAAATCGAAGGTCGGCGGCGCGTCGACCCGCGCGTCCCAAAGCTTGCGGAAATATTCTCCCATCTTGATCAGCTCGGCGGTGCGTTCAGCCTCCGAATGCACCACCGCGTCGGGGGACTCGATGTTGGCGATTGCGACATCCGACCACCAGGTCAGCTTGGCGCGGTCTTCCGCGGGAAAATCGAACAGCGTCGCCAACATCATGTTGGTGAGGTCGACCGAGACCCGCTCCGCCCAGTCGAAGGTCTCGTTGCGCGGCAGCGCGTCGAGCACGGCCGAGGTGCGTTTACGGATGAGCGCATCGAAATTGGCGAGGTTCGACGGCGCCACGATCGGCGCGACCGTGCGGCGCTGCGCGGTGTGGCCGGGCGGGTCCATGCGGATGAAGCTCGGCCGCTCCTGCCCCTTCGGTTGGTCAGCGACCTGGATACCGCCGAGCTCGGAGGCCGAGGAATAGTTCTGGTGGTCCAGCTCGACCGCAAAGATGTCGTCGTAGCGTGTCACCGACCAGTACGGACCGTAGGCCGAGGCCTCGCAATAATGCACGGGATCGTCGCGGCGGAGCTGTGCGAACAGCGGCCGCCAGGTGTCGTCCTGATAAAGCCGGGGGTTGCTGACGTCTGTTGACGTCGGCCTGCGCAGCGCCTCTCCCATCGCTTCACTCCCATTGGTTCCGTCGCCGCTTGGCGGGCGATCGTCTTGTCGGGCCGACGATAGAGGAAATCCCGCGGCGGAGTAAAGCCGCGGAACGAACCGTCCGCCGCACGGAATGCGGAGAGGCCGGCGCACCCGGCAAATCCCGATGGCTGCCCCGCTGCTCGATGTTTGTCGGCAGCCACGAGACCGGTTAGCCTTGCGGGCAATCAACCCATCAGGGAGCGACGACAGGTGGCCGCATTGCGCCAGGACAACAGCCCGCAGTCGGCTGCGCTGGACTACGACGTCATCATCATCGGTGCCGGCCTGTCCGGCATGTACCAGCTCTACCGGCTGCGCGAGCTCGGCCTCTCGGCGCGCGTGTTCGAGGCCGGCACCGGCGTCGGCGGCACCTGGTACTGGAACCGGTATCCCGGCGCGCGCTTCGATTCCGAAAGCTATTCCTACGGCTACTCGTTCTCGAAGGAGCTGCTGCAGGAATGGGAATGGTCGGAGCATTTCGCCGGCCAGCCCGAGACCTTGCGCTACTGTAACTACGTCGCCGACAAGTTCGATCTGCGTCGCGACATCCAGTTCGAAAGCCACGTCACATCTGCGATCTACCAGGACGACGCGCGAAGCTGGCAGGTCACGCTGCAAAGCGGCGCGCGCCACAGCTGCCGCTTCCTGATCACCGCGATCGGTCCCTTGTCGACGCCGACCCTGCCGCGCGTCGAAGGCCGCGACGACTTCAAGGGGCAATCCTTTCACACCGCGCGCTGGCCGAAACAGAAAGTGGATTTCGCCGGCAAGCGCGTCGCCGTGATCGGCACCGGCGCGACCGGCATCCAGACCATCCAGACCATCGCCGGCGAAGTCGGCCACCTCACCGTGTTCCAGCGCACCGCCAACTGGGCGGCACCGCTGCACAACGGCAAGATCGACGCGGAGACCCAGGACAAGATCAAGGCCGGCTATCCCGAGATCTTTGCGCGCTGCAAGGAGACCTTCGCCTGCTTCGTGCATACGCCAGATCCGCGCGGCGCGTTCGAGGTGAGCGACGCCGAGCGCGAGGCGTTTTACGAAAAACTCTATGGCGAACGCGGCTTCGGCATCTGGCAGGGCAACTTCAGGGACATCCTGATCGACCGCAAGGCGAATGCGACGATCAGCGACTTCGTCGCGCGCAAGATCCGTGAGCGCGTGAAGAACCAGGCGGTGGCCGAGAAGCTGATCCCGACGAACCACGGCTTCGGCACGCGGCGGCTGCCGCTCGAGACCTTCTATTACGAGGTCTACAACCGCGACAATGTGGAGCTCGTCGACTTGAAGGCGACGCCGATCGAAAAGATCACGCGTGAGGGTATCCGCACCAGCGACAAGGACTACGCCTTCGACATCATCATCTACGCCACCGGCTTCGACGCCATCACCGGCAGTTTTGACAAGATCGATTTCCGTGGCGCGCATGGCGCGCGGCTGAAGGAGAAATGGACGCACGGCCCGGAAACCTATCTCGGATTGATGGTCGACGGCTTCCCCAACATGATGATGCTGATGGGCCCGCACACCGCGCTCGGCAACATCCCGCGCAGCATCGAATACAGCGTCGACTGGGTCACCGGCCTGCTCCGCTTCGCACAAGAGAAAGGCCTGACCTTTCTCGACGCCACGCCCGAGGGCACCGCCGGCTGGACCGATCACGTCAAGGCGCTCGGTGTCGGGCTTTTGTCCAACGAGGTCGATTCCTGGATGACCGGCATCAACCGCAACGTCGAGGGCAAGCAGACCCGCATCGTCGCCCGCTACAGCGGCAGCGCGCCGGCGTATCGCGCGCGGTGCGATGAGGTGGCGGCGCAAGGGTATGCGGAGTTGCGGCTGGGGTGACGCGTATTGAGGCGAAACGCGAGCCACACCCACCGCCGTCGTCCCGGCGAAAGCCGGGACCCATAACCACAGGGTTGGGTTGTTGAAGGAGGCTGTGGCCCCAGCACGGTACAACAATGAGCATCGGTGGTTATGGGTCCCGGCTTTCGCCGGGACGACACAGAGTTTGATGCACGCTTCGCTAACCCACCCTACGCAGCCTCACCACGCATCAATGCACGGGCGCTTGCGGTGCGTGCGCGGCTCGGGCTTCGGCACCGAGCGGAGGCCGGCCATGATCCAGTGCCTGGTGTCGGCGGGGTCGATCACCTCGTCGATCTCGAGCACCGAGGCGATCGAGACTGCCTTGCCGTTGGCGTAGAGCTCGGCGACCTTGGTCTGGAAATACTTCTCGCGCTCGACCGGGTCTTCGATCGCCTCCATCTCCTTGCGGAAGCCGAGGCGGACATAGCCCTCCAGGCCCATGCCGCCGAACTCGCCGGTCGGCCATGCCACCGTGAAGAACGAGGCGTGGAAGCCGCCGCCGATCATCGATTGAGCTCCTAAGCCATAGCCCTTGCGCAGCACGACGCCGAACAGCGGCACCGTGATGCTGGCGCCGGTGACGAACATCCGCGCGACATGGCGCACGATCGCGGTCTTCTCGGCCTCGGGCCCGACCATGAAGCCCGGCGTGTCGCACAGCGAGACGATCGGGATGTCGAAGGCATCGCACAGCTGCATGAAGCGCGCGGCCTTGTCGCCGGCTGCGGCATCGATCGCGCCGCCGAGATGCTTCGGATTGTTGGCGATCAGGCCGAACGGCTTGCCCTCGATGCGGATGAAGGCCGTGATCATGCCGACGCCGAAATCGCGCCGGATCTCCAGCACCGAGCCCTCGTCGGCCATCAGGTCGATCACGCTGCGGATGTCATACACCCGCAGACGATTTTCCGGGATCGCACGGCGCAGCAGCCGCTGGTCCGGCGCCTTCCAGTCCGCCACCGCGCCCTGGAAATAGGACAGATACTTCTGCGCGACCGCGGTCGCCTCTTCCTCGTCCTCGACCAGGATGTCGATCACGCCGTTCGGCGCCTGGAACGTAACAGGGCCGACCTCGGCGGGATGATAGACGCCGAGCCCGCCACCCTCGATCATCGCCGGACCGCCCATGCCGATCGAGGCGTTTTTCGTCGCGATGATGACGTCGCAGACGCCGAGCATCGCGGCGTTGCCGGCGAAGCAATAGCCCGAGACCACGCCGACCACAGGCACGAGGCCGGAGAGTTTTGCGAACTGCACGAAGGACGGGCCGTCGAGGCCGGTCATGCCGAGCCGGTCGGTATCGCCGGGACGGCCGCCGCCGCCCTCGGCATAGAACACCAGCGGCATGCGCCACTGCTCGGCGAGGCCGAGCATGCGGTCGATCTTCTTGTGGTTCATGTGCCCTTGCGTGCCGGCGAGCACGGTGTAGTCGTAGGAGATCACCATGCAGCGCGCGCCTTCGGGACCGAAGTCTTTCGCGTTGACGGTGGCGACGCCCGCGATCAGGCCGTCGGCCGGCGTGTTCTTGATGAGGTCTTCGACCTTGCGGCGGCGGCGCTGTGCCGCGATCGCGAGCGAGCCGTATTCGACGAACGAGCCCTCATCGACCAGTTGGGCGATGTTCTCGCGCGCGGTGCGCTGGTTGGTCTTGCGGCGGCGCTCCACCGAGGCCGGGCGGTTCTCGTCCAGCGTGATCGCCTTGCGCGCGATCAGTTCGCCCAAATCGGGACGGATGTGATCGAGATCGATCGCAGCCTCTTCCGCCGCATGATGGCCGTCGACCTCGGCGGGCTCGAGGAACAGGATCGGCTCGCCATGCATCAGCGTGACGCCGGGACCACCCGCGATCTTCGTCACCCGGCCGCCATACGGCGCGGTGACGAGATGCTCCATCTTCATTGATTCCAGCACCGCGATCTGCTGACCGGGACGGACCAGATCGCCTTCCGCGACCTCGATCGCGACGATCGTACCCTGCAATGGTGCCGGCACCGGCAGCGATCCCTCGGGCGCCGCCTCGATGGCGACAGCTTTGGTGGCGGCCGCCTCGCTCACCTCGAGCAGCGGCGCTGCATGCTCCTTCGCGGCGCCGACCAGCGCTGCCACGTGGGTATCGATGAAGTTGGTGCTGATCTTGTTCCGCCCAAAGCTCTGATGCGCCAGGATCGCGCCGAGGAACGGGATGTTGGTGGCGACCCCGCCGATGCGGAATTCGCGCAAGGTACGCGACGCCTTGTGCACCACGTCGGTCCATTTCGGGCTCGGCGAGTGCACGATGACCTTTGCGAGCAGCGAGTCGAACGCGGCGCTGGTCCGGTAGCCGGAATAGCCGAACGTATCGACGCGAACGCCGGGGCCCGACGGCAGGTCGAACACGCTGAGCGTGCCCCCGGTCGGCTTCGTCACACCCTTCTCGTCCATCACCTCCATGTTGACGCGGAGCTGCATCGCATAGCCGCGCGGCAGCGGCACCGCCGATTGCGCCAGCCCGAGCGAAGCCAGCGTGGCACCGGCGGCGACCGCAAGCTGCGACCGCACGAGGTCGATGCCAAGCACCGCCTCGGTGACGGTGTGCTCGACCTGCAGCCGCGGATTGGCCTCGATGAAGGCGAAGGCGCCCTCGCCCTTGCTTTCCTCTGCCTCGTCATCCACCAGGAATTCGAAAGTGCCGAGATTGTCGTAGCGCGCGGCGGAGGCGAGCTGCTTTGCCGCCTCGATGATGCGCGCACGCAAGCCGTCGCTCAGCGACGGGCTCGGCGCCACCTCGATCAGTTTCTGATTGCGGCGCTGGATGGTGCATTCGCGCTCCCAGAGATGGCTGATCGCGCCATGGCGATCGCCGATGATCTGCACCTCGATGTGGCGCGCCTTGCGGATCAACCGCTCGACATAAACAGCGTCATTGCCGAACGCCGCCTTGGCCTCCGACTGGCAGCGCGCATAGGCCTCATCCAGCTTCGCTAGGTCCTCGACCACCCGCATGCCGCGCCCGCCGCCGCCAGCGATCGCCTTGATCATCACGGCGGCATTGGCGCCGAGCGAGGTGAAGAAGGCTTTTGCCTCGTCCAACGGCGTTGCGCCCGAGGTACCGGCAATGATTGGCACGCCGCACTTTTTCGCCAGCGCCTTTGCCTTGGCCTTGTCGCCGAACAGGTCGAGTGCCTCCGGCGACGGGCCGACGAAGGTGATCTTCTCCTCGGCGCAGCGCCGCGCCAGCTGCGTGTTCTCGCTGAGGAAGCCATAGCCCGGATGCAACGCGTCACAGCCCGTGGCCTTGGCCGCCGCGATCACGGCCTCGATGTCCAGATACGCCCGCGCTCCGCGGCCGGGGATCTCATGGCTCGCGTCGGCGGATCGTACATGCAGCGAGGCGGCATCGTCGGCGGGATAGATCGCGACCGTCGCGATGCCGCTCTCGGCGGCGGCGCGGGCAATGCGGATCGCGATCTCACCGCGGTTGGCAATCAGCAATTTCTTGAACGACATGGGCGGTTCCGTGAGTTTGCTTACCTCGCCCCGCTTGCGGGGAGAGGTCGAAGCCGAAGCGAAGCGTAGGCTTCGGGTGAGGGGGAGTCTCCGCAAGCGAGCTGGCGGAGAGTCCCCCTCACCCGAAATTCGCGCTGCGCGCAAATTTCGACCTCTCCCCGCAAGCGGGGCGAGGTGAAGGGAGCGCAGCAACCCGTAAACATCTGCACGCCTAGCGATCCTTCATGGTCGGATCGAGCACAACACGCAAGGATTCTCCCAGCGCATTGAACGCCAGGGAGACGACGAGAATGGCAAGGCCCGGCGCATACATCTGCTCCGGG
This sequence comes from Bradyrhizobium sp. B120, assembly GCF_049075665.1. Classification (NCBI taxonomy): domain Bacteria; kingdom Pseudomonadati; phylum Pseudomonadota; class Alphaproteobacteria; order Hyphomicrobiales; family Nitrobacteraceae; genus Bradyrhizobium; species Bradyrhizobium sp. B120. The sequence continues at coordinate 2,604,355 of NZ_CP185242.1, read as the reverse complement.
GCGATCTCCATATACTGATAGGCGCGCGCCAGCATGGCGCCCCAGCTCGGGTCCGGCGGCTGGATGCCGAGGCCGAGGAACGACAGGCTGGCCTCGGCCAGGAGCGCCGCGGCGAGCAGCAGCGTCACCTGCACGATGACCGGCTGCAGCGTGTTCGGCAGCACGTGGCGCCACAGCACATGCCAGGTCGGCGCGCCAAAGCCCCTCGACGCATCGACATAGAGCTCCTGCCGCACGATCAGCGTGCGGGCGCGGACGATGCGCGCCAGCGCCGGAAACATCGTGATGCCGATCGCGATCATGCCGTTGGTGAGCCCGATGCCCAGCGCGCCGGTGACCGCGATCGCCAGCACGATGGCGGGGAACGACAGGAAGGTGTCGATGATGCGGCTGATGATGTCGTCGATCCAGCCGCCGAAATAGCCGGCGACGAGGCCGACCGGCAGCCCGATCAGAACCGCGACGCCGACCGCGAGCAGGCTGGCATAGACGGTGGCCGGTGCACCGTAGATCAGGCGGGAGAAGATGTCGCGGCCGAGGTCGTCGGTGCCGAGCAGATGCAGCGGACCCGGCGGCGCGAGCATGTTGTTGACGTCCTGCGCGGTCGGCGCGTAGGGCGCGATCCAGGGCGCGCCGATTGCCACGACAACCAGCACCGCCAGCACCAGGATCGACAGCGCAGCGCGCAGATCGCCGGCCAGCCAGCGCAGGAAACGGCGAAGCCGGGTCGGCTTTGCGGGCATCTTGAGCGGAGCGAGCGCCGTGTCGGTCATTGCTCGATCCTCGGATCGACCGCGGCACACAGCAGATCGGTGATCAAATTCACTGCGATGACGACGACCACCATGGTGAAGACCACACCCTGCACGATCGGGAAATCGCGCTGGATCGCACCACGCACGATCAGGCTGCCGAGGCCGGGAATGGCGAACACCGCCTCGATCACGACAGTCGCCGCCAGCATGCGGTTGACCAGCAGGCTGATGATGGTGAGCAGATTGACGCCGACATTCTTCAGGCCGTGCTGCCAGAGGATGCGGGACATCGACAGCCCCTTGGCATGCAGCGTGCGGACATATTGCGACGACAGCACCTCCAGCAACGCGCCGCGCAGCTGGCGCGCGACCTCGGCCATGCCATAGGCCGCGATCGCGATGGCCGGCAGCAGCGCGTGCCGGATCGCATCGATCGGCGAGACGCTGAAGGATTTTGCGCCGGTCGCCGGCAGCCAGTTCAGCTTCAGCGAGAACTCTGCCACCAAAATCATCGCGAGCCAGAAGCCGGGCACCGCGACGCCGAGCGAGGCGATCATGCTGATCAGCTTGTCGACCCAGCCGTTCGGCTTGATCGCGGCCATCACGCCCATCGGAATGCCGGTGACCAGCGCCAGCACCAGCGCGATCACGACGATCAAAAGCGTATTCGGGAAGGCGCGGCCGATCGAGACCGCGACCTTCTCGCCGGTCAAAAGCGATTGCGAGAGATCGCCCTGCGCGACATGGCCGAGCCAGGCGCCATATTGCACCAGGAACGGCCGGTCGAGGCCGTAGATCTTTCTGATCTCGGTGATCCGCGCGTCGGTCGCGTTGTCGCCCGCCAGGGTCACGGCGATGTCGCCGGGCACCAGCTTGAGCAGCGCAAACACCATGAAGGTCGCGAGCAGGATCACGGGCAGCGCCTGCACCAGGCGGCTGCCGATGACCTTGACTGGTGACCGTCGTGCCATGGTTCAGCCTTCGAGCCAGACGTCGTCGTATTTCGGCTTGCCGAGGAGATTGGGCCGATAGCCCTGCACCTTCTTGTTCATGGCGACCAGCTCGAACTGGAACGCCAGCGGCACGACGAGGGCGTTCTCCATCACCAGCCGCTGCACGGTGGCGAACGCCTTGCGCCTGACCTCGATATCTTCAGACGCGCGCGAGTCCTTGATCGCGGCCTCGAGCTCGGGCGGCACGGGCGCGCGGCCGCCATTGTAATAGGCGTCCTTGGTGAACATCAGCGAATAGGTCAGGCTCGGGTCGGGGCGTCCGGTCCAGGCCGAGAGCAATCCGGCGCCCTTCTTCTCTGGACCGAAGAAGGCAGCAGAGGCTTCCGCGACCGTGCCGTTGACAAAACGCACGTTGATGCCCGCCTTGCGCAATTGCTCGATCAGGATCTCCTCACGCTGCACCGAATCCTGGTCGGTGTAACCGCCGATCTCGATCGGGGTGCCCTCCTTGAAGCCCGCCTCGGCGAGCAGCTTGCGGGCCTTGTCGGGATCGTAGGGATAGAGCTTGGCCACCTCGGCATCATAGGCCCAGTGCGACTTCGGCAGGTTCATGTAGGCCGGCTCGGCAAGGCCCGCGAGCGCGGCCTTGGCGAAGGACTCGCGGTCGATCGCAAAGTTCAGCGCCTGGCGGACCTTGACGTTGTCGAACGGCGGCTTGGCCCAATTCAGGAAGATCTGGAACACATAGAGCGTCGGGCCGTTCACCACCTTGACACTCGAGGCGCGCTCGATGATCGCCTTCTGCCGCGGCGGCAATTGATAGATCAGATCGTTCTGCCCGGCGGTGACCGAGCGGGCGCCGGTGGTGAGCTCGGGAATGATCGAGAACTCGATGCCGTCGGGACAGGGCCGGTCCGGCTTCCAGTACTTCTCGTTGCGCTTGACCACGATCTTCTCGCCGTCGGCCCAGCTGACGAAAGCATAGGCGCCGGCGCCGACCGGCTTGCGCGTCACAACGCCGCCCTCGGCCGCCTTCAGCGCCGTCGGCGACACCATCATGCCGGCGCGATCGGAGAGAATGCCGGGCAGCGCCGTGTCCGGCGTCTTCAGCTTCAAGGTCACCTGCTGCGGGCCGGAGACCTCGACCGCGTCGACCGAGAGCAGATCCGCCTTGATGTTCGACTTCGCATCGCTCCGGTTGCGATCGAGGTTGAACTTGACGGCTTCGGCATCGAGCGGGGTGCCGTCGTGGAAGGTGACGCCGGCACGGATATTGAGCACCAGCGTATTCGGATCGGTGAACTTCCAGCTTTCGGCGAGCCCCGGCTTCGGCTTCAGCGTCTCGAAATCCCACTCGACCAGCGTGTCGTACATCGTGAACAGGAACGCGTGATCGGAACCGGCGCCGCCGGTTGCCGGGTCGAGGCTCGACGGATTGGCCGGCGCTGAGATCCGCAAGGTGCCGCCCTTCTTCGGCGCGCCTTGTGCAAACGCACTGCCGCCGAGCGTGGTGCTCGCCAGCGCACCCGAGATCAGCGCCATGGCTTCACGTCGTGTCGTCATCGTCATGGCGTCGTCTCCGGTATGTTGGGCAAATAATTCGGGCGGTCGGCGAAATGGCAGGCCACCCAGTGATCGGGTTTCAGCTCGCGCCACTCGGGCACGCGGTCGGTGCAGAGCGGCTGCGCGTGCGGGCAGCGGGTGCGGAAGCGGCAGCCGGACGGCGGATCGATCGGGCTCGGCACCTCACCCTGCAGCACGATCCGCTGCGCCTCGCGCATCGCCGACGGCAGCGGCCGCGGCTCGGCCGAGAGCAGCGCGATCGTGTAGGGATGCAGCGGCCGCTCGGCAACCTCCTCGGTCGGCCCGAGCTCGACGAACTGGCCGAGATACATCACCGCGACGCGCTCGCTGATATGCGAGACCACGGCAAGATCATGGGTGATGAAGACATAGGTCAGCCCGAGATCGCGCTGCAGATCGGCAAACAGGTTGAGCACGTCGCCGCGGATCGACATGTCGAGCGCGGCCACCACCTCGTCGCAGACGATCAGCTTCGGCTTCAGCGTCAGCGCGCGGGCGATCACGACGCGCTGCTTCTGGCCGCCGGACAGCTGGTGTGGATAGCGCTCGCCGAACTCCCGCGGCAGGCCGACGCGCTCCAGTGCCTCCCGGGCCTGCCGCTCGCGCTCGGTGCGGCTGCCGACACGGGCAAGCTCGAGCGGCTCCAGCACCGAGGCCAGGATCGTCATGCGCGGGTTCAGCGCCGCGTTCGGATCCTGGAAGATGATCTGATAGTCGCGGCGATGGCTCTGGAATTTTTGGCGCGGCAGCGCCGTTGGGTCGATGCCGTCATGCAGGATGGCACCGGCGCTGGGCTTCAGCAGAAACACCAGCGCGCGGCCGATCGTGGTCTTGCCCGAGCCGGACTCGCCGATGATGCCGAAGGTCTCGCCGCGGCGGACGTCGAAATTGACGCCATCGACCGCCTTCACAGTGGCGCGGCGGTCCGAGGTCTGGAAGCGGACCTGGAGATCGCGCACCGAGATGATGGGTTCGCCGCGCTGTTCAGTGGATGCTCCGGTCATTGCGTCGCGACCTTCGCGGCAGCCGGCGCGTCGGGCGGATGCAGCGCGCCCGGCAGATTGAGCTCGGCAAAGCGCCAGCAGCGCACCTTGCGGCCACAGCCGGCATCCTGCAGCTTCTGCTCGGCCTCGCAGCCTTTGGCCGCATGCGCGCAACGGGCGCGGAAGCGGCAGCCGGCCGGCATCTCCGCGATCGACGGCACCCGCCCCGGGATCGACGGCAGTCGGCCGTGCCGCGGGCTCAAATGCGGCAGCGAGCGCAAGAGGCCGGACGTATAGGGATGCAGCGGCCGCACCAACGCTTCGTCGACGGTGGCGTCCTCGATCACCTCACCGGCATACATCGTGATCATCCGCGTGCAGGTCTCGGCGACGACGCCGAGATCATGGGTGATCAGCATCAGCGCGGTCTTCGAGGTCTCGCTGATGTCGCGCAGCAGCTCGAGGATCTGCGCCTGCACGGTGACGTCGAGTGCCGTGGTCGGCTCGTCGGCAATCAGCAGCTGCGGCCCGCAGATCAGGCTCGCCGCGATCATCACGCGCTGGCGCATGCCGCCGGAGAGCTGGTGCGGATAATCGTCGATCCGCCGCTCCGGCGAGGCGATGCCGACGCGGCGCAGCATCTCCAGCGTTTTCGCGCGGGCTTCCTCATAGCTGACATCGGTATGGACGCGCAGCGTCTCGGCAATCTGGTGGCCGACGGTGAAGACCGGATCGAGCGCGCTCATCGGCTCCTGGAAGATCATCGCGATCCGCTTGCCTCGGATCGCGCGAATCTGCCGCGCGCTGCAGGAGGCGAGATCGGTGCCGTCGAACAGGATCTTGCCGTCGAGGCCGGCAAAATTGCCCGGCAACAGCCGCAGGATCGACAGACCCGTGATGGTTTTGCCGCAGCCGCTCTCGCCGACGATGCCGACGCGCTCGCCGGGCGCGATGTCGAAGTCGATCCGCCGCGTCGCCTGCCAGATGCCTTGCGCGGTCTTGAAGCGGATACCGAGCCCGCGCACCGACAGCAGCGGCCGCGCGCCGTCGTGCGCAACCTCCGTCCTGCGCTGTGCCGGCGGCCCTGCTCCCATCACCCCACCGCCCGCTTCTTCTCTTTCACCAGCTGCTCCTCCATCAGCATCTCGGTGCCGATGATGCCCTCGCGGGTGAGCTCTTCCAGCTCGGCGTCGGAGAGGCCAAGCATGCCGGACAAGATCTCGCGATTGTGCTCGCCGAGCGTCGGCGGCACCGAGCGGATCGCAAACGGCGCATCGCCCTCGCGGAACGGCATCGACGGCTGCGGGTGCTTGCCGATGAAGGCGCGATCGACCTGCTGGATGAAGCCGCGGGCGTCGAGCTGCGGGTCTTGCAGGAGATCGATCGGCAGGCGCGCGACGCCGGAGGCGACACCGACTGCCTGCAGCGCAGCCATCGCCGCATCGGCATCGTGTGCAGAGGTCCAGGCCTCGATTGCAGCCTCGATCTCGGCCTCGACGGCGCGGCGGCCCGCGGCGGTCTTGAGCTTTGCGTCCGTTGCCCAGTCCTCGCGACCGAGCAGCCGCGCAAGTTTCGGCCACATCGCGTCGTCGGACACCGCGACCACGATCCAGTTGTCCTCGCCATCGCAGCGAAAGCAGCCATGCGGCACGAAGTCCGGATGGCGGTTGCCGTATTTCGCAGGCTGCTTACCGTCGATCGAATGCGCCACGATCCAGGGCGCGGCGAACGGCATCATGCATTCGATCTGCGCGAGATCGATGAACTGGCCCTGCCCCGTCAGTTTTGCGTGGATCAGCGCGGTCAACACTGCGGCCGCGCCGTTGAGGCCGCCGACGGCATCGCCGAACGCGGTGTGGCTCATGACCGGCGGGCCACCGGCATCGCCGACCACACTGGGCAGGCCGGAGCCCTGCTCCAGGGTCGAGCCGTAGGCGCGGCAATCGCGGTGCACGCTGCCGGCGCCGAATGCCGACATCGACATCATCACCAGCTTCGGATTGATCTTGCTCAGCACCTCGTAGCCGAGGCCGAGCTTGGGCAGCACCTCGACCGAATAATTGTCGACCACGAGGTCGGCATCGGCGAGCAGGCGCTTGGCCAGTGCAAGCCCCTTCGGCCGGGTCAGATCGAGCGTGATGCCGCGCTTGTTGCGGTTCATGATGCAGTAGCGCACCGACTTCTCGTACATCTGCTCCAGCACATAGGCCGGGCGGCGGTCGACGCCGCGCCACCAGTCCGGATACTGGGTCGCCTCGATCTTGATCACGTCAGCGCCGAGATCGGCGAGCGTGCGGGTGCAGATCGGCCCGGCCCAGCCCATCGAGAAGTCGACGACGCGGATACCTTCGAGCGGCAGGCGATTGGTCGGAGAAGGCTTCGGCACTACCGCACGCGGCGCGGCCTCGCGTCTCGCCTGCTGCTCACCAATATCAGGCACCCGGCCACCGCGGAGCGGCGGCGTTCCCGTCAATCGTTGCATGGTGCCGGCGGAGAAGCCGGCCTCGTCGCCCACCGTGATCGGGACGATGGCGCCGCGCGCACGCTTCTCTTCATCGGCGATGAGATCCGAGATCTCAGGCACCGGCACGATCGGGATCTTGCGCTTGAGACCCTCGGCGAACCATTCCTGCGCGGTGCGCTGCTTCAGCTTCGGCAGGATCTTGCCTTCGATCTCGGCGACGCGTTGCAGCCGGTCGACGCCCATCACCAATGTCGGATCGTCGCGCAGATCGGTGAGCCCGAGCATCTCGCAGAACGCGCGCCATTGCGCCGGGGTTACCGTGGTGACGCCGAGCCAGCCTTGCTTGGTTTCGTAGATGCCGACCGGAAAGGTCGGCCAGAACCGGTTGACGCCGATCCGCCGCATGATGTCGCCGCGCTGGAACGCCTCGAACATGATGTATTCGGTGACGGCGATTGAGGCCTCGAACAGGCTGAGATGGCTTTCGCGTCCGCGTCCGTCCTGCATGCGGCCGAGCGCCGACGAGGCGGCTGCGATGAAGCCCCATAGCCCGCCGAGAATCCCGGTCTGGAAGTCCGGCGCGTGCATCGGCGGGCCCTGCTCGGGTCCGACCAGCTTCACGAGCCCGGTGAGCGCGCGGATCGTGGAATCGGTCGCGACAAAATTGGCATAGGGACCGCGGTCGCCGAACCAGGCGAGATCGAGATGGATCAGGCCCGGATTGTCCCGCTTGATCGCATCGAGATCGATGCCGGGACAATTCGCCGCATCGATGCCGCGCCCGTCGAGCAGGATATCGCAGCCGGCAATCAACTCATACAGGCGCGAGGTGGCGCTCGCGTCGCTCTGGTCGAGCACGACGCTCGATTTGTTGAAGTTCAGAAGCGCAAACCACGCGCTGTGGCCCTGCGGCGTCAGCGGCGCAGTGCGGCGAAGCGGATCGCCCGCCGGCGGCTCGATCTTCTGCACATCGGCGCCGAAATCAGCGAACAGGCGCGCGCAATAGCTCGTCGCTGCCGCACTTCCGATCTCGACTATCCGCAGATGCGACAACGCGCCCATCACGCTTCCTCGCGACAAAATGACCAGCCGACGACATCGGCTGATTCAGTTTCTTGTTGCGTGAACTTGAAGCCGCGCCGACATTGTGATGCAAGTGGAATTTTCTTCCGCTTGACGGAATTCGCTGGATTGCCGCAGCACTTTGCAACAAGCGTGCGCTGACGGTCTGCCGCCGTGCGGTTGACGCATTGCTCGATCCGCTATTGTGCTCTCTTCAACACCAACAAACGCCGGGCAGGAAACCATGAGCAAATCCACCACCATCAAAAGCGTCGAGACGCTCGCCTGTGATGCCGGCTGGCGGAATTATCATTTCGTCAAGGTGACGACGTCAGACGGGCTGGTCGGCTGGAGCGAATATGACGAGGGCTTTGGTGCGCCCGGCGTGACCGCCGCGATCGAGCGACTGTCGGCGCGGGTGGTCGGCAAGAACGCGTTCGAGCACGAGCGGATCTATGTCGATCTGTTCGCCGCGACGCGCCCCGCCGCCGGCGGCGTGGTGGCGCTGGCGTTAGGTGCCATCGAGAACGCGCTGCTCGACGTCAAGGCCAAGGCGCTCGGCGTGCCCTGCTACGACCTGCTCGGCGGCAAGATCCGCGACCGCGTGCGGGTCTATTGGTCGCATTGCGCGACCTGGCGCATCAATCATCCGGATTGGTACAAGCCGGCCATCACCGATCTCGACGGCGTCAAGGCGATCGGGGCCGAGGTGCGCGAGAAGAAGTTCTCGGCGATGAAGACCAACATCTTCGTCTACACGGATGGCAAGCCGCAGGGCTGGCGCCCCGGCTTCGGCTCGCCGTTCCAGCCCGAGATCAATGTCGATCGCAATGTGCTGCGCAATCTCTGCATGCATCTGGAGGCGATCCGCGACGGCGCGGGGCCGGATGTCGATCTCCTGCTCGACCTCAACTTCAACGCCAAGACCGAGGGGTATCTGAAGATCCTGCGTGCCATCGAGAAGATGGACATGTTCTGGGTCGAGATCGACACCTTCAACCCGCAGGCGCTCGGCTATATCCGCCGCCAGAGCCCGCACCCGATCTCGTCCTGCGAGACGCTTTTGGGCCTGCGCGAGTTCCTGCCCTATTTCACCGAGCAGGCGATGGACGTCGCGATCATCGACACACCGTGGAACGGCGTCTGGCAGTCGATGAAGATCGCCGCGGCCGCCGAGCATTTCGAGGTCAACGTCGCGCCGCATAATTTCTACGGCCATCTCTGCACCATGATGAACGCGCATTTCTGCGCGGCGGTGCCGAACCTGCGCATCATGGAGACCGACATCGATCGGCTGGCCTGGGACCACGAGCTGTTCACCCACGTGCCTGAGTTCGTCGACGGCCATCTCGTGATCCCCGATCGTCCGGGCTGGGGCACCGAGCCGAACGAGGAAGGCCTGCGCGCGCATCCGGCGAAGAATAAGGGCGGGCTGTTGAACTACGGGCTGAAGAAGTAGGTCCCTCCACACCGTCGTCCCGGCGAAAGCCGGGACCCATAACCACAGCTGCGTGGTGTGAGAGGGATTATCGCCCCAGCGGAGCAAAACAAATTCCAGTTGGGGTAATGGGTCCCGGCCCCCGTGCGCAATTGCGCACTAGGCCGGGACGACGCGTAATTCCAACGATCGCGATCTCAATTATCCTCCCGCACCGGCGTGAACGCGCTCTCGATCACGTCGCCGATCGGTTGCCAGGCGTTGCCGTCGAACTGCACCAGCCGCATTTGCTTGATCGGGCGGAAATCCTTCGGCCCGGTGTTGATCACGATGCCGGGCAGCGCGATCGGGCTCTGGTAGTCCTTCAGCGAGGCGGCCTGCCGCATGATGTTCTCGCGCGACAGGTCGTCGCCGCATTGGCGCAGCACCTGCATCAGCGTGTCGGCGGCGGCATAGCCGAACACGGCGTAGATATCGTCCTTGTCGCCGTCGGGATAGTACTTGTCCATGAAGGCGTCCCACGCCTTGATCTGCGGATCGTTCTTCCAGGAGGCGTCGCCGGCGTCTTTCAGGAACGAGGTCGAGATCACGCCGAGCGAATTCTGCAGGCCCGCCGGCCGCAATGCGCTGGCGATCGAGGCCGACGCATTGTCGAGGATGAACACCGGGTGCCAGTCGAGGTCGGCGGCCACGCGGATCGCGCGCGCCGCGATCGCCGGCGCGCCGTCGAACACCAGGATGTCGGCGCCGGAGCCTTTCAGGATTCCGATCTGGTTTTGGATCGCGGTCTCCGACGCGTCGAAGGCGAGATCGGCGACGATCATGCCGGCGGTGTCGCCGAGCCCTTCCTGCAAACCCCGGAAGAGATCGCGGCCGAACTGGTCGTTCTGCCACAGCACCGCGATCTTGCGCGAGGGATAGGCGGCCTGGATGTAGTTGGCGTAGATCCGCCCCTCGGCACGGAAGGTCGGCTGCCAGCCCATGGTCCAGGGAAAGGTTTTCGGATGCGCCCACTCCTCGTCGCCGGAGGCGACGAACAGCTGCGGGATGTTCTTCTCGTTGAGATACTTTCGCACAGCGAGATTGCTCGGCGTGCCGAACGAGCCGAACATCAACAGCACGTCCTGCTTCTCAACGAGATCGCGGGTCTGTTCCATCGCGGCCTTCGGATTGGAGCTGTCATCGACGGAGACGAACTTGACCTTGCGACCGTTGATGCCGCCATGCTCGTTGATCATGTCGAAATAGGCCGCTTCCGCCCGCCCGATGGTCGCGAACGCCGCGAGCGGCCCGGTGTAGGGCATGACGTTGCCGACGCGGATCTCGCTGCCGCCTGCCTCCGGCGTCTGCTGGGCGCGCAACGGCGACGCCGCGAGAACAGCGGCGAGGACAAGGGACATCGAAAGTACGGGTTGTCGTTTTGTTTGCATCAACATCGCCACAAACGCCGGCAGCAGCCGGCGCTCCCTCCCAAGGACGCGACCTTATCGCCCAAGCCAATGCCGGGAAAATGAAATGTTGATGGCGGAGGCGGACCTCAGCGCAATGTTATGTCGAGCCAGCCCAGCGGGTTGACCGCGACACGATCGCCGCTGTCGACCAGAACCGTGGTGGTTTCGGCCTCAATGATCGCGGGACCAGCGAGTGAGTGCCCGGGCTTGAGATCGTCGAGCGCATAGACCGGCACCTCGCGCCAGCCACCGAGCCAGGCCTGCCGCTTGCCGCGCGGTGCGCAGGGTGCGACTGAGGTGGCCTCGCCGACATCGCCGCCACCGCGCGCCACCCTGCCGACCGCGGCGACACGGGCGTTGACGAACACCACCTCCTGCCCGCGCGAGGCATAGGTGTAGAGTTCCTCGTGGCGGCGATGGAAGCGCTCCTCGATCTGCGCCACGAGATCCGCGGCGCCGAGGTCGAGGTCGCCGAGCGGCACGTCGATCTCGAACACCTGCTCGCCATAGCGCATCTCGGCCGAGCGCTCGATCGCGATGTCGCCCTTGAACCAGTCGCGCAAACGGCCGGCCGCCTGCTCCTCCAGTCCGGTGAACAGCGCCCTCACCTCATCGGCTGAGATCCGTCCGGTGCCGTAATGGGTGCGGCTGACCTCGTAGCGCAGATCGCTGGTCAGCATGCCCCAGGCCGACAGCACGGAAGCGACCGTCGGCACGATGATGCGCTTGATCTCGAGCTCGCGCGCGACTTCGGCGGCGTGCATGCCGGCGGCGCCGCCAAAACTGAGCAGCGCGAATTTGCGGGGATCGACGCCGCGGCGCAGCGTCATCAGGCGGATGCCGTCGGCCATCTTCAGATTGATCATCTTGTAGATGCCGGCGGCAGCCTCGATCCGCGACAGCTCGAGCGCCTCGGCGATCCGGTCGACCGCGGCTTCCGACGCCGCGCGATCGAGCGGCCGCGCGCCGCCCATGAAGGCGCTCGCATCGAGATAGCCGAGCACGACATTGGCGTCGGTGACGGTGGCAGCCAGGCCGCCATTGCCGTAGCACGCCGGGCCCGGCACCGAGCCCGCGCTCTCCGGCCCGACCCGCAGCGTGCGGCCGCCGTCGACACCGGCGATCGAGCCACCGCCGGCCGCGATGCTGGCAATGTCGAGGCTGCGCAGCGCGATGCGCTGGCCGGCCAGCATGCCGTCGGCGGACAGCGAGGCCTCGCCGTCAGCAATCAGCGAGATGTCGGTCGAGGTGCCGCCCATGTCGAACGGCACGAGATCGGGAATCCCGAGCATCTCGGCGCAGCGGCGGCTGCCGGAGATGCCGCCGGCCGGGCCCGACAGCACCGTACCCGCGGCGAGCCGCGAGGCCTCCTCCACCGGCGCCATCCCGCCATGCGACAGCACGACGAACAGCGAGCCCTTGAAGCCGGCCTCATGCAGGCTGCGCTCCAGATTGGTGAGATAGCGCCGCACGGTCGGCGCGACATAGGCGTTCACGATGGTGGTCGAGACGCGCTCATATTCCTTGATCTGCGGCAACACGTCGCTCGAGCGCGACACGCTGACATCGGGCAATTCCTTCGCCAGCCGCTCGACCGCGGCGAGTTCATGCGCCGGATTGAGATAGGCGTGCAGGAAACAGACCGCGATTGAGTTTGCGCCGGATCGTTTCACCTCGGCGATGACGTCGCCGAGCGCGGCGGCATCGAGCGCAATCGCGGCGCTGCCGTCGGCCTTCAGCCGCTCGCGCACGCCAAACCGTCGCTCGCGCGGCACCAATGGCTCCGGCGGCGGCGTACGCAGATCGTAGCGATCCGGCTTCAGCCCCTCGCGCATTTCGACGACGTCGCGATGGCCCTCGGTGGTCAGCAGCGCGACCTTGGCGCCCTTGCGTTCCAACAACGCATTGGTCGCAACCGTCGTGCCGTGCACCAGACGATCGGTCGCCGCAAGCATCGCCGCGCGGGTGACGCCGAGGCGGCGGGCAAGCTCTTCAAGTCCCGCCATGACGCCGATCGACTGATCGGCCGGCGTGGACGGTGATTTCGCGAAAACGGTGCGCCCGGTTTGATCCGTCGCAACCAGGTCGGTGTAGGTGCCGCCGACGTCAACCCCAATCGTGTACATCGCTGCCCTATACCGCCTTCGAAACTAGACCTTGCGCGACATCGCGCGCCCGCGCCTCCGCCGATCGCTTCTCCGATGGACCCCAGCCGCCGCCACCGGAGGAGCGGATCTCCAGGCAATCGCCCGGGCGCAACTCGATGCCGACCTCCTTGGTCTTCAGCACGCGCGGCGCGCGGCCTTCCGACAAGAGGCGATAGTGATGCGGCTCGCCGTCCTTGCCACCGAGCATGCCGCAGGGGCCGTGGCGCGCGCCGTCGCCGGCGGTGTTGCCCTTGGCGGGCTTTGCCGTCTCCAGCACCATGTCGAGCGCGACGCCGAGCCCGCCGCGATGCTGGCCGTCGCCGCCGGAATCCGGCCTAAACTCGTGCTGGCGGAAATGCAGCGGAAAGCGCACCTCGGCGACCTCGATGCTGCCGAATTTGAGCCCGCCGACCGAGTGCCACTCGCCGATCGAGGAATAGCCGTCGCCGCCCGGCGACGCGCCGCCGCCCGGCCGCGCCTGGAACATGTGCCAGATGAAATTGCGTCCGTTGCGCGGATCCTCGCCCTGGATCGCGATGCGGAATCTACGGCCCCAGCCGCCCATCACGCGATCCGGACAGGACGCCGACATCGCCTTGATGATCGCTTCAACGATCTCATTCGAAGGATGGCTGGTGCACAGCGTCACGGGACGGCCGGGATCGGCCCACACGATGGTGCCCTGCTTCGCCACCACTTTCAGCGGCCGCAGCGCGCCGGTGTTCTTTGGGATATCGGCGTCGATCAGATAGGCAAAGGCCATCGCCACCGCGGCCTGCATGTTTGCGTGCGACGAGTTGACGAAACTCGTCGACTGCGGATCGGAGCCGGTGAGATCGACCTCGATGTCACTGCCCTTCTTGGTCACCTTGGCCGCGATCTTGATGTCGCTGCGGCCGTGGCCGTCATCGTCGAGCAGGGCTTCGCCATAGAACACGCCGTCCTTCCATGTCGACACCACGGCGCGGGTCTGCTGTTCAGTGGCATCGAGGATCGCCTCGATCGCGGCTTCGACGGTCTCGGCGCCGAACTCGCTGAACAGTTTTGCAACGCGGCGCTCGCCGAGATGCGCGGCACCCAGCATCGCCGCGAGGTCGCCGCGGAATTCCCTGGGGTTGCGGATGTTCAAAGCCAGCAGGTCGAGCAGATCCTCGCGCGGCTTGCCGGCCTCGTAGAGCTTGATCGGCGGAATGCGAAGGCCTTCCTGATAGATCTCGGTCGCGGCCGGATTGTAGGCGCCATGCGTGGCGCCGCCGATGTCGCTCTGATGGGCGCGCACGATGGTCCAGAGCAATCGCTTGCCGCCGTCGAACACCGGCACGAAGGCGGTGAGATCGGGCAGATGGCTGCCGCCCTGATAGGGATCGTTGAGCAGGATGACGTCGCCGGGCGCGACATCCTTGAAGCGTTCCTCGACCGCGAGCGTCGCCCAGGGCAAGGCGCCGACATGCACCGGGATGTGATCGGCCTGCGCGATGAGCCGCCCGCTGGTGTCGCAGATCGCCAGCGAGAAATCGCGGCTGGAATTGAGGATCTGCGAATAGGAGGTGCGAAGCATGGCTTCGCCCATCTCCTTCACGATCGACGACAGGCGGTGCTGGACCACGGAGCGGGTGATTGGATCGATCTTGGCGGACATCTTGGCCTTGTTGGCGCGTGGGATTGCGCAGCGAGGATCGAGGAACCGGCCGAGCGGAACCGGAATTCCCTCTTATAGCCAGTGGCTTGCCGATCGCAAATCGGCCGGTTCGGCCGGAACGGACCATTCGGCCGATCAGCAAGTCGTGATCGACAAGAAGCTATCTGGCGACGGAATAGAACTCACACTGCTGCGTCCCACCCATGCAAGCCACTGGATCGCGGAGGCCCTCCGCGACAACCTTCAGGGTGAAACATGATGATCCTGCGATTCCCCAGACCCGGCTTCGGTGCCGCGGTGTTCGGCATGCGTGTTCTGTTCACCGTCGCAGTTTCCCCGGTGGTGCTCGCCCAAGAAGCCCATCAGCCGGCCCAGACCGCGCAGTCGGCCGAAGAGAGCGCCTTCCTCGCGGAAAACGATGCCGCGATGACCAAGATGATGAATGACATGGCCGCCAAGCCGAGCGGCGATATCGACCGCGACTTCGTCGCGATGATGACGCCGCATCATCAGGGCGCGATCGACATGGCCGTGATCGAGCTCCGCTACGGCAAGAACGAGCGCCTGCGCCGGATCGCACAGGAGATCATCGTCGAGCAACGCCAGGAGATCGACGCCATGAAGCTCGCGCTCGGCGAACAGGTCACGGACACGACACCCGCCCCGACACAACAACCCGGCGCGAGGCCCGCCCCGGCGGCGACCACCCACGATCACATGAACATGCACCACGACATGATGAAGCAGGAGACCAAGTGATGACGAGCCAATTCATGAAGGGCCTGTTGGCGACCAGCATGATCGCGCTGTCGACGTCGGCGTTTGCGGGACAGGCGCCGGGCGCTGTGTCCGCGCCCGACATTCCGATCAGCCATCACGACCGCGTCTACGCCGCCGAGCAGTTCTCGAACACGGTGTCGGTCACCGATCCCGTCGACAACAAGCTGCTCGGCGTGATCCGGCTCGGCGACCCGCAGCCCGGTAATTTCAGCCCGCTCTACAAGGGGCAGGTGCTGGTCCACGGCATGGGCTATTCGCCCGACCACCGCACCCTCGCCATCGTCTCGATCGGCTCGAATTCGGTGACCTTCATCGACACGGCAACGAACGCAGTCAAGCACGTCACCTATGTCGGACGCTCGCCGCACGAGGCGTTCTTCACACCCGACGGCAAGGAAGTGTGGGTCACCGTGCGCGGCGAGAACTACATCTCCGTGATCGACGCGCAGAGCTTCAAGGAAACGATGCGGATCGAGGTGCCGGCGGGACCCGGCATGCAGATATTCTCGCCCGACGGCAAGTACGGCTACATCTGCTCGTCGTTCAATCCGGAGACCGACGTGGTCTCAGTGGCCGACCACCAGATCGTCGCGAAAGTGAAGCAGGAAAGCCCGTTCTGCCCGAACATCGCGGCCACGCCGGACGGCGAGCAGGTGTGGTTCACGCTGAAGGATGTCGGCAGGACGCAGGTCTTCAACGCCAAGCCGCCGTTCAACCCGATCAAGACCATCGACACCGGCCCGATCACCAACCACGTCAATTTCGCGAAGACAGCCAAGGGGACCTTCGCCTATGTGACCATCGGCGGCACCAACCAGGTCAAGGTGTTTCGCACCGACGACTTCTCCCAAATCGCGACCATTCCCGTCGGCAATCTCCCGCATGGCGTCTGGCCGTCCGGCGACGGCACGCGGATCTATGTCGGTCTCGAGAATGCCGATGCGCTGGCCGCGATCGACACCACCACCAACAAGGTGATTGCCAATATCCCGATCGGCCAGGCGCCCCAAGCCATAGCCTACGTGCCGAACGCTGCGCCGAATCCTGACGATCGCCAGAACCTGCAGGCGCTTGGCGCCGCCGGCCAAGTCGCCCACCTCGCGCTCGCGCCGAAGAAGCAGGCCAAGGGTGACAAGCCGCCGACCAGCGTCTCGCTGTTCGATCAGGGGCTGATCCAGGTGCTGCAGGCATCGGTCACCGGGCTCGAACCCAAGCAGCACTATGTGCTAGGATTGGCCGAACGTGCCGACGGGACAGGCTCCGTGGAGCCTTTGGCAGCCTTCATGACCAATCCCGCCGGCTCCGCCATCGTCAACACCACCGGGCCGATCCGGCAGATCGTGCAGAGCGCGGCCAAGGCCGAACGACGCTATCTCGTCATCACGTCAGGCGAGCCGGCCAAACTCGGCGCGGTCATCCAGGTGCAAACGCCATGAACGACATGCTGCGCCTCGTCGAACCGCTGATACCCGCCTTGCGGCGGTATGCGCGGTCCCTGGTCCGCGACCACGCAGCGGCCGACGATTTGGTGCAGGACTGCCTCGAACGCGCCGTCATTCATTGGGAGCAGCGGCGGTCGGACAATCCGCGCCCGTGGCTGTTCGCCATCCTGCACAACCTCGCCATCAACCAGTTTCGCCGCACAACGACGCGCGGCGTCCACGTCGCGATCGACGAAACCAACGAGGATGCATTCGGTCAGGACGCAGAGCAGGAGCACAAGGTGACGTATCGCGACGTCATGGCGAAGCTCGCAAGGCTTCCGCATGACCAGCGTGCGGTCCTGCTGCTCGTCGGCGTCGAGGACCTGTCCTATGCCGACGCCGCGAAGGTGCTCGGCGTGCCCATTGGCACGGTGATGTCGCGCCTGGCGCGCGCCCGTGAGCGGCTCCATCAGGAACTGGAGGGGACTGCCGGCGATCTGAACAACAATGTCGTGCAATTGCGGAACAAGACATGAGCAATAGACCCATTACCGAAGACGATCTGCATGCCTATGTGGATCGCGCGCTGGAGCCGGAGCGCGAGGTGGAAATCATTGCCTATCTGGAAAAGCATCCGGACGTGGCCAAACGCATCGCCGACTACTCCGATGAGCGTAACCTGCTGCGATCGGCATTGCTGCCGATTGCCGAGGAACCGCTGCCGCCGCAGCTCAACCTCGCCCGGATGATCGAGCGCCCGCGCCGCCGCCCCTCGTCGTTCCGCTGGGCGATCGCAGCGATGCTGATGCTCTCGATCGGCGGCCTCGGCGGATGGGCAGTCCGTAGCGCGACGCTGGCACCTGCCGGCGGGATTGCGGCGCTGGCCGAAGAGGCAAGCGATTCCTACAAGGTTTACGCCTCGGACCACACCCGACCGGTCGAGCTGCGCGACAGCGCCGAACTGGTGCAATGGGTCTCGAACCGGCTGCGTCAGCCGGTCAAGCTGCCGGATCTGAGCAAGTCGGGATATCGCTTGATGGGCGGACGGGTGGTGCCGACGCCGCACGGTCCCGCGGCCATGTTCATGTACGACGATGATCACGGCGAGCGGCTTGTGGTCCTCACCCGTCCGATGACGTCGGATCAGAACGCGCCGATGGCCGCGCATTCGGGCGGCGACGTCGCGGGTTTCTCCTGGGCGGACGGCGGCACGGGCTATAGCCTCGTCGGGCCGCGCGGGGTCGATTCCCTGCGGCCGCTTGCCAACGAGATCCGCAAGCAGGCGCAGGCGATCTAGTTACCGGAAGCTTTGGTGTAAATCAGGAACAGCACGACCCCGATCACCAGGGCGCCGGCGATGAAGAGCAGCACCGCGGGCAGGCCGAACAGCGCCGCAACGCCGGCGGTGCTGAATTGCAGCAGCGCTGCGCCGAGGAAAAACGCGAGATTGACCGACGACAGCGCCTTGCCGGTGTTCTGGGCGTCGACCAGCTGCCGCGTCATGCCGTAGATCAGCGGCTGCGCCGAGGTCACAAACCCGATCAGGATCAGCAGCACCAGATCATACTGCACCGGCATCACGGCGGCGCCGAGTAGGTTCGAGACCGGGAAATGCGGCGCGCCGGCGGCCATCAGCACCAGCAGCAGCGCGGCGACGGCATGGGTCGACGCCACCATGGTGCGGCGATGCCCGAACTTGCGATCGATGGCGCCGATACAGGCCGGGCCGATGATCATCGCCAGCGTGAACAGGCCGAGCACATTGCCGGCCTCGATGCGGCTGAGCCCCTTCACGTCCATCAGCCACGGCCCACCCCACAAGCCGCGTAACGTCAGCGACGCGCCGAGCGACACCAGCGACAGCGCGATCAATCCACGCAGGCCGCGCGACAGGCCGAGCCGCAGCACCTCGGCCATCTGCTGCAAGGGCGAGGAATCATCGGCATGCGCCGCCGGCTGCCGCGGCACCAGCGCGAACACCGCGATCAGCACGACAATGCCGAAACCGGCCGAGATCCAGAAGCCGGCGCGCCAGCCGAACTGATCGACCACGAAGGCGAGCGGGCTTGCCGACAGCAGCATGCCGATATTGCCGATCGAGAGAATCAGGCCGGACCAAAGGCCGAACTTCGCCGCCGACATCTGCTTCGCGGCCAGCGTCATCGGGCACATCAGCATGCCCGAGGTGGCGATACCGAGCATCAGTTGTCCGAGCACGAAGCTCGCGGGCCCGGTGGCGAGCGCCGAGACCACCGTACCGACCACGGTACCTCCGAGCAGGCTCAGCGACACCGGCCGCACGCCGAATCGGTCCATCGCGGCGCCAACCGGGATTTGCGAAGCAGCAAAGGAAAAATGATAGATCGAGGTGAGGCTCGCCAGCGCCTGCGGCGAGGTGCCGAAATCTCGCGCCATCAGGTCGAGGCTGATCGCGGGGATCGTGCGCAGCAGCGTCGACAGCATGTGGCCACACGCCAGCGCCAGAAGGGCAAGGACCAGGGCGCGGAACCCGATCCCCGCTGCTTCCTTCGTCACCACGCCGTCCATGAGTAGCCCTTTCCCCGAGCAGTTGGGGGACGGGCGTAACATTATTGGACTGACGGTGCCAAGTTTGCGGGCAGAGCCCTGTCGCGGGCCAAATCTCGTCATCGCCGGGCTTGTCCCGGCGATCTACGTCTTCTTCGAGGAGCCCCAAAGTCGTGGATGCCCGGGACAAGCCCGGGCATGACGAATTCGTGGAAGAGTCGTCGTGACTGCTACTGCTTGTGAAACACCAGCGTGCGCAGCTCGATGCTCTCGCGCGGCGCGGCATCCGCAGGCGTGGTCGGATCGACGAAGGCGGTATGCGGTCCAAACCGCGTGCGGCCGTCGGTCGCCGAGTCGTAGCATTTCAGCAGGATCGCCTCGTCCGGCGTCATCTCGGGAATGTAGAACCAGCGATGGTTCGGATTGTACTTCACCGAATAGGTCTCGCCGCTGCGGTTCGGGTAGATCAGGTCGGAAGCGATCAGATCCTCAGGGGCAATCGTGGTGCCGTCGGCCATCGCAAGCGGCGAATCGCGCAAGGGGCCGCGGATCGGGCGCCACAGATTGATCACCTGGACGCGGCCCTTGACGAGTTGCTCGGCCTCGCCGGGCAAATGCTCGAACACCCTGTTGTGGCCGGAGATGGCGGTCTGGTCGACATGGACGCGGGTCGCGGGCTGGCGCGGGCCGCCGCCGCGGATGTCAGCCGCACCTTCGACGCGCTTGCGCACGGTGTGGTCGAAGATGAAAACGCGATCCGCCTTCAGCGTCGCCTTGAGGAAGGCTTCGACGGCCGGGTAGTAAACATTGCGGACTTCGTTGTCGTCGTAATAGTCCTTCACGACGGTCGGATGCTTGACCAGCGCAAAGCCCTCGCGGTCGAGCGAGAAGCTGTCGGCGATCAGGCGCCCGTCAAAGATCGGGACATTGTGAGCTTCGGGCAGTGCGGTGGATTTGGGTTCGCCGGGCGGCGGATCGAAAGCGTAAGTCCGGGGCTTGCCCGGCGTCGGCGCGAGATAATTCAGTTCAGCGGTCACAAACGGCAGCGACTCGATGCGAGTTTCTTGAAGGCCCACGGTGATCTCCCGGACTCGATTGTTCGTGTCTTTGATCTTGGCAGCGACGGGAGGGTCGGCAAGGCCGCGGCGAAAATAGCAACGTTGCGGTTCTGGAATGCGCGGAACGGGGAAAATCCTTGCCGCGCGGTAGCCTGCGGACGAATGGATGTTTTCGAGATCACGGGTTCGTTAGCGGTGCAATCGTGCGATGCTTGCAGCGGTCGCCTCTTCAGAAGTTGCGTAAGCCCTCCACGCCCGTCGTCCTGGCGAAAGCCAGGACCCATTACCACCGAATTTGACGGTGAGCGGGATCGTGGCCCCAGCGTCGTACAACGACTAGCATCCGGGGTAATGGGTCCTGGCTTTCGCCAGGACGACGCTGAATGTTTGGCGTCGCTTGCAAATTGACTACAGCCCCGCGCCCTTCTCGACGGCTCCGCCAAACGACCGGTCGACGATGTCGGCGGCGTTGATCTTCTGCCGGATCAGGCCCCAGCGGTCGTAGAGATCGATGGTCTTCTGCTCGTCGGCCACCACGCTGTCGTCGATCGGCGCGATCCGGATCTTGGCCCGCGTCAGCCAGTTCAGCGGCACCGCAGGCGGGATGTTCATCAGCCTGCCCCAGGTCGCAGCATAGCCTTCGACATTGTTCTGCGACCATGCGCGCGCGGCCGCGAGGCGACGCACGAAATCCTCGAGCTCGGCGCGCTTGTCCTTGATCGCGTCCGGTGTCGCGACCTGGAAGCCGAGGCCGGGCGTGATGCCGTCGGCGGTGATGACGCGGCGCGACTTGAACAGCACCTCTTCCTGGCTGACATAGGGCTCCCAGGTCGACCAGGCGTCGACCGAACCCTGCGTGTAGGCGACCTTGGCATCCGACGGCGCGAGGAAGACGATCTGCACGTCGCTCGCCTGCCAGCCCTTGGATTCCAGCGCGGCCAGGATCAGCTGATGGCCGATCGAGCCGCGGCCGGTTGCGATCTTCTTGCCGCGCAGATCGTCAAAACTCTTGATCGGGGAATTCTCCGGCACCACGACCGCGAGCCCGTCGCGCGACTGCCGCACGGCCGCAATCGCCTTGACCGGGATTTTGGCCGCCGCCGCGAACGTGAACGGCGCGTCACCGACCAGGCCGGTGTCGATCGCGCCCGCCCCAAGCGCCTCCAGCAGCGGCGCCGCCGCGGCGAACTCCTTCCATTCGATCTTGTAGCGAACGTCCTTGAGCACGCCGGCCGCTTCCATCACGGCCTGCGAATTGCCCTTCTGGTCGCCGACGCGCAGCGTGGTCTGCGCGAAGGCCGCGTCGATGGCGGCGAGCGCGAGCGCCGCCGCAACAATGAGGCGGATCATTCGGCGGCAATCCCCCGCTGCTGGTCGCGCGCTTCGATCAGCTTGCGGGTCAGCGGGATCAGCTCGCGGCCATAGTCGATGGCATCGACCAGCGGATCGAAGCCGCGGATCAGGAAATGGCTGACGCCGAGATCGTAGTAATCGGCGAACACCTCGGCGACCTGCTCGGGTGTGCCGACCAGCGCGGTGGTGTTGCTGTTGGCGCCGGTGAGCTTTGCGATCTCGGTCCACAGCCGCTTGTCGATGCGCATGCCCTGATCGGCCAGCGCCAACAGCCGCTTGGCGCCGTCGGTCGCGTGGTTGGGCCGGCGGTAGCCGGTCTGGTCCTGCAGCGCGGTGGCGCGCGCCAGGATGTGCTCCGCCTTCGCCCAGGCCTTCTCCTCGGTGTCGGCCAGGATCGGCCGTACCGACAGGCTGAAGCGCGGCGTCGGCCGGCCGTGCTTGGCCGCGGCCGCGCGCACCCGCGCGGTGACGTCGCGCACCTGCGCATAGGATTCACCCCACAGCGCGAAGGTATCGGCGTGCTTGCCCGCGACCTCGACCGCGGCATCCGAGCCGCCGCCGACGAAGGTGTAGATGCCGCCCTTCTGCAACGGCTTCACCTGCGAGAAGCCGTTCTCGACGTTGTAATACTTGCCGCTGTAGTTGAACGGCTTGTCGCTGGTCCATTCCAGCCGCACCACGTCGAGGAATTCGCTGGTGCGGGCGTAGCGCTCGTCCTTGTCGTCGAGCGTGTTGCCGTCCTGGCGCAGCTCGATGGCGTTGCCGCCGGTGATGACATGGAGCGAGACGCGGCCGCCATAGAACTGATCCAGCGTCGCAAGCTGCCGCGCCAGCAGCGTCGGCGCGGTGAAGCCCGGGCGCTGCGCGATCATCACCTTGAGCTGCTTGGTGATGGTCAGGACATGCTGCGCGACCTGCAGCGCGTCCGGCGTCGTCGAGTGGAATGCCAGCAGCGCGCGATCGAAGCCGGCGAGCTCATGGGCCTTGGCGACGGTCTCGATATAGGGCGGATCGAGCACCGGGCCGGAGCGGACGATGGTCTCGGAGGCATTGTTGTTGGTGATGAAGCCGATGAACTCGACCGGCATGACTGACAACTCCGTTGTTGTTGGCTGTTGTTTCAGACGCCCAGCGCGGAGCGTCCGGCGGAGACACGGGTGGCATCGTCTTGCGGGGTATGGACGCGGCCGCACAGCACGTCGCGGTAATGCCGCTCCAGCGGATTGGTTCGCGACAGGCCGTGATTGCTGGTCAGCGACAAGGCATCCTCCACCACTGCTGCGGCGTTATTGGTCACGGTCAGCTTGATGATGTTAGACTCGATCGCGGACAGCGGGAAGCCGTTATCGAAATCGGCGGCAAAGCTGTCGATCAGGCGGGCATTGACGGCAAGCCGGGCCTCGATGCCGCCGACGACCTCCTGCATGCGCGGCAGCGTCGCCAGCGGCGCGCCGAGATTGGCGGGCACCCGCTCCTTCAGGAATTTGACCAGCCAGTCGCGGGCCGCGCGGGCGATGCCGTCATAGATCGCGGCGACGAAGATTGCGTGCACGGTCGCCTGGGTGACGTCAGGAACCTTCCAGTCGTCGGGCCGGCGAACGTCGATCTCAGAGTCCAGCGGAAACACGACGTCGTCGAAGATCACGGTGTGGCTGCCGCTGGCGCGCAGGCCGAGATGATCCCAGGTTTCCTCGATCCGCGTTCCCGGCAACCCGGCCGGAACCAGAAACAAACCGACACGGGCGTCCTGCTCGTCGGTCTTCGCCCACACCGAATACCATTTCAGGATCGGCGCACCGGTCGAATAGATCTTGCGGCCGGTCATCCGCCAGCCGGTTGCGGTGCGGCGCGCCGTGGTCGCCGGCAGACCGCCGCGCGCGGGCGAGCCGAGTTCGGGCTCGACGCGCAATGCGTTGATCAGCGCCACGCCCTCGACCGTTTCTTTTGCGAGCTTGCGCGACAGACGTGCCGGCCAGCGCGTGCTGCGCGCCATCACCAGGTGCTGGATGTAATGCATCGACAGCACCAGCGCGGTCGACGGATCGGCCTTGCCGATGATGCCGAGCACGCGCGTGGCATCGCGCGCGCCCGCCCCGCCCCCGCCGAGCGCCACGGGCACGGTCAGCGCCAGCAGCCCTTCGCGCGACAGGTCAGCGAAATTCTCGAACGGAAAGCTGGCATCGCGATCGTGCGCGGGCGCGCGCGCGGCAAACACCTCGGCGAGCCGCAATGCGCGCGCGATGTGCTCCGGCTGGTTCGCCGACGGCAGCTCCCTCGCCGCGGTCGTCACCATGTCGCCTCCAGTCCGAGCAGCCCGAGGATCTGCTTGCGCAGCTCGGCCAGATAGGGATCGCCGCGATGCCGCGGGTATGGCCGCCCGACCGCGATATCGGCCTTGATCCGCGCGGGACGATCGGAGAGCACGATGACGCGGTTGGCCAGCACCAGCGCTTCCTCAACGTCGTGGGTGACGAGCAGCGTGGTGAAACCCTTGCGCTGCCACAGCGCCACGAGCTCGGCCTGCATCGCGATCCGCGTCAGCGAATCGAGCTTGCCGAGCGGCTCGTCGAGCACCAGGATCTTCGGATCGTTGACCAGCGCGCGCGCCAGCGCCACGCGCTGCGCCATGCCGCCGGAGAGCTGGTGCGGATAGGCGTTGCGGAACGAGGACAAGCCGACCAGCTCGATCACGGCATCGACCCGGTGCCGCTGCGCCTTCAGGATGCCCTGCGCTTCCAGCCCGAGCGCGACATTGTCCCAGACCGAGCGCCACGGAAACAGCGTCGGATCCTGGAACACGACGACACGCGACGGATGCGGGCCACCGATGCGGACTTCATCCTCGCGCAGCGAACCGCTGCGCGGCTTCTCCAGCCCAGCCACCAGCCGCAGCAAGGTCGACTTGCCGCAGCCGGACGGGCCGAGCAGCGCGACGAATTCGCCGGGCGCGATCGAAAGGCTGACACTGTCGAGCACCGGTAGCACCGCGCCGTCGATATCGAAGGCGTGGCTGACGCCTTCGATATCGAGCTCGGCGCCGACGGCGGGATAGGTGATTGCCTCGGCTGTGGACTGCACTACCATTTTACGACACCCTTCTGCCAGACCAGCAGGCGGTCACGGGTCTTGAACAGCAGCGTGATCGCGCCGGAGCAGAGCAGCGACATCACGATCAGCGCCGCATACATGTTGGCATAGGCCGCCCAGCCCTGCGCCCATTGCAAATACCAGCCGAGCCCGGCCTTGACGCCGATCATCTCGGCAACCACGAGCACCGCAAAGGACGAGCCGAGCCCCATGAACAGGCCGACGAACACGTGCGGCAGCGCGGCGGGGATCGCGACCTTGAGTACCAGGAACGACGGCTTGGCGCCGAGCGTGCGCGCGACGTCGTAATAAGCGCTGCTGACGCTCGCCACGCCCGACCAGGTCAGCACCGTCACCGGAAATCCGGTGGCAAGCGCGATCAGGAAGGTCGAGGCGCTCCAGCTCGACGGGAAGGTGAAGAACGCGATCGGCAGCCAGGCCGTGGCGGGCAGCGGGCCGATGAAGCGCAGCACCGGATGCACCCAGTAGCCGATCTTCTGCGACCAGCCGATCGAGACGCCGGTGATGAAGCCGACCGTCGCGCCGATGATGTAGCCGCCGAGCTGCAGCTTGATCGAGGCGAACACGCTGTCGAGCAGTTTTGGCAGATCGTCGGTATAGACCTCCAGGATCGACTGCGGCGGCGGAAAGAACGGCAGCGGCAGCCAGGCGAACTTCGCGGTGGCGACCTCCCACAGCGTCACGAACGCGCCGAAGGCCACCAGCCATGGCGCGCGCTTGCGCAACGCCTGCCCGGCGCTACCGAGATAATCGGCGCTGAACGTACCGAACAGGATGAAGGCGGCGATGACGATTGCACCGATGCCGAGCGATTCCGTCCGCGACCAATCGCCGACATCGGGCCAATAGAGGCATGACAGCCCGAACGCGAGCCAGGCAAGGGTTGCCGCGAGGCCAACACCATAGCTGCCCGAGAGGTTCGAGAACGTAACCGCGGCGCGCGGCGCGGCCGCGGCCGTCGTGTCAGACACTGAATACGTCGACATAGATCCGCTCCGCGAATTTGGCCGTGTCGGTGCTCTGCTTGAACACCTGCACCGATTTCAGGTCGTCGGCGTAGCCCTTCAGCTCGCGCTTGAGCACCTCACCGGTCGGGTGATGGTGGTGGGTGTGGTAGCGCGCCATCGCCTCGAGATCGGCGAGGCTCGCCGCCTTCGGCGCATAGGGTTGGAACGATTTTGCCGCCTTGTCCGGATTCTGCGAGGTGAACATCGCGGCATCGAGCAGCGCTTGGGTAATGGCGCGAGCCACATGCGGCTCTTCCCGCACCAGGCTGCCGCGCAGGCCGACGATGCAGCAGCTCTTGTCGCGGTATTCGCCGTCGAGATTGGAGGCGACCTCCTTGTACTGCGTGTCCTTCAGCCAGAGATAGGCCAGCGGATCCGACGACAGGAAGGCCTGCACCTCGCCCTTCTCGACCGCGACGTTCAACAGATTGCCGGGATAGGCGCGCCAGTCGACGTCCCTCACCGGGTCGATGCCGAGCTTGGAGAGCTGGATCGAGAAGAAATTCTTGTCGGGACCTGCGAGATCGCCGACCGCGACGATCTTGCCCTTGAGATCGGCGAGTTTGCCGACGCCGGAATTGGTGCGGGTCAGGACGCGCATGCAGCCGCCATGGGTGCCGGCGGCGATCTTGACGTCGAACCCCTGCTCCAGCGGCTTCAGCCAGCGCAGCGCCATGCCGAGCCCGGCGTCGCTCTTGCCGGTGGCGATCGCCTCCAGCAGCTGGTCGGTCGAGCCGGAATAGTTGACGAGCTCGACGTCGAGATTCTGCTTCTGGAAGAAGCCATGGTCGATCGCGACCGGCAGCGGCGCGAGGCAGACCGCGCCGGCGTTCCAGGACAATTTCAGCTTGCGCGGCGCGCCTGCCAGCGGCGGCGCATCGGAGGCAGCCTTGCAGATCGGGAATTCGGAGAAGTCGATCGCCGATGCGACCGGGCGCGGCGCGAAGGCCTGCGCGCTATAGGCGCCGATCGGCGCGGCAAACGCTGCGGCGGCCCCCGCGCGCAGCAAGGTGCGGCGATCCATCACCGTCTTCTTGTTATCTGTCGACATCATCACTCCTGCATTTCGGCAAGGCTCCGCCCCGCGCGCAAACGTCTCCGTCCGCGCGCCCCGTCGTTCGAAGCTCATGGTTTAGAAGAGGCGGATTTCTCCGGCGCTATTGCCCTCAAAGCAACGCGCAAATGATGCGGCGCGACAAGTTCACCGTCAATGAAATGGAATTTCGAATGTAGTCGGCGCGGCAGCTGAACTCTCCACGATCGCAGCGCGCGACGATGGAAGGATTTTCGCTGCTGTCGCGGCGCAGACGTGCAACAGAACGGCATCGATTGCACCAAATTTGAGCGAAACATCGCCGCTTGCGCGATGTCTTCTACGCACAAGGGCTCGGCGAGATCATCCTTGCTGCGCACGGGCTGATTTCAGTTTTCCGTTTCGTTGACGGCGAGCTGCTTGCTCATAGACTTGGTCAAACGCTGCCGCGCTTCCCGACGAGCAGCGAATGAATCAGAAAGAAAATGCATATGCGCAAACTGACCCGCCCGGGTTCTCCCTATAGTTTCACACGTCGCACCGCGGCCGCGCTGATCACAGCCGTGATCACGCTGTCGACATCGGCCGCGGCTTTCGCGGCCGATGCGATCGTGCTGCGGGTCGGCGACCAGAAGGGCGGCAACCGCTCGCTGCTCGAGATCTCCGGCTTTGCCAAGGATCTGCCCTACAAGATCGAATGGTCGGAATTCCCGGCCGCAGCCCCGATCCTGGAGGCGATCAATGCCGGCGCGCTCGACGTCGGCTACACCGGCGAGCTTGCCTTCCTCACGGTCTATGCGTCCGGCGCGCCGATCAAGGCGATCGGCGGCACGCGCGCCGATCCGAAGACTCAGGCGATCCTGGTGCGCGGGGATTCGCCGATCAAGACGGCGGCCGATCTGAAGGGCAAGCGCCTCGCCGGCACGCGGGGCGGCTGGGGCCAATTCCTGATCGACGCGACGCTGGAAAAAGCCGGCAACCGGATCGAAGACGCAACCTTCGCCCCGCTCGGCCCGGTCGACGCCAAGATCGCGCTTGTTGCCGGTTCAATCGACGGTTGGGCGGTTTGGGAGCCCTACGTCTCCTTTGCAACCCTGAAGGACAATGCGCGCGTCGTCGCCGATGGCGAGGGCTTGACGCCGACCATCACCTTCATCGTCGCCTCCGACAACGCGATCGCGACCAAGCGCGCGGCGGTGCAGGATTTGGTGCAGCGGTTGAACAAGGCGCGGTTGTGGTCGCTCGACCATCTTGCCGAATACGCGAAGAGCACGGCCGAACTCACAAAACTGCCGGAAGACGTGCTGCTCGCCGCCTACACCGCGCAGAAGACCAGCCCGATCGCGATCGACGAGGCCGTGGTGAAGGAAGTGCAGGCCGCCTCCGACCGCGCCACGCGCTACGGCATCCTCGGCAGGACGCTGGATGTCGGCAAGGCCGTCGACCGCAGTTTCACGGCAAGCGCGAGCTTGAACTAGCGATCCTCACCTCCCCTTGAAAAGGGGAGGTCGGTTTGCGCAGCAAACCGGGTGGGGATCCTACCTCCACAGACGCCGGCGTCCGTGGAGAGCAACCCCACCCCGCCCTCCCCCTTTCAGGGGGGGAGACAAGCGACGTGCTCACCTCACGGGATGCGTGTCGCCCCCACAATGGAGGTATCCGATGTCCGGCCCGCTCCATCTCGCGATAATCGTCACAGCACACCTGCTCTGCATGACCTTGTTGGTCGCGCTGTCGGTTTGATAGCGTTCTCTCAGGGCCAGCCCCAGGGAGAACAACAATGAACCTATCAATGAAGGACCGCGTCGCGGTGGTCACCGGCGGCAGCAAGGGCATCGGGATCGCGGTGGCGCGGCGGTTTGCAGAATCCGGCGCCAAGGTCGCGATCCTCGCCCGCGGCGCGGCCGACCTCGCGGCGGCGCGCGAGGCGCTCGCCAGGGACGGCCTTGTGGTGCGCGACTACGTCTGCGATGTCGCGAAGGCCGCCGACATCGCCAAGGCACACGACCAGATCGTCGCGGATCTCGGCAAGATCGACGTGCTGGTCAACAACGCGGGCACCGCGCGCACGCTGGCCTTCGAGAACATCAGCGACGAGGCCTGGCAGGAGGACCTCGACCTGAAACTGTTCGCCGCGATCCGCTCCAGCCGCCTCGTGTGGCCGGGCATGAAGCAGCGCAAATGGGGCCGGATCATCAACGTGCTCAACACCTTTGCGAAGGCGCCGGCCGGCAATTCCGCGCCGACCTCGGTGTCGCGTGCCGCCGGCATGGCGCTGACCAAGGTGATGGCCAATGAAGGCGGCGAGCACAACATCCTGGTGAATGCGCTGCTGGTCGGGCTGATCATGAGCGATCAATGGGTCAAGCGGCACGCCGCCCAGGCGCCGAACACGGATTTCGGGGAATTCGCCAAGGGCCTTGCCAAGGGCACGCCGCTCGGCCGCATCGGCACGGCGGAGGAGTTCGCCAACCTCGCCTGCTTCCTGGCCTCGGAGCAAGGCTCCTACATCACCGGCACCGCCATCAATGTCGATGGTGGCCGGTCGCCGGTGGTCTAGAGCCCCGGTCCCGGTTCAACCCGGTCCGGAGCTCGAGACTTTGCTTTGGCGCGTTTTCTTCACGCGAACCGGTGTCCACTGCGCTCGAAAACGCTCAAGCGGGCAACCAACGGCAGGAAGCGACGGCTCAAAAGCAAAAGGCCTCCGTCACCGGAGGCCTTTCATTCTTAAACCGCGTCCTTGGCGGCCTTGACCGGCCGTGCGCGGACGATCTTCCGGGCCGGCTTGGCCTTGAACATCATCTCTTCGCCGGTGAAGGGGTTGGTGCCCTTGCGCGCCTTGGTCGCCGGCTTCTTGACCACAACGAACTTCGCGAAGCCGGGGACGAGGAACACCCCGGCCTTCTTCAGCTCCTTGTGGCCGACATCGACGAGCGAGTCCAAAACGTTCTTGACGTCGCGCTTGGAAAGTTCGGTGGTGGTCGCGATCTTCTCGATCACTTGCGACTTCGACAGTTGGGTAGCCATGGTTGCTCCATTGATTCTGGAGTGGGCACGATATGGCGGAAAACGCCGAGAAAAACAGTGTTTTCTGCACTCACCACAGCAATATCGCTGTGGACAGCCCCCGAATCAGGGTTTTTTCCAGTGTTTTTTCCAGTCAAGTCGCTTCCGACCCCTAAAATTACAGCGTTTGCGCCGCTTCGGGGCTCCCGAAACACCCCTTCGAGAGAATCACCCGACGCGTCTCGCGCCGCCGGCGTGCGACAGTGTGGCGCGGAATTCGGGTTGCGATGCGCTGCGGCGCGCCACTTCAGGTTTCGGGAACGATCCTCCAAAAGGCCGAGGCATTAGAAAATGACTCGGGTTCGACTCGGGTTCCCATTCCATCGTAACATCGCAAAGGGGCGCCACGGCCGATCGGCTGGCCGCCCGATGCAAGCCTTTTTGTATGTTCTGGAGACCCCGCGTATGGATTTGTCCCGCCTTGAGATCAACCGCCGCACGGCCCTTCTGACCTCGGCCGCGATTGCGGCCAACGTCATCAATCCGATGCGGGCATTCGCGCAGGAAACCCCGCGCAAGGGCGGCGTGTTCAACGTCCATTACGGCGCCGAGCAGCGCCAGCTCAACCCCAGCATCCAGGCCTCGACCGGCGTCTACATCATCGGCGGCAAGATCCAGGAGAACCTGGTCGACCTCGACGCCCAGGGACAGCCGGTCGGCGTGCTCGCCGAGAGCTGGGAAGCGACGCCGGACGGCAAGACCGTCACCTTCAAGCTGCGCAAGGGCGTCACCTGGCACGACGGCAAGCCGTTCACCTCGGAGGACGTCGCCTTCACCGCGATGAACATGTGGAAGAAGATCCTCAACTACGGATCGACGCTGCAGCTGTTCCTCACGGCGGTCGATACGCCCGATCCGCAGACCGCGATCTTCCGCTACGAGCGGCCGATGCCGCTGAACCTCTTGCTTCGGGCCCTGCCCGACCTCGGCTACGTCTCCGCCAAGCATCTCTATGAGAGCGGCGACATCAGGCAGAACCCGACCAACCTGGCGCCGGTCGGCACCGGCCCGTTCAAATTCGTCAAATACGAGCGCGGGCAATACATCATCGCCGACCGCAATCCGGACTACTGGCGGCCGAACGCGCCCTATCTCGACCGTATCGTCTGGAAGGTGATCACCGACCGCGCCGCCGCGGCCGCGCAGATGGAGGCCGGCGAATTGCACTACAGCCCGTTCTCGGGGCTGACGATCTCGGACATGGCGCGGCTCGGCAAGGACAAGCGCTTCATCGTCCAGACCAAGGGCAATGAGGGCAACGCCCGCACCAACACCATCGAGTTCAACTTCCGCCGCAAGGAATTGTCCGACATCCGCGTCCGCCGCGCCATCGCGCATGCGATCAACGTGCCGTTCTTCATCGACAATTTTTTGGGCGATTTCGCCAAGCTCGGCACCGGCCCGATCCCGTCGACCTCGACCGACTTCTATCCCGGGCCGAACACGCCGCAATATCCATATGACAAGGCCAAGGCGATCGCGCTGCTCGACGAGGCCGGCTTCAAGGCCACCGGCGGCAACCGCTTCTCGCTGAAGCTCTTGCCGGCGCCGTGGGGCGAGGACATCTCGCTGTGGTCGACCTTCATCCAGCAGTCGCTGGGCGAAGTCGGCATCCAGGTCGACATCGTGCGCAACGACGGCGGCGGCTTCCTCAAGCAGGTCTATGACGACCATGCCTTCGATCTCGCCACCGGCTGGCATCAGTATCGCAACGACCCCGCGGTCTCGACCACGGTGTGGTACCGCTCCGGCCAGCCCAAGGGCGCGCCGTGGACCAACCAGTGGGGCTGGGAGGACAAGATCGTCGACAAGACCATCGACGATGCCGCGACCGAGGTCGATCCGGCCAAGCGCAAGGCGCTCTATGCCGACTTCGTCAAGGAGGTGAACACCGAGCTGCCGGTCTGGATGCCGATCGAGCAGATCTTCGTCACCGTGATCACGGCCAAGGCGCGCAACCACTCCAACACGCCGCGCTGGGGCTCGGCGAGCTGGCACGATCTGTGGCTTTCGGCTTGAGGCGGCGCGCCTTGCTTCTCCCTCGCCCCGCTCTTGCGGGGAGAGGGCTGGGGTGAGGGGCTTTCTCCGCGATATTGATCTATCGATGGACCTGTACCCCCTCACCCGGATCGCATCTTTGATGCGATCCGACCTCTCCCCGCAAGCGGGGCGAGGTAACGGAGTGGCCAGCGCCAATCCGATGCGAACCGGTGTCCACTTCGTCTGAACACGCTATAGATAACCGATGCGTATCCTGAGCCTTGCGGGGCGGCGGCTGGCCGCCTCAATCCCGACCCTGTTCCTGATCCTGATCGGCGTGTTCCTGCTGTTGCAGCTCGCGCCGGGCGACACCGTCGATGCGCTGATGGCGCAGATGGGCGGCGGCGATGCCGCGACCGCGCAACAGCTGCGCAAGTTCTACGGGCTCGACCTCTCGGTTCCGGCGCAACTCGGCAATTATCTGTGGCACTTGGTGCGGCTCGATCTCGGCTTCTCCTCGATCTACGGCAAGCCGGTGGCGACCGTGATCCTGGAACGGCTGCCGCCGACCATCCTGCTGATGACCGCGTCGCTGTCGTTCGCGTTCTTCTTCGGCCTGGTGTTCGGCGTGATCGCCGCGCGCGGCGTCAACCGCTGGCCGGACACCTTGATCTCGACGCTCGGCCTGATCTTCTACGCCACGCCCTCGTTCTGGTTCGGGCTGATGGCGATCGTGGTATTCTCGGTCTATCTGCAATGGCTGCCATCCGGCGGTTTTCAGGACATCGGAACAGTGCAGACCGGCATCCGGGGCGTGCTCGATATCGCCGCGCATTTGGTGCTGCCGACGCTGACGCTCGGGCTGATCTTCCTTGCGATCTATCTGCGCATCATGCGCGCTTCGATGCTGGAGGTCTTGAACCTCGATTTCGTCCGCACCGCCCGCGCCAAGGGCCTTGACGAGACCCACGTCATCACCCGCCACGTGCTGCGCAACGCGCTGCTGCCGATGGTGACGCTGATCGGATTGCAGGCCGGCACCATGCTCGGCGGCTCGGTCGTGGTCGAGAGCGTGTTTTCGCTGCCCGGCCTCGGCCGCCTCGCCTATGAATCCGTGGTGCAGCGCGACCTCAACACCCTGCTCGGCATCGTCTTCGTCTCCGCGCTCCTTGTGATTGTCGTGAATTTCGTCGTCGACCTGCTCTACGCGCGGCTCGATCCGCGCATCGCGGCGGAGGGCTGACGATGGACACCGTGAAACGCTACTTCCGCAGCCCGGCCGCAGTGATCGGCCTGATCCTGCTGCTGCTCGTGATCGCGATGGCTGTCAGCGCGGGCTTCCTCTATCCGCGCGACCCGCTCGCGCTGGCGGGCCGGCCGTTGGTCTGGCCGTTCACCAATCCGCGCTTCCTGCTCGGCACCGACAATTCCGGCCGCGACATCGCCGCCCAGATCTTCTACGGCGCGCGGATCTCGCTCCTGATCGGCGGCGTCGCCACCGTGATTGCGATCCTGATCGGCATCCTGGTCGGCGCCTTCGCCGGCTATTATGGCGGCTGGGTCGACAATGTGCTGATGCGGATCACCGAGGCATTCCAGACCCTGCCGAACTTCGTGCTGCTGCTGGTGCTGGTCGCGGTGTTCGGCTCGACCTTGACCACGGTGACCATCGCGGTCGGCGTGGTGTCGTGGCCGGCGCCGGCGCGGCTGACCCGCGCCGAGTTCCTGTCGCTACGCAACCGCGAATTCGTGCAGGCTGGCAAGACACTCGGCATGAAGGACCTCCAGCTGATCCTCGGCGAGATTCTGCCCAACGCGCTGCCGCCCGTGATCGTCTATGCCAGTGTGGTGATGGCGGTCGCGATCCTCTTGGAAAGCGCGCTGGCGTTCCTAAGGCTATCCGACCCCAACGTCGCCTCCTGGGGCAATCTGATCGGGCTCGGCCGCGACGTGCTCCGGGTGCAGTGGTACGTCTCGGCGATCCCCGGCATTGCGATCCTCGTCACCGTGCTCGCGGTCTCGCTGGTCGGTCAGGGCCTCAACGATGCGCTCAATCCGAGGCTGAAGAGCCGATGAGCGACATGGTTCTTTCGCTCGACGGGTTGACCGTGCGCCTGCCCAAGGGCGCCGACCGGCCGCACGCGCTATCCGACGTCTCCCTGTCGGTCGCCTCCAACGAGATCCTCTGCGTGGTCGGCGAGTCCGGCTCTGGCAAATCGATGATGGCGAACGCCATCATGCGGCTGCTGCCGAACGAGGTCGCCATCGAACGGGGCCGGATGATGTTCGACGGCCGCGACCTCTGCGCGGCCGATCCGGCCGAAATGCGCGAGGTGCGCGGCGCCGGGATCGCGATGATCTTCCAGGAGCCGATGACGGCGCTCAATCCGCTGCGCACCATCGGCGACCAGATCGGCGAGATGTTTGCGATCCACACCGGCCTGCCGAAGGCCGAGATCCAGGCGCGCGTGCTCGCGCTGCTTGAAGACGTGCGCATCCCCGATCCCAAGGCGGCCGCAAAGGCCTATCCGCACGAGCTGTCCGGCGGCCAGCGCCAGCGCGCCATGATCGCGATGGCGCTCGCGCTCGACCCGAAGCTTCTGATCGCCGACGAGCCGACTACCGCGCTCGACGTCACGACGCAGGCGCAGATCCTGAAACTGATCCGCGATCTGCAGCAGCGCAAGAAGACGGCGGTGCTGTTCATCACCCATGATTTCGGCGTCGTCGCCGAGATCGCCGACCGCGTCGTGGTGATGCAGCACGGCGCGATCGTCGAGCAAGGCACGGCCGACAAGGTGCTGAACGATCCGCAGCATGCCTATACCAGACAGCTGATTGCGGCGGTCCCGCCGCTGAAGGCGCCGCCGCCGCGCATCCTCTCCGGCAAGGACATTCTCACTATCGACGGCGTCTCCAAGACCTACCGCACCGGCGGCTTCCTCGGCCGCGGCGCGCGGGTGACGGAGGCGGTCAAGAACGTCTCGCTGCGCCTGCCGCGCGGCGCGACGCTCGGCATCGTCGGGGAATCCGGTTCGGGCAAATCGACGCTCGCGCGCTGCATCGTCCGGCTGATTGATCCCAACAGCGGATCGATCGTGCTCGACGGCAAGGACTGGGCGAAGCTCGGCCGCGAGGAGATCAGGCGCGAGACCCGCCATATCCAGATGGTGTTCCAGGATCCGTTCGCCTCGCTCAACCCGCGCCGCAAGGCGGCCGAGCTGGTGGCGCAGGGACCGATCGTGCACGGCACCGACCGCACAACCGCGATCGCGGAAGCGCGAAAACTGTTCGAACTGGTCGGGCTCGATCCGTCCGCTGGCGATCGCTTTCCGCATGAATTCTCCGGCGGCCAACGCCAGCGCATTGGCCTCGCGCGGGCGCTGGCGCTGAAGCCGGACGTGCTGGTGGCGGACGAACCGGTCTCGGCGCTCGACGTCTCGGTGCAGGCGCAGGTCTTGAAGCTGCTCGCCGGACTGCGCCAGCAGCTCGGCCTCTCTATCATCTTCATCACCCACGATCTGCGGGTCGCCGCGCAGATCTGCGACCTCGTCGCCGTGATGAAGGATGGCGCCGTGGTCGAGCAAGGGCTGACCGCCGACGTGTTTGGCAGGCCGCAGCATCCCTATACGCAGGCGCTGCTCGCAGCGATCCCCGGCGGCGCATTCGCGCGCGAGCACGACACCGCAACCGTGTAGCCGGGCACGCGCGGCTCTACTCCGCCGCTTGTGGCTTGGATTCCTCGCGCAGCCGGAAGCGCTTCAGCAATCCGGATACCGTGTCGCGGAAGCCGCCATATTCCAGCTCGGAATAGGGTAGCATCGCAGCGCCGGACCACCCCTGGCTGCGCATCTCGATCGCCTTGCGCTGGGCGCGCTGGCGGACCTCGTCCCACGCAAGGTTGTCAAAGAAATCGGTATAGGACTCCGAAAACTTCCCGTCCCGGTCGATCGAGAAGCCGACGCAGGAAACGATCGGCAGGCAGTACATCCCCGTCACCGGGGTGTTGAGCGGCACCGGCATGAGCGGCATCACATGCGAGCCGCGCGCATCGCCGCCCACGAAGTGCGCCTTGACGAAGGGCGAGATGATTTCTTCGGGCGCCGCGAAAATGCCCTGGTTCCTGACGATCGCGACCGGATCATCCTTGCCGGTGTACTTGCCTGCGATGGAGTGAAGGCGCTGCGCCGAAACGGCGACGGCGACCTCGCCATAGGTTTTCGAGACGATGCGATCAATGCCGAAGCGCTCGTTGTCGCGAAGCAGCGCCGCAATGTGGTAGCCGTCCGCGGGCGCATCGAGTTCGATCACGCTGTCGCCGGCCGTGTTGTCCATATCGATGATATGGAAACGGAAGCCCTTGATCATCGGGGGCAGCATCAGCCCGGCGCAATACATGGGATCGGCAAAGGCCAGATAGAGCGGCAGATTGTAGGCGCCGGGACCGCATTTGTCGGCGGCGAACACCATGAAGGACTCCGCGGGTCTCGCGCCCGAGAGGCTGTGGTCAAAACTGAGCTCGGCGACGGCCGGACCCGCGCCGCGAACGTTTCCGGAGGGGGCGTCGACGAGAAGATCCTGGCCGGCGCCGTAGAGCCCGGAGGTCTTCGCAACCGCGGTGGCCGCCAGAAACGTCTTCCAGGCGAATTGGTGGACCTCGGAGCTCCCTTCGCCCCGCGTGTGCGTCATGATGATCGCAATATCGTCGCCCGTATGGCGGACGAAACCGTCGATCAGGAGTCCGTTGTCGATCGCTTTCGCGACCTCCCCTTCGACAGCCGCCATCATGCGCGCAGATGGCTTCGTATGGCCCCCAACGGAGCCAATGTCAGCCTTGATGACCGAAATGGTGAGTTTCATAAGCATCCCTCCGACCCACAGCTCAGCGCCTTCGCCTCGGCGCTCGCTGCGCCAGGGGCGACGGCGCGCTCATTCTCGAAAAGAGTGTGATACGACGGGTTCCCTGTGTAGGATCCACGCGGAATTATGGCCCCGCTACCGGCTCGTGTCGATACGCGCCAACGACACATTCGGAATGGCCAGCCAAGCTCGATGGGGTTACCACCTCCCGCGCTAGAAGGCGCGGTTGAGAAAGATCGGCAAGCCCCGCTTGTTGGAATAGAGAGGACGGTAGCGCTCCTTGTTGTACGCGCTTGCGACGTCCAACTTGCGCGGCCCGAGCTTGGCGTCGGGGATCGGCACGAGGTCGTAGCGGCCCTCGACCAGCGCCGACATTAGCCCGGTTTTGCCTTCCAGGATTGCATCGTAGGCCAAGTTGCCGAACGTCAACGCCACAAGCTTGTCGATGAAGTCCGGATCGCCTGACCGCAGGTCGTAGGTGAGGTCAGAGACGATGGTCTCCTCGCCGGTGCGCCGCTTGACCTCGTCCGCGAACGCTTCGGCCACGCTCGCCTTCCTGCGGTGACCGTAGGCGTCAGGCTCGCCGAATTCCTGCACCTTGTAGCCCTCCCACTCGGCGCCCTCGCTGAGCACGATCAGCGCGTAGTTGCTTGGGTTGCCGTGCTTATCATCGAGGAGAAGCTGGATCAGCTTGTCGAGATTGACCTTGTGCTCTGGTATGGCGCATCGGATCGAGGTTGCGTATGCGGTATAGAGTGCCGTAAAGCCGGCATCGCGACCAAAGACGCGGAAAATGCCAATTCGCTCGTGCGAGCCGACGGTGGTGCGCTGGCGCTGGATGGCATCGCTGGCACGGGTGATCGCGGTCGAGAAGCCGATGCAGTATTCGGTGTTGCGAACGTCGTTGTCCATCGTCTTCGGGATGGCAATGATCTTGACGCCTCGCCCGTTGAGCTTGTCCGCGTAGCTGAGAGTATCGTCACCGCCGATGGCGATCAGATGTTCGATACCGAGCCCTGCGAGGTTCGCCAGCACCTCGCTGGTGAGGTCCCACGTCGTGGTTGCGATGCCCCCCTTGGTGCTCTGGGAAACCGGAAAGTCGTGGCCGGCGAGATGATCAGGCAACTTCTTCATTTTGGAGGGATTGGTGCGGCTCGAGTGCAGCACGGTGCCGCCGCGCCGATCGATGACGCGCGTGTTTTCGCGGTTCAGCGGGATGATGTAATGGGACTTGCTGGCCGGGTCGTCGAGGTTCAGGTGTGTGAGGGCCTCCCAGCCGCGGCGGAGACCGACAACCTCGATGTCGTCCTCGCTGCCGCGATAAGTCACGCTCTTGATCACCGCGTTGAGGCCGGGGACGTCGCCGCCGCCCGTGAGAATACCAATGCGCTTCCTCGCCATGCCCACCTCCCAGGATTGCTATGTGGCAATAACGCCTGCGTCCCGTCGGGGTTTCCTCGACAACACTATCCGCCAACGGCGGCATCCTCGTGACCGCGGCGCTCCACCGGACCAGTTTGGGCTCCCACTCTTCGGAGCACGACGTTGCCTGACCAGTCCTCATCTCGGGCGGCTGGCCCCTCCACACTCTATATCTCGCGTGCGCGGCGCGAGGTTGCGCCGCGTTCACCGTGAGCGGCGCGACGCGAGCAAATGCTCCGCCCAGCGCAGCAACTCGAAGCGATCGCCCTTGACCAGCTCCTGCGCATCGCGCCGCCTGTAGAGCACCAGCATCCAGGGCGCGAGCTTGCGCAGCAATCCGTGCGCCATGTACTGCACCGGCTCGGTGAACGGCAGCGCCAGCTCGCTTTCCGGCACGCCCTGCACCGCCTTTGCCAGCTCGCGGCCGAGCGGAATCGTCAGCGCGACGGCGCGGCCGTTGCAGCCGGTCCAGCCATAGGCGTTCGGTCCGAGGCGATGCATGCGCGGCAGGAAATCCGCGGTCATCCCGACATAGCCGTTCCAGACATAGTCGAGTGAGACATCGCCGATCTGCGGCCATAGTCGTTGCAACCGCTCGGTCACCCGCGCCTTGAGCCGCCCGGTCTTGTCGCCCGGGCCGAGCACGGCGCCACCGGTGACGAGGCGGTTGCGGGCGTCATAGCGCGCGAAATACAGTTCGCCATGGGTGTCCGACATCGCCTGCCGGCCGGGAATGATGGTCTTGCGCACATTGTCCGACAGCGGCTGCGTCGCCATCTGCCACGACAGCACCGGCATCACCTCGGTCGCGATCTCAGGCACCAGCGATTTCGCGAACTCGCCGCTATAGGCATTGGTCGCGACCACCAGCGCGCGGCCGGAGATTTCGCCCTTCTCGGTCTTCACCACCCAGCGATCGCCGCGGCGCTCGAAGCTCAGCGCCGGCGAACGGGCGTAGATCCGCGCGCCGGGGCCGAGCACGGTGCGCGCGAGGCCCCGCGCCAGCGCCAGCGGATTGACGTGACCGCCGGTCCTGTTCCAGAAGCCGCCGTACCAGGCATCCGAGCCGAGCATGTCCCTGGTCTGGTCGCGCGACAGCAATTCGACCGGCGCGCCGAATTTCGACCATTGCTGCACCCGCCGCTCCGCGATCTTGATCCGGCCCGGCGAATGCACCGGCTGCACCCAGCCGGCCTGCTCCTGCTCGGCCTCGATATTGTAGCGCTTGACGACGTCGAACAGCATGGCAGCGCTGTCGCGCAGCATCGCGACGAAGCGCTCGCCGGCCGCGCCGTGCCTCTTGATGATGTCCTCGGGATCGGGGCGCGACAGCGTCGGGATCACCTGGCCGTTGTTGCGGCCCGAGGCGCCCCAGCCCGGCTCGGCGGCCTCGACGATCGCGACGTCGACATTGGCCTCGCGCAGATGCAGCGCGGTCGACAGACCCGTGAAGCCGCCGCCGATGATGACGACGTCGGCCTGCTGCACGCCCGTCAATTCGGGGCAATCGGGGCCCGGTGGCGTCGCTGCTGCCCAGAGCGAATCGGGCCAGCGCACGGCATTGCTGCTCATCATGATCCTTTCTTGCGGGGGCCTCGCGTTCTGGTTAGCTTTACTTTACTCTACTCTCTCATTCCAGCCGGGAAGACAAGAAGTGGCACTCAAGAACGTCATCGGAATCGATCACGCCGTGGTCATGGTGAAAGACCTCGACAAGGCGGCCGAGAATTACAAGCGGCTCGGCTTCACCGTGTCGCCGCGCGGCACCCACAGCGCGCATATGGGATCGGGCAACTACACCATCATGTTCGACCCCGACTACATGGAATTGCTCGGCGTGCTGACGCCGACGGAACACAATGCTCCGGCGCGCGCCTTCCTCGAGAAGCGCGGCGAAGGTATCGAACGCATCGCGTTCACCGCCGTCGATTCCACCGCCGGTGCCGAGGAGATCCGCGCGCGCGGCTATCCGCCGGTCGGGCCGACCGATTTCGAACGCCCGGTGACGTTGCCGAACGGCACCGTCTCAGCCGCGAAATTCCGCACCTTCCAGTGGCCGACCGCTGAAGCGCCCGGCGGCGTTCGCATCTTCGCCTGCCAGCACAAGACCCGCGAGACGGTGTGGATCCCCGAATTGATGACGCACGCCAATGGGGCAAAACGCCTCAAGCAGGCGATGATCGTCTCGCCCGATCCCGCAGCCGATGCCGCGCATCTCTCCAAGATGATCGATATCGCCGCGAGACACGATCCCGACGGTGCGGTTGCGGTGCCCTCCGGCGGCGACCGCGCCGACTTCGTGTTCCTGACCAGGGATCAGCTCGGCAAGCGCTATCCCGGCGTATCGCTGGATGGCCTGTCCGATCGCGGCGGCGCCGGTCTCGTGATCGCGGCCGACCTCGTCGCAACCGACAAGGCGCTCGGCGCGACCGGCGTCAAGAGCGGCAGCGGCATCACCGTCCCGCCGGCCGCTGCGAACGGCACCCTGCTCGCCTTCGTCAAGGCATAACTGCCATACCATGCGCGGCGCAGCGTTATGAGGCGGCGTCGCGCATGTGGGGGCTAGGCACGGAAAGTTGAGACGCTAGTATCCCTCCCAAACAAGAGCCGTCCCTGGGAGAGAAACATGTCGCATCACCTGATCTCGCGCCGGCAGATGCTGGCCGGCACCGCTGCCGCCGGCGCGGTTGGATTGACCGGATTTCCGGCCCGCGCCGAGGTCAACTGGAAGAAATACTCCGGCACCACGCTCGAGGTGATCCTCGCCAAGGGGCCGCGCGGCGACAATCTGCAGAAGTACATCAAGGAATTCACCGAGCTCTCCGGCATCAAAGTCGAATCGGAGCAGATTCCCGAGCAGCAGCAGCGCCAGAAATGCGTGATCGAGCTGTCCTCGGGCAAGCCGAGCTTCGACGTCGTGCATCTCAGCTATCACGTACAGAAGCGGCAATTCGAGAAGGCCGGCTGGCTCGCCGACATGTCGGGCTTTCTCAAGGACCCGAGCCTGACGCCGCCCGACCTCGTCGAGAGCGATTTTTCGGCCGCCGGTCTGCAATATGCGCGCAACGACAAGGGCCAGATGCTGTCGCTGCCGTGGTCGGTCGACTATTTCATCCTCTACTACAACAAGGAGTTGTTCCAGAAGAAGGGCGTCGAGGTCCCGAAGACGCTGGAGGAGATGGCGGTCGCCGCCGAGAAGCTGACCGATCCGAAGGAAGGCATCTACGGCTTCGTCGGCCGCGGCCTGCGCAACGCCAACATGGCGATGTGGACCAACTTCTATCTGAACTATGGCGGCGAATTCCTCGATGCCAAGGGCAACATCCTGACCGACGGCCCCGAGGCCGTCGAAGCCACCAAGCTCTATCAGCGGCTGCTGACGAAATGCGCGCCTCCCGGCGTCGCCGGCTTCAACTGGATGGAATCGATGGCCTCGTTCACGCAAGGCCGCGCCGCGATGTGGATCGACGCCGACGGCTGGGCGCCGCCGCTGGAAGACCCCGCCGCCTCGCGCGTGGTCGGCAAGGTCGGCTACACGCTGGTGCCCGCCGGGCCCAAGGGCAAATTCTCGTCGACCTATGGCGACGGCATCGGCATTCCCGCGGCGAGCAAGAACAAGGAAGCCGCCTACCTGCTCTGCCAATGGGTGGTCTCGCGGGGACAGGGCGCCCGCCTGCTGCAGGCCGGCGGCGGCGTGCCGTTCCGCAACTCCATCGTCGACGACCCCGAGGTCGCCAAGGGCGTCAAGACCAAGGAATGGCTGCAGTCGGTGGTCGACTCCGCCAAGATCTCGAAGCTCGGCCTGCCGGTCATCATCCCGGTCGCCGAATTCCGCGACATCGTCGGTGCGGCGCTGACCGCGACGCTGTCGGGCGCCGATCCCGCCACCGAGCTGAAGAAGGCGCACGAGCAATTCCGCCCCATCCTGGAGCGTAGTGAAAAAGCGTGAGCGTGGTGACACAAGCTTCGCCGGCGGCGGCCGAGAACAACGCCGCGCGGGCGCGTGAATGGCGGCCGCCATCCTACTGGCCGTTCGTGATCCCGGCGCTCGTCGTGGTG
The DNA here is from genome assembly GCF_049075665.1 of Bradyrhizobium sp. B120. Lineage (NCBI taxonomy): Bacteria > Pseudomonadati > Pseudomonadota > Alphaproteobacteria > Hyphomicrobiales > Nitrobacteraceae > Bradyrhizobium > Bradyrhizobium sp. B120. Next base: position 2,562,203 of record NZ_CP185242.1, on the reverse strand, counting down.
CTGGCGGTGATCATCTTTCCCTGGGTGTTCACGATCTGGATGAGCATGCAGGAATGGAAGGTCGGCTCGCCGACCGTCTTCGTCGGGCTCGCCAATTATTTGCGGCTGCCGACCGATCCGCGCTTCGTCGAGGCGGTCGGGCACACGCTGTCCTACACCGCGCTGTCGGTGGTGCTGCCGCTGGTGTTCGGTACGCTGGCGGCGGTGGTGTTCCACCAGAAATTCGCCGCGCGCGGCTTTCTGCGCGGCATCTTCATCATGCCGATGATGGCGACGCCGGTGGCGATCGCGCTGGTGTGGACCATGATGTTCCACCCGCAGCTTGGCGTGCTGAACTATCTGCTGTCGCTGGTCGGCCTGCCGCCGCAGCTCTGGGTGTTCAACCCGACGACGGTGATCCCGTCGCTGGTGCTGGTCGAGACCTGGCAATGGACGCCGCTGGTGATGCTGATCGTGCTCGGCGGCCTCGCCGCGATCCCGACCGAGCCCTATGAGAGCGCGCAGATCGACGGCGCCAATTTCTGGCAGGTGTTCCGCTTCATCACGCTACCCCTGATCATGCCGTTCCTGTTCATCGCCGGCATGATCCGCATGATCGACGCGGTGAAGAGTTTCGACATCATCTTCGCGATCACGCAAGGCGGGCCGGGCTCGGCGTCGGAAACCATCAACGTCTATCTCTACAGCGTCGCCTTCGTCTATTACGACCTCGGCTACGGTTCGGCGATCGCGGTGGTGTTCTTCCTCCTGATCGTGGCGCTGGCGGCGCTGTTGCTCTACTTGCGCAAGCGCCTGCTGTGGACGTCGGCACTCGGAGGCGAAGCATGAACCCGCGCTACGTCCTCGGCCGGATCGGGCTGTGGCTGTCGGTGTCCGTCATCGTCTCGCCGGCGATCCTGTTCTTCCTCTGGATGGCCTCGCTGTCGCTGAAGTTCGAGATCGACAACGCCTCCTATCCGCCGGTGTTCATCCCGGAGCATTTTGCCTGGAAGAACTATGCCGACGTATTCGCCTCCAACCGCTTCCTGACCTATTTCAGCAACAGCCTTGTCGTCACCGGCTGCGCCACGGGGCTTGCGATGCTGGTCGGCGTGCCCGCCGGCTACGGCATTGCGCGGATGGCCGCGCATAAATCGGCGATCGTGATCCTGATCGCGCGCATCACGCCGGGCCTGTCGTACCTGATCCCGCTGTTCCTGCTGTTTCAGTGGCTCGGCCTGCTCGGCACGCTGGTACCGCAGATCATCATCCACCTCGTGGTCACGGTGCCGATCGTGATCTGGATCATGATCGGCTACTTCGAGACCACGCCGCTGGAGCTGGAGGAAGCCGCGCTGATCGACGGCGCCACCCGCTGGCAGGTGTTCCGCCATGTCGCGCTGCCGATCGCGAGGCCCGGACTTGCGGTCGCCTTCATCCTCGCGGTGATCTTCTCCTGGAACAACTTCGTGTTCGGCATCGTGCTGGCCGGGCGCGAGACGCGCACGCTGCCGGTCGCGGTCTATAACATGATCTCGTTCGACCAGCTGAGCTGGGGCCCGCTCGCCGCCGCCGCATTGATCGTGACGGCGCCGGTGCTGCTGCTCACCGTGCTGGCGCAGCGGCAGATCGTCGCCGGGCTGACGGCGGGCGCGGTGAAAGGCGGCTAGAGCAATATGACGTCATGGAGCCCTCGCAGAGGCGCTGCCAAAATATCGAAAACAACCCCATGCAAAGTAGCCGGCGGCGGCGGGCGTTCGACCAGGCAACTTGACACGTCGGGCAACTCAGGGATATATTTCTAGTATTCCGAAATTACGCAAATGAGAGCGTGACGCGCGTCACGGAACCCGCGCGCACGCCGAACAAACTCCCTCGTCGACTCCCCGTACAGCGATGGCCGATTGAGCCTGCTTGGCTAGGCGCGTCACGGACTGGGACGGAGACGCCAGCCCCGACCTTTTGAACCCAGTGTGGCGGATTTGACGTTCGTCGGGAGCGGGACACTCGTGCCACAATGCGGCAACACGGATCAGGACACAACGCCTGCGAGCCCATGATGTCAGAGTCCCCAGAACCCACGACGCTCCGATTCTCGACCGCCGAATGGCCGGCGCAGAACCGGCTCGCGATATGGCGCGAAGCGATCGGACGCCGCGTCTTTCAGTTCGACACGATGCCGTTGCATGACGGGCCGTTCCATGCCGAGGCGACGGCGCAGGCCCTGCCCGAGCTGTGCTTTGGATCCTGGACCCTCGGCAATCTACGCACTGCCGTGACGCACGACCTGCTCGACGGCACCGACCACCTCATGCTCCGCATCTCGCTGAGCGGCACGCCCGTCCTATCGCACCGGGGTCGCGAAGTCATCGGCGCTGCCGGCGATGCCATCCTGATGTCGACCACGGAGCCGTGGGTGAGCATCTCTCCGTCGCTGACGCGATTCCTCAGCCTGCGGCTGCGGCGCAACGCGCTAACGCCGCTCGTGTCGTATCCCGAAGATGCGCTGATGCGCCCGGTGCCGCGCGATACCGAAGCCGTAAAACTGCTGACCTTCTATCTCCAAAAGCTGATCCGCATGGAGCCGATGTCGACGCCCGAACTACGGCAAGTCGTCGTCACCCATATCTACGACCTCGCGGCGTTGGTGATCGGCGCCACCCGCGACGGGGCGGCTGTGGCCAAGGACCGGGGCTTGCGCGCCGCGCGGCTTGCCGCCGCCAAAGCCGACGTCCATGCGCATTTCTCTGATCCCGACCTCACGCTGATCACCGTCGCGTCGCGCCAGAATCTCTCGCCGCGCAGTCTTCAGCGCCTGTTCGCCGACGAGGGAACGACCTTCACCGAATTCGTCCTCAATGCCCGCCTGACGCAGAGCCATCGGCTGCTGACCGATCCGCGCTGGGGCGATCGCAACATCAGCAGCATCGCGTTCGAAGCCGGATTCGGCGATCTGTCCTATTTCAACCGCACGTTCCGCCGCCGCTACGGCGCGACGCCCGCCGACATCCGCGCCTCGATGCGGCGTTGAGCGCGCCAGGCACATGTGGCCCACTCTTATGCGAACTTGGGGATCACAGAGCGCAAACTAGCCAGCGAGCGCCCTCAGCACCGCGGCGATCGGCGGCATCGTGCTGGCGCAGCGGCAGATCGTTGCCGGGCTCACGGCGGGCGCGGTGAAGGGTGGCTAGGGCAATATGAAGTCATGGGGCCGTCGCAGGGGCGCCGCCAGAATATCGAAAACAACCTGCCTGCGGCGGCCGAAGGCCCGGGTCGGGCCAATAGACGACATCGCCCTTTTCCAAGTTTCAACTAGATCAGCGAATGCAAGGCCCTGACCGCAGCCTCGCGGCTCTCTGTCGGAACAAAGAAACTTACCGAATGCGATGACAAGATATACTTGTCGGCGATGATCCCGTGACGTTGCAGAATCTGAACCGCCTTGTATGGCAGGTCCGAAGAAATACCGCCGAAGCAAGTGAGGCTCACCGAACTGAGAGTCTCGCGCTGTTTGCGCAGGTCCTTGCTCCTCTCCAGCGTACGCAGCAACGCGTCGAGCGTCTCCGAATCGGAAGTCATCATGATGCGGGTTTTTTCGGCGGCGAAAGCCGAGGCGAGGAGTTGCGGCCAAGGCAAGCCGTTTTGCTCGAGATGCTGCGCGAACTTCTCAAAGCCTTGATTGAGGTCCGCCGAATCGATCTCCACATGCTCAATGCGAGCCATCGAGTTGACGGCCAGGACTCTTCCGTTCTCCATGTCCGCGACCTCCTTCATCACTTGCGTGCTGTGTCGAGCGCCGCCCCACTTTCTCAAGACCAGGGGCACGTTTCGGCTGTGGGCCAGCTCCACGCTGCGAAAATGCAGCACCTTGGCGCCCCAGAAGCACATTTCGGATAGGGATGCGAAATCCAGCTGACGCAAGGTTTTTGCATTTGCGACGATGCGCGGATCAGCCGAGCAAACTCCGTCGACCTCCTTGATAATCTCGCAGCACTCCGCTTGGAGTGCCGCAGCCATGGCGACCGCGGTGGTATCGCTGCCACCCCGGCCAAGCGTCGTGATTTCCTTGGTGAGCGGATTCACGCCCTGAAAGCCCGCCAGAACCACGACACGTCCGCGATCGAGCTCTTCACGCACGCGAGTCGGTCGCACATCCAGAATGCGTGCGGAGGAATGGGATCCATCGGTCATCACGCCGGCCTGACTGCCGGTAAAGCTGATCGCCGGCACGCCGAGATCAGACAGCGCCATGCTCATCAAGGACATGCTGATGCGCTCGCCGGTGGTCAATAACATATCGAGTTCGCGGCGATTGGGATGCGGGCTGATCTGATAGGCCATCCTGACGAGTTCGTCGGTGGTCTTGCCCATCGCTGAAACGATCGCCACGACACGATGGCCACGGCCATGCAAGTCGGCGACGCTGCTCGCGACTGCGCGAATTTTTGCCGGTGTTTCGAGACAGGCGCCGCCGTATTTTTGCACAATGATAGGATTGCTAGGCATTCTTGCCTGCGTCGTGTTGAAAGGCGCAGCCGAACCCGATCAGATCGTTCTCCCCTTCGACGCCTTTGCGGTTTTTGATCGTTTCGCCACGACCCGCACAGCGCCCCGGTTGCGCTTCTTGATATCCGCTTCCGCGTGCTGAGCTTTCGTCACGCCGCGGTGAGCGGCGTATTCCTTGCCGTCTATCGGCGCGACATGCGGCGGATCTCGATCGAGATACGGTCGCCCGATTCCAAAATCCGGTCCACGCGCATCGATCCATTTCCAAAGGGCCTCGGTGGAGACCCAACGCTCCGCCCGCGTCGCGCCTTTGACGCTCACGACATCAGCGGCAAGCCCGTGGCCATAGCCGCCGCGGAAGCTCCCTCCGTGGTACGACTTGTCGGACGCCGCCTTCAGGCCGCTCGCGATCGATTGACGGTAGTCATCGCGGAACGCGCTGGTTATCCCGGGCGACAACCCGGCCTGCTCGGCCGCGTAAAGCGCGTGAAACAGCTTGAGCTTGAAGCTCCGATCCACCCCTCCAATCACGTAGTCGATCAAGGGCATGGCCATTCTTTCCGCCGCCTTCGGATCCTTCCACGTGAAATCGTTATCGACGCGCCTGGTGAACGTCCTGGTGACGGTCACCGTCTTGCGCTTCCTTTTGACCGTCACTTTCCGCTGCTCTTGTACGCTGATGGTGTCTTCCTTGGGCGTCCGCTCGTAGAGGGCCCACAGGTACCGGTCGATGCACACATCAACGACGAGGCACTCTTCGAAAATATCCAGGGGTCTCGCGGCCTCCTTGGTGTCGCTCGACACTGGAGGCGTGCTCGCTATCGCCGTTTGCTCCGGCGATGTTTCGACCGGCAGCATCTGCGACGAATCCGGCAACGCAGCCACGACGATTGATTTCGGTTCGCTCAAGGTCGCTGTCGCGTCAGGGGCCGGCGGCGCCGGCATCGATTCAACCGCCATCGCCGCATCGGCGTCAGCGACAGCGCTGCCCATGACGCCTGCCTGCGGCGTGACCGTCGCGTCGGAGGCCGGCCGCGTCACGGGTTCGGCAGCCATCGCCACGTCAGCGTTCACGTTGGCGACTGCAGCTGCCTGTCGCGTATCAGCCGGTTCGGCATTGGCGGCGAGAGATGGTGCGAGTCCCTCGACGGGCACTGCTCCGGTGTTCCCGATGTCGGCAGAGCCGGCAAGCCAGGCAATGAGCGAAACTACGAGAACGACCGTCCCGCACAACTCCGGCGTCACCGTCGCAATTCGCCGCGGGTTCATCATCCCGAAGCCTCCAAAGGCTCGATCCGAGCCCTGTTGCACAGCCAAGCACGTGACGGCGTCAATCATTCGGATCAAATGTAAACGCGCAATGGGCGGAAGCCGCTGGGCCGACGCTTTTCCAGAAAGTGTTGCTCGACCGCAACGCGCGTCGTTGGCAATCTGGCACGAAGGGAACGCGCCTTATCCGCCGCCGCAGCCCAGGCGCGTACCCATAAAATGGAAAGCCGAGAAGGGCGCGGATGATGTCCGCTCATCCTCAAGCAGCTGCCCAAAAGCGCACATCGCGGAAAGTCCGAGCCGGGCTATGAGCGGACATCTGGGCCAAGGTCATTCGGCAACTTCTGCTTCCTGAACATCCCCTTGCCTTCCTCCGCCGTCAGATCGTCGAGTTGCTCGGTACCGGCCAGGCGATAGGCCGTGATGCCGGTGGAACAGCTTCGAAAACGCCGCCGCGGTCTCGTAACCGACCCGGCTCGCAATTCGTGCGATCGGCTCGTCGCTGGTTTCGAGCAGGAACGCCGCCTCTGCCATCCGGCGTTCGATGACATAACGATGCATGGATTGGCCGACGAGCCTGGTGAAACGGGCCGAAAAAGCCGAGCGGCCGAGCCCCACACGCTGGCCGAGGTCGCTCAGGGCCCAAGGCCGCTCCGGGTTTTCGTGGATCAGCTTGAGTGCGGGTCCGATGTGCGGATCGGATATCGCCCCGAGCCACCCGCCTTCTCCGGGACCGAGGGACTTGATCCAGTTTCGCAATACCTCAACAAAGAGCACTTCCGTTAGTCGTGAGAGCGCGACGCGTTGGCCAGGACGCTCGAGCGCGGACTCGCTGACCATGCGACGCAGGATCGCCTCAAGCCACTCACTGTCCGCCGTTGGCTTCAGCAGGAGCACGGGTGGCAGTAGCTCCAGCACGCTACCGAACAGCGGCCGTGAGACGGTGAAATTGCCGCAGATCATGGTCGAGAGCGGCTTTGCACGACCGCCGTGACGAACGACGCCAAGACGCGGCGACGATCGATCGATATCGATGATCTGCAAAGGCTTGGCCCGGCGATCCGAATAGAACACATGCGGCTCGCCGCGGGTGATCACAACAAAATCGCCCTCCGTCATCTGGATTTCCTGTCCCTGTCCGAGCGCAAGGGTCGCCGAGCCGCGGCTGAGATAGTGAAACAGGGCGTAGGGGCGCGCCGGCAACTCCAGATTCCAGGGATGGCCGAGCTCGAAGTGAAACAGCAGCGTCCCGCCGAGACGAACGCGATCGAGCACTTGGGCCAGTATATCCATGCCGCCGAGATTAGACCGGCGGACGATCCGACACAACATACGGACGATTGATCCCTATCGTCCGAAAGACCGGCGGAATAGGTCACGTCGCGGCGGGCCGACGTTACGAGCGGCAACCATTTTGCCAACGGCAGATGGAAGAACCGCGACCCTGCTGGAAACGCCTGTCCATTCCTCCGGACCGTGTTCGTCCGATACGCCAACAGGAACAATCAATGCGAAATATCTTCCTCTCAGCCGCCGCCGTACTTCTGGCCGGAACGACATTGGTCGGATCCGTCCATTCCGCCGAGTTGCCCAAGGGAGCAGCCCACAACATCGTACTCGTGCACGGCGCTTTCGTGGACCAGACGAGCTGGCAGCCCGTTGCCGATATTCTCACGAAGAAAGGCTACAACGTCACGCTCGTCGAAAATCCGCTCACTTCGCTCGCCGCCGACGTTGATGCCACCAAGCAGGCGCTCGCGAAGCAGGACGGCAGGACCGTTCTGGTCGGCCACTCATGGGGCGGCGTGGTGATCACGCAGGCCGGTAACGATCCGAAGGTGTCGGCGCTCGTCTATGTCTCCGCTTTCGCGCCGGAGGTCGGTGAATCCCTGGCGTCGCTGGCAAAGGCCGGCCCGCCGACCGAAGGCGGCAATGCGATTCATCCCGACGCGAAGGGCAATTTGTACATCGATCCCAAGGTGTTTCCGTCAGCCGTCGCGGCCGACCTTCCTCCGGAAATCGCCGCGCACCTGGCCAACTCGCAGCTTCCGTTGAACCACGTTGCGTTCGAAGCCCCCGTCGACATTGCGGCTTGGCACGACAAGCCGACCTTCTATGTCATCAGCACCAAGGACAAGGTCCTCGCGCCCGAGGCCCAGAAGTCGTTCGCAGCCAGGATGAAGGCGCAGACGACGGAAGTCGCCGGCAGCCATGCCTCGCTCGTCGTCCATGCGAAGCAAGTTGCCGAGGTCATCGAAAAGGCCGCGCTCGCGAAGTGACGGTACTGCTCCCGGCGCGAACGCGCCGGGAGCGCGCACGCTCGCTCAGAGAATGCAGAACGCATCGTGCAAGCTAGAACATCCTGATGGAGCTTTCGCCGATGGAAGTCGCAACTCGTACCAATCGCGAACCGCCACGGGCGTTGTCATGACGCGAGCCAGACGTTCGAAGGGAAATTCCTGCATGTACAAGACATTTCTTGCCACCATCGCTGCCACGGCTCTTGCCACCGGGACGGTCGCGTCTGCTTCCCCCGCCGTCAGGAAAGAGCCGCTGGATGCTGCGACCCTCAGCGCGATAAAATCGCAGTTCGGCAGGCTGATGGAATTGGCCAACAAGCACGATTTCAAGGCTCTGCATGGGATGTTCTGGCAATCGCCGTCGACCCTGTTGGTGGCCAAGAGCGCAATCCCGTCCGAGGGGAACTGGGCCGGCTTTTGGGGCAACGAGGCGATTGATCAGAAGCTGCATGATATCGGCAGCTCCGGTCCGGTCGTGCTCGAGCCGGATTATTCGAAGCTCAGGGTTGTCGGCCTGACGCGTGACGTCGCCGAGTCCTACGTGCCGATGAACATCACGGTCTCTTATGCGGGGCAGGATGGAACAGCCAGGCCGTTTCTCATGATCATCAATTGGCTTCGCGTCGGAAAGGACTGGAAGGTCGCTTCCGAAATCATTCTGCCGGTGCCGCCCGTACCCGCCGCGAAGGGCTAGGCACTTCGATCCAGCTATGGCTGCGTGTTGATGAGTGTGCGTCCTAATCTCATCACGCTCTACGCAGCGAGCGCCTCCAGCACCGCGGCTGAATCGGTGACCCAACCAAAGATGCCGCCCTGGGCCTTGATCATCTTCAGGCCCATCTCGTGGAATTCCGGAAAATACGACGCGCAGCCGTCTGATATCACGACGCAGCGGTAGCCGCGGTCGTTGGCCTCGCGCACCGTGGTGTTCACGCAGACTTCGGTGGTGACGCCGCAGACCAGCAGATTCTCGATGCCGTATTTCTGCAGGATGTCGCCGAATTCGGTGGCGTAGAACGCGCCCTTGCCGGGCTTGTCGATCACGATCTCGCTGCCCTGCGGATAGAGCTCGGGGATGATGTCGTGGCCGGCCTCGCCGCGGATCAGGATCCGCCCCATCGGCCCGGGGTCGCCGATCCGCAAGGACGGCGCGCCGCGCTCGAGCTTTGCCGGCGGCGCGTCGGAGAGATCGGGCAGATGGCCCTCGCGGGTATGGACCACGAGCAGCCCGGCGTCGCGTACCGCGGCGAGGACGGCGGCGATCGGCTGCACCGCGCGGGCAAGCTGGCCGACGTCATTGCCGAGCGTCTCGCCGAAACCCCCTCGCTCCATGAAATCGCGCTGCATGTCGATGATGACGAGCGCGGTCTTGCTCCAGTCGAGCGTGATCGGCGCCGGCTCCGCCGCGATTGTCCCGCTTGAATTCGCCATGGCGCACGCCCCGAATGCGAGAAGACCCGCATTTGATCAAGCAAACCGCGTGCCATTGCGCAATGATGCGGCTTGTGCCCTCAACCGCCCGAAACGTCCGGCATCTCAATTCGTTGGGACGCTCGGCCGTTCTCCGCGCCATCTTCCCAGGTTCTCACCGGCAGCTGATTTGCCGGTCGTTCGATCTTGCTGGCATGATCGTTGCTAGCTAAGGGCCGGACGGAAGCCCGAGCGAACGACAACAATCGTTCGCGAAAATGACAGCCCATTTCAAACAGGCGGGAGGACAGGCATGAATGGACTTGGCGGTCTCAACAAGTCACCCAATGGCGTCGTGATCGGACTGGTGCAGCTGCAGCTGCCCGTGGTGGTGACCAAGGCCGATCTGGCGCGGCAGACCGAGCGCATCGTCTGGATGGTCGGCAAGGCACGGCGCAATCTCGCCACCATGGATCTGGTCGTTTTCCCGGAATATTCGCTGCACGGTCTCTCGATGGATACCAATCCGGAGATCATGTGCCGGCTCGACGGGCCTGAAGTCGCGGCCTTCAAGCAGGCCTGCATCGACAACAAGATCTGGGGCTGCTTCTCCATCATGGAGTTCAACCCGCACGGCAACCCCTACAATTCCGGGCTGATCATCGACGATCACGGCGAGATCAAGCTCTATTACCGCAAATTCCATCCCTGGATTCCGGTCGAGCCGTGGGAGCCGGGCGATGTCGGCATTCCCGTGATCGACGGACCGAAAGGCGCCAGGATCGCGCTGATCATCTGTCACGACGGCATGTTCCCGGAGATGGCGCGCGAATGTGCCTACAAGGGCGCGGAGATCATGATCCGCACCGCAGGCTACACCGCGCCGATCCGTGACAGCTGGCGCTTCACCAACCAGGCCAACGCGTTCCAGAACCTGATGGTGACGGCCAATGTCTGCATGTGCGGCTCGGACGGGTCGTTCGACTCGATGGGCGAAGGCATGATCGTCAATTTCGACGGCAGCATCATCGCGCACGGGACCACGGGACGGGCCGACGAGATCATCACCGCCGAGGTGCGACCCGACCTCGTGCGCGAAGCGCGGATCAACTGGGGCGTCGAGAACAACATCTATCAGCTCTGGCACCGCGGCTATGTCGCGGTCAAAGGCGGCGCGATGGATTGCCCCTACACCTTCATGCAGGACATGGTGTCCGGCCGCTTCCGCCTGCCCTGGGAAGATCAGGTCAAGATCACCGACGGCACATCCTGCGGCTTTGCTGCGCCGACACGGATGTTCGGCAAGACCGCGAAGGCCGCCGAGTAGCCGGCCATTTGATTTGAGCATGATCTCTTCGGAAAACCGCTACACACTTTTCCGGATCATGCTCTACTTGAAGAAGTGCACGAGGCCGATGCTGAGGCCCAGCAGCAGCATCAGCGACAGCGTGACCGCCGCCGTCACCCGGCCGCCGACGGTCGAGAGCACGCGCACATCGACGCCGAGCCCAAGCGCGGCCATCGAGACGACGGTGAGGATCGCCGCCGTCTTGGTCACCGGCGCGATCGCGATATCAGGCACGAGCTGGAACGAGCGCAGCGCGGCCAGCACCAGGAAGCCGATGATGAACCAGGGCACCAGCTTGAACGGGCTGATCGAGGCGGCCTTTGCGGTCCCTTCCTTGGCGGTGCCGGCGGCCTTGCGCCGCCGCGCGACGAACAGCGAGAGGCCGACCACGATCGGGCCCAGCATCAGGACGCGCACCAGCTTCACCAGCGTGCCGATCTGGGTCGAGACGATGCCGGCCGGCACGGTCGCCGCCAGCACCTGCGGCACGGCATAGACCGTGAGCCCGGCCAGGATGCCGTACTGCGTCGCCGTCAGTTTCAGCAGCGGGATCAGCAGCGGCAGGCCGAGCACCATCAGCACGCCGAGAATGGCGGTGAACGAGATCGACGACGCGATGTCGTCGCCATCGGCCTCGATCACGGGCGCCACCGCCGCGATCGCGGAGTTGCCGCAGATCGAATTGCCGCAGGCGATCAGGATCGCGAGTTTGGTCTTGAGCCCGAGGATCCGGCTGAGACCATAGGTCACCGCCAGCATGATCACGACGGTCATGGCGATCGCGCCGATCAGGAGCCCGCCCGACGCCACGATCGCGGCGAAGCTGATGGACGCGCCGAGCAGCATCACCGCAACCTCGAGCAGCTGCTTGGCGCTGAAGGCAATGCCCGAACGCCAGCGCTCCGGCGGCTCCCAGGCGGTACGCACCGCCATGCCGAGCAGGATCGCGACGACCAGGGCCTCGATATAGGGATGGTCGAAAACCCGCTCCTCGACGGCCTGGACGCCGAGCGAGATGACGGTGACCACCCCGCAAAGCAGAATGCCCGGAATGAGCAGGAAAATGCGCTTCAGCGCGCCCTGCTTCTGCCCCTGATCTTGTTCTTGTTGCGGCACGAAATCCTCTTTTCGGAGAAGATTTTATGCGCCATGGCGCCCCGCTTGGCTAATATCTTTTCGGACTGCCCCGATAGAGAGAAGTTATGTCCCTCAACCTGCATCTGCTCCGCCTGTTCGCGGCCGTGGCGAGAAGTGGAAGTTTCTCCCGCGCCGCCGACCTCCTGCACATCAGCCAGCCCGCGATCTCCAAGGGTGTGCGGGATTTCGAGCTGCAGGTCGGCTGCCGGTTGCTCGACCGCACGCCGAAGGGGGTGCGGCCGACCCGGGAGGGCGCGGCGCTGGCTCGCCATGCCGAGACGCTGTTCGCGGCCGAGCGTGCCGCCGAGGACGAGTTGCAGGCGCTGCGCAACCTCGACAGCGGCTCGCTGCGCATCGGCGCCAGCACGACGATCGCGACCTACATGATCCCGGAATATCTCGGCGTGTTTCACCGCGCCTTTCCCGGCATCGACCTGCATGTGGTGAGCGCCAATACCTCTGATATCGCGGCGCTGATGCTGGGGCATGAGATCGAAATCGCGCTGGTCGAGGGGCCAGTCGAGGACGAGAATTTGATCAGCGCAGCCTGGCGCACCGACGTGATGGTGCTGATCGCGGCTCCGGATCACCGCTTCGCAGCCGCCGCCGGGGCGATCGACGTCCGCCTGCTGAACGACGAGATCCTGATCGTGCGCGAGCCCGGGTCCGGCACCCGCGAGGTGGTCGCGCAGGCGCTGGCCGCCCACCGGGTCGAGCCGCAGCGCACGCTCGAGATCGGCAGCACCGAGGCAATCAAGCAGGCGGTGGCATCAGGTGTCGGCGTCGCCATCGTATCGGTCGCGACGATCGACGATCAGGTGAAGCTCGGAAAGCTCAAGGTGATCCCGATCAAGGGCGTTCATATCGAGCGCACGCTGTGGCAATTGAAATCGCCCGGCCGGCTCGACGTGCCGGCGGCAGTCGCGTTCGAGGGGATCATTCGGGAGACACGGTCCGCGAAGACGGTGCCGCGCGGGCCTGCCGCTAAAGCGCGGCGAACAGACCCTGCGCCCACGCAACGGCATGCTCGAAACTGAACACGCCGGGCTCGAAATAGACCGCGCGGGCCAGCACGATGCCGACCACCAGCACCCAGAACACGCTGGTGCCCGCGGTCTTCAGCCATTTCGACACACCCTCGCTCGCGGCCGAGGAATCGACCGCGGGAACCGGCTCGCCGAAGGGATCGAATGCGGATTGGCTCATCGTCGCACCATCAGGGAATACCGTAACAATGTCGCGACGACGGGGGCGGAAGCAAGGGTCGTGGAATGCCTTTTGCGGCTCCAAGCTGGAAGGACCTTTCGTTCGAGTGGGGGCGAATAGAGTTTTCTTCTCCGGCGGCTAGAAATAGCCTCGCGGCCACCTTGCCGAGATCGCACGCCACAAACTCCGTGTCGTCCCTGCCTAGTGCGCAATTGCGCACGGGAGCAGGGACCCATACTCCGCGGCTGATGTTGTGAGCGGAATTCGTCGTTCCGGCGTCAGCTACAACCGGCATTCGTGGTTATGGGTCCCTGCTTTCGCAGGGACGACAATCTTTGCAATCAACCATCGGTTCCGCGCTGCGGCGCCAGGCGCGGCAGCGTGATCCGCACGCTCGTCCCCATGCCCGGGGCACTGTCCAGATGGAGCTCTCCGCCCAGCCGGTTCGTGACGATGTTATGGACGATGTGGAGGCCGAGCCCGATGCGGCCAAGGTCGCGGCGCGTGGTGAAGAATGGATCAAAGGCCTGCCGCAACACGTCGCGGCTCATCCCGCAGCCATCGTCGGCGAACAGGATTTCCACCTGGTCCGCACCCAAGGCGCGCAGCCGGATCGTGATGGTGCCGCCCTTGCTGTCCGGAAATGCGTGCGCGACCGCGTTGACGAACAGATTGGTCAGCGCCTGGCCGTAAGGGCCGGGATAGCTGTTCATCGCAAGGCCGGACGGACAATCGACCTCGAGCGTCAGATTGTTCTTCGGCAACGCCGGGCGCAGGTTCGAGAGCACCTGCTCGGTCACCTCGCCGAGATCGAACTGGCTGCGGTCGAAATAGCTGCGATCGACGGCGACCTGCTTGAACGATTGCACCAGATCGGCTGCGCGCTTGAGGTTGCCGACCAGCAGCGACGAGGCGCTTTCGACGACCTCGATGAAATCGCTGAGGCTCGAGCGCTTCAGCTTGCCGCGCGCAGCCTCGGCAGCGAAGTCGGCGCATTTCTGCTCCAGCACCGAGGCGACCGTGAGGCTGGTGCCGACCGGACTGTTGATCTCATGCGCGACACCGGCCACCAGCCGGCCCAGCGCCGCGAGCTTTTCCGCCTCGATCAGCGACGCCTGGGTCTCCTGCAGATGATGCAGCGCCTTCTCGGCCGCATCGCGCGCGGCACGGATCTCGCGTTCGCTGCGTTTGCGATCGGTGATCTCTTCGGCTGCAACGTTGACGCCGACGATGCTGCCGTTCGGCTCGCGCTGCGGGTGCCAATGCGTGATCCAGCATCGCTCGTCATTGTGGCCCGGGCGCTGGCCGTAGACCTCCACGCCGGTGACGGGCTGCCCAGTCTCCATGATCGAGCGAACGATACCTTCGACCGCCGTGGCGAGCGCGGGCACACAATCGTGCACCGTGCGTCCGAGATGACCCTCGACCGAAATGCCGCAGATTTCGGTGAGCCGCTGATTGATCTGAAGATAACGGCAATCGGGAGAGAGGTAGGCAAGACCGATCGGTGCAGTGTCATAGATCAGCTGCAGCGCCGGTTGTTTCGGGAACTGAACGTCCTGGACGACGGACGAGCGCATGTCCTTCCCCCCGTTCGGACAAGTCTAGCGCTTCATGGCCGGGCCGCAAATAGCCCCAACCTATGCAGAAAATGCCAATCAAATCTGTCCGAATTCGGCACGGACGGACGACGGCGGAGCCAGGACTGGTGCTATGTGGGCCGCCAGGCGCGGCGGCCTCAGCTATTCACTGCACCGTGCGGATGAAAATTCTCGATGAATCGCAGCAGCACTCGCGCGCCGGTGTCGGCGTCGGCGAGCTCGACATGCTCGGCCGGATTGTGGCTGATCCCGCCGCGGCAGCGGACGAAGATCATGCCGATATCGGCGACATCGACCATCGCCATCCCGTCATGCCCGGCGCCGCTCGGCAGCTCGAACACGGCATGGCCCTCGGCTGCGACCGCCTCGGCGATCTGCGTCTTCAGCCACGGCGCGCAGGGCACGCTGCGGTTCTCGTGGGTGACGTCGATCTGCAAGGCGAGCTCGCGGCGCTTTGCGATCGCCTCGATCTGCCGCACGATGTCGGCGACCGCGCGCTTGCGATTCATGTCGCTCTGCGAGCGGATGTCCATCGTGAACGACACCTTGCCGGGGATCACGTTGGTGGCGCCGGGCATGGCGCTGATATAGCCGACGGTGCCGACAAGGCCGGCTTCATCGCTCCGGCAGAACTGCTCGATCGCCACGATGCATTCGGCAGCGCCGGTCAGCGCATCGCGCCGCAGCTTCATCGGCACGGTGCCGGCATGGCCGGCGACGCCGGTGAGATTGGCGGCAAGCCGGGTCGCGCCGGAAATCGCGGTGACGACGCCGACCGGCAGCGCCTTCTCCTCCAACACTGGCCCCTGCTCGATGTGCAGCTCGACATAGCCGAGCAGCTCGCGGCGGGCGCGCGCCGCCTTGCCGATATGATCGGGGTCGAGCCCGAAGGCGACCAGCGCATCGCGCATCGACGTGCCGGCGCGGTCGCGCGTGTTGAGCACGCTCTCGTCGAACGTGCCGGCCACCGCGCGACTGCCGAGCAGGGTCGACGCAAAACGCACGCCCTCCTCGTCCGCGAAGCCCACGATCTCGATCGCGAACGGCAACCGCTTGCCGCGCCGGTTCAGATCGGCGACGCAGGCGATCGCGGTGACGACGCCGAGCGGGCCGTCCCATCTGCCGGCGTCGCGCACGGTGTCGTAGTGCGAACCGAGCATCAGGGCCGGCAGGCCCGGCCTCTCGCCCTCGTAGCGGCCGCAGACATTGCCGATCGCATCGAGATGGGCGCTCATGCCGGCCTCGCGCATCCAGGACAGGATGAGATCGGCCGCCTTGCGATGCTCGTCGGTGAGGAAGACGCGCGCCAGATGCTCCGGCGTCTCGGAAATCGCCGCGAGCTGATTGATCCGCGCCACGATGCCGTCGCCGAGGGAGGCCGGTTTCGAGGACGGTTTCTTCTCGCTCATGCTGTTTCCCATCAGTCCGACCCGCCACCCGAGCCCGCTTCACTCGTAGCAGGCCCGGTCCGATTCACCAGCCGGCAAATGGCGCCCTGACGCCGCCCCCGGCGCGGCTCGCATCGGCCGTCCGGGGGTTAGCGACTGCTTAACGGCATTGCATACAACGACGATTGATCGCCCATCAAATAGGCAGTCCGGACTCTGCCGATTCCGGAGGCGACCCATGCTGACTATTATTCACATTCATATTCAGCCGCTTACAGAGCCATGACCGCCAAATGTGCTCTGGCACGAAGCTTGCGACACTCCGTCACGCGCCGTCGTTACGGCGGCTGCGGCAAGGACAGGCGGGTCGGCCCGCCGGAGGGAGCAGGCGATGGATTTTGGCAGGATTTCAAGAAGGCATTTATTGCAGGGAAGCGCGGCATTGGCGCTCGGCAGCACGCTCGGCGTTCGCGGCGCGGCGGCAGCGGAAACCACGGTCGGCTTCATCTATGTCGGGTCGCGCGACGACTACGGCTACAACCAGGCCCACGCCCAGGGCGCGGCGGCGCTGAAGAAGCTTCCCGGCATCAAGGTGGTCGAGGAAGAGAAGGTGCCGGAGACCGACGCGGTCGAGAAGACCATCGAGTCCATGATCAATCTCGACGGCGCCACGCTGCTGTTTCCGACCTCGTTCGGCTACTACAACCCGCACGTCGTCAAGATGGCGGGCAAGTTTCCGAAGATGCATTTCGAGCATTGCGGCGGCCTGTGGTCCGACAAGGACCCGAAGAACGCCGGCAGCTATTTCGGCTACATTGACGAGGCGCAATACATCTCCGGCATCGTCGCCGGCTATTCGACCAAGAGCGGCAAGCTCGGCTTCGTCGCGGCCAAGCCGATCCCGCAGGTGCTGCGCAACATCAACGCATTCACGCTCGGCGCCCGGCTCGCCAATCCGAAGGCGACCACGCAGGTGATCTTCACCGGCGACTGGTCGATGCCGGTCAAGGAAGCCGAGGCCACCAACAGCCTGATCGACCAGGGCGTCGATGTGCTGACCTGCCACGTCGACGGACCGAAGACGATGGTCGAGAACGCCGCGCGCCGTGGCGCGATGGTGTGCGGCTATCACGTCAACCAGTCGCCGCTGGCGCCGAAGGCCTATCTCACCGGCGCCGAGTGGAACTGGGAAGCGCTCTATCCGAAGTTCGTCAAGATGATCACCGCGGGTGAAGCGATCCCGAACTTCTACCGGGGCGGCCTGAAGGAAGAAATCGTCAAGGTCTCGCCCTATGGCGAGATGGTCTCGGCGGAAGCCCGCAAGCATGCCGACGACGTCAAGGCCAAGTTCATGTCCGGCGAGTACGCGATCTTCAAGGGCCCGCTGGTCGACAACAAGGGCAAGACGGTGATCGCTTCCGGCACCGACCGGGGCCAGCAGGATCCCGAGCTCGAGAAGATGGACTATCTCGTCGAGGGCGTGATCGGAGCCACCGCGTGACGACCGAGGCGGCGGAATCGGTGGAGGCGGCCGGCGTCGCTCCGGCCGCCGATCCCGGCTTCCTCCAGCGCTACGGCGCGAGCATCGAATACATCCTGATCCCGGGCGCGGCGCTGGTCGGCGCGCTCGCGGTGTTCGGCGGCTTCATCGCGCTTTACGGCAAGAACCCGCTCGACCTCTATTTCTACATGTATTACGGCGCATTCGGCACCTGGTTCTCCTGGCAGAACACGCTGACCCGCGCAGCGCCCTTGATCCTGACCGCGCTGTGCACGGCGCTGCCGGCGCAGCTCGGCATGGTGATCATCGGCGGCGAAGGCGCGCTTCTGATCGGCGCGCTGTCGGCGACATCAGCGGCGCTGGCGTTGCAGGGCGCAGCCCCGATCGTCGTGCAGACCGCGATGGTGATCGCGGGCATGATCGGCGGCGGCCTCTGGATCACGCTGTCCGGCGGCTTGCGGCAATATCGCGGGGTCAACGAGACGATCTCGAGCCTGCTGCTGGTCTATATCGCGCTTGCGATTCTGAACCATCTGGTCGAGGGGCCGATGCGCGATCCGGCCAGCCTCAACAAGCCGTCGACGCGCGAGATCGGCGCCGCCAACATGATCGGCAGCATTCCCGGCACCGACGTGCATTGGGGCCTGGTGTTCGGCCTGGTCGCGGCCGTGGCCGCCTACATCCTGATCTATCACACCACCTTCGGCTTCGCCGCGCGGGTTGCCGGCGGCAACATCCGCGCCGCCAAGATCGTGGGGCTTGGTGTCGGCAAGCTGATCCTGACCGTCTGCTTCCTTGCCGGCAGCAGCGCAGGGCTAGCCGGCATGATCGAGGTCGCGGCCGTGCAGGGCCGCACCAACGCCAACCTCGCCGCGGGCTACGGCTTCACCGGCATCCTCGTCGCATTCCTGGCGCGGCAGAATCCGCTGGCGATCATTCCGGTCGCGATCCTGCTCGGCGGCATCTCGG
Organism: Bradyrhizobium sp. B120; assembly: GCF_049075665.1. Classification (NCBI taxonomy): domain Bacteria; kingdom Pseudomonadati; phylum Pseudomonadota; class Alphaproteobacteria; order Hyphomicrobiales; family Nitrobacteraceae; genus Bradyrhizobium; species Bradyrhizobium sp. B120. The sequence continues at coordinate 2,543,589 of NZ_CP185242.1, read as the reverse complement.
CCTCCGGCGGCCTGTTGCAACGGCGGCTCGGCCTGCCCGACGCCTCGGTGCTGGTGTTGCAAGGCATCATCTTCGTGTTCGTGCTGGCAAGCGATGCGCTCTACGGGCGGATCGGCTTCCTGAAGGGAAAGTCCTGACATGGCAGATAGCTCGCTCGGGCTCTGGACCGTCCCGCTCGCCGTGTTCGGCGGCGCCATCCGCGTCTCGACGCCGTTCCTGTTTGTCAGCCTCGGCGAATGCATCACCGAGCGAAGTGGCCGCATCAATCTCGGCCTCGAAGGCACGCTGGTGATGGGCGCGATGAGCGCCTACGGCATCTCCTATCTCTCCGGCTCGCCATGGCTTGGCGTGCTCGCGGCCGGGATCACGGGCGCGTTGTTCGGCGCGCTGCATGCCGGCATCTGCTCGCTGCCGCGGGTCAACGACATCGCGGTCGGCATCGCGCTGATGCTGCTCGGCACTGGGCTCGCCTTCTTCCTTGGCAAGCCGCTGATCGAGCCGACGGCGGCACGGCTGCCGGCGATCGATTTCGGCTGGTGGAGCGACGTGCCGCAGGTGCGCGCGGCGCTGCGCATCAACGTGCTGTTCCTGATCGGCGTTGCGATTGCGCCGCTGCTCTACTGGGCGTTCAGGACCACGCGCTGGGGCCTGTTGATCCGCACCGCCGGCGAGAGCGCGGACGCGGCGCGCGCGATGGGCCATTCCGTGCTGCTGATCCGGCTGCGCGCCACCATGGTCGGCGGCTTTCTCGCCGGCATCGGCGGCTCGTTCCTGTCGCTGTTCTATCCCGGCAGCTGGAACGAAGGGCTCTCCTCGGGACAGGGCATCACCGCGGTCGCGCTAGTGATCTTCGCGCGCTGGGACCCGATGCTGTGCCTGTGGGCCTCGCTCGCGTTCGGCGGCGCCGCGGCGCTCGGGCCTGCGCTGCAATCGGTCGGCATCACCTCGGGCTATCACCTGTTCAACGCCGCGCCCTACATCCTGACGCTTGCGATCATGATCATCACCTGCTCGCCGAAGCGCACGCTGACCGGCGCGCCCGCCGAATTGTCCATCACCCGATAACTTCAGCGAGATCATTCCATGCCCGAGCGCTTCATCAAATCCGAGCCCTATGCCTGGCCCTACAATGGCGATCTGCGGCCGCAAAACACCGCGCTCATCATCATCGACATGCAGACCGATTTCTGCGGCGTCGGCGGCTATGTCGACAAGATGGGCTACGATCTGTCGCTGACGCGGGCGCCGATCGAGCCGATCAAGAAACTGCTCGCGGTGATGCGCGCGCAGGGTTTTCACATCATCCACACCCGCGAGGGCCACCGGCCTGACCTTGCCGACCTCCCCGACAACAAGCGCTGGCGCTCGCGCCAGATCGGCGCCGGCATCGGCGACCCCGGGCCCTGCGGCCGCATCCTGGTGCGCGGCGAACCCGGCTGGGATATCATCCCCGATCTTGCGCCGCTGCCGGGCGAGCCTGTTATCGACAAGCCCGGCAAGGGCTCGTTCTGCGCGACCGACCTCGAGCTCATGCTGCGGCTGCGCGGCATCGAGAACATCGTGCTGACCGGCATCACCACCGACGTCTGCGTCCACACCACGATGCGCGAGGCCAATGATCGCGGCTTCGAATGCGTGCTGGTCGAGGATTGCTGCGGCGCGACCGACAGGAGCAATCACGACCACGCGCTGAAGATGATCAAGATGCAGGGCGGCGTGTTCGGCGCGGTGGCGAAATCCGCCGACCTGATCGGAGCGCTGTCGTGATCATCGGCGAACCGCCCGCCCCATCAGGCGCATTCGGCGTCGACGCCATCGCCATGACCATGCGGTTCGGCGACTTCACAGCGCTCGACAATGTCGAGCTCAAGGTGCGTCCCGGCTCGTTCCATGCCTTGCTTGGTGAAAATGGCGCGGGCAAGAGCACGCTCGTGAAATGTATCATGGGCTATTACCACGCCACCGAGGGCGACATCCTGGTCGGCGGCCGCCAGCAGACCATCGCCAACCCCAAGAACGCGCATGCGCTCGGGCTCGGCATGGTCTACCAGCACTTCACCCTCGTGCCGGCGATGACGGTCGCCGAGAACCTGGTGCTGGCGCGCGACGACGTGCCTGCCATGGTCGACTGGCGCAAGGAGAAGAAAGAGCTCGAGGCGTTCCTGGCGCGGATGCCGTTCAAGGTGCCGCTTGACGCGAAAGTCTCCGACATCTCCGCCGGCGAACGGCAGAAGTGCGAGATCCTCAAGCAGCTCTATCTGAAGCGCCGCTTCCTGATCCTGGACGAGCCGACCTCGGTGCTGACACCGGGCGAGGCGGACGAGGTGCTCGGCATGCTGCGCGCGATGGTGGTCGCGGGCGAACTAACCATCCTGATGATCACGCACAAGTTCCGCGAGGTGATGGCGTTTGCCGATGACGTGACGATCCTGCGCCGCGGCAAGCTCGCCGGCACCGGCCGGGTCGCCGATCTCACGCCGGACGAGATGGCCCGCACCATGATCGGCGCCGAGCAGCTGACGGTGCAGCCGCCGCGCATCGGCGAGACCGGCGCGCCGCGGCTCGAGCTCGACAAGCTCACCGCGCTCGACGATGCCGGGGCGATTGCCGTGCACGGCGTGTCGCTGACTGTGAAGAGCGGCGAGATCGTCGGCATCGCTGGCGTCTCCGGCAACGGCCAGCGTCAGCTGGTCGAGGTGCTGGCCGGCCAGCGCGACGCCGAGGGCGGCGTGATCCGCGTCCAGGGCGAGGCCTATGCGGCAAGCCGCGAGGAGATGCGCCGCCACAAGATGTCGCTGTTGCCGGAGGAGCCGTTGAAGAACGCCTGCGTCGGCGGCATGAGCGTCGCCGACAACATCGCGTTCCGCGAGTTCGATCGCGCCCCGTTCGCGCGCGGCGGCTGGTGGCTGAACCGCTCGGCCTTCCGCGCCGACGCGGAGCGCAAGATCAACCGCTACAAGATCAAGACCCGGACGCCGGAGACGCCGATCGCGGCATTGTCCGGCGGCAATGTGCAGCGCGCGGTGCTGGCGCGCGAGCTCTCGGGCGACGTCGAGGTGCTGATCGCCGCCAATCCGTGCTTCGGGCTCGACTTCGCGGCGGTGGCGCAAATCCACGCCGAGATCATGGCCGCCCGCAACCGCGGCGCGGCGGTGCTGCTGGTCAGCGAGGACCTCGACGAGCTGCTGGAGCTATCGGACCGGCTGGTCGTGATGTTCCACGGCGCGTTCGTCCATGAGGCCCGCGCCAGCGAGGCCGACCTCACCGAAATCGGCCGGCACATGGCCGGGCACTGACCATCCGCGTCATCGCGAGCTCCTCGCAATGACGCACAGCTCTGGCCACACAAAAATGTCGTCCCTGCGAAAGCAGGGACCCATACTCCGCAGCGGATGTTGTGAACGGGGATTCGTCGTTCCAGCGTTGCGCAACAATCAGCATTCGTGGTTATGGGTCCCTGCTTTCGCAGGGACGACACCGAGTTTGTGGCGACGAAGCGGCTTATCAGCACTCCGCATCATATCAACGCCGAAACTAGCCAATCTCGAACGCCTGCGCGGCAAGATGCTTCAGATTGGCGTGCCAGTGCTCGGCGATCTGAAGCCGGGTCGGTACCCAGACCCGTTCATGCTTCTGGATGTAATCGAGGAAGCGCATCAGCGCAGCGGCGCGGCCGGGACGGCCGACCACGCGGCAATGCAGGCCGACCGACATCATCTTGGGTGAGGTCGCGCCCTCGGCATAGAGCACGTCAAAACTGTCCTTCAGATAGGTGTAGAACTCGTCGCCGCCGCCAAAGCCCTGCGGATTGATGAAGCGCATGTCGTTGGCATCGAGCGTGTAGGGAATGACAAGGTGGGCTTCGGTGCCGGCTGCCTTGATCCAGTACGGCAGATCGTCGGCATAGGAGTCGCAGAGATAGCGCAGGCCGCCCGCCTCCATCAAAAGCCGCAGCGTGTTGATCGAGGAGCGGCCGGTGTACCAGCCGAGCGGCCGCGCGCCGGTCGCCTCGGTATGCACGGCGATGGCACGCGCGATCTCCGCGCGCTCCTCGTCCTCCGACATGTCCTTGTGCTCGACCCAGCGCAGGCTGTGGCTCGCAATGTCCCAGCCCGCCTCCTGCATCGCGGCGACGACATCCGGATTGCGCTTCAGCGCCATCGCGACGCCGAACACCGTGGCCGGCAGCTTCCGCTCGGTGAACATCCGCCACAGCCGCCAGAAGCCGGCGCGCGAGCCATATTCGAACATGGTCTCGATATTGGCATGACGTTTTCCGACCCAGGGCTGCGCGCCGAGCACGTCGGACAGAAACGCTTCCGAGGCACGATCGCCGTGCAGGATGTTGTTCTCGCCGCCCTCCTCGAAATTGACCACGAACTGCACGGCGATACGCGCAGCGTCGGGCCATTTCGGATCCGGCGGGTTGCGGCCGTAGCCGCGGAGATCGCGCGGATAGCGGGCCTCGGTCACATCAGATTTCCTCGAAGCGGATGTTCTGCGCGCCCTTCCACAACACGGTCTTGCCGAAGGCAGTGAGGTTCTCCAGCCCCGAGGTCAGCGTGATGAAATGATTGCCGGCGAGCTGGCCCATCTTGCTGGCAAAATGCACACCGCCATAGGCGAGCAGGATCTCGGTCTCGCTGATGCCGCCGGGATAGAGGATGATCTGGCCGGGCGCCGGATAGCTGGTGTGGTTCTCGTAGGAGACGCCGAAGTCGAGATCACCGAGCGGCATCCAGACGCCCTCGCCGCTCCAGCGCACATGGATCGCCTGGCTCTCGAACGGCATCGCCTTGCGGAACGCGGCGACCGTCTTCGGCGCGAGTTGCTCCTCGAAACGGGCGTCAAAGGTGAAATCGCCGGCGCGGACAATCAGTTTGCTCATCGGACTCTCGTGGGTAGCTGGAAGAAGTGATGCCCCAACCTTTGACGCCGGCCCACGCCGGACGCAAGACCGATTCCGGCCGCGGAAGCCGGTTTTTTGCCGCAATGGCCTCCACGGCAACGCAGATTTGAGCAGGGTTGCGTTGCACCCCGGCTCCCGCTTTGCGAACCTCTCCGCACGAGCAAAGGAGAACGGCCGATGACGACAAACAGTCTGCACGGACATGTAGCGCTGGTGACCGGCGGATCGCGCGGCATTGGCGCGGCCATCGTCAAGATGCTGGCGGATGCCGGCGCTGCCCTCGCCATCAACTATCGCGAGCGCTCGGCCGAGGCGGAGACGCTGGCAAAGGGCATCAACGCCGCCGGCGGCCGCGCCGTCGCTGTCGGCGCCGACGTCTCGGAAGCCGCCGCCGTCACCGGGCTGGTCGAGCGCGCCAAATCCGAACTCGGCCCGGTCGACATCCTCGTCAACAATGCCGGGATCGCGATCGTCAGGGGTGTCGACGACCTCACCGAGGAGGATTTCGACCGCACCATCGCGGTCAACCTCAAATCCGCGTTTCTGTGCACGCAAGCCGTGCTGCCGATGATGCGCACCCGGAAATGGGGCCGCATCGTCAACATCTCCTCCGGCGCTGCACGCGGCGGCGGCGCGATCGGGCCGCACTACAACGCATCGAAGGCGGCGATGGAGGGCCTGACCCGAGGCTATGCCGCGCGCCTCGTCAAGGAGGGCATCACCGTCAACGCCGTCGCGCCGTCGCTGATCGAGACCGACATGATGAAGGGACAGAGCGGCCTCGTCAGCCGGATCCCGATCGGCCGCTTCGGCACCGCCGAGGAAGTCGCACAGGCCGTGATGCTGCTGGTCAACAATCCCTACATGACGGGGCAGACGATTGCGATGAGCGGCGGCATGGCGTTCAACTAGGGTTGCCTTGACCGCATCGCAGGTTTGCCCTACCGCTCACACCATGAACCGATCGAACCTCATCGCCAACTTCTGGTGGCTCGCCGACTGACAGGCGGGCCGAACGCGTTCATGCATTTTCGGGGCCGCCGCATTGGGCGGCCTTTTGTTCGGCGTCATCCAGCCCGCATGCGGTGTCCCCATTCAACCGAATGGAGATACCAGTGACCAAACCGATCATCCTCACCGGCGACCGCACCACCGGGCCGCTGCATCTCGGCCATTACGCCGGCTCGCTCCGAAGCCGCCTGACGTTTCAGGACAGCCATGAGCAGTTTCTGCTGCTCGCCGACATGCAGGCGCTGACCGACAACGCGCACGACGTCGGCAAGGTCCGCAGCAACGTCATCGAAGTCGCGCTGGATTATCTTGCGGTCGGGATCGATCCCGGCCGCACCTCGATCTGCCTGCAATCGCAGCTCCCGGCGTTGGCGGAACTGTCGATGCTCTATCTCAACCTCGTCACCGTCGCGCGGCTGGAACGCAACCCCACCATCAAGGACGAGATCCGCGCGCGCGGCTTCGGACGCGACATCCCTGCGGGCTTCCTGTGCTACCCGGTGGCGCAAGCCGCCGATATCACCGCGTTTCGCGCCACAATCGTGCCGGTCGGCGAGGATCAGGCGCCCCTGATCGAGCAGACCAACGAGATTATCAGGCGGGTCAACGCGCTCGCCGGCCGCACGCTGCTGCAGGAAGCCGAAGCCATCATCCCACGCGCGGGGCGGCTGCCCGGCGTCGATGGACGCGCGAAGATGAGCAAGTCCGCGGGCAATGCGATTCCGCTGTCGGCTTCCCCCGATGACATCTCGGCTGCGGTGCGCGCGATGTTCACCGATCCCGATCATCTGCGTGTCGCCGACCCCGGCAAGGTCGAGGGCAATGTCGTGTTCACCTATCTCGACGCGTTCGATGACGATCGCGACGCCGTCGAGGACCTGAAGGCGCGCTATCGGCGCGGCGGTCTCGGCGATACGACCGTCAAGCAGCGGCTGGAGGATGTCCTGCAAGCCCTGATCGCACCGATCCGGACACGGCGCGCCGAACTGGCGACCAATCGCGACCACGTCACTGAGGTGATCCGGCGCGGAACCCTGAAAGCGCGGGAGATTACCGAGCGCACCAGGCGCGACGTCATGGAGGGGCTCGGCTTGTTCCAGCTCTGAACGCGCCGTCATCAAACCATGGCAGGAACTGTGCTTGGCTGTAGCGGTTGTCCGCTTGGCGAAACCGGATTTGGAGCTCGTCGTGATCGATCCGAAAACGCTGCTCGAACGCGTCGCACAACTGGCCGATCAGGCCAAGGGCGAGCAAGATGCCGGCATCCGCGAGCGGCTGCTGCGCATGGCCGAGCATTACCGCGATCTCGCCGCGCATGAGGCCTGGGCACACGAGAACCCGCCATCGGTCGGTGCGCTCACCGGTGCGCTCGGCAGCCGCGCGCATTGACCTGATCTTCGATCAGCTCACGCGAATGCGATAGCCCAGCGACCGACGTGCGCCCGGCGCAATGTGCATCAGGCCCGGCTTGTCGGCGAACTCGCCATCGAACTCCGCGGGGCTGGCAAAGCCGTGCCACGGCTCGATGCAGAGGAACGGCGCGCCGCCGACCTTCGACCAGATCCCGAGTTCGCGAAAGCCGCGCCAGGACATTTCGATCGCGCGGCCTTGGGTGGCTGCTGCCGGGCCCAGTGTCGCCGTAAAGAGAACCGATGTACTTGCGACCTGATCGAACACCATCGCGTCGTCATCGAACAGCTCCTCCGACAGCGCAAGCGTTCTGCCCGTGACCGGATTGGGTTCAGGCTGCGGCCGCATCAATCCATCCTTCAGCCGCCGGATCGGCGCAGGTTCAGCCTTGCCGAAGGTCAGCGTGTAGGCCTCCTTCGGCAGCCCCGGCACCAGCGGCCAGTTGAAGGCGGGATGACCGCCAAGCGAGGCCGGTAGCATCTCGTCGCCGGTGTTGATGACATCGAAGGCGACATCGAGATCGGTGCCATCGACCGCATAGGTGACCTCGAGCCTGAACGCGAACGGATAGTGTGCCCGCGTTTCCGCATCGTCGGTCAGCGCGAGCTTGCAGGATCGCGGCCCCTGCTCAACCCATTCAAAACGCCGGTCCCGCGCAAAGCCGTGCTGCGTCATCGGATAGGTCTTGCCGTGGTGACGCAGCGTGTCGTTCTTCAACCGGCCGACGATCGGGAACAGGATCGGCGCATGGCGCGGCCATTGCGGGCCGGCCCGCCACAGCAACTCGGTCCCTTCGGCATTCCTGAGCGACGACAATTCGGCACCATGGGCCTGAATGGTCGCGGCGATTCCATCGCCGCGCAGCGTGTGACTGTCGCTCATGCCTCGCCTCGCCGCCTTGCGCCATGCCCTGACACGAGATGTTCGATGCCGGCGATGCCGTCAACCCCAAAGCGATGGGGCCGCCCGCGCGTGGCGGCCCCTGGCCTCAAGCCTACCCGGCGATCTTGGAGAAATCGGGCTGGCGCCGCTCGGCAAAGGCGGCAAAGGCCTCACGCGCTTCCGCGCTCATCAGCCGCTGCTGGAAGATTTCGCCCTCGCGCGCCATTTGCGCGCTGATCCCAGCGGGATCGCGCATCAAGGCCTTGGTGTGCTGGAGCGAGCCGAACGGCCGCTTCGCCAGCGCATCCGCCGCCGCACGTGCCTTGGCGCGGAGATCCGCAAGCGGCACCACGGCATTGGCAAGGCCGATGGAGACCGCGGTCTCCGCCTCGACCGGCTCGCCGAGCGCGAACATCGCATAGGCCCGCGCATAGCCGATGCGCTGCGGCAGCAGATAGGTCGACGCCGCCTCGGGCACCAGCGCGAGATTGACGAACGGCGTGATCAGCCGCGCGGTCGGCGCGAGGTAGACGAGGTCGCAATGCAACAGCATGGTGGTGCCGATGCCGACCGCATTGCCCTGCACGGCGGCGACCAGCGGCCGCGTTGCCTTGGCGAGCCCGGCGAGGAAGCGCGACACATGACGCTCGCCCTGCACGCCGCGCGACACCGCCGCGAAATCGGCGAGATCGTTGCCCGCGGTAAAGCTGTCGCCGTCGCCCTGCAGCAGCACGGCGCGGATCGTGGAATCGCTTTCCGCGCGTTCGAGCGCGTCGGCCATCGCGCCATACATCGCGTTGGTGATCGCGTTCTTCTTGTCCGGACGCGCCATCGTCACGGTGAGAACGCCACCGTCCAGCGCTACGACCACTTCACTCATGTCTCACTCCTGTTGCTTGCTTCCTGTTTGATGCGTTGTCTTGACGCGAACCGGTACCCGTTTCGCTTGAAAACGCGCTAGCCGTCTTTGTCCTTCGGAAACTTCTCTTGCAGGCTGGTCAGCCAGCGCGCCACCACGTCGATCTCCGCTTCCGAAAACCCGTCCATCAGGCGGTTGTTGATCACCCTGGTCCGCGCCGCGGCGCGCTTGCCGAGCTCCTGCCCGGCCACGGTCAGATGGAGCCGCTGGCTGCGCCCGTCCTCACCGTCGCGCCGGCGCTTGACGAGGCCCGCACGCTCCATCCGGTCGGCTAGTCCTGTCATCGCCGACGGCACGATGTCGACCGCCTGCGAGACGTCGCCGATCAGCGCGCCGTCGTTGCGCCCGAGGAAGAACAGCACGCCGGCCTGCGCCGAGGTCAGATCGTGCGCGGCCGTCTCCTGCTCGATGGCGCGCTGCAGCCGCCGATAGGCCACGGTCAGAAGAAAGATCAGCCGGTGTTCCGCTCTCATGCCGCTGTTATATATTTCGCATGCGAAATATCAAGATATTTCGCGCGCGAAATATCTTGATATTTGACGCTCGCCGACGGTGCGAGCTTTGCCAATTGACTGGAATGAGCCCCCGCGACCGGGTTGATTGCGACATTTTGATCGCGTCGCCTTATCGCTGCACTGCGCTCCAGCAGAAAACCCTTGATCGACAACGATCAAACGGGAAATCTTCGATCCGGGAGCCGTGGTTTGCATTGCGGCTCGGGCGGGGTCACGAGAGTGTCATGACGTCAGCGGCAAGTTCGGACAGGGAGCGCGTTGTCCGCCCAAAGCGGCTGCGCCATCTCAGCGAAGCCATGCGTTGTGAGACCGCGTTTCGCCTGATCCTGTCCGAATGCCTCGAGGAAGTCGCAACCAACCACGAGGCCCTGAGTTCCGGCGATCCGGCCGCGCTGCATCAGACCCGCATTGCACTGACGCGGCTGAAGGCGGCGATCGCCTTCTACGGACCGATGGTGGCGGACAGCGAATGGACGCGGCTGAAATCCGAGTTGAAATGGCTGAGCGCTTATCTCAGCGCAACACGCGACCTCGACGTTGCGATCGACAACAGCAAGGGCTTGCCGGAAGAGCGCATGCTCCAGACAGCGCGAACCGATGCGTTCGAAGCGCTCAAGGAGGCCTTGCAAAGCGACCGTTACTGGCAATGGTTCGACGGCATGTGGGACTGGGTCGGCAGCGGCCCCTGGAGCACGCGGCAGAACCGCCGTGCCGCGCAACGGCGCGCCGTGCCGGTGTCGGTGTTTCACGCGCGCCGGCTGGCGCGGTGGCATGGCAAACTGTGCCAGAAGAGCCGCGGGCTGCAGGGCATGGGCAAGAACAAGCGCCACCGCGTTCGGCTCGCCAGCAAGCGGCTGCGCTACGCCATCGAGTTCTCGGAAGGCGGATTGCCCCCCGACGAATACGCGTCATGGCGGACCGTCCTCAAGCATCTGCGCAAGGGACAACAACTGCTCGGCGAATTAAACGATGACGAGGTCCGTCGCACGCTGCTCGAAAGTGCCGATGCCCTCGCGCGGCGCGCCGACGAGCGCAAGGCGAAGCACCAGCGCGTGCATGAGCGCAAGCGCAAGAGCCGCCTGCTGCGCCGCGCCGCGGCGGTCTATCGAAAAATTTCCGACTAAAGCGCGCGTCAGCGCGTCGGCAGCGGCGCGGATCCGACCCGCATCGATGGCCGCGCAGGAAAATGATGTATAAAACATCATTTATTGGCCTTGTCGCATCACTACTTGATGTGCATAAATGACATTCAAACAGACCCGACTCTCAATCGACGGCTTTGATCGATGATCACCGCGGCGCAGCTCCGGGCTGCCAGAGCCTTGCTTGGCATTGACCAAAGGCAGCTCGCCGAGCTGTCCGGACTTTCGGTGCCGACCATCCAGCGCATGGAGGCGAGCGAGGGCACCATTCGCGGCAATGTCGACTCGCTTGTGAAACTGATCGACGCGCTCGGCACGGCCGGCGTCGAAGTCATCAACGAGGGCGCCGTCAGCAGCGGCGGCGGCCGCGGCGTGCGATTGAAGGCCGGGTCCGGCTCGCCGAAGGTGCAGACATGATCCAGACGGTCACTCAGCAGGTCTGGTGTGTTGCCGCACTGCTGGAAACGACCGCTCTCGCGATCGCAACGAGCCGATCGCGCCGATCGACAGCCATCATCTACGGCGCGACCTTTGCGATTTCGCTGGTCGCATTGGCCGGAGCCCTGTTCTCGCTCATCTCCCACGCCAGTGCGACGGAACTGATACTGCCGATCGGCTTGCCGTGGCTGGGATCGCATTTCCGCCTCGACGCGCTCGCGGCATTCTTTCTCGCCGTGGTCAATCTCGGCGGTGCGGCCGCAAGTCTTTATGGCCTCGGCTATGGCAGTCACGAATCCGCACCACAGCGCATCCTTCCCTTCTTTCCGGCATTCCTGGCCGGAATGAACCTCGTTGTGCTGGCCGACGATGCATTCACCTACCTCTTGTGCTGGGAATTCATGTCGCTCGCGTCCTGGGCGCTCGTCATGGCGCACCACCGTGAGGCAGACAATGCGCGTGCGGGCTACGTCTATCTCGTGATGGCAAGCTTCGGGACGCTGGCTCTGTTGCTCGCTTTCGGCCTGCTGGCGGGAGCCGGCGGCAGCTACAGTTTTGCGGCCATCCGCAGCGCCCAGCACGCCCCGTCCGAAGCCGCGCTGGTGCTCGGGCTGATGCTGCTCGGCGCCGGATCGAAAGCCGGCCTGGTTCCGTTGCACGTGTGGCTGCCGCTGGCCCATCCCGCAGCACCGAGCCATGTCTCGGCGCTGATGAGCGGCGTGATGACGAAGGTCGCGATCTACGGATTCATCCGGGTCGTGTTCGATCTGCTCGGGCCGCCAAGCTGGTCGGCGGGTGTCGTGGTGCTGGTCCTTGGCGGCGCGACCGCCGTGATGGGGATCCTCTATGCGCTGATGGAGAACGATCTCAAGCGCCTGCTCGCCTACAGCACGATCGAGAACATCGGCGTCATCTTCGCAAGCCTCGGCCTGGCGCTGGCATTTCAGGCGAACGGCCTCGGCCTGGCGGCGGCCCTCGCCTTCACGGCGGCATTGTTCCACGTGCTCAACCATTCGTTCTTCAAGAGCCTGCTGTTCTTCGGCGCCGGCGCCGTGCTGACGTCGACCGGCGAACGCGACATGGAGAAGCTGGGCGGCCTGATCCACCGCATGCCGCTCACCAGCTTCGTCTTTCTCGTCGGCTGCGTCGCGATCTCGGCGCTTCCGCCGTTCAACGGGTTCGTCTCCGAATGGCTGATGTTTCAGGCCGTCCTGCAGAGCCCCGATCTGCCGCAATGGCTACTGAAGATCATGGTGCCCGCAGTCGGCGCCCTGTTGGCGCTGGCGGCGGCGCTCGCCGCCGCATGCTTCGTCAAGGCGTTCGGAATCACGTTCCTCGGCCGCGCGCGGAGCCGGGCCGCGGAAGCCGCCTGCGAAGTCGATCGCTATTCGCTTGCCGCGATGTTCAGCCTCGCCGTGCTCTGCTTCCTCGCCGGCGTTCTGCCGGGCGTTGTGATCGACGCGCTCTCGCCCGTCGCGCAGGCCATGATCGGCCACCGGATGCCGGTTCAGGCGAACGACCCCTGGCTCTCGATCGTGCCGATCGAGGAGAGCCGCAGTTCCTACAACGGATTGCTCGTCTTTGTTTTCATCACGGCCGCGGCGTCGCTTGCGGTGTATTTCATCCATCGCTTCGCGTCGCGCGCGATCCGGCGCGGACCGGCCTGGGGCTGTGGCTTCACCGATCCGACACCGGCGGCGCAGTATTCCGGAGCGAGCTTCGTCCAGCCGATCCGCCGGGTGTTCGGCACCCTGGTTTTCCAGGCTCGCGAGCATGTTGACATGCCTTCGCCGGGCGAACTGCGGCCGGCCCGCTTCAGGGTCGATATGCACGATCTGGTCTGGGAGCGGCTGTATACGCCGGTGACTGAAGTCGTCTGGTTTTTCGCCGATCGGCTGAACCAGCTCCAGTTCCTGACCATCCGCCGCTACCTCAGTTTGGTGTTCGTAACCCTCGTCACGTTGCTGCTGGTCGTCGCGATATGGTCGTGATCTCGGACATCCTCGTTCAGTTCGGCCAGATGACGCTCGTGCTGCTGCTTGCGCCGCTCCTGACCGGCGTCGTACGCAAGGTAAAGGCCCGCCTGTTGCGCCGGAGAGGACCGTCGGTCTTCCAACCCTATCGCGACCTGCTGCGGCTGCTACGCAAGGAGGTCGTGCTCGCCGAAAACGCGTCCTGGCTGTTCCGCGTCACACCCTATGTGACGTTCGCGGCGATCTGGGTCGCTGCGGCGCTGGTCCCGACATTTGCAACCGGCCTGGAGTTCAACTGGAGCGCCGACCTGATCGCGATCGTCGCCCTACTCGGCAGCGCGCGCTTCTTCCTCGCACTTGCCGGCATGGATGTCGGCACCAGCTTCGGCGGCATCGGCTCTAGCCGCGAGGTGATGATCGCTGCACTGGCCGAGCCGGCCATGTTGTTGATGGTGTTCTGCGTCGCGCTGATTGCCGGCTCGACCCAGCTGTCGACGGTCGCGACCTTCATGGCGTCGTCCGAAGTGGGATTGCGTGTCTCGCTCGGCATGGCGATGATCGCCCTCATCATGGTGGCGCTTGCCGAAAACGCGCGCATCCCGGTCGACAACCCGGCGACGCATCTGGAGCTGACCATGGTGCACGAGGCGATGATCCTCGAGTATTCCGGGCGTCACCTTGCCATGATCGAGTTCGGCGCCTTTCTCAAGCTGCTGCTGTACATCTCCCTGATCATCTGCGTGTTCTTCCCGTGGCAGATCACCACCGAGGGTGCGGGTCCGCTGTCCTATCTGGTGAGCGTCGCCGCCTACATCCTCAAGCTTGCGGTCGCAAGCTTGCTCCTTGCTGTGTTCGAGACCGCGACGGCGAAGGTGCGGGTTTTCCGGGTCCCCGAGTTCCTCGGCGCCGCGCTCATGCTCGGCCTGCTCGGCACGCTGCTTCGGTTCGTGTCACGGAGCTTCTGATGCACAACCTCGCCTTCGACATCGCCCATCTGCTCGCCGGCGGCCTCGTGCTGATCAGCTTCATGATGCTGTACCAGGACCGCCTGTATGCGCTGCTGAACATCTTCGCGCTTCATGCAGTGGTGCTCGCAGCTTCCGTCGCCTGGCAGGCATTCGTCCAGAACGCGCCGCATCTTTACGTGACGGCGGTGATCGCGCTGGTCTTCAAGGCGACCATCATCCCGGTGGCGCTGCACCGGATCGTCAAGCAGCTCGGCATTCATCGCGATATCGAGACCTCGGTAGGTATCGGCCTGACCATGCTGGCGGGCATGGGGCTCGTCGCCCTCTCCATGATGGTGATGCTCCGTGTGACCGGCGCGGCCGATCCGCTGGCGCGGGAAGACCTCGCCTTCGCGCTGTCGGTGGTGCTGCTGGGATTGCTGGTCATGGTGACGCGGCGCAACGCCGTCAGCCAGGTCGTCGGCTTCATGTCGCTGGAGAACGGCCTGGTGCTGGCCGCGACCGGCGCCAAGGGCATGCCGCTCGTGGTGGAAATCAGCGTTGCGTTCTCGATCCTGATCGCATTCATCGTCATCGGCGTGTTCCTGTTCCGGATCCGGGAGCGGTTCGATACCGTCGACGTCGGCGCGCTCGATGAATTCAGGGGAGAGCGTCGATGACTGCGGCGTCGGATGCCGTCGCCTGGGTTCTGCTGATACCGATCTGTGCCGCGGCGGTGCTTGCGGCGCTGCCCGGCTACCGGCTGACCGCGGGGCTCAATATCCTCGCCAGTCTCGGCACCTTGCTGGCCGCGCTTTCGCTGCTCGTCATCGAGCGCCCGCAGCCCAGCCCGTACCTGCTGATCGACGATCTCAACATCGTCTTCATCGTGCTCAACACCTTCGTGGGCTTCACCACGAGCGTGTTCAGCGCGAGCTATATCGCCCACGAACTCGAGACCGGACGGCTGACGCCGGGCTATCTGCGATTCTACCATGCCATGTATCAGGTGATGATGTTCGGCATGAACCTCGCATTCGTGTCGAACAATATCGGCCTGATGTGGGTCGCAGTCGAGATCGCCACGCTGACCACCGTCCTGATGGTCGGCATCTATCGGACCCATGCGGCGCTGGAAGCCGCCTGGAAGTATTTCATCCTCGGCAGTGTCGGCATCGCGCTCGCGCTGTTCGGCACGATCCTGGTGTACATGGCGGCGCGACCGGTCATCGGCGAGGGCCAGGACGCCATGGTGTGGACGGTGTTGATCAGCCGCGCCGCAACCTTCGATCCGGCATTGCTCAACGTCGCCTTCATCTTCCTGCTGCTCGGATACGGGACCAAGGTCGGCCTGGCGCCGCTGCACGCCTGGCTTCCGGATGCCCATGCCGAGGGCCCGACCCCGATCTCCGCCGTGCTCTCCGGCCTGTTGCTCAACGTTGCGCTATACGCTGTGCTCCGCTTCAAGATCCTGCTCGCCGCCAATCCGGATGCGATATCGCCGGGCCCGCTGATGGTGACGATGGGGCTGACCTCGCTGCTTTTCGCAGCCTTCATGCTTTACCGCCGCCGCGACATCAAACGGCTGTTCGCCTATTCCTCGATCGAGCACATGGGCATCATCGTGTTTGCGTTCGGGATGGGTGGCCCGCTCGCCAACTTTGCCGGCCTGCTGCACATGGTGATGCACAGCCTCACCAAGTCGGGAATCTTCTACGCGGTCGGCCACATCGCGCAGGTGAAGGGCACGCAGCGGATCGCCAACATTCGCGGCCTGACTGAGACCCATCCGGCGCTCGGCTGGAGCCTCGTGATCGGCGTGGTCGCGATCGCCGGCCTGCCGCCGCTCGGCATCTTCATGAGCGAATTTCTGATCGTCAGCTCCACCTTTGCGCGCCAGCCGCTGCTCGCCATCCCGCTCGTCTTCGGCCTGTTGCTCGCCTTCGGCGCGCTGATCCTGCGCCTGACCAGCCTTGCTTTCGGCGAGCCGCGCGGCAATGTCGCACCGGCGGATGCGTCCTATCTGCCGATGTTCGCGCATTTCGCGCTGGTGCTGACTGCGGGCATCTACCTTCCGGGACCGCTGGTCGTCTGGTTCCAGCACGTCGCCAACCTTCTGGGGTAGCGAGGGAGAACGGGACATGCCGACGTTGATCGATCTGATCCAGGCAGGCCGCGCCGTCCAACGGCACCATCCATGGCCGCGCGCGATGGTGGACGGCGATGCCTGGCGTGCCGCCGCTGGTGCCCTCGCCGATGGCGGCTTGAGCCTGCTCGGGCTATGGGGCGAACCATCATGCGTGCATATGGCCATCCTCGACGACCGCACCTCCAATATCGGCGTGATCAGCCTGGATTGTCCCGATCGCCGATTCCCGTCGGTTGCGGCCTATCACCCTCCGGCGCTTCGATTGGAGCGCACCATCCACGACCTGTTCGGGCTTCAGGCTGCCGGCACGCCGGACCCCCGCCCCTGGCTCGACCACGGCCGATGGCAAATGCGTTTCCCGCTGGGTGAGCGTCTTGATGCATCGCCGGATCCGGCGCCGTATCAATTCCTTCCGGCCGAAGGCGACGGCCTGCATCAGATCGCGGTCGGCCCCGTGCATGCCGGCATCATCGAGCCCGGACATTTCCGCTTTACGGCGAGCGGCGAGACCGTGGTCCGCCTGGAGCAGCGGCTCGGCTACACCCATAAGGGCATCGAAGGGCTGATGGCGGGGAGCACCGTCGAGCAGGCCGCGCGGCTCGCCGGCCGGGTCTCCGGCGACAGCACGGTCGCCTATGGACTGGCCTTCGCGCAAGCCGTCGAGGCCGCGCAACAGATTGCCGTGCCGCCCCGCGCGCTCTTGCTGCGTGCGCTGATGGCCGAGCTCGAACGACTGGCGAATCATCTCGGTGACATCGGAGCGATTTGCAACGATGCGTCATTTGCGCTGATGCAGGCGCATTGCGCCGTGCTGCGCGAATGCGTGCTGCGCGCGGCCGACGCTGCATTCGGCCACCGCCTGATGCGCGACCTTGTCGTTCCCGGCGGCGTCGCGCGCGACATCGCCGGCGACGGACGCAACGCAATCCGGGCCGCGCTCGACCAGATCCGCCGGCATTTCCCTGCGCTGGTCGAACTCTACGACAACACTGCCTCGTTGCAGGATCGCACCGTCACCACCGGCATCGTGACGCCGGCGCTCGCCCGGCAATTCGCGGCCGGTGGCTATGTCGGGCGCGCAAGCGGCCGCAACCACGACGCCCGACGCAGGCCCGGCTATCGCCCCTATGATGGCCTGCGTTTCGACGTCCCCGTCCTCAGCGACGGCGACGTCAACGCCCGCGTCTGGATCCGGATCCGGGAAGTCGAGCAGAGCCTTGCGCTAACGGACCAGATCCTGATCGGCCTCGAGGCCGGCCCGGTCAGAGTGTCGCTGCAAGCTGCGACCGAACCTAGCGAAGGCATCGCGCTGGTCGAAGGTTTCCGGGGCGACATCCTGGCCTGGCTGCGCCTGAACGGCGATCGGATCGAGCGATGTCACCTGCGGGATCCGTCATGGTTTCAGTGGCCCCTGCTCGAGGCAGCGATCGAAGGCAACATCGTGGCGGACTTCCCACTCTGCAACAAGTCGTTCAACTGCTCCTATTCCGGGCAGGACCTCTGAGGACCTGAGGCGATGCGCAAACTTTTGTTCCAGAGCCTGTTTCGCCAGCCATTGACCGAGCAAGCCCCGCGTCCGGACGACGCTGCGCTCGCGGAGCTCGCGGCCACGGTCGGCCGCACCGCACGACGATGCCTCGGCCGCAGCCTCTCGATCCGCGAGGTCGATGCGGGCTCGTGCAACGGATGCGAGCTGGAAATTCACGCGCTCAGCAATGCGTATTACGATGTCGAACGGTTTGGAATCCGGTTCGTCGCCTCGCCGCGTCACGCCGATGTCCTGCTCGTCACAGGTCCGGTCACGAACAACATGCGCGAGGCGCTGGAGCGCACATACCACGCGACCCCCGATCCCAAATGGGTCGTCGCTGTAGGCGATTGCGCCAGGGATGGCGGATGCTTTGCCGGCAGCTATGCGGTGGTTGGCGGGGTCTCGGCGGTTGTCCCCGTCGATCTCCATATTCCGGGTTGCCCTCCTTCGCCGATGGCCATTCTGCGTGGCCTCGTCAGCTTGCTCGAGGTGGCGGACTCCGGCGCCGCGGCAAGGTGAGAGCACGCAGAGAGATGCGTTAGCCACCTGCGTGGCGGCGTCGGTTGCTAAGGCATGATGAGACTAGGTTGAGCTGGATCGGCATCGGCATCGGAGGTTCACCTCTCCCTTGGGAGAGGTGAACCGAAACCGCCGCCAGCCGATTCAACCAAATCTCATCCCGCGCTAACCGCTGTCGCGGAGCACCAGCTCGAAGCCGAGATCGATGCGGCGCTCGCCGCCGCGCTCCAGCATCAGCGTCGCCGCGGTGCGGCCGATCGCATCGCCATGCACGCTGATCGTGCTCAATGTCGGCGAGATCAGCTGGCCCATTTCGAGATCACCGAGGCCGATCACGGCGACCGGCTGCGCCGATGCAGGCCCGTCGCGCAACAGCCCGGCCTTGCGCAGCCCCGACATGAAGCCGATCGCATGCGCATCGTTGGCGGCGAACACCGCATCGACATCGGGCAGGCGCGCATGCGCCGCCACGCTGCCGGAGTCCTTGCGGTCGAGGATCAGCCGGCGCGGCTCGGCGAGACCGCTTGCCAGCGCCTCGTCCCGGAAGCCGAACCAGCGCCGTGTGCCGCGCGGATCATCGCCGCCGATGAAGGCGAGCTGCTTGCGCCCTTGCGCAACCAGGTGCTTCGCGACAGCGACGCCGGCCTGGTAATTGTCGAAGCCCGCGACCGCATCGATCGGGTTGGCCGGCAGATCCCAGGTCTCGACGATCGGGATCCGCGCATTGCGCAGCAGGCGGCTGCCCTCCTCGGTCGCCGGCGAGCCGACCATGATGATCGCCTCGGGACGCCGCGACAGCAGCGCCGCCAGCACGCGATCCTCGCGCACCGCGTCGTAGCGCGACTGCGCCAGGATCACGGAGAAGCCGAGCGGCTCGAGCTTGTCGGACAGACCTTGCACCGTGTCGGCGAAGATCGAGTTGGCAATGGTCGGCACCAAGACGCCGACCGAATTGGTCCGTGCACTCGCCAGCGCGCCTGCCACCAGGTTCGGGACATAGCCGAGGTCGCGCATCGCCCGCTCGACCCGCGCCCGGGTCTCGGGGGCGACGAGGTCAGGCATCCGCACCACCCGGCTCACCGTGATCGAGGAGACGCCGGCGCGCTTGGCCACCTCTGAAAGGGTGGGCGCGGCACCGGTCGGGCCGGTCCCAGGGTCGGTCAGGTCGGAGCTCATGGGCCGGACCCTGCACGATTCCGGGTTGCCAAGCCATGATGTTAGCGCTAGCATCGAGCCATGTTAGCGCTAACATGGAACAAAATGGGAGAAACGGCATGATTTCTGACGAGCAGGCCCAGGCCTACAAGCGCGACGGGGTGATCGTGGTCCCCGAGGTGCTGAACCAGGAGACCCTCGGCAAGGTCCGCACGGTGCTCGCCGAGCTGGTGGCCGGCGCCGCCGCGGTGAGCGAGCACACCGACGTCTACGACCTCGAGCCGGGCCATACGCCGGAGACCCCGCGCGTCCGCCGCATCAAGGCGCCGCACAAGGTGCACCCGATCTTCGACGAGATCATCCGCAGCCCCGCCGTGATCTCGATCCTGACCAGGCTGATCGGCCCTGGCCTTCGCCTGCACGGCTCAAAACTCAACATGAAGTCGGCGCAATACGGCTCGCCGGTCGAGTGGCATCAGGACTGGGCGTTCTATCCGCACACCAATGACGACATCCTCGCGATCGGCGTGCTGCTCGACGACTGCGATATCGAGAACGGCCCGATGCTGGTGACGCCGGGATCGCACACCGGCAGCACGATGTGGGATCATCACGGCGAGGACGGCTGCTTCGCCGGCCTGATCGATCCGGACCAGATCCAGGACGACATCAAGCGCGCGGTGCCCTGCATGGGCAAGGCCGGCAGCATGTCGTTCCACCACGTGCGCGCGCTGCACGGCTCGGCGACCAACACATCGGACCGGCCGCGCAACCTGCTGCTCTATGAAGTGGCCGCCAGCGACGCCTGGCCGCTGATGGGCGTGAAGGATTTCGACGAATTCAACGGCCGCCTGCTGGCGGGGCCGCCCGTGGTCGCACCGCGGCTCACCGACGTGCCGGTGCGGATGCCGCTGCCGCCGGCCAAGCGACAGGGATCGATCTACGAGACCCAGTCGGCGTCGAAGAAATCCTACTTCACGCGCGCCGCCTGAGACCTGAGACAATGCCCGCGGCCAGCCGCGGGCATTGCTGCTTTCAAGACATAAAAACAAAACAACGGGGAAACGAATGACCGAGATGGCAAGAGATGGCGCTCGCACATCGCGCCTGCGTGTGATCCTGGCCGCAAGCATCGGCTCCGCGCTCGAATGGTACGACTTCTTCCTGTACGGCACCGCGGCCGCGCTGGTGTTCGGCGAGCTGTTCTTTCCGAAGAGCGATCCAGTGGTCGGCACGCTGCTGTCGTTCCTGACCTTCGGCGTCGGCTTCGTGGTGCGGCCGTTCGGCGGCCTGCTGTTCGGCATCCTCGGCGATCGCTATGGCCGCAAGCCGGTGCTGGTCGCAACGCTGTTGATGATCGGCATCGGCACCACCGCGATCGGCTTCCTGCCGACTTATGCGCAGATCGGCGTCTGGGCGCCGATCCTTCTGGTCGCGATGCGCGTCATCCAGGGCCTCGGCGCCGGTGCCGAGTATGGCGGCGCGGTGATCTATCTCGTCGAGAACGCGCCGCCGAAGCATCGCGGCTTCTGGGGCGGCTTCGCGCCGCTCGGTGTCTCCGTCGGCAATCTGCTCGCCGCCGCCGCCTTCGCGCTGGTGACGATGCTGCCGCGCGAGGCGCTGATGAGCTGGGGCTGGCGCCTGCCCTTCCTGGCGAGCTTCCTGCTGATCGTCGTCGGCATCTTCGTCCGCATGCGCATCACCGAGACGCCGGTTTACACCCAGGCGGTGGTTGCGCGCGGCAAGGTCGAGCGCAATCCGGCGATGGAGGCGTTGCGCCGGCACCCGCGCAACTTCTTCGTCGTGCTCGGCGCCCGGATGGCCGAGAACGGGCTCGGCTATTTCTTCCCGGTGTTTGGATTGAGCTACGTCATCACCACGCTCGGTGTGCCGAAAGCGGAGGCGCTCAGTGCGCTGATGCTGGCCTTCGCGATCGAGCTGTTTGCGATCCTCGGCTTCGCGGCATTGTCTGACCGGATCGGACGGCGGCCGGTCTACATGTTCGGCGCGCTGGCCGGCGTCGCGCTTTCCTTCCCGTTCTTCTGGATGGTCGGCACCAAAGAGTGGATCATGATCGCGCTCGCCTTCATCCTGGCGCGCGCCGTGGTGACGGCGGCGATGTTCGGGCCGCAGGCGGCGTATTTCGCCGAACTGTTCCCGCCACAGCGCCGCTTCGCCGGCTTTGCCTTCGCGCGCGAGCTCGGCTCGCTGCTGTCGGGCGGCCCGGCCCCGTTCGTCGCCACCGCATTGGTGGCGGCCTATGGCACCTGGTGGCCGGTCGCCTGCTACGCGATGTTCCTGTCCGCCTGCACGGTGGTTGCGATCTGGATCGGACCCGAGACCTATCAGGAGAACATCGCCGAGGACATGAGCGAACAGGCCGAGCTGCCCGCGGCGATCCCGGCGCGGGCCTGATCGGTGGCGCAGCAGCTGCGCGTGTTGCAGTCGCTCTGGGCGATGGAGCGGCGACGGGCGGATGAAGGCGAATGGCCGCTGCAAACCCAGCTCGCGATGATCCGCGATGCCGGGTTTGACGGCGCCGGCGTACGCTTCATCGATCCCGCCTTCGCGCGCGAAGTAGCGGGCTTCCTGCGCGCGCATGGCATGATCTGGCAGGCGCAATGCTATCCGAAGAGTGTCGACGACCTGAAGCCGGTGCTGGAGCTGGTGGCGCAGCTCGGCGCCGATCACGTCAACCTGCAGCCGGACGTTCGGCCGCGGCGGCTCGCCGACTGCATTCCCCTGCTCGAAGGCTGGCGGCGGCTCGCCACGGAGGCCGGCGTTGCCGTGCATGTCGAGACCCATCGCGACCGCATGACGACCGACCTGTTCTTCATGCTCGATTTGCTCGACTGCTTTCCCGATCTGCGGCTGACCGCCGATCTCTCGCATTACCTGGTCGGACGTGAGTTCGCCTGGCCGGTCGACGACGTCAATCATGCGATGATCCATCGCATCCTCGACAATGCCTGGGGCATCCACGGCCGCATCGCGAGCCGCGAGCAGGTGCAGATCTCGCTCGGCTTTCCGCAGCACCAGGGCTGGGTGTCGCTGTTCATGGGCTGGTGGGACTACGGCATCCGCTCCTGGCGCAAGCGCGCCGGGCCCGATGCGACCCTGACCTTTCTGTGCGAGCTCGGTCCCCCGCCCTATGCCATCACCGGGCCCGATGGGCAGGAATTGTCCGACCGCTGGCAGGACGCGCTGGTCATGAAGGACATGATCCGCGCACTGTGGGACCGCATCGCGAACGAGCCGCACGGCGCACCATCGAGTTGATCCAGAGAAGCTGCAGCGGCATGCTGCGGCGAAGCAATTCAGAACCGAAGCCCTTATGCGCGACCATCGGGTCTCCGCTCCTCGACGCCTCACATGCGTCGTTGTCCTGGCCATTGCGGCGTTCGCTCAGGCGAAGGCTGCCGCGGCAGAGCTGATGCTTGATGTCGCCGCCATGCCGCCGGTCGCGACCATCGACCCGCGCTTCCAGTCCTACAACATCGAGATGGTCGAGGTGACCGGCGGGCGGTTCTGGAAGCCCTATGCCGCCGCACAGCCGGGCGCGAAGCCGGAACGGTTCGCAGCGCGCACGCCGATCGATCTGCACGACGACAGGCTACGCAAGCTCGCAGCGGCACTCGCTCCCGCCTACCTTCGTGTGAGCGGGACCTGGGCCAACAGCACGTTTTTTGCGGATTCCGACGCGCCACTATCGGCGCCACCGACCGGCTTCAAGGGTGTGCTGACACGGCAGCAGTGGCGAGACGTGATCGACTTCTCGCACGCCGTCGACGCGCCCATTGTCACCTCCTTTGCGATCAGCGCCGGCACGCGCGATGCTGACGGCCGATGGACCTCCGAACAGGCCCGGCAGCTTCTCGCTTTCACGAAATCGACCGGCGGCCAGGTCGCCGCAGCCGAATTCATGAACGAGCCCGATCTGCCGGCCATCGGCGGCGCCCCGGAGCATTACGATGCCGCAGCTTACGGCCGCGATTTTGCAACGTTCCGCGCATACATGAAGGATACCGCACCCGACGTCACGATCCTCGGCCCAGGCACGATCGGCACCGGCGCGGATACAAAAGCCCTCTTTGCCGTTTCAGCGGCGGGCATCGACGCGGTCTCCTACCATCATTATGGCGCGCTCTCGGCGCGATGCTCCGGCGATCGCACGGCACAGCAGGCCTTGTCAGACCAATGGCTGGCACGAACCGGCAAGACATTCGCGTTCTACCGGACGCTGCGCGACCGGCTTGCACCGGGCAAGCCGATCTGGCTGACCGAGACCGCGGAGACCGCGTGCGGCGGCAACCGCTGGGCTGCGACCTTCACCGATACGTTCCGCTATCTCGACCAGCTCGGGCGGCTCGCCAAGGCGGGCGTTCAGGTGGTGATGCACAACACGCTTGCCGCGAGCGACTACGGGCTGCTCGACGAACGAACCCATCTGCCGCGGCCGAACTACTGGGCCGCGCTGCTATGGCGACGGCTCATGGGAACCAGCGTGCTCGATGCCGGCATCGCCGAGCAATCCGGTCTCCACGTCTATGCACATTGCGCGCGCGATACTCCTGGCGGAATAGCCCTGCTCGTCATCAACAATGATCGACGGACGCGGCGCAGGCTGACGCTGCCGGCGGCATCGCAACGCTACACATTGGCGAACGAAAAACCTGTCGACGGCAATGTTCGGCTCAATGGCAGTACGCTCGCGCTTGGGGCTTCCGACCAGATGCCCGCCCTGAATGGCGAGCCGGCCCCGGCGGGAGCGATCGTCTTCGCTCCGGCAACGATCACGTTCCTGACCGTTGCCAATGCGGGCAACACCAACTGCCGGTAGCGACCTGGCCTCGCCTACGCTGCGTCGCGGCTGACGTCGGCGGATTCCGCCGGGCGCGCCACCAGGTGACCCAGCATGATCGCGGTCATCAGCCGCTCCATCTCAAGCCATGCGGTGACATGCGACATGGTCGGCCGGCCACCGAGCGCGAGCTGATTGACATCGTCGACCGCGGTCAATCCGCGCGGGTAGAACTCGCGGAAGATCACGCGCTCGGCCAGGCCGTCGACCAGACGGAAATTCAGCGTCTTCGATAGTTCGTTGAGGGCTTCGCCGACCAGGCGCTTGTTGCGCGAACCGATCGTCGAGAGGCGGTTGCGCAGCACCACCCACTCGAAGGCCGGCTGATCCTGCGCGCGGCGCTCGCGCCGCGCTTCCTCCACCATCTTCGAATAATGGCTGATGCCGGTGACCTTGAAGTCGTTCGGATCGACGGTGCCGAGCACGTCGAAGTCGAGGAAGCTGTCGTTCAGCGGCGTAATCAACGTGTTCGCCAGCGAATGGGTGAACGTCGTCAGATAGGTGTCGTGGCCGGGACAGTCGATGACGACGAAGTCATGTGAGCGGCCGAGCCGCTCGACGATCTCGGCAAGCGCGCTGCGCCCGAGCGTCTCGACTTCGCTGCTTCGGCCGCTGACGGTCTCGAAGCACATATGCGCCGGGATACCGAGATCCAGCGAGGTTTCCCGCGCCCAGTCCCGCCGGTTATCGACATAGTGCGTCAGCGATTTCTGCTTGTTGTCGAGATCGATGGTGGCGACACGCTGACCCGTCTTGATCAGCGCGATGGCGACGTGCATGGCAATTGTCGACTTGCCCGAGCCGCCCTTGTTATTTCCGATTACAATTACTCGTGCGTTTGTCATGGGAATCCATACCGGACGCTTGAGTGAAAGCAGGACGAAATAGAATTTAATGAATGGATTCGAATCTCCCTGATTCGACGAATCTCGACAAGAGTCGTCGCACGACCATCGTGATCGAAATTGATGCGGCTGCGACAACATTGTCACAACCGCAATCCGAGCACGTATCGTGAACGCAACGCGCGCCGCTAAGACTGGCGTCCCGGGAACTAGCGCCCCTGGAACACCGCGGCGCGGCGCTCGACGAACGACTTGATGCCCTCGGCCGCATCTGATGTGTTGAGCACGCGTTCGCGGATCTGCGGGATGATCGCAATCGCCGCCTGCTCGCCGGCTTCGATGAACTTGCGGCCCGCCTCTTTCGTCACCTGGATTCCAAGCGGCGCATTGCGCGCGATGATCTCCGCAAGCGCCATCGCGCGTTCGATCTGCTGACCGGCCGGCACGACTTCCTGCACGAGGCCAATCCGATGCGCTTCTGCGGCGGTGAATTCGTCGCACAGCAAGAGGTGATACATCGCATCGCCCCACCCGGCGCGGCTGATGTAGCGGAAATGCGCGCCGGCCAACGGCGCGATGCCGCGCTTGGCTTCCATCTGGCAGAACCGGCTGTCGTCGGCGGCAATGACGATATCGCCGGCCAGCATCATCTCGATGCCGACGGTGAACACGATGCCCTGCACCGCCGTGATGATCGGCTTCCGGCACCGCTTCGACAGTCCAAAGGGATCGACGTTGCCCTCCGGCAGCGGCTTGCGGCTCGCCGTCGGACCAAAGAATTTCGGCATGTCGAGACCCGCGGTGAAACTGCCGCCGGCGGCGCACAGCACGCCGACCCAGAGGCCATCGTCATTGTCGAGCAGCGTCAGCGCGTCGGATAGTTCAGCCATCATCTCCGGACTGAAGGCGTTCTTCTTCGCCGGATTGTCGATGATGATCTTCAGGATGTGATCATGCCGCTCGTGGCGGACCCGCCCTTCGCTCGCGCTGCCGGACATCCGTTCCTCCCTGCTTTGTGACTAAAATTTCTGGATGATGGTTGTCATTCAGATGCATGATGGTCATAATCCAGATGGAGAGTCAAACAGGGGCACTGCGAGATGGGCCATTCCCAGGCCGACAAGGCCAGGAGCCGTGAGCGCATTCTGAACGAGGCTGCAACACAGATCCGCGACAAGGGGCTCGACGCGCTCAGCATCGGAAGCCTGATGCAGCAGGTGAAGCTGACCCATGGCGGCTTCTATGGCCACTTCGCCTCGCGTTCCGACCTGATCGCCGCGGCACTGGAACAGGCGCTGACCTTGGGTGAGGCGTCGGCGCGCGCATCGCGCGATCCCGACAGGCCGGTCAGCGTCAACTCCCTGGTGCGAAGCTATCTCAGCCGCAGCCATCGCGACTCGCCGAAGTCGGGCTGCGCGATCGGCGCGCTGATCTCCGATGTCGGCCGCGCCGACGAGCAGTGCCGCGCGGTGATGGAACCGCACATCGAGTCCTTCATCGCCAAGGTCGCCGAGACGCTCGGCGACGCTGACGACAGCGGCGCAATCGTCGCGGTCAGCGCGATGGTCGGCGCACTTGCGATCTCGCGCGTCATCACCGATCCGAAGCGGTCCGACGCCATTCTGCGCACGGTGCGCGATGCCATCGTCGCGATGGCGTCCGACCAATGATTTCGCCCGCGCCGCGGGCAGCTTGATGGAGTAAGCCATGAACGACCGATCCGCCCTCGAGCCGACCGCTGTGCAGGGAAGCGTGCTGATTGCCGGCGTCGGCGCATCCAACGGCCTCGGTGCCGCGATCGCGCGCCGCTTTGCGGCCGGCGGTTATCCCGTCGCGATCGCCGGACGCAACGCCGAGAAGCTCGCCGCGACGGCGGCTGAACTCGCGGCAACCGGCGCCAGGGTCAGCCATGTCGTCGGCGATGCCTCAACTGCCGCGGATGTCGCCCGCTTCGTCGAGGCTGCCGGGAAGCTCGCGCCGCTGGCGATGGCCGTGCACAATGCAGGCTCCAACCGGCCGGCGCCGTTTCTGAAGGTCACCGAGCAGCGCTTCGAGGAGCACTGGCGCGAACACGCGCTCGGCGGATTCCAGCTCGCACAGGCTGCGATCCCTGCCCTGCTTGCGCGCGGCGGCGGCACGCTGGTGTTCACCGGCGCCAGCGGCTCGTTGCGCGGCAAGGCGAACTACTCGCCATTCGCCTCAGCCAAGGCCGCGTTGCGCGCGCTGTCGCAGAGCGTGGCGCGGGAATTCGGGCCGCAGGGCATTCATGTCGGCCATGTCGTGGTCGACGGCGGCATCGAGGGCGATCGCCTGCTGAGCATGCGTCCGCAATTGAAGGACGACCGCGGGCCGGACGGGCTGCTCAACATCGCAGCGATCGCGGATGCCTATTGGGTGCTGCATCACCAGCATCGCAGCGCATGGACGCTGGAGCTCGACCTGCGGCCATGGGCGGAGTCGTTCTGACGGCACGGCGCCGTCGTCGTTCTCGAGAGGAAATGGGTTGCGATCCGCCGAAATCTTGTCAGGCTGTGCGACAAGGTCCGAGGAGATCGCAGCCCTATCCCGGGAGAAGGCCATGTCGCAGCCCACGCCGATCCTGCATCATTTCGATCAATCGCCGTTCTCCGAGAAAATCCGCATCATCTTTGGGTTCAAGAAGCTCGCCTGGAACTCGGTACGGATTTCCCGGATCATGCCGCGACCGGATTTGATGCCGATGACCGGCGGCTATCGCCGCACGCCGACGATGCAGATCGGCGCGGACATCTATTGTGACACCCAGATCATCATCCGCGAGCTGGAGCGGCGCTATCCGACGCCGACGCTGTTTCCCGCAGGCAATGCCGGGATGCCCTGGGCGCTCGGCATGTGGACCGACCGGCCGTTCTTCCAGAACACGGTGACCCTCGCGTTCGGCTTCATCGGCGACAAGGTCCCGCAGGATTTCATCGAGGATCGCGAGAAGCTGCGCGGCGCCAAGTTCGATGTCGCCGCCATGGCCGCGGCGCTGCCACAGATGCGCGACCAGTTCCGCGCCAATGTCGACTGGATCGAGGCGCAACTCGGCGACGGCCGATCGTGGCTGTTCGGCGAGTTCAGCCTCGCCGACGTCAGCGCCTACATGAATGTGTGGTACGCGCGGCAGAGCGTCGCCACGATCGACGAGATCGTGAAGCCCTTGCCGCGCCTTGCGGCGTGGGAGGAGCGCGTCCGCGCGATCGGCCACGGCGCGCGCACCGAGATGTCGTCAGCCGACGCGCTCGAGATCGCGGCGAAAGCGCGGCCGGAATCGCCGGTTTTCGGCGACCCTTTGGATCCGAACGGTCGCAAGCCCGGCGACATCGTCAGCGTGATGCCGGATGACTACGGCAAGATCCCGGTCCGCGGCGAGATCGTCTCGCTGTCCGCGCAGCACATCGCGATCCGCCGTTCCGACGAACGCGCAGGCGAGGTCGTGGTGCATTTCCCGCGGGCCGGCTTCCTGGTCCTCCCGGGCTGATCGCCTCGGCCGCAGACCGGATACAAGCGACCTGGAAACGCTGCGTTTCGCAGCGTGACCTTGCCGGCCGGCGAACAGGCAATACCTGCACTGGATCTCCAACGAAGGCTCCACAGCGCAGGCTTGCGGACATCTCCGCAGCAATACGACCTTTCGGCCTGCGTGCGATGGGTGGCCCGTGGCGGATGTTCCGCCACGCCGACAACTGGACTGATTGATGACGACCTCTCTCGAATTCGGGCTCGACACATTCGGCGACGTCACCAAGGACGCTGCCGGTGCGCCGCTGCCCCACGCCCAGGTGATCCGCAACGTCGTCGACGAGGCGGTGCTGGCCGATCAGCTCGGGATCGATTTCATCGGGCTCGGCGAGCACCACCGGGCCGACTTCGCGATTTCCTCCCCCGAGACCGTGCTGGCGGCAATCGCCGCGCGCACGCAGAATATCCGCCTCGGCTCGGCGGTGACCGTGCTGAGCTCGGACGATCCGATCCGCGTCTTCCAGCGCTTCGCAACCGTCGACGCGGTCTCGAACGGCCGCGCCGAGGTGATCCTCGGCCGCGGCTCCTTCACCGAGTCGTTCCCGCTGTTCGGCTTCGACCTGCGGCAATACAACGAGTTGTTCGAGGAGAAGCTCGACCTGTTCACCGAGCTCCTGAAGCAGGAGCCGGTGAGCTGGGAAGGCAAGCTGCGGCCGCCGCTCAAGGGCCAGTCGGTCTATCCGCCGGTCGAGCACGGCCGGCTGAAGACCTGGATCGGCGTCGGCGGCAGCCCGGAATCGGTGGTGCGCGCGGCGCATTATGATCTGCCGCTGATGCTCGCCATCATCGGCGGCGATCCCAAGCGCTTTGCGCCCTATGTCGACCTGCACCAGCGGGCCTACCAGCAATTCGGCCGGACACCGAAGCCGATCGGCGTGCATTCGCCGGGCTACATTGCGGAGACCGACGCGCAGGCTCGGGAAGAGCTGTGGCCCGACTACAAGGTTATGCGTGACCGGATCGGCAAGGAGCGCGGCTGGCCGCCGATGAGCCGCGACGAGTTCGTGGCCGAGGCCGAGCACGGCTCGCTCTATGTCGGCGGGCCGGAAACCGTCGCCCGCAAGATCGCGGCGACCGTCAAGGCGCTCGGCGCTGCGCGCTTCCAGCTGAAATATTCGGCGGGCCCGATGCCGCATGAGAAGCTGATGAAGAGCATCGAGCTCTATGGCCGCAAGGTGGTGCCGCTGGTGCGCGACATGCTCGCCGCCTGATCGGCGAGAGCGAGCCCACCAAAGCAAAACCCCCGGCGTTTTGGCGCCGGGGGCAAATTAAAGATAGACCATGCGAAGCCCGGCTGCCCGAGACAATCGGATCAGTCCCAATCTTGGCTCAGAGATCGGGCCTAGCGGTGTGGTACGTGAACGGGTCCGCCGCCCATCCTCGGCCGTGCCGCTGCAGCCAGCCGGCTGCCACCAACTTTCGGCACGTTGGATTGACGCGCTGTATGGAGCCTTCCTCGCCGAAGATGCGCTCGGCAATCTGGCGTTCGGTAAGACCTGGTTGCTCGCGAATGAGGCGAATTATTTGTTGAGCTACCGTCATCGGTTCCAAAATGATCCATCGGTGGGCGGGTAAGCATTAATGAACAGAATATGACATCGTACAAGAAGATGGCGCTCTTGTGAGAGCTGCCGCGTGGCTGAACAAAGCAAAACCCCCGGCGTTTCCACCGGGGGCTCTGTTAGCTTGCAGTCAGATCAACCGGTATTACCAGTTGCGCTGAGCGCGGAGCAGCAGGGTAACCGTATTCTGGTCCTTCAGCTCGTAAAGAGCGGCAGGCTTGCCGATCGCGGCGCTGGGCGCCGAGACCGTACCAGCGTACTTCTGATCCAGGTGGGTGTAGGTCAGGTCTGCCGTGAAGGTCAGGTTCTTGACCGGGGTCCACTGGGTCTGGGTACCAATCTGCGCGATATTGTAGTCGGGGTTGCAGGTGGTGATCGCGCCGCCCAGAGCATTGAGGGTGGTACGAACCGAGCCGCCCACGCCACCGATGCCGCAGAGCAGGGTCTTAGCCGTATCGTTGTAGGTGATGCCGGCATAAGCACCGTAGATCGAGGTGTTCCAGTAGGGGCTCCAGTTGTGCACGTATGCACCGCGGAAACCCCAGGTCGTGACCAGCTGCTGCCCGGTGTTCACGCCGCCGATGGCGCCGAACACGCTGTCAGGAGCAACGCCGATACCGATGCTCTGGTACGCGCCGGGCAGACCGGTTCCACCATAAACGGTGTTGGCACCAGCCGAACCAGCGAGGTCCTGGATGTTGTAGCGCGTCGCACCGTTGGTGTAGACGCCCTGGATGTTGATGGTGTCGCCAGGTCCGGTCGGGATGTTCTTGATCGACAAGGCCAACTGACCAGCCCAGCCCCACTTGTCGTCCGGATGACCGGTCAACTCAGTGCCGCCGTAGTAGGCCGCGTGGTTGTCATGCGCCGCGAACGACGCCTGGAACAGACCCCAAGCCTGGTCGACGCGCAGCATCGCGACGAGGTCCGGAGAAATCGTGCCGGCGTAGTCGCTGGTGCCGTAAGCGCCACCCGCGAGGATGTTGTTCACGCCAGCCTGGTAGTAGGCCGTCTGATCCTGAGCCGACACAGACAGCGACACGCCGTTGCCGAACTGAGCGGTGTAGGTGAACTGGTTCACACCAGTGATCGTACCGCCGCCGCCGACGAGACCGTCGAAGTTGTTGCCGGGATAGTTGGCCCACGGAGCCGAGAACTGCGAGACCGCCTTACCCATGGTGAAGCCGGCGAACTGGATGAAGGCGTAGTAGACGCCGACCGTACCGCCTGCAACCGCGCCGGAGTTGGCGTTGTTCGGAGCCTGAACCGTGCCGATCGGCGAGTAAACGGTCGCGCCGTTACCCTGTCCGGCGTAGGTGTCCGACGTCCACGAGAACGTCGCATCGAAGAAGGTACGGACAACACCGTATTCGGTCGCCGTGCGCGTATCGATGTTCAGGTCTTCACGAGAGCGCCAGGTGTAGCCGTTGGTGAACCGGTTCTGAGCGCCGCCGGCACCCGAGGTGTTGCCGGTGTGATCCGAGTTCGAGTTCACGACGACGTCGGCACGCAGGTAGCCGCCCAGCTTGATACAGGTATCGGTGCCCGGGATGTAGTAGAAGCCGGGACCATACAGGGAGCAAATCTTCACGTACTCGACCGCTTTGGCCTTGACGGGAAGATCGGCCGCCTGAGCTCCGCCGACCGCGACGAGAGCCGCCGCCGAGCCGAGGATAAGGCTCTTAACCATCTTCATGTTAAACCTCCAAGTTGCTCTATCTCAGGGAAGGTTCCGGATCCGCCGGGTAAAACACCCTCAGGTTGGTTCCCTTTGTCCCTTAAATCCCCGCTCAGTCGCTTCGCGCCTTCGGACACACCCGCATGAACGCGAGGGACTTAAGCGAACCACCTAATACGGGACGACCTTGGGATGCCCCCCTCCGTCGCAGTTCCATATGAGACAGAAGGCCCCCGATCACGCAACAAAAGACCGCTCGCGTTGAGCCGAGTTGCGGCTGTTTTCGGGCAAATGTTGCACAAATATCACGGGCATTTGAATAGCGGCATATCGACAAGCCATTGAAATATAAAGATAATATTTGAGATACCGCTAGCGGGCACAAGTTTGGGCAACAGCGGGCGGAACGATGTGCAAAACGGGTATTGTTACGGAGAAAGTGAAAATCGGAGCCTGTTTTGGCGCCGCTGATTCCGGCTCCGTGCACAATATTTCGGCCAAAAACACCGGTACCTGAGCAACATAGCCCGCGCCAGATACCGTCGACTCACGCCTGAAGGGGGCATTCCGATTGCTCGGAGCAGGCTGGAAGCCGGCGGACGGACCGCCTTACATGTGCACTACCGGCCCTACATGTCACGGCGATGTCAGCGCACGGAATCAGTCGATTTGCTCTCCGCAGCCGTCACACGATGAAAATATCTCCACTGCTCGCGTGACGTACTCACATGACGCAAAGCAGTCCGATGCAGTCACAAGACTCGCATCGGACGAGCGTCAGCCGGCGCCGTGAGGCGGCGGCGCGATCGGTCGCATCGGAGATCGCCAACGACGAAGGCTTGGCCGGGAGTAACGCCGTACTCACTCGTCCAAAATATCGAGCAGATCATCGATCCGCTCGAACGGCGGCTCATTAGTCTTGCCTGAATAAAAGACGCGATCGCCATCGCGTTGGAGCGACCGTGCTCTGGATTTGGGCAGCCGCCCCGGCAGAAACGTCGCTGCGACGGCCTCCGGCCCGACGTCGAGCCTCACGATACCTCGCCGCTTGCAGTCGATCCTGAGCCTTGCCGCTGTGAAGAAATCCCGGCCGGCCGGCGGCAGCTTGCCGAAGCGGCGAGAGGTCTCTTCCTCCAGATCTTCCAGATCGTCTTCGTTTCGGCACCTCGCGACGCGGCCATAGATTTCGAGGCGCATGGATTCCGATTGCACATAATTCTTGGGCAGCAGATCGGCGAGTGGAAGGTTGAGGTCGGGCACCCAAAGATCCGCGGACCGATCATTGGTCTTCTCCGAAGCCTGTTTCAGAAGGTGGCTATAAAGCACCGGTCCGAAAACCTGCACGTGACCGGATTGCCGCTCGGAAAGCAGATCTCCGGCACCTCTGAGGTCCAGATCGCGCTCGCTGATCGCGAAACCGGCGCCCGGTCGGCTGAACTCCTCGAGAACGGCCAAACGCTTGCCGGATTGCTCCGAGTTCGATTCCGTCAGCATGTATGCGAAGGCGCGCGTGCCACCGCGTCCCACCCGCCCTCTGAGCTGGTGGAGCTGCGCCAGACCAAACTTTTCCGGCCAGCAGACCACGATGGTGTTCGCCCGGGGAATGTCGAGACCGCTTTCCACGATGTTGGTCGCCAGCAACACGTCGGCCTCGCCTTCGACGAAGCTCATCATGCGATCGTCAATCTCGTCGGCCGGTAGTTTGCCATGCAGGCAAACGATGCGCAGCTCCGGAGCCACCGCCTGCACGCGCGCCAACAGCGGATCCAGATCCTGGATGCGCGGACAGATCAGGAAACTTTGCCCGTGACGTCGCTGCTCGCGCAGCAGTGCAGCGGCAATGGCGGCGTCCGAAAGTGGCGCGATCTTGGTCACGACCGGAAGCCGATGGACCGGCGGGGATGCGATCACGCTCAGGTCCCTAAATCCGGCGA
Source organism: Bradyrhizobium sp. B120 (assembly GCF_049075665.1). Classification (NCBI taxonomy): domain Bacteria; kingdom Pseudomonadati; phylum Pseudomonadota; class Alphaproteobacteria; order Hyphomicrobiales; family Nitrobacteraceae; genus Bradyrhizobium; species Bradyrhizobium sp. B120. The sequence goes on along the minus strand of NZ_CP185242.1, from coordinate 2,509,666 downwards.
GACCTGCCGCAAGCGTCCGCGGGATCGGCGTGGCACTCATCCAAAGCGTATGGACGCTCTTCGCCAGGCCCGAAAGCTTCGCCTTCTCCGCTGCCCCGAAGTGCTGCTCTTCGTCGACAATGACCAGGCTCAGTTTGGCGAATTTCACGTCCTTCGATGCGATCGCCTGCGTGCCGACCACGATCTTCATCTTTCCGCTTCGCAGGCCTTCCTTGGTCTGCTTCATCTCCGCAGCCGACGTCGCGCGCGACAAGCTTCCGACCTCGATGCCGAGCGGAGCAAACCGTTTGCGGAACGTCGCGACGTGCTGCCTTGCCAGAACGGTCGTCGGCACGACGACGGCAACCTGCTTGCCTGACAGGGCAACGGCCGCCGCCGCGCGCAAGGCAACCTCGGTTTTGCCAAACCCGACGTCGCCGCAGACGACCCGGTCCATCGGATGACCCGACGCAAGGTCATCGAGCACGTCCCGGATAGCCTTCGCCTGGTCGACTGTCGTGAAATACGGAAAGCGCGCGACGAACCGCTCGTATGCGGGTCCGGGCGCGACCAGCTTGGGCGCGCGCCGGCGGCGTCGCTGCGCGATGTGCTTGGCAAGCGCCTTGGCGGCAAGTTGAATCTCCTGCTCCGCCTTGGTCCGTCGCGCCCACCACGTGCTTCCGTCCGCCTTGTCCAAGGTCAGCTTGCCGCGCTCCGCCGCATACGGCCAGATCAGCGCAAGGTCGGCGGGCGGGACGAGCACGGCATCATCCCCGGCAAATCCCAGCCTGATCATCTCGCGCGATGATCCCTTACCCATGTCGAGGGTTTGCAAGCCATCGAGCACGGCCAGCCCGCGCGGCAGATGAACGACGACCGCGCCGCGCTCCGGCACGTCGGGATGATCGAATGCCGCACCCCAGGCTCTGGCCATAGGCTGCGGATGATGAGCGCGGCTGCCGAGCACGTCGGTCGCCGTCACGACCACAACCGGCTTGCGGCCCGAACCGATGAAGCCGGTATCGAAGTCAGCCAGCAGCGCCGCTTCGCCACCCCGCCCCTTCGCTGCCTCGCTCCAACCTCCGACGCGCTCCGCCTTGATCCCGCTCATGCGTTCGATCGCGCGCAAATCGTCCTCCACCGCCGCAACAAACACCAGCCGCGATCCGGCGCGCTGCGTGTCGGCGACAAAGGCGCGGAGCGCCTTTCGCGACGAGGCGACCTTTGAGAAATCGGGCGTCGGGATGAACGCCGCCTTGCGAGGCAGCGCACTCATGCGCTTGGTCAGCCGCTTCCAGTCGACGGGGCCGAAGTACTCGCGCTCCGTCTCTCTGCGGCCGGCCGCCTCCTTGATCGTGCTCAGCCAGCTATCGGCATGACCCGCAACTCCGGCGTCCGCGATCCAGTGGGCGCGCTCACAATAATCCGGCAGCGCCGCCCGCTGTGCCCGCTTGCCTCCCAACGCGATCCGTTCCGACATCGGATCGATCAGCAGCTCCTGGGTGTCGAACACGACGTCGTGTTCGTTGGGATCGACCCCGGCGATCCTGCGGATCACGCCACCGGAATGCTCGATCCTGTACGGCCCGAGGGCGCCGGCAGGAAACACTTCGAACGTCATTCCGTGGAACAGGACGCTTCCGGGATAATCCGCCTCTTCGTCGAGATCGTATCCCAGGGCTTCCAGACGATCCTTGAGATCCTGCTCGGAATAGCGCGCACCGACCTTCAGGCTGATGCTGAGGCGGCCCCAGCTGGCGGGCAGCGGCAACCGTTCCATGATCGCCTCCGCCGTCGACACCAGAAAGACAGGCTTCCTGCTCTTGGCAAGACGCCGCAACACCGAGCTCCGCCTGCCGGCGATCTCGTGCGCCGGCTCCAGCCCGTCAAACGGCAAGGTATTCAGCCTCGGGAACACCAGCACGTCGAGCGAAGGATCGAGCGAATGCAGCACGCTGCCGAGGCGCTCTGCCCTGTTCTCGCTGTCCGCGAGAAAAACGATGCCGTCGCGCCCGGACTTCTTCCATTGCTCGAGAAGATGCAGCGCCAGCATGCCGAGTGGCGAGGAGGATGAGATCCCGGAACGCGTCGATCCCTTGCTGTTCTTCTTCGCGCCAGCAGCCGCGCGGGCCTTCTTGGTCTTCGCCACGTCAAATCCATCGTTATGTCGTAAAGTCCGATCGCCTGGTGACAGGCACGTCAAGTCGATCGCGGCCCACCAGCGCCCCCCGACGCCCGCAGCCAGCGCTCTCATTACAGTCTCGCACCCGCGTTGGATAGCGGCGGGTTCACGATCAATTGCGGCATCGGGGGATGTCTCACGCCGCGCCGCCTCCCTCATTGTAATCAAGCCTTCACATCGGATAGCGCCACCGGGCGTCCGAGAACTCACCGGCCCTAAAAATCACCGCAAGCCAGCTGCGCGTCGCGCCAGCTCGAATTGTCTTAGGGGTGTGAGCCACATCGGCGCCGATGCCGACGACGACGCGCAGGGCTGTTCGCCCTGCGCGGCGAACAACTTCGATTGTCTTGAGACGTTCCTGCAAGGTCTTCTTCATCGCCGTCCCATTCACAAGCCATCGAACAAGACGTTCCGGACATCACGAGGCCGTCAGGCGGTCGCGCGGCGCTGCTGTGTCACGCAACAAAAACAGGGAAGGTTATCATGAAGACGAAATCGTTCGCCGAACGCGTGCTGGGCACGACCTCGCTGGTCGTGTTGTCGGCCGCTGCCATGATCGGAGCCCAGCAACCGGCTGCGGCCCAAACCGGCATCTACGGCGGCGGCAGCACGCTGTCGTCGCTGGCGCTGCGGCAGATCTTCGACTGCTATGCGGGCTCGACGCTGGCCAATGACGGCCAGGCGTTCTCGCCGAGCTTCACGACGGCTGTGCCGAGCCCGAACCTGCTGCCGACCAGCTGCACCATGTTCTCGACCTCAGTCGAGGGCCTGTTCGCCGCCGTCGGCTCCGGCAACGGCCAGCGCGCCTACATCGCCGACGATGCGCGGCAACTGTTCCGCGGCAGCCCGGACTCCGCGCCGGCCGTGGTGCGCAAGCCCTCGGCCAAGCCGCCGTTCCGCGACACCGCCAATGCGGCCTTCAAGAGCTATCCCTATCCGCGGCTCGACTTCGCCGCCAGCGACGCGCCGCTCGCCAGCTCGATTGCCAGCCTGACCACCATCTCGTTCAGCAATTTCGTCCCGTCGACCAATTGGCAGAACACGCTGCTGATCGGCGCCCTGAGCAGCTCGTCCGCCAGCTTCAACACTTCGGTCGTCGGCGCGCCGATCCAGGTCCCGGCCATGGAAGTCCCGGTTGCGATCGCGGTCAACACCGCGAATTCCGCCTTGGGCGTGACCTGGACCAACCAGTCGGCGCTGTCGCCGAACAGCCAGGCCGGCGGAGCGATCCAGCTCTCGGCCGCCCAGCTCTGCGCGATCTTCTCGGCGACCGTGACGGACTGGCACGACACCTCGACGCTGATCCCCGCGCTCGACGCCAACGGCGTGCAGCAATTCCAGCACTTCTACGACGCCAACACCAACGGCTCGCTGACCCCGGTCGCCTATACCAGCGGCCGGCTGCCGATCAAGGTGGTCTACCGTGCGGACGATGCCGGCGCGAGCTTCATCCTCACCAACTACCTTGCCAACCTCTGCCCGCTGCTCGACCCGACCGGCACCTACAACTACAAGAAGATCTTCACCGGCGTCGGCGTCGGCGGCAGCACCACCGCGAACCTGCCGGCGGGCAAATTCTCCCGCCTGCTCGACAACATCAGGGCGGTGAAGAGCTCCGACCAGAGCGACCCCTACGACGTGGATGACGACGAGGAACGTCCGGATCCGCATTGGATCAGCGCCTCGGGCAGCAACCACGAAGCGCTCAAGATCGGCACGGACCCGCGCTTCGCCGGCCGGATCGGCTATCTCAGCGCCGACTACACGCAGCCCTATGCGCAGACCGTGACCGAGGAAATCGCCGGGACCACGATCTCCGCGGCGGCGCCGCTGTCGGCCAGCATCCAGAACGAACGGCAGCGCCTGCTCGGCATCTATCATCCGGGCCAGGTCGGCAGCAACGGCAGGGCACAGAACTTCGTCCCGCCGACGCCGAACAATGCCCAGCAGGCGTTCGCCAACCTGACGGCCCCGGACATCACCAGCAGCTATGATGCCTGGAACCTGTATGCCCAGCTCTATCCCGCCGGCACCGTCGTTGGCGGCGTGACCTATGACGGCCTGTCCGTCATCGGCATCCCGCTGCAGTCGCAGACCGACTATCCGGTCACCGGCGCGAGCTTCCTCAACGTGTATAGCTGCTACGGCGACACGGCCGGGACGCGGGTGCCCGCCGTGAAGAACTGGCTTGCCTGGTACTTCGGCGGATCGATCACCGGGCTGCCGAACTACAATCCGGCGACCTCGAACTCCGACAATCCCGGCTATGATCCGAATGTCGCCAAGGTCATTCGCAACAACGGCTTCCACGAGCTCGACGGCGTGTGGGCGACCAACGTCCTGAATGCCTACCTGACCTCGAGCGCGGCCGGCGGTTCGTCGACCGCGATCGCGGCCTACAGCACGTCGGGCACGCAGACCGACGGCTGCACCGGCGTCACCGGCGGCGCGAAGTAACGCCCAATATGAGATCGTGATCCGGGACGCTGCGGATCACGATTTCACGCGAGACATCAGCAGCCGGGCTCTTGATCGGGGCCCGGCTGTTTCCTTGCCGTCTCAGCCGGTCCCTCAGCTGGCCTTGGCCGCGGCGCGGTGCGCCGCGGCGAGCTCGAAATAGCGGCTTCCCGCATGGGGGACGATCGCGTCGCGGTTGAGCAAATGCTGGATGCAGATCGCCGCGAGATCGTAGGAGCCGTAGCAGTGATGGGCGACCAGCGCGAGATGCTTGAGCTGCTCGGCGCTCATCGCGTCGGCCTTGGTGAAATCGCGGACATAGACGGCGTCGGCCTCGACCAGCTGATTGAACGCCTCGTAGGGATTGACGCCGCGCATCGGCCAGATCATGCGCTTGTCGATCGCCATCAGGGCATGGGGAATGAAGCCCTGGCTGCGCAGCTCGAGGTCGATCTCGCCGAACACCGGCTGCTGCTTGTACAGCGGGAGAAACGAGACCTCGGTCTGGATGACGACCGTCTCCGCGAGACGCCGCCGCCCATTCTGGAAGATCGCAAGCTCCGAGCCCTGCACGTCGATCTTGAGGTAATCCAACGCATCGATCTCGCCGATGTCATCGAGCCTGTGGGTCGCGATCTTGCTGTCGGCGATGATGCGGCCCCATTCGTTGAAGCCCTGAAAGTGCTTCAGCATCAGCGGATCGGGCTCCAGCAGGCTGGTCATCCCGGGCGCGGCACAGACGCGAAGGCGGGCCTGCTCGCCGTTGCCAATGACATAGGGCAGATAGGTTTCGAGGTCGCTCTTGCGGGCATTCAGCTCGGCCAACGCGCTGGGCTGCGGCTCGAAGCCGAACAGCCGGCACAGCCGCTTCTGCAGCAGCGGCACATAGGGCGGGACGTCGATCGGGTTGGCGCCGATATCGACCACCGCGGTGAGACGTTCGGGCGCAAGCAGAGCGCTTAGGGCATCAGTCTCGGTGACTGGGGCTGATGGCGCGGATGCGATTGATGCGGATGACGTCATGGGACCCTACAGGGCGCACGAAGTGCGTCCCTGTTCCTCTGAACCGTGAGCTGAAGGCATTGCGTAGCCCGAATGAGCGCAGCGACATCCGGGATCCGATCCGCATGCGAACCCGGGTATCGCTTCGCTCACCCGGGCTACGGAGGTGACTGCCGACATGACCGCGGCAAAGACTGCTACTGCTCACCGCCGCGGCGTCGGCGCTCGTCATCGCTGCCGTTCGGCTTCTGGCTGCCGCCGCCGCTGCTGCCCGGCGTCGCGTCATCGCCGCCGCTGCCGCCATAGCCCAGCACCTCGACAATTACGATCGAAGGCTGGTCGTTGGGCTTGTTCGGCGCGGGTTGGCCGGCCTGCTGGGTCGCAGCGGTTGCGTTGTTGTTGACCGCGGACAGCGTGGTGCTCGGCGTTGGCGTGGAGGCGAGGCCCGTCACCGTGCCGGTGGCCTGCAGGTTGAACGCGTTGAGCACGACCGGCGCGACCAGCGTGATCTCGTTGCCGCGAATGCCCGCCGAGCCGAGATCGATGGTGCCGCGCGGCGCGATCAGGGTGACGTTGCTCTTGGTCGGATCCTGCCCCGGCAGCGTGACCAGCGCGGCGATGCCGGCGCCCGTCACCAGCCCCTGCGGGTTGATGTAGCAATAGCCGTCAACGGTGCAGATCTCGCTGAGTGCAGGGCTCGAGACATAGGTCTTCGGTCCGGCGCCGGCGCTGATGTCGCCATTGGCGGTGAACAGGCCGATGTCGCCGCCCTGCTGGGTCATGATGCGGCTCTGGTTCACCAGGATCGAGTCGTTGGCAAAGGCACGGATGGCGCCGCCGCCGAGCGTCAGGATGCCTTCCTGACTCGGGCTCAAGGTATCCAGCGAGGAGTGGCCGACGGTGATGCCGCCGCCCGGCCCGAGGATGTTGATGTCGCCGCCCATCTGGGTCTCGAGCACGGAGGCCGCGACGTTGAACCTGCCGGTTGCGATCTTCGGCGCGGCCTTGCCGCCGACGCTCAGGCTGTCGTCGGTGTAGCCGTAGCCGGCCGGGAACAGCGTGGAGATCGCGGTATAGGCGCGCGCGTACTGACCGAAATAGGGACTCGACGGATTCTTGAAGTCCTTGCCCACCTGGACCAGGAAGTCGAGGAAGGCGCGGTTGACCAGTAGTTGCTGCCGCGCCTGCGGCAGGCCCTGGAAGGCGGCCCAAGCCTGATCGCGCGGCTGGCCGAGGACGGCGGCGATGTCGGTGAGGAAATCGATGCCGCCGGTGCCGGCATGCGCCGGATCGACGTAATCGGCGATCGCTGCCGCGTAGTTGATGCCGGGCTTCACGCCGAACAGCAGATCGAGCTCGGCGCCCTTGGACGGCAGATAGGGCTTGAGCGGATTTGTCGGCAGACCAGCGAATGCGCCGCCGACCGCGCTGCCGTTGCCGAGCGTCGCGATGCCGCGGGTCGGCACGTCGGAAGCCGAGAACGGACCCAGGTCGTGACCGGCCTGCAGCACGAAGGTGCCGGGGCCATAGAGAAGATAGGAACCGCCGACCAGATCGTTGCCGGCAGCGATGCTGGTGATGTCGGTCGCGTTGTTGTTCTGGCCGATGAAGGTCAAACTGATATTGGCCTGCGGCGTGCCGTTGCTGGTCGTCGAAACGCCGCCGCCCTGGGCTATCCCCGCGTAGATGTTGTTGCCTGCTTCGATCCGCGCCGGCTTGATCAGCGTCAGACTGGAGCCAAAGCCGGCATCGGTGTTGACGGCGTAGATATCCTTGCCGGCTGAGATGACGACGGGCACGGGATCGTTCGCGTGCAGCGCCTGCGTCAGGGTCGCCCAAGGCAGCCCGAGCGGGTTGATGGAGTTGCTGACTAACGCGTTTTGATCACTGTTTGAGCCGACGTATCGCGCGGTGCTGGGATCGAGATCGGGCATCGCAAGACCCGCCCCGAGGTTGACGGTTCCTGCCGCGACAAGGTTGACGGTGCCGGTGTTGCTCGGCACCAAGCTACTAACATCCGTCTTGCTGAGGGTCAGATTTCCGTTAAGTGCTGTGAGGTCAAGCGTGGCCGGGAGCAGCAAGCCGACAATCGAGGCATTCGCGAACCCACCGAGGATCGGGTTGCCCGCATTGTGCACAAAAAGCCCAGCGATCAGCGAGCTTCCGTTATTGGCCGACGAAACAGTCGGAGCCGCCACGTCACCGGTAATACTGGTCAGCGAAATGCCGCTGCCGGAACCATAGCTGGTGAAATAATTGCTCCAGGCAACGTTGCTGGCGTTGAAGAGATCAGGCGACGCGCCAGGCAGATATCTCGTAGGGTCGGCCTGTATCCCGAGGTTGAGCGGCAATGTAGCAGGATCGTAAACGTTACCGAGCGTCACAGAACCACGCGCAGCAAGGGTGATGAAGCCGTCCTGCACCGCGAGCAGCAAAGGCAGCGCGTAGGTGCCCACGACAGAGCCACCGTCGTTGGTGATCCCGACGGTCGGAAGGCCCTGGTTCAACGGATTGCTGGTGGTAGCCTGGACCGCGCCGCCCACCTTGATCAGGCCGGCGCCGCGGCCAACCAGGAAATCGCTGCTCAGGAGGTTGCCGCCAGCCGTCACACTGAGATTGCCGCCGCCGTAATACGTCACCTTGGGCGGATTGGCCGACGTGAAGCCGCCACCGACCACGAGCGTCTCCGGAAGCGACGCGCCGATATCGATGATGTCGGCGCCCGCCGACAGCGTGATGTTGCCGCCGCCGAGCGCCCCGAAGCCCTGGAAGAAGGTGGCGTAGTTGACCCAGGCCGCAGTCTGGCAGGCGACCGAGCCCACGGAAGCGCAACCCGCGAATGGCGTCGACGTGCCGTTCGACAGGCCATAGTGGATGTACCAGTCGCTCCACATCTGACCGGTCGAGGCACCGGCAACACCGGTTTGGTTGCCATCGACATCGATCGGCATCTCGATGCCGATAATCGAGCCGCCGGCGGTCACCGTGACCGAACCACCACCGGTGGCCCAGGCCGGCGCACTAACGAAACCGTTCGACCTAAGTGCGTAGCCAACAGGCAGCGTCGGAGCGATAAAATCTGCCGGCGTAGCTGTGGCGGCGCCTGCCGTGTACACGGCGCCAGGTGTCAGCTGATCGCGCAATTCGACATTGCCGGCGGCCGAGATGGTGATAGAGCCGGTGCCGGTGCGCACAATGGTCGGGACGTTGACTGTGCCTCCGGTGCCTGTGAGGGGATTCGAATAGGAGGTGTGGCCGTCGATGGCGACGTTGCCCGCGACCGTTGGCGACTGTGCGGACACAACGATCACCGCGTTGGGATCGACGGGTGCTGTGTTGCCGGTGAAGGCCGCGCCGGCAACAATGTCGTAGGAGAAACTGCCTTTGCCGCTCACGGCTGCCGACATCAGTTGTGACGCCGACGTGGTGTTGTAGACGATACTAGCTCTGCCGCCAGGCGGATTGTAGGTCGACGGGTTATTGGCAATCCGGTCGGCGGGAGGTGTCGGATCTCCCGCAGGCATGTAGCTACCCTGCAAGGTGGTGTAGGTTGGCGGCGGTGCAGGCGGCGTCACCGCGATCGCGGCGAGGACTCCGTCGGCGAAGTCAATTCCGGCCGCATTGTCCAGGCCGCCCGGGAGGCTCGCCGCGGGGATGAAATTGTTCAGTTTGAACTTACCGCTATTCACCAGATTGGTGTTGATGACACTGAGGAAATAGGCCGTCCACTTTGTAGCATAGTCTCCCGACGCAGCGACCACGTTGCCGGTCCCCGGATTGTACAACAACCTGCCCAGGCCGGTCGTCAGGTTGTAGTACAACGTTGACGTGGAGGGCGCCGCCGGGATCACATTGAGTGACGGATCAAGCCGGGTGAGGACGTTTCTGGCCTGAGTGTATGCCACGAAGTCGGCATACGACAGCACGATCCCGCCTTGCGCTGAAACGCCCGTCATCGATGGGTTGATCCCGTTGACGTTGACCCCGATCAGTTCGGTCTCGTAGGCGCGGAACATCCTCAGGTACTGGGAATAATATAGATTGTATTGATCGATCACCGCCGGATCGCCGGACGAGATAACGACCGGCTGCGCCAGCTTGAACTGCAGCGCGAGCGCATTGTAGGCGGCATCCGAGAGCCCGAAGAATGCCGCGCTGGGTGATGCTGTGGGCGATGAGGGGCCCGACCATGCGCCGTTGGTCTTCACCAGATAGTCGACGATCCCGCTCGAATTGTAGACCAGATTGTTACCGTCCGGGAACATGCCGAGATAGGCTTGATAGAGGCTCGAATTGAGCTCGCTCGCGTAAAGCGAGGCGGCGTCGCCGCCGCGGGGCGTGTAGTTGACGAAGAAGCCGTCGGTCACCGTCGCGTTGATGTTGACGTTGTTCCTCGCTTGCAGGACCAGCGACCCGGGCTCGCCGCCGGTCGCGGTGCGATACACCAGCGAGACGTGGCCGGATGCATCGACGCTGCCTGCGCCCAGATTCCAGTTGCTGGCGACCGTGATGTTGCCCTTGTTGATGTCGAGGCTCGGATTGATCAGATCGATCTCGGGCCGCACATGCATATTGGCGAAGCTCGCGCCGCCGCCTGCCGGTGTCACGGCAAGGTTCTGGACGAAGCTCGCCAACGTGTTCTGATAGAAGCCGACGTGATCGGCATTCGGCGCCGTGACGATGAAGATCGTACCGGTCGCCAGCGGCGCCTGCGGCGTCGGCGCCACGATCGCATTGCCGTTCTGATCTGTCGTGTTGCCGTTCTGATCGGTGCCGGGCAGCGGATTGCCGGCGGCATCGAACCATCCAGCCGGATCGATGATGCCGTCGAAATGCTGCGCGCCGGTCGAACTGTCGGTGGTGCTCCACACCGCGTAGGGGTTGAGCACGACACCCTTGCCGATCGGGTTGCCGCCACCATCGACCACGCCGCGGACGGTGCCGCGGAAATCGACGTTGACGGTGTTGTTCGTGAGGATCGGCGCGCGGATGATGACCGAGCCGCCGGCATTGTTGATGTTCGGCCCGCCCGGACCACCGCTGACGTCGAACAGGGCGCCCGCGGCGACGCTGATTGCGCCCGAGGTCGACATGTTCTGGTAGCCATAGGTGGCGTTGACGGCGCCGTTTGCGTCGGGCGTGCCCGTGGTGCCGAGCGTGATGGTGCCGCCGGTCTGCACCAGGCTGGCGGCGGCGTAGGCCGGATCGGACGGATCGCCTGCGGCGTAGGACGCCTTGAGCACTGCGCTGCCGCCGATGCTGACGCCGCCGGTGGTCACGCCGCCCGCGGTGACGCCGGCGCCATAGAGCGATATCTGGCCGCCGCTCGGCCCGCTCGCGTCGATGGTGCCGTTGACGACCACGCTGCCATTGTTGGCGACCAGCAGCACCTTGCCGGAATTGAGCGTCTGGCCGGCCTCGATGCGGATGTCGCCGGTGCCGAGCCGCACCGAGAAGCCGCCGGTGAAGGCGGTCAGCGGCAGGCCGGCGGCCCCGCCGATGCTGTTGGCCTGCAGCGTAAAGCTGCCGCCGAGGTCCTTGAACGCCGCGCTGCCGTCGAGCGTGCCGTCGAGCACAGCGGCGTTCGCAGCCAGGATCGACAACGACCCGGCAAAACCGCGGCCTGCCCCAGCGACGCTGACGGTGGCGCCCTGCCCGACGATCACATTGCCGGTCGTCGAGGCGAGTTGCACATTGCCGCCCGGCGCGTCCTGGACCACGTCGAGGATCGTGATGCGCGAGCCGGACGCATCGATGAGGGCGCCGCTACCGAGCACAATGTCGCCGGCGGTCGCGGTCAGGCTGACCTTGCCGGACAGCGCCTGGATCGTCGCGCTGTCCGTGATCGACCCGCCCGCGATGGCGAGAACGCCGCCGATATTGCTGGCGACACTGGCGGGCTTGGTACCCGCGCCGGTGACCAGGCTGATGTTGCCCAGCGTGCTCAGCGATTGCGTCGCGCCGCTATTGACCAAGATCGCCGGGGCGGACAGCACCATGTTCGCAGCGGCCGCGCCGCCGCCCGAGAACGTCAGCGTCGGCAGGCTCGAATAGCCGGTACCGGCATTGGTCAGCGTCACACCGGTGACGGCGCCGCCGGACACGGTGGCTGTCGCCGTCGTGCCGGATCCGCTGATCTTGATGGTCGGGGTGCTCAGGTAACCGTCACCCGGATTGGTCAGATTGATTCCCGTCACGTTGACGACGGCCTGCGCCGTTGTCGCCACGCCGCCCCCGCCGTTCGCGAAGGAGAAGGTCGGCATGCTGGTGTAACCGGAGCCCGGATTGGTGACGGTCACGCCGACCACGCCTAGCGACGCGGTCAACTGGGCGCCGCCGTCCCCGGTGGCGCTATTGACCGAGATGGAGTCGACAAAACCGGGGAAGCCGGAGCCGGACGCGGTGAGCTTGACGCCGGTGAGCGCACCGTTGGCATCGACGATGGCCGTACCGGTCGCCGTGACCGGGTTGCCATTATTGTCGGTTCCGGACACCGTGACCGGATCGCCATTGCTGTAGCCCGAACCGCCGCTGACGACGGCAAAGCTGACCACGCCAAGCAACGCGGCGGCTTGGGCGCCGGATCCGCCGCCGCCCGAGATGGTCACATCAGGGATGCTGGTGTAGCCGGTGCCGGGGTTCGCGATCGTTACCCCGCCGATATCGAACAGCAGCGCCGCAGCCGCAACCGATCCTGTATCGAGCGTGCCATTGCCGCTGAACGCAACCGCCCTGCCGGCGTTGAAATAGATCTGGCTGAAGCCGCCGAGGTGCTTGGTGCCAACGTCCTCGGTGATGACCTGTGAAGCATTGAGCGTGAGGATGCCGCCGGCGCCGGTGATGCCCGTGCCGGTCGCGCCACTGGTGTTGGCGAGATCGATGTTGGTGGCATTGACGGTGGTGTTGCCACCCTGGCTGTAGAGCCCGGCGCTGTCGAAGGTCAGCGTGCCGATCGGATGCGCGGCATCGCCGATCTGCAGTCCGCTGGCGTCGTACAAGTTGATCACGGTCGCGCTGCGCAGCCGGACCGAGACCGCATCGTTGAAATTCGCCAGCACCGCAGGATTCAGCACAATGCCGGTGCTGCCGCCGCCGATGTTGATGACCGATCCGGCGATGTCGTAGTTCCTGGCGTTCAGGATGGCGTTGGAGGCGAGCGTGCCGCTGCCGCTGGTGTCGAGCGTCAGCGCGTTGCCGCCGTCGATGATCGCGCCGGCGCCGACCGAGAAGGCGCCTAGCGGTGTCTGGCTGCTCGGTAGCGGACCGGGCCCGCTGTATTGCCCGGGGACATAAATTCGGCTGACGTTCACCGTGCTGCCATTCGAGACACGCAGCAGCGCGCCGTCGCCGCTGGCGAAGACATAGCTGCCGTCGGACTGTTTGACCGGCAGCGCGCCGATCGTGATGTCGCGGTCGGTACCGCCTGGCACTGCGCCGATTGCCCTGATGACGCTGCCGTCGCCGATGACAAGACCCCTGCCGGTAACGAGATTTCCGTCACCGGCAAGCGAGACAAGAAGCAGCTCGGGCCCGGTCAACGGATGCGCCGCGTCGGTCAGGACCTCGAGATTGAGCGCGCTGGTTGTGATGTTCTGGATGCCGTTGACGACTTGAGCGGTGCCGCCGATCAGCACCGAGGAGGCCCCGAGGCGGCTGATCTGATCGGCATCGAGCACGAGGTAGTTGACCGAACCGGTGCAGCCCGGCGCGCTTCCGGCAAGGCAATCGCCCGCCGGCACCGCCTGGTCGGCGGCGCGGATCAGGATGTTGCTGCCGCCGATCTGCACCTGACCGCCGCCGCCGACGAGGCCCGGCGCGAGATCGCTGGTGCCCGGCGCGAAGCGGTTGGTGCCGGCAAGGTCGAGCGAGTTGATGGCGCCAAGCACAAGCACACCGCCGTCGATCGGCAGCGGCGGCGGCGCCTTGCCCGCGGCGAGCGCTTGATTGCGGAAGAACGTCGTGCCCGAGGTGATGTCGATGCGGGAGTATCGCGACCACACCGCTTGCGACTGCAGCTGGAACACGGCCGATTGCGACGAACGCGCGCCGGTCAACGTATTGCCGAGTGTGCCGGTGACGTATTGCGAGCCGTCGGCGCTGGAGGTGCTCGCGACTGTATTCGGATTGACGTTGTTGGCGACCTGCACAACGCGGTAGGCGCCGGGCAGCGTCGCGTACATTCCCGGCAGCAACGTGTAGGTGCCGGCGGGGATGCCGCTGCCGGCACCGATGGTTACCGACTGGCCCGGTGCGATTCCGTTCGCGAACGGCTGCCGGGCGTCGGCCACGGCCGTGGCGCTGGCGCCGGCCGGAATCACCAGGCCGGAATAATATGGAGCGAAGGCCAAATTGGAATCGTAGGAGGCAACCGTCGCCGAATAGGTCGGGACCAGCGCATAGACCTGGCGACCGTCAGCGTAGGTCGGAGTGATGCTGCCGTTGGCAAGGTTCTGCTGGTAGGTCGCGAGCACGTTGCGGCTGCCACCGGTGCCTGCGACAAACTCCGTCGCATAAACATCACCACCGCCGTTGAGATCGAGCACGGCGCCGGATTGGGTCGCCACATTGGCACCGAACAAGCTGATCGATTTGCTGGGCGGCGCGGCGAGCACCGGCACACCCTGATTGTTGGAAGCGCCCTCGTACCAGGTGGTGCCGTCGACGGTGTAGCCGTCGGGAATCACCAGGCCGGCTGCCGAAACGGAGGTCAGGCTGCCTGCGGTCAGGGTCACGTTCGCCGTCGGCGTGAAGGTGCCCGCGGCAAAGTTGACGCCCCCCTCGTTGGCAATCGCCTTGATGAACTGGGCCGGGACGTCGCTGCCGGTGCGCACGCCCAGGACGATGTTGCCGAGCGGCGCCCACAGTGTGCCGCCCTGTACGATGGTCTGCGCGCTGACCACGATGCTTCCACCGGCTGAGAGCGGCGCCGTCGGCACACCGTTCTGCGCGATCGTGATCGCGCCCGACGACATCAGCAGGAAATCGGTGTTGCTGACCGGATAGATCTCGGCCGCGCGCAGCGTAAGATTGCCGGGAACCAGCAGTGCTCCGCCGAACGCCGCCTCTCCCGAGTTGAAGCTGCCGTCGATGAAACCATAGTATTGCGGCAGCAGCCGGATGGCGCCCGCGCTGGTCAGGTTGACGGTGCCGGCGTTGTCGAGCCCGATGCCGCGCTCGAGGTCGATCCATTGCGCCGTCACGTTCAACGTGCCGGCGCCGGCGGTCGGGACGATCGACACGCCGCCGACCCCGACCCCGACCATCCGAACGTAGCCGGCGTTCAGATTGACGACGGACCCATCCGCGATCGCCACATGTCCGTTGCGCGCATAAAGGGTCAGCGCGCCGGGGATCGAGACGTTGACCGAACCGTCGAACGCAATCTTGCCCGCATTGAGCGTCACGGAATCGAAGCCGCTGTTGCTCAGCGTATCGGCCCCGATGAATGCGCCCGGTGTCGCCGAGACGCCCGAAGCCGGCAGGTTCGTTGCGACCACGCCGGGCTGCTCGACCACGATGGTGTCCGGCGTCGGCGGTGCCCCCTTCGCGTTCGGATTGATGACGCCGATAGTAAGGCTGCCGCCGACCGCAAGCGGCGCACCGCCGGCCGCCTCGACGGTGCCGGCAAAATAGACGGTCGTACCGGACAGTTGCAGACTGCCGCCATTGCTCCAGGCTGCCTGCCCGACGAAGTGTGGTCCGAAACCACTCTGCGGCACCTGGATCAGGTTGCTGTCCGCGGTCACGGCTGCGCCCTGCAGATTGAACTGCGCGCCCGGTTCCGCCACCACGGTGGTGGCCAACAGCGAGATGGTGCCGCCATCGCGCACCGTGCCGGTGGAATAGGTTTTCACCTGCGGATTGGGCACGAACACGCCGCTCACATCGAGCACGGCGGTGGCGCCGATGCGCACCTCCTGGCCTGTTGCGGTAATGGTTCCTGCGGGCGCAACGATGCTGCCGAGAATATCAGCCGTCGCAATCGGACTGAGCGTGACCGTGGCCAGCGGATCGGTGACGATGGCCGCGCCGCGATCAATCAGGACATTCGTCCCGCCCAGCGACAGGCTGACCGGCTTGCGCAAGCCGTCCGGCAGCAGTCCCAGCGATGCGAAGTCGCGCACCCGCGCGCCGGTCGGAGCCTGCGCCTCGCGGCCTGTGAGCAGGGCGGTCGGCTGCCGTTGCAGCAGCAGCTGCGTGCCGGCGGTGATCGTGGTGCCGCCATAGATGTCGCTCAGGGTGTATTGGGAGAACCCGCCGCTGGTGAAGAACGAGGGCGGCAGAACGAGCTGACCGGCCTTCGCGTCCGAGACAATCAGCCCCGCAACCGGCGATCCGCCGGAAGCCGAGATCGCGCTGGCCGTCGCGCCCGACACGTAGGACGTCACCTCTGTGGTGGCGCCATCGACCGTGATGCCCGAAGCCTGCAACGTCAGCGTCCCGCCGCCATCGAGGCCGCCGGCATAGATCGTGCCTCCCAGCAGCGCACTGGACTGATCGGCATGGCTTTCAGTGCCGTCGGGTTTGGTGCCGTGCGGCGTCACGTTGTAGGCCGAAATTCCTTGGCTGTTGCCGACACTGCCGCCGAAGCCACCGGTGTAGGAGGATACGGTCAAGCTGCCGCCCTTACCGACCGGCAGGCCATCGGATCCGATCTTGAGCTTCCCGGTGGTATCAACATAACCGCCGCCGGACACGTCGATCACACTGCCGGGCGACAGCAAGATGCTCTGGGTAACGTCGATGAAGAGGCCGTCACTAAAGGACGGTCCATCGCTGGCGGCGATTGTCGAAATGCTCACGCTGCCGCCATTGACGTAGGCGCGTCCCTCGAGCTGATCCTGCGACAGACCGGTGTCGTTGACCCAGCGCCCGCGCACGTCGAGCACCGCATGCGGCCCGATGATCAGGGCCGGAACCGGCGGCTGCTGCGGCTGCTTAACGGGATAAGTGAAGCCGGTGAGGCTGATCTGGCCCGCGGGCGCGCTGAGCGTGCCGTCGATGGTCGCAACGCTATCCAGCGTGATGCTGCCGCCGGGCCGCACCGACAGAACGGCGTTCGTCGCCATGTCGAGCCGCTGCGCACCCTTGATCGAGACGGCACCTAGCGATAAATTGGAGAGCACGTCGGTGAAGATCGGAAATACGCCGTTGGCGAGCGTCGGCGACCAATTGGATGCGTTGGCGAAATTCAAGCCATTCAGGCCGTACGGGTCCGATCCGGCGTCGGCCTGTGGTGTGAGCACCACATTTTGCTGGCTGCTGCCCCCCGCCGCAGCTGTAAACGTGATGCTCAGCGACGCGCCCTTCGGCATCTGGTCGGCGGGCGAGAGATTCGACGATCCCGCCAGCGCGCGCTGGCGGCTGCCCGCCACCACATTGCCGATGATGTCGTTGACGATCGGATTGATCGCCGCGACGGTGACCGAGCCGGCATTGGCGCCGGTGATGTAGCTCGCCTCATAGTGCGTGTTGCTGCCGCCGCCCCATGGGCTGAGATAGATTTCGGTCAGCTTCGTATCGACGACGCCGTTGACCTTGTGCAGGACCGTGAAGCCGTTGCCGACGCCGACATAGGCGATGGTGGGATCGGCGCGGCCGATGTCGTAGATGCGCCCGTCGGCTCCGAGCAGGCGGGTGGTGCTGATCAGGCCGCCGGTGTACTGCACATAGCCGGCCGACACGTTGATGCTCGCGCCCGGCTGCTGCACGACATTCCTTCCCGACGTCGCGAAATTGCCGCCGACGGTGAGGATCTGGTCGATGCTCTGCGGGATCAGGCCGACATAGCCGGCCGCGTTGAGCAGCGGCGAGCCGACCCACTGCACGCCGTCGGCACGGGTGCCGCTGAGCCGCGCATCGATGGTCACGGTCTTGCCGATCAGGGCCTGGGCGAGCGGGCTGTCGGCCACCTCGGCCGCGGTGACGAGGATGCTGATCTGGTTGATCGACATCGGCAGCGTGACGCCGGCGATGCCGGAGAGATCGATGGTGCTGCCCTGCTCGAGCAGGACCGTGCCGTTAACACTGTCGGCGCCGATCGTCAGCGCGGCGCCGGGCGCCTTGATCAGGGCACCGGCGCCGCCCGCGCCGCTGCCCTGTACGTCGACGCTGCCCACCGCCGTGATGTTGACTTGCGGCTGCAGCACCGTCTGGAAATACGGCGCGTTGCTGGCGCCGTTCGTCGACGTCGGTGTATTGAGCGTCGCGGTCGGCAGGGTTCCGCTGGTCTCGTCCGGCAGGATCGAGGTGAGGCTTGCTGCCCCCAGCACGATATTGCCATTGGTTCCGGGTAAGCATGTGCCCTGCCCGCAAACCGTCGTCAATTTGATTGAGCCAGTGCGCGTGGTCGCGGTGCTGGCGACGATGGCCCCGAGCTGGTTGATCGACCCGCCCGCCAGCGTGACTGCGCCGGAGCTCGACATCAGCAGCCCGGAGGCCTGGTTGGTGACCACCCCGGAGCCAGACGGTAGCGGGTTGACGGGGTCGTTGCCGGTGGTGCCGATGACGACCTGCATCGCCGTCTGAGTGCCGACGGCTGTCGACAGCGGCGTCGCCAGGGTGACGGAAGCGTCCGAAGCAAGGATGATCTGGCCATTCCTGGCGTTGATCGCACCGGCGTTGCTGACGCCGCCGTCAGCGAGCAACGCCACATAACCGCCGTCGCCATTCGCGCTCAGCTTGCCCGTCGTGTCGATGGTCGCGCCAGGCTGGACTGTGACCTTTCCACCTTTGCCCTGGTTAAAGATCGTGGCTCCCGACGCAGCATTGGCTGCAACACCAGAGGTAAACGGGTCGCCCAACAGCGAGAACAGTCCGCTCTGCAGGAAGCCCTGATAGTTGCCGCCGCTCAGCTTCGACGGAAGATCCAGCGTCGAGGCAATCAACGTATGGACATTGATCTGGCTGGTGCCGCCGAAGATGATGCCGTTCTGGTTGATCAGATAGACCGCACCGTCGGCCCTGATCGATCCCAGGATCTGGCTCGGCACGCCGGTCGATGCGATCTTGTTCAGCGCTGCCCAGTTGGCGTTGCCCTGCTGGTTGAAATTGACTGTCGTGTCCCTGCCGACGTTGAACGATTGCCAGTTCAACACCGCCTGGGGCTGAGTCTGGTTGATATTGACCGTGGTCTGGCCGCCGCTGCTGGTCTGCGTCGGCGTGTTGGCGCCGACCCAGTTGGTGACGGGATTGGCGACGCCGGATGCGGCGAGGCCGCTGTTCGGCACCAGGCCGCCGGCATTGAGACCGTTGGGCACCGTACTCGGCGCGCTCGCCGCAAGGCCGCGCGCGGCGCTCTGGGCCGCCTGCAATGCCTGGATCGCCTGAGCGGCGCGCGTCATCGACGCTTGCGAGTTCTGCGCGGCCTGCTGCGCCTGCTGTGCGGCGGCCTGCGCCGCGCTGACCGCCGCCTGCGTGGCCGCGGTGCTGACGCCACCCCACGTGCCGAACGGTCGCGCTGCCGCGGGCGAGCCCATTGCGATGGCGATCGAACTGACACCTGCGAGCAACAGGCCACGGCGCGAGGTCGAGCGAGGGAGCGAATGCATGCGGGCCTTCCAATGCAGCAGGCGATGCGAACGATCGTGACGCAACAAGGCATCGGCCAGCCTGCAATCAGTTGGCCCGATGCCGACAACTCCATGAAAAGCGCGCAACCCAACTGGCGCAGCCGCCCCCGAGCGGACACGCCCGACAGTTCGGGACGCCTCTCCTGTTTCTAAGACAGTTAGGGACGGGCTAACGCGAAGCGATTTCGCAAAAAAGTTTTAACCCTGCGGTGGAACTCAACCTCGGCGCGAACCGGCGCATTCGCCGAGCCGGCCAATAATAGCGGCGCGTCAATTGGTTGGCGCTGCTGTCTTGGTCTGCCGGATCGGCCGCTCGGCAGGCTTCGGGGGCTTCGCCGCACCGGTGAACAAGGCGAAATCCACCGAGCGTTCCCCCTGTTTGAGCACAAGCCGGCGCGGCTCGATCCGCTCGACCTTCCAGCCGCTCACGTCGTCCCCCGTGCGGACACGCAGCACCTTGTCGCCTTTGCTCGCCGCCCGTATCGCGGCGTGGCCATCGCCGTTCTCGCTGACGATGCCAAGCACCACCACGCTCGGCGGCGGCGGTGGCGGCGGTGGCGGCGGTTCCTGCCGCGCCACCGGCGCGACCGGCTTCGCAGGCGGCCGCCGTGCGGCCGAGAACAGCGGCTTGTCCCTGGTCGCACTCAGCTGCTGCAGCGGCTGGAGCTCCACCGGATTGTCGACGATGACCTCGCCACCCGCCGGAACTTCCGCTGCGCGAGCAAGCAACGCGCAAAGACAAAGCACAGCGACCATCAACGATTGCAATGCGATCGACATCTGCCGGCCGTCCATTTGTCTGCGTGTACTTGCGAGCTTGTACTTGCGTGCTTGCGCTTGCGTGCGTGTACTTGTCTGTCTGCACCAACGTCGACGGATCGTCATCAGCGCGTGCAACAATCAACCTGCGCCAGGCGCATGCGTGTTGCAAGCCTTCTTGTGACATGCGGCGCGGTGTGCCGCGCGTCGCAACGTGTATGCGTCAAATCTGTGAAGGCGAATCACAGCCGGACATTGTCGCCATGCGGGTCGCGCGAGAGCTGTTGTAACCACGGCGTCATCCAAGCCGCACACACTCAAGGCGTGCAGTAGACGGCATCCAGCCGACGCTGCGGCTTCCGTCGACATCAAGATCGTCGAGACGAAACACCGGTATCAAAGACGTAGCGTCATGCGTTCGAGTCGCATCCGTGCCGGCCTCATGCCGCTGCTGCTCGGCGCCCTGTTCCTGGCGCTGGATTGCATTGTGACGTGCAGCACCGGGGCCGGACAGGCGCTCGCCGCGTGCGAGCTGCGCTCGCGCAGCGGCGTGATCAAGCGCGTCGTGCAAATCGAGCTCGATAACGTTCACCTGCGCCGCGACAACCCGAACGTTCCATCGGACCTCGAGCAGATGCCGCATTTGCGCGATTTCATTACGCGCGGCGGAATCATCGGGAGCAATCACCAGACCTCGCCGCTGGCCGAGACAGCCACGGACGCGCTCACGATCCTGACCGGTTTGCATGGCGACCGCATGGGCGTGCCGATCGGCGACAGCAGCGCTGCGTTCCGCAGCGACGGCAGCGTTGGCTTCGCCAGCGCGTTCGCCTACTGGACCGCGAACGGCAGCGACGGCAAACCACTGATGCTGGCCGACACCGGCAAGACCGTGCCCGCGCCATGGGTGCCGTTCACATCAGCCGGCTGCGACGTCGGCGCGTTCGCAACGACAGGTCTGACGCTGCAGGAGATCGGCCCCGAGGTCGCGGCCACGCTCGGCGCCTCCGAACTGCGCGCTGCTGCCGGCGATCCGCTCAAGGCGCGCGCCAATCTGCTCGGCATCGCCGTCCATTGCGCCCGCGGCAGCGCATTGTGCAGCAATGCGAATGCGCGTCCCGATCTGCTGCCCGATGAACCGGGCGGCTACGCCGGCTTCAGCGCGTTGTTCGGCAACCGCAATGTGCAGCCCGTGATCTCGCCGGACGGCCCGGTCAGGGATCTTGGCGGCGAGATCATCGACGACGACGCAGGCCACCCCGGCTTTCCCGGTGCGTCGGAGACAACGGCCGCCCAATCGCTCGGCTATGCCGCGGCGATGCTGGAGGCCGGCGTCCCGGTGGTCTATGTCGGAATCGGCAATGCGCACCGGCCGGCCGCCGCGCGGCGGCGCGCCCTCGGCCCCGGCGAACGCGACCATGTCGCAAGGCTGGCGGCAGACGATGTGGCGTTCAAGGCCTTTGTCGACCGGCTCGCCGCAAGCGGGATCACCACGCGCAACACGCTGTTCGTCGTGGTGCCCACAGGCAACGACCGCTTTGTCGGCGGACCACCCAGCCCGCCGGCGTGCGATGGCGTTGCGCTGCCGTGCAGCTACGGGCCGACCGGCGCGATCGGCATCGCCATCGATCGGCTGCTCGCGACCGAGCGGCGCAACGTCACGGCGTTCGATGTTCAAGCCGGCAACACGCCGCCGTTCTACATCCGCGGCAATCCGCTATCCACCGATCCGCTGACGCGCACGCTCGCGCAAGACGTCGGCAAGCTTGGCGTCGCCAACCCGATCACCGGCAAGAGCGATCGCCTGACATCGATGGTCGCGGACCGCGCCCAGATGCAGCTCATGCACATGGTCACGGCAAGCCCCGCGCGCACGCCGCATGTCCTGATGTTCGCCGATCCCGACTACATCATCCGGACGGCCGCCAGCCGCGCCGACTGCGCACAGCCTCCGGCCTGCATTGCGGTCAATCCCGACACGGCCTGGGTGCGCGGCGACATCGCGCAAATTCTCGGCGGCAGCTGGTTCGGCATAGCTGGACCGGGCGTAGCTCACCGTGGCGAGACACCGGACATCCTCTCGCACCACGCGGACCTGCGGCCCACTCTGCTGGCGTTGCTGGGCCTGACCGACCGCTACATCCACGACGGCGTCGTGCTTGTGGATGCGCTCGAAGCGAACGCGCTGCCAGCGGAGCTCGCAAACGATCGCGAGACGTACAGGGATCTGGCACGCGCCGCCAAGACGATCAACGATCCGCTCGGTCAACTCGGACGCAACGGCCTTGCCCTTGCAACCCAGGCCATCAAGGGCGGCGACGTCGGCTATCAGCGCTATCTCGACACGATCGGCGCGATTACCGCGAGGCGAGGCGCCCTGACACGCGAGATCAGCCAGCAACTCGATGGCGCGGCTTTCGGGCATCGACCGATCAATCCGTCTTACGCCCGCGCACTGATCGGTCGTGCCGAGGCGCTGGTCAACGAGGTCGAGGATCTCGCCGGCAGCAGCCTCGCTCCTGCCGATCGTCCCTGGAAGGCAGCAAGCGATGTGCATTGACAACCGATCTGCCGGTGACACCGCGGCACCCCCGCGAGGCGGACAAGAGGGGCCGGTCGAGCAACGTCTCCAACCGTCCTGCCTCTCGCGCATGGCGCCGATTGGCGCCGTGACCGGCACCTGGCTTGTGCTCGCCGGCCTGCTCGGCGGCTGCATGATGGACAAGGGCATCGACTTGCCTGGCCGCGACCTGGTGACCGACCCGATCCGCGATGCCGACTTGCGCGCGCGCTGGAACGGCCCGGTCGGCGGGACCTCCACCGCAACGGCATCCGCGCGCACGCAGCCGATGGTGTTTCCCGGCGCAGATCAGGATCTCGCGCCGGCGCCTGCGCTTACGCAACGAGACGCCGCCACAAATGCGACCACCCGTCTGGCGAACGCCGTCGACAGCGACGTCGTCAGCGAAGGCGGCGGCATCGAGCTGAACTTTGACAATGCCGATATTCCGACGGTGGTGAAATCCGTGATCGGTGACAGCCTCGGAATGAACTACGTCGTCGACCCGCGGGTGCAGGGCACGATCACGCTGGCCTCAGCACACCGGATTCCGCGCAAGGACGTGTTGCCGATCTTCGAGAGCGTGCTGCGAATGTCGAACGCGGCGCTGCTGCGCGAGGACAGTCTGATCCGGATCGTGCCGCTGCCGGAGGCCGCGGGCGCCGGCATCTCGGTCGTCGGCGCGGGACAGCCCGGCTATGGCGTCTCGATCGTACCCTTGCGCTTTGTCTCTGCCGCCGCGATCGGCAAGACCGCGGAAAGTTTCCTGTCGCGACCCGGCGCCGTGCGCGTCGATCAGGCCCGCAACGTGCTGTTGATCCAGGGCACCGCCTCCGAGCGGCAGGCGGCGCTCGGCGTCATCGGCACGCTCGACGTGGAGTGGCTGCGCAATCAGTCGGTCGGGCTCTATCCGCTGAAGTCGACCGCGCCCGAGACCATGATCCGCGAGCTCGAGAAAGTCTTCGACACCGCCGATGGCGGACAGGGACAGGGCGTGATCAAGTTTCAGCCGGTGTCGCGCATGAACGCGGTGCTGGCGGTGAGCAAGAACAGCAAGGTGCTGGAACGCGCCACCCAATGGGTGCGGCGGCTGGACCGCTCCGATCCCACCGGCACGACGGTGCGGGTCTACAGCCTGCGCTTCGGCAACGCGCGCAGCATTGCCCGCATCCTCAACGAGATGTTCGTCGGCCGCAGCTCGCAATCGGCCGGTGACAGCCAGACCAGTCCGACCGCGCCCGGTCAGAGCGGAACGACATCGCGTATCGACTCGCTCGGTGCCGGCACGCTCAGCAGCAGCAACAATCCGGCGACGACCACCCAGGGCGGCACCGACAATTCCGGCACCGCCAATCGCAGCGGCGCGGCCCAGGTCGGGTTCTCCGATCGCAAGGACGACGACCAGGATATTGCGGGACCCGGCGGCGGCGGGACCGGGCTGGGCTCGCTTCCGCGCGGCATATTTCAGAATGTTCGGGTCACCGCCGACAAATCGACCAACGCGATCATGGTCTATTCCAACCAGGAAGATTACCTCGTGATCGAGCGGGCGATCGAGTCGCTGGATCGGCCGCGGCTGCAAGTCGCCGTCGATGCCATGGTCGCCGAGGTCACGCTGACCGACCAGCTGCAGTATGGCGTGCAGGCCTATCTTACCAGCGCCAACGCCGGCGCCGGCCAGGACAAGGGATCGGTCGGCCTGTTCGGCGCCGCGCAATCGGCCGCACAGACCGCCCTGCTCGCACGTGTGCTGCCCGGCTTCAACCTGCTGCTCGGTGCCGAAGCCAATCCCAAGTTCGTCCTCAACGCGCTCTCCACCCTGACCACCGTCAAGGTGCTGTCGGCCCCGTCGCTCGTGGTTTCCGACAACGAGCCGGCGATCCTCGAGGTCGGCGACCAGGTGCCGATCTCGACCGGCAGCACCGTCACCGGCCTCAATGTGGTGAGCAGCATCAGCCGGCAGAACACCGGCATCATCCTGAAGGTGCTGCCGCACGTGCATCCGAACGGATCGATCGAGCTCGAGATCGAGCAGGAGGTCTCTAACGTCGTCAATCCGGGCGGCGCGAGCGCCCAGAACCTGACGCCCACCATCTCGCAGCGGCGGATCCATTCGACGGTCGGCACCAGCAGTGGCCAGACCGTGCTGCTCGGCGGTCTCATCAAGGAGGACGACGAGCGCTCGGTGGCCGGACTGCCGGGCCTCAACCAGATCAAATATCTCGGCGACCTGCTCAGCCAGAAGAGCGACACCAAGCTCCGCTCCGAGATCATCGTGTTCGTCACGACGAAGCTGGTGCGCAACGGCCACGATGCCCAGGTGGTCGCCGAGGAATTCCGCGAGCGTCTCGACAGCATGCGGCGCGCACCCTCGACCTTCGATGCGCCGGGCGCGGCACCGCCATCCGTCGCGCGCAAATGAGACCGTGGCCGCCGATGGCGATGGTGTCATCCATGCTGCGGGTCCTGGGAGCAGCCATCTTCAGCACGGCCGCGACCGCCGCCGAGCTGAGCAGCGTGACCCTCAAAGGCGACGTCACCATTATCGCGCTCAGCGGCGACGTCGCCCAAGGCGACACGGAGACTGCGGAAACACTGATCAAGGCGGCCAATGACGGCAACCGCCTGATCTCGGCCGTGCGGCTCGATTCACCGGGCGGCAGCCTCGCCGAGGCGGTCAAGCTCGCCGGCCTGATCCGCAGGGCGAAGCTGCCGACCATCGTCGCGGCCGGATCGCGCTGCGCATCGGCCTGCTTCATCGTGTTCGCGGCGGGAAACGAGAAATTCGCCAGCTATGAGGCCGCGATCGGCGTCCACGGCGTGTCCGATAAATTCGGCCACGAGACTGCGCAAACCGAAGAGGCGACCATCGCCATGGCGCGCATCGCAAGCGGGTTCGGCGTGCCGCCGCGCATCATCGGACAGATGCTGGCGACGCACGCTCACGAGATCGCGTGGCTGACGCCCGACGATCTGCGCGCCATGGGCGCCATCATGACCGATCGGCCGGGACGCCACGCCCCGCCGCCCACATCGCCTGACGATCGATGGCTTGCCGGGCTCGATCATCAACCGGAAGACGGAACAACGAGATCGCAAGGGGCCGATCAGCGCACGCGTGAGGCCGCGGGCAAACCCGGTGCACACGCGTTACCCTGGCAGAAGAGGTAAGGGTAAGGCGTTTCCTCGGAAGAGTTCGTCGACCACGGCGATATGGCGTGCATCGAGACCGGACTGCACCAGCTTCTCGGCCTCCTGACTGCGAACAATCTCGGCGCCCTCGCTCGCGAGGTTCACTCGTGATCGCATACAACGTCATTGCTCGTTGCTCGCGGCGCTGGTCAGCTTTTCCAGCGAGATGTCTCCGGCGGTCCCGCTGCCTCCCTCCTGACCGTCGGAGCCGTAAGAGAGGATATCGTAGGCATCATGTTCGCCGGGCGCGCGATAGATATAAGGATGGCTCCATGGGTCATTTGGAACCATACCGCCCTTGAGGTAAGGACCGTTCCAGTTGACCGCGCCTGACGTCCGCTGCACCAGCGCCGTGAGTCCCTCGGCCGTCGACGGGTAACGGCCGGTATCGAGCTGGAACAGGTCGAGCGCGCTTCCGAAGCTCCGCATCTGGATCTTGGCGGCCTTGACCTTCGATTCACTCAGGTAACTCAGCACGCGTGGGCCGACCAATCCCATGATCAAGCCGATGATGGCGATGACGACCAGCATCTCGACAAGCGTAAATCCCTGCTCGCCTTGCCGCGTGCTGTCTCGGTCGATACGCCCGGAAGTAAGGATAGGCTTTTGCTTCGACATCGCTGTTCGTCCGATCAGCTGCAAGGCGGAGGTGCATCACCAGGCTCGTTGACGCTCCGCGAATAGTTCCGGGCGCCTCGATCGAGGCGCCCGGTCGTGTCATGTGCTTGACGCCATCCGGTACGGCGCAATCGGAATTGCGCCGTCCGCGATGCGTCGACTTACTTGGCGCCGCCGCTGGCTCCGTTGGCGACATTCAAGCAGCCGTTTGCCTGAGTGGCGGCCGCGGCACTGATGGCGGTCGTCCGCGTACCCCAGTACTGGCTCTTGATATTCTTCGCATAGCTGGCCGGCACGGGATGGAAGCCGGCATTTTCGATCACGGCCGAGACGTCCGGATCGAAGTTCGGGTCGGTCGAGTCGGCGCCGGCGACGTACGTGGTCAGGAAGTTCACCAGGTTGGTGACGCGGTTGGTGTCGGCCTGGACGTTGTAGCAGCTATAGAGGTCGAGGAACGTCGTGCCGCTGAGCGGATAGGCGTTCAGCCTGTTCGTGAGCGGCAGCACCGGAAGACCGGTCACGGTCACGCCGGACTGGGTGACTGCGCCGAACACGTTGGCGTAGATGTTGTAGTCGTTCCAGGTCCAGGTCGTGGACGGCGTCTTGAGCCGGGTGTCACCCCACGCGGCGGCGGCACCATCCGGCGTCGGTGCAATGAACGTCAAGTTCGCCGGACGGGTGGCCGGCGGGGTCACAGAGTTGTTCGGAACGTAGGTCCCCAAGCTGCGGAGCTGCTCGTTCTGCAGCGCTGCCGAGAGCGGCGCGGCGATGGTCCCAACCTGGGTGGTGTAGGGCTGGGTGAAGTCGGCGCTGACATATCCGATGCGGCCTGCGTTGCCGCTGCTGGTGCTGATCGCCGATGCCACGCCACCGCTGCCGGTCGCGGGGACCCAGGCGTTTGTCGCCGTCGTGTTGTTCCAGCCACCCGCGCCGCGGACGGCGTTGATACGGGTGATCAGGTTGGAGAAGGACGTGCTCGGCAGGGTCGTGGTGTTGAAGATCGAGGTGTAGCCGAACGCGCCGGTGGAATCGAGCAGCGGGCAGACCGCTTTGAGATAGTTGGTCAGGATGAAGCTCGTGCCGCTGCCATCGCCGCGGTACACGATCTTGATCGGCAGCGACGAGCTCGAATAGGCCTGCAGCGTGCCCCCGCTGTTGGCGTTGGCGTAATTGAAAGCCGCGAGCTGCTGCGTACCGGTCTTGTCCAGGTACGGGATCTTGTTGGCGGTGACATCGTTCCAGTCGGTGACAAGACCGGTGAAGATCGCGCACAGCTGCCCCGTGGTGAGCTGGATGGCGGCGCCCTGGTTGGCCTGGGTGCCGGGCGTGGTGCCCGCGCCTGCGACTGACGAGTTCACCGTCATCGTGCTGGTGTTGACGCCGATCGCGACGTTGACCTCGAAAGCCGGGATCTGGATCGGGTTGCCGTAGACCGTGGTGTTGTAGGCAACCGACGCCGTGAACGTGCTGTTCACCGTGACGGTCGCCAGGGCGCCGCCGGTGGTGGTCCAGCCCTGCGTTGGATTGAAGCTGACGGACGATGTCGTGAGCGCCGCCAGGGTGCTGCCGAGCGGCGAGTCCGACAGGCCGATGTCGACGCGCGGATAGGGATAGCTGCCGAACTTGGTCGCCGGGCTTCCCGGATTGGCGAGGTCGATCATCGCGGGCTGGTTCGCGGGCAGCGGCGGAGCGCCCGAGCTGCCCGGGGCCACCGTGCCGTTGTACCACTGCTGCGGATTGTTGGAGATGAAGCCGCGCACGCCGTTGCCGCTGCCGACACCGGCATACATGCCTTGCACCGGCACGCTCACCAGCGTGCAGGTGGTCGGCAGTTTGCCCCGGGCCGGGAAGCTGGAGTCGAACGCGAAGCCGTCGGGATAGGTGGTGCCGGAGCCGACGATGCCGCCCATGTAACAGTCGAAGATCTGCCGGAAGGCTTCCGAGGCGAGCGTGCTGCCGCCCGCGTAGATGCCGGCCGTGGCGGTGGAGGCCTGCGCGTTCGCGGGCGTGATGGTCGAGGACGCGAGCAGGGCGAGCACCGAGGCGGTGCCGAGCATGTATCTGGACGATTGCATTTTCATTGCGCTGTTCCTGTGGGTTTGATCACCACCGGCACATCGTCATCGCGTCGTCATCAGAGCGCAAAGTAATCTTCAAACCATAGGAAGTTTATTTTGCCACCCGATCAAGATTTGTTGGAACAATTCTACGATCGAGAAAGTATCTCTGCCGTCGACGTCATGTCTCCGTCGCCGATGATTGACTTCACGTCTGATAGACAATTCGACGATCGGCTTCGCGCAGGGATTATTTTCGATGATCATCCGAAAAACATCTTGGCAATACCACATCGGATGCTCTATGGACTCTTCGTCCGATGGCTCGCCGTCTGATCGTATACTCTCTACAGAGCAATCTCCGCGGGCTTTCATTCAAGCGAGGCCTCCCACATGGAAGACAACTCGAGCGGACGTCTTGCGATTCGTGTGGGGCATGGCGGCCATGCAATTTTGGCGCGCCCGCTGACTAATTATCCATCAACCGAGCTGAAGCGGGCGCAAGCTTTGCATCAAGAGGGAGTGGCGCACGCACGACAGGATCGCTGGCGCCAGGCACTGCGCGCATTCAACGAAGCCGCGCGGCTCGCGCCCGACCAGTCCGGCTTCAATTATTGCAAGGGCGTTGCGCTGTGCCGGTTCGATCGTTTCGACGACGCGCGCGAGGCATTCACCGCGGAACTCAGGGTGACACCGACGCATGCGCCGGCGCTTGCCGAGATCGGCACCTGCCTTGCCCGCACCGGACGCACCCGGGACGGCATTCCCTATCTCCAGGATGGGCTGCGTCTGCTGCCGAACATGCCGCTCGCGCAATACAGTCTCGGTCTCGCGCTCCTGACCGAGAACCGGCGCAGCGAGGCGCTCGCGGCACTCGACAAGGCGATCGAGCTCGATGCCGGGTATGGCGAAGCCTACCGTACCCGCGGCCTCGCCTATGTGATGGACGGACAGTTCGACAAGGCGGTCGACGATCTCCGCGCCGCCTCGACGATCGACAGCGACAACTACAAGGCGATCATCGAACTCGGCATGAACTTCGGTATCGCCGCGCGCGACCAGCAGGCGGCGCGGTTGTTCGAGATCGCCGCCGAGAGCGCGCCGACCGTCGCGCTGCCGCAATATCTCTATGGTCACTTCCTGATCAATCATCGCGCGTTCGAGCGCGGGCTCTCTTATGTCGATCGCGCGCTCGCAATCGATCCGCTGCAGGCGGAGCATCATGTCGGCCGCGGCTTCGGATTGCTCGGACAGGGCCGCATCGAGGAGGCCGTCGCGGCTTATCGGCGCGCGGGCGAGCTCGATCCCGGGAGCGCCGGCATCGCCGGAACCCTGCTGTTCGCACTTCAGCACAAACCGGGCGTGACCCGCGACGAGCTGCTGCGCGAGCACAGGCGATGGGCGGTGCTCTACCGGCCGAGCGCGCCGTTCAATCGCCTTGCATTCGCCAATGCGCCGGACCCGGCGCGCAAGCCGCGGCTCGGCCTGGTGTCGGCGGACCTGCATCGCCATGCAGTGTCGTTCCTCGTCCTGCGCGCCTTCGAAGCGCTCGCCGCGCTCGGCTACGAGATCTTCTGCTACAAGACCGACAGCAAGCGGCAAGACGACGACTTCAGTGAACGCTACAAGGAAATCGCGCTCTCCTGGCGCGACGTATCCGGGATGGACGACCCGGCGCTCGGACGGCAGATTGCCGAGGACCGTGTCGACGTCCTGTTCGATCTCGCCGGCCACACCGCCGGCAACCGCCTCTCGCTGTTCGCAATGCGCGCGGCGCCGATCCAGCTCAGCTGGGCCGGCTATGTCGGCACGGTCGGGCTCGATACCTATGACGGCCTGATCGCCGATCCGGTCGAGATTCCACCGGGGCACGATGCGAGCTATGTCGAGCGCCCGATCCGCCTGCCCGACTGCTATGTCTGCTATCACCCGCCGGCGAAAGCCCCTGAGGTGCCGCCGCTGCCAAGCTTGAGCGGTGGCCGCTTCACGTTCGGCTGCTTCAATCGTCCGGCCAAGCTCAACAGCGAGCTTGGCAAGGCCTGGGCGCGCATTCTCGCGCAAGTGCCGGACTCGCGCATCCTGATGGTTTATGGCGGTCTCGGCGAGACCAGCACGCGCGATGCGGTCTACAACGTGCTCGGCCAGGGCGGCGTTCCGCGCGAGCGGGTCGAGCTGGTCGGCGAAACCGAGCAGGACAAGCTGCTGGTGGCCTATGGCGAGGTCGATATCGCGCTCGATCCGTTTCCCTATTCTGCCGGCGTCACGACGCTCGAGGCGATGTGGATGGGCGTTCCGACCCTGACTTTCGTCGGCGATACCTTCGCCGGCCGTCACTCGGCGGCCCACCTCACCGCGGCGGGGCTGGGCAGCTTTTGCGCGCACAGCATCGACGACTACGTCGCGATGGCAGTTGGCTGGACGCACCGGCGCGATGAACTCGCCGAGTTGCGCCGCACCCTGCGCGACCGCGTAGCCGCCTCGCCGCTCTGCGACGCCCCGCGTTTCGCCGACAATCTCTCCCGCGAACTGATGAAACTCTGGGCGGAGTGGTGCGAAGCCCGCGCAAACGCGGCGGCCTAGCCGCAATCGCGGGCGGAGCGGACAAAGGTGCGGTCCTCCGCAGCGGTATCGCGAAGGACACGCAGGTCGACAGTCAAAGGGTGCGTCGATGTCGAAAGCAGGGTTCAGCGAAGCGCAGACGATGCGTGCAGGGCTGGCGATGCTCAATCAGGCTTCGTCCGAGCGGCGCGCGGAATTCATCCAGACTGTCATGGACCGCACCATCGCGCTGTTTCGTGACGGCCAGCTGGACAGCGCCGATCTGCTGCTCGAGACCATGGAGCAGGAACCCGAGGTGCGGTCACACGTCCTGCACATCCGCGGCGTGATCGCGCTGCAGCGGGACGAGGAAGAGCGCGCGCTGCAGCTGATCGAGGAAGCGGTCAGGCTCAATCCCGCCGACGGCGAGGCGCATGGCAATCTCGGCGTTCTGCTGCTGAAGAGCCGCCAGTACCCGCAGGCGCTGGCCGCCTACACCGCCGCGTTGACGCTGCGGCCGGACAATGCGGCGGCGCAGCTCGGCCTCGCCCGCGCGCTGGCGATGCTCGAGCTGAGCGATTTCGCCGACGACGTATTCCGCGACCTGATCGCGAGCGCCCCCGATTATATCGATGCGATCGTCGATTTCGGATGGCTGCTCAGCGACACCAACCGGCACGACGCAGGCATCGCGTTGCTGCACGACGCGCTGGAACGATATCCCACCCGCACAGAACTGCGCACCGTGCTTGCGGTCTGCCTGTTCGGCGTCGGCAACTGGTCGGCGGCCTGGGCGGAGTACGAAGGGCGGCTGTCGGATCCGCGTGTCAACAGGCATTTGATCTCGACCGACCGGCCACGTTGGCAGGGTGAGGATCTTGCCGGCAGGACCATCCTGCTGCAATCCGAGCAAGGCTTTGGCGACACCCTCCAGTTCGTGCGCTACGCGCCGATGGTGAAAGCGCGGGGCGGCCGCGTGATCCTGCGAACGCCGCCAGTCTTGCTGTCGTTGATGCAAACCGTCGCCGGCGTCGATGCTGTCGTCAGCGACGCCACCGCGGCGCCGGCATTCGACGTCCACCTGCCGCTGCTGTCCTTGCCGCTGATCTTCGATACCCAGATCGACACGGTTCCGGCGGCAACTCCCTATGTCACCCCCGATGCGGATCTGGTCACGCGATGGCGCGAGCGCCTCGGCGGCTACTCCGGCCGCGGCATGTCCGTCGGCCTGGTGTGGCAAGGCAATCCCGGCCATCTCAATGATCAGCGCCGCTCGATCCGGCTCGACCTGCTGCGCCCCCTGCTCGACTGTCCGGGCGCGCGATTTGTCAGCCTGCAGATCGGCCGCGGGCGTGAGCAGCTCGCCGACTTCGACGATCGCATCCTCGATACCGGCGCGCAGATCGACGCGGCATCCTTCGCCGACGCGGCCGCGATCATCGGCAATCTCGACCTCGTCATCTCGATCGACAGTGCCATCGCGCATCTGGCCGGCGCGATGGGCAAGCCGGTCTGGATCCTGCTCGCCAACGGCAGCGATTGGCGTTGGCTCCGGGATCGCACCGATACCCCGTGGTATCCACAAGCCCGGCTATTCCGGCAAACAAGACCGGGCGATTGGGCCGAAGTGATCGAACGGCTGAACCGCGAGCTCAGATCCCTCGCCGGGGCCGGGTCTGAATTGCCGACGGAGGCGATCACGGACCCGATCATGAGTTCCGCGCTCAAGATGACGGTGCCCCACGACGAGGGCGACGCGCTGGTATGCGATGCCCTGTTCGTCGAGGCGTGCCGCCAGCATCGTGCAGGACAACTGGATCGCGCGGCGAAACTATTCGAGCATGTCCTTTCCCTCGACCACGGACACGTCAACACACTGTGCAATCTCGGCGCGATCGAGCTCGACTTCGGCCATCATGAGCGCGCGTACACGCTGTTGCAGACCGCGGTGACAGCAGCGCCCAGTCTGGCGCCGGCGCGCATCGCGCTCGCCGACGTGCTGATCGCGACGCAAAGGACGGAACAAGCGGTTGCTCAATACCGCAAGGCAATCGAACTTGCGCCAACGAGCGTCGACGCTCACGCGGCATACGCAAATGCGCTGCGGAAGCTTGGCCGTGATGAGCAAGCAAGCGGCATGCATGCCGATATGGTGAAGCGCCAGCTTCACCAGCACTACCGCAAGGCGCTGGAACTCGCCCCCGCCAGTGACACACTGCACGCGCAATATGCACTGGCATTGTGCGAACTTGGCGATCTCGACAACGCCATGCCGCATTTCCTGGCAGCGACGAAGATCAATCAGCAGCAATCTTCGGAATTCTACGAAGCGCTTGGGCGCGCATGCGCCGCACGCGGCAATTCGCAGGGCGCCGAAATCAGCCTGAAGCACGCAGTTGCACTCGATCCGCGCCGCGTAACCGCGCATTGCGCACTTGCCGACGTCTATCTCATGCTCGAACGACCCGATGACGCATCGGCAAGTTTCCATCAGGCGCTGGCGATCGATGCCGGAAGTACGGCCGCCTTGCACGGAATTGAACGAACGCTTACGGCGCAGCGGAACACAGTCATCAACGGACTATCGTGACATGGGATGCGTTGCCGGTGATCGCGTTGTTGCCCGCGTCGCAGCCGATGTCTGCGATCGACCTTGCGGATGCGCAATCACATCGGACACAAATCAATTCTGCATCATCGACTGTGGCGCGGAATGTCGCGACGTGAGCACTCGTTGTGGTTTCATTTCCATGTCACCAACCACAGATAGAAGTGTCGCGACCGACTTGAAATGTGACGATTGCCGCGGTTGGGGATGGGGCCCCTGCAATGAGCGACACCAATCGAACGGCGTTGCTCGCGCTCCTCGTCACAAGCTACGACGATCTCAAACAACGTTTGACACGTCGGACCGGGTCGGCCGATCTCGCCGACGAGGCCTTGCAGGATACGTTTCTGCGCTTGAGCAAGTCAGACGGCATCGGACCCGTTCGCGATTTGCCTGCATATCTGTTCCGCGTGGCGATGAGCGCCATCAGCAATCGGCGCGTTGCCGAACGGCGACGTCGCACGGTGCCGCAAGCGGATGCGCTGTTCGATCTACCGGACGATACTCCCGGCCCGGACCGCATCATCGAGGCGCGATCCGAGATCGGTGCGCTGCGGCGCGCCATCCAGGAGCTACCGACCCGTCGCCGGGAGATCTTCATGGCGATATGCGTTGAAGAAGTACCGTTGCAACAAGTGGCAAAACGGTTCGGCATCAGCGTGCGCACGGTCCAGGTCGAGATCAAGCAGGCGCTGGTGCATTGCGCGGTGTGCATCGATCGGAACGCGCACATGCCGCGGGCTGCGTTTCGGCGCCGAATCTCATTCACCGAGCGGGAGCGCGCGGCGCTGCATCCAGCCGGCGATGGCGATACGGTGCTCGACCGGCGATTGCCGTTGGGCGGCAGCAGGTGACGCGCAATGGCACGACAAGCCGAACGGCATAGTCGACCCGCTGCGCGGGCCGGTTCAATCGGAGTTGCGCGATGCTAGCGCATGAAAGCGATGGGCCTGCGACACCGGCGGCGGCGGCGATCGACTTCATGACTTATCTCGCCGGTAAGGGCGCGTTGCGCGACAGCCAGAAGGATGAGGGCACTGCTCGGCCGCGTCATGCCGACGGATCGGCTGGCCATGTCGATTGGAGCGCCGTCTCCAAGCTGACACCCTCCGCGCTGGCCGACGAGCTGGCCAGCTTTTACCGATGCGACCGGGTTCGTCGCGACGATCTGGTCGACGGACGCTTTGCCGGCGGCGAGATGTCGACCCGGTTCCTCAAGGAAGAGCGCCTGTTTCCTTACGAGGGCGCGGCCGGGACGTTGCGTCTCGCACTGGCCTCCCCGATTGACGATGAAACGTTGCGCGCGGTCGAACTGATGCTGCGCCGGCCAGTCGCGCTTGCGGCGGCAACCGCGGACGATCTGGAAGCCGCATTGTCGCTACGGCTCGAGCCCGATCAAACAAGCGACGCCCCGCAGCCCGGGACGGCCGGCGGCGAGGACGATCTCGACAATCTGCGCGACCTCGCGCGCGGTGCGCCGGTCGTGCGGGCGCTTGACGATTTGCTCCGCCTGGCCGTCGAGCAGCGGGCGACCGATCTGCACATCGAGCCGACCGGCAATACACTGCAGGTTCGCCTGCGCGTCGACGGCATGCTGAAGAACGTGCCGGCACCGCCGATGGCGATGGCCAAGGGCATCCTGTCACGGCTCAAGATCATGGCCGGCCTCAACATCACCGAGCGCCGGCTGGCGCAGGACGGGCGCGCCCGCATCCAGGTCGGCGGCAACGAGATCGACCTGCGGGTCGCCACCATGCCGACGATGCACGGCGAATGCGCCGTCATTCGACTGTTGCGCAAGGGAGCCGGCCTGGTCTCGCTCGACCAGATCGGCCTCAGCGCGCATCACGAGGCGGTTCTGCGCAAGGCGTTGCTTGCACCCTACGGAATGGTCATCGCCACCGGCCCGACCGGGTCCGGCAAGACGACGACGCTCGCGGCATCGCTTGCCGTGATCAATGAGCCCACCCGCAAAATCCTGACCATCGAGGACCCCGTCGAGTATCAGATACCCGGCATCACCCAGACCCAGGTGCATCCAGGCATCGGGCTCACCTTCGCATCCGCGCTGCGTTCCTTCATGCGGCTCGACCCCGACGTCATCATGGTTGGCGAGATGCGCGATGCCGAGACGGCCCATATCGGCGTCCACGCCGCGCTGACCGGCCATCTGGTGCTGACGACGCTGCACACCAACACCGCCGCGGGCGCCGTGACGCGCCTGATCGACATGGGAATCGAGAGCTTCCTGCTGGCATCGTGCGCGCGGGTGATCGTCGCGCAGCGGCTGGTCCGGATCCTGTGCGACCACTGCAAGCAACATTACACCCTGTCGGCCGCGGATATAACAGCGGACGAACGCTATGCGGCGCTTGGCATCGAGGCTGGCGAGGTGGTCTGCCGGCCCAAGGGCTGCGATTGGTGCAGCAACACAGGCTTCCGCGGACGCAAGGGCGTGTTTGAGATCATGGAGATCGGCGCGACGCTGCGACGGTCGATCGGCCCGAAAACCGATGCCTCCGAGCTGGAAGCCGTGGCCCGGCGCGCCGGCATGACGTCAATGACGGAGGATGGTGTCGCAAAATTGCGCGCCGGACAGACCACGCTCGATGAGATCTTCCGCCTGACCATGAGCCTGTAGGACGGTCATGCCGCACTACCGCTATCGCGCGTTGACCAAGGCCGGCGAGATTATTCTCGGCGACGTCGACGCGCCCTCGCGCGAGGAGGTGCTGCGGCGGATCGAGTATCTCGGCCACCTGCCGGTCGAGGCCGAGATCGCAGGCCGCAGCGCGCTGCGCGCCGGCGTTTCGAGCGGGAGCCTGCCCCGGCAACGCGAGCTGACCACGTTCCTTCGCCTGCTGGCGTTGCTGCTTCGCTCCGGACTGACGCTGGAGGCTGCGCTCCAGACGCTTGAGGAAGACACCAACAAGGCGGTGGCCCGCTTTGCCGGCGGGCTGCGCTCCGCGGTCTCCGGCGGCGACGGCTTCGCCGAAGCACTCGAGCGCCACAACCAGATCATCGAGCAGATCTACATCGCGATGGTGCGCGCCGGCGAAGCGTCCGGCAAGCTGGAAGTGGTGCTGCGGGCGATCGTCGAGGACCGCACGCGGCGCGAGCAGCTGTCGCAACGGATCACGTCGGCGATTCGCTATCCGATGTTCCTGGTCGGATCGGCGGTCGTCATCCTGTTTTTCTTCCTGCTCTATGTCGTGCCGCAGTTCGAGTCGGTATTCAGCGAGCTGCGCGGACGTCTCAATTCCGGCGCGGCCTTTGCGCTCACGATGTCCACCTGGCTGCGCGCCCATCTCGACATGTTCCTTGGCGGCTGCGGCGCAGTGCTGGTGCTGGGCTGGCTGATCCTGCGCCAGCCGGCCGCGCGCGCATCGCTGATGTCGGTGCTCGCGACCATTCCCGGCATCTCCGGCCCGATGCACGATCGCCGCACCGCCCGTTTCATCGGTACGCTCGGGCTGCTGGTCGAGAACGGGGTCGCATTGCCGACCGCGCTGAAGATCCTGCGCGATATCATGACCGAGCCCCGCTACGCGGCGGCCGTCGATAAGGTGCACGAGCAGGTGCGCAACGGCCGCCGCTTCATCGAGGCGCTGGCCGAGAGCGACCTGGTGCCGCCGCTTGCGGTCCGCATGCTTCGGGTCGGTGACGAGACCGGAGACCTCTCGGCCATCGCGCAGCACGCCGCCGATCTCTATGAGCAGCGGCTCGCCATCGGCCTCGACCGGCTGATGGGTGCGATCGGACCGATCACCATCATCGCGGTCAGCATCGGTATCGGAACGCTGGTGGTATCGATCATGAGTGCGCTGCTCAGCATCACCGAGCTTGCGATGTAGGGATGGCTGATGACGCGCGCGACGATCACCGGTTCGACAGCGGGCTCCACCCTGATCGAGATGATGGCGGTGATGCTGATCATCGCGATGTTGGCATCGCTGGTGGTGACGATGGTTCCAGGCACCGGGCGCGCCAGCCTGAAGGCGTTGACGCTGCAGACCGCCGCGCTGCTGCGACGCGAGCGGCTTGCGGCAATCCTCACCGGGCAAAGCCGCCGCGTGTCGCTCGACGGAAATGCGCGGACGATCGTCGGGCAGGCCGGCACGATCGCGATCCCTCGCGACGTCCGGGTCGATGTGATCGGCGTGAACGAGCTCTGGTCGGGACGGCAGGCGGTCGTGCGGTTCGAGCCGGACGGCGCTTCGACCGGATCGGTGCTGAAATTCTCGTGGGAGAATGTGCGCTATGAGGTGGACGTCAACTGGTATAATGGCCGCGTTGCGGTCGATCTGCCCTGAACCTCGTTCGGCGAACGCGGGATTCACCTTGATCGAGGCACTTGTGGCATTGGCGTTGCTGCTGGCGTTCGTGTCGGTGCTCGGCCCGCATCTGTTTTACGCGCGCCGGATCGCGGACCGGATCGACGGCCGCATTGCGGCACAGGTCATGTTGCGCACGATCCTGGATTCGCCGGTCGACCGCTCGATCCTCGCCAATGGCACGCGTGACGGCGAGACCGCCGGTCTGCGCTGGTCGGTCACATCGGAGCCCATGTTCGTCGACGCCATGGCCGCGCGGCGGGACGCGCCGGCCGCAGCCGCACCGGACAAGAAGGAGGAGCCCGGCGCCAAACGCCCGAACTGGATCGCCTACCACCTCGTTGCAACGGTGTCGTGGGCGCCCGGACAGATGGTCAGCGCGGATACGCTGCGGCTCGGATTGGGAGCCGACGAATGAGCGCAGCGCTTCGAAGCGAGCTCCGTGCGGCATCCGGCTTCACGCTGATCGAGGTGCTGGCCGCGCTCGCGATCGGGTCCGCGGTGATTGCCGCAACCGCGGTTCTGATCAACAACGTTGCGCTGAATTTCGACCGCAGGACGGGTCTGGCGGGAAAGACCGATCAGTTGCTGCTCGCGGTCGACCGCCTCGCGGCGGACATCGGGTCCGCCCGGCAGGTGAAACAGGGTGACGGCGCGGACGCGACGGCCGCCTTCAACGGCGATGCGAACCAGATGACGTTCGTCACCGGAAGCAGTGCAGGCGGCGGCCGGGGTGAGGAAGTGGTCGGCCTGCAGGTCGAGGAGACCGATGGTGTCAACCATCTGGTCCGGCGTCGTGGGCGATGGCAAGGACAACGCACGCCGTTCGCGAGCGTCGCGCTGCAGGACCCCGTTGGTGTGATCGAAGGCCAGGTCGACATCGCGTTTGCATTCGGAAGCACTGGTCCGGACGGCACCTTGTCCTGGAGCCCGACATGGATCGGGCAGCCGCTCTTGCCGCGCCTGGTGCGGCTGACCGTTCGAGACCGCGCCAGCGGGGCCGATCTGTTGCCTGGCGTGCAATTCACGCTGCGCGCCGACGCGCCGATCGGCTGTGCGCAGCCCGGAGCCAACGCCGAGTGCGTCACCGGCAAGTCGGCGCCGCCGAAGGAGGCGCCGGCCAAGGACCCGCCGCCAGGAGCACGCCGATGAGCGGGCGTCACACCCAACGCGGCATGGTCCTGCTCGCCGTGCTATGGGCGATCGCGCTGTGCGCCGCGCTCGCCATGGCCACGTCGACGACGTTTCGCAGCCTCGCCGGCATCGTTCGGATCGACCGGGAGCGTGTGCAAGCCGACGGACTCCTGACCGCGGGTCTCGAGGCCGCCGCCGGTATTGTTGCGGCGCTGCGAGACGCCCCGCCCGCCGAGCGCACCACCACGCTGACGTTCGCGACCGGGTCCGTTCAGCTCACCATCAGCGATGAGGGCGGCCGGATCGACATCGGAAAGGCACCGGTCGAACTGCTCGCCTCACTGCTCCGCTATGTCGGTGCCGAGGATGACGATGCCCGCATCGTGTCGCAACGCATCGTCGCGCTTCGCGACATCGCAGGGCAAGCGCGACCGAACGATCCGCAGCCACGGCCGGGCGATGCGGCGAAGCCATCGGCACAGGGTACGCCTGACCAGCCGGCGGCAGCGCCCGCGCCGTTCACCGACATCGGGCAGATCGCAGATGTTCCCGGCATGCAGCCGCAATGGATGGCGGCAATGGCACCCCTGATCACCGTCTTCGGCGGCGACGGCGTCAATCCGCTCACCGCGCCGGTCGCGGTGCTGCGGGCCTTGCCGTCGTTCGATGCGGAGCATCTTGACGCCTTCCTCGACATGCGGAGCTCGCCGTTCGTCGATCCCGAGCGCCTCTCCTTCCTGCTCGGACCGGCGCAGAAATACCTCAAGGTTCCGCAGACCCATGTGGTCGCGGTGGACCTCGTCGCCGGCACGACCGGCGGATACACCGCTGCAGCCAGGGCGTTCATCGTGCTGCTCCCCGACGACAAGCAACCATATCGGGTTCTGGCCTGGACACCGATATCGCGGTTCGCAGGGACAGGCGTCGTCGCATCGCTGGAGGCGCGCTGATGAACATCGAAATGATCATGCGGCGCTGGATCGACATCCTCGCCCGCCTGTGGCTCGGCTGGCAGGAGCGGCGCCGCGCCAGGCATTGGTTAAAGGTGACCAGGGTCGGCAGCGATTGGGTCGTTGAGGACGCGACGAAATCGGTAAGGTCGACGTTCGCGGCGGGGGCTGCGGGCATAGCGCTACCCAATGAGATCATCCGCGCCGCGCAGAAGTCCTTCGTCATTCTCGAGCTTCCTGCTCCCGACATCGTTTCGCGCGCGATGAATGTTCCGGCGCAGGCGCGAGACTTGCTGGCCGGCATCGTGCGCAATCAGATCGAGCGGCTCTTTCCGTGGCGGGCGAGCCAGGCCGCCTACGGCTTCAATGTGGCAACCAGCGCGGATGCAAATATCCTCAATGTCCAGATCCTCGCCACCTCGCGCGCGACACTCGATGACGCGTGCGGCCAGCTCGGCGCGTTGGGGCTGCGGGTCGACCGGGTCGTTGCGGGCAAGGACAGCGGCGACGGAACGGTCACCCTGTGGTCCCGCCTCACTGAGGCGTCCGACAGCAATCTCTCACGGACGCGCCGAATGGTCGTCGGCCTGATGGTCGCAGCGGTCTGCCTGACGCTGGCGGTCAACGTCTGGGCCTTCATGAGCGCGGCATCCGCGGACGGCGAGAGCGACGAGATCGGATCGCGCGTTGCGACGCTGCAGCGCCAGATCAAGGGCAGTTCGTCGAAGGAGGCGATCGCCTCGCTGGCGCTGGCTGAACGGGCGCGCGCCCTGAAGGAGACATCGCCGGTCGCGGTAGTGGTCGTCGAGGCACTGTCCCGCGCCCTCCCCGACACGTCCTATCTGACGGAACTGAATATGGACGGCTCGACGCTGCGCATCGTCGGCCTCGCTGGCGACGCCCCGTCGCTGATCGCGCCGCTCGAGCGCTCCGGACATTTCAAGGACGTGCATTTCTTTGCCCCGACAACGCGCAATGCCGATGGCGGACGGTTCGTGTTTCACATCGAGGCCCGCGTCGAGCCGCATGTCAGGATCGATGGAGAGTGAATCGTGCTGAAAGCGAAGCTCAACTTCAAGTTCGACATCAACCGCGAACAGGTTTTCGCGGCCGGCGGATTCTGCGCGCTGCTGCTGATCTGCGCGGTCGCGATTGCGGGCGCGCTGCAGGCACGCTCCAGCGCGGCGCAGCACCTCGCCGAACAGCGCGACGAATTGGCGGCGCTCGAGGCGCATTCGCGCCCCGCTGCCAACAAGCGTGCACAGACCCAACGCCTCGCGGCGCCGGCGGCGGCCTTCCTGGATGCGCCGACCAGCGGCCTCGCCACCGCGCAGCTCCAGGCTTATCTGTCCGAACTGGTGCTGAGCCAGCACGCGGTGCTGGTCTCGTCCGGAATTCCCGCCGATCGCGACGACAAGAACGACGCCATCAGGCTCCAGATCTCCCTGAATGCCTCACTGGCGGCATTGCAGACGTTGCTCTACCGGCTCGAGAGCGGCGCGCCCTATGTGTTCGTCGACGCATTGCTGGTGCAGCCGGGGGGATCAGTCGAGCGAACTGCCGGCGATCCGGTCTTGAAGGTCACTCTGACGGTGCACGCTTTCTGGCGCCGCCGGACGGCTTGATCGATCGCAACCGTGCAAGGGCGGGCGAACTCTGGGAATGCTATTCGGCCGCTGCTCTCAACTGGCCCCGGAAGTAATCGATCGTTCGCTCGAGGCCACGGCCGAGATCGATGGTCGGCTCCCAGCCCAGCACCGAGCGCGCAAGCGAGATGTCCGGCTGCCTCTGGCGAGGGTCATCGGACGGCAGCGGTGCGAACACCAGCCTGCTTCTTGATCCGGTCATGGCAATGACCTGTTCGGCCAGCTCGCGGATGGTGAACTCCCTTGGATTGCCGATGTTGATCGGCCCGGTGAAATCGTTGGGGGTGTTCATGGTCCGGATCATCGCCTCGATCAGATCGTCGACATAGCAGAAGCTGCGGGTCTGGCGGCCATCTCCGTAGATGGTGATATCGTTGCCGCCGAGCGCCTGGACGATGAAGTTCGACACCACACGACCATCGTTGGGGTGCATGCGGGGACCGTAGGTATTGAATATCCGCACAACCTTGATCCGCAGGCCGTGCTGGCGCCAATAGTCGAAGAACAGCGTCTCGGCACAGCGCTTGCCTTCGTCATAGCAGGAGCGCAGCCCGATCGGATTGACGTGTCCCCAGTAGGATTCGACCTGCGGATGGATTTCCGGATCGCCATAGACCTCCGAGGTCGAGGCCTGGAGGATCTTGGCCTTCACGCGCTTGGCCAGGCCAAGCATGTTGATGGCGCCGTGGACGCTGGTCTTGGTCGTCTGCACCGGATCGAACTGGTAATGGATCGGCGAAGCCGGACACGCCAGATTGTAGATCTGGTCGACTTCGACATAGAGCGGGAACGTCACATCGTGGCGCATCACCTCGAAGCGGGGACTGCCGATCAGATGGGCGATGTTGGCCCTGCTGCCGGTGAAGTAGTTGTCGACGCAGAGCACATCGTGGCCCTGCCCGATCAGCCGCTCGCACAGATGCGAACCTAGAAATCCGGCTCCGCCGGTCACCAGCACCTTTGCCACGTCACTCCCTCTTCATGTCGGAGCTTGAAGCCGGTTGCCAGACCCACGCACGTCGAGCCGCGGGAACATAGCCCGCGACATGCGAGCAATCGCCGCTCTGCGAGCCGAACACCGTCCACTGCGTGACCTTCCAGACTTCGCTGCCGCGAAGCGACGCGCCGGCAAGGACGCAGCTATTCCAGGGAGCAACAACGAATTGGATATCGTAACAGCCCGGCTCGATGCGCGAGACCGTGTGAAATCGCGAAGGCGGCAACGCCCCGGTAAACTGATCCGGCCCCCATTGCCCTGCCCCGCATGGCGAAATGTAGAGGTGCTGCAGCGGCGTGTTCGAGGCGTTGACGATGGTGAATTCAGCCGCGCCCGCAGCAGACGAGAGCATCGCCGCGATCGCCGTCACAACGAGCCGTTGATAAGATGAGCGATGCATGTGAGGCGAACGCACTGCGGACATTCATTGCAGCTGCCGCGTGGCAGGCGATGAACGATAGCATCGCGCCATTGCAGTTTTATGGCGTTTCCCGTTGTAATTGTCTCGTTCGCTTGCGATGTGCGAATGCCTGCGCAGCGCCGAGCGTTCGCGGCGGGCCATCCGGCAGAGCTTGCGTTTGCGGTACGCGAGATGACCTGACGCCACCTCGCGCAATGCGAGAGCTCTCGGTGAACTGCGACGATTCATGTGCCCCTAACCCGCAAAAATTTTTCGCAGGTCAACGCAGCGGCAGGGCTCCTCGCTCAAGCGATATTGGGCAACTACTGCTCTTGCGCCAAAAGGTCCGGCATCGTTTCGCAAGCTTGTTCAGGAGCGGCGAGGATATTGG
This sequence comes from Bradyrhizobium sp. B120, assembly GCF_049075665.1. Classification (NCBI taxonomy): domain Bacteria; kingdom Pseudomonadati; phylum Pseudomonadota; class Alphaproteobacteria; order Hyphomicrobiales; family Nitrobacteraceae; genus Bradyrhizobium; species Bradyrhizobium sp. B120. The sequence goes on along the minus strand of NZ_CP185242.1, from coordinate 2,466,291 downwards.
CTGGAGACGGAGATGATCTGCCCGGGAATTGCAGGCTGCGCCCCAGTTCAATGTCGAGCTCGGCCTCGTCCTTGCCGATCTCGATGCGGCGTCCCTGCCTTGGGAAACACTGCCGTGAGCCCAGTTGAGCGCGGATGCTCACGATTTGCCCATTCGGCTGTCCGGGGAAGAAATAATACCCGTCCTGATCGGTCGCGGTAGAGGTGATGCGTCCGGACTCTGCAGTCACGCGAACTTGCACTCCCGGCGCGGGCGTCCAGCCGTCCAGGGTGACGCGGCCCGCGATCAACTTGGACCCGTCCGAAGCCTGACCGTTCCCGGAAGGCCGCAAAGCCCTGAAATTTTGCACATCGAGCGTCGTGCCGGCAGGCGCGTTCATCAACGACACCCTCACCTCCTTGACCCTTCCGAGCGGGAGAGGTGGCCGACGCCAGTCGTCGCCCTCGTCGATGAATTTGGACCAAGCCAGCTGCGTCACATCGAGCGTGTGCGATACCCACTCATCGAGCTTCTTCAGACGCGGGACAGACCATGTGCTGGACGACACACGCGCATCCGGCGGCCGATCTTCCAGAATGGAAACCGTGCCGCCATCCTGCATCAGCAATTCGATCTTGAAACGGGATCCGAGGCAGCTCTCGTCATTCTTGCCTGTACAGCGCTTGCGAACAGCAAGCTGCAGGTGGCTCGTGTTCCAGAGGTCGAGCCTCCAGGGTTTGATAACGATGCCTGCGTCGCCGGACTTGTCAGTTGCAAGACTGATGAAGGAATTGGCTGCCGATGCGTCGGTGAAAAGCCCCGATTTGGCTTCGATGCTCGCGCGGTCCTTCAGAGAGACCGGGCCGATGATTGAGGTCGGCGCGTGATCGTCGACCAATGTGATCGACGTCCTGCCGGTTTCATCCGGCGGGTTGCGGGTAAATGATTGCGTCTCCTTGTCGCCGATCCGTACCGAAGCATGTTCGACATCCGGAACGTACACCGTGAGTCCGTGAAGGTCGCGCGTACCGGCGCTCATATCCGGCCAGGTCGTTTGCGTGACCGGATCGGTCCACGGCGTGATCGAGATGGTGGATTTGTCGATTGCGAGGTGAGAGGCGATGTTGGAATGCATCACCTGGTACCGAACCCACGTGTTCGCCGGAGGTGACCAGATGCGTCGGCCGGGGCCGATCGAGCCGTCGAAGTCATAGACGTAATTTGCAAACCGTCGCATCCATTTCCGAACGGCCGGCGTCACCGGCTCCTCCGGCGAGGCCCGAAAAATCGAGGTTCCTTCTTCTGAGCCGAAATGGGTGTAGATCAGCCCCTTCACCTTCTTGTCGCGGTTGATCGACTGGAGGTGAGAAGCGATCAGCATTGCGAGCGCGTTGCCCTGGGCCACGTTACAGTTCGGCCCGCAATAGAGCTCCTTCCTTTCGCTCTCGGGAATATCCGCGAGCAAGGTTCGCGCCGACGCATCAAACTTGTCTTCGCTACCAGTCTCCAGTGCCGGTGGTGTCGCGCGGGGCAGGTTGTAGAGCTGCTGGTAGGTGGATGAGAGCGGCGGCAAACCGTGCTGGACTTCAGGGCCATCGGGACTGACGAATATATCCCTGGGATCTGCGGGAAAATAGGACCAGACCGCGAGCACACCAAGCTTTCTCAAAAGGTCGGAATGGTAGCCATGGCTCTGCTTCTCGTCAGCAAGCGCGGCATGCGTATCAACGAGGGCGGGGCTGTCGAAGGCAATAAACTTTGAAACCTTCCCTGGAACGCCGAAATCCTGAACAAGCGTGTTGCCGCCATGAGACGTCAGTATGGCGGGGCGAACGTTCCATGCCTCGAGCCAGGGGATTTCGGACAGAACCGTGCGCCGGCTGAAATGGTCACGCTCCACCCTGGTGAGGGAAGCGGCACACCCGGTCGCGCAGGACGGCGCGATAAACTCGATCCGGTCGATCGACATCGGATCCACAGGGCGCCTCACGCTGTCGGACTGCAGCGGGACGATCACCTCGACGATCCAGCCGAGCGATCCCACTTCAAATTGAATGCCTTGTCCGCGAACGACATCGCCTGTACCAAAAATGGTCGATCGACCTTGGGTATCGTGCAACATGATCGAAAGGTCGGCAGGCGGAGCCGCGGAGAAGTAGAATCTCACGTTGCGGCTTGCCTGAGGGGTTAGACCGACAGAAGACATAGTCAGGCTCGATCGTGCCGCCGACAGGGAATGCGGCGGCTGGATCTCCGCTCGAAAAGGCAAGAGATCGTCCTCCTGCCAGCCATGGAAATGATCGATGTTTCCGCGATGCCACTCTCGCAGCAGCAGGGCAAAAGTGGCTTCTGAGCCGATGCCGGAGGGGAATCGATTCAACTGTCCCGGGCCAACAAAAAACGCCGAGATCACCTGCCTACCTTGCGGCCAAAGCGAATCCGAGATCGTCAAACCGAGGTCTTCATTGAAGAAGCGGTGAATGGCCGCGCCGTGCCAGGCACGAAGCGCGTCGGTATCTGAGGCAAAGCTGACGATATGCGCGAACGGGTACGGCAACACGCGAACCGGCGCATCCGGCTTCCCCTCATCGGCAAGGGCTGATGCCGCGCCAAGCGCACAGCATCCGAGCGCTACGATCAGGCGCAGGACAAGCAGATAGGCGCCCGGCTTTTTCATCTCGAGGTATCGGAAAGGATTTTGGTCAATGGCGCCGTCAGTTCCCGCGCAAGCCATTGATGCCCGAGTTTCGAGTAATGTCCGTCGTGTTCAAACGTCAGCAGCCTCGGCACTTCCGCATATTTCTCGGAGAAGTTGGGATTCACGCAGGCGTAGCCGTTCTTGGCGCAGTATTCAGCTATGTTTCTGGCAAAGCCCTTTGCGCCCGCGGCGACTTTGGTGCCGTCGGCCAAGGTCAGCGTGACGTCACAACTGGTTCGGCACTGTGCCTGATCAATCCCAGTATGGAATATGAAATTCTGACCGGGATGGTGCTTCTCGATATATGAGACGATTTCAGTCCAGTATTGGAATGCCTCCTTGCCGGGTTGCGGCATGACATCGAAAGGCACCCTCAGCGTCTCGCCAAACGGAATTCCTTTGTCGTATGCTGGGAACGTCGGCTTGACGGCGAAGACGGAAAAGACCGGCGAAGCGGTCCGGAACGTCAATGCACCGCTCGCATCATGGAGGAAATTCGGAAGTGGGCTGTTCTCCGGATCGAATCCCAATCCGTCGCGCAGCATTGTTGGGCTGACCTGGGAGACCAGCCCCGCAAGCATCGATACCAAGGTGCCCTGAACTCCGAACTTCGAAGTGTAGTCCCGAATTCTCGGAAAGTTCGTACCGATGTCGCCATTGTCGGTCGCAGCGGAGATGACCTCGACGCACCGATGCATGGCTACGCCGAGACTTTCCTCGAGAAGAATATTGATCTTTTCGTAGGGGCGGACCTGAAGGGCGACCATGTCGCTGCCACCCGTACTGGCAAGACGGATGCAGTGATCGGGATTGTCGAAAAAGCGGTCTCGATCGACGTAACCCTGATTGTTTACGAATGTGGTCGAATCGTACTCCTGGACCGTGCCGCCGCCTGGCCAGTATTGGCGGCTATGCGGTTCGTAGAACGCTGCGTACGGAGACGGCTTGCGGGCGCCTATGAACTTCGCGCGGGTTGAATCGGGGGCATGGCCGTCCTCGTTAACATAGATCGGACGCACGTCAATGACGAGGTCGCCGCGATCGTATGACGGAACGAACCATCGACCGAGTGTTGCGGAATGCTCGAACTCTTCGCGTCTGAGGCGAAGGGATACCGGTTTCGTCGGATCCACTGCGGTGAAAGCGAAGGTACCGTCCGTCGCGAGCACGCCCTTTGTCGCGGTGCCGGATTCCTCCAGCAATTCGATCGAGGTGTTCGGCGCAATGGCGCCCCCGACCACCTTGCCCGCCAAAGCGACGCCGTTGCTGGTCGCCGGTGGCGCCGGCCGAACCAGAGCGAGCGTCTGGAAACGCATTGTCGTTCCGGCCGCACCATCGACCTTCACGAACCATTGCGAGATCGCCTTCGCCTGACCGCTTCTCAGGTTCAGGAGCAGGTTGGAAGGCAACGGGATGGTTACCTGATTACCAGCCAGCTTGATATCTCCGACCACCTGCGCGCTGTTGGCACGCGTGACGATGTCATCAGGAAGAACCGGCGGAAGCAGACCAGCCGGCTCCGAGCTCCTGGCGGTCAGGTCCAATACCCAGGCGAGAGATTGTCCGTCATTGAGGATAAATCCGACGGTCAGCTTGCCCGTCGTCGGAGGGGCCGCGAACTTGATCTGTAAATGGGTCGCGTCCCTCGCCGGAGTGAAGTCGGGTGACCAGATCAGCCACGCCTGTCCATGGGTGATCTCGAAATCCGCTTCGGTGACGCTGATTGGGCCGGAGCGCCGTTCGCGAAAATCACCGCCGTAGGTCTCGAAGAGTCCGTTCTTGCGATAGGGGCCCACGGCATCAAGCATCGCAAAAACCGGTACGCCCCGCCCGCGATACTCGCTCGCATCGGGGGCATGGTCGACCAGCGTGCCTCCGGCACCAGCCAGCAACGACTCCAGCGTCGCGACGCGTGCGGACAACTGGTGAAGCTCAATCTCCGCCTTCTTGTCGAAGGCCGATTGCGTTGGAGTTGCCGGCGGAGAGGACGGAATTTCCGGCTTGGGCGGGCTGCGTTCAGCCAACATCCGATCAACCCGCTGATTGATGTATCTGCGTGTCTTCTCGACCGTTGCCGCTATGCCGCCGCAAACTGCGACGACCAGGATGATGCCAGCAGCCGTCCTTTTAAGCTTCGAACTTGTCATGTTGAGCAGGCGATTTCTCAGGGAAAGGCTTGAAGCCTTATGGGCTAAAGGAGAGCTTGTCTTCGGTTAGCACGACCTCGTCGCCCTTTTTCTCGAACGCGATGGTGCCAAACCGCCTCATGCCGTCGAACTTGGCGCGGTTGTACTCATCCATGCTATCGACCGAGATCAAATAGACCACGACTTTTGGGCTCGAGCTGAACTCAGGTTGCGCGAGATAATCCTTGGCGTAGCGAGCGGCGGTGGCCCTGATGAGATCGGAAGCCTCCGCGCCAGATTTTTGTAGATCGACGAGGTTCGGCTTCAAGTCCAACACGAGGATGAGGCGGCTGTCTTTCGCCGCCGCCACCCGATGGTCCTTCTCTACCACAAGTGGCGCGCCGGCTGCGAGGGCAGATGAAATTCCTGCCGACGACAGCGTCCCCAAGATGACGGCCTGGCGCAGCAGAGCAAATGCGCTAGGGAAGCGGCTATTCATGTTCCGGGCCCTTGACTTTGGGGCTATCTGGCTGAGCTTTTTGGCTCCGTCAAGCTAACAATTGGCCAACGGCTTCTGCCCTGCCTCGCCGAGATGCCCTCCGGCCCTGCTGTCGAGAAGAATTATCCCCGTTCAAGGCCTTGCATGGACAAGCCCGGCTATGTCAGAAGGGCGATAATTTTCAACCAAAGGGTGGTCAGGTGACTGGTTCCACGGACATCGTGCGGCGGTCGAGAATCGCAGAGATCGATATTGCTGCGTATCCGTATCTTTCAGCACTTGTTGAGCGACAGATTGCCGCGTGGCCCCAACATGAGGCCACCTTGGCGACCAGTCTCGGCAACAGGTCGCTCGAGGTCATGCGCGACACCGAGGCATCGTCGCAGCTCGTCACCAAGATCGCGCTGCATCACTTCGGGACGATCGACAAGATTTGCCACGACTACCGGTACTTCTGCGAGAACATGATCCTGGAAGCCGAATTGTTCTTCCGGCGTCATGGACGTTATGAACGCTCCAAATTCAGCGAGGCCGTTCGCGACGTCTACTCGAAGCCCGACGTCATGGAAAAATACATGAACGGGCTGCTGCTGTCGGGCGTGTTCTGGCACAACCACGCCTGCGCGCTGACCTTCTATCGGAGCCAGTACCTGCCGATGCTCCCGGAGGGATACCGTCATCTTGAAGTGGGGCCCGGTCACGGCGCGCTGCTCTATCTGACGGCAACGGATCCCCGATCCGGCTCGATCGTGGGGTGGGACGTCAGCGAAGGCGCCATCGCGGCCACGCGGCGCACGCTGGAAGTGATCGGCGTCAGCGATGAGATCGAGTTGGTCCGCCAGGACATGTTCGACGCACCCGATCGACGCGACACCTTCGACAGCATCGTCGTGAGCGAGTTGCTCGAGCATCTCGAGGACCCACTCAAGGCGCTGCGATCCCTGATCCGCTATCTGAAGCCCGGCGGAAGGATTCTCGTGAACATGCCCGCCAACAGCCCGGCCCCCGATCATCTCTACCTGATCGACAAGCCGCAGGAGATGATCGATCTCATGACGTCGGCGGGCTTCGAGATCGAGAAGAGCGAGCTGTTCCCGATGACGGGGTATCGCCTCGAGCGTTGCCTGAAGGACCGCCTGACGATCAATTGCGTGGCTGTTGGACGGCGGCCCCGCTAGGGACTCGTTGCGTCGAGAAGGGATGCCATGCTTTTCCAATCAGCGGCCGCCGTCGTTAGCGGGCCATCCCTGAACAGCTTCGAGTTTCTGTACATATCGGCGGCCGCCATCATCATCTGCTGCGCCGTCAGTCTGCGGATGGCGCGCAGTGTCGCCCTGCTGCTCCTGAGCTTCGCATTCTTCATCAGCTTCGGATTCGATCCGGCATCGCTCATCGTCCTGGCGGGCTTCCTTGCCGTTTCATACGGGATCGGCCTGTTTCGCAAGCAACGCGGCGCGCGCTTTACCATGGAAGCGCAGCTGCTCGTCGTAGCGTTGCTCTGGATCTTTCTGTTTCTCGCGCGAGACCCCCGACTGTTGGGAGGGGCCAACCCGTTCCATTACATGCCGGTCCACATCATCGGCATTTCCTACATGGTGTTCCGCTGCGTGAGCTACCTGATGGAAGTGGAATTCATCGAAAGGCCGAGCTTCCTTCGATTCTGCACCTACGTGCTGTTCTTTCCCGCATTGCTGGCCGGCCCGATCGAGCGTTATCGGAGCTTCGAGCAGCAGCTGGCATCTCCCGCCTTCGATTCCAAGGCAGTCGTCCCTGCCCTTCACCGCATCGCCAACGGGATGATCAAGAAGTTCGTCATCGCCGACAATCTATCGGCGTTCGGCATCTTTTCATTCGACAATGCCACGCAAATGTCGGGGCCGATGTTGTGGGTGGGGGCCCTAGCCCAGCTCGGCCTCATCTACCTCGATTTTAGCGGCTATTGCGACATCGTGATCGGGACGGCCTCGCTGATGGGCTTCCGGTTGATTGAAAACTTCAATCGGCCGTTCGATTCAACGACGATCCAGGAGTTCTGGAATCGGTGGCATATCTCGCTCAGCACGCTGGTGAGAGACTACGTCTTCACGCCACTCAACTTCATTGTCATCAAGAAGGCGCCGCGCGGTATTCAGTTCGCCCTGATATCGGCCGTCTACTTCCTCTCGATGATCCTGATCGCGCTTTGGCATGGGGTGACGTGGGGCTTTCTGGCCTTCGGCACGGTGCACGGCGGAGCCCTGGTTGCGAGCCAGCTCGTCCGCAAATATGTCGGCGTCAAGAAGGGGCCGGTCGCCACCGGGCCGTCGATCTATCTCCGCCGCTTTCTCGTCTACGCGTTCGTCTCGACAACGCTGATCCTTTGGCTCAAGTCCTACTCGGAGTGGGGCGCGATCTACGGCAAGATGCTGGGGCTGTATCCATGACATTGGGACGCGACGACATTCTCAAGATCGTGTGGCTGGCCGCCAAGATCGCCATCATCGTGCTGCTGTCGAACACCGGCCAAGCCCTGTTCGTCTACCAGAATTTCTGAACGCTGATGGTCGAGACTCCAAAAACAAGGGTATCCCGAGGCCGCGACGTTCTCGCGCGTCTGGGAGTGACCGTTGCCGTGCTGATCGCGATGCTGGCCTGCCTGGATGTCACCTTGCGAGTGGCCGTTCCGGCCAGCGGCATCTTTCAGGCAACGATCGACGTCCAGTCACCGACGGCTCTTTATGCCAAGCTCGAAGAGTTTCGAAAGTTTGACGGATTGAAGGTCGCCGTTCTGGGCGACTCCTTGATCTTCGGCCGTGCCATGCGTGACAAGGGCGATACCGCCTGGCAGACGCATACCTTGTCGCGCCAGTTGCAGAATTGGCTTGCCGAAAAGCACCCCGGCCAAAAAGTACTGGTCGCCAACTTCGGCATGAACGGAACGCTTCCGACCGATCTTGAGAACCTTGTTCGCATCGTGCTGCCCTCGAAGCCGGATGCCATCGTGTTCGATCTCAGCCTGCGGTCTTTCTCCCGGGATTTCGATCGCGAAGGTGAAACCAGAACCCGCCTCTGGTTGGACACTCTCTCCGTGGATGCCAACGGGACTTATTCCACCGGCAAGGGCGATGGCGGACTCGCGAGATGGAGCCACGACGCACTGGTCAACTGGTGGTTTCTGTACCGGTCACGCGACTTTCTCCAAGCCCTGTGGTTCGACGGCAGTCCCTTCAACTATCTGGTGGGCCTGCGCGATGCCGCGGACAAATGGCTGCAACGCTCGGCTGGGGCCACGAGCGATGACCTTGGCGATGTCGTGCTGCTGATGCGGGCACGGGCGCGGTACGAGAAGATCGATCTGGCCCCCGATAACCCGCAACGACAAGCCCTGGATCGGATCCTGCGCCGCGTGTCGGAAGCAAAGCAATCCACGCTGATCTTCTACGCGACCGAGAATCCCAAAGTATTGCCCGACCTGCTTCCGCAGCAAAAGTTTGCCGAGCTCCAGGCTCAACTCGTGCAAATCATCTCGCCGCGGCCTCCGGAGCGAGTTTACGTCGGGCCGCTCGCTACCCTTCCAGCATCCGAATTCCTCGATCACGTCCATCTCGATAAGGCCGGCTACGCCCAACTGAGCGCGGAACTTGGCCCGCCCCTGGACGCCATGATCGGGAGACGGTGAGGGAGCCTTGTGAATGCCGATGCCATCTGCTAGTTCTCGCGCCGAAAAGGCGGATTTTACGGGGCTTGCTCGGCAATTTCGACGCCGCCGTCTCACCCAAATCATGGGATAATTGTGATGACTGACGAGGAAATCTATTCCCGCCTCACGCCGATTTTCCGGGACGTGTTCGACGACGATACGCTGACGCCGCATCCGGAAATGACCGCTGCAGAAGTGCCGGCGTGGGACAGCCTCAGCAACATTCGGCTGGTCGTCGCTGTCGAGGTGGAGTTCAAGATCCAGTTCTCGACTGGCGAGGTCGCCGCCCTGAAGAACGTCGGCGAGTTCGTCAACGTCATTCGTCAAAGAGCTGCGCGTTGAGCGAACGGCCACGAGTGCTGCTGTGGAACGAGCTCAAGGAAGGCATGACCGTCTCGCTTCCGTTCCGGATCGGTCAGAGCGAGATGGATGCCTTCCGAAAGCTGTCGGGAGATTCGAGCCGCATTCATATCGATTCCGAATTCGCGCAGAGCCGCGGATTCACGGGGCCGGTGGTGTACGGCGCGCTCACAGTCGCCAGACTTTCGCATCTGGTCGGAATGCATTTGCCGGGCGACCTCGGGCTGGCGACGAGCTGGCGGATCGACTTCAACAAGCCGCTCTACATCGACGAGGAAGCGACCTTTAACGGCGAGCTCACTCATGTGTCGCAATCCACCCATACCGTCAGCCTGAAGTTTCGGGTGTACGCGGGTGAGAAACTGATAGCGAGCGGCACCGCCGGATCCAAACTTCTAGATGAATGATTCCATCCTGGGGTCTACGCCATGACGTTTCAGCTTCAAGAACTGCCCTGGTTAGAGGCGCCGCCGGCGGACTTCAAGGCGCTATGCAGCGCGCTTGACGCCTCCGACGAGCCGCACGGCGCCGAGATCGCCGCACTTGCCGCCAAGAACCTCAACACGGACCAGCTCACGCGCCTTTCGAAGAGCATCGAACGCGCGCGAACCAAGAAGAAGGCGATTTCGCCGCTTCGCGAATTTCATCTTGGATTGCTCGGTAACGGTACGACATGCCTGTTTGCCCCTGCGCTTGCCGCAGGCGCCGCGCGTCATGGCGTCCTGCTCCGCGTGACTCAGGCTGATTACGATCAGGTTGTGCAGGAAGCGCTCGATCCATCCTCCGCGATCAACTCCTGCAAGCCCGACGCCGTTCTGCTGGCGCTCGATTTCCACGGATTGCCCCTCAACGACGGCGGCGGCACTTCGTCGAACCAGTCCGCCCTCGACTACGTGGGCATGATACGTGAAGGTCTCGAGCGCGGCGCCGGGGTGCCGGTCATTTTCCAGACCGTTGCCTGCCCTCCGCAGCCACTGTTCGGAAGCATGGACGCGCAAGTATCCATGTCGCTGCGCCGCCAGATTCAGGATTTTAACGACGGGCTCCGCGAGCTCGCCGCGAAGCGGGGTGACTACATACTCGACGTCGCCGCCTTGGCGGAAGCGATCGGCACCCAGAACTGGCACAATCCCGTCCAGTGGAATCTCTACAAGCTGCCATTCGCGCAAACGATGGTGCCGGTCTACGTTGAATATGTTGGACGGCTGCTCGGCGCCATCCGCGGCAACGCCCGCAAATGCCTCGTGCTCGATCTCGACAACACGATCTGGGGTGGCACGATTGGCGACGACGGACTGGAAGGGATCGTTCTCGGACAGGGCGATGGCGTCGGAGAAGCCTTCTCGGAAATCCAGCGAACGGCGCTTCAGCTGCGCGATCGCGGCGTTATCCTGGCCGTATGCTCGAAGAATACGGATGAAGTCGCGCGACAACCGTTCCGGGAGCATCCCGAGATGTCGCTGAAGCTCGAGCATATTGCGGTCTTTCAGGCCAACTGGAGCGACAAGGCCACCAACATCGAAGCCATCGCCAAGACGCTGAATATCGGGCTGGATTCCATGGTGCTGCTCGACGACAACCCCGCCGAGCGAAGCCAGGTCCGAAAGGCGCTGCCGATGGTGGCCGTGCCCGAGCTGCCCACCGATCCTTCGCTCTACGCACGCACGCTCCTGAACGCGGGCTATTTCGAAGCTGTCACGTTTTCCGAAGAGGATCGTCAGCGCGGTGACCTCTATCAGGCAAATGCCCAGCGCGCGGAGCTGTCGGCGAAGTCCCGCGACATGGAAGAGTTTCTGGCGTCGCTCGGCATGACGATCGAATTCCACGCGTTCGATGCCGTCAATCTGGGGCGGATCGCGCAGCTCATCAACAAGACCAATCAGTTCAATCTGACGACGCGGCGCTACACGCATTCCGAAGTCGAGACCATGTCGCGTTCGCCTGATTGCCTGACCTTCCAGATCAGGCTTCGCGACCGCTTTGGTGACAACGGGGTCATCGGCGTCGTGATCGCGCGCAAGAAGGACACGGCTTACGACATCGACACCTGGTTGATGAGCTGCCGGGTCCTCGGGCGACGGGTTGAGGAAGCCATCATTGCCGAACTTGTCCACCATTGCCGTTTGAATGGCGTTGACACGCTCGAGGGAAGCTACCTGCCCACCGCCAAGAACGGGCTGGTGCGCGACCTGTACAAGAAGCTCGGATTTGCGCCGGCCGGCGGCACGGATGACCACCACATCTGGAAGCTGGACATCGCCGAATACGACGTCCCCGCCCTGCCGTTCGAGGTTATTCGCGACAACGCCGCAAATGCCTGAGCTCCGGCGTTTGCACGCCGCGCCGCTGACCCCGGAACGGTAGCCGCGGCAACTGGATCTCGCGCCGGCTGGCCGCTCCGCGCTTTCCTGGCCGCAGACGGTCAGCGAAAAAGACTGTCTCGGCTGGCAGTCGCGATCGAAGCGGCCTCCCCTCGGATTCGCTCGCCAAAACGGGAACTTGCAGCGACGGGCGAGAGACTTTCAATGATCTCGCCCCGGATGCCGCCGACTGACGCCAACCCACTGCGTCCGGCCTGTTTCGGCCTATACGCGTGATTTTTCAGGTACTTAGCTGGCGCACATTGGATGGCTGGGGCGGGAGGGATCGAACCTCCGAATGGCGGAATCAAAATCAACCGGGAGGTGCAATAAGATCAACGTCTATTCTGAACTTTCGGCGAAATACGGGCCCAGCAAGATCAATTGGTTACGTCGCGGTTCAGAACGCGAGGACGCGCTCTCCAAGCACATCCTACTCTCCAAGGTGTGAAACGGCGAGACACGACCGAATGCTTGCTAACCGCCCAAGGAACGTTGCCAAGGACTACTTCCTGCCTGGCGTCTCGATGCAGCTCAAGCCTGCCCGCAGCCAATCAGTTTCGAAGTGTCTTTGATCGTTCAACTGCTCGCAAGCGTGCGGCAAAATGCAAGGGTCGCGTGCGAGATACAACTGGGCGCCTGAGCACTACCTGCATCGTAGCTCACCTTGGCGCACTCGACCGGGTTGAACCATTTCACAGTACCTGTCGCCACGTCGCTCCATCCCTCTTGCAATGACGGACACGGCAATGCCATTCCATCAAACTCGCCAATGGTTTAGCCTTATTCTTGGCTAATTTCGGGCAAAGCGTGCAGTTCGCTGTGTTGGTCGAGGATCGATCCGTGCGTATCACGATTGTAGCGTTCGGAGTCGTTGGCCTATTCGGTATGGGCGCTGTTGCAGCCTTGGGGAGAAATCCCGCCCCCGCAGCGCTCACTATGGTCTCCTACCCCGTGGCGGAGACGTCGGGTAAGGGCGACCGCCTTCCATTGAAAGCCGAGCCAGAGACTGCCGGCGCGGCCGTCGCGAATGAACCCGCGCAAGCGCACGGGGTTGCTGCGGTCACAATCGATGCTTCGTCCGCAACGACTGCCGCCCCCACAGCGCCCGTCCAGGTCGTTGTCACGCCCCGTCAGAGCGAACAGCGGAAGGAGCCGTTGAAGATCATTTCTCGACATTGGCATGATCCCGCAGACACAAAATACCAATTGACGAAGCGTAAAGCGGCTGCCGAAATTAGTTCACCGCCGGTACGGGCTGACACGCCTCAACAGGCCGGCGAGAAGAAAAACTGCAGCCAGAGCGGGTTGGACACCTTCCTGCGGTCAATCAACCTAAAACCGCGCTGCGCTACATGAGAGCGAGCTGAAAAGCGATCCGGGCGCGGGGAGCATCGAGGCTGCTTATTTCACTTCCAGCAGTCGGGGCATGGGCCCTGCTGGCTCGGGTTGCACTGTTGCGGCCGATAGGGGCCACGGGTAAGGGCATCTGAACGCATGCGAGTGCTTAGCATTTGGTGGATCACCGGTCCCTTGCTGCTTAGCGCCTGCATCGCAGGGGCCAAAATTGCTCTGGAAATGAGAACCTGGCCAAGGCGCGCTTCTTCATCATCGGTGCTCTTCTGGCGATCATTACATCCATCCTGGTCGAGATCCGTAAGCGTCAGGTGCAAGTTTCAGATCTTGCTCGAGTCCTGTACGCGGAATTGACGCATTTGGTTGCGCTGCGTTTTTGATTCCGAGAAGCCTTGGAAAGCTTGCTGGCCCAAGAACTCCGCGCCAGGCGGGATGTCCGCGGGTAAGCTGCGGAAGTTCGCGCCTGCTGTACCGACCATCTACAGTGCCACCGCTGGCCAGCTCGCCCTATTGCCGTGGAAAGCTCCGCAGACCTTGATCGAGTTTCATTACCGGCTTTTCGCCCTTCGAAGCGAGATCGAGAACCCCATCGCGAGCGCAAATCCTTCGAATAGCGCAAACGTCCCGATCGGCGAACTGAGGCAGGTTGGACTGAGATTTCATCAAACACTCGGGCCAAGTCTAAAAGCCCTTGAAGACCTCAGGCCACTGGTGGCAGACCAAGCCAAAATCGAGGAGCACGCCCGTATCAGCTATTACGAAACGCGTCCGGGTCCGGACCTGAAGAACCTAAGGGAGCGGATTGAAGACCTGCTAGCTGAGTCCCGCTCGCTAGAAGAGAAGGAGGCGTACTACCCGCCGGCATGAACCGACGGCCGTTTGGTGCTCAGATCCAGCCGGCTGCCCGGTCGGGCAGACAATCTGGAAGCGGCTCGTCGAGCAGACCGGCGAACAGCACACCGACCGCTGCGCGCGCCAATCGGCGCGCCACCCCGGAGGCTATGGCGTGCATCGAGGTACGGATACCACCGCGGATACTGCCGTTGGTGATTGGCACCTCGCCAGTAATCCGGCTGCGGCCTAACGGCGCCGTCACCAAAGAAAAACCCGCCGGTTCATGCCCGGCGGCTTGGGCATCGGCCCTGCGGCATAGGCCCTGCAATCTAAGCTGTGCTGGGGATTTCAGTGCCCCAGTTCAGGAAGAAAAACGCCGCCGGGCTTGTATTTGTGAGACCGGCGGCGTCTTTTCTTGGGACAATCAGAACAGCATGCCGCTGCTGATCGTCGCCAGCTTGCGGCTGACCAGGATCGCGTGCGCGCCAGCCTGAGCCGGTACCGTGCAACCAACAAACCGATCAGGCGCATTCGCTTCCACCGATCAGAATGACCGTCGCCGGCCGTTTGGTCTCGTCCGGCTCGGCGAGGAAGTTCGCCACGAGCTCGCCAGAGAGCTTGTGCACGATCAGCGCATCCTCGTCATTCTCGGGGAGTGCTGCGGCGACGTTGATGGCCTGCCGCCGATGCCAGGGCTGGATCTTCATGCCATTGCCCCCTGCTGCCAGACCTTGGGTGCCGACCTGCTCCAGGAGGCCGTCCCAGTCGCCTTTGCCGCTGTCGCCGTCCTCCCCGAAATCGTCGGCGCCGCCGGCAGCCCAGCGCTCTTGGCTGTGGTGGCAGTCGAGGCTTCCAAGGTCGGATTGCGCTCGAGGGATGCGGCTCCTGAGTCGTGGCAATGAGACGGACGACGATTGAAATAAAAGCCGCTGCTTAGGTCAGCGGCGCTGCTTCAACGTAAGCGGCAAGCTGCGGCCGTCAGGCAGCGTGGTTCCATGGCATAAGCGCGTCGATTTCGCCGCTCGGCCAGCCGTTGGCGATACGCTGAAGCGTTAGGCTGAGCCAGGCGAACGGATCGACGTTATTCATCTTTGCTGTCTGCAGCAGTGTTGCGATGGTCGCCCAGGTTCGTCCGCCGCCGTCGCTACCGGCAAAGAGGCTATTCTTTCTCGTAATTGTTTGTGGTCTGATGGCGCGTTCGACGATGTTGGAGTCGAGCTCGATGCGACCATCAGCCAGGAAGCGTTCGAAGATGGCACGGCGCGAGACTGCATAGCGGATTGCCTCGGCCAGTTTTGATTTGCCGGAGATCCGTCGCAAAGTCTGCTGCCAGAGATCGAAGAGATCTGCGACGACCGCCGAGGAGGCTTGCTGGCGCGCGGCAACGCGTGCGTCGGGGCTTTGACCGCGCACGGTCTTCTCG
Organism: Bradyrhizobium sp. B120; assembly: GCF_049075665.1. NCBI lineage: Bacteria > Pseudomonadati > Pseudomonadota > Alphaproteobacteria > Hyphomicrobiales > Nitrobacteraceae > Bradyrhizobium > Bradyrhizobium sp. B120. The sequence continues at coordinate 2,450,977 of NZ_CP185242.1, read as the reverse complement.
ACCTGCCAGAGCTTCGCCATCCGCTCGACCGTCGCCGTTGCCACTTTCGAACTTCCTGCAACATGCAGCTCATAGAACTTGCGCCGGCTGTGTGACCAGCAGCCAGCCAAGGTGACGCTGTCATTGGCGCGATCCGGGCGCACCAGCTTGTTATACGCGGCATAGCCGTCCACCTGCAGGATGCCGCGATAACCGTTGAGATGCCGGACCGCGCATTCGCCGGAGCGGCTGTCTTCGAAGCGATACGCCACCATCGGCGGACCGCTGCGGCCAAAAGTTCGGTCATCTCGGGCATAGGCCCATAAGTAGGCCGTCTTCGTGGATCCGGAGCCGGGAGCCAGGGTCGGCAAGGTCGTTTCGTCGGCAAAGATCCGATCCGCCTTCTTGACCTCGCTGAAGATGTAGTTGGCCACGATCTCCAGCTCGAAGCCGAGCTTGCCCATCCATTGCGCCATCAGCTGGCGGTCAAGTTCGACCTGGTCGCGGGCGTAGATGGCTTCCTGCCGGTAGAGCGGCTGGCCATCGGCGTATTTGGAGACGGCGATCTGGGCCAGAAGGGCTTCGGTCGGAATGCCACCCTCGATGATGTGGGCTGGGGCCGGCGCCTGGATCACGCCGTCCTCGTTCTTGAAGGCATACTTGGGCCGGCGCGTGACGATGACGCGGAACTTCGCCGGCTCCACATCCAGACGCTCCGACACGTCTTCGCCGATCAGCACCTTCTGCTTACCGGCATGCTCAGCCAATGCTTCCGGCTCAATGACGACCTCGATCCGTTCCAGATGGGAGGCGAAGCCTTTGCGCCGACGAGGTGCGCGTTTGCCATCCGCACGCTCGCGGCCCTTGTTGACCTGTGCCTTGATCGCAGCGATGCCGGTCTCGATCTCCTCGAAGGCAAAGACCTGCTGTTCATCACGATGCTCGCAGGGCCGAGCTTCTCCGATCGTCGGCCGAACCGGGCGCGGTCAAAGGCCTTCAGGATCTGCGTCAGCCGCGCGATGCGCGCGTCGGCATCGGCGTTGCGGGCCTTGAGATCGTCGACCTCGCTCTCCAGAGCGTCGACACGGGCCGCCTTCTCGGCCATGGCAAGCACCATGGTCTTCAGCGTCTCTACGTCATTCGGGAGGTCGAGATCGGGCGGCGTCATTGACCCGACCAGAGCACATTTTGCTCCGGTTCTCTCGCCCTTTCAGGCAGTTGATTCACTTCGCCGCAGCGTTTTTACCCAACAATCTCCGGCGGCCTGACCGGCACAGTCCGGACCCGCTTCCAGTCCATCCCATCCACCAGCACCATCAACTGCGCGGAGGTGAGCTGCACCCGATGATGCCCGATCCGCGGCCAGCAGAACGTCGCCTTTTCGAGACGTTTCAAATAGAGGCACACGCCAGAGCCATCCCACCATACGATCTTGATTCTGTCGGCTCTTTTGGCCCGGAACACATAAAGCGCCCCGTCGAACGGATTTGAGCCGGCATCGCGCACAAGCGCAACAAGACCATCGATGCCCTTACGATTATGTGGTTCACCACATAACCGCAATTATGCGGAGCCTACGATTATGCGGAGTGCGCGGCGAGAAGTTGCTGCCCGCCGCGGTTTTCTCGTATGTCTCACTCCGCATAATTCGGCTTGCGTCCGGCCGTGCTCAGCATGGCCAGAAGCTTGTCGGGCGCCCGGAAGCGACCGGGCGTCAGCATCGGCGGCGTCATGGCGGCAAGCGCTTCGAGCTTCTCTGTCGGATCGGCGCGAAGGTAGACCTCGGTGCTTTGCAGGCTGGCGTGTCCGAGCCACAGCGAGACTTTCCGGACGTCCCGGGTCGCCTGAAGCGTATGCATGGCGCAGGTATGGCGCAGTACGTGCGGACTGACGCCTTTGCCAACGATCGAAGGCGCTTTGCGAGCGGCGGTGGCGACATGTTTGCTCAGGATGTATTCAAAGCCTGAGCGGGTCATCGCCTGGGCACGGGCGTTGCAGAACAACTCAGGAACGCTGCTGACTGGACGCACTTTGAGCCAAGCCTTTACAGTTGCGGCCGTCTGCTTCCAGAGCGGCAAGACACGTTCACGTCGGCCCTTGCCCATGATGTGCACGCTGGACATGGTCTGGCGGTCGATCTGATCGAGCCGGAGACCCACCAGTTCCGACACGCGCATGCCTGCGGCGAAGGCCAGATGCAGCATCGCTCGATCACGGATGCCGGACACGGTGCTCGCGTCTGGCGCATCTAACAGAGCCTGCAGCTCGTCACGGGTGAGATAGCCGACGAGCGCCTGATCGGTCTTCTTCATCGGGATCGCATGGATCCGACATGATTGGTCGAGGCAGGATGGTACCCTGTATTCCAGGTAACGGAAGAACGAGTTGATCGCAGCGAGCCGGGCATTGCGGGTTCGCGCCGAGTTGCCGCGCTGCTTCTCTAGATGCTCCAGGAATGCCAAGATCAGCGGCGCGTCGAGCCGTTCGATCTCGATCTTCGATGGCTTGAGCTTGAGCCGACCGGCGGCAAAGAGGAGCAGCAGCTGGAAGCTCTGGGCATACGCTTCGCTGGTATGCTGGCTCGCCCTGCGTTCTTTGGGCAGGTGCTCCCGCAGGAAGCTGCTCAGATAGGGGGCGAGCGCGGTCATGCGGCACCTCCAATGAGCAATGCCTCGCCGGCCTCGGCGATCTGGCCCATCAGGGCCGGCGTCGCCTGCAAGTACCAATAGGTGTCGGTCACGTGGGCATGGCCGAGGTAAGTGCTGAGCGCCACGATATGGCGGGCGACCGCAGCACGATCGTGGCGGCACTGCTCCAGCGAGCGGACCGCGAAGGTGTGGCGCAGATCGTGGATGCGCGGATCTCGCCCCGAGTACGCGCCCCTGAGATTGGTACCATCGAGGAGCTGCAGGAAGATGCGTCGCACAGTGTTGTAGGGTAGCGACTGCCCGGCAACCGATACGAAGAGGGCACGATCTGTGGTGGTCAGCAGCCGCCGGGCGACCAGATATCTGTCGAGCGCCAGCCGAGCTGTTGCGTGAAGCGGCAACAGCCGGCTCTTCTGGAACTTCGTTTGCCGGACGACGAGTCCATCGGCAGTCACATCGTCGATCTGCAGCGCCAATGCTTCTGCGATCCGCATTCCGGTAGCGGTGAGCAGGCCGAAGAGCGTTGCATACATGGTCGGTCTGATCGAGCCCGCCGGCCGGAGTTCCGCCGCAGCGCGAAGCAATCGTGCGATCTCGTCTGCACTATAGATATACGGCGATCGCCGCTTGACGACGGCGTGGCCGAGTGCATCCGCCGCCGGAACCTGATGGCGCGGATTCTCGGCGTGCATCGCCAGCGCGAACCGCCGCACGGTAAGCAACCGGTTACGGCGCTGCTCCGGTGACGGCGCACGTGCGGCCCATGCCAGGACGCGGGCGCTTCTGATGTGCCGGTCGCCGCGCTCCTCGGCGAAGCCGACGTAGCCCCTCAGCAGGATTTGCTGGACGCGGAACTTGAACCCCAGCGACTGCTGCTGGTCCACATATTTGGCAAGATATTTGCTCAGCATCACACATCTCCCGGCCAGGGTTGCGCGATCTGCAGCAGCATCGTCACGTCGACTTTGGCATAGTGCGCGGTCATGTCCGGTGAGCGGTGGCGCAGCACGGCGCCAACTGTGTCGAGCGTCGCGCCGCCCCGCAGCATGGCGGTCGCGGCCGAATGCCGAAGCAGGTTGGCCCCATTCGACGGAGCGGGGATGCCCGCCTTCCGTATTCCACCACGCACAATGTCAGAGACTGCGCTCGAACCTGTCAGTGGCCGGATTGGTGCATTCGACATGAAGAAGATTCGACCATCGGCGACGTGCGGCCGGGCCTGATCCAGATAAGCGAGCACGGCATCGCCGGCGTCTTGCGGCAATGGTAATCTCGTCTCCCGCCGCCCCTTGCCACGAACCGACAGCGTCGCCTGTTGCCAATCAATATCGGTGAGACGAAGAGAGAGAATGTCGCCGGCCCGCAAGCCCAGTCGTGCCAACAGCAGCAGGATCGCCCGATCACGAACGCCAGTCGCCGTGGTCTGGTCGCACGTTGCAATCAACGTCTCGACATCTGACGAGCTGATGTATCGCGGCAGCGACGACAGTCGCCACTGCGGAATGATTGGCACAGCATGATCGAGTCCCGCCCGGCACAACCCCCGCGCGGTGAGGAACCGCAAATATCCTCTCAGCGCCATCGTCATAGTCTTCACAGAGGCGAGCGAGACCCGTTTCGTCTCTGCAATGATCACCTCGCGAATGAGTTGGGCATTCCAGCTTCGCGGCTTGCTGCCAAGCGCCGGGAGCAGCCGCATGACCATGCGACCATGTCGATCTATTGTCAGCTCTGTGACGCCGCGATGCTGCCGCAGCCAGTCCTGGAACTCGACTACCCACCGGTCGAGCGTCGGTAATGCGAGCTTCGGCTTGCGCTGGACGATCCCGCGCTCGCCGAGAAACTTGACGAACCGGCACACCCGCCTCACGTACTTCTTGGACACGCCCTTCACGCGACGTATGCCGGGGCATCGACAGCGATGCCGAGCGAACCGATCGGTGACGCCATCATCGATGTCGGTGACTGCGACCTTGGACAGCGTCAGCCATTGCGCGAGGTGACGGGCTGCGGCGTCATAGCCGCTCACCGTCAAGCTCGAATGCCCCAACACCGTCAGGTGTCGTGCGAACTCCGTCACCAGCGGGGCAAGATCGCCTGCGTCCATGCAGCGCTGCCCGTGGCAGTGGTTCTCACTCAACTTGACCATTCCTTGTCTCCCTTTCGTTGCCATCAAGACAGGAAGGGAGGCCTCAGATTATGCGCAGCGGGGAAGAGGGCACTGGGAACTAAACTGTTGATAACGGAGCGGATCTCGGATCGAACGGCCGCGCACTCCACATAATCGTAGGCTCCGCATAATTGCGGAAGTCGACCGGGTGGCTGGCGAGGAACACCTTCACACCAGAAGGGATCATGCCGATCGGACCGCCCGGATCACCCGCTGCAAGTGGGCCTCGTCGACATCGACGCCGGCGCGCACGACGACCTCGCCAATGGCAATCTCGATCACGGCGTCCGCCATGCCCGCCACCGCGGCTTCGCGACTCGAAGGCCGCGACAGGTAAGTTCGTTCGGCCCGAGCATCGCGACGCCAGGCGAAGAGCTGCGACGGGTGAATGCCGATCCGATGGGCGATCCCCGATACACTCGCGCCGGGCTCCAGCGCCTCTGCCACAACTTGTGCCTTGAACTCATCCGACCAGCGTCGGCGAAGCTGTCGCGGCGCCCCCTCAAAACACTCGGCGACCGCTTCGATCATATGGAAGGTTCTAGTTTCAGAACTAGGCGCAGACATAGAAGCTCACATCGGCTCACAGACTCCGCAGCCAATAGCCGATCGCTCACCCACTCGGCCAGATGGGATCTCTTTGCCGCTTACGCTTCAACCGACTCGCGCACACTACTTTCGGCTATCCGGGCACCTACGGGATTGCCCTCCACCAGTGGTTGCGCTTAGTAGCGAACGGGTTGGGGAGGCTTTTTGATGAGAAATTTGGGAATGGTGGCGATCGCCGCCGCGTTGGGCGGTTGTGCGTCGTCAGCAGCGGACATTACGCCGAACTATGTTTCACCTGTGATCTATCAGTCCTATACCTGCCAGCAGCTCGCGCTTGAGGCGCAGGGCGTGTCCGCGCGCGCGGCGGCCCTATCCGGCGCGCAGGACAGCCAGCGAACGAAGGACACGATCGCGACGACAGCGGCCGTTATCGTCTTCTGGCCCGCTGCGTTCCTGGTTGGCGGCGATAAGCAGACCGCGGCCGAACTCGGTCAAATGAAGGGACAGATGGTCGCCATCGAACAAGCTTCCGTCGCCAAGAAGTGCAACATCCAATTCCAGAACAAGCCGCCGCCTGGACCGGCCTAGTGTGGTTCGCGTTTCCACATCACGTGGAGCACCGCCGGTCTGAACATCGCACCAGGGCCGCGACGAGCGGAGCGGCCATGCCCATATTGCTTTGTCTTGCAGCCCCGGCAGCCGCAGAATGCGGAGAACGTGGCGGCCCTGGTTATCGTGCCCCGAATGGAAAGTGCGTCGGATGGGCCGAGATGGGCCGCGTATGTGGCACTCCGCCCGATACGCGATGCAGGCCCGAGGCTGTAGCCCCGAACGCAGCTGAGGCTGCCGGTCACGGTGCCAAGATTGACGAGTTACGACAGCCGACGCAGAAGAAATAAGAGGCTCCTGCCCGACGTGCTGCCTCGTCCAGCCTACCTTTCGTGAGTGAATTTGGTGCGACGGCTTCAACTCGCCTGTCCGCAAACCGGCCGCATCTGTCTTCATTGGATGCACGGCCAAGGATACGACTTCCGTACGCTCGCAAGTCGAGCATTTAAACGTGCGCTCTTCGAATCCACTTTTGCCGCGAGATACGCGCGCCAATGCCATCCGGTGCTTACATACCGAACACATTGGCCGCGCGTTGAGAGATGCAGTCATCTCTTTGTCACCCAGGCCCAGATGATAGACTTTTCGGAGCAGGTCCCTTTGCAACGCAGTCGAATTCTTTACTGAGCGTGAATCGCACCGTGAAACGTGCGCCCTGCCCCGAACGATTTGCGCCGAAAAACGTCTGGCCGCCGATTTGCTTGACCAAAGATGAAACGATCTTCATCCCGAGACCTTTCGACTTCGTTGGATCAAATCCTTCTAAAAAGCCGGGACCGTCGTCTGAGACAGAAAGTTCGTGGCTTCCCGCATTCATGCCCAACCTTATTGTAATTTTGCCGCCGTCGGCATGTTTGGCAGAGTTCGTAACAAGCTCACTGACAATGTATCCGAGCGGCACTCCGATCGTGGTCGGCACTTCCAGCGCAATCCCTTCAACTGTAAGATCCCGATGCTCGCCCGGAAGGATCCCCCTTAGGTCGTGGCAGAGGTTCTCAAGATAGTTTTTAAGCTCGACACTTCCGACATGATCAAGAGCGTGAAGACGTTTATGTACGCTGCCGATCGTGGCGACGCGATTCGCGGCGATCTTCAATTGATCGGCCGCCCTTGCGTTCGGCGTTTCACGGCTTTGCAATGAAAGCAAGCTTGCAACCATTTGAAGGCCGTTCATCAGTCTATGGTCAGACTCACGGCTCATAAGATCTTTGTGCTTAATTAATTCCTCTTTCTGATCTAACAGCACTTGTTCGCGCGTGAGAGCGTCTCGTAATTGGGCTTCCGTGTGCTTTAGCCTTTCAACTTCCTTCTGTCCCGCCTCAATCGCAATGCAAGATGCGCGCGGGCAATCCTGGGGCTGTCGAAATGCTGTCGGTCGAACGGGGGCTTGTGGCGGAGGCGTGGGTGCGCTGCTCATGGCTACTCCAGTACCAACGATGGTATTCCCCAGCACCGCCCCTAGTTGCGGTGAGCTGTTCTGCAAGCCAATTCGGCCTTCGAGCCTTGCGTATCAGCTTCTCGCGCCGGCGCCTGCCGGAAGCGCCTTGGCTCTTTGTTAAAGCGTTCTTCCAGGGATTTCGTGGAAGCGGCGTCGCATCTGATAGCAGTGCTATCACCTCTATCTACTATTATATTAAGACGCCAGAAAGACGTTTGATGCAGATCAAGCCTGCGGCGGCCCCTCGCGAATCATGACCCAAGCCGCACAAAGACCTAGTATTGGCAGGCTGTCCGCTTGCGATTGCTAGGGTGTGGAATCATAACGCGCGGGCCAGCCATAGCCGGATGGATGCGAGTTGGACGAAGGCAAGGTAGTTTCCGCTGGCCTGTCGTCGCGCGTCCCCACACGACGACATTGTTTGATCCTGTTGAAGAACCGTTCGACCTGGTTGCGAGCACGACAAAGGTACGAGCTGAAGCAGATCGGATCGCGATTGCTTTCGGGAGGAAGTTGGCCCACGTCCCTTTTTCATGGCCAACTCTCTTATCCAGTCGAATAGCCACGGTCCGCAATCAGCATTGGCCCGGGCTTCAGGCGAGAAAGCAGTTTTCCGGCAAGTCGAACGTCGTGGGCCTCGCCGGGGCTCAACGCCAACCGTACGGGCAAACCATTGCTATCGACCAACGCGTGGATTTTACTCGTCAAGCCGCCGCGCGACCTTCCCATCGATTGGCGCCGATTCCTAGTGATGCAGGCTCCATGCTGATGCACGCGGACATGCGTGATGAGGCAACTCCCTACAAGCCACGCTTCCTGATGATCGTTAGCCGGGCGCTCACCGCAGCCTCAGTCGTCTTAGCTTTTGGGTGAGCTCCAACTGCGTTGAACTTGTGTCTCGAAGCAACTGCAACAATCTCTGCTCCTCCTCTGAGGACCATGACTTAGCAGGCAACGCGCTCCGAAATTCCACACTAGATTTACCTTTAAGGTAGCGGCCCCAGCACCCTTGGGGGCTGGGGAGCCGATGCTGGGGCCGTCACCTGACTCGCCGATTTATCTTCTTGGAGGTCGGCAGTTTCGATACTGCGCTCCTCTCTGATCCTCCCGCAATAGCCTGCGTGCAACAGTGTCCCAGTTCCCCGCCGCGAGTATGTTAATTAGGACAGCACTGGGCGGCGGGTACCTGGCCTGTTTCTGACCGCGGTGGCCTGAATTGGTTGGGCGACGTTCTGAGTGACGTTCTTAGTAGGACTACCTACCCGCTATTATACCCATAAAGATACCTATAGGGATGCAAAGTCGTTCGCTCCGGAATTCTCCGGACGGCGCATGTGCTCCGAAGGTGACAGTTCAGCATTTCCGTGGAACTATAGTTCCCATCACCGCGTGGCCCGTGGCGTCTATCAGTGATGGAAACGCCAGATCCCGCTCCCGCCCCAACAAGTATGGGAGCGGGAGCCATGCAGAATTTCATCTTCCAGGCGAACATTGCTCCCAACAAAGAACTGTTGGCCACCGAGACGGACGCGCGGAAGATCGCCACGCTTCGCAAATTGCTAGCCGAAGATAGAGGCCAAACTGGCCGAATGGCGTGCGAATAATCCAAAACCTAAAGTGACAGAGTAAGGCCGTCTCAGTTGCCTTCCGTGATCTTGCCTTTGCCGGCGCAGGTTTTGCATTTGACCGGATAGATTTTGCGGCATGGCTTTACCGACTGCATTACCGCCGGAAAGCCCGCTCCATTACTTGATCTTCGGCCGCATTTGAACCCTCTCCGGCCGCACCTCAATTGGCGGCATCTTGTGAATCAAAGGGGGCCGCTCACGCACGGCCCCCTACCGGTTTTCGCCTGAAAATTTGATCGGGATGAAAATCTAGCCCCGGCAAGAATTAGATTAGAGTTTTCAACAACCTTGTGGGATTCCGGTAAACTACGGTGTTTCGCAACCGTAACAGCTTTAAAGCCGCCTCATGTGTGGATGGCCCCACGGCTTGCACGATTTTTTTTCGTGATGAGCAGTGGTCGCCTGCAGTCATGTGTCGGGCCTTTCTGCTCGGTCGTACGCAACCGCATTCCGCGGATCGAGGCCTTATTAGTTGGCCGGGCTCGAGCGCCACTGAGGCGGTCAGGTTTCTCTCGATCCGTCGGGTGACCGACTGTGCCATCACGTGTTTTCATTCTCGCAAGCCGCCGCATCCCCAGACAACCTGTCCAGACAGTTTTCTCATGCAGTTGGTCCATCGCTTGCGCGATCAGGATCCGAGCATTGCGCCTGCGTTGGAGTGGCTCGACGAGCAACTGGCCAGGCAGGAAACGACTGCCGAAGCCGTCGTCAGAGGCGAGCACGAGAGGCAGGTCGCCCGGCACGGTCACAGTGCGCAACATCATCACGAGCATGCGCCTCATCACCGATGTCGATTCGACTGAACTGCTTGAGCGTGTCAGCCTTGTCGATGACGTCTTCAAGGCCGGCAGCGCCTTCGAACACATGGACTTCCTGTCGCGCAATCTCTATCGCAACTCAGTCGAACAGCTCGCTCGTGGCTGTGAACTCACCGAACTGGAAATTGCCCTCGCGGCAAACGTCATCTTGGATTCGGGACCAACATAACCCAAACAGGGCGATACAGGTGAGGAGGCAGCCGCCTCCTCCGCGTTAGCCACTGCCCGCGGATGGGCGCATGGTGCCGCTAATTCCGTAGCCGCCCTAACCTATTCACGCCGCCAGGAGGCGATGACGCGAATCGTGGAGCGTCACTCGAGCGGATGAAAGCGCCGAAGACGCCTTGATGGCCGGCGCGGCCTGTCCATCTCTTGAGTGGTAGAATAGGAGCTGAGGCAGCTCCGGCTACCTCGGTCCGGCTGACGAATTGGGCCAGATTGGTGTCGGTAACGGCGTCAAGCCCGCCGCGCCATCAGCCCGCTTTCTAGCCGGCGCCGGTAATGATAAGCGCGGGCGGGTTCTGTCTCAATTCCGCAACAAACGAGGAGGTTCGTCCGTCAAAATGCAGTTACGACTCGTCACGTCACGCAAATCCGGCTCAAGTCAGTGGCCAGAATAATTTCGAGGGGGGCAATTCGTGAGCGAAACAAACAAACGACCACAGGCGCCAAAATCGAAAAAGCAAACCGCGACCATGAAGCGGAGAGCCCTGAAACCAAAATCCATCAAAGCCGCTGCTATACCGATGAAGGGCGCAGAGCGCGGAGGTTCCGCGCCCTTGAGTACACATCCGGCTTGTGAAGCCAGCGGTAGCCGGTAAGCGCATGAGTAACAAGCCCGATCAGGCGCAGTCGTTGCCCCGATCAGAGTGACGACAGGAGCCGATTTTTTTCAGCGACTCGTCGACGGCGAGGAAAGCGCGTCACCAGACTGACCCAAGCCCTGGCCGGGCAGCAGAGAAAGTGGCGCAGGTGCAGTCTTCTTACCCTGACCACAGCCCGTTCGCCCCTTGAGAGGCGGAATCGAAGCCGACTGAGTCGCCGGCGCATCGGTCGCGCTCATGAACTCTGCAAAACGAGCGGTCGATGACCATTCCGCGTAACGAACGAGCGAAAAACTCAACACGAGCATAATAAGGAGGACAGCGACCACCGTGGCGCTTGTTCCATTCTGGCTGCTGAATAATAGCATCGCGATTCTCCCGATACTGGGAAGCGCTCCATCGTTACATCAAAATCGCGTTTTCGAATGTGAATGGTCTTACATCTCACGCGCACTTGATCTTGGGACAACCACGGTCGCTCAAAGTGCGCGAGGCATGAATCGGTGGGCATCTCAGGATTGACGCCTCCTTCGACGGCTTGCTTAAGCGACAGCGACCCCGGCGCAGGGAGCGCCAGGTCGCCACTAAACTCCCGGTCGCAGCAACCAGATCGCGGGAGCCATATGCATGACTGCCAGCATTGCCACTTCCCGCAGGGTAACGAGGCGTAACAACAAGTGCCCGTCCCGCGGAAGAAAACGCCGCCGGGCGTGCATTTGTGAGACGGGCGGCGTCCTTATTGGAATTAGCGCGACGTAAGCCCCCAGAAGGCAACGAGCAGCGAGGTGCAAGCGCGCCCCCAGTCCCATCAGCGGCACGACTGGCTTCCAGCATCATGGCCAATCAACGCCGCCGCTAGCAAGCATGCGCGAGCGGAATTTTTGTCGTCGGGCGCTGCGACGACCGCCGCGGTCGAGATGAACATTCATTAGGAGCCCCCTGCTCACGGTGGGCGCCGCAGCCCGCCCCGTAGTGGTCGGCTGCGTGGTCTTCGGTTTACTTGCTCGTTGCCGACCGGCTGGCATGCGCCGACCGGTCTGGCCGGAATCAGAAACCTCGAGTTGCCCGCTAGCCGACTGGATCGAAAGCCATATCTATGCGTTAACTCATCCAGCCCAAATGGGAGGTCAACCAATGATTCACGACCGAAACCGCCGGGCGCCGACGGCAGCAGAGCGCGAAGCCCATAAGATATTTAAAGCGGTCAGGACGAAGGAAACTATGACCGAATACGCGAAAGCGCAAAAAGCACTCCACGACAATCGAGAGCGCCTAAAGGCGGAACGGCTGGCGCGGGATGCTGAAGCCCCCAACCGCACAAAAGCAGGTTAAGCGTCATCTGGATGACCGCGGAGGACCAAGCTTGGGCCCCTGCCTGGTGGAGGGTGAAATGGCCCTGCACTTCCGCCGCGTGGATACTGCTGAGGACCTGGAAATTTGGATCGCAAGCAGCGACGACTATTCATTCGTTATCAGCAGCGAGAGCCGAAGTGGACCTGGCCTACATGGAGAGCCAGGTTATGTTGCGTCATACCGCCCAGGCTTTCTGAATATGCCCGCGGCTCAAGTGTCCGGATCGCCCTTCAGCACGTTCGCTGAAGCCGAGCAGGCCTGCAATGCGTTCCTGGGTCGCCTCATTATCGAGGGATAACTACCGGAGCCTCCCGATCACGGAAAGGATCGGCGTTAATCGGGATTTCAGCGCCAATAGGATTGCGCGGCCAGAAAGCGAAGTGTGGCAGGAACACTGGCTTGTAGCTGGCCACCGTCGGCGCATAGTCCCCCGATGATCGAGCAGCGACCAGCTTTCATGGCTTGCAAGAATCCCGGCACCGGCTGGAGGATCGATATTCTATGGCCCGATGGCGAAACGGAAGTTATCAAGGGCTTTGTTACGGAGCACGACGCGACCAAGTGGATTTCTGAGCACTCGACCACGTGGCAAGAAAATCCGGACCAACCGCGCTAGACGATTGGCCCGCGATTGGTGATCGCCCCCCACAGGCGACCAATTCCTAGCGGCTTCTCTCCGCACGCGATCGGCGCCATCATCTGGCTAACCACCAGCGTCGATCCGCGAAATGGTCTGGCCGCTGCCCGCCGGGCAGTCCGGCCGATTGGCTCGCGGACCGCCACGTTACCGCAATATCCAATGCCACGGCCGTTGCCATCGGTCGGTTTCGGGCTGGACGCCCTACCCCGAGATCAACCGTGGTCGCGCATCGGCTGGCGCTTGGTGTGCACGGTTTATGGCGCCGCAGGCGCGGGGAACATCGTTCCGAATTGCCATGACAGGGATCGGTCACGGGGTGCCATTCAGTGGGATGGAGGTCGTAATTCCCCGCCGATGAAACTCACTGCAGATCGTCCTTATGCCGGTTCCGAGAATCCGCGCGCAGGCTCATGGAGCACGCTCGAGCGTTCGAGCCGGTCCAGGATCGCCGTATCTACATCAAGAAACTGAGCGGCCTTTTCTATATCGGGACAAGGGTACGCCGGCCGAATATGGCGCCGGCCTCAAGTACGCCCTAGATCAGGACTGAGATCCACGAGAGCGGGCCCTACCTGAAAATCCTGCAGGCCGGGAACGACCTGTTCGCGTAGCCGTAGGCTTTGGCCGGTGTTCTTCGGCTCGGTAGGACGAACTGAAAAGCCTATTCTAAGCACATAAATTTCAATAGCCATCTGTTCTTCCGGTCACAGCCGGAACTATTTTTGGCGCTCTGTGCACTTTTGTCCCGCAACAGAAAAACGGCCATTGGGTATCGCCCCGCTGAGGCACGCGCCATCAACGAGCACAAGTGAATCGCATCCAACTAAATTGCTATTTTTTCCCGATGTTGTTCAGTTCACGCTTGCCTTAGCTGCGGTTCGGGTGTGCGATTAGGTCGACCAATCTCGATTGACGCGGGACTGGCCAGGTGGCCCCGGTGACCGACCTTACAGGTCCCCCACACACAAGGTTGCTGGGGCCGCCTCATTTGGCGAAAAACATACTCCGAATCTGACGGTCGCGGCGAAGTGACCGTCATCGTGGCGTAGATTCTTGCATGTAATCGGTGACGGTCGGCGCGAAAGCACCTCCGATAACATAGGGGGCGTAAATGGTAGAGCGAAAGATTGCGATGCTGCGCGTGCACGAGCAAAACATCGAGCGTTACCAAGGCTTGCTGCGTACCAAACTTAGCGACGTCGAGACCCACTTCATCGAACGGCGCCTATCCGAAGAGCGTTTCGCGATCGAGATGCTGAAATTTATGAGTCGCGGGGAAACGCCCGCGACAGATCATCTGTTCGCATAAAGACGCCCGTACTCCCGACGTAGTAATCCGTTTTGCGATTTGAACCTTTGCATGCTTTGTGCTGGCTCGTCGCATGTCGGGATTTCGTACATCCATCCCGGAGCTAGACCTGCGCCGCCAGCGAGTATTTTGAGCTTAGCGGCGTTGTTGTGCGGCAGGCTTTAGGCCATGCCGATCACCGAAGGCCGATCGAAATCCCGCCCGAGGCCGCTCGCCAGTTCGCAGCGGACATGAAGGCCTATCATTCTGAACGGACGACGTCCGACGCGACCGAATCGCGGTCGGCACCAGGCATATGTTGCTGGAGCATGCCGGCCGGCACCGAGCTGCGGTTGAGCGAGGTCAAAGAACTGTTTGAGTTGATGCGATGAAAACTGTCTGGATCTACACGGACGCGGCCAACAAAGTCGGCGACGAGGACTACATCAGGGTCTTCGCGACAATCAAGGCCACTGAGAAATGGTTCGCGGACAACGACCCAGAGGGCGTGGCATTTGAGTAGGATGTCCTGGAGCGAGCCATGGCAAGGGACTTGTTGCTTTCATTGCAATTGCCGCATTGGCTGATGATCGCCGGGGCAGTGTCAGTGGTCGGCGGCTGCATCTGATTTGCGATCCGCCAAAATAGGCCGACACAATCCGTCATCGATCCGGTCAGCAAGCAAAGCCCGGAGCCTCGGAAGATATCCACCGCGGTCGCCGCCCCTCCTTGAATCGAGCCCGCAGACCACAGCGCGGTACTTGGCATCGTCGACCCAGGCGCTTCGACCACTCAGACGACACGTCGTAGATTGTCTCGGACATGGGCGTCTCCTGATTGCCGCTATTCATCTAGCCTTGGCAAAACGGGAAATCATGTTCTCGATTGAAAGGCGTGGAACCACGTCGAATGGCTCCGCTGCCATTGCTTGTCGGATCGCTGTCAGGCCATCAACCTGACCGCGCGATCAGAAGAATTCAGCCGAGGCGATCATCGATGTAGCGCCTGAGTGCCGATGCGGCGTTTAGCATGTGCGCCCGCATTCGGCGTGCCGCGCTCTCGCCGTCCCCTTCCGCGATCGCCTGCATGATGCTCTCATGCTCCTCCCGCGAACGACGAATGCGATCGCCATGCCGCAATTGCGTGCGGCGGAAGGCGCTGAGCCGTGAACGAACGTCCTGGGCCTGCTCGGCCAGAAACGAGTTGTGCGTAGCCCGGTAGATGCATTCATGAAATTCCCGGTTGAATGCGTCATAGGCATCGACATCGTTCGCCTCGACCATCTTGAACGAAGCTTCGTGAAGCTCCATCAGATGGCTGCGTTCGAGTGGCGTCATGCGGTAGGTTGCGAGCCTCACGCACATGGCCTCGACCTCGGCGCTGGTCTCGAACATGTCCATGATGCGCTCTGGCGTCATCCGGGCCACGACGAGGCCTCGACGGCCCCGCACTTCCACCAGACCGCTGACAACGAGTTGGCGAAGCGCCTCCCGCACCGGCGTGCGGGAAGCCCCAAAGCGATCAGCAAGCTGCTGCTCTTCCAATGCCGCCCCGGCGTTGAGCGTGCCGGATGCGATCTCGTCAGTGAGCGCGTTTCGGATGCGGTCGGAAAGCAGACCGCCATCATCTTCGGCTTCGCCTACGACTTTCAAGAAACTCACCATTTTCAGTTACCCCGTGATCGCGCGCACTGCGAAATACAGGACAGAGGGAGCAACCAGACACCCCAAGCCGGTATGAAATGTCGCAGTCAACGCGCCATACGGGACCAGACGCCGATCCGTCGCAGCAAGCCCACCCGAGACCCCGCTGACCGTCCCCATCAAGCCGCCGAACACCATGGCGCTACGTGGATTGTTGAGGCCAATCATCTTCGCGACGAAGGGCGTACCGATCATGACGATAACTGCCTTGAATACACCGGTCGCAATCGAAAGCGCAATAACCGGTGAGGATGCGCCGATCGCAGCTCCCGTGACCGGCCCCACGATATAGGTAACCGCGCCAGCACCGATCGTCGTCAGCGATTCGGCGTCGGTATAGCCAAACGCCGCAGCAACGAGAACGCCGAGAACAAACGGCACCACTGTTCCCAATCCGAGAGCGACCGCGCCGATCAACCCGGCCTTGCGCGCATGGACGACATCGACCTCAAATGCGGTCGCGACTATCGCGAAATCCCGTAACATCGCGCCGCCCATCAGGCCGATGCCGGCCAACGCGGGCAGATCGGCGACGCCCTTTTCACCGCCGGTGGCGAGGCCCCCGAGAAAGGCCAGCGCGAGACCCAACATGATCGCGATCGCCGATCCGTGAATGCGTCCGAAGGTGAGGTATTTCGAGATCGCTCCGGAAATCCACATCAGAATTCCGACGGCCGCGAACGCGGTGAGCAGCGAATTGGCGGTGAGAACGTGAGATATCATGTTCATCCGATCCTCCCGGACTTGAAGTGAGGCACCGGCGCGGCGAGTTTCTCGGCCTCACGCGCCTCGATCTCGTCCATCGTCTCGACACGACCGCTCAGCCGGCCGATCAGGGCCACCATCGCGAAACACACCGCGACCGCGCCGATCCCCGCAACGAGAACGATCGGACCACCCTTTGCAGCCGCGACGACGTTCTGCTGCGCAGCCATCGCAACCACGATCGGAATGTAGAAGCTGCCCCAGAACTCGACGCCGGTCTTGAGTCCGTGGCTGAGCCGGCTGTGCCGCCCGAGCCAAAGCCGGGCCGCGATGAGGAAGATCATCGCAATGCCGACGCCGCCGACATTGGCCTTCACGCCCAGGGCGACGCCGAGTAAGTCCCCCAGATAGCCGCCCAACAGCGTGCAGATCGCGAGTAGCGCTACGCCGGAAATGGTCACGGGCGCCTCTCCTTGGCCAGTAAGGCGCCGCCCCTTGGACTATTTGCATGCAGTCGCATCGTAAATTCCCTCCTGTGTATGCGAATATTCATCGCTTATGGAGTAGCGTATACACTAATTGACATTTAAAAGCAATGCGCATACATTTGACCTGATCGAAGCCAACTTCGCATGCCAAGGAGCCGAAATGAGCGATTGGGGTATGCAAAAGGCCGCCTTGGGTGAGCGCCTCGCGGCCGGCCAGCGATACGCAAAGGGAAAGGTCGTCCCGATCCCAGACCTGCCAGAGTTTCTGAGGGCAGTGATCCGGTCAGGCGACCGGGTGTGCCTGGAGGGTGATAATCAGAAGCAGGCCGACATTCTCGCTTCCGCGCTCGCGAACCTCGACCCTGCGCAGGTTCATGACCTTCATATGGTGCAGTCCGGCGTGGTGCTGCCCGCGCATCTCGATGTCTTCGACAAGGGCATCGCGCGGCGGCTCGACTTTTCCTATTCGGGCCCGCAAGCGGCGCGCATCGCGAAGATGCTGTTCGGCCGCAAGATCGAGCTCGGCGCCGTCCATACCTATCTCGAGCTGTTCGCCCGCTACTTCATCGATCTCACGCCGAACGTCGCGCTGATCGCCGCGGTGAGCGCCGACAAAGACGGCAACCTCTATACGGGCCCGAATACCGAAGACACACCGACGGTCGTCGAGGCGACGAGCTACAAGAACGGCCTCGTCGTGGCACAGGTCACCGAGATCGTCGACAAGGTGCCGCGGGTCGACATTCCCGGCGACCTCGTACATTTCGTCGTCGAGGCCGGACGTCCCTTCTATGTCGAGCCGCTCTTCACCCGCGACCCGGCCGCCATCACCGAGACCCAGATCCTGACGGCAATGCTCGCCATCAAGGGCATCTACGCGCCCTACGGCGTGCGCCGGCTCAACCACGGCATCGGCTTCAATACCGCCGCAATCGAGCTGCTGTTGCCGACCTATGGCGAGAAGCTCGGCCTCAAGGGCAAGGTCTGCACCCATTTCGCGCTCAATCCGCATCCGACTATGATTCCGGCGATCGAAGCCGGCTGGGTCGAGCAGATCCACTGCTTCGGATCGGAAGTTGGCATGGAGGACTATGTCGCCGCGCGCTCCGACATCTTCTTCACGGGGCCCGACGGGTCGCTGCGATCCAACCGAGCCTTCTGCCAGGCGGCGGGCCTCTATGCCTGCGACATGTTCATCGGCTCGACGCTCCAGATCGACCTCGAGGGCCACAGCTCGACGGTGACGACCAGTCGTATCGCCGGCTTCGGCGGCGCGCCCAACATGGGCTCCGACCCGCGCGGCCGCCGTCACCCGAGCGAACCCTGGCTCAAGGCGGGTGCCGAAGCCGACCCCGATTCCACCGCGGCGCTGCGCCGCGGCCGCAAGCTCGTGGTGCAGATCGGCGAGACCTTCGGTGACAGCAATGTCCCGCTCTTCGTCGAGCAACTGGATGCGCTCGAGCTGGCGCGCAAGCTCAACCTCGATCTGGTGCCGGTGATGGTCTACTCCGACGACGTCACCCACATCGTCACCGAGGAAGGCATCGCCAACCTCCTGATGTGCCGCAGCAAGGACGAGCGCGAGCAGGCGATCCGCGGCGTTGCCGGCTACACCGACATCGGCCGCGCGCGCGATGCGAAGCTGGTCGAGCAGCTCAGGCAGCGTGGCGTGATCCGCCGCCCCGAGGATCTCGGCATCGATCCGCTCGATGCCGACCGGCGCCTATTGGCAGCCCGCTCGATCAAGGACCTCATGCTGGCTTCCGGCGGTCTCTACCGTCCGCCCAGCCGCTTCCGCAATTGGTGAGGAGTTTTGCATGGAAAAGCTCAGCTTCAGACTGACTGCAACCAGATCCGCCGGCGGCACCCGCATGCAGGCGATCGTCGGCGTCGTCGCCTCCGGCAATCTCGAGGTGCTGCTGGAACGCGCTTTGCCGGCCGACACCTGCACGATCGACATCGCAACCGCCGCTCACGGCTTCGGCGCGGTGTGGGACGCCGTGGTGCGCGACTTGGCCGCCCGCCGCTCTGCCGGTGGCTTGCGTATCTCCATCAATGACGGCGGCGCCCGGCCCGACACGGTCGCGCTGCGCCTTGCCCAGGGCATCCGCAAGATCGAGGAGCCGGAACGATGACAGCCGTCACAGCCAATGATGTCTCGCTGAGCTGGTACGAGGCGAGCGCCCGGCAGCGCATCGACGCGCTGGTCGATGCCAGCAGCTTTGCCGAATTCATCGGCCCGGAGCTGCGCGAGATCAGCCCGCATCTTTCGATCTTCAACCTGCCGGAGCAGTTCGACGACGGCATCGTGATCGGCCGCGGCCGGCTGGACGGCGCGCCTGTCCTCGTCGCCGCGCAAGAGGGACGCTTCATGGGCGGTGCCTTCGGCGAAGTCCACGGCGCAAAACTCACCGGGCTGTTGCGCGCAGCGTGCACACTTCAACAGGACGTGCTGATCCTGTTCGACACGGGCGGCGTGCGCCTTCAGGAGGCCAACGCGGGCGAGCTCGCGATCGCCGAGATCATGCGCGCGGTGTTCGAGGCGCGACGCGCCGGCGTCAACGTCGTCGGCCTGATCGGCGGACGCGCCGGCTGCTATGGCGGCGGCAGCCTGATCGCCGGCACCTGCTCGCGCCTGATCATCTCCGAACAGGGGCGGCTCAGCGTCAGCGGCCCCGAGGTGATCGAGACCAACAAGGGCATCGAGGAATTCGACTCGCGCGATCGCGCCCTCGTCTGGCGCACCATGGGCGGCAAGCACCGCTACCTGATCGACGGCGTCGATGCGTTCGTCGACGACAAGGCGCTGGCGTTCCGCGGGGCGGCGATCGATGCGCTTGGGATCAAGCGAGGCTGCAACGCCAAGACTCTCGAAGCCGAACAAAAGCGCCTCGAACTGCGGCTGCAGCGTTTTGGCGAGGCCGAGGACGCCGTCGAGATCTGGCAGGCGCTTGGCATAGACAATCCGACCGATGTTCCCGCACTTCCGACCGGCGCTTTTCTTCGTGCCGCAGCCAACAGGGAGAACGCCGATGACGCTCGATGACATCCTGACCGGCCTGTTCCCGAACGGCCGCAAGATCGAAACCAACGGCACGATGATCTCGGGACAAGCGGTCCTGCCTGACGGCAATCCGATCCACGTGCTCGGCGTCACCCAGGGCCAGCCGCTCGGCGTGGACGAAGCCATCGTGCTCGCGGGGCGCGTGATCGAGATCGTCAAGTCCGGGGATCGGACACCGATCCTGTTCCCGGTGGATTCCGCCAGCCAGCGGATGAGCAAGCGCGACGAACTGCTGGGACTCAGCGAATATCTGTCGCATCTCGCCAAGGCCCTGCTGCTGGCCGAAGCCGAGGGACATCGCACCGTCGGACTGCTCTATGGCGGCAGCGCCGCCGGCGCGTTTATCGCCACCGCGCTTGCCACCGGCACGCTGGTGGCGCTGCCCGGCGCGCATCCCGCGGTGATGGACCTGCCGTCGATGGCGCGGGTCACCAAGCTTCCGATCGACGTTTTGAAAGCGAAGGCAGAGGCCACGCCGGTGTTCGCGCCCGGGCTCGACAACATGGTGCTGACAGGCGGCGTCCACGCCGTCTGGGATGCGGATGCCCCGTTGGCGCCGCAGCTTGCGGCCGTGCTGCAGCGGCCGCAAGGACAGGACGATCGCGGCCGGCTCGGCGCCGAGCGCGGTGGGCGGCGGAAAGCCGCCGAGCTTGCCGAGCGTGTTGCGCGCGCCGCCGCCCGACACCAGGGGGCGCGACATGCTTGAACCTCTCGCGCGCCACAGCATGGTGAAGGCCTCGGCGGCCGGATGGAGTGCGGTGATGAACCGTTATCCCGAACTCGCCAGCGAGCCGATCGTGGTGGGCTGGGCGCATGCGGGACGCCCTCTCATCGTCCGCCGGCCGGCCTGCAGCGATACCGTAGGCCTCGTTCCGCTCGGTCTACCGCTGCCGCCGAGCCATGGCAAACGACGCATTGCGGTCTCGCTCGCCACGGCCGTCATCGTCGCATCCGCGCCGCCGCCGTTGTTGGCTGATACCGCAACAGCAGCGCCCGAGGCCTGGCGCGAGACAATCGAGAAGCTCCTCCAGCTTCTGCCGGAAACGCGCACCTATGGCAGCCTCGCCTGGCAGCATCTCACCGGCCTTCCCTATCTTTCGGACAGCTCAGACCTCGATCTGCTCTGGCCGCTGTCCGCCGCGAAGCAGCCGGGCGCCCTGCTGTCCGACATCGCGCGGATCGCAAAGCAGGCGCCGATGGGGCTGGATGGTGAGATCACAGGTCCAACCGGAGGCGTTCAATGGCGCGAGCTGACCGGCACTGACGCGGACGAAGTCCTTGTGAAGGGCCCGGCAGGCGTCACCACGACGACGCGCGCGGCCTTCCTGGCGGGTCATGTGTCATGACCCTTGCGCTCAGATGGCAATCACTGCCGGGACGTGCGCTTTCTGTGAAGCAGCTCGGCGATCTCGCTTCGCTCTGCCTGAAGCTCGAAGTCGGGACCTATCCGAAGCCGGGGCTCGTCAGTCATGTCGACAACGGCGCGCATGGCGACATGGATGCCGCCCTGTTGTGCCTGAGCGCCGAAACCTTGATGCCGTTCTTCAGCGAGCTCGCCGCCGCGGGCGCCGAGGGCGCGGGCATGAACCGGCTGCGCGCCATCGGCGTTGCCGCGGAGCGCGCGATGCTGACCGCAACGCATGGAGTGAATACGCACCGGGGCGCGATCTTCGGGCTGGGTCTGCTCTGCGCCGCGATCGGATACCGGGATGCCGTCGGCGTCCGCAAGTCACTCGGCCGGCTGGTTTCGGAGCGTTGGGGCGACGACATCCTGTCAGGCCCCGTATCGCTGCGCAGCCATGGCGCTCTGGCCGCGCGGCGCTACGGCGCCGGCGGCGCCAGGGCGGAAGCCGCCAATGGCTTTCCGTCCGTCTACGACATCGCCCTGCCCGCGTTGCATGCGGCGCGCAAGCTTGCGCCGCGTGACGAGGAAGCCGTCCGCGTCCAGACATGCATGAGGCTGATCGCTGAGGTCACCGACACCAACCTGCTGCATCGGGGCGGCCCCAAGGGACTGCGCTTCGCGCAAGCCAGCGCCTCCGCCTTCCTTGCCGTCGGAGGCGTCGGATCTCCGGGATGGCGCACGCGCGCCACCGACATGCACCAGGCATTCGTGTCCCGTCATCTCAGTCCCGGCGGCTCGGCCGACCTGCTCGCGATGGCGCTGTTCGTCGATCGGATCGAACCCCGATGCTAGCATTGCTCTGCGGCGGACAAGGCACGCTCTCGGACAAGATGTTCGGTCTTGTCGCGGACCAGCCCCCTGCCGAGCCGATCTTCGCCGCGGCGACCGCTTTTCTCGGCGCGGATCCACGGGAGTTCGTCAGGACGCGAGCCGCGGATGAACTATCCGCCAATCATTCCAGTCAGATCCTGACGGTCACATCCGCGCTCGCGATCCACGCCTGCATCGCCGACCTGCTGACCGCGGAGACCGCCGTCACCGGGTACAGCGTCGGCGAAATGGCGGCCTGGAGCATCGCGGGAATCTGGACCGCCGGCGAAGCCTTGCGGCTCACGGATATTCGCGCGCGATTGATGCAAGATGCGGCAGGGACCGATTGCCGCCTGGGTTACGTTCGCGGGCTCGACCGGGCTACGCTCGCACCTCTGCTTGCGAAATATCGCTGCGAGATCGCGATCCGGAATCCTGACCTTCTTGTCGTCATCGGAGGCGCGGAGCGGGATGTCATCGCGCTCTGCGACGAGGCCACCAGGGAAGGAGCGCGCACGGGCCTTCTCGCCGTGAAAATCGCGTCGCACACGAGGAGGCTCGCGCAGGCCTGCAAACCTCTGCAACAGGCGCTCGACGCCAGCGGGCACGCGGCCGTCGCAGGCCAGCGCGTCCTGCTTGCCGGCGGCGGCGGCGAACGCATCTTCTCGGTCGCCGGCGCCACGGCGAAACTGGCAAACCAGGTCGCGCATCCCATCGACTGGGCGGCAACGCTGGAGGCCCTCGTAGAGCTGGGTGTTACCGAGGTGCTGGACCTCGGCCCGGGACATGCGCTGGCGGAGATGATGAAAGCCTCTCAGCCATCCATGCGCTGCTACGCCGCCGACGGATTTCGCACGATCGCCGGCTTGCAAAAATGGATCACTTCCGAATAAGGCAATAAGCTGGAACCTATTGACCGAACCGTATGGCCTAATTTTTCGCAAGGACGATCCGGAGTTCAAAGCGCTGGTCGACAGGACTCTGGTTACGATGATGCAGAACGATCAGTTCCAGGCGCTCTATACGAAGTAGTTCATGAGCCCCATTCCGCCCAGGAACATCAATTTGAGCGTGCCCATGAGCACGACGAACCCCATGAGCACGACGAACCGCCGGGCGCCCTTTGGATGCCACATATGCGCTTTGGAGTCTTGGCCTGGGAGGCTCGCTTCGAATTGAGAACTCCCGCTAGGTGCAGCATGAGATTGCTGCGTGATCTCTTAAGAATGGCACGGAGTTTGAGGTTGGAATAGCAAGTCTTGGGCCAATCAGGCTCTGCGAAATTTCGGCCATCGACCGGGATGCGGGGCGGTTAGCCAGACTGGATGGAGAGCCGCAATTGGCGGCGCCGTGTTCGAACACCTCTCGGGCGCGGCGCGAATTCTCAAGGGCCAAGTCCGGCGTACCATCTTGCCTGCCGATCGTGTCGTTGGTGGTATCGCCTTGCGGCCGGCTCGATGATCTCCGCTGCCAACGTGGTGATGCCGAGACAACCAATGGTCTGACTTTATCGGCTTTGGTCACCCGGTCCGCCGAACTTACTCAAGACAAAGCCGACTGGATGCATAGGTGTATTCGAGGGCTAGCTGACGCGCATATTCGATCAGATTGGCCGCGGCGCTATGTCCCCCATCGATGTTCTCGTAGTAGAAGTAAGGCTGGCCCAGCGCAGCGAGCCTCGCGGCGGCCTTGCGGCCGTGCGCTGGATGCACGCGATCATCCTTGGTGGAGGTGAGAATTAAAGGGGCGGGGTAAGTCTTGCCCGGCACCAGCCTCTGGTAGGGCGAGTAGGCTTCGATCCACGTGTG
The DNA here is from genome assembly GCF_049075665.1 of Bradyrhizobium sp. B120. NCBI lineage: Bacteria > Pseudomonadati > Pseudomonadota > Alphaproteobacteria > Hyphomicrobiales > Nitrobacteraceae > Bradyrhizobium > Bradyrhizobium sp. B120. Next base: position 2,427,050 of record NZ_CP185242.1, on the reverse strand, counting down.
CTGCTCGGGAATGGCTGGGTCACCATACTCGGCGATCCAGGAGGCGCCCGCGCCCAGTTTGGTAAATCGAAGCATGTCAAACAGCGGAACCTGGATGATCGCCGCGTTGAAGAGCTCGGGCCGTTGGGTTATTGCGGCGCCAACAAGCAGTCCCCCCTGGCTGCCGCCGATCACGCCTAATCGTCGTGGACTGGTGACGTTCCGGCGGATCAGGTCCTCGGCAACGGCAATGAAGTCATCCCATGTCCTCTGCTTCGTTGCCGCCTGGGCAGCCTGGTGCCATGGTGGACCAAACTCGCCGCCCCCGCGCAGATTCGCAACGACATAGGCATTGCCCTGTTCGAGCCAGAGCCGCCCCACTGATCCCGCATAGAATGGAAGGAGCGGAACCTGGAACCCGCCATAACCATAGAGAAGCGTTGGGATCGCGCCGTCAAATCTTGCGTTCTTGGGCCGCACCAGAAAGTAGGGAATCCGCGTGCCATCGCGCGAGGTCGCTTCGAGCTGCTCCACGACATGCCGGGATCCATCGAAGGTCGCAGGTGCCGTCTTTAATGCCTCGAGTTGTTTGCTCGCGGCATCGAAGTACCAAAGCGATGTTGGCGTGAGATAGTTGGAGACCGTGAACATCACCTGGTCCGCGTGCTCGGAAGCGGCTGACACGCTGACATCCGCATTGTCCGGGAGCGGGATCGGCGTGGCCGACCAAGCCCCCTGATCATACTTGTAGACGAACGCCTTGCTCTGAACATTGTCAAGGATCGTCAGGATCAACAAGTTCTTCGTGCTACTGAACCCACTCAGTGCCTGCCGGGGCCCAGGCTGGAAGACAAGCGACGGTTTGGCGCGCAGCGGATCCTGCTTCCATTCGGCTAGGTCATACGAGATCACCGAGCCGGTCGCGAAGCTGGTGTCGCCGGGCGGCGTCCATTCTTCGTCAAGCGTCACAAGTAGGCGGCCACTCGCGACCCCAAGGATAGCCGCCTTCCTGGGCAGATTGAGCGTGATAGGCCCATTGGCGCCGAAGAGCACATACTCGTACTCGAAGGAGCTAATCACGCGCATGGCGCCGGCCGCATGGATATGGCCTTCATTGTCACGAAGCACGAAGGGCATCGTCTGAACATCGGTCGGTTGGCCCCGAAAGATCTCGCGCGCCTCGGCGAGCGGCTGAGCGCGTTTGAGCTCCTTCACCACGAAAGGGTAGCCGGCCGGTGTCAGGGTCCCATCGCCCCAGTCTCGTGCAACAAGGACTGTGTCACCATCAAGCCATCCGACACTCTGCTTGCCCTCGGGAAGATCAAAGCCGGCCTCAACGAAGGCCTTGGCGTCTCGGTCGAACTCACGGATGAACGCGGCGTCCTTACCCCCATCGGAAAGCGTTAGCAGGCAGAGGCGTTCTTCCGGCGGAAGACAGTCGCCACCTTTAAAGACCCAATTCTTGTTCTCGGCGACAGCCAGTTCGTCCACATCGAGGATGGTCTCCCATCGTGGGTCTTGGCTGCGATAGCTCTCAAGTGTGGTGCGCCGCCAGATGCCGCGCACGTGCGTGTCGTCTTGCCAGAAATTTTCCAGACCGCGCCGCCCCAACGAAACGTACGGAATCCGGTCCTTGGCCTGCAGGATGGTGAGCGCCTTTTCGTAAAAGCGCCGATAGCGGCGATCTGACTGGAGCACGCCGAGCGTCTTGTCGTTCTCGGCCCGTGCCCAAGCCAATGCGCGCGGCGCTTCGATCTCCTCGAGCCAAAGGAATGGGTCGTCAGCCGGCCCCGCAGCCGTCCGCTCTTGCGACAGCGCCGCGGAGGTGAAACAGGCAATCGAGAGCAACGCGGCGCAGAGAAGTGACGTGTTCATGAGCTTGTCCCGGATGAGATCGAACGGCCACGCTTGCAGGTCTCGCGTTAAGCGGAAGCAGCCAACAACACGCATGCGATCTCGTCAGCGCGCATTGGGCGGCTTGTGCCAGCTGGCAGCTCGAACACTGCAAGCCGCGTGCCGGTCGAAAAGTCGTGCGTTTCAGCCGCTCCCGGCCGCATGGCGACGTCAGATTGCCGACATTGGTTCAGAAGCTGACATCAACGAAGTGCCAGGCGGATAGCCTCGCATCTTCAAACAGAGCGGCAGCTTCGATCGTGAGGACCATCAACGGGACATCGCGATCTACCCGCCGGCTGCCCAACGCTTACCTCCGAACATGGAGCGTGTACGCTCTGCTTCCCGCCCAGCGCTACCGGTCTATCGATCGACGGGTGTCATCACGATAACGAACAACGCGTTAATCAGCAGCCAGATCGCGATCAGGCTCAGGGCGGTGTACATGGCGATCTCCGGAATCGTTCATGATAGCTGCAAGCTTTTGCCGGGCTGGACAAGCTCCTTGCGAAACGCACAAACCGCGCGCCAACCATTCGGTTCCTCGACTGATTGCCAGGCGTGGAATATTCGAGAGGATTGCGCTTGCACGCGCTCGCTGAACATGACGACGCACAGGCCACAAGAGCCGGTCCATCAGTAGCACGTAGCTGTCCTCCGCGGCTGGAGCGGACGGCGATCTGACGAGTCGAGAGAAATCACCGCACAGATCTGATTATCCGACCCGGAGATCTTCGGCAGACATTTTGCCCGAGCGATTGGCCTTCAGCTCGTAACTGACCCGAGCCCCCTCTTCCAACCCCGAATAGCCTGCCTTCTCGACTGCACTGATATGCACGAAGACATCCGGCCCTCCATCTTCCGGCCTGATGAAGCCATACCCCTTCGTCGGATTGAACCACTTCACAATACCCATTGCCACGGCACGCTTCTCCAAATTGAAGGACAGTGATCTAACCAGGAGCTTCGCAGTCATCAAGCTCCGCGGCAAGAGAGCAACGTCTCAGCTGTCGCCGGCGAAAGCAGCGCTGCAACCAAGGTGTCAGCTCGGAAACTCGCCACATCCTTCGAGGAAGTCCACTTCCACAACTGAGCGGTTAGACTGCACAAATCACACCGTAGACGCAGCTTTCGCGCGCGCGGCGCCTTGATGAGCAGGATTCCAGCCTGGTCCATTTGCGCAACACTTTGCATACCAATGGGCTTGGCCAGTTTCATCCCGCCCTTCGAAAGATTTGCAGGCGCTGAGCTTGTATGGCAATCGGCTCGCGCGGCGACAAGAACATTCTACGTTGAAATCGCCCGCTTCATCCAAGCTGAGAAAGTCGACGCGCGCCACTCCAAGAAACCATGAATGCGGCCCATCGGGGCGTGCTCCGCACATTCATGCGCGTTGAGAGATTGTCGAAGGATTCTTTTGTCAGTCTTGAGACTACTGTCAGGAGGTTGACACGACACACGCTTAGGAACTTCCTGCAAAATATACGAATTCAGTTCGGCATGCGGTTTGCTTCGTTCAGGACACCATCACCAATCGCGGTGCGGCGATCCTCGGGACGGACCCGGCGCGGGTTGCCGCACTGTCTGCGTCCGCCCCGGACGATCTGCCGTGCGGCGATAATTTAAGGAGCCACGTTGTGGACCGGGAAGGCAAGGCAATCTTTGATCCGATCTAGAGTTCTTTTTTGGAGTGCCGCGACAATTGCGCTCTTCGCAAACGGTGCAGCCAAGGCGTACCTTGAGCGAGAAGTAAAACTGCCACTGGCGGTGTGGAACTGGTCAGGCGGCTATATTGGCGGACACGTCGGCGGTGGGTACGGCCAAACCTCCTTCAGCAATCCCTATGGTCCATCGATCTATGGCGGCATCGTCGATACCCCGGTGTTCGTCGCGGGTGGCCAAATCGGCTACAATTGGCAGAACGACAACTGGGTGTTTGGTCTCGAACTCGACGCCAGCGGTGTTGTCTCCGAGGGCACAAACACCTGCCTCGCCGCCTCCGGCTTCGTTGTCAGCGCAAACTGCAAGGCAGGTCCCAACCTATTTGCCACCGGGACGGGTCGCATTGGTTACGCGTTTGGCGCACTCGGCCACACACTGGCCTATCTCAAGGGAGGCGTAGCCTGGCAAAACAATCGGGGCGACGTCATCAACAACAACGAATACGGCTCCTACCCGCAGGAGAAAACCCATTTTGATCATGGTCGGGTCGGTAGCATCATCGGGCTGGGCGTCGAGCAAGCGCTTACGCCTGCATGGTCGATCAACGTCGAGTATGACTATCTGCATTTTGGCGGGCCGAGTGTCGCGACCGCTTCGACTGTGCAGTATCCACCGTTCGCAATTCTGCCGGCGAACACGACCAACCTGTCCAGCAACCATCACATCGGAAAGCTTGGCCTGAATTACCACTTTGACGCCGACCCGCAAGCCGCGCAATGGTCCGGCACGTCGCTGTACGGGAAGGCCCATGCCGGCGTGTCGCCCGTTCGCTATGCGGACGGTTGGTCGTTCGAGGGCGGCTCGCGGCTCTGGCTCAGCCGGGGACGATTCCAATGGGACCATAGTGCAGTGAAGTATGGCGGGCCTCAAGATCCTAGCATGCTCTTTTCGAGGCTCACTTATCGCGGCCTGGACGGACTTTCGGGGGAGTTATTCGGCCGTCTTGACAGCCCTTGGGGAGCGTTTCTGAAGAGCACACTTGGCGTCGGGCGCTTCAACAAAGGAAACGAGAACGATGAAGATTGGGTTGGCGACCAGTACCTCAACACCATATCAGGACAAGAAAATGGAAGGTTCACGTACTACACGGCCGACGTCGGTTACGATTTCTTGCGCGGCACCGACTACAAGATCGGCGGATTTCTAGGCTGGACTTATTACGGCCAGAGCTCGGACTCGATCGGATGCGTGGATATCGCCAACCCCTACCCCTTCCGTCCATGTCTTGTGTCGGGTGACAGGGTCGTAGGCAGCGAGGATACTCAATGGAATGCGCCTCGAATCGGCCTGAGCGCCGAAACCATGCTGACCGAGCGTTGGCGCTTGAGCGCTGATATCGCTTACCTGCCCTGGACCGATTTCAAGGGACGTGACTATCATCTCTTGCGTGATACGACCACGTTTGCCGAACAACGCGGCAACGGTGGCGGCGGCGTCCAGCTGGAAGGCGTGTTGTCCTACTTCATCACCGAGCACATCAGCGTCGGCGTCGGTGGCCGCTATTGGGCCATGTGGACCGAAGCGCAGGGCAAAGACACTGGGTGCGACAACCGCGGCTGCGCCGGTCGGCCGTCGTTTGCGAAGTACAGCATGGATCGCTGGGGCACATTCGTTCAGGCCTCTTATAGGCTCAATTGAAGGCCTCACCGCTCCACGCTGTTAGATGGGTCCCGAAGCTTGCTGACCACCAACCTCGGTGCCAATTCGGCGCCGACGCCTTGGTGTGTCGCGATTAAGCCTCTACAAGGGTTGATCCGGCGATCCGGTTGCGGGACAATAGCATAGACAAGGCAAGCGCAACTCTGAGCCTTCACGGTACGCCGCCCTCTTCCGCCTGAGATAAACGCGACCCGTACGCGCGCCGAGACCAAGAGATTGTCCCCGCGCCTGCACTCCTGCAGCAAGCGCCGATCGCGATGGCCGCGGCTTGCTCTGATGGTACCTGATCACTGCAGACGTGTGAGCTCATACCGGTTATGAAGGTTTACTGCCCGGAGTCCCTAGCTAGGTCACCACGTGGGATGACCGAATGACTTGTGCCAGCAGTGCACGCATAAGGATTGCTTCAATTTCTGATCGGCCCGCGCCTCTCCGGTCGCTCCATCAAGATGAGTGAGCTCGCAAACTTGTTCTTTGTAACGTCGTTCTCGCTTTATTGCTTCTATCTCAAATGGGACTGGCGGCTCACCGCCCATCAGTGCGATTAGTCGCCTTGCTTTCAGCGATTATCTGACAGAGCGATGGACGAAAATAATTCATGTACCGTCATTGCCGCCGTCCTAATTCCATTTGGGTGCCCCGGTTTTCGGGGCTTAATCGGTGATGTTCTGGGGCTGGCTGGTATTTCAGGCCGCGCGGCGTCTCTCTCCCGAGCCGAAGGTGATCAGGGGGGCGGTCCCACCTAATTTACCAGCCGTTGGTGACTGGGCACGCCTTCGCGGGGACGAATTTGATGAGCGTTGGGGCAAGGTTCTCTGGATATTTGAGAATCGGGCCGGAGTGAAATGGATTGTTGGGGGTGACGGCCGCGTTCTGCCAGATGAACCGCGTATCGTTCACCTATACGAGCTGGAGAAAGTATCGTGAATTCCGACTGGCATTCGAAATAGCCTGTCACTTTGCTCCCTTAGTCCTGGCTCCGGCCGATGCGAGTAGGGCCGCGGAGGGCTGCGGCGACGAAGGAAACCGGAGCAGGGTCAGCAATCAACAAAAGCGAAGGGCTGCCTGCTTCCACTCTTGCGACAAGTCTTCCAGCAGGAAAACCTCAAGTGAAGCAGCGGATCGAGAGGCAGATTCTGCAGCTCAGCGTCTTTGCGCTGGCACCGCAACCTCTTCTCATCTGACTCGGCCATCTCTTGGATACATTGTCCCGGTGACCGTTCAGCAGCGATATCGCGAGCCACGGACGTGGCGCCGGCAGTCCGATCAGCCGGCAATCGCATTGCGGGAGTGTCAGCCGACTGCCACGCCGAGAAGGTTGTTGCGAAATCGCCAGACGATCATCAGCACCTTCGCCGATCGCATGGATCATTGTTGCTTCCGTCGAAGGGGACAGGACGAGCTAGCACCTGTTCATTAGACGCAGGAAAATGGTACGTCATGTCGCCATTGAAGGAGTAACGCTGCCGGAAATGGGCTTCTTTGTATTGCTCGGTGTCGACGGTACGCCGCTCACCACTCATCAACTTTAGTACAAATCAGATCCGCCCGCGCAACGCTCCGCTCGAGCAGCTCTTGAAACTCCCGACGCCGAGGTATTTCTTGCTCGGAAAGTCGCTGGAGCCTAGAACCGTTAGCTGACGATGCTACCCAGACTCTAGCCGAGGCGCCGCTCCGGCAGATTGCCGATCTTCACTCGATGGTCCAAGGCATTCGTGGAGACGACGTAGCCATTGCGCCATCCTTCGATTTGAGGAATGCCAATGTAGATTGCCCACTGGAGACCGTGATTTGTCCGGACGCGATCTCCAGCGCTGTGCTTTCTCCGACGCAGCAATGGAGCGTGATTGGGCGTTCCGTGACCTCAATCTCCAGTGCGTAAGTGAGTGAGATATCCTTCACTTGGAAGCGCTGGCTCCGAGCGTCGACGACGTAGAATCCGTCCATCGGAGCAACGATTTTTGACCGTTGAGGGTCTGGCGGGTGTTCGGATTGCGGGTCTCCGATGGCAGTTTGTCCACGATGGAGCGCGCTCGGCGCCACGCCTGCACGCGACGGAGGCGCGGCAGGATCGCTGGCTGTCCTATCGGTCCGTTGAAGCTCGCTCGGCATCGCCGCTCCTTGCGCCCAGGTTGTAAGCCCAACACAATTCTCGGCAGCGTCTAGGGACAGGCGATACGACCGCACGTATCATAAGGCTTCAGCCAGGGACGCACGGCGGAGGCCCGGCAGGGGTTCGCGACAGCCCGACCGGCATGAGCGAAGATCATGATGATCACGACCTTGACTATGATCGTGGGCGCAGGACGTCGCATGCATGGAAAGACGCTGTTAAGGCCGGTGCGTTTTGCAATTTCAACTTCCGGTCGTCTTTTTCCGTGCATAATGAAAATGGTGCAGACACCTCATCATTTCGGTTCTGTCTGATTGGATTTCACAGTACGGCCGACTCTGGTACTGACTATTCCACATTGGAGCTCCAGCTTGGCCAAGCACTCGTTACCGAGGTTGCCCCGAGGAGCTTGCGTTTTTTGATACAATAGTGGCCGCCCCTAAGCCGTCGGGCAAGAAAGGCGATCACGCGCTGGGCTTTGGCGGTACCTACCGGTGAAGACTTAGGAACAATTACCGCTACCCTTCTCGTTCTTTACAAGCCCATTCTTGCGTCCATCTGGGAGAACGCCAAGGAAGCGTCCGGCGCACTCGTAAAGGATCCGAGTGAACAGGGGCGTATCGCTTTGGAAAACCATGTGGGTGAGTGGCGGGGCAAACGGCCGTCCCTCACCGCCCGGATTGGTTTCGTAACCATTCGAGCAGGTTTGGCGGAATGTCAGTTGGATTTGTGCTCTGGCTAACGACCGCGGTGTTTCGTACGCATCCGGCGGGCGCCGTCTTGTCTGACACGCTGTAATTCGCCAAGCGTGTGACCTTAAGTCTAGCAGACCGTGTGAAAAGTCCATGGTATTTCCGACCCGTATTGGCTTGCGCTCGCTCCAGCAAATATTTGATGATCTGACCGACGAACGTTGTCCTTAGCCGTTCAGGAGGACTATGAAGTCGCATTTTTCGTGCTGTCGCCCGAATTTCACGCAGGCACGGCTGCCAGAAGTGCTTTCGTGCCAAGGATGTTGAGCGCTCTTCGGAGATTGTAGACGAGCGCCGTTAAGCTGAACTCGGCGCGCACGTTTTCGAGCCCGCGCATAAGGAAGGCGCCCTGGTTCATCCACTGCTTGATCGTGCCGAAAGGATGTTCGACGATTTCGCGGCGCCGGTTAAGGATTTCTGGGTTCTCCGACACACGCTCCGCCATGCGGTCGAGTACGCCTTCATTGTCAAGACGCGAGATGTGGCGAATATCTTTCGTACAGCGTGAGCGCAGGGGACACGCACGGCACGCCTTTGGATTTCCGTATTCGATCTTCTTCAGTTCGCGCAGTCGGCTTTCACGTATCCGTTTCAGCGACTGCCCGACCGGACAGACGTAGGCGTCGCTCACACTATCGTAGCGGAACTCGTCCTTGCGAAAGAAGCCATTCTTCACTGCCGCCCCTCGCTGCGGCCGTGGCATGTAGGGTATCAGAGCTGTCTGCTCGCACGCCTCAATGTCCTCTATCTTGTAATAGCCTTTGTCGGCAACGATGTTGATTTTTTCGACATCAAGTATAGCTCGCGCGGGCTCGGCGGTTCGTTGCAAAAGACCCATGTCCAGGACATCGTTTGATACCGCCTGTTCGACGATCATCTTGTTCTTTGCATCCACCGCGATCTGAACATTGTAACCGACGCCCACTTTGGTATGCCCGGCCATGGCGCGGCTGTCAGGATCGGTCATCGATACTTGATCATCGCCGCTCCTCTCCAGGATCTTCAAATAAGCTGCATATTCCGCGCGCTTTCTCTTGAGAGCCTCGATCTTCTCAGCAAGATTCCTAGTGCGCGCCCCCGGCATCGCGTGCTCGATCTCATCGCCCGTGTCGAGCCGTGCTAGATAGTCATCAAGCTTCTTGTCGGCGGCGGCGATGAATTTATCCAGTGATGCCTTCGTAAAGTTCCTATCCTTGTTGTTGACGGCCTTGATGCGCGTGCCATCAATCGCTAGGAGCTCTCGCCCGAAGAGATCGAGACGTCGGCATAAGACCGTGAACTCGCGAAAAACCGATTTGAACGCCGCACGGTTGTCGCTCCTGAAATCAGCTATGGTCTTAAAATCCGGCTTGAGAGTTCGTAGCAACCAAATTACTTCCATGTTCCGATGGCATTCGGCTTCCAGCCGTCGGCTCGAACGAACATGATTGAGATAGCCGTAAATATAAAGCTTTAGCAGGTCCCCCGGATCGTAACCCGGTCGCCCTATGACCTTCGCCTCCACCCGCGCGAAGCCTGAACTCTTGAGATCAAGCCCATCGACAAAGGCATCAATAAAGCGGACCGGATTCTCGACGTCGACGTAATCGTCGATCGCCTCGGGCAAAAGCAGCAGCTGCGAGCGATCCGAGCCAGAAATGTGTGCCATGCGCGATTCTAACGCAACGGCCCTGTCATTGGAATCCGCCTCGGGGACTTTTCACACGGTCTGCTAGCTTTAAGGTCATCAGGCGATGCGGGTCGAGGTTTTGGGCGGGCTGGAGCGTCGGCGGCGTTGGTCGCAGGATGACAAGGCACGGATTGTCGAGGAGACGTTGGCGCCGGGCGCAAAGGTGACAGCGGTTGCACGTCGCAACGGAGTAGCGGCCAGCCTGGTGTTCACCTGGCGTCGTCAAGCGCGGACATCCGAGCAGGTCGCACCGTCTTTTGCGCCGGTGCAGATCGCCGCCACGGAGGCGGAGGAAACTCCGAAGCTCTTACCTGCGGGTGATAGCCGAGGGCGGTCTGTAGTGGCCGCGCGTATTGGATTGATCGAGATCGACCTCGGTAACCGGCGACGGATCCGAGTGGATTCGCACGTCGATCCAGAAGCGCTGGCGCGGGTCCTCGAGGTACTTGAGCGCCGATGATTGCCATACCGGGTAATGTGCGGGTGTGGCTTGCGACCGGCCACACCGATATGCGCCGCGGCTTCCCGAGCCTCGCGCGTCTGGTCCAGGAGAGTTTGAAGCGTGATCCGCATGCCGGTGATCTCTATGTTTTTAGAGGCCGCCGCGGCGACCTGATCAAGATCATCTGGCATGATGGCCAAGGCGCGTGTCTGTTCACGAAGCGGCTGGAGCGAGGCCGCTTTTTGTGGCCATCAATGGCGGACGGCGTTGTGACGATCAGCGTTGCGCAGCTATCCTATCTCCTCTCCGGAATTGATTGGCGGATGCCGCAGGCAACCTGGCGTCCACAGGCTTCCGGTTAAATCGAGCGGGATTTTTTGCGACGAATATGGTTGATTCGTCCTCGTGACGACGCCCGCCGATCCGCTTCCCACCGACCTTGCCGCAGCACACGCGATGATCATTGCGCAGCGCGAGCAGCTGACGCTGGCGAAGAGCGAGGTGACCGTCGGCCGACTGGAGATCGAGCGGCTGAAGCTGATGCTGGCCAAGGCACGGCGAGAACAGTTCGGGCAATCTTCTGAGCGCGGCAAGCTGCTGGTCGAGCAGCTCGAACTCGCCATCGAGGATCTTGAAGAGACCCAGGCTGAGCAGGAAACCAAGGCCGAGCTCGCAGCGCCGGAAGCCGCCAAACAGCAGCGCGTGCAAAATCCACGGCCGCCGCGACGTCCGTTGCCGGACAATCTGCCGATCGAACGCATCGTCGAACCCGCTCCTTGCGTATGTGGCAAGTGCGGCAGCGAGCGACTGCACAAGCTCGGCGAGGTGGTATCGAAGACCCTGGAATGTGAGCCGCGGCGCTGGAAGATTATCGAGCATGTCCGCGAAAAGTTCTCCTGCCGGGATTGTGAGGCAATCACCGAGGCGCCGGCGCCCTCCCATCCGATCCCGCGAGGCTATGCCGGGCCGAGCCTGCTGGCGATGGTGCTGGTCAACAAGTTCCTGCTGCACCAGCCGTTGAACCGACAGAGCAAGACCTATGCCCGCGAAGGGATCGAGATCGACGTCTCGACCCTGGCGGATCGGATCGGCGCCTGCGTGGTGGCACTCGATCCCATCATTGAGGCAATCCGGATCCACGTCATGAGCGCGGAACGCATCCACGCCGACGATACGACGGTGCCGGTGCTGGCCAAGCTCAAGACGGTTACCGGCCGGATCTGGACCTATGTTCGCGATGACCGGCCGTTTGGCGGCACGGATCCGCCGGCGGCCCTGTTCTACTACTCACGCAACCGGGCTGGAGAGCATCCGCAAAGCCATCTCGCCGGCTATGTGGGCCTGATGCAGGCCGATGCCTTCGATGGATATAACCAGCTCTACAAAGCCCAAAGGAAGCCGGCTCCGATCCTTGAAGCGGCCTGTTGGAGCCACGGCCGCAGAAAGTTCTTCGACCTGGCGAAATCTGGAGAGGCGCCGATTGCCAGCGAGGCCGTGCGACGCATCGATATCCTGTTCGAGATCGAGCGCACCATCAACGGCAAAACGCCAGAACAGCGGCTTGCGGTACGTCGAGAGAAGTCAGCACCAATCGTTGCTGATCTCGAGATCTGGATGCGCCAGCAGCGGACCTTGCTCTCATCAGGCAACGATACTGCAAAGGCGATCAACTACCTGCTCAACCGTTGGGCGGCGTTCACCCGCTTCCTGGACGATGGTCGCGTCTGCCTCTCGAACAACGCTGCCGAACGAGCGTTACGCGGTGTGGCTGTCGGAAGACGAAATTGGACCTTCGCCGGTTCAGATGCCGGCGGCCATCGCGCCGCCGCCGTCTATACCCTGATCGAAACCTGCAAGATGAACGACGTTGATCCGCAAGCCTGGCTCGCGGATGTGTTGGCCAGGCTTCCAGATCACCCCGTCAACAAAGTCGCCGACCTGCTCCCGTGGAATTGGAAGGCGACCCAACAGTCCAGAGCGGCTGCCGCCTGAGCGCCACGGCTGACCGGCGCGCCTGCCCGGGGTGCTGACCGGATGCGTACGGTGTTTCTGCCGCTCTTACGATAGACCGTCGTGCGTCCGGATTCTTTCTTGAGACGCACTTCCGCTGGGGCGGGATCGCCACGCTGGGTGATCACGGTCTCGCCATGGCCATCCCGGACCATTGTCGTGTGCCCATCTCCTTCGCTGCCCGACGCGGCGGCTCCTATTCCAGCAACTGTCATGATGACCAATCCGGCTGCAAGCAACACGTGCTTCATGGTGAATCCATCTCTTCCAATCACCACCCGAACTGGAATATGGCTGCCCAGTTCAAACGACCGAACTGACTGAGAGTACCCTTGTTCATGTCGCCAACTTGCACGAGAAGCGCTTCGGTGACATTGCCCGTTTGCGTGATCAGGGCCGTATTGCTCCCGCCAAACTGACCGATCACGGCGCTGCTCGTCGTACCCGACTGAACAATGTTGGCAAAGTTGCGCGTTCCGGTCTGGATAATTGTGGCATCAACCGATCCTGTGAAGCCGATCTCAATAATGTTCGCGATATTGATCTGGCTGCGTTCCTCGATCACCACCGGCTTCAGATTGTTGCCAAACTCAACGACAGTCTCGACGCTGACCCTGCCGTTGGATGTGACTCTCACCAACGAGCCGGCGGAAGCGCCGGTACTTGCCCCAATTGCGGCGACGGCGGCAATCGCGGCCAGGGCGAGATAACGCCATGTCATGAAATCTTTGACTCCAGAGAACCGAATCCCTGTTCCGCTCTCATGGCCCGGCCTGCGTGACATTCGACGTGTTGGTCGCGCCGAACTGGGAAATGACGCCAGAATTCACGCTGCCGACCTGCGCAACCACGCTGCTGGTCGACTGACCGGACTGGCCGACGAACGTGACGTTGTTTGCGCCTAGTTGATTGACCGACGCAGAGGTCGTCCCGCCGAACTGCAGGACTCCCGTGTAGTTGTAAGTCCCGTTCTGCGTGACGATCGCGCTAGTGTTGCCACCGACTCCAAACACGCCGGCTAAATTGAGCTGACTGTTCTGCTTCAGAATGACCGGCGGCCCCCCGATCGAGACAATCGTCTTGATATTCGCCGTTTGCGCCTGCGCCAGATTGATGATCCCGGGGCTGACGACGAAAGTCGTTACCCAAGCGGCGATCAGAAGATGATATTTCATGACGTACCTCTACGCTGATGCGAATTCGCCGCCCCCCTGGATCACGGGGCCGCCTGCAGAACCGTGGAGCTATTGAGAATGCCCAGCTGGAATACCCATGCGGAGTTGTTCGCACCGATCTGACCAACCAGGCTCGAATTCGAGCCACCGACCTGGCCGGCGATCGCGACGTCGGTGGAGCCCGCAGTCGTCCCGCCCTGCCCGATCGTGAGCGTGTTGACCGAGCCCGGAGATCCCGATTGGAGACTCGTTGCGTGGTTGCCGGCGCCAAATTGCAGGGTGGTCGACACGTTGTTTGCTGCACTGCTTTGCGACGTGAACGAGGTGTTCGTACCGCCGAATTGCAGCAGGCTGACGGAATTGTCCGCACGAGCGGTGAACGAGACCGAGTCAACAAGCAATATTGCCACGGCCGTAGCCAAACTGATAGTGCGCATGTCATGCCTTCCGCGATTTCGGTCGGTCAACTTGAAACTGTATTGATATCGATGAAGAGATGAAGAAGACCCGGACGCGCTACAATTCTGCGCGCCCGGGACCTCGACAGGCTGGCTGTCGATTAGTGCTGAGTCTGGGTCACGGTGCTGCCGTTGAGAACACCCAGCTGGCCGACGGACGCGCTGTTGTTCTGCAGAACGCCAAGGTTGAACGAGTCCTGGGTGATCGTGCTGCCGTTCACGAGACCTACCTGGGCGGTGCCAGCCGTGTTGTTGCCACCGACCTGGGCCACGCTGCTGGTGTTCGTGAGCCCGAAAGTGGTCAGCCCCTGCGAGGTCGTGGCCGAGTTGATCACGCCCAGCTGACCGGTGGTCGACTGGTTGTTCGTGAAACCGTTCTGCGTCACGGCGGAGCCGTTGACAGCGCCGATCTGAGTCACGGTGGAGGCGTTGTCAGCGCGCGCACCGGCAGTGAGGGCGATCATAGCGACTGAAGCAAGAACAAACTTACGCATAGAGTATCCTTTCATGGCAAGGTTAGCGATGTCGTTTGCAAACACTCTCCGACATCATGCCGAACACTCTGACCCATCGACGATACGCGCGATAGACTGAGGTTAGTGCTAGTCCAGACCGACTAGACGCCCCGAGATAGCACGACATTTCGACTCCGTTTGAAACCACGATGCTTGGACATACCGTAGCGTGGTTCTGTCCCGATGTTGTCGACCGCCTCACCACATCGGGGGACAAACACAGCACATTGACATCAACCGGGTCACAGTCTGCTTGCGACCAGCTCGATGCCATCGTCATCCAGATGTCACGCTCGGCCACACTGAACTCTTCGCCGCATTGTCGAGGTTAGCGCACGCCGCGCTTCGGCTGTGGCACATTCTTCTCCAAACCACATGGATAGACGAATTTGCGCTCTTGAGAGCGGTTGGGCATGGATTCTATATCGCGCACTCTTGTCCCCACGGGGGCGGAAATACCGGCAACGCCGCGGCTAAACGCGATTGGACCCGAGACTCCGAGCCGGCCATCACGAAACAGCTCGATGGATCTTCGGTGACGCGACGGGAAGACCACTAGACGTGACGGACCATCACAGAACTCATGTCCCCCGAACTTTCTTGTCACACTATTGCGAGAACCGATCATCGGCGCCACGCCCGTGCACGCAATCAAGCGTCATGCTGGTGCAGCTGTGTGACATTGCAACGGGTAAGTTCACACCTCTGAGGTTTCCTTCCTGCTGCGACAATGAGAATGCGATGTCATCTCTCGCGCGCGCCCGAACGTTGAGTCGATGTCTGATCATGATCAACACTCGGATTCGAGGTGAACCTTTTTGACGACCACGCCGACAAGAAAACGCGTCTACAACAGCAGTCAGTAACAGGCTAATGAGATTGTTCGGCATGAGAGCGCACTAAGGTCTTTGCTATCTTCTGCTTCTATCTCATATGGGACTAGCGCTTCTTAGCGCATGACGCCAGAACCGGTTCACTCGTGTTCATTGCGTATCGTGTATTTTAACCAAGGAAAGCTAGGCCTCATGAGCGGGATCTGTTGCCTTGCTTCAGCCGCACCATGCCAGGCGAAACGCGCAATCAGCGCGAGACAATCTCAATCACCGAAACAATCCCGCGCCGATGGCCATCTGTCATGGCGCATTCGCACACGTCCATCACGATACATTTCGCGACATATTACTGGACCGCACGCGACGGCGCAGGAAATACGACCAGTGTGCAAGCCTGCGATCGTACCTGGCGGTCTCCTTTTGAAAAGGTCAGGATTTCACCATGCGTATTATGCCTATCATCGTTGCGTTGGGCGGCATTTCCGCATTTGTGGCGGCCATTGCCGTCGCACCCACCTTCGGCTCAGATCCGCCGCTGTTCCGTTACAGCTCGATCCAACGCGGCAGCATCGAGCAGACGACTACGGTCACGGGCGCGCTGCAGCCGGTCAAGACAATCGAGGTCGGATCGCAGCTGTCGGGACAGATCTCAAGGGTTTACGTCGACTTCAACGATAATGTGCTCAAGGATCAGCCGCTGGGGCAGATCGATCCGCGCAGCTTTGCGGCCAAGGTCGAGGAAGCCAAGGCGGCTGTCGAGATGGCACGTGCCAATGTGGAGCTGGAGCAGGCCAAACTCGACCGAGCGTTGATCGATCTGGAGAACGCCAAGGGAAGCAAGGCTGTCCTGGCCGCCAAGCTCGAGAGCGCTCAAGCCGTGAAGGCTTCGGCGCAGCGAACGCTCCAGCGCAAGCTCTCATTGCAATCGCAGAGCGTGGTTGCGGCGATCACGGTGGAGGATGCGCAGACGGATTTCACCGCGAGGCTCGCGCAGGAACGTGAGGCGGAGGCACTCGTCTCCTTGAACGCCTACGCCGTCGGCGGCGCCGCCGCCGATGTGCGCCGGGTCGAAGCCGAGTTGCTACAGGCCAGGACGGCGGTACCAGAGAAAGAGGCTATTCTCCGGGCCGCCGAGGCCGATCTTGACCGTACCATCATCCGCTCGCCGATCGATGGTGTGATCGTCGGCCGATTCATCAACGAGGGCCAGACACTCGCGGTCGGCCTCGAGGCCCGCACGGCCTTCCTGGTGGCGCACCGGCTTGAGGACATGGAGATCCATGCCCAGGTCGACGAGGCCGATATTGGACGCATCGTTGCCGGTCAGGGCGCACACTTTACGGTCGATTCCTATCCCGACCGGCGCTTCGAGGCGATCGTGCGGCAGGTCCGCAAGGCGCCACAAACGCAACAACACGTGGTCACGTATACCGTCGTGCTATCGACCTCCAATCTTGATGGCGCGCTACTTCCAGGCATGACAGCGCTGGTCAAGATCATCATCGACCGCCAAGAAGATGTCCTGAAAGTGCCAGTCGCGGCGCTGCGCTTCCAACCGAATGGCGCACGTACCAACGATGCTCAGGCTCGGGTCGGCGTATGGCTGCGCAAACCTGACGGGTCGCTCGGACGCGTTGCGGTCACGGTTGGCACCGCCGGAACTGAGCAGGTCGCGCTCAAGAGCGGCGACCTCGCGGAAGGTAGTCAGGTCGCCGTCGGACAGGCGATCCGGCCGACGGGCATGGAGCTGCTTGGAATAAGGTTTGGATCATGACTGGCCTTCCCGCGCTTGTCAGCCTCAGGTCAGTGTCGCGGACCTATCGCACGGATAGTGCCGCGGTCATCGCAGTCCACGACGTCAGCTTTGATATTAAGCGCGGCGAACGTGTTGCAATCATGGGCCCGTCGGGATCCGGGAAATCGACCTTGATGAACATGGTCGGATTGCTCGATCGTCCGAGCGCGGGCGCGGTCCTATTGGAAGGCGAAGATGTCGACGACCTGCCGGACGACAGGCGGTCCGAATTGCGCTCGCAGAGCATCGGATTCGTCTTCCAATCCTACAACTTGCTTGCGCGGCACAACGCGCTCCAGAATGTGGAACTGCCTCTCGTCTATTGCGGTGTTCATCGCAAGGAGCGAAAGCTGCGCGCCCAGGAATGCCTGAAGGCGGTCGGCATGTTGCACCGAGCGCAGCACTTTCCCAAACAGCTTTCCGGCGGTGAACAGCAGCGCGTCGCGATCGCACGGGCGCTTGTGGCCTCGCCCGCGATAATACTCGCGGACGAGCCGACCGGCGCGCTGGACAGCCGGACCGGTGCAGATATTCTAGCCCTGTTCGATACGTTGCATGATGGTGGCCAGACGATCGTGATGATTACCCACGATGCCAGCGTCGCCGCGCGCTGTGAGCGCACCATTGTCCTCCGTGACGGCCAGATCGTCGCGGACGAGATGAACGCTCACACGGCGAATGGGATCGCGACGCAATGACGGCATATCAGGCCCTTCAGACGGCACTGCAAGCGCTGCGGCTGAATCCGCTGCGCAGCTTTCTGACAATCCTCGGCATCGTCATCGGCGTGGCCTCGATCGTCACAGTCTTTGCCATCGGCAAAGGCGCGCAGCTCCGGCTCGAGGAACAGATGCGCTCGATCGGCTCCAACGTCCTGATGATCACCCCAGGCGCCGTTCAACAGGGCTCCATCCGGCTCAAGGCCGGCACCAAGCTGACGATGACCGAGGGCGACGTACAGGCCATCATCGACCAGATCCCAGAAATCCAAACGGCAGCCGGTTCTGTCGCCGGTACCGCACAAGTCATACACGAAAGCAAGAACTGGAACACCACGATCAACGGCACGACTACCGCGCACTTCATGGTTCGCGACTGGCAATTGTCATCCGGACGATACTTTATGGCCAGCGAGGAAGCGAGCGCCGGAAAGGTCGTCATACTCGGCAGTGCCGTCGCACGCGAACTGTTCGCTCCGGATGACGACCCGATCGGTGCGCAAGTCAGAATCATGCAGGTCCCACTTGAGGTCATCGGCGTGTTGGATCGCAAGGGGCCGGCACAGGACGACGTCGCGTTCGTTCCCATGACCACCGCCAAATTGCGGTTCCTCGGCAGCGCGAGCGGCATCAGCCGGGATGCAGTGGCCTATATCGTCGCCAAGGTGGCATCGGATGCCCAGATGGCAGGAGCAAGCAACGAGATCGAAGGCCTGCTGCGGCAGCGCCACAGGATTTCCGCCGGCCAGGCAGGCGACTTCAAAGTGCAGGACCCGGCGGCCGCCATCGAGGCGCAACAGGGCGCTATTCGCACGGTCGCGCTTCTGTTGTTTGCGATCGCCTCAGTGTCCCTGCTGGTCGGCGGTATCAGTATCATGAACGTCATGATCGTATCCGTCACGGAACGCACCCGCGAGATCGGCATTCGCCGCGCACTCGGTGGCCGAATGCGAGATATTCGCATGCAATTTCTCTGTGAGGCTCTCGTTCTGTGCCTCCTTGGAGGTGCCGTCGGCGTCGTCGGGGGCATCACCCTGTCGATGACGGTGGCGCGAATGGCCGGCTGGATCACCGCGATCGACATCAAGGCGATCAGCCTTGCCGTTGGATTCTCCGCAGTGACCGGTGTGATCTTCGGGTTCTACCCCGCTCACATGGCTTCGAAGCTCAATCCGATCGAAGCACTTAAGGTGGAATGAGACAATGCCGGGCGGCCACATCAACCTTCACGTGAGACGGAATCGGTCATGAATGCTGGTCCAAACCAAGCGATCACACCGACGCCGCGCGAGTATGAGCTCATGACGCTCATTGCACGCGGGATGCAGAACAAGAACATCGCTCGCGAACTCAAGATCTCTGAGAACACGGTACGTGCGCATATCGGCAATATCATGCGCAAATATCGCCTGCAGAACCGAACCCAGATAGCAATGTTCTACTTACTCCAGACAGCTTCGCCGTTGCTGCGCAGCGGCCTCGTGAACGCCTCTGGTCAGATACTCGATCCAACTCACGCACCGATGGATTTCATCGGCCTGCATACCGCCTTGAAGTGAATACGTTGCAATGGCCGTCAGCGGGCCGATACCGAACGAAACTCCAACTCTAAGAGCACTCTACCTCGGTGATTGAGCAGAGCGCGACTCCGCTCCCCCGCAGGGGCTGTCCCTCTAGGCTAAAATGCATGCAGGGATCCCTATAGCCCCGGTTTCTGCACCTTCACTCAATACCGAAGGAGACCAAGCCGCAGCCGCTGACGCGCGTAACTCTTGGCGGTTATGCGCTCGACCTTTTCCTTTAGCTCGACCAAGTCGATAAAGGCGTCGGCCTGACGGCGCAGTTCGTGGGCTACCATCGCAGGCTGAGTAGCTAGCGTCGAGACCACGGTTACGTGCGCACCTCGACGCTGAACCCCTTCTACGAGCGGGCGGAAACTGCCGTCGCCGGAAAACAGCGCAATTTGATCGACGCCACGAGCAATCTCCAGAGCATCGACCGCGAGCTCAACATCCATCTTGGACTTGATCTTGCGGCGGCCGCTCGCGTCAACGAACTGCTTGGTCGACTTGGTGACAACGGTGAAGCCATTGTAGTCAAGCCAATCTAGCAACGGACGCGCCGAAAAACTCTCCCGGTTCTTATTTGTAATAGAACGCCCGCAATAGCGTCCCGCCGGCCCCAAACTGCCGCAACAAGCGCCCGTAGTCGATGTCGAAGCCGAGCGCCCTGGACGCCACATACAAATTGCGTCCATCGATGAATAGAGCGATCCTGTTCATCGAGCGATCGGCCATAAGTATCCCTCCAATGAGCACAACGTCATTCCCTGTCCGCTCCGAAATGGGCACAGTCCCCACAAAATGTAGGTAGCACCAACCCGCAACCGGTCTTTTGGACGATCGAGGTCGCAACCGTCGCTCTCAAGCATCCTGCCGCGCGCGTCGGGTGTCTCTTTTGCAGAAAGTTCAGAAGGTGTTGACGCGTCAACACGGAATAATGATGGCGCGCCAAATGGCGTACCGAGATTGCGACCTTGGTGGCAGCCGCGTCTCGAGCAAGCTCATCTGACGCGGCCGAAGTCGACCCCGCTAGGGTCGACGTCCTGTATCCGCTTTCCAGCTTTGAATTTGCGGCAGATTGGTCCCATTTGGGATGTTTGCTTGAACAATTCAACATGGACTTAGCAGACGCAATAAGCGAATGAAGTCAACCCCGCGCTCAGCATCTCATTATTGGACAGGCCGTTTACGGGTTCTTGCTGGCGTAGACAGCATATCGTCGCCGACATTGACGAGCTGCTGACTGACCATGCCTTGTCCGTCCACCTTTCAGGATTATCGAATCCGAGACAACAGTAAGACCAATTCGCTCTGTCGCCTGGTCGCGGTCCGCACAAAGACCGCCTTAAGATGGTTTCGGGCTGTGCCCGAGGAGATGTGCAATTGTGTGGCGATTTCTTTTAGCGATTTTCCTTGGACCAGCAACGATGCGAGTTGAGCTTGCACTGGTGTCAAACTGAAAACTGCCATGAGAGAGGCTTGCGAGATGACAGGCATTTCATCCAAATCCGTCAGGACGAGAAGAATGCCCGCTTCACACGGCGATTCCGAGCCTTTCAGGATCGCTCTCAAAACGATCGGTCGATGGTTAGAGCGATTGACAACAATCAGCGAAGCTGTCGGCACTCGCTTCTCGAATTCCAAACGGAACCGATCTATCAGCTCATCCAGCCGCGCTCGCGCCTGCGAGTCGGTCACATAAAGGCGCCGTCCCCGAACGGAGAACTCGCCGTCGAAATGCGCTGAAGCTCGTTGGCTGACCGCCAGTACGGTGCCGTTTCGATCGAGCCAAATTGCAGGGCAACTTATTAGATCGAGCGCATGGATCAGGCTCGAGCACTCGGGCGAAATCATGGGCACCTGAAAGAGGGGGAAGAGGGGTACTGTCCCGCAGTTTGCATCTAGCATTTGAAACCCAATGGATTAGAGAGCAAGCGCCTCCTCCAAGCTTCGCATGCTGAAAGCGACACAAATTGCGGCAAATGTCTCGATACTCAACTCTTAGGTGCAATAGGGTACAGCCGAACAGTCCCATTTGGGATATTCGCCGCCCTCACCGATACGGGTGACGACGCACCGCCAGACTTGATGGTTCCGCACAGCATTCGCTGACGAGCTGAGGCCGCTCACTAGCTATCGTACGAACCGTACGACACTCAATTTAGTGTCAAGTGAGCGGGGGTGACCAAATGGACGGAAGCGTCTTCGTTCGTTTCGTACAAGGCAACGTTTCCGGAATCACTTTAGCCCGCGCGCAACCTAAACGTAGGTTGGCCTTTTAGTGCCGCTCTCAGTCGATAGTTCACGACATCTTACGCTGATGCCATACTTGATCGCCTGCTTCACAAGCTCACAGGCTCGAACTGAACCGTGACTCCATGCGTCGCCCCCACGTTCTTCCCCGGCCTTGATTACACCATCGGCCGACGAAGACCGAGACTGCAGCCCCAAAGCTGACCGGCCGCTACGGCAGGACGTTCTGGCGTGTTCGAGGTCAGACATACGGCTTGGCTCAACAATCGCCAGCCTTGTCGCGTAAGCGACATAGCTATCGGAAACCGTCCGGAATGCGCATCGCTTCGCTGGCATGGATTCTGCTCACCACCAGGGGCGTAGAAGCGAGGCTGCTACGACATCGAGCGTCGTTGCGGATGACGCGCACATGTATTGTTCGTGAGGTGATATGCGACCTGGAGTTCTTATGCGGGGCGCCGCAGCAGTTACGCTTGCCGCTTGCGGTGGCGCTAATTCGGTGGATCTCGATCCAGTGGTGATGGTTTCATCCGACACTGTGGAGCTGGACCGAGAATTATATTGGTGTGCACGGCGGTGGCGGCTATGGCCGGACATCTTCAGTGACCCCTACGGCCCATCTATCTATGGCGACATCGTCCACACCCCTGCATCGCTGGCCGGGAGCCAGAGCGGTGATCACAGCTTTAGACCGTGCCGCCCAGTCGCCCACTCATATGTCCGGGAGATCGGAGCCTGATTCTGGCGCAAGACTTGCGTCCAATCCTTTAGGACGCTTTGTGCGCAAGGGCCAGTGCTGGGCTTTGGAGGAAACATTGAACGCAGCTGCGCCAATTTCGTGAGGTCAACCCCAGCCTCCATTATCCCCACACAACGAGGACAAGTGAACGATCATGTACAAGCTTGGTGCTTTCATGCTTGCGCTGCTGGGTCAGCAGGGATTGGCTGCCGCGCAGGCTCCGGCCGACGACATTGCAAAGCCGCTGCTGGTGCCGTCCGATTACGAGCGAGCGCTCACGATCGGCGCTCAATATAACCAGCTCACAGTCAATATGCCCGACGTTCCGTTCTGGCTCGCAGAGGGCGAAGCGTTCGTCTACCGACGGACGACTCACGGCAAGCACCAATTCATGCGGGTCGATGCTGCCACTGGCGGAAAGCAGCCGGCTTTTGATCATACCCGCCTCGCGGCGGCGCTGACCAGGGCAAGCCTCAAGAACTATAAGGCCGACAATCTGCCGTTCGGCCGTTTCGAGCTGGCCGACGATGCTCACATGATTACTTTCAACATCGACAATACCCGGTGGAGGTGCGACCTCGTAAGCTATGGCTGCACAGCCAATGCCATGCACCCGGACGTCGATCAACAGATGGGCTGTGCCCCACGCCACCCGCGGAGAACGATCCGGAGAACAAGCATATCGCCTGACGGCAAATGGTTGGCCTATACTACAAAATGCAATGTCTTCCTGCGCAGCGAGGACGGCTTGCAGGACATCCCTTTGACCTGGGACGGATCTGAAGGCAACTACTATGCTTTCTCGACGCTAAGTTGGTCTCCAGATTCGCGTCACCTCGCGGCTTACCGCATCCGTCCAGGCCACAAACGTCAGATCCATTACATCGAATCATCTCCGACGGACGAGCTTCAACCTAGATATTCGACGATGACGTATCGGAAGCCGGGTGATGCCTTGCCGCTGCTCCAGCCGGTGCTGTTTGACATCATCAGGCAGCGCAAGATTGAAATCGACAATGCTTCCTTTCCAAATCCCTACGACCTTTCGCCGATCGAGTGGTGGAAGGACGGTCGCGGGTTCACCTTCGAGTATAATCAGCGCGGGCACCAACTCTATCGCCTTGTCGAGGTGGAAGCTGCCACGGGTAAGGTGCGCTCTCTGATTGATGAGCGCAGCACTACCTTCATCGACTACCAGCGTCTGGTGATGGACCAGCGGAATACTGGAAAGATCTTCCGCTACGACGTTGAGGACGGAAAGGAGATCATCTGGGCGTCCGAGCGCGATGGATACGAGCATCTGTACCTCTTCGATGGTCGAACCGGCGAGCTCAAAAACCAGATCACCAGAGGAGATTGGGTGGTTCGCGCGGTCTACCACGTCGATCCGGTCAAGCGCCAGATTTGGTTTGGTGCGAGCGGGAAGGACAAAGGGGAGGATCCCTATTTTGTCCATGCTTACCGTGTCGACTTCGATGGGAACGGACTGACCGCGCTCACTCCTGAACCGGCCAACCATCACATTGAGTTTTCACCTAACGGCCGCTACTATGTCGACCTGTGGTCACGCATCGATGTCCCGCCGCGCTTGGTGTTGTATCGCGCCAGTGATAATGCCGAGCTGATGCAGGTCGAGAGCGCCGATATCTCCGAACTCATCGCCGCCGGCTGGCAGCCGCCCCTCAGCTTCCATGCTAAGGGCCGGGACGGCGAGACCGACATATGGGGGGTCATTCACAAGCCCCTCAACTTCGATCGAAACAAGAGATACCCGGTGGTGGAAAACATCTACGCCGGCCCAACGGGTTCTTTCGTTCCCAAGTCGTTCTCGGCCTTGGTTGAGCCGCTCACCCAAATGGGGTTTATCGTCGTTCAGATCGATGGAATGGGTACGAACAATCGCTCGCGCGCGTTCCACGACATTGCCTGGAAGAATTTAAAGGACGCCGGCTTTCCCGACCGAATCCTATGGCATAAGGCGGCGAGCGCGAAGTATTCGTGGTACGATATCTCGAACGTCGGCATTTTTGGCGGGTCCGCCGGCGGGCAGAACGCGGTGAGCGCGCTGCTCTTCCATTCTGATTTTTACAAGGTGGCGGTGGCTAACAGCGGCTGTTACGACAACCGGATGGACAAGATATGGTGGAATGAACAGTGGATGGGTTGGCCGGTTGGCATCGAATATTCGCTGTCCTCCGCCGTCGACAACGCCCACAGACTACAGGGTAAGTTGATGCTCATTGTCGGCGAAATGGACCGCAATGTCGATCCGTCCTCTACCTTCCAGATGGCTGATCGGCTCATCAAGGCAGGAAAATACTTCGACATGCTTGTGGTACCCGGCGCAGGTCACGGAGCGCCCGGCAATTATAGCGAGCTCAAGCTTCTGGACTTCTTCGTTCGCAATATTCTTGGGCAGATACCACCTAACTGGAACGCCCTATCGATTGAGCTACTGAAACACAATTAAGGGCCATGATTGTGCGAAGAGCTATCATCATTTAGGTCCAACGCCGTGGCGACTCGAACGAGCGCCCTCCGATTTCGCCTGTCTCTCAGCATTAGAAAGCAAAAGCACAGTGATCTATGACTCTTTGGGAGTTTTTGGGACAGGCGCTGCCGATGTTGGCGCGGGCATTTTTCTAGTGTCGGCATCCATTTAATGCGGACGCGGACGGCATTTCGGTATCGTTGCCAGGTGTTGATTTCGCGGCACATTCGCTTGGGATATACCATCTTGAGATCCAGGTACTGGGTCCACCGGACGCCGATCTGATTCTCTACCATGTTGAGCAAGCATCTTATTTGGAGGAGCAGTGAAACTCGAGGCGGCGCAAGATCCGCCTAGCTTCGGCAGGTGGAATGCCTATTGCAGGGCGCCTGCGGAATTGTTCGATAAGTTGGTCTGACGATGCGGATGATCTCGGCTCGGGGTAATGGATGTAGACGCAGTCGTCGCCTTCCGTGGCTTGCTATTCGCCGAGGTTGACCTTGCGCCAGGGGCGGTGCACGTCGATGGGAACAAGGAGATTTGACAATGCCATTGCGACCGTACTTGTAATCGTAACGTTCGAGGCGGCTTGTGCCTTGGTGATCCATGGCGCAGATAATGAAGCGAGCGAGGAAATAGTGCCCGATTCCGCACATCGTGTTCGCCTGGCGAGATTCCAGGATCGGGACACCATTGCTAAGTGTGTGCAGGCACTTCTCACCGAGCTCGGAGGACCGGGGCCGCAATTCGAGCTACAGGTCGCGGTCGGCGTTGCTGGGCAAATGGCCATGGATTCGCGCCTCGGCTTCGGCTTGATAATGGAGAATGTGCCGGCTGCCGAAGTGATCGGCATTGCCGTCGTCTCCCAGGTCTCCGCGGTCAGGGCTTCAGGCCATTATGGCGTCCTGCAGGAGCTCTGGGTCGATCCGCGCTATCGCTCGGCTCAACATGGGAGATGGCTTCTGGCCGCCGTGGACCGCGAGGCGCGAGCGCGGGGATGGCCCATGATCGAGGTGTCTCTTCCCCTGGCCGGCCGCCCCGGCGCCGAGAGGTTGGTCGCATTCTATGAAAGCGTGGGCTTCACACCTGCGGGAGAAAGGCGACGAAAGAGGCTTCTGTGACCTGGCTAACCGTACACCTGACACCGGCCTCCTCCGGGCCTGCGGGCCTCATCGCCGACGCGACGGGCTCCGTTAAGTCTTCAAGGGAAGTGGAGGACCGAATCAACGAGATCCGGACGGGATTGCAGAGCTCGTCCGATGTTCAGTCTATCTCGCCCTATGAAAACGTCGCGGACAAGGTGGTGACGATCCTGGGAGCCTTCATGATCCAGGTTACCTTGAGGCGCTCCGGCTCGGGCCACATCCACGAAGGCCTCATCGACGTCGGCGCCATACCAATGATGATGATGCGATAGACCTTGCCGAACAGCGCGGTGCCCATCCTGATATTGGCGCAGGCGTTGACCAGATGGGGTTGAACTCGGTGACGCCGAGTCCGGCCGGATATTGCGTCACCCCAACGCGGACCATGGCCTGGCCGATGTAACGGCGGACGAGCTCGATGGCGTCATCCGGGGTCTTGGACGGTGTCACCAGGATGACGCGGTTTCCGGTCCGGACCGTGACGGCAAGCGGATCGGGCGCCCCGACCGCGCGGAAGGATTTTCCGACAATCGAAGGCTTCAGAGTAGGGTCGGCGCATCGACGAATCGTGGCGGCATCGATCATGATGATTCCCCTTCAGGTGTTGAACGAGAGCACGAGCGGCAGCGCGAAGAGGCGCACCCAGGCCTGGGTGCTCGCGCGTTGAACTGCGAGGATGCCGGTGCCGGCGGTCCACCAGTCGTTGCCCATCGAGACAAGTACTTCGGAGTGGAGCATCGACTGCAGGACGGGCTGAGCAGTTGCTCGTAACAGATCAAGACCGCAATGCGGTGGCGAGCGGACTCGACGACGGGGTTGGCAAAGAAGCTGGTCCTGGCGCCGCCCCACCCCGTCCATGCGAGCCAGGATTGCCACGTCGAGACCGGGACCGGCATACGCTGGCCTTAGAGCCGGCGCGCGCGACCGGCGCTGATCTCCATCATGGTGCTGTCATAGCCTTCGCGATCGGCGATCGCCGCACCGGCGATCACCGTGATATCGGTGCCGCGAAGGCCGTCCATCCAAAAGCCGTTCGTGGTCGGCGTCTACACCCCGGCCGCACTCTCGGAAGGCTAGATCGTGAAACCGGTCGTCGACCAAGGCAGCGGATATTATGCACGCTTCTAGCCCCTGGATTTCTTTTGGCTTTCGAGCGCCAGCGTTGGCATAACTCTCGGTCTCCTGCTTGAGCTGCTGGCAGCGTCGAGCTCGGCCGCGCTTATAGCACAACCGCCGCTGGCGCATCGCCGGCCAGCCCTCTTTCCGTTATGCAGCGCGGGTAAAGGGGTCATCATGACCCAATCGCTGAAGCTCGGCGGCGCTCCGAAGGAAGCGGAGGGCAAAGGAATCCGTCGCCTGAACCGGCTGCAGATCATCGTCGCGATCGTGCCGGTGATCGTGTTCTTCGCCGTCATCTTCTACGGCCTGACGTCGCGCGGTTTGTACTTCCGTCGTGCCGCCGGCATCGACACCGCGTCATCCAACCCGGCGTCGACCCATGCCGACCAGCTTAAGAAGGGGTCTCCACCGGCATCATCGGCGATCAACAAAAAACACAGACATTCCAGCCGGCACCGCCGGCGCCCGACGCACCAAGCCGGCGAACATCCCTTCCCGGCCGTCCGCAGACCGAAGGGCGGTCCGGCTGACAGCTCTAGCCGGAAGAGCTATGGGGGCGCGCCTCGAACGGGAGGCTTACGAGCAGTACCTGCGTGAGCGGCAACGCCAGCGTGGTCTGGACTGACATCATTTTCCCGAACGGCGCGACTTTGCAGATCGGAGGCATGGCGGGCACCGACGTGGGAGGCTGTGGTGGCTTCAATGATCAAGTCGACAATCATTATTTCCAGGTATTCGGCACCGCGATCCTGATCGTCGCGATCGGCGCGGCCATTGATATGTCGGTGCCGGCCGGTTCGCCTTATGGCTATCGGCAGACACCGTCCGACGCCGCGCGAAACAGCTTCGCGGAGACATTTGGCCGCGTCGCCGGACAGACGATCAGCAAGAACCTGAACGTCCAGCCCACTCGACCTGGCTATATGTTCAGCGTCCTCGTCGACCAGGACATGGTCTTTCCCAGCGCTTACCGCAGATAACGCTCCGAGGATGAATGATTGGTGGTCGTCGGCCGCACCGTCGAGCAGCAGACGACCGCTGTCACGAACACTCACGTAAGCCGAGCTCGGCGAAGCCGGATTATCGCGTGGGTAATCATGACAAGCCGGACGAGGCTGATGACGAGCGTCTCCTCTGCGTGCCGCGTTGCCTGAATCATCGCTCGTCAGATATTTTCCCGCGAGGTGCGATTTCAATAGCGCAGCGAACCAAGTGTCACCTCTCGGCAGTTAGAAGGATCCAGCGTCCAGGCCGGCACGGCTCGTATTGATAATGTCCACTGGATTCGAACGCTTCACGTAAGAATCGACAGCTAATTCGCAATTCTGTTCAGACCAACAGAGTCTCCTTCTGGTGTTACAGCGAGAATGGCGGCTTCGCGTTTCGCAACATTACTGTCGAACGCTAGCAGCGCGATTGTCGGGCTTGAGCCCGAATGTCGCAAATTTAACGCGTACCTGGCGCCTGGAGAGCCTCTTTTAAGCGGCATGCTGCTTGCTTCATTCGCGGCGCCATCACTGATGCCAGCGCGAAGGCGCTCGGTTGTGGATGGGGAAGCGCAGCGGAGTATTTGATGCGATCTGGACTTCTTTTTTGGGGAGCCACAACAATTGCGCTCGTCGCATGCGGTGCGGCCAATTCGGCAGACCTTGAGCCAGCAGTGCAACTGCCATCGGCTGTGTGGGGCTGGTCCGGTGGATATATTGGAGGGCACCTCGGCGGTGGTTATGGCCGGACGTCCGTCAGTAATTCCTACGGCCCGTCAATCTATGGCGACGTCGTCGATACCCCTGTGTTCCTGGCAGGTGGGCAGATCGGCTACAATTGGCAGAAGAATAGCTGGGTGTTTGGCCTCGAATTGGATGCCAGCGGTGCTGTCTCCCACGGCACGAGTACCTGCCTCGCTGCCTCCGGCTTTGTTGTGAGCGCGAACTGCAAGGCAAGTCCCAACGTCATTGCCAGCGGTACCGGTCGGGTCGGTTATGCCTTTGGCCCGCAGGGCCACACCCTGGCCTACGTCAAGGGGGGCGTCGCTTGGCAGAACAATCAAGGCGACGTCCTCAATAACCATGAGTTTGACCGGTGGCCGCTACAGGAGAAAACCCATTTTGCTTATGGTCGTGTCGGTGGCATCATCGGGTTGGGTGTCGAGCAGGCGCTTACGCCTGCATGGTCCGTCAAAGCTGAGTATGACTACCTGCATTTCGGCGGCCCGAGGGTCGAGACCCCTCCGACCGTGCAGTTTCCACCATTCGCGATTCTGCCGGCGAACACAACCAGCCTGTCTAGCAACTATCACATCGCAAAGATCGGGTTGAACTACCATTTTGGCGCTAACCCTTGGACGGCGCAATGGGGCGACGCGCCGCTCTACGCAAAAGCCCCCGCCGGTGCGCCGCCGATTGCTTACACGCCCGGTTGGTCGTTCGAAGGCGGCACGCGGCTCTGGCTCAGCCGCGGAAGATTCCAATGGGATCACAGCGCAGTGCCCTATGGCAGCCTCGAAGACCCCAGCATTCTCATCTCGAGGCTCACTTATCACGGACTTGACGGATTTTCCGGGGAGTTATTTGGCCGTCTAGACAGCCCCTGGGGAGCATTCTTGAAGAGCAATATTGGCACCGGGTGCTTCAACAAGGGAAAAATAAACAATGAAGATTGGGGCATTTGGGAATATCTGTCCTATGTCAACAACGTATCAGGCCAAGCAAACGGAAGGTTCACGTATTACACGGCGGACCTAGGTTACGATTTCCTGCGCGGCGCCACCTACAAGGTCGGCGGATTCATGGGTTGGACCTATTACGCCCAGAGCTCCGACTCGATCGGATGCATGCAGATTGCCAACCCCATGTTTCCATGCCCGGCGGCCGCTGATCAAATCATTGGCAGCCAGGATACTCAATGGAATGCACCTCGTATCGGCCTAAGCGCCGAAACCATGCTCACCGAGCGTTGGCGTTTGAGCTCGGATGTCGCTTACCTGCCTTGGACCGATTTCAAGGGGCGTGACCATCATCTCTTGCGCCCGGAGACCACTTTCACTGAACAACACGGCAACGGTGGCGGCGGCGTTCAGGTTGAAGGTGTCTTGTCCTACCTTATCACCAAGAACATCAGCGTCGGCGTCGGTGGCCGCTATTGGGCCATGTGGACCAAAAGGGGTGGCGAGTCTGAGTGCAGCAGCAGCGGCTGCGTACCGACCGGTTTTGCGAAGTACAGCATGGAGCGCTGGGGTACGTTCTTTCAGGCTTCCTACAAGTTCGATTGAGAGGCCTACCACAGCCAAGGGAGCTATGAGGGAAACTGGGTGATGACGGACTGAGATAGGTGGCGTATCGAGGCGGGTGTCGAATCCTGCCAGAACCTCTCAAGGAGAGCGATACGCCATGAACGAGACTAGCAACAGTATTCCGCTTCGTCAGCCCGACGAGATCAACGATCCAATATCCTGCGTGCTGGTGCGCGGCAGCTTCTGGCGCAGGCCGTCGAGGTCGAAGTCGAGACCTTTCTTGCCACGATGAAGGATTTGAAGCTTGCCGACGGACGAGCCCGTGTGGTGCGGCATGATTACACCGGCGCAAACGATCCAGAGTAAGCGGTGTGTCTCCCGCACCTTGTTCGGCGTGAGCTGATCGGCAACATGCGAGCCGTCATATACAGTAAGGTTCGCATATATGGTTGACCATATAGTTGACGCTTCAGAGCCACGGGGCCGGGTGGATATCCAGGTCGGAGCGGGGCGTCGGCGGCGGTGGAGCGCCGCGGTCAAGGGGCGGATCGTGGCGGAGTCATATGCGCCGGGCACAGTTGTGTCCGAGGTGGCGCGCCGGCATGACCTCTCACCGCAACACCTGTTTGCTTGGCGCAAGGCCGCGCGTGCCGGTCTGCTGACCTTGCCGGCGGAGGATGCACCGCTCTTCGTTCCGGTGGTGTCGGAGCTTCGCCCCGCTGGGATGTGCGTGGAAGCGGCAACGCGGAACGGGATAACGATCAGCATCGAGATTGGTGATGCGGTAGTTCGCGCAGCGGCGGGGGTCGATCCGGCCTGGCTGCGCGATGTGCTGCGGGCCGTGAGGGCGACGACATGATCGCGGCTTCGGCGGGCGTGAAGATCATGGTCGCGACGCGGCCGGTCGACTTTCGTAATTATGCGGAGCCTACGATTATGCGGAGTGCGCGGCGAGAAGTTGCTGCCCGCCGCGGTTTTCTCGTATGTCTCACTCCGCATAATTCGGCTTGCGTCCGGCCGTGCTCAGCATGGCCAGAAGCTTGTCGGGCGCCCGGAAGCGACCGGGCGTCAGCATCGGCGGCGTCATGGCGGCAAGCGCTTCGAGCTTCTCTGTCGGATCG
Source organism: Bradyrhizobium sp. B120 (assembly GCF_049075665.1). Classification (NCBI taxonomy): domain Bacteria; kingdom Pseudomonadati; phylum Pseudomonadota; class Alphaproteobacteria; order Hyphomicrobiales; family Nitrobacteraceae; genus Bradyrhizobium; species Bradyrhizobium sp. B120. The sequence continues at coordinate 2,395,654 of NZ_CP185242.1, read as the reverse complement.
GCGCGAAGGTAGACCTCGGTGCTTTGCAGGCTGGCGTGTCCGAGCCACAGCGAGACTTTCCGGACGTCCCGGGTCGCCTGAAGCGTATGCATGGCGCAGGTATGGCGCAGTACGTGCGGACTGACGCCTTTGCCAACGATCGAAGGCGCTTTGCGAGCGGCGGTGGCGACATGTTTGCTCAGGATGTATTCAAAGCCTGAGCGGGTCATCGCCTGGGCACGGGCGTTGCAGAACAACTCAGGAACGCTGCTGACTGGACGCACTTTGAGCCAAGCCTTTACAGTTGCGGCCGTCTGCTTCCAGAGCGGCAAGACACGTTCACGTCGGCCCTTGCCCATGATGTGCACGCTGGACATGGTCTGGCGGTCGATCTGATCGAGCCGGAGACCCACCAGTTCCGACACGCGCATGCCTGCGGCGAAGGCCAGATGCAGCATCGCTCGATCACGGATGCCGGACACGGTGCTCGCGTCTGGCGCATCTAACAGAGCCTGCAGCTCGTCACGGGTGAGATAGCCGACGAGCGCCTGATCGGTCTTCTTCATCGGGATCGCATGGATCCGACATGATTGGTCGAGGCAGGATGGTACCCTGTATTCCAGGTAACGGAAGAACGAGTTGATCGCAGCGAGCCGGGCATTGCGGGTTCGCGCCGAGTTGCCGCGCTGCTTCTCTAGATGCTCCAGGAATGCCAAGATCAGCGGCGCGTCGAGCCGTTCGATCTCGATCTTCGATGGCTTGAGCTTGAGCCGACCGGCGGCAAAGAGGAGCAGCAGCTGGAAGCTCTGGGCATACGCTTCGCTGGTATGCTGGCTCGCCCTGCGTTCTTTGGGCAGGTGCTCCCGCAGGAAGCTGCTCAGATAGGGGGCGAGCGCGGTCATGCGGCACCTCCAATGAGCAATGCCTCGCCGGCCTCGGCGATCTGGCCCATCAGGGCCGGCGTCGCCTGCAAGTACCAATAGGTGTCGGTCACGTGGGCATGGCCGAGGTAAGTGCTGAGCGCCACGATATGGCGGGCGACCGCAGCACGATCGTGGCGGCACTGCTCCAGCGAGCGGACCGCGAAGGTGTGGCGCAGATCGTGGATGCGCGGATCTCGCCCCGAGTACGCGCCCCTGAGATTGGTACCATCGAGGAGCTGCAGGAAGATGCGTCGCACAGTGTTGTAGGGTAGCGACTGCCCGGCAACCGATACGAAGAGGGCACGATCTGTGGTGGTCAGCAGCCGCCGGGCGACCAGATATCTGTCGAGCGCCAGCCGAGCTGTTGCGTGAAGCGGCAACAGCCGGCTCTTCTGGAACTTCGTTTGCCGGACGACGAGTCCATCGGCAGTCACATCGTCGATCTGCAGCGCCAATGCTTCTGCGATCCGCATTCCGGTAGCGGTGAGCAGGCCGAAGAGCGTTGCATACATGGTCGGTCTGATCGAGCCCGCCGGCCGGAGTTCCGCCGCAGCGCGAAGCAATCGTGCGATCTCGTCTGCACTATAGATATACGGCGATCGCCGCTTGACGACGGCGTGGCCGAGTGCATCCGCCGCCGGAACCTGATGGCGCGGATTCTCGGCGTGCATCGCCAGCGCGAACCGCCGCACGGTAAGCAACCGGTTACGGCGCTGCTCCGGTGACGGCGCACGTGCGGCCCATGCCAGGACGCGGGCGCTTCTGATGTGCCGGTCGCCGCGCTCCTCGGCGAAGCCGACGTAGCCCCTCAGCAGGATTTGCTGGACGCGGAACTTGAACCCCAGCGACTGCTGCTGGTCCACATATTTGGCAAGATATTTGCTCAGCATCACACATCTCCCGGCCAGGGTTGCGCGATCTGCAGCAGCATCGTCACGTCGACTTTGGCATAGTGCGCGGTCATGTCCGGTGAGCGGTGGCGCAGCACGGCGCCAACTGTGTCGAGCGTCGCGCCGCCCCGCAGCATGGCGGTCGCGGCCGAATGCCGAAGCAGGTTGGCCCCATTCGACGGAGCGGGGATGCCCGCCTTCCGTATTCCACCACGCACAATGTCAGAGACTGCGCTCGAACCTGTCAGTGGCCGGATTGGTGCATTCGACATGAAGAAGATTCGACCATCGGCGACGTGCGGCCGGGCCTGATCCAGATAAGCGAGCACGGCATCGCCGGCGTCTTGCGGCAATGGTAATCTCGTCTCCCGCCGCCCCTTGCCACGAACCGACAGCGTCGCCTGTTGCCAATCAATATCGGTGAGACGAAGAGAGAGAATGTCGCCGGCCCGCAAGCCCAGTCGTGCCAACAGCAGCAGGATCGCCCGATCACGAACGCCAGTCGCCGTGGTCTGGTCGCACGTTGCAATCAACGTCTCGACATCTGACGAGCTGATGTATCGCGGCAGCGACGACAGTCGCCACTGCGGAATGATTGGCACAGCATGATCGAGTCCCGCCCGGCACAACCCCCGCGCGGTGAGGAACCGCAAATATCCTCTCAGCGCCATCGTCATAGTCTTCACAGAGGCGAGCGAGACCCGTTTCGTCTCTGCAATGATCACCTCGCGAATGAGTTGGGCATTCCAGCTTCGCGGCTTGCTGCCAAGCGCCGGGAGCAGCCGCATGACCATGCGACCATGTCGATCTATTGTCAGCTCTGTGACGCCGCGATGCTGCCGCAGCCAGTCCTGGAACTCGACTACCCACCGGTCGAGCGTCGGTAATGCGAGCTTCGGCTTGCGCTGGACGATCCCGCGCTCGCCGAGAAACTTGACGAACCGGCACACCCGCCTCACGTACTTCTTGGACACGCCCTTCACGCGACGTATGCCGGGGCATCGACAGCGATGCCGAGCGAACCGATCGGTGACGCCATCATCGATGTCGGTGACTGCGACCTTGGACAGCGTCAGCCATTGCGCGAGGTGACGGGCTGCGGCGTCATAGCCGCTCACCGTCAAGCTCGAATGCCCCAACACCGTCAGGTGTCGTGCGAACTCCGTCACCAGCGGGGCAAGATCGCCTGCGTCCATGCAGCGCTGCCCGTGGCAGTGGTTCTCACTCAACTTGACCATTCCTTGTCTCCCTTTCGTTGCCATCAAGACAGGAAGGGAGGCCTCAGATTATGCGCAGCGGGGAAGAGGGCACTGGGAACTAAACTGTTGATAACGGAGCGGATCTCGGATCGAACGGCCGCGCACTCCACATAATCGTAGGCTCCGCATAATTGCGGTTATGTGGTTCACCACATAACCGCAAAGGTGCCGATGGTCTCGCCGCGCTGGTGCGCGAGCAACTCCACCATGATCCGTTCGCGGGAACGATTTTCGTCTTCCGTTCAAAGCGAGCGGACCGTTTGAAGATTTTTGCCTGGGACGGGTCCGGGCTCGTGCTGCTGTGGAAGCGGCTGGAGCATAGCGCGTTCCGCTGGCCGCCGATCAGCGATGGCGTGATGCGTTTGTCTGCCTCACAGCTCGCCGCGCTGATGGACGGCCTGGATTGGTCGCGCCTGGATGCCCGCGACATTGGTCAGCCGAGCGCAACGTCGTGAACCCTGTGACCAATTGAATCATGTCGGCTGCAGTCTTCCACAAGGGCCCGCGAATCAGCTTGAGTACCGGGCGTGAGCGAGACCACGGATCAACTTCCGACCGAGATCGAGGCGCTGCAGGCGCTGGTTGCGGCGGCACGCGCGGAGCGCGACGCGGCGATCGCAAAGTGCGACGCGGCGATCGTCGAACGCGATCAGGCGCTGTCGCAAATGGATCGCCTTCAGCATCTCTTGCGCCAGCTGCAACGCGCGCAGTTCGGTCGCCGCTCGGAGAAGCTCGATCCTGAGCAGTTGCAGCTGGCGATCGAGGACATCGAGCAGGCCATTGCCGGCGATGAAGCGGTCCAGGACAGGAAGGACACGGCAGGCGCACGCCAGCGTGCTGAACGGCGCCGCGCCAGCCGTGGTGCGCTTCCGGCCCATCTGCCGCATATCGACGTCACGATTGCCCCGGAGGATACCAACTGTCCGTGCTGCCGCACGCCTCTGCATGTGATCGGTGAGGAGACCTCACGGCGGCTCGACGTCGTCCCGGCACAGTTCCGCGTGATCGTCACCCATCGTCCCAAATATGCCTGTCGGGCCTGCACGGATGGCGTGGTTCAGGCGCCGGCACCAGAGCGGCTGATCAAGGGCGGCTTGCCGACCGAGGCGATGGTCGCCCATGTTCTGGTCGCCAAATATGCCTGGCACCTGCCGCTGTATCGGCAGGCTCAGATGCTGCTGGCGCAGGGTATCGACATCAAGCGCTCGGTTTTGGCGTTCTGGGTGGGCTATGCAGGCGCAGAGCTTCGTCCGCTCTGGCTCAGGCTGCGCGAGATCATTTTGACCGCGAACAAGATCGCGGTGGACGAGACCACAGCGCCTGTGCTCGATCCCGGCCGCGGCCGCACCAAGAAAGGCTTCTTCTGGGCGATCGCGCGCGACGATCGGCCGTGGGCCGGGGCCGATCCGCCGGCAGTGGCCTACACTTATGCGCCTGGTCGCGGCGCCGTCCACGCGCTCAAGCTGCTCGACGGTTATCGCGGCATCGTGCAATGCGACGGCTACACCGTCTACAAGACCATTGCCGACACCGCGCCTGACGCGGCGATCACGCTCGCCTTCTGCTGGGCTCATCTGCGGCGACGCTTCTTCGACGTTGTCCAGGACGGTCCTGCTCCGATCGCGAGCGAAGCGCTCGAGCGTATTGCCGCTCTCTCTGCGATCGAGAAGACGATCAGGGGCCGCAGCGCCGATGAGCGTCGTGCCATCCGCCAGGAGCGCAGCAAGCCGCTGGTGCTGGCGCTCAAGGCCTGGTTCGAGCAGCAACTCACCCGCGTCTCGGGCAAAGCGACAATCGCTGAGCACATCCGTTACGCCTTGAACCACTGGGTTGGCCTGATGCGCTTCCTTGACGACGGCCGCATCGAGCTCGACACAAATATTGTCGAGCGAAGCATCCGTCCTCTTATCCTCAACCGCAAGAACGCACTGTTCGCGGGGCATGATGAGGGCGCGGAGAACTGGGCCTGCATCGCTTCGCTGATTGAGACCTGCAAGCTCTGCGGCGTGGAGCCGCAGGCCTATCTGACCGACGTCCTCACCAGACTCGTCAACCTCTGGCCGGCCTCGCGTCTGGACGAACTCATGCCCTGGGCGTGGAGCGCCGAGCAAGCTAAAAGCCTCGCCGCTTGATGAACTCGCTTCCTGGATCGCGACCGCTCCAGCCGGCCTCGTCGCCGCCGGCTCCGTGTGTTCCGACAACGTCAACAACCCGTCGCGCACGGCCTTGCGCCAGGTCGACAAATGCTGCGGCGATAGACCGTGGCGCCGCGCGACGTCCGAGACGATCGCGCCGGGAACAAAGGACTCCGCGACGATCCGTCCCTTGACCTCGCCGCTCCAGCGCCGCCGAACCCGTAGCTCCGATGCGTCGACAACACGCTCGATCATATATGCAAACCGTCCTCTTCAAGACGGAACGCATATTGCCGGTCTGCTCAACAGCAACAAGGTGCGGGAGACACGCCGCTTATGCATCACCTCGGCGAAATCCTTCTAGAACGGCAGCGCTTTCTCTATGGCGTGCGCGTCGCGCAGGACGTTACCGCCACCAACAGCTGGAGGATCGCCTGCGCGAAGGCGAGCAGCCGCGTGCGCGATCTTCTGCCGGCGGCCATTTACACGATGGACGCCCAAGGACGCATCAATTTCTTCAATCGGGCCGCGGTCGAGATGGGCGGCAGAACCCCGCAGCGGGGCGACGAGTGGTGCGTGACCTGGAAACTCTGTTGGTTCGATGGGTCTCCGCTGCCGCACGACGAATGCCCGATGGCCATCGTCGCGCCGCGCGAAAACCACCCGGTCCGCGGCGCCGAGGCGGTGGCCGAGTGCCCGGACGCAGACAAGTGCCGTTTATTCCCTATCCGACGCCATTGCGCGACGCCGCAGGCAACCTGGTAGGCGCCGCAAATATGCTGGTCGGCATCAGCGAGCGCAGAGCAGAGAGCACCCAAAAGGTCCTCATTGACGAGCTCAACCACCGCATGAAGAACATTCTTGCCACGAGGCAGTCCCTCGTGAACCAGACCGCCCGCCACGCCGCCCTCAGCAATTCTTGCAAATCTTCTTCACCGTCCGGTCGACGTTATTGTTCTCGTGATCGATCTTGCCATCGCTGTCACGCTGGTCGATGGTCGTTGGCTGCCCGATGCCGGCCGGAGGCCGCAGATCCTTGCGCATTGGCGGCCGGCGTTCCCGATGAGGCTGCTGTTCCGGCTGCATTGGTGCCGGGGCTCGCTATGCCTGTGCGGCCTCCATTGACCATTCCCTGATTGGGTCCGGAATGGGGCACAGTCGTGCCATTGGCGTTGCTCGTTGTCGCATTGGCATTGGCGTTCGGGGCCGCTGGGGATGGACTCGTGGTCGCGGTCGAGTTCGCAGTGCCAGACGCTGCCGCACTGGGGGAAGATGTTGCGGCTGAACCGCCCGCGCCCGCGAAGGAGCGCCACACCGCCGGCGCCGCCACCACCCCCACCCTGAGCGAACGATGCGCAGGGAATGACGATAGCCCAGCATAATGCGATGCCTGAGGGTTTCATGGCGCGGCTCCTTTAGCGACCAAGCCAGCTTCCAGTGTTTCGTTCCTATCGTACGGTCTCGGTGCTTAGGCACAATTCATGAAGCCCGAGGTTAGAGACGAATGGAGGACCACTCGACCGAACACACTGAGGGCGATCTGCTGGACAAGCTCCGGCGCCACATCCGCATTTTGGTCGATATCGGTCGTCTTTCGGTCGAAGACGCCGGAACAGAGCGCTTCTTGGACCAAGCCGTGCTGCAAATTGCCCGAGCCGTGGAAATCCACCATGTTAAGGTGCTTCAATATCGTCCAGACACGTCCGATCTTCTGTTGATTGCGGGAGTTGGCTGGAAGGAGAGTGCCGTCCGCACCGCCACGCTGTCGGCCGACCTCCGCTCGCCGCCTGGCCGCGCCTTTCAAACGGCCGAGCCTGTCAGCATCAGAGATTTCGCCGAGCAGAAGGAATTTGTTCGTTCCGAGTTCTTGGCAGAGCACGGGATCGTGGCTGTCAGCAACGTCCCGATCCTCATCGGCGGCGCCGCATGGGGCGTGCTGGAGGTGGACAGTACGAAGCCGAGAGACTTTTCGCAGGATACGACCGAGTTTCTGACCGCCGCCGCCGCGCTGATAGGCGCTGTGCTGCGTCGCGATGCGCGACCGGAAGAACATGCAAGCCTTATGGCTGCGGTCGCGGAAGTTAAGAAGGGGCAGATCTTGCTTCGGGAGATGCAACATCGGGTCAAGAACAACTTTCAACTCGTCCTGTCCTCGATTTCCATCCAGAAGCGCCGCTATCTTGACCCGGAATCACACCGCGCTCTGGACCACGTGGCCAGCCGCATCAACGCCATCTCGCTCGCACATGACCAGCTTGCCCCTCGCCAAGAAGGGCAGATCGTCAGACTTTCCCATTACATCCGGGCTCTTTGCAGCGCGATCCGCAATCAGGTGGATGAGGTTGAAGTCGACGTCGAGTGCGACGAGCTCGAATTGGCGATCGACCGGGCCCTCCCGGTTGGCCTCATTTTGAATGAGACTGCGATGAACAGCATCAAACATGCGTTCGGTGCAGAGGGAGGCAGGATCAGCGTAGGTTTGGTGGGAGGCGTCGGCTACGGCGAGGCTCGATTGACGGTGACCGACAACGGTCGCGGCATTCAACATCCGAACGAAAACGGGTCGGGCCTTAAGCTGATTACCTCTCTGGCGAGACAAATTGGCGGTACCGTCGATCAGACCAGCAGCGACGCGGGTACAACAACAACACTTACATTTCCTTTGATAACCTAAAGTGGGGCGTGCTGAGGCAAGCACGGAAAAGGGTGCGCCTCAGCTATTGCGCGCCAAATCGGCCGACGGTACGCCTGCCGGACCACGACAAAGCCCCCATCGTTGCCGATGTGGGGCAATAGTTTTGCACGTTGCGGGTCACCAGCTCTCAACGGGCTTCGACCAGTTCCGAGTTTTGGAGGATGGTTTCCCTCACCGCGCCAGCGTGCCTGGCCGCTGCTCTGGGAAGAATCGCACAAGGCTATTTGGATGTGGTTAGCGGCACTAATGTCTGAATAGGATAGGCAGGCGAACGGGGCGCACGCTGCTAACGTACGCCCCCCTCGTTTAACGCTAGGACCTTCGCGGCGCCGCGTCCATTCACGAAACAGCCGTTATTTCCTGCCCAGGTCTCTCTTTATTGCGGCTGTTCTACCCCATGCGCAATTGTCCGAAGTGCAGCGCCAAGAGGGATGACGGATCACCACCTGAAGAGGTCGTTTCGGCACTTTCAACACTTGCTTCAGAAGCGGTGTCACTATCCTCGACCTTAGTAAGATACTTCGTAGGTTTGTCTACTCGCTGCCACTCGTTGCTCTCGTTCTTCGCCCACACTTCGGGATGCTGGTTAGGATCAAGCGCCCAATAATTACGACCCATGTGGACAAAACCCATTTCGGTCAGACGGGGTTCCATGCCCTCCGTGCCAGGACGTGACAAGACCAAGGGATGGTCGCCGTCCTGTCGCAGTTGATGCTCCAGCAGAATATCGCCCGCGTTCTCGACCAACGGATGAGTAACCCGAAGCTCAACCACGGACGTGATATTGTTACGTCCAAACTGTTGCCAAAACTGCTCCCCCTTGATTTGAGCCGGCCCACCTGCTTTTAAAAGCCCGACAGTTTCGTCACCTAACTGATAGCTGTAGAATCGTGCTGGCTTGATTGGATCTTCGGAAGTGTCGAGGTAGCCTCCAGCAACCGTTGCTGCGTTCCAAGCCTTCCCGGACACGCGATCCGAGTACTCTTCTGGGTTACCGGCGATGTGCATGATGTCGCCGCCCAAAAATCTCCTCAGTCCCTTTTCGAAGGAATCTTGATCGATCTCTATGATCGGCGGCTTGGAAGCCAGAGAGTATGGCGTCGTTGTCACCGACGACGACGTACCGGGCTCCATGCCCGCAACTGTCTCCGCAAATCGGGGGCTCTCTCCCTCATCTCCAGATTCATCAACATGGCTGGCGCTTCCAGGCTGGCTGGACGATCCGACGATTCTACCATACATCAGATTCGCTCTCCTCTCGGCACAATTGCACGCTGGAGCTCGTGCCGCACAAGCTCCGCGGAGAGGATATACAGCTTGGCTGACCACAATCTGACGCATAGGCGGCCAATTTAGGCTCATTCCCAATCCTCAAGGGAGCAGGCAAACAAATAAAGAGTCCTCTGTGAAAAACACGGACGAGCGCTGATTTAAGCGATCTTTTGAGCCGCGACAGTTTCGGCGAAGGCCCGGATGATGGCACGCAGAGTTCTGCGAGCCATCCTGATCGGAATCTATCGCGGCCGCGCGGCGCCCAGTTCGCCCTATGGCGCGGCGGCGCGCTTATCGTCCTCATGTTCTGGGCATTCTATTCGGCTCAGATATTCCTCTTCGGCGCCGAGCTTTCCAAGGCCATCGCCGATGAGCGCGCGCCAGCCGATCGCCGGGTCGAAACGAACCTAACAGAGCATGAGGTTTGACGTCCTGGAGCCCTTCACGCTTCTGTAACAAACCCGCGCGCCACGCATTGGTTTGCGGGACAGAGCATTGAATCAAGATAACGACATGCCTAAAACCAAGGAGTTGCCGCTTGAGCAGATCGCCCGTGCGAAGCGCTTGGCGCGGGCCATGAACATCGACGCCAACCGGGAGCGCTTCGAGAAGTTGACGGCCAACCTTCAAAGCGAACTGGAAGGGGCGGAGGGTCAATCGTCAGTCGCCCCGAACGCATCGGAAGACAAGGTCCAAACGAATGGCGCTGCCGAAGGGCGGTCCGAGACTGCAAAGTCGGACGCTACCGGCCCAATGGCGAACGCTGAAGGCGATCAGGGGCCGACGACGGACTAGCTTGTTGGGCCGTCCATGCTTCGTCCTTACGTGACATATGTTAGAGCCCGGGTCCCCTCACGATTGGGAACAGAATGCCGCCGGCTCTTAATCGACGTGACCGAACGACTAATCTTTGGATGCTGGCGCGCGACCTGGCGTCGAAGTGACACAGCGTGAGACACCGGCCAAACGCCAGATATCCTACAGGGATTCGGCAGATTCCTGCGAGGTTGGAGCCGGCGACTCAGAACACCAAGCGCTGACTTAAGCTTATCGGCACGCTGCTCGACGACGAAGGCAGATCAGGCTGACCAATCACGCCGAGCTTCGTCGTCGTTAAGGCGCTCGGCCACGTCGGCAGCGAGGTCTGCATCCTCCGTATTTGCGATGGTTTGCCATCTTGCTTTTTTCTTTTTTGGCCTTCGGCAGTCACCGGAAAATCATCAGGTGTCAGCGGTTTCCTTGAAGTGGGCGGAGCCGGGGCCTCCTACCGGAAGCGAAGCTTAGAATACTCACAAACCGAGATTCCAAAGGCGTTGATTCCGCACACGGTTTGAGCGACCGATCAGGACAGGTTGGGACCTTCAGGCCGATGAGTGTTGCGGCTTACGCCCGCGTAGTTAGAGCGAGGCTGTAGTTTTCGCTTGGTGAGAGCGGGTCTGGTCGATATCTCAAAGGCCGCGTCGGTGACCGCATCAACGCCGTCCTCGCCGCGGCCGGCTACAACTTCGGCCTGCTCCTGCGATGGCTCGCAGAACTCTTGCGTGCCATCATCCGCGCCTTTGGCCGAAACTGTCCCGGCTCAAAAGATCGCTTAAATCAGCGCTCGTCCGCGTTCTTCACGGGGGACTCGAATAGGCTGAACTCAAGCGAAGTCGACCTCGGAACGTCACTGGACCATTCGAGGCTTTCCCAGCTCTACACCGAGTCGATTCCCATCTACGCGTTGCCTTACATCGATGCCGATCCCGTAGAGATATAGAGGGAGTACCGTTTGCGACCAGATCATGGACGTTTGAGAATCGTCTCCGTTCGGCTCGGCGGTTGATTAAGCTGACGATGCCCTGCGATGGCTCGCAGAGCTCGTGCGTGTCAATCATCCGAGCTTCTCAGCCAAATTGAGGATATATGCGAACGCGCTGGCGCCCCTCGCTTTCTACCAGCTCGGCCCTGTAAGGCACCCCGTGAATGTCGAAATGCGTTGGCCGCCCGACCTCCGGCATGATGCGGTGGCTCTCCAGGGCGGGAACTAGGTAAGCCGGAAGGAATCGTTCGCGGTGCTCCCATCCGCCCCGGATCAGAGGCCCAAGATCCACCACAGCCTCACGGGTCTCGGCTCCAACGATTAGCGAGGGCTGATGGATCGGCTGGGATGGCCCGGGTTCACTTGACTGGCGCGCGTGCGGATGATGGATCAGGAATACATCTCGCCACCCCCCTGGTGTGAACGCTGCCGAATAGCGCTCACCGTTGATCGTAAACTGACTTGGTGCAAACGGGCTTGGCAGCAGATTGATGTTTCCCAACACGTCAACCAACACGCCGGAGGCCGCTTGGGAGCCGTGGCGCCAGTCCGCTCCAACGATCGCCCCGATATCTCGCAGTTCCTGAGCTGGCCCTGACGGTCCGGCGAACGACGGCATTCCGGCAAATTGAGGCGCGGGCGCTGAGTGCGCGTCGTCACGCAAGTCGTGCGTGGGCGGATTAAGCAGCGAATCGCGACCGCCGTAGATGTTTGACGACGGAGCCCTCACGGACGATGGTGACGCCGGTTCTTGCATCTGTTGCCCGAGCCAATCCCAGGCCCCCTGGCTCGGGCTGGCTGGAGTCGCAGGATGTCCGAGCGGTAGATTGGGCTGCGGGGCCCAATGTGGCACCGGCACTGGTGAGGCGGGTCCGTGGAACTGCTCGCTGAGCCAATTCCATGCTCCCGCGCTTGGCGTGGCCGGCGTTGCAGGAAGCTGCTGCGGCGAGCCGGGCTGTCGTCCAGTGTCTTGAGCGACGGACGCCTCGGGCTGCATACCCGCTTGGTCCGCCTGGACGTCGTGCAAGTAGTCCTGAAGATGCGAGAAATCGGGACCGTATACTTTACCCCCGGCTCGCCTGAACGCCGCCAGATCTTTCTGCAGCAGTGCATCGTCCTGCGGAGTGCCGTTCAGTCGGCCAGCTATACTCTGCTTGTTCTGGGTTCGGAGCCAAGCGCTGAAATCGCGAAAACGGGAAGCCCGGTTCTGGTGATCCTTCCTCTGTCGCGCCGTTGAGGCTCCGTCCATGGCATGCTTCAACGCGCCATCGATGAGGGGGGCATCTTCGGGATAAGGAATCCGGGTGTGGCGTGCGGGGACAAGGGGGGCAGTTCCGGCTTCATCCGCAGACGCGAGCTGCTGGAGATGATTCAGAGCAGACGTGAGGCGCTTCTCAGGATCCTTACCGGAACTCCTGTACTCCTCAAGGTCGGGGGCTAACTTATCGTCTCGCAACTGAGAAGCCAAAGGGGACTTGTTGTTGATATGGAGCCATCGAGCCAAGTCCCTAAGGCCGTAGTATGCCTTATTGACCGTTGCTTTTGAGCTCCCGCCCTGCCCGGTGGCCCGAAACCTTGCCAGGAGGTCCGCATCTTCGTCAGCGAGGTCCAGGCCTAGTTCGGACGGCGGCGGGAGGCTCCCGGGCGCGAACCTGTTCAGTTGCGCAACGACAGCCGGGCGGCCACCAGCCCTAAGATAGTCCCGCACATCCGTGACAAGAGACCCCTGGCCGGAAGAATGCTGGTCGAGCCGGCCGGCTATGGGGGCCCGATTGTTTTCGCGCAGCCAGCCGCTTAGATGGCGCAGATTAGCTCTCGATCCATGGATGGTGCCGGAGGGCATACCCGCAGTCCGGGCTGCAATGGTGAAGCCGTGCATAAGCACCGCGTCCTCGGCATGGGGCTCAAAGCCATCGCGCTCGGCCCGACGCCCACGAACCTCTGTGTTGACCACAGATTCCTCTTCCTGCCTCGGGCCCGCCTCCGACGGACGACTGCGCTTCGCGAAATCCATGCGAAGCTCTGAATAGACCGCCTCGGAGGACGAGCCGCCGTACGATTTTTCCCGGCGGTCCCCTCCAAAGACCTTACCGAGCCTTGATTTGACCCGAGAGAACAGTCCACGGGGCTTATTGTCCTTCGTCCGGGCCGTAGATTGCGCTTCCGAGGGCGCTGCGTAGCGCATGCTGCTGATTGGACTGCCCCGCAGGTCAGACCGGTAATCGTTTGCAGCCGAGCTAAGATGAGCGGGCGGAACATCGACACTGTAACGCGTGCTGTTGAACGAACTGTCCCACAGGTTAGATCTTGGCGGCATTCGCATCGAACCACCAACGTCCGTGCGCTGAACATTTTCATGCGACCGCGCGGCGGCTGGACTGTCGGGGGAACTAACCTCAGGCGAACTCTCCTCGGGGGAGCGGAGCTGCAGCTCACCCAACTGCTGCTCAAAGCCAGTTTGATCCGCAGGCTCGAGGTCGGCCTCTTGCCGCGCACGCTGCAGCTCCTGCTGCTCTGCGTACCAGCGCATCCAATAGTTCGGATCGTTATAACCCGCTTCCATACCACTCTCCCTAGATGAGATGACTCTTAATAGCTGCAGGAGCCACGCTCCGGTGCACTGACCACAGAGGCTCCAACTTCAAAAAACCAAACGTCAAGGTTGCCAACATGAACAGGAGGACAGCCATCGCGCGCCGCTCCATGCTCGTGCATGCCTCGCACCAGCCCAACCTTGGCTGCCGAAGAGCCCTGCGGCGTTCTGGGCGGCAGGTGACCACTCGCCAAACCTCAATACAATCCCGGAAAACGAAAGAAGAATACGCGCCACGTCAGACAGCAAGCGCGTTCGCGCTCTCCTGCGGACAAGCTCGCATGCAGAACATCGGAACTGAAATTGGGACGGCCCCATTGCCCATGTAAGACCTCCGGGATTTGATACTTGCACTGCAAATCCTGCTTTCTCTTCAATTCTTCAGTTCAAAGCCTCACATTCGCCCACCGGGTGGTGCCTGCACAGCCACATACTCGAATGCACCTGACGTCTTGAGACATTGAAGCCTCTCCTTGTAACTATGAAGCTCAGAGCGATGGTGCATGTATGATTCAGACTGTACAACCTGACGCTACGTCAATTTCAAGCCCATCGTCGTCGCGGCGAGCTTACTTGGCTGGGGCCCGCCGGCAGATCGATCCGCATGCCATTTGGAAGTTATTGCCCGATGCTCCTTGGCCGCACTCCGCTGCAGACGCTGAGGTGCCCGACCGGACATCATCATGAGGCGCTGGGCAGGCAGCCTCAACTTATCGACCGCCGAGCTGAAGGAGGCGCTTCTCAAAGGTTCGAGATTCCGCGATCGCTTGTCGTGGAGATCTCGCGCCAAGTCGCAAAGGCTCGCTCGCGCGAAGCGCGACGGAAGTCGGCAATGACGGCTCCGGGATAGGGGATGTGGAAAAGGTTCGCGACCTGATCGTGAACTGACAGAAACCGTTGAGCCTGATGGGACGATTTGAAACGCTTCATGATCCGCTCGCGTCGCCGCGTCGGCTGATGAGAATTCTCGGCCCGATTGTTGAGAGCTTTGTACTGGCGATGTTCGACGTGAAAGCCCATCTTCGCCCTCGCAGCGCCGTACGAATCATCACACGCGGCAGCGTGCCGGCGGATTTCAAGAGCTTCTTCATGAGCCGCTGCGCAGCGCGCGAGTCTCTTCGGCGCCGGTAGTCGAACTCAATCGGCTGGCCTCGTGCGGTGCGGGGCGTGCGTACACCGGCTCGGCAGGCAAGGTGACCAATTGCCAGATAGGAGTGTCGGCCAGAGCCCCCGACATCAGTCCCTCAGTCGGTTTTGCAGTGCCTGCCGATCGACGACGAGTTCGTCGAGGTTCAGAAGGTCTGGCTGCCCTCCTTGCGCCAATTGACTAACCAGCTCCCGCGTGGCGTCGACGACAAAGACGCCGCAATCATAGGTGTTGTCCTGCCGGGGCGCCTGGGGCCACTCTAGGCGGGCGCCCAGCCGGCCTGCGAGTTGGCTTGCAGGTATCTCATTGTAGCGTCCGTTGGAGTCGTAGTGATAGGCAACCGGCCTTTGCCGGTTGTGGCGATCAACGAGCAGCAGCGACCAATGGCTGCCGCGGCGATCAGGATCTGTAGGATGGGCGTCGTTCACTGGCAGGAACAGGAAGTCGGCTCTATCGTGACCTTGCCGATCATGGACGATGTCGTTGAAGGCACTTAGCGTGTCGCCCCAGGTCAGCTGACTGGCTACGAGGGGGTCCACGAACTGCGTCCGGCCGGCGAGATTCGGATTGGTCCTCCGCAACTCCTCCTCCAGGAGCCGATAATCCCTGTGAATATGCTCGTCGGTGAGCCATTGCGTGTCGCCGAGCATCAGTCGGCTCCGGCTGGACGAGGCTGTCGGACCCAAAGTCCCGAGCTGAGCATTGGAGGTGGTCGGAAACGCCCGCACAGAATCAACCTCGTCGCGTAATTCGGACAGCGTGGGCGCAGTCAGATCAACCAATGGAAAACCGCCGTAGATGTTTGACGGAGCCCGGGCGGCGTGCATCGGCGCAAAGTGAGCATTGTCACGCAACTCAACGGGTGTGGGCGGATTCGGATTAACCTCTGGCTCGATACCGCGGTAAATGTCTGACATTAGCGGATGTCTCCTCAGGCGACATCTGCTCGTTCAGCCAAGCCAAAGCTTCTGCGTTCAGGATTGGCGCAAGCTCCTGCGGCGCTTCGAGCTGTCGAGCGTCCTGGTGATGCCCCGGTATTGGCCCGGTAGACGGCGGCAAAACGTCAGGCGGCGGACCCCAAGCAGTGTCACGCAACTCGAAGGATGCGGGCGAATTCGGATGAACCACTGCCTCAAGACTGCCGTAGGTGTCTGAGCGAGCCCTGGCAGAGGGCGCTGGCGCAAAGTGAGCATTGTCATCCAACTCTGCCGCATCCGGATCAAGCAGTGCCTCAAACCCACGATAGAGATCCTGAGCCCTGGCAGTTGATGGTGATGCCGGTTCTTGCATCTGCCGCGCAAGCTCCTCGTTCAACCACGCCAAAGCATCATCGTCCGAGGAGGCTGACACCGGAGAAAGCCCCTTCGGCGAGCCGAGCTGTCGAGCACCCTGGTGATGACCCGGTACTGGCCCGGCAAACGGCGGCGGAAAGTCAGGCGCCGGGCTCCAAGCATTGTCACGCAACTCAAATGATGCGGGCGAATTCGGATTAACCGGTGCCTCAAGACCGCCGTAGGTGTCTGAGCGAGCCCTGGCAGGGTGCGTTGGCGCTGCTTCCAAGGGCGGTCAGGCAGGTTCCTGCCATCCAGCTTGGACTATGTCCCGCGCCTGCTCAGGGAGAACCTCGGGCCACGATGGGCCGTCTTCCGTAAGCGCGAATTTCTCGGCACCTTTTGCTTTTGAATGCTCTGATGCATGAGGTGTCCACCAAAATAGGTGGACACCTTGTGATGGCAGCGGATGATCAGAAACTGCGGGTCAGGCTTGTTGGCCGGAACGGTCGCCGGCGCTACGAGGCGGCATCGAAAGAGCGTCTTGTCACGGCCTGCCTTGAGCCTGGGGTTTCGGTATCGAGGCTTGCACTCGAACATGGGGTCAACGCGAACCTCCTTCGGAAGTGGATCAAGAAGCACACCGCGACCAGGTCGCTGCCGCCGTCCTCACGCCCGGCGTTCATCCCGGTTCAGCTTGAGGGGTCCGCCGATCGAGCCCAGTCGCGGCAAGACAGCGTGGCGACGGTGGATTTGCCGGCGACTTGCGATGAGGTGCGTGGTTCGGAACCCAAAGGGACTCCAGCTTTTTGTTCTCCGGCCAAAGTGAGCGTGTCGCTGCCGAACGGCGTGAAGCTCGCGCTGGAATGCGGCGATGTGGATGCATTGACGGCGATCATCGGAGCACTGGGCCATGTTCAGACTGGGCGGTGACCTGCAGGTCTATCTGCACCGTGAGCCGATCGACTTCCGGGCTGGCATCAACAGCCTTGCGGTCCTGGTCCAGGAGACGATGGCGCTCGATCCATTCACTCCGGCGGTTTTTGCGTTCTGCAATCGCCGTTGCGACCGGATGAAGTTGCTGTTCTTCGACCGGTCCGGCTTTGTGCTGGTCCTGAAGCGGCTGACCGAAGACAAGTTCCGATGGCCGCGCCGCCAGGAGGCGGTCGTCCGGCTTACGACCGAGCAATTGCACTGGATCCTTGACGGCATCGATATCGACGCGATGGTCCGCCATCCGGTGCGGCAATATCAGGTTGCCGGCTGAGCTCTCGAGTTGAGCGGTTGACGCGTCGGCACGGTTCAGATTCAAGAATCCGATGAATCGAACCGGCGATCCGAGTGTTGAAGTGCTGTTGGCGCGCATTGCCGCGCTGCAGGCGGAGAACCTTCAGCTCGCCGACCGCGTCGTCAAACTCGAGGAAGAACTGGCGCTGGCACGCCTGCATCGTTTTGCGCCACGCAGCGAAAAGCACGTCGATCGTCTCTTCAATGAAGCCGAGCAGGCCGCCGATGAGGATGACGCCGGCAGTGAAACGAACAATATCGCCGAACTTCCGGACACGGGCTTGCCACCCGTCGAAAACACAACGGGAAAGAAGCGCGGCCGCAGGCCGCTGCCGGCGAACCTGCCGCGTGAGCGCGTCGAGTATGACCTGCCCGACGATCAGAAGGCGTGTCCTTGCTGCCGTGGCCAGATGCATCGCATGGGCGAGGCTGTCACCGAGCAACTTCATATCGAGGTGAAGGCGAAGGTTTTACAGAACGTACGCTTCAAATATGGGTGCCGCCATTGCGATCGCACCGGGATCAACGCCCCTGTCGTGACCGCGCCGATGCCGACGCAGCCGCTGCCGGGCAGCGTTGCCACGGCCTCAACGCTGGCGTTCGCGCTTGTTCATAAATATGTCGATGGCACGCCGCTCTACCGCCTGGCGCAGGCCTTCGAACGCGCCGGCGTTCCGGTCAGCCGCGGCGCTTTGGGTCGCTGGGTGATCGGCTCGAGCGAGAAACATCTCTCCCGCATCTATGACGCCCTGAAGCTGCGGCTCAGATCGCAGCCTCTCATCCATGGCGACGAGACGACGGTTCAGGTCCTCAAGGAGAAGGACAAAAAGGCCACCAGCACATCGTATATGTGGGCTTATCGCAGCGGCAAGGGCAGTCACGAGCCCATCGTTCTTCTGGATTATCAGCCGGGCCGCGGCCAAATCCACCCGCAGGCCTTCCTCGGCGATTACCGCGGCATCGTGATGAGTGACGGCTATACCGCATGGCGCACGCTGGAACGGGCCACCCACATCGGCTGCATGGCCCACTCCCGGCGGCGCTTTGTCGATGCCCTCAGGGCGAGGAAGAAGGGCGGCGGTCCGCCCGAGCAGGCGCTGCGGTTCTTCGACCAGCTCTACCGGGTTGAAAGGCAGGCGCGGGACGGAATACCGGAGAAGGGTGAAACACAGGCCGACTGCATTCGCCGCTTCCGCCAGCAACATAGTGTCCCCATCCTCAATGCTCTCAAGGTATGGCTCGATGACATGGCCCCGAAGGTCTTGCCTGACAGCAAACTCGGCGACGCCGTATCCTACACCCGAAACCAATGGGAATATCTGACGCGCTACACCGGGGACGGCAGCATGCCGATCGACAACAATCTTCTGGAGCGCGACATCAGGGTTTTTGCAACTGGCAGGAAGAGTTGGTTGTTCAGCGATACCGTGGACGGAGCCAAGGCCAGTGCCGTCGTCTACAGCCTGATGCTGACCTGCCGCGCCTCACGTGTCGAGCCGTTAGCGTGGTTGCGCCACGTCCTCACCGAATTGCCTCGGCGCGCCGGCGACGCCGATATTGCCGACCTGCTGCCCTTCAACTTCCACAAAGCCGCCACTGCCTGAACGGCCCGGTATCGCCCGATACTAGGGCAATCCATCAAACCGCCGGCGTCAACGTGCGGGGAAAATCGCGCTTACCGTCTTCCACCATTAAGCGCAGATCCTGATCGTAACCTTCCGGGAGGACCAATGGCCGACTGACAGCTCGCTGCGGCGCGCTGTGCTGGGCAGCGGCGTCCCCGACGTACGTCGCGACCGCATGCGGCGCCGTGGCATCTTCGTAGCCGCGCCGCAGCAGCATCGGCTGCGTCTCCCATGACGACGCACCCTGTTGATGGGTAGGCGCCGGTGTCGGCGGGCGACCGCCTGAATTGGTAATCTCGCTCAGCTGCCGCTCGCTGGCAACGCCTTGCGGATTGTTTAGGGTCCTCTGCCTCTTCGCTGGCCTCAACTCAGCTGTGTCATGCTCATCGTTGATGAGGACCTCCTCGCTTGGCAGGAGGTTGCTCCTGGCAAGCGCAGCCATCGGCCCGTCCGGGGACTGCTGGCGGTCGGACTCTCCGGGATCCGTGCCTGGTTATGGCGCGCGGCTGGATCGAGAGATGACGACGGGCCGGGTTCGTCCATCAGCCCCAAAAGCAAATCCTGATCGCGGCCTTCCGCGGGAAGCCCCTCTGGCCGACTGCCAGTTTCCTGCGACGCCCAGTGCTGCGCAGCGGCGGCGTCAACGCGCCTCGGATCCATCAGTACCGCGTCTTCGGGATTGATGAGGGCCACGTTCTGGGGGTGAGGATTCAGCTTAGCGAGTTGTGAGATCGGCACGGCGCCCGTCGACCGCAGGGTCCGGAGATAGTCGATTGCCTGAAGGAGTGTCTTTGGATTACGCTGTCCGGTGAACTCGAGCACCTCACCGCCATCGGTCAGCGACTGGTTGTCGAGCCGAGCACGAATGCTCGGTTTTTTTCTGCGAAAAGCCAACGGCTAAAGCTACGAAGAGAACCTCGGTACAGCTCGGTAGGGATTTGCTGAACCCGCCCTTGATGAGGGCCCTCTCAAGCCCCGAAATAAGGGGAGCATCCTCGGAATAAAGAGGCTGCTTCCTCTGCCCTATCAAAATCCCAGTTGACTGAGCCGGCTGCGGCGCCGAGGACGACGGGCGGGGTTCGTCCATCAGCCCCAAAAGCAAATCCTGATCGTAGCCTTCCGCAGCAAGCTCCTCTGGCCCACGGCCAGCTTTCTGCGACGCACTGTGCTGCGCAGCGGCGTCGCCGACCTGCCTCGACTCCATCAGGGCCGCGCCTTCGGGATCAATATGGCGCTCGAGCTCCATCACCCCAGCGCCGGCCGACGATTTTCGGAGACGAGCCAGTGCGGCAACAATCAACCGGTTACGCTCGACGAGCGCTATCACCTGTTCCAAAGAATGCTGTGCAGGCTAGGACTGCCCCGAGCTGGCGCCGCACCTTCCAAATGATGGTCCATTTGGAGTCGCGGGAATCGGCGAGCCAACGGTTTTTCCCGGGGAAATTCGAGGAACTGGATATAAATTCTGGTCAGTAAATCCCTACAGATTGATTCGACGCGGCTTCGACTCCTGAGCGGTCACTTCTTTGCCTTCCGTTTGCGGCGTGCCTTGGATCGGCGAGCTTTGCTTTCTGCCCAATTCTTCGTTTCCTCGAGCGGTTCGGCTTCATCCGAACGAGAGAGCTCATCAGCTTATCGGTCCTTCAAGCGATTCTGACATGTCGAAACCTGCTGGAAAATGCGTGTTCTGCGGGGGCCTTGGCCTGTCGAAAGGGCATGTGTGGTCAGATTGGATTGACAAGATACTTCCAAGAACTGCTCCTCACCATGAGCAAGAGACCGGCAAGTTCAACACCTTTGAGCCCTCCGTTCCGGGTCCTGCGCACAGCATCAGAGTAGCCCAAGGGCACGCAAGAACACGCAAGCCACGCAACACCTGCTTGGACTGCAACAGGGGCTGGATGAGCGTCATAGAGGGTCGGGCGCGGGCACCTGGCGCGCGGCTGATCCTGGGAACTGCGCAGCTACTCGACCTGAACAGCCAAGATGCAATCGCAGGCTTACTCACACTGATAGCCATGAGGTTGGAGTTCCTTGGCGACATGCGAGCTATCCCGGATCAGGAAAGGAATCTGCTGAGGCAACGTCACGTGCCAAGTGACGATTGGAAAATCTGGATTGCGGAGTTTAATGGAGACGATGGAGACCAGCATTGGTCACGGACCTACGCCGCCCAGCTAGACTCAAAACCAACGGATAAAGTCGGACCCGAATACTGCAATGTGCGCGTGACGACGCTCGTCATCGGCAGGCTTTGCGCGCACCTGTTTTACTCCCCCGTCATCGACTTTCAGGGATATGAGGGCGTCGAACTCACACAAATCTGGCCCCGACAGAATAAGTTCATCGACACGTCCTACCTGCCTCTCCGCACGGGAAACGAAGCTCTGTATCTGCACGAGGCATTCGCCAGAGAATCCCGCCCAATGCCAAAAGCATAGGGCGGTACCTCTGCAATTAATCGGGGCCGGCCTGTCGAGGATCGTGCTACAGATACGCGATTTCTCTGCATTGAACCCCGGATACGTGCTGGCCTACCCTGAGAGCTCGTAAGAACGAGTCGCCGAACTCTACTGCGAGGTTTGACCACACTTCTCCAAGCATCGCTTGAGCCAGGATCCCAGGTCAGCCGAACGACGAAGATGCGCCTTGCGCAAAACCTCAACAAGATCCTCGGACATTTCGCAATCGCGCACGGGGCTCTCTCAAAATCGCACTATGAAAAGGGATGTTGAACAAACGGATCGACCACAATCTACTTCGGCTGGCTTCGAATAGATCCCCGCTCACCCGCGCCATTTCCGAACTGCTCGATAGCAAACGGAAATCGCGTCAGGGCGGAGCATCTGCGCGACTACGGCCACATGATGTGCTTGCGCCTCATTCCTCAATTCGATCAGAAGCCAACTTCGTATCATCTTTGGGCAGCCCGATATCGGTTCTCAAGCTGTTGCGTAAGGGAAATCCTTCGATCCGTCTGCATTTGTTCATGATGGCACGGCGTAGCCAAGACAGGAAAGTTGCGGCGAGCCGCCAAGGGCGCCATTTCGCCGATTCCGAGAAGTAGGCGTCACTACTTACGACGTCTGTCCGCGGACCAAATTGCCTTGCCAAATCGCAATTCCTTGATTTCAAATCTGTCGTTCGGACTAAAATTCCTCCAAACGCGCCGCTCTGTAGAATGGGCCTGTCACGATGACTGTTTGGAAAGAACAGGGACTCGGTGTCGACGATGATCATCACTGATCGAGATACGCACCGAGTTCGTGGCCGCGACGCGGGTATTGGCCGACAATCCGTGCGTTGAGCTGGTTGATCCAGTTATTATTCGAAATCACGTGCACTATTCCTGCAGTTTCTTGGAAACGGCGCATTTTTTTGGCCTGTCACTTAGTGGTAACGCTGGCTCGCGGAAACGAAATCGTCCGCGAACGCTTGGGGTCTTGGCTTTTCGTATTTTGTAGGCGTGCCAGGGTGGTCTTGCTGCACACGGCACCGCCGATGGCTAGGGTATACTCAGAGCGCGATCCGTTTCGAACTGCAAAACATTTTTAGAGGTGATCGTTTGAATGCGTGGACTCCTAATTTTCTTTGTAACTATTGTTCTTGTGTTAGCAGCACGCGGCCAGCACCAATCTAACTTTGTGCCGCGTCCGACCGCGCCCGTGCCGCCGGTGAACGTGCCATAGCGAAGATTCAGTCCAGCGCCAGCTTGTGCTACGGATTTTTTCAAATTCGCGGCAGCTGCCGCCGTTTCCGTTTTCGCCAGGCTTTGGTGCGGTCACGCGCTCGCCGTGCCGCCGAAATCGAAATCGCCAGGCCCTCGTCCAGCCGGCCGAGCATAGCGGAATTAGTATGTGGCATGCCGGAGCATGCTCTGCGCGAGGACTCCAGGCCGGGAGAAGACCGTTGCTTGGTCATTCACCTGCGCTGCGTCGCGGTTGCTATGCGCCGCTTGCGATCCAGACCGGCATCGGTCCGGTCGAAGTCGCGCGGGCGAAGATTCGCGACGCGGGGCATCCGGCGATGGCGAGCGGATCCGGTTCAGCTCGGCGATCCTGCCGCTGTGGGCACGGCGGACCAGAAGCCTGGATGCGCTGTTGCCGATTCTGTACCTGCGCGGCACTCGACCGGCGATTTCCAGGAGGCGCTGACGGCCTTGCTGGCCAAGGACGCACCCAACCTGTCGCCCGCGGTGATTTCCCGGCTGACGGCCGAGTGGCAAGGCGAGTACGAACGCTGGCAGAGACGCGATCTGTCCGCGCGACTATGCGTGTACGTGCGGGCCGACGTTGGGCGTCCACGGTGATGGCCGACCAGCTTGGCGTGTTGCCGCATATCGTGGCGGCCGATCCTAAACCATGTCAGCGGCCACCGGGCTGGCGTTGCTGGTATATAACCGCGCTCGGTACGCCGCCGAGATGCGCGAGGCGCTCGAACGCTGGGCAGAACACGCTACGGCGTTGCCAACCCATGTTGACACTGTGATAGCAGGCGCCGGCCTCTCTCATCTCGGTGTCTCCCACGGGCTGTCGGGGTCCACCCTTAGTTCAAGGAGCTAGCCTTGTTGTTGCGCGTTCTCGGCATGGTCAGTTGACGATTAGTCCGTCAGGTTCGCGTTGGCTCCCGGGAATGGAATAGTTCGTCGATGGACCGTTTCGGGTCCTTGATCCGGGAGGGATCCTTGCGATCGTTCTTCTGTGCCTCGAGCTTCTGCAGGAAACGGAAACGGGGCGATCGGGTCGCGTGCCCCGATCGGCCGTGCTTGGTCATGCCGAAACCCTTTTGACCACCATGCGTCATTTGATCACCAACGAATGCTGCGCGCCTAATCTCTCGCGGGAAACCGGCAACGGAGCCAAGCTTTCTGCGGTTCACCGAAACCACGATCAAGTGAGCAAAGAATAGCCCTGATCGTCAAAAGGCGCGAGATGGAGACGTTCAGTTTGCAAGAACAGAATGCTGCAGCGCGGCGCGTCTGCTACCCAACATGCCGGAGCCCCTGAGCCGCTGTGAGGCGTCCGGGATTCGAGTCAGGGGTCCGCTACATCGCGAAACCCACCATGTCGCAGGCCCTTTTCCTATTGAAGAGCAGCCTAACTCGCAACGTTTGTTCCCGATAGTCCGCCAAAAGCCGCCGTTCGTGCGCTATTTGTCGCCAGCTCGAAAGGTCCCAACATAGGTTCAAATCCTGGACGCTGGCGCTCCCACAGACTTCCTCCGCTCGCAATTTCCGTGAAATAGGTATTCGGCAGTTCGAGAAGTGCACGAGGGCGTTTCGGGCGGGCGGGGACCGCCGGTATGCTTCGGACCCCGCAGGAGCAAGCTAGTGCAGAGCTTCCCAACTAAGACCTAGCGGGGAACGACTACGGTGGAAACACCGACGCCTTCGCAAGCGCAGAGCTTTAACTCAAACACCTGGGCGTTGTATGCCGCACGCGAGGCCAAACATACCCGGACGGTAAATTCCTGACAGTTGCTATCTCATCCACGAATGATCGGCATGATGTGGCGGAGCTTTTGACTATGAAGCGCCCTTCAGCGTCGCGCGCTTGAATGTCGCGGAAATCTTGAGTTTCGCGGCAAAGTCGGCGGCGCTGGATATTCAGCAAAAACTCTGTCGCAAGAATCGGATGGTGCCGAGCGACCATCCGGCCGTCAAATCTCGCAACGTCGTTGCACGATGCGTTATCGGTGTGAAGAGTTAGCTTCAGACCCCAACTACCGATCAATATGCTCCGGCAGGAGTGTCGTTACGATCTGCCCCGGTCTTGTGCAGCCAGCAGCGCTGCTCGCGCGTTTTCGGCCAGACCTCACCGGCGGCCTTCCAGAACCCGAGCGCGCCATCGGCGGTGGCGAGCCGCGGCGGCATGCCGAGCCCGCGCCGCTTCAGATCGCGACCGCGCACACGCGGCTAACGGACGGCGACCGGACCGATACCGGTCATCACCTCGCGCTCCGACAGGTGACCGTAGCGCACGACGCGCTGGTGGCCCTACGCGATCTTCAAATCGGCATGCTTGCCGAGAAAGTCTGCGACCTCGGCCTCGACCGCCTGGGCCAACAGAGCACGCGCCCCATCACGCAAGATTTCGGTGAGGATGATGTTATCTTTGGACGTGGCATATCGCTTCTTCGGTGGAGGATTGGAGGCGTCAAGCACCCCCACGATATGCCGCCTTGCCGATTCCCGCCGTCACCAACTTCAGCGATAGCTCGCGCTTTCATCGTCGATCGACGACGGCTTCCAATTTTTGAGATAGGTTCTAGTTCGCCGTTCGCGTTAATTCATCATCGCTTCGACCTCTGCACGAAAAGCTTGGCGCGAGGTATCGCGAGAATAAAACATGTGGCCGCCCGGAAAGACTACGAGTTTGACACGCGGTGCTGAGGCAAATGGCGGCAATTGGTCGAGCACGATCTGTGATCCGAGATAAGGCGTGACGAGGTCAAACAGGCCGTGCCCGACTAGCAATTTCATCTTCGGGTCCGTTGCGAGAATCTGGCGCAGCTCCGACAGCGACTCCGGAGGCTCGCGGCCGAAATCCCATGCCTGCTCGACCGTGCCGTTGACTAGCTCATAGGAGCCGTCCGGCCGCCAGTTTAGCTTGCGCGTAAGGAGATCGACAGTGGCGCTGGTCAGAGGTGCCAGCAGCGTGTCGCTCGAGGGATCGCCGGAAAGATGGAAATCCGAGTCCGGATACGGATCGAGGCCACGCACCGAGGCGTCGTAATTACCGATTAACTTGCCGCTCTTACGATCGAACTCACGGCGAAACTCGGCAAGGTCGATGCGGCCCGCGAGCCTGCGACTCACCGCCTGGTCGATGCCGGTCAGCGCCGCGGTCTTGTCGGCCAGACGCGTGGTCGCTTCCTTGTCTGCCTGGCCTTTGATGAGGTCGACTAGAAACTCGCCGCGTGCATAAGCTTCCACGTCAGCGAGATCGGATCGCTTTACGGAACTCTTGGCTTCACGCAGCGCCGCGACATAGCTTGGCAGCCTTGCAACGTATTGCAGGAGGCTCGTGCCACCGTGCTGGCTGTAGTCGAACAGCGGCGAGACCATGATCAGGCCCTTGACGCCTATGCCCTGCCGCATCTGCAACTGGTGGACAAGCTTTGGTCCACGAATGCCGCCATAGCTTTCACCCGCGATGTATTTCGGCGACAATAGCCGGTCATGCTTTTCGAGCCAGCGGCGGACCACCAGCGCGAGCGCGTTGACGTCGCCCTCAACGGAATAGAGCCGCTTGCGCACATCATCGCCGGTCCCCACGAAACGGCTATAGCCGGTGCCTACGGGGTCGAGAAACACCAAATCGGTGAAATCGAGCCAAGTCTCCGCGTTTGGCCTCACCTCCGGGAAAGTGGATGGCGTGACCTCGTCAGCATTGATCGGCAGCCGCCACGGTCCGGCATTGCCGAGTTGCAGCCAGGCCGATGATGAACCCGGTCCGCCGTTGAAGAAGAACGATACCGGGCGCGTGCCGCGATCGGTGCCGTCAAGCTGATAGGAGGTATAGACGATGTCGGCCTCCGGCTCGCCCTTCTCGTCGAACAGGCGGATGGAGCCGGCCGTCGCGATGAAAGAGAGCGTCCGCCCAGGGAGATCAAGCGTTTGCCTGGTGCTGGAGTCCGGCGGCAGCTGATGCTGCTCGGCCGCCGACGGCGTACTCGGCGCTTGGCCGGCGCCGCCCTTCTGGTCGGCCGGCGTCGTGGCCTGGGCGCGCGGCGGCGGATCGTCGGCCCGCGCGCTTCCCATCACCGCACAGGTAAACAGGATCAGCGCAAGAGAGGCGCGGCGCATTGCGGTCAACTGCATCAAGTTTCTCCTGTCCCCGGCGCGTTGGTGCGCGAGGCGTGCCTGTTAAAACGGCTCTACTCACTAGCTCATGCTGGGGAACAACAAACCTACTGGATCCAGTAGTCGTCACCATCGCCGGGTGCCGATCATATGCCCCACCATCGCGACAATCGCCCTGGTTGGCGGCATTGCGCCGCACAGCGCGGCTGAAGAGATCGCCGTATTCCTCGGAGGTGCGGATCAACGGATGATGCTGGATGAGCTGCGATGTCGGTGGTGGCGTCGTTTCAATCTACGCGAATGCCTGTTCAAACAACCGCTCGAAGTTCGCACGCAGGTGCTTGTAACGGTAGATGCGATCGTGGTCGAGTAGCTCGGCCATTCGGCTTTGCCCTCACATATCCGGGCGGGCGGATTTCCCGCACCCGGCTCTTCCCGAGCGTAACCCGCGTCATATCCGCGCCTGCGCCCATGTGCGAGTGATGCGTGGAGTTGGCAGGCGGAAGCGTGCCGTCAGGGTCTCCGGCCAGCCCATGCGCCGACTTTTCTGGCTACGCCGTCTCAGACAACGCAGCCAAGTCCGACGCACTTCGCGGTAGAAGCCGTTGAGCGCTGGATAATTGTGCGGCCTGCCATAATAGCCATAGTGCCCGCGCAGAACGGCGGCGAACCACTCGTGCTGCATGGCCAGTGGCGCGTGCATGAGCCGCCAGGCCTCCTGGCGCAACGCCATCAGCTCGCGCGTCAGGCGTTTCCCTTCCGTCTCGTGCTTCACGATGAACCGGCCATCTCGGGTCCGCCCGCAGTAGCGGGTAAAGCCGAGGAAGGCGAAGGTCTCTGGCTGCGGCTCGCCCCGCCGCTGACGCGCGAGGCCACGAACCGGCCAACTCGATCAGCCGCGTCTTGTCCTCATGGAGCATCAGGCCGAAGCCGGCCAACCGCGTCTTGAGGGCCAAGAGCATTTCCTGCGCATCTGCCTTGCTCTCGAAGCCCATGACGAAGTCGTCCGCAATAGCGCACGATCACGATGCGACCGCGTGCGCGGTAACGACACCATTGATGGGTCCAGGAATCGAGGATGTAGTGCAGGAGGATTTTGGCAAGGAGCGGGCTGATGCCCGCCCTTGCGGCGTTTCCCTGTCCGTCTCTTGCTTCTCGCCGCTCTTAAGCACGCCAGCCCGCAACCACAGCCCAATGAGCCGCAAGATACGAGGATCGGCGATCCTGTGCGCCAGCATCCGCAACAGCCACTCGTGGTCGACCGAGTCGAAGAGCTGCCTATGTCGGCATCGAGCACCCAGTTCACATGCTGCCTCGTGATCGCCGTATGCAGGGCATCAAGCGCCATGTGAGGATTCCGCCCCGGCCGGACGCCGTAGGAGAACCCGAGGAAGTCGGCCTCGTAGACGGCGCCTAGCACCTCGGCCACCGCGCTTTGGACAATCTTGTCCTCTAGCGCCGGCACACCGAAAGGCCGCTTACCGCCATCGGCTTTGAGGATGTAGACGCGCCGCACCGGCTGTGGCCGGTAGCGACCGGTGCGGACTCGTCCGCAGAGGTCCCGGAGGTTATCCGTCAACTCCTCTTCGTACTTCGCCACCGTCACCCCATCGCCCTCCGCGATGGCCCGCCGCTTTTGTCGTCGAAACGCGCGAAGAAGAGGTCTTCGTCGACGTGGTGCAGCAGGGCTGTGAACCGGGTTTGGGCAACTTGCTTGCCGCGTTCACCCGCTTGGGGTTCGGCGGCAAGGTAACCCGGCTCTGTGTCCGGACCCTGGCCTCCTCGCGCAGGCCCCCCTCGGGCTGGTCCCTTCCCTTCATGCGTCTCGTTACCTTCGACGACTTCACACGTAGTATGGACCAGTCCGACTCCCGACCTCAGCTCGGACAACAGCTCTGGCAGTGCCTTGCCGCTGTCCCCCCGCTGGAGACCAATCCAGCCCGGTCGAGCCTCTCATGTTCCGATGATTACCTTCCATGCGTGATGCGGCCATCGACCCCGACGGAGCGTCATCGTCTCGCATTTCGACGATGCTCATGGAGCCTTCGTGCTTAGGGAACACACTCGGCCTCCGCGAACATCCACCTTTCGAGGCTCATTCCCGCACCCCGCACGACTCCTGTCTACACTTCGGACCCCACCGTTGCCGCGACGCCCGCAAGACTCGGTCCCGGCTTGCCCGCTACGGCTTTGGCCAGATGGCACTTGCACCCACAAGCAATCATCAGCTTGGCATGACGTACTCCCTCGGCGTGGTGAAGCTTGCGGCGGGTTACCGCGTTCACCGGCCAAGACCGGGCAGATCAGCTGGCGATCACCGGAAGGCTGGATGATACGGCATCATCACGGCCAAACTTGACGCACCAATCAGCGGATCCGATACCTGTAGGTCGTGAAGATTGACTTCGGCCACATCCCGCTGCTTCATCTCGTCTCCTTCGTGTGCGGCGAACGGGCGCCTGGCTCAGACAATCCAGCGCGCCATGATCGCGTTGTTGGGGTTGCCGCCTCGAAATTGGCGGCTGCGCAATCATATTTTCCACGCGAAAACGTTAGAAATGGAAAGGCTGCCCCCAATGCCGCAGGATACCGCGGGGCTCAGAAAGGGCTGGTCAAACCGAGCTTCTTTGCAATCTCCTACCGCTCAAATCTCATGCAACAATCGCGCAGGAGTTTGTGGGATCACAAGCGCCGGGCCCCGCCTAAAGCCTCGCCGTCAAGCCAGCCGATCTTGCTCTTCAGGAAGCGAAAGCCCAGCACCTCGAAGCCGGCCCGCTCCCTGTTGTCCCGACCGTAACCATGGCCGCCCGCCGCCGGCTCGTAGAAATAGGCCTCGTAGCCCATCGCCTGGAGCTTCGCGGCCATCTTGCGCGCGTGTCCGGGATGAACACGATCGTCGCGCCGCGTAGTAGCGATCAGGATCGGCGGGTATTTTCGGCCGTGCGTGGCGGCATGGTACGCGGAATAGGTTTTGAGCCATTCCCAGTGGTCGACCTTATCCGGGTCCCCATATTCTGCAATCCAGCTTGCGCCTGCCAGAAGCTTGGTGTAGCGGCGCATGTCGATCAGCGGGATCGTACAGAACAACGCGCCAAAGCGTTCCGGATAGCGCGTCAGCATATTGGTGATGAGGATACCGCCGTTAGATCCGCCCTGGGCTGCGATCCGCTTCGGCTCCGTGACGCCACGACGCACGAGATCGGCGGCAACGGCAGCGAAGTCGTCATGCGACAATTTCTTCCCCCCGAGCCGGCCGGCATCGTGCCAGCGCGTGCCGAACTCGCCGCCGCCGCGCAGATTGGCCTGAACCGTGGTGCCACCCCGCTCCAGCCAAAGCTTGCCAAGCGCTGAATTGTAAAACGGCCTCATCGAAATCCCAAAGCCGCCATAGCCGCTCATATGGACCGGCGCATCGCCGCTCTCGCCGGCCGGACCGGTTTGGACATAGGGAATGCGCTCGCCATCGATCGAAATGGCCTCGTGTTGAGTGACCACAAGCCCATCCGGGGTAAAGGTCATCGGCGCCTGCTTGAGCACGGTCGGACTGCCGACGTTTTTCTCGATGAGCATAAGCGAAGCTGGCGTGAGCGGATCTTGGCTGTCGACGAGCAGGTCGCCATTGCTTTCGGATGGATCGCTATCAAGGGGCCAGACGTGGACGACCCCTAAGTCGGGAAGCCCGCGCAGTTGCGCGCGGCTCCAGCCTTCATTGGATGGCGAGCAGGTCTCGAAGAATGGCCGCAGTTCGTTTAGAATGGAAAGCACAAGCTTGCCGGCACTCCAAAACAGCCCCTGCAGCGCGCGGCGTGGGCCTGGTTCGAAAAGAACCTCGAACTGACGGTTGCCTTCAAGGAAAGCGGCCAAAGAGATGACGAGCACCGTATCCGCAGCATAGGTCTGCCCCGCCACAGACCAGGATTCGCGCGTTCTCATGGCAAGCCAGTCGCGATGGGGGTGGATCCGGATGTTGCTTGGCAGATCGATCTTCGTCGTAGCGCCGGATACATCGCCGAGCCAGATGGCAACATTGAAGGTATCCACATGATCGACGAACCACATCCGTGGCGGCACGACGGCCTGTTCGACATTGCAGCCGGCTTCGACATGATCGGGCACGATGTCAAAGATCACTGGCGCTTGATCCGCCTGCGTACCGCGCCGCCATAGCCTCACTGTACGCGCATAGCCGGAGGTCGTCGCCATGCCCTGCCCATAAGAGCTCGAGAGCACCAGCGTATCGGGATCGAGCCATTCAACCGCGCTCTTGGCTTCCGGCAAGATGAAGCCATCGCGGACAAAGGTCTTCGCGTCGTAATCGAACTCACGCAAGGTGGCGGCATCAGCGCCGCCGCGCGATAGGCTCACAATCGTCCTGCTATGATTCCCGGCCAGCGAGACCGTCGCCTTCAGAAGCCAGTCTTGGCCTTCGCTGACCGCGAGCTGATCGACGTCGAGCAGAACCTCCCATGACGGCTTCGGCGTGCGAAATTCTTCCAGAGTGGTTCGTCGCAAGAGGCCGCGTGGATTGTTGGCGTCCTTCCAGAGATTGTAGAGATAGCCGCCGCTGCGGCTGATGTAGGGGATATTGTCCGGTCGATCATAAATCGAGGTCAGCGCGTCGCGATCTCGCTCGAATGCCACACCCCCGAACACCTGCAGCGTCCTGCCATTCTGCCGTTCGACAAATTTCAGCGCCCGCGCGCCCTCGATCTGTTCCAGCCACAGATAAGGATCATCGTCTGGAGCGGAAAGCGTCGGCTTTCCAGCCCGTGACTTTGTCGTCGCGCTTGCTTTGACCACCCTTCACTCCACCGCTGCCATTGACGTGCACTCCCGACACGGCATCGCACCAAAGCTTTTCATATATTGCATCGGTAGTTCCTTGATGTGGCGGCCGTTGATGCTGATTGCCATCTGTCCATCAATTCCATCAATTGCTGAAACTGGTAGTTGACTTGGGCGCGCTCTGACGCATCTGGCGACGACGCACACCCTCAAGGCTTAGACCCCAAACTGCCCGTGGCAACTTCATCTCGATACGAGCTCGGCTTTCCGTGCCTGTGGGACGACTACCGAGCACCTGGGCGACACCACCCGCCCCCAAATGCCCGCGCTCGCAACGTCCATACCTCTGGATCAGGCGAGAACTTGGTTGCTGGGGGCCGAGACCATTCTTGCCGCGCAAAGAGGCGCTTGCGGCACGAGCTACACCGACAGCAGCAACGTTTTGCTTTCATCACCCTCGCCCGGGCGAATCTGGCTAGGATATTTCCGGCGCCACGAAGCACCCCTGAAAAGGCAAGGCTCTGACCGAGCGGATCGTGCTTGTCGGTCGCCGACATCGACGCCGTCATCTCGGTCGCCATGTTCAGCGGTCCGGCTTACTGCTGTCTCTCTCGGTGCTGGTGCTTGACCAATACATTCCGGGCGAATGGTTTCGAACCCAGGGCTCGGCGGTCGCCGAGATCGCCCGCGGAGTGCGTGCCGAGACTTGATCCTCGGCTGCCGCTTCCACGGATGTGGTCCCTGAGAAAGCCGACTTCGCATCCGCTCAACGGCCGATTGACGCGGGCTTAAGGGGTCGAGCCCGGCTCGGCGACGACGCCGGATCGCTCGATCGTTCCAGAATGGATTTGATGTCAGAAATCTCGAGAAAAATCGAGGTCGGGTTGCACTGGGCTTGCACAACTGTCTGCGGCATCATCGAGCATTTCTCTTAAGGCTGCGGCCAGTGGAATGGCCTATAAAAAGCCGAGGCCCGACGGCCCTCGTAGTTTGGGAGAACAGACAAACGCCGGTATCCGGGCGCCGTCACGCCATGGTCGGCATGACAAATTCGGCCCCGGCTCGTATTCCAGTTGGCCAGCGGCTGGTGACCGTCTTCATTCGTGTATTGAAGCGAACACCTTCCGGTCCGTGCATGTGGTGGTCGCCGAAGATCGATGCCTCCCATCCACCAAAGGAGTGAAAGGCCATCGGCACCGGAATCGGAACGTTGATGCCGACCATGCCGACCTTGATCTGATGGGCGAATTCACGCGCGGCATCGCCATCACGGGTGAAGATCGATGTTCCGTTGCCGAATTCGTGCTCATTGATCAGCCGCGCGGCCGTCGCATAATCCGGCGCTCGCACGACCGACAGCACGGGCCCAAAGATCTCCTCCTTGTAGATCTTCATGCTCGGGGTGACGTGATCGAACAGGGTCCCGCCCAGGAAGAAGCCGTTCTCATAGCCCTGCATCCTGAACTTGCGTCCGTCCACGAGCAGCCTTGCGCCGTCAGCGACGCCCGCATCGATGTAGCTGCGAACCTTCTCCAGATGCTGCTTGGTGACAAGAGGACCCATCTCGGCCTCGGGATCGGTACCCGGCCCGACCTTCAGGCCCCGAACCTTCGGCTCCAGGGCGGCGATCAGCTTATCCGCCGTCTTCTCGCCGACCGGTACGGCAACAGAAATCGCCATGCAACGTTCGCCGGCGGAGCCGTAAGCGGCGCCCATCAGCGCATCAACCGCCTGATCCATATCGGCATCGGGCATCACGATCATGTGGTTCTTGGCGCCGCCGAGCGCCTGGCAACGCTTCCCGGTGTTCGCAGCGGTCGAATAGATGTACTGCGCGATGGGCGTGGACCCTACGAAGCTGATCGCCGACACGTCCGGGTGATGCAGCAGTGCGTCAACGGCCTCCTTATCTCCCTGCACCACGTTGAAGACGCCATCCGGCAGGCCGGCTTCCTTCAGCCATTCCGCCATGACCAGCGAGGCGGACGGGTCACGTTCCGACGGCTTCAGGATGAAGGTGTTTCCGCAGGCGAGCGCGACCGGAAACATCCACATCGGGACCATGACCGGAAAATTGAACGGCGTGATTCCGGCGACCACCCCGAGCGGCTGGCGCGTGGAATAGCTGTCGACGCGGGTCCCGACATTCTCGGTGAGCTCGCCCTTGAGCAACTGCGGGGCAGCTGTCGCAAACTCGACCACCTCCATCCCGCGCTGAACTTCCCCGAGGGCGTCGGAATGAACCTTACCGTGCTCCGATACGATCACATCGGCGAGCTGTCCTGCGCGATCTTCAAGGATCCGCAGAAAGCGATTCAACACGCGCGCCCGTCGCAAGGGCGTCGTATCGGCCCAGCCCTGCGCTGCCCGGTTTGCCGCAGCCACGGCGTCCGCCACATCGGTCGCGTTGGCGGCCGCGACAGAACCCGTCTGCTCGCCCGTTGCCGGGTTGAAGACAGGCAACCTTCGCTCCGTACCGCCTGGCACCCGCTTGCCATTGATGAAATGATTTATCTGCGTGACCACGAGCGGTCTCCTTGTAAGTTCCGATCCGATACGCGCCTTAAGTCAGGCCGCTTTCATTCCCGCCATGTATTTTCCGATCACGCGCTTGTCGGCGCCGTCGGCCGCAACCTCATGGACGATGCGCCCCCCGCTCATGACGAGGATCCTGTCGACCACGCCGAGCAACTCGTCGAGATCCTCCGAGATGAGCAGCACCGCGGCTCCGCCGTTCCGCACCTCTACGATCCGGCGGTATGTCTCTTCGCAGGCGACGAAATCGAGGCCGAAGGTTGGATTGGACGCGATCAGCAATCGGACGTTTTGGGTCAGTTCTCGCGCAAGGACCGCCCGTTGCACGTTGCCTCCGGATAGCGCGCTCATGCTCGCCGTCAAGCCAGAGGCTTTGACACGAAATTGCTTCACGAGCTTCTCGGCCTGCTCCGCGAGCGCTCGGTAGTTCATCGCAATACCTCGACAGAGCGGCGCCCGATCGAAGTTGCGCAGGGCAAGGTTCTCCGCCAGCGACATCCGATCAATGCAGGCGTTCTTGAGCGGCTCCTGCGGCAACCCGTAGACGCCGAGGCGGGCAATTTCCTTCCGCGTGCCGTTGAACGCGGCGCCGGATACGGTGATCGTACCGCTGCGATCGCGCTGGCCCATCAAGGTCTCGACCAACTCCAACTGTCCGTTCCCGGACACGCCGGCGATTCCCACAACTTCACCTTCGCGAACCTCGAGTGAGAGATCCTTCACGGCCGGTAGTCCGTTGTCCCCGTTCACGGACACCTGCTTCATGGAAAGGACAATATTGCTCTTCGGCGGCAATTTCGGCGCGTGCTGCGCTGCCTTGCTGACGGGTTCTCCGATCATTGCTTCGGCCAGGGCATCGTCCGACAGATCCGCGACCGCTCCGGTTCGGACTGACGCGCCACGCCGCAGCACCGTGACGTCGTCGGCGTATCGGCGTACTTCGTGAAACTTGTGGCTGATCAGAACGGCGCTGAGCTCGCCCGCCCGCGTCAGGCTGCGAACATAGCCGAGCACCTCATCGGCTTCTGCCGGCGTCAGTACGGACGTCGGCTCGTCCAGGATGAGAAGCTTGCGCCCGAGATAGAGCTGCTTGACGATCTCGGCTTTCTGCTTCTCGCCCGCAGAGAGCTGCGAGACTCGCACGTCGAGCGGGACGTGGAACGGAAGCGTCTTGGTGACTTTGGCCAGCCGCTTCAGCTCGCTTTGCCAGTTGACGTAGGCCGGCAATCTCGCGCCGCTGACAATGAGATTCTGCGCGACCGTCATGGACGGAACCAGTGTGAAATGCTGATACACCATACCGATGCCGAGCGCGTCGGCATCCTTCGGCGAGCTCAGCCTGTGCTCGCGCCCGTTGACTTGGATATGGCCATTATCCGGATGATAGAAACCCACGAGGCATTTGACCAACGTGCTCTTTCCGGCGCCATTCTCCCCGAGCAACGCATGGACGGTACCCGACCGGATCAGCAGCGACACGTTATTCAGAGCGAGATTCGCTCCGAAACGCTTCGTCATGTTCAACAGTTCGACTTGCGGAGCGGTCATCAGACGATCCTCAGGGACGTATTCCTGTCACAGCTTTCTCATCGGTGCAGCTTGAGTTCGCCGGGCGCATCGGCGAACGGAGCCGCGCGCGATGTCGAGGCCGCCATGATCGCCAGCGTCAGGATGTAGGGAGCCGCGTTGAACAGGTAATAATAGCCGGTGACGCCAACACCCTGCAGCGCCGGCCCGAGGGCGCCTGCACCGCCGAACAGAAGTGATGCGCCGAGGGCGTTGATGGAACGCCAACGCGCAAAGATGACGAGCGCCACAGCCATGATACCCTGCCCGCTGGACAGACCCTCACTCCAGCTCCCAGGATATGAGAGCGACAGGAAGCTGCCACCGATGCCTGCGAGAAAGCCGCCGGCCATCGTCGCCAGGATGCGCACCCGCAATACCGGAAAGCCAAGCGCGCGTGCCGCATCCTCGCTGTCTCCGACGGTGCGCAGCATCAGTCCCCAGCCCGTCCGGTTCAGGAAGACATAGACGGCAAAGGCCAGTAGAATTCCGACAA
This sequence comes from Bradyrhizobium sp. B120, assembly GCF_049075665.1. Lineage (NCBI taxonomy): Bacteria > Pseudomonadati > Pseudomonadota > Alphaproteobacteria > Hyphomicrobiales > Nitrobacteraceae > Bradyrhizobium > Bradyrhizobium sp. B120. The sequence continues at coordinate 2,359,591 of NZ_CP185242.1, read as the reverse complement.
AGAACAGCGCGTTCACGTCCAACGCTGCTCGCACTTGCGGCATGCTCGACCAGAATCCGAGAGATATCGAAGGAAGCGCCGGCGCCTTGGGTTCGATCAAGGGTTTGCCGAAGAAGAACGCCAGGCCAGTGCCGAGCACGATGAGGCTGATGCCAATCGCCGTATCGTTGACGCGCTTCACGCTGCAGAGGAGACCGTGCAGCAGGCCGAAAGCGGTTCCGGCCAGTCCCGCTGCGAGCACGCCGAGCCAGGGCGAACCAGAAAGATAGGAGACCCCGTATCCCGCCATGGCGCCCAGCATGAGCGTGCCTTCGAGACCCAGATTGATGCGCCCCGATTTTTCGGTGATGAGCTCGCCGATGCTGACGAAGATGAAGGGCGTGGAAACACGGATCGCTCCTCCCAGAATTGCGAGTGGCAGTGTGAGCCAGCCGATTGATGTCCCATCCATGCCTTACCTCCGCGTGTTTTCTCGCAGTTGTTGCGCAATTGCATCCGCGACGAGGACGCAGACGAAGATCAAGCCCTGAAACACCAGCATCGTCGCGTCGGGAAGCTCGAGGCGCCGTTGCAGCAGGCTGGCGCTTGCCTGCATGCCGCCGATCAAGAGCGCGACTGCGACAATCGCAAGCGGCTGGTGGCGCGCCAGGAACGCGACAAGGATTCCGCTGTAGCCATAGCCAACGATGAGTGAGGAGTTGGCCGTCCCCTGCACGGCGGCCACTTCGATCGCGCCGGCAACTCCTGCCATTCCGCCCGCCACAAACGTCGCACCGATGACCCAGCGATTCACGGCCAGGCCCACCATCCTCGCGACCCTGGCGCTACCGCCGACCACGCGCAGCGCAAAGCCCCATCGTGTATAGCGCAGCACGACGTGGGCGATGATGGCCAGCGCCAGGCTGACCGCAAGCCCGGCATGAACGCCAACGCCTGGCAGCATGGGCAACATGTAGGACGGATCGATCGGATGGGTCGACGGCTTGTCGAGGCTCGCCGGATCCCGGAGCAGGCCCTCCGTCAGATGGTGAAAGATAGCGATCCCTATGTAGGACAGGAGCAGGCTCGAGATCGTTTCATTCACACCCCGGTATTGCCGGAGCACACTGGCCAGACCGAACCAGAGTCCCCCGGCCAGAGCGCCGGTGACCAACATGGTGACTTGCATCGGAAGTGCGTGCGCTCCCGCAAACGGCAACGTCACGACGGCCCCTGCAAGTCCTCCCAGCACCAAGGCCCCCTCGCCGCCGATGATCACCAGCCCTGCCTGCGCAGGTATGGCAACGGCCAATCCGACCAGAATCAACGGTGCGGCCCGCGATAAAGTATCCTGCCAAGCGAAGCTGCTGCCGAAGCCGCCTTGAACGATCAGGCCGAACACCGTGAAAGGGTTTTGCCCGTATAAAGCGACGAAGGCCGCAAAGACCGCCGATGCAAGCAGCACCGCCAGGACGGGCAAGGCCACGCTGAGCTGGGCTGCGGTTCGCGGCTGGCCCGAAGGCACGGACTCGACTCCCGAGATCGAAGACAAGGTCGCCCCCCTTAGACTTGGCCGATGATGCCTTCAACGAGGTAGTTGATACCGTCGAGCGCGCGGTCGTTGCTGCTCTGCATGACGCCGGCAGGGATGACGACGTTACCCTTGTTGTCCTTGAGCGGGCCGCTGTAGATCACCAGCTTGCCGCCGATAAGGTCTGCTCTTGCCTTCTCGGCGGCCGCGCCGGCCTCGGGCGTGACGAGCTTTCCGAAAGGACTATTCTTGACGAAATGGTCGGAGATGCCGGCACGCAGATAGTGCTCGGGCTTTTTGCCACCGCGGACGCTGCCGGCATACACAAGATATGGCGTGATCCAGTTCCATTCGGCTCCCGTGAGATAGCCGTTGGGAGCGACGTCCGCCTGGCTCGAATGGTAGCCGCACGACATGACGCCGCGCTTCTCGGCCGTCTCGATCACCACCTTCGGGCTGTCCACTTGGGCCGCGATAACGTCGGCTCCCTGGTCGACGAGCGTATTCGTCGCCTCTGCTTCGCGCACCGGAAGCACCCAATCGCCCGTGAAGATGACCTGCACCTGAATGGCCGGATCGACCGAACGGGCGCCGATCGCGAATGCGTTGATGCTTCGCAGAAGATTGGGCGTCGGCTTCGCGGCAACGAGGCCGAGCTTCTTGCTCTTCGTCATGTGGCCCGCGACGATTCCCGAAATGTACTGCGCCTCGAAAATGTAGGCGTAGAACGTGCCGATGTTTTCGGGCATGCCCGCTGTCCAGACGCCGCCGGTGTGAGCGAAGGTGACATCCGGATATTTGGCCGCCATCTCCAGAACGTGAGGCTTGAAGTAGCCGAAGGACGTCGCCAGGATCAGCTGAACGCCATCCTGGCGGATCATCCCTTCCATGCTGCGCTGGGCCGCGATTGTTTCGGGAACGCGCTCCTCTTCGACCACCTTGATGCCGGGTAGCTTCTTCAGCGCGGCTGCGGCCTGCGCATGAGACTGGTTGAAGCCATAATCCTGTTTCGAACCTGAATAGAGGATCCCGACCGTAAGGGGCGCTTCCGCGTGCGCAGCCGGAATTTCGAGAACGAAGGGTGCGGAGCCGGCAGCGGCCAGCATCTGAAGGAACGAGCGACGGTCGAACGGTTTCAAGGTCATTTTTCTCTCCCTGGATGATCAGCAGGTTACGACGAGGTTCGTTCGGCGGCAGAGAGCAGGCCTGGCGCCTCACATGCGACGAGGTCTGCTTCCAATTCTCTCCGCTCGGCGGCGGACAGGGGCGTGACGGGCGAGCGGACGGCGCCGCCGGCAATGCCAATCAGATCGCACCAGTGCTTGACCGCAGCGTTCGGCATATGACCGCTCTTCAGCGGGTCCATGATCCACTTGTTGAAGACGACCCGTTGCGGTGCGAGTGACGCGCAAATGCGTGCCGCCTCTTCCGTTTGTCCGGACGCCAGCAGCGCCACGTAGTCCGCGATCGGCCGAAAGTCGCCGCGTTGATACAGGTAGGGCTCAGGGTCTGCATACAGGATCGACTGACCTTCGCGCTGCATGTTGCCGAAGAAGTTCTCTTCCAGAGGATCGGAGACGAGCACGCCATTGTGCGCGGCTTGGCGAAGCGCAGCGTTCTCGGCTGCATTGCCGGTGGTCTTCAGCAGCTTGAGGTTGGGCAGCGAACAAAGCTGCGTGAAAACGGCAGGATCCAATGGGCTGCCTGCAGCGGTTCGGGCATTGAAGATGACGATCGGCATCTCCAGACGCGTGCAGATGTGGTGCAGATACGCGAACTGCTGTGCAGGGGATCGCGGGCCGGAGGTCGGGACCATCAGCACGGCGTGACTGACGCCAAGCCGACGCGCGTGCTCGCCAAGCTCGATGGTCTCATCAACTGAAGGACCCGAAATCACCACTGAGATCCCGAGACGGCCTCCGGCCTCATCGGCGATCACTTCGATAACGCGCTTCCTCTCCTGCAACGTGAGCGACCAGACCTCGCCGATCAGCCCATTGCAGAACACTCCCGCGAGGCCAGCTGCGATGTAGTGGCGGACATTTCGGCGAACCCCGGCCTCGTCGATGGCTCCGGAGTTGTCGAAAGGGGTGTGAATCGCCGCCCAGATTTCAGGAATGTTTTGCCCGATCACCATGCTCGTTTCCGCTCATCGACCGGTCTATTCGATTTATCATGATAAACCGGATTTGCATGAATATGCCTGCTATGGGAGAAGTGTCAATCGACGACTCGGTTCTTTTTCGCTGGGCCCGCGCTTGACCCGCCGGGAACTGCAGGGGAACCCATTGATCGATCTGGAGAATTCTGATGGCGGTAGAACTGGAAAAAATGCCGAAGCAGCCCGGGCGGCTGAAGATTCAAAAGCGGGCCGATCTCGTTACCGAAGAGATCAAGCAGTTGATCACACAGAAGAACCTTCGCCCGGGCGCCAAACTCCCGATGGAAAAGGAGCTTCAGCGGCTGTTTTCGGTCAGCAAGAGCACGATCCGCGAGGCGCTGAAGTCATTGGAGGTGCAGGGACTGATCACGGTCAGCACCGGTCCTACCGGCGGGGCGACGATTATCGAGGTGCCGCTCGAGCGCACGTTTCAACTGCTGCAGAACTACCTGTTCTTCAAAGAGGTCAGCATGGAGGACATCTATGCAGCGCGGCGATTGTTGGAGCCGGAATTGGCCGCCGGCTCAGTTCCGTTTCTCTCCGACGAACAACTTGATGCGCTGGAACACAACATCGAGAACTGCCAGCCGACCTCTCACGAACCATCTCGTCTCGTTCGGCAACGTCAGGCAGATCTGGATTTTCACGACATCCTGGCTGCCGCAAACCCCAATCCCTTTCTTCGCTTCGCGTGCGAGTTGATCAACGAGATGCTCCGCCGTTTGGTTGTCTTCAGCACGCAGACTCCGCCGGAAGAACACGCGAAATTCGGGTGCGCCAACGTCAAGTTTCACGCGGAGATCGCGAAGGCCGCCCGCGCGCGAGACAGCAAGCGCGTGCGTGCGCTCATGAAGGCGCATATGGAAGAGGCTTCCGAGTACGTGAAGCGTCTGGACGGCCGACTCGATGGACGACTGATCCTCGACTCGGAAATGGCGCCGCGCGCGCGACCGCTGTCGTGACGGACGTCCTGTTACGCCAACTCCACCGAAGGTGATACTCCGGACGAAGTTTCGCGATCCCTGCCGTAGCTTGCTCTCGTTGCGCTTTTCCAGGATGGTCTGGACGCGGTCAAACAATTCGCGAGTGATGAGAGGCTGGTGGCGCCCCGGATAACCGGGATTCGATTTGGGTCGACTCGGCAGATGTTGTGGTCTCGAGGAGCATGGAGACACGCATGTCCTCGCCCGCATCGCCGCCCACCCAGCTCATCGGCGGGCGAGCTGCTGCCCTGGAACTGGGGCTATCCGACATTACAGAGAGGCTCACGAGACGCGGCCGGCCTGATATCCATCAACGTTATCGCGTTGCTCTTTATCCGGCATTGTCCGCGTCTAGGGACAGCGGCGATGACGGAAAGCCTGGCCTGTCCATCCCTGTTCGAAACTGGCAGCAAAACGTTCTCTTGCGCTGTTGATGATTACGGGGACGACAACGATCGATATGAGGTATCGCTGAGGGTAGGCCTGGGTGCAAACATGACGTGCGCAAGTCGGAAAGCAGACAAAGTGTACACATAAACATGGTGCGAACTATCGACTGTTCACTGGCACGAAGAATGCAGACCCTCGACATGCCTGGGGCACCCTCCCTTAGGCATCGCTACGTGGCCGTGGCTGGTCACCGAGGTTAGCGGCGCGTGACATGAATGAGGGACGGCGCCTGCTCGCGCGGACGGCGGCAGGCACCTGCGTCACGTCGCCGCTAACTTCTATTTCTCGCAAGTAGCGCATTCGACGGTTGGTGCGCTTTGGAATAGACGTGTCAAAAGAGAGCTGATGGCCCCGACTTGCGAAGAAAACGGTTAAAAGACGAGTGCAAGCTACTTGCCGAGCAGTCTCTCTACGAAGTCAAGCCGCTATCCCTGGACGGAGCGGCCGTCGCGAGCCCATCGGGCCATTGTCCGTTGCAAGCAGGTTCTACGAACAAATTCTTCAGACAATTGAGGCGTCTCCGCACTGAGCGAGTATGCCGCAGGCGGTTGGCACAATCGCCACGATCGGGGATTTCGGGTCAGTTGATCGCAAACTTGTTAGAGAGACGCGAGCTCACGACGAACATCGATCGGCGATCGTGACAGCGGTGATCGCTCACCATCCCCCCATGTAGCGCTCATGGCTTATCAAGACGTCGAGGAGCCTCATAGGTCTGGTAGGTCAGATTTGGCTTGAAGCTGACGTAAGGGCATATTGTAGCGTCGCCCGCGAAACACGACCCAAAGCAGGCTCGATCCGATAATGCAATTTAGATTTTCAGACTTCGACGACGTGCGCATCGCTAACAGAGCATATAGCAGGGCCTCGGGATCAGGTTATCATCACAGTAGACTGCACGGGACGCCGAATCTCGAGCAGCAGGCAGCCGCAGCTCTTGACATATGGACTTGGTGTTTCTCGCCTCAAGAAAGGATCAACTACATCCGAAAACATCGTTCCCAATTCCGGTTTGACAGCTACGACCAGATGATCGGTGTCGTCCGCGGTCGTTGCTTCAGTGGTTGCGCATCCGAGCTCATCAAATGGCGAAATCGATTCAGGGCCAACACGTGGCGTGCTGTCGTGTTGTTTTGCGCTGGGACTTGGGCAATCCTCATTTATGCTGCCCTCCGAGCGCTCGATATTGTTCGCAATTGACTGGAGTTCCCATGGTAAGGCCGTTTACCGCCGCGTGAATTGAACGTCTCTAGTATGCGCGTGAACGGTTGCAATCCCTCCAGCCGTCGCTAGGACCCGTCTCATCTTCGGCGCCTTACGAATTGGGTTGCCTCCCCTGTCATTGAGAACGAGCCCGGCGCCGGTTCGGTCTCCGGGCAAGTCTCTGGAGGAAACAGGGTGGCAAAATGTACCTCGGAATGATACAGACCGTTCGCAATCTGTATCGCGACGCGATACACACTGGTTCATGATCAAGAGCTTCAAAGACGAACTGACCGAAGCGGGGTTCAACGGCAAAGCCAAGAACGGCTTTCCGGCTGATCTGCTCAAGGTAGCGCCTCGTAAGCTCCAATATCTGAATGCAGCCGTGAACCTAGACGACCTCTTGGCCCCTTCCGGCAACCGGCTCGAAGCCCTGAAAGGCGACCGTAAGGGCCAACATTCCATCCGCGTGAACGATCAGTTCCGCATTTGCTTCACATGGTCCGATGAAGGTCCAAAGGAAGTTGAGTTCGTTGACAACCACTAGCCAGACCACGGAGGGTCACATGGCAAAGAAATTGCCTCCCATGCACCCCGGCGAGGTGCTACGCGAGGAATTTCTCGTCCCGCTCGACATTTCGGCCGGAGCGCTCGCCAAGGTTTGCGGCGTGCCTCGTACCAGGATTGAGCGCATTGCGAACGAGGAAACCTCGATTAGCGCAGACACTGCTCTTCGCCTGTCCAAGGCTCTGAAGACCTCTGCTCAACTCTGGCTGAACCTGCAGAATGCCTATGACGTGCGGATGGCCGAACAGGAGCTTGGCAACGACCTGGACAAGATTAAACCGATCGAGGCGAAGGCTGCCTGAAACGAAACCCGCCGTGGATTCCTCCGTGGCGGGCGCGCGCTGGCTAGATCACTCTGTGTGGCCAGATCGCTTCATTCGACGGCCCTTCAAGTAGCTCGCGCCGGGATCGCGGGAGGAACCCAACGAGCTCTAGCGGTGAAGATGCTATTTCGTGACCGTCGGTGTAGATCAGATTCGCGACGAACGAGTTGTACGGCCGACTTTTCCATCCCAATTTGACGGTGAATCGGTCGGTCTCCACGCGACTTAAGCACGTGGGAAATGGGTACGCTCACCTGATAATTTTTCGATCAATTTCGAACTTCGCTGTGTACTGGAAGGTCGGCGGAGCCGGCGCGCCGGCTCTAAGCGCCATTGACGATGTGAACGGAACGCTTGTCGAAGTCAAATAGCCCGGGCCAACGCCCTCGTGTGTTCTGGTTTCCGGATGGATGCTATCGTCAACTTCTGCTGGTGAATCGTAATTCGCTGGACAATGATGATCCTCGCGTCGCGACTGCCCGGCGCGGTTCTCTGGACAGGACGCTTCTCCTCCCGGGCTGCCCGCCGCTCGGGGCAGGGCTTTTCTTGGAGAGCGGCGCTCTTGATGGCGCAGCGAAAAATGTGCAGCGACGGGGAAGCCATGGGGCGTTGCGAATCCTCAGGCCAGGCTCGCCGTCAAATCGCTAATGAGCTCCTCCACGCGCAGATGGCGTGAGATCAGCTTCTGTCGCTCGGCATAGTCGGTCACGATCTGCAAGGCAGGACGCATGGCAGCCAACCCGAAAGGGTCTGGTACTCGGGCAAGCAGAGTTCATTCGATCGCTTCAGCAAGCGATAGATCTCCCTTATGGAGCCAGGATCCTCGTCGTGCAGCGCCTTGGTGACGACGACATGGTTGATCGGAACGATCTCGTGCTTCTGAAACCTTGCCTCGCTCGCGGATTTCGGGTCTGCGAACAGAGACCTCAACCGTGGATCGTCGGATGTTTCGCTGAGGACCGCGTCCACCTCGCCGTCCAGCAACATCTGAAGGATCGTTCGTCCTGCGGCAGCTCGCGTGCCACCCTCGTGATATTCGGCGACGTGGGGTTCCTCGAACGTGACCCACTCGACGCGATCAAGGTCGACACCGTAATCGTCGGCCAGCATGCCGCGCAACCAAATGCCGGTCGTCGTCGTCAGCGACCGCACCGCCATACGCTTGCCAGCCGGATCCCCGGCCCGAGCCGGCAGCACTCGGCATTATACAACGCGCGCAGGGGAAACCTACCGGTCATTGTTGCCGGCAGGAGCACCAGCGGCTCGTCGAAATTCCGGAGGGATGAGATAGCTGCCGATCGCGAGCTCGGAGACGTCGAGCGCTGCTCCCTGACCGTCGGTTTGAACCCATCGATGACCGAAGCGTAGCGGACGAATCGAGCGTCATTCGATCCGAGGCAAGCGCTCCGCTCTTCACGGCGGCGGTTCCGGGTTAGTCGCCCAGAAGCATCCGCAGCCTGTTCGGTGCATTCGTCATCTTCGCATTAGTCCGATCATGTTGCTCCAGCTACCCGGAAACCGCCTCGAGCTTCAGTCCGTTGGTGCGCGGTCCGAACACGCCGATCGTCACAACGACGATCGCCATGGCCCCCGCGATCAGGGTGAATACGCCGGTCACACCGTAATCGCGGAGGCAGAACGCGATCAGGAAACCCGAAAACGTCGCACTGACGCGGCTAACCGAATAGACGGCACCAATGGCGCGGCTGCGCATGCGCGTGGGGAAGAGCTCCGCCTGATAGGCGCGATAGGAAAATGTGAGGCAGTTGCTGGCCAAGGCCATAGCAACGCCCAGGGCCACGATGAGGGCGGCTTCCTCTTGCCGGGAGAAGACGATTCCAATAGCCGCGATCGCTGAGGCAGATCCCACTACGATCCACTTGCGTTCGATTCGCTCGGCGAAGGACATCGACAGCAACGGACCGATGGGGTTGGCAATCGCGATGACGAAGGAATAGAGCAGACTGTGCGTGACGTTAATGCCCTTGGCAATGAGGAGCGTCGGAACCCAACTTGCAAACCCGTAGTAACCGATCGACTGAAAGAAATTGAACACCAGCATCATGATGGTTCGCCCCCGATATCGGGATTGCCACAGCTCGGCAAAACTCGCGTTCTGCTCTTGGGCCACGGGAGGGTGAGGCCGCGGCTCGGGTAAAGGCGCGCCGGTCCGCACCACGATCTCGTACTCAAGCCGGGAAACAATCGCATCCGCCTCGCCGAGGCGGCCCCTCTGCGCCAGCCATCGCGGACTTTCCGGCAAGCCGAGCCGGATGAACCAGACGGCCGTCGCGCCCAGGCACCCGATCCAGATCACCCAGCGCCATCCGTCAAAGCCAAGGGGAGCCGTCGGCACGAAATACCAAGCGACCAGCGCGACGGTCGGGACCGCGGAGAACTGTATCGCCTGGAGGAAGGCAAACGACTTTCCGCGCGAATTCGCCGGCACGAGCTCGGTGGTGTAGCAGTCGATCGTCACGATCTCCGCGCCTGCACCAATGCCGGTTAGAAACCGAAAGAAAATGATCCACCCCGCGCTGTGTTGACAGGCCAACAAGGCGGCTGCGGCCGTATACCAGAGCAGCGCGCCAGTGAAGACGACCCGCCGCCCGAAGCGATCGGCCAATTGGCCGAGCACGAGCGTTCCGACGAACAGGCCGGCAAACATGGCAGCCACGAAAGCCCCCAGTCCGGAGAAGCCGAAGAAATTCACGGTCGAGGTCGTGAAAGTTCCGCTTCTGACGAGCCCCGGTCCAATGTAGGCGGTGAAGAAGACGTCGTAGATCTCGAACCAGGCGCCAAGGGCGACCATCAAGACGAGCTTCCAGATCGGCCAGCTCATCGGAACACGGTCAAGGCGCGCATTGATTATGGCCGCAGCCGATGCGTTATCGGTGTCCACCGCTTCCGCTCCGCTGCCATCCGCGAGTGCGACGGTCGTTCGTGTCGCCGGCCCATGCATGGCTTGATTTCCCCTCTGCTTTGATTTGTTCTTCTTGTTCGGCACGCGCGACCTACGGCGTGGCGGCGATGACCCGTTCGCGTGCCAGCCTCTCGACCTCGTGCCGGTCGAAGCCGGCGCCGACCAAAATCTCGTCTGTGTGCTCGCCCAGACGCGGCGGTTGGCGGGTCAGCCCCGGCCGCTCGCGTACCGCGCCGAATTCGACGGGCATGGCGGGAAGCCGCGTCATCTCGATTGCGCCTTCGGCGGTGCGGATCGCAACGTCAATCAAGCCACCGTGACTGGCGAGATGCGGATCGTTGAACAGGTCCGTCGGCTTGCCAACAGCCGCCCATGAGACGGCCGCGCGTTCGCAACGTTCGGCAATCACCGCCTTCGAAAGCGGGACAAGCGCTTCCTGCACGGCAGGGAGGAGCCAGCTTCGATGGCTCGCCCGCATGACATTGGTGGCGAGATCCGGATTGCCGGCGAGGGCGGCGAGCCCAAATTCCTCAGTGAACCGGATCCATTGCTTGTCGCTGGTGACGCCAATGAATACCTGATCGTCGCTCGTATTGAAGACGTCGTAGATCGCCCAGGCATGCCGGCGCTCCGGCATGGGCCTTGGCGGGTATCCACTCGCGACCGCGCCCGCCATGTGTGTGACCATGAAGAACGCCGCGCTCTCGAACAATGCGCTGCTGATCCGCTGGCCTCGTCCGGTCGCGTCGCGCTCGCGAAGCGCTGCGAGCGCGGCCGTGACGCCGAAGATTGCGGCTGTGATATCGTTGACAGAAGCGCCCGCACGCAATGGCCGCCCCGCGGGGCCTGTCATATAGGCAAGCCCCGCCTGAAACTGCACGACTTCATCGAGCGCGGGCCTGTGCTCGTAGGGACCTGCGAGAAAGCCTTTGAGGGCCAGATAGATCAAACGTGGATTTATCGCTTCAAGATCAGCATAGCCGCACCCCAGCCGCTCCATCGTGCCGGGCGCGTAGTTCTCGAGGACGATATCGACGTCCTTCACCAGCCGATGGACAGTCGCGCGTCCCTCGGGATGCTTCAGGTTAATCGCGATACTGCGCTTGTTGCGATTGAAGCCGGCGAAAAAACCTGCGCCGAAGCCAGGCAAGCGGCGCGTGTGGTCGCCGTCGGGCGCGGGCTCGACCTTGATTACGTCGGCCCCGAGATCGGCCAGTATCAAGCCGGCGCAGGGCCCCATGATCGTGTGGCTGAACTCGAGGACCTTTAGTCCCGTCAATGGTTTAGTGGACACCTGACGCCTTCCTCCGAAATGAATTGAGGCTTCCGGCGTGGAGAAGCTCGCTCGGCAGCTGGTGGCCGACGACCTCTTCGGCCATCCGCCCGACTTCGATCAGCGCATCGAGGTCGACGCCCGTACTGATCCCCATCTCCTCGCACAGCAGCACGAGCTCTTCCGTGCAGATGTTGCCGGCAGCGCCCTTGTGTGCGGCGAAAGGACAACCGCCCAGTCCGCCGACAGTCGAGTCGAATTTCGTCACTCCCATGCGCAGGCCCGCCATCGCGTTGGCGATCGCGAGCCCGCGGGTGTCGTGCAGATGCAACGTGATCCGCTGATGCGGCCACTTGCTTCGCACCTCCCCGAGCAGCCTTTCGACGCGCAGCGGCGTCGCCCAGCCCATCGTGTCCGACAGGGAAATGTTGTCGATTGCCACACCGTATTCGTCCGCAATGTCGAAGCCGTCGCGAAGGGTGGAGATGACCTGCGCCGGCGTGATATCGCCCTGGAAATTGCAGCCGAACGCCGCCATGGCCCCGATCCGCCGAACCAAAACGTTTTTCGACAGATGGAGGCGCGTCTGCTTGCGCATCGCTTCCAGGTTTTCCGCGTGGCTGCGATGCAGGTTCTTGCGGGTGAACGCATCGGACGCCGACAGCGCAATGGAGCCGGAAAGCGTCAGCTTGTCCGAATGCGCGAGGGCACGATCGAGTCCCTTTTCGTTGAACCAGAGCCCGACATAGTGGACACCGGCCGCCGGCCGAAAGCCAGCGACAACGTCATCCGCATCTGCCCATCCGGGCACGAGGCGAGGATTGACGAAGGAACAAACCTGGATGTGGCGAAGCCCGGTTTGCCCCAAAGCCTCGATGAGGCGAATCTTGTCCGCGGAGGCAATCGGTCCTGGTTCGATCTGAAAGCCTTCGCGCGGCCCCTCCTCCTGGATTTCCACTTCGTTTGGCAGGTCTGCCATCCATCCTCCTCGGCGGAGCTGCGACCGTGGCCGCGACTGTCCCTCGATTTCTGCGCTGAGCACAGGATGGCGGCGGTGGCGCTATTTCGTCCAATACTGATTTGACGGCATTAGCCATATGATTTCTAAATATCAGGATGGATATCCGACAGCTTCGCTATTTCATAGCAGTCGCCGAGGAGCTGAATTTCAGCAAGGCTGCACGCCGTCTGAACCTCAGCCAGCCTCCCCTCAGCCTCCAGATCAAGGCCCTCGAGCATGAGGTGGGCGCGCCGCTCTTTCTGCGTCAACGCCGGGGGGTCGAGTTGACCCGGGCCGGACAGATCCTGCTTGAACAGGCACGCAAGGCGCTTACGCAGCTCGATCACGCGATGGGAACGGCGCAGTGGGCTGCGCGCGGAGAAGCGGGCCTGCTGCGCATCGGCTACACCGGGTCAACCCCGCTCCATGCGTCGTTCTCCAAGATCCTGCGCCGCTTTTCGCAAGCCTATCCGGAGATACGTCTCGAGCTGCTTCACGCCTCCACCAGCCAACAGGCCGAGATGCTGACCGACCGTCGGCTCGATCTCGGATTCCTGCGACCGTCCCCGATATTTCCGCCCCCCAAGAACATGATCATGACCTGCCACCGAACTTTCATCCAGCGGCGGTTAGAGTCTCGGGGTTTTGTACGCCGAGTGGCGCGGGTGGAGCAACGGGCGATCGGCGGAGCTGGTCGGGGTTGCGCAGCCGATCGCCCGTTGCGGTGAATGTGGCGGCGTAGGCCGCGGGGGTCTGGTATTTCAGCGAGGAGTGCGGTCGCTCCCCATTGTAGTCGGCGATCCATGCGGCGACCTTCGATCGGGCATCGTCGAGGTCGAAGAACAGCGTCTCGTTCAAGAATTCATCGCGCATGCGGCCGTTGAAGCTCTCCACAAAGGCATTCTGGATCGGTTTGCCTGGCGCAATGAAGTGCCAGTCGATGCCAGTCTCCTTGCACCAGACCAGCATCGCATTGCAGGTGAACTCGGTGCCGTTGTCGGAGACAATCGAGCCCGGTTTACCGCGCCGCGCGACGATCGTCGTCAGCTCCCGCGCCACCCGTCGCCCCGAGATCGAGGTGTCTGGGATTGCGCCCAGACACTCCTTGGTCACGTCGTCGACGATGTTAAGGACGCGGAAGCGTCGTCCGTTGGCAAACTGGTCATAAACGAAGTCGAGCGACCAGCGCGCGTTCGGCCTCGCTTCCAGAAGGATCGGCACCCGGACGCCAACCGCCTTGCGGCGGGCGCGTCGCTTGCGCACGGCCAGCCCTTCCTCCCGATAAAGCCGGTGGATGCGGTTGATCCCTGACGGCTCGCCCTCCCGCCGTAGCAGGATGAACAGCCGACGGTAGCCGAACCGGCGGCGCTCATTGGCAAGCTCGCGAAGCCGCCCACGAAGCTCCGTGTCCGGACGACGGCGGGAACGGTAGCGGACCGCCTTCCGATCCGCACCGACGATCAAGCAGGCCCGCCGTTCCGAAAGGCCCATGACGGCTTTCAGGTGCGCGACCCCTGCGCGCTTGGCGACGGGCCCTACCATTTTTTTGACAACAGCTCCCGGAGCGCTGCCGCATCGAGCATCTGCTCGGCCAAGAGCTTCTTCAGTTTGGCGTTCTCATCTTCCAGCGCCTTCAGCCGCCTGGCCTCGGAGACGTCCATCCCGCCGTATTTGGACTTCCAATTGTAAAACGTCGCTTCAGAGATCCCGTGCTTCCGCGCAAGATCAGCCGTCTTCGCTCCAGCCTCGTGCTCCTTCAACACCGCAATGATCTGCTCTTCCGTGAACCTTGCTCGCTTCATCTGTCCGTCCTTCGTCAGGCCGGACTCTAACTCCTTCTGGAGGAAATTCTCAGGGGCAGGTCAATCATTCGTCGGATCTGGCCGGACCCGCTGGAGCTGTTTGCGCCGAACGATCATCCCTTGCTGTGTAAGCGCGGGGCCATTGCCGTACGGGCACTGGAGCCGCTGCCGTTCATCTTCTTTGCGAATGTGAGCCAGCGCGGCCTGAATGGTCACGTCGTACACCTTTGTAGCAGCGCAGGATTCACGCCCAACGTGGTCCAGGAAGCAGAAGACGGTGGCGCCATTCTGGGCCTCGTGGCCGCGGGTTTTGGGGTTGCCGTGCTGCCACAATGTTACGGTCAAATCGTCGTACGCGATGTCGTGCAGCGCACGCTGCGCTCGGCGGAAGCAAAAAGCCATATTTGTATTGCCTACAACCAGGACCGCACGTCCGATCAACTGATGCGATTTGTGGCACTCGGATCAGGTTCGGCCACAGCGGACTAACGGCATCCAAATATCAGATAGACCGTATCTGGAGGTGGGGCTTGTGCCACTGACGGCCCTTCCTGATCCAGACTCCAACGCGGCGGATCGGTCGCCAGAGCATCAATCTACCGAAGCGGCAGTAAAGCCAGGCATTCAATTCCTTGCAGTCCGCGACACTTGACTTTTTGCTCTTGTTATCTCCGCCCTTACGCGTCGTGCAATTCTCAAAGCGTGGGTCCAACGTAATTGCCTCTCATCAGGGACACTTCAGCGACATGGTCACGGTCGCGAGGCGCAGTCGGACGATTTTTGTGTGGGTATCGGCACTGAAGACGAGGACGGCACCATACGGCATACAGCTCAAGTCCGCCTTCGGGGCGAATTCGACAAGAAAGTGCGATTATGCTCCCGCCAAGATTGGCCGCATGCTCGCGACTCGAAATGCGGGGCTGGCTGACATCGCCGATGTTCAGAATCTATCTGACCCACGTCCGCAACGTTGGCGACCTTTACAAATGCATCGATCGGCGATTCGCCGGGCAGTTGGGCCACCAATGGATGATGCTTCTATTCGCAATAGGCCCGGAAGTGATCCGGATCATTCGGCTGGCCATCTTCGCTTCGTCCGCGTGCTGAGGGGACGCGTCTCACCGCAATCGACTTACACGTCCGTCGCCGGCGGAGTTTGCGGCCCCGGATCATCTCCGAAGCTTCTTCGCCGATCATGATGGTCGGTACATTGGTGTTGCCGCCCGGCAAATCCGGCATGACCGAAGCGTCAACGACCCGCTGACCGTCGATGCCGTGAACCCGCAGTTCGGAACGACGACGGCCAGCCGATCGGTACCCATTCTGCAGGCGCCGACTGGATGCAAGCGATGCCCATCATCAATAAATTCGCGCAATTCATTGGTGTCCCCGTCAACCTCACGGCTGTACCGACCCCTGTCCACATTCTGACAGCGGCACAATGTCGTGTCAGGTCCAGTACATCGCTCAAGGGCACCCTAACATGCTTCACAACGCTGGGCCGGCCTTATTGTATGCAAGCGGCGGTTGGCATGCTCATTGCCTCGATAAACATCAATCGAATAATAGAGGCACAAAAGCAGCAATGCTCACCTCTCCAACCTCCCCGTCTGGGCGAAGAACGGCCTGCCCGTTCAGCTCACTGAGGCGCGTTGCACCTATGATAGCGGACATACCCAGGATGATCGCCCCCGACAAGCAGATCAGAAATCGCATGGTGTCGGACACATTTCATCGCGGCCATCGCTTGCCTTTAGGTTCACCCGTGAAATCCGCGATTGTCTTCGACTGGAATGGTACGCTGCTCGATGACGCTCGCGCGGTGTTGGAAGCGATCAATGCAGTTCTGAGCCGGTTCGGTCGCGCCGCTATCGATATGCATAGGTTTCGCGAAGAGTTCGAGCTTCCGATCTCCGCAATATTCCACAAACTGGGCGTATCAGAAGACGAAGTCGACGCCGTGCTTGGCAACGACAACGCCTTCTTTCACGACACATACGAACCCCTGGCGAGTAGGACTGCTTTGCGCAAGGGCGCAAAACATCTCTTGCTTGCCGCAGGTCGACAATCCATTCCAGTCGTCATTCTTAGCAATCACATTGTTGAACCAATTCGCGTACAAGCACGAAGACTCGGTATCGAGGCTTACGTCACCAGAATTTTGGCATTCGAGAGCCGCACAAGTCAGTTTAGAAGCATGAGCAAGGAGGAACGGTTGTGCCAATATATGCAGGTCAATGATCTATCCCCCGCAAGAACCGTTATCGTCGGCGACATGGAAGTCGAGACGGAGATCGCGCGCAATCTCGGACTTATCAGCGTGTCGATGACGGGCGGATTTGTTTCCGAAGCGCGCTTGCGGGCAGCGCAGCCGGATTACATCGTTCATGACCACCATGAGCTAGTGCCAATTTTGCAAAACCACGACCTTCTTTCGAAGGACTCGGGTGATCGCGAAGAGCAGCACTGAAGATTTTCCGCCTGCCCGTCATTGCTGCCTCGATGATGTTGAATGAAGACGTCGGCGCCGACTGCTTTGAGCACGCGATGGAATCCTGAGCTCAGTCCCTTGACCGGCTCGCGCCGAACCTCCCGGTCCTTGACTGCTCATGTCGTAGACGGCCGTTGCAAGGCGCGAGCCCCTTCGCCTGGCGCGATGCTTGCTTACGATGCTTGCTGAGGACCATTCACCCGCTGGGACGAACAAGCAACCACGAGACCTGGAAAACAAGCCACGATGAGTGCAACGGCTTTGATCGATGACGTTATTCCGCGCAGCAACGTTGTGAAGCGCGCAGCGCGCATCGGTGCAGAAATCAGAGATCTCAGGCTCACGGGCGATTTGCCGACCCGGACCATCGCTGCGATCACTAGCTTGTTACTCGAGCACAAGGTGATCTTCTTCCGTAACCAGGGCCACCTTGATGACGCCGAGCAGGAGCGCTTTGCAGCTCGTTTCGGAAAGCTGGTGCCCCATCCGATGCTCGGTGCGAGCAAAGGAACGGCGTCGCTCCTCGAGCTTGACTCCAGTCGCGGCGGCGGTCGCGCCGACATATGGCATGCGGATGGCACCTTCGCCGACGCCTACCCAAAGATTCTGGTTCTGCGAGCTGTTGTAATCCCACCGTTCGGTGGCGATACGTTGTGGTCGAATACAGCGACCGCCTATCTGGATCTGGCGCCACCCCTGCAACGGCTCGCCGACGAGCTTTGGGCCGTGCACAGCAACGTTTTCGATTACGCCGGAATGGCCCGCGTCCGCGAGGTGGACAAGAAGCACTTTGACGCGGTTTTCACCAGAACAATTTTTGAAACTGAGCATCCCGTCGTGCGCATCCACCCCGAGACAGACGAACGCACGCTCGTGCTCGGCGCCTTGGTGCAGCGCTTTGTCGGCGTTCACAAATACGACGGCCACAAGCTGTTCGACCTGTTCCAGTCTCACATCACCGCGCCCGAAAACACCGTGCGGTGGAACTGGATGGAGGGCGATATAGCGATATGGGACAACCGTGCGACACAGCATTATGCGGTCAACGACTACGGCGACGAGCATCGCGTCGTGCGTCGTGCCACCATCGATGGTGATGTGCCCGTCAGCGTCGACGGCCGCCGCAGTGTCACGCGTCTCAAGGTCGCCAAACAGCCGCTGATCGACGCTGGCTAGCTAGCGCTCTCGAAATCGAACGAATCGAGAAAGACCGGCGAGCAGAGCTGTTCTCGGTGGTACACACTTCCGACAGGTATCCGCACTTCGGCGATACCCCGGACGATAACCACCGCAACAGCAGCACCCAAACGAGATATCGTCGCGATCGCGATGCGGAACATCAAAAGCCGAGCAAATGGCGCTGGCAGAGCTGATCGGATCCCGACAGATCACTGATGGAAGTGCGTCACCGACTTGTCCCGGCCTGTCTGACGATGCCAGACGGCTGCGCGTGAGTGCAGCATGTCGGTCTCCGCAAACTGGCCGACCGGCCATTCCGCTTCAGAGCTCCCGCCGCAGGTTGCGTCAGCATCCTCGGTAGCTAGCCAGAGTAGCATACGCCAATGCGTCCGAGGATCGACGTCTGAGCCAGCATCTGCCCTACAGGTTTGCACCGGCCAGTATCTGGCAATCCACGTTCCAGGCTGGCAACACGCACTCCAAGAGGCATCTCAGGACCTTACGCGAGGACGGCACTACATGCCGATGCCACCGAGCCCGTACAAGCTGCAAACGAACCTCACAGTCTGCCGTACATTGCCATGTTCGGGCAATCAGGCCGGCGAGACGACATTCACGTCAGCCTAAGCCGTCCAACTGATTGGCCTAACGGGATTACAGTAAAAGCTGCGTCGGGCTCGCTATGGGGACGGACGACAGCCCTACTCACGCCAATGGATCCTCCACACGCCCAAAACGACAGATGCCTCGTGTCGACACCACACGGCAGATTGCGGCAGACTTCGGCACGCCTGGCCCGCCCCGGTACCGAACCAGTGATCCACATACGGGCTGTACCGATCATGAGTCTCGCATCGATACCGGCGGTACCACCAACCATCTGTTCGTTCGATTGATTACGACAGGATGATCGGTGGCATGAACCATCGTCCGACTTGGCCCAGCGGTCGGTCGATACCTCACGCTAGATAATCTCAAAGTAGCGTTGACGTTCAAAGTCGGTGACGCGATGCCGAACAGCTTCCCATTCCCAGCGGCGGGAGCAAGAGAAGGCTTCGACAAACCTCTCTCCAAACACATCGCTGGCCTTTGGAGATTGTGCAAACCGGTACGTCGCCTCTGACAACCCTTGAGGCAGCCCACCGAAGGGAAGGCCGCTTTCCTCGCATGCATCGCCGACGATCGGACGCGATAAGCTGGCATTCTCTTCAACTCCCAGAATGCCCGAGCCAACGGCACATGACAGGCCAAGATATGGGTTCACATCTGCACCGGCCAGCCTGTACTCGAGGCGATGCGCAGATGGCTCGCCCGGAATAACCCGCACGGCACAGGAGCGGTTGTCAACTCCCCAGCTTGGAGAGGTTGGAGCCCAACAGCCAGGAACCAATCTCTTATAGCTATTGAAATTCGGCGCAGCGAGCACACAGAAGTCATTCATATACTTCAGTTGTCCGCCAACGAATTGACGCATCATTGTTGAGATGTTGCGAACAGTGTCGCTGTCGTAAAACACATTCCGACCGTCCGAGGATACCGAAATGTGAATATGTCCCGACTGGCCGGGCCATTTCTCGGAAACCTTGGCCATGAATGTGGCCATCATGCCTCGCGTCTGCGCCCACGCCTTTATCATCGACTTGAATATGATTGCGCGATCTGCTGCCTCCAGCGCATCACAATGAAGAAGTGACGCTTCAATGACGCCAGGTCCCGTTTCAAAGTGCAGGCCGCTAAGAGGTATCCTGGCCTTCTCACAAAGTACCAGGATCTCACCGAGCAGCTCCTGGTGTGCAACCGAGCGCGCAATCGAGTAACCGAATGGACCGCGGGTTAAGGGAACCCATGTCGCAAAGGGCTTCTCTTCGATTGTGTCGGCGCTCTCCTTGAACAGCATAAATTCAAACTCGAAGCCCGCAGTGCAGCTGAAACCGTGTTCAGCCGCCCTTCGCAGGACCTTACGCAGAACACCACGCGGGCAGAGGCTTTCGTGCGTTCCCGTAAACTCGGCGAGGTAGAGGCGAAGATCCCCGACATAAGACACAGCACGTCCGGTGCCTGACAGAATGCGCAGATCGGCGTCTCCGAACGTCGACAGAGGCTTTTGCGTGAAACTGGCTGGCAGCACTCGATCCGAACAATCCCAGGCGAGCACCGCTTCAGAGAACTTGACAACTCTGTCTGTATTCGAGACGTCTTCACTTAGTACGTGTTTGCCTCGCAGGACGCCATCAAAGTCGCTCACGCCAATCATCGCCGCGCGGGCTGGATTTACGCCGGTCGGCCGGGCATCAGTTGTCATGAGTTGCAATCCTGCGTCACCAAATCGAACACCTGGTCCATCCGCATCGCTCGCAACTTGCGATAGTCGTCCTCAAGCTGGGTCAAGTCGTCATGCACGAGGTAAACGATCCCCGGTGTCGACGCCAAGTCGATTGTCGGAACCAGCTTTTGACCTACCGGAACGAATGCAATGTCATCGGCGAAGCTCGGAAGCTTACGGATTGCCTCGAGTCCCGGATAACCGACAACAACGCCGCCCGTGTCGGAAATCAGCGAGACGCATAGTGCATGAGCCTGCCGCTTGTAAGCTCCGCGTCTCCTCATATACTCAGCAAAGCCTTTTGGATCTGCGTAGCGCCACGCCGTTAGCGTCATATGGTTGTGACCCAACGCCATTGTTCGAGCTTTTGCCGACATGGTACCTTGAAGCCTCGCTCCGAAGTCCACCAGAACCGGCCCCCGATGATCGACGATGATCTCGGCATGAGCCGGACCGTCGACGATCTGAAGCGCCTGCAACGCACGCACCAAGTAGTCGGATAGCTCGTGAACAATTGGCTCCCTGCCCCCCAACAAGCGCTCAAGCGAGCAGACCGATGACGCACCGTCAATAAGAACGGTGTCATAGGTCCAGACCTCCGTAACGAAGGCTTCCCCGTCGATCGAGACGGCATTCACAGTGTATTGCTGGCCGCTTATTTTTTCCTGTCCAAGCGCAAAACGGTTCAACGCTCCGACACGATTCGTCTTCCCGACAATGATGCCTACAGCTCTCTGAATGTCGGCGTCAGTCGAGCAAAAGAACACATCCTCGGTACCTGTACTGTTCAGGGGCTTGATTACGATTTCGTCGAAGCCCGCTTGATGCTTCCAGTTTGCGACCTCTCCGGCATTATCGGACACGATTTGGCTAATTGATCGCACGCCTGCAGAGGCCAGCGCGTCAGACAAACGCGCTTTGTCGCGCCGAGCGGCTGACAGAGCGGTCCCATTTGAAGCTAACCCAAGCCGTTCCGACAAGGAGTCGGCGAGCTCAACGCCGGTCTCGCACCCTGCTATAACGAACTCCAGCTTCCTGCCACGGAGAGCCTGAAGATGAAGTTCAGCGACCTCTTCATCAGTCATGCGCTCGCGCGGGCGAATGATTTCGTCATACAGATCTGCATTGAAATGCGATTGGAAGATGGGTGGAATCTGCGCGGCAGACATCACGTGCACCGTTCCAATTCCATAACGCCTGAACTCGTCCGGCAAGTATCGGCCGGTGGAGTATGCATCCACGATTACGCAATTCCGTCCGTTCATGCGGATCTCCGATACTGCAGGTAGATATTGCCAACGGCGAGTGCCGTAATGAGAACATTTCCAACGAACGTATGTGACGAAGGCACGATGCGAGAGTCGAAGAACTGGAACAGGAACGTGATGATCGGAGCCATGGACAGGATCATATTGACCGTGACGGGCTCTATGCGGCGAATGCCCTCCTGTATCAGGAGCAGAGGGACGATGATCGTCGATAGCCCGATCATTGCGATCGCAAACCAATGCTGCGAGATCTCAGGCACGATCGAGAAATGGTCGACCAGCCCGAGCAGCAAAAGGATTATTCCGTAAAAGCGATGCGCAAGCACCTGTCGGCCGGAAAATCCGCGGTCGAACAGCAGTTTGATGAGGATATTTGTAAGGGCCAGCGATAGGCCGGCGACGATTGCCAAGAAAAGACCAAAGGACGATCGAGCCCCCCACTCCACGCCCGCGTTACCGCTTGCCGAGATCCACACCATGTAACTTCCCATCGCTGCGATCAGAACGCTCACGGCAACGTCTGATCCTGGAGGGACGCCCTGCCGTCTGATCAGGGCGTTCAACCACACTGTTGCGGCGGGTCCCAACGCTACCATGAATGCGATAACGATCGCTGGTTCGGCGTATTTCAGTCCGATAAACAACCCGATCCAGCTTATCGCGGTCACGAGATTGAGCGACGCAAAAATCAAGAGCGATGACTTCGTTGCTCTTACGTTACGTCCGTCGCGACCAACCAGGAGATTGAATGTCAGACACACCGCAGCAAAGGACAGCAGGAGAGCGACGAATACATCTGCTTGCTGAAAATACGATGCAGCATAGACCTCGCCTGCCGCGCTCACGACGACATAAAGCGCCACAAAGACAACTCCCAGAGCGAAGCGATTTGTCAATCGCCCGCTCTCGCTGTGCCCTTGGCACGGTGGCGGGCGCTCCCAGAACCGTGCTCGTGCGTCAGTTTCGAGGGCCTCTGCCTTCGATCTGGGCGGACCGCGTTTGGATTGAAATGTCAAGATCCGCCTCTAGTTTGTCTTTGATTGGCAGTATGCAACACACGCCTCTCCGAATGCCGTGAACAGTTGCCTGCTGAGGAGATCGGTTGAGACGTGCCATTCCGGGTGCCACTGCACGCCGATTTGCAGCGTCGGCGCGCCAATGACCGAAACTGCTTCGACCAGACCGTCAGGCGACCATGCCTCCCGCCTCAGCGCGGTGGCAAGCGCGTCGATGCCTTGATTGTGCAGGGAGTTCACCTGCGCTTCGATTGTGCGCGCGATCGGAAAGAGCGCGCCATCGGGACATATCCTGACGCTGTGCGCGGCATCGTACTGGCGATCTCGTGGACGATCCGGTTTCTCGGCATGCATCTGGCCGCTTCCGAGGCTCCACTCCGTGAGCGATCGGCGAAGTGTGCCGCCGAAATACACGTTGAGCTCCTGAAGCCCACGGCAGATGCCCAAGATCGGCATTCCGAGCGCGATGGCCCTGCCAATGACCACTGCAGAGAGCCTGTCCCGTGGGCGGTCACGGATCCCACCCACAACGTCTTGCTGGTCTGCCCCTGTACAGGACGCAGGCGCTCTCAAGGCGGCAGGATCGATATTCGATTCGTCTCCAGTCAACACCAGGCCGTCCAGCCCGCGCATGATCGCCTGGCCAGCCTCAATCCTCACATCTTCAGCGTCGATCGTCGGCAATATGACGCACGCAACCCCGGCGTGATGAAAAAGGGCCTGTACGTACTTGCGCCGCAACCCGTCGCGATGCACACCATCGACCAAAAGACGGTTCGACGTGACGCCGACCACGGCTCGAGCTTTGTCTGGCCGTTGCAATGTCACGCCACCTGCCCTCCCGCACGGGCATCGGCCAAAGACTGCTCATACAGGCGCCGATTTCGCTCCTTCAACTGAGCGATAACGCTAGGTTGACCTTGAGGTCCCTTGACGAAGAGCCCGCCCCAGCTCGCGGCAACCTTCGCGTAATTGGGATCCTGCATCCGGATTTTCTGAGCTTTGCGCAACAGCCAGAATGGGATACCTGGCGACAGGTGATGCTCGAGGTGGTACTCATCCAGATTTTGCCCAAGGATGGCCCGCTCGAGGAAATTCCCTTTCCGATTCCTGGTTAGATAGACGTTCTTCGTCTCGGTCTCGCACATAGGTGAGTGTTCGGCGAGCTCGACAAACCAACCGAGAACCTGAAACGTTGTGAGATAGGGCACGATCCAAAACAGGATGACGATGTGGAGCAGCCCAAGAGCATATGATCCGGCCAGTATGCCGAACCAGAAAAGATAGAAGCCATACTTGTCGACAAGTATGCTTGACCGGCTCTGGTCCTCGGCATCTGTTACCGAGAAGCGATTGGTCCAGAGATACTTCAGGTAGGCCATTGTCGCGCCACCAAATATCGGCTTCCAGATAATGTTGAAGGCGTACCGTTCCGGAGGCTGGACGTCGTAAACGCCATTGGCCAGGAAGAACTTCAGGTCCGGATCCTTGTCAGGATCGCCGAGATACGGATGATGCAGATAGACGTGAGAGATCCGGTAGGCCCAGTGGCGCTGGAACAGGGGATAGGCGGCGAACAGAATGCCGAGGATGTAGTTCCAGGTCGTGTTCTTCGCGAGCGTGCGGTGCGCCGCATCATGCGCGATGGTGGTCAATCCACGTTGGTAGGCGCCGATCAGAAGAACGGCGACCGGGTAGAGCCAGCATGAGACGTAGACCGTCGCGAGCGTGCAAGCGGCGATCACAGCGTAATCTTTGGCAATATAGGCGGCTCCCGTTATATTGTCGGGCCTCAGCTCCGAGAGTTGCTTGTTGATCTCGCGGCTGAACTGAACGGCCTCATAACGCGACGACCTCAGTTGCCAAGCTTCTGCCTGATTCATGAGAACCTCCTCCTGATAGCCTTACGGGTTGTCAGATTGCGGAAAGCGCCTTGTCCAGATCGCGGACGATGTCGTTGACATCCTCGATGCCGACACAAAGTCGGATCGAGCCGCCAAATATGCCGGCGGCCTCGCGCTTTTCCCGTGGGACGGTGGTGTGGGTCGTTGAAACAGGATGCGTCACGAGTGTGCGGGCATCCCCTACATTCGAAACGTGATACATCAAGTCGACGCTCTGGATGAACTTCCGTCCGGCTTGTTCGTCCTCCACCTCGAACATGACCATCGCGCCGTGTCCGTATGCGGCGTTGAGTGTCTGATCGACGGTTTCCCGATCAGCTCCTTCGAAGAGGCCGGGGTAGAAGACACGGCGCACTTTTGGATGCTCATTGAGAACGTTGGCCACGATCCTGGCGTTTGCGCAGTGCTGCTTCATGCGAAGAGGCAGCGTTTCAAGTCCTTGGATCAGTTGAAAGCTCGCAAAAGGGGAGATGGCCGCGCCGGTATCGCGCAACCAGGTCATGCGAGCCTTTAGGAGAAACTCGCTTTTTCCAAGATCGTCGACATCGCGCAGCGCGTTGCGCCAGATGATCCCCCCATGCGCATCGTCAGGACTGTTGAACAAGGGAAAGCGGGAGGCTCCCCGGTAGCCAAATTCGCCGTTGTCAACGATCAGCCCGCCGAGCGTCGTGCCATGACCGCATATATATTTCGTTGCGGAGTACGTCGTGATCGCAGCGCCGAGATCTGACGGCCGGCACAACATTGGCGTCGTCGTATTGTCCACGACCAAGGGAACGCCGTACTTCCGGCCGATCTCCGCCAGCTGTTTGACCGGAAGAGGAATCAGACAAGGATTTGAAATCACCTCTCCGAACAGGCATATCGTGCGATCATCGATGGCGCGCTCGAACGTCTCGGGCCGTCGAGGATCTGCCGTCCTAACGCTGATCCCAAGACGCTTGAATGTGTTGTGAAGCAGGTTCCAGGTATTGCCATATAGATACGGAGAAGCGACGACATTGTCCCCCACTTCGCCGCTTGACAAGTTTACGATGGCAAGGAACGTCGCCGCTTGACCTGATGCAACAGCGAGCGAGTCACTCCCCCCATCGACGGCGGCGTACCTCCTTTCCAGCGCGCGGGTCGTCGGATTGATGATTCTCGTATAGGTGAACCCATCAGCCTTTACGTTGTAGACGTCAGCAATGTGGTTTAGATCGCCATCGAGTTCATAAGCCGTATTCTGGTAGATCGGCACCGCAACCGCTTTCGTCACCGGGTCGTGTCGATAGCCCGCGTGCAGAACTGCCGTTTCGGCGGCAAATGGGAGCTGCGCGTTTCCTGCGACTGGAGGTGACATCTCTACGCGGGGCCCGCAAGTTTTCTGGGCTGACATCGGGCCCGCTGAAGAAGCCTGACCGGACCGGAAATATGAACGAAAAGCGCACCCCAACTGCTCGATCCAACTGGATCGGATTTCCCCAATGCAACCGACCCGAAAACTCCGCGTCGCAAGGTGCAGCTTCGAGTAGACGTAAAGGTTGTGGGCCGCCAAGTGACGATATAACCCATCGAACCCTGCCTGATCCGCAATTCCGGATGGCGCACTGAACGCGACACAGACCGGCGATTGCAAGTCCGCGGGCAGCAGAGGAGACGCCACTCCTTCGAGCTCTTTGATGAGATCGTCCCTGACTTTCTCATACCTGCGGCGCCTGGCATGAATGCCTTCGCCGTTCAGAATCTCCAACGCCTTTGTAGCTGCCTGAACGATGTGGGTGGGCGGGGTCGACCGCCACTCGCCTGTACGCTCGAGCGAAAGCCATTGATCTCTCACGTCGAGCACAAATGACCTTGGTTCCTGCACCGCATTCTCGAGCAGCTCGCGAGAAGCGATGACAAAAGCGACACCGGGCGGCCCTTCGATGCACTTGTTGCTCGACGTGACCAGGACGTCCGCTCCACCCCGGCTCAAGTCAATATCAATGGCGCCAAAAGAACTCATCCCGTCGACGATAGTCTTGACACCACGTCGCCTCGCCTCCTCTACGATCGGATCCAGCGGATTGATGATTCCGGTCGTAGTCTCGCAATGCACGAAGCACAGATGGGTAACGTCAGGATTCCGGCTCAGATGCTCGGCAACTTCCTGAGGGTCCAAGGGCTCGGCGGCTCGCTTGACAAGCTTCAGTGCCTCGACGCCCCACAGCCGCAGAATACTAAGAATGCGCTCGCCATAGATGCCGTTGATGCAAACGAGCGGCTTGTCGACCCGGGACACAAATGAAGACAGAGCGGCTTCCATTGCAAAGGAGCCGCCTCCCTGAATAGGGACTACCGAGTAGTCCTCAGCATTTCCCAGCAGATTGAGCATCAGCCGCCTCATGCGGGCGGTCACCTCCTTGAACTCGCAATCGCGCGAGGCAAGGTCAAGCTGCATCTGGTTCCTAACCGCTGCCGACAGCGACAATGGACCAGGCGTCAGAAGAGAGCGCTGTCTTGTCACACAATTCCCCTTAAGTTGTGTTGCTCAACGGAGCTGGAGCATGATGGCGCGGCCGAGGAGACCCTCTGGCAAGCGCCGACGTCCTCGATTCAACGGCTTTGGGAGAAACGCCACTAGCCCGGGCGCGTTCGCGTGTCGGCGCACTGAAAACTCTGGCCGACGGCAACATCCGTATCTAGCCATAGATGGAGAGTGATGTTCGCAAGGCCGCTCACCGATATCATTTGCCTCTCCTAGGAATTCGCGTTGCGACCGCGTCCTTCGCAGTCGGTGCGACGCGGCGTCGCAAACCACGCAGGTCGGCCGATCGGCTCACGTGTGAGCTGTGCCGTTCAGGCGAATGTCGAGGTTCTGACAAAGGTGCATGTCGCGCCATCGCGCGCGGATACAGCTGCGCGCAGGGCGCACTTTAAGAGTGTCGTTGGTAACGGGACTCATCCTGCGTGAGCTTGAGACTTGAGACATTCGGGCACTGTCGCTCCTTGGAGAACCTGACGCGGCATATTTCGAGATCGTACAACCTGTCGTTAGGTGCGTTTCAACCCCTCTCCGAGCTTTTCTCGCGTGAATTTTTCCTGACGCGCACCTCCATCAGGAGCGACAAGCCGAAGTCCGGCGGTTGAGCGTCGTGATCGGTAGCAAACCGGCTGAGAGTTTTCGTAGCGCGACGTTAGGATCTTGGACATTCTTGCTGCGAGATGCCGCAGGCAGGTGAGGTTGGCCTGCCCCACTCGCTTCGCGCGCGATCCTTGCCAAACCTCCCGACCGGGAGACTGAGTTTCTTCGCCTCGTTGGCGCATTTGCCTGGATGCCGAGCCCGGGAAGTGCATGCCCCGATCGGCAGACCGCCAGCATGGCTGCGGCGCAGCAAGATGGTTCGCGCAATGCGCCGCAGCGACTGGCATCTTCGCAGCTGCGGATCGGAGCGAGAGCGCGGTCTCGATACGCTCGCCCGCCGCACTAGCGGCTCGAAGCCGCCGGAATCATACGCGCCAGTGCTGCGTCCCTCTATATCCGCTACACAGGCAATCAATACCGGCCGGATCTGGCTGGGCGCGTTATCGTTTGGGCGGTCGTAACAGCGGGGAGGAACGCGGAGTGCCTTCTCAGCGATTGCGCAAATAATGCGCGGCGAGTGTCCCACAAGATGTGCTGCGACATCTCAAAGCGCCGCTGAGCCGCGGCTTCGGTGAGCCCGGCCCTATCTGTCGCTGGTCAGCATTGCGCACCGCTACGGCTGGAACTAGGCCCCGAAAACGAAGGACATCCTCATTGTGCGCGACAGATCGAAGCCGGATGGCCGAGACGCCGAGCAGCTCGGTTTCACGAAAGCTCGGAATGGCGCTAGCCGCACGCGCAGGAAACGCGCCAGCGAAAGCTCAAACAACTGGAAGTCGGACTTCCTCTCTGGCCTTTGTCATAGCGTCGTAGACTCTGACCTGAAGCAAGGGACGGCGCTTCTTGAGCTCCTCCGCTCCTGCCCAAGCACCCATCTCTGGTCGTGAATTCGGTTTTGAATTGACCGTCGACTTCGAGCACATAACCAGCAGCGGGCAATCGACGAGTGGGTACGATCATCTTGATCCCTTAGAGTGATGATTCCGATCGATGTTCCTGCTTAGCCCGAGGCGCCTTGGCCGGGCCAGCAGGCTGGTGAGGGTCTGCCGCAAAATCGATGGCGCGACGCGAGGTGACAGGTTCGATGCTGCTATCGACCAAGGATTGCGCGCGCCATCAAGACACCGACCACGGCTTCCGCGGATTGCTCAGGCGTCTGCTCCATGGTCCTGAGATGAATTTCGGGTCTTATCGGTGCTTCGTAGGACGCATCGATGCCGGTGAAGTTCTTGATCTGACCGGACTTCACCTTTGAATAGAGACCTTTGGGATCGCGCCGCGCGCATTCTTCGATCGGCGTGTCGACAAAGACTTCAATGAACTCCTCCTCACTAACGAGGCTGCGCACCATGTCTCGTTCGGCCCTATAGGGCGAGATGAATGAGCAGATCACGATCAAGCCGCTGTCCGCCATCAACTTGGCAACTTCCCCGACACGCCGAATGTTTTCCACGCGATCAGCCTCGGAGAAGCCGAGGTCGGCGTTTAATCCGTACCGGAGGTTGTCTCCATCCAGCAGCATGGCATGCCGCGACATGGCAAACAGCTTTTGATCGACGATGTTGGCAATCGTCGACTTTCCCGCGCCGGACAGGCCGGTGAACCAGATGATGCAAGGCTTCTGGTTCTTGAGAGCGGCCCGCTCCTTCCTTCCCACTGCAACGGGTTGCCAAGCGATGTTGGCAGCCCGCCGCAGTGGACATGCGATCATGCCGGCCGCAACCGTACGGTTGGTATGACGGTCGATGACGATAAATGATCCGGTCTTGCGATTGACCTCGTAAGGATCGAACGCCGCGGGCAGCGCGGTCGAGACGTTGCAGAAGCCTATCTCGTTGAGGCTAAGCGTCGTGGCTGTCAGATGCTTACGTGTGTTGACGTCGATCCGATGTTTGATTGCGGTAATGCTGCCGGCTGTGGTCTGCGACCCAATGCGCAGGATGTAACCGCGTCCGACAACGAGCGGATCCTCGTCCATCCAGATCAGATGAGCGGCGAACTGGTCGGCGAGCTCCGGCCGCTCGGTCGGACGTGCCAGGAGATCGCCACGGCCGATATCGATCTCGTCGTCAAGAGTAATCGTGATGGCATCACCGGCCTCAGCGCGGGGTAGATCGCCACCCTGAGTCACGATCCGCCTGATGCGCGCGGTCCGTCCAGACGCAGCGACAACGATGTCGTCTCCCACCGAGATGCTCCCCGAAGCCACGGACCCGGCATACCCCCGGAAATCCAGGTTCGGCCGGTTCACCCACTGCACCGGAAAGCGGAAAGCCTGGCTCGCGCTGTCGGACCGGATATCGATGCTCTCCAGGTGGCCGAGCAGGCAGGGACCATCATACCACTGAGTGTAGCCGGAACAATTGACGACATTGTCGCCATACCGGGCAGAGATCGGGATCGGAACGATCGAGGCGAAGCCGAGACCGGCAGCAAAGGCCGCATAGTCAGCGAAGATCCGATCAAAGATCTCTTTGTTATACTTGACGAGGTCGATCTTGTTCACTGCCAAGACGAGGTGGCGAATACCAAGTAGCCAGCAGATGAACGAGTGGCGCTTGGTTTGGACCAGCACGCCCTTGCGGGCGTCGATCAAAATGATGGCGAGCTGGGCGTTCGAAGCGCCGGTTGCCATGTTGCGGGTGTACTGCTCGTGGCCGGGCGTATCGGCCACCATAAACGAGCGCCGCTTCGTCGCAAAGAAGCGGTAGGCCACATCGATCGTGATGCCTTGCTCCCGCTCGGCTTCAAGCCCATCGACGAGCAGCGCGAAATCGATCTCACGGCCGGTGGTACCGTGCTTGACACTGTCGCGTTCCAGCGCCGTAAGCTGATCCTTGTAGATCATCTTGCTGTCGTGCAGCAGCCGGCCGATCAGCGTGGATTTCCCGTCGTCCACTGAGCCGCATGTGATGAATCGCAGTTGATCTTTTGGCTTGGCCTGGACAGGTTCCGTTGTCGGCTTGGAAAGCATCAAAAGTAGCCTTCCCGCTTCTTCTTCTCCATGGAAGCGGATTCATCGCTATCAATCAAACGACCCTGGCGCTCAGACACCGTCGCGGTCTGCATTTCTGCGACGATGTCTTCGATCGTCGTCGCACCGGACTCAATAGCCCCGCTCAAAGGATAACATCCTAACGTGCGGAAACGGATCATCCGCATGTCCGGCGTCTCGCCGGAGTTAAGCGGCAATCGCTTGTCGTCGATCATGATCGTCGCGCCATTTCGACGCACTATCGGTCTTTGCTGTGCGAAATAGAGCGGGACGACCGGGATCTTCTCGAGCATGATGTATTCCCACACGTCGAGCTCAGTCCAATTCGACATTGCAAACACGCGCATGGTTTCACCCTGGCGGATCCGTGTGTTGAACAGGTTCCAGAGCTCCGGCCGCTGGTTACGGGGGTCCCATGTGTGCCTGGCCGAACGGAAGGAGAGTATCCGTTCTTTTGCGCGGCTCTTTTCCTCATCACGTCGGGCTCCGCCGAAGGCGGCATCAAATTCGTAGAGGTCGAGCGCCTGCTTGAGGGCGTCGGTCTTCATCACCTGGGTATGAAGAGCAGAGCCTGAGTCGATCGGATTGATCCCCCGCTCGATGCCCTCCTTGTTTACATGGACGATCAGGTCGAGGCCGAGCCGCTTGGCCGTCGCATCCCGGAAGCTGATCATCTCGCGGAACTTCCAGGTCGTGTCGACGTGAAGCAGGGGGAAAGGCAACTTTGAGGGATAGAAGGCCTTGATCGCAATGTGCAGCATCACGCTCGAGTCCTTTCCGATCGAGTAAAGCATGACCGGCCTTTTGAACTCGGCGACCACCTCACGCATGATTTCAATCGATTCAGCTTCGAGACGGCGCAGATGTTTTGGCAGCATATGTTGTTTTCGATGCAGGATCGCTGTTCTTCGCCGTTCTACGGCTCCGGCCCAGATGAGAAATTCCCGCGGCGGAAACGCGCTCGCCAGAGCGCATGGCTCGTCCATCAGGTCAAGTGCCCGTTGGGCAGCAGACATGCACACCCGACAGCCGATCGTATTCTACGACTGGTACGGCCGCAGCCTGCGCCACGTTATCGGTGCGCAGATCGGCTCGTTGCGCTCTGAAGGATGTTGGCTAAATCAGCCAGCGTGTTTTGATCGCAAGCATCCAGATCACCCTAGAACAAATCGAGGATCTGCTCAAGCCGCCAGACCTCGCCTCACAACATCGCGACCACCGCGTCGCGATTCCGAATGGCATCAAGCCCGCAGCTCGATCAGCTTGTGACGCCAACGGCGCCTGTTGCAACGGAGCTTCCATTGGATTCGTCGGCCGCAAATTCTCCTCAAGGTTGGTAGCCAATAGATTTTGGGCCTGCCGCAACACCATAGACGCGGAGCAGCAGTTCTCTGAAACCTGCCGGGCAGTGTGGACTGGCTCACCGGCATGAGATGGGCCGGACAATGCTCCTGCCTTGCTGCTGCGCAAAATCCCACCAGGTTTCGGAATACCTGACGATAGAGTTCGGTTACCTCCCGTCCGCTAATCGCTCACGGCGCGCGGGACGTTGTTATGTCAAGCCGGCACGATGCCGTTTGCTGCGGCACTGAAAACGACAAATGCGACATGCACCTGCCTGATGCTCCGCATACATGAGGGAAATTCGGCAAAGGAGCGGACCGGTCGACGGGCGGGCCAAGGAAGCAGACCAAAGTGGCGGACATCTCAACTTGGTCAGGGCGTATCGATCCGACCTGCGGGCGGGTTCGATCCCGATGCAAGTTGCTGCCTGAGAGCCGCGCCGCTGGTCCGTCAAGACAGTGAGCGCCATACCGCCCCGAGCAGCTCCGGCGCCAGCGTTATTCGCAAGCTCCACTTCCGTCCGAACTGTACCAAGTATTTGATTTGCCAACTCTTGCGGCGTTGTTCCCGCTTCCAATTCGCGCTAAGGGAAGCCGGTAAAGGATGGAACCCGACCTACGATGCCGCCGGATTTACCTGGTGCAGCAAGCGCGCTTGGCAGTATCTCTCCTGACGGACAGGAGATGGTCAAGCCGTTCGTGTGGGAGATCAGATCGATCAGCGCCTGTCTCGAAGAGCTTGCCAGATTCCGAGCCGATGGGCTTGGCATCACTGGGCCCCAGTGGATGATCCTGATGGCAGTGGCCTATTTGGACCGGAAAAACGGTGTCGCCGTCAACGAGGTGTCAAAGTTGATGCACGTCGATTCTTCCTTCGTCACGACCCAGTCAAAGCTGCTAGAGAAAAATGGGTTTCTACGCCGCAAGTCTTCCGCAAGCGATGCGCGGGTCGTGCAGATGTCGCTGACGGCCAAAACCCGCAAACATCTCTCAACTTTGGCGCCACGACAGGAAGCACTCGAAGAGCTCGCTTTTGATGAATTCGGGGTTAACGGGTCAAGCGATTTCATTACCAAGCTGGCAGCAGTGAGGCATCGTCTGGAGAAGGCCCGCCATGAGAGCCGCTCTGACGTTCTGAGGACCAAACGCACGACCGTCAGAAATGACGCTGGCTAGCCATGTCGAGACTTCCAGCCTTCGACTTTTTCTTGAAGCAGCGCGGGCGAAGGTGGTTGTGGTCCGTTCACACCGCCGAAGGCACGCAGCTGATGATGGGTTCAGGGCGTAGCCGCTCCGCCGCCAGGTATCAAGCTAACAGAGCGCTTTTTCTATTGCTGCTGAGCGCGCCGTATCATTGCGGAGCTCGAGCTAACCAACAGGCCCGGCGCCGCCCGCTTATCCCCTAAACTTTAGCCTACCATGATCTTCGGGGGTGACTCACCGAATTCACGAGATTCGACGCCCCACATTATATCGAGCCGACCATGCTAAGTTCGCGGCATTTGCATGAGGAGAATGGTGGCGATGAAATCGACCGGAAATCAGCCTGGGCGCTCGTAGTTGATTGCCTCACAGTGGACCGAGTTATCGGGATCGGAAATCACTGCGCTCCAACAGCAGCCTACGCAGGGCCAGGCAGGATGCGGATCCGCAGGCCATTTACCGCAATTCCCAAGACGAATTTACTATACAATACCAAAGGGAACAAAGGGCGGCCCGCGAGCCGCCCTACAGTACCAGTTACCAGCACTGCCTAGTAAGCTACCGCTGATGTCCGAGTCCGATTCCGAGATGCAAGGCCTTCTGACGTAGCGCACCGACAGTACGCTTGGTCATTTTTGCTATTTTTATGACCGGGGTCCGAGCCTTCGAATGGACCTTGAGATCTTTGATATCTGCCTTGGTCCACTCGCGCCGCTTAACGCGTTTCTTGGTTGCTTTTTTCACAATGAATGCTCCTTTTGAGAGGAGCGGCTTGTAACATAGTTTTTTCGGAGCGACGACCGCAAAAAACAGGCAATCATAGGAACTCGCGCAACCTGCAAGCTCAGTCATGTGTTTGGAAGACAAGAGCTTGGTACTAATGGCGGCTGCGGGATCGCAAATTTCGTGAGGGTGCCGTGTCGAGTGGCTTCGCCATGAATTGGCGAATGGAGCCCCTAATCGAGACCCGCTTATTCGAAGCTAATCATTAGCTTATAACATGTCTCTGAAAAGAGATGAGCAAGCGAATTGTGATTGGCTGAACAACTCCAAGTCGGGCAGGCTCGTGATTTGGGTTAAAGCTTGGAGGGATCAGCCATCGAATCCCTGTGAGACGTCGTGGCGGTCTCTCACTATGGTCGCTCTGACCAGCCTCGGCCCGCGGCGTCGTATGCATCGAGTCCCCTCACCGATCGTCCGGCTCAACCTTGACTTTGCGTGACCTGCCACCGAACTTTCATCCAGCGGCGGTTAGAGTCTCGGGGTTTTGTACGCCGAGTGGCGCGGGTGGAGCAACGGGCGATCGGCGGAGCTGGTCGGGGTTGCGCAGCCGATCGCCCGTTGCGGTGAATGTGGCGGCGTAGGCCGCGGGGGTCTGGTATTTCAGCGAGGAGTGCGGTCGCTCCCCATTGTAGTCGGCGATCCATGCGGCGACCTTCGATCGGGCATCGTCGAGGTCGAAGAACAGCGTCTCGTTCAAGAATTCATCGCGCATGCGGCCGTTGAAGCTCTCCACAAAGGCATTCTGGATCGGTTTGCCTGGCGCAATGAAGTGCCAGTCGATGCCAGTCTCCTTGCACCAGACCAGCATCGCATTGCAGGTGAACTCGGTGCCGTTGTCGGAGACAATCGAGCCCGGTTTACCGCGCCGCGCGACGATCGTCGTCAGCTCCCGCGCCACCCGTCGCCCCGAGATCGAGGTGTCTGGGATTGCGCCCAGACACTCCTTGGTCACGTCGTCGACGATGTTAAGGACGCGGAAGCGTCGTCCGTTGGCAAACTGGTCATAAACGAAGTCGAGCGACCAGCGCGCGTTCGGCCTCGCTTCCAGAAGGATCGGCACCCGGACGCCAACCGCCTTGCGGCGGGCGCGTCGCTTGCGCACGGCCAGCCCTTCCTCCCGATAAAGCCGGTGGATGCGGTTGATCCCTGACGGCTCGCCCTCCCGCCGTAGCAGGATGAACAGCCGACGGTAGCCGAACCGGCGGCGCTCATTGGCAAGCTCGCGAAGCCGCCCACGAAGCTCCGTGTCCGGACGACGGCGGGAACGGTAGCGGACCGCCTTCCGATCCGCACCGACGATCAAGCAGGCCCGCCGTTCCGAAAGGCCCATGACGGCTTTCAGGTGCGCGACCCCTGCGCGCTTGGCGACGGGCCCTACCATTTTTTTGACAACAGCTCCCGGAGCGCTGCCGCATCGAGCATCTGCTCGGCCAAGAGCTTCTTCAGTTTGGCGTTCTCATCTTCCAGCGCCTTCAGCCGCCTGGCCTCGGAGACGTCCATCCCGCCGTATTTGGACTTCCAATTGTAAAACGTCGCTTCAGAGATCCCGTGCTTCCGCGCAAGATCAGCCGTCTTCGCTCCAGCCTCGTGCTCCTTCAACACCGCAATGATCTGCTCTTCCGTGAACCTTGCTCGCTTCATCTGTCCGTCCTTCGTCAGGCCGGACTCTAACTCCTTCTGGAGGAAATTCTCAGGGGCAGGTCATGCGTTTCGCGTGTGCCGCAGTCGCGGCGGTGGACCGACTGGCCACCCAAGCTAGCACTCGCCTGCACAGCGTTGACCACCGCTTCTACAATCGCGCTGGTCCATTTGCACTATTTGGACGGGCGCCGACGGCACGTTGGACTCGTCATCGGCGATGGCGCGCCAGGCCGCGCCATCGAGATCGTCATACTGGCCACTCTTGAGCGACCACAGGAAGCCGAGCAGGCCGACGAAGCCGAGCGCAAGGGCGAGCGGAACAAGATAGACCAGGACCTCCATCAGACTGCCTCCCTCCTTCGCGCCCGCAGCGCATTGAGCATGACCAGCACCGACGAAGCTGACATCGCCGCGGCGGCAATCAGCGGCGTCACCAGGCCGGCGATCGCGACGGGCACGGCCAGGACGTTGTAGACGACTGCGAGCCAGAGATTCTGCCGCATCAGAAGCAGCGCCCTGCGCGAGCCCCTGACGGCCGTCATCACCGGCCCGAGACGCCCACCGAGGAAGACCGCATCAGCGACCGCCTGGCTCATACGGGTCGCAGTGACAGGCGACATCGAGGCATGGGCCGCAGCGAGCGCGGGCGCGTCGTTCAAGCCGTCGCCGACCATCAACACCTTGTACCCCCGGCTCGTCAGACTTGCGATCCGGGCAACCTTGTCCACCGGCGAGACGTTGGCGCGCCACTTACGAATGCCGAGCGTCTCGGCCGCCCGCCGGACTGCTGGCTCGCGATCCCCGGAAACGATCTCCACCATGATGCCAAGGCGTGCGAGGCCTGCGACAACCTCGGCTGCGTCTGGCCGCATCCGTTGCCGGACAGCAAAGACATGCTTGGCGTCACCGTGGCTGAACGCGACGACGGAGGCCTCAGGATCGCGGCACAGGATCGCGTCGGCGAGGATGTCAGCACTGCAGAACGAGGGGCGGCCAAGCCGGATCGGTGCCCCCTCATAGCAACCTTGGACGCCTCGCCCCGGCTCCTCTTCGATATCGGCCAGCGGCTCGCTTGCGCCGGCAGCTCGCGCCACGGCGGCGGCGACCGGATGGCGGCTCGACAGCGCCAGCCGGCCCGCCAATTTGACGACATCGTCGGGAATGCTGGCGAGATTGGCGACATCGAGCTCAGGCAGCGTCAGCGTACCGGTTTTGTCGAAGATCACCCGGTCCACCTCGGCAATGCGCTCGATCGCATCCCCGGCATTGAGCAGCACGCCGGAACGAAACAGTGCGCCGGAGGCCACGGTCTGCACCGCCGGTATAGCCAGACCCAGCGCGCAAGGGCAGGTGATGATCAGGACCGCGATCGCCGTGACGACCGAATCATGGAATGTGGCGCCAGAGGCAAGCCAGCCCAGCATCGTCACGAAGGCAGTTGCGTGAACGATCGGTGCATAGAGGCGCGACGCGCGCTCAGCGAGGCGCAGATAGCGCGAGCGCGCTTGCAGGGCATGATCAAGCAGCCTGGAAATCTCGGCAAGCAGTGTATCGCCCGAAGCCGCCGCCGCGCGAACCCGCAGGGTGCCGGATCGTACCAATGTGCCGGCGAACACCGCGCTGCCAGGCGTCGCGATCGCCGGCAAGGTCTCGCCGGTAATGAGGCTTTGATCGACCTCGGAACGTCCCTCGATCACGTTGCCGTCGACGGTACAGCATTCGCCGGGCCGCAGCAGCACGACATCCCCCGGTTTGATCGCTGACGCCGGAACGGTTCTGATCTCGGTCGGGCTTATGAACTTCGCCGCCGTCTCCGCCTTGAGTGCGGCAAGGTTGCTGGCGACGGCGCGGGTGCGCCGCCTCATGTTCTGGTCGAGATAGCGGCCTGCGAGCAGGAAGGCGATCAACATGATCGCCGCATCGAAATAGGTGTGCTCGGCATGACCGATAGTCTCGATCAGCGAAGTCGCCAACGCCAGCAAGATGCCGATGCTGATCGGCACGTCCATATTGGCTCTGCGCGCCCGCAGCGCGGCAAAAGCGGAAGAGCAGAACGGTTGCGCGGAGTAAGCCGCGGCCGGCAGTACGATCAGCGCGGAGAGCCAGTGAAAGAAGTCGCGCTGCTCCGGCAGCATGTCCGAGACATTGCCGGACCATACCGGGATCGACAGCATCATCACATTCATCGCGGCAAACGCGGCAACGCCCAGCCGCCGCAGCAAGCTCCGCGCCCGCTCCGCCTCCAGCGCCTCCGCATTATTCCGCTGGAAGGGATATGCCCTATAGCCTAATTCGGCGAGCCGCTTGACAAATAGGGCTGGATCGAGCGCTCCCGCCTTCCATTCGAGCGCCAGCCGGTGATCGGTGAAGTTCACGCGTGCCGCGGTCACGTCCGGAATGTTCGACAGATTGCGCTCGATCTTGCTCATGCAGTTCGCGCAACTGATGCCCTCCACCGCGAGGTCGAGTTGGAGGAGGCCCGCGCTTGTCCTCTTCAGATAGTGAGAAAAATCGATGTCCTCCTGCATGTGCATGTACTCTCAGTTCAGGACGATGCGGTTTTTCGATAGAAACATGCGGCGGCCATCGGCGTCGCCCTCGATCACGAGATCCCACTGCCCGGCAGCGACGCCCTCGGCGCTGCCGCGGTAGGTTCCAGCATGAGCCTCCGAGACATCAATCGTCCGATCGGCTCGACGGTCTACCGGTCGCTCGAGCCGGGCCACGAAACCCATTCCGGCGAGAGGCGCGCCTGCGCGGTCGCGCGCCTCGATCGCAAGCACAGCCCGGCCATCGGACTGCCGGTCGATATGTACCTGCACCAGCCAGTTTCGCTCGTTCTGCTGCCGTGCCGCGATGATCTCACGTTGATAGGCGAGGCTCGCGCTATAGGCGCTGTCGACCTCTGTCCCGGGCAGCGTCATGACGGCAAAGCGCATCATTGCCAGATTGGCGCCAATCACGACCGCAAAGAAGACGAGAATGACGATCAAGACGTAGCGTCCGGTGATGGGCCGCGCGGCTGGCACTGATGCGGTCATGATGAGGTCCCGCCTGTGGTCGTTAGGGGAGGACGAAATGATCTGTTGCGGAAGCGACCTCGCCGAGGCCAATATCGGTGACCCGAAACCTCACCGGCATCGACCGTTCCGACTTGTCGTCGACCGGCGCCGTCACCAGCACACGTAGTTCTGTCGTGGTATCGCGAGCCAAGACGATCATCGGTCGATCCACCGTCACCGAATCGACGCCGACGACGTGGACGGACGCCTCAGGCGGCCCATCGATGTCGATCGCGACCACGCGATCGAAGCCGCGCTTGTTGAGCAGGCGCACGGTGTAACCGTTGCGAATCGAACCATCGCTGAGCTTGACCGCCACGGGATTGCGATCGTGCAGGACGCTGAGATCGAGCAGCGTTCTCGACAACAGCGCATAAAGCATCACCGCGCAGACGACCGCGATCAAGGAAGCATAGACGATCGTGCGCGGGCGTACCGGTTTGAAGAGCTCCGACTTGCCGTCGATCCGCCGCCGGATATTGATGTCGTTGTCGTAACCGATCAGGCGGGCTTTGCGCCCGACCTTCTTCATGACGGCATCGCAGGCGTCGATGCAGAGCCCGCACTGGATGCAACCGAGCTGGGCGCCATTGCGGATGTCGATCCCGGTCGGGCAGACAGCCGCGCATTGATTGCAATCGATGCAGTCTCCGACCCTTTGGCCGCGCTCGCGCAGATTGAATGATTTCTTCAATGAGCAGCGCTGCTCGCCGCGATCGTATTTATAGGTCACATTGAGCGCCCACTCGTCGGTGAGCGCGGCCTGGATCCGCGGCCACGGGCACATATAAACGCAAACCTGCTCGCGCAGGTAGCCGGCCAGCAGATAGGTCGAAGCCGTCAGGATGCCAATCCAGATATAGGCGATTGCGGGCGCCTGGAAGGCCGCCAGATCGCGCACCAATGTCTGCGCGTCGGCAAAGTACAGCACCCACGCGCCACCCGTCCACCAAGCGATCATCAACCAGATCGCGTGCTTCAGCACGCGCTTTGCCCCGCGCCCCATTGTCATTGGGCGTGCAGCGGCCCTCAGCCGCTCGCGACGGTCGCCCTCGACCCAACGCTCCACCGCATAGAACAGGTCGGTCCAGGCCGTCTGCGGACACAGATATCCGCACCAAATTCGCCCGCCCAGCGCGTTCATCAGGAACAGTGCCATGGCAGCAAGCACGAGCAACCCGGTGAAATAATAGAGCTCTTGCGGCCAGAGCTCGATGAAGAAGAAGTAGAACCGCCGGTTCGGCAGATCGAGCAACACCGCCTGGTCGGGCGCGCCCAAGCCACGATGCCAACGCACGAACGGCAGCAGATAATAGATGCCCAGACACACCACCATCAGCCGCCATTTGATCGTGCGGAAAGTGCCGCGGACACTCTGCGGATAGACCCGCCTATGGGCTACATAGAGGGGTCTATCCTCCTCGATCAGCAGGTCATCCTGCGAAACGGTCTTGTTCATGACGGACTTCATGGCCGACCTTGCATCTGGCGCGGACGAATGACGTTGACCCACGTCGACGGCGCCGTGGGCTTGGCGACACTTCTCGCCTATTGTCCGCCACCGAGGGAGTGCACGTAGACGGCGAGTGCCTTGACTGTGATGGGATCGAGGCGCCCGCTCCAAGCCGGCATGACGCCGGCGCGGCCATAGCTGATGGTCTCGACCAGCGTAGCCTCGTCCGAGCCGTACAGCCAAATTCCGTCAGTCAGGTTCGGCGCACCGAGTGCCTGATTGCCTTTGGCATTCTCGCCGTGGCAGACCGCACAATTCTCGGCAAAGATCCTTGTGCCGGCCGCAGCATCGAAATTGGCTGCCGTTGCCAAGCCAGACAGCGACCGCACGTAATTCGCTACCGTGACGATCTCACCGATCTTGAGGATGCCGTCGCGGCCGAAGGCCAGCATTTGTCCTTCATGCGCCTCGGCATGCCCGGAACGTGCGCCGAACTGGATGGTCTTTAGGATCTGGTCAAGCGATCCGCCCCACAACCAGTCATCGTCGTTGAGATTCGGATAGCCCTTGGCACCCGCGGCGCCGCTCCCATGGCATGGCGCGCAATTGTCCGCGAAAACCGTCTTGCCACGGGCCCGGGCCATTGCCAGCAGGGTGGGATCATTCTCGATCTCGGCCAGAGACGCCTTGCCAAGCACGGCCATCTTCTCGCCGCGCAGCTTCTCGAGACCGGCAAGGTCGCTAACGACGCTGGCGCGGGTCGAATAATGCAACGCGCCGATTGTGTAGTTTGAGAGGAGCGGCCAGGCCGGATAAACGACCCAGTAGCCTATCGCCCAAAGGATCGTGGCGTAGAAGGCCAGAATCCACCAGCGCGGCAGCGGCGTGTTGAGTTCCCTTATACCATCCCATTCGTGCCCCGTCGTGGGACGGCCGGAGATGCGATCGATGTCGTTATGCTCGGTCATGATCTGTCAATCCCGGCGCAACGGCAAGCGCGCCGCAGAGTCAAAACGCCTCTTGTTACGGGGCCACAGCGCATACACGACGATGGCGATGAAGATGCCGACGAACAACGGCGTCCAGAGGGTCACGACGACG
Source organism: Bradyrhizobium sp. B120 (assembly GCF_049075665.1). Classification (NCBI taxonomy): domain Bacteria; kingdom Pseudomonadati; phylum Pseudomonadota; class Alphaproteobacteria; order Hyphomicrobiales; family Nitrobacteraceae; genus Bradyrhizobium; species Bradyrhizobium sp. B120. The sequence continues at coordinate 2,318,528 of NZ_CP185242.1, read as the reverse complement.
CTTGACGCCAGGTTCTCGATCGAAATGACGGCTTTCATCACAGACTCCTTCAGCGCAGATTGGCTTTTTCATCGTAGAGCTTGAAATCGATCAACGTGCCGAGCATCTGCAGATAGGCGATGAGCGCATCGAGTTCGGTCGGATTTCCGGCCCTGCCGTCGAATTTGCGGACAGCCGCCTTCGGATAGCGCTTCTGGAACGACGCGACGTTCGCACTGTCAGGATCGACCTGCGCCTTCAAGTCGGCGACTGCGTTCTTGATCTGGTCCTCGGTATAGGGGACGCCGACCGCCCGATTGGTGCGCAGATGTGCGACAATGTCAGTCAGGTCAACCTCCGTGTGCGCCAGCGCCGGATAGCCCGGCATCACCGATTGCGGCACGATGGCGCGCGGATTGATCAGATGCGTGACGTGCCATTCATCGGAATATTTCGCGCCAACACGAGCAAGGTCCGGGCCGGTACGTTTCGACCCCCATTGAAACGGGTGATCATACATGCTTTCAGCGGCCAGCGAGTAGTGGCCGTAGCGCTCAACCTCATCGCGCAACGGCCGGATCATTTGCGAGTGACAGAGATAGCACCCCTCACGTACGTAGATGTTGCGGCCGGCAAGCTCGAGCGGCGTATACGGCCGCACGCCGTCCACCGCCTCGATCGTGCTCTTGAGGTAGAACAACGGCGTGATCTCGACCAGGCCGCCGACCGCTATCACGACAAGGATGCCAGCGATCAAGATGATCGAGTTTTTCTCAAAGATCTTGTGTCGATTCCAGAGAGACATGCGATAACCTATTCCGCGAGTTGGAGCGTCCAGCGTCCTGGATTTGATCGGTTTGCTTTGCGTTTACCGTCATCCAGAGATTGGCGGCCATGATCAGCGCGCCGATCAGGAACATCGCGCCCCCCGCGGCACGGATGATGTAGAAGGGATGCATGGCCTCGACCGACTCGATGAATGAGTACTCGAGGAAGCCAAGGGAAGTGTAGGCGCGCCACATCAGCCCCTGCAGGATGCCAGACACCCACATCGCGGAGATGTAGAGCACGATCCCGATCGTGGCGATCCAGAAGTGCCAGTTGACGAGCCTGAGGCTGTACAGCTGGCGATCCCAAAGCCAGGGAATCAGGCAATAGAGCGCGCCGAATGATACGAAGCCGACCCAGCCCAGCGCACCGGAATGCACGTGACCGACCGTCCAGTCGGTGTAATGACTGAGCGAATTGACGACCTTGATTGCCATCGTGGGGCCCTCAAATGTCGCCATGCCATAAAAGGCAACCGAGACCACCAGCATACGGAGCACCGGGTCTGTGCGCAGCTTGTCCCACGCACCCGAGAGCGTCATCAGGCCGTTGATCATGCCGCCCCATGAGGGCATCCACAGCATGATCGAGAACGTCATGCCCAGCGTCTGGGTCCAGTCCGGCAGCGCCGTGTAGTGTAAATGGTGCGGTCCAGCCCAGATGTAGAGGAAGATCAGCGCCCAGAAGTGGATAATCGAGAGGCGATAAGAGTAGACGGGGCGTTCGGCTCTCTTCGGAATGAAGTAGTACATGATCGCCAGGAAGCCGGCGGTCAGGAAGAAGCCTACCGCATTGTGGCCGTACCACCACTGAAACATGGCATCCTGCACGCCGCCCCAGGCGATGTAGGATTTCGAGCCGAATATCGAGACCGGCAATGCCGGATTGTTGCCAACGTGGAGCACCGCAATGGTGACGATAAAGGCGAGATAGAACCAGTTGGCGACGAAGATATGCGGCTCCTTCCTTTTCATCAGCGTCGTCAGAAACACAATGAGATAGGTGATCCAGACGATCGTGAGCCAGAGATCGGCGTACCACTCCGGCTCGGCGTATTCCTTGGACTGGGTGGCGCCGAAAAGATAACCGGTGCCCGCGATCAGAATGAAAAAGTTGTAGCCAACCACCACAAACCACGGCGCAAGATCGCCAGCGAGGCGGGTCCGGCAGGTCTTCTGCACCACGTAGAACGAAGTCGCGATAAGCACGTTTCCGCCGAACGCAAAGATCACAGCCGACGTGTGCAGCGGGCGGAGCCGGCCGAAGCTCGTCCAGGGCAGATCAAAATTCAGTGCAGGCCAAGCGAGCTGTGACGCGATGAGAAGACCGATGGAAAAGCCGGCGATGCCCCAGAACATCGCCAACACCGAGGCGAATTTGATCGGGCCGAGATTGTAGTTCGGCCGGCCATTGATCTCTGCCGGCGGCAATAGCGCCGGTCGTTCATAGTAGCGATTGAGGATGACGGCTGCTGCGGCTAGACTGGCGGCGGAAGCCAGCAATGCGTGGAAGGTAAACGCAGAATCGTGCCCCATCGCCCCGGCGAAAAAGCAAACGTAGGCAGAAACAGCGAATACCGACATCAGGCCTGCTTCACCCATCGTCGTGGATTTCGCGGCAGTGGATGGGCTTGTCATGTGTTGGCCTTCTTTGAAAGCGGGATGGCTCGGGGCTCACATATCCGGTGAGGGAACAATTGAGCGCGATCAGTCGCGAAAGCGCTGCGGGAGCCCGTCGATCTCGCGACCGAGCGCGAGCAAGGTTTGCTCGTTGGGGCAGTCTTTCAGGGGACTTGCAAACATCTCTCTTTCGACGGCGGCGGCGCAGCGGGCCTTGGCCTGACACAGACCGCACACCCGCTGCAGATCGCGCAATACGTCACCATGGCGGGCGGCAAGCGCTTTCTCGGAAAAGCCCGCAAGTGCGAGGCGCTTGCTCAAGAGTTCAGGAGAGCCTGGACTTTGCGCCATCGTTCGAAAAGCGGACGTGGACAGATTGAGCTCACGCGCGATCGCATCGACGTCTTGCGGGCTCAAGTAAGCCAGTTCGGATGTCCGAGACAGGCTCGCTCGCAACCGGCCAAGCAGATTCCTAAGCCGCCAAGGAAACCACCAAGGACCCCCGATATGTGCAGATTGGTTAACCATGCGTCATATTCCTCGAGGCAGCCTTAGCTGCCGGAGGTAGATTTGTTTTTGGCATGCACAAGACCAGTTTGTGAGATCAAATCGTTTGATCCGGATCCGTCTTCCGGACCGACGCTCGGCGGAGCGCCGCGGCGAGGCAGCTGAACGAGCGACAAAAGTCCGGCAAGGTCTGCTTGGTGCCGCGGACAACAGGGCGCCTGCCGAATTGGTGACGGCATCGCAAAGCTCCTCTCTCGAATCAACGCTCGCAATAATGTTTTTGCGATCGCATTTGAATTCGCAGATTGAGTGCGTCATGAAATTCGCGGACCTCTGGCTAGCCGAACTTAAGCTAGCCACCCCATGCCGGCGGCAGTGCAGGCGGGGTTCGAAGCTCCATCGCATCGGCGAAGATGGTCCAATCGCGGACACCCCTTTGCTTGCAGAAGTCGGTCTCCGCCTGCTGTGCAGCAGCACTCAGCGAGGCGGCATCAACCTTGAACGCTGCCTGGCAGGCACGATGCTCGTGGCCGGTATCGTCGCAAACGGTCTTAATGAATCGAACGTTAAATGAAGGCATGAACACCCTCTTCCTGTGGGTTGGCCTATCCTGTGGGTTGGCTTAGCCATGCCTATTCTGCCATTTGCGCCAGAAAAGTATTTGATTTGCCTCAAGCCGCATCGCAAAGAGATTGTCTGTTCCGGTTTGTCGAGATCACGTCGAGGCTTGGGCAGCGCGACGAAAGCGTTCTTATTCTTCTACACAATCCGCAATCGCTAGCTTGACGCGGCTCCGCGACAGCGACTTCTGGCCTGTTCATGCGTTCGACCGATTAAGTTGAGACGCTGATCCGGGAATTTCTCGTCGATACGGTCGAGAGCGGCGTGGACCGTCACGTCCGAGATACCGATTGTTGACCTCCATCGACCCCCTATTCAATCGCCGGCAATATGGCGCCTCAAGGCGTCGCGAATCTTGCAGGCGATGCTTAGTGTTCTCAGCAAGCATTTCCGCAAGATCCGACTAATTGGCCAATCACCGGGCAGAGCCTCTACTGGCGAGCGCCGGACGGCGGGGGCACTATCGGCGGCGAGACCCGCGCGCCCGTGATCGTAGGCAAATGAGGCGAGCCGACCCCATCCCACTTCTGACAGTCCACCCTGCCGCCGCGACCGCAAAGCCGATGATCAGGCCAGTCGCAGCCAAGGTTTCGATAAGCCCAAGGTTCAGGACCTCAGCGCCGAGGCCTATGGCCGCGATCAGCGCCGACAGGGCCACCGACAATGCGAGGCGAGCAATCAATTTATCATCTCCTTCGTGGCTCTCGCAGCATATTGACACATGTTGTCATGGCCCGACGCGCGTGCGGTGCCCTTCAACACTGACACAATCGCGGGTCCGGCATTTTGATTTCCATCAACCCGGCTGCTCGCAGGCTTGTCGCGGACCAAGGCGCGCCCTAGCGAATCACCCGAGTTCGAACATGTTGCCCGCAAGTCGCCTGTCCCGCTCGCAGCGGCCGCTGGCTATCCGGCGCTCTAGACGCGCATCTGCTTTTTGACCTGCATCAATATGTCAGCGGCGGGCTAACGATAGAAACGGCCTTCCAGTCAAGGTCAGACACATGGCAGACAGAAAGACTTGGCGCCCCATCATCTTTTCGTGCCCAAATACCGGCGACCGGGTTCAAGGATTGCTGCCGGACGACGCACCCGAGCTGAGCGCCGACGATCTTCACCCGATAGCCTGCGCCGCTTGCGATGGCGTCCACTTCATCGACCTGCGGACCGGCGCGATGCTCGGGGCCGAGCGTAGTTAGGCCGACCCGAATGACATCAAGCGAATGCGGGATCGTCCCGTTCTCGCTTGAAGACGCTTCTGGGCTCGCAAGGGCGTGGTCGCCCCCATCAACACGCAACGCCTCACGATGACGCCGTAGGACAAGGAGACTTTCCCAACGACGAGGATGTTCGACGTGACAAGCCACGGCGAAACCAACCCGCCGCGGGTACGTTTCGGGAGCCGCAGTGCAGTCCAAATGCTTTAAGAAGCCGATGAAGACTAACCGGCCCTGGCTTGAGCAGGTCCGGATCGCCCCGACCGAAGCCCGGGAGTTGCTTTGCAAGTGTCAGTCCTCATATTTCGGTTGGCGGGAGGACCATCTCGCAGCACGATGGGCGCGACGACGCCATGGGCGACAGAACCCCGGCGGCGACTGACGCGATCGAGACCACGCGCCTCTTGGGCGATTATTGCGCTGCCCCTGCTCGCGCGACGGACACGTGATGTGGTCCGTATTGTTCGGAAGGATGCTTAAAATATGTCAGTCCGTGGTGATGAACTCCGTCCAGGATCTATTGGCAACGTGACCTGGGAACGGGTCGAATCGGCGCCCTTTGATTGGGACCTGGAGATTGCCGTAATCGAAGGTAATGCCATTCACCGGCTCGTCTTCCCTTGCCGCCGGATCTTCGGCGGCTGGGTCAAGGCCAAGACCGGAGAACACGTTGCTGTGCAGCCCACGCACTGGCGCATCTGGCCCAAATAGCGGCGGCCATACATCGACGTAAATTGATACGCTCCTGCCTCCCGTAGCCCCCCGCGGCCCAACGATGTAAAGTCGATCCAATGAGAGGGCCTGCCCGAAGATATGTTCGATCGCAACTGGTACCGCTATGGCACTGCCGCGGCAGCCGCCGCGCTGGCCCTCATGCTGCGCGCAGCGCTAGATCCCTATCTTGAGGGCCGCACGTTCACGATCATCTACCTTCCAGCCGTCGTTTTTGCAGCTTTCGCCGGCGGCCGCGGACCGGCGAGTTTCACTACCCTGCTCTGCCTGGTCATCAGCGCGGCCTTTCTTGGCAAAGGCCTCATCACCGATTCCGCAAACATGATCGATATCGCCGGATTCGCGGTCCTTGGTCCCATGCTTGGCTTCATGGGCGATCGGCTGCGGCGGGAATCGGAGCAGGCGCGGTATCGGCAAGTTCATTTGCAGTCGATCCTGGACACCGTTCCGGAAGCGATGATCGTGATTGACGAGAAGGGCATCATTCGCTCGTTCAGCGCCGCGGCAGTGCGTTTGTTCGGCTGGTCGCCGGACGAAGTGGTCGGAAAGAATGTATCCAAGTTGATGCCGCAGCCCTACCGCACCGAGCACGACCGCTACATGGATCGTTATCTGACCACGGACGAGCGGCGCATCATCGGCATCGGCCGCATCGTGGTCGGCGAGCGGAGCGACGGCTCGACCTTTCCGATGGAGCTTGCCGTAGGTGAGGCCAAAGTGCGCGACGAACGCTTCTTCACTGGCTTCATCCGAGACCTGACCGAACGGCGGGCGCAGGAACGGCGGCTGCAAGAGCTGCAGTCTGAGCTCGTGCACGTGTCGCGGCTGACCGCCATGGGTGAGATGGCATCGTCTATCGCCCATGAAATCAACCAGCCGCTTTCCGCCATTACAAACTACATGCGGGGCGCAAAGGCTGTGTTGGCGTCAGACAAGCCGGACGCCAATCGCATTGGTGATGCACTGGAACAAGCCGCCCAACAGGCTCTGCGCGCGGGCGATATCGTCAAACGCCTGCGGGAATTCGTTGCCAAAGGCGAGACGCAGCATTCTGTGGAGAATCCGATCACGCTACTTGAAGAGGCTGTTGCGCTGGCACTTCTCGGCGCCAAGGAACAAGGCGTGCGCGTGGCGATCAGCAGCGACCCCGATCTGCCGTCAATGATCGTCGACAAGATCCAGATCCAGCAAGTCGCGCTGAACCTGATACGCAACGCAATCGAGGCGATGGCGTCCTGCCCGCGCCGCGAATTGACCGTCGGAGTTACCAAGGTCGATGGCCTCGCCAGGTTTACCGTTGCCGATACGGGTCCCGGCATCAGCCCCGATATCGCCGACCGCCTGTTCCAGCCCTTTGTCACGACGAAAGAGCATGGCATGGGCGTGGGACTCTCAATCTGCCGGACAATCATCGAATCCCATGGCGGCCACATCGTCGCGGAAGCGAAGCCGGGCGGCGGCACGATTTTTCAGTTCACCCTGCCATTTGCGGAGATTGGTGAAGAAGCATGACTGGGCGGCGCATTCTTGTGATCGACGATGACGCCGCGATGCGGGACTCGCTCGCGTTTTTGCTTGATGTCAACGGTTTCTGCGTAGCGACGTATGAGACGGCGATTGAGTTCCTCGATGAGGTCGCGAGCGGTCCGGCCGACTGCATTGTATCAGACATCCGCATGCCGGGCATGAGCGGCCTCGAACTGCTCCGCAAGCTGAAGGCCGACCGCGTCGGCTGTCCCGTCGTCCTGATAACTGGCCACGGCGACGTATCGCTCGCAGTTGAAGCGATGAAAGCGGGTGCGGTCGATTTCATCGAGAAGCCGTTCCAGGACGAGGGTCTATTGCGTGCCATCAATAGTGCCTTGGAAGCGAAACCAGCCGATGACGCAGCGAAGCGGCAGGCTGAAGCCCGCCTCGCGGACCTCTCGTCGCGCGAGCGTGACGTTCTGCAGGGACTACTAGCCGGCAAGATCAACAAGGTGATCGCCCATGATCTTGGCATCAGCCCCCGGACGGTCGAAGTTTACCGCGCGAACCTCATGGCCAAGACAGATGTCCGCAGCATGTCCGAGTTGATGCGGATCGCCATCACCGCGGGGCTCTAGCAGCATCGCAAGCGGCACGATGGCTTGTTCAAGGTGCGTGGATCAGGCGATGAACGGTGGTTCCGGGAGCAACGCTCCGCACCGGGCTGGTGATGTTGTTGGTGGCGGTCGTTTGGACGAATTCGTCGATGAATGATCCTCAGTCGCGGGGACGTGAGACGTCATGGGCACATCGCGGCGGAACCTTCAGCACAAGCCGCGACCAACAAACCGGCATTGATCAGCGAGACGGGCCCCCGGTGCGGCAGATCCGCGCACGGCTGTCGCGCTGACGTCCATCTGCCCCGATCTGCGCGACGACGTCGTCGAGCGCATCGATACCGATGGCAGCAAGAGAGGCCCTCAAGAGCACCTACTCGAAGTGATGGGCGCGTTCGAGCCCAGGACTGTTCTCATCAATTCCGGGAAGCGCCGATCTCGGACACAAGGGTGCCGACGCGACTGCTTTTGTCATCCATCGCCGGCGAGCCGCGCTGATGGATTGGCCGCAGCAGTTCGCGAAGTTCGAGCATTGGCGCATCCCGCTCCGCCGCGGCGAACCGGCCGTTCATCACCTTGGTTGCTGGCTTGTCGTTCCTCGCGTTCAGCATACACCTGTTTGCCTCAACATGAATGTCGACCGACGATGGCGAGGAATGGACGGCATCCAGGGTTGCTTCGCGGCCCCGATCGCCGCACTGGTATCTGCGACGGAATGACCATGCCGAATCGTGCAGTACTGCGGCCGGCATTACCGATGCAACACATGTCATGCTGGTTCCTCTCTGCTTGACTTGGCATCACACCGTCACGCGAACTGCTCCGTGGCCGGTTTGATCGTACTCAAACAAAATCAACGACGGCATTTGAAGCAGATCAATTGCCCGGCCCAGATTTGTGCTCCGGTGGGCAGCAGGCCTTTCATGCCCGGAGAACGGCAATGTTCGGGACCATATTGGTCCATCTTCCTACGGAGCTCCCGGTGCGGGCTACGGTGAACGGTGCGATTTCCTTCGCACTGAGCACGGGCGCGCATCTTGACGTGGTGGCGATCGGCTATGAAAGAACTATTGTTCCGCTCGTTGGGCTCAGCGGAACGGCAGTCACCTCGGTCTTCGAAGTCGAGCAGGCGCGCGCGTTCGAGCGAGCCGAAGCGGCACTTCATGTCTTTGATCTGCAAGCAAGGAATGCAGGTATTTCCTACACGAGCCGCGCGCTGAGTGCGGTTGCAGCCGAGGCGCGCCGGATCATCTGCGCGAGCGCGCGGGTCCACGACATGACCATCGTCACACAGCCTCAGAGCGGCTGTGACAGCTACGATAACGTTATTCCCAGGAAGATCCTTTTCCAGGCCGGCGGGCCCGTCCTGTACCTGCCATACACCTTCCACGGGGCTTTTTCGACCAGACGAATCGGGATTTGTTGGGACGGCAGCCGCCGTGCGGCCCGCGCATTGCACGACGCGATGCCGCTGCTGCGCAAAGCCGGCGCGCTCACCATCATCGCGATCACCGCTCCGGACAGGGTGCGGGCGGAAAGTTCCGCCGACCATTTGGGACAGTACCTTGCAAGGTCAGGGCTTCCTGCAAAGGTCGTGTCGCTCCCAGCATCCTGGTCCGCGCAGCGCGCCCTCCTTTCGCTTGCAGCGGAGGAAAGCCTCGACCTGCTGGTGATGAGCGGATACGGCCACTGTCGGCTGCAGGAAAGGTTGCTCGGCCGCATCTCGGGGGACATGCTCCGTGCAATCACCATCCCGGTCCTGATGTCGCATTGAGAGCAAGAATTGTACGGACGACATGCCGCCAGATCCTGGATGCGGTCTGAACGCCGTCGCGATCGGCGCAATGGCGACGCCACCGCCCCGATCAGCAACAGGACCGCCGCCTCGCGGATAGTCTTTTTACCGGCCAACCGACGATGCCCGAGTTCAGCTTCCGGCCAGGCCAGGTCGCGATTTCCTCCGGCATCTGAAATCCTGGAGAGCAAGCCCGGCTGTTGAGCCAGGTCAACATGTCACGCGAGCCGAGTGCTATGATCCACTCTCCCAATCAGGATCCCACAAGCGCGGATCAGATCATGACCAAGCACGTCGTCCGAATCGGCCCGCGCAAATCGATCCGGGATGCCGCCAATGTCTGCTGCCACCAGCATGCAGCCTCCGATCCGAAGCGGCCTAGCTGATTTTTGAGCGTGTTTGAGCAACCAAGGGACCGTGCCGCACTCATTCAAGACGCCCTCCTCATAGGACTTAGGTGTAAATACTTAGGGGTTTTTACTTAGGGGAAACATCCAAATTTCCCAGTTCGTTACGAGCGGCCAATCTGCGTACCATCGACGTTCGCAAGATTGAGTTCGCCATGTGCCCCCAGGCCGCCAGTTTTCACGAGATCAGCCGTCATCCGACTAACGTCCTGCGTGGGAAAGCTCGTAGCCATGGACCGTTTGGTATGATTGCCACACCGATGCGCTTCACTCTCAATAGCGAGATCTACGGCGAGAACGAGGCAGCGGAATACCTATATCAGGTGGTGTCGGGTGCGGTACGGACCTACAAGATTCTACACGATGGACGTCGTCAGATCGGTGCGTTCTATCTGCCCGGTGACATCTTCGGCTTCGAGGCCGGAGAAGGCCATATCTCTTCGGCCGAGGCGATCTGTGAGACGCACCTGCTAATGGTGAAGCGCACCGCCCTCATTGTTCGCGCCAGTCACGAGAGGGAACTCACACGACAGCTGTGGGAGGCGATGGCGATCGAGCTCCACCGCTTTCAGGAACATCTGATGCTCTTAATCAGCAGCGCTGAAGAGCGGGTCGTGACTTTCCTGCTCGATATGTCTCGTCGCACTACGAACAACGCTGCCATCGAACTGCCGATGTCACGGCGAGATGTTGCCGATTACCTTGGTTTGACGATCGAAACGGTGTCGCGCACCTTTACACAGCTTGAGCAGAATGGCGTGATCGCCCTGCCGACCTCACGCCGAGTCGAGTTGCGTCACGACAGATTGCCCAGCCGTTTTTTGCAGAACCTGGGCTAAGTTGGTTTGCGCCAGTGCAAGCACCACGGTGAAATGCGCTACTTCTGTGCGACGAACAGCGCGGACAGATTGCTGCGAGTGAACGACACCGAAACTCGGCGATCTAGCACGAATGGAAGAATCGCATTTAAAATTCGATTGTTCCTCCATGGAGCACCGCAATGATCATCGATTTTTTGCTTCGAGAGCATCGCAACATTGACCTGCTTCTGGTCGCCCTCCAACGTGAATTGGAGATCTTTGAGCATGGGATCCGTCCTGACTACGAGGTCATTCGCGCGATCATCAGCTACTTCGAGGTTTACCCGGAGGTGTACCATCATCCCCAGGAAGACTTGATTTTTTCCAAGCTCAAGACTCGCGACCCGGACGCGGCCGCACTCGTCGGCGATCTCGCGCATGAACACCAGGAAGTCGTTGACCGTTTGCACCGCTTCGCTCACGCTATTGATGGCGTCCTCGCAGATCGTGAAATCCTTCGGCAAGACGTCGGCAACATCGTACGCGACTTTATAGCAGGCGAGCGCTACCATATGATGTGGGAAGAACGAGATTTCTTCCCCGCTGCCCTTAAGGCTCTATCGGCTCAGGATTGGACCGAAATCGCTTCCGCCGTCACCGATCATGGGGATCCGCTATTCAGCGAGACAGCGGAAGCGACTTCCGATGCGCTAAGAGCGCACATTCTAGAATTGGAGCAAGAAGCTGAAGCCGAACGGAGCTCGGTCGCATTCTTGCCCTCGATGGCCGGCAAGCCGCTAAATGTCGCCGAGACGGATGGCCCGTATTGATCGCTGGCGTTTCATGAGAAGAAACCGCTTATGCTCATCTTGTTGAAATGAAGGTGGCGATGCTCGCCGGCGCACGCTGCCTGCACGGCCAGGACGGCTTCTGCGCTCGATCATCGCCTCCTTCAGCCACCGGTCGCACACGGCATGGCCGAACCTCTCCGCAGCTCGGGGGCCGGCAGGTTCCATATCGTGACCGTCAGCACGACAGTTGGCAGTATCGCTCGGCCTGCGCCGCATTGATATCGCGCGAAACGGGTGTCACGCACGTCCGCCGACCGATAAGGACGGACAATTGCGACCGCGCGGAGCCCGGCGCGTGACCGCTTCATCGCGATCAAAAGTGCGGTATACGCCGCGGGCATGCTCTACCAGTCTCGGTTTCAGGGTCACCATGGCCATCAGCAACCCGGATATTTTGAGCCAGCGCAAAGCTTATGTGCCGCGTGTTCGGTAGCCTGGCGAGGAAGAAAGGCAAGGCATCTGAATGCGACCGGACTTGGCACAATCCTACGGGCGGCACCGGCTGCCGCGTTACACCAGCTATCCGACGGCCCCGCATTTCTCAGCGTCAGTTTGCGAATCCGACTACCAAACGTGGCTCAGGTCGTTGGGCACCCGGCAATCCGCCTCAATCTACGTGCACGTGCCATTTTGTCGAAACATGTGCTGGTGTTGTGGCTGCCATACATCTATCACGAAACGCCAGGAGCCGATCGCGAACTATGTAGCGGGACTGCGTACTGAAGCCTACCTTGTTGCAGAAACCGTCGGTCAACGACAGCCGATCTCTCACATTCACTTCGGGGGCGGCACCCCGACGATCATGACACCCGAAACGTTTGCTGATCTGGTCGGTTCGTTGCGCTATTGGTTCGCTGTCCTGCCTGATGCCGAGATCGCCGTGGAGATCGATCCACGCATGTTGAACGAGCCGATGGCCGAGGCGCTAGGCTATTGCGGGGTTAACCGGGCGAGCCTTGGTGTCCAGAGCTTCGATCCAGTTGTTCAGCGGGCCATCAATCGTGTGCAGAGCTTCGCAGAGACCGCGACTTCGGTCGATCGGTTGCGCCGCGCCGGCGTCGGCCGGATCAGTTTCGACCTGCTCTATGGCCTGCCCCAGCAGACGGTCTCTTCGTGCCTGGACAGCGTCGCCAAATGCCTCGAGCTGCATCCGGACCGGTTTTCGACCTATGGCTACGCGCACATTCCGTCCTTCAAGAAGCATCAACGCAAGATCGATGAATCCACCCTGCCCGACAGTGTCGAGCGGCACCTCCAATCCGAAACGATCGCGGAAGCTTTGGTTGATGCTGGATACGTACGCGTCGGCATCGATCACTTCGCCCTGCCCGACGACAATCTCGCCCAGGCAAGGCGGGAAGGCAGGTTGAGGCGCAATTTCCAGGGCTATACTGACGATGGCGCGGAAGCGCTCATTGGTCTGGGCGCCAGCGCCATCGGCCGCATGGAACAGGGGTTTGTCGCGAACGCTGTCTCGACAAAGGACTACCTCGCACGCATCACCGAGGATCGGCTCGCCACCACGAAGGGCTATTTACTGACGGATGACGATCGCTTCCGTGCCGAGATCATCGAGCGAATCATGTGCGACATGGCAGTCGATCTCTCCGAGACCTCCCGTCGTCACGGCAGGGATCCGAGGTTGGCCGTCGTCGATCATTCCAGGTTCGACAGCCTTATCGCAGATGGCGTCGTGGTCATTGACGATGGCCGGCTTTCCGTAGCCGATGGCGCAGAGTTCCTGGTCCGGAGCGTCGCATCGGCGTTCGACGCTCACCTTCCTCGGTCCCGGGCCACACACAGTCGGGCGGTCTAAACCGACCAAGCCGAACCGAGCGGTTTCGGAGTCCGAAATCGACATCACCGAACCGGCTTATGCGTCGGGTTGGCACCAATCGCACGACCGAAGAGCATGTTTTCCCGCTGCGAGTTTACCTTCAGGCGTCGTCGTCACACCTTCTCCATCTGGCCGCACAAGGATCTCAAACAGAGGTTGGAACCGAGACTTGACTATCGGATGGACCCGGTGAACCAATGACTGCCTGAAGCAGGGTCTCAATCAATAGCAAGGCGCTCATTGCATTGGTCACGACTATAAGATCCTTGCGGTCGGCATTTTTCGTATAGTCTCGCTGATCGAGCATATCGTTTGCGGGCAGGAACGCACACCAACGTGCGCTTAATACCCGTGCATGCCGCGACCGCCCGGCATTGCCGCCCAAATTTACTCGACCCGGCAAAGCGTCGCGAAGTGCCTATCAGCGGCAAACCTTGGTGTAGATTTCTAATCCCAGGCGATATCGGCCGCATACCACGGCATAATTGAGCTGCGTTGAGCTTGTGCTTTAACTGGGTTCAGATTTCGGCGAATGTCCTCTCCGTGATCGAGCCGTCGGCTGTCCTCCCTGCGCCGATGGAAGTTCGGCGCGATGCGTAGCAGCGTCGCTCCTCCCAGACTAGACTTCCGCCCGGCCGCTAATGGCGGCCGGGCTTTTTGTGCTCATCAAAACTCCCTCGCGATGATCAAGAGCGCAAATGGCCCACAAGCGGATCAGCTTTCTTGACGAGAGACCAGGCTGGATCAGCGGCCTACTGGATCGGATGCAGCGCGCAGTTCGCGGGCGGCAGCGACCATATTGACCAGCGCGGGGCGAACCTCCTCCCATTTGCGCGTCTTCAGGCCACAGTCAGGATTGATCCAGAGCTGCGAATCCTGCAGCCGCTTCCGAGCCAGCGCCATGAGCTCCTTCATCTCGCCCGTCTCGGGAACGCGTGGAGAATGGATGTCGTACACGCCTGGCCCGATTTGATTTGGATATTTGTAGCTCCTGAACGCGTCAAGCAGTTCCATTTTCGAGCGCGAGGTCTCGATCGAAATGACATCCGCGTCCATTGCAGCAATTGCATCGATGATGTCGTTGAACTCCGAGTAGCACATATGGGTATGGATCTGGGTTTGATCGGCGACGCCCGATGAGCAGATGCGGAAGCAGTCGCCGGCCCATTCGAGATAAGCAGGCCATTCCGATCGACGCGATGGCAATCCTTCGCGCAGGGCAGCTTCGTCGATCTGGATCATGGTCGCACCAGCATTCTCGAGATCGCCGACTTCGTCTCGGATCGCGAGCGCAATTTGACGGCAGACCTCGCTTCGGGGAATATCGTCGCGAACAAACGACCAGTTCAAGATCGTTACCGGTCCGGTCAACATCGCCTTCATCGGTTTCTTGGTTAGTGATTGTGCGTAGCGCCACCAGTCTACGGTAATCGGCTGCGGCCGCGAGACATCGCCAAACAGGATCGGCGGCCGGACACAGCGCGAGCCATAGGATTGCACCCAACCGTTCTTCGTAAATGCGAAGCCGGCGAGTTGCTCGCCGAAGTACTGCACCATGTCATTTCGCTCGAACTCGCCATGCACGAGCACGTCCAGACCGATGTCCTCCTGCCAACGTACGGCGCGCGCCGTCTCTTCCTTGAGGAACTTGTCGTATTGCTCGTCGCTCATCGAGCCTCGCGCATGCGCCGCACGGGCATTCCGGACGGCAGTGGTCTGCGGAAACGATCCGATCGTCGTGGTAGGAAAAGCCGGTAGTCCGAAGCGCTTGCGTTGGATCTCGGCACGACTGGCAAATGGGCTGGCGCGCCCGCGCATGGTCCGGTTAATCGCTCCGAGTCGGACGGCGACATTGGGATCACGGATCTTCGGCGAAGTGCGGCGGATGGACGCGGCACGCTCGGATTCCGCAAGAGCTTTCGCAACATTCTGGTCGCCTGCGAGTGCCCGCGCCAAGGTCGCAAGCTCGCGCATCTTCTGAACCGAGAAAGCAAGCCAGGTCTTAACGTCGGAAGCGAGCTCCGTCTCGAGTTCGACATCGACCGGCACATGAAGCAGCGAGCAGGATGGGGCGATCTGGACGCGATCCTTGCCGAGCTTCGCGATTGCGGGATCCAGCCGTTGGCGGAGCGCCGACAAGTTCGACCGCCACACATTGCGGCCGTCTATGACGCCGAGCGACATGACGAGATCATTCCGGCTGCCAGCAATGATCTCGTCCAATAACTGTGGCGCGCGAACCAGATCGAGGTGCAGCCCGGCGACAGGCAGGCGCAAGGCGGTGTCCAGATTGTCGCAGAGGTCGCCGAAATAGCTCGCTACCATGATCTTGATGGCCGGCCCCTCCTTTGCGAGCCGGTCATAGGCATGGAGCAAGGATTTTCGCGAGCTCTCATCCAGATCGAGGACGAGGCAGGGCTCGTCAAACTGAACCCAGTTTGCCCCGCGTTTAGCCAATTCCTGCAAAACCTCGATATAGACCGGTATCAGGTCATCCAGCAGTGACAGTGGCTGGAACGCAGGATCCGCACTCTTGCCGAGCTTTAAGAATGTGACCGGCCCGATCAGGACTGGGCGAGTCTGAAAGCCAAGTGCCTTGGCTTCCTCATACTCATCGATAGGTTTGCGACAGGACAGGCTGAACGTTTGTCCGCGGTTAAATTCCGGGACCATGTAGTGGTAGTTGGTGTCGAACCACTTGGTCATCTCCTGCGCGGGTGCGCCATACGCGCGCGGTCCGTGACCGCAACTCGCATCCTGCCCGTCGCATTGTGAACCGCGTGCCATGGCGAAGTACGTCTCCAGCGAAGCGGATCCGGCTTTCGGCACGTAGATTTCCGGGATGGCGCCAACCATGACACTGGTGTCGAGCACCTGGTCGTACAGCGAGAAATCGTTCGACGGAATGACAGTGACACCGAGGGATGTCTGGCGAGCCCAGTTCGCAGCACGCAGGCCAGCTGCGTCCTCGAGCAACTGCTGTTCGCTGACTCTTCCTGCCCAGTAGCTTTCGAGCGCGAGTTTGAGCTCGCGCCTTGGACCGATGCGCGGCGTTCCGAGCGTGGCAACCGGAAGCGAGAGAAGAGACATAGCGTTAACCCCATATTGGGGGCAAAGGCCATGGCGGACGCAGGCAGGGAAGTCGCGCGAGCGACGGCTGCTTGGCGCACCACCGGGGCACCCCGCCCGTGGACGAATATACTGCCGGGGCAGGTCTCCTGGCTCGCGGGTCATCGCCGCTGTCCGGCCTTCCCGAAGCCGCGCAGGCTTCAGTGACTCTGTTGGACAGCGGCTCTCCGCTCACAGTTGCGGGGGCAGCGCCGGCATTGGCACCGGCTTCCCTCTTAGCTCCGGATCAAGTGGGACCCGGAGAACCTCGACGACTTGGATTATCGGCAAGAGAGCTCTTCCGTCAACCTCTCAAATTAAATGTTGTGGCCTCTCTTATGCGAATGATGGTCCGCCTCCACCATGGATCTCGATGTAGAAGCCGCTCTGCAATCATGAATATCACAATGACCATATCAAATGGTGCGTTGACGTTGAAGCCGCGCGTCAGATCTGTGCAAGAGACAAATGCGGCCTGCGCGATGAGGGCTATTGCGTCGAGCAGACGGTCTTCATGTGAGTCAGCTACGGTTCATCAAGAACGCGACCCTGCGTCTGCCTTCTCCACCAACAACCAAGGATCGGCGTTGGCAAGCGCAGGACATATGCGAACTCCAACAGCATACTCAGCGAGCATATTGTCTTACGATGCCAGCCAATTCTGGCAGGCGTCACGTTGGTCTTTCTTGGCGATACTGCCTAAGCAAGCATGTCGAACCGCCTTAACAAGAACAGAGAGGCCCGCAATGAAAATGGCTGTTTGGAGTGCCCTAGGCGTCTTTTCTGTTGGCGTCTTTGCGGTCGGTCTGTTCGAATGGATGATAAGGCCGCTTATGCGTCAACCCGTTAGACGGATACTCGCGAAACTATTGATCAGCTCAAGCCGAAACTAGCACGGCTCGACGCCCCCTACCCGCTTACGAAAAGTCGATAAATGACGGGCCGATAAACCTGCCATCGCGCGTGCGCAGCGAGAAACGCCGTCTCATCCGCCTGCTCGAGGGGTGAACTTCCTTGGCATCTATTCCAAATGCTCGGTGCTGAAAAGCGACTTCGCGTCGTTGTGGGCCCGTAGAGTGCCAAGCACAACCGATCACCCTCGAAACTCCAGGAGCGCCCCATGGCCGCGAAGGAGCGCCAAGACGCCGCAATGGACGCCTTGGCTGCAAGTGCCCAAAGGCATGGCAGGGATCGAACGCCGACGTTGTCGGCAACGACACCGACCCGAACGGTTCAATGGCGGTACACCTTCTCCCAATCGCCGCCGGGAACGTGGCGGGAAGGCGTTCGCCTGCGCTGTCGAAGATCCAGTGCATGACAGGGATAAATCGTGGAGGTCGCGGCGGATAGGCCGAATGGAAACATCAATACGTTCGCAAGTCGGAAAGCCAACAAAGACGCCACAAATATGGTGCGAACTGCCGCCTATTACCTGGCACGAAGAATGCAGACCCTCGGCCTGCCCAGGCTTCTCCTCCTGGGTAGGTCCAGCATCGCAAATTGAGGCTTTGGCTGGCCATCGAAGTTAGCGGCGCGTGACATCGAGGGGACAGCGCCTGCTCGCGCGGGACACTGGCGGGCGCCCGCGTCACGTCGCCGCTAACTTCTTGCGATCGCGCATAGCGCGTTGAAGGTTGCTCCGCTTTGGAATTGACGTGTAAATGAAAACCAGATGGGCCGGCGGTTATGAAGAAAATATCTGGAAGACGCGTGCTTTGGTTCTATCTCGGTCGATCACTGATCTGCCTGGCCGCGCTGGCTGCGACGAGCAACAATGTTCGCTGCGACGACAACGCCCTTGTCGAACGAGTCAAGTCAGTGTGGCGAGCACAGGACGGTGACACGATAGAACACATTATCTCCAAGGTCTCGAAGGTGGCGCAGTTCGTTCCTCAAACGTGGGGAGTCGCTGAAGGAATTGACCGAACTGAGTACGTTTATCTTCTATGGACCAGGCACCGGAACCACAAATCAGACGAACAGTACGTTATTGCTTGGAAGATCGCAGTCGATGGGACGATTAAACTTGCGTCGACGTATGCAAAGCCGATTGAATTGGGCTGGCGCGCCTTGGCGCTCTCGTTGATCGCCAGTGAAATCACAGATGGCGAAGAGGACGCAAATCTTCCATTTCTGCATGATCCGGCCAACTTCAACTTCGTGATGACCGCGCAAGGCAAGCTCGGCAATCTTCTGCGGCACGGGCGCTGCAATATCATTGAACCCGTTGAAGTGGATTACGTGCCAAAGCCGAATGACAAGCCGGCCGAGAAAGGTGATCTGTGGCGCGTTTTGCTTTTGGTGAACTGCAATATCCCCGGGCCCCATTATTTTACCCATAACGGGGTCATCACCTTCGAGAAGAGCGAGGGACAAGATTGGGCGCCGCAATCCTTCTTTGCCAAGCGTATCGCGGCCTTTCCTCCTGGCGCTTGGTTCGATCGCATAGAGCCAAATGAACGGGAAGCACTCGAGGGAGCGCGAAAGGCCTCGGCAAATGGTCGCACAGAGCAAGATCGCGCTGCAGCTCCTTGACGCTGAGCGCGTCGGAGCAACGGCAAACCACATGCGCTCTGAAAGTTGACGTGCCCTGTGACGTTTCCGCAAATAGACCGCGAGCCTCCCTCGCAGCCTTCAACCCGTCGTGAGAAACGTCAGGCAGCACTGTTGGCTCGGCTCGGTCCGCGAGGGAATCGACCCGTGACCAGGCGGCCGCGTGCCACCTACGAGAGCCGGTTTGACCCCCGCCATACGCATGCAGTGAGAGGACGCCAATCATCTGCGACGCGACCAGCTCACCGTGCCATTGTTCACGGAACTTGGCCTGGAGATGCTCGGGAGACCCAAGTCCCGATCAGGCGTGCGCGCAGCGCAGCGCGCGACTGCTGGCACCCATAGGAGCGTGAGCATGAGCGACGCCGAAGGCGGCACGCGGGACCGGGTGCAGCGGCGAGACCGCTAATGAGGGCACCCGGCAACGGGGAATGATAACGACGCCGGCATACTCCATGACGGCGGGCCCCTTTTCCTGAGGTTTGACTTCCTCATGGCGCGAGGAGGAAATCCCCCATGCGCAGCTTCGCCGAACTCGCGGGCCGAGCGCGATGCATTGGGCAGAGAGAGACCGTCGAGGCCGGAAGCATGCCGCAGCACGCACTCCGGAAGAAATCGCTTGAACCTCACCTTGCGTCAGGACGTAGGGTGGAATCCACGACCAAGCCCTCACAAAGAAAACGCCGGATGATGCAGCACAGGCCAAATAACGGACATGGAAAGATCAGGCAGCCGAAAGTGGCGGCGCCGGATTGTGCGGGTGTCTGACCGGATGGACCAAGAGCGAAAGGTTATCGGGATGAAACGCCGCGTGATGATGGCCGCATTGCTCGCTATCATAGCATCTCCGGTTTGCGCGGCGAAACTCAGCGGGCCTCCGCGCGTCATCGACGGCAATACGATCGAGATCGAGCAAACCAAAATTCGGCTTTCGGGCATTGACGCGCCAGAGACTGATCAGATTTGCCTCGACGCCCATGGCCAGAAATGGGCTTGCGGCGTAGCTGCTCGCGATGAGCTTATCAAGCATTCGAACGGACGAACGTGGGATTGTCATACCACAGGGGCAGACGAGTACGGCCGGTCACTCGGGAGCTGCTTCATCGCAGGCGAGGACGTGAACGCGTGGATGGTAAGCTCGGGCTGGGCGCTGTCATGGGGTCGATTTGCCCATACCTACGTTATCTATGAGGTTGTGGCGAGTAATGCCTATGCGGGCATATGGTCGGGGGCGTTCATCGCGCCTTGGGACTGGCGTCACCGCAACAAGGCGACGATCATTATTGGCTCGAGCTCGATACCGGCCGACGCTCAGGAACTCCTGCTCGGATCCGCTTTGCTATCGGACCCGCCCTCACCCGACTGCCTGATAAAGGGCACCGTGGGCCGCAAGGGCGAGCGCATTTATCATTTGCCCGGGCAACTCGATTACGGACAAATCGATATGACGAAGAAGCTGGATGATCGCTGGCTCTGCAGCGAAGCAGAGGCCGAAGCCACGGGGTGGCGCAAATCCGTACGATGAGTGACACATGCACCCAAACCGTTCCCGGAACATGTCTTATCCGATCACGATCGTGCCCTCGCGCCGCTCGCTGCTGTTATTCGCTGTTTCGGCGGTTGGCATGCGGCTTGGCAACATTGTTGACGCGAAGGAAGCAAAAGGGCCGCCCAAGCCGGACAACCTGCTTTCGCCTGATGCTGCGCTGAAGCGGCTATTGGAAGGTAATGACCGCTATGTCCGGGGCGCATCACGAGGCGGCGATTTGAAAGGCGAGCGCCAGGTCTTGGTCGACGGGCAAAATCCATATGCGGCGGTTCTGAGCTGCGCCGATTCTCGCATAGCGCCCGAACTTGCCTTCGACAGCGGGCTTGGTGATCTGTTTGTCTGCCGCCTCGCCGGCAATTTTGCCAACGATGACACGGTCGCCAGTATGGAATATGCCGTCGCCGTTCTGAACACGCCGTTGATCATGGTACTCGGTCACGATCATTGCGGCGCGATAGACGCCACGATCAAGTCTCTCAACGACGACAAGCCGCCGCCGGGGCGTATTCCATCCCTCGTCGCGGCGCTTGCGCCTGCGGTAAAGGAATCTCGCCAGCAACCAGGTGATACGTTCGCCAATGCGACCCGGCAAAACGTCGTCGATAACGTCAATAAACTCAAATCGGCGGGTCCGATTCTGAACGCGGCAGTTGGACAGAACAGACTGAAGGTGGTCGGGGGTCTGTATCGGCTCGACACCGGCAGGGTCGATCTGCTGAGCTGACGCCGGCACCTTCGCGCGGCGCCCAGCCGCATGCAGGCCAACCAGGGCTTCTTGAGCCCCGCGAAATTCGCTCATCGGTCGGCTGCAGATCCGTTCCACAATTGTCGTACAGCTTCGGGATAAGCTTTGATATGCGCGGGCTCGTAGTCCTCCTCCTATTCTTCGTACTTATGTTGGCAACGCGTGGCCATCACCAAGATAATTCCGTGCCGCGGCCGATAGCGTCCATGCCTCCCCGTTAATGCCCGAGCCAACAGCGTTGACTGAAGCTGCAGAGCGCGCTGCGAGGCATGTCGGGGTCTGCGCTCGGTCTCCAGGACACGCGAGAAATTCCAGCAGAGTATTCTCGCCGGCTCATCCGCTATGGCATCGATTTAGATAGGCCCGTTTAGGATCACCCGGCTCAGCCAGGGCTGAAGATCAGATAGAGCAGGATTGCGAGCACAACAGCTGTCCAGCCGGCTGACGTGAGGAAAACTGTTACTCGCGTCGGCATCGGAGGGCTATTCCTGCTCTAGGATTTGGTCGTCTGGCCGCCGCGCGAACGCCCGACGGCCTGATTTTGAGCCCGCTCTTGCGCGGCTGGGGTGCCGGCGCGGACGAAGGTGGAATCGACGATCAGGTATTCAAAGTTCGGATCGTCGTCAACGCTTCGAACATGCGCAACCAGACACCTAGCCTGGTTGCGCTGCGCCGGTTTAGCCATCGCCTAGAGTCTCATCCTTGCCGCGTAAGCCTGACGAACCCTCCTTGAGCTAGTTCGGCTTTGTACAGCTTGCCGTCGAGCGCGATAGTTGTTGGGTGGTCAGGGACAGGCATGTGATCCGTCTCGCGCAGCTTCTCGATCAGGGCCAGCGACGCCCACTGCTCCGGCGGCGGGACACCGTGAACGCGGGTCTCCCGGAAGAATGCTCCGAAATCTGGCACCCCTTGCGGCCCGTTGCCAATTCTCTGGTCCTCCAAAGGATGGTGGATGAGACGAGTGCCGCTGGTCGGGTCTTGCGTGGCCGTGTAGCGGTGACCCCGGATCTCGTAGGTCATCGTCGGCTGGTCCGCGTCCGGCAGGAGACCGTGGTGGGACAGTCTGTCGATCATTTGTTGCGGGGCGGGTTGAGAGCCGTGAGAAAATCTCTGGGGAGCCGCCCATGAGACATCATATGTTTCCTCAGGCGGAGCCAATGATGGCCCCGCTTCGTTTGCCCTTGCTTCATCCATGACCTGACGAAGGAAATCATCATCCGCTTGATTCCAGGCGTACTCACCGGGAGACCTTGACGACCCGGCACCGTCAGTTCGGTTGAAATCCATGCAACTCTCCTATCTTGCCTTGGGAACATGGTCTCTTGCAGATCCGCCCGATGCGGTAGCCCAGGTCCGTGACCGAGAGACCAGATTTCACGCTAGTAAGGCTGACTGTCCAGAAGCTGACGAGTTTCAGGAAAACAGCTGTGCCGGCTCGCATGCCGTGGCCTGCCGCGCCTACGCGCTGATGGAGATCTCAGTCAAATTCGGATGCAGGAGCGGCGGCGGCTCTTCCGCGTTCGCGAGCTTCTCCCTCAACCTCGCTTTTCTGGCCTCGAGCCGCATCTTTGACCATTCAACGGAGATGGTAGCTTTGCGTCGATAAAGGATGAGCTTCCGCGCATCGAACGTAGACTTGGAAAGCTGTGGCTACCATCAAGGCCGGCGGGACGATCGAAGCCGTCGCCGTGGACATGAAGCGTCAGTCGTGAATAGCGGATCACAGCGCGCGGAATCTTGCCGCACAGGTCCTAGCTGCGGAAACCGTAGAGGGCAGCAGGGGTCGCGCTAAGGATCCGTCCTCTTGCGTCATCGTCGGGGACGAGCTCCTCAAGCCAGTCCAACGTCTGTGCATAGGTTGGTGCATAGGCGTGCGCTGCCGTCACGTGCGGCCACTGCGACCCCCAGAGCAGCTGTTCCGGCCCGAGCCTCTTCAGCAGCCGCCCCGCCGCTGCCTTGGCCCAACCATCCGCGACACGTCCGATCCCCGCCAGTTTCACCCACACCTCGGCGCCTTCAGCGAGGGCCAGAAGTCGCTCCAATCGAGGGTCCCAGATCGGATCGCGAGTGCCGTCCGCGAGTCCGAAGTCTCGGAACACCAGGCGATGGCCGTCGGCCAGCAGCGACTCTGCGAGGCCCTCTCGTCCTTCGACCCCGCCGGACACCTCCAGGTGGAAGCCCAGTTGAAGAGCAGCCTCGAAGGACTCAGCCAGCGGATCACGATCATCAAGGGTTACCGCCAAACCCACGGCGCCCGATCGGGCCCACTCCTCCATGACCGCAGGTGCCAACGACTGCATGAGGGGTGGAACGAGTCGCACCGGCATTTGGGCCCGGCTCGCCTGGCTAAAGAGCTCCATCGGGTCGCCGTGCAGGAAAGTGGGTTGGACCAGCACCAGCCCGGTGATCGCGCAGTCGCGCGCCGCGCTTTCCAGCCGTTCCAAGGTGCCGTCGATGACGGGCGTCGCCCGCCGGACCTCTTGACGGAAGGCGTGAACCTCGCAGTCGATCCTCATGGCTGGCCGTCCCAGAGCGCAACCGGCAGAGCGCCGGCTGGTCCGCAGTGCACTCGAAAATCACAACTCGCTGACGGCTGCCCGGTGACCGCGGAGACTCGCGAGCTTCTGCTTGAGCACGCGGCGGACGACGTCGCGCCGCGCGTCCAGCTCGAAGCGCTCATTCTCCACGGACGCGCCGATAGAGCCGCGTTCGAGGTAGAGGACCCGCACGCCATTGTATCATTAGCTCGCTGTAGGTGTTCATTTGGTTATTAGTTCAGGAGTTCAAGTCTTCGCCCATTTCCCTTAGCGCGAACGAGAAACAGGGACAATGGTGCCAAATGAAGCAGATCAAATCCTTCGTACGTTTCGCACGAAGGTGCGCGCAAGTTCGGTGCGTCAGGCATAGATTGCTCCTTCTTCAGGTTTGGAATTCGATATCTGGCGCTAGTATCCAGAGCTGAGTGATACGGGGCCTTTGAAACCGTGTTGACGGACCTTTTTGGTCCAGACGAAGGGCTCGGCTTTGTCGTTGTTCGTCGTCGACGTAAGTGACTGGCCCCACGCCGACGGCGAGATGCCCGTTGGTGGAGAGGACGTTGACGACGTTGCCGTCCTTGTCGAGATACATGTTGGCGGTGGCGCCCCTCGGACGGTCTCGCGAAATCGAGGAAGATCTTGCGGCCGTCGGCGAGCTGGATGGTCATGGAGCCGCCGACGCGTTGCGCGGGGCTGACCGTCGCGAGACCGACAACGCGTTGCAGTGGCTTGCAAATCACGGATAGATGCCTGGATTGCCAGTGCTCATTGTGGTTGTAATCCAAGCCGGATTGGTGATTTGGTTTATCTCAGAGCCGGAATCCGCCATGCCGCGACTTTCCCGATCCGCATCTGTTACTTCGATTTGACGGCTTGTGGTGCAGTGCGCGCTTCATGAAGCCATACACCCTCAGCTGTGCGGCGTTACGAAGCGCGTTCTGTCTCGCCTCGCCTTCAAGCAATAGCGTCGCCTCGCTGGCGCGCGCATCTGCCTGCTCTTAGATCCGCCGTCAGAAATGTGACCTTCGTCTCTTACACTTTTTTATGCTCATTTCGGTAATCCACAATTTCTCTCTTAAACCAGTCGAGAGGTCCGGATTGCGACGGGCCCGACACGACCTGCATCTGGTGGATATGGCCGCAGCTTTTGCAGCGCAGCGTCCAATGCTCATCTCCAGCTCGCGAAGGCGTGATCCGCTGCACCACGGTAGCGTCCGCACATCGCTGGCATCGTGGACTCGATCGGACCCGCGGTGAGGGAGCTATGTGATCGGCCATTTTGATCTCCCGTGAGATTGCCAAAATCTAGTCCGGGGATCTAAGCTCGCCGCCAAGCCACCCTTTGGCGCCTTTCATGGGATCGCTATCCACGACCGACTGCTAAACACGATCGCATTTGGGGCACTCGAAGGTGCGGAGCAGGTAACCTGCTGCGCCCGGCGCAATGCAGGCCAGCTGCGTGCGGGTCCGGCAGAGCGGACAGTGCGGGCGCTCGATGGTGCTCAGCGGCGGACCGGTTGGATGCGTGCGAAAGCCGAGCATGCGGGCACCCTTTCTGGATCGGGCGGGCGCCCACCACATTGCCGGCCATCGACTGGGTGATTTTCTCCCCTTGGAAACTGGTCCGCTGGTCAATATTGACCACAGCCCACCAGTTTTAATATTTGGACATCGCTGGTCCGAAGGAGGGCCTTGTGAAGTCTACCAAGCGACAGTTCGATCCCCAGGCTTTTCTCGCCAAAGTCGGGGCCGGCAAGACGATATTGAAGTACCGTAAAGGCCGGATCATCTACGCCCAGGGCGAAGAGGCCGATAAGGTTTTTTACATCCAATCGGGCAAGGTCAAGGTGACCGTTGTTTCCGAGCAAGGCAAGGAAGCCGTCGTCGGCATATTGGATGCAGCGCAGTTTTTTGGCGAGGGTTGCCTGAATGGTCAGGCGGTCCGCGTTGGAACCGCAAGGGCGATGGAGGAGTGCCTTATCACCTCAATCACGCAAAAGGCGATGATGGCGGCGCTCCGCAAGGAGCCACGATTTTCAGAGCTCTTCGTGACCTACCTGGTGACCAGGAGCAATCGCATTGAAGAAGATCTGATCGACCAGCTCTTCAATTCGAGCGAGAAGCGGCTCGCACGCCTGCTGCTTCTGCTGGCCAATTTCGGAAAAGATGGCAAGCCAACGCCAATCGATGCGTCGATCAACCAGGCAACCTTGGCGGAGATGATCGGAACGACCCGATCCCGGGTGAGCTTCTTCCTGAACAAATTTCGCAAGCTCGGATTGATCAGCTACAACGGCAAGATTGAAGTGCATCGTTCGTTGTTGAACGCGGTCCTGTATGAAAAACCTCAACTGGAGAGAGACGAAGAACCCGCCCAATAATCGGATGATTGCGCGATCCCTATCTTGCCCTCGCACAGGCGGCCTTTTCGGGCCATCGATGACCGATGGTATCGCGCGTGGTGTTGCTTTTGCTGGTGATGTCACTGCTGGCGGTACTTTCGGTGTGCCGCGGCCGCTCAAATGGCAAGTCAATGTCGCTGACAACACCCGCCGGCCTCACCCTCATGACGAAGATCCGACCGGCAGGGGACGCTCTTCCTCAGTGTCATGAGTGACGAACACGGTCGCCTTCGTCCAGATGTCAAGTAGTACCTCTTGCGTCAAGAACCTCTGAGCATTCTCCGGTCGAAGTTGGCTGCGGCAAACCCTCGTCAGCTGACCTCGGTGGGGATATCGCCTTCTTTGTCGCATCGCGCTTCAGGCGCTCGCGTAGTTCCTTGCTGGCCTTGAAGAACGCAAGACGCTTTTGGTCAATTCGCATATTTCTCCCCGTTCGCGGATTGCGGCCCATGCGGGCCGGCCGAAGCTTGACCGAAAATACTCCGAAGCCACGCAGCTCAACCCGGTCGCCGCGCGCGAGTGCAGCAACGATTTCGTCCAGAATAGCGCCTACGATTTTCTCGCCGTCGCGCAGATAGAGATTCGCGTTGCGGTCGGTGATGCGCTGAACGAGCTCGGACCTGATCATCGACGGCGATGCCCACCAAATTTTTTGCGAGAGGCCATATCCTCGAAAGCGTCGACAATTGTCAAGCATGGCAGGTTTATGGCAGCCCGCTCAATAACGGTATCGCGCGATCAAAAGACAAGGCCTTTGCCGGTGGAACCCGAGTCGTTTCAGCTCGCCCGACATGCTCCAGCATTGACGCACGGCAACACCAAAGGAAGAGGTGCCACCGGCATATCCAGATCGAAATGGTTGTGGATTCGACGAACAGCCCATATGCGTCAGGCGCCTTGTTTTGGTTTCTCCCCGACTCTACTGCAGCAGCAGTTCAATGACGATACCCGCTTCTCCTCTCGCGGGCGAAACGCATCATCAAACGTCGAAGGGGGCGCGAGACTTCGGCTAGCGCGGTCCGTTCGCAGTCGAAATCGTTAGCATGACATAGGCCAGCCGGTGGACTTCGCGTTCGACAAAGCCCTCATCTATCGCTGCTTGTTGGCATGAGGGGCGGGATTGATGTAGTTGATGCCGAATGAGCCGGTGCCGGTGACCTGCAATACCCCAGACTCCTCTCCGATCCACGTTGACTGATCAAGTTTGGTAAAAAAACAAATTTACCGGCTTTGATCCGATCGCGGGCATTCTTGTCGCGCTTTTCGCCTGCTCGGTGATATCTCTCAGCTGAAACAGCTGTAAGCATCTCGGCAGTGTTAGGCGTCTGCGGTGGAGCCCAGATGCGCATAGCTAAACATTCCAGCTTCCAGGATCTGCGAAGGTACGACCGCTCTTGTCGCGCGATCACCTCAAGATTGCCCACCGCATCGATCACGCGCATGCCCTCTTATGCAAAGGGCCAAACCCGACGGCGGAGGAAGACAAATGCGAGGACGAAGGGATTTATGCGTGCCGGTACTCTCTCGCCCCCGCCCGCCGCGTTGCCGAGATGAGTGGCCCATTGAGCGCGTGTTCCAGCGGGCCGGATGCCACTGGCACTGCGAACAACTCGATATGCCCGCGCCTCTCCGCGAACACGTCCTCCTCTTAATGGATGGCGCCACGCACTGTTCGCGACGCGCCTTGGCAAGCAAGTTACCGCGACGATCTCGGGCTGATGGCAAACGGGCCCCCGCTAGCGTGGTGGATCCTGCATGAGCCTCCAATGCCAACGAACTCATCATCTTTGATCGGTTGTAGCGACGCAGATGCCAACCAATCGATCAATGGCAGCCGCGTCGCAATTGATGGCTTGTCCTTTTGGGCCAACGGTTGTTGGCATTCCCTATCAGAGCGGCCGTGGCTGGGTTTCAGAAGTGGCGAGCTCTGTACGCTACGGACTGAGCTATTTCTTTCATAGATGCCTGATTCAGCTAGTCTCCATCCAAGATAACCCTGTGCGTTACCTGGCGGGCCGGGATGAAAGTGGTCATGCGCCACGAACATGAGACGGGACGAGCGCGTTGTACGTTACCGTTACTCGTTCATACAGCTCTCGCTTTGCGCATGGCGCCTTGGCTCGTTGCCCCGTTGGGACGACGTCGGCAAATATCCATGTACTGCTTTCGAGCGATGAGCTGTCTGCCGACAGCTCTGCGAACCGTTGTGCGTTTCAGCGGCGCGGGCCGTTCCTTACCAAGTGCAGGTGGGCTCCTGCTCGCTCGTGGAAGTGCACGAAGGGGTTTGATGCGCGACCATGACTTTATCTCCGGCTGCTTTCTGGCGCTGACCGCCGCCGGGCTCGTTTTGCTCTGCTCGAGCTTACTCGCCGCTGCGTTTACCCTGTGAGGATTACCCCATGAAATCGTTCAAGCTGATCGGCTTTGCACTTGGAGCGTCGATGCTGTCCAGCGCGACATTTGCGGAAGACATCACCATCGCCGTCGCCGGGCCGATAACCGGGGGTGAGTCCGCCTTCGGGCGGCAGATGAAGAACGGCGCCGAGATGGCGGTGGAGCAGATCAACGCTTCCGGCGGCCTGCTCGGCAAGAAGCTCGTCCTCGACGTCGAGGACGATGCCTGTGATCCCAAGCAGGCGCGATCGGTAGCGGAAAAGGTGGCCGCCGCCAAGATCCCATTCGTTGCTGGGCACTTTTGCTCTTCGTCATCGATCCCGGCATCGGAAGCCTATGCCGACGGCGGCGTGCTGCAGATCACGCCGGCCTCCACAAACCCACTATTCACCGAACGCAAACTATGGAACGTGGCACGCGTCTGCGGCCGCGACGACCAGCAAGGCCAGGTGGCTGCCCGGTATATCACGAAGTACTTCAACGGCAAGAAGATCGCCATTCTCAATGACAAGACCACTTATGGTAAGGGGCTTGCCGACGAGACGAAGAAGGCCCTCAATAAGGCTGGCGTCATCGAGAAGATGTACGAGTCCTATAACAAGGGCGACAAGGATTTCAATGCGATTGTCTCGCGCTTGAAGCGTGACAATATCGACCTCGTCTATGTCGGCGGCTACCACCAGGAGGCGGGGCTTATCCTGCGCCAGATGCGCGATCAGGGCCTGAAGACCGTACTGATGTCGGGTGACGCGTTGGCCGACAAGGAATATGCCTCGATCACCGGCGCGGCTGGAGCAGGTACACTCTTCACCTTCGGGCCCGACCCACGCAGGAAACCGACGGCGGCTGCGATCGTCGATAAATTCAGGGCCAGGAATATCGATCCCGAAGGCTACACGTTATACACCTATGCTGCGGTGCAGGTCTGGACGCAAGCCGCAACCAAGGTTGGCACCACCGATCCGAAGAAGGTGATGGACACGATCAAAGCGGGTTCTTGGGACACGGTGATCGGCAAACTGGATTACGATGCCAAGGGAGACATCAAGCGGATCGACTATGTTGTTTATAAGTGGGACGCCACGGGCGGCTATAGCGAGACTAACCCGAGCGCCTTCTGACGCATCTTAGTCCGCCCCGTCAAAAGGGGTGCGTTCGCGGGGAGGTAGGCAGCGATTAATGCCAATCGATCGGTTGCTCCAAGGCGGCAAGCTACGGCCTGAAGAAATTGAATGTCTGAGGTCGGCCTATACACGGACCCTGCGCTCGCTTTGCTTGGTCGATCGTGACGACCCTATCGCCGAAATCGTCGCAAGGAAGGTTATCGAGATCGGCGCAAGAGGGGTTGGCGATCCAACGGAGATATCAAGGCTTGCCATTGAGGAGCTTGGCATCCGCAGACCGCCATCGGTTTAAAGCCAGCATCACGTACATGCGGATGGTCGGATCTCCCCTCCCGATCCATGCAGCACTAGGCCCCAACTCGGGCTCAATCGAAGACGGTTAGCCTGGCCTGAAGCAGATGTTTGAACGGTCAGCTGGATGAGTCGACCTGTTCGAGGGACGCAGTCCCGCATGCTACCGCTAGTGGCCGAGTTTCGGCCTTCGCGCCGCGCGACACGCATCGCTTTTGCCCATCGACCCAGGAAAAGTTCGCCCGGAAATGCCGCGGCCCCGCCCCCACAGAAAGGGCGGGGCCGCTCCCCCTCCCCCCGGGGGACGCCGCGCTGCGGATCACAACGGCAATGGTCTAACGTCCGCCTTCTGTCGATTCATCATTCGGCACGCGGCTGAGCCGCCTCATCTGCATCGCGGCTTTCGGCTCTCGGCATTTTCCGCGACATTCCGCAAAACGAGCGCAGAAAGCTGCGCAACTAGCTGTTTGAGGCGCGCTATTTCTTGCCTGCATCGCGCCAATTCGCGCTGTTCATCTGTCATTACCGATACTTCATAGTGGTTCCCAGCCATATGATTCATACTGAACTTTATCCGACCAGGCGAGCGCGAACGTCTCAAGCTGCGCTTCGTCCAAGATAATAATGGCAACCGCGCTCTTTCGCCAGCAAACACGGTACTCAGTGAGCAAATTATGTCGCTGCCTCCGCCTAGCGTGTCGTTCTGGCTGCAGATCTGAGCGTCTCGTACAAAACCCTGCTCGCATCACGAACGCTACCACGTGGCATGCCAGTTCGGTCTCGAGAACAAACACCTGTCCCGAGTTGACGCTCCATTCGGCTAGAACATGCCTGCGCGTTCGATGGGCTCGGGTATCGCCTTCTCCTTGTAGGACGGCATGACCGTTGGAGCCGAGGAGATCGGCGAGTCCCTTGGAAAACGCCGGAGGCGAAGTGAAGATCGCGGAGAGGGCGGGAATGATTTCGACGCATTGGGAAGGACTCACTTCTCGCGGAACGAGCGCATGAACTGGTCGCTCAGCGGCTTCATCAGGTACGACATCATGGTGCGGTCGCCGGTCTGGATGAAAGCTTCCACCGGCATGCCGGGGATGATCTTCACCTCGCTGCCGAGGCGCGCGACTTCTTCGGCCGGCATCGAGACGCGGATGGTGTAGTAGCTCTGCCCGGTGCGCTGGTCGGTGGTGACGTCGGCGGAGACGCGGGTGACGACGCCGTTCAGCTCCGGCGTGGTGCGCTGGTTGAAGGCCGAGAGCCGCAGCACGGTTTTCTGTCCGACCTGGAGCTTGTCGATGTCCTGCGGATTGACCTTGACCTCGACCGACAAGTCGTCGGCCCTCGGCACGATCATCATGATGGCATCGCCCGCCGTGACGACGCCGCCGACCGTGTGGACGGTCGATTGCAGCACCACGCCGTCCTGCGGGGCGCGGATGTCGATGCGGCGGAGCTGGTCTTCGGCGGTCACCTTGCGCTCGACGAACTCGCCGATCTTGTCGTTGGCCTCGCGCAGGTCCTTCGAGACCTCCGAGAGCATGTCCTTGTCGACCTGGATGATCTGCAACTCGGTCTCGGTGATCTTGCCCTTGGCCTGGGCGCGCGAGGCAATGTACTGCGCGCGCTCGCCGGAGAGCCGCGCCGCGTCGCGCTCCAGCGTCGTCAGACGGGTGAGCTGCACCAGATGCTGCTCATAGAGCTGGCGGACGCCGACCAACTCCTGCTGCACCAGCGCGATCTCCTTGTCCTTGGAGGTTTCCTGGGCCTGCAGGCCGGCGATTTCCTCGTTGAGCTGGGTGACGCGCTCGCGCAGCTGCGCCTTCTGGCCGGCGCGGCCGTTGACCCGCACTTCGAACAGCTTGGTTTCGTTCGCCATGATATCGCGGACGTCGGGATCCCTCGCCTGCTCGATGAGCTGCGGCGGATACGCGATCTTGTCGAGGCCCTGCTGCTCGGCCTGGAGCCGGGCCGCACGCGCATAGAGGCCGTTCAGCGTCTTGACCACGATCGCGAGGCTCGCCTTCACGACGGTCTCGTCGAGACGCACGACGACATCGCCTGCCTTGACCGTGTCGCCGTCGCGCGCCAGGATTTCGCCGACGACGCCGCCGGTCGGATGCTGCACCTTCTTGACGTTGGAATCGACAACCACCGAGCCCCGCGCGATCTGGGCACCCGAGATCGGCACTGTCGAAGCCCAGCCGCCGACGCCGCCGGCGAGCACCAGGACCACGACGAGGCCGACGATCAGGTGTTTCCTGATCGACTTGTGCGCGTTCCGCCGTTGCTCCTTCATGACTTCGCA
Organism: Bradyrhizobium sp. B120; assembly: GCF_049075665.1. Classification (NCBI taxonomy): domain Bacteria; kingdom Pseudomonadati; phylum Pseudomonadota; class Alphaproteobacteria; order Hyphomicrobiales; family Nitrobacteraceae; genus Bradyrhizobium; species Bradyrhizobium sp. B120. The sequence continues at coordinate 2,286,246 of NZ_CP185242.1, read as the reverse complement.
TCTCCCGCGTCGGAGACGATCTTGATCGGCGACGGCGCGACACGCTGCAGCACCTGGCCGAGCACGGCTTCCTTCGGACCGAAGGTCTGCATGCGGCCGTCCTTCAGCACCAGGAGTTGGTCGACGCCCTCGATGCCGATCGGCCGGTGTGCGACCACGATCACAACCGCGCCGCGCTCGCGGGCGCCACGCACCGCGCGGGTCAGCGCCTCGTCGCCTTCGCTGTCGAGATTGGAGTTCGGCTCGTCCAGCACGATCAGGAACGGATTGCCGTAGAGCGCGCGCGCCAGCGCGACGCGCTGCGCCTGGCCGGCGGAAAGCGCAGTGCCCTGCTCGCCGACCTGGGTACCATAGCCCTCGCGCATCTTGATGATCATCTGGTGCACGCCGGCCTCTCTGGCCGCCGCGATGATACCGTCGGACTTGGCGTCGGGATCGAACCGGCAGATGTTCTGCGCGACCGTGCCAGCGAACAGTTCGACGTCCTGCGGCAAATAGCCGACATGGCGGCCGAGTTGGTCCGACGACCACTGATCCAGCGCGGCACCGTCGAGCCGTACCTTGCCGCGCGCCGGCACCCAGACGCCGACCAGCGCCCGGATCAGCGACGATTTGCCGGAACCGCTCGGGCCGATCACGCCGACGCCGCTGCCGGCTTCGACGGCGAAGGTGACATCCTGCACGATCGGGCGCTGGTCGCCCGGCGCAACCATGGTCACCGCCTCGACCGAGAGCTTCTTCTGCGGCGCCTGCAACAGCGTCTGCTCCGGCCGCGCCGGAATCTGCTGCAGCAGGCGGTTGAGGCGCGGCCAGCTCTGCCGCGCGGCGACGGAGCTCTTCCAATGCGCGATCGCGAGATCGACCGGCGCCAGCGCCCGCGCGCTCAGGATCGAGCCGGCGATGATGATGCCGCCGGTGGCCTCCTGGTGGATCACGAGATAGGCACCGACCGCGAGCACGGCGGACTGCAGCATCATGCGCAGCGCCTTGGCGACCGCACCGAGCCCGCCGCTCACGTCGCTCGCGCGCTGGTTGCCCGTCAGATATTCCTCGTTGGCTTCGTTCCAGCGCTTGTTCATCCGCCCGGCCATGCCCATCGCCACGAGCACTTCGGCGTTGCGGCGGCTGGAGGCGGCGAGATCGTTGCGCCGCGCCGCCAGCGACATCGCTTCCCTCGCGGGCGTGCGCGACATGTATTCAGTGATCAGCGTCAGGGTCACCAGGATAACGGCGCCGACCAGCGCCGTGACGCCGAGCAGCCAATGGAACGCGAAGCAGATCAACATGTAGAACGGCAGCCAGGGCAGGTCGAAGAATGCGCCCGGACCCATGCTGCCGAGGAAGGAACGGACATTGTCGAGGTCGCGCAGCGGCTGCAGGCCCTCGCTGCGATTGCCGGCCATCAGCGGCAGCCGCACGATGGTGTCGAACACCCGTGCATTGAGCGCTTCGTCGAGCGCGGTGCCGACGCGGCCGAGGATCCGTCCGCGCAGCAGATCGAGCACGCCCTGGGCCATGTAGAGGACTGCGGCGATCACGACGAGGCCGACCAGGGTCGGAACGCTGCGGCTCGGCAGCACGCGGTCGTAGACCTGCAGCATGAACATCGAACCTGTCAGATAGAGCAGGTTGATCATGCAGCTGATGAGGCCAACGCCGATGAAGGCACTGCGGCATGCGCGCAGCGCCTCAGCCAGTTCGGAACGCCGGACAGCGGGCGCGACTGCCATTAAATCCAACATCTAAAACGGGTTACGTGAAAGCATGCGGCACCGACGTTTGTGGCCATCGTCCGTTGCATTCCCCCGGAGCAGGTTCGCGACCGCATTTCGGTGAGGGCGGCGGACTCTGAAAGAGTCATAAGCTGAAGGTGTGGTCGCCCTGCTACGCGTTCGAAAGCAGTATCCGTGGATCTGCACTTGCTCGATCGAACTACCCATCATTCTTCCCGGCCCTTCCCAGATGCATGTATTCCAGATGCATGTATTAATGAGTCAGGAGACGACACTCTGCCGTCCATCGTTCTCCAGACTCCTTGAAGCGAGATATCCAACGTCACGTGGCGCTCGAATTCGATCTCCTGGCGCATCATAGATTGCCTTCTCGTGTAGCTTGGGTCAGCGCTCGTCGAGAGCCTACAACCTGACGCCACGTAAACTTCAAGCTGTTTATTGGATTCCTGCTTGAGCCGGCTGCTTCAAATCTCGTGGTGGCAGGAGATCAAAACGATCTGGTTGTCTTGCAAGGAATGCGTCCCAGCGGCTTCCGTTGTGGCTCTGGCACAATTACAACGACCAAAAACCGCTGTGAGGTCTCGCATCCACCCACCATCAACGCGGCAACACCGATCGCGGTGTCGAGCCGGAGGGCAATTGAAAAACCACTTGCACAACGCTCGGCAGTCAGACGACTCATCGCATCCGTTTTGGCTGAGTGTGCAATCAGGTTTTCGTCAGCTTCGACGTTTATGTTTCGTAGCCAGAGCGCGATCACTTGCGTGACCGCTCGCCTAGCAGAGACAACACAGGAGAACGGCATGGCTATAATCCGCGGCACAAACTCCGACGATCACTTGGTTGGGACGCCCGATAGGGACTTTATCCAGGGCATGGGCGGGAACGACTGGATCGCTGGTGGTGCGGGCACCGATGATCTGGAAGGCAATCAGGGCGACGACACGCTCTCTGGTAATGCGGGCGACGATTTTCTGTTCGGCGATCAGGGCAACGATGTTCTGTTCGGCAATGACGGTAACGACAACTTCATGTTTACGAGCGGAAACGGCAAGGATGCCGTGATGGACTTCACGCTGGGGGATAAACTGCACATCGAGGAAGGGATCAATCATACGGGTATTCATACGCTTGCCGATCTTGTCAATCGCGTCGAAGGGGATGGCTCGAATTCTACCGTCGTTGACCTCGGAGAGGGTAATTCGATCACGCTCTCCAATGTGAATGCTGCCGACGTTCAGCATCATCCTGAACAATACTTCTCGATCATACATTCCAGCGATCTATTCATCTGACTTTTTCGGCCATACCGTTCGGCCGAAATAGGCGACCGGGCACGGCGATCGCTACGGCACATCCTTTCTGCCTACGGCGAGTCGCCGTTGCCCCCGACCAGATGATTGAACATCTCCGACTGGGCAGAGACATGGCGGTCCGGGATCATCGTCATGAAGTGCAGAGTTGCATGAAGCCCGGATGGGCCCTACGCCCCTGCCACGGTAGCGTTCCGGCACCGGGTGATACGAAGCGAATCGCCGAAGGCGAACGCACGAACACGCGAGATAACGCGCAAGCGCGCGTTGACCAAGCCGATCGTCGCCAATTGCGGCCGCGTATGAAGGCCGAGGATGGTACCGTCAAGTTAACGAATTTGGAGCGGCCGAGGGGGGTAGAGGACGGGCATGTTGGCCGCCCGGGCCGTTCTTTATCGCCGCCATCGCTTTCCACCGGAAGTGATCAGCTCTGCCGTTTGGTTGTATTTCCGGTTTCCTCCCTTAGGCTTGCGCATGGTCGAGGAAATGCTGGCGGCGCGTGGCATTGGCGTGCCCTACGAAACCGGACGTCAGTGGGCACGGAAATTCGGCAAGCCGTTCTCCGAGCGAATCTGCCAGCGCGCTCCCGCTCGCGGTGACAAATGGCATCTGGACGAGGTCGCGCCAAACCGACATCAGGCCAAGCTGCATAAAAATTGCGATCGAGGCGCACCAGTGTCTCAGAACTAATCGCCCTCATCTCACGCCGGGCGTAGCGATGACGCAAGCCCCCGAAGGTCAGTGGAAACCGATGCACCGCTGCGTTGATGCCGTAGGAACGGCCAACGTCAAGCACTACCGGCTTAAGGCCAGTTGCCGAAGCCTTCGCTGCCAGAATCTGGCGCACAACCGGCTCAGCCACGTCCGGGATCATATAGTCCAAGTCTCCCAGGACCGAGAAATATGCCCGCGGATCATCCGCCAGGCAAACACCTGAGATGGTGCGATCGTCCCCCCCCCCCGGGCTGAGCGGAAGCCGCTCGGGTGTCGCCGTGATAACTTCGAAGTTCTTAGTCTCAGACCTATGTTCGCTCATATGACCTCCTGGGTACAAGTCACCAGGAGAGTCTCTGACAATCAAACACCGCCCGCCATACGGGGTGACCTACAAGCCAACTGATCATCGACGTTGGCGATGCAACTCGGACAGCAAACAAGAACCTTCGAAATGACGACCTGAAGGTTCATGCCCGCCACATAGAAATGCGTAAGCTTCCGGAAAAGACAAACACATATGACATCACAAAAAATACGACGCGCAATGTGCCACAAGCGCTCACGTGGTACAGGCCCATCCATGAACGGAATGCGACATGCGTCTCCACCCCGCCGATGACTTAGCTGCTTGGCGGGGGACGGGAGCTTGAATTTCATGCGAGGGCAGCTCAAAGGCCTTGAATCGTACCTAGCGTCACGTTGTACCATCTCATAGTAGGCCACGAGGATCCCCGGCAAGTCGGCGGGCGCTACAGTCTGCTGCCAGCGGTGAGACGATGATGCCAATGCGGTCGATGTGTGTACAGCAGAGGGCGATGCCGGTGCCCCGATCATCGCCTGCGAGGTCGCGCGAACAGGCTCCGAGTGCTCGCCTCCGAACACGGTGGTTCTTCCCGACCCCTCACTGGCGGATGTCCACAGGGGATGCAGCCCTGCTGCGCTCTGCCGTCGGCGCGTTGACGCCGTTCGGAAAGCCGCGGTTCGTCTCTGTTCGGTGCCGCTCATCTAATCAGCATGACTCTGACGATCTTCCAGGACAAAGGACATACCTTCCCAAGCTTGTGCTGGCCGATGTTGAGCCGCAGTCCGCGAAAAATCGTCTTAGTTAACAAAGGAGGCGACGCCAGATTTGTCCGACAGCGATCGTTCGTAATTAGAATTTGCGGTGAATGTTTCGCCGCAAATATCCGTCGGCAGTCCTCCCTCTGTCGACGGCGGTTGGCGGGTTGCTTAGCAGCCCCGCTCCCCCAGACTGACTTGCGCCCGGCCCTCGAAATGAGGCCGGGCTTTTTTTGACCGACTATGAAGGGCAGCTTGGAATGTTCGCGCCCGCGTCCGATGATTGCGAAGACTTGGCAAGACAAGCGCGTCCTCAAGGCTCATCATCACGGGATCGCCTTGCCTGCTCGCGACCAACGATTGCACAGGCAGGAGTGTTGTTTGCGCCGACCAGCCCGTTGCCGGCGAAATCGGGACCTCAAAACGCTCCCCCGCATGACCCTCGACGCATCCGGATTCGAGGAGTATCGGCGAGCGCCCGTTCGATCGCTCAAAAACACAGGCGGGTGGATTGGACAACTGACTGAAACCTCATGGATCTCTTCGACATTCCTACTGCTTCCAGAAAAGCTGCTTGGTTATATTCATGCGGTTGCCGCCTGAAGGGCTTGAATCGCACGCGACGTCACATTGTACGATCTCGCGTAGTTCGCGATGATCCTTGGCAAGCGGCGAGGCCATACCGGGTAATCTGGGACTCTCGCATAGACCTGCCACGCGTTCAGCGCTGGATATGGCAATTGTCTCACGGCAGTTGGTCATTAATGAATAGGACGCGATTGCGCACCATCGATGTTCGTTGCCAGCGGGTGGGATATGACGGCCGATATCGTTGATGTATGTGTAATCGGGAGTGGTGCCGGCGGCTCGACGGTGGCCCACGAGATCGCCCAACACGGATTGCGAGTGCTCCTTCTCGAGCAAGGTCGGGCGCTTCCTCCCAACGCCTCGCTGGCGAGCGTCCAAAATGGCATGGATGCCGCCCTGGTGCTGTCTGCGGCAGGTACGATGACGCCGTTCGGACGTCCGTGGACCGTCTGCGCGCTCGGCGGCGGAATGACTTTGTATGCCGGAATAGCCTTCCGATATCGCACTATTGATTTTGACGCGCGTGCACATGTGGCCGGGGACGCGCTCGATCCGACCTGGCCGATCAGCTACGCCGAACTACGCCCGTTCTATGAGGAACTGGAATGGCGCATGGGAGTGGCCCGTTTAGCCGGGGCGGACCCGCTCGAGCCGCCGAGCGATCCGCCCGTTCTGCCCCCGCATCAGTACAGCGCGCAGGGCCGGTTGATTGCCGATGCGGGCGGACGCCTAGGCCGGCTACCGTTCCCCACCCCATTGGCAATCAACTCGGTGCCATATCGCGGCCGGCCAGCCTGTCACTGCGACGGGCCGTGCAACGAACATCTGTGTCCGACCGGCGCGAGGGCCGACGCATGCTCGCCGTTTACCGATACCTCCCTGCCGCCCGGCGCGCTCACGGTTGCCCTTGGCAGCAAGGCCGTCCGCATCGATCTCGGCAACGTCAGCCGTGCGGACTCGGTGGAATGGCTGGACACTCTGAGCCAACAACGCGCTCGGGTCCGCGCCCGCTGCGTGGTACTCGCCGGCAACGCAGTGCAATCTGCCGCCCTGTTGCTACGGTCAGCGCAGCGAGCAGCGCCCAACGGCATCGGCAACGCCTCGGGCATGGTCGGCAGTGGCATCTCGTTCAAAATCAGCGGCTACGTGTCGGGTTGCACCACGATCGATCCGCTGGCCGGGCACCCGGCCGGCGGCCCGTTCTCCACCGTCGCGATCTCCGATCATTACCTGGACGACGAGGCTCCTTCGGGGCTCGGCGGAATGATCTACGAAGCAAGTCGGGTTGAGCGCACGGACCAAGACGGAAAGATAACGCTACGGCTGCATTTCCTGGCGGCCGACCAGCCCATGCGCGGCAACGCGGTCCGACTGGCCAACAGTCGGGACGCGCTGGGCTTGCCGAAGATCATTCTCGACTACCAGACCCACCCGCTGGACAAACGCCGATTGGGCTATTTGTCCCGACGCGCGTCGAACCTGCTGGCCGAGGCCGGTGTGGAACAAGTCGATTATCAGGATTCCAATTATCAGTTTGGCAGTGGGCATCTGCATGGTGGCTGTCGGGCCGGGATCGATCCGACACAATCCGTGGTCGACCGCTGGGGCCGGGTGCATGACGTTGACAATCTCTATGTCGCGGACGGCGGCTTCTTCCCCTATTCCGGAGGCGTCAATCCGACCTTCACCATCCAGGCGAACGCGCTGCGGATCGCTCGAAGAATAGTCACGCAGCTGACCTGAGGGCATGATCATCAAACGGAGACGGCTCATGTCCATCACCACGCCTACTGCCACCGCGGCCGCCACCGACGGGCACAGATCCGCGCTACGCCGCGCCCTGCGCGTCACCGCCTCGGAGAAATGGGATCTCAACAGGCGTTTTCCGGTCGTGATGACGCGCGCTTCGGGCGCGCATGCATGGGACATCAACGGAAAGCAATACGTCGATTTCACTTCCTGTAGCGGGGCCGCGCCGCTCGGAGCCGGGTATGAGCCGGTCGTGGCGCATGCAGCCGCCGAGATGCACCGTACCGGCGGCATCTTGCCCGGGCCGCTGTCCGTGCACCGGGTCGAACTGGCCGAACGGCTGGCGGAGATCTTCCCGGTCGCGGAACGCTCGATGTTTTTCCGCACCGGATCGTGCGCCACCACCGCCGCTGTCCGCCTCGCCCGCGCGTTCACGGGTCTGAACCATGTGCTTACCAGCGGATATCATGGCTGGCACGACTGGCAGTTGCAGGACCGGCCGGAGATGGGGCTGCCCAACCGCGACCGGGACAGCGTGGATTTCCGCTACAACCTGGACTTGCTCGACGAACTGGCAAGTGTCCAGCGCGTCGCCGCGGTAATCGTCACCCCCGAGGTCAACTTCTTCCCGCCCGAGTACCATCAGGAACTGCAGAGGCTGGTGCATCGGCACGGCGCCCTGCTCATTCTTGACGAGGTGATGACCGGATTCCGCTACGCCTTTGGCGGCTACCACATGGCGGTCGGCCTCACGCCCGATCTGATCACACTGAGCAAAGGACTGGCGAACGGGATGGCGCTATCCGCAGTGGCGGGGCGGGCAGACGTACTCGCCGCCGGCGAGAAGACATACATGGGCAACACCTACCAGCGCGAGGTCACCCCGTTCGCGGCCGCACTGAGCACCCTGCACGCGCTGCGCGACGGGACCATGCTCGCCCGGATGCGCGAGGTTGGCGAGCAACTGATCAAGGGACTCAACGAGGTATTCGCCAGAGAGCAGGTCGCGGCATGGGCGTTCGCCTGGCCCACCATGTTCGACGTCGTGTTTGCCGACGCCGAACTTGGTCACGCCTTCTTCCAGGAGATGTGGGCGCGGGGCTTCCTCATGCAGTACGGAGGGCGCTTCATGCCATCGGCCGCGGTGTCCGACGCCGACGTGCAGGCGGCTGTCGAAGCGGCTGGAGAGGCCCTGCCGGCGGCGCTGTCCCACATGGAGAGCACGGGTGGCGACCCGGATCCAGTGGCGGCCGCCGTACGGTTCGCCAGAGATCATTTTGTGGCGACCCCGGGGGCGGTTCGGCGCTGGTTCACCGCGCCCGTCCATTGATGATCAGCACCTCGAACAGAGCACATGGCCATGCCGCAGCCCGGTCCATTTTCCACAGCGCCAGTAGTGCTCGGTGGTGAGAACCGCTCGGGCACTACCTTGCTGAGCATCGTACTGGACTCGCATCTGGATCTGGTAGTCGGGCCGGAGATCGACTTCCTCGAACCGCCCAATCTAGGACCACACATACTGCGCGCGATCGACCTGCTTGCGGCCGGCGATTCCCGGGTCACGGGCACGACCAAGAACGCGATTGATCCGTTCTGGTATGACGGGGTGCATTTTGTGGTGCAGTGCCGCCGGTTCGGTCTCGACTTTGATGACACGCGCGAGCTGATCAGCAAGGTCGTGGTCGAGGCGGGCAACGACATTGTTTCGTTCGCCGACCGATGCCGGCTCATCAACGAGATCGGTGAGTTGCGCAGAGCGCGCAGCGGAGCCCGGCGCTGGGGATTGAAACTGCAGCGTAAGATCACCAAGATCGACGACTTCGCCCGGCTGTGGCCGCGTGCGCATTTCGTGCATATCGTGCGGGACGGTCGCGACGTTGCCGCCTCGCATCTGAAAACCGTTCCCGATTGGGGGTACCGAACTATTGCCGACGCCGCGCACGGCTGGCTTGACGTGGTGTCCCAGCCGCATCGGATCGCGCCACCCGGGCGTTATCTCGAGGTGCGTTACGAGGATCTTGTAAGCAGTCCCCGCCCCACTCTGACTCGAATCCTTGCCCACCTCGGCTTGCCTTGGGACGAGGCCGTGCTGCGTCACGCCGAATACGAGCACGCATTGTTCGAACAACCGCACGGTCATCCGGCCGCCGAGGCTGCAGGAAAGCCGCTGCACCCAGGTCGGATCGGTCGTCACGTCCAAGATCTAACGCGAACCCAGATTGCCGAGTTCGAGCAGATCGCCGAAAGCGAGCTGGCCCGACTAGGGTATCTTTCGGTCCCAAGCCTGTCTGGCGACGCGTGAGGCACCGGCCCCGTTCCGCCGCGCCTCGCGGACTGCCACGCAGCTACCTTGCACTGCTCGTCGGCCAGACCATTTCGCTGCTGGGCTCCAACGTAACCATGCTGGCGCTGCCGCTGACCGCAATTACCTTGCTGGACGCGGGACCGGCGCAGACTGGGCTGCTGCTGGCCTGCGGTCGGGCGCCGTGCCTGGTTGTGAGCCTGTTCGCCGGAGTCATCGTGGACCGCCTCCCGCACCGGCGAATCCTTTTGACCGCCAACGTGGTGATGGCGGCAATGCTGGCCACGATTCCGTTGTTCGCCAGCCTTGGACATCTTGGAATGGTTCAGCTTTATACGACAAGCATGCTGGTTGGGGTTGCCGCGGTGATCGCGGACGTGGCTTATCTGGCGTGCATACCCACGGTCGTAGACCGCTCTCAGCTGGTTCGGGCGCAGAGTTCACTGGAGCTTAGCCAGGCGAGCGCGATGGCTGTGGGTCCGTTCCTCGCCGGGTGGCTCGTCAACGCACTCTCCGCCCCGACCGCGATCCTGGCGGACTCGGTCTCGTTCCTGGTTGCCGCCGCGTTGCTTTCGCTGGTGCCGATGCGTGCCGCCAGCTGCTCCGCAGGCGCGTCGAGCGCGGTGTTCGGCCAAGTGGCCGAGGGGCTGGCGGGCGTGTTTGGCAATCCCGTTTTGAGGGCAGTCACGTTGGCCAGCGGCACATTCATTTTTTGGCACAACGCGTATTCTGCGGCTTTTCTGCTGCATCTGACCAAGGATCTCGGGTTCGACAGCCGCGTCGTCGGCATGGTACTTGGCATCGGCGCACTTGGCGGTGTGGTCGGCGCGGCTAGCTCACCGTGGGCGGGCCGGGCAATCGGACTCGGCCCGGTTTTGATGATCGGTTTGGCGGTGAGCGCCGCAGGCATGAGCTTGGCGGCTCTGCTCACCCAACCCTTCTGGGCCGCGGTGGCGTGCGTGGCGCTCTCCCAATTCATTCTGTGGATCGGCCAAGGGCTTTACAACGTGCAGCAGGTTCCCATTCGATATGCGCTGGTCGCGCAGCGCTTGCAGGGCCGGGTCAATGCGAGCATCCGCAGCGTGGTGTGGGGACTGGCCTCATTGGGTGCGCTGGCCGGCGGCGCGGCCGCTGCCGCAACAGGCCTGCGCGCCACGTTGCTCGCGAGCAGCCTGCTTGGCACCGCCTCGATAGTTTGGATCTGGCGGTCGCCGCTGCGCCACACGCGCAGCTTGCATCCGTGACCATCGCGACGGACCCGCTCATGGACATCAAAGAATTTGGCGATATTGATCGGCAGCCGGTTCGGCTGGTGGTGTGGCGAGTCAACGTTCCCGACCCTGTCAGCTGGCGGCCCGACCCGCGCCGTCCGTCCCATGTTCAGGAGGAACATCTTCGCTCTGCGGACGATGGCCGGCCAGGCTGGCTCGGCGCCGCGTTCGAGTTGTCAGGCGAGTTCAACGTAGCTGCGCTGACGAACGCGATCCTTGGCTGGGTCAACCGGCACGAGGCATTACGCAGCCGCTTGGCCAAGAATGGATCAGCCCTTCATCGCGCCACGATTGATCCAGGCGCGGCAGCGCTAGAGCAAACCGTGCTGGGTGACTGCGCTGATCCCGACGAAATTGCCCGGCTGCTGGAAGACCTGTTTGACGCGGAGACCAACCGGCTGCGCTGGCCGGCTTATGTCTTCGTGACGATCAGCCGGTCGACATCACGAGCCTGCTGGTCGCCTCCGACCACTCGGTTAGCAATGCCTACTCGACGGCCCATATGAGATCCGCGAACTGTACACGGCCGCGATCCATGGTGTGGCGCCCCAGTTGGTACCGGTGCACAGCTATCTGGACCACGCCGTGTCCGAACGAGAGCGACTGACCGACCTGAGCGACAATCATCCCGCAATTGGCCATTGGCGCGAGCTGATTGCGGCAAACGGCGATCAATTACCGGATTTTCCGCTACCACTCGGTGCGCCGGAAGGAACCCCACAGCGCACCGGACGAATGTGGCTGCTCGATGGGGCCGGGGCATCCGAATTCGATCGCGGGTGCAGGTCCCACGGCGGAAACGCGGCGACGGGGATTTTCGCCTGTCTGGCGCTGGCCGGAACGACGCTGGCGAACCAACGACAATTCCACACCCTCGCGCCTTTTCACACCCGATACGATCTGTGGTCGATGCGTTCGGTTGGATGGTATGTCGGGATGAGCCCGGTGAGCTTCCGGGTGGCCGATACGTTGCCGGAAATCCCGCGCGCCGCCCGGCTGGAACTCAAACGCGCCAAGAAAACCGCTCAGGTGCCATTTTCAAAGGCCATGGAGTTGCTCGGCACCGCACTGCGGGACCGCTTCATGGTATCCTATATGGACAATCGGACGGTGCCCGGGTCAGACTTCTGGCCGCACTGGCGGGCACGATTTCTTATTAGCCGTAGTTCCGATGCTTACGAGACATACCTGTGGGTCAGTCGCTGGCAGCACGGAATTTCCGTGAACTTCCGCCACCCCGGCAGCGCTGTCGCGCGAAGCGCGATGGATGACTATCTCGCTGAAGTGGCTGCGCAAGCCCATTTGATCCTGCGTCTTGCGTGAGTGGAAAGCCGGCACGAGAGGAACGGAGACCGATCGTCAACGAGGCTGCTAGCGCGCTTACGCCCTATCAACTCCACTAGCCAGTTCGAGCGAATCTGCTCGCGGACGGCTTGCAAGAGATCAGGGCGATGGTCAAGGCTATGCAAACTTCCCAACGGTTGCAGGCACAGTGCCGATCGGTATGTGATCTGCAAACCCGGACCTTGCGGTCTATCGAGCTCGCATCCTCCCATGCATGCTTTCTCTCACTGAGCTGGCGATGGCACGGTGCTTGCCAAGTCTTGGGCCAGGAGATCAATTCCCTCTGCACGGCGGAGGGATCGGCGGGATCATCAGCTGCTGCAGTTATGCCCGCATGGATACAGAGGACCTTCAAATGAGGCTTGCTGCCACCGATTTATCCGGAGATACAGACCCATTCGAGAGAGTCGCCCCGGCGTGAGCATCAACTCCAGCAGTAACGGCATCTCTGTTGTCGCACTCCCATGAGCTTCCCGGGGAGAAGCCATGCGACACGCTTCATCCGATGAGGAACGACGATCTTCCCAGCATCGCCCCACGGCAATCTTGATCTGGACTGAACAACATGCTTCAGCTCGATCTTCCATTGAGATAACAAGAGCGACGCCAAGCGCGTGACGAAATCCGCCTATCTTGAGGAGCTGCGCGAACTGATGCAACTGCTTTGGCACTTGTTCGAACAAGCGCATCAGCTTCCTAGAGGACCGGACCATACAGCAGCCGTTCAGACGCTTAAACGCTTCGAGCGCCGGCTGGTCGTGTTGATTCAAGCATCTGAAACGGCTCGGGCTGCTGACCGCGATGCTGCCGGTCGTGCCGGCTCGCCAAGCAAGTGATGGTCAGAAACTCACCAAACGCCGAACGTGGCCTCGGTGGGATCTGCAATGGCAGCCGGAAACCAAAGGACAGTCGCGAGCCTGTCCGGCCAGCGATATATTTTGTTCACCTTATTGATCACTCGTTGTGCAGCTTTGGGCGGCATAGACTGCGCTGGTCAGTCTTCTAGCAATGAATAAGGCGCCGGATCCAACTGGCCGCTAGAACCGCGTATTTTTGAGCAATACATCACCTTCCACTTCGCGGGGATAATGGGCCGTCACTTCGAATGACGGTAACAGGTCAAGAATGGCTTGCAGGGACAGCTGCCCTTCATAAAGTTCGCGGTCGCTATATTCCGTGTAGATAAAGCGCGTGTTGCTCAAGGTCTGCATGCCGCCGGCGATGACATCGGCTTCGGCTCCCTGGACATCCATCCAGATGAAATCGACCGTGTTCAGCCCGGCTTCGCTGCACCAATCATCAAGCCGCCGCGTTTGAACCGGGACGGGGCGATCGAAACGAACCCAATCATACTCGGTAAGATGATTTTTCGGGCGGCGTATCGAGCCGGAAAGGTCCCATTCCTTCACATCACCATCTGCATTGCTTGGATGGAAGTCGATCATTCCGTTTCTATCGCTGATCGCGATTTCAAGCAGCCTCACCTTCCCGAGGGATGGGCCCAGCCTCTTCTTGAAGCGCATGATCGCTCTGGGGTCCGGCTCAAAGCAGTAGATTTGACCTTGCGGGCACAGGTTGAGAAAATGTTGCGTATCGGTTCCGTCATTGCAGCCGATATCCAGGATGACAGGATTCGGCTTCTGAAGAAGCGAGACGATGTGCTGGTGTACTTCTACAGACGACACTGTTTCTCTTTCCATTGGGCGCGGAGATCGGGTGAATTTTATCCTCGAAGCCGAGATCACACGCCAGACGCTCCCGCACAACGTATATCAACGTATATAATTCATATGCTCGCCCAGCCCCTTTCATCCATGATGGCTATCTGGACGGCGCGACGTAAATGGGAGCCTGTCGCGGCGGGAGCCGCAGCAATTGCCCTGCAACGACCGTTCTATCGACGAAGCGGGTACATCGGGACGTGCACGAGAAGCGAATAGCGAATGCCGGTGTGCTGTCCGGGCGGTCGAACGATCGGCTTCGCCGCACTTTATCCGCTGGCCGCTCTTGATGAAGCGGTCGAGGACGGAGTAATCGCTCCTGCGCAACAAGGACCACTCACCTCGATCACAGTTGCGACCAGCCAAATTTCATGCTGCCAGCTGACCGTTGCCCTTCCAAATCTGCGCAGTCGCGATCTTTCAAAATCGCAGTCGTGGTTGTTCGGCCTAGAGCAGAACGGGATCACGCGGAACGTTCCTGATGGCAAAATCCAGGTCGGCCGATCTCCGCTCAAGGATGACCATCGAAATCCTCGCACGGATGCGCGTCCCGCCCCCAAAAAGCGGGTCAACCGGCAACAGCGAGCTTTCAAGTCGCTGGTGCACGTATTCCGACTCCTAGCATCGAATTTGTCAGGTTCGAGACAAGTATCGATGTCTCGAACGCACGCACATGCCACGAAGGATTCGCAAATCTGCATTGTGCACGAGGCACGGCACTTGCTTTTGTTCCGGGCATTGTCACCCGACTTTGGGGGCGATGATGTGGTGACGTTTCACGTACGACGTCGTTTTGCTTTTGAGAGAAGCAAGGACCTTGGCAGCTTTTGGGGTAGTGACATCTGAGCCACTGGCGAGGGGAGCGATTAGTCGTCGGCGATCGCCTCGTCACCATCGGCGGTGGACTTCTTAGCTATGCTCGGACATAGGCCGATTCCACGATCCCAATGTTTGCCGCACCTGTATCTCGCGGGATTCAAGTTGCTCGCCGCGGCGTCGATGTTGGTGGCCAGCATACCTGGAGCGCCGGCCACCGACTCGACTGACCGTGGTTCGACAAGTTCTCGAGCAAAGTTCCTTGCGCTATACATTTTGGATTTCAGGCAGTCGCAACGACGTCCTGTGCTGACCAAACCCGTCGTGGACCTTTTCTGTATCGATCGGGCGAATGCTCCGCTGGCTACCGCCAGCGTTCCAGCGCTCTCGTGTCGTCGGCATTGGCCGGAGCCGCTGAGCAGCGATGAGCAACCAAACTGCACTCGTCACATTTTAAAACACTGCGCGCAAGATCAAGTTGCCGAATTTACTGGGACGGGAGTTTTCGGGCAGCAGCGTCCGAAACTCTTTGCGGATGGGCTTGCCAATTTTGACCTGATAGCCACTCCCGCTTCCGTCGGAAACCATACATTTACATCCTCGAACGGCACCAAAATCACCTACACTCTGATCATGGCCTTTAATGCCAGCCGCAATGCCTTTGGACCTCAGGTGTATATGGACGCAGACAATAAAGCTGCGGCGTGCGCGATCTCGCCCTCCGACACGGAAACAATCTACGGATTCCGGAATTCGTTGGCTGACGCTTTCGTCCAAGAGGCTGCCGATCCGGGCACAGGACTTCCTCGCGTAAACGTCGAACGATCCATTGCGGATGACTGGGCCGCCGAGGCTACGAATGGTATTATGAGCGGTTGTCTGCTGGCGAAAAATGATGGAGGCGCTCCAATAATGATAGCCGCTCATGGATCAGGGCCTTGACCTTTATTGAGTTCAGCCTCCCTTGGAACCACCGTTTCCAGGGGAGCTTCTGCAATACCAAGGACATGGGTGATGCTTGCTGTTGGGTGATGCAAGTTCTGGCGTCCAAAGTGAAGCAGCATTGATCCCGTCGCAGGCGCAGCTCCTGCAGTTGAAAGCCACTGATTGCGTTCTCGGCCGCTAAGAACGCGCCCATCTAATTGGCCTTTTCATAGAAGTAAAGCCGGCCAGAAGACGGACGGAAATTCAGGAAGGTTCGCTGAGGGCGAACACGTGCTCAACGAGCACAAGGTCGTCTGGCCCGACCTAGCGGCGTGCTGAAGGAGCTTCTGGTATGGCAGACCCGGCGCGACTGCCTTAGCCGGTTGCTTTCACGAGGGGGATCACTCGCACAGCAACGCGCGTTGTAGTCCATCTCGCTTACGGGCGTTAACGCCGACGGAGAGCGCGGTGTGGCGGCGGTGATTTCGCGGACTGGAGCTTCGAGAATCGTCACCATTGACGATTCATGTTGTTGTCGCGGCGATCCGCGTCCGATCTGAGACGTCAATGTCGCAGACCCTACGGCAAGACGCCAGGGGTCGCCGACGTCACCAAAGATGCAATGGCACGTCGATTGCTTCAGATGCGAGGCATCTCGTTGTGTCGATGACGGATCGCAGCCCCTTTAACGGTTCAGATGGACTTCGTCCGATTGATTCAAATTAGTGCTATGATGGAGCTGTCGCGTGGGTCGTATGATGCGCTCGTTAGCTGGGATTGTTGCGGTGCTTCTCCCGGTCGGCAGGTATGCCTTGCTGAGCTCGTGGAGTGGATATGCGCGATCGCTCGCCGCCGAGGCTTAATGCTTATCATCGCGGGTGTTATTGCGACCGCTTGCGGCGTTACGGCGCCCGCGACCGCATGGGCGCAAGGTTTCATCTACAATCAGCATCAACCGCGAGCTACCCGGCCAAAAGTGATCGACGACAACCACATACTCGTTCAGGCGATCGAGGTCGATTACGACTACAACAACCAGCGCATCTCGGCCGTCGGCAACGTGCAGATGTTCTACAACGGCACCAGCGTCGAGGCCGACAAGGTCATCTACGACCAGAAGACCAAGCGTCTTCATGCCGAAGGCAACATCCGCATGACGGATGCGGAAGGCAAGATCACCTACGCCAACATCATGGATCTCAGCGACGACTACCGCGACGGTTTCGTCGATTCGCTGCGCGTCGATACCGAAGACCAGACCCGGATGGCTGCGACCCGCGCCGATCGGTCCAGCGACAATTACACGGCCCTGGACAACGGCGTTTATACCGCCTGCGCGCCCTGTCGGGATGATCCGAAGAAGCCGCCGCTCTGGCAGGTCAAGGGCGCGCGCATCATCCATAACCAGACCGAGAAGATGCTCTATTTCGAGAACGCCCAGCTCGAGTTCTTCGGCGTTCCAATGGCGTATCTGCCCTATTTCTCGACGCCCGATCCGACCGTGAAGCGCAAGAGCGGCTTCCTGATGCCGGGCTTCACCAGCTACACGGCGTTCGGCTACGGCGTCGAAATCCCGTATTATTGGGCGATCGCGCCTGACATGGACGCTACCTTCAGTCCGCGCATCACGTCGCGGCAGGGCGTGCTGTTCCAGAGCGAATTCCGTCAGCGTTTGTCGAGCGGCTCCTATCAGGTCCGGCTCTACGGCATCGACCAGCTCGATCAGGACGCCTTCGCCGGCCAGCCCGGCGACCGCCAGTTCCGCGGCGCCATCGAGACCAAGGGTCAGTTCGCGCTGAACGACAAATGGGTGTGGGGCTGGGACGGCGTGCTGCTGTCCGACTACTATTTCATGTCCGACTACCGGCTCGCCCAGTACAAGGACCCCTTCGGATCGTTCCTGTCGCTGCCCACCGAGGCGATCTCGCAGCTTTATCTGACCGAGGTAGGCAACCGCGGCTTCTTCGACGCGCGCGCGATCCATTATAAGAGTTACTCTGGCAAACAGAACCAGGTTCCTGTGGTCGCGCCAGTCATCGACTACAACAATGTGATCAACAGCCCGATCCTGGGCGGCGAGTTCAGCTACAAGATGAACTTCGTCAACCTGAGGCGCGAGACTGCGGTGTTCGATCCGATCACGACGACCGCCAATACCAGCAGCCTGTGCTTGACCACGTCCGCCGATCCGATGGCGCGGACGCCGTCGCAGTGCCTGCTGCGCGGCATGCCGGGCACCTACACACGGCTGACGGCCGAGGCGCAGTGGCGCAAGTCCTACACCGATCCGCTCGGCCAAATCTGGACGCCGTTCGCGAGCATCCGTGCCGACGCCATCAACGCCGACGTCTCCAATCAGCCGGACGTTTCCAACTTCCTGCCGGTCGGCGACACCCAGACGGTCCGCTTCATGCCGACCGTCGGCCTCGAATACCGCTACCCCTTCATCAACGTGCAGCCGTGGGGCACGACGACCATCGAGCCGATTGCGCAGGTCATCATCCGGCCGGACGAACCCAAGGCCGGCAAGCTTCCTAACGAGGACGCACAAAGTTTTGTATTCGACACCAGCAACCTGTTCGCGGTCGACAAGTTCTCCGGCTACGACCGCGTCGAGGGCGGCAGCCGCGCCAATGTCGGCGTGCAGGCCACCACGCAGTTCGACCGCGGCGGCAGCATCAAGACGATGTTCGGACAGTCCTACCAGATGTTCGGGATGAACTCGTTCGCTGTCGCTGACGTCACCAAAACCGCCGTCAGTTCAGGCTTGCAGAACCCGCACTCCGACTATGTAGCGAGCCTCGCCTATTCGCCGAGCCGCACCTATACGTTCAGTGTGCGCTCGCGGATGGACGAGGCGACCTGGAGCATCAACCGGTTCGAGGCCCAGGCCAGCGCAAACTTCGAGCGCTGGTCTGCAAGCGTGATGTATGGCGACTATGCCGCACAGCCGGAACTCGGTTATCTGGCCCGCCGCGAGGGTATCATGACCTCCGGTTCGCTGAAGGTCGCCACGAATTGGGTGGTGACGGGTTCGGCGCGTTGGGATCTCCAGACCAACAAGATCAATCAATATGTTCTCGGCGGCGGCTATGTCGACGATTGCTTCGTGCTGGCGGCGAACTACGTAAGCTCCTACAATTACTCCGTTGGTTCGGCACCGCCTGTGCTGAACGAGACCTACCTGCTCACTATCGGTCTACGAACGATCGGGGCAAATTCGGTCAGTTTTTGAGCGATGTGTCACTCCCGGAGAGGGACAATGCACATTATGGCTCTCTTAGAGCAGGCAGCTTCCTACACGGAAACATAGCCTGAATTTTCAGGATGGTTGGCGTACTTGTTGTGCTGCGTTAGGGTCACATTCATCGAGCGCAGCTCTTTATAGATCCTTGTGCATTGTACGCTTCGCCGGCCTCAGCTGCTAAATGCTGCCATCAGACGAAACAATCATGTGCAGCCCGGCCCTGTCGTCAAAACACGCGGCGCTTCGATAGGTGTAACAGCTGCCAGTGCAATGTTGAGCAACCCTGGGCTCGATGTGTTTTGACGGAACGCAATGTCATTTTCGCAACAGCTTGGCGGGCTGTGTACATGAGGGAGTTTGCTTCCGGACGAACACATGCGGAGGCCAGGCGCGTGATTCAGCAGAACTGCAGGTACGGATCGCCCCGCTCTTTTTTGGCCTGTCTCTTGCTATAACTGGGCTGTTCACAATCTGCCCATCATCAACTCGTTCAAATGCTCAGGAGGCCTGTATGAATTTCCGTCCGCTTCACGACCGCGTCGTGGTCAAGCGCATCGACGCCGAAGAGAAGAGCGCTGGCGGCATCATCATTCCCGACACCGCCAAGGAAAAGCCCTCGCAGGGTGAAGTCATCGCCGTTGGCCCGGGTGACCGCGATGAGACCGGCAAGCTGATTCCGATCGATGTCCAGGTCGGCGACCGCGTGCTGTTCGGCAAATGGTCGGGCACCGAGGTCAAGATCGACGGCCAGGAGCTGTTGATCATGAAGGAGAGCGACATCATGGGCGTTCTCACCGACGTGTTTTCAAAGAAGAAAGCCGCCTAATCCAGCTCACCCCCTGACGAGCGCCTGCCGGGCGCGCTGAAGGATGAGAGAATAAGAATTGAGGGAATTCCTTATGTCAGCCAAAGAAGTCAAATTCGGCGTAGACGCGCGCGACCGCATGCTGCGCGGTGTCGACATTCTCGCCAACGCCGTGCAGGTCACGCTGGGTCCGAAGGGCCGCAACGTGGTGCTCGAGAAGTCGTTCGGCGCTCCCCGCATCACCAAGGACGGCGTCGCTGTCGCCAAGGAGGTCGAACTGGAGGAGAAGTTTGAGAACATGGGCGCGCAGATGGTACGCGAAGTCGCTGCCAAGGCGGCGGACGCCGCGGGCGATGGCACCACCACCGCGACCGTGCTCGCGGCTGCGATCGTGCGCGAAGGCGCCAAGTCGGTTGCCGCCGGCATGAACCCGATGGACCTGAAGCGCGGTATCGACCTCGCGGTCGAAGCCGTCGTTGCGGACCTCCAGAAGAACTCGAAGAAGGTCACCTCGAACGAGGAGATCGCCCAGGTCGGCACCATTTCGGCCAACGGCGATGCCGAGATCGGCAAGTTCCTCGCCGACGCCATGAAGAAGGTCGGCAACGAGGGCGTAATCACGGTCGAGGAAGCCAAGTCGCTCGAGACCGAGCTCGACGTCGTCGAGGGCATGCAGTTCGATCGCGGCTACATCTCGCCCTACTTCGTCACCAACGCCGACAAGATGCGCGTTGAGATGGACGACGCCTACATCCTCATCAACGAGAAGAAGCTCTCCTCGCTGAACGAGTTGCTGCCGCTGCTCGAGGCCGTGGTGCAGGCCGGCAAGCCGCTGGTCATCGTCGCTGAAGACGTCGAAGGCGAAGCGCTCGCCACCCTCGTCGTCAACCGCCTGCGTGGCGGCCTGAAGGTCGCGGCCGTCAAGGCTCCGGGCTTCGGCGATCGCCGCAAGGCCATGCTGCAGGACATCGCGATCCTGACCGGCGGTCAGGCCATCTCGGAAGATCTCGGCATCAAGCTCGAGAACGTCACGCTGCAGATGCTCGGTCGCGCCAAGAAGGTGATGATCGACAAGGAGAACACCACGATCGTCAACGGCGCCGGCAAGAAGGCCGACATCGACGCTCGCGTTGCCCAGATCAAGGCGCAGATCGAGGAGACCACCTCGGACTACGACCGCGAGAAGCTGCAGGAGCGTCTCGCCAAGCTCTCAGGCGGCGTCGCGGTGATCCGCGTCGGCGGCGCGACCGAGGTCGAGGTGAAGGAGCGCAAGGATCGCGTTGATGACGCGATGCATGCGACCCGCGCGGCCGTCGAGGAAGGCATCCTGCCGGGTGGCGGCGTCGCCCTGCTCCGTGCGTCCGAGCAGCTCAAGGGCCTGCGCACCAAGAACGACGACCAGAAGACCGGCGTCGAGATCGTGCGCAAGGCTCTGTCCTGGCCGGCCCGCCAGATCGCGATCAACGCCGGTGAAGACGGTTCGGTCGTGGTCGGCAAAGTGCTGGAGCAGGATCAGTACGCTTACGGCTTCGATGCGCAGACTGGCGAGTACAGCAACCTTGTCTCCAAGGGCATCATCGATCCAGCCAAGGTCGTGCGTATCGCGGTCCAGAACGCCTCCTCGGTAGCGGCACTGCTGATCACCACCGAAGCGATGGTTGCCGAGCTGCCGAAGAAGAACGCCGGCGGCCCCGCAATGCCTCCGGGCGGAGGCATGGGCGGCATGGACTTCTAAGTCCAGCCTCTCGATGCATCGATGACATGCACGACCCTGGCAGCAATGCCAGGGTCTTTGGAATTCGGGCGGGTTTGCAACGATTGGCAGGCTGACGAGATTGGCCGGATGCGGAATCGAGACTTGGCGACCTCGGAGGTCGATCTGCAGGCTGCAGGTCCGCCCCGGGTGGTCGCCGTACACGTTGATTTCCTGGCGGGGCGGCCCATCCAGTCTCGCCGCAAAAGGGCAAGCTTTCGGCTCGGATCCAGCAAATCATCGGCATTTCCCCGCCACCGGCTAGTGCGGCTGGAGGCAGACGAAACCGAACGACCGCAAGAAGTTGCGAGCCGGGGGCTTCGGCACCCGAAAGCGTATGAGGCTCATAGTCAGACGCCGCTTTGCAGGGCGCTATTGAGCAGCCCACTTTATCCCTCGACATTGCGCACGGGCACCTCATCTATTTTGCTCCGTAGCTAGGCCGCGAAGCGCCTGCAAAAGCGGAGGTGCTTTCGTTTCGGTGAACTCCTCTCAAGCGAGCATCGTCTCGCTCTGCCTTGGGGGCATGACGGACCGCTCGCCAGGCTCTCCTTGGGAGACTCACAACTCAATGACTCCTGACCCTTGAGGAGAATGGTGGTCACCGACTAAACCAGAGTTTTCCTCCGAGAGTCCATATCGACAAGACGCATTTCGATGTGAGCTCGCGCAGCGCTCGCGATGAATCCCGATCTGGGGCAACCTCATTACACTGCGCTCACATCCATGTATACCAATGTGTATTCGAGCTAACCACGGGAATGATTGGCACGAAGCGCAGGCGCAATCATTATGGTCTCATGGATATGTACACTCCAGTTAACTCCCTGTTCGAGGAGGCGCAGGAACGCACAGCTGAAGGCGGTGCACCTAGCCTATATCCCAGTTTAATCGATGACCTCAGTCAGCTGAATTTCGCAGATGCAGATGACCGTCGAGCATTCCCTCCGACCCTACACAGCATATTGGCAAGGCATGGACTCTTCGGGCTCACTGCACCCGTAGACCACGGCGGATTAGCTCTTCCCTTGCAAGAGGCAATCGACCTCATCTCCGCCACTGCATCCTTCGATATCTCGGCTGCCTCTACCCTCGTTATCCATAACTTCCTGGCCTTGCCCTGCATCGAAGCGGCACCGCACATCCCTGAACAGAGGCATGTCATGTGGGGTGCCACACGCGGCGACCTTTGCGCTTTCGCCTTGACGGAGCCTGGAGCTGGCTCTGCCCCGCGGCACATAGAGGCTTCGGCTTTCATAGACGAAGACAGAGTTCGCATCTCTGGCCGCAAGATTTGGATTGGCCTCGCTGACTGGGCCCGCTGGATCGTTTGCTTTGCGCGAGCCTCTGGTCCCGGACATGCGAAAGGTCGGCTTGTCGGTGTGCTCGTTGATAGGCAGGCTCCGGGCCTAAAGGTCACGCACGAGCATCGCACACTCGGTCTGCGTGGCATCATTCAAAATACCCTGGAGTTCCAGAATGTCGAGGTGCCGCGCGCTTACGTGCTCTCTCGCGATCAAGACGGCTGGGGGGCAGCGGCATCCAGCATGAATCGCGGGCGTATCGGTGTGGCTGCTATGGGTCTTGGAGCCCTTGAGCGCGCTATCCAGGTCGCAGCCTCATATGCAAGCCATCGTCGACTAGGTAAGCTGCGCATGATTGAGAACAGCTATATCGAGCAGTTATTTGGGCAGATGGTACTCCGGCGGGAAGTAGTGAAGGCAATGCTGGCGGCGTCCTGCCGACTTGTCTCAGCGCAGGGCGGCCCCAACGTCCACCTTGCGTCGGCAACGAAGGTTTTGTCGTCGGAGTGGAGCGGCCTCGTCGCTGATCAATGCGTCCAGCTGTTAGGCGGCCGTGGTTACGATGAGGGAACGCCTGTAGCTAAAATCTATCGAGACGTTCGCATTCTCCGCATCTTCGAAGGTCCAACCGAGACGCTCCTATCACATCTCGGCCGCTGCCTTCTCTCTAGAGCCACACGTGACGAAATAGCCGATCTTTTTCTTTCTCTTGATGCGGCGCCAGTCCATGCTGCCGCAATTAAGGAACTCGCTGGGCTCGATGAGACAGACGGTGTCGTGCTAATTTACGCGGGTTGGCTCACCACACTAGGACTGGCACAAGCCGTCATGTCTGCTGGTTGCTTCTCCGAGTCAGATTGTGCCAAAGCTGCGGCTGACTTGGTCAGTTCCGAACTAGCAACTCTCCGTACTCGAGCGCCGGCACGGCTGTCTTTCGAAGGCCGCATTCGCGCTAGTCGAACTTTGAATACCTTCCTTCAAGACGCAGCTTCTTCCATCCGCTCACCTGTCCTCACAAACGACTATCTCAAGTTGGTGCAGTACGTCCGACATCGTAGCTAGTAAGGTGAGCGAGGACCGGTACACTGCCGGCATTGCAAGCGCGCCGATGGTGCTCGGTCGTCAGCGAGCGCTTGCCAAGCCAACAAATCGGCGATCGGGCGGGCTCAAGGCGGAGGCGCACCGCGCGAGCCATGAGCCAGCTCGATGACCGGCCTAGCTTGACCTACCGCTCCTCCGTCGAGCGCGGGGGACTTCCCGTTGATGCGGACAATCACGCCGCCTTGTGCCGCGTTTCCCCGGAGCCCCCCGGAAGAGCCTAGGGACGGAGGAAAATCGCCTTCAAGACGATTGTAAGTGCGTGGGGCGAGACCATTTTGAGGTTCAATACATGCGTTACGCTATTGATGAAATCATTTCGGCCGACACCGGGCAGCTTAAAATCCAATGAGAAGGAAGGAGCGTGCGGCATCTTCGTCGGCCGATCCTACCGCGCTGGCCGAAAGCGCCGTGCAGCTCGCCGATCAAGCTTTCTGGGCGCGGGCGGCATTATCCTGATCACTGTATTCAGAATTACCCCTTTTGAAATGGAGGAAGTGACAGACATCATAGCACTCAGCATTGCTTAAGCGGAAGCCACAGGCCGATATGCGCCTCTCCAGGAAAAACGGATCGAAAGCGAACGCCTGGAACCCGTTGGAGCAGTCTAAGCGGACATAGTCATCGGTACGCACTACACCCTGAACGGAGATACCACAAAGATCATAGTATTCGAGGCGCGCAACCGTTGCCGTCTCGCTCGTTGAAAAGAGCGACAAAGCGAGATCGAAGGGCGCTTGGCAGACCAGCGTGAGAAATTCCATCGGCGCATCCATCGTACCGAGAAAATTGAATGGCAATGTGCAAAGCACACGTCCGTCATATCGGATCATTATCTCATTGATCAGCCGGGTTCTTTTGAAGAATTTGTTAGCCTCACAGCGGATAACCGCTCCGCGCTCGTTTTTTAACCGCCGTGCACGAGGTGGGTTTATATCGATGCCAAGGTAATCATTGTAATCGCCTTTGACGCCGATCAGGCGATAGCCGCTACAACCTACCTCAATGATCAAATCGTATCGGCTGGCGCGCAGGAGACCGCGATAGAAGCGTCTCTCATAATCATGGAACCGACGCACCTTGGCGGTGAAGTGGTTCGGACACATGAGACGCATGCCTGCGTCACCGAGATAGATCGCTCGATTGACTTGCTCCGATTGGTGGGCCGAGGAGTTCACCGTTGCCTCCCATCATTTCGCTGAAACATAAAGTCTGCAGCACCGCCGCCCAATCGCTGTGGTCAGTTCATCGCTCAGCATTTTCGCGGCTGACGCCATATCTCCCACAGTTTGCTCGGGACAGATCAGGTCGACCAAAGTACCCGGCGCCGTCCAACTCTCGGGCAGATCAGTTACGTCAATAGTCATAAGATCCATCGAAACGAAGCCGACGATTGGCACACGAGTACCGCATATGAAGGCGTGCCCTCGATTGCCCAGGATGCGCGGGAACCCATCTCCGTAACCGATGGAGGCGGTCGCGACACGCATCTGCCTCTTCGCGCGGTAGGATCCGTGATATCCGATCGCTTCCCCATGCTTTACCTTACGGCATTGAATGATTTGCGTTCGCAGACCAACGACTTGCGACGGCTTGAAGCAGGGATCATCGGACGTCGAAAGGCCGAAAATCCCTCCACCGGACCTTATGAGGTCAAAATGAAATTCACATCCGGCGAATAGTCCCGCCGAGTTCGACAGTGAAAGAATAGCTTTCGGGAACAAATAGGTAAGTTTGCGGAACCGATTCAACTGTTGAAGACTGATCTCGTTTCGCCACTCGGCACAGGCGAGCTGACTCATGAACAGCGCTACAGGTAATTCCGACAGCCCATTTTCATTCTCGGCGATTGTCTGCAACTCATCAATGGCAAAACCCAGTCGAGACAGGCCGGTGTCGACATGGATACCTGCTGGCAACGCGCGATTGCGAAGTCGGCAATGCCGAAGCCAGGCCTCCAGTTGTTCCCGGCTGTTGAGAATCGGCAACAAATCATACTGCTCGGCCAGCAGCTCCGTACCTGACATAACGCCGTGGAGCATGTAGATCTTCGCAGACGGCGGCAGCACATCGCGCAGGGCAATGCCTTCCTCCACATCAGCTACAAAAAAATGCGTACAGCCAAGGTGAGCAAGGAAGGGCGCTATGCGCGCCGCGCCAAGACCGTAGGCATCAGCCTTGACAACTGCGCCGCAGGCGCTGTTTGGCGCAAGCGCCTGACACTGCCGATAATTGGATTGAATGGCGCTGAGATCAACAATCATGGTCGATCTCGAGCTATCGCGATAACCGGTATCTGCAAATTTGTGAGAGAGGCTGACTTCGATATCCCTTGTATCTGGCATGGTCCCCCCTCATGTCACGGTGATTGACATGGCGACTACGGCGCATACAGGGAACGTATTGCCTCTTCCGCACAGGCCGGCCCAAAGCGAAACCCGTTACCTGCTCCGCCGCCAATGACGTAGAGACCGGCGACATTGCTAGCTGGCCGGGAAAACGGAACACCATCGTCAGAATAGCAGTCGCAGAACACACGCGCTGAGGCCACCGCGGGCACGTCCGAGGAGAACCATTTTGCCAGGATTGCGGTTGCGCGCGCGAGATCGTCCGAACTCACATGCAGCCCATCGGGGTCGGGCTTCACATCCCATTCCTGCGAGGTAAAGCTGAACAACCAATATCCCTCCTCGATCATGGGAATGAGGAAAGCGTAGTCATCGAGCAAACCGATCATTGGACACGTTGGGGTGGGGCGCACCGCCAAGTGAAGCGCGACCACCTTTTTAACTCGCAATCGCGGCTGCTCTGCGAGAAGCTCACGCAAGGGTGAATCGGGTAGCCACGGACCAATGGCCAGGATGGCCCGCCTCGCCGCGATTTCGCCACCATCTGAGGTTTGGAGATGAAGATTGCTTCGTCCCTGCCGTATCCTTTCAATAGATGTCTTTTCGCATACCGAAATGCCGACGGCTTTGAGCCTTTGGGCCAGATCCTGAACAATGGAATTCACTGGACTGTAAGAACCCCGATCCAGTGCCACAGCCATACCGCCGGGGATCACAAAACGGGGCAGCGAGGAAAGCCTCTCGGTCAGCGCAAAGGAAGTTGATGGGGTGGGACCGCCCACGCTACTCACTCGGGCCAGTTCGTTGGGATTGCGTGTCAACCAGAACACATCACAGTCTCGGCCGTTGCGCCAAAGCCCACGGGGATAGATTCCTCGCCAGAATTTCGAACCTCGATTGACGAGGCTTCTTTCCTTTTCATTGCGACAGATGTTGACTTGGATTCCGGGAGCAAACCCACTGGCACCTGCCCCAACGGTATCTCGTTCGAAGATGACGATTCTTTCCCGCGGACTATTGCGCGCTGCCATGAAGGCCGCACTCAGGCCCATGACGCCGGCGCCAACGACGGCAAGATCACAAATCCCGTCGGTCATCGGGCTTCTCTCCAGGAGATGGACAAGGCGCTCAAAACGTCACTGCCACGATTTTCCAAATGATGGGTTCGATCTGGCTGCAGAAACACCAGGTCTCCTGCCGTGACCACCAGCTCACCATCGTCAGTTATCACCCGACCGTGGCCGCTCGTGATGCGCCAGATCTCGCTGGAAGGATGGGAATGAGGCGTCGACACCGCAAACGGATCCAGCCGAAATTCGATGAGATCGACCGGACAAGCGGTCTCGGGATCAGCTGTTTCTTCGACGTGCTGAACCAATACACCGGGGCTATAGACCGTCATGTCGCCCAGGGTCATCAACTGCGCATTCTTCATAGTGTACTCCGAATGAACATAGGGTGGTGGCGGCATACTGCCGAGTTTTTCAACAAGAGCCCTCAAAGCCAAAGCTACTCCACTTGACGACGCCCGTTGCAGGCCGGCAATCGTAAACGACGCGGCCGATGATAGAATTGAGGACCGTTGAAGCGCGCCAAGGAACCAGGCTCAGATTTGTATCAGCGATGCCATGTTGAAAGCGCGCGCCATTCTGTACGTACAAGCGACATCCTTCGGGGCCATCAAAACGAGCCGAAAAGTCCGGCTCGACCACGATCTCCTGAGAGCCACCGGGGGCACTCACGACCGTGAGCCGGCTTGCGATCGGCTCCAGAAACGAAGGGATTTCGGTACGGTAACCCGTGGCTAAGACGACAATATCAGCGACATGCTCTGAACAATCGCCTGTCGTCCGCTGTCGCAAGCCCAAGCGAAAAGGAGATAGGCCGCGCAAGTCTTCAGCGCTGGTGTCGACGCGTATTTCTACGTGAGTCGGGTAAGCCCGCTTATGAACCTCGCGATCGTACAGCCCGTTGTAGATAGCGCGCAGCGTCGAACTGTTGACGCCATCGCTGGCCAATGACTGTCGCTCCAGAATCTGAGTTCGAGTGGAGTCACTTTGCTCAAAGAACCAACCGCCATATTGCGGAAAGAACCATTCATTGACGAAAGGGCTGTCTTCGAGCGCGAATATGTTTGCGCGACGCGTCACCCACGTCAGAGCCCCCAGCGCGCCGCATGCACCACGCAGCAGATGAAGAAATATTTCGGCCCCGCTTTGTCCGCCGCCGACGACCACAACGCGCTTGCCCGACAATTCGCGGCGCTGGAGAAGAAGGGTACTCGCGTGAAACACCTCGTTTGACGGTGCATTGCGGCCCCAATCTGGGATAGACGGCACTCTACCCACGCCAAGCACAGCCGTCGATGTTTGATATCTGCGTCGACTGGTTATGACCTCAAAGGAGTTGCCGCGGAGTTCGAGTGCAATAACACGTTCGCCAAATCGAATGTTCGTCAGCTTTTTCGATGCCCATCGCAAATAATCTTCAAATTCACTCCGGCTAACACGGTCGAGTCCACGGACAATGGCTTGATAAAGTCGTCTTTGATCATGCAAATAGGCGAGGAAGCTGTATGCGCTCGTCGGATCCGCCGGTGTGACCAGGTCCTTTAATGGGCTGGTCTGCATAACGGCGCCTTCTATGAGCAGGCCCGGATGCCACTGAAGCGTCTCCGACCTTTCCAGGATGAGCAGAGACATTCCCGGGATCGGTGCCGCGAGCGCTGCCAGGCTTAGATTCGCGGGCCCGGCACCGATCGCGATTACGTCATAGCTATCGCCGTCCTTCAGCATCCCATCATCCCTAAACGGAGCCACTCAATGCTTCCCGCTGGTTGAGAACACTTGAATTGTAAGAAGCACGCCGTCGGCGCCGATAAGCATGATCGTGCTCATCAGCAGATAATCGATGCCGCCGGCTTTCACGATCTGCGCCGCGATGTATGGAAATCCGAATAGGCCGATGAAGTAGGCGAGCGTGAAGACCTGAGAAGCGATGGCCAACGACGTCCCGTCAAAACCGGCAATGTAAACAACCATACTGTTCAATGTCGAATAGCTGAGACCATACCCCAGCGCGAATATCGTTGTGCCAAGGATATAGGTTGCCGTACTGCCTGCATTCACGAAAAGAATGACCAGTCCCACGATAGTGCACACGATGAGAAACGCGGCCACGCGCTCAAGGCGAAACTTTCCAATTGCTGGCGCCACTGCAAACCGCAAGAAGACGGCTGTCAGCGTGAAGACCAGAAAGAATGTATCGGGAGATTGCGCCCGCGACGCAGCGTAGAGCGTTTGGAACGTTGAAAGACCTGCGAAAACGCAGGCCCCGACGCCGATCATGATTATCGGATAGCGCGTGTTCGATTTAAAGGCTCCCAGCACGCCTTCGAAGGTAAGTCGCACGGTCGGCATTTTGATCTGAGGAGCTTGTGCCAGTGCTCCACCGGCGAACCCCAACAGCACTGTACCAATGAGACATGCTGCGGCAAACAAAGCGTAAACTGCAATGTAGGATCCTGCGACTCCTGCAATGGTGCGTGCGAGGGGGGCCGCAAGCCCGATGCCCAGCATTTGAGATCCGGAAAGTAAGGTAAGATACTTGATACGGGCGTCAGCTCGCACGTGACACAAGACTTGAAGAGGCGCCAGTATGTAGAAGACCGACCATCCAACGCCGAGAAGAAGCCCACCGATGTAGGCGAAGACTGTCAGAATTGATGCGGATGCGAAACATATCATCGCTATCGCCGTCATCGCCGCGGCAAGGGTGATCGTTTGCATCATGCCAAGTGCATCGGCGATGCGGCCAGCTACAAGCGAACAGAGTATTGTCGCGATGGTACCGGTCGAAATAACGGCCCCTGCGGTCGTGGTACTTTGTCCAATGGACCGCAGAGCGTCCACGAGAAAGAAACTTGAGCCATAGGATGCCGCTAAGCTGATACTACCAAGCATGAAGGGAATCGAGACTTCCAAAGAGACGGCATTGGGCAATTCTTCGACCGGAACGATGTTCGTGGCCGGTGTCATGCTGCAATCCTTCCGGGAAGGCATCGATCAATATCTGCGGCCGCTAACCTGCTTCCATCGATTCTCGGTACTGTTCCGCGTCGCTCGGTTGAAGGCCTCGAAGCCCATGCAGCACGGGGATGTCCGCTATGACCAAGCCAGTACCATACGGCCTGCGTTATCCTTGGCATCAGCGGCCAGGCCAGTATGCTGAACCCCATCAACCATGTGTAAGCTGTCTGATGGTCCGGCGCGGCACCGACATATTCGATCCATTCGACAACCGACCTCGACGCTTGGGATACTCGCAGGTGGTCTAGCGAAAAGGCGGCACATTGTTTCTCATAGAGCCGGTCCAGCGTGATCATCATCGCAGCATCTACGTAACACCCGGTGAGAGCCGGCACCCGGTTTATCGACTCCGTACAACGGTCGACGGCTGCTGATATGCTATCGAAAATTGCGTTGTAACGATCGACCAACTGCACTGACACCAAATCGGTCTCGGTTTCTTCCGGGCAAATCTCCGCCAGGTACACCCGAAGAACATCGACAGATATATTTGGAATTCGAGCGATTTCACCCGCCCAGATCACGTGGCCGCGACTGGTGGAGAACTTCGATCCGTTCAGCCGAAGGAAGTGATTAAAGAAAATTCGATCAAACGGGCGAAACGAGTTCTGCCCCAACGCACATCCCGTGACTCCGACAAGCATCGGAATTGTGTTATCGATACCTGTAGCGCTAATGAGGAACGCATCGGACTCGCGGGAAAAAGGATTGGGCTTGCCGGAGCCCTCTGTGTCTTTATGCCCGCAATAAAGGGAATGAGCGTAGAGTAACGAGGAGTAGCTAAACAATATCTGCTGTGTATTGCAATGCCGCGAATTCCAAGCCAATCCGTGCAGTCCCGGTGCGGTCACCCGCATTTGCTGTCCTTTGCGTGCGACATACCGCTTCGCTATGTCCAGGAAGCAAGCTTCGATGGCCGCGTCCTCCCACGCCCGTCGGAGTCGGTCGTTTCCCGAAATTGAAATAAAGGCGGAAATGTTGTCCGTCCATTCGACGATCCGCCCTCGCCTCGATACTGGGCTCAACGCTTCCTCGGGCTCGAAATGATGGCCACAGTGTTCGCAGAAGAAGCTACCCGCAGACGCTTCACAAGCCGGACAGGTCGCACCAAACCAGCCTCCAATGCAGAAGCGCTGTTCTCGTGGCATGGCCGCGGGAACCGCATCATCCACTGGTAAGCGTGCTGCGCGGAAATGTAGCGAGCCGGCTGCAAGTAAGTCGCCCATGAGCGCCTTGCTGACATTCGAAAAGCGCTGCAGATTCCGGCCATACGCCGGATCATCGAAATGATCGAAAACGAGACCTAATGAGGCAAGATCTTCCACAATCTTGATATGGAAGCCATGCGCCAAGTCCGATGGGTCAACTTTCTCGCGAGCTGCTCGGACCAGGACATGGTTCTCGAAACCGTCCGTCGTCAGCCCAGAGCGGACATGATGCCCCGCTCTCTTCAGGTGCTTCTGTAGGACATCCATTCTGAAGTACGGTCCGGCAGCGTGCCCTAGATGTGCTCTGCCATTGGCTGTCAAGTTGACGGGCGAGAAATACACGTCGACGGGATACGTGTTCGCTGCATTTATCCGCGCGATGGGTGGGCTTCTTCTCATATCTGCACAATGGCTCCCTTGAACAGAGAAATGCCGAAACAGAGGCCCGGCACTCCCCTCCGAAAACACCAAAGCTCAGTCAGCTGACGGAGTTATGGACGCAATCGGGTCGCGTATTTCAAGCCGGTCTCCACAATCCGTCGAAAGCCTTCAGCAGCCTGTTTGAGGTTTCCGAGCAGAAGCTTCTCTTCCGCTGAATCCTTGACGAACAGCTCTACCTCAGCCCGCGACACGGCTAATCTCTGCCCTCTGCCCAATGAGACCAACCATCTGTCCCCCTTGGAACCGTTCGATGATGACGCCATCAACAAAGCAAGCGGCGCGCCAAACTGAGACTTCTGATTTTGCGCATCCTCTGAACCTGCAGATCGTCGACTTTCCGACATTGGTCACGAACCTAACAAGCGGCTCAGTAAAGGCGGATGAAAGTTCGTTGCTCTCAGAACGAGCCGATCGGCAGCAATGCCGGACGCTGATGGTTCAGTATGCCGGAGCAACCGGCTTCGACATCGCCGCGAGGCGGCTCGAAATCGGCAAGTTGTGACATCTTGATACCTTTGAACGGGCATTTCTCGCGCAGCACAGCGGAAAACTGTTGCGGCTCGGGTGAGCATCAGCATTTCGATAGAGGGTGACGACATCATAGAGGTCGCGCGGGCGGGTAGGCTCGGCCAGCGCCCCCGATCTTTCGGCGAGGACCTCGATGTAGTCGTAAGCCAGCACTTCGCTCCCCTCTTCCCGGCGCGTCAGAATCGGATGAACGATCTCTACGGTCTCGGGCGGCACGACGTGTCCGCCGGCGGCGTGGCCGAGCTTGATGCGCCGCAAAAGCCGGATCGGCGAAGCCGGCGCCTTGTAGTTGATCGCCGCCTGGCACGAGAGATTGCGGCGAGGGTTGCGGTAAGGTATCGAATTCCTGCCGGTCGACCCGGATTTCGATTCCGGTCTCCTCGTAAACCCAGGCGCCGACTTCGGCGAAGACCGGCTTCGGAAGCCTTCGTCGAGATGCGCCTCATTGCGCACCGTCAAGTCGAGGTCTTCCGAGAACCGGCAGCTCTCGAGGAAGCACTCCTTGAGACTGGCTTCGCCGTCGAATATCCAGCTTTCGGCGAGCTACTCATCGGCATAGCTGCCTACGAGCATCCAGCCAAGGACACGATCCTTCGATGACATGCGGCTGTCTGCGTGGCGAGGTCGTGGACTTTGCGCTTGTCAATCAACCTGGGGCTCGGGCCCCAAGCTGGTGGAGTGAGGCGTCGTCATCTTGAGATGGTTCGCTTGCACTCCAGGACGGGATCGAGCTTGGCATTGCCTGCTGTCAGCCGCTGGCTGCTATTATCCGCCGACCGACTCCGTTCGTCAGTTTGATTAGCGCGTATGGATCGACCACTAGCTCGATTATCCATGGCGGTGCGCCTGCCTCTTCAGCGTGCGTTACCTCAAAGCGAGTGCCAACCGCTTGCGCCCTGCTGCGAATGATATTGCGGCAAGCTGACGACGAACTGACGAGCAAATAGGCTTGGAGACGCTGTCGCACCCGCGCTGGCCATTTGGCGAGTTGCGGGTGGCCGGCCATCGGCCTCGGTGGTTGTTGCGCCCAAACCCATGTTCAGCGCGGTTCCGCAAACACTGGTTTGAACGCCGCCAAGAACCAATTCCAATCCTATCGTTCCGTCCACATTGGAATCGGTCGCACCGGTGCATATGAGACATCTCTTGAACCGGCTCAATGCACTGTCACCGCCTCCGGGTCAGCAGCAGTGATTTCCCGCTTCTGAACCCTTGCACGATGTCAACAGATGGAAGCACATGTCCGCTGGTGGCGCTGCCTTCCGGCGGCGCCGCACCGATGTTTCTGCACCGGCTCGGCATCATCTTCCGCGCGGATGTCATTGACCCAACTCGTCATGCTGTCGCGCCCATCCGTGCAAACAACATTGCCGCTTCGGATGGTCCTAGCCCAACGATGCCTACAAAGCTCGGCGGGGGCATTGGAATGTCCCGGTAAGTGGGTCTCCACAGGTGCAGGCAATACCGGCTGTTGTTAACATACTGCGAATGTGGCGGATGCAGTTGCATTACACAATCCTCCTCATCCCAGAACAGGTTTTTGACAAAGCACATTTCTTCCCAGTTCGGACAACGCCGCGGCGTCGAGACAGCTACATGCTCCCAGCCAGGACGGACTAATCCACTGATCTTCAGCTTACACCCGCAAGGTCCCTGGACAAAGAACAGGCCGCAAGGGCCTGATCCCGGAATGCTGGCGAACTGGCCGTATTGTACGCGGCCGGCCTCCAGCTTTTCTATGATATGCGCTCGCACGCCCCCTCCTTTGCCTCGCGGACCGCTTTGAAGTCGACGTAGATGACGTTGTCTCGCCACTCGTTAACCGGCGTCAGCTCGGTCCTCAGCGCAGCGTTCCCATACCACTCTTCAGCGAACCATCTGCTGAGAAAACCGCAGATGTCCATCATCACTTGTTCTCCTATTATTTTCCGACGCTTCGTGTTTCAAGGTTCCGACGAAACGCTCTCACGGGTCCCTGATTGCCTGAATGCGGGCCGTGCACGATCTGCTCGATGCGACTCGACCCGCCGATTGGACTTCCACGCTGATGATAGCCGGACGGATACATCCGTCACCGAGCGAGCCTCACGCCGGGCATTTTGCTTCATCGATGACAGCAAGCGCTAGCCGCACATCGCCGAAGAGCGCGCGCGTCAGCAATGGGAAACTCTGCCCTTGAGTTTCGCACTTACAAACCAAGTTCGCATTGCCCCTGTCCATTCAGGTTTCCCGGAGATGTGCTTGAGCATATGGAATGGGCCAGTCAACTCATCGAAATTGGATTTAGCGTCATCCTGGCATGCTCCATATGATGGCCTCCGATATCTGCACTCCATTATGGCTTGCAAACCCACGTTGCGCCCGCACCGGGTGACGCTTCGCAAAGGCGATATCGTCTTGGTGCGATGCTGCTTCGCGATGCGGTACTTGATCATTCGCGGCCTTCTGCTCGACGAGTCTGAAACATGGCCAATGCGTCATCTATGTGACCATGATGAGTTGTACGCGGGCTAAATCGAACGGGCTCGTATCAGAGCCGCGGACGCGCGGCGTACTGCCTCCTTGATTGAGCTGAGACAACATCTAGCGGATCGCCTGCCATCTCAGTGCGTCCCTGTAGGGTAACGACCCGAGAACGTGATTAGGGCCCCATTGAATGTAACTAGACCATTGGCGGATCTATCGCCGCGTCATTACGATGCAACTCCTAACGCATTGTTGCCGGTATGGCGCAAACATACCACTCACCCTTCCTGCTACTTCCGGTTCTTTCAGACATCGATGTCGCAAATCCGACTACGCACAACCATCCATGTCGTCGAACCGACAGACACGTATTTTTCTCGTGTCGACCGGCACGGGGCTTCTCCGCCCATGGCACGCTGATTGCTGTGGTGGAGAAACGCGAGCCAGCATGACGCCCTATATCCAAGCATCAATCCACAATGGACTATTGTTTGATCCTGACCGATGCAACTGCTAAGGAGCGCGGCCAAATCATCAGCTGGATGATTGCCGCGCAACAAACAAGACTACGACACCAGAGCTCTAAAAGAAGACTGCAAACTTATGACTGATACGAAGCATCCAGACACTAGCCTTTTTCCGTGGACCGGCGCGGGTTGTGATGAATGACGCACTGGCGCACACCAAGGCACTGCGGGATCAAGCATTGCGGCGCTGATTGCCGATCTTGGCAGGCGCAAAGGAGGGGGAACCTGTGGCCGCTGGCCGCGCTTCTGCTCAGTGCGCTGCTTTGGGCCGGTGTTTGCTGGATCATCGCAGCCTTCTTATAGGTGCAATAGCCTCGACGAACTAACGAAGCTCACGACAAATGGTGCTGCCCGTCAGCTTGTCGTCAGCTCGTCTGAGTATCATCCGCAGCAGCGCCTAAGCGGCCCGAACTCACTGCGAAAAGACTTACGCCGAGGGAAACAGGAATCGCCATGGATAATCGAATCAGTGACTCATCCACACGCGCTATCCAAAGTGACGCACTGAGCCAGTTAGGCGACAGCGACAGCTTTACGAGAACGCTTGCGGATCTCGCGCTGCTGAGGAGCCCGTCGCCTGGAGTGCCCGACCAAATGGGGTGCTGCGTTAGCACGCCACGCGCCTCGGATCCAGACAACCCCGGTGCATCCTCTGCGGCGAGGCCGAGCACCTCCCTATTCGACTACAGGACGGCCGGATTGGCCGACGCGAATGTAAACGGCATCTGCGTTGGGCTGGCTGGAGAATGGCTCAGCAATCTCCACAACAGCCCGACATCCCGAATGAATGCGTTAGTACCCGGATCGCAAGGGCACCGCGCTGCGGCTGAGCGGCAAGAGCAGTATGAGGACCTTAGAGCTGGATTGCGACGCGACGGGGTAGAACGTTCTCAGGCCAACATGCAGGCAAAAAACACCGTGCTGACGGAAATGGGCCTGCAACCATCCGGAAGAGAGAAAGTATACAGTTTCGATGAACCTGAGAACCGCGCGCGCATGCTGGACAAAATCACCCGCGACGGATCGACGCATTTGCTGAGCTTACGTTTCGCCGAGGGTGGCCGGCACACAATTGCGACGTCGGCGTCGGAGGGAAGGACCACGCTGTTCGATCCAAACTATGGAGAGTTTACCGTTCGATCAGACCAGGTGAATGGACTATTCGAAAGCCTGGACAATCGTTACAGGAACCCCAACGGGATGATTATATCGACAATCACCACACAAAAGATGTGATGAGCCGTCGCAGACCGCCGCCGATTGGCGCTTTCCACGAGCGCGCCTCCTCGGAACAATAGTTAGGTCGACGTCTGTTGTCTCAGTGGCGCGCGCAAGATGACATAAAGGAGGATCAGCTTTCGAGAAGCTGACCAAAAGAATAGGCCTGAAGTGCGGCCGCCGGGCGGGGGCGGCCGGCTTCCAACTCGTCGCCAAACGACGTACGTGTCGCGATCAGACATCGCAACAGGAGCACGCCGCCGTATCCGCTCATTTGCAATGGAGCCGGACACCACGCCCAGCCTCCCCCGACAATAGCAAGATGAGCGGATCGGCGGCATCAGTCCGGGTAAAGCTCGATCGACGCATTCCACACACCGAGTGAATGCGACCTGGACACGACCTCACTGGCTGACTCTAGAGAAGCACCCAGGCATTCCATGCCGGTTGCGATTCGATTGGAAGCCATTTAGCGCGACCCAGGAACCGTCGGTCGGCTCGCCATACGGCGTCGCCTCAACGTCGCATGCAAGCGGCCGCTGACTTGCCTGCACCGAGCCACGGGGAACATTTTTCTTCACCGAAACAGCTGCGTAGCGGTCTATCCGCGGGCGCTTGATCGAGGCGCAGCGACGGCCTACGAGTCCTGAGCAGGCCATGTATCGTCCGAGTTTCTGCGCGTCTGCCACTCTTGGGCACGACGCGCCAGCTTGTCGTATTCCATGGCAATCTTAAGAAGCCGATCTCTGGGTTTGCCGTAAGCGAGCGCTTCTGCTTTCTTTCGCGTTGCTTCCGCACGGCCTCGCCAGTGGTCGGGCTCGCAGAGTTTACTTTTCGGATTCATGCCCTGAGCATGCAATTCGCAGATCAAAGAAATGCGACACCGGCGCTACGTACAATTACGTAGCAGCAACGCTGGAGGTCTCCGTTACCTAATGCGATCGTCACACCAAAAGCAGGCGCTGACCGTTGCTTGCGCTGCCCCGCGCCATGCACAGCCGTCGCCGTTCAGAACACACGATGTGCGACCTTGCAGCCGAAACTTATCCGAAATAGCGCACACCTCAGACACCTTCAGGCGATTGGACGCACGAAAAGGCTTGAATCGCACGTGGCGTTAGATTGTACGATCCTACACAAGTGGGGACCACCTCCGACAATCTAGACGCTTCCCGACAGGTACCGAGAATTGCGAGTGTCTCACGCATCCAGGCTCGTTCCGCAAGACTCAATCACGACTCTAGGATCCTCCGAATGCATTGTTATCCGCATCTCATCGGAGGCCGGTCGGCTGGACGAACTTACGCGTTTCGAGATCTGCACGGGACGCTCTCCCGTCGCACTATCCGCATGAGAACGGGCGCTCGGCAAAGGGTCCATCTCAGAAATCCCGCCCGTCGTCTTCACATCGAGTGGAATACAGGTTGCAAGACTACACCACACATGACGTAGGCGCGCGCGACCA
Organism: Bradyrhizobium sp. B120; assembly: GCF_049075665.1. Taxonomy (NCBI): domain Bacteria; kingdom Pseudomonadati; phylum Pseudomonadota; class Alphaproteobacteria; order Hyphomicrobiales; family Nitrobacteraceae; genus Bradyrhizobium; species Bradyrhizobium sp. B120. The sequence goes on along the minus strand of NZ_CP185242.1, from coordinate 2,248,213 downwards.
TGGTTCGCTCCCCACCATCGAGCGTATCATTCGCAATGGCTTAAGCGCACCTCGCTTCTGCCTCATCACTCTGCCACGCGACACCTTGGCCCGGGCCGTAAGTCTTGATCCTGCGTCGCGCCGGCTATGGCGTCATCAGGGGGCTGGCAAGTTAGTCGGCCGAGCCCGGCACCTTAAAGCACGCCACGCCCACGCAATGCCTCGCGACATCTAGGCATGGCAGACCCGACCACACAATCACCGGAAGCCCAAAAATGATCACTTGCTCAGCCAGCTCAGCCGCGAACGCCTTCCGTCCGCCTGGGGCTCGGCCCCGACTACGACCGATGCTGATTGCGTCGTGCCGACAGAGGACGAGCGCCGTGGCTAGGTCCGCAGAAGCGAAAGAGCGGACTCGCAGGCACCGTTCTGAAGCAGTTCCGGCCTGTATCCCGTTTGACAGGTCATGTTGCGTTTGGCTCGGGAAGACCGATACCGCAAACCCACCGACTTGAAGAGACATCATGATTCAAAACCAACGAATCCATTTGCCTTCGCTCCTCAAAGCCCGCCACTGCGCCATCGCTCTTGCTATCGCAATGACAGCTGTGATCCCCGAGCGGATTAGCGCGCGCGATCAAGCGCCGACCGCAGAGGAGAAAGAGGCTTGCATGGAGGACGTGTTCCGCCTGTGTGCCACCCACATACCAGATCGCGCCGCTATCCTTGCTTGTCTCAGATCCCAGCAAACGAGCCTCAGTCAGCAATGTCGCCACGTCATCTCCGTTCGAGATACTGGTAAGAGAAACAACGACTCGAAGTGAAGGATCGCGGACCAGGCAGGCCTGTTCGCTTCGCTCACGCTCGGAAGTGCCCCAGCCCGACCTGAGGGACGGTCACGCGAGGACAGATTAACGAGCTCGGACGCTCACAACTGACGACGCTCTGGTTCCAGCGCGCTTGTCCGGGTAGGCAAATGCACAAATTACCCTTCGATACGGTTCTGATCGCCAATAGGGGTGAGATAGCCGCACGAATCATCCGAACGTTACGCAAGCTTGGACTTCGTTCCGCAATTGTCTACCACGAGGTTGACGCGCAGACTCCGGCCGTCTCCATGGCCGACCTGGCGATTCCGATCACCGGCCGCACGCCGATCGCGAGCTATATGGACATCGCGCAGATCATCGCTGTCGCCCACGGAGCGAGCGCCGGCGCGCTACATCCGGGTTATGGATTGCTTGCTGAGAATGCGGAATTCGCCAGGAAAGTGATAAAGGCCGGTATTGCGTTCATCGGACCCGCTCCAGAAATCATCGAACTCATGGGCGACAAGATCCGCGCCCGCAATTTCGTTCAGAGCAATGGCTTTCCAGTCGCGCCCTGCGCTATCGAAGAAGATGATCCGGCGACATTCGTTTCGAGAGCGCGGGCTATTGGAGTTCCTTTGCTCGTGAAGCCATCAGGGGGTGGCGGCGGCAAGGGCATGCGAATTGTACGCGAACTCGACGTATTGGAGGTCGCCATTGAGCGGGCGCGCAGTGAGGCGCGCCGCTACTTTGGAGACGGCCGACTTTATGTCGAACGATATGTCGAAAGCCCGCGACACATTGAAGTACAGGTGCTCGGTGACTCCTTCGGTAACCTGGTCCATCTCTTCGAGCGCGAGTGTTCGGTCCAGCGTCGTTTCCAGAAGATCATCGAGGAAACGCCCTCGCCTTCGCTATCACCAGAATTGCGGACACGAATTTGCGAGACCGCGGTCGGCATCGCCCGCGCAGCGGGCTATCAAAATGCAGGAACGGTCGAGTTCATTTTCAGCGGAAGAGAGTTCTACTTTCTCGAAATGAATACACGCCTTCAGGTCGAGCATCCGGTGACTGAGATGATAACCGGCGTCGATCTGATCGCCGAACAGGTCTATGCGGCAGCAGGTCGCGAACTTGCACTTTCGCAGTCCGACATTGTTTCAAATGGGCATGCAATCGAGCTCAGATTGTACGCGGAAGCTCCGGAACGCGACTACGTCCCGACCACTGGGAAAGTACTTCTTCTCGAGTATCCGGATAACGTACGGATCGACAGCGGCATCACGCAAGGCCAGACCATAACGCCGGCGTTCGATCCCATGCTCGCCAAGATCATCGTGCATTCACCAAGCCGCATAGAGGCTGCTCTGAAAGCCCATCGCGCGGTTCGGGAGCTGGTTCTCCTTGGGTGCGAGACCAACGCAAGCTTACTCGCCCGGATCCTTTCCGACGAAGCATTTCTCGACGGTCAGTTCCATACGGGATACCTCGAAGAGAACCCGCATCTCGCAGCGGGCAACTTTGCTGCCGGAATGCCTGCGTTCCTGGCATGCGCTGCTCTCCTGACCGGGCCGGTCCGCGAGTCGGCCGATGCCGTGCCCGCGCTTCACGCGGCACTCGGCAGCTGGAGGAATTGACGTGTATCACTCATTCGAGGTCGACGGCGTAGATCACAGATTGTGGCTTTCAGCCAGCCAGCAGGGCTACCGTCTCCATCTGTGTGATCAAGTGATCGCCCCCGTCGCGTTCACCCGTCACAGCGACAGTAGCGGCATGCTGACCATTGCGGGCGAGAGCGAACCGGTTCGGTTCGCCATCGAGGGCGAGCTGATTTACCTACACATACGCGGCAGAACGCGCGTATTGCGCCACAATGACCCATTGCGAACGCTCGTTTCCGGGAATGACGAGGCACGTCCGCGGGTTGCCCGGGCGCCGATGCCTGGTGTGGTTGTTGCGACCACCGTTTCTCCTGGTCAGGCAGTCTCGGCGGGAATGGCGCTGATGATGATTGAAAGCATGAAGCTGGAAACGATCATACGCTCACCACAGGATGGCATCGTCGATCGAATTCACGTCAAGGAAGGCGAGAGCTTCGAGCGCGACGCTGTGCTGGTCACGCTCTCCACGGAAGGGCGCTGAAATGCAGCGGATCGGTTCCGTGGCGGACGTGAACTCACCGGAGTTTCGTCGCAACGACCTCCACAACAGACAACTTGCGGCCGAGTTGAAGGAACGCCAGCGCGTTGCCCGCTTCGACCGACCCGAGCGGGACCTCGAGCGGCTGCGTCGGCAAAATAAACTGTTTGTTCGCGAGCGCCTCGCGGCCTTGCTCGATCCGGAAACCCCATTCCTGGAGCTTTCCACGCTGGCCGCTAACAAGGCATACGATGGCGAGGTGCCAGGCGCTGCGCAGGTCGTCGGCATCGGCATTGTGGCGGGTCGGGAGGTGATTGTTCACGCCGACGATGCCAGCGTGAAGAGCGGCGCATGGTATCCGCTCTCGGTCAAGAAGATCGTGCGGGCCTTAGATATCGCTATCGAAAACCGTCTGCCAGTGGTTCATCTGTGCGACTGCGCGGGCGGGTTCCTACCTTTGCAGGCGGAGTTCTTTGCTGATCGCTACCATGCCGGTCGAATTCTCCGCAATCAATCCATTCTCTCGAAGATGGGAGTGCCGCAGGTCGCCATCGTGATGGGCCAATGCACCGCGGCAGGGGCCTACGTCCCAGCGCTTAGTGAATACAACATTATGGTCGAAGGTGCAGGGGCGATTTTCCTCGGTGGCCCCCCGGTCGTGAAGGCTGCCACCGGGGAACAAGTATCCGCCGAAGAGCTTGGGGGTGCCCTCATGCATACCAGCGTGTCCGGCAGCAGTGATTACTTCGCAAGCTCCGAGATTCATGCGATTGCGATTGCCCGCGACGTCGTCGCGCGCTTCCACCAGCCGGCGAAGACCAGGATCGATCGAGTCGCCCCTGAGCCGCCGGCCTATGGTGCGACGGAACTCTACGGTATCATTCCAATGGACACGCGAGCGCAGTTCGACATGCGAGAGGTCATCGCTCGTCTGGTCGATGCCAGCCGATTTCATGAATACCAGCCGCGCTATGGGACATCACTCGTGTGCGGCTTTGCGCGGCTTCATGGATATCAAATCGGGATCCTTGCCAATAATGGCGTGCTGTTCGGCGACAGTGCGCTAAAGGGCACTCATTTCATCCAATTGTGCGACAAGAACCGAACGCCCCTGCTCTTCCTGCAGAACATCACGGGCTTCATGGTTGGCCGCGAATATGAGCGGCGTGGGATCACCAAGGACGGCGCCAAGCTGATCATGGCCGTGTCCGGAGCGTCCGTGCCGAAGTTTACGATTGTTTGTAACAGCTCGCACGGCGCAGGCACTTACGCTATGTCGGGACGCGCGTTTGATCCCCGGTTTGTGTTCAGCTGGCCGAATTCTCAGATGTCTGCGATGGGTGCCGAGCAGGCTGCCGGTGTTCTCACCCACGTCAAGGCGAGACAATTGGCCCGCGCGGGCGGACGCCTCTCGGAACAGGAATTGGCAGCCATTCGAGAGCCCATCCTTGAAGAGTATCGCGAGCGGTCGAGCGCCTATTATGCGACCTCCGAAATCTGGGACGACGGCATTCTTGATCCGATCGACACCAGAACCGCCCTGGCAATCGCATTGAGCGCTTCGCTCAATGCGCCGATCGACGCACCACAGTACGGCGTGTTCCGGCTGTGAAGCGGGGCAGAACACGATGCATGGTTCAAGACATACCTCGTTCCGCTAGCTGAGAGGTCGAGTTATGATGATAACGGATCCCGCGAGCCTCGAAGGTGGTCGCCCCGCAGTATCGATGGCGGTGTCGCGATCGTCATCTGCATCGTCAAGACACCAAATTGGGCCGTGGCCCTCCCTCGTTTAAGCGAGCGCTCGCCTGCCGCTGCAACGAGAGGGAGTTCTCGGTGGTATCAATGAGAGAACAGGCAGCCCGTTGTTCGTGGAGGTCTGCACATCTCCATTCACGTTCCGGCAGGGCATGAGGTTCCGCTTCGATCTAACCGGCATCGATACTCCAGAAGCAGGTCGAGGAGGCCTGCTTCAAAGCTCCACGACGGCGGCGCCCGCGAGCCGAAAGGCTTCGAAGGATACGGTGAATCGGCATAAACGCTGCGATCGAGGCGGACGCGGCAAGCGGCGGCGTGAGACAGTCCCATCCGTGCTGGCGTCCACGCGCCGACACCGTCCTCGTCGGCCGACGATCTTCTCTTGACCGCTCCACGAAATGGAGAGCTTGACCCTGACGTAGCGTCAGGTTGTAGCCTCACCGAGTGAGGCCCGCGCTCACACCGACCGACACGCAAGCGTCAATGAGGCATCTGCCTCGCGCGGATGGGGCGGCCAGCTGCATCGCCACCTTTCTTCAACGAAAGCTCCGTTGAACGGAAGAGCCTCAGGTTTGGACAGAGAGACCGTGCACAGTTCGATGGAAGCGCTCAAATCGATCATTGGAAAAGTAGCCACGGGCGCCACTCTGACACGTGAGGAAACTGCGTTAGCCTTCGACACCATGATGTCGGGCCACGCGACCCCCTCGCAGATCGGTGGCTTGTTGATGGGAATGCGGGTCCGCGGCGAAACGGTTGAAGAAGTCACCGGCGCAGCCTCCGCGATGCGGAATAAAATGCCACGGCTTGAGCCGGCATGCGACGCCATCGATATCGCTAGCACCAGCGACGCGCCCTTGTGTTCGGTCAACGTGTCGACATGCGCGTCCTTTATCGTCGCCGGGGTCGGCGTTCCTGTCGCCAAGCATGCCGACCGCGCTGCATCGTCAGCTTCGGGCGCTGCAGACGTGTTGGCGCGCCTTGGCGTGAAGATCGATCTCAAGCCCGACGCTGTTGCTCGTTGTGTGGCCAAAGCCGGCATCGGCTTCTTGTTTGGGTCGGCCCATTATCCGGCGATGCAGCGCATTGGTCAGATTCGGACCGCACTTGGGACCCACACGATTTTCAATCTAATCGGACTTCTGTCCAATCCGGCCAGGGTCAAGCGGCAGATCATCGGGGTGTTCTCTCGCGAATGGGTCCAGCCACTGGCGCAGGTGGTGAAGAACCTTGGTGCCGAATCGGTATGGGTGGTTCATGGCTCGGACGGGCTCGCCGAGATAACCCTCACCGGCCCGACCTTTGTTGCCGCGCTTGAGGCAGGTATAGTCCGCACCTTCGAAGTGATGCCGGAAGACGCCGGGCTCCCGCGCTGCCGCAACGACGCGCTGGAGAGCGGCAATGCCGATATCGATGCCGTCGCGCTGCAAAGCGTACTCGATGGCGCACCAAGTCGATATCGTGACGCCGCGCTTTTGAACGCGGCGGCGGCATTGATCGTAGCCGGCCGGGCCTCGACACTTCAGGAAGGCGTCGCAATTGGGCAAGAATCGCTTGATCGCGGCGCCGCAGCCGCTCGACTGAAGTGCCTGATTGCGGTTTCCAACGCATGACAGCCGGGTTCGCCGATGTCTCAATATTCTGACCAAGACCAACGCTCGCAAGCGCGACGAGATTGCGTTCGCGACGCTTGTTGTTTCCGCGAGATTTCGAGGGTCGTGCGCCACCCGCCCGCGGCGCGGACCAACGCAGTTCGCGTCAAGCACGCGGTGCGAGAGCCAACGCTCTTGGTTGGCGAGCGCCTGTTGCGGCACGCCGTTGAGGTCAGGGCCCGCGACGAAGTGCGCGCCGCGCTCCAAAGGAGATAATCGATGATGTCCTCGCAGACTATGGACGCACTCGGATCTATTGCCATGATAGAACACATCATTCGAAAGTTTCGGGAATTGATCGATACAGATAGCTCGATCCCGCCGGAGCTGCGGGGTGCGCTGCACGCGACGCTCGATGGGCATCTTCTCGATGCGAAAAGGCGTGTTCTCTCAAGAGTAAATTAGGCGCGCCGATGCTGTTACGTGCGGATAAATCAGGTCGGCGCCCGCCGGTAGCGGGCTCGGCATCGTCTCGTGCGCACGGGCGCGTGGGAGGGTTCCAGCACAGCTGCTCCGATCGCGCCACAAATCCATGAACACTGGCCGCCCCTCGCCCGGGCAGCTCAGGGCGAGCAGGTTTCTTGAGGAGGGTTCTTGAAACAGGTGGTGGACAACTCGCACTTCTGCTGCTGCGACCGCCGATCCGGCGCGACGCGGCGAGATATTGCACGTCCGTCAGGTCATCACTGTAGCTGATCTGGAGGAGATCGATGCGGTACCCGGTACCAATCTGCGCTCGCTAGTCGGGTATCAAGGTCATCTCTGCGTACCGGAGACACCAGAAATGAAGTGCAACTCCAGAGACGCATCATGAGCCAAAAATTCGTTCCTGCAATTCGGGATATTCCGTCTATCCAATCGGCGGAGTTCCGTCAGGCCATGCGACATCTGGCGAGCGGTGTCGCCATTGTGGCGACCGGAGCCGCCGACGAACGACGTGGACTGACGGTAAGTTCTGTGACGTCGATCTCCATGGAGCCGCCGTGCCTGCTCGTTAGCATCAATGCCAGCACCGAGACCCATGATGGGATACTGGCCAGCCGCAGTTTTGGAGTAAGCCTTCTCCGCGGAGACCAGGAGGACCTTGCGCTGCGTTTTGGCGGGCAGGAGGGCGCGAGAGGTGTTCACCGCTTCGATACCGCGCCCTGGAGTCAAGGCGTCCTCAATGTACCGCTATTGCCGAATGCGTTTTGTTCGCTCGAATGCGTTCTGTACGACCACAAGGTCGTTGGCACACATACCATCTTTACCGGACGAATTGTCGCGACCCGGGCTGGCCAGGGCAATCCATTGATCAACTTTCGGGGCGCACTTCGAACCCTGCCGCTTGACTAAGTGCGATTTACGAAAATCGCCGTCAGGAGAGAGAACAGGACAATACGGTGAGCTCTGTGTTGAGTGGGCACCTCCTCTGCTTGGTCGCCCCGAAGGACCGTGAGGCCCGAGTAGCAGCCTACGAGAACGGAGCAGCAAGCGCCCGTGAGGCGGCCGGATTGATGCCATGGGAATGCAATTTGCAACGATGTCGAAGGAGTTCCGATCGGAACGGCTACAACTCACCAGAACGGCCACCAACCAGGACAGACCCTTGAGCTTGAGCAATTGCGTCGATACCTACCAGCCTTGGTAGCTCCTCTACGATCGGCAGACGCGTAGCTTCCTTGCCGCGGCAAGGCCGAGCTTCAGAAGCACACCTGGCTCGCAACAGTTGGCGAATCTGAAGATCCTCGCGCTCGATCAAGATGCGATTGTGTGAACCTTATCATGAACTTGTGCGAGCACGCCCTCAAATTCACAGAGACACCATGTCCAGCAATCCGTTTGGAACAGCTAGGATCCTCGACGGCATCCGCCGCTGGGTCGAGATCGAGTCTCCAACGGAGCGGCCGGATCAGGTCAACAAACTGGCTGACCTCGTCGCGGCGGGCTATCGTGACCTGTCGGTCACCATCGAGCGCGTTGCGGGCTGTGACGGCTGCGGCGATCATTTGGTCGCGCGCTCGTCCTGGGGGCAGGGCGTACCGGGCATTCTGGTGCTGAGCCATCTCGATACAGTTCATCCGATGGGGTTCATCGAGCGCTTGCCGTTCAAGATCGAGGGCGACAGGGCATTCGGCCCTGGTATTTACGACATGAAGGGCGGCGCCTACCTCGCCTATCACGCGTTCCGGCAGATTTGCGACGATGATGTCCGCCCGCCACTCGGTATCACCCAGCTCTACGTATCGGACGAAGAGATCGGCAGTCCGACGTCGCGGGCGTTGATCGAGGACGAGGGTCGCAAGGCCAAATATGTGCTCGTGACCGAGCCCGCGCGCGACGGCGGCAAGATCGTCACCGGACGCAAGGGCGTTGCGCGCTTCGACGTCTTCGTCAGGGGCGCGCCGGCGCATGCCGGGACGCGCCCCGGGGACGGCTGCAGCGCGATCCGCGAACTCGCAAATGTGATCCAGACGCTGGAGGCGATGAACGATCTCAAGCGCGGCGTCACCGTCAATGTCGGCGTGGTCCGCGGCGGCACCAAGCCGAACGTGATCGCCGAAGAGGCCTATGCCGAAGTCGACATGCGGGTGCCGACCATGGCCGACGCCGACGAGCTGGTGCCTAGGATCCTCGGGATCACCTCGCGCACCAAGGGCGTCAGAGTGAAGGTCCGCGGCGAATTGAGCCGTCCGCCCTACGAGAAGAGCAACGCCGGCGCCGCGCTTTACGAACACGCCAGGGAACTTGCCGCCGAGCTCGGCTTCAAGCTGCTTGATGTTTTCAGCGGCGGCGGCTCCGACGGCAATTTCACCGCGCCGCATACCGCGACGCTTGACGGCCTTGGCGTCGACGGCAAGGGCGCGCATACGTATTATGAGCAACTCTACGTCTCATCGATTGAGCCTCGCGCGCGGCTGCTCTACCGCCTCTATCAGACGCTGCGATGATCTCAGCACTAGGCCAAGTCCGCGAGTGCGACATGCGTCGGATGATGGCCGCTCGCACGTTTGCACCGCTCGTTGCTCGAACGGCGCAAGAGCCATAACTGCCTTCGCGTCAGGCCGGACCTGATCGACAATTATCGTCGGATCTCGCACTTAGCATTGCCGCATCAGCGGCGGACAGCTGCGACTGAACTATTCAATGACGGCACTGCGGACGTCGTGCGCGAAATCGGCTCCGAGGACGGCGAGACCTCAATCGCGGAAGCGCAGGCGTTTCCGACAACGGGCTCACCTGCTGTGAATCTAGTCTCAATGGGGTGACGACCTTTCTGACACACGAAGCGCAGAATGCTGTCAACCCCATGTCGCTCGGCGGCGCTTTTCCGGCGAACCTGAGAGTTTTTGCCATGTTCATATCGGCTGCCAAAGGGCTTGAATCGGACGTAACGTTAAGTTGTACGATCCCGAGATCGGCACGAATCTTCGTCTGCCGTCGGGATTGTGAAGGATTGCGAATGTCTCACCTGATCAGAACGGCGCCGCAACGGTTGGTCACGATCCTCATCCCCGACAGCGGGTCGGCCGAAACGGCTATGCAGCGCGTCATGATCGCGGCGCTACGGCTCGCAGGTCGTTGTGCATGGCCCGCCATTCCAGAACCGATACCATGCGGCGTTCCTAAGCCGGGTCACCAGAGAGCCGGTGATATCAGAAAAGATCGACGTCGATTCCGATCCCAAGCCTTTGCAGGGCGCCGCTGCTTCCCGAATTTGAAACCGAACCATTCCTCAAGTGGGGCACCGTGCCGAAATCAGGTCGGCGAAGCAACATTTCGCTCTGTTCACACCGCTTTCCCGGTGTTGGCAGGGCCTTCTCATCGCGCAAGTGTGCGACAGACCTCGCGATCGCGGAGGTTTTCAAACGGCTTGAGCTGCAAGCGTCGCTCGGCGTGACCGGCACGACATCGGAAGGGGTGAGTTGGCACTGTGGAGCAGCAAGTTGAAAGAGCCCGACGGCGTCAAGAAGGTCCTGTTAATCGACCACATTGAAGGCCAATGCCGGGCTATTGTCGGCTTCAAAGATGGAGATCCCAGAGCGGCGTATATGTGCGGCGAGCCTGTATATCAAAAACCAGGCAAGAAACAGTCGTCGTGGTGCGCCTATCATCACGGGCAGATGCACGCGACCGCTGTCGAGCAGAACAGAGTAAGTACTCAAGCGCCTGGGAGTCCTCCAGCAATATCCATTGTTCGCAACCCATGACACCCATCAAGAACCGCGTTGTTTTGCTCAGGCTTTGTGATCATGGCCCGTGCAAAGGACGACCGAAGCACGTGATCGACGCCTCCCGCAGCAATTGCGAGCTCTGGCTTAACTGCATCAGTACAAACCTGTTGTGCCAAGCCGAGTCACACGGAGAATACATTGGATCTCTGCACACTGATTGAGCGCAACGCGGCGCATGCTCCCGACAAAGCCGCGATCCACTTCGAGGAACAGACTCTAAGCTACGCCGGCTTCAATCGACGAATCGAGCGGGTTTCTCGCGCGCTCGAGAGCCAGCTCGGCGTGGAGAGAGGAGACCGGATCGCGATCCTCAGCCTCAACCGGCCTGATTATCTGGCGCTGCTCTATGCCTGCGCACGGCTCGGCGCAATCCTCGTACCATTGAATTGGCGCCTTGCGGCCGCCGAGCAGCTTTTCATCTTGTCCGACGCCAGGGCAAAAGTGCTCGTGCTAGAGCAGTCCTTCGACGCAGTTTTGCCGGTTCTGACGCGGCAACTGCCCAATGCCTCCCTCGTCGGGCTGGACTTTGCGCCTCCCGGCGGAAGCAAGTTGGACGATTTGTTGGATGAAGACGGTGGTGACGGACGCAATCGACGTGCGGACCTGACCTGCCCGCTTCTGATCGTTTATACTTCAGGTACCACAGGGCGACCAAAAGGCGCAGTGTTGCGTCAGGACGCGTTGCTGTGGAACGGCGTTATGAGTCAGCACATGCATGACCTCACCTCGGCCGATCATGCCCTGACTGTTTTGCCGCTTTTCCACGTCGGCGGTCTGAACATCCAGACGACACCGAGCTTGCATCACGGCGCCACGGTCACTATCCAAAGCCGCTTTACGCCGGAGGCAACGCTTGATGCGTTCGAGCGTGACCGGCCCACGCTGGCAGCCTTGGTCCCTGCCATGATGCAGGCCCTGACCAACCATCCGCGATGGGAAAGCACGGACCTCTCCGCGCTCAAAGCGATCTGCACCGGATCGACGATGGTGCCGCAGCGCCTTGTCGAGCGCTTTGTCACGCGCGGAGTGCCCGTCTTACAGGTTTACGGTTCGACGGAGACCTGCCCTATCGCGGTGTATACGAAGCTCGGCGGAGATCACGTGCCTGACGGGTCGAGCGGCCTGCCCGGTCTTTGCTGCGAAGCGGCGATCATCGACGGTTCTGGCAGCAGTTTGCCGCCCGGGACACCAGGCGAGATCGCAGTACGTGGGCCAAACGTCTTCTACGAATATTGGGGCGATCAGCGGGCTACGCATGAGGCTTTGAGTAATGGTTGGTATCGCACTGGTGACATCGGCCGCCGCGACGCCGATGGTTATTTCTGGGTCCACGACCGCAAGAAGAACCTGATCATTTCCGGCGGAGAGAATATCTATCCCGCCGAAGTGGAGCGCGTGCTTATGGGCCATCCGGATGTCGCGGAATGCGCCGTCGTCGGTCGCCCCGATCCGCGCTGGGAAGAAGTACCGATCGCTTATGTGATCAGGCGACCGGGGGCCCAGATCGAAGCGGAAGCGCTGCTGGCGCATGTGCAATCACAGCTCGCCCGCTTTAAGGCACCGCGCGAAATCATTTTCACGCAAGAACTACCGAAAACGGCATTGGGCAAGGTCCAGCATTTTATGCTGAAGGAAGTCGGCATGCGATCAGACCCAAAAGGAGACAGCAATTGAGGATGGCCGATTGGCTGGCCGTACTGTCCCGCTACACCGCGGGTGTTATCGAGCCGGCGCACAATCAGCTTTTGGTCGGAGACTGTACACGCTGCGCCGCAGCGAGGTCATCATTGCTGGCATGGCGGTCTCTGTCTGATCGCGCCAAATGCCCGGGAGGTCGTTGTTGCCTCGGATCCTAATCATGAATGCCGGTACGCCTCAAATGTCGGGCGGCGATCTAACAGCCGCTCAACTTTCCCTTGCCGCCAACTCGGCGTGCCGCTCAGCCTGGTTTGCACAGGAGGGTGACCTCATAGTCTCTCCGGTAGCCATCCCGACCGATCTGCTATCTTTGATTGGCACGACGCTCGATTTTGATGCCTCGAGCCTCTTGCTGCTTGCGCCTGAAGGTACCCGCGAGGCGCCGGTCCTTGATGATTGCACCCTGCTGTCCAATACTGTTGTTGAACGAATCAACAGCCATATTCACCCGAAATCATCCTGGAGAATACATCCCTGCTACTCCACTGAAGGGGTGGCGCGCCTGGCGGCCCTGCTGGGCATCCCCCAGAGCGGGGACGACTTCGCTCTGCAGCGAGGACCTGATCTGTTGAATCGCAAGAGCCACTTCCGCCAATTGGCGACAAGTGTCGGACTTCCGTTGCCCAATGGCTGCGTAACGACGGACTCAAACGAACTATTTAGGGCGGTCACCTCCCTAAAGTCTGAGACCGGCAGCGTGATTGTCAAGTTGGACAATGGGGCCGGCGGAATCGGAAACGTCGTCCTGACCAGCAACGAGAGCGGTCCACTGCCTGGGGCAAGAGATACCAGGCAGATTCTTTGGCAGTCGTTTGATCCTGAAGCACTGTGGTCGGAGATGACAACGGCATCGTGCAAGACGTTGGTCGTGGAGTCATACCACCTGGCTCGGTCTCTGTTCTATCTCGAGTATGAGATCGAGGAAGACGGTCCAATCGTTTTCATCAACAGTGGAAACATACGTCTGCGTCGAAGCAACGATCGGTTTGAAAGGGCTCTCATCTGGACAGGGCTTGAGCTTCCAAGCGACCTGAGGAATGAGCAATGGTTGACCGCCCAGGCGCACGCCTTCCGATTTGTGGAGCTTGCCAGAACCCTTGGGTATCGCGGCATGATCAACATTGACGCCATTTTCGCGAGCGACGGGCGGCTGCTGTTTAATGAAGCGAATGGCCGGTGGGGCGGCGGCTCGGTGTTACACAACATTGCGGTCCGCCTGCTGGGCTACGACTATTCCGGTTGCTACGTCGTTTTATCCGTGAGAAACGTCCGATCAAGCTCTCTCCAAACTGCGTATGATCGTTTCGTCGATGACGGATTTCTGTTCGACGGCACACGCAAGGAAGGCGTGATCCCGCTTGCCGCCGATCAAGAGGCTGGCACCGTGGAGTGCCTTGTAATTGCGCGTGATAGGCCCGCAGCCCGTAATCTGCAGCACCGGCTATTGACAATGGTTTGATTGAGCTCTCAGCGACCATATCTTACCCCCTCCATTCATTCGAACTCGCCCTCGAACGTGTGCCTGAAACCGCCGTGAACGGAGTCTGTCAGCAGCTCACTCTCCGAAGCCAAGTCGGCGGACCGGAAGATCCTCAAAGCGGAGCGGGTTGTCGCCCTTATCCACTGTTTAGCCAACCGCACAGTCTGATGTGGGCGCCCCCTTTCAGTGAGCGTCAACTCACACCGCGATCACCCTTGAGTCGGCGCTGGAATGCCGGCCGATCGGCGATGTCGTCAAGGTGCCAACTCCTCGTCGGGCCCCTCGCCTTGCGCCAATCGTCCAATCAGCGCTCGCGTGGCGACCACCACAAAGACTCCGCAATCAGACCCAGGCTCCGCTCGACGCATCGTCTCTGCCGAGCGGGTTTCTCTGACGACGTGTCACCGAGCCTGAGCGAACAACCCATATCGCACAGCGACGAAGACCCCGCACGATATCTTCTGCAAGGACCGAGCTACCGAGATCACCTCCCGAGAGGTCACCCGTTACTCAACTCATTCGAAAGCCATTTCGGCTACCCACCTCATGGGCTACCAGTAGAGCTCTCGATGATTCGGCGGTTCGCGCCGCTGCGTTTTGAGCAGAAGTACACCAACGATCGTCGCTCTCCAGCGTGTACAGGCTTCACCTCATGCCGGAGCCTACATGTGGTGACAAGTACGGCTCCAAATGGCGGTCGGAATACCTGTTGTTCATAAGCGCTTGGGTATACCACAAACTCACCTCCCTCAAACTCTCTCGCGAGTTGCACAATCACGGAGTACTCGAAATCAGGGTCGCTCTCGGCATCCAAATGGATGCCAACAAAGGAGCCAGGGGGCATACGATGCATCTGGCATCGGCGAATCACGTAATCCGACGATGCTCCCAATATCTTGTTGAGCGCGAAGCTGCGGTCCTTCTTTTCAAGAATTTCGATGATCTGCCTTGGAGCCGTACCATCTACATTGCTAGGAGGGCGGCCGGGCGGATCGACCCTCACGCGTTTTACGAAGACATTGTGTGAGTCGCCGGCATCTCCCACCCGTACTTCTTCTTCGGGAATCTCAATCTGCAGCTGATCGATCCTCGCCAAGTCGTCTTGAGTGAACAATGTCTGTGGGCCGATCACGACCGTACCCTTCACCAACAACTCTATGCGGTACTTCGTGAGTGCCTCTTCTGAAAGCAGACCGGATCTATGATTCACCGCGCGCGCCATTCGGGTTCACTCCAAGGTTTGATCTTCAAGGGAGGCTTCCATATCCTCGTGTATCGCATGGAACGCCTGCTCCCAATGCTCGCCATCGAAATCATCTATTCTTATGCTGTCGATGGCTCTTCTATCCAAGCATCCAACATTAACGCTGAAACCGGAGGGGTTCGACCGCGGCCTATAGAATGGCTTTACGCCACAAATCCGGCAGAACGTGTGTCGAGCGATGCTCTTGTTGAACTGGTATGAAGTGAGGCACTGCTCGCCGGATTCGATGCTGAGCTTGTCACCAGGCACGAGCAAGTGCAGAAATCCAGACATTTGGCAGATTGAGCAATTGCATCGAACTGCTGACAGCGCTCGCGGCGCGAGGACGCGGAACTTGACCGCGCCACAATGACAACGGCCATGGTGCTCGATCTCCGCTCGACCCTCTCCCTCAAGTGCGACAATTCGGAGCAGATCGCGGCACCACTGCAAGCTTAGCCGATAGGCTCGATCGAATTCATCGCAAAAGCGACCATTACTGCCGGCCGGTACAAGTTCGCGAATGAGCCGGGTTGTCATTTCTCCGTGATATTTCTCCGCGGGATCCTCTCCGCCGACATGACTACGGAAGTACACAAGATCGTCAGCCCGCACGTCAAAGGCCTTGACCAGCGTAGTCCACAGTGACCGGATCATTTCCGCAGCATGCAACTCGAAAGCGACCATGTGGGCGCAACGCACTACGGGGTCTTTCGATGACAATCCGGCAAAGAGAGAATGCAGGTACCGCTTCGTTGTGGCGCTGTAGTTAGGCTGTATTGCTCTACCGAGTAGTCGCGATGCATCTTGTCTAAGCAGGTTTGAGTGGAAGTTTTCAGTGGCCAGAATATCGGGCAGCGCCGCCTTGCCGCCTTGGAGAACTTGACCATAACCACCCGTCTCGTCCCAACAGATGAAATTTCCGACGACGCTCGTCAGCTCAATATCTCTCGGAAGGTCTCGATTGTGATGCATTGCATCGAATATGAGATCCTTTTGCGACCCCGCCTGCAGGTACGGGAACGCTTGTGACATCGCCAAGTATTCAGGCAGCAGGCTGGCAAGTTGGCCTTCAGACAACTCCGCAGCGAGCGGATGCGGGCCGAACAGCGCTCGCGCTTGCTCAGTCAAATACTCGCAGACTATCTGCGAGGGCTGATCCAGTGCAAATTGAGACGCTTGAGAAGACCTCATTTGATTCCTAGCCATGAGGAGAGAACGATCCTTGACGGGGGCGAGTTTCGTGCCCGGCCCGACTGACGGCAGCAGCGAGATCGATGAGTTCGCAGGGTCTACGGTCGCGTTCACATTTACCGTCGCCGAAACTCTTCAGATCAAGTATCACGGGCTAGTGCTGCAAGATCTGTCTCGAGCTTCGGTTGATGCTTGAAGATGGCGTCAATCAACGCCTGCGCTGGTTGCTCGGTTGCCTCGACCAGCGCCGCTTTCTCAGCCCGCGCAGAGGGAGCGAACACGCGCTTGACGACCGTCGGCGAGCCCCGAAGGCCGCATTTGGAGACGTCCTCGACGCCGGCATCCTGCGCACTCCATTTCACGATTGGCGCGCGTGCGGCACGCAAGGCATCCGCCATCGCGCCGCGCCGAATCTGGTTGGTTGCCTCCAGCATGGTGATGAGACAGGGCAGCCTCGTGTGCAGCACCTGGACACCGCCTTCGGAGCGTCGCTCCGCCTCGATTGTACGGGCGGTGAGATCCAGGGATCTAACCTTCGCGACGTAGGTAAGCTGCAGCACGCCGAGCCGCTTTGCGATGCCGGGTCCAACTTGCGCGGTGTCGCCGTCGATGGTCTGCTTGCCGGTGAAGACGAGGTCTGGCGGACCATACTCCTTACCAATTTTCCGGATGGCCGTTGCCAGTGCATACGTTGTGGCGAGGGTGTCGGAGCCCGCAAAGCAGCGATCGGTGAGCAGTACGGCACGATCGGCGCCAAAGGTCAGCGCTTTTCGCAATGAGTCTTCCGCCGATGGTGGCCCCATCGTCAGCACGGTTATCTCGCCGCCGAACCGATCGCGCAGCTCGAGCGCGGCCTCAAGCGCGAATAGGTCATAGGGGTTGATGATGGTCGGCACGCCCTGACGCATGATCGTATTGGTCACCGGGTGCACGCGGATCTGCGCAGAGTCGGGAACCTGTTTGATGCAGACGACATTGTGCATGGAGTTGCTCCAAAAGTTGCGACGGCTGCGAAGAGAACAGCAAGTGTTGTACCACCGCATCCGATCTGGACTCGCCTCGTTATCACAGAGGCTTAGACGGGGCTGATGCATTTACCCAGCCAGGTATTCCTGACGAACGAATACCGACACGCGTCGGAGCTGCGACAGCGTTGTTCCGCTGGGCACGCGCCCAAATCGCTCGCGACAGACGACCGTCGTTGATCCCAAGCGGGCAACGTACCGGTCGATGGTGAACAATGCGCGCTTGGAATCACCACGGAAACGTCTGGCCTCGCAAACGAAAGAGCTGCCGCGTTCAGCAGTGTCTGGCGCGGTATGCTGAAGCGGGCCAGACCGAGGCCACGTTGAGACAGGATCGAGGCTGCGTTACCGGGTTCGCGCTCGAAATCAATTGGCAGACCTGTTCAAGGATCTCGTGAAAACGCAAAACGCGAGGTTGACGCTCGGTTGTTCAGACGGTCGCGGCGTTTAATCTCGATGCTACGAGCGCTTGGCGCGCTTCGAGAATTGCCGCTGGCCACCTCAAGCTTGATCGGCGGACGCACTTGATACCTCGCCTTCCGTCAACCAACTGAACCGTTCCCCAGCGCTCACGAATGAACAGGCGCCAGGTGACTCTGCATTTCGTGACGAGCAACTCCAGCTCTCGACGCAGCAAGGCGAACTCGCGTGGCGACAGCGGCTTTCGCGAGCGGACAGGTCCTTTCGCTCGTGGCCAAGCTGCCGCCGAGGGGAGACCATCCCCTTCAAATTGCGACGGGATTGGATACCCCGAAGATTGTCCTCTTGGCCATTTTTCTCAACTGTGATGGTCGCAGCTCCTGTCGCTATGGTCCTTCCGTTCAGAACCGCTTGATCTCGATTCCGTATTTCCTCAACGCGTAGCCAATCTGGCGCGGCGTTAGTCCGAGCACGCGCGCTGCCTTTGCCTGCACCCAACCAGATTTTTCCATGGCGGCGATGACCCGTTCGCGATCGGCCACCTTCGCGCCACTTACGAGGACAGTGCCGGGAGACGCCAGTGAGGTAAGTTCGCCGCCGACGGGCAAGGCCGGCGAGGCCGCTCCAGATAGCGGGGTGATGGACTTCGCCGGCATCGGCACAGGCGCAGCCGGCTGGACTGTCATCTCGTCCAATGAACTTTTCCATAGCATCGCTGAAAGGCACTGGCCGTGGCAGCATGCAAAGTCATTTCTCACAATCGATGGTCCGGCGGACATGGTCGCTGTGCGCTCGATGCAGTTTTCGAGTTCGCGGACATTGCCTGGAAAGCCGCAGTTCATCAGCACATCGATCGCGCTCGCCTCTAAGGTCAGCGTACGGCCGTTCTCGCTGTTGAAATTCCTGAGGAACTCGCCGGCCAGCAGCGGAATATCACTGCGCCTTTCCCGCAACGGTGGCAGCAGCAAGGGAACGACGCTGATACGATAGTACAGGTCTGCGCGGAACTCATTCCTTGCCACAGCCTCTTCAAGGTTCTTGTTGGTCGCAGCTATGACACGAACATCGACCTTAATCGTCTGGTTGCTTCCGACGCGCTCGAACTCCTGCTCTTGCAGGACCCGCAGCAACTTCGCCTGGAACGGGGCCGAAATCTCACCTATCTCGTCAAGAAATAGCGTCCCTTTGTCAGCAAGCTCGAACCGCCCTTTGCGCGAGCTAAACGCGCCGGTAAAGGCTCCTTTCTCATGACCAAATAATTCGGACTCCAGGACCGTCTCGGGGAGCGCGGCGCAATTCAGCTTGATGAAAGGCCGTTTTGCGCGGGACGACGATTCGTGGATGGCCTTGGCTACGAGTTCCTTTCCGGTACCCGATTCGCCGCGCAACAGAACCGTACTGTTCGATTTGGCTACGACCGCAATCTTCTCGAGCAGCCCGCGCAGCGCCGGGCTGTCGCCGATGATCCCATGGACGTGCACCTTCTTACGCTCTCGTACAGGCTGCCTGAGCTCGAACAATTGCTTTTGCAGCCGGTCCTTCTCCGCCATCAGTCGCTCGCGGTCGCAGGCGAACAAGCGATGCAGCTTCACTGTCTGTCCCACCAGGTTGGCGACCATGGCAAGCAGCCGCGCGTCATAATCGAGCCGGAGACTCGACCCGTCGTTACGGATGCGGTCGACCGTCAGTGTACCCACGACTTTCGGATCAATGCGAATCGGAACCCCGATGAACGACACTGACACATCATCGGAGGCGCCGAGCACTTCCAGGTCCGCAGCACTGAATGCCAACTCGGCTGCCACGTTCTCGGCGACAAGAGGCCTGTCCGTCGCGACGATCTGGTCGATGGCCTTCCGCGGCAGGTGCATCCGGTAGCGCTCGTCGCTGCCTTCGCTCCAGCCGGCGCCCACGGTAATGTCCGGCATCCCGTCATCGTCGAACAGTGAGACGATGCCGTGTCGCATCTCCACAAACGACTGCAAAAGATCGACGACGTTGGCCAACGTGACTTCGAGCCGGCAAGGAGTCGTGAGTATCTTCGATATTTCGAAGATGCCGGTCAGAGCGCTCTCGCGCAACGGCTCGACCGAGAGCTCGCGCTCCGTCTCCGGAAGTGAGGTCGGTCTTTCGTGTGCGGAAGGGATATGCAGCATGGGGCGGTCTCCGTTGTTTTGATCATCCTCCCTGGCATCCTGTTCGGATTTGCGAGCTTCGTTTTGCATGTCATTCTCGATCTAGCGCCACGGATTGACGAGATGACATGGAGAGGTAGCACCTTTTCATGGCACGACGGTAAACTTACAGTGCACTTGATTTTCTCTTTTCGGAATGGATGCGCGACCTTAGCGTAGAGCGCAAGGTCCGTCGCCGCAGCTCAAGTGAGCTGCGTTGCCAGGCCCACTCGTTTCACAGATGCTGCCCACCATTGATCGGCACCTCGGCCCCCGTGACGTAGCTTGCGGCATCCGAGCATAGGAAAAAGATGACCTTAGCCACCTCATCGGGCGTTCCCGCTCTGCGCAGCGGGATGTTTGGCACGAGCCGCGCTTCTGTATCGGGCGACAACATGTCCGTTTTGATTTCGCCGGGCGCGATCGCATTCACGCGAATGCCATGCGGTGCATAGTCGTGGGCCATTTCCCGTGTGAGACTTGCAAGCGCAGCTTTCGACGTCGCATAGGCGCTGCCCGCAAACGGGTGCACCCGCGACCCCGCGATCGACGTCACGTTTACAATCGATCCTGACGCGGCCCTTAGCTCGTCAAATAGACCCTGCGCCAGCAGGATCGGGGCTACCAAATTCAGATGGAACACCCTCATCCAGGTTTCAGTCGACGTTGTCAGCGACGTCAGCCGGTCACCATCGGGCGTCTTCGGTGAGATGCCGGCATTGTTCACCAGCGCGTGCAAAGGTGCGCCCGCCAGGCGTCGCTTGACCTCGGTGATCACGCGCGGCAGCATTCGATGATTGCTGAGGTCGACCTGGACATGATCCTCGATCCCGGACTCCCACGGGCATCGCTCGCCCTCGAACGGTTGGCGCGCGCAAGAAATGATGCGCCAGCCCGCCTCCGAAAACAGTTTGGCAGTGGCGTGACCAATTCCGCGCGATGCCCCGGTCAGCAACATCGCCTTTTGTTCTCCCCGATCGACGCGGACTTTATCGGCGTGCGAGGGACAACCCAAGTGCGTCGCCGACAGCGGACTTCCGACCGGATCGTCATTTGGCAGATCGAGACCCACGCCCACCTCCTCTCCTCTAGCGCCGCTGGCGAAGCCGTAGCAGGATTTGGGCCACTACGATGCACGCAAACGGGCTCCGGTTTTGCGTCCTAATGTCGCGCACGCTGAACGCTTGGCGGGTTCGAGACACGGCGTGTTTGCTTTGCGACAGCGACGGTGCATCACCTACAAAATGCCCAGAGCAAGCTCGCCCCACTGCTAAGACCACGCTACAAGGCCGCGCTCTCCTTCATGATCGCGCAACCGAAGGAGCGAGCGGATGGACGGCGCCTTTCATCGGAGCGCCGATAGGTCAGGATAACGCCGCACCCACTTGTGATCGAAACCTGACGTTACAGGTTTCCACGTCAGGTTCACCCGCAACTGGCGCCGACTTCATGGCGCTCTGTCCTGTTGTGTCTAGCCCTGACACATCGCCGCGCGGATTGATTTCGCGACCACGAGCTGACGCACCGAATGTCTAGCCTCGCGTAGTCGATCCCGGATGCGCCAGTCCGCGTGAGCGAGTGTGCCCGACGGGCGCGACGGAACTCGCCGGCTCAACGCAGACCTCTTCGATGCCTTCATCCGCGATCCGTCACCGAGAAGGTTCTGCTTGCGGGTTCGCGCGAGGCGAAGACGAAGATGTGTTACACTGCTCAGCACGCGGCAGCGCGTTAGGCCCCTCTTGTCGAGATCGAGCTTCAGCGGACGGCATTCCGGCCACAGCATCTTTGTCTTCTCCAGTGAAAGGTGGCGTCGGAGCGTCAGTTCGGGCAACACCTTGCCGCGCGGAAACATAGTGACAGTACTGCTGGATGCAAAGAGCGGCCATCAGATCGATGAAACGGGTTACGACTTTCATAGAGCCACAAGCTCTTGCGCGGTCTCTTCGATCAAGATCAATCGGCTCGGATCGTTCAAATCGAATTCTATAACGCGTGGCGCAAAGAGGCGCGCATAACGCGTGAAGGCGCTCGTCGGGGGGAAACGAATCACGGTGTTGCACCGCGCAAGGAGATACATCTCGATGAGGGCGGAAAAGCCTCCATCGGCTCCGAGCGCGGCACTGTGCAACGGCCCGGCCTCGGGCGCCTGGAAACGTTTTGGGATCGTGAAAACCTCGGGACATATCGACGAAACCTTCTCAAGGATGAGCGCGCTGTCCGTGCACAGGAAGGCCCTCACCGGTTTTGCGTGTGGCAACGCCCTGGCCTTATCGATGGCATTACATACCTGCCGCAAGGCACGCTCCGGATCGGCCCAGTAAGGAGCATGCCCCATAATATCCTCGCCGTTCCCGTGCCGAACATGAATGCCGATCATGCTGTACGGCTCAAAGTGCTCCCGGTAGATGGCATCAATCCGAGCCTGAATTTCAGATCGCGGCTTAATGCTCTGAAAGATCTCTCGTTCGGCATCCTGATCGCAGCGCCACATCAAGCACGCGTCGCACACAACGGTGCCAGCATCACTATCTTGCTGGCTTTCGAACAGTTGGTCGAGTTCGTCGCGCTCCCGGAAAATCTGCTCGTCCGGCCGATAGACGCAGTCTATGGACGGCTTGTTCCACCATGCCGGGAAGAATGGTCCTGGAAATGAGCGCTGGTTGATCTGGTCGTCGCAGATCACCGGTACGCCAGCAATGTCTTGAATTGGTTCGAAGAAGACCGGAAAGGCATTGGTGACTGGCTGATCGAGATAACAGGACCCCCGCCAATCGATGGCAAGCGTCCGTCCGGTCCGTTGTGCAAAACGCCAGGCTGCAGCGAGCGACCACAGGCAGTCGCCGAACCCCGTACGTCGCCGGGAGACCACGAACCGATCATTCCTTGAACCGCTAAGCATCTGCATTGCCTCGTTCCGGGCTCCTTGTTGGACATGAGACGCCATTGGAGACGCCTCACGTATGATTTCGTCCGATGTCATGGTCGGCATTCGCCGTGCCGGTGAACTGCGTCGATAGAACTTCATAGCAGCGATACCCCCTGTTGTGGCGGGTTCTCTCAACGCTTTCGACCTCTTCTATTGCGGTGTCGCCACGACATAACCGATTTCAGCCGGATGCCGATTGCAACCGAACCCGCTGGCCTGACCCTTTCCCCGATGGACGAGTTGATGTGGTCTTACTCATGAGCTCCGGTTGGGCTTCGCCTTATGTTTCGGTGTAGTCGCAAACAGCGCGTGGCGGATGCAGCCGGATGCGGCGTTGCTCCCAGACGAGCCGCAGTTCCTTCACGAGGTCTTCACGCCTGGCCTGGTCCAATTCGGTTGTGTCGAGAAGCCAGCCGAGCGACGCCTCACCCTCGATCCGCATCAGCAACTCGAAAAGCTCATGTGAGACACGCATGCTGTCGTGGCCCGAACGTCCCGTGCGGATCTCGCAGACCGTTTCCTGACGATTTCCCGCTGTGTGGGAGCGAACGCGATGAAGCGTTGCATAGGGCGGCAATGACACGCTCAGTGCAGTCCAATCCTGCATTGTTGCTGCCAGCTTCTTGACAAGGAAGGGTCCAACAACAAGTCCGTCCAGGTCAGTCGTCAAGAACGCGGCGATCGCGTCTGAAACGGAATCCACGATCGGCTCGGCATTGTTGTTAAAGGACGTATTCAGCAGAACCGGGATGCCGGTTCGCTTCTTGAACGCATTAATCACATCCCAATAGGCGGGGTTTGTCTTGCGCGATACTGTTTGCAGCCGGGCGGTACCATCAACGTGCGTGATCGCACCGAGCACGCTACGCTGTGCTTCACGCACGCGAACCACGAAGTTCATGAAGGGAAACTCCCGCTTGCCGTCCGGGAGCTCAAAGAACTCGCTCGCATCCTCCTCCAGCACCGATGGTGCAAACGGACGATAGCCCTCGCGCTTTTTGACCATCGCGTTGATCCGATCCTTGTTTTCGGCCGGCCGAGGGTCCGCAAGAATGCTGCGGTTGCCAAGCGCACGCGGCCCGAACTCAGAGCGGCCCTGAACCCAGCCGATCACGGCGCCATTTGCCATCCAGTCGGCCGCACTGCCTGCTATGTCATCACTTCGTTGAATATCGAGATGGCCGGACCATGCATTGAGCTCCTGTTCGATGGCTCGCTCGTTTCCGAGATCGGGCCCCCAATAGACGTCCTGCAGTCGCTCGCGCGGCACTGGTTTGCCCAGCTCGTTAGACATCATCAGCGCGGCGCCTAGTGCGCAACCGGCGTCGTGCGCCGCGGGTTGGACGAAGATGTCGTCGAAAAGTCCGGAATAGAGCAGCTTACCGTTCACGGTGCAGTTGTGCGCTACCCCACCAGCCAGGCACAAACGCGTCATGCCGGTCGCTTCGCGATGGTGCCGCAGGACGTGAAACACGATCCGCTCCAACGCCTCCTGTAGCGAAGCGCTGACATCCCGATGCTGCTGCGTGAATGGCATTCCCTTTCGCCGGATCTCGATGCTGCGGAGCAGGGCCGGACCGATTCGATCCAGGTGGACGCGATAGCCACCATTGTCCGACAACTCGTAGAACTGCGCGAAGAGCTCGCGATAGCGAGCGGGGTCACCGTAAGGGGCAAGTCCCATCACCTTGTACTCGTCGAACAACCCGTAGCCGAGATATCGAATCGCCTCGAGATAGAACAGCCCCAGAGAATTATGTTCTGGGAAGCTAGTGAGTTGCGTCATGTCGGTGCCCGACCCCACAGCCAAGAGGCCCGAGAGAAAATCGCCACCTCCGTCGACCGCAAAAATGAGACTTTGCTCGAATCCAGACATCGCAAACGCGCTCACGGCATGAGCTTCGTGGTGATTTACGAAGGAAACCCGCGACGCGTCGACCTCGGCACCGAACTCCCGTGCCAGCAGCTGCCGCAGCACCAGTCTGGCGTCCAACGGAATGGGCTGGGAAACACAAAGGCGCTCGAGCATAGTATTGCAGTAAGCTTCGGTCGCGTAGAACGCGATACGGTCGATTTCGTCAAGCTCGACTCCTGCAGTAGAAAGGCAGTATCGGATCGCGTTGCTGGGAAACTTATTGGAGTGCTTGACCCGATTGAGGCGCTCCTCTTCGACGGCAGCGATAACGCGGCCATCTCGCACAAGAACTGCAGCGCCGTCGTGCAGAAATGTATTCGGTAACTCGGGCGAGCTCTCATAGACTCTGTCTAGACCGCCACTCACTCCCAGACACAACATCACCTTCTCCATTTAATCATGACAAGAATGTCAACTGCCGTTCCACCTACGCAGTCTGGACTCGCACTACGTCGGCTGCGCGGGGCCGGACAGCACAACCAGGACTCTCGCAAAATCCGCCCCGACGCGTAGCGATCGGCGAGCAGCAATTGAGCGGCTGGTGCTCGCACCGATCAACTGATCAGTCGGCTAACCAGCTTGATCGCGTTCTTTTTAAACCCATGCAGCTGTTGCTGTGGCGGGTCGGGTCGCCTCGCCCCACCGCAGAGAGCGTCGTGCGACCGCATCGATTGAATTTTCTCCGTGTTCGCGAGATTTCATGTCAACGCAGCAGGCGCCGGCGAAACAGTGCCGTCGATACGAAGAACGGCAGTATCGCGTACATGCAAAGCGCACCGACATGCAGGGCAGCGCCGCCGGCTGTGCGCTCAAGCATCGCCGGGCGAATGAGGTCGACCGAATGTGCGAGCGGCAGCAAACCGGCGAAGTGCTGAAATGAGCCGGGCAGTTGGCTCATCGGAAACACCGCGCCACACAGAAACACCATAGGGGTAAGGACAAGCGTCTGGTAAAACACGAAGTAATCGTAACTTGGCGCAAGAGATATGACGACCATCGCCAGGCTGGCGAAGACAAGGCCGGTAAGGGCGACGGTTGGCACCGCATAGACAATCGACGGCCAGGATGCATAACCCAGCGTGGCAGCAACAGTCCCGATCGCAGTTCCGGCCAGAACGGACTTACTGGCCGCCCACACCAATTCACCTAGAACGATATCGCCAAGCGTAAGCTGTGTTGACAGAATAGCTTCCCAGGTGCGCGAGGACTCCATGCGCGCAAAGGCTGCGTACAAGGTTTCAAAACTCGCAGCTGTCATGGCGCTGGTCGCGACCATGCCCGCCGCCAGAAACGCGATGTAAGAGGTTCCCTCGACGCGCCCCACGATCAGCCCGAGGCCAAAGCCAAGGCCAAATAGATTGGTTATGGGATCCGCGAGGTTGCCGAGAACCGATGCAAGTGCGACTTTTTTCCATGCTAGGAAGTTTCGACGCCACACCGCGATCCAGTTGTACGCGTTAGCGGGCATCACCGCCGCATAACCTTCACCCATCGCTCACTTCTCCATCTCGCGCCCGGTCAGCCGCAAAAATACGTCTTCGAGATTTGCCGGACGCTGCAGAATACGAAGGCCCGCACGCTCGCGCAGTTGCTCGCGTATCTGCTCCGGATATGGCGCGTAACAGAAGAGTGTCTCTCCACTTACTTCGATGTGCCGCGCATAAGGCCTGATCAGCTCACAGAGCTCATATGGATCACCGCCATAGATCTCGATTACGTTGCAGCCGATATGCTCGTCGATCAAGGCGTCGGGTTTGCCTTCAGCGATCTTGCGTCCACCCTCGAGGACACACAGCCGATCGCATAGGCGTTCCGCCTCTTCCATGAAGTGTGTGGTCAAGAGGATCGTCTTGCCACGGGAAAGCAGAACCCGCAGGCGTTCCCAGATCAGATGGCGTGCGTGTGGATCCAGACCAGTCGTCGGCTCGTCCATCACCAGAAGATGTGGATCATTGATCAACGCACGCGCCAGCGTCAACCGCCGTTTCATGCCACCGGACAGCTCGGCGACGCGCATGTCCGCCTTGCCTTCGAGGCGCGCGAACTCAAGCAACGACGGCACGACTGCCTCGATCTTCCGAGCGCTCATGCCGAAGTAGCGGCCAAACACCAGCAGGTTCTCTCGTACCGTGAACTCGAGTTCAAGGTTATCGAACTGCGGCACCACGCCGATGCGCACACGTGCTACACGAGCGCGTGCAGGCACAGGCTCATTAAGGACTGTAATCTTGCCTGCGTCCGGCGAGATCAAGCCGAGGAGCATACGCGCAATCGTGCTCTTGCCAGCTCCATTGGGCCCGAGCAGGCCGAAGCATTCTCCGCGCGCAACCGAGAACGACAGCTCATTGACGATGATCTTGTCGCCAAAGGCCTTTGTTACGCCGGCAAGGTCGATTGCTGCGGTGGACATGCTCATCTTAGGCAGGCAGAAGTCGTTCAGCCGATGTTGGCTTGCGTACGACCGTTTTGGTCCAGAGCAGGCCGTCGCACCAGACATGTTCGACGCGTCCCCATTGGCAGGCCGCGGCAGCATCCGGGAAGAATCCACGTCCGTGGAGGTTTGCACTCGTGTTACAGAGCAGCGGAATGCCCGTGAGTTGCTCAAATTCGACGAGGAGCTCGGCGATCTTGTGCGGAGAGTTGCGTGAGATTGTCTGCAATCGCGCAGAACCGTCCAGATGGACGACAGCGGGGACCTTGTCGCGCCATGCCGCTCGAGTCTGGTGATCGAACAGCATGTAAGGATCTGGCGTACCTGGGCTGAAGATCTCTGGCGCGCGGTCTTCCAGGCAGATCGGCGCGACCGGCCGGAAGTGCTCGCGACGCTTGATGTCGTTGAGATGATCCTTCATCGCTGGCGAGGTCGCAGCTGCAAGAATGCTTCTGCCGCCCAACGCCCGCGGCCCCAGCTCGGCGCGCCCGGAAAGAAAGATTACCGGCTTGTTGCTGGCGAGAATGGCCGCCAGCTCACGCAGACTGCACGGCGCGGCCTCCCATTCTGACGGGATCTCGCTGGCCTGCAGGGCAGGACCACTGTAGACCGACCATTCCAGCGGCGCGAACCCATTTTGCGCCGCCATCGCACTGCAGGCAGCACCGATTGCCGAGCCGCTGTCATTTGGAAATGGCGGCACCCAGACATCATCGAACAGTCCCGTCGCGCGAAGCGCGGTATTCCACTTGATATTGAGACCGCAACCACCGGCGACACATAGATTTCGCGCCCCCGGAAGCGACGAATGCCGCAGCAAGACCATCGCAATTTCCTGGACAAGAAGACGTTCTAGGAACACGTGAAACGACGCAAGGACGTCCTCCGCTGGCTTGGCCTTCAGGTGCAGTGCGCTCGCCTCGAAAAACTCGTGCATCGCTGCAAGCGACGCTTCCTCATTGGAGATGTCCGCGCGGTAGCGGCGAGCCTGTTCCGTGTCCGCAGCGAATCGCCTTTCGTAAAGCTCCTGAAACACTGCCACGATGCTTTCGTCGACAGAGCCAAGCGCGATGTAAGCCATCAGCTTGCCGGCGATGCCTAAGTCCCAATTGGCGCGATCCGGCTTCCTGTACGGCCCGAAGTGAAGGCCGGCGGCGGCATAGGCGTGACCGATCATCGGAAACAGGCACGCTATGAGCCGCGCGCCCCGAGGTTCAACATAGTAAAGCCGGGGAAAGATGCTGCCGTCCCATACCAGACAGAACGCGGGCTTTCCCGAGATGGCGAAGGGGCTGGTGCTATATGCTGACGCGACGTGGCCCGCGACGTGCGGGTAACTCTTATAGGGAAACACCTTGCCGCCAAGGATCAAGCCAAAGCCGTCTACGGAATCAAGAAGGCCCTCAGCATGGCGCTCGACATATGGCGCCCCTTTCAGCGCGATCGGCACCGCCCCACTGAGCACGTGGAATTGCGACTGGATCTCCCCATCCCAGCCGTCGATGACGAACTGATCAATATCTCGCGGATCCAGGCCATGCTCTGCCAATGCGAGCACAACCGCATCGAGATTGTCGATGGACTGATAGCGTGGATTGTTGCCGCGCTTCTCTTGCTCGGTGCAAAAGACAAGCTGCCCGTCCTCGACGACAGCGATTGCTCCGTCATGTGTCAACTTGATGCCGCAGATACGCATATGCCTCCTGGCCTAATGACCGCGATTTGATTGTTCTGACGAGTGACTCGGCTCCCGGAACAGCACGAGCAAGCATTCTTCGTTGACCGACTCCGTGTGGCAATGCAGACGCTCGACCACCGATAGGATCTCATTGAAGAGGGAAATCAGCGTCTCAGCGCGAGCAGCGTGACCCCAGCGCCGACACGTGGCATCGCGCGTGGATCCGAACAGCAGGGTACCATTCGGTGCAAGCATACTCGGCAGGTTGCGGATCGCTGCGTGCATCTCGGCAGCATCATTGAGGTCGTAAAGACCCTTAGCTACGGCGATCGCCCGCGGCATGACATCGAGCACGGTGATTCGTTGGCAGTGGGGTGCCAGCATCTCCGTGAATACGCCGGCTGGACATCCGACATCAAAGGCACGCCTAACATCCCCGTTGCGACGCGCGATCCGGAGCATTTGCGCGTACCGCTCCTGCTCGAACGAATTGCGGTCGAGCCGCCACGGCTCGCCGACGGCCAACTCGCGCTCTCGTATCTGATGGTTGCTGTCCGCTATCACGAGTTCAATCAACCTATTTGTAGGCAGTCGATCGGTCGCGACCGCAAGCACTCTCGGCGGCCACCAAGCTCGATGAAAATCCCGGCTTGCGAATTGCGCCAGAACTTCCCGCAGTACCTGCAGGGCTCGCTCCAGCATTCGCGTGCGGGATGACGGCCTCCTTTTCGCCTTCGGTCGGCAAGTCGACGACCTTACGCGACAGCCAATCGCTATTGCTCAACGTACAAAGCGCATAAGCTTTCAGAGGCAGCAAGAGAAAGATGTTGATCGGTGTGTGAAGTGAGAACCCGAGAAACCGTACGTCGCGCGCACGAAAGGCTGCCACACTGCACCGGACCATTGTCATTGCTGCAATCGTCAGTATCGTCCACCAGGGCACCGCCCCGCCGATTACCAGCTGTGCGAGCGCAGCCAGTGATGACAGCGCCAGCAGCAACGGGCCGAGATTCTGTCCGATAACGTCTAGCGTGAGATAGCTATCGAGTTCTGGCAGCAGGCGTAATGCAAGAAACGTGTCCCGAAAGGTACTGCGGGCCCAGCGGAGTTGCTGACGCAGATATGGCCCAAGGCTGTCGGGGACGACTGTTGCCGCGATAGCGGCCGGGACATACTCGGTTCGAAACCCTGCCTTGAGCATGAGGATCGTTAGATGGCGGTCCTCGCCGAAATCGCTCGGCTTGCCACGAAAGAATTGCGCTTCGTATTGATCAAGCAGCAATGCGAGAGCAGAGCGACGATACATCGCGCATGGGCCGCAGCAGCACATGACTGCCCCGAACCGAGCCTGCGCCGCGCGCTCTTCGTTGCACGCCAGCCAGTATTCCATGTCGACCAGCTTGGTCAGCCAGGTCTCGTCGCGATTGCTCGCTATCAACTGTCCCATGGCCGCACCGATCTCTGGCTCTCGCATCTTAAATGCAAGCTTAGTGACCACGTCGGTGGCGAGGATCGTATCCGAGTCGACGTTGAGCACCAGATCCCCAGAAGAGCTGCGTATCGCGGCGATCTGCGCCTTGCGCTTTCCAACATTCTTGGCCAGCAAGGTGATGCTGAACCTCGGATCGTTCGCATAGATGTCATGTACGGGCGCCACAACGTCGCGATTTGCTGATCCGTCGTCGACCACATAGACCCGCAGTTTTCCTGCGTAGTTCTGACTTGCAATCGACTCGAGACATTTGGCGAGCGTGTTTGGGTCCTCGTTGAAGCAAGGCACGATGACGTCTACGCTCGGCACAGCTACCTCGGATTGTCCCAGATCGTCCTGCAACGATGAGGCAATCGCCGGCTGAGCATAAAGCGCTTGCGCGCTCTTGTAGACAGTCGAGAGCAGCGCATAAGACGAAACGGCAACAGCGCTGGTTGTAGCGAGCAGGTCCATAGGGTGCCAATTTTGTTCAGTGAAGTTGCGGAAGCGGACGGATTGCAAAGCCGCGCTGTTGTAACGTCGGAATCAGATATGACAGCGCCAGCACCGTCTGATCACGCAAAGTGGCATCAGTGCCCAGTCTCTCCTCACCCGGAGGATATCCGTCGTGCAGGAGCACAACTGCACCCGGGCGAACGGCCGCCAGCACTGAATTCACAATCCTATCAACCCCAGGGCGCGACCAATCTCTCGGATCGACCGACCAGTGCACAGCTGCGAGACCAGCCTTCGCTGACGTAGCGAGCACCTCTTGCGTCCATATGCCGTAGGGTGCTCGCATGTGCCTGGGCGAGGCCTGCGGGCATGCCAAACGAATCGCTTTGCTCGCCGTTAGCACTTCATCGTGGACCACTGCTGGTTCACACCTGGACAGATCCGGATGCGTCATCGTGTGGTTTGCGACTTCGTGCCCCTCCGCGATCATTCGTCGAATGAGTTCAGGCTGATCGGCCACGTACGTGCCGATCACGAAGAACGTCGCCGGCACCCGATGTTGCGTCAGCACATCAAGGACGTCTGGCGTGCAAAATGGATTTGGCCCATCATCGAAGGTCAAATAGACGCTGCGACTTCCACCGACGTCAGCGTAATCGCGACGCACCGCGGACGGGGGGGCGAGTTCTTTCACAGCTCAGGCCCGTTGCGGTCGATAATCGTCCCGGCCGGCCACTCGCTGATCGAGCGCCCAAGGGGGAGAACCACCACGAGAACATCTTCGATCCGGACCGGCGACAAATTGGGATACACATCTGGATGCGTAGACCTGACGCGAATACCCGACATGAGGGTTGCCAGCCCCTGCCGCCCGACCAGCCTGGTAAGATGCTTCTCAAGCGCAGGCCGAACCGTACCAAAGCCGAACGGAACCCCGAACTCCTGCAGTGCAGGGTACATCACGCGCATTGAGTGGCTGATTCCAAGCCCCTCAAGATCCGGACGCACCGCATATAGTCCAAGCTCGGCCACGAGTAGATCGACCCCGCCAATCTTGATGAATCGGCGTAGCAGGCCGATGTGAGCAGCGACGCCGCGCGCGTCGTAACCAATTGCGCGGACCTCCGGCCTTGCACCGGCCCAACTTCGATTGCCTTCGAATGACTGCGCATTGAACGCACCGGTCGGCCCGTAGCTCTGGCGGAAGAAGTCGGCGAGCGCGGCATGGTCCGCGAGCCGCAGCTCGTTTTCCCAGCGAAGGCTCCACTGGACTTGAGAGCGCGCTGAAGGCCCCTCCTCAGACCGGGATCCGGCACTTTTCATGGCGGGCTTCCCGGCGCCAGTGGGGTTAAGAGCAAAGATGGTCACGTGAGCAACTCGCTATGCGCCGAACCGCTGAACGATACTGATATGCGCAGACACGCGGCATCCGAGCTCGGCCCCCTCGCCAGCACCGCGCCTGAGCGGATCGATTGCAACGGCGCCTTCACTAGCGGAGAGATCAACGGACAGGTTGCGCGCGTCGCTCCGACCGATGCCACGCCCGAGATATGGCAGGACATGCCGACGGGGCGATTGGATTGCCCACAACCTATCGGCACCACGGAGCGGTTCCACCTCGTCCGGGATCGTTATCGGCGCTGTGCAGTCTGACGCCTGGCCATCGAAGCGTGAGACCTCATCGAAGGCGCGTCCGATTGGCACCAGATCAACTTGTGTCTTATGCATTTTCGACGCGCCCTGAATGCGATGGACAGGCGAGCCGTTTGGCCGTTCGCCCGAGATATTTGGCATTCGCAATCTGCGCCTGCCGCTCGATCGCGACACTAGGGCGAGGCTGAGCCAACCCTCTAGTGTACGTGGGTAAACCGCCGATATGGAAAGGGATGGAATACACATACGAAGGTTTGTCGGGGCCCGCCTAGCGTCGTATCGAGCCCCCGTCGTATCGAGAAGAAGCGACGCAGGTCGCATCGCGCGCCGAAAGCCACCCCCACTCAGCGGACTCGGCAGGCGAGCGCACGTCCAGGAATTCTTCTCGGAGCCCGCGTAACCACCAGCAGCCATCGTGATATGCCTGATAATTTTTTCCAAACTGATGTTTGCTATCCAACATTCCGCAATTTGGTAAAATCGATTGTTTCGATAGAACACATCCACACGATGGATAGACTCACAACATGCGGTTCAAGGGACTTGATCTAAACCTTCTCGTTGCGCTCGACGCTCTGATGACGGAGCGCAACCTCACAGCGGCGGCGCGCAAAATTAACCTCAGCCAGCCCGCTATGAGCGCCGCGATCGCACGGTTGCGCACCTATTTCCGCGACGAACTGTTTACGATGAGAGGTCGTGAGCTCGTCCCGACACCTTGCGCGGAGGCGCTCGCGGGTCCGGTTCGCGAGGCCCTCCTGCACATCCAACTCTCGATCATTTCACGGGACGTGTTCGACCCTACTCAGTCGGATCGACGCTTCAGGGTCATCCTCTCCGATTTCATGACAATCGTCTTTTTTCGGAGAATTATTGATCGCATCGCACAGGAGGCTCCCGCCGTGCGCTTCGAATTGCTGCCATTTTCCGATGAGTCCGATGAACTGCTCCGCCGCGGCGAGGTCGATTTTCTCATTCTGCCGGAACCGTTCATGTCGAGCGCGCATCCCAAGGCGACGCTGTTCGATGAGACTCTCGTATGCGTGGGATGCCGTACAAACGGGCAGCTATCACGACAGCTTACATTCGAGAAATACATTTCGATGGGGCACGTGACGGCCAAGTTTGGGCGGGCACTGAGACCGACTCTCGAAGAATGGTTTTTGCTTGAGCACGGCCTCAAGAGACGCATTGAAGTCGTTGTGCAGGGCTTTAGCCTGATTCCGCCTATATTGTTAGACACGCCCCGTATAGGGACAATGCCCTTACGACTCGCCAGACATTTCGAAAAGCGGATACCTCTGCGGATTGTCGAGCCCCCGCTCCCCCTGCCCACCTTCACCGAGGCTGTACAGTGGCCTGCGCTCCACAATACCGATCCGGCGAGCATTTGGATGCGTCGGATATTGTTGGAGGAGGCATTCAATATGGCATCTGCGCATCAGGGGCCCCCAACGCGCAGGCGCTGCTAAGTCGCCGCAAGCCGCTCTCGACAAGTTGCAAATATACTACCAACTCCTTTGACGTGCTCGGCCGCGTTGGCATTTCAACGTCTCGAACGGCGCTGTTCCGGTCCGTGCGAACCCTGCGATGGGTAGCGACGATTCGCCCATTGGCGGCCGTCGTGATCTCTCAAGGTGTGGTTTGGCGCGCTTATACTGCAAGCGGCGGCGTCCGACACGATCGCGGGGGGCTGTTTTCGGTTCAATAAAGCCAGGCTAGCCGAATTAAACTGCTTGAATCCCACACTGCGTCAGGTTGTAGATTGGCCGCCGTGACTAACCCTGCGCTACGCGGACGTCGACGGGGCGCATTGGCAAACTCCACGGCTCTGGCCGGATAGGCTCCGGGCCGCCTGCCAGTCATGTTATTGTCCAGTTCGCGTTGCGAGTGTCGCCGGAGCGGCGAGTCCGATCATCGCGGCTGCCGACGGCTTCCGGTCGCTTGTGGTCCGCCGATCGCCTCGCTCGCGCATCTAGCGATGATTCCGCGAGCTTCCTTTTGCGATCGCAGGGTAGGAGCAGAGTCGATTCGGGCGAGCCAATGAGACTGCATCAAGCGCAGCCGTTGTCGCTCATTGTATGCACCGCCAAACGTTTACGCCGGACAAGAAGATATGCGTTTCAAAGGCCTGGATCTAAATCTCCTCGTCGCGCTTGATGCTCTTATGACTGAGCGCAATCTCACCGCAGCAGCACGCAAGATTAACCTTAGTCAGCCCGCCATGAGCGCAGCCGTTAGCCGACTGCGGTCCTATTTCCGTGATGAGCTGTTTGCGATGAGAGGCCGGGAGCTCGTCCCGACCTCACGCGCCGAGGGATTGGCGGCTCCCGTTCGCGAGGCCCTGATGCACATCCAGCTCGCCATCATCGCGCGGGAGGCGTTCGACCCGGCTCAATCGAACCGGCGATTCAGGATCGGCCTTTCTGATTCCATGACAGTCGTGTTCTTCCGAAATGTCGTGGAGCGCGTAGCGCGAGAAGCGCCCGCCGTGAGCTTCGAACTGGTGGCACTCGCCGACGAGCACGACGAGCTTCTCCGGCGCGGCGACGTCGATTTTGTTATCCTGCCGGAACTATTCATGTCCAGCGCGCACCCCCGGGTGGCCCTGTTCGAGGAGAGGCTCGTCTGCGTTGGCTGCTGCACGAACGGCCAGCTACTACGGCCGCTTACATTTGATCGATATATGTCAATGGGCCACGTTGCGGTTAAGCTCGGAGGCACGCGCAAGGCCGCCATCGAGGAATGCTTTCTACTCGGTCTCGGCCTCAATCGGCGCATCGACATTCTAGTGCAGAACTTCAACATGATCCCGCCCCTGCTGGCAGGCACAAGCCGCATAGGGACTATGCCATTGAGGCTCGTTCGGCACTTCCAAAGAACGACGCCGCTTCGCATTGCCGACCTTCCGCAGCCTTTCCCCACCTTTACCGAGGCCGTCCAATGGCCTGTCCTTCACAACAGCGATCCGGAAAGCAGCTGGATGCGAGAGATATTGTTGCAGGAAGCAGCACGTATGGCGTCGGCGCGCGACGAGTGCTCGATCATCTGCGCTTCGCAACAAGCGGACACTGACGGAGAGTTCGCTAGATCTGTCTAGCCGTTGCCGCAAGGACGCTTGCAAGGTACGCGCCCTTGTATCCGGAGGGATGCTCGACGCACGCGATTTGGGCTTGCCCTGCTCCAACTTATTGCTGCTAGATCGAGCGTCCTGCAGTGTGGGTTGCATGGACGGGCTATCATGACGCCGTTCGCTCGCACATTTGGCATCAGGCCCGATGTCCGAACGACGGCTCAATCCGAGTGTTGCCATGTTCTCGAGGGCCGGCCACAGGGACGAAGCGCGACACGATTGTGGCCTCGCGGAAGTTCGCCTTCTGCGTTGCAGTCCAGCCTCCGGGTGCAGCAGCCCTCGATAGACATACCAGGACCAGCTCACGGCTGCTCGCCGTCAATTCTCGGAATGAGTAGGCTCTCGGTGAGCGGAGCCGATCCGGTTTCGCCGGCGCGGCACCATGATGCACAGCCCGCGCGGCGCCGATCGCTTGTGCAGTTGACGAGAACCGCCCGTGCGCTTCGACGCTGAGTGCCGCGCACCTGTGTTGCCCTATCGCATCACCTTCAAGCGCATCGAATCTTCATCGCTCTACGCCGTCGGTCTGACTTCTTCTGGCCCTATCGCGGCCACACGTCTTGACGACGTGCGCTGCCCCGGCGCAATGACAAACAAGGAGCTGAACGTTGACGCAACACAGTGGTGTATTCGATCCGGAAGAACTTTCCGTCTTGGGAAGCCTATTTGACGGCACAGTCACGGCGTTACCGCTATCGATGCGAACTTTGGAAAATCGAACGGCGATCGCCAGGCTCATTTTGGAGCGTACAGCGGTTAGCGAGGCTCAACTGGCATGCTTAACGAAGTTGTTGAACACCATTTCTCGTCAGGGTTGATCGCCCGCCATTCTGAGGATAGTCACCTCTCTTACGCTGGAATCAGAGACGATCCAGCTAGAGCTTTGAAATAGCTTGAATCATACGTGACGTCAGGTTGTAGGCTTTGAAATTGAACAACATGAACAAAGCTACACCACGAAGGCGTCGATGGCGCATTGGCGAACTGGCGGAGGCGACCGGAGTGACGGTACGCACGCTGCATCACTACGAGCACACGGGCCTTTTGGCCGCCTCAGATCGTACGGACGGCGGCCACCGGATGTACGACCGCGAAAGCGCTCAACGGGTTCATCAGATTCGGGCGCTACGTGAGCTTGGCTTCTCTCTTCTCGAGATCCGTAAAGCTATGGAGGGAACGACCTCACTCACAGACCTGCTGCGCAAACATTTGGAGCGGATTGAACTTCAAGTTACTCGTGCGACCCTGTTGCGAGATCGTCTGCGCAACATGACGACGGACGGTGACGTCCAGGTAAGTGTAGATGAGCTGCCTGCCACTTTGGATGCCATGTCGCGGGTCGAGACGCGCAGACCAACGTCCCGATGCACATGCAAGTTGGCAGCAGAACGCGAGGAGCGGTGGCGGCGGATCCGCGATGAGCTGCGTGAGTGTATGGACAGGGGTGAGCATCCTTGCGGCGAGCGGGCAAAGGCTGTCGCGATTGCGGCGCGCTTGCTGATCGGCGAGATAGCCGGAGCCGATTCACGCGTTTCGACGATTTTAAAGGTACTTGCACGGTTAAGCGCCCCCCGCAGCCTGGCTGGTTGGGATCCCTGCCTCATGCAATATCTCGATCTCGCCCTTGCCGGGTTGGAGGATCAGCCGTACTGACATCCTCACGGAGGATGCGCACAGGATTGTCGGTCGGCCCTTCTCGAGCCGGGAGTGCGATGAAGTGTCGGTTGATCTGGCCGCGACGATGCGCGGCGGCAGCTTTATGGAGTCAGGGACAGCTCTTGCCGCCCTGGCCTCGTCGATCGGCCCTCGCCTGACACATTCATCGAACGCGGCCTTCAAAGGGGCTTGAACCGCACGTAACGTCAAATTGTAGGCTCTCCCATGGTCGCGGTGTGGCCAAGCTGACGCGCATGGCTTGGCTTGGCAGAAGCAACCGCATCGATCTTTGCAGGCGCGTTTGACCGCAGAGGCTAG
Organism: Bradyrhizobium sp. B120; assembly: GCF_049075665.1. Lineage (NCBI taxonomy): Bacteria > Pseudomonadati > Pseudomonadota > Alphaproteobacteria > Hyphomicrobiales > Nitrobacteraceae > Bradyrhizobium > Bradyrhizobium sp. B120. Next base: position 2,210,791 of record NZ_CP185242.1, on the reverse strand, counting down.
CAGTTCACTTCAGGTGCGCATTGGGAGCTCTACAATGTTAGGAGGGCGTTACGTTTCAGCCGCAAGTACTGTGCTCCTCTTCTGCGCATTCATCTCGACTGCGCGTGCCTCCGACATCCACATTGCCGCGGTTAGCCCGATCAGCGGAAGCAGCGATGCGTCCGGCGCGCTGATGCGCGGTGGTGCGGCAGCGGCGGTCGAGACGTTGAACGGTTTGGTGGGCCTACTTCCCGATACAAAGGTGGCATTGGGCGTCGCCAACGACACCTGCACCCCGAAGCAAGCCGTGGCAGTTCCCAATGAGCTCACAACAGACCGAGTCCGGCGGGGTCGCTGGTCATTCTTGTTCCGCTTCTTCGATCCCCGGCTCCGACGTCTACGACGAAGCGGACATGATTCGAGGATCACCAGGCTCGACAAATCCTCAGCTGCCAGAACGTGGCTTTAAGACCGTCTTTCGGATCTGCGGCCACGACGACCAGGGCGTCGTTGCGGCTGTCGAGCAACACTGACCGGCACAACACAACGCCTCACTAGATTCAACCGGTGACACAGATGATAAGACGACGCTCTCACGACCTTGGTGCAACAATACTCGCGTGCTCTCTCGTACTCGCGGCTTTCGGAGCATTTGTAGCGCTCGCTGCAACGCTCGCGGAGCTTGCAGATGTCGATCCGCTGGAGGATGAACTGCGTCAGATGATAGGCAAATAGCACCTGCACCAACTCTCAGCGATCTTCCTTGCCTGGCCTGCTTTGATCAGCTCGATGGTCGGCCGCGTTGGTTCGTCGGTTTCTTCTTCAAATGGGTCGATGTTAACGGCCTTGTTGGCGATGTCACGAAGTGCCGGCCGCAACAGTACCATGAAACTCAATTTGCCGTACAATTCTGTCCTATCGAGCTCGCATGCTGACAACTGCACCTGCACTCCGCAACTTCCCGGGAGCAACATGTCGTGTGGGACAGGGCGAACTGTATGCCCTGCTCGCTGTGCGGTGGTGCGCCAGTTGGTCGCTCTGCTATCCGGCCGGATTGCTTCCCACGCGACTTGCGTCGACCTCGACATCAATGAAAACCGATTTCCGGTGCCCCCACGCCTCATGCAACGGTCAATTGCTGCCGCCCTCGAACGGGAGTGCCGATATCGAGAGGACCGTCTCATCCTGGGGCACGCAGCCGCCAAGCCGAGCATGGCGAGGCGCCAATCGGGTCACTTCGCAAGATCCAGAACGTCTTCAACATGATTGTGATCAGCCATGCCATCAGCGTCCGCATCCTTCATCGTTCCGCTTTCGAGGACAACCGCCGGCCTATCCGGCAAAAGCGGCAAGTCGTGGCAGCCGACTTCACTGAACTCGGACTTTCTGGATCGCCTTCGGACCCAAGCTTCGGGCCGGCGCATGTGGCAGATAACCTCTCATTGCGTATTTCTTCCCGCTGGCGTGCAGGTCCGGCCCCAAGAGGGGCGGACAGATGAAGCGACCAAGATTCACGGAACAGCAGATTATCGCGATACTGAAGGAGCACGAGGCTGGAGCGAAAGCAGCTGATCTAGCTCGCAGGCACAGGACGTCTGAGGCGGCGATCTACAATTGGAAGGCCAGGTTTGGCGGCATGGACGTTGCTGCGGCCAAGCGGTTGAAAGCCCTGGAAGAGGAGAACGCGAAGCTAAAGATGCTTCTGGTCGAGCACATGCTCGGCGTGGCGGCGCTTCGCGATCTCCTATCAAAGTAGTGGTCGGGACCGCCAACTGCTGGTCGTCATGAGCCACTCACATCGTGCACGCTCAGAACCACGCATCCCAAAGAGACGACGCTGAGCGCCAATGACGAACGAGACGAATTTGGGCGCGATGGCATGAAGCCACCCGGACCCTATTCCACAATCGGACGGAGATGATCGAGTGAAAAGCGACCTTCCTTCAAGACTAACTTGCGGCATTTTCGACCACTTGGACGACGACGGCCGCGATGTCGCACGACAATACGAAGATCGTCTCAAGTTGGCGGAGGCGTGCGATTCTCTGGGCTTTTACGCTTATCACCTGGCCGAGCACCACTGCTCACCACATGGCAGAGGGCCGTCGCCGAATCTGTTTCTATCAAGCGTCGCGCAGCGTACCCAGAAACTGCGCTTTGGTCCGCTGGTATTGTTGCTCAACCTCTATCATCCATTGCGCGCATTCGAAGAGATCTGCATGCTCGACCAGTTGAGCGGCGGCAGGCTTGAGCTCGGTATCGGACGGGGCTCGCAGCCGATCGAATGGGGCTATTTCGGCATCAGTGCGGACGCGGCACCAAGCCGTTATGAGGAAGCCAGCGAAATCCTAAATATCGCGCTGAAGGGGCATACGCTATCCTATCGGGGACACCATTTTGAGCTGAGCGAGATACCTTTAACTTTGAGGCCTCATCAGCGTCCATATCCGCCGACCTGGATCGCGAGCAATCGGGCCGAGTCGGCGGAGTGGGCCGCTGCAAATGGCGCTAATCTGGCGTGCGTAGGCCCCTCCTCCGCTGTCCGAAACATTACGGATGCCTTCCGCTCCCATCGCGCGCGCAACACAACCGCGAACGGTCGAGAGCCATTTCTTGGGTTGCTCCGCATGGTCGTGATCGCGCAGTCTGACCAGGACGCCCATGCCGCCGCCGAAACTGCTTATCGACGATGGCTGGAGAGCTTCAAATTCCTTTACGAGCGGAACGCCATTCCGACACCACCTAACCTGCCGCTGAGCTTCGATGCCGCGCTTGAGAGCGAATTGTGCGTCGTCGGAACGCCAGCTTCCGTCCGACAGCTCCTCCTTAATCAGATGGAGCAGGCAGGTGCCAACTACCTACTTTGCCAGCTTGCATTCGGGAACCTTCCGTTGGAGATTTCCCTATACACCGCGACCACAATTCAATCCGAAATCATCCCTCGGCCTGGGTGACGAGGTCTATCCGAGCTTTGCGCCTCAATAGGCCAACGCATCGCTACCTCCGTCTATGATCGGGCGTCCTGCCGACCGCAGAGGGCATATTGGCCGGAGATCTGGACCTCTCGCCTGCACTGCAGGAGGTCGACCGACAAGAAGGACACCAGAGCGCGCCTCGAGCACCATCATGTCAGCTGCTTGACCGATATCATCAGCAATGACGTGATTGGCTTCGGGCGCGCTGGCATGACAAGCCGAATCGATTCATATGGGCTTGGCCTAGTGCGTCATCCAAAGCAGGTTGATCCTGCTCGCGCGCGCTATCCGGGAGCTGGATGCGTCCCATCAAAACTTTCGATTTTACCGGTTTTAGTCAAATACCCCATAGTCGAGATCGCCGGTTTCCGGAAAGCACCTTTGACGACGTCGTGTGACAATGGACCCTCTTTGCTTTCAGCGTAGTCGCAGGGCAACTCAAATCCCTCGTGCCTGCATCTCCAACGCGACTCCCCACTCTTTCAAATCGACACACGTGCGGCCCCGCTGCAGTCAGATGGCCCATCGCAACGTCTGGCGCGCAATCTATCGCGTCGTCGCCGACCCAATTGCCACCACCCCAGAGGCGCCCCAGAAGATTGGTTCTCACGCACTCTCATTGGCCGGGGTTGATGCGTGGCGCCGCCCAGAACTCGGACTGGCAAACAGCGGTCTTAGCAAGCGTGGCCTGGACTTGTCGCCTTGAACAGCTTGGGCAGCGCCATCGAACTGGCACTGTGGCGGGCCTGCCGGCGACGCAGTGCTGGCTGCCAACCGACTATCCCAATTGCGAGACACATGTCCTCCGGTCAGGACGAGGCACTGCTGTTGACCTGTGCGACCAGACCAGCTTCGCGGTCTCACTGCCCGGCCACTACGTCGTGTGATCGGAGATTGTCGTTCCGCTCGCGTGCTCGGTCTTGCCCGGCGGCGGTCGCCCACACCTGCTTCCCACAATCCGGACCGTCGCCATCTCGTCCTGTGCGCCGCTCTCGACTGACCGCACGCGCACGGCCCTATGCGGCATTTCGTTCCAGCCTCGCATCCGCCACCTCGCGGGTCGGAAAAACGAGACACACATTCTTACTCGGCCTACCCTGCTGTTTAATTACTCTGGAGCAACACCGTGGAACTTGACCCTTCCAATTCACGCAAACAGGACCTCGAGGATCGCATCGACCTGCAACTGGACATCGTTGCCGCGCTAGTCGGCGAACAAGGCAACCAGCTCGAAACGATCCGACTACTTAACGTGCTCACAAACGAAATGATCACGGCAGAACTGGAGCTTAGCCGGCTCGGCGATACGAGAACCGGTGGCCGCACCGGCGATGGGCGAACGACGCGAATGTCCCGGGACCGCGGCGTTTATTATCCAGAAGACCTTCTGGTCTTGGGACGCGTTTTCGATCAAGCGGTGGCGGCCTTACCGGCAGCTCTGCGAACTCCTGCCAACCAGATGAAGATCGCCACGCTCATTCTGTCGCGTGCAAGGGAGTGAGATGCCGCCTGGCACTTTTCTGTGGTTGACGGCGCGCTTACAGAACGTTCACTGCTGAACTGAAAATCGCATTGCGACCTTGCACTGAGTACCGCAGCGAGGTTCGCGATTGGATGGGCTTACCATTGCGCGAGCGTGCCGATTCCACTGGTTTGCCCATTTCGCTGCCGTCCCCAATCGCCGCCGGATTCGGAAGGGCAGCGCCGTACTAAACGATCTTGCGCCGAGATGGTACAGCTACTTTTGCCAACCTCGCGGCCGATAGCGGAGTCGCGCGAAGCAACGCATGAGCGTGAAGCGCGGGTACGGGTTGATCGCCGGTCTAATGCTTGACTTTCCCCGGACGGTTGCACCCCTGTTGCGGCCGCATTGCCCCTTACACGCCCACAACGAACTACACGCCACACTTCTTGGCAGGACGACAACGAACCCTCCGATCGGCCAGCAGTCCGTGCAGCGCCAGTTGAACATCCAGCCGGCGCTGACTATCCTGCCAGGCTTCCCGGTGCGGTTTATCGTGACGCGCGATTTCGTGCTGGCGCGCTACGGAAAGGGAGGACGCCATGACCAGGCGCAGGCTTGGGCCCCTTGAAGAGGACAATCCGGTTAAGCTCACGATCGGACTGCTGGCGGCGTTCTTCGGGGATATCAAGAGCTACGTCGAGATTCTGACGCGTAGTCGCTCAGCCTGCTCCTGGGGCAGTCGAGAGATCCGGATGGCGCTCCCGAAGCAGGTCGAGGAACGGACGCAGCGATGGATTGCCGTTGGCCTGCCGCCAATAAGCGCGAAAGCTCAACCGTGTCGGCCCCTCGGCATCATGCACCTCGCGGAAGATGACACCAGGATAGGCAGCTCCAGTCGCACTTTCCAATACCAGCAGGATACCCCAGCCCGCGCCGACCAAGATGAGAAGCCGGTCGAGCCCGACATCGTGGCGAGGCAGCAGGCAAGCGTCGAAATATCCCATTTTGCTGATGAGAGCTTGAGGAATTCCGGTCCGGCGCCGCGCTGTGACGACAACAGCGGTTCGCGCCTCAGTTCGCCCCAGTGGACCACATCACGACCTGTCAGCGGATGGTTCTGGGGGAGTCTTTGTCGTCGACCGGGTCTTTGCCATTGGCAACCAGGCCCAAAAGCCGCTTGGCCTCCTTGGGTGCAAGGGCTGGTGTCCAAGGGGCACCGTGAGGACCGATGGTGACGAAGCGCTGCCGACCGAACACTCGGTACTTGAGAACGTATGTCGCTTTGTCGCGTTGACGTTTACGGCGGGAAACGGCACGCCTTGATCATCCGGATGGGGCAATACCGGATACGGTTGATGACGAATGTCCAAAGTCTGGACGTATACGCGTCGCACGATGCTGTTGGGCAGTAGCTTCTTGGGTAGCGCGTTGTTCGGGGGCGTTACGGTGCCTACACCCAATCGGCCGCAGCGCAAGGTTGCCATGGTGTTGAAGGCGGCTGACTCTCCCTTCGTCGTTGGGTGCACACAAGACGGCATTACCTCGTTGCGTTATCGTAACGATACGTATGACACGGATTATGTCCTGCCTGGAGCCGTGCTGGGGACGGCTCACGCTAGAGTTCGGCGTGCCGGATCCGAGTGGCATACGCTTCGAACCGGCGTTGATGCAACGAAGCCGATGCATAGCGCGGCCCTTGAACTAGCAGCCCGCGATGCCGGCGTCCTTCTCACGACCCGCCTCGCAGTCGACGAGGCTGGATTGACGTGGGAGATCATGCTGCGGAACGACGGCATGGCGAGCGTGGAGGTTGGCGACCTCTATTTGCCCATGCCGATGAACACCGAATTTCCGGCAGGGCAACCGGTGTCGGCGGCTGTTTTGAAGCACAGCTTCGTCTCGGGGCATGGATCGCACATCTTCTGGATTCGCGGCAACAGCACCGGTCCCCTCCTCATGCTCTTACCGGACGCGGACACGTCACTGGAATATTGGGATGTCCACAAGGATTCGGCCGAAGCCAGTGGGACGTGGTGCGCCTACATCTTGGGCGGGGCGGCCGCCGGCGAGGCAGTGGCGGGCGGGACTCGCTGGCGACAGCCGACCCATTCCCTGTCCCTGTCGCCGGCCGAGGAACGGCGTTACCGTCTCCGCTTCCAGTGGGTTGCCGATTATGAGGCGGCGCGCAGGGCTATCGCGGACGCCGGTCTGGTGGACGTGGAAGTAATGCCGGGCATGACGGTTCCCAACGACCTGCATGTCGACATCGCGCTCGCGTCCTCCATTCCGGTGGAGCGAATCGAAGCGGAATTTAGCGGCGACACGGTGGTGCAACGGTTGCCGGATCGGGCTGGCAGGCGACTGTGGCGGGTCCGGTTTTCGCGATTGGGCGAGAACCGGCTGACCCTGCACCAGCCGGGTGCCCGCCAGACCTTTCTTGAATTCTTCGCTACCGAACCCGTCGAGACGATGATGAAGAAGCGCGCAACCTTCATCGTGAAGCGGCAGCATCGTGACCCGTCCAAATGGTACGACGGTTTGTTCGGCGAGTGGAACATGGAGACGCAGGTCCTGCTTGGCCCGGACAATTACGACCGGATCAAGGGCTGGCGCATCTACGAGGTGACGTGCGACGATCCCGGACTGAGCAAGCCCGCTTACCTCGCGACCAAGAATGCCGAGCATCCTGATCCGGCGGAAGTGGCGGCGCTGGACCGGTATATCGATACGTTCGTCTGGGGCGGGCTGCAACGTACCACACAGGAGGCATACGCCTACGGCCTCTACGGCATACCCGATTGGAAGCAGAACCGGGAAAGCAGCGATCCCGGCCCAAAGGGCCGCCTGCATATCTGGCAGCCTTATGACTATCCGCACATCTTCGCGATGTATTTGGCCATGCACCGCATCGCGCGTGACCATCCCGCGATACCCACCCGCCAGAGCGCACGAGATTATTTGGTACGCGCCTACGGTACGGCGCTGGCCATGTTCACGGTGCCGATGCGCGTGATGATGTGGTCTGCCTACCACACCGGCTTCTACAACGAATGTGTGATCCCCGAACTGGTTTCGGCGCTCACGACAGCGGGCTTGCTGCGCGAGGCGGCGACGCTGGAGGCGCACTGGGCGCGTAAGGTGCGCGCCTTCGTCGATCCGAAGGCGGACCTGTTCGGGTCGGAATATCCGTTCGATTCCACAGGCTTCGAATCAACACAGGCACTGGCGCGCTCGGCACTTGACGACCCTGTCGCCATGGGGGTTTCGAAGGCGGCAGCCCGTGCCTTCGCGGAGCGTCAGATCGCTGCAAACCTGTTCTGCCGTGGCTGGCTGGAACCTGCTTATTACTACCTGGGCAGCGATTATCGCGGGACTGCGGGCGACGCCTATACGCTGACCTACATGGCGCAGATGGGCGGCTGGGCGCTGCTTGATCATGCGCTGAACGATGCAGACGACCCGCATCCGCTCCTTCGTCTCGGCTATGCGTCACAACTCAGCGCGTGGGCCTTGCTGAACAGCGGCCCTGCGTCGGTCGGTCATGGCTATTGGTATCCGGGCGAGGAGAATGACGGCGCGGCCGGTGGCGGCTTCGAGCCGGCGCCGAGCGGGACCACATGGCTCGGTCAGCCGCATCACCGTGGAACGTGGTATTACTCGTGCGAGATCGACCTGGGATTTTGTGGGGCGGTCCGCGCTGCTGCGACGATCGTTGCCGACGATCCCGTCTTTGGGCAGGTTTGTCACGGTGGCATCATGGAGACGTTCGCTCACACCCTGCGCATCTGGCCACGTGATGGCGTGCGGCGGCGGCTCAACGTGCGGCTCCAGTCTCTCCGATTGGACTTGGTGCTGCTTGACGCCCGATTCCGGGCGGATGGACCGATCATTCTGAATTTGGAGGACGGGTGGATCAGCCTTACGCCTGAGCCCTTTGCCCCATCTGCATCGGGAGTGACGTTCGAATTGCGGTACGATGACGGGAGGAAGCGCAAGGAAGTCGTCGACATCACGGACAGCCAGATCGTGGTCCGCTTGCCTGTGGCGCGCTTACCGCGGGTTCAGGTTCGCTAGTGTTGCCGATTATCGGGTGCGATCGGCACTTATGGCCTGCTGTTCCACGCGGCTTCCGAGCCGATGACAATCATCGCCGCAAATCCCGAGCATCTCGGCGCACGAATCCGCATCACCGCGGTGCTGCATACCTCGGGTTCAGCGATGACCCACCATCCGCACATCCACATGATCGTGCCGGGTGGGCATCGGCGGCAAATTCAATAATCGTTGAATATGGAAAAAGTGAATGCCGGGGCCGCGCTCACCCGGGAGAATCGCCTCCAGACTAGTGCGTACGCAGATTTCGCGCATGAGCTAACCCCAACGCGCCACCCTCGCAAGCGATTGCATTACAATAGTCTTTCTTCCTCACTTTTCGCACCAGCCAGCTTGACGCGCGCCTTCGGAGGGCAAGGCTCAAGAAGACATGAATTGTTGCGTCGCACGTGGCTTTTCCGCGTCGCGATAGGGCTGGCAGAGCCGGCCGAGGCTCGTTCGGTAGAACGCCCGAATCGGATCACCCGCGCTTTTGTGGACCGCATGATACCCAGGACGCCGCGGCCCGTAGGCCATATTCACCATGTGTTGCTTTAAGCTCGTTCTAAATTGGTCGATTAGAACACCCAGGGTCCGAGAAGAAGAGTCAGCGTCAAGGCTGCGGAGCAATCCAAAGATCGTTGTCGCGATTGCCCTGCATCTCGTCATCCTCTCCTTTAGTGCGCCTTACTCGAGGAAACGCCGCGACCAAGTGCACGGGGCCATGCAACAGATCGACGGGCATGCCGCAGAGACGTGTCACAAAGCAAACGAGCAATGTGCGGAATACGTCACACGATTGGAAGACCACATCATAGAACACGGACGGCATTGCAGCTAGAACGCTCCTTGGCTTGACGCTGCGAAAGCGTGGCGAACGGCCACTTCGTCAAGGACGGCTGTGGCAGCGACAAGTACGGGACCGATCTTCCGATTGCTTGGAAGACGAGCCACCAGTGTTGGCCGACACCCAGCACCACGGCCAATGGGACAGAGACGCACGCGACAACGCAGTTCGATTCAAGCGCCTGAGATTTATTCGAATCGAGCTTCGCACTACGACATTCGGTCATCCGAACTTCAACAATCATCTATATAAACTTCATTGTAGCGCCGAGCGCAGCTCGGTACGCGAGCCGGCCGCGAATCTCTTGCTTTCTGGGACAAATCGCAGGCGCTCGGTTTCGCCTTGGACAAGTTACTTCCTTGTCACGACGTCGAGTGAGGTTTTGAGATGGATCAGGTCTTATCCGAACAAGCGAAAGTGCCAGAGGCTCTCGTGAGCGTCGCATTTGACAAAGCGTGGCGCTTTGTCGAGAAGGACCCGTTCCTGGCGCACAATCTCAAGACAGTCCTTCATAGCCGATTGCGAGCTTTCCTAGAGTTTTCGATAAGAAACGGCGAACGGAATACCTTGCGTCTAGCAAACGAGGCGATACGTAATTTGCGCGCAGAACTGGCACCGTCGACCAAACAGTAATGTCGTTCGCACCTCCACTGGCAGGAACACTTCGCTTTCGTTACGGCTCTTCGTGATCTTCGGAAGTTAACCCCGCATAGATCGTGCTCGAGCTAGCCGTCCTCCGCTAGCATTCCGCTCCGCTGAAGGCGAACCACGACTACTGTTGCCTGTGCAAACCTCGTGGCGCTGGGCGACCAGTCAGCTCAAAGCCCAAGCACCGCGATGACGAGCGAGACATGCGCTATCCTTGCGCACACGATGCATGCGATAAATTCCGCCCTGCCGTCGGCTCAACGCAAGCTTGCGCACATTCAGGGTCGCGCTTCGCCAAGCGCGGCGAACACTGCGCTGCAAAACAGCCCTAAACACGAGCCCGGCTGAGTCGGACTTTTTGTCGCTCCCGCGAGCGCTTATAGATCGAGCAACATCGCGCAAGACCTGCGATCGGACCGGCTGAGCCGTAAAGTTCGAGGCCTTGACGGATTTTATCGATGATCGCCGCGCGCGTCACGATCGCAAACGGCAGCATGGTCGTCCTGTTGGACGGATGAGCTTGATCGTCCCTCGAATAGTGTTTTTCTCAACCGCCCATCATCTGACGAAACTCAGCTGGACAGCGAGCGTGCACCGGCTGGTGTTGCACAGCTTGGCTTTGAAGCTGGTTAGTGACGTGAGAGCAAAACACGCCGCACCGCTGCGTTGCCCTTCGTCGACCATCGTGAGCGGATTGCCTTCTAAGAACGAACACACGAATCGATCCAAGACTGTCAGTTCATTCAGCGTGGTTTGGTCCGGGTTTACCGTTCGCTCACCATGATCCACTCTCGGTTCGGAAAACCTCTGTCGCGGCTGTGCATGATGACGGTTGCGCGTTTCACAAGCTGACGCCGCGTGCGATTCGACCCATTTCTTCCGAAACAATGTTGTGCTGCAGTTACAGCAATTCGCGATGATGTTGCTAAGACGCAAGGCGCCGGGGGGCATCGAAAGGAATGATACTCGAATGAAGAATGTTCTGATTCTGGCTGCAAGCATCGGCGCACTCAGTGCGGCCGCTCCCGCATTCAGTGCGGACTTCGCCGCGCAGCCGGTCAACATCCAGGCGCCTCCCCCTCCGCCGCCGATCGCAGCCGCAATCAACGACTGGACCGGCTACTATATCGGTATCAATGGTGGCTGGGGATCGAGCCACAACTGCTGGGACTTCAATGGCGTCACTCCGGAGGGCTGCCATAATTCAACTGGTGGCAGCGTCGGCGGCCAGATTGGCTATCGTTGGCAGATCTTCAGGACGGTCTACGGCATCGAAGGTCAGGGCAACTGGGCCGACTTCAGCGGCTCCAATGTCAGCACCGCCTTCCCAGCAAGCACCGTTGGCACCAAGACCGATGCGTTCGGCTTGCTCACCGGCCACATCGGCTACGCTTTCAATGCCGTGCTGCTTTACGCGAAGGGCGGTGCTGCGGTGACCAGCAACACCTATCACATCAACCCAGTAGCTCCTGGGCCCGAGATTGCGAGAAACAACGATGTGCGTTGGGGCGGCGCGCTCGGCGCCGGTGTTGAAGTCAGCCTCACGCCGAGCTGGTCAGCTGCCGTCGAGTATGACCACTTGTTCATGCAGGGCAGCAATGTAACCTTCCCAACAGCCGTTGGTTCCGACCGCGTCCACCAGGATGTCGATCTCATTACGGCTAGGCTCAATTACAAGTTCAGCCCCGTGTTTGCCAAATAATGATCACCACGCGCTTGCAGCGGTGAATCGAGAGCCCCGACCATCGGCCGGGGTTCTTTCTTTAAGCGCTCCTCTCTCCAACGGTATCCCTGCAGCACTTTCCGAAGCCCCAGGCTCGAGCTCGTCAGCGATCCCTGGCTGGATGGCACGACGTCGCCGAGCCCCAACGTTGGCGGTCCACGTCAGTTGACTCGACATGTCATCTGAAGGTTTCGGAGCTCCACAACCTGACGCAGCGTGAGGTTTCAAATCGCTCGTCTCGACGGAGCGGTGTGTCTGCGGTTTCGGCAAATAGCGCCATGCTGAGACTTGCCAGAAGCCGGGAGCAACAATTTAGCCAATTGCCGCTTGCTTCACTCTCGCGAGGAATTCACAGAACATTAAGGCGAAGCGCCATAACGATGGCTTGGATTCGGCTGGTCGCCCCCAGCTTTCGCATCGCGTTCTTAATATGAAAATTGACTGTATTTTCGCTGATTTGCAGGATCTTCCCGATTTCCCATGACGATTTCCCCTCCGCCACCCACCGCATGCAACTGATCTCCCGCTGCGATAGTGCCACTTTTTTCTCACGACCATTATCGCAGGGGCGTGCGATCTCGCCATAGGCGGTGTGAAAGTGCCAGGCCAGTGCGTTGAGGTGACCGATGCGGTCCTGAGGATCAGCATCATCGGACGGAGATGCAAACGACACCACAGATACGCGGCCCAACGGCCCAAACAATGGCACGCTCATGCCATGCTTCAGGCCTGCCTCTCTGGCCTCATCGAGTACGCGCCTCTCGTCGGGCTGAAGTTGATAGTGGTCGGCGAGTTGATCCCACAAGAACGGCCGCGACAGCATCGGCGTCCGCCGGATCACAGGATCGATGGTGTGGTACTTGCGTTTGAAGTATCGGTCGCACCAGTCTGGCGGCCACTTCACGGCCACGGTGGGGGGTGGATACTCCGCCAGCCGAAGTGGATCGACGAAGTTGAGGGCGCCGTAAGCAACTTCACTGAAGCCCTCCTCAGTGGCACAGCTTACAAGAAGATCGAACAGCGCTCTGAGCGAATGTGTTCGGTTTGCGCATTCAGTGAAGATAAAGAGATCCATGATGGGCGCCTCAGGACGCCGATCAAGGTCGGTCTCACGCGGAATTGCGCTTGTTTCAAGCGGAGCCAAGTTCCATTGCATGACCTGAACTCTTCGGTTTGTTCTTCGTGAAGTCTGGAGCGCTCGCATGCTGCGTCAGACGCCCATCCCGAATTCGTTGCGTGCAGCCAGCCGCGGCGCGTGATCGTCACCGTCAAACAGCCGAGGTGCTGCCGCTATCCTTCGTCTGATGCTGAACGGCACGCCGCAACCGCAGCGCCGGTGCCCATTCATTGTGATCTGTCCGGCTCGCTCGCGGATGGCGCACGGGCGACATCGAATATCGCTGCAGGGCTGTCCGTGTTGATGGTCTGAGCTCTCGGTGCCGACCTAAAGCTGAATTGCCCTGGTAATGCCGGCAGTGACAGTAGGTCTGGCCGACATGCACGACCAACCGATCGGAAGCGGTCCGGCCGTCCTAAAGACCCAGCTAGCGATACGAACCAACCAGCACCAGCGGCTACGGCATCGGCACAGGTCAGATTAGGCTGCGCAAAGCCGAGGTCCGGCCTGAATGACACTTCGTTCCGTCTCAAGGCCGAGCACAAGGAGGCCGTAGGCGCTGCAGTTCGCGATCTAGGTGAGCTAGAGCACGTCGGCTCGCTTGACCGAGCCGGATTCCACCTGTTCTGTATGGGCATCGATGCCCTGCTTGCTGGCGAAGATGACAGGGGCGTCATATTTCTTCCGAATCTTGCGGATTTCCATCGCTAGCCCTTGGCTGATCCTCCGCCTTTCGACGGCGTCGAGGACGCGATCGATGAGCAACGCGCAACAGTCGACGAAAACGGTGACCGCCTGGCATCAGTGCCCGGCCTCTGAGCGGTTCTGTCGTGCCGGTCCGGCGCGAATGAATCGAGGGGGCAAATAATGGTCGCATCCGAGACGCAACGGGAGATACGCCGAGTCGCGAGACCTGTTTGATGCAGAGGACACTTTGCATGCGCATCTCAAAAAGGGAGAGGACCTCGGATCGGACCAGCAAGTGTCGTACCAATTGTTGGGTTCGCTATAATCAACCGACCAGACAAGGACTTGACAGGATGGGGATCGGTTCGCGCCCCGTTATACGCATTGAAGCAATCGTGACATCGGACGGAAACGCGACAGCGCCATTCGCGCCAACTGCGGGGAGCGGGCTCGATCGTCGCTCCGTCTCTTCGGTGGGGCGACCTGCCAGCACGAGCGCATGAGCCCCGCAAAGTCGACACTGCTGCTTGCCTCATCCGGCTATCACCCCAACGGTCTCGCCAGGCGCTGGGATTGTTTGGCAGACTTTCGGATCTCGGCTTTGTGCAGTCGCTCAAGGTTTTGCAGCTTCCGTCGCCCCCCGGGAGCTGCTCCAGATGTGGCATTCCCATCAGGTTCCATTCGAGGACGTCGAACGGATCGCGGGGATGCTGCCGATCCATCGCCGCAACCAAATCGTCGTATGGCTACGATCAACAGAGATAACCCAGGATCCATACCGATCTCGCGCCTGGGACGCCGGTCATGTCCGAGGGACCTCGCCGCCTCTTGGACGACGCAGCTCTCGCGTTGACGAATGTCGATAAGGGCCGACCGCGGGCGAGCTCTATCCATCGACGCGTCACATGGCGGCGTATGTGAAGCAGTGAAAGCTCAGGAGTGTCGGATTGATGCGACAGCACCGATAAGGAGCCGAACTGCAAAAACTGCGCGAGCTTTCGCGAGGATCGACCGCGGCCACGCGTAAGCAATCGCAAAGAACGAACGACATGAAGTGCTGAAGCGGAGCAGAAACATATCGCAGTTCACCTTCACATGCGAGGAAGCTGACCTGGCTCACGTTCGTGATCAGCAGCACCCCAACTTGGTTGTGAATTGGTGAGTTGCCTGGATTTGGCGACGAGACGGAACGCTGGCGAACCAAGGCGCCCCGACGCACTTTGCCGGGGGTGGAAGTGCGCCGGGCCGGCCCCGACATCATCAGTACATCCGTGATGACGCTTGTGGCAATGAGACAAGCAGCGTGGCGGAATTGAGGCTCATCCATTCCTTTAACTCGGAGCTCAAAATGTTTTCATGCGCGGCTCCAAGGGACTTGAATCGCACGTAGCGTCAAGTTGTACGATCTCGCGGTTGACGTGTTTTCAGGTTCATGAGCTCTCCTACCGCATTGATCCTGTGCTGCCGGACTGAACGTGATCTCGCCAGCCTTCCCGTGCTCCACCACCCGGCTGTGGCGCGATTTCCACATCCTGGGTCGAATACCATGAGCTCAGCTTTTCCACGGAAAACCAGCTTGAGATGGCTGGGGGGCAGTTTGGCTCGCCTTGGGGTGAGGCCTTTCGATTCCTGTTTTCTTCACAAGAGACTGCACCTCAGTGGATGCAGAAGCGATGTGCCTTGCGCAGGTCAGTCGGGAGACGTCTAGCCGCTTCAGCCGTGCTCATACGACACGTTCATTCTTCCAAGGGCATCCAAATGATTGGCCGCGAGTCCCACTCGCGCTCTCGGTCGCTCAGCCGCCATGGCAGTGACATCGAGAATGGGACCCAGATTTCAGGACCAAAGTGGGCGCGTTGACATAACGCAAAGACACAGGGGACAGCATAGGTCAGCTTCATGCTGTATCAGCATGGGAATATTAAGCCTTGCAGCCCTCACTCCTGAACAAGTATTGCGATGCTCGTCTGCCTTGGTACACCATCTACCCAACCGTACCTGATTTCTCTGCGACCGTCGGCGCCAAGGCTTGTGAGACATGGTTGAGGGGGCTGCCGCCGGACGAACCCGTATCGCTCTATCTCCACATTCCGTTCTGCCGGGCGATCTGCTCGTATTGCGGCTTCCCCACAAGCCTTGCTCGCAGCGAGCGGCCGATTCGTGATTTCTTGGCGGTGCTGCGGGAGGAGATTCGATTGGTCGCAGAGCAAGCGCCGCACGCGCTGCCCGTCAGCGACGTGCATTTTGGCGGTGGAACGCCGACCACCATCGCGCCGGCCGATTTCCTGGCCCTGATGGAAGTCCTGCGCCACTGCTTCGCGTTCAGCAAATCGGCTACCGTCGCCATCGAGATCGACCCCCGTGCGTTCACGGCCGAGATGGCCGAAACCCTAGGAGCGGCCGGCGCCAGCCGCGCGAGCATCGGCGTCCAAAGCTTCGACCCTCTGGTCCAAAGGGCAGTCAACCGCCTCCAGAGCGAGGCGCAGACGGCTTCTACCGTCGAAAGCCTTCGCCAGCATGGAATCAGCCGCATTAATTTCGACCTCCTCTTCGGACTGCCACATCAGACGGTGCAGTCCTGCGTGAACTCCGCGAGGACGGCGCTGGCCATGCAGCCCGACCGGCTTGCGGTTTTCGGCTACGCCCACGTTCCCTCCTATATGAAACGTCAGCGCCGGATCGATGAGGCTGCGCTGCCGGACAATGTTGCGCGCGCCGAGCAAGCCGCGGCCGTGGCCGATACGCTTGTCTCCGCCGGCTACCTGCAAATCGGGCTCGACCACTTCGCCTTGCCGAACGACGAGCTCACGCTGGCGCAGAAAGCCGGTCAGCTACGCCGCAACTCCTTGGGTTATTCGGCCGATACCTGTAAAGCCGTGATCGGCTTCGGTCCATCAGCCATCGGCCGCCTCCGTGATGGTTACGTCCAGAACGAAACCACAACCGCTTCCTATAGCCAGCACATCAGAGCTGGCCGTCTGCCAATCGCTAAGGGCTGCTGTCTCACGGCCGAGGATCGGCTCCGGGCCGCAATCATCGAGCGTCTGATGTGCGATTTGCAGGCCGACGTACCCGCAATCTGTGCTGCTCACGGATTTGATCCGATTGCTGTTCTCGATTCAGCTGACCGCTTGGGAATGCTCGCGGAAGACGGGATAGTGGACATCGAAGAGGGTTTCATCCGTGTCAGGCAGGAGCACCGTTTTGTCATTCGCGCTGTAGCTGCCGCTTTCGACACTCATTTCGACCGCGCACCATACTAAAATAGCCACGCATGTGACCACACTCCAGACGCATCAACGCTTCTCGCGAACGAGTAATCGGAACAATGCGCCCCGGGACGCTGCCGCCCTCCAAAGCTTCGGGCGTCTTGCCGCCACAAAGCGAGCGCTTTGCGAAACTACGGCCCACCTCCTCGGGTGCGAATGAGGATTCGGCCACGCCTGTAGCCGTCTGAGACGTCAGGGCTCGCCTGTCTTCGGTCTTGCGATCACTGGCGCGCCTCCGACGGAAACAGGTCCCTGTGGTTTGGACCGCCCAACGCGTTTCTTGGCTGGTCTGGAAACAGCTTGGGTTGGCGACGAGGGAGGGACGGAAGGAGCAGAGGGGACGGGCATTAAATTCTGCAGGGACTCGATCCGCGAACTCAGCGCGGTAATCTGATCCAAGGTTGCTTTGAGGTCCTGCCGCTGGGCATCGAACCGGCGGTTGAGTTCTGCGACCTCATCGCTGGCCTTCTGCTGGGCCCACTTTATTTCGGACAGGGATGCCCTGTCCACCGGTGACAGGTCCATCGTTGGAGGGACTTCCCGGGCGACCGGCGTCTCGACAAACTCCCCGAGGTTGGCCCAAAAATAGGCGCCAGCAGCACACGAGCCGAGGATGGCGAATAGGAGCGCCAAAACCCAGAGAATGCGTCTTGGCGGTCTGTGCAAGAGCGGCCGCAAGTCCGAAGCGGCCGCTTGATCCATCATCTCCATCGTCCCTCACCCAACATCCCTGTTCCGAGCGACTTGCTTCGCCGACGCGACAGCTTGCGACGCTCACGTGTTCCTGCGGCAGCGAGGACAATATCATTCTTCTCAACCTCACCCTTTGCGCGGACCCCTGCATTATGGCGCCACCAGCGAGCAACAGTTCTCGTCTTCGTCGGCGATCGCGCAGCATTTTCCAGATCGTTGCAGATTCTTTGACGGCGCTCGAATGCGAACGCCACTGCTCCCGGAGTCTCTTCGCGATCGAGCCCGACTTGCGGCTTTGCCGCGACCCGCGACTTCATCGAACCGTTGCACATGGTCAACTACCAATCTCGGCAGATTGATCGAGATGACGGGTACATGGCAAACGTGACTAACGAAAGCCGCACACGTCAAGGGACTCCGAATGCAGGACAGATTTGGCCGGTCCAGCCGAGCCGAAGGATTTACCAACTGCTCGTCCGCCCCAACCAAAGCTGCTGGAAGGCTTATTCCTCTGATCTCCCGGGCAACCATGATGGACGTTGTGGCGCGATCGCCGGGCGCACAGGCTCCAACGCTCACTGACCTCCGGGCCGATCGATTGTCTTGTCTTTCGGTCACGACGGTACCAAGGAAGCTTCATGAGGCCACGTCTCGTGGACGTCGCCGGCGAAGCTTGCTTTCTGGTAGCTGCCATTGCACCGAGAAAGGCGCCTTCGATCAAAGTATTCGGTACCGCCAGAATCCTCCGCCCCACAGTGAAGCAAGGTCGTCGTTCGCAATGTCTTGGTGGCGAGGACAGCTGAGGCTCCGCACGGGTCGCAGCCAGCATCTCGCCGAGCCCGCGCGCGCCGCTCGAACGATGCACAAAGCAAGGTGCAACCAGATCATGCTTGCGCCCACCAGTGACGAGGTCCGGCAAGGCTAAGCGGAATTCGCCGGGATGAAGGGATATCCTGCTGTAGGGCGTCCCCCTCGTCCGCCCTCTGACGCGAAAAATTGGGAGTCCGCTCTGGGCCAATCAGACCGGAGTTCAATCCATTCATGGCTAGCAGACACGAACCAAAGTGCCCTACGCGTGATTGCCTTCTTGCGACGATATCGCCTCGGATAGACTCGGTTACGGCGGCACTTTCTATCAACTTTCGACCAGCGGGGAAGCGACGTGGGCTTGCCATTGCACTTTTGCTAGCGGCTTGTCTGGTCGGCAATTCCGTGCTGGCACAAGCCGCTAACGAACCTGATCCCAAGAGCGGCACCGCGGATCGGGCCAACAGACGAAGAATTCAAAGGCCTTCCGATCTGGCCACAAAGTTCCGGATCGGCATGATCGGTCGGGCAATCCACTCTCGTGCCTGGGCGCCAGTAGTAAGTCCCGACATGTCTGTCGACAAGATCAACAGTGCGGATAGGGCTGCTCAGGTGAGAACACAAAAGACGATCGAGCCCTTCGCAAGGTACGAAAATCTGCGTGAAAAGGGGCTGTGGCTCGACATACCTGGCCCTGCCGATACGATTGATCAGGACAAGCACGGCATCAGATCCGCGCTGGCAGACGTCGGCATCGGCTATATCGGCTGGACACATAACACCTTTGCAAACAACCAGCTGCCGAATGCAACCAGAAGCAGCATCGCCAACCAGCTCTATATGGGTCAGAATCCGACGTTTGCTACAGCGAACTTCATGATCGTCACTTACGATCTCAGCCGGTTTGGCGTTCCCGATGGCCAGATCGTCGTGGGAGCCGAGCAGCAATACTGGACATGGAAGCGCCCGGGGCCAGATCGAGTGGGACTGAATACGCTCGCCTACTATCAGACCTTCTTCGACAGGACACTCGAACTCAAACTAGGTTATCTCAGAAATCAAAACGAGTTCACCGGCACATTTTTCGGAGGAGGGATCTCGGGATCAAACATGTTTGCCTTGTTCCAAGCAGGCATGAGTACCAATGCCGCGCCCACGCCCGCGGTCAACCTGAAGTACAATCTTGGTAATCGCTTGTACAACAAAGTCTCCGTGCAGCGCTCGATCAGCCCAGATGGTCCCTATGCGCAGATAACCGAGAATCTCTCCGGCTTGAACTGGAGCACAGCCAACGCGGGCATTCTTTTCGTTGATGAACTTGGCTACAAGAGCAACGCCGCTACCGGCGTGCCCGACACGTGGCTGCGCGCGGGCGTCGGCTTCAACACCAGTCACTACAAGAACCTAGCGGATCCGGATCAGCAAAGGGAGAGTGGGAATAACTTTCATTACATCGCAGCGGACAGGCAGCTCTCGCAGAGTGACGCTGAGGGGGCGCCATCTCGCGGCATCTACGGCGGATTCTCGGTCATGGTTGCTCCGGCTGACCTGAACAGAATCAGCCGGTATTACGAGCTTCGTCTTTATGCGAAGGGACCTTTTGATAGTCGGCCCAGTGATCTGATTGCTCTCGTTGCCACCAACACGGCCTGGAGCAAGTTTGCGGTGGATGCGGCCTTGGCTGAAGGGCAGCTTGCGCATCGCGATACCACAGCAATCACGGGAACATATACCGCGCATCTCGCTCCGGGGATATATGCAAGCGTCGGGATGTCATACATTCATAACGCGACGAGCGTCACACACACGCCCCAAACGGAACATGCCCTCAATCTCCTGGTGTCCACGTTGATATTCTTCTGACTCATCGAGAATGCTCACCAATTCGGCCCGGGACGCCCGCTTCTGATGAATTGCCTGCCGATCGCGACGACGACTGGCGAGACCGGCCGCGCAGCGATATCCGCAGCGCACGCTGGTACCATCGCGACGGACGTCACAATGCCAGCAGTCGCAAGAGACAGGTTCTTTATTCGAGCTTCAGTCATTTTGACGATCGCGGCTGCGCGGCATCTTAGCAGCCCGAACGCCGATTCACCGCAATTGGGCGTGCGACATTCAGCTCGCAGGAATCATCTTGAATTATCCCGAGCGTCAGGATGTAGACTCGGACGGTCGTTCAAGGTTGAAGACTGCGAGGCTTTGATGCGGCGATGGGCGTGCGCATCAAGGCCAGAAGTGGAGTGAAGCGTGGTCAAAGCAAGCGCGTCGGCAAGATCACCGGCTGGAAGGCCGACCATCCTCGCTCCTGATGATGATCCCTATCTGTGGTTGGAGCAGATCGAGGGCGTGCGGGCGCTGAAATTTGTCGAGCGGCAGAATGGCAAGACGCTGCAGGTGTTTGGCGGAATGGCATTCGAGCGGGATCGGGACGCGCTGGCCTCTATTTACGATCGAGAGGACAACATCCCCTCCGTCAGCCGACGCGGCGGCTATCTCTACAATCAGGAGAGCGACGCCGACAATCCACGCAGCCTGTGGCGACGAACTACACTGGAAGAATTTCGCAGGCCAAACCCGTCATGGGAAGTTCTGCTCGACATCGATCAAGTGGCCGGCAGCGAAGGCGAAGACTGGCTTCTGAAGAGAGCCTTCCTGCCACTAAATCATGGACGGGCGATTTTGGCGTTGTCGCGCGGTGGCAGCGATGCCGTCACCCTGCGCGAGTTCGATACGGAGGTGAAAACCTTTGTCCGGGATGGCTTTGCCTTGCCGGAAGCGAAGAGCGACGTTGAATGGCTCGATTCGGATACGCTGGTGCTGACGAGCTCTCATGGGCCGGGCATGGCCACCGACTGCGGCTATGGGCGCACGGTGCGGCTGTGGCGGCGCGGTACCCGGATCGATCAAGCTCCGGTGATCTTTGAGGTCCCAGTCGATCATGTAATGGCATGGTGCGGTGTCGACCACACCGTCGTGCCACCACGGATGTGGTTCGTCGATCAGCTGGACGCCTTCGACTCTTTCTGGTGGCTTGGCGATGAAACGGGCGCCACGACGAAGCTCGATCTTCCAAGCGACATCCGCCTGCAAGCCCATGGCGACTGGCTTGCGATCGGGCCACGCAAATCCTGGTCTGTGGCGGGGCAGACCTATGCCGCGGATCAGGTGATCGTTATCTCGTTGGCAGATTTCCTAGCAGGCAACCGCAAGTTCGAGGTTTTGTTCGAACCGGGCTTGCGCCGCTGCCTGCAAGAGTTCTTCTGGAGCGCCGGCAAGCTTGTGCTTTCCATTCTCGACGAGCTACGGCCCTCCTTCGAGATCTGCACGCCCTCTGATCATGGGTGGCGCCGCACGCAACTGCACGGGCTTCCCGATATCGGGGTTGTCGACGTCGGGCCCATCGACAGCGAACCGTCCGAAAGCAATGGCGACCTGCTCGTCATCAGCCAGGATCCGCTCACGCCACCTTCGCTGATGCTGATCGAGAATGGCATCGGCAGTCCGGCCGTGCTCAAGCGGGCGCCAATGACCTTTAACCCGGATGGGCTTGTGGTCACTCAACACGAGGCCATTTCGATCGATGGCGAGCGCATTCCCTATGTCCAAACCGGTCCGGCCGGCGAGAGCGGCGATGCGCCGGTCCATATGAGCGGCTATGGCGGCTTTGGGATTTCGTGGATGCCACACTACGATCCAGCGCTTGGCAAGCTTTGGCTGGAGCGGGGTGGCACAACGGTTCAGGCGAATTTACGGGGCGGCGGTGAGTTCGGCACGCGCTGGCACGATGCCGGCCGGCTCGCCGGCAAGAAATTGTCGCATGACGACTTCGCGGCCGTCGCCGCCGATCTCGTGCGTCGCGGCGTGACGAAGCCGAAGCGGATCGCGGCCCAGGGCGGATCGAACGGCGGCATCCTCATCACCAATATGCTGACGCGCTATCCGGAACGCTTCGGCGCGCTGTTCTGTACGATCCCGCTGATCGACATGCGCCGCTATAGTAAGCTTCTGGCAGGAGCTAGCTGGATCGCGGAATATGGCGACCCCGACAAGCGCGCGGATTGGGAATGGCTCAAGACTTACTCCGCGTATCATGCCGCCAAAAGCGGACAAAAATATCCGCCGATCCTGATCGCCACCACGCGGCGAGACGATCGTGTTCATCCTGGACATGCGCGCAAGATGGCAGCGAAGCTCCAGGCGATGGGTTATGAAGCCTATTTCTTCGAGCTGGCTGCGGACGGACATGGCTATGGCCGAGACAGCAAGGAACACGCCGGCTTCGAGGTCCTGGGCTTTCGATTCTTGAAGAGCAAGATCGGCTGGTCAGATGGCGAGGCTTAGGGGGCGCAGTCCCGTACGATCCCACAATTCAAGGTGATTGTTGGATGACAGCGATGTCAGGGCGCAGAGGAGCCATGAAGGCAGCGGCTGGCTCGACCAGAACAGCTAGACGCTCTTCGAATCCCCGCTTTCCCGTCAGCGGCCTAATCCTACTGCGTCACAAACGATGATCTGTCTAGTGGTCGAACTTGATCGCACAACAAGGACATCTCGACAGCGTTCGGACGAGCCCATGTTCGAGGCGCCGTCGCATCGTCGCGATCGAATTTGGAATGTGACGTTGGGTCCGCAGCGGCAGATCCGCGGGGTCTGTAATCTGCGGGAATGCGATCGAGCGGGATCGGCCGGGCGCGCCGAGCGCGTGAGGGGGGAATCGTCTCCCGCTCGGAGATCAGGAATCCGTAGGCTGCGATGCACATTGTTGCGTGATGATGAAAGCCGCGCCAGCCGCGTCCCTCGAAGTGGCCGAGCCCGACCTCCTGCTTGAGTTCCTGATAGTCGCGTTCGATGCGCCAGCGCAATTTAGCCGTCTCAACGAGAGTCCGGAATGCCACATCCTCCGGCAATGTCGAGAGCCAGTATTTGGTAGGCTGGTCCTCGCCTTTTGGCCATTCGATCAGCAACCATTCCTCCAATCGCCGGGTGGTTTGCCAATAATCACGATGCGCGGCGCGGACCCGCACGCGTGCACAAGCGCGAGGTCAGATTTTCGTTCGTTCCTTGCCGCCACGTGATGGTGCGCTAAGCTTTGGCCGGCAGGCCGATCGCGAGCGCCTTGACAGCGGCCGGCTGATGCTGACGGTTGCGGCGCATCAGTTTCGGTGGACGGCCGCGGCCCGACCATGGCTTCGGCGGCAACGGACCGGTGCCGGGCGCCCATACCGTTGTGCTCGACAGAAGACCCGCCACATAGGTCAATCCCAGCGCCGTGATCTCCGTGCGCAGGTCGCTGTTATTGCCATAGCCCGCGTCTTTTGACGCCATGCTGAAGGATCGGATGTGAGGCGCGACGCAATTGCGACCTTGCCCGCCTGGTCGACCAAGCCATGGTTACCGAGCCGTTCTCGTCGCGCAAGCCGCCTACTTGGCGGTAAGGCCGCGGGTAGCGACGGGTCTGCCGCCGTTGGCCCGAGAAAACCTGTTGAGCACAAACGTGGCGCGGAGGACTACTGCAGTTAGTGGCGGATCCAAACCGGATCACGACGTGGTATCAGTCAGCGCTTCTTGCGCGACGTTTCGCCCATTATGCGCTTGTCTTGGGCGATCCGCTCTGTCTCGGCGGCTTTAGCTTCACCGCTGGTGCGCCAGCTGCCGGTCAGAACTTTGGGTAGAACGTCATCGAGTTGCATCGTCAAACCGACAAAGGCGATGCGGCCGTCACGGTCGACGACGAACGAGGTGGGAATCCCGACATAACGGCTGGGACGTAACCAAAGCTTTTCCATTTCGCGTGTGTAGTCGAACCCGATCCGGTAGTTGAGATTCGGCAACTTTTTGGTCAACCATGCGTCCAACTTGTTTTGGGCCTCGTCCGCTGTTTGAGCGCGTTCAAGAGCTGCGAGTCCGAGGACCTCAACTCCGCTGTCTTTATATTTCTCTTGCAACTGCACCAGATGGGACAGGGCTGCCTCACACGGTTTGCACCAAGTTGCCCAGAATTCGACGATATATACTGTTCCGGGCTGGAAGCTTACAAGGGGCTGGCCACGCAGCCATTTTTCGACTTTGATCGGAGGAGCTGGAGATTCTAAGCCCAGCACCATATCACTCTGCAAAACTATTGCCCGACCTTGCGCCACTCTTTGTGCTAGCTGATCTCTTTTCGCGGCACAGAGCGGCTTGGTGTGTACGGACTGCGCAGCGAGATCCGCGGCGAATGTCGGTGCCGCCGCACTAAGCGCGGCGACGCTCCAAGTCACAAGCAGGGAGTTTTTCATCTCAGGAGCGGGGCACATGAGTTGAAGGAAAGCATCTGTCGTCTCATCTGTGTGCAGTCAGCACTCGTTCGCTATTGCTGCACCTACTAGCAACGTCTGTGCCATGTCGTCAGCGTGCAGCACCGCTGGCATCGAGTTCGACGCCAAACACCCAGCCGTTCCTCTGCCAATTGTAGCCGATCTGGCCGCCTGCGAGGGGGTGCGGCCGTGCCCATCGCCGATGTGCCCGCCGATATAGCCTCCGGACCAATTCCACACTGGGGATGGCAGTTTCACTTCTGCCTCAAGGTCTGCCGCATTGGCTCGCCGCTTGCGGCGAGCGCAATTGTTGTGGTTCCCAGAAGAAGAACTCCAGATCGCGCCCAACACTTCCCTGCATTTTCTCGGCGCACGACCGAGCGCCCTTAAAGTTAGCGCCGCAGCAAACCACGGGGCGGACCAGACGCTAATAGCGACGCGCGCCGAGTCCGTCCCGAAGACTATCGCACTGCGATTGGTGATCATGCCGCAACGAGGGCAAGTCTCGTGTCGAAGTGAATTCGCAGGCTACGCAGCCACTTCGTTGCGGTGTGTGGCGTCAAGTTGCTGATATTGTCTCAACACAGACAATCGCAATACGTGGCTCGCGCGATGTCATGGACGGATACCGACAACGCGTGTCTTGCTCGGCTAGCGCGAGCAAGCGCTCAGGAAGCTGGTCGAATTGGACACGGCTCGCGCCGCCATGATCGTGATCACTTATGGAATTCCAGTCTAGCACTACTTTGGCAGAATCTGTTTGCGCCAGTGTTTTTCAAGGATTTGTTTTCTGCAGTATGGACACCGCCGAGCCGGCGGCCGCAGGATGAGATCGACGATGGCGTGATGTACGGCAGGCATGGTTGGCCGAGGCAGAGGCCCGTTGATTCCTTTTTTCCGCCCCGTCCGACACCTCGTCGCGCTTGTGCACGCGTGCGGGTCCGCGCCGCGCATCGTGATTATTGGCAAACCACCCGGCGATTGGAGGAATGGTTGCTGATCGAATGGCCAAAAGGCGAGGACCGGCCTACCAAATACTGGCTCTCGACATCGCCGGAGGATGTGGCATTCCGGACTCTCGTTGAGACGGCTAAATTGCGCTGGCGCATCGAACGCGACTATCAGGAACTCAAGCAGGAGGTCGGGCTCGGCCACTTCGAGGGACGCGGCTGGCGCGGCTTTCATCATCACGCAACAATGTGCATCGCAGCCTACGGATTCCTGATCTCCGAGCGGGAGACGATTCCCCCTTACGCGCTCGGCGCGCCCGGCCGATCCCGCTCGATCGCATTCCCGCAGATTACAGACCCCGCGGATCTGCCGCTGCGGACCCAACGTCACATTCCAAATTCGATCGCGACGATGCGACGGCGCCTCGAACATGGGCTCGTCCTGACCTGCCCCTGAGAATTTCCTCCAGAAGGAGTTAGAGTCCGGCCTGACGAAGGACGGACAGATGAAGCGAGCAAGGTTCACGGAAGAGCAGATCATTGCGGTGTTGAAGGAGCACGAGGCTGGAGCGAAGACGGCTGATCTTGCGCGGAAGCACGGGATCTCTGAAGCGACGTTTTACAATTGGAAGTCCAAATACGGCGGGATGGACGTCTCCGAGGCCAGGCGGCTGAAGGCGCTGGAAGATGAGAACGCCAAACTGAAGAAGCTCTTGGCCGAGCAGATGCTCGATGCGGCAGCGCTCCGGGAGCTGTTGTCAAAAAAATGGTAGGGCCCGTCGCCAAGCGCGCAGGGGTCGCGCACCTGAAAGCCGTCATGGGCCTTTCGGAACGGCGGGCCTGCTTGATCGTCGGTGCGGATCGGAAGGCGGTCCGCTACCGTTCCCGCCGTCGTCCGGACACGGAGCTTCGTGGGCGGCTTCGCGAGCTTGCCAATGAGCGCCGCCGGTTCGGCTACCGTCGGCTGTTCATCCTGCTACGGCGGGAGGGCGAGCCGTCAGGGATCAACCGCATCCACCGGCTTTATCGGGAGGAAGGGCTGGCCGTGCGCAAGCGACGCGCCCGCCGCAAGGCGGTTGGCGTCCGGGTGCCGATCCTTCTGGAAGCGAGGCCGAACGCGCGCTGGTCGCTCGACTTCGTTTATGACCAGTTTGCCAACGGACGACGCTTCCGCGTCCTTAACATCGTCGACGACGTGACCAAGGAGTGTCTGGGCGCAATCCCAGACACCTCGATCTCGGGGCGACGGGTGGCGCGGGAGCTGACGACGATCGTCGCGCGGCGCGGTAAACCGGGCTCGATTGTCTCCGACAACGGCACCGAGTTCACCTGCAATGCGATGCTGGTCTGGTGCAAGGAGACTGGCATCGACTGGCACTTCATTGCGCCAGGCAAACCGATCCAGAATGCCTTTGTGGAGAGCTTCAACGGCCGCATGCGCGATGAATTCTTGAACGAGACGCTGTTCTTCGACCTCGACGATGCCCGATCGAAGGTCGCCGCATGGATCGCCGACTACAATGGGGAGCGACCGCACTCCTCGCTGAAATACCAGACCCCCGCGGCCTACGCCGCCACATTCACCGCAACGGGCGATCGGCTGCGCAACCCCGACCAGCTCCGCCGATCGCCCGTTGCTCCACCCGCGCCACTCGGCGTACAAAACCCCGAGACTCTAACCGCCGCTGGATGAAAGTTCGGTGGCAGGTCAGTCCGAACGCTGTCGAGATGTCCTTGTTGTGCGATCAAGTTCGACCACTAGACAGATCATCGTTTGTGACGCAGTAGGATTAGGTCAACTACCAACCTTGGCAATTGATGAAGATGCCGACGGACTTGATGATGTGCTAAATCGTCGGCTGTTCGTGATCTCTTACATGGAATGCATACACGCGCTTCGGCTCTCCTGCGCCGCCGCAGCTCATTGACGTCACTGCCCCTTCCGTCGGAATGACGAAGGCAGTAACGATCTACCACCGAGACGAGCGTACCCCGATTGAAGCGCTCGGACACCGCAGCAAACGTATCGGAACGGCAAGACAATGCGCCATGGCTCGCGAGAACATCGCTGCGTGGTGAATGCAAGCAAGGCGAAGAATTTCGTCAGGATCGATGTAGCGTGCTTTCTCTGCTCTTCGCCGTCATCTCACTGCTCTATTCGACCGTTGGACAGGCGGGCGGTACTGCGTTTCTCGCGCTGATGGCTTTCGCCGGTCTGCCGCCGGCAGAAATGCGCCCGACGTCACTGGCGCTCAATATCGTGGTCGCGACTTATTCGACATGGCTCTTCCACCGCAACAAAGTCATTGACTGGACAATGCTGCGTCCGCTTCTGCTTTCATCGATGCCGACGGCGCTTGCCGGTGGCCTCATCGCGCTCGGGGGGCACGTTTACCAGCCGCTGACCGGGGTCGTCCTTCTTCTGGCAGGCGCCGTGACGATCGTGCGGCGGGGACGCGCCACCGATCGGGTTCGCAAAACGCCGCTCTGTGGAGCCTTGAGCATTGGAGCGGTCATCGGCCTGGTTTCTGGCCTGACCGGCGTGGGCGGCGGAGTGTTCCTGGCCCCGACGCTCATCGCAATGAATTGGGCATCACCCAAGCAGACCGCCGGGTTGTCGGCTCCCTTTATCCTGGCGAACTCCACCGTGGGGTTGGCCGGAGTTCTCTTCGTTGGTCAATCTCCGTCCTTGCATTTGGATCATTATGCAATCGCCGCCCTGGCGGGCGCCATCGCTGGAACGGCCATCGGCCTAAAGTGGTTAAGTCAGACAGCCATCAGGTTCATTCTCGCGGCGCTTCTGCTCGCTGCCGGCGTCCAGTTGATTTTCGTTTGAGGTCTCAGTCGCTGGTGGCACAGGAAGTTGGCGGCGAGCCCTAGGAAATCGCTCAGCATCGAGGTTGGAGTGAAATATTGTGCAAACCACGGTTCTAGTCGAGTTCGGCAATCTAACGACGCCCCCAGAACTGCAAGCCGTCATCGAGCAGCAAATCTGCGAGCTGGAAAGACTGTATGGTCGAGTGTCGGCAGGGCGCATCACCGTGCGAGGCCCGGCTGATCGTCACGAGCCGGGTGGTCAGTATCAGGTGAGCATTCGGCTCGCGCTTCCCAATAGGCGGGAGGTCAATGTCGGACGGACGCCCAAGCAGGATAAGCGGTACGCCGATCTCGCCTACGCCTTGGACGATACCTTCAATCAAGCACGGAACCAGCTGCAAGATCAAAAGCGCCTGATGGGCTGCGAGACAGGTTTCCGTGAAGGAGAGCCGGTTGGGACCGTGGTGCGGATAGATCCCGGCGGCGCGTTCGGCGTCCTCCAGAGCGCTAACGGCCATGAGATCTACTTCAGTTTTATCAGTGTCCTAGAAGGTCGCGACGATATCGTTGTCGGCTCGCGTGTCAGCTACGTCGCGGAGCTCGGTGAAGACGGTCTGCAAGCCTTCGCAATCAAAGTTCGAGCAAATTTGTCCGTCTTTGCACGATGAGGGCTGTCGCCAAACATGACCCTCTTTATTTTCCTTGTGTCAGTTTCGAATCAATAGCACCTGCATGCGCCTTAGAGCAGCTTGGGGTCGAAATCGAGGGATGCCCAAATTGAGCGAAGCGCGCTCCTGCCTAATCCCCGGGAGGGACCCCGAGGATGGCGCACGGAGAGGGTCTTCGCATTCCAATGATCAAGGCCATCCTCGAGGACGGTCTTTCGTGGCACGAGGCGGCGCTAATTTTCCGAATCGGGATCGCAACTGTGATCTGGTGTGCGGACGTGATTGAGCAGACGCGGTGCACGGTGGGCTTTACCGGCCGGTGGAGGCCCGCGTTCGTAGCCTGTGGGAGACTGTGGTTTGTTGAGTGCCATAAGCAAGCGATCGCGCGTCTTACTGGTCGTCCGCCCCTATGACGAGGTGTTCGGTCACACCGAAAGGACACATCCGCGAGCTTGAGCAGATGCTCAAGCATACGCGGGCGGTCACTCCGACATACTTCTCGGGCCCTATCTCAATGTCCTTGTTGCATCAGAGCAATCTCAAGTCAAAGTAGCCATCGAATTATATGACGCAGTAGGACTAATGGCGGCTTCTTGAACGTTTTTCCAATCCCTATCTTGATGGTTCGCTGGGCAACCAATCTGTGGCACGACCGAAGAATGCTCTCAGGGACCATTTCGCGGCTTCGCTGTCCGACAGTTGATGAGAGTGAGGCTCGCGACCCGCCGAATTGGCGCCGATGCCCGAGGATTTGTATTCGGCATAGTAGGCCGTTGTCAGCGTATTGGTCTTGCCGGGAGTCCATTCGCGCCACCCTTCCGCGATGACCGGCGCATCCATCTTCGTTGCCAGAAAGATCACTGCGGCATAGGGGCGCCAAGCGCGCCCAAGCGCAACATAGCGCGCGGCAGGGTCGGCAGTCAGCCTGCAACGATCGAACACATAGCCGCTGTCCTCGTCCGGCGTGGCTTTGCTTTGCGCGGTATAAACGACCGCTTGGTTCGCGATGCCGTGCAACTCGCAGCGCCGGAAATAGTCCTTGGCATTGCCAAATATGAAATCGACATGCCCCTCGATGTAGCAATCCGAGAAGTACTGTCGCGACAGTCGGCCGTTCGGCCCCCTGCCGGCGAACAGCGTGTCCTGTGCGCCGAGCAGGCGGACACGGGTGATAACGTCCCTGTCTCCGGTGACGGACAGCGCCACGGCCTGCGAAGCAGGATTGGCCGGGTTGAGGGCGTAGTCGTTTTGAACAGTCAAATTGTCAAGCCGAAAGTCATCTCCGGAAGCGTCCAGCGTTGCAGAATGAGCGGTCCCTCCCACATTGATAGCTCCGTCGCCATACACGATGACCGTATCATTCGGCTTCCCGCCAGCACCTTTGAGATGAACACCGGATTTGACGACTTTGATCTTCTCGCGATAGATGCCAGGGGCGATCTGGATATCCCCGCCTCGCGCCGGTAATGCGTCGATGGCTGCCTG
Source organism: Bradyrhizobium sp. B120 (assembly GCF_049075665.1). Taxonomy (NCBI): domain Bacteria; kingdom Pseudomonadati; phylum Pseudomonadota; class Alphaproteobacteria; order Hyphomicrobiales; family Nitrobacteraceae; genus Bradyrhizobium; species Bradyrhizobium sp. B120. Next base: position 2,180,270 of record NZ_CP185242.1, on the reverse strand, counting down.
CAGGGAGTGATAGGCCGTCTCATCAGCCTGCGAGACAAGAAGCCGCTGTGCATATACTGCCGAGAAGCCGAAGCATCCGGCCAGCGCCCCAGCAGAAATCAGGAAAGCCCGCATGTCATCTCACTTTTGGTAGGGCTCGTGCACTTTCGATACGATCGTGCCACCACGAAATAGCTGCTGAGAACTGTCAAGGTATTCGTATCGCCGTCGCCCCCCGCGCCAACTGCCGAGGGAAAGCTCGCAGGAAGGCTCGTCGAAAAGCCTGCAGCGAGATGGCACCGCCATCGAGCTGCTCGGACGCAACGTCGATGCATCCAAAGCCGCATCAGCGCGAGCCTTACCGGCTCAACGTTCGCCACCAGGTCGCCCCGGCTTTTGGTTGCTTTCACGTAATGCCTTTGCACATCCCTCCCATCCGCTCGGCGCCGGTCCTCCAGCTCGCCCCGGCAGCGGCGGTGACACGCCGGAACGCCCCACGGTCACATTGGCATTTTCTAGCTGCCAGGTGGCGGAATCGGCAAATCGAACATCCTCCAGCGTAACGTCAAGGGCATGCCCCTCGTCTATCCCGCGCATCAGCAGCACACCATTGTCGCCATGCACGTGGCGCAGAACGATCTGGCGATAGAGTGGAATACTGTCGCCTTGGGCGTGTGGATCGTATTTTGTATCGAACACGATTGGCCATCGGTTGCCGCGCAGGCACACATTCTCATAAGTCACCCGTTCCACAACTCCGCCCCGACCAACGTCGCTCTTGATGCGCAGGCCAGACGTCGTACCGTCGAGGGTCAGGCCGCGCACCAGTATGTCGCTGACACCGGAGTTCACCTCGCTGCCGATCGACATCCCATGCCCCCAGCCGAAATGGTTATCTATGATGGAGATATGCCGGCTCGAACCATTATTGCCCGCCTTGATCGCCACATTGTCGTCTCCTGTGCGGATGAAGCTGTGGGTGATGGTGACATCCTGGCTTGCGCCTGGGTCGATGCCATCGGTGTTGCGAGCGTCGACGGGTGCATCGATGGTGAGCCCCCAAAAGGTGGCACCTTCGACCCGGTTCATCGCGACGTGGAAACTGGGCGCATTGCGCAGCGTGACGCCGTGGAACGTGATGTCCTGCGCATGGTCGACCTGAATCAAGCGCGGAACGTTCTGGTTGCCTCCCTCGGTTTGCGCACGTCGCGCCAGCTGCCACCAAGTTTCGGCACTGCCGACCATGGGCATGCCACCCTGACCATCGATGACACCTTGACCATAGATGCCGCCCCCGCGCGTCTTCGAAAAGCTGATGAGTGGGCGGCAGCCGTCGCCTTTGCCAGCGATGCGCCCGCAATATCCCCCGCCCTTGTCAAAGGCCGTCGGCCTGGGGATGGCGAAAAGTGTGGCGCCGCGCTCGATCCAAAGCGTTACACCTGACTTCATCTCGAACGGACCGGACAGGAACTCTCCACCAGCCAAATAGACCGCGGCGCCGGCGGAGCAATGCGCAATAGCCTCTTGCAGTGCGGAAGTATCATCCCTGCCGGAGGGCACCGGGCGGGCGCAGACGTTACGAGGCGCAACAGGTTCGACGACAATGCGTCGGTCTTTCGCCTGGACGGCGCCGCATTGAAGCACGCAGGCAGCGATGGACAACAGTGCCCAGTAACGGAAACGCCTTGTCATCGACATCCTCGCGGCTCTGTACGCATTCTACCGCGTGATCCGTCGGGGAACCAAACACAAGTGAGATCGAGCGCAGCCCTCAGTGGCCCGCGCAAAATGACATTAATAAGGCCGCAAAGGAGAGCGTAGACCTCGTCGTTGTCAGCAGCCACCGCACTAGCGGGTTGACGGTGCCGAGGCGGAGCCGGAAGCTCGTCACGTCCGCATGGATTCCCCAGCAAAGGGGCATCAAAAGACGAGACGGCCCGGGCGCCGGTGCGCTTCAGGTGGACCGGGCCTACAGGGTCTGAACAGAGCGCGCGAAGCAAGATCAGGCCGATCGATGGCCTGTGGGTATGAGCTGACATTCCTATCTCGGCTGCTCCATTTTGTCCGAGATCGGATATACCGTCGGCAAAACCTCGAACAGCGGAGACTTCCAGCAAGCCCCTCATCGCACGGCGCGTCGCACTGGACAGTCACTCGCTTCCATTGTGATCTACATCAATGAAACCTGCGAGCAGGATCAAGTAGATCTTGGATGGCCCAAAGCGACAGGCATAGAGCATGCATTTAGGTGCGATACACCGAGACGGGAAAGAACTGCTGAGCGCGGCTGACACGACATGCAGCTGATCGAGCCGTCCGCCTGGGTCACGGATTGGCTCTGGCGCAGCAGGACCGGCGAGCGGAATCCCATCGCGGCCGGGCTAAGATCCATCCAAGAATGCGCAAAAAGGCGGGATATTTTAGGCCGCTCGTCTACAGCTCTAGCGAGGGCTCCCGCTCCATCAAGAGCGGGCGGCCCCTCGTCATCGTTGCAGCTTCGACTGACTATTGGTTGGTGATCAAATGGCGGAGTTCACGACGCCGGCGGTCGTGGTCTGCAGCGCGTTACCCCATTTAGCAGGCATCTCGGTTCTGAAAGCATCGAATCGAGGGCAGGCAGCAACCCCCGATCCTAAAGATGACGGCCCGCGGCCATACAGGCCCGCAGCTGCGCATTAGAGGCCGAACAGAGGGCAGCAAGTGTCCGACTACTTTGCAGCTCTCCCTCTAAACCGCTGGCGCTTGGCGGCGCGTCTATGGATGCCGATGCAAGTTGGTCGTTGGTCATTTCGGGCGAATGAGGCGTGATGATCTAGATGCGAGAACGGGGAGATGCGTACGTTGCGTACAGACCTTTTGGACCAACTAGCCGCTCTGCCCGACATTGGGGTTAGTGCTTTGCCTGCGGTGTGCTATTGCGACTACACTGGTACAACCAATGCAAGTTCGTGATTCAGTGCGGAATAATGCTACGAGCACTAAACCTTCCTATTGAGTCAATTCGTACTGTTGTCGCCATAGCTGAGACGGGTAGCTTAACAAGAGCCGCAACCAAGCTCGGGCTTAGTCAACCCGCTGTCACCGCTCAGGTTAAGCGATTGCAGGGATTAGTTGGCGGGCAACTGTTCGTCAAAACCCCCAACGGCACGACCGTCACCGGCCTCGGCGAACTCGTCCTCCAACAGGCACGCATAATACTCGAGGCCAACGATCAAGTGCTCAGGCTTGCTGGTCATGGCAACGCGACCGTTCATCGTGTTGGCCTCAGCAGCCTCTTTGCTCAACGGCTTTTGGAGCGCGCCGGAAAGGACGACTTTTCGGATCTCTTTATTTGCGCCGATCGTTCCAGCAAGATCCGCAAGGGCTTAATTGAGGGCTACATAGACGTAGCCTGCATTTTCGCTTCGGACGTCGATTCCGAACTTTCAAAAACCATCCTAGAGCAACGGGCATTCTCGGCCACCTGGGTTCGCTCGCGCGACTTTGTTCTCAGTCCGGGCGCCCCTATTCCGATAGTGACCCCTCCGGACCACGATTGGATGATTGGTCAACTAAATCGGATGGGATCGGCTTACAGGGTTGTTCTTCACGCCTCTGACCACTCGGTGAGGTTGTCAGCTGTACGCCTTGGCATAGGTTTGACCGCACTGCCTTCGTTCTGCGTGCCTGATGATTTGGTTCAATCCCCCGAGTACTACTTACCGCAACTGTCTGATCTCCGGGCTGTCATCTGTGCGAGGCCGGGACTGCGAAAGGAAGTTGCGACCAGGCTTGTACAAAGGGTCAGGGGAATATTTGACGACAAACACCATCAAGCCACTGTGCTCGCTCGGTAGAGAGCATGAATAAACGATGACGCATGGATTGCGGACAGTTGCTCGCCGACTGCCGGGTCCCGGCCCCGGGGATCGACATCAGGTCGGAATTCGGGGTCCGCGAACATTCTCGGTACGTAACGGTCGATCTTTTGGACTCCAGATGATCGGGAGTGGCTTGCTCTGCTGTTAGCGGTGCGGCAATCCACTACTCTTGTTGGCGCAGAAAACCTGACGCTCCTGACCGCTCCAACATGGCCATGTCGTCAGGCGCGCATGTGCGGCTTGAGATTGTGGAGATTGCGAAGTGAACGTTGTTGGTTTTCCTGTTTTGAACGCGCGTCTGCTCCCGTTGCTTAGCGTGCGCGAGATGTTGGCGAGCGGCTACCGCCGCCCGTCATCGTGGACGTGCACCGCGAAGCGCTCAACGGAGGCGACTTGGCTGCGGCGTTGGTGGCGCAGTTGGAGCGCATGACGCCTGAGGAGAAGGCGGCGCACGAAGAGCGCGCCGCTACGTTTGGGAACCTCCGGACGTGGAAGTGGTCTGAAGAAGATTGGAAAGCGTGGGTACCGCGTTTTGTTTCATACAACGAAAGGCAACACCATATAAGGACGCACACGTGGCGTGGTCCCTTGGCTTGATGTTGATCAGCGAACATGGATCGGTGCGGGCGCCGGGCATTTTCGCCGCCGTGCGGGACGCCATCGGCTTGCTGGTATCCCGCAGCGCGTACTCTACGATGACTTCGTTGTGTCCCTTGCACAGGATGATACCGATGGTCGGCTTGTCACCGGATGGCGCAGCTGATCATCGACAGCTGAAAGATAGAATTTCATCTTGCCAGCGAACTCGGCTTGAAGTCCTCGATCTTTAGCTCGATTGCCACGAAGCAGCGCGAGCGGAGGTGATAGAAACGAGGTCGAGGTAGTAATCCTGGCCGCCAACCTCACGGTGATACTGGCTCCCGACAAAGGCGATTCACAAGCAGCGAAGCGCCGGACCAAGCGCTTCGCCGGGCCGTCGCGTTGGGGCGGCGAAGCTCTGGCCTACGCGGCAAGCCCGGCGATCAGGCGAGCTGCGCGAACTCAGTCACGCCGACCGCTTTCGCACAGTATCGCGGTTGTTATGCGCCGTGGGCGAGTACGTCATCTAAACGAACTCTGACAATGCTGGCATCGCCCAGCAAGTCGGGCGAGAATTCAGTCGCGGGCAGCCGCTCGGCTTTGATACGTGCGCAGCTCTTGCCGAATGCCCCTTAGACCGCCAGTCTATATCAACGGATGTCGCGGCCTTCCAAACGCGCTGTCGCATCTGCGACAATATCGAAATTGCGTCGATGCGCATAACACGCTCGAGCCCAGCTGCAATCCTCTCAACCCTTTGGTTCGACGCCCTATTTTCGAGAGTGCCAGGACTGGTACGGCACTTGCTGTTCTATCTGAAGTCCTCGCAACTTCTGGAGCAGCGCATGTACACTGTCCTCTGCCGCAAGCAGGTTCCTGACTGCGGGCAAATCCGCCTGCGGCCCATCAATTTCGGGCCGGCGGGTTCGATCGCGTTTGGGCTCTGCATGCTCGCTGCTCCTGCGATGACTGCCGATCTCCCGATCAACTTCGGAGGGACCGGATCCTATAATTGGACTGGGTACTATGCCGGCGTTACGGCTGGTGGCGCGTGGGGACAGTATGATCCGACCACCGCAGCGAGTGAGGGTCCGTATTTCAACCTCACTGATGCAGAGACCGTTACCGCGGCCGGAGTGCAACGCATCAAGCCCCGGGGTTTTGCCGCTGGCATCGAAGGCGGTTACAATTGGCAGATCGGCAATCTGCTGGTCGGCTGGGAAGCCGATTTGCAAGCCGTTCATCTGAACGGTGCGGCGACCAGCCATGCCGGGTACCGCCCGTCGTCAGGGTCTTCAGGCGACTCTTTCACCATCACGTCCTATGGCAACGCCAACGGGCTGTTCACCGCGCGACCGCGTCTGGGCTTCGTCACGCCGTACCAATGGCTTGTCTATATCACGGGCGGCCTCGCGCTCACCCAGGTGCAAACCGACTTCTCGTTTATCGACGGTGCCGCGAAATCAGGGAGAAGGCTGAACGCCGTCGGGGCTGGCTATGCCGTCGGCGCCGGCGTTGAGGTGCCGCTCACCGATCGGTTGAGCGTCAAGGCTGACTATCTTCATGTCGACTTCCCCAACGCCGGGGGAATGGCGAATGTCGGCGCCGCCGGCCAGGTCGTCACGCATTCCAGTGGTCTTCGGGCCGACCTCGCCCGTGTGGGGTTGAACTACCGGTTCGGCGGCAGCAATACGTCGGCCGGCGGTGCTCCGATCCAGTGGCTCAAAATACCGGCTCGGAACGGTTTAAGCGATTGGAGCATCGAAACTGGCACTCGCGTCTGGATCAGCACAGGTGTTGACGGCGAAGGACCGTTGTTCAACACTCCGCCTTTTCGACTCGCGTCCCGGCTGATCTACAGCGGCCTTGACGCGGTCTCCGGCGAAGCCTTTGCCCGCATTGATCACCGCAGCGGTTTTTTTTGCAAAAGGCCATCTGTGAGCTGGCGGAATTGGCAACGGACAGCTCAACGACGAGGATTTTCCCGCTGAGTACGCCTATTCCAACACGAGGCATGATGCCTCGGGACACATCGGCTATGCCACGATCGATCTCGGCTACAATTTCCTGAGAGCGCCCGGTGCCAAGGTCGGCGCGTTGGTCGGTTATAACTATTATGCCCAGGCGATCAACACCTATGGGTGCGCGCAACTTGCGGGCGACGTCATTTGCGCACCACCATTGTCGTCGACGCTTCTCGGGCTGACCAACAACGATCATTTCGATTCACTGCGAGTCGGTCTGTCCAGCGAAGTGATGTTGAGTGACCGGCTGCGATTGACCGCAGATGCCGCCGTCGCGCCGCTTGTCACCTATAGCGGACTGGACAACCATCTGCTGCGTCAATTGCTCGGCCCCAACGCGTCGCATAGCGGGACCGGGGTCATGTTCGAGGCTGTGCTGGACTACAAGTTCACCGATGCCTGGAGCATTGGGGTTGGCGGACGGTACTGGGCCTGGCAGATGAACACCGGCACGGCAGGCTTCGTCGAACTCACCGATCCGGCTGCCAAAGCCGTTGAGCCGCAGCGGGCCAGCACGGAGCGTTACGGCATATTCATGCAGTCGAGCTATCGCTGGGGCGACTCGGCCGTTCCCGCTGAAGGCTCCATCTTGCCCACCAAGGCGCCCCGCCCGGCGACAGGCCCAATGGACTGGAGCGGATTCTATGTCGGCGGATATCTGGGCGGCGGCCTCAGTGTTGGTCGTTGGTCTGATCCGTTCGCGTCCACGGATGGCTTGAATGGTTTCGTCAATGTCGCCGGTTTCGGCAACCAGACACGCGCCACCGGCCCGCTCGGAGGTGCTCAGATCGGTGCCAACTGGCAATGGGGAACTTGGGTTTTTGGCGTTCAGGGCGAACTCGGCGCCGTTAACATCCGCGGCGAGGACACCTGCTTTTCCGGCATCGGCGGCATCAACTGCAAGCACACGGCCGAGGCTATCGCCACCTTCACTGGACGCGTCGGCTATGCGTGGGGTCGCGCACTTGCCTATGCCAAAGCCGGCGGCGCTCTAAGCAGGACCACCTACGATCTATTGGCCGACACGAACGCCCACCTTTGGGGGACCGGCGTCACCACCCTGAATACGTGGGGTTGGGTGATTGGTGGCGGTGTCGAATATGCACTGACCAACCAGTGGACCGCGTTCGCCGAATACAACCACATCGGCGTTCCCTCGACGATCGTTCCGTTCCCGACCGTCGGCGAGATCAATTCGAAGACCATCAAAATGAAGCAGGGCGTCGACGCCTTCAAGCTCGGCGTGAACTACAAGTTTTGATTTCATCTCGATGGAGATCGGTGATTTGATGAATGGTTCTCGCGTTCTGGTCCAGCTCGTCCTTCGTGATTGGACGGCCGGCCCAGCGCGCGATGATCCGTCTGTGGCCAATGCCCGGCACCTTGAGCATCACGAAAAACCGTCGTTGCAGCGCACCCGAACTGAGTGGACCCTATCCGTGGGACCACGTGGACCGGCTTGTTAGTTGGATTTTCGGCCGTTCCGATTCCCTTCGCCTGCTTCCGAGCAGGCTGGCGTAGCCAGAAACGCGTAGCCTTCACGAAGAAGGCCCATCGAATAGTCCCGGCCATGCTCCGGTTTGCGCTCTTCCCGGCAAATAGCGTACGCGATCTCGTATACGCGACTGACCCTTTGCTCGCGCCGACGGCAATAGGTCACGAGCGAAGTCTCCAAGTCGTCTTTGCGATCCAGTTCCTGGGCAAGAACCAGTGCATCCTCGATTGTCATACCGCCGCCGGATGTCATTTGCGGCGTCGACGAATGGGCCGCATCGCCCAACAGCACGACACGGCCACGGTGCCAGGGGGCTGGCATCATCAAGACATCAAATGGGCGGTAGCTTATGTGCTTGTCTTCGCCGATCACCTTGGCAGCCGCGACCCAGTTCGGGCGCCGTAAAGGGGGCGAGCAGGCTACGGAGATAATCGCACACCTGATCTTGCGGAATGCGAAGCTTTTCGTCGGTGCTTTCCAGGAAGAACAGATAGCACAATTCCTTTGATATGGGCAGCGCATGAACTACCCGGCCCGTCGGAAGGCGATATAGGACGAAGCCATTCATCGCCTCGGTGCGGGGAGACAGTGTAGCGCCATACCCCTTGGCCGGCGTAATGCGGCTTGAACTCTTCGCCGAACATGTTTTGGCGGAATTTGGAATAGACACCGTCCGCAGCGATCAGCAGGTCGGCGCGATCTGTCTCGCCGTTCGATAGCTGAACTGTCCCCTCCATCGTCCTGATCAATTCGGGTGACCGTTGCGTTGAAATCGATCTTCGCGCCGCCCTTCGTCGCAAAGTCTTCCAGAATCTGTCCTAGACGTGGCCGCATGATTCCCAGTGCGGCTGGACAATCAGCGTCCCAAATTCTTGGTGAGGACTGCTCGCTGAGAATCGTTCCCGCGCCATCGCGCACCGACACGATGTCCCAACCAAGGCCGCCTTCAAGGCAGGCATCCACCAATCCCAGTTCGGCGAGTGACCGCAAGCCCCAGCAGCGTAATACCGGTGCCGATCCGGTCACGCTTGTCTCCCAGTTCAATGACTCTGGTGGATACGTTTATCTGTTGAAGCGCATGGGCGACCGTCAAGCCGCCAATTCCGCCACCTGCGATGAAAACGGTCTTCACCGCGCCCATGTTTCCTCCTCTCCTTGTTGGCATTTTGTTATCTTGGCGATCACACCTCGCGGACGCCGCGCGTTCTATGAAAAGTATCGTATTCAGTGAGCCACTAGGCAGTGGTGACACTTATCGTATCCATAAGACGATGGCTGCGAGAGTGACGACGGCAAGGTTGGGCGGTTTTTTCGAAACGAGTTGCGACACGGCGGAACTGTTTCAGCTTGCTGAAGCAGCATTCGACGAGATGGCGCTGAGTGTGAATAAGCACCGAAGCGGGACCCCAACTCAGATGAACGCAGCGCTTTGATGTCGCACGAATTCGTTCACGATGGGGGCCGGATCGGCGCCGATCGCCCCGGCCACCTTCCAAATTCGCGAAACAAATCAACAGGTTGGCCTCACGTCGCCCCGGGCTTATTTACAATCCGCGACGGCAGCGAGCTTGATCCTCAAGGGTCGGTCACTGCGTGAACGATCGTGCCATCCGATACCGTGCTGATCTCTCGCTCGCCACAAGCGTCGATGACAAGCGATGAGACAGAAGATGATCATCGGAAATCCCGCGTCCTCACTTTGATGGCGTCGATGTGAAGGTCGGGAATGTAGATCTCCCGAGTCTTGAGAGCCGGCGGTGGTTGATCCCCGCTGATCGGCCGAGAAGCTGCCGCCGTCGCTGATCTGATCGCCGCGTCCGTACGGCAGCGGGAAGCCTCAGTCGCGTTCGCCGACGCTGGCAAGGTCTGACAGATCCGTGAGGTGATGCGCGACGGGGTGGACGACGGCACCCTCGCGCTGGATCTTGCCGCGCACCACCAGCATGCCGGCAGACAGCACGATGCGTCGTTGACGTTCGAACAACGAGGGCCAGACCACCAGGCTGGCGACGCCGGTTTCGTCTTCGATGGTGGTGAACATGACGCCTTTGGCGGAGCCCGGGCGCTGCCGGACCAGCACGAGACCAGCGGCCTCGAGCCAACGCCCGTCCCTCGCCGCCATCGCTTCGGCGCAGGTCACGATCCGCCGCGCGGTCAGGTCTGCGCGGAGAAACTCGACCGGATGCCGCCGCAGCGTGAGGCCGATGTGCCGGTAGTCTTCCACGACTTCGCCGCCGGCGGTCATCTCGCTCTCCGCGCTGCATGGCGAGGGGCAGGAAGAACCGCAACTCGGCTTGCCTATCTGAAGGGATGATGATGCCCGTTTATCGTCGGTTCGCTCGATTACCATGGCGAGCAATTCGACGTCGGAGCGTCGGCACGGAGCCGCGCGGACGCCGGGCATTTCGAGGCGTTCAAGAGAAGCCCGGCGGGCGCGCAGCGTTCTCGGATTCCGGATCATCCGCCGGCTCGTCGGCGACGTCGGTCTTCAGATTGCGCAGCATGTCGCGGCAGTAACCCGCGACGAAGTCGGAAAGCTGCTTGTAGACGGGCGAGACCTTCAGCGCATTCAATTCGTCGACGACGGACGGGAGCGCATCGAGAACGGCTTGAGACAGGTCACCGACGCGGCGCCGCACTTGCGACGCGGAAAGTTTGTTCTCCGCAGCCATGCTGTTCCAATGCCGCGCGTGGATGTAGTGGCCATGGTTCTTGCCCGCGATCTTCATCGCCATGTTGCGCGTGACGTCCGGATAGATGTCTGCGTTCATGACGTCGTAGAGGGGTGCCATCGAGACGGCTCCGCCGGGCTGAAGGAGCAACGAGTAGTTCTTCGAGTGGGCGTCGACGTTTCCGCAGAGCACGTTGAATACGAAGAAGTCGAGGAAACGGGTCGCGTTGAACGCGCCGGCCTGCGTGTTCCTCAGGACGTCGAAGCAGTCCTTCAACGTCGGGCCGCGCAACTTGGTCGCCGGATTGGACTCGTACTTCGTCGAAGGGATGTGGCCGGTCGCCTGGCAAAAGTCCTCCTGATGGATTCTCCGGATGCTTCGCCCGTGGGGTTCGCGGTCGTACCTCTTCACGAGGAGGTAATCGAGATCCTCGGCCTTGCCCACGGTGCACTCGGCGACGGGCAACTTCACCTTTGCCGCGAGACGAAGGCAGAAGGCTTCGTTCTCGACCGCGTTGTTGAGACGCTTGTTGGCCGGTTTGAGGATGTGCGTCGTAGGCGCGCCGTCGAGCGCGAGGCCGATGCCACCGTCCGGATATCGGACGACGGGAAGTTTATCCTGCGCGCCGGCCAAGGACATGTGGATGCCCTCCTCGCCGACGAGAAGCGGCTTCTCCGGAAGACGGCGGATCGCCGCGGCGAGCTCCGCTTCCGTCAGGCGATGGTACCGCGGCCTGCGCTCCGGGCGCTGGTCGGCAGGACGGTACACCGCGAGCGCTCCGGGAAGGTCCTCTCCCAATTCTTCCAGGAGCGCGAAGACGTCCGCTTCCGGAATCTTGAGGATAGTACCTATGGTGGCAAGCGTTCGTCCTTCCGGCAGCAGATTCAGAAACCATCGATACACGACGCCCGGATCGTGGATCTGTTGCGCCAACGGCATACGGGTGGAGACGGCGAACGCCTGCGGATCCGCCATCCACGCGTTATCGTACACGAACTCGATGTCTTGGATCTCTTCCGAGCGACGGCGCAGCAGCCCGACGAGCTCGTCGCCGAAGCGGACTTGGAGGGTTTCGCCAGCGGCGCCGGATTTCTTCGTGTTCATCACGGATGGAATTGCTCTGGGTCGAAGGGCTCGGCATCGTCGGCCGTCGGCCGTGCCGTCGGCGCCGGATGCATTTGGGCAGTCAGCGTTATGCCGAGCGCGCCGAGCAGCCGAAGGACGAGCCCTACTTGACTGGTTTCCTTGCCATTTTCGATATCGACGATGAACCGCACGCCGACGTTCGCCGCAAGCGCTAGGTCCTGTTGCCGTAGCCCAAGCGACGTGCGTCGGTTCCGAATGGTTTCGCCGAGTTCCGATGTCGTCGTGATAGCCATATCCATTTTCCCGAGCGGGAATATTTAATAAGGCAAACTAGCGTTTTCAAGAAAAATTTCCCGAGCGGGAATATTCGCGCTTGGAACTAGCTCGCGAAGAGTTAAATTTCCCGAGCGGTAAATCCACTTGCCATCGGGACCGATAAGCGAGCCAATTTTTCCGATCGGGAAACTATAAAGAGGAAGGGCGTCCGTTTCTCGAAAATCTGCTCACCAGGAGCCGGCAAATGCGAGGAGCTGGACCGCGCCTTCGACGTCGTCCGCGCCGCCCCGCAGACGGCGCCGAAGACGTCGCATGCGGTCGATGGTACCTGTCCCGAGTGCGCTCTGAAAACTGAGCCGGCCCCGAGCGGTCGGCCCGCGTTTCAGCGGCCTAGCCGCTTGAATCGCTCCGGGACGCCCTCGGCGCCTCCGGCGAAGCACTTCGTCCCGGCTTCGACGAAATTCTCCTTCGCTTTCGCCATTTCGTCTTCGTCGTCCAAGCCGTCAGGCGAGGCGGCGAGATGACGTGCCAGTGCTGTGGCAGATTCGTGAAAGCCAACACCGGGCTGATAGCGGCGCACGGTTACAAACGCCCTTCGGCAGCGGCAGACCGCTTCCTGCCGAGGCGCCCTTTTCTCTCCGTTCGAAGCAAACCGCGACCGGCTCGGGTCGTTGCTCACCGATCTCAGGAACGAGGAAGCCCGCGACGTCGCGACGATCGCAGAGGTCGAGGCCGAGCCCCCCTGCCGTCCGGTCGGTATGGTCGGCTGACGAAGCAGGTCGAAGTTACGAGAAAGAACTTCGACGAAACACGTGTCATCTGCAATCTGATCATACCCATTGCAATCTGATCATACCCATCGTGACGTTCGACCAGGTAAAAGAGCGATACATTCAAGGATCAGAGCGATCGCTCGCGGCATTGCGCCAAGCGATATCAGGGCAAAGCTCTCGCTACGAAAGCTGGTGGCAGACTCACGTTCATCGGCGATGCCAAATCATTTGGTCATCTGGACGCGGCCATCCCGCCAGGAGCGTCGATTGAATCAGGGCATCATCCAGCACGTCAATCCTGACGCAGGTTTCGGATTCATCCGCCAGGATAGCGGCTCAAGCTGATTTCTCGATCGCTTCTTGCGTAGGATGATTGCATCCGTGGCATCGAAACCCACCACATGGAATGTGTTCTTGCCTAGATCGATACCGATCGTGACAATCGTATGGGGCATGGCTTGCGCTCCTTCTCTTGCCGGGGACTGTATGTTGCCGCCGGGAGCGGGCGTGGTCCATGCCATTAACTCATATGGCGCTCGAGCCTTGCCTTTGCCGATGCACTCCACCTCGGGGGCGTGCCGCGAGTAGACCTTGGGCCCGCGCTGGCGCTGCTCTTGAAGGCGGACCTGCCGCGCGAGATCGAGCAGCGGGCCGAAGCGGTCATCGAGCGCGGGATTGCCCTCGATCTTGCGGCTGATATCACGGATCACGCGGCCGAGCCGGGTTCGCAGGAATTTTTGAGTTCGCGCCGGGCGCGCTTGAACTGATGGGCATGGGTGTAGCCCCACCATGATGGCGGCACGCTTGGCTACGCGCAGATAGCTCTGACGCAGTTCGACACCCTCGCGTTTGGCCAGGTCGACCAGCTTCTCGATCGCGCGGTGGGTGAGCCGCGCATCGGTCGGATGCGCGATCGCCTTCTCCTGCACGGTGGTGTCCACCACGATCCGCTCGAGATCTTTGGTCTCGATCGCCCCGGCCCGATGCGCCACCGAGAGGCTCTCCTGCAACAACGCGGCGATCTGCTCCTCGCCCAATGTCTGGCGCCAGCGGGTCAACGACGAGCGGTCAAACGGCAGCTCGTGCCGGAACACCACTTCGCCGCAGAAATACTGGAAATACGGATTCTCTACCCACCTGTCGCACGGCGCTTCGTCAGACAGATTGTGCATATGTTTGAGAATGAACAGCCCGGCCACGAGCCTCGTTGGCAGCGGCGGCTGGCCCGGCCCGATGCGACAGACCGAGCTGAAGCGCTTCGCCAGAAAATCCCAATCAATCTCCGCCGCAAGCCGCACCAGCGGATGACGAAGGTTGATGATCGCATCCAGAGAAGCCCGAAATAGGTCGTCCTGGCGATCGTCGTGCGGCTCACTCACGGCCCGTTCTCCAACAGCGAATCTTGCCGTCAAAGGAATCACGATCCACCAAAATCCGGTATCCCAAAACGCAAGAAAACCGACACCCACCCCGGCTTTCTTGCAAAATCGAATACTTGCTCAGGTTAAATCATCGCGACGTATCAATCGCTTCCGAATTCTTCGCGGGCGACTACCAACGCTGTCATAGCGATGCTGCGGCAGACATTCGTTTTGGGGTTTGAGTAGACTTAGGCCGGCGCCGCGTTATCGCGCGTAGGCCTTGCGCCGCGCCTCGATCTTCTCGCGGGTCGCCCCGGCAATTATGTCGTTGTAGTCGGCGGTGATCTCCTCATGCAGGCGCTCAGGTGGCGAAGCCGCTATCGGCTCAGGAAGCAAATCGTCGCGCCGATCTTCGGACAGATCAAGCAGGCGCGCAGGTTCAGGCAATTCCTGCTGCGCGTCATGGACAAAGTGAAAGCCGAGTGGGCGCCCATCTGCACCGCCCACAACCTGGCCAAGTACCAGAGCTATCTGGACGGGCTCCTAGCGTCGGGAGTGTCCGTCGGCGTCTACACTCGAGGGTGATGGATGAGCCGAACGTCATTGGGCCCTCCCGGCCCTAGAAGGGCGCTGTAGCGCTCGCCGCGAATGTCGTATTGCATTACCGGCTGCGCCGCGTCCGGCAAGAGGCCCCAGCGGCCGAGCCTCGAGAGCATCGTGTCCGAGGCGGGTTGGGTGCCGTGCGAAAAGTCCTCGGGAACGGCGAATGATGCAGCATAAATCTCGCGGACCGCGGGGGACGTCGTCTCAACCCTGGCGGACGCCGGAGCGGCTTGCTCCATCGACCGTCCAAGCAGCGCTGGTGAGGCTCGATTCGCTCGCTGCGCGCCGGGCTGCGGAACGTTTTCCGGTCGAGATCGGAGAGGAATGGCAGCGCCTGGCGGATTGAGTGGGGTGCTTCGCCTCATCGCCGCAGCGGGCACGAACAGCGCCGTGTAGCGGTCATTGTGAACGATAAAACTGTTGGGTCGGCTGTCCTGGCTCGGCGGGACGTTGCTAGGGTCAAGCGCAGCGGACGCGTGCTGGTCGCCCTGCGGGAAATTGAAGGGACGAACGACCGATTCTAAATCCAGCGCTTGGTGATGGTGCACAGGTGGCTCGCGAGACGACGATGGGCCGGCGTCTTCCATCGCCCACAGCAGATGCTGATCGTAACCTTCCGCAGGAAGGACCAACGGCGAACCGACCACCGGCCCGAAAGGCGACGGTGCGCCGGCGTGTTCCATCAGCACGGGAGCGACTGAATTGCCGGACTCGCTCAGCTGGCGCCCAATGGCATCCCCTTCCGTATGGCTTAGTGTTCTTTGCCTCTTCGCAGGCCTCAACTCCCCGGTGTAATCCTCACCCATGAGGACCTCGTGACTTGAAGAGGGAGCGCTCCCGGTCAGCTCGTTCGGAGCCGGCTGGTAGCCGTCGCTCCAGTCGAAGTGACGAACGGCTTCTCCGGGATCCGGTGCCTGGTGATCGCGCGCGGTTGTCCCAAGTTCCAGCGCCTCGGTGAGTCTACGGTCTTCGTCAGACAGATGAGGATAGTAGCGATCTGGAGAAACAGGGACCCCCGCGTCGGCAGTGGTATCAAGCTGCGGCACTTCGTCCAAGTACGGCTCAAACTCCGCTTGCTGCTGTTGCGGTTGTGGCACCGCAGCGTTGTAAGCAGCGAAATCCCGATCGAATGGGTTGATGCTGTTAAATGGGTCCATGTCCCCTCCCGGTTTGAGTCGGTTCGCAATCCTGAGCAGATAGTGTCGCGCTCTGGTTCTCGCTCTATTAGGATCAGCTGTCGACAAGCTGACGAGTGAGCCAAATTGGCCAGCCCGACTGCCACACACGAACAGATTCTATTATGTGGAGTAGCATCATGGGCCTAGAAATTGTCCCAAAACAAAGTGTGTACTGAGCTGGGAAGTGTTCTGGACGATGAAATGGACCCGCGGAGCGGGACCGGTTGAACCGGCTTGTTAGTTGGAAACGGATCGCTCCTAATCCCTTTCTATCACGCAGACAGAGCTTCTGTCTGCTGCAGTTGCTGTGGGCATGTGGTCAACGCGTCAGCGTTGTCCACCATGTCCACAGCCTTCGCGGCCTGCATCCGTTCGCGCCAGACCGCCATCGGCATGCAATAGCCGAGGGACTGATGAAGGCGACGATCGTTGTAGAAGGCGATCCAGCTCGCGATCCCTGCCTTGGCCTCGCGGCCGTCGGCATAGCACTTGAGATAGATGTCCTCATGCTTGAGCGACCGCCACAGCCGCTCGATGAAGACGTTGTCCATCCAACGACCGCAGCCATCCATGGAGATCTTGATCCCTGCGGCCGCCAGCGCGCCGGTGAAGGCCACGCTAGTGAATTGGCTGCCCTGGTCGGTGTTGAAAATCTCCGGCGTGCCGTACGTCGCCAGCGCCTCTTCCAGAGCCGCCACGCAGAACGAGACGTCCATCGTATTCGACAACCGCCACGCCAGAACCGCACGGCTCGCCCAGTCGATGATGGCGACGAGATAGAGAAAGCCGCGCCCGATCGGCAGATACGTGATGTCGGCCGCCCACACCTGGTTCGGCTGGTCGATCGTCATGTTGCGCAGCAGATAGGGATAGATCTTGTGGCCCGGCGCCGGCTTTGTCGTGTTCGGCTTCGGTCCCAGCGCCGCGATGCCCATCTTGCGCATCAACCGCTGCACGCGCTTGCGATTAACCTGAAGCCCCTCAGCCTTCAGCATCGCGGTCATTCGCCGCGAGCCGAGGAATGACCAGGCGGTGAACAGCTCGTCGATCCGCTGCATCAGGGCAAGGTCGTTGTCGTTGGCCGGCTGTGGCGGCCGGTAGACCCCAGAACGGGCGATGCCAAGCAACATGCATTGCCGGCGGATCGACAGCGCCTGGTCGGCGCGATCAAGCATTCCTCGACGGTCCGGCGTGCTCATCTTCCGGACCTCCGCGCTAAAAAATCGCGCTCAACTGTCAGTTGTCCAATCTTGGCGTGCAGCTTCTCGATCTCGCGTTCGCGCGTTTCCTCGCTCTCGCGCCCGACACCCGCGTCAAAAGCCCGGGCCGCCTGGTCCAGCAGCTGCTTCTTCCAGGCATAGATCTGGTTCGGGTGAACCTCAGCGCTGGGCCGGATCGGCCACCGTCGCCTGCTCCGGCACCGCTTCCAGCGCGATCTTTGCCTTTAACGCCGCGTCGATCTTCCGTCGTGTCTTCTTCGTCATCATGCCCTCCGTCTATCAAACGGAGCGGCCCTTTTCCAACTTAGCCTCTGGTCCCAAAACCGGGGTCCATTTCAGCCGCGCGGGCTTCTACGCTCGCGCTCACCCGAATAGTTCGAACGCGCTGAGCTTTGCAGGGCGATCAGCTCATTGCCACGGACCGCCGCGGCCGCGGCGACAAGGATGTTCTATGTTGAAATCACATCGACAAAGCCGAAAGATCCGTCGCGCGCCCCGCACGAAACAGGAATGCCGCGCATCAAATCGTGTCTCGCACATTTACCGCGCGACGGCGAACTTATCGCACGTTTCGATTGTCAGACTTGAGACCACTGTCAGCAAATCGACGCTACACTCTCTTGCGAAGTGCCTGCAGAAGACAGCGAATTTAATTCGGCACGCGGCTTGCTTCGCTGAAGCATCATCACCAATCGCAGTGCGGTGATCTTCGAGGCGGACTCAGCGCGCGTTGCCGTTAGTGTCTGGTTTGCCCAAGCGGTCCGCCGTGCGGCGATCACTCAAGGAGCCGGGTTGTGGACCGGGAACGTGCAGGCAAATTTTTGATGCGATCTAGAGTTCTTTTGTGGGGCGCCACAACAATTGCACTCGTCGCAAGCGTTGCAGCCAAGGCGGTGGACCTTCAGCCAGAAGTGAAACTGCCGCCGGCTGTGTGGAACTGGTCCGGAGGCTATATTGGCGGGCACGTCGGCGGTGGGTACGGCCGCACCTCCTTCAGCAATCCCTACGGTCCGTCAATCTATGGTGGTGTCGTCGACACCCCAGTGTTCCTGGCAGGTGGCCAGATCGGCTACAATTGGCAGAACAACGGCTGGATGTTTGGCGTCGAACTGGACGCCAGCGGCGCTGTCTCCGACGGCACAAATACCTGCCTCGCCGCCTCCGGCTTCATACTGAGCGCAAACTGCAGGGCTGGTCCCAAGGTCTTTGCCACCGGGACCGGTCGCGTTGGTTACGCGTTTGGCGCGCTCGGCCACGCGCTGGCCTATCTCAAGGCAGGTGTGGCCTGGCAAAACAATCGGGGCGACGTCGTCCGCAACTTTGAAAGCGGCTGGCCACAGGAGAAAACCCATTTCGACTATGGTCGCCTCGGCGGCATCATCGGGCTGGGCGTCGAGCAAGCGCTCACGCCTGCATGGTCGGTCAAAGCCGAGTATGAATATCTGCATTTTGGCGGACCGAGCGTCTCGACCGCTCCGACCGTGCAGTACCCACCGTTTGCAATTCTGCCCGCGAACTCAACCAGCCTCTCCAGCAACTATCACATCGCAAAGCTTGGTCTGAACTACCATTTTGGCGCCGAGGCGCAGGCCGCACAATGGTTCGATACGCCGCTGTACGCGAAGGCACCCGCCAGCGGGCCGCCGATTGCTTACACGGCCGGTTGGTCGTTCGAAGGCGGCTCACGGCTATGGCTCAGCCGGGGAAGGTTCCAATGGGACCACGGCACAGTGAAGTACGGCCAGCCTCAAGATCCCAGCATGCTCTTATCGAGGCTCACTTATCACGGACTGGGCGGACTTTCCGGGGAGTTGTTCGGCCGTCTTGACAGCCCTTGGGAATTGTTCCTGAAGAGCAATATCGGCATCGGCCACTTCAACAACGGAAACATGAACAATGAAGATTGGGGCGTCCCTTACGTCAACACCATATCAGGGCAAGCAAACGGAAGGTTCACGTACTACACGGCCGATGCCGGTTACGATTTCTTGCGCGGTATCGACTACAAAATCGGCGGATTTCTAGGCTGGACTTATTATGGCCAGAGCTCGGACTCAATCGGATGCGTGCAGATCGCCAACCCCAACCCCCGCTATGCATGTCTTGCGCCGGGTGACGCCAAGGTTGTTGGGAGCGAGGATACTCAATGGAATGCGCCTCGGATCGGTCTGAGCGCAGAAACCAGGCTGACCGAGCGTTGGCGTTTGAGCGCCGATGTCGCTTACCTGCCTTGGACCGATTTCAAGGGCCGTGACCATCATCTCAATCGCGACAAGAGCACCTTTGTTGAACAACGCGGCGCAGGTGGCGGCGGGGTCCAGGTTGAAGGCGTATTGTCCTACTTCATCACCGAAAACATCAGCGTCGGTGTCGGTGGCCGTTATTGGGCCATGTGGACCAAAAGGTGGGGCGACTCTGTGTGCAGCAGCAGCGGCTGCGTCGGTCAGCCGCCCTCATTTGCGAAGTACAGCATGGAGCGCTGGGGTACATTCTTTCAGGCCTCCTACAAGTTCAATTGAAAGGGCTCGCCACAGCCAAGCTCCAGCCTCTTCGACGGCATCCTGAAGCCGGCTGGTGACAATCAACGTCGGCGCCAACATTGGCGCCGACACCGTTGTTAAGGCGCGGCTCACCCCTCGTGAGTGAAAGCCGAATTTAGATCAACGGCGTGGACAAGGCGAGCGCAACTCCAATGCTCGGACCAAAGCGCTTCTCCTAGGATTACCCCGAGGACCTGCAGCGCTCGCGTCCGTCAAACAAGGCGGGCCTCAATGAAGGGATACGACAGGCTTGACTATACGCGGGTTGAATTACATAGCCAGCATTGGGTCGGCAGGCCTGGAGCACCAGGTTTTTCTTCGCAGAACCTGAAGGCGCTTCGCAATCAAAGCAAATATGCATGGGCCTTTCGTAAGAACCGTATGTCCGCCTCTTCCGGCTCAATGCTGGCGAATATCAACCGCAGCACGTGCGCTGTGGGCTTCGCTCTAGGAGTCTGCCCAGCGCAACCCACGAAAACTCAGTATCGGGGTCGCGCCATGGCTCGATGGGTGGATTAAGCCCGAAGGCGTCGCAATCGCCTCGCGTACGCACAAGCGTCTCGACCTTGAGGTCTTGAAGAACGACGTCCGCCGACTGAAGGACCTCAGCGAGGCTGCCCCTGCTACCCATCAGCGTCAACCGATTGATTGGCCGTACCCTGCTGACCCATCCTATGTCGATTTAGTATTGCAACAGCGATTAACTGCCCCGCACGGTCAATGTTGGCCCATTACCGAATATTGCCAACGACAGCCTCCTTGGCCTTTGAGTCTTTCGAAATGAAGTTAGATGTCAATTCAGTGGCCCGGTTGAGCTTATCCAGAAGCCCCTGCAAGTAAAGTACTGCCATTTGCGATTCGCTGTTGGCGCTATCAACCGCCGCTTTAAGATTGTTGATCGCGGCCTCGAACTCCGCCTGTATGCCATACACGTCGTTGTTGATGTGCTCGATGGCGATGCCATTCGCCTCCATGAACCTATAAACGCTCTGGGTCTTGCCTTGCGAATCAACAAAGACGCCGTACGCTTTAACGGTCTTGTCGTCGTTTGGCCTTTCGGCACGCAGAGTCGCCAATGCGCTATTCATGTCTTTCAAAAGATTGTTACGCGCTTGCATGCTGGCATATTCAGCTCGCAGCTCGGTCTCGTAGATCCCGTGTCGCTCCATCATGATCATCATCATGGTCGAATATAGCGACTCCCCATCCCCGATGGGATAGTTTGCACTGTAAGACGTTACACTGGCAGCTCGATTGATCATCTCAAACCCTCGTTCGATCTAACATCGCGTGTTAACGATGCATTGTACTCATACCATGTTGACGAGTTTGCCCCTCGTCTCGCTATCTGCACTACGGATCTCAGCAAGCTTGCCCAGCATATCCTGAATCTGCGCCTGATAATATTCCATGTATTGCCTTTCGTCCTCCACGTGGGCCTTAGCCTTGGTGCTATCTGCCTCGTGCTTCGCTTTTTCTTCCTGATAGTTAGTAGACGCCATATTCAAGCCGGCCCCGTAGATCTTAGATGTTTCCGCTACGATCGTAGCCATGCCACTCCATCTCATGGTCTCCCGTGCCGCTGCGGTTTGCGCGTGAGCGATGCGCGTAGTGTCAAGCGGGTCCACGCCACTAGAACTGCGGCCGTCCAGGCCCGATGAAGCCTTGGGTGCATTGCTGTCGAATCGCAATTGACTCTCGCGAGCGCCTTTGAGGTTCATGCCGGCACCGGCGATAGCGCCACCCGACGCGAGTATTGCGCCAAACAACTGGCAGAGCCCTGATTTTCGAAGCGACTCGGCAGCCGCGTCCTGCGCAGCAATATCGGCATCAAGCGCAGCCCACAGATCCTCTCTCGCCGCCTTGCGACGCTCGGAACTGAGACGAACAATGAGTGCGGCGACCGCCGATAGGTTGCTCCCCGTTGCGAAGTCTTTGAGCTTAGGCTGGATACTCGAGAGCGTCTCTTGAGTAACACGCTCAGGAAACATCGAGTTTCCGAACGATGCCCTATTTGGCGCGTCGTTAACACCCCGCGCAAACGACTGAGCGATGGTCGCCTCTGCTACGCGCGCGCCGCGGAGGGGGACCGAGGGCCGCCCCAGAGGAAACTGACGATGTGCGGCAGTATCCAATGGATCGATGCCGGCAACACTTACACGTTCAATAGCACCTAGCAAAAATGCGTTCCTTAAGCTCGAGGGAGGCTCTTAGAATTGGTTAGCCGAAGACACGGATAAGAGACGCATCGCTGACACTACGGCTCTCGATAACCTCGGCAATCTTCTGCGTGGTCAACTTCTGGTCCTGGACGAGTTGCTTGATGAAGTCCATCTCGTTGTTTTGAAGCTCCTTCATCCACGTAATGCGCTTCCTTATGTCCAATGTTTCCGCCTGAGTGTCCGCTGCCTCCTTCTGCTGAACCCCAGTCGCGATGCCCGCGGCGGCCTCGCCCAGCGAAGCACCTACTTCGCCAACGCTAGCGGCAGTCGAAACCTTCTGGCTGATCTGAGCAATCTTAGTAGCGTTTGACGTTGTATCCGCGACCGTGGAAGCGGCTTGATTAAGGGCTCTTGCGAGGACGGTCGCCAACGAGCTCGGCTTGCTTGCGAGGGCGGCAAGTCCACGGAGAGCCGAAGCGCCGGCCTGACCGAGCTGGCTGCACACAGCGGTGGCGCGGACTCCATTCGCAGCGCCACTCATAAACCCAGCGCCTCCCGACAGCACGGCGACGGATAACATGATGCCAATCGTGATGCCCATAGCCACTCTGTTCGCTTTGGCGGCGTCCATCGTGCCATCGCTCATGAGACGTTTAGCGATCGCTTGGGTCATCTTGTCGATGACTCCCGTTTCGTTGAGCACCGCTACTCCAACTGTGACTGCCGCCGCCACCATAGCAAGAGTGCCGCCGGTGACAACGGCAGCCGCGACCGAGAGCCCGACTGCAAGCCATCCGAGGAACTTCTTTATCCGTGAGCTCTTCTTCGACTTCGCCATGGCGTCTGCGGCTTCGATGATCTTCTTGCCGATCGTCTCGTGCTGCTGCTTTAGCAATTCGCCTCCGTGTCGGATATCCGCCATCCCGTTCGCAATTAACCGGTCAGCCATCTTGACCCTCAGCGCGAGCAGGCTGGTAGCGAGTTCGACCGGGTCGAACTCGCGCGGCACCGCCAACTTCGGAATCGACGCTGACGCGACCATTTTGTAGGAGGCCGCTGGCGGCAAACGGCCAACTGCAGTCGTATGGGGCGCGGCTGAAGGAGCATTGAAGGAGCAACCGGCTAGCGGCAGCGGCCCTGCTTCGTGCTGCGCTTCACCGGTCCAGCCGGTTACGTTCAAGCTATGCATTATCTGGGTTGCTTTCCGGTTTGAGACGATCGAGCATCCTGCGTGCACGCCAGGCGAGCGTGTCGCGCCCGGGATTTCCGGCGCTGAGCGCCAGGACATCACCGAGCGCGACCATTGCTGCTGCCGGCCGCCCTAGCTTGACGAAACATTCTGCAGCACGAAGCGGTATCTGCGGGTCCTCGCTGTTCAGGAGCGCAGCCAACCTATAAGCTTGTACCGCGCCCTCTGTGTCCTCCAGCATCTGACTCGCAGCAGCCAGACTGAGCCAGGATCGCGCGTCTGTGTGCCGATGCAAGCATAGAAAGCGGAAGAAACTCAGCGCGTGCTCATACTTGCCGCAACAGTAATAGCGGTAGCCAAGCACATATAACGCCTCAAGCTCTTCGTCTGTAATGCCAACTACATCGGCAAGCGTTGCGCGTCCTGCCATGAGGTCGATGGCGACGCCCGACAAGGCTCCCCCCTCAATCGCGTCAGTCGCGTCAGGATCGCTCAACAGGTCATGCCTGCCCCCGTCCACCATATCACACCCTTCGTCCGGCCCATGAAAGACGCAAAGTCGCTTCGAGCGGAGGCAAAATATCGTTTTGGGTCGCCTGCTCGCATAAATGACTTGCGTGACAGCCCTCGTCGCAGCCGCCGCTCCGCGCCGGAATTGACTCTGGACCAACAGAAGCGACGTTTAACAGTTGAGCCAGCAACTCAAATTGAGCGTCAGCCCTCCTCAAGAGGCTATCCATCTGCTCGATGGTTTCTCGGGACCTTTGTATCGTTTCATCGAGATCCACCTTCGCTTCCCCCACGAGCTCTATGCCGAAACAACTTAAGTGCAACCGCACGCCGACGACGCCATGCCGCTAGCAGCGCGCAAACCGCTCGAGGACGTCGACTGCCAGATCGGCGGCTCGGCTCTACCGCCGAGACAACCAGGTCCGACACAAGATGCCGTTTATCTCGGCTGAACGGCGCCGAGAATAACTTGAGCATCCACGAGTACCCGACGCCACTTAAGTAGCCGGGAATCCGCAGCGTGCAAAATATCGAATCGCTATGAGTATATTGGCAGGAATGATAGGGCCGCTCGTCTCGGCGCAACCAAGTCCACCTCAGCGAACTCAGCCTGCCGGCCAACGCTTGGTGCACCATCGCGTAGCACCGAGGAACGAACGAAAGTTGACCTCGGGCTTGGCCCGCGTGCGGGTTCGTGCCGCGCATCGTGATTATTGGCAAACTACCCGGCAATTGAAGGATGGTTGCTGATCGAATGGCCGTAAGGCGAGGACCAGGCTACCACATACTGGCTCCCGACATTGCCGGAAGAAGTGGTATTCTGGACGCTCGTTGAGACGGCTAAATCGCGCTGGCGTATCGAGCGCGAC
This sequence comes from Bradyrhizobium sp. B120, assembly GCF_049075665.1. Taxonomy (NCBI): domain Bacteria; kingdom Pseudomonadati; phylum Pseudomonadota; class Alphaproteobacteria; order Hyphomicrobiales; family Nitrobacteraceae; genus Bradyrhizobium; species Bradyrhizobium sp. B120. The sequence goes on along the minus strand of NZ_CP185242.1, from coordinate 2,155,894 downwards.
TATCAGGACCTCAAGCAGGAGATCGGGCTCGGCCACTTCGAGGGACGCGCCTGGCGCGGCGCTCATCATCAACCAACGATGCGCATTGCGCGCCTACAGAGCCCTGATCTCCGAGCGCAAGACGATTGCCCCTCAGGCGCGTGGCGCGCCGGGCCGATCCCGCTCGCTCGCATTTCCGCAGATTACAGACCCCGCGGGTCTGCCGCCGCGGACCCACCGCCAAATTTCAATTCGATCGCGACGATACGACGGCGGCTCGAACAAGGACTCGTCCGAACGCTGTCGAGATGTCCTTGTTGTGCGATCACGTTCGCCCACCCAGACGACCACTTACGACGCAGTAAGAGGAGTTGGGTGAACCGCCAGATCGGCAACCGCGGCCCGCTCCCGCACCGCCTGCAGGGCATTCGTCGCCTCTAAGCGGCATCAATCGTGCGTCTCGTCTTCATGACGGTTCGCTCCGTCTATCAGGCGGAGCGCCAATCTCCAACTTAGTCCCTGGTCCCAAACATGCGGTCCATTTCATTCGCGCCGATGGTGACTATTCCGCAATCCCGCAATTGACCTGACGATATCAGAACCGACTGCCAGTCTCGGTCGCAAGATCTCCGAGCGCTCGCAACACCTCTGCGATAGGTTCAATCAAGTGCGACGGAATATACTCATCGACCAGACCGCCTTCTAGTAGCGCGCGCGCCAGCGGAACGTTTCGCATCACCGGCACACCAGCGGACGCGGCGGCCGCAATCATTTGCTGTGCGACGAGATCAGTACCGATAGCGTCAATCATGGGTAGCGGAACCTGTTGCCCATCGTAGTAAATTGCCACTGCAACATGGGTGGGATTGGAGATCAACACGGTCGCACTGCGCGATAGGGCAATCGGATCTTTGGCCATTAATTGCGAATGGAGTTTCTTGCGACGCCGTTTGATCAACGGGTCGCCTTCGCTTTGCTTATACTCTCGCTTCACTTCCTCCAGCGACATCATATTCCTCTTCTCGAACTGCCACCGCTGGAACGCGAAGTCCGCAATTGCCACCACAAGATGGATCGATCCCGTACAAACGGCGACATAGAATAAGAGGTTACCCGTCAGTAAAGCCAGGCAGGATATGCCGCAGGTCGGGATCCATACAAGCGAACTTACGCCTGCACGAATAACAAATAGAAGAACGAGACCGAGTAACAGCACTTTTACTACTGACCGGCTCAGCTCGAAAAGGCTCTGCGACGAGAAAATCCTGCGGATGTTCTCACTTGGGTCCAGCTTCATGAGCGATGGCGCGGCCGCTGAGGGCGAGAAAAGCACTCCGATCTGCAACAGGTGGGCGCCCACACCGCCGATCAGGACGACGCCGAGAAACGGTGTTGTTAGGCTCTGTATTTCCCGGCTGTACGATTCAACGAGTTGCAGCGCGACAACGACAAAGTCCTCATTTTTCAGAAACGGGATCGGGAACAGGAGCGCTGCCTTAAATCGGTCTACCAGACCAGGCAAAGAGGCGAAGAACAAGGCGAAGAACCCAATGGTCAACACCGCCGAGACAAGCTCCCTGCTCTGAGCGACTTGTCCTCTCTTACGCAGCTCGCGTAGCCTCTGACGGGTCGGTTTTTCGCTCTTGCTACTTGGCATGAACAGTCACATGGCGATGCGGCTAACAAATGCGACAGGCGATAGTCCGTGATCGCCGGCATGGGCCAAAACGGTCGCGAGCGAAAGGATCAGAAGGAGCACAGCAACCACGCTTTTGACTGGCATAGCGACATAGAAGACCTGCAATTGTGGCGCGAACCGACCAATCAGCGCCAGACCCAATTCGCTTAGAAGCATGGCGACGATGGCTGGACCGGCCAGAAGCAATGTCAGCAACATTACCAGGTCTGCGACACTCAGGACCGCCCCGACGAATGCTGGACCAATTGTCGGACGAAAGGTCCACAGAGGCCAGATTTCATGCGAGCGATAGAGTGCTTCCAAGAGCTTAGAGAATCCTCCCGTGACGAAGAGCCATGTGACGTAAAGCTCGCCTAGAAATGTCCCAAGCGGCGACGTTTGATTGCCGCTTGCCGGATCAAGCAGGCTGGCCATCGTTGCGCCCCTTTGGTTGTCAATGAACGTGCCGGACGCCTCCACGCCCCACATGACGGCAGCAACTGGCAAGCCGAGCACAAGCCCGAGCAAAAGCTCCTTGAGTCCAAGGCCCAGGATCAGCGTCAGGCTGGTAAGGTCGAGGTCCGCAGGCCTTGTTGTCCAGGCGAGCCCTATTACAGGGAATGCCAATGCGACGATCACGCTGTTGCGCGCCATTCCCGTCATCATGGGGCGCCCCAGGACTGGGACTACCAGCATCATGCCCGTCATGCGCGCGACCGCGAGCACAAGAACAACGAGGGCGGTATGCATCTCGGCCGGATCAAGTGGCAACATGAAAGGGGCAACCAGAATGATGAAGAGCGGCTGCGGCTGCGGTCGCTGTTGTAGATGCCGCGATGAACAATCGACGATCTGCTCGAGCCCCGACGCCTACACTGCGCCGATCTTGTCGAAGATACGCGTGGTATACCGGCCAAGCGCCTCAAACCAGCTCGCCGTGGCCACTAGCACGAGATTCACGCTTATCAGCTTCAAAGCGAAGGGAAGCGTCTGCTCTTGAACCTGAGTCATGGCCTGCACGAGACTGACAGTCAGCCCCACTATTGTAGCGACGAGGACTGCCGGCATGGACAGGACGACCGACAATGTAAGCGCTTCAATGGCGACGTTGACGAGTGTGGCGGAATTCAAGACGCGGGTCCTACGTAGGACAAGATGAGGCCGTGGATCAGGCGCTGCCACCCGTTCACGGCAACGAACAAGAACAGCTTGAATGGCAAGGATATCGTCATGGGTGAAACCATCATCATGCCCATCGCTAGAAGAATGTTGGAGATGACGAGATCGATGACGATGAAGGGCAGGAACAGCAAGCACCCAACCTTGAATGCCTCTTCCAGTTCGGATGTGATGAAGGCCGGCACCAAGATCAAGAACGCGTTGTCGACCGCGTCAGCCGAATCGTCCTTGCTCCACAACTTGCGCGTCGCATTGACGAAGAAATAACGTGTTGCCTGGGGCGTGTTTTTCACGAGGAAGTCACGAACTGGCTCGGCACCTATCGCTATCGTGTCGACTAATTCTCCGAACGTTTCGTACGCGATCGGCCTGTCACGCAGAGCCTGATACGCGCTCTTCGCCACTGGTTGCATGATGTAGACCGAAAGCAAGATAGCGATCGCGTTCAAGGCCATGTTCGGTGGAATATTCTGAACGCCGAGGGCGTTGCGCAGCAGCCCAAGGACAACGACAAGCTTCACGTAAGACGTAACCGTAATTGCAACGAAGGGGACGACCGCGATGGCCCCCATCAGGACGATAAGCGTAGCCGGATCGGGCAACCTGTTCATCGTTCCGCCCGCGGTAAGCGCAAATCCAACAAGCGCACACCCGTCCGCTCAGCGATGCGCACCAACTCACCCGTTGCGACTACTTGGCCGTTGACGCGTAAAGAAACGTTAGTAGTTGCATCAAAGCCAAGATCAATGACCTGTCCCACAGCGAGTTCACGAAGCTGTCTGAGCGGCATGGTCAAGCGTCCGACATCCACATCAACGGGTAGGTTGATGCTATCGAAGCTTTCAGACAGGAGGAACTCCGGCTTATCCATCAAACGATCCACTACTGATTGGACAGAGAGGCGGCAATCCAGGATCGAGGCACGAAACCAGGGACTGTCGGAGAGGTGCGCGACAACGGTCATCGCGCCATCATTGCCCACCGGTTGATTGTCCAGCAGGATGACGTCACCTTGCGCAAGTCGCTGCAGTTCCGCTAAGGCAAGGCTGATGGGAGCAATTCGCACATCCAGAAGAAGCGGAAGCTCATCGAGCGGTGCGGCTACGACCGGCAGGTCGGAGCAACAATCGGCGACCCACTGCAGCCCCCCACCATCGACTTCTATCAAACCGACCAGATCATTCGGACGCTCCAGCCGAACAACCTTGAACGCGTAGGGACGCGGGACCGCGATGCCGGAGCAGGACCAGGTCGGCCGCTGACCACACCATCGCTCGACCTCAATCGCCAGATCCTGGAGAACGATATCAAACAATATTTCGCCTAACCCGTTGTCCGAGGGCAATGTGGTGATCTCCGGCCACCGTTCTACGGCCAACTGCGGAAGGAGCATGCGTCCCAACGCGAGGCGGATTTCGTGCCCGCGCACACTCATTACCACGTTGTAGCTTGGCGCCGGGATCTGTCGCAGCGCTGCATCGGACATGACCGCCTGCACCTCTATGCCGGCGAGACTGAAAGCAAGCGGAAGGCGGCTAGCAATTCGGGATATTGCGACTGCCTCACGCCCGTCATAATGGGGGAGATTGATCACGCGCCCTTCTCAGCCCTGTAACGGAGTATCGCCTCCGAGCCGGAAGAGTGCCGATGACCGTCTTGTTCCTTCCAGAGTGAGCCTTGGGCAACTACCGCAATCGTGACGCGCATGCCGAGCCGATCAGACAAGTCGCGCGCAAATGCCTGCCCTCGCAATTGCAGGATAGACTTGAGCCGGTCGGAGACGATGTAGAGATTCAGCATATCGTCGTAGCAGCTGACGGACACACATCCGCTCCCAAACACGACACGATTCAACGTGATGTACGCCGTACCGCCCCCGGTGCGGTCCGGACATATCAAAACGCGCTCAACGATCGCCTCCGCCAACTCAGCGAGCTCCGCGGAGCGTGAAAGCGCCGCGTCTGCTTGCGGAGACCGTACATGGTCCAGCATGGCGACCTCGAGCGAGGCGACGGGTATGCAGGAGGGCGCAACGTTTCCCATTGCCACCGGATCATGCTGGTCATCGCCGAGCTTCTTGCAGCCGGGATAATCCTCGGGCGCCTCACAGTCATCCGGAGCGGCCGCTTCGAGCCGTCGCCAAAAGCGCTCGCAATCTGCGACATGCACGGGCTTGCGCGCCGCGAGCGCGTCCGGGGGCGGGACGGAGCAGTCACGCGGCGCGATTGCGGACATCGAAGTGCCGTCACGGACCTTCATCAAAGCAGCTCCATCGCTTCCAAACAACAAACGCGCCGCAGCGACAGGCACGCTGAAATGCTCTGGTGGCAGCTCATTTCCTTGGCTCATTGGAGCGCCGCTGTTCATCGCTTCTACGGTCTCCAAAACTAATCAGGACATTTTACCCTGAAGACGAAAGGAAGGTACGCGCCGCTCAGCGCAAAGCACTCCCCTCCAGCCCATCAATCTGCTTCAGGTCGGCCGGAAGCAAATACAATTTCAATATTGGTCCAGCTGATCGCGTTATACCTGCATTGAAAGGGGGCGGGTTTTTAGGACCAGGGTCTAAATTGGAGATCGGCCGCTCCGTTCATAGACCGAGCGAACCGAGACGAAGACGAGACGCAAGATTGACGCTGCCTTCAAGGCTAAGATTGCCTGTAGGCGGTGCGGGAAAAGGAGATGTTGCCAATCTGGCCGAGCGCTACGAGGTCCACCCAACCAGATTCACTCCTGGAAGAATCAGCCCGTGGGCGAACGCAAGTCGATACCGTGGCCTGGCTGCGTTCCGCCAACGCCCCCTCGCGAGCGTTCTACATCTGTGCTCGCGTTCGGATGTAGCCGTCATATCGCCCGGTGACATCATGGCGATCTCGGACGTCGCTCACGCCGCGCAAGCGCGCACGGCCATCCGCTCAAGATGACCTAACCAGGAGGCGTCAGCGGATGTGTTCTCTGATCAAGCCCGGCGTTTCGATCGGGAGACTGCTTCACTCTACCTATCAATCGAGTCCGCCTCGCATGACGCCCTCGAGCAGGGTGGTATTGGGGTCTCAGGAAACGTTCTGGGTACCGAAAGGGAGCCGGTGACAGCCGGAATGGCCAGCTCTCGCGGATGGTTCGCAGCTTTCTCGCGCTTCGGTGGGGCAGCGCCTCGTTGCGGTCGGGGCGTTAGTTGGCGGCCCAGCTCGGGCGCGAGTGATTCGAACTTCGCCCGCAGTTCGTCAGTCAGGGCGCCGGCCTCTGCGTCACCTTGAAGTACCAGAGGATTGAGTAACACCAGGAGCTCCGTTCGCTCTTGAGTCTTTTCTGTGCGGCGGAATGCGGCTCCTAACAGCGGAATGTTCATCAGCAAAGGAAGCCCAGAATCGGCGCGAGAAGCGCTATCCTGCATCAACCCACCAATTGCTATCGTATCTCCGTTTCGTGTCGATACGGTGCTTTGGAGGCGGCGCAGCGAAATGACAGGCGACTGGACATTGGTAAGCCTGTTCTTGTTCGCGGTGCTGACCTCCTGAAAAGTGTCGAGCGTGACACTACCGCCAGCGCCTATTCTGGGTGTAACGGCCAAAATTACTCCTGTGTCACGCAACTCGACGTTGCTGATGATCGGCGAGCTCTCACTTGCTGGGGATTGGGATGTTCGCGATAAGACAGGGACCTGCTCGCCCACCTGGATCGTCGCAGGCTGATTGTCGAGCGCGAGAATGCGTGGCGCGGATACAACCTTAACGTCTGCCACCTCACTGAGCGCGTGCAGCACAACGTTGGCATTTGTCCCGGGAAACACATAGGACAAGCCACCTTTTGGAACGGCACCCAAGGCATGCGAGGATAGAAGATAGTCTACTCCGTATCCCAGGCCATCGTCTAACCGGACCTCCGCGACGATTGCCTGGATGAGAACTTGACGAGGCTTTACGTCAAGACGACGGATTGCGGCATCGATGATCTTGGCATCGTGCGGCGCTGCCAGAATCACAAGCGCGTTTTGGCTGCGATCCGCCTGAATACGCACCGGCGCCGATAAGCCAAGACTGGCCGGGATCACCGCCGCTTCATGCTTCGCTTGTGCCGTCAGCGTGCTCGAGTCGGAGCCTTCGTTCGGCGGGCTGGACTGGTTGGGGAGAAAGTCCGATCGGGTAGCCAGGCTTGCGACCGGGACCTTCCCGGACTCTGCACTGGACTGTGCGGGAGCTGCTGTGATGGCCGGCTCGGCGCCGAAGATTTGCGCCAGCACCTGAGCCACTTCCGTAGCTCTTCGATACTTCAGTGGCCGCACTTGAACGTTTGCTGCTGCCTTCGACGTCCTGTCCAGCTTCTCGATTGTCTCACGCGCGTGCTGCAATGCCGCAGGGTCGTCGGCAACTACAAGAATGCCATTCAACCGCTCCAGTGACGCAAATCGAACTCGCGCCGGGCCGTGAGCATTTTGATTGAATAGAAAATTGAGTTCTCTCTCGACTACCGCAGGACTTGCCTGAGCCAATGTATACAGCGCAAAGGACTTGTGAAGCATGCTATCTATGTCCAGTAGGCCTATGAGTTCACGCGCGGAACTAGCGCCTGCGGGCGGCCCGCTGATGGCAATGCCTCGTTGTCCGGGGGCAGGCGTCAAATGCACGTTCTCCTCGACGTTCGGTCGGATTAACTTGATGACATCGACTGGATCGACATAACGAACGGGAATCACCTGAACATCGCCCCGCCCTCCGCCGGCGAGGTCAGCCAAGCGCGCCACCCTAACTCCTCGGTCAACTGCCGCTAGGCCGTAGCCATGCCTTCCCAGCACTTCGTCCAACAGCCGCGGAACGTCGCTCGCCGGAACCTTGCCAGAAGTCCGGAGCGTTAGCTTTCCCTCTACGACGGGATCGATCACAACAGGCATGGCCAGGATATTGCTGAAGACGTCATTCACAACCCGCCGAATATCGGCATTGACGTAGTCCAGACTCACGCGCGTGCTATTGGCGATGACCGGTAGCCGCCGCTCCGAGTTTTCGGCAGGCTGGATCGACGGCTGGGTCAGCATTTCAAAGCCCCCTGCTTGCGATGCCTGCTCCGAGAGTGTGTGTTCGGACACGTGCCGAAGGCCGCTCGGCGAGTTCAGTAGAACACTGCGCTCAGAGGTTGAGCCGGAGCCTGCGCATCCGGTGAGGAGTAGACAAAAAAACGTGAGTAACGTTGGGCGCAAAGAGGGGCACACTCGCGGAAGATATGCGTTCATTCATTGTTTCCATGCACCAGCGCGAAACCATCCTCTCAAGCTTTGTCAGCGCGAGCGATCTTTGCCGCCTAGCGCGCCCGGCGGCGAAAACTACGTCGAGGATAGGACTGATAGCACCCTTGATGATTCCTCCGAGTGTCAGTATCGGAGAACCGCCGAGCTGCAAATTATTCCGTCGATATGGGTGCATAACCAGAACTGATGGGGCTGCGAGTGCTGACGCAACAGATCCGTCTCGTACTCGTTGAGGCTATCCTTGAGCCCGAGCGGCAGACGGTCGCCGGGCCTTGGCGCGTAGATGGTCTCCTGGTTGACCAGAACGGTAACCACCACGCGGCACATCTCGATGAGCTGCTGCCAATCCCGGCTGCTGCGGGTGAAGCGCGAGAGCTCGCGGGCGCAAACCGCACCGACCTTGCCAAGGCAAACCTCCGCTATGGAAGACTTCGATCTTCCACCTCAACGCGTACCATTCTATCTTGTTGATGACGTCCTCGCGCGATCGGACCCGGAGATTGGTGAGGAGCTTCCACTCTATTGTCTTTCGCCGCTTCGGCCTTCCCCGCTCTTGAGCATGGATCACGGTCAGAGTGAGTGCGGGATATTTCGTCTGTTTGCCGATCGGCGGCAGGACGCGTATCTTGCGATACGTGATCTCAAGAACGGCGTCGTCGGATCGCCTCTGTCATCCTTGACCTTGATCCGATGTAGACCGTCGATCGTAACGTCCATTCGTCGGCAATCGTATGATTGCCGTTCCCGGCAAGCCGATCAAGACAGGTTCGCACCCGGATGCGCAACCTCCTCGGCCAGGACAGCCATAGATTTCGTTCTCGCGATCACCACTATAATGCATCGCCCAGGGCAGCGAGAACGTCGGTCGATTGCCGTAAATTCTCGAGCCAGCGGATGCTCTCCTTCTTCTCGATCGGCACCCCTGTCGGATTGATCTTCCGTGACCTGCCCCTGAGAATTTCCTCCAGAAGGAGTTAGAGTCCGGCCTGACGAAGGACGGACAGATGAAGCGAGCAAGGTTCACGGAAGAGCAGATCATTGCGGTGTTGAAGGAGCACGAGGCTGGAGCGAAGACGGCTGATCTTGCGCGGAAGCACGGGATCTCTGAAGCGACGTTTTACAATTGGAAGTCCAAATACGGCGGGATGGACGTCTCCGAGGCCAGGCGGCTGAAGGCGCTGGAAGATGAGAACGCCAAACTGAAGAAGCTCTTGGCCGAGCAGATGCTCGATGCGGCAGCGCTCCGGGAGCTGTTGTCAAAAAAATGGTAGGGCCCGTCGCCAAGCGCGCAGGGGTCGCGCACCTGAAAGCCGTCATGGGCCTTTCGGAACGGCGGGCCTGCTTGATCGTCGGTGCGGATCGGAAGGCGGTCCGCTACCGTTCCCGCCGTCGTCCGGACACGGAGCTTCGTGGGCGGCTTCGCGAGCTTGCCAATGAGCGCCGCCGGTTCGGCTACCGTCGGCTGTTCATCCTGCTACGGCGGGAGGGCGAGCCGTCAGGGATCAACCGCATCCACCGGCTTTATCGGGAGGAAGGGCTGGCCGTGCGCAAGCGACGCGCCCGCCGCAAGGCGGTTGGCGTCCGGGTGCCGATCCTTCTGGAAGCGAGGCCGAACGCGCGCTGGTCGCTCGACTTCGTTTATGACCAGTTTGCCAACGGACGACGCTTCCGCGTCCTTAACATCGTCGACGACGTGACCAAGGAGTGTCTGGGCGCAATCCCAGACACCTCGATCTCGGGGCGACGGGTGGCGCGGGAGCTGACGACGATCGTCGCGCGGCGCGGTAAACCGGGCTCGATTGTCTCCGACAACGGCACCGAGTTCACCTGCAATGCGATGCTGGTCTGGTGCAAGGAGACTGGCATCGACTGGCACTTCATTGCGCCAGGCAAACCGATCCAGAATGCCTTTGTGGAGAGCTTCAACGGCCGCATGCGCGATGAATTCTTGAACGAGACGCTGTTCTTCGACCTCGACGATGCCCGATCGAAGGTCGCCGCATGGATCGCCGACTACAATGGGGAGCGACCGCACTCCTCGCTGAAATACCAGACCCCCGCGGCCTACGCCGCCACATTCACCGCAACGGGCGATCGGCTGCGCAACCCCGACCAGCTCCGCCGATCGCCCGTTGCTCCACCCGCGCCACTCGGCGTACAAAACCCCGAGACTCTAACCGCCGCTGGATGAAAGTTCGGTGGCAGGTCATCCGCATCAGCGCGGTCGTCCCTTGAACTTTTGTGGGTCCAGAGCTTGATTGCTGACAGTCCGAGCGGAAGCCCCTCGGTCGTCGCGGCGAGACCCGAACGCATCAAGATGCCGCACTGCGTGCGTCCTGCTGTCTTGCCCGTAAAAGGCAATCGGATCCGGCTTCTCGCTCTTTCAACTGAATTCGGTCGTGTCATTGAGGACGAGGATCGGTCCCTCCGTCGCCGTTACGCGCCCATGCGTCGGCTCGAAATGACCGCAGAGAATATCCGCCTCGTTGACCTGTTCGTTGAAGAAGAGGCGATAGGCGGCCTTGGTATTGGCCCAATCCTGACAAACCTGAGGGATGCTTTGTCCCATATCGCTCTCGATTTGTGCGAGCAATTTGCAGAACCAGCGACCAAGCCGCTCATCCTCAAACTCGCATCCCGGAGCTTTTGAACTTCCCGTCGTCAATCGCTGAGCACGCGCCCCCGCGGGTTCCTTCACCAAACCCATCCAGCCCCCGCGCTTCCGAATCAGGCACTCAACAACGAATCACAACAGATTCTGCCGATTCAAGATTTCGTCCGCGGCGGCTCGCTCAAATCCGACGTCAAATGTAGGAAATGGAAAGCTCAACTTGGCGCTTAGACTTTACGGCACGCGCTCGGTATGCTGCGATAGCAACGCGCCGAGCGATGAGCAGATCGCCTTCGTATCTGACGAGATCGCCACCGAAGTAGCGGCCGCTGCGGACGGACACGCGGCGCAACACCTCGTCCTCGACTTGCAAGGCGTCATGCGGATCGAAGAACTCGCTTCCCTCGCTCGTTTGCCGGATGGGGATCGAGCGTGTCTCTTCGCGCAGGGGCGGGGGTTCATACCAGTGTCCCTCGAAGCCCCCGCTATCACAATGAGCTTTCCTTCTCTCCATCATTTTTCCGAAGCGCAAGTTCAACGTGGGTTGTCAAGAGATCGCCTACCGCCTTTGCCGCGAAGGCGAGCGGAGTGGTGCCGGAAGAGATCAGGCATGCTGTCACATGGATCGGCGGGTCTATGGCAATCAGCCTCAGATCGCCATGTCCCGGTATGTCCGAGAAGACGATCTTCGGAACGATTACGTTGCCAATACCAGCATTGACCAGGGAGAGCGCACTGGCGAACGTATCGACCTCCGCGACGCAGTTAGGACTCAAACCGGCCCCTTGGAACGCGCGGTCCAGCACGCTGCGAACTGTGTTGGGTCGTGTCGGCAGCACAAGAGGAACGTGAGCCAGCTGCTCGAGCGAAATGGAATGCGCAACATCGTCGACAAGTAGAGGTCCAACGAGCGATAGTGGCTGGTGAAACAGCGGCTGTCGAGTAAGGCCTTGAATAGGCTCATCTTCCAGAAGGAAGCAGAGATCGATCGCGCGTGATGCGATAAGCGATCTCATGCGCAGAATGTCACCGGCTACCAGACGGAGATGCACTTTCGGTAGGATTACCCGGCAAGCTTCTATAAAATTGCAAGCCCAGCACACCGTAAACCCCGACGACATGCCTAGCCTCACCAGGCCTTCCGGTTCTCGTGCCACCGACCGGACCACGCGGCCCAGTTGTTCCACCTGCTGAACGATCGATGCCGCCTCACGATAGAAGACTTCGCCCGCGGCGGTCGGACGAATGCCGCGGGCACCGCGCTGGAGCAGTGCGACGCCAAACTCGGCTTCAAGGGCAGTCATTTGCTGACTGAGGGCGGGCTGCGCCACGTTCAGCATGCCCGCCGCTCCCGTAAAGCTACCGGCATCCACGATGCCCAAGAAATAGCGGAGATGACGAAGTTGCAGGAAGTTAGGTGACATCAGTCGCGGTCGATTTCGCTTGGTCGATTCAGGCCTGATCAGGATATCCGGACTTGCTCATCCGCCTGGATATCCTGCCGGCAGCCGACGATCAAACCGACCGATGGAGATCAGGCAATGTTCCGGATGATACCATTGAGTGCTTCGTGAAGCGTCTTGATCATGGTGGAATTCAAGTTCAGCAGTGTCGTGTGCGTGCTCATTGAGAGCTGAAACCGAAGCTGATCCATGGTGTCGTCTGGATTCATGGTCACCATACGTTCTCTCACATTGCGTTCTGATTGGGCTACGGATCGACCAATAGAGCTGGTTATACTGCTGACGTCCATTTCACCTCTCATTACTCAGCGAACTATTTCACTCAGCGAACTATTTCGCGATGATGCCGTATCCATGTAGCATCAACGACTTCGGTCGCGCAATCTATTGCATCAAGCAGCGCCTGCAGTGCTTCGAATTGCCGCGTTGTGACGCCGCTATCAATGTCACGTTTGAGAGACTGCCTCCAATCCTGGAGATCTCTACTGATGGCAGCTCTGTTAGAGCCATCAGCATCATTTAGCAGCTGTTTCTCCAGCTCAAGCACGATGGAATCCCCACTCACCCTTGATCTTCCTCCGTCAACCACTCTGGCTTGCTTGGATAGGGCATGCGCACGTTCGATTCTCCGACATGTACGACGAGTCCGTCGTGGTCGATGGCAGTAATCTTGCCGACGTGATCGATGCTGTCGCCCACTTTCAACTGCGCGCCGTTTTCGACGACGACGAAAGGCGTGCGGCCCAGGTGCACACCTCTCACCGAAGGCAAGACTATCAGCTCGCACCGCGACTCCAGCCGGATATAGGGCTTGAATCTTTTCTCGAACCGAGCGGCAACGTCCTTCCACTCATCATATGTAACCGAGGTCAACGCTCCAGAAACGGATACGACATCGGGCCTCGCGGTGATGCGGATGGACCGGCGGAGTTCGGCGGATGCCGTCGCCAGCAGGAAGGCGCGGGCGCGATCCGGTGTTGCCACTTGATCATTGGTCTTATGCACGCCCGGGATATCCTGCTGCAGACGACGAAGGGCCGCTTCTACCTTGGCATTGATCCGGCCGTACCCTATCACTGTGAGTTCACCTGCACCTTCTACTCGAACGCTACCGTCGATATCAAACGCGTGTAAGATCGTAGCTGCGAGGTCGATCAGCCTTGCGTGAGATAAGGTGGCACCGGCCGTTCGCTTTGCTGTCAGGTCAGCCCCCGTCCTGGGGTCTTGCCAGCCAACCAGGCTCTTATTGGTATTCTCTGCAGGCTCCAAGTCGCTTGCCAACTTGCCAGCAGTCAATGGGATATCGACATTGGGAGCAATGTCCAACTCGCGAGGACTAGCCGTTTCCGTCTCGATCGGGTGAGTACCCGGAGCAGCAGAAAGAGCCCAAGAGTGAAGCCGTTCCATCCCTGCATAAGCGCCACATATTATGATCAGGAGGCCACAAACCACTTCCCCCAGCCGCAGTCGCGGCGGTATCGAGCTCACCGCGAAACGTGTTCGTCCGCTGTCTAAGGCCAATAACTCTGTCGCATCTGGAAGCAGCTTGCTTGCATCCAACCCTTGGCGCTCAAGTACGGAGTCCTCCTCGGGAAAGCCGGACCCGACCGGGCTTAGGCTAAAGATCGTGCGGCCAACACGAACCGGAGTGAACGGATCGAGGATCGTTGGGCTGTTTGTGGCGCATTCCCTCCCGGCGATAAACACGCCCGATGCTAACGCCGTGATCCCGATTTTCCCCGCCTCGATGGCGACGCGAATATGCGAACCGACGAGTTCCGGATCGCGGAAGGTGAGGTCATCCGTATCGTGGCTACCGATGAGCCACGTTCCCTCGCCCAGCCATGTCTCCGCGCCTAAGTTCGCCCCGGACAACACGCGTAAGGCCAGCTTGGCCTGATCACCAGTCAGAACGTCTTCTTCCTTTGGCATGTTCGTCACTGCAGCGCAATTCGTGCCAGGGGCTGCACGGAGATGTCAGGAGTAAGCTCCTGATAGGAGAGCACGGGGATCTCATACAAATCGACCTCGATAATCTTGCGCAAATATCGGCGGATGTCGATCGCGGTAAGTAGCACGGGCTTGTACGGCAAGGCTTCAAGGCTACCGACTGCATATTTTATCTCGTCAACGATCTGCCGTGCGGTACGCGGATCGAGAGCGAGATAGCTTCCGCCAGACGTCTGCCGAATTGCCTTGCGCACTGTGTCTTCCACGTCTGGCGTCAAAATGTAGGCGGGCAACAGATTCGTACCGGCACAATGCTGAAAGCAGATCTGCCTCTTGAGCGCGCCACGCACATACTCGGTTAGTAGGATCGTGTCCTTCTCGCTTTGTCCCCATTGGACCAATGTGTTGAGGATGGCACGCATGTTTCGCAGTGAAACCTCCTCAGAAACGAGCCGCTTAAGCACCTCCGCGATCTTCTGCAGAGGGATCAAGCGCGACGCCTCCTTCACGAGTTCCGGAAAGGATCCCTCCATCTGCTGCAAAAGCGCTTTCGTTTCCTGGATACCGATGAACTCATCGGCGTGCCGTCGCACGATTTGACCAACATGGTAGGAAAGGATCTGATCTGGTTCCAGATATGGGATGCCTGCAGCTCGCAGCGACTCCAGATGCACGACATCGACCCAGACGGTCTCGATTCGAGGCAAGAAGGACTCTCCCGTGACGTATGGAATGTCCACCATGTCGAGGTCTTCGGGAGTGTCACGCACCAGGATATGTTGAGACCGTAATCGTCCTGCACCGTATGGAACTTCATTTAGCCTAATAGTATACTCGCCCATATTTGAATTGTCGTTCACCCGAACATTGATCACTGGAACCGGAACGCCAAGATCGAGCATCAGCGTCTCCCGCATAGTCGCCAACGTTTTATCGAGCACGTCCAGCTGAATCATCGCCTCGATATCGCGGTCAATGTCGATCATCAGTGGTACAGTAAGCACGATGTCATTACTGCCTGCGTTGTTTCCCTCCGATGCTTCAGTCGAACTCGTCGAGTAAGCTCCGCCGCTGAGTGGGTGGCTATGCGAGTCCGTGCGCGACAGCTGCCCACGGCGCTGCAGCAGCCACCCGGCCCCACCGACGGCAACCGCCAAAACTATAAAGATTACCGTTGGAAAGCCGGGCACCAAGGAGAACAAGGCGAGCATGAATGCGCCAACAATGAGCGCGCGTGGTTGCGCACTCAGTTCGTTACCGATCGTATTGCCGAGGTCTGCGCTGTTGTCTTCGGAGCTCACTCGCGTGACGATAAAACCCGCGGTGATCGAGGTGAACAGCGCCGGAATCTGGCTGACAAGACCATCGCCAATGGTCAGGATCGCATAGACCTCAAGCGCCTCCGAGAATCCCATTCCCCTTTGGAGTGAGCCAATCGTGATCCCGCCTATGATGTTCACGACAATACTGATTAAGCTCGCGATCGCGTCCCCTTTGAGGAACTTCATGGCGCCGTCCAGAGCACCGTACAACTGACTCTCGCGCTCGATGGCAAGACGACGCCTACGAGCCTCTCGCATGTCGATGCTGCCTGCCCGCAAGTCGCCATCGACGCTCATTTGCTTTCCCGGCATGGAATCCAGAGAAAAACGTGCAGCGACCTCGGCAACGCGCTCTGATCCTTTGGTGATGACGACAAATTGTACAATTGTCATGATCAAGAAGGTGACCGCGCCCACGACGAGATTGCCGGCTACGACAAAGTTACCGAAGGTCCTGACGATCTGGCCTGCGTCCGCATGAAGCAAGATGGTGCGAGTTGCCGCAATGCCAAGCGCCAACCGAAACAGCGTTGCCAGCAAAAGCACCGATGGAAATGAGACGAATGCGAGCGGCGATTTGATGTAGACTGCCACCATAAGCAGGAGCGCTGCGATTCCCAGGTTGACTGCTTGCAGCACATCCATAAGAACTGATGGAAGTGGAATAATCATCATGAAAACGATCATGATCAGCAACATCACCAGAACAATGTCATTGCGGCCGGTCGCGATAGTCAGGAGTTTTTCGAGCGACTTCATCTGATCAACCTGCGCGGCTTACCCTGTGAAATGCCGCCCATGGCCAAAGGCGCGACTCGCTGCTGATGAGCGCTCGCCTCGACCCTGAGGTAGACTGCCGGCAAGCCTCCACCAAGACCCTCCATGATACGAAATTTGACCGATTTCCTATTAGCTATGTCCGAAGCCACCCACCTCGGACCGGATGCAACAGTCACTGTCATGCCTTCTCGATTGCGAGATGCGGTCTCGCGGTTTCAGCCTAGGCGGTCGGCACACGCAATTGTCTTACACTCGACGGGTCGAGACGCAACATTGCCGCTATCCGTGCACACCTGATATCCGCGATGCATTCGGATTTGGACGTCAAGTGGGACGACCGGCATCGAGCGCGTCACCATCGGAGCAAATCGCACGATCGGCATCGACATAGACCGCGGGGTTGGATGCATAGATGACAGCGGCCGTTAGACTCGCCTTATCCGACGTCCAACCGACGCTGCCCTAATCTCCTCCCTTAGCCTTCGCGTCCGTGCAGTTCTGCGAACTCCAAAGCCGGCCCGGCTCGCGACGTGTTCACACCCAGCCTGTTTTCGGCAACCTCCTCCGGCCTCTTCATCGAAGCGTCGTGCAAGGCGCGCACTAAATGTTCGCACTTATCGAATTGCTTGCCTGTTTGACGTACGATGTTGCACGCCTCGTCGCGCGCCCGCCGGGCCTGATCGGCTTGCGCGACTGCCTGCTCAAGGTCCTTTTCGAGCAGCTGATCGCGATTGTGCAGCGAGATCATCTTCGCCTTCAGACTTACAAGAGCGCCGATCGCGACAGTTTCTCCGATCACGGAATCGTACAGAGCGGCTTCAAGCCGAAGACGCTCTTGCCGCCACGTGCGGTGATTGTTGACGGCGGCATCCACAGCGGCGACAGCGTCCTCAAGCGCACGCTGTCGCGCTCGGAGAACATCTTGCTGACGATGATACCGAAGTTTCCGCAGCTCGAGGAGACGCGGTGCGGCGCCTGAGATCATCCCAGGCATGCTTCAAGCTCCTGAAGCGTTGCCTCGAAGCCGATCTGCTCACTTGCCGACTGTCGCAGGAAACTCTGTATATCGCCCCTTCTAGCGATCGCCTCATCCGCGAGTGCGTCGGTTCCTTTCTTGTATTCACCCACGCGAATCAAAAGTTCGACCTCTTGGTATTTCGCCATCAGCTCCCGGAGTCTCCGCGCCATGCTTTCATGCTGCGGAGTCACGATCATGCTCATGACGCGGCTGACGCTCGCAAGAATGTCGATGGGCGGATAGTGGTTCGACATCGCTAAAGCACGCGAGAGCACAATGTGACCATCAAGGATCGAACGAGTTTCGTCCGCGACGGGTTCGGTCATGTCATCTCCCTCGACGAGCACGGTAAAGAACGCCGTGATCGATCCACGATCATTGTTGCCCGCACGTTCCAACAGTTGCGGCAGTGTCGCGAACACTGATGGCGGGAAACCATGCCGGGTGGGCGGCTCACCCGCCGCGAGGCCGATCTCCCTGTGCGCCCGCGCAAAACGCGTTACCGAATCCATGAGAAGCAGGACGCGTTTGCCTTGATCGCGGAACCATTCAGCTATTGCCGTGGCCACATAGGCCGCCTTCGCGCGCTCCATGGCAGGTCGGTCGGACGTCGCCACGACAAAAACCGCTTTGGCTCGTGATCTCGAGCCTAGGTGTTTGATGAACTCTTTCACCTCGCGTCCGCGCTCGCCGATCAGCGCTATCACTACGACGTCGACCTGTGCGCCCTGCACGAGCATCGACAGCAGCGTGCTCTTACCAGCACCTGCCGCGGCAAAGATGCCCACGCGCTGCCCCTCCCCGCACGCCAGCAGAGCATCGATCGCGCGTACGCCGACCGGAAGAACCCGGCCTATGCTTCGCCGGGTCAACGGATTCGGAGCGCTGCTATGAACCGGCACGCGGGTTTCCGTAACCATGGGTCCGTGAGTGGTTGCGTCGAGAGGACGGCCAAGGCCATCAAGTACTCGACCGAGCAAGTTCCAGCCGGCCGGCACCAGCAGAGGCTCTCTCGTCGGAATCACCTCCGTGAGGGTAGAAAGTCCGCACATTTCCCCGAGCGGCGTCAGAACGGCAACGTCGCGCTGAACACCTACGACCTCGGCAGAGAGTTCACGGTCGCTTTTGGGATCGCGGAGTGCGCACAAATCCCCGATACGCACGCCAGGCGCCGTCGCACGGATGATTGATCCAACGACTTGAAGGACCCGGCCACGGACATTCATCGTCGGCGTTTGCTCAACCGCCCTGCTCGCGCGCCGGAAGAACCGGTCGATGCTTTCATGGAAACAACCAACGGGAACCACTTCCTTTGACGGCTCGGCTGGCTCCGACATCACTTTGAGGCCTCCAGGGTTTTGCGAAGGCCGCTTTCGATCAAACTTAGTTGGCTTTCGATCGTCGCGTTGACCAGCCCAGCCTCGGTCTCGAGAATACACCCGGCATCATTGATCCGCGGATCAGAAATCACCTCGACGACTGCGCGCGATGTGGCAGCCGGGACTATCTCATCCACCCGCCCGCGAACCGTCTCGACAAGCGACGGCGCTACTCGCAGTCGAACGACAGGGCTGGGGCTCACGACCCGCAGGCCTCGCAACGCTATCTGCACTGTGGTCTCATCCGGCGCTATTGTGTCGATAATCCGGCGCGCGATCTGCAGGCCCAGGTCCACAATCCTTTCCTTGTTTTGCTCCATGACCCGCAGCGACTCTGCGGCGATTGCGGTCAAGCGCTGTTGAATTGTCACTTGCGCTTCTTTCAGGCCAGCCTCTCTGGCGGCGGCTTCGATCCTGCTCGCGGACGCGCGCGCTTCGTCAATGAGCGCGTCCGCATCGCGCCGCGCCTGGGTAAGGAGTTGCTCGGCCTGGAGCAGTGCCT
Source organism: Bradyrhizobium sp. B120 (assembly GCF_049075665.1). Classification (NCBI taxonomy): domain Bacteria; kingdom Pseudomonadati; phylum Pseudomonadota; class Alphaproteobacteria; order Hyphomicrobiales; family Nitrobacteraceae; genus Bradyrhizobium; species Bradyrhizobium sp. B120. Next base: position 2,136,791 of record NZ_CP185242.1, on the reverse strand, counting down.
GCGTGCTTGCCGCCGGCAGGATTTGCCCTGGCCCGAGAACGCTCACCGTCTCGGAAGTCAATCGAACCAATGCGACCATAGGGTCATCCTTTTGCGGATCAACCGCCGTATCGCATGAAAGGCATCCTCTCCAGCACTGTCGTTACGACAGGCGTTAGCAGCAACCATCCAGATCAACGCAGGGCTGCGTAATCGCAGTCGTACCTGCAGTGCGTCTGGGATGCACCCCATCGCGAGGCCGAACATCGTCGCTCCGCAGTGGAGCAATTTGGCAGGCTCGGTCGGGAGCTTTGAAGCACCGATAGCCGACATCAGTCCGGCGGTCGGTCGCGGCAGCAGCGCGGCATGGAAAGCGAAGGCGAAGGCGTCTTCTCCGAGGACGGAACGTGCTGCAACAATGTCGGCGTTGCGAAGGTGACCAACAAGACTGGGCACCCCAGTCCAAGCCGCGGCGAGGCTCATGAGGCGCACGGCGTCCGACGCCGGCAAAAACGCGAGCCGGGTCCGCGGCGCGTGGCCAGCGGAGATGATGGCAGACGCCCCCCTACTTTGATCGCGAAGCAGTCGACCTCCAAGCCTCATACGGATGAACGGATCTGCCCGCGCGGGCTCCCGCGGCACCCATTCCGGCCATTCTTTCGCCACACCATCATCGAAGTCGGCGGCCGGATCGGCGATGCAGCGCATCATCGCTCCCGCCCACGGCCTATGAAGCCAGTCATCCGGAATTGCTGCCGATCCTGTCGCGATCATCGCGGGATTGCTCTCTTGCGTCGACTATGGCGCCGCACGATTCGCCGTGCGGCTAACTCGCTTCCACCACACGAGGAAGGCCAGAGCTGCATTGCCAATCAGCGATATCGCTATTGCAGCGACGAGTCCCGCCAGGAGATAAGGCGGAGCGCTGGTCTCGGCGGCGACCGGAGGCGCATCGAGCGGCCGCTCGCTGTTATCGTTTTGAGTTGCCTCGACGAGCGTAACCGAGACCCCATCGTAAGACACGCCCTTCAAGCTATTTGCGACCAACTCCTTGATCTTCGGTACGATCTGATCAACGGCAGTGCCAGCCTTGTAGCGGACCAACACAGCAGCAGTTGAGGGGGAAGGTGGAACGCGATCGTCGATCGTATTTTCGGGCAAGACCGCATGGACGCGGGCACTGAGCACACCGTCGATCCTGGAGAGCGTCTCCGACAATTCCTGCGTGGTGCCATGGATAAAGCGCACACGCTCCTCCGTTGGCGATGACAACATCCCCTCTTTCTTAAAGAGAGTGCCTAAGTCGGAAAGCCGATCACGAGGCAGTCCAGCGCCGCCGAGTACACTCATGGCACGCGGCACGTCCTTCGTCGAAACAACTAGCGCGGCAGCACCGCTATGCTCCGCCACCCGCTCGGCATCAATGCCGTGCCGCATGAGCAACGCGAGCATTTCGTTGGCGTCACGCGCGGGAAGATTGCGATAAAGTTCGATCTTTGCCCCGCACCCGGCCAACGCGAACGTCGCAAAAAGAATCATCGCGCGCATCAACACTAACACCACACTCGCATAACGGTTGTTCACTGACTCTTTAGGAAAGTATCGAGGCTTTGCACGGCCTTCCCAACCACCTTCGACGCGATATCGTATTGCAGCGTCAGGGTTGATAGCGCGAATTGCGCGTTCAGCCATTCAGTCGGACGGAACTCCCCGGCGCCATAGCCTTCCGCGACCCCGGCCGTAACCTTCGCAGCATCGCCGAAAGAGGCGCTCAGTTTCTCCATCCCACTGAGGATATCGTCAGATAACCGGACATGACCAATCAGCCCCTCCTCAGTTGGAGCACGGTCGGTGAACACCGCGAGTTCGTTATTCGGTGACGATAGCACCGGCTGATCGAGCGCTGCACGAAAGGCTTCGACCGAGTCACTCGACGCCCTTGCTCCTACCGGCCTCTCCGGGGCTGGCGACGCCGCCTCAAGTAGCGCCACGATCCCATCAACACCACTCATTAGGCGCTCCTCCTGTATGTACTTTCTCTGCATTACCTAACACCGCAATAAGTCCATCTAGCGCCAGATCCTCGCGAGGAAGACGCCGAAGCACGGCGTCCCGCTCGCTTATGCGTCCAGCAGCCCCAAGAGCCAGCGCTTGAAATGCCATTCCGTAGGGATCATTCGCGCAGGCAAGAGGATCGAGGCGCGCCAACGCCGCCTCAACGTCGTTCGCCGTCAGATCAACGAGCACAGAAGCAATGACAGCCTCCCGACCGCCGGGGGCAACCACATCGACTCCCTTGGCAATCCGCCGCGCCCGCTGCACGTCATTTGTGACACAAGCCAGAAACGCCACCTCGGTCAGAAGTCGCAGGAGACGGAGACGGCTTTCCGGCGTAGCAAATGGGACTAAATGAGACATAACAACGAATTCTCCTTACACCGCTGCATACCCGTGCCATCTGCCAGGCCACAGCGAGGCTTTCACCGGAGAGTTCGACTGCCTGCGGACCATTTGGCTACCGAATCTGACACCGCTGGGCGCGGCGTAAGTATTCGGATGAAGCGTTCTGCCGCCTAGCATGCCGCCGCCAACGATTAACTCCTAGAGCGTTCTAGCCCGCGGCACGTTGGGTTGGAAATACCGTCTGGAGATGGAAGCATAGCGATTGCATATGGACCTAACGCCCGACCAAATGGAAGACTGCGCAAACACAGGGGGTGAGGCTGCGGACAATGCTGACGAGACTGGGCGCGAACGCCTCGCAAAGCCTGACAGGATCAGTCGAAGTCGGGGCAGCCAGAGCAGTCCGTGCCGGGCAGCTTGTGCTTCTACGAGTCTACCGCAGTTGCGTTCTCTTGATCTGGAATCGCGCCGGCCTCGCTACTAGCTGGCCAGGCCTGCGACGAACCTCTGAATGCCGAATATGCTTAGTACCCGGGTGAAGTTATAGCTCAGCAACATCAGGCTCCACTCACCGCGTACCTTGTCAAAGCCACGCAGCAAGAAATGTCCAAAGACGACCTTTGTCACGAGGCTCCGATCCGTCAGTTGCCCTCCGAACCGCTCGTCAGCTACCAGATCAATCGACAACTCTCTGGGTGGAATCTTCCTCCACTGTTGATACGCGCCTTCGGGGCGCACCCCAAAATCCCGCATAGCTCCAGACAGTCTCTCTTAGCGGTCATAGGTCGTGAGTACCGCCTCATAATGAAAATCTATTGGCTCTGGACGCCGTGAACTTTTATCTGTCCTACGCAGTAGAGGAATAGGCGCCGCCGAATGCAGCACCGGTCCGCTCGGATGGCTCCACCGACTCGGGGTCTCTTTGGTGGGTGGGGCGGTCGCTTGGCTACGCTTTTGGTGCGCGCACCGGCTGCTGGGCCGTGCGGCCAGCGCGCTGGTGAAGATCTATCTCATCTAGCTAGGGAGAAATGGTTTGGAGACGAACTATAACGGATTGTTTGATACGGGCGGTTGGATGCACAATTATGACCAGTACGCTGCTATGCGAGAGCAGCAGCAGCAGTGGCAGATGCAACAATCGGACAACATTCCTGCGGATCATGCGAGCGTTGAGCGGCGGCTGACCCGACTACACCTCAGCTCCACTGAGGCGAGTTCGCCCGAGACTCAGTTCGCAGAGGTGCGTGGAAGGCGCTCTGATGTCGGGAGGTCAATGCGGCTGCCACCGCAATCCAATCTGCCGGATAACCGGTTCGGCAGTGCGCGCCACACAGCGCCACGGGAGCGCAGCCTGCGGCGGGGACAGAGCGCGGCAAAAGCCGTGGACTATTTTCGCGCGTTAAATCAGAGCTCGGTAAAGCGTTTGGGGGGCGCGGGAAACGTCGTACGGGCATCAATCCCGAGGACGCGGAGCTTATCGAATGGTTCAAACTCCAAATTATTCGCGACGGGATGACGCAAGGCTCCGCCGAACAATATGCAAGCGCGCTTCGAAGCCTCTCTCGCGCGTCCGTTGCAAGCGGTCGGCCACCATTTTCCGCTCGGCTCCACGAGTCGGCCTTAGATAAAGAGGCCAGTGCGGTTGGTCTCCACGTCGTTGCAGCGTTGAACCAACTCCGCAGGTTAAAGGGGGTGGTGAAGGAGAACGAATCGCTTGGTGCAACGCAGTGGCTGTGGCAGCGTGACGATCATATCCAGGGGGACTACGAGCTCCTGTTGCAGGAGTTGCGACAAAGCAATCCAAACCTCGCCGCCCGGACCCGGAAAGCGTCTGGAGGGCACGGGAAACGTCCTACGGGCATCAATCCCGAGGACGCGGAGCTTATCGAATGGTTCAAACACCAAATTATTCGCGAGGGGGTGACGAAAGTCTCCGCCGGACAATATGCAAGCGCGCTTCGACGCCTCTCTCGCGCGTCCGTTGCAAGCGGTCGGCCACCATTTTCCGCTCGGCTCCACGAGTCGGCCTTAGATCAAGAGGCCAGTGCGGTTGGTCTCCACGTCGTTACAGCGTTGAACCAACTCCGCACGTTAAAGGGGGTGGCAAATATTTCGCCGCAGAGGCGGTCTGACGTTGTCTCGCCGGTTGATCTATCGTCCTCACCGGAGGAGCATCAGGTTGGTGCCTCTCCCCAAGGCCGCAGCGGATTATTGCTTGGTGCAACGGATTGGCTGGGTGACGATCATATCCAGCGGGACTACGAGCTCCTGTTGCAGGAGTTGTGGCAAAGCAATCCAAACCTCGCCGCCCGGACCGGATTGGCCGATCCTCTCATGGCCTTTCAGGTGGGCCAGGGTTCGGACGACGTCGCCCTGAACGCATTCCATACCATTGTCAACGATCGGAATGGCATCGATACGGCCGACTACCTGTTCTTGCCGGTGAATAATGCGAGCACTACGGACCCCAATCGCCGCGGCTCCCATTGGTCGTTTCTGCTGGTGGATCGCACCCATCGCCACGATCCGGTTGCCTATCATTACGACTCCCGCCCCGGATTCAATGCCGGACATGCACGACAGCTCGCACGCCGGTTGGGAGCCGCTTTCCGAAATGGCGGCATGCGCGAACAGGAGAACGGCTTTGATTGCGGCGTCTTTGTCGTGGATGGCACGCGGGCGCTGGTTCAAGGATTAGCGCGAGGCCGGCGGCCAGCCCAACTTTCCCTCTACGACCTCGTCGCCAATCGGGAGCAGCTTCAAATACGTCTGAGCAGTGGGCAAGTGGCGGTTGCGGCGGATCGACCGGGGCCCTCAACACAATTTGTCGACCCGGCGTCGTCGGGCTCGACCTGGGTGCGAGAGTTGCCGACGCCGGACCCAAACTGGGAGCAAGAGTTCCCGCCGCCGTCTTGGGATGAAGGGAATCAAGCGGGCCAGTCTCCCGCCGATAGCGGGAGTACGGCGAACTTCCCGCCGGGACCGGCCTATCCGCCAGCGGAAAGCGACCCACCACCATTTGCGCAAAGCCTCGGGGCAGCGATCTTCGGTGCAACACCGTATATGTCGGGTCCGCCAGAATTAGGAGAATATGTCCCTCAGGGCTGGCAACACCGCGGGCAACAGGCACCGGAACACCTCATGCGCGGAATGCATCGGTATGGCGTGCTGCCGAGCGCGGACCGGCCCCAGACTATCATCATGATCTATCGCGTGCCCTACGCAGCCCATTTGGGACCATCAGGCGAGCGGGGCGACATTTACGTCGTCCCGTTGGTAAACGTCTGAGCGTAACCGGCATGTGAGCCGTTCAATTACCCCGAGCCGGTGACGCGCGAGGTCCTGACGCGCGTCACCGGCCGGCGGCTGCAACCCCGATCGCATCATCGACGATATCCGCGGCCGGCCTTACGAGCTCGTATCCGTCGCAAGCCCTTCAACATCAGTTTCAGATTGCGCCCCCCTCCCGCTCGAGGGCGACGTGAGGAGCGGATCTGATCGATAAGAGATGGAGCTTTAGCAGATCTGCCGGATCATATGGCGGCTGTCCCGCTCCGCTGTGAGCGTTCGGCGTGGCGAAAACCAAGTGTAACCAGATCAAGGTTGGCGATGTAGGCGTCGATTGCCCGCACCGGGTTAGTCGCGTTGACATAGTCCTCGATACGCGGTGGCAGGAAGTTGGTCTGCTCGCGGCATGAACCGCGTTTGAATGCACGAATCGTCGTGCGAAGAATCGCACACCATCGGGCGCCGAGGTCTTGCCCAGTCTCTACCGCGTTGCCCACACGCCCATCTCTGGACGCCCCGATCGATGCAAGAAGAATTTTCCTATTAGGTATTGCGCGTAGTCGGGTGCTGACATCTGTCCAGCCTTTATGGGGATCGTCATATGTCGCGGTCCCGTATGGGAGTTCGCGGATCAGGTCCAAATCACAGCGGCGTACTTGGAAGCACCTGGGCATGGTACTGGTTTTCCTGACCCCGTCTCATCGACTGTTGCGCCGTACCTTCCGTTTTGACCTTCCTACCTCCTCGACGACCTCTGGTCGGACGGACTAAGCAATTAAGCCGCTGCGATCGGAGCTTTGTAGACCCACCGTTGACCGTCAAAGCCAAAACGGTAGGAGCCATCTTGTTGGTAAGAGCGACGGCGACAAGCATGGGCGGCTCACGAGCGAGCATGCGCTCCAGCCACGTCCTTGCGATGGCAACAACTGCCGATGAGACAAAAATGATCGCAGCGGTGGAGAGCAGCTCATGACGAGCACTACAGTGATGGCTTACCTCGATCCTGCGCAGCAGGCGGAGGAGCAGGTGCGGGTGGCACGATCCATCGCGACCAAATTCGAATGTCATTCGGCATGCAAAATTTGGAGGCCGATTGACAGCCAAAGGCGCGATCGCCGTCATTCCCAACAACCCGTCACGCGCGCTCAAATATCCGCTCGACAAGCACCTCTATGCCCAGCGTCACCTCCTCGAATGCTGCTTCTCAAAGCTCAAGCAGTTCCGACGCGTCGCAACCCGCTTCGAAGACCGCCCGAAATTATCGCGCCGTCGTCACCCTCGCAGCCATTGTCCTATGGATGCGCTAGTGTCCACACCACCTATCTCTGTTTCCATCGGGGAGCGCACCGCGCGTCTCGGCGGGGCCACGTGCGACCGACGAGCCAGGCTGGCACCAACTGTACTATCCGCGTCGGCTTCCCAGTGGGGGATATCTATGGCCCCCTCCGGTATGACAACCGTGTTGCAGGCCTGTCGCACACGCTCCAGGAGTTGCTCGCCTAGGGATTGATCCAGAGGCTCTCGGCTCGCTCGCTGCAACTCCCGAAGCTTCTGCAGCTCCTTGTACGTGTCATGATTGTCGATCTTGGCCTGGTAGCTGCCTGCCGTGTGGAACTCGACCTCGAAGCGGTAGCCCCCCGGCGTGGCGAGTACAGTCTTGATGCCGACGAAGGTCGGCGATCGCGTCCTGAACCAGTTGATCGTGCTGACCTCGGCGTAGCCGCTCTCCTCGAAGAGGAGAATGGCTTTTTTGAAGGCACGGGCAAATTCCCTATCCGGGAGTTGGAAGACGTGGCGTACCGCGTTGTTCATCAGCTGGGCGCCGTCCTCAATCGGTGCCTGCATTCCGACGAGCTGGTCGGTCATCGAGTCTATCGATCTCAAGCGCCGACGGGAATGGGGCATCTTCACTTCGAAGTCGGCTCTCTTGAGGGCTTCGGCAACCGAGTCTGCCATTAGGGTGATAGCCCTTTCCTCGGCTTGAGCGCGGGTTGCCTCCATTTGGGCGCGCTGTGCAGCCTGCTCGCGGGTCAATGTGATTGTCGTGGCGGAATCATCGGCAGCAAGACCTCGGCCCTTGGATTCAGGCAGAATGCCTCGCCCGGCGGCAAGTTTGATCGAGGCTTGCATGACTGAAGCCGCCAGCGTCGGATTGTCCTTGAGATCCTCCAGCGTCGCATCGACATCGAACAGACCTTGGTTGAGGGTAGCCGCCATGCTCTTGGTGTAAGGCACCGATTTCAACCCCGGTGTATGTTGCAGCAGGCTCTGAAGGTGCTCACTTTTGCGCATAAAGATGTAGGCGCCAGTGTCGGATTTATGGGCGTCAGTTCCGACCTTGATGCCGAGGCTCAGGAGATTGTTTGCACTATGCACGAGATCGTGCGGATTGTAGCCATCCGGTCGCGGGTCGATGCGCGCAGGGTAACGATCGACGAGAAGCTGGACACGGTCGCGTGGCTGCGCCGTTGCCGGGTAGGTCTCCGCCAGCTCCGGGAACAGCTCACAGAGCCGTGGGCTCATTGCGAGCTGTGCCTCACGCACGCTGGCGCCTGCTTTGAGCAGAGGTTGTTCGGGCAGGATTTGCTCATCCAGCCTCGCGGACCACGCGTCGAGCTCGGTGAGGAGCAACTCTGCCATCTCGCGCGCGACCGGATGGTCTGCCAGCTCAATCTCGTGCCGCACCTTCTCGAGCGTGTCCTGGACGTTCTGAGCGCTAACCTGTTCCTGCTCCAATAGGCGTCGGATGTCTTGCTTGAGCTCGTGGTGAATGCCTTCGTACGTGCCGAAGATAGCACGCTCGGCAAACCACTGTCGGGCTTCATGGGATTGAGCCAGAAAGCCTCGCTGCAGGCCGGTATAGATTTCCAGAACATTCCGCGTCGCGGCGAGGATCTGGCTGGCGCGACCGAACTTGTAGCGATTATCCTCAATCGCCGGGGTGTGCGACTTTGGCGGCTTGAGCGAGCGCAATCCGCGAGCTTGCTCCTCTTGATCGAATTGCCTAACATGCTCGTAAAGCTGCGGCCGGTCGCCGATGATGACGAGGCTATCCCCGTCGAAGTCGCCATCAAGCTTCTTCTGTTCACTGGGCGGCACGGCAACCACCGACCCCGGAGCAAACAACTCGGTCGACTGAAGGATGCCGACGCAGTCGACCGCAGTGTCGATCTTTGCGCGGTCCTTGCCTTTGGTCCAGCTCGAATGGCACTTGACGTCCTCGGCAGACATCACCAGCCCCCGGTCGGCGAAGTCGGCTGGCCACATCTCATCCGGCACCACGATCAGAAGCCCTTTGGCAAAGAAGGTCGGATTGTCGGCCGCCAACCCCTCCCCCGACTTCTGGGCGACGTTGAAACTGTATTGCATGGTCACGCACTGATCGAGAAACGACGCTGTCGGGTCTCCATCAGCGGCCGACTTGACCTGGTCGGGGGCGAACGGGCGAAGATTGGGCTTGTCATAGGGGGATCGCCCGATCAGCACGCCACCACCGCTCAACGTCTCACTCTTGAGCGAAGGCACATGGAGGCAGCCGTCAGCGGACGGGATGGCCACTGCGCCCGGACCATTGATGTTTGCGGCCGTCACAATACGAAACAGCTCCTCGGATGTCAGCCTTTGCTCTTCCCGGCCATCAAGCCAGCTCGTGGCCTTCTCGCGTGCCTCATCCGCCACTTGCTCATTGCGCGGATAATGTTGCAGCGCCGAGACTGGCAGGGCTGACTTGCTTCCCTCGCCAAAGGCAAGCACTCGGTCGGGACCTTCCCGCTCGCCGGCGCGACGAACCGCTGGCATAAGGTTGGCCAGCGAGGCCCTGATGAAGCCGCAGCCGTCATGCGGTCGCAACTTGATGGGGCCATCCTGTCCCATCAACTTGAAGGGATGCTCCTGGTCGGCAGGGCGGTCTGGCAGCAGCGCCAATTTGAAGGCGCCTTCCAGCGCGTAGTCGTGAGGAGACAGACCTTTGATCGCCGGGGGCGCCGCAAAACCCCTGCGCTGAGTGTAATAATATGCCTCTTTGAAAGGAGCCCACGCGCGCGACAGCTGTTCGAAGGCCGTGCCCGGTGCGGTTTCGGCATAGGGAATCGCCAGCAGCTTTCCCCCTCGATTAACTCGCTCGCCTGGAGTACGCGCCGCAACCTGGGACACGGTCAATGACGGCGGCCTTAACTTGCTGCCGCCGAACAGGTCCATGCGGTATGACACACCGTTGACGCTCACCGTACGCGCCAACATGAAGGCGCTCGGGGTTGCTGGCAGTTGCACTGCGACCACGGGCAGCGCCCCCGAGGTCAGGCGATGAAAAATCGAATATCGTCTCTCCGGCTCCGTGGCCACCGGCCGCCCCTGCATGTCCACAACCGGCAACTGCATCAGTCCCGCGTCACCCTGCGGAGACCTTGGCGCGTGGTCCATGTCTCGCAAGACCTGATGCACGTCGAAGATCGATGCAGGATGTTGCGCCTGGATCGCCGCTGCATCATGCTCCATAAAGAAGTCCAGCGCATCAACCGGCCTATCCGCCTCGATCTGCGCGATCAGGTTCCAGCTCATGCTGGAAAGATCGCCTTGAATCAGGTCGCGCGCGCCAGCCAGGATCTCTCTGCTCCCATGCCGCAGCTCTTGCTGCCTGCTCCGTAAATCGGGCCGGTTGCCCTCGACATACGGTGGCCTGAACAATCTCTGCAGAACCGCACGGGCCTTGAGCGTCTGATAGATCGATAAAGCGGGGGAGCGGCTCGCAAGCGGCCCACGGGTCCGCCCGGCATCGCTTGCGTTCAGATGCGCCTCGATCTTGTGCTCGATCACGGGTTGGAGGTCGTTGAGCAGGTTGAGAGCCTGCCTGCGTTGCCAGCGCATCGGCTTCTGTGGGCTGCGCGCCAGCGGCAGCAGAGCCGCACACAGATTACCCATGGTTTCCAGATCGTTCTGGGTCGTAAAGTCAGGGGCCTGACGCAATTCCGAGAGCCGATTCAAGCCTGTCGGTGCGAGCAAACCGAGATCATCAAACAGCCGAGCCTTACCCAGCGCCTTGAAAATGGTTGCGATTTGCAGAACGTCAGCCTGCCCCAGGCGATCATCATCATAGTGCAGGTAGTGGGCGAGCTTGCGCAACCGATCCTTCGCCAGAGCGGCGTCCGTAATCTCCCCACTGTCCTCTGCCCCCATGATCGTTCGCGACAGAGCATTGGCGAGCATACTCAGCTGAGGCGTGGTGAACGCACCGAATCGTTGCCCTCGAGCACCCAATCCGCGTGCGATGTCCATCGTGGACTGCCGGCACGCCGCCTCTTGCGGCCACCTGCTGAAACCGTTCACAAGGTTCGTCAGCTGCTGGTGATTAAAATCAGAGAGCCGGTCACGGCGGTCGCGGCGGCGAGCGATCTCTCCGGCAATCGCTGCGGTGGCTTGGCGAGACCACTCCTCTTGCGGCCACTTGCTGAAACCGTTCACAACGTTCGCCAGGTCCTGGTGATTAAGATCAGAGAGCCGGTCACGGCGAGCGATCTCACCGGCAATCGCTCCGGTGGCCTGGCGAGACCACTCCTCTTGCGGCCACTTGCTGAAACCGTTCACAAGACTTGCCAGGTCCTGGTGACTAAAATTAGAGAGCCGGTCACGGCGAGCGATCGCATCGGCGATCGCTCCGGTGGCCTGACGAGACCACTCCTCTTGCGGCCACTTGCTGAAACCGTTCACGAGGTTCGCCAGGTTCTGGTGATTAAAATCGGAGAGCCGGACACGGCGGTCGCTGCGAGCGATCGCACCGGCGATCGCCGCGGTGGCCTGGCGAGACCACTCCTCTTGCGGCCACTTGCTGAAACCGTTCACAAGGTTCGCCAGTTGCTGGTGATCAAAATCAGAGAGCCGGTCACGGCGAGCGATCTCGCCGGCGATCACCGCGGTGGTTTGGCGAGACCACTCCTCTTGCGGCCACTTGCTGAAACCGTTCACAAGGTTCGCCAGGTTCTGGTGATTAAAATCAGGGAGCCGGACACCGCGGTCACGGCGAGCGATCGCACCGGCGATCGCTCCGGTGGCCTGGCGAGACCACTCCTCTTGCGGCCACTTGCTGAAACCGTTCACGAGGTTCGCCAGCTCCTGGTGATTAAAATCAGAGAGCCGGACACGGCGGTCGCGGCGAGCGATCTCATCGGCAATCGCTGCGGTGGCCTGGCGAGACCCCTCCTCTTGCGGCCACTTGCTGAAACCGTTCACAAGGTTCGCCAGCTGCTGGTGATCAAAATCAGAGAGCCGGACACGGCGGTCACGGCGAGCGATCGCATCGGCGATCGCTCCGGTGGCCTGGCGAGACCACTCCTCTTGCGGCCACTTGCTGAAACCGTTCACAAGGTTCGCCAGCTCCTGGTGATTAAAATCAGAGAGCCGGACACGGCGGTCACGGCGAGCGATCGCATCGGCGATCGCTGCGGTGGCCTGGCGAGACCACTCCTCTTGCGGCCACTTGCTGAAACCGTTCACAAGGTTTGCCAGCTCCTGGTGATTAAAATCAGAGAGCCGGTCACGGCGGCCACGGCGAGCGATCTCACGGGCAATCGCCGCGGTGGCCTGGCGAGACCACTCCTCTTGCGGCCACTTGCTGAAACCGTTCACAAGGTTCGCCAGGTTCTGGCGATTAAAATCAGAGAGCCGGTCACGGCGAGCGACCTCACCGGCAATCGCTGCGGTGGCTTGGCGACACCACCCCTCTTGCGGCCACTTGCTGAAACCGTTCACAAGGTTCGCCAGGTCCTGGTGATTAAAATCAGAGAGCCGGTCACGGCGGCCACGGCGAGCGATCTCACCGGCGATCGCTCCCGTGCCTTGGCGACACCACTCCTCTTGCGGCCACTTGCTGAAACCGTTCATAAGGTTCGCCAGCTCCTGGTGATTAAAATCAGAGAGCTGGTCATGGCGGTCGCGGCGAGCGATCGCATCGGCGATCGCTCCGGTGGCTTGGCGAGACCACTCCTCTTGCGGCCACTTGCTGAAACCGTTCGCAAGGCTTGCCAGGTCCTGGTGACTAAAATCAGAGAGTCGGTCACGGCGGTCGCGGCGACCGATCTCACCGGCAATCGCTCCGGTGGCTTGGCGACACCACTCCTCTTGCGGCCACTTGCTGAAACCGTTCACAAGGTTCGCCAGCTCCTGGTGATTAAAATCAGAGAGCCGGACACGGCGGTCACGGCGAGCGATCTGACCGGCAATCGCCGTGGTGGCTTGGCGAGACCACTCCTCTTGCGGCCACTTGCTGAAACCGTTCACAAGGCTCGCCAGCTCCTGCTGATTAAAATCAGAGAGACGGGCGCCGCGGCGAGTGACCTCAGCGGCGACCGCGACGGCGGCTTGGCGAGACGCCGGCGCGTCCGGCCACTTGCTGAAGCCATTCACCAGGTTCGCCAAGTGTTGCGGATCAAAATCGGCAAGCCGGGAACGGCGGTCGGCGCGACGCCAGACCACACGGGCGGCGGCTTCCGTGCCTTCAAGGGTTTCCGTCCGCTGCGGCCACTTGCTGAATCCGTTCACCAGCAACGACAGACTGTGACTATTCATCGCCTCAAGTGTGCTGCCTTCATCCCGGCAAAATTCGGCGATTCTGACCGTTCCATTGCGGCATGTGCTCGACTGCGAATGCCGACCAAATGATGCCGCGAAGAGCGAAAGAGCTTTGGGGTCGACTTTGCGCACTAACGCACCATCGAGCTCCGACACCCGAGTTGCCATCATCTTGCATACTTCAACACCTTCCTCACCACCCGCCTCGCTCGTTACCGCGTTACACGTCGTGGCGTAGCCCCATGATTTCCCGCGGCGGATATCATCCTCGAAACATGTGACAAATTGACTTCTGAACAGGGTGGCGGCCTTTTGAATGAAGGCCGCATGGACCTCGGCGCCCGCCGCCTGCAGCCCTTTGTTATGCTCAACCACGGCGCGCGAGAATCCAACGATGTCACGGGCGGAACAGATCGCGCGTCGAGCTACGTTAGATTGTATTTCTGAGATTGCATTTTTCGCGCCCTGCGGGGCGACATCATCCAGGCGCCGCCTTTTTGGTCGGTAATCCAGGCCGGATACGGATTGCCTGTGCGAGGAAGGGGTACTTTGCTCAGAACTGCTGGACTGTTCGGCACCGAGGCGCCCGGGACGCAACGCGCATTCTTCCCAATTTGGCACGCCGCGATGCGGCCAATCGCGAAAGCCAGGCTGGCCGTCGCGCATATCAACGGAGCGATCAGCTGACGTGCGGCGTCGGACATTTCTGACCGACGGTGGCCTTTGAGCGGAGGACGTCCCTAAATCTCGATCTTCAGAGCGCGAGCCATGCACGACAGAATTGAGCGTCGAGGTATCTTTTCCATCGCCGAGATCTGATTCAGCACGGGACCAGTGCGCGTCTAGTCCGCCAGGCCCATTTCCACACCGGTCGATTCCCGTCAAAACTTACCTCCCAGGCAATCCGATTAGAATGTTTGGTACACGGTTGCCGCCGCGGCAGCCTTAACGATACTTTTTTACCTCAGAGCGAAGCTCCTTTCGCTCCGCCGACGAGACGTGACTCGCCACAATTGGCGAGCGCGGACCGTCATGTTTTTTTGCACTATTGTGCGCTGGCATCGAATACACCCCATGCACCTGACGTAAACCCAAGCGGCGCACAGCTGACCGGCGCGTCAACGCACTGGTCAGCATCAGTCGATGCCGATAGGCAATCGTACCTGAGGCTGTTAGGGTAACCAATATTTACTCAGTATGAGACCATAGGCAGGCGTGATGGCGCGGCGCGACCCGCCCGGCCGTCACCAATTAGCGATGGCTCAGCGAGACGATGACTTTGGTTAAATGACGGAGTTGACCCACGGCGAGCGTATAACGTCAGCATCGAGAAGATGGGTCACGGCACCGTCAAGTTGACGAAATGGAGCGGCCGAGGGGGTAGACGACCGGCATGCCGACCCGCCCGGGAGCCTCTTTATCGCCGCCATCGCTTCCACCGGAAGTGATTAGCTATGCCGTCTGGTCGTAGTTCCGGTTTCCCTCAAGCTTGCGCATGGTCGAGGAAATGCTGGCGGCGCGTGGCATCGGCGTGACCTATGCAACCGTGCGCCAGTGGGACGGAAATTCGGCAAGGCGTTCTCCGATCGGATCCGCCAGCGCGCTCCAGCTCGCGATGACAAATGGCATCAGGACGAAGTCGTTAGCTCTATCGCGGGCGAACAACATTGGCTCTGGCGCGCTGTCGACCAGAATGGCTTCGTGACATCTTGATCCAGCGCCGAAGCGACTCGCGCGCTGCGCCGCCGCTCATGAAGAAGCTCTTGAAATCCGCCGGCACGCCGCCGCGCGTGATGATCACGGACAAGCTCCGTTCGTGCGGCGCTGCGCGGGCGAAGATGGGCTTTCACGTCGAACATCGCCAGCACAAAGCTCTCAACAATCGGGCCGAGAATTCTCATCAGCCGACGCGGCGACGCGAGCGAGCCTTTGCGACTTGGCGCGAGATCTCAAGCGCTATTGCCGACTCTTGAACCTTTGAGAAGCGCCTCCTTCGGCTCGGCGGTCGATTAGTTGACGATCCCCTGTCGATAGAGGTCGTGTCTCTGGTTCAAATCGCCCTCCCCGATCTCTGCCCGAAAACCGGCGGCCCACCACGCTTCCAGCCATGCCTCGAAGGGCGCGAGAAGATGTGAAGGGCTGTGAGGACGCGGACACTCCGGTTCGCCGCCAGCCGCCAGCCAGCGCTGAACAGTGCGCCTGTCGATGCCGAACAGTTGGGCGATCCCGGATGTCGGGCAACCCTGCTCGCGTAAGCGACAGATTTCATCCCGGCGTTCGCGTCGTGCAGCCTTTCGATCCGCCCGCAACTGTGCAAGGCCGGGCGGCAGCGTAGAACTGCCAGTCTTCGGTGGTTGCACGGCGCCATGATTTGCACGGCGGCGGCTACGTTGTGACGATGGCGGCCGACAGCGTGGCGCAGCTCACCTAAACTGTTGAGTGGGTGCCAGCGGTCCGCCATGCACCTGCACCGGGTTGGGCGCGCCGCAGCGTGCGACATCAGCATAAAGTCCCGCACGGTCGCGGGCTACGACCTTGATGCCCGGCCAGCGCTTCAGCCAGCGCGCAACACTGTCGGCATTACGATCGGGAAGCAGGTCAAGCACGCAGTTGCGCTCCAGATCGCAGATGATCGTTCCATATCGCTGGCCGCGATGACAAGCCCAATCGTCGATGCCGACGACGGTCGGGGCAATAAGATCCGGCAACGGAGCCGAGTGAACCATTCGGAGCAAGGTGTCGCCGCTGACCGGCATGGCCAGTTTGCGCGACAGGCGCGAGCCGGGCTGTCCGCCGACCGCAAAGACGATCGCCTGTTGGCTCCCGCCGAGGTGGGTTGTGCGTCTTGCTTTCGGCCGCACCGTTGCCGGTAGCCGCTCGATAAATATCTGACACCGGCATTGCGAATTCGCGCATCGAAACCGTCGCGCATAAAGCTGGATTTCGACAACCCGACCTTGCCACGGCAGATCGGCTAGGCGTCGCAGGTAGTGGCTGTGGACGCGATCCGTCTGGCAGCCGCAGCAGGGACAGAGCCAGACCGCTGACTTCGGCCGAGCCACGAGCAGCAGCCTGTCCGTCTGGGGAGAAATCTGGACAATCGAAAGCTCGGGAGAAATCAGCGAGCGGCTCACGATATTTGGCGACCAGCTCACTGGAACGGGTCGCCACAGGCCCTCGGCCAGAAGGACGGCTGCGCCAGAATTCGAACAGCCAATGACGGGATCCTGTCGATTGTCCAAAGCGATCGGATCACGACCAAAACTCGCAATTCGTGCCCGCATCTCAGCGCGGCTGGAAACGCCGTTCTTCAAGCCGACCCCACGCCAGGGACAGCGGGGCGATCGACGCGTGGCCGAAAATGCCGCCACCAACGATGAAGTTGTTTGGCGCATGCAGCTTGAAAAGGAACAACTCGGCTGGTTGGAGCGCCCGAAACTGCGTGGTGCCGCTAGGTTGCCAGAAATTGACTTCGTCGTGTGGAGCGGACGCGCTCTGGTCAAACCAGTTTTGTCCGTAACAGCGACGAAGAGGCGGACCATAATCAATCTCGCTGGTCCATTGTGGCGATGGGCAGAGATCTCCCTCGCTTCGATTAGCTGGTCGCACATCGATCTTTGGCATCACGCCTCCTCCAATCTGCGCAGACGAGCCTTGACCCCATTGCTGATGTTGTCAGCTACTTCGGCAGGAAATGCCTTCGGGAGCGATGTGGTGACCTGTTCAAGCGCCGCTGGCGCCCGTGCGCGCAGCTCATCAAGATCGCGGTAACGATTCCCGCGCCAATCCCTGCCTTGGCGGCGGTCTGGACAAAATGGCGGGGTATGACGCCATCGACGACGTAGTGACGGCTATCCCCGACGGCCAGGGCCAGCTTCATCTTGTTACGCTTGATCTGGCCTGCGTTTAAGCTGGGCTGCGCCGAAATCACATCGTAGAGCGGGGTCATGCGGAAGCGGCCGCCCGGAGAGAGAAAGATGCTGAAATTTTTGGTGTGCCCGTCCGTGGCGCCGAGAAGCCAGAAGGCAATCACGGCCTTCAAAAACGTCGTTTGATCTGCCTCCGGTTACCTGCCAGCGTATAAAACACATACATACGCTTCAGCGTATAGCCGCCCTCCTGCCCTGCGGGGGCGGCTTTCAGGAGCTCTCACTCCTCATATCCCCTGATCTCGCGGTAACGACGAACGGTGTCCTGCGAGTGCGCGCTTACCGGCTTCGGATCGAGGAGAGCACCCACAGACATGGCGCTATCTCGAGCTGACAGTCCACAGCAAGGCTGTCATCCTGGAGCTCCAGGCAAGCCCGGTCAGGAATTTCATTGTTTCCGTTCATCACGTCACCACCGCTTTCGCACTCCGACACCTATACATCGACCCCCACTCCATCCATCCGCTTCATCGAACACCGAAGCCAGGCCGAAGGCGTCGCGCCTTCGCAATACTCAATGATTACAGTGGAGTCGGACTGAGCCAGAGGATTGGATTGACCACCATTTCTCGTGAGGCGCTTTACGATCTTGTCTGGACAGAGCCGGTGCGCACGATTGCTCAGCGAATGGGTGTCCTCCGATGTGTGGCTGAAAAAGTGCTGTGCCAAGGCCGACATTCCCTTACCGAACCGAGGCTATTGGGCAAACTCCGCGCCGACAAGAAGGTCATCCGCCAGAAACTGCCGCCACGATCACCAGGAGTGGCGACAGACGTGACGATCGGAACCGGCCCGCGCTCGTATCCGCGGCCCCGGGGGGTGGTGTAGCTGGCGGCGGGGCACCGCGTTCGCCGGCGTGGGCCGGGCAGGTGAGCTGGCGATAGCCGGAAGGCTGACGGTTGGATCATCGCTCAAGGGCGCGATGGTTTCCAGCGTCATGTAGCGGGCGCGCTGGACGGCTATGCTTTCCATCCTGATTGCCGCGCGGCAGGCCAGCGGGCTTTCAGTCTCAACAGTACAGCGGATATGGCGCGCCTTCGGCCTGCAGCAGCATCGGTTGGAGACCTTCAAGCTCTCAACCGATCCCGACTTCGTCGCCAAGGTTCGCGACATCGTCGGCCTTTACGCAACTCCGTCCGGGCACATGCGTCATAAGGGCTCACTATGACCGCCCGGCTGAAGCCGGAGAACAGGTGCCTTCTGCCGGCGAACGGCTTCGCCGCACTAAGCCGCTCCTGCACCACTCGAAGCGGCTGATGTGACCGCCAGTCGATACACTCCTGCTGCGGAGACGGACATGCCGATCGTGAGAACCAGCTGCAGGGCGACGGTCATTGCTCGTTGAGTCGCATCTTGATGGTCACCAATCAGAGGCCAGCTCGACGCAGGAAATCGCGTCTTCCGGAAGTTGGCGCACACTCGGCGGAGTCGTTTGCTTTTTGCACCAGCGACGCGCCCCGGACTCTTCGCGCAACAAGCTCCGCGCGGCGGATACGGCTCCTTGCTCCCATCCCTCTACGGTTTAAACTAATTCCGCTGCGGCGAATGGCCAGTTCGGCGATGTTTCATCATTCTTCACAAGCTTCGGCTGCTTCGATCATTGACGCCGCGCGGGCTCCTACGCTCGCGCTCACCCGAATGATTCGAACACGCTGAGCTTTGCAGGGTGATCAGCTGATTGCCACGGACCGCCGCGGCCGCGGCGACAAGGATGTTCTATGTTGAAATCACATCGACAAAGCTGAAAGATCCGTCGCGCGCCCCGCACGAAACAGGAATGCCGCGCATCAAATCGTGTCTCGCACATTTACCGCGCGACGGCGAACTTGTCGCACGTTTCGATTGTCAGACTTGAGACCACTGTCAGAAAGTCGACGCTACACTCTCTTGCGAAGTGCCTGCAGAAGACAGCGAATTTAATTCGGCACGCGGCTTGCTTTGCTGAAGCATCATCACCAATCGCAGTGCGGTGATCTTCGAGGCGGACTCAGCGCGCGTTGCCGTTAGTGTCTGGTTTGCCCGAACGGTCCGCCGTGCGGCGATCACTCAAGGAGCCGGGTTGTGGACCGGGAACGTGCAGGCAAATTTTTGATGCGATCTAGAGTTCTTTTGTGGGCCGCCACAACAATTGCACTCGTCGCAAGCGGTGCAGCCAAGGCGGCGGACCTTCAGCCAGAAGTGAAACTGCCGCCGGCTGTGTGGAACTGGTCCGGAGGCTATATTGGCGGGCACGTCGGCGGTGGGTACGGCCGCACCTCCTTCAGCAATCCCTACGGTCCGTCAATCTATGGTGGTGTCGTCGATACCCCAGTGTTCCTGGCAGGTGGCCAGATCGGCTACAACTGGCAGAACAACGACTGGGTGTTTGGCGTCGAACTCGATGCCAGCGGCGCTGTCTCCGATGGCACAAATACCTGCCTCGCCGCCTCCGGCTTTGTCGTGAGCGCAAACTGCAAGGCGGGTCCCAACGTCTTTGCCACCGGGACCGGTCGCGTTGGTTACGCGTTTGGCGCGCTCGGCCGCACGCTGGCTTATCTCAAGGGAGGCGTGGCCTGGCAAAACAATCGGGGCGACGTCGTCAACAACTACGAAGGCGGCTGGCCACAGGAGAAAACCCATTTCGACTATGGTCGCCTCGGTGGCATCATCGGGCTGGGCGTCGAGCAAGCGCTTACGCCTGCATGGTCGGTCAAAGCTGAGTATGACTATCTCCATTTCGGCGGGCCGAGTGTCGCAACGCCTCCGACGGTGCAGGATCCGCCGTTCGCAATTCTGCCGGCGAACACAACCAACCTCTCCAGCAACTATCACATCGCAAAGCTTGGTCTGAACTACCATTTTGGCGCCGAGGCGCAGGCCGCACAATGGTTCGATACGCCGCTATACGCGAAGGCACCCGCCAGCGGGCCGCCCATTCCCTACGCGACCGGTTGGTCGTTCGAAGGCGGATCGCGGCTCTGGCTCAGCCGGGGAAGGTTCCAATGGGACCGCAGCGCAGTGCCCTATGGCTGGCCTCAAGACCCCAGCATTCTTGTATCGAAGCTCACTTATGACGGACTTGACGGACTTTCCGGGGAGCTATTTGGCCGTCTCGACAGCCCGTGGGGAGTATTCCTGAAGAGCAACGTTGGGATCGGTCGCTTCGACAAAGGAAACCACAACAATGAAGATTGGGGCATCCCGCCCTATCAGAACACGATCTCAGGCCAGGCAAACGGGAGGTTCGCGTACTACACGGCCGATGCCGGTTACGATTTCCTGCGCGCTGCCAACTACAAGGTCGGGGGATTTATCGGCTGGACCTACTACGAACAGAGCTCCGACTCGAGGGGGTGTGTAGAGATCGCTGACCCCATGAATCCATGCTTGTCGCCGGATGACGACACGGTCGGTGGCAGCCAGAATACTCAGTGGAATGCACCTCGTGTCGGCCTAAGCGCCGAAACCATGCTCACCGAGCGTTGGCGTTTGAACGCTGACGTCGCTTACCTGCCCTGGACCGATTTCAAGGGGCGTGACAATCATCTCTTGCGCGACAAGACGACCTTTGATGAACAACGGGGCGATGGAGGCCGAGGCGTCCAGGTTGAAGGCGTCTTGTCCTACTTCATCACCAGGAACTTCAGCGTCGGCGTCGGTGGCCGCTACTGGGCGATGTGGACCAATAGGCGGAGCGACTCTTTGTGCAGCAGCAGCGGCTGCGTCCGTGAGCTGCCCATGCTTGCGAAGTACAGCATGGAGCGCTGGGGTACATTCTTTCAGGCCTCCTACAAGTTCAATTGAATGGGCTAGCCACACCCATGAGGCAAGTTGCGGGCCGAACGGTGGTGGCTCGTTGCTCCCGGTCAGCGATCATGCAATACGGTGTGCCTGCGAATGAGAGCCGCAACGTCGAATTTCATTGAAGATGTCTGGCAGACGCCGTCTGCGGCGCCGAAGTCCTGCAATTCCGTTTGCGATCGGGTTGACGACATTGGGGTTCGTGCCAGCCTGTGCTGCGATTTCTCCGGATCGGCCGCCCTCCACGCAGAGGTTGATATCGGGTGTCGCGAACAATCGTTTGCTAGCGACGACGTCGATCACGGCCCGAACAGCGCGGCAATTCCCTCAATACCGATCGATCTGCGTATCCTACATGATCGTTGCTGCGATGACGTCATCGACGGCACAATCTGGCGCCAACTGAGCGGGCCAACACTCGTAGACGGCGCATCGGTTGGCATGCTGGCCGGAGTCGGTAGCGTTCTACCAGGTCGCTACGCAACGATTTCCGCGATCGAACAGGCGAGCTACTTCCGCGCTGGTCCCCCTTTTTCCGAACGGCGGCCAGCCGGAGCATCTCAATCTCGTCGGCGGCCTGGAGGGGCCGCGACGCCCGGGGCCTCATCAGACCGATATCGCAGGTCATGGCACGACGGCATTGTCTCGCTTGCGGTCCCGACCGCAATCGAACTCTTTCAATTCAATGGCGCTTCTGTGGGGATCGGCCGGCAATGAGCATCCCGACCACACGGCGGCTCGTGTATCTGTCGCATCTCATCATTCAGATCGGCGGTTGGGCGTTCAGAATTGGCATCCTGATTGGCCTCCTTCAATCCAGTATGAGCGCTGCGGGCGTTGGCGTTGCAGTCATTTTTGTCCCTATCATGCTGGGCAGCCTCTTCCTGTCCCCCCTGGTCGACAGAAGCGACCCGCTGACCGCCATGATGTTCGTCAATGGCGTTCGAATTTGCGCGCTCCTTGCCATGGCTTCGACGACGGAGATTGACTCCGTTTCGTCCTACGCCTCCATCGCCGTGTTGAGTTTGGTTCAGCCTGTCTACTTGTCGGCCGAAGTCTCCTTCTTCCGCCGCATCTTATCAGAAGACAGTATGATCGCGGCGTTACGAAACATTGCCAATATCGACTGGCTCACATATTTATTGGGCATGTTCGCGGGTACCATGCTGGTCGGTCAACTGCGCCTGTCCGGAGTTCTCGCGCTCAATATGTCGGCGGTATTGCTTTCACTGATGGTGCTCCTTGCCATCAAGCAACGCTCAATGAAGCTGCGATCTACACCCGGACCGCCCTCCTCCGGAACTATCTTCGATTTGACGCCGCTCTATCCCGCCTTCTTTGCGGTCTTTCTGCTTAATCTGGGTGCGGGCATCATCAACGTCTATCCTGCAATCCGTGCCACGGCAGATGGGGAGCTTGATAGAGGCGTTCTTTTGATCATCGTCCTGAGCAATGGCGCTTTCGCTCTCCTGGGAGCGCTGTCGGTTAAGCCCATCTTCGATCGGCTGGGCGCCTTGCCAACAATAGCCGGCGCGGCAGCGCTGCTTGCGGCATGCTTGGTAGCCATGTCACTCGACGCCAGCCTGCCTCTGGTGATCGCGTCCAGCAGTGCAATGCTGGGGTTAGGTCAGATATTTGCGGCTGCCGCTCACACGCACATGGTTTCGTCAGTTGCGCCGGATCGGGCCGGCCGCCTTTCGGGCCTGTTTCAATGTTGCACCTACAGCGGCGTTGGAGGCAACGGCCTGCTTTTCTCGATTCTGGGTGATGAGCTCTCTTTCGGGCTGATCGTGCTGATGTGTGCGGGCAGTGCATTTCTCGCCTCCGGTGTCGCCATCTTCGCAATAGTGCGATCCACACATGTCAAAGTGTCACCTACGATCGATCGATAAATCGCAAGAGCAATCCATGCCACGGGATCAGCTATTTCTGTTACAACAGCCCTTCGAAGATCCGGCTTTCCCCGGTCAAGAGTTCTACTGCTGGCACTGTGCCTGATCGAGGGGATGCTATCTGCATTCCCAAGCCGGGGCGTCAACCTTGACGTGCGCCGGCTGGCTTGGGTGCGGCCAAGAACCGAGCTTGTCGAGAGGCTCGACGTCGATCATCAGTCGCTGCCCATTCTCATTCTCGGAATGGCAGGCTCTGCGCCGCACGTCGCAAGGTTCCTCAAGGGGCGCGCCTATGTCGACGATGCGTTCGCGATCTTTCAGCTTCTGGTTTCGCTCCACGGATTTCCAGCCCCCCATCCGTAAGGATCTAATCGGTGAAAGCTGCTCGGAGTCAACATGTGGAGGCAACATGCCGTAACCAGCCACCGAAGAGCCAATTACGACAAAACGGCTATGCCCTGGAACTCGAGCTTCTACTGCTCGAGGAATTCGATTGTGGCCGCGCCATGACTCAAGCTCGATATCGCCTGACATTTGCATCACATGCAGAAACGACTTCGGACGGTCCTTGCCGTACCAAGAACGTGACCCGCCGGTCGGCATTGGTTGGCGATTGCACACCGTCATACGGGGGCATGCGCGGACCGCCTCAGATCGAATGCAGCAGCAGCCAAACTCAATAGAATGCGTTATTTGACCTCTCGAGTCGCACCTCGTCAGAGTCGGTCCCGGCTATGCTCGGCTTAGTATTTCTGCCATTGCCCAGCGCCGGAACTCCTTAACTGCGCCTATCGTTTGTGCATGCCCGCTGACCAACATGTAGATTGAGCGATTGACAGGCGTGAAGCCGAACGGAGCCACAAGTTCTCCCTTCTCGAGGTTGCTTCTGACCAGCACCTCCGGCGATATGGCCGCTCCAAGTCCGCCCTTCGCCGCCTCAATAGCCAACGAAAACGAATCAAATACAATATCGCGCGATCCACGCAAGCATATCGCAGTAGCCTTTGCCCATTCGTTCCAGGCGTCCAACTTGAGCGATTCATGCAGTAGAGGAAATGACAAAATATCTGCTGGGCCTTTCATCGCATCGAGTGCAGTCGGTGCGCATACGGGTCCAATCATCTCGTTCGATACGTGCACCTCATCGACGGGCATCGGCTGCTTCAAGACGCCGCAAACAAACAATACATCCAGGGCACCAACAGCCACCGAATTTAGATCTTCATCTGTTTTGAAAACAAACTCGATATCGGAATGCGCTTGCCGGAACCCACCAATCCGGGGCAAGAGACTGTGCGACAAGAACGTAGCTGAGCACCCCACCACAACAGATCTTCCTGCATCACACCTCCGCAGTTCGTAACACCCTTTCTCAAGCATCGTGAATGCGCTCTCACACCTGCGCTTCAGCTGTTCGCCATCGGACGTAAGCCGCACTCCTGCGCTGTGACGGACGAACAATCTTCTGCCGAACCAGTCCTCGAGAGTGCGCATCTGGTAGCTTACCGCACCCGTGGTCATGTTTAGGCCATCAGCGGCCTTTGAGAAGCTTGGGAACTCGCTCACCGCCTCGAAGAGGTGAAGGTTTTTTAGAATCGGCAACTTGCGCATCTAGCTTACTTGTTCCTCTGCTCCCCGGACCCATTCAATGGGTATCGGGCATGCTTTGCGCTCGGCTCTCTCGGCGCTGCCATTCTTCACGCACGATCTTCCCTCGCAATTCTTGAGCGTGGAGACGTGGAGATGTACAGCCGCCGCGAATATCTGTGCTCTGCAAGTGGAGCCTCGCAGGATGACATTGTGCATGCGACCGCGCGAACGGAGTTTGAGGTGAGGATAGCAAGTGTCGGGCCAACCCTAGCGTCCGCAGGACTTCGCTGCACTTGATAGGGGCGGCCATTGGGTCATCTCGAATTCGAGCACGTGACCAGGTCGCAGGGAATTCTCAACGCCCCGCCGCTTTGAAGTGAGCAGCTCCGAAGGCGGCGTCCCAGCTCAGTGCGAAAGGGAATGAACAGCGGACCAAAGAGCAGGTTCATTTCGGTCTCCTGAAGAAGCGGCCGCAACTGGATCGCTGCGCCGCCAGGGCCACGCAAAGGGACGCTCTCAAGATCAGGCGGTGCACCCCGCCCCCATTGTCAGCCGCATAGTCCAAAGGCCCTTCGGTCCGGAGGCGGCTTTCGCGAATTCCTGAACGACGCTGACGGCGGTCGCTGTGCCACTTCCTCTTCAACTTTCAACACCTCTTTAGCCGGGATGTGCACCTCCTCGTCCTCATTCGAACGGACCGACTTCGGCATTCATTAGATTCAGTCGCCATGACGGTGCCCCGCTTTCAGAAGCGAGAAACGGCAAGGGCCGTGCCAGCACTCCCATCTTGCACTCAGCGCTTGATTGCGTTTTGAGGGAGTTGGTGGTGCAAATGGACGCGCGGGGGCATGAATCTCACAGGTGTTGTGAGCCATGTTGGCAACCGGACAACGATCAAGACCGAGCAGCCGTGTAATGCTCACGGATCTAGGTCCCGGTTAAGCTAAGCTCTGGCTCAAGGACTACGGGACTAAAGTTATCACCGATTTTCCATGACGGCCGTTCAGACGATGGCTATGCTGAGCTACTTGCCAAGGCCACGTTTGGAACTCCGATTGCGATCGGAGCGAACCGCGAGACTTGCCCCACAGCAACACTTTGAGCTTCGCTGCCGCCCAGCAAGAGGACCAGGGCATGAGCGAAGGCCGCTTTGCGGAAATGGGATCGCGGTCCGGTGATCATAGCGGATAGGCGCCATCCCTGAAATCACGACGGCCGGGTCGGCGCCCCCGGGGCCGGCAGATCAGCGCGATCTTGATCCGCCTTTTCTGGCGCTCCAACGCGTCGCTCGTAGTGAGCGGCCAGCTGTAACAGGCGCTTCTTGATGAACGGGTCAGCTTGCTCTGCAAGTGCCCGCACCGTCCGCGCCCTCTCTCTACAAAACTCGTCGTCCATGGCATTCCGCTGAAATCCCAGCGGGATAGTGCCAATTATGCGGTTGGGCTGCGTGTGACGTAGGTTACATTGCGCAGTATTTCCCCGGCAATTCCGCAGCGCTTTGGAAGCAAGCGCCCGTGTCGCTCAGTGTCAAACGGGCCCCCGCCCATGCGCCTTTTCGTCGGACAACATTGCACGCACAGGTCTTTTCGGCCGAACGATAAGGGTGAAGCGGTCAGGAAGGATGACGGCGGGCCTGCCTTCAATGCTGCGCCATCCTCTGCAATGTCCCGCACGACACAGCACAGTGACAGGTGACCAGACCTGATCACGGCATTATCCAGCGATGGATTGCGCGCAAGCTTTTGCCTGGTCGGAAAGGACAGTCACGTCCGAGCCCATCAATAATTCATGCAAATTTGATCGATGCTGCACGAGAATAATTGCCCTTCTAATCACAATTGGAGTGCCGCGCGCACGTCGAGCTGAGGCCGAATGAGAATTGGCGACGCTGCTTCATGCTGTACGGTGATTAGATTGGCTTTTCCCGCGGCGACGGCGTGGTCTCTGACGGCGACTTCGGGGAGGATCAAGTGATTTTGTCGCATCCGTTGCCGGTTGCGCCGTGGGTTCGCTGGATGGCGGATCGATGGTTGATCGAGGTGGCTCTCTTCGAACGGCCGCGGCCGTCTCGAGCGCAGAGAGGAATTGCCGCCCCTCTTCCGTGATTTCCCAGCCAAGAGCATCCCGAAACACGAACTTGGCCGAGAAGATATTCAGGTCGGGCGCGTGTTCGGCCAGCCGCTTCATGCGATCGGTCCAGTCACGGCCGCTGTTCATGAGTATTTCAACGGCGTGCCTTATGTCGGCAACGGAGGCCCGCCCGGCAGGTTGGCCGGCCAGCACTTTGAGGACGGTCAGCTGGAAGGACACTTCCACCTCTCCGGTGGGCCGAGTGTGCAGTTTGCGGTGCAATGGATCAAGCATAGGGGCGCAACGTCAATAACATCGCGCGGTTAACCTCAACTATATTGGCTAACCGCGAGCGCTAACGGCCCAGATTTACCTCGCCGCGCGGTATTAAGGTCGACGCGCGAGCGCGTTTGCCTCGAGACGTGAAAGGCCTCGGGCATCAGCGTTGAGGATATTGCCCTCCGCCGCAGCGCCGCCGGGCCAGTATGGTCCCTATCTGGCGGTACCCGAGTGCGCGCCCCTTCATCAGCTGCAGCATCACTATTCGATCGGAAGCACCAGCCGACGGCATCGTTGCCTGCGCCGATCCTTGCGCGGCATGCACCTTGGCTCACGGGGTACGATACGATGAGCGTCCGGTTCGGACCGTTCTTAATCGACTGACAAAGAGTATCTCGCCATGCCCACAACACACCTCGCCGGAAAGGCCTTGGTCTCCAGCGGCGCCGGTCGAGCGGCGGTTCTGAGAGACTGCATTAAGCCGTTAGCACAGATTGCTACGCATCGTAACGCTCAAAAGGAGAGTGGTACGCAAAGCGCCGCGCGTCCGCGACAGGCAAACCGAATGCACGTCCAGCCGCGGACCAGGATATGCAAATGGCCGATTTCCGAGAGCCGGATCGGATTAGCCAACCCGAAGATCTTCGGCTGACATCTTGCCCGAGCGACCAGCCTTCAGCTCGTAACTTACCCGGGCCCCCTCTTCGAGAGTGGTGTAGCCGGCCTTTTCGAGGGCGCTGATGTGCACGAAGACGTCGGGACCTCCATCCTCCGGCCTAATGAAGCCATACCCTTTGTTCGAATTGAACCACGGCACCGTCTCCATCATCGAACGACTGTGATCTAACGAAAAGTCTCGCAGCCATCAAGGTCGGCGGCAAGAGACCCACCGCCTGGCTGCGGACATCTGACGTCCTCGACATATTTTGCCGCGAGGCTGACGCGAGCGCCGCTGGGTGCGGGCCGCAAGGCCTTAGCTTGGAGGATACTTCGCTTTGAGGCTTTAAGGGTCTGGACGATGTTTTGATCTGGTGTCATTCGGCGAGCTTAACCGGTTGCAGGAAAGTTGCAGAGTAGAGACAGTGCCGCGCTCATCGAGGACTGAGCTAGAGCGGATCGCCCGATCACCCTGGCAGACCCAGGCCGCCATGAACTCCTTCGTGCAGCCCGGAGCAGGATCACCAAGCTGCTCCATGCTTACTTTGAAGTACATTCGTCCTGACCACCACAGGCTGCGGCGAGCGCACGCGTGGCGTTGCCGCGGACCGAGACCCAACGGCAGTTGCCGCCATACGTGCCAGCAACCACTGAAATACCTGGCTGCGTTACGGCATCACGGGTTGCAGCTCGCAGCGCATACGTCGACGCCGCTACGATCAGGGTGACAAAACCCACACCACCCAATCGAACGAGCTGCCCGCGCTGTTCTGGCGAGGCCGCTTGAAAGCATCCACGAATGAGCCTTCGCGCGGGCACCTCGAAACCGAAATGCAGCAGGATAGCGACGCAAGTCGCCAGAGTGAAAGCCAGTGCGAGCGCAGCGAAATGGCCGAACAGCTCGCTACCGGTTTCCCAACGCACCACCGGAAAGCGCTGATAGATGATGAGGTGCACAAAGATAAAGAGCAAAGCTGGCTTCTCCCAGGAAGACAAGCCACCTTGCCGACAACAACCGTCCTGCACTGCTTGCGGGCTGAGCCGCCGCGATAAGAATGAGCGCGACCGGCGCCGCCAGCGCGATATTGTTGCGTGCAATATCGAACAAGCTCATTGAAGCCCCAAACGGGGGTTTATGGGCGGTAACCAGAAAACCCAGGCCATCGCGACGACACCGATCACTGCGGCGGTATCAAGCAGAGCTCGAGGTGGTCTACAATCCTGAGCCAGCCACAGTTCATGGAGTTTCGCCAAACAACAGCCGAGGACAAATTCCCAGACCCTGCAAAACGGCGCGAAGTACACGATCCAGAGGATGAGACTGTTTTTCCAGTTCGGCAGCGCCGCCTCCGTCCCATAGGCATGGAGCGCAAACAGATTGATCCGGCTTTGAAGCATTAACACCGCGGCGTCGAGACCCAACTCGATTGCGACTGCTCCAATCGCGCACAGGATCGCGACGGGCACAGTTCGGATCCGCGCAAGTAACGGGCAAACGATCGGAAAGACGAGATAGAAGAACCATTCGGTACTCACTGACCAACTGACGATGCCGATCGGCTCGTACTGCCAAACGGGCGCGACACCAGCTACGTTCGCGAAGAACCAGGTCTGAATCATTCCAAGCTGAAAGGGGACAATGTGCGAGGAAAATCCCTCCGCCGCCCTCGGCGTTCCAAGAAGCCACGGCCAGACCATCGGACCGGTCAAGAGTTCAACAAGGAAGAAAACAACAAAGAGCGGATAGATTCGCGCTATCCGCGCCACCAGGAATTGCGGGATCGCCTTCCGCGGGCTGTGCAATCGAGGTGCCATAGTTGTATTGAATAACAAAACCACTCAGCGGGAAGAAGACGGACATCCCGAGCAGGCCCAGTGTCCCGATACTGATATCGAGTGTCAGGCTGGTGCCCTCCAAGAACAAGCTACCGCCGTGAGACACTGCAACCGCCGCTGCTGCGATAAACCGGATGCCGGTCAACGCGGGTATCTGCTTCACCATCGATGTCGCTCGTCAGTCGCGGCAGCGGGTATCAATCTTGGCGGTCGATGGGAGCAAGGGGCAGTCTAGCAACAGACCCAAACTCTCAATTGCGGAACGAGAGCAAACGAGAACAAGCGCCGCGAACGCATCGCACGCCATATGCGGCGATCCGCCAACTCCTTCGGTCGGTCAAGCGCGCTCTCGATGCGCCTGCGCAGCTTATCGAGAAGCCGCTTGAGGCTGAACCTCTGCCTTTTGGTAGGGTGGAGTGGAATCGACGGCCAGGTCCGCCCCCGATCACTTCTCATGCAAGGCGCGACCCTTTGATCGGTGAGCGACATATCAGGTGAACTGTGTATTGCCTCTCTAGAAGCGTTCATCAATAGTGGGCCGTAGCCAGGCGATTTGTTCCCCGCGCAAAACGGGAGCCGGCACGACGAATGGACGATCGCGCCCGCCAGTTCATCGGGACGTTGTGGGAAGCCGGCCGGCCATGCTTGAAACCGAAAAGATCGCTACGAGAAACAGCCGAAGCCCCGCGTTCGACCGCGAGAATGGACCGCTTCAAGGAGCTCGTCGTTCCGGATCGCGCAGCCTCGCTCGATCCGTGGCACCGCAACGGTAGCAATCGTGGCCCGACACTGCGAAAATGGGAAAGAGCCTCGATGTCGTTCAGTTCGGCCACATGGCCTTCGAGCATCATACCACCTACGTTGCACGGCAAGAGCCGCCAAGCTGTTGATGCGTCGTGTTCATAAGCCGTGGCGCTCACATTGTTCGCAGTGATTTCACCCAATTCGTTGCTATTTCGCGGCGTTCTCAAGATGGTGTAAGGTTGGGGCCATTCGCGGCATTTCGGTTTACGTTTCTGACCAAATTGTCAGGAGATGAATATGTCCGACCGTATCCAAAGCGCCGGCGCCTCGCACGCTGAGTTCATGCGAGCCGCGAATGACGAACTTGCCAAGTTCGAGCGCAGCGAGCTGGAGTTTCGAAAGAAGGACCGCGACGAACGGGCCAAAAGATTGCAGTTGCCGATGGAAACGTACGACGCAGAAGATTGGCGCATGCGGAAATTATCAAGCCCGCTTCATCGAACGTGAGCCCGCGCCTACTGGTAGGTGACAGAAACATGCCTCAAGATGTCCAATCAAGAACTCTGGGTTCATGCACGTACTCATGAGCATCAACCCGCGATTCGATCTTTATCCCCGTCACACCACACGGTGTGGCCAGTTCGTTTAGACCCTTCAAGCTCCGAGATTCGGCGTCCCGCCTCTTAAGGTTCGTCAACTGCCTTCGTTTTGAGGGAGACGAGCACCAAACAATTCAGACTGTCCGGCTTCACTGCCGGGGCTTGGTGTGCCTGGTAGCCAAGATCACCTTCCCCGCTAGAGAAGCCGCAATACAGAAGGGGCTTTGGAGGCGAGCAGTCCCTCAAATTAGGAGCAGCGTCACTGAAGAAAACACGCATTGCCCTTGGCAGCCTTTGGAACGATCCCGCCGGTCGCCGTTTTTTTGGCGACAGGAGCCGCTTTCAATCGGTCTTGGCTCTGATTTCACAGCACCGCCCAGTTCGCCGCTGGCTTGAGGCGCGCCGATGACATGCTTTAACGCGGCGCGCTGACACCCCTATTCGGACTTTTGCGAAGGAAGGGTGCCGGTGCGGAGTGCTGCGAGCAGTGAACCGTCGTCAGCAAACAGGTCCCAAATCATGATCCCGGCGAGTGAATGGGCGCGCGCGTACATCGCCTTGCGCGCAATGGAAAGCGGATCGTCGTAGCTGATCCATACTCGCCGTTCGGCGTCATAGAACCACGGCACCTGGGCTTCGTCGCTCCAATACCGGCGAAAGCCCTGCTCTTCCGGTTGCCGGGCAACGAGATCGCGATAATCGACGCCGTCACTCCCTCCCCACTCCTCGCTTGCTGTCGCCCCCTTTTGAAAGAGCCCGCCGTTCTCGGCCGGAACGTCCGCAATGGCTCGGCCATAGAAGGCGACCCCAAGCGTCACCTTGGCCGGCGGCACGCCGGCCCGGATCAAGGCCTTCACACTCGCATCGACATTGAGATCGGGATTTGGATCGCCGGCGCAGGCAAACAGCGGGGCATTGAAGGCAGCAAGGGCCGAGCCGGCGTGATAATCGTAGGCCATCAGATGAAACCGGTCGACCAGCCGGGCGAGAGCGGCCGCCTGTAAATTGACGATTTTGTCGGGCGCGGCCGACACGGCAATGGTGAGCTCCAGCTCCCTGCGCTCCGATGCGGAAAGCTTATCGAGCTCTCGGCGAAGTTCCGCGATCAGGAGTGTGAAATTCGTACGGTCTTCGAGTCGCGCGAGATTCCCTGGACGCCCTCCTGAGACGGGATACTCCCAATCGACGTCCACACCATCGAACAGACTGGGATACGGCCGAAAGAACGCCTCGATGACCGATTGCGCGAACCGCGCGCGCGAGATCGGCGTGGCAGCGGCGGCCGAGAAATATTTCGATCCGCTCCATCCGCCCATCGCAATCAGGATCCGAAGCTTCGGATTGTTCCGCTTCAGTTCGGCAAGTTGGGCGAAATTGCCGCCGAACGGGCTCGACGGCGCGGTTCCGTCGCAGGCTCCTGTGTCGAGGCAACGATCCGCAAGTTCAGCCAATCCTTCCGCCGAAACGGTGCCGAATGCGTATATCAGGTGGGTCAGCGCCCGAGCCGGGATTGTCTTGATGCTTGGACCGCCCGCCCGGGCCTTCCACGGGGCGACATAGCCGGCGACCACGGGGTTGAAGGCCGACGCGGTCCGCCCCTGCTGCATCAGCGCGTATCCGCTCACGAGCGTGGAAAACCCACCCACTGCGAAGGTTCGACGATCAACTGCCACGGCTTACGACCTTCTCTCTTTCGGATTGTACCTACACCAACCGATCACTCGATCACCTCCCCGACATGAGCCTTCTCACTGCCGCCCACCTGTCGAGCAGCTCCCGCGCCATATGGTCCCATTTACCGTCGATTTCGAGCGCTCGCTTCAACCCTGATTGCGGCGCCAAGTCTGCTTGTATCCCGGCTCGACTGATCGGGCTTCCGCCCACGCACGATTTGGGCGTCCGCAAGGGATCTCGACTTCCGCTGGCCAGCGCGATGTTGAGCGCGAGCGCGCACCCTGATCGCGAGGTCTCGAAACGTGTCTTGAACCTCGCGCAACGGTAGCTGGCTCGCGGGATGCACGTGGAACTGCTCGATTGTACGATAACTCTGCCTCTGCGCAGTGACATTCCGCGCGATCGACCGGCCTCATTCCGGATTGCATGCTTCGTTGACATACCGTCAATCAACGTCTTTGACGCCCTACGACATTCACTACGCCTGAACAGACGAGCGGCTCTCCACCTGCAACCACGATACCTGTCCAATCGGTGCCCCAAATTGCTCCTCACATAAACGCGCCTTGCAAGCGCTGGTCCAAGACTTACGATGACATCGGCACCGCGCTGCGGAGATCAATCCGATCGGACGCTTCGCTCCCGCAGACAAATTGACGATGCAAACGAAAGGTCTACCGGGCGACCATACGCACTTGCACCCCGGTGACCATGGCACAAGGACGCTGAAGACTGATCACCAAATCGCTGATGCGCCTGCTGTTAACCGTGGTCGCGCCGCGTGGATGCAAAACACTGGACACAAAACGCGGTATCGGAGCTCATCTTGATCAACGCTTGGTTGATCAATCGCGCGGTCGGCTCGTCGAACCTACCCTTGCGTTGCCCGCTGGCAAGGAGCGCACTGTTGCGGCTGCGCCAAGCTGCAGGATGCCGAAAGCGCGATCGCTTGGTACTCCAGGGCGACGGTAAGGTTTCCTTGCCACCGCCTGATGGCCCGTTCCGCAGTACGTTCTCACTGGCAGCCACCAGCGAGCGCCGGCCGGCTTCGCCTCCCCGCCGGGACGATCCAGCGACTTCTGCACCGGGACGTCGAAGCACAGAAGACCGCGAAAGTACGCAAACTCGACTTGTCGATCACATCAAGTTCGCGCGCTGGCTCGCGGCTTTATGCCGCGAGCTTGGAAGCCGAACACCACAGCATTCGCCGCGACGAAGCCGCAACCGACAGCGTGCCGAGAGGGTTTTTTTCATAGTGAAGACATTGCTCGCTGGCTGCTAGTCCCGAGCGCCCGCGGCGTGAAGCTAACCAACCAGCAAAGAGCTCAGGAGGTTTCGCCCCTGTCTTTGCCCTTGTGACGGAGCAAGTCGCGATAGCGGCCTCGCATGAGGCGCAGCCCCATCTGGACCAGGCGAATGGTCCGGCTGCGCAAATCGTGTGTTTTCCACCCGCGATCGGGAATGCGAGGCTTGCCAAACAGGCCTTGCGCAATGTTGCGATAGCTGTTGCCTTCCAGCCACCCATCGACTGCACGCAAAGCGAGGACGTGACGATGCCGGCTCCCGATCGATTGAGCAAGAGGGGGCGGCCCGACGGGGCGCTGTTCGAGCGCCAACCAAAATCGACGTGCAGCCTGCAGACGGAGGCCCAAGTTGCGGTCGAGCGGCAAATCGAGGGTAACCAATGATGCGCGCGATGGGAGTTCTGTTAGCCAAAGCCGATGCTTCGCTCCTCCGAGCGGCACGACCACATGCCATCCATCCGGCGCCTCGCGAAGCTCGCTGCCTGCGAGGTCGGCGACATCAAGCCTGTATGTATTGGACGCGGTCGAGCAAGTCGCCGTGCGGACGTTTAGCACGGTCGGCAGCGCCTCAGGCGACCAGAAAACGGTTTGCTTGTCGAACGTCTTCTGCGGATCAGCCGCGAAACGTCAGTCCCCACTTCCGTCGGAAGTGATCCGTCACGCTGGATTGTCTGCTGCTGAGCAGGGCCCCGAAGTCTTTTTGATATTCGCGATCGCGGCGTAGCCACTCCCAGGCTAGGTCGACGGTTTCTGCATTCTTGACATCGTGGTATGCGCTCTCTGATCGCCAGTCCGCACCTGACATCGCACTATTTTCTCCGCATTGTTCTGAGTGCACATGCAAGGAAACAGCAGGCTTGTGACGATTTATGGTTGCAGTCGTGCGCCATTCGACATTTGATGCACTCACCCGATGGAACTATCAACTTTTTCGATTAAGAAGCACGCACATCCACTTCCGATACCGTCGCTCTTCAGTTTTAGCTACGTCGGGCGCGAGATTGCGATAGCTGGGCCCCCTTCTGCGGTCAAAACATCTGGATGAGGCCTGCGAAAAATCAATTGTTGGCACGCCGAAACAATGAATTGAGACGCCGTAGGAATCCGATGCGCGGATTTCCTGGATCCATAAACCTCGATCAAGCGTCGAGGCCCAGCCAGCCCGAGAGGCTCGCACGTGATCCGGCCAAGCTGGACCAATATTGCACAGGGCTTTGGTTATCGGTAGCTCAAGCATTCGGTCTCGTTGCGGCACGCACGACCCAGCGTCCCAGGCAAGCCGAGAGACAGCTGCGCGATGCCGTCGCCCTGCCCCAGTGGCGCCGACGATGACCCCATCGTTGCTCTTGTATGAGTCCGCGGCAGCAGCGCCGGCGTCGAACAGGAAATCCAGACAGGCCTGTACGGAGGGATCGCCGGCTCCAATGGAAGATGCTTAAGGTGTTGACGGTTCTTGACGATTGAAGACGGCCGAGTCCTGAACAAGGATCGCTTGGGCCGGCAGCGCGGAAACAGCAGCTAATCCAGAATGAGGCGAACAGCTCTCAGGTCTCCGGGAGACATGACCTGGCCAAGGCGTTCAGCTACATGCTGAATCGATCCGGGAGCTTCACTCCTCAGGGACAGGATATGCCTCGCCAATGATACCACCGAACGACGCTATCGAGGTACCGTTCTCGGACGAAGGTCCTGACCGTTCTCCGGCTCCGATCGTGCAGGCGGCGCGCCGTGGCTGTGGACCGCTTGAAGCAAAAATGAACGGCATCGGCCCGCAAGCCAGCTCGCCGATGTTCCTGCCAGCATTGCGAGCGACAGCGTCCCCCATCATCGACTCGATGAGGATGACATGATGGCAAATTCACCCCCGAGCAGTCGCAGTCAAGGCAATCATGCTTCAAAGCGGAGTCGGCCCTTTCAGCGATTCAGTGTCCGGGTGTACTCACAATGCTCATCCACGATGCAATTGGCACATTCCCGAAATGCCGCGGATTGAGCATCGAAGAAGCCCGGCAAGTCGCGTCTGGGCCATGAGGAGCAAGTCCTTCGAGAGTCAATCAAACGCGTGGGGCAGAGCGCCGCACTCCGGAAACGGTGCGGCGCGCTATCGATATCTGCAAAACAACATTGCTCGCCCCGTGACAAGGCCAGCCCCCATTTCCGGTTGCAGCGGTTCCGACATGACTTCGTTGCTCCAAGTCCCCCGTTCGTCACGTCCGCGACACATGATGTTCGACCGAAAGGGCCCGGCCCTCGCAGTTAAGTTGTTGAATAAAATGCAGGACGGCGTTGCGGGGCCTGCTCCCAAGCACTTGGCACGACTCTTGAGTGCCGTCGGGTATCGGCGGCAGGAGCTGCCGACCGCGTGAATGATTGATCCTCTCACTGAGAGGGAGACAACAATGAAGACTGATATGTCAGGGTACTGTGTGAAGGAATTGCTTAAGAAGCACCTGCACTTCGGAAAGCAGGTCTTGGCCGTTCATAGGAGCCGTTGGCGGAAACCAGCGCGGCAGCTGCGGTAGCTAGCTATGTCTGCGAGCGTCCGGCTTCTTACGCATGGCGCACGTGACCGCGCGCGGATTGGCAGCTTCCATGGAAACTGTTGATCACAAGGCATGAACTGGTGGCGTTCGGCAAAACACGACGTTCAGGCATTCGCCGGCTTTGGCAATCAACGAGTTAAGTCATGGATTGTGTGGATTTTCTTCGGGCAAACATAGCGAAAAAGCAGTTGCCGACCTACGTCTATGGTTATCCTTCCAAGCGCGCTTATCGGGCTTTTCCGCAGCCACTCCGCATAACTGATGTCATTGAGCAGGCCAGCCGTTCCAAGCAAATCAACATCTATATCCATATCCCGTTCTGCCGCTACCGCTGCACCTACTGCACCCTCTTTCTTACAACGCGCCAAACACCGGCAACGAGGGAGTCTTATGTTGTTCGGCTGGCAGAGCACATCGCGCGATACGGAGAATACTTCGGAGATCGTGAGGTTGTAAGCATCTACTTCGGCGGCGGCACGCCAACCCTGCTGACTCAACATCAATTCGGCGATCTTTTTGCCGCCCTCGACGCTGCATTTCCAAACCGGAACCGGAAATGTGAGATTACGGTCGAGAGCGCGCCAGGCAGTTTCGACAACGGCCTTCTGGAATGCCTGAAGGGGCATGGCGTCAACCGAATGAGCATGGGCATCCAAAGCATGGTAGCCGGCGAGCTTGCGCACACTGGTAGACCATATTCGATCGAGACTGCGGAAGCCGGAATCAAAGCACTGACGGAATGTTTTTCCCACGTCAATCTTGATCTGATCTACGGCCTGCGTGGTCAAACCCGCGACTCCTGGAACTTTTCGCTTGGCCGCGCGCTCGACTACGAGCCACAGACAGTCTCCCTTTACCCCGTTGTTGTTCGTCCGATGACAAACATCATGACCTCGAAGGCCCACGCCCCCGAATTATTCTTCTCTGATGCGGAAAAGTATGAGGTCTACGACCAGAATGTTGCTCTGATGGCGTCCAAAGGTTACCGCCAGGAATCCTTCACGCGTTTCACCAAGATCGCCGGCGGCCGAGCCTACCGGCAGGAGAACTCGGATTTCGAGGGAACGCCCCTGCTAGGATTAGGAGCTGGCGCCAGAAGCTATTTCGGGCAATATCACTATGGCTCGGACTATGCCGTCGATTCGAGTGCGGCTTCGTCGATCATCAACGCTTTCTCGAATCGCTCCTTCGATCCTGAGGCGATAGCATCGCACGGGATCACACTGACGCCGGACGATCTCGCGCGTCGCTACGTCCTGCTTGGCCTCACGTTGTCATCCCTGAGCAGAAAGAACTACGCTTCAGTATTCGGACGCGAACTGACCGCCGATTTCAGCGAAGAGCTCAAAGCGCTCGAATGTCTGCAGCTCGTCGACCTGGCCGACGGTGATACTTATCGACTGACCCACTCGGGATTCAAATATTCCAGCATCGTGGCGAGAGTGTTTTACTCAGACGCGATCGTGGCTCTCGAAGAGCAATATCAGGCAGCGTGAGGTCCAGTATGCAAGAGGTCGCGAAGCATTCACCATTCTGGTGGGACTCAGGCTACGCCGAACCCAACGTATCGTGTATGGGCGGTCCCAGTCCAGAAATCTTCGAGATAGCACCAGCTCTTCGCACGAAGAGCGTGGTTGTGGAGCTGGGTTGCGGGGAAGGCCGCAATGCCCTCTATTTGGCTCATTTTGATCATCAGGTGATCGCGACCGATATCTCCGAAACCGCTATCTCCAAGCTGAACCGGCTCGCAGGTGATCTTGGCGTGAACATAGCGAGCGGGGTCGCTCGTGTTGAAGACTTCCAGCCGCCTGCTTACCTGGACGTCTTTATAGCGCATTGCGTATTGCATTTCACCGAACGGGAAGTCTGGAAGCCGCTTGTCACGACCTTAATTGATCGAACGCGGCCTGGGGGATTTCATTGCTTCACGAACACGCTCGATCAACCAGACCATCCAATTTCGAAGGAGTCTTTGGCATCTGGTCACAAGAAATCGTTCCAGCGCGGCGAGCTGGAGGCCATCTATACAGAAGCGGGCTGGGAGATCTTGCGCTCCGATCATTACATCAAATGGGACTCGCACCCTGGCATCCCAATCCATTCACACTGCATCGAGAAAGTTGTGGCTCGTAAGCCAATTGAATCTGAAGATCTTCCGCGAATGAGAGCGGAGCTCATCAAGGAAGCCGGGATAATTCCTTCCAAACAGTTCAATTCATTGAAACTTGGTACACCACGCGATGCCATAATCGAAATACTCGGCTTGCCGCCAGCCAGTCATCTGGTGACGACTGACCGAAAAACAGTTGGCGGCAACAATCGAGAGGCCATAGCGGACGGCTACGTGCGTGAGGATATGATCTACGGTGATCACGGCTTTCAGTTCGTCAATGGAACGCTTACCGGCAAATATCGATACTTCACGCCCCCGGTGCGCTTGAGCATTCGAGATGAGTAATGCTCGAACGTTTTCTCATCGGCCACCATGACAGCCAGAAATTCGTTGCGGATCACGTCACCAGCATCACCAAGGTCGCGAGGGACATCCGAGACCAAGATTGGCTGTAAGACGCCGCGAATGATCTCGCGCGCCCGGTTCTGAAGCCGCGCATCGGTCGGGAACATCACGTTCTTGGGCTG
Source organism: Bradyrhizobium sp. B120 (assembly GCF_049075665.1). NCBI lineage: Bacteria > Pseudomonadati > Pseudomonadota > Alphaproteobacteria > Hyphomicrobiales > Nitrobacteraceae > Bradyrhizobium > Bradyrhizobium sp. B120. The sequence continues at coordinate 2,098,024 of NZ_CP185242.1, read as the reverse complement.
CACCGTGGTGACGACGATGACGCGGTTGAGGTCGGACGGCTTGATCGCCCCGGTCTTGGTGGCGACCGAGAGGCTCCCCCGTGCAGCAGCGCTTGCAGCTTATCTTGCCCCGCGCTGGCGCCAGCGCGTCAGCGAAGAGCGATCGAGCACCAGCCGCTGCTGGGAGAAGTCCTCACCGCAGAAGAACTGGCAAGAGGGGTTCTCCAGCCAGCACTCAGACAACACCTCGTCGGAGAGGTCGTAGGTCGTGCTTGAGGATGGCAAGTCCTGCCATCAACTGTGTCGGCAGCGGCGGCCGGTCCGGCCTGTTCTCGTAGACCGCGCCGAACCGCTCCTCGAGGAACGACCAGTCGATCGTCCGCGCAAGCTTCACAAGGACGTGGTTTGTGTCGATGATCGCGTCCAGCCGCGGACGCAGAAGATCGGCCTGTCCGCCGTCCCGTCGTTCCTTGGGTCGCACCGTCTCCTCCGATGCGAACACGGAATCACGACCCGCGATCCGACGAATCGCAAAAATGAAATTGCAAGCTTTCGGGCCTTCAAGCCCGAAAAGCTTGCAATCTCAAACCTGGCTCCGCTCCAAAAATCGACTCCCGCTCAACCGCTTGGGAGGTTCTTCATGGTCGACTCATGCTCGGTCGCGGTGGCCAGCTCGCAGGTGGCTTGTTCGCAATAAGGTTGCAGCGCCCGGAGCAACCCCTCCAAAGCGCGCCGCTGGTGGACCAGTTTCCCACTGAGTTGGCGAGCGAGATCATCAAGCGCATCATAGGCGGCGACCACCGCCGAAGCGTCGGCTGCCGTCGGCACAATCGCGGCCACCCCCGGGCCAAGGCGACCAACCAGCCAATCCAGCGCTCCGACCCGTCCACCTTCCTGCCTCAATGGTGGAAATAGCCCCTCCCAATGCGCCGCCACCATACCGCGCAAGATGCTCAGGCCAATGGCGAGACCCTCATATCCCTCGACCCGAAACAAAGCATAGGTTGCCCAACAGGCAACCAGAATGTCTTTTGATTGCTTCGTCAGAATATTGAGCGACAGCGTGCCGACCTTCCTCCAGTCGACTGCAGTTGGTCCATCGGAATCCATCCGCCGGATCTCGGCCTCGATCCATCTGAATTCGACGGCCTCACGAATATCGATGCCGGCAGGTACGGGACCCGGCAAAGGCGCAGCGCCGCAACGCGAGCGCGCAGCGATGTTGTCGCGAACCATGATCCAATAATCGATCATGCGGACAACACCACCCGAGCGTTGCCAGACATTGCATCATTGGAACGGTCGACCCCGTACTCGTTCCGGACAATCCACTCAGATCCAATGCTCTTGTAACCCACCACTTCCGCTCCTTGCCCACGCGCTGCCTGCAAGCCTCCATCAAGGCTTGTGCCAATCGCCTAGCGTGATTTTGAACACGGTTTGCCCAATCGAACGTGTCGTGAAAGCGACAGCATGTTGCACAGCCGACATCAGAGCATTCGGGTCGGCTCAATCATTAGCCCGCTGGCGTCTCCGGTTCGGATACACGCCGTCCCCCTCCCTCGTTCGTGCCCGAGCGCTTGAACAATCGAGGACCGCGGAATGCTGGTAAACTGAGCCGGTGCGCGCGCGGGCAGACGTGCGAACCGCAGGAGCTTACTTCCGCCAAAAACGATTGGTCGGCCGGTGATGGTCTGACCTTAGCCGGAGTTCCCGCAGATCTACAGCGGGTCTCCACAGTTTGAGGTCTCGTCAACTACCAACCCGCGCAATTGATCGAGATGACCGACACATGTCACGTTCCATATCGATCGTCGGCCTGGCCAAGCGCATAAGGAATCGGCATGCAAGACCAATCACGACCTGTCCGCGCCAACGGCTTCACTCAATCCGGTGATTCCTCGCTTGTCGAAATGCTGCGCGCTCAGGTCTGCTGCAGCCGCGAACTCTCGTTCCTCATGGAAGCACATGACGGTCTGTCCGCCGCAATCGCCAAGCGCGCAGGTTTCAACGGCCTCTGGGCATCGGGCCTATCGATAGCCTCCTCTCTGGGCTACCGCGACGCCAATGAAGGATCCTGGACTCAACTGGTCGAAGTGGTCGAGCGGATCGTCGGTTCGAGCCAGCTGCCGGTTCTGGTCGACGGGGACGGTGGTTTCGGCAACTTCAACAACGCTCGCCTGCTGGCGCGCAAACTTCGTCAGCGTGGCGCTGCCGGGATCGCGCTCGAGGACAGCTGCTTTCCGAAGATGAACTCGTTCGTTGGTGATCTGCATCCCCTCGCGGACATCGATGAATTCTCTGGCCGCTTGCGTGCCGTGAAGGACACAGTCGCGGGAGACTTCGTTCTTGTGGCCCGGACAGAAGCGCTGATCGGCGGCCACGGAATGGACGAAGCAATTTCGCGCGCTCACGCTTACGCCGACGCTGGAGCCGATGCGATCCTCATTCACTCGCGAAGCAGCGCTGCTGACGAGATCCTTGCGTTTGTGCGCGCCTGGCAGAACAGGCTGCCGGTGGTGATTGTTCCAACGAAGTACTATCGAACGCCGGTCTCTGCCTATCGCAAAGCCCGCATTTCCACGGTGATCTGGGCCAACCACTCCATGAGGGCCGCAGTAGCCGCTATGCGGCAGGCCTGCGGTCGCATCTTCGCTGAGGAAACCACCGCCAGCATCGAGCCCAATATTGCGACGCTCGATGAGCTCTTCGAACTGTTCAGCTACAACGAACTCGCCGATGCGGAAGCGCGGTATCTGCAGTCTGACGACATCCGGCAATAGCCCCATTTCCGCATACGCCCACACACGCCCCAAGGACTGCCTCCATGCAAACATCTGCTCCGCTACAGCATTCCGCTCCACCTCCGGCCGGAGCGGTTGTTGACGTCCTGATACCGGAAATTGCATCAAATGGCACGGAAGTTCTTACCAGGCTGACCTACGCACCGCTGCGGTGCCCTGCCCCGATCCCCGCACCCTGCGGAATAACCAGCTGAAATCGACGAGCGCATTGAACCGGCCGACGGCGACGATCTTTCGTCCGTCTTGAATGCGGGCTCTTCTCTGCAGTCTGCCTGGACATCGCGCCGTAGCCGCAACTGCCTGCAGCATCCTGGATCGATGGAGAGCGCTGATGTTGGCGCAGTTCCGTTTGACTGTTCGTACATTGAGAAAATGGTACTTCAGCAACAAACGATAAACACGTGAACACACGCTGCACGCAAGATTCTGGCGGTGTCAGCCGACGTCCATTTTTTTCGCTGATCGAATGTCCCCCGACACGGGGTATCGAACTCGCGACTCTTTGGAAAGAAGCCGAGAAATCCCTCGACAACAAAGCGATTCAAATGGCTATCAATGCTCCCGAGAACGCCATCATCCTCGCCGCCGGCGTCGGCTCTCGCCTTCGCCCGCTGACGGATCTAAGGCCGAAGCCCCTGGTCGAGGTCAACGGCACGCCGATCCTCCACAATGCCCTACGAAACCTGGAAGCGGTCGGCGTCGAGGAGGTAACGCTCGTCGTCGGTTACCGCAAGGACGCTATTGAGTACGCGTGCGGTCGCCGCTTCGGCACGCTTGCAATCAACTATGTGGAATCGCCGGCCTTTGACCGTACCGGCAGCGCCTATTCGCTGTGGCTTGCGCGCGACGCGCTGCTGTCCGGAGACTGCTTTCTCCTCGAGGGCGACGTGTTCTTCGAGGAGGATGCGCTGCGCTATCTAATGCTCAGCCAGGCGACCGACGTGGCTGCAATCGCTCCTTTCGATGAATTGATGGAAGGGTCGGCAGTTCTGTTGTCGAATAGCGGCTTCATCTCGGAGTTTCGAATGAAGCAGACCGGGGCGAACCTGGTCGCGAATGGACCAGCGCTTTTCAAGACGATGAACCTGTTACGGTTTTCGGCACCGACTCTCAAGGCGACGATCGTTCCAGCGCTGGACGAGATCGTTGGGTCTGGAGTGACCCAGGCCTACACGGAGGAGCTTCTTTCCTATCTTGTTGAACTGCGTGGCCTGCAGCTTGCAACGGCGCGATGCGATGACCTCAGGTGGTACGAAATCGACACTCCTGAAGATCTGCAGGTCGCCGAGCGCATTTTCAGGGAACCGCGAGGCCAAGGCATGCCCCGCAAAAGGTAGAAATCAAATGCTCAAATATCTCTGGGATCCAGCGAACGCCATAACAACCGGCGGCCTTCTCTTTTCGTCCGCCAGCTTATTTCTCGCGCTTTCCGATCATCTTGAGCTGTCGATAGCGGCAGCACTTTGGGCCGTCCTATGCGATCACCTCGACGGGATCGTGGCAGCTCGCACGAAGGATCGCCACCCGGATGTTGCGAAGATGGGAAAGAGCCTCGACGGGTTTGCTGACATTATCTACGGAGCCGTTTTGCCCGCCACAATTGTCATCCAGCTCAGCCGCGCCTCGGTTCTTGCCCTGGTGACCGCAACCGCCCTGCTCGCAGCAGGGGCAATCAGGCTCAGCTACTTTGCGAACTTCGGCAAATCAGCCGATGGGCGCTTCCTGGGGGTGCCGCTATCATATGACGTTCCGGTAATGGCTGCCGCTTTTGTTGTTCGACCGCTCGTTCCGAGTGAGCTGTTCGTAACTCTCACGCCCGGCATTTTTCTCGTACTTGCAGGATTGCACGTCTCATCTATCCGGGTGCCATCGCCGAATACAGCCATGTACGTCGCGATCACCATCTTCGCCATAGTCGCTTCGACCATCCTCGCATTGAGATCTCTCGACTAGACCAATCCGAGCACGAAGCATGGGCATCCGGCTTCCGCCCGCAACAGTGCGCCCGAACCGACAAATAGCGCAATTAAACGACGCCGGTTTTGCATGACCAAGCGGAGCAACACTATGTGCATTCCCGTACGCCCGAGAGCCGGAGCGTAACATGACGAAGCCGCTGATCGCCCGCGACGCACGATCGACGGTGACCAGGTGCTAGCCGACCAGGGCATCGGGCAAGCGAAGTCGCGACAGCGGCTACCACGTTATAGGTGAAGACGGATGTCGACCGCCCAATTTGCATATCTCAACGGCCAAATCGTTCCTTGGAATGACGCGAAGGTGCATGTCTTCGCACCCGTGGCGAAGTATGGCGTAGGTGTTTTCGAAGGAATACGCGGCTATTGGAATGAAGAGGCACAGCAAATGTACCTCTTTCGTCTCGCAGAGCACCTTGATCGGTTTGCGTTCTCGCAAAAGGCGATGCGGTTCGATCAGGGGCCATCCCGAGAAGAGTTAACCGAGGCACTCGTTCGTTTGTGTCGCGCAAATGCGTTTCGTACGACCGTGCATATCCGGATGATGACTTTTATCGACGGGCCAGGCGACATCGGGGCAACGGGACCCGTAGGAACCGCGATCACGGCGCTGCCGCGGCAGTCCGCGCAGCAATCGATCCAAGGCGCCTCTGCTCAGATTAGTTCCTGGATGCGCATGCCAGACAACGTTATGCCCGCGCGCATCAAATGCAACGCAAACTACCATAACGCTCGATTGGCGGTCATGCAGGCCCAGCGGGATGGTTACGATGTCGCTTTCCTCCTCAATTCAAGAGGAAAGCTGGCCGAGGCCCCCGCGACGTGCGTGTTCATCGTCCGCGATGGCCAACTGATCACGCCGAGCGGGACCAACGACATATTAGAATCGATTACACGCCAGACCGTTGTCGAATTAGCCCGCAGATATTTTGAGCTACATACGGCTGAGCGCGATGTCGATCGAACCGAATTGATTCTCGCCGAGGAAGTATTCCATTGCGGGACTGGTGCCGAAATCATGCCGGTGACATCCGTAGACCGTATACCGGTTGGGAACGGTCAACCTGGAATCATAACGCAACGATTGATAGGGATCTACCGGGCGATCGTCACCGGCAAGGATGGTGCGTATGCCTCGTGGCGGACTCCTGTCTTTTGATGGCACGTATTCAGACGACCCTGCTAACGACCCACAAAAATCCTCGCGGGCGTCTTGAACAGTGGCCGTTGTTCAGGGCACGAGGGTATTTGTGCCAGCCTCCTCAGAGTTCGGACACGACCTCCTAGAAATCTCGAACCTGGCGCTCGGTGGTGCCATGCTAAACTTCCACGGGCGTCAGCCAGTTCGGCCAGAGATTTGTGCGCCCGTGGACGAGGTCGAAGTAGGCCGCTTGTAATGCTCTTACCACCGGCCCAGCCTTCCCATCGCCCACTGGAAGTCGATCGATGCCGAGGATTGGCGTCACCTCCGCTCCCGTCCCAACCAGGAAGGCCTCGTCGGCCGCATAAAGCTCGGAGCGGTTCACAACCCGCTCCTCCACCGGCAAGCCGATGCTTTCGCGGGCGAGCCTGAGAATGGTATCGCGGGTGATACTTTCCAGCACGTCCTCGCCGAGCGGCGGCGTCACCACCACGCCGTTGCGGACGATGAAAGGCGTTGAGGTGGGGGCCTCGGCCAAATTACCCCGCTCGTTTAGCAGCAGGGCCTGCTGGTAGCCGTCTGCAATGGCCTGCATGTGAGCCAGTCGCGAGTTGTGGTAGTTGGCGCTGGCCTTGATGCGGGCCGGCATGGCGCGGTCAGGAATCCGCACCCATGAGCTCACCTGGGCCTGGACACCATCGATCACGGCCTTGGGCACGGGCCGGGCCAGCGCTGTGATAGCGGTGCCGATCGGCCCGCTCACCGTCATGTCTCCCTGGCCGTCCAGGTAACTCATGATCCGGATGTGGGTGCTCTCCCGGTACCCGCAGGCCTTGAGCAGGTCTGCGGTCTGCCCCGTCAGCTCCTCAGCCGTGAAGGGAGTGTCGAAGCGTACCGCCTTGTGGCTATAGGCCAAGCGCCGCAGGTGGTCCTCCATCCGGAACAGAAGGAGGCGTCCCTGCTGCTCGCTCCAGTAGGCCCGCACCCCCTCAAAGACTCCGAGGCCGTATTTCGCCGCCGGGCTGAAGACATGCATTGTGGCTTCCGGCCAGGAAACGATCCTTCCGTTCAGCGATGCGTAAGGCGCAGGCAGGCTCATGTTCTCTCCTTAAGGAAGGTTGATCGATCAGCGGAGAAAGTCGGCCTCGACCCGCTGTACTGGTTTACTTGCCGCGGGCAGAAAATCCTCGACTTGACGATCTCGCTGTGGGGCGAGGCTTGCCGCGCGCTCGAGCGCCACTACGTCGACGCTACGGCATGGCGTGGGGTGTCGAAATCGAACTCGTGCTCGCTGAGTGCGATCACGTCCGGGGCCCCGGCGGCAGTTCGCGGGCCTCCAGGGATGGTCCCTCCGACGCCATTCCCCCGTATTTGAGCTGCCCCGCCATGCCTGCCGTTCCTCTGTCTACTCCCAAATTATAGGGGCCTCGAGGAAAAGGTCTAGTGGTATAGATCATTATCCGCTAAGCTGAATGTCAGAATTTTCTTCAAACCCTTGGAGCCCGCATGACCGTCGTCGCCGATCTCGGCCGTAACCTTCCGCCACCCGTTCCAGAGACCAACCAGGCGTTCCGGGCGGCGCTGACCGACCTTCTCGCTGAGACGGACTTCACGGCCCTCACGCGCACCCATCGTTTCATGGGGACGGAAAGGGATCGGATCCAAGGCGGGGAATGGCTCGCACGCCGCTTAGGCAAGGCGCCGGCTCTGGAGCGTGTTGTGCTCACAAATGGCACGCTCAGCGCGATGAACATGATCTATCCCGCGATCATGCGGCCCGGCGAGACTCTGCTCACCGAACCACTCACCTATCCCGCCGTCCCCGCCATCGCCCGGCAGTACGGATTTCGCACCGAATCCGTGGCCTGCGACGCGGACGGTATGATCCCAGCCGCCCTTGACGAGGCGTGCCGCCGGCTGAAACCCAAAGCCTTGTATTGCCTGGCCACCCTGCAGAATCCGACGACCGTTGTCATGCCGTTGGGTCGCCGGCATGAGATCATCGACATCGCTCGGCGCTACAGCCTTGCGATCGTGGAGGACGACATCTACAGCGCCTTGCCGGCGGACGCACCGCCGCCGATGTCCGCGCTCGCGCCGGACATCAGTTGGTATATCTTGGGACTCGGCAAGAGCTTCACGGTGGGCCTGCGATTCGCCTATGTGGCAGCCCCTTCGGGCGCCGAAGCCAAGCGGGCCTTTTGGCCCGGGGTGCGCTCCACCTTCTGGATGGCGGCACCGATCACGGCTGCGGTGGTTTCACATTGGATGGACAGTGGCATGGCTGGTCGGCTGTTCGAGGCAGTCCGCGCGGAGGCCGCCGGCCGTCACGCCATGGCCATCTCCGCACTTGCCGGCCTGGACTTCGCCTCTCCGCCTGGAGCGATCCACGGGTGGCTGAAGCTGCCAACGGGGCGGCGCGAAGCATTCCACGCTCACCTCAAGGCCCGTGGCGTGCTCGCCGGCGACGCGGCCCCCTTTGTTGCCGATGGTGGGCCGGTGCCCGACGCAGCGCGGATCTGCTTTGGATCTCCAGAAACACGTGATGAGCTTGCCACCGGTCTCAGGGCGATCGCCGAGACCGTTGTGGAGGTTGGTGCGCACCCAAGCCCTGTGGGCTGACGCAAATGTCCAGCAAATCACGCCAACGACGGTTGGCGTCAACGTACGATGCCCAGCAAATTCGGCGTAGTTCGGGAGGACCACATCTGCCCATGGCGAAACGGACGATGGAAGGGATCAGCATGTGGCGGCGGATCGTGGACTCCATCGTCGACGACATCAATCGCGGCGCCTTGGCGCCCGGAGGGCGGTTGCCTTCGGCGCCGGCGATCGCAGCGAGATTTGGCGTCAATCGCCTGACGGTGCTGCGCGCTCTGTCGCACCTCGAACACGAGGGCGTGGTCAGCATGGAGCAGGGCCGCGGGACATTCGTTTCCCACGATCCGATCAACTACCATTTCGAGAACCGGAAGTACTTCGAGGAAAACATTCTTGAGAACCGAAAGAAGCCTTCCCGCAGGCTGATTTCGATCGAGCAAGCCGACGCTTCGCCCCCGGTGCGCGCCGCACTCGGGCTCCGTGATGGTGAGCGCGTGGTCGTGGTGACGACATTGAGTGAGGCTGATGGCGTGCCGATCAGCTATGGACCAAGCTACTTCCCCGAAAGGTTACTCCCCACCATCGGTAAAGCTTTCGAAAAGGCGGCGCGTGGCGCCGATGCCATCTTATCCACCTCCGCGGTGCTGAAGAAGCTCGGCGTGACCGACTACCACCGCAAATCCGTCCGCATGCGATCGCGGCCGCCGACGACCATTGAAGTTGAGCGGCTGAAGATCCCAACGACGGAGCACGTGCTGCAGACCGACGTCGTAAATGTCGACGCCGAGGAGCGTCCGATCTCTTTCGGTCAGACCGCCTATGCCGCTAGCCGGGTGGAATTCGTCTTCGGTGGCTGACCGCTGCGCCGGCAGGAGCCGTCTCGGCTGGATATCGTCTCGCACAGAGAGCTGGATTAAGCTGACTGATCCAGCTCTCGACGATGAGCGGAAACGATCAGGGGCGCAAAACTCAAATCCTGATTGTCCAAAGTTCGGTCACAGGCCGACTCTCGTTCGTTCTGAGAAAATACGCCGTGGTTAAGGGGACACCTCTTTGCTGATCAAGCCGTACCTATCTAACAGGTTTGCAACCCTTTGGCGGCAACTCGGATCTGCCAAAGGGTGAAGATAGACCTTTTCGACCAGTGCATTCAAATCGACGGGTACGGCAATGCCATTTTCACCAGTTGCGGGAAAATTGTCTGCAGCTGCCCTCCCCCAGATGACCGCTCTAATTTCCCTCTCCCCAGCGTACTTCCTTTCTTTATGGACGATAGCGTTTAGACTGTTAGGTGAGGTCAATAAGCTCCGTGTCGAAGTCTATGTAATTTACGCCCCCGAGACAGCATTGGTCTGGAAGAAGCTGTTGTAACTTGGCAAAGCTGGCCTGCACGCTGATCGAATCAGAGGTCGGAGCGTAGCGATCCCACATAGCGTCTGACTCGTTCTCGTTCATGTGCCAGCAACTGACAAATGTATTTGTCCTGTGCTGCTGCGCTACGGAAAGCATCATCCAGTAACCTGGGGCAAAGATTCCGCCGAGGTGCGTTCGGGTGCACCAAAGCCGCCATTGCGCATTTGATGCGAAACAAAGTGATCTTCAGCAAGAGCATTGGCTCTTGTGAAGAATCCTTCAGAAGGATCTTCAAATTTGTCGGACCGGCAAAAAAAATAGCGCCTTGTTGTCGAGAGCCCAGACGAACTTATCGAGCCCCATGTAGCGCCAAAGCATCGCGCTCCGATTTAGCGGCCACCGAGACGACGGGTGTTCTTGAGTAGGCAACCGATCCTCCGCCCTCCAAAGGGGGCATCCCCACATCATCGCCTTGTCAGACTGCGGACTGGTATAATCCCCGAAGCTACTATCTATCAATAATTGCCACAGGAAAGCCTTGGGCGTCTACGTGCTGTCGACCTCAGGTCGACCGCAAGCCCAAATGCCGGCCGCTCAGTCTGATCCGTACAAAGGCCTCAGCAGCGCCGTCATGACGCTAGCTTAGCGATCGAATGCTCGTCGACTGTGGAGACGCTGCAGCGACGAGCACGACACATATCTTTCCGACGTTGGGCGAGATCCGCTCGAGTCTTAAAAGAACCGCAAGGACTTCGTTCGCTACGACTTAAGTTGAGCCTCGGCTTGAGGAGCATCGAGGTTGCGTCTCAGTACAACCTGAGGAAGTATGCCGCGCGGCGGGGGATAGAAAAATGGCGCACGAGGTTGGACTTCATCCGGGCACGACGTGGCATAAGTGCGACTTTCAATGTCATACGCCGCGCGATCTCAACTGGGCTGGCTCACCCGGCCTGCCTGGCGGGAATGAAGCTGGTGAGTTGGCGCGCCAGCAGTGGGCTGATAGCTTCATCGACGCAGCCGAGGCCGCAAAACTACGGGCTATCGCTGTCTCGGATCACCACGACATTTGCCTGTCCGCTTATGTTCTGCAGGCGGCGCAGCGTCGTGGTTCGGCCGTGCGCGTGTTTCCCGCGGTCGAGATCACCTGCTCGGACAACGCGCAATGCATTGTGGTCTTCGATCCCGCGATGGGCGTCGACACGCAGAAACTCGCATTGGCTGCGGCAGGAAATATCCTTGCCGCGGCGGCGGCGCAGGCCAAAACCTGCGCGATCGTGCCGGCTCGGGAAACCGTAGCCGGCTTCGTTCAGGCTGTCCAGGGCGAGCAGCATCTGCGCGACGCAAGCGTGATCCTGCCGCACTTCAGCAAGGAGGAAGACCACAAGAGCCTAAATGAAGCCGGCCATCACCCCAGATTCGCAAATTTGCCGATCGACGGCGTCTATATTGAGCGGCCATATAGTTCGCTGGATGCGGCGACCTTGGAAAAGATCCGCGGGAAAATCGCGGACTGGGGCAAGCGGCGCCGAGCGATCCTAGCGACTGGCGACAACCGCAGCGCAGATTGGAGCCGATTGGGCGTCCACGACTGCTGGATCAAGCTTGGCGAGCACTCAATCGAAGCCTTTCGCCAGGCGCTTCTGGCCGACGAGGCGAGAATCGTGTTCGACGCGCCGACATCTCCAACGGAATATCTGGTGGAGTTGCGCGTGAAGAGCAGCCTCACCGGACCTGCGCCCGTGACAATATCCTTCAATGACGGCTTCAACGCAATCATAGGCGGGCGAGGCTCGGGAAAGAGCGCTTTTCTAGAGTATCTTCGCTTTGGCCTCGGGCGGACCGACAAGGACTTCGACAACAAGATCGACCCTGAGTTTGACCGTGAAGCCAAGCTTATCAGCGAGACGTTGGCAGAAGATGGTTATGTGGAGGTGGTGCTTGAGCGCGAAGGCGTGAGGGAGACTTGGCGGCGTGTCTTAGCAAATAGCGAGATTATTACCGTCAGCGCCGCCGGACGGACTATTGAGGTGACGACCAGGACTGCCCGGGAACGCTTTCGAGGAAGAGCTTTCCGGCAGAAAGGCCTGTCGAGCACCATGAATAACCCGGCCACCGCATCTGAACAGATCACAGGCATTGCCGCAGCGGAGGAGGTGGACCGGGAGCGGGACATTAAGAGAGCCATCGAGAACGGCCAACGCAGCGTCGGTACCGCGCTAATCAACCTGGCCGCGCTGTGGCAGTCTCGCGTCGACCTGCGGCAAACGACCGAGAAGGTGGAGGATCTCAGACAGCGCATCACGGCGTTGACCAAACGGCTTGAAGAAGAAGGACTCTCCCCTGAGGCCCTTAAGACAATCGAGGATGGCCCAAAGTACGGTCGAGCGAATGATTACATTCGCACTATCGGCGACCAGGCGAGAGACGCTAAGGTCGAACTAGAGCATTTTCCGACCGGAATGAATCGGGTGGGGATTCCCAAAACGGCGCGAGTCAGATTCAAGCTGCATGCTGGCGAGGGAGGTCAGCATGTATGGCCAGGGCGCTTTCGGTTGATCTTCGCCAAAGGGTGGTAGCCGCGATTGACGGTGGCATGTCCTGTCGACAGGCTGCCGAGCGCTTTGGTGTCAGCGCGGCCAGCGCGATCCGCTGGCGCGGTCGCCTCAAGGAAGTTGGCGACATCGTTCCTAAACGCCAGGGCGGTGACCGCAAATCGCAGCGCATCGAAGCGCATTCGCAATTGATTCTGGAGGCGGTGACCGCGAAGCCGGATATCACGCTCGCCGAGTTGCGAGAACTGTTGAAACGTCGTGGAATATCGACTGGCATCGCGTCGCTCTGGCGTTTTTTCCAGCGCAGAAAGATCACACTTAAAAAAAGACAGCGCACGCCGCCGAGCAACGGCGCGGCGATATAAATGCCGCGCGTGAGGAGTGGTTCGAAGGGCAAATCGATCTTGACCCTGAGCGTCTCGTCTTCATCGACGAAACCAGCGCCAACACCAAAATGGCGCGGCTTCACGGGCGCTCGCCACGCGGCGAGCGATGTCGTGCAGCTATCCCACACGGACATTGGAAGACGACGACATTCACCGCTGGATTGCGCTCCGACGGTCTGATCGCGCCGCTTGTTCTGGACGGCCCAATGGATGGCGACGCTTTCCTGGCCTACGTCGAGCAATTGCTCGCCCCATCGCTGCGGCCGGGCGATACCGTTATCATGGACAACTTGCCCGCTCACAAGGTCCATGGTGTTCGAGAGGCCATCCAGGCGGTCGGAGCAAGCCTGCTCTATCTTCCGCCCTACAGTCCAGACTTCAACCCGATCGAAATGGCCTTCTCTAAACTGAAGGCGCTGTTGCGGGCCGCCGCAGCGCGCACCATGCCTGATCTCTGGCAAGCAATCGCCAACGCTCTCAAACGCTTCTCACCCGAGGAGTGTCAAAACTATCTCGTCGCGGCTGGTTACGACGCAACGTGATCGGAAAATGCTCTAGACCGGCTGGAAAGCGCCACGCTTACGGTCGAGTTATCGACTTATGAGGGTGCGAGCGACTTTGATGAGGCGGCAAGCCTGCGGCAGGCCCTGTCGGACGCCAAGGCCGCGATCAAGGCGTCCTTCGAAGCGGCGAAGACTGCCCTCGACGTTCTGTCAACGAGGCAACGTGAAGCCGCGGACCGCTTTGAGGTTAAGCGAGCTGTCTTCGGTACAACCTACGCAGCGGCCGTTGAGGAGCAGGGCAAGCACAGCAACTTGATAGACGAGGTCGCCCGGTTGAACGGCGAACTGCAGACGGCGGAAGCCGCGCAGACGCGTGCCCGGAGTGCGGAGCTTGCCAAAGCGAATGCCGAGAAGGACTACGAGGACGCGGTCGCGCAATTGGACCGTCTGGTGAGCCAGCGGCGCGACATCCTGAAATCCGCCGCCGACGCCGTCGCCGGCAAGTCAAGCAACATGCTAAAGGCACGCGCTCGCCGGGATCGACTGCCGGCGCAGTACTTGGCCGCGCTGCACAAGCTGTTTGAGGCGTCCCATACCCAATCGGTCGAAGAGAGCTGCACGGAGTGGGTCAGCATGACACTTGCGGCCGACGAGGTAGAAGGCTGGGCCAAGCTGCGGCAGCAGTTTGTCAGGCTTTACGAAGCAAAGATCATGGCCGGGTCACCGCCCGATGCAAGTGATGGTATTCTTAGCTCGCTCCAAGCGATCCTGTTCAATGGCGCCAGGCAACTGACCGAGCGGCAGCGCAAGAGGATCTATCTGAATCTCACGGACACAACGATCGCGGGTATCGTGGCGGCGGTCCCGGCGGATTCGATCATCATGTCATACGTTGACGACGGTAGGGCAATCGACTTCAAGATGGCGTCGCCTGGTCAACAGGCGTCCGCGTTACTCGAACTTCTGCTGAAACAATCGGCTGGAACTCTGATCATCGACCAGCCGGAAGACGACCTGGATAACCGAGTGATCATGCGTATCGTGGAGCTTTTGAGAACCTCGAAGTCTACCCGGCAGCTCATTTTTACGACTCACAATGCCAACATCGTCGTCAATGGTGACGCTGACAAGATCATCGCGTTGAAGTCTCCGGAGCCATCGTCAAACCCGAACAATAACTCACCTCGCGTTCAGCTTGACTGCGACGGAGCCATCGAAACGCCGGCTGTGAGCACCACCATCACTTCGATCATGGAGGGAGGACGTGAAGCCTTCGATCTGCGCAGCCGCAAGTATCGGTTTGATTTGCAAGCATGACGTCACATCCCCAAAGTTCCTCCTTCCTCAAGCTTAAGTCCCATTGACATGATGCCCGATAGCTGCAGGTTAGGCGCTAAATTGGCTTTCTGAACTTATTGCCTCGTCACAAAGATAAGCTGAGCTCCTATCGACCAAGTCTCTGCACCCACCACGAGCGCCACGGCTTCCGCGCGGCTACGGCCACTCGCTTGAAATCTGGCTAGCCGACTCCGACGAAGGGCAGCTCCCCGGCCGTCGTCTGATGGAATCTGATAAGCGGCGCGATCTGGATCTTGGTGACGCCCTTCGGCCGCCCGGCGGATTTCCGCACGTCTTTCAAACCCAGTAAGAACCTCTTCCAGGACCTCACCAAGGGACACCTTCCGGTGTTCAAGGTCAAAGCGGACCTTTTCAGCGACGTCCGCTTCTCGCACAGTCGGAAGCTGCAGAGGACTCGAACAAAGGTATGCACGTTGATCGTCGTAGACGACCTTGTGCTCTCCATCCGGAACGCTGTTGGTGTCCAATACCGAGCGGATTGCCTTTGGCGTCACAATGAGCGACCGCCGCAGAATATTTTTCTGCTCATAGTGGCCGAGATAGACCTCCCAGTCGTGAAACATGGGAGCAACATAAAACACGCGCGCACCGTCGTGCTCGGCCTTTAGCAGTAACTCGAACTGACCGTCAGGCTCTGCTGTATCGACATGATATCTCCAGAACTGCTGAGAAAGCTGAGGTCGCGGCGACGGCCTAAAGCGCCGCATGGCTTGCCCCAGCTTGAACTGGATCATCAACGGCAAGCCCTGGACGTTGAACGCAACATCAAAGCCAACGGAGGCTTCTTGGATCAGGCTGGGCAGGAAGGGTACTGCTGACAAACCCGCCGCTTTCAGCCGGCCTTCGACTTCGCGCGTTACACCATACCCGTAGGAAAATTCAGATAGACGCTCATGAAGTTCGATCGGCATGCCTTAAACCGGCGTGCTTAGCGCCCGACATCGCCGGTAACGTTAGCCCGCCCTCCCCGTTTAGAACCACTTATATAGGCGTCGCATCGTACCTACGGATCGACCGAGATCAAACCAGGGAATTCAGTCGCCGTGCGAGCGGGCGGCCCTTGTCGCGCTTGGCGCAGTTCGCCGCGGCCATCTGGTTAGATCGCGTGTGGCTGGTAGAGTCGCGGAAACCAGCGATCAACGGCACCCGGTGGAAAGCCTAGTCGAACCGGACTTCGCGGTGTCGGCGAGACAGGGTAACCGTTATCAATCAGCTGATTGAGCACAGTACGCGCCTGACGCTTGGCGCAACCGGTGATATCCGACGCATCGCCCCGCTTGAATTCGCCCCGCATGACGGGCCAGTTGCAAAATTGGCCAGGAACCCTTTGAGAGGCGTTTTGCGGCTATTTCCTCCTTGGTCCAGATCTCCATCCGATTCATGAGCTCCGAGGACTCCAGTAGCAGTCCCATGATCGTCGACCTGGTCGACGCGAGTGGCAAGAAAGACCGGCAGAAGTTTGGCGAGGCCGGCTTGAGTGAGATTGCCTCGACCATCGAGATCCCCTCGCCTCAGCTGGTCGGCGGCCGGAAGGCTTGTCTTGTACTCCCCGAAGGCGCGCTCCAATCCGCGCGAAATCGACCACAGCTCTGAGCCGATGCCGAGCTCGCGCGGCAGCGCATGCGAAAACAGGCGCGCGACGCGCGCCGTTGCCGTCGAGGAACGGGTGGATCCAGACCAGGCGATGGTGCGAAGCTGCAACGCCGATGATGCGCTCGTTTTCGAGAGCATCTTCGTAGAGTAAGCCTCGCAGAACCGCAGGAGGAAATCCGGCAACTCATCCGGATCAGGCGGGACGTGCAGGCCTACCTGAACGCGACGCGTCCATAGTCGCCCCGCGTCATCTTCGCACGTTCCTTGGTCAGCGGGTTTCAACCGACCACATCTCTTCAGGAACGCGGCCGTAAAACTCGCGATGCAGCCAGAATAAATTCAGTTGTGAGAACGCTGCCCGGCTCCCTCCCCGGTCGATCATTTCCTGCTTCGATGTCAGCCTTCGCCTCAAGCTGGAGCTTCCGCTGTTCCGGCTCTTTCGCAAAGTCGTTCTTCAACGCACGATCAATGTGGATCAACGTCGTGTTGTGGTTTTCGATGAGATTGGAGTAATAACAGTTCATGGATCGAACGAGGTCGCCGATCGAGCCGCGAAGCGCCGGGCTTAGGCGAGCGGCCAGACCACAGGCTTTTGCAACCAGATTCGTCGCTAGATCAGTCAGATCCTTGTTTTCGACCGGGATAATCGGCTTCATCCGAGTGACTGTTGCCGCTTTCTTTTCGGGCTAATTCACCAACGAAACTAGGCTATTAGGCCATCAATCGGCGGATTCGTTTTGCCGCTTTATTGCCGCTTCCAAAGGCATAAAAACAACACACTGATCACTTTTTGTTCTCCTTCTAACTAAGATGCGGTAGCCGGCACCGGAATGAGCCTCCGTGGTTTCCGGGGAAAACGGCCACGCGACGACGCCTTCGTGTGGATAGCAGCCGCGAGCTGTCTCGCAACCGCGGCCAGATGGTGTTCAATCCGTATTCTATTTAATCGACAGGCGCAAATCATGAGTTTCAAAGCGCGGCTGGCGCTACGCACGAGCCCACCTTGCATTGCCCCAACTGCAATCACGAGATCCACCTGACTGAATCTCTCGCAGCCCCCCTTCTCGCGGAGACCCGTCAGCGCTTTCAAGCGCAACTGGCGGTCAAGGATGCGGAGGTCACTCGGAAGACCGACGCCTTGCGCGCTGAGCGCGAGCAGCTGGCCAAAGACCGTGAGCAGATCGAGGACCAGGTAGCCAAGCGCCTGACGGCGGAGCGGGGCCAACTGGTTGCAACGGAGTCCAGGAAGGCACGCGAGGCCGCAGCGGCAGAACTGCAGGCCAAGGATGCCGAAGCCAGGGAACTTCGTGCGATGTTGGAGGCCAACGATGCCAAACTTGCCGAGGCCCAGCAGGTGCAGGCCGAACTCTTGCGGAAGGAGCGTGCGCTGGAGACCGAGAAGCGTGAACTGGACCTGACTATAGCGCGACAATCAGGATGAGAGAGTCTCACCCTGATCGCCGCCGCGCACCTGACGATCGAGAAACGCGTGCAGGCCTCCATCGGCGAGATTCAGATCAAGGCCAGGCAAGAGGCGGATGAGGCCGCGCGTTTGCGCGTGGCAGAGAAGGATCAGACGATAGAGTCGATGACTCGTACAATCGAGGAGCTGAAGCGCAAGGCAGAGCAAGGCTCCCAGCAGTCTCAGGGCGAAGTTCTTGAGCTTGAGCTTGAAGAATTGCTTCGCGGGCGTTTTCCGACCGACGTGATCGAACCGATCGGCAAAGGAGAACTTGGTGCCGACGTAATGCAGCAGGTGAACGGCACAATCGGTCAGCCCGCCGGCGTCATCCTCTGGGAATCCAAGCGGACCAAGGGCTGGAGCGATGGCTGGCTCACGAAGCTACGCGACGACCAGCGCCGTTGTGGCGCAGACGTAGCGCTCATCATCTCGCAGGCGCTGCCGAAGCACGTAGAGCATTTTGATCTGATCGACGGGGTGTGGGTTGCCCATCCTCGCTGCGCTGTTCCTGTGGCAATTGCGCTCCGCCAGGGATTTATCGACGTCACCAACTCCCGCCTGGTTCAGCAGGGCCAACAAACCAAGATGGAGCAGGTCTACCACTATTTGACCGGGACGAAATTCCGGCAGCGCGTCGACGCCGTCGTCGAAAAGTTCACCGACATGCGCGAGGACCTCGACAAGGAACGTAAGTTCATTAGCCGGCAGTGGGCAAAGCGCGAAACGCAGATCCTGGCCGTCATTGAATCGACGGTCGGCATGGTTGGCGACCTCCAGGCGATCGCCGGCAAGGCTATGCCGGAAATACCGAGCCTTCAGGCGCCGTTGCTGGAGGTTCAGGCGTAAGCGTCCGAGGAGAGACGCCTTGCAGCGGGTTGGCCTGATGGTTGAGAACTGTACGTATGGACAGCCATACGATCAGTGCGCTGAATCGACTTGAAGTGGTTGATACAGGCCGGCGGCGCCGCTGGTCTGAGGAGGAGAAGGCACGGATTGTTTTGGAAAGCATGTCCGAGCCGCGCCTGGTTGCGGCGACGGCGCGGCGCTATGGGCTTTCGCGGTCCCTGCTGGTGACTTGGCGGAGGGCGTTCGCGGCGAATCGGGCCGAGGCCGACGCTGGTTTTGTCAGAGCGGTTGTCGTGGAAGGTGGGCCAGTATCCTCGGCGGCCATTCCATCGAGGAACGCCACAGCGCATCCGCCCGGTCAGCGAATTGAGATCGAATTGACGAGCGGGCGGCGCATCATTGTGGATGCATGCGTCGACGTCGAAGCACTTCGCCGGGTCATCGAGGCTCTGGATCCGCGATGATTCCGGTTCCTACGGGAGTTCGGGTGTGGCTGGCGACGGGCCACACCGACATGCGCAAAGGCTTCGCCTCATTGTCGTTGCAGGTGCAAGAGGTGCTGCGCCGCGATCCGCTGAGTGGTCATTTGTTCTGCTTCCGCGGACGCAGGGGTGATTTATTGAAAGTGATCTGGCATGACGGCCAGGGAGCATGCCTGTTTACGAAGAAACTCGAGAGAGGTCGTCTTGTCTGGCCGTCACTGGCGGACGGCGTGGTGTCGATCTCGCAGGCGCAGATGAGCTATCTGTTGTCCGGCATCGACTGGCGCAATCCCCAAGAGTCCTGGCGTCCGACCAGCGTGGGCTGAGACTTTGTCATTTGAGTTTGGCAGCGAATGTGATTCCATCTGGCTATGGACTCCAGCGCCGACCTGCCGCCCGATCTTGCCGCCGCGCACGCAATGATCCTGGCCGAGCGCACGGCCAGGCTTGCGGCGGAAGCCAGGCTCGCTGAAGCGGCCAATGCCCAGGCGAAGCAATCGAGCACCGAAGCGCTGATTGCCCATCTCAAGCTCGAGATCGAGAAGCTACGACGCACGATATATGGCGCGCGCTCGGAGCGGTCGGCGCGGCTGCTCGATCAGCTGGAGCTTGAGCTTGAGGAACTCGAGGCGGGCGCGACCGAGGATGAGCTCGCTGCCGAGAAGGCGGCCGGGAAGACGCAGACGGTGCGTTCGTTTGAGCGCAAGCGGCCGGTGCGCCAGCCCTTTCCCAATGACATCGAGCGAGAGCGCGTGGTCCTGCCGGCCCCGACGCAGTGTCCCTGCTGCGGATCGGCCCGGCTGTCGAAGCTCGGCGAAAGCGTGACCTCGACGCTTGAGGAGATCCCACGCCGGTTCAAGGTGATCGACACGGTGCGGGAGAAGTTCAGTTGCCGGGACTGCGAGGCGATCACGCAGCCGCCGGCGCCGTTCCATGCCACGCCGCGCGGCTATATCGGACCGCAGCTGCTGGCGACGATCCTGTTCGACAAATTTGGTCAGCATCAGCCGTTAAACCGACAGAGCCAGCGCTTCAAATGCGAAGGGATCGACCTGTCGGTCTCGACGCTGGCGGACCAGGTGGGCGCGGGAGCCTTTGCGGTCCGGCCGATCTTTGAACTGATCGAAGCCTATGTGCTCTCCGCCAATAGGCTTCATGGCGACGATACCAAGATCCCGATCCTGGCGAAGGGCAAGGCGGATACCGGCCGGATTTGGACCTATCTATGGACGGTCCCCGCTTTGCAAGGCCATTCGCTTTGTTCCGGCTAACGATCGTTTGCAGCTATCTATCCGGCTTTATGGCAATGCCACGAGCCTTGATGAGATCCGCGGATCGGCGCCCAATTATGTTGGCGAGCTCTGAAGCTCGATAGGTCCAACGGGCTTAGCCGACCCCGGTCCGACCGGTTGCCATCACTCTGCTTTTGCCCTCGCAAACGGAACCACGCTCGATCTATACTTGCGCGCGGTACTCTTCACCAGTGGCCATGATCGCCCAAGCGATCCGTGCGGTTTTGTGAGCAAGCGCCACCGTCACGACATTGAAGGGACGCCTGCCGAGCAGCTCTGTTATCCAGGTGTTGGTGACCTGATGGATACGGACGCGATGAACGGCCGCTCGGGCGCCATGTATCAGCAACTTACGAATGTAGCCGTCGCCGCGCTTACTGATACCACCCAAACGCTCCTTACCCCCGGTCGAATGCTGCTTCGGTACTAATCCAAGCCAGGCAGCGAAATGCCTTGCCGATGCGAACTGTTGTGGATGGTCGACAGACGCCGCCAGGGCGGTGGCGGCAAATGGGCCGACGCCCGCCACCTTCATGAGACGCCGACACACTTCATTGTCTTTGGCAGTTGCAAGGATCATCTTCTCGTAGCTTTCAATGTGTAGCTCAAGGTCTTCGATCTGATCGACAAGGATTGAAAGGGCGCTACGCGCGCTCTGTGGAATACGCTCGTCAACGTCCACGAGTGCCATGAGCTCTCTCGCGCTTGCTTTTCCCTTCCCGGTCACGATCCCCAACTCGCCCAAATGACCACGCAGAGCATTTATCGCGCCTGTGCGCTGTCGGATGAGCAAATCGCGCGCGCGATGGAGCATTAGAATTCCCTGCTGTTCGACAGTTTTTACAGGGACAAAGCGCATGCCAGGCCGTTGGACGGCTTCCCAGCACGCCTCCGCATCAGCAGCATCATGCTTGTTTGTCTTCACGTAGGCTCGTACGTAGCGGGCCGGCATAAGACGCGCTTTGTGTCCAAGCTTTATTAGTTCACGAGCCCAATGATGAGCACTGCCGCAAGCCTCAAGACCAACGAGACAACTTGGAAGCCGTGAAAAGAAATCCAGAACCTTGCCGCGGGCGAGCTTCTTGCGGATAATTTCTCCATCCGCCGTAATCCAGTGGATTTGAAACCAGCTCTTCGAGATATCAAGCCCGATTGTCGTCATAGCCATAACTTGTCCTCCTTGGGGTGCTCTTTCGCAGCTTATCAGGGCGGGGACCGTCCATCTCATTATGTTCGCGACGATCGGCCATTCGGCGGGCGAGATCCACCGGCGGCGCTGTTCTACGCCTCACGTGATCGGCGCGGCGAGCATCCCGCGCGGCATCTTCAGAACTTCGCCGGCATCCTGCAGGCAGATGCCTATAGCGGGTTCAATGCTCTCTTCGATCCCGGACGCAAGGCGTTGCCGGCCACGCCCGCCTTCTGCTGGGCACATGGCCGGAGGGCGTTCTTCGAGCTTGCCGACATCGCCCAGAACGCCCGCCACGGAAGATCGGCGACGGCGATCTCGCCCATTGCGCTGGAAGCGGTTCGTCGAATTGACCAATTGTTCGAGATCGAGCGCGAGATCTATGGGCAGAGCGCTGAGGAGCGGCTGCGGATCCGCCGGGAGAGAAGCGCGCCACTGCTGACCGACCTTGAGGCTTGGCTACGGGCGGAATCTGCCCGGCTCTCGCGTTCGTCCAACGTGATTAAGCCGATCAACTATCTGCTCAACCGTTGGGACGGCTTTGCCCGCCTTGTCCACGACGGAAGGATCTGCATGACGAACAATGCTGCAGAACGAGCGTTGCGCGGTTTTGCTCTGGGAAGAAAGGCATGGTTGTTCGCCGGTTCTGATCGCGGCGCCGAGCGGGCTGCCGTGATGGCCACGCTCATCATGACGGCGCGTCTCAACGACATCGACCCGAAAGCCTGGCTCGCCGACGTCTTCGCGCGCATCGCCGACATGCCACAGAGCCGCCTGCACGAGTTGTTGCCCTGGAGCTGGACGCCTCCTGCGTCGACACCCTCCACCCAGGCGGCATAGCCATGCACGTCAACAAGGTTCATGCCGTCTTCACCATCAGTCGCGTCGCCAAGGACCTCGGAGAGGACGAGGACTGGCTCTGGGATGTCGCAAACGGAATGGAAACGGAGGACGGCGTCATCTGGGTTTACGGCATAGGTGACGACGGCGTCATGGCGTTCACCGACTTCGGCATCGAAAACCTGATGGAGCTCATCAGGATGCACAAGGAAGACCCCGAACTCCTCAAGCGGTGGAATCCGTAAGCCATTGTCCGCGGCTTAGCTCGGATGGATACGTTCAGGCTGACCGCAAAGTCGGATGATTGGCGCGGGACGGTGCCGAGTTATTCTGCTTGACGGCTCGGCTCTTCCGTTGCGGAGCCTGCCCGGCTCCGCACGAAGGGCGGTGCCAGGCCCAATCATCGATGCCAATAACCTTGAGAGGATCGGCCGGCGAACGCCTGCGGCGTCGGACGACAGCAGGAGCATGTCCTTGCTTACCAACAGCATAGCGCTCGACGCAAAAAAGGCCACTCCGAAGGAGTGGCCCAAGTCAGACAGGAAATGTCCCGCAAGAGGCCTCTGAGGGCGGGCCGCAGGCTGGTCGATCGGTGCGCCGGACTTTGCCGGGCTTTACGACCGAATCCCGGTTCTCAAGTTGTCTGACGGGGCCTCACCAATTGCGCTGAACGCGTAGAAGCCCGACCAGCGCGCTCTGGTTCTTGAGCTCATACACAGCAGCCGGCTTGCCAACGGCCGCGACTGCCGGCGCCCTAATTGTGCCAGAGTACTTCTGATCGAGAAAAGTGGCATCGAGCTCAGCCGAGAACGTCAGGTTCTTGACAGGCGACCAGCGCGTGATTGTACCGACCCCTGCGATGTTGAAATCGGGATTGCAGACACCGGTTAGGCCAAGTGCAGCCATGCCAGAGCTGCCGCAGATCTGAGCCTTGGCTGCGTCTGTGTAGCGGACAGCAGCCCACCCGCCGTAAAAGCCGGTGTTCCAGTACGGATTCCAATTGTGGGTATAGCCTCCGTTGAAGCCATACGTCGTCGTCAGCTGAAGAGCTGTCCCTGTTGCTGCCGTTGTGCCGGAGTAGATGGCATCCGCGATGCCTGCGAGGCCCATGCTTTGATACGCGTCAGTTCTGGCAGAATTGCCGTACATCGCCCACGAGGCTGGAATGTTTTCATTGATGCCAAAGTTGATTGCGCCGTTTGCGTAGGCAGCTTGCAAGTTGATGGTATCACCGGCCCCGGTAGGAACATTCTTGATCGACAAGGCCAACTGACCAGCCCAGCCCCACTTGTCTGAGGCGTGTCCAAACGTTTCGTCCGCACCGTAGTACGCAGCGTGATTGTGGTGTGCTGCGACCGACGCCTGGAAGAGACCCCAGGATTGGTCAAGGCGCGCCATGCCCACGAAATCTGGTGCCCGGGTAGCACCGAAACTCGGCGAACCATAAGCCCCCGTCGCAATGCCCGCGGCTGTTGCATAAGTCGTGTTCCAGATATTCCTCTGATAATAGGCGGTCGGGTCCTGCATTGAAAATGTCGCCGTAAAGCCCTGACCAAAGTCAGCGGTATAGGTAAGCTGGTTGACACCTGTGTTGTTTCCGCCGCTGCCTGGAAGGCCGTCGAAGTTGCCAGCCGGATATTGCACCCAAGGAGAGCTGTACTGGGAGACCGCCTTTCCTATGGTGAATCCAGCAAATTGAATGAACGCGAAATAGACGCCAACCGAACCGTAGCCAACATTACCCACACCTGCATTGGCAGGCGCCGCAGTACCGCCGAGGGATTGGTAGACGGTAGAGCCATTTCCAGCACCACTGTAGCTGCCTGACGCCCAATTAAGAGTCGTTTCGAAGAAGGTGCGGACCAAGCCGTACTCAGTCGCTGTGCGCGTATCAATGGTGAAGTCGATGCGAGCGCGACCGGTATAAGCACCGCTCAGACGATTGTTGGCACCAGCGGGACCGGAAACAGGCGTCATGACGAAGCTGGAGCTGTCCAGCACCATGTCAGCGCGCACAAAGCCGCCCAGTTTGATGCAGGTATCAGAGCCAGGCACGTAGTAGAATCCGGTACCATATAGCGAGCAAGCCTTCACATACTGGATCTCTTTGGCCTTTACGGGAATATCAGCGGCCTGTGCCCCACTCAACGCAACTAGGCCAGCCATTGAAGTCAGTACAGTCCGTTTGATCGTTCGATGTGAGGCCGAGCTCGTAATTGAGAATGTCATTGTCCCCTGTCCTTCTTAGACCCCGTCGGACCCACGGATAGCACTGCAGAACAACCGTTTGACGGCCACGCATCGAATAGTGCGATCGTTACGTTCGTGTTTGACGATGGATAATGTATGAAAGCTGACGTCACCCGGTTGGGCCTCTCTGCTTTAGAGATTGGCCGCGGTCACTAACGGTCGCGGGTGGACGCGGCAACCCAACGTAAGAAATCTGTTACAATCAGATTCAGACCGGAGCCCGCCTAGCCGACGGACGGACGTATGAGGTGAAGCCGCATTGCTGCGCTCGAAATCTACGGCGTAAATGCGAGCGCGGTTTCAGCCGAGCAAGGGGCACACGCCTTCCAGTAGCGCACCGGTGCCGAGGCCCCGTCGTAAAGAAGCAGCTGATGTCCCTGCGCGATGACCGCCGATCTTTCGTACTCGATGCCGGTGCGAATGCCGGCCTTCGACCACGCCCTCGGTTCGTTGCGCGATCGCAATGACGCCGTGACAATTTGCTCTGCCACGCTCATGGCAGAGGCGGTCGACAGTTCTCCTCCGACGCAAGTATTGCGCCTCTGACGATATCGCTGAGTGAAGGACGACCGTTTGCCAGCATAGCCGTGTGGGTCAGCTGGCGTTGCCGGGCAGCGGACAAGACATCTATCAGTGCGAGCCCGCCACCCCAGCTATCCGGTTGGAGAAAGTCGGGCCATCCAATCGCCTAGAGTGACCGGTGGTCCATGGCGCCCCCCCACAGTCCACAATGCGCCCGCGGAATGCTGGCTTCCGGCACGATAGGATTCCAGCATGCGGAACGCACGGATCGATCAAACGCGTATATTCCTAAAGTTGCGCCAACCAAGTGCACTCCGTTATTTCTGGCTTGATCGCGCTCCAGCGAAATCATCATA
The DNA here is from genome assembly GCF_049075665.1 of Bradyrhizobium sp. B120. Classification (NCBI taxonomy): domain Bacteria; kingdom Pseudomonadati; phylum Pseudomonadota; class Alphaproteobacteria; order Hyphomicrobiales; family Nitrobacteraceae; genus Bradyrhizobium; species Bradyrhizobium sp. B120. The sequence continues at coordinate 2,072,538 of NZ_CP185242.1, read as the reverse complement.
GCGACATGCAACAATTCGCGCGCCGGTCAACTACCAACGCTGGTATTTGATCCAGATGACAAGACCGTGTCACCTAGGGATTGACCAACGTAGCACCTCTTCCTTTTGTTGAACAGAATGGCAGCTGGCGGACCCTGGTTCTTGATAACTCCTCGGCTTCTCATCCTCGCGGCACCAATGCTGCAGGCCCCGCCTTATTGGCAATGCGGGCGGTTAGACGGCGACTTGGATGGTTGCACCTCTCACCGCAGACGCGGCCAATGGGCTCGCGACGCCTCGCAGTTGAAATTCAAGGAGATCGACGTGCTGTCGTTGGGCTGACGACCGCTTCGCCGTCGCCTCCTCTCTTCACAGGATTTTGGATAAAAACTCGGGGGAGTTAGGCCGCGCCGCAACAGTGCACTAACGCTCGTCAGCGTCTCCATGAAAGCAGCCACAGGGATCCTTTGCGAACATTGCGATGGCAACAACCTTTCCCAATTTTGAGACCCCATGGTCCGAATTCGCTGGCGAGGGACAGAACTATGATCTTTATCGGCCAGGCTATCCCAGCGAGGTCGCAAAGGTCATCATGGATCACGCTATTCACCACCGCCTGGACGGCGATATTGTGGATGTGGGAAGCGGCACAGGACTCTTTACAAGGGTGCTCGGCGCAGAAGCCCAAGGGCGACGCTCCATTATCGGCGTCGAGCCGAACACCGACATGATTCGTGTTGCGGTGATGTCAACGCCTCGCGAATTGAACATCAAATTCCGCATTTCACCAGCCGAGCGGCTACCATTTCCAGACGGATGTGTGTCTGCTGTTGCGGCAGCTACGGCGGCCCATCGCTTTGACAGGCCCGCGTTCTATAATGAGGTTGCGCGCATATTGCTTCGAGGCGGGCTCTTGGCGCTCGTTCACAATCGGCACCGGTACTTGGATAGTCCTGCACTTTCCGAGTACCACGATTTCGTCGAACAGTGCATTCCAGAGTACCACAGGGGCACTTTCACCACGGCGGCCGGGACCTACTCAACGATTGATTTCTATGGCGAGCTCGACACTGATCTCAGATTCGAGGACGTGAAGGTGCGGCATTGGAATTGGGATTTTGATACGAGCCTTCCACACTTCCTGGCACTGAGCTTCTCTTCCAGCCTCATTCAACGATCGGCCGTGGCGATCGGCGAACAAGCTGTCGTCAAACAGTTAACCGACATATTTGAGCGGCACTCGCAGGACGGTCGACTGCGTCAGCCGCACGTTACCGAGGTGACACTCGCGACAAGACAGTGACCCGAATGCTCAGCCGGTTCAAGTGGCTGCGGACTCGCAATATCGATGCATTGGAGCTCCTGAGCTGAGATACGATTTTCCTCGTCTGACAAACTAGTGTTTTTGCTTCAACGAGCACTTTGTCATCGCGCGAAACGCTAGCCGGCCTTTCTCCCTCCCCAAGCCTTTCGACGATACCAGGGGCCGGAACATAGGCCATCCTTGACCTAGACCGCAGCGCGCTCGAACGCATTGGCTAGCAGATGTGTGAGGGCGCCGCGCAGGGTGGTGCGATCGCCCTCGCGTTGACGAGGCGAGTAAGCCTCAGAGCATGGTTGTTGATTTGAGCCGTCGTTGCTGGCTCTGGTGGTGAGCGGCAATTGCATCCTTGCGCCTGCGGCTTTCGGCCACCATCGCGTCATAGAATTCAACAGCGTCTGGATCAAAGTCGAGGCGCGGACGTGGTTCGGCGACGAAATTCCGATACTTATCGGTTCCGCGAACCAGGGTCGCGCTATCTTTAAACCCGCTAGTCTGGGCGACATGCGCTGCCACATATCTAATGGTAATTCCCAGACGGCGCGTGTCGGAGAAGTTCGGTTTTGACCCATGAATGAGCATGGTGTGATGAAGAGATATTTGGCCGGGCCGAAGCTCCAAATCGACGGCCTCAGCTTCATCGACCTTGACCTCGACATCCTGCCCGCGACTCAACAGATTGTTTTTGTCGTCGGTATCTCTATGTGGCAATTGGCCCCGGTGATGACTGCCGGGAATTACCCGCATGCATCCATTCTCGCGGTTACTGGGTGTCAATGCAACCCAGGCCGTCACAACGCTCGGTTCAGAAAGTCCCCAATACGTCCCATCTTGATGCCAGCTTACAAAGCTCGGATCGTGAGGCTTCTTATCAAAGTGGCCGGTTGCCCATGCCATGATGTCTGGCCCAAGAACGTCTTCGACCGCATCCAGGACATTCGAATTCCTCATAAGATCATTGAGCCACATCATCAGCAGATGCGGCTTGATCTTGGATCGTGCCCACAGATTAGGCTCCCGACGTTCGAGATCTTCCATGCGTGCCAAGAACTCAGTAGCTTCCTCCGCCGAAAGAGCGTCAACTGGGCAGACGAAGCCCTCGGAACGATATTGTTCAACCTGCGCTTCACTCAACATTTTAGGCATTTTTCTCTCCTGGATGGGCAGCTTCACATGGATTGAGGTGAGGGAACGAGGCAAAAGCTGGTGCCCCGATGTAGGTTTGGTTCAAAGTCCGCGAGAGCCGCCGAACCACGCGGCGTATGGCCCTCGTCAAAGACGTTTGGAATTGCTGCGGTAGATTGCCGCTCATGTTGGAGGAGGACGGCGAGTGATCGAAGCCCGGAGGTCATGACATATCTTGCGGGCAAATAAGCGAGAGCTTAGGCGTTGAGCAGTTTGCGGGTCTGCTCGGCCATTGTGACGAGGGCGTCTTTTGGCTGCGTCCGATGCACAAGAACTTGCCTCATTAGCTCGGTCATCATGTCAGTGATCTTGACCGCGTTGTCGCTCGAGAACGAGATCTGATCTGTCGTGATTACCAGCTGTTCAAGGATCGCTCGGTGATAGGGATTGATGGCGAGGTACTGGTTCAGGAACGTCGGATCCTTAAGCGCCATGAGGTTGACGGGCATATAGCCAGTCTGCCGGGCAAGGATCATCTGGCCTTCCGGCCCGGCGGCGAAGCGCAAGAATGCCCAGAGCCCCTTTTGCCGCTCCCAGTCCTTGGTAAACATCATGAAGCCATGGGCAGCGCCGACCAGCCGGCCGCCGGCGGCGGGAACTGGCAACTTGCCGACCTTTAGGTCGAACCGCCCGTTGGCTGCCCTGGCCACCGATGTGATACCGCTTGCCGAGCGAACAAGGATGCCGCAGGTGCCGGCGTTGAACGCTTGGCGCGCCTGCTCGCGGGTCATGTTGACCGTGCTTGCCTCTCCGAAGCGCCACACGACGTCCAACGCCCTTAAGCCTTCAGCCGTATCAAAGGCTATCTCGCTCAAATCGGACTTCATCATTCGTCCACCAAACGTGGCGATGAGGTTCTGAAACATCCAGGCGTTGGAGGCATCGTACTCGACAAAGCCACCATTAATTGTTCGGTCGAGGGCTGCGACCTTCACGCCGAGCGCGATGATCTCCTCCCAGGTCGAAGGCGGGGTGAGCGAGGCGTACCCAACCCGGTTCAGGAGATCCATATTGTAGTAAATGACCGGAACCGTCGTGCCAAATGGCACGGCGTGGACACCTCCGTCGGCCGATACGGCCTCCATGAGCGCGCTTGACAGGCCGAGCTCAGTGAAAGCGGCACTCCCGCCAGCGACGGGATCAAGGGGCTGGGCGTAGCCACGCCGTGCGAGCAACGGCGCGTAAGTCAATGACTGCCATGTGCCATCGGGAAGATCGTTGATTAAACCGTCGCGCAACGTGGTCTGAAGCAAGGGATCCCAGTTATCGCCTTTGGCAATGAACTCTATAGCGATTTCGGGATTGGCAGAGCTGAACCGCTTAGCAAGTTCACCAAGCATCTTCTGATAGGTGCCAATCGGGGTGCTGATCTTCAATGTCAGCTTTGAGGCGGCAGCGCGCGACGAGCGCAAAGCCCCCAGACCCATTGCCGCGGTGCCGGCGAGAAGAATATCTCTGCGTGTCAGTGGCATACGTATCTCCCAGCGCTACTTCACCGCTCCCTCGGTCATCCCTTCCACAAACCATTTCTGTGCGGCAAGGAAGGAGATGACGAGGGGCAACACGACGAGAGTCGATGCGGCCATGAGGGGACCATAGTCGTTGCCAGCCTCTTCGTTCTTGAATGCCATGATGCCGAGCGGAGGCGGCATAAGGGACAGGTCGCGCACCGCAATGAGCGGCCAGAACAGATCGTTCCAATGGCTGACCACCGAGAAGATGGAGAAAGCGATGACCGCCGGCAGCGCCATCGGCACCATGATCCGCCAGACAATGGCGAGTTCAGAAACACCGTCGAGCCGCGCCGCATGCACGACATCATCTGGAATGGCCTTGAAGAACTGCCGGAACAGAAAGATACCAAAGGGCGAGACCACGTAAGGGAAGATGAGCGCCGCGTAGGTATTGAGGATGCCGAGCTGATGACCAAGAGCAAATAGCGGCAGCGAGAGCACCTGGTGCGGCAGAAGCAGTCCGACCAAGACCATGCCGAAGAGAAGGTCGCGTCCGGGAAAGCGAAGTTTGGCCAGCGCATAGGCACAGGGGGCACAGACGAGGATCTGGGACACCAGGATCATTGCGCAGACGATGAAGCCGTTGCCCATATAGCGCAGCAGCGATGTCTCGGTCAGCGCCTTGGTATAGTTCTCGACGGCATATAGCTGGGTGGGCCAGAAGGAGAAGGACGCGCGAAAGATCTCCCCCGGCGGCTTGATCGACAGCGACACCATCCACACGAAAGGCAGCAGAACGAGCGTTCCGGTCGCGAGCAGCACCGCGTGCCGAAGGACAGCTGCGGACGGCGACAAGCGGTTCGCGGAGGTCGTGGCGTTCATTGGTAGTGGACCTTGGTGTCCATGAAGCGAACCTGAACCAGGGTCAGCGCCACCACGATGGCGAGAAACACGACCGCGATGGCAGCGCCATATCCGGTATGCAAATATTCGAAGCTCTCGCGGTAGAGCGTGTAGAGAAGAACTTCGGAGGCGTGACCGGGCCCGCCCTGGGTGAGCACCTTTACGCTGTCAAAGGCCTGGAATGCCCGCAGCGCCACGACGATAACAACGAACATCGTCACCGGCCCAAGCATCGGCAGGGTAACAGTGCGCAATCGATCCATCCAAAGGTCGGCACCGTCGACGTCGGCGGCGTTATAAAGCTCCTGTGGGATGCTCTTGAGACCGGCGAGAAACAACACCATGGCGTAGCCGAGGTTCTGCCAGATGCCGATCACGGCGAGGATCGGGAGAGCCGTGTTCTCGTCTCGCAGCCAGTTCGCGGTCGGCAATCCGATCCCGGCGAGCGCCTGGTTGATGAGACCGATTGTTGGATGGAGCAGCGCTTCCCAGGCGATCGCCATTGCAGTGAGCGTTGCCATGAAGGGCAAGAAGTGGATGGCCCGGTAGAAGCTGCGGCAGGACCGTCCACTTTCGATGACATGCGCGACCAGAAGACCGAGGATCACGGTTCCGGGCACGACGATCAAGGCGTAGACGATGGTGTTAACCAGCGAGGTCTTGAAAGTTGCGTCCGCGAAGACCTCACGGAAGTTCGCAAGACCGACAAAGGAAAGAGCGCCTGCCCCGAACCGCCAGTCGGTGAGCGCGATGACGAAGACGGCGGTAACCGGCAGGAAGAACAGGACGAGCAGAAAGAATGCGGCGGGTCCGGCCAGCGTCAAAGCCGCCAGCGCTTCCGCAAGCGCTCGCCTGCGCGCCGGCGTGACGGCCAAGAACGGAACGTCGATCGCCTCGGATCGCTTGTCCGAAGCGTCGGAAAGAGCAACAGGCGCGTTCATCCCGCGACCTCCCGGAACGGCGTGACGAGTCCCCGGACAGATTCTGCTTCCCGCCGCAAGCGCCGCCCGTCCCGGTTAAACAGAAGAATGCGCTCCGGTCGCACGCCAAGATGCAATGTATGACCTGGCGTGATATGCGGCGCCCGTTCGGCCAAGAGCCTTGCAATCAACGGCTGATCGACGCCGGCCAGATCGAGATGAACGAAGAGATCTGACCCCATGTGCTCGATCATTCGCACGAATCCGGTCAGAGTTCCCTGCCCGCCGCGGTCGGCGAGATAGAAAGCCTCCGGACGAATGCCGAGCGAGAGCGGTGTGCCTGTGAGCGCATCGGCTTCGATCGTGAGCGTTGATCCTGCCACGTCGATCAGGCCGTGTTCGCGCGCCACGCCATCAAGCAGGTTGATCTTGGGTGAGCCGATGAATTCGGCGACACGCCGATTGTCGGGATCGGCGTAGATGTCTTGCGGCGGAGCAACCTGCAATAACTCTCCGTCGAGCATCACCGCCACTCGGTCCGAAAGGGTCATGGCTTCGGCCTGGTCATGCGTGACATAGACGAAGGTGACCCCGAGCCGCCGGTGCAGCTCCTTGATCTCGGCGCGCATCTGGACACGCAGCTTGGCGTCGAGGTTGGATAGCGGCTCGTCCATCAGGAAGACAGCCGGATGGCGTACCATCGCCCGGCCGACCGCGACACGCTGGCGCTGGCCACCCGAGAGCTGCCCCGGTTTGCGTGACAGCAGGTGGCCGATGCCGAGCGACCTGGCGGTACGGGAGACCTCCGCGTCGATGTCCGCCGTGATCTGCGCCGTTCCTGGCAGGAGGCGGCCCAGAACGGGGAGCCTCTGCAAGGCAGAGAGCCGGCGCATCCGCAAAGGCAGTGCCATGTTCGAAGCGACGCTCATGTGGGGATAGAGCGCATAGGACTGGAACACCATCGCGATATCCCGCCGCTTTGGCCGCAGTCCGTCCACCGCGCGCTCGGCTATCCTCATCGAGCCGGCATCCTGCACCTCAAGCCCGGCCAGGATACGGAGCAGCGTCGACTTGCCACAGCCCGAAGGTCCCAACAGTGTCAGGAATTCACCGTCGGCTATCGACAGTGAAACGCTGCGCAGGACGGGCGTTTGGCCGAAGTGCTTATTGATGCTCTCGATCGAGACCGATGCCACCGCGTTACATCCTCACTGCCATGAACTCACTGCCATGAAACTTTTCGCGCAAGCGCGATGAGGAGGTCGTTTATCCCCTCGAAGGCAGGCTGAGCTTCAAGACCCATCGTGCTACAGCTGGATGACACAGATCGAATAATTCGATGTGACCTATGCAATATCCGATGGCATCGAAGCTTTTCAGCGTAAAAGTCGCTCAGGGCTCCGAGAACACTCGTCGAGCTCGCTTGGCAATGGCCCCCCTCGCATACTGCAACGAGCCGCGGTCCTGCTGTCTGGCGGGCGCCATCAACGTTTATCGCGTGCACCGAACGCTTCGTTTCGCTGCCTGATGATCGTTCGATCCAGTCCGCGGCATTGACCCGCCTCGAGCGTCGCACCAACCCGCAGAAAAGTGAACATCTTGCTCCTCTTCCGTCGGATGAAGCGCGGCTGCAAGACGCGGCATGTCTGACGCGATGACGCAAGGCATCGCAATTTGCGATCATTTCATTCAACAAACCGGATTGTCGGTTTGTTGGCCAATTTGGCAGCGGGTAGAAGCTTTCAGCAATTTTGCGTCAAACGCTAGGTGCTCCCTTTGTCTCTCGTTGCCGAACGGCTCAAGCTTGTCCGCCCCTCTGAAACCAAAGCCATGACCGCGCGTGCGAGCGAACTGCGCGACCAGGGCTCCGACGTGATCACGCTAAGCCAGGGCGAACCGGACTTCGACACGCCATCCGCGATCTGCCGCGCCGGAATCCAGGCAATCCGCGACGGGAAGACGAAATACACACCGGTGGCCGGCATCAAGCCGTTGCGCGAGGCGATCCGGACGAGATTGGAGCGCGATCACGGGCTCGACTACCGGATCGACCAGATCACGGTGGGATGCGGTGCCAAGCAAGTCGTTTTCAACGCACTCTTTGCCAGCCTCGACGCGGGCGACGAGGTGGTGATCCCGACGCCGTGCTGGGTCTCCTATCCCGACATGGTGGCGCTCGCCGGCGGCAAGCCCGTCCTCGTCGGCTGCGATGAATTCCATGGATTCAAGCTGCGCCCGGAGGCATTGGAGGCAGCAATCACGCCGCGTACCAAATGGCTGATGCTGAACTCGCCCTGCAATCCGACGGGTGCGGTCTACAGCCGAAGCGAGCTACTGGCGCTCGCCGCGGTGCTGCGCCGCCATGCTCATGTTCACGTGCTGTCGGACGATATCTATGAAAAGCTCATCTACAACGTCGAGTTCGCCACAATGGCCGCAGTCGCGCCGGACCTCTACGCCCGCACACTGATCGTCAACGGTGTATCCAAGGCCGACGCAATGACCGGCTGGCGCGTCGGTTATGGCGCTGGTCCCCTGCCGCTGATCAAGGCCATGAACCTGATCCAGAGCCAGACGTCTTCGCACACCAGCTCGATCTCACAATATGCCGCGATCGAGGCCCTGTCCGGCGGACGCACCCATCTTCAGGAATTTAGGAGCGCGTTCCTGCAGCGTCGCGATCTTGTCGTCGCCAAGCTGAACCAAGCCAAGGGACTCTCCTGCCAGGCGCCGGACGGTGCCTTCTACGTTTTTCCTTCCTGCGCGGGTGTCATCGGCGGACGGACGCCCGATGGCAAGGTTATCGAAACCGACACTGATTTTGCGATGTATCTGCTCGACGCATTCGCCGTGGCTGTCGTGCCGGGCAGTGGCTTTGCGGCATCGCCCTATATCCGCATTTCCTATGCTTCCTCGCTCGAGGACCTCACCCGCGCCTGCGACCGCATTATCGCGGCCTGTGCCGCCCTATCCTGAAGGATCTTTCGATGTTGCCAGCCAAACGCCTTCGTACCCGTATGGCCGAGACCGGCCTGGTCCAGATCATGGCCGCCCATAGCCCGCTTTCTGCGATCCTCGCGCAAGAGGCCGGATTCGACGGCCTGTGGGCCTCCGGCTTTGAGCTGTCGGCGCTCTATGGTCTTGCGGATATGAGCCTGATCTCGATGACGCAGCATCTCGATATGCTGCGGGCGATCGCCGGACGCACGAACCTGCCAATCGTCGCCGACATCGATACGGGCTATGGCAACGCGATCAATGTGATCCATGCCATCCGGGAATACGAGCGCGCCGGCGCCAGTGCCGTCGTCATCGAGGACAAGACCTTTCCGAAGGTGACGAGCCTTGCTGTCGGCGGCCGCCAAGAGCTCCTCTCCATTGAGGAGTTCCAGGGCAAGATCGAGGCCGCTATTGCGACAAGACGGGACCAGGATTTCCTCGTCATCGCCCGCACCGAAGCTCTGATCGCGGGGCTTGGCGAGGCGGAGGCTCTGCGTCGGGCGAAGGCCTATGTGGAGGCTGGCGCCGACATGATCCTGATCCATTCGAAAATAAAGGACCCTTCCGAAATCGAAGGCTTTTCGCGCGCCTGGACCGGATCGGTGGCGCTGGCGATCGTGCCGAACGCCTACCCCGATCTGGACGCTGAGCGAGTCAAGGCGCTCGGCAATATCCGCATGATGATCTACGGCAATTACGGCATCCGCGCTGCGGCCACTTGCATGCAGGAGACCTTCCGCCGGATCATCGCAGATGGCGGGGTCCAGAACGTCCGTAAGGATATTCTGCCGGTGGAAGAGATTTTCAGGCTTCAGGAGATGCATGAGGTCAGGGCAGCTGAAGCTCGCTTCCTTCGCTGAACGCAACCTTTAGAATTCTCCGTAACCAACGAGACCTTGAAACGGTCCTCGACGCCCGCATTCCGATCCGGCGCCATTCCGCTGCGGTTGGCAACGCTTGAGGCCTCGGCTGCTTTCTAAAAGTTGCGGTCGTCGACGGCAGGAACAGCAATCGCGCCGACCATGGTATCGCCGCCTGAAGATGCAGCTCTGAAGATAGTCGCCAAGGCGATCGACGTTTGCGGACCAAAAGCGTACGGATCGTACGGTGAGATGATTTTGTGCGCGAAATACGTGCGCGAAATACCCTTGATAAGCAGTGATCCGGCCATCCACATCGCATAATGTGATGGAGCATTCATTCTTGGCAATGGCCTGCCGCCGCAACTCGCAGTCATTCCAGGAGCGACCGGAGCGGAAGATGACTGCCGAACATGATGAAGTGCCCCTCAATGCAATTCGGGCGTTTGTCACCATTGCGCGAGAGGGAAGCGTAACGCGGGCGGCTAATGCATTGGGAACAACGCAGAGCTCGGTTAGCCGCTATCTGGCCGTGCTGCAGGGTTATCTCGGCACGGACCTCATCGAGCGCCGCGGTCGGCGGAGCGAACTAACCGAGTTCGGTCGGGTATTTGCCAATACGGTGGCCGAACCGCTCGAAACAATCTGCTTCACCGCCAGGAGAATGCGCAGGCGCAATCGTCCTGACGCCAATCGGATTGTGGTCCGCACGTCGCTTTCCACCTTCGCTTCCTCTGTTCTGATTCCAAATCTCCAGGCATTTTCCGCTGAGGTGGGCGGCGTCACGGTGGATGTCATCAGTTCGCTCTCTCCACCGTCATCTTCCGACGACTTCGACGTCTTGATTACACGCGACCTTTGCGTCATCGAACCGGCAGACAATTGGGAAATCTACAATGAGAGCCTCGTCTGCGTAGGATCTCCAGATCAGGTCGCGGGAAAAACGCTCTCAATTGCTCGTTCAATGCCAATTCTGAACATCACATCCCGGCCCGATATCCTGCCCACATGGCTGAGGGCAATGAACCTGACTGCGAAAGACATAAAATCGGGAGCCCGATATGATCACAATTACCTTGCTCTGCCGGCTGTCATGACGGGAAAATGCCTCCTGGTCGCGCCTGAAATCATTGTCAGCGATCTCGTGCGCGGAGGAGCGTTGCATGTGATACCGGGATCGCGCACGCCAAGTGGCATGCAGTACCGGGCCTACGCGGTCGACCGCAGTGACAATCCCGAAATTGCGCGCGCCTTCTGCCGATGGGTCGCTCGGCTCTGTAAAAAGGCCGCAATTCCGGAAGCCGTCTGACACGTATCCAACGACATCAGAAATTCAATCGATGGATTGGATTTAGCTGCAATCGCTTACGTGGGATCGATTGTCCGTTCAAAGGACTCGACGAATGGTGCTGACCGTCTTGCCTCCCTTACCTTCGATTATGCCCTTTCCGCAGCGACCAAGAGCGAGCCGAATGCCCAGAGGCTCCCGCGCGCCTTGATGACCTCGCGCAATGATTTTTTCGGTGTCATTGTCGACGGCCGCAGCAAGAAACTGGCCGATCAACACAGGGCTCAGGAGGTATCGTCCTTGTCTTTGCCCTTGCGACGGAGCAAGTCACGATAGCCGCCTCGCATAAGGCGCAGCCCCATCTGGACCAGGCGAATGGTCCGGCTGCGCAGATCGTGCGTTTTCCAGCCTCGATCGGGAATACGATGCGCGCCAAACAGACCTTGGGCGATGTTGCGATAACTGTTGCCTTCCAGCCACCCATCCACTGCACGCAAAGCCAGGATGTGCCGATGCTGGGTCCCGATCGATTGAGCAAGAGGGGGCGGTCCAACGGGACGCTGTTGAAGCGCCAACCAAAATCGATGTGCGGCCTGCAAACGGAGGTCGAAGTTGCGGTCGAGTGGCAGGTCGACGGCAACCAATGAACCGCTCGATGGAAGCTCTGTTAGCCAAAGCCGATGCTTCGCCCCTCCGAGCGGCACGATGGCATGCCATCCATCCGGCGCTTCACGAAGCTCGCCGCCTTCCAGGTCAGCGAAATCAAGCCCGTACGGTTTGGACGCAGTCGAGAAGATCGCCGTGCGGACGGTTAGCACGGTCGACAGCACCTCTGGCGACCAGAAAACAGCTTGTTTGTCGAACGTCTTTTGCGGATCAGCTGGGAAACGTCAGCCCCCACTTCCGTCGGAGGTGATCCGTCGCGCTGGATTGTTTGCGCCTGAGCAGGCCCCTGAAGTCTTTTTGATACTCGCGATCGCGGCGTAGCCACTCCCAGGCGATGTCGGGCGTTTCTGCTCGCTTCACATCGTTGTATGCGCTCTCCGATCTCCAGTCGGCACCTGACATCATACTATTTTCCCCACATGTTCTTCATGCACACGCAAGGATACTGCAGCCCGACAATTATGACGATTTCTGGTTGTGCTCTTGCAGCTATTCAATATTGATGCACTTGCGCGATGGAACGTCTTACTTTTGCGATTGGAGAGAAGACAACTCCGTTTCGAACGCCTCACTCTTCACTTTTCGGCCACCCCCGGCGCAGGAGTTCACGATAGCCGTGACGCGCTGCCCACTTGGCGCGAGCCAGATGACTTTCGAAAGCACGGCGCGCACGATCCGGCTCAAGGATTGGATCTACACCGAGCACAATGCGCGCGACTTCGCGCCAATCAGCGTTATCGGCTTCGGCATCGAGGAGACGCATATAGGTAACGGCGTGCTGCTCGTCGTATGGTGTAAGCTCGGGCGCGCTGGGCGCCAAATCTGCGGTCTTCGGATCGGCCGGCACTGCCTGGAACTCCTATCAAACCGAAAAGCCAATACAAATCTGGGCGATGCTAGCCGTACTCACGGCATCTTGGTACCGATAAATTGTCGCGACTCGTGCGAATGTCTCCCGCAGAAACTTCGACTGAAGGCTACCAGCACATATCCTGGCGTTCGTGGTTCCATCGTATACCTCCATTTCGCTCGCTCCGATTTGGTCAGTTTGGATTTGACCGTGGTCCATTTCGCTCGGAACGTGATTTGCAGATTGGCTGTTCTTTCAAGCGCCCGCTCGCTTGTTGCCTGTCAGAAGGGGGACGCGCGTGGTTTGGCGGGCAAACCCGTTGCTTGGTCGCGAGCCGATAAGTTGGCTGCTCGGTCCAGTCGGCCGGTGAGAACGTTGTTCTCAGTTTCGAACTCCACGTGACCAATTTTGCTATTTGATCGCGCCGCCGCGAAGAAAGCGCGGTTATCTCGGTTGGCCATCCATTTTGCGTCCGCCAAATGGCCAACGAAGGTTTCGCGAGCGCGCACTGGCCTGCTATCTCGTTCGACATGCAGCACGGTGCGAGCGACCTCTGCCCCGTCGGCGTGGCGGCTTCCGCATCAAGAAGTCGCCAAGGTCACCAGATGCTGCGTGCATAGGCGGTGAGCACTGAACTATCCGGAGCAGGATCAGCGAGAATTGAGGAGTGGGCGCCGGATGATCTTACGCATGCGCAGCAGATTGACTCAGTTTCGGTTCACAACATGCATGAGATGACGTTTTGTGAAGTATATCGAGGTGCAGTATATTGAGCAAGCGGCTTCCTTTCCCGCATGGATTTGCGGGAGACATTCGCCACCAATTTGCGTCGTCTGCGCAATGCGAGGGGATGGTCCCAAGACGAGCTTGCGTTTGAGGCCAAGATAAGCCGTGGCTATTTGAGCCGGCTTGAAAAGGGCGAGTACTACGTCAGCATCAAAATCATAGGTCGCCTTGCCGGCACGCTCGACGTTGAACCTGCTGAGTTCCTGAAGTGGCCCGCAAAGAGAGGTCGCTAGTCATCTGGAACGCAAATTCGTCGCATTAGTTGATGGCTCGAATCTCTAGAGAGGAGAGTGCTAATGGCGAATGCAGGTGTGCGAGGCCGGCCGATCGCGCCGTTAGTGCTTAGTCGAGAGGCAAGTTCGTCGTCATCGTGTAGCCCGATCGCTATCTGAGCGGTGCCGCGCGATCCTGCGATGTGCAGATGGTCTGCCAAGCAAGTCTGTGGCTGCCGAACTTGGCATCCATGAACACACCGTTGGCAAGTGGCGCCGCCGATTCTTGAAGGATCGCTGTGATGGCCTGCTTGACGAAGCCCGCCCTGGCCGCCCTCGAACCATCGACGACGATCAGGTTGCTGAGGTAATCGAGCGGACATTGCGTACGACACCGCCCGACGCGACGCACTGGTCGATCCGCTCGATGGCTGCGGAAACTGGCCTTTCTCACACCACGATCCGCCGAATGTGGGCGGCGTTCGGCTTGCAGCCGCACCGCAGCCAGACATTTAAACTGTCGAGCGATCCGCTATTCGTCGATAAGGTGCGCGATATTGTCGGGCTTTACCTGTCCCCACCGAACCGAACCATTGTCCTCAGCGTCGATGAGAAAAGCCAGATCCAGGCACTCGATCGCGAGCAGCCCGTCTTGCCGATGATGCCTGGGGTGCCGGAACGTCGCACGCACAGCTATGTGCGGCATGGTACGACCGCGCTGTTTGTCGCGCTCGATATCGCTTCCGGCTTTGTCATTGGCAAATGCTACAAGCGCCATCGGGCGGTCGAGTTCTTGAAGTTCCTCAGAGAGATCGACGCTCAAATCCCTGCGGGGCTCGCTGTCCATATCGTCATGGACAACTACGCCACCCACAAGACACCCAAGATCAAAGCGTGGCTCGCTCGCCGGCCGCACTATCATGTCCACTTCATGCCGACTTCCGCATCATGGATCAATCAGATCGAGCGCTGGTTCGCTGAACTCACCAGAAAGCAGATCCAGCGAGGTGTTCACACCTCCGTCAGGCAGCTCGAGGCCGATATCCGTACCTTCATCGAACTGCACAACGACAACCCGAAGCCCTTCAAATGGACCAAGTCCGCAGACCAGATCTTGGCTTCCGTCAAACGCTTCTGCGTTTATAAGCACGGCCAAAGAGTTAGTGCGTGACGGAGCGGTTGCGATCACGAGCAATTGCGGATTTTCGATAAAGTACCAAGACGCTATGGCGCAGGCGCTATCGGTGCCGGTTTCGATGTCCTCATTGCTACTCCTACCGTATCTCATTGCGACGATAAAAGGACGCGTCGGCATCTTGACGTTTGATTCGAGACCGCTGACGTCTGATCTCCTGAAACTAACTGGGGTTGCATCGCACAATCGCATAGCAATTGCTGGCATTGAGGATTCAGAGACGTGGAGTGCAATGTCGGCGCCTGAGAACAACTACACAGTCTCGCAGTTAGCCAAAGATGTGCTCTCCGCCATTTCGCTTATGCGTGCGCGACATGACGACATCGAGGCTATCTTATTCGAATGCGCGGCATTTCCACTAGTGACGCGGGAAGTGCGCGAGCAGACGAAGCTGCCAGTGTATGATGCCGTCACCAACGCAAAACTCCTAATGAGCGGTTACAATATGGCCGTTCCAAAGGCGATTTAACAAGGAAGCCAGCTCTCTTTTGCGCGTAGATCGAAGTGAGCAAGGGGCCAAAGACGGACGAATATGAGAAATTCCGATGCCACCTGGCACGTTACGAACGAAAGAGTTCCGGGTTCCATGCGCTCAGTGACGATGTTTCGGAGAAGCCTCAGCTAAATTTTCAGGAATTTGCTGCTTCGGCGGTGCACAAGAAGATGTTACGTGCGCAGGGCTTTCGAGTCGAAACCAATGTTGCCGGCTTACCAACAGCGCTAATGGGCGAAGCAGGGTTAGCGTGTAGGTTACCCCACATAGCGTGTGGCGTTTGAATGTCAGAGAATCTTCTGGTGATTTGTTCCCAGGAGATCATATGAGCGAACATAGGTCTGACACCAAGAACTTCGAAGTTATCATGGCGACACCCGAGCAGCTTCCGGTCAGTCTGGGACGGAGCTACCGTACATGGTCGCGTGAAGAGAAGGAGCGGATCGTCGGAGAAACGTTCGCGCCGGAGGCGAATGTGTCGGCGATCGCGCGCGCCCACGGGCTTGATCCATCGCAGGTGTTTGCGTGGCGACGCAAGGCGCTGGCTTCGGGAAAGGTTGCGCCGCTTTCCGAGCGAGCCCGACCGGTCAAGTTCGCGCGTTTTGAAGCCGTGGCGGGCGAGACGATGGAAATCGTGGTCGGCGATGTCGCGGTGGGCATCGGCAGCGACGTGGAGCCTGAGCGCCTTGCCGCGGTCATCCGGGCGGTTCGGCAGGCATGATCCCGGCAGGTGTTCAAGTTTACGTGGCCAGCACGCCGGTCGACTTCCGGAAGGGAGCGACCGGCTTGATGGCGCTGGTGCGAGATGGCGGAGCCGACCCATTCAGCGGCGCGCTATATGTGTTCCGTTCGAAAAGAGCACAGCTCGTTTCATTGTACATCCCTTTGTCAGATTCCGGGCAGACGGGTCATCCTATCGTATTGATAATCAATGTAGTTTTTCGGTCGACGTTCGATCACGCGCTGCACCGCTATGCGTACTGCTTCCGAACTCAGCGTGTCAACGGGGACCAACCATTGCGAGCCCTTGATTGCTTGTGTTGCCGGCAAGATGCCCTTCAGAACCAGGCTCTTTGCAGATCCGACGCAAATTCCAAAGTGGGCCGCAGCCTTCGCGAGGCTGATCATTTTGCCGTCGGATGACGCGGGGTCGTATTCCGGCAAGGCCAAGCGTTCGCGCATTTCCCGCACTCGAACAGTCGTCCAGGTCTCGCCGTCACCGGTCTTGCAGCGCATCCGATTGAGCGACACGGCGAGCTCTCGATCAGGCCAATGACCAGCGAGCTTACGAAGTGCGTCGACGGCAGTGGGCGCCATATCCCCCGGATATCGGCCCGTCTTAACGCGAGCAACACGAACCTCCGTATGCCGGCCGCCGGTCCAGTGGATGAGCAGAACGGCCTCGTTGGTGTCCTCATCGAGATCGCAAACAATCTCTCGGACTACGATGTGAACCAGCCGCTGCTTGGTGCGTGTGTCCGTGGACGGTGCGTTCCACACCCGCGGCAGATCATACGCAAGTTGCAGAAGCAAGGCACGGTCGATCTTGGGACTTTCCGCCGATGCGGCGCGCAGCTCCTTGATCCGACTCTCAAGCTCGGCAACCCGCTCCAATGCGCCATTCCAGCGCGCCTCAAGTTCACGGGCAACGTGACGCTTCGCCGGATCCACAAGCTCGTACCGGCGTGCGGCAAGAGACGCTTCGTAGCGTGCGACCTCAAGCTCCCGTTCGACGGCGGCGATGATCTCATATCTCGAGCGCTCAATCTGGTCGGACGCCAATATCGCTGCTTCAACAGCCCGATCGGAGACAGCCTCGAGGATTTGCAGCGCGACCGCACGATCGATCCGTACTCCGCCGATGCCGATACATAAGCCTGCGCCGACATGGGCGTCATCGCCGCGGCATTGATAGCGATGGGCATTCCCCTTGGCCTGGCCATAGACCACAGGCATCATCCGACCGCAACGTCCGCACCGCATCAAGCCGGTCAGAAGTGCGCGTCCCCCGCGCGCCGATTTCCGCGAGCAGTTCTTCTTCATGTGCGCGTTTTCCAGCAACAGCGCCTGATTGTCTTCATACTCCTGCCAACTGATATAGCCGGAATGATTGTCGCGCAGGAGAACATTCCATTCCTCCCGCGGCTTCTTGAACCCGCTGACCTTGCGGGCGCGACCGTCCACGATCCGTGTCTTCTGAGCGATTCGGCCAAACGCATAGGCGCCAGCATAGAGCGGATTGTGCAGGATCTGCATCACCGTGTGATAGGCCGGCGCTTTCCAGCTGAGCTTGTAGATTTGAACATTCCTCAGGACTACAGGCATTTTGATGTCGGCAGTGCGCAGCCAAAGAAAGACCTGCCGGGCGCTGCCGAGCTCGCGGAACTTCGTGAAGACGAGTCGAACCACTCCCGCCACATGTTCGTCGGGATCGATTTCGATCTTGCCGAGTTCACTCCAACAAAATCCGGGTGGTAGCATGAAGCGGTACTCGCCGCGCTGGGCCTTGGAGTCTCGAGCGGCGATTCCACGTTGGCGAAGCAGGCTCAGCTCATACTCCGACATCGTCCCCTTCAGTCCGAGAAGCAGGCGGTCGTTGACAAGCCGCGGATCATAGGCGCCGTCGGGATCGATGACCAACGCGCCGGCGAGGGCGCATAGGTCGATCAAGTGATGCCAGTCGCGTCCATTGCGCGCCAGCCGCGATGCCTCGATGCAATAGACGGCACCGACATCGCCCGAGCACACCATCGCCACAAGCCGCTCAAATCCGGGCCGCTGAGTGCTGCCGGAACCTGAGCGGCCAAGATCGTCGTCAATGACCGTCACCGACTTAAATCCGGTGGTTTCCGCGGCCTTTGCCAAGTCATATTGCCGCCGCTGGCTTTCGAGATTCCCCGTGACTTGGGACATTGTCGATTGGCGAACATAGACGACGGCGGTGCGGCTGAGGTGATCAGGCGTGATCTTGATACTCATGGTCCCCTCCCGGCATCTGAGCGGTCTGGACGCCCGCCGCTTCCAGCAACAGATCGGCGAGCGCCTGGACCAGACCTTTGGGATTGGCGCTCAGCGGGTTCTGGGGAATCCGGTGACCCAGATCCAGACCCAGCTGCATCGGCTCGCGATATTGGCTTTTTCTCCGCACGTCCCTTCTCCCTCTTCACCGAAGGACGGGATCGTGCGCTCGACGCCTGATTCGTTCCGAGAAGCTTCAGAACAACGGCAAGTTCGTTGAGCCCCTCAATACTGACCTGCGGCGGTCCAAGCGCCATGCCGGAGCAGTAGCTTTTGTCGAACATCCAGTTGGGTACCTCACGACTAAACCCACGGCGTTCCTCCGTGTAGATGCACTTCAAATCCTTGCCGCGTCGGAACGGTGCGACTTGAAGCGTTCGTCCAAAAAGGGGATGCCACGGATATGCAATTGTCGCGCTTCGAAGACTGTATGCAGAATGTCGGGCGTTGGGCGGACCGGATCAAGATTTTGGTCTGGGATCGAACGGGCCTGGTGTTGGTGCACAAGCGCCTCGAAGGTTGCAAGTTTGTTTGGCCAACGATCGCGAACGGCGTGATGCGGATGTCGCCGGCGATGTTCGCGGCCTTGTTCGAGGGGCTGGATTGGAGATTGGTCCGCCCGGAAGAAGCTCGGCGCCCGCAGACGGCGGGATAACTGCGGCAGAATGACTCGGCAGCTATTTTGAACGTGGCCCGCGCGGCGGCGCTGTGTTCGAAATAGCGCATGAGCATCGCGGCGCTGCGCGACGAAAACGAACGCCTTAAGGCGCTTTTGGCGCAAACGCAGGCGGCCTTGAGCGAGCATCAGGGGCACTGGCGGCATCGGAAGAAGCGCGGCGTCGGCTGGAGGTCATTCTCGGCGAATTGCGACGCGACAGGTTCGGCGCGAAATCCGAGAAGCTGCGACCAGATCAGTATCATTTGCCGCTCGAAGACGTGGAGATCGCGCAAGGCATCCTGGATGCTGCGCAGGAGAGAGCCGAGGCGGTGATCCAGGGTCGATCGCGGAACGCGCCAGATCATGGTTCTCATCGCAATCGCGGCTGCTTGCCTGCCCATTTGCCGCGGGTGGAGCGGATTATCGAGCCTGCGAGCACGCTCTGCCCGTGCGGTTGCGGCGCCATGACGAAGATCGGCGGGGACGTCAGCCAGCGCCTTGACGTGATACCGGCACAATGGCGTGTGCTGGTCACACGCCGTCCGAAATACATCTGTCGCCGCTGCTCGGGCCCCGTTGTGCAGGCGCATGCACCGGAGCACGTGGTGCCCGGCGGGCTGCCGACCGAAGCGGCCATCGCGCACGTGATCGTCTCCAAATTTGGCGACCATACGCCTTTTTACCGTCAGGCCGAGATCTATGCGCGCCAGGGCATCCGGCTTGATCGGGCGACACTGGGCAACTGGTCGGGCCGCGCCTGCTTCCATCTTCAGCCCATCGCGGACCACATGCGCCACCACTTGGCCATGGCGGATCGGCTGTTCATGGACGAGACCAAGGCGCCAGTACTCGATCCGGGGCGCGGCCAAACGAAGAAAGGCTACTTCTGGGCGATCGCCTCAGACGACCGCGGCCACAGTGGTCCAAGTCCGCCGATCGTGCTGTTCCGATATGCCCCCGGTCGCAGCGGTGCCTTTGCTGAGCAGTTCCTGAACGGCTTTGGCGGACACTACCTGCAATGCGACGCCTATGACGGGTATGACCGGTTGAACGAAGTCGTTCGACCGCAAGGGCCATGGACGCTCGTGCATTGCTGGAGCCATTTGCGCCGGCGCTTCGTCAAATTGGTACGCAACAGCAAGTCGCCGATCGCCGAAGCTGCCGTTCGGCACATCGCGCAGCTTTACGCCATCGCTCATCGCCGGACATCCGGCTGGCCGCGCGCAAGGAGCACTCGCTGCCCATGGTAGCCGCGTTAAAGTCGTGGTTCGAGAAACAGCTGTCGATGATCTCCAGCGGTTCGACACTCGCAGAGGTCATCCGCTATGCACTGAATCATTGGCAGGGGCTGACCCGCTTCCTCGAAGACGGGCGTCTCGAGCTCGACACCAACCCGGTCGAGAACGCGATCCGGCCAATCTGCCTGACCAGGAAAAACGCTCTCTTCGCAGGACATGAAATCGGGGCAGAAAACTGGGCCTTGCTCGCGTCGATCATCGCCACCTGCAAGCTCAATGACGTCAACCCGGTAGCCTACATCGCCGAAACCCTTGAGGCGATCATCGACGGCCATCCCCATAGCAGAATCGGCGACCTCATGCCGTGGCGCTTCCGCAAAGCGTCAAGCCAGCCTCAATAGGGCCCCGGCCGAGCGCTTACAAATGGCTTGAATCTCACAGGTTTTATGCGGCCCTGTCAGGAACCAGACAAAAATCGAGAGGCGTTGGCGCAGCCGGGACCATTGTCCCTTGTCCACGGATTCCAAGTTGAAGTCTGCTCCGGCCCAAACAAGCACCAGGGCATGAAGCGCAGCCGCTTTTCGGAAGAGCAAATCATCGGGAGCGATCTTGTGCTTCCGTCCAGAAGTGGTAGGGGGATTTCTTATCCCGTTTGCTGTATTCTTTACTATTGAGATCGACTATCGGTTCTGGACTAAGCCTCGCAACTTGTCAGTTGTGGCGACCCAAGAAATGATGGCTCGAGACAGTCATAGGTGGCGAGAATCCGAGGCTAGCATGTAACGGAAAGCCGCTTATCAGGTATCGAAAGACGGAGCTGCACATGACACGCCCAATAAACGATTTGGGTCTCTCAGAGGCGTCTATAAATTCCGCGAGTGGCATGCCGACTGATGGAATGCGAAAGAGAAAGCGCAGGGCCAAGGTTAGTGCCAGCATTTTGCGATGAAGCTTACCCGATCGTTCCTTATGAATTCGCCTGCGACGTTTGTGCTTGCTACACAATCGGTGAACATCAAGGTCGCGGTTGCCGCGAACTTGCTGCGGCCTCCAAACAGAAACTGGCCAAGTGCCCGTGACGAATTTGGCGTAAGTGGACGAGTCTACGATCAGATCACACCAGGCGCGCCGCTTCAGGTAATTCTCCCGGCCAACGATTCCCGCCTGAAGGAGACTCGCCGAGGATGGTCTCGTGCTTCCCCGAAAAGCCGCATCACGTATACGGTCGGCGCGCTCGAACTGTGAGGAACGACCGCGACTTTCACGAATGGCGCGGAGAGGGGGGAGTCAGCAACATCTTGGTGCCGTGAATCTATGTTATCTCACCCAGTCCGATGATGCGCGACTATGCTGGAGCACTTCAGTGGAACGCCGTCATCGACTGTTGGCGCCGGCAGGCGCGCAATGTGCGCGGTCGACCGCTACACCAAGAGGTTTGTCAGCAAGCATGAACTCCTTGAGCTTCCCGCGCTTCGGCGTTCAAATCCAGTTTGCATGGACCACCAACAACCTCACGGGCTCCAAGCGATGTTGCTTCGCGAAAGCCCGTTTCGATCTCGTGTCACCCCAGCGTCACTCCCTTGAAATCGCATTGCCTGTCCTGAGACGGGTGCGGTCCGCGCGAGGCGACATCTATGGTAAGTGACATTCGGGCCGGTGGCGCCCAGGGCTACAGGGGCGAGCGCACACCGGTCACTTTCGTCAAATTTGTACTGGTCGGTGCCGCTAACACGGCCTTCGGCTATGCTTTGTTTGCGCTTCTGTACCTGCTTCTCGGGTCTCATCAGCTTGCCATAACGCTCGCGACTATCTGCGGGATTGTGTTCAGTTTTCATTCTACCGGAAGGTTTGTCTTTCGCAGTCGAAGACTTTCGGCACTCCTGCCCTTTGTGGCTGGCCACGCAGCCGTCTGGCTCGCCAATATCCTGCTGCTGGACCGATTGACTTCTCTCGCAGTATCGCCGCTCGCCGGCCAAACCGTTGCCCTTCCGATTCTCGCTCTGCTCTCTTACGCGATCAATCGCTATCTTGTATTTGGCAGACCCCAGTGAAGACCATTTCGATCGTGACGCCGTATTTCAATGAAGTGCAGAGCATTAGGGATGCTTACGATGGAGTTCGATCGGCTTAGGTTCCCGCTTTCCTGTTGCTCTCGAGCCTGATCGATGCGCTGGCTGATTTCGTTATTGTCTGAGCTTCGACAGGGAGGTCGCAACAGCCCGGGACCGCCAAGGAAGAATAGGGCGACGATGAAGGGGTGCGGTGGAACCATGGTAGCCGGCCGGACTCGTAAATTACGGTCGTGTCCCAACTGATGGTGTAGCTCGGTAGAGCAAAGCCGCCTGCACGCGCGCCCCCAAACAGCGCCGTAGCGGGCGGGCGGCTTTGCGGTGGTCATCGATGATTCGTCGGTAGGGTCGGGTTGCTGACACCAACCTGATTCGAGGAACCACCGATGACCGACGAGATGATGAACCTCCGCACGCTCGTGGAGAAGACCCCTGATGCCGATCTGTTGCGCGAGATGATCGGCTTTGCCGCCCAGCGGCTGATGGAGCTAGAGGTCGAAGGCCAGACCGGGGCGGCCTACGGCGAGAAGAATCCCGAGCGTCTGGCCCAGCGCAACGGCTACCGCGACCGGGTCTGGGAGACCCGCGCCGGCACCGTCGAACTGCGCATCCCCAAGCTGCGCAAAGGCTCCTACTTCCCGGGCTTCCTGGAGCCGCGCCGCATGGCCGAGACGTTCTGGACCGCGTTCCTGCGCAAGCTCGCGCGGCGCGGCCTGCGCGGCGTCAAGCTGGTCGTGTCCGACGCCCACGAGGGCATCAAGGCCACCGTCAGCAAGGTGCTCAACGCCACCTGGCAGCGTTGCCGCGTGCACTTCATGCGCAACGCGCTGGCGCATGCCGGCAAGAGCGGGCGGCGCGTGGTCTCCGCCTTCATCGCCACCGCGTTTGCCCAGGACAGGCGGGCACGCCCTGCCGGAGGGACTGGGCTGGGCCGGCAGCGGGAGAGAACGAAAGCACGACAACTAGTCCCAAATGAAGCTACCGTCCCGGCACCCGCTCCTGCCTCGCATCAAAATCATCTGCCCTCTTCTTTACAATCTCTGATCGCACTTACCCGACGTGGCACAAGCCGCGGCGAATTTAAACTGCGCATCCAACCACAACCCGACTGCCCCCTGCGGGCCAGCGGACGCCCGCGAGCGCCATCCGAACCTCCGCTTCGAGTATGCCGCGAAATAGCCCGTTGATGGTAGGGTTTAACCTGAACTCGTAAACGTCTTCAACCGCGCTCGTTTTTCTGGGCTTCAGGCGGCTAGCCATCATCAGCGGAAACAGCAGTGAAGTGAAAGACGATGAAAACAGAACTTCGAAGCCGTTGCTACGCAGCTTCGCCTCTAGCTCGCCTCGGCGATAACGGCGCTGATGATGTACGATTTCGTCCGCGCGGCTCCATAGCCACGGATGCTGCGGCACGGTTATGATCGTTCCGCCTCCGCTTTTGGTGGCGGCTCGCAGACCCTTCAGAACCAGCTCATCGTCCGCAATGTGCTCCACCACGTCGAATACGCCGGTGAGATCGAAGATACCTTCGGCTGGAAGATCCCGTGCATCCATTTGGACAAATTCCACCTGCGATGGCAGACGTTTCCTCGCATGCTCAAGCCCTGCAGGATGTAATTCGGACCCGACTAGGCGATCCCACTTCCGGGATCCTGCAATCGCCCGCAGCACGAAGCCAGTCCCACAGCCTATTTCCATGAACGAACGCGCTCGCGGAAAAAATCGATCCACCAAACCGACGATCAAGCGGTTGCGGGCGACAAACCAGAAATGCCCGGCCTCGATTTTGGCGAACGCGTCGAACGCATCGGGATCAAATCCGCTGGCGGTATTCGCAAGCTCAGGCGCGAACATCGGAATTCCCTCCGCTTGTGGAACGACATGCGCACATCGGGGGCAACGCCAGGCGAGCGGCCAAATCGGTTCATCGTCCGCCACTGGTTCGATCGCATCACAGGCCAGGCAGCGACGGCCGGAAACCACACCTGTGGTCTTATGGATTCCGCGCCCAACGTCATTTATGTGCATTTTCTGGTAGTTCTCAGTTCGATCACCCCATGAATATACAGATGAGAGGATTAACCAGAATTTCTAGACCGCCAGATTGGATAGGACAGTCGCGGAGAGCAGTCCCACTCGCAAGAATGTCCATTCCGATGTTGATGGAGACCCCCGCGCTGGCATCGCCAAAGTCACCGGCGCACCAGCGGAGACTGAAACGCCGGGTTTGCTCAAGCGGCAAAGTCGCTCATACACACGATCGGCAATCCAGGCCACCGAGTGGGCTTCGGCTGGCCGAAATTCCAGGCATCAGCAAAGGCCAAACTATCGGTGAACAGGCGCTCAGCTAATGTAAGATATCCCGAATGGGGTTCGAGAACATGTTGCCACGGACGAATTGCGATCGGTGGGCGGATTTCTACAACTTCCCCGCTGCAATCGCGCGCAGGATATCGGGGATCAATCGATCCTGGGCCCAGTCGCCACCGCCGATCACATTGCCGGCACGGGCTGTGGCCAGCGCCACCGTACGGCCCACATGGCTGCTGAGCTGAAAAAAGAAGCACGGAAGGCCGAGGCTACAAGTTCGGCACAGGCCTTGCTGGTGCTATCGGAATCACGTCCGCCGAGTTGATCGTTTTCACGATGGCCCCAGATCTATTCACGGTTCTCATAGCACTTGTCGGAGGTGATGTTGAGCACGGCGCGGACTTAGTTCACATGGCGAACGGCCTGCAACAAGTGCACCACTCCCATGACATTGGTACGATGGGTCTCACAGGGTCTGGCATAGGAATAGCGCAGCAACGGTTGTTCAGCCGTGTGGATCACGATATCGGGCGCATCGCTACGAAGCGCGCCGACCAAGTGATCGTAGTTGGTCACGTCGCCAAGAATCGACTCCAAGCCAGCCCCAACGCGGGCGATTCCGAAGAGGCTGGGCATTGCGGGTGGTGGCGAGCGCGTAGCCGGCCACCCGCGCGCCGAGAGGTCGCAGCCACAGCGCGAGCCACGAGCCCGTGAAGCCCCCTGTGCCCTGTGAGAAAGATGCGCTTGCCTGCCCAGCAGGCGCTCATTTCTACCACACCTTCCGAGGAGCCTCGGTGTTAACCCAGAACGCGTCGAGGAACGTCTTGTCGCGCAGAGAATCCATGGATTGCCAGAAGCCGTGGTGCTGGTAGGTGGAAAGCTATTCCTGCTCAGCCAAGGCCGTGAGCAGCTCCCGCTCACAAATAGACAAATAGTGGTGTCATTTACTAGCAGGTCAATTACGTTCGGCGAGAGCACAAAGAAGCCACCATTTAATCATCTCCCCGCCCCCTGGGTTTTTCCTTGATGGTGGACACGGTGATCAGCGCGAATTTCGAGGGAGCCGAAACGGCCAGCCGGATAAGTAGCAGTTAGGGTGGCGAGCGTACCTTGGCGACGGTGGAAGGCGATCAATGCGGTTATATCGATGTCTCCCACACCATCACTATAGGTCAAACAGAAGGCGTCGTCATCGGTCAGATATTTGGCGACTCGCTTGAGCCGACCACCAGTCATGGTCTTCTCGCCAGTATCGACCAGCGTCCCGTTCCAAGGTTCGGCATGGTGCTGGTGAACCTCCATGCGGTTATTTGTCATGTCGAAGGTGACATTCAAACATGTGAAGGAAGTAGTTGGCGATGTATTTCTTTGGTCAGATAGCCCTTATGGCCACAGCAGATGACTAAATCGTTGATGCCATAGTGCGAGTAGATTGAGGATGTTGGACAGAATCGGCTTGCCGCCGATCTCGATAATGGGCATGAACGAAGGGGTTTCCTTGGAGACTCGGGAAGGCCACCCGCGAGGATCACAGCTTTCACTATTGGTTCCATTTCTGGCCATCCGGCCGTTGTCGCCTGGCTTCACGGCAGGATACCTCCGCCAGCGCGGCGGGGCGTACGGGCTTGAACAAAAACTGCCTGGCATTCGGAAGATCCCCGTGATTGACGGGGGTTTCGAATGTAGCGGCGGCGACATAGTCCGCCTGCCCGGCTCCAAAGGAGGCCATGACACTGGCTTGGTCAAGATGTCTCGGGCCCTCCGGCTCGATCAGTACCCACGATTGGGCCAGATCGGCGCAGTTCTCAAGTCCGAGTGTCTTTACCGCGACTGCGCTACTGCCGGGATATTCGTACCGACCGGGGTAACTCCCGATCAGATATGGTATACCGAGCGGTCGCGTCTCGAGCACATACAGCAGGCCCGGCGAACGGCCAGAAAGATCGAGCACCGGGGTACCGACTTCAAGACCGGCCGCACGAGCTTGTGCTCTGCCCGTGGCCAGATAGTCGTGGAGGGGTTGCGAGAGCACCAATTTTCCACCGCCCGGCAGGAGTGTGACGGCGGTATAAGCGCGCAGATCTTTGACCTGACGCAACGGCTGGAGGAAGCCAGTATTGACTACTGATGCAGTGAGCAACTGTGCCAAGACCGTCAGGGGCAGCAGGGTGGCGACGCTACGTTCCTGTTGTGCAAGAGGGCTCAGGAAGGCAACGGCCGCGAGCATCCAGAACAAGCCGGCGCTCGAACCGACGCTCCAGTAATTGCCATTGGTACCCAGCGCGGACAGGTGCGGCAGGATCAAAAAGTTTAGCGCTAAAGCGATGCCGGTGGGACCCTGGGTGCGCAGAACTAGGGTTGAGACTCAATTGAGCCAATATGCGACGAGAGCGGCGAGATGAACAGCGGCCAAAAAATTACGGCCGAGCTTGTCATATCGCGTGGCGATGCGCCGGAAGTCCTTGAGCCTGCAAAAGCAGCGTTCGATGACATTTCGTCCTTTGTAGGCGCGTTTGTTGAAGCGATGGATGACGACACGGTTAGATTTATTGGGGATTACGGGCTTGGCGCCGCGACGAATGATTTCGCCGCGAAGCTTGTCGCCATCATACCCTTTGTCGGCGAGGAGCACGCTCATGGGTGGCGCGAGCGCCAGGACATCGGGAGCCGCAGCGATATCGGCATACTGGCCTGGAGTCAGATGCAGGACGACCGGCCGGCAGAGCGGATCGCTCAGCGCATGGATTTTTGTCGTGCGGCCTCCGCGCGAGCGGCCGATTGCTTGATTGTGCTCCCCCCTTTTCCGCCGGAGGCACACCGGTGAGCTTTAATCGAGGTCGAGTCGAGCGACAGTACGACGCCGTCTTCGCCAGGTTTGGCCAGCGCTTCGAAGATTGCGCACCATCGTCCTCGCTTGGCCCAGCGATTGAAGCGATTGTAGATCGTCGTGTAAGGGCCGTATTCACGTGGACAATCACGCCATCGTGCACCCGATTGCAACATGTGAATGATGCCGCTGACGATGCGTCGGTCGTCGTCCCGATCCGGCCCCGTCAGTCCCCTCGGCAGATGCGGTTCGATACGCGCCCATTGCCTGTCGTTCAGCCAAAACAAACCATCGCGCATTCTCTCGCCCCCGAATCAACACGTAGGCAAGAGAATCACGTGTCGCTATTTAGGTACAGACCCTAGTCCCCCACGATAAAACATCGCACCAAGGCATGTGAAGGCCGGCACCAGGAACAGGGTCGAGGGCTTGATGGTGATCGGATGGATCCCTAGCAGCGCAATCGCTATTGTTACGATCAACACCGCAGCGAGAGCCAGCGATGGGAGGAACTTATGCTTAGAGCCCGTGAGAATGTTGAGCAGAAACGCTATCGCCACTAACAAAGTGATAGCGAGCTGGGAATGATCGGTGGCGAGCCAATCGATCCGAAACATGCGAGACACCTCGGGCCCGGCCCCCAGCAGGATTTCCATCTCAGCGCTGTTGACCATACGGGTGACCAGCCCCGTGATGCCGCCGTCGACCAAGTAGGCGGTAACGATCAGTAGAGCGAGAGCGACCAGCACCGCGCCAAGCACGGGCAGCAACGACTTTCGGCGCAAAACGACGACATGGAGCACAACGACGAGGGCAATGGCCGCAGCGGTGGTTGGCCTGGCCATGAAGCAGCACCAGCCGCCAATGCCGACCAGGATCCATCCCAGGACCTGGCGGATGTGCCCTAGTCGGTCGGCCAGCAACAAGCCGATCATCACCATCGAGAGCGATTGAAAGTTCAGTGTGTTGTAGTTGGGGGTATAGCGCGACAATCTGGCTGGGAAGCTTCCATCCAGATTGCCGCGCGGCATGGGGGTGAGCAGCGCGCTGAGGAACCAGGATTGAAAGGCGCCTAATGACAGGCTGGCGATCCCTGCCGACAGCACCGCCGCATGCGGCCAGCCCACTGTCCAGAGGCGTCGGATCACAAGGAAGCTGAGAATCCAGCCCAGCGCCATGGTGAGCGTGACGTTCGCCATGCGAAGCATTGCGATGTCGCCACCAACCCACTGATATGGCCAGTGATAGACGAAGCCGAAAAGTGACGGCGGGCTATTGATTGCGTAGGCGAATGGGTTCGCGATGGAGTTGAGGTAGAAACCTTCGTCGGTGAGATCGAGACCGTAACTGCTGTAGTATAGCAGCCAAGCGAAAAGGATTGCTGTGGTTACGCTGGACAGAGTCAGCAAGGTCCGATCCGGCAAGACTGACAACGTCCTTCCCTGGACAAAGTGGTTATCTTTTGGCATAGGCTCCTTTCTGCCGCCCTCGTAGACGTCACCCATTCCGATGGATGTCGGCCTCAAGGAGCTATAGCTAACCTGAGACCCGCAATCTCCTCCCACAATTGGTAGAGTCTATCACCTCGAAGTGGGATGGACATGGTCGCCGATCCGGTTCACGGAAGAGATGCGGTATTCGGTCCCCGATCGCCTGACCTATTTGCCGAGTAGCCGCCTTTAGCTGACGATCATGGACCGATTCCATCCAAAGGAGTAAAGTCATGATCGACGTCGGCCTCGATGCTTCGCCGAGGTCTTAAGCTCGGTGGACGAGACCGGAAGGCTTATTCAGGAGGAAACGGCGCTGGCGATGCGCCATCGACCACCGCCGGCGATCACAGGCTCATGAAGTTGACCAACATGCTGGAGCGTCTCAACGGGGATCGGACAACGCACATATGTCGTAAGAATGTCGCAAGAATTTCACTGGATCTGTTGAAGGAGCAGGAACGTGTGCGCTGGCAGCATCAGGGCTGTTTACGTTGAAATCGACATCTGGCTCGTGGCACAAAGACTTCGAAAAGATCGCTTCAGTCGATTTTCATAAAGCCCCGCATCCGAACCGAATCCGCCGGCACGTGACGCATATGCAGTTGAGCTTCGTCGCTTTCTTGGGGTGGATTGGCCAGGACAACGTTCCGCGCGCCGCCATCCGGTATTACAAGACTGGTGGGCCTTCGACCGATCAACAACATAGATGGCATCGGAGCGCTACTTCTGCGGGATAGTGGCGTGTCCAGTCATACGCCTATGTCTTCAATCTCCATCACACCGCGCAAGGCGGCCTTCGTCGGCTTACGATTACCCACATTTCTGAGTCAGAGTGTCGCTCCCGTTGCGATATCGATGAATCGCGATAATCCGCGCCACATGATCAGATTCCCTGGTGGCGGATCGTTGGCGCGGGCGAGATAGCCGCCGAGCCTGGCGATCTTGATGAGATACTGCGACAATGTCTTTCGTTGTGTGCTGACTGGCTTCTTGTCTTTGACGAGCCGATCAAGCAATTGGATTTCAGCTTTGGTCAGCACAAATTCCGGTGAGGCATTTGGCGCTGCACGATTGAGCATCGTCATCCAAAAAATGCGCCAGCTCACAATGCAGAACACCGAGATCAGATTCGTCAATCGCTGAGCAGTCCGCAGTTGCGAGTCCTCTGCCCTGCATCCGGATTTGAGTATCTTGTGGAAGACCTCGATCTTCCATCGCAGGGAATACCATTCGAGTTTCTCGATCGCATCCCCGCGCGATTGCACCGGAAGATCGGTCAGGAGTTTCCATTCAATCTTCTTTCTGTTCTTTGGCGCTCCTCTTTCGTCAGCGTGGATCACTGTCAAAGTCAAAGCTGGATACCGCGACTGCTTGCCTATCGGTGGCAGAATACGGATTTTACGATACCGGATTTCAAGAACAGCCTGGTCTGGATTGCCCTTGCTATCCTGGACTTCGATCCGATGGAGACCTTTGACCACGACCTCGTCCATTATCGTTGCAACGGTATGGTCGCCATCGCCTGCCAGGCGATTGACACAGGTCCTTACCAAGAAATGCGTTCCAACCTCTTGGGCGGCGCAAAACAATTCATAAATATCGGCCTCACGATCACCGATATGGATGCACTGCGATGGCTCCTCGAAAAGCTCCGTGGATTGCTTGAGGTTCTCCAGCCACCGAATGCTCTCCTTGGTTTCAATGGGGATCCGTGTCAGGTTGACCTCGCGCCTGAGCGCAGCGACCCCTCTGAATTTCTTTCTGGTCCAGAACTTCACGGCGCTGAGCCCCAGTGGAAGCCCCTCGAGGGTCACCGCAAGGCTCGAATGCATCAATATTCCGCATGTCGTGTACGTTTGGGGTTTTCCGTCCAATCTTCGAGAGTTGCTTTTGGGGATACGCTTAATCATCCCGATCAGATCCGGGCGCTCTCTTTGATAGGTGAATTCGGTCGTATCATGCAGGACAAGAACAGGCCCTTTCGCAGCCGCGATACGTTCCCGCGTTGATTTAAAATGACCAGACAGGATGCGGGGGTTTCCGTTCACAACGTGCTGATCGCGCTCCGAGCGATATGGGCTGTGGTTAAAATCTCCTTCGAAAGTCGGAATGATTTTGACGATCGCGTATAGGTTTTCCCGCGGCTAACATGGATTCGAGATGGGCCCTACCTGGAGGATCCCGATCCGCTAGCCGAGTCGCTTCCTTCAGCTGGGCCTCCACCTGTAGGTGTCCGGCGGCGTTGAAGGACGTGAGCGCCTCGCAGAGCTGCTCCTGGCCGACGGCCACTGCCTGGTGTGTTCCGAGGCTTCGGACTTGCGGACAGCGCCCGTCCGCACTCGGACGGGCTTCTGGCGCTCGCTAAAGGCGCCGAAGCTTGGGTGAAGCTGTCGGGGATCGGACGCACCCCAGATGGTTGGGCCAAGGCAGCAGCCGGCAGGCTGCTGGAAGAACTCGGGGAGGCACGGGTGCTCTGGGGTCGGACTGGCCGCACGTAGCGGCCGCGACGCCGGCGCGCCGTCCGCGCGATCGGAGCCGCAGAGGAGCCAGGCTTTTCGACCAAGAGAGATGCTGTTAGCCCCCGCTCCAGCCGCTTGGCCTCCGAGACCTCCATTCCACCGAACTTGGTCCTGATGCTGGCATCGCTGACGCCATGCTTGCGGCACAGATCGGCGACCGACACACCGGCCTCATGCTCCTTGAAAATCCCGAAGATCTGCTCTTCCGAAAAGCGGCGGCGCTTCATGCTCCGGTCCTTGCCGTGGGCCAGAACGAACTTCAAACTGAGCTAAGCGCGTGGGGGAAGATCACCCTCGTCTGAACTGATTGAATGGCCGCTTGAGGCCGAGGTTCTCTCTTAATGTTTGTCCGGAGTATCTAGATCTGAATTTGCCGCGTCGACGCAATTCTGGAACGACGAGCTCGACAAAGTCGTGGAGTCCGCCGGGAACGGTCGCCGGCAATACGTTGAATCCGTCAGCCGCACGTTGATCAAATGTATTCACCATAGCGTCGGCAATTTCGTCCGGTGTACCAACGACCATCAGATGGCCACGGCTGTCCGCCACCAGCCGGATCAATTGTCTCCAGGTGAACTGATGGCGAGCGGCCAGATTGAGCAGCACCTCTTGACGGCTCTGCATGAAATTCGTCTGCGGTAGAGTCTCGGGAACCAATGAGTCAAGATTCAGCGAACGCAGGTCGGTGACGAACCCAAGGAAACGATCGGCCACCCCAATTTGAGCGTCCATGGTCGTATAGGATTGTAGTCTTTGAAGCTTCTCAGATGCCTCTTGCCTAGTCTTCCCAACAATCGGGACAAGGCCCGGCATGACTAGCACCTGATTGTCCTCCCGCCCAAGTGCGCGCGCCTGCTCTTTGAGAGCCGAGTAGTATCGTTTACCGTTCTCTAAAGAAGGTTCGGCGGTGAACACTACCTCGCCGAATTCTGCAGCGAACCGTACTCCGACATCTGATGCTCCAGCCTGAACCAACACGGGATAGCCTTGAGGTGGCCTCGCGATATTCAGGGGGCCTCGGACGGATAAGTAATTCCCTCGGTGGTTAATCAAATGCAGCTTCGCGGTGTCGGCGTAAATGCCACTTTGCTTGTTGCGAATGAAAGCGTCGTCCTCCCACGTGTCCCAAAGACCTTCGACAACGTGTACGAATTCTCTCGCTCGAGCATATCGCGTGCGATGATCTGGAAGTTCATTTTCGCCGAAATTCGGGGCTTCGAACTTAAATCCCGAGGTGACGATGTTCCAGCCCGCTCGTCCGCGCGATAGATGGTCAAGTGATGCGAACATACGCGCAAGATGATAGGGCTCGTTGTATGTCGTCGTCGCTGTCGCGACAAGCCCGATGTCTGGTGTTCTCGATGAAAGCGCCGACAACAGCGTGATTGGCTCGAACCCATCGTTTCGGCTTACACGTGCTATGTTTGCGTGATCTTGTTCTGCCACGCTTGGGCTATCCGCGAGAAATACGAAGTGAAATGCCGCACCTTGCGCAAGTGCTGCAAGATGGGCATAGTGGTCGATATCAACTCCGCCATTCGCTGGCACGCTCGGATCGCGCCACGCACCTTCGTTATATCCTGCCTGAATGAGGAATAGTCCAAGCTTCATTTCATCATTACGTTGCATGCCATGTCTTCCTTTGAATTGGACTATCCTCGCCTGCTGCGTTCATTTGGTGCGAAGCCAGTGTTGAGGGGCTGCTCCGACCGAAACGTTCCAAGGATAATCAAATCTCACACGTATTGGTTCGCCTGCTCTTTCGAACCAATTCTCTTGTCACGACCACCAAGCTACTAGCTTTCCCAATCGCCCGGCCAATTTACCGCGATGGACGCCGGTCAGCCCCGGCAATCGGGAAGAGTGCCAGATGACCTTTGAAATCCATCGATATCCGAGGGTTTCTGGAAACGATCGCCTGTCTCTTTCTGTGTTCGATCCGGGCCTACTCAGGACAAGCCGGTTCGTATCCAACGAGGGCATTGGCAAAGCACGTTGTGGTTGACTATGCATGCCGAACTCCTTGTGACGTTTTGACGGCTGGCCCGACGCTCATGATGAGGTGACATGCTTCGCTACTCGAGATCAATTGTTAGAGTTGGTAGTTGACCCGGCCGTTGTAGGTGGCGTAGCGATAATCGCAAGGTACTCGATCGTTGCTCGCAAACAGTAAGAACTCACGCGTCCGACCGGTTAATGCGCGCCCGTCGAGTTCACGGAGTTGATCGACTTTGAGCTAATGACATCCCGCCACACGCGCCATTGCTCTTTGACACTCTGGATGATGTCCTCGCACGATGAAACGACGATCGGTGACACACCTTGGACCTGGCCTTCCAGTACCTACTTCCCGTTGCGAACGATCTCCCCGATAGAGCCATCTTCGAACACTCTGGCGATCGACCGGGTGCTGCGCCCGTCCGCCGCCAACAGAACTATCCGCGCCCGCTTCAAATCGCGCTGCAACGTCACCGGCGAGCGACAACACGCCTCAAGCACCTTGCGATCTTTCCTCGAAGGGTGGACTTCTCTTGCTTTGGGGATCATCCATATCTTGAGTCACGACTCACGATCCAAGAAAAGTGGGTACTAGACCCCGCCCGGCGTCACTTCTGGCGAGGGCGCCCGCTGTCCCTTGGTCTACCCGTGCAACACTCTGTCGTCTGAGCGGCTCGAACCTCTGCCGAACGCGCGAACCGCCGTTAAATGCGAGCAAGCGGTCAGCGCCTGCAGGCAACGACGGTCGCTGAATTTTTTGCGACGCCCTCAGTGTAGTAATGGGCCTCTCCATCGTGACTCTCGGATCGGCGGGGGAGCGATCTCTCACTTTTGAAGGGACGTCCGGGCGGTTCGGAAGGCATGATTCCGGCGGGTGTTCAGGTTTACGTGACCAGCACGCTGGTCGACTTCCGCAAGACAACGATGGGCTTGATGACGCTGGTGCGCGATGGTAGGGGCCGAGTAGAGTCGAGAGCCGCGGTTGCTTGGGCCGTGCGGCATCGCCCCGTTTCCCTTCCCCGCTCATCAAACCGGTTGCTGCATCCGGCTTTCCGATTGACTTCATCATGAGGTACGCGGCGACATTTCGCGCCCGCGACGGAGGCGCAGCACCCCCAATTCCTCGTTGACAGCCTCGCGAGGAAACCGTTTTGTGCCGCGCCCCGGCATTTATGTAGATTGCATAGGAAGTTGCGCACACCCGATCATAGACGTGATCGTCAATCGTCTGGTACGACGATGCGAGACCGCCATACGAGAAGTACGCCGACCAACCGCGTAGGAGGCGGTTCAGTCGGATTTGCACTTCAGGCTAGGCGCCCTTGTTGCCCGGCGTCTGCAAGTTGCTGACTTTAGTTTTGATCCGCTGCACACTCTTCCTGGATGGAGCCGCGCCAAGATACCAACGACCACCTTCAGGAAAATGGCGGGGTCCCAGCGTGTAGCCAAGAAAATCGAAGCTTTCTTGCCGAGCATCTTTCGCCAAGGTCTTCGCCTCGTTGAGCGACCGCGTCCACTCAGACGCCAATGCTTCAGGAATCGGTTCATGTAGATTGCGGAAAGCAGCGAACTCGCGACACCCCCCTGGAGCGTACTGCGCTTACGGCCTTTGCCACCACTCTTCCGGTCCCCTTTGACAGAGTTCGTCTCGAGGCATGGTCGCTGGAGATAGGACGTCTGGCCCAGCCTCGCTTCTGTGCCAGCTAACTAGTTTGGTTAAGAGCGTACCTACTCCACCTTTGGAAGCGGTCGCCTTTGCTACAGGCGGTCGAGCCAGCGGTCACGACGGCGAGCCGGGTGGCGGCCGAACTCGTTACCAGGGGCAAGCTCGACATTGCCACGGGGACGTTCACCGCCGCGGCTACCTTTGCCTATTGCCGGATAAAAAAGCCGCAGTTTGCGTATGTCATTGCCTATGCCGATGGACTTCGTCATTCTCAGCCGCGGTCACGCGGAGGGGACGCTGACGTGGACAAGAGCAGTGATGACGGCACTTGGGCTGGCACCTGAGATCGTGATCCGCTATTACCTCACCGGGGAGCCGGACTTCGTGTTTATGATTGCCGCTAGAAGCATGGACGAATGAGGAGTTCACGCGGCACTTCCTCTACGCCAATCCAACATCAAGGCTTCAAGACTCATCTCATGATGGACTGGGCCTAAGACGCGTTTCACTTTGTCGATCGAGGCGACCACTTCCGATGACGGCTGAGGGCCGGCTCAGGTCCCGGGGCGGGAGCGCGCGCTCGGCCTCGACCGCCAGCGCACGGGGCAGACGCTCCAACAGCGACGCCAATGCTGCGATCGCCACGCGGCATGCCGCGATGGTGTTGCAACGAGCTCGATCCCAAGATAGTTATGCACGCCGGCTCGAAGTTGCTCGCAATCGCAAGACCGACCAGCTCGGCAACGATATCGACGTCGTGGTCTACGGTGAGTTCGACAGCGAGATGGAGCTCGCAGCTTACAAGGCGTATAATCTTTACCAGGAACCGATCAGCCGGGTACGACCACTCCGGGAGCTGCGGCTCGCAGCCGACTACAATGTATCAACGGATACGCGTTTGGGCTCAACGGCAGCGATAAACGCGGTTGGTCGGCGCGGCGGGCCCATTGGCGGGGGCTAGTCTGATAATTTGTCTCAATAGCTTCGGTCCAGGACGAGCATCGCTCTCGGTGGGATTGGGATCGCAATCGGGAGCGTCTCGCAGCATGCGAACCGTTGGCGACTGAAGGCCCGATGTACGTCCGCGAGGTACAGTGGATTGAGCCTGTCACAGCGATGCGATGTCTCGCGAATCGCGCGCACCTCAAATTTCTCGATAGCGCAGCAAGGCATGACTTGCTCGGGCGCTATCATATTTGACGTCCGACCCATTCAGCACCTTTAGGGTAGTGGATGGACAGGCGAATTGTAACGGAGAGCCTCTTGAGGGCCACTCGTGGGAAGCTCTTCAAACCCTTCTCGCCGAGTATCCGCAAGCGCATCGCCCCGATCTCCCGCCGTTCCAGGAAGGTGCGGCCGGTTTCCTTGCTTACAATTTGAACAGGACACCGGAGCAATTGCCGGCGCCGGCAATCCCCGACAGCCTTACTCCAAGCCATCCTGCACTTCTATGACGTGGTATTAAGCTACGACCATCGCGACGATAGATGCTGGATCGTTTCGACCGGATGGCCGGAGCAGGATCCCGTACGTCGCGGCGAGCGTGCACGCCGTCGAGCCAAAAAGGTTGCAGCACTACTTGCCAGCCCAAAGACACCGCCGGATTCCTCCCCCGGCTACGTGGGCGCATGGCATTCGAACTTCAGCCGTGAGGATTATATTGCAGCAGTGCAGCGCGTCATGGTCGTGGTCGAGTAGCTCAGCCATTCGGCTTTCGTCCTCACAGATCCGGGCGGGCGGCTTTCCCGCACCCGGCTCTTCCCGAGAGTAACCCGCGTCATATCGGCACCTGCGCCCAAGTGCGAGTGATGCGTGGAACGGGCAGACGGAAGCGAGCCGTCAGGTTTTCGAACTCCGACCAACCCATGCGCCGGCTTTTCTGACTACGCCGTCTCAGACAGCGCAGCCAGGTCCGACGCACTTCCCGGTAGAAGCCGTTGAGCGCCGGATAGTTGTGCGGTCTGCCATAGTAGCCGTAGTGTCCACGCAGAACGGCGGCGAGCCGCTCGTGTTGCGTGGCCAGTGGCGCGTGCATGAACCGCCGGACCTCCTGGCGCAACGCCGTCAGCTTGCGCGTCAGGCGTTTCCCTTCCGTCTTGTGCTTCACGATGAACCGGCCATCCCGGGTCCGCCCGCAATAGTGGGTGAAGCCGAGGAAGGCGAAGGTTTCGGGCCGCCGCTCGCCGCGCCGCCGTCGTGAGAGGGCCGCGAACCGGCCAAACTCGATCAGCCGCGTCTTGTCCTCATGGAGCATCAAGCCAAGGCTGGCCAGCCGCGCCCTGAGGGCCAAGAGCATTTCCTGCGCACCTGCCTTGCTCTCGAAGCCCATGACGAAGTCGTCCGCATAGCGCACGATCACGATGCGACCGCGTGCGCGGCGACGACGCCATTGATGGGTCCAGAGATCGAGGATGTAGTGCAGGAAGATGTTGGCAAGGAGCGGGCTGATGGCTCCCTGAACGCAAAAGATAACTTCCGCTTCGAACGGGCGATTGTGGGCTGGCGTGGACGGTGCGTGGTTGATTTGAGACGCAAAAGGTAATACCCACATGTCAGATGATTCGTTCGACGCGAGTGCAAAAGGCCGAACGACTGAGAGCCGCGCGGCGCTTGCTCGCGGACGAGATCGGCATGGCGGAGGCCACTGTGGCTTTATCGCGCACGTTTGGCTTGTCGCGACGACAAGCCTATCGCTACCTCGAACTGGCGCGAGCGGGTGCGCCGCCGTTGGCGGCCGAGAACTCGGTTACGATCACGCTCAAAATGCCGGAAAGCCTCGCGCGCGGTCTGCGTGCTCACGCAACAGCGCGCGGCGTCACGACAAGCGAGGTCGTCAGGCAGGCCGTGGCGGCTTTCCTGGTGGTGAAGCGCAGGCATGGTTGAGCAGCGACCGATACGTCGTGCCATCCATCTAGAGTTCGCATTCGATCGGCTGCTCGCTGCCAAGCTCGAACAGGCTTACGACATTCTGGTTCCTGATCGGGTCCGGGTGGTGGGCAGCGCAAAGGTGACGGGAGCAGACGATGAAGACGGCAGCAATTTACGCTCGTGTATCGTCGGACAAACAAAGGGAGGAGAACACGATCGCCAGTCAGACGGCGGCGCTGGTTGCGTTCGCCCGCGCGCGGCAATTCGAAGTGCCGAAGGAGTGGGTCTTCGAGGACGACGGCTATAGTGGGGCGAACCTAATCCGTCCCGGCCTTGAGCGGGTGCGCGATCTTGCTGCCGAGGGGCTGATCGAGGCCGT
The DNA here is from genome assembly GCF_049075665.1 of Bradyrhizobium sp. B120. Classification (NCBI taxonomy): domain Bacteria; kingdom Pseudomonadati; phylum Pseudomonadota; class Alphaproteobacteria; order Hyphomicrobiales; family Nitrobacteraceae; genus Bradyrhizobium; species Bradyrhizobium sp. B120. The sequence continues at coordinate 2,034,383 of NZ_CP185242.1, read as the reverse complement.
CCTCATCTATGCGCCCGACCGGTTGAGCAGACGATACGCGCACCAGATTCTCTTGATCGAGGAGCTCGCCCGCGCCGGCGTCGAGACCCTGTTTGTGCGCGCGCCGCGCGGTTCGACGCCTGAGGACGAATTGCTCGTGCAGTTCCAGGGAATGATCGCGGAATATGAACGAGCCCAGATTCTGGAGCGCTCGCGCCGCGGCAAACGACATCGCGCTCGTCAGGGCGAAGTCAGCGTACTGAGCGGCGCTCCGTTCGGGTATCGTTTTATCCGCAAGACAGATCACTCGGCTGCGTACTACCAGATCGACGAAGAGCAGGCTCGCATTGTACGGTGGATGTTCGAACTATACACCGTTCAGGGGCTCAGCATCGGCGCCATCGCTCGCCTCTTGAACGAACAGGCAATCCCCACCTGCAAGCGACGCGGTCGGTGGGAGCGCTCGACGGTTTGGGGAATGCTGCGAAATCCGGCGTACAAAGGCCAAGCCTGCTTTGGTAAGACGACGCTTGCACCGCGCCAACGGATCACGCGGCCAATACGGATGCGTGGCGGCATTGCCACTCGCAACAGCGCCAGCCACGAGCAGCCGCGAGGGGATTGGATCACGATCGCCGTGCCGCCGATCGTCAGCGAAGAGACCTTTGCGCTCGCGCAGGAGCGGCTCGAGACCAACAAGACTCATGCGCCGCGGCGGACCGTCACGCCCAGCGTCGTGCAAGGTCTCGTAAGCTGCGCCAAGTGCGGCTACGCTCTCTATCGCACATCGACGCGATCGAGCGCACGCGCGATCCACTATTATCGATGTCTCGGCTCAGACGCTTGGCGGCAACTATCCGGCCCCGTTTGCAGCAACCGTCCAGTGCGTCAGGATCTTCTGGACGGGGTTGTTTGGGCGGAAATCGTGCGGCTGCTCGAAGATCCCGAACTCATCCATAACGAACTCGACCGACGGCTCGCAGCGGCGCGAGAAGCCGACCCGACCAAACGCCGTGAGGAGGCTCTCCGCCGCGATCTCGTTCGCATCCGCAAGAGCATCGATCGCTTGCTCACCGCCTATCAGGACGGCCTTCTCTCGCTGGACGAACTGCGCGAGCGCATGCCGAACTTGCGGCGGCGCGAACAAGCCGACAACGCCGAACTGCAGGCGGTCGTCGACCAGTCAGTCGACCGTGCAGCCTACCTGCGCCTCGCTGAAACGCTGGCCACGTTCCTTACGCGACTGCGGTCGTCGGCGGGAACCCTCGACGTATTGGAACGCCAGCGCGTCCTGCGGCTTCTCGTCAAGGAAATCCTCGTCGGCGACGACAAGATCATCATCCGGCACTGCATCCCTTTGCCCATGGCACCGGGGGACGGCCCGCCAGCCGGCAGTGCGGACGCTGCACTGCCGGCTACGCAAAGTTACCTTTTGCGTTCGAGGAGCCATGCCCGCTCCTTGCGGCGTGCCCCTGTCCGTCTCTTGCCTCTCGCCGCTCTCAAGAACGCCAGCCCGCAGCCACAGCTCGATGAGCCGTTGGATGCGTGGATCGGCGATCCTGTGCGCCACCATCCGCAACAGCCACTCGTGGTCGATGGTGTCGAAGGAAGCGGCCACAGACTGCCCATCGCCATGATGTCCCAGCTTCGGTGACGATCACGCGCACGCGTCACGCATTCGAAGGTCAGGCGTTAGCCGTGATCGGCAGCATCAGGCGGCGCGGCATCCACTATCTCCTCACAGTTCTGCCGGATGGCAGTCGCTCGTTGATTCCGGCGAGTTGGACCGATTGGAAGGTTGAGCCGCTTGGAGGCGCGCCGCCAATCGATGCCGATGACGCTGTCCACGATCTCGGCAGGCTCGGTGATTTGCTCCACTTGCGCAAGCTCGTCGACGCTCTTTGCATCCGGGGTGCCGAGTCGGCGCCGGGCAAGGAGAGCCGCCATGCAATTGAACCTAGACTTTTTCGATCAGCGCGATGTTTTACCAAGCGCGCCAGTCGCGTGGGAACAAATCGACGAAGCCGCCCGCATGGCGGCGATCGAGATTCTGGCGCGCCTCATCTCACGCCTGGTTCAGAACGGCCCGTCGACGGAGGCAAGCGATGAATGAGCGCGTCAAGATTACGTCAAGTCATCTCTCTCGACAGGCCGTCGTCAGGCTAACGATTGTCCGGCAGATGGCTCGAGATCAGTACGACCTTGCCAGGCCCAACACCTTCTCGGCGATGAAGCTTAGCGCAAGTTGCGGGCTCACCGGGGCAATACGCGGAATCAGGACCTCGCGTAGATAACGCTCGACGTGGAATTCCTTGGCATAACCGAAGCCGCCATGGGTCATCACAGCCTGCTCGCAGGCCTGGAAACCAGCTTCCCCAGCGAGATATTTGGCGGAGTTCGCCGCGGCGCCGCAAGGCATGCCCTTGTCATATTGCCAGGCTGCCGACATCACCATCAGCCACGCCGCCTCGAGCTCGATCCAGTTTTTCGCCAGCGGATGCTGAATCGCCTGGTTCTTGCCGATTGGCCGGTTGAAGACGATGCGGGTCTTTGCATATTCCGCCGCGCGCGATAGCGCGAGCTTACCCAGCCCCACCGCTTCCGCTGCGATCAATATGCGCTCCGGATTCATACCCTCGAGAATGTATTCAAATCCCCGCCCTTCCTCGCCAATGCGGTCCTCCATGGGGATCTCAAAATCCTCGAAGAACAACTCGTTGGAGTCGACGATCTTGCGGCCCATCTTTTCGATCTCGTGGACCTTGATCTGCTTTCGGTCGAAATCGGTGTAGAACAGACTGAGCCCGTGGGTCGGGCTCTTCACCTCGTCCAGAGGCGTGGTGCGCGCGAGCAGCAGGATCTTGTCGGCGACTTGCGCGGTTGAGATCCAGACCTTCTGGCCGTTAACGATATAGCGGTCATGTTTCGTAATCGCGCGCGTCTTGAGCTGGGTAGTGTTCAGTCCGGTGTTCGGCTCCGTTACTGCAAAGCAGGCCTTCTCGCGTCCTTCCACCATCGGCGGAAGCATGCGCCGACGTTGTTCCTCGCTTCCGAACACCACGACCGGATTAAGCCCGAACACGTTGATGTGCACAGCGGAAGCGCCAGACATCCCGCCGCCGCACTCGGAGATCGTTCGCATCATAATGGCAGCTTCTATGATGCCGAGACCCGATCCGCCGTAAGCCTCCGGCACGCAGATGCCGAGCCAGCCGGCATCGGCCAACGCCTTATGGAAGTCGTGGGGAAAACCACCTTCGCGGTCCTTGTTCAGCCAGTAGGCGTCGTCGAAGGCGGCGCAGATTTTGGCAATCGCATCGCGGATTGCTTCCTGCTGGTCGGTGAGTGCGAAGTCCATGGATGCTTCTCTCTCTCTCTCTCTCTCTCGCTCTCTCTTGGTTCTTAAGTAGTTGCGCTGACTTGCGACACCTATGGCCTGCGGCCAATAGCCGAGCGCAGCGCCCCAGCATGCCGCGGAGCACTGACTTCTGAGATTTTCGGAGAGCGCGGCAGCGGAACTGTCTTCAATCGGAGCTCAGCGCTTCATGCGCATTGCTCCGGCATCGACCGAGTTCACTGCGGCCCTCACCGCCTACGGAACTTCCGGCGAAATTTCAAGGTTTACCATTGATCATTGCCTTCCCAATCGAGAAGTCCTCGGTCATGTACCACTTCCGCAGTAGCCGATCATACGTGCCATCAGCGATGATGGCAGTAAGTCCTTTCTTGACTATCTCGGTGAGCTGCACGTCGTCCTTCCTGAAAGCCCATCCGTACATGGGCTTGATGCCTGCATGCTTTCCGAGAATCACGTACTTGTTGCCTTCCAAGGAATTCTGGTAGGTCAAGCCTCCGCCGCCCAAAATGGCCGCCTCGACGCGCCCCTGGTTGAGCATCAGCTGTGACTGCCCGCCGCTATCGCTGGTGACGATGATGGCCGCGGGCTTCCCAGCCTTAACGCAATACTCGTCGCTCCAGATGCGGACACCATCGTTCATGAAGACGCTCGAACGCGTCACCGCAACACGTTTTCCACAGACGTCCTCTGGTGTCTTGGGGTGCTCACCGTCACGCAGCGTATATATATACTGCGGTTCGTACGCGTAGTTGACGAAATTGACGGTTTGCTGGCGTTCTGGCGAAGCGACCATACCCGAACCCGTCATGTCGCTCTGGCCGGTCTTGAGCGCTGCAAAACTGATCAGCTGCGGAAAGCTGGTTTCGATCCAGTTGATCTCGAGCCCTACCTTCCCAGCCGCAGCGTTAAGCGTGTCGATGTCGAACCCGGTGACCTTGTTGGTCGCGGGATCCTTGAACGACCAAGGAGGATAGGCGGTGATCGTCTGCGCATTGATCACTTTCTTCGGCACTTGCGCGTGCGCAACACTCGTGATGAGACCAAATGCGATAGCGAACACACTACAAATTACGAGCCGAAGCCGCGTCTGTGCAGGTGACATCTTCGTTTCCTTCAGGTTGAATGGGTGCGATCATGGGATTCACAAGCTCGAAGCCCCGAATTCACTTAAGTGCTAATAGCCCAGGTCGAGATTAACTTCGCGTCGGATCGTGCGGCCCAACGCGAAGTCGGAGATATTCTCGCAGCCAAACTGCAGATGACGCTCAAGCACATCGTCGGTGTTGCCGCGCTCGCCCAAGGAGCCGATCACGTTCGGGAGCTTGTGAACCTCCAGGCGTGACATGTAGCCGATGGGGAAGGACTGCCTGAATTCGTAGCGGGACCAGACATCGGCGGCGAAGCCGCGAAGGCGCCCCGTCGTGAGCGCCTCATGAGGCGGCTCCTCCTGAATGCACTTGCCCCGCGCGACGTTCACAAGAACGGCGGTGGGCTTCATCGCATCGAAATGCGCCTGGCCAAAGAACCGGATGGTTTCCAGTGTGTTGGGCGTGGCAACAACGACATAGTCGCACTGGGGCAGGATGGAAACGAGCTCGTCCACGCCGTACATCGCATCCACGTTGTCGGCCGGCGCACCCTTGTTGCGCCGCACGCTTAGCACGCGCGCTTTTGGCGTGCCACGCGACGCGGTCGCCGATGCTGCCGACACCGATGATGCATAGCGTGCACTCCGCCAGCATGCCGGAGCGCGTGTCGGGCTCGAACGTCGGGATGATGCGGCGCCCATCCACCACCAGGGCCTTGTGCTTGTCGCGTGTGTGCTTGGCCAGCGCCAGCAGAAACATCGTGGCCTGTTCCGCCACCGCGATGGCATTGGCCCCGCGTGTGTTCGGCACCTTGACGACGCGCTGCTGCAGCAACGTATGGCAAGGTCGTCGATGCCCGAATGCAGCCAGCACAGGAACTTAAGATTCTTCGCCGCCTTGATGAGACCGGTGGGAATCGAACAGCCAATGAATGCATCGACCTCGCGCGCCCTCGGGGCCTCGAACAGCGAGAAGAATTTTACCCGGAGCACGCGGATTTCCGTTCCGCTGGGAACGGCGTCTCGCATGTAGGCCAGTTCGTCTTCAGTCGCGTACCAAAGGCATAGTACTTTCATCGGTCCCAACTCCTTTGCACAGATATACCGCCACGGCATCGGTTCTGGCCAATATCCGCTTCAACGTGCACGATGGGGACGACCTCGATCGCCTAGTAACCGCGTTCCAGATCGATCTCGCGCGTCATCCGCTTGCCTGCGACGAACTCCGCCAGATTTTCGATAGCCAATTGCAGATTCCGCTCAAGAACGTCATCGGCATCATGAGCTTCCATGAGCGAGCCGATCACATTGGGGAGCTTGTGGACTTCTAGGCGTGGCATGAAGCCGATCGGAAAGGCCCTCCCATACTCATACCGCCGCCAGACATCCGCCGCGTAGCCACGCAAGCGACCGGTGGTCAGAGCGTCGTACAGGGGTTGCTCCTGGACCAAGGCCGGCCGGGCGACATTCACGAGAAACGCAGAAGGCTTCATCGCTGCCAGTTCCTCTTCGCCGAAAAGATCGTAGGTCTCCTCGGTATTGGGGACTGCCAGGACGACGTAGTCGCACTGCGGCAGGACGGAACGCAATTCGTCGAGGCCGTGCATGGCATCCACACACTCCGCGGGTTGCTCCTTGTGGCGACGAACCCCGATGACACGCATTCCGAATCCCTTGGCCGCCTTAGCAATCAGTCCCCCAATGCTTCCGACACCGATGACGCCAACGGTGCGGCCGGAGAGCATGGCTGAACGATCTTCGCCCCAAAGTGGGAACAGCCATCGACCCTGCTGCAATGCCTGGTGCTTGACGATGGTGGCTTTCGCGAGGGCAAGCACGAACATCATCGCTTGCTCCGCGATCGCGGCTGCATTTGCGCCCCGGGCACTCGCCACCCTCGTTCCACGTTCCTTGAGGAGCCTCACGTCCAGCCCATCGCAGCCGGAGTGAATCCAGTTCAGCAGCTTGACCTTGTTGGCAGCTTCCAGCGTGCCGTTTGGCAGAGCCCAACCCATGATCACGTCTGCCTCGGCCAGGTGCGGCCGCAAGGTAGCGTAGGTACAGTCGAAGCGAGAAAGGTACTTGCCTTGCGGCACCACGATCTGAGCGTCGGCGGGCAACACCGCTTTGATCGCGTCGGTTTCCTCTTGCGTGGCATACCAAGTACAAACAACCTTCATTGCTTCAGTCTCCTTGACTTAAGACGGGCGGTGGATTGAAATGCAATTGCTAGTAACCTCGGTCGAGGTTGACTTCGCGCCGGACCGGGTTGCCCAGCACGAATTCGGAGACGCTTTCGCAGCCGAACTGCATGTGTCGTTCCAGCAGGTCGTCCGCGTTGCCGCCCTCGCCGAGCGAGCCAACGACGTTCGGCAGCCTGTGGACGTCCAGGCGCGACATGTAACCGATGGGGAAGGACTGCCCGAATTCATAGCGGGGCCAGACGTCCGCTGCGAAGCCGCGCAACCGGCCGGTCGTGAGCGCCTCGTGCAGCGGCTGTTCCTGCACGCACTTGCCGCGCGCGACGTTCACGAGAAAGGCTGTCGGTTTCATCGCAGCAAAATGAGCCTTGCCGAAGAACCGGATTGTCTCGGGTGTGTTGGGCGTGGCCACGACCACGTAGTCGCACGGCGGCAGGATCGAAATGAGTTCATCCACGCCGTACATGGCGTCCACATTGTCGACCGGCGTGCTCTTGTTGCGGCGTACGCCCAGCACGCGCATGCCAAAACCCTTGGCATGCCGCACGACGTTGCTGCCGATGCTTCCAAGGCCGATGATGCAGACCGGCCATCCAGCATGGAGGAACGGGTGTCGGGCGCGAACGTCGGGAAGGTGCGGCGCCCATCCAACAGGGCCTGGTGCTTGTCACGCATGTGCTTGGCCAGCGCGAGCATGAACATCGTCGCCTGCTCCGCCACCGCGATGACATTGGCCCCGCGCGTGTTTGCCACCCCGATGCCGCGTTGCAGCAGGTATGGGAGGTCGAGATCGTCGATGCCCGCGTGCAGCCAGCACAGGAACTTGAGGTTCTTTGCCGCCTTGATGACGCCGGCCGGAATCGAGAAGCCGATGAACACATCAGCCTCGCGCGCAAGTGGCTCGAGCACTTCGAACGGGGCATCGAATCGCGAGAAAAATTCTCCCCGTGGCACTAAGATTTCTGTGCCTCGGCACGGCGCTGCGCATGTAGGCCAGCTCGTCTTCCGTCGCATACCAGAGGCAAAGTACTTTCATCAATTCTATCTCCCTCGATTAGCATTCCGTTTACTTGACGCACAGCTCGCTCAACCAGGATAGCTAGAGCTACCTGAAAGGGTCTTGGTGGCCGTTACCTTGCTGCAGCTTGAGCGTATCAACAATGCCTTTGCGGCACGGACGTCGAAGGGCTGCGTCAACCGCGTTCTCATTCCCCTGTTGACACTAATCATACGATTGGATCTGGCTCGCTATGCGGAAAATTCGTTGCGACCGATCAATGCAGCACTGCTGAAATAAATTCCTTGGTGCGCACGTGGTTCGGACTCCCCAGAATCTGGGCAGGCGGGCCGCTTTCGACCACCTGCCCCTGGTCCATGAAGACCACACGGTTTGCCACTTCGCGTGCAAAACCAAGCTCGTGTGTCACCACGATCATCGTGATGCCTGTGCGCGCGACATCGCGCATCACAGCGAGGACTTCGCCGACGAGCTCCGGATCCAGCGCCGAGGTCGGTTCGTCGAATAGCATCAGCATTGGTTTCATCGCCAGCGCGCGGGCGATGGCCACGCGCTGCTGCTGGCCGCCGGAAAGCTCGATGGGGTATGCGTTACACTTGTGTCCCAGCCCCACGCGAGCGAGCAATTCGTGCGCCGCAGTGTCGGCTTGTTTGCGATCAGTCTTGAGCACCTGCACGGGCCCTTCGGTGATGTTTTCGAGGGCCGTCTTATGCGGAAACAGGTTGAAACGCTGGAACACCATGCCCGTCGACAGCCGCTGGCGCGCGATCTCGACCTCGGAAAGTTCGAGCAACTTGTTGCCCACCTGCCGGTAGCCCGCGAGCTCGCCGTTGATCCAGAGGGCTCCGCCGTCGATGGTTTCCAGCTGGTTGATGCAGCGCAAGAAGGTGCTCTTGCCCGAGCCTGAGGGACCGATTACGCACACCACCTCACCACGATCGATGTCAAGATCGACACCCTTGAGCGCTTCGAAATTGCCAAACGACTTGCGCACGCCGACGGCCTTGAAAATCGGTTTCATTTCTTTCCCCGCCTAGCACGATTTCAATTCCTTGCCGCGCCGCGCGCGTAGTACCGCTCGATGCGCACCTGGATCACCGAGAGCACCGACACGACGATCAGGTAATATATGGCCGCTACGATCAACAGTTCGATGACGTAGTTGTTCGCGAAGTAGATGTTCTCGGTCGCGTAAAGCATCTCCTGGTACTGAATCACACTGGCCAGCGACGTCGTCTTGACCATGCCGATCAGTTCGTTGCCCACCGGCGGCACGATCACGCGCATGGCTTGCGGCAGGATGATCCTGCGCAGCGCTTGCAGCCGCGGCATCCCGATAGCCGCGGCTGCTTCGTACTGACCCTGGTCGACCGACAGGAAGCCGGCACGGACCACCTCCGACGTGTATGCGCCTTGGTTGATTCCCAGCCCGAGCAGCGCTGCCACAAACGGCGTGATCACGTCTACCGTCTTGATCTCGAACAGTCCGGGAATTCCCAGCTTAGGAAACACCAGCGCGAGGTTGAACCACAGGAGCAGTTGCAGCAGAAGTGGCGTTCCACGGAAGAACAAGACGTACGCGCCGGCCGTCCAGTTCACCACCGGGTTGGTCGACATACGCATGATCGCGACGGTCACCCCGATGGCGATGCCCAGCGCCATCGCGAGCGCCGTCATCATCACCGTGTTGCCAAGCCCAAGCAGGATCGTCTGCGCGGTCAGAAACTTCCCGACGACGGGCCACGCGATCTGGCCGCGAGAAAACGCCACCCCAATCCAACCAAGCACCGCAAGGATCACCGCCGCACTGAAGTAGCGACCGATGTGCTTGCGGCGCACGTGCTCCAAATCAGAGATGGCGGTTCCCGACGGATCGCGTCCACCGGCTGCCGGTTGCCTGCCCAGAACCGTTGACATGGCCTTTGTCTCCTGATCCCATCGTAAGCCTCTGTGCAATCTCGAGTATGCACTTACGAAGAGCGAAGCCGATGAACGCATCGGCCTCAATGACTTAGCGCTCAAGCTCCGAGTGAGTGCACTCGAAGTGAGAAAAGTGCCCCCCTTTTGGGAACACAACTTCGGTATCCCGCGGCATCGCAATATCGCCGCGAACTGCGATAGAGCGCTTCGGTCCCGCGGCACGTCCCTCGATGTCGACATAGAGACCCGAGTTATGAAAGACTTTAATATCGACAGGCCGAACTGCTGTAGAATCGTGCGGATACGGTCCTGGGTTTTCCACTCCCCGTTCGACAGTTCGGGCTCCCGATGCATGGCATGGCGTAACGCAACTACAGCCTCGCGCTCAGCAAGCGATAAACGGCTCTCATTCATTTACTCTGTCCTTGCCCTTGGCCAGACTTCATCCGCATGACAACATACGTGCTTTCGAAAGCCGAAAATCATCCGATCGCCAGCCCAATTCAAATTTCCTAGGCGTCCCACCTCGGTTTGATGCAGGAGTTCGTCATTAGCTCCTCGGAATTTGCGTCCACAAGTTTCCACAATACCCCTTGCCTTACCGTCCAGACGAATTCTCGGCGATCAAGCCGAATGCGCTAAGCTGCGCAGGAAATTGCTCATTCAACGCAGGATTTCGGCGTTGATAGTGTCAAATTGGAGCCCTCGATGCGCGAATAAATTGGCCGTCATGATTTTCTCAAACGTAAGACCGTCGTCTAATAGCGGCATGCAAGCGCTTTTTTTGCACGGGGCGTTGTTTGCCGGGAGCATGGTCGTCTACGCGGTCGGCATAAGCCGCCGCATCATGGGGCTTCGCGGGATAGTCCTTCCAATGTATGTCACGCACGCTCCGGGCAACCTCGTGGTGCAACGGTCTTAACGGAATGGACCAGCCTACGTCCCGGCAGGGACGCCTCGTCACGCCATGGGCGCTTTCGAGTTCGTTGTCAGGCGGTAGCTGCCACCCTGTTGAAGAGCTCGCCGGAGCGTAGCATTGCATGCATGATGACGGCGAGCTTGCGGGCAACGGCAACAGCAGCGCGTTTGAAGCCGATCTTCTCGCGTAGTTTCATGCCCCAGCTGCGCAGATCGCCGTCTGTGTGGCTGCGGGTCAGGATTACCACCGCGGCTTCATAGAGGAGCGAGCGGACATGGATATCTCCGCGTCGGGAGATATGGCCGTCATAGTCGACCTCGCCCGACTGATAGCGCCGCGTGGTCAGCCCCAGCCAGGCGCCGACCGAGCGCGAATGTTTGAAATTCGCTGGATCCTCGACGGCGGTCAGGTAGGCGGTGGCGGTGATCGCACCGACGCCGGGGATCGACATCAACAGCTGGCATTGCTGGCTCCGGCGTGCCTCCGCGAGGAGCTGCCGGCCCAGTTCGGCCGCCTGGCTGCGTAGGCTTCGCCATGCCTCGAGCAAGGGCAGGATGATCCGGGCGAGAGCGGCATTGTCGGCGAGCAGGGAGCGAACATGCGCCTCGAATTTACCGCCGATGCCGCGTGGCACGATGAGCCCGAACGTCTTCATGAGCCCGCGGACTTGGTTCGCGACGTCGAGCGTCGCTCGCACGAGCTTCGTTCGAGCCGCGACCAAAGTCCGCGAGAGCATGCTGTCGAAACCCTTCACCCGCACTTCGCGGAAGAAGCCAACCTCCGCCAAATGCGCGAGCCCGTCGGCATCGTTGGCGTCGGTCTTGTTGGCTGCCATGTCGAGCGCGGCTTTCGCGTGGCGGGCGTCAATGCAGATCGCCGGCAGCCCTTCCGCAGTGAGGGCATGAAAGAACCAGACGGACAGCGGTCCGGTCTCGAACACCACTCGCTTGGCCGACGGGGCGTGTTTGCGGATCAGCGCTGCAACAACTTGTGGATCCGAGACGCACTTGCCGCGCCAGACACGCTCGCCGCCGCGCCGAATAGATACCGCCGTCTCTTTCAGAGAGACGTCGAGGCCGATATACTCTTCCATGGCTGTTCTCCATCAGATGCTTGGGCCCGGCTTCCGGTCGTGAGCCCGTACTTCCATCTTATCGGGGAACAGCCACCAGCATCCATCGTCTGAAGGCCTGGGGCATCGTTCCCGCGATTACCCTATGTATGTCCGCCTCTGCCGATGAGGTGGCTCGCCCTACACTGCGCGTCCGAGGGTTGCTCGGGCGGACCGAGCCGATCCTCATCACAGGAGGACGAGCCGTGGCAGATTATAGGGAAGCATTCGTCGGAATCGATGTGGCCAAGCTGAGAAACGCGATCGCGATTGCGGAGGCAGGCCGGGAGGGGGAAGTTCGCTTCTTCGGCGAGGTCGACGCTTCGGGAACAAACATGGGTCGCATCATCGCGCGGATCGCCAACCGGTTCGACCGCGTGCATTTCTGTTACGAGGCCGGGCCGACCGGCTATGGCCTCTATCGCCTGATCCGGTCGCTGGGTCATGAATGCACGGTGGTGGCGCCATCGCAAATTCCAAGGAAGCCAGGCGATCGGGTGAAGACGAACCGCCGGGACGCCGTTTCTCTCGCGCGGCTGCTACGCGCCGGCGAGCTGACAGCGGTATGGGTTCCCGATGAAGGCCACGAGGCGCTGCGGGATCTCGTTCGCGCGCGAGCGGCAGCGGTTGAGGCGCTGCGGGTCCACCGACAACAGGTGAGCGCCTTCATGCTCAAGCACGGCCGCACCTATCCTCGCAAGAAGGGTTGGACGATGCGCTATCTGCGCTGGCTACAGGAGCAGCAGTTTGACCATCCCGCTCACCAAATTGCGCTTCAAGAAATGGTCGAAGCGGTTCGCGTCGCCAGGGAACGGGTCGATCGGCTCGAATGCACAATCGAAGAGTTTGTCACGGCCTGGTCCTTGGAGCCGCTCGTGCGGGCGTTTCAAACGTTGCGAGGCGTCGATCTGATCGTCGCGGTGACGTTCGCGACCGAGGTTGGTGACATGAGCCGTTTTGAGAGCCCACGGCAACTCATGGGTTATCTCGGCCTGGTGCCAAGCGAACGATCTACGGGAGAGTCCGTCAGGCGTGGCGGCATCACCAAGGCCGGCAACGGGCGTGTTCGCCACATGTTGATCGAGAGCGCCTGGACATATCGACACCCGCCGAAGATCGGCAAGACAAAGCTATACCGGCTTGAGCACGCGTCGCCAGCAGTGCGAGAGATTGCCTGGAAGGCGCAGAGCCGCTTGACGTCCCGCTACCGGAAGCTGGCTGCGCGCGGCAAACGAGCGACGGTGGTTTGCGCTGCTATCGCCCGTGAACTGGTTGGGTTCATGTGGGCGGTCGCCAGGCAGGTGCAGGCAGCCTGATTAAATCCTCTTATCATTCGTGCATGGGCGGAGGCGGGACCACGGCAGAGGGAATGCCCGCCGATGCTTTGTGGCCGGCAAGAGCGCCGATGCCCGCAGTAAGATAGGAGCAGACCTCGGACGCACAATCGGGAATGCGGTAGCCAATCCGCGCATCAGAGCTTGATCACCGACGTCCTTCGGTTCCGCCTCCACCTATGCACGACCATCTCTATGAATCACCGATCGACGATCGGACGGTGCTCTGCGTTCTAGTCCTTGACAGCGGACATCAGAGCGTCGTTTTCAGGCCACGGCTTTGAGGGCTTGAGCGCGGTAGGCCTAGGGCAGTAGCTGGTCGATGTCGCGGTTTGGATGCCCGTTGACGATCCTGGTCAGGACGTCAGTGAGATAGGCGAGCGGATCGTCGCCGGGCAATCTCGGAAACGACCGCGCCTGGTACCAGCGTCTCCTCGACGATCCGGGCCTTGTCGTCCTTAGAACCAACGACGGCGTCCCGTCTCCGTGATCACTTCCAGCCGGCGCGCCGTCACGTCCGACTTAAGCGTATGGTCAAGCATAGACACAAGCCGATCCCTTCAAAAGAGATCGTGAAACTCGCCTATCCAGGTGCCGCGAGAAGGTGCGAACGGAACGACGCTTACTCTCAAACTCACATCCGCTCGGAATCCTCGACCTCGAACGCGGGCTGCCGCCAAGTGCGACACCAAGGCACATGCCTGGAGCGATGTTACATCCAGGCACGTTTGAGTTCTCGTTGGAACGTTAGCAGGAGGCTGGGCCGAGAATGCGGTTCGCGGAGACCCATCGTTGGAACCAGCTTTCATTTCTGCTGCGAAGCGCTGATCGCGCGAGGTGCTGTTGCGGTCCAGTTCCGCGTGCGGGTTTTCCGTCTCCGACATCATCGCGCGATAGCCGCATCGGTCGCTGTTCCGTGTACGTCAAGCCTACTGTTTCTACCGTTCCTGCTTCGGCAGGTGCACGAAACGGAAAAGATTGCTGTTCTGACATACGACTCGGCACACTACGGAGAATACGCACTGGGCATTGACAACCCAAAGGACCGGGCGAGGATTGTGATCGGAGGTATCGAACGCGAAAAATATTGGCGCGACGGATTGAAGCAACCACTACCGCCGACCGAAGTCACGGCGATTGACACGCATCGAAACGCTCCGGAAGTTGTATCCAGAAATTGCGTGGCTCGTGGCACCGTCGGCGATGATCGGAGAGGTGTCCGCGTCAGGACCAACATGGTCAGGAAACCGCGCAGCTGCGGAAAGATCCGGCTGAGGCTCGTAGGCCGCGAGCGTCTAACGATAGTCGCCAGCATAGCGATTGCAACGCAGATTTGGGTGCCCGTCCAGGCGGCGCCATTCCAAAAGAGCGGCACCATTTCAGCGAAAAGCTAAGGGCGGAAATTCCAGCAAGTTTCGGCGTTGAACAGACGCTGCATATCGGGCAGGCGGCGACGCGCAAGATCTGGTGAAATCGCGATTGCTCAAACGCTGGCGCGCTCATACGTCAAGGAGGAGCACGCACTGCGCTTCGAAGTCATCAAGGAAAGAGGCCGCTGGTTCGCTTAGCCGATTGTACCGCGCTTACGCCGATCGCCATGGCCGCCATACGATGCGAAATGCGATCGCGCCTCGCGCGAGCTCTCGTTTGCTGAAAGGAGCGTTCGAGAATTCGGCAGAGACGATCGAATACTTCAGCTTCCCCCCAAAATAGCCGCTGGAGATCCTGCACCCATTCGAAATAGCTAACGATGACCCCACCTGCATTGCAGAGAATATCAGGTAGCACAAAGATATCGTCTCCCCGTCGATGCAGGATAGCGTCAGCTTCGGGTGTTGTTGGACCATCGGCGCCCTCGGCGAGAATGCGACATTTGAGTTCTGAGGCATTTTCGCTCGTAATGACCCGCTCGATCGCAGCCGGTACAAAGACATCGCACTTTTTGACCAACAGCTCCGATGGTTCAATGAGGCTCTGAGTCAAGAACCCACCTAGTTGCCCGCATCTCAAAATGTGGCCCTTTAACTCGGCAATATCGAGACCCGACGGGATCGTAGTATGCGGCCGTGTGATCGCTGACACCGATGATTTTGACGCCTCTTTCGCCAAGGGAATATGCTGTCACTGACCCAACGTTGCCGAAGCCATGCTCAATCGCTGTCGCGCTGCCCGCACTGATCCCAAGGTGGTCAAGCGCGCGCCCGACGAGATAAGCCGCTCCGCGCCCAGTCGCCTCGCGGCGGCCAAGTGTACCTCCTGCAGATATCGGCTTTCCGGTCACGATCTCGTTGACCGTCTGCCCCTGATACATGGAATAAGTATCCATAAATCAGGCCATGACCTGCTCGTTAGTACCCATGTCGGGGCCATAACGTCGGTGTGTGGACCGACGAAAGGAATCATCTCCTGCATGTAGCGTCGGGATAGCGCCTCGAGTTCGCGTGGTGAACGCGTAAGGATCGACGGTTACGCCTCCTTTTGCTCCACCATATGGAAGTCCCGCCAGCGCACATTTCCAACTCATCCAAATGGCCAAGGCAGCGATCTCGCCAATATCCACCGATGGCGCGAACCGCGTTCCGCCCTTGGTTGGTCCAAGCGTAAGGCGATGTTGCACCCGGTAACCCTGGTAGACCTCCATTCGGCCATCGTCCCTGTGAATTGGGCATGACACTGCGATCGCGCGCTTCGGATAAAGCAGTCGGTCTCTGTCCATTTCCAGGATTTGCAGGTGATCGGCAACCTGCTCGAATTGCTGCTTGGCCATGTCGAAAACAGGACCGCTATAGATTGCTCTGTTCATAGGTCACATCATCCAACTTGATTTGAGTGTGAAGCAAACTGGAGGCGGTCGTGGGGGGACACTAACGACGAACGAGTTCAGAAGATGGCGCGCGGTGATGTCGTCCGATCCAAAGGTTAGTTCGTGGCGGCCGCGCCGATCGTAACGATCGGGCCGTTATCGACCGGCATTTCGCGCGAGACTACCTTCTGCACCTCGTTGACGAAAGTGGCGGCGAGAATGTCCTGATTGACGTGGAAACCGACGGTCCGGTCGAAGCCGTCCAGCAGCTTGTCCCCTCTTGTACAGTGCGCTCGCCGACCGGCTGCGCCCCTTGGCTGGCTGGAAGAACATGCGCACTTTGCCCGCGAAATTGGCGCGCAGCAGATGAAAGGCGAATGCGGTGGTGCCTTGCACGATCGAGCCGTGCCTGTCGTGACCGCAGGCGTGCATGACGCCGCCGACCTGCAAGCGATAGGGTAATCCTCGCGCGCCCCTTGGATCGGTAGTGCGTCGATGTCGCCGCGCACCGCGATCGACCGCTTCGGTCCGGAGGCGGTGCCTTCGATGTCGACATAGAGGCCGGTGTTGTCGAGGACGTTGGCGCCGTCGAGGCCGAAGCGCTGCAGTATGCCGCCGATCCGCTCCTGCGTCTTTCCATTCCGCGTTGGAGAGCTCAGGTTCGCGATGCATGACATGAAGCGTGTGATTGTGATATCGATCGTTGTCTCGGATGCCGGGAGGCAATACTCATAATGTCTGTTTGGGCAGCGATCACACGAGCTGGGTGTTTTTGGGAAGAATGACGTAGGCTTTCCGAACCGCCTCAATGATGTTCCATTCTCCATTCGTGTTCGGATGAAAATATATGGAGTCGCCGGCTTCGAGAACGATCGTCGGACTGCCATCGGGCGTAAACGTACAACGCCCTGAAAGAAAGGTGGAGAATTCCGCCTCGGCAACCTGACGGCGCCATCTTCCAGGCGAGCATTCCCACACGCCGACGCTGGTGGCGTCCGTCGAAGATTTGAAAGCGATCTTACTGCGCATGATGGAAACCGGCTCGCCGATCGGGCGAGAAACCGGGCTAATCGTATCGAGTTCGTCGGTAGGCAGGTTGACGGAAGCTTTGAGGACAACCGGAATCATGTCTCTTCCTATTCGTTTTGTTGATATCAGTTACGCCTCGAAGGCACATATCCGACGGGAGCAAGGTTCGCGATCGCAATAGTCAGAGGATCGGGGTGCCGGGCGCGGTCTTCCAGACCTTCTTTCCGGCGCAATGCTTCGCGCACGAGGATGGAGCCGACGTAACGGAAAGGTTCTACCGGGAACTTGTCTACCTCGTCACGGACCAATCCGCAGTTTGACCACTCGTTCACTTCATCAAGAGCAAGCGAGGCGAGTATCTTTCCACCCAGAACGGTCGGTCCGACGCCCTGACCGGAAAAGCCGATGCCGAATGATATGTTCGGGTGATTGTCCAGACGGCCGAAGAACGGCAGACCGTCCACGGACCTGTCGATCGGGCCGGTCCACGATGATTCGATGTCCATGCCATTGAGCATCGGATAAAGCTTGCGGAAGCCTTCCTCCACTTCGCCGGCTCTGAGTGATGGCCCTTCATAGTGATCGACTACCTGGCCGGCGAACGCGAAGTGCCCTAGCGATTTGCCGAAAACGATGCGGCCATCAGGCGTATTTCGGTAATAGTTCAGGAACATACGGGAATCGCATATTGCGACGCCTTTCACAAAACCGATTTCGTTCAGCTCGTCGGGCCTGGCCGTCGTCGCGATCATGTCGCTGGACACGATCGCCACCTTGCGCCGCAGATAGCGGAACTGGGCCGCCCAAGCATTCATGGCCAGAACGACCTTCTTGCTTGTAACCGAGCCTTTGCCCGTTATCACTTTTGGCGTTCTGGTCCGCTCCAGGCGGATCATGGGCGAATGCTCGTAGATCGTCACACCCAGCTTCTGGGCGTGACTTCGGAGACCGAGGGCAAGGATGGCCGGCTGGACCGTGGCGGCATCTGGCTCGAACACGCCAGCCAGGTTGCGGTCGGTGCCGCCCAAGCGCGCCACCTGCGCAGTGTCGAGGACTTCAAATGGCCGCACATTATACTTGGCCAGCTCACTGATCAGGATATTCCAGCAGCCAATTTGCGGCACGGAGGTCGCAGTCCACAGCCATCCATCCGCGCGGAACTCCGCGTCTATGCCATGCTCCCGGCAGAACGCGCCGATTTCCAGGACCGCTTCCGCGGAGCTTTTCGCAATCCGGTTAGCTTCATCGGTACCGCATAGCTTGTGCAGCGAAAGATATTTGGCCCAGTAGCTGGTGACGAATCCGCCATTGCGGCCGCTTGCGCCCGCCCCGCATAAGTCCCTCTCTACCACCGCGACTTTGAGCGAGGGCGAGCGTTCTTTGATCCGAATTGCTGTCCATAAGCCCAGGTAACCGCCGCCGACGATCGTAACGTCGGCCGTGGCATGCGTCGATAAGGATCGCACCTGGGGCTTTCCACCACGGTCGAACGCCTGCTTTACCCAGAAATTGTCCATCCCAGCCTGTTGAAAATTGCTTATATGTTCAAGATAGTGCCATCGCAAAAGCATTTGCGCCGCACTTTCCCGCCGTTCGGATGATTTCCTGCATCACACAGGCATTTTGCGGCGAATCCACCACAAGGCTGAGCCGATTATGCAATACGATCGAATAGACGCTCGAATCCTTGAGATCGGGCAAACGAATAGCCGTCTAACTTCCTAAGTCATCGGCGAACTGGTGGGGCTTTCTGCTACCGCGTGTCACCGACCGCTGAAGAGGCTTCATTCGGAAGGCATCATCGATGGGCGATGCCTCGATCGCTTCGCCGAAGACGGTAGGAAATCCTATTCAAATGCTTGTGCTGGTAACCTTGGAGTGGGTGTTTAACCACGGGGTCTGTGCTGCGCGTTTTTCTCATCGCTCACTCGCACATAATGCGCAAAACCCGCACTGTCGCTCTTCTATGCTGCGGTTGGCCGGTAGATTGTTTGGGAACGCCGCGGCGCCGCGCCTCCTGCCGCTCGCAACCAGCGAAGCTATTTGTGGGCGGCTTCCCAACGCGCTTTGAAGCGGTCGACGCATTCTTTGGAGCAAGGGCCGTACGCCAGCAACTCTGCCTCGGTACGCCAAAGCTCCGTTCAGCCGATGAGGACGACAGTCTTCATTTAGTACCACGCGATCCTAGAGGTTAGAAGATGGACCGCAGCGGTGATGTCCCACGCATACCCTAGCTCCTTGGTTGCCGAAGCCTTAGAAGCCGTGCCGAAGTTGTCCTGAGAATGCCAAAGTCGCAAGCAGCTCAATTCCTTTTTCGCAAATTTGCGAAGCAGGCGTGGGCCCTGGCATGCAGCATCGGTTCTCCTGGGATGGCAGCCGCGGGGCTACACATCAGCGTTCGGTGGCGGGCGTGTGGGAATTCAACAGATCGAGGATGTATCTGGCGGAGAGCTCCGTAGTTGGGACGATGAGGTCATCGGAAGCTCCGAATGTAGGGGTATGCGAATCGGTACCGGGCACGCGGCTTCCGAACCAGAAATCCTTCGCGTGCGCCATTCGATCGGACGCCGTCCATAGGTATTCGCTCTCTTATGAAGAAGAACTCGGCCGCCTTCCCTTTAGCGCGCACGTTCGGCCAATATTCCTGCCATGATGCAGGAATTCCTTGTGAAACTCTAGCGACGCGACGGCCTTGTTGCTCCGCAGTCCGAAATGTTCGGTTCAGACATCGAACAGGACCGCCGGCCGCGGCGACATTTCGCCCCGCTCTACGCGGCGTACGATGTCGATGATTTTCTGGTGCGTCGGCGCAGCGGAACCGAGCTCTTTGGCCTTGCGGACGATGAAACCGTTGATCTCGCCGATCTCGGTCCGCCGTCCCTTCTGAATGTCTTGCGCCATCGACGGCCGTTGCAGATTACTGCGCGCCTGCGAACTCGTTCCCTTCTGCATATGGGCTTCGACTGCCGACAGCGCTTTCGTGTCGCCTTCGGAGGCGGCCAGCAGCCGATCAGGCGCAAGACCTGCGATGTGCTCGAGATCGTATCCGAGCGCCTGTCCCACCCTCACGGCCTCCCCTCCGAGACGGATGACCACGCGGCGGATCAAGGGATGCGCATCCCGCTCGTTTCCGCCCATACCGGTCGCTGCACTCACGCCGTTGCGCATGCCGTTCACGCACAACTTCGACCAGCGCACGCCCCACAAGTTTGTGGTGGTCGCAGTTCCGTCGATTGATGCAAACGTGTCGCGCAGCTCCTGAATGCGAGTGGTCACGCGCCCGTGCACTTCGCCGACGAAGATCGATGCGGTGTCGAAGTCTCGCGGCATCGTCCTGCGAACGCAACCTGGCTCATAGAGATCCACGGCGAAATTATTCGCGACAATGCAGCCGACGGTGCGGCCCCACCCGACGACGCGAGCAATGATTTCCTCGTTGATAGAATTTTGCGCGGAGACCACGTAGCCCTGTTCGGAGAGGTAAGGCCGGATCAGAACCGTGCACCATTCAGTGTCGTAAGACTTGCTTGCGATGATCGCGATGTCGATGGACCGCTGCTTTGAAAGGCTCTGCACCTCGGTTAGGTGCATTGTCGGCAGAGCGACATTGCAGGTTTCCCCAGCCGTCATTCCCGACAGCTTGAGACCACGTGCCCGGATGGCCTCGACGTGCTCCGGCCAGGGATCGATAAGCGTGACGTCGTCCCCGACGCGCGCCAAGTGTCCCCCAAGGTAACAGCCGACGGCCCCCGCTCCAACGATAGCGATGCGTTTCTTCATGCGCTTGTTCCACTTCTCATTATGCGCTTATCCCACCTGCTCCGAAGCGACTTGGGCGCCGCTGCGCAACCCTTGAGAACTCGACGGCGTATCGGCGCCATGCGGACGCTGGCCGTGAAGGACGGCCGCGAACCCGCACGTGTGCGCTTCCTCTCCCGGACGGCGTGCGGTGACAAGCCGAACCGCCCTGGAGGGACCAGATGAAGAATCCATTCGACATTTCCCATCGGCAGCTGAGCCTCAATTCTCGATAGGTCGGGCACAGGGACAAAGTTCACCTTGATTCCCGTTTCTTCGGAGAAGGGGTTCAACGCATATTTGACTAAGATCTCTTGATAACTTCCACCATAACTGACAAGCGTCACTGAATCAGACTTGGCTTGCAGCACGCGAGGCCCTCATCACCATCAGCGCCGACGTATGCCCGCCATACCGGCTAACAAGGAGCGGCGTGTAATTTCGAAGTGATTTTTCTCATGTGTGTCTCCTCTCACGGTTGCAGCTTTCTATCGACGGATCATTCGTCCACCGAACGGTGACGTCGTAGGTGAAGATGGAAGGTGCTCTTACGCAAGGACGCCAAGGCCACACGCTACCATGCGGACCGTCCACGCGCCGGTTGACGCTGTCTGCTCGCGCACGACCAACGGATCCACACAGCCGCTCCGGCGGGCATGCCCACTCTAATGAGGTAGCGCCAAGAGATTGACATATTCCCTTCCCCTTGAGCCAGCCGCGCTGTTGATCCGCGCCTAACCGCCGCATGAATTCCGTGAGAGGTCGACTGTAACGCTTGCCGCTATACAATGAACACTCTCGCGGTTCGTCTCTGTTCGGCATTGCAGATCAGGTGCTGTGCAGCGAGCTCCACCCAACTAAGCTTTACGGAGGCTGTTGGCTGTTTTCCAGCGATTCCTCGCTTGAGATGCAGAGATGTGTTTTTTGTTGCGTCGATTCCGCCGAATTTCTGCGGTCACGGTGATTGGCGCCAACCGGGCACAAGATCCGATGTATCATTAGTGCTAAGAGCTTCACAGTTTTGCGCATGCGCGCCAGCGTTGTTATCTGTTCCGGCCTTTCAATCTGTTCCAGCTCATTGCTATGGCCGACGACCGCATTTGTGATCTCCCCTTTTTCCATCTGTTCCTCGAGGAAGAGCATCAACACAGCATCAAGGTCCAGCTCATGCTGCGTGGAGCACGATGCCAGCGCGAAGAGCAACGCGAACTCGGGGATCGGCGCACCGGCGAAAGGACTGCCGTCGCCCAGCAGCGCTTCTGCAGCACCCAGCAGAGACACAACTGCCTCCTCGGACTTGGATGGAACAACGCTGTGACCGCCTGCTTCGGCCGAGTAGACACTTCCAGCGTCGCGCCCATGATGATGCCCGCCGTGCCGGACGTCCCCACGAACAGCTCCATGAGGTTGAAACCCCGTATCGCTCTTTGCGCAGGGCGTTGCCGAAGCGCACGATCTGCCCGGGCGGATCGTTACAACACGGCTTCACCGGCCAACAAGTAGTTGGTGGGTCGGACCTACCAAACGCCGGTTCCGGCTGAGTCGACGGTCGGCGAAGCCTTCAAGGCCGCGCCACAAGCCGTTCAACCATAGTGACAACGGTCGATGCGGAATATGGCGCCGAACTCGTCAATTCAAAAGCGGGCGAGAATGTCGCGACAACTCAGCTCGAAACGTTAGATCGCCGAAGCTTCTGATCGCCTGCCTTCTGACGCGTAGGCCCTCGCTGTGTCGAGCAGTCCTAGCAGGTCAGTTGATGCGGCGTAGCCGTTTCGCTGGCGCAGCTTAACCTGTCGCACGTTTAGACCAACCACATGACGGGGTGCCCATTTTTGCACCCGGATAGGCTGCGTCAATTACATACTGAAGTGCAAAGCAACTTGCACGTTGAAGGCGAAATAGCTGTGCCACATAACCAAACAGGGAAAGTCTATCTTCGATCGCTCGTTGGTACTGACCGTACTAATATGAAGCACTTAGATCACTAATTTCCGGCCGTCAGCGGGCTTGTCCGTTTCGGACGAAGTTTGCCAACGAAATATGAAAATCATCTGTAAGCTTGATTTTGCGAGCAGCGGATGGTCCGCCTCGCGGTATTCCGTTTGCGGAAAGCCATTGGGGGCGAAGATGGTTTGTCGTTGGCTTAGCGGCTCGCCTACAAAGATTTTGGAGGAATGTCTATGGAAATGACGAGAAGCTTTTTGCTCGCGTCGGCCGCGGGTTTGATCGCGCTAGGCGGGGTGGCGCGGGCAGCTGATCTGCCTGTCAAGGCAAAACCCATCGAATACGTCAAGATATGCTCGCTGTATGGCGCGGGCTTCTATTACGTTCCGGGCACCGACACTTGCCTCAAGCTGAGTGGTTATACGCGTGCTTGGATGATAGTGAATAGCAATAGCATGGGTGTCAATCCGGATTTCGGACCGGGTGGTGCGGGGAATCGATTCTCTAACGGCTATACGTGGCGTGCCCGTGAACTCGTAGATATTGACACGCGCACCGCGACTGAATACGGCACGCTTCGTACCTTCGCCGAGGTTGTATTTAACTGGACGAGCGGCAGCTATAGTGGGCTAGGAAATGGCTCGACTGTCTACCAGTCCATCGGCGGCGTTTCGGCACCGCTCAACTCAAATCCTGGCGCCGTTGGTTATGGCACGGTGGGTGTCTGGTTTGCCTTTATCCAGTTCGCCGGCTTCACCATGGGCCAGGCAATCTCACAGTTTTCCACGCCCTGGGGCGATTATCCTGGCAACTACACAGAACTGCCTGGTAGCAGCGGTTATCAGCCTGTCAATCAATTCTCCTACACCGCTGACCTCGGGCAAGGGATCGCATTCTCGGTCTCGGCCCAGGATCAAGCCCCAAGTACTCAAGCCGGCGTCTGGAATGTGAACGCGGCCTCGGCAGCAGGTATCGCGACAGGTGTCTACGGTGGCAGCGACTACGCAGGTACGATCGCTCCAGATTTGATCGCGTCGTTGCGTGTGGACCAAGCGTGGGGCCTGTTCCAAGCATCAGTCGTCGCGCACGACAACCATGCCGCCTACTACGGCGCGACCGAAGTTACCGGGCATCCGGATGATAAGTGGGGCTGGGCTGGTCAACTTGCCCTATCCATCAAGAATCTGTCGACCGGCCCTGCTGACTCCATCAACATGTCGGGCGTGTATGCGAATGGTGCAAGCCGTTACGTCTTTAACCAGAATATGGTCGCCAACTTCGCGCGGTACGGCGGCACAAGCTTGGCGGGTGCTTACCAGAGCGTCGGAATTGCGGGGGTTTCTGATTCGGTGTTCGTTGCGGGCGCTGGTCAGGAATTGACCACAA
The DNA here is from genome assembly GCF_049075665.1 of Bradyrhizobium sp. B120. Classification (NCBI taxonomy): domain Bacteria; kingdom Pseudomonadati; phylum Pseudomonadota; class Alphaproteobacteria; order Hyphomicrobiales; family Nitrobacteraceae; genus Bradyrhizobium; species Bradyrhizobium sp. B120. Next base: position 2,010,496 of record NZ_CP185242.1, on the reverse strand, counting down.
CGTATGGCTTCAACGGAGCCTTTAACCACAACTGGGATCCGCACTGGGCTAGCAGCCTCTTCGGTGGGCTAGGTGTTGTACGCTATAACAGCACAGCCAAGGGCTACATCTGCGGTGCGTTCGTTGCCAACCTCGCGCTCTCGAGCGGAGTGGCTGGCTGTAATCCCGACTTCGAATATGCAGTTGTCGGCACAAAAACGTCATGGACTCCTGTCAAGGGGCTGACCTTTTTGGCGGAACTCGATTACACTAGGATCCACCAAAATTTCGCGAGCGGAAGCACGGTGGTGCTGCCGGCCCAAGCTGGCATCGGAAAGCCGGCTGCCTTGTATGAGCTAAAAGACCAAAATAGCTTCGCGTTTCAGCTGATCGCTCAGCGCAACTTCTAAGTAACTAGCAAACGAAAGGAAGCGACCTCCAAGAAGGCCTCCCGCATGCCCGCCGGAGGCCTTTTGAGTCTGAGATCTGATATTTGCTTCGTTACTGACAGCGTAGCTGCTGACCTCCCTGAAATTCCCCCGGTTTAAGTTGGAGCTCTGCTCTCCTGTCAGGAGACGTACAATGTGTAAAGGCAGGTTTACGGAAGAGCAGATCATCAAGGTGCTGAAGGAGTACGCTGCCGGGATGTCGGCGAGCGATCTGTGCCGGAAGCACCGCATCAGCGATGCGACGTTTTACAAGGGCGATCGCTATGGCGGGATGAAGATATCGACGCCCGCAAGTTGAAGGCCCCGGAGGAAGAGAACCGCAAGCTCAGGAAGCTGTTGGCGGAGCCGATGCTGGACGCATCGACGCTGAAGGAGATGCTCGAAAAAACTTCTGACGCCCAGCTTGCGGAGACGTGCTGTGACCTGGGCGGCAATCAATAAGGCTATTCGCAGAGGCGAGCCTACAGGCTGGTCGGGCTGCACCGAAGACCTATCGCATGCCTCGATCCGCGCGGACGATGGCGTATTGCGGGGCCGGTTGAAGGAGTTGGCTTCGCAGCGACGCCGCTTCGCCTACCGGCACCTGGGGCGGCTCTTGGCTCGGCAAGGGGTCCATCACTCACAAGAAGCTGTACCGGCTCACAAAGAGGAGCGGCTGAGGTACGCAAGCGCGGCGGCCGTAAACGGGCACTTGGGCCAAGGCGCCGATAGCGATCCCGCAGTTCAGAAGCTGCGCTGGTCGCTCCTCTTCGTGATGAATACGCTCTCTAGCGGCCGGCGCTTCCGTATCCTTGACCATGGCCGACGACTTCACCCGGGAATGCCTGGGCCTCGTCGTGGACACGCTGCTGGCGCGCGATCTCGACTACCTCATTGAGGTGCGAGGCTGTCCACGCATGATTGTCAGCGACAACGGCACCGAGTTTACGTCGAACGCAATGCTGACTGGCAACGCGAGCTGGGAATCGAGTGGCACTACATCGCGCACCGCAAGCCGATGCAGAACGGGTTTGTCGAAGGCTTCAACGGTCGGCTGCGTGGCGAGTGTCTCAACGAGCACCTCTTCGCCAGCCTCAACAAAGCCAGCCAGATCATCGAAGAATGGAGGATCGACGTTGGTGGAAATCGCCATACCGAAGCAGTCGTGTTCCTCCGGTGTTGCAGGACACCATGCCACCTCCGCTTCGATTAGCGGAGAGGTCGATCGGAAACCAGAGCCCATTCGGGCTCCAGTCTGTCGTTCAATCCATGCAGGAGGACGCCGGCATCCACATCGACTGTGCGGTTGGCTACGTCGATGTCGCAGCGGTTATGCAGCCTATTGAGCGACAGGACGACTTGCGTCCCTCATACGGCGCGCTTGCCTCGACAACACCCGTGTTCGCCCGCTGCGGAACAAACTGCGCACCTGCTGCCGAGCAGTGTGCGACGACACGGGGCACCTCTTCCACTGAAGAGGGCCGCGCGACGCAAAGCGCCCGTCCATCCCATATCGGCCGCCTTGCACTTATCCGGCGGCCTCCTCGCCCGTTACGAAGTTCCCGACGATGGCTCGAAGTGATTCGAGCCAACTGGTCATCGAAGTCCATCTTCGATGCGCTTGCGCGATGCCATCAATAGCCGCGTGCGAGATCCACGACATTCGTCAGCGCCTGGCCTGTCAGGTAGCGTTCAATGTTGTCGGCAAAGATGGAGAACACCCGCTCCACATAATTTGCTGCACTTCCCGCAATATGAGGTGTTGCAATCACGTTGGGCATGCCCCACAGCGGGCTGTCCCGCGGAAGCGGCTCCCGCTCGAATACGTCGAGCATCGCACCGGCGATTGCGCCTGTCTGGAGGGCCTTGACCAGTTCGACCTCCACGACGACGCTACCCCGAGCGATGTTGATCAGAAAGGCATCGCGCCGCATGCGAGCGATTTCGGCTGCACCAATGAGACCCACTGTGTCCGCGGTCGTGGGCACGGCAAGAACCACAAAATCGCAAAGCGGCAACATATCCCCCAGGGCATCGGAAGCGAACAGTTGGTCGACCCCCTCGACCGGAACGGAAATATCCCGTTTCGAGCCGACCACCGTCATCCCCGCGCTCTTTGCGCGTCGTGCAATCGTCGCCCCGATGGAGCCCAGTCCGATGACGCCGAGCGTCTTCTCGGCTAACGGCACCACAAATCGCGGTTTCCATTTCCGTTCTGTCTGCTCGCGCAAAAGCCTGCGGAAATCCCAATGCAGCATCGTCACGCCAGCCAGCACAAAATCCGCGATGATGCCACCATGAATGCCTCGCGCATTGGTGACCGTGACGTGCCCTATCCTATCGCGGATCGGGAACAAGGAATCGACACCGGCGGCAGTACATTGGAACCAGCGTAGTTTCTTCGCCTGGTCGAACACCTCAACAGGGAAGCGATAGGCAATCAGCGCGTCCGCTTCCCCTATGTACCGCTCGAGCCGGTCGGTGTCCGGAGCCACGATCGCGCGGACCCGCGCGAAGCGCTCCCCTATAAGTCGCGCAAAGGATTCAGCGGCAGAATGGTTGAGGACAATAGTAAGAGCTGGGCTTTCACCGTCCATGATATCTCTCCGTAATTGACGAGCTTTGGGTGAACCTGACGCCGTTCGCGTTTATCGTGCGCCACATACTCATCGCGTGAGTGGGGTGGCGTTGCGTACTTCAGAGGGGGACCAGCACGTCTTAACGCTAAGTGCAATCCATCCACGCAAGCTACTCCGCCAGCATGCTTGCGTTGTTCGCAGCCTAAGAGACGACACACGCGTCGGCGATATCGGACATTGCTCCAGCCGAACGCTGAGGCCGAATGCGCGTTGCGATTGCATGTGAACTGTTGGGCACTTGATGCCCGTCATAGTCCCCTCGCCTTTGCCGAACCGCCTAAAAGTGGCGCGTGAAACAGGAGGTACGTTTGGCCTCTTGTGACTATAACCATATTTCAAGACTCGTTAATGCTATGGGCCGCGCGCTGAGGCTTAAATCCTGCATTCGGGCGCCCCTTTTCGACGCACTTGAGCGGCCCCACCTCGCCGACCAATTGGGGGCATGAAAATAGTCGCTGGTGTGCAAGAGAGCGATGCTGCACATGGAATTCAGTTACGTCGCGTCGCCCACGACCGCGAGCGATCGACGAAATCGGCAGTTTGCGGTATGGACTACTTGCGAGATCGGCAAAGCCAGCTCCATTGTATCGATACGGACACTGCAGGCGCCCCCGTGGGTCGTTCAAAATCCCCCGGGTATGGTCACTTGAAACTCCCCCACCTGATGATCGCCGTCAGCGCCGCTGAACAGCGGTAGCCGGTCAGGCAGGACGTTTATTTTCGGTCCCTTTAGCCAGCAAGGGACCGGGGAGTTGAACGTCTTGAAGCCACACCTGCAAAGCACGGTATTTACGCTACTCGATCGCAACGCCAGCCAGCGCGAGATCCACAGGTTGACGGGGGTCGATCGCAAGACGATCCGGCGTTACCGGGCGCTGCGGGCTGGTGCGGAGGCAAATTCCCCCGGGGAAGTGACCACCGGCCCGGTGAGCGAGGACGGGCAAATTCCTCCACCCCGACCACCGGCTTTTGGGGCATCGGAAGCGACGGTCATCAGCAGCCTGGCCCGTTCGGCTTGCGAGCCGCATCGGACGTGGATCGAAGAACAGGTCCGCCTGAAGCGGAATGCGCAGGCGATTTACCAGGACCTGGTCGATCAATTTGGCTTTCTGTCCAGCTACCAGAGCGTCAAGCGGTTTGTCCGCACGTTGCGCCACACCGATCCCGAGCAGTTTGACCGACTTGAGTTCCTCCCCGGCGAGGAGGCCCAGGTCGACTATGGCGAGGGCGCTCTGACGATCGATCCCAGGAGCGGCCGGTACCGCCGTCCCCGCCTGTTCGTGATGACGCTGCGCTACTCGCGGCGCAGCTTCCGGCGGGTGGTTTGGCAATCCGGCCAGCAAGTCTGGGCGCAGCTTCACGAAGAAGCGTTCCGGTATTTTGGCGGGGTTGTCAGATATGTCGTGCTCGACAACCTGAAGGAAGGTGTCCTCAAGCCCGATCTGTACGAGCCCGAGCTCAACCCGATTTACAGCGCGATGCTGGCTCATTACGCCGTGGTCGCCGATCCCGCGCGCGTGGCCGATCCCAATCGGAAAGGATGCGTCGAGAATGCGATTCAACATACCCAGGGCACCGCGCTGGCTGGACGGCGCTTCGAGACGCTGGAAGCCCAGAACGAGTTCTTGAGGCATTGGGAGGAGAATTGGGCCTCCAAGCGCATCCACGGCAGCACGCGTCGTCAGGTCGAGGCCATGTTCCAGGAGGAGAAGCCTCACCTGCGGCCGCTGCCTGTCGCGCCCTTCCGCATCTTCACCGAGGTCGTTCGGACCGTCTGCGACGACACCACCGTACGCGTCGACAACAGCTATTACGCCGCGCGACCCGCGCCCATCGGCAGCCAGGTCGTTGTGCGGATCTACGCCTCCACGATCGAGATCCGTGATCGCCACACCCGTGCGCTGCTGCGTGTTCATTCCAGGATGACGCACCCCGGCTCTGTCGTCCTGCCAACCAACGAACGGCCGTTCAATCCGTCGCGGCAAACCGCCGTGTTGCTGGCGAGCGCCGAGCGCATCGGGCCGCAGACCAAGGCGTTGTGCCAGCAGGTGTTCGACACCGAGGGACGCCCCGGACAGCGCGCGATGTGGGGCATTGTCGGGCTGAGCCGGAAGTATCCGGCACGGCTGGTCGAGCAAGCCTGTGCGCACGCCATCGACAACCGCATCTACCGCTACAAGCACGTGCGTGCGACCGTCGAGCGGTTGTTCGAACAGGCTATCGAGCAGGTTGGAGCGACGCCACAACCGGCATCGCCGCTCACCCAGGATCATCCGCTGATCCGTGCCCCGGCCGAATACGGCGATCTCTTCAGCCGTGCCGTGCGGCACGATGCCGGCGACAATGGCCGGCAGGCCGAGGCTCACGACAGCCGCGCTCGTGTCGCCTGCGCAACCCCGGCCAGCTCCGGCGCCACGAGCGCTCCCGCTGCATCTTCTCACCTCAAACTGGAGACCCAGCCACATGATGACCATGCCGGAAATTGAACGTTGCCTGCGACAGCTGCGCCTGTCGGGCGTCCGCGACACGCTGCAGACGCGCGTGCTGCAGGCGCAGGGCGCCAACCAGCCATTCCTCGAGACCTTCTCCCTGATCCTGCAGGACGAACTGGACCGTCGTCAGTCCCGCCTCATCGAGCGCCGCTACCAGCAATCCGGGCTCGACGAAAAGCTGACGCTCGCCGAGTTCGACTGGTCCTTCAATCCCAAATTGCCGCGCCAAACCTGCTTCCAGCTCCACACCCTGGCGTTCATTGCCGCTGGCGAGAACGCGCTGCTTGTCGGCAAACCTGGCACCGGGAAGTCCTACATCGCCAAGGCGATTGCCTATCAGGCGATCCTGCAAAGCCACAAGGTCCAGTATCTTGAGACCGACGACTTCTTCCACCGCTACGCCATGAACTCCCCGGCACAACGCGAGGTCCGGCTGCGAACCATCATCGACTGCGATCTCCTCGTGCTCGACGATCTGTTCCTCGCACGCGCCATCCCTGACGACGCCGGCGCCTTGCTGCAGACCCTGATCCATCAGCGCTACAAACTGCGCCGCAGCGTCATCGTCACCTCCAATCGCGTCGTGCAGGACTGGGGGACATACCTGGGGGACAACACCATGAGCACGACGATCCTCGATCGCCTGATGCATCATTGCCATCTGCTTGAGTTCGACGGACGCAGCTATCGGCTCAAAGAGGCCGCTGAAACTCTTGCCCGGGAAACAAAGGCAAACTAACAATCACCATGTCCTGCCTCGCGGGTGGAGGAATTTGACTGACCATACCCGGAGGAATTTGAAGTGACCCGCGGGGCAGGCGCCGCCAAGAGCGCGCGCCGCGCTCTTCATCTCTCTCGGGCGAAGACTGTCCAGGCGCTCCGTTTGCTCCGCAGTCCGAAATGTTCGGTTCAGACATTGAACAGGACCGCCGGCCGCGACTACATTCGCGCCGCTCTAGCGACAAGCGATATCGACGATCTTCTGGTCTGTCGACGCAGCAGAGCCGGTCTCTTCCGCCGTGCGGACGATCGAGCTCCTGGAACAAGTCGCGCCGACTTCGTCTCCAACTGCGTAGCGGTCGATCGTTCAGCTCGACAAGGAGCGTGTGAATCGCCTCGTTGAGGGCGGCGAGCGGAAAGAAGCGGCGGTTGCGCAAGCGTACCAGAATCCATCGCCCGACGATTTGGATCCCGACTTCGACCTTGGCTTTGTCGAAAGTCGCCAACTGCAGGCTGTGTAGGTACGACCCGCCAAAAGGTGCGGATCACTCATCCTTTCCATCCGCTGTGCGGCCGCATGTTCGAGCCGATCTGCCGGCAGCGACATTGGGGCGAGGATCGTGTGGTCTACGTCGGCGAAGATGGGAGGCTTTGCACGATCGCAAGCGCGTTCACCGATATCGATCCGGTGGACGAGTTCCAGCGGATTGCGGAGGGCAGAGCCGCTTTTCGCACGGTGGACTTGCTGTCCTTGTGCGACGCGCTGGATCGGCTCGCGCAGCAGCTTCGAGCAACTGATGTGTAAAGGCAATTACGCCTCCATTGTAAATCAAATCATGCCGCTGCGCAGGCCTCATCATGACATCTAGTCTCATTTTCTTGCCGCCAATCACCGCATCTAGCGCTAGACCGGCGGTTGACAATCTACATATAGAGGCGTATTTTTATTTACGTGCCCCCGAGGCGAGACATGGCGAAGGCAAGAAAGCGGGATTCGAAGAGCGAGGCGCTGGCACGAGACGGCGTCCTCAACCCCAATCCCGAGGCCGTTCGCGACATTGCGTTCACCGGCAATCCGTTCTTCGATGCCGCGGACCTGGTCCAGGTCCGCTACGAGATGGTGCGGCGTCATCAGATCGATGGCATCGCCATTACCGAGGCCGCGGCGGCGTTCGGTGTTACGAGACCCACCTTCTACAAAGCTCAGAGCGCATTGAAGACCAGTGGGCTCGCCGGTCTGCTGCCAAGCCAGCGAGGCCCCAAGGCCGGCCACAAGCTGTCTGGCGAAGTCATTGCCTTCGCTACAGAACTCAAGACGGCAAAGCCCGAGCTGGCGACGTCTCAATGCCTCGAGGCGATCGAGTCACGCTTCGGCATCAAAGTGCACAGGCGCAGCCTCGAGCGAGCGCTTGCGCGCAAAAAAAAACGAATCATCCATCCAGCGTGATTGTGGCATCGGCGCAGGCAGCGGCGGTCTACGAGGAGCTGCGTACCGCGATCCTATCAGGCAAACCCGCCGCAACTCCTGGTCTCGGCATTCTTCGCCGTCAAGGTTTGGCCGCCTGGATGCGGGCGCTTGGGCACGAACCTCGTGCCGAGGCGACTTGCCACCACGCCCCCGAGCCATCGTCTTCCGCCAAGCCCGATCTGTCGCCGCCGGCACAGGAGGTCACCCGCCTCATCGCCGGCATTCTTATCTCCCTCGCTATGGAGCCCATGCATGCCTGAGCACAAGGTCACGGCCGACCATCTCAAGCGTGATGCGTACCTTTATGTTCGTCAGTCCACGTTGCGGCAGGTCGCCGAACATGGCGAGAGCACGCAGCGCCAATACGCGCTGCGCCAGCGCGCAATTGCAGCGGGCTGGCCGATCGAACGCATTCATGTAATTGATCGCGATCTCGGCAAATCCGGATCGAGCACGACCGCACGCGACGGCTTCCAACAGCTCGTGAGCGAGGTGGCGCTCGGTAAGGCTGGCATCGTCATGGGCCTGGAGGTCTCGCGATTGGCGCGTAACTCTGCGGACTGGCATCGCCTGATCGAACTGTGCGCGTTGACTGCGACGCTCATTCTCGATGAGGACGGCATCTATGATCCAGCCGGCTTTAACGATCGCCTTCTGCTTGGCCTCAAAGGCACGATGAGCGAAGCCGAACTGCACATCCTCAAAGCGCGCATGCGTGGCGGCCAGCTCAACAAGGCCCGTCGCGGCGAGCTGGAGATGAGGCCTCCGGTCGGATTGGTGTACCGAACCGACGGTACGGTCGGTCTCGATCCGGATGCTCAAGTACAGAATGCCATCCGGTTGGTCTTCGAGACCTTTGAGCGGACCGGAAGCGCCGTCCAGACAGTCCGTTTCTTCCGGGAGCAAGGCCTGCAGTTCCCGCGCCGATTGCGGACGGGCGCGAACAAAGGCGACCTTTTGTGGGCGCTTCCGCAGCATTCAAGGATCTTGCAGGTGCTGCACAATCCCCGTTATGCCGGCGCCTTCGTCTATGGGCGTACGCGCACACGCCACCGGCCCGACGGCGGAACCAGCGTCGTGAAGATTCCCCGAGCGGATTGGCAGTTCGTCATGCCCGGCATGCATCAGGGTTACATCGACTGGGAACGGTTCGAAGCAAATCAACGGCGCCTTGCGGATAATGCGAGCGCATTCGGCGGTGAACGATTCTCTGGGCCGGCGCGCGAGGGGCCGGCGCTGCTCCAGGGACGCGTGCTCTGTGGCTTGTGCGGCGACCGCATGGGTGTGCATTACAGTCGCGAGCATGGCAATACGGTCCCGACCTATGTGTGCCAAGAGAGTGCAGTGCGCCGCGCCGGGAAGACCTGCCAAACGGTGCCTGGCAAGATCATCGATCCAGCGGTCGCCGGGTTGATGATCGAGATGATGACGCCGATGGCGCTGGCGGTCACTCTGGAGGTCCAACGCGAGCTTGAGGCGCGAGTCCGCGAGACCGATACCGCACGTCGCCAGCACGTCGAACGACTGCGCTACGACGCCGAACTTGCCCGCCGGCGCTACATGAAGGTGGACCCCGACAATCGTCTCGTCGCCGATGCGCTTGAGGCGGAGTGGAACAACAAGCTACACCGTCATGCCGAAGCTATCGAGGAATATGAACGTCGCAACAAACAGCAGACTGCGACGCTCGCCGCTGAGGTCCGCCAGCGTATTCTCGGTCTTGCCGAGCAGCTGCCGCAAATCTGGAACGATCCGCGCGTCGACTTCCGTGAACGCAAGCGCATCGCGCGCTTGCTCATCGAAGACGTGACCTTGATCAAGGCGCAGAAGATCATTGCTCATGTGCGTCTGTCCGGCGGGGCTACGCGCACATTGGAGCTCGAGCGACCGCTGCCAATCGCCCAGCTGCGCAAGTTCAAACCCGAGCTTGTCGCGGCCGTCGATCGGCTGCTCGATCAGCATTGCGACCGCGAGATCGCTGAGATTTTGAACCGAGACGGATGGCGCACCTGGGAAAGCAAGCCCTTCAATCTGAAGAAGATTGCCTTCATCCGCAGTGCCTACAAACTGGCGAGTCGATACGATCGACTGCGCCACCGTGGTATGCTCACGACGCGCGAGGTCGCAGCGAGGTTTGGCATCGCCAAAACCACCGTGCAGGAGTGGGGCCGTCAGGGACTCATCAAAAAATGCTACGCTGACAGCCTGAACCGTGGGCTCTGGGAGATCGCATCAGATACCATTATCCTTAAAGGCCGTGGCGGCCGCCGCTCCCGCAAACCGCAAGCAACACCTATCACCGCGCAACTGTCAGGATGAGGTGCAATATGAAGCAATCGCCTTGTCGCGCGGACGATACGGTCGCGCCGGGACGATGGCGGTGCGGTAATGGCGGGCGAGATCGGCATAGGTCCGGTTGACCATCGGCTCGTGAAAGCAGGCCCGGGTTATGCCAGCCTTCAGATTATCGCTCACCGTCTGCCGCGTCGTGCCGCCGAAATAGGCAAAGGCCCGAACGTGCGAGGCGATCCAGTCCGGCCGGCTCTGGGTGAGGCTGGCTTCGGCGTAGGTGTAGTTCGAGGCGCCGAGCACGGCGACGAAGACCTGCCGGCTCCGCACCTCGCCGCTGAGCCCGTCAACCGCCTCCATTAGTCGGCGAACAGCTTCTCGCCGGCGACATTGACCTGGCGCAGGGTCGGCTTGAGGCGGCCGGCTTATTCCTTGTAGCGTTCGCAGAACCACGCATAGCTGGAGCTGCCGGAGTTCGCGTCGCAATGCTCCTCCCACAACAGCATCAACGTGACGTTCGGACGCCGCAGCTCGCGATGCACGAGCGCCCAGTCCGGATGCGGGCGCTCGTCGCTGGGCCGATCGGAAGGCGGCGGAAACAGGCGGTTCTCGAGCCGGACGTCATCATCCAACTCCGGCGGCAACGGCCAGGTCAGGCCGGCGCGGCGAGTTCGATGAGGTACTTGCTGACCGTGCTCCGGGCTAGGCCCAGGCTGCGGGCAACGGCGCGTTGCGACATGCCGACGCTGTAGTGCAGGCGTAGAACTTCACGAATGTGGCGCATGGACAGTCTCTCGGTCGGCATCGTGATCCTCTACGGTTAGGCAAAAGACCAAGCTACCCGGGTTGCAGACTGTCAGCGGTGCACGCCTCCTGGTTGCTCCCGATCGCGATCGCTGGAAATAGCGATCACGATCAACTGGAAATGGTGATCACGATGCTCTGGAATGAGTGATTACGATGCTCTGGAATGAGTGATCACGATGGCCTGGAATACTGGAGGCTTCAAATAGGTCCCGCGTCGCAGATCTCGCCGCAAGTCCAGCGCGGGACCTATTTGAAGCTGGATTGAACGAAGCCGCGTCTTGTGAGCGCGGACCTATGGGGGCTCGATCTAGGCGCCGGTAGGCGCGATTGATCCGGTGTCGGGCCCGCGAGCGAGGGTGGCCGCAGATTGTCGCGGATGTTGGCAGCAAAGGATGCCGCCGTCGATAGCGTCGAACGGCGCGTCAAGCCCAGGCGGCTGACTATCGCCCGTTCGCCGGGCGTTGTGAGCATGCTTGATCGTTCCGACGGAGAACGTCGGCAGGACAGCGCGTGCAGTGGGAGCGAACGATCGAGGTCGTCGGTCATGATGTATCGCAGCGAGGTGCTGCGCGTCGCTGAGTTGGCGCACGCGGCACAGGCCCAATCTCGACCATGCGGCCTCCGCAGATGGGGCACAAGTCGAGGCGGTGACCAAGGAGGATGGCGCAGCGCTCACGATAGTCGACAGCTTCGGCAGGCGGAGGTGGCTGCGGCGCCTGAAGCGCCGCTCGGATGCGCGCAAGTTTGGCGGCGCGACAGGCGTTCGCCAGGAAGCCAAAATGACGGATGCGGCGGAACCCCTTCGGCAATATGTGGAGCAGAAAGCGACGAATGAACTCCTCAGTGTCGAGCGTCATCACTTTGGATTTGTTGCCGGCGCGATAATCCTTCCACCGAAAGCGGACGTGGCCCTGCTCACAGGTAAGGAGCCGGCCGTTGGCGATCGCAACGCGATGGGTGTAGCGCCCGAGATAGGCCAGAACCTGTTCTGGTCCGCCGAAGGGACGCTTGGCGTAGACGACCCACTCGATCTTGCGGAGGGCGTTCAGATGGCGGCTGAATGCTGCCGGTTCGACGAGGTGCGCGAGGTGGCCGAAGAACTGGAGCTTGGCGCTATCGAACGCCGCCTGCAGGCGCTCCAGGAATAGCCGACGATACAGTCGTGACAGGACGCGAACGGGAAGGAAGAAGCCGGGGCGACAATGAACCCAGCTTCCATCAGGGGCGATCCCGCCGCCCGGCACGAGGCAATGGGCGTGCGGATGATGCGTCAGGGTCTGGCCCCAGGTATGGAGAATGGCGATCATCCCGGTCTCGGCACCGAGATGCTTCGGGTCGGCGCTGATGAGACGGATCGTCTCGGCTGCTGCCTTGAGCAGGATGTCGTAGACCACCGCCTTGTTCTGCAGCGCGATGGCGGCCACCGGCGCCGGCACGGTGAAGACGACATGGAAATAGGGGACCGGCAGCAGGTCGGCCTGGCGCTCGGCGAGCCATTGGGCGCGCGCGAGCGCTTGGCACTTTGGACAGTGCCGATCGCGACAGCTGTTATAGGCGACGCGGACCAGGCCGCAGTCGTCGCACCGCTCGACGTGGCCGCCGAGCGTCGCTGTGCGACACGCCTCGATGGCCGCCATCACACGGCGCTGATCGGAGGACAGCCGAGGACCTTGCGCGGCACGGAACGCAGCGCCGTGGCGACGGAGGATGTCCGCCACCTCGAGCACGGGGCGCATATGCGCAGCTCAGTCGGGTGGGATCACCCTGACGGAGAGTCCATCGAATGGGCTGGTCGTGCGGGCGAGCAGATTGGTCGCAACCTGAGCGTACCGCGCGGTCGATCCCAGGTTGGCATGTCCGAGCAGAACTTGAATGATGCGAATGTCGATCCCGCTTTCCAGGAGATGGGTCGCAAACGAGTGCCGGAGCGTATGGACAGTAATCGGCTTGGCAAGCCGAGCGCGGCGGCGGGCGGCGCGGCAGGCCGCCTGGACGCAGCGGACGCTGACATGTTCACTTGGGTCTTGGCCTGGAAATAGCCACAGCCCCGGTCGGGCTCGCATCCAGTACGTACGCAGAATCTCCAGCAGTCGCGGAGAAAGCATCGCGTAACGATCCCTGCCGCCCTTGCCGTTCTCGATGTGGATCAACATTCGCTTGCTGTCGATCGAGCTCACCTTCAGGCGGACGACTTCACTAACCCGTAAGCCAGCCGCATAAGCCGCCGCCAGCACGACGCGATTGCGCACCCCTGTAACCGCGTCCAGGAAGCGTTCGATCTCTTCGGCACTAAGCACGAGCGGGAGCTTGTCGGGCTTCTGGCCACCGATGATCCGCTCGAATGCCTCCGTCTGCCCGAGTGTGACGCCGTAGAAGAACCGCAGCGCGCAGGCCACCTGATTGATGTGGGACCACGAACGCTTTTGGCCGATGAGATGCAGTTGGTAGGCGCGGACCTGCTCGAAACTCAACCGGTCCGGAGCGTAGCCGAAATGGCGGCTAAACTTTGCGATCGCATAGATATAGGATTGTTGAGTCCACGGCGACAGATTGCGGACTGTCATGTCCTCGATCATGCGCTGCCGAAGAGGGCTTATCGTAGCCATCTGGGTCTCCTGTCTTGAGAGGGGTGGTGCGAAGACCAACATCCTCTCAGACAGGACACCTCAGTTCAGCAGGCTTGCCCCCACTCCCGCGTAGCGGGTTCGTTCAATCGGTGATCACGATCGGCTGGAACGCGCACGCTGGTGACGACCGGGATATCGATATCCTTTTCCAAGGCATCGATGTGCGGCACGACAGGCAGACCGGTGCAGGAGATGAAGAACCAACGAGCGCCTTGGCCGCGCTAAAGATGGACTCGCGAAACAATTCACTACTCTCGGAACCGCCGGACGTCGCGAAGGTGCCGTTGGCGATGATTTTGAATCCGCTTTCACGGAAGAGAGGAAGCCGCGACTACCGCGCGTAGCATAGAAAATTATGAGCAGTTCACCCGGCGCTTCTTCTATGAGAACGCGGACATCAAGGCGGTCAAGACGATGGTCCCGCGTAAAGGCGGGCTGTGCCATCCCAATTGAGGCTCCGCCGGAGGATTGACGCTGATGTCTTGCCCCGCGCATCTGTGCGTTTTGCGCGCTTTCATCGCTCACGCGCATAGAAGCCGGAAAACTCGCACTGTCGCTCCTCAGCGCTGTGAAACACTACGGATATCGCGTGTCATTCCATTGCGTGACCGATCTCAAAAGCTTCCGTGGCGCACTCGTTAACTCTTCGAGGCCGGACTTGGTCGCGCGAAAGTCTCGCTGAGCCATCAAGGTGGCCGCCGCAGTGGGCTTTTTTTGATGCCCAGATTCTCAATCGTGAGTCGGCCTCGAAGCGGTCGACAAATTTCTCGTAGCAAAGGACCGGTCGCTCGCAGCAGTAGCTGATCAGCCAGAACCTTCCACCGCATCTCGCGCAGCCTTACTGACACTGGTGAGAGCTATGGGAGCTGGTGCGCATTCTCGCGTTCTTTACGTGGATGGGCCCCCGCATTCTTCTTCGCCGCAGCACCACGCCCGCGTCTTACGGGCAAATCTGCTTGGCTTGTCAAAGCTCCGTTCAGCCGTTGAAGACGACAGTCTTTTTATCATTCAGTACCACGCGATTCTCGCTTTTTCTTTCAAGAGCACCTCGCAACATCGTAGCGCTAACCCAGGAAAGGCCCAGGCAAAAGTCGTTTGGGCAATTACCCCACCACATTATTAGTTTATTGGCCTTCATGAGTATCGCTCCGGCTCGTGGGGCGAATCGAATATCAAAATCGCGTCAATCCATCTCGAATTGAAACTTGGCCGCTTTGACTGAAGCGGTGATAAAACGGCGAACTTCGTGGACCCCTCGCATCGTGCGTATAGGAGTGTGAGGTGAGCCAGTAGCTTCGTACGAACCGTACGTCGGGAAGCAGCAGCTGCAGATCCGGATAACGACGGGCGGCGTAGTCGTGCAAAATGCCGTTGCCATGAGCGCTTCGCACCGCCTCCATCTGGGCAACGACGCTCTCGCATTCGTAGCGGCGCGACATCAACCGTCCAAGAGCAGACGCGTAGCCTAGCGATCCCGCTGTATACGAAATCCTCCACGTCGGTTGACAACAATCGCCCTGCCAGATCGGATTGACTCCCGATCGGGCATTCTCGAGACAAATAGCTTTCCGCCGCATAGACGCTGAGCGTGTAATCGGTCAGTTTCGATAGGATCAGCCGTCCCCGCTTCGGCCGATCGGTCACGTTCCGTCCGATTGCTTTTGGGGAGACGATTGAGACGTCTCCTTCTATGACGCGTTCCGATCGTAGGCGCTTTAGTCGACGCTGAACTCCGGATGCAGACAAGCCGACCTCCGCGCCGAGTTCTTCATTGCTCAGGCGATTCTTGCGCTGCACGAGGTCAAGAAGACGAGCATCGATTCTGTCAAGTTCCACGGCTACGCTGCCGTCGTTAGAAGAGGTCGGAAATTCGGGAAATCAGACAATTGGGCGAGGCAACAAGTGGGCCTCGCGACCGTTCATGGCGAAGGCTGCAGCCTAACTATTGAACAGATTGCAGATTGAATGAAGCCGCTCGCGCGGCAATTGAGGAGGGATCGCAAGATCAGGCTCCTGTCTGAGAAGATTGCGGGTTTTCGAAACCCTTCAGACAGGAGTTTTCCAATGGCTGAGATCAGCCCTCTTCGCCGCCGCGTGATTGAGGGCATGACGGTCCGCAATCTGTCGCCAGCGACGCAACGATCCTACCTTGCCGCGGTATCGAAGTTGAGCCGGTATTTGGGTCGGTTCCCCGATTGTCTCGAGCTGGAGGATATCCGCGCCCTCCAGGTCCACCTGATGGCGATCGGGATACGCGCGCCGAATGGCTCGCGCATCGACAGGCCGAACTATTGCCGGCGCCGTACTTCCACGTCGTCTTCACGCTGCCGACGCTGGCGGGCGAGATCGCCTTCCAGAACAAGGCCGCCGTCTATGCGATCCTGTTCCGCGCCGCCGCTGAGACGCTCACCACCATCGCCGCCGATCCCAAGCATCTGGGTGCGCAAATCGGCGTCACCGCGGTGCTCAATACCTGGGGGCAGACGCTGCAGCACCATCCGCACATTCATTGCGTGGTGCCAGGCGGCGGCCCCTCGCTCGACGGCACACGCTCAATCGCTTGCCGCCCCGGCTTCTTCCTGCCGGTGCGTGTGCTCTCGCGCCTGCTTCGTCGCCTGTTCCTGCAGAACCTGTAGCATGCCTTCGACGCCGGCAAACTGCGTTTCTTCGGCAACCTCGCCGGTCTAGCCGCGCCCACGGCCTTCGCCGCCGGGCTCGACCAATTCAGACGCATCGAATGGGTCGTCTATGCCAAGCCGCCGTTCGGTGGCCCCGAACAGGTGCTGGCCTATCTCGGACGCTACACCCATCGCGTCGCCATCGCCAACAGCCGGCTGGTCTCGCTCTCCGACGGCAAGGTCCGCTTCGCCTGGAAGGACTATCGCCAGGACGGCAAGACCAGCCTGATGGCGCTCGATGCTGACGAGTTCATCCGCCGTTTCCTGCGGCATGCCCTGCCGGATGGCTTCCATCGCATTCGCTACTACGGCTTCCTCGCCAATGGCCAACGCAGCGACAACCTCGCCCGCTGCCGTCGGCTGCTCGATGCCCATCATGCGGCGGCCCCTTCCGAGTTGCCGACCGGTCACGCCAAACGCGATCGGCACAACTACGCCAGTGACTTCCTCGTCTGCCCCGATTGCGGCGGCGCCATGCGGCGGATCGCAGTCGTGCCGCGCTCATCCACCTATCAACCATTCTACTGCGACAGATCATGATCTCATCGCTGTCGATTTTCATCCTCACCGCTGCCGAGCTTGCTGCGCGTCCTGCCGCCGAGCAGCCAGCTGTGCCGATCGACTGCCGCAATACCGACCCCAGAGCGGGCCAACGGCTAAACCTGATCTGTTTCTCGCGCTCGGGACCCGATCCGCGAGGTCTTCCTTGCCAAAACAGCGCTTCGCATCAATTGCGCGGCCGCCGTCAGAGCAGTCTCGCCGCCACGCACTGGCAACTTTCCCCATAGCGCCCCAACTTCGCGGCTTCGTTCAATCCGGCTTCTATGAGGTCGCACGCTCGACAGTGCGCGCCGCTCGCGCTTGCCACGCGACCTCACAGAACCCTCCAGAGTCCCCATGTGCGGCAAGCGTGGATCAGCAGTGTCGTGTCAGACGGAGTTGATTCTCAGTTCAACTCCAAGCCTACGAAGCGCCAGGGCTGCCGTACAGTTAGCGACACTGCACGCAGCTCCAGACAATTCTGCCCCGGAGGTGCCGAGAATCCGAACGGCCGGACGGCACCTTTTGAGCGCCGGTCGCTCACAGGGTCTCGACACGCCCAGCTCAAGTCCGCGCGGCCTGTTCCAGACGCGCCATTTCTGATTCTACGGCTGCAAGTCTTCGTAGGTACCCTGCTCGCGGGAATGTCTGTGGCCCTTTGTTGCGTGTCATAGTCTTAGCTCCATTGGGTTTTACACGGGGCTGCGATAAATTGAGATCGGTTTCATGTGCTTCTGGAAGGCCGAGTTAGGGCATAATGATCGTCGTCGGTTGGGGGCAAGAGCTCATCTGGAATCTCGACGTCATTTGGCGCACACTTCCTGCTAGGCGACCAACCTAGATCGATGCGAGACTTGTCAGTTCAGCGCTGGCTTTGAATTAGCGTCCTCCTTGCGTTCTCAACCCGCTTCAACAAATGCATCCGGTCAGGCGCTATGAGCGGTCAACCGTGATCGGATCGCGGCGGCAGCGGGCCGCCGCCGGAAAAGAAGCATGTTACAATTTTTTTCCGACTATTTGACGAACAGGGTACGCGGCGTCGATGTCAAAGCCTCATGGCCGCTTTCGGTGACTGCGAAGGATTGCGTGATGGCAATGCTCTTGTTGTCCAGCCACAGGCCAGGCATCATATGGAAACACATGCCCGGCTGAAGAACCGTTTCATCCCCCTTGCGCAAACTGGCCGTGCGCTCCCCTACGGCGGGTGGATAGCCGATTCCGATCGAATAACCGAGCCTCGCCTCTTTCTCAAATCCATGGCGAGCGAGCGCTTGCCGGAAGGCACCCTGGACCTCCGAGCACGTGCGACCGGGGCGGACACTCTCGACGCCCGCATTCAAAGCTTCGACCGCGATCTCCGAAAATTTCTGGTACTCGGAGGAAGGTTCCCCGACGCAGATCGTGCGACTTAAATTGACCTGGTAGCGAAGCCGATTTCCGTGAACTTCCACATAGACCGTTGTTGATGCCGGCAGCGGCTTGTCGGTCCACGCGGCATGTGGCGCAAGGGCGCGTTCGCCCACGCCAAGCATCAGACACGAACAACCATAGGTTCCGCCGAAATCAGGCGTGCCCGACATCTGCTGGTGATAGATGGCACCTGCGATATCGCATTCGCGTACACCGGGTGCGATCGTATCGACGGCCCTCTTAATCATCGCATCGGCGATGCGGCCGGCTTGGCGCATGATCGAGAGCTCGGCCGGGCTCTTCACAATACGAATCCAATTGACCAGCAAGTCCGCGTCTACAAACTTAGCGAGCGGTAGCGCTCGGACGAGATCAGCATGTGCATGCGCGGAGTAGTAGTACCCCCCCATCTCCACACCGATGCTCGCCTTTTCACCACCAACTTCCTTTACAACGTCGGCTATAAAGTCGTACGCTGATAAGGTAGTCGATTGCACATATTCATCCTTATATCCTCTGATGTTATCGTCGGCGAGATAAGTGGTCATCACTCCTGAGATGCGGTCCATGAACCGCGTGATAAAGATCGGCTCGTCGTGATTGAGCGCCACGAGCACCATTTGTGGTGTATAGAAAGAGTAGGCGTCGTAGCCCGTTAGATAATTTTGGTTGGGGGGCTCCGAGAGAAGTAGGATATCGATTCCTCGCCTGGCCATCTCTTTCTTCACGGCTGCTAAGCGTGCCACGAATTCGGCCCGCTCAAAATGCAGTTCCTTTTCCATACCTAGTACCTCCAAGTGTTGATTGACTAAATTCGCAGCCGCAGGCACCCAACAGGTGAGGCTGGACATCAAGGAAGCGTTCGATCGTGAGCATATCTACGAGTTGGCGCACTGGAGCCTTGGTGATGCCACGACTATCTCGCGGCTGAGCGTGAGCAGCGGGCGAATCCCTTCATCGTTCCTCTGATGACTCTACCATATCGTCTCGCCTGTTCCCTGCTTGAAAGAGTGTCAACACTCGTAATTTCGGCGTTCTGTCCGCACAATGCGCAGCAATTGTGTGCGATGGATGAATTATTCACACAATGAATTTCGGGCGAACCTTGGGTAACTCGAAGGGTTTTGGGCCACATCTCGCCGAAAGGCGATCGCGCTGAACCGATCCGCTTCAACCCCTATGCGAGCTACGAGGCGCCCGCGAACAGGGCCCATTCGATAGGCTTTTGTTGGCGATAAGCTTTTGACAAACAAAACGCAACGTCGGCCCGGTGGGCGGAGAGGTGCGTGATCCTGCTTGCGGAGACAACTATGCCATCTTACGAGCCGGTCCGAGCAATTCAGCGTGGCCTTGCGGTACTACGGGCTATCAGCGAGCACGGGCCGGTGACAATTGCGGACCTCGTTATAAGATGTAGCTGCCCGCAGCCAACAGTCGTGCGCTTGCTCGAAACTCTGATCGCGGAAGGTTACGTCTATCGCCAAGCCGGAAAGTCAACGTACCTTGTGACCGGCCGAACTCTGGCGCTGGGCCGGGGCTTCGATTCCAAATCGCTTCTGCTTCAGATTGCAGCTCCCATTATCGATCAAATGCACATTCAAACTGGTTGGCCGTCGAATCTCGCCGTGTTCGATCGCGACGCAATGGTAATACTGTGCAGCAATCGGGCTTCGCTTGGCTTGTCGCTGCCCGGTCGAACGGGCGCAAGAATCCCCTTAACGACCACCGGGGTGGGACTGGTCACGCTGGCGTTCATGCCCGAGGAGGAGCGGAAGACGGCGCTTTCACGTGCTCGGGAAACGGGAGGCCGCTGGAATAGCGACCCTCGCATGGCACCGAGGCTCGCCGCGAAACTCGCGCAAATCCGTCGCGACGGGTACGCGTTTGCCGACGAAGAGTACCTAGAAGCGGTCTATCAGTCGCGGATTTGGGCGGTCGCCTTTCCCATAATGACAAGGGACGGAAAGGTTCCGGCCGCCATAAGCAGTTTGGTTTTGACCGTCGCGGGTGAGAGGCGCCGATTGCTCCAATCGATTCTTCCAAGTCTAAGGAAGGCTGCGGTCAGTATCCGCGATCGGCTTGTTGCCGATGGACAGTGACGTGGTTCGCCTCCACGTTCAGTGCCCAGCGAGGTTCCAACTATGCGGGATGAAGTTAGGTTGAATCGATTTGGGATTGAACGAAGCCGCTGGCGCGGCAATTGAGGAGGGATCGCAAGATCAGGCTCCTGTCTGAGAAGATTACGGGTTTTCGAAGCCCACCCCTTCAGACAGGAGTTTTCCATTGGCTGAGATCAGCCCTCTTCGCCGCCGCATGATTGAGGGCATGACGGTCTGCAATCTGTCGCCAGCGACGCAACGATCCTACCTTGCCGCGGTATCGAAGTTGAGCCGGTATTTGGGTCGGTTCCCCGATTGTCTCGAGCTGGAGGATATCCGCGCCTTCCAGGTCCACCTGGTGGCGATCGGGATATCCTGGCCGGCGCTCAATCAGATTGTCTGCGCGCCGCGGTTTTTCTACGGTGTGACGCTCGGTCATGACGCCATTCCGGAGCGCATCAGCTATGCACGCCAGCCGAGCAAGCTGCCGGTGGTGCTGAGCGCCGACGAGGTCGTGCGCTCCTCGAAGCAATCCCTCGCCGCGCACGCCACGCTCGGCCATGACATGGCCGATATGAGCCGCAGCCCGCAAATAGCGCACGGCCGTCGCGGGGATGTAGCCCTGCCGTTCGAGCGCCGCTGCGAAGCTGTCGAGGTGTGGTCCGCTTGGCCCGCTCCGCAGATGCCCCAGCAACTTCGATGCCGTGAAGTATGTCTCCAACATATTCGTCCCCGTTTGTGACCGGCCATCAGTGGCCAAAGCGGATGGGGGCGCAGGGAAGCGATGTTATGGAGAGAGGCAGAGCGACAATTCACAGGAAAACGGGCCCTCGCCGCCGCCAACTCTCGATTACCGGATCTGCCCATAAGGCAGATAATGGTTGTCGCCCATTACCTGCCGCAACCGCCATTGCCCCAAGTGCCAGGGCTGGTGCGCGCCGAATGGCTCGCGCATCGACAGGCCGAACTGTTACCGGCGCCGTACTTCCAAGTCGTCTTCACGCTGCCGATCCAAGCATCCGGGTGCGCAAATCGGCGTCACCGCGGTGCTCCATACCTGGGGTCAGACGCTGCAGCACCATCCGCACATTGATTGCGTGGTGCCAGGCGGCGGCGGCCCCTCGCTCAACGGCACACGCTCAATCGCTTGCCCCCCCCGGCTTCTTCCTGCCGGTGCGTGTGCTTTCGCGCCTGTTTCGTCGCCTGTTCCTGCAGAACCTGTAGCATGCCTTCGACGTCGGCAAACTGCGTTTCTTCGGCAACCTCGCCGGTATGGCCGAGCCCACGGCCTTCGCCGCCGGGCTCGACCAACTCAGACGCATCGAATGGGTCGTCTATGCCAAGCCGCCGTTCGGTGGCCCCCCACCCCCCACAGGTGCTGGCCCATCTCGGCCGTTACATCCATCGCGTCGCCATCGCCCACAGCCGCCTGATCTCGCTCTCCGGCGGCAAGGTCCGCTTCGCGTGGAAGGACTACGCCAGGACAGCAGGACCAAAGTGATGACGCTCGATGCCAAGGAGTTCATTCGCCCCTTCCTCTTACATACCTGCCGGACGGCTTCCATCGCATTCGCCACTACGGCTTTTTCGCCAATGGTCGACGCGGCGGCCCCTCGCTCTCTGCCGTCGGTTGCTCGATGCCTATCACGCCACCGCCAATTCCGAGTTGGCGGCCGGTCACGCCAAAGCCGATCGGCAGAACAACGCCTCCGACCTCCTCATCTGCGCAGATTGCGGCGGTAACATGCAGGCGTATCGCAGTCGTGCCGCGCTCATCCACCCATCAACCATTCTACTGCGACACATCATGATCTCATCGCTGCCGATTTCCATCTTCACCGCTGCCGAGCTTGCTGCGCGTTCTGCCGCCGACCGGCCTTGCCAAAACAGCGCTTCGCATCAATTGCGCGGCCGCCGTCAGAGCAGTCTCGCCGCCACGCACTGGCAACTTTCCCCATAGCGCCCCAACTCCGCGGCTTCGTTCAATCCGGCCTCTATGAGGTCGTGCTCCGATCGCGTCCCGGACGCCGACGTACCCACGACCTCACAGAACCCTCAAGATTCCCAAATCAGTGCGCTTCTGATTCACATGCTGGCTGGGCTGGAGGCCAGCATGGATGGGCAGGCCTTACTCTGGAGATCTTCGGAAGCGGATGCTTGCAGCGGTGGTTACCGGCGGGTTGTCCTGCAACGAGGCGGCAAAGCAGTTCGCGGTTGCCCCAGCACGCTATTGGATGGGTACGACGGCAGCGCGAGACCGGCAGCGTGGCGCCTGGCAAGATGGGCGGCCACAGGCAGAAGGCGATTTCAGGCGAATACCGTGTCTAGGTGTTGGAGAGAACCAAGCGAGATTTCACCTTGCGTGGCTTGGTCGTCAGGTTGCTGAGCGCGGACTGAAGGTCGATTACTGTTCGGTTTTTGAGTTCGTCCATGCCGAGAAGCTCAGCTTCAAAAAAGAGTGGTGGCCTGCGAGCGCGATCGTCCGGACGTCGCCTGACGGCGAGCTCAGTGGAGCAAATATCAAGATCGCGTCGAACCTGAGCGCTTGGTCTTCATCGACGAGACCTGGACCAGGACCGATATGGCGGCATTGCGGGGAAGGGCGCCGCGCGGCCAGAGGCTTCCCAGCAAGGTTCCACACGGCCGCTGGAAGACCATGACCTTCCTGGCGGCCCTGCGGCATGACCGCATCGAGGCCCAGGGTTTCTCGAGGGCCCGATCGGCGGCGAGAGCTTCCGCCTCTCCGTGAAGGAGGTCCTTCTCCCGACGCTTCGTGCGGGTGATATCATGATCATGGACAATCTCGGCAGTCACAAGGCAAGATCGTGCGCCAGCTCATTCGCTCCGCCGGAGCCAACCTATTCTTCCTGCCCAAATACTCTCCCGATCTGAATCCCATCGAGCAGGCCTTCGTCAAACTCAAGCACTTCCTCCGAAAGGCTGCCGCCGGAACTGTCGACGCTGTTTGGCTGGCCATCGGCGAGGTAATCCAGTTCTTCTCGTCCGAAGATTGCGCAAGCTACTTGGAAAACTCAGGATATGGACGTAAATTCATCACGCTATGGCGCGATGAGGCGGTAAGTCTCCGTCCGCTCTCAAGCGTGCTTGAGCGATGCCGCCGCCCGAGCGAACCTACCATCGGTCTTCAAGCGCTCTGCAAAACCCGCATCACGACGATCCAGATCTTCAGCGGCGGTCAGGACGGCCAGAATCTTGTCCTGCGGTACCAAAACCATTCCGGTGTCGTCCATGACGATCAAATCGTCCGGACAGACGCAAACTCTACCACAGGTAATGGCCTCGCCTCGTGAAACGATCCGGAGCCGACCTTTGCCAGTGCGGGGCGTAACCGTTCGACTTGCAACCTTCAGCCCAAGGCGAGCGATTTCCGCGACATCCCCGCATCCACCGTCCGCCAAAGCGCCGGCCGCATTGTTCATGTGAGCGCGAGCGCAGCCAGTCCGCCGAATGTTCAGATATCAGCCGAGCCCGTATCGAACGAGCACAGTATGCCGGGAGGTCGCATCGAATTGCCGACCCGACAGCGAAGTCCTCCAACGAGAAACTGCCAAATGAGGCGACTTGCTGGAGCATTGTCTGGGCAAACCCAGCCACCCTTCCACCTCCAGTTCTGCGGGTGATGTCCGACATAACCCCAGAAAGGCCGAGCGCGTCCAATGCATCTTCTAAGGTGGCCGTAGCAAGTCCGCGCACGCGTTCGAGAACTGAGTCACGCTGCTTCATGTCTTCCATCGCTCTCTCTGCTTTCAACGTTCGATAAGAAGAATCGGATTTTGGCTTTTGTAAGCTAGCGAGAACATCGTATCGCAGCCGCAACGATTTCGGCTTGCTCGCGTTCATGTCGATCAATCGACCCGCCCGCAGCCGCGGCCATCGGGGCGCGCCCGACATAGCGCAGAGGCCGGCGCAGGTCGATTTCTCTGAACATCCTGCTCATGTAGTAGAAGGCGCCCTGATTCTCCGGCTCTTCTTGGCACCAAACCAATTCGGCCTTGGGATGCTTGGCGAGCACCTCAGTGATGTCTTTGTTTGGAAATGGGTAAAGCTGCTCAATACGCGCCAAGGCGACTTCCGAGGCGCTTTCCCACAAACGCATTTCATTGAGGGGGTAAAAGATCTTCCCGGCACAAAAGATGATCCGGTCACAATGGCGCGACGCCTCTGTGACGATGACTGAGTGGAATCGTGTCCCGGACGCCAGTTCCGACAGCTCCGATTGACATGCCTTTTCGCGCAGGAGAGATTTCGGCGCGATCAGAAAAAGTGGTGCTCGCCGTACGCTCCGTTGTTGCCGGCGCAGCAGGTGAAACAGGTTCGCTGGCGTGGATGGGAACGCGACGGTGATATTTCCGCCGGCGCAGCTTTGAAGAATTCTTTCGATGCGCGCCGACGAGTGGTCGGGACCCTGCCCCTCCAAACCATGTGGCAGTGCGATGACGAGCGAAGATTGCATCTGCCACTTCGACTGGGAGCTTACTATATATTGATCTACCACGACCTGCGCCCCGTTCAGGAAGTCGCCGAATTGGGCTTCCCAAACGATGAGCCGATTCGGGTCCGCGAGGCTCATCCCGAACTCGAAAGCGAGCACGCCGTACTCAGTCAGCGGCGAATTGACGGCGTCAAATCGGACCCCGTCCCGGGCAAGCATACTTAGCGGTACGAGCGAACGGCCATCCCGTAGGTCGTGGATTGCTAAATGACGCTGTGTGAAAGTTCCACGGATACAGTCTTGCCCGCTCAAGCGAACCGAAGTTCCTTCGTGGAGCAGGCTCGCGAAGGCGAGTGCTTCCGCCGTAGCCATAGTAATCCCTATGCCCTTCTGAATACCGTCCCATCGAAACTTCAGGAAGGCACGCGCCTTCGCATTAGGCGAAAGATCGTCCGGGATCTCGGTAATCGTGCGACCCAGACTCCTAAGCGTCTCCAGATCGACGCCCGTATGCGGATCGGTTTCCGAGCCATATCCGATTTGTGTCTTCGGGAAGACGATCGTTTCGGCCAGAACGTCATTGAATCGCAGCTTGTCAAAGGTCTCGCACGACTCGGTGAGTCGTAGCGCGAACGCCGCTCGCCGAGCCTCCGCGGCTTCGAAAGCTTCGCGCGAACGAGTTCGGACATGTTCCGAAAAAAGCGTCCTCAAGCTCGGATGCTTTTCAATAGCGGTGCAACTGACTGGCTGTGTAAAGCGTGGCTCGTCGAGCTCGTTATGGCCGTTCCGACGATAGCACACGAGGTCAATGATCACGTCTCGCCCGGTGCGATGTCGCCACGCGTAGGCGACCCGCGCTGCAGCCGCTGCAGCGATCGGATCATCCCCATTCACATGTAGAATTGGAATGCCATACGCCTTTCCGATATCCGTTGGATGTGGCGTTGAGCGACCTTCTGCAGGCAAAGTCGTGAACCCGATCTGATTGTTGACGACGAGATGGATGGTTCCGCCCGGCGAGTAGCCAGCCAAGCCATTCATTTGCAGCAGTTCGCTGACGAGACCCTGGCCGGCAAAGGCCGCATCTGTGTGCATGAGAACAGGGAGGACGGCTCCAGGACTGCCTTGACGAGCGTGCAGCTCCTGGCGAGCCCTCGCTGCCCCAGCGGCTACTGGCGCGACCACGATCAGATGTGAGGGATGCGGGAGGACGCGCACTTCTACGGCCCCGCATCCCGTTTCCACAGTTGCAATAAGGCCATTGTGATAAGGGACGTCGCCAGTGAAGAGCTCGTCCCCGGCAGTGATGTCTCGTCCTTTGATCTCCGAAAGCAGGACGGGCAAGGACTTGCCGAATACGGTCGCAAGCGTTGCTAGCCGACCACGGTGCATGCCTCCGACCACAATCTCTCTCTGACCCGCACTCGCAGCCTCTCGCAGGATTTCCTTCAGAATGACCGTTGAAGATTCGGAGCCTTCGCTACCAAATCGCTTTTTCGTCGGCCATTTGGTCTTGATGAACCGCTCGAATTCGTCCACCAGCAGGACGGCCTCCATCGCGGAGGTCAGCACGCGCTCGTCAGCTTCAGCCAAAACCTCCTTCTCGAAGAGCTCGCATATCCACGAACGATCCTCCGGAGCATCGAGATGAGCCGCTTCCAAAGCCACGTGCCGACAATAAGCACGGCGAAGAATCTCGTCCGCCCTCTCTTTGGTCACCTCCATAGGACTGCCTGCGACAGATAGTTTGACCCGCGCGGAGCGTAAGCGGTCCTTTGCCTGGGCAATTTCAGGAGAGTGAATGGTCGGCGCCAAGCCAAGGGGGTCCAATTGCGCTTCCTTGTGGCCGTAAGAACGGAACGCCTGCACGAGCGCCGCTATCGCGGCCTCATCTTGCTCGATTGTTCGAATCTGGCCGTCATTGAGGGATTCGAAATGAATGACCCAGTCGGCCGGTACTGACCGCGGGTCCTTCAAGTACCGGGCGTACAAATTCAGAAAAAAGGAGCTGTCACCAGAAAGCGGGAGGTTCATTCGCGTTTGCTCGTTGCAAGGGGTCGAACGCTTGTCGTCGCCGACTCACGTAGCGATATCCGCGCCCCTCGATACGAGACACAGTTTTTGGATTATTTATTCATCTGGTGAATTTCTATGCGATGCTGGGTTGCGCGGACCTCTCGTCAACGGAATGATCGACAGCAGAGAAAGCTGCTGTCGCAGCGGCTTAGGAGGACGAGAGCCGTGTACAGGCTGCTGTCAGATATAAGGGTTGTCGAGGGTGCTTCCTTCATTGCGGCGCCATATTGCACGTTGCTGCTCTCCCAACTTGGAGCGGATGTCATCCGGTTCGACGCCATTGGCGGCGGTCCCGACTATCGCCGCTGGCCGCTCGGTCCTGGCGGAGACAGTTTCTATTGGGAGGGCCTGAACAAAGGAAAGAAGTCCGTCGCTCTGAATCTTGCAATGCCAGAGGGACGTGAGTTAGCGATTGCCATCGTCACCGCCGAAGGCAAAGATGGTGGAATCTTCGTCACCAACTATCCAGAGACCGGATTCCTCTCCCACGACAGTCTTTGCAGTGTCAGGCCGGACCTCGTGACCGCCCGTATTCTCGGTCATGCCGACGGTGCTTCAGCGGTCGACTACACCGTGAACTGCGCGGTTGGGATTCCCTACATGACTGGCCCGGAAGGCGATGAGCACGTTCCCATAAACCACGTTCTTCCCGCATGGGACCTGCTTGCAGGTTCAACTGCCGCTGTCTCGGTCCTTGCGGCGATCGAATATCGGAAGTGCACGGGACTCGGTCAACATATACGCATTCCGCTGAGCGACGTTGCGGCCGCAACCTTGGGCACTCTCGGACAAATCGCGGAGGTCGCCATCTCCGGCGCCGACCGACCAAAATTCGGCAACAGCCTGTATGGCGCCTTCGGCCGGGACTTTGGCTGCGCTGACGGCAAGCGCGTCATGATTGTCGCGCTGACGTCTAAACAATGGAAAGCCTTGATAGCCGCTCTTGATCTGGAAACCCCTATCCGTGCGCTTGAAGCCGAACTTGGCATTTCGTTGGAGTCCGACGAAGGGGCCCGCTTTCTGCATCGAGAGCGCATTGACGCAATCGTTGAGCAGGCCGTAGCACGATACACGCTGGCGGCCCTTTCGCAGCGGTTTAAGTCGTCGGGGGTTTGTTTCGGTGTCTACAGGACCGTGCAAGAGGCGCTCACTGACGACCCGAGTTTTGTTGAATCTAATCCCATCTTTGCAAACGTGGAACATCCGAGCGGCTGCAGGTATCCGACACCGGGGTTTCCGGCTTCATTTTCAAGCGAAGCTCGTCGCAATCCATATCCCGCCCCCGCCTTGGGCCAGGATACTGAAGAAGTGTTGACCACCCTTCTTCGCGTTCCCAGCGCCGCTCTCGCGAGCCTTCATGACCAAGGCGTGATTCGCTTGCCGGATCGCCTTCTCTCGCCAAGCTAAAGGACGGCACAGACGATGGGATTCGAGCCACTCTGTGGTGAGCGCTTGGTCACAACCGCGCTCGGCGCCGCGGCAGCCGCAAAGCAGTTTGTCGCTGCGGCGAAAGTTGCGCTTTCTCGAAATGTCATGAAAGGCGACCGCGTCTCAACGTGCGAATTTGATCGAAGGCAACGGGCCACTCATGGCTTTGCCTGGATCGCTACCCTCAGCGAGTGCCTTTCGGCAACTGCAGACTGGTATCAGCGACGCGCATTGTCCGGTAGGCTCCACCCACTGAGCGAACGCACGATCATTATCGGCTTCTCCGAGTACCTTGGTCAGCTCATCGGCGGGGTCCCGATGACGCAGAATGAGATTGTCCGGCCGCCGGAGCTTGGTCTATCCCAAGCGGCCGCGGAGCTGGCGGCAAACGATTGCGTGGCCAAATTTGTGCTCGCGGACTGGTCGGGAGTGCGCTCGGAACTGGCCAGGCTTTTGGCGGAAGGCAGTCGCCTGGAAGATACGCTGGACGATGAGACGCTCGACTCCTTCCGAGCGGAAGTCAGACGCTTTGCAGATGAACGTATTCTTCCTGAGGCCCATAAGTGGCACCTTGAGGACGCTCTCATCCCCGACGAGATTGTCCAAGAAATGGCCGGCCTCGGTATTTTTGGCATCTCCATCGCCCCTGAGTTCGGCGGCTTGGGGCTCGGCAAACTCGCGATGTGCGTGGTCACCGAGGAACTCAGTCGGTCATGGATCGCGGCAGGATCACTTGGCACTCGGTCCGAAATAGCAGCTGAATTGATAAGCCTCGCTGGCACTGAGGCGCAAAAGAACAGGTGGCTCCCGAGGATCGCCTCAGGTGAATTTCTGCCGACGGCCGTTTTTACGGAGCCAGACACAGGATCCGATCTCGGAAATCTTCGAACGCGCGCCACCCGTGAACCCGATGGAAGCTGGCGCATGTTCGGCGCAAAGACCTGGATCACGCATGCTTCCCGAAGTGACTTGATGACAGTGCTCGCACGTACTCTACCGGAAGCTCACGGATATGCGGGGCTCTCGATGTTTGTCGCCGAGAAACCGAGGGGCCTTCCGGGCAATCCGTTCCCGGTCCGAGGGATGAGCGGAAGCGAAATCGATGTCCTCGGCTACAGAGGCATGCGCGAGTACGACATCGCCTTCGACGGATTCGAAATTCCCCAAGACGGTCTGCTCGGGAATGCAGAGGGCCAGGGATTTAAGCAGCTTATGCGCACGTTTGAAGGCGCGCGCATCCAGACAGCGGCTCGAGCTGTCGGGGTAGCGCGGCGGGCCCTTGAACTCGGACTTACCTACGCTAAGGAACGAATTCAGTTTGGAAAAGCCATCGTAGAATTTCCCCGGATATCGGACAAACTTGCTACGATGACGGCCGAAATCCTTCTGGCAAGGGAAGCGACGTACAGCGCCGCGCGGGCCAAAGACGCCGGCCGCAGATGCGACGTCGAAGCCGGAATGGCCAAGCTGATCGCGGCTCGTGTGGCTTGGTCCGTCGCAGACGTTTCACTGCAGATTCACGGCGGCAACGGGTACGCCCTTGAATATGAAATTAGTCGTGTTCTTTGCGACGCGCGGATACTCAGTATCTTTGAGGGTGCTGCCGAAATTCAGGCGCAAGTTGTTGCGCGCGGTCTCCTTAATAGCGACGCAGCGTGACGAACGATGGTCGCTCCGCCTGAGAAGATCGAATGCCGGGTCTGTGCCCGCATGCTTGATGAGTTCCGCATTCCGGGAGACCACTCAGACTGGGTCGACGCCCAGACCGTTCACGACGTGCCGTCCTTGTGGCAGTCTAACCCCTAGAACTTACACGCGAGTCCGATTGCATGAACATGAACCGAGCCGTCAACTTGGATGACCTGCGCCTAATGGCAAAGCGGCGGCTGCCGAAGATCGCCTTCGACCTCATCGAGGGAGGCGTCGACGACGAACTTCGCCCGCGGCGCAAACCGAGAAGCTTTCGCGCGCCATACTTTACTGCGACGCTCTTCGGCCGTAGCTACGCCCCATCCCTTCGGCATCTCGCCCATGGGTCTCGTCGGCTTGTTCCGGCCCAATGCCGACCTGATGTTGGCGCAGGCGGCTCAAGAAGCCAACATCCCCTATCTAATGTCGAGCGCGAGCAATGCCTCAATCGAGGCTGCCGCTAAGGTCGCCCCGTAGAACGCATGGTTGCAGATCTATGGCGCGTCCAAACCTGAGATCACCGAGGACCTGGTACGCAGGGCCCGCGATCTCGCGCTCTCAACGCTCGTCATCACTGTCGACGTGCCCGTAAACGCGAACCGTGAACGTAACAAGCGCAATGGTTTTGCTCGGCCGCTGAAGATGACCCCGTCGATTCTGCTAGAGGTGCTGCGGCATCCAGGGTGGCTCATTGGCTTCATGATGTCTGGCGGCATTCCGCTGATGGAGAACTGGGCGCCCTACGCGCCCAAGGGCGCCTGTTCCGGTGAGCTCGCCGACCTCTATGGCACGCTGACCCCCGCCCCGATGGTCACCTGGTCAACGCTCGCGCGCATTCGATCGTTATGGCCCGGGAATCTCGTCATCAAAGGCATCCTGCATCAGGAGGATGCGATGCGCGCCGTGCAGCTTGGCGTGCAGGCCATCATCGTGTCGAACCATGGCGGCCGCCAGCTCGATGCCGCTCCGTCCCCGCTGGAGGTGCCGCCAGCTATCCGCACACAAGTTGAAGACCGCGCCGAACTCATCCTCGAGAGTGGAGTCAGGCGCGGCTCCGATGTCGTCATTGCGATTTGTCTGGGCGCGCGCTTCGTGCTGTTCGGTCGTCCGCCCTTGTAAGGTACTGCGGCGGGCGGCGCGGCCGGCGTCCAAGCGCGCTATCGAGATCATGCGCAAGGAGATCGATGCGGTAATGGCGCAGATCGGTTCTAGCAGCGTTGGACAGCTGGGCCTCATTACTTAAGTCGGCCAAAATCATAACACGGGATACTGGACCGCAAACGGCGCCTGCATCAGCTGGGATCCCACGCCGTGCCGGTCCGGACATTCCGCTATCATCGGCGGCATGACTTGACGAGCGAGAGCCGTAACGGAAACCCGATCAATGAAGAACGAGCGCAGCCTAGCGCTTCGCCAAGGCTTTGGCGATGGAGGCCTTCGATCCCACCGGAGCGGTTGCTTCGGGCGAGCTTGTTGCAGGTGTTCTATTGATCCGCTCGTAACGCCAGTTGATCGAGCGAATGGATCTTTACCTTCTGTTTCGTTGGTTCGTTGGTCCGCCGTGAAGAACGCGGACGAGCGCTGATTTAAGCGATGTTTTGAGCCGGGACAGTTTCGGCGAGCGCCCGGATGATGGCACGCAAGAGTTCTGCGAGCCATCGCAGGAGCAGGCCGAAGTTGTAGCCGGCCGCTGCGAGGACGGCGTTGATACGGTCGCCGACGCGGCCTTTGAGATAGTTGCGGTCCATGCGGTGCTCGGCCTTGACGTGACCGATGACGGGCTCGACAGCCGCACGACGCTTCATCTCGCGCCGGATGGAAGCCGTGACGCGGCGAACCTGACCTGAGATCCAGACCCTGAGCCGGTGCGGGTGGTTGTGGCCGCGGTACCCTTTGTCGACATGGATGCGGCGAGCCTCCACGCCGGTGAGCTTCTCCATGTCGGCGACCACGGGGCCGAGCGTGTGCCCGTCGAAGGGATTGCCGTGCAGCGCCTTGGCATGGAGCACGAACTGTCCGCCCTTCGGGGACGTCACGGGGGTGGCGATACTGACCTTGCAGCCGATCTATGGACCACGCCCGCATTGCAAGAGGAATCGACAAAAGGATGTAGCGGTCTGCGCCAATCTATCCGGCTTCAATTGGGGCTTTCGCCCCGAGCCATTATGGATATCCGCCCACTTCTGTCCTCAATAACTCGCCGGCCTCAACGGGCCATGGCTACGAACCAGGCTTCAGAAGTGCCGGTGGAACCGTTTCTCCATTCGTCCTTTCCGTCTCGCAAACCTCGGCGTGATATCGTGCCCACGATTGGATTGTGGATCTTTCTTCCTTCCCGGCCAGTATCTTTACGCGGTGCGACCCAGGAAATTGGCGTCGTAGTCGCGGGCCTTTGCAAGCATACTCCAGGCCATGCGCGCGAGTTTTGCGGCCAAGGCAACAACCAATACATTTGAATGGAGCCGCTTGGAGGCTGCTTCAAGCCAATCTCCGAAGCCGTGCTTGGGCCAGGTCTGGCGTCTCAAAAGAACGGCTCTGGCCCCTTGGATGAACAGTGTTCGCAGGTACCGATTGCCGCGCCTCGATATGCGACCGAGAATGGTTCGATCACCGGTCGAGATTTGCTTTGGTACCAAGCCAAGCCATGCTGCGAAGTCGCGCCCCTTATGGAAGGCGTCACCAGTTCCGATCGCGGCGACCATCGCGCTTGAGATGATTGGTCCGATGCCCGGCGCACTCATCAGCCGGCGACAGTGTACATCTTGATCGGCGAGTTCATTGATTTCCTTCGTGATCGACGCGACGCGCCGGTCGAGATAGCGCCAGTCCTCGGCCAAGTCCTGAATGAGCCGAACCACTCGAGAGGACAGGTTGTCCGATAGCGTCGAGAGAATCTGAGGAAGTGCTAATCGGAGTGCTGCCGCTCCCTGTCGAACCGGCAGCCCTCGCTCGAGCAGGAAGCCTCGAATTTGATTGATGACCGCCGTTCTCTGCGTCACCAATCGACTCCGAGCTCGGTGGAGTGCTTGCAAATCGAGTTGGTCTGCCGACTTCAATGGGACGAATCGCATTGTCGGCCGCTGAACAGCTTCGGCGATGGCTTCAGCGTCGCGGAAGTCATTCTTGTGGCCCTTGAGATATGGCTTCACGTATTGTGCCGGCAAGAGCCGAACTCGATGCCCTAATTTCTCGAGCTTGCGACCGAGATGGTGTGCTCCTGCGCAAGCCTCCATTCCGATTAGGCAGGGCGGAACATTAGCCAGCGACGGCCCTAGCTGATTTCTCGATCGCTTCTTGCGTAGGATGATTGCACCCGTGGCATCGAAACCCACCACATGGAATGCGTTCTTGCCTAGATCGATACCGATCGTGACGATGTTCGTATGGGACATGGCTTGCGCTCCTTTCTTACCGGGGCTTTATATTTGCCGCTGGGAGCGGGCGTGGTCCATGCCATTAACTCGTAAGGCGCGCGGGCTTTTCCCTTGCCGATGCACTCGACCTCCGGCGCATGTAACGCATAGACCTTGGGGCCGCGCTGATGCTGATCCTGGCTGCGCACCCGCTGCGCCAGATCGAGCAGCGGGCCGAAGCGCGCTTCCAGCACCGCATCGCCATCAATCTTGCGGCGGATGTCGCGGATGATCCGGCCAAGCCGCGTCCGCAGGAACTTGAGTTGGCGCCGGGCGCGCTTGAACTGATGAGCGTGGGTATAGCGGCCGACCATGATGGCGGCGCGCTTCGCCAGGCGCAGATAGCTCTGGCGCAGCGGCACACGGTTGCGCTTGGCGAACCCGACGAGCTTGGTGATGGCCCGATGCATCAGCCGTGCGTCGGTCGGATGCGCAACGGCCTTGGGCTGCACCGTGGTATCGACCACTACCCGCTCCAGGTCGTTAGGACCAATGGCGCCAGTCTTGTGTGCCACCGACAGACTTTCCTGGATCAGCGCGACGAGCTGCTCCTCGCCGAGCCGCTGGCGCCAGCGCGTCATCGACGATCGATCGAACGGCAGCCGGTGGCAGAAGCTCAACTCGCCGCAGAAGTATTGATAATAGGGGTTCTCGATCCAGCGGGCGCACAGCACCTCATCCGAGAGATTGTGCATGTGCTTCAGGATGAACAGGCCGGCGACAAGCCGCGTCGGCAGGCCTGGTTGCCCCGGACCGGTTTGGCACACCGAACCAAAGCGGTCATCCAGAAACTTCCAGTCGATCAGCGCCGCCAACCGCACCAGCGGGTGGCCCATGTCGATGATTTGATCAAGCGCCGGAAGCAACAGGTCTTTCTGGCGATCATCCCGCGGTTTGCTCATCGCCGTCCCCAATGCCGATGACCCGCCGTTAGGGAATCACGAATCGCTCGAAAGCAAAATCCCAAAACGCAAGAAACCGCGGCCCAACAACCGGCTTTCCTGCAAAATCGAATACTTTAATGAGACAACTTCTGCTTACCCATCAGGCCGATCCGCATTCTTCACGGACGACTCGTTGGCTTGGGTAGATGATCCGGTGTGGGATCACTCAGTATATTCCAAGAACCGTCTGCTGACCAGTAAGAAGCGTTCCCGAAGCTCGAAGCCTTTTCCACGCCGAATGCATGCTGGTTGACGTCGCTCCGTAGGTCGCTGAGCCGAGAGATCAGCTTCTCTCGTGTTCGCTCTTGGGCGAACGCGATTTGATCGGTTAGCGGGATTGACGATGGAGGTATCCGGTGTCGTTGGCGATGCGGTGGAGCGTTCAAAGGTCATCGATTGCGGATTCCGATGAAGTCGCCCAGGCGTACCGATATGAAGTCGCCCGTGGATTCCGAGACGATGTCGCCCACCTTTCCGATTTGATCTCGCCCGGGGGCGAGGCGTTCTGGCCGATTGGTTCTCTGGCATCGGTCAAGCCGCGAGGTCAATCTGGAATCGCAACTTGAACCTGTTTCTTCTTCTGCTGTTGCTGTGGGCATGTGGGCAACGCGATTGCGTTGTCCAAGCGCAGCGGCATGTCCACAGCGCCACGGGCTCAGGTCTTTCGGGCGGATGACGGGGTTCGGCGCAGGCTCTCGCCGGTGAGGTCGAGCCGATGGGCGTTGTGGACGAGGCGATCGAGCACGGCGTCGGCGTAAGTCGGATCTCCAATCAGCACGTGCCATGTGTCCACGGGGAGTTGGCTGGTGACGAGGGTGGAACGATGACCGTAGCGATCTTCGAGGATTTCCAGGAGGTCGTGACGGGCGCCGGCGTCGAGCGGCTCGAGCCCCCAGTCATCGAGGATCAGCAGATCGACACGGCCGAGCCCGCGCAATAGGCGCGGGTGGCGGCCATCGCCGCGGGCGAGCGCCAGATCGTCGAACAGACGCGGGACGCGCTGGTAAAGGACAGAGCGATTGTCACGGCAGGCCTTGTGGCCGAGCGCCGAGGCGAGCCAGCTCTTGCCGACGCCGGCCGGGCCGCAGATCAGCAGGTTGACGTGGTCGTCGATCCAGCGGCCCTCGACGAGGCTGGCGAACAGCGGGCGGTCGAGGCCGCGCGGGGTGCGGTAGTCGATGTCCTCGACGCACGCCTGCTGGCGCAGCTTGGCGTAGCGCAGGCGGGTGGCGAGCCGCTTGTCGTGACGCAGCGAGGCTTCACGTTCGAGCAGCAGCGCGAGCCATTCGGCGTGACCGAGGCTTGCGGCCTCGCCGGTTGCTTCGATGTCGGCGAAGGCCTTAGCCATCCCGTGAGGCCGAGGGCGTTGAGGCGATCGAAGGTCGGATGAGTGAGCAAGGGATGGTCTCCTAATTGTAGTAGCGCGGTCCGCGGATGTTGGCATGCAGGATCGGCGCATCGTCCGCGGAACGCTGGTGAGCGGGACGCCGATCGAGATTGTTGGCGAGGATCGACTTGACCGAGCCATAGGTGCGTGCGCCGATGTCGATCGCCCGCGCAGCCGCAGCGTCGAGGCGCTCGCGCCCGTAGGAGGCGGCAAGCCTGAGAATGCCGAGGCAGGCGCGGAAGCCTTGCTCGGGGTGCGAGCGCTCGTCGAGAATGAGGTCGCACAACGCGCTGGTCGCCGGCCCGATCGCGGCAGCGTCCTGGCGGATGCGTGCGATGGTCCAGCCGGCATAGCGCCGATGGCTGGAGGCCATGTGCTCCGGCACGGTGGCGTGTTTGTGATTGCCGCTCATGCGCTGATGCGCGGCGATCCGCTCGCCCTTGTGGAAGATCTCGACGGTGCGGGCCGTGAACCGCACCTCGAGCTCGGCGCGGGCGAAGCGATGCGGCACGCTGTAGTAATGCTTTCGACGTGGTAATCGAGACTGACGCGGCGGATCCGCCACTCGGCGAGCACGTAGGAACTCGCCGGCAGTGGCTTGAGCGCCGGCCGGTCGACCTCCTCGAGCAGCCGGCGGCGTGTCACGCCGAGCCGCCGGATCGGCCGCTCCTCGTTGAGCCTGGTGAGCAGCTCGCCGATCGCCGTATTGACCTCGGCGAGGCTGTAGAAGGTGCGATGACGCAGGCGGCCAAGCAGCCAACGCCCGACGATTTGGACGCCGACTTCGACCTTGGCTTTGTCGAAAGTCGCCAACTGCAGGCTGTGTAGGTACGACCCGCCAAAAGGTGCGGATCACTCATCCTTTCCATCCGCTGTGCGGCCGCATGTTCGAGCCGATCTGCCGGCAGCGACATTGGGGCGAGGATCGTGTGGTCTACGTCGGCGAAGATGGGAGGCTTTGCACGATCGCAAGCGCGTTCACCGATATCGATCCGGTGGACGAGTTCCAGCGGATTGCGGAGGGCAGAGCCGCTTTTCGCACGGTGGACTTGCTGTCCTTGTGCGACGCGCTGGATCGGCTCGCGCAGCAGCTTCGAGCAACTGATGTGTAAAGGCAATTACGCCTCCATTGTAAATCAAATCATGCCGCTGCGCAGGCCTCATCATGACATCTAGTCTCATTTTCTTGCCGCCAATCACCGCATCTAGCGCTAGACCGGCGGTTGACAATCTACATATAGAGGCGTATTTTTATTTACGTGCCCCCGAGGCGAGACATGGCGAAGGCAAGAAAGCGGGATTCGAAGAGCGAGGCGCTGGCACGAGACGGCGTCCTCAACCCCAATCCCGAGGCCGTTCGCGACATTGCGTTCACCGGCAATCCGTTCTTCGATGCCGCGGACCTGGTCCAGGTCCGCTACGAGATGGTGCGGCGTCATCAGATCGATGGCATCGCCATTACCGAGGCCGCGGCGGCGTTCGGTGTTACGAGACCCACCTTCTACAAAGCTCAGAGCGCATTGAAGACCAGTGGGCTCGCCGGTCTGCTGCCAAGCCAGCGAGGCCCCAAGGCCGGCCACAAGCTGTCTGGCGAAGTCATTGCCTTCGCTACAGAACTCAAGACGGCAAAGCCCGAGCTGGCGACGTCTCAATGCCTCGAGGCGATCGAGTCACGCTTCGGCATCAAAGTGCACAGGCGCAGCCTCGAGCGAGCGCTTGCGCGCAAAAAAAAACGAATCATCCATCCAGCGTGATTGTGGCATCGGCGCAGGCAGCGGCGGTCTACGAGGAGCTGCGTACCGCGATCCTATCAGGCAAACCCGCCGCAACTCCTGGTCTCGGCATTCTTCGCCGTCAAGGTTTGGCCGCCTGGATGCGGGCGCTTGGGCACGAACCTCGTGCCGAGGCGACTTGCCACCACGCCCCCGAGCCATCGTCTTCCGCCAAGCCCGATCTGTCGCCGCCGGCACAGGAGGTCACCCGCCTCATCGCCGGCATTCTT
This sequence comes from Bradyrhizobium sp. B120, assembly GCF_049075665.1. Lineage (NCBI taxonomy): Bacteria > Pseudomonadati > Pseudomonadota > Alphaproteobacteria > Hyphomicrobiales > Nitrobacteraceae > Bradyrhizobium > Bradyrhizobium sp. B120. Next base: position 1,972,928 of record NZ_CP185242.1, on the reverse strand, counting down.
ATCTCCCTCGCTATGGAGCCCATGCATGCCTGAGCACAAGGTCACGGCCGACCATCTCAAGCGTGATGCGTACCTTTATGTTCGTCAGTCCACGTTGCGGCAGGTCGCCGAACATGGCGAGAGCACGCAGCGCCAATACGCGCTGCGCCAGCGCGCAATTGCAGCGGGCTGGCCGATCGAACGCATTCATGTAATTGATCGCGATCTCGGCAAATCCGGATCGAGCACGACCGCACGCGACGGCTTCCAACAGCTCGTGAGCGAGGTGGCGCTCGGTAAGGCTGGCATCGTCATGGGCCTGGAGGTCTCGCGATTGGCGCGTAACTCTGCGGACTGGCATCGCCTGATCGAACTGTGCGCGTTGACTGCGACGCTCATTCTCGATGAGGACGGCATCTATGATCCAGCCGGCTTTAACGATCGCCTTCTGCTTGGCCTCAAAGGCACGATGAGCGAAGCCGAACTGCACATCCTCAAAGCGCGCATGCGTGGCGGCCAGCTCAACAAGGCCCGTCGCGGCGAGCTGGAGATGAGGCCTCCGGTCGGATTGGTGTACCGAACCGACGGTACGGTCGGTCTCGATCCGGATGCTCAAGTACAGAATGCCATCCGGTTGGTCTTCGAGACCTTTGAGCGGACCGGAAGCGCCGTCCAGACAGTCCGTTTCTTCCGGGAGCAAGGCCTGCAGTTCCCGCGCCGATTGCGGACGGGCGCGAACAAAGGCGACCTTTTGTGGGCGCTTCCGCAGCATTCAAGGATCTTGCAGGTGCTGCACAATCCCCGTTATGCCGGCGCCTTCGTCTATGGGCGTACGCGCACACGCCACCGGCCCGACGGCGGAACCAGCGTCGTGAAGATTCCCCGAGCGGATTGGCAGTTCGTCATGCCCGGCATGCATCAGGGTTACATCGACTGGGAACGGTTCGAAGCAAATCAACGGCGCCTTGCGGATAATGCGAGCGCATTCGGCGGTGAACGATTCTCTGGGCCGGCGCGCGAGGGGCCGGCGCTGCTCCAGGGACGCGTGCTCTGTGGCTTGTGCGGCGACCGCATGGGTGTGCATTACAGTCGCGAGCATGGCAATACGGTCCCGACCTATGTGTGCCAAGAGAGTGCAGTGCGCCGCGCCGGGAAGACCTGCCAAACGGTGCCTGGCAAGATCATCGATCCAGCGGTCGCCGGGTTGATGATCGAGATGATGACGCCGATGGCGCTGGCGGTCACTCTGGAGGTCCAACGCGAGCTTGAGGCGCGAGTCCGCGAGACCGATACCGCACGTCGCCAGCACGTCGAACGACTGCGCTACGACGCCGAACTTGCCCGCCGGCGCTACATGAAGGTGGACCCCGACAATCGTCTCGTCGCCGATGCGCTTGAGGCGGAGTGGAACAACAAGCTACACCGTCATGCCGAAGCTATCGAGGAATATGAACGTCGCAACAAACAGCAGACTGCGACGCTCGCCGCTGAGGTCCGCCAGCGTATTCTCGGTCTTGCCGAGCAGCTGCCGCAAATCTGGAACGATCCGCGCGTCGACTTCCGTGAACGCAAGCGCATCGCGCGCTTGCTCATCGAAGACGTGACCTTGATCAAGGCGCAGAAGATCATTGCTCATGTGCGTCTGTCCGGCGGGGCTACGCGCACATTGGAGCTCGAGCGACCGCTGCCAATCGCCCAGCTGCGCAAGTTCAAACCCGAGCTTGTCGCGGCCGTCGATCGGCTGCTCGATCAGCATTGCGACCGCGAGATCGCTGAGATTTTGAACCGAGACGGATGGCGCACCTGGGAAAGCAAGCCCTTCAATCTGAAGAAGATTGCCTTCATCCGCAGTGCCTACAAACTGGCGAGTCGATACGATCGACTGCGCCACCGTGGTATGCTCACGACGCGCGAGGTCGCAGCGAGGTTTGGCATCGCCAAAACCACCGTGCAGGAGTGGGGCCGTCAGGGACTCATCAAAAAATGCTACGCTGACAGCCTGAACCGTGGGCTCTGGGAGATCGCATCAGATACCATTATCCTTAAAGGCCGTGGCGGCCGCCGCTCCCGCAAACCGCAAGCAACACCTATCACCGCGCAACTGTCAGGATGAGGTGCAATATGAAGCAATCGCCTTGTCGCGCGGACGATACGGTCGCGCCGGGACGATGGCGGTGCGGTAATGGCGGGCGAGATCGGCATAGGTCCGGTTGACCATCGGCTCGTGAAAGCAGGCCCGGGTTATGCCAGCCTTCAGATTATCGCTCACCGTCTGCCGCGTCGTGCCGCCGAAATAGGCAAAGGCCCGAACGTGCGAGGCGATCCAGTCCGGCCGGCTCTGGGTGAGGCTGGCTTCGGCGTAGGTGTAGTTCGAGGCGCCGAGCACGGCGACGAAGACCTGCCGGCTCCGCACCTCGCCGCTGAGCCCGTCAACCGCCTCCATTAGTCGGCGAACAGCTTCTCGCCGGCGACATTGACCTGGCGCAGGGTCGGCTTGAGGCGGCCGGCTTATTCCTTGTAGCGTTCGCAGAACCACGCATAGCTGGAGCTGCCGGAGTTCGCGTCGCAATGCTCCTCCCACAACAGCATCAACGTGACGTTCGGACGCCGCAGCTCGCGATGCACGAGCGCCCAGTCCGGATGCGGGCGCTCGTCGCTGGGCCGATCGGAAGGCGGCGGAAACAGGCGGTTCTCGAGCCGGACGTCATCATCCAACTCCGGCGGCAACGGCCAGGTCAGGCCGGCGCGGCGAGTTCGATGAGGTACTTGCTGACCGTGCTCCGGGCTAGGCCCAGGCTGCGGGCAACGGCGCGTTGCGACATGCCGACGCTGTAGTGCAGGCGTAGAACTTCACGAATGTGGCGCATGGACAGTCTCTCGGTCGGCATCGTGATCCTCTACGGTTAGGCAAAAGACCAAGCTACCCGGGTTGCAGACTGTCAGCGGTGCACGCCTCCTGGTTGCTCCCGATCGCGATCGCTGGAAATAGCGATCACGATCAACTGGAAATGGTGATCACGATGCTCTGGAATGAGTGATTACGATGCTCTGGAATGAGTGATCACGATGGCCTGGAATACTGGAGGCTTCAAATAGGTCCCGCGTCGCAGATCTCGCCGCAAGTCCAGCGCGGGACCTATTTGAAGCTGGATTGAACGAAGCCGCGTCTTGTGAGCGCGGACCTATGGGGGCTCGATCTAGGCGCCGGTAGGCGCGATTGATCCGGTGTCGGGCCCGCGAGCGAGGGTGGCCGCAGATTGTCGCGGATGTTGGCAGCAAAGGATGCCGCCGTCGATAGCGTCGAACGGCGCGTCAAGCCCAGGCGGCTGACTATCGCCCGTTCGCCGGGCGTTGTGAGCATGCTTGATCGTTCCGACGGAGAACGTCGGCAGGACAGCGCGTGCAGTGGGAGCGAACGATCGAGGTCGTCGGTCATGATGTATCGCAGCGAGGTGCTGCGCGTCGCTGAGTTGGCGCACGCGGCACAGGCCCAATCTCGACCATGCGGCCTCCGCAGATGGGGCACAAGTCGAGGCGGTGACCAAGGAGGATGGCGCAGCGCTCACGATAGTCGACAGCTTCGGCAGGCGGAGGTGGCTGCGGCGCCTGAAGCGCCGCTCGGATGCGCGCAAGTTTGGCGGCGCGACAGGCGTTCGCCAGGAAGCCAAAATGACGGATGCGGCGGAACCCCTTCGGCAATATGTGGAGCAGAAAGCGACGAATGAACTCCTCAGTGTCGAGCGTCATCACTTTGGATTTGTTGCCGGCGCGATAATCCTTCCACCGAAAGCGGACGTGGCCCTGCTCACAGGTAAGGAGCCGGCCGTTGGCGATCGCAACGCGATGGGTGTAGCGCCCGAGATAGGCCAGAACCTGTTCTGGTCCGCCGAAGGGACGCTTGGCGTAGACGACCCACTCGATCTTGCGGAGGGCGTTCAGATGGCGGCTGAATGCTGCCGGTTCGACGAGGTGCGCGAGGTGGCCGAAGAACTGGAGCTTGGCGCTATCGAACGCCGCCTGCAGGCGCTCCAGGAATAGCCGACGATACAGTCGTGACAGGACGCGAACGGGAAGGAAGAAGCCGGGGCGACAATGAACCCAGCTTCCATCAGGGGCGATCCCGCCGCCCGGCACGAGGCAATGGGCGTGCGGATGATGCGTCAGGGTCTGGCCCCAGGTATGGAGAATGGCGATCATCCCGGTCTCGGCACCGAGATGCTTCGGGTCGGCGCTGATGAGACGGATCGTCTCGGCTGCTGCCTTGAGCAGGATGTCGTAGACCACCGCCTTGTTCTGCAGCGCGATGGCGGCCACCGGCGCCGGCACGGTGAAGACGACATGGAAATAGGGGACCGGCAGCAGGTCGGCCTGGCGCTCGGCGAGCCATTGGGCGCGCGCGAGCGCTTGGCACTTTGGACAGTGCCGATCGCGACAGCTGTTATAGGCGACGCGGACCAGGCCGCAGTCGTCGCACCGCTCGACGTGGCCGCCGAGCGTCGCTGTGCGACACGCCTCGATGGCCGCCATCACACGGCGCTGATCGGAGGACAGCCGAGGACCTTGCGCGGCACGGAACGCAGCGCCGTGGCGACGGAGGATGTCCGCCACCTCGAGCACGGGGCGCATATGCGCAGCTCAGTCGGGTGGGATCACCCTGACGGAGAGTCCATCGAATGGGCTGGTCGTGCGGGCGAGCAGATTGGTCGCAACCTGAGCGTACCGCGCGGTCGATCCCAGGTTGGCATGTCCGAGCAGAACTTGAATGATGCGAATGTCGATCCCGCTTTCCAGGAGATGGGTCGCAAACGAGTGCCGGAGCGTATGGACAGTAATCGGCTTGGCAAGCCGAGCGCGGCGGCGGGCGGCGCGGCAGGCCGCCTGGACGCAGCGGACGCTGACATGTTCACTTGGGTCTTGGCCTGGAAATAGCCACAGCCCCGGTCGGGCTCGCATCCAGTACGTACGCAGAATCTCCAGCAGTCGCGGAGAAAGCATCGCGTAACGATCCCTGCCGCCCTTGCCGTTCTCGATGTGGATCAACATTCGCTTGCTGTCGATCGAGCTCACCTTCAGGCGGACGACTTCACTAACCCGTAAGCCAGCCGCATAAGCCGCCGCCAGCACGACGCGATTGCGCACCCCTGTAACCGCGTCCAGGAAGCGTTCGATCTCTTCGGCACTAAGCACGAGCGGGAGCTTGTCGGGCTTCTGGCCACCGATGATCCGCTCGAATGCCTCCGTCTGCCCGAGTGTGACGCCGTAGAAGAACCGCAGCGCGCAGGCCACCTGATTGATGTGGGACCACGAACGCTTTTGGCCGATGAGATGCAGTTGGTAGGCGCGGACCTGCTCGAAACTCAACCGGTCCGGAGCGTAGCCGAAATGGCGGCTAAACTTTGCGATCGCATAGATATAGGATTGTTGAGTCCACGGCGACAGATTGCGGACTGTCATGTCCTCGATCATGCGCTGCCGAAGAGGGCTTATCGTAGCCATCTGGGTCTCCTGTCTTGAGAGGGGTGGTGCGAAGACCAACATCCTCTCAGACAGGACACCTCAGTTCAGCAGGCTTGCCCCCACTCCCGCGTAGCGGGTTCGTTCAATCCTGGGCGACATCGACCGGAATCCGCATCATCGATAGTTCGCGCGCATCAAAACACGCGGCTGATAGCATCTAGAGGATATTTTGAGGCGTTCGGAGGCTCGGAGCGAGGTCCATTGACAAAGCGACACTTGTCAGAACAGCTCGCCCTACCGGGGCGGCGTGCTGCAGCCAGCTATATTGCAATAAGCTGTGACTTGCTTTGTGAGCCGTTGAGGGTTCGAGTCATTTGAGCGATACTACCTTTCTTCACGATCGACCAGCTTGCGCTACGTTCTTCAATCATTCGCTTGATCCGCTACGCGAGAGACCGGGCCTAGCTCGGCCTTTATCCGAAGATGAGATTGCGGCAGCATGTGCATCGCCTACAGCTCCCTTGTATGGGGATTTAGTTTGTCAAGCTGTCAGCCCCTCTTTCTTGAATCCCTGACGGCCAGCGCATGGGCCAAAAGGCCGGGGTCGATCGACCGCGAGGATGAGCCGCGCGTTGGCCCGATCAGGCACTGAGCGAGCAATCCGGGGGAGTCTGCCATTGGCGCAAAGCATCTCGCCGCGACCTTGTATTCGGTTGGATCCGTATGGGACCCGGACCATGAAGCAGTCAATGGCTTCAGCAGCAAGGGTCCGAGGCGGCGGACCCATTCTGCCGACGGCATTTGGAGCCATGGAGTTGTTCGGGTCACCGCCACCTCGAATCGCTACGCGTGGCCTCGTCGCGACAGTCGACCCGCCGCGCGACGACCATGCCGCGTGTTCAGATCATCTGCCATAGCGCGACGCCCGCCGGGATCTCGCCGATGTTGCCATCCGCGTAACGCGATGAGCAGTTTGCGGGCGAGTGCCACGATCATCGTTGTCTTGCGCGCGCCCTTCGGGCCGCCGGTCCGCGCTTGGTACCACTGCGCAAGCGCGCTGTTCCTCTGGAATCTCAAGAACCGCCAGGCGAGTTGGATCAGGCCACGGCGCACGCGGGCATTGCCCGCCTCGGCCAATCCTTCCTCCTGTCGCCGTCTGCCACTCTCGTCAGGCGAGCCCGTGAGGCCTACATAACGGGCCACCGCTCGCCGGTCTCGAAGGTTTCGGGACAACACCTCCTGAACCAACATGTCCGCCGTTTCCAGGCCGACGCCGATGACGCGGGCCAACAGGCGCACCATGGCGTGTGGCCTCGCCGGCGCTCGTTCCAGGCGCGCAAGGCGGGCCCGTTCGATCACATCGATTTGTTCTCGCACCACCGCGAGCCGAACCACGTCGCGTCGGATCTTGTCGAGCGTGTTCGCTGGAATCGCCCCCCTCCGGCGCGCGCAAGGTGTCGAGCCGCAGGGGCGCCTTGCGCAACGTCGGTTTGAACCCGCGGATGCCGAGCCGGGCCAAGGCTTCCTTCATCCGGTTGATGATCCGCGTGCGCTCACCGACCAGGCTTTCCCGTTCACGGTTCGGACGTTTGGCGTCCTCTTGCGCAAGCGTTGGGATCGCCTCCATCCGGCAGTGTCCGTGCCCGCCGCTCAGCCATCCCAGGAACACACGCATGAGCATCGCCGTATCCAGCCTATCGGTCCTGGCTCGGCGATGCTTGCATGACAAAACACGCTGGTTGAGTGAACAACGTGCGCCTCGATGTCGCGAGCCTGTAGCCACCGCGCCAGCCAGGACCCGCGCGGCCCGCCTCAAACGCGAGGGCAATCCGACTAAATGGTCGGCCGTGAAGAATCTCCCAAGTCCTTGAGCGGGATTCGATTTTCTGGTCCCAACGACATTTGAGTTTGCCGGGTTTTGGGCGTTGAGGTCCCAAAAGCTTGCAATTTCATCTTTTGGATTCCCTCGAATCGAGGGGCGTGATTCCATGGTCGCATCGGAGGGGACGATGCGACCCAAGGAACGACGGGACGGCGGACAGACCGATCTTCTACGCTCTCGGCTGGACGCGATCATCGATATGAACCATGCACTGGTGAAGCTGGCGCGGACGATCGACTGGTCGTTCCTCGAGCAGAAGTTCGGCACGGTCTACGAGGATAAGCCGGGCCGGCCGCCGTTGCCGACCCGCCTGATGGCGGGCCTCGCCATCCTCAAGCATACCTTCGATCTCTCCGATGAGGTCTTGTGCGAACGCTGGGTGGAGAACCCCTATTACCAGTTCTTCTGCGGCGAGGAGTTCTTCCAGCACCGCCTGATGTTCGACCGCTCCTCGCTGACGCGCTGGCGCCAGCGGATGGGTGAGGAGAAGCTGCAGGCGCTGCTGCAAGAGAGCCTTTCGGTCGCCACCAGGACCGAGGCGATCAAGCCAAGCGACCTCAACCGCGTCATCGTAGACACCACGGTGCAGCCCAAGAACGTGATGTTCCCGACCGATGCCCGGCTTCTCAACCGCGCCCGCGAGATCCTGGTCCGGCTGGCAAAGCGGCATGGCGTCAAGCCCCGCGGGTCACTTCAAATTCCTCCGGGTATGGTCAGTCAAATTCCTCCACCCGCGAGGCAGGACATGGTGATTGTTAGTTTGCCTTTGTTTCCCGGGCAAGAGTTTCAGCGGCCTCTTTGAGCCGATAGCTGCGTCCGTCGAACTCAAGCAGATGGCAATGATGCATCAGGCGATCGAGGATCGTCGTGCTCATGGTGTTGTCCCCCAGGTATGTCCCCCAGTCCTGCACGACGCGATTGGAGGTGACGATGACGCTGCGGCGCAGTTTGTAGCGCTGATGGATCAGGGTCTGCAGCAAGGCGCCGGCGTCGTCAGGGATGGCGCGTGCGAGGAACAGATCGTCGAGCACGAGGAGATCGCAGTCGATGATGGTTCGCAGCCGGACCTCGCGTTGTGCCGGGGAGTTCATGGCGTAGCGGTGGAAGAAGTCGTCGGTCTCAAGATACTGGACCTTGTGGCTTTGCAGGATCGCCTGATAGGCAATCGCCTTGGCGATGTAGGACTTCCCGGTGCCAGGTTTGCCGACAAGCAGCGCGTTCTCGCCAGCGGCAATGAACGCCAGGGTGTGGAGCTGGAAGCAGGTTTGGCGCGGCAATTTGGGATTGAAGGACCAGTCGAACTCGGCGAGCGTCAGCTTTTCGTCGAGCCCGGATTGCTGGTAGCGGCGCTCGATGAGGCGGGACTGACGACGGTCCAGTTCGTCCTGCAGGATCAGGGAGAAGGTCTCGAGGAATGGCTGGTTGGCGCCCTGCGCCTGCAGCACGCGCGTCTGCAGCGTGTCGCGGACGCCCGACAGGCGCAGCTGTCGCAGGCAACGTTCAATTTCCGGCATGGTCATCATGTGGCTGGGTCTCCAGTTTGAGGTGAGAAGATGCAGCGGGAGCGCTCGTGGCGCCGGAGCTGGCCGGGGTTGCGCAGGCGACACGAGCGCGGCTGTCGTGAGCCTCGGCCTGCCGGCCATTGTCGCCGGCATCGTGCCGCACGGCACGGCTGAAGAGATCGCCGTATTCGGCCGGGGCACGGATCAGCGGATGATCCTGGGTGAGCGGCGATGCCGGTTGTGGCGTCGCTCCAACCTGCTCGATAGCCTGTTCGAACAACCGCTCGACGGTCGCACGCACGTGCTTGTAGCGGTAGATGCGGTTGTCGATGGCGTGCGCACAGGCTTGCTCGACCAGCCGTGCCGGATACTTCCGGCTCAGCCCGACAATGCCCCACATCGCGCGCTGTCCGGGGCGTCCCTCGGTGTCGAACACCTGCTGGCACAACGCCTTGGTCTGCGGCCCGATGCGCTCGGCGCTCGCCAGCAACACGGCGGTTTGCCGCGACGGATTGAACGGCCGTTCGTTGGTTGGCAGGACGACAGAGCCGGGGTGCGTCATCCTGGAATGAACACGCAGCAGCGCACGGGTGTGGCGATCACGGATCTCGATCGTGGAGGCGTAGATCCGCACAACGACCTGGCTGCCGATGGGCGCGGGTCGCGCGGCGTAATAGCTGTTGTCGACGCGTACGGTGGTGTCGTCGCAGACGGTCCGAACGACCTCGGTGAAGATGCGGAAGGGCGCGACAGGCAGCGGCCGCAGGTGAGGCTTCTCCTCCTGGAACATGGCCTCGACCTGACGACGCGTGCTGCCGTGGATGCGCTTGGAGGCCCAATTCTCCTCCCAATGCCTCAAGAACTCGTTCTGGGCTTCCAGCGTCTCGAAGCGCCGTCCAGCCAGCGCGGTGCCCTGGGTATGTTGAATCGCATTCTCGACGCATCCTTTCCGATTGGGGTCGGCCACCCGCGCGGGATCGGCGACCACGGCGTAATGAGCCAGCATCGCGCTGTAAATCGGGTTGAGCTCGGGCTCGTACAGATCGGGCTTGAGGACACCTTCCTTCAGGTTGTCGAGCACGACATATCTGACAACGCCGCCAAAATACCGGAACGCTTCTTCGTGAAGCTGCGCCCAGACTTGCTGGCTGGATTGCCAGACCACTCGCCGGAAGCTGCGCCGCGAGTAGCGCAGCGTCATCACGAACAGGCGGGGACGGCGGTACCGGCCGCTCCTGGGATCGATCGTCAGAGCGCCCTCGCCATAGTCGACTTGAGCCTCCTCGCCGGGGAGGAACTCAAGTCGATCAAACTGCTCGGGATCGCTGTGGCGCAACGTGCGGACAAACCGCTTGACGCTCTGGTAGCTGGACGGAAAGCCAAATTGATCGACCAGGTCCTGGTAAATCGCCTGCGCATTCCGCTTCAGGCGGACCTGTTCTTCGATCCACGTCCGATGCGGCTCGCAAGCCGAACGGGCCAGGCTGCTGATGACCGTCGCTTCCGATGCCCCAAAAGCCGGTGGTCGGGGTGGAGGAATTTGCCCGTCCTCGCTCACCGGGCCGGTGGTCACTTCCCCGGGGGAATTTGCCTCCGCACCAGCCCGCAGCGCCCGGTAACGCCGGATCGTCTTGCGATCGACCCCCGTCAACCTGTGGATCTCGCGCTGGCTGGCGTTGCGATCGAGTAGCGTAAATACCGTGCTTTGCAGGTGTGGCTTCAAGACGTTCAACTCCCCGGTCCCTTGCTGGCTAAAGGGACCGAAAATAAACGTCCTGCCTGACCGGCTACCGCTGTTCAGCGGCGCTGACGGCGATCATCAGGTGGGGGAGTTTCAAGTGACCATACCCGGGGGATTTTGAACGACCCACGGGGCGTCAAGCTGCGCCAATCCTATGCGCGGGTGGGTAAGTTCGCCCTGATCAAGCATCAGCGCTATGCCCACGCCAAGCAGTTCAAGCGCGCCAACCGGGCCTTGAAGACGCTCAGAACCTATCTCGGTCGCATTATCCGCGACACTGCCCGCAAGATCGAAGGCCGCACCGATTTGCTCGGCGAGATTGTCCTCGGACGCATGCTGGCGCTGGCCAGACGGGTGCTTGACCAGAAGCAGCACCAGCGCGGCCCCAAGGTCTACTCGCTGCACGCGCCGGAAGTGGAGTGCATCGGCAAGGGCAAGGCGCACCGGCCTTACGAGTTCGGGGTCAAGGTCTCCGTCGCCACCACGCTGGCGTCAGCCTGCGGCGGTCAGTTCGTCACCCATGTGAAGGCGCTGCCCGGCAATCCCTATGACGGTCATACGCTCAAGACCGTGATCCCGGACATGGAGGCGCTGATCGGCAACATCATCGAGCGCCTCGTTCTCGACAAAGGCTATCGTGGTCACAATGCGCCGCCCGAGTACAAGTTCAGGGTCTTCATCTCAGGCCAGAAGCGGCGGGTAACCCCAAAGATCAAGCGCGATCTGCGCCGCCGCTCGGCCGTCGAACCGGTCATCGGCCATCTCAAATCCGAGCATCGAATGGGCCGCAACTATCTCTGGCACCGCCAGGGCGACGCCATCAACGCCGTCCTCGCCGCCGCCGGCTACAACTTCCGCCGCCTCATCCGATGGCTGGCGCTCTTGCTGCGCCAAATCCTCCTCCAGCTCACCGCTCGACCGCAGCTCGTCTCAGGTTGAAATCAGAGTTCTTCACGGACGACTAAATGTCCTGCCAGCCTCAAGGCCTCCACCCACCAACGCTCCAACAGCCGCAGCAGAGCGACCGTCTCCGGTTCCTGCTTCTTCACTGGTTCGCGATCGACACCGGAAATCAATCCAGCGATGAGCCAGCTGGCCTCGCTCAGCTCAACGACCACCGTCGGAGAGGATTTTGATCAAAGGAAACAAGGGAACGGCTCAGATCGCTGACTTGGCTCATGGGGGACCTCCATCCGTTTCATCGAAGGGCGGTGGCACCATTTCACGACCTCGCCGCCCTCCCCATAGCTTCTGCCGCAACCTGCGAGCGCAACCTCGTCGAGCGCTTCTTCAACAAACTCAAGCACCTTCGCACCATCGCAACACGTTACGATAAGCTCGCGAGAAACTTTCTTGTCGGCATTGGCCTCGGCTATCGTTTTGCTTAACTAGACTAAAGACAGGCTCTAGCCCACGCGATGGAAACGGCGCCCCCAGCGGTCACGCTACTCGAGGCGGTCCATCTTCTCGATGCCCAAGTGGATCAGTCCATCCGGCGAGGACCGCTCGTGACCGTCGCGGCGGGATCGATGTCCTTCGCCCGGCTCGGCCCCCTATCAAAAGGAGAGCATTCGCCGGATCTGGTGCAAGGAGCGGCCTCAGGCCCTTGGCGCACGGCAACGCGCACGTTCAATGTCAGCACAAGACAGATATTATGGGAGAGATCGATGTCCCTGCCATGGAAAAGATCGTTTCACTGCTTTACGAAGAGCTCTCGCTCAACATTTGCCAACGCTTCAACACCGTTTTCGGTAACCCGTACCGACTCGCTGATACTGTAGGTTGGCTCACCATTATTCGTACCATCACCGGTCCACATCCCGCATAGCAAGTGGAAACACATACCCTGCCGGAGCTCGACCTCATTCCCCCGCTCAAAGCTTAGCGTGTATTCGCGCCAAGTAGGCGGATAGGCCAGACCAATAGAATATCCGATCCGGGAAAGCTTTTTATAGCCACTGCGCTCCAGAACGCGTTGCCATGCCGCCCAGACGTCATGGCACGTCGCGCCGGGCCTTGTAGCGGCTCGTGCCGCTTCCCAACCCTCCAGAACAGCATTTGCCAACCGGGCCAACCCGGCACTCGGCTCACTAAGACTTATCGTACGCGCAATTGCGGAATGGTAACCCAAATAGCAACCGGCCAATTCCACTGTTGTGCTGCTGCCATGTGGAATTATGTCGGTCGTCCATGGGGAATGAGCCAGACCTGCGTGCTTTCCAGTCAGAACGAACGGACCGGCAGCCGGCAAGCTACCACCGAACTCGCCGGCGCCTTCGACCTGCGCTTGTACGATCCGGGCAGCGAAGTCGCTCTCCCGCATTCCCGGCGTAAGCGAATCGATCGCAACGTTCATGACGTTCTCAGCTATCTTTCCAGCGCGGCGCATAAACTCAATCTCGCGCGGCGTCTTTGTCGTCTTAATCCAATTGATCATGAAGCCGACATCCACCCATTCGACTTCCGGAATGTTCTTCTGCAGAGAGAAACACGCCCGTGGCGTGAAGTAGAAGGCGTCCCCCTCATATCCAACTCGGCCGCGGTTCCAGCCCCGCTTCTTGATCTCGTTTGCGACGATCTCCATTGCCTTCTGAGAATTGTCCGCATAAGCGTCCACATAGCCAACGATATTGCCGACGGAAAGCCAAGTTGAAGCTTCGGCACCGGCAGTGTCCAAGCCACGCCCGATCCAAACAGGCTCAAGATCCCCGCCCGGCAAAAGTAACGCTTGAGGATTCTGGTAGCTTAAAGCGTCATATCCCGAGATATAGTTCATATTCGCCGGGTTTGACACGACAAGCAGGGATAATCCCCGGTCATTCATCTGCTGACGCAGCTTCGTCAGACGTTCCCGGTATTCTACAACAGGAAATGCGGGTGCCATGCCTCCAGCTCCTTGTGGCTAGTAAGTGGCTAGCTATTTTTTAGGGAACAAAACGTACTGCATCGTCTTCAGAGACCGCATGAGACAGCCCTGCAGGTCTCGATTCCCCTCGTCCCCATTCCACCCGCTCGTTCCACGTGAGCCGAGGTTATGATCATGGAAAAATCTTAGCCTGGATCGAAGCCCGTTTTCTTCGGATTGGCGTCATAGACGCCGAAATTGCTCGCCCGAGCCCCACAATCTGAGGCCTTTATGCGGTCGGGCTTGGCGGTGGCCGGGAATAAATAACCGGATCGCAGTGCGGAACAGGGTGTTTGAGCACATCAAAGCGAATAAAAATCGTTTCGTAAGCCGCTTGGTCGATTACCCGAGACACTCGAGCATAAGCAATTATAAAATTGGCGTCGGCAAGGTTGCCGTACTTCTCGTGTGCATGCTGAGCCGCTTGGGACTCGAAGCAGAATCCATTCCAACGTCCGGGCACCCGATAGTGCGGGGCCATTTGGAGCTAGTACCCGGAACCAGAGCTGAGTGATACGGCGGCCTTTGAAACGGCGTTGACGGACCTTTTTTCTTGGTCCAGACGAAGGGCTCGGCTTTGTCGTTGTACGCGTTGACGTAGGCATCGATGTGTTCCTGAAGCTGCTTGAGGCTTCTGAAGGAGGTGCCGCTAAGTGACTGCCCGTGCAAGATCGAGAACCAGACCTCGACCTGATTGAGCCAGGACGCGCTTGTCGGGGTGAAATGAAATTGCACGTTGGGGTGGGCCGTGAGCCAGTGCTCGTTTTTCTTGTGGGTGTTGAGGTTGTCGAGGATGACGTGAAGCTTTCGGCCCGGAAAGGCCGCGGTGACGCTGTTCATGAAGTCGAGAAACTCGACGCGACGACGGCGAAATGAGCCGCGATGATCTTTCCGGTGGCGACTTCGAGCGCCGCAAACAATGTTGTGGTGCCATGCCGCTTGTAATCGTGGCTCTGGCCGGTCAAGGCGTGGCCATTGGGCAACTTTAAATAACCCTGCGCTCGCTCCAAAGCCTGGATCGAGGGCTTCTCGTCCACGCATAGCTGTGGCGCAACGGGAGCAGCGCCTGAACGTTGGCGCGCTGTTGGTGCCAGAGGCTGAGACGACCGGTGCCTGAGATCGTGAGGCCTTAACGGCTCGCCGCCATCAAGGCCGGCGAGCTTGCGGACCTCAGCAAAACCGTTTTGCAGACCCGTCGCCGAAAGGCGGTTGCCACGGGAGCTGAGGAAAAGGGCTTGGTCCTTGGCCGTGGGAAAAGCAGCATCGCGCTCACGCACATATTGACGAAGGTCGTCGTGTGAACCGGGATGAGACGGTCCTTGCGGAACTTCGTCTTCCGAACGAGGAGAATCCCGCTGGCCAGATCGACGTCGGTACGATCAAGCCTCACCACTTCGCCCGATCGCAGTCACGAAGCCGCCAACAATCCGATCACCGTCGCCATCGTCCGCCCCTTGAGAGGGGTCCGTGGCGAAATGCGGTCGTATGCGTCGATGAGCGACGCCAACTCTGCCTCGCTGAGGATACGCGGCGGCGGAATCGCCCTGGATCTGGGGGAAGCTCCGCACCCCAAGGCCTCGGTTCGGGCGTCATAGACGGCGAGATACTCGTAGAATCGGCGAAGGCGCCGTGACGAGTGGCGCGGCCGTTGGCGGCGCCGCCGAACGACAGGACGAAGTCCAGCGCCATCGTCCGGGCGGCGGGCCCATTGAGCTGAGCGCGCTCACGTAGCGGACGAAAGCCCGCAGCTTGGGGCGGAGCTGATCGGCGATCTTGCGCCACTGCGCCTTTGAGGCTCGGCATCGTCCTCGGCGAACGCAGTGGCGATGAAGGCGGAGACGACGCGCCGCCCGCTTTTGCCGGCATGTGCCAGCGCGTTGCGCGTGAAGTGCACGCGGCAGCGCTGCCAGGTGGCGTTGAGCACCTTGCTGACGGCGGCCTTGATGCCCTCATGGGCGTCGGAGACCACCAGCTTGACGCCGCGTAGCCCGCGACGGGCGAGCTTGCGCAGGAACGCCGTCCAAGAACGTCTCGGCCTCAGACGGGCCGTTGTCCATGCCGAGCACCTCGCGCCGGCCATCACTGTTGACGCCGACGGCGACGATCACTGCAACCGACACGATACGACCATTATGGCGCACCTTCAGATAGGTGGCGTCGATCCACAGATACGCCCAGTCGCCCTCGATCAGCCGGTCGAGGAAGGCTGTCACCTTGTCGTCAATCTCGGCACAAAGCCGGCTCACCTGGCTTTTGGAGATCCCGCTCATGCCCATCGCCTGCACCAGATTGTCCACTGAGCGGGTCGAAACGCCCTGCACGTAGGCCATAGGCGGCGGCGTGTTTCCGCCTCCACAGGGCTATTGTCGCGGCATCGCAGCTCTTTATCGCCGTTGGTCGCTGATGAAGTGATCACGGGTTGCCTTGAGTGGCAGCTGAAGCAGTAGCAGCAGCAACAGTAACAGGCTAGACGTCACCACAGGAACTTCCACCGATGCGGCCACTGCTCGCTGATGACGAATGGAGAAGCCACACGTCGAACTTAGCGCGACGGTACCTCGTTCGACCAACCGCCGAGCAGCTGCAATGAACGCCGGCTCCAGCGCCGGGTCGCCATAGACCACGTTCTCAACCCGACCTCTTGCCACGGTTTCGACAATCACAGGAAAATCGAAGCTATCGGGATGCAATATCGCGCCGGGCACAGGCTTGGTTGGCGTAGCGCCACGCAGCGCGCCCCTCTTCAATGTCGAGAATTCCAAGTGAACGTAGATTTGGTGAGATCATGACGAAAATCCTAGCTTCGAGGCCCTTCCTTCGGTTTTGCGCGGAGGGCTGGCGAGCTTCGCGCCAGGACGTGAGATTTTCAAAGCTCGACCTCAATCCCCAACGTTTGCGACCCAAGAAAAACCGCCGCGTGCCAAAGGCCGAATCCCGCTCACCGGCTTGAGCATCTCACGAACGACGGCTTATACCTGCTGAATGAATCGGTTTAGGGGTCGCTTGAGACCGAGGTTCTCTCTTAGTGTCTGTCCCGAATATCCGGACCTGAATTTACCCCGTCGGCGCAATTCCGGAACGACAAGCTCAACAAAATCCTTGAGTCCGCCAGGAACGGTCGCTGGTATTACGTTGAATCCGTCGGCCGCACGTTGATCAAAAGCATCCACCATAGCGTTGGCAATTTCTTCCGGTGTTCCAGCCACCATGAAATGACCCTTGCTATCCGACACCAAGCGGATCAATTGTTTCCAGGTCAATTTCTGGCGTGCGGCGAGGTCGATGAGCAATTTCTGGCGGCTCTGGATTGAGTTAGTCTGCGGTAAATTCTCGGGCACCAATGAGTCGAGATTGATTGAACGTAGGTCGACGACAGATCCTAGCCAAAGATTGGCCGCCCCAATTAGAACGTCGATGTGCGTATAGGATTGTAGCCTTTTAAGCTTCTCAGATGCTTCTTGCTTGGTCCTCCCAACGATCGTGACGATGCCCGGCATAACTGACACCTGATCGTTCTCCCGCCCAAGTGCGCGCACTTTCTCCTTGAGAATTTCATAGTATCGTTTACCGTTTTCTAAAGACGGTTCGGCGGTGAATACGACCTCAGCGACTTCTGCAGCGAACGCAATTCCAGCATCGGATGCGCCAGCCTGAACCAAGACTGGGTAGCCTTGCGGCGGTCTTGCGGTGTTCAGCGGGCCCCTGACTGAAAAGTGCTTCCCTTGGTGATTAAGCAAATGCAGCTTGGTAGTATCGACGTAAATACCTGTCTGCTTGTCGCGAGTAAAAGCGTCATCCTGCCAAGTATCCCAAAGCCCCTTGGTAACTTCTACAAATTCCTTCGCTCGAGCGTAGCGAGAGTCATGATCTGGAAGTTCTTTATCACCAAAGTTTTGGGCTTCGGAATTCATTGCCGAGGTTACAATGTTCCAGGCCGCGCGTCCCCGCGATAAGTGGTCAAGTGACGCGAACATCCGTGCAAGATGGTAAGGCTGATAGTACGTCGTCGTGGCTGTCGCGACAAGGCCGATGTCTTGTGTTCTCGATGAAAGCGCCGACAGCAGCGTAATTGGTTCAAACCCATCGTTGCGACTTACACGAGCGATGGCTGCGTGGTCATCTATTACGCCTTGGCTATCGGCGAGAAATACGAAGTGAAACGCCGCACATTGGGCAAGCCTTGCCAGGTAAGCATAATAGTCGATGTCAACTGCGCCATTCTCCGGCACGCTCGGATCGCGCCATGCACCTTCGTGATATCCTGCTCTATGGAGATACAGTCCGAGCTTCATTTGACCATTGCGTTGCATGACGAACCTCCATCTGAATCGCTATCGTTGTACACCAGCTATTCCGTCGTGTTCATTGGCCCCAAAATGATGCTGCGCGTGCTTGGCCCTCGCAGATAAGTACCGGCCGTCCGATACTGATCAGATTCATCGGTGACATGCTCTGTGCTCTTGATCAATTACCAAAGTTGGTAGCTGATCGGAAAAAATGTTGGTACGCCGCGCTATAGGCGGCCCAAGAGTGGCAGTTGAGCCCTTATAATCTCAAGAGTCGGTCGACGGAAATGTGCGCAACCGGCGTTGGCCGCGAGGAAACCCGCGCAGCTCGACTCGCTTGGTTCTCAAGATCTGTAGTCTCCGTAAGAGAGCCAAGCGCTTCTCGCGGACTCGTGACCTAGAGAGCAGATTCCGATCAGATTGAACTATATCCTGCGGCCAGGAAGTAGTTGGCGCATTCATTAGGGGTGAATGCTCGGTAGGGTCGGCGATTGCGACTTGGAGGGCGTCGACGGTCCTGGCGGCGGTTTTGCGCAGGCTCGACTTGAATTTGACAAAAGCGTTCTCGATTGGATTGAAGTTGGGCGAGTATTGCGGCAGCAGAAGACTGGCGCCGCAGGCCTCGATTGCGGCCCGGACGGCGGCACCTTTATGTGCCGGCAGGTTGTCCATCACGACGATGTCATCGGGATTGAGAGTAGGTACCAGCACCTGGTCGACATAGGCGAGGAAGGCGACGGCGTTCATCGGTCCGTCGAGGGTCATCGGCCCAGTCAGGGCGGTGCAGCGCAAGGCAGCGGTAAAAGTCGGCGACGGCGTTTTGAATGAGCCGCGATGATCTTTTCAGCGACGACTTCGAGCGCCGCAAACAACGTTGTGGTGCCATGCCGCTTGTAATCGTGGCTCTGGCCGGTCAAGGCGCGGCCATTGGGCAACTTCAAATAACCCTGCGCTCGCTCCAAGGCCTGGATCGAAGGCTTCTATTCGCGCTCGCTTCAAATCGCGCTGCAACGTCACCGGCGAGCGACAACACGCCTCAAGCACCTTGCGATCTTTCCGCGAAAGGTGGACTTCTCTTCCAAGCACCCCTTGAAGACGAAAAGCAGTGCATCCTGGTGCTGATCGGCGCGACGCCGGAAGACCGCAAGGAACTGGTCGGCTTCACCGATGGCGCCCGCGAGAGCACGCACCACTGGCGCGATCTGCTGCTCGAGCCGAAGCGGCGCGGGCTCGACGTGCCGCCGCGGCTCGCCATCGCCGATGGCGCACTCGGGTTCTGGAAGGCGGCCGGCGAGGTCTGGCCGAAAACGCGCGAGCAGCGCTGCTCGGTGCACAAGACCGCGAATGTGCTCGCCAAGTTGCCGAAGAGTCAGCAGCCGAAGGCCAAACGCGCGTTGCAGGAGATCTGGATGGCCGAAATCAAGGCCGCCGCCGAGCTAGCGTTCGACGCCTTCATCCGGGTGCGATGCCGATCCAGCACGGCTTCATGCTCCCAGCGCTGGACAGTGCGGGTCGGCGTTTTAGCCGAGAGGCAGCGTGAGCGTAGCGCGCAGGCATCACAGTCGGACTTGCGACTGACATACCTGACCTCGATCCGGTTGCCATTGGTCTTGCGCCCCTCGGTCGGGCGCAGCAGCTTGCCGGGTGGACAGCGATAGACATCGGCATCGGCCACGTAGACAAACGCTTCATGGCTGATGCGATCCTCTGCTTCGAGCCGCTCGGTTCGCTTAGCCTGCGGAACGTAGGCCACGATTCCGTCCTCCTCGCAGGCCTTGAGCGTGTCGCCGTTGTAAGAGCCGTTATCGGCAAGCGCCGTCAGCGTCGCGACGCCAAGCTCGTCCTTTTGCGGCCTTGAACGTTATGCCCGCCACCACCTGGCCATTCTTCGACAACAGGCGGGCGTCTGCGTCGGTACGCGACAACTGCGTCTGACCGCTCTCCTCCAGTCGTGCCAGATCGGCCTGCAAGTTTGCGCGTTTGGCCATCAAGGTCGCCACCTTTTGCGCAACGTCCCCCCTGCCCTCGCATCCTGCCCTGCAGCCGGGCGTTCCACCTCGGCACTGTCGTTGGCCTCGAGCGCAGCACCATAGGCCTCAATCGCCTGCTCGATCTCAGCCAGCCGCTTGGCGAGCTTGCGTTGCGTCTTGATGCTCGCCTTGCTGGCGTTGCCGTCAAACAATGCACCGTCGATCGCCACAACATCTCCGCCAAACAGACCGAGTTCGCACAGCATCAGCACGACCTCCCGGTTTACCGCCTTGAGCGCCTTCCAGTTCTCCTGACGGAACTTGGCATTGGTGCGATAGCCGGGCACAAGGTGCTTCATCAGCCGAATCAGTTCCAGATTGCGAACAGCCTCGCGCTTCAGGCTGCGCGATGACCGGATCTGGTTGAGGTAGCCATAAAGATAGAGCTTCAGCAGGTCGGCCGGGTCGTAAGGCGGCTGTCCAGCACCGCCACCCGATCCGGCATGGCGGAAGCCAAGATTCGAAAGATCAAGCGCTGCAACGAAAGCTTCGATCGCTCGAACCGGATTGTCGCCAGCCACATAATCTTCCACACGCGGCGGCAGAAAGCTGGTCTGATCCCAGCTGACACCGGTCTTGAAGGTACGATTTGTCATGCCAAATCGTACCTTCATTTGCCGAAACAGAGAATCTTGCCCAGTCCCTACACCAGATCAGTTACCGTTGATTGTTCTCGCAGCGCTTCCAAGGCGATCGCTGCCTTCAGCGCCGCATCGATTTTCCGTCTTGTCTTCTTCATGGTCCGCTCCGTTTATCAAAACGGAACGGCATCCGCACCACCTAAGCCGCCGGTCCAAAATCCGGGGTCCACTTCAGCGTTGATAGCCGGCCACGGAATGGACGACGCTATTCTGCGCGCCAGCGTCTACGCCGCGGCGGGTGCCGACGCGATCCTCATTCACTCGCGCAGCCTGTCTCAAGACGAGTATGTCGGCACAACCCTGCGCGAGAAGTTCGGGCTAAATGAGCTCGCGAGCGCCTTCGCCCGTCCAGTCGGGCGAATCGCTTGACCTCTCACAAAATAAAGCTCGGAGATACCCGATCTGAGCGCCGCTTGATTGCACCTTCTCTCAGGCGAACTAAAGTGCTGGTCACGTCGGCTGAGCAGCACCTGTTTGGGCAGAGTTGGAGCGCATCCGGGTGTGGCTAGGCCAATCCGCAGTGGCGGCGCCTCGCGCGAGAAGCTGTGCTCACGAACTTGGCTGCCCGATTCACCACGACTTGCACATCTTTGGTGGCTATGCCCAAAACGAAAGGCAACTCGTTGCTATTCTCGGGAGTTAGATCACTCCCGATCCCCCCCGCTGAAAGGTCAGACCGCCGTTTCAACCCAGCACAGCCGTCTCCGTTAATTCGGTAACTCGGATCTTAGCTCTCCGGCCAGTCGTTCTAATTTCTTCAGCAGCACTTGCCAGAGCTGCTCGGAAAATGCGTGCGTGACCCGGCCGATCATGATGGCGACTCGGCTTGAGGTGACAGTGGAGATGTGGAATTACGTTGCCGAGCAACTCGAAATTCATCTTGATCGGCTTTCGCACGCGCCCGAGCGCTAGCCCGGCATCGACCATGTCTTCGGTGAGGGCGCGCCGCACGGTTTTATCCAGGTCGTAAAGTTCTACTGCGTGTCGATTAAGCAGCAGGATACTATAGCCACGCACGTATTGATTTGCGCCAAGAAAGCAACGCGAGACACGAAGCCGCGCCACTTCGACTGGATAGGTCGCACGCGTTGCTTCGTCCCAACGGCAAAACTCGCATGAGGTCCCGGAGATACGGGCTTCCCAGCGCGCATCAAGGTTCCAGCCATTCCCGGCAGGCGATCCGTTTCGATTTGGGCTATCGGAGATCGGATGAAGTTCATTCAGGCGACAACCGCGGGAAACAGGCAGCTGGTCTATCTGAACGGGGAGCGCATTAGCGCCATCGTCAAAAACACAGGGAAGGTCGGCGGTAAGTCGCGGCTCTACACTTCCGTGGACAACGAGACGCTTCATCTCGAAGAGGGGCCTCACGAACTCCTCCGCAAGCTCGGTCTGGATTCACTCTAGATCAGATGAGCCGCCGCCTCGAAGCACGCGGCGCGCGCACCGGCCGGCATGATCGTGTTGATCATGGTGGCTATGGCTTTTTAACTTCTTTCGCTAGCCCATTCCCTTCAGTACTGATCTGAGGCCGACAAACTGGACCTCTTTTGGCTAGAGTTTTCGCTGTCGAATCCCCTCGGCTGGGAGGCGCGACAGATGATGAACGCCTCGAGATTTAAACACTTAATTCTAGGTCAGCGTTTTCTTGCGACCTCGGCGAGTTTGTAGGGCCAGGTGTGGATGACCGGATGGCGATTGATGTCGCCGATGCCAGCCACGATGCGCTCCTTGAGTTCGTGTTTTGAGGCCACCCGGATATGGCGCAGAACCGAACGGGCGAATTTGGAGAAGAAGCCCTCGATGAGATTGAGCCAAGAGCCGTGCTTGGGGGTGAAGGTGAGCTCGAAGCGCCCGCTTGGTCGCGTGGCGGGCCAAGCTCTGGTTTCTCTCGATATGCGCGCGGAATGATTATCGAGGATCAACTTGATCGCAGTGTTCGGCGGGTAGGCGGCGTCAATAAGCTTGAGGAATTCGACGAACTCTCGACTGCGGTGGCGATCGTTGACAAGGGCGTGGACCTTGCCGGTGAGCAGATCAATCCCAGCCAACAGGCTGAGCGTGCCATGGCGTTTGTATTCATGGTCGCGCGCAAAGGAGGTGTAGACGCCCGGCTTGGGCGGCAAATCCGGCGCCGTCGTTGCGATGGCCTGGATTCCCGGCTTCTCGTCGCAGGAGACGATCGTCACCGACTTCCTCCGCCGCTTTCCCTTGGCAGACGCTTTCTTCAGGATTTCGACCTCACGATAGACGCACAAGACCTCCGCCACCTTCTGTTCGAACTCGGCGTCGCGATTTTCAAGATAGTAGCGCACCTTGTGCGGCTTGATTTCCTCTTGGCCGAGGATCTTGTACACCGTTCCCTGGACCAAGCGGGCCAAACCCGCATGCCCGCCGCCGGTGCGCGCTCGCGTGCATGACGTGTCAGCAAACGCGTCGTCCTCAGCTTATGCGGATAACCGTGGTCGTTGGCCTTGTCGCATGCCAATGACACCAACCAGGCTTTGGCCTCAGGCGTGATCGTTGGCTCCTTGCCCGGTCGTGGACGATCATCAAGGGCTGCCAGTGGGCCATCGGCCCGTGCTCGGTCGACGCAGCGCTGCACTGTCTGATGATGGACCCCAAGTCTCCACCGCGCAGAACGAAGGATTCTCCCGATACGCCAACAGCATCTGCGCTCGCGATACCCGGCTCGCCAGCTCAGTCCTCGACCGCGAAAGAGCCGGCAAGGTCGCTATCTCTTCGTCACTCATTGCCAATTCGACGGCTCGCCGCCATCCTGCCATGCTACAGCTCCTCGTTTCGCCGACCGCAAACGAGGAATCCGTTAACAACCTGTCCGTTCCACCAATTCAGCCTGCTCCATGACCGCAGGCTTCATGGAATCGGTCGTCTTGGTGGCACTAAAGTTCGGTTGCGCTGCAAAAAACCTACCCGTTCTTGGAGGAGATGAAGGGGCTCAGGTCAGTTAGAAGCTTCACGAGTGAGCATCGTCCTTCGGTCAAGCCCGAGGGTTTGCAACTGACAAAGCCGGTACACATTTTTCGGATCGTGCAAGACTTTAGCTGGAGGCGTGCTATGAATTGGAATGCAAAGATCGACGACGACCTGTTGGGGACGTTGGTGACGAAGGACAGCTCGTCACCGGCATGCCCGATCAGAGGCTGTACCGATACAAGTTGGTACGCCGATGCCCACGACATCGAGTACCATACGTCCGACCGCACCTATTCTTTCCACAAATGCCACAGGTGCGATGTCCTGTTCATCGTCCCGATGCTGTGGGATCGTCTCGGAGAGATCTATCCGAAGAATTATTACTCCTACGCGTCTAAAAAAAAACCGGTCGCTCGACCGGCTTCTAGTGAAACTGCTGGCCTCCGTCCCAGGCGATCGGCTTAGCGTCCTAGATATAGGTGGCGGCAGCGGTTGGATACTCGACCAGGTCAAGTCCTGTTCACCGCGGGTAAGCTTCACGCAATGTGTCGATCTGGACGAGGGCGCGCGAGCTCAGGCGGTCGCACGCGGACACGCCTATTATATCGGTCGTATCGAGCAGTTCGAGACGGATCGACGATTCGATCTGGTCCTAGCGCTCGGTTTGATCGAGCATGTACGCGACCCCGCGCTCGTGTTACGTCGTATCGAAGGACTCCTCACTGCTCACGGCCGCGTGCTGATCATGACGCCAAACTTCGATGCGCTCGATGCACGACTGTTCCGGCATTGTTCGTGGGGCGGCTATCACACGCCGCGTCATTTCATACTGTTCAACCGCCTGAGCTTTACGGACTTGGCGGAACAGAGTGGTCTTGGCGTCGTCTCGTTCTCATACAGGCAAGTCCCATCGTACTGGAGCTTGGCAGTGCTCGACGCCATGCGCCGATTGGGCCTCATCGAAATCTCGGCGCAACGTCCGGCGTGCTATCATCCGCTGAATCCGCTATTGCGGGCGAGCTTCGCCGCCATCGAGTTTGCACGCGCACCCTTCGCCCAGCTCTCGTACATGGTGTTTACGCTCGGGCGGGTTGAGGCGCTGGAGCCTAACGGCGACCGTAGCCTGGCGAGATTGATCCCGCGCAACGGAAGGTAAAGCGGCCCCAGCGACGTCACAATCTGGATCGTAAAGTCAGTAATCCGCGTGTGACAGGTCGGGTTCACTCACCTTGAGCCGAGTTGAGCTATTTTGCGCCAACTCATTCGATGTCGCGGGAGCGCTCCGTAGAAGATGTATTGGCATTACCTCGCCGGACATCACGACGTAAATCTCCTGCGCGTTGTTCTCGCGATTGGCATCGCCCAACCACCGTAGATCGCGTCGCCGGGCACGCCATTGGGGCGTAGTCGATGTCCTCATAGGTATCGTTCTCTTCCAGGAAGTTGATGGACTGATCACGCCATGGATTTCGATCGGCCACTTGCATGAAGATGCAACGTCACTCAAGCAATTCAGCAGCGCTGCAACTCGTGCATCGTCGTCGCAGAGTCCTCTCGGTGTAAACTCATTCTTAAGGAGGAGACCACCAGTGAAAAGTCATGATGGACATACTTGTTTCTGTCCGGCTCGATTAGTGTCGATAACGAGATTACGACCCCGATTTCGGAAGGAACTTCAATCGTCTTGCTGCGAAGGCGGGAGGGTTTAGGTCGTGTTCAAGCGCTGGACCCGTGACGCGGCTGGGCCGCCGCTCTCGGCCAGCTTGCTCTTTCGGTGCCAGCCAGTTTTGGCCTCGCCCGCAACACAGACGGGCGCCTCATCCCAGTCACGTGGAACTCACCGGTAGCAGCCCCAATCGCGTTCTCCGATCGAACTAGATAGGGATGATTTGCGAGTTCATCACTTGAGGAGCCACGGATGTGTTGTGTATCCTGATGACGCCCGACTGAATAACGTCTACTCGGCGGCGGCCGCTTATGTTCACCTCGCCTCCATTCCGAAAAAAGAGATTGCCGGCTCGGCTGCGCATGAACGAGGCCGGGCCGACGGGATTTGGCCTTCATCGCCTGATCCGATCGCGCGGATTCGGCGCGAGCACTTTATCAAGGACGAGACGATCAAGGAGATCGCCCGTGACCTGAAGGTGTCGCGGAACACGGACCGGAAGGTGCTGAGGTCGGGAGAGACCTCCTTCGAGTACGAGCGGCAGGTGTAGCCGCGACCAAAGCTGGGGCGGTGGACATCGGAGCTCGGCAGGCTGCTGGCGGCGAACGCGACCAAACCGGCTCGTGAATAACTGACGCTGATTCGGATTTTCGAAGAGCTGCGCGGCTGAGGCTATGACGGCGGTTACGATGCCGTGCGACGTTACGCCAGGCCGCGGAGCAAAGAACGCGGGCAATCGACCGCGGCTGCTTATGTCCCGCTGAGCTTTGCGCCGGGCGAAGCGTACCAGTTTGACTGGAGCCACGAGGTGGTCCTGCTGAGCGGCATCAAGGTAATGGTGAAGGTCGGCCATGTCCGCCTCTGCCACAGCCACATGCTGTTCGTGCGGGCCTATCCGCGGGAGACGCAGGAGATGGGATTCGACGCCCACGACCGGGCGTTCGGCCTGTTCAAGGGCAGCTGCAGCCGCGGCATCGACGACAATATGACGACCGCGACGCATTGCGCCGCCTGAAATGTTCCTGAATGCGGGCCGTTGCCTCACGTAATTTGCTCCCCAGTGAGACGGGACTGCGGGGGCGATAATGAGGCAACTGAGCATGGCGACTTGAAGAACTGACGGCCGCTGTGGAGCAGCGTTACAGAGAGGCGAACCGCGCGGAGAGGGCGCGAATTCTCGACGAGTTTGTGGTAGTGACGGGCTTCCACCGAAATCATGCGATGCGCCTGCTCCGAAGCGATATTGAGCAATCCTCGGTTCGGCGCACCTGTCGCCGGATTTACGAGCAAGCTGAACGCAATGCGTTGGTCGTTCTTTGGGAGGCCTCGGACCGGATTTGCGGCAAGAGACTGAAAGCGCTGCTGCCGCTACCTATCGAGTCGATGGAACGGAACGGCCACAAGGGCCTGGCGCCTGAAATCCGCGCGAATCTGCTGGTGATGAGCGCGTCGACGATCGACCGGGCGCTGGGCAAGATCGGACAGGAGGGTGGGCGTCAGCGCCGTCGGCCAGTGGCGAGCGCATTGTCGACGGAGCATCCCGGTACGGACGTAAGCGCGTACGAGACCTTTCAATTACCCATAATTGTTGCCTCGATTGCGGATCCAAGTTCGATGTCGTTCAGCCGCGATAGTCCGCGCCAGATCACGGTATTTCCTGGAGGCGGATCGTTGGCTCGGGCCAAGTATCCTCCGAGCCGCGCGATCTTGACGACATAGTGCGAGAGCGTGCTTCGTCGAGAGCAATCACCACCCCTGTCTTTCACCAAATGATCAAGAAGCCTGATTTCGGGATCTGTCAGCGCCATTTGCGGTACGGCATTCGGCGAGGAGCGATTGAGCATCGTCATCCAGAAGACGCGCCAACTCACAATGCAGAAGACCGCGACCAGATTGACCAGACGCTCAGCGGTTCGCAATTTTGAGTCCTCTGCTTTGCAGCCCGATTTGAGGATCTTGTGGAAGACTTCGATCTTCCACCTCAAGGCGTACCATTCGATCTTGTTTATGGCGTCCTTGCGCGATTGGACCGGGAGATCGGTGAGAAGCTTCCACTCGATTTTCTTTCGCCGTTTCGGCCTTCCCCGCTCTTGAGCATGGATCACGGTCAGAGTGAGTGCGGGATATTTCGTCTGTTTGCCAATCGGCGGCTGGACTCGTATCTTGCGGTACCTGATCTCAAGAACGGCGTCGTCGGGATCGCCTTTGTCGTCCTTGACCTTGATCCGATGTAGGCCCTTGATCGTAACCTCGTCCATTTCGTCGGCAATTGTATGATTGCCGTCCCCGGCAAGCCGATCAACACAGGTTCGCACCAGGAAATGCGTTCCGGCCTCCTCCGCCAGGCAAAACAGCTCATAGATGTCGCTCTCGCGATCACCAATATGAAGGCATAGTCCAAGGGCGGCGAGAAGGTCGGTCGATTGCCGTAAATTCTCGAGCCAGCGGATGCTCTCCTTCTGCTCGATCGGCACCCGTGTCGGATTGATCTTTCGCTTCAGCGCCGTCGTCCCCTTGAACTTCTTGCGGGTCCAGAACTTGATTGCCGACAGTCCGAGCGGAAGCCCCTCGGTCGTCACGGCGAGACTCGAATGCATCAGGATGCCGCACTGCGTGCGTCCTGCCGTCTTGCCCGTAAAGCCGATCAGATCCGGCTTCTCGCGCTTGAAGCTGAATTCCGTCGTGTCATGGAGGACGAGGATCGGTCCCTCCGTTGCCGCTACGCGCCCCCGCGTCGCCTCGAAATGACCGCAAAGAATATCCGCCTCGTCGACCCGTTCGTTGGAGAAGAAGCGATAGGCGGCCTTCGTGTTGGCCCAATCCTGACAAACCAGCGGGATGCTTTGACCCATGTCGCTCCCGATTTGTGCGAGCAATTTGCAGAACCGGCGACCAAGCCGCTCATCCTTAAACTCGCATCCCGCAACTTCCCGATCAACCCACGTCTCGATACCGGTCGTCAATCGCTGAGCACGCGCCCCCGCGCGTTCCTTCACCAAGCCCATCGAGCACCCCACGCTTCCGAATCAGGTGCTCAACAACGAATTACAACAGATTCTACCGATTCAAGATTTCGCCCGCGGCGCCTCGCTCAAATCCGACGTCAAATGTGGGTAATTGAAAGGTACGAGACCCCACATAGCGCGGCGTGGTCGAATATCGCAGGATTTCCTTGTGATTTGTCCGGAGCCTCCTGTGAGCGAACGTATGTCTGATAGCAGAAGCTTCGAAGTTCTCACGGAAGGCCCTGTGCGGCTGTCGAGCAGTCCGGCGCGCAGTTACCGGTCCTGGTCGGATGAGGAGAAGGCCAGGATCGTCGGAGGGACGCTGGTCGCCGGAGCGAATGTGTCGGCGATTGCGCGGTCCAATGGGCTCGATCCGTCGCAACTTTTTGCGTGGCGTCGCAAAGCGAAGGGCTCTGGCGTGATGGTGCCATTGGCAGCAGCGGCGAGCGGGCCGGTCAAGTTTGCGCGCTTTAAAGCGGCGCGGAGCAACATGGTCGAAATTGCTATCGGCGATGTAGTGGTGCGCGCCAGCGGGGACGTCGAGCCTAACCGGCTTGCCGATGTGATCCGGGCGGTGCGCAAGGCATGATCCCGGCCGGCGTGCAGGTTTATGTAGCGAGCATGCCGGTTGACTTCCGCAAGGAGGCGACCGGCTTGATGGCTCTGGTGCAAGACGATGGGACTGATCCATTCTTATGTGTCGGGCACGATTGTGTGGCGGAGGCGCCTTAACGCCAACCAGGGCAGGCCACGGCTGGATTCCTCCGCCACATAATATTTCGTGCCTCTCGTGCGGACGCGGGATCCCCCTGCGCCGTAACGCCGGAGGGGCACAATGCTCGCGTTCTATTTTTCGTACCGCGGCGAGCTTAAGCGCCTTCGTGACGGCGCGCACGGCGCCGAGATGGATCGCACGTCAACAAGGTCTATGCCGTCTTCACCATTGGTCGCGTCGCAAAAGACCTCGGCGAAGACGAGGACTGGCTCTGGGACGTAGCCAACGGAATGGACACAGAGGATGGCGTCATCTGGGTTTACGGCATAGGGGACGACCAGGTCATGGCGTTCACCGCCTTCGGCATCGAAAACCTGACCGAGCTCATCAGGATGCATAAGGAAGATCCTGATCTCCTCAAGCGGCGGGATCGGTGAGCCTCTGTCCGCGGTCTAGCTCGGATGGATACCCTTCACGCCGCCCGTGGGAGCATTCAAGTACGCGTCGTCTGTTTCGAGGATCGTGCGGAAGCGGTTGCAGCATGGTGGGATCGAGCTCGGTCGCGTCGGAGGCGCACATCTCCTGCGCCACAGTCTAACCATCCAGCTCGTCGGGCGACGAAGGCCGATCAACGAGGTTGCCGATCTTCTAGGGCACCAAAGCATCAACACAACGGCGCTGTACGTGAAGGTCGCTGCCTCGCAGCTCGCTGAGGTCGCGCTCCCCTTTCCGGGAGGCGCCGCATGACCGCTTTCGCCGCATTCCTCGGCGACAAGGTCGAGCGTTACATCGAGCTGCGCCGCTCCCTCGGCTACGCCTTCAACAAGCAAGCCGGCACGCTGCGGGCTATCGTTCGCTACGTCGAGTTCTGTCAACCGGGTAGCCCGCCACCCGGACAGAAGGCGCTGGACTTCGTCCCGTCGTTCGGCGGCGCCGCCAACAGTCGCGCCGTCCGTCACGGCGTGCTCCGCCGATTCTACGAATTTCCTGTCTCAAGATCACACTGAGCCAGAGATCTCGCACCCTCAGAGCGCTGCCGCCGCACCGCAGCTTCTACTGCCTGTCGTAGACTCCCACTCTGTGACGGGAGACACCCTGGCCATCCGTATAATCGAACTGCACCGTCAGGGTTTTTCCGTCGACCGACACCGCTCGGGTGCCAGTCCCCACAACCATGCCCGCTTTTTTGCATGTAAAAGTCACCTGATTGCGGTCTACTCGCTCTGCAGACATAGAGTCGAACCCGGGGGCAAATCTAATCGGGCAATCACTTCCGTCGTATCTGCAATTGACTATCGACTCGACGTAATGCGACCCATCGGCTTCGATTGCCACATTCGTGTTGTTTATGCCCCCCGCGGAATCCACACTATAAATGCGTGTAAGTGACTGCCATTGCGAGTCCGGGCTTAGGTCGGACTTGGCTAGATTCAGTTTCCAAGTGCCAATGACAGGATCTGGAGTCTGCAAAACTGTTTTCATAGTGCCCTCGCCGCATTTCCATTATTTTTCGCAACAGTCGTTGAAGCGACGCCTTCTCAGAAGAGCGGCAATCGGCTCAGAGGCGCACAAACATCGTGACCAGCGGATCTGAGCCGACCTGACGTGAGGCGTGCCCATGCACGTGTGGATCGAAGTCCGCGCCGGGCGGCACCACATTTTCCGAAAGGAAGCAGTCGCCAGGCTTGAAGAGTCGAGAACTGCCATCCTGCAAGGTGATTTCCAGTTGCCCGCGCAGAATCACAACCCACATCGGGCTACTCGAACAATGAAAGTCGTAGTTGAAACCCACAGGACTTTGACGCAGTCGATACCCGCTGCTGGCGAAGACCGGCGACAACTGCATTTGCCGCGTTCCTTCGGCGAGGTCGATTGCCTCCTCGCGAAACCGCGAGCGGCCGTCAGTGTCCGTGAATAGGATAGTTTTTGTGAATGCGCTCATGGTCCTCACAGTGAGTTGATTGGCTGGTTCGATAGTCGGAGAACTCCGGGTATTGTCAGTAACGGTCGCTTCGGCATCACTTCCAGGTCTCTCTGCATAGTAGACTGACCGTTAAAGTTGAAATGACCGATAGTGGCGACGCTTTTGTTGAAATTCTGCATTTCGGCCCTCGTATTTGCTGAAATCAGCCGCGAGCGGGTCTGCCCTGACCTGACGGCGCGACACTTGTCGAGGGCTGGATCTCCGCGATCAAAAGCGATCTTGTAAGTGGAGGCTATGAGGACCTGAATTCGGCGGTGCACGCGAAGTGCTACTGGGCCACGATTCCGATCAATATCCGGCCATTTTGAAGGGCTGAAGAGAGACGCCTGGGTCAGCAACTTTGGCATGACGATCCTTTTGAACAAAGGATTCGTCATGCTGGCAAAGAGAAGGCTGACCACGAGACAACTACGCCAAATGCTCCGACTTGCCGGAGGCCGGACGAGCACCCGCGACATCGCGCTGACGCTGGACGTGGCGCGCAGCACCGTCCAGGACAATCTCAAGCGCGCAGCGGCGGCGGGACTGACTTGGCCGTTGCCTGGAGAGCTGACGGACGACGCGCTCGAGAAAAGGCTGTTCGTCTCTGGAACTTGAGCGTAAACCCACAGTTGCTCGTAATCGCAACTGCGCCCTCACCCACCAACTCCTTTGCCGCGCTTATGTGGGCGGCTTCCAATTTGTTGTGTTCACCACCAAAGACGACATTCTTGGTCCAAATGCCCCGAACAGGTCGGGAAATGGTTGGAAATGGGAAAGTGGTAGGATGGCTGAGCGATCCGCACATGGTCTGCGGAGTATTCTGTGACTGCAACATATACCGAGCGCACCGCCGCTTTGGGTTATGTCCGATCTTCCTCCCGTGAAAGCCATGAGTTCTTTGTCGTTGGCGGAATGTATCTCGGCATAATCATCGATCGGTGGCTCCGATGAAATCTCGCCACGTCAGAGATCAAGAATGGCCGCCGCCTTTCGAAAAGAGATACGGTCTCTCAAGTTGGAATTTAACTGATGTGGCCCTACAGAATCCTGCGCCTTTCGGCGAGGAATGAAGTTTTCCCTACGCTGGCGTCTCGCCGACAGTCCAGCGGTGAGAGATAACACGAGACCTCGGGACGGAACTATTGGTCAAAGGACTCCAAAGTTTCTGCGGAACCGAACGCCGCGCGCGAGCCTGTTGGTTAGCTTAGATCATTTGCTCCGAAAGCCGCGAACGGTACGGCGCGCTCAGCAGCATCAGAGAGAGCGTCCGGTCGGCTTCATAGCGAGCAGCGGATCGGCTGCTTGAGCTATCGCTAAATTTTGGTGACGGCCTGGCCGGTCAGGCGGCTGCGGTTGTAGGCTGACAGTCAGTCGGTTTAGCGATGACTCGATCCCATCGCTGAATGTCACACCGAGAACGAGTTTTGGCAACTGGTTGTGGCCATCGAGAGGACGCCAGCTTTTCTGCGCGGCCTCAAGCAGTTTGAAGACCATAGCGAGCGCCGTCCTGTTGGACAGGCAACCCTTCGATCGGATCGTGCGGTGGCGCACGGTAGCGAAGGTGCTTTCGATGGGATTGGTAACCGGTATGAGATGTGTCGGTGCCAACGTTCTGCCGCGGTGTCTAACACCGTAGCGTATGGTGCGACCATCGGGACAGAGGCACCGGGAGCACGAAGGTGCGGGCAGGCCGATACACACGATGAGCCGAGAGCTCGAGTTAGTAGCTGGCCGCCTCTGCGACTCGCCCGGTTGCGCCGAGAGCGCGAATCCGTAGTTGTCGTGTCGCCCGCAGCTCCCGTCATGTGTCAAGCAGGAGGTGCAAATGCGACGGGTGATTGGCATCGACGTCCACCGAACTTTCGGGGAGGTGGTGTTTTGGGAAGACGGCAGGCTCCGACATGCGGGCCGCATTGATATGACACGGACTGCGCTGGAGGGATTTGGCAAGAGCCTGCTGGCCAGTGATGAGGTGGTGGTCGAAGCGACCGCCAACAGCATGGCGGTGTCGCGGGTTCTGGCGCCGTTCGTGGCGCGGGTGATTATCGCCAATCCGCTGCAGGTGAAGGCGATCGCCCAGGCTCACGTCAAGACCGACAAGATCGATGCCGGCACGCTCGCCAGTCTGCAGGCGGCCGGGTATCTGCCGCAGATCTGGACGCCGGACGCGGAGACCGAACGCAAGCGTCGGCTGGTGGCGCGGCGCTACCAGGTCGTGCGGCATCGCACGCGGCTCAAGAACGAGGTGCATTCGATCCTGCACGCGCACCTGATCCCGAAGTGCCCGCATGCCGATCTTTTCAACGCCCGCGGCCGGGCGTGGTTGGCCGCTCAACAGTTGCCGGACGATGAACGCGCAGCGATCGATCGGCACGTCCGTGAGCTTGACCGGTTGGCGGAAGACCTGGCCCTGCTCGACCGCGAGATCGCGCAGGACGCAATGGACGATCCCGCGGTCAATAGATTGATGACAATCACCGGCGTCAATCTGGCGGTCGCCGCCGGGATCGTGGCGGCGATCGGCGACATCAGCCGATTCAACAGCCCGCAGAAGCTGGTGAGCTATTTCGGGCTGAACCCGCGGGTGCGGCAGTCGGGGCTGGGAGCGGCCCACCACGGTCGCATCAGCAAAATCGGCCGCTCTCACGCGCGCGCCATGCTGGTCGAGGCGGCCTGGGCAGCGGCCAAGGCGCCCGGTCCACTGCATGCTTTTTTCGTCCGGATCCGCGCCCGGCGTGGCCATCAGGTCGCCGCGGTGGCCGTGGCTCGCAAGCTCACGGTGCTCTGCTGGCATTTGCTGACGAAGGGCGAAGATTACCTGTGGGCGCGCCCAGCGCTGGTCGCCAACAAGACCCGCGCAATGCAACTTCAAGCCGGACATCCGCAACAGAAAGGTAACCGGCGTGGACCTGCCTACGCCTACAACATCAAGGCGCTGCGCGACCACGAGATGGTGATTGCCGCCCAGGCGGAGCGAAACTACGAACAATTCGTGTCGCAATGGAAAGCGCGGCGGCCAAGAGCGGGCGAGCGGGCGCCTCAATTCGGCAAGACAACATAGGCAGTCTGGTGACGCTTGCAGCCGACGCGTCACGCTTCGCCACGAGGTCGCCCGCGCCCGACAACCATAATCGCAGCTGACGGCAACTTCCAGCCTAGCCAGGCCCGTTCCATGCAGCGTGCCACCGTGCTCGGGCCGGTCAAGGCCAAGCCTTGCGGTGGCCGCAAGTGCGGCCAGCCTTGACCGCCCCTGCGCGCGGCGGCTGCAAGATTGATGGCCGGGACGGAAGAATGACCTGCGGCGCGGCCGAACAAAAGAATGGACGTGCCGCGATTTCCGCAATTGTCGTCTCGGTCAAAAAATCGCTTGTCCATCTCATCCGTCGTCCGCAGGGTGTTTCCAGTGCTCGGCCGGGAAGTCGTAGAACGCCAGTAGGGTGTCCCGATCCTTGCTCAGGCAGTCGGCCGCCTTCTCATATTTGGGCGTGTAGCTCTCGATGAAGGCGTCGAACGCCAGCTCGGCCGCGGCCTTAGTTTCGGCCATCCAGATCTCCTGCAACGCGCGTTTGGCCTTCGGCTGCTGACTCTTCGGCAACTTGGCGAGCACATTCGCGGTCTTGTGCACCGAGCAGCGCTGCTCGCGCGTTTTCGGCCAGACCTTGCCGGCGGTCTTCCAGAACCCGAGTGCGCCATCGCCGATGGCGAGCCGCGGCGGCACGTCGAGCCCGCGCCGCTTCAGCTCGAGCAGCAGATCGCCCCAGTCGTGCGCGCTCTCGCGGGCGCCATCGGTGAAGCCGACCAGTTCCTTGCGGCCTTCCGGCGTCGCGCCGATCAGCGCCAGGATGCACTGCTTTTCGTCTTCAAGGGGTGCTTGGAGATGAATGCCATCGACCCCAGATGTAGACGTAGCGCTTGGCCGGAAGATCGCGCTTCTGTCACGCGGCGTGCTCGTCGAGCCAGCCGTCCTTCAGGCGGATGGAAGCGCTTGTACTTTCGCTTCAACCAAATAGCTAACGTCTGGTTGATGTAGCGTGCCAGCGGATAGAGCACTGAGCGGCTGTATTGCCCATAATAAGCGATCCACCCCCTAACCATCGGGTTTAGCTCGCGAGCAATATCGTCCAGCGTCACCGTCGTTTGCCTGCGAAGTTTCAAGCCTCGGACCGTCGCCCGCATGGCGTGCTGGCTTGCTGACCGCTGGGCTGAACCCACGGAACATCTTCTGCGAACGCGGCCCCAGGACCGATCGTGGCCGGAAGCAATAACCAAGAAAGTCAAACATGACCGTCTCGCTTTTACCGCGGCGTTGATCATCCTTGCAGTAGACAATCCTCGTCTTCGTAGGATGCAATTCCAGGCGGCACTCCGCCAGCCGAGCCTGGAGCGCTTCGC
This sequence comes from Bradyrhizobium sp. B120, assembly GCF_049075665.1. Classification (NCBI taxonomy): domain Bacteria; kingdom Pseudomonadati; phylum Pseudomonadota; class Alphaproteobacteria; order Hyphomicrobiales; family Nitrobacteraceae; genus Bradyrhizobium; species Bradyrhizobium sp. B120. Next base: position 1,937,824 of record NZ_CP185242.1, on the reverse strand, counting down.
AAACGCTTTGCGCCTCCATCTCATTCCGACAATGTACCAACCGTCATCCGCATACCGACACCACCTCAGAGCCGGGAACGTCCGCGCCATCCAGAGGTCAAATGCGTAGTGCATGAAGAGGTTGGCGAGGATCGGGCTCATGGCTCCCTGAACGCAAAAGATAACTTCCGCTTCGAACGGGCGATTGTGGGCTGGCGTGGACGGTGCGTGGTTGATTTGAGACGCAAAAGGTAATACCCACATGTCAGATGATTCGTTCGACGCGAGTGCAAAAGGCCGAACGACTGAGAGCCGCGCGGCGCTTGCTCGCGGACGAGATCGGCATGGCGGAGGCCGCTGTGGCTTTATCGCGCACGTTTGGCTTGTCGCGACGACAAGCCTATCGCTACCTCGAACTGGCGCGAGCGGGTGCGCCGCCGTTGGCGGCCGAGAACTCGGTTACGATCACGCTCAAAATGCCGGAAAGCCTCGCGCGCGGTCTGCGTGCTCACGCAACAGCGCGCGGCGTCACGACAAGCGAGGTCGTCAGGCAGGCCGTGGCGGCTTTCCTGGTGGTGAAGCGCAGGCATGGTTGAGCAGCGACCGATACGTCGTGCCATCCATCTAGAGTTCGCATTCGATCGGCTGCTCGCTGCCAAGCTCGAACAGGCTTACGACATTCTGGTTCCTGATCGGGTCCGGGTGGTGGGCAGCGCAAAGGTGACGGGAGCAGACGATGAAGACGGCAGCAATTTACGCTCGTGTATCGTCGGACAAACAAAGGGAGGAGAACACGATCGCCAGTCAGACGGCGGCGCTGGTTGCGTTCGCCCGCGCGCGGCAATTCGAAGTGCCGAAGGAGTGGGTCTTCGAGGACGACGGCTATAGTGGGGCGAACCTAATCCGTCCCGGCCTTGAGCGGGTGCGCGATCTTGCTGCCGAGGGGCTGATCGAGGCCGTCCTCATCTATGCGCCCGACCGGTTGAGCAGACGATACGCGCACCAGATTCTCTTGATCGAGGAGCTCGCCCGCGCCGGCGTCGAGACCCTGTTTGTGCGCGCGCCGCGCGGTTCGACGCCTGAGGACGAATTGCTCGTGCAGTTCCAGGGAATGATCGCGGAATATGAACGAGCCCAGATTCTGGAGCGCTCGCGCCGCGGCAAACGACATCGCGCTCGTCAGGGCGAAGTCAGCGTACTGAGCGGCGCTCCGTTCGGGTATCGTTTTATCCGCAAGACAGATCACTCGGCTGCGTACTACCAGATCGACGAAGAGCAGGCTCGCATTGTACGGTGGATGTTCGAACTATACACCGTTCAGGGGCTCAGCATCGGCGCCATCGCTCGCCTCTTGAACGAACAGGCAATCCCCACCTGCAAGCGACGCGGTCGGTGGGAGCGCTCGACGGTTTGGGGAATGCTGCGAAATCCGGCGTACAAAGGCCAAGCCTGCTTTGGTAAGACGACGCTTGCACCGCGCCAACGGATCACGCGGCCAATACGGATGCGTGGCGGCATTGCCACTCGCAACAGCGCCAGCCACGAGCAGCCGCGAGGGGATTGGATCACGATCGCCGTGCCGCCGATCGTCAGCGAAGAGACCTTTGCGCTCGCGCAGGAGCGGCTCGAGACCAACAAGACTCATGCGCCGCGGCGGACCGTCACGCCCAGCGTCGTGCAAGGTCTCGTAAGCTGCGCCAAGTGCGGCTACGCTCTCTATCGCACATCGACGCGATCGAGCGCACGCGCGATCCACTATTATCGATGTCTCGGCTCAGACGCTTGGCGGCAACTATCCGGCCCCGTTTGCAGCAACCGTCCAGTGCGTCAGGATCTTCTGGACGGGGTTGTTTGGGCGGAAATCGTGCGGCTGCTCGAAGATCCCGAACTCATCCATAACGAACTCGACCGACGGCTCGCAGCGGCGCGAGAAGCCGACCCGACCAAACGCCGTGAGGAGGCTCTCCGCCGCGATCTCGTTCGCATCCGCAAGAGCATCGATCGCTTGCTCACCGCCTATCAGGACGGCCTTCTCTCGCTGGACGAACTGCGCGAGCGCATGCCGAACTTGCGGCGGCGCGAACAAGCCGACAACGCCGAACTGCAGGCGGTCGTCGACCAGTCAGTCGACCGTGCAGCCTACCTGCGCCTCGCTGAAACGCTGGCCACGTTCCTTACGCGACTGCGGTCGTCGGCGGGAACCCTCGACGTATTGGAACGCCAGCGCGTCCTGCGGCTTCTCGTCAAGGAAATCCTCGTCGGCGACGACAAGATCATCATCCGGCACTGCATCCCTTTGCCCATGGCACCGGGGGACGGCCCGCCAGCCGGCAGTGCGGACGCTGCACTGCCGGCTACGCAAAGTTACCTTTTGCGTTCGAGGAGCCATCACACCACCCTGCGGAACGCCCTTCTTGCCTGAGGCTTTCAGCATCATCTTTAGGAGATGCATGATATCCGCGTCATCAACCCGCCGCGCCACTTTCTCCAACAGCCGGTCATGCCGGACATTGTCAAAGTAGGTCCGCAGGTCAATGTCGAGAATCCGCGTCTTCCGTTGGACTATCGCTTCAGCCACACGCTTGATGGCGCCATGTGCTGTCCGTTTGGGCCGATATCCATACGACCCCGGTTGGAAGTCAGCCTCGAACACAGGCTCGAGGATGAGCTTGAGCGCCCCTTGCACCACTCTGTCGCGGATCGCCGGAATCGAGAGGACGCGGACTTTGCCCCCGTCCTTCGGTATCTCCTGCCTCCGCGCGGGAAGTGGCTGGTAGGTGCGCCCGATCAGTTCGTCCCGTAACTGCTCGAGCAGAGCTTCCACGCCTTGCGTCTCAATGGCCTCGAAGGTGACGCCGTCTATTCCCGGTGCTCCATCGTTCTCTTTGGCCATCTCATACGCAGCGCGCAGGGTCTCCATCTTGCAGACGTGGACGTATAGTCCCCAGAACCGCCAGGACGGTTCAGCCTTCGCCTTGACGTATATTCTCCGCCTCAGGTCCTGCAAATCAATGGACGCCTTTGTCATCTCGTCCTTGCCTTCCCCTATGTTGGAGACATTGCAAATGGCAGGGTCCCTTGGCTCCACGGATATTACTCCGCTTCATAGCTACTCCGGACCCGGCCGCCACCCTCTCGTCTTCGGCCGACTTCCCGGTTTCGCCGGTTATACGGCCTACCTTGCTCCGACGATTTCGCGTCGGGACGAGGAGGGCTTCTCCAGTTGCTCGGCATGTCCTTGTCACCGTGCTGTCGCTTCCACCCCGCCGAGGTGAACAACCGTATCGGTCAGTCTTCGGTTGCTCACGCGGCCTTCGCCCTCCGGTTGAAGGCTCGGCCCTCGGGGATACTCACTTTCGAGGCCACAACGCGTTCACTTTTATTACGGCCCGATGACTCGTAGCCTCCCCTGGGGAGACTTTGTCGATAGGCTTCAGAGTTTCAGTTTCCATCACCTCTGCTATCCAAACTACGGGGCTCTGACTTCTACCCCGGCAGGTTTGTCTCCTGCTGAACATGCCAGCCTTCGCTGGACACACAACCGGACGTGCAGTTTTCCCGCATACGGCTTTCCGACAGGCTTCATCACGAGGCACACGTCGGCGACACTTTGCGCACGCGGTTCAGCACAAGCACGCCAGGGTTCCCATAGATCTCACGAGAGAATCGTCTGACGCCACGGCCGGGCGTATTGTGTCGTCTGCGCAGAAAGGCGAGCACGCGGTCGAAGACGTGTCGATCAACGGCCTGATGAGCCGTGGCAAGAGAGCCATAGCTGAAGTAAGCGGACCAGCCGCCCAGAAGGCGGTTAAGTCGTGCTTGTACTTCGGGCCAAGCGCCTTTGTTGCTCGGCGTCAGCAGCTCGCTGACCTTCCTCTTGATCCGCAGCACACTTTTCTTGGACGGTGCCGCGCCAAGATACCACCGTCCCCCATTGGGGAAACGGCGGGGTCCCAGTGTGTACCCAAGGAAATCGAAGCTTTCCAAGCGGGCGTTCTTCACCGAGGTTTTTGCCTCGTTTAGTGTCAGCCCGAGCTTGGTCATCACTGCTCTCGTCCACGCCAATGCCCTCCGCGTGGCCGCGGCTGAGAATGACGAAGTCGTCGGCATAGGAGATAAGCTGAGCACGGAACGCTTCACACCGACCGCTGAGACGCCGCTGCTTCAGGAACCGATTCATTTAGATGACGGAGGGCAGCGGACTGGCGACACCGCCCTGCAGCGTGCCGCGCTTGTTGCTCTTACCGCCACTCATGCGCCGTTTCCCGTCGGCATCCCGCTCCTCGACCGGTACTCGCAGCCATAGCTTAAGCAGCCGCAGCACATTCCGGCCGACGATGCGTCGGGCCACCGACTTGAGGAGGTCCGAGTGCGGGATCGTGTCGAAGTATTTCGACAGATCGGTGTCAACAACGTCCGTGTAGCCCCGGCACACAAGCCGGTGCACTTCCTTGACGGCATCGACCGCGCTGCGACGCGGGCGATATCTATAAGCGCCGCCCTCAAAATCCGCCTCGAAGATCGGCTCCAGCACGACCTTTGCGGCCACTTAGACGACCCGGTCCCGGATTGTTGCAATACTGAATGGACGTTCGCCACCGCCGGGCTTCGGGATCATCACCCGCCGCACCGGATCGGGCCGGTAAGTCTTCGTGACGAGTTCATCGCGCAGGCCGGCCAACCATGCTTCGAGTCCCGACGCGTTGATTTGCTCGAAAGTCATTCCGTCCACTCCTGGCGCACCCGCGTTGGCGCGGGCCCGCCTGTAGGCATGGCTCAGAATATCCTCGCGGCAGATCTTGTCGTACAGCACGTAGAAGCGGAAGGCAGGCTCCGCCTTCGCCTTGCAGGCTCCTGATCTTATCGGGCGTTTGTAGGCTCATCGCCAATCGACCCATTTCCTCGCCATCTTCAAAAGCGCACCTTAAGTCAGGGTCCTTTGCTCCGCCGGAATTACCCGGTTTCATCAGTACTACGACCCTGTCCGACCCCCGTCCGGTCCATCGACTACTCGATGCTGAAGGCGCGATCTTCGACCAAGACGGGTCTCCCCCGATTACCCGCACTACCTCTCCAGCGTGCCGTGCCCTTTACCCCGGTGAACCAGACAGGTGCATGGTACGCATCCGGCGGGCGCCGTCTTGTCTGACACGCTGTAATTCGCCAAGCGTGTGACCTTAAGTCTAGCAGACCGTGTGAAAAGTCCCCGAGGCGGATTCCAATGACAGGGCCGTTGCGTTAGAATCGCGCATGGCACACATTTCTGGCTCGGATCGCTCGCAGCTGCTGCTTTTGCCCGAGGCGATCGACGATTACGTCGACGTCGAGAATCCGGTCCGCTTTATTGATGCCTTTGTCGATGGGCTTGATCTCAAGAGTTCAGGCTTCGCGCGGGTGGAGGCGAAGGTCATAGGGCGACCGGGTTACGATCCGGGGGACCTGCTAAAGCTTTATATTTACGGCTATCTCAATCATGTTCGTTCGAGCCGACGGCTGGAAGCCGAATGCCATCGGAACATGGAAGTAATTTGGTTGCTACGAACTCTCAAGCCGGATTTTAAGACCATAGCTGATTTCAGGAGCGACAACCGTGCGGCGTTCAAATCGGTTTTTCGCGAGTTCACGGTCTTATGCCGACGTCTCGATCTCTTCGGGCGAGAGCTCCTAGCGATTGATGGCACGCGCATCAAGGCCGTCAACAACAAGGATAGGAACTTTACGAAGGCATCACTGGATAAATTCATCGCCGCCGCCGACAAGAAGCTTGATGACTATCTAGCACGGCTCGACACGGGCGATGAGATCGAGCACGCGATGCCGGGGGCGCGCACTAGGAATCTTGCTGAGAAGATCGAGGCTCTCAAGAGAAAGCGCGCGGAATATGCAGCTTATTTGAAGATCCTGGAGAGGAGCGGCGATGATCAAGTATCGATGACCGATCCTGACAGCCGCGCCATGGCCGGGCATACCAAAGTGGGCGTCGGTTACAATGTTCAGATCGCGGTGGATGCAAAGAACAAGATGATCGTCGAACAGGCGGTATCAAACGATGTCCTGGACATGGGTCTTTTGCAACGAACCGCCGAGCCCGCGCGAGCTATACTTGATGTCGAAAAAATCAACATCGTTGCCGACAAAGGCTATTACAAGATAGAGGACATTGAGGCGTGCGAGCAGACAGCTCTGATACCCTACATGCCACGGCCGCAGCGAGGGGCGGCAGTGAAGAATGGCTTCTTTCGCAAGGACGAGTTCCGCTACGATAGTGTGAGCGACGCCTACGTCTGTCCGGTCGGGCAGTCGCTGAAACGGATACGTGAAAGCCGACTGCGCGAACTGAAGAAGATCGAATACGGAAATCCAAAGGCGTGCCGTGCGTGTCCCCTGCGCTCACGCTGTACGAAAGATATTCGCCACATCTCGCGTCTTGACAATGAAGGCGTACTCGACCGCATGGCGGAGCGTGTGTCGGAGAACCCAGAAATCCTTAACCGGCGCCGCGAAATCGTCGAACATCCTTTCGGCACGATCAAGCAGTGGATGAACCAGGGCGCCTTCCTTATGCGCGGGCTCGAAAACGTGCGCGCCGAGTTCAGCTTAACGGCGCTCGTCTACAATCTCCGAAGAGCGCTCAACATCCTTGGCACGAAAGCACTTCTGGCAGCCGTGCCTGCGTGAAATTCGGGCGACAGCACGAAAAATGCGACTTCATAGTCCTCCTGAACGGCTAAGGACAACGTTCGTCGGTCAGATCATCAAATATTTGCTGGAGCGAGCGCAAGCCAATACGGGTCGGAAATACCATGGACTTTTCACACGGTCTGCTAGCTTTAAGGTCATCAGGCGATGCGGGTCGAGGTTTTGGGCGGGCTGGAGCGTCGGCGGCGTTGGTCGCAGGATGACAAGGCACGGATTGTCGAGGAGACGTTGGCGCCGGGCGCAAAGGTGACAGCGGTTGCACGTCGCAACGGAGTAGCGGCCAGCCTGGTGTTCACCTGGCGTCGTCAAGCGCGGACATCCGAGCAGGTCGCACCGTCTTTTGCGCCGGTGCAGATCGCCGCCACGGAGGCGGAGGAAACTCCGAAGCTCTTACCTGCGGGTGATAGCCGAGGGCGGTCTGTAGTGGCCGCGCGTATTGGATTGATCGAGATCGACCTCGGTAACCGGCGACGGATCCGAGTGGATTCGCACGTCGATCCAGAAGCGCTGGCGCGGGTCCTCGAGGTACTTGAGCGCCGATGATTGCCATACCGGGTAATGTGCGGGTGTGGCTTGCGACCGGCCACACCGATATGCGCCGCGGCTTCCCGAGCCTCGCGCGTCTGGTCCAGGAGAGTTTGAAGCGTGATCCGCATGCCGGTGATCTCTATGTTTTTAGAGGCCGCCGCGGCGACCTGATCAAGATCATCTGGCATGATGGCCAAGGCGCGTGTCTGTTCACGAAGCGGCTGGAGCGAGGCCGCTTTTTGTGGCCATCAATGGCGGACGGCGTTGTGACGATCAGCGTTGCGCAGCTATCCTATCTCCTCTCCGGAATTGATTGGCGGATGCCGCAGGCAACCTGGCGTCCACAGGCTTCCGGTTAAATCGAGCGGGATTTTTTGCGACGAATATGGTTGATTCGTCCTCGTGACGACGCCCGCCGATCCGCTTCCCACCGACCTTGCCGCAGCACACGCGATGATCATTGCGCAGCGCGAGCAGCTGACGCTGGCGAAGAGCGAGGTGACCGTCGGCCGACTGGAGATCGAGCGGCTGAAGCTGATGCTGGCCAAGGCACGGCGAGAACAGTTCGGGCAATCTTCTGAGCGCGGCAAGCTGCTGGTCGAGCAGCTCGAACTCGCCATCGAGGATCTTGAAGAGACCCAGGCTGAGCAGGAAACCAAGGCCGAGCTCGCAGCGCCGGAAGCCGCCAAACAGCAGCGCGTGCAAAATCCACGGCCGCCGCGACGTCCGTTGCCGGACAATCTGCCGATCGAACGCATCGTCGAACCCGCTCCTTGCGTATGTGGCAAGTGCGGCAGCGAGCGACTGCACAAGCTCGGCGAGGTGGTATCGAAGACCCTGGAATGTGAGCCGCGGCGCTGGAAGATTATCGAGCATGTCCGCGAAAAGTTCTCCTGCCGGGATTGTGAGGCAATCACCGAGGCGCCGGCGCCCTCCCATCCGATCCCGCGAGGCTATGCCGGGCCGAGCCTGCTGGCGATGGTGCTGGTCAACAAGTTCCTGCTGCACCAGCCGTTGAACCGACAGAGCAAGACCTATGCCCGCGAAGGGATCGAGATCGACGTCTCGACCCTGGCGGATCGGATCGGCGCCTGCGTGGTGGCACTCGATCCCATCATTGAGGCAATCCGGATCCACGTCATGAGCGCGGAACGCATCCACGCCGACGATACGACGGTGCCGGTGCTGGCCAAGCTCAAGACGGTTACCGGCCGGATCTGGACCTATCTATGGACGGTCCCCGCTTTGCAAGGCCATTCGCTTTGTTCCGGCTAACGATCGTTTGCAGCTATCTATCCGGCTTTATGGCAATGCCACGAGCCTTGATGAGATCCGCGGATCGGCGCCCAATTATGTTGGCGAGCTCTGAAGCTCGATAGGTCCAACGGGCTTAGCCGACCCCGGTCCGACCGGTTGCCATCACTCTGCTTTTGCCCTCGCAAACGGAACCACGCTCGATCTATACTTGCGCGCGGTACTCTTCACCAGTGGCCATGATCGCCCAAGCGATCCGTGCGGTTTTGTGAGCAAGCGCCACCGTCACGACATTGAAGGGACGCCTGCCGAGCAGCTCTGTTATCCAGGTGTTGGTGACCTGATGGATACGGACGCGATGAACGGCCGCTCGGGCGCCATGTATCAGCAACTTACGAATGTAGCCGTCGCCGCGCTTACTGATACCACCCAAACGCTCCTTACCCCCGGTCGAATGCTGCTTCGGTACTAATCCAAGCCAGGCAGCGAAATGCCTTGCCGATGCGAACTGTTGTGGATGGTCGACAGACGCCGCCAGGGCGGTGGCGGCAAATGGGCCGACGCCCGCCACCTTCATGAGACGCCGACACACTTCATTGTCTTTGGCAGTTGCAAGGATCATCTTCTCGTAGCTTTCAATGTGTAGCTCAAGGTCTTCGATCTGATCGACAAGGATTGAAAGGGCGCTACGCGCGCTCTGTGGAATACGCTCGTCAACGTCCACGAGTGCCATGAGCTCTCTCGCGCTTGCTTTTCCCTTCCCGGTCACGATCCCCAACTCGCCCAAATGACCACGCAGAGCATTTATCGCGCCTGTGCGCTGTCGGATGAGCAAATCGCGCGCGCGATGGAGCATTAGAATTCCCTGCTGTTCGACAGTTTTTACAGGGACAAAGCGCATGCCAGGCCGTTGGACGGCTTCCCAGCACGCCTCCGCATCAGCAGCATCATGCTTGTTTGTCTTCACGTAGGCTCGTACGTAGCGGGCCGGCATAAGACGCGCTTTGTGTCCAAGCTTTATTAGTTCACGAGCCCAATGATGAGCACTGCCGCAAGCCTCAAGACCAACGAGACAACTTGGAAGCCGTGAAAAGAAATCCAGAACCTTGCCGCGGGCGAGCTTCTTGCGGATAATTTCTCCATCCGCCGTAATCCAGTGGATTTGAAACCAGCTCTTCGAGATATCAAGCCCGATTGTCGTCATAGCCATAACTTGTCCTCCTTGGGGTGCTCTTTCGCAGCTTATCAGGGCGGGGACCGTCCATCTCATTATGTTCGCGATGACCGGCCGTTTGGCGGCACGGATCCGCCGGCGGCCCTGTTCTACTACTCACGCAACCGGGCTGGAGAGCATCCGCAAAGCCATCTCGCCGGCTATGTGGGCCTGATGCAGGCCGATGCCTTCGATGGATATAACCAGCTCTACAAAGCCCAAAGGAAGCCGGCTCCGATCCTTGAAGCGGCCTGTTGGAGCCACGGCCGCAGAAAGTTCTTCGACCTGGCGAAATCTGGAGAGGCGCCGATTGCCAGCGAGGCCGTGCGACGCATCGATATCCTGTTCGAGATCGAGCGCACCATCAACGGCAAAACGCCAGAACAGCGGCTTGCGGTACGTCGAGAGAAGTCAGCACCAATCGTTGCTGATCTCGAGATCTGGATGCGCCAGCAGCGGACCTTGCTCTCATCAGGCAACGATACTGCAAAGGCGATCAACTACCTGCTCAACCGTTGGGCGGCGTTCACCCGCTTCCTGGACGATGGTCGCGTCTGCCTCTCGAACAACGCTGCCGAACGAGCGTTACGCGGTGTGGCTGTCGGAAGACGAAATTGGACCTTCGCCGGTTCAGATGCCGGCGGCCATCGCGCCGCCGCCGTCTATACCCTGATCGAAACCTGCAAGATGAACGACGTTGATCCGCAAGCCTGGCTCGCGGATGTGTTGGCCAGGCTTCCAGATCACCCCGTCAACAAAGTCGCCGACCTGCTCCCGTGGAATTGGAAGGCGACCCAACAGTCCAGAGCGGCTGCCGCCTGAGCGCCACGGCTGACCGGCGCGCCTGCCCGGGGTGCTGACCGGATGCGTACGGTGCATGTGTCGATTGCTTCTCTGTCGACCCGGCCTTCCCCGCGGTACGATCGGGTCGGTATTCACATCGTAACTTTCGAGGCGTGCTCAGGCTTCACTCACGTTACCGCCCGCTGGATTGCTCGGCCGCCCAAAGCGACCTTTGTCACTAGGCTTCGATCTGTCCGATTGCTCGTCCAAACCGCTCGTCAGCTACCAGATCAATCGACAATTCTCTGGGTGGATCCTTCCTCCACTGGTAATACGCGCCGTCGGGGCGCACCATGGGGTCTTACATTCAAGGCTAAGAGGACTAAGATACTCGCTCAAAGACTGCGGTCGCGCATCAGTTTACATCGACGGCTCCTTGATATGGGATGTATCCCTCCGTTGAGGACCTCGCTGGAGCGATACTCTTCACCCACTCATTGAGCGTCTGCGCCGTGCAGCTAATCTTCGCCGCAAACGAGGAAACCGCCGCGCCCAGCGCGAACCGCCCTCGTGATCCAAACCATCCGAACCGGACGGGCTCAGACCTCGGGTGAAACCTGTTCGTCGTCCTGCTCATGATGGCTCCCCCTCTCAAAGTTTGGAGCCTTCGGCAAACGCGGCACATTTAGCTGAATGTCAGAGCGAGATTTCGGTAGAGCCACATAACCCCACGTCAAAATGTCTGGAGAACGGCGAGATAAAAAGATCTTCCGACGTATCCAATCGATGTATTTGTGATCACTGTGTCCTCTCGGGTAGGGCTACCCAAGTATGGCTCTACTTGTAAATCTGCTATCTTGGTGGGTTGCCGACCTCAACCGACAACCCCTTTGCTTAGTCAACGTTCACAAACGGAAATCGCGCTCAGGCCCGTCCGTCTAGTAGCCCTCATCGAGGTTCACCTCGCGCCTGATTGGCTTTCCTCTTGCAAAGTCTGATAGGCTCTCTGTACCCCACTGAATGTGCCGTTCCTTGACGTCATCAGCATTGCCAGCTTCGCCAAGCGAGCCAATGACGTTCGGAAGCTTGTGAATTTCCAAACGTGATGTATAGCCGATCGGAAAGGTTTCCCCATATTCGTACCGAGGCCAGACATCCGCTGCGAAGCCCCGCAAACGACCGGACGTAAGCGCCTCATAGAGAGGTTGTTCTTGAATGCACTTCCCGCGCGAGATGTTTATTAGAAAAGAGGATGGCTTCATGGCAGCGAACTCAGCCTTTCCGAAAAACCGACTGGTTTCGTCTGTAAAAGGAGTTGCCACCACCACGTAGTCACATTTCGGTAGAACAGTATGCAGCTCGTCCATTGAATGCATCGAATCCACGTGTTCGACCGAGTTCGCCTTGTTTCGCCGCACGCCGAGAACATGCATATCGAATCCCTTGGCATATTGCGCGACGCGACTCCCGATGGCTCCAACGCCGATCACGCCGACAGTACGACCCTGTAGGGTCGCAGATCGCGTGCCGTCTTCCCAGGTCGGAAATATTCGGCGCCCCTCGAGCAACTGTTGATGTTTGTACAAGGTCTGCTTTGCAAGAGCGAGCATCAACATCATTGCATGCTCTGCACATGCGACCGCGTTTGCGCCGCGGGTATTAGCGACTCTGATGCCGCGCTGTTTTAAGAGCGGCTTGTCGAGGTCATCAATACCCGTGTGCAACGTACAGTATAGCTTAAGTTTTTCTGCTACTCCAATCAAACCTTTAGGAAGCGCGAAGCCGATGAACGCATCGGCATCAACGGCGAGAGGCGAGAGTTCTGAGTAAGCACATTCAAAACGGGAAAAGTATTCACCTTTCGGAGCCACAACCTCTGTTCCCGCCGGCATTGCGTTTTTAATGTAGGCTATCTCATCGTCCGTCGCATACCACAAACATAGAACTTTCATTGCACCAATTCTCCTTAGTTAGTTCATGCCTCGGCGTGTTCCCGCAAGGTGACAGCATCTGTTTCCGTCGACATATTCACCATACGCTTTTCGCCTTAGGGCTTGACTGCGAAGTGCGAGGCCGACAGAGCGCATTTCTGCTAGGAAGCCCGCTTCCACGCAGGAAATCTGCTTCCTCGAATGGGTTGCCGATTGACAATAACGCGATTTCTCCTCACCTTCTCGGTGAGATGCTGATTAGCGCGCTAGACCAGTAGTTTTCGTGTTTCTCAAGCGTGCTTGAGTGATCCCGCTACGCGAGTGAGACTGCGATCGGCTCCAAGCCATATACAGAACCCGCTCGGCGACCGTTCCAATCTCAGCGGCGTTCAGGGCATCAGATTGTTTTAGACGACACCGCGATCCTGCGTCCCGTCACGACCAAATTATCCGACCGGGCACAAACTCCACGCTAGGTGATGGATTCTCTTTCGCGAAACGGCCCCTAAGGAGAAGCGGTCAGCTGTGCGTTATCGCCAAGTCAAGCTTTAGGGCGTGGTAAGGCCGATCGGCTTCGATGGATCCCTGGCGGAAGGGATGAAGCAGGGATGCTGTTGGGTTAGATCGACTCGATGGCAGCGAGGCGAAAAGGGGCTACGAGCAGACGTTCGATCCCTAGGTGCGGCCGCCGACACCAGCAACGCTGGTAATCCCAGTTGCAAGCCGACGTATTTGATACGTTCGCGCCTGCCAGGTTCACCAACTGACCCGACGTGCTGCGGCTCCAAACTGCGAGCACAAGATGGCATTAGCTGCCTCGTTGTAGTTCACGACCTGGACGCCGCGGAAGACGGAGGTCCGCCACTCGGCGTTCCAGCCATGCTCAAACGCGATCGAGCCGCCGTACGCCTTCGTTAGTTGCTGGCCGACCGGACCAACTGTGATGCCTGCGCCCGTGCGGGCCGTCGGCGTATAGACGCTGCCCCACAAATAGCTGCCGGTGATCGAGCCGTAGACGTCGGATTGTTCGTGCCGCCATAAAGGCCGAACGGAACAGTGTAGGAGTTTACAGCGGCGTAGGTATTACCGACCGACCAGGTGCCGCCAATGTACAATGCGTCGTTGAAAGTCGTCTGCGCATCGCTCAACGCAAACAAAACGACAAGGTCTCAATAGGGAGCATGCCAAGCATGCCGAGTTTTCGCGCAAAAGTTTCGATTGCAGCGCGGGAAAGGCTTGAACCGATCTGGCGGCCGTCGTCAACCTTTCCCCGTTCGAAAAACCCAGATCACCTTGGTGCCCCTGATCGGGCTACGCGACCGTGCGGCATGAAAGCTTCGCATTCTGCAAGTCAGACGCAGAATTTCTGCAACACGCACTCCAATATTCGTCAAAATCGGATTTTGGGGGCGGTATTATTTGCGTGACTAGGGCGGGTCAGCCGAAGAGTATTTGCAAGGTCATTGCGAAGTCGCGGCACGTCACGCTCAGAGATCTGCCCTTGATCGCGGAGCTCGGCTAGGTTCATCGACTGCTGGGTTCCGAGGGTTTGGGCTGGGTAACAAGCTGATGCTGCTCGTGGCCTTCAAGGCGACAGCTCGGCTTCCTCGACCGCTAGGTGGATTCGTTCTCTACGTTGCGGCACGAGAAATAAGTAATCTCATCTCAACTGAGGGGAACAAAGAGGAGGTGATCCTGTCATGGATGCATATTGGCGTTGATGACCTGAGACTCCCGCGAAGATCACAATACGGACGACGTTCTCGAGCGCTCGATCGCGTTGGTGTCCAGAACCTTGTCGAGTTTGCGGCTGAGCAGCGGCTACCCGGGAGGAAATCTCCAGACGGGTGAGTGGTAGATTTTGGCCCTGAGTGCGAGGTCTTGTCGACCCAGAGATCGCGAGTTTCATTGTATCGGTTGTCTCACCAGAGTGCCCGATGAGAAAGCAATTGCCCGCCGCGGCTCATCGCGTCGGTAGAACCAGGCAAACATGAGGAGAATGGGGAATGAAGAGACGCACATTTCTGAAACTGGCGACCGCAACGACGATGACCGCGTTAGCGGCGCCTTACGTTCAGGCCCAGAACAAGAAGTTCGCTGGCGTTACCCTCCTCGTTGACGGATGGGGCGGTTTGTACGACGAAACCATTCAGAAGTACGTTGCAGCACCGCTTGAGGAAAGGACCGGGCTAAAAGTCCAGATCACGGCGGGCACACAGGCCGCAGACTTGGTCAAGATCGTGGCGAACAAGAAAAACCCGCCGTTTGATGTGTATCAAGCAGATAGCGCGTATATGCTTGAGGCGCTCAAAGCCGATGTTATTGAAAAAGTTGGGGAAGCAGAGGTGCCCAACATCAAGCGTATTCTTCCAGGATTTCGCGAGTACGGCGATTATGGTGTTCCGTATAACACATTTAGCATGATACCAATGTATAACTCACGACTCGTCAAAAGACCATTGACTACTTACACCGATATAACAAGGCCCGATCTAAAGGGCCGGCTGGCTCTCCCCGCCCCAATCTCCGCCACGTGGAATCTGTATTTGCTCGCGTTGGCGGAGGAAAACGGTGGTTCTGTCTCCGACATGGAGCCGGCATACAAACTACTCGAACAGGCCAAATCTAATATTCTCGCGCTTACGCAGAGTACAGTTGCGATGGTCCAGATGTTTGAAAACGAGGAAGCCTCTGCTGGCGTTATATCAGATGCTCGAGGGTACGAGTTGCGTTCGAAAGGCCATCCAATCGAGAGTGTATATTCGCCGCATGGCATCTATGGAGCGACCTCCTACATGAATGTCGTGAAGAATGCTAAGCATCCTGAGGCGGCATTCGCCTTCCTCAATCAGGCGCTGTCTGACGAAGGCATGCTGGGTCTGCCGCAGGTAATGCGGTTCGGTGTGACCACGGACGTCAAGCTGCCGGGTGCCATCGCGAACGAGCTGACATTCAATTCACCTGAGCGGATTGCCCTAAAGAAGACTGTCGACTGGGAGAAGTGGATGGCCGACGGCAGCACGCGGATCGAGCGCATCAACAAAATTCTCCGCGGTTGAGGCTATTGCTCTCTTGGGTGCCGGATTGCGCGGTGTTTGGGCGACCCTGTACCTGCACGTCGATTGAGTTTTAAGGGTAAGTCATGGGTCACCCGCTCCGACAAAGCCGTAATTTCACTGCAGTAATCCTGCTAGCACCGATGGTTCTACTCCTTGTAGGATTTCTGATAGTGCCGGTGGCGGGCGTGCTCCGCTCCAGTTTCCTAGACGGAGACTATCTCCTGGATGGATCAGGTTATACGCTCAGACACTACCTGCGCTTCTTCGCGGACTCTTATTATTCGTCGATCCTTTGGGAAACGTTTGTTGACGGATTGATCGTCAGCGTGATTTGCTTGGTGCTTGGCTTTCCGACAGGGTATTCGCTTGCGCGCCTTCCGCCTCTCGCACGTCGCTGGCGGACAATCGTCGTGATCATGCCGTTGACGCTGAGCCTAGTTGTGATCGTCTTCGGCTGGCTGATCATCCTCGGACGAAACGGGCTTCTCAACGCCGTCTTGGTCAATCTCGGCATGATGTCGTCACCGGCGACCTTCCTCTTTACGCGACCGGCCGTCATTCTCGTCCTCGTGCAGCAGTTTCTGCCGTTCATGATCCTGTCGGTTATGGCCGTTGTGACACAGATCGATCCCATGCTTGAACACGCAGCCTCCAACTTGCGCGCCAACCGGTTCGTTACGTTCCGCCGCGTGATCGTTCCGCTGGCGATCCCGGGCATTCTGGTCGGCTTCAGTTTGGTCTTCGTGCTGTCCATTTCGGCGTTCATCACGCCCCGCGTTATCGGCGGCAACCGCGTGACAATGCTGGGCAGCTTAATCTATGAACGCATCATGTCAGAATTCAACTGGCCGTCCGGCGCCGCGATGGCCTTTATCCTGTTCGTGGCCGGACTCGGCTTTACTGCGGCATTCAACGCACTGGCCGCGTCGCGCTATGTGATGGGTGGGCGTCGACGTGCGGTATGATTTTAGCGACTATGCCATGAAGGTTACCGGCGCCTTGGTTCGGGCCGTCGTTTACAGCGTGCTCGCACTGCCCGCTGTGCTGGTTATCGTTTCGTCCTTCACCAGCGGGACTTCGATGAACTTTCCACCTCCTAGCTTCTCTCTCCAGTGGTATCAACGCGCCTTCGAAAGCAAACCATTCATGTCCGCCCTGTGGACCAGCACTTATCTTGCCATCATCGTCGCGATTATGGCGCTGGGCGTAGGTTTCGCTGCGGCATTCGCCATCAACAGGTTTTCCTTCCCGGGAAAGGGGTTGCTGCAGGCGCTCGCATTCTCACCGTTGGTCGTTCCCGCCGTCGTCCTGGGTATAGGCCTTCTGTATTTGTTCTCATGGATGCATCTGTCACAAACGATGCTCCCTCTGATCGTCGGTCATCTTGTCCTTGCGTTACCATACGTTGTCAGAACTATCCTCGCGAGCCTCTCGCTACATAACCGTGTGCTCGAGGAAGCCGCGATGAACCTCCGGGCAACGCCCGTTGTCGTGGTGCGACGGATCACGCTGCCGCTCATTCTACCCGGGTTGCTGTCGGCAGCGATCTTCGCGTTCGTGACTTCGTTCGGAAACGTAACTGTTTCCGTATTCCTCACGTATGGCGGCAACGCCACGCTACCGGTCCAGCTGTTTGCCTATATGGACGCAAGCTACGATCCGCTCATTGCGGCAGTATCCAGCATCATGATCTTTGTCACTCTAGCAGTCATATTGACAATTGAGCGATTGATCGGCGCCGAACGACTCGCCTAACTAGAAAAGGGGTATCAGCTGTGTCGAGCAGTCTTCCAAACCGCCCGCAGGGTCAGGGCGATTATGTCGTCGAACTGCAATCCGTCTCGCGGCACTACGGCGATTCAATCGCTGTTGCCGATGTATCTCTTGGCATGATGCGGGGCGAGCTTGTCTGTCTGCTCGGACCATCCGGCTGCGGCAAAACAACGACCCTCCGCATCGTGGCCGGTTTTGTGGAGCCGACGTCCGGAACCGTCCGCATCAACAATCAAGACATGACCCACCAGCCGCCCTACCGGCGCGATGCGGGGATGGTTTTCCAGAGTTACGCCCTTTTCCCGCACATGACCGTGGCGCAGAATATCGCTTTTGGGCTTGAGAACCTCAAGTGGAATCGGGCCGACCGCGATAGGCGCGTAAGCGAGATGCTCAAACTTGTTGAGCTTCCCCACCTCGCGGAGCGGCTGCCGACGCAGCTGTCCGGCGGACAGCAGCAGCGCATAGCCCTCGCCCGCGCCCTTGCCATGCGCCCGGCCGTACTTCTGCTCGACGAACCGTTTTCGAACCTCGACGCGCAACTCAGGATTCGCATGCGCGAGGAGCTGCGGGAGGTGATTCGCGGTGTCGACGTGACCACCATGTTCGTAACTCACGATCAGGAGGAAGCGTTGACCATGTCCGATCGTATCGTCGTGATGAATGCCGGCAGGATCGAGCAAATCGGTTCGCCGGGTGACATCTACGAAAGCCCTGAAAGCACCTTTGTCGCAAAGTTCATCGGCTGGTGTTCACTGGTCGATGGCACTGTCGACGCGGCCGGAACGTTCACTTCGAAAGGCGGCCTAAGTTGGCCTGGTATCTGCCAACCGGGTCCCGCAAGCGCCATCGTCCGGCCCGAGCACCTACACCTTGCCGCGGACGGCGCTCCTGGCCTCGGCGCGAGGGCAAGGGTACTTGAAACTCACTACTATGGGGGGGCAACGCGCGTCATTCTCGACGTTAACGGAGAGCAGCTCATGATGCACGAACGGTTTCCGTTTGGTCGACATCCCAAGGCCGGAGAAACACTATACGTCTCACTCAACACGAGCGAGGTCCGTGTTGTGCCAGCGGCGGGCACGACAAGCTGAACCGCCGGCTATCCATGATTGGGGTTTAGTTATCCTTAGGATCATCCATTGATGCTGCAAATCCGGCGTTGAGTGCGGCGCCATACTCGCCAGCCTCACTCTGCACGATCAGATACCCAAACAGACAGCGATGAACCTCCGGACCACGCCATGGAGTGTCATTCCGCGCATTACACTGCCCTAATCCTTCCCGGCCTGCTGTCCGCTGCGATCTTTGCTTTTGTGACATCCTGCGGAAACGTCCTTCTCACTTTTGGCGGCAATGGAACCTTGCCTGTCCAAATCTTTACGTACGTCGACCAGCTACAATCCGCTCGTCGCTGCTGTATCCAGCCTGATGATTTTGGTCACCATGGCCGTGATCCTTACAATCGAGCGGTTGATTGGGACCGAAGGGCTCGCCTAGGCCGGGAGGATGGATGTAGTCACTTTTGAAAGAGCTAGAAAGAACGATGCGAAACTCCCATGACGCTGGAACTACGATCTATCTCGAAACACTTGGGGGAGACGATCGCCGTCGCCAACATATCGATGGCGGTGTGACGTGGCGAACTCGTTTGTCTGCTTGGACCTTCGGGTTGCGGCAAGACGACGACATTGCGCATCGTTGCGGGTTTTGAGAAGCCGACCTCTGGGGCTGTGAGTGAGTATCAATGGCGTCGACATGACGGACCAGCCTCCCTACCGGCGCGACACCGGCATAATATTCCAAAGCTACGCGCTGTTCCCGCATATGGCGGTGGCTGAGAATATCGCGTTCGGCCTCGAAACTTGAAATCGCGGCTCGCCGAACGGGAGAAGCGCGTCAGCGAGACAAGCTGGCCGAACTGCCGCACGCAGCCCAGCGCCTGCCGAGCCAGCTATCCGGCGGTCAGCAGCAATGTATCGCGCGTGGCGCGCGCTCCGGCGATGCGGCCAGCCGTGCTCCTTTTCGACGAGCCTTTCTCAAATCTGGATGCTTCGGGTACGCATATGCGAAGAGCTTCGGAAGGTCATCCGCAGCGTTGACGTCACGACCCTGTTTGTGACACACGATCAGGAAGAGGCACTGGCTCAGTCCGACCGTGTTGTGGTGATGAATGCTGGTCAGGTCGAAATTGGTCGGTACGCCGGCGAAATCCACGAAGCGCCGTCGACGTCATTTGTTGCAAATTCATCGGCTAATGCTTGTTGCTTGCGGAACTGTGGACATCGACGGCATCTTCACGTCAGGAGACGGGGCAAGGGGAGTGGCACAGACAGCCCTCGTTCTGCAGTCACCCTACTAGGGCGACGCGACTCGTACTCGACGTCAATGGTGCGCAATTGACGATGCGGGATCGCTTCCCGTTCGGACGGCAGCCCAAGCCCGGCGACGTTTTAGTATCGTCATCTGCGTCGATGACATCCGCCTCATTCCAGTGAATCCGGCGCACACTTGAACGTATTCAGTGAGCGCGGCTCTCAACGGCAGAGCACGGCTTTCCACCGAACGGTTGGGATTTGCGGACCCGAATCTCTTGGCATCCCTGAAGGCGATGCGACCACTGTTGGCAGGAGGATACGATGGATTTTCCAGAGATCATGAGTCGGCTGCCTCAAGCAGACATTTCCATTTTCCTTCATCCGTTGTGAGATCCAGCATTCTCGGGTCTGAGAACGGGTAACCGGTTTTCTTCGACATCGTCCAGGCTATCGATGTGCTGCCTCACAGTCATAACGGCCAGGGGGTACGGTCCCTCATGGACAGCTGGAATTGACCATGGCCAGACGCGGACCTATCGGCTGCGTATTCCACGGATGGTGATCAGCCGTTCCAGGCGATCGCGATCACGGATTCCAGACGATGGTGATCACTTGCGGAGGCGAACACGACTGACGTGTTGATCTGTGCTGGAAATGATCTTCCTGGTCAAGACGGGCGGGATGGCTCGGAGATCGGTCCGGCGGTCCATGGGAGGGCCCCGCGCGCGGCGCGGAGTGGGCCCCCACGAGCGACGCAGCGGCGCGCGCGGGAGGGACCTGTGGGCCGGTGGGGCGATCGGGCGCGTCGTGGTCACGCTGTTGTCCTATCGTCGGCCCGACGACGCAGGCTGTCGCCCTTTGAGCTCGATGCGGTGGGCGTTGTGAATGATGCGGTCCAGGATCGCGTCGCCGAGCGTGGGATCGGCAATTACGTCATGCCATTGCGCCACGGGAACCTGACTTGTGATCAACAATGATCCCTTGTCGTAGCGATCATCAACGATCTCGAGGAGATCACGGCGCTGGTCGGCAGTGAGCGCTTCGGGTCCCCAGTCGTCCAAAATGAGCAGATTGACGCGCTTCAGCGCCGCGATCAGGCGGGCGAGACGACCTTCGCCACGCGCCTGAGCGAGATCGGCGAACAAGCGGGGCACGCGCTTGTAGAGGACCGAGAAGCCATCGCGGCAGGCCCTGTTGCCGAGCGCACAAGCCAGCCAGGACTTGCCGGTGCCGGTCGGACCGACGATGACGAGATGGTTGTGCTCGCGGATCCATTGGCAGGTGGCGAGGCTCTGAAAGAGCGAACGGTCGAGACCGCGAGCGGTGCGATAGTCGACATTCTCGATGCTGGCGGCCTGCCGGAGCTTGGCACTGCTCAAGCGCCGTACGAGGCGGCGGTTGTCGCGGGCGGTGACCTCGCGATCGACGAGGAGACCGAGCCAATCGGGATGCGGCATGTCGGCGGCCTCGGGATTGTTCTGCAGCTCGATGAGGGTGCCGGCCATGGCAGTGAGGCCGAGCGCGCGCAGGCGTTCGACGGTCGGATGAATGAGCACAATGATCTCCTGATTAGTTATAGTAGCTGCGGCCGCGGATGTTGGCGTGGAAGAGGACGGGCGCCTCCTGGGCGGGAGGAGCGGCTTTGTCGGTGGCGTTCTTGAGGATGGCGGCGACCGACTTGTAGGAACGAGCATTGAGCAGCAGCGCACGGGCGCAGGCGGCGTCGACACGTTCCGCGCCATAGCGCTTGACCAGCCCGAGAATGCCGATGGCCGAGCGGAAGCCCTGTTCCGGATGCGGCCGCGATCGGAGGATGACGTCGATCAGGGTCTCGGCGTCGGGCCCGACCTTGGCGGCTTCGGAGCGGATGCGCTCATGGGTCCAGTCGCGGTAGCGGCGAAGCGAGCTTGGCATATGCTCGGAAATCGTCGTTGGTCGATGCGGCAGGATACTGCGCAGATGGGAGGCGACGCGCTTGCCGCGCAGGAAAATCTCGACGGTCTTTAGGGTGATCCGTGCCTCGACCTCCTCATGCACGAGGTTGTGAGGTACGCTGTAGTAATGCTTGGCAATCTCGACATGATAATCGAGGTTGACCCGACAGCGCTTCCACTCAGCGTACTCGTAGGGTTCGTCGGGCAATGGGGTCAGTCCCGGTCGGTCGAGCTCCTCGAACAGCTCGCGCCGGCTTCGTCCCCAGCTCCGTAACGGTCGGTTGTTGAGATCGACGAGCAGTGCGTGGATCGCCTCGTTGAGGGCGGCGAGCGAGAAGAAACGGCGGTTGCGCAGGCGCGCCAGAATCCATCGCCCGACGATTTGGACGCCGACTTCGACCTTGGCTTTGTCGAAAGTCGCCAACTGCAGGCTGTGTAGGTACGACCCGCCAAAAGGTGCGGATCACTCATCCTTTCCATCCGCTGTGCGGCCGCATGTTCGAGCCGATCTGCCGGCAGCGACATTGGGGCGAGGATCGTGTGGTCTACGTCGGCGAAGATGGGAGGCTTTGCACGATCGCAAGCGCGTTCACCGATATCGATCCGGTGGACGAGTTCCAGCGGATTGCGGAGGGTAGAGCCGCTTTTCGCACGGTGGACTTGCTGTCCTTGTGCGACGCGCTGGATCGGCTCGCGCAGCAGCTTCGAGCAACTGATGTGTAAAGGCAATTACGCCTCCATTGTAAATCAAATCATGCCGCTGCGCAGGCCTCATCATGACATCTAGTCTCATTTTCTTGCCGCCAATCACCGCATCTAGCGCTAGACCGGCGGTTGACAATCTACATATAGAGGCGTATTTTTATTTACGTGCCCCCGAGGCGAGACATGGCGAAGGCAAGAAAGCGGGATTCGAAGAGCGAGGCGCTGGCACGAGACGGCGTCCTCAACCCCAATCCCGAGGCCGTTCGCGACATTGCGTTCACCGGCAATCCGTTCTTCGATGCCGCGGACCTGGTCCAGGTCCGCTACGAGATGGTGCGGCGTCATCAGATCGATGGCATCGCCATTACCGAGGCCGCGGCGGCGTTCGGTGTTACGAGACCCACCTTCTACAAAGCTCAGAGCGCATTGAAGACCAGTGGGCTCGCCGGTCTGCTGCCAAGCCAGCGAGGCCCCAAGGCCGGCCACAAGCTGTCTGGCGAAGTCATTGCCTTCGCTACAGAACTCAAGACGGCAAAGCCCGAGCTGGCGACGTCTCAATGCCTCGAGGCGATCGAGTCACGCTTCGGCATCAAAGTGCACAGGCGCAGCCTCGAGCGAGCGCTTGCGCGCAAAAAAAAACGAATCATCCATCCAGCGTGATTGTGGCATCGGCGCAGGCAGCGGCGGTCTACGAGGAGCTGCGTACCGCGATCCTATCAGGCAAACCCGCCGCAACTCCTGGTCTCGGCATTCTTCGCCGTCAAGGTTTGGCCGCCTGGATGCGGGCGCTTGGGCACGAACCTCGTGCCGAGGCGACTTGCCACCACGCCCCCGAGCCATCGTCTTCCGCCAAGCCCGATCTGTCGCCGCCGGCACAGGAGGTCACCCGCCTCATCGCCGGCATTCTTATCTCCCTCGCTATGGAGCCCATGCATGCCTGAGCACAAGGTCACGGCCGACCATCTCAAGCGTGATGCGTACCTTTATGTTCGTCAGTCCACGTTGCGGCAGGTCGCCGAACATGGCGAGAGCACGCAGCGCCAATACGCGCTGCGCCAGCGCGCAATTGCAGCGGGCTGGCCGATCGAACGCATTCATGTAATTGATCGCGATCTCGGCAAATCCGGATCGAGCACGACCGCACGCGACGGCTTCCAACAGCTCGTGAGCGAGGTGGCGCTCGGTAAGGCTGGCATCGTCATGGGCCTGGAGGTCTCGCGATTGGCGCGTAACTCTGCGGACTGGCATCGCCTGATCGAACTGTGCGCGTTGACTGCGACGCTCATTCTCGATGAGGACGGCATCTATGATCCAGCCGGCTTTAACGATCGCCTTCTGCTTGGCCTCAAAGGCACGATGAGCGAAGCCGAACTGCACATCCTCAAAGCGCGCATGCGTGGCGGCCAGCTCAACAAGGCCCGTCGCGGCGAGCTGGAGATGGGGCCTCCGGTCGGATTGGTGTACCGAACCGACGGTACGGTCGGTCTCGATCCGGATGCTCAAGTACAGAATGCCATCCGGTTGGTCTTCGAGACCTTTGAGCGGACCGGAAGCGCCGTCCAGACAGTCCGTTTCTTCCGGGAGCAAGGCCTGCAGTTCCCGCGCCGATTGCGGACGGGCGCGAACAAAGGCGACCTTTTGTGGGCGCTTCCGCAGCATTCAAGGATCTTGCAGGTGCTG
Organism: Bradyrhizobium sp. B120; assembly: GCF_049075665.1. Taxonomy (NCBI): domain Bacteria; kingdom Pseudomonadati; phylum Pseudomonadota; class Alphaproteobacteria; order Hyphomicrobiales; family Nitrobacteraceae; genus Bradyrhizobium; species Bradyrhizobium sp. B120. The sequence goes on along the minus strand of NZ_CP185242.1, from coordinate 1,913,968 downwards.
CACAATCCCCGTTATGCCGGCGCCTTCGTCTATGGGCGTACGCGCACACGCCACCGGCCCGACGGCGGAACCAGCGTCGTGAAGATTCCCCGAGCGGATTGGCAGTTCGTCATGCCCGGCATGCATCAGGGTTACATCGACTGGGAACGGTTCGAAGCAAATCAACGGCGCCTTGCGGATAATGCGAGCGCATTCGGCGGTGAACGATTCTCTGGGCCGGCGCGCGAGGGGCCGGCGCTGCTCCAGGGACGCGTGCTCTGTGGCTTGTGCGGCGACCGCATGGGTGTGCATTACAGTCGCGAGCATGGCAATACGGTCCCGACCTATGTGTGCCAAGAGAGTGCAGTGCGCCGCGCCGGGAAGACCTGCCAAACGGTGCCTGGCAAGATCATCGATCCAGCGGTCGCCGGGTTGATGATCGAGATGATGACGCCGATGGCGCTGGCGGTCACTCTGGAGGTCCAACGCGAGCTTGAGGCGCGAGTCCGCGAGACCGATACCGCACGTCGCCAGCACGTCGAACGACTGCGCTACGACGCCGAACTTGCCCGCCGGCGCTACATGAAGGTGGACCCCGACAATCGTCTCGTCGCCGATGCGCTTGAGGCGGAGTGGAACAACAAGCTACACCGTCATGCCGAAGCTATCGAGGAATATGAACGTCGCAACAAACAGCAGACTGCGACGCTCGCCGCTGAGGTCCGCCAGCGTATTCTCGGTCTTGCCGAGCAGCTGCCGCAAATCTGGAACGATCCGCGCGTCGACTTCCGTGAACGCAAGCGCATCGCGCGCTTGCTCATCGAAGACGTGACCTTGATCAAGGCGCAGAAGATCATTGCTCATGTGCGTCTGTCCGGCGGGGCTACGCGCACATTGGAGCTCGAGCGACCGCTGCCAATCGCCCAGCTGCGCAAGTTCAAACCCGAGCTTGTCGCGGCCGTCGATCGGCTGCTCGATCAGCATTGCGACCGCGAGATCGCTGAGATTTTGAACCGAGACGGATGGCGCACCTGGGAAAGCAAGCCCTTCAATCTGAAGAAGATTGCCTTCATCCGCAGTGCCTACAAACTGGCGAGTCGATACGATCGACTGCGCCACCGTGGTATGCTCACGACGCGCGAGGTCGCAGCGAGGTTTGGCATCGCCAAAACCACCGTGCAGGAGTGGGGCCGTCAGGGACTCATCAAAAAATGCTACGCTGACAGCCTGAACCGTGGGCTCTGGGAGATCGCATCAGATACCATTATCCTTAAAGGCCGTGGCGGCCGCCGCTCCCGCAAACCGCAAGCAACACCTATCACCGCGCAACTGTCAGGATGAGGTGCAATATGAAGCAATCGCCTTATCTCTCGGGCGACGCGGCCGTGCCGGCAAAATCGCCGTCCCGTAATGCTGCGCCATATCGCTGTAGCTGCGGTTGACCATAGGGTCATAGAGGCAGGCCTTGATCACCGCGACCTTGGCGTTGTCGGGCACCAACAGTTGCGTCGCGCCGCCAAAAAAGCTGTAGGCCGCGTTATGTCCCGCGATCCAGTCGCCGAGCTGTTCGGTCCACGTCGCCAGCGCGAACGACAGGCTGGATGCGCCCATGACCGCGACGAAGATGTGCGCGTCACGCACCTCGCCAGTCTTACGGTCAACCACCGGCACCCTGTCGCCGGCATACTCGACAAACAATTTCTCGCCCCCGCCGTGGTGCTGGCGCATCACCAGCGGCCGCCGGCCTTCCCAGTTGCGGAACAAGTCACAGAAACGGCTGTACCGGTACCCGTCCGGATGCTCTGCAATGTACTCGTCCCACAGCACCTGCAAGGTCACATGCTTGCGCTTGAGCTCGCGGGCAACAACAGACCAGTCAGGCTCGGCCACCTTGCGGCGACCCGGCTTCACGCCAGGCACCCCGTACATCAGTTGCTCCAGCTCGACGTCGCTTATCGATTCCGGGACGGGCCATGCCAGACCCGCGCGTGCAAACCGCTTCAGCGTGTCACGTACCGTCGTCGGTCCGACGCCGACACGTTCGCCAACCACGCGCGTCGAGAGCCCAGCCTCAAGGCTCAACCTCGCAATCTCGCGCACCTGGCGCATGATAACCCTCCTCGTCGGCATCCAATTCTCCAAGCTGTTCCAGCCGGAGAAATGGACCAACGATCAGGCTTCACACCATCCGAAACTGCGCGCGATCAAATCGGAATGCTGCGCGGAGAATGCTCGGAATGCTGCGCGCGATCATTTCGGAACCCTGCGCGCCATCAAATCGGTACGGTGCGCACCATCATCTCGGAATCCGCACACCCAATCTCGCAACTCCCGATCTCCGGGAGCATGCCCGCGCTCTAGCATTCAGTTGCAATTTTTTGCTGAGATGGGCTTTGCGCGCGTTGGCCTGATGAGCCCTACGCCAGGACGACCATGCGAGGATGTGGGCGTGGGGGATGCGCCGCTGGGTTAGCTTCATGGCGATGCGCCGGATTTCTTGGATTGACCAGCGGATCAAGAACGATGCTACGGTCGAGGCCGCTGTCGCGTTTTTTTGAGCAATGGCCCGGTGTTGGCCCGATGACGGATGACGGCCATCATGGCGAAGGCAAGCATGACGAGCGAGACATGGCGATGCCAGCCTTGCCAGGAGCGGGTTTCGTTGTGATCAAGGCCGAGCTCGTTCTTAGCGGTTTCGAAGCTGTCCTCGATAGCCCAGCGATGGCCTTCCACCGACACCAGCTTCTGCATGGACGTGCCCTTGGGGCACCATGTGGAGAAGAAGGCCAAGCTGCCGTCGGCAATGTTGCGGCGGATCAGAAGACCCCGCGTCCATTCCCCGGCAAGGTCGTCGTTGTATTCTCCAGCGTCGAGATCGGCCAGCTCAAGATAGGCCCAGTCGTGCCAGCGCGGACCTTTGGTCCCTTCGCCGGACGACAGGCGATGCCAGACCTTCTTGGGAAGGCTCTGCGCGATCGCGGAGGCAGTGCCGGCGACAGGCTGCGGCTTGCCCCAAGAACGGAACACATGATTGGAAGCAACGCCCAGAACATAGCCCTTGCCCGCCTTGCGCAGCAGGGTTTCGATCTCTCCGGTGCCATACACGCTGTCCGCCGCCACGAACGAGAACGGCACCTTTGCGGCGATCGCGCGAGCGATCATTCGACGCGCGATCTTGGGCTTCGTCGCAAAGCTCACATCGGTTGGTACATGCGCTGCCTTCAGGCGAGCGGGTTCGTCCGTCCATTCCTTTGGCAGGTAGAGCGCCCGGTCGATGAAGGCATGGCCATGCCGCGACACATAGGAGGCGAACACTCCGATCTGGCAATTGGTGATCTTGCCCGCCGAGCCAGTGTACTGGCGTGCGACCCCGCACGAGGCCTTGCCCTGCTTCAAAAAGCCGGTCTCATCGATGACCAGGACCGCGTCCTCATCGCCAAGCGCTTCCAGCGCGTACTCACGCACAATGTCGCGTAGTGCGTCCGCATCCCACCGCCCCCGGCCCAGGATCGCCTGCTGGCGCCACGGGCCTGGATCGCCGGCCGCTTCCGCCCGCATCCAACCCGTCTTGCGCGGCTCGTTGCCCAACAGTCCGTCGAGAAACTGCCACGCCGAGGCCGCGACCCGCTCCTGCGTAAACAGCGGACGGATGCGTTGCTTGGCATCTCGCAACGATGAAGCCCACAGCGCCAGCGTATTCTCAACCGACGCACCACCAATCATCAGATCCCGAATCATGGTCACCCATGGATTCAGAACCCTCAAGAAAATGCAACTGTAATGCTAGGGTCTGTTTGGATTCAGGATTGAACTTCCAAGCCGGAACGATTCAAACTCAATCCGCTGCAGAAATGCCGGGGCCAAACACCTAGTTTTCCGTTAATTTCTCGGCGTCAGCTTACGGACAGCTAAGCTGCTTATCTGCGGAGTCAGGTCTAACGACCTGAAACACAATGCAACCGCCATAGGAGTGTGGTCGTCATGGACGATCGAGTTAACAATACGTCGCATGTTCCATCCTACGATGAGTATCATTACGCTAGCTCCCCGGAGCACAGGAATGCCGACGATTTTGCGGACGCGTTCCGTAGAATGGGATTGCAGGACTCGGGTGCCAGCTCATCCTCGCAGCCGAGTTATTACCTCAACTCAAGACCTCCCGTTATTGAGATCAACCGGGCCGAATTCCGGGAACGGGTGAGGAGCTTTCATGGTGAAGAAATCGATCGTATCGCCAACAATCCGCAGGAATACTCAGAATTTGTATCCGAAAGAGCTAATCGCACCGCGGATACCGCCAGAAGTTTCGCGATCCGAAGGGATTCCGATGCCGCGCGATATTACAGCTACCAACTAGGAAATACGAGCGTCGGCCTCCAAAGAACGGAAGCCGGATTTCCTATGGCGACTGAGTTCACCAGCCAGCGGTGGCGAGAACTGTTTCCCGGACGGACTGATGTCACATCAATCGTGGATTTTCAGGTTGCACATCCGCTCGTCGGTAACGCCGGCGATATTCTGCTCGAGCACCAACTACGGCGAGACGGCGAACGGCCGCTAGTGAACTGGCGTCCTGCCAATGACGAAGCGAGAGCCCGTGCAGAACAACTGGGCTTCGTTCATGTGGATCCCGATGATATGGTACTTGATCCCACCCAGTCCAGCCAGTGGAGATATAGGGATGGTGAATGGCAGCGCGCAACCAATTCTTCGATGTATCTCTCCAAAGCGTCGAGCGATGATGAACCTTCATCAGAGTCCGACTCGGATGGAGACTTCATGTGACGTGAGATCTCTACCAATCCATTTGAGGTGGAGCAGGAGCGCAGACCAACCGACACCTGCGGCTTACGATCGAGCCTTGGACGGAACGAAGCCCAAGCCAATTCGGCTCAAGCCGTGAGGTGCACTGTACTGGCGGCGGTTTACGAGAGCTGGTGCCTATAATAGCACAAAAGAAAACCCCGGCTTCCAGCCGGAGTTTTCGACTCCCGCCCGGGCGGGAGGAGCGGATTGCCTATGGCAGGCGCCAGCGTCATTGTGTCCTCGCCATCAGAATGGCTCGGGATCTTTCCGGGTTGCCTGGGTGAGGAGGGCTTCGTTGGCCGTTTTCTTCGTAGGCGGTAATCTCGAGAAGTGTCGGGCCAACTCATCGAGCAACGAGACCATCCACCCGGGCTCGCCGGCATTGGATGCGAAGATCAAAAAATGGAGCAGATGTCAGGACAACTACCTTGCCTTCGTTCAACTCGCGCCAGTCAGGCTATGGCTGCGCCTTAATGAATCCGCGCCCTAACACTACTTTGGCAGATTGTTAGAATTGGGCTTTTTATTAGGATTGAACGAAGCCGCTGCCGCGGCGTAAGGGGCAAGGTGGCGTAGATCGCCTCCTGGCTGAAGGATGTGGGTGTTGGAGCCCACCCCCTCAGACAGGAGTATCGAGATGGCCGATTTGAGCCCTCTTCGCCGCCGCATGATCGAAGACATGACCGTCCGCAATCTGTCGCCGGCGACGCAGCGATCCTACATCAGCGCGGTTTCGAAGTTCAGCCGCTATTTTGGCCGATCACCTGACCGGTTAGAGTTGGAAGACGTCCGCGCCTTCCAGGTGCATCTGGTCTCGACCGGCATATCATGGCCGGCGCTGAACCAGATCGTCTGTGCGCTACGGTTTTTCTAGAGCCGGCTGTTGGCGATGGCGACGCGATGGGTGTAGCGGCCGAGATAGGCCAACACCACCTGGGTGACGCCGCGGGCGCTGTCGATGTCTTCGATCCGCAGTCCCGCAACCTCCGAGGCCCTGAGCCCGGCCGCATAGGCGGTGGTGAGCGCGGCGCGGCTCTTCGATGGCTTCCATCGCATCCGCCACTTCGGCTTCATGGCCAACGGCCATCGCGCTGCCAAACTCGCCCTTTGCTGCAAACTTCTCGATCGTGAGCGGACAGCGCCAAACGATGGCGAGCCGTCGCCTGTGGATTCGGAAGCTCAAACCTGGGCCGAGGCGCCTGCCTGTCCCGATTGTGGTGGCGTCATGCGCATCATTGAGCGCTTTCGACATAGCTTCAGACGCCCCAGCCCTCGAACATCACCGTTCCGATGCGACACATCGTGAGCCAAGTCATGCCGTGCACGACGATCATCATTCGTCATTTCGCTCCCAGCGTCTCGATCATCGCGGACGATGTCGAATCCGTGCTGTCACACCGCGCCACAACAACCGTCCGATGCAGCAAAAAGCCTATCGCGATCTCCGGCGAAGCGCGTCTGATCTCAACTCTTCCCCGATGCGCACATCCCGTTTCTCTGCCTCTCGCGCCGAGCCAGCAGATCGGGCATTGCGATCTCGAACAATCCCCATAGCTGCAAAACCGCGCATAGCCTCCCGCGCCTTCGTTCAATCCGGCTTCAATGAGGTCGCGTCATAAGCGCCTGCCGCGCCCTCGCGTGAGCGCGACCTCACAGAACCCTCCAGATTCTCATCCTGGCTTGGTTGTGATTCAAGCTTGGGATGGACCGATTCGTTTTGACTGACGCCCAATGGGCGAAGATGGAGCCGCTGTGTCTTGGCAAGCCGGGCGATCCCGGCCGGAGCGGCAATAACAACCGGCTGTTTGTCGAAGCCGTGCTGTGGATTGCCCGCACGGGCAGTCCGTGGCGCGATCTTCCGCGCGCCTTCGGCAACTGGATAACTGCGTACACGCGCTTTCGCGACTGGGCGAAGGCGGGCGTCTGGAAGCGCATGTTTGATGCGGTTTCAGACGAGCCGGACATGGAATATGTCATGGTCGATGCCACCATCGTCAAAGTCCACCGCCACGGACAGGGCGCAAAAGGGGAACGCAAAACCAGGCCATCGGCCGCTCGAAAGGTGGAATGACCACCAAAATCCTGGCACTGACCGACACGCTCGGCAATCTCGTGCGCTTCGTGCTGCTGCCTGGGCAGCGCTTTGACACGGTCGGTGTCCCGCCGCTGATCGAAGGGCTGGCCTTCGATGCGCTGATTGCAGACAAGGCGTTCGACAGTAACGCAATCATCGCCGACCTCGACGCACGCGGCGCCAAGGTTGTCATCTCCCAGCACCCGCGGCGCGCAAATCCTCTCGCCATCGACAAGGAAATGTACAAATGGCGGCACCTGATCGAAAACCTCTTCTGCAAGCTCAAGGAATTCAAGCGGATCGCCATGCGAGCCGACAAAACTGACCTCAGCTTCGAAGCAATGATCAATCTCACCGCCGCCGTGACAAATTCAAGATGAATCCAAACAGACCCTAGCATTACAGTTGCATTTTCTTGAGGGTTCTGAATCCATGGGTGACCATGATTCGGGATCTGATGATTGGTGGTGCGTCGGTTGAGAATACGCTGGCGCTGTGGGCTTCATCGTTGCGAGATGCCAAGCAACGCATCCGTCCGCTGTTTACGCAGGAGCGGGTCGCGGCCTCGGCGTGGCAGTTTCTCGACGGACTGTTGGGCAACGAGCCGCGCAAGACGGGTTGGATGCGGGTTCGCCTCCTATGTGTCGCGGCATGGCCATGCCTTCATCGACCGGGCGCTCTACCTGCCAAAGGAATGGACGGACGAACCCGCTCGCCTGAAGGCAGCGCATGTACCAACCGATGTGAGCTTTGCGACGAAGCCCAAGATCGCGCGTCGAATGATCGCTCGCGCGATCGCCGCAAAGGTGCCGTTCTCGTTCGTGGCGGCGGACAGCGTGTATGGCACCGGAGAGATCGAAACCCTGCTGCGCAAGGCGGGCAAGGGCTATGTTCTGGGCGTTGCTTCCAATCATGTGTTCCGTTCTTGGGGCAAGCCGCAGCCTGTCGCCGGCACTGCCTCCGCGATCGCGCAGAGCCTTCCCAAGAAGGTCTGGCATCGCCTGTCGTCCGGCGAAGGGACCAAAGGTCCGCGCTGGCACGACTGGGCCTATCTTGAGCTGGCCGATCTCGACGCTGGAGAATACAACGACGACCTTGCCGGGGAATGGACGCGGGGTCTTCTGATCCGCCGCAACATTGCCGACGGCAGCTTGGCCTTCTTCTCCACATGGTGCCCCAAGGGCACGTCCATGCAGAAGCTGGTGTCGGTGGAAGGCCATCGCTGGGCTATCGAGGACAGCTTCGAAACCGCTAAGAACGAGCTCGGCCTTGATCACAACGAAACCCGCTCCTGGCAAGGCTGGCATCGCCATGTCTCGCTCGTCATGCTTGCCTTCGCCATGATGGCCGTCATCCGTCATCGGGCCAACACCGGGCCATTGCTCAAAAAAACGCGACAGCGGCCTCGACCGTAGCATCGTTCTTGATCCGCTGGTCAATCCAAGAAATCCGGCGCATCGCCATGAAGCTAACCCAGCGGCGCATCCCCCACGCCCACATCCTCGCATGGTCGTCCTGGCGTAGGGCTCATCAGGCCAACGCGCGCAAAGCCCATCTCAGCAAAAAATTGCAACTGTAATGCTAGAATGTCATTGATTTTTTTAGCCGGCCAAGCGGCAACACGCGGTACCATGTAGGTGTGCAACTCCTTAGCGTTCTCTGCAATTCCCTTCGCGCCATACTCACTGTCGTCCCTTGAAACGAGCAGCTGTGAGGGGTCCTGGGACAACGACACAAACGCACTATCTATGTCGCCCTGCGTGTGCATCGCAGCGAGGCGCGCCTTATCGATTTCGTCCTCTTTCTTTTCGTCCTCCTCATCGTCCTCCCAGCGGAACGCTTCAGAAACATGCGGATTTTCGTGACAACGCAAATCCGCCAAGGAGCGCACATGCGCGATGGCACTAACATTATCATCTAGGCGCGGATCGCAATCGCTGGCCGCGTCCTGAAAGCGGTGTAGCTGTAGATACGACGATGCCAGCACATTGTTGAAAACACTGCTGCTATCGACGCTGCCAGCGAAAGATCGGTTTGTTCCTGGCCATTGTGCTGATCGCTGTTCAGCCAGTCTGATCTCGTTCCTGAGCGCTTCAACGTTCGCTCCGCTCAGCGATGCGGCAAGTTCGGCGCGCCCCCCTAACAAAAGATGGGGCTGGGCACCGTTCGGTCTGCGGGATAGCCCGCGCTCTCAGATTGCCCTTCGTCATAGTCGACCCTGATCCAATTTCAGAATCCGTCGAAGCGGCAGCTGTTGGTTGGATCGGCCGCAGCTCATTTAGCTTCTGGTCAAAGTTCGCTTGATCCGCGGACGGGTGTGCCGGCGAGCTGGCTTGCGCTCAAGTCTCCCGGTTGTCGCTGCGCCTGCTGCAGGAGATCGTAAGATTCATTGGAGTCTTCCGCGGTGTTCCGTAGGTCGGTATTCATTCTGCCGCCTCGAGCATTCCGTTTTCTATTTTCGTATATCTTTCGAGAAGCCACGAGTCAGGGAAAGCAATGCCACCGATACTCACGCTCTTTCAGACGCCGTCCCGCTCGGCTTTGGGGAAAGAACGCCCGAATCGCCTCCGAACGAGTGGATACTGTAGTCGACTCGAAGAGCCAGAAAAACACAGAACATTTGGGAATGAAGCTGAAGCAAAAGGATTTGCGGGCGATTAGCCGCCTTCTCGGCCATGGTGAGCACCATGGCTCTCAGCGTCTCTACGTCATTCGGGAGGTTGAGATCGGGCGGCATCATTGGCCCGACCAGAGCGCTTTTTGCCCCGGTTCTCTTGCCTTTCAGCTCACTGATTCACTTGGCCGCAGCGCTTTTACCCAACAATCTCCGGCCGCTTGACCACCACGGTCCGGACCCGCTTCCAGTCCATTCCATCCACCAGTGCCGTCAACTGCGCAGGATTCATCTGCACCCGATGATGCCCGATCCGCGGCCAGCAGAACTTCGCCTCTTCAGGACGTTTTAAATAGAGGCACACGCCGGAGCCATCCCACTATACGATCTTTATTCCATCGGCTCTTTTTGCTCGGAACAACGGATTTGAACCGGCATCGCGCACTAGGAACACCTTCACACCAGAGGGGATCATGCCGAACGGACCGCCCGGATCACCCGCTGCAAGTGCGCCTCGTCGACGTCCACGTCGGCGCGCACGACCACCTCGCCAATCGCAATTTCGATCACGACACCTGCCACAGAAGCCACCACACCCTCGCAACTCGAGGGCCGCGAACGATAATGCCGCTCGGCCCGAGCATCACGGCGCCAGGCGAACAGCTGCGACGGGTGAATGCCGATCCGGCGGGCGTCGCCGATACGCTCGCGCCGGGCTCCAGCGCCTCTGTCGCAACTTGCGCCTTGAACTCGTCCGACCAGCGTCGGCGACGCTGCCGCGGCGCTCCCTCAAGACTGTCGGCGATCGCTTCGATCGTATCGAAGGTTCTAGTTCCAGAACTAGGCGCAGACATAGAAGCTCACATCGGCTCACAAACTCAGCAGCCGATAGCCGATCGCTCACCCACTCCGCCAGACGGGGTCTCTTTGCCGCTTACGATGCTGCGCCGTCAGGTCGACGACCTGCTCACCGTTCAGTCTTGTCCGCGAGACGATGATCTCGCCTCGGCGCGAACAGATGGGAGATTGCGATGTGCGTCATGACGCATTCCAACGCTCGCACATCTCGATGTTATCTCAGCAGACTTGAGAGCTCGATCGTTGCAACGTCATCTCAGGAGCCACTTCGCGTTCTGGTGAAAAAGACGGCCATCCGTGACTATCGAGGAGATGCTTAACATCGGCCACGCCGTAGTCGGACGAACTTGAGGCGCGACTCTTTCTCAGTTCGCCTGCGCAGCACCGCCTCGATGGCGCTACCAGCAAGCTTACAATCTGACGCTACGTAAGATTCAAGTGGTTTGATGTCGATCTAAGATCGGCAGGAATAACCGGCTGATGGTGATCGTGACGATGATCACAGGCGTGCAGCTGATTCTTCGAACTCTTCCAGCTGCTTACAAACCTCACATAGATCACGAGTACGAGTGATTAGTTGCCGTTCTCGACCTGCATCGTCTTTGCAATCAAGCGGCTTCACTGGCTTGATGTTAGGAAATGTCGACCAGTCGCGCGTCTCGTATCAAAGATTCGATTGCCCCTTCTTTCTGCCATGTTCGCATCCAAAGCAGGTACTCGCCGATAGCGTGCTTCGCGCGCGGCAATAACGAGTGTCTCAGGAGATTTCCATGGTGAAGCCAGTTGTGATTGTGGTGGGTGCGGACAAAGGAGGTGTCGGCAAGACGACCGTATCACGGACGCTTCTGGACTACTTCAGAGTCAATAACGTGCAAACACGCGCATTCGACACGGAGTCGCCGCGGGGGACGCTGAAGCGCTTCTATCCGGAGATCACCGAGATCGTCGATATGACAACGACCGCGGACCAGATGAAGATCTTCGATACCCTGAACTCAGGGCTATCCGTCACCGTCATCGATGCACGCGCCGGCTTACTGTCCTCCGCACTGGCCTCCTTGCGCGACATCGGTTTTTTGGATGCGGCGCGGTCTGGACAGATCACCTTTGCCGTATTCCATATCTTGGGATCATCTATCGCTTCGCTGGACGAGATCGCCGAGACCGCGACCTACATGAGCGGCGCAAAATACTATCTGGTCAAAAACTTCATCAACGACACTCAATTCTTCCAGTGGGACCAGCCGACCTATAATTCCTATTTTCATCGCATCAAGCATGCGACCGAGTTGACCATACCGAAACTTAACGAGATGGCCTATGAGCAGGTCGAAGTCGCTTCCGTCCCATTCGTGGACTTCGTCGCAAACAAGGGGCGGAACGATGAGCCGGCGAATAACTCCTTCGTGCTGCGCGGCTATGTCCGGCATTGGCTGGCAAATGTCTGGAGCGAATTTGATCGCATCAGCTTGACGGAATTGACCGGAGCTAAGTCAGCCAACCGTGGCGACGAGAAGTAGTCGCATTATCGGCGAGCGACGGGTTGAGCCCAATACGAAACAAGATTGATCTGCTGGCTATGTTAGCAACCCCCATCTACATCATCTGCTCTCCTAGCCCGCAGGTCGGCAAAACTCTCATCGCTCGCCTCCTGAGCGAGTTCTTGCTGCTAAAAAATGGCAAGGCGCTCTCCTTCGATGTCAGTCTGAAGGAGCCGTCATTACTCGATTACCTCCCCAACATCACGGAGACCGCAGATGTGATCGATACTTACGGCAAGATGCAGTTGATGGACCCGCTGATCATCCACGACGGGGTCGCCAAGGTGATCGATCTCGGTTTCCATGCCTTTGATGAATTCTTCAAGATGTGCGAGGAGATCGGCTTTATGAAGGAGACGATGCGCTGCTATGTCGCGCCTATTATCTTCTTCGTCGCGAATGCTGACCGCGTCTCCTTTCGTAGTTATGACATGCTGCGGCGGCGGATTCCGCCGGCGGCGCTGGTCACTGTCCACAATGAGTTCGTGCTGCGCGGCGGATTACCCGATGCGATGGATGGCGAGCGGGTACTTCGGATTCCCGCGCTGCCGCTGTTTCTCAAGAGATATATCGATCGACTTAGCTTTTCCTTCACCGGATATCTGCGCAACGAGAAGGACTGGTCCACCGAGTTGCATCAGTGGATCCGACGAAATTACACCATGTTTCGCGACCTGGAATCGAGTGTGATGCTGCGGGGACCCTATCGATCTCGAGCGACGAATATCGAAAGCCTGCGGGGCACAAGGGCACACTGAAGTCCCGGCTCGCCATCCATTCCCCAATGGGAGGTGAACGTTTGGAATCGCGATAAAGGATTCTTCACCCGTAAAGAGCAGTCGAGAGTACCTTTTCAAGCCGGCGCGCGCTCTCGGCGCAATCAACAAAGGCCTGGGTCCTGGATTATATCATCCTGGATGACAAGCTCCCTCCTGTTCTAACATCGGCCGCGAGGAGCGATCCTCCAACATCGGCTCATTCTGTCGCAGATTTCGACGGACAAGCGACGATGACCCGGCTCTTGGTTTGCTCCAATTGTCGGTTGAACAAACGGCTGCATCTGCTGTGATACGACGGATATTTCTCTACGCCCAGCTCATTGCAACCGATCCATGCCGTGACCGATGAACTCGAGCATTGACTTTGCCTTGTTGATCTCGCGTGAGACACGCTTCAGGATCCGGATTGCCGCCTCTTCCGTCGCAATCAGCCCCGCTCTTTCGCAGGCTAGCCCGAAATGATGCATCACCTGTTCGTCGGATGGCGTGATGCGATTCTGCAACACGCTGGTCGTCAATGATGAGAGCATGTGGTCGACGACATCCTTCTCAGCCTCGATCAAGAACTACGTCCTTCTGATTGTTCGCTCAATTCTATGAAATGTGAACGCTGCCACCGCATCACCAGGCGGCGTTCGCTGCGCGGGATTGTCGTGTTCGAGACGTCCGCATCATGCGTATTGAAGACAACTGCCGAGAGATTTCTTTGGTCGATTATCTCGTCTGCCGGGTCCACTTCTCTCCAACACGGGGCTGCGCGGCTTCAGTTTGCGTGAGTTGCAGCTGCCTGCTGATCTCCGCTATCGTCCGATACCCGGCGGCGTCTTGCGGCCATTTGCTAAAGCCATTCAGCAGATTCTCCGATTCCAGCTTGGTAAAGTCAAACAGCCGGACACCGCGGCGGAGGACCTCATCGGCTATTGTAATCGTGGCTTGGCGAGCGGCGCTCTCTTGCGGCCATTTGTTGAATCCGATCACCAGGCCCCTGAGGTCTTGGGCGGTGAAACATGAGAGCCCCGCCTTGCGTTCGCCGCGGCGAAGGAACTCGCCCGCGAGCACAACGGCCACTTGACCACAAGGCAGTTCCTCCGGCCAATTGCTGAAGCCGTTCACCAAATTCGCCAATCCCTGCTGCGAGAACTCACAGAGCTGAGCGGTGCGGCGGAAGACCTCGCGAGCGAGAACGACAGCAGCTCGGCGAAAGGCAGCCTCTTCCGGCCACCTGCCAAAGCCGTTCACCAGGTTTGCCAGCCCCTGCTGCGTAAGATCAGGGAGTTGGGCAGCACGGCAAAGTACCTCACCAGCGATCGCAACCGTAGCCTTGCGACAGGTCGCATCTTCGGGCCATTTGCAAAACCCGTTGACAAGGTTCGAAAGTGCTTGCTGGGTATAATGAGGAAGCTGGGCGCCACTTCGCAGGAGCTCACTTGCGATCGCGACCGTCGCTTGACGAGTGACTGCCTCATCTGGCCATTTGCTGAAGCCATTCACCAAGTTCGCCAGATCCTGCTCGCTAAATTCGCGAATCTGGACGGCACGTCCAAGGACTTCGCCCGCAATCGCGCCTATGACCTGACCACAGGGCAACTCCTCTGGCCACTTGCTGAAACCGTTCACCAGGATGGCCAACCCCTGCTGGGCAAAATCGCGGAGCCGGCCGGGACGGCACAGGATTTCGCGCGCAAGCGCGGCCGCGGCTTGGCCCGAGGCCGCCTCTTCCGGCCATTTGCTGAATCCGTTGACCAGGCTCACCAACCCTTGCTGTGTAAAGTCAGAGAGCTGGTGATGGCGGCCCGCACGGCAAATGACCTCCCCCGCGATCGCGGCTGCGGCCTGACGAAAGTCAGCCTCTTCCGGCCACTTGCTGAAACCGTTTATCAACGCCGCCAGACTCAGATTATTCAATCGTTGAAGCGACCTGCTTTCCTCGCGACAAAAACTAGCTATTCTGATCGCTCCGTTGCGACACTCCGCTCTACTGGAGTGCCGGCCGAATGATGCTGCAAATATGGAGAGGGCTCTGATTCCGACTTTCCCAATCAGAGCATGGTCGAGCTGCGACACACGAGACGCAATTCTCTCGCAAGCGGCCCGGCCGGCCTGGCCTCCGGCCTTTCGACTCACCGCGTTGCATGTCGTCGCATAGCCCCACGATCTCCCGGCACGGATGCTTTCCTCGAAGTTCGGCAGAAATCGAGATTGAAACTCAACGGCGGCCATCTGCAGAAACGCGGAGTGGTCTGCCTTGCGCAGCTGCTTGTCGCGCGTGACCACTGCAGTTGAGAATTCAACGATATCGCGAGCACGATCGATTTCGCTTAGCGCCGTCGTCAGATCAGTGTGAGCGGACATAAGACCTTCCGAGCTTTTTCCGCGGCGTTCGGTGCGGCCGCGCGCTCAGTGCGACCGGTCATCACCTCTGGCTGGATACTAACTGCCTATCCAATTGAAGCCATCTGCTTACGAGCGCCGAGCTATTCACTCATCGCGCTCTCTTTGCGCAGGGATTTAAATGCGATCGCAGCTGTTGCCGACATTCTGCATCATTCCATGATCTCATGCCGCATCGCGAGCCCGCTTGTTGCAGCACGATTGACAATAGCCCCCACTGCGTCGCCTCGTGCCCACGATGACTCTGGTTCTCCCGCCCGTCGCCCATAAGCGACAAGTTTGGCAATTAGCATGCCATCGCCGCCGATCATTATTTGCCAATGAGTCATAGACGCGTGTCCCGCCCGCTTTTTTCCTTTACGAGACTACAACCTGACGCAACGTGAGATTCAAGCTGTTAAATGGGTATCTTGACGCTGAATGTGCACAGCCGACGATGATAGCAATGATTATCAGTGGAGTGCCTATTGAGTTCGACACTGATCCCGACTGAAATAATAACAATCTGTGATAGGCTGAGCCTCACGCTGGCCCGTGCGTATTCTTGCGCTGCTGGGGGAGAGGCGAGCGTAATAAAGTCGCCATCATTTTACATCCCTTGCGCCGTTGGAGGTCAACGTCGCCACGTTCCCGGTAGTGCTCTGCTGGACTGAGGTGAAGCCAAGGCCGAGTGGCTGGGCATCGAACAAAGTCGCCAAACAAATGTCACTTTGGTGCCATCGACCATGGCGGCGTGCATTGTGTCTGACGAACTCCTGCTCGACCGTCAGCTTCCTCGGGCGTCGGACCCGACCCAAACCTCTCTGATATACGTCGACCGTGTAGCGTGCAGGAAATATGCGATGTACACCGTCACAACGCCGGGAAACGCAATGATCTTCAGCAAATACTTTTTCACACGCGTAGCGTGAGCTGGTACCGGTTGATAAAAGCCTTGCACACCTCAAACCGCTCGCCACATTCCCCGATGACATCGGCAAGTCACAAGTTCTTAGACGCAGCTGTTCGGTATGTATGCGGCGCCATGGAGCGGTTGCTCGCGGATATCCGCATGCTCGATGTTTGCAAATCGCCGGGTAAACCTAAATCTGCAATCTGTGATGATGTCGATCGATGATAGATTGAGTGAGATCAGATGGGTGCGAAACGAGGTTTGGCGTTGTCGTAGGTTGCTTCGAGCGGGGCTGCCTGGCGCTGAGCGCGAGGTCGTGGAGAAGCGTCTGCTTGAACAGCTTTCTGCCTTCGAGCGGCTCTTGGCGACCGCATTTCCTTTGGTCCTGAGCACTGAAGCGAATTCGACGAAAAGCACCGTAGTTGGGCCAAGCGACTCCACTTAGGCGCCGATCGAGAACGCCGCAATGGCGTCAACCGGTTCCTTCGGAAGGTCGATTGGCGGCCGACGTGAGCGACTTCCTCGATCTACTCCCTCGAGGGCGACGGTCAACGCCAAGCTAATCCCGTGACGAGCGGCTCTGACTTGGAAGGCCGCCATGGAATGAAATCGCAACGCCAGCATTCAAGCGATTTCGCTGCCGATTATCGCCGATTCGACCGCCTGCCAGGAACATTAGGCTGACGTCGCCATAGATGAGTGACCGCAGGAATTCCTGGACGATGCTTGGCCGTAACCAGCCCGGACGTGCATAGCGTATATCCCCCGGGTCAGTTTCGGCGAACCGGTGGCAACTTCACTGCTGGCTCGCGGAATTGGCTGCACCGCTGATAACGAGCTACTGCAGCACCGAAAATGCGAGCTTCCGATCGCATCACGACCTCACAACAGGCGTGCGCGCGCGCTCGATCGCCGAACGAGGCCATCGATTGCTGGAACTTGCATGCCCGCCAGTGGACCAACGGCGCTCCAGCTGGAGGGACGCTTTCGATCTGCTTCAAGACAACCAGCGTGACGAAAACTTCAGCACCCACCCCGTTTGGACCGCTGCCTGCCGGTTACGTTCTGAGATTGACGCTCGGGCGGCTCACTCCCGACGCAGGACGATCGGAAGCTTGTCGACGCCTCGTTTCGCCCGTCCCTTTCTTTCCGCCGCGGTTGGCATCACGCGGCGACATTCGACAAGCAAGCTTTTGAAATTGTCCCGAAGACAAAACATGGTCGCGTCCACATCCCCACGTCCTGTAAAGCGGTTGCAGAAGCGCATCACGTCTGGTTTGCAAGACGTCAAGACCTCTTCCGACCTGCGATCTCGCGCGTGAGCGTATCCCGTGCACAACATGGCCGCGATCGCAATCACGGCAACGGGTGGCAGATTGGGATACGCAGGGGAGGTCCAACCCGTCCGTCGCTTTTGGTTCACCAAACCTCCCTTGCGCTGTATATCCTTCATGATTGTTCCTTGTCCCGCGATTATCGTCCTGCTTGCCGGGAAGCAGGCCAAGCATTGGCAGAAACCATCGTGCTATTGCAGGGCCGACGTCGTCGTTGCCCTGCTTCCGAATCATCGTTCCACCACGCGCGACAGGCCCGTCGCCCAGACTAACGCCCAGTAAAGATCGGCTGCACACGCGGCTCGCGCAGCCCGCTTTATAGCTTGAGACATTCGCAATGTTGGTTCCCAATATGACTCTTCTGCAAAGGCGTCCGACCTTGCTTCAGAAGACCTACAACCTAACGCTACGGTCGATTCAATCACTTTGAGCGTCGAGCAAGTGTCAATACGCGCTGAGATGGGCATATCTGCATCTTGACATGAGCAAGAAGAACGAACTCCTCGACAATTACACGCTTCTCCGGCTGCATCGCGTGCAAGGCGTCATCCGATGTCGACCGCTGATCGCTCGGCCTACTGTTGGAGCGCAGCGCATTGTTGAAGGCGCCGCAGACGAGCATCGCGATTACGTCGAGCCGATCACCCGACAAGCGGCCTGGTCGCTGCTCGCTCTGTGCCACGCCGACCAACGTCTTAGCGCCTGCACGCTCAACGATGGGCGGGACCGACCGCTTTACGGCTCGAATACAAGGTATGAAGCGATGGGCCCAGGATACCTTGGTCTGGGCCGGTGATTGTCGTATCTGTGACGGACAATTGATTTCGCATGTTCAAGCCGCCTGCTGCTATTCTTATTCTGCAGTTCCTTGAGACCCAATCAGCGCTTAGACCTTTGAGCCCGACTGGCACGGCAGTTGCTACTAACAGCGGCAAGCGTGAGACCTGCGTGCAGCCTAGCCGCAACATATAAGACGCCATTTGTCTTTGACTGCTGCCAGCCATTCTGCAGACGCAGGCCGCGCGAATCCCGCGCTATGTTCGCGATGCCCAGGATCTACGACAACAGACAGTAAGAATCGGTATGAGGAAATCAGCGGCACGAGAGTTTTACATGGCAGGCAAGTTGTCTATTGCGGCCGCCGGGATTCTGGCCACGTCAGCAGCAGGCGCCAATGATGATTTGATGAACGTCGCGAGGCGGATTTTCAAGCCGATCCCCTCAGTCGTTCCTGCGGTGAAGGATAACCCCATCACCCACGAAAAGGTCACACTTGGCAAATCCCTGTTCTTCGACCCGAGGCTATCGGCGAGCGAGGTCATCAGCTGCAATACATGTCATAATCTTGGGACCGGCGGAGTGGATGCCGGTCCGTTGTCGGTTGGTCATCGCTGGCAGCTTGGTTCACGTCGCGCGCCAACGGTCTATAACGCAGTCTTCAACGTAGCGCAGTTCTGGGATGGTCGCGCGGCGGACCTCAAGGCCCAGGCCGCAGGCCCTGTCCAGTCCAGTGTCGAAATGAATGCGACGCCCGCTCACGTGCTCAACACGTTGAATTCGATGAACGGTTATATCGTTATGTTCAGTAAGGCGTTCCCCAACGATCCGGCGCCGGTTACCTTTGAAAATTTCGCCAAGGCCATCGAGGCTTTCGAGACGACATTGATCACACCCGCCGCCGCCTTCGACCAGTACCTCGAGGGCGATGCGTATGCGCTTAGTGATCAACAGAAAGCAGGATTGAAGCTATTCATCGAAAAGGGATGCTCTTCCTGCCACAATGGAATCAACGTCGGTGGACAGGATTACTTCCCGTTCGGTGTGATGGAAAGGCCAGCCGCAAGCCTGCTCCCTCGGGGCGACAAGGGCCGTTTTGCCGTCACCGGGGTGCCCAGCGACGAATATGTTTTTCGCTCCGCCCCGTTGCGCAACGTCGCATTGCGCCCCCCTTACTTCCATTCGGGCCGGGTTTGGAGCCTCAAACAGGCGGTTGGCGTGATGAGTGAGATTCAACTCGGCGCGAAGCTTAACGATACGGAAAAAGACGACATCGTCGCGTTTCTGAATTCACTCACCGGGCAGCTGCCTAAAATCGATTATCCGATACTGCCCGCGCGTACCGAAAAAACACCAAAGCCCTCTGTGGACAAATAGAGCCCTTGCCGCACCAGAATTAGGCGTTCGTCGAATGCTGAGGAAGACGGCGCAACGACGCAAGCTTCTCGTCCATCCTGCATGTCCGGTTGGCGACGCCAACGTCTGAAGCCCAACGACACGATGGGGCCATTCCACTAGCCGGGTTGGGACCCACGCGCGTTTCACCATGAGCCAAGCGGGCTGTGCGCCATATTTTTGAACGGCACGCAGATTGCTGGGTGAGGAGCAAGGAGCTGCCGCGACGAAGGCGGTCGCGGCGGACCACCGCCGGAGCTCCAATGAAGCTTATCCGATTGATCCTAGTCGACCTGGTTTTGATGCTGCTTGCGCCTGAAATTGCAGAAGCCATGAATACGGGCGTTGGCGCAATCGTCACATTGGCTACGAAAGCCGTGGCTCCCTTCAAGCGGACTGCCGGCGCCGAGGCCGTATCGAGCTCTGGCGCGAAGCGACACCTCTCCAGCCAAACGATGCAAGCCCTGCCCGCGACACTGGAACCCGCTTTGTCTATGTCATCGACAAGCGCGCGCGGCAGCGTTCGATTGCCGGCGCTCAAGATGCCGGCTGCCGTAACACCATCAGTCCGCAATCCTGCGGCCGCACCTCCTTATGGCCTCCTAGGGACGGAGACGCAGCGCTGGAGCGAGACAGACCGGATTGTCGGCGGCATGGTGATCTTCGCCTTTGGAGCCATTCCGCTCGTGACCTTGATGGAAAGATACAGCGCAGGAACGGGCACGTGAGAGACGCGACACCTGGCCATATCGAAGTCGCCTTCAACGGCTCTCTGGCCAGCGTCCCGCTGGATGCGCAGTTCAGCGTACCGGCCAAAGGTGTCACGGCCATTTTCGGTCCGCCTGGGTGCGGCAAGACCACACTCGCGCGCTGCATCGCCGGCGTTCAGCGTCTACCGAGCGGGTTTTGCGCGATCGATGGCGAGATTTGGCAGGATGAGACGACGTTTTGGCCGGCTCATCAGCGTCCCGTCGCATATGTATTCCAGCGACCGATTCTGTTTTCTCATTTGTCCGTCAAGCGCACCCTTCTGTACAACACGCCAAAATCGAAAGCGACACTGATCGACTTTGATGGCGTGGTCGAATTGCTCGGCCTGGCGCCATTGCTTGACTGTCAGCCCTCATTACTTTCTGGCGCCGAGCGACAGCGACTTGCCCTGGGAAGTGCGCTGTTGTCCCAACCTC
Source organism: Bradyrhizobium sp. B120 (assembly GCF_049075665.1). Taxonomy (NCBI): domain Bacteria; kingdom Pseudomonadati; phylum Pseudomonadota; class Alphaproteobacteria; order Hyphomicrobiales; family Nitrobacteraceae; genus Bradyrhizobium; species Bradyrhizobium sp. B120. The sequence continues at coordinate 1,893,341 of NZ_CP185242.1, read as the reverse complement.
GGCTACTTTTGCTGGACGACCCGCTCATTTTGCTCGACAGCCCCGCCAAGCGCGAGATTCTGCCATTTCTCGAGCGCATGCGTGAAGAGCTTACGTTGCCTATGATCTATATCAGCCATGACATGGCTGATATCGAGCGCTTTGCCGATCATCTCGTCATGATGAGAGATGGCATTGTGACTGCGGCTGGGCCGCTGCATGCCGTTCAGAGCGATCCAGCGCTTGCCGCGCGCGGCGAAGCGGCGGTTTGCATTGACACCATCGTCGGCGGCTATGACGGGCGCTATGGGCTAATCATCCTCCGCCTCAAAGGTGCGCGTCTGTTGATACCGGGACCGCCGCTCAGACCCGGCGCGCAGCTACGGCTGCGCATTGCGGCCGGCGATGTCAGCATCACGTGCGAGGCACCGCGCGCAAGTTCCATCCTCAATATCTTTCCGGCACGCATCAAAGCTTCTCTGCCGTTCGACGAAGCTGAGGTGACATTGGTTCTGGCTCTCGAAACAGGCCGATCGGGCGTGCCGCTTTTGGCCCGCATCCCGCGCCGCTCCTTTGATGCGCTAAAGCTCAGCAATGGAATGGACGTATTCGCCGAGGTCGCGCGCGCCTTGCCGGTCGCGGCCCCCGAGCGGTTGCTCGTAACCCCTTCCACACCAGCTAGAGATGTTCGACGGTGAGCGCCGACACGAGAAACGCGCAGCAATAGGACCACGGCCATGATCGGCAATCTTGAAGAGATCGATCCGAATGATGTGGCGGCAATTTTCTACCAGCCAAACGACGACGTCGATAGGCTGCTTGCCGATTTTGCCCAGGATCTCGCTCGGCGGGGCGTACGCGTCGGCGGCATCGTCCAGCGACACTTCAAGGGCGCAAACGGAACGCATGCGATGTGCGCAGTCGACGTTGCGACCGGACAAGAGATCTCGATTTCCAAGCCACTCGACAGCGGAACCATGTCCTGTACGCTCGATACGAATGGACTTGCCGAAGCCGCAATTGTCGTTTCCCAGGCGCTTCACGACAAGGTCGACCTCCTCGTGATTAGTAAATTCGGCAAACAGGAAGCGGCTGGCCGCGGCCTTCGCGCCGAATTCATCGACGCGATTACCTCCGGCGTGCCACTCCTGACGGCCGTTCCAAGAAAATGTCTTGTCGACTGGCGAGCTTTCACTGGGGACGTTGGCACGCTGCTAGTTTGCGATCGTCAGGTCGTGGAGGAGTGGTGGCGCGACAGTTCCACACGCTTGGCGCGCAGCCCGGCCTTCAGTCCCAGTTGCAGCTATCTGGCGACGATAATACCGGACAGCTTGATGACGGCTGTGAGACTACCGGGCACGCTGGCTCCAAAAGCCCCCGCCGGGCTTCCTGGCCGCCTACGAAAAACGCCTTAGCTTCGGCGTCCACGCCACATTCTGAGCCAGCAGATGCTCTGCGAGCGTGCTGATGACGCATTCCAGTCGGCGAGAAGCCGCTCCCACCGGCTCGGCGCGCACTGTCAGTCGAAGCCGGCGTCGGGCCCTTAGTCGGTTCTGCTGCACCTGCCGCTCGACGACGAGCCGTTGAGGTCTGCCGGCCGTCCTCCCCGCCAATCGCCTAACCGGCGCCCGGGTACCCTCCACTGCCAAGACACCCAAAATTATAGTCGTTCTTCTGCCGGCGCATGCTAGCGGCTTGCAGGATGGCACCCAGTCGTTCTGCAGGCCGATCATTCCCAGGCGGATCGTAGTGCACGCCTCTGGGCTGGAATTTACGAGTCGAGGCGCACTACAGCGCGCGTCGGGCGCCTGATACCATTAGGTTCCAGAATTGCTTCAGCATCGCAACCCAGCTGAACAGCGCACTCGATCAATTCGTTTCGAGCGCGCGAGCATCGCGCATGCACGCGGCACGATTGGATATGGATCTGAGATCCAATCGAACAAGGGGTAGATGCTACACCAGAGCCCCTGTTTGGCGCAGTCGCGACAATCGGATTTGAGAACGCATGGCATATAGCTTGCTTCAAAGGTGACGGCACGATCTACGCAAAACAGCCTTGTGAGGACAGCATGCTTGGAATTGGAAGTCAGTTGCCGCCGTTCGAGGTCACGGGCGTGAAGCCCGGCTTTCAGGCGCATGAAGAAGACGGGCAGAGCGCGTTCGAGACGCTGACCGAAACGAGCTTTCCAGAAAGATGGAAGATCATCTTCTTCTATCCCAAGGATTTTACCTTCGTCTGCCCGACCGAGATCGCCGAGTTTGCCCGGCTATCCAAGGAATTCGCCGACCGCGGTGCGGTCGTGCTGGGTGGTTCGACTGACAACGAGTTCTGCAAGCTCGCCTGGCGGCGCTCGCATGTCGACCTGCACGATCTACCGATCTGGCAGTTTGCCGACACAAAGGGAACCCTTGTCGATGGCCTTGGTGTGCGTTCACCCGAGGGCGTCGCTTATCGCTACACCTTTATCGTTGACCCCAACAACACAATCCAACACGTCTATGCCACCAATCTCAATGTTGGGCGCAGCCCCAAAGACACGCTCCGCGTTCTGGACGCGCTGCAAACCGACGAGCTCTGTCCCTGCAACCGCGAAGTCGGCGGCGAAACCCTGAAGGTTGCTTGAGGCAGCATGTCGTCGATCGATCAGTTGAATGAAACGATTCCCGATTTCGCCAAGGACGTCAGGCTCAACCTGACCTCCTTGGTGGCCGATGAGACGCTCTCGCCGCAACGACAATACGGAGTGCTTCTGGCGAGCGCGATTGCCACCCGCAATGCGGCCCTGATTGCCGCGATGGAATCGGCTGCAGCCGCAGTGATGACGCCCGTGGCAATTTCCGCAGCGAAATCCGTAGCCTCTGTGATGGCGATGAACAACGTCTACTATCGCTTCGTTCACCTCGTCTCCAACCCGGAATACAAGACGATGCCGCCACGGCTGCGCATGAATGTGATCGGCAATCCCGGCGTGGACAAGTCCGACTTTGAGCTGTGGTCGCTGGCGGTCTCGGCCATAAACGGCTGCGGTGCCTGTATCGAAGCCCACGAGAAGACACTGCGGGCCGCGGGCGTCAGTTCCGAAGCGATCCATACCGCCGTGCGCTTCGCAGCGATCGTGCAGTCAGTGGCGGTTGCGATCGAAGCCGCTGGGCCCACCCCTTCCCAGGCGACGGGCTGATTGCCTTTGCCACCGGATCGACACCTGGCGCCACCCAATGGCGCCACAACCGGTCCTTCGCGTATCCCGAGTGAGCGTAACATCCCCAGGCTATGTCTTGCGGAGCATACCCTCAAGGTGCGAGCCTCGCTCGAATTCCACCCTCCGTGCACGGGAGGCGCGGAATGCGCCACAAAGGCGGTGAGATCCTCCCGCCTATTACGGCGATCACACCACAGTTCTTCGCTCCACTCACCCAAACTTGAACAGCACCCCATATCCGCCGCGCGGATGGCTCCATTGGATGTCGCCGGTTGGCTCGGCGATCACGCGGCAGGTGCCGCACTCGATGCAGCCGTCGACCGTTATCTCAACCTGGCCATTGTCGTTGAGTTCGTAGCATCGCGCGGGGCAGACTTTCAAAAGCGCAAGTAGCTGCGGTGACGGCGTCGTGTGTGCGCGCACCTTGACGTGGGGATGACCGACATCGACAAGATAGCGGTTGTAGTACAGCTTGTCTTCGACGCGCATTGAGGGTTCGACATTCATGCTTTGACCTTCCATAGCTCGATTTCACACTGTTGCCGGTCAGCGCCAGGCCCGGGCAAACCGACACGCATCGCCGAACAGACCTGTCCATGACCGCGCCTTGACAAAGGATTTCAGGGTCGCCTTCTCCTTCTCAGCCTTCGGCGTACCATCGACGCGAACAAAGTTCTGCATCGCCTTGGAGATGAGCTGCGGATAAGTAAGAAAGAAGTTTTGCGAATGCGTGTGCATCAGCGTCGGCAAATCCTTGTACTTTTTGAGATCCTTGATGACGAAGGAATCGTCAAGCATCTTCTTGTAGAGCGACAGATTTGTCGCGGTCATCGGCTCGCGGCGCGATTTCACCTGGACGATCGCTTCGGCTGCGATGCGACCTGAGGTCATCGCAAGATTGGAGCCCTCGCGATGAATGGCGTTGTTGAGCTGCGCCGCGTCCCCCACCACCACCCAGCCCTCACCGTGGAGCTGCGGGATTGCCTTGTAACCGCCTTCAGGAATGAGATGCGCCGAATACTCTTTGACTTCGGAACCTGCGATCAGCGGCGCCACGGACGGATGCTGCTTGAACTGATCGAGCATGCCGTAGGGCGTCTGGCCGGTGCGCTGGAAATCGGCGACGAGACAGCCGATGCCGAGCGAAATGCACTCCTTGTTGGCATAGATGAAACCCATTCCGGTCATGCCGCGGGAAATGGTACCGGCCGCCTCGATCACGACGCCTTCATCGCCCTTAAGATTGAAGCGCGCCTCGATAGTCTCGCGCGGCAAAAAGTGCATTTCCTTCACCGCGAGCGCAACGTTATCGGGTGTCGGCCGCGCGCGCAGCCCCGCGCGGGTCCCGAGCAGGCCATTGACACCCTCCGCCAGCACGACGACGTCGGCATGTATTTCGCCGTCGCGGCGATCTGTACGGACTCCGACAACCCTCTCATGGTCGTCCCGTGCGAGCTCGGTGACTGTCGTCTCGCACAGCACGGTCGCGCCGGCCTCCCTCACCTTCGACGAGAACCATTTGTCAAACTGCGCGCGTATGATCGTGTAGCGGTTCGGCCGTTCCTCATTGAAGTCATCCGAGCGGTAGTGCATGCCGACATGGGATCGATCGTCCATTATCCAGAACCGCTGTTCGACCAGATGCCGTTCGAGCGGTGCCTCCTCGCGAAACTCGGGGATCAGCTTTTCCATCATGTCGGCATAGAGGATTGCGCCCTGCACATTCTTCGATCCGGGATATTCGCCCCGCTCGAGCTGCAGCACCTTCATGCCGCGCTTGGCCATGGTCAACGCCGCCGCGTTTCCGGCCATGCCGGCTCCGACCACGATCGCATCGAACCTCTCTTCAATCATCATCATCTCCTCTAGACCGCGATCCGGGCGCGCGAATTCGGCAAAAGCCTGGCGCGAAATGCGGCCGTCAGTGCCGGCAGCAATTGCATGGCGTCACTGACGATCGCGACATGGGCAAAGTCGAGGATCGGCGCGTTCTTGTCAGTGTTGATGGCGACGATCAGATCCGCGCCCTCCACGCCAACCCGGTGCTGGATCGCGCCGGAAATGCCGGCAGCAATATAGAGCTTTGGCCGGATGGTCTTTCCGGTCTGGCCGATCTGCCGGTCAGACGTAACCCACCCTTTTTGCACCAGTGGACGCGAGCAACCGAACTCCGCGCCAAGCAGAGTTGCGAGCTCGCGCACCAACCGAAAATTCTCAGGCGATCCCAGTCCCAAGCCGCCGGCAACCACGACATCGGCATAGGCCAGATTGGACGTTTCTGAATCGCGGTCGGGGATGAACGACAGCACTTTCGTGACGATATCGTCTTCAACAAGGCCAAGCGGATGGATGATGATACGAGCGGCATCGCGTGCGACGCGCTCCGGCATGGGCATGACGCGCGGGCGGACGGTCGCCATCTGCGGACGATAATTCAAGGTATAGATCGTGCAGAGCAGCGAGCCGCCAAAGGTCGGACGCGTCGCCGCAAGCGAACCATCGGCGTCGACGTCAAGCGCGGTGCAGTCGGCAGTGAGCCCCGTCAACAAGGTCGTCGCCACGGAGCCTGCGAGATCTCGACCGAGTGTCGTCGCACCCAACAGGAGGATTTCCGGCTTGTAGGTGTTGACGAGTTCGGTGAGCGCTTTGGTATAGGATTCGTTGCGATAGTCCGACAAAACATTGTCGCTCACGAGATAGGCCAGATCGGCGCCATAACAGAAGGATTCAAGCGCGGCGTTACGCGTGGGCTGCCCCTCCGGACCGATAACGACCGCGGCGAGATTCACCTTTAGTCTGTCGGCGAGCCTGCGCCCCGCACCCATGAGCTCCCAGGACACCGGATGCACCTGGCCGCGCTCCTGCTCGACGAAGACCCAGACATGCCTGTAGGCCTTAAAGTGCTCCGGCAGCTCCTTTTTGGCTGCTGCGCGGCCGGCCGCCGCCGGCACGGCGGTTTTGGTGACATTGCTCATGCTTTAATTTCCCCTCAAAAATTACGCGCGTGCGCCACAGGATTGCTTTCTACATCGGTCAGCCGAGATCACTTTTGATCAGCGGGTGGCCGGCTGCTTGCCCGCCCCGTCTGCTCGGTGCGGCCCGACCGCGCAATGAGACGCCTCGCCGCGCTAGACCTACCGGACGGGCCTGATCTTGGGAGGTTCTCGACACCCGTCTCTTGCGCGCTCCATTCGACGAGCGCCACGGCGGTGGCCGGGCCGCTGCGGTAAATCTGACTGGGCGCTTCGATCCTTGGGTCGGCAAGTCCGCTTGCCGCGCAATACCTGCACCTCGCTTTTGGCCCAGCGCTCCTCATTGACTGTGACGTCCGAAGTGATCTTGCCACTGCACCTGCCAAGCAATCCGTGCCCGGCCGCCAGCGCCGACAACTCGCATAAGCCGACCTTCGTGCCTCGTCCTCACGCATGTCGACCATGGGATGGATGCGGGCCTGCGCGGATTCGGGGACCTGCTGGAAGCGGACGACTATCTGCATACCCGCTCCAGGTGTATCGTGGACGAGCGACTTACCCATTGACCACCATCTCACGCTCGATGCTGGCTTCAATCGCGTCAAAGGCCATTTCGAACGGCGCTGGCGCCAGCGTGAGCCACGAGATGATGCCGCAGCGCTCGACAGCCGGCAGAAGCAACGCCATAGGTCTTCCTTCAAATCTCATCTCGGACGGCTACCATCTGTCAGCATCGATGACGGGATTGGCACGACAACAGCAAGTGTCGTACCAGTTGCAAGAACCAAGGAAACCCGGGCGAAAGCAATGACTTGGGAGACGCATAAGATGACGGCTGACACCGCGGACATGACCGGTCCAGACATGGGTCGGGAATACGACAGCGCCGCTCGAGTCATCGCTGCAGAAAGTTGATCTGGATGAAGACGAAATCTGCACAAGGGACCGTCACCACGCCACTTGGGAGAAATCGCGCTGCAGCGGAGCACGAGATCACTTCAGCGCACTCAATGGGACAAAGGCCGCCGGCTTCTTAGGGTCCGCGACGGCATCCTTCAAAACCTTGAACACTCGCTGATCGATCGGTGACGATGCCGCGAAATCGGCATAGGCCTGCTCCAGCATCGCCTTGCACCGAGCTCTGACTTCCGGCTCGGCCGCACCAGCGAACTGCTCCTTTGCGAAATGTTGTCCCATGCGCTTTAGGATATGAAGGCGCGCGACATTGACGATCTTGGGGTCGTAATCGACGCCTAGCAGCGAGAAAAACTCTTCCGCCGACGCGGCCTTGCCGAGCCGATCCAGGATACCGGTTGGCGGGCATGAGTTGCTCATCGTAAAATCTCCCTTGGGTTGGCGCGTCGACATTCGACGAAATGCGGCAGCGCCTGACGATCCTGTCGCAGCCCCGAGCCCGCACAGCTGCTGCGCGCCGCCGAAGCCGGGCTCTGGAAAGCCGCCCCTCGCCATTGCTGACCACATCGGCGGATTCGCCGGAGACGCCAGCGCCAATGAAGATGGATCAATGGTCGGACGGCGATCAATGTTGATGCTCGTCAGGACGTAGCCGGACCGGAACAACAGCCGCGCGGGAAGACGCCGCTTGGCAGTCCGAGGACGGCTCGCCATTGGATAGCAGATCACAGCATCTATGCCGGAACGGCCAGCAAGGTCTGGAGCTGAGATCGCGCTACGGACTCTGGCATGCGCAGGCAGGCGGTCGTTCCCGTCCATCAGCGACATCGGACACCGTCCTTGCGGCGCTTTGGTTTTCGAACATTCGGTGAAAACGATGCTGGGCACGGCTCTTCACGCGGGGGCGGTCGCCAAGCATCCGCACACGTCGCGCCAGATTGTCGCCACCGTTTCGCGCTCGACCGGCAGCTTGTGCTCGATGGCATGTTTGCGGACTTGCGAGAGGATCTGCCTGGCCTGATCGGCGCTGGCGACGAGCTGCAATTCATTGAGCAACGCGGTGATCGCCGAGAGCCCGGAATGCTTTCCGATCACAAAACGGTTGCTGCGCCCAAACAAAACGGGATCAAGCGACTGATAGGGTTGATCCTTCAAAAGGCCATCGACATGAATGTCGGACTCGTGCGTAAATACATGTTCTCCGACAATGGCCTTGTTCAGAGGAATCGAACGCGCAGCCGCGGACGCCACCACCGCGGCGACATTCTCGAGCTCCGGCAGTATGATGCCGGTCTCGCGTCCGTAGAGCTGCTTGAGCGCGACCGCGACTTCCTCGAGCGGAGCATTTCCGGCCCGCTCGCCCAGCCCGATGACGGTCACTGAGGCGTGGCTCGCGCCGGCCTTGATGGCGGAAAGCGTATTGGCGGTTGCGAGGCCGAGATCGTCGTGGCCGTGAAATTCGAGTTCGAGATCGGTGGTCGCGCGCAAATTCCTGACCAGCGCGTAGGTTGTGTCGGGGTCGAGCACACTGAGCGTATCGGCAATACGAAAGCGACGCGCGCCCGCCGCTCTTGCCGCTGCCATCAGTCTGATGAGAAAATCGATGTCGGCGCGGGAGGAGTCCTCGCCGCCGACAGCGACCTCAAGTCCCCGCTTACGGGCGTAACCTACCGCCCGCTTCACCTGCTCCAGCGCCAGGTCGCGATGACCGCCAAGCTTGGCCGCGATCTGCACATCGGACGCCGGGATCGACATATTGACCATGGACACCTTCGCTTCGATCGCTGCGTCGATGTCCGCCTCCCGCATCCGGCACCAGCCGATGGCGGTAAGCGGAAGATCCGCTTCGACAATGGCGCGGATGGCGGCGATCTCCTCGTTGCCCATTGCGGGCGTTCCTGCCTCGATCTCCGTGACCCCGGCTCGCGCCAGCGCCTGCGCGATCGCGAGCTTTTCCCCTGTGGTGAACGCAACGCCAGGCGCCTGCTCGCCGTCGCGCAGCGTCGTGTCGTTGAGCACGGTCGGCTCGGCGCGCGCCTGCTCGGACCAAGAGGGTTTGGCGGCGGTGGTGGCGGCCATCACGAAAGGGCTCCTCATTGTTTTTGACCAGCATACGCTTGAGCAACCCGCATGCCAGCCCGTCATCCCTGACAACCGATTGAAGTATCACCGCTTTCCTCCTCCACCGGATTGTCGCAATCGCGACAGGCGCATCAAGCGGACGCCTCACCACGCCGCTTGCCACGGCGAACTGGGAGTTGGCTCGGATTGCAGCGCGCAGGATGAACGAATTGTCGCGGAGCATTTGGGCCCGGTACTGCCTCGGTCACATGGTCGCTCGCTCGCATCGAGACGACGTCGGCCGCGCCTCGACCTCCTGCGACGCACGCCAACCCCCGGCCAAGCGTTCTCAGACGGCGCGGTGATCGAGAATCCTTGTGACAGTTCAGATGGGCCAGTCGCCGTCGACGGCTGGACGAGCTGCCTGCAACAGAAAGTCACGCCTGCGCTCGGCCATCCGGCTCTCGCCGCTTTCTTCGCCAAAGCAGAGGTTGAAGTCGTTACATAGCGTGCACACCGGCGTTGTGCACATCACGAGGCCTTCATCCTCGCACAGCATGCGGTAGAAGAAGCGCTTCCAGCGCATATTGTTGATATTGCGCACGGCGAGCGGCGCGAAATGGCGGCTTAGCAGCCGAGACAGTTCGGCACGATTGCGCAATCCGAGACCTTCCCACAGGTGGTCTGGCTCAATGGCGCGGCGCGCGATCATCGCTGCCAGCCAGCGGCCGATATCGCCTTTCGTCGAGCGTTGCTTGAGCAAGAGATCGCGCACCATTGCGATCTCCTCGTTCTCATCGCACTTGAAGGCCAGGAGTTGCTCCGCGAGCTTGATCTCAACCGACGGAAAGTACTGCTTCAGCAAGGCCGCCAGTTCGTGGCCGGACAGGCCGGCCTTCTCGGGAAGCGGACCACCGTCCAACGTGGCAGCCGCCAGAATAGACGCCAGGACATGGCAATCAAAATTGCTGTCAGTGGCAATGTCGGCATCTGCAGGAGGCACACCGGTGAGCAGGCGGTAGGCTGCAATTCCCCTATGCATCTGGCTGTTCGCATCAACGGCACAGGCAGCCATCAACGAAAGGAAGTGCGCTTCGGGCATGATTTGTGGCTTCCACGGCGGTCAGGTTTACCCGCACCATCCTGGTCTTGGCCACGGGTCGATCGTCAGAGTGCCGGCCTCCCCGGATGGGGGTAGGGGAGACCGGCATCCGTCGCGCGCCTTCACAAGGCCGCGACTCGCGACCTTTACGAGGCCGCGAGTTCGGCAGCGGTCTTGCCGACGATCGATTCGTCGACGGGCTTCATAATGCCATGCTCCATCAGCATGTCCTCGAGCTCGTCCATGGAGATCGGAGTCGGAATGATCCCTTTGCCGCCATTGTTGTGAACCTTGGTCGCGAGATTGCGATAGTGATCGGCCTGCTGCGACTCAGGCGCATACTCCAGCACCGTCATGCGGCGCAACTCGGCATGCTGCACCACATTGTCGCGCGGCACGAAGTAGATCAGCTGAGTGCCCAGCTTCTTGGCCAGGGCCTCCGCCAGTTCCAGCTCCTTATCGGTCTGCCGCTCGTTGCAGATTAGGCCGCCCAGTCGCACGCCGCCGGAGTTGGCGTATTTCAGGATGCCCTTGGAGATGTTGTTTGCGGCATACATCGCCATCATTTCCCCGGACATCACGATATAGATCTCCTGCGCCTTGTTCTCGCGGATTGGCATCGCAAAGCCACCGCAAACGACGTCGCCAAGCACGTCGTAGGAGACATAGTCGATGTTCTCATAGGCGCCGTTCTCCTCCAGGAAATTGATCGAGGTGATGACGCCGCGGCCGGCGCAGCCGACACCCGGCTCAGGACCACCGGACTCAACGCAGCGGATGTCCTTGTAACCGACCTTCATCACGTCCTCGAGTTCGAGGTCCTCCACGCTGCCGGCACTCGCTGCGAGGCTCAAAATGGTGTCCTGCGCTTTGGCGTGCAGGATCAGGCGGGTCGAGTCCGCCTTGGGATCGCACCCCACAATCAGGATTTTCTGGCCCAATTCGGCCAGCGCCGCTAGCGTGTTCTGCGAAGTCGTGGACTTGCCGATGCCGCCCTTTCCGTAGAACGCGATTTGTCTCAGTGAAGACATCATTCTCTCCGTCAACCGATTTGCCAAAAGTTGCGCACTTCTCGTGCGCGAGCTCGTTTCTCTCTCAGAAACGGGGCACACGGGTTCAAGGGAAGGAGCGCATCGCTCGTCTTAAACGTCGGCGTGCACTCAGCCCTCACTCAGTGTTGCTGCCGCCTACTAGCAACCGCTATGCCAACGCTTGCGCGCGTCCACTAAGCTTCTGATTACGTTTTGAAAACCAACGCGCCGGCGGGTCATCCCAGCTGTATTGGAGCTAACAGCATCTGCGCGGTGTCAGAAAGCGAACAAGGGCGAGAACCATCAACCGGAAGAAGTCAGTTTGGCCTGGCCTGGCCTGGTCCGGTGCCTACCCTCATCTGTGGAACGGAACTTGCTACTTTTCTTGCGAAGCCAGCTGTCGGCGATTTGAGGAGAGTGAAGATGCAGGTCGGAATCGAAACCTCGACGGTAGTGGACCGTCGACGGGTGCGTGGTCGACGATGACGAGATCAGCCGCGCGCCTCTGCAATTGATGCAGCATGATCAGATCGGGACGCACGAGTTGAAAACGCCGCAGGGCGCTTTTCCGAGGCGTCTATGGGTTGAAGCCAGATGTAGTCCTGCTCTGTGTTCCCTTTTTGAGAGATAAGGGCCCGACGCTCATTGATGAGTTAGCGGCTCGGTTTCAAGATGCTCGGATCTTGGTCGTTTGCGAACAACCAAGGAGGCCATGTGCGTCGACCGCATGAGGCCGGCGCACGCGGTACGCTGGTCAAGCCGCTGACTTTGGAGATGGCTCGCGAGCAAGTCGAATACGCGTTCGGCCGCTGCGGCAACGCACCGATCGCTCAGTTCAGCATACCCGCATAAGGTAGATTATGGCGACAATCATCTTTTATCAAAAGCCCGGCTGCGTTACCAATGCGCGTCAGATGCAGGCGCTGAAGGTCGCTGGCCACGACGTGATAGCGAAAGATATCTTGAAGGAACGATGGGGTGCCGAGGAATTGCGACGCTTCTTCGGCAATATGCCGATCGCATCCTGGTTCAACCGAGCCGCGCCCCGTATCAAGTCAGGCGAAGTCAATCCCGACGCAATCGACGCGCCGAGTGCACTCGCGTTGATGCTGCGCGATCCGCTCCTGATCCGACGACCGCTGATCAACGTCGGGGGTGCAAGATGCGCTGGATTCGATCATGAGCCCGTGCTGTCGCTGCTTGGCCGGAAGACGCAAGATGATCTCGAGCGATGCTCGTACGAAGGAACGGGCACGCGCTGTCCACGGACGTGAGGAAACGATCGATCGTACGACAATGCAAGCCGATGATGCGAACAACGACGTTTTCGCTTCCGGCTCCCTCAGGGGCAGCCGACAGGTCCTTCGCTGTGAAAGCCGGCGTGAGTGGCTCCCCGTAACAAAGTGCTCTCATCTTGCACTCGGAGTGAATTCAGCCTCTCAAGGGCTTGCGGTGTGTGAGATGCCGCTGCAGTTCGACCGCCCCGATCCCTCATGCCTCCTGCCGGCCTGGATTGCATCCAAAACACAAAGCTGAAAACAGTTTCGTAAACAGCTCAGACCGAAGATTGAATTGAATAGCGATCCGAACAGATCGACTTTCGCTGGCGTGATCCATTTGCAACTTTGCTGCATAATTGCGCTACGGCGGCTCCATTTTGACCGGCGTCAAATCCTTCGCCATCCCCCATGTGTGACAGAGGTCTCGCGCGACGTTTCGCGCGAACCTGGGAATGGAGAACTCGATGAGACCAAGAACAATTCTGAGGACGGCATCGTTGCTCGCGCTCGCGACCTCGTTCAGTGCCGCTGGCATCTCGGTACAGGCCGCGGATCTGGCCAGCGCGCCGGTCTATTACAAATCCCCCCCGATCGAACCCTTCAATCCGTGGATGATCCGCCTGCGCGTGCTTGGCGTTTTGCCGGATACCGCAGGCAGCTCGGTCAACGTCGCCGGGGCGCCGCCGCTGTCCTCGCCAAGTTCTGGGCTGTCGATCAGCGATCAAGCGATACCGGAGCTCGACATCACCTATTTCTTCACAAAGAATATTGCCGCAGAACTCATTCTCGGCGTGACCAGTCATCACATCAGCGGCAACGGCACGCTCAATGGGCTAGATATCGGCAAAGCTTGGCTGTTGCCGCCAACGTTGACCCTGCAATATCACTTCACCGATTTCGGGCCGCTCAAGCCCTATATCGGCGCGGGCATCAACTACACCGTGTTTTTCAACCAAACCGCAGCCAATACGTCGCTCGCGGGCCTTGCAGTGACAGATTTGCACATCAGAAACCAGTTTGGCGCCGCGGTCCAATTCGGCTTCGATTACATGCTTGACCGTCACTGGGGCCTCAACTTCGACGTGAAGAAGTTGTGGCTGCGTCCGGATTATTCGGCGACCGTAAACAATGCGATTGCCGTCACCGGGCGCGCCAATATCGACCCATGGCTTGTCAGCGGCGGCATCACTTACAAATTCTGACGCTGGAACAAGTTCTGCCGCCAGAACAGGAGCCAGGGAAAGGATCGGTTTGCTCAGGAGCAAGCGAGATGGCGCGTCAAGGATGCGTCATCTCGCCGGACACTGGAAGCCACCCGCAGCATTGCTCGCGTTGTGAGCTACCGATTGATGGCATGAAGTGACGGAACGCCAGCCATCGAGCAAATAGTGATCGATGAGATCACGCTCTTGAGTCGTTGCCCGTTGCGGGGCCCCACTTGCTTATCAAAGCCAGGAATTCAAGCCGGCGCGCCGTTCTACGGAGCAGACCGCGTCACAAGGGACTTGACGCTCAGGCCTCGTCGACCTCGATCAAGCGCAGCACTCTGATCGAGCTCGCTTCTCGCCGAACATCCCGATGAAATCCGAGGCCATAACGACAAGGTCAATGCCTGCTGTTGCGCGCGTCCCGGCGGCGAAGGGCACCCGTTCATCTTCAAATGATTGAGCAGCTCTGAGATGCCAACCGCTGGACGGGTAAGCCGTACACACTTGATAGCCCGAGCCAAGCGGCGCTAAGCGACGCCTCTAGCTGCGCTTTAGCACCATCACGAGGCGGTCGACACGTTTGCCTTGCTTGAGATGAGAGTTTACGATTTCGTCAACGTCCTCAGGCGTGGTCGCGCGATACCAGACTCCGTCGGGATAGATGACCATCAGGGGGCCGGAATTACAAAAGCCGAGGCAGCCCGCCACCGTGAAACCGACATCGTTGAGGCCTTGCGATTCGATCGCCTTACCCATCCGATCCCACAGGGGTTGCGCGCCAGAGGCGCCGCAGCTGCCGTGCGGATGAGCCGGCGGACGCTGCGTGTTGCAGGCAAAGACATGATGCCTATACAGTTGAGGAAGCTCGAATTCGGTTTCTGCGTTCATGCGCCTATCCTGTAATCGATGGGTTTCATCTGAAAAGAGACAAGGTCCGAGCGCATCGCCCCACAATCCATTCTTCAGTTAAACGCCGCATCGACCGATTGGTCTAGGGAGTCCCACTCGTGCTTGCGAAGGCAGGGGAGACGAGCGGGCGCCATGGTGAATGTCATCGGAAAATCGGCGATAGATACTTCCACGTTAGGGACAGCCTCCTTGATCGGTTTCAACGTCTTCTCCCGTCATCGCAATCTTTTTGCTCCCGCATCGCTTAGTCAACCATGCAACTTCTCCAAGCAAGTTCCGCACCAGATGCGTAACGCTCGTTACGGCAGCGCTCCCTTGCCCTGCCCCGGCGCGACTGACAATTCTTGCCGAGGTTGCGACAAGGTCGTTCCTTTCTGTTTCGGACGCGACAAACGTTGAATCCCGTTTGAGTCGCCCGCTTCAGGCTTCCGCAGTTCGCTCGCAGAACGGGCGGAGATTCTCGGTCGGGCTGTCCAGCTCCTGCACGATCATTTCGCGGAATAGGCAGCGATCTTCGTGCCCCTCGTCCCGTCTCGCGGAGCTTTCGCG
This sequence comes from Bradyrhizobium sp. B120, assembly GCF_049075665.1. NCBI lineage: Bacteria > Pseudomonadati > Pseudomonadota > Alphaproteobacteria > Hyphomicrobiales > Nitrobacteraceae > Bradyrhizobium > Bradyrhizobium sp. B120. The sequence continues at coordinate 1,878,132 of NZ_CP185242.1, read as the reverse complement.
TTCGGCGATCGGCCCGGCGACTCGAGCGCTCTGCTCGCCCAAAACGTGATGGGCTAGCCGCATCGTCCGGTCGCGCGCGCACCGTATCTTCCTCGCCGAACGGCTAAACCCTGCGCTCGTGGCGCTGCCCATCTATTGTTTGCGTCAAAGATAACGCCCAATCGCGAGCGTTCCGACGAGGCGCAGGTGATCACCGAGCCACGTTTGCGGCTACAGGGCAGGCCCGCCCACAAACTCTCTCGATTGGCAGCAACGGCAAACCTGCAATACAAGGCCCGACTGCGCCCTCCGCTTCGCGCGCTACAACTCGATATGCGCTTGCCGCATCTTGCGGGACAATGAGCTCGGCCACGCGCACGTGCTCGTCAATGCATTCGACCTTAACCGGCGCCGTCGGCTGACCATGGTAGCGGAACTCACCAAGGACGTCGCATGAACGGAGGTTTGGCATTGCAATTGCAGCGCAGGCACTAACGCCAGCTTTGGCGGACGCCCAAGAACTTCTGACACAGGATCGTCATTTCTCTGCCCAAACGGTCCTGTCAGTCTGGGTCCTCCCATTCTCCCAGCCCAGACGGTGCCCCCGGCGGACTTCTAGCCGCCGAGGGCATTTCCTTCTCGAGCATATTGTATCCGCCGGCAGCAAGACGCGCATCTTGGCCTGCCGGGTCCAGTTGGTGGGCTATAACAATTTCGAGAGAAGTGGATACCGGTTCGCGTAAAGGAACGCGTCAAAACAGGAATCTAGAGTCCCGAGCACCTCCTTGGTGCCGCGGAGATCGCCGGTGCATGACCGGAATCTGGCTGGCAGCGCGTTTGCTCTCACACGTACAGAAGCGGCAACACCGTCTGCGTCAACGCTCACGAGTATGACGGCTTTATCCGGCAACAAAGCGCCTAAGCACCTTGAGCAACAGCCAAGCGATACGCCTATTAATCGGGATGGATCGCAATATCCAGGGTTTCGTCACTGTCCTCGAACGGGTTGGAAAACCGATCGTCCTCCAGCAGCTTGACGCCGCACAGGCAGACGTCACCTTCGATCACGGCGAGCGCGACCGGCTCAAGCGCTTGTCCATTGCAGGGCCCATCGATGCACACTCCAGTGTCGATCTCGAATCTCGCACCGTGCCGCCCGCATCTGAGAAAGGAGCGGTCTGGGGAGAAGAATTCACCGGAGCCGATGTTAAGCCAGGCGCTGTCATGCGGACAACGATTGACATACCCGAAATACTCGTTGCCGAAAGTGCGCACCACAATGATCGGAAACGGCCGGCTCGCGCCGCTATCTTCGATCCGCGACAGGCTAAAGCCCCTGGCGCCACTCCGCTCGATGGCATCGGCCGGACAGACGGCGAACACCTCGATCTGATCGCTCTTCAGGTTGCCTATCATCCCTTCGCTCATCCCGGCCTCGCAGTTTCCTGCTTGAAGGCTTCGATCGCGGTCCGGGTCAGCCGAAAAGCGCCACGGCCACGAGCGAGCGTCCGATAGGTCGAACTGGCACGGGCGTTGAGAACGTCAAACCATTGGTTCGGCGTGAGCTTCGCCGGGCGCTCGCTGATTTGGACCACCCTCCCGTTCGGAGCGAAGCGGACGTGAATGATGACTTGTTGTGAGTTCATGGCAACCCCTTATTTGGTCAATCCTAAAGGCCAAAGCCAAAACCGAGGATCTCGATTGTGACGTCCTTGGTTTCGAGCACCTGGCGCGTGGGCCTCGAGCGGCGGGTTGGAGAGGGCATCTTCGCTACTTCGAACAGGCTTTCTTCGCGCTCGCATCTGGAGCATTCCCGCGCCCTTCCCAGACGAAAATATGACTCCAGCAGCATCCGCCCCGGGCCCGCATTTGTGTGGGACGGCGATCTGCGCGCCAAGCAACGCCGGCACAAACGGCCTGCCCACGGTCGCTTTGCTGGATTTGCGCAAGAACAACACCGCGATCATCGCTATTCAATCATCGTTCATTCATGCGGAGGATGACGAACATCTCAGTAGATCGCCGCACCCGCGCCCACGTTGACCGACGCATCTTTCACGGTCTCGACGACAAACTCGATCTTATTGTTCGTGAGATGGGTGTGAAACGGCAGCGCCAGTGCGCGATCAGCGATCTTTTCCGCAACCAGGAAATCGCCACGTCGATAGCCGAGATCGAAATAGTGGCGTTGCAAATGCAGCGGATGGCTGTAGGCGGCGGCTTCGACTTGAGCGGCGCGCAGATCATCGACGATGGCATCGCGGCCGGATCGCGTGAAGCGCGTTCCCAGATGGACGAGATAGAGCAACCAGTTCACCTCGGTCACATCGGGGCCAACGTAAGGCGGTTTGATGCCTTCAAATGATTGCATGTGCGCGTTGTAAAGCTGCTCGACCAATCGACGACGCTCCAGGATTTCATCGAGGCGCTTGAGCTGAGCCAGCCCCAAGGCAGCCGTGAGATCGCTCATGCCGCACTGGTAAGGTGCTGTGGCACCGACGACAACGGACGAACGCTCGTCCAGGCGGTGGGCGCGATGGCGACGCAAGCCAACCGCGATGTCGATATCGTCGGTCACCACCATTGCGCCTTCGCCACAGCTTAGGGCCAGGGGCTGGGCAAAGTCGAACACGGCCAGGTCGCCAAACCGGCCGACGAGCTCGCCCTTGTAGCTCGATCCGATCGCCTCGGTGGAATCCTCCAAAAGCGGCAGCTGATGGCGCTGCGCGATCGCGCGCAGCTCCGACCATGGCGCAGGATGACCGTTGGCATTGCCGGCGACAATCGCCCGGGTGTTGACCGTGATGCGCTCTTCGGCCTTCGCTGGGACCAATGTCCCCGACCAATAGTCGATGTCGGCAAATACCGCCCGTGCGCCCGCGAGACCGATAGCATGGACTGTCTCGCGAAAGGAATAGGGCGAGGCAATGACCTCCTGCCCCGGTCCGACGCCGAGCACCTTCAGCGCAAGCAGGAGCCCGATGGTACCGCTCGAGACCGCGACCGCATATTTGCGGCCAAGATAAGCCGCGAAAGCGTGCTCGAACGCTTCAGTGATCCGCCCATTGGAAATTTGCGGCGAACACAGCAGTGTTTCCACAGCAGAGAGCTCGGCGAAGGTGATATCGGGATCGGACAGCGGAATGAAGGATGTATTTGCCTCCTCACTGTCCGCGCCATCAAGCGGACGCTTTGCGAGTTCAATGCCGCTCACCGCGCAACATTCCTTTTCGCCAATACGATGCCGGTCGCCCGCGCAGGATCGGCCGTGATCTGCACGCAGTGATCCGACCCATCGAGCAAATGCAGGTCGAAACGAGGAAACTGCCGGAACGGCTGATCCGCGACATCCGAGGCATCACAGCGCGCCCAGGCAAGCTGCGGGAAGCGGCGCGACAGCTCGACAAAGCAGCTCGTCTCGGCGCCCGCGTCCGCAAGCAGCCGTTCGATTTCGATCAATTCCTCGGCAGTGAGCGCCATCGTGGCTCCTTTATGGCTCGTCAATGGCGGTTCGTCATCGCCAGAACAGACGCTCCGGATCCGCGTTCAATTCGTCGATTGCTGAAGTCAGGCGGTGGTAGAGGCTGTAAAATTCCCAGATTCCTTGCGCGTGGTTCTTGCAAAACAGCTTCCAGATTCCGCTCACGGCATCATAAAGAATCAACGCGACATCGACTAGACCGCCATCCTTATCGATATTGCGCGAGCAACAGGGACTCTCGACGAGATAGCCACCCCTCACCGGCGTCACGTTCGGCGAGACATAGAGATAGCGCTTGCGCAAGCTCAAGCCGCGCTCGATCCGCTTGCGATCGAGCTCGTTTGGGTGAGGCACCGGCCCGGTCTTTACCTTTCTCATCAGCGCGGCATTCATCGCGAAAGCCTCCCTTCAAAGCCCTGTGATTTCTTCTTCGAGACAGCCGATGAGCAGCCGCGCACCAAAATCGACAGTATAGATCGGCACGTTCGCTTCGGTATGGATAGCGACCCTGATGATCTCGCCGGTCGCTCCAGCGCCGAGCAAGATCCCCTCGGGCTCCGTATTGGGAAAAGAGCGGTCATTGATGATGTCGAGCGCGGTTTTGACGCGTTGGCCCCGTCGATATTTCGGAAAGCCGGGCTCAGTCACGACACGGTCTCTTCCGGCAATGGCAGATCATCAGTGTCCTCGCATGCGTTCACCGGCGCGAGCTCCTTGCGCTTCATGCCAACGCGGTAGCCGCTTTCCAAAAACTCGACCCCGTAGATGTAGAATTGCTGCAGGAACGTACCGATCGAGATGACGTAACCTACCTCTCCCTTCTTGACCAAAATGTCGCCAATCTCCTTGCCGCGATAGGTGCCATCATTGCGGATGGTGCGATTGGCTCGCACTTTTTCGCCAAAGTTGAAGACAGGCGGCCCGCCGAGCTCGACGACGTCGCTGTCGCGAACAATGCTGCTCACGCTCCGCTCCCCCGCGGACATGCAGGGACGCAGCTCGGACCAGCGCAGGCGAAATCCCGCCGAACGATGGCGCCTGCGGCGCCGCCAACGCGCAGCACGAAGCTTGCGACGTTTTCAGCAACAGCTCTTGACATGCCGATCATGGGTCTCATTCTTTAGGCGTGCGCCTGGTAACGCGGCCAAGACGTGTCAATGACGCAGGTACCGTCGACCGGACAGGCCGCGACACATTGCGGTTCCTCGAAATAGCCGATGCATTCGGTGCATTTCGCCGGTTCAATGACGAAGCTCCCTGCCTTCTCCGAGATTGCAACATTCGGGCATAGGGGTTCGCAGGCTGAGCAGCTCGTACATTGCGAGGCAATGATCTTGAATGGCACATAACCCCCCTTACGCCGCCGAGATCAGGGCCCCCTGCCGAATCGCGGCGTCGCCGCGCTTGGCGTGCTGGATCTCACCGCTTTTCACTCTGTCAAGATAAGACCTGAACCAAGCGATCGCCGACTTCTCGATGTACTCATGCGCATATTGATCGACCGGCTCGATTCCAGCCTTGATCAGATTGCTTTTCGGGCAACCGCCGATCTTGGCTACGAACACCGCATAGCAGTCAGAGATGCCACGGATGATGGTCGAAAGCCTATCCTCCTCGCCATGACCGCCTTGGCAATAGACATCCACGCGACGGTGGCCGACGAATTTGGCGCCGGATGTGGAAAGCTCATACACCTGAAATTCCTTTGCATGCCCAAAGTGCTCGTTGATCAGCCCGGAGCCTTTGGTTGCGACTGCGACCAGAAGCGTGATCTCACTCATCTCGCCGGTGAATTTCGCAAGCCCGTCTCGGTTGGCCGCGACTTTGGCGGCACGCTCATCCTCCACCCTGTCTTGATAAGCTTTGCGCATCTCGAGGTCATATTTGACGTCCATTTTCATAACCTGGCCGGTGGTGAACTCCGCGCTACGATCCTCTCCGAGCAGACCCACAGCATCGGCGCGGCACTGACGGCAATGCCGCATCATGGCTACCCCCCCTTCACAAGCATCTTGCAGCGCCTTCAATTGCTGAGCCGTCGGGCCCCGCTGACCGTTGAGGCCAAATACCGTGCCGTACTCGAGCGCGGAGATCAGCGGCATGATATTGTGAAGGAAGGCGCCGCGCGACTTCACCGCCTTGTTGACCTCGACCAGGTGATGATCGTTGATCTGTGGGATCATTACCGAGTTGACCTTGCACAGGATACCCCGCTCGCTAAGCAGCTCGAGACCTCGCAGCTGACGATCGGCGAGTATCCTCGCCGCGTCGATGCCGGTGTAGCGCTTGTGGTTGAAGAAGATCCACGGATAAATCTTTGCGCCGATTTCGGGATCGATCATGTTGATGGTGATGGTGACGTGCTCGATTCTGGACTTGACGATGGTGTCAATATGGTCCGGCAGCGCCAGTCCGTTGGTCGACAGACATAGCTTGATGTCGGGAGCCGCCTTGGCGACCAGGTCGAACGTCTTGAAAGTCTTTTCTGGATTGGCCAAGGGATCGCCCGGACCGGCGATGCCAAGCACCGTCATCTGCGGAATGGTGCTCGCGACCGCGAGCACTTTTCTCACCGCCTGCTCAGGGGTGAGCTTCTCGCTCACCACGCCCGGACGCGATTCATTGGCACAGTCGTATTTGCGGTTGCAGTAATTGCACTGGATGTTGCAGGCTGGCGCTACCGCAACATGCATGCGGGCGTAATGATGATGCGCCTCTTCGCTGTAGCATGGATGGTTCTTCACCTTTTCCCAGATCCCGGTCGGCAGATCGCCTTGGCCTGGCCGTGAGCCGCAGCTCGCCTGGCCGCTGTTGGCTGACGTGCGGCAGCCCTTATGCTCGGAGGCAGGCTGCATCATCTTGCCGCCAGCTACCGCACCGTTGGCATATGTTCTGCGCCCGACGACCGCATTCATTTTCATTTCTCCCTGCAGGCAGCATCGCCTCTCCAAGGCCCCCCTGAGCGAGCCTCAAGATGAGGTGTAGCAACTCACATGCCATGGCGGAGACGATGGCGTTGCAGCCATACGTCAAAGAGTTAGCGCAAATAAACGACGCTGACGCATGCAAGAACAGCACTGATGCGCATGTCGGCAATGCGATAGGCACGTCGCGTTTCTGACACCGGGCTCCATGTCCGGCGCATTCATTCTCGCGCTAAGCTCGCGGGAACCCAGCTCCATCCGCATGGCCTTTTGCGGGTTGCGGCCTCTCACAATAGGCCGATATAGCTGGGCGATCCGGCTTCACAACGCCGAATTGGTGAGCAATATCTCCACCGCGCGAGGGAGCCCAATCGCAAGCGGCGTCAGGCCTTGCTCGAGCAGAAAACGGAGCTCGTTGCGTGAGAGCGCGTCCGGATCAACGATCGCATAGTGCGTGTCGGCCGAACGCTTGATGATCTGCCGCGCATAGCTACGCAACAATTGATCGTTGAAACGACAACCGATGAACAGAAATCTCTGTCCGCTCCGCCTTTCCTTGATGATGTCAGGTATCGGTGTCTGGATATCGATTTCGGTCAGCACCTCGACATAGTCCGAGTCAGAGATCAGGAAGTTCTTGGCCGGCTGTACGCCGCCATGCGGCTTATACAGCACCGTCGCCCAGCTGCCGGCCACGACACTGTCGACCTCTTGGCCAACCGAGTCATAAAAGCGATACCAACGGCTTTCGCCGATGCCGACGCGGGTGATGCCCTGCACTTCGCCCCATCCATCGCGCTTGTCCAGCGCCGCGCGCATCGCGCCATCGTACCATGCGTCGACTATGACGGGCAGCGACAGAGACGCAAGATGATGGTGCAACCGCGTCGGCTCGACCGTCGGAGCGAAGGCATGCGCCATCAATGCCGTCACGGTGGAACGATGTTTGCTGATCTCGATATGCTGCGCCGACGCCCACGCATTGCCTTTGGCCCGCCGCGGCAGCGCAATCTTGCTGGCGAAGAAGCCGGCTAACGCCTCGGGTGTCGTCGGCACGTCGGGTCTGGAGAGTTCGGCGAGACCAGGCCCGAGATAGGGAACAACGCTGTTGGCCCTCAGCCCGGCAGCGACGTCCGCGAGAATGGCCTCTGCATCGGTCGCATTGACAAAATCGATCTGCGGGGGCGCCTTCACGGATCGTCCCCGTTCTCGCCCCGTTTTTTGGCGTTGATTGTGATCGGCAATGGTGTGTCGCTCGCCATCTCGGGCAAATCGAGCACCCAACCATTAGCTATTTTGATCCAGCCGCCCCAGAGCGTCTCGTACTCGGATTCCACGATCGGCTCTTCGAGATCCTTCTTCGGCACGTAGATCGACAGGCCCGCATCCGGAGAGCGGCGGATCATGATTTTCACAAGCTCAACTCCCTCGACTATGACGCATAGCCGGGCAGACCGGCAGACTCCCGCGGGGTGGCGCGCAGGCGAGCCATGATGTCGGACAGTGCGTACACGACCTCATCGACCTCCGCGACGGAGGTTTCACGCGACAGAGAAAAGCGCACGGCGCCGCGCAAGCTCCACGGCGGCACCTGCATGGCGCGCAGAACATGCGATGGCTCCATTGAGCCGGAGCTGCAGGCTGATCCGAGCGACACGGCAATGCCCGCACGATCAAGATGATGGACGATTGCTTCGCCATCGAGATGGTCGAAGGCAATATTGGCCGTGTTCGCCAGCCGGTTGCTGACGTCACCAAGCGCAACACACCCGCCATTGTGCAAGATCCCCTGCTCCAGGCGGTCGCGCAACGCACCAATACGAACACGCTCCGGCTCGAGCCGCTCCACCGCAAGCTCCGCAGCCTTTCCAAGACCGACGATGCCGGGAATATTCTCAGTTCCGCCGCGGCGCCGTCGTTCCTGTGCTCCGCCCCAGATCAGCGGCCGGAACTTGGTCCCTTTGCGCAGATAGAGCGCGCCGATTCCCTTGGGTCCATGCAGTTTGTGCGCGGACAGCGACAGCATATCGATCGCACTGTCCTTTAGGTCGACGCGCACCTTGCCCATGGCCTGGACCGCATCGGTGTGAAACAGCGCGCCCGCCTCACGGGTCAAGCCGGCGAGAAACTCCACAGGAAAAATCGTGCCGGTCTCGTTGTTGGCCCACATAATGGAGGCAATCGCCGTGCGTGGCCCGAGCGCGCAGCGAAACGCCTCGATGTCAAGCCGGCCGCGGGAATCTACCGGTACGATATGCGTCTTGACGCCTCTTGTCGCCAGTTGTTCGACCAGCGCAAGGACAGCCGAATGCTCAACCGAGGTGGTAACGATCTCGTCGCGACCATCCTGGGTCGCAAGCGCAGAGAGGATGGCGGCATTAATAGCCTCGGTCCCACCGGAGGTGAAAGCGATTTCATGATCGTAGGCAATCCCCAGCAGCCCCCGCAAGCTACGCCGCGCCTGCTTCAGCGCGGCTGCGGCTTCGCCGCCAAACGCATGGGCGGAGGAGGCGTTGCCGAATTGCTCGGTGAAGAACGGCAACATGGCTTGCACGACGGATGGATCGGTCCGCGTCGTCGCATTGTTGTCGAGGTAAATCGGCACTCGAACCCCGCTCAATCCCGCGCCTTACCTGCCGCAGCAACCGGGATCGCGCGGACGAATTCGCCGAGCCTGTCGAGCAGCCGCGCTTGAATGCCTTCCAGCGCCCTCTCAAACGCTGACAGAACGCGCAGGCGCCGATCAAGCTGACCATGCAGCCATCGCCCCCGATCAGCGGACAGCCGCCGCCGTCGCGTTGCAGATTGGGGCGGATCCCCTCGATCACGGTGCGAATGTGGAGCTCTCAGCCGGTCGCCGTGACCGGCAACTGCCTCAGTTGGTTCTGGTTCGGCCAGCATGCTTTGATTTCTCCTCTTTATCAGCTGAATGATTTGCCGCACGAGCAGCTTGAGGTGGCGTTCGGATTGTGAAAGGTGAAACCTGGGCTCTCCAGCGCCATCACAAAATCGATGGTTGTGCCGACCAGATGTTCATGGCTCTTGTCATCGACAAACACCTTCACGCCGCCGCACTCGATCACTGTGTCGTTAGGCTTCGCCACCTCGGCCAGACCGAGCCTATATTTGAACCCGTTGCAGCCGCCTGCCTCGACTATAATGCGCACGCCGCTTGCGGGGTGCGTGGACGATGAAATTGCGCTCCTGATCGCATTCACTGCGCGATCCGTCAGGTCAATCATGGCTTATCCCTCATCTGCTACAGGTCTGCCTGCCAATGGGCAAGTCATGTGCCAGCGAGCAGGCGCTTGATGATGCTTACCTTTTCGGATCGCGCCTGTTGGCTTTGGAACTCGTGTCGGGCTTCTGACAAGGCCGCTTGAGGCGATCGCAGGCAACTTTCGCTTGTTCTTCTCTCAACTGCGCCGAAAGCCGCCGCGCATGCGACGGCAAGCAATTTGCATTGCATCTCGCACCGGCCAGGCGTCGGTGAGGAGCTTAGATCGAGGACGAGTTTAATGACTGCAATCGAGAACACCGCACTCGGCAGACTTGAGAAGGAGGGCCGCCTGCTCAATGCCGTGATCAAAGGCGGGACCACCAAGCCGGGCCGGTTCGGCTTTCGCGGCGATGTCGCACTGAAATTCCAGACCCAGGTCGCAGATGAGAAACGACCGCCGGACTATTCGATCGAGCAGGTTTTGACGATCGCGCAGGATGGAGAACCCACTATTCCCGTGCTGGCCGGCTATCTGCATTCCTTCGCGTATCTGGCTGACGTCGCAGCCGTCCTTGACGGCGCCTTAAGCCCGAACGGCCGCTATTTCATATTCTGCAACAACATAGATTTGCTGGCGAAATACCGAATCAAGCTCGGCGGTGTTACCTTCCACGTCTTACCGTGTGATGAATCTACGGTTTGGAAGGAGATGATGGACCTGGTCGGAGTCAGCAAGGACGACATCAAGAAGCTCGATACGGGCGGCAAGCTTGATTACGTGCTCGATGCGGCAAACGATATCGAGCTGTCCGATCTTGAGCTGTCCTATGACGAGATCTCGTACGAAGACGGGCTGAAGAAGATGGAACCCGTGAAAAATCGCAACGAAAATCGGCCGGTCTGATTCATTCGTTTGGGGACACATCGTCTTCGACAAGACGCACGCCGACAACACAAATATCTCCATCCTGAACTGTCAACGCGATCGGCGTGAGCGCTCTACCCCTACATGGACCTTCGACGCACTGCCCCGTGCCGAGTTCGAAGGTCGATCCATGCTTGCCGCACATCAGCCGGACGCCGTATGGATCCAGGAATTCGTTCCGCTCCCAGTCCAGATTGACGCTGTTGTGCGGGCATTTATTGACATAGCCAAACACCTTCTTACCCCATCGCACTACAACGATGGACCACGGCCGGTGGTTGCCCTCGGCATCGACGACTATAAGATGGAATCCCATGGCCCGGCGGCTTGGAATGTCGTTAAAGCCACAAATCGCATAGATTGCGTCTGACTGCATCCATTGCTCGTTTATTGCAGGACGTTCTTCATTTCGCGGGACAATCAAACATGCAAGAACCGTAGAAGTTCCAGAACTTGCGTAGCTGCAGCTTTCGCGCGCCAACTTTTCCGACACCTTACTGAACTAAACGCAGTGGTTGCTCACAGATCGCCACAGCCTTTCCACTCGCGCCAAATAGACCAAATGACGCTGCGAATTGTGTCGCGATCGTCCACCTTGGCATATAGTTTGATACAAAACTTCCTTGAGCGCATGCCGCCCCCAACCTGCTCATATCATGACGCGCCGTTGCATTGGGGCGGGCATTCGTACTCGATCTTCGTGCACCGATTCCAGCTGAACGGCCCCGCAAGCGCCAGAAGATCATTACTTTCTGAATAGGATGGGCAGGCGAATGGGGTCGCACGCTGCTAACGTACGCCCCCTCGTTTAACGCCAGGACCTTCGCGGCGCCGCGTCCATTTACGAAACAGCCGTTATTTCCTGCCAGGTCTCTTTATTGCGCTGTTCTACTCCATGTTCAATCGTTCGAGTTCTTCCGCCAAGAAGGCGTACGGATCACCACCTGAAGAGGCCTCACTCGCTTCAGCACTTTCGACACTTGCTTCAGAACCGGTGTCACTATCCTCGACCTTAGTAAGATACTTCGTAGGTTTGTCCACTCGCTGCCACTCGTTGCTCTCGTTCTTCGTCCACACTTCGGGATGCTGGTTAGGATCAAGCGCCCAATAATTACGACCGATGTGGACAAAACCCATTTCGTTCAGACGGGGTTCCATGCCCTCCAAGGCAGGACGTGACAAGACCAAGGGACGGTCGCCGTCCTGTCGCAGTTGATGCTCCAACAGAATATCGCCCGCGTTCTCGACCAACGGATGAGTAACCCGAAGGTCAACCACGGACGTGATATCGTTGCGTCCAAATTGTCGCTGAAACTGTTCCCCCTTGTCCCCCGTGATTCGAGCCGGCCCACCTGCCTTTAAAAGCCCGACAGTTTCGTTACCCAATTGATAGCTGTAGAATTTTGCTGGCTTGCTTGGATCATCGTAAGTGTGGAGGTAGCTTCCAGCAACTGTTGCTGCGCGCCGAGCTTTCTCGGACACGCGGTCCGAGTACTCTTCTGGGTGACTGGCGATGTGCCTGATGTCGCTGCCCAAAAATCTCTCCAGTCCTTCCATGAAGGAAGATCGGTCGATCTCTATAATGGGCGGATCGGACGCGAGAGAATATGGCGCGGGCGACGACCCGCTTGACGCGATGCTTGCAACTGTTTCCGAAATGCGAGGACTATCTCCGGTCTCTCCCGATTCATCGGCTTGGCCGGCACCTGTTGACTGGCTGGATGAGCCAACGATTCTGCCATACATCAGATCGCTCTCCTAGCGGCAGATTTTCACGCTGTCGAGCTCGTGCCGCGCAAGCTCTGCCGACGAGGATATGCAGCCTAGCTGACCATAACCTGACGCACAGGCGCGAAGCATCTGTCCGCACTCCCACACGACGACCAGGCTATCCGCGCGCCTCACATCCACGCGCTGTTCATTGAGCTGCAATCTGTAGGCGGATAGTGCGTGATATTGCCGACGGTCGATCCATCAGGGAACCGGCCGCTTGACGGCTCAGGCTCTGTACCACCGCCCTCTCATCAGACCGCTCCCGCTATTGAGACACGCCGCAGGTTCGAACAGACACATTACTTTACGCACCCGTATATCGAACACCGGCGGCGCGTGCACGACGATCTCGGTCCTCCGCTTGATCTCGCCGTTGAGGCGCTCGATCGGATTGGTAACCGGTATGAGATGTCTCGGTGGCCAACGTTCCGCTGCGGTGTTCTACCTCGTGGCGTACGATGCGACCATCGGGACAGAGGCACCGGGAGCACGAAGTGCGAGCAGGCCGATGCACACGACGAGCCGAGAGCTCGAGTTAGAAGCTGGCCGCCTCTGCGACTCGCCCGCTTGCGCCGAGAGCGCGACTCCGTAGTTGTCGTGTCGCCCGCGGCTCCCGTCATGTGTCATAGGAGGTGCGAATGCGACGTGTGATCGGCATCGACGTCCACCGAACCTTCGGGGAGGTGATGTTTTGGGAGGACGGCAAGCTCCGACATGCGGGCCGCATTGACATGACGCGGACTGCGCCGGAGGGGTTTGGCAAGACCCTGCCGGCTAGTGATGAGGTGGTGCTTGAGGCGACCGGCAACAGCATGGCGGTACTGCGAGGTTCTGGCGCCATTCGTGGCGCGGGTGATTATCGCCAATCCACTGCAGGTGAAGGCGATCGCCCAGGCTCACGTCAAGACCGACAAGATCGATGCCGGCACGCTCGCCAGTCTGCAGGCGGCCGGGTATCTGCCGCAGATCTGGACGCCGGACGCGGAGACCGAACGCAGGCGCAGGCTGGTGGCGCGGCGCTACCAGGTCGTGCGGCATCGCATGCGGCTCAAGAACGAGGTGCATTCGATCGTGCACGCGCACCTGATTCCGAAGTGCCCGCATGCCGATCTTTTCAACGCCCGCGGCCGGGCGTGGTTAGCCGCTCAACAGTTGCCCGATGATGAGCGGGCAGCCGTCGATCGGCACGAGCGTGAGCTTGATCGGCTTGCGGAAGATCTGGCCCTGCTCGACCGAGAGATCCGGCAGGACGCAATCGAGGATTCCGCGGTCAACAGATTGATGACGATCACCGGCGTGAATTTGGCGGTTGCCGAAGGGATCATGGCGGCGATCGGCGACATCACCCGGTTCAACAGCCCGCAGAAGCTGGTGAGCTATTTCGGGCTGAACCCGCGGGTGCGACAGTTCCTGCAGCGGATTGAGATGGACGATGAGTCCATCGGACTCCAGCCGCATCCACCGCCCGGCGCGCTAGGTCCAGGCCGTCGACCTCGCGAAGTTGTGTGGCACCGATATTGGCCAGCAAGGGAATGTCTGGAGCCAGGCGGCGCAGCGCGCGCGTCAGCCCCTGGGAATTGCGGGATTGCAGGCCCACGCGCTGCGAACCGACGCACATGGCGATCCCCAAGGCTTGCGCTGCCTCGCTCAGATGCCGGTTGATGGCCTCGGCGCGTGGCATGCCGCCGGTCATGGAGCTGATCAGCAGCGGCGCGCGCATGGTCTTGCCCAGCAGCGAGGCGCGCAGGTCGATCTGCGTCAGGTCCAACTCGGGCGATGCGCAGTGTTCGAACCGGATGTACTCCCAACCGGCGGCGACCGTGGCCTGCGCCGTTCGCCGATCCAGCACGAGGTCCAGATGGTCGTCCTTGCGCCGGCTCAGGGCGGTGTCGCTCATGCTCGCTCCATCCGCCGCATCGGGCGACGGCGTTGCGTCGGATCGAACCGACGGCAGCGCGCACGCCGCCGCCTCCCGCGCGTTCAGACCGACGCACGCTGGCCTCCCCCCGCAGCGTCGCTGCGGTAGCGGCTGGTCGAGGTCTGGTAGTACTGCGCGCGGATGGCCGCCATGGCCTCGATCAACGGTCCCCACGGTGCGGGAAAGCGTTCGTCCGCCATCACCCGGTGCAGCATGCGCGTATGGCCGGCCAGCTCGTCGTTGAGGAACTCCACCACAGGCATAGCCGGATAGCGCTGCAGCAGCAGGATCGCCGCGTTGTCGCCCTCGCCGGCCGACCTGTCCTTGTCGCGTCCATGCAGATCGTTCTGCAGGCGCCCTATCGCAGAGATGAGCCGCAGGACCTGGCGAAACGCCGGACGCGCGCGCAAGGTCGCCATCTCCAGCCCCCACAGCAACGACAGGCAACAGAACACGTTCGCGTAGGCGATCGAATCGATGCCGTTGTGCAGGTACTCGGCGTAGGACCAGCGTTCCGCCCCTGCCGCCTGCGCGTGTCCGGCGCGCAGCGCCGCGCAGTAGCACCGGGTATCGTCGAGAAGCTGAGCATAGTCGCGACGATCGTAGGCGAGCGCGGCCAACGAAGCGCGCAGCACAGCGCAGCCCTCGAATCCGGGGAGCGCGCACGGCACGCCCTGCCCCAGCGCCTGCTCCACCGCGGCGAGCTGCTCAGGCGCGATCAGGCCAAGGTCGTTGCAATCGTCGAGCCAGAACAGCAGCGCCAGTTCGCGATAGAACGCCACGATCAGCGTTTCGTCCTGCGGATCGCGGCCGGTGCGGGCGCTGGTGTCGCGCAGGCTCGGGTGGATGCGCTGCAGGATGTACTGGCCGCCCCTGACCGCTTCCACGGCATGCTCGTCGGCGAACCCGGTCAGGGAACGCCCCCACTCCAGCACCTGCTGCAGCGCGCGTTCGGTCTGGATCATGGCGCCGCTCCCGCTCCCTTGGCCAGGACGCGCCGCCGCCAACGAAGCGCCAGCCACAACCCGGCGAGTTCGGCCACGCGCACGACCCGGGTGGGGCAATACAGTTCCTTGCCGATCCACAGCGGCGTCTGCGGCAATGCATGCGCCGCATGGCGGGCGAGCATCCACTCCAGCGCACGCGCCACCGCCTGCGCGATGCGCCGGCGCCCTGTCGGCTCTTCGCTCCCGTCCATCACGTGCAACGCGAACAGCGCATAGGCGGTTTCCTCGAATGTGGACGCGCGACCGGCGCCCCAGCCGCCGTCGTCACGCTGCGCCTGCAGCAGCGCCGCCAGCGCGCGCTCGTCGCGCCACTGGGGCTTGCCTTGCGCCAGCGCAGCGACCGCATGCGCGGTGGGATACAGCCACGAAACGTGCCATTTTTCGTTGTCCCATAGACCGTGCGGGTTGCGATTGGCCTCGACGTAGGCGCTGGTGCCGGCGGCGGGCTTTCCCAACAGTCGCAACGCATGCAGGGCATGGATGTTGGTCGACACCGAGGCATTACGTTCGCCGGGGAAGGTGACGAACAGCTCGCCGATTTCGAAATGGCGCAACGCATCGACCGCCGGGTCGCGGCCTGCAAGGCGCAGGACGCACAACGCAACGGCGGTGTCGTCCGCATCGGCCGCGAAGGGCAAGGCCGGGCCCAGACCGCGCACGCCCAGGCGGGCGTCGAGCTGCGCGACGATCACGCGTACCGCCTCGGCGAGTGCGGGATGCGCGAACAGCCCGGCCAGATGCAGGGTGTACAGCGACCAGCATGGCTCGAACACATTGATCGGCCAGACGTTGGGAACGACACCTTCGATGCCGCTGCGCGTCGCCCGCGATGCCGCCTTTAGATACGCGTCGGCGCGCCCGACCTGCGGCGCGCTCCCCTGCGTCACGGCCTGCGCACGCCACGCGGCGGTGGCCGCCGGACTGATGCCGATGCTGCCGTCGTCATCCGGGCATGCGGTGGTCGGCGACGTCCCCCAGGCTTCCCAGGAGTGCAGCAACGGATGGCCGCTCGGCAACGTCGCCACCGCCCCCAGCCTGACCAGGCACGCTTGCCGCAACGGCAACAGCGCCGGGTGGCGCGGAAACGCCACGCCGCCCAGCAAGGATGCGGCCTCGCCGCAAAACTGCGGCAGGATCAGCTCCGCGCCGATCGGCGCGTCTTCCGGCACCGCGTGCGCGTACGGATCGGGCTGGCGCTGGAGGAACCGGGTTGCAGCCTGGACTGCGTCGGCAGCGCCGGGAAGAGGATCGGCACGCTGCAATGCCAGCAACGCCGCCCACGTGGGCGCATGGCGGAACAGCGGGAAGTCCGCGCTTCCCCATCCGCCATCGGCCTGTTGCTGCGCGATGAGCCACGCGTATGCGTCCCGCCGACCGGTGACGTTGCCGTGGAATTGCAGAGCTCGCGCCGTGTCGTAGACGGACGGACCGACGCTGCCGCCATCGCTCATCTCGCTCAGCAGGTGGCGCAATTCGGAAAGGATCTGTTCGGACAGCGCGTTCACGCGGGATGTTCTTTCTGCAGACGGTTGACGAGAACCAGGATCGGGCAGACGCCGCGCACGTCGCCACAGGCCCGTCGCGGCCCGGCGCATGGACAGCGCCGGACGGCCGCCCTGCTCCGGCGCGGCGACACGCCCCGATGCTGGCGCCGGTCCGCCGCATAGGCTTGCGCGCAGCGCGCCGCGTGCGCCGCGGCCGTGCTGGGCAACCGCTGCGATCGGCGCCGCGGACTCGGACACAGTGCAGCATGCACCGCTGCCGCCGGCCGATCGCAGCGGCACAGGGGCAACTCCATGCGGACGGGCGCGCTCATGCGCATGGCGCGTGCTTGAACAGATACGCGTTGGCCCGCTGCAGGATCTGCGCCAACCGTTCCGCACGCGGCCCCAGCGGGGCGATGGCCTCCCCGGCGTCGCGCAACAGATCCGACACGAACTGGCGCGCTGCCTGCAGCCCCATGATCGACACGCAGGTCGGCTTCTGCGCCGCCGCGTCCTTGCCGGGGGTCTTGCCCAGCGTCGCGATATCCGCTGTCGTGTCGAGAATGTCGTCGACCACCTGCAACGCCAGGCCGAAACAGGCGCTGTAGCGATCGAGCGCACAGTACAGCGCAGCGTGCGTGGCATCCTCCGCGATGGCGCATAGCGCGCCCATGCGAACGGACGCGCGCACTAGCGCTCCGCTCTTCATCCGGTGCATCGCCACGATCCTGTCCAGCTCGACGTGCTTTCCAACCAGCGACAGATCCATGGCCTGCCCGCCTGCGGCACCCTCGGCTGACACCGCCTGCGCCAGTTCGCGCACGAGCGCGATACGGTCGTCGCCCGGCGCATCCAGGCTCGCCAGGGTCAGGAAGGCGTGCGCCTGCAGCGCATCGCCGACCAGGATCGCAGTGGCTTCGCCGAACTTGACGTGCACGGTCGGAAGGCCGCGGCGAAGCACGTCGTCGTCCATCGCGGGCAGGTCGTCGTGGACCAGGGTACAGGCGTGCATCATCTCGATGGCGGCGCCGACGTCGTCGAGCATGTGCGCCGGCGTGTCGGCCAGTGCGCCGGCAGCCAGACAGAGCAAGGCGCGGGTGCGCTTCCCGCCATGCAAGGTGGCGTAGCGCATCGCCGCCATCAGCTCGGTCTCACCGTCGTCTTCGGCACAGAGAAGACGCGCCAGCGCCTGTTCGACCCGCTTTGCGCCGTCCTGCATCCAGGTCTCCGGCAGCAGCCTGCCGGATGCGCCTCGCGCCTGCGCGCCCAATCCGCCGTGCGCGGAAACGCCAGTTCGGTCGTCGTGTAGCGTGGAACCGGTCTGCATGTTGTTCATGTCCTTGTACCTGACAGGAGACGGCCACGGCGAGCGGCGAGCCGCCGCGGTGTTGCCGGTGTCGCACCGAGCGCGCGCGCCGAGTGCAGCAATGCCGCGCGTCGCCGGCGCCGCTGGCTCGCCACACGGGGCATGCGATGCCAGCTCATGAGAATCCGATGCGGATTGTCATGGACGGATGTGCGGTCGGGTAATAGCGCCGGCCTTTTTCGACGCCGCTCAGCAACCGCGGCCGCAGCCCGGCCTTGTGCATGGTCAGCGCCAAGGCAATGCAGAACTGCACCAGTTCCAGCCATGCCAAGTGATAGCCGATGCAGACGTGTGGGCCGGTACCGAACTGCAGCATGTCCACCGGCCGGATCGGCTCCGTGCGTTGCAGCCACCTCGCCAGGCGGAACTGATCAGGCGCCTCGTGCAGCAGCGCCGAGGTCGAGAAATGCAGCAGCGGAATGCACAGATGCGTGCCTGCGGGAATGCGCCGTTGGCCGAGTTGCAATTCCTGCAGCGCGCGACGCGGCAGGAGCGTGGTCGGCGGGTGCATGCGCAGTGTCTCGCGGAACAGCGCCTCGGCGACTGGACACTGCGCCAGGTCCGCGTGCCGGGTCGGCACCGTGCCGACGCGTTGCGCCTCCTCGACCAGGGCGTCCCACAGCGCAGGCTGCCGCGCCAGCTCGATCACCATCCAGGCCATCGTCGAGGCGGTGGTGTCGTGACCGCCAAGCAGCAGCAAGCGTATATTGGCGATCAGGACGTCATCGGAGAGCGCATCGTCGCTGCGATCGAAGGCGCTCACCATGTCGGTGATCAACCCGGTGCGCGCGGCATGCGCGCGCGCGTCGCGGACGAACTGGCGCAACTGCGCGTCGATCCAGTCGCGGGCGGCGCGGCCGCGCCGCAAGGGCAGTCCGGGCAGGTCGACCCGTGGCGCGACGATCAACTGCAGCAGTTGCCGGTACTTGCGATGCCATCTCGGCAGGTCCTGCGCGGGGATTCCCATGAGGCTGAAGATGAGCGTGAGCGTCAGGTCGCCGGTTTCGCGCAGGATGGTTACGTCGCCGCGGTCGCGCCACGCCTGCACCCGCGCCCGGATGACGGGCGCGAACAGGTCGCCGATGCCGGCCTCGGTCAGCCCCTTGGGCAGGAACGCCGCCTTGATCGCATTGCGCGCCTGCCGGTGCGCGCCGCCGTCCTGGGCGACCAACGTTCCGCCAAGCAATTCGGGCGCGATCTCTTCGATCAGCGCCGAGGACACGTCCTTGTGCCGGAGCAATGCGAACGCATCCGGATCCATGCAGGTCATCTGGTGTCCGGCAGGGCCGAAATTCAGCCAGAAGTAGCTGCCCAGCGTCCGTTCCGCGCGCCGCAGCAGGCGCGGCAGGTCGCAGGCGATGGCGGGAAGATGCCCGACCAGGGGGAAAGCGCCGGGCAGGACCGGGATGTCGTCCCGCAGCCGGTGCCGACGGTCCAGCGGGTTGAGCAGCATGTCCATCAGGAGCGCGGCGCCGCGGCCGCTTCGGCGGTGTCGCCGGCAGGCCGCGCGGCGCGGCTGTTGCCACCGTCGGCGTACGTCGGCACGTGCGCCAGCATGCCGCCGTCGATGCACACGACCTGGCCGGTGATGAACGCAGCATCGTCGGAGAGCAGGAACGCCACCAGCGCGGCCACGTCCTCGGGGCGGCCGACGCGCGGCAGGAGCTGGTGCCGGCGCAGATGCCGTTGCATACCCTCGTCCAGCTTGACGAGGAGACGCTCGGTCATGATGAGACCCGGCGCAACCGCGTTGCAGCGGATCTGCGCATGACCGTACTGGGTCGCGAGCGAAGCCGACAGCATGTTCATCGCCGCCTTCGACGCGGCGTAGGACGTGTGCGCGGTGTCAGCGCTAAGCCCCTGGCACGACGACATGTTGACGATCGCGCCACCGCCGCGGCCGATCATCCGTGGGATGGCCTGCCGGCAGCAGAGCAGCGTGCCGCGCAGATTGGTCGCCATGGTCTGGTCCCAGACCGCCAGGTCCAGGTCGAGGATCGCGCGGTCGCGCGGGGTCAGATGCATGGCGCTCGCGTTGTTCACCAGCAGGTCGACCCCACCGAGTTGCCGCTCCGCCGTCTCGAACAGCGCTGCCACCGCCTGCGCATCGGCGATGTCCATGGCCAGGGCCAGCGCGTGGCCCGCTTCGGCCGCGATCTGCGCGGCGCAGGCCATGGCCGCCGAGCCATCAATGTCGGCCACCACCACTCTGCCGCCCTCGCGCGCGATGGCGAGGGCGCATGCCTTGCCGATGCCGGCGCCGGCGCCGGTCACCACGGCCACCTTGCCTTCAAACCGTCCCATCGTGTCCTCCTGGATTGCGTTGGTCGTTCGCGGCATGCCGCGCGGCCTCCGCCGGAGAAGGTCCAGGGTCGGCGCTGGCGCGCTCGTCATCGCCAGCGTCGCTTTCGATGACCCGAATGGCGGCGACCGGGCACTGGCTGGCCGCGAGCCGCACGGCGGCGTGCAGCGCCTGCGGGACCGTCGCCACGCACACTTCGGCCACGCCGTCCGGTTCGCGCTGGCGAAAGGTGCCCGGCAGCGTCAGCACGCACTGCCCGGTGGTTCCGCACAGATCCTGGTCGACCACGACGCGCATCTCAGCCCCCCTGCGCATGCAGCCGCACCGGCAGCGCGCGGAGCGTCCTAAGGAACGCGGACGGCTCCCGGGTCGGCTGCTCGGCCAATGCCAGCGTGGGGAAGCGCGCCTGGATTCGCGGCAGGCTCTCGGCCAACTGCACCCGGGCCAGTTGCGCACCGAGGCAGAAGTGGATGCCGTGGCCGAAGCTCAGCATGATCTTTCCGTCGGTCGACATGCCAGGACTGGTGCCGTAGAACCGCGCGGGATCGAACCGGTCGGGATCGGCGAAGGCGTCCGGGTCGCGATTGCCAGCGGCGACCAGCACGCGCACGTCCGCGTTCTTCGGGATCACCGCGCCGCCCAGTTCGATGTCGCGCTGGGCGATACGCGGAATGGAGCTGAACATAACGGGCGCAACGCAGCGCAGGACTTCTTCGACGAATGCCTTCACCCCCACGGCGTCTCCCTGCAGCCAGGGCCGCTGTTCGGGATACGCCAGCATCGCCAGGACCGCATGGTCGATGGCCGCAGCAGTGGTGGCGAAGCCGCCCAGCAGCATGCCCCACAGCATGCCGATCAACTCCGCATCTGAGAGCGTGTTGGCATCGTCGTCGTGTGCGCCGACCAGCATCGACACGATGTCGTGGCGGGGGTCGGTGCGCTTGCGCGGTATGAGGTCGCCGAAGTAGGCCAGCACCCTGGCGCTGGCCGCGTCCGCCGCGGCGAGTTGGGGATCGCTGGCGTGCGGGCGCAGGCCTTCCAGAATGGCGCCGATGCCGGCGGCGAGCCCGAACATGTCGTCCGGGGGCATGCCGAACAGTTCGGCGAAGACCAACATGGGCAAGGCCAGCGCGAATTCCCGATGCAGGTCCACCGCCTCCCCGCGCTCCAGCGCGGGCGCCATGCCGTCCAGGCGCGCTGCGACGATGCGCGCGATGCTCGGCCGCAGGTTGTCGATCTGGCGCATGGTGAAATCGCGCGAGATCAGCCGGCGCAGACGCGTATGCGTCGGTGGATCCTTCATCGCTAGCGTGGACGCCAGCAGATTGAGCGACAGGCTGGTCGCCACACGCGGGAAATAGCGCGCCAGTTCGCCCGGCGTCGGTCCCCGAAGCGCATCGCCCGTGGCCTGGAGCGCCCAGTAGATGTCGGCGTGGCGGCTCAACAAAAAGAGGCCCGATGCCGCGCGATGCACCGGATCGTGCTCGCGCAACCACCGCATGAACGGATACGGGTCGTGGATGCGCGCTGGCGACGCCAGTTCGGCGAAGGCGTCCCGGCATGCTGCCGTGGTTTCTCGAACGTCCATCTTGGTTACCTGTTGGCTGACTGACCTGACCGGCGCGCGCCAGGTGCGCCGGCAAATTGCGGAGAAGGCCGCGATCCCCGCCGGCGTCCGCGCTTCACCAGAGCACCGGAAACTCCCCGAACCCGCCAGTGATGATTTGCTTGCGCAACTTTCAGTTCTTCGGGCGCCACGGCCAGGCGCAGCGCGGGAAAGCGCCGGAAGATCGATCCCAACACCACCTTGAGTTCCAGCCTGGTCTGCGCCACGCCGATGCAGTAGTGCGGCCCGTAGGAGAACGCCAAGTGCGGCTTTTGCTCGTGCCCGATGTCGAAGATTTCCGGGTCGTCGAAATGGCGCGGATCGAACGACGTCCCCGGCAGGCCGACCAGTACGTTGCTCTCGGCGGGAATATGCACGCCCGCGATGGTCACGCCGGTCCTCCAGCCGCACGAACAGCGCGGGGAAGGCGCATCGCAATTCCAGGCGCGCCAGTGCTGCGCCGAGGCAGAAATGCGGAACCTAGCCGACGACAGGTGCGGGTTGTGCCGCCAGGTGACATCGAACCTGTCGGCATCGCCATAGATCGACTGACCGTAGGGATTGGTGAAGGAGGTTCGACCGTCCCCGCCACCGACGTCTCCGCCATTGTAGCCTCCGGACCAGTCCCCCACCACGGGCGGTAGTTTCACTCTTGGCTCAAGGTCTGCCGCTTTGGTTGCACCGCTCGCGACGAGCGCAATTGTTGTGGCTCCCAAAGAAGAACTCTAGATCGCATCCAACGCTTCCCTGCATTTTCTCGGTCCACAACCGAGCGCCAAGTCCTTGCCAGAGCAAGCCGTCGGAACGGACCAGACGCGAACAGCGACGCGCGCCGTGTCCGTCCCAAAGACCATCGCACTGCGATTGGTGATGATGCCGTGAACAGAGCAAATCGCGTGCCGAAGTGAATTCGCAGGCTCAGCAGGCACTTTGTAGCGGCGCGTAGTGTCAGGTTTCTGGCATTGAGTCTCAACGCCTACAACCGGCGCAGCAAGTGCCCGACAAAGGCCAGCTCTCGCGCTGAATGTTCGGGGCAGCCCTTGCGCGATATTTCAAGCATCGGATAGGCCGCAGCAGGTGTGGTTCGCCGGAAGCCACTCCGATGTCGGCGGTAGCTATCCGGAAAACGAAGCCCGCCTCTCCGACATCTCGCTGTGTTGGATGGCGCATGCGGCCGAGAACTTTCCCGACGGCAAGACGCCCAACGCTTCGACGTCAAGTTAGATGATAGATTCCTGAAGCTGAATCCGGATCCGCTTGGTCCGTAACACGACGAGCGCAAACCCGGTTCCTTGCGGGGGCGAGTCAAGTGGAACGGGGTTGGCAGAGCCAGGCAGTCCCTTATCCGGCGGGCTTGAGCGCTTCGCCGCGAAGGGGGCGCGCAGCATGACTAGGAACGGGGTGCCTATAGGCCCAGGACTCCGGCTTCGCGACCGCCCGGCTGAAGAAGGCGCTTCTCAAAGGTTCGAGATTCGGCGATAGCGCTTGTCGTGGAGATCTCGCGCGCCAAATCGCAAAGGCTCGCTCGCGCGAAGCGCTACGGAAGTCGGCAGTAACGGCTCCGGGACAGGGGATGTGGAAAAGGTTCGCGACCTGATCGTGAACTGACAGAAAATGTTGAGCCTGATGGGACGATTTGAAACGCTTCATGATCCGCTCGCTCTTAGGCGCTGGATCAAGACGTCGAGAACGAAGCCATTCTGGTCGACAGCGCGCCAGAGCCAATGTTGTTCGCCCGCGATCGAGATAACGACTTCGTCCAGATGCCATTTGTCACCGCGAGCGGGAGCGCGCTGGCGTATCCGACCGGAGAACGCCTAGCGAATTTCCGTCCCCACTGGCGCACCGTTTCATAGATCACGCCAATGCCACGCGCTGCCAGCATTTCCTCGACCATTGCTCGAGGGAAACCGGAAATACAACCAAACGGCATCGCTGATCACTTCCGGTGGGAAACGATGGCGGTGATAAAGAGGGTCCCGGGTGGTCTTCATGCCGGTCGTCTCCCCCCGGCCGCTCTAATCCGTTAACTTGACGGTGCCGTGCTATGTGCTTGCCTTCGATCAAGCAGGATTCGCCGCAATGTCTCCGCTCACTCCATCTTGACAAACGAGGCCATCAGAGCGCGCGGGCAAAATCTCGGTTGCGGGTTCACGTGATCAACAACGGGCCAATGCTCTCCCACATTTCGCGTCTGCCGCGAGAGGAACCCCGGCCGGTCGGTCAGGCAGCTTCAGCTGTGGCTGAAACGTGAGTCTGGCAGTTGGCCGGACAAACCCTGGCGCACGCGCCGCAGCCGATGCAGGCGCCCTGATCATTCAGAACCATGATCTTCTTTTCGATCTCATCGTCCTCGTCATCGCCGAGGTCGACAAGTTCGCCTTCCTCGTTGATTCCTTTCAACGTCATGACATCCCGGCCGCACACCTTGAAACAGCGCCCACAGCCGATGCACTTCTTGGCATCGATTGAGATCAGATAGTTTGGCGTCCAGTCGCGGCCATCGCGCGTTGCAAATGACATGAGTAGGGCCTTTTCTAGGTATTTTCCAGCGACTTCAAATCATGGCTCTTGCGCTCGAGCTCGGCAAAGGCATCGTGCGCCTTCTGCGCCACAGCCATGATCGAGGTCCAGTTGATGGGCAATTCTTCCGAAAGATCATGCAGATCCATTTTGGCTTCTAGCGCTTTGGCCGACAGCTTCTTTAGTTCTGCCTTCAGTGTTTCACGATTGCTCATGAGTGCCCTCAGTAATTCGCCACGTCTGGGAATTTTCGGATCAGGTTGATTCCGTCCCTGACATATTTGTCACCCTCCTGCGCGAGCTTTGCGAGGTTATCGAAGCCGAAGCGATGCACATCGCGCAGTTGCTTGTTCACGGCGATCAACCGGCCTCCGATCAGCACCATGCGGCCAAAGCCTTCATGATGCAGCTTCAGGATCGGCTGGATCATCACGCCGGTGACCCGTTCGATCGAGACCGCGACCGCATTGAAAAACAGCTCCAGCCGCCACAGCGTATCGGGATCAGGATCGCCGACAATCGGCAATGCGCGCCGTTTCCCCTTGTCCAGGATATAGGGTTCGAGCAGGTCGAGATCGCTCTTGGCCTCCCAGGTGCCGTTGGTATCCTCGGCGCGACAAATCTTGACCAGTTCCTTGAGGAACGGCAAATCGGCGGCGCTGCCCTGCTCTATTTTTCCGGTCATATTATCTCATTCGTCGAACTCGAAAGTGCGCCGTTGGTCCCTCGCCATGACCTTGCGTAGCCAGGGAGGTGGCGTTCCCTTCAGGACGCGCTCGAGCTTTTCGAGCAGCACAAGGATGTCTTCTGGCTTGTTCACCTTGATAGGGTGGATCTTGTTGGCGACCACCCGCGCAGCACCGGCACCGCCGATAGCGGCGACGTAAAGGATTGCGCAATCCTTAATCGCCTCGATCTTCGGCGCCAACTTGTCGTCGTTGCCGTCTTCCTTGAGATCACCCTCAAACTCAACCGCTTTGAGAAACACGTGCCCGCTTGGCGCGACATCGTAGATAGCGATATTCCTTGCCCAACCAAAATGGGCATCGACGCGCCTTAGGTCTTGAGTTGCGAATGCGACCTTCATGCAATCGACCTCTCGGCTGCGCCGACGGAGCTGCGGTGCCCGGATCTCAGTGGCAGTGCGGCCGCAGCCCGCCATCTATCGGGAGTAGGCTGATGGTTCTCCTCGCGGTCCGCGATCACGAGATTGGCGATGTCGAAGATCAGATCGCGCGTACCACGATAACCGATGGATAATTGGTGCCCTGCGCCAAGTCGATCGAACATCGGAAAGCCCGCACGATAGAACGGAATTTTCAGCCGAGCCGCCGCTTGCCTGCCGTGCGAATGCGTGATCAGCAAGTCGCAATGCTTGGTTCTGGCAAGCTCTTCCAGATCCTCAAGATCGCCAATTAGCACCTGCTTGGTTTTGATCCGCCCGATCACCTGCGACTGCGTGGTCGTTACGGCCGCGCACACCTGCGCACCCATGTCGTGCAGCATACTGGAGAGATCCAATAAGAGATCCGGCTCAGCGGCGATCGCGAGTCTGCGACCGCCAATATGGAAGTGCGCGTCCAGCATCGCATCGGTGAGCTGGCCGCGCTGGCGCCGATACTTCAATGGTACGGGCCGACCGCTGATCTCGGTCAAAAAAGTCATGAATTCGTCATTCGGACCGAGGCCGCACAGCCGCTCGAAGAGGCGAAATGGCACGCCGGTCTTGGCCTGCATGACCTCTGCCGCTCGTCGCATCTGCGCGCCGATTGCTATCGTCCACCCGGCGCGGCCCATGCTCGCAATTTCGTCGACGCCGATGCCGCCGATGGTCGTTGGCGTAAACTCATCGGGGATATGCCCATCGAGCGATCCCGCCAGATCAGGCAGGAAGGACGGCCGCAACCCAAAATCCTCCAGAATGACACGGAGTTCGTCAAGATCACCCGGCGTGAGGTGACATCCTGGAAGAACATTCACTCGCGAGGGATCGCGAAGGCCATTGACGTGGGGCCGTTCCACCAGCAACTCCACAATGCGCGCGACAGCCTTCTCCCAGCCGTCCTGGAACGCACCCTTGAAATCGGGCGTCGAGACATGGACCAGCGCCAGTTTCGCGAGTTGCGGATGCTTGTCCCGGATGAGCTTGAGGTAGGCATCCACATCGTCACCATTGGTCTCGGTGACACCGGTCGAGCAGATTCCGATGATCTTTGGCTTGGCGCGGTTGTAGATATTCAGTATCGCCTGCTCAAGATTCTCATGGCCGCCGAGCACGGTCGAGACCTCGCTCATCGCGGTGGTCTGCAGCGGTACGGCCTCTTTGAAATGCCGCACAAAGAGCGTGAGCCCGAAGGAAGTGCATCCTTGCGAGCCGTGCAGAAGCGGCATCGCCTCACGCAGCCCCATGAAGGCGAATGCGCCGCCGATCGGCTGGCTCATCTTCAGCGGGTTGACCGCGCAGGCTTTTGTCGGCGCCGTGACGATGGCCATGACACCTCCCTATTCTGCGGCCTGTAGCATGGCAGATGGCGAGGACACCAAGATCCCCTCGATACGTCTCTTGCAGCAGCCACCGACCGCATTAGTGTGCTCTCTGACTGCCTCGACGCTCCTCAGACCATGCGCGTAAATCGCATCCTCGATCGTGCCGAGATCGACCTTGTTACAGAAGCAGATCTTCCTCGCCCGCCGCGCCGTTTCGGCGAGCGCCGGATCGCGGACGATCCCGGCCACCGGCGATTGCATCTTCACCTTCGCCCTGGCCAAGGCCTCCCATGGCGCCGGTCGACGTAGCTGTTCCCACATCGGATTGGAAAGCGACTTATCGATCTCCTCGACCAGTTTGACCATGCCGACATAGCCCATATAGGCGTGGCAACGCTCCTGGTTGATATCGAGCCAGGGCATCGCCGCTTTCAGCGCGACGAACTGCGATTTGCCGCCCGATAGCATGATGTCCGCCTTTGCGTCCTTCAACATCTTGTACATTTCCCGCGGCGTCATATCCTCGACCATGTGGGCATCTTGCCCCATAAGTTCCCTGATGCGCTGCCTGTCCTCCCTTGTCGACTTCTTCACACTGGTTCCGACTAATTCGAGCCCGGCTTCCTGCAGTGCAGCAACGACCGACCACGACTTGACGCCGCCGGTAATCAACAATGCCTTCTTGCCTTTCAAACGTGGCTGGTACGGCTCGATCGCAGCCCAGGCCCACGCTTCCTCGCGCGCGATCACCGCCTCGGTGCGCCCGAGCAGCTCTTTCGGCGCGCCGCGTTCAACCAACAAGCGGGCGATCTGCCGCAGCGAATCGCTTGAATCCTGGATACCGTAGAACGACCCTTCGAAGAACGGGATCCCGAAGCGTTCCTCCATCTTGCGTGCGACGTTGATCATGGCCTTTGAGCACACCAACATCGCCGCCCGCGCGCGATGAGATGAAGCGACTTCGCCATATTTGCCATCGCCCGAGATGCAGGAGAGAATCCGGATTCCGAGCTCATCTAACAATGGCTTCACTTGCCAGAGCTCTCCCGAGAGATTGTATTCTCCGATCAGGTTGATATCGTACGGCGTGGTGCAGTCCGGCTCCCGCGTTCCGATCACATGGTCGAGCAAGGCCTCGCCGGCGAGCTTGTTACCGAGGTTCTTGGAACCAACGAACCCCGGGGAGTTGATCGGGATCACCGGCTTGCCGAACCTTTTGGATGCCGCCTTACAGACGGCGTCGATGTCGTCACCGATCATCGCCGGGATGCAGGTCTGATAGACGAAGATGGCGGGCGGGTCGCACTTGTCCACGATTTCCTTGATCGCTTTACAAAGTCGCTTCTCGCCTCCAAACACGATATCGGTTTCGTTCATATCGGTTGTGAATGCGGTGCGCCACAGATTCGAGCCGGAAGACGCCGCGCCGCGATTGTCCCAGGAGTTGCCTTCACACGCGATCGGGCCATGCACCAGGTGAGCGACGTCGGTAAACGGCTGCAGCGCAATCTTGGCACCATCGAAGGCACAACCGCCCGCAGCACTGCCCGGCTGCAGCTGCTTAGTGCAGCCCTTCTTGCGCTCAGCCTCCGACTTACTGCCATTCTTGGCGCAGCCCGGCTCGTTGAAAATATTCTGGACCGTGGCCGCTAGCGAATTCATCCGTTTTTCCTCTCAGCCGAAGCCAATTGCAAGGTCACCCATCGTGCGCCTGTGCCATCGTCGAGTTTTTTTTCGGCGATGGCACGCGCACCGTTCGTCATCAACGAATGATGTCGAAGCTGTAGTCGGTTTTGCCAAGAACGTTGGTTTTCTTGTCGATTTCGTCGAATATCTTGTCGAGGATCTTCACCAGCACATTCAGGCCGCCCTGATAGCCCCATACAGGGGAGCGGTGATGGTGATGCCGATCAAACACTGGAAAGCCGATGCGGATCAGTGGCGTTCCAGTGTCACGCTCGAGATACTTGCCATAGGTGTTGCCAATCAGAAGATCGACCGGCTCGGTGAACAAGAGCGAGCGCATGTGCCAGAGGTCCCGGCCCGGATAGGACTGGCAGGTCTGCCCGAACGGTGAGCTGGCAAACAGCGCCCGCATTTTTTCCTGCCACGCCTTATTGCCGTTGGTCGACAGCACATGGGTCGGCTCGGCGCCAAGTTCGAGCAAAAAGGCAGCTAACCCATAGCAGAGATCTGGATCGCCATAGATCGCGAACCTCTTGCCATGGATATGCGCGCTGGAGTCAGCGATGGCATCAACCAAGCGGCCACGCTCTCGCGCGAGTTGCTCCGGGATCTCCTTGCCGCTGATGCGTGATAGCGCCAAGAGAAAATCGTCCGTTGCGGATACGCCCACCGGGTAGTTGAAAGACACGACGTCCTGACCATGCTCAGATACAAACGGCAGCGTTTTTTCCGTACACCACTGCTGCATGGAGATTGTCGCCTTGGCGTGAACCGCGTTGGCCGCGTCTTCCAGCGTGGTGCCGCCGTCATACATGCGGAACTCGCCATCTGTCGGGGTATCGAAGACTTCAGAATTATCGGCCAGTATGGTGTGTTGGATGCCCATCAACGCCAAGATGCGCTTAATCTCGCGGAGGTTTCCGACGGTGTAGCCATCGAACCCGCCAATGATGTTGATTGCCTCGTTTGGCCTGCGCTCTAGCTTTGGCGTTGTTCCGGCCTTGCCGTCCCAAAAATGCTCCAGAATGCCCTTGAGCGCGTTGTCATAGCCGGTGACGTGGCTGCCGACGAACGCTGGTGTATGCGCAAACGGCACGTCGAACTCCGCCGGAACAGAGCCTTTCTCCTTCGACGTCTTGATGAAAGCGTTGAGGTCATCACCGATCACCTCTGCCATGCAGGTCGTGGAGACGGCGATCATCTTGGGTTTGTACATGTTGTAGCTGTTGGCGAGCCCGTCGATCATGTTGTTCAGGCCGCCAAATACGGCAGCGTCTTCCGTCATCGACGAAGAGACGCAGGAGCTCGGCTCCTTGAAGTGCCGCGACAGATGGCTGCGGTAATAGGCCACGCAGCCTTGCGAGCCGTGGACGAATGGCAGCGTGCCCTCAAAGCCAACTGAGGCGAATACGGCGCCAAGCGGCTGGCAGGCCTTGGCCGGATTTATCGCCAGCGCCTCCCGCGCAAAATTCTTCTCGCGGTATTCCGGTGTCTTCGTCCATTCCTTGATACGTTCGACCTCAGCGGGATCGCGGGGATTCTCGAATATTTTCTTGGTGGCCAGCATCTGCTGGTATTCTGGACCACGGAACAGTTCGAGATGATCGAGCACCTGTTCTGCACTCTGCGCCATAGTTAAGATCCTTCACTATCGAAATTGGCATCGCCAGAGCTCTCCGCAGAGAGCGAGATTAGTAGCTTATTCCGCAGCCAAGAGCCTGGCTTTCGGCGCTTCTTTCCAGGGCGCCTTCGTCTTCTTCCAGACCGGCGAGTTGACAGCCATGTCCATGTCGCGCGCGAAAATCGCAAAGCCGTCATAGCCGTGATATGGGCCCGAATAGTCCCAGGAATGCATTTGCCGGAATGGCACACCCATCTTTTGGAAGACGTATTTTTCCTTGATGCCCGAGCCGACCAGGTCGGGCTGGAGCTTTTCGACGAAGCGTTCGAACTCATAGCCATTGACGTCGTCGTAGATGAGCGTGCTGTCCTTTACGTAGTGCTGGGCGGTGCGCTGATAGTCATCGTTGTGGCCGAACTCGTATCCGGTGCCTACGACTTCCATCCCGAGGTCCTCGTATGCGCCGATCACGTGACGCGGACGAAGTCCGCCGACGTACAGCATCACCGTCTTGCCCTCCAGGCGAGGGCGATATTTTGCGATCACGGCGTTCACCAGCGGCTGGTACTTTTCAATCACCCGCTCGGCGCCTTCCTTAATCTTATCGTCAAAATAGCCGGCGATCTTGCGCAGCGATTCTGCGATCTTTGAAGGTCCGAAGAAGTTATACTCGCACCAGGGGATACCGAACTTCTCTTCCATGTGGCGCGAGATGTAGTTCATCGAACGGTAGCAATGCAGAATGTTGAGCTTTGCCTTCGGCGTTGCCTCGAGCTCGGCGAGTGAACCGTCACCGGACCACTGCGCAATCACCCGCAGTCCCATTTCCTCCAGCAGAATTCGCGATGACCAGGCGTCGCCGCCGATATTGTAATCTCCGATGATCGCAACATCGTACGGCGTCGGCTCGAACTTTGGTTTGCTCTCGGGGTCGAGCTTGTCGAAAATCCAATCGCGCACCGCATCATTGGCAATGTGGTGGCCGAGCGACTGCGACACGCCGCGAAAGCCCTCACAGCGGACCGGCACGATGGTCTTGCCGTCATATTCCTTGGATTTCGCTCTCGACACGGCCTCGATGTCATCCCCGATCAGTCCGATCGGGCATTCCGACTGGATGGTGATGCCGTTGTTGAGTGGGAAGAGCTCCTGGATTTCGTCAATGACTTTGACCAGCTTCTTGTCGCCACCAAATACGATATCCTTCTCCTGGAAGTCGGAGGTGAATTGCAGGGTCACGAAACTATCGATGCCCGTCGTGCCGACGTAGTAATTGCGCCGCGAGCCCCACGAATACTGACCGCAGCCAACCGGGCCATGGCTGATATGGACCATGTCCTTGATCGGTCCCCAGACCACCCCCTTGGACCCTGCATAGGCGCAGCCTCTGATGGTCATCACTCCGGGTATGGATTTGATGTTGGACTTGACCCCGCAGTCGGACTTGCCGGCTTGGTGAACGTTGAGGTGCTTGGCGCGCCGTTTCGCGGTCTTTTCCGGATAGACCTTCAGCACCTCCTCAATCAGCTCTTTGTTGCGAGCCCTGATTTCTGCGATGCTCTGGGTCGTGGCGAGACTCATGCTGATGTCCTTCAAGGGTTAGCTGCTAGGAGAGCGACTTCCTGACCAAGACTTTTGCAACGAGCATGCCAGTGCGGCGTGAGCACAAAAAGCCGAATGATTGAAATCGATTAGCGCATTTCGTTGTCCGGGACTGGGTATTGTTGCTAACGCGACATCGCGCTTTGCCCGGAGACCCCTTCGTTTGGTCCTGTTCGAAATGGAACAAGGGCTGGCTATACGTGAAATTGCACCGCACGATTTACGGCCTGCGGGCTGCCGTTTGCTGTACTTCGCGATCACGCTGGCGGGAGAGCAGCCCGTAATGAGGAAAACCACCCGCCAGGCCGGCCGACTGCGGGCTTGCCAATGCCATCTATGTTTGCCGAGACCTACAGAGACTGACCTCTGCCAGAGACTTACCTCTGCGATGACGATGACGCCCCATGGGCATGACCTCATCATCATCCCGAGGTCAGTACAACCTGGCCTAGCCACTTAGACGTGGCAAGCTCGCCGGCTCACGAGAACAGCTGCCGCGCCTTGATGAGCGCCCGCACGAGCGTATCAATCTCTTCACATGTGTTGTAAAGTCCGAAAGATGCGCGGCACGTCGCCAGCACGCCGAAGCGCTCGAGCAGCGGCATCGCACAATGGCTCCCCGCCCGAACCGCTACTCCGGCACGGTCGATGACGGTGGCAATATCATGGGCATGCACGCCTTTCATATCAAAGGAGATGACTGGCCCCTTCTCGGCCGTCGTCCCGATCATGCGCACGGAGTTGATGTCCCCCAGCTTCTCCTGCGCGTAAGCGAGCAGCGCGTTCTCGTGCTTGCGAATCCGCTCCTTGCCTATTGAATTGATGTAATCCACAGCCGCCCCCAAACCGATCGCCTCGGCGATCGGCGGCGTACCCGCCTCGAACCGGTGCGGCGGACCACCATAGATGACGCCGGCACGCGAGACCTGACGGATCATCTCGCCGCCACCGTTGAAGGGCGGCATCGATGCCAGATGTTCAGACTTGCCGTAAAGCACGCCGATCCCGGTCGGACCATAGAGCTTGTGGCCTGTCATCACATAGAAATCGCAATCGATGTCGCAGACGTCGACGGTCAGATGGACACATCCTTGCGAGCCGTCGACCAGCACCGGGATACCACGTGCATGTGCGATCCTCACGACGTCTTTCACCGGCAGGACGGTACCTAGCACGTTCGACATCTGGGTGATCGCAACCATCTTGGTGCGCGGGGTCAGGAGCCGCTCAAATGCATCGAGCAGAAAGTTGCCGTCATCATCCACTGGCGCCCATTTGATGACTGCGCCGAGCCGTTCCCTTAGAAAATGCCACGGCACGATATTGGAGTGGTGCTCCATAATAGACAGAACGATCTCATCACCCGGGGTGATGCGTTCACGGCCAAAGGTCTGGGCGACCAGATTGATGGCCTCCGTGGCGCTGCGGGTAAAGACGATCTCCTCGTTTAGATCTGCGTTCACAAACCGTGCCACCTTGGTACGGGCACCTTCATACGCCTCGGTCGCCGCGTTAGCGAGGTAGTGCAAACCACGATGTACGTTGGCATACTCGCTGGAATACACCTGCATCATACGATCAAGCACCGCCTTCGGCTTTTGCGCGGATGCAGCGTTATCGAGGTAAACGAGCGGCTTGCCGTACACCGTCATGGCCAGCGCAGGAAAGTCCGTACGCAGACGGTTGACCTCGTAACGACCATTGCTAATCGCGGGATGCTCGCTCATCGCCGCGCCTGCAGCCAGTGTTCAGCTTGAACGGTCACAAAATCGCGTAGATTCTCGGCGGCGATCTCCTCAATCGACTCGCCAAGGAACGCCTTTATGAGCAGTTCCTGCGCATCCTTCTCGGATAGACCCCGAGCGCGCAGATAGAAAACGAGAGTGCCATCCAGCGCACCTGTTGTCGATCCGTGGCCGCAGGTCACATCGTCAGTCAAGATTTCAAGTTCTGGCTTATTGTCCGCTTCGGCCTGGTCGGACAGAAGCAGCGCGCGTGTCGTCAGCGTGGCGTGCGTCTTCTGCGCGGCGGGACGAACGACGATTCGGCCCTGGAACACCGAGCGGCCGCAATCATCGACGACCGCGCGGAACGTCTCCCGACTGATGCAATGTGGTACGGCGTGGTCGACTACGATCGTTGTATCGGCGTGCTGCTTTTCCCTGAGAAGATTGACCCCGTTCGCCGAGAGCTTGGATCCCTCGCCGGCCAGCGTGACGAATCCCTGATAGCGATTGATGGAACCGCTGCAGGTCATGTTGAAGAGATTGAGCTTCGCCCTGGCGCCGACTGCGATGATCCCCGACGAGATGTTCACGGCGTCAGCCGCATCAGCTGCCACCCGGACGTGCGAAAGGCTCGCCTCGTCACCAACCAGGACGATTGTCGCATCGTTGGTTTGATAGCCGCTCGCGCCGTCGGCCGAAACGAACGTTTCCACCACAGCCGCATGCGCCCCTTCATCGAGCTGCAGATAGGACCGCGTAAAGTTGGACACCGACAATCCGGTTGCAACGTGAACGATCTGAATCGGACGCTTCACCGCATGGCCCTTAGCGATCGTTATCACGAGGCCATCGGTCGCCATTGCGGCATTGAGCGAGATCACCGCATCAGTCGCCGTCGACAGCACCAGACCGGCTATCGCGCTATTGGCCGAGTTCTCCAGAACCTCTCGCAGCGACCGCACATCGACCCCATTCTCCATCCTGCCGACGTCGGATAGCTCGGGCGCGAATATGCCATCCACCAAAACGAGTTTGACCGCCTGATCGGCAACCGCTTGTTTGGCCGACGCCTGTGCGCGCAGCAGCGCAGCTGCGTCCGGTCGCGGAGCGAGTGGCAGTACCTCGCCGATCAGGGCGCGCAGATCGGTGTATTTCCAAGCCTCCATACGCCGATGCGGAAGGCCGGCACGCTCATAGGCCTCGAATGCCCTTGCACGGATATGGGCGATAGGGCCTGTGCCGGGCAGCCGTCCGTGCGCCTTGGCGAAGACATTGCCCATTGGGCGTCCGGCGCCGGCTTTGGCTAAAACCTGCTTCATCAGGAAATTCCTTGAGCCGTCAGGCCGCGTCCTCGAATTGGGCGTAGCCACAAGCCTCGAGCTCCAGCGCGAGTTCTTTACAGCCGCTCTTCACCACCCGGCCCTTCGACATCACGTGCACGACATCGGGCACGATGTAGTTGAGCAGCCGCTGGTAGTGGGTGATGACGACCATCGCGCGCTCCGGCGAGCGCAGCGCGTTGACGCCGTCGGCGGCAATCCGCAGCGCGTCGATGTCGAGGCCGGAATCTATCTCGTCCAGGATGCACAGACTCGGCTCGAACAGCGCCATCTGCAAAATCTCGTTGCGCTTCTTCTCGCCGCCGGAAAATCCGACATTGACGCCGCGCTTGAGCATGTCCTGCGAGATGTTGAGCGACTTGGCGACCTCGCGGACTTTCTTCAGAAATTCGGGGGTGGAGAATTCCTGTTGGGCGCGCGCCTTGCGCTGGGTGTTCAGCGCCGTGCGCAGGAAGTTCGTGGTGGTCACGCCGGGGATCTCGACCGGATACTGGAACGCCAGGAACACGCCCTTGGCGGCGCGCTCATTGGCCTCCATCTCCAGGAGGTTCTCGCCCCTGAACAGGATTTGTCCGCCGGTCACCTCATAGCCCGGCTTGCCGGCGATGACGTGGGAGAGCGTCGATTTGCCGGAGCCGTTCGGCCCCATGATCGCGTGCACCTCACCCGCATTGATCGCAAGATCCAGGCCGCGAAGAATTTCGCGGTCCTCGACACCAACATGCAAATCTCGGACTTCGAGTAGCGCCATTTTGATCTGATCCCTTGAATTGCGTCATTCGGAACGCGAGCCGTATTCGGGAGGGCTCGCGGGACGTTTAGCTAACCGACAGATCCATCGAGCGAGATCGAAATCAACTTCTGTGCTTCCACCGCGAACTCCATCGGCAGTTTTTGCAGAACATCCTTCGCGAAGCCGTTGACGACGAGGCCGATGGCCTGCTGCTCGCTTAAGCCTCTGTGCACGCAGTAGAACAGCACGTCCTCGGAAATCTTCGACGTGGTCGCCTCATGCTCGAACGTCGCCGAGGAATTCTTGGCCTCGACATAGGGCACGGTGTGCGCGCCGCATTTGTCGCCGATCAGGAGCGAGTCGCAGGCGGTGTAGTTGCGCGCACCGGTCGCCTTGCGATGCGCGCTGACGAGGCCGCGATAGGTGTTCTGCGACTTGCCGGCGGCGATGCCCTTGGAGATGATCCGGCTCGACGTGTTCTTGCCGAGGTGGATCATCTTGGTGCCGCTATCGACCTGCTGGAAGCCGTTCGAGATCGCGATCGAGTAGAACTCGCCGCTCGAATTGTCGCCGCGCAGGATGCAGCTCGGGTACTTCCAGGTGATCGCCGAACCGGTCTCGACCTGGGTCCAGGAGATCTTGGAATTCCGGCCGCGGCAATCGCCACGCTTGGTGACGAAATTGTAGATGCCGCCCTTGCCCTCGGAATTGCCGGGGTACCAGTTCTGCACCGTCGAATATTTGATCTCGGCGTCATCGAGCGTGACGAGCTCGACCACCGCGGCGTGCAGCTGGTTCTCGTCGCGCTGCGGCGCGGTGCAGCCTTCGAGATAGGAGACGTAGGAGCCCTTGTCGGCGATGATCAGCGTGCGCTCGAACTGGCCGGTGTTGCGCTCGTTGATGCGGAAATAGGTCGACAGCTCCATCGGGCAGCGCACGCCCGGCGGCACGTAGACGAACGAGCCGTCGGAGAACATTGCCGAGTTGAGCGTCGCAAAGTAATTGTCCGAGGTCGGCACCACGGTGCCGAGATATTTCTGCACCAGCTCGGGATGCTCGCGGATCGCCTCCGAGATCGGCATGAAGATCACGCCGGCCGCCTTCAGCTCCTTCTGGAAGGTGGTCGCGACCGACACCGAATCGAACACGGCATCGACCGCGATCTTGCGATTGGCCGACGGCGGTCCGCCCGGCGGCGGCTCGACGCCCTCGAGAACGGCGACTTCGCGGAGCGGGATGCCGAGCTTCTCATAGGTCTTGAGGATTTCCGGATCAATCTCGTCAATCGAGGACAGCGTCTTCTTCGGCTTCGGCGCCGAGTAATAATAAAGATCCTGATAGTCGATCTTCGGGTAGTTGACGCGCGCCCAGGTCGGCTCGGTCATGGTCAGCCAGCGGCGATACGCCTCCAGACGCCATTCCAGCATCCAGGCCGGTTCATTCTTCTTTGCCGAGATGAAGCGGACGGTGTCTTCCGACAGGCCTTTCGGGGCCTTGTCGGACTCGATCAGCGTCTCAAATCCATAACGATACTGGTCGACGTCGATGCGCCGGACGCGCTCGACCGTCTCTTGTACAGCTACCATTGCCCACTCCGCTCGCGCAAGGACGACTCCAGCCAGTTCCGGCCCGCCCTCTCCGGGCTGATCGCGCAAGTCACGGCCAACTCGGGGCCGGCGAGCGCGAGAATCAGGCGTCGGATCCAAAAGACGGACGCCGTCGGTAGTGTCGTCATCATGCTTCGCGCCGGAGTCCCACTCATCAGCTACTCCTTATGCCGGCACGCAGGTCTCGGGCACGGGGCAAACGACGGCGCATTGCGGCGCGTCAAAATGCCCCTCACATTGGGTGCACTTGGTCGGATTGATCACATAGATGTCGTTCTTCAGGCTGATCGCGGCGTTGGGGCATTCAAACTCACACGCACCGCAGACGGTGCACTGGGACGCGATTATCTTGTAGGCCATCACTGCGATTCCATAAGCAGAAGGTGCGGGACGGTTTCTTGCGTTCAAGTCTTGTGCCAAAGAGCCTAGGCTTGATTTGTCTCGGCTATTTTCCATAGCGCATGGCGCCGCCTCGACGGCGTGTCGCAAATCCTACAATCAGCATCACAGTAGCTTGATCTCGATGCCATGGTTTGAGCGCATCGTCGATCTGACGGCGGTCAGCCGACCAGGTGAAGGCGTTCGCAGCCCCAGGGCGCCATCCTTCCGATGGCTGCGGTGACGCGGCTACAATCAGGTCGCCTGGCCCATCATATTGGCTCTGCTCACCGGCAGCGGATTCGGCGCGTATCCACAGCACGGCCAGAAACGCTCGCGGCGATCGCGCCAGATAAAGTCACGCCGATGACCACGGGCTCTCTGGGTGGGCCGCTGCACGCTATGTTCAAACCCCGCCGGCAAACCTGCATTCAGGCGCCCTGTGGCGGGCGAAAACTACATTTTTTCGCATCACGAGGACGACTGAAATCCAAGCGCGATCGTCGGGTGGTCCCGGCTTCGCTCCACGTTCCAAACAGATAACAGCGTT
Source organism: Bradyrhizobium sp. B120 (assembly GCF_049075665.1). Lineage (NCBI taxonomy): Bacteria > Pseudomonadati > Pseudomonadota > Alphaproteobacteria > Hyphomicrobiales > Nitrobacteraceae > Bradyrhizobium > Bradyrhizobium sp. B120. Next base: position 1,839,893 of record NZ_CP185242.1, on the reverse strand, counting down.
TAGCGGATTGATAGAACCGAAAAAAAGCCACCCCGAAGGGTGGCCCAAGTCTGGGAGAAAACGCCCCGTAAGGGAATCTGGGATCAGGCCGCAGCCTGTTCGATCGGTGAGAACGGGAGCCCGAGGCTCTCGGCCACGGCCTTGTAGGTTAGCCGGCCCCGATGGACATTGAGGCCCGCGCGCAGGTGCGGATTTTCGAGCACGGCGGAAAAACCCTTGTTGGCCAGAGCCAGACCAAACGGCAGCGTGGCGTTGTTCAGTGCCTCGCTCGAGGTCAGCGGCACGGCGCCGGGCATATTGGCCACGCAATAATGAATGACGCCATCCACTTCGTAAGTTGGATCTGCGTGAGTCGTTGGGTGCGATGTCTCAAAGCAGCCGCCCTGATCGATAGCGACGTCCACGATCACCGCCCTCTTACGCATCGAGCCCAGCATGCCCCGCCGGACTAGCTTCGGCGCGCTCGCACCTGGAACGAGCACCGCACCAATCACCACATCGGCCGCAAATACCTCCTCCTCCACCGAGCCGATGGTCGAGAACCTGGTCCGAACGCGCCCTTCAAATAGCTCATCCAGCTCGCGGAGCCGGGGTATCGAGCGGTCGACGATGGTGACCTCTGCGCCCAAACCGATCGCCATGCGCGCCGCGTGCGTACCAACGACGCCACCTCCAATCACCACGATCCGGGCCGGCTGAACACCGGGCACCCCACCGATCAACAGCCCTCGTCCGCCTGCACTCCGCTTCAGGGCGCTACCCGCCGCTTCGATCGCAAGTCTACCCGCGACCTCGCTCATCGGTGCCAGCAGTGGAAGACCACCATGCGCATCAGTTACGGTCTCATAGGCGATCGCTGTGCACCCGGATTTTAGGAGCCCCTTGGCCTGCTCCGGATCCGGGGCCAGATGCAGATAAGTGAAGAGGATCTGGCTCTCCCGCAGCTGGCTCCATTCGGATGGCTGAGGCTCCTTAACCTTTACGATCATCTCGCTCGATGCGAATACCTCAACTGCCGAAGTTAGAATCGTTGCGCCGGCTTTGCGGTAATCGTCGTCGGTTGCACCAATGCCTGCGCCAGCATTGGTCTCGATCATCACCTGGTGGCCGGCGGCCACGTATTCGCGAACAGCTCCAGGGGTAAGGCCCACGCGATATTCGTCCGCCTTGATTTCCTTGGGAACTCCGACCTTCATTTGAAAACTCCCTGCCTGGAGAGCTTTTCTAATCGGAAGAGCACAGCGATATTGCGACGCAGGCGCGCAAATGGCGCAGGATTTCAGCGATCTTTGACCGGCGGCGCAGGATTTCAAACAAACAGATACTGGGTGGATTGAATGACCACTCTGAGCTTGACCATCGTTCCCTCCGCGGCCGAAGCGAACAGGCTCTCGACCGCAATGGCAGCCCGCTGCTGAACGAAAGGGAATATAATGGAACGGTGGGACGTCTTGATAACGTCTACAGAATTACCTTCCGCGGCGATGACAAAGGGGCCTTCCGCGCTGGGCGAACGTATCCTCATCTCATTGCCTGCGAATCACGCGTTGGCTGTACGCGAGGTCAATGACTGCATGGAACCTTGGTGGTCAGTCCGTTCTCCTGAGCCACCTAGATTCAGGAGCGGAGATCGCGCTCTGATCTCAAGGCTGCTCTTGTGCACAGTAGGCCCAAAATCAAGCGGCACGATGCAAGTCGAAGCCTTGTAAAGAGTCTCATAGGAGCGGCCCACGCCTCCCTTCAGCCTTGGAGCGGCGAGTGGGAGCAACGACTTTGCGTGGGTTGAGCTACCGCGAACTGCGCGATGGCAATAAATCGTTTCGGATTGGGTTCTCGGATCGTGGAAAAACTAACAACGAAAAACCAGGCCTTGCCGAATTTCTTGACGAGTGAACATCGCAGCCCGCCAGTTGAGCAGGACTGGCCGCAAATTTAAGGCCCGTTTCTCGGTGCTGATGGCTAATGACCATGGATCTCAAATTTGGTCTCCCAAAACTCGGAAGAGGCGCATGCATGACGCCTTCATGCCCGCCGCAACCGAGCGTGACGTGTTCAACAGATCCGGGGCAATTGTTCGCCCGACAACCAATCGACAATTCGTCCGCCGCCGAAACTGGTCGCCATCTGTACGAATTTGTGATCGTCAGCTACGGCCTCGCCAATATCAGCCGCATCACATCCGAGCGGATGCGCCTTCATGGCTGCAAGCACGGCATCGGCCAAATCGGGCGCGACGATCGCAACGAGCTTGCCCTCATTAGCGACATGGATCGGATCAAGTCCAAGAAGTTCGCAAGTGGCCGCAACCGCGGGCTTCACTGGAATGGCCGCTTCCTGCAGACGGAACCCGAGCCCAGATTGATGCGCAATCTCGTTGAGGGAGGCGGCAAGACCGCCGCGCGTGGGGTCACGCATCACCCGGATGCCGCGGCCACCGGCCGCGACCATGACGGCTACAAGGTTATGCAGCGCTGCGGAATCCGAGACGATCTCGATTTGAAAGGCGACGTTGTGGCGCGTTGACATGATCGCCACCCCATGATCGCCGAGGCTACCGGACACCAGGACACGGTCCCCGACCCTTGCTTTGTCGGCGGAGAGATCGAGCCCATCGGCCAGAACCCCGATCCCGGTCGTGGAGATGAACAGACCATCCGCCTTGCCGCGCTCGACGACCTTGGTGTCCCCCGTGATGATGTAAACGCCGGCGCCGCGCGCCGCTGCGCCCATCGAATCCGCTATCGTCTTCAGATCCGAAAACCGGAACCCCTCCTCGATGATGAAGCTGGCCGATAGATAGAGTGGACGCGCGCCGGCCATGACGACATCATTGATCGTGCCGTGCACGGCGAGTGACCCGATATTGCCACCGGGAAAGAACAGCGGCGAAACCACATAGCTATCGGTCGTCATCACCATCCTGCCTGTCGTAACGTCAAACGCCGACTGATCATTGCAACGGGCGAGCCATTCATTGCCGAAGGCCTGGTGAAAAAGGCCCGAGATCAGCTGTGCCATGGCACGGCCCCCGGATCCGTGGGAAAGATCAACGCGTCCGTTCTCGAGGTCGAGTTTGCGTGGATAGGCCTTTACGCTCATGACGTCCGCCTCACGCCATCATCGCGAACTCGGCCATATGTCCAATACGCGGCACAAGCACCTTCCGATGAGACCATGCAGGACCCGATGGGAGTTTCCGGCGTGCAGACGGTTCCAAACAGCTTGCAGTCAACCGGCCGCTTGGCGCCGCGCAGGATCGCGCAGCACTCGCACGCCGGATTGTCGGCTACACGTAGCTCGTGCATCGCAAAACGCGCCTCGGCGTCAAATCGCGCGTAAGCCCCCTTCAGCTTCAGTCCGCTGTTGGGTACGAGTCCAAGCCCACGCCATTCGAACTGCTCCCGCAGTTCGAATACCTGCAAGACCTCGTCCTTGGCACGCCGATTGCCTTCGCGCGTCACAGCGCGGCTGTATTGGTTCTCCACCTCGTAACGGCCTTCGTTCACCTGCCGCACCAGCATCAGGATCGCCAGCATGACGTCGAGCGGTTCAAATCCCGCGATCACGATCGGCTTGCCGAATTGTTCCGCCAGAGGCTCGTAAGGCCGCGTACCGATGATGGTGCTGACATGTGCAGGGCCGACGAAGCCGTCAATTGCGACCCCGCCGATATTGCGGATCTTCGGGTTCTCGAGAATGCTGTGCATCGCAGACGGTGTAAGCACGTGGTTGCAGAACACGCTGAGGCCCTTCAGCTTCTTCTTCTCGGCAATCCGGATCATCACCGCTGTCGGGGGCGTCGTGGTCTCAAATCCGATGGCAAAGAAGACCACCTCCCGGCTCGGCACCTGTTCGGCGAGCCGGATAGCGTCGAGCGTCGAGTAGACCATCCGAACGTCAGCGCCGAGCGCTTTGGCTCGCAACAGGGACTGGCCTTGCGACCCAGGCGCGCGCATCAGGTCGCCGTAGACGCACAGAGTGACCTCCGGCCGCTCGACGAGCCGGATCGCCATGTCGATCCGGCTCGCGGGCAGAACGCAGACGGGACAACCCGGCCCGTGGATCATGCGGACGTTGGCGGGCAGCAAATCCTCCAGGCCGTAGCGGGAGATCGCATGCGTGTGTCCGCCGCAGAATTCCATGAACCGATAGGCCCTCTGTGGACCGGCCTCGGCGCCAATCGCACGCGCCAGCCCCTGCGCGATGGTCTTGTCGCGAAATTCGTCGGCATATTTCATGATCGGAGCTCCAGCCCTGCGCTGCCTAGCTCTTGCAGGAGCTCCATGGTGCGCTTGGCTTCTATGGGGTCGATCTTGGCCAGCGCATGGCCGACATGGACAAGGACGCAGTCGCCGACGTCGAGTTCGTCGATGAGAGCGATCGATACTTCCAGGCTGACGCCGTCGATGGACACGATCGCCATGTCGTGGGGAAGAATTTTCGCGATCTTTGCCGGGACCGAAAGACACATATCAGGCTGTTCCTTCCAGGGCTGACGACTGTTCGGCAATCTGCAGAGCGGCAATCCAGGCCTGGCCGAGGCTCAAGCCACCATCATTGGGTGGCACCTGCCGTGGCATCAGCGGGATGAGACCGCCGCTGCTGCAACCGCGCTGGATTTCATCCGCCAGCACCACGTTCAGGAAGCAGCCGCCGCTTAGAACGACGGTATTGACCCCGGTCGTTCGCGCAGAGCGCGTGACCCAGTCAATGCAGGCGGCGGCGAAGGTGCCATGAAACAGCCCGGCTCCGTCCGCTGCGTCAATCTTGTCTGCAATCAAGCGTGCAAACAGCGGACGAAGCGACAGCACGCCGCCATCGATCGTCCAGCCGGCATCAAAAATCGCAGTCCGCCGCACCAGCGCCTCGAGCTTCATCGCGGCTTCGCCCTCATAGCTTTGCACACTCGCAATCCCCAGCAGCGCCGCCGCTGCATCGAACAACCGGCCCGCGCTGGTCGTGGTGGCCCCGCCCGGCTGATCAAGCAATGCCTGCATGCGCTCAGCCTGCCGTTGCGCTGCAAAGCGGGGCCCGATTTCGTTTCCCCGGCCGAGCAACTGCAATATTGCGCTCGCCATGCGCCACGGCTCGCGGGCTACACGATCTCCGCCAGGCATTTGCAGGGGCGCGAAATGCCCGATGCGTCGACACCTCGTCCCTTCGCACAACAAGAGCTCACCACCCCAGTTGCCGCCGTCGGAGCCAAAGCCATGGCCGTCGAGCACCACCGCAAGCGCAGGTCCCGCATGGCCATGCTCAGCGATGACGGCGGCAGCGTGTGCGTGGTGATGCTGGACAGCGACCCGCGCGCGGCCGCTTGCTTCCGCAAACCGGGTAGACGCCATATTGGGATGCAGATCATGGGCGATGACGACAGGCTCCACGTCAAGGGTCGATGTGAGGTGCCGGATCGTCTCCTCGAACACACAGATGCCTTCGGCCGTATCGAGATCGCCAATATGCTGGGACACGAACGCTTCGTTGTCCCGCGTGATGGTGACAGTCGATTTCAGCGCGCCGCCGACGGCGAGCACGGGCGGCACGGACCTCGCAAGCCGGATCGGTTCGGGAACATAGCCACGGGCGCGACGAATGAATTGGGGCCGGCCCGCCACCACCGACACCACGGAGTCGTCGGCACGCGTTAGGATCTCGCGATCATGGGTCACGACAAGGTCGGCGATCCCCTCGAGCCGCCGCAGCGCCTGCGTGTTGTCGATCAATAGCGGTTCGCCGCAAAGATTGGCACTGGTCGCGACGATGACGGGGCCCGGCCCCTCAAACCATGCTCCTGTCGCGCGAAACGCATGAAAGATGAGGTGATGCAGCGGGGCTACAGGCAGCATGACACCCACACGAGATAAGCCAGGAGCTATGCCGGGCGCTAGATGATTGCGCGTGGGTAGAAGGACGACGGGGCGAGCTACGGATTCGAGTAGCGCAAGCTCGGACGCACTCGCGTCCGCGATCTCATTGACCCGCTCTATGGAACCCACCATGACCGCAAACGGCTTCTCAAGGCGCTGCTTTCTGCTGCGCAAGCGCTGCACGGCGCCCTGGTTGCGCGCGTCGCAAAGCAGCTGGTACCCGCCCAGCCCCTTTATCGCCACGATTTGACCGCCGGCGATCGCCGCGACAATGGCGTTGATCCCATGGCTGAGCCGAGGGCCGCATGTCGGACACACGATCGCCTCCGCATGGAACCTGCGGCTCGCCGGATCGACATACTCAGCCACGCAGGCGGCACAAAGCCTAAAAGCCTCCATGACCGTGTTGCGGCGATCGTACGGAAGCCGTTCGGCGATGGTATAGCGCGGGCCGCAATGCGAGCAACTGATGAAGGGATAGAGGTAATGGCGACTTTCTGGATCGAACAACTCACCGAGGCATTGCTGGCAGGTCGCGGCATCGGCGACGATCCGGGTTGACAACCTGCCACCTTCGCTCGTGCCGATCGAAAAGTCTTTCACCGCGAGCGCCGCGGTCTCCTGAACGCAGATGTGGTCAATGCGCGCCAGTGGAGGTGCCTCGAGCGGCAAAGCGGCGGCAAACTCCGATGCACGGTCACCCTCGACCTCGATCGTGACGCCATCGGGGCCATTGATGACAAATCCCGCCAATCCGTACCGCGTGGCGAGGCCATAGACGTAGGGACGAAAGCCGACCCCTTGCACAGCCCCGCTCACGCGCACGCGCAGCCGTTTTCGGTCGCCACAAGCGGCGGCGGCGCTCATCACCTTGTGTCCTCTACGATGTGCCGCTGATGCGCCGCCTGTTTATCGATCCAGGCGTAGAGCGCGCCAAAACCCTGGCCGGTACGCGCCGAAACCGCGAGCACTTCGATCGTTGGATTGACGCGTCTTGCATATTCGATGGTCCTGCCCAACTCGAACTCAAGCACTGACGCCAGATCAATCTTGTTGATCAGCATGAGCGAAGAAGCGGCAAACATATCGGGATATTTGAGCGGCTTGTCTTCACCTTCGGTAGTCGATAGCACCACGATCTTGCAGGCCTCGCCAAGATCGAAGGCCGCGGGACAGACCAGATTACCGACGTTCTCGATGAAGAGAATACCTCGCGTGAGCAGCGGCAAGCGGCGATAAGCCTCGCCAATCATTGCAGCATCGAGATGGCAACCCTTGCCGGTATTGATTTGAATAGCTGGCACGCCGACCGCCCGAATGCGTTCGGCATCGTTCGAGGTCTGCTGGTCGCCTTCGATGACCCCGATCGGGCGGCTGCGCCTGAGCTCGGACACGGCGCGGACAAGCAGCGACGTTTTGCCTGCACCGGGACTGGACACAAGATTAAACACGAGCAGGCCATCGGCCACGAAGCGCGCGCGGTTGTCCGCCGCGATCCTATTGTTCTTGCCAAGGATATCGCGCCCGACCTGAATGACCCGGTCGCTGCTCATGCCCGCGACCTTCAAGGCAGCGGGGCCGGCGCCGCAGCTCAGAAACGCCTGCCTACCATGATCCTGCAGATGGCCAGGACGATCGTGGTGATTATGACCGTGGCGAGCCTGATATGAATGCTGCAGGCCTTGGTCACCATGCGGATGGACATGATGGCGATCGCAATCGTCCTGCACATGAGGACGGTAACACCCCTTGCCTTGCGCATCATGCGCTTCGGTGTGTCCGGTTAAGGACGCCTGTTCGCTGCAGCCGCATACGGTACACATCAATCGATCTCCAGCTCTTTCACTCGCATCTGTTCGCCCGCGGTTACCTGCAACTGATAGCTGCCGCAGCAAGAACAGCACTCACCTCGCCGTGCAATTTCGACGCTGTTCGAACAGGTCATGCACCAGGCCAGGCCGGGGAGTTCGACGATTTTAAGCACCGCGCCGTCGGCAACGGTCCGCGCTGCAACGGCTGCAAAGCAAAACATGACCGCTTCGGGCGCGACATGGCTCAGCGCCCCGATCTCCAGGCAGACGCTCCGCACCTGCGAAAACGATCGGTAACGCAACTCCTGCTCGACGATTTCGATGATGCCCAGACAAAGCGCCATTTCATGCATCGCCAACTTCGCGAAAATTGAGTGTGAAGCCGACGCAGGGGTCGAGCGATGCAATCACCGCACGAACCGCATCCTGATGTCGTCGCGCCGTCAGCACCGCGCCCTGCAGGCTCCGGACAAGCGGTCCGCGCCGATGGAAATTCCATTCCGTGGGCGCAAGAAATTCGAAGCGGGATATCTGGCCCTGAGGATCCAGCTCAACCGCGTGATAGAGGCGCCCCCTGGCGCATTCGACCGCGGCCGCTGCACGGCCAGGACCTAGTCTGTAGCTTTCGATGATCCCATGCTCCGCCGAATCGGCATGAGCACCGGCCTTGAGCCAAGAGCATAGCCGAACGATTTCTGCAATTCTGGCCTTCAGCCGCTCGACCGCACCCGACCGGCCCAGCGGGAGCTGATCACGCGTCATTTGGCGCGCCCATGGACCCGTCTCGGGCGCATGTCCCGCAAGATCGGGACAATAGCAAAATGTCGCGTCATCCACGAGCAGCCGTTCAACGATGTTGCGGTCGTCGGCAACGGACAGGAACGAGTGCTCGATCGGGAATGACTTCAAGTCGACCTCATCAAGCGCCGCAATGCGCAGCGCGAATGGGCTCCCTGGTCTCAGCGCGCCATCTTCATTCGTTATGCCGAGCGCGGCCAGCGCAGTCGCAATCTGCGCTATCGCTTCGCGTCGCGCAGACCCGAAGGCTGGCTGTGCGCTGCCCACAAGCACTGACATTCCCTGCATCAGGCAGCGGATCGCAGCCGCATTGGCGATGTTCGGCATGAGATGTCCGACAAAGAGACTACGCAGCAATTCTGCGATGCGCTCGGCAACGACGAGGGTAATACGACGCTGCTTTGTCGAGCGGATGATCTCTTGGTCGCGCGCGGCCTCGACCGCGGACAGTAATGCAGTTTGTTGCGCAGCGGCACACAACGCGAAGAGCCGCGGCAGAGCCTTGAGCAACGACAAGGTCGGCTTGCCGACGAACAGCCGCGCCAGCGGCGGCCGGACTCGCGGCAGGATCTCGACTGCGGCGATTGCGTCGGCAGCAAGCGATACGGTGACTTCGATCTTGTTGCGGGCGGTGAAGCTCATGCGTACCGTTCCGCCATCATCTCGCGCAAGAAATGCCAGCGGTCGCTCGAAATGAGATCTGGCGCGTGGATCCGATGCGATGCTGGCCGGTCGTCCCGCCACATCATGGCAGGGACCGCCGCTTCGGCACGGGCGGACCGCACGTCTTCGCGAACGAAGGACGCCGACAACAGCGAGCAGCAGGCGATCAAGCCCAATAGCGCGATCTCGCTGACAATAAGCTCAATTTTGTCGGCTCGAACTCGCGATGTCCGCTCAAAACGCGGTTGCCGAGTGCCGATACGCAGGATGACAACCACTTTCATGACCCAAGGCGCGCGCAACATGCCAACGACCCGCGCTCACGCATGCGAAATCTGATCATTTCGACCCCGAACGGTTCGTTCGAGCGTCGGGGGAGATGTCTGCGGCAACCTGTAATATCGCGCCACAGTGCATGCGCGCGCCGTCCGCGAAAGCTCGCCGGATACCAAATATTCTCTAAGCTCTTCATGGGAAGTAAGCCTTGATGATTTCGTGCAAGCGTTCGGCGGAATCCTCGAAATCCTCGCCGGCGGCCAACGCTACGATCGGCACGCCGCCGACCTCCAGCGTATCCAGGATGATGTTGTCCATAGAATTGAAGAACTGCACCGACCAGACGTTCCGGACTCCGGTCGCCTGCACTCGGCATGAGCCGTACCCGCGGAAGATGAGCTGGACCGGACCATTGCCCACGCTTTGCTGCAGAAACGCCAGGTCGACAGCGCTCATCGGCAGCAGCGTGAGATTGATGACATGCGCGCGCATGCCAGGCCGCCAGGCGTGGGCCCGCTCGCGTATTTCGGCGAGCACCGGGAGCACGTTCATCGCGCCGTCCGGCGCCGAGCCTATCACAAGATCGGGGGACGTCAGGTCAGTTGCGGCGCGCCGCACGATCTGCGGGATCGCCCCGATCTCAACATATTCGTGTGCCGGCTCCGACCCGATGCGCACGCGCCAGATGCCCGCCAGCACGGCCTCCCGGATTTGCGCCAAAGAGCCATCCGGCAGGGCAACGACGCCGGCAACCTCGCCCTCCCCAAGCACTTCGGAAATCAGCTTGCGCTCGAGATCGCTGAGATTCGCCAGGCTGTACAGTTGCGTCCGCGCGCCGCTTTTCTGGCCGCCAACGGCATCAGCGGCGTTCGATAACAGCGCGGTGGCATTCGGACAGATTCTCGCAAGCTCGTCGCCATCGCGCCAAGCGCGCTTGGTGAGCGCCCCCACAGCCGTCGGCCCGCTATGGATTACGCCGAGACTTTCCGCGTCGGGTGGCAAGTCGCTTACCGCCTGCTCGGCGCCTTCGGATAGGACGCTGGCCGCTGTTTTCATGATGCGACGTTCCGCTGGGTGTGCCAGGGGGCAAGGCTCTTGGCGATACGAGCGCTAGGGGCGTGTGGCCGAACGATCGGTGCCGAGATGAGGTCCATCTTGACAAAACGGACCTGGTTCTTGCCGGTCAGGCGGAGTGTATCGCGCTGATGGTACAGGATCGGCGTCGGCAGGCCACGCAGGCCGAGCCGTCTGTCCAGTTCGCCACTAGCGCCGCGCGCAGTCACTGCGCCTCGCATGCGCCGCCGAAGCGCCTTGATCAGTTCAGAAAGAGAGATTGCGACGTGGATGGCCCAGAGCAAATATAGGGGATCGGCAGCCGACAGCAGCACCACGACTGCCCTCATGGGATCGTGCGTGGCCAGGCGCCCATCGGCGCTGACGCTCCCCACCTCGGACAGACGGGGCCGTGCCAGATCATGCTGCGCCGGCTGGAATTTCATCAGACGCCTTTATGATAATGTTTGGTTCTACTAAGCGGGGTATTAGCAAGGCACATGCCAATCATCGTCTCGCCGCGATCGCGTTTCCCCGCTCGGATCAGCGGCTCAAGGCGCTTGATTTTTTCGTGTAGAGGGCGCCCGCGATTGCAGATTCGATATGTGAGCAAGCGTAGGCAGCGCAACGTCCGCAAGCGGCACCACTAGCGTAGGTGCTCGGGCAATTGCGGCTCATGACCGATCAAGTCCGCAAAGAAGCGATCGCAGTCCTGGCCGTTGAGGCCGGCCTCAAGCCCGTCGAGTGCTTGCGAGATCAGCCTTGCTTCATCCTCGTCCAACAGCCGCACCGCGGTATCGATATGGACCAGCACCTTCGCGCCGAGCGACGCGTCGGAGAGCAGCATGACCGAGACACGTCGCTGTTCATTGCCATGCTCGCACAGCGCCGTGATGCCGTCTGTCTCAACAATCGTCATTGGCAAGCCAAGGCACATGGTCAGCCGCGGCCGCTAGATCGGCTGCGCTCTTGTTTCATAGTTTGCACGGTCGATATTATTCGCCAACAGCCGTCCTGATGCAGGCAGCGGCGCCGTCCGCAGTTTTGGCGGCGAGCCCCACTGCACCAACAGTTTGCAAGCCAGTTCAATCGCAGGCGCAATCTGAAAACGCACCGGAGCAGTCAGCGGACCGCCCCAATGCTCCAGGTCCAATGGCTGACAGCCGATGAGAGCGAGCTCTCGCGGGCAGCGGCCAAGCAGGTCGGCCGCACTCAAGACCTCCTGAAAGCCGGTCTGATGCAGGCTCACCTTCCTGGCAGCGGTAAATTTCGGCACTTCGTCATCTCGCACGAGCTTCAACTGCCCGGGCGGCAGTCCATAGTCGATGGCATCGAACACGATCAGGCAGTCCGCCCACTCAAGAAAACTGACGAGGTAGAGCCCCTGCGTGCCACCGTCGAGGATGGTGACGTTGTCATGGGTAACGTAGCGGCGGTGAAACTCCTCGACCGCTCGCACGCCGAATCCCTCATCGGCCCACAGGATATTGCCGATGCCGAGCACCAGGATCCGCTTCTTGTTTTTCGGACTCAGCATCCGCTTCCCTGTCAATCGCGAAACTCGCGTTCACCCGAAATCATGGAGGAGATGCTTCGGCGCGACATGACGTCCTCCCGGATCACCGCGTAGATATGGACGAGCGCAAAGCTCACGATTACCCACAGGCCGAGATGATGCCAGGTATGGACGTCCTGACTGTTCGGCCAGATTGCAAACACCCAGCCGAACAGCTCGTACTGCCAGCTGTCACTGCCGGCGCCCTGCCCATAAAGTGCAAAGCCTGTGACGACCATGAACGTGATCGTCTGCGTAAACATGAAGAACATTGCGAGTTGAGCTAGGCGATTGTGCCCGACACGCCTCTCGGGCTCAACTGCAAGGAAGGCATACCCGCGAATCTCGTGGTACACCTCGCGCCAAAAGCTCCTGCGCCAGAGCGGCACGCAAAAGATCTGCATGGCATACGGGTTTCCCATCAGGGCCCAGTAGATGCGCAGCAGAAAGCCGACGCCGAGCACATATCCCGCAGAGAAATGCGCAACGCGGATATAGCCAAACAGGAAATTGCCGCTTGCCTCTCCCGGCATCGCCGGTGTCCCAGTTCCAATGAGATAACCGGATATACCCAGCACCAGAATGGCCGCCGCATTGACCCAATGGCACAGTCGCACCGGCGCCTCATAAACGTAGGCGACGCCATGGCCGACACTGCGAGCGGTCGGTGCCGCATCGACGGCCGTAAGGGGGTGCGGAGCCTTGTCCAACATGTGCCTAACGAACATTGACTGAAGCCATTTCTTGGCCGGCAGGACTGATCACGTGGGTCGAACACGCCAAGCACGGATCGAAGGAATGGATCGTTCGCAAGATCTCGACCGGCCGATGCGGATCCGCCATCGGAGTACCGATCAGGGAGGCTTCAAAAGCGCCAATATTGCCCTTGGAATCGCGAGGCGACCCGTTCCACGTCGTCGGCACGACACATTGGTAATTGGCGATCTTGGTGTCCTTGATCTTGATCCAGTGCCCGAGCGCACCGCGCGGCGCCTCAGTGAAACCGTAGCCCTTGGCCTCCTTAGGCCAGCTTTCCGGCTTCCACTTGCTGACATTGGCAGTTGCGGTATTGCCGGCCTTGATGTGGAGCACCAGCTTGTCCTGGAAATAACGCATCTGATGCGCCGCCCACTGACATTCGAGCGCTCGCGCCGCGGTACGGCCAAGCGTCGAAAACAGCGCAGTCAGGGGAAGATTGAGCCCCTTGAGCAGTCTCTCGGCCGGCTCCTTGAACTCGGCTTTGCCTTGCGCACAACCGATGATGTATCGTGCCAGCGGCCCGACCTCGACGGCGTGGCCGCGCCAGCGCGGCGCTTTGATCCAGGAATACTTGCCGCCTTCGTCGAGTTCCTTGATATCTGTCCTGCTGCCTTTGACCTTTCCCCCAAGCTGAAAGCTCGGCTCGGTGACGCCATCCCAGGGATGCAGACCGCAGAACTCGCTCGGGTACTTATACCATGAATGGGCGACGAACTCCTGGATCTGCTCGGGATCGCCATGGTCAATCGGCAAGATCTCCTTGAGATTGCCATCAAGAATGACGCCGCGCGGCAGCTTGAGGCTTTTCTCGGAACAGTCGTTGGCGCTTTCGGGGATGTCGCCATAGGACATCACACTTTTGCCCGAAAGCCCGCCGCCATAGAGCCAGTCCTTGTAGAACGAGCCGATCGCTGCAATGTCGGGCAGATAGACCTGCTCGACAAACTCGATCGAACGGTCGATGACCGAGGACACGAGGTTAAGCCGCTCCATATGGATCGCGCCCACCGCGCCAGTTCCATCGATATTGATCGCGCAAGGCACGCCGCCGACCAGCCAGTTCGGATGCGGGTTCTTGCCCCCATAAATGGCTTGGATCTTGACGATCTCCTTCTGGAAGTCGAGCGCTTCCAGATAATGCGCCATGGCCATCAGGTTCGCTTCCGGTGGTAGCTTGTAGGCCGGATGACCCCAATAGCCATTCTTGAACGGACCAAGTTGCCCTGATCCAAAGAATCTGGTGAGCCTGATCTGCAAATCCTTAAAATACCCAGGAGACGACAGCGGCCAGGGCGAGATAGACTGCGCCAGGGCGGAGGTCGATTTGGGATCGGCCTTGAGCGCGGAGACCACGTCGACCCAATCCAGCGCGTGCAGGTGATAGAAATGCACGAGGTGATCATGCACAAGCAAGCACAGCTGCATGATGTTACGGATCGAGTTGGCATTCTCCGGAATGGAGATCCCTAGCGCATTCTCAACCGCGCGCACAGAGGTGAGCGCATGGGTGCCGGTGCAGACACCGCAAATCCTCTCGGTGAACGCCCATGCGTCCCGCGGATCGCGCCCGCGCAGGATGACTTCGATGCCACGCCACATCGTCCCGCTCGAGACTGCATTGCGGATCACGTTGCCGGAATCGAGATTGGCCTCGACGCGCAGGTGGCCTTCGATCCGGGTCAGCGGATCGATGACAATTCGCTTACCGGAAGAATCGAGGTTGAACCCATTCGGTGTCCGGACACCCATAGTCGCCCTCCCCTCAACTCGGTTTACTTCTGTGAGCTGCGCGATCCGGCTTGTGGGTCAACCGCTTCACGGCCGTGACGGCCGCGTGCGCGGCGACGGTCAGTCCAACCGCGCCGGCAGCGGCCATGCCGATCTGATCGGCGTTCTTCTCGATGCCGAACTGCTTGATGGTCGTGAGCCGGTCGTAAAATGAACCTTTGTCCCAAAAGCCGTCTTCGGAGCAGCCGAAGCAGCCGTGGCCGGATTGAACCGGGAATGAAACGCCGCCGTTCCACCGAACGGTCGAACAGGCATTGTAGGTGGTCGGCCCCTTGCAACCCATCTTGTACAGGCAGTAGCCCTTGCGTGCGCCCTCATCATCCCACTCCTCGACAAATTGGCCAGCGTCGAAATGGGCACGCCGATAGCACTTGTCGTGGATGCGCTCGGAATAAAACATCCTTGGGCGTCCTTGGCGATCGAGCTCCGGAAGCTTTCCGAACGTGGTCATGAAGGTCACCAGGCCTGTCATGACCTCTGCGATGGGCGGGCACCCGGGCACCTTGATAATCGGCTTGTTGGTGATCACCTTATCGATCGCCACCGCGCCAGTCGGATTTGGCTGGGCCGCCTGCACGCACCCCCACGACGCACATGTGCCCCAAGCGATGATCGCCATGGACTCTTCCGCCATCGACTTGAGCTTTTCAATGAACGGCTTGCCGCCGTCAATGCAGAACATGCCCCCCTCGTTCAGCGGCGGATTGCCTTCGACGGCAAGCAGGTACTTGCCTTTGTACCTGGCACGGGTTTCCTCCAGGATGGCTTCGGCCTGATGTCCTGCCGCCGCCATGATCGTATCGTCATAGTCGAGCGAAATCATCGACAGCAGTGCGTCTTTGATCAAAGGATGGGCCGAGCGGATAAAGCTTTCCGAGCAGCAGGTACACTCGAGCCCGTGCAGCCAGATGACGGGCACACGCGGTTTGGTCTCCAGAGCGGCGGCAATGTCGCTTGCAGCGAGCGGACCGAGTCCGAAGCTCGCGGCCGTTAAACTGCAGAATCTGTTGAAACTGCGACGCGTGATACCCTGGCGTCTGATCACGCTGTAGAAGGTTTCCGTTGCCCCGCCCATGAACCCTTCCAAGTGTCTCGTCGGCCGTCACGAATGACGTCCAGCAGCAAGAAACAGGCCACGGCACAAGAAGCACTTGGCAGATGCCAAGCCGCCGCGTGGCAGTCTGCAATGCGGATTGGCGAGCACAGCTAGCGAGGCACAAGCTCGCGTCTGGTCGCCCATCGCGTTAATGGTCCGGTTTTAAACGTCGACGTGGGAACTCCAACAAAGCAACGGTTTGCTGCTGCGCGGCGGATGCGTCATACTCGCTTTAAGCACGGCGCGCGGCATGACGATTGCTTGACAGAGTTGGTGCCGTTGCCGGGCACCACATCGGTCACCGATTTAGACCCTGGTTGATGCGCCAGCGGCAGCTTGGCAATGCCTTCGTTGAAAACATGCTTGTCGCCCTGATCGGCGCAGCCGCAAAACCCCGACAGAGACGCGCGACTTGATCAGAGCTATGCGAGGACCCGTCATAGCTGAGGTGTGGCGATGAAGATCGTGGCCGTAGATCGGAGAACTCTGCGCTTCGATTTTATTGAACCGTCAGGCTGCCGCATCCCACCTTCATGTTTTCGAATTCCGGAACCGCTAAGCTTGGCCCGCAGATGCAGGCGACCCTTTTCCATCAGCATAAACCCAATTACCGCCAGCATCGGTTTGGTCATAGACGCGGGTGCGAATATCGCATCGACGTTCCGTTTTCTGGATCGAGGTCCGTACGCCTTGTAGCGAAGCCTCGCCGTCTCTGGCGATTGCAACACCCCCGCCCCGTACCCGCTTGCCTGCGATATCGCGAGCGAAGAACTTGTCTAGTCTGGCACGCCGTTGCTTGGAAACTGCGACGTCATTGCGCCTCACCTCGAGCAGAGGCGCGGAGTGTGCCGAATTGTGGCTGATTCCGGCCTCCGCCGCGGCCATAACAGGCGCGTTCACTGTGTCCTCGCCAAGGACGGACGGATCTGGCTTGCAATACTGCTGCTCGCTCATGATCGGACATGTCGGGCCGCCACGTCGCGGGTAATTCGAACCGGCGAGGTGCGCCTGCCCTCATGTGCCTCTCCTGGCACAGCATTTGTCGATGAGGGTTAAAGTAAAAATGACGGCAAAGGCGAACATCACCATACCGCCGGCAACCCAACTTGCCTCGCGCCAGCGCGATGCCTGGACGTAGTCTATGACGTAGGCTGACAACACCTTGGTGCGCCCAGGAATGTTGCCGCCGATCATCATCACGACGCCGAATGTGCCGATCGTATGAGCAAAGCCAATCACGGCAGCCTTGAGAAACTCCAGTCGCGCTAGCGGCAGGCCGATGGTAATGAAAGCATGCAACGGAGAAACACGCTGACTGGCCGCAACTTCCAGCGGAGCGTCTCCTATCGCAACAAAGGCATTACGGATCGGTTGCACCACCAAAGGGAGCGCCGAGAGGACCGAACCGACCACGATTCCTGCAAAGGTAAAGGCGAGCGTGTGCTCGCCCCAGAAAGAGGCGAGAAGGCCCCCTGGACCGTTCGGGCCGAGCAGGACGAGCACGCAGAAGCCGAGCGCAGTCGGCGGCAGCACAAGTGGCAGCGCGATGATTGTCGCTACCGCATCGCTCAAGACCGTCTTTGAGCGTGCTAGCCACCACGCGAGCGGCGCGCCAACAACCAGGAGGATCATCGTCGTGACGCTGGCAAGCTCGATCGTGAGCGCAACGGACTGCCAGATCTCCGCCGAAAAAGCATCCATGTGCGTCAGCCCCCCGGTGAGAGTACGTCGTCATACCGGTTCAGCGATCGCCTGCACTTCCGGATCGTTGACGGATCTGGCGTGCATCGCCTATTGGTCCGGTCCAACCTCCAAGAACTGGGCGTCTTTCCAGATTGACGCGCAAAGCCGCTCGCTAACAGCCGACGCATACCGGCTTCGCTGCCTGTTAGCGGCGACAGTGCAGTGGAGCAGAGGTCAGGATCTCCGGTCTCTATCAATCGATTAGCCTGCGGGATGGGCGCACGCCGTATTAAGTTCGGCTGCGCGGCTTCCGACATGGCGAACACGTTCGTTGTGTTGGCCCCAACCGTCCCTTCTGAGGCGACGACGCGACGGCAACTCGACAGCATTGCGAACGACAACGGCTTGCGCGTATCCGCGCCATTCAGGACGTTCGAAGTCGAATTCGCCTTAGAGGTGAAGTGATTTTCCGGAGCCGCAGGGCCGTTCTCAAGCAGCCGCCTCGGGCGAACGCTGTCGCCCAAGCGAGACGCCCGAAATGTCGCGGCTTGCGTGGCTCGGCTATTGAGCTCGGTGCTCGCTGTAACGCTCAACACCGTCTCGGACCTCGGCGCCCGTTTCGACAACGCGGCAAGCTTATCGTGTGGCACGCGGGATTTGGTGGCGGCCACCACATCGACGCGCGTCGTTGCTGCGAGCAAGAGCGGCATCGCAAGCCTCATCGGAAACTCCTGTGACGGGGCCGCTTCGACCGGTCTGACGGCGCAGCTCCTCGCTTGCTCTCCAGCAATCTCTGTGCCGCTTGCGAATTGTGGCGTGCGTGAGAAAAACGCGCATAGGTGCCAGCGTTCGCTGTGGAGTGGACCTAACGCGCTGTCAGGTTTCCGGCATCTGTGTTCTCAAGCAGACAGCGACGGCACAATGAAACGACAGAGTTTGCCGCCCGAGAGATGCTCTTGGGGTTTTACAACGCTCCGTGCTCACTCGACGCAAATCTTCACGTAAATTCTGCTTCGACGAATCGGCTGGTTTGTTTAGGGTCCCTCAAGCGCGAGCGCGACCAGCGCAAGCAAAACCCTCCACAGTCCCATTGCGAGAATAACGCGACTGAAGAAACGCGCTGAACTTTTGTCTTGCCTAGAAAGACAATTGGGCGTCGCCGACCGTCTTTATCCGCCCCCTGCGCGCGCTGTTCTATGATAGCGGGGCACAAACTTGGGACATGCGTTAGTTGTGCCGGGAGATCGGCCAGGACACGCCACCGAAACCACGCGTTGTAGCGAACCTACCGCGCGTCCGGGCGATGCAGTATATCGACGGTGATGGTGCCGTTGGCGCGAGAGACACATGCGCAGATTTTTTCGTTCGCAAGCTTTTGCTGCTCGCTGAAGAAGACGTCGCGGTGGTCGAGCTCACCGTCGATGTTGACGAGGTCGATGGCGCAGACGCCACACTCGCCGCGCTGGCAATCCGCAATCACCTCGTAGCCGGCCTCATTGAGCACGTCCAGCAACGAGCGATCGCGCGGTATCTCGATCTCGACGGCTCGATCTGCAAGGCGCACCCGGAAACCTTCAGTCGGCAGCGAACCGCTCGAACCGAAGGTCTCGTAGCGTAGGTCGGATAGTGCGCGTCCTGCGCCCGTCCAGGCCCGGCGCGCTGCATCGAGCATCCGCATCGGACCGCACAAGAGCGTTAAGGCGTCAGGCGGCAGCGAGGCGAACAAGTTATCGAAATCGAGCCGGTGCCCTTCGTTGCCCGCATGGACAATAAGCCGCTCGTTCAGCAAGGGAGCGAGAACGTCCAAATAGACGGCTTGCTCACGGGAACGCACAGCATAGTGCAAGGTAAAGTCGGCATCGCGGCGGGCCAGCGCCCTGGCTGCACCAATCAGTGGCGTAAGGCCGATGCCGCCCGCGATTAGGCAGTAGTGCCGGCGCGCCCAGTCGATCGGCAGCAGCGAGGCCGGCAGTGTGATGGCCAGCCGCGCGCCCGGGGCGAGCGACCACATGTACCGCGAGCCGCCGCGCGAGTCCTCCGCGCGCCGCACCGCAATACGATAGCCGGCTCGGTCGGCCTCGCCGACCAAGGAGTAGGACCGCGTCTCCGGGCGCCCATCGATAGTGACGGCAATATTGATATGGCTGCCGACGGGATAGGCTGCGCCATCGAAGTTTTCCGGTTTGATCAGCAACTCGCGGATCGCAGGCGTCAGATCGCGCGTCGCGACAAGGGTTGCGGGTGTCCAGCTTTCCATGAACCGCATGCAGGTCTCCTCTAATCGCCTGCCATCCTGATGAGCGCCAGTCCCGGCAGCAGGTCAAAATTCGTCTTGTTCTTGAGCACCAGGCGCAAATTGCGCGCCGCCACTCGCGCGTGCTCGCGCATGATTGCTTCGGCCCGCGCGCCTTCGCGGTTTTCGATTGCGTCGATCACGACGCGGTGTTGATCTTGCGCAATCAAGAGTGTGTCGCGCGCATCCGGTAGTGTCGATTGGGTCACCACAAAGCCGCTGGGCGAGGCGAATGGCAGCGCAGACGCGCGATCGACCTGCCGGATCAAGGGCGCACTGCGTGACAATTCGGTCAGCAGCGCGTGAAACCGTGCATTGAACGCGATGTAGGAGGAGAATGCCTCGACGGAGATTGGATCCTGCCGCACCAGGCGGTCAATCTCGTCAAGGCATCCCTTCAGAGGCTCGAGATCGCGCAACGAAACGCCGCGCTCGGCGGCAAAGCGCGCGGCCAGACCTTCCAGCGTGCCACGCAGTTCGATCGAGTCCAGGACATCTCGCTCGGAGAACGCCTTCACCATGAAGCCGCCAGAAGGGATCGCTTCCAGAAGTCCTTCCTCCTCCAGCCGGACCAGCGCCATTCGCACCGGGGTGCGCGAGGCGCCGGTCGTCTCCACCGCCTGTAACTCGGAGATCCGCTCGCCCGGCCGCAAGTCGCCCGACAGGATCAGATCGCGCAAGCTCAGCTGGACGCGCACCGTCTGTGAGACGGAGCGATCAGTGTCGCGCTCGGCCATGTCCTACTCCGCAGCCTGCCGGCTTTGCAACGCGTTCTCGGCGTCGATCATGCGATCTATAAGACGGCGGGCCCACATCGCGCCCGTATCGATATTGAGATTATAGAAGACCCGGTCAGGATTTTCGTCGATCGCGCGCTGCTGCGCTTCAAGAATGACCTCGTCCTCACGGAAGATGCCGGAAACGCCCTGGCGCAGTTCGGTGGTCAGGCGCTGTTCGTTCAGACGGTAATTGCGCACGAATGCCCAGAAATAATGGCAGCTCGTTCCCGTTTCCGGCGTGATGGTGTTGAGGACAATACCATTGACGCCGGCCGAGCGATTGCCTTCGGGCGCGCCGGTTTCAGCGGGCGCCACCCCGACGTCGATATTGATGGTGCACGGCGCCTCGAAACGAATGATTTGCCAGCGGTCCACCGGACCAGGTTTTTGCAATTGTTTGGCCCAGAACGGCGGCGCGGTAATCCCCTTCATCCAGCGCGTTACGGTGGCGGTTTTCTCGCCATGAGTGACGTCAAACGGCGCTTCCGCGATGGCGTCATTGCCGATGCTGGCGCCATGCACAAAAGTTTCGTGGGTCAGGTCCATGAGGTTGTCGACAACCAGACGATAATCGCATTTCAGGTGAATGGTGCCACCATCGCCAGCCCAAGCGGAATCATCGTTCCAGTGCATATCGGGCACCAAGCCCGGATCGGCTAGCGCTGCATCACCCATCCACAACCAGACGAACCGATGGCGCTCAACGACAGGATAGGCACGCACACAGGCGGAGGGGTTGATCGTCTGTTGCGAGGGCATGAAGGTGCAGCGGCCCTGTGCGTTGAATTTCAGCCCATGATAGCCGCAGGCGACGCTGTCGCCCTCAAGGCGACCTTTTGAGAGCGGCACCAACCGATGCCAACAGGCATCCTCCAGCGCTGCGACTTCGCCGTTGGTGCGCCGATACATCACAACATGCTTGCCGCAGATCGTGCGGGGCAACAGCGCCTGCTTCACCTCGGTATCCCAAGCGGCCGCGTACCAGGCATTGGTCGGAAAGCAATGGGTCATATGCCGATTTCCTCAGTTCTGGACACTGAATGTATACATAATCGGCAGATTTCGATCGAAGTATGACAAATTTTCGTGCTTTCGATGGTAAACCTGTATACAGAGATGGTCAAAATGGAGAGATAGACCCCACCGCATTCCGCTCGGCCATACCGAAGCATCAGCTTGGTTTGCACGCGGCCGAGCACTGCCCGCTGAATCCGGCCTCGCCAGCCTGCTCATCCCGCTGGATCTCGGCCCGCGCACCGTCGCTTTCCTCATAGGGTGATCAGCGACGCTCCTGGCCTGCGTAGGGGCGCAGCGTGGGCGCTTGTTGGCCGGCAGTACAGTCCCCTTGCCGGGATCGGACGTCGACGTCTTGGCGCCGAGATCGGCCCATGCTCTCAAATCATCCAGTGCGTAGATGACGCGACCGCCGATCTTTCGATACGTCGGCTCCGTGCCATATATGCGGTGCTTTTCGAGCGTGCGGCCGGATAGGCCGAGATAACGCGGAGCCTCCGGCGTGCGCAGGAACCACGGGGATAAGCCAAACATCGGATTGGGCATTTGAGAGCTCCAGGTGATTGACGCGCCGAGGACGGCGGCGCTGGCGTTCGTGCCACATCATGCAGAAGCGCGCTCTCGGAAGGGATATCGAACATTGAGGGGCGACTTTCGACACCCCTAGGGCAAGGCATATTCGTCCCTGCGCTCTGGCCGCAAAGTCGGTAATGGCCTCCGCGCACCAGTACCAGCCCACTTTGCGCCAGACGGACAGTGGGCTGCGCAGATCGCGCGATGTCCAGGCCCGATCCCCTTGCAGGAATCGCCTCCCGTTTGTGAGGGGGAAGCTTCTTTGCAAGGTCGTCCACCGCTTAACGGTGTTTTCCCAATTGGCACCGCTCCAGCAGACGACCTTGCTCAATCATCACTCACGGGTGCAAAGACACTCGTTGTGGGCTGAACATGCTCAGTCGGCTTCGCAAGATTGCAGAAGCAGAACCCCATTACGCGGGAGAAATTCGCCCAACCGTCCGGCTTCACCGGGCCATGTATTGCTGGTCTGAAGCACGCTCGCCGTCTTCCAATTGTCGCCACTCTGTTCGAACTCGCCAGTACACTCGGAGTCAGTCACGTTGGTCCTGTCCTGCCTGATAAAGAGGTCGAAAACGAACGATCAAAGCTGGCAAGGCGGAATGATCGAGTTGAGGAACCATCGTAGCGCTGCTTTTGCGAGACGGCCAAAGGCTCACCCAGGGCCGAAGGCGGATACGCCTTACATCGACCAAACCTGCCTAGCCGCACCGTTAGCACGGGCCTGGAGACGCCATCGCGCACGAACGAGCTTTACCGCGAGCAAATAACGCAGTGCCCCGCACCAAATCAAAGATTTCCTAACGAAGCCAAATCTAGCCTAGCCTTGATCTCGCTACGCTTCCATCGCGTGGATACCTGCGATCCAGACAATCAATTTTACCAATGCAGCGCAATGTTGCATCAACTCAGCACTCGACGCATACCGATCACACTGAGCTTCCACGCCGAGACATGACTCGGCTAACGTACCCTGCCAGTGCAAGATATGCGTCACCCTGAGCAACGCCTTCGCATTCGGACTTGCCAACGCCGTCCGAGTATTCAGATGAACCTCGCCAGGAGGCAGATGTTTCCGATGGCCGTTTGATCGGCCGCAGGTTGGGCGTCTGGTGCAAATCTTGCTTGACGAAAAAGATAACGTAATTGAACGCCTGCCTTTGGAATGACGCGCCGGCTCTCGGAACTGTCTTCAATCGGACACGGCTAAAATGACAGCCTCGTATGAGGCCGGCGCCTCTCAACGATGCGGCGGCCCGCATTCGAGTGTATTCGGGAAGGAAGCGTCATGACCACCATGGCAACTGCGGCACCCGCGCGCGCGTCGCAAACTTGGTATCAAATTCTCTACGTCCAGGTGTTGATCGCGATCGTGATTGGCGTCATCGTCGGCTGGCTATGGCCATCGGTTGCGACCAACGACTGGGTCAAGGCGCTCGGTGACGGCTTCATCAAGCTGATCAAAATGGTGATCGCGCCGATCATCTTCTGCACCGTCGCGTCCGGCATCGCGCATATTCAAGATGCAAGGAAAGTCGGGCGCGTCGGCGTCAAGGCGCTGGTCTATTTCGAGATCGTCTCCAGCTTTGCCTTGGTGTTGGGCCTTGTCATAGGCAATCTGGTCCAAATCGGCCATGGCCTTGCGGTCAAACCCGATGCTGCGGCGGTCGCCAATTACGTCAAGCAGGCGGAAGCCTCCAAGACGGTCGATTTCGTTCTCAATATCATTCCCGAAACTGTGGTCGGCGCCCTCGCTCGCGGCGATGTCCTGCAGGTGCTCCTGTTCGCGATCCTGTTTGGCTTTTCGCTGATGGCACTTGGCGAGCGTGGAAAGGGGCTGCGCGGCATGATTGACGATGTCGCGCACGCGGTGTTCGGCGTGATCGCCATCATCATGAAAGCGGCCCCGATCGGTGCATTCGGCGCGATGGCCTTCACGATCGGCAAGTTCGGGCCGTCGGCGCTGGGTAATCTGATCGGTCTGATCGCGCTATTCTATGCCACGGCCGCGGTCTTTGTGGTGGTCGTGCTCGGTCTGATCGCGCGCATCGTCGGCTTTTCGATCTTCAAGTTCATTGTCTATATCAAGGACGAGCTTTTGATCGTGCTCGGCACCTCGTCCTCGGAAAGCGCGCTGCCGCAATTGATGGAAAAGCTCGAGCGACTGGGCTGCTCCAAGCCCGTGGTCGGCCTCGTGGTCCCAACTGGCTACTCCTTCAACCTCGACGGTACCAACATCTATATGACGCTTGCGACATTGTTCATTGCCCAGGCACTCGGGGTCGATCTCACCTTTGGCCAGCAGCTCACGATCTTGCTCGTGGCAATGCTGACTTCGAAGGGGGCAAGCGGCGTCACCGGCGCGGGCTTTATCACGCTCGCCGCGACATTGTCGGTGGTCAGCCCGGCGCTGGTGCCGGGCATGGCAATCGTGTTCTCGATCGACAAGTTCATGAGCGAAGTGCGAGCCCTTACCAACATCACCGGCAATGGCATCGCCGCCGTGTTCGTGTCCTGGTGGGAAGGCGAGCTCGATCACGCGACGCTACACGCCCGGCTCAAGCAGCCCACCGATTCCACCAATATCGACACCAGAAGCACACGGAGGTAGTCCCCCCGCATTTTTGCCGTGATTTCAAGACGCGTCGAACGCGAATGTAGCCAACTTCGTGATTCCTCGCCGACTTGAACTGCCAGCCGGAGCATCTCTACGCGGGATCTCCGGATCGCAGTACCTGCTCCGTGTCGTGCCCCGGCAACGCCTTTGAAAAGATCCCCGAAACGAGGTCAAAGAGACTTTTTCCGCAGTCCTTTTCAGACGCGCCTTTCGAGAGCAGGCGCAAGATTAGCGGCTGGTGCTTGGCACTGAACTGGCATCGTCTGACCGACGATGCGGTGGCGATCTTGCTGGTGCAACTCGGTCACCCGTTGTTTCCAGGGCGTGTTGCGGCATCAGACCGCAATGGGCGTCGCCACCGGGAATCAGATTAGCACCTGCACCGGCCCGAGATGGATCGGACAGAGGTAACGTCACCGGCTCCGCAGCTTGCTGCTGCTCTTTCCAGATTAGGCGAGGCATGCCTCATTGTTAAGCGTCTTGGCTGAGCTGAGTAGCCTTGTCCCACGTTGGACGCGCGCCGGCGCCACGCGGCTGTGCTCTGCCGGGGTTCCCCGCGGCCTCGAGCGCCTACGAGGGTTATCGGCAGCGAAGCAAAACAGACATGTCAGGCTCGATTGTACGCATGTCTGCGCGCGATATCGAAAGGTTTAGGACAACTATACGTACGTTTGTAATGCGCCTCTCTTCGGCGCGTGCTGAGTTCAGCTGCAAGCAATCGATCTCGGACCTGCGCGCGAGCGTCTCTCGGGACAGAAAGGATTGCCCCATTTTTGCCTAAAATGTTATAGCTCTCCCGCCGCAGAAAGGCCGGACGGTCTAAGAATGCTTAACCAGATCAGCAATTTCAAACGTTCAGCCACGCTGTTTGCTTTCGGCAGCATAACGCTGGCGGTGGTGACGCAAGCTTCCTTGTACCTTCACACGCATTTCGCTGCGACGGCGTTCGCCTATTTGCTGGTGATATTGCTGTTTTCGTTGATCGGCAGCTTTATCGCATCATCCGCGCTTTCAGTCTTAGCCATCGTTGCTTTGGCGTACTACTTTGTGCCCCCGGCGTTCAGTCTGCGGATCGACGACCCTCAGGCTCTTCCGGTGGTCGTCGCATTCTTTACTGTTTCGATTGTCGGAACGCACCTGATCGGAAAAGTCCGCCAGGAAAGAGAGGCTGCCCGTGAGGCTGCGGCAAAGCTCCGGCGCAGCGCTGCCGATTTGAAGGACCGCGAAAAACGGTGGCGCGCAATCTTTGAGCACAACCCAGCCATGTATTTCATGCTCGACGAAGCCGGTGCTGTCCTCAACGTCAATACATACGGCGCGGCACAACTCGGCTATGCGCCTGCCGAACTGATCGGTCAATCCATCCTGGGAATCTTTCTTGAGGAGGATCGCGCATTCGTTCGCAAATTCGTTCGAAAGTGCTTTGAAGATATCGGCCAATCGCACACTTGGGACGTCCAGAAAGTCAGAAAAGACGGCTCGGTATTGTGGGTACGTGAAAACGCCAAAGCCATGCTCTGGGCCGATGACCAGTCCATTGTTCTCATAGCCTGCGAAGATGTCACAGAGCGAAAGCAAACCGAACTTGCTCTGCAGCGGAGCGAAGCCCATTTGGCGCAGGCGCAGGAGCTGAGCCATACAGGCAGCTTCGGATGGAACGCTGCCACCGGCGAGGCCTTTTGGTCAAAGGAGACTTTTCGAATTTTCCAGGTGGACCCGCCGACGGTTCCCGGGCCGCAACTGGTCATCGAACGCACTCATCCAGACGATAGAGCTTCGGTCCAAGAGACTCTCGATCGCGTGATGCGAGACCCAAAGGATTTCGAACATGAATACCGGCTCTTGCTGCCGGACGGCTCGGTGAAGCACATCCATGCACGGGCGCGAGCCACGACAACCGCCACTGGTGACATCGAGTTTGTTGGGGCTGCGACGGATATCACGGCGGCGCGGCAAACAGAACAGCAGCTGCGCCGCAGCGAGGCCTATCTGGCCGAAGCCCAGCATCTTAGTCATACGGGTAGTTGGTCCTGGGACCTCCACCGTCGCGATTTTGTGTATCGCTCCGCCGAGGTCGATCGCCTGTTTGACTTTGATCCGCAAGAGACGATCTCGCTGGAGGCCATTCGGTCGCGTATCCATCCAGACGACCTACCGCTGCTTCTGGAAGTGCAGCGCCAAGCTATCGAAATTCAGCAAGAGCGCTTTGAATATGACTTTCGAATCCTTCTGGCGGATGGCGGGATAAGGCGTATACACTCGGTCGCGCATTTGGTGATCGACAGGGATGGAAACGCGAGCGAACTCATCGGAACACATATCGATGTCACCGAGCAATACGCCGCAAGGTACCGCCTGGAAAACACACTTGCTGCGCTGCGCGAAAGCGAACAGCGCTTCCGCGACTACGCCGAAACAGCCTCAGACTGGCTCTGGGAGACCGGGCCAGATCATCGGGTCACCCACTTGTCCGAACACACCAGCGCTGCGGGAATCTTGGCGACAGGATTAATCGGTCTGCCTCGCTGGGACATTGCGCGCGACGCCGAAGACGAACCTGAGATGTGGCGGCAGCATCGGGCGACGCTGGAGGCGCATCTCCCGTTTCGGGATCTGGTCTACCGCACTGTCAACCGGATGGGATCTCCGATCTACGTCCGGACGAGTGGCAAGCCTTTTTTTGATATCGACGGTAATTTTCTGGGCTACCGTGGCGTCAGCACTGACATCACCGCTACCATTCGCGCAGATCAAGCCGAACAAGAACTGCGAAAGGCACAGGCGGAGCTTGCACATGTGACGCGTGTGACGACGTTAGGAGAGCTGACAACCTCCATCGCCCACGAAATCAACCAGCCACTCGCCGCGATTATCAGCAACGCCGACGCGTGCCTCGGCTGGATGGGCCGCCAGACACCAGATCTTACCGCCGCGCGCTCTTCGGTTGAGTGGATCATCGAAGACGCAATCCGGGCCAGCGAAGTGATCCGTCGCATTCGCGTACTTGCGAAGAAAGGCGAGATCGAGATGGTACCGCTCGATATCAACGATGTTGTTAAGGATGTCATTGCTTTGGTGGCACGTGAGCTGGTTAGCCACCGAGTGACGCTAAAGACTAAGTTGACGGCAGCCCTGCCCGCGATCCTCGGTGATCGGATTCAGCTGCAACAGGTGATCATCAATCTGGTAATGAATGGGATCGAAGCCATGGACGCAGTTACAGACCGAGCGCGCGAACTGGTGATTCAGTCATCTAAGGACGATACGGGACATGTGCAGCTTACCGTGACGGATTGCGGCGTCGGGATCGCTAAAGATGATACCGACCGAGTATTAGACCCCTTCTTCACGACAAAATCGAGTGGTCTTGGCATGGGTCTTTCGATCTGTCGCTCGATTTTGGAAGCTCATGGAGGGCGCCTTTCAGTCGTTCGCAAGCAGGGGCCGGGGGCAAGCTTTCGGGTTGACCTGCCGTTGCACAAGGAGTTCGTGCCGTGAGCGAACGCTCTGCCCCCCCGCGCGAAGGCAGCAAGGCTGAAGCTTCGGCAAATGCGATAGTCTTCGTTGTCGAAGATGACGTCTCGATGCGTCGGTCGCTAACGAACCTTTTTCAATCGGTCGGCCTGGACGTCGTTGCGTTCGGGTCGGCCCGCGAAATGCTACAGAGCAGGCTTCCCGATGTTGTTAGCTGCCTGGTCCTCGATATCCGGCTGCCAGGTCAGAGTGGACTTGAGTTCCAGGCTGAGCTGGCGCGGTTGAACATTCATGTTCCGATCATTTTCATCACCGGCCATGGCGACATTCCCATGAGCGTCAGGGCCATGAAAGGCGGAGCGGTCGATTTTCTCACCAAACCGTTTCGCGATCAGGAACTGCTTGACGCCGTGGTCGCCGCGACGGAACGTGATCGCAAGAGACGGAAGACTCAGCAGACCGTCGCGGAGCTGCAGGCTCTATTTGAGACCTTAAGCCCGCGCGAGCAGGCAGTGATGAAGCTGGTCGCTACCGGCCTGATGAACAAGCAGATAGCCGCCGAGCTGGGGCTCGCCGAGATTACGGTCAAGATCTACCGGGGACACCTAATGAAAAAGATGCGCGCCCGGTCGCTCGCGGATTTGATCAGAATGACTGAGACGCTGCGCATCGGCGCAAACCGACCCGAACAAACCTAAGTATGATTTTACAATTTCACCGCTCAAGCCCACTTTTCGCCAAAGGTGGCCAATGCTGCGGCGGCCGCCATTCCTGCGTCCGGAGGGCACGTCTTGTCCACGCATTTAATATCTGTCGTCGACGACGACGCGTCGGTCCGCGCGGCGACAGAGAACCTTTTGAAATCGCGTGGCTACATCGTCCAAACCTTTGCGTCGGCCGAGGACTTTTTGAGATCACCGCGGTTGAACGAAACCTCCTGCGTAATTACGGATGTGCAGATGCCGGTCATGAGCGGCTTAGACCTGTTGGCCGAAATGCGGACCAAAGGTCTCAGTGTGCCGTTCATTTTCATTACTGCCTTCCCGAACGACCGCGTGCGCGCCTCGGTCCTGAGCTCGGGAGCGATTGGCTTTCTGGCCAAGCCCTTTGCCGGACACACACTGATCGAGTGCCTCGATGCTGCATTGAAGTAGAACCGCGGCTGGTGGCACGCCTGAAACTAGCCGGCCGTCGCCAACTTCATGTCTGATCTCAGCCCTTCTCACGCGAGACGCTCTCGATCAGCCTCTTGGCGTCAAGCGCGCGGCACCTGCAGTAAGAACTCCTGAGGATATTCTGGAATCAACTTCCCGAATCAGCTGGCATTGCCAGCGGTCGATTTCCTACTTTGCTGCATTGATCCGTGACCTGCTCCGCCCCGCTGGCCACCTCGATCCAGAACAGCGCTCCCGCCGCGAGACCCAGGTACTTGGCATTCTGGGTTCCATTCATCTATGTGGGCTGGCGCTCAGGTGATCTTCCCCCGGAACGGATTCGACAGGCTTGAGCGGTCGCTTGGCCCGGTCTCGTCGTAGCAACGTACTGCTCACGACGACGAAAGAGCTCCTCTCAGCCAGCAGCTCTTTGGATTGAATTGTCGAGCCATTTTCTTGCGTCTTGTTTATGATCGACGTTGGTCGGCAGGCGAAGAGCTCTGCGGGACGAATTCCTGCTCGCCGCAGTGCCACAGCCCGTCATAGATGTTTCCTCTTGTCTACTGGAGTGTGCGCCTTTTTTCAGCCCTATCTCAGGCGGCTTCTTTGCTCCTCCCGAACTCTTGCGCCTCATTAGATCGCCAGGAAGACCTCCACCTCGAAGCTACCCATATACTCAACGCGCAAAACGCCCGGTCTCCCTTCGACCGCGGGGCGCACTTTGGGCCGCGCCTCGCGCAGCTTACTACCGACGCAAGCAATTCGATCAATTGCGTTACGCAGTGCCGCTCTTATGCCCAGTAATCGCTAGCAGCTCGGCGAAGACCAAGCCGGCCGGAACTCCTCTCTGCATACCGTTTTCCCTCAAAACGCAAGAGCTCGTCTGATTACGAGCCGCCAAAGGTCGCCTAACGTAGCGAAGAGCAAGGACGAGGCATGTTCTACGCGACGATGTTCCCGGCGGCCTATGATCACATGAAATTATCCTCGTATTCGCATGATGAGGGACTTTCTTCCGTTCCAGTATCCCTTCTTTCGCTGTCGTCCACTTTAGAAAGACGGTGCGCAGCAGTACCTCTTCGCTGCCACTCACCATCACTGTTCCTTATCCAATTGTCTGACTTCTCTGGATCGAGAACCATATTGTCGGCATCAACCTCGACAAACCCCATCCGTACCGCACGTGCTCTTGCTTCTGGATTAGCCGGGCGCAAATTGAGCAACGGCCTTTCGCCGCCCACTCGAAGTTGATGCTCGAGCAGAATATCGCCAGCGTTCTCGACGAGCGGATGAACGACCTGAAGATCTACAGTCGAGGTAGTCCCAGTTCGCCCAGGAAACAGCTCCTGCCATTTTTTGACGTCGAACTCCGTCATGCTGTCGCCGCCCTCCATTCTTAGAAGCCCGACACTTCTTTCTCCTAATTGGTAGCTGAAGTATCGCGCATTGCCGGAATCTCGAGTTGCTCCATAGCGCTCGGCAACTTTTGCAGTTCGCCGTGCTCTTGCGGACACGAACTCCGAGTACTCCTGCGGGTTGTCGGCGATGTGCTTGATTTCCGCGCCGTAATAGGCTCGCGCTGTGTCGATGAATGACGACCTATTGATCTCTATCACAGGGGGCCTTGGAACTAGCGAATATGGTCCTGTTACCGAAGGCGAGCTGCCGCTGGAGCCCGGTGCAGCTAAGTTCATACTGGCGAACGCATCCGCGAACCTATCTGCACCCGTTTGCTCGTCAGCTTCGGCAACGCGCGAGGATTGGAACAGGAGGAGCCATTTATCTGATTATACATGGCGATTGGTGCTCCCAGCGGGCATATACTGCCGCATTTGGTTCAGGCTGGTTAGGCCCTTCGGAGCTGATAGGCTGGCAGCCTTACCAAAACCTGACGCGAGACCGTGAATGGCCTCCAATCTTTTCGGCAAGCTTTCCTAAAGCGGCACGAACGTAATGCACGTCGCATTGGCGTTGCGGCGAGGCTACGAGCATGGCTCGCAATGTCAGTTTAACAGGAGTGGGATCAATCGATAGTTCACCCATTGAACGGCGCCGTCGGACGCTCTCCTTCCGATGCTGCGCGCCACGCTAGACGTATGTCCAGATCGCAGTCTCGACAAGTTCGGGGGAGCGCGCTGCCCTGTTAACGATTATCAGAGGTCGCGACAACCAAATCTCCGCCAACTACGACCAACCATGGATAAGCGCGAGACTACAACCTTTCAGGATCTTGAATCCAGAGAGCCGGCGCAGCCACCGGAGCCTAATGGCCAGACAACGGAGAAGCACCTGGACATTGCCGCGGCTGCCTATTCTACGGTGACCGATTTTGCGAGATTGCGCGGCTGATCCACATCCGTCCCCATAACGAGGGCTGTATGATAGGCTAAAAGCTGCACCGGGATGGCATAAACCATCGGCGTAAAGCTTCCACCCATGTCCGGCAACACAATGGTCATGAGCGTGTCCAACGTCGCTTCCGAAGCGCCCTTCGCATCAGTGATCAGGATGATGTTGCCACCGCGAGCCGCGACTTCTTGCATGTTCGAGACGGTTTTCCCGAAAACCGCGTCGTAAGGCGCGATCACCACCACGGGCACGGTCTCATCGATCAATGCAATCGGTCCGTGCTTGAGCTCGCCGGCGGCGTAGCCTTCTGAATGGATATACGAGATTTCCTTCAGCTTGAGCGCCCCCTCCAGTGCTAGGGGCGCCGATGTGCCCCGGCCGAGATAGAGCACATCGTTCGACTTAGCGACATGACGCGCGAGTTTCTCGATCTGCGGCTCGATCAACAGCGCCGCAGCAATCAGCCGCGGCACTTCGATAAGCTCGCGGACAAGCTTCGATTCCTCGATCTCGTGCAACGTACCCCGCTCTTTGCCTGCTGCCAGAGCAAGCGCCGCCATTACCACTAGCTGGCAGATGAATGCCTTGGTGGAGGCGACGCCGATTTCCGGTCCCGCCAGCGTCGGCAACACGGATTCGCTCTCACGCGCAATCGTTGAGGTCGAGACGTTGACCACAGATATCGTGTGCAGACCCTGGCTCTTGGCGTAACGCAGCGCAGCCAGAGTGTCGGCGGTCTCCCCCGACTGCGAAATGACGATCGCGAGATCGCCCTTGCGCAAAGGAGCCTCCCTGTAGCGGAACTCAGATGCCACATCGATCTCGACCGGCAGGCGTGCTAGCCGCTCGAACCAGTATTTGGCGATGTGACCGGCGTAGCTTGCCGTGCCGCAGGCCGTAATCGAGATGCGCTGAATGGAATTGAAGTTGAACGGCAGTTTGAGCGGCAGGGCTACGCGCTCGGCACTAATATCGACATAATGAGCCAATGTCTGCGCGGCCACTATCGGCTGCTCGTGGATTTCCTTGGCCATGAAGTGGCGATAATTCGCCTTGTCTACCAGGAGCGACGACGCGCCGGACTTTGATGTTTCCCGGTGAACGATAGCGCCGTCCGCGCCGTAGATCACGCAAGTCGTGCGGGTAAGCACGGCCCAGTCGCCGTCTTCAAGATAGGTAATGGAATCGGTCAAGGGCGCGAGCGCGATCGCGTCCGATCCTAGATACATTTCGCCATTACCATGCCCAATCGCAAGGGGTGATCCCTCGCGCGCACCGATCAGAAGATCGTCGTGGCCTTTGAACAGGAATACCAGCGCGAATGCTCCGTGCAGCCGCGGCAGCGATGCCTGTACCGCCTGCTGTGGCGAGTAGCCATTCATGAGATAAGATTCAACGAGATGCGCCACCACCTCGGTGTCCGTCTCAGAGCTGAAATGGGCTCCATTCCGCTCCAATTCGGTTCTCAGCTCGCGGAAATTCTCGATGATCCCATTATGAACGACCGCGACATTTTCCGTCGCGTGCGGATGGGCGTTGCTCTCGGTCGGCCTCCCATGAGTCGCCCATCGGGTATGACCAATACCGATATGACCCGACAGCGGATGCCGGTGTAGCCGCTCATCGAGGTTTCTCAATTTACCTTCAGCGCGCCGCCGCTGGATACGGAGACCTTCGAGCGTAGCAACTCCTGCGGAGTCGTAGCCACGATACTCCAATCGCTTGAGCGAAGCGACCAACTGCCCAACGACCGGACCACACCCCAAGATGCCGACAATTCCACACATACCGACCAATGCACCCGAAGTTTAAGGAAGTTGACCTACAGGAAGCTCTTCATGAAAACCGCTTGCCCGATCATAACCAGCGATCAATTTCGGGATTTGCGGCGGCCATTGCCGCAGCATTCAAAAGCGTGAGTTAGGTCTCTTTCAACCATCATCGTTTCGTTCAGCCACAGCTCGCTTTGGGTGACAGCCATCAAGTACAAGCCGCCATTTGGCTGCGACTGACGTGTGTCGTGGTTTGGCCCATCGTCACCGTGAGCCATTCACGACTCTTCAGTTCAAACTCCCAAGAAACTGTGCGGCGGCGCCGGCAAGCCGGATGGCGACTGGTGCAGCGGCAACCAAGTCCTCGCGTCTCGTTGAAAGACTTCTTCGAGAGGCTCACATCCCGCATCGGCGGCGTCCATTTTGCAGGTGGAAGGATGCAATCTTCCCACGGTTTCCGCATGGAATTTGCGCAGCGCGCGCTAGCGTGAATTGTCATGCGTTACGTGAGCTGTCATGCGTTATTGGAAACATTTTGTCGCGCTGGTTTAAGAGGCTGATCATACTCGAACGGATGCAAGCTATGCTAGTCGGGATGAGACTAACGATCGGCATCGATAGCTCTATTGTACGAACGTAAGCTTTCGATATTGAAACGTTTGAAGAACTATACCGACGTTTGCAAGTCTACGCATTTCGTAGTTGCGTCGACCGTCCGCTGCCTACGCGAAGAGGCTGTTGGCGGAAGCGTTTATCATCAATATGGTCGATGACCTTGCCGCTTCCCAGACTCGGTGTTCTGTTAGAAGATGAAGGCACGGGCCGCACGCCTTGCGGGCTACGATATCGATGCGCAGGCTTCACTGTCGCTGAGTGCTGGCCTGCATGCCGTCATTCCGGCCGGGCACTGACATCTCCTGACTTGCAACATGGGACCTCAACACGTCTCTCTCCGGCCATGACCAGACTACGTCAGAATGCATATGACATGCGTTGAGGATAGGGAAGGAACACACAGACCGTCGGCTTCTATCTCATTGGATCGCCGGAGCGCGCCCGGCTGCGCGTAACGGCGTTTGTCATCCATTTCGACAGCGTAGGGGGCATCGCGGGTATCAGGAAGGTTGCGGGGGTTAGTTGACTTCCTTTTTTGAATCTCAACTACACTGCCCCCCTCCAAGCCAATACAAATCAATGTATATGGTGTGCATGCCCATCTGATGTGTATGATTGGAGCTAACGATCGCTTTCCTCTATTTGCGGGTGGAGCGCGCTAGCGCATCTAGATCTCCCGATAAACCGCTTCGCAAATAGCGCTTCCTAGGGGGGCTTTCTTTCCAACGCAACTAAGAGAGACGATGGCGGCTCAGGACTCAAAGCGGCGCGTTGCGCTGATCACCGGCATCACCGGGCAGGACGGCGCGTACCTTGCCGAATATCTGCTCGGCCTCGGCTATACCGTGCACGGGATCAAGCGCCGGTCGTCCTCGTTCAACACGGCGCGGGTCGACCATCTCTACCGGGATCCGCACGCCGGCAACGTGCCGTTCCTGATGCACTACGGCGACATGACCGATTCGACCAATCTGATCCGGCTGGTGCAGCAGATCCGGCCGACCGAGATCTACAACCTCGCCGCCCAGAGCCACGTCCAGGTCAGTTTCGAGAGCCCGGAATACACCGCCAACGCCGACGCCATCGGCGTGCTGCGCCTTCTGGAGGCGATCCGCATCCTTGGCATGGAAAAGGAGACCCGGTTCTACCAGGCCTCGACATCGGAGCTGTACGGGCTCGTGCAGGAGGTGCCGCAGAAGGAGACCACGCCGTTCTATCCGCGTTCGCCCTACGGCGTCGCCAAGCTCTACGGCTACTGGATCACGGTGAACTACCGTGAGGCCTATGGCATGTTCGCCAGCAATGGCATCCTGTTCAACCATGAGAGCCCGATCCGCGGCGAGACCTTCGTGACGCGCAAGATCACCCGCGCCGTCGCCCGCATCGAGGTCGGCCTCGAGAGCAAGCTCTATCTCGGCAATCTCGACGCCAAGCGCGACTGGGGCCATGCCCGCGACTATGTCGAAGGCATGCACAAGATCCTACAGGCGGACGAGCCCGGCGACTTCGTGCTCGCGACCGGCGAGACGCGGTCGGTGCGCGAGTTCGTCGAGCTGGCATTCGCCGAGGTCGGCCGTAGCATCGAATGGCGCGGCAAGGGCGTCGACGAGGTCGGCGTCGACAAGGCATCCGGCAAGACCCTGGTGCAGATCGACCCGACCTATTTCCGTCCGACCGAGGTCGATCTCCTGATCGGCGATGCCAGCAAGGCACGCGCCAAGCTCGGCTGGGCGCCGAAGACGCCATTCGCGCAACTGGTGAAGGAAATGGTCGCCAGCGATCTCGCTGAGGCCAGGCAGGATGCGGGCAATGGCAAGCACGTTTGAACTGAAGGGCAAGACGGTCTTCGTCGCCGGCCATCGCGGCATGGTCGGCTCGGCGCTGATGCGCCGGCTGGCGCGCGAACAGGCCGATCTGCTGACGGTGTCGCGCGGCGAGGTCGATTTGCGCGACCAGGCCGCGGTCAACGCCTGGTTTGCCGCGAAGCGGCCGCAGGCGGTGTTCCTCGCCGCCGCCAAGGTCGGCGGCATCGTCGCCAACAACACGCTGCGGGCGGAATTCCTCTACGACAACCTGGCGATCTCGACCAATGTGATCCAGGCGGCCCACGGCAACGGGTGCGAGAAGCTGATGTTCTTCGGCTCGTCCTGCATCTATCCGCGCCTGGCGCCGCAGCCGCTGCGCGAGGATTCGATGCTGACCGGCCCGCTGGAGCCGACCAACGAGCCCTATGCCATCGCCAAGATCGCCGGCATCAAGATGGCCGAGGCCTATCGCAGCCAGTATGGCGCCGATTTCATCAGCGTGATGCCGACCAATCTCTACGGTCCCGGCGACAATTATCATCCCGAATACAGTCACGTCGTCGCCGCGCTGATCCGCCGTTTCCACGAGGCCAAGGTCTCGGGCGCAACCAAAGTCGTGGTGTGGGGCACCGGCACGCCGCGCCGCGAATTTCTTTATGTCGACGATCTCGCCGATGCCTGCGTCCATCTGATGAAGACCTATTCCTCGCCGGACCTGGTCAATATCGGCACCGGCGAGGACATCGCCATTGCCGAATTCGCACTCCTGGTCGCTGCGGCCGTCGGTTATCGCGGTGAGATCAGCTTCGACACATCGCGCCCGGACGGCACGCCGCGCAAGCTGCTTGACGTCAGCCGCCTAACCAAGCTCGGCTGGCGCGCCCGGACCTCACTGGAGGAGGGTATTGAGTTGGCGTACCGGGCGTATCTCGCCCACAGCAATAAAAGCCGCCAGAGTGATCTTGCACGTCCCCGGCAAGCCGGCTTGAGGGAGGGCAATCCTCCACGACCAGTCGGCGGTGAATCTGCTAGCCATCTGGCGGCCCGCGCCACTCGGTAATAAATTCGTCAACACAGCGACCGGTTGGATGCCAACACCTGAGTGCCGGGTACATTCTGGCTGCCAGCCCGACCCGCCGACTTGCATGAAGACTTTGAATGATCATGACCCGCATGTGTTGTTCTACTTCCGATGAAGTCGAACGTTTCGATAAGCGCGATCTGAAGTCAATGCCGAGCCGCGGCCGACGATGGAGACCGAGCGCACCGATGTTCCTCTTCAGCCACACCTAGCGATAGTCCGCCATCACCATCCATGCCGACAGCGTGGCGATGCACATGAGCGCACCTAACATTCCGAACGCCACAGGCAGACCAACCATATGAGCGATAACCCCGATGCTGGCGGGACCCACGAGTATACCCGCGTAGCCGGCCGCCGTGACGACCGCGATCGCAAGACCCACTGGCATCATTTTCTGTTTGCTAGCGGAGCGGCATAGGATCGGTACAATATTCGAAATGCCCAATCCGATAAGCAGGAAGCCCATCATTGCAATTACCGCAACCGGCGCGGCCACTACAGCCACGAAACCTGTCACAATCGGCAGAGTTCCGAACATTAATAGGGCACGGTCGCCGAATCGTGCCACTGCGGCATCTCCGCCGAGACGGCCCACGATCATGGCGATGGAGAAGAGCATGAAACCGAGACCCCCGTGCGCCTCCGCGAGGAGACCCCGACCAACGAGAAGCAAGGCGCTCCAGTCGAGCATTGCTCCTTCCACAAGAAAGGTGACAGCCGCGAGTGCAGCAACTAACAACACGCTGCGATGGGGCGAGAAAAACCATGGCCCCCGTTGCGTCCGACCTGTTGCGAGTAACCGCGGCCAGGCCGACACAATTGCAAGCATCATCAGCGCCGAGCAAACCAGCGTCGAAGCAAATGGGTCAAGCCGCAGCGAAAGGAACGCGGTCATGGCGGCAGAGCCAGCGAATTCGCCAATGCTGTACCGGGCGTGGAATCCGGACATCACCGGACGGCCCGTGGCGCGCTCCACTTCGATTGCGTGAATGTTCATAGCTACATCGATCGAGCCAGCTGAAGCGCCGAACGCAAACAGCACGGTGCCTAGGCCGATAGTTGTGTTGGCTATAGTAAGCAATGGCAGGATAAGCGCCAGGCCAAGTCCGCCCGCAAGTATGATGGGCTTGCTGCCGTACCTCGCATTCGAAACGCTGGTCAAAAGCATCGCGACGACTGATCCAGCGCCGAGACAGAGAAGCAGTAGACCAAGCATGCGGTCATCTGCCGCGAGCCGCTCCTTGGCGAGCGGCACCAGCGGCGCCCAGGCCGCGAGGCCGAATCCGGCGACAAAAAATGCGATCCGGGTCGCGAGCAGGCCAGCTGACCCGTCAGAAGATGGTATCACAGGGTACTCCTGAGAGAACGAGCTCGTGAGTGGGGCACCCGTCATCCGGGTGCGCTCGCCTACACCCGGTGCGCAGCTCCCCGATAAGGTTCTCGAGCTGATATTTTTCGTTCGTTGCAAGTGCGATGCCATTGCCAAAGGTCGCGCAATCCTACGGGCGCGCGTCACAATAGGAGCGAACGGCGAACGCCCGTCACTTACGTGTTCCAGCTCCTTCTTTCGGATGAGCTAGCCCTACGGCAGCCGATACCTTTGAAACTCGCGCATAGAAATCGGAGGCACATCCGAAAGACAGCTTTGTCGCAAACCGGACAAAGCCGACCATGCAGCTCCTGCATGTACGTCGAAGAGACCTAGCACGGTACGTTATTCAAAGCTCTTCCAAGACGTCTAGCTACCGATGACGACGATGCAAAAGCATCTTTCGTAGGGCGAGGTGAATGGAATTTACTCTGGATTCAATCCTGACATCCTTACCGTGACCGGTCGGCGCCACTCAATCATATCGACGAAGCCAGCCGTTCAATCCTCTAACCGCGCCGGCGTCAACGTAAGCTCTGCGCTCGTAAACCGAGCGCGTCCTGGTCGCCTTGCCGCATGATCATGCCCTCACTGCGCGTGACATTCTTCGCAGGACTGACCTGCTGGGAGACAGTGCTATTGAACCACTAATGCCGGAAAAGAGGTTGGAGATCTTCTGTTTTCCAAGCTAATTTCGCCTGAGAATCGAAAAACAATCGAGCACCACGACGTCAGCCGCGGAGAGCCTGATAAGCGTGAACGCTGGAATCGTTTGCAAGCCTCGTCTACCGCCGCGAACCGCGCGATTGGCATCGGCGCCAGCCGTTCGATTTTTCGGCTTAGTGGCGAGCGGACAACGAAGACCCCACGTTGGCCGCGTTCTGAACTTGCTTTCTGAGCGCTACTCCTTGGTTCCGCTCGGACGTTGACGCACCCGTCGGGCCTTCCGAAAGCTCCTATCCGCCGCCATGAACCGCGCCAGCATGGGTGCGATCAGCTTGGCTGGATCCTGTACGGGTTGTCCCGTTTCCTGGGCCAGGATTTCGGCGTAGGCAGCGAGGTCCCGGTGGACGTTTGCCGGCAGTTCGTGCGTCACTTTGATCGGCTTGTCATCTTCGATCGCTCCAAGCTTGAGCTTTGCCATCGTCTTATCCCCTGTAGGGTTCGAGCACGAGATCGCGGTTAACGATCACTCTCACCGGGAAGCCCTGGCGGATCGTCAACGTTGGCTGGATGTTGAGATTGCGGCGAACCAGCTGCTGTCCCGTCTGATTTGCGGAATCCCCCGCCCCGCGCCGGAGCGCAACAACGAGGTCGCTGTTGGTGCTGCCTGTGTCCGCGCCCGAATTGACCTCCGTGCCGACGGCGAGCAGCGTCGAAAGCGCAGCTGCGCCCAAGAGCTCTTTCCAGTGATTGTCGACCTGGTCCTCGAGGCCGGAGTATCCAGCTGCATCTGCGCCAGGCTGCCGTTCCAAGACGATCGAACGCCCGTTTGGCATCATCAACCGTGTCCAGACCAGCAGCACGCGCGACTGGCCAAAAGCGACCTGGCTGTCGTACGTGCCGATCAGCCTTGCCCCCTGCGGAAAGAACCGATGTTAGCCATGTCACTTCTCCTGTTGTGTTTCGAGCCCGCGACCACCGCGGCCTCGATGGCGATCTAGAGGCCAAGGACGATCGGCGACGCACCCGCTGTTGCGGGCCGGAGCGCAGCGGAGGACGCCGTTGTGGCGACTTTCTTGTCTCGCGAGGAATGGGCGCAGCCCAGGGGAAGAAAGTCGCATCAACGGCGTTGCGGCTCAGACGATCGAGGCGAAGCCGGTCTTTGGCCAGATCCAGCCATCAACGAGGCCACGTGCGTCCGCGTGCTCAACCGCAATCTCGGGAGAACGTGGCGTAGCTCGGTTGTGCTGAGCAAGAGGCCCGAACGAAATCCGGCAGAAAAAGAAACAATCTGCAGCAAAGGGCGGTATTGTCTCCGAGGAATAATCAAGACACGCGGCTCCGCCGCGGCTGAGTGGGCTAGCTAGCCGAAATGCTTGGGGTTGGTGGAAGCGCTTCGAAGAGGACTGCCCCATCCCGCTCAGGTCCGATCATCCCTCGTTTCAATGCGCCGATCTATGCCAACCTGTTCGACGATGAAGGCGGCGAGCGATCATGCCCGCGCCTGGCGCTCGTAAGAATTGGTTGTGAGGGCCTGCCTACCAGCCCGGCCTGCTCGAACGCGCCGGGCTCCGCAAATGCGGTCAAGCGCACCCACGACGCGCCGCCGAAGGAAAGCGCCCCCAGGCAAGCAAACACCTCCCGCCAGGCCGGCGAAGGCACCCCGATCTGGGACAGGGCCGACACAACATGGTAGCCGGCAACAGCGGCCGGAACTGCGAATGCGCTCGCGATAGCGAAACGCAAGGTCATGGATCGCGTGATGGCGACGGCGGCCTGACCGAAGACAAGCGCCACCGCGCCGCTGGCCGTTCCGATAAGCAATGCGCCGGCCACGCCAGCGCCGCCACGAAACGCCATCGTCCCGATACTCAGCGCAACAAAGAACGGCAGGGCATGCACCGCGAGCGCGAAGATCGCCCAGCAGAACAGACCGATTCCGAGTGTGTTGAGAACAAGCCCAAAGGCGAGCATGGTGGTGGCTCCATGTGCATGGATTTATCCGTCGCGCCTTCCACCACCACCATGGCGCAAATCCGCGCTTAGAGCCGAAACGAGGCGGAGTTGCGGCGCCTGCAACTCCGCTTTGATGCCAAGGGCGAGCAGGCGGCGCTCACGCGCCGCCGAATCTCCAGACAGGGATGCCGAGCCGCTTGGCCTTGTCGGCGAGGTTGTCCTGGATTCCCGTGCCCGGAAAATGCATGACGCCAATCGGCAGGAGTTCGAGCATCGCGTCGTTGCGCTTGAAGGGTGCAGCCTTTGCATGTTTCGTCCAGTCGGGCTTGAAGGCGATTTGAGGCACTTTGCGATTGTTCGCCCATTTGGAGGCGATCAGTTCGGCGCCTTTCGGGGAGCCGCCATGAAGCAGAACCATGTCGGGATGTTTGGCGTGGACCTTGTCGAGGCGATCCCAGATCAGGTTGTGATCGTTGAAATCGAGTCCCCCGGTGAGTGCAATCTTCGGTCCTGGAGGTAACATGAGCTCGGTCTCGGCGCGACGCCTGGCGGCGATGAAGTCACGGGAATCGATCATCGCTGCGGTCATCGTGCGGTGGTTCACCAGCGATCCCGATCGGGGACGCCAGGACGAGCCCGTGTGAGTCTCAAAGCGTTCCAAGGCCTGGTCGCGGAACAGTTCCAGGCAGTTGCGACGCTCGATGAGCGTGAGACCTTCGGCCGTCAGGCGCTCGAGTACGACCGATTGCACCTCGGAGCCGTTTTGCTCAAGCTGGCTCTTCCGCTGCGCCTGTTCGTTATCGTCGAGCTGGCGACCGATGCGGTCGACAGCGCGATGGAACAGGTTGACGGTCGACCAGAGCAGATCGTCAAGGTCCGGCTCAAGCCGAGTATCGCTCAACGTGGCAACCATGGCATCGAAGATGTCCGCGACGGCGCCGGCGATGATCCGGCCCTCGGGAAGGGGCCGTGGATCTGGTTGGTCGTCGAAGGGGCGATAGCCGTAGAGTTGTAGCTCGGCGAGAACGTGATCGGTTGGAGAAGTGGCATGCGGCGGTTCGATGTCGTCACGGTCGGTCATGGTGGGGAGTCCTTTGCCGGAAGCGGCCGCGCCCATCGCGGCCTTCGTGGCGATCACTCAGACGGCGGGCGGGACGGGCCAGAACCCGATAGGGCCGAAGCGGCAGCGGAGGATGGCGCAGCCCGGCTATTTTGCTTCGCGATGCAAAGCGCGCGGGCCAGAAAGAATAATGTGTCTCCTCATCGCCGGCGCGCGGCGGAAAATAGCCGGGCGCAGCCATTGCCGGCCCGCACCCGCCTGCCTTCCGATCGCCCTCTAGAAGGCCGAGGTTGGTCCTCTTCCGGCATTGGTCCTCCGCGACCGACCGTGACGACGTCGAAATGCCGGAGCTATTCCGCGACCACCGTCGACCAATGCAGGAAGCGGACGACGTCCTCTGGTACGAGTTGAAGCCACAACGCCGCTCGGAGACCCTCAAGACCGCAGATGTGCAGATCTTCGTTGAAATCGCCCAACCGAGGCGACAATGCGATCGCTTCGACGCCGGCGTCCTCTGCGCGCCGGGTGAGAGTTGCCTGCACCGCATCTCCGGCGGCATCGGCGTCGCGGGCGATATAGAGCCGACGCAGGCCGGGCGGCAGCAACATGGCCGAGAGGTGATTGGCCGAGAGCGCTGCAGCCATGGGCATAGTCGGCAGCACGTAGCGCAGTGAAAGCATGGTCTCAATTCCCTCGCCGGCGGCGAGCACGTCGTCCACCACGCCGAAGCGAACGGCGTTGCCGAGCAGGTCGCCCATGGCTCGCCGCGGCGTGTCGACTGGAGCCTTGCCGAGGCGAATGCGATCAAAGCCGTCTGGATCGAGCCAGGTGCGGTGCACGCCGGTGGTTCGCCCCTCGAGGTCCGTGACGCAGGCGATCATCGCCGGCCAGGTTTCGGTCGGCGAATGCTCATCCGGCCGATAGTAGCAACGAGGGTGGAAGCGCAGACTTCCGCCATGGCGGATACGGGCTATTCCGCGACGCCGCAAATACCTTTCAACCACCGTTCCGTCGATCGGGCGCGACATCGCAAAGAGCCGTCGGGCGGCTTGCTGCGATCCAGCCGACGCACGCGAACGCATGGGTTTCGGGGTCGATTTCTGCTCGCCACGAGGCTGTTTCAGAAACCGCCGCGCTTCCTCGGCGACCTCGCGGAAATCGCGGAAACCCCGGCATTCGCGGATGATGTCGAGGAGATCGCCGTGCTCCCCGGTTGCGGCATCGGTCCACTTGCCGGCGGCGCCCTTCGGCGATTCCAGGAGCCGCACAAACAATGAGCGGCCCGGGGTGTTGCGGACGTCGCCGACCACCCAGTACCGCCCCGCCCGCTTGCCGCCGGAGAGATAGTGTCGACACACCGCCTCGGCCTCGCACGCAAGCCGGCGTGCCAGTTCGGAAGCATCGCGAGACATCACGCGGCCTCCCGATCGCTGATGCGCGCAACAGGATAGGTGCCGAGCACGTTCGAAAGGATCTCGACGCCCTTCCCGTCCGCGGGCACGAACATCCGCAGCTTCCAGGAAATGATCTCCCCAAAGAGGCCGTAAGCCCGGAGGCGATCGCGCATCGTATCGTTGAATCCCGACAGCTCGATGCGGTACGCGCCCATGACTCGGACCCGGCGAAGCTTGAGTCCCTCCGCGAGATCAATGACGGTCCGTCCCTCCATCAGCGCGGCAAAGGCAGCGTTCGGCGTCAGCGCGGGCGCCTCCGCAGCAAGGAGATTTGCGACCCAGCTAGCCGAAACCCTGCGACCGATGATGCGTTCGCCGGCATCAGTCTGAAGCCGATAGACGCGGGTCGATTCGTTCGGCAGCCGCTTCCAGATGGGCAATAGCAGGCCCGCCACGACATGGACCGTGCTTTCCGTGAACTCGGGAATCTCGGCGAGCTCCGCTAGCCAGGCCGCGGCAAAGCATTGATGGTCCGCCTGGGTCCAGTGGCTTTCCGCCATCATGCCCAGGGGGACGGTGTGCTG
This sequence comes from Bradyrhizobium sp. B120, assembly GCF_049075665.1. Lineage (NCBI taxonomy): Bacteria > Pseudomonadati > Pseudomonadota > Alphaproteobacteria > Hyphomicrobiales > Nitrobacteraceae > Bradyrhizobium > Bradyrhizobium sp. B120. Next base: position 1,795,989 of record NZ_CP185242.1, on the reverse strand, counting down.
CTCCATCGGCCGGATCAGGCGAACGCGCTGTTCGATGTCACCGTCGTCGAGCATCACGCTGGCCGCCGGGACCTGCACGGCGGCGCGCCCCGACTGCTCATTGACCAGCAGGGCTGCACGGCGATCGGAGAGATGACCCAGAGCGTCATCCAGCCCCCGAGGACGGTTCCGCTGACGCTGGATGATCGTGAGCAGCCGGGCCTCGGCACCGGTACCCGGATGGATATAGATCGTCCGCCGGTCGGTAACGACAAAGCTCTCGGCGCGGAGCGTTTCCAGCCCGACATCATAGGCGCCGGACGCAACCGCACCCTCGATCCGAGCGGTCAGGAGCTGCTCGAAAACGGTGAACAGGATATTCTGAAGCTCAATGGTAAGCGCGAGCAATCTGTTCAGGAAGGTCGTGATCGGCGGCAGATCATCCCTGAGCCCATTGGCATCGGTGAGCTTCAGGCCGGTGGCATCCTCAAACCGTTCGAGCGAACATCCCTCGACCTTGCCCCGCACCAGCAGCGTGTAGAGTTGGCGCAACGCATCGCGCCCGTACTGGCTTTCGAGATTGTCCTCCGGCCGGAACAGTCCCTGCCCCCCGGTCTGGCGCTGACCGCGGGTGATGGCACCTAGCGTATCGAGCCGGCGGGCAATGGTGCTGAGAAAGCGCTTTTCGGCCTTCACGTCGGTTGCGATGGGACGAAACAGCGGCGGCTGCGCCTGGTTGGTCCGGTTGGTCCGGCCGAGCCCCTGGATCGCGGCGTCGGCCTTCCAGCCGGGCTCGAGCAGATAATGGACGCGCAGGCGACGGTTTCGGGCCGACAGTTCGGCGTGATAGCTCCTTCCCGTGCCGCCTGCGTCGGAGAACACGAGAATGCGCTTCACATCATCCATGAAGGCCGAGGTCTCGGCGAGGTTGGCCGAACCGGCGCGGTTTTCAACCACGAGCCGGTCGCCCTTGCGAACGACGCGTCGCGAGCGGCCGGTCACTTCGGCGACCATGTCGGCGCCGAACCGCTGCATGACCTGGTCGAGCGCGCCGGGTACCGGCGGCAGCGAGGCGAGCTTCTCGATCAGACGGTCACGGCGGGCGACAGCTTCTCGACTCTCGACCGGCTGGCCGTCACGGTAGACAGGCCGGGAACAGAGGTTGCCTTCCGCGTCGGTGAAGGGCTCATAGAGCTGAACCGGGAACGAATGGGCGAGATAGTCGAGCACATACTCGCGCGGGGTAATGTCGACCTGGACGTCGCCCCAGTCTTCGGTCGGGATCTCGGCAAGCCGGCGCTCCATCAGCGCTTCGCCGGTGGAGACAATCTGGATGACAGCGGCATGGCCGGCATCGAGATCACGGTCGATCGATCGGATCAGCGAGGGCGTCTTCATCGAGGTCAGCAGATGACCGAAGAAACGCTGCTTGGCGCTTTCAAAAGCGGATCGCGCCGCCGATTTCGCCTGCCCGTTGAGCGTTGCGGTTTCGCCGGTGATGTTGGCGGCCCGCATCGCCGCGTCGAGGTTGTTGTGGATGATGCCGAACGCATCGGCATAGGCGTCGTAGATGCGAACCTGCTCCGGTGTCAGCTGGTGCTCGACGAGATCGTACACGACGCCCTCGTAAGAGAGCGAGCGGGCCGCGTAGAACCCAAGCGCCTTGAGATCGCGCGCCAGCACCTCCATGGCCGCGACACCACCTTCCTCGATCGCCTCGACGAACTCGGCCCGCGTGGCGAACGGGAAGTCGGTACCGCCCCAGAGGCCGAGGCGTTGAGCATAAGCGAGGTTGTGGACCGAGGTGGCGCCCGTGGCCGATACATAAAGAACGCGCGCGTTCGGCAAGGCGTGCTGGAGCCTCAGGCCTGCGCGCCCCTGCTGAGAGGCCGCCTGGTCACCGCGTTCGCCCTTGCCGCCGACCGCATTTTGCATGGCATGGCTCTCGTCGAAGACGATCACTCCGTCGAAGTCGGAGCCCAACCATTCAGCGATCTGCCTGACACGCGAAAGCCTGTCGCCACGCTCGTCGGTTCGCAGCGTAGCGTAGGTGGCAAACAGGATACCTTCCGAAAGCCGAATCGGGGTGCCCTGGCGAAACCGCGACAAGGGCGTAACAAGCAGGCGCTCCATGCCGAGTGCCGACCAGTCGCGCTGCGCATCTTCGATGAGCTTGTCGGATTTGCTGATCCAGACAGCGCGGCGGCGGCCCTTGAGCCAATTGTCGAGCAGGATGCCGGCGACCTGCCGCCCCTTGCCCGCGCCGGTGCCATCGCCGAGAAACCAGCCGCGGCGAAAGCGGACGGCATTCTCGGCGTCGTCGCGCGCGGCCGCGACAACGTCAAACGTCGGGTCGACTGTCCAGGAGCCCGTGAGAAACTCGGAATGCGCCTCGCCAGCATAGATGATGCTCTCGAGCTGGGCGTCCGACAGAACTCCATCTGCCAGCAGCCCCGGAGATAGGTGCGGACGATAGGACGGTTTCGGCGGCGCAACGGAGGCCATCGCCGCGGACTGCACGAGCTTGGTCGGATGGATGCACGATCCGGGAATACGAATCGACTGCAATGCATATTCCTCGTAAAGCGCATCGGTCAGGCGGGCGCCTTCCGGCGGCGACCATTCGATCGTTTCGTACGCAAGTTCTACGCGTCCTGGCGCTGTGTCTTCGGAGATGGACGATGAGCCTGGAGCAGAGGCACCAACCGATCGCGACATCGCAGGGCGCCTGATAACGTCGACCACGACCGGCGTGGCGACGGGCAGCCTCGGAGGCACATGCTGGGTCACCCGGTCAAGCAAGGTGGCGACATCGCTCGCTATGCCCAGTGAAGCAGGAAACCCCTTCGGATCTGCGGCGGGCAGCTTGTCGATCACAAGCAGCCTGGTGTCCGTCTGAGTGCCGTGCTTGGCGTAGACGGCACCGTCGATCGCGGCAGAAAACACGATCCGTCCGCGCTCCTGGAGGCGAACAAAGGCATCTCGCCACGCCGGGTTATCCGGCGCAAGACCTGCGCCAGCGATGGCGACAAGGCGTCCACCGTCGCAAAGACGCGCGAGCGCCGAAGCGATGTGCCGGAAAGCCGCGTCCGCCATCCGTCGATCGACATTCGCGACCGCGGAGAACGGCGGGTTCATCAAAACGACGCTCGGTTCGACGGTCGCGTCAAGGTGATCATCGATCTGCGCGGCGTCGAACCGCGTGACCTCAACATTGGCGAACAAATGATCCAGCAGCGCCGCGCGGCCTTCGGCCAACTCGTTCAACATCAGAGCGCCGCCGGCGAGCTCGGCAAAGATGGCGAGCAAGCCGGTCCCCGCAGAGGGCTCCAGAACGCGGTCGCCGGACGCAATGCCGGCTGCGGTGCATGCGGCCAGCCCGAGTGGGATCGGCGTCGAGAATTGCTGAAACGCCTGACTATCTTCGGAACGGCGCGTATGCGCCGGCAGGGAGCTCACGATTCTTGCGAGCATTGGCAGCATCGCGGCCGTCGAGCCAGCCGTTGAGCCAGCCTTGGCGCGCATGGCCGGGCCAAACTTGCGAAGGAATAGAACGGTTGCCGCCTCGCAGACGTCATAGGCGGTCTTCCAGTTCCAGGCGCCGGCCGCGTCCGAGGCGCCGAAGGCTGCCTCCATGGCGCTGCGCAGGACGCCGGCATCGATGCGCCGGCCGCGTTCCAGGTCGTTCAAGAGCTGTCGGGCCGCCCTGATGGCGGCGGACGTGATGCTTGCAGCGGCACGCATCGAGAGCGGCGCGGCGGAGACGCCGCCGGTGAGAGATTCGGGCATGGCAGGATTTCTTTCGGAGAGCAGGAATGGGGCGAACCATCAGGCGCTCTCCTTGATCCCGACGGCTCAAACCCTTCCCGGCCCGGCTCTCCCTCTAAGTCCTCGCCCATAAGAATGGGGACCGGCGCTGCGCACCGGTCCCCAAGCAACTGCGGAATGGCCGAAGCCATCCCGCTCTCTTATGTCACTCGGCCGCGTCAAGCTGTCGCCGATCGTCGTCGCCGGCATTCTCCCGATTCTCGGCGCCGCCAAGGAATTCGGGCAGCGGGCCCGCTTCACCCTGCTCTTCCGCTGGCGACGTGGTAGCGTCGGTGAGACGCAGCGGCTCCGGCAACCAGCCCGAACCATCGAGAAGACGCTCGGCCTCCTTGGCCATGTCGGCCTTCTTCAGGTGGTCGATCAGTTGCGCGGAAGATTCGCCTCTTGCTTCCCGCACCGCCTCCAGAATGCGAGGCTTGGTGACCCGGCCAAGATAGTTGTCGGCAGTGGGCCGCCAGCCGGCCCGCACCATGTCGAGCCCGACGGCGCGCGCCAGCGCATCGGCCTGGTCGAGACGCGTGCGCACGCCGTGGGCGGAGACGCGGCCTTGATTGGTGCGGCTGGTCGGCTCGTAGAGAGCGTTGACCGCAAATGACGCACAGTGAGCAAACAGGGATGCTTGCGCCTCGCCATCGAGAGCTGTGAGCGCATCCCAGAGATCGTTCTCGCCCTTCGGCAATCGTACTTTCCAGGACTCGTGCCGAGCCTCGACGGCCTTCGCGGACGCGCTTTCCCTTAAGCCAGGAGCTTGAGCGGGAAAGGTCGGCGTACGAAGTCCGATCTCAAGAGAGCTTCCGGACGATGCGAACCGGTAAAAAGCCGTCAGCACGAAGTTGTGCAGCACCGCCTGGAACGCGATCGCGGGATTTTCTGCCAGTGCATCCCGCAACGCCAGCGTACGATGCGCCGTCAGCTCGGTGATCAATCGATCGGGCAATGGCCTTGTCACATCGTCATCGTCCCCGTCGGATTCGACCGGCGCACCTGCAACCGAGACCACGGTGCGCGGACCGGAAGCACCGACTTCGCGTCCCTCGGTTGATGACGTATCGGCGCTCTGGCCGACGTCAGGATCGGTTGCCGGAAGGTCGTCCTCTGGCCGGACGTAACCGCGGTCTACCAAGAGGCGTCCTTCGGAATCGATACTGACGAAGACGCCGGCTCGGACAATCTCCGCCGGATCGTAGAGCACCGACCTATCTTCGAACGCCATCAGTGCCGTCTCGATTTCGCCGAGACGCTGATCGACTTCGTCGGGCAACTCGTCGGCATGCTGGTAATCGGATTCAAGCTTGGCGTGCTCGGCGTTGAGGGCGTCGATGGTGGCATGTTCCTCAGGTGAGAGATCGACAGGTTTTCCCTCGATTTCTCGCAGACCATCAGCGTGACCGTAGGGGAAATCGAGCGCCAATGAGATCCACTTCCAGCCTTCCACAGCAACCGTCTCGGCTTCGACCTTGAGTTTTTCTGCCACGAGGCGGTCGAGCAAGGCGACGTCCTGGAGCCAGCCGCCATCATCGTGCTCGAACAGGTCCCGCAAAACGCCGCCGCCAGCCTGCTCATAAGCATCCAGCCCAATGAACTGCGCGCGGCGATCGGACGCGCGCACGGTATTTTCGGTCAGCATTCGCCGGATCTGATAGGGCTCGTCATAGCCAGATCGGCTGACGTTCTCCCAGACCTGCTCCTGTCTGGCGTGGTCGCCTGTGACAGCGAAGGCCATGAGCTGCTCGAGGGTCATGCCGTCTTCGGCATAGACGTCGTGCAGCTTTGGCGACACGGACGCCAGCCGGAGGCGTTGCTTCACGACGGCCGGCGTCACGAAGTGCCGAGCAGCGATATCCTCCTCGGACAAGCCGGCGCCGCTCAAGGTCTGGAAGGCTCGGAACTGATCGAGCGGATGCAGCCCTATCCGCTCGTCGTTCTCTGCAAGCGAGTCGTCCTCAGCGAGGCCCCCCTCACGCACGACACAAGGAACGGCCTGCGTCTTCGCCATGCGCTTCTGCTTCACAAGAAGTTCCAGCGCGCGATAGCGCCTGCCGCCTGCCGGCACCTCGAACATGCCGGTTTCATTGCCTTCCGTGTCCACAACCGCTCGCACGCTGAGACTTTGCAGGAGCGTACGCTGCGCGATACTTTCGGCGAGTTGCTCGATCGAAACCCCTGCCTTGACGCTCCGAACGTTCGACTGGCTGAGCACCAGCTTGTTGAACGGAATGTCGCGCGAGGGCGACAGGGTGATCTTCTGGACAGACTTCGTCATGTCGATTCTCCACGACGGGCGGCCGGGAGCCTCTCTCTCGGCCTCCAACCCGTCGCGAAAAACTGCGGCTCCCCTCTCACTCTCTTTTTCGAGACGAGCGGCGAGAACTTCACGCCGCCTCCTGCTCCGCCCCCTCCGTCGTCGTGTCGACAACGGGTTCCGGCAGGAATCCGAGAAGGTAATCCGCAGCCTTGCTGGCCTGTGAAGCAGCACGCACAATCGCCCGATTGTCCTCTCGCAGCACGTCAAGCCAGCAGCCGATATAGTCCGCATGCCGCACCGTCGGCGCAATACCAAGCGAAGCGCAACTGAATGCAGACGATATCTCTGCGACGAGTTCCTCGAAGGCGTACTTCCTGGTGCCGTAGCTGCCCGACAAGTCGCGGTTGAGACGCGACGGATGGCCACTGGCATGCGCCAACTCGTGCAAGGCCGTTCGATGCCAGTTGATCGGCTCGAAATAGGCTTGCGGCGGCGGCACCTGCACACAGTCTTCTGCAGGTACATAGAAAGCGCGGTTGCCGCCGATCCGGAAGTTGATGCCGGTCGCCTTGATGAGCTTTTCGACCCGCGGCTCGATCAAGCCTGGCGGCGGGGGCGGCGCCGTCGTTGCGACCTCCGGAGGCAGATTGTCGCACTGATCGGTATTGAAGACCGTGAAGCGCTTCAGGAACGGGATGGCCTGCGCTTCGTCGCCAGTTTCTCTCGCGCGCCGCTTTTCCTCGACCGGCACAAAGCGGTCGGCATAGACGACGGTCGTCCCTCGTTCGCCCTTGCGGACGTGACCACCGAGCGACAGCGCCTGGCGGAAGGTAAGCCAGCTCTGGCCTGTAAATCCGCGTTCGGTGGCAGCCCCCCAGAGGATTAGAACATTGATGCCGCTATATTGGCGGCCGGTGGCGGCGCTTTTCGGCATGGCCAAAGACGCCTTCGCTGTCGCGATACCCCAAGGCTGCACCCACGGCACTCGGCCGGTCTCAAGTTCGGCGATAATCTTGTTGGTGATTTCGTCATAAAGGCTTGTGCGGTCCTCACCGGCACGCGTTCGAAGTCTGGACATCGCGGGTCTCCGCGACGGGCGCCGCGAGCCTCTCTCGCAGCCCATTACCCGTCACGGCAAAACCCGCGCGGCACTCTTCCTCTCAGCCTCCAGGGAAGAGAATGCGAAATCTGCGACGCAGCCCGCCTACCGTCCGATTCTTCATGGGATTTGGCCTTGATAGGTGCCTAGGGCCGCAGGCCCGACCAGGCGTGCGCCAAAGGCGTATCGCCTCAAGGGAAATGGCACCCGCAGGAGCGTGAGCATAGCGACGCCGAAGGCGGCACGCGGGACCGAGTGCAGCGACAAGACCGGTTAAGAGGGCACCCGGGAACGGGGCAGTGATAGCGACGCCGTCATACTTCATGACGGCGGGACCCTTTCACGCGTGCCCCCGGCGAGGAGCTCCGCAGTCTTTGCGCGAGGGATCGACGCCGGACGGCCCAGACGCAAAGCGGCTGGGTTCACGAGAGCCCGGTGCGGCGGCAGCCGCACGCGCAAGCGGAAGAAACCTCCAGTCAAAGAATCTAGATTTCCTCGCGCGCGTTCGTTTGCGCGTCATAGATCCTGATCTGAAGCCTGGGAAAACGTCTCTTGAGTTCTTCTCCACCTGCCTTGGCGCCGTCTCTGGTCGCAAATTCGGTTTTGAGTCGGCCGTCAACTTCAAGCGCGTAACCAGAGGTCGGCAGTTTACGGGTAGCTGCAACCATGTCATTCCCATTATTCAGTGAGGTGATTGGAAATGATGGGTAGCGTGAGTCGCCCAACCCACGCTAGAGCCGCCTGCGAAACTGTGGTGATCGGCCATCGGACGTTTGTGGATTGACACCCGACAGCAGACTCCATCAAGGATGGGCATTTGCATCCTCCGAACAGGCGGACGGGTTTCCGCCTGCCCGGATGCATGCACGATAGAGCGATTGGCTCGACGTAGCTGCCCTACCAGAGTCCCTGGCCGGCACGCTCAGCTACGCGCTGAGCTTCGTGATATCTGCCCTTTGAGTACCACAAGGGATCGCCACAATCTTGAGTGCGGCGATACCGGCAATGGTCCGCAACTTCGGCTTACTCTCCCCCCTCGTAGAACAATTCCAGCGGCAGGCCGACCAGCGCCTTGCCGATCCAGTCGCGCGCGATGACATTGGACGGCCCCATCGCGATCGCCGCACGCGCGTCGCGATAGGCGCGCTCGATCGGGCCGCGGTGATAGCCGTACCCGCCCGTTACCGTCAGCGCCGTCGCCGCAACCTTGTTGGCGACCTCAGCCGCGTGCACCTTGAATTCGGTCAGCGGGATGAGGATTTCGCTCTGCGGCTTGCCGGCGCGCCAGAGCGCGTCGAGCCTGGCTGCGAGCTCGTTGCGCCATGGCCGCAACGTCTCGACCAGTACCTTGGCCGCGCCGAGCTCCTGGCGGATGGCCTGATAGTCGGACAGGCTCTTGTTCCTGTCCTTGTGCACGAAGCTTGTGGTGTGGGCGATCGCAGCGTTCAGCGCGCCGCGCGCGACGCCTTCCCAGACCGCGCCGAGCCCGATCAGATAGACCGGCGAAACGCCGTCATAGATGATCTCCTTGCCCTGCCCTTCGGCGCCGAGCCGGTCGCGTTGCGGCACAAGCACATTACTGTAGCGGATCGGTCCGGAATGGTTGGCGCGCACGCCGAGCGCATCCCACGGGCGGGACTCGATCCCCTCCGCCTTGCCGTCGACGATGAAGAAGATGATGTCGGCCTGGTCCTTGGCGTCGGGCGTGCGCGTCTGCACCACATAATAGTCCGCCTGGCCCGAGCTCGTCGTGAACGATTTCTCGGCATTGACGCGATAGTCGTCGCCGTCACGCGAGGCTTCCGACAGATTGTACCACCAGTGACCACCGGTGGCGCGTTCGCTGGTCGAGTACGTGCCGAGCAGGCTGCCGTTACCGGCCTTCAGCCAGCGCTCCTTCTGGTCGGTGTTTCCAAACAAATTGATGGTCTGCGCCGCGCCGACATGCATGACATAGACGAGGCCGGTGGATGCATCGGCCTGCCCGATCCGGTAGGCGGCCTCGGCAAAATCCACATGGCCGAGACCGAGCCCGCCGAAATGAGGTTCGTTCAGCACGCCGGTCCAGCCGGCCTCGGCCAGCGCGCGCAGATTCTCGCGCGGAAAGCGGCTCTCGCGGTCGTTGCGATCGGCATTCACTTTCACCGTCGCGTCGATGGCGGCATCGAGCCTGGCATATACGTCGTCGTCGATCTTGCGTGCGAGATTATCACTGGCCATGGTCATTTTCTCCGGGTTGCAGTCATGCGACAGCCTCAGGCTGCCTCCGGCTTAAATCGTCTTGCGACGATCCGCCGAGATAATGGGTCTTGATGTCGGCTCGCTGGCGCAGCTCGGCTGCCGCGCCGGCCAGCACGCTGCGGCCGTTCTCGAGCACCACCGCGTAATCGGAAAAGCGCAGCGCCACCGTCGAGTTCTGCTCGGCGACCAGGATCGACAGCTCCTGCTCGCGGTTGAGCTGTTTGAGCGCGCGAAAAATTCCCTCGACGACCAGTGGCGCAAGCCCCATCGACGGCTCATCCAGCACCAGCAGCCGCGGACGCGACATCAGGGCCCGGCCGATCGCCGTCACCTGCTGTTCGCCGCCCGAGGTCAGACCGGCGAGCGAGCGGCGATGCACCTTCAGGTGTGGAAACAGCGCATAGATGCGTTCGAGGTCGGCTGATATCTCCGCCCGCCGCGCATCGCGCCCCATCGCGCCGGTGATAAGGTTCTCCTCGACGGTCAGCGATGCAAAGCAGTGCCGCCCCTCGAGCACCGGTACCAGACCGGCACGCACCAGCGTCGCGGCAGATATGCCCGCAACGTCACGGCCGTCGAAGACGATGCGGCCGGCGGTGATCTGGCCGCGCCGGGCGGGGAGCAGCGCCGAGACCGCCTGCAGCGTGGTCGATTTGCCGGCGCCGTTGGCGCCAAGCACGGCGACGATCTCGCCGCGTCGCACGGCGAGCGAGACGTCGCTGACCGCCGCGATCGCGTGATTATAGGTGGCAGCCAATCCCTCGACCGCGAGCAGAGTTTCACTCATCTGTTGATCCCTAGCGTTGCAGGACGCGGGAGCCGCAGAGCTCCCGCGCCTGTCGCGGCATCAGTTGCTGACCGGATCGTCACCGGAGGTCCGCAGCTTGATGCCATGCTCCTTGGCATAGGCGGCCGCCGACTTCTCGATGATCGGGCGCAGGAAGGCCCAATCCGGCGCGATCCAGCCCGAGACCACCTTCCACTTGCCGCCGTCCCACTGCTGGAACGTGACGCGGCCGTCGCCTTCATGATTGTCCCAGGTGACGTTGATCGAATGGAACAGATCCTTGGCGCCGAGCGCTTCGACGCGCGCCGGATCGAGCCGCAAATGCTCGAAACCCCAGCGCACCTCGTCGCCGGTCAAAGTGCGCTTGCCGAACTTCGCCTGGGCGATCCTGATCGCCTCGACATTGAGGATGCCGTTCACGATTCCCAGATTGTGGTAGACGCTCCCGATCCGCTTCTTGTCGTCGAGATTGCCCTTGCCGGCGCCGTAGACCGTCTTGATCACCTCCTGCAGCACCGGATATTGCTCGCCGGAGGCCTGCGTGGTGATCGCGATGTAGCCCTTGGCGGCGTCGCCGGCCGGGATCACGTCCTCCTCGGAATTGGACCAGACGTTGCCGATGATGTGGTCGGCGGGGAACCCGACCTTCTGCGCGGTCTTCAGCGCCACCGGATTCATGACACCCCAGCCGCGCAGCACCACGTAGTCAGGCTTGGCGCGCCGGATCGACAGCCATTGCGACTGCTGCTCGTTGCCGGGATGCGGCACCTCGATCTGCTCGAGGCTGAACTGATATCTGTCGGCCAGCAGCTTGTAGATCGGGATGGTTTCCTTGCCATAGGGCGAACCGTGATAGAGCACGACCAGCTTCTTGCCCTTCAGCTTGTCGATGCCGCCCTCGCGGCTCCCGATGTAGTTCACGATTCCCGAGGTTTCGCTATAGGGATTGAGCAGCAGCGGGAAGACGTAGGGAAACACGCGGCCATCGGTCGAATCGGTGCGGCCGTGATTGATGGTGATCAGCGGCACCTTGTCCTTGGTGATGCGATCGATCATGGCGTAGGCGATGCCGACCGACAGCGGATTCCAGGCCGCGACGGCGGGCCGTCCCTTCAGCCGTTCATAGACCTCGACGCCGCGCTCGACCTCGTACTGGGTCTCGCCCTCGTCCCAGGTCAGCTTGACGCCGTTGACGCCGCCGTCGCGGATGTTGATCAGGTTGAGATAGTCGATGAACCCGCCGACGAAGCCGGTGCCGCCGGCCGCATAGGGGCCGACCCGGTAGCTTTGCAGGGGAAAGAACTGCTCGTCGGCCCGGGCCGCAGGTAGCCCGGCCAGCACAGAGGCAACCGCCGCGGCGAAAGCGAATTTCAGAACTCTCGATTTAATCATCCTCAACTCCTCCAGTAGTGCGAAATGTCATGTGTTGCGAGCGGCGGCTTGCCGCGTGAGAACCGTCCAGAACCGGTCCCACAGCGCGATCAGGCCGCGCGGTTCGGCAATCAGGAATCCGATGATCAGCGCGCCGACGACGATGCGCTGGCTCATCTCCAGCACGCCCGAATCGAACACGCCACCGAGCAGGGCCGCACCGGCGCGTGACAGGATCAGCGGAAACACCACGATGAAGGCGGCACCGAGAAACGCGCCGCGCAGCGAGGCCAATCCGCCGATAATGATGATGAACAGGATCTGGAACGAGCGGTCGAGATTGAAGCCGGCCGGCTCGACCGTGCGCAGATAGGCGAAGGCCCACAACACTCCCGCGATACCGATCAGGAACGAGGAGACGCCGAAGGCCAACAGCTTGGTGCGCAGCAGCGGCACGCCGATCACCTTGGCGGCGAGCTCATGATCGCGCACCGCGACGAAGTTGCGGCCGCACTGCGCGCGCAGCAACCGCCAGGTCAGGAAGGTCGCTGCCGTCACGACACTCAGCGAGAACACATAGCGTCCGGCAGGGCTGGTGAACGACACGCCGGCCACGCTCAGGACCGGTGCATCGATCACGCCGGACGGATTGTCGTTGGAGAACCAGCCGAACTTGGTCAGCGCCCACTGCACGAAGAATTGCGCGGCCAGGGTCGAGACCGCGAGATAGAACCCGCGCAGGCGCAGGCTCGGCAGCCCGAACACAATGCCTATCGCGGCCGCGATCAGGCCGGCGAGCACCAGATCGACCAGCAGCGGCAGCTCCGGCAGCCGGAGGTGGAGATTGTAGGTGGCATAGGCGCCGACCGCGAGGAAGGCGGCGGAGCCCAGCGACACCTGGCCGGCATAGCCGGTGAGAACGTTGAGCCCGACCGCGGCGAGCGCCAGCGCAAGAAACGGCGTCAACACCGCATCCAACAGGTAGTCGGAGCCAAAGAACGGGATCACGCCAAAGGCGATCACGGCTGCGACGGCAATCGCGATGGTGTCTGCGCCGGCGTGCCGTGCTGTCAAGGTTGCTGCGTGCATCGCCTAGACCCTCTCGACCAGCTTCTGCCCGAACAGTCCCGACGGCCGCACCAGGAGCAGCACCAGCGCCACGACATAGGCGGCCCAGGCCTCGATGCCACCGCCGAACAGCGGCCCGACATAGACTTCCGCGAGCTTCTCGATGGCGCCGATCAAGAGCCCGCCGATGATCGCGCCGGCAATCGAATCGAAGCCGCCCAGCACCAGCACCGGCAGCGCCTTCAAAACCACGAGCGACAGCGAGAACTGCACGCCGAGCCGCGCGCCCCACAACAGCCCGGCGACCAGCGCGACGATGCCGGACGCCGTCCACACACTGGCCCAGACCCGCGGCAGGCGCAGGCCGACGGCGAGCGCCGCGAACGGATCGTCGGCGACAGCGCGAAACGAGAGCCCGGTCCGCGTGTAACGGAAGAACAGCGCGAACAGCGCCACCAGGCTTCCCGCGACCACTGCTGCGAACAGATCGAACCGGCTGATGAAAACGCCGGCGATATCGAGCGGAACGTCGCTGATCCCGATGTCGAGGCCGTGAACCTGGGTGCCCCACAACAGCTGCGCGGCGCCCTCGATCACGTAGGACAGCCCGAGGGTTGCCATGAACAGGGTGATCGGCGGCTGGTTGACCAGCGGCCGCAGCACCGTGCGTTCGACGGTCACGCCGAGCACCACCATGATCGCCAGGGTGATCAGGAACGCGAGCGGAAACGAGAGGCCGCGCTCGACCAGGCTGACGAAGGTCAGCGCGGCGAACAGCAGCATCGCGCCCTGCGCGAAATTGAGCACACCCGAGGTCTTGTAGATCAGCACGAAGCCGATCGCGACCAGCGAGTACATCACCCCCGACAGCAGGCCGCCGACCAGCACCTCGATCAGAAACTGATAATCGAACATCAGACCGCGAGCTCCGTGACGTCCTGATGCGCAACACCGAGATAGGCGTCGATCACCGCCTGGTCGGACCTCACCTCGTCGGGCGTGCCGTCGGCGATCTTGCGGCCGTTGTCGAGCACCGCGATGCGGTCCGACAATCCCATCACCACTGCGATGTCGTGCTCGATCAGCACGATGGTGGCGCCATAGTTGTCGCGCGCATTGCGCACATGCTCGGACAGTTCGCGCTTCTCGTTCAAGGTGACGCCCGCGAACGGCTCGTCCAGCAGCAGCAATGACGGCCGCGCGACCAGCGCCCGCGCCAGTTCGACCCGCTTCTGCAAGCCATAGGGCAAGCTTCCGGCGGCTCGCTCACGGACGTCGCCTAGGTGCAGGAAGCGGATGACATCCTCGGCGGCAGCGCGGTTCTCCGCCTCGATCCGGCGCGCCAGCGGCGAGCCGATGATCTGGCGCAGGAAACCGGCGCGGACGCGGTGCGCGAGCCCCATCAGGACATTGTCGAACACCGACAGCCCCTTGAAGATCGCAAGATTCTGGAACGTGCGTGCGACACCGTGCGCGGCGAGATGCGCCGTCGGCACCTGGACAAAAGCACGCTCACCGAGCCAGACCCGGCCGCGATCGGGACGGTAGAGCCCGCTGATGACGTTGAGCAGCGAGCTCTTGCCGGCTCCATTGGGCCCGATGACCGCGCGGATTTCGCCCGGTGCGACCTCCAGATCGACGTCGCGCAGCGCCGCAACGCCCCCGAAGGTCAGCGCGACATCGCTTAACGCCAGCACCGGCCGTGCCGCGCGATCGCCGGCCGGCGCGAGCGCCCGATCAGGAGCACCGGCAATCGCCGTTGCACGCGCCTTTCCTTCCGCCGGAGCAGCCTCCAGCGCAAGGACACCGGCATTCGTCGCCATCGCGGTCACGTTGCCAGGCTCCCGGTCACTCGGCAGCCTCGGCATGCGCGGCGGCTTTCGCCTCCAGCGCACGAACCAGCGGAATGACGCGGCGGCCGAAATACTCGACCTCTTCCTGGAAATGCAGGAAGCCGAGCAGAACGAGATCGACGCCGACCTGCTTCAGCGCGACGATGCGCTCGGCGATCTGCTCGGGCGTGCCGATCAGATTGGTCTTGAAGCCGTCATTGTACTGGACGAGGTCCTCGAAGCTCGACTTCGCCCAATTGCCCTGGCCTTCCGGCGAGGCCTTGCCGGCATTCTTCACCTCATGACCGAAGGCGTTGACCGCCTCCGGGTCGGCCTTGACGATGATCTCGTCCAGCACGGCGCGCGCCTCGGCCTCGCTGTCGCGCGCGATCGCAAACGCATTGACGCCGATCTTGACGGAATGATTGTTGGCGCGCGCCTTGGCTCTGATGTCGTCGACCTGCTTCTTGATCTCCTCGACCGAATTGCCGTTGGTGAAGTACCAGTCCGACACCCGCGCGGCCATGTCGCGCGCGGCACGCGAGCTGCCGCCCTGGAAGATCTCGGGCAATGGATGGGCCGGCTTCGGCTTCAGCGTGTAATCCGAGAAGCGGTAGAAATCACCGCGGAACGTGAAATTGTCCTGCGTCCAGATCCCGCGCAGCGCGCGGATGAATTCTTCCGAGCGGCGGTAGCGCTCGTCGTGGTCGAGCCAGGGCTCGCCGATCGCGGTGAACTCGCCGCGGAACCAGCCGCTGACGATGTTAACGGCGACGCGGCCTTCGGTAAGCTGGCTGATGGTCGCGATCTGCTTGGCCGCCACCGCCGGATTCCAGGGTCCCGGCAACAGCGCCGCGATCACCTTCAGCTTGGTGGTCGCTGCCAGCAAGGCGTGGCTGAAGGCGACCGGCTCATGCTGGAATTCGGCGCCATAGCCGGCAGTGAAGCGGATCTGGCTCAGCGCATAATCGAAGCCACTCTCTTCTGCGATCTGCGCCAGGCGGCGGTTATAATCGATATCCCATCCAGTTCGCTGTTCGATCTTGCTGATCACCAATCCGCCGGAGACATTCGGCACCCAATAGGCGAACTTGATCTGATCATCGCTGGCGGTCATTCGAATGTCCTCATGTGGGTTGGCATGCGACGAAAGAGCGTCGAGGGAAGCAGGCAGCACGATGCATTCACGCTGCGCGGGGTCAGCGGGCTGGAGCGAGGCTGATCGAGACTGGTGTCAGCCAGTGAAATTTCGGAAGGTTGGAGCGATCAGGAGGCCTGATCCGCAACGCACCGTCGGCGCGTCAACAACAGATCGTGCGACACGACGTTGGCAATGCGCAGTCTTTCGTTTCGTCGAAGACGTCGGTGCACGTCATCAGTATTCCCCTCGCAAGCACCATCGGCTGACGATCAATAGTCTCAGAGAAATTGCGGGCGAGCGAGTCCAAGCCAAACTCTTTTTCGCCGGTTCCGGGAAAGCGGTATTCTTTTGTTGACGCAAAACGCATCGTTTGATGCTGAGCGGCCGAATTTCTATCCATACCGGCGCGCGCTTATGCGGCGAGATCATGCGGCTTGCAGTAACATGCCGGCTTCCCTGAGATGAAGGAGAGGATCGTTCTGATGTTCGAAACGATTCTTTCCTGCACGCTGGACAGCGTAGATGTAAAATCACACGGCAGCGCGTGTCGTCATAGAGATTTATCTCTTGTGACGGCTCGACTGCACTCAGCCAGGATAATTGCGGAAACCAACCGGACCGGACTCGCGTCAATGCGGGAGGGATGGCGTGCCAAGCTTTGCGCCCTGCCGTCGCTCGCCGTGACCTGATGACCAGGAGATCGCAAAGCGCGTCTATAAAGTAAGCGCTTTTGAAGCGGAGCGCGAAAAGGCGCCAAGCGAGCTGCCCTTTCAACGATCGTGATTTTCTCCGATAAGCTTGAGAAACACCGCCTACCAGTCTTCCGACGACGCCCGATCGTGGATTTGCGTCAATCTGAATGGCCCTTCTTGGATATCTTATCGCTCGAGGAGCTCTCCTTGACCTCTTTGCCCGGGATGTACCGCTTGAACTTGCGACGCTCGTCGACATTCGTCCCAAACGATCGGCTGACTTTTTCTTGGAGGCCGGCTCGTTTCGAGTTTCGAGAGATTTAGAACCAGCAAATTCGGTAAAGCTTTTTCATTTGAAAATGTCGGGCGACCGACCATGGGGGCGATAGCGCTATCGAGGCTCCCGTGCGCGTTGATTGAGGACGCCCTCTTCAACTTTCACGTCGGCGGCTTTGGGAGCGGCTCACCCCGTTCAGCCGGAGGCCGCCGTATCCGCGATCGCGTATATGGCGGTTTTATACGTGATTGCGTATAACTGCCGTTTATACGCGATCGCGAATATTGACGATTTATGCGCGATTGCGTATATCTTGTCGAGGAGGTGGGGATGACCCAACAAATCGCACGAACAGAAAAGCAGCTCGGCGCCATCCTGCGCCGGGCTCGCAAAAAGGTCGGGCTGACGCAATCCGATCTCGGGAAAGTCATACATCTGCGCCAAGCGACGGTGTCCCGGCTCGAAGGAGGGGCACCGGCCATTCAGCTGCACACCGTCATGGAAGCATTGGCCGCGCTTGATCTTGAGCTGGTCGTTCGCCCGCGGAGCAAAGCCAGTGCAGCCGATATCGAGGATATCTTCTGATGGCCCGTCCGCGAGCCAATGAGCCGTTGAACGTGTTCGTGAACGGACGCCAGGCAGGGGTACTCAACCGCGAGTCCAGCGGGGCTATCGATTTCCGATACGATCCAGCCTGGCTCGCCTGGCAATCGACTTTCCCGATTTCGCTGTCATTGCCGCTCCGTGAAGATCGGTACATCGGCGCAGTGGTGACCAGTGTCTTCGACAATCTATTGCCGGATAGCGAGCAAATACGCAGGCGTGTTGCGGAGCGCGTCGGAGCCAATGGTACCGACGCCTACAGTATGCTTTTGTCCCTCGGCCACGACTGCGTTGGCGCTCTCCAATTTTTGCCGGAAGGCATCGATCCGGGCCCGGCGGGAAAGACCGATGGCACATATGTGAGCGATGAGGACATTAGCAAACTCATTCAAAACCTGGCCACAGCGCCGCTTGGCCTTAGCGAGGACGAGGATTTTCGTATCTCGCTGGCTGGCGCTCAAGAAAAGACGGCTCTGCTGCGCCGAAGCGGCAAATGGTACAAACCGTCCGGGACAACGGCGACAACCCATATTCTGAAGCCGCAGATCGGTCGCTTACCAAATGGGGTTGATCTCTCAAACAGCGTCGAGAACGAGTATTTCTGTCTCAAGCTGATCAAGGCGCTTGGCATACCGGCTGCCAATGCAGAGATTGCCGACTTCGGCGGTCGGCGCACACTCATCGTCGAGCGCTTTGACCGCCGCTGGACTCAGGACAAACGTTTGCTCCGGCTTCCGCAAGAAGACTGCTGCCAAGCGCTTTCCGTCCCGCCGACGCGAAAATATCAATCCGACGGCGGTCCCGGCATGAAGGAAATCTTTGATCTGCTAAAAGGCAGCGATTCTCCCGCTGAAGATATCGCGGTCTTCATGCGCGCGGGGATCGTATTTTGGCTGATCGGCGCGACGGATGCCCACGGCAAAAACTTCAGCGTCTTCCTCCATCCCGGCGGACGTTTCCGTCTCACGCCCCTTTATGACGTGTTGAGTGCGCAGCCGAGCCTCGATGCAAAGCAAATCCAACCCAAGGCATTCAAACTCGCCATGTCGGTCGGCAAGAGCCGCCACTATACCGTAAATGAGGTGCTGCCGCGGCACTTCATCCAGACGGCAGAAATGTCGGGCGTCGGGATCGCCGTCGTGCGCACGATTTTTGATGATTTAACCGCGACATTCGAGGCGAACTTCGAGGAGGTCGTCAAAGCTCTGCCTACAGGCTTCCCGAGAAACCTCACGGAATCGATCCGGATCGCGGCTCTGCATCGCATCAAACTCATCAACGAAGCGAACTAGAGCGGTTCACGAAATTACTGAATCTGGAGGGATTCCGGTTCAGCGGCGAATATGATTCAAGATGCTGTCTGGATTGGAGGCCAGCATCGATGGTCAGACCCCTTTCCAATGACCTGCGGAAGCGGGTGGTTGCGGCGGTATCGAAGGGTGAGAGTTGCCGGTCAGCGGCCTTGCGTTTTGGCGTCGCCGTGTCCTCGGTGGTGAAGTGGTCGCAGCGTTATCGGGCGACCGGCTCTGTCAAGCCGGACAGGATGGGCCGACAGCGCAAGTCTGTGCTGGATCCGCATGGCGACTTCATCAAGGAGCGGGTCAGGCACACCCCGCATTTGACGCTGCACGCGCTGAAGGACGAGTTGGCGGCGCGCGGGGTCGCGGTGTCGCATAATGCGGTGTGGCTGTTCATGCGCCGCGAGGGGCTGCGGTTCAAAAAAAACGCTGTTCGCTCTTGAACAAGGCCGCTTTGATGTGGTCCGCCGCCGGCAACGCTGGCGATCGTGGCAGGCTGGTCTTGATCCTCAGCGCCTCGTCTTCATCGACGAGACCTGGATTAAGACCAACATGGCTCCGCTGCGCGGATGGGCACCGAAAGGAACTCGTCTTCGCGGCTTCGCACCACATGGCCACTGGCGCACGATGACCTTCCTTGGCGCGCTGCGTTACGACCGTCTCGCGGCTCCCTGCCTGTTCGACGGGCCGATCAACGGGGAATGCTTCCGCGCCTATGTCGAGCAGATCCTGCTGCCATCGCTGAAGCTTGGCGACGTCGTCATCATGGACAATCTCGGCAGCCACAAGTCGGCCGCGCTCCGCTGCATCCTCAAGGCCGCCGGAGCAAGGCTTTGGTATCTGCCACCTTACTCGCCTGACCTCAATCCGATCGAGCAGACCTTCGCCAAGATCAAGCACTGGATGCGCGCCGCCCAAAAACGCACCATTGACGAGATCAGCCGCCACCTCGGCGAACTCATCCAAACCATCCAGCCAGACGAATGCAAAAACTACTTCGCCAACGCCGGATACGCTTCAATAAAAACGTGAAACGCTCTAGGCTGGCCGACTGCCGGTCGATGGCCGCCCGCTCTATGGTGATGCGCTGGCCGAAGCTGGTGTGCGTCTGGGGAAAGCAGTTCACAGGTTGTTGGCGGGACGGTTCAGATATCGGCCGATCCAGTCGATTCGGTCGGGCCAAGATCGCCGACACCAGCAGCGGGTCACTTTCGCCGACCATGCGAGCGATTCCAGAGCTCACAGAAATGCCGAGAGCTGCTCTATGCCTCCGAAGATCGGGCCGTCGTCTGAGCCGAACAGCGCGGCGAGGCTCGGGCAGGTGCGATGATGCGGCACAGATCGGATCTCGCAATGATAGCTTGGGCTTCACGCCGATCGCCCGTCTAGCCGTCGACGCCGCGCCGTAATCGATTCTTTGGTAAGCATCCGACCCTGCCCCGCGCGGGGGGTCGGCCCCTATGATCGTCCTCCCGACACCTAGCCGACACCGGTGCGTTGAGAGCTGAGATGGACGCCCGCCTCCTCGAGCGCAACGCGGTCGAGCCAACGTCTCACATGGCAGTAGACAACCGGAAGATAGCCTCTAAGGATGGGCCGCGGGTGTATTATTACGGTTTCACCCCATCACTGCGCGCCCACCGGCGCGGCGAAAGTGGAAGCAGTGCTTCGCCGAAACCCAATGATGAACGCCCATGATCTGGCGCCTCAACATAGCCGCACACTTTCAATCGTCTGGCGACTACATCTCCTCCGCGCTTCGACGGGCTATGTTACCAGATTGGCCAGCACATCAGCCCTTTCCAAACTAGCTCTTAACGCTTCATCTGACACATGGGTATAAATTTCGGTCGTCGATATGCTCGAATGTCCAAGTAGCTTTTGAACGAACCGAATATCAACGCCACGCTCGATCAATAGAGTTGCGGCCGTATGGCGTAACATGTGCGGCGTGATACGACGTCTGTTGCTTGATACTTCAGAATAACGACGAAGCGCTCTTCGAATCGATTGGGGTCTCATCGGCCGCTTAAGTCGGTTCAAAAACAGATGCGCAACCTTGCTCCGCTCTTTCGCGCGACACTCCAGCAGCTGCACGAGCTCAGACTGAAGCACCGCATCGGAGACATAAACATGCCGGTCTCTCGCTCCCTTGCCGCGAATCCTAACGCGCGTTCCTTCTGGGGCGATATCAGAAATGCGTATCTTGCAAAGCTCACCCACTCTTATGCCGGTTGCAATCATTAGGCGAGCCCCGATTAGAACCGGCCTGATGGAACTGGTGACCTTCCCGCGTGTGCTTGCCAAGCTTGACAATACGCCTCGAACTTCTGAGCGCGAGAGACAGCGGGGCAGTCCCTTGCGGCGCGGAAGTTCAAGACGCCATCCATGAAACGGATCTGCCGCCTGGGCCAAAGCGGCCGTCCGTCGAAAGAATGTGCGCAGACAAGCGAAGCGTCGACGCGCAGTTGAAATCGAAAGCCTTCGACGCTCCAACAGATCGGAGAGGTAAGCGCCGAGATCCGCACTGGCTATCGAAGACACTGAACGATCGACACCCACGAAACGATGAAAATCGTTCAGATCCGCAGCATAGGCTTCGAGGCTGTGCGTGGACAGCTGTCGTTCGATCGCACAATACCGCAAGTAGTCGGTAACTGCTGAGCTGATCAGCATCAGAAGCACACTCCATTACACAATTCAGCCAGTCTCTATCGCAAAGACAGCCCGAATTGGCATGGGCTCAAACTCCTTCATGGTAAACGCGATCACAATTTGCGACTGAAAGGCACATAACTCGGAATTATTGACGCTATGGAGCTCAAGGCGATCGACAGGACGGACCGGGGCGTCCGTCGGCTTAACGCGGCTCTCAGCATCTATCGAGAAACCATATTGGCCGAGGCGCAAAATCCGGAACGCCAGATACTCTATTGGATCGACCATAGCCGTGAGACGCTGGCGGACGAATTTCGCTGCTTTGCGATTCAGAACGAAGGCGACGTGATCGGGTACTTGCAGTACAGTTACTTCCGGGAAGAGCACATTTTCTTCTTTGAGTATCTCTGCCTAAGGGACCAGACCCGTCCAGGTCTGCTGCCGAGTGATGCAGTCGAGAGCATCAGGGATCACTTGGCCCAGAACTACCGGCCCGAGTTCAGCATCGTCTTTGAGGTTGCTAGAAAGCGAAGCGCCTCGGACGAATGGACCGCGGACAAGAAACTGATTTCGTATTTTAAGCGGTTAGGCTTTAGAAGCGTTGATTTTGCTTATAGGTATCCGGTCCTGCAAAGCTATGACGGCGCGGTCAGCTATCCCGCGGACTTGATGGTCTCGTTGCCTAGCGGACGTAAGGATTTATCCTCTTTCGAAGTCAGGACCATTCTTCGATGCATCTACTACAAACACTACCTGCGTTGGGATCGTCCCTTCCTCGATGCCGAAAGCTTCCGCAAACGAGAACTCCTGATCAATGAATTGTACTCGTCTGAAGTCTCCAAAATAGGCGGAGACGATACATTCGGAACACAAGGGGATGACCGGCGCTCGTTGCTCACCCGTATCGCGAAGCGTCAACCGCAGATCACTGCTTTGCTAGGAAAGATATTTGGGCCAAAGATGCCCAGGGTTCTGGTCGTCATGCTAGTCATGCTGGGGGCGCAATCGCTGTTGGGCAGCAGTTGGATGCTCGTTCCGTTTGTGCTCGCTGTAGCTGCGGTCTATTGTCTTGGGGAGGACACGGATACATCCAGACGCCTTCTTCTAGTGATCATCTCGCGGATGTCTCTTTCACGGCAACGATCGTGAGTACATCAGCCCATGCCGACGGAAGTCTCACCATTTCAAGCCATCTTTGCACCATGAGCGCTCGCGCCTCGTTGGCCCCCAGACGTTTTGCTACCGCAGACCACGTATGGATTCCGTGTGTTTGACGAATTCCAAAGCCGTTAGCCTCAAGAAGTCCTCGAATGTATGAGGGACTGTAACGCCAGACTTTTTCGGACGAGCCGTTGTACTGATCCGTCAGAATATCCGCGGCTCGCCCAAAGAGGTCAGTACGCCAATGGACGATGCTGTGCGTGCTTCCAAAATCGAATACCAGATGTCCCTTCGGAGATAGGATGCGAGCGAATTCGCGAAGGGCAGCAGCTGGATCGCAATAAGACAGAACCTCGCCGACACATACGACGCACTCGAAGACTGCCTCCCCGAAGGGCAACTGTTCTATTGAAGCACAGACTGCGTTTTTGCGTCCCTTCATGGGAGCGGCAAAGAGATCCACAAAGAACTGGTCTTCAGAGGGGACCGGAATCGCATACACTCCGGCGCCAGCGTTTAGGACGCGGACACCAGACAAACCAATGCCGGGGAGAACGTTCGCCAGAAGACTGGCCGTCCTCAGCCCGGTGTAAGTGTGCCACGGATCCTCTTCGATACTATCGACGTCATAGCGGTTCCGTAATTCGTCGCGCCTGAATTCTGCGGTCACCTGTGTAGCGTCGATAATTCCGAGTTATGTGCTGTTAGAGATGCCGAATTGGCCGCTCCGAAAGCACCGATACTAGTAATCCGCGAGGAAAAGGCAATAGAACAACCACTGGTAATGGGAATTGTCTGCCCCTCAGGACTTGATACCAATGAACGTCTGGGTCGAGCCGCCAAGTCTCGGGCTGGCCTTCGCCCGCCACAGGTCACAGCCTTACCGGACCAACAGCAAGATCTCTCACAAGGCCTAGTTCTCCCCCGTCGAACGCGCGTTCGACCTCGCGCGCGCAGCGGAGTAAGCGAACGCTTTGCACCCCCGAAATTGCCACCGCTATCCGTCGGTCGGTAGCGTTTGCAATAGCCCTGTATTCGCGCCGCCACTGGTCATGAAGCAGGTATTGGAATTTCGAGCATGTTGGCGATCGGCGTGTAGATGTCGATGTTGGCTCCCGGCGCTCTCACGGAAACGATCAGGGCATACCGCGCCGAGCGATCCCAACGCTGAAGCGCAGGCTTTTCTTTCCACCAGCCACTGATGGGAAACACCCCGATGGCATCGCGCTCAGCTAGTTCTGCCGCACTTCCGCGCCAGATATCCGAGTGGATCGATCCTTTATCGCGAATCGTGCCGAGTACCCAATTGTCGCCACCTGCCGCGGCTCCAGCCTGCCCCTCCTCTTCCGCCTCCGCAGCCTTGTTGATACGTTGGCGAAACTGCTGAAGACTCTCCAATGACCGCTTCACTGCAAAACGCAGCGAGTGAGATGAATAGCGGTGTCGTCTCGTCCATCCCCGCTCCCCGGGGTTAGGCTCGACGAAATAGGACAAGGTGACCCGCAGCTCAACATCTTGCTCCCCCAACGCTAGCAGCTCGTCTCGGGGCCACGGCAAGCGGTGGAGGTTCATGCTGCGAGTCTTGATGGTCGAACCATCCTTTCGGAACGGGAGAAGCGCATCTTCGACCATCAAGGTCGCATCGTCTGTCGCGCTCATCACTGCGCGACCGATATCAGGGACGCCCCATCCGTATCGGCGAAGCATGGCCGCCTTCTGCGCCTGAGCAGCCCCCTCGATCCTCGCGCGCATCGCAGGCGTCCATTCGGCCGAGTGCACTGCGAGAGCTCGCACGGTCTCTGGCCAGAGCTGGGGCCGAGCCACCAGGATACTGGCGCAGAGATGCGAGCCTAATGCCGCGGCCGCGCTTGTATCGCCAAAAGTCTCGAAGAGACGCATTTGTGGACGATAGTGCGTTGTTACGAGTTGAAGATCATCAATCGCTGAAGCTGCATTGACACCGTCATGGGCAAAGTTGCCACCTTCGAACACGACGTCCGGTCGGATCGGCCACTGACGATCCCAGATACCGGACGTTCGGCTCGCCGGCGATAGTTCGCCGGCTGGGGCCACCGGCTGCCAGCCGTTGAAGTCGGGATGAAAGATGCCGATCTTGTCGGTGTAAGCACCGACAACTAGAGGATTCCACGCCTGAGCAGGGCTCTCGACTTCTTCAAGGTCGTTACGGTCTGGATAGTCCGGAGCTGAAATGTCACCTCGCAGATTCCCGGCAGCGAGCACCATGAGGCGCCGACGGTCGCCGCCTCCATAGCAAAGCTGGTCGACAGCTGCCGACCAGGAAGAAGGGCGACCGCGACCAAGACCGACTTCGCTTGTCACCGCCATGCAGAACACGCGCCGACGACGCGGAGCCTGTGCCTCAGCCTTGCCGATGCCGGCCTCGGTTATTGCTCCATAAAGCTCAGGATCGTTCTGGCCAGCCGGCGGTAGGATTTTGACCGTCTCCAACCGATGGCGCAGATCAACCTGACCACCATGACTAAGCGCCGCTTCAAGATCGCCATAGAGGGCGACGCCTGACATCGACGTGCCGTGGCCGTTCCAGTAAGAGCTGTCACCTACGCCCCAATCGTTGTCATAGGCGTGCTGGTCTACTGCATCCAAGCCTGGCTCGATCAAGGGATGCACCCGGGTCGCTCCACTGTCGAGAAGACAGACTGCCGGGGCCACAGCATCAGGGGCGTCAACCCGGTCAACAAGATTACCCGCCCAATCTGCCTGTTCCACTGGCCGCATCTCGAGGAAAAGCGTCGGCGTGTCCTTTGCAATACGCAGTTCAGCTACGGCGTCGCTATTGTCGACGAGCCTCGCCATCGCTTCTTCGTTGGCGAGCGCCAGGATCACGTCGCGCTCGGGAAAGCTGATGGCATGTTCTTTCAGGGTCACATTGAGGCGTTGTGCGACATGCCTAAGTGTCTCCAGGCGACCATCGCGAACCCATACCTCCCACCATGCTTGACGACCAGCCGTCGGAAAAAGGGATATGTCGTCCGTGAAGAGCGAACGAACAGCTCCAAGGCGGACATCCTCGATTCGAGCGACCAGAGCCTCGTTCCTCGGCTTTCCCGACTTCGTGTTCTTGTCGCGATACGTCTCGACCTTTTTCGCAAAGAACTCGGCTGAACGTTCGGGCACGAAGACGGTGGCCGAAACCATCTCCTGATTATCGGCGACAGCTCTGACGGCGACGAGCTCAATCTCGGCTGGCTTATTTTCAAGACCTTCAACAGCGTCCCGCTGCGCCGCCGGGATCTCGAATTCGAGATAGAACCCTTTCTCGCCTTCAGCGACCGTTTGGTCGCGGGTTCCAAGTTTCTGCCGGGCCTGCTGGACGGCGGCACCGATTGCGTGGCCAAGCTTCTCTGCGTGCTGCGCTCTTACCCGGGCGGGAGGCAGTCCTGTGATGACAATGCGAGGTGATGTGTACGGCTCTGCTTCACCGCCACCCTCAACATGAAAATGCGGCCGATTGCGCGGCGGTCGTGCCATCTATCGTCTGCGCCTCAACTCGTGGCGGCTCTGCGTTCCGCCAATGTCGAGAGCAGTATTGGCGTCCTGATCTCGCTTCTGTCCTCGAGTACTGCGATCTTCGCCGCCTCGTCGGCAGCCCGCGACACTTCCGCCTGGCTCAAACCTACGGTGGCTTCTAAAATCGATGACCAATTGATGTCCGAGAGATCAAATCCCGTCAGATGCGATTCCAATATGCCCCGAGCGATTTCCGGGTCCGGCAATCCATAAACAATGACGTCGTCGAAACGCCGGAAAACGGCTCTGTCCAGCAATTCCGGGTGGTTGGTCGCAGCGACGATCAGGCTCGGGCCGTCATCGTTTTCCAAAAACTGGAGAAATGAATTGAGCACGCGCCGGATCTCACCGACATCGTTCGTGTGCGATCGTTGTGAACCGATCGCATCGAATTCGTCGAAGAAGTATACTCCACGCTGAACTGCAACAGCATCAAATACCAGGCGAAGGCGCGTCGCTGTTTCGCCCATGAGCTTGCCGATCAAGCCTTCATAGAGAACTGTGAACAGCGGCAGCTTCAACTCGCCGGCAAGAGCGGACGCCGTCATCGTCTTGCCTGAACCCGGAGGCCCAATTAACAGCAGCTTCCGTCTAGGCATCAGGCCGCGCGCGCGCAGGCGCTCCTGTTGGCGCTGTTCGGTCAAGACGCGCGCCAAGCGCTCTTTCAGTTCCGGCCCCAACACCATGCTGTTGAGGCGAATATCTGAATATCGCGCCGAAAGCAGGCTGCTGAGTTCGCCTTTTGGCTGCGCTAGAGGAACGGGACCGGCGCCGCGCCGTCCGACATGCGCGGTCTTGCCCTTTGCCGCGTCGATCAGTTCACGCAGTTCCTGGGCGAGTTTGCCGTGTCCTTGCCTCGCCTCATGCGCGGCAAGCTGCGTCGCCACGGAGAGGAAGCGGTCCTCATCTCCGTCGATATGGCTGCGCAGCAACGCGACGATGTGGCGAGCGGTCGACATTATTCCCTACTTCTGGTTCCAGTCCGGAGTTCCTCCAAGACCCGACACTAACGATCAAGGATGGGGCTGTATCGGACAAAAGGGCTTACATCTATTCGACTTCGCCCTGATTTCACAGGATTCGGCGACCCCGGCAGGGCTTTGAGCCTGATCACCAGTCTACCAATGAGTGGTTAAGTGTTTCGGATCCCATCCCTGGACGGCATGCGGTTGAACCTGCCGCGGGCAGAAATATGCACCTTCCGCGATGACAGAACATAACATGAACATTATATCCATTGGTCGTCTTCGGTCAAGAACACCAGCAACGATTGTGCTGGCCAAATGCCCACTGCGGGTGCGGCTCAAATGACTCTTGGGAGGTCGGCGTAAATAATCATGGGTAGCCGTCGCCTGCAGAAGGTCCATGCCAAACCATGCATCACCGATATCGGCCTTTCCTGTGTTTAGCGGTCGTCTAGGGCTAATTTGCTTTGACGGACGCCGCTCACCGGGCCACCATTGCGAGGAATTTCAAGTAGTTATGGGGCATGCATGAGCGGTCAATTCGAGATCGCCACGCATCAGGACCTTTTCCGTCACGTCACCGCCGATAATGCGGCGCTGTACCGGTGCGTCCTGGATGTGTGCGCGGCAGCTGAACGTCAACTGCTGCTTTACGTCCGGCCTTCCGAGATTCTCGCGCAAGCAAAGTGGCTGGGCGAGCCGCCAACCGCGTCCGAACTGGACACCATCCTCGACAAGCTGACCGAGTGGGGAAATCTCGACTGCCAGGCCGACAACTCGCGCGTCACCTCGTTGAGCGGGTTCTATCGCCGCCGCATGCTCTACCGGCTTTCGAAGGGCGGCGTCTCCGTCGAGATGGCGCTCAGCGCCTTCGCCAAGGAGATGCAGCGCCGCGGCGAACTGCAGACGGTCGCGCTTGAAGACATCGGCAAGAGCCTCCTCACGCTGATCCATCTCGGCCGAAGCAACGATCCTGACGTCGCCAAGATCTACGAGACCCTCAACGGTCTGATGACGGTGTTCAACAACATGGCCGAGACCGCGCGAGCCTTCATGGCCGGCGTCCTCCGCGGTGTCGATTTGCAGGACGGCGACGTGGACGCCGTGTTGAACTACAAGCAGCGTCTCATCGAGTACATCCGCCAATTCGTCGGCGACTTGGTTAGCCGAAGCGGTGCGATTTCGGAAGACATCAATGCCCTTCAGTTGCGTATCGACGCGATGCTCCAGTCTGTCGCTCGCCGTCAGGCACGCAACGCACCTCCGGGCGAAGAGCAGGCGGCCTACGAAGTCGAATTGAAGATGTGGGACGAGCGGTGGCAGGGCCTGCGAATGTGGTTCGTCGGCGGGTCGAACGGCGAGCGGTCCCAGAGCGAACAGCTCAGAAGTCGCGCCCGCGCCGCGATTCCGCAACTGCTTGCAGCGATCATCGCGATCAACGAACGCCGAAGCGGCCGCAGCGACCGCTCGGCGGACTTCAAAAGCCTTGCTCACTGGTTCCTCGACTGCGACGGCGACGAAGACGCCCACCGACTTGCACGAGCCGCGTTTGCGCTCAACCCGGCGCGTCACTACGCCGAAAACACCGCAGCTGCTGACGTTACCGGTGTCATTCCGTGGCATAAGGCGCCGTCCATCGTCGTTCCGCTGCGGCTCCGCGAGACCGGCTACAGCATGCCCCGCGGACGGCTCCCGCACGTTCATGATCGAAGCGCCGGACGCAAGAAGCTCGAAGCGCAGGTCGGTGAAGAGCACGCGCAGATCGAGGCAGCCAGACAAAAATTCGCAACCGGGTGCCCCCTGCTCCTCTCGGAGCTCTGGCGTCTAAACTCGCACGAGTTCCGATTTTTCCTCGATCTCTTGGGCGAAGCCATCGCGACCAAGGCCGCCGGCGACGATGGCGTCACCGAGATCCAGTCCAACGACGGCCTCTATCTCATCCGGCTTGAACCGCTCGACGCGGACACGGAAGCCGAGATCGTCACCGAAGACGGCCTGTTTTGCGGCCGCGACCACCGCATCACCATCACGCCGACGGATGCCGCATGAGCGCCGCCTCGTCCACGCGGAATGACGCGGCCGCACAGACCGGCCGCCCTGGTGGACGCGAGATCCTGCGCCAGCAGGAGACGCAGGAACACGCCGAGCGCAGGGAGGCCGTTCGCGCGCTCCTGATGCGCCCGTTACTGACGCCCACAACCGCCGAAGCAAGAGAGGCTCTCCGTCTGGTGCGACGTCACTCCGCATACCTCAGGGAGTGGTTCGCCCGCGAGGCCGGATGGCCGCTGCGCGTGGAGCGCGACTACGCCAGGCTGTGGAAACGCCCGAGCGACACAAGCGATCCGACGCGAGGATGGGCAAGTTTCAACCGCAGGCGCTACGCGATCTTCTGCCTGGTATGCGCGGTGCTCGCGCGGAGCGACCCGCAGATCACCCTTTCAGCCCTGGGTGACCAAATCCTGTCCCTTGCAAAGGATACCGATCTCCTCAGCCGCGGTTTCATTCTCGACATGGCGGACATCCACGACCGACGCAACCTTGCATCGGCCTGCGTCGCGCTCGGCGAACTCGGCGTACTCAACGCCATCGATGGAGACGCCGAGTCATTCGTCAAGTCCGGGCAGTCGGAAGATCGGTCCCGCGACGTCCTCTACGACGTCAATCGCGGACCGCTTGCGAGCATTCTTGCATGCGTGCGGGGGCCATCCACGTGGCCCGAGAACGATGCACCCAAGACAACCATCGATCGGATCTCGGACATTACGGCAGACATTCAGCCGGAGACCGACGAGGGCCGCCGCGATGTCAGCCGGCACCGCATCTCAAGGCGCCTTCTCGACGATCCCGTTGTGTACGACGGCACAATCGACGAGGCCGACATGCAATACTTCATCAATCAGCGCGGCGCGATGGCGAACCGCCTCGCGCTTGGCACCGGCCTTGTCGTCGAACTCCGTTCCGAGGGCCTTGCACTTTGCGATCCAGACGGCAATTGTAGTGACGTCGCGATGCCGGCGGACGGCACCGATGCCCACGTCACGCTCCTTGTGGCCGACCACTTGGCACATGCCGAGAGCGGCGTTCCCGATCGCCTGCAAATCGAAAGGTTCGTGGCTCAATCGGCCAAGCGGTATGGCCGATATTGGCGGCGCAGCGCCCAGGGCGAAGCCGGCGCGCGGGAGCTGACGGCGATTGCCATCCACCGTCTCAGTCAACTCAAGCTCATCACCATCGAAGGCGACAGCATCGAGGTTCTGCCGGCGCTTTCTCGCTACAAACTGGGCGAACCGGACATCAAGCATCGCGATGACAGCGATCGGCTGCCCGACGTTTCCGAGGAGGCCGACGAATGAACTCCGTTCTTCCTTTCAACCCACAAAGCACCGGCCCCGTCCTGCCCCTTCCCGGCAAAAAGCGCTGGCAGCCTTTGCGGACTGGCGTCGTGGAGATATTTTTCTATGACGTGGAGGAATTCTGGTTCATCGACGGACACATCGTGTATCGGGGCAACAACGGCGCTGGCAAGTCCAAACTCTTGGCACTCACGCTACCATTCCTCTTCGATGCCAATCTGAGCCCGTTCCGCGTCGAGCCGGATGGCGATCGAACGAAGAAGATGGCGTGGAATCTCCTCATGGGGAGGCACAAGCGCCGCGTCGGATATGTCTGGGTCGAGTTCGGGCGCGTCGACGAGGAAGGCAACAACCAGTTCGTCACGCTTGCGTGTGGACTGGAAGCGGTCGAAGACCGCGCGAACGTGGAAAGCTGGTTCTTCATCATCGATGGAAGCCGCGTCGGTCAGGATTGCTCGTTCATCACGCCTGAAAGAGCGGTGCTTCGCCGAACGCAGCTGAAAGATGAGCTCGCTGACAAAGGCGGACACTTCTTTGACCGTGCCGACGATTACCGCCGTGCCGTGGATCAAAGACTTTTCCAACTCGGAGAGGAACGTTACCGCATCCTGGTCGACACCCTCATTCAGCTTCGCCATCCGCAGCTTACAAAGACCCCCGACGAGACGCGTCTTTCCAACGCCCTGACTGCCGCCCTACCTCCGGTCGCGGCCGAAATGATCGACACCATTGCGGAAGCCATGAGCCGCCTTGAAGAGGATCGCAGCCAGCTTAAATCCTATGAATTGGTCCACGCCGCCATCGGAAAATTCGAGCGAACCTATCGCCGCTATGCTGGCGCTCGGATTCGTACGTTTGCGCGCGAGGTCCGAGCCGCAAGAACCAAGTTCGAAGAGGCAAGCGCGGAGGTAAACAAGGCCGCCGCGCAATTGGCCTCTGCGCTTCAAGAATCGACATCGGCTGAAACCGCCAACATCAACGCGAAACGCGAAGCCGAAGCGGCGGATGCGGCATACAAGGGCATCCTTCAACATCCCGACGGCCTCAAGGCGGCAGATCTTGCGACCAAACGGATCCTGGCGGAAGAGGCTGAGGGGCGGCTGACTGTATCCGAGAAACGCTCCGCAACGGCGGCTGCAGATCTGAAGACAGAGTCCGAACGCCAGCAAGCGGCAAGGGCCGACCTTGACCGTGCGACGGAAACCCTTGCCGTCAATCGAAGAAAGGCGCTCGATCTCGCCAGATCCGTCGGCATGGTCGCCCAGTTTGAGCATGCGAAGTCCTACTCCGCGTTGCCAAGCGAGCTTGTGCACGATGGACAGACCACTCTCCAATCCGAGCGTGGTAGTCTGCTGACCGCGATCAGGGGCCGCAGAAGCAGCATCGATGCGGTTATCGAGCTGCTTCGCGAAGTCGACAACAAGATTTCGGTGCTGGCGAACGCGGAGCGCGACGAGAATGCGGCCCGTGGCCTCCGTGACGAAGCCGGCAAGACTCTCGCCGCCGCCGAGAATGCGCTGAACGATGAGATCGACGCTCTCGGCGCGGCGTGGCGCCGCCATCTCGGGGACTGCGGGCATCTCATGGCAATAGCGACCGAGGAAGTCGTGGGTGCCCTCGTCGAATGGGCTCACTCGCTCGAAGGCGAAAACCCGGCCGCGCGCGAGCTCATCGCCAAGTGTCGACTTGCATACAAACGGCTCACCGAGGCGCTGGCCGAGCTGAAACATCAGGAGGCTGCGGTACGCGCCGAACTGGACGCCGTGGCAAAGCAGATCGCGGATCTGCAGACTGGCTCATTCGAGCGTCCTGCCATCCCGTACACACGCAAGGCTGATCGCAACGGCCGCCCGGGGCAGGCCTTGTGGCAGGCCGTCGACTTTGTATCGGAGGCCGACGACGGCGTTCGGGCCGGCCTCGAAGCCGCACTTGAGGCATCCGGACTTCTCGACGCGTGGATCCTCCCCGACGGCAGGATGTTCATCGGCGAGATCGAGCATGACGTGTCGCTTGTTTCGAGGCCCTTGGTCACCGGCAGGACCCTCGCCGACTGGCTTGTTTACTGTGGCGAGCCGTCGGTCCAGGATGCCGTCGAGACTTTTCTGTGCGCAGTCTCCTGTACCGACACCGACGACGGCGCCGAGATGTGGGTATCGCCGGCCGGCCATTTCCGCCTCGGCGCACTCTCGGGCACATGGGAGAAATCCCGCGCCACGTACATTGGTCATTCGGCTCGGGAGAGAGCCAGACTGAAAAGGATCGAAGAGCTCGAAGCCACTGCGACCGACCTCAGCGAGCAACTTGCCGGTCTCGAAACCGCGATTACGAGCAATGGCGCCACGACCGAGGCCATCGAACAGGTGGAAAGGACCTGCCCGCCGGACACCAATCTCCGCAAGTCGCACGACACCGTGCGCTCGGCAACCAACGATCTGCACCGGGCAACTGAAAACGTCAGAACAAGGGCAAACGATACCGCGGTCGCACGACAGGCTCTGCACGCGTGCAGGGAGTCCGCCGAGCAGGCGGCACTCGACACCGCTCTTCCATGCGACAAGCGAGCTCTCGAACAGGCCCGCATCGCTTGCGATTCCCTCGGCGACGCGCACCTCATCGTCGTCGAACATTGCTCGAATTCCATCCGCGCCGCGCAAAGCCTTCAAGACACCAACGAGCGTGTGGAAAGCGCCCGCGTTCGCCATC
Organism: Bradyrhizobium sp. B120; assembly: GCF_049075665.1. Lineage (NCBI taxonomy): Bacteria > Pseudomonadati > Pseudomonadota > Alphaproteobacteria > Hyphomicrobiales > Nitrobacteraceae > Bradyrhizobium > Bradyrhizobium sp. B120. The sequence goes on along the minus strand of NZ_CP185242.1, from coordinate 1,763,139 downwards.
ACGCCGCAGCAGAGGACGTCAAGGTCGCGGCGATATCTGCGACATCCGCGCGCGCCGTATACGATGCTCTCAAGGAAAGCGTGGGAGCGTCCTCCGAACAGTGGGAACGTCGCCTCATTGGTGCGCAAAAGCGGCTCGAGGATGCCAAGGCCGACGTGGACAGCACGGACGATCGCCGGCTCTCGGCGGTGGCCGTGCATACCCAGGCCGTCGGTGCACACGAAACTGCGACCCAGGCTCTGGCGATGCGCGTAGAGGAACGGCAGCGAGCGGCAAGCAATCTGCAAACGCTCGCAGCAACAGGTCTGATGGCCGCCGGCGCCCCCAACGTACTGTTCCCCGACACTGGCCGGACATGGACGGTCGACGAGACGCGGGGGCTTGCCGCAGATCTGAATCAAGCGCTCAGCGACATCCGCGACAACGAGTGGGATGGCCTGCAGTCCAAGATCTACGGCGAATACGTCGATCTCCAGAATGCACTCGCTCAACTGGGATACGTCCCCGACAGTAAGAATGTCGAGGGATTCGGTCTAGTGGTCACCATCGCAGTCCAGAACAAGAGCGGACTGTCACCTGCCGAGGTCCTTGCACAGGTCGACACCGAGATCACACAGCGTCGGACCCTTCTCACCGAAAGCGAGACGAAGATTCTAGAGGACCACCTCCAGTCGGAGATGTCCGTCCAAATCCGCAATCTCATTCAGGACGCCGAACAGTATGTCGAAAGGGTCAACGCAGAAATCGAGAAACGTCCGACCTCAACGGGCACCTATTTCCGCCTGAGGTGGATCCCGCTCACTGAAGCGCAAGGTGCTCCTGCCGATCTGGAGGACGCCCGCAAACGTCTCCTCAAGACGAACGCGGATCTGTGGACCGAAAATGACAGGCAAGCCATCGGGGCCATGCTGCAGCGACGCATCGAGGAAGAGCGGCTGAAGGCCGAAGAGTCTGGCGGCAGCAGTCTCCGCGAGCAGCTTTCCGCCGCCCTCGACTATCGCCAGTGGCACCGCTTCGTCGTCGAGCGCAACGCAATGGGCAGGTGGATTTCCATTTCTCAGCCCGCCTCCGGCGGCGAACGTGCGTTGGGTCTCACCATTCCCATGTTCGCAGCCGTCGCAAGCTTCTACGGCGACGAGCACAGCACCCGGCCGCGCCTTGTCCTGCTGGATGAAGCGTACGCCGGCATCGACGACGGCGTCCGGGCGCACTGCATGGGCCTGATCCACGAGTTCGATCTGGACTTCGTTATCACGAGCGAACGCGAATGGGCCTGCTACAAGACGCTGCCGGGCGTCGCGATCTGCCAACTCCAGAGACACGACAAGTTCGACGCCATTCACGTCTCCCGCTGGCGATGGAACGGAAAGACGCGTTCAAGGATGGAAGAACCGGCGCGGCTGATGTTGAACCGTAGCGCATGACGTCGGCCATAGACGAACGCCTGGTCCGGCTCCTCGGCGGCGCCGAGCTTTCCGATCTGCGCGCGCGGCTGCGCAGGCGTTACGAGCTCGGACCGGCCGACGGCAAGCTCCCATCGATCCAGGTCAGCAAGCTGAATGAAGCGGAACGCGCCGCACTCGCGTCCCTGGTCGGTCGCAAAGGCGGCGTGGCGGCTTCAATCTCCATCGACGTCAGCGCAGTCGACCGAGCGCTCTCCGATGCCGGTATCGCACCATCCCTTCGAGCTGCGCTCGAACTTCTTGACGGTCCGATCACCCACCGAGAAACTGAATTGAACAGGATTCGCGACAGTTGGGCGGCCGTTCTGGCCGGCTGCTCGCACGCCGATCTGATCGCCTATTTGGCCTCGCCGCTCAACTTTGGCGTCCTAAAGCGCTTATCAGGCAATCAACCGGATTCCGCGTCCCTTATCTGCAGACAAACCGAAGACATCCTCAGACGGCTTCCCGCTGCGGGAGTACCGCGCGCTCAAATCGCGGCGGAGCATCTCGGAGACGCTCACGGACTGGACAGCGCCCGCCCGGTCGCCACTCTCACGCTCGCCGTCCTTCGAAGCCGCTCATCGACAGACACAGGCGATGACCGCGATACATGGGCTGCGGTCGGCATCCTGGTGAACGAACTCGCCAGGCCTGCCCTGTTCTTGAATGTGCCGTGCAGCGGATTGCCAATCTCGCCAGGAGAACCACAATACGCATCACTGCGGCTTCTCGCACGGCGGCCGCCGGAATGGACGGTGGCGAGCAGATCCATTTTGGTGTGCGAGAACCCGAATCTCGTCGCAATCCTCGCCGACCAGCTCAGGACCGCTTGCCCTCCGGTCGTTTGCGTCGACGGCCACCTCGGCGCGGCTCAGCGGACCATTCTCAAACAGCTCAAAGAATCGGGAGCAGATCTGCGATACCATGGCGACTACGATTGGCCAGGAATTTCGATCGCCAACTACGTGATTGCGAAATACGACGCCGTACCATGGCATTTCTCAGCGGCAGACTACGTCGCCGCCGCCAACAGCGCTCCTCAGTTCGCAATAGCGCTCAGCGGACGGCCCGTCATCGCTTCATGGGATGCTGAGCTCACCACGGCCATGGAAAAGACCGGAATCAAGATCGAGGAGGAGGCCATCGCCGAGCGGATCGTTGACCTTTTGGGCAAAGAGTCGCTACACGCCTGACTAGATCCGAGAACGCACTCCTGTCCGGACGATCGACCGCGAGTGCGTCGACGGTGGAGCAGATCTCATCGGTTCGGCCCCAAGGGAGACAGGGAGACTCCCGCGCACGCGATTGCTCCTCACCGATTTACATGCTTATGGCGATTTCAAGGAAGCTGCATCGGAGATGCAGAGGCGAGCAACGCTAGGCTCGCGTAGTACGAGGCTAAAGTTGAAAACATGGGTTAAGCCGTTGCACGACGTCATCGAGCAGGGCTACCGGGTGGTCCAAAGTTCGGTCTCGCTGCACAGAACCCCTAGACTCTAACCGCCGCCGGATGAAAGTTCGGTGGCAGGTCAACAACCTTAGGGTTTCGGCAAGAGGTTTTTGACGCGACGAGGAACGCGTCCGTCAGCGGACCGCCGCAAAGCGCGTTGGTCGTCGTATTGGCATCATCGCTGGTAGCATTTTTCTGTGAGACTTAGCCGCTTTCAGCCCAGGATCCACCGTCGAGCGAAAGCTCGATCACTCCCGGCCTGAAGTCCGCTCCCTTCTTCGTCAAGCCAGCCCATGCCCGTATGTTGCCGGCGAAGGTCACGCACGTCAGGTTCAGTACATCATCGATCACGATGAGAAGACCATCATCGATGATCTTGCCGATAGCCGGCCTCTTGTTTCTCTTGCTCGGATCGAGGCCCAATTCCCGTCCGCAGTGTGACCTGCCCCTGAGAATTTCCTCCAGAAGGAGTTAGAGTCCGGCCTGACGAAGGACGGACAGATGAAGCGAGCAAGGTTCACGGAAGAGCAGATCATTGCGGTGTTGAAGGAGCACGAGGCTGGAGCGAAGACGGCTGATCTTGCGCGGAAGCACGGGATCTCTGAAGCGACGTTTTACAATTGGAAGTCCAAATACGGCGGGATGGACGTCTCCGAGGCCAGGCGGCTGAAGGCGCTGGAAGATGAGAACGCCAAACTGAAGAAGCTCTTGGCCGAGCAGATGCTCGATGCGGCAGCGCTCCGGGAGCTGTTGTCAAAAAAATGGTAGGGCCCGTCGCCAAGCGCGCAGGGGTCGCGCACCTGAAAGCCGTCATGGGCCTTTCGGAACGGCGGGCCTGCTTGATCGTCGGTGCGGATCGGAAGGCGGTCCGCTACCGTTCCCGCCGTCGTCCGGACACGGAGCTTCGTGGGCGGCTTCGCGAGCTTGCCAATGAGCGCCGCCGGTTCGGCTACCGTCGGCTGTTCATCCTGCTACGGCGGGAGGGCGAGCCGTCAGGGATCAACCGCATCCACCGGCTTTATCGGGAGGAAGGGCTGGCCGTGCGCAAGCGACGCGCCCGCCGCAAGGCGGTTGGCGTCCGGGTGCCGATCCTTCTGGAAGCGAGGCCGAACGCGCGCTGGTCGCTCGACTTCGTTTATGACCAGTTTGCCAACGGACGACGCTTCCGCGTCCTTAACATCGTCGACGACGTGACCAAGGAGTGTCTGGGCGCAATCCCAGACACCTCGATCTCGGGGCGACGGGTGGCGCGGGAGCTGACGACGATCGTCGCGCGGCGCGGTAAACCGGGCTCGATTGTCTCCGACAACGGCACCGAGTTCACCTGCAATGCGATGCTGGTCTGGTGCAAGGAGACTGGCATCGACTGGCACTTCATTGCGCCAGGCAAACCGATCCAGAATGCCTTTGTGGAGAGCTTCAACGGCCGCATGCGCGATGAATTCTTGAACGAGACGCTGTTCTTCGACCTCGACGATGCCCGATCGAAGGTCGCCGCATGGATCGCCGACTACAATGGGGAGCGACCGCACTCCTCGCTGAAATACCAGACCCCCGCGGCCTACGCCGCCACATTCACCGCAACGGGCGATCGGCTGCGCAACCCCGACCAGCTCCGCCGATCGCCCGTTGCTCCACCCGCGCCACTCGGCGTACAAAACCCCGAGACTCTAACCGCCGCTGGATGAAAGTTCGGTGGCAGGTCAAGTGGATCACCGAGGAGCTGGCGGCGTCGAGCTTCGGTGATATATTTGCAATGCGCGTCGAAGGTTAGATTGGGGCCACCAGTGACGCTGCTGATCATCGTCCACCGCGCTTCGTGCCGGTCAAACGGTTGCAGACTCTGGCGATGGATCGCGTCGGTCATGAGCGCTTGCGCTTCCTGCAGATATCAAGATAACAAGCGACTAACCGTCAAAGCGAATCCCCTAGTGAGCTCTTTCTATATATTGCCTGAAGGGGGTAAGGCTGAAGAGCCCGAAGGGATGACGGGGCTGGCGAGTCATGGCGCCAGAGGAAAGGTCCTCATCGCGTTCCCCGGCTCGCGGGAGGCTGGTAGCGAGGCAGTGTTCGCAAGACGCACTCGTCCACCCGCGCGTGAAGGGAGTTCGCAGTGTCGCTGTCTCCGAAGAAGATTCGGCGGTTCAGCCGGTCACGTCCCCCAAGAGCCTCGATGCAAAACTCGCGGGATTTTTCGATTGCTCCGCGTTCCGCGTCAGATAGCGCGCTCTGGGCATGCGCAAGCGTACAAGCCAGGAAAAGCGCGGCGGCTATCAAGGGAGGATGTTCCAGCCAACGTTGACAGAGCAGGCGTGAAGCTACGAAGCCAAAAGCCTTGAGCTTATTGAATCGCCGCAATGCCGCGACTCCAGCGCGGGCGTCCGGATGTAAACAATCCGCCGCACCTGCTTTTCTCAACACACTTATTGCACTCTTCAGTATAGCCATTCTTCCAATCTGAAATCGATTGAACTGCGTGAGGCCAAATAGAGACGTCAAGCACACATCGTGGAAGATTGTAGACCGAAACGGTCATGCCAGTGGCCGCCAAAATGTGAACACCTTCGGAAAGGCTCTCGCGGTAATCCATCGGATCAATCCAGAGCGACTGCTCGTTGGCGATAGCGAAGCCGGTATTCTCCATTCCCATTAGCGCCACATGATCGACAAATGGGAGATTTCGAGCAATCCACCGGCTCGTCTCAGCTATGATTGGAGCTGTGTGCGCATGCAGAACCACACGCACTTCCACACGTTGTCCCCTATCCTTAAGCTTTAAGATACCAAGGATCGTTTCATCAAACGCACCTTTGGCCTGAACCACATAATCGTGTATGTGATCTACGGAAGAATAGACTGGAATGGCCGCGATTAGGCTTGGGTGATTTACGTCCTTCCACGCGTCGACAATTTCGGACCTTGCAAAGGCGCGCCCATTCGTCAGGACCTGGATAGCCGTGTTTGGAAGCAGATCACGGCAATCCGCGAGGATTTCGATAAATTCAATCCAGTCAGAGAGCGGCTCTCCTCCTGTAAACGTTAGGGTAGGCGCACTCTTCGGTACAAGCGGTAAACTCTCTCTTATCTCATCTAAAATCCAACGATCATCAATGTCCTTTGGAGGCTGTGAACACATCAGGCAGTAATTGTTGCAGCGCTCTGTTACGAGGAACGAATTGTGGCGCGAGTTATTCCGGAAAAGAGTCCGAAATTTTCCAGTCGGAATGTGAATGCCAACAACATCTCCAGCACCAAGATAATCAAACTTAGCTGGTACAGCGATTATTCGATCAAATCTGCTCACGCTCGATGTCGGGAGATCGAGTGCATCGTTGATCACAAAAATTGAGCTGCGCTTTTCCTCAATTGACCGTGACAAGTCATCATTTGACCTGACGATATGGAAGTCATGCCTGTCAAAATGCTCCTCCCTTCCAAGCGACCTTAGGCGAACAACGATTCTAGAAGGCTCGCCTACAAATCCTTGCCAGCCAACGGCAGTTCCAAACAGCGGAAGAGTCATATGCCCGCCCAACGCCGCAGAATTGCTGCGTCCCTTGGTGAGTTCTCTAATATTTCCAGCAGCAGACGCATTGTCCCCTTCTGGCGTTCGCAGAAATCCGAAAGGGGCTTAATCCCAAGCATGTCGCCTTGCGTAGCATGGTGGTGAACGGGATTCGCGCCGCAATGACTCTCAAACACACAATCGGAGCATTCTGGTGCGCATTGTGTTAGAGAATCGGAAATTGCATCGATCAGCGTGTCCGAGAGGACAAGTGAACGGTAATCGTGCGTGTCAACGTGTCCTAGACGAAACGCGTTGTCACCGGTTTCCGCAAGCATGCGCCCCTCGTCAGAGGCATAGACGCTGCCATCATAGTTATAGACAAGAGCTCCGATACCGACGCCTGCCGGGCTCCGCAAATCAACGTAGCCGATCGGCTTATCAGTGAGCATTCGAGTTACGACTAAAGCAGAGTAGAATTCGCGAAATGCCGTCCCTTGATGATTGATTTCGAGAATGCGTCGAAGGCCTCGTTCAAAAAAGCCTAGCCAACGCTTAGTGTCATAACGATGATATTGCTTTGTCTTGATGGCGAAACCGAAGGGCGATAGCGGGCGAAGGAATATTCCGTCTAGGCCTAGCTTCAAGTATTCATCAATGATCCCGTCAACTCGATCCAGGCTAGCCTCGGTGGTGGTCATGAGTGCGCCGATGCGATCGTGCCCAAGGACCTCTTGTGCACGGCGGATACCGCTAACGGCTAGCTCATAGCTATTTCCGCCCGGCCTTGGCCGGTTCTTGTTGTGTAGATCAGCCGGTCCGTCGAGAGATGTTGACAGAAGAATTCCGTTGGCTTTGCAAAACTGCAAGATGGTGTCATCAAGCAGTGCTAGGTTCGTCGCAACTACAAAATCAACCTTCTTACCAAGTCTCGCAGACCGTGAGTTGGCGGCGTGCACAATCTTCTTGATCAGATCAAAGTTTAGAAGTGGTTCGCCGCCTTGGAATTCGATCTTTATCCGTGAAGACCTGCTCTCGAATGCAATATCAAGCGCTCGCTGGGCCGTCGCTTCACTCATATCAAATCGTGAGCGGTCGGCACTTTGACGCGAGACTTGGCAATACGGGCACGAGTGCTCGCATCGCAAAGTCACAACAAACATGTGAAGGGGGGTCATCTCACGCAAGAATGACATACGACTTCGAAGACGCAGCGCAAGAATTTGCTGCTGGGCTTTTTGGTGGGTGCCAGTTATTAAGTGCGCTGCGTAGGCCTTTTCATAAAGCCCATCTCCAGGCGCCAACTTAAGGTCAATCACCTTGTTGACTTCATCCTCGGTCAGTCGGATGAAATCGCCAACCATATTTGAAACTAGGAATTGCGCATTTCCTGTTCGTTCAAAATTGAATGGCAAAAGCGCAAGCTCGCCACTCGGCGAGCCAAAAGCTTCAGAAGCAGCAAAGCGGGCCATGCTAAGTCAATTCTAACGTGACTATTTGTTGTTTTGGTCAGCTGCCAACGAACCAAAAGCAAGCGCCAAAATTACATTGCGAATGCCAGCGGTCTTTTCCGCCACCTGCGCCCTCAGGTTCTCGTCTGTGACGAGTTCCAGAAAGCGCGTCTTTAATTGATCGGCATCTTCTATACCGTCCCGTACTGCGCGCGCCCGTGTCTCAAGACGGCAGATAAGCCGGCCGTCAATTTCCTCGATCTGACAGGTAGCGACTCCAATCAGACGATATGCAGCCGCTTGCAAAGCATTCAGCGTCTGAACGCTTGCGTCAAAATCCAGATCAGTTGAAATTTTCGGTTCGTATTTCTCAGTAGCGACTTGAGGCATGTGATGCGTGGGACGCGTGAGACGCATGGGAAGCGTGAGACGAGTGCTGCGCAACCAACGTTCCGTCGGGCTGCTGCGTCATCACAAAGCCAAGAAGGTCCTCACCAACCTGATAGTGAGTATTTGGCTCCAACTGTGCAGCCGAACTCTCAGCACCAACTGTTGAAGCTTTGACGTCGCCAATTGAGCCGGTTGCTTGCGCTTCAGTGCTAACCACCTGAGTACCGGCCAGCGAAGCCAGCGCGGCACCGAGGGAAAAAATTTGTTTAGAGTTCAGAGACATCGAGACCCCCAGTCATATTGAGTAACGTTTGAGCATAAGCATTATTTTTCGAGCGGTTGCAAGCCTCCGGGGTCTCAACTTTGGTCAAAACCTTGAGGCCGATTGGACTTTTGCGAGAGCGCGCATACAGCAACCGCCTCTTGATGTGTGGGACCGACGGGTCTTTCCTTGTAGTAGACCAGCTTATGGCCCTCGAGTGCACGTCGAATTGCCCCAGCTCTTGGCAATTCCAAGTAATTCTGCCCCTGTCCCCCGAACGTCTCAATGTACAGCCAGCCCCCATCCTTTAATGCGGTGCACAAATCTGAAATGATTTCCTGCACCGGATAGTGAACGCAAACGATCGCGGAAAACGACGACTCGCCAAACGGTAACCGGCTCGGCTTAAGGTCGGCGCATACCGGGAAAACCTTCCCAGACCTGATCCATTTGGGGCCGTCCAATTTTATTGCGGCTGTGTTCTTGAGTGAATCGAGACAATCGAGGTCTTTGTCGACCGCTACTACATCATATCCTCGGGCGGCCAACGCCAAAGCATTTCTTCCAAATCCACATGGAGCGTCCAAAATCGGCTCACAGTAGGACGAAGTTACTTGGTCAAGAAATTGCATCAAGGTTTTGGACGGGGCGAGCGAAGGTAGCGGCTTGGCTCTAGGCACTTGGCAAATTTATCCCCTAACGATGCCCGAAAGGAGCGGGACAACACCGCCTTGCGCGCTGTTGTCCCTGTCCTTCTCACGGATGCTGCTCGTTCTTCGCCGCGCGCATTCCTTGTGCGGCCGTGTCTCGTTCACACATGAACGCGCCATCTTTGGTGTTTCCATAATTGTGCGTACCAGCGAAATGGTAGATTTTTGAGCGCAAGTTTACCCAAACAACTGTGTCACCCAGGCAGGTTGCCTTTGCCTGAGCTTCACTTGCAAACTGACCCGCTCCAGAAGGCGATCCAGTGGAGGGGCCCCTTTCTGTCGTACCGTAAGGAGGCTGAGCGCTTGGCCTTGAAGCTGGTGCTGGCGCCGGAGCAACGGTCGTAGTCGCAGGAGCTGGCGCAGGAGCGGCAGTCGTAGTCGTAGGGGTTGGAGCGGTAGTCGGTGTCGCAACGGTTCCGGTGCGACATGCTGCTACGTATGCCCTCTCAGTGATGCCCTTTGCCTGGAAGCCAGCCTTGTCGGCTCGCCACTCTTCAGTGCAGGCTTTGATGGTCTTCCCATTAGGGGCGGCTGTAGTGGGCACCGGGCCAGGAGAAGCAGTCGTAGGAGCTGGCGCAGCGGTTGTAGTAGTAGGTACTGGAGCTGGAGCAGTAGTGGGTGTGGCCACGGTTCCGGCGCGACATGCTGTTACGTATGCCCTCTCGGTGATGCCCTTTGCTTGGAAGCCAGCTTTATCAGCTCGCCACTCTTCAGTGCAGGCCTTAGCAGTCTTGGCGCCTGTGCTGCCGCCTGGCGCGGCTGTACCAGACTGCGGGACGGCAATTGTGGGTGCTGGGCCAGGAGCAGCGGTCGGGGTCGCCGCAGTCCCGGCGCGACACGCCGCTACGTATGCCTTCTCCGTGATGCCTTTAGCTTGGAAGCCAGCCTTATCCGCGCGCCACTCTTCAGTACAGGCCTTAGCCGTCTTCGCTTGAGCCCAAGCGTGGGAGGACAATGCAGCAAAACCAAGTGCGACAGCGCAGACTGAAATTAGAACCGGCTTCTTCATTTCATATTTCCTCCCAAATTGGCGACCTGTACTCTTAACATATCCGTCTCGACGTCTGATTTCTATCCCGAGGTCGATTACTCTCGGTCGTCATTGTCCTCGAATTTCTGCAAGCGGCATTTCACCGCCTTCGTGAACTCTTCAAAAGAGTCGAATTTTTCCACTCCGTTCAAGAATTCACCTTCCACGTAACCATCATCTCGAATCCGGAAGCCCACGCCATTCAGATACCCGGTCTCTTGTTCTAGCGCTCGGCCAATCAACACAGTCTCGACGTGAAGTGGCGGCTTCAAGGGATTGATCGACCCTTTAGAACGAATCTGCTTGAAGGGAACGTGCATTCCAGTTTCGGAGCTCCCTCGAAGCGAGCCCTCACGAGTAATGCTTCCAAGAACTTCCTTTGACTTTTCCGAGGCGGTAGTCGATCCAGCCAACCGGCCGGTTGTGCTAGAAATGCGCTCCAAAATTGCACGGTGAGGGCTGACCTCATACTCAAAAAACAGATTCTTTTCTATTTGAACGCGCCGTCTGGTCATGTTGATTCTACCTCCGAGCGCAAAATTGGTTGACCCTACATAGCATTAAACTTGCAAGACGTGGAAGCGGCTGACCGCCTTTCATTGCCTTGCGTGACCACCCGACCAACCCACCTTGTCAATGAACGGCGATCTCAGTCGGCAGCAAATGATCGGTGAAGAAATGGACGCGGACGAGCGAGGGAGGTAGTACGCCATGGCGGCGAAAAAAGTTGGTAGACTGCAATCGCCCGACTAGGAATATATTTGCGTGAAACTCTGTACCTCCACGAATTGATACGTCTCAACTCGCGGTCGGGAGACCTACGCGAGCGCAATGTATGCAGCCCAAGTCGACGGTGCGCCTCGCGAGGCTTAACTAGCGAACGCAACGAACGACCCGGTGCCACCCCCGAGGCCACCATTCAATTTCCGGCCAGGGCTGGGTGGGGTACTTGAGCCAGCCGGGCGCACCGCGCTTCCCCCGTGCCCCCTTGACAGACACGGCCCCAGGGGGGGGTGAAGGCAAGAGCCTGCCAAGGGGCAAGGAGCCGGTGAGCAGTGTACGACCTCATGCCCATTCGATCTGGCTGTCTAGCGATGCTCTCAGCGCGCTTCCAAGCCGCTCAAGTTCGAGCGATTGTGTGTTTGAGATGAGTGGCAATGAAATTCACCTGGCGTGGGATCGCCTTATCACACGCGTGGGGCTGAACGACCTTCGTTTCCACGACTTACGGCACGAAGCGATTAGCCGGCTCTTTGAATTGGGGTTGTTTCGATACGCTCACGCCAATTCAACGGCGGTATTCGAAAAGCTGAACACGAAACGGCAACCAATTGGTCAGGGGCATTCGAGCAGCGTAATGACAGATCCGCTCAGGAGTCTCTAAGCTAGTCGCGGAAGCGCTCGGGATGCTTTTGCATCCGATCAAATTCCTTCATAACCGCAGCGATCTGTGGGGGCGGCTCGAACCTCACTTTGACCTCAAAACTCGTTGCACCAGCCTTGAGCGCTTCCGTCTTTTCATTCCACTGATTGGTCAGATCCTCCACCACGCGGATGAGCATATCCCCAATGCCATGAAACGCGTCTCTCAATGTCTCGAATGCGGGCGGCACCATGGCTGCTCTTACAGAAAGTTCAAAATCCACAAAGCGTCGGCAAATTAAGAAAAGGGAATTCACAGCTTTTAGTATCTTGGCTTCATCGCCCGGCACGCCCGGTGCACCCAAAGCATCAATCAAACTTTTGTCGATACAAACAGACATGTCGTGAATTGCTGCCGACAGGTCGCTGGTTTGGCTCCCGACCCATTTCGTGAACTCGGCCCCCGAGAACCGCTTGGTTGGAGTGCTCGCCGGCAATTTGCTCAAACTCTCGTGTTCGGCCTTGATCGACCACAGCCTATTCCCAAGCAACTCCTGCACTAGCAAGAACTCCCACAATTTTCCATGATTGAGCGCAAGTGAACGAACAGCCTCTGTCTCGTTTGCGTAGAGCGCTCGAACGTCCGTCGCCTCCGGAGCTTCGATCCGCGGCATAGGAGGCGGAGATACGGACACATCGGCCACCCGCATTGCGTGGAAGGCCGATGCGAATTTCTGCGACGCCTCCGTGCGAGAACAATGTATTCGCTCTTTTAGGCCGCTGGCAGATAAGAAATCGATTTCACCATAGAGGCAAATTGGTAGCTGGCGATTGTTGTTAAAGCGCCGATCGGGACCACCCTTTCGATTTACGTAGCGCCATGTCTCGCCGACGACAGTAGCATCGCTTGGCGCTTGGCCGTCTTCAATGAAACGGGTCTGTTGGTACGAAAGATCAACATCTGCGTATTTCATCGCGGCGATAGCACCTCCCACAACAACGAGCACCGCATCAGGCGTAAGGTAGATAGTTTCCTTGCCAAGCGGCAGTTGCAGAAAATCGACGTTACTGGCAACGAGCGGCGGTTTGCTTCTGGCAAATGCAATTCGCGTTCGCTGCACGGTCTTCGAAGCCCCGGCATTTCGCTTCCAATCAGTTTCCTGCTTTTCTAGCGGAATCCTCCACAGCCCGCTGCAACTTGCCATAACGCCAAAAGCCCGCGAAAGCGCTTCAAACCGTTCCGACTCCTCGCCCGTTAGCTCGTAATCGAGGGATACTGTGCTCGACTGGCGTCCGTGAATCGCAATTGCGCCGGTGACGATAGCCGCTCCCGCAACGAGCGCGAGTACAGCGATCGGGGCCGACTCAGAACCTCCCCTTAGCGTCAAAGCAACGATGGCTACGAAGAATACCGTCAGTAGCGTAAGCCCGGTCTTATATGCTCGCCATCGAGCCGCCCCCTCGTTCAACGCTCCCGCTATATCGACGGTTGAGTCAGCTACCAACTGTTCAATTGGCGCGCTGTCGATTACGACCGCATCCTGATCTGCGTTCGTCGGTTCATATGCGGCAGATCCCACGGCAGGCCGAGCGGGAGGAGCCGGCGGGGAGCCGCTGCTACCCTTTGAATAGGGCTGGTACGCCGTCCAAGAGACTCCGGACCCAGGCAAACCCACGGTCGTTCTTGTGCCTCGCGGACCGACAGTGAAATGAAGACCGCGCGGTCCAACTGAAACGCTTGCCCCGCTTCCGCTCAGGTTAAGTCTCACACCCGGAACTATCTTGAAGCTTCGCCGAAACCTAAGTCCCATAGCCGCCCCCGACCAATATCAAAGGTAGTATGGCCCGATACTATCGCGGGGACGAGCGCAAGCAAGTCACTGCGGGCTTTCGTTGCCACGGAAAAATGCAAGCGGCCCGAACCCCAACGTCGCATCTCGGAAAGCGAGCATCATACGTTAGTAGTAAATAGGTCGGCGACTAACTTCGCTGGCCCACTTACTTTCCAATCACTACGATCCGAAACCGCCTTGAGGCGCAAAGGTTCAAAATGACAGTCAGAGTTATGGCGGCCGTCGCGGTTCTAGCGATTGGCATCGGTGCCGCGAGGGCCGAAGAGCTTCCTTCTCCCAGTCGCATAGACACGATCACGAAATCTGCCCGTGATCTTGTCCCAAGTATGCCGTCGCTCCCCTCGATAGGCTTGCCTTCCATGCCAGACTTTTCTGACGTGTCTAGCCGAGTCATGAGCGAGTTTAACTCGTTCACTCAGCAAATCGGCGACACTCTTCCGATATTAGAGTCGATGGGCCGCGAAGTTGTAACCTTCAAAGTCATTTGGGGGCTGCCGCCTAAAGCCCGCCTTCGGCCTAGATCAACCGGGAACGCGGATGCCAGCAAGATCAATGCGATTACCGCCAAAGCTACCGGCGGCGCGTTGGCAAGCGCCCTGATCGCGAGCGCGGTTACGGCGAAACGCGTCCAAAGCAATATGAAATTGGGCACTGCGATCTTAGATGTGGACTTTGCCGTTCCGCCACGGGTGCAAATGAAGTTCGTAAACTTTAAAGCTCCGGAAGCGGACCACCTTTTTCGTGACGACGAACTAGAAGTCGTGTGCAGATAATCTAGCGATCAGGTTTGTCTGAGCACTTGTCCGCCGTAAAGCATCGAGTCCCCGCGGTACCTCCATGTTAAACGAGCGCGTCATGGAGATTCAGCGCATCCAACGGGAATTCGGCTCTTGCGCTATCCCCGACGATGACGACCCTAATCCGCCTTACCGACCGGCGCTTCTTGAGCGGTCGAAGAAAATGGGTGCAATAACGGAAGGGCACCCTCGCGCTAATTCTTCCTAATTGTCGCGGCTATGTTCGAGCAACAACGGATCACACCTTAAGTGCCGTGTGCTAGAGCGGGATGGGTCTAGTTTGAATCGATTGAGGATTCCCAAATCAGAATACTTCTGATTCAACATGCTGGCTGGGAGGGAGGCCAGCATGGATGGGACGACCCTATTCGGACGACCTTCGTGAGCGGGTCGTGAAGGCTGTCATCAAAGGCGGCCTATCGCGGCATCAGGCGGCAGCCCAGTTTGGGGTGGGGATCAGTACGGCGATCAACTGGGTCCAGCGCTTCCACGAGACCGGCAGCGTCAAGCCGGATCAGATCGGCGGTTATCGGCCGAAGAAGATTGCGGGGCCGCACCGTGAATGGCTGATCCAACGGTGTCGGAAGGATTTTACCGTGCGCGGGCTGGTGGCCGAGCTCGCTGAGCGCGGCCTCAAGGTCGATTACCGCACGATGTGGGAGTTCGTTCACGCTGAGAAGCTCAGTTATAAAAAAAGACGCTGATTGCCGCCGAGCAGGATCGTCCCGATGTCGCCCGCCGACGGGCGCAATGGACAAAATACCGGGACCGGATTGATCCCTCGCGCCTGGTGTTTATCGATGAGACCTGGACCAAAACCAATATGGCGCCGCTGCGGGGCTGGGCACCGCGTGGTCAACGCATCAAAACCAAGGTGCCGCACGGCCGCTGGCAGACCATGACCTTCATCGCCGCTCTACGCCACGATCGCATCACCGCTCCGTGGTACATCGAGGGGCCGATCAACGGCGAAACCTTCCTTCTCTATATCGAGAAGGTTCTGGTCCCGACCCTGCGGCACCGCGACATCGTCATCATGGACAATCTCGGCTCGCACAAGGCAAATGCCGTGCGTCGTGCCATCCGCGCCGCCGGCGCCCGGCTCTTCTACCTGCCGAAATACTCGCCTGATCTGAACCCAATCGAGCAGTTCTTCGCCAAGTTCAAACACTGGCTGCGCAAAGCCGCACAGCGCACGACCGAGGCCGTCTACAATGCTATCGCTCCGATCCTCAATACCGTCTCACCAGACGAATGCGCAAACTACTTCGCCAACGCCGGATATGACCAGACCTAAACTCATCCCGCTCTAGTATGCCGAGCATTTTCCGAAGGCTTGCGAGTTCGAATTTCGATGGCCTGGTCTGGAATCGGTTGGCCTCCCACCGTGGGAGCCTCAAGTCTAGACAACACGGAGCGGAAGACCCCGCGTCGCGCGAAGCGTCTGTATTCAGTCAGACGGGATGGCTCCGCTGTGGTGCCCCTGTGACTTAAGCGCAGCTTATGATGCGGTCTAAGTGATTCAATGTCCAGGCACACGCAGCGTCCAAACAAGTGAGCCATCCTCCGCGAAACGCCAATCCATATGGTCCGAGCAGAACAATTGCCCTGTCGCCGCGAGAATGGAATCGAGATGGCGGTCGGCTGCATCTTTAACCGCGCGATCGAATGCGTTCACCGGATACGGATCGACTTTATCCGCCAGCTTAAAGCGCGATCGAGGAGAGAGAGGTGGTCCCGCTCGATAGTCCGCTACGACCCATTCTGGGCGGTGCTCGGATCCGATGAATTTAACTACGCCACGCCGATGCAGTTCCCTGCAAATCCTATCCAATCGACTTTCTCTATCTGCCTTCTCGAACTCGGGTTGAGGCACCAAGATCGCCCTATCAAGACAGTGCGCCAAGCTGTTCACAAATAGGTCGAGCTCAAAGTCAGTGATGGGCTGAGTGGGCGGCTGGGCGCGAGTCTCATCCTTGACCACGATTTCTCCTTGCTCAATTCATTGGCAATGTCACAAGGGCTAGTCTCTGACTGTTCAGTCCGACTAGCCTAACTAACCTGCATCCTCATCCGCTATGCAAAGGATGATTTAAAATGGCTAACCAACGACCCGTCCGATGGCATCAAACGCGGCAAGACGAAAGAGTTCCGCGCGTGGACCGATGCTGAAATGACTGCTTTCGAGAACCGATGGTCCTACGGCACGAAGCAGCGCGTTGCCTATGAGCTTATGCTCAACGTCGGCACCGCCCGCGCCGATGTACATCTGACGACTTGGGCGCAGGCAGACGATGCATCCTTCGAATACACACGCCGCAAGACCGGCGTTCCGGTCGTCGTCACGGTGGCGCATTCATTGCGTAAAGCGCTCGATGCGTTGGCACGCAAACACGTCACGATCATAAATACCGAGTACAGCAAGCCCTTCACTGTTGACGGATTCTCAGGATGGATGCGGGACGCCATGACGGCAGCCGGGCTCCCTCTCGACTGCAAGCCGCACGGTTTGCGCAAGCCCCCTTGGCCGTCTGCTCGCTGATGCCGGTGCGACCGCCCACGAAATCATGGCTTCGCTCGGCCATTTGACGCTCGCCGAGGCGGAACGCTACACGCGGGAAGCAGACCGCCGTCGCGGTGGCCGCAGTGCAATCGCTAAGCTGGAAGATCACAAGGCGAACAGAACTCCCCAAACCCACGGCCCGTTTGCGGAAAACGATAAAAAACTAAGCTAACTCAAAGCGAGAAAAGCTCGATTGGCGCTCCCTAGGGGGACGAACTGCGACACGAGAAACAGCTGAAAAACCGATACAAATCGGCTTCGCTGCGGCGCCACTGCTACCACGCGACGCTACCACCAGCAACAATAGCGTATTCACACAAAATTGCGCACGCTAACCAACAGCGCTAACGCGCGCAGAAGTAGCTCATCGGATGGCTTTGCACCCACTATCAGCGCGTGACCAGGATTGGGCGGTGCGTCGTCAATTGGATCGTGGATCGCTTTCATATCGTTTTTGTACTGCCGACCAACGTGTTCGACATCGTTGACCGCGAGCACCCCGACGATATGGGTCTTCCGGACCGTTCGTAACGTTCTGAACAGTGCGCAGACTTGAGCGAACCCACCGGAAAATTCTATCCAGTTCGTTGAAATGCCGTCAGCGTCAACGCGGAAAGCATCTGCCGTCACTCCACTCGGAGCACCCGTAGCATCGACTTTGATCGAGGTTGGCTGACAATGAAGGGCTAAATTGTCAGTAATGGGAATTGCATCCCCCTTCACCGCATTGTCCATGATCCGTACGGCACTGGCAGGCTGAATGAGGATGTGAAGAATTTCCCTTCACTGTGTAAGAAATCGTCGAGGCTTAGAGCGTACCAGCTTCCGCCCTCGGCATCCAAGAACGTAAGTGATAGCTCGGCTCGCTGCTTTGGGGACCAAGAGGCGACGAACAGACCATCCTTGGAAATCGAGAGGCTCGGATGGGACGGGCGCTTTTCAGTCAAGAACTTGATCAAGCCACGAAACGAAGCCACGGATCGCGGGCCGTCAAGCGTGGAAGGCTCCTCTAGGTCACTAAGCAAGGCCCTCAATTGCCGAGCAAGGCTCCTGAATTGATTTTCGGATAGCACCGCAGATCGTCCAGCAAGAAGTAAGAGATACTTCGAAAGGACAGGTGAAACCGCGCGCGGTGAGCTGGTCGGATCACCGATCACCAACAATGATTGCTCGCTGCACGCGGGTGACAGCGCTCCGTTGGGCAGCCCGAATTGAATGCTCCCTGCACCCATGATCAGAACTGCATCCGCGGCCGTGGAGCCAACCGCTCCCGTTCCGACACTGACCACAGGACATGGCTGCGTGTTCACCATCGACGCGTTGATGACGTTCCCGCTCAGCGCCAGCATAGCGAAATTGAGGGTCGTGAAAACCGATCCATGCAAAGGCATTGCGGCTACTGAAGCAGCGTTGATGCTTGTTGCAAGTCCCTGCGTCGCTCCAGTGAAGGGCTTCAAAAAAGAACGCTCCATCCCACGATATTCCGTTGCGAGATCAACACGCGCATCCTGCTGCGTCTGATCGAACAGTCCAACTGCTGCTCCAATTGCTGCAGCCGGACTGGAATAGAGGGCCCTCTCTAAGATTGCCTCTTCAAAGCGAGTTTGACGGAAGCTCACGCTGGTTCTCCGTGCTCAGCAATATCAACAGCAAGCTCAAATATCTCTGATAGCAATTTGGGAATATCAGCTCGGGGCAACGGGTCACGTCGCTCCGCAGGGGTGTTTATGTCTATATCCAGTTTGGCGAAGTTCCTCGTGCCAACCTTTACCACGCTCTGTGGGTTGAACCCCGCGGACAAGTCCAACTTTTGAGCTGTCCAAGTTGTTAGCCGATTGAAAAAGCCTTCAGTGAGAGTTGATGTAGTGGCCCTCCAATTGACCCTATAAACAAGGTCGGTCATCTCGGGCGACACCGCGAGTGACTTTACGCTATTGGCAAGCAAGTCGTATGCTTCTTCCCTCGACGCGGCGTCGGCAATCGCAGCTCCGATGAAAGCCACTCTGACGAGCGGCGTGTCGATGCCTTCTACCCACTTCAAGATGAGGTTGGAAAATTTTCGCAGCTCAGGCACGAAGGGTCCGATCGATGTACGAATGCCCTCGACATCAAGAGACGCCGCCTGTGGCGGTGGCGAGAAGACTACATCCAGACGCAGCGGCGTGATGCCAATCTGAACATGAGCGCCATCTACAGCCCCCACCTGCGTTCGCACGCCCTCCCTCGGTCGGTCTTCGCTCGTGTCGGGCTCGACGCCGAGAAGCGCCGAGAAATAGTTCTCGCCGATCGGGAAGACCGTGTTGCTGAAGAGCGCCACCTGCAACGCATGGGCAGCCCAAGGGATAACTGGCTTAGTCATATGAGCATTCTGAACTGAAAAATTGATCCGACCGTTAAGAGCCAGCGTCAAAAACGTATACATCCGGAGCCCCAAACGCAACCCGCCTACCCTAGGTTGTCTCCACAGGTCCTTGTAAAAATCCTAAATGTCATATAGGTTCTTGACAGACCTGAGGACCGACCCAGATGCCTAGCCATATCGTCACTTACATTCGCGTATCGACTTCCCAGCAAGGGCGCTCCGGCTTGGGCATAGAAGCTCAGCGCCAGCTACTCCAGCATTTCGCGAGAGCCGAGGGCGTGGAATTGGCGCGAGAGTTTGTGGAGGTTGAGACCGGCAAGGGTGCTGACGCCCTCGACCGCAGGCCGCAGCTCAAGGCCGCCCTCGCTGCCGCCAAGAAGCTCAAGTGTCCCGTGGCGGTCGCCAAGCTCGACCGGCTCAGCCGCGACGTCCATTTCATCAGCGGCCTTATGGCGCACAAGGTGCCCTTCGTTGTCGCTGAGCTGGGCGCGGACGTTGACCCGTTTGTCCTGCACCTCTTCGCGGCGCTCGCTGAGAAGGAGCGCTCCCTGATCTCCAGCCGCACCCGACAGGCGCTCGCGGCGGCCAAAGCGCGCGGGGCAGTCCTAGGAAGCCCTAAGCTCCACCTCGCCCGGAAGAGTGCGTCTGATGCGGTGAAGGCCGAGGCAGACAGACACGCCGCCAACGTCCTACCGACCATCAAGGAAGCCCAAAGCGCCGGTGCACACACGTTGCGCGCCGTGGCTGAAGCCTTGAATGCCCGAGGTGTCCCAACCGCCCGAGGGGGCGAGTGGCACCCCATGAGCGTGAAGAACATCCTTGACCGCGCGGCAACCCAGTAAGGAGCGAACCATGACCCTAGCAATAGCTCTCACGATGATGGTTGCCGGGTGCGTCTCGGTGGCGCTTGAATGTCCGGTGGCAGGCTCAGCGCTGCTCGGCGGCGCGGTGCTGATCGCACGTTACGCCGTGTGAGGGCGAAGGGCAGTCCGCTCGCCCCCCTCTAGAAAATGGGTCCCCTTTCGTGCGGGACCCTACCCCTGTTTCAGCCTTGAGAGGGCCAAGCTCCGATCCGTTTGATGTTAATCGCAAAAAAGGGGATCGGCGACTGAAAGACAATCACTTCGAGCTCGCGGATCATTCGTCCTATTTGTACGCCACAGCTACTCAGCCGCCGAACCTGCGCTTTAGATCTCTATCTTGCTGGAGAAGCCTCGATCTTAGTTGATCGAAGAGCGATCGTAGTTCGGGGGTGAGGGATGCGCGGGAAGGACGAAGAGAGTGACGCCACGGCGTTTGGGTCGCCAGATAGCCGGAAAATATCCCGCGCCGCGAAGCACCCCCGCAAGAACCGTGGCATGCCGCCGCCCGCAACTTTCGATATCGATACCCTGCCGGGCAGCTCCAATTTGACCGCCTTGGAGACGGCAGCAGTCATCCGGCGCACGCCCGGAGCGCTCGAACAGTGGCGGCGCGATCCGAACCACCTGCTGAAATGGCGTTACGTCGACGGCCGCCCACTCTATCGTGTCGATGCCGTGCGTGACTATCTGGCCGGGTGCGATAAGACCACTAGGCGCCCTCAGCCGCGTAATGCTCGCGGAGACGGCCGAGCAGCTCGGCCTTGATGGGATCGAGCGGATTGGTCCGCTGCAGGCGCACGACCTTACCGACTCGTTCTGCGCCGACCAACTCCGCAATGTAGTCATGCGCCGCTTCGAACGCCATCTTACGAATGATCCACTGTTCGTCGTGATTGTAAACCTGATCGATTCCGCTTGGCTTCTGCCCGACGCAGAGCCGCTGGATCTCGTTGTCGTAGCCGCAGCGTGACATGATCGTGCGTAAGCTGCGCCTCAGGTCATGCATGGTGAACTTGTCAACACCTGCTTCCTTGACCAAACGATTGACCATCTTGGTGAAGCCCGACAACTGGCCGCCGGTCTTCGGTGACGGGAAGACATAGTCGGACGTTGCCCGTTGAAAATGTTTCGCGGCCGCGAGCACCTCATCAACGAGGTGGGTGCGCGGTACATCGTGGTGCAAACCCATCTTGGTCCAGGCCGCATCGAAGGTGATGCGGTCGTCCATGATGTGCTTTTGCCACTCGATCAGGGTTGGCTCGCTACGTCGCGGTCCACCGAGTAGGCACATCCTCGTCAGGAGGCCAAAGGTCCCAAGCTTGCCGGATGCGTGCCAGACCTTGATGATTTCTTCATCGGTGAGCGCCCGGCCCTTCGTTCGACGTCCAACCCGTTGCGCACGGGTTTCCTTGGGCTCGCGATAGCCAGCCAGCACATTGTGGTCGACATAGCCCTCGCCAACGCACCATTCGAGGAATGTGTGGGTGTGCTTGCGTAGATCCCTGGCCGCACCACGCTTGCCAGTTTTGGCGACCCGGTCGACTGCTGCCATGATTTGCCGCCGCGTCAGGTCCCCCACGCCGCTTTTGGCGTGCTCCTTGAGCCCGCGCCGCAACGCTGACATTGCCGGCTTCCAGTTGACGACCTGACGTCCGGTCAGGGACGTCTGGTAGGACCCCTCTTCGACGATGAGGTCCGCCAGTGTGGTGCGCTGCTTTTCGGCTGCCTGTTGCTGCCTCGCCTCGCGTTTCGCGTCGTTGGGGTCCATGCCCTTGACCACCTCGCCTGCGGCGATGGTGGCGGCCTTGCGCGCCGCCTTCTCATTATACTTGGGCCAAGAGCCGAGGGTCTTGCGCTGAGTCCCCCTCACCCCCGGCTTGGTGAAGAGGTAAACCCAAGTCCGACCGCCAGTGGCACGCATGCGCAGGGCAAGGCCAGGCAGCTTGTCGTCGTGGAGATAATGCTGCGCCTTGCCCGGCGGCAGCGTGGCGTTGCGGATCACCGCATCGGTGAGTGTTAGCTGGTTGGTCGGCTCTGTCATAATTCCTTCCCCGCGTTTGTGCCCCGGTGTGCCCCGCGAGGAGGCAATCGTCGCCGATCGGAACCGGCTCTCAGAGCTTTCCCTCGCCCTGTGCCCCAGAAGGAAGGACCGAGAGACCCAAACAGAACCGGATCTCAGACCTCCCCTCATTTTTGTGCCCCAAGGGAAAATCTGCGGCGGGCACAACAGGGGCACACAAAATGCAGTATGGCCCCCTGTGGCCTCCTGAGGCCTAAACGACCATAAGATACTGTAATATAATGAATTATTTCGACAAAACTGTGGCTGCGTGGGGCCAGCTTGGATCTACGGATTGTGGTTCACACGGGAGAGGTCCAAGGTTCGATCCCTTGTGCGTCCACCATTCCCCTTCCCACCGGCAGTTGCGGACGAATGTCGACATTCTGCTGCCCTTCGGGACCGCGCCTCGTCAGAAATGTCGAAAACAACCCCATGCAAAGTAGCCGACGCAAGCCGTAACGGCGCCTGACCGCTGTTCGTGCGCCATTCCGGCTCAGTGCCGGCGGCGGTGCGATGCGGATGACGGCTTGGTGTTGCGCCGGCCGAGTTCGCCGAGCAGGTCGCGAACCGCGCCGTCGAGTTCGTCGGGTGGGGTGGCGGGACCGGCCTCCTGCGTGCCGGACGGCTGTCGCAGGTTACCGGCGGAGATGTCGTCGTTCGCGGCGAGGAGCGCGGCGGCGTCATCGTCGTGCCGTCTCCGTGCCCAATGCCGCGCGGCCCGAACCTCCGGCGCGTGAACGCGCGGCGGGGACCGCCGTCTACGGCGCGAGATCAGCTCGCGCACGCCGTACCCGGATACGAACCCGATCCCGGTGACCAATACGACAATCAGCAATTCCAGCATTGTGTCGTCCCACCATCACCCTGCCGCAACGCAATAAGCGCGACAATGCGGCCGCGGCTTGACCGGGACGGTTCCTTGTCACTGTCCCGAGCACAACGCTGACCCTCGGAGTCCTACGGGGTTTTGTTTGCAGGCCTCCTCGGCTACCTTCCCGGCACTCGCGGAGGCCGGGACGTCTCGATGCGCAAGGGCAACGACTACATTCTCAAGCTGAGGCCTTGGTCATTGTCGACGTTCGTCGTCGCCCTGCTGGCCGTGGTGTTCGCCACCGCGACGCAGGAGATGTTCGCAAGCTTCGGCATGCAGTTCTATTTCGCGGCCTTCGTGCCGGCGATCCTGATCGCCGGGCTGATGGGCGGCGCACCGGCCGGCGCCTTTGCCACCATCATCACGGTGCCGATCGTCTGGTGGGCGTTCATGCCCCCTTATTTCGAGTTCGCCTGGCCGACGGCCGACGACTATGACAGCCTCGCGACGTTCCTGCTGTCGAGCGCGCTCTTGCTCGGTTTCTCGCAGCTCTACCGGGAAGCGCTGGCCATTTTGCGGAAATAGCTGGCCGGCGCAGGCCGCTGCCGCCCGCCGGCGCTGGCAAGCCGGTCGCCCGCGCGGATCGTTCGCCCTCAGATCCCGAACATCCAGACCGCGACGATGGTGGCCAGTGTCGCCAGCCCGCTGATGGTCCAGCCCACCGTGTAGAAGGTATCCTCGGGAGCGGTGTCGAGCACCGTGTTGGTGGTTTCCGTCATTGACCGCCAGCGCATGGCGTCTCTCCTCGGAACTCCTGCCCAGCGACATAACGCGGCGCGCGGTTCCCGGTTCCGGCCCTTTCGCGGCGGCAGCGCCGTTCACGCACAGCTCACGGACTGCTGATCGGCGTCGCGGAACCTGCGACATTCTGTCCCGTTGAGGGGCGCCGGAAACCAACTTGGGAGAACCATCCGATGCGAACACTGATCCTCGCCGCCACGGCGCTTGCCTTCGTCTCGTCCGCCGCGCTCGCGCAGGACAAGGCCGGCAGCAGCCCGGCCCCCGCAGCGCAAAGCGGCGACACGGCGACCAAGGGCGAGGCGACCAAAATGGCGCCGAAGAAGAAAGCGAAGACCGCCAAGAAATCGGGCGCCAAGGGAGGCACCAAGGCCGGCGCCGCCACGACCGGTGACGACGCGGCCAAGCAATAAACAGAAACAATCGCGGTAGCCGATCACGAATCCAGCGATCACGGAAAAGGCCGCCCGAAGGCGGCCTTTTTGCTTGCTGTCTGGTGCGGATGCCGCCTCGCCCATCGCGTCGCGATCAAACGCGCCGACCGCTTGGGGCAGTGATTGTTGGGCAAGCCAGAATTGAACCAGAAAATTAAAGTGCGGGAGAGGGAGCGAAAGAGGCGCAGAGCCGATAATCCGCACCGCCATCGGATCGTTCTGAAAATTGACCACCAGCTCCAGGAATTGCTCCACCTCCCGCACCTTCTGTTGTGACGCGCGTGCAGCGGCAACGCATGATCCAAACGGGCTATCACTGCGATGCAGAGCAAGATTCATCGCGATAGACTTAATGCTGAGCGCCATCGTCGCGGCTGGCCGCGAGCCCGCTCTCGCGCATGCGTGCCGCAAACCAGCGCGACGTGGCGCTGTCGATGGTGCCGCCGGCATAGATTTCGGAAGAGCTCACGCCGTGCTGTCCGACGATCACCAGAACGCCCATCGCATAGGCAAACCAGACATTCGGATCGGTCAGCGCCTGCAGCTTGCGCTGGTCGTGCTCGAGCGGCTGGTGGTTGCTGTCCTTGCGCAGTTCGATGGCCAGGAGATTGTTCGGGATGTCGCGCTGATGCACGACGATATCGGGATAGATCGACTTGCCGAGATGGTCATCGGTCGAGCTCCCCGAGCCGCGCGGCAGCCGTAGCGTGCGCTCGCCGAGCCGATCATAATTGCAGTCGACCTGCCAGCCGGGAAACTGCCGTTCGACATAGACAGCCAGCCGGTGAGTAAGCGTTCGCTCGCCGAGATCGCGCTCCAGCAGGAAGGTCTCCTGCGCATAAAACTCCTGCACGGCGGCGATCACCTTGTTCAGCTCGGTCTGCATTGGCGCCTCCGACTGGACTAAAGCGCGATGAGATCAGGTTGATCCATCATCGCGCTCTAGCTTTTGTTTGGGCATGATCTTTTTCGGAAAACCGCTTCGCACTTTTCCGGATCATGCTCGGCCGCCGCCGCGGCTTGTGAGAATAGACTCTACACCTGCACTTCGATCAGCTGCGGGCCCGGCTCGGCGATGGCTTCCGCCAAGGCCTTGTTGAACTCGTCCGCGGTGGTCACCGCCCGGCCCGGCACGCCCATGCTCTTGGCGAGCGCGACGAAATCCAGCGTCGGGCTGTCGATCCTCAGCATGTCCTGCGCCCGCTTGCCCGGTTCGCCGGCGCCGACGCCATCGAACTCGCCGCGCAGGATCTGGTACATGCGATTGGCGAAGACGATGGTGACGATGTTGAGCCCTTCGCGCGCCTGGGTCCACAGCGACTGGATCGTGTACATCGCGCTGCCGTCGCCGACCATGCAGATCACCTTGCGGTCCGGACAGGCGATCGCCGCGCCGGTCGCGACCGGCGTCGAATAGCCGATCGAGCCGCCCAGATTCTGAATCCAGTCGTGCGGAGCGGCGCTCGCCGTCAGCGGAAAGAAGCCGCGCCCGGTCGTGATGGATTCGTCGACCAGGATGGCATTGTCAGGAACCGCAGCCGCGATCGCCTGGGCGATCGACGCGTGGTTCAAGGCACCCGTCGGCTTCACCAGTTCGACGGTCGCCTGCGGCTTCACATCGGCCGGCTTGGCGCCAACCGCCGAGGCCAGTGCCTGTAGCGCCGCCACCGAATTCTCCCCGCTCGAGGTCATGCGATGCACCTCGCATCCATCCGGCTTCAGCAGGCTCGGTTTGTTCGGATAGGCGAAGAACGCGACAGGTTCGTTGGCTTCGACGAGAACGATGTGCCGAAAGCCCTTCAGCGCCGCGAGCGCCAGCTCGACCACGTAAGGCACCCGCTCGATCGAAAACCGCCCGCGTCCGCGCGCCATCCGCGGGCTCGCCAGCTGACCCATGACCTTGCAGCCGGTCTTGCCGGCGATCTGCGCCGCCAGCGCCAGCCCCGGCTCTGTCACCGCGCTGCCGGTCATCAGCAGCAATGTCGGTTCACCGCTGCGCAGCACCTTGGCGGCGCTCTCGACGGCCTGCGGCGAATAGTTCCGGCGCTGCGATTCCACCGGCACCTGGGCCACCCCGTCGGCCTCGTTCCACGCGGTGTCGGCAGGCAGAATCAAGGTCGCAACCTGCGGCGGTGCGCCGCTGGCGGCGGCGATCGCGGCGGCGCCGTCACGGGCGACCGACTTGGCGTCCGGCGAGGTGCGCACCCAGGCCGACATCGGCCGTGCCAGGCCTTCGATGTCGGACGTCAGCGGTGCGTTGTATTCGATGTGATAGGTGGCGTGCTGGCCGACGATGTTGACGATGCCGGAATGCGCCTTCTTGGCGTTGTGCAGATTGGCGAGGCCGTTGGCAAGGCCGGGCCCGAGATGCAGCAGCGTCGAGGCCGGCGTTCCCTTCATGCGGAAATAGCCGTCGGCGGCACCGGTCACCACACCTTCAAACAGGCCGAGCACGCAGCGCATGCCGGGGACCTTGTCCAGTGCCGCGACGAAATGCATCTCCGAGGTGCCGGGATTGGTAAAGCAGACGTCCACGCCGCCCGCGACCAATGTCCGCACCAGACTTTCCGCACCGTTCATGCTCACGCTCCCGTTTCGAGATGTTCTTGAGGTCGCTGAGAGCATGATCCGATCCGATTGAATCGGATCATGCTCTCATCCTTTTGTTTGGTCGCGTTTTCTTGACGCGAACCGGTACCCACTTCGCTTGAAAACGCTCCAGATCAACCATTCTTCAGCCGCTTCGTCAAAGGTTTGGCGGGACAATGCAGCTATCGCTTCCGGTCTGTTGCCTTTTTAAACCGTGTTGTCGGAAAGTGCCTAAAGTCACAGGTTCGTCGCTTGCGAAAGGCCGGCGATTATGGCCTTTTTGGCGGCATATTTGATTGTTCGCGAGGACGACGACGATGCGCAAGATTGCCTTGATGTTTGCCGCGCTCACGATCCTGGCAGGTGCCGGCCAGGCCCAGGCCCAGTTCTTCGATTCCCGTGGCTACCAGTCCGAAGCCCCGAGCTTCTTCGGCGGTGGCGGCGCAAGCCCGATCCCGCGCACCACCGTCAACTACGAGACCAACTACGCCCCCGGCACCATCGTGGTGAACACCGCCGAGCGCCGGCTCTATCTGGTGATGGCGAACGGCCAGGCGCTGCGCTACGGCATCGGCGTCGGCCGCGACGGTTTCCGCTGGAGCGGTGTGCACCGCATCTCCGCGAAGAAGGAATGGCCGTCCTGGACGCCGCCGTCGGACATGCTGCGCCGCCGCCCCGATCTGCCGCGCCACATGGCCGGCGGCATCGAGAACCCGCTCGGCGCGCGCGCGATGTATCTCGGCTCGACGCTGTACCGTATCCACGGCTCGAACGAGCCCGAGACGATCGGCCAGGCGGTCTCGTCGGGCTGCTTCCGGATGACCAATGAGGACGTCAAGGACCTCTATGATCGCGTCTCGGTCGGCGCCACCGTGGTGGTGAAGAACTGATCGCGTCGATTTCGACGGAACCAGGCGCTTCCATGCGGCGAGATCGCTGATCTCGCCTTGCGCTGCCGGGCGCATTGCGGCAGCGTGGTTCGAATGCGCCAACATTGCTCGCCGATCCTGCTGCTGCTCGCCGCGGCGCTTGCCACCTCGCTCACCGACGCCATCGTACCGGCGACGGGCGCAGAGATTCCGGCCATCACCTCGCGCCAGCGCAACGAGAAGAAGGTCTTCACCGACGCCGAGATCGTCGAGGGCTTTCTGAAGACCGCGTTCGGCGCCGAATACCATCTCGCCGGTCGGGTCGACCGCATCCGCAAATACGACAGGCCGGTGCGCGTGTTCGCCGACGGCAACCGCGCCGACCGCAAGGTTCAGCTCGCCAAGGTCATCGCCGACATCCGCAGCAAAGTGCAGCATCTCGACATCGCAATGACCGATGACAACGACGCCGCCAATGTCGTGGTCAAGCTGGTGCGCGACCGCGAGCTCTACCGCACCATCGCGACCTTCTACGGCCAGGAGCGCGCCAAGGAGATCCGCACCTCGCTCGACCCGCAATGCCTGTCCGGCTTCCGCAAGAACGAGAATTACGAGATCGAGCATTCCGACGTCATCCTCACGGTCGACAATGGCGATTTCGTCTTCCTCGACTGCGCCTATGAGGAGCTGTTGCAGTCGCTCGGCCCGATCAACGACACCGCGACCGTGCCGTGGACGATGTTCAACGACAGCGTCTCGATGGGCTTTTTCGACGTCTACGACCAATACCTGCTCAACCTGCTCTACGACCCCCGCATCAGGCCCGGCATGACCGTGCAGGAGGTCAAGGCCGCGCTGCCCGAAGTCCTCACCGACGTCCGCGCCTGGGTGGCGAAGGTGAACCATCTGGAGTGAGGCGGCTGCGATCGGTGCATTGCGCTCGCCAGAAACACCGCTGTCGTCCTGGCGAAAGCCAGGACCCATAACCACCGCATTTGATTGTGAACGGGATCGTGGCTCCAGCGTCGCGCAACGGCTGATACTTGGGGTAATGGGTCCTGGCTTTCGCCAGGACGACGCTGAGGATGGTTTGCGATTCAAAATGCAACACTACGCGGTGTCATCACCCGCGCATGCGGGTGATCCAGTATTCCAGAGACGTCTGTGCTTGAGCCGAGAGGCCGCGGCGCGCTGGATGCGCCGCATGCGCAGGGCATGACACTGGAGGGGATTAGAGCTCACGGCTCTTTCCACACGTCGTCCCTGCGAAAGCAGGGACCCATACTCCGCGGCAAATGTTGTGGATAGGACTCGTCGTTCCAGCGTCGCACAACAATGAACTTCGGTGGTTATGGGTCCCTGCTTTCGCAGGGACGACACCGAGTATGTTGCGCGGCCTGTGAGTCATACTTCCGCATTCTCGCGACAACTTTCGCCCGAATCGACTGAGGGCTGGCGGCGCGTAGATGCGCCCGTTGGATTTTTCGCACCTCCCCGCTTGACCTTGCCCCTGCGGCCGCCTCCATAGAAGCGCGGTCAGACGACGCGAGGTGATTCGATGAATGCTCCTGCTGCCCGTTTCCTCAGTCCGTCCGAAGCTGCAAGGCAGCTCGGGATCTCGGCGAAAGCGCTGCGCCTCTATGAGGAGCGCGGCCTGATCGCACCCGGCCGCACGCCGGCGGGATGGCGCGCCTATGGTGCGGCCGAGATGGCGCGCGGCGCGGAGATCGTCGCGCTGCGCGCGCTCGGCCTCAGCATCCATGAAGTGGCGCGGATCCTGAGCGGCGACGCCGTCATCCTCGATCGCGTGCTGGCTGCGCACGAGGCCACGCTCGAAGCGAGCATCCGCCAAAGCGGCGACAGCATCGCCAGGGTGCGCCGGCTGCGCGCCGACCTCGGCCGCGGCAAGATGCCCGCGACGTGCGATCTCATCGGCGCGGTCAGGGCGCGGCCGGCGATCGGCGTCGCGTTCGATCTGCCGTGGCCGTGGGGCGGCGAGCGCTTCGAGTTGCGCGACATCAAGCTGCTGAACTACATCGTCGGCCCGCTCGGCAGCGGCAAGACGCGCCTCGCGCAGCGGCTCGCCGACGTGCTGCCCGATGCCAGCTTCGTGGGGCTGGACCGCACCGCCGACGGCGGCGCGGCGGTTCGTGCGCGGCTCGATGCCGATCCGGCGCACAAGGCACGGGTCGACGCGAGCCTTGCTGCCCTGCTCGCCGACGGCGCGGTGGACTCGGCCGCGCTGACCACCCTGCTCGCCGCTCTCGAGGCCGACGGCGACACCATCCTGGTGATCGACATGCTCGAGCAGGGGCTCGATGCGGCAAGCCAGGAGGCCGTGATCGCGCATCTACGCCGCCGCGGACCCGAGGCGCGGCCGCTGTTCTTCCTCACGCGCTCCAATGCGATCCTGGACCTCGACGCGGTCGGCGACGATGAAGCGATCATCCTGTGCCCCGCCAATCACAGCGTGCCGATCTGCGTCACACCGGTGCCCGGTGCGATGGGCTATGAAGCCGTGGCGACCTGCCTCGCCTCGCCGGAGGTGCGCGCGCGGACCGAAGGCATGGTTGCGTGGCGGCCATCCTGATTTCTCGTATTGGTTGTATTATAATCACGCGACAAGGTCGGATGCACGGCAGGAAAACTGTGCTATAAGCTCACACAATGACCGAGCTTCCCCGTACCCAGGCCTTGCGTTGCTTCATCACGGTTGCCCGTGAGGGCACTGTATCGCGCGCTGCAGCGATGCTGAAACTGACCCAGCCGGCGGTCAGCCTGCAACTCAAGGCGCTGGAGGAAAGCACCGGATTGCAGCTGTTCAACCGCACACCCAGCGGCTTCACGCTGACCGAGGCCGGCGCCGCGCTGCTGCCGCTGGCGCACCGGGCAGTGGCCGCGGCATCCGACTTCAAGGCGATGGCGGACTCGCTGAACGAGGCGCAGCGCGGCACGCTGCGCGTCGGCACCATCCTCGACCCCGAATTCACCCGGCTCGGACCGTTCGTGCGCAGCCTTGCGATGTCCTCGCAGCGCACCGAGGTGTTTCTGCGCCATGGCGTCAGCGACGACGTGCTGGGGCAGGTCGGCCGGGGCGAGCTCGACGTCGGCTATTATGTCGACGCCACGCCGCCGGAGCAGCTGGTCCATCACAGCTTCACTGAGCGGACCATCGCCGACGGCCGCTACCAGCTGGCGCCGCTGCTCAGCTACCACTACCGCGTGATCGCGCCGATCGGCTGGCGGGACCGGGTGATCGGCAAGGACTGGGCGGAGCTTGCCGAGCTGCCCTGGCTTGCAACACCGCAGCATTCCGGTCACCGCCGGCTGCTCGACGACATCTTCCGTCCGCTCGGCGCCTTGCCGAAGCGGGTCGGCTACACCGATCAGGAAGAGGCGATGATCGACTTCGTCGAATCCGGCCTCTGCCTCAGCCTCGCGCGCGACAGCGTGCTGGCGCCGCGGATGGCGCGCCCGCATCAGTTCGTGGTCTCCGACCGGGTGAAGCTCACCTGCGACCTCTCTTTCGCCTGCCTTGCCGCCCGCCGCCAGGAGCCGGTGATCGCGCACGCCTTCGCAGCCGTGCGCGCGGTGTGGAATATCAAGCCGGCGATCGCCGGCGCCGGCCCGACGCGAACGCGCAAGGTCGCGAAGAACGTCTGACGCGAACTTGTGCTCCTCACGTCAAGGCCAGGCTGGTGCAATACGGTCGGAGATATTGGCCATTGCGGCCCATCACACTATGGTGTGACACCGGGGTTGTTGCCCATGGCGGCAGCGGAGCGAGAGACGGTTTCGTGAGAAGATATCGAAGCTCGCGCATCATCGCGTTCTGCGTGGCACTCGCGATGCTGGCGCTGGATCAGCTGACAAAGCATTGGGCGCTTCGATCGCTGGACACCGGCGCCACCGTCAAGCTGCCCGGCCCTATTGACCTCACCCTCGTGTTCAATCGCAGCAACGCATTCGGTCTCGTTCCCGACTACGGTGCGTTGTCGCGGTGGACGCTCGCGTCCGTCGGCCTAGCCGCAGCGGCGGCCCTGCTCGGATCGATCCTGCGGCGATCGACGACGACCATCAACGCCTTCGGTTTCGCCTTGATCGGCGCTGGAGCCGCCGGAAATGCGATCGACCGTCTTCGATTGGGTGCCGTCGTCGACCTGTTCGATGCCTCGAAACTTCGATTTGTCTGGATCTTCAACGTCGCCGACGTTTCAATCGATTTGGGGATCGCGCTTGTCCTGCTGGCCGCGCTCCTGCCGTCGTTGCAGGTGCCCAAGGCGGCGCACGGCGGCAACTAGGCTGATATCCTAGGCCGCGACGACCAGCGGCCGCGTCATCTCCGCCATTGCCGGCACCAGCGACGGCGCCTCGCAATCCTGCAGGGCGAGTTCGTTCACGAGTTCGCGCAGCCTCGGCGGCAAATCGGCGTAATCGTCGCGCAGCGCATGGCGCAGCCGCTCGCCGATCTCTTCGCAGATGGCGCGCGCGTGCTCCGGCGCGATCGGATGAGGCTCACTCATCGACGTGGACTGCTTGGACGTAAACTGCTTGCAAAGGCCGCGAGCCGTCAGACGGCATTTCCGCGAACGCGGATCCCGCATGCGCACATGCGATCAAGACGAGGATCCGAACAATGCTGAACATGGTTCGTACTCCCTTTTCCGGATCTTCAATAACAGGAGGACGTTGCCGCCCGATTAGGGAAACTGGTTCCCGCGGCGTTTAAGAGATTGGTAAACGTGAGGTTCAGGACTGTACCGCAGCCGGATATTCGGCGCTGGTGGCGCGGACATCCGGGCCTGGGCGCGAGCCCTTCCCGGGCGCCGCCCGGATGTCCCCAATCAGGGGGACAGACGCATCCCGTGGAATCAATAAGATGCCGAACCGGATGCCGGTCGGCTATCATCGGCGGCGCATTATAGAAAAAAGACTTACTGGGAGGATTTGCAATGAAGCTGGCCATGGCCGGACTCTGGGTACTCGCGGGCGCGCTGCTGGTTGCGCCGGACGCGCGTGCCGACATCAAGGTCGGCGTCGTGGTGTCCGGATCCGGGCCGGGCTCGGCGCTCGGCCAGCCGCAGATGCGCACCATCGCTGCGCTACCGAAGGAGATCGGCGGCGAGAAGGTGGTCTATATCGCGCTCGACGACGAATCCGACCCGACCAAGGGCACGCAGAATGCGCGCCGCCTCGTGATCCAGGACGGCGTCGACATCCTGATCGGCTCCTCGCTGACCCCCGTGACCATGCCGATGCTCGACGTCGCCTTCGAATCCAAGACGCCAATCATCTCGCTGGCCGCGGCGACTGCGATCGTGCGGCCGATGGACGACCGCCGCCGCTGGGCGTTCAAGGTGGTGCCCAATGACGACCTGATGGCGGCGGCGATCCTGAAATACATCGCGAAATCCGGTATCAAGACGCTCGGCTATATCGGCGTCTCCGACGGCTATGGCGAAGGCTACTACAATGAAGTGTCACGGCTGGCACCCACGCTCGGCCTCACCGTCACGACCCATGAGGTCTATGCACGCGCCGACACCAGCGCGATGGGCCAGGCGCTGAAGGTGATCGCGACCAACCCGGAAGCGGTGTTCATCGCGTCCGCGGGCACGCCGGCCGTGCTGCCGCAGGAGGCGCTGCGCAGCCGCGGCTATGCCGGCAAGATCTTCCAGACCCACGGCGTCGCGTCGGAGGAATTCATCAAGCTCGGCGGCGCCAATGTCGAGGGCGCGATCTTCACCGGCGAGGCCTTCACCATCGCCGACGATCTGCCGGCGGGCGATCCGTTCCGCCAGGCGCGCGACGAGTTCGTGACGTCCTACGAGAAGGTCAACGGGCAAAAGCCGAACATCTTCGGCGCGCATTTGTGGGACGCCGTCACGCTGTTCAAGCGGGCGGCGGCGAGCGCGCTGAAGACCGCAAAACCCGGCACGCCGGAATTCCGCGCCGCGCTGCGCGACGAGCTCGAGCGCGGCAAGGACGTCTATCTGAACAACGGCCTCTCGACGATGAGCCCGACCGACCACAACGGCTATGACGAGCGGTCGGCGTTCCTGATCAAGGTCGAGGCCGGCAAGTTCAGGCTGGTGAAGTAGGCGCTCAGGACTGGGCTAGTCGCCGCCCCAGCGCCAGCGCGGCGGCTCGCCCTTCCACCAGCACACGCCGGTGAGCAGGACGCACAGCACAGCAACATAGCCAATGAAGCCGGTGTGGGAGTGCGGGAGGATCGTCGCGGCGCCGATGGCAGTCAGGGCCACAAAGCCCGCGACGACCGACCAGCCCTGCCAGTTGTTCGGAGGTCCCCAGCCCCAGCCGTAGCGCTTGGCGGGAAACCAGTATCTGTCGTCACGTGGCATGGGACTGCTCCAGGCCGAAACCCCCTGCTTCACACCTTGCCCTTGCCCGATCCGCAGATGGCCCTCAGCGCCTGCCATTCGGCCGACGACAGCAGCGGCGGGCCATTGGGCCGGCTGCCGGCATCGGCCTTGTCCATGCGTGCGAGACGGTCCTCGGTCAGCGGATGGCCGGAAACGATCGAGAGCCCCTTGCCGCCTTCCTTGCCGGTGACGCGGAACATCAGTTCGCCCATCGGCTTCGCCGGACGGCCGAGCTTGTGCATGGTCTCGATCGCGAAGCTGTCGGCATTGGTCTCGGCGTCGCGCGAATAGGATGACGTCACCAGCGAGCGCGAGGCAAAGATCAGCGCGCCGGACCCGGTGATGTCGCCGAACAGAAGCCCGATCAGGAACGAGGTGCCGCCGTTGTGGATCAGCTCGCGCATGCTGTCGCGATGGCGGAGATGGCCGAGCTCGTGCGCCAGGACGCCCGCGATCTCGTCGGGGTTTTCCGCCTTCTCCAGCAGCCCCTCGAACAGATAGACCTTGCCGCCCGGCAGCGCGAAGGCGTTCGGCACCGGGGTCGCCAGCACGCCCGACTGCACTGAATTGTCGAGGCCCGCGGTCTCCCGCAGCTTGCCGACCAGCTTCTCGAATGCCGCTTGTCCGGCCGCGTTGCTGCACGGCTTGCCGTCGAACAGCACCTTGACCTGCGCCTCCGCGACATCGCCGAGGCGGCGCTCGAACGAGTCAGGCACCAGCGGCGTCAGCCGCTCGGCGGCGAGTGGAACGCCGAACAGCACCACCAGCACGATCGACACCGCAGCCGCGAGCGACCAGCCGACGATCGCGGCGACGCTCCTGCGGTTCGGCAGGTTGGCCTCGAGCGCATCGCAGCGCGCGACGAGTTCGGTCATGAGCTGGGCGTCGCGGATCTCGAGCCGCGCCAGCGACGGTGCAGTCAGGCAGCTCAGCCGCAGCAGGCCGGACGGGCTGTCGGCGCGGCGGATGTCGGCGAACGCCCAGTGCGCCAGCAGCGCGCCGTCTTCCCTGATCTCCAGCGCATCGGACAGTTTGAGCGCGACGAGGCGCCGCCGGTTCGACAGGCCGTCGAAGAAGACGCCGCCGGGATCCGGCGTCGCCGCGGAGTTTGTCTCGCTGGGATCAGACTCCATGGTGCTAGAAACCACCGACGTCGAGGCCGTCGGCAAAGCCTTCGCCGAGCGCATTGGCGAGATCGCCGCGTGCGGTGACGTCGGCGGCCGCGCCGATGTTGTGCACGATGGTCGAGGACAGCACCCGGACCCAGAGATCGCGCATCAGATAGACCCGCATCACCACGTTCATCGCCAGCGCGAAGGCGAGATAGCCGATGCCGAGCAGCACGATCAGGGGAATGCTCTTGGCGAACGCCTCGGTCTTGAAGAAGCTCTCGATCGAGGAGCCGTCCATGCTGGCGACCAGGAAGGTGCAGAGCACGAGATAGGCCGCGAACACCATGCCGAGCAGCATGACCCAGCCGATCACCTTCCAGTACAGGCCGATCAGCGCGCTGCGGCGCAGGGTGGATTCCAGCCGGACCCCGCCGAAGCGGATGCCCGACAGCCACCAGCGCCACTCGATCGCCTTGAACGCGGCATAGGCGAACGGGGCGAAGATCGTGCTGTAGAGCGCGAACGGCATCAAGAGCCAGAGCCACCAGCCGCGCTTGAAGAACTCCCAGCCGCGGCCTTCGAACGAGCCTTGAAGATCGCCGTAATAGGAATGCCGCATCTTGTAGCGTTCGAGCGCCGCCTCGCGCCATGGCAACGCGAGCCCGAGCGTGATCACGACCAGCACGCCCCACAGCGAGGCCTTCAGCGCATAGATCCAGCCCGAGCCGCTCATCCAGAAGCGGACGCCGCGCCACACCGTGCGGGTCAGGCGGTAGCGCCGCGCGCGATAGATCGCGAACTGGCCGAACAGATAGAAGAAGGCGACCAGCGGCAGCGAGGCGAACGCCTTGAGATGCTCGGCCTCGATCCCGATCAGGAAATAGCCGAGATAGATCGGCAGCAGGATCGCGAGCGCGACCAGAAAGCCGATCAAGAGCTCCTTGCCGCGGCCGGTATATTCCGGCGCGTCGCCATCGATCTGGGTGTTCGACCAGAGGTGCCGGCGGATGTCGGTGGTGAGCCAGAACCGGTAGAAGCCGACCGTGACCAATTCGAGCCCGGCGCCGCGCGCGACCAGGCGGAAGAACTCCTTCCGGTTCCCTGAAAATGCCACCGGCATCGGCGGCGGGCCCGGTTGCGGAGGCGGCTGCGGCGGCCCCAGCGGGGTCCAGCTCATGTCGTTCACGGGATAGCTCCAGGACGGGACAATCTCTGCGTATCAAAAGCACAGGTTTGTCGCTGCGAGTGTGATCCAGGTTTCACACAAGGTCGAGATCGCCGGCCGATTTTTGCTGGGGTGCGGTTGGCCATGCCTTAACGGCATCGCCGGAAACAGGGCCGTCCTTGCTGCCGGCATGCCCCCGGTCGGAGCAAAGCGGCCGCCATCCCACCCTCGTCGAGCGCGGGCTTCGAACCCCATGGCAGGAATGAGATACTTACGGATCAGGTGACAAGGAAACACGCCGGACAAGCGAGGAAGGGTAGCGATGAGCAAGTGGATAATGTCGGCGTGCTTCCTGGCGCTGACGGCAGCTCCCGCCGCTGCCGTCGATGTGCGGCTGGATTCCTATCGCAATCCGAAGAATGAGAACTTTCGCATCTTCAATCATATGTATCTGGACGGCGTCAGGGGCGGCCTGATGGCGTCCAATGCCTGGCTGAAACGGCATGGCGGCCAAATGTTGTTCTGCATGCCGGGCGACCTCGCGCTGACCAGCGAACAGACCGAAGAGATCATGCTCAAATCGGCCGACAAGCGGTCCGCCAAAGGCGAGGTGGTGATCGCTCTCCTGCTGCTATGGGGCATGCAGGACACCTACCCCTGCGAAAAGCCCGCCAGCCAACAGACGGCGCCCGCACCGGCCGATTAAATCAAACGCCGTTTCAAACAGCGTTGGTCGCCGCCTTGCCCCCTGCACCGGCGAAAAGCCCGGATTCGGCCGCTTTGACCTGACATCAATGCGGCCAAATGCGCGTTGAGAGCCCTTGCGCAAACCGCGGAATGAGAATGTAATTCGGTAAAACATGTCGCGCCGGCGATGCCCCGGCAGCGAAAACGGTTGAGGAGCCGCTCATGCACGGGACCATCGATCTGGTCGACGACACCAATCTGGATGCCGCACGCGAACGCGCCAACACGCTTGCGCTCGCGGATTACGATCCCGGCCATCCCGAGCTGTTCAAGACCGATACCTTCTGGCCGTATTTCGACCGGCTGCGCCGCGAGGATCCGGTGCACTACTGCAAGGATTCGATGTTCGGTCCGTACTGGTCGATCACCCGGTACAACGACATCATGGACATCGAGACCAACCATTCGGTGTTCTCCTCGGCCGCCTCGCTCGGCGGCATCACCATCCGCGACGTGCCGCCGGACCTGCGCCGCGAAAGCTTCATCGCGATGGACCAGCCGCGCCATACGGCGCAGCGCAAGACCGTGGCGCCGATGTTCACGCCGACGCACCTCGACGAGCTCGCGATCAATATCCGCAACCGCTCGACCGAGTGCCTCGACAATCTGCCGCGCGGCGAGGTGTTCGACTGGGTCGACAAGGTCTCGATCGAGCTGACGACCCAGATGCTGGCGGTGCTGTTCGACTTTCCCTGGGAGGATCGCCGCAAGCTGACGCGCTGGTCCGATGTCGCGACCACCCTGCCCGGCGCCGGCGGCCTCGTCGCCACCGAGGACGAGCGGCAGTCCGAACTGATGGAATGCGCGAGCTATTTCGCACGGCTCTGGAAGGAACGCTCAGGCCAGCCGCCGAAGAGCGACCTACTCTCGATGATGGCGCACAGCGACGCCACGCGGAACATGGATCCGAAGAATTTCCTCGGCAACCTGATCCTGTTGATCGTCGGCGGCAACGACACCACGCGCAACACGCTGTCCGGCAGCATCTACGCGCTGAGCAAGCATCCGGAGCAGTACCGCAAGCTCAAGGAGAACCCAGCGCTGATCGACAGTTTCGTGCCCGAGGTGATCCGCTGGCAGACGCCGCTCGCCCATATGCGGCGCACCGCGCTCGCCGACTTCGAGTTCCGCGGCCGCCAGATCAAGAAGGGCGACAAGGTCGTGATGTGGTACGTCTCGGGCAACCGCGACGAGGAGGCGATCGAGAAGCCCTACGAGTTCCTGATCGACCGCGCCCGGCCGCGCACCCACATCTCGTTCGGCTTCGGCATCCACCGCTGCGTCGGCCTGCGTCTCGCCGAGCTGCAGCTCAAGATCATCTGGGAGGAGATCCTCAAGCGCTTCGACACGATCGAGGTGGTGGAGGAGCCGCAGCGGGTGTATTCCAGCTTCATCAAGGGCTACGAGACGCTGCCGGTGCGCATTGCCGCCTGACGCCTCGCCAGCCAACCGGGATCAAGAATCATGAACGTCCAGACTGCCATCCGTGCCGACCGGGCCGAGCTGCTGCGCCAGGCGCGCGAGGAAGCCTATGCGACGCCCCTCAGGGATTTTCATCCCGGCGCGCCAAAACTATTTCAGAACGACACGTTGTGGCCGTGGTTCGAGCGACTGCGCAAGGAAGAGCCGGTGCACTACTGCACCAATTCGCCGATCGAGCCCTATTGGTCTGTGGTGAAGTACAACGACATCATGCATGTCGACACCAGCCACGGCA
Organism: Bradyrhizobium sp. B120; assembly: GCF_049075665.1. Taxonomy (NCBI): domain Bacteria; kingdom Pseudomonadati; phylum Pseudomonadota; class Alphaproteobacteria; order Hyphomicrobiales; family Nitrobacteraceae; genus Bradyrhizobium; species Bradyrhizobium sp. B120. Next base: position 1,724,409 of record NZ_CP185242.1, on the reverse strand, counting down.
TCTTCTCCTCGGACTCCACGCTCGGCGGCATCTCGATCCGCGACGTGCCGCCCGGCTACGACTATCCGAGCTTCATCGCGATGGACCAGCCCAAGCACGCCCATCAGCGCAAGACCGTGTCGCCGATGTTCACGCCCAATCATCTCGACGAGCTGGCGAAGCTGATCCGCCAGCGCTCGGCGAGCGTGCTCGACAATCTGCCGCGCAACGAGACCTTCAATTTCGTCGAGCGCGTCTCGATCGAATTGACCACCCAGATGCTGGCGACGCTGTTCGACTTCCCCTGGGAGGAGCGGCGCAAGCTGACGCGCTGGTCCGACGTCTCGACCGCGCTGCCGAAGAGCGGCATCGTCGATTCGCCGGAACAGCGGCGGCAGGAGATGGACGAGTGCTACGCCTATTTCTCGAAGCTGTGGAATGAGCGCGTCAACGCGCCGCCGCGGAACGACCTGCTGTCGATGATGGCGCATAGCGACGCCACCCGGCACATGGATCCGGACAATCTGATGGGCAACATCATCCTGCTCATCGTCGGCGGCAACGACACCACGCGCAACACCATGAGCGGCTCGGTGCTGGCGCTGCATGAGCATCCCGACCAGTTCAGGAAGCTGAAGGAGAATCCCGCGCTGATCGACACCATGGTGCCGGAGGTGATCCGCTGGCAGACGCCGCTCGCGCATATGCGGCGCACCGCGCTTCAGGACACCGAGGTTGGCGGCAAGACGATCAGGAAGGGCGACCGCGTCGTGATGTGGTACGTCTCCGGCAACCGCGACGACGAGGTGATCGACCGCCCCGACGAGTTCATCATCGATCGCGCCCGGCCGCGCATCCATCTGTCGTTCGGCTTCGGTATCCACCGCTGCGTCGGCATGCGACTCGCCGAGCTGCAGCTGAAGATCGTCTGGCAGGAAATGCTGAAACGCTTCGACCGCATCGAGGTGGTCGGCGAGCCGAAGCGCGTCTATTCCAGCTTCGTGCGCGGCATCGAGAACCTGCCGGTGCGGATCCCGGGCTGAGCATCGAGCCGTTTCGGCGCGCTGTCCGGCAGCATCTTGCAGTTTGGGCCAGTTGACGGAACATGAACCGAAAAGAGCGGCGTGCGGCCGGTAAGCGACGGGACGAGTCCGCCGGAAACGCACCCGCTTTCGGCTCCGCAGGCATCGGCATGGCCGGCCTTGCCGCCGAGGCAAGCCGTTTCTACGGGATGCGCCGCTTCAACGAAGCGCAGGAGATTTGCCGGCAAATTCTCGCGCGTGAGCCTGGCCATGTGCAGAGCCTGAACCTGCTCGGCTTGATGGCGCAGGCTGCGGGTGATCACCGATCGGCCGTGAAGACGTTCGCGAAGGCGATTGCCTCCGACGAGGTCAACGCCGCCTGCCACTACAACGCCGGAAATTCCTACCAGGCGCTGGGCAATCGCGCCAAGGCGGCCGCGCATTTCAGCAAGGCGCTCGCGCTCGGCATGGATGCGAGGGCCGTCGGCTTCATCCTGCAGAGCCCAACCGTCACCAGCTATGTCGGGCGGATTGCCGGCAAGTGGCCGCTGCCGGTCACGAGCGCCGAATTGTTCGGCACTGACAGCGTCGCCCGGCTTGCGCGCGACCTGTTCCTGCGCGCGGCGCTCGAAGCCACCACGCTGGCCAACATGCAGCTCGAGGTGCTGCTGGGATATGCGCGGGCCGAACTGCTGCAGCGCGCGAGCAACCAGGACCCGGAGGACGACGAGATCGTCGCCTTTGCCTGCGCGCTCGCCCGCCAATGCTTCATCAACGAATATGCCTACGGGCAGACCGAGACGGAAAGCGAGCTTGCGGGCGCGCTGCGCGATCGTTTGCTGCAGGACCTCGCATCAGGGGCTGCGATCGCGCCGCTCACGCTCGCGGTCGTTGCGGCGTATTTTCCGCTTCATGCGCTCCCGCAGGCGGACGCGCTGCTGCGCAGGGATTGGCCTGCGACCACAGCCGGCCTGTTGCGGGTGCAGCTTCGGGAGCCGCGCGAGGAAATGGCAGAGCGCAGCACCATTGCGATACTCACCCCCATCAAGAACGACGTATCCGTCGAGGTGATGCGCCAATACGAAGAAAATCCCTATCCGCGCTGGACCGTCAACCCGCTGACGGCATTCGCTGCCGATCGGGCGCGGGGACGAACCGTCGCGACCGCGGAACAGCGAGCCGAACAGGATATTCTGATCGCAGGTTGCGGCACCGGCTCGCACGCGATCCAGATCGCGCAGGTCTATCCGAATGCCCGCGTGCTCGCGGTCGACATCAGCATGACCAGCCTTTCTTATGCGCGCCGCAAGACGCGCGAGCTGGGCCTGCGCAACATCGAATATGCGCAGGCGGATATCCTGGAATTGGGCGCGATCGGTCGCACCTTCGACAGCATCGAGTCGGTCGGCGTGCTGCACCATCTGGCCGAGCCTTTTGCCGGCTGGCGCGTGCTGGTCTCGCTGCTGCGGCCGGGCGGCACGATGCGCGTCGGCCTGTACAGCGACCTGGCGCGCCGCGTCATCGTGGAGGCCCGCGCCCGCATCGCCGCGCGCAATTATCGCGCCACCGCCGCCGACATCCGACGGTGCCGGCGGGACATTTTTCGCGAGGCCGAACAATGGAAGCCGCTGATCGGCGCCAAGGACTTTTACAGCATGAGCGGCTGCCGCGATCTGCTGTTCAACGTGATGGAGCATCGCCTGACGATCCCCGAGATCGCGGCATTCCTGAACGAGCACGGCCTGACGTTCGGGGGTTTCGAGCCGTTTGACGATCCGGCGGTGCTCGACCAATTCCGCAAACAGTTTCCGGGCACGGCCGACGAGACCGATCTCGACCAGTGGCACCGCTTCGAGGTCGATCATGCCGAGACGTTCTGGGACATGTACGTCTTCACGGCGGGCAAGACCGCAAACTGACGGCAAGGCGCTAGCGCCGGATAAGGTCGAATAGTGACAGCAACGGCACTGCGCTCCCTCTCCCCGTTCTTACGGGGAGAGGGTTGGGGTGAAGGGCCGTCTCCGTGTATCCGGCGATAGTTGTGCTTGCGGAGGCTCCCCCTCACCCGGAACGCATCCAAGGATGCGTTCCGACCTCTCCCCGCACGCGGGGCGAGGTGAAGCGGAGCCTGCCGCTCGACTCGGAGTAGGGTCATCCCTCTAGTGACCGTGCTGGCCCTTGTTGGTCGGCAACGGGCAATTGGTGCAGACCCGGTCGTCGCACATCCGGCAGATCGTGAAGCGATCCATCTCTGATGTATCCTGCCTTGCCAGCAGCTCGCGGATCAACGTCGCAAGCTGCTTTCGTTCAGCCGACGACAGCACATCGAGCAATGACGTCACGGCGGAAATCCGCGACGCCAACAGCTCGTTTCGGGATGCAGCGCCGATCGCCGTCAGGTGCAAGGCGACCTCGCGGCCGTCCTTGCCCGGACGACGTTCGACCAGCCGGTCCGAAACCAGACGATCGACCAGCCGGACCGTTCCGGAATGCGACAGGCCGAGGATCCGCCTCAGCTTGTCGTTGGTCATGCCCTGGCCGTAGCCGATGACGATGAGCGCCGCGGGTGTCTCGCCGCCGCGGCCGACCACCTCGCGCGCACCTTGCTCGATACGATCCATGACGGCGAGCGACAGCGCGCCCAGCAGATTGGCGATTCCGTGTTCCATGCCGGGAATAATATGTGCGCTGCGCACAAAAAACAACTTGACCTGATATGTGCGCTACGCACATATTTGTCCGAGAGGGTGACCACAACAAAAGATGGAGAGCAGCGATGACGATCCGAAGCACCGCATTGGCAATGCCTGACGCCGCCGGCAGCGAACCCGCGCTGAAATACGTGCAGGCCAACGGCGTGCGATTTGCCTATCTCGAACAGGGCAGCGGGCCGCTCGTCATGTTCCTGCACGGATTTCCCGACAACGCCTGGTCGTATCGCAAGCAGCTGCAGGTGTTCGCGGATGCCGGCTATCGCGCGGTCGCGCCGTTCCTGCGCGGCTATGCGCCGACCGAGATTCCAGCCGACGGCATCTTCGATCCGATCGCGCTGGGCCAGGATCTCGAAGCGCTGATCGCAGCGCTCAGCGACGACGGACAAGCGTGTGTCGTCGGCATGGATTGGGGCGGCACGTCGACGTTCCAGGCGCTGGCCACCTCACCGTCAGCGATCAAGGCCGCGGTGGTCATGAACACCGCGCACCCGATCACGATCCCGAGCCTCAGGAGCGATCCCGATGCCGTTCGCTCAGTCTTCCATGTCTATTTCTTTACGGTGCCCGGCGCTCACTCGGCGGTCAACATCGAGGGACTTCCCTTCGTCGACTACCTTTGGAAGTTGTGGTCGCCAACATTCGAGAACGACGCGCATCTCCGCTCGGTCAAGGAGACGCTCTCTTCTCCCGGCACCATGAAGGCGGCGCTGAAATACTACAATGGCCTGGTCGATGCGGGAGTTGCGGGGCGGCTGCCGATCAACGACATGCATACGCCGACGCTGACGATTTATGGCGGCAACGATCCGACAGCGCGGTATTCGATCAAGGAAGAGCCGCTGTTCAAGGGACCACATCAGCGCGTTGTCCTGCCCGGTGTCGGGCACTTCCCGCACCTCGAGCGCGAGGCCGAGGTCAACAGTTTGATCATGGATTGGTTCAAGACCCACGCCGCCGGCTGAACAGCCGTGCTGCGACCAGCGACCACATCACGAAGTCTTTCGAATTCTCTCTAACCAGGAGTGCGCGCAATGGACGCCACGACACAGCAGCAACACGCCGAAGCGTTTCACGGTCTTCACAGGACGGGAGATCCACTGGTCCTGTTCAACGCCTGGGATGTCGCGACCGCCAAGGCGATCGCGAAGACCTCGCCGGCCATCGCGACCAGCAGCGGCGCAGTGGCGTCCGCGCTCGGCTTTGCCGACGGCGAGAATGCCCCGCTCGACATCGTGGAAGGGCTGGTCTCGCGAATGACCGCTTCCGTCCCGGTTCCGGTCTCGATCGATCTGGAGGCGGGATACGGCGACACTCCAGATGCCGCCGCGCATTCGGCGGCAAGGATCCTGAAAGCCGGCGCGATCGGCATCAATATCGAGGACGGGCTCTTGGGCGGCAAGCGGCAGCTCGTCGATCCCGAGCTGCATGCCGCCAAGATCAGGGCGGTGCGGGACACCGCGCAACAGCTCGGCATTCATCTCTTCATCAATGCGCGGACCGATCCGTTCCTGCTGAAATTCGGCTCGCCGGAGCAATGCCTGAACGAAGCGGCAAACCGCGCGAAGCTCTATGCCGAGGCCGGCGCCGACGGCATTTTTGTGCCCGGCTTGACCGACCTCGCGCTGATCGAGCGGCTCGTCCAGCTGACGCCGCTGCCGGTCAACGTCATGGTGACGCGGGGCGTTCCCGAAATCGGCGAGCTCGCCCGCGCCGGCGTGCGCAGGGTCAGCCTTGGGCCGTGGCCGATGATGGCGGCGATGCGCGTCATCGGAGACGCCGCCGCCGCGGTCGTCGCGAGCAAGCAGTACGGCACGTTTCTGCAGCCGAATGGCTGAGGCGGGATAGCGCCAGCCCCCTCGTCATTGCGAGGAGCGAAGCGACGAAGCAATCCATCCCTCCGCGCATGCGGACAGATGGATTGCTTCGCGGAGCCTGTCATCGGGCGCGCGTTCGCGCGACCCGTTGGCTCGCAATGACGGAGATATACAATTCCGGCATAGCTGCGCGACACAGATGCGACGGGAGTTGATCGTCCTCGCGCGCTAAGCCTTCGGTGTGAGGACGCGCCACTGCGCGCCCCTAGCCGAGGCCCACGATGGACCAGATTGCCGTTCACCAGGACAGCGCGACCAGCACCGACTGGCCGGTCGCGATCTACCGCACGCTGAAGAGCTTCGGCGTCGCGCAAGTGTCCTACGTCCCCGACGCCGGACATTCCAAGCTGATCAAGCTGTCGCACGCCGATGCCGACATCAAGACCACGGTGCTGACGACCGAGGAAGAAGGCGTGGCATTGTCCGCCGGCGCCTGGCTCGGCGGCGACCGCGCGGTGCTGCTGATGCAGTCGAGCGGCGTCGGCAATTGCGTCAACATGCTGTCGCTGATGGCGAGCTGCCGCTTCCCGCTGCTGGCGCTGGTGACGATGCGCGGCGAATGGGCCGAGTTCAATCCCTGGCAGATCCCGATGGGCCGCGCGACGCCGCAGGCCTTCGAGATCATGGGCACCACCGTGCTGCGGCTGGAAAACCCCGATGACGCCGAAGAAGTGATCTCGGCCGCCGCCTCGCTCGCCTATGACGGCGACCAGCAGGTCGCGGTGCTGATCTCGCAGCGCATGATCGGCCGCAAGAAGTGGACGAAGGAGACGCATTGATGTCAGCACCAACAGGCACGCTCGATCGCCGCGCCGCCGTGAAGGCGCTGCTCGCCGACCGCGGCGAGTTGCTCGTGATCTCCGGGCTCGGCTCCTCGTCCTATGATGTGTTCGACGCCGGCGAGCATCCCGGCAATTTCTATCTCTGGGGCGCGATGGGCGGCGCCGCGATGGTCGGGCTCGGCCTCGCGCTGGCGCAGCCGAAGCGGCCGGTACTTGTCGTCACCGGCGACGGCGAGCAGCTGATGGGGATCGGCAGCCTGCTGACGATTGCCACTAAGCAGCCGGGCAATCTCTCGATCGCGGTGCTCGACAACGGCCATTTCGGCGAGACCGGGATGCAGCTCAGCCACTCCGGCTTAGGGGCGAAGCTCGAGGTGATCGCTGATGGCGCGGGCATCCGCAATGTCTCCGACATCGCCGACATGGCCGGCATCGAACGCTTCCGGAATAGCTTGCGCGATCTCGCTGGCGGCCCGCGGCTCGCGCGCATCCGCATCGCAGCCGGCGAGGTCGAGCGCGCGCTGCCGCCGCGCGACGGCACGTATCTCAAGAACCGCTTCCGCGGTCATCTCGGCTTCGCGGTGAGATGAGAGCATAATGCGTGCGACCCCGTCATTGCGAGGAGCGACAGCGACGAAGCAATCCATGCCACCGCGCATGCCGCGCGATGGATTGCTTCGCTTCGCTCGCAATGACGGAAATGAATGCAGCCGCGCTCAGGCGAGCTGGATGTCCCAGAGCCCCTCGGCGCGGCACGCGGCGACCTCGTCGCGCAGCAATTTGGCGATCAGCGTGATCGCATTCGAGCCGGGATGCTCGACCGGCGAGGCCAGCGTCAGCTCGCGTCGCGGCGCCGGCCGCGCGATCGGCGCGGTCTCGAGCCGGCCGTCGGCGACCTCGCCGCGCACCGAGGACGGCGGCAGCATGGTGTATCCGAGCCCCTCCTCGACCAAACTCGTCAGCACGCGGAACGAATCCGCCTCGAGCTTGACGTCGAGCGTGACCTTCTTCTTCGCCGCCGCATGCTCGATCATGGCGCGGAGCCCGTGCGAATGACTTGGCAGCACCAGGCGCTGGCGCAGCAGCCAGCCGATATCGACCTGCTTCTTCTGCTTCAGCCCGCTGCCGCGCGGGCCGACCGCGACGATGCTATCGCGGCCGAGGCTCTGCACCGCCAGGTGCAGATCGACGGACGGGCCATAGATCACCGCAAGGTCCATCTCGCCGCGATGCAGCCACTCGATCAGGTGGCCGCTGTAGCTTTCGACGATGCAGAGCGAGATGCCGGGATAGCGTTCCACCGTGCGCCGCGCCAGCCGCGCCGAGATCACGCAGCTCACCGTCGGCACCAGCCCGAGCACGACGCGCCCGGACGGCGCGCCGCCCGCCGACTGGATGTCGTCGCGGATCTGGTCGATCTGCCGCACGATACCGCCGGTGCGCGCCAGCAGCAGCCGGCCGGCATCGGTCAGCACCATGCCGCGGCCGTTGCGCGTGAACAGTTCGGTGCGCAGTTCATGCTCCAAGAGCTTGATCTGCCGGCTCAGCGCCGGCTGCGCGACCCGCAGGGTATCGGATGCCTTGCTCAGACTCCCGAGTTCCGCGACGCATGCAAAGGTCCTAAGCTGGCGGAAATCCATACTTGCCAATCCTGGAAGGCAGGTTCATACGCTATAACAAAACAGCATAGGGAGTTTACCGGGACCCCACAACAGCGGGCGTTTTCCTCACGCGAACCGGCTTCCGCTTCGCTCGAAAGCGTTCTGGCGCAACCTCTCGGCAAAACGAAATCATGACCGCACACGATCAGCACACCGACGACCACACCGACATCCGCGACGCCGTCGCAAAGCTCTGCGCGCAGTTTCCCGGCGAATACTGGCGCAAGCTCGACCGCCAGATGGCCTATCCGAAGGAGTTCGTCGATGCGCTGACGGAGGCAGGCTATCTCTCGGTGCTGATCCCCGAGGAATATGGCGGCGCGGGCCTGAAGCTGTCGGCGGCGGCGGCGATCCTGGAAGAGATCCAGCGCGCCGGCTGCAACGGCGGCGGCTGCCACGCCCAGATGTACACGATGGGCACCGTGCTGCGGCACGGCAACGACGCGCAGAAGGCGAGGTATCTGCCGAAGGTCGCGACCGGTGAGTTGCGGCTGCAGGCGTTCGGCGTCACCGAGCCGACCAGCGGCACCGATACCTCGTCGCTGAAGACTTTTGCGCGCCGCGACGGCGACCACTACGTCGTCAACGGCCAGAAGATCTGGACCAGCCGCGCCGAATATTCCGACCTGATGGTGCTGCTGGCGCGCACCACGCCGAAGGAGCAGTCCAAGAAGCGCACCGACGGGCTCTCGGTGTTCATCGTCGACATGCGCGAGGTGAAGGGCAAGGGGCTGGAGATCCGCCCGATCCGCACCATGATGAACCACGCCACCACTGAGGTGTTCTTCACCGACATGAAGGTGCCGGCGGAGAATCTGATCGGCGAGGAAGGCAAGGGCTTTCGCTACATCCTGTCCGGCATGAATGCGGAGCGCATCCTGATCGCGGCCGAATGCGTCGGCGATGCCAAGTGGTTCATCCAGAAGGCGACCAACTACGCCAAGGAGCGCAGCGTGTTCGGCCGGCCGATCGGCCAGAATCAAGGCATCCAGTTCCCGATTGCCAAGGCCTACGCCTCGATGCGCGCGGCCGAACTGATGGTGAAGGAAGCCACCCGCAAATATGAAGCCGGCCTCGACTGCGGCGCCGAGGCCAACATGGCCAAGATGCTGGCGGCGGATGCGTCCTGGGAAGCGGCCAATGCCTGCGTGCAGACCCATGGCGGCTTCGGTTTCGCCGAGGAGTACGACGTCGAGCGCAAGTTCCGCGAGACCCGGCTCTACCAGGTGGCGCCGATCTCGACCAACCTGATCCTCTCCTTCGTCGCCGAGCACGTGCTCGGCATGCCCCGCTCCTACTGAGTTCTCAGATCATGCTGCCGCTTGAGGGATTGACCGTCATTGCCGTCGAACAGGCGGTTGCCGCGCCGTTCTGCTCGTCACGCCTGGCCGATGCCGGCGCCCATGTCATCAAGATCGAGCGGCCCGAGGGGGATTTCGCCCGCGGCTACGACGCCGCGGCCAAGGGCCAGAGCAGCTATTTCGTCTGGCTCAACCGCGGCAAGGATTCCGCCGTGGTCGATCTCGCCACCAAGGAAGGCCGCGCCCAGCTCGAGGAGCTGATCGCGGGCGCCGACGTGCTGCTGCAGAATTTGAAGCCCGGCTCGATGGACAAGCTCGGCTTCTCGCGCGAGCGGCTGCGCAAGGAATATCCCAAGCTGATCATGTGCACCATCACCGGCTATGGCGACACCGGCCCGTACGCCGACCGCAAGGCCTATGACCTCTTGATCCAGGCCGAGAGCGGCCTTGCCTCGATCACCGGCGGCCCGGAAGGCGCCTCGCGCGTCGGCATGTCGATCGTCGATGTTGCGACCGGCGCCACCGCGCATGCCGCGATCCTCGAAGCGCTGATCGGCCGCGGCCGTACCGGCCAGGGTGCCGACATCCGGATCTCGATGTTCGACGTGATGGCCGACTGGCTCACGGTGCCGCTGCTCAATGCCGAGGACGGCAAGTCGCCGAAGCGGATCGGCCTCGCCCATCCTTCGATCGCGCCCTACGGCGTGTTCCGCTCGAAGGACGGCAAGGAGATCCTGATCTCGATCCAGAGCGAGCGCGAGTGGAAGACGCTGTGCGCCAAGGTGCTGGGCCAGCCCGGCCTGCCCGACGATCCGCGCTTTGCCAACATGGTCGAGCGCGTGCGCAACCGCGCGGTGACCGATCAGATCGTCAGCGACAGTTTCGGCAAGCTGACGCGCGAGGACTTGCTGGGCAAGCTCGCCGAGGCCGACATCGCCTTTGCCGAGGTCAACAGCATGGACGACCTCGCCAGGCATCCGCATCTGCGCCGCATCGAGGTCGACACGCCGAACGGCAAGGTCAGCTATCCAGCGCCGGCCGCGATCGTCGTCGGCGAGGACAGGCACTACGGCAAGGTGCCCGCGATCGGCGAGCGCATCAAACGATCCTGAGATCCCTTCTGCCCGGGCAACACAGACATGACCGACAAACTCGACCTCGATCATCTCCGCCAGTGGATCGGCAAGACCACCGAGGCCTCCGACGTCGTCACCAAATATCTCGTGATGGGGTTGCGCGCGACGCTGTTCCAGGAGATCGGCGAGCCGAAGGCCGGCGATGCCGCGCCGTGGACCACGCATTGGTGCCTGGCGCAGCCGGTGTTTCCGATGTCGCAGCTTGGCCCCGACGGCCACCCGACCCGCGGCGGCTTCCTGCCGCCGGTGCCGCTGCCGCGCCGGATGTGGGCCGGCGGCGAGCTCGAATTCTTCGATAGCCTGCGCATCGGCGACGACGCCAAACGCACCTCGCGCATCGCCGACGTCACCGTGAAATCAGGCTCGACCGGCACGCTGTGCTTCGTCTCGGTCAATCACGAGGTGACGACCTCGCGCGGGCTTGCGGTCCGCGAGCGGCAGGACATCGTCTATCGCGAGATGACGAGCACGCCCGCGGCAGCAGCGCCCGCCAAGGCGCCGCCGCCTCCCCCCGCCGCGCAGCATCGCGAAAGCCACGTCTCCGATCCGGTGCTGCTGTTTCGTTATTCGGCGCTGACCTTCAACGGCCACCGCATCCATTACGATCGCGACTACGTCACCAAGGTCGAGGGCTATCCGGGCCTGATCTTCCACGGCCCGCTGCAGGCCTCCTTCATCGTCGAATTCGCCGCGAAACTCCACGGCGGCAAGCCGCCGAAGAAGCTCACCTATCGCGGCGTGCAGCCGCTGTTCGAGGGCAGCGAGTTCTCGATCAATGCCAACGACAAGGACGGCGGCATGGAGCTGTGGACCGCGAATGCCGAGGGCCAGCCGACCATGAAGGGCACGGCGACCTGGTAGGTCACGAGCGCGACCCACATCAGAATGCGACGAAACAACGAGGCGCTTTCATCAGCGCCTCGTTTTCCCTATTGTGATCGCATTCATCCTTGGACCTGAGATCATGAGTCGCTTCTGGAGTTCGGTCGTCCACAATCTGTCGCCATACGTGCCCGGCGAGCAGCCGAAGATCGATGGCCTGATCAAGCTCAATACCAACGAGAATCCCTACCCGCCGTCGCCGCGCGCGGTAGCGGCGATCACCGCGACGACGGATCGCCTGCGGCTCTATCCGGACCCGCGCGCATCCGCCCTGCGCGAGGCGATCGCAACGCGCTATGGCGTCACCGCCGACGAGGTGTTCGTCGGCAACGGTTCGGACGAGGTGCTGGCCCACGCCTTTCCCGCGCTGCTGAAGCACGACGCGCCGCTGCTGTTCCCCGACATCACCTACAGCTTCTACCCGGTCTATTGCCGCCTCTATGGCGTCGGTTACGAGACGATCCCGCTCGATGCCGCGATGCGGATACAGCTTGCGGACTACCAGCGGCCGGGCGGCGCCATCCTGCTTTGCAATCCCAACGCGCCGACCGGCATCGCGCTGCCGCGCGCGGCGATCGAGGCACTGCTCACCGAGCATCCCGATCGTCTGGTGGTGGTCGACGAGGCCTATGTCGATTTCGGCGCCGAGAGTGCCGTGCCGCTGGTCGCGCGCCACGACAATCTGCTGGTGATCCAGACCCTATCGAAGTCGCGCGCGCTCGCAGGACTGCGCGTCGGTTTCGCGATCGGCCAGCGCACGCTGATCGAGGCGCTGGAGCGCGTCAAGGACAGCTTCAACTCCTATCCGCTGGACTGCTTCGCGATCGCAGGCGCCATCGCCGCGATCGAGGACGACGCATGGTTTGAAGAGACCCGGCAACGCATCATCAGGAGCCGCGAGGCGCTCGCCCGCGGCCTCACCGAGCTCGGCTTCGAGGTGCTGCCGTCGCATGCAAATTTCGTGTTCGCCCGCCATGGCGGCCATCGCGGCGCGGATCTGGCCGCAAAACTGCGCGAGCGCGGCGTGCTGGTGCGGCATTTCCAGAAGCCGCGGATCGAGGACTTCCTGCGCATCACGGTCGGCACCGACGATGAATGCGGCCGCCTGATCGGCCTGCTACGTCAGATGGTCTGATCCCGCACCTGCGACGGCGACGCCGGCGTCTACTCGGCGGGCGTGCACCATGTGCCGGTAACCTTGACGCCGAGGTCCGCGGTCTCCTCGCGAAACTGGGCGATCGATCGCGCATTGCGATGTGCCGCGAACGCGGCGTCATCCTGATAGACCTCGTAGAGGAGCAGCTTTGAAGCGTCCTCGCGGGGCACCAGGACATCGAACTGCAGCGTGCCCGGCTCGTCCCTCAGCGAACGGACGCGGTGCGCCAGCAACAGCGGCAGCACCTCATCCCGTTTGCCCGGCGCGGCCTCGATGGTGGCGACGATTGCAAGCTTGGCCATGATGGATACTCCTTTCGCTGTTTTGAATATTCAGTTCAGCTGCGCAGCGGTCGAAACGCATCCCGAACCTCCCTGCTGAAGATGTCCGGCTGCTCCCAGGCGGCGAAGTGGCCGCCGGCTTCGGCCTGATGGAAGTAGATCAGCTTGTGGTAGGCTTTTTCCGCCCAGCTCCGCGGCGCCACAAAGCTCTCGCCGGGAAACGCGGTGACGGCGGCCGGGATCGTGACATTGGCGGGCAGATAAAGGTTGGTCTTGTTCTCCCAGTACAAGCGGCCCGCAGAGACGGCCGTGTTGGTCAGCCAGTAGAGCGTGATGTTGTCGAGCACGTCGTCGCGGGTCAGTGCGCCGGCGGAATGTCCATTGACGGCGCGCCCGAGCACGGCTGATTGCATCGCGGAGGCCGGCTGGGCATAGCCGTCGCCGTGATCGAGCAGCCAGGCGGCGAGGCCCGCCGGCGAATCCGCAAAGGCCGCGAGCGTCTGGGGGCGCGTGCCCATGATCTGCGCGTAGGCGCGCCGTTTCGCGAATTGAAGCTTGAGCTGCTCGAAGGCGTGCTGCTCCTCCGTGGACATGTTGTCCGGCGCAGGGCCGCCGGTGCTGACCGCCTTGAGGACCTCGGGCGGAACGACGCCGGGGAGATTGACGTGAATGCCGAGCAACTCCGGCGCACCCAGCTTGGCCATTTCATTGGAGACCGGCGAGCCCCAGTCGCCGCCCTGCGCCACGAACTTGCTGTAGCCGAGCCGCGTCATCAATTGAACCCAGGCCCGCGCGATGCGCTGGGGATCCCAGCCGACCGTGGTCGGTTTGCCGGAGAAGCCGTAGCCCGGCATCGACGGGATCACGAGATGGAACGCATCCAACGCGCTGCCGCCGTGCGCGGTGGGATCGGTCAGGGGATCGATGATCTTCATCTGCTCGATGACCGAACCCGGCCAGCCATGCGTGACGATCAGGGGCAATGCATTGTCGTGCTTCGAGCGAACGTGAATGAAGTGAATGTCCACACCGTCGATTTCGGTCATGAATTGCGGCAGCGCGTTGAGCCGCGCCTCCACCTTCCGCCATTCGTAGTCGGTCTGCCAGTAGCGGACGAGATCGCGCAGCATCGCCTGCGGAACACCCTGGGAGTCGTCGTTGACGGTCTCCTTGTCGGACCAACGGGTCGCGGCCAAACGGCGGCGAAGGTCGACAAGGTCTTCTTCGGGAATGTTGATGCGGAATGGGCGGATCGCATCACCGATGGCCGCCGCGGCGGGATGCGCGGGGAACAGGCTGGCAGCACCGGCAGCAGCCAGGCCCAGCGCCACGCCCGTCAGCAGCCGGCGCCGGTCCTGGTCGATGGTGTCCCGGTTCAATTGGCCTATTGCGATTGCAGCTGGAGTCTTCGATGTCGTGGTCATTTGACTGTCTCCTTGGAATGAGAGGCCGCCAGCAACGCCGCGATCACCTCGGCGGTTGTCAGGATGGAATGGGCGTAGGTCGGGCCGTTCAACTCGTGAGCGGCGTGCATCAAGTCGTGCGAGAAGGCGGCGGTGGCATCGCGCACCAGCGTCACATGGTAGCCGAGCTCCATCGCGAAGCGGGCGGTCGACTCGATGCAGGTGTTGGCCAGCAGCCCGACCACGATCACATGCGTGATGCCTTTCTGCTTCAGCAGGAAATCAAGATTGGTGTTGGCGAACCCGCTCTGCCCCCAATGCTCCTGGGCGATCAGGTCGTCGGGCTTGGGTGCAAAGTCGGGATGCCAATCCCCGCCCCATTCGCCGCGCGCAAAGCTATGGCGCTGCATGATCAAGCGCTGGGTCGGATTGGGATGGTCCCAATCCTCGTAATCGCCCGGCTCCCAACGGCGGTGCGGGACGATCACCACCTGGATGCCGGCGGCCCGGACCGCGCCGTCGAGCCGGCGCAGATTGTCGAGCAGCCCGACCTCGTCGGCGATCGGCTGGATGCGCGGAAAGACCATGCCGCCCTCGGAGAGGAAATCATTGTAGGGATCGACGAGAAGCAGCGCGGTTCGCTCGCGTGGATAGATGATCTCCGACATCGCTCGCTCCTTGGCCATCAGGCGCCCGGTTGGATTTGCTTCAATGACGCGCTCCGCTCACTCGGGCAGCGGCTTGCCGGCCTGTTCGCGGACGATGTACTCGGCGTACCAATCGGGCCAGTTCGCATCGTGGCCGCCGGTCCGCTTCTCGTGCTCGCCATGGGCTGCTGCCGCGCGGCGCAGCGCGGCAGCGAGATCGGCCGATGAGGAGAAATTTGTGCTGTTGCCGTCGACCCGCCCGGGCAGGCGTTGCGTCACCTGCTGCAGCAGCCAGACGTTTCCGTCGGGATCGTTGAACGTGGCGAGCGACCCGTAGCTCGGCCGTTCCGGGTCCGGCCCCTTGATGCGGCCTTCGGCGCCGCGGTGAAACACCTCACTGACATCGGCGCCGCGCGCGATCAGCTCGGCGCGTGCCGCTTCGATATCATTGACGATCAGGAAGCGCGGCAGCGCAGATCCCGAGCCGAGATGGATCGAGGTCGGCGAACCCGGCGGCGTCAGTTGCACGGCGCGCGAACCGTCGGGCCTGACGAAGTCGGCATCAAGCCGCCAGCCCAGGTCCTGGTAGAAGCGCTTGGCGCGGTCGACATCCGAGACCGGAATGACGGCGACTTCGAGCTTCAAATCGACTTTGGCCGCTGTCGGCCCCTGTTCGGTGGTCATGGCTCGCTCCTTGGTGATGACAGACCGGCCGATCTACGGCCCATTGCATTTGCGACGATGCCGGGCCATATTACTATGAAAATCATAGCAACAAGCCTGCTGAAGAAAACGTGATGACAAAAATGAAGGACAACACGGCTGACCAAACGCTGTGCCCTGTCGCTCGCGCCGAAACCGTTGTGGGCGACCGCTGGACAGTACTTGTTCTGCGCGAACTGTTCGCGCGGAATCATCGCTTCGAGGAGATCCAGGCGCAGTCCGGCGGCACGCCGCAGATGATCACGGCACGGCTGAAAAAGCTGGAAGCGGACGGTCTGGTGACGCGGCGCGTCTACAACAAGCGCCCGTTGCGCCACGAGTATCACCTCACCGAGAAGGGCGAAGCGTTTTTTCCGGTGATGATGGCGCTGCGCGCCTGGGGCGAGACCTGGTGCAAGTCACCGCGAGATGGCCGCGCAATGAATTACACCCATCTCGTCTGCGGCAAGCCGGCCGGGCTCGGTCCGGTCTGCGAGTCCTGCGGCGAGCCGGTCCGCCGCGCCGACATGGTGGGCGAGCGGACGCCCAAATACCAAAGAGAGCGCGATGCGCGCTGGGAGGCCTTCAAGGCGACCCGCTGAATTCCCTGACGCCGCCGGTGCAAGCGGACGACGCGAGAGCATTCGCACCGTCTCGATCACACGGGGCCGATCCGGCCGAGCCCCGCATAACAAACGGAGACCACCATGCCATTCGTTCGTATCGACCTGAAGCGCGGCAAGTCCGCCGAATATCGCAAGACCCTCGGCGAGATCGTCTACAAGGCGATGCGCGAGGTGATCAACGTGCCCGAGAATGACAAGTTTCAGATCATCACCGAGCACGACCGCGGCGATCTGAACTACGCCGACAACTATCTCGGCAACAATTACAGCGACGATCTCATCTTGATCCAGATCACGCTGAATGCCGGGCGTACGGTCGAGATGAAGAAGGCGTTCTACAAGCGGATCGCGGATGATTTCCAGAGCCAGTTGCAGGGACGTCCGGACGATATCTTCATCAACCTGGTCGAGGTTGCCAAGGAAAACTGGTCGTTCGGCAACGGCATTGCACAATACGCGAGCTGAGCGCGGAACAGGCATGCGCCGGACACGCGGTGGCATGTCCGGCTGCTTGTTGTCCGTATCTTGCGATCGGCCTTGCCGGCACGCATAGTGCGCCTCCGTGCACAAACAACAACAAATCGGGAGGCAACCATGAGGACGATCGCAGCCGCGCTGTGCGCGCTCGCGCTGATCGCAACCGGTGCGCAGGCACAGACGCTCAAGGATTTCATGGCTGTTGTCATGAAGAAATGGACCGCGCCGTTCGAACCGTACGAGCTGATCGACAATATCTACTACGTCGGCACTGACGGAATCGCAGTCTATATCATCAAGACGTCGCAAGGGCTGATCCTGATGGATACGGCAATGCAGCAGTCGACCGGCATGATCAAGGACAACATCGCCAAGCTCGGCTTCAAGGAAGGCGACATCAAATATATCCTCAACACCCACGCCCACCTTGACCACACCGGCGGCTTTGCCGAGATCAAGCAGGAGACCGGCGCGCAGCTGATCGCCGGCGAGCGCGACAAGCCGCTGCTCGAGGGCGGCTATTATCCAGGCGACGAGAGCAACGCCGATCTTGCCTTTGCGCCGGTCAAGGTCGACCGCACCGTCAAGGAAGGCGACAAGGTGACGCTCGGCGATGTGACGCTGACCGCGCACACCACGCCCGGCCATTCGCCCGGCTGCACCAGCTGGGAAATGACGGTCAAGGACGGCAACCAGCAACGCAACGTGCTGTTCTTCTGCAGCGGAACGGTGGCGCTGAACCGGTTGGTCGGCCGCCCGACCTATTCCGGTATCGTCGACGACTACCGCTCGACCTTCGCCAAGGTCAAGGCGATGAAGGTCGACGTGCTGCTCGGGCCGCATCCTGAGGTCTACGACATGCAGGCCAAGCGCGCACAGATGAAGGACGGCGCGCCGAACCCGTTCGTCAAGCCGGGCGAAAACGCCAGCTATGTGGCCGGGCTGGAGCAGGATTTCGACAAGCAGCTCGCCAAGCAGACCGCTGCACTGCAGAAGGCTAATTAGCCGCCACTGCGAAACGTCGTCCCGTCATCCTGAGGAGCCGCGAAGCGGCGTCTCGAAGGATCGACGGCCCGGCCGGTGGCCGTCGATCTTCGAGACGCGCGCAAGAGCGCGCTCCTCCAGCGACAAAGGCTGCGCCTTTGCGCAGGGATGACGGGATAGGCGCCTCGCAAATTTCAGCCGTTGCCGCGGCAACTATGGGCGCAGCGGCTTGACATCGTCAGGCAATCCATCGAGAGGTGGATTGCCTTTCCGCTTTTGCTCCGGGCAATGACGGAACATAACAAGACAGCAATGGGAGCCGCCCGATGTCCTCGCGCAAACCCGCCGCCGGCAAGAGCAAGACCGTCACCGTCAAGGACGCCACCTTCGGCCTCCTGCGCGCGTGGGGCATCAAGAAGGTGTTCGGCAATCCCGGCTCGACCGAGCTGCCGTTCCTGAGCGACTGGCCCGACGACATCGACTACGTGCTCGGCCTGCAGGAAGCCTCCGTCGTCGGCATGGCCGACGGCTATGCGCTGGCGACGCGCAATGCCGGCTTCGTCAATCTGCATTCGGCGGCCGGTGTCGGCAACGCGCTCGGCAACATCTACAACGCCTATCGCAACCAGACCCCGCTGGTGATCACCGCCGGCCAGCAGGCGCGCTCGATCATGCCGCTGCAGGCGTTCCTCTATGCCGAGCGCGCCTCCGAATTCCCGCGGCCTTACGTGAAGTTCGCGGTCGAGCCGGCGCGCGCCGAGGACGTGCCCGCCGCAATCGCGCGCGCTTATTACGTCGCGATGCAGCCGCCCTGCGGGCCAACCTTCGTCTCGGTGCCGATCGACGACTGGGCGCATGCGACGCAGCCGCTCGATGCGCGCCGGGTCAGCCGCGAGGTCGGCCCCGATGCGGCCGCGATGCAGGCGCTGGCCGCCGCGCTCGGCGAGGCCAAGCGCCCTGCCCTCGTCGTCGGCCCCGCCGTCGATCGCGCCGAGGCTGTCGACCTGATGGTAAAGGTTGCCGAGAAGACCCAAGCCGCGGTCTGGGCCAGCCCGTTCTCGGCGCGCTGCTCGTTCCCCGAGCGGCATCCGCAATTTGCCGGCTTCCTGCATGCCGCACCGGGCCAGCTCTCCGATGCCTTGCGCGATCACGATCTCGTCGTCGTGGTCGGCGCGCCGGTCTTCACCTTCCATGTCGAGGGCCATGCCGCGATCTTCGACGGCACGACCACGATCTTCCAGATCACCGACGATCCCGATGCCGCCGCGATGACGCCCACCGGCCACAGCATCATCGCGACCATGAAGCCGGCGCTGACGGCGCTGCTCGAGATGCTGCCCGAGACCAGGCGCACCGCATCGCCGGGCCGCGTCCTGCCGCCGGCGCCCGCGGCCGGCGATCCGATCCCCGCCGAATATGCGCTGCATGCACTCTCGGCCGCGATGGGACCGCACGATGCGCTGGTCGAGGAGGTGCCGTCGCATCGCCCGCTGATGCAGAAGGCGATGCCGATGCGCGGCCAGGACAGTTTCTACACCATGGCAAGCGGCGGCCTCGGCTACAGCCTGCCGGCCGCAGTCGGCATGGCGCTCGGCCGCAGCACGGGGCGCACGGTCTGCCTGATCGGCGACGGCTCGGCGATGTATTCGATCCAGGCACTGTGGACCGCCGCGCAACGCAAGCTGCCGCTGACGGTCGTCGTGATGAACAATTCCGGCTACGGCGCGATGCGTTCGTTCAGCCAGGTGATGCAGGTACGCAATGTGCCCGGCCTCGACCTGCCCGGCATCGATTTCGTCAAGCTCGCCGAAGGCATGGGCTGCGATGCAATTCGGGTGACGAAATCGGCCGAGCTTCCGGGCGCCTACCAGCGCGCCCTCTCGCATCAGGGCGCCAGCCTGATCGAGGTGATGGTGGATTCCGCGGTGCCGCTGCTCTACGCGCAGAAGGGGTGAAGATCGCGCTGATCGGTGGCGGACTTTCGGCACATGCAGTGAGGAAGCCACCGGCGGCAGGGTTCCCTCCCCCCTTGCGGGGGAGGGTTAGGGAGAGGGGTGCCACACAGCACGCTCTCTCGACATGAGTCTCAACGATGCGCGATCGAAGTTGCGAAAGCGAGGCTCACTTCAATCAACTCACCCGGGGCTTACCCCTCTCCCCAGCCCTCCCCCGCAAGGGGGGAGGGAGCCTGAATAGCGTGCTCACCTGACGAGATCAGGCACCTGCTCCAGCGCAAGCGCTGACGGCGTCGGCACCTCGCAGCCGGTTGCGCAACAGCGGCCGGGTTGCTTCGACACCCGCTGTCCCTCGTCGACAAGGCCGCGGCCGAGCAGATTCTCGACCAGCTCGGCCTTCTCCATGACCGGATAGTTGCGCCAGATCTCGCGCTTCATCGCCTCCGGCGAGCCGCCGCCATGCAGCGAGATCACCGAATACCAGCCGGCTTCGTGCGAGACCGTGAGGTCCTCGATCAGCCGCGCCACCTCGGCGCGCTGCTCGGCCGGAATATCGGGCCGCCCGCCCATGACAGCGGCGAGCGAGGCGCGCGTCTCCGGATTGTGGTCCTCGTCGGGGCCCGGCAGCGCGACGATCAGGCCGCCGGAGACGTAATGCGCGACGCGGTGCATGTCGTAGATCTTGGTCGCCAGCAGCAGCTTGCCGATGTTGGAGAAGACCGCATCCGGCATCACCGAGCCGGCCGGATCCTTCGTGCAATAGACCGAGGAGGCGACGCCGCAGGCATAGAAGCTCTCGGTGATGGTGATCAGCTCGACCATCGCCTCGCGGATATGCGCGTGCTTCTCGGCATCGAGGCCGTTGGCCTCGATCATCAGCGCACCGGCGCCGATCAGCAGATCGCCGAAGCCGGCACGCGCGCCGATGCAGGAATGGCGGTGATGCGTGGCGTAGGACGTGGTGAGGAAGCCGCCCTCCTCGGCCTCGCCGGCGAGGAAGACACGGTCATGCGGCACGAACACGTCGTCGAACATCACGACGCCGACCGACTGGCCATACTTCGCCGAGAATTTCGCCGATGCATCGCCCGGCCGGCCCGCCGGGCGCGCGACGATGGTGACGCCGGGCGCATCAACAGGCACGGCGCAACAGACCGCAAAATCCGTGTCGTCGGGCACATGAGTGCGGCAGGGCATGACCAGGAATTCGTGCATGTAGGGCGCGCCGGTCACGATCGCCTTGGTGCCGCGGATCACGATGCCGTCGGGGCGGCGCTCGTTGATGCGGACATAGACGTCCGGATTGGCCTGCAGGCCCGGGCGCTTGGAGCGATCGCCCTTGGCGTCGGTCATGGCGATGCCGAGCGTCAGGTCCTGGTCCTGCACCTCGTGCAGATAATTGAGGAAGCGCTGGCTGTAGTCGGTGCCGTGGCGATCGTCGGTCAGCCTGGTCGCCTGATAGAGGCCATTGAGCGCATCATGGGTGAGATAGCGCTGCGCGCAGCCCGACGTCCTGCACACCAGCCGCACCGCCTCGAGCTTGTAGAGCAGGTCCTGCGCGCTCTCGTTGATGTGGAGCATACGGTTGACGGTCTTGCCCGAGGTGCCCTGCCGCGCCGTCATGATCGGCGCGTGCTCAGGCCGCAGCGCGAAATCATAGGTCACGCCGACACCGGCCACGCCCGGCGCCAGCAGCGGCTCATCGGCAACGCTCGCCACCGCCGCGCCGTTGACGAATACCCGCGGCTTGTAGCGGCGCAGGGATTCCCGGTAGTCCGCAGCCGTCATCAGCATGGCGCTTCTCCCTTGATCATTTATTCTAACATCGTTAAATTATCTAACGCTGTTAAAATTGAGTCAAGAACGGATTCGCCCGACCATGCAGACGCGCGAGAGCAGGAAGGAAGCGGTCAGCCGCCACAAGCGGGAGCTGATCCTCGATGCGGCGCGCAGCGTGTTCGCCGAGGAAGGTCTCGAGGGCGCAAGCCTGCGGGCGATCGCGACGCGGGCCGGCTACACCCCGGCAGCGCTGTATTTCCACTTCGACTCAAAGGAAGCGATCTATGCCGAGGTGCTGCGACAATCGCTGGCCTCGCTCGGCGAAGCCGTCAGCGCGGCGGTCGCGACGACGCGCGGCGCCAAGCAGAGGCTGCACGCCGCCGGCATGGGCTTCTTCCGCTATTATGCGGATAACCCGCGCGACCTCGATCTCGGCTTCTATCTGTTCCGCGGCGGCATGAAGCCGGCCGGGCTCGGCCATGACCGCGACCGCGAGCTGAACGCCGCGCTGGAGGCCGCGCTGCATCCGATCGCGGAAGCCGCCGAGGCGCTCGGCGCGTCCAGGCAGACGGCCAACACCGTGATGGTGGATTGCTTCGCCCACGCCACTGGCCTGCTGCTGTTGCTGCACACCGGCCGCATCAGGATGTTCGGCGCCTCCGCGCCCGATTTGATGGACGCCTATCTGCGCGACAAGATCGCGCAACTCGCGAAGGAGTAAGGCTACCTCACGTGAGGATGGCACCGGCGAAAGGGTTCCCTCCCCCCTTGTGGGGGAGGGTTAGGGAGAGGGGTGCCACACGGGTGCGCTCTCGATCTACTCGAACGACGCGCGGCCGAAATTGCGATAGCGAGACTACGATCAACGATCTCGCCCGGGGCCACCCCTCACCCCACCCTCTCCCACAAGGGGAGAGGGAGCCTGACTAGTGTGCTCACCTCACATCGCAACGACTTGCGCGGTCAGTCTTTCCCACAAGTCACTTCCCCTGCGCCTCCCGCATCTTGGCCTGGATCTTGGCCATGCCGCCGATCCAGCGGTCGTAGTTCTCGGTCTTCTTGCGCATGTAGCCGAGCACCTGCGGGTGCGGCAGGATCAGGAAGGTCTCCTGCTCGATACCCCTCAGCGCATCCTGTGCGACCTGGTCGGCGGAGAGATCGCCGTCGCCGGATTGCGGGCCCCTCGGGATCGAGCGCAGCATGTTGGTGTCGACGCCCTGCGGGCAGAGGATCGAGACCTTGATGTTATCGGCGCGGTGCGAGATCGCGAGGTTTTCGGCAAAGCCGACCGCGGCGTGCTTGGTGGTCGAATAGGCCGGGCTGCCGACCTGCGACAACAGGCCTGCGGCCGAGATCGTGTTGAGGAAGTAGCCGCCGCCGCGCACCTTCATGCGCGGCACCAGATGCCGCGCTGCGTAGACATGCGCCATCACATGGATCGCCCAGCTCCGCGACCACGGCTCGTCCGAGGTGCCGCCGGCATTTTTCGACAGCGGGTCGAAGCCGCCGCCGATGCCGGCATTGGAACAGAACAGCGCGATCGGGCCGAACATGCGCTCGCTCTCGTCGATCACGTGCAGGATGTTCTTCTCCTGCCCGACATCGCATTTGAACGCGGCGCCGCCGACCGAGGCCGCGACGTGCTCGGCCGCCGCATGGTCGAGGTCGACCACCACGACCTTGGACGCACCCGCGGCGTGGAACGCCTCGCACAACGCCTTGCCGATGCCATTGCCACCGCCGGTGACCACCACGACTTTACCTGCCACCTGCATGGCTATCCTCCCGATATCTTTGCTTGCACACTGTCGCTCTGCTCACTCCGCCCCCTATCTCCCGTCATCCTGAGGAGCGCGGAGCGCGTCTCGAAGGATGCACGGCCCGGCTGGTGGCCGTCGACCCTTCGAGACGCCGCTGCGCGGCTCCTCAGGGTGACGGTAAGAGGGCTGAATGCGCTATCACGAAACATGATAGCCCATCCGCCGCAGATGGCGAGAACTTCAGCTCGCCAGCACCACGTCGAACACCGCCGTATAGTGGCAGGCGGCGCCGAGCAGCACGAAGCCGTGCCAGATCGCGTTCTGGAAGCGCAGCCGCCGCCAGGAGTGGAAGATCACCCCCAAGCTGTAGAGGATGCCGCCCGCCAGCACGAAGCCGAGCGCCTTCGCCGGCAATGCCTTCACGACGGCGTCGTAGAGCATGATGCCGCTCCAACCCATCGCGAGATAAAGCCCGACCGCGAGCCGGTCGAAGCGGCCGGGATAGGCGAGCTTCAGCCAGATCCCGACGATCGCGACACACCACACGCCGACCAGCAGCGCGATGGCGAACGTGCTGTCCTTCAGTTCCACGATGAACGGCGTGTAGGTCGCGGCGATCAACAAATAGATCGCCGAGTGATCGAAGCGCCGCAGCACCCATTTGGCGCGCGACACCGGCCAGAGATTATAGGTCGCCGACAGCGTCAGCATCGCGAGCAGGCCCGCGACATAGACCGAGACCACGGCAATATCGAACGGGCCGGCGTACACCGCGGTCAGCACGATCAGCGCGGTGGCGGCAACCAGCCCGAAACAGACGCCGACGAGGTGGACGACTCCGTCCGCAATCAGTTCGGCACGGTCGTAGTTCCACAGCGCGGCGCCGGCCGCGTGGATCGAGGTCGAGATTTGCTTCAGGCGAAAGACCGTCATACAGGCTTTCCGGTGTGCCGATTTGACCATGGGGTGGTGCGACGCATTCAATTCCCCTCGCAATCCCTCGCCTGCAAAGGCGCCGGAAATGTGAAACTTGATTTTGGCCCGATAATCGCCACCTTGCGGGTGATCGCCCGCCTCTTTTGGCTCCTCCTGCCGGATCTTTTCGCTAACCCTCCATGCCCCCCCGCTTCTCTGATATCGTCGAGGAAGCGCGTCTGTCGGCGCGGGCGCTGCTCGACTATAGCGAGGGCCTTTTCAAGCCGACGGTGCGGCTCGGTGTCACCGGCCTGTCGCGCGCCGGCAAGACCGTGTTCATCACCGCGCTGGTGCATGGCCTGACCCGCGGTGGCCGCTTCCCGGTGTTCGAGGCCTATAGCTCGGGGCGGATCGCGCGCGCCTATCTCGCCCCGCAGCCCGACGATGCGGTGCCGCGCTTCGCCTACGAGAACCATGTCCGCACCCTGATCGAGGAGCGGAGCTGGCCGCGCTCGACCACCGATATCTCCGAGCTCCGCCTCGTGATCGAGTATCAGCGGCAAAATGGCGCGGACCGCACGCTGACCCTCGACATCGTCGATTATCCCGGCGAGTGGCTGCTCGACCTGCCGCTGCTCAACAAGAGCTACGAGCAATGGTCGGCCGAGAGCCTCGCATTGTCGCGCGAGCCGCTGCGCGCAAAGCTCGCGGCGCCCTGGCACGCCCATCTCGCAACGCTGCAGCCCGAGGCCAAGGAGGACGAGCAGGCCGCGCGCACCGAGGCAAGACTGTTCACCGATTATCTGCGCGCCTGCCGCGACGAACGTTTCGCGATGAGCCTGCTGCCGCCCGGCCGCTTCCTGATGCCGGGCAATCTCGCCGATACGCCGGCGCTGACCTTTGCGCCGCTCGACGTGCCTGTCGACGGCAGCGCGCCCGACGGCTCGCTGTGGGCGATGATGCGGCGGCGTTACGAGGCCTACAAGGACGTCGTGGTACGGCCATTCTTCCGCGACCACTTCGCGCGGCTCGACCGCCAGATCGTGCTGGCCGACGCGCTCGCCGCTTTCAACGCCGGCCCCGAGGCGCTGCATGATCTCGAAGCGGCGCTGGCCGGCATCCTCGACTGCTTCCGGATCGGCCGCGGCACGATCCTGAGTTCGCTGTTCCGGCCGCGCATCGACCGCATCCTGTTCGCGGCAACCAAGGCCGACCATCTGCATCACCAGAGCCACGACCGGCTGGAAGCCGTGCTGCGGCGGATCGTGGCCAAGGCCGCCGAGCGCGCCGAATATGCCGGCGCCGCCATCGACGTGGTGGCGCTCGCCGCGGTGCGCGCCACGCGCGAAGCGCAGGTCGCACGCGGCCGCGACCGGCTGCCCTCGATCCTCGGCACGCCGGCGCAGGGCGAGGCCGCCAATGGCGGGACGCTGGATGGCGAAACTGAAGTTGCGACCTTTCCGGGCGACTTGCCCGACAATCCGGAGGAGCTGTTCAACGGCGGATTCCGCGGCCTCTCGAGCGCCGGCGCCGAGGCCGCCGATTATCGTTTCCTGCGCTTCCGGCCGCCGAAACTGGAACGAGGCGGCGATGCGGAGCCGGCGCTGCCTCACATCCGCCTTGACCGCGCCCTCCAGTTCCTGATCGGAGACAAACTGCAATGAACGAGAAGACGCCCCCGCGGCGGCCGGCGACGTTCAAGCTCGACGATCCCGGCGTGGTCGTGATGGATCCGGACGACAGCGGCCGCCTCAGCCGCGGCACGATCCAGATCGTGCCCGAGGCCGAGCCCGCGCAGCTTCCAGTGCCGGTTGATACGCCGCTGCTGCCGGCGCGCCGCGGCTTCCGCTGGGGCACGCTGTTCTGGAGCGCGGTCGCGGGCCTCGTGGTGCTCGGCACCGGGCTTGGCGTGATCAACCTGGTCGAGGATCTGTTCGCGCGCAACGAAGGCCTCGGCGTCCTCGGGCTCGGGCTCGCCGTCATCGCCACGGTGGCGCTGGCCGTGGTGAGCACACGCGAGCTGGTCGGCCTGGCGCGGCTTGCGACCATCGAGAAGCTGCATCTGCGCGCGGCTGAGGTGCTGATCAGCGACGACCGCGCCGCGAGCCGGGCTGTTGTCGCCGACCTGCTCAAGCTCGCGCACCAGACCCCGCAGCTCGCCCGCGCCCGCAGCGCGCTGCAGAGCCATACCGACGACATCATTGACGGCGCCGACATGATCCGCCTCGCCGAGCGCGAACTAATGACGCCGCTCGACGAGGAGGCGCGGCGGTTGGTGTCATCAGCTGCGCAGCGCGTCTCCGTCGTCACGGCGGTCAGCCCGCGCGCGATGATCGACGTGCTGTTCGTGTTCGTGGCGAGCTTGCGGATGATCCGCCAGCTGGCGCGGCTCTATGGCGGCCGGCCCGGTGCGCTCGGCATGATCCGCCTGCTGCGCCACGTCATCGCGCACCTCGCGATCACCGGCGGCATGGCCGCGAGCGACAGCCTGATCCAGCAGATGCTTGGCCACGGCATCGCGGCAAAACTCTCGCAGCGGCTCGGCGAAGGCATGCTCAACGGCCTGTTGACCGCCCGCCTCGGCCTCGCCGCCATCGACGTCACCCGCCCGCTTCCCTTCAACGCCCTGCCGCGCCCCGCGCTGACCGACCTGGCGAAGGACCTGATCCGCAAGCGCGAGGAAGAAGAGTAGCTATCGCTTCTTCAACGCAGAGCAGACGCCCGTTACTGCGCCCTCTCCCCTTGTGGGAGAGGGCAGCTCAGCTGCCCGCCACGAACTCACTTGGGTGAGGGGTTTCTCTCCGCGCACCTCGCCAGCGGAGAGAGACCCCTCATCCGGCAGCCTTCGGCTGCCACCTTCTCCCACAAGGGGAGAAGGTGATCTCGCAAGGCTCCCTCAGCATCGCCAGCACGCGCCAGCGGAAGAACGTGGTGTCCGGCGGCGGCGACAGATCGGGTGTCCAGCCGCTGATCTTCTCGAGCGCATAGGTGTCCATCACCATGCCGCGCCAGCTTCGCGTCACGCGCTCGAGCGGCTGGCGCACTGCTGATGTTTCGCTCCATAGCGGCAGATTGTTCTCGGGCTCGCGCCCGACATAGATGCCGACGTGATCCCTGATCAAGTTCATGCCGGGGTCGGCAAAGCCCTGGAAGCGGCCGCGCTCATTGATTTCGATGACCGGCACCCGCCCGCGCAGCATCCAGCGCAGCATCGCATAGGTGCGATAATCCGTGGTCGCGACCCAGGTCGCGCCGGTGGCCTGCACCTGCGCCAGGGTATGCGCGGCCAGCACATCATAGCCCGCCTCGGTGCCGATCGGATCGGTGCGGCCGATCAGATTCCACGGCACGAACATATAATAGAGGAAGACGCAGACGACGAACACGATGCCCGATGTGATCGCGGTCCGCGCCCAGGAGACGGTCGACTTGATGAGCCCGACCGACCAACCCTCGAACGGCATCCGCGTGACGTTGATGGCAACCGCCGCAAAGCCCGCCGGCCACAGGAACATCGGCCAGGTGTCGCCGACCCGCAAGGTCAGCGACTTCCAGAGGAAATAGGCGAACGGCACCAGCACCGATGTCGCGAGCAGGATCGCGACCGGCTCGCGCCTGACATAGCCGCGCCATGCCGTCAGCACTGTCCCGAACAGCGTCACCGGCAGCAGCACGAAGCCGACCAGGCCGAACTGCATGCCGATGAACTCGCCGAGCGTACGGAAGGTGAGATCGCGCTCGACGGTGGCGCGCACCGCCTGGAAGCGGAACGAGGCCCAGTCATGCTCCGCGTTCCAGATCAAGACCGGCGAGAACACGACGATCGCGATCAGCGCGGCAAGGTAAGGATACGGGCTGCGCAGCCAGCGCCAGCGCCAGTCCGGCACCAGCGCGAAGGCGAGCACCGCCGGCGCGAACATGATCGCGGTGAATTTGGACAGCAGCGACAGCCCGGCGAACAGCCCCGCGGCCAGCCACCAGCGCCCGTCATTGCTCTGCGCGAGCCGCACCAGCGACCACAGCATCGCAACCGAAAACGGGATCAGCGCCGTATCGGGCGCGACCTTGGCCATTAACAACCCGTAATAAAGCGCCGCCTCCGGCAGCAGCAGCGCGAGCATCACGGCGCGGACATTGTTCGATGTCACGCGGCGGACGATGTCGGCGAGCAGGAGCTGGGTCGCCAGCATCGCCACGATGCCACCGAGGCGGACGCCAAGATTGGTGTCGCCGAGAACAGCTGTGCCAAAACGGATGAACCAGGCGACCATCGGGGGATGGTCGAGGAAGGACAGCACGTTTTCCTTCGACCAGGTCCAGTAGTAGGCCTCGTCGGTGCGCAGATCGAGCGCATGGGCATAGACCAGCCGCATCGCGGTCATGGCTGCCATCACGGCGATGACGCCACGCCAATCCGGCGCGCGCGAACGGGCCGGCTTAACGCTGATGTTATCGGCTCCGGATTGGGCTCGGGCTATCGTCACGGCGCTTTTTGTTCGACTCTTAACGGAGTGTCAACGTGCCGCCCAGCCCGCTACCGCGGCCCGTCCGGACCCGCGGTGGTGTTCAGCGCGGGAATTAAGCACTAGAATTGCCGATATGAATCACATGGCCTCCCCCTCGCGCGAACATTTGCAGGAAATGGCCCGCGGCGTCGGCCAGCGGCAGGTTCGCCTGGTCACGGGGGCGATCATGTTCGCCTACCTGGTCAGCCATTTCCTCAACCACGCGCTCGGCAACATCTCGACCGAGGCGATGGCGATCGGGGTGCACTACCACACTGAGTTCTGGCAGTTCCTGCCGGTCGCGATCGTGTTCTACGGCGCCTGCCTGGTGCATACCGGGCTCGGCATCTGGGCGCTGTATCAGCGCCGCGAGTTCCACTGGAAGGCGATCGAGCCGCTGCAGCTGGTGCTCGGCCTGAGCATCCCGGTCTTCATCATCATCCACATCGTCGGCGTGCGGCTCGGCCAGACCCTGTACGGGCACGAGAAGCTCTACCCGCAGGAGCTCTACACCTTCTTCATCGCCTCGCCGGTCCGGTTGTGGCTGATGTTTGCGGTGCTGCTGATCGCCTGGGTGCATGGTTGCATCGGGCTTTATTTCTGGCTGCGGCTGCGCGCGTTCTTCCGGTGGGCCGCGCCGTTCCTGCTGGCCACGGCCGTGCTGATCCCGACGCTGGCAATGCTCGGCATCTATCAGGGCGGCCGCGCCACCATCGAGGACTATCAGGATCCCGACTGGCGGCGCGAGGAGCTGTCGGTGCAGAAGCTCGGCACGGCGGCCCAGGCTGCCACGCTCGAGAAGATCACGGGTGGCTTGACGATGGGCTATCTCGGCCTGCTCGCCCTCGTGCTGCTGGCGCGCGGCGCGCGTGCCCTGCTTGAGCGCCGCGGCGGCACGATCGCGCTGTCCTACGGCAACGGCCGCACGCTACGGGTGCCGAAGGGACTGAGCGTGCTGGAAGCGAGCCTGCGCTACAACGTGCCGCATGCGAGCGTCTGCGGCGGCCGCGCGCGCTGCTCGACCTGCCGCATCCGCATCATCGGCGATCACGCCCAACTGCCCGAGCCCTCGCCGCGCGAGGCCTTCGTGCTGCACCGGGTCGGCACCGACGATCCGTCGATCCGGCTGGCCTGCCAGTTGCGGCCGACGGGCGACCTGACCTTCTTCCAGCTGTTCCTGCCGCACACGATGTCGGCCAATTCGCACGCCTCCAATCCGACGCGGGTCGGCCAGGAGCGTTATCTGGTCAGCATGTTCGTCGACATGCGCGGCTCGACGCAGCTTGCCGAGAAGCGGCTGCCGTTCGACACCGTGTTCATCGTCAACCGCTTCCTCGGCGCGGTGTCGCAGGCGGTGCTGGAAGCCGGCGGGCGGCCCAACCAGTTCATCGGCGACGGCATGCTGGCGCTGTTCGGGCTCAGCACCGACCGGCAGGTGGCCTGCCGCCAGGCACTGCGCGCGGCGGCGCTGATCGCAGCCAATATCGACGAGCTGAACCAGTTCCTCAGCCACGATTTGCGCGAGCCGATCCGCTTCGGCGTCGGCATCCATGGCGGCGAGGTGATCGTGGGCGACATCGGCTATCGCGACCACATGGTGTTCACCGCGCTCGGCGATGCCGTCAACGTCGCGGCACGGCTGCAGGACATGACGAAAGCGCTGGCCTGCGAGGCGGTCATCTCAGACGAGGTGCGCGTCACCGCGGGGCTCGCCGACGATGCCCTGCCGGCGCAGGAGGTCGCGATCCGCGGCCGCAACGCGCCGATGACCGTGCGCACCGTCGAGGCGACGCGCGTCTTGGCCACGCTGGTCGACGACCGGCACGCCGTCGCGGCCTGACCGGTTCATCTCCCCCTTCACCGAATGTGATCTGCCGCACATCCGAAGCTGCGTTCAGCAGAGATGCTCGAACGCGCCCGGTGCCGGATGCGACTGACTGGCGATGGGTAACACTGCAACCGCGCCGCGACAGAGGTCAACGCGCATCTGAAGGAGACGACCATGCTTCGCAAAGTCACGCTTGCTCTCGCGACCGCCGCAACGCTTGCTGCCGCCGCGCTGGCGCCGACCTCGGCTTCGGCCAAGCCGTTCTTCTGGCATCCGCATCACCATCACTTCTGGGGCGGCCCGGGCATCTCCGTCGGCTTCGTCGATTCCGGCTGCTACGTCACCCGCCTGGTGATGACGCCCTACGGTTATCGCTATCGCACCGTGAACGTCTGCTACTGATCGAGCCTTCGACTTGGATGGAAATGCCCCGGTCGCCGCATGCGACCGGGGCTTCTCGTTGTTGCGACGCAACGCTGCGAAAGCTCAATTGACTTGGGGTTGTCAGGTGCGACATTTGTCGCCGCGCGCATTCCATGATGCGAAGGCGCGCAAGGCAAGGTGAGCCTGGTGATGACCGGCTCACGACAGAACAGCTTCGGAGGAAGCGGAATGCTCGATCGACGAGACTTGATGAAGCGCGCCGGGTTGGCCGCTTTGGTGGCGGGGCTGGGATCAAGGGGCGCATTCGCCCTCGACACCGTGACGCTGCCTTTCGGCAATGGCGAACGCCCGCTGGTGCGCTACCCGCAGAAGCGCCCGATGATCGGCCTGACCGCCCGGCCGCCGCAGCTGGAAACGCCGTTTGCGGTCTTCAACGACGGTCCGCTCACGCCGAACAACGCGTTCTTCGTCCGCTATCACCTCGCCGGCATCCCCTACGATCTGGATCCGGACAAGTTCACGCTTGAGATCAAGGGCAAGGTCGACAAGCCCGTGAGGCTGTCGCTGAAGGACATCCGGAAGCTGAAGGCTGTCGAGCTCGTCGCCGTCAACCAGTGCTCCGGCAACAGCCGCGGCTTCTTCAATCCACGCGTCGCCGGCGGTCAGCTCGGCAACGGCGCGATGGGCTGCGCACGCTGGCACGGCGTGCCGCTGAAGACCGTGCTCGACATGGCCGGCGTGCAGGCCGGCGCCAAGCAGGTCACCTTCAACGGCATGGACGGTCCGGTGATGGACACGACGCCCGACTTCGTGAAGGCGCTCGACATCGACCATGCGCGCGACGGCGAGGTGATGCTGGCCTGGGGCATGAACGGGGAGGACCTGCCATTCCTCAACGGCTTCCCGCTCCGCCTCGTGGTGCCCGGCTATTACGGCACCTATTGGGTCAAGCACCTCAACGAGATCACCGTGATCGACAACGTCTTCGAGGGCTTCTGGATGAAGTCGGCCTACCGGATTCCGGATACGCCGAACAATGCGGTCGAGCCCGGCACCGCACCGAAGGCGACGATCCCGATCAACCGCTTCACGGTGCGCTCGTTCATCACCAGCGTTGCCGACGGCGCCAAGCTGAAGGCCGGCCGCACCACGCTGCGCGGCATCGCCTTCGACGGCGGCAAGGGCATCAAGGAGGTCGCGGTCTCGATCGACGACGGCAAGAGCTGGACACCGGCCAAGCTCGGCAAGGATCTCGGCAAATACGCCTTCCGTGAATGGAAGCTGAAGGTGGCGCTCCCGGCGGGCGCCTTGGACCTGAAGGTGCGCGCCACCAACAATGCCGGCGACACCCAGCCGATGGATCCGTTGTGGAATCCCGCCGGCTATCTGCGCAATGTCGTCGAAACCGTGCGCGTCACCGCGGCGTGAGGAGAAGCATCATGACCAGCAAGCTGCTTCCCTCCCTCGCCGCGATCGCCATGCTGTCGATCGGAGCTGCGATGGCCGCGCCCGTCAACTACGCGCTTCCCGAGGAGACCGCGACCTTCAAGCCCGGTCCCAACCTCGACGTGGTGCAGAACAACTGCACCGCCTGCCACTCGGCCGACTACATCAAGACCCAGCCGCAGGGCGAGAAGTTCAAGAAGGACTTCTGGCAGGCCGAGGTGACCAAGATGATCAAGGTCTACGGCGCGCCGATCGACCAGGCCGACGTCGGCAAGATCGTCGAGTATCTTTCCGCGACCTATTGAGACGCGGCCGATCCATCCCCCGCGCGCCGGCCGAACGCCCGCGCGCGGGGCTATTGATCCAATTCGGGTCAGCGGAACCGATCTTTTTTGCAGCGCATCAATTGACCACGAAACAGGCAATCCGCCGCCAAAACCCTGCAAAGCGGGTTGTTTCCGGGCGAAAACACACCGTGGTTTGATCTACCCAGCTTTTTTCAAACTGCTATCCTGTGCGGTACGGACAAGCCGGTTTGTGCGGGGACCGACTGGTCTGTTTTCGATTGATTCCGCGGAGACGACTGGAATGCCCAAAGGTACAGTGAAGTGGTTCAACCCGACCAAGGGTTATGGATTCATCCAGCCCGCAACAGGCGGCAAGGACATTTTCGTTCATATTTCAGCAGTTCAGAAGGCCGGTCTTCAGAGCCTCAACGAAGGCCAGTCTGTTGAATACGAAGAGATTGCCAATCGCGGCAAGACATCAGCCGAGAACCTCAAGGTCTAGCGCACGGCGCAAGATCCAGCGGCGCACTCTCGGACACGATCCGGGAGTGAGGGCCGATCCAACATCACACGACGTGACGTTCGGCGGAGCGGGCACGGCGCCCGCGCGCCACGGCGTTGAACTCTTTTCGGCCGCCTCGGAACGCGCGCGGCACGAACGCTCAGCCGTTCAATCCTCCGTCACCCATTTGGCGACGGTCATGACGTCAGGCGGTTGCAGATAGCCGCGGGGCCAGAGATCGACGGCCCATTCCACCTTGGTGGTGCGTTCGAGCAGAACGGCGGTGTTGTGCGGCGTTTGTCCCAACGAAAACCCGCGGTAGTGGGGATCCCCGACGTCGTGGAACTTGAACAGATTCCACGACTGCATCACCAGCATCAGGCTGGTCGTGTTGCGCGTCGTGTCCCAGCAATCGTAATTGTGCTTGTCGTCGTTGGCGCGGAAGTCCGCTTTCGCCACGCGCTTGTCGGTGCCGAGGATCGGCCCCATCCGGCGGTCGAACCAGATCACGGCCTTCTGCACGGCCGCGCGTTCGGCGGCGGCGTTGGCGCGGCCCGTGGCCATGATCCTGGTCAGGGCCGCCCGGTCGGCTCCGCTGAAGTCGAGCATCTCGCGGCGCCGGCAGACGAAGCCGTAGCACACCGTCATCGCCGAGGCCGACGGTGGATAGATCGAGACCGATGTATAGAGCTGCATGATGCCGGAGCTGAACTCGGCCGCGCGGGACGGCGTCATTGCGGACAGGGACAAGATGGCCGCGCATAACGCGCCGGCAACCCCGGCTCGCTTCGCTCGTATCGGCTGATTGGTATCGTCCATGTCGCGGCCCCCAACTGGGGGGAGAATTATCGCGGGTGCGTCGCGCTGCCAAGACATCCTGCGCATGGCTGTGGATCAGATCCGGAGCCCATCAGCCGACCGGCAGCGGCGCGTCGCGCTTGACTTCCTCCATCACAGCGTAGGTTCGGGTCTCGCGCACGCCCGGCAGCGCCAGCAGGGTCTCGCCGAGAAACCTGCGATAGGCGCTCATGTTGGCGACGCGCGCCTTGACCAAATAGTCGAAGCCGCCGGCCACCATGTGACACTCCAGCACTTCCGGCGCGATCTGGACCGCCCTGGCGAACTTCTCGAATACATCGGGCGTGGTCTTGTCGAGCAGCACCTCGACAAACACCAGAAGGCCGAGCCCGAGCCGGTGCGGGTTGAGCCGCGCACCATAGCCCTCGACGAAGCCGTCGCGCTGCAGCCGCTTCAGCCGTTCGCCGACCGAGGTCGGCGACAGGCCGATCCTCTCGGCCAGTTCCACATTGGCGATCCGGCCATCCCCTTGCAGGATCGAGAGGATTTTGCGGTCTGTCTTGTCTATATCTGTCATATGTAAGGCAATACCTGACTTGATCCTTATTTTCTAAGGCAAATATGCTAATTTGTCTATCGAACTACGGTTCGACCCCGCGTAGGTGTTCCCGTGCAACCTCAAGGAACCGCCATGCCAGACCCGTCCCCGCTCCCGCCCCCGTTCAGCGCGCCCTACGCACCCGATGACACCGCGATCGCCGGCCGCCTGCGCCAGGACGCCAGGCTTGGCGACGACCAGGATGTGAGGGTCGACCGCACCGCGCGGCGCCTGATCGAGGCGATCAGGGCCAACGACGATCCGCTCGGCGGGGTCGAGGACATGCTGCGCGAGTTCGCGCTGTCGACCAAGGAGGGCCTGGCGCTGATGGTGTTGGCGGAGGCGCTGCTCCGGGTGCCCGATGCGCGCACCGCCGACCAGTTCATCGAGGACAAGCTCGGCCAGGGCGACTTCGTCAACCACGAGACCAGATCGAGCGCGTTCATGGTCAACGCCTCGGCCTGGGCGCTCGGCATGTCGGCGCGCGTGATCCAGCCCGGTGAAACACCGCAAGGAACGATAGGTCGGCTGACCAAGCGGCTCGGCGCGCCGGCGGTGCGCGCCGCGACACGGCAGGCGATGCGGCTGATGGGCAGCCATTTCGTGCTCGGCGAGACCATCGAGGCGGCGCTGTCGCGGGCGCAATCGCACACGCCGCGCGGCTCGCGCTATTCCTTCGACATGCTTGGCGAGGGCGCCCGTACCGCCGACGACGCCCGCCGCTATTTCGAATCCTACGCCCGCGCGATCGACGCGATCGGCAAGGCGGCCGGCGATCAGCCCCTGCCCGACCGGCCCGGCATCTCCGTCAAACTCTCCGCGCTGCATCCGCGCTTCGAGGCGGTCAGCCACGCGCGGGTGATGACCGAGCTGGTGCCGCAACTGATCGATCTGGCGCGCCGCGCCAAGGCGTTCGACCTCAACTTCACCGTCGATGCCGAGGAAGCCGACCGGCTGGAGCTGTCGCTCGACGTCATCGCAGCTGCCTTCGCCGATCCGTCGTTCGCCGGCTGGAGCGGCTTTGGGCTTGCGATCCAGGCCTATCAGAAGCGTGCCGTCGACGTGATCGATTACATCGATGCACTCACGCGCGCGCTCGACCGCAGGATGATGGTGCGCCTGGTCAAGGGCGCTTATTGGGACACCGAGATCAAGCGCGCGCAGGAGCGCGGGCTCGACGGCTATCCGGTGTTCACCCGCAAGGCGATGACCGATCTGAACTATGTCGCCTGCGCGCGAAAGCTGCTCGGCTTGCGGCCGCTGCTATTTCCGCAGTTCGCCACCCACAACGCGCTGACGGTCGCGACCATCCTCGAACTGTCAGACGATCCCGCGAGCTTCGAATTCCAGCGGCTGCACGGCATGGGCGAAGCGCTCTACGCCCAGCTCGGCGACGACAGGCCGGAGATCGCCCACCGCACCTATGCCCCGGTCGGCAGCCACCGCGACCTGCTTGCCTATCTGGTGCGCCGGCTGCTCGAGAACGGCGCCAACTCGTCGTTCGTGGCGCTGGCGGCCGACAATCGCGTCTCCATCGTGGATCTGCTGCGCCGCCCGGCCGAGATCATCGGCGCCGACACCAACGCTGCTCACTCCGGAATTCCGTTGCCGGCCGATCTCTATCGGCCGCAGCGCGAGAATTCGTACGGCATCGAGTTCGGCGAGCGAAAGGCGCTCGACGCGCTGACGTCGGCGATCGCGGCCGAACCCAAGGCGGCGTCCGGCATGGTCGCGACATCGACGGTCGAACAGGCGAATGCCGCGGTCGCTGCCGCGCGCGGCGGCTTCAAGGCGTGGGATGGCACGTCGGCCGCGCAACGTGCGGCGATCCTCGACAAGGCTGCGGACCTGCTCGAGCAGCGCCGCGCGCACTTCCTCGCCTTGCTGCAAAGCGAGGGCGGCAAGACACTCGACGACGCACTCTCCGAGGTGCGCGAGGCGATCGACTTCTGCCGCTACTATGCAGCGCTCGGCCGGAAGCTGTTCGGGCAAGGCGAGGCGATGCCCGGGCCGACCGGCGAGAGCAACATGCTGGAGCTGCGGGGCCGCGGCGCATTCGTCGCGATCTCGCCATGGAATTTCCCGCTCGCGATCTTCCTCGGCCAGGTGACGGCGGCGCTGATGGCCGGCAATGCGGTGATCGCCAAACCGGCCGAGCAGACCCCGCGCATCGCAGCCGAGGCCATCGCCCTGCTGCATCAGGCCGGCGTGCCGGCATCGGCCCTGCATCTGGTTCAGGGCGACGGCACGGCCGGCGCCGCGCTGGTCAGCCATCCCGCCATTGCCGGCGTGGTGTTCACCGGCTCGACCGAGGTGGCGCGCGTGATCAACCGGACGCTTGCGGCCAAGGACGGCCCGATCGTGCCGTTGATCGCGGAGACCGGCGGCATCAATGCGATGATCGTGGATGCCACCGCGCTGCCCGAGCAAGTCGCCGATGATGTCGTCACCTCGGCGTTCCGTTCCGCCGGCCAGCGCTGCTCGGCGCTGCGGCTGCTGTTCGTGCAGGACGACGTCGCCGACCGCATGATCGAGATGATCGCCGGCGCCGCGCGCGAACTGAAGATCGGCGATCCCTCGCAACCGTCGACGCATATCGGACCGGTGATCGACGCCGAGGCCAAGCAGCGGCTCGACGCGCATATCGCGCGGATGAAGCAGGAGGCGCGGGTGCATCTCGCCGGCGAGGCGCCGGCAGGCAATTTCGTCGCGCCGCATATCTTCGAGCTGTCGGCGGCGAGCCAGCTGCGTGAGGAGGTGTTCGGCCCGATCCTGCATGTCGTGCGTTACCGTGCCGAGCGGTTCGGCGACGTGCTGGCGGCGATCGAGGCGACTGGATTTGGGCTGACGCTCGGCATCCACTCACGCATCGACGACACGATCGAGCACGTGATCGACCGCCTCCAGGTCGGCAACATCTATGTCAACCGCAACATGATCGGCGCGGTCGTCGGCGTGCAGCCGTTCGGCGGCAGCGGCCTCTCCGGCACCGGCCCGAAGGCCGGCGGCCCGCACTACCTCACGCGCTTCGCCACCGAGCAGACGGTCACGATCAACACCGCCGCCGCGGGCGGCAATGCCGCGCTGATGGCGGGGGTGGAGTAGGTTCATCACACGCACGTCATTCCGGGATGGTGCGCCAGCACCAGACCTGGAATCTCGAGATTCCGGGTTCGATGCTTTGCATCGCCCCGGAATGACTTGGTTGCATCGTGCCCCCGAGATGGGTCAAATGGCGGTCCGATCGGGATCATCGCACACGATAATTCCAGCTACCGGAAAAACACCAACAAGCGCCACGGGAGCGACGGCACGATGGAAAAAGGCATTTTTGACGGGCTCAAGGTCCTGGATTGCGCGAGCTTCATCGCGGCGCCCGCGGCCGCCACCGTGCTGTCCGACTTCGGCGCCGACGTCATCAAGATCGAGCCGCCCGGCGCCGGCGACCCCTACCGCAATCTGCCCAATTTGCCCGGCTATCCCGCAAGCGAGCACAATTTCGCGTGGATGCTGGAAGCCCGCAACAAGAAGAGCCTCGCGCTCGACCTCACCAAGCCTGACGCGCGCGAGGTGCTCTACAAGCTCGTCGCCGAGGCCGACGTGTTCATCACCAACATGCCGCCGCAGGTGCGCCAGAAGCTCGGCATCACCCACGATCATCTCGCCCATCTCAACGACCGGCTGATCTATGCCTCCTTCACCGGCTATGGCGAGAAGGGCGAAGAGGCCAACAAGCCCGGCTTCGACTCCAACGCCTATTGGGCCCGCTCCGGCCTGATGGACCTGGTGCGCGCCGACGAGGACACCACACCAGCGCGCTCGGTCGCCGGCATGGGCGATCACCCCTGCGCGATGGCGTTCTACGGCGCGATCGTCACCGCGCTGTTCCAGCGCGAGAAGACCGGGAAGGGTTCGCATGTCTCGACCAATCTGATGGCCAACGGCATCTGGGCCAACGGCGTGCTGGCGCAGGCCAAGCTGGTGGGCGCCAAGTTCAAGAAGCGCAAGCCGCGCGAAGAGGCGCTCAACGCCGTCACCAACCACTACAAGTGCAAGGACGGCCGCTGGCTGATCCTGTCGCTGCTCAACGAGGACCGGCAGTGGCCGACGCTGGCGCGCTGCATGGGCCGCGAGGACCTCGTCGCCGACGCACGCTTCGCCACCAAGGCGGACCGCCACGCCCGCTCGGTCGAGCTGATCAGGATTTTCGACGAAGTGTTCGCCGGCAAGGACCTCGCCGAATGGCGCAAGATCCTCGACGGCAACGGCCTGGTGTTCGGCGTCGTCGGCATCCTCGACGACATCCCGAACGACAAGCAGATGATCGAGAACGAGGTGCTGGTGCGCTTCGAGAACGACACCATGCTGACCGTCAACAGCCCGATCTTCATCGACGGCGCCAAGAAGGTGCAGCCGCGCAAGCCGCCCGAGGTCGGCGAGCACTCCGACGAGATCCTGCGCCAGGCCGGCTACGACGAAGCCACGATCCAGAAGCTGCGCGCGTCCGGCGCGGTGGCGTAAGCCAAGTCGAACCTGGTCGTCATTGCGCGCGATCGCTTCGCACAACGACATCTGTAGCCCGGATGCAGCGAAGCGAAATCCGGGGCCGGCGCACCTGCCCGGCCCGCGCCGGAAGCACTACGCTTGAGTCTTGACGCGTGGTCCTCACGCGAACCGGTGCCCACTTCGCTTGAAAACGCTATGGCGGATCAGCGCTTCAGCCAGGACCAGACGACGGCGACAACGATGATGCCGATGATGACCGCGAGCCCGATCGCCCAGCTGCTGACGCGGACGGCGCTCACCGCCTGACGCTCGGCCTCGTTGGCCGCGATCTCGCGGTTGCGCTGCTTGTCCTGCTCGGGAGCACTCATCGGCCGGTCTCCGCTCAAGGGCTGTTCAGGTTCTGGTCGCAGCAGGCAGCGTAGCATCGAATGATGACGCCCGGCTCGCGCCGGAATCACCGCCAAGGCGGACGGCCCGGCTGAGCGTGAACGCCGCCAGCGCCGCGCACAGGGCGGCCGATGCCGCCGTCATGAACAGCTCCCCGGTGCTCCATTTCGCGCTCATCAGCGCGCCGGCGATCAATGGACCGATGATGGAGCCCACTCGGCCGATGCCGAGCGCCCAGCCGATGCCGGTGGCGCGCATCGCGGTCGGGTAGAAGTTGGCGGCCAGCGCATTGGCGGCGATCTGGCCACCGACAATGCAGAAGCCGGCCACGAACACCGCAAGCGTGACCAACACCACCGAATGGCTGAGCTGGCCGATCGCACCGACCGCGAACACGGCGACGAAATAGACCAACGCCAGCGCACGGAACGAAAAACGGTCGACCACGCTTCCGAGCGCAAACGTGCCGACCACGCCGCCGACCTGGAGCATCGCGCCGATCAAGGCGGCCGCCGATACGGAAGCGCCGAGATCGTTGAGCACGGTCGGCAGCCAGTTCGCCAGGAAATAGAGGTCGAGCAGACTCATGAAGAACACGACCCACAACAACAGCGTCGGCAGCGTCCTGCCGTCGGTGAACAGATGCAGCACCCGCAGGCCTTCGAGCCGTGGCTCATGCACGACAAACTGCCTACCCGATACGGCTCGCGCGGCGTCCGGGTTGATGCGGCCGAGCAGCTCGGCAACGCGCGCAGGGGCGCGGCCGCTGAGCGCGAGAAAGCGCACGGATTCGGGCAGCCGCCACGCGAGGAACGGCGCCAGCAGCAGCGGCGCGACACCGCCGACGACAAACACCGAACGCCAGCCATAATGCGGGATCAGGGCCGCGGCGAGCAGGCCGCCAAGCGCCGCACCGACCGAGAAGCCGCAGAACATGATCATCACCATGGTGGCACGGCGGCGGTGCGGGCTGAATTCGGACGTCATTGCCACCGCATTCGGCATCGCGCCACCAAGCCCGAAACCAGTGAGCAGGCGGATCACCATGAGCGCGGTGACGTCGTTGACGAAAGCCGTCGCCAGCGTGCCGATGCCGAAGGCGAGCGTCGAGAAGATGATGATCTTCCTGCGCCCGATACGATCGGCGAGCGGTCCGAAGATCAGGGCGCCGATCATCAGTCCGAACAGGCCAGCGCTGAAGACCGGCCCGAGCGCCGCGCGCGACAGGTTCCACTTCTTGGCAAGCGCCGGCGCGACATAGCCGATCGCCTGCGTGTCGAAGCCATCGAGGAACAGCACCGCGGCGCAGGTCAGCAGCAGCCTGATCTGAAAGCCGCCGACAGGCTGCCGGTCGATATAGTCGGCAACGTCGGTTGCCTCCGTCTCCACCATGACCGTCCCCTCCCCGCGCTGCCGCTTTGTCTGCGGCTGTTGTCAGCGGTCAATTTTCCAAACCTACCGCAGATTGCACCCAACGCGGCAGGCTTCCGGCTAGCCGCGCAGCGCTTCCCTGGAATAGCCTGCGATCCGCTTGTAGCCGTCGGACAGGCTGGCCAATTCCTCGCGGCTGATCACGTCCTCGATGACACGAAACGGCTTGTCTCCGGTGCGCAGGAACACCTCGCGCAGGATCACATCCGGCGGGTTGGTGCGGTTGGTCAGCACGATGCGGGTGGTTGCTTCCAGCCGCTGCGCCTCATAGGCCGAAAGCGCCGCGACGGGATCGTCATGCGCGAGCAACGCCGTGGTCAGTGCCCGGGCGTCGAGGATCGCCTGTCCCGCGCCGTTCGAGCCGCGCGGCACCATCGGATGCGCGGCATCGCCCAGCAAGGTGACGCGGCCAAAGCTCCAGCGCGGCAACGGATCCTGATCGACCATCGGGAACTCAAGCACGCTATCGGCGGCCCGGATGAAGGCGGGCACGTCGAGCCAGTCGAAATGCCAGTCGGCAAACGCCCAGATGAAATCGTCGAGCGAGCCTGTGCGATTCCAGTCGCGCTTGCGATAGTTCGGCGTCTCGATCTCGGCGACCCAGTTGACGAGTTGCAGGCCGTCGGCGCCGGCCGGACGGATCGGATAGATCACCATCTTGCCGTGCGACAGCCAGCCGGCGCGCACCATGCTGGCGCCCGACAGCATCGGCTGCCAGCGGGTGACGCCGCGCCACATGTTGACGCCGGAATAGCGTGGCTCGCCCTCGCCGGGGAAGAATTGCTTGCGCAGCGCCGAGTTGATGCCGTCGCAAGCGATGGCGACGCGGCCACGCGCGGTGAAGCGGTCGCTACCGCCGGGACCATCGGAGAACGACACGGTGACGCCGTCGTCGTCCTGGGCCACAGCCACGCAGTGACGATTGGTGACGATGCGATCTGCTCCCGCGCGGGCGCGGAACGCGTCCAGCAACACCATCTGCAGGTCGCCGCGGTGGATCGAGAACTGCGGATGATCGTAGCCGGCGCTGCGGCCGAGCGGCTCCTGGTAGATCAACTGGCCGAAACGGTTGAAGAAGGTCGCGTCGGTGGTCGTGATCGCGACCTTCGCAAGCGCGTCCTCGAGCCCGAGCGCTGCAAGTTCCTTGGTCGCATGCGGCAGCAGGTTGATGCCGACGCCGACCTGCCTGATTTCGCCGGCGGACTCGAAGATGCGGCAGGGAACGTTGGCCTGATGCAACGCGAGACCGAGCGTCAGCCCGCCGATACCGGCACCGACGATGATGACCTCGTCCATGCTTCCATCCCCTGACATTGTTGGTGCGGATGAAACACGAATGGTAAGCCCACTGTCAATCTGCCCAGATCACCTCCCTCCGCACGAGCGCGGCGAGCGAGACGAGGGATCCCGGCGCAGGGCTACCGCCCCTTCACGAAGCACATCCCCATCCGGGAGGTCTTCCCCGCGACCTGGCACGCGAGGCCTTCGGCGCAGGTCCAGCCGCGAAAGCTGCGGTCGGTCTCGGCCGGCCTGGTGCCCGGCACATAGCAATGCGCGCCCCAGCCATCGCTGTATTCGGTGCCGGCAAGCTCGGCGCCGGCGCGCAGTTGCGGCCGGTTGGAGAAGCCGCGCGAGAAGTCCGGCGCCTTGCCGTCGCTGAAGCTGGTCAGAATATCGCGGCGCCGAGGTTGGTCGCCGAAGAAATGCGGCGAGGCCGGCACCACGGTGGAGTTCGACGGTTTTGCCGCCATCCAGTCGACACCCGGGAAATGAAAACCGCCGATGCCGCGGGTCTGGTGGCAGCCGGCGCAGGTGACGTCGTTCAGGCGCCGCTCGAAGCCGGCCAGCGACTGGATGTTTTGCAGCTTCGTTCCGTCGGCCGCAGCCTTCTGCAACGCGCCGACCACGTCACCTTCCGAGAACAGCGCGTTGCCGGCCGTTCCCTCGCCCTGCACCATCCCGAACTCCGGCTCCAGGTCGCTGACATCAAAACCAGTCGGCGTCGGCGCGACCGCACCGCTCGCGAGGAAGCGATCGGGGATCAGCAGGGTGCCGCGATCGAGCTCGGCAAAATGCCTGGGATCGAGCAGCCACGTCTTGAAGTCGCGCTTCAGCGCCTCGTCGGCCAGAATGCGATCGCGGTCGATCTGGTTCTCCAGCGGCGCCTCGGCAAAGCGTTTTGCCGCGCCGTCATAGTCGAACACTTTCAGGAGATAGTCGGTGCGGAAGTCGCGCACCGCGGATTTCGGCGCGTGCGCGATCTGCAGATTGGTCTCGATCCGATCGATATTCCGGGCATCGATCAGGTCGAGCGGGCCGTCCTTGCCAAACAGTTTCTCCATCGCCGGCGGCGCGCTGCCGGTCGCGAGCCAGCGTCGCGCGAGCTCGCGGCAGCTGAGCGACGGCTCGTTGCCGTCGCCCTTCGCCTTCAGCACCAGGTTCAGCGTCATCGGCAGCCGCTGCGACACCGCGTTCTCGCCGATCAGCGGCACGTCGGTGCGGGTCAGCCGATAGATCAGCCGGATCTCGCCGCAATCTTTCGGCGCCACATAGGCGCGGTCCATGCGATTAACGATGCCTGCGAGCACGAAGCGAACGTCAGGGGATTCAAACAGCGCGCGGTCGAACAGCTGAAAGGCAAAGCCGTCGCCGACACCGATGCTCTCGTTCGGCAGGCTTTCCTTGTGCTTTCCGACATAGCGATCGAACTCGCGATCGAGCGCCTCGCGCACCGGCACCATCGCAGGCAATCCGAACAGCTCGCGGTTCGACAGCGGCGTGTCGGCGGAACGCTCCGGCGCGAGCATCCGGCCGAGACTGAGGCGGCCATGATCGAGCTCGCGCAGGATCGCGGGATCGATCACCGCCGCACCGCGTTCGAGCGCGCGATCCTCCGCGGCACGCGCAGGCACGG
The DNA here is from genome assembly GCF_049075665.1 of Bradyrhizobium sp. B120. Lineage (NCBI taxonomy): Bacteria > Pseudomonadati > Pseudomonadota > Alphaproteobacteria > Hyphomicrobiales > Nitrobacteraceae > Bradyrhizobium > Bradyrhizobium sp. B120. Next base: position 1,680,787 of record NZ_CP185242.1, on the reverse strand, counting down.
CGCCACCGAGCAGAACGGACATCACCAGGAGGCATTTCAGCGCGCGGCTCATGCCCCACTAACACCGCACGGCAAACCCTATTCAAGAAAAAAGGCGCTTCACATCGCGGTGAAGCGCCTTGCTGTTGTCGTGTTTGGCCGATCAGCGGGAGACGATCAGGCCCTTGCTGGTGACGACCACCCAACGGCCGTCCTGCTTGCGGATCGCGTCGACGCGGCCGAGGCCGGGGACGGGATCGCCGGCATAAACCTCGTAGATGCCGCCGCGGCCCTCGATCAGCGCGCCGCCATTGCCGACGTCGCGCAGCGCCCAGCCGTCGACCACCGGCATGCGGCCGACCTCGGGCCTGGGGGCCGCAGGTGCTGCCGCGGCAGTCGCCGGCGGGATCGAGCCGGTCACCTCGCGGGCCGGCGTCGCGGCGGCGACGGTCGTCTGCGGGGCGCGGAGCTTGTCGACGGTCTCGCTGAGCTTGTTGAGCTTGGCAATCGGCTCGGCCTGGGCCCTCTCGACCTTCTCGATCCGGTCGCTGGCCTTGCTGAACTGGGCCTGGCCGGCCTTGGCCGTCTGCTCCACATTGGCCTTCAGCGCGGCGATCTCTGATTCGAGCCGGGCGAGCGCGGCGTCGGCCGCTTCCTTGGCGGCGGCGTCCTTGGCAGCATCCTGGGCAGCCACATCCCTGACGGAGGCAGCGGCGGGGGCGGCGAGATGGCCAAGCCCGGCGGTCGCGAGCGCGCCACCGATGGCCCCTGCCACGGTCGCCAGCGCAATTACGGCGGCCATGGCCCCGAACCGGCGCGTGCCGGCCGGTTTGCCTGCTGTCTTGGCGCCCTGCTCGGCGCCCGGCTTGGAGGCGGATGCCTCGTGGTCCCAGGTCCGGTCACCGGGCGCCATGATCATCAGCTTGCCCGGGAAACGCGGCTCTTCACGCTTGCCGGTCTCGACCTTGGGCACGTCCATGTTGGTCGGCTCGATCTTCGCATTGATCTTGGCGTCGATCTTGGCCTCAATCATGGGATCCAGCCGGGACGGCTCAATCTTCGGGGATTCAACCTTCGGCGCGTCCATCCTGGGCGCGTCGGCCTTTGGCGACGTCTCTTCCTGCTCGGGCGCAAGCCGGACGGCCTCGACACCGGCCGCGGCCATCACGGGCTCGCTCTTCGCCGCCGTCTCGGCGCCGGCTTGACCGCTGACCGGCTCGCTCTGCTGCTCACTCACGTTCAAAGTCTCCAGACTGGGTTGACAATTCGGTAACTTTTATTGCTTGCGAAATGGTTACCCCGCTCCGCCATTACCTAAATTTTAGGGAGTTTTCCGGGCCGGATTTAGGCGATGTTGCCATGCGGCAATCTGCGTCAGCTCCGTTTGCGCGCGGCGTTTTCCCGACTAACATACCGCCGTCTTCCAGCCAGAAGGCAGGAGAGCGCCATGACGATCGAGAAATGCATCAATGAATTTGATGTCGATGACGTCATTTTTGAGGAAGGCTCGACCGGCCGCGAGCTGTTTGTCGTGCTCGGCGGCACCGTCGACATCGCCAAGATCGATGGCGGACGCAAGACGGTCATCGTCAGCCTCGGCAAGGGCGAGTTCTTCGGCGAGATGGCCGTGATCGACGGCTCGGCGCGCTCGGCAACCGCGATCGCCTCGGCACCCGCGACGCGGGTGATGCGGATCAACCACGCTCGCTTCGTCTATCTGGTCAGCCAGCAGCCGGCCTTCGCGCTGATGGTGATGGACGCGCTCTCGAAACGCCTGCGCGCGTCCAACGCCGTCACTTACCGGACGGCGGCCACCCCATGAGCGAGCGCAAGCCAAGCCCGTTCAAGACGCTGTTCGAGGCCGACGTCGCCACGCTGATCCAGGCGGCCGACGACGTCTACCAGATCCGCTTCAAGAACCGCGCGGCGAATGCCTATCTCGTGCGCGGCAGCAAGCGGACCATTATGATCGACGTCGGGCTGTCGACCAACTATCCATCGCTGATCGCCTGTCTGAATCATCTCGGCATCACGCCCGCGATGATCGACATGGTGGTGCTGAGCCACGAACATCTCGATCATATCGGTGCGGCCTATCATTTCCACGGCAGCGCCTACATCGCCGCGCACCGGCTCGCCGCCAACAAGATCATGCTGCGCGACGACTTCTCGATGCTGCGCAAGATGTTCAATGAACCGAACGTGCCGATCGACATCGACATCTGGCTCGAGGAAGGCAATTTGATCGACCTCGGCAATTTCCGCCTCAACGTGATGTACACGCCGGGCCATACCTCGGCCTGCATCTCGCTGTTCGATCAGGACAAGGGGCTGTTGTTCGCCGCCGACACGCTGATGCCCGGCGGCGTGATGGGCGGCGTGTTCGGCTCCGGCTCGATCGCCGACTACATCCAGTCGCTGGAGCGGCTGAAGGGCCTCAACTCGAAGATCCTGCTGTCGGGTCATGGCCGGCTGTCTGACACGCCGCAGGACGACGTGCGGATCGCGCTGCAACGCTCGCATGCCCTGCTCGAGGACACCGCGCAATTGTTTGACGCGCTCGACGCGCGGTCGAATTTCGAGCCGATCATGCAGTCGGTGCGCGACCTCAACAAGCTCGACGATTGACGCCCGACCCCGGCAAGCCGCCCGTTGTGGCCTGCCATGACTTTGCATTAGGATCGGCTCAACGACAAAAAATCATGGGCTCGGCGGTGCAAGCCGTTGCCGACAGCGGGGAGACGAAATGAATGCAGGCTGACACGATGGCGCAGATGCGCCGCCGGGTGGTGATCTCCTCCACGATCGGCAATGCGCTGGAATGGTTCGACTTCACCGTTTTTGGCCTGTTCGCCGGCATCCTGAGCAAGCTGTTCTTTCCGGCGGACAATCCGCATTCCTCGCTGCTGCTGACCTTCGCGACATTCGGGATCGCCTTTGCAGCGCGGCCGTTGGGTGGCCTGGTGTTCGGGCTCTATGCCGACAAGCACGGCCGCAAGAAGGCGCTGGTCGTGATGATATCGCTGATGGCTGTCGGCACCGGCCTGCTCGGCCTGCTGCCGACCTATGGCGCGATCGGGATCGCGGCGCCCCTGCTATTGCTGCTGGCGCGGCTGATCCAGGGTTTTTCCGCCGGCGGCGAGTTCGGCAGCGCCAGCGCGATGCTGATCGAATTCGCGCCGCCCGGCCGGCGCGGCTTCTACGGCTCGTTTCAGATGGTGTCGCAATCGCTGGCGTTTGGCCTCGGTGCCGCGATGGCGATCGGTCTCAATCTCGGCCTGTCGCCCGACGCTTTCGCGAGCTGGGGTTGGCGCATGCCGTTCATCCTCGGCATTCTGATCGGACCGACCGGATGGTATCTGCGCCAAAGGTGCGACGAGTCGCCTGAATTCCAGGCGTATCTCGCCGAGAAGGCTGCGACGGCGCAGCCGAGCCGGCAGACCACGCTCGGCCAATTGTTCTCCGAACATCCGCGCGAGTTGATTGCCTCATTTTGCCTGATCGCGGCCGGTACGGCGATCAACTATGTCAATGCGATCTTTCTGCCGACCTATGCGGTCGCCGAGCTGAAGCTGCCGCTCCTGAATGCACAGCTCGGCCTGCTCGTCGTCAGCCTCGTCAATGCGGCGGTGGCGGTGGCCTGCGGCGCGCTCTCCGACCGGATCGGTCGTCGCGCGGTGCTCGTTCCGGCGCTGATCGTCTACAGCCTGCTGTTCTATGTGATCTTGCAGCGGCTCGTCGCCGCCCCGACCACCGCGAACCTCTGGCAGTTGCAGATCGTCGCGGTGCTGCTCGGAGCCCTGGCCGGGCCGATGCCGGCCTTCATGACGGAGATATTTCCCGTCGGCGTGCGCTCCACCGGCGCATCGCTGATGTACAATCTGGCCGTGATGCTGTTCGGCGGGCTGGCGCCGTTCATCAACACCTGGCTGGTCCAGGCAACGGGCGACAAGGCTGCGCCGGTCTACTACATCCTGTTCGCCGCGGCAGTGGGTCTCGTGGGTCTGGCGGTCTATCGCGCGCGACCGTCCGTGCCGGGAATCGCACCTCAACCGGCGCAATGACCTCCGCGTGCGCGACCGCACATGTGATGCTTCATTTGACAAATCCGCGCGTGGCCTGTTCAACAGCGGCAAGAATAACGCTGAAGAACAGGGAGCGAGGACCATGAAGCTTTACGACTCGATCGGACCCAATCCGCGCATCGTGCGCATGTTCATGGCGGAGAAGGGCATCGAGATCCCCAAAGAGACCGTCGACCTGCGCAAGGGCGAGAACCGCGAGGAAGCGCATCTGAAGCGCAATCCGCACGGCCAGATGCCGGCGCTCGAGCTCGACTGCGGCAACTACCTCTCGGAGATCACGGCGATCTGCGAATATCTCGAGGAGAAGCATCCCTCGCCCGCGATGATCGGCAGCACGCCGGAAGAGCGCGCGGAGTGCCGGATGTGGACGCGCCGCGTCGATCTCAACATCGCCGAGCCGCTCGCCAACGGCTATCGCTTCGGCGAGGCGCTGAAATTCTTCGAGAAGCGCATTCCGGTCGCGCCCGAGGCCTCGCCCGGGCTGAAGATGATCGCCGCCAACCGCATCAAATGGCTTGATAGCCAGATGGCCGACGGCCGCGACTACATCTGCGGCAAGCGCTTCACGCTGGCCGACATGCTGCTCTATTGCTGGCTCGATTTCGGCAACCAGGTCGGCCAGCCGCTCGACCAGTCGAACGCCAACATCGTCGCCTGGTTCAACCGCGTCGGCGCGCGGCCGTCGGTGAAGGCGTAAGCGCTGTGTTCTTATCCTCCCCTGGAGGGGGAGGATCGGTTCGCATGAAGCGCAGCGCAATGCGAACCGAGGTGGGGTGATCTCTCCACTCGGGCAGGGTTCACGCGGAGAGACCTTCACGCCACCTCGCCGCTCATTGCATTCGCGTCGATCTTCCCCCTCCAGGGGAGGATGAGAGCATCGGACCAAATCGTTGGTCGCCCTAAATCACCACCGGCTTATCCGGCAGCTCGTTCGGGCCTCCGGCGACATGCGGGAAATGCTGCGCCAGTTCCCGCGACACCGCCTGGATCCCCTTGATCACGCCCTGCTCGAACCGGCCTGCCCGAAAGTCGATTTCCATCGCGCGACAGATCGCTTCCCAGCCGGCGCGGCCGACCTTCGCATCGATGCCACGATCGGCGACGATCTCGACGTCACGGTCGGCGAGCAAAAGATAAATCAGGACGCCGTTGTTGTGATGGGTGTCCCAAATCCGCAAGTGCGCGAACACGTCAAGCGCCCGCTCCCGCGCCGGCTGATCGCGGAACAGCGGCACGCCGTCGAGCGCACCCTCGACGACGAAACGGATCTGGCCCGAATGCGTGGCCTCGCCGGCCTTGATCGCCCGCTCGATCGCGTCGAGCACGCGCGGCGGAAACTCGCGCCGCACGCGCCAGCGATGCTCGAGCAGATGCTTGCCGATGCGCTTGATGCCCATGTGCCTACCAGCTCCCCGAAGCGCCGCCGCCGCCGAAGCTGCCGCCTCCGCCGCTGAAGCCGCCGCTGTCGCTCGAGCTTGAGCCGCTGCTCCAGCCCCCGCCGCCGGACCACCCTCCGGAATAGCCGCCGCCGCGCCGGTATGGTCCCGAGCCGGCCGCCGGACCGCCAAAATTCAATCCGCCGAAGATCAGCGCCGCAATTGCAGCGAACAGCCCGACCACCAAGGCAGTGGCGAGCGAGCCGGCTACCATCCAGATGAAGACACCGACGATGCCGCCGGTCGCGGCCGAGCCCAACAGCCGCCCCAGCATCGCACGCAGCACGCTCGCCACGATGATGACGACAAAGATCGTCACCGGATTGGCGAGATCGACGAGATTGGGGCCCTGCCAATGCTCGGGCTCCGGCGCCGGCAGATGCTCGCCATTGATCAGGCGGATCATGCGGTCGACGCCGGCCGAAATGCCGCCGGCGAAATCGCCGGCCTTGAATTTCGGCGTGATGTCCTCGTCGATGATGCGATGGGTGACGACATCGCTCAGCACGCCTTCGAGGCCGTAGCCGACCTCGATGCGCAAATGCCGATCGTTCTTGGCGACGACGAGCAGCGCGCCGTCATCGACCTTCTTGCGCCCGATCTTCCAGGCCTCGGCCACGCGGATCGAGAACTGCTCGATCGTTTCCTCAGCCGTCGTCGGCACGATCAGGACCGCGATCTGGCTGCCCTTGCGGGCCTCCAGATCCTTCAGCCTGTCGTTCAGCGACGCAACGTCGCTCGCCGACAGCGTCCCGGTCTGATCGACGATGCGGCCGGTGAGCTGAGGGACCGCGACCTCGGCCCACGCCGGGCACACGAAGCCCAGCAGGAAGGCCAGCAGGAAGACGCGGGCGGCGGTCATCGCGTTGGTGGGCACGCCGGCGCTATTTCGACGGCGCGGGCGCGGGCGCCGGATTGAAATCGACCTTCGGAGCGGTCGAAATCTCCTTCTCGTTTTCGACCGAGAAGTTGGGCTTCTCCTTGTAGCCGAACGCCATCGCAGTCAGATTGTTCGGGAAGGTGCGGATGCCGACATTATAGTCCTGCACCGCCTTGATGTAGCGGTTGCGCGCCACGGTGATGCGGTTCTCGGTGCCTTCGAGCTGGGCCATCAGGTCGCGGAACAGTGCATCCGATTTCAGCTGCGGGTAGTTCTCCGTCACGACCAGGAGCCGCGACAGCGCGCTGGTGAGCTCACCCTGCGCCTGCGTGAACTTCTGGAACGCGGCCGGATCGTTGAGCACCTCGGGCGTCGCCTGGATGCTGCCGACCTTGGCGCGCGCGTTGGTGACGCCGAGCAGCACGTCCTTCTCCTGCTGCGCAAAGCCCTTCACCGAATTGACCAGGTTCGGCACCAGATCGGCGCGCCGCTGGTACTGGTTCACCACTTCCGACCAGCTCGACTTGACCGTCTCGTCATTGGTCTGGATCGCGTTGTAGCCGCAGTTGGTCAGGCTCAATGTCGCCAGCGCTGCCAGCACGGTCCAAAGCTTGCGCATGAAGATGGTCCTCCCGGTGGATTCTCGCATCACGGTAACAGATTTTCGCCCGACAATCCCGCGTGGCGGGATTCGCGGCCGGTTTTGCCGATGATGGCCCTTGCCTATCCCTCCTTGCGCTGTTCATCATGGCGAAAAATCGATCCTGGGAGGATCCATTGGCGTCTGAACAATTCGAGACGATTGTTGTCGAGCGGCCTGATCCTGCGATTGCGCGGATCGTGATGAATCGGCCTGAAGCGCGCAACGCCCAGAACCTGCAGATGACCTACGACCTCAACACCGCCTTCGACCAGGCGGTGCAGGACGACGCAATCAAGGTCATCATCCTCGCCGGCAACGGCCCGCATTTCTCGGCCGGTCATGATCTCAGGCCTGGGGCCAAGAACCAGGCCGGCGTCGATTTCCCGCCAGTCGGAAATTGGGGCGGCTTCGCCGAACCCAACGCGCATGGCCGCTTCGCACGCGAGCAGGAGATCTACCTGCAGATCACACGGCGCTGGCGCAATCTCGCCAAGCCGACGATCGCGGAGGTGCACGGCAAGTGCATCGCCGGCGGGCTGATGCTGGCCTGGGCCTGCGACCTGATCGTCGCGAGCAGCGATGCCGAGTTCTGCGATCCCGTGGTGACGATGGGCGTCTGCGGCGTCGAGTGGTTCGTGCATCCTTGGGAACTCGGTGCGCGCAAAGCCAAGGAGATGCTGTTCACCGCCGACGTCTGGAGCGCCGACGAGGCGCATCGCCTCGGCATGGTCAATCACGTGGTGCCGCGCGGCGATCTCTCCTCTTTCACGCTGGCGCTCGCGCGGCGCATCGCAGCAAAACCCGCGTTCGCGCTGAAGCTGTCCAAGGAGGCGGTGAACCGCTCGATCGACATCATGGGGCAGCCTGCTGCGATCGATCAGGCGTTCGCGCTGCATCAGCTCTGCCACGCGCACAATCTGCAGGAATTCGGAATGGTGGTGGACCCCGCGGGTCTGCACCCCTCCGTCAGAAAAACCGCCAACGTGAAGTAGACCCAGATGGACCTGACCCTCAGCGACGAGCAGCGCCTGCTGCGCGACAGTGCCGACCGCTTCGTGGCGGGGACCTTCACATCAGAGCATCGCAAGAAGACGGCGAACGATGCGCTGGGCTATTCGCCCGCGATCTGGAAGCAGTTCGCCGAGCTCGGCTGGCTGGCGCTGCCGATCAGCGAAGCCCATGGCGGGCTCGGCGGCGGCGCGATCGAGATCGGACTACTGATGGAAGCGTTCGGGCGCGGCCTGGTGTCCGAGCCGTTCCTTTCCACCGTCGTGATCGGCGCCGCGCTGGTCGCCGAATGCGGCACCGAGGCGCAGCAGCAGGCGATCCTGCCCAAGGTCGCCGAGGGCGCGCTCACGCTCGCCTTTGCGCATTCGGAGCGCGCCGCGCGGTTCGACCTCGGCCATGTCGACACGACAGCGACGAAAACTGCCGGCGGCTGGCTTTTGAGCGGCAGCAAGATCGCGGTGCTCGACGGCGCATCGGCCAACCAGATCATTGTCTCCGCCCGCGTCGCCAATGCCAATGGCGCATCCGGCAAGCTCGGCCTGTTCCTGGTGCCGGCTGGAACACCCGGCCTCGCTCTGCGCGACTACGCGCGGCTCGGTGGCGGGCGCGGCTGCAATCTCGATCTCAGGGATGTGCAATTGCCCGCCGACGCGCTGCTCGGCGACGGCCGGGATGCGCTGCCCGCGATCGAGACCGTGGTCGACCGCGCGATGGCCGCGCTCGGCGCCGAGGCGGTCGGCATCATGCAGACGCTGCTCGACACCACGCTCGAATACACAAAAATTCGCAAGCAGTTCGGCCGGCCGCTGTCGGCCAATCAAGTGATCCGCCACCGCCTCGCCGACGTGGCGATGCAGGTCGACGAGGCGCGCTCGATGGCGCTGCGCGCCGCGCTGATGGCCAATGCCGAACCGGTCGCCCGCAGCCGTGCCGCATCCGGCGCCAAGGCGAAGATCGGCAAATGCGCGCGCTTCGTCGCCGAGCAGGCAGTCCAGCTGCACGGCGCCATGGGCGTCACGGAAGAACTCGACATCGGCGCCTATTTCAAGCGGCTGCTTGCCTTCGACACGCTGTTCGGCGGCAGTGCCCATCATTATCGCCGCCACGCCGCCTTAAGCGGCCGCGCCCACGCCTAACGGAGAGTGCACCATGGATCTCACCTTCAGCGCCGAGGAACGCGCTTTCGAAAAGGAAGTCCGCGACTACATCGCCGAGAGCCTGACGCCGGAAATGAAGCGCGCCACCGCGCTGACGCCGTCGGTGTTCTCCGATCCCGACATCGGCATGGCCTGGCAGCGCGCGCTGCACCGGAAAGGCTGGGGCGCGCCGGGCTGGCCGGTCGACCATGGCGGGCCGGACTGGACGCCGGCGCAGCGCTGGATCTTCGAGGCCGAATGCGCCCGCGCCGGCGTGCCGAATGTCAACGTGATGGGCGTCAAGATGGTCGGCCCCGTCATCATCGGCTTCGGCTCGCCCGAGCAGAAGAACTTCTACCTGCCGCGAATCCTCTCGGGTGAGGACTACTGGTGCCAAGGCTATTCCGAGCCGGGTTCGGGCTCCGATCTTTCGTCGCTGAAGACCCGCGCGGCGCGCGACGGCGACGACTACGTCATCAACGGCACCAAGATCTGGACCACGCATGCGCATCACGCCAACCGCATGTTCGCGCTGGTTCGCACCAATGATGGCGAGCGGCAGCAGGACGGCATCAGCTTCATCCTGATCGACATGAAGACGCCTGGCATCACCACGCGCCCGATTCTGACCATCGGCGGCGACCACGAGGTCAATCAAGTGTTCTTCGACGACGTGCGCGTGCCCATTGCCAACCGCGTCGGCGAGGAAGGCAAGGGCTGGACCTACGGTAAGTATCTGCTCGAATTCGAGCGCGGCTCCGGCATCGCGTCCGCCAAGCTGCGCGAGGCGCTGAAGACGATCTCCGATCTCGCAGGCTCCGAAGTCACCGGCCGCGCGATCGAGGACCCCGATATCGCGATGCGGATGTCGGAGGTCGAGGTCGATATCGATGCGCTCGAGATGACTGAACTGCGGGTGCTGTCGGCGCTGCAGACCGGGCAGAATCCCGGCGCGGTGTCGTCGCTGATCAAACTTCGCGTCAGCGAGATCCGCCAGGCGGTGACCCGGCTCGGCGTCGATGTGATCGGCCAGGACGGCCTCGCCGTCGAGCCGGCGCGACCGTTCTACCGGCTCAACCACGAGCCGGCGATCCCGGAGGAACTGCTGCCGGTGGTGCCCGAATATCTCAACGGGCGGGCGTATACGATTTTCGGCGGATCGTCGGAGATCCAGCGCGACATCATCGCGAAGATGGTGCTGGGGCTGTAGACCGCCTTTGGGCGAATTCGCCATTCCCCTACCCTCCCCTGGAGGGGGAGGGTCGACGCGACTGAAAGGAGCGGCGGGGTGGGGTGAAAGTCCCTCCTCGCGAGCACTGCCTCAGTTGAGAGATCACCCCACCCCGTCACGCATCTGACGATGCGTGACGACCCTCCCCCTCCAGGGGAGGGTGAAGGCATCGGCGTGCTCAAGTCCCCGCCTTCGCGTCCTGGATCGCCTGCCAGATCTTGACCGGCGTCAGTGGCGTGTTGAGCTGGGTGATGCCGACCTCGCTCAGCGCATCCATCACGCCGTTGGTGATGCAGGGCGGCCCGCCGATCGCGCCCGACTCGCCGCAACCCTTGGCGCCGAGCGGATTGGTCTTGCACGGCGCGGAGGGATCGAGCGTCACCGTGATCGGCGGAACGTCCGAGGCGCGCGGGATGCAATAGTCCTGATAGCTTGCGGTCAGAAGCTGACCTTCCTCGCTGTAGGCCACGCCTTCGTACAGGGCCTGGCCGATGCCCTGGACGACGCCGCCATGCACCTGCCCCGTCACCAGCATCGGATTGACCGCGACGCCGACGTCGTCGACCGTGGTGTAGCGCACCACCCGCGTGACGCCGGTCTCGGGATCGATCTCGACCTCGCAGATATGGGTGCCGTTCGGCCAGCTCGGGCCGTCGACATTGCCCTCGCTCTCGACCGAGAGCTTTGCGCCGGTTTCCTTCTTTGCGATCTCGAACAGGCTGATGCGCCTGTCGGTGCCGACCACGGTGAGGAAGCCGTCGCGATACTCGATGTCGCCGACGGAGGCTTCGAGCAAATGGGAGGCCTTGTCGCGCGCCTTGTTGATCATGTCGTTGGTGGAGACCGCAACCGCGGTGCCGCCGACGAACAGCGAGCGCGAGCCGACGCTGCCGAAGCCGGTGGCAAGATCCGTGTCGCCCTGGATGACGTCGATCTTGTCCATGGCAATGCCGAGCGTATCGGCGATCATCTGGGTGTAGGTGGTGGCGAGGCCCTGCCCCATCGCCATGGTGCCGGAATGCAGGATGACGCGGCCTTCCGCGGTCGCATGCAGCGAGACGTTTTCGGTGTGGGCGCGGCCACCGGTCCATTCGATGTAGCTGGTCAGACCGCGGCCATAGAGCAGGCCCTTCTTCTTCGCCGCCTTCTTGCGCGCGGCAAAGCCGTTCCAGTCGGCCAAGTCGGACGCGCGCTCCAGCATGTGGGCGAATGCGCCGGAGTCATACACCTGCCCGACCGCGTTGGTGTAGGGCAGTTGCGCCGGCTTGATGTAGTTGACCTTGCGGATGGTGCGCGGGTCCATGCCGATCTGGCGTGCGGCGGCATCGAACAGCCGCTCGACGATGAACACCGCCTCGGGCCTGCCGGCGCCGCGATAGGCACCGACCGGCGCGGTGTTGGTCATGACAGACTTCACCTCGAAATGCACCAGCGGCAGATCGTAGACGCCGGTCTGCACGAACGGGCCGAGCACCAGCGGAATGATGTTGGCGGTGCCCGACGAGTACGCGCCGGTGCCGCCGATCGAACGCACGCGGTAGGCCAGCACGCGGCCCTTGGCATCGAGCGCGAACTCGCCGGTCGAGGTCAGGTCGCGGCCGTGGGTGCCGCCGACGAACTCGTCGGTGCGGTCGCCGCGCCAGCGGATCTTCTCGTTCAGCTTGGTCGCGGCATAGGCGACGATGCCGTCTTCGGGATAGAGGCTGGTTTTCTGGCCGAAGCCGCCGCCGATATCGCCGACCAGCACGCGCACGCTGTCCTTCGGCCGCTTCAGGATCGATTCCGCCAGGAGATCACGGGTCGAGCCCGGGGTCTGCGACTGCACATGGAGAATCAGCCGGCCGGTCTTCTTCTCGATCTCGGCAATGGTCGAGCGTGGCTCCATCGCCGACGGCACCAGGCGCTGGCTGACCAGATCGAGCGACACCTTGTGCGCGGCACTGGCAAAGGCCGCCTCGACCTTGGCGGCGTCGCCATAGCTCATCGCGGCCACGATGTTGTCGGGCGCCTCCGGCCAGACCGCCGGCGCGCCCGGCTTGATCGCCTCGACCGGATCGACCACCGAAGGCAGCACCTCGTAATCGACCTCGATCGCCTCGGCCGCGGTCTGCGCCAGCACGCGCGAGGTCGCGACCACAGCCGCGACACCCTCGCCGGCGTAGCGCACCACCTCATGCGCCAGCAGGCGCCGCGGTGGCACGGTCATCGGCGAGCCATCGGGCCGCTTGAAGATCGCGAGCGTCGGCAGCGTGCCGATATCGTCCTTCACGAGGTCGGCGCCGGTATAGACCGCCTTGACACCGGGCATCTCGAGCGCCGCCTTGGCGTCAATCGACTTGATGTTGGCATGGGCATGCGGCGAGCGCAGCACGTGCAGCCAGAGCGCGCCGTCCTGCGGCTTGTCGTCGATGAAATGCCCCTTCCCGGTGAGCAGCCGCTGGTCTTCCAGACGCTTGACCGGCTGGCCCGCACCAAAACGCATATTGCCGGGAAGAATGTTCATCGGAGGGTCCTTGATTTCAGAAATTTCGGCGGGTTTTAACGGATTTTGGGCGCGAGACAACTGGCTGTCATTCCGGGGCGCGCCTTGGCGCGAGCCCGGAATCCATACTCCCGATCGTGGTTATGGATTCCGGGCTCGAGGCTTCGCCTCGCCCCCAAGTGCGCAATTGCGCACCGAGAATGACGACGTGGTGAGAGCACTTGCAACGCGCAAGCCAGCTTCAACCGAGATCGCGCAACGCGGTCTCGACCACCTTACGCTGCTCGGCGGTGAGCGGCGCTTGTGGCGGCACGGGGTCGCCGACATCGTAGCCCTGGCTCGAAAGCCCGGCCTTGATGCAGGCGGCGAGGTTGAAGCGGGCGAACGCCTCGTTGATGCGCCAGAGCTTTCGCTGCAGGGCCATTGCCTCGTCCCAGCGGGCGCGGCGGCACAGATTGTAGAGCTCGACGCTCTGCCGCGGGATGATACAGGCCGGGCCCGCCATCCAGCCATGGCCGCCGATCAGCATCACGGTGGCCGGAATATGGGCTGAGGCCGAGAACACTTTCAGGCTGTCGCCGCAGCGGTTCATGATCGACAGCAGCCGGCCGGTGTTGGTCGAGGCGTCCTTGATGTAGCCAATCCGCGGATGTTCGGCGAGGCGTGCGATCACGTCGAGCGTGAGGTCGGAGCGCTGGAAATTCGGGTTGGTGTAGATCACGACCGGAATGTCGACGGCGTCGGCGATGGCCCGGAAATAGGATTCCACCTGGGCGTCACTGAGCGGAAAATACGCCTCCATGATCGCGAGAATGCCGGCCGCACCGCGCTTCTGATAAGCCTTGGCCTGCGCCACCGCATCGGCCGTCGCCGTCGAGGCGACACCGGCCACAACAGGCACGCGGCCCTGCGCGGCCTCGATCGTGGTCGCCACCACCTGCATGCGCTGCGCATTGTTGAGATAGGCGAATTCGCCGGTCGAGCCGAGCGGCGTCAACCCGTGGACACCGGCCTTGACCAGATCGTCGCAGAGCCGGCCCAGCACCTCGGTGCGGACATGGCCGGCGGGATCGACCGGAGACACCAGGTAAGGAAAGACGCCGTGGAAATCAGCCATTTGCGAGCCTCGTTGACGGCGAGACATAATCGGGATCGTGCGCAAAGGGAAGCGGCTCGCCGCTGCGCAGGGCGCCGAGCACCGCTGCAAAGTCGGTTACCGCGCGGAAACCGAGCAGCCGTTCGGCCTTGCCCGCGTCGTAGATCCGGCCGATCGATTTCGGCAAATGCCAGCCGCGCCGCGCGAACAGCGCCGGCGCATCGGGGAAATGGCGCGCGATCACGCCGGCCGCGTCCGTCTTCAGGGCCGCAACATCGCTGCGCGCAAACGGCGTCGGCGCGCTGATCACAAACACTTCGAAGCCGCGGATATTCTCCAGCGCCACGACATGGGCATCGGCGGCATCCTCGACCGTCAGGCGGCGATACAGCAGCTCGACCGCCTTCAGGTTCTCGCCATGGATGTCGCGGATGGTGTCGTCGTCCTCGGGGAAGAAACGGCTGGTGCGCAGCACCGCGCAGTTCAGCCCATGCTCGCGGCTGTACAGCCGGCACAGCCCTTCGGCAGCGAGTTTCGTCACTCCGTAGATGTTGCGCGGCTCGAGCGGCCCTGTCGCCTCGTCGAGCCACACCGCCGCATGGCCTTCCTCATCGCGGATCGCCTGCGAGATCATCAGCGAGGTCGTCGAGGTGAAGACGAAGCGGTCATGGCGGGCGGCGGCCGCAGCCCGCAAGAGATTGAGCGTGCCTGACACATTGACGTCGACAAAGGCCTGCGGCGCGAACCGCGCGATATCAGGCTTGTGCAGCGCGCCGCCATGGATCACGGCCTCGATGCCGTGATCACCGAACACCCGATCGACCACCGACCGGTCGGCGACCGAGCCGACCACATTGGTCGCCTCGCCCGCGACGACGTCGAGGCCAGTCACGTCATGGCCCACTTGTCGAAGCCGCGGCGCGAGGAAACGGCCGAGCCAGCCGGAGGAGCCGGTCAACAATACGCGCATGAATTCCGCCCGGCCCCGCCCTCTCAGAACACCTTGGCGATCGCCGCCTGCGCGTCGCCCTGGATCTTTTTCAGATGATCCGGTCCGCGGAAGCTTTCGGCGTAGATCTTGTAGACATCCTCGGTGCCGGAGGGACGCGCGGCAAACCAGCCGGCCTCGCTCTCGACCTTGATGCCGCCAAACGGCTGATCGTTGCCCGGCGCCTTGGTCCTGACCGCGCGCACGGGATCGCCGGCGAGCTCGGTCATGTTGAGCTGCTCGGGCCCGAGCGCCTTCAGCGCGTTCTTCTGCTTCGGCGTCGCCGCGACATCAATGCGCTCATAATAGGGAACGCCGAGCTCGGCGGTCAGCTCCTTGAACAATTCACTGGGATCGCGGCCGGTCTTGGCGATGATCTCCGCCGCCAGCAGGCCCAGGATGATGCCGTCCTTGTCGGTGGTCCACGCCGAGCCGTCGCGCTTGAGGAACGATGCGCCGGCGCTTTCCTCGCCGGCGAAGCCGAAGCCGCCGCTGCCGAGCCCTTCGACGAACCATTTGAAGCCAACCGGCGTCTCCACGAGCTTGCGGCCGAGCTTCTTGGCCACGCGATCGATGATCGAGCTCGACACGATGGTCTTGCCGATCGCTGCGCTCCCGCTCCATTGCGGCCGGTGCGCGAACAGATAAGCGATCGCGGTGGCGAGGAAATGGTTCGGGTTCATCAGCCCGTTCGAGCGGGTCACGATGCCGTGCCGGTCGGCGTCGGTGTCGTTGGCAAAGGCGACGTCGAACCGGTCGCGCATCCCGATCAGGCTCGCCATCGCATAAGGCGACGAGCAGTCCATCCGGATCTTGCCGTCCCAGTCCGCGGTCATGAAGCGGAAGGTCGGATCGACCGCCTCGTTGACCACTGACGCGTTGATGCCGTAGCGCGCGATGATCGGGTGCCAGTAATGCACCGCTGCGCCGCCGAGCGGATCGATGCCGATCCTGACCCCGGCGGATTTGATCAGCGCGAGATCGACGGTGTTGCCGAGATCGGCGACATAAGGCGTGATGTAGTCGTGCAGGTGCGTGGTCGCGGCCTTGCGCGCGCGATCATACGGCATCCGCGCGACGCCCTTGAGGCCGGCCTCGATATAGCGGTTGGCGTTCTTCTCGACGACGGCGGTGACGTCGGTGTCGGCGGGGCCACCATGCGGCGGATTGTACTTGTAGCCGCCGTCCTCCGGCGGGTTGTGTGACGGCGTGATGACGACGCCGTCGGCAAGGCCCGTGCTGCGGCCGTTGTTGTAACTCAGGATCGCGTGCGAGATCACCGGCGTCGGGGTGTAGCCGCCCTGCGCGTCGATCATGATCTCGACGCCGTTCGCCGCGAACACTTCCACCGCGCTGGCCAGCGCCGGCTCGGCCAGCGCATGGGTATCGATGCCGATGAACAGCGGCCCAGTGAGCCCCTTCTCGCGGCGGTAGTCGCAGATCGCCTGCGTGGTGGCGAGGATGTGGTCCTCGTTGAACGAATTCTTCAACGACGAGCCGCGATGGCCCGAGGTGCCGAACGCAACCCGCTGGGTGGGATCGCCGGCATCGGGCTTGCCGGCAAAATAGGCCGTGACCAGCCGCGGCACATTGGCAAGCTGGGCGGGATCGATGGGTTTGCCGGCGGCAGGATTTGGTGCAGTCACGTGACCTCTCAGATCTGGTATCGCCGGCCATCAGCACAGGAAATGATGCCGTTGCGTGGTACCATGATGGCTCACTTCCAATCAAGCCGAGGGCATTTCGTTCCTTGCCCGTCGCGCAGTAGCGGCAACCGGCGAATCCGGGCGAGATCTTCGCCGCCAGTCAAAGGTCGCCCTATGTGTCCGATCCCTTGTCTTATGCCCGGCTCATCAGCGTCGCCGTCATGTTGGCGCGCCGAAACGCCCTTACTTTTGGATAGGCGTGAAAGCGAACCCGCGGATTTTCTCGGTCGTCACTACGTCCACGATCAAATCATCGACGATCGATTGCATGTCGGCGAACTTCAACCGAAATGCATGGGCGGAGCCGATCACGTCCGGGCGCATTTTGACATCCACCAAAGCTCTATAGGCTTTGATTGCCGGAATGTTGTCGTAGTAGGTAAGCTCGGACCGTTCTTCGTCGACGCAGTCCAGCTCCCGCATGAAGTAGCAGAACCAGCAGCCGGGCCCTGGTTCGGGGAAATTGCTGTAATCAACCTCCACCAGCTGGAACACAAATGCCTGCGGATCAGGATCGAGCCGCTCGAACAGCGCCTTGAGGCGATCCGACACCATCCAGAATCCGAGCGTCACCGGGTAAGCGTCCAGAACGGCGCCACGCCGTCCCTTCCGGTCAAACCTGATTTGCGGTGGCTGCGAGAAACGACCAATGCCCCGAAACGGCTTGCGCGGAGCCGGACGAAAATCCTCCATCTGCTGCTCTTCGTTGACCCATTCCGCGAACGGCGCGCTTCTCTGGGTAAAGTCCGTAGCGAAGGTGAAATATTTCCGATCGCTGGTGGCCGGGATGCCCTGATTCTGCGGGCCCTTCTTCGATTCCTCTGTCATTGAATTCTCCTGCGGCGCCGGTCGCGCATGCCGCAAACCATAGATCATCCCAGGATCTCGGCTGCTGCGAGGGTTAGAGTGGCTTGTCATGACTTACTTGGGTGTCTGCCACGTCCGCCGCCTCTGAGTTTCAAAGCCGCTCCTTCACTCACCCGCCCGCAGCGCGTTCAGCTGATCGGGAAAATTTGCGTCCAGCTCTCGCCAGAGAACACCCTCGATGAGGACTACGTTGTAGCCTCTGTATTCCTTGTTCTCATTCCGCCACGGCGTGTCGCGCCAGATCAGCGGTTCTCCTGGGACGCGCTCACGCAGCTCCCATTTGCTGAAGTCTTGCGGCAGTCCAAAAATCTCGGCCCCGTCGTCTCGCGGTCGAAACTTGTCTGTCGGCATTTCGAGCCATCGCAGCCGCTGGGCACGACCGAGGACATTTATGAAATAGTAAGCGGCGGCGAAATTCAGCCGAGCGGCGATCTTGGGTGGTGCGTGGACCGCCACAGGAATGAACTCGACCTGACCGGGCGCCCACTCTTCGATGATCACCCGCACCCGCTCGGAGAACACGATGATATCTCTCGTCGTGTGGAACATGTCGGGCAGCGGAGCCTTGGCGCCGTCAAAGGTCAGCGATTTTGGGAAATAGGGCGCTGGAATGGGTTGGTTGTTGCGTTCATATTCGCTCCAACCCTTTTCCATTTTCCACGTATCTTCATCGAGGGAAAAGATTGTGCCGTTGAAGTATGTCGGGTCAAACTTGTAGACCATGACCGGCTCTCCCTACCCGGCCTGCAAGCTGAGGCGGGCGACCGGAAACGAGGCAAATCGCCCGCATCAGCGTAAGAGACCTTGAATCTCGTCTGGCGTCGATGCCGGTCGTCGCGCGATCAAAGCCTGGCACCGGATTCCGTCCAGATCTGCTTCGGGAGTTATGACTTACTTGGATGTCCGCCACGTCCGCCCCCTGAGTTTCAAAGTCGATCGTTCACTCACCGACCCGCTGCGCATTGAGCTGGTCGGGAAAATTCGCATCAAGCTCTCGCCACAGCGCGTCCGCGATAAAGACGTTGCTGTGCGCGCTGTAGCGTTTGTTCCCGACGATCCATGCCGTGTCGCGCCAGATAAGTGGTTCGCTGGCTGCGCGTTCGCGCAATCGCCAGTTGCGAAGACCAGGGAGCAACGTTACGACCTCCGTCCCGTCTTCTTGCGGTGGAAGCGTTCGGGTCGGAATCTCCAGCCATTGCAGCCGCTGAGCGCGCCCCAGCACGTTGATGAAGTAATACGCGCTGTCGAATTTCAGTGTGGCGGCGATCGCAGGCGACGCCTGGCAGATCACAGGAATGAACTCAACCTGATCAGGCGCCCATTCCTCAAAGACTACGCGCGCCCGCTTGGAGAACACGATGATGTCTCTGGTTGTGTGAAACGTATCAGGCAGCGCGGCGCTGGCTGCGTCAAAAGTCAGCGATTTTGGAAAAAAGGACGCTGGGATGGGTTGATTCTTACCCTCAAACTCCATCCAGCCCTTGGACATCCTCTCCTTCGTCTCATCGAGATGAAAGATCGTGCCGTTCCAGTATGTGGGGTCGAACAGATAGGTCATGACCAACTCTCCCCGACCTGCAGGCTGAGGCGCGCAATCGGAAACGAGACAAGATCGCCCGCATCCGCGTGAGAGACCTTGAATCTCGCCTGACCTTCAACACCGATCGCCTCGCCGTCCCCGAGACGCTTGCCGGAACCCAGAAGACATTCCGCGGTCGAATAGGCGCGCTGAAGGATAGAGCCCGGATCGAGCCACGCGACGCATATTCGAGCTCGCGGCGCGATGCGCTTCAGCTCCGCCGCCGGTTGCCCAAACGAGAGACTCGCCGCTTTTTCAAGCAGCAGCACTGCGGTGAACTGCGCCTTCGATCGAGGCACCTGACCGATACACGAGCCACTCCCTGACCCAGCCAAAATTGAAGACCTCCGCCCTATCGCACTCCCTATTGATAGACGACCAAGGTTATTCGAACCCGCAAACGTTTTTGCAGAAAACCCTTACATTCTTGCGTTGTCTGCGAAGGTCGCAGTCGCGAATCCTCGGCCCAATTGTCTGCTGGCAGGCAATCCGCTATTCGACGTCGATCTGCCTTACCTTCTCGCGCAGCTCGTCGACCAGCACCCGCTTGTTCTCGCTATAGTCGATCGGCACCACCACGAGATGCACGCCGCCGCCGGCGAACGCCCGCTCCAGGGTCGGGACGATCGCCTCCGTGCTCTCGATCCGCGAACCCTTGGCGCCGTAACTTTCGGCGTATTTGACGAAATCCGGATTGCCGAAAGTGAGGCCGAAATCCGGGAAATTGTCGACCGCCTGCTTCCAGCGGATCATGCCGTACGCAGAATCCTCCAGGATCAGGATCACCAGATTAAGCTTGAGGCGGACCGCGGTCTCCATCTCCTGCGAGTTCATCATGAAGCCGCCGTCGCCGCAGACCGCGAGCACGCGGTTCTTCGGATAGAGCATCGCCGCCATCATCGCCGACGGCAGGCCGGCGCCCATGGTGGCGAGCGCGTTGTCGAGCAGCAGCGAGTTGGCGAGCAGCGTGCGGTAGTTGCGTGCGAACCAGATCTTGTACATGCCGTTGTCGAGCGCGACGATGCCGTCCTCGGGAATGACCTGGCGCACATCGTGCACGATGCGCTGCGGCGTCGGCGGCCAACGGCCCTCGGTGGCGCGATCGGTGATCCTCGCCAGGATGCCTTCGCGCAGGCTGAGCAGCGCGCTGGCAGACGGCAGCTTTCCCGCGACCCGGTCGGCCAGCAGTTCGAGGCTCGGCCCGACATCGCCGATCACCTCGCATTGCGGGAAGTAGACCTGCTCGACATTCGCCGCCGTGTAGCTGACATGGATCACCTGCGGCCCCTTCGGGCCCATGATGAAGGGCGGCTTCTCGATCGTATCGTGACCGATCGCGATGATCAGGTCGGCGCGGTCGATCGCCTCATGCACATAGTCGCGCTCGCTCAGCGCGGCGGTTCCCATGTACTGGTTGGTACCGCCGGATACCGTGCCCTTGCCCATCTGGGTGGTGAAGAACGGGATCTTGGTGCGCCGTACGAAGTCGCCGATCCCGGCGGTCGAGCGCGGACGCGATGCCGCCGCGCCGAGCATGATCAGCGGGCGCTGCGCCTTCAAAATCATGTCGGCAGCGCGGTCGAGCGCGGCCGCATGCGCGATCGGAATTTCGATCGGATGCGGCGGCACGATCTCGACCGGCGCGATCTCCTCGCGCGCGATATCCTCCGGCAGTTCGAGCAGCACCGGCCCCGGCCGTTCCTGCGTCGCGATCCGGAAGGCGTCGCGGACCAGCGTCGGAATGGTCGCGCCGCTGACGATCTGCAGCGACAGCTTGGTCAGCGGACGGAACGTGTTGACGATGTCGACGATCTGGAACTTGGCCTGCCGGCTGCTCAAGATGCCCTTCTGGCCCGTCAGCATCACCATCGGCATGGCGCCGAGCAGCGCATAGGCCGCGCCGGTGGTGAGGTTGAGCGCGCCCGGGCCGAGCGTCGTCATGCAGACACCGGGCTTTCCGGTCAGGCGGCCATAGGTCGCCGCCATGAACGCCGCGGCCTGCTCGTGGCGGGTCACGATCAGCTTGATCGAGGATTTGCGCAGGCTCTCGACGACGTCGAGATTCTCCTCGCCGGGAACGCCGAACACCCGTTCCACGCCCTCATTCTCGAGGGCCGCGACCAGCAAATCGGAACCTTTGACCATCTCAGCCTCGCATCGTTGATTGCATGCCGCGCACGGAGCATAGCCGCATCGCGCGCCGCCGGAAACTCCCTCGCGATCTCACGGCTTGTGCGCCCTGATCCAGCCGTCGGCGGCGGGGAGCACACGCGCGGCGAGATCGGCCGAGATCGCGATCGCTTGCAAGGAGCGCGCCACCATCACCCGCCCGCCGCGGGTGGATTGTGACGGCGCAAACGCGGCGAGCTCTGCCGCGTGGGCCTGATCGGTAAAATTAGTCATGACGTTCGGCACGAACTGGTCGCGGAAGCTCGGCCCCTGCCGGGCGAGCAGCGTATCGAAATTGGCCTGGACGAAGTCCCAGGCGAGCTGCGGATGCTCGCCCGCGGACGCAACCGCATTGATCATCCCGGTGACGATCGTGTCGGGCAATTCGCTGGTCAGCGTCAAGGCCAGCGTCGCGCGCGCCAGTTCCGTATCGCGAGCGCTGGCTGCGGCGAAATAATAGCGCAGCCGCTCATTGGTCGCCGTGCTGTTGCGGGCGAGCGCCAACAGTTTGTCATAGGTTGCCCGGTCGGCCGTGATGCCGGCGACATGGGTGACCGCATCGCGCAGCGTGGTCGGCAGCGATTTGGGATCATCGAGGAACGCCGCAAAGCGCCGCTTCGCCTCGGCGACGATGGCCGCATCACCGAGGTCGCCAAGCGTCGAGATCAGGCTCGCGCCGAGCAGCGAGGTGTCGTCGTCGCCCGAGGTGCCATCCCATCCGATCCGATCGAACACCGGGCGCAGCTTGGCGCGGGCATAGGCCTGGATCACACCCCGCTCGCTGCGGTCGCGCGACAGGCGGTTGAGCGCAGCAAATGTCGAGATCACCTGACCCCACACCGCGCGATGGTCGCCGGTATCGAGCGCGTCGAGCAGCGCGAGATAGGACGGCGCCTCGGCGCGGCCGGCCTGCACCAGCGCCCAGCTATCGGTGACGACATTGAGCCGGTCAACGACCTGCATTTGCGGGAAGGCGTTCAGCAGCGCAGCACGGTTCTTCGGACCGTACTCGACCCTGTAGTAGCCGACGTCGCCGAGATTGACCTTGATCGCGTCGCCGCAAGCGCCGGCCGGGATATCGGTACTGCCCTTCAGCAGGATCTCGTCAAACGGCTTGCCCTGCGCAGGTCCAGCCGCAACCGGGATCTGCCAGTCGTGGGCCGGCAGCGGCGGATCGTTGGCCGGCGCGACCACGAAGCGGTCCTGCCGCAACATCAAGCGCTGCGCCGTGCCATCGCAGGCCGTCTCGGCCACCACCAGCGGCACGCCATCCTGCTCGGTGAAGGAGGCGGCGATGCCGGTGATCGCCTTGCCGCCGGAAGCCTCGAGCGCCTGCCAGAGATCGGCCGTGGTGGAGTTGCTGTAGGCATGCGCGGCCATGTATTTTCGGATGCCGTCGCGGAACGCCTGCTCGCCAAGATAATTCTCGAGCATCCGGATCAGCGCCTGGCCCTTGTTGTAGGTGATGGCATCGAACGCCGTGACCGCTTCGCTGTGATCGGCGATCGGCTGCTGCACCGGATGCGAGGTGCGGCGCGCATCGAGCGCCATGGCAAACTGCTTGGCGCTGGTGCCGTTCAGCCAGCTCTGCCACTGCGGGTAGAACTGCTCCGAGGCCTTGGTCGCCATCCAGCTGGCAAAGCCCTCGTTGAGCCAGAGATTGTCCCACCACGCCATGGTGACGAGATCGCCGAACCACATATGCGCCATCTCGTGCGCGATGATGGCGAAGATGCCGCGCCGCGCGGTCTCCGCATTGGTCGCGGGATCGAACAGCAGCCGGCTCTCGAAGAATGTGATACCGCCCCAATTCTCCATCGCGCCGCCGAACCCACCGGGGACAGCGATCAAATCGAGCTTCGGCAGCGGATATTTCACGCCGAAATAGTCGTTGTAATAGGCGAGCAGTTTCACGGCGCTGTCGAGCGCAAACCGGCCCTGCCCGCTCTTGCCCTCCGTCGTCACCACGCCGACCGTGACGCCGCCGGCATCCGCCGTGATCCGCTCAAGTTCGCCGACGGTGAGCACGAACAGGTAGCTCGACATTTTCGGCGTCGGCGCGAACGTGACCTTCTTGAGATCGCCGGCGGCCGGCGCCTCGCTCGCGATGGGCATGTTGCCGACCGCGAGCAGATTGCGCGGGATCACGACGGTCAATGCGAAGCTCGCCTTGAACGACGGTTCGTCCCAGCATGGAAAGATCCGCCTTGCATCGGCCGGCTCCAGCTTGCTGGAGATCAGCCGCTTGATCCCGGTCGGGGTCGGATAGTCGACCACAAACAGCCCGGTGCCGAATTTGTTGATCTGCGCCGTGAACGCGATGCGGAGCTTGTGCCGGCCCCCCGCAACCGGCTTGGCGAAGGTCAGCGTCGCGGTCTGCGCGGCGGCGTCGGTCACGACCTCCGCGCGTTGCGCGCCGTCATCGATGGTAGCCTCGGCGAACACCGTGTTGATCGCATTCAGCGTCAGCTGCGCGGTCGCCTCGCGCACCTCGATGTCGATGGTCTCGACGCCGGGCAGAGCGAGGCTGGTGAGATCGGGCGTCAGCTCGATCGCGTAGCTCAACGGGATGACCGTCTTCGGCAGTTTTCCGGAGGTGCTGTCGAACGAAAATGTCTGCTCGGCCTGCGCGCCCGCGGCCGTCGCCAGCAGCAAGCCGATCGCCGTGGCAAGACGACGCAGCGCGATTCTGACATGGGTTGCAGGCTTGTTCATCGCGCGGCTCACAGGGATCGCTGAGATTTTCGGAGGGCATTCCGGAAGGACGTAGCAGGCAATCTAGTAGAGAACATGTCGCTACAAAACTGACAACTCCGCGACATCCGACATCGCAACGGTCCGCATCGATCGACGCGCACTCGCATCCGCCTACCGGCCCTTGTTGCTCTACGGCCGGGCGGAAGGCTAACTTGTGGCCGGCATTCCAGCCGCAACGTCCGGCCACGGGAGACAATTATGTTCGGAAAGTTCTCGCGCCGGCAGTTTGCGGGCCTTGCGGGCCTCTCGGCGCTCGGTTTGACCGGCCCTGCGGAGGCCGCGAACCACGCTCCGCGGCCGAATGGCACAAACTTTCCCGCCGGCTTCGTCTGGGGCACCGCGACCTCGTCCTACCAGGTCGAGGGTGCGGTCAATGAGGACGGCCGCGGCCCGTCGATCTGGGACACATTCACCCACACATCGGGCAAGATCGAGGACGGCTCGACCGGCGACCGCGCCAACGAGCACTACCACCGCTACAAGGACGATATCCGCCTCATCAAGGATCTCGGCGCCAGGGCCTATCGATTCTCGATTGCCTGGTCGCGGGTGTTTCCCGATGGCACCGGCACGCCGAATCCGAAGGGCCTCGACTTCTACAACCGCCTGGTCGACGAGCTGCTCGCCAACGGCATCGAGCCCTATGCCACGCTCTATCACTGGGACCTGCCGCAGGCGTTGCAGGACCGCGTCGGCGGCTGGCGCTCGCGCGACACGTCGAAGGCATTTGGCGATTACGCCGGCTACGTGGCGCAGCGGTTGACCGACCGGGTCAAGAACATCTTCACCCTCAACGAGGTCGGGCGTTTCCTCCCCTTCGGCTATGCGCTCGGCGTCGACGCGCCGGGCCTGACGCTGCCGCCGGCCGAGGTGAACCAGGCGCGCCACCATGTCGCGCTGGCGCATGGCCTCGCGGTGCAGGCGATCCGTGCCAAGGGCCGCCCTGGCACGCGGGTCGGTCCCGCCGAGAACATCACCGCCTGCGTGCCCGCGATCAACACGCCGGAGAACATCCGCGCCACCGAGATCGCGACGCGCGAGCTGAATGCAGGCTTTCTCGGCGTTGTGCTCGAAGGCAAGTACACCGAAGGCTTCCTGCAATATGCCGGCGCGGACGCGCCCAAATTCACCGCCGAAGAGCTGAAGATCATCGCGCAGCCCAACGATTTCGTCGGGCTCAACATCTACGCGCCGCACTGCTATGTCCTCGCCACCGATACTGCCCCCGGCTGGAAGCCGCTGCCGATGCCGGGCTCCTTCCCGCATATGAATTCGGATTGGCTGCGCATCGCGCCGGAGACGATCTACTGGGCGCCGCGGATTGCCGCCAAGCTCTGGAACATCAAAAGCATCTACATCAGCGAGAACGGCACCTCCGGCGAGGACAAGGTGCATCAGGATGGGCAGATTTACGACCTCGACCGCATCATGTTCCTGCGCAACTACCTCGCTCAATTGCAGCGCGCGACCGCCGACGGCGTCCCGGTCCACGGCTATTTCCTGTGGAGCCTGATGGACAATTTCGAATGGATCTTCGGCTATGCGAAACGCTTCGGCCTCTATCGCGTGGATTTCGAGACCCAGGCGCGCGTGCCGAAACTGAGCGCGGCATTCTATCGCGACGTGATCGCGCGCAACGCCATCGGCGTGTGATCTATCCGGCCTGCGGCCGCGCGCCCGACCACGCGCGCCGCAACAGGTCGCCGATCGCGCGCTCCTCGATCGGCCGCGGATTCCAGTAAGGATTTTTGGTGGCGAGTGCAGCCGCCTTTGCGATGCCGTCTTCAGGCATGCCGATCTCGGCGAGCGAACGCGGCGCGCCGAGCCTTTCCGACAAATCGAACAGGCCATCGGCCGCATCAACAACCCGGAGCGCCCGCGCGGCGCGACCGATCGCCTCGCGGGCCGCCGGCGTGTTATAGGCGATGGTGTGCGGCAGCAGCACCGCATGGGTTTCAGCATGCGGCAGGTCGAACAGCGCGCCGACGGTGTGGCAGAGCTTGTGATGCAGCGCCATACCGACGGTGCCGAGACAGACCGCGCATAGCCACGCGCCATACAACGCGTCGGACCGCGCGTCGAGATCGCGCGGCCGCGCGATCACCTCCGGCAGCGAGGACGCGAGTTTCGCAATCGCCTCTTCCGCCATCAGCGAGGTGATCGGATTGCCGTCCCGCGCATAGAGCGCCTCGGCCGCATGCGCGACCGCGTTGAGGCCTGATATCGCCGAGAACTTTGCCGGCATCGAGATCGTCAGGTTGACGTCGTAGATCACGGCCTCGGGCAATATCTTGGGCGAGGATTGCGTGGTCTTGACGCCGTCGACGGTCTCGCCGAGCACCGGCGTCATCTCGGAGCCGGCATAACTGGTCGGCACGATCAGTTGCGGCAGGTCGGTGCGCAGCGCAATCGCCTTGCTGAGACCGGTCGCGGCACCCGCGCCGATCGCAACCATGCCGTCGGGCTTCAACTCGCCGACCGTCTGCATCGCACGTTCGGTGACCGCGACCGGGGTGTGCACAACAGCGCCGTCGAAGGCGCCAGCCATGCGGCCGCCGGTCAACCCTCGGAGATCGCCGAGCTCGGCCTGCTGCCGCCGGCTTGCGAGCACCAGCGCGCGGCTGACGCCGAGGCGGTCGAGCTCGTTCGCCAGCTGTGCGACCGTGCCGGTCCCGAACACGACCCGCATCGGGCTGACTTGATAGGTGAACGGCTGTGGCATGATGAGTTCCAAAAGCGCTGGTCAGCCGCGGCGCCAGTCGCGCGGCGTGCAGCCGAAGCGATGCCTGAAGCGCCGGGTGAAATGCGACAGGTCGGAAAAACCCCAGTCGAAGGCGATGTCGCCGATGGCGCGCCCGGCGATCGCGGTATCCCTGAGGTCGCGCGCGGCGCCATCGAGGCGATGGTCCATCACATAGCTGGCGAATGTGGTGCCGGCGCGCTCGAACAGTTTGTGGACGTAACGCTCGCTGATGCCGATTCCGGCGGCGATGGCGGCCACGCCCAGCCCTGGCTCGCGCAGCCTGCGGTCCACGGCACGGCGCAGCGCGAGCCAGGTTGCATCTGCAAGACCCGCGCTCTCGGCAACACCCGCGCGACCGGTCCGCGACAGGCTGAGCGCGACCAGATCGAGCAGCACGCCGAACAGCCGGGCGTTGTCTGCGTCCGAGGCGCGAAGCGCCGACGTATTCAGGACCTGCGCAGTCTCAGCGATGAGATGGCCGACGAACGGATCATCGGACACCCGTGCCGGCGCGACCTCGGGCGCCGACGGCAGCCGTTCGTCAAGGGCTTCCGCCGGCACCCAGAACGATGCGACCTGCAGCGTGGGGCCGCGGTCGTGCAGCAGCGAGAAGCGCTGCCCGCTGTCGAAAATTCCGACCTGTCCGGGCGACAGGCTGATCTCACGCCCCGCCTGCTGGATGCGGCAGCGGCCGGCGAGCTTGAGATTGAGGTAGTAGCAGCGCCGGCTTGACGCGGCGATATCGGCGACCGAGCGCCGCACGACGTGTTCCGGGAAACTGACCCGGTTGACCGCGCCGTCGCCGAGCCCAACGGTCTCGACCCGGGCCAGGAAGCCCGGCGTCGTCGGCGGCTCCGGCGTCAGGTTCATGAAGGCCTGGCAGATCGCCTCCCGATAATAGGCGAACTGCTCGCCCGGCCTGGTGTCCGCGGTATTCCAGCTCAGCCTGCGCGAGCGATCCGCGGCGGCGATTTGCTGCATCAGTTCACTCCGAGCCCAGTCCGGTTCGGTTACAGCCAAGCGCGTTCCTTAGCCCCGGGTCAATATCCATCAGGAACCACATGACGTCGGCGCGTATCCGCGGACGCCCGAACCGCGCAGTCGATCTGACCAAACCACACAGGGAGGTACAACATGTCGACCTATGTTCTCGTCCATGGCGCCTGGCATACCGGCGCCGAGTTCGAACCGGTTGCGGCTGCCATCCGCAAGGCCGGCCACGTCGTCCACACCCCGACCATCAAGGGCAACCGGCCCGGCGACGGCAAGGATACTGGTCTTGCCGAGGCCATCCAGTCGATCGTGGATTATCTCGCCGAGCACAATCTGAATGACATCGTGCTGGTCGGCCACAGCTACGGCGGCATGGTCATCACGGGTGTTGCCGACGCCGCCGCCAACCGCATCCGCCGGCTGGTGTACTGGAATGCGTTCGTGCCGAACAATGGCGAGAGCCTCAACGACATGGTGCCGCCGCACTATGTCGGCCTGTTCGATGCCATCTATGCCGAGCGCGGCGACGGCTCGGTGGTGCTGCCGTTCCCGATCTGGCGCGAGGCGTTCATCAACGACGCCGACCTCGAGACGGCGCAGCGAGCCTATGACAAGCTCAACCCGCACCCGCTGAAGACCTTCCAGGACAAGATCGCCCTGCGGACCAATCCGGCCGAGATGCCGATCGCAAAGTCCTACGTCAACTGCACCGAGGACACCGCGATGCCGCACAGCCTGCCCTGGCATCCGCGGCTGTCGGAGAAGCTCGGGCTGTTCCGCCTGGTCCAGGTGCCGGGCAGCCACGAGCTCTGCTTCTCCAATCCCGAGCGCCTGGCGCAAGCCTTCGTCGATGCCGGCCGTGATTAGGCCACGGCCTCATACGTGGGCGCGGTCGCCAGGAAGCGTGCATAGGCGTCCGCGTCCGGCGGCGTGAACTTTTCGACGAGCGGGTTGCGGCGCGACGCCTTGGTGCCGATGTCCGCCAACAGCTCGTCGAAATGCTTGAAGTGATACGGCGCGACGCACAGCCCGCCATAGACCCCCGCCGCCGGACGCTCGACGCGCTTGAAGTTCAGCATCATCGCGATGTTGTCGTGCATCTCCGCCGCGCTCGGCTGCCGCGCGAGCTGCCCATCGGCATAACGCACCAGCCAGTTCGCGGCGAGATCCGCACACAGCACGGTGCAGAAGCTCGAATTGAACCCGACAAAGCCCATGTCGGGCAGGTCAGGGTTGGCGATCAGCCGATAGAGCCGGTACTGCCCGTCGGGCTCGACCAGCTTGTTCTGATACGCCTTAGGGAGGAACGGCACACCGAGCTTGTAGCCGATCGCGAGCACCGCGACGTCGGCCGCGACGCGCTGACCGCCGCTCATCACGATGGTCTTGCCGTCATAATGGTCGAAGGTGCCCTGCACCGCCTTGATACGGCCGTCGGCAACCATCGGGTAGAAGCCGGGGGTCGCGATCGGCACCGAGCAGTTGACGCCGTCCTCGATCCGCTCCTTCGGCACCATGCCGCATTGCTTCAGCTTGAGCTGCATCTTCAGCATGCTCTCGAGCCCGCGCCAGTTCGCCCAGACGAACGGCTTTGCCACGACATGGGCGAGGCGTGCCATCGGCCCGATGCCCCAGCTCGCGAACATCTGCTCTTGCGCGCGGATGTAGAGGATGCGCTTGAAGTTGACGAGACCGCCGACGAAATAGGGAATCCGCCAGACCGGCTCGCGAAACACGATGGTGACCTCGCTGGCGCCGGAATTGACCGCATTCACCGAAATGTCGGTCGCCGATTTTGAACCGCCGAGCACGACCACCTTGCGGCCCTTGGCAAGATCAGGATCGCTGTATTGCGACGAGTGCAGGATCTGGCCGCCCTGCGCCTTGAAGCCGTCCTCGCCGGCCAGCGGCAGCGTCTGCGGTTCGTTGAATTGCCCGGTGCAGACGGCGACGAAGTCGAAGTCCTCATGCCCAGTGGCGCCGTCGGTCGAGCGCAGTTCGAGCGTCCAGCCCGGCCTGCCGTCGGCGCGGCGCGTCATGCCCTCGACCCTGGTGTCGAAGCGCATCGCACCGTCGAGCCCGTGGCTGCGGGCATAGTCGCGCAAATAGGCATGGACCTGCGGACCCTTCGGCCATTCCGGATAGGACTCCGGCATCGCCTTGTCGGTGTAGCGATAGAGCTCCTTCGGGCTCTGGGTCTGGACGTCGGGATAGGAGCGCGCCGGCTCCCAGACCCCGCCGAGATCGCCGCTGCGCTCGATGATGGTCACCTTGTGACCGCGACAGGCAAAGGCCTTGCCGGCGGCGAGCCCGGAAATGCCGGCGCCGATGACGCACACATGCTTCTGCTTGACCATGAAACGTCTCCGCGATGAATGAACAGGCCATTTCCCTAAGCGCACGCGTTCCCGTCATCGCCCGAGCCAACTCCGGCGATCGCTGTCTCGGGTGCGCTGTCTGTATGCTCGCCGGCCTACTCGTTGGCTTCCGGCGGCAGGAAGTCCACCTCGTGCTCGGCGGAAATGCGCACCACCTCGACCGGGTCCTGCAGATTGTGCAGCTTGTCGAACAGCGCCTCGAGCTTCTGCATCGGCGACACCCAGAACAGCGCCCGCGCCGGCTTGTCGGACTTGTTGAAATAGCCGTGCGGAATGCCGCGCGGCATGCGCACGAGATCCCCGGCCTTGGCCTGCACCCAGACGCCGTCGAGCTTGAGGTCGAGCACGCCCTCCTGCACCAGGATGAATTCGTCCTGGGTCGGGTGGACGTGCACCGGCACGAACTGGCCGGGATCGCTGTTGGTCTCGAACGCGAAGGTCGAGTCGGTGACCGCCTTCGGATAGTAGACCTGGCCCAGGATATTCCAGGTCTTGCCGCCGTAGCCGGTGCCGGTTCGGGTAATGCCTTTTTCGAGCGTGCCCATGTCAGCCTCTCCAGTTTTGGATGCGTATTGCCGACACGGAGCCTGTCGTCAGCCGGTGAGGCTGTCTAGCCGATAAACGAATCCGCAGCCGGCGCGATCATGCTGCAATGCGGGAGCGTCGAGGCCTACGGCGTGTGGCCAATGCCGCCGCATCCACCTGCGCGCCGATCGGGCAGATTGCGCGACGAAACGGCGTTCCCCTTTGCCGGCGGATGCACTAGGCTGCACGATGTTTTAGACCTCAAACAACTCCGGACGGCCGGCGTGACAGCTGTTGGCAACGAGGTTTCGGCAAGGGCAAGTTCGGTAAGGCTCAAGGATTTCGCGCGCGTCGCGACGGCGCGTGTCGACGACGCGGCTGAAGCGATCGGCCGCATCTTCTGTCCGCACGATCTGACGCCGGTCGATCATTCAGAGCGCGATTTCTCCGCGCACCATAATTGTGCAGGGTTCGACGGGTTCTCCGTCAACTATGTCGCCTATGGCGGATCGGTCGCGATCAACCCCGGCTGCCTCGACCGCTTCTTCCTGTTGCAGATGCCGCTGTCGGGCTCGGCGGCGGTGCGGATCGCCGCGCGCGAGCTCACCACCGGACCACGACACTGTGCCTCGCTGCTGTCGCCGACGATTCCGACCGAAATGACCTGGCGCGACGACTGCGCCCAGCTCATCCTGCTGCTCGACCGCAAGCTGGTCGAGCATCGCGCCGCAGCGCTTGGCGGCGTGGCGGTCCGACCGGTCGAGTTCGATCCGGCCGTCGCACTGAGCGGACCACTCGGGCAGGCGCTCTCGGCCAGGATCGAGCAACTCGTGACGACCGCCGAGCAGCTCGGGCCGCACAAATCCTTATCAGCGGTGGCGGCGGCCAATTGGCGCGAGTCGTTCCTCAACGTCTTGCTTAACGGGCAGCGGCACAGCCTGAGTTCGGCGATCGACGTCTTCAACGGCCGTGCTGAGGCCCAGCCCGCGGCGCTGAAGCGCGTGCGGGCCTATCTCGAGACCCGCGCGACCGAGCCGCTGGATCTCGCCGAGCTTGCGGAGATCGCAGGCACCGGCGTCCGCGCGCTGCAACTCGGCTTCCGCCGTCACTTCGGCACCACCGTGTCCGAGATGCTGCTCGACATCCGCCTCGCCCATCTCAACGCCCGTCTCAAGACGGCGCGGCCGGGCGAACGCATCGTCGATATTGCATTCGACCTCGGCTTTACCCATCTGAGCCGGATGGCGAGCGCCTACCGCGCCAAGTTCGGCGAGAGCCCGAAGGCGACGCTGCATCGGCTGAGCTGAGCGGCGGTTCCGATCGGCGGGGCCACGTCCTGCCCATCCGGCCAGTTTCGCCTTTAGCCGCAACATCCCAGATTGGGGGAAGCCAACGGAGTTTCCCATGACCGAACCGACCAGCCTCGCCTCGCTGTCATCAGCCCTTTCCGACACCATCGCGCGCGCTGCGCCCGCGATCGTCTCCGTGCATTCGCATCGCGCGCGCGCCTCCGGCTTCGTCTGGAAGACCGGCCTGATCGTCACCGCCGACGAAGCGCTCGCCGACGAGGGCGAGATCGAGATCCAGTTTGCCGACGGCAGCCGCCGACAGGCGACCGTCGCCGGACGCGACCACACCACCGACATCGCGCTGCTGCGCGTCGATGGCGATGTCGCGCCGATCAAGCTGTCGACCGAAATCCCCTCGCTCGGATCGCTCGCGGTGATCGTCGCGGCCGACCGCGGCGCGCCGATCGCGCGGCTCGGCATGGTCTCGAGGTCGGGCGCTGCCTGGCGCAGCCTGCGCGGCGGCGAGATCGATGCAAGGATCGAGCTCGACGTCCGGCTGCGGCACAGCCAGCAGGGCGGATTGGCGCTGAATGCCGCGGGCGTGCCGTTCGGCATGGCGGTGCTCGGCCCGCGCCGCGTGCTGACGATCCCTGCCTCGACCATCGAGCGGGTCGCAGCCCAGCTCGAGAAGAGCGGCCGCATCGCGCGCGGATATCTCGGCGTCGGGCTGCAGCCGGTCCGCCTCGACGACGGCCTCGGTGCGATGGTGATGAATGTCGATAGGGCCGGTCCGTCAGCTGCCGCCGGCATCCGCCAGGGCGACGTGATCATTGCCGTCAACGGCGAGAAGCTGTCCGGCGTGCGGGCGCTGTCGCGCGGCCTCGGGCCGCAGAGCGTCGGCACCGTCGTCGAGCTCACCGTGCATCGCGGCGGCGAGCCGTTGAACTTCAAGGTGACGGTCGGCGAAAGGCCCGAGACGTGAGCAGTGAGCCCACTTCCGACATCGTCATCGCACTCGAGGTCGACGACCCCGCCCTCGCCGACCGGCTGGCGACATTGCTCGGCAGCGTCGCCGGCCTGCGGCTTGCCGCGCCGGGCGAACAGGCGACGGCGACGATCGTCGCACGCAACCGCGAGGCCGCAGGCGGCGGCGACTTCGAGTTGACGCCGCGCGAACTCGACGTGCTGGCGCTGCTGGCCGAAGGCGCATCCAACAAGATGATCGCGCAGCGGCTCGGGATTTCCGTCCACACCGCCAAGTTTCACGTCGGCTCCCTGCTCGACAAGCTCGACGCCACCGGCCGCACCGACGCGGTCGCGCATGCGGCGCGGCGCGGGGTGATCAATTTGTGAGGGTAGAGACACGGCGCTGATGCTGGTGGATCGGGACCTATCCCTCCGTCGTCCCTGCGAAAGCAGGGACCCATACTCCGCGGCCGTCGTTGTCGAGAGGGACTCGTCGTTCCGACATTCGTCCACAATAGCCATTCGTGGTTATGGGTCCCTGCTTTCGCAGGGACGACACCGAGTGTGTGACACGGCTATCATGCAGCGACATTCTCGCGACATGACTTGCCCGAGCTTTGCTCTTCGTCCCGCCGCTCTTTGCGAAAATTCCGTGACGCGGGCGCTTAGACCAATTGTGTAGGTAGTCGTCCGGATACAGACGTCTCCTCGATCTGGTTATGCAATCTTCAGCCAACAAAAAGAAACGGCATGAAGAAGCTGATCGATCGTCATCGGGACATTCAATACACGCTCACCAACATCGAACCCGACCTCTGGAGCTGGTCATTCGAAATCAACGGCAAGATCAGGCAGGGCACCACGCGCGCGCGGCTCGGCCTGCTGGCGCAGCGGCGGGTCTGCACGCTGATCGATCGCGAATTGAAAAGCGCGGAACGCGACAAGCCGAAGAAGTCTGACTAGGCCACCCGCGTCCCAGCCCTGCTTCTCAGCGGGGCGGGCGCCGCCTACCTTGGCTCAGACAAAGCGATCACGGTCGCGGCGACGTCGAGCCGTGGTCCGGCATATCGCCTGTCGTCCGGTCCACGCGGTCCGCGCCCGATGCTCCAGAGCGCGGGCCACGAGAACCGCTCGAGCCCCGTCGCCGATATCGCCGCGAACGACGTCCAGCTGATGTCACCGCGGTGTCGCCACAGCACGCCGCCCGGTCCCATGTCCGGATAGAAGGCGATGTCGAGGTCGAAATCCCGCTCATCGCCGAGATGGGGACCGACCCAGTAGTGCGGACTACGGCCGGGCTCGCGCCCGAGGATCAGGGTGAGCGTCTGGTTCGGCCCGCGCAGGCCGAGCCAGAGCGGCGCGATCATGTCCGGCACCGGCGTGCAAAGCAGCGTCTGCGGCGCGGGGCTTGCCGCGGCGGTGCGGCCCGACAGCTTCAAGGCGACCACCGTCGCGGGTGCCGGCATCCCGGACAATAGCGCGGGGCTGGTCCCGTGCGGCAATGGCGACCACACGGCGTGGTCGAGCGATGGCAGCGGCCACGCGAGCCGCTCGCGCACGACGCCCTCGGTGTCGAGCACCTGATAGCGAAGGCCGTCCTGATCGAGCGCCGCCTGAACGCAATGCAGATACTCGACGCCTTCGGGCATCCGGTGCGCGGTGCCCGCGCCCGCCGTGCAGATCTGCAGCACACCGCGGTGGACCTGAACATCGAACGCGAGGATGTGGCTGCACAGATAGGCGGTCACGCCGGCGCGGACCAGGATATCCCAGAAGTGCGCGCTGTATTCATGGCCGATCTCGCGCTGATAGCTGCCGCTGAAGCCGTTGATCGGGTAAACGGGATGATGACCCAGCACCATTTTGTGTCTGGCGTCCTTGTGCTGTTCGAGGACTGCTTGCAGCCAGTCGGTCTCGACATGGCCCTCGCCGCCCAGTCCGCTCCACAGCGTGTGCACGAACACCATCAACAGATCGTCGCGGCGGACCCAGTAGGACAAACCCTCCTGCCCCGGCGGACCATTGCGCGGCAGCTTCAGCACCTCGCGAAACACCGCCTCGCTCATCTCGTCGTAAGTCGTGTGGTTGCCGGTCGTGTGCCACAGCGGCACTGCACGCCGGTCGAGCCAGCCCATTTCGGTGTCGAGCCAATGCCGCCATTGCGCGCGCAACGCCTCGGCATCGGCGGTGAGGCCGATGATCTCGTCGCCGGGGAAGAGAATGAATTCGGGCGCAGGGTGCAGCCGGCGAACCACGCTGTTCACCGACGCGAAGGTGCGCTCATGCAGCGCGCCTGCTACGCCCGAGCAGGCGTCGGCATAGATCACGAACTGGTGGCCCGAATTCCTCGGCAACAGAGACGGAATTGCATCATGCATGGTCGGACCACGTCCTCGCGAGCTACATCATAGAGGGAGGCAGGCCAATCGCTCAAGGGAGGCAATTGCGCGCGAGGTCGTGGCGGAGCGGCGTTTCTTTGCGCATAGCGTGCATCCAACGAGAGCAGTTTTGGCGCGGCAGAGACGTTTCTCACACACCAAGACGTGACGCTGCGGAAAAGCTGCTCTGCCGGCGCACGCTAGGCGGCGCCGCGCCAAGCTGCTAGCCTTTTGCGCTTCAGATTGCCTTGCGAGCTAAGGAACCGAAGCAAATGGACAACCGTAATGATGTTTGGCGCGGCGTCGACACGATCAAGCCGCGTTTCATCGAATTGAGCGACCGGGTCTGGGCGATGCCCGAGGTCTGCTACACCGAGGCGCGCTCATCCGCCGAACATCTGGCCGAGCTGCGCCACCAGGGTTTCCGCATCACCGAGAACCTCGCCGACATTCCGACCGCGGTGATGGGCGAATGGGGCGAGGGCGGCCCGGTGATCGCTTTCCTCGGCGAATATGATGCCCTGCCCGGCCTCAGCCAGGAGGCCGGAATCGCCGAACCTCGTCCGGTCGAGAGCGGCGGCCACGGCCATGGCTG
This sequence comes from Bradyrhizobium sp. B120, assembly GCF_049075665.1. Taxonomy (NCBI): domain Bacteria; kingdom Pseudomonadati; phylum Pseudomonadota; class Alphaproteobacteria; order Hyphomicrobiales; family Nitrobacteraceae; genus Bradyrhizobium; species Bradyrhizobium sp. B120. The sequence goes on along the minus strand of NZ_CP185242.1, from coordinate 1,644,878 downwards.
CGGCCACAATCTGCTCGGCTCCTCCGCGCTGCTCGCGGCGACCGCGGTAAAGGACTGGCTCGCCGCCAACAAGGTGCCGGGCCGGGTGCGCTATTACGGCTGTCCGGCCGAGGAAGGCGGCGCGGCAAAGGCCTTCATGGTGCGCTGTGGCGCGTTCGAGGACGCCGACATCGCCATCACCTGGCATCCGCACAGTTTCTGGGAAGTGGCGGTGACGCCATCGCTCGCCAACACCCGTGCCGATTTCATCTTCACCGGCCGGACCTCGCATGCGGCGGCCTCGCCGCACCTCGGCCGCAGCGCGCTCGATGCGGTGGAATTGATGAATGTCGGCGTCAATTACATGCGCGAGCATATGCCGAGCGATGCCCGGGTGCATTACGCGCTGCTCGACACCGGCGGCATCGCGCCCAATGTGGTGCAGGCCCATGCCCGCGTGCGCTATTCGATCCGCGCCCGCGACCTGCCCGGCATGAACGAACTGGTCGAGCGCGTGAACAAGATCGCACAGGGCGCAGCCCTGATGACCGAGACCAAAATGGAGATGAAGATCATCTCCGCGGTCTCCAACATCCTGCCCAACACCCCGCTGGAGCAGACCCTGCACCGGATCATGGAAGATCTCGGCCCGCCGCATTTCGACGATGCCGACAAGGATTTCGCCGGCAAGATCCGCGCGACCCTGACCGACAAGGACATCGCCTCGGTCTACTACGCGATCGGCATGGATCCGACCGACCGGCCGCTGGCCGATTTCCTGGTGCCGATCGACGCCAAGCGTAATCCGCTGATCGGCTCGACCGACGTCGGCGACGTCAGCTGGGTGGTGCCGACGGTGCAGGTCCATGCACCGACGGTTGCAATCGGCACGCCGTTCCACACCTGGCAGGTTGTGGCGCAGGGCAAGACGCCGGCCGCGCACAAGGCGATGGTGCAGGCCGCCAAGGCGATGGCCGGTCTCGGCGTCAAGGCGCTGATGGAGCCGGAGCTGATCGCGGCCGCCAAGGCCGACCTCAAGAAGCGGACCACCCGAACGCCCTATGTCAGTCCGCTGCCGGTGAATGTTGCACCGCCGTTGGACATGTCGGTCGCCTGAGCGCCGCATCTAACAGGCCGGACCAACGCTTCGATGCGAGGTCCGGCGAGCGCCTTTCCCGCTCCGATTTTGATCGGAGCGGGGCTCGGGATTCTTGTCTTGGCGCGGTTTCTTGACGCGAACCGGCATTCACTTCGCGCGGAAGCGCGTCCGTGTGGCAAGAAAGCATCTCGGAACAAAGGATAACGAACAAATTTTCCGCACTGCGAGGCGCGCGCAGCCGCGCTTTGGCGCCGAAATGCCGAACCGATGTGCGGTCCGGCGCGGTTCTGCACAAGCGATAGCCAAAAGACCTAGACCCTGTGGCGTTGGAGACGTTGACCTGCGCGGTCATTCGGTGTGCCATCTGCCGCCAGCACGGCGGCCGGTTCCAAGGCCCGCCGCAATCACACGTGAGCCGGACCGAGGGGACAATGTTCGACAACAATCTGCGCGGGATGATCGACGAGGTGAAGGACGGACGGATGGACCGCCGCGCCTTCGTCAAGCGAATGATTGCCGTCGGCCTCACCGCGCCGATGGCCAACCAGATTCTGGCGATCGGCGGCGTCGCGATGGCGCAGAGCCCCAACCCCTACAAGCCGACCAAGCGCGGCGGCGGCGGTCCGCTGAAGCTGTTGTGGTGGCAGGGCCCGACCCTGCTCAATCCGCATTTCGCCACCGGCACCAAGGACCAGGACGGCTCGCGCATCTTCTACGAGCCGTTGGCCAGCTGGGACGTCGACGGCCATCTCAACCCGATCCTCGCCGCCGAGATCCCCTCGATCCAGAACGGCGGGCTCGCCGCCGACGCCAAATCGGTGGTCTGGAAACTCAAACCCGGCGTCAAATGGCATGACGGCAAGCCGGTGACCGCCGACGATCTCGTGTTCAACTGGGAATATGCCAGCGATCCCGCGACCGCGGCCGTATCGATTGAGACCTATAGCGGCCTCACCGTCGAAAAGGTCGACGACCTCACGGTCCGCATCAATTTCAAGAAGCCGACACCGTTCTGGGCCAACGCCTTTGTCGGCGCTTATGGCTGCATCATTCCGAAGCATCTGTTCGCGGAGTACAAGGGCGGCAAATCCCGCGAAGCGCCGAACAATCTGAAGCCGGTCGGCACCGGCCCCTACAAATTCGTCGAATTCAAACCGGGCGATCTGATCCGTGGCGAGATCAATCCCGACTATCACATGGCCAATAGGCCATCTTTCGACACGATCGAGATGAAGGGCGGCGGCGACGCCGTCTCGGCGGCCCGTGCGGTGATCCAGACCGGCGAATATGACTTCGCCTGGAATATCCAGGTCGAGGACGAGGTGCTGCTGCGCCTGGAAAAGGGCGGCAAGGGCAAGTCGCTGTTCGCGGTCGGCGGCGACATCGAGTTCATCGCGGTCAACTTCACCGACCCGAACACCGAGGTCGACGGCGAGCGCTCGTCGATCAAGACCAAACATCCGATCCTGTCCGACCCGCGTGTGCGCAAGGCGCTGGCGCTGCTGGTCGACCGCGAATCCATCAAGAAGGTGATCTACGGCCGCGCCGGCCGCGCCACCGCCAACTATCTCAACGGCCCCGAGGAGTTCGTCTCCAAGAACACCAAATGGGAGTTCTCGGTCGAGAAGGCGAGCGCGCTGCTCGAGGAGGCCGGCTGGAAAGTCGGCTCGGACGGCATCCGCGAGAAAGACGGCAAGAAGCTGAAGTTCCTTTACCAGACCTCGATCAACGGCCCGCGCCAGAAGACCCAGGCGATCGTCAAGCAGGCCTGCCAGAAAGCCGGCATCGACGTCGAGCTCAAATCGGTGGTCGCCTCGGTGTTCTTCTCCTCCGACGTCGCCAACCCCGACACCTATTCCCACTTCTATGCGGACATCGAGATGTTCCAGATCCCGATGACCCAACCCGATCCCGCCCTGCACATGCGCCGCTATCATTCGCGCAACGTCGCCACCAAGGAGAACAAGTGGCAGGGTCCGAACTTCCCGCGCTGGGTCAACAAGGATTTCGACGCCGCGATCGACGCGGCGGAGATCGAGACCGATCCGCTCAAGCGGGCAGACCTCTATATCAAGGGCAACGATTTGATGTGGCAGGACACGGTGATGATCCCCGTGATGCATCGCCTCGCGGTCGAAGCCTGCTCCAACACGCTGCGGCCCGCGCTGTCCGGCTGGGCCAACCAGACCGACAATCTGCAAGACTGGTATCGTGAAACCTGAGACGTCGCGGGCTCGGGAATTGCTTCTTCCTCTCCCCGTTCTTACGGGGAGAGGGGCTCCAACCGCAAATACCGTGAGAGATGAGTTCTTGGAGAGTCCCCCTCACCCGGAATTCAAGCTGCGCTTGAATTCCGACCTCTTCCCGCACGCGGGGCGAGGTGAAGCTCGCCTTTCGACTGGAAGCAAGGTCAACGTGCTCAAGGTGCGAGCGTTAGTTAGATGATCTCTCGATGAGTCAGTATATCCTGCGCCGTCTGATGATCGCGATCCCGAGTCTGCTCGGAATCTCGCTTGTGCTGTTCGTTGTGCTGGCGCTCGCGCCGGGCGATCCGTTCAGCGAGCTCGCGACCAATCCGAACGTGCCGCCCGAGGTGCAGGCCGCGCTGCGCGCCAAGTTCGGCCTCGACGACCCGATCTATCTGCGCTACGTGCACTGGCTATCGGCGATGGCGCAGGGCGACTGGGGCTTCTCCTTTGTCAGCCGGATCAATGTCGACACGCTGATCCTGCAGCGGCTGCCGACCACGCTGTACGTGATCGGCTCGGCGCAGCTGCTGGCGCTGCTGATCGCGATCCCGGTCGGCGTCTATGCCGCCACCCGGCCCTATTCGCTGTTCGACCAGCTCGCCAACACCTTCGCCTTCATCGGCTTCTCGCTGCCGACCTTCTTCACCGGCATCCTGTTCATCCTGGTGTTCTCGGTGAAGCTGGACTGGCTGCCCTTCGTCTACACCGATGTGCAGGGAAGCGGCATCCCCTGGGTGCTGGAGATGATCCGGCAGGCGATCATGCCGGTGATGGTGCTCGCCCTGTTCCAGGCGGCGTCGATGACCCGTTTCGTGCGCTCGGCGATGCTCGACGTGATCCGGCTCGACTATGTCACCACCGCCCGCGCCAAGGGGCTCGGGCAGGCCAAGGTGATCGTCAAGCATGTGATGCGCAACGCGATGATCCCGGTCGTCACGCTGATCGCACTCCAGATGCCTGCGGTGTTCGGCGGCGCCATCGTCACCGAGCAGATCTTCCGGATACCCGGCATCGGCTCGCTCTTGATTTCCTCCATCCTCGCCAATGATACGCCGGTCGTGATGGCCGTGACCTTCGTGTTCGCGTGTCTCGTGGTGCTCTTCAACCTGATAGCAGATGTGCTCTATGGCTGGCTTGACCCTCGCATCTCCTTCCGCTGAGCGGCGCGGCTACTCGCCCTGGCGCGAAACCTGGCGGCGCTACCGCCGGCACAAGGCCGCCGTGGTCAGTGCCGTGCTGCTGCTGCTGCTGATCGCGGCCGTCGTGATCGGGCCGTTCGTCTGGCGGGTCTCGATCAGCGACATCGACGTCGTGGCGGGCATGCAAGGGCCCTCGCTGGCGCATCCGTTCGGCACCGACGATCTCGGCCAGGACCTGCTCGCCCGCATGATCTATGGCGGCCGCATCTCGCTCGCGGTCGGCCTCGCCGCGATGCTGGTCTCGGTGTTCGTCGGCACGCTGATCGGCGCGCTCGCCGGCATGTCGCGCGGCCCGCTCGGCTACGCGCTGATGTGGCTGACCGACCTGTTCTTGTCGCTGCCGCAGCTGCCGCTGCTCTTGATGCTGATCTATCTGTTCCGCGACGGGCTGAAGGCCGCGTTCGGCCCCGAGGGCGGCATCTTCATCCTGATCGTGCTGGTGATCGGCGGCCTGCGCTGGATGCCGGTCGCGCGCCTGGTGCGCGCCCAGTTCCTGTCGCTGCGCGAAAAGGAATTCGTCGAGGCGGCGCGTGCGCTCGGCGCGAGCCCGACGCGGCAAGTGGTGCGCCACATCCTGCCCAATGCACTGGGACCCGTGATCATCGCCGGCACGATCGACGTCGCCGCCGCGATCATCGCCGAATCGACGCTCTCGTTCCTCGGCCTCGGCTTTCCGCCGGATACGCCGACCTGGGGCCGCATCCTCTATGACGCCAAGGACTTCCTCGACATCGGCCCGCACTGGGCGCTGTTTCCGGGCGGCGCGATCTTCATCGCGGTCGTCGCCATCAACTTCATCGGCGACGGGCTGCGCGACGCGCTCGATGCGCGCAAGGTGATCTGATGGCGCTGCTCGACATCAAGGGCCTGAAAACCCATTTCACCACCGACGACGGCATCGTCCAGGCGGTCGACGGCGTCGACATCAGCATCAACCGCGGCGAGACGCTCTGCGTGGTCGGCGAATCCGGCTGCGGCAAGACCGTCACGGCGATGTCGATCCTGAAGCTGATCGCGATGCCGCCGGGCAAGATCGTCGCAGGCGAGATCATGTTCGAGGGCCGCGATCTGGCGCCGCTGACCAGCCATCAGCTCGACGAGATCAGGGCCAAGGAGATCGGCTTCATCTTCCAGGAGCCGATGACCTCGCTCAATCCAGTGCTGACCATCGGCGAGCAGATCGCCGAGAGCCTGCGCCGCCACGAGGCGGTGACCAGGAAGCAGGCGCTCGAGCGCACCATCGAGATGCTGCAGCTGGTGCAGATCCCCAACGCCGCGGGCCGCGTGCATCACTATCCGCACCAGTTCTCCGGCGGCATGCGCCAGCGCGTGATGATCGCGATGGCGCTGGCCTGCCGGCCCAAGCTCGTGATCGCGGATGAGCCGACCACCGCGCTCGACGTCACCATCCAGGCGCAGATCCTCGACCTGCTGCAGGACATGAAGGAGCGCCTCGGCATGGCGGTGATGCTGATCACGCACGCGATGGGCGTGGTCGCGGAGACTGCGCAGCGCGTCGTCGTGATGTATGCCGGCAAGGTGGTGGAAGAGGCACCGGTCGACGAATTGTTCGGCAATCCGAGCCATCCCTACACCCAGGGCCTGATCCGCTCGATCCCGCGCATCGATCTCGACGCCGAGCACAAGACCCGGCTGGAAGCGATCGGCGGCTCGGTGCCGATCCTGATCAACCCGCCGCCCGGCTGCCGGTTTGCTTCCCGCTGCAAACACGCCATGAGCATCTGCACCGACCGGGAGCCGCGGCTGCGCGAGATCGCGCCCGGCCATCGCATGGCCTGCCACCTCGGAGACGCGTCATGAGCGAGCCGCTGCTGCGCGTCAGCAATCTGAAGAAGCACTTTCCGGTGCTCGGCGGCCTGTTGTCGCGCGAGGTCGGGCAGGTCTATGCGGTCGATGGCGTGTCGTTTGCGGTCAACCGCGGCGAGACGCTGGGGCTGGTCGGCGAATCCGGTTGCGGCAAGTCGACCACCGGGCGTTGCGTCTTGCGGCTGATCGAGCCGACCTCGGGCGAAGTCGTGTTCGACGGCCAGAACGTGATCGGGCTCGGCGGCGGCGACCTGCGCGCCATGCGGCGCAACATGCAGCTCGTCTTCCAGGACCCGTTCGCCTCGCTCAATCCGCGCATGACGGTCGGCGCGATCCTCGCCGAGCCGTTCATCATTCATAACCTCGTGACCTCGGCCAGCGAGCGCGAGGACCGCGTCGCGCGCCTTCTGGTCAAGGTCGGGCTGAAGGCCGAACACATGCGGCGCTATCCGCATGAATTCTCCGGCGGCCAGCGCCAGCGCATCGCGATTGCCCGCGCACTGACCTTGGAGCCGAAGCTGATCGTGTGCGACGAGCCGGTCTCGGCGCTCGACGTCTCGATCCAGGCCCAGGTCATCAACCTGCTGGAGGATCTGCAGGCCGAGCTGAACCTCACCTATCTGTTCGTGGCCCACGATCTCTCGGTCGTCGAGCACATCTCCGACCGCGTCGCGGTGATGTATCTCGGCCGCATCGTCGAGCTTGCCAAGGCCAGCGATCTCTACCGCAACCCGCAGCATCCCTACACCAAGGCGCTACTTTCGGCGGTGCCGGTCGCGGACCCCAAGGCGAAAAAGCTGCGCATCCGACTGAAGGGCGACGTGCCGAGCCCGATGAACCCGCCGAAAGGCTGCCACTTCCACACCCGCTGCCCGATCGCCGAAGAGCGTTGCCGGCAGACCGCGCCGGAGCTGCGCGAAGGCAGCAACGGGCACTCTGTGGCCTGCCATCTGGCGTAGGGGCGGATGCTCCGCAGCGCACGCTGCTCCCGGACCGTCACCCTGAGGAGCGCGTAGCGCGTCTCGAAGGGTCGACGGCCACCAGCCGGGCCGTACATCCTTCGAGACGCCGCTTCGCGGCTCCTCAGGATGACGGTGTAGAGAGCATTGCGCGACGATTAGCGCCGTTGCCTCTTCACGGCCTTCGCCTTGGCCTTTGCTTTGGTTTCAACGCCTGCTCTATGCGGTGAGGCAGGCGGGTCCGCCCTCCCCTCGCTCTCACTCGCCTCCGTCCGTAGCGTATCGAGCAACCAGTCGCGGAAGGCGCGCATGCCCGGCGTCACTTCCCGCGACTTCAGCCAGGTCAGCCAATAGGACCCCGCCGGGACTTCGGCCGCGAACGGCCGCACCAGCCGGCCGGACGCCAGCTCATTGCCAAACATCGCTGTCGGCACCAGCCCGACGCCGACGCCGCGCGCCGCGGCCTCGGCCATCGCGACCGAACTGTCGAAGATCGGTCCCTGGATTTTCGGGCACGGCGCACCGGCCACCGCAAACCACAACGGCCATTCCTCGGCGCGGTAGGAGCGCAGCAGGAACTCCTGCGCGAGATCCGACGGCTTGCGCAGCCGGCCCGCCACGTCAGCACAGCACACCGGCGAGAGCGGCGCGGACAGCAGATGGATCGCCTCGGTGCCGTGCCAGGAGCCGTCGCCGAAGCGCAGCGCGAGATCGAGCCCGTCGCCCGCGATGTCGACGCGGTTGTTGTTGGTGAGTAGGCGCAGGTCGATATAGGGATGCGCGCGCTTGAAGCGATCGACCCGCTGCAGCAGCCATCCGGTCGCAAACGTCGTGACGCAGCCGACGGTGACGACCTCGTGCGTGCCCTTGGCCTCGATGCGGTCGATCGCAGCCCCGATCCGGTCGAGCGCGTCGGTCAGCACCGGCAACAGCGCCAGTCCCTCGTCGGTGAGCACCAGCCCGCGCGGCAGGCGGCGGAACAGGCTTGCGCCCAGCAGCTCCTCGAGCTGCTTGACCTGGTGGCTGATCGCGGTCTGCGTCACGCGCAGTTCCAGGCCCGCGCGGGTGAAGCTCAACAGCCGCGCGGACGCCTCGAAGGCGCGCAACGCGTTCAGCGGGAGATGCCGGCGCACGGCGTCATGACCAAGTTTTCCTCATGCCTCGTTGTATAAATGATTGTTTGTGCTCCGTCACGCCGCCCGGCAGGTTCGCGCCGCCAACGGAGACGAGAGATGCTGACGAGACGGACATTTGGATTGCGCGCGCTGGGCCTTGCGGTTTCCTGCACTTTGCCGCGGCCAGGCGCCGCGGCAGGACAGAGCGCCGCGGCAGGACAGAGCGCAGCGGCGGGACCAGGCGAGCCGGCAAAGCGGCTGCAGGAGGAGTTTGCACGCATTGAGCTGGCGACCAGCGGCCGACTCGGCGTCGCCGCGCTCGACATGGAGACCGGATTGCGCGCGAGCCTGCGCGGCGACGAGCGGTTCCCGATGTGCAGCACCTTCAAGGCGCTGGCGTCGGCCGCGGTGCTGCATCGGGTCGACCGCGGCGAATCCAGCCTCGACCAGCGCGTGCGGTTCGAGGCCAAGGATATCTTGGCCAATTCGCCCGTCACCAAGGAGCATGTCGCGTCGGGCATGACGCTGGCCGAAATCTGCGAGGCCGCCATCACGCGGAGCGACAACACCGCGGGCAATATGATCCTTCGCGAGATTGGCGGGCCGGCCGGCTTGACCGGCTTCTTCCGCACCATCGGCGACAATGTCAGCCGGCTCGACCGCTGGGAGCTAGCGCTGAACGAGGGCGTATCAGGCGATCCGCGCGACACGACGAGCCCCGTCGCGATGCTGAAGAATCTGCAGCGCGTGGTGATCGGCGATGTTCTGCAGGCTGCCTCGCGCCAGAAGCTGGTGGACTGGATGGTCGCCAACAAGACCGGCGACACGAGGCTGCGCGCCGGCGTGCCGCGCGACTGGCGGGTTGGCGACAAGACCGGCACCGGCGAGCGCGGCACCTATAACGATATCGGGGTGTTCTGGCCGCCCGGCCGCAAGCCGATCGTGGTGACGGTCTACCTGACCGGCGCAAGCGCGCCGATGGAGAAGTGCAACGAGGTGATCGCCAATGTCGCGCGCGCCGTTGCCAATGCGAGCACCGGACAGACCGGCTAGAGCCGCACAACGCCGCGCGGCACAACGGCGTTGCGCGGCGCGACATCCCTGCGCGGCTTGAAAATCGCTGCGCGGCTTGGCAGCAACCAAGGATCATGCGACGCTCAATCCGAATGGCGATGCTGATAGCAGGCCATACGGAGGACACGTCTTGTATCGCCGCATCGCCCTCGCCGCGCTGTTGGTTGCCGGCAGTATCCACAGCAGCCTCGCTGCGGCCGATCCGGCACGCTGCCGCGAGCTGATCCGCAAATACGAAACCGACAAGGCGCAGCTCAGCGCGGTCGAGATCTCGCTGACCCTGTTCGCGGCGGCCAATGCCGATTGCATCAATCTCGCCACCGCGCTGCTCGATGGCGGCGCCTCGATCGATGCGCGGGACCGGCTCGGCGCAAGGCCGCTGAGCCACGCCGCCCGCTCCGGCCATCTCGACATGGTCGACCTGCTGCTGGCGCGCGGCGCGCCGGTCGATGCCCGCAACCTCGCGGGATCGACCGCGCTGTATCTTGCCGCCGAGCGCGGCCATGTCGCGATCGTGCAGCGCCTGATCGATCGCGGCGCCGACGTCAATCTCACCGGACGCAGTGGTGCATCGGCGGTTGCGGCCGCCGCCTACGCCGGCCGGGATACGGTGGTGCGCATGCTGCTGGCGCACGGCGCCGACGCCCGCAAGGCCGACGACACCGGCAAGCCGCCGGTCGTGTATGCGGCCGCCGGCGGTCAGCTCGGCATCGTCAAGCAGCTGCTCGCGCTCGATATCGACGTCAACGCGCGCTACGCCAACGATCTCACGCTGCTGATGTGGGCGGCCGGACCGGATGAGACCGTGCCGGAGGCGCAGGCGCTCGAGGTCGTCGCGCATCTGCTGGACGCAGGCGCCAGGGTCGACGAACGCGACGCGCGCGGACGCACGGCGCTGATGATCGCCGCCGAGGGCAACCATCCGGCCATCGCGAAAACACTGCTGGCCCACGGCGCCGATGCGGCACTGGCCGACAAGGCCGGCAAGCACGCCGCCGATCTCACCATCCTGTCCGCGCTGCGCGAGGAGCTGACGCGGCGCTGAAGCATTGACGCGATGGACTCATGAGTTGCGGAAGGTCCGCAGGTCGGCTAAATTCTCCTCCACGAAGAGTCTCCGTGCTCATTCGTCCTATCGCGCGACTGGCGAGCTAACGTGGAATAGACCACGGGGAAGCGCGAAGGGTTCCGACGCCGATCGCCTGGGCACCAATCTGCTGGAAAACAGCGTGTTGAGGAGCCCGATCATGCCGTCATTTCGCAACGAACTGTCTATCAACGATCAAGAGATCGCTGCTGCCCTTATAGGGGAAGAGCGCCGTCAACAGGACGGCGTCGAACTTATTCCGTCCGAGAATTACACCTACCCGGAGGTGCTTGAGCTGCTCGGATCGGTCTTCACCAATAAATACTCCGAGGGATATCCGGGACGCAGATACTACGGCGGCCAGCAGTATACGGACGACGTCGAGAACCTCGCACGCCAGCGGGCCTGCTCGCTTTTTCGTGCCGAGCACGCCAACGTTCAGCCGCTTTCCGGATCACCGATGAATCAGGCCGTCTATCTCGGCCTATTGCAGCCCGGCGACACGATTCTCGCGATGGACCTGTCCCACGGCGGTCATCTCACCCACGGCGCGCCGGTGTCCCACATGGGGCGCTTGTTCAACTTCGTTCGCTACAAGACGGCCCCGTCAAACGGCGCGATCGATTTCGATGAATTGCGCGCGATTGCGCGTGAAGCGCGTCCGAAGATGGTGTTGTGCGGCTACAGCTCCTATCCGCGCGACCTGGACTATGCGGCGTTCAAGAATATCGCCGACGACGTTGGCGCGCTCACGATGGCTGACGTGAGCCATTACGGCGGATTGGTTGCCGCGAATGTCATGCGCAATCCGCTTGATGCCGGCTTCGACGTCATGACGACGACATCCCACAAGACACTGCGCGGCCCCCGCGGCGGGATCATCCTGTGCCGAAAGGAGAATGCCGGTCGGATCGATGCTTCCGTCTTTCCAGGTTTGCAGGGCGGACCTCACATGAACGTTGTGGCCGGGATTGCCGTGACGCTCAAGAAGGCGGCGACCTCGGACTTCCAGGTTTACGCGCGGCAGGTTCTGCACAACGCGAAGGTTCTTGCCGGCGCGCTGATGGAACGCGGGATGAAGCTGGTCACGGACGGGACCGACAATCACATGCTGGTCGTCGATACCGTCGCGTCCGTCGGAATGGATGGGCGAGCAGCCGAGGACGTGCTCGATGCCATCGCGATCACCACAAACAAGCAGGTTATTCCAGACGATCCGCGCCCGCCGCTCAGGCCAAGCGGTGTTCGCCTTGGGACGCCGGCAGCGACCACACGTGGCATGGGAGATTCCGAAATGCGCCGTATCGGCGAGTTCATTGCAGGGGCTCTGCAGGCGAACGGAGACGATGCGGTCCTCGCGCGTCTCAGGTCGGAGTGCATCGAGATGTGCCGAGCCTTTCCTGTTCCAGGCGTGGTGTCCGGGTCTCGACCGAACTGATCGGCTCTACGCCGGCAACCACAACTTGGCGCGCAGACGTACAGAACGGGGTCGGGCGCCGACGCCCGACCTCGACCGCCAAAAACGCACATGCGGCAGCCCTGCGCTCGCGTGGAGGTCAACCTGCCTGCCGCTCACAGCCCCGCCAGATAGTCCACCAGCGCGGCGAGGTCGTCGGGCGACGTCGCCAGCATCAGATCGGACATGCCGGGATTGTTGCCGCGCGCGCGGGTGCGGAAATCGGCGATGGTTTTCGCGAGGTAGTCGCGCCCCATGCCGGCAAGCCGCGGCACCGTGCCGTCGCCCTGGAAGCGATCGAGATGGCAGGCCGGGCAACCGACCGAAGCGCTGGCGCTGAGCGCCTTCGCTGCGACGTCCTTGGGCGCGCTCGGCTGGCCGAGGTCAGGCCATGGCTTCTGCGAAAAATATTCCGCGATCGCCAGCATGTCGTCGCGCTCGAACTGGGTCGCGATCGGCTGCATGATCTCGCTCTTGCGATCGCCGCGCTTGAAATCGCGGAGCTGGATGTAGAGATAGCCGGCCTGCTGGCCCCAGATCGTCGGAATGGTCTTGTCGACGGGCTTGCCGTCCTCGCCGTGGCAACCGGTGCAGACCTGCACCTTCTCCTCGATCGTCTCCGCGCGCGCTTGGGCCCCAATCAGCAGCAGCGCGGCGCAAATCAATAATTTACCAAGCATCCGCTTATCCCGAGGCGCCGTTACCATCTACCTCCGTCATTGCGAGGAGCTCGCGACAAAATTGCGAGGCAATTTTGCGCTGAAGCGACGAAGCAATCCATGCGTCAGCAGACGCGGCACGATGGATTGCTTCGCTTCGCTCGCAATGACGCGGTTAGAGCTTTCATCCAAACAAAACCGAGGCGGGACCGGACCGGTCCCGCCTCGCCGTCAATGCTTGCACGCGCGATGATGCATCCCGCCCCGGCTCAGTCGAGCGTGAAGGCGATGATGTTGTTGCCGCGCTTGAAATCGAGCTGGACGTTGCCACCGGCACCGACCACGACATATTGCTTGCCGCCGATCATGTAGCTCGACGGCGGCGCGTTGACGCCGGCACCGGCGCGGAAGCTCCACAGCTCCTTGCCGCTCGACGAATTATAGGCCGCGAACTTGCCGTTGCCTTCGCCGGTGAACACCAGGCCGCCGGCCGTGGCGAGGATGCCGCCGATCATCGGCTCGGGCGTCTTGACCTGCCACTTGATCTTGCCGGTGTTGTAGTTCACCGCGGTGATGTTGCCCGACTGCTTCTCGCTCGGGATCACCTTGAAGGCGCCGCCCAGCCACAGCTTGCCGTTCGGATAGGCCGAGCTTTCGACGTGGTAGGTCATCGGCTGGTGCAGGTTGATGGCGTAGGCCAGCTCCTGTCCCGGATCGGTCGCGATCGGCGACCATTCGACGCCGCCATTGGCGCCCGGCAGCATGCGCGCGCCTTCCTTGGTCGGCAGCACCCACATGTTCTCCTGCGGCACCATCGCCTCGGAGAAGCGGATCAGGCTGCAGTCCTTGCGATCGTGCACATAGATGTGCCCGGTCTTGCCGGCATGAATGACGCCGGGAATCGTCTTGCCGTCCTTGTCCTTGACGTTGACCAGCACCGTCGGGCTGACCGCGTCGAGGTCCCAGACGTCGTGGGCGATGTACTGGAAGTGGCAGACATACTTGCCGGTGTCGAGATCGAGCGCGACCAGCGAGTTGGTGTAGAGGTTGTCGCCGGGCCGGTTCGAGCCGTCGAGGTCGGGCGACGGATTGCCGACGACGAAATAGATCCGGTTGGTCGCGAGATCGACCGACGGGTTCTGCCACACGCCGCCGCCGAGCTTGGCATAGGGATCGCCGATCTTGGCGAGCACGTCCTTCTCGGCCTGGATATTGCGATGCATGTCGCGGCCGGTGGCGTCCTTGGTCGCCCAGACGCCGACGGAGTTCTCCGGAATGGTGTTGAAATTCCACAGCTGCTTGCCGGACTTGGCGTCATAGGCGCGCACGAAACCGCGGATGCCGTATTCGCCGCCATTGGTGCCGATCAGCACCTTGTCCTTGACCACGGTCGGCGCCATCGTCTCGCTGTAACCGAGCTCGGGATCGGCGATATTGGTGGTCCAGACCACCTCGCCGGTCTTGGCGTTCAGCGCCATCAGCTTGGAATCCAGCGTCGCCAGATAGACCCGGTCGCCGAGCACCTGGACGCCGCGATTGTTGGGACCGCAGCAATAGACCGTGATCGGGCCCATCTTGTGGGCATAGTGCCAGAGCTGCTGGCCGGTCTTGGCGTCGAGCGCATAGACATGGCTGAACGACGTCGTGACATACATCACGCCGTCCACGACGATCGGCGATGTCTCGAGCGACTCCTTGACGTCGGTCTGGAAAATCCAGGCGACGTGCAGGTTCTTCACATTGTCCCGGCTGATCTGCTTGCCCGGATAAAACCGCGTCTGGGCGTAATTTCCGTTGGTGAGCAGGAAGTCCTTGGCGTTCTTGTCGGCGACGTTGAGCTGCTCCTGGGTCACCGGAGGGACATTGGCGTTCCCCAGGACCGACTGCTTCTCCTGCTTGACTTCTTGTGCGATGGCGGCACCGGACAACAGGCCAACGCCGACCGCTGCGGCGAATGCCGCAAGCCCTTTCACGTACATAGTCTCCCCCGTTATTTCTTGGTTGCAGTATCAGGGATGATGTTTGCTACTTCCCCTTCGAGACCTGGCCGCCATAGCGAGCGCACACCGTGGTGGCCCTTGGTTGCGCCGCAATAGGTAATCAAAAAAGACAACGACAGGTATCGATGGACGGGTTCCATGTTAGCGCTGTCGTTCACAAAGACAACCGATGCGCTCAATGCGAAACCGCAACTGGATGCGTTCGCGCTCCCGAGGTGTTGCGACCGCGGGCTTGCATCAACCTGAGCAATATCGGTGGCTTCCGGCGCCTTCGCGCATCGCCGGACACGTGCGCCTTCGCAGACGCAGCACGCAAAATGAGACTAAGCGTCAAGCGACGGCGGCGCGCGAGGTGCGGCGCCGGCTGAGGCCATTGGTCTCCGCCGGCGCGATCGCCTGCTGCCGGGTTACTTCCAAGTTACTCCCAAGCCCAAGTCGAGAAATCATTCTCGAACTGCGGCACGTCCTTCCATACGCCCTTCAGCTTCTTGCTGGCGATGGTGATCAATTGCGGCTGGAACAGGAAGCCGGCGACCGCATCGGTTGCCAGCATCCGCTGCGCGTCGCCAAGCAGTTTTGCCCGGCCGGCTTCGTCAGGCGTCGCCATGATCTGCTGATAGAGCGCGTTGAACGCCTCGGACTTGTAACCGAGATAATAATCCGGCTCGGTCATCTTCACGAGGTCGAACGGCTCGACATGCGCGACGATCGTGAGGTCGTAATTGTGCGGGCCGGTGAAGACCTGCGACAGCCACTGCGCCCATTCCACGTTCTCGATCTTGGCAACGATGCCGACTTTTGCGAGCTGGGCCGCGAGCACCTCGCCGCCCTGCCGCGCGTAGGACGGCGGCGGCAGCTTGAGGCTGAGCTCGAGCGGCGTCTTGACGCCGGCCTCGGCCAAAAGCTTCTTGGCGAGTTCCGGATCATAGGGATTGATGCCGGTGGTATCGACATAGCCGAGCGATCCCGGCGTGTAGAAGCTGCCGATCGGCGTGCCGAAGCCGTCGACCGCGCCGTCGATCATCGCCTTGCGGTCGATCGCCGCCAGGATGGCGCGGCGAACGCGGACGTCGTCGAGCGGCTTCTTGCGCTCGTTGATGCCGACGATGGTTTTTGTTCGCGAGCCGCCGATCAGCACGTTGAAGCGCGGATCGGCCTTGAACTGCGCCAGGCTGCGCGCCGCCGCAACCCGCGGGAACGCGTCGACGTCGCCCGACAGCAGCGCCGCGACCTGCGCGGCGGGATCGCCGATGAAGCGGATCGTCACCTTGGAAAGCTTGATCGCGGCAGCGTTGCGATACTCCGGCCATTTCACCAGCGTGATCGACGAACCCTTGGCCCAGTTGCCGAGCGTATAGGGTCCGGTGCCGACCGGCTGCGTCACATCGGTCGGCGCGCTCTTCGGCTCGACGATCGAGCCCGATGCCTGACCGAGCAGGAACGGCAGGTTCGGCTCGGCGTACTTCAACGCGACAACGATGGTCTCCGGGTCGGGCGCCGTCACCGATGTGAAGGCCTGGTACAGGCTCCTGTCCTTGTTGGTCGAGGTCGGCGCCGCGGCGCGGTCGAACGTGAACTTGACCGCCGCGGAATCGAACGGCTCGCCATTGTGGAATTTGACGCCCTTGCGAAGCTTGAAGGTATAGGTCTTGAGATCCGGCGAGGCCTGCCAGCTCTCGGCGAGCAACGGCGACACCGAGCCGTCCTCGTTGATCTTGGTCAGCGTCTCATAGACGTTGTAGAGCGTGACTTCGGCGATCGCTGCGGCCGCCGCGTTGGTGGGATCGAGTCCCGGCGGCTCCAGCGTCATGCCCATCACGACGCTGTCCTTCTTGCCCTGCGCGAGGCTCGGCAGCGGCGCTGCGGCGAGTGCGGCAGCGGCCGCGATGATGCACAATTTCCTCAACATTGGTCTGCTCCCCGGACGTGCTCTTTCACCAGCCTAGGTCAACCCTACAGAAAAGACTAACCGGCCTCGGCGACCACCGGCGGCAGCGCCATCACGGCTTCGGCGTAATGGCAGGCCGCCAGATGGGCGTCTCCCACGCTGCGTAGCGCAGGCGCGGCCTCGCGACAATGCTGGTCGGCGAGAGGGCAGCGCGGCGCGTAGGGACAGCCGGCCGCAGCCGAGGCCTGCGAGCCGATCGCCTGCGCGCCGCGGCGGCGGCGGACACCACCGGCCCGGGCGCGCGGAACCGCATCCAGCAGCGCGCGCGTATAGGGATGGGCGCTGTGGGCGAACAGATCGGCGGGCCGCCCCTGCTCGACGATCTGCCCGAGGTACATCACCGCGATCTCGTCGCAGAGCAGATCGACCACGGCGAGGTCATGGCTGATCAGGATGTAGCTCAACCCGAACTCGTCCTGCAGATCCTGCATCAGGTTGAGCACCTGCGCCTGCACCGAGACGTCGAGCGCCGAGACCGGCTCGTCAGCGACGATCAGCTTCGGCTGGGTGATCAGCGCGCGCGCAATCGCGATGCGCTGGCGCTGACCGCCGGAGAATTCGTGCGGAAACTTGTCCATGTCGGCATCGCGCAGTCCGACCTGCCGCAGCACCGCAGCGACGCGCTCGCGCAGGCTGCCGCGATCGATCCGCCCGAGCGCCGTCAGCGGCTCGGCCACGATGCGCGCGATGGTCTGCCGCGGATCGAGCGAGCCATAAGGATCCTGGAACACCATCTGGAAATCGCGGCGCGCGCGGCGCAGTTCGTCCGGTGGCATCCGATTGAGGTCGCGGCCCCGCAAACACACCGTGCCCGATGTCGGCCGCTCCAGTGCCATCACCAGCCGCGCAAAGGTCGATTTGCCCGACCCTGACTCGCCGACGACGCCGAGACTCTTGCCCGGCATAACCTGAGCCGTGACGCCATTGAGCGCGTGGACCTGCGCGGCGGGCTTGAACAGGCTTTCGCGCGGCAGGGTGTAACGTTGCGCGAGATCCGTCACCTCGAGCAGCGGCGTCGCGGGCGCGGGCTGAGGCTGATCGAGCACGGTCATGCGCCAACGCCCCCGGCCGCCATCGAGACGTCGGTCCTGATGCAGCGCACGCCATGGCTTCCGCCCACATCGACGACAGCCGGCAGCGCCGCGCGGCAACGCGCTTCCACGATCGCGCAGCGATCGGCGAAGGTGCAGCCCGCGGGCAAGTCAGCGAGTTCCGGCACGGTCCCGGCGATGGTCGTGAGCCGCGTCCCCTTGCGCGCGCCGAGCCGCGGCCGGGCGCGGAACAGGCCCTGCGTATAAGGATGGCCCATCCGCGTGAACACGGCGTCGGTGGCGCCGCTTTCGACGACGGTGCCGCCATACATCACCATCATGCGCTCGACATTCTCGGCGATCACGCCAAGATCGTGCGAGATCAGGATCATCGACATGCCGCGCTCCGCGACGAGATCGGCGATCAGATCGAGGATCTGGCCCTGGATCGTGACGTCGAGTGCCGTGGTCGGCTCGTCGGCGACCAGCACATCGGGCTGGCAGGCCAGCGCCATCGCGATCGTGATGCGCTGGCGCTGGCCGCCGGAAAACTGGTGCGGATAGGCATCGACGCGCTTCGCCGCATCCGGCAGCCCGACGCGATCAAGCAAGGCAATGGCTTCCTGCCGCGCCTCCGCCGCCGAGACACCGGTGTGACGCCGCAGCGGCTCGGCGACCTGGTGCCCGATCGTGTGCATCGGATTGAGCGCGGTCATCGGCTCCTGGAAGATCATGCTGATGCGGTTGCCGCGCAGCTTGCAATAGGCCGCATCCGGCAGTCCAACCAGCTCGGCGCCTTCCAGCCGGATGCTGCCGCTGATCACGGCGCTGTCGGGCAGCAACCCCATCAGGGCCAGCGCCGTGACCGACTTGCCGCAACCGGATTCGCCGACCAGCCCGAGCGTCTCGCCGCGGCGAAGCGCAAAGCTGACGCCGCGGACGGCCTGCGCCGGACCGCGGCTGGTGTTGAGCCGGACGCCCAGGTCCTTCACCTCGATCAGCGGCGCGCCTCCCTCACGCATGCTCAACGCTCCCGCGCCAGACGGGGGTCGAGCAGATCGCGCAAGCCGTCACCGAGCAAATTGAGACCGAGCACCGCGATCGCGATCGCAACACCGGGATAGACCGCGAGCATCGGCGACTGGAACAGCAGGGTCTGCGCGTCATTGAGCATGCGGCCCCAGGACGGCTGCGGCGGCTGCGTGCCGAGCCCGAGATAGGACAGCGCGGCCTCGGCGAGGATCGCGAGCGCGAACTGGATCGTCGCCTGCACGATCAGGATCGACAGGATGTTCGGCAGCACGTGCTCGATCGTGATGCGGAATGAGCCCTTGCCCGCGGCGCGCGCGGCCAGCACGAATTCGCGGGCCCAGATCGCATTGGCCGAGCCGCGGGTGACGCGGACGAAGGTCGGGATCTGGAAGATGCCGATCGCGGTGATCGACGTCACCATGCCGGGGCCCGCGACCGCGGCCAGCATGATGGCCGACAGCACCGCAGGGAAAGCGAAGGTGAAGTCGCTCATCCGCATGATGAGCTCCTCGGTCCAGCCCTTGCAGGCCGCCGCGATCAGGCCGAGGCCAACGCCGAAGGTCAGGCCGATGCCGACCGCGATGACACCGACCATGATGGTGGAGCGCGCCCCGACCAGCATCAGCGAGACGATGTCGCGGCCGAGCACGTCGGTGCCGAGCCAGTGCGCCGCCGACGGCGGGTGCAGCTTCGATGCGACGTCGATGTCGTAGGCCGACCACGGCGTCCAGACCAGCGACAGCAGCGCCGCGCCGAGCACAACGAGGCTGAGCACCGCGCCGAGGACGAAGCTGCGATGACGCAGCGCGCGGCGCCAGAAGCCGGTCGCAGGCCTTGCGCCGGGTGCGAGTGCCGGCGCGCCGGCGGATGCGGTCAGCGGCGCGCTCACAGGTTAGCGACCTTGATGCGCGGATCGATGAAGGCATAGAGCACATCGACCACGAAATTGACTGTCACGACCATTGCAGCCAGCAGCATCACGCAGTTGCGCACCACGATCAGGTCTCGGTTGGCGATCGACTGGAAGATCAGCCGGCCGAGGCCCGGCAGATAGAACACATTCTCGATCACGATGGTGCCGGCGAGCAGATTGGCGAATTGCAGCCCCATGACAGTCATGACCGGGATCATGGCGTTGCGCAGCACATGGCGCCACAGCACCTCGCGCTTGCCGAGCCCCTTGGCACGCGCGGTACGCACAAAGTCCTCGCGCAGCACCTCCAGTACGGCGGAGCGGGTCACACGGGCGAGGATCGCGGCCTGCACCACGGCGAGCGAGATCGCGGGCAGCAGCAGCGACTTGATTCCAACCCAGACGCCGTCATCCCAGCCGGCAAATCCGCCGGCGGACAGCAATTGCAGCTTCACCGAGAACAGCAGGATCAACAGGATCGCGAACCAGAAATTCGGCAGCGCGATGCCAATCTGAGTCAGCGACATCACGCCGACATCGCCGAGCTTGTTGTGGTTGGCCGCGGTGTAGATGCCGGCGGACAGCGCCAGCACCACCGTGATCAGCATCGACATGATCGCGAGCGGGATGGTTAGCACCAGCCGCTCCGCGATCAGGCCGGCCACCGGCGTGCCATAGACGTAGCTGTTACCGAGGTCGCCGACCGCCATGCCCTTGATCCAGAGCAAATAGCGAACCGTGAGCGGCTGGTCGAGGCCGAGCTTGACGGTGAGCGCGCGCACCGCATCGGGCGAGGCGTCGGCGCCCATCAGCATCTGCGCGGCATTGCCGGGCAGCGCGTCGAGCACCAGGAAAATGATCAGCGAGGCCGCGAACAGCGTCGCCACCAGGGTCAGGATCCGCCGCAGGAAGAATACGCTCATGCCCGCCCGAAGGATTGGGAACAGGCAGCAGGTTTCAACATGTTCGCGAACGAATGCAAGCCCTTCGCCGCACCATTCATGATTTCAGCGCCGGCCAGCGGCCGAGCAGATCGCTCGCCTGTTCGAACAGCGCCGCGACGCGCAAGAGTTCCGCATCGGCCCGGAAGCGGGCGACCAGATGCAGGCCGATCGGCAGGCCGTCGCGGCCGAAGCCCGAGGGGACGCTGACCGCGGGATGCCCAGTCATGTTGAACAGCATGGTCCAGGGAAACCAGTGCGGCCGCACGCTGTCGAAGCTCTGGCCGTCGATGTCGATGGTGCCGAACAGATCCTGATCGATCGGCAGCGCCGTGCGGGTCAGCGTCGGCATCGCCAACAGGTCGCCGCGCGCAAGCAGCGCCTGCACGCGGCGGAATAGCGCGGTGCGGTCGAACATCGCCTGCTGGTACTCGACGCCGCTGACCTTTGCGGCCAGCGCGAGCTGCTTCAGGAAGGTGGGGCTGAGGTCATCAGGATGATCGGCCGCGAGCTTCTCGAAGCGGGTGCGCCAGACGGTGTGATTGATGGCGCGCCAGATCGGCTCGATGTCGAATCCTTCACCGGAGAATTCCTCGAGTTCAGCACCGAGACCGACCAGCCGATCGAGGCTCGCCTTGAAGTCAGCGGCAACGTCTGATGTCACCGGGCGGCCCGGCGGAGACAGGCAGTACAGCACCCGCGTGCCCCGGAGATCGCCGCGCGGCGCCGCGCGATCGAGATAGTCGGGCACCGGCACGCCGATCGACCAGGGATCGGACGGATCCTCGCCGGCCATCGCCTGCATCATCAGCGCGGTGTCGGCCACGGTGCGCGTGGTCGGCGTGACATAGGTCTGGTTGCCGAAGGCGTCCTGCACCTGGCTGTGCGGGATCACGCCATTGCTCTGCTTGATCCCGACCACGCCGTTGCAGGCGGCGGGAATCCGGGTCGAGCCGCCGCCATCGGTCGCAACCGCCAGCGGCGCGATCCCGCTCGCGACTGCCACGGCCGCGCCGCCGCTGGAACCGCCGCTGGAACGCTCGGCGCTCCAGGCATTGCGGGTTCGGCCGAACAGCGGCGAATCGGTCAGGCACTTGCTGCCGAACTCCGGCGTCGTGGTCTTGCCGATCAATATTCCGCCCTGCGCACGGAGCCGGGCCACCGCCACCGCATCATGATCGGGCACATTGTTCCGGTACGGCACCGCACCGAAGGTCGTTCGTACGCCTTTGGTGCTGACGATGTCCTTCACGGTGAACGGGATGCCGTGGAGCAGGCCGAGCGGCTCGCCGGCCATGACCTGCCGCTCCGCGGCCTTCGCCTGCACCATCGCCTCGTCGCCGCACAGCGTGATGAAGCAGTTCAATTCGGGCTGCAGCCGCTCGGCGCGGGCCAGCACGGCGGCGGTGAGCTCGACGGGAGAGACTTCCTTGCGGGCGATGCGCGCACGAAGCTCAACGGCAGGCAGCAGGCAAAGATCTTCGCTCATCTTGGGAACGGGCTCGTATTGGACGCGGTCGACGACCCGCATCGTGCCGCGCCGGATGCGTCAAGTCCATCGCCTCGCGCGCATGATGGCACGTGGCGCGGCGACGGTCGCGCATGGCCTACCAAGTGCCCGCGGGCAACTCCCGGCTCCGCGGCGGATCGGCGCCCGCGCGTGTGCAGGTAAAGGCGGCGCATTTGCAGGCAAACGACAGCGCGCGCGTGAGTTCGGCCGCGCTGATCTCGCGCAGTTGCGCTCGCGCGATCCGATCCAGCCGATGCAACGCGGCGAGCAGCGCGGCCTGAAAACTGTCGCCGGCGCCGATCGTATCCACGACGGCCACCACCGGCGATGCGACCTCGATCGGTCCGGCCTCGCGATGCCAGGCAGAGGCGCCATCATTGCCGCGCGTGATGACGACGAGCGACGCCCCGCCGGACAGCAGCGCCTCGGCCCGCGCCGCATAGGCCTCATCACCGAACAGATAGGCGAAGTCGACGTCGGACATCTTCACGATATCCGCCTTGCCGCAGAATGCCAGCATGCGGGCGCGATAGGCGTCCTTGTCCTTGACGAGGTTCGGCCGGCAGTTCGGATCGAGCGAGATCGTCACCTTCGCCCGCGCATGCTCGATGAAGGCCAGCGTCTCGGCCGCACCCTTGTCATGGACCAGCGTGGTCGAGCCGGTGTGCAGGCACGTGACGCCGTCAAGCGCGATCGCCTCGCGCCGATAGGTCCAGTTCCGCGATGCGGTGTCGGCGTCATAGAAAGCATATTGCGTCTCGGTGCCCGTCACCCGCGCAAAGGCCAGCGTAGCCTGGCGATCGCTGCGCGTCGCGCGGCTAAGATCGACACCGGACGCCGCGGCATGATCGGCGATCATCCGGCCGAAGGTGTCGGTCGAGATGCCGCCGACAAAGCCGGTGGGAACGTCGAGGCGTGCCATCCCGACTGCGATGTTGAGGCAAGAGCCGCCGACCGCGGGCGTCAGGGCCTCGCGTCCATCCGCCGTCCGCGACGGCAGGAAATCGATCAGCGCATCTCCGCAACTCAGCAGCATGCAAACACCTCAACCAGGCGCCGCGCCGGGCGCCCGCTTCATCGCCTCGCGGCTGTCGCGATCGAGCTGGCGCAGCATCTTGTGCACGCCGCGCTTCTTGCGGTGGAAATCGGCAAGCTCGGGCCTGGTCGGCTCGCTCAACCGCCCGAGCGCCGACATGCCGGCCATCGCCGCATTGATCGAATTGTGCGCACCGCTGGCGACCGCGCCCAGCATGGCGGCGCCGAGCAAGACGGGTTCTTGCGTCTGCGGCAACGCCACCGTGTAGCCAGTGGTGTCGGCCATGATCTGGCGCACCAGGGGGCTGCGGCTCGCGCCGCCCCCGATCACGATGGTCTTGCCGCTGACGCCGTGGGCCTGCAGCGCCTCGATGACGTCGGCAAGGCCATAGGCCAGCCCGCACAGGCCGGCGATGAACAGCCGCTCCAGCGCCGACACATCGGTGTCGAGATCGAGCCCGGCGATCACGGCGCGCGAGCCGGGATCGGCATAGGGCGAACGGTTGCCGAGGAATTCCGGCAGGACATGAACGTTGCGCGCGAGCAGCGCGGCCGCGCCGGCATTGCCGCTGCGCGCCAGGATGCGCTTTTCGAGGTACTCGATGACATCGACGCCGTCGTTCTTCGCAGCGAGCGAGACCTCGGCATGCGCCGGATGCGATTTGAGCAGATGATCGATCGCGGCACCCGCCGCCGATTGACCGCCCTCGTTCAGCCAGAAGCCCGGCACCATGCCTTCGAAATACGGGCCCCAGACGCCGGGCACGAAGCAAGGATCGACCGTGGTCGCCATGATGCAAGCCGACGTTCCCATGATGTAGGCCAGTCGCTGGCAGACATCGACGTCGGCGCCTGACCCGTCACGGCCGCCGATCGCGCCGACGCCACCGGCATGGGCATCGATCAGCGAGGCGCCGACCGCGGTTCCCGGCACGAGGCCGAGATCGCGCGCGGCATCTTGCGAGAGCCCGCGGCCGAGCGGCGAGCCCGGCGGCACGATCTCGGTGCCGATCCGGGCAAAGCGATCGGCGGCGAGCTCCTCGAGCCCGACGCGCTTCAGGAACGATTCGCTCCAGCCGCCCTCGCCGGCCACATAGGTCCATTTGCAGGTGACCGTGCAGGTCGAGCGCGCCAGCGAGCCAGTAGCGCGGAACGAGAGATAGTCGGCGAGATCGAAGAAGTGACCGGCTGCCTCGAACGTCGCGGGCAGATGCCGCTTCAGCCAGAGGATCTTCGGGATCTCCATCTCCGGCGAGATCGCGCCGCCGACATAGCGCAGCACGCGGTCGCCGGTCGCGTTGACGAACTCGGTCTCGTCCATCGCGCGGTGATCCATCCAGACCACGACATTGCGTGCGGGATCGCCGGACGGGCTGACGGTGAGCGGCCGGCCTGCTCTGTCGAGCACGACCAGCGAGCAGGTCGCATCGAAACCGATGCCCTTGACCTGTTCGGCCGCGACCGCAGCCTCCCGCATCGCGTGACGCACGGAGGTCACGCAGGCCGCCCAGATGTCATCGGACGATTGCTCGACGATGTCGCCGGGCTCGTGCCAGACCCGGATCGAATGCCGGGCCGAA
This sequence comes from Bradyrhizobium sp. B120, assembly GCF_049075665.1. NCBI lineage: Bacteria > Pseudomonadati > Pseudomonadota > Alphaproteobacteria > Hyphomicrobiales > Nitrobacteraceae > Bradyrhizobium > Bradyrhizobium sp. B120. The sequence goes on along the minus strand of NZ_CP185242.1, from coordinate 1,620,185 downwards.
CCCAATAGCTTGCCGGCCTCGTCGAATACCCCCGCCCGGGCGCTGGTGCTCCCAACGTCCACCCCGATATAGGCTTGCCGCATGGCCGCTCCGTTATGTCCGGCGCGATCCTACCAGCAAGTGTAGCCGCCATCGACCAGAACGATGCTTCCGGTCATCAGGCTCGCCGCCTCGGAGGCGAGGAACAGCACCACGGAGGCGATCTCATCGACCTGCCCCATCCGCGCCATCGGGGTTCCACCGATCCAGGCGTCGTACATGCGCGGGCTGTTCTTCACGAAGGCGTTCAGCGGGGTCTCGATATAGGTCGGCGCCACGGCGTTGACGCGGACCCCGCGCGCGCCCCATTCGGCGGCGAGCGATTTGGTGAGATGATGCACCGCGGCCTTGGACGCGTTGTAGAAGCATTGCTCCTGCGGCTTGTTGACGATGAAGCCGGACATCGAGCCGACGTTGACGATGGTGCCGGACTTCGCCTTGAGCATGTGATTGCCGAACGCGCGGCAGCACCAGAAGGTGCCGTTCAGATTGACGTCGATGACGTTGAGCCAGTGCTCGTCGGTCACCGTCTCGGCCGGCGTCTCGCTGCGCGCGATGCCGGCATTATTGACGAGGATATCGACCTTGCCGTACTTGCGGACCAGTTCGTCGGCGACTGCCGAGACGCGCCCGGAATCGGTCACGTCCATCAGCGCGATATCGGCGTCGAAGCCCTTGGCCTTCAGCTCCGCCTGCGCGTCGTGGGCCGCCTTGGCGTCGCGGTCGCCGATGATGACCTTGGCGCCGGCTTCCGCCAGCGCCTCGGCGCAGGCGAGCCCGATGCCCTGACCGGCGCCGGTGATGATGGCGGTCTTGCCGCCGAGCCTGAATTTTTCGAGATACATTTTCTTCTTCCTTACGCGTGGATCGATTTTCCGCCGTCGTCGAAACGATGGATGCGCGCCGGATCCGGGATCAGCGACACCTTGTCGCCGGGATGCAGGTCGAGCTCGCCGACATAGCGCGCGGTCAGCATCCCCTGCGGCCCCGCGTCAACATAGAGGAAGGTGTCGCTGCCGAGATGCTCGGCGACCGCGACCGTGCCGTGCCAGCCGCCCTGCCCGTCGCGCTCGACCTTCAAATGCTCGGGCCGCACGCCGATGGTGGTCGCGCCCTGCTGCTTGGCGAGCTCGCCGGTGACGAAATTCATCTTCGGCGAACCGATGAAGCCGGCGACGAACAGGTTGTTAGGCTTCTCATAGAGCTCGAGCGGCGAGCCATATTGCTCGATCTTGCCGCCGTTCAGCACCACGATCTTGTCGGCCATGGTCATGGCCTCGACCTGGTCGTGGGTGACGTAGATCGCCGTGGTGCCGAGCTGCTTCTGCAACCGCGTCACCTCGAGCCGCATCTGCACCCGCAGCGCGGCGTCGAGATTCGACAGCGGTTCGTCGAACAGGAACGCCTTCGGCTCGCGTACGATGGCGCGCCCGATCGCAACCCGCTGGCGCTGGCCGCCGGAGAGCTCGCGCGGCTTGCGCTCGAGATAAGGCGTCAGGTTGAGGGTGGCCGCGGCGGCCTCGACCTTGCGGTTGATCTCGTCCTTGGCGATGCCGGCCATCTTCAGGCCGAAGGCGATGTTGCCGCGCACGCTCATATGCGGATAGAGCGCGTAGGACTGGAACACCATCGACAGCCCGCGCTTGGCCGGCGGCACGTCGACCACGTTGCGGCCGTCGATCAGGATGGCGCCGCCGGTGACGTCCTCGAGGCCCGCGATCAACCGCAGCAGCGTGGTCTTGCCGCAACCTGACGGACCGACGAAGACGACGAAGGAGCCGTCGGTGATCTCGAGGTCGGCCCCCTTGATGATGTGGACCGGCCCGAATGATTTTTGCACACCCTGCAGCGTAATCTGACCCATGGCGAAGCCTTTCTGCTACTTGACCGCGCCGAAGGTCAGGCCGCGGACGAGTTGCCGCTGACTGAACCAGCCGAGCACGAGAATGGGCGCGATCGCGAGCGTCGACGCCGCCGACAATTTCGCCCAGAACAAGCCTTCCGGGCTGGAATAGGATGCGATGAACACGGTGAGCGGTGCGGCCTCGAGCGTCGACAAATTGAGGGTCCAGAACGCCTCGTTCCACGCCAGGATCAGATTGAGCAGCAAGGTCGAGGCCAGCCCCGGCACCGCCATCGGCGTCAGCACATAGATCAGCTCCCGCCCGATCGTGGCACCGTCCATCCGTGCCGCCTCGAGAATGTCCTTCGGGATCTCCTTGAAATAGGTGAACAACATCCAGATCACGATCGGCAGATTGCCGAGGCACAGGATGAAGACGAGCCCGGTTCGAGTGTCGAGCAGGCCGAAATTCCGATAGATCAGGTAGATCGGCACCAGCACGCCGACCGGCGGCATCATCTTGGTGGAGAGCATCCAGAGCAAGACGTCCTTGGTCCGCTTGGTCGGCGAGAACGCCATCGACCACGCCGCTGGAATCGCGATCAGCATCGCGATCAGTGTCGAGCCGCCGGCGATGATGATCGAGTTGAGCGCGTGGTGGACGTAGTCGCTGCGCTCCTGCACCGTGACGTAGTTCTCCGTCGTCCAGTGGAAGAACAGGAACGACGGCGGGATGGCGAAGGCTTCGAGCTCGGTCTTGAAGCTCGCCAGCACCATCCAGAGGATCGGGAAGAAGATCAGGAAGCCGACCAGCCAGGCCGCCGCTGTCGAGATCACCTTGTTCCGGGTCGTGACCATCCGCGCCATGACGTTACGCCTCCAGATTCCGGCCGACGATGCGAACGAGGAAGAATGCGACGATGTTGGCGAGCACCACCGCGACCAAGCCGCCCGCCGAGGCGCTGCCGACGTCGTACTGGATCAGCGCCTGCGAGTAGATCAGGAAGGCGATGTTGGTGGTCTGCAGGCCGGGGCCGCCGCCGGTGGTGACGAAGATCTCCGCGAACACCGTGAGCAGGAAGATGGTCTCGATCAGGATCACCACCGTGATCGGTCGAGCCAGATGCGGCAGCGTGATGTAGATGAAGGTCGAGATCGCGCTCGCGCCGTCCATCTCGGCGGCCTCCTTCTGCTCCTCGTCGAGCGATTGCAGTGCGGTGAGCAGGATCAGGGTCGCGAACGGCAGCCACTGCCAGGAGATGATCAGGATCACCGAGAACAGCGGCGCATCATTGAACCAGTCGATCGCCGGCAGCCCGAACAGGTGTGCGATCCAGGCGAACAGGCCTGACACCGGATGCATCAGGAGGTTCTTCCAGACCAGCGCGCTCACCGTCGGCATGACGAAGAACGGCGCGATCACCATCAGGCGGACGATCGAGAGCCCGACGACCTGCTGGTCGAGCAAGAGCGCCAGCGGCACGCCGAGGATGATCGTGATCGCGAGCACCGAGCCGACCAGCACCAGGGTGTTCTGCAACGAGGCGAGGAAGGCCGGATCGGTGAGGAAGTAGCGGAAGTTCTCCAGCCCGACGAAGGATTCGGAGCCGGGATCGAGCAGATTGTAATGCAGGGTCGCGAAGTAGATCGTGAGCGCCAGCGGCACGATCATCCAGATGAACAGCAGCGCCACGGCGGGCGTGAGCAGCGTGCGTGCGAGCAGTTGGGTCTGCTGGGTCGCCATCCCCGCCTCCTTCTTAAGGAAAGGAGCGACCATCCCGCTGCGGGACAGGATGGTCGCAAGTAGCCCAGCTCGGGAGGTCTAAGCTGGTCGGGCGACCAAGGCGTTTGACACGCCTTGGCTATCGAGTCGCGCGTGGCTTACTTCAGATAGCCCGCGCGCTTCATCTCGCGCTCGGTCGCGGACTGCGCAGCCGAGAGCGCCGCATCGACGGTGGTCGAACCGGACAACGCGGCCGAGAACTGCTGGCCGACCTGGGTGCCGATGCCCTGGAATTCAGGGATCGCCGCGTACTGCACGCCGACGTAAGGCACCGGCTTGACGGTCGGATGGCTGGGGTCAGCCGCATCGATCGAGGCCAGCGTCATCTTGGCGAACGGTGCGGCCTTCAGATAGTCGGGATTCTTGTAGAGCGAGGTGCGTGTTCCGGGAGGTGCGGCGGCCCAGCCCTGCTTGTCCGCGACGAGCTTGGTGTAGTCCTTGCTGGTCGCCCAGGCGATGAACTTCTCGGCCGCCTCGACCTTCTTCGAGCCGGCAGGAATCGCGAGGCTCCATGCCCACAGCCAATTGGCGTTCTTGCCGAGCCCGGTGTTCGGCGCCAGCGCGAAGCCGACCTTGTCGGCAACCTTGGAATCCTTCGGGTTGGTCACCATGGACGCCGCCACCGTGGCATCGATCCACATCGCGCATTTGCCGGCGCTGAACAGCGCGAGGTTCTCGTTGAACCCGTTGGACGAGGCGCCGGGAGGTCCGGCCTGCTTCATCAGGTCGACATAGGTCGTCAGCGTCTTCTTCCATTCCGGCGAATTGAACTGCGGCTCCCACTTCTCGTCGAACCAACGCGCGCCGAACGAGTTGGACATCGCGGTCAGGAACGCCATGTTCTCGCCCCAGCCGGCCTTGCCGCGCAGGCAGATGCCATAGACGCCGCCCGACTTGTCGGTCAGCTTCTTGGCGGCATCGACCACGAAGTCCCAGGTCGGGCTTTCCGGCATCTTCAGGCCGGCCTTGTCGAACAGGTCGGTGCGATACATCACCATCGAGCTCTCGCCGTAGAACGGCGCGGCATAGAGCTTGCCGTCGACCGAGACGGCATCCTTGATCTTCGGCAGCAGGTCGCCAACGTCGTAGTCGGCGCCGAGCTTGTCGAGCGGCACCAGCCAGCTCTTCTTGGCCCAGATCGGCACCTCGTAGGTGCCGATGGTGAGCACGTCGAATTGGCCGCCCTTGGTGGCGATGTCGGTGGTCACGCGCTGGCGCAGCACGTTCTCCTCGAGCGTCACCCATTTCACTGATATGTCGGGGTTCTTCGCGGTGAATTCGCTGGTGAGCCCCTGCATGCGGATCATGTCGCTGTTGTTGACGGTCGCCACCGTCAACGTGGTCTGGGCGATCGAGGGGGCAGAGATCAAAAGAGCAGCCGCGCCCGCAACGGCGCAAAGGACGTTTTTCAAGGTGACCTCCCTTATGTCACGTTGAGCATATGCCCACGTGTTGAGCGTATGTTCATCCCGTCGTTAAAATTTGTCAAGCACGCGACTGCGCAGTCCCGCGCGATTGCAGGTTCCACCACAGCCTGGAATGGAGTTTTTTGCGGTAGCGAAGAACGCGCCTAGCGATCCAGCACCGCACGTGCGGTCGCCTCATCCGTGATGAGGCCGTTGATCACCCGGCCCGCCAGCGCGGCTCTGATCGACGGCACCTTGGCGGCGCCGACGGCTGCGGCAATCGTGGTCGATACCGCGGGGATCTGCGGCGGAATGCTGGTCAGCCGTTTGTTGGTGCCGCCCTTGATCAGGCGGCCCTTGGCGTCATAGGCCCAGCCGGTCACCTCGCCGACCGCGCCGAGCCGCATCATCTCCAGCAATTCTTCGCGGGTGACGAAGCCGTCGACATGGACCTGGGCCTTCTGGTCCATCTGGCCGATGCCGATCAGCCGCAGATCGGCCTTGGCGGCGACCGCCCTCACCCGCGCGATCGGATCGATCCGGATCATGCGGTTGCGCTCGTCCTCGCTCGACATCAGGAACGGCAGCGGCATCGGGTAATGCCGCGCACCGGTGCGGTCGGCGAGCCGTCCGACCGTGTCGTAGAAGCTCGCCGAGCCGTCGGCGGAGATGTTGCCGACCAGCGAGACGATCTGATGATCGGGCCGCTCGATCGGCGAGACCCGCTCGACCGCGGCGCGCACCGCGCGGCCGGTGCCGAGCGCGACGATGACAGGCGTCTCCGAGCGCAGCGTCAGCTCCAGCAGATTGGCGCTGCGTTCAGCGATCCCTGCATTCGACAGCGGCGCCGCCGGATCTGAAGGCACGACGTCGCAATGTACCAGATCGAACCGCGCCTTCAGCCGCGATGCCAGCTCCATGCAGGCCGCAATGGGGTGCTCGAGACGAAACGTGATCAGCCGCTCCGCAAGACACAGCGACACCAGGCGCTGCGCCGAGGCACGCGACACCTGCAGCATTTTTGCAATCTCGTCCTGGGTGTGGCCCGCGATGAAATACAGCCAGCCGGCGCGCGCCGCATCGTCGAGGCGAGACTTTTCGTTGTCGGGCGCAGCCATGATCGTGCGTCAGCCTTCGTTCCAGAAATCGGTCATCGCGGCGAAGATTCGATCCGCCCCAGCCTGCTTCAACAGAGCACTGCCATCCGTCAACCGATAGTGGGCGCCGCCGACAAATCCCCACACTTTCATCGCCGCGGCCTTTGCCGCCGTCACCCCGCTGACGCTGTCCTCGATGACCAGCGTGCGGCGCGGCTCGGCTCCCATTTTGCCGGCGGCAAACAGGAATAGATCCGGCGCCGGCTTGCCGTGCTCGACCATCTGTGCGGTGTAGAGCCGCTGTCCGAAGCTCGCCGCAAGACCGGTCAGTTCCAGCGAGAACCTCACGCGGTCAAGATCGCTCGATGAAGCGACACAATACGGCAGATGCAATTCCGCGAGCACAGCGGCGATGCCCGCAATCGGCTGGAGCTGCGAGCGGAAGGTCTCGCGCACCTGGTGCGCCAGTTGAGGCAAGAAGGTCGCGGGCAACGGTTTGCCCACGCCCCGGCAATAGTCGACCAGGGCCGTGGTGCTGCGCCCGAGGAAGAGTTCGAGCGCCCGCTCGGTGCTCATCTCGATGCCGGCCTTCACCATCGCCTCGGCGAGGCAGCGGCAGCTCAATTCCTCGCTGTCGACGAGCACGCCGTCGCAGTCGAAGATGACCAGATCGGTCTCGGGCAGCCGCGGATCCATCCCGACATGAGATCATATGCTCACGCCATGAGCAATAGATCACGATTTCGCGCGCGGAATGCCGCGCCTCAAATGGTCGCGGTGCACCGCCAACCATGCTGTGCGACAAGGCGAAATGCCGCATGACACACCTCTGATCGCGACCGTCGTCGCGGGCCTCGGACTCGCCTTCGTCTTCGGAACCATCGCGCAGCGCTTTCGGGTTCCGCCACTGGTCGGTTATCTCATCGCGGGCGTCGCCGTGGGTCCGTTCACGCCCGGCTTCGTCGCCGATCAGGCGCTGGCCACCGAGCTCGCCGAGCTCGGTATCATCCTCCTGATGTTCGGCGTCGGTCTGCATTTCTCGCTGAACGATCTGCTGTCGGTGCGCGCGATCGCGGTGCCCGGCGCGATTGCGCAGATTGCGGTCGCCACACTTTTGGGCCTCGGCCTCGCGCTGGTGATGGGCTGGACCATCGGTGCCGGCCTGGTGTTCGGGCTCGCGCTGTCGGTCGCAAGTACCGTCGTGCTGTTGCGCGCGCTGCAGGAGCGCCGCCTGATGGACACCGAACGCGGCAAGATTGCGGTCGGCTGGCTGATCGTCGAGGACCTCGCCATGGTGCTCGCGCTGGTGCTGTTCCCGGCGGTTGCGAGCTTCCAGGGCGGCGATGGCGCGGCACTTACCTCCGATCCGCTCGCCGCCCGCTTCGGCCTCGGGCTGACCGGCGTGCTGGCGCTGACGCTGATCAAGATCGCCGTGTTCATCGCGCTGATGCTGGTGGTCGGACGCCGGCTGATCCCGTGGGCCCTGCACTACATCGCGCATACCGGGTCGCGGGAGCTGTTCCGGCTGGCCGTGCTCGCGATCGCGCTCTGCATCGCGTTCGGCGCCACCAAGCTGTTCGGGGTGTCGCTGGCGCTTGGCGCTTTCTTCGCCGGGATGATGCTGCGGGAATCGCCGCTGAGCCAGCGCGCCGCCCAGGAAACCCTGCCGCTGCGCGACGCGTTCGCGGTGCTGTTCTTCGTCTCCGTCGGCATGCTGTTCGATCCGCTCAGCGTGGTGCGCGAGCCGTGGCCGTTTCTCGCAACGCTGTTCGTCATCGTGGTCGGCAAGTCGCTCGCTGCGCTCTTGATCGTCGTGCTGTTCCGCCATCCGATGGCGACCGCCCTGATGATCTCGGCGAGCCTCGCTCAGATCGGCGAATTCTCCTTCATCCTGGCGGAGCTCGGCGTTGCCCTCAATCTGCTGCCGAAGGCCGGCCGCGACCTGATCCTGGCCGGCGCGATCTTCTCGATCATGCTCAACCCGCTGGTGTTCGCGGTGGTCGACTGGCTGACCTCGCGGCTCGAGAAACCGCAGGCCGCCGCGCCGACCGCCGCGACCTCCGAGGCGATCCCGGTCACCGACTTGCAGGATCACACCATCCTGGTCGGCTACGGCCGGGTCGGCAGCATCGTGGGCGATGCCCTGCATCAGCGCAACGCGCCATTCCTCGCGGTCGAGGCGTCCGACGACATGGTCGCAAGACTCAGGCAACGCGGCATCGAAGCCCTGATGGGCAACGCCGCGCGCGCCAGCGTGCTGCGCGCGACCAATCCGGCCGGCGCGCGATCGCTGGTCATTGCGATTCCCGAAGCGTTCGAGGCCGGGCAGATCGTCGAGCAGGCGCGCGCCGCCAATGCCGACATCCAGATCATCGCGCGCGCGCATTCCGACGCCGAGGTCGATCATCTGAAGGGGCTCGGGGCCGACATCGTGATCATGGGCGAGCGCGAGATCGCCCGCGGCATGATCGAGGAGCTCGACCGCAGGCACTCAGGTGCGGTCACGCAAAATGCTGCGAGCGCAAGGGAAGATTCCGCAGCCTGAGGTAACGGCGCCCACTGCGCGACGAAAGGAGATCAGGACATGGCGTTCAAGAGCCCGCACGTTTCGTTGGTGTCGTTCTCGATCGAGATCGGCGCCGATGCCACGACCAATGTGATGCAGATCGAGACCGATCTACATCTGAACACCCGTCATCCGAGCTATGACGCCGCGGCGATCGAGCGTCTGGTAGGCGACGCGCAGTCCTATCTTGCCGGCAATGCCGACCAGATCACGCAAATCCGGCTGGTCTCCAACCGCAGCGGCCAGACCTGACGTCTCTTTGTTTGCGCATGATCTCCGCGCAAACGCTTCGCGTTTGTCGCGAGGGAAAACCGGCTTCCACTTTTCCGGATCATGCTTTAGCCGCCGAGGAATGCCGGCGCCAGATCTTCCTGTACGATGATGTTGGCGGCTTCCGTCGTCAGCTCGCTGCCGACAAGGTCGAGGTTTTCGCGGCCTCGAACAGCATCGCGCGGACGTCGTCCGGCGTCAGCACGCCCTTTGCGATCAGCTTGCGTACCAGCGCCTGCAGGATGAGAACATCGATCTCGCCATGGGCCAGCGGCGTCGGCTTGTCCGTCATGATCGTCTCCCGGGACTGAGGTTCGCCGCAAGCGAGGCGGCTAGCGCGGCGATGACGCGATATCCTTGTGCAATTCTTCGAACGCACGGCGCAGCCCGTGCAGCTGGTCGACCAGATGGAGGATGACGTCGATGCCCTCGTCGTTGACGCCGAAATCGCCCTTCAGATCCCGGATCAGATGCGCGCGCGCCAGGTCGGTATCGGAAAAGCTGATCTCGTGCATGGTCTCGTCCGGAACGAGCCATTGCTGCTCGATCCAGAACTCCAGGGTCTGCACCTCCAGACCCGCATCGATCAGGAACTGCTGCTTGTTCATGATGCACCATCATCGCGTGGATTGAATCCCTTGCGATCCCAGCTCGACACGAACGCCTCGAGCGCGGGATCGGGTCCCTTGGGCAGGACCACCTTGAGCTTGACGAACTCATCGCCGTGACCGCCGCCGACCTTGGGCGCGCCCTTGCCGCGCAACCGCATCGTCGTGCCGGTGTTCGAGCCCTTCGGAACCGTCATGGTGACCGCGCCGGTTGGCGTCGGAACGTTGACCTTGCCGCCGAGCACAGCCTCCGACAGCGAGATCGGCAATTCCAGCGAGATGTCGTCGCCCTCGCGGGTGAAGCGCGGATCGGGCCGCACCTCGACCTCGATCAGCGCGTCGCCGGGACCGCCCTTGCCGCTGCCGGGCATGCCCTTGCCACGCAGACGAATGACCTGGCCGTCGATCAGTCCCGGCGGGATCGTCACATCGAGCGTGCCGCCGTCGGGAAGCGTCAGGCGCTTGCTCGCACCGGTGATCGACTCCGCGAAATCGATCGCGAGGCTATAGTGCAGGTCGCGGCCGCGACGGTTGGCGCGTGCCTGCTCGCTGCGCCGAAGCAATTCGGCGAACGCGTCGTCCTGATCCATGTAGTCGGCATAACCGGAACTGTCGGCGTAGGGATGCTCCCCATCCGCAGTGGCGAAATCCCGGTAGTAGCGATGCTGCGGCCGCTCGGCGCCGCTGGCGTCGATCTCGCCGGCGTCGAAGCGCTTGCGCTTGTCGGCATCCGAGAGCAGGTCGTTTGCCGCAGCGACTTCCTTGAACTTTTCCTCGGCCGCCTTGTCACCCGGATTGAGATCCGGATGCAGCTTCTTCGCCAGCTTTCGATAGGCCTTCTGGATATCGACTGAAGACGCCGTCGGGGCAACGCCAAGAACCTCGTACGGATTTCTCACAACATGCTCCGCAACACCGTGAGTGCACCTGCAATCATGAGGACGCAAAAACAGCCGATTTGCAAGTGCGCTCGCACGTCGCCCGGCAATGGGCGACGCAGCATGCGTTCGGATCGCGGGCGCGCTACGAGGTATGTCCGGGATCGAGATAGTTCGGCATGTTCTTCTTCTGCTGCGGCGTCATCCTGGCGGGATCCGGCTTACCCGGCACACCCCGCGGACCAAGCAGGGCTCGCTGCATATCGTCCTCGCTCAGGCGTGGCTTGCCGTCGTCAAGCTGTCCGCTGCCACCGTGACTCTGTGCCATGACCGACCTCCAGTGATGATCGCCTGCGCGCGGGAAGATAGAGAGTGCGCGCTCCGCCGGAACGAGCCGGCGGAGCGCGATTGTACCTCAGCGTTGCTCCTGCCGCTTCTCCTCTGCGGGGTGACCTGCGGCAGGCGCAGGGTGCGGCGCCGCCTGAACGTGCGGCGCGGCCTGAACGTGCGGCTCCGGCCGTGCCGCCGGCTGCGGATGCGCCTCAGGACGCGCCATCGTCTCCGGCCGTGCTTCCGGCCTTGCAGCAGGCTCCGGTCGTGGTTCGGGCCGTGCTGCCTGCTCCGGCCGCGCGACGGGCTTCGCGGCAGGCTCCGGCCGCGGCTCCTCCTTGCGCACCTCCTCAGGACGCCGCTCCGGCGCGGCAGGCCGCGCCGCTTCCGTTGCAGGCCGCGGCTCAACCTTCGGCTCGGCGGCGGGCGCTGCGCGCTTCTCCTCGACCGCAGGCCTGTTCGGCTCGGCGGGCGGATGCGCCGCAACGCCCTTCTCGGGGACTGGAAGCGCGTGCGACCCGGCAGCCACCGGCGCAGCAGGGTGCGGCTCAGCCTTGGTCTCGGGAGCGGGAGCTGCGCGCTTCTCCTCGGCCGCGGGCTTGGTCTCCTGGGCCGCAGGATGCGCCGCCGGAAGCTCTTTCCCCGGGACCGGGAGCGCATGGGAGTCAGCAGGTGCTGTTGCAGGTGCAGCCGCTGTTCCCGGCCGCGCCGGCTCCGCGGCCGCCGGCTTTGCCGCGGTGGCAGGCACGGCCTCGCCGGCCGGCCGCGCGCGGACCACGCCCGGTCCCTTCAACTCGCCGGGCCGCGCCGTTGCGGCGACCGCGGGCACGCCGTTGTTGGCCCGCTTGAACAGGCTCGGATCCTGGCTTGCGGTCTCGACCTGCTTGCGTTGCAACGGCGTCGCCGCGAAGTGCTGCTCCTTGGCGATCGTACGTTCGGCGGGTGTCGGCCGCACCTCGATGCCGCCGCGGCCGCCATTGTAGCTGACGTTGTTGATGGTGGTCTGATTGATCGTGACATTCTTCTCGTAGACGTTGGTGATCCGCGCGCCTTCCAGATTGTTCACGGTGCGATTGTAGAAGAAGTTGCCGTGATCCCAGCGGCCGCCTTCATAGCCCGAACCGCCGTAGCCGAAGCCGTAATTGACGCCGCCGTAGAAGCCGACGCGATCGCCCCAATAGCCCTGATGGAAAATGAAGCCGCCGCCGAATGCGCCCCAGTAACCGGGGGTCCAGAGCAGCCCGACCCGCGGCGGCTGCACCCAGGTGCCCGGCACCCAGTAGTAATCGCCGCGATCCTCGTCCCACGACCAATTGCCCGGCGACCACATGTAACCGGGCCCCGGCACCGGCGGCTGATCGTAGGTCGGCAACGGCGGCGGCGCGGTCTCGACGGCAGCGACCGGCGCGCATGCCGCATCTTGCGCGATTGCCGGCACGGCCGTCGCAGTGAACAGCGCCGTGGCCATCGCGGCGCACGACGCGGTCGAAAGAAGACGAGTGATCATTGGGAGCCTCTTCGATGAGCACGTTCAACGTGAGAACCGGAACAAAGTTCCGTGCATCGGCAACGCACCGACACACTTCATCGCTAGCGCCTTGACCTTACATCAACCTGAAACAGCGCCAAACGCATCACGCAGCTATTCATCGACGGTTCAGAGTGTGCAGTGACTCATTATCATGCGATTCAGTGAAACAGCGCGCGACGCACGTCTGCATCATCGCGTGCATTCCGCGAGGTGCGGGATCACAGTTACTGAATTCGCGAACATGACTTCGGCTCTCGCACGATTGCAACCCATCCGGACTTGTCGCGCCGCTCATTTCGCAAGCATCACGATCAGCCGAGCCGCCATCGGCGTGATGCGGGGCCCCGATTTGTCGGCGCGTCCGTAGCAGTGCCTCCGGATGAGTGCCAGAAGCGAACACCGGCAGTCGCAACACCTCAAAAGCGGTATGCCGGCGGCCGCGCTCCGCGATTGACACTCCCCTGAAACGACCACACGATACGAGCAGCGGCGGCGTCAGGCCCGCGGTTCTCCGCCCGGCACGATTGGACGCCTGTCGCATGATGGACGTCATCGTTCCGCCATCTGTCGCCGGCGGCAATGCATGGCATAATGGATCTCGACGAGCCTGTGCTGCCTTGAGGTGCCACGATGAACATTGAAAAATATACCGATCGCGTCCGCGGCTTCATTCAGTCGGCACAATCGCTCGCGACGCGCGAGGGACACCAGCAGTTCTCGACGCTCCACATCCTGAAGGTGCTGCTCGACGACAGTGAAGGCCTCGCAGCCGGCCTGATCGACCGCGCCGGCGGCAACTCGCGCGCGATCCTCAAGGCGACCGAAGACGCGCTGGCGAAGGTGCCGAAGGTGAGCGGCGCCGGCTCCGGACAGATTTACCTCGCGCCCGAGACCGCGCGCGCCTTCGCCGCGGCGGAACAGGCCGCCGACAAGGCCGGCGACAGCTTTGTATCGGTCGAACGCCTGCTGCAGGCGCTGGCAGCCGACAAGGACAGCGAGGCCGGCAAGCTGCTCGCCAGGGGCGGCGTCAATCCGCAGAACCTGAACGCGGCGATCAATGCGCTGCGCAAGGGCCGCACCGCTGACAGCGCGACCGCCGAAAACGCGTATGACGCGCTGAAGAAATACGCCCGCGATCTGACCCAGGCCGCGCGCGACGGCAAGCTCGACCCGGTGATCGGCCGCGACGAGGAGATCCGCCGCACCATCCAGGTGCTGTCACGCCGCACCAAGAACAATCCCGTCCTGATCGGCGAACCCGGCGTCGGCAAGACCGCGATCGTCGAGGGTCTGGCGCTACGCATCGTCAATGGCGACGTGCCGGAGAGCCTGCAGGACAAGGCACTGCTCGCGCTCGACCTCGGCGCGCTGATTGCCGGTGCCAAGTATCGCGGCGAGTTCGAGGAACGGCTCAAGGCGGTGCTGCAGGAGGTGACGTCCGCCGAGGGCGGCATCATCCTGTTCATCGACGAGATGCACACCCTGATCGGCGCCGGCAAGGGCGACGGCGCGATGGACGCATCGAACCTTCTGAAACCCGCGCTCGCCCGCGGCGAGTTGCACTGCATCGGCGCCACCACGCTCGACGAATACCGCAAGCATGTCGAGAAGGACGCGGCGCTGGCGCGGCGGTTTCAGCCGGTGTTCGTCTCCGAACCGACGGTCGAGGACACCATCTCGATCCTGCGCGGCCTCAAGGACAAATACGAGCAGCATCACGGCGTGCGCATCGCGGATTCGGCGCTGGTCGCGGCCGCAACGCTGTCGAACCGCTACATCACCGACCGCTTCCTGCCCGACAAGGCCATCGACCTGATGGACGAGGCGGCGGCGCGGCTGAAGATGCAGGTCGATTCCAAGCCGGAAGAGCTCGATTCGCTGGATCGCGAGATCATCCGGCTCAAGATCGAGCAGGAGGCACTGAAGAAGGAGACCGATCTCGGCTCCAAGAGCCGTCTGCAAACCCTCGAGAAGGATCTCGTGAATCTCGAGAAGAAGTCGGCGGACATGACGTCGAAATGGCGGTCGGAGAAGAGCAAGCTCTCCGACGCGCAGAAGATGAAGGGCGAGCTCGAGCAGTTGCGCACCGAGCTCGCCAATGCGCAGCGCAAGGGCGAATTCCAGAAGGCCGGCGAGCTGGCCTATGGCCGCATTCCCGAGCTCGAGAAGAAGCTCGCTGCCGTCGAGGCCAGCGAGACCTCGTCCGCCAGCGAGACCGTGACCGCCGACAACATCGCGCAGGTCGTCTCGCGCTGGACCGGCGTGCCGGTCGACAAGATGTTGGAAGGTGAGAAGGACAAGCTGCTGCGCATGGAGGAGATGATCGGCAAGCGCGTCGTCGGCCAGGCCGAGGCCGTGCGTGCGGTGTCGACCGCGGTGCGCCGCGCCCGCGCCGGCTTGCAGGACCCGAACCGGCCGATCGGCTCGTTCATGTTCTTGGGTCCGACCGGCGTCGGCAAGACCGAGCTCGCGAAAGCGCTCGCCGAATATCTGTTCGACGACGAAACCGCGATGGTCCGGCTCGACATGTCCGAGTTCATGGAGAAGCACTCGGTCTCGCGGCTGATCGGCGCGCCTCCGGGCTATGTCGGCTACGACGAGGGCGGCGCGCTGACCGAAGCCGTGCGGCGCCGGCCCTACCAGGTCGTGCTGTTCGACGAGATCGAGAAAGCGCATCCCGACGTCTTCAACGTGCTGCTGCAGGTGCTCGACGACGGCCGTCTCACCGACGGCCAGGGCCGCACCGTCGATTTCCGCAACACGCTGATCATCATGACCTCGAATATCGGCGCGGAATATCTCGTCAACCAGCCGGAGGGACAGCCGACCAGCACGGTGCGCGAGCAGGTGATGAACATGGTGCGGGCGCACTTCCGCCCCGAATTCCTCAACCGCATCGACGAGATCATCCTGTTCCACCGGCTGCAGAAGAGCGACATGGGCCGCATCGTCGAGATTCAATTCTCGCGCCTGCGCAAGCTGCTGGAGGATCGCAAGATCGATCTCGAGCTCGATCCGAAGGCGCGCGACTGGCTCGCGGAGAAGGGCTGGGATCCAGCCTATGGCGCCCGCCCGCTGAAGCGGGTGATCCAGCGCAGCGTGCAGGACCCGCTCGCCGAGATGATCCTCGCCGGCGACGTGCGCGACGGCTCACAGGTGAAGCTCTCCGCCACCAAGGCCGGCCTCACCTTCAACGGCAAGAAGCCGGAGAACGCTGCCGCGGACGAATTCGAACCAGTGTGAGAGAAGCCCGGATTGCCAACGACGCGCCGTCATCGTCGCGTCGTCCAGGCGCATCATATGCAAGCTGAATGTACAAGCCGACCTGAAACCAGGGAGAGCGTCATGACGCAGCAGAACATCAAGGACAACATGGAGGTCATCGGCGCCGACGGCGTGCATGTCGGCACCGTCGACCATGTGGAAGGCAACCGCATCAAGCTCAAGAAGAGCGAGAGCGACGGCTTCCACAAGGGCCATCACCACTATATCGAGCTCGGCTTCGTTGCCGGTGTCGAAGGCTCCAAGGTGCGGCTGTCAGCCAACGCCGCCATTGCGGTGACCCTCGAGGAGGAAAAGTCCGGCAAGCCGGTTGGTCCGTCCGCGGAAGCCTAGCAATCCGGGCTCTTGTAAAGGCTCCGGTGGCATGCTCCTCTGCCCTGTCTGAACGTCGATCCGGCGTCCAGCCGAGACCTTTTTCGCGTTAAAGTGCCGTTAGTTAAGGAGAGATGCGTGCCATCAGCCGTTCCGCAACCGGTCGCTGCGAAGCTGACGCGCGCGGCCATCTTCCTTGCGGTCACGATCAAGCCCAATCCGGAATTTGATACCGTGGTGCGGTCGCTATGTGCGGACGTGGCTGCGCTGGTGCGCGCGGTCGGCTTCCGCGATCTCGAGGGCCGGCTGTCCTGCGTCATGGGCATCGGCTCGGATGCATGGGACCGGCTGTTCGGCGCGCCGAAGCCGCAGGGCCTGCATCCGTTCCGCGAGATCAACGGCGTCCACCACGCCGTCGCGACGCCGGGCGACCTGCTGTTTCACATCCGCGCCGTGCCGATGGACCTGTGCTTCGAACTCGCGACACAGATCATGTCGCGGCTCGGCGATGCGGTCGCGACCTCTGACGAGGTGCACGGCTTCAAATATTTCGACGAGCGCGACCTGCTCGGCTTTGTTGACGGCACGGAGAATCCGGAGGACCAGGCGGCAACCGAGGCGACGATCATCGGCGACGAGGACGCGGCCTTCGCCGGCGGCAGCTATGTGATCGTGCAAAAATACCTGCACGATCTGAAGAAGTGGAACGAGCTGCCGGTCGAGATGCAGGAGAAGATCATCGGCCGCACCAAACTGTCCGACATCGAGCTCGACGATGCGGTGAAGCCGAGCTACGCGCACAATGCGCTGACGACGATCGTCGAGAACGGCGAGGAGCTCGACATCGTCCGCGACAACATGCCGTTCGGCAACACCAGCAAGGGCGAGTTCGGCACCTATTTCATCGGCTATGCCAAGTCCCCGCACCGGATCGAGCAGATGCTGGAGAACATGTTCGTCGGCAAGCCGCCGGGCAATTACGACCGCCTGCTCGACTTCAGCCGCGCGGTGACCGGCACGCTGTTCTTCATTCCGTCAGCGACCTTCCTGGAAGATGTCACCAGCGAGCCGCCTGCACCCGCGCCAGCCGAGCCGTCGCTGGATGACGCCGGGGCTGACGAGGCACCTGCACAAAAAATACCGCCGTCCGACGGCTCGCTCGGGATCGGCTCACTCAAAGGAGAGGCTGGACATGAATAATCTTCATCGGGGACTAGCCCCCATCTCAGACGCGGCATGGGCCCAGATCGAAGAGGAAGCTTCGCGGACGTTGAAGCGCCACTTGGCGGCGCGCCGTGTCGTCGACGTCGATGGTCCGAAGGGCACGGACTTTTCCGCGGTCGGCACCGGCCATCTGAAGAAAATTGCGACACCCGGCGACGGGGTCGAGGCGACGCAGCGTGACGTGCGCGCGCTGGTCGAGCTGCGCGTGCCGTTCGAGCTGTCGCGCCAGGCGATCGACGACGTCGAACGCGGCTCCAATGATTCCGACTGGGATCCGCTCAAGGACGCCGCGCGAAAGATCGCCTTCGCCGAGGATCGCGCGGTGTTCGATGGCTACACCGCCGCCGGCATTCAGGGCATCCGTCAGGGCACCAGCAACCCGGTGTTGAAGCTGCCGTCGAGCATCAAGAATTACCCCGCCGTGGTCGCGCAGGCGGTCAGCCAGTTGCGGCTCGCCGGCGTCAACGGTCCCTATACGCTGCTGCTCGGCACCGAGCCCTATACCGCGATCGGCGGTGCGACCGACGACGGCTACCCCGTGCTGCAGCACATCCAGCGCCTGATCGACGGCAAGATCATCTGGGCACCCGCAATCGCGGGCGGCGTCCTGCTGACCACCCGCGGCGGCGATTTCCAGCTCTCGATCGGCCAGGACCTTTCGATCGGCTATCTCAGCCACTCGGCGACCTCGGTCCAGCTGTATTTCCAGGAGACCATCACCTTCCTGATGCTGACCAGCGAAGCGTCGGTGGTGCTTGCGCCGGAGGCGAAGAAACCCGCCTAGACCCGCCGGCGTTGCTTCATCCGGGAAGTCTCCGGCCATGGCCGGGACTTCCACTAAACGTGAAACGGAGAGGAGGCGCGCGATGGACTACGATCTCTACATCAACCCGAAGAAGGCATCGGTCGGCCTTTATGTTCGCAAGGGCGCCGGCCTCCCCGATCTCGGCGACGCCAAGGACTGGGTGTTCGACGGCACCTCGGCGCAAGCCAACCTGCCGCCGCAGCTCGTGAAGGAGATCGAGGCCAACGGCCACGCCTTTCGCGACATGGACTGAGCTCAGCGGTTACCTCTCGCCGACCTTCACCGGCGCGGTCTCGGGCATCAGGCTCATGGCCACGATGCCGACCACTGCTGCGAGCAGCAGATACCAGGACGGCGCCAGCGGATCTCCCGTCACGTGCAGCAGCCACGTGACCACGAGTTGCGCGGTGCCGCCGAAGGTCGCGATCGCGACCGCGTAGATCGTCGCGAACACGCCGCCGCGGATGTTCTGCGGCAGCGCTTCGGTGAAGGCCGCGTAGAACGCGGTGAACGGCAGCGATCCGATGAATGACAGGATGCCGAAGCCGAACAGCAGCGACCACGCGCCGGGATCCCGGACGATCCACAGGAAGGCCGGATAGGTCAGCACCAGCACGACCAGCTGCGGCCAGATCATGATCGGCTTGCGTCCGAGCCGGTCGGCAAGCCAGCCGCCCAGCACCGCGCCGATGATCTGAAGTCCGTTGCTCACCAGCGAGACGGTGAACGCCAGCGACGGCGACACATGCAGCGTATTCTTGGCGTAGGTCGTCATGTATTGCGTCACGTAGGTCGAGATCGTGCCGCTGGCCAGGATCATCACGGCCAGCAGGATCACGCGAAGATGCCGGCGCGCCAGCGTGACATGGTTCGCGCGCTCAACGCCCGCCGCGGCACGCTCGCCGTGAGGAACCGTTTCCGGCAATGTCCGGCGCATCCAGATGCCGAACGGCAGGCAGACGGCCCCGAGCAGGAATGCGACGCGCCAACCGTAAGCCTGCAGCATGTCGGGCGCCATCGTGCTGCTCAGGATCACGCCGACCAGGGCGCCGACGGTCGCCGCGATCTCCTGGCTTGCCGGCTGCCAGGCCACCACCAGGCCGCGATTCCTCGGGGCTGCGATCTCGATGAGATAGGCCGTGGTCGGTCCGACTTCGCCGCCGAGCGCGAACCCCTGCACCATCCGCGCCAGGATCACGATGATCGGCGCCACGACGCCGATCGCGGCATAGGACGGCGTCAACGCGATGGTCAGGATCGCGCCACCCATCAGCGCAAAGCTCAGCAGCATCGCCGGCCGCCGGCCGACCCGGTCGGAGAAGATGCCGAGCACGATGCCGCCGATCGGCCGCGTCAGGAAACCGGCGCCGAAGGTCGCGAGCGACAGCATGAGGCTGCCGTATTCGCTATGCGCGGGGAAGAAGGTGCGCCCGATCTCGGTCGCAAAGAAGCTGTAGGTGATGAAGTCGTAGAACTCCAGCATGTTGCCGATGGTCGCGGCAAAGGCTGCGCGCTTGACATCGAACTGTTCCCTGCTCGCAATGTCCGGCAACGCTCTCGGTTCCCTGGGCTGGCTGTCCGGAGCGAGTATTGTTCCTCAGGCCATGCAAGGCAAGGCAGGGCGTACCGCGCGATCCGCATGCGCCGCGAGCGGCATCATATCGGTTGTACTCAGCTCATCGGATGAGCTTGCGACTCCGGAGGATCGGACCGGAGCGCAGTTTGCACGCGACAGGTGCTTCAGTTCCTGGTCGACGAGGACCGCGTCCGGTTGAACAGCAGATAGAGGGCGTGCGGATTGGTGGTCAGATAGCGCCAGAACAGCCGGCGCGGCTCGAGCCAAAGACGCCAGGCCCATTCGAGCCCGACGATCTGCATCCACCTCGGCGCGCGCGGCCGCGATCCGGACAGGAAGTTGAACAATCCGCCCGACGTCTTGATGACGCCGACGTTGCCAAGCCGCGACATGAATTCATCGACGAAGGCCTGCTCGTAGGGCACGCCAAGTGCGACCCAGAGAAAGTCCGGCGCCAGAGCGTTGATCTCATCCACCTTGGCCCGAAGCGCGTCGCCGCGCAGATAGCCGTGCGAATGGCCGACGATCTTGAGAGCCGGATAGGCCCGACGAACATTGGCGATGGCCGCGTTGTTTTCGGCCTCGTTCGCCCCGAGCAGGTAGAAGGTCAGCCCGAGTTCTTCCGCCTTGCACGCGACGTCGTGGAACAGATCCGTGGTCGCGACGCGCTCGGGAAGCGGGTTCGGAGACCGCAGCTTCGACACCATGACCAGCGGCTGCCCGTCGGCATTGATCAGGTCGGCGGCACGGAACAGCCGATCGGTCATCGGCTCGGTGGAGCAGCGCGACAGCACCTCGCCATTGGCTGACGTCAGATACAGCGGCCGATTGATGCGCCGGTTGGGATACACCGCTTCGACCATGAAATCCGCGGTCTGCTCGCGATCGAGCACAGCGAGCCGCAGCCCGCCGATCGTCGCGCGAGCAACGCTGGCGGTCGCAGCCCGGCCGACAGGATTGGTGCGCCGCTCCAGCACGCCGTTCGGCGTCGTTGATTCGGCTGGCACATCCGTCGAGGAAACCGGTTGCCCGACGCTCGAAGTGTTGCAAATCCGGACAGCTGGAGCAGCCATATCCGAATCGAGACGCCGCGGCCGCTCGTGATCGGCCTGCAGGGGCGAGATTGCGTCGGAAACGCGGGCTTTTTGGCTGTTAGTCAACATTTCAGCAGGGGCTCCAGTGCTTACGTGCACCTAACTGCAATATCCGGTCCAGACGGCTGCGATATCACGCGGCAGCGTGACGTGAGACGGACCGCAAGGGATGGTTAACGATGCCGGCGCTGGGCGGAGCGACAGCATCACACAGGATTCCGCAAGGCCGGCGACGTTCGAGCAGCAACACTGCGCAAAGGTCGCGGGAGCGCATTAACACAAATCGCATTCTCCCGGTGCCCGAGGTCGTCAGCCTTTGCTATAAGGAGATCACGGCGGCTCGACCGGCGCTTTTGAAAACCCGTTTGTTTGGTTTCACATGAATAAGAATGATGACGCGTTCGATGTTTGCATCGACGACGCATTCGACTTCCTGTCTGAAGAATACGCGACATTGTTCGAAGGCTCCGACGCGACCGCCTTCCAGCATCCGCTGTGGCTCGACAGCCTCTATCGCAAGCTCGCTCCCGCCGCGGCAGCGAAGCCGCTGGTCGTCGTCGTCCGTCACCGCGCCAGCAAGGCGCTGGCGGCCGTGCTGCCGCTATTGCGCGTGCGCCGCGGGCCGATGCGCACGATCGAATTCGCCGACCTTCGCGTGTCCGACTATCTGTCGTCGGTCTGCGCCGCCAAGACGTTCGCCGACCTGCTGCAGGACCGGCAGGCCTGCGAGAAGCTTCGCAAACTGGTCCGGCCGTTCGACCTGCTGCGCATTCCCAAGCTGCTCGATGCCAGGATGCCGATCGAGAATTTGCTCGGGGCGCCTCACCGCAGCCTGATGGATACCAATGCCTATGCGACAGTCCTGTCCGCGCCGTTCGAGCAATGGCAGATCAACGCGCTGGGCAAGTCCTATGTGAAGGAGCTGGCGAAGAAGTGGCGCCAGATCCACAAGAAGGGCACGCTCACCTTCGCATGCTGCACCGACGGCGCTTCCGTCGGCGAAGCCATGGACGTGATGAGGAAGTTTCGCGGTCCGCGGTTTCAGGCGCACGGTGATGGCGACTTGTTGCAGCGTCCGGAATATTTCGATTTCTATTCGAGCGTGGCGTTTCGCGGTATGGGCACCTTTACCCGGCTCTACACCATGAAGATGGATGGCGAGGTCATCGCCACGGCACTTGGCCTCGCCCACAGCGGCCGCCTGCTCATCGTCATGACGGCTTTCGACATCGAGGGATACAAGAGCCAGTCGATCGGCGCGCTGACGTTCGAAAGTGTCGCCAAGGACTGCATCGAGCGTGGAGACCGGGTGCTGGATTTCACCATCGGTGACGAGCCCTACAAGATGCAGTTCGGCGGCCAGCCCACGCCGATGTCGGGCGTGACGCAGGCCGGCAGCGCGGCCGGATCGCTTGCATTGTTTGCGCTGAAGCAGGCGCCCTGGATCAAGCAGGCGGCGAAGCGGGTGACCGATCTCAGGCCGATCCGCACCTCGACCGGTACACGCTAGATCGTGATGAGATCAGGTTGAGCTGGACTGCGTCGAAAGCTCACCTCTCCCTTGGGAGAGGTGAACCGAGACCGCACCAAAGCCGATTCAAGCAAAACTCGTCCGGCTTTAGAGCCGCTTGAGAAGCGCGCGCCCCGTTAGCGGAGCGCGCTGCGCACGCGCATGACCCATCCCGGATGAATCCGGTCAACCTGATGCGTGACCATGCGGCGCAGGAAGTGCAGCTTCCGTTGCATGGTCCAGCGTACGTCGGTGTTGGAGGTCAAAGCCTCGCGGAAGCGCGCCAGTTCCAGCGAATGCCGGTCGGCGGCGAGCTTGTCGCGATCGGAATAGAACTGCGCGATCTTCTCCGTGCCCATCCCGTCGGTCTCGAGCCAGCGCGGCACATATTCGGTGCAAAGACGCTCGACATCCACCAGCAGCCGGCTCACGCCGGTACCGGCCGCGGGACAATTGGTCTGGTAGGCATCGCCGATCAACACGACGCCGGGCTGCAGATGGCCCTCGGTCACCGACAGGTCCATGACCCAATTGTGCACCTGGCCGACGATCTGGAAATCGCCGAGGTAGCGCTCCAGTCCCGGCATCAGACGAAGCAGCGTCCGTCTTGTGTCGCGGCGCAGCTCGCGCATGATCGGATCGGTCGGATCGCGGAACATGAACAGGTTCGCCCGCATGCCGCCCGACATCGGAAACAGGCTGAGATAGTCGACGCCGTCAGCGGCCTTCTTGCCGTAGCAGGTCAGCGCGTCGAAACCGAACGGCGCGTTGTCCGGCTTTGCGATGGTGAACCCGAACGAAATCGAGTGGCGCTCGGCAAGCATCTGCCGGCGCATTCCGAGATTGTAGCCAAGCGCGCCCGCCATGCCGGTCGCCAGGACGACCAGGCGCGAGACGACGCGTTTTCCGGAGGCCAGCGTCAGTTGCTGACGATCCTCGCTGCAGCTGACATTGGTCACCTGGTCGAGCAGGAAGCTCGACGTATCCGGCGTCAGGCCGCGGGCCATGTTGACGAGGTTGGCATAGGAAATCCCGTAGGACCTGCCGACGCCGATATCGACCAGTCTGCCGTCCCTGATGTTGAGCACACGGTCATAGGGCGCAGCGACGGCCTCGACGTGGTCGATGAAACCGAGGCGTCGGAAGATATCGATCTGCCGCCCGGCGATCTTTTCGACGCGGAATTCATCCGGCGGGATCGAGCGCTTGTCGATCAGGACGACCCGATAGCCGGCCCGGGCGAGAACGGCCCGCGCGAGCGAGCCCGCCAGACCGGCGCCGACAATGGCAACGTCTGCTTCGATCGTTTCAGCCTCGCAGGGTGCGATCGGCTGGGTCGTGCTTTTCTCGGCAATCATCTTTGTCCGCTCCGACGGCTAATTGACCACGGAACTGCAATTTCCTTGCCTGCCCCGCCGCCTTGCAGAACGAACACGACGAGTTCCACTATTGAGGTTAACAACAACGCTCCGGCCGCGATCAGCCGCTTCCCGGCACATCGCTTGCAGCCATAACGGTCATGAAACTGATGTTTTAGACGCTCCGCAGCAGGCAAGCGGGGCAATGGCCTGGCCGTGGCGCTTCGACGGGCGCCGTTGACGCGCTAACGCGGCTTCAACCGGCGCGGTCCATGCTATCGAACCGGGTGGCGGAGAAAAATCCGATCTGCGCCGTTAGGACACAGCGAGGACGGCGGCGTTCCAGAATGGAGCAGCGCGACATATTGGCCGTCGCGCCTCAAGCCCGGTTGGAAGGAACGGAATTTTAGCAAGAGAACTTTAACACTCCAGACCTCACCGGTTGCTAAGGTCGGTCGTCCGACAGGATATTGAGACGTCTCTTGTGATTGCCTCCGTTCTCCAAATGCTACGGCGCGATGTGACGCGCGGCGTTGCCGGGACCATCCTCCTCAAGGTTGGCAGCGGCGGACTTGCGTTCGCCTTGTTCTCGCTGGCCGCGCGAGCGATGACACCTGACGCGTTCGGAGACTTCGCAACCCTGCTCTCCATCGCCCAGATCGGCGCGGTCGTGGGCCTGGTCGGCCAGGAGCTGCTGCTGGTTCGCTTCCTCAACGAGTACGAGGTGCGCGGTCAGGCCGAGCTCACCAAGGGTGTGCTGCTGTCGAGCCTGAAGTACTCGGCGATCGGGATGCTGATCTCGATTACCGCGATCGCCACGGTGGCAAGCATTCGCGGCGAATGGTGGCTCTTGATCCTCTCGGTCTCGGCATTCACCGCCATCAATGCCGGGCTGATGCTCGGCAGCCAGATCGCACGATCACTGGTCAGCATCCTGATGGGCGAAGGCAATCGCGAATTCTTCTGGCGGGTTGCCGTTGTCCTGGTGCTGATCGCAGTGCTGTTCGGCCACCGCCAGCTCACCCCCGCCGAGCTGTTCACCGCGATGACGGTCGCGATGGCGTTGGGGCTGATCGTGCAGATCGTGTCGATCATGCGCGTGCTGCCGAACTTGCGCACGGTCACGGCGCGCTTCGAGACGTCGCGCTGGAACCGCAGCGCGTTCCGCTTCTGGCTCGCCTCGATTCTCGAAGCGGCGAACCAGTATTTCGACGTCATCCTGGTCTACTGGATGCTGGATCCGGCCACTGCGGGCGTCTATTTCGCCGCCTCGCGCCTGGCGAATATCTTCGCGATGCTTTCCGCTGCGCTCTACACGTTCGGCGCGCGCCGGCTGCCGTCGCTGTATTTCAGCAAGAACCACCGCGAACTCGAACACACGCTGAAGCTGATGGCCGAGGTGACCGCGCTCTGCGTGGTCACCGGGCTGGTCATCGTCTGGGTCGGCGCTCCCTACCTGCTCGGCCTGTTCGGACCGCATTTCGCCGCGCAGCAGTGGGTGCTGATCGTGCTCGCGATCGGAACGGCCTTCCAGGCGGCAGGCGGGCCGTCGGCCGCGGTCCTGCAACTGACGGGGCATGAGCGCGATTATGTTCCGGTGGTCGCCGCCAACGTGGCGTTGCGGCTGGTCGGATTTGTCGTGCTGATCCCCTGGCTCGGCGTGCTCGGGGCGGCGATCTCGGCGACGGCTTCCCTGGTGCTCGCCACCATCGCGCTCAATGTGCTGTGCCGCCGGCGGACCGGCGTCGACCCGTCAATTCTGGTGCTGTCGCATCTGTCGTCGTCGAAGGCTGGCGCTTACGCCGTCCGTGTTGCGGATAGCAAGGACTAGAGCGTTTTCAGGCGAAAGCCTGTCCCGCACTTGATGCGGGATGGACGCCGGTTCGCATGAAGAAAACCCGTCAAACAGGAATTCAGAGCTTCAGCTTGCCAATCCCAGGGCTTCGCGCTGAGGGTTGCTGACTGCGGCATTGGCCGCCACGCGATTGACGACGAGCGCAATCGGGACCGAACCGAATTTGGACAGATCGGCCCGCGCCTTGCCGATCGCAGCCGGGTCGGCGGCGCCCTCGCGGACCACGAGGATCACAAGGTCGGCGTGGGCGGCCAGCGCGACCGCGGCCGGCTGCATCGCAAGCGACGATGCGTCGACGATGATCAGGCCGAAATCGGCGCGAATGTCGTCCTGCGGATAGGGCGGCGCCTTGCTGCTGGCGCCCAGCAGTTCGACGACCGACGGCAGATCGGCCTTGATGATCCCCGAGCCTTGCGGCGGCGCGGCTTCGGTGCGCCTCGTTTCCATCTCGATCAGGACGCTAAGCATCCCGTTCTTGACGGCGGACCGGTTGAGCGACCGTGCGACGGTGCTGCCGCCCGCACCGGTCTCGACCGACAGCAACAGCGCCACCTTGCCGTGCTCACCCGGAAGCTGCTCGATGTTCTCGGTCAGCAGCTGAAGATGTAGACTGAGATCGGGCTCAGCCGTCGTCGAAATTGGCGTCTGCCAGACGCTCCTGACGGCATCAGGCGACACCATGTTGGGAATGCGGGCGAGCACCGGCAATCCCGGCGGCAGTGCAGACTGCGGCGCGGCCGGGACCGGGGCCGGGGCCGGCGCGGGCTCCTCGGCGCGGCGGAGCGGCGGAACGGCCTTGATCGGGAGCTGCCCCAGATTCAGACCGGGAACGGCGACGATCGCCGTCGACGTCAGCAGTGAGACGATCGCGAGCACGACGAGCAACAGCGGCAGTGGCGGAAGCGTCGAACGCACCGGCGGCGTCGCTGGAGATGCGACCTTGGTCTGCGAGTTCTGAAGCCCGCGCTGCTCGTCGGTCGTCCTGTAGCGCGACAAGAACTGCTCGTAGATATTCTTGTTGGCATCGGCATCGCGCTGCAACTCCTGCAGCTTAACGAACGCCTGGCCGTCGACCAGGATCTGCGACTCAGCCGCCTTCAACTGGTCTTCGAGCGCCTTCAGCTGGTCGCGCTGCGCCTCGTATTCCGACTTCGCGGTGTCGATGTTCTTCTTGCGCTCGATCTCGATCTGCCGGTTGAGATCGCTCAACTGGCTGAGCGCCATCACGAGGTCGGGATGACGATCGCCGAGCACCCCGCGCTTCTGCGCAATCTGGTCGTTGAGCGCGGAGCGCTGGGCGCGCAGCGCGCTCAGCAGGTCCTGCTTGACCGGTCCGTCGACATTGGCCTTCAGGTCGCGTTGCAGCTGGTCATAGCGCGACTTGGCCTCCTCGGCACGGGCCCGCGCCGCGGCAACCTGCTGCGTCAGGTCGGTGACGCGCAATTGCTGCGTGGTGGATTCCTTGCCGGCGTTGACGATCCGGTGCTCGAGCTTGAACTTGGCAACGGCATCTTCCGACGTTCGCAGCCGGTCGTTCAATGTCTTGAGCCGGCTCTTCAGCCAGTCGGCCGCTTCATCGGTTGCAACGCTGCGCGTCCCGCGCTGGCTGGCGACGAACGCCTCGGCCACCGCATTGGCGTAGTAGGCCGCACGCTGCGGATTGTTGGACGTGAACGTGATCGCGATCACATAGGTTAATCCACGCCGGGAAATATCGAGCCGCTTGCGAAACCGGTCGAGCAGCCGCGTGGTGTCGGTCGTGCCACCGGAAACGTCGCCGTCCTCGGCGACCTTGAGCTGATCGATCAGCGGCCCGAGAAATCCATCCGATTTGGCGATTTCGACGTAGCTTTGCAGAGCTGCGGCATCTTGCCCGATACCGGGCAGCACGTCCTGGTCGGCGGTGACGCGCTGCTCGCGCGGATCGAGCACGACGAGCGCCGTCGCCGCGTAACGCGCCGGGATCAACATCAACACAATGACACCGACTGCGAAGATGACCGCGGCCAGCATCAGGATGCGTTGACCCTTCTCGCGAAAAAAGGCCACCACGCCCGGAATGCTAAGTACGCCCTTGATGGTTTCCGCGGAGGATTGGCCGGCCGGCACGCCGGCAGTTTCCCACGACGCTGCGGGTTCCGTGACTTCGGAACGTCTCGGGCCTATGCGGCTACCGAACTTCATGGGTTCTGACTCGAATTCAACTGACAGTACTGCTCCAACGTAAATATCTATGGTTAATCGCCGGTTACCCCCTCTTCGCGTTGCCGTAACCAATTAGTTAACGAGCCAGCTGTACCCTATCTGTGAGATAATAGCTCTCGATTGCCGATACATGTCTGATTGCTAAATGAGCAGTAACCTCAACACGCGCTACTCGATGCACGAGCGCGCTTCGCGTGATAGCTACGCGCGCAAAAGTGAAGGGGACGAATCCACTCCTTCAACGGGTGAGGAATCCGTGCTCCAACACACGCCAAGCACAGAATTGCGCGAGGCATCGACCGCATCACGCGATCGACCAAACGAGAGCAAGCGAAAGCTGCGTGTTGTCCTGGTGCAGACCCAGGCCGAGAACGCTGGCGCGCAGGAGATCTCGCGGCTACTCGGCGCCGGCCTCACCGCACGCGGCCATGACGTCGCCAACCTGTTCTTCTTCCGCAAATCGGATTCCTTCGACGAGCCGCCCAACACGTTCTATTGCGCGCAGACCCGTCCGGGAAATCCGGTGGCGCTGCTGCGGATGCTGTGGTCGCTCGCCGGTCATCTCAGGACCATCAAGCCCGATGTCGTGCTGACCTTCCAGCACTTCGGCAATGTGATCGGCGGAGGCGTGTCGCGCCTCGTCAGCCGCGCCCCCGTGATCGCCAACCAGGTATCCTCGGCGCTGTCGATGAGCATGCCGGTGCGCGCTGCCGACATCGTCATGGGCTCGACCGGTTTCTTCCACTGCATCACGCTGAACTCGCGCGACATGGAGCGCGAATACGCGCGCTATCCGGCTCCGTATCGATCGCGCATGAAGCACGTCCCGCACGGCTTCGACGACAAGTCGCACAGCCTGCCGAAGGCCGTTGCGCGGCAACAGTTCAAGCTGCCGCCGGACCGTACCCTGCTCGGCTGCGCGGCACGGCTGCACCCGCATAAGCGGCTCGATGCGGCCATTCGCCTGCTGGCTGCCGATCCATCCTGGCACCTTGCGCTCGCCGGCCAGGGCGCGGATGAGGGACGATTGAGAGCCCTGGCGGACGAGCTTGATGTCGCGGACCGGCTGCACTTCATCGGCGAAATTCCACCGCGCCAGGTGGCCGATTTTCTGACCTGCCTCGACGTCTTCGTATTCCCGACGCAGGCCGAAACCTTCGGCCTTGCCGCGGTCGAGGCCGCGAGCGCCGGCATTCCCTGCGTCGTCAACGATCTTCCCGTGCTGCGCGAGGTGCTGTCCTACCAGGGACAGCCCGCCGCGGTATTCGTTGACGCGGCGAACGAGGCCGAATTCGCGGCAGCCGTGTCGAAGGTCCTGACCGATCGTGTGTTGAGCGACCAGCTGCGGCAAAGCGCCGTGGGCCTGAAGTCGCGTTATTCGTTGGATGCCATGATAGAGGAATACGTCCGCATTCTCGGCGAAGCCGTGGGAGCGGACGCGCACTAGGAAGTTGGGCTGGCCATGATTATCGAGTTTCGCTGCGACCGCGCGCAGCCGCGGCTCTGGATGAGCCGCGAGTCGTTGCGCGTCAACGATCAGGATATTCCCGTTCAAATCGCCTGGACCACGACGCCGGAGCCTCGACCCGCCGGCCTCGACATGCTGTTCGAGCTCGAGCGCATCGTGCTGCGCAAGGGCAAGACCGGCGAGGCCGACCGGCTGAAGACGATCCCGGAGCGTCCGCGCGCAGGCAAGCCCGACGTGGTGGTCGACTTCACCAGCGCCACGCGGGATCCGAACTGCGCCGCCAAGCTCTATATCCGCCCGCGGTTCAACGGGCGCACGGGAGAAAGCGCGGTACTTTCGGCCATTCTCGCCGGCGATCTGCCGGTGATCGAAATCATCAATGAGCTCGACGGCGCGGTGATGGACCGCGGTCATCCCTCGGCGGAAATCGCGGCCGGCCTGAGCGGCGGGCTCGAAACGGTGATGGCACGCACGCTGTCGATGCTGCCGCCGATTTTGTCAGGAGCTCCGCGGCTGGTGCCGCAATTACCTGCTCCGACGAACAGCAGTGCAGCGCCAAATCCCGCGCCCTTCGTCGTGCGCGGCGTCGCGACTTCGATCGCGAAGGAAATCTATCGTCTGTGCTGCTACGCGCCGCATTGGCATATCGGTTGGCGCTTCGTCGGGAACGCGGATATCTGGCGCACCGGCGACCTGTCGGGACCTGCCTGGAACGTGCTCGGCGATCCCGGCAACCACTTTTATGCCGATCCCGTCCCGGTGAAATGGCAGGGCAGAACCTTCGTGTTCTTCGAGGACCTCGACCACCGCACCGGCAAGGGCATCATCTCTGCGGTCGAATTCGACGGCAGCGGGCCGATCGGCACGGTGATGCCCGTGCTCGAAGAGCCCTGGCATCTGTCCTATCCGTTCCTGATCGAGGATGGCGGCGAGCTCTGGATGATCCCGGAAAGCACCGCGCACCGGGACGTTCCGATCTACAAATGCATCCGCTTTCCGGACAAGTGGGAGCGGCACTCAACGCTGCTGTCCGGCCTCGAATTGGCCGACGTGACGATCACGCAGCACAACGGTCTGCACTACATGTTCGGCGCCTGGCGCGACGGCACCGGCGGATATTCCGATACGCTCGCGATCTACTACGCCGGGCAATTGCTTGGCCCCTGGCAGCCGCATGCGGCCAATCCGATCCTGATGGATCGCGCGACCACGCGGCCGGCCGGAAACTTCGTGACCGTCAATGGAAGACTGTGGCGGCCGGTGCAGGACTGCACCAACGGATACGGCGCGGCGCTCGGACTTGCAGAAGTGCTCGAACTATCGCCGACGACCTACAAGCAAGCCGTCCGGCATCTGCTCAAGCCCGGGCCGCTATGGACCGGCCGCAAGCTGCACACGCTCAACCGCTGCGGCCAACTCGAGGTGATCGACGGCTCGCGGGTGCAGCCGAAGACCACGGCGTTGCTGGCGAGCCTGCGATCGAGCGACCGATCATCGCAATGGGGTTGGCATGGTACGCTGGCGAAGCCGATCGTACGACGGACCCACTAGCGCATAATCGATGTGGCGGCTCAGTTCGGCTCGGCGCGCAGCACACCGCCGAACTGCTCCCAGGAGCTCCCGGTCCAGCGCTGCAGCTGAAGCTGCGTATAGGCCATGCTGTTGTCGGGCCCGGTGTTGACCGTGATGCCCGGCATCAAGGTCGGCAGCACAAGCCCCTTGATGTTGCGCGCCTGCTTCACGATGTTCTCGCGCGACAGGTCGTCGCCGCACTGCTTCAGCACCTGCTCGAGGATCTGGCCCTGCTGGGTCCCGAACAGATAGTTGCTGTCGCCGATATCGGCACCCGGAAGATACTTCTCGAAGTGAGCGCGATACCATTTGATGCCGGGATCGTCGGCCCATCTCTTGTCGTTCGGATCCTTCGCGATGGTCGCCACGACGACGCCCACCGCCTTGTCCACGCCTGCCGGCACGATGGTCGAGGAGACCGAGCTCGACACGTAATTCACGATGGTGAGCGGGGTCCAGCCGATCTCGCTTGCTTTCTTGATCGCCTGCGCCGCGAATTTCGGCGTGCCGGCGATCAGGAATGCCTGGGCGCCCGACGCCTTCAGCGTCACCACGCGGGATTCGATCGTGGGCTCGGTGACCTCATAGGGAGATGTCACCACCTTCCGGTCGAACTCGCCCTTCAGGGCTTCCTTGAACGCGGCCACGAAGTCGCGGCCGAGATCGTCGTTCTGGTAGAGGATCGCGATCTTCGCGTCGGGCGCGGTCTGGGCAATGTATTTGGCGTAGATCTTTCCTTCGGTGTTGTAGCTCGGCAGCCCGGTGGTCGTCAGCGGATACTCGGCGAAGTTCGCAAACTTGGTCACACCGCTGACGACGAAGAGGTGCGGCACCTTCTTCGCGGTCACGTATTTGATGGTTGCGCCGATGCCGGGCGTCCCCAGCGGGCTGAACAGGAACGCCACCTCGTCGCTCTCGATCAGCTTGCGGGTCTGCTCCACCGCCTTGGGCGGCGAATAGGCGTCGTCATAGGTGATGAGGTTGATCTTGCGGCCGTTGATGCCGCCGCGATCGTTGATGGAATGGACGTAGGCGATGAGGCCCTTGCCGGTATTGCTGAGCGGGGAGGCCGGGCCGCTGAACGGGAATGTCGCCCCGATCCTGATTTCCGATTCCGAGATGCCGGGCGTTTCGGCGCGGACCGCAGTAGCAGCAACGGCCGCGAGCATCGCAATGGACACAGCAAACGTCTTCACCAACATGAATTCCCCCTGAGCTCTTATGAATTGACCGGCGATTGCGACCGCCGCACGGCGCCTACCAGGCTTCGCCGAACGGCCTGATCTCGACGTTGAACGACCACGCGCTGCGGTCCTGATGGGCGACGTGCCAGACCTCGTCGGCGATCGCTTTCGGCTTGATGAAGAAGTCGTCCGGCCGCTCCGGCCAGCGCTTGCGCGTCCATTCCAGATCGATCACCGCATCGATCACGAGATAGGCGACGTGGACGCCCTGCGGCCCGAGGTCGCGCGCCATCGCTTCGGCCAGAATGCGCTGCGACGCCTTGGTCGGCGCGAACCCTGCGAAACCGGCCTTGCCGCGCAATGCCGAGGTGTTGCCGGTCGCAACGATGGCGCCCTTGCCGGCGCTGATCATCGCCGGAGCAAACCGCCGCGCCAGATACAACAGGCCCATCGTGTTGACCTGGAAGTTGCGATTGAGAATCTGCGGATCGATCTCGCGGAAGGTTCCGAACGCCCCGCCGACGGCGTTGTGGATCACGACACTGGGATGGCCGAGATCGCGCTCCACCGCCGACGCCACCGTCTCGACCTGCACCGGATCGGACACATCGCATCGGTATGCCTTGGCGCCCGGCAGCTGCTTCTCGAGCGCAGCCAGGCGCTCCTCGTTCCGGGCAAGAAGTGCGACCCGATAGCCGCCTTCAGCGAACCTCCGGGCAAGCGCCGAGCCGGTACCGGGCCCAACGCCGGATATCAGACAGACGGGTGCGCTCATGCAGTCAATCCTCCGCGTTGCAGCCAACAGTTTTCAAGATCAGGCGGCCGCCTTCGACAGCAGCTTCTCGACGTAAGGCTTGAGGTCCGGCCTGATATGCTCGTGCTCGAGCAGCCGGGCGAAGTGAGCGAACATCAGCGGATACGCATCCTGCACCCCGGGATGCAGGATCTTGTCCAACCCCTGCTTGCGCAATTGCTCGGTCCGCGCGTGCTCGTTCATGAACAGCGCAAGCTCGGCGGCAAGGCAGATATCGGCAATGGAAATGCCGTTCCCGACCAGCGCCTCTCGCCGGGGCGACAGTGCCTGCTCGATCCCCGAGGCATAGATCGCGAACGCATCCTTGGCGCGGGCATGAATGGCCGCATCGACTGTGCCGCCCGACAGCGCGAGCAGATAGATCTGCGTGTCGCGCGCAAAGACCAGGCTGACGTCGAGGAAGCTGTCGATCCTGGACGCCTCGTAGGCGTCACGTCCATAGAGCGGAAACGCCGCCTCACCGAGCCGCGCCACTACGCGCATGATGCTGTTCGATTCGAAGATCCCGACCGTGCCGTCGGCGCCGAACGCGGCCGGCACATTGCCGAACGGCTGCGCCGCCATGAACGCATCGGTCTTGAAAAGCCGTGCGCCGGTCAGCCCGACCCGGCCGGTTCGAGCGAGCGAGGCGAGCTCGGCGCGTTCCTGCTCCGCCAGCGGACGGGCATCGTAATCCCACAGCCAGTCGCGCAATTCCTTGCCGGAAGCGCCTCTGACCTCGACGTCGACGCCACAGAACCGCGCAGCAATGGTTGCCTTCCAGACCCGCGGGTTCGGCAGATAGGAGAAGATGCGCAAGGCGGCCATGATGGGCTGCTCCGGGTGCTGTTGCCTCAGGCGGCCAGTTTCAGGATCTTGACGACGTCGCCGGACTCGCGGATCGGCTGCGGGTTGGTGCGCGTGAAGATCGACAGCATGGCGTTCCGGCCGATCAGTTCGAAGCGATCTTCGCCGACGCCGACATCGGCAAGCCGCCGCGGCAGGCCGAGTTCTGCGATGAAGCCGGCGAACGCCTCGCTGGCGTCGCGACCGGGCGCACCGAGCGCGGCGGCGATCGCTTGCTGGGCTGCTTCCGTCGCGGGACGGTTGTAGCGCAGCACGCTCGGCATCATCACCGCCGTGCAGAAATAGTGCGGAACGTCGCAGGTGCCGCCGAGCACATGGCCGATGGCGTGGCTTGCGCCCATCGGCACCCGCGACTGCAGTCCGAAGGCCGACAGCCACGAGCCCAGCTGGCAACTCAGCCGCGCCGCCTCATCGTCGGGATTGGCCTTGGTGCGCAGCAGGCCGTGATGCAGATAGCGCAGTCCCTGCTGGCACACCGAATCGACCAGCACGTTGGGGCGGCTGGAGCAGATCGCCTCGATGCCATGATCCATCGCGCGGGTGCCGGAGCCGAGCCAGAGCTTCTCTGGCGTATATCTGGTGATCGCGGGATCGAGGATGATGCTGCGCGGCATCATCATCGGGTGATTGAAGATCTGCTTCAGCTTGCGGCTGGTGTCGGTGACCAGCGCGCCAGAATTGTACTCGCCGCCCGAGAGCGTACTGGGGATCGCGATCATCCGGACCTTCGGGTTGCGGAACGGTCCGAAGCGGCGGTCGGGCGTGGTCTCGAAGCCGTCGAGCCCCGCGGGCTCGAAGATCTCGTGCTCCATGCACATCAGCACGATCTTCGCCGCATCGACCACCGAGCCGCCGCCGATCGCGACGACGAGGTCCGCCTTGGCTTCGCTAGCCTGCCGCGCGATCTGGGTCACGATATCCCGCGTCGTGTGCTGCGGCACGCCGTCGAAGGTCGCGGCATGGCGGTCGCCGAGTCCTTTACGGATCTTCTCGATCTCTTCGGTCGTGGTGTTCAGCGTCCGGCTGGCGATCAGATAGACGCGCTTGGCGCCCAGCCGCTCCGCCTCCTCGCGCAGCGCTTCGGCCGCCGGCTTGCCGTAGATCACGGATTCCATGCTGGGATACTGATGGCTGCCGACGACGCCCATTGCTTTTCACTCCCTCGATGTGTCCGTGAGTTACGCCGCCGGTCAGGCCGACAGCTTGGTGAAGTCCGGTTGACGCCGTTCGGCGAACGCGGCAAAGGCCTCCCGCGCCTCCGGCGTCGTCAGCCGCTGCTTGAACAACACGCCCTCCTCGGCGATCTGGGCCGCGATCCGCTGCTGCTCGCGCATCAGCTGCTTGGTCATGCTGAGCGAACCCGCCGGCCGCTTGGTCAGCGCGATCGCGGCGTCGTACGCCTTCTTGCGGAGATCGGCCTGCGGCACCACGGCATTGGCGAGGCCGGATGCCACCGCGCCCGCCGCATCCATCGGCTCGCCGAGCGCGAACATCGCATAGGCGCGCGCGTGCCCGATCCTTAAGGGAAGCAGCCAGCTCGATGCTGCCTCCGGCACCAGCGCCAGATTGACGAACGGCGTAATCAGCCGCGCGGTCTCGGCGAGATAGACCAGGTCACAATGCAACAGCATGGTGGCGCCTACGCCAACCGCATTGCCCTGCACGGCCGCGACCAGCGGCTTGCCAACCTTGCTGATGGTCTCGATGAAGCGATGCGCGGGGCTATCGACGGCGCTTTCGCCGCGCGCCTGGCTCGCAAAATCAGCCAGGTCGTTGCCCGCGGTAAAGCTGTCGCCATCGCCCTGGAACAGGATGACGCGGACGGATGGATCCGCCTCGGCCTGCTTCAGCGCGTTCGACATGGCGTCGTACATGGCACCGGTCAGGGCGTTCTTCTTCTCGGGCCGCTGCAAGGTCAGCGTCATGACGCCGGCAGCGACCTCCACTTTGACATGTTCGGTCATGGCACTCTCCCGTCAGGCGACCGCGCGGGCCGCCGTGGTTTCAAACTTGCCGTCGAGGAAGCCGGTCAGCCGCTGCCGGATGATCGCTTCGGCCTCGCTCATGATGCGGTCGATCAGCTCCTTGACCGTCGGGATGTCGTGGATCAGGCCGACCACCATGCCGCAGCTCCAGGCGCCGGCATCCATCTCGCCGTCGATCATCACCTTCGGGTAGACCCCGGCGACCTGCTCGTGGATGTCCTCGATCTTGAGCTTGCCGCCCTTCTCGCGCTCGATCTCGAGCAGCTCATCGACGCCCTTGTTCTTCAGCACCCGTTCGGTGTTGCGCAGCGCCCGCATCACGAGGCGCGTATCGAGCTCGTCGGCATCGAGCAGCGCCTGCTTTACATTGGCATGGACCGGCGCTTCCTTGGTCGCGATGAAGCGCGTGCCCATGTTCATGCCGGCGGCGCCCATCGACAGCGCCGCGACGAGGCTGCGCGCATCGGCCATGCCGCCCGAGGCCACGAACGGGATTGTCAGCTCGTCCGCCGCACGCGGCAGCAGGATCATGTTGGGGATGTCGTCCTCGCCGGGATGGCCGCCGCACTCGAAGCCGTCGACGCTGACCGCATCGCAGCCGATCTTCTCGGCCTTCAGCGAATGCCGCACCGAGGTGCATTTGTGGATCACCTTGATGCCGGCCGCCTTGAGCGCCGGCATGTACTGCTCCGGGCTGCGGCCCGCGGTCTCCACCGCCTTGACGCCGGCCTCGCGGATAACAGCGATATATTCCGGATAGGGCGGCGCGGTGAAGCTTGGCAGGAAGGTGAGGTTCACGCCGATCGGCTTGTCGGTCATGTCGCGGCAGCGCGCGATCTCCTTCGCCAGCAGCTCCGGCGTCCGTTGGGTCAGGCCGGTGATGATGCCAAGGCCGCCGGCATTGGACACCGCCGCCGCCATCTCGGCGAAGCCGACATAATGCATGCCGCCCTGGATGATCGGATGCTGGATCCCGAACAGTTCAGTGATTGCTGTCTTCACAAATTTCTCCCGCGTTTCCGATCAGTGGACGATTTCGAACAGGCCCGCCGCGCCCATGCCGCCGCCGATGCACATGGTCACCACGCCGTACTTCGCCTTGCGCCGCCGGCCCTCGATCAGGAGGTGGCCGGTGAGCCGCGCCCCGGTCATGCCATAGGGATGGCCGATCGCGATCGAGCCGCCATTGACGTTGAGCTTGTCCGGATCGATGCCGAGCTTGTCGCGGCAATAGATCACCTGCACCGCGTAAGCCTCGTTGAGCTCCCAGAGATCGATGTCGTCGATCTTGAGGTTATGCCGCTTCAGCAGCCGCGGGATCGCCGCGACCGGGCCGACGCCCATCTCGTCCGGCTCGACGCCGGCGGCGACGAAGCCGCGGAAGATGCCGAGCGGCTTCAGCCCCTTCTGCGCGGCGATCCGATCGCTCATGATCACGCAGGCCGAGGCACCGTCCGAGAGCTGGCTGGCATTGCCGGCGCTGATGGTCTTGCCCTCGAACACCGGCTTGATCTTGGCGAGGCCGTCCGCCGTGGTATCCGGCCGCGGGCCCTCGTCCTTGGCGAGCGTCACCTGCTGGAAGCTGACTTCCTTGGTGTCCTTGTTGACCACGGCCATCTTGGTGGTGATCGGCACGATCTCGTCGTTGAAGCGGCCGCCCTGCAGCGCGGCGCCGACGCGGCGCTGGCACTCGAGGCTGTACTCGTCCTGCTTGTCGCGGCCGATTCCGTAGCGCTCGGCGACGACCTCGGCCGTCTCCAGCATCGACATGTACATCTCGGGCTTCATCGCCATCAGTTCATCGTCGACGGCGTGGAACCTGTTCATGTGCTCGTTCTGCACCAGGCTGATCGACTCGATGCCGCCGCCGATCGCGATCTCGACACCGTCGTGCATCACCGACCGCGCCGCGACCGCGATCGCCTGCAGGCCCGAGGCGCATTGGCGGTCGATGGTGGTGCCGGCAACTGTGACCGGAAGCCCGGCGCGGATCGCGCCCTTGCGCGCGACATTCATCACCATGGTGCCCTGCTGCATGGCGCAGCCCATCACCACGTCCTCGACCTCGCCCGGCGTGATGCCGGCGCGCTTGACGGCTTCGGCCATCACATGGCCGGCCAGGGTCGGGCCGTCGGTGTTGTTGAGCGCGCCGCGATAGGCCTTGCCGACGCCGGTGCGCGCGGTGGAAACGATGACTGCATCCTGTGACATGCTTGCCTCTCTGGCTTTATGCGACCGCGTCGAGTTGCGCATAGCGCAGCACGTGGTAGGCGGGATCGCCGAACTGGATGTTGATGGAGGAAATCCGCTTGAAGTAGTGGCCGATATTGAGCTCGTCGGTCATGCCCATGCCGCCGTGCAGCTGCACCGCCTGATCAGCCACGAACTTACCGGCATAGCCGATCTTGGACTTGGCGCCCGACGCCAGCCGGGAAATGCCGGCCTCATCGTCGCGGAGGCTGAGGCTGAGATGCTGCATCAGGGACAGTGCCTCCTGATGCGCGATGAACATGTCGACCATCCGGTGCTGCAGCACCTGGAAGCTGCCGATCGTGACGCCGAACTGCTTGCGCGTCTTGGAGTAGTCGAGTGTGGCATCGTTCAATTCGCCGATCGCGCCGACCGCCTCGGCGCAGAGCGCGCCGATCGCGCGGTTGCGGCAGGCTTCCAGCGCGGCAACGCCCTCGCCTTCCCCACCGAGCAGCTCGCCGCGTACGCCGCGCAGGCTGATCTCGGCCGCCCGGCGGCCATCGATCGTCCTGAAGCTCTGCAGATCGAGATTGGCAGCGCGGCGATCGACCACGAACAGGCTGACGCCGCCGCGATCGTGACGATGGCCCGAGGTCCGCGCCGACACGATCAGATGATCCGCCCAGGGTGCGGCCATCACCGCCGTCTTCTCACCGGTCAGGACATAGTCGTTGCCCGCCCGGCGGGCCGTGGTGGTGACCGTGGCAAGATCGAAGCGCGAGCCCCTCTCGGTCCAGGCCAGCGCCCAGAGCTTCGATCCCGCGATGATGTCGGCAACGTAGGCCTGCTTCTGCGCGTCGGAACCCGCTTGCTCGATCAGGCCACCCGCAACGACAACAGTCTCGACGAACGGCTCGACCACGAGATGGCGGCCGAACTCGTGCATGACGATCATGGTCGACAGCGGCCCGCCGCCGAGCCCGCCGGCCGCTTCCGAGAACGGTGCTGCGAGCAGGCCGAGCTCGGCAAATTCAGCCCAATGCTTGCGGCTGAAGCCGTCCTCGCTGGCGACGATCTTGCGGCGCGCGTCGAAGTCATACCGGTCGCGCAGCAGCCGCTGCACGCTGGACCGCAACAATTCCTGCTCTTCCGTGAACTGGATATCCATCCGATCCTCTCGTGCCGCTGCGGCTAAAGCGCGATGCGATGCGCTCCAACGCCTTGTTTGAGCATCATGCTCTAGAGACCAAGCACCGCCTTGGCGATGATGTTGCGCTGGATCTCGTTCGATCCGCCGTAGATCGAGAGCTTGCGCGAGTTGAGATATTTCTCCGACGCCGTGTGGCCGTAGTCCGGCCCCGGCATGAAGTGATTGGCGCTGACCGGATGCTCGCGGATCGCAAGGCCGTCATTGCCGATAGCCCGATGGGTCAGCTCGGTGATGTCCTGGAATATCTCGGTGCCGCGGATCTTGAACAGCGAGGCTGCCGGCCCCGGATCGATGCCGCGCGCCATCTGGGCCACGACCCGAAGCTCGGTCGCTTCCAGCGCCAGCACGTCGAGCTCGACGCGGGCGATGTCCCTGATGAATTCGAGATGCGCCGGATCGTCTTCCGGGATCTCGGCCTTCACGATCTTCTTCAGCCGCGCGATGTAGCGCGTCGAGCGGCCGATGCCGGCCATGCTGGTGCGCTCGTTGCCGAGCAGGAATTTGGCGTAGGTCCAGCCCTTGTTTTCCTCGCCGATCAGGTTCTCAGCCGGAACACGGACGTTCTCCAGGAAGACGTCGTTGACCTCGTGCGAGCCGTCGATGGTGATGATCGGGCGGACCGTCACACCCGGCGACTTCATGTCGATCAACAGGAACGAGATGCCGGATTGCGGCTTGGCAGCCGGATCGGTACGGACCAGGCAAAAGATCCAGTCGGCATGCTGCGCCAGCGTGGTCCAGGTCTTGTGCCCGTTGACGATGTAGTGGTCGCCGTCGCGCACCGCCTTGGTGCGGACGGTGGCGAGATCGGAGCCGGAGCCGGGCTCCGAATAGCCCTGGCACCACCAATCCTCGCCGGACAGGATGCGCGGCAAGAACTTCGCCTTCTGCGCCGCGTTGCCGAACGTGTAGATGACGGGGCCGACCATGGTGACGCTGAACGCCAGCGGCGGCATGGTGCCGGCGCGCGTCGTCTCCTGCTCGAAGATGAAGCGGCGGGTGATCGACCAGCCGGGCCCGCCATATTCCCTGGGCCAGAGCGGTGCGATCCAGCCCTTCTCGTGCAGGATGCGATGCCACAGCAGCATCTGCTCCTTGGAGAGATCGGTCTCCGGGTTGGGGACGCGCATCTCCGCCGGATAATTGTCCTTGATGAAGGCGCGGACTTCGTCGCGAAACGCCGCGTCTTCAGGAGATAGCGCGAGCTCCATCTGTAACGCTCCCTACCACTTCTCGCCGAAAGGCCGGATTTCCAGCTCGAAGGTCCAGGCGCTCTTCGGCTGCTGGTAGAGCTGCCAGTAAGACGTGGCGACCGAAGCCGGCGGCATCAACAGATCGGGATTGTCGAGCGCGTTCGGGCCGAGCGCCTCGATGCGGCGCTGCCGCACCCATTCGGTGTCGACGCCGGAATCGATGATCAGATGCGCGACATGGATGTTCTTCGGTCCGAGCTCGCGCGCCATCGCCTGCGCCACGGCGCGCAGGCCGAACTTGGCGCTGGCAAAGGCAGCATAACCGCTGCCGCCGCGCAGCGACGCGGTCGCACCGGTGAAGAAGATGTTGCCCTCGCCGCGCGCCGTCATCAGCCGTGCCGCCTCGCGGCCGGCCAGGAAGCCGGAGTAGCAGGCCATTTCCCAGACCTTGCGGAACACGCGCTCGGTGGTCTCCAGGATCGGGAAGTTGACGTTGGCGCCGATGTTGAAGATGCAGACCTCCAGCGGCGCATGCTTGTCGGCGTCGTTGAGGAAGGAGATGATCTCCTCCTCCTTGCGCGCATCGAGTGAGCGCGCATGGATCTCTCCGCCGGCGGCCTCGATCTCCTTGACCAGCGGCGCGAGCTTGTCGCCGTTGCGGCGGCCGGCGAAGACCGTGAAGCCTTCGGAAGCGAACTTCTTGGCGATCTCGCCGCCGATGAAATCACCGGCACCAATGACGGCGACCGTCTTGTTTCTCTTCTGCATGGTGTACTCCGGTTGTGTTTGAGTGAACTGGCTTGCGGCGGCTCAGCCTCAGCTGCGCAGCGACTCCGCGAGCTTGTGCTTCAGGAGCTTGCCCGTCGACGTCGCGGGCAGCGCGTCCATCAGGATAATCTCGGACGGGCGCTTGTACGAGGTGAGTTGCGGGGCAATATGGGCCATCAGGTCCTGCACGGTGGCCGTCGACCCCTTGATCAGCTGCACAAACGCAATGATTTCCTCATTGCCCTCGACCGGCCGGCCGACCACGGCGCACTGCACAACGGCGTCGTGCGTGCTCAGCACCGCCTCGATCTCGGCCGGATAGACGTTGAACCCGGAGCGGATGATCATCTCCTTGGTGCGCCCGACGATGTAGAGGACGTCATTCTCGAAGCGCGCCAGATCGCCGGTGTTGAACCAGCCGTCGGGATCGATCGCCTTGGCGGTCAGATCAGGCGCGCGGTAATAGCCGCGCATCACGTTAGGGCCGCGGACATGCAACTCGCCGACTTCGCCCGATGCAACCGGCTTGAGGTCGCGGCTGACCAGTTTCGCCTCGAGGCCAGGCATCACGGTGCCGACCGCGTGGTCGGCCCGCGGGTTATCGGGTCGGACGCCGGAGATGCCGGGTGAACACTCCGTGATGCCATAGCCATTGAGCAGCGGCAGCCCGAGCTCCTGCTCGACCCGGGATTTGAGATCGAGATCGAGCGGCGCGCCGGCCACCGAGATCACGCGCAACCGGCCGCGATCGAGATTCGGCAAGCCGGCGTTGCGCCGGTATTCGAGCAGACGCTGATAGGTCGCGGGCACGCCGTTCAGGATCGTGATGCCCTCCTCGGCCATCGCCCTGACCAGCGCGGCCGGATCGTACTTGGCGACCAGGCGCACGGTGGCGCCGACCATCAGGGTCATGGTCAGCAGCGAGATGCCGACGATATGCGAGATCGGCAGCACGCAATATTGCACGTCGTCGGCCGCCATCTTTCGGAAGCCCGCGGTGCCCCGGGCGCTGAACAGCAGATTGCGATGGGTCAGCATCACGCCCTTTGGCGCACCGGTGGTGCCGGACGTGTAGATCAGGACCGCGACCTGGTTAGCGCCGTCGGCTTCGACCGGCTCCGCCGTGGTCGCCAAGTTCAGGCCGGTGACGGCAACGCCACGGAGCGGGCCGACATCCTGCACGGCAGCCTCATAGCGCGCGGCATGGGTGGCCGCCTCTTGCGAGACCTCAGCAGTGAGCAACACGCGGCGGGCGCCGCTGTGATCCCTGATCTGATCCAGCTCACGCGGCGACAGCCGCGGATTGACCACGATCGACCAGACATCGAGCCGGCTCGCCGCCAGCAGCAGGCAGGCCAGCGGAATCGAATTCTCGCTCACGATCATCATGCGGTCGCCGGCGCGGATGCCGAGCGCCTGCAAGGCCTCGGCGACACGGCCGACCGCACGATCGAGCTCGCGATAGGTCAGCCGCCCCTTGTCGTCGATCAGCGCCGGATGATCCGGCGTCGCCGCGACGTGGTGATCGATCACCTCGTGGAGGCGGTTTGGCAAGCCTTCCACACTTCCTTCGATAATCTGGATCGGCGCCTGCACTCAAACCTCCCTGTCGCTGCCCTTTGGGCTTGTGTGTCGAGGAATTTTCCGCTCAGGCGGTCTTGCGCTGCCCCGCCGCCAGCTGCGCGACGATCTCTTCCTCGACTTCGCGCACCTTGTCCTTGCCGAAGAAGATCTCGTTGCCGACATAGAACGTCGGCGATCCGAACGAGCCGCGCGCGACCGCGTCGCTGGTGTTGTCGATCAGCTTCTTCTTGACGTCGTCCTGCTGGGCACGGGCGATCAGACGATCGATGTCGACACCCGAGGACAGGAAGGCTTCGCGGAACACCTGCGGGTCGTCCATCTTCTTGGGCTCGACCCACATGTGGTTGTAGGCCGCGCGAAAATAGGGCTCGAACACGCCTTCGAACTGTGCGGCTACCGCGCCGCGCATCAGCGCCAGCGTGTTGACCGGAAAGAACGGGTTCATGGCGAACTTCGTGATGTTGTGGCGGCGCAGGAAGCGCTCGGTCTCGAGCGCGTTGTATTCGGGCTTGTTCTTGATCCCGCGCAGCGACTCGCCGGGTGACATGTTGCCGGTCGCCTTGTAGACGCCGCCGAGCAGCACCGGGATGTAGTCGAACTTGACGCCGGTGCGCTTCTCGATCCCGGGCAGCGCGAGTTCGGCGAGATAGGCGTTGGGGCTTCCGAAATCGAAATGGAATTCGACCTTGAGCGGAGCAGCCATGGAACGCCCTTCCCTTCGATGTTCGGCAATCGCCTGTTGCCGCCGGTTGATCGTGGTCCGAACCATAAGTTCTATTTTAGAACTGTCAATATGATATTTGTCATCCAATGACCGTGCAGCAGCCACCACGTAGGCATCCTATTGAAATAACGTCAGTTCTGTTTTAGAATTTTATGTGCGATGCCGTCGCAGATCGCAGGAGACGCCGATGAAATGGGATACCCTCGAAGAGGAGCCGTGCTCGCTGGCCCGCACCGTCGCCGTGATCGGCGACCGCTGGAGCCTGTTGATCCTGCGCGAATGTTTCCTGCGCATCCGCCGGTTCGATGACTTCCAGGCATCGCTCGGGATCACCCGCCATCTGCTCGCCGACCGGCTGAAGAAGCTGGTGCGGTTCGGCGTGCTGCGCAAGATTCCCTATCAGGAAGCGCCGAAGCGCTACGAATACATCCTGACGCAGAAGGGCCTCGACCTCTATCCGATCATCATGTCGATCGTGCACTGGGGCAACATCCACATGGTCGACGCCCGCGGTCGGCCGTTGCTGCACGAACACAAGACCTGCGGGAAGATGTTCGATCCTGTCATGGTCTGCTCGGAATGCGGCGAGCCGCTGAGCGCCAAGGCGGTCCACGTGCATCCGGGCCCTGGTGCCCGGAAATCGTCGCCGGTGCACGCCAGCGCGCGAGAGCGCGCCAAGCGCGCCGCCGAATCGAGCTAGCTCATTCAGTGTGACGGCGCAGCCATCAGCACGACATTGCCGCCGAGCAGGCAGCCGACGGCACGGC
This sequence comes from Bradyrhizobium sp. B120, assembly GCF_049075665.1. NCBI lineage: Bacteria > Pseudomonadati > Pseudomonadota > Alphaproteobacteria > Hyphomicrobiales > Nitrobacteraceae > Bradyrhizobium > Bradyrhizobium sp. B120. Next base: position 1,576,308 of record NZ_CP185242.1, on the reverse strand, counting down.
CGCCGGCAAAGCCGATGCGGACGCGAATTTCCGACAGCCGGCCCATCGTCCTGCCCTGCAGGATACGAATCTCCTCGTCGTTCGGCGCGACCAGGCCGCTGTCGAGCAACCCGAATGCCAGCGCCGCGGCCGCGATGCCGGTTGCGGCATCCTCGCGATAGCCGGACGAGCGCGGGAATTGCCGCGCCTCGAACAAGCGAGCGTCGCGGTCGATCACCGCGAATGGATAGAGCCCGGTCGATCCGATCCGGCCGCAGACCGCTTCGACGGCCTCGACCGCGGGATCCAGCGCATTCAGCGCCTCCGGTGAGTGCATCGGGATCAGGGTCTTGATCCGCGATGTGACCGCATTGCAGGGTGCAGTCCCGCCGATCGCATCCGGCCCGACCGCGAGCGCGCGGAGCACGTCATCGCGTTGCGCATCGGTGAGCGGAACGGTCTTTCCGGCCGGCTGGGTGATCTCGACACTTGGCTCGCCGTTGCGATCGCGGCTGATGAAGCCGGTGACGGGGCCGCTGCGCGTCGCGATCCGGATCGTATCACCGGGCAGCTTGCCATGCCGCGCCAGCAGCCAGAGCGCGCCGATGGTGGCGTGGCCGCACATCTCCATTTCGTGGTTCGGAACGAAGAAGCGGAACGTGGCGTCGAAATCGTCGCTCTCGCCCGGCAACACGAAGCCGGATTCGTGACCATGGCGGCGCGCGACGTCCTGCATTTCGGACGCACTCATGCCGCTTGCATCGACCACGATCGGACAGGGATTGCCGCCCTGCCCATCCACCGTGAACACGCTGACCATCTCGGCTGTCGTCATGATGTCGCCCGCCTGTCTCACCGTTGCTACTTGACCAGCGTCGCACCGGTTTCCGGATGCTGCAACCAGCCGAGCAGCGCGTCGTGGAAGCGCGCCGGCGCCTGGATCTGCGGCGAATGGCCGAGGTCGGGGAATCCGATCAGCTGCGCATGCGGGATTCGCTTCGCGGCCGCCTTGCCGAGCACCGGATAATTGCCGAGCGTCTTGCGGATCTCGGGCGGCGCGGTGTCCTTGCCGATCGCGGTGGTGTCCTTGTCGCCGACAAACAGCAGGGTCGGCGGCTTGATCTGCTCGAACTCGTAGAACACCGGCTGGGTCGCGATCATGTCGTAGAGCCGCGCTGAGCTCGACGCCACGGCGGCGCGGCCCTCCCCGCGATACATGCCGGCCAGCATCTGCACCCAGGTCTCGTAGGACGGATCCCAGGTGTCGGCATAGTAGGTGGCGCGTTCATAGGCGCGGATGCTGTCCGCGGTGACGCGGGTCTCGCGCTGCATCCAGCCGTCGAGGCTGAGCCACGGCACGCCCTTGGCCTTCCAGTCCTCGAGCCCGATCGGATCGACCAGCACCAGGTGGTCGGTGGCCTCCGGATACATCAGCGCGTAGCGCATCGCCAGCATGCCGCCGGTCGAGTGCCCGACCATGATCGCGTGTTCGATCCCGAGCGAAGCCAGCAGCGCGCGGCTGTTGCCGGCGAGCTGCTGGAAGGTGAACTGATAGCGTTCGGGCTTGGAGGATTTGCAGAACCCGATCTGGTCCATCGCGATCACGCGATAGCCGGCGCCGCTGAGCGCCTTGATGGTGCCGTCCCAGGTCGCGGCGCAAAAGTTCTTGCCGTGCAGCAGCACCGCGGTTTGGCCGTTCGGCGTCGCCGGCTTGACGTCGAGATAGGCCATGTCGAGCTCCTGGCCCTGCGAGCTGAAGCGGTAGTGCTCGACCGGGTAGGGATAGTCGAAACCCTGCAATTCCGGTCCGTATGCCGGCTCGGCGGCGGATTGCGCCCATGCATTGGACGAACCGAGCGCGACGGTCGCAGCGACGGCGAGGTGAAACAGGGTTTTCAGGTGCATCTCGGCAAATCCAGAACTCAGGGACGACGTCGTGATGCCGTAGCCGAACGGTTGGGCGCCAGCCAGCGCCCCACCGATGATTTGTTCGTGATCGGCCCGCAAGCCGCCGGTTACGCCGGATCGAACGCCCGGATCGGCGGCAGATTGCCGTTGAAACGCTCCACCTCGACGGTGGTGAGCTGGCCGGTGCAGCCCTGCGCGAAAGATGACGTGCCGATGTCGCGGGTCAGCACGTTCGGATTGCCGTGCACGCAGAGCGGCGCCTCCTCCTCGGGGTCCATCGGATCGTACCAGGCGCCGGTCGGCAGCTGGACCACGCCGGGCGCGATGCCGTCGGTGACATGCACCGCGGCGAGGCAGGCGCCGCGCGCGTTGAAGATGCGGATGATGTCGCCCTCAGCGATGCCGCGCGCCTTGGCATCGCGCGGATTCATGCGCGCGACCTCGCGGCCGCGATGCTTGGCCTCTTGCGAGTGGCCGCCGAAGTCGAGCTGGCTGTGCAGGCGCGTCACCGGCTGATTGGCGACGAGGAAGCACGGCGTATCAGACGTCGGCGTGTCGGTCTTCTCCAGCCAGAACGGATGGCCCGGGCAGTCCGCATCGCCGTGATCTGCGATCTTCTGCGAGAAGATCTCGATGCGGCCGCTTCGTGTCGGCAACGGCCGCGCCACCGGGTCCTCGCGGAAGCGGCGCAGCGAGCCGCCATCGTCGAGATGTTGCGGCACCACCAGGCTGCCTCGCGCCCAGAATTCCTCGAAATCCGGCGCCTCGAGCCCGCGCGCGGCGAGCGCCTTGCGGGTCGGCTCGTAGAGATGCGCCAGCCATTGCCGCGACGTGCGCCCCTCGGTGAAGGGCTCGCGGGCCCCCAGCCTGTCGGCAAGATCGGCGAAGATGTCATAGTCGTCGCGGGCGAGACCAAACGGCTCGGCGATCCGGTGCATGGCGACCATCAGCGGATCGTTGCTGGAATAGCCGATGTCCTCGCGCTCCAGCGTCATCGTCGCGGGCAGCACGATGTCGGCGTGGCGCGCGGTGGCGGTCCAGGCGAGCTCGTGCACCACAAGCGTATCGAGCTTCGCAAAGGCCTTGCGCAGCCGGTTGAGGTCCTGGTGATGGTGGAACGGATTGCCGCCGGCCCAATAGACCAGGCGGATATCCGGATAGGTGCGCGTCTCGCCATTGTAGCGATAGAAGGTGCCGGGATTGAGCAGCATGTCGGCGATGCGCGCCACCGGAATGAAGTCGGCGACGCCGTTGCGGCCTTGCCCCAGCGTCGGTCCGGGCACGGCATTGACGCGGCGGCCGTAATAGCCGATCGCGCCGAGCGAATAGGCGTAGCCGCCGCCGGGCAGGCCGATCTGGCCGAGCGCTGCCGCCAGCACCATGCCCATCCACACCGGCTGCTCGCCATGCTCGGCGCGCTGCAGCGAATGCGAGACGGTGATCAGCGCGCGCCGCCCGGCGAGCCGCCGCGCCAGCGTCCTGATCGTGTTCGCATCGATGCCGCAGATCGCGGCGGCCCATCCGGCGCTCTTGGGCACGCCGTCGCTCTCGCCCATGAGATAGCGCAGGAAGACCGGCCAGCCCTCGGTGTAGCGATCGAGGAAGGCCTGATCGTGCAGGCCTTCGCTGACCAGCGTGTGGACGATGCCGAGCATCAGCGCGGTGTCGGTGCCGGGCACGGCCGTCATCCATTCGGCGCCGGCCTCGACCGGCAGATCGTCGCGCAGCGGGCTGACCAGGATGAACTCGCAGCCGCGCCGCTGCGCCGCCTCCATCGCGCCGCGCTCGACATGCTTGCTGATCGAGCCGCCGGCGACCATCGAGTTCTTCAGCGCCATGCCGCCGAACGCCAGCACGATCTCGGTCTCGGCTGCGATCTGCTCCCAGGTGACGTTGCGCTTGGTGATGTCCTCGTAGCCGGTCAGGATCTGCGGCAGCAGCACCGAGGACGCGCCCGAGGAATAGGAGTTCACCGAACGCACATAGCCGCCGAGCGCGATGTTGAGGAAGCGATGCACCTGGCTCTGCGCGTGATGGAAGCGGCCCGCGCTCGACCAGCCATAGGAACCGCCGAACACCGCGCCGGGGCCGAGCGTGTCGCGAATGCGCCCGAGCTCGCCGCCGAGTAGATCGAGCGCCTGCTCCCAGCTGACCGAGACGAATTCATCGCGGCCGCGGCGCTCGTCGGGCCCGGGCCCGCGCTCGAGCCAGCCGCGGCGGATCGCGGGCTGGGCAATGCGCGCCTGGTGGCGCAGCGCGCCGGGGAAGTTGTTGATGATGCCGCTCGGATCGGGATCGCCGCCATAGGGCCGGACTTCGAGACCCGCCTTGCCGAGCCGCGCCGAAAACACGCCCCAATGCGAGGTATGCGGCTTGAAACCATCGGACAGATCGAGGCCGGGATCGGGGTAGCCAATGGTCTCGCTCATCTCATCTCCTTGATCCGCAGGCCGGCGGTGAGGCCGCGCCTGGGTCGCAACGGTCCGGCCAGTATAATGATTCAGCCGGCGCGCGGTACCCGCTGGCCGGTTATCGCCCCGTGCCGCGCCGGCATGACTGCGGGTGACGGCGGCGGAACTGCCCGCCGCAGGGGCGCGCAGCCAAAATATCGAAAACAACCCCATGCACAGTAGCCGGCGGCTGCCTTGCGCTCGATGAGTCAACTTGACACGTCGGGCAACTCAGGGGTAATTTTCCAATATTCCGAAATCGTGCAAGCGCCCCTCGCCCCGCAATAGCGGTGCGACGATTGCGCTTGCGACCACCCTCCTCACAATCGACATCGCACCGGCTGCCGCAGCGAGCGATCGCCTGCGCGCATGCCGCGCGCGCCCCAAGGACCATCGACATGACGACTGCACCTGACATCACCGTGCCGACGATGCCCGCCGCAACCGCCCAGAGCCAGGCCGCCGCGACGCCGCGCATCAAACTCTCGCGGCGCGGATACGCGATCGACCATCCCGACCGCAAGCTCGGCGAAGCGCTGATGGCGAACGTGCTCGGCGCCGCCGACCGCGACGCGATGGACGGCATCCTGCGCCAATTGGTCAAGGCCAGCGTGAGCGGCGGCAAGCCCTGCGAGGTCAACCTCGCCTTCATGATCTCGATGGTGAAGAGCATTGGCCCGCGGGATTCCGTCGAGGCCATGCTGGTGGCGCAGATGGTGTCGGTGCATGTGATGGCGATGCGCTGCGCCCATCACCTCGCGCATGCCGACGACCTCGCCCAGCACGACAGCGCCGCGCGGGCGCTCGGCCGGCTCACCCGCACCTTTCCCGCCCAGATCGACGCGCTGACCCGCTACCGCAGCCAGCGCGAGCCCGCCATCACCGTGCAGAACGTGAAGGTGGAGGACGGCGGCAATGCCATCGTCGGCAACGTCACCCAGCATGCGAATGTGATCGTCTCGGACCAGACCCCAGCCTCCGCGGCGCGGGCACCGAGGCCCGCGGGCGCCGGGCGACGGCATGATGCCGCCGATGCCGGGCAGAACGCAGAGGCATGAGCGATCACATCAGAACCACCGGGCCGATGCGGGCGAGTCCGCACTGCGGCGCCAAAACCCGTTGCGGTGGCGCGTGCCGCGCGCCGGCGGTGCACGGCGAGACGCGCTGCCGCATGCACGGCGGCGCCGAGGGATCAGGCGCGCCAAGGGCAAATCGGAACGCGCGCAAGCACGGCCTGTTCACTGGGGATGCGATCGAAGAGCGGAGGCAGATACGGGAGGTGTTGCGGGACGTGCGGAAGGTACTGGAGAGGATGAGGTGATTGGGCTTTCGCAATCACCGCACAAGGGCGGCGCCGAAAGCAGGATGGATGAACCGGGCCGATAAAAGGCCCATCGCTACGCGACATTTCCCTCAAAAAGGACCAGTTTATGGAACATTTTTACCTTTCCTCCACTTGTAAAGCCGAATGTAAAGTGTCAAGTAAAGCGTCAAGCGAAGGGGAGCCGATGAGCAAGAAAATGAGCCGCGCACCGGTGTATCTTGGCTTGGCGCAGGTGCGGTTTAACCGGCTTCTAGCTTTGGATAACTACGCACCTGCCATACAAGAAGCGTACCGGAAGTTGGGATATCCCGACTTCAGGAAGGTGTTGGCCCAAACCTTTAGCCTGAATTTGGCGGGATCTACTGAGGGCGGACAAGCCGTACCCGCGACCGCCGTTGCCCAGTACGTGTTTTCCAACATGGAAAAAACGCTCGGGTTCATCCTGCTTCAGGATTCCCTGACCTATATGGCAACCGAATACGATGTATTCGAAACTTTTTCGAACCGCCTTCTCGAAGGGCTCGGGATCATTGACGCGACCATCGGCGGCTTGAGCTATACGGACCGAGTGGGCGTTCGTTATCTCGATGCGGTTTTTCCGGACACGGGGGACGAGCTTTCTCAATACCTGAATCCCTCTGTGTTCGGATTGGTCGGAAAGATCGGCGGTGAGCTTTCGCATTCCTTTTTTGAAACCCAAAGCAAGCTAAAACATGCGACCATTGTCTCTAGGGTTATTGTCCAACCCGGTCCGGTTGGTATACCTGCCGATCTACAACCGTTTCTGTTCGAGTTGCCCGAGCGCTTTAAAAAGCTAAATGGTCTGCATGCGATCTTAGATAATGACGGCTTTACCGAGTCGCGAATGAAATATGACGCCGCAAGACTACAATCAGAGCTATTCGTGCTGCACGATGAAATTGAGAAGGTTTTTAAGCTCACAGTAATGTCTCACGCTTTGGACAAATGGAAGTGATTCATGACAGCCCTCCCTAGCACACCGACTACACGTTGGTTTTCAGGTGCTGTTTTTGCTGCCGCTACTGTTGCTTTGCAGGTCGGAACTGGCGGCTTAGCAACGGGCGAGTATTATCGCGCCAAAGGCGACAAGGGTTATGCCTTTGCACGCTACGATTCTCCCGAAAGGCAAAACGTTACCGAGCGCACGCCGACTGAGGATATTGCGCGAGTCCGCGAAGTTCTCAAATTGAGTGTCACCGAGCTTGCAACTATTGTCGGAGTTTCGCGACAAGCTGTCTACGACTGGCTATCGGGTAAACCGGTTGCTGCCGACAATGCTGATAGGCTTTCGAGCTTGGGCCGCGCTGCAGACGCGATAGCGGCAGAAGTGCCAAATCCAGTGTTTGCGCTTCGCAGAAAGTTAGCTGGCGGCAAGACGTTCATTGAATTTGTGAAGAATGGGGGCGACGCAGAACACGCAGCGCTATCGCTTATCTCGATACTTCGGCGGGAAAGTGAACAGAGAGACCGGCTACAAGCACGGCTCGGGGCGCGAAAAGACCAAAAGATCGGGTCCGCAGCAATGGGCGTGCCGATGCACAATGAGGAAAGCTAGCTAAGGCATGGCCATTTGGGATAGCAGCACCAAATGGCGTCAAGGCCATCTATTGCCCAGACAGGCGCTGAGCGAATTGGGTCTTTTGACGGCCGATGACCCGGAATCCACCGTCGCCATCGTGATATCTCACGATTGCGATTTGTCTCAACCGCCCGATTCCGAACCAACGATTGAAATTATCGTCGGTCGCAAGGTCGGCAAGGTGGAAGGCAATTACACTTTTGCAAAAAATACTCGTCGACTTCATCTCGAATGTTCAGCTGGCTCAACGCCAATCTTGATAGAGATCGCCGCGACCGCCAAGATGGCGGTTCCGAAGAACTCTTTGCTACAGCATGACCCCGACTCGCATGCTCGTCTGTCTTACGAAGAACTAGTCATACTCCAACGGTGGTTAGTTGCACGGTACCAGCGGTCCGCGTTCGCAGATGAATTTAATCGACGGTTGAGATCAACTGGCGTTGAAAATGGGTTAAAGGCAATCGGCACCAAGTTCGGCAAATATCTTCGTGCGGTGTTCTTCGATGTCGACGAAGGGCAGGAAAATGAACGCAGCGGCGAGAACGACGCTTACGATCTTATCGTCACGTTGCTTTATGATACCGACAATGATCCCGAAGTGGCCGAAGCGAAAGCCGAGGAAGCCCGCCAAGCGATAGAGAGACTCTTTGCGGATAAGTGTCGTCAAGGCTGGGTATGGAAGAACATTGAGCTGCGATCATGCGAAGTGATGGCCGACCGAGCGTTGTCGTTTCGTGACGCGCAATCATTTAAGGAATGGCGTTCTGAACATGTGAGTTTGAAAGCCAATCCCGTGCAACCATCGTTGCACGGCGATCCGGCGTCGCGGTGATTGCTGCCCCACCTACCGAGGCTGGCCTACAAAAGTTTTAAATCAAATAGCCCGCATGAGCGCAGCGACATGCGGGGACAGACCATTCCCCTGATGTCGCTACGCTCATCCGAGCTACGCCTGCTTAAGACTAAGGGAGCACTTTGCACGCAGGCTGCATGCACGATCACGTCGCCGATTTGATTCACATTGCGGCACGGCAGCCTCAGGTCATGATCTCTGCCAGTTCTGAAGTTACGTCTCGGACCCCTTCCGCACGCCACACGTCGTCATGCAGGATGAATATGTGGCTGTTGGTGTGAGCCACATAGGTCGCTCGCAACTTAACGGTAACGCGAGGAATGAGCGCGGCTCGCAGGACGCCGTACATCTCGTCAAAGAGAACGCTTCCCAGCGCGCGCCCATCCAAACGCCGCGCAGAATAGATATTCCACCAGGTCTCCGGTCGGGTCGTTCGCGTTGCGCGTGATCTCTAGCTCGCAAAATTCCTCGGCAATCTTCGCGTGAAGCAGCAACTCCTTGATTCAGAGCTTCGGCAGTTCCTCCCTTCGTGTCATGAACTACCTTCAGAAATAATGTTGAGGTTCGTGAAACGCGATCGACACATCGGGTAGCGCCTCCAGAATCATGCCGAGCACGGCCAACGCATCCATCATCAAGCGCTCGTCGCGCTCGCGATTGGCGGGAAACAGCTTGTTACCATGAAAGAGATTGTTACGGACGCGCCAGGTCGCGCCGATCAAATCGGAGGTCGTCGCGATGGCAGCGGGCTGCGCGCCGAACTCCACGCCGCCGGCGCCATTGACAAGGAAGTGCTTTGGCGGGATTGCAATCAACGTCTCAGCTACATGGGCAGCTTGGACGGCCGGAAAGAAGCCGGTTCCGAGCCGGGCTACAAGACTCGGCAGCCCCATCTGCGCCACGTCTCCCTCCGCCGTAAAGCGGAGCAAGCGAAGATGTTTCAGCGCAAACTCCATTCGAGCGAACGTGGCGAAGAACCGGAGCGTCAAGTCGGGCGGTAGTCCGTTGAGGAGGTGTTCGGTCGTGAGCATGTGAATTCTATTCCCCGCAAATGTGATCAAGGGGTGCAGGAACGTGCGCGCGAAGCTCCTTGAGATTCTGCCCGATTTGAGCGACAGCCTCGTTCTCACGTGACGGTGACAGTGCACTTATTTCCATTATCAGAACGTCCGCGCGGCCTTGCCGCGCTGGTATCCGACATCAATTGATGGGCATTGTCACCGTAATTCGATTTGCTTATTCGTCAGCCACCTTGCTCCAATCACCGCGTGCATCCTTCATATCGCGGTGTTTTTGCTGAGTGTCCCAGTCGAGGCAGAGGCGAATGTCGCCTGAATTGTTGAAGGCGCAAAACTCTCTGCGGATGATCTTGTCGTTGATATCTTTGGTGACTTTGATCATCGCGTCGGTGCCGTCCATCTTGAACATGACGGCGTTGATGCAGACCTTCAGTTCTGGCTGACACCCCCTCATGCTATTTGCCCGGCCGCCATTTTGCCGAGCCGACATCTCGATGGCGTCATTCACGAATGATTCCCACGTGAGCGGCGCATTGGTCTTCGAGCTTGGCAGCAAGCTCGTCGGATCGCCCGGCCGCGTTTGCTGAGGCGTCTGCCGCGCAACCTGGCCCGGCTCCAGAGGCAACGGTGCGCCCGTCGCAGCCGTTTGACTGGGCTTTCCCATCATCGTCGTGCCCATGGACTGAAGATCTTGCGGGCTGAGCCAAACCATGTCGCTCGGCGCGGTGACGACCATCCTCCCGATGATTGCTGGCGGCACTCCGAGCTCTTTCGCCATCTTGGCCATCGAGACGGTTGCCGCACCAGAAGCGGTCGTCTCCTCACCATTTTCGTTCGACGCACCGTGAACGCCAACCTGGGCGCCGTAACTCACGTTCTTTGAGGATCCAGCGGCGAACAGGAGGAAACAGGCCGATGCACAAACGGCGGTCTTTCCGACGTTGGTCGACATCTTGCCGAATCTGATCGAGTCCGCGATCTTTGCGCCCTCGAGTAAGTTGCCGCCCGGAGAATCGAGCCGGACGTTCGCAACATACCTGCCGACATCGTTGGCTTGCTTCACGGCCGATGAAAACTTGTCCGAATCGCCGGGCAGCAGTTCGCCGGTGATCCATATGGTGGCCTGGCCCGATTTGCCGACGCCACTCTTGATCTCAGCCGATTGACCTACAGGGATGGTAGAGCACATCGCCCCAAGGGCGCAGCAGGTCACTGCGCTCGCAATACGTATCGCACTCATAAAATTCGCCCCAACAAACCGTGAGATTTTCCTGCAACCAAAAAGCGCAGGCAAGCCCATTCACAACAACCGAGGGGCTACTTTTGGTGGGCACCCGGCGCGCGCCTTCCGCCAGTTTGGAGAAACTGGCAAAAATACAAGGGATTTCAAGGATGAGAGGAGCTTTGCTGGCGCTCCGGAAACTCCCCTGTTTCAGCCTTGAGCGGGCCGTGTCCTGACGGCCGGACGAAGGGAGCGTTGAGGGGGCAATGCCTTGACGTCCGCCCGGTCGAGACAATAGATGAGAGTCATCATATAATACAGACCCAACGACCCGGGCAGTCTCGAGTCCCGGCCAGCCGGTTCGCACCAAGGCCACCGCAGGAGCACCATGCGTCGAATTGTTGTGACGGGCCTGGGGACGGTGTCCCCGCTGGGCTGTGGCACCGAACTGGTCTGGTCGAGGCTGCTTGCGGGGCGTTCGGGGCTTGGCGCATTGCCGGCGTGGGCGGCGGCGCTGCCGGCGCGCGTCGCGGGACAGGTTCCTGGCAAGGCCGAGGATGCCGAGGGCGGGTTCGATCCCGATTCCGCGGCGCCGCGCAAGGACCAGAAGAAGATGGACCGGTTCATCCTGTTCGCGCTGCTGGCAGCAAGCGAGGCCGTGGCGCAGGCCGTCTGGATGCCGGCCGAGGCGCATGCGCGAGAGCGCACCGCGACCGTGATCGCATCCGGGATCGGCGGGTTTCCCGCGATCGCGGACGCGGTGCGCACCGCGGAAAAGAGTGGGCTGCGCCGGCTGTCGCCGTTCACCGTTCCCTCCTTCCTGGCCAATCTCGCGGCCGGGCACATCACCATTCGATACGGCTTCAAGGGGCCGATCGGCGCGCCGGTGACCGCGTGCGCTGCGAGCGTGCAGGCGATCGGCGATGGCGCGCGTTTGATCAGGTCGGGCGAAGCCGATGTCGCGATCTGCGGCGGCGCGGAGGCCTGCATCGATCCGGTGAGCCTCGGCGGCTTTGCGGCGGCGCGGGCGCTGTCGACGTCGTTCAACGACACGCCGGCGCGGGCGTCGCGGCCGTTCGACCGCGACCGCGACGGTTTTGTGATGGGCGAAGGCGCGGGCGTGCTCGTCATCGAGGAGCTCGACCACGCGCTTCGGCGTGGCGCGAAGCCGATCGCCGAGCTCATCGGCTACGGCACGACGGCGGACGCCTATCACATCACCGCGGGTCCCGAAGACGGCGACGGCGCGCGACGGGCGATGGAGGCGGCGCTGCGGCAGGCTGGCCTCCGGCTCGACCAGATCCAGCATCTCAACGCGCATTCGACCTCGACGCCGGTCGGCGATCTCTCTGAACTCGAGGCCATCAACCGCGTGTTCGGGCGCGAGGGACGCGTTGCCGTCAGCGCGACCAAGTCGGCGACGGGACACCTGCTTGGCGCGGCCGGCGGCGTCGAGGCGATCTTCACGATCCTGGCGCTGCGCGACCAGGTCGCGCCGCCGACGCTCAACCTGGAGAACGCCGATCCGGCCGCAGAGGGCATCGACCTCGTCGCCAATTTCGCGCGGCCGATGACGATCGAACACGCGATCTCGAACGGTTTTGGATTTGGCGGCGTCAACGCCAGTCTGGTGTTCCGACGCTGGTCCTGAGCCGTTTGCGTAGCCTGGCAAGGGAGAGTGGGCCGCGCTTCCTCCCGGGATGGCCCGGCTACTGCAAGGCGCTGACGCTTTCCTTCTTTGCACACGCGGAGAGATCGAAGTCGAGCTCGGCCTCGTCCTGCCGGAGCTCCAGCTCGGCGCCGCGCTTGGGAGAGCACGGACCGGATGCGGTCCGAGCGCTCACCGAAACGAGGGAATCCCGCTTGACCTTGCCAAGGATGTAATAGCCGCCCGCATCGGTCGCGGTGGTGCGCGTCGATCCATCCTCATTGCGCAGCGTGATCGCGACGCCCTGCTGCGGCCGGCCTGACGGGGCAACGACCTGCCCCGCAATCAGCAGGCTGCGGTCCGCGGCAACCGCGTTGCCGGTCGGCCGCAGCCCCTGCATGGCGCCGATCTCGAGGATGTCGCCCGGCTCCGCGTCGATCAGCCTGATCTCGACCGAGCGGATCTTTCCAAGCGCCAGCGGCAGGACGCGCCACTTCTCGAAGCCCGCCTTCCAGAGGAAATCGTGCTGCGCGACGGTCACCGCGTGCCAATTGCCGTCGCGCTCGAACGGCTTGATCCATCGCCCGGTGTCGGCATCCTCCGGTGGCCTTGTGCCGGCACCTTCGGCGACCGACACCATCGCGCCGGCTTCGGTGCGCCAGACGATTTCGAGTTTTGCTTTCGCAATCCGGCTGTCGTCCCTGCGGATCCGGTAGGACCAGGACAAATGCGTGACGTTGAAAAGCTGCAGGTCGTTTGGTGCGAATGTGAGCGAAGCTTCACGCGACGCCGCGGTGAGCTTCGCATAGGCGGGCGGCGCCTCGGACGCCTGACCGGCCGACGCCTGCCATTGGTACGTTCCGCCCGCGACACGAGTTTCGCCCAGTTTTTCCAACGGCAGCCTGTTGAAGAATGTCGTCGGGGTGTTGTCGTCGACGATCGTGATGCTCTCCCGGCCGGTGGCGTCCGCGGGATTTCGCGTGAAGGATGTGATCGGCTTGCCGTCGATTGAGACGGTCGCGCGATCGGCGCTCGGGACGTAGATCGTGATGCCGTGCAGGTCGCGTGTGCCGGCGTTCGGGTCCGGCAGCTTCTCGTGCAGGACCGGGTCCACGAACGATGCGATCTCGACCGCGGAGGTGTCCGGATTCACCGAGACGTGCTGCGCGATCTGGGAATGCACGATCCGGTAGTTCGACCAGACGGCGCTCGGCGGCACCCACACGCGTTTTGCTTCCGGCAGCTCACCGGTCGGGTTGTAGTAGTCGCCTGCAAGCTTGCGAAACTCCTCCATGGCCACCGGAGGGAATGGCGCTTCGGATGTCGCCGTGAAGGTCGGATCGAAACGGACGGTGCCGAAATGGGTATACCAATGGTGCTGAACCGAGGCGCCCTTGGCAATGAGATGCCGGCCAAGCGCGATCTGGCCGCCCGCGGTGGATCCCTGTGACGCTTCGCGACAATAGATGCTCACCGTACAGACATAGGCCTTGAGATCGAAGTCCTCGAGCCGGGGTTCAAGTTTCACGAGCGCGGCTTTCGACGCGTCAATCGTTTCACTGGTCACATCGCCAAAGCTGACGTGGCTCTTCGCAAGCGCGTAGAATCCAGGAAAGACCGAAGCGAGCGGAGCGACGCCCCGGTGGAATGACCACGTCTCGCTTGGGTCACCGTTCCAGATCGATGTGACGCTGCGGAATCCCGTCTGCTTCAGGATATCGGCGTAATAGCCGTGGGTGCCCGCCGCTCCCGCCAGCCCCATCGACTCCTGCCGGACATCAGCGCCAAGCTTGTAGTCCGGCTTGTAGTGCGGCCCTGGTCCCTCGAATGACGGGTGATAGTTCAGCCCGCCATGCGAGGTCAGCGACGAGGGGCGGATGTTGAGAAGATCGATCGTGTCCTTCTCGGCCAGCACCGACCAGCGGCTGAAATTGTCGCGCTCGATCGCGACAAGGTTGACGGCGCAGGACGGGCCACACGAACCTGACTTGATGCGCAGCCCGGTCAGAGCCGGAAACGGGCCGTCCCGCCCCGGCATGACGCCGACCGGCCAGGGTTCGTTCAAGATGATGGTGACCGAGGCGGGCGCTGCGGACGGCGGCTTGCCTGCGCCCATCCGAAGGCGTGCGGTGGTTTCCGCGGGAAACACATAGGTTGCGCCGTCGGCGAACTGCGCCTCGACGACCAGGTCAGCCGGCGGATCGCGGTCGAAGACCATCCGCAATTGCTGGTAGCCGCGCGCGTCCTTGCCGCCGAACGCCTCGAACGCGCGCATCCACTCGCCGGCCCCCTTCAGGTCCAGCGATATTCCACCGGCCGAGAGCGGCAACGGCTCCGGCAAGACGCGCCGGAACTGCGGCAGCATGTCGTCGGCCCATGAATGGATCGTATCGATGTTGCCGCGATGCCATTGCCGAAGCAGCAAGCCATAAACCGAATGCTGCCCGACACGCGACGGCTGCGTGCTCAGACCGATGTAGGATTTGAACAGCGCGCTGACGTTGTCGCCACCGGTGGAGCTGCTGATCCAGAAGCTGTCGGTGATCGGAAGCCCGAGCTCTTCGTTGAGGTAGCGGTGGATCGCATGTCCCTCCCACGGCGTCTGATAGTCGACGTCGCTCGAGAACGTGATCATGTTGCCGAACGGGTAAGGCAGCGGGCGGACGTCCGCGGCAAGGGATTGCGCGGCAAAAGACGATATGCCGGCCGCGATCAAGACCAGGCAAGTGGCCAGCGTCCGGCGCATCATTTGCTGCTTTCGAGACCCGGTCTGGACAGTATTTCGGCGAGCTGGTCCGCGAGATGACGCGCCAGCCACTGATGTCCGCGAACCGAATAATGGGCATCGTGCTGATAGGTCAGGTGCTCTTCCGCCACCGGAATCGGGGGCTGCACGCAGCCGATCGACGCCTGCTCGCAAAGCCTGGCGAAGTTCTCGAGCAATTGCGCGGCTCCCTTGCGCACGGTGCGGCCATCCGGCATCGCGAACTTTCCGTCGCAATTGTTGCTGCCATGGCAGACAGCCTGATCATGACCGCTCGCCAGGACGAAGCGCGTGCCGGGATAATCGCTCTTCAGCTTCTTTGCGATGGCCGCGAACAAATCGAACGATGCCTTGGCCTCCGGCGCAAAATCCGAATAGGGAATGCTGAAACTCTCGAAGATGCCGAGGCCCTTGATCAGCTGCTCGTTGGTCGGGGCGACGGCGTCGAGCGCCCAGCTCGGATCCCACGGCCGAAACGTCAACGCGCCGTTGGCGCCGAGATCAAAGTCGTCGAGCACGTTGTGCTCGTAGCTCCATCCGAGCGTGCTCTTCAGCATTTTGGGGTTCATCTGGGTCGCAAGCCCGCTCATCTGCTCGATGAGCACGACGTCCGGGTGGAACTTCATGATGTAGTCGCGGATGACACGGTAGTCGGCCGCAAGGTCGCCATTGTCGCGCCCGGCGGAGATGACCTCGACGCAGCGACCGAGGCGCCGTCCGAGTTCACCTTCGAGCACCACGTTGAATTTTTCGGTGGCCTTGACCTGCAATGCGACGAAAGTGCTTCCGCCGACGGCGCCAATGCGGATGCAGCGGTCGCGGTTGTCCAACGCGCGATCGCGGTCGAGATGTCCGAAATTGTTGGCGAAGGCCCGGCCGGCAAACTCGCGGGGAAATCCCGGACCGCCCGGCCATGTCGTGCGGCGGTGCTTTGCGTAGCGAAAGGTGGTCAGGTTTTTCTGGTCGTCGGCGTCGAATTCGGACTTGATGTCCGTCTCCGCGGCGTTCGGTTCCTTGCGGGCGGGGTTGTCGAACTCCGGGCGGACCGGAACATCCACCACCATGGCGCCGGCCAGCGGGCGAAACCAGCGTCCGAGCGACGCATAATAGTCCTGATCTTCGAACCGGTACCGCAACGATGCCGCGAGGCGCGTCGGAACATCCGAAAATGCAAAACTTCCATCGAGCCCAAGCTCGGTCGATCGCGTCTGATTGTCTTCGAGGACGAGTTCGATGCGCTGCCCGGCGGTGGCCAATCCACCAACCACCTTTCCGGAGATGGTCGAGGGCGCGGCGTCGGATGTCGTGGTATCCGATGCGGTCAAGGCGAGGCGTCGAATGGCAAGCTCGCCTGGCCCTGCACCATCCAGAATGACGACCCATGACCTGACGCCGTGTCCCGACGTCCCGGCGAGTGCCGTTCTCACCGATTTCGGCAAGGCACCGACGTAGCGTCCGTTGCCGGCGCCCCGGAGCTGCTTGAGAGGGCCGGCCTTCTCGACAGGTTCGGCGAGATCGGACGGAACATCTGCCGGCTTGAGGGCGGCATCCGGCGGCATATCCGGACCGAGACGCAGCGACCATCCGGCGAATGAGTAGTCATCGAGGATCAGGCCGACGGTGAGGGTTCCGGCCCGAATGGTATCGCTGTCGAGTTCGAGCTCGATCTGCTTGGCGTTGATCGCTGGCGTGTTGTCCGGCGACCAGGCCAGCCACGACTTGCGCGCGCTCGCGGTCAGGACCGCGGATTTCACGGCGATCGGCCCGATACGCTTTTGCGTCAGCGTGCCGCCGTAGACTTCGAGGAGGCCGGCCTTTTGATAGACATCGATGTCGTTCAAAAATGCCCATTCACCGAGCTGATACGCGCTTCCCCGGACGGCATTCGATGACGCGGAGCCTCCGGTATCCGTCCTCAAGTCTGAAAGGTGTTCGCGAAGGTCCGAGATCTCGTCCTTGATCTCCCCGCTTTGCTGTGACTGCGCAGCTTGAATGGCGGCCAGCTCAGCGGCCTGCTTCGCATGCTCGGCCTGGAGGTTGGCGAGTACGGCAGACTGCCTCAACTGCTCCCCCGGCATCGCCTTCAGGATGCTCACATAGAAGCGCAGTTTCGGGTAGACGCGCGGACCGACGACAGCGACGCCTGCGACTGCGGCGACCAGCAGTACGATGACCGTCCGCGCCTTCCACGAGCGCAAACTTCTGGATGGGAGCTCCGCCAATTAACCGGTCCTTTGAGATTGAATTAGCGGAGGGTCTTCGGGTCGAGGTTGGTCGCGGTGACGCTGATATCGGTCCCTTCCCGCTTGAAGGACACCGTTCCAATCCTGACCATCCCGCCGTAGTTGGGACGCGCGTATTCGTCCATGCTTGTCACGAGCGCGAAGATGACCTCGACGGTCGAAAAACTCCGATAGCGCTCGTCGTTCAACAGCTCGGAGACGTAGCGCTTTCCCGTTTCGACCAAGGTCGAATTGACATCATCGGCGGGCAAAGCGCGCAGCTTGTCGCGATCCGGCTGCAGGTTCAGCAGCATCAGCAATCGCTCGCCGCGAGGCGCGGCGACGATATTGCTGCGCGCGACGTCGAGCGCTTTCGGCGCCTCCGCGGAGACGCCGGACATCGGAAGAGCGACGAAAAACGTCATCAGGCAGGCGAGTAGCGGCTTCCACATGCGCTTGGTCCACACCAGTTTGGCGTGGGGTAACAGACTTAAAATCTCAAGTCTATATATATGGGGGTGGGCCTGCCCATCGCGCGTCCCCCTTGGTTAAATGGCGGACGGGAGACACCTCACGCCTTGGCCACGCTCGCATCGATCACGAGCTTGGCCACCGCGAGCGCCGACTGCGCCGGTCCCTCTTCCGACTGCTGGCCGGTGACGTAGATGCCTTCGATCAGCAGCAGCAGGGCGTCGCCGAGCACGGCGGGGTGACGCGCGCCCATGAGGGCGGCGAGCTCGCGCAGGCGCTTGCGAAACAGCTTCTTGTGCGCTTCGGCGACCTGCCGCGCGGGATTGTCGCGCGACGGAAATTCCACGGTCGCGTTGGTGAGCCCGCAGCCGCGATAGCCTGCGGCAACGGCGCGCGCCGACAGCACGCGGATATAGGCGAGCACGTGCTCGCGCGCATCTGAATAGGATTTTCCGCCGGGCTTCTCGAAACTCTCCCAGAAGTTCGCCTCATAGTCGCGCATATAGGCGGCAGCGAGATCGTCCTTGGACGCGAAGCTGCGATAGAGGCTCGGCTTGGTGACACCGGCCCGGTCGACCACCTCGTCGACGCCGACGGCGCGGATGCCCTCGCGATAGAACAGTTCGGCCGCGGACGCGCGGATCCGGTCGGCGGCACGCACGGGGCGCTCCGCAGACGGCTCGACGGCTTTCTTCATGACGGCTCCCTCCCGATTTCGCATACGGCACGCTTGACAGTGTTACTGACCGGTACGTATACATGCCGCATCGCAATACGTACCGGTAAGTAACATGCCAGAACCATCCATTCAAGCTACCCCTGTGTCCAGACGGCCGTTCGGCCAGAACTACGCCTTCGTCGTCGTCGCCGTGATCTTCCTCGCGCTGCTCGCGTCAGCCGGCCTGCGTTCAACGCCGGGCGTGCTGATGCTGCCCCTGCAACAGGCCTTCGGCTGGGATGTCGGCGTGATCTCATCGTCGGCCGCGGTCGGCATCTTCCTCTATGGCCTCGCGGGCCCGTTCGCCGCAGCCGTGATGCAGCGCTTCGGCATCCGCCACACGGTGCTAGGCGCGCTGGTGCTGATGTCGGCCTCGACCGGCGTGAGCTACTTCATGACCGCGCCGTGGCAATTGTTCATGAGCTGGGGACTGCTCTCCGGCATCGGCTCGGGCGCGGTCGCCAACGTGCTCGGCGCCACCATCGTCAATCGCTGGTTCACCACCAATCGCGGCCTCGTCATGGGGCTGCTGACGGCGTCGACCGCGACCGGCACCCTGATCTTCATGCCGGGCCTCGCTGCGCTGGTGGAATGGGGCGGCTGGAAGCCGGTGGTGCTGACAGTGGCCGCGTGCTGCGCGGCGCTGATTCCGCTGGTGTATTTCCTGGTGCCCGAGCGCCCCGCCTCGGTCGGCCTGCGCTCGTTCGGCAGCCAGCACGACGATCATGCCGCGCCGCCGGCGCAGGGCAACCCGTTCGTCGCCGCGTTCAGCAACCTGGCGCGCGCTGCGAAGACGCGGGCGTTCTGGTTCCTGTTCGCTACCTTCTTCATCTGCGGCTTCACCACCAACGGCCTGGTCGGCACCCATCTGATCGCGTTCTGCGGTGACCACGGCATCGTCGAGGTGCAGGCGGCGAGCCTGCTCGCCTTGATGGGGTTCTTCGACCTGTTCGGCACCACGCTGTCGGGCTGGCTCACCGACCGCTTCGATCCGCGCAAGCTGCTGTTCTTCTATTACGGGCTGCGCGGCGTGTCGCTGATCTACCTGCCCTACTCGGATTTCTCGCTGGTCAGCCTGTCGGTATTCGCGGTGTTCTATGGTCTCGACTGGATCGCGACCGTGCCGCCGACCGTGCGGATCGCAACCGAGGCGTTCGGCGACAAGAACGCACCGCTGGTGTTCGGCTGGGTGGTCGCCGGCCATCAGCTCGGCGCCGCCTGCGCCGCGTTCTTCGCCGGCTTCGTGCGCTCGTCGCAGGGCGATTATCTGCAGGCCTTCATGATCGCAGGCCTGACCGGCATCATAGCTGCCGTGCTGTCACTGACGATCACCCGGCGACCGGCGCAACCGGTCCTGGTCGCTGCGTAAGCACGCGCCGACCTCGTTGGCGTATCGACGAACTGCAATCGAGAAGCATCCCGGTTTTCCGGCGGACGCGCAGGTCGCCCATTGCGAGTCCCGCGTCCGCCGGTTGCTTTCGAGGCAAAACAGATATCAAATGGCTACCAGCGTGAGGGCCCAGACCTGAAGCTATTGACCCGCTTGTTGCAACTGCTTTTGAAAGCCCGGATCGGACACGGTGCGCGTGAAGAAGTCGGATGCCCGATACAGGTAAACCTCAAAAATCCGATTCGACCGCCTTGCAGCTCGCCTTCGCGCAGGCTGTCGCGCTGCATCAGCGGGGGCAGTTGGCGGCAGCAGAGAAGATCTACGAAGACATGCTGCGACAGCAGCCAAACAACTTCGATGCGCTGCATCTGTTAGGCCTGATTTCCGCACAGACCGGCCGTAGCCAGCGCGGCGCTGACCTGATCCGGCGAGCGATCGGGCTCAACGGCACCGTCGCGGACGCACACAACAACCTGGGCAACACGCTGCGCGATTTGCGTCGCTTCGACGAAGCGCTCGCGAGCTTCGACAGGGCGACTGCGCTCAAGCCAAACCTTGCGCCCGCACTCTACAATCGCGGACTTACGCTCGCGGAGCTCGGGCGCCACGAGGAGGCGATCGCAAGCTACGATCGCGTGATCGCGCTCCTGCCTGACCATGCAGATGCCCATCGAAACAGGGGCGCCGCGCTGAGAAAGCTGGAGCGGCTCGAGGAGGCCCTGGCGAGCCTGGACCGGGCGATCGCGCTCAAGCCCAACGATGGCGGTGCACACAACGATCGTGGCAACGTGCTCAATGACCTCGAAAGGTTCGATGATGCGCTCGCGAGCTACGACCGGGCGCCGGGGCTGGCCGGCGCCTGTTACAACCGCGGCAACGTGCTGATCAAGCTGGATCGTCTCGAAGAGGCAACTGCAAGTTTCGACAAAGCGATCGCGCTGCGGCCCGACTATGCCGAGGCCTACAACAACCGCGGCACGGCGCTGTTGAGGCTCAGGCAGCATGAGGCGGCGCTCGCCAGCATCGACAAGGCGATCCAGTACAAGGGCGACGATGCGGATGCCTACGCCAACCGCGGCAAGGTTCTATCCATGCTGGCGCGCTATGACGAGGCATTCGCGGCCTTTGACAGGGCCGTCGCGCTCAAGCCGGACCAGGCCGACATCGAAGGCTATCGTTTGCACGTCAAATCTCACCTTTGCGACTGGGTCGACTTTGACGCCGAGTGCGACCGACTTATCGGGTCGATCAGGAATCGGGACGCGACGACGCCGCCATTTTTGTTTTGTAACGTTTCTTCTTCGGCCGCCGACCAACTGCTCTGCGCCGCGCGATGGACCGCGAAGAATCATCCGCCGTCTGAAAGCCAACGCTGGCGGGGCGAGCGCTACCATCACGATCGAATTCGCGTCGGCTATTTCTCGTCGGATTTTTGCAACCACGCGACAGCGGCTTTGATGGCGGGGATGTTCGAGTGCCACGACCGGTCGAAATTCGAGACAGTGGCAATCTCATGGTCGCCCGACGACCCTTCGGAGATGCGCCGACGGCTGGAGGCATCGTTCGATCGATTTGTCGAGGTCCGGGACATGAACGACGATGAGGTTGCCGACCTGATCAGACGATTGGAGATCGACATCCTGGTTGATTTGAAAGGCTTTACCGGGGGATCCCGCACCAGAGTCCTTGGCCGCCGGCCTGCCCCCATCCAAGTCAATTATCTGGGTTACCCGGGAACCCTCGGTGCCCCGTTCATCGACTACGTCATCGCCGATCGTACCGTGATCCCGGATCACCATCGCGAGTTCTACAGCGAAAAGGTAGTTGCTCTGCCCAACAGCTATCAGGCCAACGACGACAAGCGCGTCATTGCCGATCGCGTGTTTACGCGCGGCGACGTCGGGCTGGCACCGGCGGGCTTCGTGTTCTGTTGCTTCAACAACAACTACAAGATCACGCCTGGCATGTTCGATCGGTGGATGAGGATTCTCGGCCGCGTCGAGGGCAGCATGTTGTGGCTGCTCGAAGGCAACGCCCACGCTGCCGCAAATCTGCGCAAGGAGGCGGTCGCGCGTGGCGTCGCTGCGGAGCGCCTTGTGTTCGCACCGCGCCTGTCGTTGCCCGACCATCTCGCACGCCATCGTCTCGCCGGCCTGTTCCTCGACAGCACTCCCTACAACGCCCACACGACCACCAGCGATGCGCTATGGGCCAGCCTGCCGGTGCTGACCATTCTCGGCGACACGTTTGCCAGTCGGGTTGCGGCGAGCCTGCTCCATGCGATCGGCCTGCCCGAGCTTGTCGCGGAATCGCCGGAGGCCTACGAGCGCATGGCGGTCGATCTTGCGACCGATCCTTCGAGGCTCGCGGCGATCAAAACCAGGCTGGCGGCCAATCGGCTGACGGCACCGTTGTTCGATACCAAACGCTTCACCCGACATGTCGAGACCGCCTACACCGCGATGTATGAGCGTCACCGGGCGGGCATCGCACCGGACCATATCGTCGTCCCGGCGTGATCGTTGATTGCGGACCCCTCCTGATCCTGGCGAGGATTGGTTATGGGTCAGTGAGCGGGCATCGACGTGCTGCTCGGGCCAGGCTGCTCCGCCTCGCCGCGCCCCTGACGTAACGATCCGATCAGCAGGCCGACGAAGAGCAAGGCGCCGACAAAGGAAATGAGCGACCCTACGATTGCAGCGACGTGAGTGACGCCGGCAACCACAAGAACGAGCCCTGGGACGAAAATGACGACGCCAAGATTCGCGACGGCGAACTGCCAGCGTACGAGCCGGGATGCGCCAAGTTCCGGGAACGCCTGCAAGACGAGCCCGTAGAGACACATCGTCGCCCAGCCGAGTAGATTCAGGTGGGCGTGCACGACCACGTATTTGAAGTTCTCGGCAATACCCATGCCGATGCCGATGGCAAGTCCGATGCAAAGATAGATGGCGGCCGTGATGATGTACCATCGCGCGATCGCGCTGGAGCGAAGTTGTTTCGACATTGGCGACCCCTGCGTGAGCATGTCAGAACTCTTCGAAAAAGGCGGTCTCTCGCCCCGGCAGAATGCCGGCTTTGGCCTGAGTCCTTTCAAGCTGCGGACTGGAGCTGAACGCCTTCGCATTTTCCTCTGTGTCCCAGTCGAACAGGATCAGCAGGTGACTGGGGTTAGCCGTCGAGCGAAAGCGGCGGACGCGGCGACAACCATGCGCGGTTCGCGCCTCGTCATTCTTGTCGAAAACCTGCTTCCATCTGTCGAAGTCCTCGACATCACCGCGAACCATCAGGACTGGCATTCTGGTCTCCATTTTTTTGCAACTTCGCTTTCAACTCGACAGGCACCCGAGCTCTAACAGGCTGGCGCGAACTGCCTGGTCGAGAGGCGTGTGAGGCTCGTCGCCGATCAACGCAATCAGCTTGGAATTATCGAGCCGAAGCGGGACATCCCAGAGATAGCGAACCTCTTCGACCTCACGGAGGAGCGGAACGAAGGGCGCGAGCAGCCGGACGGCGAGCCATGGAAAGCGGCGAATGGGGAGGTCGAGCCTTCCGGCCGCGCGACGAATGGATTGAGCGAGCTCGATCCCGGGTTCGATCCAGTGTCCGCCAAAGTGAAACACATCGAACGGCGGCAGATCGGCTTCGATCTCTGCAAGTCGCGCAATCGCCTCGGCGTAATCCGGCAGATAGGCCCAGGCATGCCCTGTCGCAGGAGGACCGGGATATGAGATGGCACGCAGCGGCTGCCCCGGCTTGATCAGGACATTCGAAAAATTTGAGGATGGCCCGTGTCCACCAAACACGTCGCCGGCGCGCACGACGAGCGATCGGGTGCCGGTCGCCGCCGCCGCCCTCAGCATGTCTTCCATCTCGCAGCGAACGCGGCCCTTGCGCGTGTTCGGCTCCTGCTGCGTTGTCTCGGACAACAGCGGACCGGTGTCCGCGCCGAAGTTATACAGATTGCCAGGGAGGATCAGCCGCGCGTTTGAGGCGCTCGCCGCTTCGATCGAGCTACGAAGCATCGGCATCGCGAGGCCACGCCAGTTCTTGTACCGCGGTGGATTGGCTGCGTGAACGATGAGGGCGACATCGCTGGCTGCGTTGGCCACGTCATCCGCCTTCATCGCGTCTCCCTGGATCCAGGCGACGCCGTTATCCGGCAAAGAGGCGGAGACCGGCTTTGGCGTGCGGCTCAAGCACCGAAGATGCCAGCCGTGGCGCGCCAAGGCCCTTGCGACCTCGCGCCCTACGCCTCCCGTCGCTCCGATCATCAACGCCGTTTTCGTCATGCGTCTCACCGGTTGCTCGCCGCGAACCGGTCTTCAAGCGGCAAAATCGTTGTCAAAGTTTGCAGTTGATCCCGCCCTTGGCAGCAAGTGCTGATCAGATCCTGAGTGGTGGAGCCGAAGGTCGCCGGCCGATATCCCGACCTGCGCCCAGTCCTGTTCCGAGACACGCATTCAAAACTCCCGTTGATCGGTTCCCGTGGCACGACGTGTAGGCGGTGATCGGACCGGTGTTCTTGGGCTGGCGCACCGTGATCTAGGACACAGACGCCACCGTTGACTTTTCGGGTCGGGTGACGCAATGCCGCAACAGGGGATGCCACGGCACGGGAACGAGCCGACGATGTCAGAGCAACAGGCGCCTGCGACTTTTCGGTTCTCGACCGCCGATTGGCCGGCACGGGATCGACTGGCAATCTGGCGCGAGTCGATCGGGCGCACCGTCATCCAGCTCGACACGGAGCCGTTGTCCGACGGAGCGTTCCATGCCGAGGCGACCGTACTGGCGCTGCCCGGGCTTTGGCTCGGTTCCTGGGCATTGGCCAATTTGCGCGCCGCCGTGACCCGCGAGTTGCTCGATGGCAGCGACGATCTCGTGCTCGGGATCGCGCTGAGCGGCGCACCCATCATCACGCACCGGAGACGCGAGGCCACCGGCGACACCGGCGATGCCATTCTGATGTCGACCGCGGAACCGCGGGTGAGCGTCTACCCGTCGCTTGTGCGCTTCCTCAGTCTGCGGCTGCCGCGCAAGGCGCTTACGCCGTTCGTGCCCAACCCCGAAGATGCGCTGATGCGTCCGGTCCCGCGCGACATCGAGGCATTGCGACTGCTTACCTTTTACGCCGACGAGCTGAACCGCATGGATCGGATGGCCGCGGGCGAGCTGCAGCATGTCGTCGTCACCCATCTGTACGACCTCGCGGCGTTGGTGATCGGTGCCACGCGTGACGGCGCGGCCGTCGCTGAAAATCGCGGGCTGCGCACGGCGCGGCGCGCCGCCGTCAAGGCCGATATCAATTCCCATCTGGGCGATCCCGCCCTCACATTGACCGCGGTTGCCGCGCGCCAGCGTCTGTCGCCGCGCAGCGTTCAGAGGCTGTTCGCCGAACAGGACACGAGTTTCTCGGAATACGTGCTCGGCGCGCGCCTCGCCCAGGCCTATCGCCTGCTGACCGATCCACGCTGGCGCGACCGCAACATCTCCAGCATCGCGTTCGAAGTCGGCTTCGGCGACCTGTCCTACTTCAACCGCGCCGTTCGCCGCCGCTACGGCGCGACGCCATCGGAGATTCGCGCAATGCCAGAGCGTTGATGACGCGTCGGATCGATGGCGCCTCAAACCGGGCCCTTGACGCGACTGTCCTAGCTTCCCCGCCCTATCCCGCCGTAGAACGGGTATGAGTTGCCTTCTGATGGCGGCGAGCGGTTGACCGGTTGGAAACACGGTCGAGAACATCATGCGAGCAGGTGATCCAGACTCCGCGTTCCCGAAATTGCCGGACTCCAGCACGTTTCGATTCTCGAGCGCCGATTGGCCGGAGCGGGATCGGCTGATGATTCTGCAGGAGGTCATCGGACGCGCGACCGTGAAGTTCGATCTCGGGCCGATTTCCGACGACCCGTTCCGCGCTGACCTGGTGGTGCAGGCGCTCCCTGGGCTCGCGATCGTGTCGGGCGCCAGCGTCAATATACGCGCGGCAAGGACGCGCGATCTGCTGGACGACCGTGACGATCTCGTTCTGAAGGTCTTTACGAGCGGGACCGGAGTCGCATCGCAAGGCGGTCGAGAGGTCACGCTCCGCGCGGGCGATGCGCTGTTGATGTCGGCGGCGGAGACCAGCATGTCTGCGACGTCGTCACCGTCATGCTTCATCACGATTCCGCTGCAGCGCAAGGCCGTCGCATCGCTCGTGTCCAGGCCCGAAGATGCGCTGATGCGTGTGCTGCCCGGCACGAACCCGCTGCGTCTACTCGTGAACTATGTCAGGCAGTTGCAGACTGGGGTGCCATTGACGACGTATGAGCTGCAGCGCGCCGTCGTCACCCATGTGTACGATCTGGCGGCGCTCGCGATCGGCGCCACCAGCGACGGAGCGGCGCTGGCCGAAAGCCGCGGGCTGCGGGCCGCGCGGCTTGCCGCGATCAAGGCCGACATCCGCGCGCATCTCGGCGATCCCGACCTGTCGCTGAACGCGGTCGCAGCGCGCCAGCGTCTTCCGCCGCGCAGCGTGCAGCGGCTGTTTGCGGACCAGGACACGAGCTTCTCGGAATTCGTGCTGGATGCCCGCCTGACCAGCGCGCATCGGCTGCTGACCGATCGGCTCTGGGACGAACGCAACATCTCCAGCATCGCGTTCGAAGCTGGATTCGGAGACTTGTCCTACTTCAACCGCATCTTCCGCCGCCGTTACGGCGCAACGCCTTCGGAAATTCGCGCAGCGGCGCGGCGCTGAACAGCTGCGCCGCAGCGCTGCGAACTCATACTCGATTGAAATTGCTTGTGATTTTGGCCAACCCAGTGGTTCGGCAGCCGCCGGCGCCGGCTTCGGCCTCACGCGCTGCAGCAGGGCACCTCAAGACTTCTCACGACAGCATGCGCCTTGGATAGCTTTGGGATCGGAGTATTGTCGTCCGGAGTTGTCGCAACTTTGAGACCGGGGATTTCGCGTACGCACTCGATCGCGGTCAAGGCTGTGGCGCTCGAAGCGATGCACTCCAGAATCAAGCTGATGATCGCGAACGCGATCGGACGGCGCGGCAAATGGAGGACATGATGGCTTGGCGTGACGATAAGGCCCGTTCAACCCTGATCCGCGATGCAGCGGGAAGCGTGCAACCGGGCAAGGCGCCCCGGAGCTTTGCCGAGCTTCTGTTCGGCTACACCAATGTCGAGGACCTCGCCAATCACGATGCGCTGTCGCTGGCCTTCCTGGCGGAACAAGCCTGGGAGCACGTGCAGCAGCGTACGGCCGGCAGCGCCGATATCCGTGTCGTCAATCCGATGATGCCGGACGGGCGCGAGATTTCCGTGCTCGAAATTCTCAACGACAACATGCCCTTCCTGTTCGATTCCACGACGGCGGAGCTGGCCGAGCAAGGCATCGAAGTCACCCTCGTCGCTCACCCGATCCTCGCGGTGGAGCGCGACAGCCAAGGCAAGCTCCTGCGCTTCCACGGCGAAGCGCTGCCGGCGGGAGTAAACGGCACGCGGGAAAGCCTGATTCACCTCCACATCACCCGCCTGGACGCCGACGCCGATCGCCAGAAGCTGATCGACGGCCTCACCAGGACGTTGAACGACGTCCGCGCCTGCGTCACCGACTGGCGCGCGATGCGCGACCGGGTCGAGGACGCGATCAAGACCTTTTCTTCCAATCCGCCGCCGCTGCCGATCGACGAGGTCGCCGAGGCCAACCAGTTCCTGCAATGGCTCTGCGCGGACAATTTCACCTTCCTCGGCGTGCGCGAATATCGCTTCTCGCCCGACGGCGATGCATCCGACGACATCACGACCGGCAAAGGCCTCGGCGTCCTCCGCGATCCGGATGCGAAGGTGCTGCGCCGCGGTAGCGAAATGGTGGTGATGACGTCGGAAATACGCGAGTTCATGCACGACCCCACCCTGCTCATCGTCATCAAGGCCAACGTCTCCAGCCGCGTTCATCGTCGCATTCGCATGGATTATGTCGGCATCAAGCTCTATACGCCCGACGGCCGGCTGGAGGGCGAATTGCGGGTCGTCGGCCTGTTCACCTCGGGCGCCTATACCCGCTCCGCACGCCAGATCCCCTATGTCCGCCACAAGGTGACGCGCGCGCTGCAACGCGCCGGCTTCGACCCGAACAGCCATTCGGGCAAGGCGCTCATGCATATTCTCGAAGAATATCCGCGTGACGAACTGTTCCAGGTCGACGTCGACACGCTCTACAATTTCATCATGGAGATCCTGATCCTCTACGAGCGTCCGCGCGTCCGCGCGCTGGCGCGGGTGGACAAGTTCGATCGCTTCGTCTCCATCCTCACTTTCATTCCGCGCGAGAAATACGACACGGACGTCCGCACCCGCGTCGGTGCCTTCCTGGCGCAGGTCTACAAGGGGACGCTGTCGGCCTCCTACGTTTCATTCCCTGAAGGGGCGCTTGTGCGCGTCCACTACATCATCGGACGCTATGACGGCAAAACTCCCGTCGTCGAACGCGCCACGCTCGAAGCCGGGATCAGCGCCATTGCCGCGACGTGGGCCGACAAGCTGAAGGCCGCGCTCACTGCCTCCACCGATGGCATGCGGGCACGCATGCTCACCAACCGATATGCCCGGGCGTTTAGCGGTGGCTATACCGAGGTGTTCGGCGCGGAACAGGCGATCACCGATATCGCCACCATCGAAAAGCTCACGCCAGCCCGCCCGGTGGCGATTTCGGTTCATCGCGACGCAAGCGAGGCCGATCCCAAGCGCTTCGGACTGAGGGTGTTCTCGCACGACGCGCCCCTGTCGCTGTCCTACCGCGTGCCCGTGATCGAAAATCACGGCCTGCGCGTGGTCAACGAACGCACCTATCAGATCGCGCCGCGCGCCACGCCGGCGCCTCCGCCGGTTTGGCTCCACGAGATGACGATCGAGACCAGCGACGGCCAGCCGATCACGATCAGCCCGGAATTCAGCCATCGCCTTGAAGCCTCGATCATGGCGGTGGTCCGCGATCACGCCGAATCCGATGGATATAACGGCCTGATCCTGCGCACCGCCCTAGGCTGGCGGGAAGTCTCGACCATCCGGGCACTGTCCCGCTACCTGCACCAGATCCGCGCGCCGTTCACCCAGGATTATATGTGGGAGACCTTGCGCAAGAACGCCGCGATCACGGCCAGCCTCGTCGCGCTGTTCCAAACCCGCCTCGATCCACGCCTCGCCTCCACGGATGCCGAGCGCTCGGCACGCGAGACGGCCCTGCTTGCCGAGGTCGAGGAGCAACTCAAATCCGTTGCCTCGCTGGACGAGGACCGCATCCTGCGCCGTTTCACCAACCTGGTGCAGGCGACGATTCGCACCAATCTGTGGCAGATCGGCGAGGATGGACATCCGCGTCCCGTGATCTCCTTCAAGTTCGACGCGCGCCGGATCGACGACCTGCCGGCTCCACGACCTCTCTACGAGATCTTCGTCTATTCACCTCGTGTCGAAGGTATTCACCTGCGCTTCGGCAAGGTTGCGCGCGGTGGCTTGCGCTGGTCCGACCGGCCGCAGGATTTCCGCACCGAGATCCTCGGCCTCGTGAAAGCGCAGCAGGTCAAGAACGCCGTGATCGTGCCGGTCGGCGCCAAGGGCGGCTTTGTGCCCAAGCGCCTGCCGCCGCCTTCCAATCGCGATGCCTGGCTCGCGGAAGGCACCGAAGCCTATCGCATCTTCGTTCGCTCGCTGCTGGAGCTCACCGACAATCTCGACGGCGACATCGTCGTGCCGCCCGAATCCACCGTGCGCCATGACGGCGACGACCCCTACCTCGTTGTCGCCGCCGACAAGGGCACCGCCACCTTCTCCGACATCGCCAACGCGATCTCGGCCGAGAAAAACCATTGGCTCGGCGATGCCTTCGCTTCCGGTGGCAGCCAGGGCTACGACCACAAGAAGATGGGGATCACGGCGCGCGGCGCCTGGGAAGCGGTCAAGCGCCACTTCCGCGAGCTCGGCACCGACATTCAGACCATGCCGTTCACCGCGGTCGGCGTGGGTGACATGTCCGGCGACGTTTTCGGCAATGGCATGCTGCTGTCGCCGGCGACAAAGCTCGTGGCGGCTTTCGATCACCGCGACATCTTCATCGATCCCTCGCCTGATCCTGCGATCAGCCTCGCCGAGCGCAAGCGTCTGTTCGACCTGCCGCGATCGAGCTGGCAGGACTACAACAAGTCGCTGATCTCGGCGGGCGGCGGCGTGTTCTCGCGGCAGCTCAAGGCGATCCCGCTCACTCCGGAGGTACGCGCCCTGCTCGATCTCGACAAGCCGCAAGCGACGCCTTTCGAGGTGATGACGGCAATCCTGAAGGCGCGCGCGGATCTGCTGTGGTTTGGCGGCATCGGCACCTATATCCGCTCCGCCGCGGAAAGCGACGATCAGGCCGGCGACCGCGCCAACGATCCAATCCGCATCACGGGCGGCGACGTGCGGGCCCGGGTGATCGGCGAAGGCGCCAATCTCGGCGTCACCCAACGCGGCCGCATCGAGGCGGCGCAGAAGGGCGTCAAGCTCAACACCGACGCCATCGACAACTCGGCCGGCGTGAACACGTCCGACGTCGAGGTCAACATCAAGATCGCGCTGGCGCGGCTCGAGCGCGAGGGCCGGCTCAGCCCCGCTGACCGCAACAGCCTGCTGGCCGCGATGACCGACGAGGTCGGCACGCTGGTGCTGCGCAACAACTATCTGCAGTCGCTGGCGCTCTCGCTCGCCGAACGCAAGGGCGTGGCCGAGACCGGCTTCCTCACGCGCCTGATGCAGTCGCTCGAGCAGCGCGATTTGCTCAGCCGCGCAGTGGAGTTCCTGCCCGACGACGCAGCGCTCACCGAGCGCACACGGCGCGGCCAGTCCCTCGCGCGGCCCGAGCTTGCCGTGCTGCTCGCCTATGCCAAGCTGACGCTTTACGATGACCTGCTCGTCACCAGCGTGCCGGACGATCCCTATCTTGCCCGGGAACTATCCCAGTATTTTCCGCGCGAGGTTCAGGACAAATACCCGAGAGCGGTCGAATCCCATCGCCTGCGGCGGGAGATCATCGCGACCAGCCTCGCCAATGCGGTGATCAATCGCGGCGGCCCGGCCTGTGTCGTGCGTCTGATCGACGAGACGGACGCCGATATCCCGACCATCGTCATGGCCCATGTGGCAGTCGATGAATGCTACGGGCTCAAGTGGCTCAGTGACGCGATCGATGCACTCGATACCTGCATCGACGGGCGGGTGCAGCTGTCCCTCTACGCTTCTGTCCAGGACCTCCTGCTCTCCCGCATGGTCTGGTACGTGCGCAATGTCGATTTCAAGGACGGGCTGGAGACCGTCGTCGCGCGCTTCGGCCCGGCTATCCGCCAGATCGTCGCCGGGCTCGACACCGCGCTGCCGCCGGACTTGCAGGCCGCACGTGCCAAGCGTCGGCAGGACCTGACCGATGCCGGTGTCCCGGCCGGCCTCGCCGGCGAACTCGCCGATCTCGATGCTCTGGTCTCGGCACCCGATATCGTGACGGTTGCCGAGCGCACCGCCCGCCCGATCGGCGACGCTGCTGCGACCTTCTTCGCCGCCGAAGCGAACTTCCGCCTCGACCGCATCGTCGCCGCTGCGCGCAGCGTGCCGGCAAACGATTATTTCGAACGTATGGCGATCGATCGCGCCGTTGAGCAGATCGCCGGCGCCGAAAGAAGACTGGCCGCGGACATGCTGGCAACCGGGCAGTCCGGCCAGCAGGCTGTCGAGACCTGGCTCGCGGCCCACCCCGAAGCGGCGCGCATCCGCCGCTCGGTCGAGGAGATCGCGGCCAGCGGCCTGACGCTCGCCAAGCTGACGGTGGCGGCGAACCTGCTGGGGGACCTGGTCAAAGCCTGAGGCGTGCGAGGCGGCGATGTGAAACTCTGGGAGCAATGCCGGCGCAGGTTGTTAGCCGGCGAACGGAGGAATCCGATGATCCACGCGACTTGCCATACCGCCGATAATGTCCGCTGCATCGAGTTCGATGCCACACCCTGGTTCAGCGAGGCTGACGCTCCGAGCATTGTCGATTTGGCCCAGCGAGGCTGGACCAGCACCGCGATTGCAGATTCCCTTGAGGGCCGACGAGGCTATGAACGCTTGCACGACCTCGTTGAGTATGCGGCGAAGCGACTGCAACCGGAATCCCTGGAGGACCCAACCTGGGAAACCTTCGCGTGCGTCGTCGATGGACCCGACGCCGTGGCCTGGCTCGAGAGCAACCGGCCGGAGGTTGTGGCAAGGATCCGGAACGTCACCTGAGGCGCCGGCAATTGCAACGATTGACCGGCGGCATCGCGCGCGAAGCGGAAATGGCGCGCCGTCCGGAACAGAACAGCGAGTTCCTGTGCGATCGAAATTGCAATGCAACCTTTAGCAATACGATCGAGGCGCGCGTCCGCGCTTTCAATTCCCCTCGGCCATTAGTGGCCGACGGAGCGCCGGTTCATTTCCTCCAGGGACTCGCGCAGGGCATCGAACTGCGTGCCGAAACCTTTCCAGTCTCCGGCCTTCAAGCGTTCCACCGCCTGATTGTAGCGATCGAGCGCCTGCTGCGCCGGGCTCGCCGCCCCGCCCGCAGGGGACACCGCGTCCGTTGCGTTTGAAACCGCCGGCACCGCACCAGGCTCTGCGAACAACGCGGCCAGGGCGTCAGCGAGCGTCTCCTTCATCACGACATGCTCGCCGTAGGCTGCGATCACGCGTTTCAGCTCCGGCAGGTGTCCAAGCTCGGCGCGCAAATAGAGCGGCGAGACATAAAGGATCGAATTCTCGATCGGAATCACCAGCAGGTTCGCACCGCGTATCACCCGCGAGCCCATCTGGTTCCACAGCGTGAGTTGTTGCGAGATCTCGGTGCTCTGGTTGATCCGCGCCTCGATCTGAAACGGCCCGTAGACAAGCTTGTCCTTGGGGAATTCGTAGACGATCAGCTTGCCGTAGTCGGGCGCGTCGCAACGCGCAGCGAGCCACGCGATCATGTTGTCGCGACGGCTCGGCACCATCGGAAGCATCAGGAAGAACTCGGCCTGCGGCTCGCCGGGCAGCCGCATGATGATGTAATAGGGGGTCATCACCGAGGTGCCGTCGCCGCCCGGCTGTCGCGGAAACTGCCAGAAGTCCTCTCGGTTATAGAAAGTTTCGGCCTGCTCCATGTGGTAGGTTTGATAGAGCCGCGCCTGAATCAGGAACAGATCTTCCGGATAGCGAATGTGCTTCTGCAAATCCGCCGGCATCGCCGTGAACGGCTTGAACAGGCTCGGAAAGATATGCTGGTAGGTTGCTGCAATGGGGTCGCGTGGGTCGATCAGATAGAAATCGACCGTCCCGTTATAGGCATCGACAACAATCTTCACAGAATTCCTGATGTAGTTGAGACCGAGCTCCGGCACGGGCTGCGCGGAGGGGAAATAGGAGCTCGTGGTGTAGGCGTCCTGTATCCAGAACAGGTGCCCGTTGCTGATGACCAGATAGGGATCATGATCGAGCCTGAGAAATGGAGCGATCGCGCGCACCCGTTCCGTGATATTGCGCCGGATCATGATCCGGCTGTCGGCCGTGATGTAGCTTGAGAGGACCAGATTCGCGTCATTGAAGTAGTAGGCGAACAGCGTTCTCCATCCCAATGCTCCGATCGGAACACCGCCACTGCCGTCATAGGCCGCATAGACGTTGTCTTTCCCCTTCGGATAATCGAACTCCGGGATGCTGGCCTTGACGATGACGTAGTCGTCGCTCTCTTCTCCGAAGTAGATGCGCGGTTCGTCGATCTTGGGGCCGCCGTCCGCAACCGGCGGAATATCCCGCAAATAGAAGAACGGCAGTCCTTCCGCGCTCTTGCGGGTGACCGGGCTCATCACCGCGCCGTTGCCGTGCGTAAACAGCACGTGGCGATTGACCCAGGTCTGGGCATTCGAAGGCAACAGCGAGGCGCGCAGTTCGCGGGCCGAGAGCATCACGCTCTGGTAGGAGCCGTCGAGCCAATAGCGATCGACGTCAAGATCGTGGAATTTGTAGTAGGTGCGGATCTCCTGCAGTTGCGCGTAGGTATCCGACAGCGGCAGCCAGTCCCAGAGTCGGATATTGTCGATGGTGGCCTTGTTCGCTTCCAGCGTCTTGAAGGTCAGCCGCTGTTCGGCGGCAAACGGCTTGGCTGCGATCCGGTCGAGATTGTAGGCCTGCCTGGTGAGCGCGATGTTGCGTTCAATGTACGGCTTCTCCAGCTGCAACTCCGTCGGTTTGACGACGAAGTGCCGGAACAGCGAAGGGACGAGGCTCGACAGCACGACAGAGCCGGCGCCGACGAGGATGAACCCGGCGGCAAGGAGCCGGTAGGTGCGCGCCCGCAGATTGGCCCATGCGACGAGCGCCGCGATGATCGAAATCCCGATCATCAGCCACAGTGCCGGCAGCCCCAGATGGACATCGGTGTAGCTTGCCCCGACCACGACACCATTGTCGCTGTAGAGCAGCAGATAGCGGTCGAGCCCATAGGACCAGGCCTTCACCGCGAACAGAAGGCCAACCAGCGCCGAGCCATGTGCGATCACCGTCGGCGAGATTGATCGGTTGTGAACATCGTACTCGATGTCGCCGCGCGCCCAGTAGATCGCTCCGGCAAACAGCGCACTCAGGACGATTGCGAGCAGCATCCAGTTCTTGATCGCGAGATAAGCGGGTAGCGCAAAGAGATAGAAGCCGATGTCCTTGTTGTAGAGCGGATCCTCCGTGCCATAGGGCACGCCGTAGAGAAACTGCAGGAAGATGCCCCAGTTGCCGGCTTCGCCTGCGGCAACCAGCACGCCGAGCAAACCCGCACCGAGCGCGATAAACCACGGCCGTGCTAGTCGATCGCGCAGCAATACGGACAGATCGGGCGGCGGCGTAACACCCGCCACCTTCCACAGCGCGGCTGGGTTCTGTGGCGGCTGCTGCATGGCAAACCGCGCCGCCAGCACTCCGTTCAGCCAAAGGACGACGGTGGTCACCGCCAAGACCGCAAAAAAGACGGTCGCCTTGGCGCCGATCGCCGTCAGGAAAACCTCGAGATAACCGATCGAGGAAAACCAAAGCCAATCGACCAGGAAGTCGCTCGCGAACGAGAGCAGGATCAGGCAAATCGTGATGACGACGGCCGCAACGATCAGCCTCACCACGCCACTTTGCCGTGGTACCTTCCGGCCGGGTCCGGTAATCCCGATCGTCATGGCTTGATCATAGCGGAAATGAGGGACGCCCGCCGCTTGATTCACGGGCCGAACTGCCCGCCAAGGCGGGCGACGGGGATGCTCAAAGCTCCGTCGCCGCGACCGCGAACAAGCGCCAAACTCGGCTGATACAGGCCGGCACGATCAATCAGCTATCGAGCAGGAGGACGCTCGCGAACGGAGGCGCGTCGCCCCATATCGCGGAAAAGCGAAGGTTTGGCGCTCCCTAGGGGAAGCGAACCCCCGCCTCAGCCTTGAGAGGGCCAAATAATGTGGCTGTCTTCGTTTGCCGATGTTCAATAATTTCAGGATATTGAATGCCCATAGTCAGTATAGTTCGCCAATGTACATTGGTTTATATTCAACGGATATTCGACGTAAAGCCGGCGAACGCTATGTCGAAGACGCTCACCGAGGCTCCAGTTACGACGGCTAAAGCGCGCTCCAGACTCGAGCTTGGCGTGCATTGGCGTCGCCTCGATGCGGAAACGCATCTGGGCTATCGCAAAGGAAGACAGGGCGGCATTTGGCTTGTCCGCTGACGTAGTCACTACGGCGGCGGCAACTACAGGCAGGCGCAAGTCGGCGTCGCCAACGACATCAATGACAAGCCCACCGACGGGCTTCTGACCTTCGAACAGGCTGTGGGAGCGGCACGGGAGGCCGTAGCCCGAGCCCGAACAGAAGCCGCGTCGCAAGCAGCCGGCCCGAAGACCCCGCAAGGGCGGCAGTCGTGTCCTTGGTGCCGCGGAGTGGTGGAAACGTGGTGCCGACGGGAAATCGCGCGTGAGGAATCATCCTGCGGTCTTGATCGAATTCACGCGTCTGATGGCGCCGGTAGGCGTGTGCCTCGCAACGTCAATGCGAGTATCTGAGAACTGGCGCGTACGGCAGCGCACAGCAACGGCTGTTCGAAGCGTTCGGACCCATTGACGGCGAGAGAATTTTCGCAACCACGCAAGCCAAGGCGAATTACCGAAGCAAGGCTGTTCAAGTGTTTGTGCCAGTCGGGAGACCGCTACCGCCTTTCCCCACAGGACGCAAATCTGCGATATTTCCTCCGATCGTCCGCCTAACTCAGACGCTTGTCGAACGGAAAGTTCGATCGAGGACATGCAACCATCTCAAATTGCTATTTCACGCTGCAGTGTAACGCGCAACAATAGGAAGGTTGAGTAAGGTCGCTGAGGGTGCCCCGGACGCGATGGCCGCATTTTCGGGCTTTCGACGAGGTTGCCCTGGCGGAGGGTGCCATCCCCGAGCAGTATAAGGAGCTTGCTGGCGCTCGCGGTAGAAATGACTACCCAATATCCATACCGCATCGGCGTTCACAATCGAGCCGCGCGCGCAGCGGGCATCTGATCGGAGGCATCTGATGAAGAAGTCGCGGAAGCGATTTTGGTTAGTGCAGCGTCTGAGCCGGCCGCACCGTGACGCGCGGCCCGCATTTGGCCACTAGTGGCAAGGAGACTGCTATGAAGCTCATGTATGCACCTCAGTCTCCATTTGCGCGCAAGGTTCGTGCCGCCGCGATTGAGCTTGGGCTTGAGACCTCTATTGAGTTGACTTATGTCGAGGTCGTTCCTGGCCAACCCAATGTCGAATTTGGACAACTTCACAACCCGTTGAGGAAGGTACCCGCGTTAATCGTGCATGAGAACTGCACCCTTTTCGACTCTACCGTCATATGTGAGTTTCTCGATCACCTCGCCGGCGGCGCCCAATTAATTCCACGTGATCCAGATAAGCGCTGGGCCGTCCTTACACAGCACGCACTGGCCCAAGGCATATGCGATGCCGTCATATCGATTCGGTACGAGACCTCGATCAGGCCCGAAGATAAGCGTTGGCAAGTCTGGGTTGATGATCAGTGGGACAAGATATTCAACGCGCTTACCTGGTTTGACACGAACCCGAACGTATTCGACACGCCTCGCCTGAACATTGCGCACCTCGCTCTGGTTTCGGGTGTGGGATATATCGATTTCCGATATGGAGAAAACGTGGACTGGCGCTCGAAGCGACCGTTTCTTTCGGCCTGGGTGGAAGAGATATCGAAGAGAGACTGTTTCAAGAAGACGATCCCGACCTCGCCTCCGTTGGGGATGAGTGCTCACGAACGCGTTCAGAAATAGGACGCGACGCGATTAACCGGTACGATCACGTAAACGCCGACGGCTTCGGAATCTGCCGAAGTATGGACACCGGCCAAGCACCAATTGATCGACTCCAAGGATCCCCATCGAGAGAAAATCAAACTCACGGCTGCGACGACTCGAATCTGAAGGCAGATCAAATATTGTCCTTTTGAGGAGCGTGAAGAACCTCATAGTGCTGGACGCGAGAATCCCACATATCGAGCACGGCTATGGCCTGAGGCTCGACCACTGCCCGCTCGACATCGTCGCCGGCAAAGCTCCCTACGGCTTCCAGGGAATCCCAGAGCGACAGCACAAGAATCTCGGCCCGGTCATTTCCAATCCGTTTCAGCAGATACGCGCCTTTATTTCCAGGCAGACTCTGGAGCTCGGGTAACACGGTTGCGATAAAATGGGATTCGTACGCTGAAGCTCGCGCTGCATCCGTACTGGCCTTCCAGCTTCGCATGATCACTTGCTGCCCCTCGCCGAAGAACTCGTATCCGCAGTTCCGAACCGTCCGTTCGCAATGGGAGCCCAGCGAAACTTGGCCCACATCGCCTGCCGCCTGTCCCACACCAGCGAACCGACAATGAAGGGAGCGGGCGCTCCCTGCCCCGTAAAATTGCTAAAACGCGACCCGCATTTGCCGGACAGAAAATGCCTCGGACTGCTCAAGAGCAATTCCAGACCTTCCTAAGCCCCTGCGCCTCAAACGCGTTCGGCGCTTGACGCACCGTGTCCGATCCGTGCAGCCGCGCCTTCAGCACAACTCATGGCGAGAGCGACGGCGGGGCGAGCTTCGACTGCCGCAATCCAGCGCCGCAAATTGGGCCAACGGTCGCGAGCGTCGGGCATCGCGCGCATAAGACCTGCATACCCCGGCTTCATCCAAGGCAGGAGTGCCATATCGGCGATCGAATATTCGTCAGCCGCATATTCCTGGGCAGCCAGATTTCGGTCGAAGGTGTCGAACAGTCGCTCACATTCGTCGCGGTACCTTTGAATTGCGAACGGCACCCTCTCAGCTGCTGTCCTTGCGAAATACGACCATTGACCGAACATTGGTCCGACTCCGCCGACCTGCCAGAACGTCCACATCAACGTCTGCGCGCGCGCTTTCGGTTCGGCCGGCAGGAACCGACCCGTCTTCTCCGCGAGATGGACAAGGATCGCGCCGGACTCGCCGAGACGTAGGCCGCCGGGCAAATCGTGGTCAACGATTGCGGGGATACGGCCGTTAGGATTGATCGCGGTGAACCAATCCTCCTTCTGCTCACCCTTCTCGATGTCGACGAAATGTACAACGTGCTCAAGTCCGGTTTCGGCAAGCATGATCGAAACCTTTCTGCCGTTACCACCGAGCGAGCGGACCGTATAATAGTCGAGCATCGACAGCATCCTTCCGGCTTAGGCCGCCAGCCAAATTAGCACGACCGGTCGCTTTGTAAAGAGATCTCATCGCCCGTTAGTTGAGAGGAGATTTGATACCTGCGGCGCTCGCGACAGCTGAAATCGGTCGCGGCCTTTCGAACCCGACATCGACGTCAGCTGCGCTTGTCGATCGAGCAGCTATCAGAAGGCGCAGGCGGGGACGCCGTCCGAAGCCGAGGTGGGGCGCATCGTCAGGAGGGACTCGGTAGAGGCGCGCCGGCTCGCGTCAAGCCGATGGCAACGCGGACGCCGGTTCTCAAAATGGCCCGTCAGGCCATTTGATCCTCGGCCGGTAGCCGAGTTCTCGGCGTGCCTTTTGATCGTTAACGGTCACCTCCTGACCGAGAAACCGAACGATGGTCGGCGTGAGCGGCGGTGGGTAGCGGCGTCGCCGAAGTTTCCAGATCAGCGACAAGATAGCGCCAGTGACCTTGGCCGTATTCAGTCCGATTTCCGCCGCAGGCGGTTCTATGCCGGCGGCTCGGAGCTGAACTTCAAAGAACTGTCGCAGCTCCACTGGCTCGCCGTCCGTGAAATAGTAGATTTCGCCCGGCCGACCTCTTCTTCCCGCTAGGATCAAGCCATCGATCGCGTTGGCGATGTGAACTGTCGAGATATTGTGACGCCCCCCTGCGATCCAGCGAAATCGACCGCTCGGAATCCCGGCCTTGAGTGCCGGGATAAGGGTGTTTCCTGGGCCCCCACACATACGGAAAGCGTACGATGACGGTATTGAGGTTATCGCGGTTGGCATTCTGCATCTCTCTTTCGCTTTGGATCCGAGATGCCGCGAGCACGCCAACCGGCCTTCCTCGAGGAACAGACTCGTCCACATTTCTGACCGGACCGCTTCCAATCATCACGCCAATTCCGCTCACGTAGACGATTCGCTCCACCCCGGCTCGGAGTGCAGCCTCGACCACGTTGCGGCTACCCACCACATTTACGTCGAACGCTTCCTTCTTGTTCCAATCCGGAAGGTAGGCACCTGCGTGAAATACAGTGTC
The DNA here is from genome assembly GCF_049075665.1 of Bradyrhizobium sp. B120. NCBI lineage: Bacteria > Pseudomonadati > Pseudomonadota > Alphaproteobacteria > Hyphomicrobiales > Nitrobacteraceae > Bradyrhizobium > Bradyrhizobium sp. B120. The sequence goes on along the minus strand of NZ_CP185242.1, from coordinate 1,536,925 downwards.
GCAGCCGGCCATGCCCCGAGAAAGACTATATATCGAAGTCAGATCGCCCGTGTGAACGGCAGCACCCGCCGAAGCTGCGATACGGCTTGCGGCCTCAGAGCGGGCCAGCGCCACAACTTCACTACCCTGCGCTCTCAGTTCGCGGATCAAGTGGCTACCGACGAAGCCTGAGCCGCCCGTTACGAAGACTCTTCGTAGTGCCCGCTTCTCGCCTCGAACCAGATCGGGTTCCGATATGTCGGTCATCGAATACTGCCCTTCGGTTCAATCAGCTCGATCCCAACGCACAACTCCAGCACGTCGGGAATTGGGACCAGCGAAACAAGCTCTGCGGGGCGATGCGACGGTGGACGCGGCTTGCCGCCCGCCTGGCACTCAAAGATCCAGCCGTTCGCAAGCCACTCGTCCACTGGCACGAAGCTGCGCGGCCCTCGGCTGGCGGGCTTCCGTTTCGCATTCCCCGTGTTGAATGGGGTCACACGAAGTGCGGCAGCATATCGTTCGACAAGCCTGGCTACGTCGATCGTCAGCAAATGCTGCTGGCGACTGTGGGCCGCCCGAACATGTCGATCGACACGCGCTCGATCAAACCAAAAGAAGACCAAACCGTTTAGCATGCGGTACCAGTCCGCTGGAACAAGCGGCGGATCGAGACACCGAGCCAGTGCGCTTGGTGGCATCGGCGCCTGATCTCGGATGTAACTTCCATCAGGCGCCGCTATTGCTCGCGGTCTGTGCTCTCCGCACGCGGCATTGTCGCGTCCAATCAAGTCGGCTGTACATTTTAGCCCGTCACGCCTGACGCGGTCCCAATTGGCGGCATCAACAAGGTGATAGACGGCGACAGGCAACGCACGCGTAGCCATTCGCGTCAGGCACCCAGGGAACGGGCTTTCTGCACCTGGACGAGATCGATGAACGTATCCTTGCGGATAACGAGGCCCTGCGCATCGACATCAACGACATCTAGACAATCGAAGCTCACGGGTTTCAGCAAGCCGTCCGCCCCACGGAGTTCTGCAGTGGCAGTCCAGTCGAGAACCCATTGACGCTCGGTGAACAAGGTTCGGTGTACCGTGAACCCGAAATTCGGCCACTGCTCGAAGAAACCCGCAAACGTCGTGCCGATCGCCTCCCGGCCCTGAACCGCCTTGGTGCCGGTATGGAGCCAGAATGTCCCGTCGGTTGCATGGTTCTCCGCGATAGCTGCAATATCGCGGGTTGCGAAAGTTGCGACGTAATGCTCGTAGATCTCGCGAATATCGCTCGAGCGATCCTTTATGGGATTTTTCAATGTTTGTGTCTGTGTCATCCGTTTTCTCCCTGCTGTTGTCTTCGTTTCAAAGTTCAGGTGTCAGGCTGCTGACCTCGGCGAGCTTCGCGGCGATTGTTCGCCACTCGCGCGTTGGGCCAATGCGAGGAACACGTCCGTCGGCTGGGCGGGATGCTTCCGTAGATAGCGTCTCCGCCTTCCGCGAAAGCCGAGTTCCTCCCAAAGCATCCGATATAGCGACAATTTCGGTGAGGAATTCAGCCTGGGCTTCTTTCCGTCGGCGATGCGAACGAGCTGCTCGCGCGACCAGAGGAGTTCAAGCAGGTTAGCCCGCGGCGGCGGCGGCAGCTTCAACGAGAACTTCGCCGCCTCTTTCGCATCGCCACGTAATAGGCGTCCCGGAAGGTCGGGATCGATGACAAGTGGACGCGCCATACCTACGAGATCGCAAAGGCCCGACTCGACCACTTCGCGCATGATCTTCGCGCTTCGCATGCCGCCGGTAAGGATCAACGGTATACGCGTCGCCGCACGGACCCGACGCGCATATGTAGCGAAGTAGGCTTCGGATGCTCCGCCCTCTTCTGCCTCGCCAAAGCCAAACGAAACTGCCCGCTCGTGGGTACCCCCGGACAATTCAATGAAATCGACGCCGAGCGGATCCAGCATGCGTGCCACCAGGATCGCGTCCTCCGGCTCAAGCCCCCCCTTGATGAAATCGCCGACGTTGAGTTTGACGCCCACGGCGAAGTTGCTGGACACCGCCGCGCGAACGGATTTAACCACCCTAACGAGGATCCTGGCCCGGTTGGCAATTGAACCACCCCAGCTATCCGTGCGCCTGTTGACCTTGGGTGAGAGAAACTGGCTGATCAGATAGCCATGAGCAGCGTGGATCTCGACGCCATCAAAGCCCGCCTTTTCTGCAAGCGATGCGGCAAATGCAAATCGACCGATGACTTCCTCTATTTCGATCTCGGTCATCGCGCGGGGCGTTGAGAAGAATTTTCCCAAATTGAGCGGAACGGCAGATGGCGCGATCGAAGTGTCCGCAACGGATGACGGGGTTTGACGGCCGGCATGATTGATCTGCATGATCATGCGAGCTCCGGTAGATTTTCCGGCTGCGGCCCAACGTCGGAGATGAACAAGGCCGCTGTCGTCTTCGATAAACACGTTCCCCGGCGCCTCGAGATAGCGCGGGTCTACCACGACATTCCCGGTTATGAGCATGCCGGCGCCTCCTTCAGCGAAGCGCTTGAATAGCTCCGCGTGCCGCGAGGATGCATGGCCATCGACTCCGGCGAATTTTTCCGTCATCGCGGCTTTCACCATGCGATTGGGAATTGTTAGGCCGCACGGTAAGGTCAAGTTTGATGCGATCATGTTGAATTCCGATCCTTCGACGCGAGTGCTGTGGGGATTTCGGCAAAGGCTGGCGCTTCAAGCCCTTTGCCCCGCAGGAAGCTGCTCATGGGGGCAAGTACATGCTGAACCGCGCTTCGCGCACTGACATCACGTCGCCACCTATCGAATCGTCGATGACGAGGTTCGATGTCAGCGCCGAGCCGAACCGCGAAATAGTGCGCCATAATGAGGGCAATATCCGCATAGGAATAACTGCCCGCGACAAAGTTGTTCACCGCGAGAATGTCCTCAGCGTAATCGTAGAACCTTGACGCTGCATCCCGAGCCGCGACTGCTTCGCTGCTGTCGGGCGACGTCCGTTGCCCCATTGGCTTGATGATGTTGGGAAAGAACACTTCATCCGATTTGAGCTCGAGCAGACGCGCACGCGCCCGCATTTGCGGATCGGCAGGCCAAAGAGCAGGATCGGGGAATCGATCCTCCAGGTACTCGAAGATCTGCGTTGAATCGAAGATCTCAAGTTCGCCGTCGACGAGAACCGGCACTTGCCCCTTGGGATTTATCCTGAGGACCTCCGGATGCTTCGGATCATATCCCTTTCGGAAACCGAATGGGACGAGCTCAACGACGCACTCGATACCCTTTTCAGCGACTGCGATTTGCGCCTTCGCGCCAAACATGCTGAGCGGACCGGAATACAGCCTCATGACGCACCCCGCTGCCGCGGTTTACGCATTCGCCGGAATTGTCGGAAGGCTGCGAAGTTACGAAAGAAGGCGCCGCGGATCACGGACGGGTCAAAGAACGCCACGCGCTCCACAGCCTCACCTGCCCGAAACGTAATGCGATCAACGTCATGCCAGGAGACCTGGTGGCCTCCAATCGTGGCGCGAAACGTCAGCTCTATGAAAAGCGTGTTTCCGGACGCGCTCCAGTGATGAATGTCCGCCCTCAGGTCAGGCATGCCGCGCAATGCGCTTTCAAAGCCCTTTCGTGCCGCGACCTTTCCTCGTGACATCGGAGGCTTGATCGGCGCTTTCAACACCACGTCGTCGCTGAGCAAACCAAGCAATCGCTCGAGCCGCTCATTGGGATTATCCCAAACGTAGGTGAAGGCCTCGACCCATGAGGCTATAGCGCTGCGTTCGCCGGTTCGAACGTCAACAATAACTCCGCTCAATTCAGCTGTTTCAGCATTAGAACGATCGGTCGTGCTTTTATTGAGCGACACGTTTGCCATGGCCTTACCTTGACCTCACCCAGTTATGTTGCCGAAGGCCGCAACTGCGCGAGCACGACAACCTCGTTCGCCCAGAAGTTTTAGTGAAGTTTGAAACGCGAGGGCGGCACCAATCAGCTCGAAAGCAACCTGTTCAGGATCCGCATGGCGACGTATTTCCTTTTTCTCCATCGCTACGCGAATTGCGGCAGAAAGCCCTGCGCGCCATTCCCGTTGCGACCGAACAAGCAGATTGCGGATGGCGCCGGGTCGATCGTCAAATTCCTGGACGAAGGTGACGAACGGACAGCCCCCAGACTCCCCCTCGCCGGCTATCCAATCCAGGTAATTTTCAAAGAGAGCTCGAACGCGGGAAAGCCCAGCAGGCTTCTTAAGGGCTGGTTCGACCACGAGCCCCATAAACCGCTCCACGGCCTCCGCCAGGACCGCCAGCTGGAGGCTTTCCTTTGACTTGAAGTGTGCGAATAACCCCGATTTTGAAAGCCCGACATCCTCGGCAAGGTTGCCCAGCGAGACGCCTTCCAGTCCCAGCCGGATGGACTGGTTAAGAGCTGCGTCAACGATTGTCTGTCGGGTCGATTGTCCTTTGCTCATGTCAGCGTAAATAGCACGATCGGTCGTAATGTAAAGTCCCGTTTCCGGCTTGCCGCAATTAAGCTTGTCGAGACGCTCGCCCCAAAAAACTGGACGCAGTTCCTCTGAACCGCCGCCACGGCCTTGGGAGAGCCCCGATTTTCAATCATCGCGTTTAGCTGACAGGAAGCGCCATACGACGCGGCGGACCAAACGACTCGACGGCTAACACAAGGCCCAGGGACGCCTGCCAACGGAAGGTCGCAACACGTCTTCCGCAATCGAAACGACACTTGCCCGCGCGTCGCCCAGAGCTGTTACCGAGGTCGCGCGACGATGCACCGATATGTTTCCGCTTGAAGAATAGCACGACCGGTCGTAATGTAAAAACGAAAATCCGGAAAGTAGAGTGGTCTTTGATGATGATGTCGCAATTCGATCGGGCTGTTGGCATCTCGTTACAACCCAACGGTCTGTGGACCGCCTATGTGCATCCCGCATTCTTGATGGGCGCTGGCGCGTTCGGCGGTTGGCTTTTGGCCATCGCTACACGCGCGATCCTCGCTTCCGCAGGTGCCGGGATGCATCCGAAAAGCTTGAGCGCCGAATTTGTAGCCGCGGCGCCGGTGAACTCGCTGGTAACAATAGGACTGCAGCTGCTGAGAAGCACCTGGGCCTCCGAACGTTGGCGAGCCCAACTGCATTTGGCAGATGGAACGCTGGTTGCCGACATCACGATGCTTCTTTCCAGAATGCACAATGATGCTGGCTTCGAAGTGGTGACAATGCCAGCAGTCGCTCGACCTTCCGAGCTCGGAGCACTGCCAGACGATCAGTTTCCGGGGACTTGGGTCGGCTCATATGAGATGCGTCACGCTCTTGGGATGCCTCGAGAGAGTGCTGACGGACGAAGTCTCGTATGGACGCGCCTTGCGGACGAGCAGCCCATGGACTTCGAGCGATTGACCGCGCTGACAGACGCGTCGATCGCGCGCAGCTATTACCGCCCTCCTCCTCACCCCTCGATCGCAACCGTCAGCCTATCGGCACACTATCATTGCACTCCGGATGCACTGGAAGAGTTGGGCGATGCCTTCTTGCTGGTGGAAGCCTTCACAAATATCGGCAGGAACGGGTATTTCGATCAGGACGCGCGGATCTGGTCACCCGACGGATGTCTGTTGGCGACCTCTCGCCAACTCGTCCGCGCCCGCTCCGTCAGGGAGACCGGCCCGCCCTGAAGCCGCTCGCATCCACGTGCATTCTGCGGAGCCGATTTGATCCATAGCAAGAGGCCGGCAAGCGCGAGAGTTTTCGCCAATGAAACAGAGTATTCCTCCGCCTCCGTCTGCGCGCCGGGGCGATGCGCAACCGTCACCCTCACGAGGTCGTCCTCGTGCCTATGATTCCGAACTTGTTCTAGAGAAGATCACGGCGCTGTTTTGGCAGAAAGGCTACGAAGCCACGTCGCTTGACGACATTAGCCTGGCGGCCGGAATGAAGCGCCCTAGCCTCTATCTGGCCTTTGGCAATAAAGAGGACATGTACCTCCTGGCTTTAAGAAGGTACCACACGCTCGTCAGGAATGCGGTAATCGACGAACTTGATCGGCGCTCCGATATTGGGGTCGTACTGCGTTGCATTTACCAACGCATATTGTCGATTTACCGGTCAGACGCGAAAGCACGTGGTTGCTTTACAATTGCCTCTCTCTCCCAGGAACTCGCGGCCAGCGCAGCAATTCAGACAGAGATCAGGGAATTTCACCAACAAATGGGCAAGCTGCTTTTCACGCGGATAGCGACTGCGTTCGAAAATGGTCAATTGAAGACCGGCATTACTCCGGCTATCGCAGTGGATCTGATCGTTGCGACGCAACATACGATCGCCGTTCGCTCTCGCGTAGAGACAGCAGACCACCTCACGGAGATATTCGATAATCTCATCGGCCTGATCTGTTCACAGCCAAATTGACGACGGCCAAGACAGGAGCCGGGGGACGGTTGGCCGGCCAGCATGCATCGGCTGTGTCCACACCTCTCGGGGACAGGCGCCACCTGTCCCGGCAACATCACAACCATTCAGAGATCGTCATGCCGTCTGGATCTTCAGACCGACGGCTCCGATTACAATAAGTGCGATGCCAGGAGCGGAAGCTGCGCCTCGGCGACGGAGTGGCCCGCATCGCGCTCGGCTCGTCAGTTCGCCCATCCGCCTCACGATCGACCAGGCGATAGGACACGTTCCTCCTCGTCGAGAAGGGGCAACTTCTCACAAGTGCTCGACGTACCCGATCAGGCATCGCCAGTTGGCACGATTGCGGCGGTCTCGACCATCAAGATCACGCTCCTTTCGGGCGCGCGGGTGCGATGCAACACTCCCTTCGGCACCGTGAGACCCTGATTGGGCAGCAACTCGATTGAGCGTCCCTCAAGATCGATAATGAAACGACCGTTGAGGACGAAGAAGAACTCGTCGTCATGATCGTGCTTGTGCCAATGGTATTCACCTTGCATGACGCCGAGGCGGATAACGGATTCATTCACCTTGCATAGGGTCTGATTGTACCATCGATCGGTGACCGTCTTCGCTAGCGAAGAAACGTCGATCAATGTCAGTGGATCGAACTTGATGTCCAGATGAGTGGCATATGGGTAGGCCGCTGTCTCAGCCATCTCGGTGTCTCCTCGGTTTCTACATCCCCAATGCTTTCAGGCTGCGATTTGAACGGCTTTCATGCTGCTTCGTCCCTCGTAATTGGCCGGCGCCGAACTGCAGAGGATCAGTTTGCGTCGGGTAGCAGCTAGGAAAGTTGAAAGAAGGCGTACGAGAGAATGCGGGACTGCGGATCGAACAGCCCCTTCCCGACTGCCTGAACCGCATTGAGCCAGGCGTAGCGGACGTCTTCCGTCTCAAAGCGGGGAGCCACGTACAAGCGGTGCGGACCGCCGTCGAGTGCGTATTGGATGCGGCCATTGTACTGGACAAAAATCAGAGCACCGTCATCGGTTTCCATCGTGCAACGCGCATCGGCAGCGCCCAGCCTCCCGTCTGAGGACACGGTCACCCAGTCAGCCGCGGCGCGGCCCCTGAGCGAAGCGTTCAACCTGTCGCCGGAGTAGCGCATGGTCTCCACTTCGAGGATCGCCCGCGTCCCGAAAGGCGCCGGCAAGACGACGCGATCGCCAAGCGTCGCGCGGACCAAACACAGCGGAACAAGCGATGCTACCAATTGCTGGTCCAGCGTTGAATTTGACATGTAACCCTCCAGGGCCCGTAACAGAGAGGCAGCAGCCATTGCAGCCGCCGCCAGAATTTCGGGGAGTCCTAGCGCGCATCGATTATTTCGCCGAAACCGACCCAACTGTGACCATCGAACCGCATCCGCTCGATCGGCAGATAGTCCGTCGGACTGGTATTTGCCTTTATCCCGGGGATCAGCATGGGAAATTCGACATCCCTTGAGCCAGTCGCCTGTCGCAACTGCCAGACCATCAACGATCGAGCTTGGTGTAGTCGGTGTACCCCGCCTCACCCCCGCCGTAGAATGTTGATCGATCATGCGGTGAGAGCGGTCCATCAACTTCAAAGCGACGCGGAAGATCCGGATTTGCCAAGAACAAGCGACCGAATGCGACCGCGTCCGCCAGGCCGCTTTCGATTGCCGCCTCCGCTGTCGCCTTCGTAAAACAGCCTGCGGCGATGAGCGGGCCATTGAATGCACTTCGAAAGATACTGGACGTCAGGGGAGCTGCATGATTGAGGTCATCGCTTCCTGTCACCCCGCTCGCGCGCGGTTCGATAAGGTGCAGATAGGCAGACTGGCGGCTTGAAAGCTTCCCGATTACATCGGTGAATAGAGCCTCGGGGTTGCTGTCTCGAATATCGGCGTAGGAGCCGAACGGCGACAACCGAACGCCAACGCGTCCATTGCCCCAAATGGCGATGGCAGCATCGACGACCTCAAGCAGCAACCGCGATCGATTTTCTATGCTGCCGCCATAGCGATCCGAGCGCTGATTGGTGCCGTCTTGAAGAAACTGGTCAAGCAAATACCCGTTGGCCCCGTGGATCTCAACGCCATCAAAGTTGGCTTTCAAGGCGTTGCTGGCCGCCAAACGATAGTCTTCAATCGTCTCCCAGATCTCGCCGATTGATAGCTCATGGGGCGTTTCAAACGGAACACGTTGCCAATTTGAATTCAACGCGTTGCCGGCAGGCCTGAGCGGCGATGGTGCGACCGGCCGACGACCGTTCGGCAGATGAGACGAGTGGGATATCCGACCAACATGCCAGAGCTGAAGCACGATCCTGCCTCCGTTGGCGTGAACGGCATCCGTCACGCGCCTCCAGGCAGCCACCTGCTCGGCCGAATAGATCCCTGGCGTTGCCGGAAATCCCTGTCCTGTTGGAGAAATTTGAGTGGCTTCGGTGATAATGAGGCCGCCGACGCTCGCCCGTTGTCGGTAGTATTCGACATTCAGTTCGGCGGGCGTATTTCCCGGCTGCCGAGCTCGCATGCGCGTCAAAGGGGCCATCACCACCCGATGCGCCAGGTCAATGTCTCCGAGCTTCAGCGGCGATAGCAAGGAAGGCATTTGCGGCTCCATAGTTGACCGGTCGGTTCTATCTCTCTCGCACGCAAAAGTTCACGCGCGTTGACATGAATCTAGATCAGGATCTTGGTGGTCATGACCGCGAGAAACTGGTCCAGCGCCTTGCTGTCCTTCTCCACCTTGGCTCTCAAGGCGGCCCCCTCCCACGAATTCAGGAGGTAGGATGCGATCATCGCGGCATCGAGGTCGCTCGACATATCACCACGCGTCTGGGCCTCCTGCACACAGAGCTCAACGGCGCGAGTCCAGCCGGCAAATACGGTCGACAGCCGTACCCGCATCGCGGGGCTCTGATCGGCCATTTCCGCGCTGGCGTTACCGATGAAGCACCCCTTCTGGTATTTCCAGCCCTTCAGCGTCTCAGCCAGGGATTCGAAATATCGCCGCAGCCGATCGATCGGCGGATGACTCGCATCTGTCAAAATGGAGAGCCGGGGGCCAAAGCCGCCCCAGTACCGGTCAATTGCGTCGAGGCCGAGCGCCTCCTTGCTATCGAAATGGTGATAAAACGAGCCCTTCGGAACTCCGGCGGCATCGACGATGTCTTGCACGCTCGATCCGTTGAACCCATTGCGATGCAGGGTTTCAAGACCGACGGCACTCAGCTTTTCACGAATATCTTGCTTCGCCATGCGCGAGATATGACCGGTTGGCTCATAGCTGTCAACGCAGGATCCCGCTAAACTCCGCGCATATTTTGGACTTTCGTGAGCGGTTGACAATTTAGAACCGACCGGTCATATCTAACGTGACCGTAACGTCGGAGTCCTCCGTGACCAGAAATCGTCGTGTCCTGTTAAGAGCCCGGCCCCAGGGAATGCCCAAACCTTCGGACTTTGAGATGCGGGAATTCGAGCTTCCTGGCCTTCAGGAAGGAGAGGTGCTGGTCAAGAACCGGTTTCTCTCGCTCGATCCCTACATGCGCGGTCAAATGGACGGCGGTGAGTCGTATATCCAGGCCATCAACCCTGGCGAAGTGATGAACGGTCACACGATCGGCGAGATCGTGGATTCCAAGGACCCCCGCTTCGCGGTCGGAGAGCTTGTCTGGGGACCTGGGCATTGGCAGGACTTCGTCGCGCTGAAATCGCCGCCTGTTCGGAAGATCGACCCAAAGCTCGCGCCGTTGCCCGCTTGGCTCGGGCCCATGGGGCTTCCCGGGTGGACGGCATATGTTGGGCTACTTGACCTGGCAAATCCTACGCCCGGTGAAACAGTTGTGGTCTCTTCCGCGGCAGGCGCGGTTGGGGCGCTCACGGGCCAGATTGCAAACATGAAAGGCTTGCGAGCGATCGGAATCGCTGGCGGCCCCGACAAATGCAGGTACGCGGTCGAGGAACTGGGATACGCGGCTTGCGTCGATTACAAGGCTTCAGACTTCAGAGATGCGCTCGCCGCCGCCTGCCCCAACGGCATCGATATCGATTTCGAGAATGTCGGTGGCGAAATTCTCGACGCGATCTGGCCGCTGCTCAATCGCGGTGCGCGCGTGATCATCTGCGGACTGATGGCGCAATACAACCTGACCAAACCCCACGCAGGTCCCGATCTTACAGTGGCCCTGAAGAAGCGGCTCAATATACGCGGCTTCATCATTGCAGATCATTTCCCTCGGCTCCCCGCTGCCATCGGCGAAATGGCGGGCTGGCTCGGAGAAGGCAAGATCAAATACAAAGTCGATGTCAGTGCAGGATTGGAGAATTCTCCGGACGCATTCATCGGGATGCTCCAAGGCAAGAACTTTGGAAAGACCATCGTGCAGATCAGCTGAAACCTGCGGTGCCAGAGGCGGCCGATTCAACCCGAGGACTGATATGTCGGAGGCCACACAGAAAATACATGTGCGGCAGCGGGCTGACGTGATTGAGGTCGCGCTATCCGATGCATCCGCCACGCAAATCGCGAAGACGCGGGTGCATCAGGAGATTAACACTCGTCCGGTTGATACGCTCAAACAGTCCTCGCCGAAGGACGGCCCCAATGTCTGGATTATCATGAACGAAATAGCCGAAGGTCACTGGGGTGCGGGCATTACACTCACGTTACGACGAATGGCACTACGACGGAAGCCTCGCCTCAACGGCGCTCTGGCCGGCCTCGGAGGCTCCCAACTAAAGGAGACATCGAGCGTTGCAGCGCTAGGCCGGCTCTAGATCGAGGAATGCACACAAGCAGCGAAGGGATCAACCGTGACACTGGCAAGAATTTGGCGAACGGAGATTGATCCCACCCGGGCTGATGAATACCGGCAATTTGCACGAGATCATTCCTTGCCGATGTTTCGAAGGCACCGGGGTTGCCAGGGTGTACTCATGTTCTCTGACGGGGCACATTGCGTCGTGGTGACTCTCTGGAGTGAGCAGCGTTGGATCGATGCGCTGGACCACTCTGTGGATTATCAAAGCATAGTGAAGAGAATTTCGGCGACTGGTTTCCTGAGAGAGCGTCAATCAGTGGTGGTTATGGAAGCGCATCTTATCGACTTTGTTGGTGGCGAAATCTTCGCACATGGCAACGGGTGAGCGCGGATCGTTGCCTATGAATTTCATCGCCGAAGTCCGATGCGAAATAACAAAATGATCTGCGGCGCACCACGCGGATCGCACCACGTGGCCGGGCGCTGCCGCGTAATCCGACCTGGAAACTGATTTGGTCCTTTCCCCGAATATTCGCGGAAGCCTGCTGATGGCCGCTGCCATGGCAACCTTCAACATAAACGACGCGATCACCAAGGCGGTGTCGGCCGAGATGAATTTCGGCCAAGTGTTGCTGGTGCGCGGCTTGTTCGCGACTGTGCTGATCGCAGTGCTTGCATTGCATCAACGGGCGCTGCGGCCGCTACGCACGCTGATGATGAAGGCAGTCGTGCTGCGGGTGGCTGGTGAAGTCGGCGGAACGATATTATTGCTGGCGGCGATCGTGAACTTGCCTCTGGCCAATGCTACGGCGATCATTCAGGTGCTGCCACTCGCCATCACGCTCGGAGCAGCCCTGACGTTCGGTGAACCCGTCGGCTGGCGACGTTGGCTGGCGATCGCGGCCGGCTTTATCGGCGTTCTCGTTATCGTTCGGCCGGGGGTCGAGGGGTTCAACCAGTTTTCGCTGTTCGCGCTGTGTTCGGTCATCTTCTGCGCGATACGCGATCTCGCGACCAAGCGAATACCCGCGTCGATTCCATCGCTGTTCGTCACCCTGTTGACCACCATTAGCGTTGCCATTGCCGGGGGCGCCATACTTGTCCCGCTTGGCGGCTGGACGCCGCCATCCGGTCGCGCTCTCGCTCTGTTGGCGTTCGCCGCGGTTCTTATCTTGATCGGTTATCAGTGCATAATCATGGCGCTCCGAACAGGCGATATCTCGGCGGTGTCGCCGTTCCGCTATTCCGCGCTGCTCTGGGCCATGCTGCTTGGCTATCTTGTATTCGGCGACAGGCCCGACGCCATGATGGTGACGGGGGCGGCGATCATCGTGCTGTCCGGTCTCTATGCATTCTACCGCGAGCGCGTGCGCGCACGGCCAGTGGCGGCAAGTACAACAGGCCCACCGCCCGATGGGTTGTGATCATCCGACGTCCCGAGCGCGGCTTAGCTCAAGAGCAAAAATCAAAAGCCGTATCTGGGAGGGAAGTGTGACCTTGTTCGATATGTCGGGAAAAGTCGCTGTCATCACCGCTTCAACGTGGCGCAGCGCAGGCAAGCTTGTCTCTGTCATGGGCCGGCCTTGACCGACGACCACCGGCCACTGTGATAGCCGCTGTCGGGATTTTGGCTCCGCCGCTCGCGATCGTCCTGCTTTTGATCACGATCCGGATTCGGCGTCGAAGACCCCTCGCCAATTGCTGCGAAGATTGAGGCGCTCGACCCACCGGCGCCTAAGCAGATGAGGGAAATCCTGCCCGCATCGAAGAACCACGCCGATGCCGGCGAGCTCACGCTCCACAAAACGGACCGAGGACGGAGTTCGTGGTTCCGTTCCGAATGGCGCTCCCTAGGGGAATCGAACCCCTGTTTCAGCCTTGAGAGGGCCGCGTCCTAACCGCTAGACGAAGGGAGCGTTGAGGGGGAAGGCAATAGCCTCGAAATCGCCCCGCCGCAAGATGGCTTGTGCGCTGCGGCGGGGATTTTGTCATCCCATGCTTACCATGCCGTGCCGGCGATTTCGGCACCGGAGCAGCTCCGGAACGCCCCCTGCGCCCTGCGGGGCCACAGCGTGCCGATTTGTACGGACCGGCAATGCGGCCGCGCCGCGCGCATGATGGCCACCTGCGGATGTCATGTCTGCATCGTGCACGGCCCTGCTTTCGCCAAACGGAAATGCAAAACACCTGGCTGTGAAGTCACCCGACGGCCTGCCTCTGCTAACATCGCAGCTCTTCACCATGCTGCGCCGGGCAAGGCGCTCGAGACGCGAGAGGAGTGCTTGGAACAAAGCGCAAGCCCGCAGGCACGACAATTTGGCTCACGAATATCTTGGCAAAAACAAACATCAACGCGGCCGCAGGCCATGGAAGACGTTCCGCCCTGCCCGCACCGGTCAATAGCTTAAGCAGAGCGAGGACAGACCATGATCAAACTAAAAATCAACGGCCAGGAACAGAATTGGGACGGCGACCCGGATCTTTCGCTGCTGTGGTATCTGCGTGACGAAGCCGGCCTCACCGGCACCAAGTTCGGCTGCGGCCAGGCCCTGTGCGGCGCCTGCACCGTGATCATCGACAAGGAAGCGGTGCGCGCCTGCATCACCTCGGTGTCCGACGTCGCCGGCCGCGAGGTCACCACCATCGAGGGGTTGCACCCGACCGGCGACCATCCGGTGCAGAAGGCGTGGCGCCAGGTCAATGTTCCGCAGTGCGGCTACTGCCAGGCCGGCCAGATCATGCAGGCCGCGGCGCTGCTGGACCAGAACCCGAAGCCCAACCACGACCAGATTCGCGAAGCCATGTCGGGCAATATCTGCCGCTGCGGCTGCTACCAGCGGATCGAGAATGCCGTCCATCTCGCATCGACGGGGGTGTGACATGAATATCCGCACCAACATACCCACCAATTCTGGCAAGCTTCGCGGCTTCGAGAAGCACGTGAGGGTCGAGAACCTGTCGCGCCGCAGCATCCTGAAGGGTCTCGGCATCGCCGGCTCTTTCGTGCTCGCCGCGCCCGTGATGACACGCCAGGCGTTCGCCTATGAGACCGGCGCCGGCAAGATGCCGCACGGCGTCGTGGTCGATCCGCGCGTGTTCGTCGCGATCGCGCCCGACGGCGTCGTCACCATCCTGGCGCACCGCTCCGAGATGGGCACCGGCGTCCGCACCAGCGTGCCTCTGATCGTCGCCGAGGAAATGGAGGCCGACTGGTCGCGCGTCCATGTCCAGCAGGCGCATGGCGACGAGGTCAAGTTCGGCAACCAGGACACCGACGGCTCGCGCAGCACGCGGCACTACCTGATCCCGATGCGCCAGATCGGCGCCTCCGCGCGTTCAATGCTGGAAGCCGCCGCCGCCAAGAAATGGGGCGTGCCGGTGACCGAGGTGAAGGCGCAGAACCATGAAGTGGTCCACAGCGCGAGCGGACGCAAGATCGGTTTCGGCGATCTCGCGGCCGATGCCGCCAAGGAGTCGGTGCCTGATATCAAAGGCCTCAAGCTGAAGGACCCGAAGGACTTCCGCTATCTCGGCAAGGGCCAGGTCTCGATCGTCGACCTGCACGACATCACCACCGGCAAGGCGCATTACGGCGCCGATACAAGGCTGCCCGGCCTGAAATACGCTGTGATCGCCCGTCCGCCGGTCACCGGCGGCAAGGTCAAGTCGTTCGACGACAGCGCGGCGATGAAGGTCCCCGGCGTCGAGAAGGTGATGGAGGTCAAGGGCTGGCCCTGGCCGTCAAAATTCCAGCCGCTCGGCGGCGTGGCCGTGATCGCGCGCAACACCGGAGCCGCGATCAAGGGCCGCGACCAGCTGAAGATCGTCTGGGATGACGGCGCCAACGCCAAATACGACTCCGTCACGTATCGTGCTTCGCTGGAAGAGGCTGCGCGCAAGCCAGGCCTCGTAGTGCGCAAGGAAGGCGACGTCGATGCAGCCTTGAAGAGCGCCGACAAGGTGATAACAGGCGAATATTACCTGCCGCATCTCGCCCATGTCAGCATGGAGCCGCCGGTCGCGGTCGCCGACGTCAAGGGCGACAAGGCGGAGATCTGGGCCCCGGTACAGAGCCCCGGCGGCACCCGCGAGGACGTCGCCAAGACGCTCGGCATCCCCGAGGACAATGTCACCGTCAACGTGACGCTGCTCGGCGGCGGCTTCGGCCGCAAGTCGAAATGCGACTTCGCGCTCGAGGCGGCATTGCTGTCGAAGGAACTCGGCGCGCCGGTCAAGGTGCAATGGACCCGTGAGGACGACGTCCATCACGACTTCCTGCACACCGTCTCGGTGGAACGGATCGAGGCCGGTCTCGACAAGAGCGGCAAGGTGATTGCGTGGCGGCACCGCAGCGTGGCGCCGACCATCGCCTCGACCTTCGCCGCCGGCGCCAACCACGAAGCGCCCTTCGAGCTCGGCATGGGCCTGATCGACAACCCGTTCGAGATCGCCAATCTGCAGTGCGAGAATCCGGAAGCGGCCGCGTTCACGCGGATCGGCTGGTTCCGCTCGGTGTCCAATATCCCGCGCGCTTTCGCGGTGCAATCCATGGTCGGGGAAATCGCGCATGCGACGAACCGCGACCAGAAGGACATGCTGCTGGAGCTGATCGGATCGCCCCGGATCGTCAACCTGTCCTCGGTGAAGGATCCCTGGAACTACGGCGAGCCCTATGACAGCTACCCGATCGACACCGCGCGGCTGCGCAAGGTGGTCGAACTGGTCGCCGAGAAGGGCGAGTGGGGCCGGACCGTGCCGAAAGGCCATGGTCTCGGCATCGCCGTGCACCGTTCCTTCGTCAGCTACATCGCGACGATCGTCGAGGTGGCGGTCGACGACAAGGGCAAGCTCACGGTGCCGCGGGTCGACACCGCGATCGATTGCGGCACGTACGTGAACCCGGAGCGGATCGCCTCGCAGATCGAGGGCGCTGCGATCATGGGGCTGAGCCTCGCCAAATATGGCGAGATCAGCTTCAAGGACGGCAAGGTGCAGCAGAGCAATTTCGACGACTTCCCGGTGATCCGGATCGACGAGTCGCCTGCGATCACCAACGTCTACATCGTGCCGCCCGCAGCGGACACCCCGCCCAGCGGCGTCGGCGAACCCGGCGTGCCGCCGTTCGCACCGGCGCTGAGCAACGCGATCTTTGCCGCCACCGGAAAGCGCATCCGCGCGCTTCCGATCGGCAAGCAGCTGGAGACGTGAAGCAGGGCGGTAAGCGCAACTAGCAGAGACGCCCGCGGCTTGTTCGCGGGCGTTTTTCTTTGAAGGCAACATCGTCATTGCGAGGAGAGACAGCGACGAAGCGATTGATCTCTCCGCATATGCAGGCCGGTGGATTGCTTCGCTGAGCCTGTCATCGGGCGCGCGTTCGCGCGACCCGTTGGCTCGCAATGACGTGGAAAGAGAAACGGCGAGCGGACCGGGAAGCGGCGGGCTCCCCCCTCGCCGCTTCCCGATCGCATCGCCCCCTATCGGTGGTTCGCGCCTTACTTCTTGTTGAGCGCGAACACCCAGATCACGCCGCCTTGCGGGACGTTGTTCTCGAAGCCCGCAACCTTGCCGGCGAGCGCGTCCTGGATGCGCTGCGCGTCGACGCCCCAGCCCGACTGGACCGCGATGTACTGCGTGCCATCGACCTCATAGGACATCGGCATCGCCATGATGCCGGAGTTGGTCTTCTGCTCCCACAACAGTTCGCCGGTCTTGGCATTGAAGATGCGGAAGGCGCGGTCGTTGGTGCCGCCGGCGAGAACGAGATCGCCCGCAGTCGCGGTCACCGCGCCGAACAGCTGCGAGGTCTTGTAGTCATGCTGCCAGACCTTCTTGCCGGTGACCGGATCCCACGCCTGCAACTCGCCGAAATGATCGGCATTGGGTGCGGGCGTCAGTCCGATGTCCTCCGGCTTGGTGCCGAGCCAGAGCTGACCGGGAACCAGCGGCTGCTTCTCGCCGGTGAAGCCGCCGCAGAAGTTTTCGTTGGCGGGAACATAGACGAGCTTGGTGTTCGGGCTATACGCCGCCGACGGCCAGTCCTTGCCGCCCCACAGCGACGGGCAGAACTCGACCCGCTTGCCGAGCACGGGCTTGTGCTCGGGATCGAGGATCGGCCGGCCGGTCTCGGCCTCGATGCCCTTCCAGACATTGGTCTTCACGAACGGCCAGCCGGCGACATAGTTGATCTTGTCCGGCTTGCGCTCCAGCACCCAGAAGATCGCATCGCGGCCGGGATGAACCAGGCTCTTGAACGACCGCCCGTCGCGCTGCATGTCGATCAGCATCGGCGCATCGACCTCGTCCCAGTCCCAGGAATCGTTCTGGTGATACTGGAAGTGGGTCTTGATCTTGCCGCTGTCGGGATCGAGCGCGATCACCGAGCTGGTGTAGAGATTGTCGCCGGCATGCATCGAGCCGGGCCATGGCGCGGCGTTACCGACGCCCCAATAGACCGTCTTGGTGTCCTTGTCGTAGGTGCCGGTCATCCAGGCCGATCCGCCGCCCGATTTCCAGTCGTCGCCGCTCCAGGTCTCGTGACCGGGCTCGCCTTCGCCGGGGATGGTGAAGGTGCGCCACAGCTCCTTGCCGCTGTTGGCGTCGTAGGCGACGACATAGCCGCGCACGCCGAACTCACCGCCGGAGCCGCCGACGATCACCTTGCCGTCGACCACCAGCGGCATCAGCGTCAGGTACTGACCCTTCTTGTAGTCCTGGACCTTGGTGTCCCAGACCACCTTGCCGGTCTTGGCATCGAGCGCGACGACGTGATCGTCGGTGGTGGCGAGATAGAGCTTGTCCTCCCACAGGCCGACGCCGCGGCTGGTCGGATGCAGTTGGAACAGATCGTCGGGAAGCTGTCGCTTGTAGCGCCAGTACTCGTCGCCGGTCTTGGCATTGAGCGCGATCACCTGCCCCATCGGGGTCGCGACGAACATCACGCCGTTGTTGACGATCGGCGGCGCCTCATGGCCCTCGATGACGCCGGTCGAGAAGGTCCAGGCCGGCTTGAGGTCCTTGACGTTGGACGTGTTGATCTGGTCGAGCGGACTGAAACCCTGTCCGTCATAGGTCCGGCGATAGAGCATCCAGTTGCCGGGTTCGGGATTTTCGAGACGCGCAGAGGTGACGGAACTGTAGTTTTCGATCGGCCCTGCGACGGCGTAGGTCGAAATGAGGCACGTGAATGCGACACAACTCGACAGTAACCACTGCTTGCTTGTCATGAGATGCTACCTCCCTGCTCTGTTTTGTTTTTTCAGTTTTTGTTTTGAGCATGATCTCTTCGGAAAACCGCTTCGCACTTTTCCGGATCATGCTTTAGGTCATGCAGAACTCCCGGTGCGGCCTCATCCTCCCTGCTGAGCACCCACCTTCCCGACGAATGGCGCTGCGACCGTGATCGCGCCGTCGGCAACCGTCAGCGGCAAGGCCGCGAGGCGTCGTGGCGCCGGCCCGAAGACGACCTGCGCATTCTGCCGCGGATCGTATTCGGAGTTGTGACAGAGGCATTTCAAAACGTTCTTGTCGCCCTGATCTTGCTTCAACCAAGCGGTGATCGGACATCCGGCATGCGTGCAGATGACCGAGTAGCAGACGATGCCGTCAGGTGCGCGGGCGCGCGTGGCATCGTCGAGTTCGCTCGGATCGAGCTTGACGAGCACGACCTCGTTGAGCCGCGAACCCTTGCGGACGACGGAACTCTTCGGATCCTGCGGCCAAGCGCGAATGGGCGGTCCGCCGAGCTTCAGATCATCCGACTTGATGACCTGGCCGGCCTTGTCGCCTTCGGCGCGGACCAGGACGTCGGCTTTTTGCGGTCGCTCACTGGCGCCGGGCTGATCTTCATCGTCGGCAGCTGCGGGCTCGATCGCGGCGAGACAGGCGCAGCCCGCAAGCGCGGTCAACACCGCGCGACGCGTCGGGTCGGTGCACGACGCTGCCGCTTCGGATTCACCGCACTGTTCGCTGGAAGCGCTGGGGTTGGACTCCGACATGGCGCAAGCTGAGCGTGCAACTCAGCCGAAAAGATGGCGGCACACATTCTCGATGCGCGAACGCATGCGCAAAAAACATGCTGCAGCTTTTGGTTGATCGACCGCGCCGCCTCGCGATCGCCTCGATCAGGGCTCGTTGACGAAGCTCAGCCTGCCGACAGGTTTCAGTGTCTTTGCATCAAATGTGCGGATCTCTGTTGCACCGCCTATATCAAGCGTGAGGACCAGCCGTTCGCCGGCTGTGCCGGTTGCGACGATACGGGCGCCCTTCGGCAGCGCAGCAGTGACGTCGGATACGGAAACGGGGCTTCCCTCGCTGCGATAAAGGCGGTAGCCGATGGCAATCAACACGACGGCCACGGCCAATGCCGAGGTCAGGCCCGCGATTAGCATCATGCGCCGCACCCGCGCGATCAGCGCGGCCTGGTCGGGGGTCGGTTCGGTCACAGCGGTGTCGGTCATCACAAGGCTCTATCTTTGCAACAGGTCGATTTGAATCAGGTTTCTTCGAATGGCGGTCAGAAGCTGGAGGTCATCGTCGCAGGCGACGAGGGCTCGGCCCGGCTTGACCGCGTGCTCGCACAGCGCACTCCGGAGCTGTCGCGGTCCCGGCTGAAGGCGCTGATCCTCGCCGGTTCCGTCGCCGTCAAGGACGCCGTCGTGCGCGACCCCGCTTATCATGTCGCCAAGGGCGATACGATCATAATCGACGTGCCGGAGGCCGTGCCCGCCGAGCCTCAGGGCGAGGACATCGCGCTCGATATCGTGTTCGAGGACGACGACATCATCGTCATCAACAAGCCCAGGGGGCTCGTGGTGCATCCCGCGGCCGGCCACGCCACGGGAACGCTGGTCAACGCGCTGATCGCGCATTGCGGCTCGAGCCTGTCGGGCATCGGCGGGGTCAAGCGGCCGGGCATCGTGCACCGCCTCGACAAGGACACCACGGGGCTGATGGTGATTGCCAAGAATGACCAGGCCCATCAGTCGCTGACCGCGCAATTCGCCGACCACGGCCGCACCGGTCCGATGGAGCGCGGCTACATGGCGTTCGCCTGGGGCGTGCCGAACCGGCCCCACGGCACCATCGACGCGCCGATCGACCGCCATCCGCACGCCCGCGAAAAAATGGCGGTGCGCCAGAGCGGCCGCGAGGCGATCACCCATTTCGATGTGCGCGAGAGCTTTGCCGGCCGCGACGGCAAGCCGGTCGCCTCGCTCTTGGCCTGCCGGCTCGAGACCGGGCGGACCCATCAGATCCGGGTGCACCTTGCCCATCTCGGCCATCCCCTGATGGGCGACAGCGTTTACGGCGCGCACTTCAAGACCAAGGCCGGACAGCTCGGTCCGGAAGGTAAGCACGCACTTACCGCGCTCGGCCGCCAGGCCCTGCACGCCTATCTGCTGGCTTTGGAACACCCCCGCACCGGGGAACTTTTGCACTGGGAGTCGGCTTTGCCGGAGGATTTGCTTCTCCTGCAGCGGGCGCTGGCAGCGGCGGTATGACGCACCCCTCCCGGAAAAGCCACGTTATGACAACAGGTTATACCTGCCACACGGGGACGTGACGTCAGCAATCCTTCCCTATCACGGACAGTTTGGTGTATGTTGCACCTGCGTTGAATATCCAACGCGGAACATCGCAGCATGGCCGGCTTTAACCCAGCGGCCACCTGCCGGGCCCGCCGCTATCGGGGGTCTGAACCACTGGAGGGCGCAAGTAATGGCCCGTACAGCTACGTTGCCGGTCCTCAATGGAGAATCCGGCCTTTCACGTTACCTCGCCGAGATCCGCAAGTTCCCCATGCTGGAGCCCCAGCAGGAGTACATGCTCGCCAAGCGTTGGCGCGAGCATGACGATCGCGACGCGGCGCATAAGCTTGTCACCAGCCATCTCAGGCTCGTGGCCAAGATCGCCATGGGCTATCGCGGCTACGGCTTGCCGATCTCCGAGGTCGTCTCGGAAGGCAATGTCGGCCTGATGCAGGCGGTGAAGCGATTCGAGCCCGAGAAGGGCTTCCGTCTCGCCACTTACGCCATGTGGTGGATCAAGGCGTCAATACAAGAGTACATTCTGCGTTCCTGGTCGCTCGTGAAGATGGGCACCACCGCGAACCAGAAGAAGCTGTTCTTCAACCTGCGCAAGGCGAAGAGCAAGATCTCCGCGCTGGAAGAGGGTGATCTCCACCCCGACCAGGTGAAGCTGATTGCCAAGCGCCTCGGCGTGACCGATCAGGACGTGGTCGACATGAACCGCCGCCTCGGCGGTGACGCGTCGCTCAACGCCCCGATCCGCGACGACGGCGAAGCCGGCGAATGGCAGGACTGGCTGGTCGACAACTCGCCGAACGCCGAAGCCTTGATGGCCGAGAGCGAAGAGTTCGATCATCGCCGCCAGGCCCTGAACGGTGCGATCGGCGTGCTCAACCCGCGCGAACGCCGCATCTTCGAGGCGCGGCGTCTGGCGGATGAGCCGATGACGCTGGAAGACCTCGCCGCCGAGTTCGGCGTGTCGCGCGAGCGCGTGCGGCAGATCGAGGTCCGCGCGTTCGAGAAGGTGCAGTCGGCCGTCAAGGGCACGATCGCCCGGCAGGAAGCCGCACTCGAAGCCGCGCACTAATCGCGCGGCGGTAGGCCAACAGACACGAAAGCCGGCGGCAACGCCGGCTTTTTTGTTGCCATGGATGGCGCGCGATCGTTTGGCTTCGGCGCGCCCGCGAACCGCTCTCAAACCAACAGACTTGTCGCAAGCGTCGCCGCCGAGGTCAGCCTTCCTGCTCGCCGCGGTTCTCGATCTTGCGTAGCGCTCACTTGGTCGGATGGAGTTCCCGCGTTCGGGCTTCCAGTTCAGATTGATCGTGCCGTGTGACGTAGCGGCGGTTCTGGGTGTTGCTGCTGGTTTTGTTCGATGACGCTCAGGTCGCCGCCATTGACACACTCGATGGAGGGCAGGTCGTGGACTTGTTCGTCCCAATTTTCAAAGCGATCAGATGATTTCTGCATGGTGGCGCGACAGGACCGTCTGGATTTTTTCCCAGACGCTTCCAGGCTTCGGAACAGCGAGTTCGAAGATCGTTTCGAACGTGTCGGCAAGATGATCCGCGCTCGTGATGCGCTGTTCGTTGACGCTGTCTGCCGTCACGCTGCGCAGACAATCGTTGTGCAGGGCGATGTAGCCGTCGGTGGTGTGGCGCAAGACCGCCAGTGCGTTGGTGAACGGCGAACCGGGATCCTGCGTCAGCCAGCCAAGCGTAGCGGCTATGGCGGCCTCGTCGCTGTGATCAGGCTGGAAATCGAAACTGTGCGCCATGCCGCGCGCGTGGTTCCTGAAACGCAGCCAGCCATCGTCGGTCGGCACGATCGAAAAATCGAAACCACGTTGGCTGATCGGTCCGACTGCAAGGGGTACAGGTTCCACGATGGCGTCGGACACACCGACGTCGGCAAGGTACGCGCGGTCGAGATCGACACGCAGGGTCAGATGGTTGCCCATGACGATGTCGCC
This sequence comes from Bradyrhizobium sp. B120, assembly GCF_049075665.1. Taxonomy (NCBI): domain Bacteria; kingdom Pseudomonadati; phylum Pseudomonadota; class Alphaproteobacteria; order Hyphomicrobiales; family Nitrobacteraceae; genus Bradyrhizobium; species Bradyrhizobium sp. B120. Next base: position 1,514,219 of record NZ_CP185242.1, on the reverse strand, counting down.
CAGCGTTTCACGATTGACGCCGCCGCACAGGCGGGTCACGCGGAAGCCGAGCGCGGCGAGTGCCGCGCCGAACAGGCCGTTCATCTCGTAGCACCAGCCACCACGCTTGCCCTCCACCATTTTTGCGAAGGCGGCGGCCGGCGCGATCGAGGACGGCCATCCCATGAAAGCATCCAGCGCCTCCCAGGTGAAAGCCATGGCATGGGCGCGGTGCAGTTCCGACAGGCTGGCGACGTCGAGAGAAACCGGGCGACCGACCCCGATCCTTGCGAGATAGGCGTCCAGTTGGCCAGACGTCAGGGTCATTCCACTTTCGCTAGAAGAGACGTGCGTCATCCTTCGGTCTCCTTTCGATGAACCGTTCTCGAGGTTTTCGATGCCGTGTTTCGGGGCCTGCCGCGAGCAGCGGGTGCCAGTCACGCGGCGGATCGAGCTCTTTGGGAAGACCTCCGTGCGAAGTCCTCGATTTCTGCGACGAGCCGTGCAGGCCCCGGACCTTCCTCGGCAATGGCGCGCCCAAGCGCCACCGCCCGCTCGGCGAAGCGCGGTTCTGAAACGACGCGCCGCACGGCCTCGCCGACCACTTGCGGAGGCACTGAAGGATCGAGGCGCAGGCCCGCACCGTGATAGTCCACGCGCGCGGCGTTGTCGTTCTGATCGCGCCCCATCGGGAGAACGACGAGGGGGACGCCGTGGCTCAGCGATCGTATGACCGTGCCGTGCCCGCCATGGGTGACGACGGCGCGGGCTTTGGCCAGGATGTCGTCATGCGCTGCATTGGGAAGAATTGTGACATTCGCCGACGACTGAAGCCGAAGCCCCTCGAGTGCTTTGCCGAGGGTGACGACCACCTCGACCGGCTCCCCGGCCAAGCCGGATATCACTCGCTGGAGCACATCGGCCTGCCCCTGATTGGTGGTGCTGAACGATACGAGCACGAGTGGCCGTATCTCGCGCGCAGGTCGGCTCGTCCAGCGTTCGCGGGCCCAGCTCGGCATCTCCAGCAGCGGCCCCACATAGCGCACACGGTCTGGCAGGCGCTCGGTGGGAAAGTCGAAGCTGCTGCTGGTGGCAAGGAGATGGCGGCCGGCGCTCAAGGGCTGTTCGTGGACATGGGCCAGCGGCGCAAGGCCGAAATGAGCACGGGCGGCGTTGAGCCGAGGCAGGAAACCGTCCCATAATTGCTCGGCCGTTGCCGAAACCTCGGCGTCGCGCGCGCTGTCGGCCGCCGACCGGGCGGGCTGAAAGCCCGGACCGAACGGCGGATGTCCCGGGAGCGGCCAGAGCGAGATGTTGCTTGCGAGCAGGGCTGTCGGAACTTTCGCAACTTCGCCGGCAAGCATGCTGCCGAACAGCATATCCGAGCCGAGAAGGATGTCGGACGGCTCCGTTGCCAGTGCTTCGAGAATATCCTCGGCATAGGATTGCGCTGGTCCGACGAAGACCCGCTCGCACCCTCTTTGGAAGCCGGCCAGGGGATCGGTGGTTTCCCAATCACGCACAAAGCAGCTCTCAGGCGAGCGATCTGGACGGTTCGGGGCGCGCTTCCATGGCAGGAATCGAGCCCTCGCCTCGATCGCCTCCACGCGCATCGTGTCGTCGGCGATCAGGCGCACGTCGTGGCCTCGGCCCGCGAGGGCTCGGACGGCCGCGAGCGTCGGCGGCACGTTGCCGCCGCCTTCCCAGCAGGCCGCCAAGATGCGCAGATGCGGCGCCACATCTGTCGTCTTGATCATTGCCTTGGTCCTTTCTCGATAGAGACCGGATCAGTCGTCGCATCCTCACGCAGCAGGCGCTCGATCGCCTGCGTCATGAGCCGGTGTGTCTCCGCCGCTGAATGTCCTTGCGCCCTGCGCAGCAGATGCCAGATCCAGACATCGGTCTGCACCAGCAACTGCGCGAGCCGATCGCCGCGGGCCTGGCTGTCGAGCTTGTCGAGCCAGGCCTTGAACATGCCCTTGATCCACTCGCGATGACCTTTGCGTCCGCGGTCGAGGACGGCGGCGAACTCTGGAATGCGCGCTTCCTGCCCGAGCGTTCGCACGATGATGTCGCCGGTGCGTTCGTAATCGTCGATCAGGAGCGTGACGATCTCCGCCACGCTTTGCGCCGGCGTGCTCCAGCGTTGGGACTGGATCGAGACATCCATCTGGGCCGCCATGGCGCTGAGCACGCCGGTCTTGCTGCCGAACCGCCGTATCACGGTTTGGCGGGTGGTGCCGGCCGCGGCGGCGATGTCGTCGAGCGTGATCTCGTCGAACCAGCGCTCTGCGAGGAGCGCGTTCAAGGCACCGACGATCTGCTGCTCGGTGTCCTGAACCGCATTGGCGCGCGCCGACTGGCGATAGGCTCGCGGAGACATCGTGTCGCCCCCAATTTCATGTTACACAATGTAACTCTAAATTTAGGGCATGTCAAACGGGGGCTGGCGACGCGCGGCAAGCCAACAGACACGAAAGCCGGCGGCAACGCCGGCTTTTTTGTTGCTGGCCGAACGCCGCTAGGTGGCTGTTCTTCCATTCACTCGATCTGAAAGCGGACCAGACGCCGATCTAGCGGGCGGCCGGGTCACCAAGGTGCTCCGAGCCGGGTTCAGTGTGCGCGAAGGAAAGCCACCACAAGCTCCGCACTACAGGCAATGTGAAAACCACGCAGACCGCGATGATTATCGCGTAAGTCAGAATGCCGCTTGCGTTGATCAGCGTCTTCGCGCCCAAGACCAATGGGACCGCCCAGTACGCCACGAATACGATGGCGTAGATTCTCCAAAACAGTTTCGGAAGAAGATGCGTGTTGAAGGCCAGCAAAAACAGACTCACGAGCGCGGGGAGCAGTACTGCTGTCGTGATCAGACGAAATGCCGTCTCGTCACGCGCGGCATCAAAGAAAGCCCACAAGTAACCAAGCGCGTAAACAAACGCGATAACCCTCCACCACATTGCAAGCCCCCCGTTGCGAGCAACGCGGTTGTAGATCAAGCTCTGGTAGCAAGGCAATCATCCATCTGCACGCAGAAGAAACCAGCGATGGCTTGCGGATGTACGGGTAAGGATGCCAGCTATCGCAAGGGCTCTGCGCTCGCGGCCATGGCGCGGCAGCGGAGCCGGAAGCACGCCTACTCAATAAAGTCCGGGACGCCTGCTTTCGCTCCACCCATCCTACGAAACTGGTTTTTGGCATGATGCTCGGATTGAACTACTGGGCATCGGCCATCTTCGGTCGAGGTGACAGCAACTGCAGGTTCGTTGCCGAGGGCCGGTTCGAGAGCGACGCCGGGTCCTGCGTTGAGACGGCGGCGTCGGGCGGCGCTCCCTGGGATGGTCGATGGGCAGCTTGTGCCGGGAGCACGATCACTTTCGCTCCGACCTTCACGCGATCGTAGAGGTCCATGACGTCCTCATTGGTCAGCCGGATACAGCCGGACGAAACCCGCTTCCCAATCGTGTCGGGCTTGTTGGTGCCGTGAATTCGATATTCGGTATCGCCCAGATACATCGCCCGGGCGCCGAGCGGATTGCCGGGACCGCCTGCCATGAACCGCGGCAGATAAGGCTGGCGCGAAATCATCTCTGCCGGCGGACGCCAGTCCGGCCATTCTGTCTTGCGGGCCACGGTCTGTTCACCGGACCATGTGAAACCTTCGCGGCCGACACCGATGCCGTAGCGCATCGCCTGTCCGTCGTTCAGAACAAGGTAAAGGAATGTGTTTCCGGTATCGATGACGACGGTGCCCGGCGTCTGGTGACTGGCGTAGTCGACCACCTGCCGAACAAATCTTCCGGGAGCGTCGGCGGCTTTTGGTGTTTCGATCCGGGGCGCGGGCGCTGGGACCGGGATTGGAACCGGAGCTGGCGCGGGAGCCTGAACCGGCGCCGCTACGTGAACAGGAGTCGATGGCGCAGGACTAGACGGCGCCGGGACCTGGTGCGCGGCCTGCTTCCGTATCGGTTGAACGCTCGCCGGCCGCCACAGCAAACCGTACCCCAATGCGACCGCCGCCACGGCGCCAATTGCAACTCTTCCCGCCACCGGTAACGCGAGCGCCTCAGTCTTCCTACGTTTCGCCCGCTTAGCCATGTCTTTCCCCCGATCCCTGTGCTTCGAACAGGTACCCAGCAAATTTTAACAAGCTTCGAAGCGATTTCACTCAGGCTGGAAATCGCCAAGCGTCGTTAACGCGAGCGCTTGTTTGGAATGGCTCAGCGAAAACGGGGAACCCGGTACACGGCGGCGTCGAGCCGGGCGATGACACCGAGATGACGTACGCAATGACGGTGCGTGGTATCGTGCGAGAACCATCCTCATCGTCGTCCCTGCTTTCGCAGGGACGACGCCGGGAGAAGCCGCGGCCTTTCGGCTCAAGCACTGGCGTCTCTGGGATACTGGATCGCCCGGTCCCGGCTACGCCAAGGCTTCGCCGAGGCTTTCGCTCTCGGCGCGCCGTAGCTTTAGCGGAGGCGGCAAGCCGGGCGATGACAGCTGTTTGCTGGGCCGAGCATGACGCGTACCCGCCCTACTCGCCCCACTCTCGCGCCATGGTCGCGAGCGCGCAGCCTTCGCAATAGCGGGCGTCCTTGAAGTCGATCCAGTTGTGGGCGTAGACGTGGTCGAGCGGAATGCCGTAACGCGCGCGCAGCACCTTCACCAATACCCGCCATGCGGTGATCTGCGCGTCGGTCGGGCCCTTCGTGACGTCGGGATAATTGCCGGCAAACTCGACGCCGATCGAGGTGTCCTTGTTCACCTGGCGATAGGTCTTGCTGTTGTCGACATACTTGTTGTCGTTGCGGTCGGCGCCGTCGGTGTGGGTCGGGACCAGATTGTCGGCGACCGCCCAATAGACCGTGCCGTCGGTCTCGACCCAAACCATCACGCCGCGGCGGGTCGGGTTCTTGTGCTGCTCGGCGGCGCCATTTCGTGCCGAGCCGGCCGGGCCTTCGGTCTGGTGCACGATGATGTTGCGCCAGGGATGCGATTTGGCGACGTCGCCCCAGGGCGACAGCCAGACCATCTTCAAGCCGGGAATCTCGGGCGTGCCCTGTGATCGCGCGATGACAGCGAGATCAGTTTCGGCCGATGCGGCGGAGGACAGCAAGAGCGCAAAGATTACGGCGAGCAGGCGGGGCATCATTAGGGAAATATCCAGTATCGCCCCCAGTTAGCACGCTCAGGCGCGCTTGCGCAGGGTCTCCTCCACGAGAGCGACCATCTCGGGCGGCAGCTTCGGCTCATAGGTCGCATAGCCGTTCTTGCCGCCCTTCTTGGCGTCGTAGAGTGCATGGTCGGCGGCGGCGACCAGGCGGTCGGGATGCTGGCCGATCTCGCGGGTCCATTGCGCGACGCCGATCGAGACCGCGATCGGAATATCATTGCCGGTGCACTGCTCGGCGTCGGCGCGGCAAACCTCCAGCACGCGGCGGGCGATCATGGCGCCCTCGCGCAGGGTCGAGGACGGCAGCACGATGCAGAACTCGTCGCCGCCGGTGCGGGCCAGCATGTCGCCCGGGCGGAGCCTCGTCTGCGCCATCAGCGTGAAGTGCTGCAGGCAGGCGTCGCCGGCGGCGTGGCCATGGGTGTCGTTGATGCCTTTGAAGCCGTCGAGGTCGATCACCAGCAGCGCGAAGGCCTCGCCGTTGCGCTCGGAGCGCGCGCATTCCTCGGTCAGCCGCTGCAACAGATGGCGGCGGTTGCCGACGCCGGTGAGATCGTCGAGCAGCGCGAGGTCGGCGACCTCGTTGCGCAGCCGGTCGATCGCCATCAGCAGGAAGCCGAAATTGAGCGCCATCGACAGGAATACCATCAGCAGGATCACCAGCGACTGGCTCGCATTGAAGCGAACGAAGGTGAACTCGCCAGGCTCGAGCACGGCGCCGACGAGGCGCAGCGCATAAATCCCGATCAGCACGGAAGCGACGATGCCGGCAAGCCGCGCGCCCGGGTTGACGCGGCCGTTCTCGGGTGACAGCAACAGCTTCAACGTCAACGCCAGCGGCATGACCTGCGCTATGGTGTAGACCAGGATGCGCATCGGCATGCTGTCATAGCCAAAGATGAAGACACCGAGGCCGACAAAGGCGAATGCGGTGGACAGCGCGGTGCTGCGCCAGCCGACCGGCTTGCCGTAGAAGCGCTCGATGCCCATCGCGGCAAGGCCGGCGGCGAACACCATCAGCGTCCCTGCCGCGAGCAGCGGCAGCAGCGAGTCCGTCATCATGACGCGGAGCATGGCGCAGGCGGCGCCGGCGGACGCGACGAAGGTGGACGCGGTCCAGAACCGCGCCGCGCCGAAAGCCGGATAGCTGCGCGCGACATAGGCCCAGATCAGGCCGAGCGCGAGAAAATTGATAACGAATACCGTCCAAAGCGTCGGAACGCTCAACATCGCCCCTGTTCGAGGCCCGTATCGGCCTCGCCTCTTCTGAAATGACCGTCCGCCCCTTGAGGCGTTTTCTCCCAATGGCAATCCCCGTTGCCTTAGGGACAGGATGCGGCCGCGCCGCTTAACGGACTCTCACCCGCTACGCGCCAATCCGCGCTGTGGTTTTGAATTGATGAAGATTCCCGAACCGGCCGTTTGCGCATCGTTAAGCATGACGGATGCGACGCCGCCGCGACGCGTGACACGCGCACACTGGCGAAAAACTGGCGAAAACACGTAACAGCTGTGGATAACACGATGACAGCGCGGTGACAGCACGCGGCAGCAGCCTCCGAATCTGCTGAGTTTGATACTGAGGATGTTGCGAGGCTGGCCCTCCGCCAAGCATGCCTCGGAGTCGCGTTCAATCCATTAAACCCTGAGAGGATACTATGGCTAAGAAAGCGAAGAAGGCGAAGAAGGCGAAGGCGAAAAAGGCCACCAAGAAGAAGGCCGCCAAGAAGTAACCAATTTTCTCGCCCGGGTAGCGGCTCCTGCCCTGCCCGGGCACCCGATCCGGACTATCCAGGCAGGGACGCAAGGCAGCAGGCGCAAGGCCTGCTTTTTTAATGCCTGCCGCAAGGCGCGAGGCAATGCGACCTCAACGCTCCGCGAAGGCGAGCTTGGCGCCGAGCAGGGCAAAGCCCGCGGCAAAGCTGCGCCGCAGCCAGGCCATCACCTTCGGCCGGGTGATGACGCGGTCCCGCACCGACGCTGCGAACAGCCCGTAGACCGCGAACACCGCAAAGGTCATCGCCATGAACACGCCGCTCAGCTCGACCATCCGCGCCAGCGGGTGCGGATCGTCGACGGCGATGAACTGCGGCAGGAAGGCCAGGAAGAAGATCGACAGCTTTGGATTGAGGATGTTGATCAGGATGGCGGTCACGATCACGCGCCCGCTCGAGCGCGGCTTGATCTCGGTGTCGACGGCGAGCGCGCCGCGCTCGCGCAGCGCCTGCCAGGCCATATAGAGCAGATAGACCACGCCGCCCCATTTCAGCGCCGCGAACGCCATCGCGCTGGTGTGCAGGATGGCGGCAAGGCCGAGCATCGCCGCGATCATCTGCGGCACGATCCCGAGCGTGCAGCCGAACGCCGCCGCCACACTGGCGCGCGAGCCCCGGGTCAGCGCCACCGCCAGGGTATAGAGCACGCCGGTGCCGGGCGAGGCGACCACGATCAGGGTGGTCAGCAGGAAGGACCAGGTCATTTCAAAATCCCCAGGGACATCAGCCGCCAATATCACGTCCCGCCCCCAGGGCGGAAGCAGCCAGCGGCCGGCCGGCCCCTCGCCAGCGCTGACAACTCCGTTATGGAGGACGACCCCGGTCTTGTCAGGATCTGCTCTCGTTAGGACCTCCGCGACCCGCTGCCCGACAGCTCCGACGCCTTCATCTCGGCGACCCGGATGACGTCCAGCGGCGCCCAGGGCTTGGACCAGAACAGGGTGCCGTCAGGCAGGCGCTGCCGGAGCGGTTTGCCCGAGGTCACGATCACATCGAGATCGGGGCTGTATTTCTTCGCGACATAAGCGAGCTCGACGCCGGTCATGTTTCCGGCCAACTCGACATCGGTCAACATCAGCACGATGCTGTCGCCGTTGCTCCGCAGCACCAATTCTGCGGCCTCCGCGCTCTCGCAGGAGATGACCTCGAACTCGCTCTCCGCAAGCAGCAATTCGATCATCTCGCGCTGCATCGGGTCGTCTTCGACAACCAGGGCCTTCGCACGACAGGGTCTCGATTGTCCCATGGCTGGGCCTCCCTTGGAATGCCTCGGTTTGAGAAGTGTGACGAGGGTCAAACACCTGGGCGCTGGATAGTTCGGTTCCAATCTGAGAAAAGTGGGGAAACCCGCCGTGTTCCTCACGGCTCCCACCCCTCGTTGAGATGGAGCTGACCTGACATGACCGCGATCTCTGGATCTGCCGCCGCCGTAACCGGGGCCGCCAGCGGCATCGGCCGCGCGCTCGCGCATGAACTGGCGCTGCGCGGTTGCGACCTGGCGATCGCCGACCGCGACGAGGCCGGCCTGCAGGCCGCCGCCGCCGAGATCGCCAAGGCGAGCCCGCGCAAGGTCACGGTGCATCGCCTCGATGTCAGCGAGCCCGGGCAGATCACGGCGTTTGCCGAAGCCGCCGGCGCCGCCCATCCCGGGCTCAACATCGTCGTCAACAATGCCGGCGTCGCGCTGCTCGGCCAGTTCGAGGAGATCGAGCAGGCGCAGATGGAGTGGCTGTTCAACATCAATTTCTGGGCCGTGGTGCATGGCAGCCGCGCCTTCCTGCCGCTGCTTTCACGGCAGCGCGAGGCGCATATCGTCAACATCTCCTCGATCTTCGGCATCCTCGCGCCGCCCGGCCAGAGCGCTTACTGCGCGGCCAAGTTCGCGGTGCGCGGCTTCTCGGAAAGCCTGCGCCACGAGCTTGCGGTGGCAGGCAGCCCGGTGCGCCTCTCCGTCGTGCATCCCGGCGGCGTCGCCACCAACATCGCGCGCAACTCGCGCACCGGCGCCGGCATCACCGACAATGCCCGCCGCTCCGAGGCGATCGAGCGTTTCGACGCGCTGGCTAGGACCACGCCGGCTGCAGCCGCGCAGCGCATCATCGCCGGCATCGAGAAGAACCAGCCGCGCATCCTGATCGGCAAGGACGCCCGCTTCATGGACCTGCTGCAACGCTTCCGTCCTGCAACCTACTGGAAGGTGATGCAGCGGATGATGGAGAAGACGGCGGCGCGCCGGCTGGCGCGCGAGGCGGCGAGGGCCGGTTGAATGTGCGGCGGCGCGCAGGCCCCGCACACCCCGTCGTCGTCCCTGCGAAAGCAGGGACCCATAACCACAGGACCGGGTTGTTGAGCACGCTGCGGCTCCAGCGTCGGACATTACGGGCATTTGTGGTTATGGGTCCCGGGTCAAGCCCGGGACGACACTGAAGATGTTGCGCGAGCGGTGTGTCACCAAGCGCTCCGCGAAGCCTGATCACCCCAGCTGCTTCTTCACCCCAAGCGCCAGCCGAAACAGCGGATCGCTTCGCTCCGACGGATAGAGCGCGCTTCGCGCCACCTGCGGGAAATTGTCGTTCTTCCAGAACGCCGCCGGCGCGAACGAGAATTTTGCGACCAGCCGCCGGCCGAAATCCATCTCGTAGGGGAAATAGTTTTCTCTCTCGTCGGTGCCGGATACTTCAGGATATTCGCCGAGCAGATAACCCTCCTGGATATGCGGCCGCACCGCCGCCGGCGGACAGACGCTGGAGAGCCGCACGATCTGCAGGCCGGCCTCGGCGCTCGCGGTGATCGCGCCGCTGAGGTTCGGCACGCCGAGCACATAGAGAAAGGCGGTGCCGGTCTCCGCCAGCGAGGCAAACGACGCCGCGATCCGGATCGAATGGGTGACGTCGAGCAGCGGCGTGGTGCAGACCTCGTAATGCTGCAGGATCGACCAGCGCAGGATGCGATGCCGTTTCAGCCGCTCCAGTCCGAGCAGTTTTGCTTTCGCGTAGTCCGCAATCAGGATCTGCTCGGCGCGGGCCAGCGCCGCGAACCGCGACGCCAGCGTCGCGCGGTCGGGATTGCCGCGGCCGGCCCGGAACAGCGTCGGCTTCAGCGACGAGTTGCGCTTGACGTTCCTGAAATCGGCGCCCTGGCCGCGAAACAGCAGCACATGATCGCGGTTGAGAAATTGCAGCTCGGCGATCTTGGTCGCGAGCTCGAGATAGGAGCCGACGCGATGCCCCGGCCCCTCCCGCACCGCCGCGTTCTTCGCGATCTGGCATCCGCGGCGGTCGAAGAACGACCAGATCTTTTGGCTGCCGATGGTTTCCATGGGTGCTCCGCACTCTCAACCCGTCATTCCGGGGCTCGCGAAGCGAGAGCCCGGAATCCATTTCTCAACACGTTATGCGGCCTGATGGATTCCGGGCTCGCGCCAAGAGGCGCGCCCCGGAATGACAGTGGTGGGGATGGCGGCCGCGCGCCTTGCTGGTCACCGCCCCACCAGCTGATCGGCAAAGTACCCGATGGTCTTGCGATAGATCACCGCCCTGTTCCACTCGCGCATCGCCTCGAAGTTGGCGGTGCCTTCGCCGTAGGGCGCGCCCATCTTGAAGCCGCTGGTATGCAGCAGGTTCGCGGTCGAGGCCAGCACGTCGGGCACCGAATGGCGCAAATCGACATGACCGTCGCCGTCGAAATCGACGCCATACTTGATGTAGGACGACGGCAGGAATTGTGTCTGGCCGATCTCGCCGGCATAGGCGCCGATCATGTCGTTGAGGCGGAGATCGCCGCGTTGCAGGATCTTGAGCGCGGCGAGCAGTTCGCCCTGGAACAGCTCGGTGCGGCGGCAATCATGCGCCAGCGTCGTGAGCACGCGGAACACCGGCAGCTTGCCCATGTCGCCCTTGCCGAAATCGGTCTCCAGTCCCCAGATCGCGACCAGGATCTGGCGCGGCACGCCGTATTGCTGCTCGATCTTCGAGAGCAGCGCGGCGTGCCGCTGCAGCATGGCGCGGCCGCCATTGATGCGCCCGGAGCCGACGCGGGTTGCGACATATTGCTCAAACGTCTTGTTGAAGGTGTAGCGCTGCCGCCGGTCGAAGGCGAGCACCCCGCCGTCCTGCTGCACGCCGCCGAGCGCCTGCGAGATCACATCCTGCTGGATGCCGGCCGCGGCCGCCTCCTGCGAGAACGACTGGACGAAGGCGGGGAAACTGCCGCCGCAGCGGGCGGCATAAGAGGGGGTGGCAAGCAGCAAGGCGCCGAATACAACCGCCAAACGACACCTGAGCATGCAACAATCCCTCCTGCTTCGAATGGCCGATCATGCCACGGAGCAAACGAGGCAGTCAAAGCGTCGGCACAGACACTCGACCGGCAGTCTCGGCGTCCCGCCGGCGCACGCCGGCAGCCGCATTGTCGCCCCTCCACTTCAGCGGCGCATTCACCAGGCTGACCAGCGTGTAGCTGATGATCAGGAGCAGGAACCAGGAGCCGAGCTTGTCGATCGAGACCATCGACCAGCCGAGCCGCTGCGAGGGGTAGAGCCAGGTTTTGGTGAAGGTGCCGATGTTCTCGGTGAACCAGATGAACAGCGACACCAGCACGAGGCCGAGCAGCAGCGGCATCGCGCGATAGCGGGTCCAGACCTTGAAATAGACGCTGGTGCGGCCGAACAGCCAGATCGCCCAGGCGAACAGCAGCCAGCGCAGGTCGATGATGTAATGGTGGCTGAAGAAGTTGATGTAGATCGCGACGCTGAGGGCGATCAGAGCGAGACGGCGCGGGTGGTGCGAGAAGCGGAAATCGAACAGCCGCCAGCAGCGGCAGATGTAGCTGCCGATGCAGGAATACATGAACCCCGAGAACAGCGGCACGCCGCCGATATGGAAAATGCTGGGCTCCGGATAGATCCAGGAACCGACGTGTGTCTTGAACAGCTCCATCGCCGTGCCGACGACATGGTAGATCAGAATGACCTTGGCCTCCTCCCATGTCTCGAGCCTCCCGGCGAGCAACGCGGCCTGGACGGCGAGCATGCAGAGAAACAGGAAGTCGTAGCGCGACAGCGCCGCGTCCGGCGGATAAAAGCGCCAGGTGCCGATCATCAGCGCCACCGCGATGCCGCCGAACAGGCAGGCCCAGGCCTGCTTCACGCCGAAGCGCAGGAATTCGTAGACCGCCGCAGTCCAGCGGCGCTGCGCCATCAACAGGCCGAGGCGATGCTCGTCGGCGATGAAGCGGCGCAGCGGCGGCCAGTTGGCCGCGGCGCTCGCGATCGGCTTGGTTGGTGTCAGCTTGTGATGCACACCGCGGACGATGGCCGTGGATCACGGTCGCAGCGCGGCGGAGTTGTGCAGATTTTGCTCAAACCGCACGCGTGAACTCTCACGGGCTCGACGTCGTCCCGGGCTTGCCGGTGAACTTGGCGATCCAGGACATGTTCTCGGTCGCAAGGATGTTCTCGCATTCGTTGACGAAGTCCGACCATGACGGGCGCGGCCGATTGGTGCAGTCCTCGAGCCGCCGCGCCGTGGCACGATAGGTGGTGACCAGGAAATCGTAGCGCGAGGCTTCGACATGGGCGAGCACGGCGCCGCCGAGCGTGGTCAGCACGGCCGTGAAGGCGACCATGTCGAACGGAACACCGGCTATCACAGGCTTGGCTTCCACGCCGGCAACCGCGGTAAGCAGGGTTGCCAGTGCCGCGAGCGCGAACTCGACGTGCCGCAGGCGCGATGCGATGACCTGATAGCGGGCAGCCCGCTTCGTGAACCAGCCGATATGCCCCTGCACGCGCTGCGTGATGTATTGCTGCTGTTGCAGACCCTGGCGGGGCAGCGACCCCTGCCCCGCGGCCTGGACCAGCTGCGGCAACAGGTCCTCACCATCGGCCTCGATCTTTCGACCCTCGTCGTCGAGCAAGGCGTCCGCCTTGGCCGCGTCGTCATAGGGGGCTGCGCTGGCGGCAAAGCGATAGGCCTCGCGCTTGAGGCGCTCCGAGATCGCGCGCGCACGCACCCAGGACGAGATGCGATCGGCGCCGAGCAGACGTTGGGTGAAGAAGGTCGCGATGGCGAGGCTCACGGCGCCTGCGATCGCAACCGTGGTGCGCGGCGCGGTCGTGTTGTCCGGCAGCTGGCTGGCCACGGCGGCCAGGACCGCACCGAGCGACGACAGGGCGAACACCGACCAGCGCGCCCGGTCGATGGTCGATTTCAGCTGGTTTGCGGTCTCTGACCACTGCGCATGGCGGTTCGCAATCGTGTCCAACATGGCCATCGCAAATACCCTCGAGCAACGCGCGAATTATTTCAGGACAACATCGGCTCCAGCAGCATGGGCACAAAACAGGTCTTGGAATAATCGATGTCCATGCTCGCTTCCAAATATCGTCGAGCAATTCAAAGGTTCATTCTCATCCAATAACAACCTTTGGTCAAGACAACCGGAGCACGAAATCCTGGCGCGCGGAAGCCGCCGATCGGCGGCCCGCGGTGGTCGAACCGGCCGTGGTGTATCGGAACAGCACAAGGAGAGTGCGGCGGAAGCTCAGTCCTTGAGCTGCCGCTCCAGATCGACGAAATCGATCTCCGCCCAGCGCTCGGAGATCTTGCCATCGTGAATCCGCCAGAACGTCATCCCGCGGAATTCGACGTGGCGGCCGGTCGGGGCAATGCCGCGCCACGGGCTGCGGTGCCGGCCGCGCCAGACGAAGCGGCCGGCGACGATGTCGCGCTCGGCCACCAGGCATTCCGCCACCGCCGACAGATCGGCAAAGGTCTCGTGCATGGCCGTCGCATGCGCGATCACCTCCTCCACGCTCATCCGCTTGCCGGCGGCATGGTCGAAGAAGTCGGACGCCAGCTGCGCGCGGATCGCATCAGGATCGAGCCGATTGGCCACGGCGTCGTAATGCGCGAGCACCAGCGCCTTGTTGGCGTCGAGGGTGACGTTGGACATCGGCGGGGCGCCTTCGATCAAAGGAAAAGTTGCAGAAAAGGAAGGATGCGCCTCATACGCGAATCGGGCGGGACGGTGCAAGTGACGATGGTCAGAAAAAGCCGCCGCTTTAGACCCGCGCGCGTTTCTATTCCGAAGCGAAAGGCGGCCGCCGGGAAACTGCGACGGCTGTCGTTCGTCACGGCGCGGCGCCCGCGAAGGGCAGGCCCAGCCCACACGCGAGCGGTAACATCATCCGACGACTGGATCATTCTGGTGGCATACAAGGGGCGGCGCACGACAGCGAGCGCCACACTGCACGGCGGCATTTCGGGGCGCGATGCGTGAACGGCGCAGCCGCCTGCCGCGACCAAGAGGAGCACAGCGCGGCACGCCGGCGTGCGGTCGCCAGCCGTGTCTTGTTCGTGCAAAGGCGCGCGGTTAGAGCCAAGCACGCTGGCTGCAACGACACCGTCATGCGGGGGCGCCATCCGGTGACGGGTTTTGGAATGAGGATGTACTGCTGATGAAGGTTGCCGGGGGTCTCGCACGCGCGCGCAGGATAGCCGCATCGCTCTGTATCATCCTCGTGTTCGGCGCTGTTCTGATCGGACCGATCGATACCGCCGCAGCACAGAACTCCCCGGCCAAGCGCACGCCGGCGCAAGGCGCCGGCGGCACACAGGCGATCGGCGCGCAGATGAAGAACGCCATCGCGCTGACGCGCGGCGGCAAGTTCGACGCCGGCTATGCACAGCTGCTCGCAGCACTGGATGCGGCAGACAAGCTCGACGACGCGCAATTCGTCATGGAACAGTATTTCGACGCGACCGCCGCGCTGCGCGCGGTCAAGCGCGACGATCTGGCCGAAAAACTGTTCGTCCGCGCGTTCAAGGGCAAGGCGGCGGCGCAATCGCCGCCCGGCAATGCCGACGTGCTCCTGATGTACGCGATTCTCATATCCGACCACGCCAGGATCGCGGAAGCCGTCCCGCTCTACATGAAGGCGATCGCGGCCTTCAACGCCTATTGGGGCGAAGGCTCCGAGGAATCGCTGATCGCCAATGACAAGCTCGCAGTCGCGCTGTCGGCCAACGGCTCGGCGGCGTCAGCGACGAATTTGGGCCGGCACAATTTCGAGCTTTCCGAGAAGGCGTTGGGGCCCGACCATCGCACCACCTGGAAGCTCGCCAACAACTATGCCGACATGCTGCGCGAGATCGGCGCGCCGGCAAAGGCGCTCGAGCTCGATCTGTTCGCGATCGAGAAGCGCGCCAAGCATTACGGCGAGAACCATCTCAACACGCTGGTGACGGTCAACAACGCCGGACAGGATTTTCTCAATCTCGGCCGCTTCGACGATGCCCGCCGCTATTTCCGCCGGCATCGCGCGATCGCGACCGTGCTTGCGCCGAAGGATCCGAGCTTCGCCGGCCAGGCCGATGCCTGGCTGTTCTACACCGACATGCTCGCCACAGGCGATGCCGCGATGTCGCCGGCCGACCTGGAGCGGCTGGAGGCGATCGTTGCCAATGAGGAAAATTTCGCGGACTTCCTGCGCATCAAGGCCGCGGTGCTGGCGGCAGGCCGACGCGAGCAGCGCGGCGAACGAGATGCGGGCATGCGGCTGCGCGAGACGGCGCTGGCGATTTCGACCCGCGCCTTTACCGCGCAGCACCCGCTCAGCTTCGAGATCAAGCTCGGCATTGCGACAGCCCTGATCGCTGATGATCCGAACCGCGCCGTGCGCGCGTTCACCGCGCTCGACCGCGAGATGTTCGACTGGATGAAGCGCGAGGTCGGCACATCAGGCGATCGCGCCGTCGCGGAAGCGATCCGCGCCCATGCCGACCATCTGCTGTTCGCGTTCGGCCGCTTCGCCACCTCCGCCGGGTCATCGGTGGCACAGCCGGCCTTTGCCGCCGCCGTGCTGCGCTGGAAGACGCTCGGCGGCGGCGACGCCACGGCGCTGCGCCAGCTCGAGACCCAAATGGCGGACAAGGACGAGGAGACCGCGACGCTGCTGCGCGCGGCGCTGCGGCTCAACGGCGAGAAGCAGGAGCTGTTCTCGTCGGGCAATATCGACGACTGGGCGAGGTCCGTGTGGCAGCGGCAGGACGCGGCCGAGAAGGCGCTGAACAAGCGGCTCGACGCGATCGGCGTGAAGCTGCCGCAAGGGGCGATCCGTCCCTCGCAGCTGCTCGCGCCTGACGAAGCCGTCATCAACTATTTCATCACGCGGCAATGGAAGGCGGATCGCCAGTCCAAGGAGCCGCTGTCCGCGACCGTGCTCTACGCCATCGTCGGGACCGCAACGAGCGAGCCCCGCGTGGTCGATCTCGGCGATCCCGGCCGCATGGTCGACACCGGCGTGCGGACCGAGATCGCGCGGCTGCGCACGACGCAGGCCGCCGTGCTGGATCGCGACAACAGGGCGCCCGACGACAGGGCGCTCGACAGCAAAGGCCGCTTCCAGAACCTCCGCGCCCGGCTGTTCGCGCCGCTGGAACCTTTGCTGAAGGACAAGACCACGCTCTATGTGGTGCCGGACGGATTCCTGTTTGCCGTGCCGTTCTCGCTGCTGCCCGGCGCCGACGGCGGCCTGCTGGAGGATCGCACCACGATCCGGATGCTGACCAGCCCCGACGCGCTGATCGCGATCCATGCGCGCGAAAAGCTCGACCGGACCGGCGCGATGCTGCTCGCCGGCGGCATCGAATACGGCCAGCCGGGGCCGATGCCGCTGCCCGGCACGAAGACCGAGATCGAGGCGATCGCAAAACTCGCCCGCGCGCGCGGCGCGCCGGTCGAAATGCTGACCGGGCGCAGCGTCAGCGAAGCTGTGCTGCGCGAGGCGATCGGCAAGGCCCGCATCGCGCATCTGGCGACCCACGGTTTCTATCACGACAGCACGGCGTCCGGCCTCGATACGCTCTGGCAGAGCGGCATCGTGCTCTCCGGCGCCGGCGATAGCCGATGGCCGCTGCGCGACGAGAAGGACGGCTATCTCTATGCCTTCGAGGTGATGGACTGGGACCTGTCGGGCCTCGATCTGCTGGTGCTCTCGGCCTGCGAGACCGGCCGCGGCGACGAGAGCTTTGTCAGCGGCCTGCGCGGCCTGCCGACCGCGCTCGGCATCGCGGGCGCGCGCCGCGCGCTGCTGACGCTGTGGCCGGTCGCCGACGAGGGCACCGCCAATTTCACCGTGCGCTTTTATGAGCATCTGGCTGAGGGGCTGACTTATTCGGATGCGCTGCGCCAGACCCGGCGCGATGCGCGCGACGGCAAGGTCGCGGGCGCCAAAGACGCGAGCGTGTGGGCGGCGTTCGTGCTGTTCGAGGGCTAAGGCGCGCTCCGCCTTGTGCAAGGGACTTACGCCGCCGAATCATGCAAGGCAGATCGTCACCAGCCGCAGGTAATTTGCTTTGACAGCAGCGCTCCGATCGGGGACAAGCCGCCCATGCCGAAAAAACCCGGGACCAATCCCAAAGGCGAATTTGCCTTCTTCAACGTCTTCTATGAAGACGGCTCGCAGCGCTCCAACCGCCGCGTGCCATCGGAGCTGCTGGGCGGGCTGGACGGCGACGAGCCGGCGCGCGCCTTCCTGCGCGAGCAGGACCGCGAGATCGCCGAAAAGGGCGGCCGCCCGCCGCTCGAGATCAAGACCATCGAGCGCGTCGGCGCGAAGAAGAAGTAGCGGCGTCAACAGCGAGCGCGCTGCTCACGCCTGCAACTAGCCGCGGAGCAAGCGGCACCCCTCTCCCCAACCCTCCCCCACAAGGGGGGAGGGAGCCCTTCCGCTGACACGTCCCTCACGTTGCGACCGGCACAAAGCACGCGTTGTCTCGCGATGCGCAGCTCTGACGCGCTGTGCAACGTAAGGTGAGCACACTCGTCAGGCTCCCTCCCCCCTTGCGGGGGAGGGTGGGGAGAGGGGTGGCCGCGGGCGCTGACGCGAAAATTTTGCGAGGTCTCTACAAAAGAAAACGGCGGGCCCAGGCCCGCCGCTTTTGTCTCGATGGATGCCCGGGTCAAGCCCGGGCATGATGACCCGAATTAGTTGTCCAGGAAGCTCCGCAGCTTCCGCGAACGTGACGGGTGCTTCAGCTTGCGCAGCGCCTTGGCTTCGATCTGGCGGATGCGCTCTCTCGTCACCGAGAATTGCTGGCCGACTTCTTCCAGCGTGTGGTCGGTGTTCATGCCGATGCCGAAGCGCATGCGCAGCACGCGCTCCTCGCGCGGGGTGAGCGAGGCCAGCACGCGCGTGGTGGTTTCGCGCAGGTTCGACTGGATCGCGGCGTCGATCGGCAGGATCGCGTTCTTGTCCTCGATGAAATCGCCGAGATGCGAATCCTCTTCGTCACCGACCGGGGTTTCGAGCGACAGCGGCTCCTTGGCGATCTTGAGGACCTTGCGGACCTTCTCCAAGGGCATGCCGAGCTTCTCGGCGAGCTCTTCCGGGGTCGGCTCGCGGCCGATCTCGTTCAGCATCTGGCGCGAGGTGCGGACGATCTTGTTGATCGTCTCGATCATGTGCACCGGGATGCGGATGGTGCGGGCCTGGTCGGCGATCGAGCGGGTGATCGCTTGCCGGATCCACCAGGTGGCGTAGGTCGAGAACTTGTAGCCGCGGCGATATTCGAACTTATCGACCGCCTTCATCAGGCCGATATTGCCTTCCTGGATCAGGTCGAGGAACTGCAGGCCGCGGTTGGTGTACTTCTTGGCGATCGAGATCACGAGACGGAGGTTGGCTTCCACCATCTCCTTCTTGGCCTGACGGGCCTCGCGCTCGCCCTTCTGCACGCCGTGCACGATCTTGCGGAATTCGCCGATCTCGAGCCCGGTGAGCGCCGCCAGCGACTGGATCTCGTGGCGCAGGTCCTTGATGCGGTCCTTCTCGTGATGGACGAAGTTCTTCCAGCCCTTGGCCGACAGCTTGGAGACGCGGTTAAGCCAGCGCGGATCGAGCTCCGAGCCCTGATAGTTGCGCAGGAAGTCCTCGCGCGCGACGCCGTGGCTGTCGCCGAGGCGCAGCAGGCGGCCCTCGAACGAGACCAGCTTCTTGTTGATGTCGTAGAGCTGCTCGACCAGCGAATCGATGCGGGCCTGGTTGAGGCGCAGCGACTTCACCTCGACGATGATCTCGTCCTTCAGCTTCTTGTACTTGCGCTCCTGCGAGGGCGACAGCGACTCGCTCTGCAGCTGGTTGGCGATGTCCTGCTCCTGCAGGCGGCGCAGCTTCTTGTACTCGGATGCGATCTTGTCGAAGGTCTCGACCACCTTCGGCTTCAGCTCGGCCTCGATGGCGGCGAGCGACATCTGGTTCTCGAACTCGTCGTCGTCCATGTCGGACTCGGCGGCGGCTTCGGCCGGATCCTTCTCCTCGACGCCGGCTTCGCCACCGGCGGGCGCGGCGCGGAACGGGGTCGGCGACGGCGGCGCGGCGGGCGGCGCTACATGGGCCGGCGCGCCGGCCTGCACATCGCCGCCATTGCCTTCAGCGGCGGCGCCCTCGGCGCCGTTGTTGCCGATCAGGTTCGGATTGATGCCGCCCTTCGACTCGGGGCCGGCATAGGTGGCTTCGAGATCGATGATGTCGCGAAGGAAGATCTTTCCTTCGTTGAGCTCGTCGCGCCAGATGATGATGGCCTGGAAGGTCAGCGGGCTTTCGCAGAGGCCCGCAATCATCGCCTCGCGGCCGGCCTCGATGCGTTTTGCAATGGCGATTTCGCCCTCGCGGGAGAGCAATTCCACCGTGCCCATCTCGCGCAGATACATGCGCACGGGATCGTCGGTGCGCTCGCCGGGCTCCGACTTCTTGACCTCGGTGACGGCCTTCTGCGTGACCTCGACGAGCTCGTTGTCGGTCTCGTCGTCGCCGTCGTCCTTCTCGTCCTCGCCTTCGCTGTCATCCGCCTCGGTGACGTTGATGCCCATGTCCGAGAGCATCGACATGATGTCTTCGATCTGTTCGGGCGAGGTCGTGTCGGAGGGCAGCACTTCGTTGAGCTGATCGAAGGTCACGAAGCCGCGCTTCTTGGCCTGCTTGATCATCTTCTTCACCGCGGCATCCGACAGGTCGAGCAACGGCGACGGCGCGTCAGCGGCATCCTTCTCAGGAGCATCCGCTGCCTTGTCGTCTTTTTCCTTGTCCTTAACCTGCAGCGTCTTTGCCTTGGTGGCCATTCACTAAGCTCCCGAAACGCGGTCATGCAGAATGGCGCCACGCACGCGCATCCGCACGAAATCTAGATTTACTCTCTCGACGCACAAAGGGCGGCGCAAAATCTCGCCACCCCTCTGATCCGTCTCGACGGTTTCCATCTTGAAATAGCCGCGAGGCTATTAAGTTTCGCTTAACCCTGTTTTTGCAGCCAAACCATGGATTTGGCGAGTCTTTTTGCGGGTTCGGCCAGCGCCGTCCGCAGCATTTTTGTTATCAGACATTACGCTGGAACCGGCCCGATAATTCGCCGAACCCTTCAATCAGGGCTTCGGTCCCATCGGCTTCTGCCATCCGGGCCTGGATATCCTGCAACCATGCCAGATTGGCCTCGCTGGAGTCTTCAGCCAAAGCCGCTTCCGCATCTTTTCTTTCCCTAAGTAAGGCGTGGGTTTTCTGATGCAAGGCAACGAGTTGACGCCAGGTCGATAAAACATCCTCGCGCGCGGCGCCGATCTGCGCCCCCCACACCGCCTGGGTTGTGATCGCTCGCTCAACCCTTTGAAGTATCTGCGATAATCCACCCGCTTCGAGGTCGGCGCGCATCTTCTCGGCCTGCTCCTCGACATCGGGAGAATGGTGATGGTCGTGGGCAAAGGCGGCGATAATCGCGGCCCGCAGCTTGTGGGCCTCGGGATGGGCGAGCTCCAGCGCCGCCACCTCCTCGAGATGGTCGTGCAGCAGCCAGGGGTGATTGATCAGGGATTGCAGGATCAGCGCCTCGCGGCTCGAAATCGCGCTGCGCTGGCCGCGCATGATCGGGCTGTTGGCCAGTTGCTGGCTCGCGGCCTGATAGGGGCCCCGTGAAAACCCGGGGGTGCCGCCGCCCTTGGCACCAAACCGGCCGCCCTGACCCGGGCCGCGGGAGGCAAACTGGCGGGGTGATTCGCCGCCGCGTCCGCCGCCGAAATTGCCCCTGTTGCCGTAGCCGCCGCGGCCGTAACCGCCGCGCCCTCCCTCCGGGGCAAAGTTGCGTTGCAGCCGCTCCTGCAAATCCTGCCGGTAATAGCGGCGCACCACCTCGTCGCGGATGCCATTGGTGAGCTCGCCGATCCGCGCCTCCAGTGCTGCGCGGCGCTCGGGGGTGTCGAAATTGCCGCCCTCGATCTCGCGCGACCAGATCATTTCGGCGAGCGGCCTCGCGGCGCCGATCACATCCTCGATCGCGCCGCGGCCGCCGGAGCGCGCGAGATCGTCGGGGTCCTGCCCTTCCGGTAGCAGCGCAATACGCAGGCTCTTTCCCGGCTTGAGCTGGGGCAAGGCAAGGTCGGCGGCGCGATAAGCGGCCTTCTGGCCGGCACGGTCGCCATCGAAGCAGAGGACCGGCTCGTCCACCATCTTCCAGAGCATCGCCAGCTGGTTCTCGGTCAGCGCGGTGCCGAGCGGCGCGACGGCGCCGGGGAAGCCCGAGGTGACCATCGCGATGACGTCGACATAGCCCTCGACGACGATCAGCTGCGCGCCGTCATGCGCGGCCTGGCGCGCGGTGAACAGATTGTAGAGATTGTCGCCCTTGTGAAACAGCGGGGTTTCCGGCGAGTTCAGGTACTTGGCCGGAACGTCCTTCTCCAGCGCGCGGCCGCCGAACGCGATGACGCGGCCGCGCCCATCCGTGATCGGGAACATGACGCGGTCGCGGAAGCGATCGAACGGCACCGGCTTGTCCTCGCCGGACACCAGCAGCCCCGCCTCCACCATGTCCTCGGTCGAGATGCCCTGCGCGCCCAGATGCTCCTTCAGCGCAAAACGGTCCGGCGGCGCATAGCCCATCCGGAACTGGAGCTGGGTCGCCGGCGTGATGCTGCGGTCGGCGAGATAGCCGCGCGCCTTGGCGCCGCCCCGCGAGGCCAGCGTGTCGGCGAAGAACTTCGTCGCCAGTTCCATTACGTCGTGCAGGGTGCGGCGATGCTGCTCGTGGCGCGCCGCATCGGGCGTTACGGCCGGCAGCGGAACACCCGCCATCGCGGCGAGACGTTCCACCGCCTCGGGGAAGGTCACGCCTTCGGTCTTCATCAGGAAGTCGAAGATGTTGCCGTTCAGCCCGGACGAGAAGTCGAACCAGGCCTGCTTCTGGTCGTTGACGAAGAACGAGGGCGTCTTCTCTTGCTGGAACGGCGACAGCCCCTTCCACTCCCGCCCGGCCTTCTTGAGCTTGACGCGCCGGCCCACGACTTCCGAGACCGGAAGCCGGGCGCGCAGCTCATCGAGGAATTCGGGCGTGAAACGCATCAGGGTGATTCTGGCCTCGGGCGACGAATCGCGGACAACCGGTTAGCCATATAGCGGCACGACCGGGCATGCCGAACAATGTGGGGCTTTTCCGGGCTATTCACAGGCCTGGTCCGTCACGGCTCGGTCGAGCGGGCTACCCCCGAATCCACGGTGGAGAGCCTGCACGGCAAGCTTGCCCCCTCTCCGCTTCCGGGATTGGATAGGCCATGTTCACGACATTCAGAGGCGGACAGAGCGGCGGCTGGCAGGTCACGTCCATCACGCGGGTGAAGGGCGAGACGCTGCCGAAGGTCGCGGCGCTGTCGATCGTTGCGAGCGAATCGATCGCGCTGCCGCTGCTGCCGGCGCAGACCTCCTGGCGGCTCGCCGGCGTCGCCAGCTATCTGCGTTATACCGAGAAGGAAGAGCGCGAGAAGCTTGCCGCCGTGCAGGCCGGGCTCGGCCGCGCCGAGGCAACGCATGCGGCGCTGATCCCGATCAGGAAATCCGCGGCGTGGTGGGAGCTGACGCAGCCGGAGCGCCGCGCGATCTTCGAGGACAAGTCGCACCACATCGCCGGCACCTTGAAATTCCTCCCTGCGATCGCCCGCCAGCTGTTTCACGCCCGCGACCTCGGCATGCCCTTCGACTTCCTGACCTGGTTCGAATTCGCGCCCGAGCACGTCGCCCTGTTCGACGAGCTGGTCGGCATGCTCCGCGCGACCGAGGAGTGGAGCTATGTCGAGCGCGAGGTGGACATCCGGGTCGAGCGGGAAGTGTGACTTCCCCCTTCGGTCATTGCCGGGCTTGACCCGGCAATCCATCAGAGAAGGACACTTGCGAAGTGAGATGGATGCCCGGGTCATAGGCGAGCGGAAGCGACGCCGTCCTTCGGACGGCCAAGCCCGGGCATGACGACGTACGCGGATTGCGACTGAGTGCTAATGCTCCAGAAACTTTCCTGACGCGATCCGCGGCAGCTCGGTGACCGGCCAGTTGTAGAGATAGGTCCACGCCTCGCTCACGCTGCCGTCGGCGCGCGTGACCTTGAGCATCTCGCGGACATATTCGGTCGGCGGCGGAAAGCCTTCGCCGCAGGCCTCATACATGTCGAATTCGCGCAGCATGGCCTCGCGCTCGCGGAGGCGAAACAATTCGCCGTGCACGATGTCGGCGGGATCGTCCGACGCGACGAGGCCCGGATAATGCTTCACCAGATAGAGCCGGCCGCGGCACCGCGCCGGCCCGAGGAACTCGGCATTGCCGGTGAGCAGCTTCGCCATCGGATGGTCGAAGCCGCGCATCAGCGTGCCGTAGACGAAGAGAAGGTCGGAAGTCATGGCCCTCTATGTCATTGCGAGCGAAGCGAAGCAATCCATGCCGCCGCAAAGATGGATTGCTTCGTCGCTACCGCTCCTCGCAATGACGAAGGAGTAACTCACGCCACCACCTCATCGGTCATCACGACGAACTTCGCCAGCGTCATGCGGCCGAAGCTCGTGGTGAGCGCGACGTCGGCGGCGTCGCGGCCGGTCGCCATCAGGATGCGGCCGATCCGCGGCGTGTTGTGGCGGGCATCGAAAGTGTACCACTGGCCCGACAGATAGACCTCGAACCAGCCGGAAAAATCCATCGGCGCGGGATCCGGCGGCACGCCGATGTCGCCGAGATAACCGGTGCAGTAGCGCGCCGGAATGCCCATGCAGCGGCAGAAGGTGAGCGCGAGATGCGCGAAGTCGCGGCAGACGCCGGCGCGGCCTTCGTAGACGTCATGCGCCGACTTCATGTGATGGGCGTGCTCGTAGCCGAACGTCACATGGTGGTGCACGAAATCGGTGATCGCCTGCACCCGCGCCCAGCCCTGCGGCGTGTTGCCGAACAGCGACCAGGCGATGTCGGTCAGTTTGTCGGTCTCGCAATAGCGGCTCGGCATCAGATAGAGCAGCATGTCGTCGGGCAATTGCTCGATCGGAACCTGCTGTGCCGCCGGATTGACGACATCGGGCAGCCCGGAATCCCGCACCAGCGCGCTGCCGCGGAAGGTGACGCCACCGCCAGGGGCGACCAGACGCCCGCAGACATTGCCAAAGCCGTCGCGATAGAGGCCGATCGGGACATCCGGCTCGGCCGCAAGGCTCTCGGTGCCGACGATATCGGCGTAGCGTGACGGATGGATCGACAGCATGATCACCATCGGGGTCGGCTGCGGAGCCGTGTAGGTGATCTCGAAGCCGACCTTGATCTGCATCGTCAGGCCGTCTCCCGCTCCGCCGCATTCTCGCCGACCGACACGACCTTGATGTCGATATCCATGTCCAGAAAGGCATCGGTCGGGCCGAGATAGACGCCGTGCAGCGGAATCGCCTGGCGTGGATCGCGCGCGACAGCGACGCGGATCAGGTCGCGCGTGCCGACGATGCCGTTGGTCGGATCGAACTCGATCCAGCCGGCGCTCGGCAGATAGACCTGCACCCAGGCATGGGTCGAACCGCCGCCGACATAGCCATGCGCGCTGTCGGTCGGCATCGCGAGATAGCCGGAGACGAAGCGCGCGGCGATACCGAGCCGGCGCAGCGCCTCGATCATGAACAGCGCATAGTCGCGGCAGGTCCCGGACTGCGTCCGCAGCGTATCGAGCGGATGCTGGGTGCCATGTTCAAAGCGCTTGCGATAGCTGAACGCCTCACGGATGCCATGCGTCATGTCGCTCAGGATCTTGAACGTCAGGGTCGGCGCCTCGACATCGAGGAAGCGCCGCGCCCAGGTCGACAGCTCGCCGTTCGGGTCGCCATATTGCGGCGTGATGAACTGCTGCAGGTCGGGGAATTCCTCATCATCGTAGAGGAACGGATAGAAGTAGGCGGCGTCATCAGGCGTCAGCGCGAACCTGTCGGCCGGATTGTGATCCACCGTCGCGGTCGAGACAAAGGACAGCGTGTCGGCGCGCTCGTCGAAGGTGGCGATCGCCACGCTGTTGCCGAACACGTCGTGGATCCAGCGCAGCGACATCGGCTGCGGGTCGATCACAAGTGCGCTGTCGAGCACGCGCAGATCATGGCCGTCGCGGGGGCGCAGCATGATGCGGTGTTCGCCGAACGCCACCGGGCGCGCATAGCGATAAACGGTCTTGTGATGGATAGTCAGGAGCGGCATCTTCAAACAATCATCGTGATTTGGGCCGCGAAATCTATAGAGAATGCTGCTCGATTCCAAACCAGCATGCCCCTTGAATAGGCAAAGTTGAGGAAAAAGCCCGTGAATCACGCCGGTGGCCCGTTCTTTCTGCTGACAAACACCGATGTTTCACCGGTTCTTGAACATAATCCTGGCGGCCGCTCGCCGTTCCTTCTGACTTGCGATCATTATGGCAGGCTGATTCCCTCCCCGCTCGGCGACCTCGGCCTGCCTGAAAGCGAGCTCGTCCGGCACATTGCCTGGGACATCGGCATCGCCGGCGTCGCGACCCGGCTCTCCGACCTGCTCGGCGCGCACCTGATCGCGCAGCGCTACTCGCGGCTCGTGATCGACTGCAATCGTCCGCCGCATGTCGCAAGCGCGGTCCCGCTGATCAGCGAAGCCACCACCGTTCCGGGCAATGAAGGCCTGTCGCGCGAAGCCGCCGAGATGCGCCGCGCGCAGATCTTCGATCCCTATCACCAGCGCATCGACGAGATCATCGACGAACGTGCGCGTCAGGGCATGCCGACGGTGCTGGTGTCGCTGCACAGCTTCACGCCGGTCTACGCCGGCATCGCGCGTCCCTGGCACATCGGCACGCTCTATCACCGCGACAAGGCGCTGCCGCCGCTGCTGCTGAAGCATCTGCGCAGCGAGGGCGATCTCGTGGTCGGTGACAACGAGCCCTATGCAGTCAGTGACGAGACCGACTACACGATCCCCGTGCATGGCGAGAAGCGCGGCCTGATGAATTCCGGCATCGAGATCCGCCAGGACCTGATCTCCGACCAGGCAGGCGAGACCGCATGGGCCGAACGGCTGGCGCGCATCCTCGGCGAGATCGAGACGACGCTGCGCGCGGGGGCGTTGATCTAGCGCGTCAGCTGATACTCGCGCTTGCTCCTGCTTCGTACACACCGATAGAGTGAACTGCCGAGAGCATCAATAGTAGGCGGGTGTGCATGTCGCAGACCGAGGTCAAGTCGGGCGGAAATGACGAGTTCGCCAAGCTGGACGCTATCGCCCAGGCCGACCTGGTGCGATCTGGTCAGATCAGCGCCAGCGAGCTTGTCGAAGCTGCTATCGCGCGGATCGAGGCGACTAACCCAGCGCTCAACGCCGTCACGCACAAACTCTATTCGCAAGCACGAGAGCGATCCGCAAGCGCGGCCCTGTCGGGTCCTTTCGCAGGCGTTCCGTTTCTGATCAAGGATGTACTGTCGGTGGCGGGCACGCCGAACACGTTTGGATGTCGCGCGCTAGGCAACTTCATCCCGCCGGTCAGTTCCCCGTACGCGCTGGCGCTGGAGGCAGTCGGCTTGGTCACGGTCGGGCGCACGAACACGCCGGAGTTCGCTCTGATCGACACGACCGAACCCAAACTCTTCGGTCCAACCCACAATCCGTGGGACCTCGCGCGCTCGCCCGGCGGGTCTTCGGGCGGCGCCGGAGCCGCGGTCGCAGCCGGAATGACGCCGATGGCGCATGCCAGCGACGGAGGCGGATCGATCCGTCATCCAGCGTGCCACAACGGCGTCTTCGGCCTCAAACCCAGCCGTGGCCGCAATCGCAGCGATGGCGCTCCACCCATGCCGTTCGACTTGCCCGACATCGCGGTCAACCACGTCCTGACCCGATCGGTGCGCGATAGCGCCCTGATGCTCAGCCTCACGGAGGAGCCCAGTACCAAGCTCGGTCCGCTGGGCTTCGTGCGCGATCCGGTCAACAAGCCGCTCCGCATCGGCATGGTGCGGGAAGGCTTGAGCGGTAATCGCGCCGTCACCGACGTGGACGATGCATTGCTGTCCACCGCCCAGCTTTGCGAGAGCTTGGGTCATCACGTGGAGCCGACGGCATGGCCATTTTCCGGCCCGGCAGCAATCGGGGCTTTCCTCGATGAATGGATGGTGCTGGCAGCCAGCGCCGTGGCAGCGACCTGCGCATGGATCAAATGCGAGGCCAACACAGAGAACTTCGAGCCCTGGACGCTGGGACTCGCAAGCCGAGGAGCAGCGCTCCTGCCCGATCGGATTGCAGATGCGGTCGCTCAATTGACGCAGGCCAGTCGGGCCCTGGACGCATTTTTCGAAACCTACGACGTGCTGCTGTCGCCCGTGGCACGCCATCCGCCGAAGTTTCTCGGCGAGCACGCCACGGACCTGCCATTCGACGTTCTGTTCGAGCGCGCCGTCGACAACTCGGACTTCACGCCGTTGATCAACGCGGTGGGAACACCAGCCATGAGCGTTCCCCTGTACTGGAACGGTAACGGCATGCCCGTCGGCTCGCACTTCGCCGCTCGCGTGGGCGCGGAGGCGACGTTGTTCGGCTTGGCCTACCAGCTCGAAGCGGCGCGCCCCTGGGCAGATCGCTGGCCGCCCGTGAGCTACCCGATGGTTGCTCCGTAGCATCGCGCAGCAACGACGGTCCTTGGTCGAAAGCCATAGGTGGCCTCAAGCGCCCTGCTAAGCGCGGCAAGAGCCCCGGCGGCCGCATCACGCCGCTGCTGGAAGCCAACCAACTGACGACAAGAAATGCTTCGCATCTCGGCAGCAGAGACGCCGCGCGATCGCACATATTCCGCTTCGATCGACCTGGCGTTGCCGGCTCGAGCTGCCGCCTCATTCTGCTCGAACGTCGATCAAGCCGCCCCGATCAATTCGGCCGGCGCCGCCAGATGAACAGCAGATAGAGCAACACAGGCAGACCTAGCGCCACCCAGGAGACGGCATCCCACCAGCCGTCTCCGACCAGCGCGCTGATCAATCCCACCGTGCTGACGATCGCGATGACGAGCGGGACGGCGAAGATCTGGCTCAATGAACGATGTGCGACCATGCTGATGTCACGAGGTGAGCGCGGGGTTGTCGATGGAGGCGGCGTTGGCGATGGCGCGTTCCTGGCTCACGCCCGCCTTGCGCCGGCGCAGCCACAGATACACGCCGGTGACGAGGATGAAGATGGTGAGGATGTCGAGCAGCGCCCAGACGATCTTGAGCGGCATGCCGCCGTAATCGCCGAAATGCAGCGGCTGTGAGACGTAAAGCGTCGACACATACCAGGGCATGTCGCGACTGTCGGTCAGCGTGCCGGTTTCCGCATCGATCAGCGCGGGCTTCAGCAGCCGCGAGGTCAGCGGCGTATCGCCGTGCAGGAACACCGCGTAGTGGCTCTTGCTGCTGAACAGCGTTCCCGGGAACGCGACGAAGCTCGGCGTCATTCCGGGCACCGCATGCCTCGCAACCTCAACGGCCCCGTTCAGCGAGGTCAGCTTCGACGGCACCGGCCGGTCCTTGTACTGCGCGGTCATTTCGGCGAGCTGGCCGAATTGCCACATCTTGAGCACGAGGTCCGCCCAGGTGTTGATGACACCGGTGAAGCCGACCACCAGCGTCCAGGCCACCAGCAGGATGCCGGCGAGATTGTGGACGTCGAGCCAGCGCACGACGCGCCTCCGCTGCGCGCGGTAGGCGCCGAAACGCAGCTTCCGCATCGACGGCGCGTAGACCACGATGCCGGAAATGATCGCGACGCAGAACAGGATCCCCATCAATCCAAGGAACAGCTTGCCGGGCAGGCCCGCGAACATGTCGGTGTGCAGCTTCAGCATGATGTAGGTAAAGCGGCCGGTCACGTCAGGGGAATCGAGATAGGCGCCGGTATGCGTATCCATCCGGACCAGGAGGTTGTTGGTCGGATCGGCGTCGATCGTCGGGCCAACGCTGACCCAGATCGCGCCGGGCTCGTCGCGATCCCAGATCAGGAAGTGAGGCACCTTGCCCGGCGCCCGTGCGAGCGCGTTGGCGAGCAGATGATCCAGATTGGCCGGCGGCGTGCCTGCCGGCGCCTCGGCCGGCTTGACCTGGCTGTGCAGGAGATCATCGATCTCGTCGTGGAAGATCAGCGGCAGGCCGGTGACGCAGAGCAGCAGCATGAACAAGGTGCAGATCAGGCTGGTCCATTTGTGGACGGCGCCCCATCGCCGCAGGGATTTGGTCGTCGCAGTCAACTTCGCTACCTAATTCCAGGAGTCTCCATTCTTGTCGTCACTAACACGATGACGGATGCGCGCGGTCGCGCGGCGATTAGAACCCGTCCAGTGTTGGAGTTATCGTTGATCGTGTTGCGATCACGCAACGAGAGCGTCCGCGAACTGCGACGATGCGTCTCGGCCTTCGGCGCGATCTCCTGGGATCGTTCTAAATTGGATCGCGGTGTTCAAGCGGCTGACGCGGCGTGGACGGGATGCTTCGCACGCCATTTGGGGCCAGGCCCGCGCATGTAGTGCAGCTCGGGCCGGTAGGGATCGCGCATTCGCGCGATCAAATTCTGCCAGCCGGTCGTGATCGCGTTCAGGCCGCGGCGGAGAAGCGTCCATGATGACAGCAGCGACGGCATGGCTCGCTCTCAGTGCGGTTTGCCGAGAACGAATGCGAAGGGCAGGATCACGATCTCCTCGCCGTCCTCGTCGCTGACATGCACGGCCCAGTCGCGCCAGTCTTCCAGGCTGACCGTTGCGACCAGCGAGCGCATCATGCGGGTCGCCGCCTCGCAGGCCTCGGCGAGGCTGGTCACCGAGGTGCCGCGGCGGTCCATCAACACGCCGCGCGTATTCGAGCAATGGAAATAGACCTGCGTCATGTCCTGGGCCATCTGCGTATCCTCGCAAGCTCCGGGCGATCGGGCGCCCTTGCATGACGAAGCTTTACGTGGGCAGCGTGCGCCGATCCGTGACGCGGCTCACACAAGCGCGAGACGCCCGCCAGGCCGCGGCGCCGCCTCACCAAATCGCGATTTGACAGTTCTCCTATATTTGTCAAAATCGTCAAATGGGACCGAAAACCCGCATTCTCGATGCCACCATGCTGGTTTTCCGCCGGCACGGCTTTCGCCGCTCCTCGATCGAGCAGGTCGCCGAAGCGGCCGGCCTGACGCGGCAGGCGCTCTATCATCATTTCGAATCCAAGGAAGCGCTGTTCCGCGCCGTGATCGAGCGCGTGCATGAATCCGCGATCGCAGCCGAGGAGACCGCCGTTGCCGAGGCAGAGACGGCGGGCGGCAATCTCGGCGACATCCTTGCCGCGGGCATGACCGCGCGGATGTCGACCATGATCGCGTCGCTGGACGGCTCGCCGCATCTCGAGGAATTGTATTCCGAGCACCTCGTGCACGCGCGCGATCTCTACCAGACCTACGCCGCACGCTATGCGGAGCGCATGGTGGCCACCATCTCGCGGACCGTGCGCAAGCATCAGCTTGCGCTGCCGCAGGAGCTCTCGCCGGCCGAATTCGCGCGGCTGGTCGAAATGTCCGTGTACGCATCGAAGTCGCAGTATCCTGCGATGCAGCCGGCGGATGCGTTCCTGAAGGACATGGCGATCATGGTGCGAACGCTCTGCGCGGGCGCCTTGCAAAAATCTTCGCCGAAATCGCAGAAGCCGCTCATCAAGAAGGCGGCGATCAGGGCAAAGCCGACACGCAGCAAGATAGGAGGACGTCCATGAGCACGACGACCATCAATGGCCGCATTGAATCGCTGCCCGATGATCCCGATGCGCTCTTGATCGACATCGTGCGCGACCAGCTCAAGCTCACCGGCACCAAGCTCGTGTGCGGCGCCGGCGTCTGCGGCGCCTGCACGGTGCTGGTCGACGGCGCGCCGGTCGCAAGCTGCCTGATGCCGGCGCACGCCGCGGCCGGCAAAGCAGTGACGACGGTCGAAGCCATCGGCGCCGCCGGGCTGCATCCGGTGCAGAAGGCGTTCATGGCGCATGACGCCCTGCAATGCGGCTTCTGCACCCCGGGCTTCATCGTGGAAGCGACCGCGTTCTGCGACCGCTGGCGCGCGACCAAGGGAACGGCGGTGCCGTCACGCGAGGAAATCGGCGCGGCGCTGTCGGGCCATCTCTGCCGCTGCGGCGCCTATGACGGCATCTTCCGTGCGGTGGCGGATGCCTGCGCCGGCCGCTTCGACGGCGACAACGTCACAGCGCCGCGCATCGAGGCGCGCGACAAGGTGACGGGCGCGGCGAAATACACCGTCGACATCAACCATGACGGCCAGCTCGAAGGCCTGATCCTGCGCTCGCGCGAGGCGCATGCCCGCATCACCGCGCTTGATCTGGCGCCGGCGCGCGCGCTCGCCGGCGTCGCCGCGGTGTCGCTGCTCGGCGACGACCGGATCGTGCGCTATGTCGGCGAGCCGATCGCAGCGGTCGCAGCCAGAGACCGCAAGACGGCGCTGGCCGCGCTGGCTGCGATCAAGCTGACCAGCGAACGGCTGCCCGCGGTGGTCGGGCTCGACGCCGGGCGCAAGGATGGCGCGCCTGTCGTATTCGACAAAGCGAGCCGCAAGCGGGCCGGCAACGTCTCGGAGGCGGCCGGCGGGCCGGCGCCATGGAAGCAGAACATCCGCGGGCCGACCGCGGTGTTCTCGACCCGCGCCAAGAAGGCCCGCAACTGGGTGGACGAGGCGCGCCAGGCCAACAACCGCCTGCTGGTCGAAGCGACCTTCCGCACCGCCACGCAGCAGCATGCATGCCTCGAGCCGCACGCCGCGGTGGCGCGCTTCGACGGCGACCGGCTGACCTTGCACGCCTCGACCCAGCAGGTGTTTCACCTGAAGGAGCAGATCGCAAAACGCTACAAGCTCGATCACGACAAGGTCCGCGTGATCGCCGATCACGTCGGCGGCGGCTTCGGGTCGAAGGCGAGCCTGGGCGTGGAGACCATCGCCGCCATCGAGCTCGCGCGCGAGGCAAAAGCGCCTGTGAGAGTCGCCTACGATCGGCAGGAAGAGCTCTCCGTCGCCGGCTATCGTCCGGCCGCGGAGCTGAAGGTCGCGCTGCTCCCGTCCGACAAGGGCGGCTTGAAGGCACTCTCCGTCACCGCGCATGCCGATACGGGGGCTGCGACCAACTCGACGATCGCGGGCCTGGCGCGGCTGATCTATCCGGCCGAGGCGAAGGACCTTTCGGATTTCGACGTCATCAGCAATCTGCCGCCCGGCGCCGCCTTCCGCGGCCCCGGCGGTCCGCCGATGGCGTTCGCGGTGGAGCAGGCGATCGACGAGGCCGCGCTGCGGCTCAACGTCGACCCGATCGCCTTGCGCAAGAAGTGGGATCCCGATCCCAACCGCCAGCGGCTCTACGACTGGGCCTCCGGGCTCGAGCTCTGGCGCAACCGCAAGCCTGCGCAGAACGGCCGCTATCGCCGCGGCATCGGCATGGCGACCGGCTACTGGCTCTATCTCTGGCAGCCCAACGTGAAGGTCGAGGTCGCGGTCAAGGGCGGCCGGATCGTCGCCAGCACCGCGACGCAGGATATCGGTACCGGCACCCGCAGCGTGCTGGCCGACACGATCGCGCGCGAGCTCGATCTCGAACCCGGCGACATTGAGGTGCGGATCGGCGATTCGTCGCTGCCCGAAGGCCCCGGCTCCGGCGGCAGCCGCGTCACCGCCTCGGTGATGCCGCCGACGCTGCAGGCGGTGCGGAAACTGAAGGCTGCGATCCTCGAACAGGCGACCCGAAAGCCCGCGCCCGGCTCGAACGCGCCCTGGCGCGAGCTGATAGCGCGCTCACCCGACATTGCGGTGACGGAGACGCGCGGCGAGGACGGCAAGAACACCGCGCCCGGCATCCGCTCGCCGCTGCGCGAAGTCGGCCTGATCGGCATGGTGTTCGGCTGGATGATGCGCCGCTTCTCGAACATCGCGGTCGGCGCCGGCGTGCCGAGCTCGGTGCAGGTGATCGAGGTCGAGGTCGACACCTGGCTCGGCCATGTCCGCGTGCTCAACGTGCACACCGGGATCGCGGTCGGAAAGATCGCAGCGCCCGCGCTGGCGCGCAGCCAGGCCTGCGGCGCGGTGATCCAGGGCCTCGGCTACGCGCTCTACGAGGCGCGCGAGCTTGATCCGACCAGCGGTGACGTCCTGACCGCGGGAATGGAGGATTATCGCATCCCGGGTATCGCCGACACGCCCGAGATCGATGTCCATTTCGACGAAGCCGGCTTCGACCATGTGCTCGGCAACAGTGTCGGCATCGGCGAGGCGTCGACCGTGCCGACCTCGGCCGCGGTCGCCAACGCGATCCACGACGCGATCGGCGTCCGCCTCACCGAGATTCCGATCCGGCCCGACCGCATCGTCGCCGCACTGAAAGGGAGGGATGCCGCATGAGCGTCGCAATCGCAGAGGCACTGTCCGCGCCCGAATTCCGCGCTGCCGGCACCGATCTGTCGGAGCGCCGCCGCAGCGGCCTGTCGTGCGGAGCGATCATCGATCTCACCGCCAGTCCCGATACGATCGGGATCGCGTGGGGTGCGGACGGCGCGGCGCGCATCGGCGCGCTGACCGCGATCGCTGCGATCGCATCCGACGCGCGGCTCGCGCAGGCCTATCCCGGCATCGCCGCGGCCGCGCAGGGTCTCGCCACGCCGCAGATCCGGCACATGGCGACGCTCGGCGGCAACCTCGCGCAGCGTTCGCGCTGCTGGTATTTCCGCAATCCGCAGATCGCTTGTCTCAAGAAGGGTGGCTCCGATTGTCCGGCGCGAGCGGGCAATCATCTCTATCACGTCGCGTTCGATCTCGGACCCTGCGTGGCGCCGCATCCGTCCACCATGGCGATGGCGCTGCTGGCCTATGATGCGAAGATCGTCACGGACCGGCGCAACGGACTGTCGATCACCGACCTGCTCGGCGACGGCAGCAACGGGGCGGCCGACAACCTGCTCGCACCGGGCGAACGGATCGAGCGGATAGAGCTCCCTGCCCCGCTGGCCGGCGAGCGCGCGCTCTACAAGCGCGCGATTAGCCGCTCATATGCGGAATGGCCACTGGTCGAGGTCTGCGTGCGGGCCGTGTTATCCGGCGGCACGTTCCAGCAGATCCACATCACCGCCGGCGGCATCGCCCCGGTCCCGCTGCGGCTCACGGCATGCGCCGCGGCGCTGCAGGGAAAGCCGGCCAACGCGTCGACCATCGCACAGGCCGCCGAGCTGGCAACATCGGGGGCCAAGCCACTGACGATGACCGGATACAAGCTCGACCTGCTGACGGGCCTCGTCCGCGACGTGGTCGAGCGGGTTGTGGCGTAGCGCGGGCGACCGTTCCGGCGCCGGGCTCACCGCGCCCGGGTCAGCGCCAGCCAGATGCCGCCGCCGATCATGAAGCCGCCGGAGATGCGCGACATCAACCGCGTCCGCTCCTTGGAGAAGAACTTGCGGGCGCGGCCGGCCGCCAACGCGTAGGCGGCGTCGGTCAGCACGGCGGTTGCCATGAAGGTGACGCCGAGCAGCGCCACCTGCGGAATGTGCGGCTTGTCCATGTCCATGAACTGCGGAATGAAGGCGCCGAAGAACACCAAGACCTTCGGGTTCGAGAGCAGCACCAGAAAGCCCTGCAGGAAGAAGCCGCCGCGCGGCGGCGGCGGCCGGTCGTCGGTGCCGACGCCCTCGACCGGCGAGCGGATCAGCTTGATGCCGAGCCAGACCAGATAGGCCGCACCGGCAAAGCGCACCCAGTCGAACCAGTAGCCCATCGTCGCCATCAGCGAGGTCAGCCCGACCGCGACGATGCCGATCACGATCGCGAGCCCGACCTGCGCACCCAGCACATTGGTGAGTGCCGCACGCGTGCCGTAGCGCAGCCCGTTGGCGATCACCATCGTGACGATCGGACCGGGCAACAGCGCCAGCGCAATGCAGGCGGCGACGAAGGCGAAATAGGCTTGCAGGGACATGGAAATCTCACTGACGGTGAGGCTGAATTATGCACGTCGGACGGGCGAAGAGGAAGCGGTTCCTGCTCATTCCCGTCATACCCCGCCACCGGGTCGCGCGAACGCGCGCCCGATGACAGGCTCCGGCGGGGAATCCAGTACGCCGCGGCCCATCTGCTAAACACCAGTGCCTCTGGAATACTGGGTCACCCGCCTTCGCGGGTGACGACACCATTTCCGCATGCGAGAGACGGGGTCCTCAATGGCCCTCCATGGCCGCAATCATCCACGCTCTGATCTCTCGCGCCTCCAGAAACTGCAACGTCGCGCGCTGCACATGCGCTGCATCTCCCCCGCCCTGCGCCGCCACCGCCATCAGATCGCAGCGATGCGAGGCCGCGATGCCGATCGCGCTGCGCTTGCCATCAAGATCGTAAGCCCTGATCCGTCCGCGCATATCGGCGACATCGACGACATCGCCCGCCTTCTGCGGCACAAAGTGCGGGCTGATCATGTCGACGTCGGCAACGCGATCGACCTCGTCGTCATCGGCGACGCCGCTGTCGCAATTGCAGAAGCCGAGCTTCGGCCGGAGATAGACCTCGACCTCGGCGCCGCACTCGGCCGTGCCGCAGCGGAAGGCGCGGCCGGCGGGCCAGCCGTCGCGCGGGAACGGCCAGGCGATCTCGCGCCATCGCGCGGGGCGCGGCGGTGCCATCTCGTAGCCCGCCACGGCCGACAGGCCGCCGAGCGCCAGGAACATCGCAGCGATGACGGGCCACGAGCGCGTCATCGCCGGCTCACGGCAGGCCGGCGACGGCACGCGCCGCGCCGGTCAGTTCGAGAATATGCAGGCCGGTATTGGCGCGGTCGACCGCGTAGATGTAGCCACGCTCGTCGGTCTCGACATTGTTGGTCTGGATCGCG
Organism: Bradyrhizobium sp. B120; assembly: GCF_049075665.1. Taxonomy (NCBI): domain Bacteria; kingdom Pseudomonadati; phylum Pseudomonadota; class Alphaproteobacteria; order Hyphomicrobiales; family Nitrobacteraceae; genus Bradyrhizobium; species Bradyrhizobium sp. B120. The sequence goes on along the minus strand of NZ_CP185242.1, from coordinate 1,478,093 downwards.
ACCTTGCAGCGGTCCTTGCCGTCGATGGTGACGCAGCGCTTGTCGGTCGCGGCCGTGATCGAAGGAATGAAGTAGCCCACTTCCCTGGGGTGATAGGGATCGTGGATATCGAGCGCGCGGACGCCGGCATTGAAGAAGGCGATGAAGGCCAGCTTCTTGTAATAGACCGGCGCCATGCTCTCGTTCGACGAATGCGAGCCGAACCGGCCGCCGCGCTCGCAGAATGCGCCGGAAGCCTCGGGCACGGTGTAGCTCGAGATCAGCGTCGGCCGCGCCTCGGTCGTGACGTCGGCGAACCACACCATCTGCCGTGCCTCGCCACATTCGTTCTGGATCGCCTCGTCGACGATCATCACGATGTCGCGCGTCTTGCCGTCCTTGTCATGGGCGAATTCCGCGATCGGCATGCCGGGCATCGGAAACACGGTATGCGCACCGTTCATCGCCGACAGCGGCATCCGCGCGATCTCAGGGAATTTCAGATTGTCGGGCGTCGGCTCCTTCGGCCCGTTCAAAAGCTTGTCGCGATCGACGATCTGCAGGAAGCCGCCCTTGTCGGTGCCGTAGCCGAAATAGACGCGGTTGCCCTTCGGCCCGGTCGAAATCGGCCCGTGCAGTTCGGTCGGCACCGCACCGGTCGCGCCCGGCTCCTGCCCGGGCAGGCCGAAATCCCTGACCTTCTTCGGATGCGCGGGATCGGAGAGATCGTAGATTTGCGTCATGCGCCGCGTGCGCCAGTCCGGTGCGCCGGACACCAGGAAGGCGATGCCGGTCTCGCATTCCCAGAAATTCTTGTGGGTGTCCTTCAACCCACCGATCCGGGTGATGAGCACGGGATTGGCGGGATCGGCGACGTTCCAGATCTCATGCGCCTCGCTGCCGAAGGTGCGCAGCATGTAGACCGCGTTGCGATCGCCCTTCGGCAGATCCTTGCCGTCGCAGATCCGCACCATCTGCGCGCCGCCGGATTCGTATTTGCCTTCCTGGCCGGGAATGTGCCGCAGATATTTCGGATGCGCGGGATCGGTGACGTCGACGATCGAGGTGCCATTTGGTTCAGGCTTGCCGGTCATCGGGTTGACGGGATCGGGAATGTCGTCGGTGCCGCCGTGGTGGCCGATATAGGCGATCCATCGGTCGCCCTGGTGATGGATGGTCGGCTGATAGGCGCTGCGCGCCTGCAGGTCGCTGGTTCCAACCAGCCGCATGTTGGAGGCTTCGGGCGGGTCGCCGATCTTCTGCTGGGCGCTCGCAGCGTTCGCGAGCAGGACAAGAAGAAACGCGTAGCAAACTGCCGTAACGCGACCACCCATGCGCACCCCCCCGAATTCCCAGGCCAATCTGCGTTGGCTGTGCGGAACGCTAGCACGGCGATACCGGTGCCCAAACACACGCTCTTGACATGCAACCATTTGGTTGCCTATTATCCGACCCATGGATGAAGTCTTCAAAGCCCTCGCGGATGCCTCACGGCGGACGCTGCTTGACCGGCTTCACGATCAGAACGGGCAGACGCTCGGTGAGCTCTGCGACGGCCTCGATATGACGCGTCAGGCCGTCACCAAGCACCTTGGGATTCTCGAGGAGGCCAACCTCGTCACCACGATCAAGCATGGCCGCGAGAAGCTGCATTACCTCAACCCGGTTCCGATCCATCAGATCGGCGAGCGGTGGATCAGGAAGTTCGAGCGCGGCAAGCTTGCCGCGCTCAGCGAATTGAAACGGCAATTGGAGAAGCGTGATGAGTAAGCCGGACTACGTCTACGTCACCTATATCGAGACCACGGCCGACAGACTGTGGCACGCGCTGACATCGGGCGATTTCACCGAGCGCTTCTGGTTCGGCTATCGGGTCAGCTCGGACTGGAAGGTCGGCTCGCCCTACCACTTGTCCAAGGACAGCAGCCGCGCCGTGCAGGGCGAAGTGCTGATCGCCGATCCGCCGAGCAAGCTCGCCTACAGCTGGGACGTGGTGAAGGAAGGCCACGCGCGCGAACAGGTCTCGCGCGTGACTTTCGACATCGAACCGCACGGCGGGGTGGTCAAGCTGACCGTGACGCACGACAATCTCGGCCCGAAGACGCTGCGCGACATCTCCGGCGGCTGGCCGATGGTGATCGCAAGCTTGAAGAGCTTCCTGGAGACCGGACGCGAGTTGCCGGCCGACCTGCTCACCAGCGGCGCGAGGGAGGCCTACCATGCCTAAGCCCGAATTCGTCTACGTCACCTACATCGAGACCACGCCGGAGAAGCTGTGGGATGCACTGACATCAAGCGCATTCACGCAGCAGTACTGGTTCGACACCGAGGTGAGGTCGAACTGGACGATCGGTGCGCCGCTCGCGCTGGTGACGAACGGCAAGATTACCGACACCGGCGAGATCCTCGAGATCGACCGCCCGCGCCGCCTCGCCTACACGTTCAAGCACGAGGCCGATCCTGAAATGCGCAAGGAACCGGCAACGAAAGTTGTGTTCACGCTCGAGCCGTTCGGCAATGTCGTGAAGCTGACCGTCACGCATGAGGGCTTTGGCGTGGGCAGCAAACTGCTCGACGGCATTTCCAAGGGCTGGCCGGCGATCCTGTCGGGGCTCAAGAGCCTGCTCGAGACCGGCAAGGCGGTCACGATCCCGCCTGCCGCGCTCGCGATCGACGGCTTCGAATGACGATGAAAATCTATCGAAGGATACGTGCGGACATGAACATCGAGAAATTCAAACCGGCGATCGTCTACGCGATCTACATCGCCGCCACGCCGCAGAAGGTATGGCAGGCGCTGACGAATGCCGAATTCAGCCGGCAGTATTTCTCCGGCAACGCGGTCGAGGTCGATCTTCGCCTCGGCGGCGCCTACATCGTGCGCACGCCCGACGGCGCGCTGCACATCTCCGGCGAAGTGATCGAGTGCGATCCCTTGAGGCGGCTCACCGTCACCTTCAACGTCAACTGGCCGCAGCTCGTCGAGAAGCTCGGGCCGACGCTCGTCACCTGGGAGATCGAGCCGGCCGGCGACGGCGTGAAGCTGACCTTGCTGCAATCGCATGATCGCCCGATCAGCGACGACATCCTGTCCGGCGGCCGCACCGGCTGGCCCGCGATCCTCTCCAGCCTGAAGAGCCTCATGGAGACCGGCAAGGCCATGGTGATCCCGATGCAGCCGCCGCAGCGCATGCTGGCCGCGCTGAAGGAATTGGGAGTTCCGATGCCGACGTAAGGCGAGGGATGCGCGTCGTACTCCGCTGTCGTCCCTGCGGAAGCAGGGACCCATAACCACCGCCCTTCGTGGTGGCGCACGCTGGAGCCACAGCGTCGCATAACAATGAACCGCTGTGGTTATGGGTCCCGGGTCGCGCTCCGCTTGCCCGGGACGACGGCGAGGATTACCCCAGCGCCCGCAATTCCCGCCGCAGCACCTTGCCCGTCGCGGTCATCGGCAGGCTGTCGGCGAACTGCACGAAGCGCGGATATTCGTGGGCGGCGAGCTGCACCTTGACGAACTCCTGGATCTCGCGCGCAAGAACATCGCTCGGCGCAAAGCCCGGCCGCAGCACGATCCAGGCCTTGATCGATTCGGTGCGGATCGGATCGGGGATGCCGACCACCGCCGACATCGCGACTGCCGGATGCTTCATCAGCGTGTGCTCGATTTCGGACGGGCCGACGCGATAGCCGGCGGTGGTGATGACGTCGTCCTCGCGGCTAACATACCAGAAATAGCCGTCGTCATCCTGGACGCCGAGATCGCCGGTCAGCAGGAACTCGCCGGCATACTTCTTCGCAGTCGCTTCCGGATTACGCCAGTACTCGAGCATGGTGCAGGGGCACGGCTGGCGCACGCCGATGATGCCGCGCTGTCCGCGCGGCAATTCCTCGCCTCTGTCGCTCACGATGCGGACGTCGAAGCCCGGCGTGGCGCGGCCCATCGAGCCGGGGCGGATCGGAAACAGGTTCGAATTGCTGCCGATCACCAAATTGCATTCGGTCTGGCCGAACACCTCATGGGCATCGATGCCGAAGGTCTCGCGGACCCAGCCAAGCAATTCGCCGCCGAGCGACTCGCCGCCGGTGAAGATGCTGCGCAGCCTGACGCCGGAATTCTTCACATCGGCCTGCCGCATCAGCTTCAGCGCGGTCGGCGGCAGGAACACGTTGCGGATACCGAGTTCGGCCATCATCTGCATCGCGGCCTGCGGCTCGAACTTGCGCGCGCGGTGACCGACCATCGGGATGCCGTGGTACCAGAACGCGAACAGGCCGTTAATCAGCCCGCCGATCCAGGCCCAGTCGGCCGGCGTCCACATCAGGTCGCCGGGCCTGGGCAGGAAGTTGTGGCACATCTCGACATTGGGCAGATGGCCGAGCACGACGCGATGCGCATGCAGCGCGCCCTTCGGATTGCCGGTGGTGCCCGAGGTGTAGATGATCAATGCCGGATCGTCGGCCGAGGTGTCGACGGTGGCAAATTCCGGGGACGCCGATCGGATCGCGCTCCAGAATGACTTCGTACCGGCCGGCGTCTTTTCGCCGACGATATAGACGCTCTTCAGCTCCGGCAGGCGATCGCGGATCTTGGCGATCTTCTCCCAGCCGGCCTCATCGGTGATGACGGCCTTCGCCGCCGAGTTCGACAGGCGGAATTCGAGCGCATCCTCGCCGAACAGCGCAAACAGCGGGATCGAGATCAGCGCCGCGCGGAACGCCGCAAGATGCGCGACCGGCAATTCGAGCGATTGCGACAGGAACACCGCGACGCGGTCGCCGCGCACCAGGCCGTCGGCGGTCAGGACATTGGCGAAGCGGCGCGAGGCGTCTGCGACTTCATCGAACGAGGTGCGCGTGGTGCCGCCTTCCTCATCGACATAGACCAGCGCGAGCCGGCCCGTGCCGTCGGCGTAGCGATCGCAGCACGCCGTCGCCATGTTGAAGCGCGCGGGGACGTCCCAGCGGAAGTTGCGGTAGAGTTCGTCGTAGGTTTTGGCTTCCTGAAGCATGGCCGCAGACTAGACCATTGCTGTGAGACCACAAACCCCTCCTTGCCGGGAAGCGGTCAGGCTGCCACCCGCTGCATTGCGATCTCGGCCTCGAGGCTTTCGCGGTCGCGATAGATCGACGCGACCGCGAGCACGCACCCGCCGCGCTTGTAGCGGAGCATGCAATCCCGGCCGGCGATGCTGCCGTCCACCGCGATCTCGTCCCACTGCTCGGCGTGCCCGACATAGTTGATCGGCACGTCGTAATGCTGGCTCCAGAAGAACGGCACCGCATCGAACACCTCGCGCTGCCCGAGCATATTCCGCGCGGCGGTCTGCCCCTGGCGCTCGGCCACCACCCAGTGCTCGACCCGGATGTTCTCGCCGCTGTGCGGATCGGGCCAGCGCGCGATATCGCCGGCCGCGTAGATGCCGGGAACGCTGGTCTCGAGATAGGCGTCCACTTTCACGCCGCGATCGATCGCGAGCCCGGCTCCCTCCGCCAGCGCCAGCCGCGGCCTCACGCCAACACCGAGCACGACGAGATCGGCATCGAGCACCGGCCCGCTCTTCAGCTGCACACGCTTGCCGTCGATCGCGGTCACCGTGTCGCCAAGGTGGAAGACGACGCCATGCTCTTCGTGCAGCGCGCGGACGAAATCGCCCATCTCAGGCCCGAGCACGCGCTCCAGCGGCCGCTGTTCCAGCCCGACCACGTGAACCTCGATCTCCCTCGCGCGCAACGAGGCCGCAACCTCGAGCCCGATGAAGCTTGCGCCGATCACAACCGCGCGGCGCGCTCCGCTGGCAGAGGCGATGATCGCCCGGCAATCGTCGAGTGTGCGCAGCACATGAACGTTGGGCTGGTCCGCACCCGGGATCGGCAGCCGTAGCGGCTCCGCACCGGTCGCCAGCAGCAGCCGGTCATAGGGAAGCGCTTCGCCGCCGGCGAGCACGACGTTGCGGCGGCCGGTGTCGATCGACTTGACCTCGGTGCGCAGTCGTAGATCGATCGCCGCATCGGTGTAGAAACTGTCCGGCTTCAGCGGCAGCCAGTCTTCCGGCGCGCTGCCGGCGAGGAAGTCCTTCGACAGGTTCGGCCGATCCACCGGCGGCGCGGCCTCGCCGCTCAGCATGACGATGCTGCCGCGATAGTCCTGCCGTCGCAGCATCTCGGCGGCGGCAAACCCCGCTGCGCCTCCGCCGACAATCACGATCCTGCCGGGCGCATCGACCGGTCCCTTGACGCGGGGTTTCGGCTGCTCGCGCTTCTCGCGCACGATGATGCGATCGCCCTCGCGCTCGACCTTCCACACGGCGAGCGCGTTGAAGGCGGGTGCTTCGGTCGCTTCACCGGTGCGAACATCAAAGCAGGCGTGATGCCAGGGGCAATGGACGGTCTCGCCCTCCACCACGCCGTCGGCGAGCGGGCCATGGTAATGGCTGCAATGCGCATCGATGGCGAAGATATCCGCCCCCGAGCGCACCAGCAGCACGTCCTCGTCGCCGACATGGCCGAGCAACATCGTGCCCGAGAAGTCTGAGAGTGCGACGCCTTGTGTCAGATCCGGACCGGAAGGAGCTTGCTGATCGGCCATGGCCTGTCTCCAGTTTTTCCAGAACTTCACCCCGAGGGCGCCGCCTTCACGGGGCCTTGTCCCTTTGCGGCAAGGCGATCTCAGCTTCCCTGCATGTACCGGACCGGGTTCTCCTTGTCCGCCTTGAAGATATCGGCGGCCTCGGCGAACAGCGCCGCAACCGCAGCCGCCTTCAGATCAACAAACGCCTCGAAGCTGAAATTGTTGCCGCCCGCGCGCAATTCGCCGAGCTTGCCGGCGTAGCAGGACACCAGCGGCTTGCCGCCACGGGTGACCGCGACATAGACGCTGATGTAGTTCTTCTGCAGCGCCAGCCCGATCACCGGCCAGACAGCCGTCTTGCCGGACTTGATCGCATAGCGAAACTGACCGTAGCCGATCATGTTCATGCGCATGCCGGCCTCACCGGCCGGCGTGCCCGCATGAAAGTGCCGCTTGAGCGAAGGCGCGGCCTTTCGCATCACCGCATGGACTTGTTCGAGATCCGCGGTCCGACCGGGATCGAAGGCGAGGTAGGCTTCCAGACTGTCCGCCGCGACACGAAACATCGGAAGCCTCCACCGCTATCCCGCGAGCGCCGCCTTTACCAGGCCGCTGGCCTTGCCGAAATCCATCTGGCCGGCGTATTTCGCCTTCAGCGCCCCGATCACCTTGCCCATGTCCTTGATCCCGGCCGCATTGGTCTCGGCGATAACAGCCGCGATCGCGGCCTTCACGTCGTCATCGGACATCTGCTTCGGCAGGTAAGCGGAGATCACGGCGATCTCCTCGCGCTCCTGGGCGGCGAGCTCGGCCCGGCCGCCCTTGTCATAGAGCTCGACCGATTCCTGGCGCTGCTTGATCATCTTCTGCAGGACGCTCAGAAGGTCGGCATCGGACAATGGCGGCTTGCCCTGCCCGCGCGCGTCGATGTCGGCGTTCTTGATGGTCGAATTGACCATGCGCAGCGTGGAGAGCTTGCGCTCGTCCTTCGCCTTCATCGCTTCCTTGACCGCAGTATTGATGTCGTCGCGCAGCATCCTGGTGTCCTTAAACTAGCAATCCCCTCATGTAGGCAGTTTGCAGCGACTGGACAACCTAGTTCCGCAACCACTGAACCAGCGCATCGGCGCAGGCCTGCGGCTGCTCCAGCTGTGGCAGGTGACCGCAATTGGCGAGCACCACGAGCTTGGCCCCGGGAATCCCGTTGGCCATCTCGTCCGACAACGCGTTCGGAACGGTGTTGTCGGTATCCGACGTCAGCACCAGGGTCGGGCACTTGATCCAGGCCATGCCCGGCCGCGAATCCGGCCGGCTGAGCACGGCGTTTTGCTGGCGGATGAAGGCCTCGGCGCCGACATCCTCGCTCATGTCCTCGACGATCTTCCGGAGGCCTGCATCGCCCTGCCGCGACGGATGCACGAAGCCCGGAAACAGCTCGTCGACCACGCTCCGGTACTGGCCGTTTCTGGCGCGCTCGATCATGCCGCGGCGGCGTGCGGTCGCTTCCGGCGTGTCGGCCCTCGCCTGGGTGTTCATCAGCGCCAGCTTCGCGACCCGCTCGGGGGCCTGCCGCATGATCTCGAAGGCGATGTAGCCGCCCATCGAGTGCCCGGCGAGGGCAAAGCGCGGCGGCGCCTCGGCCAGGATCCGGCGGGCGATCGCCCCCATATTGTCGTCCCTGACATGGTTGGCGACCGTGACCGGCCCGCACCGCCACAGCGCCGGGATAACCGGGGCAAATATCCGCGGTGAGCAGATGAGGCCCGGGACGAGCAGGATCGGCATCGTATTGTCCATGCGGGAGCTCCGGACCGGGTCATTTTCGGCAAGCAAACGGCCGCTTCAAGGAACTTTAGATTAAAAGGCCGTTCCGGCCTGTCAAATCGGCCGGTATTGCCGTGTGAATCCGTGCCCTTTCGCTTTGACGCCGCAGGGTGCGGCGACTATTTAAAGGGCTCATGACAACCCCCGAAAACGCTCCCGCCTGGCCGGACCACAAACCGACCGCGCTCCTTGTGCTCGCCGATGGTACCGTGCTGGAAGGCTTCGGTCTCGGCGCGGAAGGCCACGCCGTCGGCGAGGTCTGCTTCAACACCGCGATGACCGGCTATGAGGAGATCCTCACCGATCCCTCCTATGCCGGCCAGATCATCACCTTCACCTTCCCGCATATCGGCAATGTCGGTACCAACGAGGAAGACATCGAGACGGTGAACATGGCCGCGACGCCTGGCGCGCGCGGCGTGATTCTGCGCTCGGCGATCACCGATCCCTCGAACTACCGCGCCACCAAGCATCTCGATCAGTGGTTGAAGGCGCGCGGCATCATCGGCCTTTCCGGCATCGACACCCGCGCACTGACCGCGCTGATCCGCTCCAAGGGTATGCCCAACGCGGTGATCGCGCACGCCAGGAGCGGCGAGTTCGACCTGCACGCCCTGAAGGAAGAGGCCCGCGAATGGCCCGGCCTCGAGGGCATGGACCTGGTGCCGATGGTCACCTCCGGCCAGCGCTTCACCTGGGATGAGACCCCCTGGGAGTGGGGCAAGGGTTTTGGCCAGCAGACCGCGCCGGAGTTCAACGTGGTCGCGATCGACTACGGCATCAAGCGCAACATCCTGCGCCTGCTCGCCGGTGTCGGCGCCAAGGTGACCGTGGTGCCGGCGACGACGGCGGCCGAAGACATCCTGGCGATGAAGCCGGACGGCGTGTTCCTGTCGAACGGCCCCGGCGATCCCGCCGCGACCGGCAAATATGCCGTGCCCGTCATCCAGAAGGTGATCGCTTCGGGGACGCCGACCTTCGGCATCTGCCTCGGCCATCAGATGCTCGGCCTCGCCGTCGGCGCCAAGACCATGAAGATGCATCAGGGCCATCACGGCGCCAACCATCCGGTCAAGGACGAGACCACCGGCAAGGTCGAGATCACCTCGATGAACCACGGCTTCGCGGTCGACCAGGCGACGCTGCCCGCCGGCGCGACCCAGACCCACATCTCGCTGTTCGACGGCTCCAATTGCGGCATCGCGCTCGAGGGCAAGCCGGTGTTCTCGGTGCAGTACCACCCGGAAGCGTCACCCGGCCCGCGCGACTCGCACTATCTGTTCCAGCGGTTTGCCGATTTGATGCGGAAGAAGAAGCAGGCGGCGTAGGCTTGCACGTGTCGTTGCCGGGCTTGACCCGGCAATCCATCCCTTGAAGAAAGATGGATGCCCGGATCAAGTCCGGGCATGACGGACTGTGGTGTGCCGCGAGCATCGACGGGCGACCATGCGCCGTCGCATCAATCACGGGAAATGCAGACATGACCGACAGCGCCACCCCAGAGCCCGTCTACGGCGTCTCCTCGCTGGAGTTGATGGCGTCGATGCCCGGGCTCGACTTCGTGCGCGGCATCTTCGCCCGCACGCTGCCGGAGCCGCCGATCATGGAGAACGTCGAGCCGTTCGACTGCACCGCCGAGCTGGGTCATGTGGTGATCCACAGCATCCCCGGGCTGCGCCACTACAACCCGATCGGCTCGGTGCACGGCGGCTATGTCGCGATCCTGCTCGATTCCGCGATGGCGCTCGCGGTGCAGACCACGCTACCGAAGGGTTCGGGCTACACCACGCTGGAGTTCAAGATCTCCTTTGTCCGCGGCATGAGCCAGGACACCGGCAAGATCCGCACCGAGGGTCGGGTGCTCAACGCCGGCCGTCGCGCCGCGACCGCCGAAGGCCGCATCACCGATGCGAACGGCAAGCTGATCGCGCACGCGACCACGACCTGCATGGTATTCGAGCTTCCCAAAAGTGCCTGAAGGCAATCGCGTCTTCGCGCATTGGAGGCATGACTTACAGCGCTGGATTGGCGGCCGTGCTCTGTGATTGAGTTTCCCTGACCGAGATCAGGCCACATGATCCGGCCTGGAAGGAAGGAATCGCCCGATGACCTCAGCCAATCCGGACATGACCATCCGCGACATCCGCGTCACGATGCTGCGCCTGCCCTGGGCCGACGATCGCTGGCTGCAGGGCGCAGCGCTGGGCGCGACGCGCGACATCCTGATCTGCGACGTCGAGACGTCCGGCGGCATCACCGGCATGGGCTACCTGTTCGTGTTCCGCCCGGCGATGCAGTCGATCGCGGCCTGTCTCGACGAGTGCATCATCCCGCGCGTGATCGGCAAGGATGCCACCGCGATCGAGGCGATCTGGCGCGATCTGTGGACCGCAACGATGACCTATGGCCGCGGCGGCATCGCCGCGATGGCGATGTCGGCGCTCGACATCGCGCTGTGGGATGCGGTGGGAAAACGCGCGGGCCTGCCGCTGCACCGGCTGTGGGGGCACTATCGCTCGGAAATCCCGATCTATGGCTCCGGCTGCTTCCGTGGCGCCGGCGGTGATGGGATGATCGAGAAGGCGCTGCATTTCGTCAAGCAGGGCTACAAGGCGATCAAGATGCAGGTCGCGCATGTTCACACTCCGGCGCAGGACCTCGACAATGTGCGCCGCATGCGCGAGGCGCTCGGGCCCGACATCGACATCATGATCGACGTCAACATGGGCTGGAGCGCCGATGTCGCCATCGAGATGGGACGCAAGTTCGAGAAGTACGATATCTACTGGCTCGAGGAGCCGGTGCCGGCCGATGATTTCGCCGGCTATCAGCGCATCGCGGCGGCGCTCGACATGCGGGTGGTCGGCGGCGAGACGCATTTCACGCGCTACGATCTGCGGCCGTTCTTCCTCAATCCCTGCCTGCCGATCCTGCAGCCCGACCCGATGCGCGGTGGCATGACCGACCTGCGCAAGATCGCGGCGCTTGCGGACACGTTCGGCATCACCATCGCGCCGCATCTGTTCCCCGAACTCAATGTGCACCTGTTGGCTTCGATCCCGAACGGCATCTGGTGCGAGAACATGGCCCTGATCGACGACCTCTGGGTCGATCCGCCGGAGATTGCCAATGGCATGATCACCGCGCCGGAACGGCCGGGGCATGGGCTCAAATTCAAGGACGACGTGCTGAAGTTCAAGATCTAGCGGGAACGGTTTCCGGACCGACGGTTTGATATCACCACCCCTCGCAACGCTGGAGAGCCGCCATGCCGGTGGTGAGTAAGGACGCCGAACCGCTGACCTTTGTCTTTCAGGACGACGGCCTGGTGCCGAACAATCCGATGCCGTTCCTGGTCTACAAGGCCGCGATAGACGTCGGCAAAAATCCCGAGGCCACGATCGAGCAGCTGTTCGGCGACAATGGCTGGGGCGCGATGTGGCGGAACGGCGTCTACGACTTCGCGCATTACCACGCCACCGTGCACGAGGTGCTGGGCGTCGCCTGCGGCAGCGCGCGCGTGCAGTTCGGCGGCCAGCGCGGGCGGGCGCTGGAGATTGCCGCCGGCGACGTCGCGATCCTGCCGGCCGGCACCGGGCATCAATGCCTGTCGGCGAGCGGCGACTTCAGCGTGGTCGGCGCCTATCCGCCAGGCCCGCCGATGGACCTGCAACGGCCAACGCCGGAGAACCACGCCAAGGCGCTGAAGACGATCCCGCTGGTGGCGATCCCGGCGACCGATCCGGTGATGGGCAAGAACGGGCCGCTGGTGCGGCTGTGGAAGCGATAGGAATTGGCCTGCACCGGTGCCGCTTCCCTTCTCCCCCTGTGGGAGAAGGTGGCTCGCATCGACAGATGCGAGCCGGATGAGGGGTCTGTCTCCGCGGAGAGAACCCCTCACCCGGCTTCGATGCTGACCGCGTCGAAGCCACCCTCTCCCACAAGGGGAGAGGGTGAAAGTCAGGCCGCGTTGCTGCCTTCCTGGCGGCTTGCCTCGAACAGGAACCAGGTGCGGCGCTCGGTCTCGTCGATGAAGGCTTCGAGCAGGCCGGCGGTGCCGGAATCCTCGTGGTCGTCGGCGAGCTTGTGCGCCTTGCGCATCGCCGCCGCCATGTGCTTGTTGTCCTCCATCAACTCGCGCAGCATTTCGCGCGGCGGGACAAAGTCCTCGTCATTGTCCTTGACGGTCTGATGCTTGGCGATGTCGCCGATCGACCTCAGCGTCGCACCGCCGAGCTTGCGTACCCGCTCGGCAAGCTGGTCGGTGGTCGCGAAGATCGCGTCCGACTGCTCGTCCAGCAACAAATGGTAATCATGGAAATGCCGCCCGCTGACGTGCCAGTGAAAATTCTTGGTCTTCAAATAGAGCGCGAAGGCGTCGGCCAGAAGCGTGTTGAGCGAGGCCGAGATCGTGTCCACCGCGGCTTGCGGCAGATCGCTCGGCGTGTCGAGATCGGGCGATATCTTGTCAGTCTTAGCGTCACTCTTGGCTTTGCTCACGTTGGACCTTCCTGTTAGGAACCCCCGTATTTCGGCGCATTGAACATTGGCCGCCGGACCGCTAACGCATCATCAGCCCACCTGTTCCTGGAAGTCAGGAACCCGTTCTGCCGGATACCAAACGCGATGGATGAATGGATCGACTATTACGATTCCACGCATACGATCTATGCGAGCCGACTGCACCGCGACCTGCATTTCCAGGTCATCGCCAACGACATCATCGGCTACATCACCTCGCCCGGCGCCGTGGTGCTGGACTATGCCTGCGGCGAGGCGCTGTCGGCGGCGAAGGTCGCCAATGCCTGCGCCCAGCTCTATCTGGCGGAGCCTGCGCCCGGCGTGCGCGGCCGCCTGGTCGCGCGCTTTGCGCCCGACACCAAAATCCGCGTCCGCTCGCTCGATGAGCTGAAGAACATGGAGGCGGATTCAATCGACCTCGTGGTGATGAATTCGGTGGCGCAATACATGACGCCGCAGGAGCTCGACTCCGCATTCGACGTGATCCACCGCCTGCTGAAGCCCTCGGGCCGTTTCGTGCTCGGCGATATCCTGCGGCCCGAAGTCGGCATGGCGAGGGACGTCATCGCGCTGCTGCGCTTTGCGGCGACCCATGGCTTCCTGCGCGATGCCTTGATCGGGCTCGCCTCGACCGCACTGTCCGATTACCGGCAGCTGCGCACCAGGATCGGGCTGCAGCGCTACCGCGAGGACGAGATGATCGCGAAGCTCGCCGCCGCGGGCTTTGACGCCACGCGCGCGCCGCGCAACATCGGGCACAATCCGTGGCGGATGACGTTCGTGGCCCACCACTAATCAAAGGTTGCACAAAATATTAGGGTTAACCAAAAGTAAACATAGCGGCCGCTGAAATAATCAGCAATGATCCACTCGGCCCGGTGGCGGAAGCGTCGACGCGGCAGTGGTGCAACACTGTTTATCCTGGTTCAACTCCAGGCCGGGCCTCCACGCTTCGCCCTGACGGGCTCCGCGTGGCGCAGCCACGCAAGACCGGCGGGGCAAAGCGTGTCCGGCGTAGCTTGAGCGTAGCGAAAGCGTAGACGGACTGGGCAGCGAGTCCAGCCGGGCCTCAGCAGCCGCCCCGCGCCCCAATCGCCCCCTCGGATGTGCCATTTCCCCCAGAATCGCAGTTGATTGGGCGTTTTTGGGGGTTTCGCAGGTGCGGAAACTGGTCTAAAGACCACCCGCGCGCGAGGGATCGCGCTTCCGGCGCTACAAGATGTAGCGCATGGCTCGAGGGACGCGCGGGACGCGCGCCCTTTTTTTGTGCCCAAATTCCAGTCCGCGAGAGCTGATGCCCAAAAGAACCGACATCTCCACCATCCTGATCATCGGCGCCGGTCCCATCGTGATCGGCCAAGCCTGCGAATTCGACTATTCCGGCACGCAGGCGGTGAAGGCTCTGAAGGAAGAGGGTTACCGCGTCGTCCTCGTCAATTCCAATCCGGCCACCATCATGACCGATCCGGAACTGGCGGACGCGACCTATATCGAACCGATCACCCCCGAGATCGTCGGCAAGATCATCGAGAAGGAGCGCCACGTCATCCCGGGCGGCTTCGCGCTGTTGCCGACCATGGGCGGCCAGACCGCGCTGAACTGCGCGCTCTCGCTGCGCCGTCAGGGCACGCTCGACAAGTTCGACGTCGAGATGATCGGCGCCACCGCTGATGCCATCGACAAGGCCGAGGACCGCCAGCTGTTCCGCGAGGCCATGACCAAGATCGGGCTGGAGACGCCAAAATCGCGGCTCGCCAATGCCTCGGCGCTGAAGAAGTCCTACCGCGACAAATACCTTGCCGAGCGGGAGAAGCTGTCCGGCGAGGCGCTGGAAGAACTCGAGCGGCAGTGGACCCTTGGCGAGAACGAACGCCGCAAACGCTATCAGGAGCACGCCTTCGGCGAGGCCTTGATGGCGCTGTCGGAGATCGGCTTGCCCGCGATCATCCGGCCCTCCTTCACGATGGGCGGCACCGGCGGCGGCATTGCCTACAATAAGGAAGAGTTCCTCGACATCATCGAGCGCGGGCTCGACGCCTCGCCGACCAACGAGGTCCTGATCGAGGAAAGCGTGCTCGGCTGGAAAGAGTACGAGATGGAGGTGGTGCGCGATAAAAAGGACAATTGCATCATCATCTGCTCGATCGAGAATCTCGATCCGATGGGCGTGCATACCGGCGATTCCATCACCATCGCGCCGGCCCTGACGTTGACCGACAAGGAATACCAGGTCATGCGCGACGCCTCGCTGGCGGTGCTGCGCGAGATCGGGGTCGAGACCGGCGGCTCCAACGTCCAGTTCGGCATCAACCCCGTCGACGGCCGCATGGTCGTGATCGAGATGAATCCGCGCGTGTCGCGCTCGTCGGCGCTGGCTTCGAAAGCCACCGGCTTCCCGATCGCGAAGGTCGCGGCCAAGCTCGCCGTCGGCTACACGCTCGACGAAATTGCCAACGACATCACCGGCGGCGCCACCCCCGCCTCGTTCGAGCCGACCATCGATTACGTCGTCACGAAGATTCCGCGCTTTGCGTTCGAGAAATTCCCCGGCGCCTCCTCGACGCTGACCACCTCGATGAAGTCGGTCGGCGAGGTGATGGCGATCGGCCGCACCTTCCAGGAGAGCCTACAGAAGGCCCTGCGTGGGCTCGAGACCGGCCTGACCGGCCTCGACGAAATCGAGATCGACGGGCTCGGCCGCGGCGACGACAAGAACGCGATCCGCGCCGCGCTCGGAACACCGACGCCGAACCGCATCCTGCAGGTCGCGCAAGCGATGCGGCTCGGCTGGACCGACGAGGAGATCTTCAACTCCTGCAAGATCGATCCCTGGTTCCTGGCGGAGATGCGCGCCATCGTCGAGATGGAGGACAAGGTCCGCCGCAACGGCCTGCCGCCGAACGCGTTCGCAATGCGGACGCTGAAGGCGATGGGCTTCTCCGATGCGCGGCTCGCCGTGCTCACCGAAACCACCGAAGCCGACGTCACCGCCAAGCGCCACGCGCTCGGGGTGCGCCCGGTGTTCAAGCGCATCGACACCTGCGCGGCCGAGTTCGCTTCGCCCACCGCCTACATGTATTCGACCTATGAGCGGCCGTTCGCGGGCGAGCTCGCCGACGAGAGCGCGCCGTCCGACCGCAAGAAGGTGATCATTCTCGGCGGCGGGCCGAACCGCATCGGCCAGGGTATCGAGTTCGACTATTGCTGCTGCCACGCCTGCTTCGCGCTCGAGGACGCCGGCTACGAGACCATCATGGTCAACTGCAATCCGGAGACGGTGTCGACCGACTACGACACCGCCAACCGGCTGTATTTCGAGCCGCTCACCGCCGAAGACGTGCTGGAGATCGTCGCGACCGAACGCAAGAACGGCACGCTGCACGGCGTGATCGTGCAGTTCGGCGGCCAGACCCCGCTGAAGCTTGCCCGCGCGCTCGAAGCCGCCGAAGTGCCGATCCTCGGCACCTCGCCTGACGCGATCGACCTCGCCGAGGACCGCGACCGCTTCAAGCGCGTGCTCGACAAGCTCCGCCTCAAGCAGCCGAAGAACGGCATCGCCTATTCGGTCGAGCAGGCACGCCTGGTGGCCGCCGATCTCGATTTGCCGCTGGTGGTGCGTCCGTCCTACGTGCTCGGCGGCCGCGCGATGCAGATCATCCGCGAGGAGACCCAGCTCAACGATTACCTGCTCGGCACCCTGCCCGAGCTGGTGCCCGCCGACGTCAAGGCACGCTACCCGAACGACAAGACCGGGCAGATCAACACCGTGCTCGGCAAGAACCCGCTGCTGTTCGACCGCTATCTGTCCGATGCGACCGAAGTTGACGTCGACTGCCTCTGCGACGGCAAGGACACCTTCATCGTCGGCATCATGGAGCACATCGAGGAAGCCGGCATCCATTCCGGCGACTCCGCCTGCTCGCTGCCGCCGCATTCGCTCGACGCCAAAACCATCGAGGAGCTGGAGCGGCAGACCCGCGAGCTCGCGCTCGGCCTCGACGTGGTCGGCCTGATGAACGTGCAATACGCCATCAAGGACGGCGAGATCTACGTGCTCGAGGTCAACCCGCGCGCGTCCCGCACCGTGCCGTTCGTCGCCAAGGTGATCGGCATGCCGGTCGCCAAGATCGCGGCGCGGATCATGGCCGGCGAGAAGCTCGCCGACTTCAAGCTGAAGAAGAAGAAGCTCGACCATGTCGGCGTGAAGGAATCGGTGTTCCCGTTCGCGCGCTTCCCTGGCGTCGACACCGTGCTCGGACCGGAGATGCGTTCGACCGGCGAAGTGATGGGCATCGACCGCTCGTTCGAGGTGGCATTCGCGAAGAGCCAGCTCGGCGGCGGCACGCGTGTGCCGCGGCAGGGCACGGTGTTCGTCTCGGTGCGCGGCGACGACAAGATGCGCATCGCGGATGCGGTGCGGCTGTTGCACTCGCTCGGCTTCAAGGTGATGGCGACCTCGGGCACGCAACGCTATCTCAGCGATCACGGCGTGCCGACGGAAAAGGTGAACAAGGTGCTCGAAGGCCGTCCGCACATCGTCGACGCCATCACCAATGGCGACGTCCAGCTGGTCTTCAATACCACCGAAGGTCCGCAGGCCCTGGCGGACAGCCGTTCGCTGCGGCGGGCTGCCCTCTTGCATAAAGTGCCATATTACACCACTCTTTCAGGCGCGGTGGCGGCCGCGCGGGGGATCCGGGCCTATCGGGACGGGGACCTTGAGGTCCGCACGCTTCAGAGTTACTTTTCCGAAAGCTGATCGCTGCCCGGGCTGAAGGCCCGAAGCGGTCAATTAGCCGAATGGCTGGAACTCACCGCGCGATTGGATGTTGTCACGGCCCTTAGCGGGGCCGAAAATCACTGGGCTTCCGGGCGCATTCGCGTCCTGATTCCTGCGTTAGCTGAACTGGATATTCGTGCACGGCCGCCGGGCGCGCACGATGAAGGACGAAGATGATGGATAAGGTTCCGATGACCGCGGGCGGATACGCCGCGCTGACGGACGAGCTCAAGAAGCGACAGTCGGAGGATCGTCCGCGCATCATCGAGCACATTGCGGAAGCGCGTTCGCACGGCGACCTCTCGGAGAACGCCGAGTATCACGCCGCCAAGGAAGAGCAGTCGCACAACGAGGGGCGCATTGCCGAGCTCGAGGACAAGCTCGCGCGCGCCGACATCATCGACATCTCGAAACTGTCCGGCGACACCATCAAGTTCGGCGCGACCGTGACGCTGATCGACGAGGACACCGAGAAGAAGGCGGTGTGGCAGCTCGTCGGCGAGGTCGAAGCCGATGCCAAGAAGGGCCGCATCTCCATCACCTCGCCGCTCGCGCGCGCGCTGATCGGCAAGAAGAAGGGTGCCACCGTCGAAGTGATGGCACCGGGCGGCGCCAAGGCCTACGAGATCACCAAGGTCGAGTGGCGGTAGTTACCCTGACGTGACTGGTGCAAAAAGGCCGCGTGTTGCACGCGGCTTTTTTTGTGCCCGCGTTTTCCCCCTGTCTGACAGCAATGTGAGTGGAGAGCGGGTAGGCGGCATACTAGTGAGGCCGTGACATGTTTATGCAGCATAATCATGTCGGGGACTGGAGCGGAGCCGATGATTGCGTCGCAACACGCATCGCGGCGTGTCACCGTGTCACTGCTGCGTTCTCTCGCAACTTCCGTGGAGCGAGGAATGATTCCAGGTGCAAGGTGTTGACATCACACTCGGGTGGCGGACACCGTGTATTCGCTTCGTGCAACGTTCTAACGTGTCAAAGAGGGGGTAACTGACATGGATCAGATGTTTTCCAGGTTTCAGCCGATAGCGCTCAGCCTGTTTCGGTTCATCACCGGACTGCTGCTGTTTCAGTTTGGCGTCGCAAAGCTCTTCAAATTCCCACCCGGGACAATGTTCGAAAAGGTCGAACTGTTCTCGCTGATCGGCGCAGCCGGCACTCTCGAATTGGTCCTGGGCGCGCTGCTGATGATCGGCCTGTTCTCACGCATCGTGGCCTTCATCTTGGCTGGCGAAATGGCTTTCGCCTACTTCCTCGGCCATTTCCCCAAAGGCTTTTATCCACTGCTCAACAACGGCAGTCTGGCGATCGCGTTCTGCTTTGCCTGCCTGTATCTCGCGACCTCGGGCCCCGGCCCGATCAGCGTCGACGCGATGCGCAAGAGGTAATCGCAGTCATATCCGCAGCGCGAATGAAATGGTCGAACCCGGAATCTCGAGATTCCGGGTTCGATGCTAACGCATCGCCCCGGAATGACTCGCGCGGGACTCAGCCCGCCGCCTTCACGCCCAGCGGCACCGCGGCTTCGTATTTCGAATTGTGCAGCACCAGCGACGTCCTGACGTTGCGCACATGCGGCGCGGCTGTCAGGTGGGTGACGAAATCCTGGAACGTCGCCATGTCGGGGGCGACGCATTTGAGGATGAAATCGACTTCGCCCGACAGCATCCAGCATTCCCGCACCAACGGCTCGGCGCGCACGAAATTCTCGAAGGCGCGGAGGTCGGCGTCGGCCTGGCTCGACAGATGCACCGAGGCGAACACCGTGACGTCGTAGCCGAGGCGGCGCGGATCGAGCAGGCCGCGGTAGCCCTGGATGTAGCCTTCCTCCTCCAGCGCCCGGACCCTGCGCAGGCAGGGCGGCGGCGAGATCCCGACGCGTTTGGCGAGTTCCACATTGGTGATTCGGCCATCGGCCTGGATCTCGGCGAGGATTTTGAGGTCGATCTCGTCAAGGTTCTTCGACACGCGACTTGGGTTCCCTCAGGGTTCGGAAGGTTTGGCAGGTCTGCCGGCAACTCTCATAGCGCAGGCAGCCGGCATTGCGCAATTTTATTGCGCGTGCAGCGCACGATTTCGCGAATGTGACTTCAGTTCCGGGGAAAAATCGCTGCCATGGATTGCAAATCTTGCATAGCTTCCCAGATATCCTAGACTTGGATTTGACACTTTTGGCGCCGCCGTGACGCGTTTCCGGGGCGCTTCCCGCACAAGTCCTTGATCAAAATCCCCAAAACAGAGGGATCTCACAATGCCCGCGCCTACCCATGCCAAGGTCGTCATCATCGGGTCCGGCCCAGCCGGTTACACCGCAGCGATCTACGCGGCGCGCGCGATGCTCGAACCGATCCTGATCCAGGGCATTCAGCCGGGCGGGCAGCTCACCATCACCACCGACGTCGAGAACTACCCCGGTTTCGCCGATGTGATCCAGGGCCCCTGGCTGATGGAGCAGATGGAGAAGCAGGCGGCCCATGTCGGCACCAAGATCGTCACCGATCTCGTCAACAAGCTGGAGCTCGGCCACCGCCCGTTTCGTCTGACCTGCGATTCCGGCGACGTCTATCTCGCCGAGACGGTCATCCTCGCCACCGGCGCCCAGGCGCGCTGGCTCGGACTGCCCTCGGAAGAGAAATTCCAGGGCGGCGGCGTGTCGGCCTGCGCGACCTGCGACGGCTTCTTCTACCGCGGCAAGGACGTCGTGGTGGTCGGCGGCGGCAACACCGCGGTCGAGGAAGCGCTGTACCTGACCAATCATGCCTCGCAGGTCACCATCGTGCATCGCCGCGATCACTTCCGCGCCGAGCGCATCCTGCAGGAGCGGCTGTTCAAGCATCCCAAGATCAAGGTGGTGTGGGATTCGGCGATCGACGAGATCTGCGGATCGGAGAACCCGAACAAGGTCACCCATGTGCGGCTGAAGAACGTCAAGACCGGCGCGCTGACCGACCTCAAGACCGACGGCGTCTTCGTCGCGATCGGCCATGCGCCGGCGACGGAGCTCGTCAAAGGCCAGATCAAGCTGAAACCGTCGGGCTATGTCGAGGTGGCGCCGAACTCCACGGCGACCTCGATGCCCGGCCTGTTCGCCGCGGGCGACGTGGCGGATGAAACCTTTCGGCAGGCGGTCACCGCCGCCGGCCTCGGCTGCATGGCAGCGCTCGAGGCAGAACGCTTCATTGCTCTTCGCGCGAGCGATCGCGCAGCGGCGGAATAATCATGGCACGCTCTCGCGACGGATTTACGGATATGGATTGGGACAAGCTGAAGGTCTTTCACGCGGCGGCGGAGGCTGGCAGCTTCACGCATGCCGGCGAGCAGCTCGGCCTGTCGCAATCGGCGGTCTCCCGCCAGGTCAGCGCACTGGAGCAGGAGCTCTCGGTCTCGCTGTTTCACCGCCATGCCCGCGGCCTGATCCTCACCGAGCAGGGCGACCTGCTGTTCCGCACCGCGCATGACGTGTTCATGCAACTGCAGGCGGCGCGCGCAAAGCTCACCGACAGCCGCGAGCGGCCGAGCGGCGACCTCAAGATCACCACGCCGCCGGCACTCGGCATCAACTGGCTGATCCCGCGGCTCGACGAGTTCGTCGCGCTCTATCCGGACATCCGGATCTCGCTGATCGTCACCGACGAGGATCTCGATTTGTCGATGCGCGAGGCTGACGTCGCGATCCGCACCCGCAAGCCGACCCAGCCTGACCTGATCCAGCGCAAGCTGTTCTCGATCGGCTTCCATGCCTATTGCTCGCCGGAATATATCAAGCGCTTCGGCACGCCGCGGACGCTGGATGATCTCGACTCGCATCGCATCATCATGCTCGGCGACTCGCAGGTGCCGCCGCATCTGCAGAACCGCAGCTGGCTGATCGATGCCGGCCGCAACGGCTCCGGTCCGCGCGAACCCTACTTCAAGGTCAACAACATCCTTGGCCTGGTGCGCGCCTGCCAGCAGGGCCTCGGCATCGCCGCGTTGCCGGACTATCTGGTCGAACAGAACAACCTCGTGCAGCTGTTCGGCGAGTCCGACTCGATCGCGCTCGACACCTACTTCGTCTATCCGGAAGAGCTGAAGACGGTGGCCCGGGTGCAGGTGTTCCGCGACTTCGTGGTCAGCAAGGCGCAGCGCTGGCCGTCCTGATTAAGCCGCCCTTATAGGGCTGGTTTATAGGCTTGCCGCGCTGGCCCAAGAGGCCCCTAAATCTCCGCATGACTGACATGCGACCTGGATAGTTGCTGCAGGGCGTCGATGGGGATCATAGTGGTTACACGCTGAGCGGTCGCGTCGCGCATATGTCCCCCTCCTCCAGTGGCGCGGAAGTTCAGTAATCCCTCTTGGAAGGTGATTGTGTCGGCCTCACGTGGCCAATACCTTAAGCCGGGCTCATCGAGCCCGGCTTTTTTTCATCTCCATGTCTTTCAACTCCAGGTCTTTCACCTTGATGTCACGCTCGAACGTGCCGCACGTCACGGTCAGCATGTGGATTGACAACAACCTCGCAGCGCAGCATCATTATCCAATGATCACGACTTCGTGCGCCGTTCTGTCGTCGAAAAAAGCTCCCCTCCCGGGGACACGAGATCGCGCGCGATAAGATCACCTTCGCATTCAGACCGATCCCGAAACCCCGCCGCCTGGACGGGGTTTTTTGTTGGTCCCGTCTCCGGCTTTGCCTTCTCAAGGAGATGGAACATGACTGAGCTACACCAGCAATTGCAGGGCCTCTGGCTGCCCCTGATCACGCCGTTCCGTGACGGCGAACTCGACGTCACCTCGCTACGCCGCCTGGTGCGGCACTATGCCGGCGGCCCCGTCGACGGGTTCATCCTCGGTGCAACCTCCGGTGAAGGCATGGCGCTCAGCACCGATGAGCTGGAGGGCCTGGTTAGCGTCGTACTCGACGAGCTCAGTGCCAACTCCCGCCATTTGCCGGTCTGCCTCGGGCTCTCCGGCGCCTCTACGGCCAGGATGAAGGATGCGCTGGATGATACGGCCGACTGGCCGATCAACGGCTACCTGATCGCGAGCCCCTATTACATCAGGCCCTCGCAACGCGGGCTCGTGCAGCACTTCAACGCGCTGGCCGATCACGCGTCGTGGCCGGTCGTGCTCTACAACATTCCCTATCGCACGGCGGTGAACCTGACCAATGAAACGCTGCTGACGCTCGCGGAACATCCCAACATCGTCGGCATGAAGGATTGCTCTGCCGACCGCGCGCAGTCGATCGACTTCCTCAACCGCCGGCCCGCCGGCTTCCGCGTGCTGACCGGCGAGGACGCGCAGACATTCGATGCGCTCTCGGACGGCGCCGACGGCGCGATCCTGCTGTCCGCGCATCTCGAAACAGACACCTTCGCTTCGATCCGCACGCTGCTGCGGCAGGGCAAGCGCGACGCGGCACTCGCCGCCTGGCAGAGCGTCCTCGGCCTGACCCGGCTGCTGTTCGCGGAACCGAGCCCGGCGCCGGCCAAGCACTGGCTGTGGCGGCAGGGGCTGATCGACAGCCCCGAGGTGCGGCTGCCGATGGTCGAGGTGAGCGAGGATCTTGCAACCTGGCTCGATGCCGAAATGGAGCGGCGCGCGCAGCTTTTGCTGCAGCCGGCTTAACTCCCGTAGCCCGGATGCAGCGCAGCGAAATCCGGGAGTCGCGCACACGGTAGGACCGCCCCGGATTTCGCTTCGCTTCATCCGGGCTACGCAGTGGCACTGCCTCGCTCCGCGTTTGCGGGACGAGGCACTGTTGCTCAGTCCAGCTTCACCCTCGAAAGCCGCAGCGCGTTGCCGATCACACTGACCGAAGACAGCGCCATCGCCGCGGCGCCGAGCATCGGCGACAGCAGGATGCCGAACAGCGGATACAGCACGCCGGCCGCGATCGGCACGCCGGCGGCGTTGTAGACGAAGGCGAACGCCAGGTTCTGGCGGATGTTGCGCATGGTTGCGACCGACAGGCGCCGCGCCCGGACCAGGCCCATCAGGTCGCCGGTCAGCAGCGTGATGCCGGCGCTCTCGATCGCGACATCGGTGCCACCGCCCATCGCGATGCCGACATCGGCCGCGGCGAGCGCCGGCGCGTCGTTGACGCCATCGCCCGCCATCGCGACGGTGCGGCCCTCGCCGCGCAGCCGCTGCACGACCTCGCTCTTGCGCTCCGGCAGCACGCCGGCCTCGACCTCGTCGATGCCGAGCGTCTTCGCCACCGCGCGCGCGGTGGTCTCATTGTCGCCGGTCAGCATCACGATGCGCAGGCCCTCGGCGCGCAGCGCCTGCAGCGCACTGGCCGCTGACGGCTTGACAGGATCGGCGATCGCGATCACGCCGGCGACGCGACCGTCGACCGCGACATAGATCGCCGTCGCGCCATCGCGCCGCGCGGCCTCGGCAGCCTGATCCAGAGTTGACGTTACGATCTTCAACTCACTCATCAGCACCGCATTGCCGAGCGCAATCTGCTTGCCCTCGACCGTTCCGGTCGCGCCCTTGCCGGAGGGCGAGGCAAAGTTGCTGACGGCCGCCGATGCGAGCTTGCGCTCCCTGGCGGACGCGATGATCGCCTGCGCCAGCGGATGCTCGCTGCCCTGCTCGACGCTGGCGGCAAGGCGGAGCACGTCATTCTCGTCGAACCCTTCGGCCGCGATGATGCGCACGACCTTCGGCTTGCCTTCGGTGAGCGTACCGGTCTTGTCGATGACCAGCGTGTCGATCGCTTCCATCCGCTCCAGCGCCTGCGCGTCGCGGATCAGGATGCCGGAATGCGCGCCACGGCCGACCCCGACCATGATCGACATCGGCGTTGCCAGCCCCAGCGCGCAGGGACAGGCGATGATCAGCACCGTGACCGCGGCGACCAGCGCGAAGGTCAGCCGCGGCTCGGGGCCGAACAGCGTCCAGGCGATGAAGGCGAGCGCGGCCGCGGCGATCACGGCCGGCACGAACCAGCCGGCAACGCGATCGGCGAGCCGCTGGATCGGCGCGCGCGAGCGCTGCGCCTTCGCCACCATGTCGACGATCCGCGACAGCATGGTGTCGCGGCCGACCTTCTCGGCGCGCATCACGAGGCCGCCGCTCTGGTTGACGGTGCCGCCGATCACCTTCTCGCCTTCCGCCTTCGTGACCGGCATCGATTCACCCGTGACCATGGATTCATCGATGACGGCGCTACCCTCGATGACGACGCCGTCGACCGGCACCTTCTCGCCGGGGCGCACGCGCAGGCGGTCGCCGACCTTGATCGCGTCGATGTCGATATCCTCGTCACCGTGATCGGTGACGCGCCGCGCGGTCTTGGGCGCAAGGCCGAGCAGCGCGCGGATCGCGCCCGAGGTCTGCGCGCGGGCCCGCAATTCCAGCACCTGGCCGAGCAGCACCAGCACCGTGATCACGGCCGCCGCCTCGAAATACACCGCGACCGCACCATGCATGTCGCGGAACGCCGGCGGGAACAGCTGCGGCGCCAATGTCGCGACCACGCTGTAGAGATAGGCGACGCCGACGCCCATCGCGATCAGGGTGAACATGTTGAGATTGCGCGTCACCACCGACTGCCAGCCACGCACGAAGAACGGCGCGCCGGCCCACAGCACGACGGGCGTCGCCAGCACGAACGAGATCCAGTTCGACCAGGTCTGCGGCACCAGATGCATCAGCCCGAGATGGTTGCCCATCTCGAGCACGAACACCGGCAGCGTCAGCGCCAGCGCGATCCAGAACCGCCTGACCATGTCGATCAGTTCGGGATCCGGCCCGTCGTCGAGCGAGATCTGCTCCGGCTCGAGCGCCATGCCACAGATCGGGCAGCTGCCGGGACCGACCTGGCGTACCTCGGGATGCATCGGGCAGGTGTAGATCGTGCCGGCCGGCATCGGCGGCTCGGGTTCGCGCGGCTTGAGGTACTTGTCCGGCTCGGCCTCGAAACGCTCGCGGCAACGGCCGCTGCAGAACAGATACTCTTCGCCCTGGTAGCTGAAGCGGTGCTTGGCGGTCGCCGGATTGACCTTCATGCCGCAGACCGGATCGATCGCGAACGTCGCTTCCGCCGGCGTCGCGTCGTGATCATGCTTGCCGCCGCAGCAGGAATGCGCGGCCGCGCCATGATGGTGATGATCGGCGCGCGAATGGTCGTGCTTTGCGTCTGCCACGAAGACTCTTCCCGGCCGGTATCCCGGCCTCTTGATTTGTATACCCTAGGGGGGTATATGAGACCTATGAGAGACGACGTCAAGACATCCTGTCTAAAACGGCTCAAACGGATCGAAGGTCAGATCCGCGGGTTGGCCGCCATGGTCGAGGAAGACCGCTATTGCATCGACGTGGTGACGCAGATCGCCGCGGCGCGCGCGGCGCTGCGCCGCGTCGAGGAAGAGGTGCTGCGCGATCATGTCGCCCATTGCGTCGAGCATGCGATCTCGTCCGGCGACAAGGCCGACCAGCGGCGCAAGATCGCCGAGCTGATGGATGTGATCGGCCGCGCGGATAGGTGAGCGCTGTTTGGCTGTGCGCTATCCGCACACTCCGTGTCGTCCCTGCGAAGGCAGGGACCCATAACCACAGCAGCCAGCAATAAGAAGACGCTGGGGCCCCAGCCTCATCAATCACGAAGATTGGTGGTTATGGGTCCCGGGTCGCGCATCCGCCTTCGCTCGTAGAGCTACGGCGGACAAGTCGCTTGCCCGGGACGACATGCGGAAAGAGCGGCGCCGCACATTCAGTGTCGTCCCTGCGAAAGCAGGGACCCATAACCACAGGACGTGGGGATGAAGCGGGCTGGGGCCACAGCGTCGCGCAACAACAGTGCCCTGTGGTTATGGGTCCCGGGTCGCGCTTCGCTTGCCCGGGACGACGTGGGGAGAAAGCGGGGGCTCGGTTCGCCGCCGCTGTTACACTCGGCTAGCGATCGCGCTCAGGTGTTGAACCGGAAATGCATGACGTCGCCGTCGGCGACGACGTAGTCCTTGCCTTCGAGCCGCAGCTTGCCGGCATCGCGTGCGCCGGCTTCGCCATTGCCGGCGACATAATCCTCATACGCGATGGTCTCGGCGCGGATGAAGCCCTTCTCGAAATCGGTGTGGATCACGCCGGCGGCGGCGGGCGCTTTGGTGCCGCGGTCGATGGTCCAGGCGCGGGCTTCCTTCGGGCCAACCGTGAAATAGGTGATGAGGTCGAGCAGCTGGTAGCCGGCGCGGATCAGCCGGTCGAGCCCGGCCTCTTGGAGGCCCAGCGTCTCCAGGAACTCGGCGCGTTCGGCGCGCGACAGCGTCGCGATCTCGGATTCGATCTTGGCCGAGATCACCACCGCGACCGCGCCTTCCTTCTTGGCTTGCTCGAACACCGCCTTGGAGAAATTGTTGCCGTCCTTGGCCGAGCCTTCCTCGACGTTGCAGACGTAGAGCACGGGCTTCGAGGTCAGGAGCCCGAGCATGCGGAACGCGCGCTCCTCCTCCGGCTTGCGCTCGAGCCCACGCGCCGGCTTGCCGTCGCGCAACAGCACCAGCGCGCGGTTGACGAGCTCGAGCTGCTCCTTGGCTTCCTTGTCGTTGCCCTTGGCCTTCTTCGACAAATTGTCGACGCGCTTCTCCAGGCTGTCGAGGTCGGACAGCATCAGCTCGGTCTCGATGGTCTCGATGTCGGCGAGCGGCGCGATCTTGCCTTCGACATGGGTGATGTCGGAGTCCTCGAAGCAGCGCACCACATGGGCGATGGCGTCGACCTCGCGGATGTTGGCGAGGAACTGGTTGCCGAGGCCCTCGCCCTGGGACGCGCCGCGCACTAGGCCCGCGATATCGACAAAGGTCAGCCGGGTCGGGATGATCTGCGCGGACTTCGCGACCGCCGACAGCTTCTCCAGCCGCGGATCGGGCACCGCCACCTCGCCGACATTCGGCTCGATGGTGCAGAACGGATAGTTCGCGGCCTGGGCGGCCGCCGTCTCGGTCAGTGCATTGAACAGTGTCGACTTGCCGACGTTCGGCAGCCCGACGATCCCGCATTTGAATCCCATGTCGTCCTCAATATTCTCTGGTTCGTCATGGCGGGCTCGTGCCGATGACGATGAAGCGAGATCAGGCCGGCTCCTTGCCGCCATCCTCACCCTTGTCGAAAAATCCCTTGGCCTGCATCGTCAGATGCACCTTGTTGGCGAACGAGGCGTCGTGCCCCGCAGCCAGCAGGCCGGCATTGTCGGCGACGGCCTGGCACAAGGCCTCCACCCACGCCCGGTCGCTCTTGGCGAAGTCCGACAGCACGTGGCTGTGCACGAGCTCCTTGACGCCGGGATGACCGATCCCGAGCCGCACCCGCCGATATTCGTTGCCGATATGTGCGGAGATCGAGCGCAGCCCGTTATGGCCGGCAATCCCGCCGCCGATCTTGACCCGCACCTTGGCGGGCGGCAGTTCGAGCTCGTCCTGGAACACGGTGATGTCGGAGGGGGCGAGCTTGAAGAAGTTCGCCGCTTCCTGCACCGCGCGCCCGGACTCGTTCATGTAGGTGGTCGGCTTCAGCAGCACGACCTTCTCACGATCGACGACACCTTCGGAGGTCTCGCCCTGAAAGCGACGGCGCCATGGTCCGAAACCATGACGCCGTGCAATCTCGTCGACCGCCAGAAAACCGATATTGTGCCGGTTGCTGGCGTATTTCGCGCCAGGATTACCGAGACCGACAAAAAGGCGCATGGCGCGGCATCCCGCGTCGGCGCGCCATCAGACGATCGCGCGCCGACCTGATCGATTACTTCTTCTTGTCGCCACCGCCGGCGGGAGCCTTGGCACCCGCGGCCGGAGCCGCAGCACCCGCAGCCGGAGCCGCAGCACCCGCAGCCGGAGCTGCAGCACCCGCGGCCGGAGCAGCGCCACCAGCAGCCGCCGCAGCTGCGGCCTTCTGCTCTTCGGCGTAGCCGGACGGCGGGACGATGGTGACCAGCGTCGCGTCCTCGCGGGTCAGCGACTTCACGCCCTTGGGCAGCGTGACCTCGGAGAGATGCAGCGAGTAGCTGATCTCGAGGCTGCCGACGTCGACTTCGATGTATTGCGGAATGTTGTCGACCGCGCACTCGAGTTCGAGCGCGTGGGTGACGATGTTCACGGTGCCGCCGCGCTTGATGCCGGGGGCGGTTTCCGCGTTGACGACGTGCAGCGGCACGCTGACGCGGATGGTCGCGCCTTCGCCAAGCCGCATGAAGTCGACATGGAGCGGGAAGTCCTTCACCGGGTCGAGGTGGAAGTCGCGCGGAATCACGCGGTGCTTCTTGCCCTCGAGGTCGATGTCATAGATCGTGGTCAGGAACCGGCCGGCCAGGATGCGCTGACGCAGTTCACGATCGTCGACCGAGATGGTGACGGGGGGCTGGTTGTCTCCGTAGATCACTCCGGGAACTCTCCCGGCGCGACGCTCTGCCCGGGCGGCCCCCTTGCCGCTCTTCGGACGCGCGGTCGCCTTCAATTCCTTGACGGTCGCCATAGCGTTAAGTCCTTGTATTTAAAAAGTTAAAGGCCGCAGCGCGGCCCATGCTCAGGTCCACAGCAAGCCTCCAGGGGTGCGGGGGCCGCGGACGTGGCGGGCTTTTAGCCCCAAAGGGCCGAAATGACAAGGAAATGAAGGAGATTTTCTTTCTTCACCCTCCCCTGGAGGGGGAGGGTCGGACCGCATGCAGCGAAGCGAAATGCGGGCTGGGGTGGGGTGATCTCTCAACACGAGCACCATTCAGGTGGAGGAACCGTCACCCGACCCCGGCTCACATTTCGCTGTGCTCAATTGTGAGCCGACCCTCCCCCTCCAGGGGAGGGTGGAAGATCAGCCCGCCGAACCACCCAGCTTGGCTTCCAGCGCGGCGATCCTCGCCTTCAGCGCCTCGTTCTCCTCGCGTGCCAGGCGGGCCATGTCCTTGACCGCGTCGAATTCCTCGCGCTTGACCACATCGAGGTCACGCAGGATCCGTTCGGCCTGGTTGCGCATGACCGTGTCGACCTCACGCTTGACGCCCTGGGCTGCGCCCGCGGCGTCGTTCATCAGACGGCCGATCTCATCGAAAAACCGGTTGCTGGTCTGGGTCATCTGGCAAAACTCTCCGCATTCACTGGCTTGCGCAAAAGACAATGGCGATCCCTGCCATCCGGTTCAAGTCCGCCGCGAATGGCAGACCTTACGGGCGCTTGCCTTGTCATGCTCCGGTTTCCTTGCAATCGTATGAACTCACAACAGAAATCGCACACATAACGCGAGCAGAAACGCCATGATCGAGCAGACCGTCGATATCCCGACCAAGGACGGCAAAACCACCACCTTCATCACCCATCCCGAGCGCGGCGGCCCCTTCCCTGTCGTCATCTTCTACATGGATGCGCCTGGTATCCGCGAGGAGCTGCGCGACATGGCACGCCGGCTCGGCACGTCGGGCTATTATGTGATGCTGCCCAATATGTATTACCGCGCCGGCGCGATGGAGCTCGGCCCGATCAATCCCGATCCGGAATCGCCCGAGCGCAAGCGGATGTTCGAGCTGATGCACTCGCTCAACATCCCGCTGGTCATGGAAGACACCAAGGGCCTGCTCGGCTACGCCGAGACCCAGAAGCCCGCCAACACCAAGATCATTGGCACCGTCGGTTATTGCATGAGTGGCCGCTATGCGGTGAACGCGGCGACGCATTTCGCCGATCGCGTCAAGGCCGCCGCCTCGGTCTACGGCACGCATCTGGCGACCGACCAGCCCGACAGCCCACATCTCGCCGCGCAGAAGACCAAGGCCGAGCTCTATTTCGCCTGCGCCGAGACCGACATCTACGCCCCAGCGGAGATCATCGAGCAGGTGAAGGCGGGCATGAAGGGCTCGACCAACGAGGTCGAGATCTATCCCGGCACCCATCACGGCTTCGCCTTCCCCAAGCGCCCGGTCTACGACCGCGACGCCGCCGAACGCCATTGGGAGCGGCTGCTCGCGCTCTATCGCCGCAACCTGGTCTGAGGCCCGAAGCACAGGGATGGCGGAGGCCCCGCGCATTCGAGGCTACCGAAGCTCCGACGCCAATGAGGTGAACCGGCTTGCGGTGATAGCCTTCGAGCAATTCCGTGACGCCTTCGACGACTGGCCGGCGATGCGCGCCGGCCAGTCAAAGACTTCTGAATTGAGTTCCGGCGGCGAGATCATCGTCGCCGAGCTCGGCGGCCGGCTGGCCGGCGCGGTCGGCTATTTTGGGCCCGGCGTCAAAAAGGCCGCATTCTTCGATCAGGCATGGCCGGTCATTCGCATGCTGGTCGTCGACAGCGTCGACACAGTCGACAGGGGCAAGGGACTCGGGCATGCGTTGACGTCGGAATGCCTCGCCAGGGCGCGGCGCGACCGGTGCCGGACCATTGCGCTTCACACGAGCCCCATCATGACGGTCGCC
Organism: Bradyrhizobium sp. B120; assembly: GCF_049075665.1. Classification (NCBI taxonomy): domain Bacteria; kingdom Pseudomonadati; phylum Pseudomonadota; class Alphaproteobacteria; order Hyphomicrobiales; family Nitrobacteraceae; genus Bradyrhizobium; species Bradyrhizobium sp. B120. The sequence continues at coordinate 1,447,027 of NZ_CP185242.1, read as the reverse complement.
TTGCCGATGTATCTCAGGATGGGCTTCAGCAAGGTGCATGACGCTCCGCCCATTCATGGCGTGCCCTACGCCGTCTACACGAAAGCGCTCTGATCCCGATGCCGTTCCTGCTGATCGACTTTCCGGTGTTCAACCCCGTCGCGCTCGCGCTCGGGCCGATCGTGATCCGCTGGTATGCGCTGGCCTATATCGTCGGCATCGTGCTGGGCTGGATCTACGCCCGCTCGCTGATCAAGAAGGAGCGGCTGTGGGGCGGCCCGGCGCCGATCACGCTGCCGCAGCTCGACGATTTCATCCTCTGGGTCACCATCGGCATCATCGTCGGCGGCCGCACCGGCTATGTGCTGTTCTACAACCTGCCCTTCTTCATCGCGCACCCGTCCGAGATCCTGGAATTGTGGAAGGGCGGCATGTCGTTCCACGGCGGCTTCCTCGGCTGCGTCGCCGCCGTGATGCTGTTTGCCCGCCGCAACAACATCCCGATCCTGTCGCTCGGCGACATCACCACCGCGGTGGCGCCGATCGGGCTGTTCCTCGGCCGGCTCGCCAATTTCATCAACAGTGAATTGTGGGGCCGTCACGCCGATCCGAGCCTGCCCTGGGCCATGATCTTCCCCAATGGCGGACCGCTGCCGCGCCATCCGAGCCAGCTCTATGAGGCCGGGCTCGAGGGCATCGTGCTGTTCACGGCATTGGCGATCATGATCCGGATGGGGGCGCTGAAGCGGCCCGGCCTGATCCTCGGCAGCTTCATTGCGATCTACGGCATTGCCCGCATCATCGGCGAGCATTTCAGGGAGCCCGATCCGCAGCTCGGATTCCTGTGGGGCGGATTAACCATGGGCATGCTGCTGTCGGTGCCAATGATCATCGTGGGCGCTATCATCATCACGGCCGCCATTCGCCGCAGGGCGAACGGGCCGGCGCCGAGTTCAATGTAGAGCAAGTGCAATCCAAGGAAGGCCGTGAGCGAACCCTCCCCACTGCTGGATGAGATCAGGAAGCTGATCAAGCTGTCCGGGCCGATGCCGGTCTGGCGCTACATGGAATTGTGCCTGATGCATCCGCGCTACGGCTACTATCTGTCGCGCGATCCGCTCGGCCGCGAGGGCGATTTCACCACGGCGCCCGAGGTCAGCCAGATGTTCGGCGAACTGCTCGGGCTGTGGAGCGCCTCGATCTGGCGCGCGATCGGGTCGCCGGACACGCTCCGCCTGATCGAGCTCGGGCCCGGCCGCGGCACCATGATGTCGGATGCGCTGCGTGCGCTGCGCGTGCTGCCGCCGCTCTACCAGTCGCTCAGCATCCACCTCGTCGAGGTCAATCCGGTGCTGCGCGAGAAGCAGCACGCCACGCTGACCGGCGTGCGCAACATCACCTGGCACGACAGCATCGACGACGTGCCGGAGGGGCCAGCGGTGATCCTCGCCAACGAATATTTTGACGTGCTGCCGATCCACCAGATGGTCCGCCGCGAGACCGGCTGGCACGAGCGCACGGTCGGGATGGATGCCAATGGCAATCTGTATTTCGCGCCCGCCGCCGAGCCGACACCGCATTTCGAGGTGCTGCTGCCGCCGCTGATGCGCGCCGCCCCGCTCGGCGCGGTGTTTGAATGGCGGCCTGACAGCGAGATCATGAAGCTCGCAACGCGCCTGCGCGACCAGGACGGCGCCGCGCTGATCATCGATTACGGCCATCTGCGCAGCGACGCCGGCGACACCTTCCAGGCGATCGCGCGCCACAGCTTCGCCGACCCGCTGAGGAACCCGGGACAGGCCGACGTGACGGCGCATGTCGATTTCCAGGCCCTGGCGCAGGCCGCCGAGGATGTCGGCGCGCGCGTTCACGGGCCGGCGACGCAGGGCGACTTCCTCAAGCGCCTCGGCGTCGAGGCCCGTGCCGCCGGATTGATGGCGAAAGCCTCACCCGAGGTCTCCGCCGACATTGCCGGCGCGCTGAAGCGCCTGACCGATTCCGGACGCGGCGGGATGGGCTCGATGTTCAAGGTCATGGCCATCTCCGACCCGCGCCTCACCTCGATCGCCGGCCTCAGCGATCAGCCTGACGAGACCGAACAATGACATTGGGATCACCGCTGCTGTCGGCCGTTCCGGGCCTGCGCCACGCCTTCTTCTCGCGCGAGGGCGGCGTCTCCGAGGGCATCTATGCCGGCCTCAATGGCGGGCTCGGCTCGCACGACGATCCGGCCAAGGTCGCCGAGAACCGGCGGCGGATGGCCGAGCAGCTCGGCGTGCCGTCCAAGCACCTGATCAGCGTGCATCAGGTGCACTCGCCCGACGTCGTGACCGTGACTGGTCCATGGAATCACGCCGCGCGCCCGAAGGCGGACGCGCTCGTCACACGCACGGAGGGTCTGGCGATATCGGTCACGACGGCCGACTGCGGTCCGATCCTGTTCGTCGATCCCCATGCGCGGGTGATCGGCGCGGCGCATGCCGGCTGGAAGGGCGCGCTGACCGGCGTGCTGGAATCGACTATCGATGCGATGGAGAAGCTCGGCGCCGAGCGCGGCGGCATCGTCGCCGCCATCGGCCCGCTGATACGCAAGGAATCCTACGAGGTCGGACGTGAATTCGTCGAACGCTTCATCGAGGCCGATGCCGAGAACGGCATGTTCTTCATGCCCGCCGAGCGCGACGGCCACGCGATGTTCGATCTCGCCGGCTTCATCCGGATGCGGCTGGAAAATGCCGGCGTGCTGATGATCGACGATCTCGGCATCGACACTTACTCCGACGAGCGCTGCTTCAGCTACCGCCGCTCCGTGCACCGCAAGGAAGCCGATTACGGCCGGCTCGTTCACGCCATCGCGCTGGAAAGCTGACGCCGGGCGTCATCTTCGTTTTTATGCGACAACCGCCTTGACTCTCCACCTGCTGGAGACCGGACAAGCGGCGCATGACACAACGCACCTACAGCATCGGCGAGGCGGCGCGGCTCAGCGGAATTTCCGTCCGCAGGCTCCGCTTCTATGCGGACCAGGGGTTGCTGCCGCCGGCCGGCCGCACCGCGAGCGGCTATCGCGTCTTCACCGACGATGAACTGGTTCGCCTCGACCTGATCCGCTGCCTGCGCGATGCGGGGCTCGGTCTCGACGCCATCCGCGAGGTCCTGACCAAGGAACTCTCGCTGGTCGAGGCGCTCAAGCTCCGTCTCGAGACGCTGGAAGCGGAGATCGCGGCCCAGCGCCGCGTCGCCTCGGCCCTGCGGGCTGCGTTGCGTTCACCGCAACTCACCGAAGCAGACTTACGGAGATTCCTGACCATGACGCAGCTATCCCGCGCTGAGCGCCGCAACGTCGTCGAAAGTTTTTTCGAGAAGGTGTCCGACGGCATCAACATCGACCGGAAATGGATCCGGCAGATGATCGAGACCAGCGTACCCGAATTGCCCGACGAGCCGACGCCAGAGCAATGCGATGCGTGGATCGAGCTTTCGGAGATGCTGGGCGATCCCTCCCTCGTCGCCAACCTTCGCGCCAACGCGGAGGATGTGTGGAATCACCACGTGCTGGATCTCGCTGCTTGGCAAGCGGCCAACGAAACCGTGCTGGCCAAGGCCAGGGAGATCATCGCGCGCGACCTCGGGCCGGAGTCGGAGGCGGGCCAGGTGCTGGCACGCGACTGGCTGGCGACGTCGGCGCGATTGCTGAAACGCGAACCCGACCTCGAATTCCGCAGCTGGATTCGCCGCAAGTACGCCCTGCACGACGCCCGTGCGGCCCGCTACTGGGAACTCGTCGCCATCATGCGCGGGCAGTCGCCGGACGCGAGCCCGAACCGCGAGTGGGCCTGGATCACCGAAGCCATGCGGCATCATCTGGCCGACTGAGCCAGAAATATCGCGAAAGGAATTCGGTCCTCTTCCCGGATCGTTAAGTGCTGTGGCCGTCCTGCCCTAGACGTTAAGCCGTTTTAACGATATCGCAGGACGCAATGAGGGAAGCGTCAAACCACCAGTTTCAAACTGGGACAGTCGTGCGTGTCGCGATCGCAGCCACATGGCTCGCGATTGCGTCCGCGCTTGGCGGATGCGCGGCCGGCGGCAACGTGGCTGACTCCTACGCAATGGCGACGCCCGCGAGCGGCGGCGCAACCGTCGCCTTCGAATCGATCGACGGCCCGCCGCCCCAGGTGTTCGACCGCATGGTGGGCGTGCTCGACAGCGAATCCAAGCTGCGCAGCCTGTCGATCGTGTCGCGCCAGGCCACCGCGGCCTATCGCGTGCGCAGCTATCTCTCGGCGCAGGTGGTGCGCGGCCGCACCATGATTGCGTGGGTATGGGACGTCTACGACAGCAACCAGCAACGCGCGCTCCGATTGTCCGGCGAAGAGCCCGCCGGCAAAGCCGGCCGCGACGCCTGGGCTGCCGCCGACGATCTGGTGCTGCGCAAGATCGCCCAGGCCGGCCTCAGCGGCCTGTCCGGCATGATCAATGGTGGCCCGGCGCCCGCCCCGGCACCGGAGCTCCGTGGGCCGGCGATGGTCAGCGCCCCGGCCCCCGCCACGCCCGAAACCGTGGCACTCAGCTATTCCGCCAACTAACCCCCGGAATCTCCCGGGGAAAGGCGTTTTTTGCCCAGGAAAACGTGGGCCGAAGCGCCTAATGGGTTGCCATCGGCGCCGCCTGCCTGATATTCCCTCGCGCACCGAAAACCCGCCGGTTCTGTAAGGACTTGAGATGCTGAACGTCGTATCCAGCAAGGCGCGGGGGGAAGCATCGATGTCGGCAAAGAACGGATCAATCAAGCTCGTCGCCGGCAACTCCAATCCTGCGCTGGCGCAGGACATTGCCAAGGGACTTGGCATCGAACTGACCAAGGCCGTGGTCCGGCGCTTCGCCGACATGGAGATCTTCGTCGAGATCCAGGAGAACGTCCGCGGTTCGGACATGTTCATCATTCAGTCGACGTCGTATCCGGCCAATGACAATTTGATGGAGCTTTTGATCATCACCGACGCGCTGCGCCGTTCCTCGGCGCGCCGCATCACGGCGGTGGTGCCCTATTTCGGTTACGCCAGGCAGGACCGCAGGTCCGGCTCGCGTACGCCGATCTCGGCCAAGCTCGTCGCCAACCTGATCTCGCACTCCGGCGTCGACCGCGTCATGACGCTCGACCTACACGCCGGCCAGATCCAGGGCTTCTTCGACATCCCAACCGACAATCTGTTCGCGGCGCCCCTGATGGTGCGCGATATCAGGGAGAAGTTCGACCTCGCCAAGGTCATGGTGGTGTCGCCCGACGTCGGCGGCGTGGCGCGTGCCCGTGGCCTCGCCAAGCGCATCAACACCCCGCTTGCGATCGTCGACAAGCGCCGCGAGCGCCCCGGTGAGTCCGAGGTGATGAACGTGATCGGCGACGTCGCCGGCTACAATTGCATCCTGGTCGACGACATCGTCGATTCCGGCGGCACGCTGGTGAACGCGGCCGAGGCGCTGATCGCGCACGGCGCCAAGGAAGTCTCGGCCTACATCACCCACGGCGTGCTGTCCGGCGGCGCCGCCGCGCGGATCGCCTCGTCGCGGCTGAAGGAGCTGGTCATCACCGACTCGATCCTGCCGACCGAAGCCGTCAACAAGGCACCGAACATCCGCCAGATCTCGATCGCCGGCCTGATCGCCGAAGCGATCGGCCGCACCGCAGCGGAAGAGTCGGTCTCCAGCCTGTTCGATTAACCGTCGTCCCTGCGAAAGCAGGGACCCATAACCACAGTCCGTTGTTGTTGCGAAGGCTGTGGCTCCAGCGTTGTAAATCAAATCACATTCGTGGTTATGGGTCCCGGCTCAAGGCCGGGACGACACCGGGTTTGCGGCACCCACTCCGCTAAAACCCCGGCCGCGGCACGTGGCTCATCAGCGTCCGCGCATAGCCGCCGTCGACGATGATCTCCTCGCCATTGACGTATGACGCGCGGTCGCTTGCCAGGAACAGGGTCGCGTCCGCCATATCCTGCGGCGCGCCGATCCGGCGCATCGGCACCACAGCGGTGCGCCGCTCGGTGACCCCTGGCGTGTCGTAGAACGCCTGGCTCATCGGCGTGACGACGAGGCCGGGGCTGACCACATTGCTGCGGATGCCGTGCGGTCCCCATTCGGCGGCGAGCTGCTGCGAGAGCATCACGACGGCGGCCTTGCTGACGCTGTAGGCGCCGCTCTGGCCCTGCGCATTGCTGGCGGCGATCGAGGCGACATGGATGAGGCTGCCGCGTCCGGCCTTGCGCATCTGGCGGCCGAACGCCCGCGCGCAGATGAAGTAGCCGGTGAGGTTGACCGCCAGCACCGCATTCCATTCGGCGAGCGGCAGCGTGTCGAGCCCGCCGGGGCGCAGCACCGCCGCGGTGTTGACGAGGATGTCGCAAGAGCCAAGCGTGCGCGCGACGGCATCGGCAGCCGCCGCGATGTTATCCTCGCTGGTCGTGTCGCAGCTTGCGACGAGATGACCATCGCCGAATTCGCGAAGCTTCGCCTCGGTCTCCGTCAGCCCGCGCTCGTCGCGATCGAGGGCCGCGACCCTGACGCCGGCGCGCGCGAAACTGACCGCGGTGGCGCGGCCGATGCCGCCGCCTCCGCCGGTGACGACGGCAACGCGGCCGGACAGGCCGAGCCAGTCGGTGGAATGTTGTTCGGTCATGAGCGCCTCCCGCGCGTTCTGATTATGCCGGCAAGCATAACCGAACGCGCTGGCTGCGAGCGCGATCCCGGCACGCATGCCGGAATCGCTTTTGCGTCGGGCCTTGATCTATTGACGCGCTTCTTATCTGCGCATGATCTTTTCGGAAAACCGCTTCGCACTTTTCCGGATCATGCGCGTTAGCCAGGTATCCCCGCCGCGACCTGGCCGCGCAGCCGTTCGAGGCTGAGCAGCGTGTTGGCGCAGGCCTCCGCGACCTCGATCCCCTTGATGACGAAGTGCTTGCGGAAGAAGTCGTAATGCACCTCGGTCTCGTGGAATTGCTGCGGCGTCAGCACCGCCGAGAACACCGGCACCTCGGTGCGCAACTGCACATCCATCAGCGCTTTGATCACGGTATCGGCGACGAACTCGTGGCGGTAGATGCCGCCATCGACAACGAGCCCGGCCGCGACGATCGCGGTGTAGCGGCGGGTCTTCGCCAGCAGTTGCGCATGCAGCGGGATCTCGAACGAGCCCGGCACTTCGAACACATCGACATTGGTGATGTGGCGCGCCTCGATCTCCTTCAGGAAGGAGATGCGGCACTCTTCCACCACATCGCGATGCCAGGACGACTGCACGAAGGCAACGCGCTGCGGTTTGGCGAAGTGCGGATGCTCCGGCGCCGGCGGACGAGCCGGCGTATCCGGAACACTTTCTGCTTGGGAGGTCTGGACTTCAGCGTCTTGCAACATCTGATTCATGGCTTTCCTCTTTCAGGACCAGAATCAGGGCACACGGACAACGACACAAGCCCACGCGAATATCGCGTTGGCTGCCGCAACCGTTCTCTTTCATCCGGACTGTAACCGTCGGCTTCGGAATTGCACCGAATCTGCTGACCCTTCCTCCGGCTTCGCGGAAGAAGGCGCTCGCGGGCTTGGGCTCATCACCCTTTACCGCCGGTGGGGATTTTCACCCCGCCCTGAGAACATCGGCACGCCCGGGATGGACGTGCCTGAGGCGAAATATGACCAAACCGCGACAGCTGGGCAAGCACCTTTGGCATGGGGAAACGGCATGTCCCCATGAGCGCGCCGCGGCCCTTGCAGAGAGATGTGAGCGCCCGAAAGGCTGATTCACGTGTGCGGCGAAGCGCCTGCCAATGGTTAATAAATCGTTACGCGAACGCCTAGATTCCGATTTGTTCGCAAAATCACAAGTGTGGCGGAGATCAGCTGTGGACGATGCGCGCTTTGGCTGTGGACGGACTCGGCGTGCGGTTGCGCGGATTCCGCAAATCACATCACTTCATCGGCGTCAGGTCCAGGGGCATCCGGAAGCCCGGTCAAGGAACTGCACTCGGCCACGACGCAGTATGTCGCAAGTGCCGGCTTCCGTGTGCGTATCAAGCGATCATAAGAACAAGGTCCGAGACGGCATGTCCCTCCTCGAAAGCATTATCGATTCCCGGAACAACCCGCTTGCGGTGGTCGAAGATATCGCCACCGACAACAACTGGGCGTTCGAGCGTTCCGGCGAAGACGAGGTGACGATCGTCTCCAAGGGAGACTGGATCGATTATCAGCTCTCCTTCACCTGGATGGGAGAGATCGAGGCGCTGCATCTCGCATGCGCCTTCGACATGAAGATGCCGCAAGCGCGGCGCGCCGAGGTGCAGCGGCTGGTCGCCGCCATCAACGAACAACTATGGGTCGGCCATTTCGACCTGTGGACCCACACCGGCATGGTGATGCATCGTCAGGCGCTGGTGCTGCCCGGCGGCCTCACCGCCTCCACCGCGCAATGCGAGGCCATGGTGGTCAACGCGATCCATGCCTGCGAGCGCTACTATCCGGCGTTCCAGTTCGTGGTGTGGGCCGGCAAGTCGACCGCCGAGGCGATGGCCGCGGCGATGTTCGATACCGAGGGCGAGGCGTAAGCGGCTGTAGCGCGACGCCTCCACACGTTCGGTGTCGTCCCTGCGAAAGCAGGGACCCATACTCCGCGGCCGCGGGGCTCACGCAAACTGCTTGTGGCTGGCGCCACGCTTCACTAGAACCGCCTGTGGTTATGGGTCCCTGCGTTCGCAGGGACGACACAGAGTTTGTGGAGCCACCCGTGAACACAAGCAGCGCATTGACGAACACTTCCGGCACCATCGCGCTTGCGGGCGCGGGCAAGATGGGCGGCGCAATGCTGACCGGCTGGCTAGCGCAGGGCCTCTCGCCCAAGCATGTCGCGGTGATCGATCCGCATATCTCGCCGGAGATTTCCGCGCTGGCCGCCAAGGGCGTGCGGCTCAATCCGCGAGCGACGGATCTCGGCACGGTCGACACGCTGGTCGTCGCGGTGAAGCCGCAATCGTTCCGCGACGCCGGCGCTGCGCTGAAGGCGCTGGTCGGTCCATCGACACTCGTGGTCTCGATCATGGCCGGCACCACGATCTCCTCATTGGAAGAAGTGGTCGGCGGCGCGGTGGTGCGCGCGATGCCGAATACGCCGGCGGCGATCGGCCGCGGCATCACGGTCGCGGTGCCCTCAAAGCGCGTCACCGCCGCGCAGCGCGCCATGACCGACGCGCTGCTGAAGGCGACCGGGCTGGTCGAATGGGTCGACGATGAAGGCCTGATGGACGCGGTGACCGCGGTCTCCGGCTCCGGCCCGGCCTATGTCTTCCTGCTCGCCGAGGAGCTCGCCCGCGCCGGCGTCGCGGCCGGCTTGCCCGAGCAACTCGCGACCACGCTGGCGCGCGCGACCGTCGCCGGCTCCGGCGAGTTGCTGCATCGCTCGGATCTGCCGTCGGCGACGCTGCGGCAGAATGTCACCTCGCCCGGCGGCACCACCGCGGCCGCGCTCGAGGTGCTGATGGCGAGCGACGGCATGCAGCCACTGATGACCCGCGCCATCGCTGCGGCGACGCGACGCTCAAAGGAATTGGCGAAGTAGTCTCCTGCTGATCCCGTCATCCCCGCGCAAAGGCTTCGCCTTTGTCGCTGGAGGTGCGAGCGGAGCGAGCCTCGAAGGGTGCACGGCCCGCCGCCCATCCTTCGAGACGCGCTACGCGCTCCTCAGGATGACGTCTGAATGTGCGGTCTAGGCCGCGCCGAGCCGCCTGTTGAAACTCTCGACATTGATCAGGCCGCGGGCGTGGCGGCCTTCGCCGAGCTTGCGCCCGCCCTCAAAGGCCTCGACCTCGAAGCGGATCACGCGGCGCTCGACTGCGACCACACTTGCGGTGGTCCGCACGGTGGCGCCGACGAGCGCGGCGGCGAGATGGCGGATATCGACCTCGGTCCCGACCGTGACCCAGCCGGGCTGCAGCGCAGCGCGGATGGCATCACCCGACGCCATCTCCATGTCGAGGATCATCATCGGCGTCGCATAGACCATCGGCATGCCCGGCACGAAATGCCCGACCGTGCGCTCCGGCGGCACCACGAGCATGCGCTCGGCGCTCATGCCGATCTTGATGAAGTCGCGTGCGTCCATTGGTGCCTTGCTCGTCATTCCGGGGCACGCGAAGCGTGAACCCGGAATCTGGAGATTGTTGATCGAGATCCCGGGTTCGCGCTAATGCGCGCCCCGGGATGACGCGCTTTCGCGCGTCATTTCTTCGCCGCAGCCGCGCGCTCGACGAAGGTCTTGCCGCCCTTCATCTTGTGATGCAACGGCGCTTCGTTGATCTGGATCACGACGGCGTCGGCGTCGACGCCGAGGTTCTTCACCAGCGCCTGGGTGATGTCGCGCATCATGCCGGCCTTCTGCTCGTCGGTGCGGCCGGCGGCCATGCTGACAGTGATCTCGGGCATCGGAATAACTCCCTTGTTGTTGTTGCGCAGACCAGTCATCCGCCGGTCTGGCTGGCGCGCCATCTTTTTGAAGATGGATGCGCGGGTCAAGCCCGCGCACGACAAACCAGCTATCCCCAGCTCACGCCGTGGCGCGCGAGCACCTCGCGGACCTTGGCGACCAGATCCGCCTCTGCGCAAGAGAACTGGGCGGGGCGCGTTTCGCGCCATTCCTGGTTGGACGCGATCGCAGCCGCCGCCTTGGCGCCCTCGATCAAATCCTTGATCTGTACCTCGCCGCGCGCCTTCTCATCGGAGCCCTGGATGATGACGCAGGGCGAGTTGCGGCGGTCGGCGTATTTGAGCTGGTTGCCCATGTTCTTCGGGTTGCCGAGATAGAGCTCGGCGCGGATGCCGGCCTGACGCAGCTCTGCGACCATCTTCTGGTAGTCGGCGACGCGATCTCGGTCGAACACGGTGACGACGACGGGCCCGAACCCGGCCTGCGTATCGAGCTGGCCGAGCATCGTCAGCGCGGCCTGCAGGCGCGAGACGCCGATCGAGAAGCCGGTGGCAGGCACCGGCTCGCCGCGAAAGCGCGACACGAGACCGTCGTAGCGTCCACCACCACCGACCGAGCCGAACCGCACCGGGCGCCCCTTCTCGTCCTTGGTGTCGAGCAGCAGCTCAACCTCGTAGACCGGGCCGGTGTAGTATTCGAGGCCGCGAACGACCGAGGGATCGATGCGGACCCGATCGCCTTGGTACCCGGCAGCGGCGACTAGCCTTGCAATTTCTCCTAGCTCCGAGAGCCCGACGCTAAAGAGACTCTCGCCTTCCATTTGAAAGAAGCGCTTTGGTAACTCACCTTCCAAGTGGTTGTGCCATGTGCCATCTGGCAGTTGCTCAAACTTGAATCTGAACTGCAAGCTTTGGCGAACAGCTTCAATCTGTTCGGCGTCTAACCCAGCGCCTTTGGTGAAATCACCGCTTTCATCCTTCCTTCCAGGCCCGAGTAGCTTTTCTACTTCTACCCACTCAAACTTATCGGCCTTGTCGATCGCTCTGAGCACGGTGAGGCGGCGAACCGCATTCTCGTCGCCGCCGAGCCCGATGCTCTCCATCACACCGTCCAGCACCTTGCGGTTATTCACTTTTACGACATAGCTACCGCGGGGAATGCCAAGCGCCTCCATCGTGTCGGCCGCCATCATGCAAATCTCAGCGTCAGCCGCGGCAGCAGCTGGTCCAGACTGCGCCGTCCCGATCGTGTCCGCGTCGAACTGCATAAACTGACGGAAACGGCCGGGACCCGGCTTTTCGTTTCGATAGACGTATCCAAAGCGATAACTGCGGTAGGGCAGAACCAACCTTTCGGTACCGAAGTTTTCCGCGACATAGCGCGCCAGCGGCGCGGTCAGGTCGTAGCGCAGCGAGATCCACTGCTCGTCATCGTCCTGGAACGAGAACACGCCCTCGTTGGGCCGGTCCTGGTCGGGCAGGAATTTGCCGAGCGCATCGGTATATTCCATCGCCGGCGTCTCCACCGGCTCGAAGCCGTAGAGCTCGTAGACGGCGCGGATTTTCTCGACCATCGCCCGCGTGGCATTGATCGCGGCCGGGCCGCGATCTTCCAGCCCGCGCGGCAGACGCGCCTTCAGCTTCTGGGGTTTTTTGGGTTTCTCGGCCATTGGCGGCGTTTACCAGCGGACGCGCAAGGCGGCAACCCGGCTTTGCGCTTCCGCTACCGCGAAACGCTGGTCCTCAGGGCTGCTCCATCCGCGCGCGAAGCGCGTCGGCGTCGGCCTTCGGCATCGATTTCAGCAGCGACTTGATGGTCTCGCCGCCGACGATCTTGCCGTTGCGCATGAACATCCAGTCGGAGATGTCGGCCTGCTTGAACTCGGCGAGGTCGCCGGCCTGCTTGCCCGGCAAGTCGCGTGGCTGGTTGGCGAACCGGCCGGAATAGCCGCCGCTCGGCAGCTTCTTCACCTCACGCATCCAGATGTGCTCGCCGTCGTTGCGATGGGTCGGAAAGCGGACCTTGAGCGAGTGCTGGGTCTCCGACGGCTTCGGCGCCTCATAGGAGGCCCAGAATGACGGAAGCGTCTCGCGCGCATGGGTGATCGCGGCGTTCATCTCCGGATCGGCCGTACGGACATCGATCACGGGCGAGCGGTCCTCGGCGCGCACCGTGTCGGTTCCGGTGAGCGCGAACGCAGCCGCAATCAGCACGGCACAGGTCAGACGTGTTACGGGAGTTTTGGTCATGTCATCACGCAAATGGGGGATTGTTTGAAGCGGAGGCGAGACTTTGTCGCGCGCTCGCGGCAGGCCGTTCATGCGATGACGGCCGACAACACGGAAAAATGACGACCGAGGCGAAGCGTCGGCGTGCTTGCTGGAGTTCCAAAGCGAAAGCGCCTCTCCCTTTGCAAAGGAGAGGCGCCAAATCGAAGCACGTCAGCGGCGGAACCGCTGTGTCAGGCGACGTTCCTGATCCAGTTATGCGGGTCGTTGGTGCGACCGTACTGGATGTCGACCAGCTTCTTGCGCAGGCCCATCGCGACCGGGCCGGCCACGCCGCCGCTGATCTGGAAGTCGCCGCTCGCCGAGCACACCTTGCCGATCGGCGAGATGACGGCCGCGGTGCCGCAGGCGAAGGCTTCCTTCAGCTTGCCGCTGGCGGCATCGGTGCGCCATTGCTGGATCGTGTAGGGCTCCTCGCGCACGCGCGTGCCGGTATCCTTGGCAAGCGCGATGATCGAGTCGCGGGTGATGCCGGGCAGGATGGTGCCGAGCGGCGGCGTCAGCAGCGAGCCGTCGTCGAAGGCGAAGAAGATGTTCATGCCGCCGAGCTCCTCGATGTAGCGGCGCTCGATCGCATCAAGGAACACGACTTGGTCGCAGCCGCGCTCGATCGCTTCGGCCTGCGCGCGCAGGCTTGCGGCATAGTTGCCGCCGCACTTCACGGCGCCGGTGCCGCCGATCGCGGCGCGCGTGTAATTCTCCGACACCCAGATCGACACCGGCGCGGGACCGCCCTTGAAGTAGGAGCCGACTGGAGAAGCGATGACCGAGAAGATGTATTCCGCCGACGGCTTCACGCCGAGGAAGACCTCGCTCGCGATCATGAACGGTCGCAAATAGAGGCTGCCCTCGCCGCCCGGGATCCAGGCGCGATCCATCCGCACCAGCTGCTCGACCGCGTCGATGAACACCTCCTCGGGCAGCGGCGCCATCGCCATGCGGTCGGCCGAATCGTGGAAGCGCCGGGCATTGGCGTCGGGACGGAACAGGTTCACGCCGCCATCGTCGCGCCGGTAGGCCTTGAGACCTTCGAAAATCTCCTGGGCGTAGTGCAGCACCGCGCCGGCCGGATCGAGCGGAAAATTCGCGCGTGCCTCGACGCGGGCGCTGTGCCAGCCCTTGCCCTGGCTGTAGCGGACGATCGCCATGTGGTCGGTAAAGACGCGGCCGAAGCCCGGGTCCACGAGCTTCGCTGCACGATCCTTGTCGGACGTGGCGTTCGGCGAAGGCTGGATGTCGAATTTCAAAGTCATTTTTCTTGCTTTCCGCTGTCGGAACCGGCGCCATACCGGGCGCCGACCTGTTTCCCCCGGAGCCATCAGGCTCGGCTGGTCCGAACTTCACCACCGCCGCCAACCCGGCCGGTTTCCATCGCCAACATGCCGTTTAGACATGCTTTTGCGGAGTGCTGAAGTCCAGTATGTTTGCCGAAATGCCGCTCGACAATCGCACGGTAGTCCAATTTGCGGCCCAAACCGCCTCACAGGCTTTTTCAGGCCGCCTCAAACGCTGTCGGGGACGGAACGATCTAATGTTTCGTCGTGACAGGCAGTTTTGTAACATTGAACCCAAGATACGTCAATATGACTGACATAAATATCTCAGGCATGGCTGCCAAGCCCGATTCGCAGGGAGATGATCACGCTCCTGCGGCGGGCGGCCGCGACCTGCGCTGGGACATCATCGAGCTGTTGTTCTTCGCCTACCGCGACTTTGTCGGCGACGCCGACCAGGAACTGGAGGCGTTCGGCTTCGGCCGCGCCCACCACCGCGTCATCCACTTCGTCACCCGCTACCCCGGCCTGAAGGTCGCCGACCTGCTCGACGTCCTGCGCATCACCAAGCAGTCGCTCGGACGCGTGCTCAAGCAACTGCTGGACGAAGGCTACATCGTGCAGAAGACCGGCAACAACGACCGCCGGCAGCGCCTGCTCTACGCGACGCCGAAGGGCGAGGCGCTGGTCGCCAAGCTCGCAGGGCTGCAGACCGACCGCATCAACCGCGCCATCGCCGGCATCGATCCGGCCGGCGTCGAGACGGTTCGCGAATTCCTCCGCGCGATGATCGACCGCGACGATCCCGACAAGGTGCTCGAAGCGATCTTCGGCGGCGGCAGAAAAACAAGGGAGTGAACCTGGTGCAGGCTGCAACCCTGATGCGCACGCCGGTCGAGCCGGCCGACGATGCGCCGCATCTCCTGCTGGTCGACGACGACCGGCGCATTCGCGACCTGTTGTCGCGCTTTCTCTCCGGCGAGGGCTATCGCGTCACGACGGCCATGAGCGCCACCGACGCGCGCGCCAAGCTGCTCGGGCTGCATTTCGACCTGCTCATCCTCGACGTGA
Source organism: Bradyrhizobium sp. B120 (assembly GCF_049075665.1). Taxonomy (NCBI): domain Bacteria; kingdom Pseudomonadati; phylum Pseudomonadota; class Alphaproteobacteria; order Hyphomicrobiales; family Nitrobacteraceae; genus Bradyrhizobium; species Bradyrhizobium sp. B120. The sequence continues at coordinate 1,431,944 of NZ_CP185242.1, read as the reverse complement.
TGATGCCCGGCGAGAACGGCTTCGACCTCGCCCGCTTCATCCGCACCTCCTCGACGGTGCCGATCATCATGCTGACCGCCCGCCATGAGGCGGAAGCCCGCATCGAGGGCCTGCAGATCGGCGCCGACGACTATGTCGCCAAGCCGTTCGAGCCGCGCGAGCTGGTGCTGCGCATCGGCAATATCCTCAAGCGCACCGCGCCGCCGCAAGTCACTGTCGTCGAGCAGATCGCGTTCGGCCCCTACATCTTCCACATCGAACGCAGCGAGCTGCGTCAGGGCGAGGAGATCATCCATCTCACCGACCGTGAGCGCGAGATGCTGCGTATCCTCGCAAGCGCCCCCGGCGAGACCGTGCCGCGCGGCGAGCTGACCAGCGGCGGCACCGTCAATGAGCGCGCGGTCGACGTCCAGATCAACCGCCTGCGCCGCAAGATCGAGCACGATCCCGCCAATCCGCTGTTCCTGCAGGCGGTACGCGGCATCGGCTATCGCCTGGTCGCCTCGCCGTAAGATGCAGCCATGAGCACGCTCGACACCGGCCTGACCCTGATCAAGAACGCCTCGCAGCGCGTCTCGAAGGCGAACGGCTGGATGGGCAATGCGTTCAAGAGCTGGATGCCGACCGGCCTCTATGCGCGCGCGCTGCTGATCATGATCGTGCCGATGGTGATCCTGCAGACCGTGGTCGCGTTCGTGTTCATGGAGCGGCACTGGAACACGGTGACGCGGCGCCTGTCGGCCGCGGTGGTCTCCGACATCGCCGCGCTGATCGACGTCTACAAGAACTATCCGCAGGACAAGGACCGCGCGCAGCTGCGCCACATCGCCCAGAAGCTGCAGCTCGTGGTCGACTTCCTCCCCGCCGGCGACATGCCGCCGCCGGGGCCGAAGCCGTTCTTCTCGCTGCTCGACCAGACGCTGTCGGTGCAGCTCGGCCGCCAGATCAGCCGTCCGTTCTGGATCGACACCGTCGGCAAGTCCAACCTGGTCGAGATCCGCGTTTCGCTCGACGATTCGGTGATGCGGATCTTCGCCCAGCGCAGCGCGGCCTACGCCTCCAATTCGGAGATCTTCATCTTCTGGATGGTCGGCACCTCGTCGATCCTGCTGATCGTCGCCGTGCTGTTCCTGCGCAACCAGATCAAGCCGATCCTCAGACTGGCCGATGCCGCCGAAAGCTTCGGCAAGGGACGCGAGGCGCCGAACTTCCGGCCGCGCGGTGCGCGCGAGGTGCGGCGTGCGGCGCAGGCCTTCATCGAAATGAAGGCGCGCGTCGAGCGTTCGATCGAGCAGCGCACCGCGATGCTCGCCGGCGTGTCGCACGATCTGCGCACCATCCTGACTCGCTTCAAGCTCGAACTTGCCCTGATCGGCGAAGGCCCCGAGATCGACGCGATGCGCAAGGACGTCGACGAGATGTCGATGATGCTGGAGGACTACCTTGCCTTCGCGCGCGGCGACTCCGGCGAGGTCGCGCAGCCGACCGACATGGCGATGGCGCTGGAGGAATTGCGCAGCGACGCCGAACGTCACGGCCACACCGCGACCGTCGCATTTCACGGCCTGCCCGTCGTCACGGTGAAACCGGCTTCGTTCAAGCGCTGTCTCGCCAATCTCGTCTCCAACGCGGCGCGCCACGCCAACACGATCTCGATCACCGGCCAGCGCGACCACCGCTATCTCAACATCACGGTCGACGACGACGGCCCCGGCATTCCCGCCGCCATGCGCGAGGAAGTGTTCAAGCCCTTCCTGCGGCTCGACGACGCCCGCAACCAGGACGAAGGCGGCAGCGGCCTCGGACTTGCGATCGCCCGCGACATCGCCCGCTCGCATGGCGGCGACATCATGCTCGGCGAAAGCCCGATGGGCGGCCTGCGCGCGGTGGTGCGGATACCGGTGTAGCTACCAGCGGTAAGACAGGGTGCCGATCACCTGACGCCGTTCGCCGGCATAGCAGTAGCCGGACTGACAGGTCTGATAGTGCGTGTCGAACAGATTGGTCGCGTTCAAGCGCATGGTGGCGCCGAGCAAGCGCCGGTCGAGCTTGCCGAGATCGTAATCGATCACGGCATCGAACAACGTTCTCGCCGCATTCTGGAACGTGTTCTGGTCGTTGCCGAAGTTGGTCCCGATATAACGGACACCGAGACCGAGCCCGAGCCCTTCGACAGGGACGCCGGACTGGAACGTGTATTTGCCAAAGGCGGCGAAGGAATTCCGCGGAATGCCGGAGAGCTCATTGCCGGTCGTATCGGGATTGCCCTGCGTGATCACGACGTTCAGGTGGGTGTAGGCAGCCGTAAGATCGAATCCCTGCTTGAGCGCCAGCTTCGCCTCGAGCTCCACGCCCTTCGATTCGACCTGCCCGGTTGCCGCCTGGAAGGCCATGTTGCTCGGATCGGTGCGCAGCACATTGTCCTGCGTGATGTCGAACACCGCGGCGGTCAACAGCACCGGCACTTGCGGCATCTGGTACTTGATGCCGATTTCCTTCTGCTCGCCGGTGGTCGGCCTGAACGGCGATCCCGATGCATCGACGCCGACCTGCGGGCTGAATGCCGTCGCGTAGCTGACATAAGGCGCAACGCCACTGTCGAAGACGTAACTGAGGCCCGCGCGGCCGGTGAAGGCGGTCGCCTTCTGCGTTGACGGCACGCCGTCGAGGCCCGCGGTCGTCGTCTGCGAGACCCAGCTCTGGCGGCCATTGAGCGTCAGAACGAAGCCGCCGAGCTTGGCCTGCTCCTGCGCATAGACCCCGACCTCGTCGGTCGACTGCTTGTTGAAGATCGAGAATGCCGGCGACGCGATCGCCTGGGCACCGTAATTCATCGTCAGGAGATTGAGATCGGGAGCCGGCCCGTAGCCGATCTTGTCGTTGTAGTAGGAGTGCCCGTAATCGACGCCGAACAGCGCCGTGTTCTTGATCGCGCCGAGCATGAACTTGGCCTCGGCCTGGTTGTCTAGCGTCACCGTATTGAAGCTATCCAGGATCCGCCAGGCGGACCGCGACGCAAGATTGGTGCTGTTGTCGATGGAATCGATCTGGGTGTATTTCGCGTCGGTGTCGACCTGGTAGAAGCGGAAGTTCTGCCGCACCGTCCAGACGTCGTCGACATTGTGCTCGAACGCGTAGCCGATGCGGTATTGCTTCTGATCCATGGCGCTGAAGGCCGGATCATTCGAATAGATGTTGGTCAATTTTCCGTCGGGCGTGCGGAAGTTGCCGATGCTCGCGGCGGTTCGGCTGCTTTGATATTCGCTGAGGATCGTGAAGGTCGTATCGACGTCCGGCCGCCAGGTCAGCGCAGGCGCGATATAGGTGCGATCGTCGTCGTTGCCGGGATACCAGGTCTTCGCGTCACGGAGCAAACCGGTCAGCCGGTAGTACAGCTGATCGCTGCCGGGCACAGGACCACCGATGTCGAAGCTGCCCTGGTAACGATCATAATTGCCGGTCTGCAGCTGCACCTCGCCGAACGGCGTCATGGTCGGCCGCTTGGTGGTGACGTCGACGATGCCGCCCGGAGAGCCAAGGCCGTAGAGGCCTGAGGCCGGGCCGCGGAGGATCGACACGTTGTCGAGACCGTATGGTTCGATCTTTGGAATGGCGAAGTTGCCGCCGCCCTGGCGCAGGCCGTCACGATAGATCCCGGTATAGGTCGCATCGAAGCCGCGGATGTAGAAACTGTCGAACCGGGGATCATAGCCGAACGCCGTGGTCGTGACGCCGGGCGTGTAATTGACGGCGTCCTTGAGCGTCTGAACGTTACGATCCCTGAGCTCCTTTTGCGTGACGACCGAAAGCGACTGCGGCGTCTCGATCAGCGCGGTGTTGGTCTTGGTGCCGGCCGTGCTGCCGGTCGCAACGTAACCGGTCGTCGTCCCAATCGTGCCGGCCGCGCCTGGCGAGCGCGGAGCCTGGTTCTGAGCGGGCGCCGCAGCAGTGCGGCGTCGGCTCACCACGGTGGTGCGCGAAGACCTGCTGTTCCGACTTGAAGCGACAGCGCTACGCTTCCTTGCAGCGCCAGGTTCATCCACCGTCACGGCGGGAAGCACGCTGACATTGTTCTGCGGAGAGCTGGTTTGTGCCTGAGCGCTGGCGACGCTTGCACTCATCGGCACAAGCATGACCGAACCGAGGAGCGCTGCGTTGATCGCAGCCTTTGATGCAAGCAAGCTGCGCTTGCTCCGCGACGAAGCCATTCCCACCAAGCAATCCCCACACTTCCGCAAGGCCGATCTTGATCGAGCCGCGTGCTCGTGATTGAGCGGGCTCGATTGGGGCGGACTTCTATCGGCGGGATGCGCGGAATTCCACACGCGCAAAATAGAATCCATTGAAGCGTGCGATGCACGGCACTGGAACGATTCAAGATGCGCAACACTGGAGCGATTCAAAAAGGGCATGTTGTCGCAGCAAGCCTTTCAGCACGAGGAATTCGCTGCACGTCCTCGCTCTCTCAGAGAGTCTCGCGCGCGCGTCACGCAGCGATCATTCAATGATGCTGGCGTCGTCCTGCAATGCCGTCGTGCTCGCGCGCGTTGTCGCGACCAACACCGGACATCATGTTTGACATCCAATCTATTGAAGGTGAGAGGCCAGTGACCGTTGTGCGTCGCGACGCGCGCTCGGCGTCAACCTTCAGCGACAACGGTGAAGCGAATACGCCGGCGTGACGGAGTTGGCGCACACGGTCCAACCGGATCATTGCGAACTGACGGGTCGCGCGAACGAACGCTCAATGAAAGGCAGCGCAAAACCCTTGGCAGTTTTGTCGCGGGTTGCTCGCAACGATGGCGGTGAAAAGACGTCACGTCCTCTCAACATCAGAGAGGACGTGCTCGGGGCGCACGGCGGCGAGCGAAGGCGCTGCGCGCTACTTCTGCTTGGGCAGGAGGCCCTTCAGCTTTTCCATATCCTTGACGTTCATCTTCATGCCGCCGGGCATGATGATGTCACCGGGCTTCTGGTCGCTCTTGCAGGCGCCGAGCCATTTCGCCTCGATGGTCATCGTGGTGTCGCGGGAGCCGGCGGCGCCGCCTTCCGCGTGCGAGCTGCTCTTGACCGTGTAGGCGGAATTGAAATCGCCGACGATCTCGGCATGGCTCTTCATCGACATGCCGGCGACGCTGCACACGCTGTCGCTGACATAGCCGGTCGCGGTCTTCTGGATGTCCTGCTTGGAGCAGACTTCCTTGGCCATCGGCGAGGCCGCCGCGCTCATCTCCTTGTCGGTGGTCTCGTCGGTGCAGTGCTGCATGGTGATTTCCGGCATCGGCCCGCCGGTACGCACCATTTTCATCTCCCACAGACCGGCCTTGCGGATCGGCAGATCGACGGCGCTCGCGGCACCGGTGGACAGGACAAGGCAAACAGCAGAACCAAGCAAGGCAAGCTGTCGGGTCATGCGGTGAGCTCCCGGCTGAACGATCGAAGGATTTGGAGTGCGCTCAGTAGAGCGTGCGCACCGGCCTCTGGGCCGAACCGTAGGGCACCCAACGGCAGGCGAACGAGATGTAGCCACCCGGGTAGCGCTGCATCGCAAGGAACTTGACCACCTTGCCGTAGGAAGCGCAGTGATCGACGGCGAGCTGCCGCGCATCGGTCTGGGCCGCCAGGGTATAGGCGATGATACCGCCGGTATCATTGCCCTTGAACGGCGGCACCGGCTGCATCCAGTCGGCTCGCGCCGGACCAACGGCCAGCATCCCGCAAACGGCAACCAGGCACGCGGCCAATTTCCTTCGCATCGCAGACTCCATTTCGCTTGCGACCAACATAGAGTGCGCCGGCGACCATGGAAAGAACGAGCCGGCTGCTGGAGGTGGACTTCTCCGCAGGTGTTGCCGCGCTGCACTTGACCTTGCCGGGGCTTCACGGCACCGTCCGCCACATCTGATCATCGGGTGGATTCCCATGCGCAACCTGTTCAACTCCCCCAATAAACTCAGCCACACGCTTGGCCTCGGCGCCGCGCTCGTGGTCGGCCTTCTGGCGTTCGGGGGCACGGCTCAGGCCGCCAATCCGTTCGAATTAAATTTCTGGCTGTCCGGCCCGCGCTATGACGGCCATGTGGCACCCTGCGAGAAGGCCCTGGCGACCATCAGCGATCAATTCCATGAGAAAGAAGCCACCTTCTGGAATTCGCCGCTCGTGATCACCGGCTTCAGCCGGATCCACGAAACCGCGTTCCGCCCCTGGCAGTCCGACAACATTCCGCGCCGCTATTGCTCGGGAGACGCGGTGTTGAGCGACGGCAAGGTGCGCAAGGTGCACTATTCGATCATCGAGGACGGCGGCTTTGCCGGCACCAACCAGGGCGTCGACTGGTGCGTCGCCGGGCTGGATCGCAACTGGGCATACAACCCGTCCTGCAAGGCCGCCCGGCCCTGATCTCCGACCAGTTCGGTCAAAACGGAAGCCGCCGCCATCCAGACGGCGGCTTTTGTTCTTGAAATGTTCCAGCGGCCTGCTAGGCTCTGAATGGTCGCGTGAGGGGAGCGTTTGATGCCTCGGTTGGTCACAATTTCCCGATTTCTGATTTCAATTGCCTTTGTTCTGTGTGGTGCGATGGGGGCCTCGGCCCAGGATCGCCGGCAGAATGCGCCCGGCGAGTTCGACTTCTATGTGCTGTCGCTGTCATGGTCGCCCTCGTTCTGCGAGGCGGCGAGCGAGCGCGGCAACAACGGCCGCGGCACGCAGGCGCAGTGCGGCGGACGGCCATACTCGTTCGTGGTGCACGGGCTGTGGCCGCAATATGAGCGGGGCTTTCCGGAATACTGCCAGCGGCCCTCGCCCCGCCTCGCCCGCAACATCATGAGCTCGATGCTCGACCTGATGCCGGCGCCCGGGCTGATCTACAACGAGTGGGACAAGCACGGCACCTGCTCCGGCCTCGGCGAACGGGCCTATTTCGAAGCCATCCGCAAGGCCCGCGCCGCGGTGAAGATCCCCGAGGAATTCCTGCAATTGACGGAGCCGAAGACGATCGCGCCCGACGAGCTGGAGACGGCGTTCATCAAGGCCAATCCGGGGCTCAGCAACTCCGCGATCTCGGTGACCTGCGACAGCAAGCGGCTCAGCGAGGTGCGGATCTGCCTCAGCAAGGATCTGCAATTCCGTTCCTGCGAGGAGATCGATCGCCGCGCCTGCCGCCGCGATCAGGTGCTGATGCCGCCGGTTCGCGGCGGCTGAAGTCCCGTCCGCGTCAGAGCCGGGCAAACGCGCGTTGTCGCGCCGAGTGTCCCGGCCATGGACGCCATCACGAAACTAGCGAGATAAGGCATCGATGCCCGGGACAGGCCGGGCATGACGCAGTACAACATGCGCACCCTCTGGAGCGCAGCGTCATCGCATGAACTATCGTCACGCCTTTCATGCCGGCAGCTTTGCCGACGTCATCAAGCACATCGTGCTGGTGCGCATGCTCACCTACCTGCAGGAGAAGCAGGCGCCGTTCCGCGTCATCGACACCCATGCCGGCGCCGGCCTCTATGATTTGACGTCGAGTGAAGCGCAGCGCGGCGGCGAATGGCTGACCGGCATCGCGCGACTGATGCAGGCGCGGCTGTCCGACAAGGCATTGCCGCTGGTCGCGCCCTATCTCGACATCGTCAGAGCATTCAACCCGAGAGGCGAACTGAAAGCCTATCCGGGCTCGCCGTTGATCGCGCGGGCGCTGCTGCGTCCGCAAGACCGTATGACGGCCTGTGAGATCGAGCCCGTGGCGCGCAAGCAATTGATCGATGCATTGCGACGCGATGCGCAGGCGCGCGTCGTCGATCTCGACGGCTGGATGGCACTGCCTGCATTCGTGCCGCCGAACGAACGGCGCGGCCTTGTGCTGATCGATCCGCCATTCGAAGCGAAGGACGAGTTCGAGCGGCTGGCCAGTGCCTTCACCGAAGCGTTCGCGAAGTGGCCGACCGGCACATATCTTTTGTGGTACCCCGTAAAAACCCGGAGAGCTACCGACGAGCTCGCGCGCAGCGTGGCTGCAGCAACAGCAAGCAGTCGGCCCGCGGGCAAATGCTTGCGTTTGGAATTCAGTGTGGCGCCGCAAGAAACCGGCGCAGGCCTCGTTTCTACCGGCCTTTTGATAGTGAATCCGCCGTGGACGCTGGCGGGCGAGCTGAAGATCATCCTGCCCGAACTCGAGAGACCGCTTGGTCAAGGTGGCGCCGGACGCTTCAGACTCGAAACGCCTAAACCTTGATCGGTAGCACCCACTGAAAAGTTCTATTTGAGCATAGGCAACGCGCGCGGAACCGTATTATGCTCATCCTGTTACGACTGGCTTTACGTTCCGCTTCCGCGAATGGTTGCGGCGGAGTGACAAGGCCGAAATAAAATCCAGGCAGACCGGTGGCGTGACGCCGGCCTGTTCAGGTGGCCAAGCTTCCGACAAGCGAATGTCGGTCAACCGCTACGCGGCGTGCGCGTAGCGGTGGAGCAATACGGGGGAGGAGTTTCCCGATGGCCATGACTGGGACAGTCAAGTTCTTCAACGGAGAGCGTGGCTACGGCTTCATCAAGCCTGATGATGGCGGCCGCGATGTGTTCGTTCACATCACAGCTGTCGAGCGTGCAGGATTGAAGGACCTGACTGAAGGACAGCGCATTACGTTCGAGGTTGAACCCGACAAGAAGGGCAAGGGCCCGAAGGCGGTCAACCTGGTGATTTCATGATGAGCGCGCGCGGTGCGTGACTCGTGATGAACGGCGAATGAAGCGTTGCGTGTGAGTTGACTGCCGGGCGCGTGGCTCGCGCTCGCTGCACGACCACCTGCATGATGCGGACGCGATTGACGGTGCCCGCATATCCGGTGCGTGCGGCCGTCCGACCGGTTGCGCGGACGCCGCGGCGTTTATGCAGCCGCGCGTGATGTCGGCGTCATCAGCACAAAGAAAAACCCGGCCACGCGAGGCGCAGCCGGGAGTTGATGTCAGACGTTTTCTTGTTCTCAGAAGTGATAGTTGATGCCGGCGCGAACCAGGCTGAAGCTGTAGCCGTTCGGCGCGCCGCCGGTGATCGTGAAGTTGCTGTTGGCGAGATCGACGTAGAGATATTCGATCTTGGCGCTCCAGTTCGGGGCAAAGCCCATTTCGGCGCCGGCGCCGACGGTGAAGCCCGCATTGGTATGCGACTCCGATACGCCGAAGGTCTCGCCGCGCAGTTCGCCGAAGGCAAGACCGCCGGTCGCGTAGAACAGCACGTTGTTGACCGCATAGCCGGCGCGGCCGCGCACGGTGCCGAACCACGGGTTGGAGAACTTCCAGGGCGCGAACCGATCGTCGGCGGTGGTGCCCTGGATATCGGCCTCGATGCCGAACACCCACGGCGAGCCGTTCTGGAAATTGTAGCCGGCCTGCACGCCGCCGACGAAGCCGGACGGCTTGGTCGGGTTGTTCTCGACCGAACCCCAGCCGTAGCCGACGTTGCCGCCGAGATAGGGACCGGCCCAGCTGTAGGCATTGAGCGGCTGATAGACGGTATAGGGCGAGCCGTAGTTGAGATCGGCCGACGCCGCCGAGGTCGTCCAGCCTGCGACGATCAGTGCCAGCGCACGCGCTACAAACCGGGTCATGGGTACTCTCCACACGCAACTGCCGCAGCCCGCAGGCCCGAGGCCGGCGTGGTTACGGAATTCCACTCGTTTTCGCTAAGGTTTATCGAGAGTTTTAAGTTAAAGGGTTGTTAAGCCCGGTTAGCGGCCCGCTCATCAGTCTTAACAATGTGTTACCGACCCGCCCCGGCCGGCCGCGCCGGGCCAGTAACGCCCTGCAATCGGGTTCTTTTTCCTGAGCCGCCAGTGCTGGCGACCGGTCGCCCAAGCGCTTAATTTACGGCCCATGGTTCACGATTCTCCCGAGCGTCCGACGCCGGCCCCCAAGACTGATGGCAAGACTGATGGCAAGACTGATGGCGAGGCTGCCCCCAAGCCACGCCGCAGTGCAAAGTCCGATCTGCCCCAGGACGACCTGACGCTCGACACGAGCGACGTCGATCCGGAAACCTCCGCCACCGAGGAGGAGGATGACGCACGTCTTCCCGAGGCATCGGAGGACGCCACCGAGACAATCGCCGAGGGAACGCTCTCGATCGGGCATGAGGCGATCGAGAACGCGGTGCGCCTCGCCCCGACCTCGCCCGGCGTCTACCGCATGCTCAATGCCGCCAACGACGTGCTCTATGTCGGCAAAGCGAAGAACGTCAAAAAGCGGCTGTCGTCCTATGCGCGGGCCAACGCGCCACTGCCGGCGCGCATCCTGCGCATGATCGCGGCGACCACGCATGTCGAGATCGTCTCGACCACGACCGAGACCGAGGCGCTGCTGCTCGAAGCCAATCTGATCAAGCAGCTCCGGCCGCGCTTCAATGTGCAGCTGCGCGACGACAAGTCGTTTCCCTATATCTTGATATCAGGCGACCATTGGGCGCCGCAGATTCTCAAGCATCGCGGCGCGCAGTCGCGGCCCGGACGCTATTTCGGCCCGTTCGCCAATGCGGGCGCGGTCAACCGCACCATCACGGCGCTGCAGCGCGCGTTCCTGATCCGCTCCTGCACCGACGGCTTCTTCGAGAGCCGCAGCCGGCCCTGCCTGCTCTATCAGATCAAGCGTTGTGCAGGCCCCTGCACGCGCGAGATCGATTTCCCCGGCTATACCGAACTGGTGCGCGAGGCGACCGAATTCCTGTCCGGCCGCAGCCACGCCGTGAAGCAATTGCTCGCGGCCGAGATGGAGAAGGCCTCCGGCGAGCTCGAGTTCGAGACCGCGGCGCTGTACCGCGACCGCCTCGCGGCACTGTCGGCGATCCAGTCGCAGCAGGGCATCAACCCGCGCACCGTCGAAGAGGCCGATGTGTTCGCGATCCACCAGGAAGGCGGCTATTCCTGCGTCGAGGTGTTCTTCTTCCGCACCGGCCAGAACTGGGGCAATCGCGCCTATTTCCCGCGCGCGGAAAAGAGCTTCACGCCGGAAGAGGTGCTGTCCTCATTCCTTGCGCAATTCTACGACGACAAGCCGCCGCCGAAGCTGATCCTGCTATCGCACGAGATCGAGGAAAGCGCGTTGCTCGCCGACGCGCTGTCGGTGAAGGCCGGATCGAAGGTCGAGGTCTCCGTGCCCAAGCGCGGCGAGAAGAAGGAATTGATCGGCCACGCGCTCACCAACGCGCGCGAGGCACTCGGCCGCAAGCTCGCCGATACCGCGACGCAAAGCCGGCTGCTGGAGGGCATGGTCACGACGCTCGGCCTGCCGCATACGCCGAAGCGCATCGAGGTCTACGACAACAGCCACATCCAGGGCACCAACGCGGTCGGCGCGATGATCGTGGCGGGACCGGACGGCTTCATGAAGAACCAGTACCGCAAGTTCAACATCAAGTCCGAGGGGCTGACGCCCGGCGACGATTACGGGATGATGCGCGAGGTGCTGGAGCGCCGCTTCAAGCGGCTGCTGAAACCGCCGGAGGGCGAAGCCGGCAAACCAAAGGACAGGGCGGACGACGAGTCGTTCCCGCAATGGCCCGATCTCGTCATCATCGACGGCGGCCGCGGCCAGCTCAACGCGGTCCGGGAGATTTTCGAGAATCTCGGGCTGACCCAGGTCTCGCTGATGGCGGTGGCCAAGGGGCCGGAGCGCGATGCGGGGCGGGAAACCCTGTTCATGCCGGACCGCGAGGCCATCAAGCTGGAGCCGCGCGACCCGGTGCTCTATTTCATCCAGCGGCTGCGCGACGAGGCCCACCGCTTCGTGATCGGCTCGCACCGCAAGCTGCGCAAAAAGGACATCCGCGAGGCCGGATTGCAGGAGATCCCGGGCATCGGCCCGTCGCGCAAACGTGCCTTGCTGCACCACTTCGGAACGCTCAAGGAGATCGAGCGGGCCTCGATCGCCGACCTCGGCAAGGTTCCCGGCGTCAGCGCCGAGAGTGCCCGCAAGATTTTCGAGTTTTTCCACGCCCAGCCGGGTTAAACCAAAGGCGAGTCATCAGGGCGTCGCCTGCGACAGGGCATCTAGGGCATGATGCGGAAAAGTGGCAAGCAACGTTCCGAAAAGAACATGCATAAACAAGGGGCTAAGGTGCCATGACTAATCAGCCTAATCTCGCCGTGCTTCGGCGCCCGCACGGTTGACCTTCCGGCTTCAGCGGTATTGGTAGAACGGATGAACATCGCGACGACCCGGGGACAGGGCAAGACTATGTCCCTCCCGAATATCCTCACCTACGCCCGGATCGCCGCGATCCCGGTGGTGATCGGCTGCGTCTACTGGCAGTCGATCCTGGACGGCCCGTTGTGGCTGCGCTGGGTGGCGCTGGCCGTGTTCATTGCGGCGGGGATCACCGACTATCTCGACGGCTACTACGCGCGCATGTGGGACCAGCAGTCCGCCTTCGGCCGGATGCTCGACCCGATCGCCGACAAGCTGCTGGTGGCCTCCAGCCTGCTGATGCTGGCCGCCGACAATTCGATCCATGGCTGGACGCTGTGGGCGGCGATCGTGATCCTGTGCCGCGAGATCCTGGTCTCGGGCCTGCGCGAATATCTCGCGGGCCTGCGGGTCAGCGTTCCCGTCACCAAGCTTGCGAAATGGAAGACCACGATCCAGCTGGTGGCGATCGGTTTCTTGATCGCCGGCGAAGCCGGTGAACAGGTGTTCCCGGCGACCACCCTGATCGGCATCGTGCTGCTGTGGATGTCGGCGATCTTCACGATCTACACCGGCTGGGATTACTTCCGTGCCGGCATCCATCACCTCATCAAGGAGGATGAGGGATGAAGCTGAAGTATTTCGCCTGGGTGCGCGAGCGCATCGGCAAGGCCGAAGAGATCGTCGAGCCGCCGGCCGAGGTGCGCACCGTCGGCGAGCTGATCGGCTGGCTTGCCGCGCGCGACGACGGCTACGCCCACGCCTTCGAGAAGCCCACGGTGATCCGCGCCGCGATCGACCATGCCCATGTCAAACCGGACGCTGTGATCTCCGGCGCCCGCGAGATCGCGTTCTTCCCGCCGATGACAGGCGGTTAGATATTCCTATGGCTATCGCAGCGACCATCCGGATCCAGCAAGCCGACTTCGACGTCGCGCAGGAGATCGCAGCCTTAAGCAAGGGCCGCACCGATGTCGGCGCGGTCGTCAGCTTCAGCGGCATCTGCCGCGGCAGCGAACAGGGCGAGCCGATCGCCGCGCTGACGCTCGAACATTACCCGGGCATGGCGGAAGCCGAGATTGCGCGCCACGCCGACGAGGCGCTGGCGCGCTGGCCGTTGCAGGGCCTCACCATCATCCATCGCTTCGGCCGCATCGCGCCGGGCGAGAACATCGTGCTGGTCGTGACCGCCTCGGCGCACCGGCAGGCCGCGTTCGAGGCAGCCGAGTTCCTGATGGACTATCTGAAGACCAACGCGCCGTTCTGGAAGCGCGAGGAAAGCGCACGCGGCACGAGCTGGATCGAGGCGCAGGGCCATGACGACGCGGCCGCCGCGCGCTGGACCAAATCCTGATGGCGAAGCGCAGCAAAGTGCCGGCCAGGCGCAGCCCCGCTGCGCCGAAAGCGCCCAAGGTCGGCGCCGGCGAGCTCCACACCCTGTTCGATTTCCTGCGCTATGCGGTCAGCCGCTTCAACGCGGCAAAGCTCGTGTTCGCGCACGGCACCACCGATCCGGTGGCCGAGGCCGCGTTCCTGATCTGCGAGACGCTGCATTTGCATCCCGACCAGTTCGAGAATTTCGCAAGCGCGCGCGTCACCGTCGCCGAAGGCAAGCAGATCCTCGATTTGATCGAGCGGCGGATCGCGACGCGAAAGCCCGCCGCCTATCTCGTCAACAAGGTCTATATGCGCGGCCTGCCGTTCTACGTCGACGAGCGCACCATCGTGCCGCGCTCCTTCATCGGCGAATTGCTGGATTCGCATTTCGGCGGCGACGAGGACGGCACCTCGCTGATCGGCGATCCCGCCGACGTCGAACGCGTGCTCGACCTCTGCACCGGCTCCGGCTGCCTTGCGATCCTGGCCGCCCGGCATTTCGCCAACGCCGCGGTCGACGCGGTGGACATCTCGAAGGATGCGCTGGAGGTCGCCGCGCGCAACGTCGCCGACCACGGCCTCGACGATCGCCTCACACTCCATCGCGGCGACCTGTTCAAGCCGCTCGGCGACGTCAGCTACGATCTCATCATTTCGAACCCGCCCTATGTCGATGCCGAGGGCATGGCCGCGCTGCCGCGCGAGTGCCGCGCCGAGCCGAAGATCGCGTTCGACGGCGGCGCCGACGGGCTCGATATCGTCCGCCGCCTGCTCGATGAGGCCAAGCGGCATCTGACCCCGCAAGGCGGGCTGCTCTGCGAGATCGGTCGCGGCCGCGACAATCTCGAGGCGGCCTATCCCCACCTGCCGCTGCTCTGGCTCGACACCGAAGACTCCGAGGGCGAGGTGTTCTGGATCGCCGCCGCCGACCTCTGACCGGCACGCCGCGGCCGGCTCCGGTCCGTTACGGAGCCCGACTTCGAAGCCGACCAAGACGAAGCGAAAATCGTGTGCAGTTCCAGCCGGTTCGGAAGATCGCTGGCCCGTCGAATCAACAATGGTGCTAAGCTTGCGCTCCGGGGACGTTCGGAGAGAGGGCGCGGGCGCGCGACATGATTCGCATTTCGACGATCTTCATCGCCATCTGCATGGTGCTGGTCGCAGCCTCGCTCGGCTTCGTCCTGTATTCGGTGGCGGGCATCAGCGGATCGGAATCGGCGATCGTCGCGCTCACCGCCCTCACCTGCCTGATCCTCTACAACGCCGTCTCGATGCGGCTCCGCGACCGCAGCGATGTCGGCGGCCAGATCGCGGATCTGTCGCGCGGCACCGCCGACCTCGCCCGTCAGGTCGCCGAATTCGGCCGCCGGCTGGCCGCGGTCGAAGGCCGCGTCGCCTCGGCGAACTCCACCGGCGCCGACCGGATCCAGGGCATGGCCGGCGAGATCAACGAACTTGGCGGCCTGGTGCGGCAGCTTGCGGCGTCCGTCGCCCATCATGAGGATGTGCTGGCGGCCGCTCCCGTGGTGCAGCCGGTCGCCTCGCCGCGCGACGATCTGCTGCAACCGGTCCCGCCGGCTCCGACTGTCGTGTTTGCGCCCCCGCCGCCGGTTGCGCCCCCATCGCCGATCTCACGCAGCCAGACCCAGCTCATTGCCGCGGTCAGGCACGCCATCGACGAGAACCGCCTCGACATCTATCTGCAGCCGATGGTGACGCTGCCGCAGCGCAAGGTGCGCTACTACGAGGCGGTGACGCGGCTGCGCGACGAGCGCGACCAGGTGCTTGCCGCCGACGATTTCATCGAGGCCGCCGAAGTCGGCGGCCTGATCGGCCGCATCGACCACATGGTGATGCTTCGCTGCGTCCAGGTGCTGCGCCGCCTGATGATCCGCAGCAAGGATGTCGGCGTGTTCTGCAACGTCTCGGCCGCGACACTGGCCAGCCCGCAGCACTTCACCCAGTGTCTCGACTTCCTCGAGGCCAACCGCGCGCTGGCGCCCTCCTTCGTGCTCGAGTTCAAGCAGGCGACCTTCCGCAATCTCGGCCCGGTTGAAAGCGAGAATCTCGCAGCGCTGTCGCAGCGCGGCTACCGGTTCTCGATCGACCATGTCAGCGACCTCCGCCTCGAGCCGCGCGAGCTCGCCGATCGCGGCGTCCGCTTCATCAAGGTGCCGGCCGCGCTGCTGCTCGACGCCAGACAAAGCGCAACCGCCGATATCGATCCCTCCGATCTGTCCGACCTGCTCGGCCGCTTCGGCATCGACCTGATCGCCGAACGGATCGAGGGCGAGCGCTCGGTGGTCGACCTGCTCGACTACGATGTCCGGTTCGGCCAGGGCTTCCTGTTCGCCCCGCCGCGGCCGTTGCGGCCCGAAGGGGCATCTGCTACCGCCGAGACTCCGCAGACCAAGCCCCAGGACCTCAATGGCGCCGGCACTTCCGCACCCGTCTCCAGCCCCGCAGCGCCACCGCGCACGACCGGCAGCGCCGCGCTGGCGCGCCGCGCGCTCGGGCCCAACTGACCGGCGGTCCGCATCATGACATCGCTGCGTTTCGTGGAGCGGCTGCGCGACCTCACCGGCGACGTCGACGTCGTGCTGTCGGACATCTGGGGCGTCGTGCACAACGGGCTCGAATCCTTTCCCGAGGCCTGCGAGGCGCTGCACACGTTCCGCCAGCAGGGCGGCACCGTCATTCTGATCACCAACGCGCCGCGTCCGGCTGACTCAGTACAGCGCCAGCTGCGCAAGCTCGGCGTCGCCGACGAGACCTATGACGCGATCGTCTCCTCCGGCGACCTGACGCGCCACTTCGTCGCCGATCATCCCGGTCAGAAAATCTTCTGGATCGGTCCGGAGCGCGACAGCTCGATCCATCGCGGCCTCGACGCCACGTTGGTGCCGCTGGAGCAGGCCGACTACATCATCTGCACCGGCCTGTTCGACGACGAGACCGAATCCGCCGAGGATTATCGCGACACGCTGCTGAAGGCGCTCGAACGCAAGCTGACGCTGGTCTGCGCCAATCCGGACATCGTGGTCGAGCGCGGCGACCGGCTGATCTATTGCGCCGGTGCGATTGCCGAACTCTATCGCGAGCTCGGCGGCGAGGCGGTGTTCTACGGCAAGCCGCACCGGCCGATCTACGAGCGCGCGATGGCGCTGGCCACTGAACGCCGCGGGCGTCCGACCGAATTGAGCCGCGTGCTCGCGATCGGCGATTCCGTACGCACCGACCTCACCGGCGCCCATGGCTTCGGCATCGATCTCCTGTTCGTCACGCGCGGCATCCATTCCGAGCAATTCGAGGGCATCGAGCAGCTCGATGCGGCCTCGATCAAGGAATTGTTCGGCCATCCGCCGCGCGCGCTGATGCGCGAGCTGAAGTGGTAGCCGGCAACCCCGCAGAGGCGCGCTGCCAAAATATCGAAAACAACCCCATGCAAAGTAGCCGGCGGCAGTCGACGTTCGGCCACCAGCTAACTTGACACGTCGGGCAACTCAGCGATATTCTTCTAATATTCCGAAATTGTACAATGCTTTGGTCCCGTCATCCTGAGGAGCGCGCTCTTGCGCGCGTCTCGAAGGATGCACGGCCACCAGCCGGGCCGTCGACCCTTCGAGACGCCGCATCGCGGCTCCTCAGGCGACAACGGCAAAGCCGTTGCGCGGGGGCGACGGTGAGGCGGCGCTGGTCATTCGCTGACGCGCAATGAGATGAGGATGAATCGTGATGCGACGGACGGGCGCTTACGCGGTCGCCATGTCCGGGAAGACCGCCTCGATCTTGGTCTTCAGCGTGGCCGCGTTGAACGGCTTGACGATGTAGTTGTTCACGCCGGCCTTCTTGGCCGCGATCACGTTCTCGGTCTTGGATTCCGCCGTGATCATGATGAAGGGCGTGGTCGCGAGATTGGGATCGGCGCGGACTTCCTTGAGCAGGTCGTAGCCGGTCATCGGCTCCATGTTCCAGTCGGAAATCACCAGGCCGTACTTCTTGCCGCGCATCTTGTTGAGCGCCGCGGAGCCATCGGAGGCGTCGTCGATATTCTCGAATCCAAGCTGCTTGAGAAGATTCCGGATGATGCGGATCATGGTGCTGTAATCATCAACCACCAGAACCGGCATGGACAAATCAACCGCCATCTTTTCCCCCAAAACGCCTGACGCAACTTGGCTTCTGCACGAACGCAGCTTTCCGCCAACGACTAACAGCAGGCGTTAAACAGCGCGTTAACCGGCTGAATCCGGATTGTTACGGATTTGACGCGATTTTCGCTATGCTTGACTTCCACGCCGCCGCCACGTCACGGTCCGGCCCGCACCAATCATGCTTAAGAATCCTTGAAGAATACCTGACATGAGCACCGGCTTTACCGTTATCCGCGACAACACCCCTGAAAGCGCCATTCCGAAGGGCGCCGTGGTCGCGATGGGAAATTTCGACGGCGTCCATCTCGGTCACCGCGCCGTGATCGGCGCGGCGCTGGCGATGGGCAAGACGCACGGCGTGCCCGCGCTCGCCGTGACCTTCGAACCGCATCCGCGCAGTTTCTTCAGCCCGAACACCCCGCAATTCCGTCTCACGGACGAGACCAACAAGCTGCGGCTGCTCGCGGCTACCGGGCTCGCCGGCGCCGTCGTCATGACGTTCGACAAGGCGCGCGCCGGGACCACGGCACAGGACTTCATTCACCATGACCTGATCGGCCGGCTCGGCATCAGCGGCATCGCAGTCGGCTACGACTTCCATTTCGGCAAGGGCCGGGTCGGCTCGCCGAGCCTCTTGGTCAGCGAAGCGCCGCGGCTCGGCATCGAGGTCGATGTGCAGGCCCATGTCGACATCGAGGAACGCCCGGTCTCCTCCAGCGCCATCCGCATGGCGCTCGCCGAAGGCCAGATCGACGATGCCACCACGATGCTCGGCGGCCCGTGGTTTGCGACCGGCAAGGTGATCCATGGCGAGAAGCGCGGCCGCGACCTCGGTTACCCCACGGCCAACATCCGCCTCGACAAGCATTGCGGCTTGAAGCACGGCATCTATGCGGTGCGGGTCGGCAAGGTCCACGGAAACGACAAGGTGCGGTTCGACGGCGTCGCAAGCTTCGGGCGCCGGCCGACCTTCGACAACGGCGCGCCGCTGCTCGAAGTGTTCCTGTTCGACTTCAAGGGCGATCTCTACGACACGGTCCTCGATGTCGCCTTCATCAGTTTCATTCGCGAAGAGCTGAAATTCGACACCATCGAAGCGTTGATACGCCAGATGGATGACGACAGCGCCAGGGCGCGCGCGGCATTGGCCGCAGCTCCCGACGCGTTCCCGCAGCTCGGAGTGATTGGTTGAGAACAGAGAAAGAGAAAATGCTGGCGGGCGAGCTCTATCGCCCGGATGCCGAGCTTGCCGCCGACCATACCGCGGCGGAACATTGGATGGCGCGCTACAACGCGTCAGGCGCATCGTCCGCGGCCGAATTGCACGCCCTGCTCTCCGCGCGCTTCCGAAAGGTCGGCAAGGACGCCGTGATCCGCCCGCCGTTCTTCTGCGACTACGGCAGCAATATCAGCCTCGGCGACGGCGTGTTCCTCAACTTCAATTGCGTCATCCTCGACGTCGTCGAGGTCACAATCGGTGATCGCACCCAGATCGGACCCGCGGTGCAGATCTATACCGCCGACCATCCGCGCGACGCCGCGACCCGGCGCGCCGGGCTGGAATTCGGCCGCCCGATCCGGATCGGCAGCGACGTCTGGATCGGCGGCGGTGCCATCATCCTGCCGGGCGTCACGATCGGCGACGGCGCCCTGGTCGGGGCCGGCAGCGTGGTGACGCGGGACGTCGCCCCCGGCGCGACCGTGGCAGGAAATCCGGCCCGGCCGCGGCAGGCTTAGGGCGGCCCGGCGGGGCTCGATTTGCCGGCGGCGGGGGCTTTGCGATTTCCCCGCTTGGCTGCTATGGAAAACCCATGTTTTCGCGGCGCATCATACGGATTAGCGGCCCGGCTTCCGCCTGAGCTTGAAGGCTCGGCGCAAGACCGGGACTTCGTCGTTTCACCCGCGATTGATCGCGTTTCCGCGCCCGCACCTGCCAAATCAGAGCTTTTATGTCCGACAAGCCGCAAAAGACCGACGCTAACGACTATTCCAAGACCCTTTACCTGCCGCAGACGGAATTCCCGATGCGCGCCGGCCTGCCCCAGCGCGAGCCGGAAATCCTGAAATACTGGAACGACATCGGCCTCTACGACAGGCTTCGCCGGGAAGCCGAGGGCCGCGCCAAATTCGTGCTGCATGACGGCCCGCCCTACGCCAACGGCAACATCCATATCGGCCACGCGCTGAACAAGATCCTCAAGGACGTCGTGACCAAGAGCCAGCAGATGCTCGGCTTCGACTCCAACTATGTGCCGGGCTGGGACTGCCACGGCCTGCCGATCGAATGGAAGATCGAGGAGGAGAACTACCGCTCCAAGGGCAAGCAGAAGCCCGACTTCCGCGACTCCGCCGCGATGGTCGCGTTCCGCAGGGAATGCCGCGCCTATGCGACGCACTGGATCAACGTGCAGCGCGAGGAGTTCAAGCGGCTCGGCATCATCGGCGACTGGGATCATCCCTACGAGACGATGAGCTATCCGGCCGAGGCGCAGATCGCCCGCGAGCTGATGAAGTTCGCCGCCAACGGCACGCTGTATCGCGGCTCCAAGCCGGTGATGTGGAGCGTGGTCGAGAAGACTGCGCTCGCCGAAGCCGAGGTCGAGTACGAGGACTACACCTCCGACATGGTGTGGGTGAAATTCCCGGTCACCTCGCCGGCGCATGGTGCGCTGGCCAGTGCCTCGGTCGTGATCTGGACCACCACGCCGTGGACGCTGCCCGGCAACCGGGCGATCTCGTTCTCGCCGAAGATCGCCTACGGCCTCTACAAGGTCTCGGACGCGCCCGCCGACAATTGGGCGAAGACCGGCGATCTCCTGATCCTGGCCGATGCGCTCGCCGCGGAGGTCTTCAAGCAGGCGCGCGTCACGTCCTATGAGAAGGTCCGCGATATCCCCGGCGACACGCTGGACGCCGTCGAATGCGCCCATCCGCTGCGCGGCTTTGGCGGCGGCTACGAATTCATCGTGCCGCTGCTCGCCGGCGAGCATGTCACCGACGACACCGGCACCGGCTTCGTGCACACCGCGCCGAGCCACGGCCGCGAGGACTTCGATGTCTGGACCGCCAACACCCGCGAGCTCGATGCCCGCGGCATCCCGACTGCGATCCCCTATACGGTCGACGAGAACGGCGCCTACACCGCGCAGGCGCCGGGCTTCACCGGAAAGCGCGTGCTCAACGACAAGGGCGAGAAGGGCGACGCCAACGAGGCGGTGATCAAGGCGCTGATCGAGGCCGGCAAGCTGCTGGCGCGCGGCCGCCTCAAGCACCAGTACCCGCATTCCTGGCGCTCCAAGAAGCCGGTGATCTTCCGCAACACGCCGCAATGGTTCATCGCGATGGACAAGCCCATCGCGGAAGATGGCTATGCCAAGAAGGGCGACACGCTGCGCGCCCGCGCGCTGCAGGCGATCTCGGTCACGCAATGGGTGCCGCCGGCCGGCGAGAACCGCATCAACGGCATGATCGCCAACCGTCCCGACTGGGTGATCTCGCGGCAGCGCGCCTGGGGCGTGCCGATCGCCGTGTTCGTGCGCGAGAAGGCCGACGGTTCGGCCGAGATCCTGCAGGACGAGGTGGTCAACCAGCGCATCACCGAAGCATTCATGGAGGAAGGCGCCGACGCCTGGTACATGGACGGCGCCCGCGAGCGCTTCCTCGGGAGCCGCGCGTCGGAGAACTGGAAGAAGGTCGACGACATCTGCGACGTCTGGTTCGATTCCGGCTCCACGCACGCCTTCGTGCTGGAAGACCGCCAGAACTTCCCGCAGCTCGGCAACATCGTCCGCAAGATCGACGGCGGCAACGACACCGTGATGTATCTGGAAGGAAGCGACCAGCATCGCGGCTGGTTCCACTCGTCGCTGCTGGAAAGCGCCGGCACGCGCGGCCGCGCGCCGTATGACATCGTGCTGACCCACGGCTTCACGCTCGACGAGAACGGCCGCAAGATGTCGAAGTCGCTCGGCAACACGGTCGAGCCGCAAAAGGTGATCAAGGATTCCGGCGCGGATATCCTGCGCCTGTGGGTCTGCGCCACCGACTATGCCGACGACCAGCGCATCGGCCCGGAGATCCTGAAGAACACCATCGAGACCTATCGCAAGCTGCGCAACTCGATCCGCTGGATGCTCGGCACGCTGCATCATTTCAAGCCGAGCGAGAAGGTCGCCTTCGCCGAGATGCCCGAGCTCGAGCGGCTGATGCTGCACGAACTAGCCGGCCACACCGAGACCATCCGCAAGGCCTATGCCGCGTTCGACTACAAGACCGTGGTCGCAACGCTCGCGGCCTTCATGAACTCGGAGCTGTCGGCGTTCTACTTCGACATCCGCAAGGATACGCTGTATTGCGACCCGCCGTCCTCGGTGGCGCGCAAGGCGGCGCTGACCACGATCGACCTGCTCTGCGACGCGATCCTGAAATGGCTGGCGCCGATCCTGAGCTTCACCACCGACGAAGCCTGGCGGATGTACCGGCCGAACGCCGAGCCCTCGGTGCATCTCACGCTGTTCCCCGAAGGTCTCGAGCAGTTCCGCGACGACGCGCTCGCCGCGAAGTGGGAGACGATCCGCAACGTCCGCCGCGTCGTCACCGGTGCGCTCGAGCTCGAGCGCGCCGCCAAGCGGATCGGCTCCTCGCTCGAGGCCTCGCCGGTGATCTACATCGCTGACCGCGAGATGCTGGCAACGTTGTTCGACATCGATCTCGCCGAGGTCTGCATCACCTCGAACTACGAGGTGCGCGAGGGCGAGGCGCCGGCCAATGCCTTCCGCCTCGATGCCGTGCCCGGCGTCGCGGTGGTGGTCGAGAAGGCGGTCGGCACCAAATGCGCACGCTCGTGGAAGATCCTGCCTGATATCGGCGAGGATCCCGAATATCCCGACGTCTCGCCGCGCGACGCGCAAGCGCTGCGCGAATGGAAGGCGCTGGGGGTCAGCATCTCCTAACTCGCCGTCGTCCCGGGCTTGACCCGGGACCCATAACCACCGCTGTCTCGAACGGACGAAGGTGATGACCCCGAGTCATTCAAACAATACCCGGCACGGCGTATGGGTCCCTGCTTTCGCAGGGACGACACCTTTGGTGGGCTGGCAATGACCCCTCCCGTTCGCGCCGGTGTGCTGGCGGCGGTCATCACCCTGATCGCCGACCAGGCCTCCAAGCTCTGGCTGCTGTTCGTCTTCGGCATTGGCCACCGCGGCGCGGTCGAGGTGACGCCGTTCTTCGACCTGGTGCTGGCCTGGAATCCCGGCATCAGCTTCGGCTGGTTTCAGAGCGAGACCCCGGCGGCCCAGATCCTGCTGATGGTGATCAAGGCCGCGGCCGTGATCGCGCTGGCGATCTGGATGGCGCGGTCGCGGACCTGGCTAGCGACCCTCTCGCTCGGCCTGATCATCGGCGGTGCGATCGGCAACGGGATCGACCGCTTCGCCTATGGCGCCGTGGTCGATTTTGCCCTGTTTCATATCGAGATCGGGGGAAAAACCTTCAATTGGTACATATTCAACCTCGCCGATGTGGCGATCGTTGCTGGCGTGGCGGCCCTATTGTATGATTCCGTCATGGGGACCCCCGCCGTAAAAGCGCCCTGATCCCGGCCGATACGAACCGGTCGGCGGCCGACCTGCACCCAGCGAAACTGTGCGCTAAGCCAGTGATCGCTTTGGTGAATTTTGAGATGGGAATAGCGCGATGCGCAACACCAAAGTCCGCGGTTACCTGATCGAGACGTCCCGGCTGCCGCTGATGCGCGGCCTGCGTCTGGCGTTCGTTGCGGCCGGGATTGGCCTCGTCATGACGGCCGGCCCGGTGCGTGCCGGCGACGATGAAGACGACGGCGATGACGGCCTGACCTTCGAAGAGCGGATCGTCGACAATCTGATGACCGGGCTCGGCGCCAAGAGCGCCGCCAGCAAGGGCATCGATTATCGCGAGCGCTCGCCGCTGGTGGTGCCGCCGAAGCTCGACCTGCCGCCGCCTGCCACAGCCGCCCAGGTCAACGCGCCGAACTGGCCGAAGGACCCCGATATCGCGGCGCGCAAGGCTGCGATCGCGGCGCGCAAGAAGGAAGTCAAGAAGGAGCCGTGGCAGTCAGCGGTGGCGTTGACGCCGGCCGAGATCGAGGCGGGCCGCAAGCAGCAGACGGCCACCGAGGGCCGCAGAGAGCCGCTCGAGCCGGGCACCAACACCAATCCGTCGCTGATGCCGAGCCAGCTCGGCTACAACGGCGGTCTGCTCGGCATCTTCAAGGGGAACAGCAGCGAGTCCAAGCCGTTCCCGGGCGAGCCGACGCGCGAATCCCTGACCGAGCCCCCTCCGGGCTACCAGACGCCGTCCTCGGGCTTTGACTATGGCACAGGCCCGATGAAGCCGAAGGTGAACGAGGGCCAGTACGACGTCATGACCGGAAAACCGATCCAGTGACGCTTGGCCTGTTTGGGCGAAGGCTGACATGAGCAAAGCTTAATGCGGGGGGACATCCGTCTCTCCGCTTCGTGACGACTGGCACGGACCGCACCGTGTACGATGGCGTCTTTCATGCCCGGCCATCAGTTCAGGCTTCCATAAGGACCATGATGCCCTCACGCCGATCGATTGCCCTGTTCGCTGCTGCCTTTGTTTCAACCATCCCGCTGTCGGGCAGCAGCCTCCGCGCCCAGACCACCGTCACCTCGGAACGCCCTGCGAGCTTCACGCTCGACAACGGCCTGCAGGTCGTGGTGATTCCCGATCACCGCACGCCCGTCGTGACGCAGATGATCTGGTACAAGGTCGGCTCCGCCGACGAGACGCCGGGCAAATCGGGCCTCGCGCATTTCCTCGAGCACCTGATGTTCAAGGGTACCGCCAAGCACCCGGCCGGCGAGTTCTCGCAGACCGTGCTGCGCATCGGCGGCAACGAGAACGCCTTCACCTCCAACGACTACACCGGCTACTTCCAGCGCGTGCCGCGCGAGCAGCTGCCCACCATGATGGAGTTCGAGGCCGATCGCATGACCGGCCTGATCCTGAAGGATGAGAATGTGCTGCCCGAGCGCGACGTCGTGCTCGAGGAATTCAACATGCGGGTTGCCAACAACCCGGATGCAAGGCTCACCGAGCAGATCATGGCCGCGCTCTATCTCAACCATCCCTACGGCCGGCCGGTGATCGGCTGGCACCAGGAGATCGAGAAGCTCGACCGCGAGGATGCGCTCGCCTTCTACCGCCGCTTCTACGCGCCGAACAACGCGATCCTGGTCATCGCCGGCGATGTCGACGTCAAGGACATCCGCCCGCTGGTCGAGAAGAATTTCGGCCCGATCCCGGCGCAGCGTGCGATCCCCGAGAAGCGTGTCCGGCCGCAGGAGCCGACACCGGCCGCGCCGCGCACCGTGACGCTGTCGGATCCCCGCGTCGAACAGCCGAACCTGCGCCGCTACTATCTGGTGCCGTCAGCGACCACGGCGGCGGCGGGCGAGAGCCAGGCGCTCGATGTGCTCGCGCAATTGATGGGCGGCGGCGCCAACTCCTACCTCTATCGCTCGCTGGTGATCGACAAGGGCCTCGCGATCTCGGCCGGCGCCGGCTACCAGGGCACCGCGCTCGATCCGTCGCAATTCTCGATCGCGGTGACGCCCAAGGCCGGCGTCGAGTTCGCCCAGATCGAGGACGCGATCGACAAGGTGATCGCCGATCTCGCGCAGAACCCCGCGCGCGCCGAGGACCTCGAGCGAGTCAAGACCCAGCTGATCGCGGAGGCGATCTACGCCCAGGACAACCAGGCGACGCTGGCGCGCTGGTATGGCGGCGCGCTGACCACCGGGCTCGGCATCGACGACATCAGGAGCTGGCCGGATCGCGTTCGCGCCGTCACCGCCGAGCAGGTGCGCGCAGCAGCCGCCACCTGGCTCGACAAGAAGCGGTCGGTGACCGGCTATCTGATCAAGGATACTGCGCCGAAACGCGAGGAGAAGCGCTCGTGATCTATTCCCTCACCCGCCGCGCGGCGCTGATCGGCGGCGCCTGCGCCGCGATGCTGACGCTGACGTCAGCGCCCTCGCAGGCTGCGGCCAAGATCCAGCGGCTGGTGTCGCCCGGCGGCATCGAAGCGTGGTTCGTGCAGGACGCCACCGTGCCGCTGATCGCGATGGAATATTCCTTCGGCGGCGGCGCCAGCCAGGATCCGCCCGGCAAGCCCGGCGTCGGCAATCTGGTCGCCGACCTGCTCGACGAGGGCTCCGGCGATCTCGATTCCAAGACCTATCATGAGCGGCTCGAGCGCCGCGCCATCGAGCTCAGCTTCCAGTCCAACCGCGATCAGTTCCGCGGCTCGCTGCGCATGCTCAAGGACAACAAGGACGAAGCCTACGACCTGTTGCGGATGGCGCTGACCTCGGCGCGGTTCGAGCCGAAGGACGTCGAACGCATCCGCGCCCAGGTGATCTCGAACCTGCGCCGCGAATCGACCAATCCGTCCTCGCTGTCCGGCCGCAAGTTCCTCGAGCTCGCCTTCGGCGATCACCCCTATGCCAGGGCGGCGACCGGCACGCTCGAGAGCGTGCCGACCATCGAGATTGCCGATCTGAAGGACTATGTCCGCCGCATCATCGCCAAGGACACGCTGCGCATCGCCGTGGTCGGCGACGTCGATGCCGATACGCTCGGCAAGCTGCTGGACAAGACCTTCGGCAGCCTGCCGGCCAAGGCCGAATTGACCGCGATTCCCGACGTCGTGGCGACCAAGCCGCCGCAGCGCGCCTTTGTCCCGCTCGACGTGCCGCAGACCGTCGTCACCTTCGGCGGCCCCGGCATCAACAGGCACGACCCGGATTTCATGGCCGGCTATGTGGTGAACCACATTCTCGGCGGCGGTGGGCTGTCGTCGCGGCTCTACAAGGAAGTGCGCGAGAAGCGCGGGCTGGCCTATTCGATCTATGAAGCGCTGCTCTGGATGGATCACTCCGCGCTGTTCATCGGCAACACCGGCACCCGCGCCGACCGCGCCGGCGAGACCGTCGATGCGATCGAGGCGGAGATCCGCCGCATCGCCGAGGAAGGTCCGACGCAGCAGGAGCTCGACGAGGCGAAGTCCTATCTGAAGGGCTCGCAGATGCTGGCGCTCGACACCTCCTCCAAGCTCGCGCAGGCGATGCTGCAATACCAGCTCGACAAGCTGCCGATCGATTACATCGAGAAGCGCAGCGCCATCGTCGATGCGGTGACGCTCGACGACGTCAAGCGGGTCTCCAAGAGGCTGTGGGGCAACGGCCTGCTCACCGTGATCGTCGGCCGCGCCCCGCAAGCCGCAGCGCAGCCGGCATCGGCGCCGCCGAAGGCGAACTGACGCGGTTCGGCGCGCCGCTCCTTCTCACACCACCGTTGTGGCCACCCCTCTCCCCACCCTCCCCCGCAAGGGGGGAGGGAGCCTGAGAGGCGTGCTCACCTTACATCGCATCACAACTGAAGCTTGAGCGGGTGAGATAGAGTTAGGGACGCGCAGGCGGATGGGCTCCCTCCCCCCTTGCGGGGGAGGGTGGGGAGAGGGGTGGCCGCGAACTCCGACCGCTGACGTAACGAACGCTGCATCAACACCGCCCAAGCACGCGCAACACAAACCCGCTATCCTGCGGCCGCCGATTCTTCCCTGCACCGGGTGATGTCATGCTGCGGCTGTCCCGCGACCTTACGATCGACGAGAATGACATTGAGATCGTCTTTGTCCGCGCCTCCGGTCCGGGCGGGCAGAACGTCAACAAGGTCTCGACCGCAGCCCAGCTTCGCTTCGACACGACCAAGATCGCACTGCCGCAGGACGCGGCGCAGCGGCTGGCGCGGCTCGCCGGCAGCCGCATGACCAAGGACGGCGTGATCGTGATCCAGGCGTTCCGTTTCCGCACCCAGGAGCGCAATCGCTCGGACGCGATCGAGCGGCTGTTCGAGATGCTGAAGGAGGCGATGGTGCGGCCGACACCGCGGCGGCCGACCAGGCCGACGCTCGGCTCAAAGAAGCGCCGGCTCGAGGGCAAGAAACGCCGCAGCGACATCAAGGCGGGCCGCGGCAGTCAACGTTTCGACGATTAGGGAGCACCGGACGCAGCGCGCGGCGCTGCATCCGGAATCCGATCATCGCGGATCAGTACTTCTTGGTTGCAGGCGCCATCTCGGAACCGCCCGACTTCGGTGTGGCGTGGCCGCTGCCGACCGTTCCCTTGTTGCCCGACTTGGCGCTGGTGGCGCTCTTTTGCGTCGGCGACGTCGGTTGCGCCGCCATTTCCTCATCGCCGCTGCCGGACATGCCGCCGCCCTGCTGCATGGTGCCTCGGCCCTGCGCACCACCGCGAAGCTGGGTGTCCGGCGTCGTCGCGCCCTGCGCCAGGACGGGACCGGCCATCGCGGCCGTGATGGCAAGGGCGAGCACGCTGGTCTTTGCAAACGTCATCTATTTCTCCAGGACTTTGATTGACGATGGACGGAGCGGCGCGGGTGGTGCGCCGTTTGCAGCGCCGACCCTGAACCCCATCGCGCGAGATTGAATTTTCCGCAAACGGCGCACGCGCAATGCAAGCGGCGGCGTGTGGTGATCGTGCAGGGATTTCGCGGTCATTTTGCGGATTTGTCGTCCGCATATGCGGCAACGATCGGTTCCGCGCCAGATCAGCGCCCAGCTTTGTTCTGCTGTGAAACAGCCCGCTACTACCAACGGCCGATTTCAGCCTCCTACAGTCACCGCACAGAGGCGGTGATGTATATGACAAAGCTGCGCGCGAGGTGGACGTTGGCGCTGGGATTTTGCAGCGCGATGTTTGCAGTGCAAATGGCGGCTGCGCAAATGCCGTTGCCTGCTGCCAAGCCGCCCGATGGGGCGACACTGTTCAAGCAGCAATGCGCGACCTGCCACACGTCAAACGCGACGGATCCGGCCCGGCAAGGACCGTCGCTCTACAAGATCGTCGGCCGCCATGCCGGCAAGGCCGACGGCTTCAAATATTCCGCGGGCTTCGCCAAGGCTGACTTCGTCTGGGACGACACGAGGCTCGATGCCTGGCTGACCAATCCACAAGAGGTGATCCCCGGCGCCGTGATGGCCTACCGGCAGGCCAAGCCGGAAACCCGCGCCATGATCATCGCCTATCTGAAGGAGCTGAACTGAATGGCGAAACCCGTGCATTCGATGATCCGCGTGTTCGACGAGGCCAAGGCGCTCGACTTCTATCACCGCGCGTTTGGGCTCGAGATCGCGGACAATCTGAGATTTGGCGACTTCGCCCTGATCTATCTGCGCCATCCCTCCTCGCCTTTCGAGGTCGAGCTCACGGTCAATTTCGACCGCAAGGAGCCCTACACGCTCGGCGACGGCTACGGCCATCTCGCCGTCGTCGTCGATGACGTCGATGCCGAGCACGCGCGCTTCGAGAGAGAGAAACTGTCGCCCGGGCCGCTGCGCGACTTCAAGCACGACGGCAAGACGCTGGCGCGCTTCTTCTTCGTCTCGGATCCCGACGGCTACAAGATCGAGGTGATCCAGCGCGGCGGGCGCTTCGGCTAATCGAATCAGAAAATAAACTACGGAGGAAACCCATGAGAGAAATCGATCGACGCAGCAAATATGACCGGCGTGTGTTTCTCAAAGGCGCGGCCGTTACCGCACCCGCAGTCGCGATCGCGACGTCCACGGGGCTTGGCATCACCGATGCGTGGGCCGATGAGGCGGGCACGTTGACGCCGGCCACGATGAAGACGCTGCTGAAGGTGGCGCGCGATATCTATCCGCACGATTTCCTCGGCGACAGCTACTACATCACGGCGGTCAAGCCGTGGGATGACAAGGCCGCCAAGGATCCGGCGGTCAAATCGCTGATCAACGAGGGCGTCGCGAGACTCGATCAGGCGGCCAACGATCGCCACAAGATGCCTTATGCCCAGATCGCCTGGGAGAACGATCGCGTCGGGCTGCTGCAACAGATCGAGCAAAGCGCGTTCTTCCAGAAGATCCGCGGCGACCTCATCGTCTCGCTCTACAACAACAAGGAGGTCTGGCCGCGGTTCGGCTACGAGGGCTCCTCGGCCGAGCATGGCGGCTACATCAAGCGCGGCTTCGCCGATATCGACTGGCTGCCGAAGGCTTGAACACACAACGCCCAGGAGGAAACAATGGCAAAATTCGATCTGAATGACAGCGGCGTTGTCGTGATCGTCGGCTCCGGTGCCGGCGGCGGAACGCTCGGCAATGAACTGGCGCAGAAGGGCGTCAAGGTCGTGATCCTCGAAGCCGGACCGCGCATCGAGAACCAGGACTTCATCAACGATGAATGGGACAGCTTCACGCAGCTCGCCTGGTCCGACGCGCGCTCGACGTCGGGAAGCTGGCGCGTCCACCAGGATTTTCCGGGCCTGCCGGCCTGGATCGTGAAGGCGGTCGGCGGCTCGACCACGCATTGGGCCGGCGCGTCACTGCGTTTCGACGAGCATGAGTTCAAGATCAAGTCGGCCTATGGCGGCATCCCCGGCGCCAACCTGCTGGACTGGCCGATCACGCTCGCCGAGATGGAGCCGTGGTACGCCAAGGCCGAGGACAAGATGGGCGTCACCCGCACCAACGGCATCCCCGGGCTGCCCGGCAACAATAACTTCAAGGTGATGGAAGCCGGCGCCAAGAAGCTCGGCTACAAGGAGGTGCACACCGGGCGGATGGCGATCAACAGCGAACCGCGCGACGGCCGCGGCTCCTGCCAGCAGATCGGCTTCTGCTTCCAGGGCTGCAAGTCCGGCGCCAAATGGTCGACGCTCTACACCGAGATCCCGAAGGGCGAAGCCACCGGCAATCTCGAAGTGCGTCCCGGCAGCATGGTGATCAAGATCGAGCACGACCCGTCCGGCAAGGTCACCGGCGTGGTCTATGCCGATGCGACCGGCGCGATGCAGCGCCAGAAGGCCCGCGTGGTCGCGATTGCCGGCAACTCGATCGAGAGCCCGCGGCTACTTCTCAACAGCGCCTCCAGCATGTTCCCGGACGGGCTCGCCAATTCGTCGGGCCAGGTCGGCCGCAACTACATGCGGCACATGACCGGCAGCGTGTATGCGAGCTTCGAGAAGTCGGTGCACATGTATCGCGGCACCACGATGGCCGGCATCATCCGCGACGAAGCCAAGAACAACCCGAGCCGCGGCTTCGTCGGCGGCTACGAGATGGAGACGCTGTCGCTCGGCCTGCCCTTCATGGCGGCGTTCCTCAATCCCGGCGCCTGGGGCCGCAGCTTCACCAGCGCGATCGAAGGCTATCCGCGGATGGCCGGCATGTGGCTGGTCGGCGAGGACATGCCGCAGGAGACCAACCGCGTCACGCTGGATCCGAAGATCAAGGACAAGTTCGGCCAGCCAGTCGCCAGCGTGCATTTCGACGATCATCCGAACGACATCGCGATGCGCGATCACGCCTACAAGCAGGGCTCCGCGGTCTATGAAGCGGTCGGCGCCACCGTGACCTACCCGACGCCGCCCTATCCCTCGACCCACAACATGGGCACCAACCGGATGAGCGAGAAGCCGCGCGACGGCGTGGTCAACAAGTTCGGCCAGAGCCACGACATCAAGAACCTGTTCGTCTCCGACGGCAGCCAGTTCACGTCAGGCGCGGCGTGCAACCCGACGCTGACGATCGTGTCGCTGGCGATCCGGCAGGCCGACCACATCGCCGGCGCGATGCAGCGCAAGGAGATCTAGGAAGAAATCCAGGTCCCTCTAACTGGCGCGGCCTTGCCCAACTGGACAAGGCCGCTTTTTCTTCCTGTGCGATGGGTCGGCGCGACGCTACTCCGCGGCGTCCATGATCGCCGCCGTCGCGCGATAATCCGACACGACCGCCGGCGCATTCGCCTTGGCGCGGTAGATCAGGCAGGAGCAGCGCAACAGCGACGCGAAATTGTTCACCTCGCCGTGATGGTCGAGCACCTCGTTGTGCAAGGTAGTGAGGAACTTGGCCAAGCTCATGCCTTCCTTGGCCGCGATCTCCTCGAGCGTGTCCCAGAACGACATTTCCAGCCGGATCGAGGTGCAATGGCCGTCAATCCGCAGCGATCTGGTCTGCGATTCATAGTCACGCTGCGGCTGGTGCGCGAAAAGATGGCACATGGCGTTCCTCCGGCGAGAACTTATAATTTTTCTAAACGATATACCTGCGCGTGCGGCCCCACAATCGGGACGTAGGGCGTAACGAGCCGGGCGCCGAAGACGAGCGTCTTCAAGGCGATAGGCCGGAATCATCCCCAACGCGCAGCTGATGGCCGCAGCGCTCCCATGCATTTGCCGGGGCGGTGACTTATAGTAACGGCAAGCCTCGAATCGGTTTCCCAACATTCAATCCATGCCCGTCCGCCAGCTTCCCGAACTGCTCGTCAACCGCATCGCCGCCGGCGAAGTGGTCGAACGCCCTGCGAGCGTCGTCAAGGAACTGGTCGAGAACGCGATCGACGCCGGCGCCAGCCGCATCGACGTTTTCACCGACGGCGGCGGCCGGCGCCGGATCGGCATCACCGACGATGGCGGCGGCATGACGCGGTCAGACCTTGCGCTCGCGGTCGACCGCCACGCCACCTCGAAACTCGACGACGAGGACCTCTTGCGCATTCGCACGCTCGGGTTCCGCGGGGAGGCGCTGCCGTCGATCGGTGCGGTCGCAAAGCTCGGCATCACCACGCGGCATGCCAGCGAACCGCATGCGTGGTCGCTGTCGGTCGAAGGCGGCGAGAAGTCGGAGGTCATGCCGGCCGCGCTCGGCCAGGGCACCCGCGTCGAGGTCAACGAACTGTTCTACGCAACGCCGGCGCGGCTGAAATTCCTCAAGACCGACCGCACCGAGGCGGAGGCGATCCGCGAGGTGGTGCGGCGCCTCGGCATGGCGCGGCCCGACATCGCCTTCACCCTGGCCGGCGAAGAGCGTGCGCCGGTGACCTGGGCCGCGGCGCTGCCCGGTGCGGCCGGCCGGCTGACCCGGCTCGGCGATATCCTGGGCGCGGACTTTCGCGCCAGCGCGATCGAGGTGCGCGCCGAGCGCGAGGGCGTCGTGGTCGAGGGCTTTGCCGCCGCGCCGTCGCTGACCCGCGCCAATGCGCTCGGGCAATATCTGTTCGTCAATGGCCGCCCGGTGCGCGACAAGCTGATCCTCGGCGCGGTGCGCGCGGCCTATTCCGACTATTTGCCGCGCGACCGCCATCCCGTGGTGGCGCTGTTCGTGACCTGCGACCCGCAAGAGGTCGACGCCAATGTGCATCCGGCCAAGACCGAGGTGCGCTTCCGCAATGCCGGTCTGGTGCGCGCGCTGATCGTGCACGCGCTGAAGGATGGCCTCGCGCGCGAGGGCAAGCGCACCGCGGCCAACACCGCCGACGGCGCGACGTTACAGGCGTTCCGCCCCGCCTTCACGCCACCGCGCCCGGGCAATTGGGACTGGCGCAACTCGCCGTCCTATCCGGTCAATCCGCTGCGCGCCTTCGACGGCGCGGCGGCGCCCGCTTTCGCCGAACCCGGTCAGGCCGCCTTCGACGTCGGCACCCCGACCGCCGATGTCCGCTTCGAGGCCGCGGCCGCACCCGATATGCTCGACCGGCCGCTCGGCGCTGCGCGGACCCAGATCCACGAGACCTACATCGTCTCGCAGACCCGCGACGGCCTGATCGTGGTGGATCAGCACGCGGCGCATGAGCGCATCGTCTATGAGAGACTGAAGGCCTCGCTGGCGAAGAACGGCGTGCAGCGGCAGATCCTCTTGATCCCGGAGATCGTCGAGCTCGATGAGGCGACCGTCGAAAAACTGCTCGATCGCGCCGAGGAGCTGGCGTCGTTCGGGCTCGCGATCGAATCCTTCGGCCCCGGCGCGGTCGCCGTGCGCGAGACGCCCTCGCTGCTCGGCAAGGCCAATGCGGCCGGGTTGCTGCGCGACCTCGCCGAGCATATGGCGGAGTGGGACGAGGCGCTGCCGCTGGAGCGCCGTCTGATGCATGTCGCCGCCACCATGGCCTGCCACGGCTCGGTCCGCGCCGGGAGACGCCTCAAGCCGGAAGAGATGAACGCGCTGCTCCGCGAAATGGAAGACACGCCGAACTCCGGCCAGTGCAACCACGGCCGGCCGACCTATGTCGAGTTGAAGCTGAGCGATATCGAGAAGCTGTTCGGGCGAAGGTAGTCTCTATCCCCGTCGTCCCGGGCAAGCCAACGGGTCGGCGCGAAGCGCCGCCCGATGACAGGCTCCGCGCGACCCGGGACCCATAACCACGAATGTCTGGTTTGAGAGAAGCTGGGGCCGCAGCACGCTTCCATAATGCACATTCGTGGTTATGGGTCCCTGCTTTCGCAGGGACGACAGAATAGGACATCCTACGAATTTTTGCGCGCGAACACCTCAAGCGCGGTGCGCAACTGCGCGATCCATTCGTCGCCGTCCTTAAAGCCACCCGCCGCAATGCGGGCGCAGACCTGATCGAGATCATTGCCATCGGCTGGCTGCTTACCGATCCGCCGGACAATCGCGGCATAGCCGTCCACCAGCAGCACGAGGCCGGGCGCGCTCGCTGCAACATATAACTGCCGCGCGTCGCGGAACAGCCGAGACGCGTCGTCGTAGCGGCCGAGCGCAAGGTCGAAGGCCCCTACCATCCAGACACCCGTTGCCTCGCGCAGCGGTGCGAGCCCCAGGCCCCGCACCAGCGCTAACGAACGTTCCGCAAGCTCGCGCGCGGCCAGCAGATTGTCCTGATCGATCGGCTTGTCGGAAACGCTCCAGCCCGGCCAGCAATCGGCCGCCGCATTGTACGTCCAGCGCTGAGCCATCATGAGTGCTTCGCGCTCGTTACCATCCTGCGTGCCGCGACGGCGTTCGATCTGGTCGGCGGCATCGCGCGCCGCCGCAAGCAGTGCCGTGTCATCGCCGACGCCGCGCAACGCCTTGACCCGCGCCTCAAGCTGACCCGCGAGCTCAGCGAGCGTTTCGGCCATGGTTCGTACTCCGCAAACGATGATGAATCAGTCGTGGGGTGAAGCAGAGGTAATCATCTTAGGGTCAGCGGATGACGCTGACATCAATGCGCCCCTACACTTTTTCGCGAAGGAACACGAACTCGGTGTCGTCATACGCCCGCCGCTCGAGCACCTCGAACCCCGCGGGCGCCGCGAACGCCGCGGCCTTCGCCTCCTCGACGACGAGCAGCGCGCCCGGCGTCAGCCAGCCGCCGTCGCGCAGCGAAGCGAGCGCCTTGTCGGCGAGCCCCTTGCCGTAGGGCGGATCGAGGAACACCAGCGAGAACGGCTCGACCGGATGCGCAGGTCCGAGATCGGTGGCATCGCGGCGATAGACCTTGGTGGTCCCGCCAAGGCCGAGCGACTCGACATTGTTGCGCAGCAAGGCTCGCGCCTCGGCGCCATTGTCGACGAACAGCGTGAACTTCGCGCCGCGCGAGACCGCCTCGATGCCGAGCGCACCGGTGCCGGCAAACAGATCGAGCACGCGGGCGTCCTCAATCGGATTGTCGTAGGCGTGGATCAGGATATTGAACACGGACTCGCGCAGGCGGTCCGCGGTCGGACGGATGTCGCGGCCCGACGGCGACGCGAGATTGCGGCCCTTCAATCGCCCGCCAACAACGCGCATCAGGATGCCTCGATGTTGGCCACTCGGGCGGTGTGCTCCCTTCCCCCTTGTGGGGAAGGGTTGGGGAAGGAGGTGCCCCACGGGCAGACCACCCGTGTGGCACCCCCCTCCCTTGCCCTCCCCCACAAGGGGGGAGGGAACGGAGAGAGCGTTGATCGCATCGCAGCGCGTAAAGACGACACATCCATCGTCGCGACCGCTCTACTCGTCCTTCGGCGTGAGATCGCGCTTGCCGTGATAGCCGCGCTTGGGGCGGCGCGGCGGGCCGTAGCCGTTGGCCTCGTCCTCATTGCGGGCGCGGGCTTCCTCGCTGCCGGTGCGTTGCACCAGCACGCGGCGGCCCTTGCGGTCGTTGATCGTCTCGCGCTTGCTGGGCTTCGGCTTCCTGGCGGGCGCATCGTCGCCGTCGGCGGCGTCACGCTGCTCGGGCCGCGCGAAGTCCGCGCCGGCGACCTTGGCGATCTTCTCGCCGAGCTGCTCGCGCAGCACCCGCGTCTTGACCTCCTCGACCTTGCCCTCCTCGAGCTCGCCGAGCTGGAACGGGCCGTAGGAGATCCGGATCAGCCGGTTCACCTCGAGCCCGAGATGCGCCATCACGTTGCGCACCTCGCGGTTCTTGCCCTCGCGGATCGCGAACACCACCCAGACGTTGGCGCTCTGGTCGCGCTCCAGCGTCGCATCGATCGGCCCGTATTTGACGCCGTCGACCTCGACGCCGTCCTTGAGCTGGTCGAGCTGGCCCTGCGTCACCTCGCCATGCGCGCGCACGCGGTAGCGGCGCAGCCATCCGGTGTCGGGATGCTCCAGCGTCCGCGCCAGGCCGCCGTCATTGGTCAGCAGCAGCAGGCCCTCGGTGTTGAAATCGAGCCGGCCGATCGAGATCAGCCGCGGCAAGCCCTCGGGCAGATTGTCGAACACGGTCGGCCGCCCCTCGGGATCGGCATGCGTCGTCATCAGCCCGCGCGGCTTGTGATACATGAACAGCCGGGTCCGCTCGCGCGGCGGCAACGGCTTGCCGTCGACCGCCACGACATCGTTCTCGGTGATATCGAGCGCCGGCGAGTTGATCACCCTTCCGTTGACGGTGACGCGACCCTGGGTGACGATCTCCTCGGCATCGCGGCGCGAGGCGAGGCCGGCGCGCGCCAGCACCTTGGCGATGCGCTCACCCGCCTTCTTCGGCTTCGGCTCGGGACGCTCGCGGCGGTCATCAAAGGCACGTTCGCGATAGGCACCGCGGCCGCCGAACGCCGGGCGCTTGGCAAAGACCTTGCTGTCGTCTTCATTCTCGCGGCGCGGGCGGTCACCGAAACGGCCCTCGCTGCGCGGATGCTCCTGCCAGTCGGTGCGGCCTTCGGGGCGCTCGCGCCGGCGATTGTCGCCACCAGCCTCGTCGCGCTCCCAGCGCGGCCGGCTGAACTTCGGCCGCTCCGGACGATCGCCCTGCTCGCGATCGTCGCGGGAGCGCGAGAAACGCGGCCGCTCGCCGCCACGATCATCGCGCGGCTTGTCGTAGCGCGGCTTGTCGAAATTGCGCGGGCCGTCGCGGAACGGACGCGAACTACGCTCCGGACGATCGGAGCCGCCCTCGCGCTTCTGCCACGGCTTGGATTCGCCGCGCGGCGGCCGGTCGCCAAAGTCCTTGCGCGGGCCGCGATCGCCACCGCGATCCCGATCGCCGCCGCGATCCGACGCACCGCGCTTGAACTTGCTGTCGCCGCCGAATTTCCGTGCGGGCCGGTCGCCGTCGCGCGAAGGACGGTCGCCGAACGATCGCTCGCCACGCGGCGTATAGGGCCGCTTCTCGCCGTCACGTTCGCGCGGCGCGTAAGGCTTCCTGTCGCCGAACTTCCGATCGGAGGACCGCCCCGCCGGGCGCGCATCATCGCGATCGCGCCGCGGCGGGCGATCGTCGCGATTGAAGTTCGGACGGTCGCCACGGGGCGTATAGGGTCGCTTTTCGCCGCCACGATCTTCGCGCGGCTTGAACGAACGCTTTTCGCCATCGCCGGTGCGATCAAATCTCGGCCGGTCTTCGCGCGGCTTGAACGTGCGCTTCTCGCCATCGCCGTCACGCGCGGGGCGATCGCGGAACGGCCGGTCGCCAGGGGGACGATCGTCGCGGTTGAACCTCGGCTTGTCGCCGAACTCGCGGCGCGGCGGACGGTCCTCGCGATCGCCGCGATAGGGCCGCTTTTCGCCATCGCCCTTGCCGGCAAACTTCTTGTCGCCGAAGCCGCGCTTGGCAAATTTCTTGTCCGGCCCGCGGGCGGCGCCGGAGCGGCCCTTGCCGCCGCTGGCGCGGCCCTTGCCACCGCCGGGCCGATCACGCCGGCCGCGGGAATCGTTGTTTTTGTCGCTGTCGCGGGGCATGAATAATCTCGCTGGACGTTCAATTGGGGTGCAAGGGCAGCCGGGCGTACGCGCCCTGTTGGCAGCGCATTTGACGCAAAACCGGCATCCACTTTTGCTGAAGGCGAAGCTACTAGCAGGTTTCTTCCGATGATACGAGGCATGTCAGCCCCTTCTTTCATGGATTTGGCGCTGAAAACGGCCGAAAACGCCGGAAAAGCCGGCGAAGTTCCGATTGGATGCGTGATTGTCCGGGGTTACGAGATCATCGCCACCGCCAGCAATCGCACCCTGACCCACCGCGATCCGACCGCCCATGCGGAAGTCCTGGCGATCCGGCAGGCGGCTGAGGCCATCGGCACCGAGCGGCTGGTCGACTGCGACCTCTACGTGACGCTGGAGCCCTGCACCATGTGCGCCGGCGCGATCTCCTTGGCCCGCATCCGCCGGCTGTATTACGGCGCCGCCGACCCCAAGGGCGGCGCGGTCGAGTCAGGTGTGCGGTTCTTCGCACAGCCGACCTGCCACCACGTGCCAGAGGTCTATGGCGCAGTCGGCGAGACCGAGTCGGCGCGCCTCCTGCGCGAGTTCTTCAGGGAGCGGCGTTAGACATTCTGCGAATGTAGACCCGTCATCCTGAGGAGCGCGTAGCGCGTCTCGAAGGATCGACGGCCACCGGCCGGGCCGTGCATCCTTCGAGACGCGCGTTCCGCGCTCCTCAGGATGACGGGTTTAAGCGCCGCATCACCCCGCCAGGAAAAACTCGCGCAGCAGCTTTGCCGTCGCGTCCGGCGCCTCCTCGGGCAGGAAATGCCCCGACGCCACCGGCGCGCCGCTGACATTGGTTGCCCAATTCTTCCAGGTGTCGAGCGGCGTCGTTGCCGCGCTGGCAACGCCGGCATCGCCCCACAGTGCCAGCATCGGGATCGTGATCTTGTTGCCGGCGTCGACGTCGGCCTTGTCGATCTCAAAGTCGGCATAGGCGCCGGCGCGGTAGTCTTCGCACATCGCGTGGATGCGGGCGGGATCGCGGAACGGCGCAAGGTAATGCGCGAGCGCGCGGGGATCGATGGCGTCCAGCGTCTTGGTCCTGGTCTGGCTCGCCATCTTCTCCTTGAGGAAGAATTCGCCATTGCTCGTGATCAGCGTCTCCGGCAGCGGATAGGGCTGCGCCAGGAACGCCCAGTGGTAGATCTTCAGCGCCGAGAGGCGATTAAGCTTTTGCCAGTAATCACAGGTCGGCGCGATATCGAGCACCGCGAGCTTCGACAGCCGGCCGGGATGATCGAGCGCCAGCCGGTATGAGACGCGGCCGCCGCGGTC
Organism: Bradyrhizobium sp. B120; assembly: GCF_049075665.1. Lineage (NCBI taxonomy): Bacteria > Pseudomonadati > Pseudomonadota > Alphaproteobacteria > Hyphomicrobiales > Nitrobacteraceae > Bradyrhizobium > Bradyrhizobium sp. B120. Next base: position 1,392,950 of record NZ_CP185242.1, on the reverse strand, counting down.
GTGACCGGCGAGTGCGAAATGCACATGGCCGAGTTGCTCCATCGCCTCGACCATGGTCTTGGCCCAGACCCGCTTGGTGTAGGGCGTATGGTCCTTGTCGCTGTCGGGCATATCGGACCAGCCGTAGCCCGGCAGGTCGGCGATGATCAGCGTGAACTTGTCGTCAAGCTTCGGCGCGACCGTGTGCCACATCACATGCGTTGAGGAGAAGCCGTGCAGCAACAGCAATGGCGGGCCCTTGCCGCCGACGCGGGCGAAAATGCGGCCCTGCGAGGTGTTGATCCATTTCGACTCATAGCCGGGAAAAAGATCAGCGAGATCAGGCATCGGTGGCTCCCCGGTCGCGTGCGCCGTGCTTCAAACTTTGTTCGGCGTTGCCGCTGGTCCAAGCGAGGTTTATGCCATTCTCAAGCCCAAGCAACAACAACACCAAACGAGGAAGTGCCATGTCGATCGATTTCGAGATTCCGGCCGAAGCCAAAGCGATCCGCGAGAAGGTCCGCAAATTCGTGCACGACGAGTGCATCCCGGCGGAAAAGGAACTCGACACCAAGCCGCTTGCCGAGGTGCTGGCGCCGCTGCGCAAGAAGGCCCGGGCGCAGGGTCTGTGGTGCCCGTTCGTGCCGAAGGAGTATGGCGGTATGGGCCTCGGCCCGCTGGCGAATGCGCTGGTGCAGATGGAGCTCGGCGAGAGCATGCTGGGCGCGCTCTCGATGAACACGCAGGGGCCGGACGACGCCTCGATGATGACGATCCTGGCGCACGGCACCGAGTACCAGAAGGAGAAATTCCTCAAGCCCCTGCTAAACGGCGAGAAGCGGATCTGCTTCTCGATGACCGAGAAGGCTGCCGGCGCCGACGCCACCGGCATGCAGACCACGGCGGTGAAGGACGGCAACGAGAACTACATCCTCAACGGCGAGAAATGGTTCTCCTCGTCGGCGAGCGTCGCCGACATGGCGCTGGTGATGGCGAAGACCGATCCGAACGCGCCACGCCACAAGCAGTATTCGACCTTCATCGTCGAGCTGCCCAACCCCGGCTACCGCATCAAGCGCAACGTCGCCAACATGGCGATCGAGGGCCCCCACGATGACGTGATCCATGGCGGCCACTCCGAGATCGAGATCAAGGATCTCAAGGTGCCCGCCGATAACCTGCTCGGCGGCGAAGGCAATGGCTTCAACATGGGCCAGCACCGCCTCGCCTACGGCCGGCTGCGCCACGGCATGCACAACGTCGCCAAGGCGCAGCGCGCGCTCGACATGGCGGCCGCCCATGTCACCAAGCGCTCGACCTTCGGCCAGTTGCTGGCCGACCGCCAGGCGGTGCAGTTCATGCTCGCCGATTGCGCGAGCGAGCTCTATATCGGCCGGCTGATGCTGCTGCACATCGCCTACAAGGCGGAGAAGGGCCTCGACATCCGCCAGGAGAACTCGATCGCCAAGATCTTCCACGCCCACATGGTGCACAAGGTGATCGACACCGCGATCCAGCTCCACGGCGCGCTCGGCTTCAGCCAGGATACGCCGCTGGCGAAATGGTACACCCAGGTGCGCTCGCAGCGGCTGGTCGACGGCCCGGATGAAGTGCACAAGTGGAAGATCGGCAAGAACGTCATCAAGGCGTTCCGCGAACACGGCACCACGGCGAGCGCGGCGGGCGGGGACTTGCTGTAGTCGACAGCCGCACCGCCCCACACCACTCCGTCATTGCCGGGCTTGACCGGCAATCCATCTCACGAAGAGACTCTCGTGAAGGCGATGGATGCGCGGGTCAGGCCCGCGCATGACATGTGAGGCGTTGGCGTGAGCTAGCCCTTTTCCTGCTCCACCGCCTGCCAGGCGATGTCGCGGCGGCAGAATCCCTCCGGCCATTTGATGCGATCGACGGCCTGATAGGCGCGGTCGCGCGCTTCGGTGACCGTCTTGCCCATCGCGCAGACGTTCAGCACGCGACCTCCGTTGGCGAGGATTGCATCGTCCTTCGCCACCGTGCCGGCGTGAAAGATCTCGACGCCCTCGACCTTGGCGGCGTCATCGAGGCCATCGATCCGCGTGCCCTTGATGTAGTCGCCGGGATAGCCCTTGGCCGCCATCACCACCGTCAGCGCCGGCTCCGGGTACCAGCGCAGGTCGAAATTCTTCAACTGCCCGTCGATTGAGGCGAGGAAGGCCGGCACGATGTCCGACATCATCCGCAGCATCAGCACCTGGCACTCGGGATCGCCGAACCGGACATTGTATTCGAACAGTTTTGGACCCTGCGCGGTCAGCATCACGCCGGCGTAGAGCACGCCCTTGAACGGCATGCCGCGGCTCTTCATCCCTGCCACCGTCGGCAGGATGATGTGCGCCATGATCTGGTCGTGCACCTCAGGCGTCACGAACGGCGTCGGCGAATAGGCGCCCATGCCGCCGGTGTTCGGCCCCTTGTCGTGATCGAACACCCGCTTGTGGTCCTGCGCCGACGCCAGCGGAATCGCGGTCTCGCCATCGCACAGCGCGAAGAAGCTGATCTCGCGGCCCGACAAAAACTCCTCGATCACGACCTCGGCGCCGGCCGAGCCGAATGCGCCCTCGAACATCATCGCAACAGCGGCTTCCGCCTCGAGCAAGGTCTGCGCCACCACGACGCCCTTGCCGGCGGCGAGCCCATCGGCCTTGACCACGATCGGCGCACCCTGGGCGCGGACATAGGCCACCGCATCCTTCGCATTGTCGAAGCGGCGATAGGCGCCGGTCGGAATGTCGAACTCGCTGCAGAGGTCCTTCGTGAAGCCTTTCGAACCCTCGAGTTGCGCGGCTTGCTTGCTCGGCCCGAACGCCTTGATGCCGACGGCGGCGAGATCATCGACGATGCCGGCGGCGAGCGGCGTCTCCGGACCGACCACCACCAGATCGACCGCGTTGCGCTGGCAGAATTCGATCACCGCGGCATGGTCGGCGACATCGAGCGCGATGCACTCGGCCTCGCGCGCGATCCCGGCATTGCCCGGCGCGCACCAAAGTTTCGTCACCAGCGGGGATGCGGCAATCTTCCACGCCAGCGCATGTTCGCGGCCGCCGGAACCGAGCAGGAGGATGTTCATCAGACAGAGGCCCAAAGGGTGCAAGAGCTGTGTCGGTCGCACGAATCCCGGCCGGCCTGCAAGAGGCGACGGGGCCGATTCCCCCGTCATTCCGGCTCACGGCTGCTTGCCGGCGATGATCTCCTGCAAGGTCGCGACATGGCGGGCGAAGGCGCCGCGGCCGGCCGCGGTCGCGGTCACGGTGGTCTGCGGCTTCTTGCCGACGAACGCCTTGTCGACCGAGACATAGCCGGCCCTGGCCAGCGTCTCGATATGGGCGCCGAGATTGCCGTCGGTGGCGCCGGTCAGCTTCTTCAGCCGGGCGAATTCGAGCCCGGTCGCAACCGGAAGCGCATTGAGCGCCGCCATGATCCGCAGCCGCAGCGGCTGATGGATGATCTCGTCGAGTTCGGCCATCGATCAGATCCGGCGCATCCAGAGACCGCCGAGCACCAGCGCGCCGCCATGCACCACCGCCATCCACAGCAGCAGTGCCGGACCACCGGCGTAGAAATAGCCGATCACGATCAGGGCACTGGTGCCGAGCGCGATCACGATGAAGGCATAGCCGAACCACAGGCCGGCGAGCGCGTAGAACAGCATCGTGAAGACCGGCCAGAACACCAGCATCTGGCGCGGGCCGAAATGGCCCAACACCACCGAGCAGAAAATGCCGAATGCGATGAACAGCAGGAACGCCATCAGCAATCGGATGGCGAAGGCGCCCGCCCCCGGACCGACACCGCTGAACGCGGCAATTCCGATCGAGCCTGCGATCCCGATGAGATCGACCACGGCCCAGATCGCGTAGCCCTGGGGCGGCCATGTGTAGTTGGCGATGTAGCCCAGGAACACCAACACGCCCCACATGATGATGATGAGGCTCGCGATCTGGTAGACTTGCGATTGGCGGACGCGCTGCACGACGTCGTTGATGTCGTTTAGCGCCGCGCTGGCCTGCTGGCTGTCGATCATGACGGCATTCCACTCTGCTCGGCGAGCTTGGCGGACACCGGTGGCGCCTCCGCCGGCGGACGATATTTGCCGATCAGGACATAGGCGATCGTCATGGTCATGGTCGACAGCACCAATGCCACCAGCCCGACCTGTCCGCGCGTCGTCAGCGGCAGCAGCCGCACCATGATCTCGGTTGCCGCCGCCGACATCAGCGACACGTAGGACCACGAGATGAAATAGTAGTGGGTGAGCCGCCAGTTCGCCGGGCGCGGGCTGCGCAGCAGCGGAACAATCGCCGCCACGATGCAGGCGAAGTTCACGATCGCGCCGACATGGAACAGGTTGAAGGCGCCGGTGAACCGATAGACCAGCATCGCGGTCCCGTCAGCGACCAGCATGGCGTAGACGTAGAAATAGCCGCGTGCCCGGTGGCCCGCGCCGCGCTTTGGACGCAGGAACTGGATCAGCCCGACACCGATGCACAGGACAGCCACGACGGCATGGACCGCGCCTGCCGCGGAATGGACGAAACTTGCCAACGTCAACTGCGGGACCATCGGTCAGCCCTCCAGCCAGGTCGCCAGCACCTTCTATGCAGAGAACTCTGTACCACAGAGTATATGGACAAACAAGCCCGCGCATTGGCGATGGCGGGCAAAAGTCCCTACGTTGCGCTGAAGCTCACAAACAGCCGAATCACCTGCAAATGACTGCTGCCGCGCCTAATCTCGTCAACGCGCCCGAATTCACCGTCTCGGAACTCTCCTCCGCCCTGAAGCGGACGGTGGAGGACCGCTTCGGCCATGTCCGCGTCCGCGGCGAGATCTCCGGCTTTCGCGGCCCGCACTCCTCCGGCCACTGCTATTTCGCCCTGAAGGACGAGAGCGCCAAGATCGAGGCGGTGATCTGGAAGTTCGCCCGCGCAAGGATGCGCTTCAAGCCGCAGGAAGGGCTCGAGGTCATCGCCACCGGCAAGCTGACCACCTATCCGAACTCCTCGAAGTACCAGATCGTCATCGACTCGCTGGAGCCGGCCGGCGTCGGCGCGCTGATGGCGCTGATGGAGGAACGCAAGAAGAAGCTCGCGGCCGAGGGCCTGTTCGACGAGGCCCGCAAGCAGATTTTGCCCTGGCTGCCCGAGGTGATCGGCGTCGTCACCTCGCCGACCGGCGCCGTGATCCGCGACATCCTGCATCGCCTCGAGGACCGCTTTCCCCGCCGCGTGCTGGTCTGGCCGGTCAAGGTGCAGGGCGACGGCTCGGCCGAGCAGGTCGCGGCCGCGATCCGCGGCTTCAACGCGCTGCCGGAGGGCGGCAGGATCCCGCGGCCCGATCTGTTGATCGTCGCGCGCGGCGGCGGCTCGCTGGAGGATTTGTGGTCGTTCAACGAGGAGATCGTGGTCCGCGCCGCGGCCGAGAGCCACATCCCGCTGATCTCGGCGGTGGGCCACGAAACCGACATCACGCTGATCGACTTCGTCGCCGACAAGCGCGCACCGACGCCGACCGCCGCCGCCGAGATGGCGGTGCCGGTGCGCAGCGAATTGTTCGTCGAGGTCCAGGGGCTCGCCCGCCGCACCATGGTGTGTTGGCAACGCAGCCAGGAGGCCCGCCGCAACGAGCTGCGCGCCGCGGCGCGTGCGCTGCCGGCGGCGAACGAACTGCTGGCGATCCCGCGGCAGCGGCTCGATCATCTCGCAGCCGGGCTGCCCCGCGGGCTGAAGGCCAATACGCATGCGCATTTCCGCCGCTTTGCCGCGTCGAGCTCGCGCCTCACCATCGGCGTGCTGCGCGGCCAGGTCGCGCATGCGCGGCAGCGGCTGACGGTCTCGGGCGAGCGCATCACGCTGTCGGCGCGCGCGCTGCTGCATCGGCGGCGCGAACGCTTCAGCGGGCTCGAGATCCGGCTCAAGGCCTCGAAGCTCGCCAATGCCAAGGCCCAGCGGAACGCGATCGCGCGCGATCTCGAGCGCACCCACCGCCTCGCCGAGCGTGCCCGCCGCGCGCTACTGACGACGCTGCAGCGGCTCGAGGCGCGGGTCGCCCATCGCAGCCAGCTGCTGTCGGCGCTGTCCTATCGCGGCGTGCTGGCGCGCGGCTTTGCGCTGGTGCGCGACGCGCAGGGACACGCACTGCATTCAGCCGCGGCGGTCGGCCCGAACGCCAATTTGTCGATCGAGTTCGCCGACGGCCGCGTCGCCGCCACCACGGATGCCGATCAGCCCGCGGCGACGGTGACGCCTGAGAGCCAGCCGAAGCCACGCGAAGCAAAACCGGCGGCGCCGAAGCGCGTCACCAAGCCGGTCGATCAGGGCAGTTTGTTTTAGCGCGACAGCCACTCCGCGACTTGCTTCTGCGCGTCCTTGCGTGCGCTCGCATCGGTGCCGATGTGACCGGGCTCCGTGATGTCGACATCGGACGAGGCCGCGACCGCATGCAGCGGCAGGTTGGCGCGGTCGAAATCGTGGTAGGCCTCGGGATAGACCACGATCCGCGCCAGCGCGCTGCGGCCGCGCGCGCCGTCGACCATCTGGTGGCAGGCCGACGATGACGTCACATCGTCGCGCGCGCCGATCAGGACCAGCGTCGGCACCCGCGCGCTCCAGCCAAGGCCTGACGAGGTGCGGCAATCCGGATAGAACGCGACCGCCGAGCGGAAGTCCGGCTCGACGTTGCGCGACCAGGTCTGCGGCCGCACCGCCCACAGCAAGGCGGCCGCGCCGTTGCCCCAGCCGATCAGGCTGATGCGGCTCTTCGCCACCCATTTCTGCTGCACCAGCCATTGCCGCGCGGCGTTGATATCGGCGACCCGCGCACGGCGGGTCTGGACCTGATGCTCCTTGATCCGGCACTGCGGCCCGAGCTCGCGCGAGCCGTAGCTGTCCGGCAGCAGCACCGCATGGCCTGACGTGAGCAGTTGCTCGGCCCAGTCGCGATAGCGCGGCAGCACCGCCTCGGAACGGCCGGCAAGACCGCCGCAGCCATGCAGCGCGATGACCGTCGGGAACGGACCATCGCCATCGGGCCGGTAGAGCTGCGCGTGCAGCGTCACATTGCCTTCGGGAATCTCGACCTGATGCGGGGCTGGAAGCGGCGCCGCCGCCGCGGCCGGCACGGCAAGCATCGCGAGGCACATGAAAACTGACTTGAGGCGCATCCGATCCGGCCGGCTCGTTATGGCGCTGTAAACACAGCGGACCACGCCTGCAACGCTACCATGCACGTCTGCCGCCAAATCATCACAAGTCGGTGGTTTAACGGGCGGACATGCCCCCCTATCTGTGATAGACGGCTTCATGAACATTTAAGGGCCTCATCGGGGGCAAGGCGGAGAGCTCAAACGTGCTGAACAAGTTCGGTCCCTCGGGCCATGGCGAAGCGCAGGTGCAATATCTCGACGGCGATTTCCGCGTGATCTCGCCTGGCACCTTTGTGCGTTGTGCCATCACCGACGTCCGGATCCCGCTCGACGAGCTGAAGTACTGGAGCGTCGACCTGCAGGAGGCCTACGCCACCCCGACCGCCGTGCTGCAGCGCCATCATCCCGGCGTGCTCAAACCGCAGGCTTAGGCTCAAGACCGGGCTGATGCGCCCAGCCTCCTGCTCCGCGCCTTGAACAGCTGATCGCTCACCAGGCGCCGCAACGCGGCAGCATCTTCGAATTGCAGCGTCACCGCAAACGGCACGATCGGCTGTGCCCAGGCCGGCATCCCGGCCGGACCACGCAACCGCGCCAGATCCTTTTCCGTCGTCACCAGCGTCAAGGCGTCACCTCTCGCATCGGCAACGAGCTGCGCGATCTCGTCCTTGGTGAAGGCATGATGATCGGCGAAGGCCGTGTTGCGCACGACGTCGACGCCGCTTGCGCGCAGCGTGTTGAAGAAGCGCGCGGGATCGCCGATGCCGGCGAAGGCGAGTACGCGCTGACCGCGCAACGCACTCAATGAGGCCTCATCGGGCCTCAGATGCGCCGACAATACCGGCTTGCCACGGGCCGCGAGATCGGCCGCAATCTTCTTCGCGCCACTCCCCTCACCGACCACGATCAGCGCATCGGTGCGTTCCAGCTGCGGTGACAACGGCGCGCGCAACGGTCCTGCCGGAATGACGCGGCCATTGCCGACGCCGCGCGTGGCGTCGATCACGATCAGACAGGTGTCCTTGAGCACGCTCGGATTCTGGAAGCCGTCATCCATCAGGATCACGCTTGCGTTCTGTGCGCGCGCCAGCGCCAGACCCGCGGCACGGTCGCGCGAGACCACGACCGGCAATGTCGCCGCCATCATCAGCGGCTCGTCGCCGATATCGGCCGCCGTGTGGTGGTCTCGATCGACCTTGACCGGCCCGGCAAGCCTGCCGCCATAGCCGCGGCTGAGCACCACCGGCCGCTCATCGAGCTCGCGCAGCAGTTTTGCCAGCGCCAGCACCGTCGGGGTCTTGCCGGCGCCGCCGACATGGTAATTGCCGACGAAGATCACGGGAATGCCGGCATCGATGCCGGGTTGCTGCATCCGCCGTGCGGCCACCGCGCCATAGAGCGCGGCAAGCGGTCGGAGCAATTGCGATGTCCAAGACGATGGCCGGTGCCAGAAGGCCGGCTCACGCATTGGCGGCTCCCATCTCGAGCTGCAGCTGCAACAGATAGGGCTCGAGAGCGGTCACCGTGCGCTCCAACGCACCACCGAGCTGCTCGACGACGCGCTCGGAGGCCGCAAGCGATGCGTCGCGCGCCGCGGGATCGGCGAGGAACTGGCCGAGCTGCTTGACCAGCGCCTCCAGATCGTCAGTGCGCCGCGCGCCGCCGGCACGATCGAGCGTGTCATAGACTTCGGTGAAATTGAAGACGTGCGGGCCGTGCACGATCGCGGCGCCAAGCTTGATCGCCTCGATCGGGTTCTGGCCGCCATGCGCCACCAGCGAGCCACCCATGAACACGATCGGCGCGAGGCGATAGAACAGGCCGAGCTCGCCCATCGTGTCGGCGACATAGATATCGGTGGTCGCGACCGGCAAATCCTCATGCGAGCGCAGCCCGGGGCGCAGGCCTGCTTCCGTCACGAGCCGCGCCACGGCCTCGCCGCGCGCGGCATGCCGCGGCACGATCACCGTGAGCAGCCCGGGGAAGAATCCGGCGAGCGATTTGTGCGCCTCGATCAGGATCTCTTCCTCGCCGGGATGGGTGGACGCGGCCACCACGATCGCGCGGCCGCGCGTCACCGACATCAGCCGCTCCAGCTTGGCGGGATCGGCCGGCGGCGCCGCGACGTCGAGCTTGAGGTTGCCGGTGACCATGACGTTGGGGCTGCCGAGCGCGGCAAAGCGTTCGGCATCGGTCTTCGACTGCGCGAGGCAGATGTCGAACCGTCCGAGCAGCGCGCCGATGGTGTTGGAGACCCGGCGCCAGCGCGGGAACGAGCGCTGCGACATCCGCCCGTTGATCAAGACCATCGGCAGCCGCCGCGCGGCGCTCGACAGGATCAGGTTCGGCCACAGGTCGGACTCGATGAACAGCGCCAGCGACGGACGCCAGTGATCGAGGAAGCGCGCGACATAGCGCGGCGAGTCATACGGCACGTATTGATGGATAACGTCGGGCGGAAAGCGCTTGGCCACGATCGCTGCCGAGGTCACTGTGCCTGAGGTGAGCAGGATGCGCAGATTGAGCGCGCGCAGCCGCTCGATCAGCCCCACCGCCGCCAGCACCTCGCCGACGCTCGCGCCGTGGATCCACACCAGCGGTCCCTGCGGCCTGGTATCGGCGCTGACGCCGCGCCGCTCGCCGACGCGTTCGGGATCTTCCTTGCCGAGCTTGAGCCGCCGCTTGATCAGCGCAGGCGCGAGCGGCACCATCGCGGACGACAGCTTGCGGTAGACACGCAACGTCATCGGTAGCGAGCTAGCCAAGCGTTGCCTCCGGCCGCCCGACGGCTGCATAGGCGCGCCGGGTCGCTTCGTTGAGCAGATTCTCCACGTGCTGCCGAAGCTTCTCCATCGTCGCGGCATCGGCATCCGGCGGCACATAGACCGGCTCAATACCTACCACTGCGCCGCGCCCGAATGGCAAATTGATGGTCGTGGAATCCCAGTTTTTCAACCGGATGAATCGGCTGGTGACCATCGCAAAGGGGATGATCGGCCGCCCGGTTTCCCGCGCCAGCATGATGGCCCCGAGGCCCGCCACCCGCGCCCGCTTCGGCACGTCGGCCGTGGTGGCCATGTTGCAGCCGTCTTCCAGTGTCCGGACCATCTCCAGGAAGGCGCCGACGCCGCCCTTGCGATGGAACGCGCCGGAATGATCGCCGGAACCTCTGATCGTGCCGATGCCGAGCCGCTCGACCGCCAGGGCGTTGAACTCGCCGTCGCGGTGGCGCGAGATCAGGACCTTGGCGCGGTAGCTGTCCTTGGTCTTGATGAACGGCGTCATGAAGTGCTGGCCGTGCCAGAACACGAAGATCGCCGGCATCAAGGGCTCGACGATCCCGTATACGTCATGCGGCTGATAGATGAAGCGGTTGGTGTACCACACCAGCCGCAGGTACTCGGCCGCAAGCACACCCAGCACGCGCTGCACGAAGCCGCTGCGCAGCAGATCGCGAAGAAGTCGTTTCAATGGGAGTGCTTTGTGTCCTGCTCAGGATCGAGCAACCGGTGGAGATGGACGACGAAATAGCGCATCTGGGCGTTGTCCACGGTCGCTTGCGCCTTCGCCTTCCAGGCCGCATAGGCGGTCGCATAGTTTGGGTAGACGCCGACGATCTCGACTTCGTCCAGGTTCTTGAAGGTGTTGTGCTCGAGATCGGTCAACTCGCCGCCGATCACGAGGTGAAGCAGCTGTGGCTGGGCATTGTCTGACATGATGGTTTTCCTAACGAGATGCCCGGCAAAGCAAATGAAGTTGTGGTCGTCACAGGTCTGGTCGTCACAGGTTTGTCGTAACAAGCCTGGTCGTCACAATCGGAAACGCGGTGCGGATCGGCGGGGCCTCACGGCAATGGACGATTACGAAAATGCTCGACAATGCGGGCATGACGTTCGCGTCCTGCTGCCACCAGCACCCCATGCGTCACCTCCCGGCGATTGTACTCAATCGCATCCCCCGAGAGCGCGGTCATCCTACCACCCGCTTCCTGCACGATCAAATTCGCGGCGGCAAGATCCCAGTCGCGGCTTTGCCCGCCCGCAAAGGCGGCGTCAAGTCGACCTTGTGCTACGCGGCACAACCGCAGCGCCAGCGATCCGATCCGCGGAAACAGCGTTATCTCGTCCGACGTCGAGCTGAGGCGCTGCACCAGCGGTTTCGGTCCGGCCATGCGGGGAAAATCGAAATCGGTGCCCGCGGTTGCGTGCACGCCGCTGTCGTTCAGGGTCGCGCCCTGGCCGCGGGCGGCGAAGAAGAATTCCTCGGTCACCGGCGCATACACCGCCGCGAGCACTGGCGCTGCATTTTCAACCAGCGCCACACTGACGCACCAGTCCTCGCGCCCGGCGAGATAGGCGCGGGTGCCGTCGATCGGATCGACGATCCAGGTGAAGCGCCTGTCGAGCCGGGTCGCATTGTCGGCGCTTTCCTCCGACAGCCAGCCGTAACCCGGCGTCGCCGACCGCAGCTGCTGCTCCAGGAGGTCGTTGACCGCGATGTCGGCCTCGGAGACCGGCGATGACGCGCCCTTGATCCAGTTCTTCAATTCGGTGCGGAACAGCGACAATGCGAGCCGGCCCGCCTCCTGCACCGATCTGGTCAGCAAGGCGGCGTCGCGCGCCTTGGTCCAGTCGTCCGTATCAGCGTCCGCCAAGCGTCAGCCCCTCGATGCGCAGCGTCGGTGAATTGACGCCGTAGCGGAATTCCAGATCGTTGGCGGCAACCAGCGACTTGAACATCGGCAGCAGGTGACCGGCGATGGTCACTTCGCTGACCGGATAGGTGATCTCGCCGTTCTCGATCCAGAAGCCGGACGCACCGCGGCTGTAATCGCCGGTCACACCGTTGACGCCGGAGCCGATCAGGTCGGTGACATAGAAGCCCTGCTTGATGTCGGAGATCAGCTCCTTCGGCGTCACCGCACCCGGCTCGAGATGCAGATTATAGGTTCCGGGCGACGGCGAGGACGACACGCCGCGATGCGCATGGCCGGTCGTGACCAGGCCGAGCTCGCGCGCGGTCGCGGAGTCCAGCACCCAGGTGGTCAGCACGCCTTCGTCGATCAACGCGATCTTCTTCACCTTGACGCCCTCGGCGTCGAAGGTCTGCGAGCGCAGGCCGCGCACGCGCAAGGGATCGTCGATGATGCGGATGTCCCGGGAGAACAACTGCTCGCCGAGCTTGTCCTTCAGGAAGCTGGTCTTGCGCGCGATCGAGGCGCCGTTGATCGCGCCGACGACATGGCCGACGATCGAGCCCGCAACCCGCGGATCGAACACCACGGGCACCTTGCAGGTCTCGACCTTGCGCGGATTTCCCCGCGCCACCGCGCGTTCGCCGGCCTTGCGGCCAACGGCCGTGGGTGAATCGAGATCGGACGCATGCGGCGCGCTGGTGAAATCATAGTCGCGCTCCATGCCGGTGCCCTCACCGGAAATCGCCGTCGTCGAAATGCCGTGGCTGGAGCGCAGATAAGAACCGTGGAAGCCGGTCGAGGTCACCAGCACCATGCCGCCGATCCCGGTCGAGGCCGACGCACCGCCGGACTTGGAGACACCCTTGACCGCGAGCGCCGCGGCCTCCGCCTCGATCGCGCGCTGCTCGAGCTCGGCCGTGGTCGGCACGGTGCGGTCGAGCAGATCGAGATCGGGGAAATCATGCGCATGGAGCGCGGGATCGGCCAGGCCGACATATTTGTCGTCGGGCGCGACGCGCGCCATCGCGACCGCGCGCTCGGCGAGCTTTGCAATCCCGTCGCCACTGACGTCGTTGGTCGACACCACCGCCTGGCGCTGGCCGACGAACACCCGAAGTCCGACATCATCGCCCTCGGAGCGCTCGGTTTCCTCGACGCGGCCGTCGCGGACTTCGACGCCTTGCGAGACGCCGCGCACCGCGATGGCATCGGCAGCATCGGCGCCGGCGCGCTTTGCGGCTTCGACCAGACGCTGCGCAAGGTCGCTCAGGCCGGACTGGTCGAACAGATCGGAGGTATCGCCGTGTCGCGATGCAGATGGTGAAGAGTTCACGAACGAATTCCTGCGGATTGAGGGGGGCCCGGAATGGCGTCGACAGACCTAACCAGATGTGCCGGTTTCACAGGGAATTCAAGCACTTTGCTCCGGCGGGCAACAAAGATTTGAGTGATCGGCGCAAGGCTTCGTCAATCATGCGGGCCAACCTCTTGTCAATCATGGCGCCAGGTGAGGATGGGTTAACCAGGCTTTTTAAGCCGAAACGGCCATCGCTCGGCTAGGCTCTCACACATCGACCGGGAACATAATCCCGGCGGGGAGACTAAGGCTTTGAGGCGTCAAACACCAACAAGCGGAATCAATTCCGCCGGGTCGAGCCGCGCACTGCGGCTCGACCCTCTTTGCCTTCCGCTCAGCTTCCACGCGCAGGATGCGCGCGCGGATGGCGGCATGCGGCAGGTCGAGCTTCACCGCGAACATGTCGTGCTGCGCCGTGCCGTTCTCGGCATGCGGATGGCGGTCAATGTTCGCGTCAGCGATTTCCTCGGCGTCGCGCTGCGTGGCATCGACGACGCGCAGATGCTGGTGCTGGTTCACCGCGATCCCGCGCTCACCATTCCGCTCGGCACCAGTTCGGATGCCGAAGAGATCGCCTCCGCCTGGCAGATGTGGAGCGACATCTTCCATCTCCCGCAACTGACCGAGCCGGCGCCGCGCCAGCCTGCCCCGCGCCGCCGCCGCCGCAACGCAATCCGCGCGCGCCGCCCGAAATTCCTGGTCCGCCGCCGCGCCGGCGTCAGCCTCAACGGCACCAGCGTCCATCGCGACGAGCGCGAGATCATCGCGCGGGATTAGTTTTATCGTTTCTTCGTACACAGCTCGCCTCACAACCGCTGTCGTCCCTGCGAAAGCAGGGACCCATACGCCGCGGCCGACGTTGTGACGACGCGACTTGTCGTTCCAGCCTCGCTCAACAATGAATGTTGGTGGTTATGGGTCCCTGCTTTCGCAGGGACGACACCGAATGTGTCGTTCCGCCGGTGAGTCAGACGTCCGCGTGAGGACGCAGCTTCGCAGTCTCGCGGCCTAAGCCGCCCGCATCACCGCGTCGACGACCAGGCTTGCGAACAGGATGAAGCCGGCGTCGCGGTTGGATTTGAAGATGCGGAGGCAAAGCGCGGGGTCGCTGGTGTCGAGCCGGCGGACCTGCCAGGCGAGATGCAGCGCGAACGCCGCTAGCCCGATCCAGGCCGGCCAGCGCGCGCCCGCGAGCGCGAATGCCACGCCGATCAGCAGCACGGCGAGACCATAGAAAATCACCAGCGCGCGATGGGTGCGTGCGCCGAACAGGCGCGCGGTGGATTTGACGCCGATCAGCGCATCATCCTCGGCGTCCTGATGCGCGTAGATGGTGTCGTAGGCGATCACCCAGGCAATCGAGCCGGCGTAAAGCGCGATCGCGGCCGCATCGATGCGCTCGAGCGTCACCGCAAAGCCCATCAGGGCGCCGTAGGAAAAGGCGAGGCCGAGTACGACCTGCGGCCACCAGGTGATCCGCTTCATGAACGGATAGATCGCAACGATCACCAGCGACGCGATGCCGGTCATGATCGCAAAGCGGTTGAACTGCAGCAGCACCGCAAGCCCGATCAGCGCCTGCAGGACCATGAAGACCACCGCCTGCGTCACCGTGACCTGCCCGGCCGGGATCGGCCGCGACCGTGTGCGCTCGACCTTGGCGTCGAGATCGCGATCGGTGATGTCGTTCCAGGTGCAGCCCGCGCCGCGCATCACGAAGGCGCCGATGAAGAACAGCAGGACGACGAGCGGGAGCGAGTGAACATCGTGCGCGACGCCGACGGCGAGCGCCGCCGACCACCAGCACGGCATCAACAACAGCCAGGAGCCGATCGGCCGGTCGTAGCGTGCAAGCCGCAGATAGGGCCGCGACCAGACCGGCGCATGGGTGTCCACCCAGTTGCCTGTAGAGTCGGCAACGCGGGCGGAGACATCGCTCATGAATGCGCAATCATTGGCTGGTCAATCATCGGGCGCCCGATCATCGGGTCAGAACGTTGCCGTTCAGCGTGTCGAAGGTGCTGCCGCCCTTCTTGGTCGGCGTCGCTTCCGGCAGCGAGGCGGATGAGCCGAGCACGTCGCTCAGCGACGGACCCGCGGGGCCGCGCGGCTGCGCCGCCGCCTGCTCCGCGACGTTGCAGACCTTCTTCAGCAACGCCTCGGTATTCTTGTGACCGTCCTTGAGCTGATTGGAGATCTGCGGCGGGATTCCGCACTTCGATGCATTGGTGTCGACGTATTTGATCATCTTGACTTCGGCCTGGCTATAATTGCCGATCAGCTTGCAGGCCTCCTGGGGGCTGGCGTGCCGGTCGCTCGCCGCCTTGATCGCCTTGCCGCGCCGCTCGGTCTCCTCGCGCAGCGGGACGAAATCCTTCATGCAGGCGTCACCGCCGGCGCCGCCACCGGCGCCGGGCGGGGGCGGCGGAGACGACAGACCGCCGCCGGCGATGGGAGCTGCGCCACTGCTCGGAAATGGCGACGGCGCGCCGCCGACCCTGGCCGCGGGCGCGCCGTTGACCGGCGGAAACGCAGGATCCGGAGCGGTGCTCGCCCGGCTTGGGCGCGCGCCGTTCACCGGCGGGAACGCGGAATCCGACGCGGTGCCAGCCTGGCCTTGATTGGGCAACGGCGCCGGAAAGGCGCTCTGGGCCGCGGCGTGCCCCGCAGACAGGGCGGTCGCGGCAACGGTCAGCACGATCAGTCGGCGGATCATCGAGGGTGTTTCTCCGGCAAAAGGTCCAGGCAACCCCAGCGCAACAAAACGAAGCAACGAAATTTGGGGGCGTTTTACGATTCCTGTGACCCCTTAACAACCCGTGGATTTGGGCGACAGCGCGGCGTAGGGCCACACCGGCCACATTAAATTGTTCCCCGATTTGAAGCCTTTAGGCTGCGAACGGCGGTAAAACCGGCCATCACATGTGCCTGAACGGGGATTTTCGGTCACGCCTCGGTTTGAATCCGCGGCTCCACGCGCTGTCCGAGCGGCAAAAGGGGCCGCGTGCAAGCGACCCCTCGGACTTCAAAAATGACTTGGTGACAGAAGCAATATATCGACACCACTGTAGTAGTTGGCCGCAGCGTTCCTGACGAGTCCGCGGGACTACGGTGTCGTCCGGCTTGGTTAACTTGCCTCGCCGCATGGAAGCCGTTTCAGCCGGCACACACGATGTCGGTCATGGAATCTGATGATTGATCAGGTGATCAAAGTCGCCGACCGGTCCGGCGGGCAGGCTTGGCGCCTGTTCTGCTTGCGCGCACGCCTTCCTGAGCAACGCTTCGGTATTGTTGTGACCAGCCTTCAGCTGGTTCGCAATCTGCGGCGAGATTGCGCACCGGGTCGCGTTGGCTTCGACATAATCGATCATCTTGATCTCGGCCCGACCGTAGTTGCGGATCAAGCCGCAGGATTCGGCAGCAGGCGCATGGCGGTCCGCAGCCGCCCTGATCAGCCTGCCCTTCATCTCCGCGTCTTCGCGCAGCGGAGCGAAATCCCTGGTGCAGGACTCGGCGGATGGCACCGGGGAGCCCGGCGTAATCGGCGTGGTGCCGTTGCCCGGAAACGGCGCGGGACCACCCTGAGCCGACGCTTTTTCGGCCGACACGGACGCAGCAGCCAGCGCAAGCAGCAGCAATGAGCGGTAGACCATCATGACGACCTCTCCAGCGTGAGCGATACTTCGCAACTACCTGGCAGCGCCTTTTGGGCTAAAACGCGGCCCGGAACCGGAATAGGATATGCCTGAACTCGATTTTCGCAGCCCCCGCCTGTTTGTCGACGCCCCGCTCGGTGCCGGCGCGACCGTTTCGCTCGAACGCGACCAGAGCAACTACCTCGGCAACGTGCTGCGGCTTGCCGCCGGCGACGCCGTGCTGGTGTTCAACGGCCGCGACGGCGAATGGCGCGCGGAGATTTCCGGCCGCAAGCGCGCCGACACGCTGACGATCACGGCGCAGACCCGGGCGCAGGACCGCCTGCCCGACGTGACTTATGTGTTCGCGCCGCTGAAGCATGCGCGGCTCGACTACATGGTGCAGAAGGCGGTCGAGATGGGCGCGGCACGGCTGGTGCCGGTGCTGACCCGCTTCACCCAGGTGTCGCGGGTCAACAGCGAGCGGATGCGCGCCAATGTGGTCGAAGCCGCCGAGCAATGCGGCATCATCTCGCTTGCCGAGGTCGCCGATCCCCTCCCGCTCGAGCGCTTCCTGGCGGGGCGCGATCCGGCGCGGCTTCTGGTGTTCTGCGACGAGGCGGCCGAAGTGGCGAACCCGGTGCATGCGTTGCAGGCGGCGACCGCCGCAAACGGCGGGATCGACGTGCTGATCGGCCCCGAGGGCGGCTTTGCCGAGGAGGAGCGTGCGCTGCTGCTGCGCCAGCCCGACATCCTCCGCCTCGCACTCGGCCCGCGTATCCTGCGCGCCGACACCGCCGCCGTCGCGGCGCTGGCGCTGGTCCAGGCGGCGCTGGGGGACTGGGGGACCAGGTGAGCGCGTAGCCCGGTTGTGGGAAACATCTTCCCCTAGCCAAGCAGTCGCAAAATCGTTAACGAACCCAATCATTAAGCCACTTGGCTGATCCCTGTCGAAACCCTGATACGGCCATGCTAAGGGCTCCGCCAACACCACCCATGGAACCCGCTCTGAAACGCGATTTCGGAGCGAATTGGACGTCGAGATGAGCGAAGCTGCCGCACCACGAACCGCCGCCGGATCCGCCTTATGGGCGGATGCGCTGCTGGCCTCGTTCGCGCAGGCCGGTTATCTGAGGTCCGAGCCCGCGATCCTGCAGCCGGCCGAGCCGTTCCTCGACCTGTCCGGCGAGGACATCCGCAAAAGCCTGTATCTGACGACCGACCCGAGCGGCGAGGAGCTCTGCCTGCGCCCGGATCTCACGATCCCGGTGGCGCGCGACTACCTCGCCTCGCCCCGCGCCGGCCAGCCGGCCGGCTTCAGCTATCTCGGCCCGGTGTTCCGCTATCGCGACGGCCAGCCGAGCCAGTTCCTGCAGGCCGGCATCGAATCGTTCGGGCGGCAGGACCGCGCCGCGGCCGACGCCGAGATGCTGGCGCTGGCGCTGGAGGCAACCACGGCGTTCGGGTTGAAGGATGTCGAGATCCGCACCGGCGACGTGGCGCTGTTCAACGCGCTGATCGATGCGCTCGAGCTTTATCCGGTGTGGCGGCGCCGGCTGATCAAGGATTTCAACCGCAAGGTTTCCCTGACCGACGACATCGAGCAGCTGACCTTGGCGACTGCGCCCGGCCGCAACGAATATGAGGGCGTGCTCGCGGCGCTGGCCGGCTCCGACCGCAAGGCAGCGCTGGCGCTGGTCACCGACCTGATGTCGATCGCCGGCACCACCAATGTCGGCGGCCGCACGGTCGCCGAGATCGCCGACCGCTTCCTCGAGCAATCGACGCTGAAGGGCGGCGCGCTGCCGCGCGATGCGCTCGCCACCATCAAGCGCTTCCTCGCGATATCGGGCGATCCCGACGACGCGATCGCGCAGCTGCGCGCGCTGGCCGCCGACGCCAGGCTCGATCTTGCCGCGGCGATCGACCAGTTCGAGAGCCGGGTCGGCTTCATGGCCGCGCGCGGCATCGACATCAGGAAGACGCGGTTCGCGACCGCGTTCGGCCGCGGCCTCGACTATTACACCGGCTTCGAGTTCGAGCTGCACGCCAAGGGCAACGGCGCCGAGCCGCTGGTCGCGGGCGGCCGCTATGACGGGCTGATGACGCAGCTCGGCTCGGCCAGTCCGATCCCCGCGGTCGGCTTCTCGGTCTGGATCGAGGCGATGACCCGCCATGGCAAGGCCACCTCCTCCGGAGGCGCCCAATGAGCACGCCGTTCGTCGTCGCCGTTCCCTCCAAGGGACGCTTGCAGGAAAACGCGGAAAGCTTCTTCGCCCGCGCCGGGCTGACCTTGTCGAAGGCCGGCGGCGCGCGCGACTATCGCGGCACCATCGCAGGCGTCGACAATGTCGAGATCGCCTATCTGTCGGCGAGCGAGATCGCGGCCAACCTGGCGCGCGGCTCGGTGCATCTCGGCGTCACCGGCGAGGATCTGGTGCGCGAGAGCATTCCGGATGCCGACAAGCGCGTGCTGATGATCGAGGGCCTCGGCTTCGGCTATGCCAATGTCGTGGTCGCGGTGCCGCAGGCCTGGATCGACGTCCGCACCATGGCCGATCTCGACGACGTCGCAAGCGGCTTCCGCGAGCAGCACAATCACCGCATGCGGGTTGCGACCAAATACATCAACCTGACGCGCGGCTTCTTTGCAAAGCACGGTGTCGGCGACTACCGCATCGTGGAGAGCGCCGGCGCCACCGAGGGCGCGCCCGCGGCCGGCACTGCCGAGCTGATCGTCGACATCACGACCACGGGGGCGACGCTCGCCGCCAACGGACTCAAGGTGCTCGACGACGGCGTGATGCTGCGCAGCCAGGCCAACCTCGTCGCCTCACGTGATGCCGACTGGTCGACCGGCGCCCGCGAGACCGCGCGCGTCATCCTCGACCACATCGCCGCGCGCGCCCGCGCCAGCAAATACCGCGAGGTGCGTACCCGGTTCGCCGGCTGCAACGACGCGCTGCTGTCCGAGGCGCATACCCGCTTCGGCGTGGTCGCCCCGTTCGGCGGGCCGACCTCGTCGGGCATGCTGACGCTGCACTGCCCACCGGGCAAGCTCTACGCGCTCGGTAGCTTCCTGCGCGAGCACGGCGCCGAAACCGTGTCGGTGGTGTCGCTGGACTACGTGTTCGACCGCGAGAACCCGCTGTTCGCCAAGCTCGAGGCGTTCCTGCGACAATGAGTCGGTGTCGCCGTTCATGTTGGCGACAGCCGGCCGTCGGTACCATATTGTGTTCATGATCTCTCGTTGTGACGCGTTTTCTTTCACGCGAACCGGAACCCGATTTCGGTGGAAAACGCTCTAGTTCTGGAACCTGACCGATGATGCTGGGCTCTGACGTTTCCAGCCTGACCACAACCGCCAAGACCGCCGCCGCGCAGGGGCTGTCCATCGTCGTGCCCGTCTACAACGAGGCCGACGGGCTTGTGGCACTGCACCAACGGCTGATCGACCTCGCCCGCTCATTGCGCGCCCGTTACGGGCTCAATTGCGAAGTGGTCTATGTCGACGACGGCAGCGCGGACAACACGCTGGCGATCGCGCGCGGCCTGCCCGCCGACGGGCTCGACCTGCAGGTGGTGTCGCTGTCACGCAATTTCGGCAAGGAGGCTGCGCTGATGGCCGGCCTCGACCATGCCCGCCGCGGCGCGGTGCTGTTCATGGATGGCGACGGCCAGCATCCGCCGACGCTGGTCGAGCAGCTGGTCGCGCACTGGATCGATGACGGCTACGACGTGGTCTACACGGCGAAGGCGCATCGCGACAATGAATCGGCGTTGCGGCGGCTTTCCGTGCGCGGCTTCTACGCGTTGATCAACTGGGGCGCGCGGCAGAAGATTCCCGAGGATGCCGGCGACTTCCGCCTGCTGTCGCCGCGCGCGGCGCTGGCGCTGCGGCAATTGCCGGAGCGCAACCGCTTCTTCAAAGGCCTCGCGAGCTGGATCGGCTTCAGGCAGATCCGCGTCGACTACGAGCCGGCGCCGCGCGCGCATGGCGTCACCACCTTCAATGCCGGCCGGCTGATCGGCCTGTCGATCGAGGGCCTGACCTCGTTCTCGGTGGCGCCGCTGCGCTTCGCCAGCCTACTCGGCGCGCTGCTCGCCGGCGCGGCGTTCCTGTTCGGCCTCTCGATCCTGTGGGAAGTGCTGACCACCGGCAAGCAGGTCCCCGGTTATCCGTCGCTGATGATCGGCGTGATGACGATCGGCGGCGTGCAGCTGATCATGATAGGCATCGTCGGCGAATATATCGGCAAGATCCTCTCCGAATTGAAGGCACGGCCGATCTACTTCGTCGCCGAGCATACCGAGAAGCACGCCGACGGCGGCGCGGCGCAAAGCGCCACCGAGCGGACCGCCGCCGAATGAGCGAGACTTCGCCGCGCCGGATCTGGCTGTGTGCTGACGATTATGGCTTGAGCGATGGCGTCAACCGCGCGATCCGCGACCTGATCGAGCGTGGCCGCCTCAATGCGACGTCGGTGATGATGGTGACGCCGGCAATCGGCCGCGAGGCGGCGGCCGCGCTCACGGCCTCCGTGGCGAAAAGCCCGCGCTGCGCGATCGGACTGCATGTGACGCTGACCGCGCCGTTCCGGCCGCTGACCATGCATTTCCGCCCGGTCGACGGCGACATGTTCCTGCCGTTCCCGAGGCTGTTGCGTGCCGGGCTGATGCATCGGCTCGATGCCGAACTGGTCCATGCCGAGGTGCTGGCGCAGCTCGACGCCTTCCACGATCTGTTTGGTCGCGCGCCCGATTTCGTCGACGGCCATCAGCACGCGCAGCTGTTTCCGCAGGTGCGCGACGGCTTCCTGCGCGCCGTGAAAGAGCGCGCGCCGGGCGCCTGGGTGCGGCAGTGCGGACGCGAAGGACCGCTGGCGCGCCAGCTGGCGGCGCCGAAGGCTTTGGTGCTGAACGTGCTCAGCACGCAATTCCGGATCAAGGCCCAGCGATCGGGCCTGCACTTCAACCCGGCCTTCGCCGGCGCCTACGATTTTACGCGCGGCAGCGAATTCGCAGGCCTGATGCAGGGCTTTCTCGACGGCCTGCCGGAAGACGGGCTCGTGATGTGCCATCCAGGTTTCGTCGATGAAACCCTGAAAAACCTCGACCCGCTGACGACGCAACGCGAGACCGAACATGCCTATCTCGCAGGCGAGGATTTCCCCGCGCTGCTGGCCCTGAATAAAGTTACACTCGGCTGATAAGGTTCACGAAAAACCGCCGGTCGGATTGTCGCATACAGAAATTTAATTCTGGCCCCCACTCCTTGCGCCACAAAGCCCGTCCTACATGAGCCGCGCGCCGATTCGATCGACGCGATGGAGAACGCCATGACACCGCAAGAACGCCAACTGATTGACGATCTCTTCGACCGGCTCGCCAAGCTGGAGAATGCCCCGCGCGACAACGAGGCCATGTCCGCGATCATGCAGGGCCTGCGTAGCGCGCCGAATGCGGTTTACACGCTGGTGCAGACCGCGCTGGTGCAGGACGAGGCGCTGAAGCGCGCCCACGACCGGATCCAGGAGCTCGAGGCCGCGGTCGGCCAGCAGCAGGGTGCACAGCAGCAGGGCGGCGGCTTCCTCGATTCGATGCGCGATGCGATCTTCGGACAGGGCCAGCAGCAGCCGCACGGCTCGGTGCCGCCGGTGCGCCCGCCGGATGTCGGCGGCAGCCGCCCGGTCTGGAACTCGGGCCAGGCGATGCAGCAGGCGGGCGGCTATGGCCAGCCGCCGCAGCAATACGGCCAACCCCAATACGGCCAACCCTACGGCGGCCAGCAGCCCCCGCCCTTCGGCGGCGGCGCGCCCGGTGGCGGTGGCGGATCATTTCTCGGCACTGCGGCTGCGGCCGCGGCCGGCGTGGTCGGCGGCGGACTGCTGCTCTCCAGCATCCGCGGCATGATGGGTGGCGGCAGCCATCAATCGCTGGCCGACGCCGGTGGCCTCGGCGGTTCGCGTCCCTGGGGCGGCGACCAGTCGTCGAGCAACCTTGCCCGTGACGCCGGGATCAACGATGTCAATTCGTCCGGTCGCGACAGTGATTCCGGCTCGCGCGCCGGCGCGTTCGACCAGGCGCAGGCCGACCGGGACAGTGACGATGATCAAGACGCCGACGACTTCGACGACAACGGCGGCGACGACAACGGCGATTACGCGTAAACGCGATCGCTGAAACGACAACGGCCGCTCCAATCGAGCGGCCGTTTTGGTTTGATCAATCCGTAGCCCGGATGAAGCGCAGCGCAATCCGGGGCAACTCTATCTGCGGTGAAGCCCGTCCCGGATTTCGCTTCGCTGCATCCGGGCTACATAGACTCCATCCGAGCTACATCTCACATCACGACGACCTTGGCGCCAACATTGACGCGGCCATAGAGGTCGATCACGTCCTCGTTGCGCATCCGGATGCAGCCGGACGAGACGTTGGTGCCGATCGTCCAGGGCTCGTTGGAGCCATGGATACGATAGAGCGAGGACCCCAGATACATCGCGCGGGCACCGAGCGGATTCTCCGGGCCGCCTTCCATGTGCCGCGGCAGATCGGGACGGCGCGCCAGCATTTCCGGCGGTGGTGTCCAGGCCGGCCATTCCTTCTTCGCCGAGATCGTCTTGACGCCGGCCCAGGTGAAGCCGGGCCGTCCGACGCCGATGCCGTAGCGCAGCGCGCGGCCGTCGCCCTGCACCAGATAGAGGAACTTGTTCGGCGTATCGACGACGATGGTGCCGGCGCCTTCCTTGCCGCTGTAATCGACCAGCTGCTTTTCATATCTCTGATCGAACGGACGCTGCGTCGGATCGCCGGCCGCCTCTTCCTGCTGGCGGATCATCTGCTGCTGCGGATCCATCGGCGGCAGCCCCTGGCGGTTGCCGTAATAGGCCGGCTGCTGCTGATACATCGGCTCTCGCGAATAACCCTGTGACGACGGCGCATCGCCGAACAGGAATTCGATGAAGCCGCCGCCCATGTTGGAACGTTGCGGCTGCACATAGGCGGTGCGCATCGGCGGCTGCGGTGCGCCCTGGTTGGCGTAGATCACAGTGGGCTCGGGCTGAGCCGACGCGTCGATCGCCATGGCATGATGGGGAACGGCAATAAGCGAAGAAGCGCCGGCGAGCAGCGCAAGCGTGGTTTTCCTGAACATCGACGTACTCTGTACTGGTTTCGTCGTGACGTGTGACGTGGACGGAGCGCACATGCGCCGTTGCACGTGGTCAATAAGCAATGAAAACCGCATCGGTTTGGTAAACGGATCGGCCGTTTCGATTCACCATCTCGACGATGCCGCGCGGTTTTGCCGGACAGCGTTTATTTTGCGTGAACGCCGCGGCGACATGGTTAATCGCCGGTATCGCCGCGGTTGCGCGCGCTCGGCGCAAACTGTTCCCGCGTGAACCTGACGTTAAATCACCTCTCGCTAGAACGGAACGCAGTGAAGGGGCGGGAATGAAATCATGTCAGTGAAGCGTAAGCGTTTTCGTGTCGAGCAGGCCATGGGCGAAGTCGTGATGCCGGAGCCGGAAGTTGCCGGCGGCACCGAGCTCGGTCCGATGCATCGGGAGATCATGGCGGAGCTTCGCTCGATCCGCGCCCAGATGGCCGCGGCACCGGCGCAGCGCACCGGCGACAGCGTCGATGCCGCCGTCGCCCGCGAAGTCGCCGAGACGCATGCATTGCTCGAGACCTACCGCGCGCAGGTCGAACAGTGCGAGAAGCTCAAGGTCGAGCTCGACCTGATCCACGACGCGATCAGCCGCACCAAGCGTGAGATCGCCGTGCTGCACGGCAAGAGCTTCAACGGCGAGGAGATGGCCAAGGTCAATGGCGAGCTCGGCGCCGTGGTCGGCGGCACCGAACAGGCCACCCAGCAGATCCTCGAAGCGGTGGAAGCGATCGACCAGGCCGCGACCGCGCTCGCGAACAACGTCACGCCCGACCAGCAGAAGCGGCTCAGCGAAGATATTCAGGAGCGCGTGGTCTCGATCTTCGAGGCCTGCAACTTCCAGGACCTCACCGGCCAGCGCATCAGCAAGGTGATGCAGACGATGAAGTTCATCGAACAGCACATCAACGAGATGATGAACATCTGGGGCGGCGTCGACGCGATCAAGACCCACGTCCCGCCGATCGTCGACACCCGCGAGGGCGATGCCCGCCTGCTCAACGGCCCGAAGCTCGACGGCGACGCCGGCCATGCCTCGCAGGACGACATCGACGCGATGTTCAACTGAGCGATCGCTGAGGAAGAATACAAAACGCCGGCCTTGAGGGTCGGCGTTTTTGCTTGTCCCGGCGGCCCCTCTTCCCTTCTCCCCTTGTGGGAGAAGGTGGCGCGCAAAGCGCGCCGGATGAGGGGTTGTCACCGCGTGTTCAGACGAGAGTGGGACTCGCGGAGAGAGACCCCTCACCCGGATTGCATCTGGCGATGCAATCCGACCTCTCCCACAAGGGGAGAGGTGCACTGCCGATGCGGCACTATCTCATGCTGAAGGAGCTCGCCGTTACGCCCTCGGGGCGCAGCGGACGTAGACCATGTTGCCGTAGCGGGTGGCGGCGTCCTTGTCGACGAAGCGGGTGATCAAGACCCGGCCGTCGAACGAGATGATCTCGCGGTCCTGCTCGCCGGGCACAGGTCCGGGCGGGCCGATATAGTTCTTGCCGCTCGGGGAACCCTTCAGCCGCAGTTCCTGCGGGGTGGCCTGGTCGGCCAGATGCATGATGACGCCGCCGCTCTGGCCGGCGCCGATCACGTAAGGCTGCTTGCACTGGCCGCGCGCGGCGGCCTCGGTGCGGGCGCGGTCGGCGGGATTCTGGAACGAGGCGAGGCCCCAGCGGCCGACGATCTCGTCGGGGCGGATCGACGCCGGCATTTCCGGGGCTACCCCCGGTTCGACGGGCGCCGGCTCGTGGTTCGACGACAACGACGGCAGGCTCATGCTGCCGCACGCCCCCAAAAGTGTCGTCAGCGCCGAGACAGCCGCGAACCGTGCGACCAATCGCGCGTTGAGTGACCTGATCATATGCATCCCCCGAACTATCTCCCGGCCGCACCCGTCATGCAGCCAAGCGTAAAACTTAAGGCGGAGCAATGACGTCTGACAAAATTACGTCATCGCTACGATTTGGTTTCCGGTCCACCATCCTATATTGGCCTCACCAAGGCCTTAACCCGTTTGCTTGACAGAAACTGCGCCAAGCCATATTTCCCGGCGCACAATTAGCACTCTCGCACCACGATTGCTAAATGCGCCGGGCGTCCTGCCTGGCGCCGACCGGGCCGGCATTCAACGCCGGTCTCGATGAACCGGACCTGAAACCGAGCCTCCAAGAGGGAACGTCATGGCTAAATCCACCTTCCGCCCACTGCATGACCGCGTCGTGGTCAAGCGTATCGATGCCGAGGAGAAGTCCAAGGGCGGCATCATCATTCCGGACTCGGCCAAGGAGAAGCCGTCCCAAGGCGAGATCGTCGCTGTCGGCCCGGGTGGCCGCGACGAGGCCGGCAAGCTGATCCCGATCGACCTCAAGGTCGGCGACCGCGTGCTGTTCGGCAAGTGGTCGGGCACCGAGGTCAAGCTCGACAACCAGGAGCTCCTGATCATGAAGGAGTCCGACATCATGGGCGTGCTGGCGTAAGGCCACGACCAATTCGAGAAACGCGGCGCTCGCTCCGCTGTCATGCCCGGGCTTGACCCGGGCATCCATCACGCTTCGAAAGATGGATCGCCGGGTCAAGCCCGGCGATGACGAGTTCAGGAAGCTGCAGCCGCTCATTCAAAATACTGACAGGAGTTCAAATCAATGGCTGCCAAGGACGTAAAATTCGCCGGAGACGCCCGCGACCGCATGCTGCGCGGTGTCGACGTGCTCGCCAATGCCGTGAAGGTGACGCTCGGCCCGAAGGGCCGCAACGTCGTCATCGAGAAGAGCTTCGGCGCTCCCCGCATCACCAAGGACGGCGTCACCGTCGCCAAGGAGATCGAGCTCGAGGACAAGTTCGAGAACATGGGCGCGCAGATGCTGCGCGAGGTCGCTTCCAAGACCAACGACACCGCCGGTGACGGCACCACCACGGCCACCGTGCTGGCGCAGGCCATCGTCCGCGAGGGCGCCAAGGCGGTCGCCGCCGGCATGAACCCGATGGACCTCAAGCGCGGCATCGACACCGCAGTCGCCGCCGTGATCAAGGACATCGAGAAGCGCGCCAAGCCGGTCGCCTCCTCTTCGGAAGTCGCCCAGGTCGGCACCATCTCGGCCAATGGCGATGCCGCGATCGGCAAGATGATCGCGCAGGCGATGCAGAAGGTCGGCAACGAAGGCGTCATCACTGTCGAGGAGAACAAGTCGCTCGATACCGAAGTCGACATTGTCGAGGGCATGAAGTTCGACCGCGGCTACCTGTCGCCCTACTTCATCACCAACGCCGAGAAGATGACCGCCGAGCTCGAGGATGCCTACATCCTGCTGCACGAGAAGAAGCTGACCGGCCTGCAGTCGATGCTGCCGGTGCTCGAAGCCGTGGTGCAGTCGGGCCGTCCGCTCCTGATCCTCGCCGAGGACGTCGAGGGCGAGGCGCTGGCGACGCTGGTGGTCAACCGCCTGCGCGGCGGGCTCAAGGTCGCCGCCGTCAAGGCGCCGGGCTTCGGCGATCGCCGCAAGGCGATGCTGGAGGACATCGCGATCCTGACCGGCGGTCAGCTGATCTCCGACGACCTCGGCATGAAGCTCGAGAACGTCACGGTCAACATGCTCGGCCGCGCCGGCAAGATCGTGATCGACAAGGAGAACACCACGATCGTCAAGGGCGCCGGCAAGAAGAAGGACATCGACGCCCGCGTTGGCCAGATCAAGGCGCAGATCGAGGAGACCACCTCGGACTACGACCGTGAGAAGCTGCAGGAACGCCTTGCCAAGCTCGCCGGCGGCGTTGCCGTCATCAAGGTCGGCGGCGCGACCGAGGTCGAGGTCAAGGAGAAGAAGGACCGTGTCGAGGACGCGCTGAATGCAACCCGCGCCGCGGTGCAGGAAGGCATCGTGCCGGGCGGCGGCGTCGCGCTGCTGCGCGCCAAGAAGGCGGTCGGCCGTCTCACCAACCCGAATGCCGACGTCCAGGCCGGCATCAACATCGTGCTCAAGGCGCTCGAAGCTCCGGTCCGCCAGATCTCGGAGAACGCCGGTGTCGAGGGCTCGATCGTGGTCGGCAAGATCCTCGAGAACAAGTCGGAGACCTTCGGCTTCGACGCCCAGACCGAAGACTATGTCGATATGGTCGACAAGGGCATCATCGATCCCGCCAAGGTGGTGCGCACTGCGCTGCAGGACGCCTCCTCGGTGGCCGGCCTCTTGGTGACCACCGAAGCCATGGTCGCCGAACTGCCCAAGGACGCGGCGCCGGCGATGCCGGGCGGCGGCGGCATGGGTGGAATGGGCGGCATGGGCGGCTTCTAAGCCCTCGCCGCATCCGCATCGAGATCGAAGGCCGCCTCCGGGCGGCCTTCTTTTTTGCGATCTGATTACAATGGAGCTGTAAGGATCATCTGATGTCCCGCGACGCCAAATCCCTGACGTCAACGCTCGTGCTGTTCTACGCGATCGGCGCGGTGCTCGCGTTGGGCGCCTCTGCCCTGGACAGCACCGATGATCTTGCGGTCGTCCTGACGTTCTGGTTCAAGCAAACAGTGACATTCGTCGTCCTCGCCGCAGCCTACGGCCTCTATTGCGTCGTTGCCGGTTCGATCGGACATCGTCCAAAAGCGCCGCTGCGGTTTCTGGACATATCGTTCCTGGCTGCCGCGGCCACGCTCGGCGTCGGCGTGCTGATGCACAGTTGAGCGATCTTTGAAGCGGCGTCCCATGTTCGCTTTCGCCCGCGACGGGGCCGTGATGCTTGGCACCACCGTCATTGCGAGGAGCGATAGCGACGAAGCAATCCACTTCTCCGCTTGCGGAACCATGGATTGCTTCGCTTCGCTCGCAATGACGTGGATGGAGCTGTGCACGGTGCCCATCGCGCTTCAAGCGACGCAGATGTCAGCCACCGCCACCTTCTGGAACAGATGCGGCGACGCCACAGCCGAGGCCGGATAGGCCGAGAGCTTGGCCCTGAACTCGGGATTGGCGAAGGCGGCCCGGAAGGCCGCGGTCGATTCCCACACCGCGTAGTTCAGATAGGCCGGGCTGTCGCCGAGCGCACGATGCAGTTGAGTCGAGATGAAGCCGGGCTGCCGCTTCATGATGGCGGCGTCGGCCTGCCAGGCTTTCAGAAAGATCTCCTCGTCGGCCGCATCGAGCGTGAAGACGTTGACGAGCACGATGTTGCTGGCATCGATCGCGAGCTGGCGGTCGATCGGGAATGCGGGGTCGAGGGGGCGCATCTGCGGCATGGCTGGCTCCGTTGATTTGGTGCTATGATGTCATTTCGATCGGATGGATACATATATCTTGACATCATGATGTCAATATCAACTTATGGTGACAAATGCCGCAGACCAAGCGAACGCCGGCCGGCGAAGCCCTGAGCAACCTGATTCTCGACCTGTTCAGGCTCAACAGCCTGCTGTTCACCACCGGCGACCGGATGGTGGCGGGACTTGGCCTGACCAGCGCGCGCTGGCAGATCCTCGGCGCCATCGTCACCACTGAGCGCCCGCAACCGGTCGCATGGCTGGCGCGCGACCTCGGCGCTGCCAGACAGAACGTGCAGCGGATCGTCAACGACCTGCAACGGGACGGGCTCGTCACATTCGAGACCAATCCGCATCATCGCCGCGCCCAGCTCGTCGTGCTGACCGAGAAGGGGCAGCAAAGCTTCGACGCGGCGATGCGCCTGCAGCTGCCCTGGGTGAACGGCCTCGCCGACGGGCTGTCGATCAAGGACCTCGAATCCACCAGTCGCGTCGTCAGTACGCTGCGCGGCAGGCTGGAGAGCGGCCAGGAACCCGACGACCGCGCATGACGCGAGCAAGCGTAAGTTCGTCGCAAAACGCATAATCGAAGCGGTGCCGTCTCCGCATTCGTCATGCCCGGGCTTGTCCCGGGCATCCACGCCTTCGTTCCCACGTAAAGAAAAGACGTCGATGGTCGGGACAAGCCCGGCCATGACGGTGCCAAAAAGGTCCGTTCATCTCGTGTGCGATAGCCGGCCGCCGTTAGGCGGCCTTCTTTTTTGGCCAATGAGACGGAGGTTTGCTAGTTACGACGGAACCGATTCTGCCCATCGAGGACTCATCGTATGCGCGCGCTCCCGCTCCTGCTGCTCGGTCTTGCCGTCGTCTCGGCACCTGCCCTCGCCCAGATGAAGCTGCAAACGAAGCCGGCAGCGTCGAATGGCCCCGAGACGCGCTATTTCACTTCGATCGACGGCCTGATGGACGGCAATGCCGACGTCGTGCTGAAGGAAACCCGCCAGGGCAAGACCGTGACCGCGGCCGTGCTCGACGTCTGCTATCCCGCCGACAAGAGCTCGGACCGCAAGGACCGCTTCGTCGCCAACCTGACCGTCAACGGCCAGACGCTGTCCGGCACCACCCAGAGCGTCGCCGACAAGCAGCCGATCACGGTCAAGCTGAACCGCAAGCAGACCGGCGAGAGTTTTGAGTTCCGCGGCCAGATCACGATCGGCCAGACGGTGACCGAGGTCGCCTCGACCGACAATTCCGATCTCAGCGAGAAGGAATTCCAGGACAACCAGGCCACCGAGGACGGCATCACGCCACAGCCGAAGGACTTCACCGACGTCTCGCCGGAATCGATCGGGGTGCGGGTCAAGCTCGATGCGGCGGCCGATTTCCTGAGGGGCCTGAAGGGCGAGGCCGTCGAGATCGGCACCTCCAGCCTCGCGGTGACCTGCGATGCGATGCGCTCCGGCGAGCAGACCATCAACCTCACCGTCGATCCCGAGCACGCCGGCGCGCTGCTCGCCAAGGCGAAATCAGCACCCGGCGTGACGGCGGCCGGCTGGACCAGCGGCGTGGTCGAGATGGACCGCACCATCCGCTTCGCCGCCGCCGACTGGCGTGATGGCGACAAGATCAACAAGGACAAGCTCGCATCCGCGATCGCGGGCGTGCTGGCGAAGACGCTCGCGGCAAAGCCCGCCTCGGCGACCTGGAACGCGAATACCGGCAAGCTCAAGCTGGTGCTGAAGCGGCCAAGCGCGATCTACCCTGCGCTCGGCCTCACCCAGAATTACGAGGTCACCGCCCTCGTCTCGCCCGACAAGCCCGGCAGCTCGGACAGGCTGATGCTGTGGGTCTCGAGCCCGACCGTCTCGACGTCGGACGACAGCGCCGGCGCCAAACTCAGTCTCTCGGACGATTCCGGCAGCGACGAGGAAGGCAGCGAGGCGAAGGACGACAACGGCGCGATCGACGCGCTGGTCAAGGAGCTCAAAGGCCAGCGCTGGGACGCCGACAAGTCGGTGTGGCGCTGAAGCCGGCGCTCTCCTGATTCAGGCCGTCCTGCGCTTCAGCGGCACGACGTTGTCGCGCGCCGCCTCAGGAGTGGGGTCAGGACCGGACTGAAGCATCCCGTCATCTCTGACGAACAGTTCAGAGCGGGGCTCGATCGCAAGGCGCTCGAACAGCGCTTGCAGCTCGGGCCGAAGTCCGTCGCCGCGCAACGCGGCGATCGCATCGAAGTTGCGCATGATGTTCTCCTGTGTGATCGCGAAGTGGTTTCGCGTTCGTGTTGCGCGAGCCACCCGCTTCCCGATTGCGCGGCGACATCCGAGAAGCGGCGCTAAGCGCCATATCGACAAAGCGGAATCTCGTCTGAACGCCGACGCCACGCCCGATCTGGAATCGGGTGGCACGATACCCGTCTCAAGATGCCTAATGCGTTCATCGACACAGGGCCGGTCGCGATACCGGCAACACGCAAATGGAGACGATCCGATGTCAGAGGAAAACAAGAGCATCGTAGGCCGGTGGTTCGAGGGCTTTTGGGGAAACCCATGGAATCCGCGCATCATCGATGAGCTCGCGACACCAGACATTGTCGTGCACTACCCGATGCACGAACCGAAGAAGGGCCGCGCCGCGGTCACGCAATTCATCACCGAGTTTCGTGAAGCGTTTCCGGATCTCAATTTCTGGGGTGTCGGCGATCTCGTCGCGGAAGGTGATCTCGTCGTCGGCCGCTGGGAAGGTGGCGGTACGCACACCGGGCCTGCCTTCAGCGACTTCCGCCTCGGCTCGCTGCCCGCGGCCTCCGGCCGCAAGATGACGTTCGCTGGCACGACCGTACTGCGCGTGCGGGACGGACGGATCGCCGAGGAGCTCGGACAGGAAGATGCGCTGACAGCCATGCTGCAGCTCGGCCTCATTCGCTTGCCTGAACAGAGTGGCTACGCCGGGTAAACCGCGTTTCATCGACAATCGCATCGCGGCTACCCGAACGCACATTCCATGCGTTCGGGTAACGCAAGCGATCGGCTCAGTGAAATTGAAGCGCTCTAATCCGCAGGCTCGCTGGAGGCATTCCAACGTCGCGCCGGCTCCGCATCTCCCGATGCGGTACCGGCGCAACCTCTCCGCAACAATTGTGCATCAAGCCGGAAAGATCAGGCACGTCGTCGTGCCGTGCGCAAGCAGCCGCCCCTTCTCGTCGGTGACCCTGCCCTCCGCGGTGCCGACGCGGCGGCCGCAATTGAGCACATGGCCCTCGGCCCGGATGAGGCCGGTGTCGGGTGTGATCGGCCGCACCAGCGAGATCTTGAATTCGAGCGTGGTCTGGCTCGTTCCGGCATCGAGCGTCGACTGCACCGCAAGGCCCATGCAACTGTCGAGCAGCGTGGCGGTGAGCCCGCCATGCACGGTGCCTGCCGGATTGAGATGCGCATCCGTCGGCAGCAGCGTGACGACGACGCGGCCGTGCTCGGCTTCCGTGACGTCATAGCCGAGCGTCCGCGCGATCGTGTTGAGCGGCAACGCGCCAGAGGCGAGCCCCTGGACGAATGCGAGGCCGCTCATCCTGAGTTTCTGTTCGGCACTGACGGTGCCGTAGCTCTTGGCCATTGCTGATCTCCATTATTGCATCGTGATGTTTGACAGCGGCTTCCGTCGCAGCGACGCGGGCGAGCGGCCGTAGAGCTTTGCGAATGCGGCGTTCATGCGCCTTGCGCTGGAGAAGCCGGCGCGCTGCGCCACCAAAGCGAGCGGGAGATCGCTGCCGTCGATCAGGCGCTTGGCGCGCTGCACGCGCAGCGAGAGCGCGACCTGCAGCGGCGAGGCATCGAGATGCTCGGCGAACAGACGCGACAGATGCCGCGCACCGATGCCGAGCCGATCGGCCAGCGCAGCGACATTGCCGCGGTCGAGGGCGCCCGCTTCGATCAGCGCCAGCGCGCGCTCGACCGTCGTCCTGGTGCCCTTCCATGCCGGACAGAACGGTGCCGCCTCAGGACGGCAGCGCAGGCAGGGCCGGAAGCCGGCGCGCTCGGCCGACGCGGCGCTGCCATAGAACCGCACATTGCGGGCGAGCGGCGTGCGCGCCCGGCACACCGGACGGCAATACACGCCCGTCGTCCGGACCGCGACGAACACGATGCCGTCCCAGGCCGGATCGCGGCGCTGAAAGGCTGCATATTGGGCGGCGAAATCGAGCATGCCATCGCTATAGCGACGCCTATGCGCCGGGACGACCCGCTTTGCGGTGACGACGTCCGGAAACGACCGCTTGGCGTTAGAGGCGCTTGGTCATGAACAGGCTGAGCGGATCGGGCGCGTAGTCGGCGAACGGCGGGCACTCCCGGTAGCCGGCAGCGCGATAGAGCCCGACCGCCTCCGGCTGCCGGATCCCGGTCTCCAGGCTGATGCGCGTGATCTCCCGGCTGCGCGCGGCGTCCTCCAACACTCCGAGCAGGCGGCGGCCGAGCCCGTGTCCGCGCGCATCGGCACGCACGAACATTCGCTTCATCTCGGCATGACCGGGTGCGATGAGGCGGAAGGCGATCGACCCGAGCACCTCGCCATCGCGCCGCGCGACGAGGAAGACCGTATCCGCGTCGGCCAGCGTCTCGACGGGGACGAGGTGATTGCTATCGGGCGGATACAACGCCTGCATGTGGGCGTCCGACAGATCGATCAGCTGCCGCACGTCCGCCTGCCGCGGGTCTTCGGGGGCGATGCTGATGTCAGGCGTGCGCATCTCTGGCCCAATGCGGGGTCGTCGTCGCGATTGTCGGCCGCCCTCACCGCCCCGTCAATTTGCGGGGCCTGCGACCAAAAGACTTCGTGCTGCCGCAGTTCGGTCACCGAAAATTAAGGCTCGATTTAGTTTCGAGGATCATCCTTTGCGTCACCGAACACGGGTCACGCCATGCAAGACCGCGAGCCGATCAGTCTTGGGAGCATCTGGCCAACGGATGTGACGGAGGGTCATTCGCCGGCGCAGACGGCGGACCTCTGGGACGTCTCAGGCGAGAACCACGACGCCACCCTGCTGCTGCGGGAGCCGTTTGCCGACCGCATCGGCACCGCACTGCTGGCAGCCACCGCCCTGGCCGCAAGCTTCGTGCTGGGATGGACCGGCGGCGCCAACTGGCACGATTTTGCGGCTCCCGCGCCAGTCCCGATGGCTCAGAAGGAAGCGCCGGTGCCGCATGTTGCCGAGGCGCCACCGAGCCGAAAGAGCGAGAGCCCGCGCCGGACCGCATCCAACGCCGACCCCGTCGTCACTGGCAGCATTCCCAAGAACACCCCTGCCGGCCCGCGCTCGCTCGCTCTCGGCGCCGCGCCCACCACCCTGAACGCGCAGGCCGCCGCGCTCGGAACGAAGCAGCCCGCGGGAGCAGCGGCGGAGACCCGGCCGAGCACGATTCCCGGCTGGTCGGTGGTTGAAGTCCGCGACGGCACCGCCGTGCTCGAGGGACCGGAGGGCGTCAAGATGGCCGCACGCGGCGACGTCGTCCCAGGCCTCGGACGGGTCGATTCCATCGTGCGCTGGGGCAATCGCTGGATCGTTGCCACCGCAAGCGGATTGGTCGCGACGCCCTGAGCCCGCGCGATGCGCGTCAGTTGCTGTTGATCACGAAACGCAGCTGCCTGCTTCCGATGAACGTGACCTGATCCCCCTGCCGCCGCCAGCTCGTCGTGTCGCCGAGCGCGGCGAGCAGATCCTTGTCGGCCTGCGCCCGGTCCGGCGCGCAGCTGCGGTTCTCCATCGCGCCGGGGACGAACACA
This sequence comes from Bradyrhizobium sp. B120, assembly GCF_049075665.1. Lineage (NCBI taxonomy): Bacteria > Pseudomonadati > Pseudomonadota > Alphaproteobacteria > Hyphomicrobiales > Nitrobacteraceae > Bradyrhizobium > Bradyrhizobium sp. B120. Next base: position 1,357,906 of record NZ_CP185242.1, on the reverse strand, counting down.
ATGGTGTTGCCGGCAACCGAGAACTGGCCCCTGCCGCCGTCGCACCACAGCTCGAGGATCACCTCGCCATTGTCGCCGACCTCGATCGAGGGAATCCGCTTGGAGCCCGGCATGCGCGCGGCATCGAGCGTCATCACGAAGCCGAACGGGAATTCTTCCTGGGCCTGTACCGGCCCCGCGCCAAGCGCCGCTGCAACGACCACCAACGCGGCCATGCCGCCGTTCAGAATCCGCTTCATCGAGATCATGCCATTCCCAGGGTCGCTTTTGCCGCCCTTGTATGGGACGAGGCTGCGATTGGCCAGAATGGCGGCGCGAGAAAAAGTGCTTGAAAAACAAAATCCCCGCGGGCTCTCCCCCGCGGGGATCTTGGTTTGGGCGACGCCTCGCCTCGTTATTTCAGAACCATCGCCGTGAACGGGTAGACATAGGCCTGCAGGGTCACGAACAGGCCGACCAGGCACGCCAGCACGATCGAGTGCAGGAACACGTAGCGCAGGATCGATCCTTCGTGGCCGTACCAGTTGGTCGCGGTGGAGGCGACAACGATCGATTGCGCGTCGATCATCTTGCCCATCACGCCGCCCGAGGAGTTCGCCGCCGCCATCAGGATCGGCGACAGGCCGAGCTGCTCGGAGGTGATCTTCTGCAGATTGCCGAACAGCACGTTCGAGGCGGTATCCGATCCGGTCAGCGCCACGCCGAGCCAGCCGAGCAAGGTGCCGAAGAAGGGATAGAGCACGCCGGTCGCCGCGAAGGCGAGGCCGAGGGTGGCGTCGACGCCGGACAGCCGGGTCAAGGTGCCGATCGCCAGCATCGCCGAGATCGTGATCAGCGAGATCGCGCAGAGGCGGATGGTGCGGCCATACTCGGCAATCAGCTTGGCAGGCGAGAAGCCCATCAAGAGACCCGAGATGATCGCGGCGATCAGCATGCCGGTGCCGGTGAACGACAAATAGGTGAAGCTGAACACGGCGCCTTCGGGCGTCGGCTTGGCGGCCACTGGCGGCACCTTGAAGATCAGCTTGTCGAGCTCGGGCACCGCATAGTTCCAGGTGAAGTTGGCGTTCGCCCAGGTCTTGAAGGCGCCATTGCCCCAGATCAGCATCAGCACGCAGACGATGATCCACGGCAGCAGCGCGCTCCACAATTCGCCCTGGGTCAGCGGTGTCTTGTCGAGCGGCGGTGCAGCCGCCATCGTTGCCGCCGATTCATCGCGGCCGCGCAGCGCGGGCGACAGCCACAGCTGCCGCGGCTGCCAGACCTTGAGGAACAGGATCAGCGCGCCCATCGAGATCAGCGAGGCGCCGATGTCGACGATCCAGGGGTTGATATAGTTCGAGATCACGAATTGCGGGACCGCAAACGACACGCCGGTGACCAGGATCGCCGGCCAGATCTCCTTCATGCCGCGCCAGCCCGCGAACGCCCATACCACCCAGAACGGCACGATCAGCGAGAACAGCGGAAGCTGCCGGCCGACCATGGCGCCGAGGATGTAGGGATCGAGCCCGGTGACCGAGGCGAGGCCCTGGATCGGCGTGCCGAGCGCGCCGTAGGCGACCGGTGCCGTGTTGGCGATCAGCGACAGGCCGGAGGCTGCGAGCGGCGAGAAGCCGAGCCCGATCAGCACCGCGCCGGTGATGGCGACCGGCGTGCCGAAGCCCGAGGCGCCCTCGAAGAAGGCGCCGAACGAGAACGCGATCAGGAGCAACTGCAGGCGGCGATCCTCGGTGACACCGCCGACCGCGCGCTTGAGCAGCTCGAACTTCCCGCACCTTACCGTGACCTGGTAGAGGAAGATGACGTTGAGCACGATCCAGCCGATCGGAAAGAACCCGGTGACGATGCCGAGGATCGATGCGCGGATCGACATGCCGGCCGGCATCGTGAACACGAAGATCGTGATCAGGTTGGTCACGATCACGGCGACGATGGCAGCGATATGTGCCTTCACCTTGCCGCTGGCGATCAGCACCAGCAGCGTGACCACGGGAATGGCGGCCGCCAGCGTCGACAGCCCGGCATTCCCCAGCGGATTGTAGATTTGATTCCAGGTGCTCATCTCGGGGTCCTTCCCACGTTCTTATGCAGCGCCCCGGCCTCGGTGCAGGCAGGCGCGCCGGTGCGATTGCGGGAGTCCGTCGGAAGAATTGCAGCCCCGGCTCGCGAATGAACGATCGGTAAGGATCGCTCACATCCTCGCGAAAAATCGAAGGTCCCCCGCCCCTCGCCGTTGTCGTCATGCTAGGGTTGACTCGATCGCCGGGACAAGCCAACGCTTGCATGCCAGACCTACGACTTTAGTCGAGGACCACGCCGATTGTCCCGATTCTTCAGGCCGTTGCGGCCGCTTCCCCGGAGACGATAATCTGTGAACAACATTCGCTCGACGCTCGCGACGGTGTGGCGCATCGCCTCGCCCTATTTCAACTCCGACGACAAATGGGCAGGCCGCGGACTGTTGGCCGCGGTGGTGATCATCGAGCTCGCCACCGTCTTTCTGACCGTGCTGTTCAACCGCTGGAACAACGTTTTCTACAACGCGCTACAGGAGCGTGATCAGGCGGTCTTCACCTATCAGATCGGTTATTTCTGCGTGCTCGCGGCGTTCTGGATCGGCCTGAAGGTCTACCAGCTCTATCTCAATCAATGGCTGCAGATCCGCTGGCGGCGCTGGATGACCACGCGCTATCTCGGCGGCTGGCTGCACGATGCCAACCACTACCGCATGCAACTACTCGGCGATGCCGCTGATAACCCGGATCAGCGTATCGCCGACGACACCCAGCGCTTCGTCGAACAGACCCTGACGCTCGGGATCGGATTGCTGAGCGCCGTGGTGACGCTTGCTTCCTTCGTGTTCATCCTGTGGGGCCTTTCCAATCAGGCGCCGCTGCATCTTTTCGGCAAGGACATCGCGATTCCCGGCTACCTGGTGCTGGGCGCGCTGGTCTACGCGATCCTCGGAACGGTCTTGACCCATGTGATCGGCAGGCCGCTGGTCGACCTCAACTTCCGGCAGCAACGGTTCGAAGCCGATTTCCGCTTCAACCTGGTGCGGACCCGCGAGAACGCCGAGCAGATTGCACTGCTCCGCGGTGAACCGGCCGAGCGCACGCGATTGCTCGATCGCTTCGGATTCGTGGTCGGGAACTGGCTCGACATCATGCAACGAACCAAGAAGCTGACCGCGTTCACCGCGACCTATTCGCAGGCCGCCGTGATCTTCCCCTACGTGCTGATCGCACCGGCCTATTTCGCCAACAAGATCCAGCTCGGCGGCATGATGCAGACCGCTTCCGCCTTCAGCAGCGTGCAGGACTCACTGTCGTTCTTCATCACGGCCTACCGGACGCTGGCTGAATGGCAATCGGTGGTCGCGCGTCTCGATGGCTTCGAGAACTCGATCCGCGGTGGCGATGCGCTCGCGCAGCGGCAGGACATCATCCACGTCAAGCCCACAGCCGGCGACACCATCGATCTCGACGATCTCCTGGTCACCCTGCCCGACGGCAAGCCGCTGCTCGCGGCTGACGGCTTCAGCCTTCGCGACAATGAACGCACCCTGGTCACCGGTCCCTCCGGCGCCGGCAAGTCCACGCTGTTCCGCGCGGTGGCCGGCATCTGGCCGTTCGGCCGCGGCGCGGTCCAGATCCCCGCCAATGCCAGCCTGATGATGCTGCCGCAACGTCCCTATCTGCCGATCGGCTCGCTGCATGACGCGGTGGTCTATCCGGGCAAGGCCGCGCAATTCGATGCGGGACGGGTCCGCGAGGTTGTCACCGCCGTCGGACTGCCGCAGCTTGCGGCGCGGCTCGAGGAAGAAGCGCACTGGAACCGGATGCTATCGCTCGGCGAGCAGCAGCGGCTCGGCATCGCCCGGGCGCTGCTGCATGCGCCGCAGTTCCTGTTCCTCGACGAGGCGACGGCCTCGCTCGACGAGCCGTCGGAAGCCGCGCTGTACCGACTGATCGCCGAGAAGCTGCCCGACACCACGGTGGTTTCGATCGGCCACCGTTCGACGCTCGACGCCTTCCACCAGCGCAACATTTCGCTGGTCCGCGACGGCGACCGCTTCACCTTGCGTGACAAGGTCGAGGTTGGAGCATCGTAAGCACGCCGGAGCTGGGGCTTTTGGCTTAATCGGCTTACGGTGCTTTCGGTTCACCTCTCCCCGGCGGGGAGAGGTCGGCGCGCAGCGCCGGGTGAGGGCTCTTACCCTCTCGATAGACCGTAACCCCTCACCCGATTTGCTCACGCAAATCGACCTCTCCCTTCGGGAGAGGTTAGGCCGCCTGTGCTGCTCCAGTTCAGCCCGGCCTCACGACCATCAGGCGGCAATCCATCCAACAAAAAAGGGGCGGCAGATTGCTCTGCCGCCCCCGCGATCCTCGGAAGAGGAAATTACTTCAGGTTGGACATCGCGGTCAGGTCGACCGAGAGCTTGGCGATACCGGATGTGCCGCACCAGTTGGAGCCCGTGCCGCCCGGATTGATCGGGGTGACGTTGGTGGTTCCGCCCGCGGTGAAGTCGCTGGTGAAGGCGCTGCAATTGCCCTTCGACAGGTCGGTGTCGGAATAGCGCAGATCAAGCGTGAACACCTTGTAGGTGAAGCCGATGCCGATGTTCCAGGTGTTGTAGTCGGCATACTTGATGCCGTTCGGGAACGCCGGAACTCCGTAGAAGCTGTCGGAGGTGCCGAGCCACTGCCGGCCGAACTCACCCGACACATACATGCCGACGCCGCTGGTGCCGAACACGGTGCTCGGCGCGGTGTACTTGCCGATGATCGAGGAGTAGTTGCCCCAGGCGCCGGTGTTGAGGAAGTTGGGCGAGTAGTACTCGTTGATGGTGAACGCCCAGTTGTCGTTGATGGTCCAGGTCGCCTTGCCGTAGACTTCGAAGAACGAGACGTCCTTCTTCATCACGTTGCCGTTCAGCAGGGCGTTGGCTGCGCACTCCGGGCTGAGCAGCTTGCCGGCGGTGTCGGTCGGCGCGCCGAAGAAGCAGGTTCCACCCGGATACAGGTAGCCCCAGACACCGATGTCGAAGGCGAAGGCGCCGAAGGTCGGGCGGATACCGCCGTAGACGTCGACTTCGGCCGCAGCGCGGTTGGCGAAGGAGATGCTTTCGGTCGAGGTGCCGATGTAGAGCTGCAGGTCCTTGTTGACGTTGTAGCGCGGCTCGAAATAGGCGGTGACCGACGGATTGTGGTTCGACTGGGTGACGCCGCGGAAGATGTAGTCGCTCACGATGCCGGCGCCGAAGGCGACGTCCCAGGGATCGAAAGGAGCCGGCGGCGGCGCCTTGACGGCCTTCACCGCCATGTCAGCTGCCATTGCCGAGCTCGAAATCATTGCTAGCGCCGTTGCTAACAAGGCCAGTTTCTTCATGACGATCCCCATCTACTTTTCCAGACAGCCCAGCTCCGGTGGCCCCCAGGGCGCGCGATAACGGACTGCAACTAAATCGCGTGGGATCAATCTGAGGCCCGTGCACGGTACCGTGAAGGCGAAAAGACATGCATCTGCCGACTTTTTAGGCGTTCTGGCCGCCTCGCCACACGTTGGTTGGCGGGTGTTGCATTTACACCACAAGACTCAGGGCTCCCGCCCCAGTTGAGCGGCACGCAAAATCGGATTCGAGCAACAGTTCGACATACTGCGGTCGGTATCGACGCGAATCGCGTCTCCGCAAAACTACGGACGGCCGATACGGAAAAAGCCGCAGCGGCGTCCGCTGCGGCTTCGATCAGGTGAACCGGTGCAGGTTCGGCTAGTGGTGCTCGCTGTCGGTGCCCCAGCTCGGCGCCGGCTCGTGGCCCGGCGTGGCCCAGCTCGGCGCCGGCTGCGGCGCGGGCTCGGGCGCCGGGGGCGCTGCAACCGGGGCCGGCTTCGGCGCGGCGGCCTTCTTCGGAGCGCTCTTCTTGGCGGCCTTCTTCGCAGCCGGCTTCGCGGGCGCGGCTTTCTTCGGAGCAGCCTTCTTCGCAGCTTTCTTAGCGGTCTTCTTGGCGGTCTTCTTGGCTGACTTCTTCGCCGATTTCTTTGCAGACTTCTTCGCGGCCTTCTTCGCAGTCTTCTTGGCCGACTTCTTCGCGGACTTCTTCTTCGCCGCTACTGCCTTCTTGGCCTTTTTGGCCTTCTTGCTTTTCTTCGCCTTCTTCGACTTCGCCATCGTGGTCCTCCTGTTGCCGCTGATTTGAGTCCACCGCGTATTGAAGTGATCGCTTGCCGGTCAGCAGCTGCACCTCGAGGAGAGGCACCTTCCACTTCGCTTGTCGGGCATGATGGCCGCGCGATCGCTTCGCGTCTGTGGCAGGGAAGCGCCGGTCCTTCAGTTTGCGTCAGGGCAAGGCTGGGGTCCGGATCATGCTCGAATGGCAGTCGATCAATTCAATCCTGGCCGGGGACCTCCTGTCGCCCAATCGAGAAGCTCAATCGTGTGCACCACAGGAACTGACGTACCGCCGGCAATCTGAACCATGCACCCAATATTGCCCGCAGCGATCATGTCCGGTTTGACAAGCGCAATATTGGCGACCTTGCGATCGCGCAATCTGCTCGCAATGTCGGGCTGGAGAATGTTGTAGGTCCCCGCCGAACCGCAACACAAATGGCTCTCAGGCACATCTTTCACCACGAATCCATTCTTGGAAAGCAATTCTTTCGGAAGTTGGGTGATTTTCTGTCCGTGCTGCAACGAACAAGCCGAGTGATAGGCAACGGTGATGTCGCCTTTCTGCGTTGAAGGCGCGAGCTCGAGGCCAGCGAGATACTCGGTGATATCCTTTGCCAGCGCCGAGATTCGCTCGGCTGCTTCCGCGAATGTTTTGTCCTCGCGCAGCAGGTAGCCGTAGTCCTTGACGACTGTCCCACAGCCCGAGGTCGTCACCAGGATGGCGTCGAGCCCGTTCTGGTCCGCTTCCCTTTGCCACACCGTGACGTTGGCCCGTGCGCGCGCCAGCGCGTCGGCGTCCTGTCCCATGTGATGGGTCAGCGCGCCGCAGCATTGCTCGTCCTTGACCAGCACCACCTCGACGCCGTGCCGGGTCAGCACGTTGATCGCGGCCTGATTGATACGTGGCGCCAGCACCTGCTGGGCGCAGCCCTGCAGCAGCGCGACCCGCCCACGCCGACGGCCGGTCGCCGCAAACACGGTTCCCGCAGCCGGCCCCGGCGGCGGCAGGCCGCGCGGCGCCAGCGCCAGCATGGCCTTGATCCGCCGCAGCAGGCCCGGACTCGCCGCACCGACCGACGGCGTTGGCAGCAGCCCTGTGAACGGACGGGCGAGCCCGGCCAGGATCATGCTGATCCGGAACAGGCCCGGTCGCGGCAGCACGTAGGCGAGCACCGACCGCAGCAGCCGCTCGGTCAGCGGCCGCGCGTAATCCCGCTCGATCCTGACTCGGGCCTGGTCGACGAGGTGCATGTAGTTCACGCCCGACGGACAGGTGGTCATGCAGGCGAGGCACGACAGGCAGCGGTCGATATGCTTGACCACGTCCGCCGTCGGCGGCTTGTCCTTCTCCAGCATCTCCTTGATCAGGTAGATGCGGCCGCGCGGACTATCGAGTTCGTCGCCGAGCAGCACATAGGTCGGACAGGTCGCGGTGCAGAAGCCGCAATGCACGCAGGCGCGCAGGATCTTGTCGGCTTCCTTGATGTCGGGATCGGCGAGCTGCGCCAGGGTAAACTCGGTCTTCATGCCCCCCCGCCTCGCATCATCCGGCCGCGGTTGAGGACCGATCTCGGATCGAAACTCGCCCGGACCCGCTCGCCGAGCGCGGCAAGCCCGGCCGGCTGCGGCTGGAACACATCGACTGCACGGCGCACATCCTCGGTGGCGCGGATCAGGGTGGCGTGCCCGCCGACCGCCTCGACCTGGCCGCGGACCAGCGCGGCCTGCGCGTCGGTGCCCGGCGGCACCGCGGCCCAGATCAGCCCGCCGCCCCAATCGTAGATCACATCACCGCCGGTGGCGCGCGACAGCGCCTGACCGAGCGTGCCGCCTGAGGCCGGCGGGCAAACGATCCGCCACACCGGCCAGGCCCCGAGCGCGCCGTTCGCCGCGAACGGCACCACGTCGCGCAACGCGCTCCAGATCGAAGCCGAGGCGTCGTCAGCGAGGCTGTCGACCGTTCCATAGGAGGAGAGTGTCTGGCTGAGCGAGGCCGCCCGGTGGGCCGCCGACGCTGAAATGCCCTCAAGCCGCACCAGCGTGACCGGCTGGCCGGAGGCCGCGAGGCCGGCGAGCGCGCCGGTTCCGGACCGCAGCGCCGAACCGGGCAGATGCGCCGCGCCCGACACGTCGAAGGGCGAACCCAGCGCTGCCGTCATCGCCTTGTTGGCAGTGACGTCGTCGAGCCCGCGCAGCACCAGCGTCCGCTCGGCTTCCGGCTTCGGCATCACCTTGAGCGTCACTTCGGTCATGACCGCCAGCGTGCCCCAGGAACCGGTGAGCAGCTTGCAGAGATCGTAGCCGGTGACGTTCTTCACCACCCGCCCGCCGGTCTTGAAACTGTCGCCGAACCCGGACACCGCGTGCGCCCCGAGCAGATGATCCCGGGCACCGCCGGCCTTGATACGGCGCGGACCGGCAAGGCCGGCGCCGATCATGCCGCCGATCGTGCCGGCTCCCGCGCTGCCGAGCAGCACGGACATGTCCATCGGCTCGAAGGCGAATTGCTGGTTCTTGGCGTCGATCAGGGATTGCACGTCAGCGAGCGGCGCGCCGGCCTGCACGGTGATGATCAGCTCGTTCGGCTCATAGGAGCTGACCGCGTTCAGCACCGAGACGTCGAGCACCGCATTGGTCGCCATCGGATGGCCGATGGCGCGTTTCGATCCATGACCAATGACCTCAAGCGGCTGCTCGCTGGCGACAGCGGCGCGCACCACTTCTTCGACGTCCTGGACGTCTCTGACTTTCAGCGTTTCCACCCGCTAGGCGGTAACGAAATTCGGCGCCGAAATCAAATGCGACGAACCCCACCGTCGCCATGCCGACGGACTGGCCCGGGAGCCGGGCTTGCCGCCCGACAGTGGCGGGAACGGCGGTCGGGCCCCTGCTCGAGGTTTTGGCCACATCGCGCCTCCTGCGCAGGCGGAGACGCAACACTTCGACCGATGTCGAACCATTTTCACGACATCGACATTTCGACCGTCGCCTAACCGAGTGCGCGGCGCGATCCCCTATCTGTCGCGGTGCGGTTCGGCCGGCACGACGGTTGGCGCACTTCATCTGGAGGCGATCATGAAACGTTCGGACGTCACGACCACGACGATGATGCTCACCCGACGATCGGCCATCGGCTCGTTCGCCGCGATCATGACGATCGCCGGCGTCTCGCCCTGGACCGGATCGCAGGCTCGATCCGAGCAAAGCAACGGAGGAATGCAAATGAAGCACTATGCGATGAGCACGAGAACCATCAGCGATGTGATCAACACATCAGGACTGCTGGTGGTGGCGCAATGGGAAGCCAAGGACGGCCAGGCCGACAAGGTCGCGGCAATCCTCGACGGCTTCCTGCCCGAGGCGCAGAAGGACCCCGGCACCAAGCTGTTCCTGATCGGCCGCGGCAAGGACAATCCGGCGCAATTCCTGTTCTACGAATTGTTCCAGGACGAAGCGGCGTTCAAGGCGCATGCAGAGAGCGCCTACTTCAAGACCTACATCGCGGAGCAGGCACTTCCGCTGCTCGCCAAGCGCGAACGGACGCAATACGTGCTGCTTTAAGACGGTGCCGCGGGAGGGCTTGCGATGCAGGTCCTCCCCCTCCCGTACAATATCAGACCGACGCGCGGCTGCCGTCGAGCGTCGCACCCAACTCGATCCGCTCGGGCGATTTGCGCCAGAAGGCTGCGATCGAAATCCGGGAGAGCACCGCCGCCTCGATCTGTTCGACCTGCGCCCTGAGCCGAAGCGCATGCTTCTCGACGAGATGCCAGGACACGAACGCGACGCCGAAGGCAATCGGCAGGCTGATCAGGATATTCAGGTACCAATGCTGAACCGGACGGCCCAACGCCACAACGCACTGCTGGACGACGACTCCGTAAAGATACATCCCGTACGAGTAGTCGCCGGATGACACGATCCAGCCTCGCGGCGGGTTCATGAGCCCCAGATAGCACGCGACATACGCGGCGGGTCCAACAACAAACGCATCGGTGTATCCAGTGGCCATCCCGGCCGCGCAAAGCATCAGCGCGAGCAGGAACGCGGTGCGGTTGAACGGGACCTTGTCGCGCCAGAGATAGAAGCCGACACCTGCAAGGAAGCAGAACACGAGCAGCGGCGGACGAAGGTGAAGATATTGCAGGTCCGAATGGTAGATATCGTGGCAGGCGAAACCGATCTGGGCGAACACCAGAAACGCCAGATACAGCACCCTGTTGAAGCAGATCGTGGTCACGGCGAGCAGCGCCAGGATCACGTAGCACCACAGCTCATATGGGACCGTCCAAAGCTGCGCATTCACCGCAAAAGGTACCGGATTGTGCAGAAACACGCCCGGAAGCTCATAGTGGATGTCGCCGAAGATATTGTGAAAATAGGCATAGAATTTCGGGTCCGCGAAGTACTGCGCGAGGGGAAGCGCAGTGAAGATCGGACCGATGATGATGGCCGAGAGTGTCGTCTCGACCGCAAGCGCGGGCACAATGCGAAGCACGCGCAGGCCGAGAAATGAAACCAGGCTCTTGCACCTCAGCAAGCTCGCCGTCACCAGAAACCCGCTCAAGGCGAAGAAGAGCGCAAGGACCATTGCGCACCCGATGCGGATGTGGCCCAAGACCTCCATCGCCCGGTCGATCCCAAAGACGACGTTCACACTGTGCAGGCAGATGATGGTGGCCGCCAGCGCGAGCCGCAGATAGTCGAAGCCTGTGGGCCGATGGCGCGAAAGAGCCAACTGATCGGCCAGGCTGAACATAGGTTGCATTGCACTTCCGAGACAACTACATCATCGGAAACTATCCAGCAACAAACTAACAAGATATGAACGCATAACGTGTATGTGCAAACAGGCGCAATCTAAGCGACGCGCCACCGGATTCGCAGCAAGTAATGGTTAGAGGTTACCGGCCGGAAAGGACGATCGGTCGAACCGGATTGATCGGCCCAGGCTGGATGACAGCCTCTCGTTCGGCCTGCTCGGGCGATTTGCACCGGAAGCCGACGATCGAAATCCGCGACAGCACCGCAGCCTCGAAAGTCTCGACATGGCCGCGGAGCCGCAGCGCATGTTTCTCGACGAGATGCCAGGACGCGACGGCGACGCCGAAGGCGAGCGGCAGGCTGATCAGGATATTCAGATACCAGTGCTGAACCGGCGGGCCGAACGCGGCAACGCACTGCTGGATCACGAACCCATAGAGATAGAGCCCGTAGGAGTAATCGCCTGACGACACGATCCAGCTCCGTCGCGGGTTCATCAGGCCGAGATAGCACGCGACATAGGCGGCCGGCACCGGAGCCAGCGCGTCGCCGCGTCCCGTGGCCATGCCGGCGGCGCACAGCAACAGCGCAACCAGGCACGCCGTGCGGTTGAACGGCACCTTGTCGCGCCACAGGTAGAAGCCGACGCCGGCAAGGAAGCAGAACACCAGAAGATGCGGGCGAAGCTGGATCGGCACCTCTTCCCAGCGGTAGACGTCGTAGCTCACCAGCGCGACCTGAACGATCACCAGGAACACAAGGTACGCCACCCTGTTGAAGCAGATCGTGGTCACCGCGAGCAGCGCCAGGATGACGTAGCACCACAATTCATACGGCACCGTCCAGAGCTGGGCATTCACCACGTCCGGCATCGGATTGTGCAGGAAGACGCCCGGCAGCTCGTAATGGATGTCGCCGACCATATTGAGAAAATAGGCGTGGAATTTCGGGTCGGCGACATACTGCGCCAATGGCAGTTCGGTGAACACCGAGCCGATGATGACCGCCGACAGCGTCGTCTCGACCGCGAGCGCGGGTCCGATCCGAAGCACGCGCAGGCCTAGGAAGGAAATCAGGCTCTTGCACCGCTGCAGGCTCGCCGTCACCAGGAAGCCGCTGAGCGAGAAAAACAGCGCGAGGATCATCGCGATGCCGATGCGGAACGAGCCCAGGATTTCCAGCGCCCGGCCAAGGCCGAGCGTCACGTTCAGGCTGTGCAGGCAGATGATCGATACTGCCAGCGCAATCCGCATGTAATCGAAACCTGCGGGCCGATTGCGCGAAAGCGCCAGCTGATCAGCCAGGCTGGGCATCGATGTGGTCCCGAAGACATGCATCGTGGGAAAGTACCGAGGAACAGTTGAAGGTCGTGTAAACGGTGGCCGCCGCTGGTGCAGCGACATGCAACGGCAGCCCTGACGGCCTGCCGCCGCCGCGGCAAGCATCGGTTAAGGTTATCGGTCGGCTAGCGCGATCCGTCGAAATGGATCGATCGGCGAAGCGCTCGCAAATTCCACGTCCGCCAGCGGCCGACATCGATGCATGTTGGCCTTGGGGCCAATAGCCGGCGCGGCGCCTGATGCTCCAAAAGGACTGGCCGGCGCCATCGTCATTCGGCGACCGGCGATTTCGATCGCGGCTCAACCGTCGCAGGAGAACCGCCACCATGAACATCAAACCAACAGCCATCGCGCTGCTCGCGATGATCGTGGCCCAGCAGGCGCGCGCCGCAATGCTCACCGACGCCGAGGCGACGTTCCTCGACCAGCTCGCCACCGCGGCCGCGGTGCTCGAACAGCGATGCATCGGCTATGAGGCCAACGGTGCCGGCGGCGTTCAACTCGGCGCCAGGCTGCTCGGCAGCCCCGACGCCGCCATGGCCATGATCGGCGCCTTTGACGCGGCCATCAAGGCCAACGATGGCAATGACTACGATCCGCGCAAATTCCGTCCCGAGGTGTCCGAAGCTGCCGGCAAGACCTTCAGGCGGGTCCGGGCGGAGTTGATAGCTGACCCCGAACGGGCCTGCGCCGCATATGGCGATGCCAGCGCAGCGGGCGGCCTGGTAAGACGGTACTAGAACCGCGGGATATCCGGGAAGGCCAGCTTGCCGGCGTGGACATGGACGCGGCCGAGCTCGGCGCAACGATGTAGCGTCGGAAACACCTTGCCGGGGTTGAGCAGGCCCTGGGCATCGAAGGCGCATTTCAGCCGCTGCTGCTGGTTGAGGTCGATCTCGGTGAACATTTCCGGCATCAGGTCGCGCTTCTCGATGCCGACGCCATGCTCGCCGGTGAGCACGCCGCCGAGCTCGACGCAGCAACGCAGGATATCGGCGCCGAACGCTTCCGCCTTCTCGATCTCGCCCGGCTTGTTGGCATCGTAGAGGATCAAAGGGTGCAGATTGCCGTCGCCGGCGTGGAACACATTGGCGACGCCGAGGCCGTATTTCTCCGAGAGCTCGCGGATCCGCGCCAAGGCCTTCGGCAACGCGCCGCGCGGGATGGTGCCGTCCATGCAGAGATAGTCCGGCGAGATCCGCCCGACCGCCGGGAATGCCGCCTTGCGGCCGGCCCAGAACAGATTGCGTTCGGCTTCCGAGGTCGAGATCTGGCAGGAGGTCGAGCCGCAGCCCTGCGCGATCGCCTCGACCCGCTTGATCAGCTCGTCGACCTCGACCTGGGGCCCGTCGAGCTCGATAATCAGGAGCGCCTCGACATCGAGCGGATAACCGGCATGAACGAAGGCTTCCGCGGCGTGGATCGCCGGCTTGTCCATCATCTCCATGCCACCGGGGATGATGCCGGCGCCGATGATGGCGGCCACGCATTCGCCGGCCGCCTCGACCTCGGCGAAACCGACCATCAGCGCGCGCGCCGTCTCGGGCTTCTGCAAAATGCGCACCGTGATCTCGGTGATCACGCCGAGCAGCCCCTCCGAGCCGGTGATGATCCCCATCAGATCATAGCCGGCGTTCTCGGCCGACTTGCCGCCGATGCGCAGGATCTCGCCACTCATCAGCACGATCTCGCAGCCGAGCACGTTGTTGGTGGTCATGCCGTATTTCAGGCAGTGCACGCCACCGGAATTCTCCGCGACATTGCCGCCGATCGAGCAGGCGATCTGCGACGACGGATCGGGCGCGTAATAGAAGCCGGCATGGGCGACCGCCTGGCTGATTGCAAGGTTGGTGACGCCGGGCTCGGTGACGACAACGCGGTTGTCGAAGTCGATCTCGCGAATGCGCTTGAACTTGCCGAGCCCGAGCAAGACGCCGTCGGCGAGCGGCAGCGCGCCGCCCGACAGCGAGGTGCCGGAGCCGCGCGGCACCACCTTGATGCCTTGCTCCTGGCAATATTTGAGGACCTTCGCGACCTGCTCGGTGGTATCGGGCAGCACCACGACCATCGGCGGCTGCCGATAGGCGGTCAGGCCGTCGGATTCATAGGCCAGCATTTCGGCGGCGCTGTCGATCACGCCCTCGCCCGGGACGATGGCGCGCAAGGCGGCGACGATTTCGGCGCGGCGGGCAAGGACGGCCTGATCGGCCGCCGGCATCATGATGGACATCGGTGTTCCCTTGGCGCGCTCTGGCGCGCTTTGCGGATTTGTTACGACAAATCAATCAGGTCTGCACCTGTTTCAGTCACCCTGTTTCAATCACCCGGCCGAAGGTCGGATTGCCCCGCCCCGCAAGGGCGAGTTCTCTCTCGGACAAGCGGACGGTCATGAAACCTGTCAAAGTTTCGTGGCTTGTCCTGTCCAAGCCGGACATGCCACAAACCAAACACTACCCCCCGGGACGAAACGAAGAGAACCCCATGAACCTAAAGACCTTGAGCGGGCTGGCGGTCGTCACATCGCTGGCCACCGCATCCTCCGCGCTGGCGCAGGATGCCGCCGCCGGCAAGACCTCGTTCAACAAATGCCTCGCCTGCCACGCGATCGGTGAGGGCGCCAAGAACAAGGTCGGCCCCGAGCTCAACGGCCTCGACGGCCGCCACTCCGGCACCGCGCCGGACTACAATTATTCCGATGCCAACAAGAATTCCGGCATCACCTGGAACAAGGACCAGTTCCTCGACTACATCAAGGATCCGAAGGCCAAGATCCCCGGCACCAAGATGGCCTTCGCCGGCATCAAGAACGAGACCGAGGCCAACAACCTGTGGGCCTACGTGTCGTCGTTCGACAAGGACGGCAAGCAGAAGTAATCGGCGGTACCGGACGTCGTCCGCCCTGCGCAAATGCCGGGGCGGACGTGTTACCGCGATCAGCGCGGCAACAGATTGGTCCTGGCGAGATCGACCACCTCGTCGCCGCGGCCACTCATCACGGCGCGCAGCACCCACAGGCTGAAGCCCTTCACCTGTTCCAGCGTAATGGTCGGCGGCATCGACAACTCCTGCGTCGCGGTCACGACATCGAGCACCGCCGGGCCGTCATGCGCGAAGACGTTGCGGATCGCGCCCTCGAGCTCGCCGGGATCTTCCACCCTGACGCCGTGAATGCCCATGGCGCGGGCCATCGCCGCGAAATCCGGATTCTTCAGATCGACGCCGGTCTCGATGAAGCCGGCGGCCTTCATCTCCAGCGCGACGAAGCCGAGTACGCTGTTGTTGAAGATCACGACCTTCACCGGCAGCTTCGCCTGCGTCAGCGTGATCAAATCGCCCATCAGCATCGCAAAGCCGCCGTCGCCGGACATCGACACCACCTGACGCCCCGGCTGCGCCGCCTGCGCGCCGATCGCGTGCGCCATCGCATTGGCCATCGAGCCGTGCACCCAGGAGCCGACCAGCCGGCGCCGGCCATTCATTTTCAGATAACGCGCGGCCCAGATCGTCGGCGTGCCGACGTCGGCGGTGAACACCGCATCCTCGGTCGCCTGCTCGCTGAGCAGGCGAGCCAGATATTGCGGATGGATCGGCTTCTGCCCCGGCTTGCCGCGGGCGAGATCGTCGAGGCCGGCGCGGGCGTCCTTGTAGTGCGCGAGGCTGGCGTCGAGAAACTTGCGCTCGGTCTTGATCGTGAGCTTCGGCAACAGCGCGGCGATGGTCTCGCCGACGTCGCCGACGATGCCGAGATCGAGCTTGCAGCGGCGGCCGAGATTTTCCGGACGGAGATCGACCTGGGCGATGCTGATGCCGGTCGGGAAGAACTGCTTGTAGGGAAAGTCGGTGCCCAGCATCAGCAGTACGTCGCAGCCGTGCATGGCAGCATAGCCGGAGGAGAAGCCGATGAAGCCGGTCATGCCGACATCGTAGGGATTGTCGTACTCGACATATTCCTTGCCGCCGAGCGCATGCACGATCGGGCTCTTCAGCGTCTCGGCGAGCTTGATCAGGCCGTCATGCGCCCCGGCGCAGCCGCGGCCGCAGAACAGCGTGATGCGCTTTGCGCCATCGAGCAGCGCGGCCAGCGCGTTCAATTCGGCCTCGGCCGGGCGCACCACCGGCACCGGCGGCAGCAGCCCGGCGTTCGGCGCGATGTCGCGCTTCGGCGCCGGCCGCATCGCGACGTCGCCCGGCAGCACCAAAACCGCAACGCCGCGCTTGCCGACCGCGGCGCGGATCGCGTTCTCCAGCATGTAGGGCAGCTGCGCCGGATCCGACACCAGCTCGCAATAATGGCTGCATTCGCGGAACAGGTCCTGCGGATGAGTCTCCTGGAAATAGCCGCCGCCGATCTCGGCCGATGGAATCTGTGCTGCGATCGCCAGCACCGGCGTGCGGCTGCGATGCGCGTCGAACAGGCCGTTGATGAGATGGAGATTGCCCGGGCCGCAGGAGCCCGCGCATACCGCAAGGTCGCCCGTGATCTGGGATTCGGCCGCGGCGGCGAAGGCCGCCACCTCCTCATGGCGCACATGCAGCCAGTCGATCGTCCCGCGCTTGCGCAGCGCCTCGGTCAAGCCGTTGAGACTGTCGCCGACGACACCGTAGATGCGCTTCACGCCGGCCTGGGCAAGGGTTTCAGCGATGAGGTCGGCGATGTTGTCGATCCGCATGGGGCTTGTCCTTTGGGTGATATCTGTCGAGCCGCGCAGCCGCATGATGTTCGGCAGGCTGCGACCGCGCAAGCCTCACCGGATCACAGATTCGCGGGGACAGTCTTGTCCGCTGTTGCTGCCGGTTGGACCAACCGGTCAGCCATCGCCTCGATCTCGGATGCGACGAGATCGGGCGCCGCGTACTGCACCATGTGGCCGACACCCGGCAGCACGATGAGCTTGGCGTTCGGCGCTGACGCAGCGAGCGGCCGCGAATGGATTCTGGTCGAGACCGTCTTGTCGACGTCGCCCGAAATGATCGACAGCGGCGCCTTGATCTCCGCATAGCGCGGCGCCTGCTCGACCACGGCGGCCTTCAGGGTGACGAGGTCGCGCGCATTGGCGATGAATTCGCGCGGGCGCAGCAGGAGCAACGTCTCGCTGTCGCGGACGAAGTCGGCCGGCATCGGCTGCGGCGCGAACACGCCGCGCACGCCTGATGTCGTGACGAGATAACCGAGCGGCAGCGTGATGGTGTGTGCCAGCAACGGCCCGATCAGCGGCGTCGAGATCACATCATTGTAGCGGCCGGCGCCGCCACGCCAGGGATAGGCGACCGGGGCGAGCAGCGCGAGGCCCGCGACACGGTCCGGATGATCCAGCGCGATGCGCAACGCGAGCGCGCCGGCCCAGGAATGCGCCACCACGATCGCCCTGATGATGCCGAGCCTCGTCAGCGCCTCCGCGATCATCCGGCCCTGGATCGCCGGTGTCGAATCCGCCACGCGCTCCCGCGTGCTCCAGCCATGGCCCGGCCGGTCGATCAGGATCACCCGGCGGGTCTTGGCAATGCGGTCGCCGAGCGGCTGCATTGCGCGGAGATTGGAGCTTGCGCCATGCAGCATCACGACCGGCGGCCCCGCGGCATCGCGCGGGCCGAGCTCGACCACGTGCAGCCGCGCGCCGGATACCTCGATCATGCGGCCCCGAGGCGGAAAGGCCCTCTGAATGAGGCTGACGCCGATTTGCGTCGCCAGGGCCAGCCCTGCCGCCGCCAGCGCGATGATCGCGGTTAACATCGAGGGGATCCGGAAGATCTTGGGTAATTGAAGCGTCTTGGACACCTGAAAATTACGACGAAGCCAAAGTCAGGTTTCGCGTCGATTTGCCCGCAGCCCTGGGATGCCCTTGTTCGGAAAGCCAATTTTCGGTTGTCCGGTTCGCGCGCAAGGCGCAGTTGTCCACAATGCCCCCAGCCTGTGGATAGCGGGTTCATCCCACCGTCATTAGTAATTCCATAGATTGCCGGTGGCAATTTCGCCATCAGAGGCGAGGCTTCATCGAAACCGGGACGCACCGGGATGCCTCTTGGCTTTGTACACTGAATCCACAGGAACCTGCGTCCGCACGACGAGTTCAACGGGAAGTAATCGGAGGAGTACCATGATTTCCGACCCTAGCGATGTGGCCATCGATCAGATCGTGGCGAGCTGCAATGGCGACCTGCGCGGCGCCCTGAAGGCACTGTTGCTCGTGAATGAGCACCTGGAGGCGGAGCTTCAGCAATTCTATGCTGCGGTGGCCGAGGACTGCGCCTCCCGCGGCAAGTTCCTGCACTAGTCTCCTGCGCCGGGCCATATCGCGAGCAAGCATCAAGCTCGCGAGCCACGTGCCCATTCGCGGCCATCGGCCCGCGATCGCGATCCATCGCACGCAATCAATTGAAGGCGATCAGATGTCGCGGCCTTCGACCTTCTCGGTCAGCTGCTTGACGATCTGCGGCACCTTCTCGAGGTAGGGATCGACAGCCAGCGCCTTGCGGAAGGCGTCCAGCGCGCGCTTGTCGTCGCCCATGTCCTGCATGATCATGCCGACACCCGCCAGCGCGCCGAAATGGCGGGGCTCACGGGTCAAAACCTGCTGCAGGTCTCCCAGCGAACGGACATAGTCGTTCTTGAGATAGTAGATCGTCGCGCGCCGGTTCCAGGCCTCGACATAGTCGGGCCGGAGCTTGATCACCGCGTCCAGAAGCTTCAGCGCCACATCGATATTCTGGGCATCGAGCGCAGCCTTGGCGCGTACCATCAAGAGCGCCGCGGTATCGCTCGGGGTTTGCAGCCACAGCGCCCAGATCCGCGCCTCGACGTGGCGGGCGCTGTCCTCATCGGGCGCAGCTTTCAGAGCGCCGAACAGGAAATCCAGACCACGGGTGCGATCGGCCGGAACCTTCGGCAGCTTGGTCGGGGCTTCGGGCAGTTTCTTCTGGGCCTTCGGCGGCGGGATGACCCGCGGATCGTCCTGCGCGGCGGCCGCGACAGGCATGGCCAGAAGTGCTGCGATCACGATCGCCAGCCGGCGGTGGGTAGGCCCAAGGAAGTTGAATCCCATGACCCGAAGTCTAGACGCACAACGCCGCGCTGCAAAGCAGCACGGCGTCAAAGACCTGTGAAAGAGATGTGTTGGGATCGGCGCAATCGGCCAACCCGCGCCGGATCAACCCTGGCGCGCCTTGAAGCGGCGCTGGACCTTGTTGATCACGTAGACGCGGCCCTTGCGGCGGACCAGACGGTTGTTGCGATGGCGGCCGCGCAGCGACTTGAGCGAGTTACGGACCTTCATGGGACAATCCTGTTACTTCGAAAGGCCCGTGTTGGAGGCCGTACCTGATCAATGCCAATCGTCGGCAAAAGCCAATAGTTGGCGAAATGGGATTATCCCGACAAGCGGCCTACCGCGCGGGACGGCCGGGTTCTAAGCCATCGGACAGTTAAATGTCAACCGAGATGGGCCGATTTTCGGCCCTATCGCGGCCTGGAACCGGTGTCGGTCAACCTGCCACGCCATTGAGATCACATCAGAAACGGCGACCGCCGCGATATCCGGCGCCAAGCCCCGACCCGTCGCGGCGCTCTAGCGGTGGATTCATGGCCAGCGAATCGTGCTCGCACGCCGCGCTCGCGCCCACCCAAGGACCACTTCGCGGCCGCACTAAGCCCGCACCGCCATCGCCTTCCATCAACTCAGACGGCTTGCGAAAATTATTATATCATATAATTATTTTCCATCACCAACAAACACGCCGCCGGGGAAGCCGAATGCCCAAGCTCAAACTGCCCGACATCGAAAAGGTCACAGCGATCGACATCCACACCCATGCCGAGGAGCCGTGCGGCATGCATGGCGACGACGGCTATGACGATTTCCAGGCGCAGATGGCCGACTATTTCAAGTCGCCGCACAAGCATCCGCCGACCGTGCCGGAGACCGCGGCCTACTACCGCGCCAAGAACATCGCCGCGGTGATCTTCCCGGTCGACGCCGAGCGCGAGACCGGTTTCCGCCGCTACAAGAATGAGGAGATGCTGGAGATCGCCTCCGACCATCTCGACGTCCTGATCCCGTTCGTCTCGATCGACCCGCACAAGGGCAAGCTCGGCGTCCGCGAGGCGCGCAAGCTGATCGAGGAGTACGGCGTCCGCGGCTTCAAATTCCATCCGACCATGCAAGGCTTCTACGCCAACGACCGCATGGCCTATCCGCTCTATGAGGCGATCAACGAGGGCGGTGCGATCGCGCTGTTCCATACCGGCCAGACCGGCGTCGGCTCGGGCATGCCGGGCGGCATGGGGATGCGGCTGAAATATTCCAACCCGATGTACATGGACGACGTCGCGGCCGATTTGCCCGACCTCAAGATCATCCTCGCGCATCCCTCCTTCCCCTGGCAGGAAGAGGCGCTGTCGGTCGCGACCCACAAGCCGAACGTCTATATCGACCTGTCCGGCTGGTCGCCGAAATATTTCCCACCGATCCTGGTGCGCTACATCAACTCGATCCTGCAGGACAAGATGCTGTTCGGCTCCGACTGGCCCGTCATCACACCGGACCGCTGGCTCGCCGACTTCGCCAAGCTCGATATCCGCGATGAGATCCGGCCGAAGGTGCTGAAGGCCAACGCGCGGAAGATTTTGGGGATTTAGGGGAGTATCGTCGGCCGCACGCTTGCGGGGCGGCCGATGACGAACCGGGCCGGACTTGCCACCCTCCTCGCCGTGCTCCTGGTCGGGAGCGCGGGCGGCAAACCTGCGGCGGCAGCCGAAGCGCCCTCTGTGCTGGTCGAGTTCGAAAGCCCGCTCAACAACGCGCAGCCATTGCAGGGCCTGTTGCGGCGGCCGGAGCGACCGGGTCTCCTGCCCGCCGTGGTGTTGCTGCATGGCTGCAGCGGGCAGTGGCGGGAACTCGACGAGCGCTGGGGCAAACGGCTTGCGGCCTGGGGCTATGTCACGCTCACCGTGGACCGGTTCGGCCCGCGCGGCATCAGCAACACCTGCACCGGCGATGCCCCGGCCGCAACAGTTCACGACGCCTATCGCGCGCTGAGCTTCCTGAGCCGGCAATCCATGGTCGATCCGACACGCATTGCCGTGGTCGGCTTTTCGCAAGGCGGATGGCTCGCACTGTTCTCGGTCGAGCGCGGCGCGATCGAGGTCAACGCGACCGAAAAATTTCGCGCCGCCGTCGCCTTCTACCCGCGCTGCCTCGGCATCAAGGGCAACATGACCGTGCCGACCCTGATCATGGTCGGCGAACTCGACGATTGGACGCCGGCGCAAGAGTGCCGGAACCTGGCGGAAGGCCGCGACGATGACGGCATCTCGCGGCAGCAGGGCCTTGGTTATCCGATCGAGCTGATCGTCTATCCCGGCGCCCATCACGATTTCGACGAGCCGCAATATCGCACACCGGGCCGGCTGCTCGGTCATCACCTCGAATTCAACGAGCAGGTCCGCGATCAGTCCATCGACGCACTCAGGGAATTCCTGTATGCGACGATCGGCGGGCAAGAGAGACCACAATGACAATCAAAGCGATCGTCTTCGACGCCTACGGCACGCTCTACGATGTCCAGTCGGTGGCCGAAATCACCGAGGATGCATTCCCCGGCTATGGCGACATCATCACCCAGGTCTGGCGCATCAAGCAGCTCGAATACTCCTGGCTGCGCTCGCTGATGCGGCGCTACCAGGATTTCGCCACAGCGACCCGCGATTCCCTCGCCTACACGCTGCGCTGCCTCGGCCTGCAATATGACGAAGCGACCTTTGGGCGCATCATCGACAAGTATCAGCATCTTGCGCTGTATCCGGATGCGGTCGCCGCGCTCGAGGCAATGAAGGACAAGAAGCTCGCAATCCTCTCCAACGGCAGCCCTGATATGCTGAACGCGCTGGTGCGCAATTCCGGGCTCGACCGCCTGCTCGATGCAACCATCAGCGTCGATGCCCACAAGGTGTTCAAGCCGGCGCCCGAGGCCTACACGCTGATCGAGGAGGTGCTGAACGTACCGCCCGCGGAGGTCCTGTTCATCTCCTCCAATCCGTGGGACGCCTGCGGCGCCAAGGCGTTTGGACTCAATGTCGCCTGGATCGAGCGGGTGACGCCGGAAGCGATGGCGCTGGCCTGCGTCGAGAGCGAGACGGTCGCCCCATTGACGATGTTCAAGGCCCTGCGTACCCAGATGGACGAGCTCGGCGTGGTACCCAATCACCGGATCCACGGTCTCGCCGAACTTCCTGCCCTGGTGTCTGCCAGATCCTGACTAGCAAGGTCCTGAACAGCATGAGTCTCGCCTCCGTCCGCGCCTTCTTCGCCGAGAAGGCGCCCGATATCTCCGTGATCGAATCCTCCGTGAGCTCTGCGACCGTCGCGCTGGCGGCGGAGGCCTATGGCGTCGAGCCCGCGCGGATCGCCAAGACGCTGAGCCTGCGGGTCGGCGACCGCGTCGTGCTGATCGTCGCCGCCGGCACGTCGCGGATGGACAACAAGAAGGTGAAGGCAGCGTTCGGCGGTAAGCCGAAGATGCTCGGCCTCGACGAGGTTGCCGACATCACCGGCCACGAGGTCGGCGGCGTCTGCCCGTTCGGGCTGAAGACGCCGCTGCCGGTCTATTGCGATGTGTCGCTGAAAGCATTCGACGTCGTGGTGCCGGCCGCGGGCTCGACCCACAGCGCGGTGCGCATCACGCCCGAGCGGATGGCCGAGCTGACCGCGGCCGAATGGGTCGACGTCTGCGAAGTCAGGGCCCAGACAGAAGTCAGTGCCTAGACACTAGGGTCTGTACCTAAATAGCGACACGTGATTCTCTTGCCTACGTGTTGATTCGGGGGCGAGAGAATGCGCGATGGTTTGTTTTGGCTGAACGACAGGCAATGGGCGCGTATCGAACCGCATCTGCCGAGGGGACTGACGGGGCCGGATCGGGACGACGACCGACGCATCGTCAGCGGCATCATTCACATGTTGCAATCGGGTGCACGATGGCGTGATTGTCCACGTGAATACGGCCCTTACACGACGATCTACAATCGCTTCAATCGCTGGGCCAAGCGAGGACGATGGTGCGCAATCTTCGAAGCGCTGGCCAAACCTGGCGAAGACGGCGTCGTACTGTCGCTCGACTCGACCTCGATTAAAGCTCACCGGTGTGCCTCCGGCGGAAAAGGGGGGAGCACAATCAAGCAATCGGCCGCTCGCGCGGAGGCCGCACGACAAAAATCCATGCGCTGAGCGATCCGCTCTGCCGGCCGGTCGTCCTGCATCTGACTCCAGGCCAGTATGCCGATATCGCTGCGGCTCCCGATGTCCTGGCGCTCGCGCCACCCATGAGCGTGCTCCTCGCCGACAAAGGGTATGATGGCGACAAGCTTCGCGGCGAAATCATTCGTCGCGGCGCCAAGCCCGTAATCCCCAATAAATCTAACCGTGTCGTCATCCATCGCTTCAACAAACGCGCCTACAAAGGACGAAATGTCATCGAACGCTGCTTTTGCAGGCTCAAGGACTTCCGGCGCATCGCCACGCGATATGACAAGCTCGGCCGTAATTTTTTGGCCGCTGTTCATCTCGCCGCTCTCGTCGCATATTGGCTCAATTGAGTCTCAACCCTAATCCTCATCATCGTCGGGCCGCGGCGGCGCAACCGGGGGCGGCTGCATCTGCTGCGGCGTGTGCGGCCGCTGCATCGTCTGCGGCTGCGGAGCGCGCCCCTGCGTCTGCGCCTGTTGCTGCGCATTCGACTCGAACACCGCACGGCAGGAACTGCCAAGCAGCGCCGTGTTCTGCCGCAGGCAGGCGACGATCCGATTGGTGTCGGGAATCTGATCGCTGCACAGCCGCATCACGTCGGGCGTGCACGCCATCTGCTGTTCCCAGGTGCCGCGATACTCCTGCGACAACGCAGGCGCGGCAGTGCCGAGGCCGCTGATCGCGATCGCTAAGCTCAGGACAATCCGCTCCGTCTGCATGCCCAGTGCCTTTATTCAATGAGAGTTCGATTTCATCCGCGTGCATGGTTCCGCGCGGCGACTTGCTTCAAAAATGGCAAATGAATGCGGCCAAGGATCGTTCGCGCAGACAACAAAATGTGAAGGCCAATAAATCTCGGTTCCCTATCCTTGCCGATCTTCTTCACCGCCGCGATCAACCGCGCGCTGTCGTCTGCAACAAATTTTGAAAACTCCGGCGCGTCTACCTCCCCCGCAAGCGCAGGGCAATCGCATATGGCAGCGAAAAGCTTGGCACTGCGACTTCCACGTTTCGTCATGGCCGGGCCTGTCCCGGCCATCCACGTCTTTCTCACGCGGAAACCAAGACGTGGATGCCCGGCACAAGGCCGGGCATGACGAGTTTGCCGCAGTCTGCCGCGGGGCCGGTTCAACCTGACTTGATGATCCTTTAGCGCCGACGCGCCGCCTTGCGCGTCTTTCCGGCCGACCGCTTCCTGGCCGCGCCGCGCTTGGTCGCGGTCTTCTTGCTGGCGGCCGCGCGGCGGACCGGCGCGGCGGCTGCCGGACGCTTGCGCGCCACGGCCTTCTTGACCGCCTTCCTCGCCGAACTCTTGGCCGCTTTCTTCGCTGCCTTCTTGGCGGCTTGCGGGCGTGCGCGCCGTGCTGTCGACGTACTCCGGCGCCGCGCGCCACTTCCCCCGATCGGAACGATGTGGTCGTCGGCATCGAGTGTGAGCTGCTGGAGCGGATATGCAGGAAGGAAGCTCGGATCGTTGTAGAGCTTGCTCAGACTGCCCTGATCGAACTTGCCGCCCTGCCCGCGATCTTCACCCGCGCCGGCGCGCCAGGCCGCTTCCCAGACCCGGGCCAGGGTCTTGGCGCCGTCCTGCATGCAGGCTGCCGTCGCATCCTTCAGCTTCGACCACAGCACATCGACCTGTCCGCTTCCCATGTGCGAGTTGAACAAATTGACGATGGTCATCGGCGGCAGCCGCTTCACGGTTCGCTGCATCAGCGCGACCACGGCGACCGCGGCATCGCGGCCGGTCGGCGTGCCGCCCGCAACGATCTCCGCGACGTCGCTGGTCCGGGCGTCGGGGATCATCTTGATGAGATCCTTGCCGTGACGCCCGATCATCGTGGTCTCGTACACGCTGTGCACCTTGGCGTGCGCCTTGTCGTTCAGATCGAGGCCATGGTGGAATTGCGAGATGTGCAGCGGCTGGCAGGCATCACCGATGTAATGCGCGACGATTCCCGCGGCACAGACGAATTCCAGCTTCTTGTTGGCGGCGGCATATTCGACCATCTCATCGAAGATCTGCCAGACCCGGAACGGCAACGCGCCGCGGCGGTCCTCGCCGATCCCTTCGTAATAGTCGTTCCAGACCTTTGGATCGACGTTGCGCGTGGACTCGGCGCAAAGATCCAGCAGCGTCTTGCCGTCCTTGCCCGGCTTGTCCATGTCTGCGAAATGGTTGCTCTCGTCGGTGTGCCGGGTGAAGCGCCAGACCAGGTCGGCGACGTCGGCCAGCGGCGCGAATGCGCCGCGCTGATATGGCTTGAGGTCTTGGAGCAGCTTGTCGTCGAGGCCGATATTGTCGGCATTGGCGTCCATCATGGCCGAGAGCTTGGGAAGCTTCGCATCGATCAGGCCGGTCGCATAGGCGCCGATCTTGACGTGTCCCCATTCGCCCCAATACTCGGTGTGGCCGGCGTTCCAGTCGCCGATCAGCTCGACATCGAGCTCGCGGCACAGCGTCGCCATGCAGATGCCGAGCGCGACCTGCATCGGAATCTTGCCGCCCGATCCGAACAATTCCTGGCCGCCCCATTCCAGCGCCAGGGGACTGAGGATGCGCGCGCCGCCGGCGTTCTTCTTCGCATCCGGATCGTCGAGAAACCAGATCGTGCCGGAATCGCCGGGATAGTTGTTGAGCGGCGTGTCGCTGTCGCGCGGACCGATCACGAAATCGCTGACATATTCCATGCCGCCGACGGTCTTGTAGCGATAGAACAGGCCGATGATCTTGCCCTTCATCAATCCGCTGGTCGCGCCGAAGGCGATCAGCGGCTGGTTGATGATCTCGAGGCGGAAGGTGCCGACATTGAGATCGACGACGTCGCCGACCTGGCCGACGCCGTAGACCTGCGCGGTCCAGCCCTTGACGTCGTCGACGCGGATCAATCCGGCATCGAGATTGGCCACCACCCGCGCGCCGGGCCAGCCGGGATAGACGTCGCTGAAGGCGCGCTTGCCGAGTTGCAGCGCATCGCTGACGCCGAGACGCCGCTCCGTGTTCTTGAAGCCGGCGAAGATCTCGCGCCCGGCCGCGCCGACCACGTGGCGGTTGGAGAGCGCAAACACGGTCTCGCCATTGGTGACGAGACACCCGATCGAGCCGCGATGGATCTTGCCCTGGATCATGGTCTGGACCGGAAAGCCGCCGCCAACCAGCTCGCTCTTGAACACCGGCGGGTCGACGACGCCGGGGCTGTCCTCGTTCGGGTCGACCTTGACGACGCAGGTGGGGACGACGCGCCCGTCAGGCAGATACAGGAACGGAGGCACCAGCTGGTCCTGCTTCTCCGGATGGTTCTTCAGCTCGGAGCGCTTCATCCAGTCCCGCACGAAGACGAGGATGCAGGGCCACGACCAGTCCTTGACCGACGAATTGAACAGCGTGCGCGGTCCGAGCGCCTGCGGCTTGGAATGGTGCCGCCGTTCGGTCGCGTTGCGGTCGCTGTCGCGGATCAGATAGCGGCCGATCGCCGTCGCGTAGACCGATTGCAGATGGGCCAGATGCACATGATAGGCCTCGCGGGCATCGAGCAGATCCTTCACCGACAATGATGTGAAATCATGCTTGGTCAGGTCAATCATCTGGTTCCTCCGAAAATGCGCTTGGCGGCAACAGGTTCAGGACGCAGAAATAGACGATCGCGGCAGCCCACGATCATGGGTTAGTTCACACAACTTATACAATTTAAAAGGGATGACACGAATGTGACGGGTCACGCGGCGTTGAGCCTCGTGTGTGGATTCGATACTTCCGGTGAGCGCTGCCCCTTTACTTCCGCTGCGCGCGGCCTTTCGCGAAATGGCTGGCGAGGAAATCCGCCAGCACTTCGACACGGGCGGGGCGCGGGCCGCCCGGCGGCGTGACGAGATGCACGGCGCCCTCAGGCTGCTTCCAGCCTTTCAGGATCACCTCGACCTCGCCGCGTGCGATCGCATCGCCGACGATAAAGTCGGGCAGATCGGCGATGCCGAGGCCGGCGAGCAGCGCGGGCATCACGGCCTCGCCGTTGTTGACGCGCAACTGGCCGGCGGGACGCACGCTCGCCTGCTCGCCCGACGCATTGGTGTAGTGCCAGACGCCCTGGGTCGAGAGATAGGCGTAGCCGAAGCATTTGTGCTCGGCGAGATGCATCGGATGGGTCGGCCGGCCGTAGCGCTTCAAATAGGACGGCGCTGCCACCGTATAGCGCGGCATGCCGCACAGCCGCCGCGCGATCAGCGAGGAATCCGGCAGCCGCGCGATGCGCAGGCCGGCATCAAAGCCTTCGCCGATCAGATCGACCGTCGCGTCGCTCAGATGCAGATCGATCGCGACCTCCGGATAGGCCTCCATGAATTCCGGCAGCAGCGGCGCCACCGTCTTGACGCCGAAGGTCATGGGCACCGCGAACCGCACCAGGCCGCGCGGCGTGGTCGATTGCGCCAGCGCCTCGCTCTCGGCGGCCTCGCCGTCGGCCAGCAGCCGCGCGGCGCGCTCCGACAATTTCTGGCCGGCATCGGTCAGCGCCAGCCGCCGCGAGGTGCGGTTGAACAGCCGCGCGCCGAGCCGCTCCTCGAGCCGGCTGACCGCCTTCGAGACCGTCGCCTTGGACAGCGAGAGCTCAGTCGCGGCCGCCGCAAACGACCGTAATTCCATCACTTTTGCGAAGATCGCGAGCGCCTCGAAGTCCGGCAGTTTCGACATGGGCCGCTGTCCTGATCGTTTAATTTGGAAACAATGAGTTTCAATAGTTTCTATTTCTATACCACAGCCGGAGGCATATCCAAGTGCCATCAAATTCAATCGGTGGAGAAATCCAATGACCAAGAAGCTCTCAGGCAAGGTTGCCCTCGTCACCGGCGGTTCGCGCGGCATCGGCGCCGCCAGCGCCCGCGCGCTCGCCGCGGAAGGCGCCAGCGTCGCGATCAGCTACGTCGCCTCTCCCGAAAAGGCGGAAGCCGTCGTCGCCGAGTTGAAGGGCAAGGGCGTCAATGCCCGCGCCTACAAGGCCGACCAGGCCTCGTCATCCGATGTCGATCAGCTGGTGAAGACCGTCGCCAAGGATTTTGGCCGGCTCGACATCCTCGTCAACAATGCCGGTGTCGCATCCGGCGGTGCGGTCGACGATCCGAAGGCCGACACCGCGACGCTCGCCCGCCAGGAGGCCATCAATGTCGACGGCGTCATCACCGCGATCCGCGCCGCCTCGAAGCTGATGGGTGAAGGCGGCCGTATCGTCACCGTCGGCTCGATGCTCGCCGATCGCGCCTCGTTCCCGGGGCTTGCCGACTACGTCGCCAGCAAGGCGGCCGTCGTCGGCTACACCAAGGGCGCGGCACGCGACCTCGGACCGCGCGGCATCACCGTGAACGTGGTGCAGCCCGGCTCGATCGACACCGACATGAACCCGAAGGACGGCGGCGAGTTTGCCGAGACGCAACGCTTGCAGCACGCGCTGCAGCGCTTCGGCCGCCCGGAGGAAGTCGCCGCCGGCGTCGTGTTCCTGGCAAGCCCGGAAGCATCCTTCGTGACCGGCACCGTGCTCAACGTCGACGGCGGCTTCGGCGCCTGACCCGCAAATCATCTGGAGACGCCGGGCGCGGTGCGCCCGGCCCCCCAAACATTCACATCAAAGGGAATGACCATGATCGAACTCAGACCATTCGCAGAGCTTAGCGGTGCGGACCATGGCTGGCTGAAGGCCAAGCACCACTTCTCGTTCGCGAGCTACTACGATCCCGAGAATGTCAGCCACGGCGCGCTGCGGGTGTGGAACGACGACGAGATCGCACCCAACTCCGGCTTCCCGGCGCATCCGCATGCCAACATGGAGATCATCACCTATGTTCGCGAAGGCGCGATCACGCACCAGGACTCGCTCGGCAACAAGGGACGCACCGAAGCCGGCGACGTGCAGGTGATGAGCGCCGGCAGCGGCATCCGCCACTCCGAGTACAATCTGGAACCGTCCAAGACGAAGATCTTCCAGATCTGGATCGAGCCGACGACGAAGGGCGGTCACCCGACCTGGGGCTCGAAGCCGTTCCCGAAGGCGGACCGCTCGGGCAAGCTCGTCACCATCGCCTCCGGCATCGCCGGCGACAACGACGCGCTGCCGATCCGCGCCAATGCGCGGGTGCTCGCCACCACGCTGAGGGCCGGCGAGAGCGCGGAATACGCCGCCGACAAGGCCCGCCACCTCTATCTGGTGCCGGCGGCCGGCAGCATCGAAGTCAACGGCGTGCGCGTCAATGCGCGCGACGGCGCCGCGATCCGCGATGAAGCCAAGCTGAAGATCACCGCGCTCGAGGATGCCGAGCTCGTGCTCGTCGACGCGGCGTAAGGACCGCAGCCCACTCCGTCATGCCCGGGCTTGACCCGGGCATCCATCGAGCTTCGCAAGGGCTTTTTCGAGATCGATGGATTGCCGGGTCAAGCCCGGCAACGACGGCCCCAAAACCAACTCCCCTAACCTCAACCCAAAGGAGGCCATCATGGCCAAGGTTCTCGTTCTCTATTACTCCGCCTACGGTCACATCGAAGCGATGGCGAATGCCGTCGCGGAAGGCGCGCGCGAAGCCGGCGCCACCGTCGACATCAAGCGCGTGCCCGAGCTCGTGCCGGCCGAAGTCGCGAAAGCCTCGTACTACAAGCTCGACCAGCCCGCGCCGATCGCCAAGATTGACGACCTCCCCAATTACGACGCCATCATCGTCGGCACCGGCACCCGCTTCGGCCGCATGTCGTCGCAGATGGCCAACTTCCTCGACCAGGCCGGCGGCCTCTGGGCTAGGGGCGCGCTGAACGGCAAGGTCGGCGGCGCCTTCACCTCGAGCGCGACCCAGCATGGCGGCCAGGAGACCACGCTGTTCTCGATCATCACCAACCTGTTGCATTTCGGCATGACGGTGATCGGACTGAACTACGGCTTTGCCGGACAGATGAAGCTCGACGAGGTCACCGGCGGCGCGCCCTATGGCGCCACCACGATCACCGGCGGCGACGGCAGCCGCCAGCCCAGCGAGAACGAGCTCGCCGGCGCGCGCTATCAGGGCCGGGCGATCGCGGAGGCTGCCAGAAAGCTGCACGGCTAAGCTTCGCGGCTTGCTACGAGGCAAATGCGATCAGGGCGGCATTCTCATTCGAGAATGCCGCCCTTTGCTCAGTCGTCCTCGCGCGAGGGCGTCGACTTGCCGAGCGCCTGCTTCAGCCGCGCGGTGAGGTCCGGATAGTGACGCAGCGCCAGCACGGCGCGGTCACGCAGCGCGTAAGGCTGCCCGCGCCAGCTCAAGGGTGCGCTGAGATCGACCAGCGGCGTGCGCTGTGGTCTGAACCGCCGCTTGTAGGTGTAATTGCCGATCGAAAAATCGAACTCCCGCACACCGTCTCTGTGCAGCGCTTCGATGGTGCGATCGATGATCAGCCGCCCCGGCGAACAGGCCGACCATTTCTCGCCCGCATTGCTGATGCGGATCATGACGTAGCGCGAGCCGGAGCGGACGCCGAGCAGCGTCGCCACCACTTCGTCATGGGTCGCAAGTGCGGTCATGACCGCATAGCCGCGCGCGGTACCTTCGCGCACCAGGTCGCGATAGAAGGCGGCGCAGTCCGCATTGTCGAGCACGTAATTGAGCCCAAGACCGTTCAGCCGCGCGCCCTGCTGCACTTCCGTGATGGACAGAAGGTCCAGCGCCTCGCCGGTATCTGCGGCGACCCTGAACGAGGCGGACGGCTCACGCGTGAATACGCGCCAGCTCCGTCCCAATTCCTTGCGAACTTTCCGGTTCAGCTCGTAGCGCCAGGCGTTGTGGTCGTCACCGATGGTCAGCAGATTGCCGTTGACGACCGACGGTCCGATGCCATCGAGCAGCGCCAGCGGATTGGATCGCGTCGCGAGCTTGACCGGCATCTTGCGAAAGCGGATCAGATCGGCTCCGCCGGGTGCTTTGCGCAGCGCGGCCTGCAAATCACGCCAAAACTGCCATGCAGCGACGTCGTCGCGCGGTGCGGCAGGGCCGAGGATCGGCGCGTTGAAGTCGGTGAGGTTGAGGTCGGCGAATTCGACGATGCGGAGGCTGCCTTGCCGGTGACAGATCAGCGGCAGCAGCGCCGCTCGTTCGCCGGTTGCCGCATCACTGACGATTGCGATCAGCGGCTCGACACCATCGGTCGACGCGAAGGCCCGGTACCATGACGCATACCATTGCGGATGCTGGAACGCCGTAAGCGGCTCGAACGCGCCCCAGCGCGCGGCGGCATACGCCCAATCGGAAACCAATTCGACGCGATAGCCGACCGCATAGGAAGCGACCCGCGCCCCGAATTTCTCAACCGCTGTCGTCAAGACCGTCATTCCAGCACCTGCTACCGGCAAGCCCGCTTACGCCGCTTCCAACGCCGCCTTGGGCGGGTTCTTGGGCGGGTCCTTGGGCAGGTCGACGATCTTGCCGAGATCGCTCTCGTCGAGGCGGAAGTCGATCGCGCGCCGTATGGCGCGTTCGCGCTTCACCCATTTGCCGTCGCGCAGCAGCTTCTGCATCACCTGCTTGGCGAAGAAAGTGGGGCCGCGGATGCTGCGGCTGCGCGGCGTATAGCCGAAGCGATGACGCAGCATGCCGTTGGCGAGGTGCAGGATCTGGGCGCGGCGGATGTCGTCGTTGACATAGGAGATCGTCATCGA
This sequence comes from Bradyrhizobium sp. B120, assembly GCF_049075665.1. Lineage (NCBI taxonomy): Bacteria > Pseudomonadati > Pseudomonadota > Alphaproteobacteria > Hyphomicrobiales > Nitrobacteraceae > Bradyrhizobium > Bradyrhizobium sp. B120. The sequence goes on along the minus strand of NZ_CP185242.1, from coordinate 1,325,721 downwards.
GATGTTGACGGTGTCGAGGTTCTCGACGCGGTGCGGCGCATTGAGCGGCCAGTTCAGCATCTGGCCGGGTTCGAGATCGATCACCTGCGCATGCCAGTCGTACCAGGGCTCGTAGGGGATATCGACCTCGACATCGAACAGCGCGATGTTCTCGAGATGCTCGGGCCGGATGAACGGCTGCGTGCTGGGATAGATGTAGACCCGCTTGCGGCCGGCGATCTGGACCAGGCCCTGCCCCGGCAGATCGGCATGGTAATAGACCTGTGCATCGGGCGACGAAATCAGGATGCCGGCCTGATGGGTCGGCGCATCGAAGCCGGGAACCTTGGTGGCGATCTCACCGAACATCCGCTCGATCATGTCGCGGTAGCGGCGATCGATCGAGGTGACGTTGCGCAGGTTCAGCCACAGGCCACCGCGCGAAATCGCCTCGATCACCTGATGGCCGCGCAGCCTGCCGATCTCGCCCTCGCGCCACACCCGGCTCGATCCCTTGGCGCCGGTCTTGATCAGGCTGTAATGCTCGCGCGGATAGTGCTCGATCAGCTTGGCGAGATCGTCCATCGAAAACGCCGGCTGCTTGTGCATGGTGTGCTCGAGCCGGATCGGCTGATGGCTCCAGAGCCTGGAATGGTTGTCATCCCAATTCGCAAAGATCTTGCCCGTCGTCATGGTCGCGCTCCTGGCTGCGCCGTTTCGCTGCATCCGATGTCCCGTTCCGGGACGAGCCGGCAGCTCTTGGACAGGGATTGGCAAGAACGGTGCCGTCGCGTATGGGCGCGGGGTTACACAACGCTAATGTCTCGCCGATATGGCTAACCGCGACGTTTCCGGAGCCGGCCGCCGTGGCCGACAGGACTGAATGACTGAACCACCCCGATATCGCGCGCTGTTTCTCGGCGCCGGGCCGCGGATGCACTGCGGCGTCGGGCAATTCACCCGCCTGCTGCAGGAGGCGCTCGACAAGCTCGAGCCCGGCGCCAGCACGGCGTTAACCCTGACCCAGACCGACGGCACCATCGCCGAGATCTGGCGCGCGGTCGGCAGCGCGGACAGCGTGGTCTGCAACTTCCCGATCGTGGCCTGGAAGCGCGTGATCGCGCGCCCGCTGCTCGCGCTGCTGTTCGCCCGGCTGCGCCGTCGCAAGGTTGTGCTGATCCAGCACGAATGGGCCGGCCTCAACGGCATCCGCCGGCTTACTTATATCCCCGCTTTGTGGCTCGCCAACACCATCGTGATGTTCTCGCCGCTGGTGCGCCGCGAGCTCGCCGACGACCGCATCATGCGCGGCATGGTGCGGAAATGCGTGCTGGCGCCGCTGCCGCCGAACATCGCGGCGCCGGCCGGCTTTTCGGATTCAATGCTGCTGCAGCGGCTCGTCGCGGCACGCAGCAACGGCCAGCTCATCGTCGGGCATTTCGGCTCGATCTATCCCGGCAAGCAGCCAAACGGGCTGCTCGAGATCGGCGCGATCCTGAAGCAGCGAGGCCTGCAGCCCTTGATCGTCTATATCGGCTCCTTCATCCGCGGCACCGACAACATCGAGCAGAAGTTCTATGCCCGCGTCGCCGAGCTGGGGCTGAAGGGCGACGTAATCGTTTCCGGCTATGTCGCCTCCGATCACGAGGTGTTCGGCCTGCTCGGCGAGATCGACGTGTTCTGCTATTCGCTCGCCGAGGGCCTGACCGCGCGGCGCTCCAGCATCCTGGCCTGCGTGCAGTCGGGCCGGCCGCTGATCGTCACCGGCCCGGCGTTGCCGGACGAATTCGACCATCATCCGCGCTTCAGGGAATTGATCGATCACGGCGCCATCCTGCTGGTGCCGCGTGACGCCGACAGTGCGGCCTACGCCGACCGGATCGTCGCGGCGTTGAAGCGGCCGACCGTGCCCGTGCCCCCGTTCGATTTCGACGGCTGGTGGACGGACGTTGCCAGCGCGGTCCGCGCGCAGCTTTAGACCTCGCCGCGCATCCGGAACCGGGCCAGATAATGCAGCCCGAATACCGCGATCAGGAATGTCACCCAGATCGTATCGGCGCGATCGAGGAAGAAGCTCTCCATCGACGACAGGTAGAGGCCGAACAGCCAGATGCGCAGGAACAGCATCGTCAGCGGCGCATCATTGCCGCCACCATCCGCGGCCTGAAAGTCGCGGAGCGGCTTGACGACCACAGCCGCGATCAACAACACGAGACCCGGCAGGCCGGTCCCCAGCGCGGTATCGAGATAGCCATTGTGGCTGTGCGAGGCGTAGCCCGCCCACTCCTTGCCTTCCTGCAGGTTCTGGATCGCGCTGGTGCCCCAGAACGACTCGAAGCCGTAGCCGGTCCATAGCCGCTGCTGCAGCGATTCGAGGGCGAAGGCCCAGATGTCGGCGCGGCCGGTGAACGAGGTGTCGATCGGCATCCGGCCGGCGATCGCAGCTAGCGTATCGCTCATCACGGTGCCGACGCTGAACAGATTGAGCAGCAGCAGCGGCGCCAGCAACAGCAGCGCGCGGCCCCACAGCGAGCGAACCACCGGCATCAACGCGGTCAGCATCAGCACGGCGACACAGAGCGCGATCGCGCTCTTGCCGGCGGTGAAGAACAGGAACACCGCGGCGAGGGTGGTCACGGCGATGCCCGACAGCCAGCCGCCGGCCCGCATCAGATAGATGCCGAGGAAGATCAGCATCGCCATCATCGCGGCCGCGACGTTCTTGTGGCCGAACGCGCCGCGCCAGTTGCCGGCAAGCGCCGGCTCCTGCGGATCGGTGGCCTGGTGGATCGACAGATGCGGCGCCAGGAAGACGCCGAGGTAACACGTCACGAGCAGGACCAGCGCGGCGATGCCGAACCAGCGCATCAATTCGCCCTGCGATTTCGGCAGCAGCAGCAGCGTCGCGGTCACCACGACGACGAACACCGACAGCGCCAGGCGGCGCAGCGAGGTGGCGGGATCAGACGACAGCACGACGGTGACGCAGATCCAGCCCGCAAACAGCAGGAAGGCCGGCGTCAGCAATGATTTCAGCGCCGGCAGATTGTCGCGCAAGGTCAGCGCCAGCATCGCGACCGTCAGCACGCCGAACAGGGCGTAAAGCACCGCATCCTTGCCGGTGACCACGTCGCCGACATAGAAGCCGCTCAGATCCGCGAACGGACGTAGCGATATCCAGACCAGCAGGAGAGTGCCGACAAAGAATGCGCCGCGGACGATATCCATCACCGGCCGGCGCGCAATGTCGGCGATCAGCGCCCGGCTCTCCGCGGTGACGGACAGATCGCTCACGACGCGATCTTGGAAGCTGCGTAGGGCTGCGGCTCGATGCCGAGCACGGCAAGCGCGCTGCCGACCGCGACCACCATCGGGTGCATCGCGATCACGGCCTGCTGCTCGCGCAGCACGATGCGCGTGAAGCGATACAGCGAGAACGGCACCAGGCCGAACATCTTGGCCTTGACGACCGCGCGTGACCACATTGTCTGCGCCGCCTTGCGCTCGATGTGATAGTTGATCGCGCCGATCCGCAATCCGCGCCGCACGATCCAGCCGAGATTGGTCCGGGTCGAGGGAACGGTCTCGCTGATGACGGCGTCCGTGACCCAGAAGAAGCGAAAGCCGGCGCGGCGCGCTCGCGCGAAGAAATCGTGGTCGCCGCCGCCGAGGAAGTTGAAACGCAGGTCGAAGGCGGGCTGTCCGAGCGTGTCGAACACCGCGCGCCGGATCAGGCAATTGCCGCAGCCATAGATCACCGGAACTGGACCGCTGGCATGATAGGCCGGCGCGAACGCCGGATGACGCTTGAGGCTGCCCTTGTGCTTGTCATCGAAATTCGGCCACACCGGGCCGCCGACGATCTCGGCGCCGGAACTTTCGGCCGCCTGCACCATCCGCTCCAGCCAGTCGGGCGAGGCGACCTCGTCGTCGTCGATCATCAGGAAGTTCTGCGCGTTCGGAAAGGTCTCAAGCGCGGTCTCGAATGCCGCGTTGATCGCCTGGCAATTGCCCTGCCGCGGCTCGACGATGCAGACGCCACTGAGCTTGCCGGAATTGAGAAACTCGGCGGCGACCGGCGCGCTCTCGCAACGCGAGGCGTCGTTCTCGACCACGACGATCGCGAAGCGGCGCTCGGTGCGCTGCGCCGCCACGGACTCCAGCGTCAGCCGCAGGTGCTTGGGGCGCCGGAAGCTTGGAATGCAGATGACGGTCTCGATGGAGCAATCCAGCGCGGGCGAGATAGTGACCCAGGCGCGGTCGGCTACAGCAAGCTCGGTCGACATCTCCATGCCCTCCTGGCAATCGCGATCCGCACGACGCATCGTCCCGGCACGGGTCGGAATGGGACATGGCCGTCCCAAAGTGACCGGCGCGGGCAGCGATACGGCCGCGGATCGAACGTTACGGCGACCTCATGGCAAAATCCGCTCCAGGCGAGACCCGCGTTACCGCAACTTCGTCGCAAGGTTAATTTGAAGTCGAACGAAGCGATTCTGCTGGAATGAGCCGCCGCGTGGGAGCGAGGCCTCGCGATCGGCGTCACGCCGTTAGCTGATCCTTAGGGTTAAGAGCGGTCACGCGCGCGTGCAGCGAGCCTTGCACGCCAGTTGGCATTCAATTTGCTGATCGCCCCATAAATCCTCGATCGATCCGGTCGCAACAACGCAAAACACTGCCTGAGGTTCACCTTGAAAGCGCTCGACCTCGTCTCGCTCGGCACCAAGCACGTCCGCAACGCCCTCTCGGAAGAGCTCTATTTGCGTACCGGACGGGACGTCACCCGCCCGGCCGCGATCTTCGCCGAGGTGGTCGAACGCTGTAACTACAAGTGCCGCTACTGCGACTACTGGCGCCGCCCGAACTATCGCGACGAGATGTCGATCGACGAATGGCAGCGCGCGCTCGCAAGCCTGAAGGAATTCATCGGCGCCTATCACGTCGAGTTTGCCGGCGGCGAGCCCTACATCAAGAAGGGCTTCCTCGATCTGCTGCGGTTCTGCCGCGACAACGACATCCACTGGGGCGTCACCACCAATGGCGGTGCCTACCTCAACAAGAAGATCGTGGCGCAAACCGTCGAAGCGCATCCGTTCAACATCAACATCTCGATCGATTCCACCGATCCCAAGATTCACAACTACTCGCGCGGCGTCGAGAACTCGCTGAGCGACATCGTGCAGGGCATCCGCAACGTCGCCGAACAGCGCCGTGCCGAAGGTCTGGATTTCCCGATCATCATCAAGCCGGTCGTGCACCGGCTGAACTTCCGCCGCCTGCCTGAAATGGTCGACTGGATCCAGCAGATCGGCGCCACCGCCCTGAGCTTCCAGCCGGTCGAGCAGGGCACGCAGGAGGTCGAGGACGAGCTGTGGATTGGCGAGAGCGAGCTGGACGATCTCATCAAGGTCCGCGACGAGCTGTTGCGGATGAAGCGCGAAGGCGCGCCGATCCTCAACGGCGAGGCCGTGCTGCGGGCCTGGCCGAACCATTTCCGCCGCGAGAAGGCGCCGAAAGAAGTGATGCCCTGCCGCGTCGGCATGCGGAATTACTTCATCCGCTCCGACGGCCGTTTGGAAACGTGCTGGTTTTTCAAGCCGATCGGCAACGTGCGTACCCAGACCGCACGCGAGATCTGGTACAGCGAGGAAGCCCGGGCCCGCCGCAAGGAGACTGTCGCCTGCGACAAGCTCTGCCTGTTCACCTGCCTCGCGCAGCGCACGCTACAGGACAAGCTGAAGATGGGCCTGACGCTGTTGACCAACACCAAGGCCGCCTGACGCAGCAAGAGAGAAACAGCAAACCCGGTCTGTCCCCAAGGACGGATCGGGCCTTTTGCTTCATCGTGTTGAGCTCAGCCCGCGAATAGTTTGCGGAACAGGCTCGCGGACTCCGGAAACTGACCGTTGTCGATCTGCGTCGGCCACAGCCCGTCGACATCGAAATAGGCCGCGTAGGCGATCGCAGCCTGATTGGCCGCGAACCAGTCGTGCATCTGCTGCACGAAAAACGCGTTGTCGCCGGATTGGCCGACGCCCCATTCCGGATAGCTCATCAGCTTGCCGTGCTTCGCTGCGAACGTGCGCTGCCATTCGAGACCGAACGGCGCCTTCAGACAGGAATTGGTCCAGCGCTCCGCCGCGCTGCCTTCGGATTTGAAATCGTAGACGTCGAGGCCGATGAAATCGACGACGTCGTCGCCGGGATAGGCGGCGTCGGCCGGCATGTCCTGAGCTCCCCAGCCCGGACACCAGTCGAATTTGAAACTGCGGGAATGGCGACGGAAGATTCCAACCACGTGCCGGAACGCCTTGATGTAATCGTCCTCATGGCCCTTGGCGAACCAGCCCGAGTTGGAGATGTTCATCTCCCAGCCGAGGCGGATGATCGCCTTCGGATGCGCCGCCGCAATCGCGCGTGCGGCCGTCTCGAACTCGGCATCGTGCAGGCCGCCCCCGACATCGGCGAGCGGCGTGCCTGACATGGTGAGCGGCACCGACCACACCAGATTGCGCGCCGGATTGAGCTTCTTCCAGAGCCCCGGCAGCCAATCGAGCTTGTGAAAGTCGTCCCAGCTGCTCTGGCCGTAGAAGTCGACGCCGAGCACAGACGAGCGCGGCCGATTGAGCCATCTCTCCCAAGCCTGCAACACATGCTCGCGGCCGGTCTCGCCCCAATTGACAAAGGCGCCGGCGAACCGCGCCGAACCCGTACCGAGCTGCGATCGGGCTGACGGTGCGGCCCGCGCGGTCGACAATCCGCTGAGGGCAAGCGCCGCGACTGCGAGGACACCGCGCCGCGTGATTCCGCGATCAGTCGGCATCCCGCGCTCCAGCCGGCTCGCGCGCGGCAAGCGTGCCAAAAGCACACAGCGCCGACAGTGCGGATGTCTCGAAATGGACTGATGGTGCGGCCCGCCGTTCGGCCGTGCTGCTTACCCACCGGAAATACCATCGAATCTGCATGTGCACTCGCCTGCGCCGACCAAATCGGCATTCGAGACGCCAGCACTGCAATATCCGGGCAACATCAATATCCAGCGTCAAAATCGCGCAGCCGGACGATGATTTGCAATCCGCTAACGGCCGCGGCGGGCCGTCATTTGGCAATCGTTAACCATCAACGCCGTCGATAGGGTCATCAAATCTCTCCGGCACCGATCTTGCTGAACTGGGGTTCAGGACAAAGTCCGGCGGCCACGATGTACCGCCGTGAAACGGTGTCGCCGGAGAGAGTTACGAGATGAACCCTGTCGCGTTGCTGACCCCGACCTACGGGCGCGATCTGGAAATCTGCACGCTGCTGTGCGAGAGCGTGGATCGTCACGTCACGTCCTTCACCAGGCATTATCTGCTGGTGCCGGATTGCGACCTGCCGCTGTTCGCGCCGCTGGCCAGCGAGCGTCGCATCATCATTCCGGCCTCCTCCTTCCTGCCCGACTGGCTGCGGCCGCTGCCGCGCATGATCCAGCGCAAGCGCCGCCAGTTCTGGTGGTCGCTGCGCGCCAAGCCGGTGAACGGCTGGCACGTGCAGCAGATCCTGAAGATCGCGGCGACGATCGCGTTGCCCTATGAGCGGTTCTGCATCCTGGATTCCGACATCGTGTTCTTCCGCGATTTCGATCTTTCGCGCTTCCAGTATCCGAACACGATCCCGCTGCTGAAAATGGCCGATGCCGTCACCGCCGACCAGCCGCGCCATTCGCGCTGGCTCGAGACCAGCCACCAGTTGATCGGGCTGCCGACGCCGCCTTTCCCGGCGCCGGACTTCATCGGGCACATCATCTTCTGGGACAAGCAGACCACGCGCGCGCTCACTGAGCGCATCGAGGCCGTCTCCGGGATGAGCTGGATCGAGGCGCTGTGCCGGACCCGCGAGTTCTCCGAGTATCTGCTGTACGGCTTTTTCGTCGAGAACGACGAGTCCGCCGCGCTGCGTCACTCCGACGTGCCGAAGACGCCATGCGTCAGCTACTGGGACGATCCGACCCTGAGCAAAGACGAGCTCACCCGGCTGCTGCTACGCGCCAACCGGGACGACGTCGCGTTCTCGATCGCATCGTTCTCAGGAACGCCGGTCGCGACGATTCGTGAGGTCGTGGCCGAGAGCGACGTGATCCTGGCGTCGTCGGCGGCAACAAGGCTCTCGGAGCTCGCCGCATCATGCTGATCGGACAGGCCAGCATCAACCTGACCGCCAACGTGCTCTCGGCGCTGCTTGGACTGCTCAGTGTATTCATCTTCACGCGGCTGTTCGCGCCGCATGACTATGGCATCTATCTGCTCGGTGTCGGATTCGCCTCGGTCATATCGGTCTTTCTGGTCGGGTGGTTTCGCAACCTGATCCTGAGCGGCCACGCCCGCAATGACGGCACCGACGTCCGCGGCCTGGTCGTGTCGGGTTACCTGATCTGCTGCCTCACGGCGCCGATCGCCTATCTGCTGGCCCGCTTCGTCGGCCTCGATGGCGCTGCCGCGCTTGCGGCCGTGGTTCTCGCCATTGCGATCGGCCTCTTCGAGCTGACACAGGATCTGCTGCGTGCACGGCTGAAGGCGCTCTCGGTCATGAAGGCAACGCTGGTCCGCGCGGCCGCCCTGCTCGGGCTCGGTGTCGTGGTTGCGCTGGTCAGCCCGACCGGCGTGCTGCTGCTGCTCGCGGCCTCCACGGCCTATCTCGTCGCCGTGCTCGTGCAATCGCGCAGCGCATGGCACGGCACCGTCGTCAATTTCGACCGTGCCGACCTGCGCTCGCTCGCCCGCACCGGCCTGCCGCTGACCTTGTCGCTGACGCTGCTCGCGATCTCGAGCGTGACCGATCGCTTCATGATCGCGAACCTGGTCGGCGCGGCCGACGCCGGCAAATATGTCGCCGCGCTCGACCTGGTGCGCCAGACCCTGATGATGCCGGCGATGAGCATGGCCGCGGCGTTCTTTCCGATGGCCGTGCAGATCCATGCCCGGCAAGGCGACGCCGCGGTCAGGACCCATCTCGCCGATTGCCTCGAGCTGCTTGCCGGCGTCACGTTGCCGGCCTGTCTCGGCTTCGCGTTGATCGCCCCGCATGTCGCCAACATCATCCTCGGCGCCGATTTCCGCGCGGTTGCAAGCGAGATCATGCCTATCGTCGCGATCGCCGTGCTGTTCCAGGTGCTGACGCAGCAATATCTGCATGCGAGCTTCCTCCTGTCGGGACGCAACTCCTTCTACCTGATCAACACCGCCTCGATCATCGCCGCGAATGTGATCCTGTCCTACGTCCTGGTCAGCCTTTACGGCACCATCGGCGCGGCCTGGGCTCGGCTCGGCGCCGACATCATGGGCTTCGTCTGCGCCCTGATCCTGAGCCGCTTCGCTTTCCGGATTCCGATCCCGCTCGGCCGGCTCGCACTGATCGCGATCGCCGCGCTCGCGATGGCGCTCACCGTCGGCGCGTTCGACCGCGCTCTCAACCTCGCCGATCTCCCCGCCAGCATCGTGCTGATCGGAGCAGGGCTCGTCGTCTACGCCGCGCTCTGCTGGCTGTTCGACATCGCGCGCCTGCGCGGCCGGCTGAAGCGGGGCCTTGTCATGTTCCACACCAGATCCGCAAACAGCAACGTTGGATGAGCCGATGAACAGATCCCTCGCGCTTGCTACGCGCCCCGCCCCGCTCACCGAACTCTCGATGCCCGTCCCCGCTGAAATCCATCCGGAATCGCTGCTGGCCTTGCCGCCCGGCGAAGCCAAGCAGAGCCTGCTCACGGTTCACAGCATCCTCGAGGCCCGGCTGCCGTCCGGTCCGCTCTCGATTTACGAGGCCGGCGGCGGCTCGACCAGCTATCTGCCGCTCGGCGTGCTGCGGCGTTCGCACGTGACCGTCGTCGACATCGACGCCGATCAGATCCGCAACAACAGCTATGCGCAGGAAGCCATCCTCGGCGACATCCAGACCCATCGCTTCCCGCCGCAGCGTTTCGACCTGATCATCTGCTACAACGTCATCGAGCACATCCCCGATGTGGAGGCCGTGCTGAGCGGGTTCTGCGAGGCGCTGAAGCCGAACGGGCTGCTCTTGATCGGCGCACCGAACCCGAAGTCGCTGTCGGGCGTCGTCACGAAATACTCCCCGCACTGGTTTCACGTCTGGTTTTACCGCCATGTGCGCGGCGAGAAGCACGCCGGACTGCCGGGCGAGGCGCCGTTCCCGACCCATTTCCATCCGCTGGTAACCCTCGGCAACCTCGAAGCGTTCGCGGCCGGCCGCGGATTGCAGGTCATCTACCGGAAGAAGTACGAGAGCCCGCGCTATCCCGAGATGCGCCGGCGCAAGCCGCTGCTGGCCGCGATGATCGACGCGGGCGCGAAGACGATCAACGCGTTGCTGCCGGGCAAGATCGACGTCCGGCACGGCGATTACCACGTGATCTTGCGGAAGCTCGGCTCATGAACGCATTGTGGTCGGAAGCCAGGGTCAAGGTCAGCCACCGGCTGGCGATGCATGTGCAGGTCGAGCGTTTTCGCCTGAACAATGCCACGCCGATGGTCACCTTCACCTTTGACGATCTGCCGAAGAGCGCGGCGACGTTCGGCGCCGACATTCTGGAATCCTACGGCGCCCGCGGCACGTTCTACGTGTCGGGCGGACTGGTTGGACTGGACGCACCGGACTGGACCACCGGCAGTGCCGACGACGTCATCTCGCTGCATCGCCGTGGCCATGAGGTCGGCTGCCACACGTTCTCGCACCGCCGCGCCTGCGATCTCGACGAGACCTCGCTGGCCGCGGAGATCGCGCGCAACCGGACCTATTTCCATTCGCTCGATCCGACCATGCCGGTCGAGAGCTTCGCCTACCCGTTCGGCTACGGCTCCTACGCGCGCAAACACCAGTTGCGGTCCGAATTCCGCACCTGCCGCAGCATTGTGCCCGGCGTGAACAGCGGCGAGGTCGACCTGCAATTCCTCCGCGCCATGCCGCTGATCGACCGCCAGATGTCCCGCGACCGGATCGACATGGCCTTCGCCGAGACGGCAAACATCAACGGCTGGTTAATTTTCTACAGCCACGACGTCGCCGAGGCGCCGAGCCTCTATGGCTGCACGCCTGAGCTGATGACCTACGCGCTGGAGGCGGCGGCGCGGCGCAATGTCCCGGTGCTGACGATGGCGGAGGCGTTCCGATGCGCCCGCGCTTAAACCCTTTGTTTGCCTTTCTGGTGAATAGTCGGCGAATGAGTATGGTTAATTTTTCGTGTTGCGCCTCCGCGTCGTCGCGTGCGCGTTGCGTGGCCCGAAACAGCGCTCCTCAGCCGATGCGTGCGGCCATTCAGACGGAAGCTGGGGTCGATGCTTAGCTATGACCAGCCGATTGATCGGGCCAAACCGGAGCCGCGCCGGGGCGCAATCCCGGCCGGCTTCAACGTGCTCGAGCTGGTGCGGCTGCTGTGGGCGCGCAAGGTCGCAATCGTCTCAGTCGCGCTGCTCTGCGCCTGCATCGCGGTCGCGATCGGCAAGGGCCTGACACCGAAATATACCGCGGGCGCCCAGCTCTATGTCGACCCGCGCGAGCTGCAGCTGGTCGAGCGCGAGTTGACCCCCCGCGCCCAGGACGTCTCCGGCCTCGCGATGGTGGTCGAGAGCCAGTCGCGCCTGATCACGTCAAACAATGTGCTGCTGCAGGTGATGCGCGACACCAACCTGGTGAAAGATCCCGAGTTTGGCGGTGGCGCCGCGAGCACGGGCCTGCTCGCCTCGCTGCTCGGCCTGTTCGGCATCGAGCCGCGAACCACGGCGGAACAGCAACAGCAGATCGAGATGACGACGCTCGACACGCTGAACCGGCATATCAACGTCAAGAAGACCGATCGCACCTTCATCGTCGACATCGAGGTGTGGTCGCACGATCCGGTCAAGGCGGCGATGCTCGCCAACGCCATCGCCAAGGCCTATCTCACCGAGTCCAAGCAGTCGCAGGCCGAGGCCGCGCGGCGCGCCACCCGCGACCTGTCCGGCCGGCTGAAGGAGCTGCAGCAGCGCCTGCGCAACGCCGAAGAGGCGCTTGCGACCTACAAGGCGCAGAACAACTTCGTCGGCTCGCAGGACAATCTGCTCACCGACCAGCAGCTCTCGGTCGGCAACCAGCGGCTGGCCGCGGCGCGGGCGCTCACGCTCGATGCGCAGGCCAAGTATGACCAGATCGAAGCCAGCCGTCGCGGGTCGACGGACGCGGGCGCGACCGCCGAAGCGCTGCAGTCGCCGACCATCGCCAATCTGCGCTCGCAATATGCCGATGCCAAGAAGCGGCAGGCCGAGCTGCAGGGCGAGCTCGGGCCGCGCCATCCGGCGCTGCGCCAGGTCGAGCAACAGGTCGAGGACCTGCGCCGGACCATCAAGGAAGAGATCGACCGCTTTGCGGTATCCGCCAAGAACGATCTGACCCGGGCGCGCGACTATGAAGCCTCGCTCAACAAGGCGCTCGACGTTCAGAAGCACCAGAGCGTGCAGATGAGCCAGGCATCGGTTCGGCTGCGCGAGCTCGAGCGCGAGGTCGATGCCAGCCGCGACGTCTATCAGTCCTTCCTCAAGCGCTCGCGCGAGACCGAGGAGCAGGAGAGCCTCAACACCTCGAGCGCGCGCGTGATCGGCGATGCGACGATCCCGCAGCTGCGCACCTTCCCGCCGCCGATGAGCCTGCTCGCGATGATCGGGTTCATGTTTGGTGGCCTCGCCGCCGCGGCGTGGATCGTTGCGGCCAGCCAGCTGGCGCCCGGCGCCGATCCGATCCGCCCCCAGATCCAGCCGAAGCAGGACGCCGCACCGGAGCGGCAGCCCGTCATCGCCAAGGCCAGGCCGCCGGTGCAGCCATCACCCCCGATCCAGCCGGCTGCCGCTCTCATCGACAAGCCCGTGATCGAGAAGCCGCTGATCGCCGAGCTGCAGGAATCCGATGTCATGCGCACGCTTGGCGGAATCCTGACCGGCGACAATCCCGCCGACGTCACGCGGTTCGGCTGGCCGACGCTGCGGACCAGTTCGGCCCTGGGGCCGTTCTCCAACACGATGCGGCAGATCCATGCGGCGCTGGCGACGGGCGCCGCCCCCGAGGCCGTCCCTGTACTGGCCGTGATCGGCACCGCCGACGATCCCGATCGCAGCGTGGTTGCGCTCAACATCGCGCTCGTCGCCGCGCGCGATGGCGCGCGCGTCCTGCTGATCGACGCCGATGCAACCGTCCACGCCCTGACCGACAGGGTTGCGCATCCGATCCAGAGCAGCCCGAGCCGGCTCGACTGGCTCACGATCGGCAGCAAGGCGTCCCGCGCCATCAACACCGCAAACGGCATTGCGATCCTGCCGGCGATCAAGGGCAATCCCGCCAAGGCCAGCGAGGCGATCCAGAAGGCGATCGTGCAGGCGCGCTCCGCCGGCGGCCACGACCTCGTGATCCTCGACGGCCCGCCGATGCCGTGGGGTGCGGACGAACGGCGGCTGTTCGACTTGGCCGACGGGCTGATCGCGGCACTGCCGCTGGATCGCGACATCAACGCGTCGATGGAAGACATCATCAGCGCGCTCGGTGGCGCCGAGCGCAAGCTTGCCGGTGTGGTGCTCAACGAACTGCTGTCCACCGTCGCAGGTCAGCAGCACGACAGGCAGTATGCGTGAGCGACGCGCCAGCTGCGCCGCATTCGGCGTCGCCGCTGCAACATTGATCGCGAGTTGATCTTCCAATGGCCCGGCCATCGATCCCCGCCATCGTCGCCGCCGCATCCATTCTGCTGTCCGTCGCTGCGCGGGCCTGCCCTGCCCTGATCGAAGGCGTCCCGGCGGACCGGATCAAGGCCTTGTCACGCGGCGTCAACGCCGACGGCTGGATCGTCGATCCGCGGTCGGCGCCGCCGCGCGGCCTGCTGCTCGAATTGCGCAAGGCCGGCCTGACCCACATCCGGCTGCCGGTGCCGGCCGACTTCGTCATGCCGCGCTTCGCCACCAAGGCGGAGATCGACAGCCGGCTGCAAACCGTCGATGCCGCGCTGCAGACCCTCCTCGCACTCGGCTATGCCGTATCGATCGACCTGCATTCGGGCCAGCACTTCAACCCGCTGCACAAGGACGATCCGCCCGGCGCCATGACCGAAATGAAGAGCGCCTGGACCGCACTCGCGCAGGTCATGCAGCGCTATCCCTCCGATCGCGTGTTTGCGGAACTGCTGAACGAACCGGAGGTCGATGCCGCGCAGTGGCAGGGCGAAGTCCGGGAACTGGCCGGCTTCATTCGCCAATTGCTGCCGCAGACCACGCTGATCACGGGTCCGGTCAATTGGCAACGTGCGGACTCGCTGCCGGGCTTCGCGCCGCTCGACGATCCGAATGTCGTCTATGCCATCCACTTCTACGATCCGATGGTGTTCACCCATCAGGCCCATTGGGATCGGAGCGAGCCGCTTCACGACGTCGTCGGATTGCCCTTTCCGATCCGTGCCGACGACCCGAAGGTTCAACAATTGCGGGAGCAGCTGACCGCGCTGAACAGGCCCAAGGCGCTTGCGATGGTCGACCGCGCCATCCCGGGCCGCGGCATCGACCAATGGCTCGAGCCCGCGGCCGCCTGGCAGCGGCAATATTCCCGTCCGATCATCATCAATGAGTTCGGGGTGCTGAAGGCCGGGGCGCCGCGCGACAGCCGGTTACGCTGGCTCGCCGGCGTCACGGCCTACGCCCGGCAGCAGTGCTGGGGCTGGACCCATTGGGAACTGTCACAGGGCTTTGGCCTGGCCGACGCCGTCACCGGCAAGGCCGACCGCGACGTGCTGAGGGCGCTGCTCGGGCCGCGCTGACCCATCTGGTTAACCGGTTCTTACACAATGCGCGGCTAGATCGGCGATGCGGGTGTGGCACGCCACCCATCCGGTCATTTAGGTCAGAGCCTGTGCGAGCAGACATAGCCCCGCGGCCGCTGTTGGCCGGCGACCTCGTTCCTGCGCTCGGCATCGCCGTGGCATCGATCGCTTTCGCGCCGATCATGCAGGCGGCCAATGCAGGGCTCGCGATCGCCGTCGAAGGCCTGATCGGTTGCGCCATCGTGCTCGCGGCGCCGGCCTATGCGCCGTCGATCGCCATCTTCATCATCTTCTTCCAGAATCTGTTCGTCTCGATCCTGTCGTCCTACATCACGACCGAGCAGGAGATGGATTTCGTCAAGGGCTACAATTTCCTGATCTGCGCGGTGATGTGGCTGGTGACGCTGGCGCTGTATGTGCTGCGCGAGCGCAAGCATTCGCCCGGCATCGACCGGATCATGAATTGGGGGCTGATGACCCTCGCGGTCGTGGGAGCCTATTTCCTGCTCGGCGCCACGCAGGACCCGCATGCAGCCCTCGTCTATCTGCGCAACATTGCGTTTCCGCTGTTCCTGTTTCAGCTGTCGCTGCTGACCGCCGCAACCTTCGAGATTCGCATCACGCCGTTCCTGGTGACCGTCGCCACGCTGCTGATCGTCTGCGGCTATGTCGAACTGCTGTTTCGCGATTTCTGGCTCGAGATCACCAATGGCTACACGTTCTGGCACTTCGACGAGCTGAAGGCGACCCGCTCCGGAGCCTGGGAAGCCCAGATGCGCCAAACCGGAAATGTCCCGGTGGATCTGATCGACCGCTTCCGTTTCAGCTTTCTCAACAGCCCGCTGTTCGAGGATCTCGGACTGTCGTCGATCCTGCGCATCTTCGGACCGAACATGAGCCCGATCAGCTTCGGCTACGGGATCGCCTTTTCCATCCTGTTCCTGTTCGCGGCCGGATATCGCTGGCTGGCGCTGATCGCGATCCCGTTGCTGATCTTCTGCAGCGTGAAGGGCGCGCTCATCCTGGTCATCTTCGTGGCCCTGGCCTGGACGGCGACCTGGCTGCTCGGCGCCACCATCACCCTTGCCGTCGCGCTGATCGGACTCCTAGGGTACGCCATCGCGGCGATCCACATCGGACTCCAGATCGGTGACTTTCACGTGATCGGCTTCATGGGCGGCTGGGATGGATTCCTGCACAATCCGATCGGCCGTGGCCTCGGCGTCGGCGGCAATCTCTCCGAAGGTTACTTCTCGATCGACTGGGACGCCGCGCAAGCGGCCGGCACGATGGACGGCGCGGTGGAGAGCGCCGTCGGCGTCCTGCTCTACCAGATGGGCATCGGTGCAGTGGTGCCGCTCGGCTTCTTCTTTGCGGTGGCGCTGAAGGCCTGGCGCCTCTACGCCTCGTCCGGAATCCTCATCCAGGGGCTCGCTGCGTTCGGCACGATGGTCGTGCTGGTGAACGGCATCTTCCAGGAGGAGGCGCTGTTTGCGCCGCCGGCGCTCGGGCTGTTGCTGTGCCTGACCGGGCTCGTGATCGGTCATCATTTGCGCACGCAAGGCGACGACCTGAAGGCCTCCGGCGGATAGCACATGACAGGCGATCAAGCCCGGCCGCGGCGCGACCGGGCTCTCCTCGACGTACGCCGTCAGAGCGGCTTGATCTGCACCTTGCGGAACTTGACCACGCCGGAACCATATTGGAGCGCGACGTAGCCGCTGGCGTGCTTGGAATCCTGCGCGTCGACGGTCTTCTGGCCATTCAGCGTCACGACGAAATGCGGCCCCTGCGCCGTGATCTCGTAGACGTTCCACTTGCCGGCCGCCTTCGGCATCGGATCGACCTTGCCGACGTCGACGATCGCGCCGGTGCCGTAGGTTGGATCGGGCCGCTTGTCGAAGATGTTGACCTCGTAGCAGACCTTGGAGTCGATCACCTTGTTGCCTTCGCAGCGGATGAAGACGCCGCTGTTGGCATCCTCGTCGGTCCAGAACTCCGCCCTGATCTGGAAATCCTTGTATTGGGTCTTGCTGACGAGATAGGAGAGATCCTTGCCGTCGAGCTTGTCGGCGACCAGCGCGCCGTCCTTCATCGCCCAATTGGCCTTGCCGACCTCGTCCCAGTCGCCCTGCTTGGAGCTGTCGAGCAGCGTGACCCAGCCGTCATCGCCCGATGCGGTGGTGGAAAATTGCAGCGCGGCCGCACCGATCATAAGTCCCGCCGCCAGTATCGACAGTTGCTTCTTCAAGGTTATCCTCCCGTCTTTTGGTTGGCGCGCAACCTATCATCGTCTGCAGCGGCGTAAATGCGTTTTTCATACTGCAACTGCGTTGTGTCACGGCCCGATGCCGCAATCTTGAGGGCAGACATGCGCGAGCGCGACTTGTCCGACGCAAGCGAGAGCGACTAGCATCACGCGACATACGGGCGCGGCAGTCGCCCGAACGAATTGACGTGGGAGGATACGATGACGGCGTTGAACCGGTCCTGGCGATACCTCCTGATGCCGCTGGCCGTTGCCGGCACGCTGAGCGTCAGCTCCGCGGCAGAGCTCAATCCGGCCGCCGTCACCTACAAGCTGCCGGACCAGATTCCATGGAGCCCGGTCGACGCGCGCGGCGCGCAGAATGCCGTGGTGGTCGGCGATCCCTCGAAGCCCGGCTTCTACATGGTCTACACCAAATGGACCAAGGGCAATCACTTCAGCCGTCCGCACTTCCATCCCAACGACCGGTACATCGTGGTGCTGAAGGGCACCTGGTGGGTCGGCTCGGGTCCGAAATTCGATCCCGAGCACGGCACCGTAGCGATGCCGGCCGGAAGCTTCGTCACCCATTTCGGCAAGCAGGTGCATTGGGACGGCGCCAAGGACGAGGACGCCGTGCTGCTGATCATGGGCGAAGGCCCGGCCACCGCGACCGAGGTGGAACAGAAGTAGCCGCGTTGCGTAAGGTCCATGCGATGCTATCATCGCAGCTCAAGGAAGGACCTTCGATGCATCCCGCCGCCAAGCTGCAATTTGCCCGCATCGCCGACGAGTTCGCGCGCTGGCGCGCCATTGCCGAACCGGAACGGCCGCCGGCGCCGGCGTGGTGGTGGGGACCGGCATTCGAGATGCGCAATGCCGCCGAACCGCTGCCGTCCAATTGGTGCCGCCGGTTCCGCCTGCCCGACGGGGCGAGTTTTGCGGAGGCGTCGGCGGCGCTGCGCCAGACCCTGGCCGGCCAGGCGATACCTTCCTGGCCCTACGATTTCTCGCGCTTGATCGCATCCACCGATTCCGATGTCCGCGACCTGCCCGTGCAACCGTCAGACGACAGCGCGTTTCCGCCCTAGATCCGGCCCGGCCTCGCCGATCGCCTCGTCGTCCAGCAACGGCTGCAACGGTGGCGACGTCAGCACCGGCGATGTCTTCAACAACTCGGCGAGATCGCGCGGCGGCAGCGGCCGGCTGAACAGGAAGCCCTGCATCTCGTCGCAGGCATGTGCGCGCAGGAACTCCTGCTGCTCGGAGGTCTCGACGCCCTCGGCCACGATGGTCATGCCGAGCGCCTTGCCCATGCTGATGATCGCCTGCGCAATCGCGACGTCCTCGGAATCATCAGGCAGATCGCGCACGAAGGAGCGATCGATCTTGATGGTGTCGATCGGGAACTGCTTCATCAGCGACATCGACGAATAGCCGGTGCCGAAATCGTCGATCGCAAGGCGAATGCCCCGGTGCTGGATCGCGTCGAGCACGCGGACCGCGCGTGTCACGTTGCGCATCACCATGCTCTCGGTGACCTCGAGCTGCAGCAGCGCCGGCGACATGCCGCTCGCCGCCAGCGCCTCGTCGATGTCGTCGAGCAGGTTCGGATCGCCGAACTGCCGCGGCGAAAGGTTGACCGCCATCGTCACCGCCTTGAGACCGCGGTGCTGCCACGCCATGTTCTGCGCGCAGGCTTCCTTCAGCACCCAGCGGCCGATCGGCACGATCAGACCGATCTCCTCGGCGAGCGGAATGAACTGCCCCGGCGAGACCTTGCCGAGCTCGGGATGGGTCCAGCGCAGCAGCGCTTCGACGCCGCTGATCTGTCCGCTCGCCATGTCGACCTTGGGCTGATATTCGAGCGTGAACTGGTCGCGCTCCAGCGCGCGGCGCAGCGCGCTTTCCATCGTCAGGCGCTCGATCGACTGCGCCCTGACCTCGTTGGAGAAGAAACGGAAGCCGTTCTTGCCGTCCTCCTTGGCGAGATACATCGCCATGTCGGCATTCTTGGTGAGCGTCTGCACGTCGGAGCCGTCGGTCGGATAGGTCGCAATGCCGATCGAGGCCGTGGTGTGGCACTCGTGCCCGCTGAGCTGCATCGGCTGGCTGAGTGCGACCAGGAGATCGCCGGCGATGCGCTCGACGTCGTGACGTTCGGCGGTGTCGTCCAGGATGACCACGAACTCGTCGCCGCCGAGCCGCGCCACCACGTCGCTCGCGCGCAACGATCCGCGCAGCCGATCGGCGATCGCCACCAGCAGCATGTCGCCGGCGTCGTGGCCAAGCGAATCGTTGATCACCTTGAAGCGGTCGAGATCGATGAACAGCACCGCGAGCTGCCGGCGATGGCGGTCCGCCGCCGAGATCGCGTGACGCAGCATCTCGTTGAAGGTCTCGCGGTTCGGCAGATTGGTCAGGCTGTCATGCGAGGCGAGATATTCGATCCGCTCGTCGGCCTTGTGCTTCTCGTCGGCGCGATCGAAGCTTTCGAGCGCGAACGCCAGATTGTCGGCGAGCCGCTGCAGCAGCTCGGCGAACTCAGGCGTGAACGTATCCTTCTCGATCGCGACGAAGATCATGACGCCGACGACCTCCCCACTGACGATCAGCGGAAACGAGGCACCGGACTGCGTTCCATCGCGGCGCGCGCGCTCATGGAACGCCGCGGTACCGGTA
The DNA here is from genome assembly GCF_049075665.1 of Bradyrhizobium sp. B120. Classification (NCBI taxonomy): domain Bacteria; kingdom Pseudomonadati; phylum Pseudomonadota; class Alphaproteobacteria; order Hyphomicrobiales; family Nitrobacteraceae; genus Bradyrhizobium; species Bradyrhizobium sp. B120. The sequence goes on along the minus strand of NZ_CP185242.1, from coordinate 1,305,994 downwards.
TCGGCGAAATAGTCGTTGATGATGCAGGCCTTGCCGGACCGGAACGCCCTGCCGCAGGCGCCGCGCCCCTCGGGGTGCGCGTCACTGGTCGAGAGCGTCACCTGGCTCGCCCCGTCGGCTGCCGGGCCTGCGATCGCGACGATGCGGAGATACTCGCTGCCGGGCTGGGCCAGCGCGATGGTGGTCGAGGTGAACTTGCCGCCGGTCGCTGCCGCTTCGCAGACCAGTTGATAGAGTTCGGCGCGGGACTTCGCCCGCATGATCGCCTCGTTGGTCGCGCTCAGTGCCGCGAACATTCGCGATAGCCGCTCCTTCTGCTCGTCGGCCCGGGCCTTCTCGTCGGCGCGGTCGAAATTGGCCAGCGCGAACGACACGTTCTCGGTGAGCCGCTGCAGCAGCGCCATCATCTCCGGACTGAAGGTGTTGAACTCGCCGGAGAGGAACACCAGCGCGCCGATCGCCTCGCCGTTCTTGAGCAGCGGCAGGGCCGCGCCGGACTTGCTGCCGCTGTCGCGCACGGCCGGATAGACATGCGACTCGGGGCCGAAGTCGCTGAGGTAATCGTTGCTGATGCAGGGCCTGCGGGTGCGAACCGCAACGCCGGTCAGCGTCTGTCCCTCCGGACGCGTCGCGTCGGCCGACAACTGGACTTCGCGGGCCCGTACCCGGTCGGGGCCGGAAGCAGCCACGTTCTCCAGGAAGACCTCGCCCGGCCGCACTAGCCTGATGGTGGCCGAGATGAACTGGCCGCCGACCGCGGCGGCATCGCAGACCAGATCGAACAGCTCGGCGCGGGACTTCGCCCGCATGATGGCCTCGTTGGTCGCGCTCAGCGCCGCGAACATCCGCCTCAGCCGTTCCTTCTGCTCCTCGGTGCGCGCCTTCTCGTCGGCGCGATCGAAACTGCCGAGCGCATAGGCGACGTTGTCGGCGAGCCGCTGCAGCAGCTCGGCGAACTCGGCCGAGAAGGTGTTGCGCTTGGCCGAGATGAACAGCATCACGCCGACCGGCTCGTCGTCGACGATCAACGGAAACGCCGCGCCCGATCGCGCATCCTCGCGGTCGATGATATCGCGGAACGGGTTGTTGGCGACGTCGCCGAGAAAATCGTTGTCGATGCAGGCGCGCCGGGAGCGGAACGCCCTGCCGCAAACGCCGCGCCCTTCGGGACGCGCCTCGCTGCGCGAGACGTTGAGGCGGCGCGCATTCTCGGCGGTCGGCCCCGCCACCGCCATCATCTCCAGGAAGTCGTCGCCGGGTTTCGCGATCAGGATACTGGTCGAATTGAACCCGCCGCCATGCGCCGCCGCGGCGCAGACCAGCTCGAACATCTCGAGCCGCGACCGCGCGCGCATGATCGCCTCGTTGGTCGCGCTCAGCGCCGCGAACATCCGCGACAGCCGCTCGCGTTCGGCATCGGCCTTGGCCTTCTCGGTGGCGCGGCCGAACGTGTCGAGCGCAACCGAGACGTTCTCGGCGATGCCCGCCAGCAGCGCGATGATCTCCTCGTCGCGGGCCCAGGAATTGCCGATGAAGAAGATCAGGACGCCGATGCTCTTGCCGAACCGGGTGAGCGGCAGCGCGACGCAGGCCATCAGACCGCTCTCACCGGCTTGCGCCTGCGAGGCGCCGGTCGATATCGGAATGTCGTGCTCGATGCACGGCCGTTTGGTCCGGAACGCCTCGCCGCAGATCCCCTTGCCGTAGAGATTGTCCGGATCGGTCGAAAACCGCGTCTGCGTGATCAGGTCGAGCGCCTCGCCGGTGCCGGCGACAGGCTCGAGCCAGTGCGTGTCGGGCTCGGCCAGCAGCACCACCGTGGCGAAGGATTTGCCGCTAAACACCGCGGCGTCGCACACCCGCTGATAGAGATCGTGCTCGGTCTTGGCGCGAAGGATCGCCTCGTTGGTTGCGCTGATGGCGCCGAACATGCGGTTGAGCCGGCGCATCGCCCGCTCGCCGCTCTTGCGCGACGCCTCATGGTCGAAATTGTCGAGCGCAAAGGACACGTTCGCCGCGATGCGCTCCAGCAGCGACACGATCTCCTCGCTGAGCGAGTCGATCTCGCGCCGGGTCACCATGAAGACGCCGACACTCTGTCCGTTGCAGACCAGCGGCATCGCCGCCGCCGCACCGACGCCAGCCGCTGCGAGGCCGCTGCGCCAGGCCGCCGAACGGGCATCATTGATATAGTCGTTGCTGACGCTAGCGCTCTGATCGCGGAACGCCCGCCCGGCGACGCCTTCCCCTTCCGGAATGTTGGCGAGGGTGGAAATCCTGATGCTGCGCAGGCGCGCGACATCGTCGCCGCAACCGGCGGCGAAAGTCAGCCGACCGGTATCCGGCTCCAGCAAAAAGACGGTCGCGGCCAGGAAGCTCCCGCTCGAGAACGCGGCTTCGCAGACCTTCCCGTACAACTCTTCTGGTGATTTCGCGTACAGGATCGCTTCGTTGGTGGCATTCAACGCCGCGAATGTACGCCCGATGCTGGACTGCACGATCCCTGAAGGCCCCAGGGCCACCCCCTTCAATCTGCCGGGGAACATTGCCCGCGAGAGGCCTAAGTGATGGTTAGTGTATCCGGCAAGTTGTGAGACAAAGTAAACGGCTGACGAATCCCGGTGGCGGTTTTCCGGGATAATACGGACGCCTGTGTGCCAGCCTGAGGCGGAGAGGTGCGGGGCGCGGATCGCCGCCCGGCTTGCGCCGCCGGAGCCGCCAAATTCCGCGGCGCGACCGCGCTCGTTCCATTCGGTGAAATCCTGGCCCGGAGCACCCTGCTGGCGGTATGGCGGACCGGATTTTCCGCCCCTTGCTCGGCGCCCTGCGCTTTGAGAGCATGAGCCTGATAACAGCAAGCAAGACCCGCGCATCACGCGGGCGGACCGCGAGGAAAATCCCATGCCGATCGTCCATGCCGACCGTCTCACGCGCATCGGCGCGGCGCTGCTCCGGGGCGCCGGCGCATCGGAGGAGGAGGCCAACGCGGTCGCCTCCGGCTGCGTCAACGCCAACCTCGCCGGCCATGACTCCCACGGCGTGATCGCGATCCCGACCTATATCGACCGCATCAAGGCCGGCCATATCGTCCCCGGCGCGAAATGGACCGTGGTGCAGGAGACGCCGACCACGACCGTGATCGACGGTCATTGGGGGTTCGGCTTCCACGTCAACGCCAAGGCGATGGAGATGACCATCAACAAGGCGAAGACCGCCAATGTCGCGGCCTGCACCGTGTTCCGGCAGAGCCATGTCGGCCGGCTGGCGCATTACCCGCTGATGGCGATGCGCGAAGGCATGATCGGGATCGCGGCCGCCGATTCCGGCCGCTCGCCGAAACATGTCGCGCCGTTCGGCGGCCGCGAGGCCCGGCTCGGCACCAACCCGCTCTCGATCGCCGTGCCGTCCGATCTCGAGGCACCGTTCTATCTCGACATGGCGACCTCGGCGGTCGCGGCCGGCAAGATCCAGCTCGCGGTGGCGCGCGGCGAGAGCATCCCGAAGGGCTGGATCATCGACGCCGAAGGGCGCGACACCACTGACCCAAAGGACTACCGCAAGGGTGGCGCGCTGCTGCCGCTCGGCGGCAGCGAAGGCTACAAGGGCTCGGGCCTTGCCGCGATGGTCGAGGTGCTGTGCGGCCTGCTGACCGGCCTCGGCTTCGGGGTCGAGCCGACCGGCCGTCACAACGACGGCTGCTTCATGGCGGTGTTCAATGTCGCGGCGTTCCGTCCCTTGCAGGATTTCAGACGCGAAGTCGCCGATTTCGCCAGCTACTTGAAATCGACGCCGCCCTCGGAAGGGAGCCGCGGCGTGTTCTATCCCGGCGAGGTCGAACATCTGCGCGAAGTCGAACGGCGCAAGAACGGCATCGAGATCGAGGATGCGACCTGGGACAAGCTCAAGGCGCTCGCCGCCGACTACAAGCTGACCGACGACCTCGATCTTCGCTGACGCATTCAGGTACAGGAGAACGACATGACACGGCAAATGGCGCTGGTCGGCTTTTTGCAGGCGCAGAACTGCACCAACCTGCCGAGCTCCTGGCGTCACCCGGAGTCGCGCGACGATTCGATGTCGGCGGACTACTACCAGGAGATCGCGCGCATCCTCGAGCGCGGCAAGTTCCACATGGCGTTCTTCGACGATCGCCTCGCAATGCCCGACCGCTACGGCAACGATCACGCCCACACCGTCGAATACGGCATCCGCTGCGTGAAGATGGACCCGATCGTGGTGCTGACCACGATGGGCATGGTCACCACCAAGCTCGGCCTCGCCTCGACCGCGTCCACCACCTATTTCGAGCCGTTCGACGTCGCTCGCCGCTTCGCCACGCTCGACCTGATGACAAACGGCCGTGCCGCCTGGAACGTGGTGACGTCAGTCAATGACGGCGAAGCGCTCAACATGGGCAAGGCGCAGCATCTCGACCACGATCCGCGCTACGACCGCGCCGACGAGTTCATGGAGGTGGTGCTCGGCCATTGGGATGCCTGGGAAGACGGCTCGCTGGTGATCGACAAGAAGAGCGGCCGGTTCGCCGATCCGGCCAAGGTGAAGCGGCTCGATCACAAGGGCGCGTTCTTTACCTCGCGCGGCCCGTTCACGGTGCCGCGCTCGGCGCAGGGCCATCCCGTCGTGATCCAGGCCGGCGCCTCCGGCCGCGGCCAGCGTTTCGCCGGGCGCTGGGGCGAGGTGATCTTCACCGCGGCGCGCAACCTCGCCAATGCCAAGCAAGGCTATGACGCGATCCGGGGCGAAGCCGCCAAGGCCGGCCGCGATCCCGACCAGATGTTCCTCTGCAACCTGATCACGCCGGTCACCGGCGCGACCAAGGCCGAGGCCGAGGACCGGATGGCGGTGATCCAGAAGCTGCCGCTCGAGATCGACGCGCTGTCGCTGCTCGCCGAAGGCCTCAACTTCGACTTCGGCGCCAAACCGATCGACGAGCCGCTGACCACCGAGGAGCTGCAGGGCATGCAAGGCATGCTCGGCATCCGCGACGGCGTGCTGCGCACCTCCGGCAAGACCAATCCCTCGACCCGCGACTTCATCACCTTCTCCGGCCGCGGCCAGGTGCAGGACGCGATGGTCGGCGGCCCGAAGGAGATCGCCGACCGGCTGGAGGAAATGTTCGAAGGCCGCGGCTGCGACGGCTTCGTCATCGCGGCGAGCTATGTGCCTGGCTCCTACGCCGACTTCGTCGATCACGTGGTGCCCGAGCTGCAGAAGCGGGGCCTGTTCCACAAGGACTACGCCGGCACCACGCTGCGCGAGAATCTTGGACTGAAGCGCCCGGCTGCGGGCGCCTGGAAGACCCGCGCGCAGGCCGCGGAATAGAAGGACATCATCATGCGCTGGCTGAAATTCACCGCCGCGGGCACCACGTCTTGGGGCCTCGTCGAGGGCGACACCGTCATCACCGTCAATGGCGATCCGTTCGGTGAATGGAGCAAGACGGCGAAGACTCACGCCCTGAAGAACGTCAAAATCGAGCTGCCGCTGATCCCGCGCACCTTCTACTGCGTCGGGCTGAACTATCTGAAGCATCTCAAGGAGGCCGCCGACAAGGCCGGCACGGTGCCGAACGTCCCTGATCGTCCCGAGATCGGCTACCGCGCCCAGAATGCGCTGATCGCCCATGACGAGAACGTCGTGATCCCGGCGAGCGCGACCGAGAAGATCCATTACGAGGGCGAGCTCGTCGTCGTGATCGGCAAGAAAGCCAAGCACCTCACCGAAGCCAATGCGATGGACTGCGTGTTCGGCTACACGATCGGCAACGACGTCTCCGAGCGCAGCTGGCAGAAGGCCGACCGCGGGCTGTGGCGCGCCAAGAACGCCGACACCTTCAAGCCGATGGGCCCGTGGATCGAGACCGCTGTCGATCTCGACCGCATGGAGACCGCAATCCGCGTCAACGGCAAGGAGACCGGCCGCTTCCGCACCAACGAGATGATCTTCGGCATCGTGCCCTTCCTGGTCGAGCTTTCGAAATACTTCACGCTGTCGCCCGGCGACGTGATCTGGATGGGCACCGACGGTGCCTCGCCGGACCTGAAGGACGGTGACGTGGTGGAGATCGACATCACCGGGATCGGGACATTGCGGAACAGGTTCGTGAAGGAGAGGGTGTGAGGCGGGTGGCCTGAGCCTGCGCGCGCGCCGCGTCCTCGATGTCGTCCCGGCGAAGGCCGGGACGACGATGAGGATGGTTCACAGATCAAGGTGTCACACCACGCGGTGTCATCACCCGCGCATGCGGGTGATCCAGTCTTCCAGAGGCGGCTGTGCTTGAGCCGACAAGCCGCGGCGTACTGAATCGCCCGGTCAAGCCGGGCGATGACAGTGTGAGTGGGGACGCAGCTTCGCATTCTCGCGATATGAATTGTCCGAGCTTTGCTCTTCGTTTCGCCGCTCTGAGAAGAGAGGGCGCAGGGAAAGCCGGATGCCAATCGCACCCATGGGGCCCGCGGGCTAGCGCGCCGCCCCCGACCTGCTCTTCACATGGTCGATGAAGGCGCGCAGCTTCGGCATGATCTGGCGGTGGCCGGGATAGTAGAGAAATACGCCGGGCGTTGTCGTCGCGAATGGCTCCAGCACGCGGACCAGCCTTTTCTCCTTCACGGCGCCAGCGACCAGCGGCGCGGGGACTTGCGCCAGTCCCACACCTTCGATGGCCGCGCCGACCAGCGTCGGGAAATCATGGCCGATGAAGGAGCCGGAGACGGCAAGCTCGATCGAACGGCCGTTGTCGTTCAGCGACCACGGCGCCAGCCCGCCATTCGATCGCCGCAACCTGAGGCACGTGTGTTCGCGCAGATCGTCCGGACGTTTGGGCCGGCCACGGCGCGCGAGATAGTCCGGGCTGCCGACGACGGCGAAAGGGAACGGTTTGGTCAGGCGCACCGCGATCATGTCCGGGTTGATGAACTGGCCCATCCGGATGCCCGCATCGAAACCTCCGGCCGCGAGGTCGACCAGCTCCTCGCTGGCGGCGAGCTCGACCTCGATCTCGGGATAGGCCTTGCAGAATGAGGCGATCAGCGGCTCCAGCAGGATCGGCACCACCGAGCGCGGCACGGTGAGACGCAACAGCCCGGCCGGCTTCTGCCCGAGCTCGCGCGCCGCGCCGCTTGCGGCGACCAGCTCCTCGAACGCAGGCCTGGCACGCGCCAGGAATCGCTCGCCGGCCTCGGTGAGGCCGACGCTGCGGGTGGTGCGGATGAACAGCACGGCGCCGAGGCGCGCCTCGAGCGCGCGCACCGCCTGGCTGATCGCCGACGGCGTCACCGCGAGCTCGGTCGCCGCGCGACGAAAGCTGCGGTGCTGGGCGACGCTGAGGAACGCTTCCACGCCGTCGAGCGCCCCCTGCCTGACTGTGAAGTTCTGCTTCATGGCCCGTCAACATTATCGCGAATAGTCGCGCACGGGAAGCCGCCCTACATCGGAGCCACAGGCAGCAGCACCGCGACGCGCGCTGCTCCACGCGACATCACGACATCAGTCGTGAACGGAGACCTGCGACCGATGAAAACAATCCGTCACACCCTCCTTGCCCTCACCCTCACTTCGACAGGCTTAACCTCCATGACCGCTCCCTCCCTTGCGCAGACCCAAACACAGGCCCAAGCCCCCTCCACCATCACCACCGGCGTGATGGTGATCCTGACCGTCAAGGCCGGCGTCACCCGCGAACAGGTGATGGCCGTGATGCCGGATGAAATCCGGCAGACCGTGCAGCTCTATCTCAGCGGCAAGGTTCGTGAATGGTATTCGCGGTCCGACGGACGCGGGGTCATCCTGCTGCTCGATGCCAAGGACACGTCCGAGGCACACGCGATCATGGAAGGGCTGCCGCTGTCCAAGCTGGATATCATGGACCACGACTACATCGCGGTCGGCCCGCTGCTGCCGCTGCGCCTGCTGGTCGGCAAGCCTTAAGCGTCAGGCCCTGAGTGCCTCGCCGAGGCCGGACCCGATCGCCGGGTCCGGCCTCTCCGGATCGACAGTCAGACGGGAGCCGACCGTGCCAGTAAGTCTCAACATTCCATTCTTGCTCAGCGTCGCCGGAGCATTTCTGACCAGTGCCGTGGTGGCCGCGACCTATGTCTGGCCGGCGCTCCGCACCTGGCCGCGCCATGAGGCGCTCCGGCTGCTTGCGGCCTTTCATGCCTTCCGGTTTCTCGGGATGAACTTCATGGTCACAGGCTTCGTGTCGCCGGAGGTGAACCCGGTGTTTGCCAGCTCGGTCGGCTGGGGCGATCTGACCGCGGCAGCGCTCGCGCTGCTCGCGATGGCGGCACTGTCGTGGCGCTGGCCGGTGGCGATTCCGATCGTCTGGTTCTTCAACATCTGGGGCACGCTGGATCTTCTCAACGCCTACTTCATGGGCGCGACGAAGAACGCGGATCCCGGCCTGTTCGGCGCCGGCATCTATATCCCGGCGCTCTACGTGCCGCTGCTGCTGGTCAGCCATGTGATGGTGTTCATGATCCTGATGCGGACCAAAGCGGCGGAAGCGTAGCGCCCTCTCCCCTCGTCATTCCGGGGCGACGCGAAGCGGCGAGCCCGGAATCCATCGAGCCGCATAGCTTGTGGAGGAATGGATTCCGGGCTCGTGCTTCGCGCGCCCCGGAATGACAAGCTAAAACGGCAGCGCCACGCCGGTTTTGATCTCCTTCAGGATCACGTTGGTGCGGACGTGGCGGATGCCGGGGATGCGGAACATGAACTCGTCCAAGAATCTATTGTAGGCGTCCATGTCGCGCACCACGACGCGCAGATGATAATCGGCATCGCCTGTTGTAGCGAAGCATTCCAGCACCTCGCGGCGCTGCATCACCCGCGCGACGAACTCGTCGACGAATTTCGTGTCGTGCCGCTCCAGCGAGACGTGCAGGATCGCCGAGGTCGCAAAGCCGGCGTGCTCGCGCGCGACGAGCGCCGAATAGCCCGAGATGACGCCGGCCTCCTCCAGCGCGCGGACCCGCCGCCAGCACGCCGACGTCGACATCCCCACGGTTTCCGCGAGCTGCTGGTTGGTGGCGCGGCCGTCCTTCTGCAGTTCGGCGAGAATTTTCTCGTCTTGTTCTTCGACCATTGCGCGACCTCAATTTGGTAGATTTTACCAAATTGCGGATCCTTCAGCAATCATATACCGATTATGGTCCGTTGGCCGAACAGATAGGTAAGACCTACCACCCCCTCAGGCGTAGCCTTGTCCGGTCAGACATTGCGATTCCCGGAGGGGTCAGTCATGGGCCAGATGCCGTTGCTCGACGCCTACCAGCTGTCCGAGCGCTACAGCCGCGAGCGTGGCCGCGTCTTCCTCACCGGCACGCAGGCGATCGTGCGTATCGCGCTCGACCAGATCCGGCGCGACCGCGCGAGCGGCCTCAACACCGCGGGCTTCATCTCCGGCTATCGCGGCTCGCCGCTCGGCGGCGTCGATCTCGAACTGTGGAAGATCGGCGAGCAGCTGAAGGAAAGCCGCATCGAATTCCTGCCCGCGGTGAACGAGGACCTCGCCGCGACCGCCGTGCTCGGCTCGCAGCAGGTCGAGACGCAGAGGGATCGAAAGGTCGATGGCGTATTCGGGCTGTGGTACGGCAAGGGCCCCGGCGTCGATCGTTCCGGCGATGCGCTGAAGCACGGCAATGCCTATGGCTCCTCGCCGCATGGCGGCGTGCTGGTCGTTGCCGGCGACGATCATGGCTGCGTGTCGTCCTCGATGCCGCACCAATCCGACGTCGCCTTCATGAGCTGGTTCATGCCGACGCTGCATCCGGCCGATGTCGGCGAATATCTCGCATTCGGCGAATATGGCTACGCGCTCAGTCGATTTTCCGGCATGTGGGTTGGCTTCAAGGCGATCTCGGAGATCGTCGAGTCCGGCGCCTCGGTCGAGCTTGCGCCGCCGCGGGTGTTCGCGCAGCCGGATTTCGTGCCGCCGCCCGGCGGCCTGCATTATCGCTGGCCCGATCTGCCGGGCCCGCAGATCGAGGAGCGGCTGGAGGCCAAGAAGCACGCGGTCTATGCGTTTGCGAAAGCCAATCCGATCGACCGCCACATCTACGACATCAAGGACGCGACCTACGGCATCGTCACCACGGGCAAGGCGCATCTCGATCTGATGGAGGCGCTGCGGCTGGTCGGGCTGGATGAAGCCGCATGCCGCCGCTTCGGCATCGACATCTACAAGGTCGGCATGGTGTGGCCGCTGGCGCTGCACGACGCGATGGAGTTCGTGAAGGGCAAGCGCGAGATCCTCGTGGTCGAGGAGAAGCGCGGCATCATCGAGAGCCAGTTCAAGGAGTATTTCTACGACTATCCCGGCTCCAAGCCGGAACGGATGGTCGGCAAGCATGACGAAACCGGCGCGCGGCTGATCTCCTGGACCGGCGAATTGTCGCCGCTGATGCTGGCCGATGTGCTGGCGCGGCGGCTCGATCCGATGTTTCCGGAATTGCAGCTCGCGCGCCGCGTCGCCGCGCTCCGGCCGGAGCAGGACCGCATGATCGCAGTGCCGGGCGCGACGCGCACGCCGTATTTCTGTTCGGGCTGCCCGCACAACACATCGACCAAGGTACCCGAGGGCTCCAAGGCGCTGGCCGGCATCGGCTGCCACTTCATGGCGAGCTGGATGGACCGCGAGACCTCGTCGCTGATCCAGATGGGCGGCGAAGGCGTCAACTGGGCGGCCTCGTCAAGATTCACCGGCAACAGCCATGTGTTCCAGAATCTCGGCGAAGGCACCTACTATCACTCCGGCTCGATGGCGATCCGCCAGGCGATCGCCGCCAAGGCCAACATCACCTACAAGATCCTGTTCAATGACGCGGTGGCGATGACCGGAGGCCAGCCGGTGGACGGCCCGGTCAGCGTGCAGGCGATCGCGCACTCTGTCCGCGCCGAGGGCGTCGCGCGGATCGCGCTGGTGTCGGATGATCCTGCGCAGTTCTCACCGGCGGATTTGCCCGCCGGCGTCACCATCCATCCGCGCGAGGAGATGGACGCCGTGCAGCGCGAGCTGCGCGAAATTCCCGGCGTCACCGTGCTGATCTATCAGCAGACCTGCGCCACCGAGAAGCGGCGGCGGCGCAAGCGCGGCACGATCAAGGATCCGGCGCGTTTCGCCTACATCAACGACCTCGTCTGCGAAGGCTGCGGCGACTGCTCGGTGGAATCCAACTGCCTCAGCGTCGAGCCGAAGGAGACGCCGTTCGGCCGCAAGCGCAAGATCAACCTCTCGACCTGCAACAAGGATTTTTCCTGCCTCAACGGCTTCTGCCCGAGCTTCGTCACCATCGAGGGCGGCAAGCGGCGGGCGAAGGGCGCAAGCGCGATCGATCCGCTGGCGCGCGCCGCGGCACTTCCGGCGCCGGAGCTGGCGGCACTGGACAAGCCCTACGACCTGCTGGTGACTGGCGTCGGCGGTACCGGCGTCATCACGGTCGGCGCGCTCATCGCGATGGCCGCACATCTCGAGGGCCGCGGCGTCTCGGTGCTCGACTTCACCGGCTTCGCGCAGAAATTCGGTCCCGTTCTGAGCTATCTGCGGCTCGCGGCTCTGCCCGAGGCGCTGCATCAGGTGCGGATCGACCAGGGCTCGGCCGACGCGCTGATCGGCTGCGACCTCGTGGTGAGCTCGTCGGCGAAGGCCTCCGGCACCTATCGCAAGGGCATGCGCGCCGCGGTCAACATCGCTGAGATGCCGACCGGCGACGTGGTTCGCTTTCGTGATGCCGACCTCGCCTCGCCGGTTCGCCTCCGCGCCATCGAGCGGGTGATCGGAACAGGCAACCTCACCGCGATGGACGCCAATGCACTGGCCGAGCGGCTGCTCGGCGACAGCGTCTACGCCAACATCATGCTGCTCGGTTTTGCCTGGCAGCAGGGCCTGGTGCCGGTGTCGCTCGGCGCACTGACGCGCGCGATCGAATTGAACGGCGTCGCGGTCGAGCGCAACAAGCAGGCGCTGGCCTGGGGCCGGCTCGCCTTTGCCGATCCGGAGTTTTTGCCTAAGGCCGACGACACGGCGGCCAATGTGCCCGAGACGCTGGAGCAGATGATCGCGCGCCGCGGCGACTTCCTTCGTGACTATCAGGACGCAGCCTATGCCGCGCGCTACCGCGCCACGGTCGACCGCGTCCGCCGCGCCGAGGCCGCGCTCGGCAGCGAGACATTGACCGACGCCGTCGCCCGCTCGCTGTTCAAGCTGATGGCCTACAAGGACGAGTATGAGGTGGCGCGGCTGCATATGCAGACCGGCTTCCTCGAGACCCTCAAGCGCGAATTCGATGGCGACTTCACGGTGCAGTACCATCTCGCGCCGCCGCTGTTGCCGGCACGGCGCGACGCGCGCGGCCGGCCACGCAAGCGCGCGTTCGGGCAATGGATCCAGACGCCGTTCCGCTTGCTGGCGCGGCTCAAGAGGTTGCGCGGCACGCCGTTCGACGTATTCGGCTACACCGCGGAGCGTCGCGCCGAGCGCGAGCTGATCACCTGGTACGAGGCGGTGATCGAGACCATGCTCGGCAAGCTCGATGCCGCACCGCTGCCCGATCTCACAGCAATCGCAAAAGCGCCGATGGAAATCCGCGGCTATGGACCGGTGAAGGACGCAGCGATCGAGAAGACCAGGGCGGAGGTGGCGCGGCTGACCGCGCTTCTCACCTCCGCCCCGTCAGATTCAGGCGACGGCTCAGGCCGCCGCGCCGCGCTTGGCGGGTGAGATCAATCCGACCACCACGGTCGCAAGCACCGCCACCACGATGTTGAGCAAGAGCGCGCCGAGACCGACATAGAAGGTGTAGCTGGAATCGCCAAGCGAGATGCTGGCGAGCGGCTTCAAGCCGTTGCTCCATGCCGTGTAGGTGCCCCAGCCGATGCCGACCGCCCAGCCGAGCAATAGCGCTTCGGCGCGGAACCAGACGGTGAACAGGCCGAACACCAGCGCCGGCAGCGTCTGCACGATCCAGAGGCCGCCGAGCAGTTGCAGGTCGAGCGCATATTGCGTCGGCAGGAACAGGATGAAGGCGAGCGCACCGACCTTCACCACCAGCGAGGTGATCTTCGCCACCGACGCCTCACCGGCATGCGAGATGTCCGGATTGACATAGGACTTCCAGACATTGCGGGTGAACAGATTGGCGGCGCCGATGCTCATCACCGCCGCCGGCACCAGCGCGCCGATCGCGATCGCCGAGAACGCGAAGCCCGCAAACCACTCCGGGAACAGTGTCTTGAACAGCAGCGGCACCACGTCGTTCGGCGACGTCACCTTGATGCCGGCGGCATAGGCCATGTAGCCGAGCAACGCGATCAGGCCGAGCAAGAGCGTGTAGGCCGGCAGCAGGATCGCATTCTTGCGGATGGTATCCGCCGACTTCGAGGCGAAGATGCCGGTCAGCGTGTGCGGATACATGAAGGCGGCGAGCGCCGAGCCGAGCGCCAGCGTCGCATAGGGCAGATACTGAGCGGGCTTCAGCGTCAACCCGGTAGCGCCGCCCTTCGCCGTGAAGGCGTCGTTGGCGGCAGAGAACACTGCCGCATAGCCGCCGAGCTTGGAGGGCACCACGACCACGGCCGTCAGCACCACGATGTAGATCATGATGTCCTTGACGAAGGCGATCAGCGCCGGCGCACGCAGGCCGGAGCTATAGGTATAGAGCGCAAGGATCACGAAGGCGGCGATGATCGGCAGTTCGCCGGTCAGGCCCATCGCCTTGATCACGACCTCCATGCCGATCAGCTGCAACGCGATATAGGGCATGGTCGCGACGAGGCCAGTCAGCGCCACCGCGAGCTCGAGGCTGCGCGAGCCATAAGCGCCATGGACGACATCCGCCGCGGTGACGTAGCCATTGGCGTGCGCTTTCTTCCACAGCACCGGCATCACCGCGAATACGAAGGGATAGACGATGATGGTGTAGGGCAGCGCGAAGAAGCCGTAGGCGCCGACTGCGTAGACCAGCGCCGGCACCGCGATCACGGTGTAGGCGGTGTAGAAATCGCCGCCGACCAGGAACCAGGTGATCCAGGTGCCGAACTGGCGGCCGCCGAGACCCCATTCGTCGAGATGCTCGCTGACCGGGCCGGACTTCCAGCGCGCGGCGAAGAAGCCCATCACGGTGACGAGGGCGAAGAAGAAGATGAAGACGGAGAGCGCCACCCAGGCGATATGATCGGTCATGGCTGCCCCCTCACCGCTGCTCGTCGGCATCAGGCCGCCGGCTGCGATAGACCAGCCAGATCAGCAGCGAGGAGATCGGCACCCACGCGAGCTGGTACCAGTAGAAGAAGGGAAAGCCGAACAGCGACGGCTCGGCGAAATTGTAGAACGGCACCCACAGCAAGCCGATGAACGGCAGCAGCAACAGAATCCACATGGCTCACTCCCCAGCCCGGGGTCCGATCAAAACCGGCGGTGTTGCCGGCGTCCCGTCATCAACGACCCCAGGAACCATTTGTTGCGTCTAGAATCACGGTTGCGGCATGGCGATGCAAAAAGATGTGATCGCCGTGCCGAGCGCCCAGCCTACTCCGCCTTGATGCCCGCGTCTTGGATCACCTTGCGCCAACGGGCCTCCTCAGCCGTGAAGTAGCGGTCGAGCTCGGCCGGGGGCGATGCCACCATCACGAGGCCCTCATTGACGCTGAGCTTCCGGAAGGCCTCCGCCTGCACGGCCTTGGCTGCCGATTTGTTGAGGCGGTCGATGATCTCGGGCGGCGTGTTCGCAGGTGCGTAAAGGCCGTACCAGGATTCCGCTGAATAGCCCGGCACACCGGCTTCGGACACCGTCGGCAATTGCGGGAATGACGCCGAACGCTCGGTCGAGGTCACGCCGATCGCGCGCAGCTGCCCGGCCTCAACCAGCGACGCGCAGCTTGCGACCGTCGTGAACATCACCTGGATCTGGCCACCCATCAAGTCGGTGATGGCGGGCGCGGCACCTTTGTAGGGCACGGTGGTGAGATTGACGGAAGCCATGTGCTTGAACAATTCGCCGGCCAGATGCGCTGAGGTGCCGGTGCCATAGGTCCCATAGGACAGTTTTTCCGGATCGGCCCTCGCAGCCGCGATCAGATCGGCGATCGACTTGATCGGCGAAGCAGGATTGACCACGACGACATTGAACGAGCGCGCCACCAGCGCTACCGGGGCGAAGTCCTTATGCGCGTCGTAGGGCAGCTTGCTGTAGAGGCTCGGGTTGACGGCGTTGGCGAAGGTCGCCATCAGCAGCGTGTAGCCGTCGGCCGGGCTCGTGGCGACGCTCTGCGTGCCGATGATGGTGCCTGCCCCCGGCTTGTTCTCGATGATGACGGTGACGCCGAGATCCTTCTGCATCTCCTGCGCCAGCGTGCGCGCGACGACATCGGTGCCGCCGCCCGGCGCGAACGGCACCACGATCTTCACGATATGGTCGGGATAGAAGGCGCGCGCGGGCGCCTGCAGCAGCACATTTGCTGCGATCGCGAACAGGATGGAGGTCAGAACGCGAAGCGGCATGGCAGGCCCCGGCGGATGAGGTGTTCTTCTCATACACGCGAACGCCATGCGTGGAGTGCCGGGTGGTCATGACGGGCAAAGGAAGCGCTGCGCTGCCAGTCCCGACATCCTTAAGGTGGCGCGGCGGACCGCGAGAATACGCATGTATGGCGCACCGGCCGTGCAACAAACCCACTGTCGTCCCGGCGCAGGCCGGGACCCATAACCACAGCTGGTCATTGTTGCACGATGGTGGAACGACGAGCCCCGTTCACAACACCCGCCGCGGCGTATGGGTCCCGGCCTTCGCCGGGACGACGAACGGAGCGCAGAGCCGGCTCAGCGCCAGCATGCGCGCCATTGCGCAGCCTGCATCGCCCATCACGAATACGGATTGATCAGCTTCTGCTGCTCGGTGGCGTGATGCACCAGCAGGTCGATGAAGACGCGCACCTTCGCCGAGAGGTGATGGCGGTGCGGGTAGATCGCGTTCATGGTGAGCTCGACCGGCCGGTATTCGGGCAGCAGCCGAACCAGCTTCCCCGATTCGAGTTCGTCCCGGACCAGGAAGCCCGCCGCGAGGAACACGCCGACGCCGGCGAGCGCCGCGAGTTTCAGCGTCTCGCCGCTGTTGGAGACGAGATTGCCGGCCACCTTCACCGCTGCCGGCGCGCCTTTGCGGTCGACGAAATGCCACTCGTCCCCGAACGGGTAGTTGACATGGCGAACGCAGTTGAGGGTCGTGAGGTCGTCGAGCCGCTCCGGCTTGCCGTGCGCCTCGGCGTAGTCGTGCGAGCAGCACAGCACGTGTCGCCAGGTGGCGATGCGGCGCACGATCAGCGCGGAATCGCGCGGCTGGATCATCTGCACGGCGAGATCGAAATTTTCGTCGAGCAGGTCGGCCGAGCGTTCGCCGATCATCAGATCAATCTTGACCTCGGGATAGGTCGCCAGGAACTCGGTGACCGTCGACGACAGGAACTGGACCAGATGGGTGTTGGTGAAGATGCGCAGCGTGCCGCGCGGCACCGATTGCTGCGCACCCGCAACCTCATCGGCCTGCTCGATGTCGGCGAGGATCTGGATGCAGCGCTCGTAATAGGCCTGGCCGACCTCGGTGAGACTGACCTTGCGCGTGGTGCGGTTGAGCAGCCGGGCACCGAGCCGGTCTTCCAGCGACTGGACGTGGTTGCTCACCATGGTGGTGGACATGTTGAGCTTGCGGCCGGCGGCGGAAAAGCCGCCGGAATCCACGACCCGGACGAAGGCGGTCAAACTGGTCAGGCGATCCATGTAACAAGGTCCGGATTATCAGCGCTGGCTTGATAATGCTTCCAGTTTTATCGGGATTATCACAGCGGGGAGGACATTGCATCTAAGGGGCCGTATCCGGCGCCCTTTCTGGAAGGACGCGAATGTTCGGCCAGGAGACAATCATGTCGACCACGACCTATATCCCTGAAGAATCAGCGAAAATCGGCCTCCGTCCGTCGCGGCGGACGGTCAAGCGGGCAGCCCTTGGGCTCGCCGCCCTGCTCGGAATCGCCGTGGCCAGCGACCTTGGCTACGACTACCTCACCACCGGCCGCTATCTCGAATCCACCGACGACGCCTATGTGAAGGCGGACTCCACGATCATCGCCCCGAAAGTGTCGGGCTACATCGCCCGCGTGCTGGTCACCGACAACCAGCCGGTGAAGGCCGGCCAGCTGCTGGCCGAGATCGACGACCGCGACTACCGCACGGCGCTCGGCCAGGCCAAGGCCGATGTCGACGCTGCCGACGCCTCGGTGCGCAACCTCGATGCCCAGCTCGAATTGCAGCAGCCGATCATCGACCAGAGCACAGCCGACGTCACCGCCGCCGAGGCCAATCTGAAATTCGCCCAGGAGGAGCAGAGCCGTTACGACGGCCTGATGAAGTCCGGCTCCGGCACCATTCAACGCGCGCAGCAGACCGACGCGGCGCTGCGCAGCAACACGGCGCAGTGGCAGCACGCCAAGTCGGCGCTGTCGGCGGCGCAGCGCAAGGTCGACGTGCTGACCACGCAGCGGGCCCAGGCTGTCGCGCAGGCCGACCGGGCCCGCGCGGTCGAGCAGCAGGCCGAGCTGAACCTGTCCTACGCACGGATCACCGCGCCGGTCGACGGCACGGTCGGCGCCCGCACGCTGCGCGTCGGCCAATACGTGCAGGCCGGCACCCAGCTGATGGCGGTGGTGCCGCTCGATGCGGTCTATGTGGTCGCCAATTTCAAGGAGACCCAGCTGACCCACGTGCGCAATGGCCAGCCGGTCGAGCTCACCGTCGACAGCTTTCACGGCACCACGCTGAAGGGCCATGTCGACAGCTTGTCACCGGCCAGCGGCCTCGAATTCGCGCTGCTGCCGCCCGACAACGCCACCGGCAATTTCACCAAGATCGTGCAGCGCGTGCCGGTCAAGATCGTGCTCGACGATCACAGCCTCACCGGTCTCTTGCGGCCGGGCATGTCGGCGATCCCGACCGTCAACACCAAGGCGACCGTGCTGGCCGAGCGTGAGGAGAAGCGCCGGCTGGCGTCGGCGACGCGGGCGAGCGGCGGCTAGCGTTCGAACATTCTCCGACTGATTTGACGCGATCGGCCGTAAGGGTCGATCGCGTTTTGTTGTGTCGACGTCCATTCTTCGTGCCGTAAGCACCGGCGCTAGGGCTCCCTTCCCCCTTGTGGGGGAGGGTTGGGGAGAGGGGTGCCGCTTGCGCTGAGATCAGACGAATCGCGATTGCGCACCTGCTGCAAGTGACGGGTCGGCAGGATTGAAGCAGTTCGAGCAAATTGACGTCAGCGCCCGGGGCCACCCCTCTCCCCACCCTCTCCCGCAAGGGGAGAGGGAGCCTGAGAGAAGTGCTCACCTCACTCGTCGACACCACGAAGACCAAATGCAGCGTGCGCTGGCCGCGGGCGCGGGCCTAGCCGCGCGGCCGCAGTGGCAGCCATGTCGATTATCAAACGCGACAGGACAATCCTTTCAGTCTTTCCCGGATTATCGAAACCGGCCGCCTAATCCATGTTGTGCGGGCAAGCAAGGACCATCCCGATGACCGCGCTCCAGCCCACAGCCAACGCCGTCGCCCTCCCGTCGCCCGCAGCGCCTGCTGCGCCGGCGATCCCGACCAAGACCTGGATCGCGGTGATCGGCGCCACGCTCGGCGCCTTCATGGCGGTGCTCAACATCCAGATCGTCAACGCCTCGCTTGCCGACATCCAGGGTGGCATCGGCGCGGGCATCGACGACGGCGGCTGGATCTCGACCTCCTATTTGATCGCCGAGATCGTGGTGATCCCGCTGTCCGGCTGGCTCGCGCAGGTGTTCTCGGTGCGCATCTATCTGCTCACCAATGCGTTTCTGTTCCTGGTGTTCTCCGGCGCCTGCGCGCTGGCGCAGGACCTGCCGCAGATGATCGCGCTGCGCGCCGTGCAGGGCTTCACCGGCGGCGTGCTGATCCCGATGGCATTCACGCTGATCATCACCCTGCTGCCGAAGGCCAAGCAGCCGATCGGGCTGGCGCTGTTCGCGCTGTCGGCGACGTTCGCGCCGGCGATCGGCCCGACCATCGGCGGCTATCTCACCGAGAACTGGGGCTGGCAGTACATCTTCTATGTCAATCTGGTGCCGGGCGCCGTGATGATCGCGATGCTGTACGTCTCGCTCGATCCGAGCCCGATGAAGCTGTCGCTGATCCGCCAGGGCGACTGGCTCGGCATCATCACCATGGCGATCGGCCTCGCCGCGCTGCAGACCGTGCTGGAAGAGGGCAACAAGGACGACTGGTTCGGCTCGCCCTTTATCGTCCGCCTGTCGGTGATCGCCGCCGTGGCGCTGGTCGCCTTCCTGGTCGTCGAATTCACCGTCGAGAAGCCGCTGCTCAATCTGCGCCTGCTCGCCCGCCGCAATTTCGGCTTCGGCATGCTGGCCAACTTCCTGCTCGGCATCGCGCTGTACGGCTCGGTGTTCATCCTGCCGCAATATCTGGCGCGCATCCAGGGCTACAACGCCGAGCAGATCGGCATGGTGCTGGCATGGACCGGCCTGCCGCAGCTCGCGCTGATCCCGCTGGTGCCGCGGCTGATGCGGCGCTTCGACCCGCGCATCGTCATCGGCGTCGGATTTGCGCTGTTCGCCGGCTCCAACTTCATGAACATCTACATGACCAACGACTATGCGGCCGATCAGCTGCTCTGGCCGAACGTGGTCCGTGCCGTCGGTCAGGCGCTGGTATTCGCGCCGCTGTCGGCGGTTGCGACGGCCGGAATTGAGGCGGAGAATGCCGGATCGGCGTCGGCGTTGTTCAACATGATGCGCAACCTCGGCGGCGCCATCGGCATTGCCGCGCTGCAGACACTGCTGACCAAACGCGAGCAATATCATTCCAATGTGCTGATGCAGTCGGTCTCGATGCTGGAACAGGCGACCCGAACCCGGATTGAGGGATTGACCCAGTATTTCCTGAACCACGGCGTTGCCGATCACGCCGACGCCACCCACCGCGCGATCGCGGCGGTCGGCAGGGTCGTGCAGAAGCAGGCCTACATCCTCGCCTTCAGCGATACCTTCTATCTGCTCGGCGTGGCGCTGATCGTGGCGCTGGTGGCGGCGCTGTTCCTGAAGAAGCCGGGCCAGCTCGCTGGCGGCGGCGGTGCGCACTAACCTATTTGCCAAACCCCTAACCAAGGAGAACGACCATGAAGCCCCGCATGAATTTCTACCAGGCGGCCCCCGAGACGATCAAAGCGCTGGTCGCAGTGGAAAGCCAGATCACCGCGAGCGGCCTTGAGCAATCGCTGATCGAACTGGTCAAGACCCGCGCCTCGCAGATCAACGGCTGCGCCTACTGCATCAACATGCACACCGAGGACGCCCGCAAGCACGGCGAGACCGAGCAGCGGCTCTATCTGCTCAACGCCTGGCGCGAGTCGCCGCTCTACAGCGAGCGCGAGCGCGCGGCGCTGGCCTGGACCGAAGCGCTGACGCTGGTATCCGAAACGCATGCGCCCGACGCCGACTACGAGGCGGTGCGCGCGCAGTTCACCGACAGCGAGCTGGTCAACCTGACCACGCTGATCGGCGCCATCAACGCCTGGAACCGGATCGCGATCGGCTTCCGCGCGGTGCACCCGGTGAAGGTGAAGGTCGCGGCGTAGCTCCTCCTTCGTCATTCCGGGGCATCGCGAAGCGATGAGCCCGGAATCCATAACCACGATCGTGAGTATGGATTCCGGGCTCGCGCCAAGCGGCGCGCCCTCAGGTGCGCGATTGCGCACCGGGGAATGACGAGAGGAGAGTTCGCGCGCGACTGCCTTACACCGCCGTCGCGCGGGCGAACTCGACGTAGATCTCGCGCAGGCGGTCGGTGATCGGGCCGACCTTGCCGCCTCCGACCTGCTTGCCGTCGATCGCGACCACGCCCTGCACGAACACCGAGGCGCTGGTGATGAAGGCTTCCTTGGCGGTGAGCGCTTCCTCGACCGTAAAGGCGCGCTCCTCGATGCGAAGCTGACGCTCCTCGGCGAGCTTGACCACCGCCTTGCGGGTGCAGCCGGGCAGGATCTCGTTGCCGTTCTGCCGGGTCACGATGACGTCGTCCTGGGTGACGATGAAGGACGAGGACGAGCCGCCCTCGGTGACCTTGCCGTCCTCGATCATCCAGGCTTCGCCGGCGCCGGCCGCGGCCGCGGCCTGCTTGGCCAGCACCTGCGCCAGCAGCGCCACGCTCTTGATGTCGCGCCGCTCCCAGCGGATGTCGGGCACCGTGATCACGTTGATGCCGGCCTTGGCCGACGGCGCGTTGATAATGTCCTTTTCCGAGGTGAACATCACCAGGGTCGGCTTGACGTCGGCCTTCGGGAAGGCGAAGTCGCGCCCCTTGTCGGCGCCGCGGGTGACCTCGAGATAGACCATGCCGTTGACGAGGTCGTTGCGCTTGACCAGCTCCTTCTGGATTTGCTCGATCCGCTCCAGCGTCTCGGGGAGCGCCAGCTGGATCTCGCCGACCGAGCGCTTCAGCCGCGCCAGATGCGAGGCGTTGTCGATCAGCTTGCCCTCGAGCACCGCCGCCACCTCGTAGATGCCGTCGGCGAACAGGAATCCGCGGTCGAACACCGAGACCTTGGCCTCCGAATGCGGCACGAACGAGCCGTTGACGTAAGCGATCTTTTCCACGCGAGTTCTCCTGCGGACGAAGGGGAGTTTCAGGCCTTCGTATACGCAAATTGTTAACGGGGGAAAACCCTCCACACCGTCATTCCGGGGCACGCCACTCGGCGCGAGCCCGGAATCCATACTCACGATGGTGGTTATGGATTCCGGGCTCGCCTCTGCGAGGCGCCCCGGAATGACGAAAGGGGAAAGGTCAGCGCCCCCGCCTCAGTGCTGCAATATCTTCGACAGGAACTTCTGCGCGCGGTCGCTGCGCGGCGTGCCGAAGAAATCGGCCTTCTTGGCGTCCTCGACGATCTCGCCGCGGTCCATGAAGATGACGCGGTCGGCGACCTTGTTGGCAAAGCCCATCTCGTGGGTGACCACCATCATGGTCATGCCCTCGCGGGCGAGGTCGACCATGACGTCGAGCACCTCGCTGATCATTTCCGGGTCGAGCGCCGAGGTCGGCTCATCGAACAGCATCGCGATCGGGTCCATCGCCAGCGCGCGGGCAATCGCGACGCGCTGCTGCTGACCGCCGGACAATTCGGCGGGAAACTTCTTGGCGTGATCCGTCAGCCCGACGCGCTCCAGCAGCTTCATGCCCTTGGCGGTGGCATCGTCATGCTTGCGCCCCAGCACCTTCTCCTGCGCGAGGCGGAGATTGTCGATGATGCGCAGATGCGGAAACAGCTCGAAGTGCTGGAACACCATGCCGACACGGGAGCGCAGCTTCGGCAGATCGGTTTTGGGATCGTTGACCTTGATACCGTCGAGCGTGATGACGCCGTCCTGGATCGGCTCCAGCGCGTTGACGCATTTGATCAGGGTCGACTTGCCCGAGCCGGACGGGCCGCAGACCACGACCACCTCGCCCTTGGCGACGCTGGTGGTGCAGTCCTTCAGCACCTGGAAGGTCGGCCCGTACCATTTATTGACGTGATTGATCTCGATCATGATGGCTCAGCTTGTTGTTCAGCGAACAATGGCGATCCGCGCCTGCAGGCGGCGCACGCCAAAGGACGCGACACAGGAGATGACGAAGTAGACCAGCGCGGCAAACAGGTACATTTCGACCAGGCGGCCGTCGCGCTGTGCGACCTTGCTGGCGGCGCCGAGGAAATCCGGGATCGACAGCACGTAGACCAGCGAGGTGTCCTGGAACAGCACGATGGTCTGCGTCAGCAGCACCGGCAGCATGTTGCGGAACGCCTGCGGCAGCACGATGTAGCGCATCGACTGCGCGTAGGTCAGGCCGAGCGCGCTGGCCGCGGCCGGCTGGCCCTTCGAGATCGACTGGATGCCGGCGCGCATGATCTCGGAGAAATACGCCGCCTCGAATGCGACGAAGGTGATCAGCGAAGAGGCGAAGGCGCCGACCGAGATCGGCCGCGACGCGCCGGTCAGCCACTGCCCGATGTAAGGCACCAGGAAGTAGAACCAGAAGATCACCAGCACCAGCGGCAGCGAGCGGATGAAGTCGACATAGAAGCCCGCGATGCGCCCGAGCACCTTGTAGCTCGACAACCGCATCAGGGCGATCAGGGTGCCGAACACGAGGCCGCCGAACGCCGCGAGCGCCGTCAAGGTCAGCGTGAAGCGCATCCCCTCGAAGAACAGATAGGGCAGCGAGCGGCGGATGACGTCGAAATCGAGATTGCCGAGCATCGTCATTTGCCCGTGATGTAGCCGGGGACCGCGACATAGCGCTCGAGGAAGCGCATCGCGGTGACCACGACGAAATTGAGGAGAAGATAGAGCACGGTCGCCGCGGTGAACGCCTCGAACACCTGGAACGAGAACTCCTGCATCGAGCGCGCCTGGCCGGTCAATTCGATCAGGCCGATGGTGATGGCGACGGCGCTGTTCTTGATGGTGTTGAGGAATTCGGAGGTCAGCGGCGGCAGGATGATGCGGAACGCCATCGGCAGCAGCACGTAGCGATAGGTCTGCACCGTGGTGAGGCCGAGCGCGGTCGAGGCCTGCTTCTGGCCACGCGGCAGCGAGCCGATGCCGGCCTGCAATTGCACGGCGACGCGCGCCGACATGAAGAGGCCGACGCCGACCGCGGCGGTCCAGAACGGCGCGTTCGGCAACTGCTTCAGCCACAGCCCGGCGGATTTCGGCAGCAGCTCGGGCAGCACGAAGAACCACAGGAAGAGCTGCACCAGCAGCGGCATGTTGCGGAAGAACTCGACCCAGCAGAAGCCGATCCACGACGCCGTCCGCGACGGCAGCGTGCGCAGCACGCCGATCACCGTGCCGGAGACCAGCGCGATGATCCAGGCGAGCACCGACACCTTGATGGTGACCACCAGTCCCGCCAGCAACAGGTCGAGATAGGTGCCGGTCCCCATCGGGTTCGGCTCAAGAAAGATGTGCCAGTTCCAATTATAGTTCACGGGTCCCCCGCGCTCTCGCGCCGATCACGCATTACGCCGACATCACGGGCGGCGTCTATGCAAATGTCCGGCCATTTTCCTCCAAAATGGCCGGACATGCTAACTTTCAAGACCCGCCGCCGACGGCGACGGGTCATGCGCAGCACTGCGATCAGTTCACCAGATACGCATCCGGATCGGGTGAATCCGACGGCTTCGCAAGCTGCTTCTTCATCTCCGGCCCGAGCGGCACGTTGAGGTTCAGGCCCTTCGGCGGGATCTTCTGATTGAACCACTTGTCGTAGATCTTCTGGCCCTCGGCGCTGGTGTAGAGCGCCGCGGTGGCGGCGTCGACGACCTTCTTGAACGGCGCGTCATCCTTGCGCAGCATGATGCCGTACGGCTCCGGCTTGGAGAACGCGTCCTTGGAGATCACGTAGTCATCCGGCGACTTCGAGCCGGCGACGAGGCTTGCGAGCAGGATGTCGTCCATCACGAAGGCGACCGCGCGGTCGGTCTCGACCATCAGGAAGGCCTCGGCGTGATCCTTGGCCGGGATGATGTTGATGCTCAGCCCGCGTGCGAGGTTGGCTTCGGTGAGCTGCTTGATGTTGGTGGTGCCGGCGGTCGAAACCACCGTCTTGCCCTTGAGGTCGTCGATCGAGTTAATCTTGTTCGCCTTCTTCGTGACGTAGCGGCTCGCGGTCAGGAAGTGGGAGTTGGTGAAGGAGACCTGCTTCTGGCGCTCGGCATTGTTGGTGGTCGAGCCGCATTCGAGGTCGACGGTGCCGTTGGCCATCAGCGGAATACGCGTCGCCGAGGTCACCGGGTTGAGCTTGACCTCGAGCTTGTCGAGCTTCAGCTCCTTCTTGATGGCATCGACGATCTTGTAGCAGATGTCCATCGCGTAGCCGACGGGCTTCTGGTTGTCGTCGAGATAGGAGAACGGGATCGAGGAATCGCGGTAGCCGAGCGTGATCGCGCCGGTGTCCTTGATGTTCTTCAGGGTTCCCGTCAGCTCCTCGGCCTGCGCCTGGCTCGCGCCGAGCGCGGCGGCGAGCGCGAGGCCGATCAGATATTTGGATGTCATACGTCTACTCCTTCGTGGAAAGGTCGATTTACTACGTGAGAATGTCGGCGAGGACGGGTGCGATGTAGCGGCGAAACTGGTCCGGATTCTCGCTCATCGGAAAATGACCGAGCTCTTCCATGATCGTGACGCTGGCGCCCCCTATTGCCGCTGCCGTCCGCCTCGTGTCCTCAGGCGTGCAGGAGAAATCATACTCGCCCGTGAGGAGATAGAGCTTGCATACTTTAGTATCGATTGACGCGACCCGGCCGCGCAGGTCGCCGTCGACACGGTAGAAATATAGGTCGCCCTTGAACACGCCGGGGCCGCCCTGCTTGTAGGCCCACAGCGTTTCCATCCGCGCAGGCGCCGGGCTCTGC
The DNA here is from genome assembly GCF_049075665.1 of Bradyrhizobium sp. B120. Taxonomy (NCBI): domain Bacteria; kingdom Pseudomonadati; phylum Pseudomonadota; class Alphaproteobacteria; order Hyphomicrobiales; family Nitrobacteraceae; genus Bradyrhizobium; species Bradyrhizobium sp. B120. Next base: position 1,280,492 of record NZ_CP185242.1, on the reverse strand, counting down.
GGCGCGATCAGCCCCGACACCAGCGCGGCGCAAACCTCGCCGCCGTGAACGTCCGCCCGATTGAGCCAGTCGGTGTCGTACCACGGCGTCTGGAAATCGGCGGCCTCCAGCCCGATCAGCGCGCGAAACTCGGCGGCATGTTCGATCGCAAGGTTGAGCACGATGCGGCCGCCGATCGAGCAGCCCATCACGACAGGCTTCTCCAACCGCAATGCGCGGCAGAAGGCGCGGATGGTCTCGGTGTAGCTGTTGGTGGTGAGTTGGTATTCATCGCCGGTCCAGCTTTTCGGCGGATTCGACTTGCCATGCCAGGGCATATCGAAGGCAATGACGCGGAAATTTTCGGCAAACGCGCTATCTGCGAGCAGATGCCGCCACTGCCGCGCGTCTGATCCCGCGGTGTGCAGGCAGACCAGCGGAATGCCCTTGCCGTTCTCCTCGAAATAGATCCGGTGCAGTTCGCCGCCGATCTCGACGTGAACATAGCGGCCGACCATCGGCTCGATATGGCCGTTCATGATCGCGCCGCTCATGATACGGCCGCCGCGAAATGCTGCCGCGGCAGCGCCAGCAGGTCCTTGAAGTATTGCAGGTGCACCATGAAGGGATGCAGATCGCCTTCCAGCACCGCCTCGCCGCGCTTGGTCAGCGCCAGCAGATCGTGCCAGCCGGGTCTCGGCTCGGCCTGCCAATAGGCGGCCCAGGCCTGCGGCGTCGCGCGATAGGCAAAGCGCCATGAGCGCATCAGGACCGGCGAGGGCATGAGCTCGACGATGCGGCCGGCGCGGATCGCGGCGTGAAACGGCCGCGCCATAGGGCCGAGCAGGCAGTCGCAATCGAGCAGCCGCCCGCGCGAGACCAAGAGCGGTGCCTGGTCGAGCAATGCGGGAATGCCGGCAAACGCCGTCGTCACAGCGTCGTCGGTGGCGTCGGGCGATAACGTCATCTGTCGGGGAAGTTTTCCTGCGGCGGACGCCCCATGATGACCGGAAGGGCGCGATCCCGCAAGCCGCCGATGCCCTTGGATGCCCTTGGGTTCCCTGGATTATACGCTTGACCAAACGCGGCCGGCCGGTCAGGGCGCGGAGGCGCGCGCTATCTCACCCCGCCTTCACCGGACGCCCGGCCTTCGGCGCCTGGGCCATCGCGCGGGCCAGCACCTGGGCTTCCTTCTTCAGCATGTCGGCGAGCTCGTTTTCGCGGCGGCGGATGCGGTCGGACGCCGCGCCGATCGAGAGCGCGGCGACCACCTCGCCGGCGTCGTCGCGGACGGGAACGCCGACGCCGCCCATGCCGGGGAATGCGGCGTCGATCAGCACGGTGTGGCCGGCCTTGCGCGCCACGGCGATCCGCTCGCGCAGGAATTTCGGCGTGATGCGCGGCGATTTCGCCAGCCGCGGCACGATCACCTCGATCACGGCCTCGATCTCGGCATCCGGCAGCCAGACCAACAGCGCCAGCGCGCCGGCGCCGACCCCGAGCGGACGGCGGCTGCCGATCTGCAGATAGTTCGGCTGCAACGGATGGCTGCCGACCGAGCGCGCCAGATACAGCGCCTCGACGCCGGAGCGCACCGACAACAATGCCGTGTCGGCGGAGCGCTCCGACAGCCGCAACAGGCTGGGCTGCGCCAGTTCGGCGATGTCGACCGAACGGCGCGCGCCGACCGCCATCACCCGCGCCTCCTGGCCGAGTTCATAGGTCTTGGCGCCGGCGAGCCGGCTGACGAAACCTTCCTCGATCAGCGAGTTGAGGATACGCAGCGCGGTCGCCTTGTTCAGGGAGGTGGTGTCGGCGATGTCGGTCAGCCGCAACGGCGAGCGCTGCGCCAGCACGCGCAGGATCGCGCAGACCTTCTGGATCGCGTTGAACTTGTCGGGTTGGCCCGGCTCCGGCGGCGGCCTCTTGCGGCTGGTCCGTGCGGTCGCAGTCGTGGAGGCGTTCATGCCCTAATCTTCCTTGCCTCAATTCCAAATCCTGAACCGGGCACGGCGAGAGACGTGCCCGGCGGACATCATCCTAAGACGGATGACGTGCGCCGGACATCGTATACTTTTGTCAGATGAAACTTTGATTGCGACTATCTACGCTGCTTTGCAGCAACAAGGATACTTGAATTTCGCTTCACGAAATCATCCACCATTTGAGCATGATCTTTCGAGAAACCGCTTCGCACTTTTTCGGATCATGCTCTATGCCAGCCGCAGCCGTCGGATGGTGAACAGCGACCACAGGCTGAGCAGGCAGACGCCGGTGAGGTAATAGCCCGGTGCGAGCTCGCCGATCGGCGCGAAGCCGCCCATCCAGGTCATGATCGCCGGGCCCATGCCGCCGAACAGCGTGACGCCGATATTGTAGCTGAGGCCGAGCCCGGTCGCACGCGTCGCCGCCGGAAACAGCTCCGACATCAGCGCGGCGAGCGGTCCGTAATACAGCGACTTGAGCACGCCGAGCCACAGCACGCCGATCAGGATGATGACAGGCGTCGGCCTGCCCGTGAGCAGCAGGAAGGCCGGGAAGATCGATACCAGCAGCAGCAGCGCGAACAGGATCATGTGCGTGGTGCGCCCGATCCTGTCGGAGACGAGGCCTGCGATTGGCGCCAGCAGCGCGACCGCCGTCTGCGCGGCGAATGCGGCGATGAAGCCGACCGACGGCGCGAGGTTCAGCGTCTTCACCACATAGGTCGGCATGTAGACGATCAGATAGTTGACCGCGGTCGACACCGCGAGCGCGCCGATCGCCAGCATCGTTGCGAGCTTCTGCCGCGCGAACACTTCCCTCACCGGCGAGTCCTGCTTCCCCGCCGCCGGCGGCGGCGTCGCATCGTCGACATGGTTGCGGATGTAGATGCCGACCGGGCCGATCAGCACGCCGAACAGGAACGGCAGCCGCCAGCCCCAGGATTGCAGGTCGTCGGGGTTCATCAGCGAGGTCAGCAGCGCACCGAAGCCTGCGCCGAGCAGGCCGCTGACGCCCTGGCTCGCGAACTGCCAGCTCGCCACGAAGCCGCGCCGCTCCGGCATGTGCTCGACCAGGAACGCGGTCGAGGAGCCGAACTCGCCGCCTGCGGAAAAGCCCTGCACCAGCCGCGCCAGCATCACCGCTATCGGCGCCAGGATGCCGATGGTCTGATAGGTCGGCATCAACGCCAGCACCAATGTGCCAAATGTCATCAGCACGATCGACAGCATCAGGGAAGCCTTGCGGCCGTGACGGTCGGCATAGGCGCCGAGCACGATGCCGCCGATCGGGCGGATCAAAAACGACAAGCCGAAGCTGCCGAAGGTCAGCAGCAGCGAGGTGGTGGGATCATTGGCCGGGAAGAACGCCTTGGAGAGATAGACCGCGAAATAGGCGTAGACCGAGATGTCGTACCATTCGAGCGCATTGCCGACCGAGGTCGCGACGATCAGGCGGGTGATGTTTTTCTTGGTGGTGGCGTCGGCTTCGGAGGTAAGCGGCGTCGATAGTGTCATCTAGATTCCTTAGCGGTCTCAAGCTTTCTCGCTGCGTCCTTCACCTCTCCCCGCCCGCGGGGAGAGGTCGGATTGCATCGTCAGATGCAATCCGGGTGAGGGGGTACAGGTCTCAACAATCGGCGTGCTCGCGGAGAGAAGCCCCTCACCCCACCCTCTCCCCGCAAGAGCGGGGCGAGGGAGCCCATCCAGTCTTGGCTCAACGGCAACCTCACCCCTTGCGCGGTGCCTCGCCGAGATCCCAGAACAGGCCGGCCATGATGGTCAGCGCCTCCTCGGTCACCGGCAACAGGATGTGCTCGTCGGGGGCATGCTGCGAGCAGCCCGGATAGGAATGCGGCACCCAGATCGTCGGCAGCCCCAGCCCTTCCGAGAACACGTCGTTCGGCAGTGAGCCGCCGAAGTTCGGCAGCACCGCCGGCGCCTTGCCGGTGGTGGTGCGGATCGAGTTCGCCGCCCACTCGATCCACGGGCTGTCCATGTCGGTGCGCGAGGCGCCAAACCGCTGCGCGCCCGAGACCTCGACCATCGGAAAGCCGTTCTTGTGCAGATAATTGCGCACCCCATCGATCACTTCGAGATATCTGGTGCCGACCACGAAGCGGAGCTGCAGCACCGCATTCGCCTTGCCCGGAATTGCATTGGCGGGCTTGTCGATATTGCCTGACGACATCGCCAGCACTTCCAGCGTGTTCCAGGCGTAGAGCCGCTCGGCCGCGGTCAGGCCCTCCTCGCCCCAGTCTTCCGCCAGCGCCGGCTCGTCGGCCGTCGGCTTGATTTCAACGTCGGCGAGCGCGGCGCGGACACGGTTCGAGATCGGCGGCGGTTTCAGGATCTCGAGCTTCATGCGGCCCTTGCCGTCGACCAGGCTCGCGATCGCGTTGACCAAAATCGTCGCGGGATTGGCCAGCACGCCGCCCCAATTGCCGGAATGGTTGCCGCCATCGCGCAGGTTGACGTCGAGATGGATGCGGTTGCCGCCACGGCAGCCGAGGAAGATGGTCGGCCGGTCCGCCGACAGCCGCGGCCCGTCAGAGGCAATGAACAGATCGGCCTTCAGCTCCTCACGATGCGCCTCGCAGACCTCGCGCAGATCGGGCGAGCCGATCTCCTCACCGGTCTCGATGATGAACTTGGCGTTGAAGCCGAGCTTGCCGCCGCGCGCCTGCTTCACCGCGCGCAGCGCGGCCATGTTGATCGAATGCTGGCCCTTGTTGTCGGCGGTGCCGCGGCCATAGACCCGGTCGCCCTTGACCGTGGTCTGCCAGGGATTGAGCCCGTCGCGCCATTCGCCGACCATGCCGTCGACGACGTCGCCATGGCCATAGGTCAGCACGGTCGGCCGCGCCGCATCCTCCTGGTAGTCGGCGATCAGATAGGGCCCGCGGCCGGTCGGCGATTCGATCAGCCGGGTCTTGAAATCGAGCTCGGCAAAGGCTGGCTGCAGATTCTCGACCAGATAGGCGCGCAGCGCATCGGCCTTGTCGGCATTCAGGCTCTCGGTCTGGTAGCCGACCCTGCGGTCCAGCTCCCGCAAGAACTGTCCCGATTGAAAATGCTCTCGCACGTTTGCGATTGCGTCGGCCCGTGTCGCCATGATTGTTCCTTCGTCCGGTCGCGTCTCGAGATGATTGCTTGGCATGATCCCACCGGAACGCGACGCCTTGCGCCCGGATCATGCTTCTGGAGGCCGGCAACCTATCGGGATCGGCGCGCCACCGGAAGGGTGTGAATCGCGAAGGGGCCTTGCCAAAACGTGGGAAGTCGCAACAAGTTGCTGCGGGACGCCCGGCATCCGACCGGGCCACAATCGAAGCGGCGCTCAAGGTTTCGACCAAGGTTTCGACAATGACAAAACAAATCCGGCTCAACGCCTTTGCCATGAACTGCGTGGCGCATCAGTCGCCGGGGCTGTGGACCCATCCGCGCGACCGCACCAAGGACTACAACAAGCTGTCCTACTGGACCGATCTGGCGAAGACGCTGGAGCGAGGGCGGTTCGACGGCCTGTTCCTCGCCGACGTGCTCGGCGTCTACGATGTGTATGCCGGCAATCCGGATGCGGCGCTGCGCAACGCGGCTCAGACCCCGGCCAACGAGCCGTTGATGCTGATCCCGGCGATGGCCGCCGTGACCGAAAATCTCGGCTTCGGCGTCACCAGCAATCTCTCGTTCGAGCCGCCCTATCCGTTCGCGCGGCGGATGTCGACGCTCGATCATCTCACCGGCGGCCGGGTCGGCTGGAACGTGGTGACCGGCTATCTCGATTCCGCGGCGCGCGGGGCCGGCAAGGACAAGCAGACCGCGCATGACGACCGCTACGAGCTCGCCGACGAGTATATGGAGCTGGTCTACAAGCTCTGGGAAGGCAGCTGGGAGGACGACGCCGCGATCCGCGACGTCGCGCGCGGCATCTTCACCGATCCAAAGAAGGTGCATCGGGTGCAGCACGAGGGAGCCAACTACCGGCTCAACGCGATCCATCTGTCGGAGCCGTCGCCGCAGCGCACGCCGGTGCTCTATCAGGCCGGCACCTCGCCGCGCGGCCGGCAGTTCGCCGCCGAGCACGCCGAATGCGTGTTCATGTCCGGCCCGTCGGCCAAGGTGATCGGCCCGCGGGTGGCGGCGATCCGCGAGCTCGCCGCCGAGAAAGGCCGTAACGCCGCCGAGATCCTGATGTTCTCGATGATGTGCATCGTGGTGGCGCCGACCGAGGCCGAGGCGAAGGCGAAGTACGCCGAGTATCGCAGCCATATCAGCCATGAGGGCGCGCTGGCGCTGATGTCGGGCTGGACCGGCGTCGACTTCTCGACCTATTCGCTCGACCAGGAGGTCCGGCACGTGCAGAACGATGCCGGCCGCTCCGCGATGGACAACGTCACCCGCGCCGACCCGGACAGGGTCTGGACCGTGCGCGAGGTCGCCGAGCATGTCGGCATCGGCGGCGCCGGCCCCGTGGTGGTCGGCTCGCCCGAGCAGGTCGCAGACAAGATCGAGCAATGGTTCGAGGATACCGACGTCGACGGCCTCAATGTCGCGTTTGCGATCTCGCCCGGCGATTTCGAGGATATCGCCGACATGCTGGTGCCGGAGCTCGTCAAGCGCGGCCGCTACAAGCGGGAGTATGCCAAGGGCACCTTGCGCGAGAAGCTGTTCGGCGCGGGACGAGCGAGGCTGGACGCAACACATCCGGCGGGGCGATATCGGGTGAAGCGCGCGGCGGAGTAGTTTACGGCGTCATTGCGAGCGAAGCGAAGCAATCCATGCTTCCGCATATGCGAAGCAATGGATTGCTTCGTCGCTTCGCTCCTCGCAATGACGAGGATAGGCCCAGCTCACCGTCCCGTCATCCTGAGGAGCGCGCTCTTGCGCGCGTCTCGAAGGATCGACGGCCAACGGCCGGGCCGTGCATCCTTCGAGGCTCGCTACGCGAGAGCCTCAGGATGACGGTGAGAGAGCTGGCGCACCGCAACCCGTTCAATTCACCGAATTGCTGACCATCACCTCGATCAGCTTCGCGCCGGGACGGCTGAACGCCGACTTCATCACACCCTTCAGCTCCTGCGGGTCGGTGACCTTGATCGCCTCGAGCCCGAGCGAGCGCGCGACACCGGTGAAATCGACCGGCGGATCGATGAAATCCATGCCGACGTAATTGTCGTCGCCATGGAAGGCGAGCAGGCGCTGCTTGATGATGCGATAGCCGCCATTGTTGACGATGACGAAGGTCAGCGGCAGCTTGTGGTTGGCCGCGGTCCACAGCGACTGGATCGAATACATCGACGAGCCGTCGCCGGAATAGCACACCACCGGGCGCTGCGGATTGGCGAGGCTGACGCCGACCGCGGCCGGCAGGCCCCAGCCGATGCCACCGGAGGCAAGCGCGTGATACCCGTAGCGGTCGCGATGCGGGCGTAAGCCGAGGATCTGCCGCGACGAGGTCAGGCCTTCGTCGACCAGGATCGCATTGTCGGGCATCGCCTCCACGACCTGCAGCGCCAGCCAATCCGGATCGATCGGCGATTTCAGGCTCGCCTTCGAGATCTGCTCGACCAGCGCCTTGCGCTTCGCCGCCCAGTTCTTCGTCGAGAGCGCTGCAAGGCCCTGCTTGGCGCGCGTCTCCAGCGCGCCGCCGCCGAGCTCCTTCAATGCCGGGACCAGCGCGCGCAGCGTTTCCTTGACGTCGGCCTTCACAGCGATCTCGGCGCCATAATTCCTGGCGAGATCGCTGTCGACGAGGCCGACCTGCACGATCGAGAGCCCGTCCGGCAGCGGATCGACCTCGCTATAGACCGACATCCGCAGCGGATCGCCGCCGAGCGCGATCAACAGATCATACGGCGCCAGCACGTCGCGGGCGACCTTCTGCAGCCGCGCGATCGCGCCCATGAAGCTCGGGCTTTCGGAGAGGAAATGCGAACCATAAGGCGTCGGCGATTGCCAGGCCGGGCAGCCCAGCGTCTCGGCGAGATCGGCCGCTTCGCGCAACGCGTCGCTCTTGACGATCTCGTCGCCGACGACAATCACCGGACGCTCCGCTTTCAGGATCCGCGCGGCCAGCGCCTTCAACGACTCCTCCGACGGCCGGACGCGCGTGTCGACCCGGGTGGAGCGGCCGAGCTCGATGCCGGCCTCGGCGTTGAGAATATCGCCGGGCAGCGAGATGAACACCGGTCCCGTGGGCGGCGTGGTCGCGATCTTGGCGGCGCGGCGCACGATGCGCGGCAGGTCCTCCAGCCGCGTCACCTCGACGGCCCATTTCACCAAGGGCGTGGCCATCTGCACCAGCGGACCATAGAGCACCGGCTCGGTCAGGCCATGGCCCTGCTCCTGCTGGCCGGCGGTAAGGATCAGCGGCGTGCCGGTGAAGCTCGCATTGTAGAGCGAGCCCATTGCATTGCCGAGGCCGGGCGCGACATGGACGTTGCAGGCGACCAGCTTGCCGGAGGCGCGGCTGAAACCATCGGCCATCGCGACGACCAGGCTCTCCTGCATCGCCATCACATAGGTGAGGTCAGGATGATCCTTCAACGCATGCATGATCGGCAATTCGGTGGTACCGGGATTGCCGAACAGATGCGTGACGCCCTCGTCCTTCAGCAGCGCCAGGAATGCCGAGCGGCCGGTGATGCGATTCTTCATGTTCCCTCCAGGCCTGCCAGCGCATTGGCCGACGGCACCGGTGGAGATGACCAAACTTGCGCTTGGGGAGCAATCGAGCGGCCGGTCATGGCCGCATTCCGCTGGCGCGCGCCTGGCTCTCGGGGCCCATCATTTCACTGCGCCGGCCGGTCCCTCGAAAGCCGGCGTTGGGCAGACGTGAACCTCGACGGGAGCCATCGAATTGCGCGGCCGACCTTAACGCTACTTTAGCCAGAGTGCCCTAAAGCGACGATGGTTTGCCTTCATCAAGCACACAGAAGAGCATGCAGGGCCCGCACACGGCTCGCTTCGATCGCGAGGGTTCAGTCATGGACGCGCTGGCGGCCTGGAACGGAACCAGGCTCGATAGAGGACCGGGAACGATCGGGCGCGAGAAGCCGGGTCTCTATGTCTTCCTGATCGCAGTCACGTCGGTGTACTACCTGTCGAACGGGCCGCTCCTGCTCGGCCATCTGGATCTCGGATGGCACCTTGCCGCCGGAGACCTGATCAGGGAGCGCGGCAATGTCCCCTTCCAGGATCCATGGTCATTCACCCACGGCGACAGGCAATGGTACAATCTGTCCTGGCTCTGGGACGTGATCGCCAGCGTGGTGTTTCAATACACGGGGTATATCGGTCTCACACTGTCGGTCGTTGCATGCGGCGCCGTCATCACCGGATATCTTGCATCGATCTGCCTGCGCAGCGGCGCCTCGACGCTTGCGGTCGGCATTTCCGTTCTCGCCGCGTGCCTGCTTTACCCGGCGTTCGTGACCGCGCCGAATTCCTATCTCGCCGCTTCGCCGAACACCCCGACCATGTTGTTCTGCGTCGTTTTCTACGCAGAGTGCCTGAAGCGAACCAGGTGGTTCTTGCTGCCGGTGATGATGGTGCTTTGGGCCAATCTGCATGGCGGCTTTGTGCTCGGGCTTTTCATCATCGGCATCTTCGGCGCCGCGTCCGTGCTCAGGCGGGACTGGGCAGGTCTTAAGATCTACGGTTTCGCAGCCGCCGGTTGCCTTGTCGCAATCCTGATCAATCCGCTCGGCTGGCACATCTACGACGGCGTCACGAACACGCTCGGCCACTTTGCGCAGGCGAACATCACCGAGTGGTGGTCTTATTCCGCGAACTTCACCGTGCCCGGGAGCATTCCCGGCATCGTCTATATCGCCATATTTGCCGCGTTCGAGCTGCGCCACCCGGCTGCCTCGCCCGCTCCTCCGGAGTCGCGGCTGCTGTCCTGGCTGTTTCTGCTGCTCGGATTCTATCAATACCGGTACATGTCGTTCTTCTTCATGTTCGCGACGGTGCCGCTGGCGCTTCACATCGACCGGGTGCTGCCCAAGCAGCTCAACGACCTCAAGGTCCAGAGTTCGTTGCTGGTGGCCGGCATTGTCGGCATGTGCGCGCTGCCGCTGACCTTGATGTACGTCAAACCGGCGCTCGCGATGCCGCAGCTGCTCTCGGAGCAGGATGCGCGTTATCTTCAAAGCCATTTTCCGCATGCACGGCTGCTGAACCACTGGAACGTCGGCGGGCTCCTGATCTTCTACACACGCGGTGCGGTGCCGGTGTTCGTCGACGGTCGGTCGGCCACCGCCTATCCCGATGAGCTGCTGCGCGACTATTTCAGCCTGATCAAATGGGAGATCGACGAGGCCGCCTGGGACACCGTCCTCGCCAAGTACAAGATCGACACGGTGCTCTGGGTGAAGGCGCACGAACCGCTGAAGCGGTTCCTCGTCGACAAGAGAGGGTGGACCGAGGAATACGTAGGAACGGACGAGGTCATCTACGTGAAGCACTGACATAGCGTTGGTGTGACCGCCCTGCCTCGAACGCTGACATGCGCGACCTGGTGTCCTAGAACATTCCCTCGCGCTCGCTGCGCTTCTTCTTTTTCGAACGTTGCCAGACCACGCCGGGATAGCCCTTCAGCGGCACCAGCGGCTCGCCGGTGTAGGCCCACTCCTGCAATTCCTCGATCGCGATGTGATAGAGCGGCTGCCGGCCGGTGCGCCCCGAAAACAGCGCGCGCGGGATATTCACCATGTGCGGCGACCGGGCGCGCTCGTAGACGATGGGCGTGCCGCAATTGGCGCAGAAGCTGCGCGCGGTCTTGCTTTTCGTGTCCTCATAGCGCGAGAGCTCGCTCTCGCCCTGCGTGATGCGGAAGCGCTTCTTCCAGCTGCCGACATAGGTCGCATAAACAGCGCCATGGGCGCGGCGGCTCGCAGCGGTGTGATCGTGCCAGGCCCAGCGTGCCGGCACGTCGATCTCGAACTGCACCTTGCCGCACAGGCACTGGCCGGCCGCGGGCTTTGCCAGCGCCACCGGTTTTGATTTCTTTGTCGGCTCAAACTCGTCGTCCGGAAACATCGGGGTCGCTCCATTTGCCGTCATTGCGAGCGCAGCGAAGCAATCCATCTATCCGCGCGCCAGGGGCGATGGATTGCTTCGTCGCTGCCGCTCCTCGCAATGACGAGGAAGGAAGCATCGTAGCCCGGATGCAGCGAAGCGAAATCCTGGGACGCTTGATCCGCCGACGAAAGGCCCCGGATTGCGCTGCGCTTCATCCGGGCTACGAGACTATCCGGACTACGAGATCCTCAGGCCTGCGCCATCTCGTCGTGCAGGGGATAATCCGTGTAGCCCTTCTCCTCGCCGGCATAGAAGGTCGCGCGGTTGTACTTGGTCAGCGGATAGCCGCGCTGCAGGCGGCGCGGCAGATCCGGGTTGGAGATGAAATAGCGGCCGAACGCGATTGCATCGGCATGGCCTTCCGCGACCGCGCTCTGCGCGCTGTCGCCGACGAAATTGCCGGCGGTGATCAGGACACCGCTCCACATCGGGCGGTACAACACCATCGCGGACGGCACGTTCTGCCAGTCGACCTCGGCGCGACCGGTGCCCGAGGCACGCGGCTCGATGAAATGCAGGTAGGCGAGCCCGAACTTGTCCAGCGCCTTGATGGCGTGGCTGTAGAGCGGCATCGGCTCGGCCTCGCCGCTGCCATTGGCAATACCGTAGGGCGAGAGCCGCACGCCGACGCGGTTGGCGCCCCAGACCTCGGTCACCGCCTGCGCCACTTCCAGCAGGAAGCGGACGCGGTTCTCTATCGAGCCGCCATATTGGTCGGTGCGCAGATTGCTGCGCGATTGCAGGAACTGCTCGATCAGATAGCCATTGGCGCCGTGGATCTCGACACCGTCGAAGCCGGCGGCGAGCGCGTTCTTCGCGCCCTGCCGGTAGGCCTCGACCATCAGGGCGACCTCGCTGGTCTCGAGCGCACGCGGCGTCTCGTAGTCGACTACCTTGCCGTCCGCCGTCATGCACCTGAACTCGGCGGGGATCGCGACCGCCGACGGCGCCACCGGCAGCGCGCCATCCGGCTGGAACGAGGAATGCGAGACGCGGCCGACGTGCCAGAGCTGCAGGAAGATCAAGCCGCCCTTGGCGTGCACGGCATCCACCACCTCGCGCCAGCCCGCGATCTGGGCCTCGCTGTAGATGCCGGGGACGCCGGGATTGCCGAAGCCGGTGGCGACCACCGGCGAGGCTTCCGCGATCAAGAGGCCGCCGGGCGTGGCGCGCTGCGCGTAATATTCCGCGTTCATCGGCCGCGGCGCGAGACTCGGCCGCGCCGCCCGCATCCGCGTCAGCGGCGCCATCACGACGCGATGCTTCAGCTCATAGGGACCGACCTTGAGCGGCGAAAACAGCGATGGAGAACTCATGCCTACCCCGATTATTCTTTGTGATGTCCCGTTATGTCACGGGTTCATCTTGTTCGCAAAAGCAGGTAGTGGCAATCTAGCGAACAGACAAGCAGGCTTGCCATGTCGAAAACGAGCGCCACATCGCTCCCCTCGTTGAGCGTCCGCATCGATCTCGATGCCGAAGACCGCATCGGACCGGGCAAGATCCTGCTGCTCGAGCAGATCAGGGAATGCGGCTCGATCTCGGCCGCCGGCCGCGCCATGGACATGAGCTACAAGCGCGCCTGGGACCTGGTCGACGAGATCAACCGCATCTGCCGCCAGGCGGCGGTGGAACGCCAGACCGGCGGCAAGAACGGCGGCGGCGCGGTGCTGACCCCGTTCGGTCTTTCCCTGGTGGCGCGCTACCGCAAGATCGAGCGCGATGCGGCGACCGCCGTGCGCAAGGATCTCGAGGCCCTGCGCAGCGACATCGGCAAGCCGAGGAAGGCCGCGGGGCGGTAAACGCTGGAATCGGCGGCCGCAGCAAGGGGCGCTTACGAAAATATCGAAAACAACCCCATGCACAGTAGCCGGCGACGGCCGGCGCTCGACAAGGCGACTTGACGCGTCGGGCAAATCAGGGATATTCTTCTAATATTCCGAAATCATGCAAGCATTGGTGAGGGGCTTCGCTCCGCGCACCAGCTAGTGGTGAGACCTGTACCCCCCTCACGCGCCGCGCAAGGGCGCGGCGACCTCTCCCCGCAGGCGGGGAGAGGCGAAGAGAAAACGCAGGCGGTTGCGCGACCCTAACCCGTCTTGATCCAGACCGCCTTGACGTTGAGATATTCCTCGACGTGCTGCTTGCCGGACTCGCGGCCGTAGCCGCTCATCTTGTAGCCGCCGAACGGCACCGCCGGATCCATCGCTTGGTAGCAATTGACCCAGACCGAGCCAGCGCGCAGCGCCTTGGCGAGCTGGTGCGCCTTGCTGACATTGGTGGTCCAGACACCGGAGCCGAGGCCGAAGGTGGTGGCATTGGCGCGCTTGATCAGCTCGTCCGGATCCTTGAACGAGATCGCCGAGATCACCGGGCCGAAGATCTCCTCCTGCGCGATGCGCATGTTGTCCTGCACATTGGCAAACACGGTCGGCTGCACGAAATAGCCCTTCGACAGCGCGCCCTCGGTGAGGCGGCCGCCGCCGGCCAGCGCCTTGGCGCCTTCCTTCTGGCCGATGTCGAGATAGCCGGAGACCCGCTCCATCTGCTGCTGCGACACCAAGGGGCCGATCTGGGTGTTGGGATCGAGGCCGTTGCCGACCTGCAGCTTCTTGCCGAACTCGGCGACGCGGCCGACGAACTCGTCATAGACCTTCTGCTCGACGAACAGCCGGGTGCCGGCGCTGCAGATCTGGCCGGAATTGGCGAACACCGCCATCGCAGCGCCCGGCACCGCGGCATCGAGATCGGCATCGGCGAACACAATGTCCGGCGACTTGCCGCCGAGCTCGAGCGAGACGCGCTTGAGGTTGCCGGCCGAGGCACGGATGATCGATTGCCCCGTGACGTGCGAGCCGGTGAAGGCGACCTTGTCGACATCGGGATGCGAGGCGAGCGCGGCGCCCGCGGTCTCGCCATAGCCCGGCACGACATTGACGACGCCGGGCGGAATGCCGGCCTCCATGCAGAGCTCGCCGATGCGCAGCGAGGTCAGCGGCGATTCCTCCGCCGGCTTCAGCACCACGGTGCAACCGGTCGCGATCGCGGGGCCGATCTTCCAGATCGAGGCGGTCAGCGGCCCGTTCCAGGGAATGATGGCGCCGACCACGCCGATCGGCTCCTTCAGCGTGTAGGAGAAGATCTCGCCGGGCAGCGAGTTCTCGATGGTCTCGCCGTGGATCGCGGTGGCCTGGCCGGCGTAGTAGCGCAGCATGCCGAGCGCGCGCAGCCGGTTGCCGCGGGTGCGGCTGATCGGCGCGCCCATGTCGAGCGTGTCGAGCTGGGACAGTTCCTCGAAATTGGCCTCGACCAGCTCGGCGAGCTTGAGCAGCATGTTCTGCCGCTCGAACGGCTTCACCTTGCTCCACGGCCCTTCGAAGGCGCGGCGCGCGGCCGCAACCGCACGGTTGATGTCCTCGGCATCGCCCTCGGCGACGGAGGCGAGCAATTCGCCGGTGGCGGGGTTGTGGGTTTCGAATTTCTTGCCGGAGGCGGCGTCGACCCATTTGCCGTCGATCAGCATCTGCTTGTAGGAGCCATCGGCATAAGGATGGCGCGTGATCGGAATAGCCTGCGAAACAGCCATGTTTGCACTCCCTATAAAATGTCGGCTGAGGTGTTTTGGAAGCGTTATATCGGCGATTCTACAGCGCGGCCACGAAACCGTAAAGCGACGCCGGCGTTGTCGAGGGTGGCGCGCATGAAAACCTCCCATGCACCTGCGTGCATGCCAGGTGCGATATACTGATTTTCGAACTGAGCCACAGATGTGTCCGGAGACCGACGATGCCCCACCCCGTGATATCAGCCAATCATGTTGCCGTGATCACCGGAGGCGCATCCGGCATCGGGCTTGCTGCAGCTAAGCGGTTTGCCGAAGCCGGCATGAAGGTCTGCATCGCCGATCTCGGCGATGACAGGCTGAAGGCGGCTGCCGCAAAACTGTCATCTGCCGCGCCTGGCGGCGCCGCCGACATCATGACGGCTGCGGTCGATGTCAGCCGTGCTGATGAGGTCGCAGGCCTTGAGGCCGCCGTCACGAAAAAGTTCGGCGGCACCGACATCCTGATGAACAATGCCGGCATCCAGCCCGGCAGCGCGATGTTCGGGCCCGCGGACAATTGGCAGCGCATCCTTGGCGTCAATCTGTGGGGCGTGATCAACGGCACGCAGGCGTTTGCGCCGAACATGATCAAGCGCGGCCGGCCGGGGCTGATCATCAACACCGGCTCGAAGCAGGGCATCACCACGCCGCCGGGCGATCCCGCCTACAATGTCTCCAAGGCCGGCGTGAAGGCGTTCACCGAGGCGCTGCAGCACGAGCTGCGCAACACCGACGGCTGCAAGATCACGGCGCATCTCTTGATCCCGGGTTTTGTCTTTACCGGGCTGACCGCGCGCGGCCGCACCGAGAAGCCGGCCGCCGCCTGGACATCGGAGCAGACCGTCGACTTCATGATCGAGCACCTCCAAGCCGGCGATTTCTACATCCTCTGCCCGGACAACGACGTGCCGCGCGCGCTCGACGAACGCCGCATCCTGTGGGCCGCCGGCGACATCGTCGAGAACCGCCCGCCGCTGTCGCGCTGGCATCCGGATTTCGGCGACGCATTCGCCGCGTTCGTGAAGGGAAAGTAGTTACACCGTCATTGCGAAGAGCGAGGCGACGAAGCCCGTCATCGGGCGCGCGTTCGCGCGGCCCGTTGGCTTGCACTGACGTCATGAGCCGCTGACACGAGGGCCGGGCCAAACCGACATGGCGACGTCGATCATGCGATCGAGCATGCTCGGATCACCACCCGTTTGCGGGAAATTCAATACGGCCTGCAGCACACCGAGATAATACCAAGCCATCGCATCGATGTCGGCATCCTCGGGCAGCTCACCCGCCGCCACGCCTTCACGCAGGAGGCCTGCCAAAACGTCACGCTGACGTGCTGCTGCTGCCAGTGTGGCGGCCTGTCCTGCTTTAGATAGTGCCGAGATCTCGGCACAGCTTCGCCCGATCAGGCAGCCCCGGGGCCGGGATCTGTCCGGCAAAAACGCGCGCAGCAACGCGTTCAGTCGCCCGCGCGCGGTATCGGCCTTGGCAGAGTTCATGCGCCGTAAGACGCGCTGCGTATAGGCTGCGAGGGCTTCCCGGAACAAGCCGTCCTTGTCCTGGAATCGCTGATAGAGGCTGGAGCGCGACAGGCCCGTGGCCTCGGTCAGATCGCTGATGGCAGCGGCCGCGTAGCCGTTGCGCCAGAAAACCTCGATTGCCGCAGCGATCACGGCAACTTCATCGAATTGCGGCTTGCCGCTCATAAACACCCCGCTTGACATCTTGGACCGATCGTTCCATGTATGTTGGACCGACCGTTCCAAGATACAAGGGAGATGTCGCTATGTCCAAGGAAATCCAACCGGCGTCGCACAAGCCGCGGATCGCCATAGCCGGTGCCACGGGCCGCGTCGGCTCGACGCTGGCCGGCCTCCTCGCTTCCGATCCGGTCGATATCACGGTGCTGACCCGGCGGCCCGACGCGCCTCAACTGCCCAAGGGAGTCCGCATCGCCGCTGTCGATTTCGATCGGCCGGATACGCTTCAGAACGCGCTTCGTGATACCGATCGGCTGTTCGTTTCGCATGGTACGTCGCCACAGCAGGTGGCGAACGAGATCGCGTTGATCGACGCCGCCGTAGCTGCCGGCGTCCGCCATGTGGTCAAACTCTCCGCCTTGGGGCCGGCGTCTCGCCTGAATCCTTTTGCCTGGCATATGCAAATCGAGGCGCATCTGGCTCAGCAGCCGGTGGCGTCGACCGTCTTGCGGCCCTCGGCATACGTCGACATCCTCAAGCGCGCGGCTGGTCAAATCGCCGCCGGCTTCTGGGCGGGCGCGGCCGGCGAAGGGCGCGTGAACTTTATCGATACCCGTGACGTCGCCGACGTGGCACGCGTGGCATTGCTCGAGGAATTCAGCCCGGAGTCGCAGCGCGCCTATCATCTGACCGGGACACGGGCCTGGACCATGCTGCAGGTTGCTGAGCAGCTGTCGAGCCTGCTCGGCCACCCGGTCGTCTACAACCATCGGTCGACTGAGGAACAGCGAGCCGCGCTGCTGGCTGACGGCCTCCCGCCACTGGTCGCCGATTTGTTGGTCGGGCTGGACCAGATGTTTCGCGAATCCGCTCTCGGAGAGACCACGTCGACTGTCGAGACATTGACCGGCCAGTCGCCGAGAACGCTGCCGCAATGGCTTGCCGAAAATATCGAGATCTTTCGGAACTCAACCCGGCACCGGGCCGGGGCTACGCTCGCACGTTGAGCGTTTTCTTGGCGACCAGTTGAGCAATGAGGGGTTTCAGATGAAGGCCTACCTGATTGTAACGTTGACGGTTCACGACGAAGCGATGTTTGCACAGTATCGAAGGCAGGTAGGGGACACGGCCGCCCCGTTTGGGGGACAGTTTCTCGCTGCCGGTGGCAAGGCGACAGTGCTGGAAGGTCAGTGGGAGCATCCCGGCACAGTGGTCGTTGAATTTCCGTCACGCGAATCCGCTGAACGCTGGTACGACTCGGCCGCCTACCAGAAGATCATTGGTCTCAGGCTCAAGAGCACGCGCGGCAGCCTGGCTATTCTGGACGGAGTTTGACAAGGCATCTGCGTGCGATCGACGGCGCCGCATCCTCTGAGCCGCCGGCCGCTGTCGCGCTGACATCCGGATTTCGGCGACGCGTTCGCCGCATTCGTGAAGGGGAAGTGAGGTCTCTCCCCGTCATTGCGAGGAGCGAAGCGACGAAGCAATCCATGACACCGCATGCGCGGAAAAAAATGGATTGCTTCGCTCCGCTCGCAATGACGTGGAAAGGCCATCGGGCAACGCTAATTCGCCCGCACCCGCACCGGCGTCACCGGCTGCGCCACCAGCGCCTCGCCGAGCTCGCTCTGCTGGGCGCGCGGGATCGAGAAGCAGACGCTGAAGCCGTCCGACGTCTTCAGCGTCATCATGCCATGGCTCGGATCGGTCGACTGCTCGAGCACCCATGAATCCAGCGGATAGGCGTAGCGCAGGCTCTGGTCGCCGAAACGCGTCTGCAGCGCCTTGCTGATCAGCCCGGGCAGCGTCATCACCAGCGCGCCGACCTGGTTGATCGACAGGCGAATGGTTGCGGGCTCACCCTTGCCGTCGACGAAGCCCAGCGAGATCGCGCAGCCGTCGGGCGCGACTTCGCAGGTGGTGAGCTGCTGGGTTTCGATCTGCATGCCGGCACTCCGGATCATTTCGTCGTTATATTCGTAAGGATATATCGCTCGGCTGGCCGCCGTCCAGCCGGTATTCGGGGAGCATCTTTGGCCGTGGCCCGCCCGCCGCAATCGTGATATACGGCGAGATATAGCGAGGCCCGCGAAGGGCCCGTATGACCAGGGAGAGCAAAGCCTATGAGTGATTACAAGCTTCTCATCGACGGCAAGATGGTACCCGGCGACCAGACCATGCCGGTGCTCAATCCGGCGACCGAAGAGGTGGTGGCGCAATGCCCCCGCGCCTCCAAGGAACAGCTCGACAAGGCCGTCGCCGCAGCGAAGGCCGCCTACCCGGCGTGGGCCGCCACGCCGATGGAAGAGCGTCGCAAGCTCATCATCAAGATGGCCGAGGCGATCGAGGCCAACACCAACGAGCTCGCGCACATCCTGACCAGCGAGCAGGGCAAGCCGCTCGCGGACGCCACCGGCGAAGTCATGGGCATGACGGGCTTCTTCCGCTACCTCGGCTCGCTCGATCTGCCGATGCGCGTGGTCGAGAATTCCGGCGACCGCAAGGTCGAGGCCTATCGCCGCCCGCTCGGCGTGGTCGGCGCGATCATTCCCTGGAACTATCCGCTGCTGATCCTGGCGTTCAAGCTGCCGTCGGCGCTGCTTGCCGGCAACACGCTAGTGGTGAAGCCTGCGCCCACCACGCCGCTGGCCTCGCTGCGCTTTGCCGAACTGGTCAAGGACATCCTGCCGAAGGGCGTGCTCAACTTCATCGCCGACGCCAACGATCTCGGCGATCACATGACCAAGCATCCTGACATTCGCAAGATCTCCTTCACCGGCTCGACCGCGACCGGCCAGAAGGTGATGGCGAGCGCATCGCAGACCCTGAAGCGGATCACGCTCGAGCTCGGCGGCAACGACGCCGGCATCGTGCTCGACGACGTCGATCCGAAGAAGGTCGCGCCCGGCATCTTCGAGGGTGCGTTCCAGAATTCCGGCCAGGTCTGCCTCGCCATCAAGCGGCTCTATGTGCACGAATCCGTCTATGACGAGATCTGCAACGAGCTCGTCGCGATTGCGAAGAACACCGTGGTCGATGACGGCTCCAAGCAGGGCACCAAGCTCGGCCCGCTGCAGAACAAGATGCAGTACGAGAAGGTGAAGGCGTTCCTCGACGACGCCCGCAAGAACGGCAATGTGATCGCCGGCGGCGCCGCAATGGACCGTCCCGGCTATTTCATCGAGCCGACCATCGTGCGCGACATCAAGGAAGGCTCCAAGCTGGTCGACGAGGAACAGTTCGGCCCGGTGCTGCCGGTCATCAAATACTCCGACAAGGATGACGTGATCCGCCGCGCCAACGCCACCACCTACGGCCTCGGCGCGTCGGTCTGGTCTTCCGACATCAAGCGGGCGCACGAGATCGCGACCCAGATCGAAGCCGGCACGGTGTGGATCAACAAGCACCTCGACATGGCCCCGAACATTCCGTTCGGCGGCGCCAAGCAGTCGGGCATCGGCACCGAATTCGCCGAGGAAGGTCTCGCCGAATTCACCCAGCTGCAGATCATCAACGGCCCGCCGGCCGCCTGATCCTAAAACATGCGGCCGCGCGACGCCTTGGCACCCCTTAATGCCCCTTGGCGCCGCGGCCGCCGCTCTCCTCCACAACGAACAGAGCCCATCATGTTCGATGCCCAATGCGACCTTGCCGCCCTGGTCTATGACGACAATGACGATCCCGACGCCATCCTGCGCGACTTCGCCGGCGACCTGAAGGCGCGCGGGGCGCGCGTGGTCGGCATGGTGCAATCAGGCCAATGCGCGGATTCCACCCTGTCGGCAGTGCTGGTCCACAGCGGCGAGACGCTGCTGCTGGCGCAGCCGCCGAGCCCGGGTGCGAGCGGCTGCAAGCTCGATCTGTCGCGGCTGCAGGACGCCGGCGTTCGCGTCGCCGATGCGCTCGCTGAAGGCGCCGATCTCGTCATCGTCAACCGCTTCGGCAAGCGGGAACGCGACGGCAAGGGCCTTGGCTTCGTGATCGAGCGCGCGCTCGACGCCGATATTCCCGTCGTGATCGCGGTGTCACATCAGAGCTTTGCCGACTGGATCAAGTTCGCCGGCGGCATGAGCGTGAAGCTCGCCTGCGAGCGCCACGCGCTGGACGCCTGGTGGCGCAACGTCTCGCTGCGGACCGCGGCCCGGATCGCGCCGGATCACACCACGGTCTGCGAGGCGTTCAAGTAAAGGGGCTTTGTGGGGTGGGTCAGCTAACCCATCCAATTCTATTTATCCCGTCATCCTGAGGTGCGAGCGGAGCGAGCCTCGAAGGATGAACGGCCCGGCCGGTGGCCGTCGATCCTTCGAGACGCGCTACGCGCTCCTCAGGATGACGGGACATGCAGAATCGCAGGATGAGTCAGCGAGCCCCACCATACAGACCAGGCCGCGCTTACAGCGTTTCCTGCTTGTGGTCGCAATTCTTGCAGGTGAACTTGACGCGGGACTGGCCCTTTTCCGCCTGCACCCGGTTCGGCGCGCCGCATTTGCCGCAGACGGCCTCGATCCGGGTCGTGCCCTGCTTGATGACCAGGTTCCGCTTTTCCATGGTCTCGCGGATCAGGCGCTCGGCCTCCTCGCGCAACGATTGCTTCGACATTAACCCCACCGGTCATTGGTTTGCGGGCGGCGTCATAGCACGACCCCGTGAAGCTTTGACAGCAGATATCGAGCTCTATTTGTGAGTACATCCTAGAGCGTTTTCGAGCGACGTGGATACCGGTTCGCGTGACGAAAACGCGTCAATACAAAAAATCTACACGATGAGCCGATCGACCGGCAGCCGGAAATGCCGCGGTTTCAACGGTTTTGCGGGCCGGCCGACGCGGAACACGTTGACGAGGCGCAGATCGGTGCCGATCTTGCCGACCTTGCGCAGCAGGTCGTTGAAGTCGGGGTGATCGGCCAGCGCCGAGATCGGGCATGCCGCGAGCCCGGCGCGATCGATCTCCAGCCAGCTGCGGTAGAAATGCCGCCCTGTCGTGAGTGGATCCTCACCGACCGGACGACAGAACAGCACGATCGCCGCGGCGGAAGCGGTCTTGGCGCTGTCTGACAGCAGCGATGCGGCGAGGCCGAGACGATCGAGCGGCCTGAACAGGCTGCCGAGCACGAAGCGGGCGGCGGTGGCCTCGACCGCATTCATCGCAAGCGCATCGCGATTGAGACCATCCAGCAGATAGCGCGGATCGTTGGGCGACAGCCGCATCCATTCGAGCAGTTCGGCCCGGTAGTCGTCGCCGTGCACGAAGGAGAACTCGGCCTGGTCGGCCCAGCCGGCGATATCGGCAATTGCTTGGCGATGACAGATGCAGACCAGATCGTCACGCGCGACGGCGAGCTGCAGCAGCGGCGCGGGCTCATCGGGCGACGCCGCAAATTTGCCGCGCCACGACATCCGGTGCGCCACATGGCCGGCCAACGGATCGGGCGCGACACCTTGCCTGATCGCAAAGCTGCAGAGCGCGGTAAATTGCGGCGACAGCGGCTGCTCGATCGTGGTCATCGCCGTGATCGCGAGGCCGCGGCGGTTGAGCGCGAGGCTCATGCCCTCCAGCGCTGCGCCGTGCGACACAAGCACGTCGTGTCCGGCGGGATCCGCAACCGGCGCGCGCACGCTGATATCGTCGACCAGCGCCAGCCGCCTGTCGCCGAGCAGCCGCCAGCGGGTCGGCTGGATGTTGTGGACGCTCGGCGCCAGCCGCGCCTCCGCGACCAGCTCGCGCAGCAAATCCGGCGTCAGCTCGCTCATGCCGCGGCCAGCCGCTTGGTGAACAGATGCAGCCGGTGCAGCGGCGTGGCGCCGGCCTTCTCGACCTGGCGCAGCGACGGCGCGTTGATGTCGGCGATCCAGGTGCCGCCGAGCGTGCGGTAGCCGGCCTCTTGCAGGGCCAGCGCGGTGCGGTAGAGCATCGCGCCGTTGAGGCCGCGGTTGTGCAGGTCGCGGCAGACCGACTGATAGATCAGCACCGCGCGCGTGTTCAGCATGCGGTGCTGCACGAATTTGAACGGCGCCGTCAGCCCGATCCGGCCGCCGATCGCCTTGATCAGCGGATTGAGGTCGGGGATCGCGATGATCGCGCCGGCGGGCCGGCCGCGGTGATAGACCACGGTCGAAATCCGCTTGTCGATGATCCACATCATGTCGCCAGCCTGGAACAGATATTCGGCGGCGGTCGGCGGCACGAACATCGGATTGTCGGCAAAGCCGTCATTGAGGATCAGCCGCGCATCCTCCAGCCGCACCTTGAAGGCGGAGCGCTTGATCGGCTGCCAGACGAAGTCCGTGTCGGCCAGCACCGCGCGCTGCTTGTCGCCGAGCAATTGCTCCGGCCTGCCGCCGTCGAGCGCGATCTCGAACGTCGTCATCGGAAAGGTCGCGGCATAGCCGGCGCGTTCGAGATGCTGTGCGATATGCGGCGGCGACCACATCATGTCGGTGAACGGCGCATGGTCGAAGCCGTCGGTCATCACCCCGATCTGCTGCATCGCCGTCAGATTGAAATTGCCGGCAATGCGGGTCATGCCGCGCGCGGACAGCCATTGCTCCGCGGCACGCAGCAGCGCATCGGTCACTTCGACGTCGTCGATGCAGTCGAAGAAGCCGAACGCGCCGTGGCGGGTGCCGTGCTTGCGGTTGGAGGCGTCGTGGATCGAGGCGGCGATGCGGCCGACCGGACGGCCGTCGCGATGCGCCGAGAACAGCGCATAGCGGCCGTGGCCTTCGGTGACGAACGGATTCTTCGTGGCATCGAACATCCGGTCGAAATCGCTCCACAGCGGCGGCACGTAGAGGCTGTCCGGCCCATAGGCATTGAGCGCGGCGTCGAACGCCGCCCTGCGGTCGCCCTCTCGGATCTCAAGCGTCATTTGGCCTCCGGGGTCAGCGCCAGCAGCCGCCGCACCAGCGCCAGTGCAGTCTCGGTGGCGGGATCGGCCGCGGTCACCGGGACGGCGAGCACGATCAGGTCGATCGGATCGTGCGCGAGCACGATGACGTGCGAGGCGCTGTTGGCGGTCATCAGCGACACCATACGCTCGGCGGCCGGGTCGGTCGGCGCCAGCCCCCACGGCGCATCGGGCCGGCGCAGCACGCGCCTCGCCGACAGGAAATCGCGCAGCAGCGGCGGATCGTAAAGCGCGAGCTCGCCTTCACGGAAACGCCGCGCGCTTTCGAAGATCGGATGCCGCGCGAGCTCGGCGATCAGCTGCTCGCGGGTCTGCGCCGGCGACGCCGCGACCGAATTGAGCACGCCCGGCTCCTGCGATTCGAACAGCGCGCGCAGCGCATCCGTCATCAGGCCGATGGTCAGCACGCCGGCGATCGCCACCGCGACGAACCGGACCATCTGCGCGGCATCGACGTCGGGCGCCATGAAGGCGGCGGCGAGGCCGAGCAGCCCCGAGGAGATCAGCCGCAGCGCCATCATCGCAAGGCCGTGCCGGCGCGTCTCGGCACCGCCGCCGGCGATCAGCATCACGGTCACGGTGAGCAGCGCACCCAGCGCGCCGAGCCGGACCGGGATGTCGGGGAATAGCGTGCGGAAGTCAGTGAGGATGAACGGGATCACCACCAGTGCGCCGACCGCCATGCGGCCGATGCTGCGGTTTTCCGAGGCCATCAGCGCGGCGCGGTCGCGCGTCGCCAGCAGCAGCGCGCAGGTGGCGAAGCCCACGAGCTGGAACAGCGCCAGCGCGACTGCATAAGGCATCGCAAAGCGCTGCAACCCGAACAGACCGCCGAGGCCGAGCACGATGCCGCCGGCGAGCGCCGCGATCTTGACCGCGCGCGGCGCGTGCCGGCGCTGGATGCCTTCGGTGACAACAAGCGCGCCGAGCGGGATCAGCGCGGCCGGGATCACCGAGAGGCGATCGAGCAGCCGGCTTCCACTCCACCACGCGACGCCGCGGTCGAGGAACAGGAGTGCGATCACGCCGAGCGCGAGCAGCAAGCGGCGCGTCAGCGGGCTCCGGGGATCGCGCCGGTAGAACGTCATCATCGCCACTACGACGCCGATGGCGCCGCAGAGGTTGACGATGGAATCGGCGATCACGCCCGAGGTCATGCGGCGCCCGTCAATTGATCGATCGCCCGCCGCACCAGCGGGCGCATCAGGGCAGCGACCAGCGCATTGCGCGGCCTCTCGATCGCCGGCCGATGCGGGTTGAGGAACCAGCCGCGGCAATCGGTGCCGGAGGTGCGCCCCAGGATCAGCGCGACCGCTTCATAGGCCATCAGCATGCCGGTCGAGATCACCATCGGCGCGAACGACATCCGGCTGCGGCGGCCGGCCGCGACTTCGCCGGCAATCGCAAGGTCGACATAGTTGCGCGACGAGGAGTGCAGCATCACGTGCTCGATCTCGGCCCGCATCGCAGCGCGGCGATCGTCCTCGGTGATCTCGGTCCAGTCCTTGACCAGGGTCGGAAAGCCGAGCCGCTGCTCGGGCCGCGGATCGTGCGGACGCACCACGATCACCGACGGCAGCGGCGACATGTAGGCGTCGATCACGGTCGCATCGGCGGCTTTCGCGGTCCGGTACAGATGCACGCCGGCGGCGATATCGTCCATGCCGTTGACGATGACCGGGCAGCGTTCGGCAATCCCGGCGAGCTCGCTGGTCCAGTTCTCGCCGAGCACCTCGACCTCGATGGTCGGATTGATGCGTTTGGCGGCCTCGGCCGCGACCGCGGCCTTCTCGCGGCCGACCTCGTCAGCAAAGGCGAACACCTGGCGATTGAGGTTGGAGACTTCGAAGCGATCGATGTCGGCGATCACGAACTTGCCGACGCCGGCGCGCGCCAGCGCCATGAAGGCGGCGCCACCCATGCCGCCGACGCCGCAGACGAACACCCGCGCCCGGCGCAGCAGCTGCTGCTCGTGCTCGTCGATAAAGCCGATGTTGCGGCCGGTGAACGAGTAATAATCGAAATTCATCGCGCGGTCCCGTTCTCCTGCCTGCACGGCCGCAAGGTGCCGAAGGCGCGACTGTCGTCCATCCAGTAGACCACCGGCAGCACCAGCCGCTGCAACGCCAGCATCGCGGACGCCGCGAGCAGCGCCGGCAGCGAGCCCGAAGGCACCTCGCTCATCAGGTAGCGCCGCGCGCCGGCGAGATCGATGCGGCCGAGTTGCAGCACGTCGTCGCCGCGGCCGTAGTCGAGCTCGCGTTCGCAAAATTCGTTGTAGACGGCATCGCGATGCTTCGGTGCGACCTCGAAGGTCTTCTTCAGTGCGTCCGAGCCTCCGGTATAGGCATTGGTGATCACCGAACGCGCCTCGTCGAAGCCGGCCTCGTCGCCGACGCCGAACACCGCGCGATGCCGTGCCATGATGCCGCGCGCCAGTTGCAGATGCGCAAAGCTCTGCCGCGCGCCCGGCAGCGGCGACGGGAATACGTCCGAGAAGGTGTCGCTGACCATGCCGACCACCGCCGGCACCTGGGTGACGTTGGAGATCCATTTCGGCCGCAAGCCATCGCGGGCGAACAGCACCAGCGCGGTCAGGCCGTAAAGCACCCAGGACAGTCCCTGCCCGCGCACATCGGGATCGACCATCACGAGGCCGAGATGGGTCACTTCGGTGGGCTCGCCGTCGAGCGGCACGTCCATCACTGACAGGGCGTTGAAGGCGATCGGTCGTCCGCTGTCTTCCTCTGTTATCAAAGTGATAACGGCGCGCGACAGCCGCTCCGGCTCGCCGGAGAAGATGCCGTAGCTCAGGCTCTCCTCGGGCAGCGTCTTGGCGGCGACGGTGCGCAACTGCTCGACCAGCGCGTCGAGCTCGTCCTTTGGCAGCGACAGGCCGGGCGATTCGACGATGCGGGTGCGCTGGCCGGCCTGGGTGCGCAAGGTGAGATCGATGGTCGGCTGCGACAGCGCCTTCAGCCAGAAGCCGCCGTGGCTGCGCAGGCCGTCAAAGGCCGCGCGCGCTTTGGCAAGGCTCCTGCTGCCGCGCGAAGCGGGCGTGCGATTGTCGGTGGACGCCATTTCTATGTCCCTCGGGCGCGATCTCTGCACTTTGGCCTGTTAAAGAGCCATGAGTGCAACCTGGCGCTGTTTGCCGCAGGGTAAACAAGGCCTTCCGGAAACGGAACAAGTTGGTGGTAAGCGGCCCGCGGCCTATCCACCGTCATTGCGAGCGCAGCTCGTAGCGGCAGAGTGCGTGCTCCTTCACCGTCACCCTGAGGAGCGCGGAACGCGCGTCTCGAAGGGTCGACGGCCACCAGCCGGGCCGTGCATCCTTCGAGACGCGCTACGCGCTCCTCAGGATGACGGGACTGCTAAGTCTAGCGCCCGATCGGCGCAAAGCGTTTTAGGCAAAAGCGGCGGGTGCGAAACACCCGCCGCTTCGTCCTGGCTCCGGCTCACCCTGCCTTGGACACTTCCATCAGCAGGCGCTCGGCCTTGGCGTCCTCGATCCGGTTCACGAACTTGCCGCTCTCGTAATTGTCGCGCACCGTCTTGGTCAGCGTGATGCAGGTCTGGACCAGCATCACGATGCCCATCGTCAGATAGCCCTGCATCCAGATGCTGATCGGCAGGAAGAACACGCCGACCGCGACGAGGAAGGCGGAGGCTGCGAAGGACGCGTAGGTGAAGGTGACCCAAGCGCCGCTGTGGGGTTGGATGGTCTGGTTCATGGTCGTCTCCTTGATGTTAGGTGATTTGAAGTTGGCTTGGTTTCAGGCTCGAGGTTTCAGGCTTGAGTTCTCAGGCGGCA
This sequence comes from Bradyrhizobium sp. B120, assembly GCF_049075665.1. Classification (NCBI taxonomy): domain Bacteria; kingdom Pseudomonadati; phylum Pseudomonadota; class Alphaproteobacteria; order Hyphomicrobiales; family Nitrobacteraceae; genus Bradyrhizobium; species Bradyrhizobium sp. B120. The sequence goes on along the minus strand of NZ_CP185242.1, from coordinate 1,253,421 downwards.
GGCGGGCGCTTGGCTCTCAAGCGCGCCAGCACGTCGTCGGCCGTCGATTTCATCCGCGGGCCAAAGCCCTGCTCGGCGAGCTTCTCGGCGGTGGCTGATGGTCCCGAGGCGGTGTCGATCTCGAACAGCGCGTCGTCGGCCGCCTGAGTCTCCATCTGCCGCTCGCGCAGCCGCTTCAGCGTGGCTTCCGCTTCCGGCAGCGTCGACTCATAGGGCCGCGCCGCCTCGATGCCGCTTCGGCGCAGCGAGCGCACGGCTTCCGAGGCACGGGCGAGGCGCCTGCCGCGATCGAGCTCGGCAATGCGCGCCTCGGCATTGGCGACGTGGCGCTTCAGCCGGGTGATCTCGGTGGCGAACAGCGCGCGCGCGGTCATCGCGGCGTCGCGCTCGGCTTCGAGGTTGGCGATCGCCTGCGCGGCTTCGCGGGCGAGGTCGTCCCGGCCGCCCTCGAGCGCCGCCGAGGCGCGCACCTCGAGATCGGCGATCCGGGCATTGGTCGCCTCGAGCCGCCGGCCCTCCTGCTGGTCGCCGGCAATGGCCAGCGCCAGGGTCCGTTTCGAGCGGTCGACCGCGGCGGCGGCATCGCGCATTTGCTGGTCGAGGACGACCAGAGCGGTCCGATCTTGCAGTTCCTCCTCGGCTGCCGCCACGCTGCCGCGGAAAATCGTCAAAACAGTTTTGAACATTTGGTCACTCCCTGTTATGAGCATCGCTCATGAATCTCTTGTACCACATAATGAGCATTGCTCAAGAATTATTTGAGCAACGCTCATACATGTGATTAACGACGGGTGAAACATGTCCAAAGCATTGGAACGACGTGCAAAACTGCGCGAAGCGCTGATCGAGGCGGCGGAACGGGCAATTGCGGCAAAGGGTCTCGGTGGCCTGAAAACCCGCGAACTGGCCCAGGAAATCGGGGTCGCCAATGGCGGCGTCTACAATCTGGTCGAGGATGTCGACGAGCTGATCCTGCGCGTCGGCTCCCGCACGCTGGCCCGGCTCGATGCTTCGCTGTCGCTGGCCGAGATCCGCGGCGCGGCGGCGCCGCGCGAGATGCTGGTGCGGATCGCGGTCGCCTATTGCGACTTCGCCGCCGACAATCTCGAACTGTGGCGCGCGCTGTTCGAGCATCGCATGCAGCCCGGCAAGCCGGTGCCGGAATGGGCCATCACCGAGCAGATGGAACTGTTCCGCCACATCTATAAGCCGCTCGCCGCGCTGTTTCCGCAGCGTTCGCCGGCACAGCTCGGCGTCACCGCCCGCAGCCTGTTCTCCGCCGTCCACGGCATGGTCGCGCTCGGGCTGGAGCACAAGCTGATCGCGGTGCCGATCGGCGCGCTGCGCAGCGAGATCTCGACCCTGACGCGCGCGATGGTCGACGGCCTGGCGGCGATGAAGGATTAGCGCAGGTGCCCGTAATCGCACGGTGTCCCCGCCGTGCGGTCAGGCAGAGAAAGGAGGAAGGCCCCTTGCGGAACGATCGAACTGTAGTTACTTACCTCGGATCGAGTTTCGGCCGAACGACTTGGCCTCGCCGCTGATAGCGTGCCTGACTGACGACCCTCACCCCCTGAACTTCGACTTAGCCTGCTGCGCCCTCGGGTGCGGCTCCAAACACGCATCTGTACTAAAGGACGATGTTCCATGAGCATGGGAACTGTGAAGTGGTTTAACGGCCAAAAGGGTTTCGGCTTCATTCAGCCGGACGACGGCGGCCAGGACGTTTTCGTTCATATCAGCGCAGTCGAACGCGCCGGCATGAGCTCCCTCAACGAGGGTCAGAAGATTTCTTTTGAAATCGTGGCAGACCGCCGGACCGGCAAATCTGCTGCGGACAATCTGCGCGCGGTGTAAGCTGCGGCAATTAGCCATGCTGCTTTGACCACGGATGAACTGGCAAAGCCTCTGGTTACGCGACCCCGCGACTGGTCACCCGGCCGCGGGGTTCTCTTTATCAACACCGCGCGCAATGCCCGCCACGACCAGGACTTGAACCGTCCGCCGGCAAAGCGGCCTGCGCATCGAAGCAGCTGAGGTCGCGAGCGTGTCCACCAAGATCGATCCGGCTCCGCGGCACGACGACATCATGTACCCGCAGGTGCTCCCGTTCGTGCTGGTCCATTTGGGGTGTCTGGCGGCGATCTGGTCGGGCGTCTCATGGCCGGCGATTGCAATTTGCGTCGCGCTGTATTGGCTGCGCATGTTTGCGGTCACGGCCGGGTATCATCGCTACTTCTCGCATCGAGCCTATTCGACCAGCCGGACGTTTCAGTTCATCCTCGCATTCCTGGCCCAGAGCAGCGCCCAGAAGAGCGTCCTGTGGTGGGCTGCGAAACATCGACATCACCATCTTCATTCGGATACCGAGCAGGATGTGCATTCACCCCGGCACAAAGGCTTCGTGTACAGCCATCTCGGCTGGATCTTCTATCGACAGCACGATGCGACTGATCTGACGAAAGTTGCGGATTTTGCCGCGTATCCGGAGTTGATGTGGCTGCACAAATTTGAGATTTTGCCGGCGGTCGTGGTCGCATGTCTGTGCTTCCTCATTGCCGGGTGGCCGGGGCTCCTGGCCGGTTTCTTCTGGAGCACCGTGCTGCTCTACCACGCGACGTTCTGCATCAACTCCCTCGCACATGTTCACGGTCGCAAGCGATATGTGACGGGCGACGACTCCCGCAACAATTGGCTGCTGGCGCTGGTTACGATGGGTGAGGGTTGGCACAACAATCACCACGCCTATCAAAGCAGCGCGCGGCAGGGCTTCCGCTGGTGGGAGATCGATGCGACCTATTATGTCCTGGTGGTCTTGTCCTGGTTCGGTGTCGTCTGGGATCTCAAGGCGCCGCCCGCGCAGGTTCTCCGCAACGAGCAGCGCCTGGGATCGCGCGTGATCAAGCGGACGGCTGAGCAGCTTGCCGGCCGTTTCAACCCCGAACACATTGCGCAGGCGATCAAATCCTCAATCCACGAAACCGGATTGTCGGTGCGGGACGCGCTTTTTCTGTTGCAGCATCGTGCCGATTTGCATCTGCCCAGCATGCCGACGCGCGAGCAGTTGTTGGCTGAAGCCCAGGCCATGTTTGCGAAGACGCCATCGTTGGACGACATCGTCGACCGTGCACATGAGCTGCTGGTGGAATCGGTCTGCTTCCTTCTGGCCGTTCCGCCGCCGGTGGCCGGGGTAAACCCGAAAGCTTGAGGGAGCGGTAGCATTTTGCCTCGGGCATCCCCATATAAAGTCAATGAGCAACTGGCAAAAACCGAGCAAGCGCGAACCACCCAAGACCAAGGCCGAATTGCGTGAGATGCTGACCGAGGCGGTGCGTAACACGCCGAGCCCGGACCAGGTGTCGAAGCCGCGCCCGGTAAAAGCCAAAAAGACCGCGGCTGGTGCCGCCGACGTCGATTAAGCCCCGCGCACCACCCGACCGGATCGCCCGCCCCGGGATACGACCGAATTCCATTCGCGACGAGCGCGAAGAATTTCGAAGGAGCAGCATGCGCAAGCTTCCCAAGCCTACCGAACAAGAGATCAATGAGGGACCCCAAGCGGTGTCTTTTCAGATTGCGAACGGAAACGCACGACAGGATTGCACCCTGCAAACCACATTCCCGACGAAGATGCAGGCGCACAAATATCTTCTCGCGAATTGGCCGACCTTCGAAAAGATGGCTCGCGATGCCCTTGCGGCGGGAACCATTGAAGGCGGCCAGATCAAGCTCGTGATGATCTGAACAGCCCACGGAAACACCCAGACCTCACGGCTCCATCGTGTAGGCGCGTCCGGGTTCGAGCGCGTAGATGGTCAGAAAGCGCAGCGGCCGTTCCGGGTCGCAATTGCGAAACAGCGTGTGCGGAACGTCGGCCCGATCCTGCAAGGTCTCGCCCGCCCGATATTGTCGCGGCGCCTCGTCGCCATAGGCGGACTCGGCAACACCTCCGACGATGAAGATCACGCCGCCGACCGGATGCCGGTGCAGCGGAGCAACGCCGCCGGGCGGATAGGTGACCTCGGCAACGACAAGCTCGCGCTGATCGCCGGGCAGTTGCAGTCGCTCGAGGGTCTTGCGCGTGACGCCGGCGAAGCCGGCTTGACGAGCGCTTGTCTGATCGTCGTTGCTTTCAGCCATTGGAACCCTTTCCTGTCACGCGCACCTTTGTCCCGACCGGATCGGGCGCGACTATGGCGGCGCTCCAACGACGCAACAAGCGCCCAAGCATTTCAACACATGTCACACCGCTGAGGCGAAGCCCTTGCCACCCCTGCTTCCACGTTGCAGGATTCCAGCACTGAACATCTTCAGCAGTGGGCCTTGCATGAAAACGGGTATCGTCGTCGCCGCTTTGGCGTTCATCTTGTCAGCATCAAGTGTCACGCCGGCATCCTCGGCGCAGCCCGTGCCGGAATGCTCGATGTCGGTGACGTTGGCGGATTGGGGCGAGAATTCGACCGGCGACATCGACGTCGCAGCAGGCGAAAGCTGCCAGATCCCGATCGGGATCCGCGGCACGGTGACGGACTCGTCGATCTCGCAAAAGCCGGCCTATGGCAAATTGAAAAAGATCAACGCATCGACCTTCGAATACAGGGCGAAGGCCAAGTACAAGGGCAGCGATACGTTTGCCATCAAGGCAACAGGTCAGGGACCGAAGGCCTCCGGCACCTCGGTCATCACCGTGCACGCCACGATCAAGTAATCGCCGACCCGGTTGGATTGTCGCGCGCCGGGCAAACCCGGCGCGCGACGCTTGCATTCGTATCAGGCCGGCCGCGCGCCGGTGCGGATGATCGAGCCGACATGCTGACCGCGCAGCGCCGCGGTGAGCCGGCCGGGGACCAGGCCGTTCACGACCTGGACGCGTTCAATGTGCCGTGCGTTGGCCATCACCTCGAGCAGCGCGGGATCGAACGGCAGCGTTCCCTTCAGCTTGGCAAGATCGGTGAAGCTCGTCTCGCGCAGCAGCTGGGCCTTCTTGCCGTCGGGACCATTCGGATCGTCGCTGTACACGCCGTCGACGTCCTCGACGATGGTGAGGCCGGCGGCGCCGAGCGCATCGGCGATCAGGAACGCACCGGTGTCGGCGCGGTGCAACGGGATGCGCGAGACCGGGAATTCATGATGGTGATATGGCGGAAACGCGCTGCCGACCACCGCGCGGGCCGCGGAGAGATGGATCGCGAGCTGGCTCGCGATGGTCGGATGCTCGATATAGGACACGCCCTCCGGCGCGAGCAGGCAGCCGAGAATGTGGCCATTCTGGCCGGCCTCGCTTGCGGCGAGCGGCGCCAGCGAGCCGACCGGCAGTCCGAGGTCGAGGCCGACGCTGTAGAGATGACGGGCGCGGATGCCGGCGCCGGTCAGGATCAGCATGCGGTGCTCGGGCAGCAGCGCGCGCAGCTCGTCGACGATCGGCAGGATCGCTTGATGGCCGCGATCCATGATGGAGCGGCCGCCGATCTTCACCACCTGCAGCCAGGGCAGCAGCGGGATCGGGCGTCCGCCGGCAACGGGACGGGTGAGATCGCTGTCGAGCAGGGTCTGGCGCGCGAGCGGCGAAGCGACGTGCTTGATGGTGTCATCCATGGTCGTGTCCCTGCTCAGTTCGCGGTGATGATGGTGCCGACATGCTCGCCCGCGAGCGCGCGGGTGAGATTGCCGGGGACGAGGCCATTGACGACCTGCACCTGGCGGACATGGCGCGCGGTGGCGAGCAGATCGAGCACCGGGAATTCGAGGATCGAATCCTGCAATCCCTTCGCCTTCATCTCGGCGACCGAGATCTTCGGAATGAAGGTGGCGCCCTTCGAGGTCTTGGGGTTCGCGGTGTAGAGGCCGTTTTCGTCCTTCACATAGATCATCGACTTGCAGCCGAACTGCTCGGCGACCAGAAAGCATCCGGCGTCGGTGCGGTAGGGCGGGATCATGCCCTCGGCTGCGGGCCGCATCCACAACCCGTAAGGCGGCATGCCGCTGAAGATCACGGCGTTCACCTCGGCGAGATAGAGCGGCACGGCCGAGAGGCCGGCGCCGCTGACCGCGGAGATGCCGTGCTTGGCCAGCAGCTGGCCCAGCATCACGGCGTTCTGATCGGCGACCGAGGCGCCGAGCTGCGAGAGCACGCCGGCCGGCAGTCTGAGCCCGGCCGCGATCGAGTAGAGATGCCGGGCGCGGGTGCCCGCACCGGTCCCGATCAGCATCTTGTGCGCCTTGCGGGCGGCGACGATCTCGTCGACCAGCGGATAGACCGCGGCGCGGCCGCGGTCGATGACGCTCTGGCCGCCGATCTTGATCACTGCGGCATCGGGGAGGATCCGGAAGTTCGACGCCGCCTCTGCCGTCGCCAGGAGTTGCGGATCGGTCAGCGACCGCTGCATCAGGAGCGCTTCAAGCTCCGCCGTCGTGTTTGCCATGAGAAACGTCCTTATCTCCAATGCGCCTGGCATTGCTTCCGGATTGCACTGGTAGCGGTAACCGGGCCGGGCCTCAAGACCTCGATCATTTTGCTTATTTGCCGAGGTCTGGCTTAGTAAGAGACCATGAATGATTTTACCCAAGCGCTGGCAATGGCTGCCAGCCTTATCGGCCGTTTTGATCCGGAGCTACGCCAGATCGTCGGCCTGTCGCTCGGCGTCAGCCTGACGGCGAGCCTCCTTGCTTTCGCGATCGGGGCGCCAATGGGGACGGCACTGGCCATCTACCGGATCCGGGGTCGAGTTGCGTTGATCGTTGTCGTCAATGCGCTCCTGGGGTTGCCGCCGGTCGTGGTGGGGCTTGCGGTTTACCTCCTCCTATCCCGATCGGGGCCGTTGGGGGCGCTCGGGATTTTGTTCACGCCAACCGCGATGGTGATCGCGCAGGCCATTCTCGGCATTCCCATCGTCATTGCACTGGTGCACCGGATGATGGTGGATGTCTGGGCTCGTTACGGCGATGCCCTTCTCGTCGACGGCGCCTCGCGCTTGCGTGCCACCTTGCCGCTCATGGCTATCGGACGCGACGGGCTATTAACCGCGTTTCTCGCTGCGTTCGGCCGAGCGATCGCCGAGGTCGGCGCGATCATCATCGTCGGCGGCAATGTGCGCGGCTATACGCGCACCATGACCACTGCCATCGCACTGGAGACGAGCAAGGGAGAGTTAAGCCTCGCGCTTGCGCTCGGCATCATCCTCGTCATCCTCTCGATGACCGTAAGCGCGTTGAGCTTTTTGATCGGACGCATCCTGACCGCTCGCTGAAGCGCCAAAAATATGATTGTTCCAAGGGAGATCGCTCACATGAAGCATTGGTTCGGCTCACTTCGCATCTCAATCATCGCGTTTGCCGCGCTCAGTGCTCAGACCTTCACCCATCCGGGTCGGGCGGAAGATCAGTCAATTGTCGTGGCATCGACGACGTCCACCCAGGACTCCGGGCTGTTCGACTACCTACTCCCGATCGTCAAGCAGAAGACGGGTGTCGAGGTGAAGGTGCTGGCACAGGGCACCGGCCAGGCGCTCGATACGGCACGCCGCGGCGATGCCGATGTGGTCTTCGTGCACGCCAAATCCGCGGAGGAGAAATTCCTTGCGGAAGGATTTGGCGTGAAGCGCTATCCCGTGATGTATAACGACTTCGTCGTCATCGGTCCGAAGGACGATCCGGCAGGCATCAAGGGCAAGGATGTCCTCACTGCGCTGCAGACCATCAAGACCAGAGCCGCGCCGTTCGTCTCCCGCGGCGATCATTCCGGCACCCATATTGCCGAGCTGAAGCTTTGGAAGGAGGCCGGCATCGACATCGTGAACGAACGCGGCTCGTGGTACAAGGAAATCGGCCAGGGCATGGGTGCGGCGCTGAACATGGCCTCGGCGTCAAACGCCTATGTGTTGTCCGACCGCGGCACATGGCTGGCGTTCCAAAATCGCGGCGACCTGACCGTCCTGGTTGAAAGCGACAAGCGGCTGTTCAATCAGTACGGGGTGATGCTGGTCAACCCAATCAAGCATCCCGCGGTAAAGAAGGAAGCCGGCCAGCGCTTCATCGATTTTCTGATTTCACCGGAGGGACAGAGCGCGATCGCCGGCTATAAGATCAACGGCCAGCAGCTGTTCTATCCCAATGCGAACGATCCCAATGCTTGAGGGGACAAGGAGCGGCCCGGTTGCGTTCCGTAAGCACGCGCCGGCTTGCCCTACTGCGGGGGCAGAGCCTCAGAGCGGCCGGCTGATTGCAAGTATGCTCCAACTGATGATCAGCTTAAAGCTATTCAGTTGAGAACCGACGTCATCAACGGGGCGATTGCAATGGCCCGCATCCGAACTGCACTGGTAGCGGTAAGCCGAACCGGTCTCAAGCTGCAATGGCAATGATGCCGCACTGCTGGCGCGCATTCTGCCGGCGACCAGACCTCACCGGTCGGTCGCCGGCAGCTTGACGGTCACGCGCAGGCCTGAACGTCCGGCACCAGTCACATTTTCGAACAGAACCGAACCGGCCGCATGATCGACGATCCGCTTCACGATCGAGAGCCCGAGCCCGGCGCCCTCGCCGCTCGGCTGGCCGCCGCGAAAGAACGGCTCGCCGATCCGCGCCAGATCCTGCGGCGGAATCCCCGGCCCGGTGTCCTCGATCTGGATGACGGCCATTCCGTCCTCCCTGCCGACGGCAAGATCGACGGCGCCTCCGTTGGGCGTGAACTTGATTGCGTTCTCGACCAGGTTCCGGACCGCTGAGATCAGCGACAGCTCATCAGCGTTCACCGCGACCACCTCGACCGTCGTGAAGCCGAGATCGATGTTGCGCGCTGCGGCCTCAGGCAGCAGATCGGCGACGATGCCTTTTGCGATCTTGTCCAGCGCCACGGGTGCGCTCACGGTGGCTGGCGCAGCGTCCTGACGCGCCAGCGCGAGGAGTTGCTCGAGCAGATGCTTGGTGCGCCGCATGCCGCTCTTCAACGCATCGAGCCGGTCGCGCGTCTCCGCCGGCATGTCGAGGGAAGCGAGATTTTCCGCCTGCAGGCTGAGCGCGGTGACCGGCGTTCGAAGTTCATGGGCCGCGTCGGCGATGAAACGCCGTTGCTGATCCATCATGACGCGCACCCGCCCCAGCAGCCCGTTGATCGAGCCAAGGAACGGCTGCAGCTCGCTCGGCGCGCCCGTCACCGGCAACGCACCGACGTCATCCACCCTGCTCGCATCGAGATCGCCGGCGAGGCGCAACATCGGGCGGAACGATCGGGCGATCACGAATGCCGTCATCAGCAACAGGCACGGCACCAGCGCGGCGATCGGCAACAGCGTGCGGACGGCCATATCGCCCGCGATCTCGGTGCGGATCTCGGTCTGCTGCGTCACCGCAAAGCGGCTGCCGTCCGGCCGGGTCCGAAGCAGCACGCGGACCGGCTGCCCGTGATAGACATCATTGTGCAGCCCATCCTTCAGCCCCCACAGTCGGCGATCGTCGGCGGAGCCGCGCGGCGCCTCGCCGAGCTCGACGACGGCAACCTCGGCTTCCGCGTCGATGCCGGTGACCGGGCGGCTTTGCCGGATCGGAGCGCTCAGCGCGAAGCTGCCGATCTGGATCAGCACGGAGTCCTGCATCTCGATCGCTTCGCTGTAGGCCCATCTGTACGCCAGCAGTCCGCCGACGGCGCCGGTCAACAGGATGATCGCGGTGAGTCCGACGAACAGGCGTCCGCGCAGCGATCTCATCATCTCGAACGATCCACCATCCATCCGACGCCGCGCACGTTCCTGATCGCCGCGGCGCCGAGCTTTCTGCGCACGGCGTGGATCAGGAACTCGACCGCGTTGCTCTCGACCTCCTCGCGCCAGCCATAGATCTGACGTTCGAGCTCGGCGCGGGATAGGATCGTTCCCGGCCGGGCCAGCAGCGCCTGCAGCAGGGCGAATTCGCGTGCGCTGAGCACGGCCTTCTCTTCGCAGAAAATGGCTTCCCGCGTTGCCGGGTCGAGATGAAGCGCGCCGTTGGTCAGAACCGGGGGCGCTCCGCTGCCCTCGCGCCGCAGCACCGCGCGCATGCGCGCCAGCAACTCGGCGATCTCGAACGGCTTGACCAGGTAATCGTCGGCGCCGAGATCGAGTCCCCGGATGCGATCGTTCAGCGCATCGCGTGCGGTGAGTATGATCACGGGAAGGCGCGAGGCGCGCTCCCGGATCGCCTTGAGAACGTCGAGACCGTCAGTCAACGGCAGGCCGAGATCGAGCAGCGCAATGTCGTAGGTCTCGCTGCGGCTGGCTTCGATGGCGAGATCGCCATTGCGCACCCAGTCGACCGCATAGGCGGCATCCCGCAGCGCCTCGACCACGGCGGCGCCGATCATCCTGTCGTCCTCCACCACGAGCACCCGCATCGCCTGGCAATCCATCCCGATCCGCGCCGGGAGTAGGCCCGGCGAAACTGCGTCGCACCGATCGGCCGGCGACGCTTGCGCGATCATATCAGTTTCGACTTAGCCGCGGCTTAGGGGCTTTCGGCGCCCCAATGGCGGCCGCTCCGCCCACCTAAGCCGGGGCTAAGTCTCGCGGTGCACGCTCGCCTTCGAACTCGGCGGAACCGCCGACCCTCTCAAAAGCGGAGCTTTACACCGTGCTGGATATCAGACCCATCGGCCGCAGCATGCTGAACAAGGTCCCCGAAGTCACTCTCGTCTTCTGGCTGATCAAGATCATGTCGACCACGGTCGGCGAGACCGGCGCGGATTACCTCGCCGTCCATGTCGGCCTTGGCACCAGTGTGACCGGGCTGCTGATGATCACGCTGCTTGCCGCAGTGCTGGCCATCCAGCTGCGGATGGACCGTTACGTGCCATGGGTCTACTGGCTGACGGTCGTGCTCGTCAGCATCGTCGGGACGCAGATCACCGATGCGCTGACCGACAAGCTCGAGATCAGCCTCTACGTCAGCACCGCCGCCTTCGCGATCGCCTTGGCCACGACCTTCGCGATCTGGTTTTCGGTCGAGCGGACGCTGTCGATCCACAGCATCGTGACCCAACGGCGCGAACTGTTCTACTGGGCCGCGATCCTGTTCACATTCGCGCTCGGCACGGCTGCGGGCGATCTGGCGACCGAAGCGCTGGGCCTTGGCTTCAACGTCGGGGTGGTCGCGTTCACGGCACTGATCGCCGCCATAGCGGCAGCCTACGCGCTTGGCGCCAACGCGGTTCTGACCTTCTGGCTCGCCTACATCCTGACGCGTCCGCTCGGAGCATCGTTCGGCGACCTCTTGTCCCAGGCCCGTGAGTACGGCGGCCTTGGCTTCGGCACGATCTACACCAGCCTCGCCTTCCTGACGGTGATCGTCGCGCTGGTCGCCTGGCTGTCGTTCGAAGGCGACGCCGGCGGCAAGCCCGAGGCGTCGCCCGGCGCGTGAATTCGCCATGCGCCCGACGGATACCCATCGAAGCACCCCACAAAGGAGAACCACCCATGAACAAGACGACACTCGGCCTTGCGACCGCGATCGTTGCGCTCACAGTCATCCAGCCGCTCCCCGAAGCCAACGCAGGCCTCAGGCTGCTGCCGCACACGCAGACGGCCGCCGCCAGGCTCGGCGACCTGGCGCCATTTCGCAGCATCGCCGCCGATGTGGCGGCACTGGTCGACAAGGGTGACCTCGTCGGCGCCAAGACGCGGATCAAGGATCTCGAGACCAAATGGGACGAAGCGGAAGCCGGATTGAAGCCGCGCGCGGCCGCGGACTGGCACACGGTCGACAAGGCGATCGATCGTGCGCTCGAGGCGGTGCGTGAGACCAATCCGGATGCCGCCAAATGCAAGAAGGCGCTCGCCGAGCTGCTGTCGATCATGGACTCGATGAAGGCCTGATCTCTCCGTCCGTCACCTCGACTGCCCGCCGGCGGCATCGTCCGCCGGCGACCCGGCCTTCTGGAGCGAAGAACCCCATGGAATTATTGTTGCACGACACCGCCGCGGACGAGCGCGCGGCAAAAGTCCCCGCCGTCACGCTCGGCTTCTGGGTCATCAAGATTCTCGCCACGACGCTCGGCGAGACCGGCGGCGACGCCGTCACGATGTCGATGAATCTCGGCTATCTCGTCGGCACCGCGATCTTCGCGGTGATCTTCGCTGCTGCCGTCGCAGCGCAGATGTCGGCGAAGCGCTTTCACCCGGCTCTCTACTGGACGGTGATCATCGCGACGACGACCGTCGGCACGACCTTTGCCGACTTCGTCGACCGTTCGCTCGGAATCGGATATCTCGGCGGCTCGTCGCTGCTCGCCGGACTGCTCGTTGTGTCCCTTGCCGCGTGGCATCGCACCATGGGAACGGTCTCGATCGCGTCGATCGACAACAAGGCGGCCGAAACTTTCTACTGGATCACGATCCTGTTCTCGCAGACGCTGGGCACCGCGCTCGGCGACTGGATGGCCGACTCCACCGGCCTCGGCTACAGCGGCGGCGCCATCGTGTTCGCCGCCGGCATCGCCATCGTTGCCGCCGCCTATCTCTGGACGCGGGTGTCGCACACCGTGCTGTTCTGGATCGCGTTCGTCCTGACCAGGCCGCTCGGCGCGACCGTCGGCGATTTCCTCGACAAGCCGCTCGATCACGGCGGCCTTGCGCTCAGCCGCTACACGGCATCGATCGCTCTCGCCGTTGCGATCGCGGCCCTGGTCTTCATCCTGCCGCAGCGGGCGGGGGAGCATGCGTGAACGCCAGGCCTCTGCCCGCACCGGACATCGTTCTCGTGCGGGTATGTTGGCGCGTCGCGATCATCGTCTCGCGATCGATCGGTTCGCGGGCGATGGTCTGTCGCGAACTACGTGAACGGAGCCCCTCTGTGTGACGTGGTTACGAAGCGAGGTCTAGGACGTTTTGCCGCAGTTGGCTCGGCCAGCGGGTGTGACGCCCGTCATAGATGCCGCACTCAAATTCTGCGATCCTCATCTCGATACTGTCTGCTTTTTTGATGCGCTGCTCTCGGCTCAATGATGCTGGTTCAGCACCAGCGCGCTTCGCGAGCACAGAATTGATTGCCTTGCACCTTGGACATTAGCCGGCTTCGACCGGCGCACCACGAGGACGCAAACCCATGGCCAATACCCCACCGGTCGTCACGATTGGTAACCACAGCCTGTTGTACAATCAGTGGCAGAAGGTGCAGCCATGGCTGACTTATTTCGATGCCGACGGCAATCCCGCGCAGAGCTTTCAGTTCTTTGACAGTGGCACCGCCGCAACCAGCGGCTATTTCTGGACTCCCAGCAATAGCCATTGGGATGCGGGCACCGTCATCGATGTTGCAGCGTCTGACCTCTCCGATGTGTGGGTGCGTGCGGGTTCGGTCGGTGGCAGCGAGACACTCTGGGCACGCGCCTTCGACGGGACGGACTGGAGCACCTGGACCGCATTCACCTTCACGACGATTCCAAACACGCCTCCGGTCGCCACGATCAACGACCAGCAGCTGCACACCAATACATGGGCGCAGGTCACGAACTGGCTGAACTACTCCGACGCCAACGGCGACGTTGCGACCAAGTACCAGTTCTGGGACAGCGGATCGTCCGCCACCAGCGCGTATTTCTGGACTCCCACCAATTCGCACTGGGCTGCCAACACGACGATCGACGTTTCGGCCGCGGACCTCGCCAATGTCTGGATCCAGGGCGGCTCCACGACCGGCTCCGAGACCATGTGGGTCAGAGCGTTCGACGGAACGGACTGGAGCAACTGGGATACCTTCACGTTGACGTCGACGAATTCGGCCCCCGTCGTGACGATCGGCGACCATTCCGTGCACATGAACCAGTGGGTGACCGTCGGCAACTGGTTGACGACATCGGATGCCGACAACGATGCGATCACGAAGTATCAGTTCTGGGACAGCGGCTCGGCCGCGACCAGCGCCTATTTCTGGACGCCGACCAATTCCCACTGGGACGCCAACACCGTGATCGACGTTTCGGCCGCGGATCTCGCCAATGTCTGGATCCAGGGCGGCTCGGCGACCGGTTCGGAGACGATGTGGGTCAGGGGCTTCGACGGCACCGCGTGGAGCAATTGGGATACTTTCACGCTGACGTCGACGGTCAACACGCCACCGGTTGCTGCTATCAACGACCAGTCGGTGCACGTCAATCAATGGGTCAAACCCGAAGCCTGGCTCAGCACCAGCGATGCCGAGGGCGATACGATCACGAAGTATCAGTTCTGGGACAGCGGCACCGCCGCGACCAGCGCCTACTTCTGGACGCCTGCCAATGCGCACTGGGCGGCCAACACCGTGATCGACGTTTCGGCGTCCGACCTGGACAATCTCTGGATTCAGGGCGGCTCGGCGACCGGCTCCGAGACCATGTGGGTCAGGGCGTTCGACGGTACCGCCTGGGGCAATTGGGACAGCTTCAACCTGACGTCCACGAACACGGCCCCGACGGTTGCGATCAGCGATCATACGCTGAACGCCGCGCAGTGGGCGCAGCTCGTCAACTGGACGACGGCATCCGACGCCGACGGCGATGCGATCACCAAATACCAGTTCTGGGACGGCGGCGGGGCCGCGAACAGCGCCTATTTCTGGACGCCCGACAATTCACACTGGGCAGCCAGCACCCCCATCGACGTTGCAGCGTCCGATCTGGCCAATATCTGGGTGCGAGGCGGCACCGCCGGCGGTTCCGAAACCATGTATGTGCGGGCCTTCGACGGGACCGCCTGGAGCAATTGGGACAGCTTTACCCTGACGTCGCTGCCAAACCACGCGCCGGTCGCCTCGATCAGCGATCAGACATTGCACGTCAACGAGTGGAGCCAGGTCAGCAATTTGTTGTCCTATTCCGATGTCGACGGAAATCCCGCGACCGAGTATCAGTTCTTCGACGGCGGCAACACCGCCGACAGCGGCTACTTCTGGACCTCCGCGAATTCCCATTGGGCAGCCAGCACCGTCATCGACGTCAGCGCCGCGGCTGTCGATGACGTGTGGGTCCGCGGCGGTGCCGCCACCGGCGCCGAGCCGATGTATGTGCGCGCGTTTGACGGCATCGACTGGGGCTCCTGGCACGCATTCGTGCTCACGACCATCGTCTAGCGGCGCTGCCGCTTCGCTCGATCACGCTCTAGGGCGCGTACTCATAAACTCGTACTCATAAACTCGTCAGTTCCGCTGATGAACAATCCGCTCGGACCAATCAGCTCACTCCAACCAGCGCCTTACAGACCTCCCGGCTGGCCTCTTGGAATAATTTGACGGCACCTCCGGCCCGTCGCCCCTTCAAGGTGATTGAGGCAATCGGGGCGGAGGTATCGCCAAGATCGACGTTCAGCGCGCGCAGCCATGCGCTGCTCGATCGCATTCTGAGTATCTGCATTGGCAATAGGGTTATAAACCGGCTGCTCGCCAACAGATTCAACCGCATGTAGATTGAAATCGTGGTGACGGTCGTTTGCGGAAGCGGCAGGTTATGTCGCCGAAATAGCTCGACGCCGGTACGCCCCAAAAAAGAATCGGGCGGCGAGAGCGTCCATTGCTCTTGCATAAGTTCTGCGAGCTTCAACTTCTTCTTCGATCGCAGGAGCGGATGCCGTCGCTCCGCCATTACCGCAAGGGAGGATCTAAACAGCACCTCCGCGGACAAATCATCGGCGACCGGCAACGGCGCCCAACGCGTTATGGCGAGATCGAGGATTCTCTGGCGCAGGGCATGCTCCAGCGCATCCCGATCACCTATCGTGATATGATACCTGATGCCTGGATATCTGCGGACGAGATGTCCGATAATTTCAGTAACGATCGCGGTGACCGGCTCCGTTATACCGATCGCAACGAGCCCTTGCGCCGGATCTGACCTTTGTACAATGTCGGTAACACCTAGCTTTATTTCGTCGAAAGCGACGCGCGTGCGATCGACAAGAAGGCGACCGCACTCAGTGAGTTCAACCCCGCGCGAGGTGCGATCCAGCAGCGCAGCGCCGACGGCGTGCTCCATGTCGGTGATGGCCTTGGAGATTGCCGGCTGCGACAATCCAAGACGGTGAGACGCTTTGGCCATGCTGCCGACCTCTGCGACAGTCTGGAGCGTATGCAGATCCTTGAGACGCAGGCGTCGGCCGATGCGGTCCTGCCACTGCATGAGTATTCACCTCACGTTATAGCCCGATAGGAAAATGCGATTTCCGGTTATAGCCTTAGTGCTTCAGGATAGCGAGGTGCAAAGCCGGCCGGATCGTCGCGTTGCTGTCCGAAGCACATGGAGAACGCCATGCAGCTTTACTCGCGTCGCGCCATACTGGGCGGGTTTTCGGCTCTGGCTCTTCCTTTACCCATTGTTGCTGCCGACCAGCCGCTGAAAATTGTGTTTCCATTCGCGCCTGGCGGGTCGGGAGATTCGATCGCCCGGCTGTTCGCCGAGCAGCTCCATACCAGGCTCGGGAAGGTGGCCATTGTGGAGAACCTTGCTGGCGCCGGCGGCCGCATTGGCGCGCAGGCGGTCAAGAATGCCGCACCGGGCGAGGAAGCGGTGCTGTTTGCTTCCGCTTCGCAATTCACGCTTCAGCCGCATCTCTTCAGGAGCCTGGGATATGATGCAGAGCGCGACTTTGTGCCCCTTTCGCAGGTGATGACGGTCGATCTGGCTCTGGCGGTCAGCGGGAAGCTGCCCATCCATTCAGCGCATGAGCTCATCGACTGGATGAAAGCCAATCCTGCAGAGGCCGTGTACGGCTCGCCCGGAGCGGGTACAGCACCTCATTTTATCTGCGGGGAGTTTGGTCGGATCACAGGCCTGAACCTGCGCCACACGCCCTATAAGGGTACGTCTGCTGCCCTCCCGGATGTGCTGGCCGGCCGGGTCCCGATGTATATGGCGTTTGTTTCCGAACTCCTGGAGCAACACCGGGATGGTGGCATACGGATCATCGCCACCGCAGCCACCGCTCGATCTTCCTTCCTACCCCAAACCGCGACTCTCAAGGAGAGCGGGATCGATATCGATGCGTCCGGATGGTTCGCATTCTATGCGCCTGCCCATTCTTCCCGTCAGTCCGTTGAGCGCCTGGGAAACGAGATCATTGCAATCGGGAGCGATCCCGAAATGCGCGCAAAGATTCATGCCATGGGGTGCGAACCAACAGGAACGACTTCGGACGAACTTAAACATATCCAGCGCACCGACCTCGACCGCTGGGGGCCGATCGTGAGGGCATCAGGATTCCCGATTGAAGATTAGGGCGGCACATGACCACCGATCCCTCCGAACATTTGTTGGACCTTGTTCAATCGCACCGTGTGACAGCTGTGATCCATGTCGCAGCCAAGTTGGGCCTTGCCGAATTTCTGCGCGACGGACCGCGAACGGTCGAAGAACTCGCGAGCCGAACCCACGCGGACCGGGACGCGCTGGCCCGCCTGCTCGTCGCTCTCTCGACCGTCGGCATTTGCTCTCGCGTTGGCGAAGGCCGGTACTTGCTAACCGAACTGGGAGCCTCGCTCGACGGTGCTGCTGAACGATCGTTGAAGAACTGGGTCATCTTCGAAGGCTCCATGCTGGTCAGGAGGTGGGATGGTCTTCTGGATTCGATCATGTCGGGGAAGACGGCTGCCCAACTCCAGGACGTCGACGACAATTTCGATCTGATGGCGCGCACGCCAGAGCATGTGCGGATGTTCAATGAAGCGATGACAGACCTGACACGGCTGGTCACGCACGATCTGCTGCAGGCCTACGACTTTGGCTCGATCTCCCACTTGATGGATGTCGGAGGCGGCTCCGGGGAACTCATGGGCGCCGTAGCGAGAGAATACTCGAATATCAAAGGAACGGTTTTCGATCTGCCGAGGTGCGCCGACGCCGCCAACCAGTACTTCGGGCACCTCGGAATCTCCGACCGCGTCGAATTTGTTGCAGGCGATTTCTTTCGCGCGGTGCCTGCAGTGGCCGATGCGATTATCTTGAAAAGCATTATTCACGACTGGGATGATGAGCGCAGTCGCATCATTTTGGGAAACTGCCGCAAAGCGCTTCCCCAAAAAGGCAGACTGCTATTAGTCGAACGTGCGATGTCGGAATTACCCGGCACCGATAACGCGGACAGGTCGTGCGCGATGAGCGATTTAAACATGCTGCGCGGTCCAGGTGGACGGGAGCGGACCGAAAGGGAATATCATTGGCTCCTGACCGAGAGTGGCTTTCGCCCCGTCGCGGTTCTCCGCGCCGGCCGCTTTAATCTGACCGAGTCGCGGCTTTGTTGAGACTTGGAAGCCGACCCCGGCTATGCGGAAGGTAAGTTGTTCAAACTTCTATTTCGCTTTTTCAAATACAAGGAGGCTCCTCTGCATCCCCTTATCTGCCCAGTTTGGCATTATTCGCCACGTCGAAGTAACTTGGAGACGATCTCCGTCTAACTTGAAGAAGCGTGTTTGCTCGGTACCCACCCATTCAGGGTTCCAAGCAACATCCACTTTCGTAATCCATTTGTCCCCTTCGAGACGGTACATGCCAGTGTAGGCGGCCATGCTGTTTAGCAGATCGGCGCGATCTTCGACCGTTTGTGGTAGCTTGCGCCCCTCTGCAGTCAGAACAAACATTACACGGCCCTCAGCCGTGAAAATTGCATATCCCGTAGGGGAGCGTCCGAAGACGGATTCTTTTTGCCCGGTGGCTTGAATTTCAATTTCTTGAGAAACTAGTTTCCAGATGCCGATTACATTCTCACGATCATCGGCAAAGCTCGGATCCGCCGCCATAATCAACCCCACGATGGCAACAAGGCATCTTAAAGTGGACATAAGGAGTTTCCCTCCAATGCTCTGCCCTTTTGGTAGTCGGTGGACTGATACTAGCGCAGGAATTGAGCGGCTGGAAAGAAGCGTAAGGCCCTTTGTGGCGACTGTTGCCACGGTTCGCAAACGGGCGTTTGCAGCCGCGGCTAGTTCGGAGAAGGGACAATCGTCCCGTCGCGGCCGTCCAATATCGGGCCGAATGCCTCCCACCGTTCACCGGTGAAACGCATCATTTGCACCTGTTCAACCGGATAGAAGTCAGTTTCAGTGGTCTTCACACGAATGCCAGGAATCAAGCCATCAATCTCCAAATCGAGGTTAGCCACCATTTTCATGACGTTGTCGCGAGTGAGATCGTCGCCGCATCGCTTCAGCACCTCGACCAGCGCGTTCGCCGCGATGAAGGCGATCATTGGACCGCTCTCTGAACGATTTGCTTCAGGATAGTATTTTGCCATGAAGGCCCGGAAGCGCAGCATGCCTGGGCGACTATCCCACTGCGGATCCGTGACGTCCATCTGGAAAGCTGCGCTGAGAATACCTTTGGCGTTGTCGAGCCCGGCGGGTTTCAGCACGGCTCCGACCGAAACCGATATATTCGTCACGATATGGACGGGGTGCCAATTGAGTTCGGCGACCTTCTTGATCGCCTGGGCAGCAAATTTTGGCGTCGCAATATTGAGGAGGATATCGGGATTGGCAGCCTTGATCGCGACCACCTGCGAGTCTACTGTTGGAATGCTGGTTTCATAGGGCATGCTGGCAACGACCATTCTGTCGTAGCTGTCCCGCAGCACATCCTTCAATCCAAGTATATAGTCCCTTCCGAAATCATCGTTCTGATAGAGGATGCCGATCCTGGCGTCGGGATGTTGCTTCAGAATATACGCGGCATAGACGCGCGCTTCAGCGCGGTAGTTGGGTTGCAAGCCAATCGTCCATGGAAAATGCCCGGGGTCGCCCCAGCGCGAGGCGCCACTCAGGACGAAGAGCTGCGGCACGCGCATGGTGTTCATGTACTTCTGAATGGCGGCATTGGTGGCGGTGCCAAGCGGCGCAAAGATCAGAAACACCTCATCGCTCTCGACCAGTTTTCGTGCCTGCTCTACGGTCTTCGGCGGACTGTAGCCGTCATCATTGGAGATGAAGGTGATCTTGCGACCGTTAATGCCGCCGACGTCGTTGATCATGCGGAAGTAAGCGCTCATCGTCTTGCCGATGATGCTATAGGCCGAGGCCGGGCCGCTGTACGGCATGATGTTGCCGATCCTGATCTCGGTGTCGCTCACCCCCGGGCCGTACTGCTTTTCCGCGGACGCAGTGCCGACGAGCAGGCTGAAGCCTGCAAGAGCCGGCATCAGTGTTCTGGCAAGATGGAGCATCGGATATCCTCCTGGCAGTGACAGTCCGGGATCAGATCGAGACCGCCAACAGCGCCGAGACCCGGTTGACGATCTCGGGAGCGCGCAGGGCGCTGGACGGCTTCACGAGGTGGCTCACCTCGCTCATGGTCCGATGCACAATTGCATCTTCGGAAGCGAGCCGCAGCAGCCCAGAATTGAAGTTCAGCCGCTCCTTAAAATCATGCGGGCACTGGCCACGTGTCTTCTCGTGAATGAAGTCGCTCTCGGCCGTCGCCCAAGGTGCCGCGAGGAAGTCCTGTACCACCTCGAAAAAAGGCCATGCGATGCCGGCGAGCGGATCGGCATTCGAGATTCGCGCCTCGATCAGCCATCTCAGGGCCCCGGCTTGCTGCGCGGCGACACTCATTCCCTGGCCGAACGCCGGATTGAATCGACAGATCACATCGCCGAGCGGCAGTAGACGGCTCGGAAAGCGTTCAAGCGCTTCGAAATGCCGGCGAATGCTGCAGGGAAAGCCGAACCGGTAGATCGGTCCGACAGGCCTTGCGCGAGCAATCGCGTCGTGGATCGTCTGCGTTCGCATCGTCCTCGCAAAAGCGATGAACTCCGCGACGTTTTCTGGCACCGGCTCGCCATGAAGGGTCGTCAGGTTGACTTGCCAGCAATTGTTCTCGACCGGGACAAGTAAGCCGCCACGGCAGTTGCCGAGGGAAGGCCGATGCAGCACCGCCCGCCAGTCGGGCGGCGCGTCAGACGGAATCTCGAACATCGCCGTCGCGTAACGCAGGTCGATGCCGATTTCCGTCTCTTTCGGTCTCGGCAGGCCTATCCTGTCCAGGAAATCCAGTGTGAGCGCACCGCGCGACGATGCGTCGACGACCAAATCAGCCGCAAGCTCGTGGCTGGCGTTCCCATGTTCGTAGCGCACACCCGCCACACCGTCCCTGCCTGGCGCCTGCAGAAATTCCGTGACGCGACAATGTTGGTTCAGCGTGATGGTGCTGTCTCGCTGGACTAGGCGCCTCGCCACCAATTCCAGCAGTGGCCGCGTCATGCTGAGATAGTCGAAGGCGAGATCGCGCCGCGGAAACGGATCAAAGCCCGGAAATTCGAGCAGAGATTGAGAGCCGACCCGCACGCGGACGGCGCCGGCGCGCTCAAGCTCCGTTTCGAAGTCCGGCATGAGCTCGCTCAGCGCGTCGAGGCCGCCTTTGAGCAGAACATGGATTTGCCGGGCCTGCGGCGTGCCACTACGCGCGATCGGCGCAGACGGCAGCGCGTCACGCTCCAGCACGGTGACTGCGTCGAAGAACGACGACAGGGCTTTCGCGGCAGCGAGCCCCGCCATGCCGGCTCCGACAACGATTGCGTGCCGGCCGATCGATTTTGGCATGTTCCCTGCCGGTCCAATTACGTCGAACATTCGCTCGCCATGGCTTTAAGCGGTCATGGTCAAGCAATCTTGGACTGAAGCGAAGGCCGGCTTGGACTAAAGTGCCCTGTTTGCTAGACTGGAGTGCGGTCCGTATTGGCCCTTGCAGCGGGGTGGCTAATGATGAATTCGGCGCCAGACTACACTGTCGTTCGGTTCTCAAGCCGCGCTTTGCCGGAAGCAGCACGGGGCAAAACGCTCGAAGAGCTGCATGAGCGCGGCCTGCTGCCGACCAAATTTGTTCGCTACGGCAACGCTGTGCCGCAGGTTGATCTTGTCAACCGCACGATGCCCGGGCTCCGCATCCTGACGGCGGGCTATACGAGCATCCGCCGCGAGGGCGTGCGGCAAGAGGGTGACCACCTCTATCTCTGCATGACCCTGCATGGGACGACCGTGGGAAGCCGGCGCGGCCGCGAGATGATGCTCAGTGATGGAGATGCCGTGCTGATGACGAACGAGGAGGCCACTTGGACCATGACCTCGCCGTCATCCGTCAAGATCGCTGGAATTCGCTTGCCCCGGTCTGCGATTGCACAGCTTGTTCCCAAGCTCGAAAACATAACGATGCGACGCTTAGCGAGGGATACAAGCGGGCTGAGCCTCCTCCGAAAATATCTCGACGTCGTCGCCGACGACGAGGCTTTGGCGGCACCGGCTTCGCAGCGCCTGATCATCAGCCACTTCCACGATCTCGTGGCGCTGGCACTCGGGGCGAGCAGCGACGCCAGGGCGGTCGCCGCGGACAGAACGCTGGGCGCAGTCCGGCTGGCCGCGATCAAGGCCGATATCGTTGCCAACCTCGATGATGGCACGCTGAACGCGACGATGGTCGCGACCCGTAATCGCGTGAGCGTGCGTTATCTGCACAAGCTGTTCGAGAACGAGGGCATCACCTACTCCGAGTTCGTGGTCGGCCAGCGCTTGGCCCGGGCCTATCATGATTTGAGAAGCCCTCTCCATTCGCGGCGGGCGATCAGTACGATCGCCTTCGACCTCGGGTTCAACGACCTGTCCTACTTCAACAGGGCATTTCGCCGGCGCTACAACGCGACACCATCCGACATCAGGAATGAGACCGGGTTGAGGACGAAATAGGAGCGTTACCGACGCTCGACTATGCGCGAACCGCAATCAACTTCGCACCGAAACCGCCGCCACGAGAGACCATCGGACGCTTATTTCGTCGAGTTTGCTCTTTGCCTGCTTTGGGGTCATGAACGACAAAACTCAAGGTGGGCATATAGGTCCGCTTTCGGACGGATACCGACCAGTTGAGCCCGACGGCCGAACCATGATTCAAGCCATCCAGTCGGAGGGGCCGAATCATGCGCTACGAACTCACGGACTATGAGTGGTTTGCCATTAAGCCGATGCTGCCGAATAAGTCGCGCGGCGTGCCGCGAGTGAATGACCGTCGCGTCCTCAACGGTATCTTCTGGATATTGCGATCCGGAGCGCCATGCCGCGACCTGCCAGAAAACTTCGGACCGTACACGACTTGCTACAATCGGTTCGTTCGTTGGCGACGGGCGGGCGTGTGGGGCGATATCATAGATGCGCTTGCGACTGCCCATGATGCCGCTGTCCAGATGATCGACACCTCGATTGTCCGTGTGCATCAGCAGGCGGCCTGCATTAGAAGGAACCAGCACCAGTCGATGGGAAGATCACGCGGTGGCTTGACGAGCAAGATCCATGCGTTAGTCGATGGCAATGGTCTGCCTGTTCGGCTTGCGTTGAGCCCAGGCGAGGCGCACGACGTTCGACTTGCCGGAAAACTGCTGTCTCGTCTCAAATCCGGATCAATGCTGCTTGCCGACCGTGGCTATGACGCCGACTGGATCAGGGAGCTTGCCATGAAGAAGGGCGCGTGGGCCAACATCCCGCCGAAACGCAACCGCAGCGATCCGATCTGCTTTAGCCCTTACCTCTATCGCGCTCGCAATCGCGTCGAACGGTTCTTCAACAGGATCAAGCAATGCCGTCGGGTCGCGACGCGCTACGACAGGCTTGCGGAAAACTACCTTGCCTTCGTCCAACTCGCATCCATCCGTCTATGGCTGGCCGCGCGTTATGAGTCCGCGCCCTAGTTCGGGGTGAAGATGACTTTGCCCTTGAATGCTGCCGCCTGCGCGATGGCTTCCGGGAATCCCTCGAGGCCATAGCTCCCGACCACCGGCGCGCTGATCGCGCCGGATGCGACCATGGGCACGAGATGGTCGTACATCCTGCCCAGGGCTTCATCGGTTGCAGTCTTGCCCCAATGGCCGAGCCAGAAGCCGCGCACGGATACTTCATTGAAAATCACGCTCAAGGCCGAGCCGGAGAACGGCTGTCCGCTCATCGCGCTGTAGATGACGAGTACCGCCTTCGGCGCCAGGCAGTTCATCAGGTTTAGAGCCGATGTGCCGCCGACGACGTCGAGCGCCAGCAGGATCGGCGCCCCGCCGGTCTCCTTCGCCACCCGCTTGGCGAGATCCGGCCCGTCGACCAGCACGATATCGCCGCCGACCGACTTGACCTCACCCACGACCTCCTCGCGCCGGACGACGTTGACCGTCTTGAGCCCGAGCGACTTGGCAACCGCGATCACCGCCCGCGCCGTCGCCGAATTGGCGCCGTTCTGGATCACCCATCCGCCCTGCGGGATCTTCACGAAATCGGTCAGCAGCAGATAGGCGGTCGCCGGGTTGACCCCGATCATCGAGAGTTGCTGGACGTCGGCTTGCTCAGGCAGCGGCCGCTGCCACGACGCCGTGAACTTGACGCGTTCGGTCCAGGTCGGGACCGTGAACGGGATCAACGTGCGATCGCCGACCTTCAGGTTCTTGACCTGCGATCCCGCGGCAACCACCCGCCCGACGCCCTCGATCCCGAGCGTCGCCGGCGGCGTCGGCAGATAGCCGTAGCGCCCGGCGATGATCATGAAATCCGAGTTGTTGATCGGCGCAGCCTCGACTGCGACCACGACCTCGTTGGGACCGGGGCTGCCGACGTCGGGCACCTCGTTGAGCTTGACCACATCCTGAGCACGTCCGAACGCAACGACCTGAACAGCCTTCATGGCACCATCTCCCGATTTCGTTATGTACTAGTAAGTACAGAACGCAGGTGCCGTCAATGGCCCTAACCACCTTCACAGCAAGATGAAGGCTTCACATCCGACGCAGGAGTACATAAAAGGGCAGTATGGCAAGGCCGCGCAGCTTCGATCCGGACGATGTCCTGGAAATCGCCCGTCAGGTATTCTGGCAGAAGGGATTCCAGGCGACCTCGCTCGACGAGATCACGGCCGCAAGTGGCGTCGCGAAGCCCAGCCTCTACGCAGCGTTCGGCGACAAGAACGCGTTGTTCCTGAAAGTGCTCGACCGCTATCACGACGGCATCCTGGGCTGGGCCGAGCGCACCCTGGCCCAGCCTGTGCCCGCCCGTGAGGCGATCAGGCAGTGGCTCACCGGCTTCATTCCCTATTGCTCGGGCGAGAAGGGACAGCGCGGCTGCCTGTCGATCAATTCCGCGACCGACGGCTCGCTCGACCAGGCCGAGCTCCGCAGGAGCATCGAGCGCTACAACCGGCGGCTCGAAGAGCTGTTGCGCACGCGGCTGCGCGCCGACCGCGCCCAGTTCAGGAAGGGGTTTGACCCCGACGTCACCGCGCACACCATCATGGTGGTGCATGCCGGGCTGCTGGCGCTGGCGCACCAAAGGCCGGATTCAAAACGGGTGAAGGCCGTGATCGACCAGGTGATGGGCCTGCTCGCCTGAGTTTGGCGGTAGCAGGCCCTGGCCCGGCGGCACGCCGTGCCCTCGCATGAATGTGAATATATGACGATCATCATCTTATTGATGTCGCGCGCGTGATGACCATGTCCGGATTGGCTGCTGGGCCTTTCCGGATCTGGGATCAGATGAACAAACCGTCTTGGCGTGCGACGCTTTTTGCCATCACCGGCCTGCTGGCGCTGCCGGCGATCGGCCCGGTGCAAGCCCATGATCACCAGCATCCCGAGTTGAACGGCTGGTATGAGAGCCTGCACAGCGGCAAGGGACCCTGCTGCGACGGCAGCGACGCGCAGCGCGTCGACGATGCCGATTGGGACACCAAGGACGGCCACTATCGCGTCCGCCTCGAGGGCGAGTGGGTCGACGTTCCCGAGGACGCCGTCGTCGCCGGCCCGAACCGCGCCGGCCGCACCATGGTCTGGCCGTACTACATCGATGGCCACCCGCGGCCGCGCTGCTTCATGCCGGGCAGCATGGGCTGAGCAGCCGGCTTGCGTGTCGGCGAACTCGGCGGATCAGAGGTCCAGCTGGACCCGCTCCACGCCGTCGCCATCCGGCTTCGCCGGGACCGCGCAGCAGATCAGCACCTCATCGTCAGCCACCTCGGCGGTCGGCTCCTTCAGATAGGTTACGGCGCCTGCCAGCAACCTGGTTCGACAGCTTCCGCAATTGCCTTCCCGGCAACTGAACGCCGGGCTGAGGCCGCGCTCCTCCGCCAGCTCGAGCAGCGTTCCGGATTCCGGCGTCCAGCGCGCTTCCTTCATCGATGCGGTGAAGGCGACCGGAACCGGCGTGGTCGCAGCCGGCCGGCGCGGCGGCGCTGTGGTGGCGACGTCCGGCTTGCGCACCAGCGACGATGGACCAAAAGCCTCGGCGTGAATCCGGCCGTCGGCAATGTTGTAGCCGCTCAGGGCGTCATAGAGCGATTGGGTGAACTGCGGCGGCCCGCACAGATAGAAATCGTAATCGTTGAATGGCAGGACGCGCGACAGCAGCGCCATGTCGATCCGCCCCGCGGCGTCGTAGTCCGTGCCCTGCGCGGCGCCATCGATGTCGCTGAGGACGCGGACGATCCGGACTGCGCCACCTGCGGCATCGGCCAATTGCTGCAACTCGTTGCCGAACGCGCGCTCGGGCCTGGCATGCGCGGCCTGGAACAGGAAGGTCGGCCGGATGCCGCGGGTGCGCAGCCCTTCATAGACCACGTGGCGCAGCATCGCCAGCATCGGCGTGATGCCGACGCCGCCGGCAAGCAGCACCGCCGGCCGCTTCTCGCGCGCATCGATCGTGAAGCCGCCGCTCGGCGCCCGCACCTCGATGATGTCGCCGACATGGATCGCGTCGTGGAGATGCTGCGACACCAGGCCATCGCGCTTCACGCTGATCCGGTACATGCCGTCCGACGGCGCGACCGACAGTGTGTAGGTGCGGATTACCGGTCTGTCGGCACCGGGCAATGCGAGGCGGATCGGCAGATGCTGTCCGGCCTGGTGCGGGAGCAGCCCTGCGCCATCGTCCGGCTGCAGATGAAACGAGCGGATCGAACGGCTCTCGTCGATGATCTTGGTGATCTTGAACGGGCGCCACTGCGTGGCGCGCTCGGCCGCGCGGAGCCGGTCGGCAGCCTGCGCCCAATCGCCGGTCATCAATGCATTCGGCGACCAGCCCGCGTTCTGGAACGCCCAGCGCAGCGGCAGCGCCCCGCGCCTGCGCACCACGCGGCGGGCGCGGAAGCTCCAGAGCCGTTCGGCGCCCTGGAACGCCGCGATCTCCGGCGAGTCCAGAATCACCTCGGCATCGCCGGTCAGTTGCAGCATGTCGCCGGTTTCGAAATCGACGAACAGCAGCCCTGCCTTGCCGTTGACGAGGATGTTGCCGAGCGTGTTGAAGAACAGATTGCCGGCGAAATCGGGGATCGTCAGCGTGCCGTCGGCGGCGACGCGGACGAAACCCGCTCTGCCGCCGCGATGCGAGACGTCGACCTGGCGGCGATCCTCGCGCTCGGCATAGGACGCCACGAAGAACGTATCCGCCGCCGCAATCGTGTCGCGCGCGGCCTGATCGAGCGTCGTGCTTTCCTCAATCTCTCCCTTGAACGGTTCAGCCGGCTCGCGCACGAACGTGAAATCGCGCAGTTGGATATATTGCGGACAATTGCCGAAGCTCTGGTCGAGCTCGAAGCTGAGCGCCTTGCCCGACGACGCACGAAGCAGTCCGTTCGCACGGTTGCGGCGCCGCGTGTGCAATTCGATTCCCAATAGTCCGATCGCATCGCCCTCGCGCATGCCCTCGCTTGCGGGATCGCTGGGCTCCGGCCGCGCATCGATCTCGAGGCTGCTCGGCGTCGGCGAGGCGATGAAGCCGGGCCGGCCGGCCAGCAACGAGGCCCACACGTCGCCGCGCCGGTCGACGCTGCCGACCACGATGAAGGGAATCTGCGCGAAGAAATCGCGATGCTGGTCGGGCATGAAATCCCGCACGGCGCGCTGGCCGACGGCCGCCATCTTCTCCGCGACGCCGACCTTCTGCTGGATCGCCATCTCGCCGGCATGCCAGGTCGCGAGCTTGCTCTTGGTTCGCCTGTCGCCCATCGCATCGCCTTCCCCTTCGGGGTCGGACGGGCGCGCCCGCAGGCACGCCCGGTCGACATGTCACGCAGCCGCCGCCAAACCGGCGCGCGTCTTGGCAAACGGCACGAAGCCCGGCAGCGCCTCGATCCGGCGCAGGAACGCGTTGACGCGCGGATAGGCGGAGAGATCGACGTTGCCTTCGGGCGCGCTCGACAAATAGCTGTAGAGCGCCACATCGGCGATCGTGGGCTGCGCGCCGACCAGCCAATCGCGACCGGCCAGATGGGCTTCGAGCCGCTTCAGCAGGACGTGGGCGCGCGCGATCACGTCGTCCGGATTGAACTTCGCGCCGAACACCGTGATCAGTCGCGCCGCGGCGGGCCCGAACGCGAGATCGCCGGCGGCAACCGACAGCCAGCGCTGCACCATGGCGGCGGCCTTCGCATCCTGCGGCAGCCAGTCGGTGCGGCCGAGCTTGGTCGCGAGATAGACGAGGATCGCGTTGGAGTCGGCAATGATGGTGCCGTCATCGTCGAGCACCGGCACTTGGCCGAATGGATTAAGCGCGAGGAATTCCGGCGTCTTCTGCGCCGCGGACCTGAGGTCGACGTCGACCACCTCGTGCGGAATGCCCAGCAGGGACATGAACAGGCGGGCGCGATGCGCATGGCCGGACAGAGCAAAGTGATAGAGCTTCATGGTGCCGTTCCTGATGTCGTGGGCGGGGTTATCCCGACCGCGACCTCAAGGTGGCCCATTGCACGTCACATTATAATCGCTAGCGACAGCACTTCATTGTTGCGTATTTCGCAATAAACAAACTCCGCCGTCATGGCCGGGCTTGTCCCGGCCATGACGAAGTGCGCAGTACGCGTATCCGTCACACCTCGACGATCACGTAATCGTCTTCGATGTGCACCGGAAACGTCTCGGCGACATACGGCCCCTTCTGCAACTCGGCGCCGCTTTCGACTGCGACCGGATAGGAGCGGATCCTGAATCGCTTGGGATCGAACCAGGACTGGCCGTTGCGCATGTCGAATTCCCAGCCGTGCCACGCACAGCGCAGCATCTCGCCGACACGGTCGCGCTGATAGATGCCGGGCTCCGGCGACGTCAGGCGCGCCACGCAGGCCGCCTTCTCCAGCGGCGCGCCCTCATGCGGACAGCGATTGAGCAGCGCGAAAAACTCGCCATTGACGTGGAACACGACGATGTCGCGGCCCTCGATACCGAACACCTTGTTGCCGCCGGCTGGAATCTCACTGGTGCGCGCGACGATGTGACGGGCCATCGGAATCCTAGTGCGTGATGAGAGTGGGTCGAATAGCGACCACGGCGGCGCTGCGCTCCCTCGCCCCGTTCTTACGGGGAGAGGGTTGGGGGCTGTCCCCGCATATGCGGTGATAGCTGCGTTCGCGGAGACTCCCCCTCACCCGGAATGCATCTAGCGATGCATTCCGACCTCTCCCCGCACGCGGGGCGAGGTGACGCGGGGTCCGCGGCGCGATCCGAAGCAGGGTCATCTCGATCCTAAAACTTGTAAACCGCGCGGGCGTTGCTGTTGAAGATCTTGCGCCGCTCGGCGTCCGTCAGCGGCGTCTTGAAGGCGAAGCGTGCGTCGTCATAGTCCCAGTGCGGATAGTCCGACGAGAACAGCAGCCGGTCGATCCCGACCCATTCGATCAGCTGGCGCAGGTGCTTGGCTTCATCCGGCTCGTCGATCGGCTGGGTCGTGAACCAGAAGTGCTGCTTCACATATTCGCTCGGCTTGCGCTTCAGATGCGGCACCTCGCTGCGGAAGCGTTCGAAGTGCTGATCCATCCGCCACATCGTCGCGGGGATCCAGCCGAAGCCGCCCTCGATGAACACGATCTTCAGTTTCGGGAAGCGCTCGGGAACACCTTCCAGCACAAGGCTCGTGAGGTTCGAGGCCACCGTGTGCGCGTTCGACTGATGCTCCTCGCAATAATACGACGGCCAGCCGCCGCCGGTCGGCGCATGGCCGCCATAGCCGCCGACATGGATGCCGAGCGGCAGATCGAGCTCTTGCGCGCGCTCGTAGATCGGCCAGTAGCGGCGGCGGCCGAGTGGTTCGTTGGCGCGTGGCGACACGTTGATCTGGATGTACTCACCGATTTTGGCGCAGCGGTCGATCTCGGCGAGGCCGAGGTCGGAGCCGTCCTGCCCGACCAGGATCGAGGCCTTCAGCCTGGGATCGCGGTGCGCCCAGAAGGCGAGCTGCCAGTCGTTGATGGCGCGCTGGATCGCGGCGCCGAATTCCAGATTCTGCTGCGAGAAGATGAAGAGGTCGAGCACCTGCAGGATGCCGAACTCGACGTCGAACGGATCGAGATGCTGCTTGCGCATGAAATCGAGATCGGAGCCGGGCACGCCGCCGGTCGGCGGCCACGCATCGCGGCGCGCGATCAGCGGCGAGGAGCGCGGATATGGCGTGGTGCCGATATAGGGCGTGCGCAGATGGCTGCCATATTCCTTGAGATGCTGCTGCCACCGTTTCGGCAGGAACTCGTAGAGGTCACTGTGCGCATGAATGCTCGGATGGATGTCGCAATCGATGATCTTGAGCCGCGTCGCGGCGGTGGTCTCCTGGTCGAGCATCGGGCGGTCGATGACGTCACTCATGCGATCCTCCTCCTAATTCAGCTTGAGACGCGGAAAGGTTTCGAGCGGGTTGTCGGCACACATGCGCTCGATGAGACTTTTCGGCAAATGCGGCGGGACCGGATCGTCGCCGTCGAACTGCCAGTGCGGATAGTCGGATGCGAACAGGAACATCTTGTCGGAGCCGATCTGGTCGATGATATCGGCGACGCCGGTTGCATCCATCGGCGCGTCGAACGGCTGCATGGTGACACGGAAATGGTCGCGGATGATCGCGGCCGGCTCGCGCTCGACCCACGGCACCTCGACGCGGACGCCGCGCCAGGTCTTGTTGGCGCGCCACATGAAGGCGGGCAGCCAGCTGACGCCCGACTCCATCAGCACGACCGTCAACCCCGGATACTTCCCGAACACGCCCTCATAGATCAGGCTCAATGTCTGCGCCTGGAACGCCTGCGCCTCCGCGAGATAATATTCGTAGCGATAGGAGGGCCAGCCGATCGAGCTCGGCGCGCCGCGATAGGCGCTGCCGGCGTGGATCGCGATCGGCAGCCTGTGTTTCTCCGCGGCCTGATAGATCGGCCAGTAGTGCCGCCGCCCGAGCAGCATCTCGCCCTGCGAGGGCACCAGCACCGAGACGAAACGGTTGTCGCCAGCGCGGCGCTCGATCTCCTCGACCGCAAGATCCGGCGCCTGGATCGGCACCACGATCGAGGCCCGCAGCCGCGTGTCCCTGGCAAGCCACTCGGCCGCGATCCAGTCGTTGATCGCCTTGCAGAAGTCCGCCGCCATGTAGGGATCGAACACCGCCTGCGCGCCGTAGACGACATTGCAGATGGCGTGGCTGGCGCCGAGCTGGTCGAAGGCGCCGCGCTGCACCATGGCAAGATCGCTGCCGGGCTTGCGGCCGTCGGCCGGCCGCCAGTCGGCGCGGCCGGACAGCGGCATCGACGGCGGATAAGAGTTGAGGTCGAGCCCGTCGATGGCGCGGCTGACCACCTGTTCCTTCCAGTGATCGCTGAGATAAGGCAGCAGCGTGGTGCGCGTTCCCCCCACCGCGGGATGGATGTCGCAGTCGATGCGCGTGGCCGCCATGATGCTTCCTAGATGTTCCGTTCCCCGGAGCGAACTTCTTGTCTTGGTTGTTGGCGGCATCGCTGCCGCGGAGCGGACTGTGACGCCGATGGCGCGATCGTGCAAGCGGGTCCACGCGGGGCCGCCCTGCCCTGTGCGCGCACCGCCCTCACGCGAAGTTGCGGGATGGCATGTGAACGGCATCACCCATGCGCGCCGTCAGACATGCTAGCGATTTCGCATCGCGGAAAGCGGAGCTTCAGGAGACGGGAATGAGACTTGGAATGAGGCTTGGCCGATTGACGATCCTCGCATGTTCATTGTCGCTGGCCTCAACAGCGGCATGGGCCGCGCCTGCGACCACCTCCGGCTCGGTCGCGCTGGCGCTTGCCGGCGTGGTGGCGCCGTACTCGTCGCTGCCGGCCAAGGAGAAGAAGGCGGTCGCCGCGTTCTTTGGCGGCGCCAGCAATGTCCGCATCACCAGGAAGATCACCGTCACCGCCGACAAGGTCGTCTGCCGGGCCAGCAATGTCGACATCACCTCGCGCTCCTGCGCGCTGACCTTCGGCAGCAGGACCCACACCGTGAAGGGCCGCGAAGCCAACGCGATCTACGCGACCGTAGCGCTCGCCGGCGTTCCCGGCGACGGAGCCGCCGGGACGATCTACGAAGCGCTGTCGAAATTGTCCTGCACGCTCGATCCCGCCGTGATCAAGGACAAGGCCGGCGGCGGCGCCGACTGCAGCTTTGAGCCGGGGAATTAGAGCGCACCTGAAAGGCGGCGCTCAATCTCCCTACACCACGACGCCCAACCTGCCAGCCACGCGGCGTGCGGTTTCCTCCCGCTGCGCCGTGATCGCGCGCACGGCCTCGCGTGATTGCTGCAGGATCTCGGCTGGCGCGGTCTCCGGCGTGCCGCTGTCGAACGGCGGCTCCGGCGCATACACCATATAGAGCTGGATCGCGCGCGCGGCATCGTCGCCGCGCAATTCAGCGGCGAGCCGCAATGCGCCATCGATGCCGGCCGTGACGCCGGCGGCAAAGACAAAGCTTCCGTCCACCACCACGCGCTGGTTCACCGGCGTCGCGCCGAAGAACGGCAGCAGATGAAACGACGCCCAATGCGTCGTCGCCCTGCGCCCCTTCAGAAGGCCGGCCGCTCCGCAGATCAGCGCACCCGTGCAGACCGAGAAGATACGGCATGCCCCCGCCGCCTGCCGGCTGATCCAGCCGAGCACTTCCGCGTCCTCCATCAGGGCTTGCTGACCGAAGCCGCCCGGCACATGCAGCACATCGAGCGGCGGCGCTTCGGCCAGCGTCGCATCCGGTGTCAGCCGCAATCCCTTGATGTCGCGGACGGGCTCGGCGGTCTTGCCGTAGATGCGGTAGGTCGAATTCGGAATCCGCGACAGCACCTCGAACGGCCCGGTCAAATCGATTTGATCGACGCCTTCGAACAGCAGTGATCCGATCCGCAAGTGGACATCGTGAGCAATCATCGAACTTCCCTCGAACTTTCTTTGCACTATGGACAAAGCAAACCTAGCGCGGCAGGTTTCGGCGATGACGCCAACCAGCCCACGTTTCTCGCCAAAAGGCCGCCGCCTGATCGAAGTGCTGGCTTACCCGGCGGTGCAACTGCTCGACGTCACCGGGCCATTGCAGGTGTTCGCATCCGCCAACGCGCTGGCGGCCAGGGCTGGCAACGCCGAGCCGTATGAGGTCCGCGTCGTCGCCAAGGACGGCCCAACGGTCGAAGCGTCGGCCGGCGTCGGGCTCGCGGTGCACCCGCTGCCCGCCGTCAGCACCGCGGTCGACACGCTGGTGATTCCGGGCGGCGACGGCGTCAACGCAGCGGCGGCCGATCGCGCCCTGGTGGACTGGGTGCGCGGACGCGCCGGGCAAGCGCGCCGTACCGCATCGGTCTGCACCGGCGCGTTCCTGCTCGCGGCATCGGGCGTTCTCGATGGACGTCGTGCCGCGACCCATTGGCAATTCTGTTCGGAACTCGCCGAGCGCTTTCCTGAGGTTCGTGTCGAGTCCGATCCGATCTTCGTGCGCGACGGATCGTTCTGGACGTCGGCCGGCGTCACCTCCGGCATCGATCTCGCGCTCGCCCTGTTGGAAGAAGACCTCGGCCGCGCGGCGGCGCTTGCCGTCGCCCGCTATCTCGTGGTGTTCTTCAAGCGGCCGGGCGGACAGGCGCAATTCAGCGAAATCCTGTCGCTGCAAACGACGGACGACAGGTTCGGCGCGCTGCACGACTGGATCAGCGGCCATCTGGCCGACGACCTCTCGCTTTCGACGCTGGCGAAACAGGCCGGCATGAGCGAGCGCAGCTTCAGCCGGCACTACGCCGATGCAACCGGGCTGACGCCGGCACGCGCGATCGAGCGATTGCGGGTCGAGGGCGCCCGGCACCTGCTCTCGGAGACGCGCCTGCCGGTCAAGCGAATCTCGCAGCGCTGCGGTTTCGGGTCCGAGGAGACGATGCGCCGCAGCTTCCTGCGCGTGCTGTCGACCACACCGCAGGATTACCGCGCCAGATTTGCGCGCTAGGACGTTCTCGAATCGAGCGGCGGGCCTCGCTCCACCTCGCCCCGCTTGCGGGGAGAGGTCGGAACGCATCGCCAGATGCGTTCCGGGTGAGGGGGAGTCTCCGCAAACGCAGCTACCGCCATCTATGCGGAGACGGCCCCTCACCCCAGCCCTCTCCCCGTAAGAACGGGGAGAGGGAGTGCAGAGCGCAGCGATTGACGCGTAGTTGAGATCGGCTCAACGATTCCAGGCATGGTCCTGTAATCCCGCCTCCAGCGGCGGATTGGTCACGCTGCCGGTGTAATTCGTGATGGTCGACGCCGCCACGATGGTGATCACTTCAAGCACGAGGTCCTTATAGAACCCGGCCGCCAGGAATCGTTCGATCTCCTCATCGTCGAGCCGCCCGCGCTTTTCGATCAGCGACCTCGCCAGCGTCGAGAGTGCGCCGAGGGTCTTGTCGGCAGGCGAGCGGCCGGCGCGCATCGCGTCGACATCTTCAGGATCGAGGCCGGCCTGCAGGCCGAGCGCGGAATGCAGTGCGACCGCCCAGATGCAGCCATTGGTCACCGCATCGGTGAGCAGCACGGTCTGGATCTGCTGCTCGGTGAAGCTGCCGCCGTGAACCTTGTCGAAGATGCCGATGAAGCTCTGGATCAGCACCGGTGAGGTCGCCATCGTCGCGGCAAGGTTCGGGATCACGCCGAACCGCGCCTCGACGTCACGCAGCGCGGGCTTTGAGGCTTCCGGTGCGGAGTCGAGCGTATGGACAGGAAAACGTGCCATTGAACTGCCTTTCACTGTGGTGATTGAACCCGAGGCCGCCGGACGCAACCGAGTTGTTGCGATCGACGCGCCGGCATCGGAGTTCGATGGGAGCTATCTAGCCGCGCCCTGACGCGCGCGTTCGCCAAACTCCCCACATTCCACGCCATCCCTGCCGGCCGGCTCGTTCCGCGAGCCGCACGGATGCGCACAAACGCGGACAAGTCGACACAGCGCCATCGGCCGTGTGCCTAAGCTTGCAGGGATTGACCGTTGCCGCAGATCGGCTTGTCGCCGACGTTCTGCGCGCTCATCTCATCAATTCAGGCTGGCGACATGAACCCGACAACAGAACCGGCCCCTTTGCGTTTGCAGCCCGTGACCTGGTCCACCTGGCTCGCCTGGGTGTTCGTCTCCGCGCTGATCCCCGTCTTCACCGCGCTATCGGCTACCGCCATCGGCAAGCAGGTCTCGCGGACCGCCGAATACCGCGGGCTCATCATGAATGGCCTCCTGGCCGCTGTCGTGCTCGCCACGCTGGCCCCACCACTGATGCAAGGGATCGTGCTCAAGCGGATCCTGCCAAGACTGAGCATCACGATCTGGTTCCTGGGCGCACTGCTGTCGTCCGCATTGTGGCTCGTCACGGCACTACACGTTGCTGGTCGAGGGCCGCTCGCGATCCGCTTCGAGTCCGAGTTCCGGCTGCAAAAGGCTGCACTGGCCGAGCGCGTGCACGGCACGCTGACCGCGTCAGGTATTCTCGATTTGCCGTGGGGACCGTTCCTGCTCTGGACGATCGTGATCGGTGCGCTGACGTCGTTGATTCCCGCCTGCGTGCTCGGCATGGCATCCGGACGGCGAAGGACAGCGTTGACATTCCTCAGCGCCTCGATCGCCGGCAGCGTCGTCTCGGCAATCGCCGCGCAGCTCTATCACATGACCATCGACCCGTTATTCCTGGATCGATGGGCCCTCAATGGTCAACCGTGGTCCCGTCGCCTCCAGGTGCTGGCGAGCCATTTCAGCGCCGGCGCGATCTGGGGCGCAATCACTGCGAATTTCGTGGTGCTGATGACGCGAGGTCTGGCGGATACGGTTGCGCCCCGCGCCCATGTCCTCGCGCTTCATCGCGCCGGTGGCATCGCCGTGGCACTGAGCGCACCGTTGCCTCTTGCGTTGCTGGCGCCGCTCGCAACCTGCTTTCTGAGACCGTGAGCACCCGCTGCCGTCGCTTCCGAGGTTCACGCTACACCCCAGCACGGTCCTTCACCCGCCGCGTCACGATCCCGAGCAGACGGCCGAGCGTGCCGGCGGCGGGGCCCTTCTTGCGGGCCAGTGCGAGCGGCGCGACGAGGCCCGTGGCGCGGTCGAGCCGGAGATAGGACACGCCGGCGGTCTCCAGCCGCGCCATCGATTCCGGCACGATCGAAATCCCGAGCCCCGCCGCGACCAGGCTCAGCGTCGAGACCATCCGCGTCGCCTCCTGCGCCACCTTCGGGCTGAAGCCCGCTGCGCGGCAGGCGGCGATGATGCTGTCGTAGAGGCCGGGCCCGGTCGGACGGCGGTAGAGGATCAGCGGCTCGTCGGCGAGCGAGGCCAGCGAGATCCGTCGCCGCGGGTCCTTGCGGGCGCGCGGATGATGGTCGGGCAACGCCACCACCATCTCCTCGTCGAGCAGATGCGTGATCGTGAGGTTATCGAGCCGCTCGCTCGGCGAGCGCACGAATGCGGCGTCGAGCCGGTCGGCCTCGACGGCTTCGATCAGCTCGCCGGTCGAGGCCTCTTCCAGAGACAACGTGATCGCCGGCGCGCGCTCGCGCATTTCGCGCATCACGCCGGTGACGAAGGGATGGAAGGCGGCCGACGAGGTGAAGCCGATCGCGAGCTGCCCTTCCTGGCCGCGACTCGCGCGGCGCGCGGCTTCCACGGCGAGCTCGGTATCGCGCAGGATCGCGCGCGCCTTGCTGACGAAGGCGCGGCCGGCGGCGGTCAGCTCCACCCCGCGCGGCTGCCGGCGAAACAGCGGCGCGCCGATCTCAGTTTCCAGCGCGCGGATCTGCTGGCTCAGCGGCGGCTGCTGGATGCCGAGCCGCGCGGCGGCGCGGGTGATGTGACCTTCCTCGGCGACCGCGACGGCATAGCGGAGATGGCGCAGCTCGATCATCAGGGCGATCCATATGCAATAGATATGCAAATTCCCGTATCCATATATTGGATATTTGGCACGCGGCCAACTAAAGTCAGTTCAACAACGAACGAACCGGAGCCGCCCCGCCGATGGACGCCGTACCCGCCGCACAGACCGCCAAGCATGACGCACCCGATGTCGGCGAGTTGTTCACGGGCTTCTTCATCCTCGGGCTGACCGGCTTCGGCGGCGTGCTGCCGCTGGCGCGGCACATGATGGTGGAGAAACGCGGCTGGCTGACAGGCGCCGAGTTCACCGACCTGCTCGGGCTCTGCCAGTTCCTGCCCGGCGGCAACATCATCAACATGTCGGTGGCGGTCGGGCTGAAGTTTCGCGGCATTCCGGGCGCCCTCGCTTCGATCCTCGGCCTGATCGCGGTGCCGACCGCGGTCGTGATCGGCCTTGGCGTGATCTATGGCCGCTTCGCAGACCACCCGGTGGTGCGCCATCTGTTCGGCGGCCTCGCCGCCGCGGCGGCCGGGCTCCTGATCTCCACCGCGATCAAGATCGCCTGGCCGTTGCGGCGCGATGTGCTCGGCCTCGTCATCGGCGCGCTCTGCGTGCTCGCGATCGCGGTGTTCCGATTGCCGTTGCTGCCGACCTTGTTGACGCTCGCGCCGCTCAGCATTGTCCTCAGGTCGAGGCAGGCGTCATGACGGGGACCCTGGTCACGCTCGCCCTGATCTTCGCCGAGCTGTCGCTGCTCGCCTTCGGCGGCGGCAACACCATCCTGCCGGAGATGCAGCGTCAGGTGGTCGACATCCATCACTGGATGACGGCGCAGGAATTCGGCGCGCTGTTCGCGCTGGCGCAGGCCGCTCCGGGACCGAACATGATGGTGGTCCCGCTGGTCGGCTGGCATGTCGCCGGCTTCTCCGGCGTATTGGTGACCTCGCTCGCCAAGTTCGGGCCGTCGTCGCTCGTCACCGGCTTCGCGCTACGGCTCTGGGAACGCTTCAAGGACCGGCCGTGGCGCCGCACGGTGCAGGCCGGGCTGGTTCCGGTCACCGCCGGCCTCGTCACCGCCAGCGCCATCGTCATCACCCATTCGTCGACCTCGAGCTGGGGCACCATCCTGATCGCGGCCATGGTCGCGATCGCCACCACCACCACCCGGATCCATCCGCTGCTCGCGCTCGCCGCCGGCGCGGTGCTCGGCCTCACCGGCATCGGCCAGCCCTGACGCAAGGCTGTTGCCGCGATGGCGCGTCGTTCCACGCGGCGCGTGCGCGCTTTCGCCGCAATGGATGCGACGTGATCAGCGGCTATGTTGATGGTGCCATGATCGACATGTTGAGCATCGACACCCGCATTGCGCGCCTCGGATTGCGCGCTGGACGACTGCACGCAGGCACTTAGCCGGCCGGCGATCGCGCGCCGTCCGGATTCTCCGTCGTCGTCAAAATCATAGCTTCATCGAAATCATTCGCTCCGTCGCATCGCGCGAGACATCCGCGCGCCGGCGTCGCCGCGCCCGCGATCAACCGCAGAGATCATCCGACATGACCCGAACCATTCAGAACACCTTTACCGCTCCCGCACTGCCGCCGATCGTCATCACCGCGAGCGAGGCGCATCGCCTCAGCGCGCTGGCCGATTCCAGCATGGCGGTGTTTCCCCGCGTGGCCCAGTTCCTCGCGCGCGAGACCGACCGGGCCCGGGTCGTCGCCGACGATTCCGAACTGCCTGACGTGGTCCGCATGGGCGCGCGCGTGCGCTACCGCGACGACGAGACCGGCGACGTCAGGGAAGTCGTGCTGGTGTATCCGCACGAAGCCGACATCGCGCTGCGGCGCATCTCGGTGCTGACGCCGGTCGGCGCCGCGCTGATTGGATTGTCGGTCGGACAGACGATCGATTTCCAGACACCAAGCCACCAGACGCGTGCGGTGACGATTTTGGCTGTGAAGCAGCAGAGCTAGCGGTCGCTTCGCGCGGGGTGACTATTTTCTCGTAAGGGAGCCACCGGCGGAAGGGCTCCCTCCCCCCTTGCGGGGGAGGGTTGGGGAGAGGGGTGCCACACGGCGGACTCTCTCGGCAGAGTCTTGAACCAGACATGTCATAGGTGTTGCGATAGCGATGCGCATTCGATCATCTCGCCCGGGGCCACCCCTCTCCCCACCCTCTCCCGCAAGGGGAGAGGGAGCCTGACCGGCGTGCTCACCTCACCTGAACAGGTCGCGATACTCGAGCGCTACGTAAGCGCAACTCAAGCCGCCAGATGGCACTGCCCCATCTCGAGCCCGTGCCGGCGTCCGCGCGCGATGCCCTCGGCGATCGCCTTCACGACGATCTCGGCGTCGTCGGGGGAAAGATGGTCGAGCGGCTGCCAGGCGCGCATGATGTCGCGCGCGCGATCCAGATCGCCATAGATTGCAAGAACGGGAAGCGTTTTGATCGGCATGTCCGTGGCTCCCAACCGCAACTCCGCGAGCCTACCTCACCTGGGTCGGCGGAGCCATGCGTTCGGCTGTCGCGATTCTGCACTTTGCTGACCACCGATGCATGGCGAGAAGTCAGCAACTGGCTGCCATTGCAACTGAAGGCGCGACTGGCGCAGCTACAACACCAGCAACAGTCCCGAAACCAGCAAGATGCTGAGAATAATTCGCCGGAACAGCGCGTCATCGACGCAGCGAAAGACAAGAAGCCCGAGCGCCGTTCCTGCGAGGAGTGCCGGGATGCTGATGGCGAAATCAACCAGGACCTTTGTCGACAGATCTCCTCGGACCAGCATGAGACCAAGTGCGAATATCTGCATGGCCGCGATGAAGGGTTGAACCATTCCGCGCTGCTCGGTTTTCGGCACGCCGTGGATGTCACACCATATAGTCGGTATCGCACCCGGCATTGCCGTCAGCCCGCCGACAAAGCCTCCGCTGAAGCCGATCAATGCATTACGTCCCGCATTCATCTGCAAGCGATGAGAAAGCACCGGCCGGAATAACGTGTAGGCCGCATAGCAGGCGACAGCGAGACCGAAGCTCTCCCTGAAGATCCGCGCGTCCGCGGCTTGCAGCAGCCAGACGGCGATCGGAACGCCAAGCAATCCGCCGACGACCAGTGCGGAGCTCTGTTTCCAGCGGATGCTTTTTCTCAAGGCCCAGAGACCCGTGGCTTGCACGGTGATGCTGCAGGCCATCATCAGCGGGACCGCCTCCAGGGGTGGGAGAACGTGCAGGAGAATCGCACCGGCCACCGCCGAAAAGGCAAAGCCCGCGAGGCCCGAGACGAAAGCGCCGCAAAACACAGCGATACTGAGCAGGCAAAACGACGCAATGTCGCCCATGAGCTAACCCTTCCGGTTGGCAAAATCCTGGAATGGACGTGGCGATCAGTCCGTGGACGACAGTCCGGGCGGCTCGGGCGCTATCCCGGCATCGCTCTGGCGGGTCGAAGTCAGCATCGTGGCTGCAAGGATGTGCACAATGACAAAGCAGATGGCGATCGTTGCCAGCAGCGTATTCTCGCTCGGTGCCGAAACCCGAAGTTTGCGTTCGGACGACTTTTCACTGACCGACATTGTCATGGCCTCCAACATCTGACCGAGCGGCAAACCGGTGCCACCTATTGTCGATCAGGTGGCGATACTGTCGAAGGGTGCGCTCTGCCTGCGGCCGTCGCGAATCGTGAAGCGCTTGAAGGAGGCGCCCAAGCCAGCCCTGTTTTCGAGAAGAGCTCGCGGAGGCGACAGAAAACAACGGATCGCTTCGGGCTGAAGCCCTGCCGTCGAACAATGGTACGGCCGCGGCCGCGATCGACTGATACATCTTGCGAAACAACAACCCATAGAACACGCGGGTGAGACGCCGCGCCTTTTCTTCCAAGCGCATGACACGAGCACCTTGTGTGAGTGGCTGGATACGGCTGGAAGTATCGAACGGGACGCCACGCCACGCTTTAACGCGAGCTTAATTTGTCCTTATCGTTTCCTTGATTTTGCAGGGTGTGCTTGCTTTCGGGCCGCCGTACCGGTTGAATGTCCGCCTCGCGTGCACCTCCGAAGGCATTGTTTTGCAGTATCTATTTGACGAGTTCGTTCTCGACACCGAGCAGCGGGAATTGCGCCGTGACGGACGTCCGATCCCGTTGCAGCCTCAGGTTTTTGACCTCCTCGAATATCTTGTCCGCCACCGCGCCCGGGTGGTGACCAAGGACGATCTGATCAGTGCAATCTGGGGCGGGCGCATCGTCTCGGAATCAGCGCTCACCACCCGGATCAACGCAGCCCGTACGGGAATAGGCGATTCCGGCGAGGCGCAACGGCTGATCAAGACCTTGCCGCGCAAAGGCGTCCGCTTTGTCGGCACGGTGCGGGAAGCACCCAGGGAGGTCGTGCACGCGGTCGTACCTCTGAAGGCCGAGATCTCCACCCTGATGGTCGGCCGGACAGCCTCCTTCGCGACGATCGACCAGATGACGCGGCATGTATTGTCCGGCAAGCGGCAGATGGCTTTTGTCACCGGAGAAGCCGGAATTGGCAAGACGGCCTTCATCGCCAAGGCGATCGAGCAGTTGACGGAACAGGGCTTCGATCAGCTCTATGGGCGCTGCACTGAACGATTCGGAACAGACGAGGTCTTTCTTCCACTCATCGATGCACTGGTGAACCGTTATCGCGCAAACGGTCCGGAATTGATTTCGGCCGTTCGCGCGCACGCCCCGACCTGGATACTGCAATTGCCGGGCGCCATCGACGCATCGGAACGCGCGGCTTTCCAGGATGAAGTGTTCGGCGCGACGCGCGAGCGGATGCTGCGCGAATTTTGCGATCTTCTGGAAGCGTTGAGCACCGGCCGCCCCTGGGTGCTTGTGCTCGAAGATCTGCATTGGAGCGACTTCGCGACACTCGACGTGCTGTCCCGCTTCGCCCGCGGAAACGGCAAGGCGCGCGTGCTGGTGCTCTGCTCCTATCGTCCGGCCGAGAGTTCCGCGGGCGGGCATCCCATCCGTCGCCTGCACCGGGATCTCGAGATCCATGGGTACTGCGGCGAATTGCGCCTCGACCGATTGTCACGTTCGGAGGTCGAGCGTTACCTGGCATTGCGCTTCGACGACGAGGAACTTGCCTCCAGCCTGTCAAAGCCCGTGTTCGAGCGAACGCTGGGACATCCCCTGTTTGTTGCTTCGCTGCTCAAGCACTTGATCGACCAGGAGTCGATCGTCGAAATCGACGGCAGATGGTGCCTGGCCACGCAGGCGGCATTCACGCAAGATCGCATTCCAGACAGCCTCCTCAACATGATCGGCCACGAGCTCGATCGCCTCACCGATCACGAGCGGCGTCTGCTCGATGTCGCCAGCGTTGCCGGCGAGGAATTTTCTGCCGCCCTCGTTGCGGCCGGCCTGTCCGACGATGCGATCGACGTTGAGAGGGACATCGAAGCGTCGATCCGGAAGGATCAAATCCTCGTTCGTTCGGGGGTTTCCGAGTGGCCCGATGGAACATATTCGGGCTCCTACGCCTTTCGTCACATTCTCTATCAGAATATCATTTACCAGAATCTGCCGCCGGGGCACCGCGCGCAGACCCACAAGCGCTTGGGCAAGAGGCTGGAGGAGGCCTATGCCGGCCGCACCCCTGAAATCGCGCCCGCGCTCGCACTTCACTTTGAGCAGGGTCGCGACTTTCCGAGCGCGTTGCGCTACCTCAGGGAAGCGGCGAGGAGCTCGACGAAACGCCTCGGCCATGCGGAGGCCGCAAGCTATCTCACCCGCGCGCTCGGCATACTTGATCGTTTCGATGCTGCCGACAAATTCTCGACCCGCGTCGCCCTCTTGCGGGAGCGGAGCTGGGCGCTTCGCTCGTGCGGTGACCTCGTCGGCTCGATCCGTGATTTGCGCGACATGATTGTCTGCGCCGAACAAGCCGGCGAGATCAAGCAGCAGCTCAACGGCCTCACGGCTGTGAGCAGTCTCTGCTTGCGTGTGGATCGCCACGCCTGCCTTGAGGCCGCTGACGATGTGCTGTCGCGAAGCCAGACGCTTGCGGACGACACATTCAAGGCTCTGGTCCAGGGCAGCAGCGCGAGCGTCAACCTGTTCCTCAACGGCTGGCGCAAACAGGACGCCACGCTCTGCGACAGGGCGATCGAGCTGAGTGCGAATGCCACGAACTATGGCGTCTTGATCAGACGCAATGGAATATCCGGTATCGTTGATTGCTGGCGGTCGCGGTACCAGGAGTGCCGCCGCGCCGGCACCGAAGGAAAGCGGTTGGCGCGGCTAGCCGGCGACGTTTACACTTTTGTCCTGTTCAACGTTCTTGAATCAATCGCGCTGATTCATCTGGGCGAGTGGCGCGAATTGCGGCGTGAAATCACGGCCGGCCTGGAACTTGCCGTCAGGAACGCGAACGGCCCCAGCAGCGCATTGTGCCGGCTGACGCTTGCATGGTTGCATGTCGAAGCGATGGACTTTGATGGAGCCCGGGAACTCTGCGAAAGCGTCGACGACAGCCTGCTGGTCGGCGATCAGTCGACCTACTTCCACAAGCGGGCGGTCCTTGCGAAGGCCTATGTCGGCCTGAACGATCCGTCGGGAGCGCGCAGGCAATTCGACGATATCGAACGCCGCAGGCATGAAGAAGGCATCGACATCGAATTTACCGCCGCGACGCAGGTGTATCATTGCCTCGGCGAATATTACCTGCAGGTTGACGACCTTACGCAGGCTCAGAGCTGTGCACGCCAGCTCCACGACTATGTGGCTACGGCTCCAGATCTCAATCACCTGGCCCAGGCCCACGGACTGCTCGCGCGGACTGCGCTTGCCTTGGGCGATTCAGCGGAAGCTCGGTTGCAGCTGTCTCGCGCGCTGGAGATCGTCGACGGTGCCGACTTCCCGATTGCGTCCTGGCGGGTGTACCGCACGGCCGCCGAGATCTTCGCGAAATACGGAGACGTCGACAGGGCGGCGACGTACCGCATGCGATTTTCCGAGACCATCCGAACGCTCGCGCAAAACTTCGAACCCGAGGATCGGCTGCACAAGAGCTTGCTCGCGGTGTTGGCAACGCGAACGGCGCAACTCGAAGCGATGACCTCGCTGCCTTCGCGGCCCGCTTAGCCGACCGAGACCACAGCAAGATCAACGAATCTGATCGCTATCCCGCCGCTTATGACGGTCGGGTTGCGGGTTCGAGTCCTGCCCCCGCCGTCAACGTGCGTTCCCGTTACTCGGCGCCGGAGCCGCCCTGCACGATCTTCTCGTTCAGCTTCTGGTCGACGGTCTCGACGGTGCGGTCGATCTCGGCGCTCGGCGTGCCGAGCTGATGCGAGATCAGCTTCACCAAGAGGTCGACGCGCTCGATGAACGGCGCGCCGGCGGCGAC
Organism: Bradyrhizobium sp. B120; assembly: GCF_049075665.1. Classification (NCBI taxonomy): domain Bacteria; kingdom Pseudomonadati; phylum Pseudomonadota; class Alphaproteobacteria; order Hyphomicrobiales; family Nitrobacteraceae; genus Bradyrhizobium; species Bradyrhizobium sp. B120. Next base: position 1,208,984 of record NZ_CP185242.1, on the reverse strand, counting down.
CGCGCGGGCCGCCGAGGACGGCTTGAGCAGGCTCTCCGCCGCCTTGGCGTATTTCGCGAACGGCACCTGATCCGCAGGATCGGCGCCGAGCTTGCGCGCGATGGTATCGACATGGTCATAGATCGCCTGCGAGCGCGTGAGGTCGCCGTGGACGGCGTCGCGGATCGATTGCGGCTCTGATGGTGTGATGCAGCGATAGTTGCCGGTCAGCAGCATCGACCACTTCGCCAGCGGCACGAACAGCGAATCGAACACTTTCAACTTCACCGGAACGTCCTGGCCGTCGAGCGTCACCGCGTCGATGTCGGCTTCGAGCTCGCGCAGCACCTTGTTGTGCTTGTCGTCGGCGAAAACGGAGGCCTTGAAGTTGGTCGGCAGGCCGACATGCAGGACGTTGGCCTTCTCTTCCGGCGGACGGAACGCCTGCGGATCCGGGGAGCACAGCGTCACCAGTCCCGGCTCGAAGCGCTCCCAGACCTGGGCGTTGGTGTAGGCCTCCTCGAGGTCCATGCCGGCGAGCGCGGGGATCCGCTTCAGATACGGCAGGGGCGGCATGTTCATGATCGACAGGCAGGGCAGCTTCGCCGCCGCGATCTTGATCATCAGCACGCGAACCGTGTGGTTGGTGTATTGCGGCTCCTGCATCGCCAGGCCGACCATGTCGTAGCGCGACACGTCGACATCGGCGGGCGTGACGGCATCGAGCTTGCCCGGCAGGTCGCGCGAGAAGATCGAGCGATGCTGCTTCTCGTCGCGCAGCTTGATGCGCACCTCGGTGCCGTCGCGGTTGATCAGGTCAGCGGTGTTCTTCCGGCACACCAGGGACACGTTGTGCCCCGCCATCAGAAGCTTGGTCCCCAGCAGGGAGCCGTAGGAAGCCCCAAGGATCAGAATGTTGCGCGCCATGTTTCCTCTCTCAAAGACCAATCCCGGACCTCTTGCCGACGGTCCGTGGTATACCAGATACTTGTCTTACGATGTTCGGGCGATCCGGCCAAGCTCCTTGGCGCGATGATGCGGTTTTGTCGGCTCAGGCGCCGAGCGGCATCCTATCCTGCTGATTACGCAGCAGTTTCTGTCCGGCGCGACTCACCGGTAGCACCAGATTGTCGTCGAGCCGGACGCCGAGCCGGCCGGACTGACGCGTCAGTCCCCGGATACCGGTGTGGGCGACCCAGTGTGATCGATGGATCCGCACCCCGGTCTCCGGTCCCAGGGCCGCGACGGCATCGGCCAGCTTGATCAGGATCAGGGCCTCACCACGATCGGTGCGCACGCGGACATAATGGTCTTCCGCACTCAGGGACAGGATGGCGGCGTGGCGGACCGCAAACGGCAATTTCGAACGGAACGAGCAAGCTGCGTCCGGCGGGGACGTCGGCTGTGCCGGATCGATGGCAAGATCGGCAGCTCCAACGGGCACCCGCCGGAGAACCCAGATGAGCGGGCCGAGGAACAGGTTGATCCACAGCACCTGCAGGGCGAGGTCGCGGTAGGTCACATAGGGCAGCACCTGCGGCGCCAGCAGCCACAACAATTGTTGAACGATCCAGCCGCCGGCCGGCGCAACCGCCACCGCGACGCCGACCGCGGCCCAGAGCGGCTCGGCGCCGGAGAACAGATAGCGCCGCACCAGCGCCGTCACGCCAATGACCAGGGTGGTGATCAACAACGCGCCCACAACGAAATGGACCAGCCGCGTCAGCAACCCCATCCCGACATAGGTGCCGAACGCGCCCACGATCGCGAGCCCGATACCGGTCACCACAGGCAGCACCACTGCAGCGTGGCGCCGCGGCAAAGCCATCGAATCCTGGCGGAAAAGTTCGGTGATGGTCATTGGCGAATAAGAACTGCTGTTCGCGAAGTGGACGTGGACCCGAGACCGCCCCTTCCTATAGCAGCCGGACGGTCGATCATTCGAGGACTCGCACATGAAATTTTCGTTGGTTCCGGCGGCTCGCCTCCGGCTGCTCTGCTCCTGCCTCTGGTCCTGTCTTGGCTTGCTGGCCCTCCCGGTCCTGATGCCGCCCTCCGCAGCCGAGGCTGCCGAGGCCGCCGAGGCGGGCTGGCGCCAGATCACGATCCCGGTCTCCTCCTCTAATCCAGCGGCGATCCCCGTCGCACTTTATTACCCGACCCAAACGCCGGCCCGCGCCATCCCGATGGGGCCGTCCACGGTCCGGGCGGCGATCGGGGCGCCGCCGGACCCGAAGGTCAAGGGGTTGATCATCCTCAGCCACGGCACGGGCGGCTCCGAGCTCGGGCATACCAGCCTGGCGGAGGCGCTGGCCCGGCACGGCTATCTGGTCGCGGCCTTGCGGCATCCCGGCGACAATTGGGAGGATCATTCGATCTGGCAGCAGCCGCCGGGGACGTTCTTCACCGAACGGCCGCGCCAGGCATCGCGGGTGATTGATGCGCTGCTGGCGGACCCCGAATGGAAGGACAAGATCGCGACCGACGCACAGGGTCCGCGCATCGGGGCGGTCGGACACTCCGCCGGCGGCTACACCGTGATCGCGCTGGCGGGCGGCCAGGTCGACCTGTCCCGCATCGGCGAGCATTGCAGAATCGACAGCAAGGACGATCCCTTGTTCTGCAGCATGGGGGGCGACTCCAAGTCACCGCCGCCGGCGACGACATTGCTGCCCCCGGCGACCGATCCGCGGGTGCGCGCGGTGGTGGCGATGGCGCCGGCCGGCGTGTTCTTCACCGCCGCATCGCTCGCCGCGATCAAGATACCGACCGCGGTTTACGCAGCCGAACGCGACCGCTGGCTGGTGCCGCGGTTCCATGCCGAATGGGTTGCACAGAATGTGCCGCACGCCGAATTTCACATGATCCCCAACGCGTGGCACTTCGCCTTCATGGATCGCCCCGGCACACCGATCCAGACCCTGGATGGCGACGCCGCAGCAGATCCGCCCGGCTTCGATCGCGAGGCGCTGCTCACGCAGTTGCGCAACGACTTGCCCGCCTTCTTCGACAAGGCATTTGCGCAGGAGTAGATGGCGACGCAGCTGACCGTGCCGGGATCGGACTCACGCAACGAGACGGGATCATGATGCGCGCCGCCGCGTCGTGATCTCATGCTCCGGATTACGCGATCGGACGTTCGCCGGACCAAATCGGCGATTGAAAGTCCCATGCCGAGAGGATTATCTCCCGTCTGGATTGGCATCCGGCAACCGGAAAGGGCATCGGAGCTTGCAAGTCGCTGCGCTGACAGGTCGAGCTGAAGAGATTCTGGTCGCTGCATCCCGGCTGTTTGCCCGCCACTCCTATGCCAATGTCACGATGGAGCAGGTTGCGGCGACGGTGCAGGCCGTGCCGGGCGCGCTGTATCACCACTTCCGCGACAAGGAAGACCTGATCTTTCATTGCTATCTGCGCGGCCTTGCGATCTACAGGCGCGAGATGGAGGCAGCGGCCGAGCCCGGTATCGATGGGCTCGAGATCGTCAGGCGCTTCGTGCGCGGCAGGCTGCGGTCCGAAGCCCAGCGCATGATCCTGTTCACCGACATCGATGCGCTGGCTGCGCCCTACAGCAGCGAAGTCCATGCCAAGCGCTGGCAGAATGCCGCGCGGCTTGCGGAGATTCTGGATCGGGGTGTGGCGGACGGCTCGATCGCCTGCGACGAACCGCTGCTGACGGCGGTGGCGCTGATCTCCATCCTGGACTGGGTGCCGTTCTGGCTGTCCGAACGTGACTACTACACGCGCCAGCAGGCGATCGATGCCATCGACGACATCATCACGCACGGCGTTTACCGGCGCGAGATCGCGGTTCCCGAGATGCCCGAACCGCTCAGCCTTGCACCTTTCCTGGAGTCGCGCGCGGCGTTGAACAAGCGGGCCGCGAAGTTCGACAGGATGCTTTCGATTGCTTCCGACAGCTTCAACCGCAGGGGCGCGTCAGGCACATCGCTCGAGAGCATCGCCGCGGATGCGGGCATGACCCGCGCCGGCATCTACTATCACTTCAGCGAAAAAGAGAGCCTGTTGCTGGCGTGCCTGCGGCGCGGGCTCGCCGGCGAGATCAGCATCCGCGAGCACCTGCAAGAGCACAGCCTCGGTGCATTCGATCACATCGTGCAGAGGATCCGCCTGCTGCTGATGCTGCACGACACGCCCTGCGGCCCGAAGGCGACCTACCACAACATCAACTATCTCAACGACGTCGACCGGAAAGTCTATGTCGGAGACGTCCTGGCGACGATCCGGCAGGACCAGGACAGCTATCAGCGCTGGATCGACGAGGGCCGCTTCCGCCGCATCGATACCTACTTCGCGGAGCGCATTCTGACCGGAATGGGCCATTGGTATCCGATCTGGTTCAAGACCAGGCGCGACTGGTCTCCGGCAGAGATCGCCGATCATTTCGCGCGGTTGTTTCTCGCAGGTCTCAAGCCGCGCCGGCATCCGACCTGAGCATCGGTTCCAAAATGCCGGGCGGGCGTGCGCACGCAGGTCTCATCCGAAAGTTTACTGCTCATTCAAAACAGCGACCGATTCCGAAGGCATATAGCCTATAACATCATACTACCTTCCGCTAAAACTTGACGCTAAATTCAAAGCGAAAGTTGCGAAGGCGCGGCAATTGGGGTTATGAGACGGCCTCGATCGCTTAAGATCAATCAAAACACGAGCAAGGGAGGAACGCAGAATGCATAGGCTGATCGTTGCCGCCGCGGCAGCGCTGACGGTGTTGGGAGGCGCGGCGTCCGCGCAGGAATCCATCAAGATCGGCTATATCGATCCGCTCTCCGGCGGCGGCGCCAGCGTTGGCGAAGGCGGCCTGAAGACGTTTCAGTATCTCGCCGACGAGTTGAACGCCAAGGGCGGCATCCTCGGCCACAAGGTCGAAATCGTCCCGCTCGACAACAAGACCAATCCGCAGGAAAGCCTGGTGCAGGCGCAGAAGGCGGTCGACGCCGGCATCCACTACATCACCCAGGGCAACGGCTCGTCGGTCGGTGCGGCGCTGGAAGATTTCGTTACCAAGAACAACTCGCGCAACCCCGGCAAGGAAGTGCTGTACTTCAACTACGCCGCGGTCGATCCGAGCATGACCAACGAGAAGTGCAGCTACTGGCATTTCCGCTGGGATGCGAACTCGGACATCAAGATGGAAGCGCTGACCAACTACATGAAGGGCCAAGCGTCCATCAAGAAGGTCTATCTGATCAACATGGACTACTCGTTCGGCCAGTCGGTGCGCACCACGGCGCGCAAGATGCTGGGCGAGAAGCGGCCGGACATCCAGGTCGTCGGCGACGAACTGCACCCGATGCTCAAGGTCACCGACTTCTCGCCCTACATCGCCAAGATCAAGGCCTCCGGCGCCGACACCGTCGTGACCGGCAACTGGGGCCAGGACTTCGCGCTGCTGTTGAAGGCCGCGGCCGATGCCGGCCTCAAGGTCAACTGGTACACCTATTATGCCGGCGGCGCCGGTGGGCCGACCGCGATCAAGCAGACCGGCCTCGAGAACCAGGTGTTCCAGATCAGCGAAGGCGTCCCGAACTCCGGCAACAAGGCGGCGATGGATTTCGAGAAGGACTTCCGCGCCAAGACCGGCATTTCCGTGTGGTATCCGCGCGCCGTCAATGAGATGCGGATGTTCAAGGTCGCCGCCGAGAAGGCCAATTCGGTCGATCCGGTGAAGGTCGCGGCCGCCCTCGAGGGCATGAAGTTCGAAGTGTTCGACGGCGGCGATGGCTTCATGCGCAAGGACGACCACCAGTTCTTCCAGCCGATCTACATCTCCTCGTTCGGCTCGCTGACCGACAAGGCCAAGGAGCCCTTCGACGAAGAGAACACCGGCTGGGGCTGGCACATCGTCTCCAAGATCGACACCGATAAGACGATGCTTCCGACCACCTGCAACATGAAGCGGCCCTGATCGGCCGCTGCAAGGCGCCTCCGCGACCACAGGGTTGCGGAGGCGTTCGTCTTCCGGCAGCGTCGTGGTGCCGCAGTTCATTTCACCGACAGGTTATTGATCACGTGAACCGTTCCAGTCTCAAGCGGGTGCGCCGTGGCTGAGCTCATCGTCATCTCGACACTCAACGGCGTGCTGTTCGGCATGCTGTTGTTTCTGCTGTCCAGCGGACTCACCGTCATCTTCAGCATGATGGGCGTGCTCAACTTCGCGCATGCGAGCTTCTACATGCTGGGCGCGTTCTTCGGCTTTCAGCTCACCCGCTGGATCGGCTTCTGGCCGGCGCTGGTGATCGCTCCGCTCTTGGTCGGCGTGGTCGGCATGGGCGTCGAGCGCTACGGCCTGCGCAACACCCACAAGCACGGCCATGTCGCCGAGTTGCTGCTGACCTTCGGTCTCGCCTTTGCGATCGAGGAAATCGTCTCGATGATCTGGGGCAAGAGCCCGGTCGACTATCGGGTTCCGGCGGCACTCGACTTTCCGGCCTTCACCATATTCTCCACCAACTACCCCGCCTACAAGATCTTCATGCTGGTGGTCTCGGTCGTGATCTTCATCGCGCTGCTGGTCACGCTGAAGCGGACGCGGGTCGGCCTCATCGTGCAGGCCGCGCTGACCCATCCGAGCATGGTCGGCCATCTCGGTCACAATGTCGGCCGCGTCTTCATGCTGGTGTTCGGCGTCGGCAGCGCGCTGGCGGGCCTTGCCGGCGTCATCGCCGGTCCCTCGCTGGTGACTCAGTCCGACATGGCCGCGCTGCTCGGCCCGATCCTGTTCGTCGTCATCGTGTTCGGCGGCCTCGGCTCGCTGCCCGGCGCCTTCATCGCCTCTCTCCTGATCGGACTGATCCAGACCTTTGCGGTCGCCCTCAATGGTTCGCTCGCCAGCGTGTTCGGGCCGCTCGATCCGAGCCTCGGCGCCTCGCCGCTGACCGACATCTGGAACGTCACGATCGCGCAGATCGCGCCGATCCTGCCCTATCTGCTGCTGGTGCTGGTCCTGATCTTCCGCCCCATGGGCCTGTTGGGGACGCGCGAGTCATGACGAACGCTGTGACGCCCGCTCCCGCAATGGCCAAAGAAGAGTCCAACAGCGCCCTGAGCTTCTATGGCATCTGGCTGATCGCAGCCGTAGCGCTGGTCGTGCTGCCGCTGGTGTTCTCCTCCGGCGGCTCGCTGACTTCGTTCAGCCTGATCGGCATCGCGATCATCTTCGCGCTGTCCTACAACATCCTGCTCGGCCAGACCGGGCTCTTGTCGTTCGGCCACGCCGTGCAGTACGGCCTCGGCGGCTTCCTCGCCGTCCACACCATGAATGCGGTCGCGAGCCACAACTGGCCGATCCCGCTGCCGCTGATCCCGCTGATGGGCGGCATCGGCGGCATGGCGTTCGCGCTGCTGGTCGGCTGGGTCATGACCAAGCGCGCCGGCACCGTGTTTGCGATGATCTCGCTCGGCATCGGCGAGCTGGTCGCCTCGTCGTCGCTGATCCTGCGCAGCGTATTCGGCGGCGAATCCGGCATCACCACCGACCGCACCGCGCTGATGCCGCTGTTCGGCTGGACCTTCGGGCCGCAGCTCCAGGTCTACTATTTGATCGCGTTCTGGGTGATGATCTCCGCAATCGCGATGTACGCGCTGACCCGCACCCCGCTCGGGCGCATCTGCAATGCGGTGCGCGACAACCCGGAACGCGTCGAGTTCATCGGCTACGATCCGCATGTGGTGCGCTATCTCGCCTACATGTTCGCCGGCTTCTTCGCCGGCATCGCCGGCGGCCTCGCCGCGATCAATTTCGAGATCGCCAACTCCGCCTATCTCGGCGCGACGCAGTCGGGGCTGGTGCTGTTCTCCGCGTTCATCGGCGGCACCGCCTATTTCTTCGGTCCGATCTTCGGCGCCATCCTGGTGACGTATCTGCAGCTGGGACTGACCAACGTCACCTCGGTCTGGCAGCTCTATTTCGGCATCATCTTCATCGCCATCGTGATGTTCGCCCCGGGCGGCATCGCCGGCATCCTGATGAAGCACCGCCCACTGATCCGTGCCGGCACGCTCGGCACCGTGATCCCGTCCTACCTGGTCGCGGCGATCCCGACGCTGGCGCTGGCGCTCGGCATCATCCTGACCATCGAGACGGTCGCGCGCTTCTCCGGCGGCGACGCCATCAATCTGCTCGGCATTCCCTTCGCCGCGACCGCGCCGACCACCTGGGCGGCCGCGGCGGTTCTCGTCGTCGGCGGCTTCCTGGTTGCGCGCATCACCTGGCGGCGCGTCGCGGAAGCCTGGGATCGCGCCGCGACGGTGGCTCGTGATCGGGGGTATCTCGCATGACCGCTGCCATCCAAGTCAACGCCGTCGAGAAGAGCTTCGGCAATGTCGCCATCATCCGCGATCTCAATTTGAGCGTCGCCAAGGGTGAGCGTCACGCCATCATCGGTCCGAACGGCGCCGGCAAGTCGACGACGTTCAACCTGATCAGTGGCTACATCAAGCCGACCTCGGGCGAGATCCGGTTGAACGGCGAGGTCACCTCGGGGCTCAGACCGTTCGAGATCAACCGGCGCGGGCTGTCGCGCTCGTTCCAGGTCACCAACGTGTTCGCCCGCATGACGGTGTGGGAGAACGTCCGCTGCGCCGTGCTGTGGGCGACCGGCCACCGCTACGCGTTCTGGAAGAACGTCGACAACCTGCCCGAGGTGAAGCAGCGCACCGCGCAGATCCTCGACGACATCCATCTCACCCATCGCCGCGACGTGCCGGCGGGCTTGCTCACCTATGCCGAGCAGCGCGAGCTCGAGATCGGCATCACGATCGCGGGCGGCGCCAGCGTCATCATGCTGGACGAGCCGACCGCGGGCATGAGCCACGCCGAGACCGAACGCGCCGTCGCGCTGATCCGCCGCCTCACCGAAGGACGCACGCTCGTCATCGTCGAGCACGACATGAGCGTGGTGTTCGGCCTTGCCGACCGCATCTCGGTCTTGGTCTACGGCCACATCATCGCCTCCGGCACCCCGGAAGAAATCCGCGGCAATCCGAAGGTCAAGGAAGCCTATCTCGGCGAGGAGGTCGACTGATGCTCGAGGTCAGGAATCTCCACGCCTATTACGGCAAGAGCCACATCCTGCAGGGTGTCGATCTCGACATCGCCGCCGGCGAGGTTGTCAGCCTGCTCGGTCGCAACGGCGTCGGCCGCTCGACCACCGTCAAGGCGATCATGGGCGAGGTGCCGCCGCAGGGCACCATCCGCTTCAAGGGCCAGGACATCGCGGGCCTGCCGAGCCACAAGATCGCCCGCCTCGGCCTCGGCTATGTGCCGGAGCATCGCGACATCTTCCCGAGCCTGACGGTTCGCCAGAACCTGATCCTCGGCATCAAGGACCCGCGGCGCCCCGGCAAGTGGCGGCTGCAGGAGATGCTCGACATGTTTCCCAACCTCGCCCGCCGCGCCGATACGCCGGCCGGCGTGCTGTCGGGCGGCGAGAAGCAGATGCTGACCACGTGTCGCACGCTGCTCGGCGATCCCGAACTGATGATGATCGACGAGCCGACCGAAGGCCTCGCGCCGCTGATCGTGCAGCAGGTCGGCGAGTTGATCGCGCGGATCGCCAAGGCCGGCGTCGCCATCCTGCTGGTCGAGCAGAAGCTGTCGATCGCGATGAAGATCTCGAACCGGGTCTACATCATGGGCCACGGCCGCGTCGTGTTCGAAGGCACCCCCGACCAGCTCAAGGCGAACGCGGCCGTCCGCGAGGAATGGCTCGAGGTGTGAGGGGGGGTGCCGATGGCAGACACCGTCAGCTTTCACACGGTAATTCCGGCAAGCGGTTGATTACAATTTTATTCTCTTCCATAGAGCATCGATAACTCCTCCCGTCTAGGGTGCAACCATTCAGGGGGGCACGCATGTACGCGGTGAAAAATTCCTCGCGCGCACTGCTCGCGGCGCTTGTTCCTCTTGCGGCCATGCACGCCATCTTGATTGGCATGGCGTTGCTTGCGACCCAAACCACGCCGCCAGAAAGAGCCCTCCCGAGCCCGGACAAGGTGCTGACCTTTTTTGTAGGTCGTCTGGTGCTGGACGGCACATTCCTGTTCATTGGTCACCTTGTGCTGCGCCAGTTCCGTATCTCGAGCAGGCTTGCGTACGGGCTTATGGGTGGCGCGATGGTCGCGTTGAGCTATGTAACCGCGATCCAAAATGGGTTCTGGCTGTTTCCGCTGAGGCATGGCACCGAGATCACCTCGGGCCTTCTGCCAGCGATTGCCGGCACGATCTCGGCCTTCCTCTATAGTCAATTCGCGGGTTTTGCGCCGGCAGCTTTGCGGCAAGACGCCGAGTCCCGCAGCTCAAGGACTTTCGACGGACCGGTTCGTGTTCGCACGTCGATCGCCGCGGTTACGATTGCAGCCATCGTGCCGGCTGTGTTGACCGCAGTACTATGCGTTTCCCTTGAGTCACTGTTCCTGCCGCCCCGTCTGATCGTTGCCGATTCCATCTTCGCTGTGGCGATCCCGGCTCAAGTATTTCTGATGACTTTGATTGCCACAGTGGTTCCCTCGGCCGTCCTGATCCTTGTCGTTCATCACCTTGCAAGAGCTTTCCGGCGCTGCCGTGGGCTAGACTACTCGGTGATCGGAGGTTTGAGCGGCGTATTGTGTATCGGTCTCTTCGCGCCCTTCATTCCGGCGGCTCACATCGCCTATCTGGTGATGCCTGCATGCGCGTATGGCGCCGTCATGGGCGCGTTGTATCGCCGATTTGCCGGACTTGAGCCCTTACCGTTACCCGAAATCGTGCTCGCCAATGACGAGCATGCGCTGGTTGGAGCCGATCATCCCTCGCGCCGTCAGCACGGCGTCATGCTGATCGGCTCGTCACATTCAAGGGGGTCCGTGTGAAAGGTCTTGCCGCACTGGGCGTTGCCGGGCTTGTTATGTTGGCTGGCGCACTCTGGTTTCTGGGGAATCCCGTTCTCGTAGGGGTAAAGATCAGTCCGGTCGCGCCGAGCTCCAAGCTCCCCGAGTTCAAGCAGGTGCCGACCCCTCTGTTCGGCGAAGCATCAAAATCGGCGCCCAACCGCTAGTTCGCGCCGTCGAGGACAGGCAGACATCGCGGTGCGATGTGCATTGCCCTCCTCTTGGCTGATCAACGCCACGACATCGCCCGCGCGCAGTGTCTGGCCCGGCTTCACCGGCACCGATCGGGTCAGGCCGGAGCGCGGGCGGGCTTCCTGTACTCCGCGGTCTCGGCGCGAAGCAGGTCGCAGAATTCGAGCGCGAGACGGCTGCGCGGCCGTTGCGACGGAAACAGCAGCACGGTGGTGATCTCCAGCCGCGGCGTGAACGGTTTGAGCACGATCCGGGCGCTGGCAAAATCCCGCGCCACGACGGGATCGACGATCGAGAAGCCCAGCCCCTGCGCAACCAGCGCGCAGCGCTGCATGCTGTACTGAATCTCCGCCACCGTTCTGACCTCGGCCCCGGCGTCTTCGAAGGCGCGTTCGAGGCGCGATCGATGCGGCGCGCCCGGGGCTGCCGCAATCATCGCCTCGCCGTGCAGGTCCTTTGGCATGATCAATCGCTTGGACCGCAGCCGGTGCTGACGCGGCAGCACGCAGATGGCGTCGGTCGTCATCAGCTGCTCGTCGTCGACCGCTGCAAAGCCTGACTGGGGTCGCGCCAGCCCGACATCGCACTGGCCCGCAGCAACCAGGCTCCAAACCCGTTCGGGGCTATGCACGGCGACCGACAGCATGATGCCGGGGTTCTTCCTGGAGAATTTGCTGACGATCCGCGGCATCAACGAATAGGTGAATGCTGGAAGGCAGGCGATCCTCAGCGTCCCGCTGCCCCGCGCGCGAATGCCGCGCGCGGCGCGCGCCAGATACTCCAGCCCGGCCTGGTTGCGCTCCACCTCATGCAGGAATATCTCGCCTTCCGGCGTCAACGTGACGCCGCCGCGCCCGCGTTCGAACAGCGCGAAGCCGATCTCGCGCTCCAGCCGCGCGATGGCGCGACTGACGAAGGGCTGCCCGATCCGCAGGCTCAGGGCCGCCTTGGTGATTCCGTTGTGACGCACGACCTCGCGAAACAGGTCAACGTGTCTCGGATTCAGGGACATGACCAATCTGCATATGAACTGCCATTCCGGTCATTTGACGGCATGTTGGTTCGATGCGTCAATAGGGCATGCAATTCGCAGACAGCCATGCCGCCTTGGCCACCGACCGTATCGTGCTGACCAGGATCCACGGTTCCGAGATCTCGCGGGCAAAGCCGCTCGGGGACGCCGGCATGCTTCGGCAGCTCGATCGCAGCGGCTCCGGCCGGGCGGCGGCCGCGCGCATGGCAGCCACACTGAGCTGCGCGAACGTCACGACCGCGTTCGCGATCGAAGACGCCGGGTCAGGCGACATCATCGGCCTCACCGCATTCGCGGCGCTCGAGCCGGAGGAGAAGCGGGCGAGGTTTGCGCCGATCTGGAGCAGCGGACGATTGGACGAGATCCTGCTCATCAGCCATGTCGCGCATCTCATGACGCGGTATGCCTTTGAGGTGCTCGCCGTCGAGCGGGCCGAGGTGCATCTGGATTGGCGCCTGCGGCGTGCGCTCGAGCTCTACACCGGCCTCGGCTTCCGCTGCGAGGGACGGCTTCGCGCCTATTTTGCCTGCGATGAAGGTCCATCCGCCGACGCTGCGGTGCTCAGCGTGGTACGCTCCGGATGGCCCGCCATCGCCGACCGACAGCGCCGGTTCCTTGCCAACGAGACGTGGCGCAGTCGGCTTCCGTCCGATCGCCCCCCATAGCGCCATGACGGGGACAGGACCGCAGCAGATCGATGCGGCCGAATCTACTCCGGCCGGATCAACGCCACCACATCCCCGGCGCGCAACGTCTGTCCGGGCTTGACCGGCACCGACGCAATGCGGCCCGCGCTCGGCGAATGCACTGATATCTCCATCTTCATGGACTCGATGATGGCGAGTGTGTCGCCGGCTGCGACCACCGCGCCCTCCTCGACCAGGATCTTCCAGATGTTGCCGGGCACCTCCGAGAACGCGCCGACCTGGCCGTCGGGAATGCCGGTCGAGACGACACTCGCATCGATCGATTCTGCCGGCGCCTCGTCGAGCTTCATCTCGCGCCAGCGCTGGCGCTCGGCATCGAACGCGGCCTGCTGCGTCGCCTTGAACGCAGTAATCGACGGCTGCGCATCGGCCAAGGACTTCGCGTAGTCGGCGTAGGAGAATTCGCCCTGCTCGATCCTGATGTCGTATTGCCCGTGTGGGAACGCGGCGCGTGCGTCCAAGAGCTCATCGGCATCGACCGGGAAGAATCGGATTTTGTCGAAGAACCGCAGCAGCCACGGATGACCCGGCTCGAACACTTTCGTGGTGCGCCATGTGTTCCAGACCTGGATGGTGCGGCCGAACAGCTGGTAGCCGCCCGGCCCTTCCATGCCGTAGATGCACATATAGGCGCCGCCGATCCCGACCGCGTTCTCCGGCGTCCAGGTCCGCGCCGGATTGTATTTGGTGGTGACGAGACGATGCCGCGGGTCGAGCGGGGTCGCCACCGGCGCGCCGAGATAGACGTCGCCGAGGCCGAGCACGAAATAATCGGCATCGAACACGATGCGGCGGACGTCGTCCTCGCTGCCGAGGCCGTTGATGCGGCGGATGAACTCGACATTCGACGGACACCACGGCGCATCCGCGCGGACCAGCTCCTGATACTTGCGCATCGCAAGCTCAGCCTGCGGATCCCGCCACGACAGCGGTAGATGCACGGTGCGGCTCGGCACCCGCATCGCATCGACCGGCGGCAAGTCGCGTTCGATCCGTCTGAGCACATCGAGCAGCTTCGTTCGCGACAGCGCGGTGCCGTCATAATGGATCTGCAGCGAGCGGATGCCGGGCGTGAGGTCGATCAGGCCGCCGAGTTTTGCTTCTTCAAGCGCCTGCGCCAGCACATGGACGCGCAGCCGCAGCGCGATGTCGAGCTCCATCGGACCATATTCGACCAGGAGATTGTCGTCGCCGGCGCGCCGGTACACCACCGGGATCGGGCCGTCATCATGGCGTCCGACAACGGCCGAGCCGAGCTCGGGCGCGCGCAGCACCGTGGGGCCCGCAACAGGATCGTCGCGTTTCACCGGAACGAAGCGGACGGTGTCGCCGGGCCGGAGCTGGCCGACCTTCCAGAGCTCGTCGCGCGCGACGACCGCCGGACAAACGAAGCCGCCGAGGCTTGGTCCGTCGGGGCCGAGAATGATCGGCATGTCGCCGGTGAAATCGATCGAGCCGACCGCATAGGCGTTGTCATGAATGTTCGACGGATGCAGCCCGGCCTCGCCGCCATCGGCGCGGGCCCAACGTGGCTTCGGACCGATCAGCCGCACGCCGGTGCGGGCGCTGTTGAAGTGCACCTCGTAGCTCGCCGCGAACAGCGTTTCGATGTCCTCGTCGAGGAAGAAGTCCGGCGCGCCATGCGGGCCATAGACCACGCCGATCTGCCACGCCGACGCAAGCTGTGGACATTCGTCCTCCGTTGCGCGCCGAGGCGCGGCAAGGCTCGACGTCTCGGCACCGATGTGCAGCACGTCGCCGGCCTTCAGTGAGCCCGTCGCATGGCCGCCGAACGCGCCGAGCGCAAACACCGCTCGCGATCCCAGGATCTCGGGCACGTCGATGCCGCCACGCACGGCGAGATAGCTGCGCTGGCCGGGGCCCTTGATGCTGCCGATCACGAGCGTCTGCCCCGCGCGCACCGCGACCGGCTCGTCATGGGCGACCTCGGCACCGTCGAGCGATGCCTTCATGCGTGCGCCCGAGAGCGCAACGATCGCATCGGTGTTGAAGCGCAAGGTCGGCCCGTTGACGGTCAGCTCCAGCGCGGTCGTGGTCTCCGGATTGCCGACCACGCGGTTGGCAAGACGAAACGACCGCTCGTCCATCGGCCCGCTCGGCGGCACGCCGACATGCCAGAGATGCAGCCGGCCGGGCAATTCCTGCACGCCGCTTTGGGCACCGGGTGCGACGACATCGATGGTGCGGGGGCGATAGGCGAACGCGCCGAGCACGCTGGTCGCCACCTTGCCGCTGCGGAACACGTCCGACGCCGCGATCGCGCGGAGATAATCGAGATTGGTCTCGATCCCGGCGACGACCGTATCATCCAGTGCCTGCGTCAGCTTTGCGATCGCAGCGTCGCGGGTGTCGGCCGATACGATGATCTTGGCCAGCATCGGATCGTAGAACGGCGAGACCTCGGTGCCGGTCTCGATCCAGCCGTCGATCCGCGCGTCCGGCGAAAAGCTGACCTGCGTCAGCCGGCCCGCGCTCGGGCGAAAGCCGGCGCCCGGGTTCTCGGCATAGAGCCGCACCTCGATCGCCGCGCCCTTCGGCGTGAGCGCGCCGGCCTGGCCCAGCACATCCTCGCCGGCCGCCTGCCGGACCATCCATTCCACGAGATCGACACCAGTGACCTGCTCGGTGACGGGATGCTCGACCTGGAGACGGGTGTTGACCTCAAGGAAGTAGAAGTCCTCGCGCGCGACGTCATAGATGAACTCCACCGTCCCGGCGGATTCGTAAGCGACCGCCTTGCCGAGCGACACCGCGGCCGCGTGCAGCCGTTGCCTGATCGCGGCGGAGAGCCCCGGCGCGGGTGTCTCCTCAAAGACCTTCTGGTTGCGCCGTTGCAGCGAGCAATCGCGTTCGCCGAGCGCGACCACATCGCCCTTGCCGTTGCCGAAGATCTGCACCTCGATGTGGCGTGCCCGGGCGACGAACCGCTCGAGATAGACCCGGGCATCGCCGAAGCTCGCGCGCGCCGTGCGCTGCACGGATTCAAACCGCTCGCGCAGCGTCGCCATATCGTGGCAGAGCTGCATGCCAATGCCGCCGCCGCCCGCCGTGCTCTTCAGCATCACCGGAAAGCCGATTCTGTCAGCCTCGCGCACCGCCTCTTCGATGGTCTCCAGCAGGCCGGAGCCCGGCAACAGCGGCACGCCGCTTTGCTCGGCGATCTCGCGCGCCCGATGCTTGAGTCCGAAGGCGTCAAGGTGCTCCGGCCGCGGCCCGATGAACGCAATGCCGTGCTCGGCCAGGCGTTCGGCAAAGCGGCGGTTCTCCGACAGGAAGCCGTAGCCGGGATGCACTGCCTGCGCGCCCGTCGCAAGGCACGCCGCCATGATCGCATCGACGTTGAGGTAGCTTTCGGCGGCCGGCGCCGGACCAATGCGCACCGCCTCGTCGGCCTCCAGCACCGGCCGGGTGAAGCGGTCGGCGTCGGAATAGACCGCGACCGAACCGATGCCCATGCGGTGCAACGTCTTTCCGATCCGCCCGGCGATCTCGCCGCGGTTGGCAATCAGGACCTTGCTGAACATGCCTCACGCCTCCGGCTCGAAGATCGTGACCTGCACCGGCGTTGGGAAGAAGCCGTTGCAGGGATTGTTGATCTGCGGGCAGTTCGAGATCAGGCACAGCACGTCCATCTCGGCGACCAGCTCGATGGCGTCGCCGGGTTTGGAGACGCCGTCGACCACGGTGAAATTTCCAACCGGATCGATCGGCACGTTCATGAAGAAGTTCAGGTTCGGCACGATGTCGCGCTTCGACATGCCGTATTTCGCGGCCTCAAGCACGAAGTTCTCGCGGCAGGCGTGCTGGTAGCGGGTCTGGTGCCCGAACCGCACGGTGTTGCTTTCGCAGGAGCAGGCGCCCGCCGAGGTGTCGTGCAGGCCGCAACTGTCAGCGGTGACGCGCAGCATCACCCGGCCTTCATTGGACATGATCTGGGTGCCGAGCCCGACATAGGCCGAGCCCTGCGCACGCAACGTATCCTGGCCGCTGTAGCGTTCACCGAAATCGTCGGCACGATAGAACAGCGTATCGACCGCCTGCTGGCCATGGGTATCCGTGATCCGCAGCGTCTGGCCTTTGCGGATGATGGCCGACCATGGCTTGCGCGCGGGAATTTCCACGTCGAGAACGATACGACCGCGGGTTTGAGCGGATGGCGTGGTCATCGCACGGCTCCTTCGCTCATCTCGCCGAGATACAGCGCATTGTTCTGATAGGCGCGGATCGCCTCGGCCGTCGCGGTACGGCAGAGATCATCGGCGGCGGGCTTGGCCGAGCGATAGCGCACGACTTCCACGCTCGCTTGCGGATAGCTTTCCCCGGGATCGAGCGGATGCGGACAATTCGACAGCGCGATCAGCAGGTCCATCTCCGCGCGCAGATCGACGAAATCGCCCTTTTGCCGGCGCGCGCCGGACCACACAAACCTGCCGCCCGCGTCGATCGCGACCGGCGCGAAGAAGCTGACGCAGGGATGGACGTCGCGGCGATCGAGCCCGAGCTTCGCCGCGGCGAGGATGAAATTGTCGCGCGTGTTGCGGAAATTGCCGTCGCCGTATTTCGCGAGGTTGGTCGCCGCGGTCGAGCCGCCGACCACGGCATCATGCGCGGTGCTGCTGTCCTCGGTGAGGCCGAGCAGCGCGCGCCCCATGTCGGACAGCAGGATGCGGCCCTTCTGCAGCCGCGCCGCCCACTGCACCTTGATGGTGTCGGCGTGGTTGAGCCGCTCGGTGGTGTCAGCGCTGTTCCAGGCGAGCAGGCTGACGGTCGATGTCCCCGACGTGTTGACGATGCGCAACGTATCGCCGCGGTTCAGCCGTGTGGTCCAGTACCAGCCGGCCGGAATCACCTCGCGATGGATGATCGCGTCAGTGGCGATCGGCGCAGCATCGCGCGCGGTCGCCGCCGGCAGCGCCCGCGGCGCGTGCTCCTGCCCTGCCGCCTTCAGCTCGTTGTAACGTCGGGTATGCGCCGCGATCTCGGCCTTCTGTTCCTCTGTGAGGATCATGGTTGCTCCTTCAAGACGAGAGCGCCGGGCCGTCCCGGCTGATGCTCCTGGTCTGACCGGGTCGTCCCGATCGGAGCTGGTTGAACTGATGACCGCGGCTCCGCGCTGCGGCGTGGAAAGATCTCGAGGTCGCGCGACACCGTGGCGCCGTAGCGCTCGCGCTCCTCCGGCCGGTTGCGCTGCCGCTCCAGCGCGATCACGCGCGTTGCGAGCCCGAAGGCCTCGCTGAGGTCGTGCGTCACCATCACGACCGTCAGATGGGTCTCGTTCCAGAGCCGCTTCATCAACAGGTGAATGTCGGCGCGGATTCCCGGATCGAGCGCGCCGAACGGCTCGTCGAGCAGCAGGATTTTCGGGCCGCGCATGATCGCCTGCGCCAGCGCGAGGCGCTGCTGCATGCCGCCCGACAGCGCCGACGGATACTTGCCCTCCTGACCGGCGAGCCCGACCTCGGCGAGCAACGCCATGGCCTCGTCGCTGGCGGCGCGCCGCGCGGCGCCGAACAGCCGCGCCGTGAATTTGGCGTCGCGCAGTTCGCGGCCGAGCAAGACGTTTTGCAGCACGGTCAGATGCGGAAACACCGAGTAGCGCTGGAACACCACGCCACGATCGGCATCCGGCTCGGCGCTCAACGGCTTGCCGTCGACCATGATCTGGCCGCGGCTCGGCTGCTCCTCGCCGAGCAGCATTCTGAGCAGCGTGGTCTTGCCGCAGCCGGACGGGCCGACCAGAGCAATGAAGGCACGCGGCTCGACCTCCATCGTGATGCGCTCGAGCACGATGTGATCGCCGTATTCCTTCCAGACGTCGTCGAACCGGATCGCGCTCATTCCGCCCTCACCGAGGCAAACCAGGGAAACAACCTGCGCTGCAGGACGCGCAGGCCGACATCGATCAGGAACGCCAGCAGCGTGATCCAGGCGACGTAGGGGATGATGACGTCCATCGCGAGATAGCGGCGCACCAGGAAGATCCGGTAGCCGAGCCCGGAGTCGGATGCGATCGCTTCGGCCGCGATCAGGAACAGCCACGCCGGCCCGAGCTGCAGCCGCAGCACGTCGATCAGCCGCGGCAGGGTTTGCGGCATCGCGACGCGCAGCGCGATCTGCCAGGTCGAGGCGCCGAGCGTCTGCGCCTTGACGATCTGCTCGCGCGGCAGCTCCTGCACCTTCATGGCGAGGTCGCGGATCATGCAGGGCAGCGTCCCGATCACGATCAGCGCAATCTTCGAGTTCTCACCGAGCCCCATCACGATGAACAGGATCGGCAACAATGCCAGTGGCGGCACCATCGAAGTCACCGACACGAACGGCCCGAGCAGGGCATTGGCACCCGGCAACAGTCCGATCACGATGCCGAGGACAAGCGCCGCCACCGTCGAGATCGCCAGCGCCGACCCCAGCCGCCCCAGGCTGGCGACGGTGTCGGAGGCCATCAGATAGCCTCCGGTGCGCGGGTCGACCTCGAACGCCATCTGCTTGACGGCCTGCACCATGTTGGGCAGCGCCGGCAGCAGCTTGTCGTTCGGGTTTTGCGTGAGCCGCGCGCTGGAGCCGGCGAAGTAGGCGATTGCGACCAACAGAAACGGCAGCGCGAGCAGATAGAATCGCGTCTGCCGTCCCGGCCGTATGTTCACAAGTCGCATATCCGGCTCCTGTTTGAGGCGACGCGACGCGCGTCAGGGCTTGACGTCAAAGCTTGCCCTTGGCGGCTTCGTCCATAAAGGTCGGATCGAAGCGCAGCTTGACGTTCGCCTTGTCGCCCAGCACCGACTTGTCGGCGAGCTCGATCCCGACGGCGTCGGCGGATTTCGCGCCCTTACCGAGCAGGTCCTTCTCGAACAGGAACTTGCGGACGCGGTCCATGGTCACGCCGATGGTCTTGCTGCGCGTAAAGGCTTCGGCGTCCGTTGCCTTGTCGAACAGTTTTGTGGTCGAGAGCTGGCTGTCGAAACCGGCGAGGTCGGTGCCGGAGGCCTTGGCCATCGCTTCCTTGGCGGCCTTCGCCGCGGGATCGTTCGCCGTCATCCTGGACAGCGTCTCGTACCAGATGCCGACCAGCGCCTTGGCGAAATCAGGATTGTCCTTGGCAACCGCCGTGTTGACCACCATGAGGTCCATGATCTCGCCGGGGATCTGCGAGGAATCGAACACCTTCTTGGCGTCGGGCGAGCCGAGGATTTCGGTCACGATCGGATTCCAGGTCACGACCGCATTGACGTCAGGCGTCTTGTAGGCGGCTGCGATATCGGCATCGGAGGTGTTGACGACCTTGACGTCCTTCTCGCTCAGCTTGCTGGTCTCGAGCGCGCGGGCCAGCAGATAGTGCGACACCGAGAATTCGACCAGGTTGACCGTCTGGCCCTTGATCGCGGCCAGATCCGACTTGTTCTTGAGGATCACGGCGTCGTTGCCGTTGGAGAAATCGCCCATCACGACCGCGGTGGTGTCGACACCGCCTGCCGCCGGAATCGACAGCGCGTCCATGTTGGTGATGGTGACGGCATCATAGCCGCCGGCGGTGTACTGGTTGATCGATTCGACGTAGTCGTTGAACTGCTTGACCTCGATCGTGATGCCGTATTTGTCGGCCCACTTCTTGACGATGCCGGTGTCGGCCGCATAGCCCCACGGCATCCACCCGACATAGATCGACCAGGCGACCTTGAAGCTTTTCTTCGGTGCGGCGTCAGCGACGGATGCGGCCGCGAGCACGATCGCGCAGCCGGTGACAACAGAGCGGAGGAAGAAAGAGAACTTGTTCATTGCCGATCCCTCTTGCGAAACTTCACAAAAAGGGACTGGCGAAAAGACCATCGCTCCGCCAATCCCTTGGCTAACGAGGTCTCCCGGGCTTTTATCCCGCCGTGCACCTGCGAGGATGTCTCCCCCGCAAGCGGCTGCTCTCGGACCAGCACCTTGCTTCGCAAGATCGGAACCCTAGCGGCCAACTCAGCGCCATTGATGCACGAGGCGTGCCAGCGCACCGACGTTTGAATCTCATGAGATTTTTCGGCGCGCGCCGCGCGGCCGCGAGAACGCTCTGCTTAAAAACTACGCAGGCGTGCCCAGAATTGGCTCTGTCATTCCGTCAGCGGCGTCAGCAGGATCGCAGTCGGCGGATGTCGAGGGGGAAGTCGATGCGCAAGCTTCTGAGCGTACTGTGCGGCAGCCTCTGGCGTGGGCTGCACGGCCGGTTTGGTCTGATGCCAGGATGCGAGATCGGCGGTCCCCGGCAGCGCCAGCCCTGAATGGCGAGGCCGATCAGCTCTTCACGGTGTTGACCGCGACGCTTTCCTTGTAGGCCGGCCGCGCCGTGACGCGGTCGAGATAGGGCGTTGCGACGTCGCAGACCCCGACACCGTAGTCGATCGCCCATACCAGGCAGGTCGCGAGCAGGATATCCGCGCTGGTGAACTGATCGCCCATCAGATACTGGCGGCCGTCCGACAGGGCGACTTCGACATGGCGGAGCTGCTGGCGAAAATACTCGGCCGCTTTCACGACCACATCCGGAGCATGGCCGTAGATATGGGCGAGGCCCTGGACGTCATGGCGGCGCATCACGTAGAGGCTGGTCGAGTCCAGCTCAGCCACGATGAAGAAGCACCATTCCAGCCATCGCGCAAAGTCGCGCTCCTCGACGGGAACGAGGGAGATGTTCGGGTTCGAGTAATGGCGCGCCAGATAGGCGACGATGGCGGCGCTCTCCCCGATCGTGAAGTCGCCGTCCTGCAGCAGGGGAATCTTCTGCCGCGGATTGAGCAGCGTGTATTCCGGCGTCTTGGTCTCGCCGGAGCGAGGCAGGATCGGCTTGCAGTGATAGTCCAGCCCCAATTCGTGCAATGCCCAGTGGGCCCGGATCGTCCGCGATGTCCCCACCCCCCATAACGTCAGCGTCTCAGGCATGACGTCACCATTTCTCGACGGAGGGACGCAGATCCAGTTCATGGCTCCATCCGTCGCGGCTCTGCTGGTGCACGAACCAGTAGGCCTCCGCGATCGAAGACGTGCGGGTCAACGTGTCAGGCGGGATCTCTGATGCGTCGACGCCGGTGGCGGCCTTCATCCGCTGGTGGATGGCCGGGCTGTCGACGCCGGCATCGATCAAGAGATGCGCGACATGGATGTTCTTCGGTCCGAGCTCGCGCGCCATCGCCTGGGCAACCGCGCGCAGGCCGAACTTGGCGGATGCGAATGCCGCAAAGCCGCTGCTGCCGCGCACGCTCGCGGTCGCGCCGGTGAACAGCATGGTGCCGCGGCCATGCCGCAGCATGTGCCGGGTCGCCTCGCGTCCGACCAGGAAGCCGGCGAAGCAGGCGAGCTCCCAGGCCTTGAAGAACAGCTTCTCGCTGGTCTCATGCAGCTCCTTCTTGACGTTCGAGCCGGCATTGAACAGGCAGACCTCGATCGGCCCGATCTCCCGTTCGACCCGCTCGCACAGCTCCTGCACCTCGGTCTCGCGCCGCGCGTCGACACTGAACGCATGCACCTGGCTTCCGGCGCCGGTCAATTCCTCCACCAGGGCGCTCGATTTCGCCGCATCGCGCCGCGCGATGCAGACGGTGTAGCCGCCGGCGGCGAAGCGCCGCGCTACCGCGGCGCCGATCGCATCGCCCGCGCCAACCAATAAGGCAGTCTTGTTCGTCTCGGCCATAGGACATCTCCCACCGACGGCAGTTGTTCAGTTCAGCAATGGTGACGTTGCGCGGCGCGGTCGCTCAGACCGCGCGCACGGCCTTCTGCTCGATCATCTCTGCGATGGCGGCATCGCCGTAGCCGAGGTCGGACAGCACCTGCTTCGTATGCTGTCCGATCCGCGGCGCAGGACCGCCGATCGCGGCGGCATCGACCTCGAAGCGCGCCGCGGGCTTCGGCTGCCGCACGGTGCCGACCCCGGGCTGCTCGAGCTCGGCGATCAGCCCGCGGGCAACCACCTGCTCGTTGGCGATGATTTCGCCGCGCCGGAGGATCGGCGCACAGGGCACATCGGCCGCATCAAGCCGCGCCAGCCATTCGGCCGTGGTGTGCCTGCCGATATAGTCCTGCATCTTGTTGATGCGCGCCGTGGCATTGACCGAGCGCGAGGCCGGCGTGGCGAAGCGTTCATCTCTGGCCAGTTCCGGATCGCCAGTGGCCTTGCAGAAGCCCTGCCATTCGGAATCGGAGATAGTGCCGCAGGTGAGGTAGCCGTCCGAGGTCTGGAACACGAGATCGGGCCGATCGTTCGGATCGGCCGTCGCCTGCTCGCGGCCGACCACCGTGTACTGCATCATGCCTTCCGGCCAGAGATAGGCGATCATCGCGTCGAGCATCGCCACCTGGATATGCTGGCCGCTGCCGGATTTTTCCCGCGCGTAGAGCGCCGCCGTGATCGCCTGCGCGGCATAGACCGCCGTCGTCTTGTCGGCCACGATGGTCCGGATCATCTGCGGACGGTTGGTCACCGGCTGCGCCTGGATATCGCAGAAGCCCGACAGGGCCTGCACGATCGGATCATAGACGCGCTTCTTGGCGTAAGGCCCGTCTTCACCGACGCCGCTGATCGAGACATAGATCAGCCGCGGATTCTTCTTGCGCACCTCGTCCGGACCGAGCCCGAGACGTTCCATCGTGCCGGGCCGGAAATTCTGCACCAGCACGTCGGACTGCAGGACCAGCTTGCCCAGCACGTCCCGGCCGGCATCGGTTTTCATATCGATCGAGAGCGAGCGCTTGCCACGGTTCGACGAGATGAACAGCGCCGAGAACTCGCCGGTCTTGTCGACATTGGCCCGGCTGCGGCGGGTGATGTCGCCGCCGATCGGCTCGACCTTCAGGACATCGGCGCCCTGATCGGCCAGAAACATCGTCGCGAACGGGCCCGAAACGACACCGGTCAGATCAAGTACGCGAACTCCCGCCAATGGCCCTGGCATGCTTTGCTTCCTTCTCCAATGCGCGGACGCGATCAAACCTTGAGCGCAACCTCGGCATACGATGGACCGTGCGCCTGCGCTTGCTGGAAAGCGCCTCGACTTGCAAAAAAGCGCCGAAATTCACGCCCGGCCCTGCTGCCGGAACATCGACGGACTGACACCCGTGACTTGCCTGAACGTCGACGAGAAATGCTGGGCGTGGCTGAACCCCGAGGCCAGCGCGATGCTGGTCAAGCTCTCGTCAGTGTCGCTGAGGCGATGCTTGGCGGCCTCGATGCGGAGGCCCAGCACATAGCGATGCGGGCTGGTACCCATGCTCTCCTGGAACGCGCGCAGGAAATGCCGCTTGCTCAGGCCGGCAACATCTGACAGTGCCGACAACGAGATCGTCTCGCCAAGATTGGCCCGGACGAATTCCTCGATCCTGCGCAGCTTGAGCGCCGGCAGTCCGCCACGGCTCGGCGCCTTCGCCGGTTCCGCGCCGCGCGACAGCCGCGCCATATGGGCCAGCGCCTGGCTGGCCCAGCCTTCGGCGAACAGATCGAACAGATCGTCCGGCGTGGTCGCTTCCTGGCAAAGTTCGGAGAGACCGCGACAGAGCTGGTCATGGCCGAACGCAATCGCTGATGTTTCGATCAAGCCATTGAGACGGCTCTGCACGAATTTCGGGTCGAGGAACACGACCACATAGTCGAACGCCGGCCCGACCGACCACTCCCCCTCGATCTCGGTACCGGCCGGAAACAGCGCGAGATTGGCCGCGCTGGAGAACTCATATTCGACCGGACGGCCGTTGATCGTGGCCTGCAACCGCGAGCAGCCGTTGCGGAACCAGAACAACGTCAGCTCGGGCTGGCGGAAGTGCCAGTTCATGCGGGGCCGCGAGGTCCGGCTGAGCAGCTCGACCCTGATCGGCTCTGACCGCGCGATGACGGACGACACCAGCTCACCGCCGACCTTGCGGACAAACCGCTCCGGACGCGCGTCCTCCATGAGACATCTCCTCCGCGTATGCACGGATGGTAAGTTCCAAATCAGAATTGACGATCCGGAGCCGGAAATCCAGCCCTTTGATGGCTGATCGCCAAGATGTTAGCGGACAGGTTTGGAGGTCAGCGCACGCGACCGTGATGTCAACCATTCTTGACTGATCGTTCCAAATCCGTCATTTCCAGGCAATGGCAAGACCGAAGGAATTCATTGCGGAAGAGGCGCTCGATGCCGCGATCGGCGTGTTCCGCGAGCACGGCTATGAGGGCACGTCGGCCGAAATGCTGGTACGGGCGCTCGGCATCGGCCGGCAAAGCCTTTACGACACGTTCGGCGACAAGTGGCAGCTATATGTTGCCGCGGTGCAGCGCTATGCCACCCGGGAGACCGAGGCACATTTGTCAGCCCTGGCAAGCGAGCGGCGCGCGCTCGACGGCCTTCGCGCTATGGTCGAACGCGTGGTGGATGACGCAGCGGAGGCGTGTCTTGGCGTCAATTCGATCTGCGAATTCGGCACCGCCAAGCCGGAGCTTGCTGCGGTCCGTGACAGCTCGGGACGCGCGCTGACCAAGGCCATCGTGGCGCGAATCCGTGAGGCTCAGGCGCAGGGCGATGTGGCGGCCGAAATCGATCCATCGAGCGCGACCGAATTCCTCACCGCGTCGTTCGCAGGGATCCGGATCGCCGCTCGTGGTGGCGCCGGCCACCGGCGATTGCGATCACTCGGACAATTGGCGCTGCGCGCACTCGCATGATTTTTTTGGCCTATTCTGGAATAAACATTCCAATAAGAAGGGAAACACGGAAATGACCTACACAGCATCGGAGAGACCACGTAGCGCCCTCATATTCGGTGGGTCGCGGGGGATCGGCGCCGCGATTGCCAAGCGCCTTGCGGAGGAGAGGTTCTCGGTCGCCCTCACCTATGTGAGCAGGCCCGACAAGGCACGCGAGGTGTGCGACGCAGTTTCTGGAGCCGGAGGCGAGGCAATCGCGATCCACGCCGACAGCGGCGATCCCGCCGCGATCCGGCGCGCCGTGGCAGAGGCCACCGATCAGCTCGGACTGCTTGATGTCGTCGTCATCAATGCGGGCGTGCTTCGTCTCGGATCGATCGAGTCATTCAATCCCGACGATCTCGATCTGCTGCTCAATGTGAACATTCGCGGCGTGTTCCTGGCGATGCAGGCCTCCACGGCCGCCATGCGTGACGGCGGGCGGATCATCACGATCGGAAGCAATACGGCCATCAGGACCGGCGCCGCCGGCGGCAGCGCCTATGCGATGACGAAGGCGGCGGTCGCTTCACTCGTGAAGACCGCGGCACTCGACCTGGCCCCGCGGCAGATCACGGTCAACAATCTGCAGCCGGGACCGACGGCCACGGACATGACCGCCGGCATGGCCGATTGGCTGAAGGAGAGGATTCCGTTGCGCCGCCTGAACAGTCCGGATGACATCGCATCGGCAGTCAGCTTTCTGGCAGGCAACGGCGCCAGCCTGATCACGGGCACCAGCATCACCATCGACGGCGGCTACGTTCTCTGATCGGGCGGCGTCACGTATACGAGAGCGACCGCGTTATCCGGCGACCCGGAGCGCGGTCACCGCGACGCAGGCATTGCCGAACGGAATCAGCACCACCTGCGCGCCGTTCGGCAGTGCGATCGTCGCGAGGTCTCCAAGCGTGCCGTTCTGCCCATTGAGCTTGGCGAGCTCCGCGGCAACCGTCGGGCAGCTCTCGGCGCTCGGCGTCACCCGCACCAGATTGCCTTCGCAGGACGACCCGACCGGCGCGGCGAACACGATGCCGGCGGCGCGCTGGGCAGCGCTGCCCTGGGGCGCCTGGATTGGCGCGAGCGCAACCAGCGACTGCACCGAATGCGAATTTCCGGCCTTGGCGTCCCACTGCGACTGCGCGGTGTAGTTGGAGTTGGTCGCCAGGCCGCGGCCGAGCGTTCCGAACAGATTGGCGCAGGCCACGACATTGCCCTGCCGCGCATGCTCGTCGAACACGGTCGGTTGCTGCCCCGCCTGCGGCGGCGGAACGGATGCGGCGGCCGCCGGTGGCGTCTGCGCCTCCTGCGGACGCTGCTTGTGCGGCTGCGGCTTCGCAGCGGCAGCAGGCTTCTTGGGCGGCGCAGGTACGGCCGGCTGCAAGGGTACAGGTTGCGTTTGCTGCGCGTAGACCACGACGCCGGCAGCACCGAGCGCGGCCACGACGACCGCAACAAAGATCAATCCAAGGGTGCGCCGCATCGACAATCCGTCCTTTTCACTTCGCACTTCAGTTTCGAGCCGGACGTCGGAATCCCACATCCGCATGTCCGACCCCGCTTCATTTCAGTTTCGCCAGCACACCGGACAGTCCGTCGAGCGGCGCCTCCAGCACGATCGGCCCGCCTTGCGGAAGCGGATACGACACCAGGCACGGCGTCGCCGCGCGAATGTGCCGCCTCAGCACATTGCCGATCGCGATCGTCGCGAAGCAGAAATTGGCGTCGCAGCGATCGGTCTGCGCAACGATGCGGTCGGGACTATCGCCCATCGCAAGCTCGATCTGCGCGCCGACGCCGGCGGCCGCGGGAATCCGCATCGCCATCAGCGGCTTGCCGTCGGCGGTCGCGATCAGCGACCAGTTGAAGGCGACCGCGCCCTGTGCGTTGACGATCGATTGCGTGACGTTGCAGACGCGGCGCTTCGATTTCAGGCTCTCGTCGCAGATCAAGGTCCAGTTCTTGAACGGCTGGATCATCCGCCTGAACTCGCCGAGCGTCTCGCCTTCCGGCACCACGACGTCCGACGGCTTCACGGCATAGGCGGGTGGCGGCGCGCCCTGCGCGCTTGCGCCCGCCGCCGCGCCGAGCCAGATCGCCAAAGCCAGACACGCCAGCCGCCTCGTCGACGTCAGGGTCAATTGAGCGTCAGGCTCACGCCGGCGCTGACGCCCCACTCGCTGCCGGCGGTGGTCGCCGCCGCGTTGGTGCGCAACCGGCCGTTCTCGCTGGTGTAGCCGATGCCGAAGGCGAGCGCGCCCTGGCTGCGCCAGACGCCGCCGCCGGCCGATGCGCTCACTTTGCCGGGCCGGTCGTCATAGCGCAGCGATGCGGCGGCCATGCCGATCGCCGCCGCACGCCAGGCGTCCTGCCGCACCTCGCCGATCTGGCCGTTGAGCTGCTGGAATGCGCTGTTGAGCTGGTTGACGTTGACCGCATCGGTGCCGGCGACGCCCGCCGCCACGTTGCTGATGGTGACCGGCCCGCTGCTGCCGCTGTTCAGCGTCACCTTGTTGGTGGTGTTCCCTGAGGCATCGGTGTCGTAGCGGATCGAGCCGCTGGAAACGGCCTGCAGCTGGCTCACATTGACCGCATCGGTCGCGGCCGAGCCGGCGGCAACATTGGTGACGCGGCGTTCGGCTCCAGCCGAGCCGACCGACACTTCGCCGGTCGCAACCCCCGCGACGCTCTTGCCGACGACAGGCGTATAAGCCGCATCGCTCAGATTGGCCGTGGTGGTCGAGTTCGCACCGAGCGCCAGCGAGTTGGCCGAAGTCGCCTTGGCGCCGGCACCGATCGCGACCGAGTTGGCGCCCGATGCGGCCGAGCCGTTGCCCATCGACACTGCGTTCGCGCCGCTTGCGACCGATTGCGGTCCGATCGCGACGCTCTCCGCGCCCGTGGCGGAGGAATCCGCCGCGGACGAGTTGGCGTGGAAGTACTTGATGCCGCCGCTGCCGGTCGAGATGTTCTTGACGGTCGTATAGAGAGCGTCGAGCGAGGTGTTGGTGGCCCAAAGCTGCGAGCCGTTGATCGCGTCCGTCGAGGTCGAGCTGATCTGGCCCGCGGCGACGTTGGTGACGGTGCGTTCCGCCCCGACGCTGCCGACGCTGACGGTCGAGGTCGGCGCCGTGCCGGCGAAGGCGTAGGTGGTGCCGCCGATCGTGGTGTTCTTGGTCGCGACCACCGTCTGTGTGGTCGAGTTGGCACCGAGCGCGACGTCGCCGGCCTGCGCCGTCGCCTTGGCATTCGGGCCGAGCGCAACGCTGGTCGGGTTGGTGGTCTGGGATCCGGCGCCGATCGACACCGACTGAATGCCGCTGGCCACCGCATTGGTTCCGAACGCGATCGAATCGGCGAAGTTCGATACCGAATTCTGGCCGATCGCGATGCCGCCGGGCGCGGTCTGCTGCACGGTCGCGCCAAATCCCATGCCGATGCCGTTGTCGCCATTGACCACGGTCTGCGGTCCCACCGCGACGGAATTGTTGCCGACCGCGAGCGAGTCGGCGAGCGTCGAGTTGGCGTGGAAGTATTTCGTCGTCGTGGTCGCGAACGACGACAGCGCGCCGGTCAGCTGCCGCACGGTCACGGCGTCGCTCGACTGGGTGCCGTCGGCCACATTGGTGATCTGCCGATAGCTCGTCGCATTGCCGACCGACACCGCGCCGAGCAGCGCGAGATCGGTGGTGTTGTAGGGGATGATGGTGCCGCCGATCGTGCCGGACGCCGGCGCGAGCGCGCGGTTGGAGATCGAGCCCGAGCCGATCGCAACGCCGCCGGCGACCGAGGCCTGGGTGTTGAAGCCGAGCGCCGTGGAATTGGCGGCGGTTGCCGACGCGGCGATGCCGGCGGCCATCGAATTCGCACCGGTCGCACCGTTGTTGGTGTAGTTCGCCAGCTGGGTGCCACCGTCGTTGACGCTATAATAATGCGTCAGGCCGTTGCTGACGACGGTCGTGAGGCTGTCGATCGCCGAAGTGGCGGCAAACAGCTGCGAGCCATTGATCGCATCGGTCGAGCCGTTGCTGATCCGTCCCGCCGCGACGTTGGTGATGGTGCGTTCGTTGCCGACCGTGCCGACGCTGACGGTCGAGAGCGGGCCGGTACCGGCGAAGCTGTAGGCGGTGGTGCCGATGGTGATGCCTGACGTGCCGACCGCCGTGGTGGTCTGGCTGCCGGAGCCGAGCGCGATATCGTTGGCATTCGCAGCGGTCGCGCCGTTGCCGATCGACACCGAGCCGCTGCCGGTCGCGGTCGACACCGGCCCGATCGCAACCGAGTTGGTGCCGACGGCGGAGGAATCCGCCAGCGTCGAACTGGCGTGGAAATACTTGATGCCGCCGCCATTGTTGATGTTGTTGACGGTGGTCGCGAGACCATCGACGGCCTGGTTGGTGGACCAGAGCTGGGAGCCGTTGACCGCATCCGTCGAGCCGTTGTTGAGCCGTCCCGCCGCGACATTGGTGATGGTGCGCTCGGCGCCGACCGCGCCGACGCTGACGGTCGAGGCCGGCGTCGTGCCGGCGAAGCTGTAGGTGGTGCCGTTGATCACAGTGTTCGGCGTGCCGACCGCCGCGGCGGTCACGCTGCCGAAGCCGAGCGCGACGGCGCCGGCATTGCTGGCATTGGCATTGGCGCCAAGCGCGAGTGCATTCGCGGCACCGGCACTCGAATTGACACCGAGAGAGGTCGCCTGAACATCGGAGGCCGCTGCATTCTGGCCGATCGCGGTGCTGGACGTGGCCGAGGCCTGGGCATTGGGTCCGATCGCGGTGCTGAACTGGCCTGTCGCCTTGGAGATGTATCCCAGCGCCACTGAGTCGAGCGCCGATGCGGTAGATTGGTAGCCGGCGGCGATCGCATTGTCGCCGCTGGCGGCCGAAGCGTTACCAACCGAGATTGCGTTGGCGCCGGTCGCGGTCGACACCGGGCCGACCGCAACCGAATTCGTCCCGACCGCGGACGAATCGGCCAGCGTCGAATTGGCGTGGAAATACTTGATGCCGCCGCCGGTGTTGATGTTTTCGATCGCCTGGTTGGTCGCAAACAGCTGCGACCCGTTGACCGCATCCGTCGACCCGTTGTTGAGCCGTCCCGCCGCCACGTTGGTGATGGTGCGCTCGGCACCGACCGCACCGACGCTGACGGTCGAGCCCGGTGTCGTGCCGGCGAAGCTATAGGTGGTGCCGTTGATCACGGTGTTCGGGGTGCCGACCGCGGCTGACGTGACGCTGCCGGAGCCGAGTGCGACCGCATTTGCGTTCGAGGCGTTGGCATTGGCGCCCAGCGCGAGCGCATTCGAGAAGCCGGCATTCGCATTGACACCGAGAGAGGTCGCTTGCGTGCCGGATGCAACCGTGTTCTGGCCGATTGCGGTGCTGGACGTGGCTGAGGCCTGGGCATTGGGTCCGATCGCGGTGCTGAACTGGCCCGTCGCCTTGGAGATGTATCCCAACGCCACTGAGTCGAGCGCCGATGCAGTAGATTGGTAGCCGGCGGCGATCGCATTGTCGCCGCTGGCGGTCGAAGCGTTACCAATCGAGATTGCGTTGGCGCCGGTCGCGGTCGACACCGGGCCGACCGCAACCGAGTCGGTCCCCACCGCGGACGAATCGGCTAGCGTCGAACTGGCGTGGAAATACTTGATGCCGCCGCCATTGTTGATGTTGTTGACGGTGGTGCCGATGGAATCGACGGCCTGGTTGGTGGCAAACAGCTGAGAACCGTTGATCGCGTCGGTCGAGGATCCGCTGATCCGGCCCGCCGCGACATTGGTGATGGTGCGCTCGGCGCCGACCGCGCCGACGCTCACCGTCGAGGCCGGCGTCGTGCCCTGGAACGTGTAGGTGGTGCCGTTGATCACGGTGTTCGGCGTGCCGACCGCCGCGGCGGTCACGCTGCCGAAGCCGAGCGCGACGGCGCCGGCATTGCCGGCGTTGGCATTGGCGCCAAGCGCGAGCGAATTCGCGGCACCGGCACTCGAATTGACACCGAGAGAGGTCGCCTGAACATCGGAGGCCGCTGCATTCTGGCCGACCGCAGTGCTGGACGTGGCCGAGGCCTGGGCATTGGGTCCGATCGCCGTGCTGAATTGGCCGGTCGCCTTGGCTATGTATCCAACCGCGACGGCGTCCACGCCGGACGCCGCAGCGCTCACCCCTGCCGCAAGCGCATTGGCGCCTGTGGCTCCAGCGTTGTTGTAGTTGGTATCCGTGCCCGTGCTCACGCTGTTAACGCTGTAGTCGTGGATCGCGCCGGCGGCGATCTGGCTCGAGAGCGTATTGGCAACGCTGTAGAGCTGCGAGCCGTTGATGGCGTCCGTGCTCGACGTGCCGATCCGACCGGCTGCGACGTTGGTGATGGTGCGTTCCGCGCCGACCGCGCCGACGCTAACCGTCGAGGCCGGGGTGGTGCCGGCGAAGCCGGAATAGGTGATGCCGTTGATCACTGCGTTGGGCGTGCCGACCGCGGCAGCCGTGACGCTGCCGGAGCCGAGCGCGACATCGCCGGATTTTGCCGCCGCCGTGGCGCCGTTGCCCAGTGCGACATTGCCCGCAAGGCCGGCGGCACCCGCGGTGGAGCCGTTGCCGAGCGCCACGGAGCCCTGCCCGATCGCCTTGTTGTTGTTGCCGATCGCGACTGCGCCGTTGGCCTGGTTGGCGGCGGTGGCGCTCGCCGTGCCGTCGCTGTTGGCGATGTTGTTCGCGCCGCCGGTGAAGGCGCCGGTGCCGCTCGCATAGCTGGGGTCGCCGATCGCCACCGCGCCGTTGCCAAAGGCGGTGTTGTTCGCGCCGATCGAGACCGCCTGGCCGCCGGTCGCCACCGCGTTGGTGCCCAAGGCCACCGCGTTGGCAGAACTGGCCGCGGCATTGTTACCGATAGCGATGGCACTTGCAGCCGACGCCTTGGCGCCGATGCCGAGCGCGGTACTGGCTACTCCGCTGGCGTTGGCGCTGACGCCGGCCGCGAGAGAGTTGTCTCCTGCCGCGCTCGCTCCAGATCCGAATGAGGAGGAATTTTGGCCGCTGGCAACGGCTGTGTTGCCAACCGCAGTGCTGGCGACGGCGCTCGCATTTGAGGTAGTGCCGATCGCCAGCGAACTTGTGCCGGCGGCACTGGCCCCAACGCCGGTCGCGATCGAACTGATGCCGGCGGATGCCGCATTGTTACCGAGCGCGATGCCGCCCGTCGCTGCACTGTTGACGATTGCGCCCGATCCAATTGCGACCGAGCCCCCGGTGCTCAGCGCCTGCGCCTGATTGCCCAAGGCGACGCTGAAATCCGCTGACGCCTTGGCGAGGTTGCCGGCGGCCAACGAACTGATGCCCGACGCGGCCGACTGGGTCCCAAAGGCGGCGGCGTTGGAGCCGCTCGCATTGGCGAGGTATCCCACGGCTGCGGTCCCTACCGCGGAACCGGTCGCCCCGTTACCAACTGCGGTCGCCTGGTTTGCCGACGCCGTGGCCGAGGTGCCGAAAGCGCTGGCTCCTGTCCCCGTCGCTGAAGCGCTTGGGCCGACACTGGTCGACCACGCCCCTGTCGCGGTGGAACCGGTGCCGAGCGCAACAGCCTCGAAGGTGAAGCCGGCAGGCGCGGTCCCGCTGGCATTGGCATTCGTGCCGATGGCGATCGGAGACCCGCCGCCGGCTCCGGCGTTTGCCTTGGCGCTGACGCCGATCGCGGTGCCCGAACCGTTTGAAGATGAGGCAGCGGAGGACAATCCAATGGCTATCGATGCGCCGCCGGAAGCGCTCGCCGTCGAACCAAGCGCCAAGGCACCCACGCCATTTGCAGTGGTGTTGACGCCAAAGGATGAGGATCCGTCACCGGTGGAATGCGCGTTCCCACCTATCGCGAGAGCGTTGGTGCCGGTCGCGTTCGCGAACACACCCATACCGATCGCATTGAGGCCGTTCACGGAGTTGGAATAGCCCACGATGATCGAACCATCGCCGGTCGCGGTGTTCGAATCGCCGATCGCCAGGGAGTTCTGGCCATTCGCATTGGTATTGGCGCCAATGGCGGTTGCGGTGGTGCCGGCAGCGTGGGCGCCGCAACCAATAGCCGTGCTGCCTGCCGTTGCAGCGGTGGGATTGGTGCAGTTGGCGGGGTTGCTCAAAACACCATTGCCGATGGCAACCTGCGCGAACGCCGCCTGCGGGATCATAATCCCCATCACGACCAGCAGCGCGCCGACCGCTCCGCCGGCACCCAGCGAACCAAGCCCCAGCCGATTGCGCTTCACGCCGAGCCTGCGGTGCGCCTGACGCAACACCGCCAACAGTCGCCGCCGCAGCGAAGTGCTGCCCGCATCGCCCGACGCGACCCAGCTCCGGACGAAGCCGGTGCGGCCCTGACGCTTCAGCGATTCGGTTGAGTTGCGTGCGACAACCATGGTGCGCCCCTTTTGTGACATCTTGTCCAGACGTCGGGGGAGCCATGCCGCGGACTGTGCCGACATGCGTGTCCCTTGGGAACGCATGTGGAGATATAAAGGCCGCGCAACCTGCGCCGGCCTTCCGGTCCTGGCCAACGATGTGTCGAACTCAACGAGCGCATCTTGCCACCCAGCGCTCGCTCGACTGCCCCATCAATGTGCCCCGAGTCGTCATATCAAAAATGATAGACACATATTTGACAACGTCACTCAGCAGGCCGTCCAAATAGCGCGCAGATCGTCTCACAAGTTGAATGATTTGCTCGATGCACCGTGGGGTAATCCGCAAATCTTCAACCGGCAGTTGACCTGCGGCGCGCGCGTTCACGCATCTCGCGCGGACTGACGCCGAATTCGCGGCGAAACGCGCGCGTAAAATCCGACGCCAGCTTGAAGCCGTGACGATAGGCGATCTCCTGCACCTGCCTGTCGGTGGACGCGACGAGTTCGGCATGTGCTGCGCGCAGCCGCTTGCGCAGGATATATCCGGCGACGCCGCCGACGCTCTCGAATGCACGGTAGAGGGCAGAGCGCGAGATGCGCAATTGCTGCGCAATGCGATCCGGCGTCAGATCGAAGTCGCCGAGATGGGTCTCTATATAAAGACGTGCACGCTCGAACAGCACCGATTCGATTGCGCCGCGTGCCTGCTCCAGCCGGTCCGAGGACAGCTGAATGCACGCGGCGATCATTTGCGCGGTCGCTCGTCCCGCCTGCCTCAACTCCTCCGGCGACATCAGGACCAGGCGCGTTTCGAGTCTGTCGAGATAGTCGGACAGCAGTTCGATCAGATTGCCCGAGAGGAGGATGTTGCAGGCGTCGTTGAGTTGATCGGCCACATCCGCGAATGCCCGGCGCGGCAAAGCCAGCACCAGGCCATCATAGTCGGTGATGCTGCCGCGGAAATCGTCGTCGAGCG
Organism: Bradyrhizobium sp. B120; assembly: GCF_049075665.1. Classification (NCBI taxonomy): domain Bacteria; kingdom Pseudomonadati; phylum Pseudomonadota; class Alphaproteobacteria; order Hyphomicrobiales; family Nitrobacteraceae; genus Bradyrhizobium; species Bradyrhizobium sp. B120. Next base: position 1,174,112 of record NZ_CP185242.1, on the reverse strand, counting down.
AGATCAGGAACATCGCGCCTGGCCCGGCGTGAACGCGCCGCTCTGCGGTTTCGAAGCGGGCCTCGCCGGAGCGCACCCGGAACAGCCACCAGATATCGACCGGCGCGCCCTGCGAGGGGTCGACGGCACGCGCGAATGTTTGAGCGGCAACGCGTCCTGACGTGAAGATGACGTCGGCCATGTTGCAGGTCAGATACTCCACCTCGAATCCCTGCGCAGGACTATGGCCTTCCGACGGCGCCACATCGACCAGCGAGGCCATGCGCGTCTTCCAGACCTCGAACTGCTCCGACGGCGGATAGAGCCGTGTCGTGAAGAACCGTGGTACCGACGGAATTATGTCCCTGATGTCCCGAGGCTCGCGTGGCAGGGGAACTTGTTCGAGGAGATTGGCGGCATTCGCCGGCGCATTGTCGTCTTCTGGCATGTCATTCCGTCCCCCGTCGTCGCAAACGACGAACGTCGTCTCAACGGGGGCGCATTCCCAAGGTTGCGTCGCCGGCCGCTGACGGGCAGGCGAATTTCTGGCGGACAAGGAAGCAGCATTTTCGGATGCGGACATCACCCGCTTACGCCGGCCGCTCCTGATAGGGCCGATGGGTCCTGCGGCAGTCGGGCTCACACATGGCATTCATCATTGTCGCGTCATTACCGGACCCGGCCCGGAAGCCCCGTCGCCGAGTCGGCCTGACTGATCTAGAGAACAATCTGAGCGAGAACCAGAGCGGCGGCAACGCGCGCCGCGAAGAAATCCAAGATTGCGCTCGTACGATGCGATCCGGCAACGCATCATCGCAGGGACTTCAGAAAATTTTCTCGATCTTCGCGCTGAGACGAAATGAATGTCGCGAGAGCGCAGCAACCTAAGCACGGTACATGACACATCGCGAATCCCGCTCACGGGATTCGCGTCGACCGCGCCTGAAGACGCTTGCCTAATCATGCGGCATTCCACCACGTGCGACGTGAATGCGATCGATGGGAACGGAACACGCGCGCCGCACGAGGCGCACATGTTGCGGCACGCTGCGGCAGTTTCATATGAACGTCGAGATGACGAAAGTAACAATGGCCCATCATATTCGTCGGTGAACACGCCCCGCTATGCCGGCGGCGCGAACCTGATCGCCGGTACCTGCAACACCAGCGACGGAGCATGCGGTCCTCGATCGGGTGTCGCCCGGCTATGCCTTGCCTTGCCCGATCTGGTCGAGCCATGCCGCAAAACGCGGGTGCTTCGCGAACCTGCCTTGCACGACCGCCAACTCCTGCTGGAACACCGGCAGCGAGAGCACCCTTTCGATGTCGGGCTCCCTGATCTTCCAGATTCCCGGCGGAACGAAGCCATGCACCTTGAGCTCGTAGAGCTCAAAGATCGAGAAGATGACCTCATGCACAATTCGGCGCTCGTCCGGCGTCATCTCGATGGCGCCGCCGGCGCCCTCGTCATGGAACGCCGCCGTTGGCAGGCGACGCCGCAAATCGGATATGCGCTCGGAATATCTCAGGAAGATGTCGGCTCCCAGACGCCGGTTGTTGGTGTGCAGCGCCGTGTAGATCGCGGTGATGCCGACGATGATGGTCCCGAGCGTCATGAACTTCAGGATATGATCGAGCACTGCGATGCCTCCTTCGACCTGCCGTGATCGCGCCAGGAACCCTGTGCAACCTGTGTTCCGCGCCCTTTATTGCCTGGGGCGCCGTGATCGTCGAGATGCCGATCACCGATTTGCCCAACCACACAAGTCTATCGTCCAAGCCGCCTTCGATGGCTCCCGGCAGCACAGGGGTTCTCACTGGGGAGGCGTGCCGCGCCCCGGCGCCCGTTCCGAATGGCCATGCGTCGGCACGGCGGCAATTTGGCCCTCGACGAAAGTCGCAACAAATGGGCCGCGCCCCTGTCGTAGATTTGTAACCATCTTGCAAATCGTTATCGCGCAAAAGTCGCGGGCAGCCTTCACGCAACCTTTTGCAAACTCCAAACTGCCTACCGTCGCCGGATATTATAGTGATAGTGGGGACGGGAATGGCTGGGCTGCGGCCGAATATCCCAATACGACTCGGGACTGCATTCAGGGAACAGCATTCGGGCGTCGAGCGTGATTCCGCCGTTCCATCGGTTGGAACAAGCTCGGAGGTCGAGCGCCTGCGCGGCGTCATTGCACGCCTGATGCACACGGCCGCGCATGACCAGCTGACTGGACTTCCGACGCGCAGCCTGCTGCTCGAGCGGCTGGATCGTGAACTGGCGCGCGAGGCCGATGACGGCGCGCGGATCGCGGTTCTGTTCGTCGATCTCGACAACTTCAAGCTCGTCAACGATTCACTCGGCCATAGCAGCGGCGACGAGGTGCTGTCCGAAATGGCCCGGCGCATCCTTGGCTGTCTCGGACCGGAAGATACTGCGAGCCGGTTCGGCGGCGACGAGATGGTCGTTCTCCATCCGCGCGCCTCGGACTCCTCCGGAGCGGAACTCGGCAAGCGGATCCTTGCAGCGCTGGCAGAGCCGATCCTACTCTCCGGCAAGGAAGTCGTGGTATCGGCAAGTGTGGGGCTCGCGCACTGCAAGCCCGGCACGAAGTGCGCCGAACAATTGCTGCGCGAGGCGGACACCGCGCTCTACGCGGCAAAGGTCCGCGGCCGTGCGCGATTGGCCGAGTTCAACGACGAGCTGCATGCCCGCGCCGAGAAGCGTGTTCAAATCGAATCCGATTTGCGGGCGGCGCTGCGGGAATCGCAGCTGTTCGTGGAGTATCAGCCGCAGGTCCGCCTGAAAGATGGACGCGTGGTCGGCGTCGAGGCGCTGGTGCGCTGGCGACATCCCGAGCGTGGCATCATCTCGCCCGCCGACTTCATCCCTGTCGCCGAGGAATGCGGGCTTATCGTCAAGATCGGACGGCAGGTGTTGCAGGAATCCTGTCGCCAGCTCGCCGAGTGGACGAGGCTGATGCCGGGCTGCCCACTGGCCATGACCGTGAACGTGTCGCCGCGCGAGATCGCGGAGCCGACCTTCATCCAGGAGCTCCGCCAGACTCTCGCCAGCACCAATGTCGATCCGACCGCCCTGTGTCTCGAAATCACCGAAAGCGTCATGATGAGCGCCCCGGAGGAGGTCGTCCAGGTGCTCGATCAGATCCGGCAGCTCGGCGTGTTCGTCGCGATCGACGATTTCGGCACCGAGCACTCATCGCTGTCGCGGCTGCGCGACATGCCGGCCGAGGTCTTGAAGATCGACCGCAGCTTCATCGACGGTCTCAGCAGCGAGCCCGGCGATACGGCGATCGTATCGTCGATCCTGAGCCTGGCCTACGCGATGGGCAAGCACACCATCGCCGAGGGCGTGGAAAGGAGTGAGCAGGCCGCAATGCTGCTCCGCATGGGGTGCGACGTTGCCCAGGGCTATTTCTTTTCGCGGCCGGTTGCCGCCGATCAGATCGCGCCGATGCTGACCAGGGCACTCTGGCACCCGAGTTCGGGACGCGCGCTGCACGCCGCGCAGCCCGTGGAAGGACCGGTGCGGCGCGGCCATCATTATTTCATCGACGAATTCCTTGATCACATCGGGGCTCCCATGGGCACCAAGGCGACGGTCTCGCGATGATGTATCTCGTCATCGGTCTCAGCAATCTGGCGATCGGACTGGCTTACGCCGGCCTCGGCGTATTGTCGGCCTGGGAGACGGTCAGCCTGCACCGTTACAGGGGCTGGTCCCGCTTCGGCATCGGATTTTCGATGATGGCGGCAAGCTGCGGCCCGCATCATCTGGTGCATGGCTTTCAGGTGCTGCAGGGCGAAAGCGTGTCCTGGTCGATGCTCGCCGTCACCCTGCTCGGGCTGCCGGCAGGTTTGACATTTGTGTTCCTGCGGTTCGAGACGATATTGGGTGGCCAGGGCGAGCGATTGATCGCCCTCTCGCCGCATCGCGCGATGTTGCTGGTCGGCGGCTTCGCCATCACGGCTGGCTGGCTGGCGGCTTGGGCGATGGCCCAGCCAGGCGCAAACATCCCGTTCCTTTGCACGTCGGCCGATCTTGCCGCGCGCGTGGCGATGCCGAGCACCTGGATCGACGTCGCCTCGGCGACGTTCTACGCTAATGTGTTCGTCACCGTGACCTACGGCCTGGTCGGCTGGTATCTGGCTGACCATCAGGTGCGCCGCTATCTGGCGACCGGTGTGTGGTCGCTGTCGGGGGCCGCATTGGCGGGCGTCTTCTCCTCCTGCGCGCTGATCCATCTCATCGACGCGACGACTCACGGCAGCGGATCGATGCTCGTGTTCGACCTGATCGGCATTCCCGCCTCGGTTTATTTCCTCTGGGTCGTCGAGCAGCTGCACAGCGACTCCGTGCTGGACTGGAATCGACGTCCGCTGGTCGGCGCCGCGGCCGCGCCGGCGCGGCCCTCACCCTGGAGTGGCAGGAACCTGCAGCACTGACCGGCCTTGTGTGTGCGATCGGCGCCCGGCTTTCGCTGCGCCCTATACCAGGCGAGGCGCGCCAACAATCTCGATGTCGTCCCTGCGAAAGCAGGGACCCATAACCACTGATGGTTGTTGTCGGGCGATGCCGGAACGACGAATCCCGTTCACAATATCCGCCGCGGAGTATGGGTCCCTGCTTTCGCAGGGACGACGCCGGGAGAAGCCGCGGCCCTTCCGCTCAAGCACCAGCGTCTCTGGAACACTGGATCACGCATGCGCGGGTGATGACACCGAGCAAGCCATTTGACAGGTTGAATCAGAAGCTCGCCGTCATGGCGAAGCGTGGCTTGCCGAGCCGTAGCTGGCGGCCAACGGCCCGCCTTCGCCCGTTGGGCTTCGGCGCGGCATCCTTCTCTCGCTGCGCGAGCGAAGGATGGTGGGTGCGACAGGGATCGAACCTGTGACCCCTACCATGTCAAGGTAGTGCTCTCCCGCTGAGCTACGCACCCAAAGCCGTGTTTGGATCGGGTCCCTATAACGGACACCGGCGGGGCAGGCAAGGATACAAAGTGAAGGTTTTTTGGCGAATCAGGCCGCCAGCAACTTATTCACTTCGCTAACCAATTCCCGGAGGTGCACGGGCTTGGACAGCACCTTGGCGTTTTTCGGCGCCTCCGAATCGGAATTGAGGGCCACCGCGGCAAAGCCGGTGATGAACATGATCTTGATATCGGGATCGAGCTCCGAGGCACGGCGCGCCAGCTCGATGCCGTCCATCTCGGGCATCACGATGTCGGTGAGCAGCATTTCGAACGGCTCCTCACGCAGCCGCTGATAGGCCGACATGCCGTTGTCGTGCGGCGAGACCTTGAAACCCGCATTTTCCAGTGCCTTGACCAGAAAGCGGCGCATATCGGTGTCGTCTTCGGCGAGAAGAATTTTCGGCATGGCAGGGATCGTCGAATCCGGCTTGAGGAGCAGTCCGAACAGTAAGCCCGACAGACGGTAAATTTCGGGTGAAATTTGCGTCAAGCCAGCGGCAAATGCGCGCCAGTCACTTGTGGACCGAACCACGCATCGAATCAACCTTGTGCGGCATTTCCCGCCTTTAAGACGCGTTCCAGCCCGCGCCACACTCTTTTCACTTGGCAGAATGATCGCGATTACCGACAATGCCCGCCCATAAATCTCCGCTTTTCCGGCAGAATCAGTTCTTGCGGGGCGAGGCGGACGCAAGGGACGGCGCCAAGGGAATGACCGAATTTGCTGGCGAGTTGTCGCCCCCGTTCGAGATCGTTGAGCCGCAGGCCTGGCGCGCGCCGATCATCTTCAATTCCCCGCATTCGGGCTCGGTCTACCCGGCCGAGTTCCTTGAGGCCTCGCGAATCGACGTGGCGTCGCTGCGCCGCTCCGAAGACTCCTTCATGGACGAGTTGATCGCCGGATTGAGCGATCGCGGCTTTCCGATCATCCGGGTCAACTTCCCGCGTTCCTATGTCGACGTGAACCGCGAGCCCTATGAGCTCGACCCGCGCATGTTCACCGGGCGGCTGCCGAGCTTTGCCAACACGCGCTCGATGCGGGTGGCCGGCGGCCTCGGCACCATCCCGCGCGTGGTCGGCGACGGCCAGGAGATCTACCGCGAGCGGCTCGATGTTGACGAGGCGCTGCGGCGGATCGAGGTGCTCTACAAGCCCTATCACCGCGCACTGCGCCGGCTGATCAACAAGGCGCATCAGGCGTTCGGTGCCGTGATTTTGGTCGATTGCCATTCGATGCCGTCGGTTGGGGTATCGCGCGACGAGCCGCGCCGGCCCGACGTCGTGATCGGCGACCGCTATGGCACGAGCTGCGCGCCGCTGCTGCCCGACCTGGTCGAGGAGATGATGAGCTCGCTCGGCTATTCGGTCGGCCGCAACAAGCCCTATGCCGGCGGCTTCATCACTGAGCATTACGGCAACCCGGCGAGCGGCCTGCACACCGTGCAGATCGAGCTCAACCGCGCGGTCTATATGGATGAGCGCCAACGCGAGCGCGGACCGCGCTTCGCCCAGGTGGCGGCCGACTTTGCGTCGCTCGGGGATGCACTCGCGAAGATTCCGTTCGGGGATCTCGGCCCGTTCCAGGCGGCGGCGGAGTAAATCCATCGTCGGCACCGTGATGCCGATGAAGTCATGAACCGGGAATTCAAATTGGCAACGCGATAGGCGCCGAATTGGATTCTCAGTTCACTCGCGGAAATGACGGCCCAAAGAAAAAAGGGCCGCTTGAATGAACAAGCGGCCCAAGTCTAGGGAGGAAACGCCCAAGGAGGGCAGCGATAGCGCGAGGCGCTACCGCACCGCAACAATATGCGACCGCGCCGCACAAAACGCAAGAACTTTCGAAACATTTCTTCTGTAATGTTGGTAAGTCTGGCGAAACTGCAACACGGCCAGAGATACGAATTAAGATGTTTGATATCAACATCTTACGCGAGAAAACGAGATCAGACGGCGTTCAGCGCATAGCTTGTATACCAGAACTCGCAACTTCGTGATCCGCCCCGAAGCCAGGGAGACTTTCGAATCGAAGCCAAATCGAAAGTCCGGAACCGGGTCATCAGGCTGGGATAACACTCCGTTAATCGTGCGCGCCGCCTGGGATTAAGCTAGGCAAGAGCACATCCGGTATCTATCGCGTCGTTTGCGCATTTCAGGGACATGCCGTGACGGTCATCGACTTTACCGCCTTCATCGGCCGCCTCGCGACCGCATCCGGCGAAACCATCCTGCCCTTCTTCCGAACCTCGCTCTCGGTCGACAACAAGAGCTCGAACGATTTCGATCCGGTCACCGAGGCGGACCGGGCCGCCGAAGCCGTGATGCGGCGGCTGATCAAGGCGAACTTCCCCCAGCACGGCATCGTCGGCGAGGAGTTCGGCAATGAGCGCCAGGACGCCGACTATGTCTGGGTGCTCGATCCGATCGACGGCACGAAGTCGTTCATCGCCGGCTTTCCGATCTGGGGCACGCTGATCGCGCTGCTGCATAAAGGTACGCCGGTATTCGGCATGATGCACCAGCCCTATATCGGCGAGCGCTTCTCCGGCGACAACGGCTCGGCGAATTACGCGGGGCCGTCGGGCGCGCGACGGCTCTCGGTGCGGCGCTGCGCCTCGCTGAAGGAGGCGACCGTCTTCACCACCAGCCCGCTGCTGATGAATCCGGATGACCGCGCCCGCTTCGGCCGCGTCGAGCATGCGGCGCGCTTGTCGCGCTACGGCGGCGACTGCTACTCCTATTGCATGCTCGCGGCCGGCCATCTCGACCTGGTGGTCGAGACCGAGCTGAAACCCTACGACATTGCCGGCCTGATCCCGATCGTCACCGGCGCCGGCGGCGTCGTCACCACCTGGGACGGCAAGCCGGCGCAAGGCGGCGGCCGCATCATCGCAGCCGGTGACCCGCGCGTGCACGAAGCCGCGATGAAGCTGCTCAACGCCTGATCTTTTCTCCGCCTGATTTCTTGAGTTGCCGGGCGATTGATCTGCGCCCATCCTGACGGCAACGAGAAAAGTCAGGGATGGGCGACATGACGATGTGCGGCAGGCTGCTGGCAGCCCTTCTCCTGCTTTTCGCGCCCGTCACCGCTAGCGCCCAGCAGTTCCCGGCCAAGCCGATCCGGCTGATCGTGCCGTTCCCGCCCGGCGGGCCGAACGACATCATTGCGCGGGTGATCGGGCAGAAGATCTCGGAACTGGTGAAGCAGCCGATCATCGTCGACAACCGCGCCGGCCAGGGCGGCGTGCTCGGCACCGATGCGGTCGCGAAGGCCGCATCCGACGGTTACACGGTTGCGATCGCGAGCGCCGGCGCGCTGGCGATCAGCCCGAGCATGGAGAAGGTCGTCTACGACACGCTGACGGACCTTGCGCCAATCACGCTGGTCGCGACCGTGCCGGAGATGCTGGTGGTCGCCACCGACGTGCCGGCAAAGAACATGAGCGAACTGGTCGCGCTCGCCAAGGCACAGCCGGGCAAGCTCAACTTCGCCTCCTCAGGCCCCGGCAGCCTGCCGCATCTGGCCTGCGAAATGTTCAAGCTGACGGCGAAGATCGACATCGTGCACGTGCCCTATCGCGGGGCGGCGCCGGCGGTGAACGATCTGTTGGGTCAGCAGGTGCAGATGACCTTCCTCGACCTGCCGGTGATCCTGCCGCAGATCAAGGCGGGCACGCTGCGGCCAATCGCGCTCGGCGGCCGCGAGCGCGCCCCAACCGCGCCCGACGTGCCGACCACGACAGAGGCCGGCATGCCCGACCTGATCATCGAGAACTGGTACGGCATGGTCGCGCCCGCCGGAACACCGCCGGCGATCGTCAACAGGCTGAACCAGATCGCCACCGAAGCGATGGCCGATCCGACGGTCAAAGCAAAACTCGCCGAGCAGGGCCTGACGCTGGTCGGCGACACGCCGGAGCATTTCCGCGACTTCATCGCCGCCGACATCAAGAGATGGGCGAAGGTGATCAAGGACGCCGGCGTGGTGACGACGAAGTAGAGCAAGCCGTCAGCGCTGCGCTTCGGCCCGCAGATATTCCACCAGCTGCTTGGCCGCGCGCGGCAGAGCCTTGAAGCTGCGCGCGCAGATCGTCAGCCGGCGGTTGGCCCAGGCGTCGCGGATCCTGATCGTCGTGATCGGCATCGCTGCCGCGCAGCGCCGCGCCGCGGTTTCCGGGATCACCGCGATGCCGACATCGGCGGCGACCATCTGGCAGATGGCGTCGAAGCCGCGCAGGCGGGCGCGGAAGCGCAGCCGCGCACCAAGTTTTGCCGCGTGCCGCGAAATATGGACCTGCAGCGCGGACGTTGCCGTGAGGCCGACGAAATCGCGGCCGACCACCTCCTGGAAATCGATCTGGCGGCGGCCGCCGAGATCGCTGCGCCGCGATGCCACCAGCATCAAGCGGTCCTCGCTGAACAGGAAGCGTTCGACGCTGTCGGGCAGCGCGTGTTCGGCGGCGAAGCCGAGATCGGCGGCGCCGCTGGCGATCGCGGTCGCGATATCGGTGCTCTCGCGCTCCTCGACGTCGACGCTGATATCGGGATGTTCGTGCAGGAATGCCGCCAGCGCCCGCGGCAGATGCTCCGACAGACCCGAGGTGTTGGCGAGCAGCAGTACGTTGGCGCGGACGCCGCTGGCATAGGCGGCGAGATCGCTCTGCAAGGCCTCGACATTATGCATCACGATCCGCGCATGACCGAGCAGGCTCTCGCCCGCCGCCGTCAATTCGACGCCGCGACGGCCGCGCTTGAGCAGCGCGACGCCGAGCGCCTCCTCGAGGCCCTTGATCCGCTCGCTGGCCGAGGCTAGCGCAAGGTTTGCGCGCGCGGCGCCCTGGGTGATGCTGCGTGCATCCGAAACCGCGATGAACAATTGCAAGTCGATCAGGTCGAACCGCATGACGTTTCCCGCCCCGCCCTTCGGACCGTCCGAAGGCTAACTCCGTAACCTCCAGATTGTGCCGATCGGCTCGATCGGTCAATGTGCAGTCATGGTCGACCATCTCCTGATCTTCATCGCTTTCGCCTTCCTGCTCGCCGGCTTCGTCAAAGGGACGCTCGGCCTCGGGCTGCCGACGGTCGCGATGGGACTGCTCGCAACCACGATGGCGCCGGGTCAGGCGATTGCGATCGTGATCGTGCCGGCGATCGTCACCAATATCTGGCAGACCTTCGTCGGCCCCTATCTGCGCGACATCCTCAAGCGGCTGTGGCCGCTGATGCTCGGCACCGTCGTCGGAATCTGGATCAATGCCGGGCTATTGACCGGGCCGTACGCAGCCTACGGCACCGTCGTGCTCGGCGCGCTGCTGGTGATCTACGCGATCGTCGGCCTGAGCAGATTCAACTTCAAGGTCGCGCGGCGTCACGAGAAATGGGTCGGCGGCATCGTCGGGGTCATCACCGGGCTGATCTCGGCGGCAACCGGCGTCCAGGTCATTCCCTCGATGCCGTTCATGCAGGCGATCGGCATGGACAAGGACGAGCTGGTGCAGGCGCTCGGCGTCTTCTTCACCACCGCGACGGTGGCACTCGCCTTCAACCTCACGGCCTCGGGCCTGCTGACCGCGGCCACCGCGCTACCTGGCGCGGTGGCGATGGTGGCATCGTTCACCGGCATGTTCATCGGCCAGGCGGTCCGCACACGGATGCAGCCGGACGTCTTCCGCCGCTGGTTCCTGATCTCGATGATCCTGCTCGGCATCTATCTGGCCGGCAGCGCGCTGCTCAAGATCCACGGCTGAGAAACCTAGCGCGCCTCCAGCATCGCGACGCGGACCCCGAGATAGATAAAGAGCGCGCCGAGCGAACGGTTGATCCAGGCGATCACGCCGGTCGATTGCCGGATGCGGCCGGCAGCCCGCGCCGCAAACGCTGCGAGGCCAAGGCACCACAGCGTGCCGCCGGTGATGAAGATCAGCCCGAGCACCAGGAAGGCGAGCGTCTTGTGGGCTGAGTCCGCTGCCACGAATTGCGGCAGGAATGCCAGGAAGAACAGCGCCACCTTGGGGTTGAGGATGTTGGTCAGAGCGCCCTGCCAGAACACGCGCGAGATCGAGGTCTCGCCACCCTGCCCGGCGATGTCGGCGATCGGCTTGGCGCGCGACAGCAGCATCTGCAGGCCGGTAAGCACCAGATAGGCCGCGCCGATCAGCTTGACGGCCAGGAACGCGGTCGACGAGGCCATCAGCAGCGCCGACAGCCCGATCGCCGCGCCCAGCACGTGAACCAGGCAGCCGCAGCTGATACCGATCGCCGCAGCGGCTCCGCCGCGCCATCCGTGCTGAATCGTGCGCCCTATGATATAAGCGGTATCCGGCCCCGGCGTGATGTTGAGCAGCAGCCCGGACAGGACAAACAGCCAAAGCTCGTGAATTCCCAGCATCTCGGCCACATTATCCTATGTAAGTAACGAACCCGAAAGGACGGTCAGCCAACCTGCGCCATCGCAGCGACACACGAATTCAGTAGAGAAGCGGACTGTACGATCCGTTGGTCGCATGCCAATTCCTGCTACTATGCATTATAGGTGCCCGTAAACCGAGCTTCCGCCGGACCCGGCCTGTCTTGTAAGTATCGGATTCGGTCACCTCGGCTAAGTGGCCAATTCCAGGGCACAGGAGACATGGAAAGACGGCTCGCTGCCATTCTTTGCGCTGATATCGCCGGCTATTCCCGCATGATGGGTGTCGACGAGGCGGGGACGCACGCCTCGTTCAAGGCGCATCGCAGCGCGATCTACCCGATCATCCTCAACCATGGCGGCCGAATCGTCAAAAACACCGGCGACGGCTTCCTGCTGGAATTTCCGAGCATCATCGGCGCGATCGAGGCTGCCGTCGCGATGCAGACCCTGATGGCCGAGCGCAATGAACATCTGCCGGCCGACCGCGCCATGCACTTCCGGATGGGCGTCCATATGGGCGACGTCATGGCCGACGAGGACGAGGTGTTCGGCGACGACGTCAACATCGCGGTCCGTCTCGAGACCGTCGCCGTGCCCGGCGGCATCGCGGTGTCGGACAAGGCCCGCACCGAGTCAGGGCGGCGGCTTGCCGTCAGCCTGGTCGATGCCGGCCCGCATCGCTTCAAGAACATCACCGAGCCGGTCCATGTCTGGACTTGGGCGCCGGCCGGCTCCGACAAGCAGGAGCAGGTTCCGGACGACGGTCCGCATCTGCCGGGGCAATACCGGACCGCGATCGTCGGCGTGCTGCCGTTCGACAATCTGAGCGGCGGCGCCGACGAATATTTCTCCGACGGCCTGACCGAGGATCTGATCCACGCGCTGTCGCTGCAATCCTTCTACCGCGTGCTGAGCCGCAACTCGACCTTTGCCTACAAGGGCAAGAACGTCTCGACTCGCCTGATCGCGCGCGAGATCGACGCGACGTATCTGATCCAGGGCTCGGTGCGCCGCGCCGGCAACAAGATCCGCGTCTCCGCCGAGTTGATCGCGCCCGAGAAGGGCGAGCAGCTGTGGACCGGCCGCTACGACCGCGACATGGGCGACCTGTTCGCGATGCAGGACGAGATCACCGCCAACCTTTCCGCTGCGGTGGCCCAGGAGATCTACCGCGCCGAGGCCTCGGCACCGGCGCGCTCGCCGAACGCCGAACTGACCGCGTGGGACCGCTTCCTGAAGGGCCTGTCGCACTACTATCACCAGACCAAGGATGACTGCGAAACCGCGATCGCGCTGTTCAAGGAGGCGATCGAGCTCGACCCCGCGCTGTCGATCGCGCGCGCCTATCTCGCGCTGATCCAGATCCAGAGTATCCAGTTCGGCTGGATTCCGAGCACGCGCGAATTGTGGGCCTCGTCGGTCAGCCTGGCCGAGAGCAGCGTCCGGCTCGACCCGCGCTCCTCGTTCGCATTTTCGCTGCTGGCCTATCTGCATGCGATGCAGGGCCACTACGAAGCCGCGATGGACGCCATCAAGCGGGCGATCGAGCTCAATCCGTACGACATGGGCGCCCGCGGCGTGCTCGGCATCTGCCACATGGTGATCGGCGATCATCGCAAGGCGGTCGATCTGTTCTCGACGGCGGTCCAGCGCGGCAACAGCGACCCGCGCTACCAATGGGGCGCTTTGAACGCGTTCAGCCATTACCTGCTCGGACAATACGACGCATCGCTGTCATGGTCGCGCGAAACGCTCTATCTCAACCCGAACCACCTGCAGGGTCTTGCGGTGCGCGCCGCGGCACTCGCCCAGCTCGGCCGCGCCGACGAAGCCGCGCAGGCCGCCGAAGCGCTGCTCGCCAACCATCCCGACCTGACGGTCGAACGTCACTTGCGCAATTTCCACTGGAAGAACCCGGCCGACATCGCGCTCTATCGCGATGGCCTCTTGAAAGCCGGCCTCCCCTTCGGCAAACTCGCTCTGGTTGCATCCAACTCGAAATTCGCCGCTGATTCCTGAGCGAATTCATCCACCGGTAACGGATGCTTTTTAAGCTGAAGCTTTTCAGGATGTGGTTTGATGTCCGATACGGCTGCAAGTGCGGCACCCGCTCCGCAGGTTTCCCCTGACAATCCGTGCCCGTTCCTGCGTGCGCTGGTCGCCGGCGACTATGTCGGCGGCCATATCGTGCCGCTGCCGAAGCTGACTGAGACCATCGACCGCGCCACCGGCAAGACCGGCCTTCCGGCACTCAGCGCCGGCGCCAAGATCTTCATGGTCGCGCAGATGGCCAACGGCATCGGCCCCTTCAGCCAGATTCGCAGCCTGCTGCAGGGCGCGATCCTCGACGAATTGCGCAACGGCCCGCTCGACAAGCACGGCGCCGGCTCGCGCATCCTCGACCAGCATGCCGTCGTGCATGAGGACGAGATCGCGCGGCTCGCGACCTTCGGCACGGACCACAAGGCGCCCGACGGCAGCGTCGAATGCGGGCTGTCGGCCTCCGAGATCAAGAATTTCATGGCGGCGAACTTCCAGCGCGCCAAGGACGAGCATCCTCCGTCCTACGCGATCCTGCACTGCTACTATCCGCTTCTGATGCTTGGCGAGTGGCCGGTGCTGCTCGACATCATGGGCAAGGGCGAAGGCAAGGACCGCTATCTCAGCGTCGCCGAGGTCAGGACCTTGTTCGTGGAAAAGCGCTTTCCCGACCGGATCGTCGCGCTGCTCAACGGCTGAGCCGCGCGCTCCACACCAATAGATGGTTCACTTGAACAGCGGCGTGCCCGGCACGAAGGCGTCGAACGCCGCCCAGAATTGCGCGCGGTAGCGATCCTGCTCCTGCAGGATCTCGTGCTTGGAGCCGGCGATCACGAGATGCGAGCCGGCGCGCAAATGATAGGCGAACTCCTCGATCGCGGCCGTCGACACCACCTCGTCATTGCTCGCCGCCAGCATCAGGATCGGCTGGCGGATCTCGGACGGATACGACATGCCGCGGAAGGTGCGCATCGCGGTGAACGCGGTGTCGGCCCAGGCGACCGTCGGCGCCGCGATACCGAGCGTCGGGTCTTCTTCCAGGATCGCGGCGTTGCGGGCATGGCGCACCGGATCGCTGGTCACGGGATTGCCGATGAAGGGCGCAAGCCCGACGAGTTCGCTGCTGCCGCCCGGGACGTAATTGCCGCCCTGCCCGGTCAGCCGCATGATCCTGAGCAGCGCGCTCGGAAAGAACGAGACGCGGCGGCGCGGCAGGTCGATCATCGGCGCCGACAGCACCATGCGGTCGAACCAGCGCTTGCCGGCATGCGCGACCCGCAGCATCACCGCGCCGCCCATCGAATGCGCCAGCGCGAAATAGGGCGGCGGGCAATCCGGCAGCACCACCTGCTGCACGAAAGCCTCGACATCGACCTCGTAGTCGGCGAAGTCGCGCACGTAACCCTTGCGCGGATCGCGCAGCCGCCGCGACGAGTGGCCCTGCCCGCGCCAGTCGATCATCGCCACCGCAAAGCCGCGGTCGCGCAGATCGCGCACGGTCTCGAAATATTTCTCGATCATCTCGCCGCGTCCGCCGAACACGCAGACCGTGCCCTTGCGGCCGGGCGGCGGCGCCCAACGCGCGAAGCGCAGCTCAGCCCCGTCGGGAGTCTTGATGGTGCCACTGACAACGTCGTCCGGAACCGGGTTGGCGGGGATCGAGACGAGCGTCATGCAGGAGACCGGAGTGGAGGGACAGGGTGGAGATCAAGGACGCCGGCGCCGAAAAAAGCGACGCGGTTTCCGCCTCTTGAACGCGACATGACCCCTCCCATATCACCTCAGTGCAGGCCGCTACCAGTGTTTCGGAACCGGAACATCAGGCTGCACACATCTAAGCCCGGCCCGATGGCGGGCGGGTAACTGAAACAGTCGCTCATTGGAGGACTACCCTATGCGTAGCTACGACCTCACTCCGTTCTATCGTTCCACCGTCGGCTTCGACCGCCTCTTCAGCCTGCTCGATCAGGTGACTTCGGACGGCAGCCCCGGCTATCCCCCCTACAACATCGAGCGCACCGGCGAGAATGCGTACCGGATCAGCGTTGCGGTCTCCGGCTTCTCGCAGGCCGAGCTTTCGATCGTCGCGAAAGAGAACACGCTGACGATCAAGGGCGAGAAATCCGCCAACGAGAACTCCGGCAACAGCGCCGAAGTGCTCTATCGCGGCATCGCCTCCCGCGCCTTCGAGCGCGTCTTCCAGCTTGCCGACTTCGTGCAGGTGAAGAACGCTTCGCTCGAGAACGGCCTGCTCCACGTCGATCTCGTCCGCGAGATTCCCGAGGCCAAGAAGCCCCGCAGCATTCCGATCGGCGGCGGCGACAAGGCCCCGCAGGTGTTTGACGCCTCGGTCGGCAAGGTCGCGGCCTAAGCGACACGTCCCGCGTCAGCAGATATTGGCTGAACGCGAAAACGCCCCGGGAAACCGGGGCGTTTTTTTGTTGGCGCGGGCCGTAGCCCGGATGGAGCGAAGCGCAATCCGGGGACGTTCCCCGCGGCGAGACTGTCCCGGATTTCGCTGCGCTCCATCCGGGCTACGCAGCGACCTCTGTCATTCCAGCCCCTGCACCTTCGGCATCGCCTGGGTCGGCAGGATCGCGGGCGCTGGCGGCGGTGGAGCGGCCTGACCGACGGTCGGAGCTTCGGCTTGCTGGACGGCCTGCGGCGCGGCCGCCTGGGCTTCGGCCGGCTTCGGTGCGGCCGCGGCCTGCTCGGCAGGCGCGGGCGCAGCTGCCGGGCTCGGCGGAGTGGTCGGGGCGACGGCGGCCTGAGCCGCCGGCTCGGGAGCCTGGGCCGCCGCCGGGGCAGAAGCCGGTGCCGGACCGGGCGCTGGACCTGGCGCTGTCCTGGCCGCGAGCGGGCTCCGCTTCGGCACGGGCACGCGGCTGGCGACATGCGGGATCGGGAGCGGCGGCCGCGGCACCCTCGCCTGGATCGCCCGCGGCATCGGGCCGACCGGGCCGTAGGTCGCGCTCATCTCCTCCTCGAAGTTGTCGCCGAGCCGATAGGCCGGGGTGAAGCGGACGATGTGCCCGTCGCGGGCGTCGATCACCAGCCGGCCGTCGTCGCCGCCCTGGTCGATCACAGAGATCGTGTAGACGAAGCCGCGCTGCTGCGGCGCGCCGAGCGGCAGATAGCCGTTCTCGCGCAGCACCGTGTAGACCTCGACCGGCGGCAGCAGGCTCGGGACGCGGCCGAAGCGCGGCGGCGGCGGAACCTCGGGCATGGCGGCGTAGGGCCCGCCCATGTCGGATACCCTGACGAAAGAGGGGCTGCCAATCCGGACGGACGTCACCAGCTGCGCCTGGGCCGAGGCTGCGCTGAGCGCGAGGGCGGCGGCTGCAACCGAACCTGTGAACAACTTCATCGCCGTAACTCCTGTCTGGCCCGCCTCTGGGAGCTTCCCGCTCTCTTGCCGGCTTGCCGGGTAAAATTTCGGTTTGAATTCCGGCGGTCCTTGGTCCCTCCTTGGGCCAGATCACGGCGTGTTTGCTTCGAATCAGGGGCGCGGCGGGCCCGCCGAGCTGTCCGATCCAAGCATGCGGGCGAGGACTTCCTCGCGCTTGTGTGATAGACAAAAATTTGGCAAGGTCGAGGTTAGGACAGCAAAGCTGTCTCAATTTCGGGGCCATTCCGGCATAGGGATTGCAACGAAAACTCGGCGCCCCGGGCTCCGAGAATGCTGCAGGCAGGGCCGTCTCCTAGGAGACGTTGAAACGCCCGTCGCCTGAATTTAGGAAAATGCGGCTCGCGGCGGACGAGCGGTGGCCCGGTGGGTGCCGCAACGTCCAAGGTGCGCCAAATACGGTGAGGCCCCTTACGAAAGGGAGAGGACACATGAGCGGGTCGGAATTCGAGCGCGAAACCATCGTGGCAGGCATGCTGTCGGCGACCGCGGACTCGAAAGCCGCCGATGCCGCGCATGATGCGTCCTATGGACCGCACACCCCCGAGCTTCACACCTGGCGCCCGCAGGCCGAAGGCCTGTACGACCTGAGCCTGGAAAAGGACTCCTGCGGCGTCGGCTTCATCGCCAACATCAAGGGCCAGAAGTCGCATCAGATCGTCTCCGACGCGCTGAGCATCCTGTGCAACCTCGAGCATCGTGGCGCCGTCGGCGCCGATCCGCGCGCCGGTGACGGCGCCGGCATCCTGGTGCAGATCCCGCACGCCTTCTTCGCGCGCAAGACCTCCGAGCTCGGCTTCAAGCTGCCGAAGCCCGGCGAATACGCCATCGGCGCGCTGTTCATGCCGCGCGATGCCGCGTGGCGGAACGTGATCAAGAGCATCATCGCCGAAGAGATCAAGAACGAGGGCTTCAAGCTGCTCGGCTGGCGCGACGTGCCCAGTGACAATTCCTCGCTCGGCGTCACGGTGAAGCCGACCGAGCCCTATCACATGCAGGTCTTCATCGGCCGCAACAATGCGGTCAAGACCGAGGACGATTTCGAGCGCCGGCTCTACATCCTGCGCAAGTCGATCTCGCAGGCGATCTATCAGCGCCGCGACCGCGGCATGGCGGGCTACTATCCGTGCTCGCTGTCGTGCCGCACCGTGATCTACAAGGGCATGTTCCTCGCCGACCAGCTCGGCAAGTACTATCCCGACCTGCACGAAGCGGATTTCGACAGCGCGCTGGCGCTGGTGCATCAGCGCTTCTCGACCAACACCTTCCCGACCTGGTCGCTGGCGCATCCCTACCGGATGATCGCCCATAACGGCGAGATCAACACGCTGCGCGGCAACGTCAACTGGATGGCGGCGCGGCAGGCTTCCGTGCATTCGGAGCTCTACGGCAAGGACATCAGCCGTCTGTGGCCGATCTCCTATGAAGGCCAGAGCGACACCGCCTGCTTCGACAACGCGCTCGAATTCCTGGTGCAGGGCGGTTACTCGCTGCCGCACGCCGTGATGATGATGATTCCGGAAGCGTGGGCCGGCAATCCCCTGATGGATGAGCAGCGCCGCGCCTTCTACGAATATCATGCCGCGCTGATGGAGCCGTGGGACGGCCCGGCCGCGATCGCCTTCACCGACGGCCGCAAGATCGGCGCGACGCTCGACCGCAACGGCCTGCGCCCGGCGCGCTACCTCGTCACCAAGGACGACCGCATCGTGATGGCGTCCGAAATGGGCGTGCTGAAGATTCCGGAGGACCAGATCGTCACCAAGTGGCGGCTGCAGCCCGGCAAGATGCTGCTCGTCGACCTCGAGCAGGGCCGCCTGATTCCCGACGACGAGATCAAGGCCGACCTCGCCAAGAGCCATCCCTACAATGACTGGCTGCACCGCACCCAGATCCAGCTCGAGGAGCTGCCGGATGCGCCGGCCAAGGGCGTGCGCTCCAACCTGCCGCTGCTCGATCGCCAGCAGGCGTTCGGCTACAGCCAGGAAGACATCACGATCCTGATGACGCCGATGGCGGCCACCGGTGAGGAAGCAGCCGGCTCGATGGGCAACGACACGCCGATCTCGGCGCTGTCGGACAAGCCGAAGCAGCTGTTCACCTACTTCAAGCAGAACTTCGCCCAGGTCACGAACCCGCCGATCGACCCGATCCGCGAAGAGATCGTGATGAGCCTCGTCTCGATCATCGGGCCGCGGCCGAACCTGTTCGACCTGCAGGGCGTCGCCTCGACCCAGCGCCTCGAAGTGCGGCAGCCGATCCTGACCGATGCCGATCTCGAGAAGATCCGCTCGATCTCCGACGTTCCCGAGACCCACTTCAAGTCGCGCACGCTCGACACCACCTTCCACGCCGGCTTCGGCGCGGCGGGCATGGAGCAGGTGCTCGACGAGCTCTGCGCGCGCGCCGAGGGCGCGGTGCGCGAGGGCATCAACATCATCATCCTGTCGGACCGCATGACCGGCACCGACCGGATTCCGATCCCGTCGCTTTTGGCCTGCGCCGCCGTGCATCATCATCTGATCCGCACCGGCCTGCGCACCTCGGTCGGCCTCGTCGTGGAATCCGGTGAGCCGCGCGAAGTGCATCACTTCGCCTGCCTCGCCGGCTACGGCGCCGAAGCGATCAACCCCTATCTCGCGTTCGAGACCATCCTCGCGATGAAGGACCGGCTGCCCGGCGCGCTCGACGACTACGAGATCGTCAAGCGCTACATCAAGTCGATCGGCAAGGGCCTGCTCAAGGTGATGTCCAAGATGGGCATCTCGACCTACCAGTCCTATTGCGGCGCGCAGATCTTCGACGCGGTCGGCCTCAAGGCGGACTTCGTCGCCAAGTATTTCGCCGGCACCCACACAAGGATCGAGGGCGTCGGCCTCGGCGAGATCGCCGAGGAGACCGTGCGGCGCCACACCGATGCGTTCGGTGACGGCCAGATCTACAAGAGCGCGCTCGATGTCGGCGGCGAATATGCCTACCGCACCCGCGGCGAAGACCATGCCTGGACCGCGGAATCGGTCTCGACCTTGCAGCATGCCGTGCGCGGCAACTCGCTGGAGCGCTACCGGGCGTTCGCCAAGATCCTCAACGAGCAGTCCGAGCGTCTACTGACGCTGCGCGGCCTGTTCCGGATCAGGAGCGCCGAGGACGACAAGCGCAAGCCGATCAAGCTCGAGGACGTCGAGCCGGCCAAGGACATCGTCAAGCGCTTCTCGACCGGCGCGATGTCGTTCGGCTCGATCTCGCGCGAGGCGCACACCACGCTCGCGATCGCGATGAACCGGATCGGCGGCAAGTCGAACACCGGCGAAGGCGGCGAGGAATCCGACCGCTTCAAGCCGCTGCCCAACGGCGACTCGATGCGCTCGGCGATCAAGCAGGTCGCCTCCGGCCGGTTCGGCGTGACGACGGAATATCTCGTCAACTCCGACATGATGCAGATCAAGATGGCGCAGGGTGCCAAGCCCGGCGAAGGCGGCCAGTTGCCCGGCCACAAGGTCGACGCGACGATCGCGCGCGTGCGGCATTCGACGCCGGGCGTCGGCCTGATCTCGCCGCCGCCGCACCACGACATCTACTCGATCGAAGACCTCGCCCAGCTGATCTACGACCTCAAGAACGTCAATCCCGACGGCCAGGTCTCGGTCAAGCTGGTGTCGGAAGTCGGCGTCGGCACGGTTGCCGCCGGTGTCGCCAAGGCGCGCGCCGACCATGTCACCATCGCGGGCTTCGAGGGCGGCACCGGTGCCTCGCCCTTGACCTCGATCAAGCATGCCGGCTCGCCATGGGAGATCGGCCTTGCCGAAACCCATCAGACGCTGGTGCGCCAGCGGCTGCGCAGCCGTATCGCGGTCCAGGTCGACGGCGGTTTCCGCACCGGCCGTGACGTCGTGATCGGCGCGCTGCTCGGTGCCGACGAGTTCGGCTTCGCCACTGCGCCCCTGATCGCGGCGGGCTGCATCATGATGCGCAAGTGCCACCTCAACACCTGCCCGGTCGGGGTTGCGACCCAGGATCCGGTGCTGCGCAAGCGCTTCACCGGCCAGCCCGAGCACGTCATCAACTACTTCTTCTTCGTCGCCGAGGAAGTGCGCGAGATCATGGCGCAGCTCGGCTACAAGACGTTCGACGAGATGGTCGGCCAGGTCCAGATGCTGGACCAGACCGCGCTGGTCTCGCACTGGAAGGCCAAGGGCCTCGACTTCTCCAAGCTGTTCGTGCGGCAGAAGGAGGAGAAGGGCCGGACGATCTATCACTCGGAGAGCCAGAACCACCATCTGAACGCCGTGCTCGACCGCCGGCTGATCGAGCAGGCACAGGCCGCGCTCGATCGAGGTGCGCCGGTCAAGATCGAGGAAGAGATCAACAACACCGACCGTTCCGCCGGCGCGATGCTGTCGGGCGCGGTGGCCAAGATCTACGGCCATGCCGGCCTGCCGCTCGACACCATCCATGTCGGCCTGAAGGGCACGGCGGGACAGGCGTTCGGCGCCTGGCTCGCCAAGGGCGTCACCTTCGAGCTCGAGGGTGAAGGCAACGACTATGTCGGCAAGGGCCTCTCGGGCGGCTGCATCATCGTCAAGCCGCCGAAGAACTCCGGCATCGTGCCGGAGGAATCGATCATCGTCGGCAACACCGTGATGTATGGCGCGATCGCGGGCGAGTGCTACTTCCGCGGCATCGCCGGCGAGCGCTTCGCGGTGCGCAACTCAGGCGCGGTCGCGGTCGTCGAAGGCGCCGGCGATCATTGCTGCGAATACATGACCGGCGGCATCGTGGTGGTGCTCGGCAAGACCGGACGCAACTTCGCGGCCGGCATGTCGGGCGGCATCGCCTATGTGCTGGACGAGAGCGGCGACTTCAACAAGCTCTGCAATCTTTCGATGGTCGAGCTCGAGCCGGTGCTGTCGGAGGAGATGATCAACGCCGACACCTACCACCACTCCGGCGATCTCGAGGCGCATGGCCGGGTCGACGTGTTCCAGAACCTGCTCGACTCCGACGTGGAGCGGCTGCACGTCCTGATTACGCGTCACGCCAAGCTGACCGGCTCGAAGAAGGCGGCCGAGATCCTCGCCGACTGGAAGGGCTGGCTGCCGAAATTCCGCAAGGTGATGCCGGTGGAGTACCGCCGCGCGCTGAAGGAAATGAAGGCCAACGCCGACGCCGAGCCGAAGATCGCGATCGGCGCGTAGTATCACCGGGCGTCATTCCGGGGCGCGCCATTGGCGCGAGCCCGGAATCTCGCCAGACCACTTCGAGACCTCCGGGTCTGTGCCTCGCGGCGCAGCCCGGAATGACGGACAACTGAGATGCAGGGGCATCGGGTTTCAATGGGTAAGATCACAGGTTTTCTCGAGATCGAGCGGCATGACCGCAAGTACGAGCCGGTCGCCGATCGGCTCAAGAACTTCAACGAGTTCGTCATTCCGCTGAGCGAGAAGGACACGCGCGACCAGGCCGCGCGCTGCATGAATTGCGGCATCCCCTATTGCCACGGCACCGGCTCGACCGCGCCGGGTACGCCGGGCTGCCCGGTCAACAACCAGATCCCCGATTTCAACGACCTCGTCTATCAGGGCAACTGGGAAGAGGCCTCGCGCAACCTGCACTCGACCAACAATTTCCCCGAGTTCACCGGCCGGATCTGCCCGGCGCCGTGCGAGGCGTCCTGCACGCTCAACATCGACGACAACCCGGTCACCATCAAGACCATCGAATGCGCGATCGTCGACCGCGCCTGGGACAATGGCTGGCTCAAGCCGGAGATCGCTGCGCAGAAGACCGGCAAGAAGGTCGCCGTGATCGGCTCGGGCCCCGCCGGCATGGCCGCCGCGCAGCAGCTCGCGCGCGCCGGCCACGAGGTGCATGTCTACGAGAAGTTCGCCAAGGCCGGCGGCCTGCTGCGCTATGGCATTCCCGACTTCAAAATGGAGAAGGACATCATCGACCGCCGCGTGGCGCAGATGGAAGCCGAGGGCGTCACCTTCCACTACGGCAACGCCGTGGGTGGCTCGACGCCAGGTGCGATCGACCCGCAGGAGCTCGCCAAGCAGTATGACGCCGTGGCGTTGACCGGCGGCGCGGAAGCCCCGCGCGACCTGCCGATCCCGGGCCGCGACCTCGCCGGCATCCACTTCGCGATGGACTTCCTGCCGCAGCAGAACCGCCGCGTCTCCGGCGAGCCGCTGAACGGCACAGCCGACATCCTCGCCGGCGGCAAGCATGTCGTCGTGATCGGCGGCGGCGACACCGGTTCGGACTGCATCGGCACCTCGTTCCGGCAAGGCGCCAAGTCCGTGACCCAGCTCGAGATCATGCCGGCGCCGCCCGAGCACGAGAACAAGGGCGTGACCTGGCCGAACTGGCCGCTGAAGATGCGGACCTCGTCGAGCCAGGCCGAAGGCGCGGTGCGCGAATACGCCGTGCTGACCACGAAGTTCGAAGGCGTCGACGGCAGAGTGACAAAACTGCATTGCGTCAAGGTCGACGACAAGTTCAAGCCGCTGCCCGGCACCGAGTTCACGCTCGACGCCGAGCTGGTGCTGCTGGCAATGGGCTTCGTGCATCCGGTGCACGAGGGCCTGCTCAAGACGCTGGGCATCGAGCTCGACCAGCGCGGCAATGTCCGCGCCTCCCTGCAGGACTACCAGACCTCGCGCGCGAAAATCTTCTCCGCCGGCGACATGCGCCGCGGCCAGTCGCTCGTGGTCTGGGCGATCCGAGAAGGCCGCCAGTGCGCGCGCTCGATCGACAGCTTCCTGATGGGCAAGACCGACCTGCCGGGGTAAGCGCTCCGGCCGTCACGCCGGACCACAGCCACACACTGAACCGTCATCGCCCGCGAAAGCGGGCGATCCTGTATTCCAGAGACGTCTGCTGGATATGCCATTTGCATTCCTAATCGAGATCATTGGTTGAATTAATTTCACCATGCCCGTCCCACCTGTCAGGATCGCCGCGCATGGCGAGGAATTGGGACGATGCTGGCAGGACCGCGGCCGGAATGGCTGACCTTCGATTGCTACGGGACGCTGATCCAATGGGACGAAGGCCTGGCTGCTGCGGTTCGCAGCATCCTTTCCCGCAGCGGAGGAGCAGTCGATCCGAATGAGCTCATCGCGATCCACGACCGCCATGAGCATCGGCTGGAGCAGCAGCGCCCGCATATGTCTTTCAAGGACGTCAGTGCCGAAGCGTTGCGCCTGACGATGGCGGAGCTGGCGCTGCCCTTCGAAGCGAGTCACGCGGAGATTTTGACATCGTCGATCAGCGCGATGCCTCCTTTCCCAGAGGTGGTCGAGACGCTGGGCCGCCTCAAGGCAGCGGGCTTGAAGCTTGCAATCATCTCCAACACCGATGATGCGATCATCGCCGGCAACGTCGCGCAACTCGGCGGCCATATCGATCGCGTCATCACCGCCGAGCAGGCCGAAGCCTACAAGCCGTCCGTGCGTATCTTCCAACACGCCTGGAACGCCATCGGTGTCGGCAAGGACAGGCTCCTGCATATCTGCGCCAGCCCGCATCTCGACCTCGCGGCAGCTCGCGAACTCGGCTTTCGGACCATCTGGATCGATCGTGGCACGGGGCGGCAGCCCTTGCCGGACTATGTGCCGAACGCAACGGCCGGCGCGCTCGATAAGGTGCCCGAGCTGCTGCGCGCTGCCGGCTGGATGTGACACTGCACCGGGAGCGAAATCAGCTAGTTCTGCACCCGCACGCCCAGCATCACGACCGTCGACGACGAGCTCTGTCCGGCCAGGTTCGAATCCAGCCAGTCGCGGCGCACCGTGCCCTTGATCCAGAGGCTGCGGGTCATCTTGTAGATCAGGTCGGCCGACACCGAGTAGATGGTGTCGTTGCGGTTGTCGCCCTTGTACTCCAGCGTACCGTAGGTGAACTTGCCGATCGCAGTGAGCCAGCGGCGGAAGTCGTGGTCGACCTCGACGGTGTAGGTGCGCGACAGCACGCCGGAGGTGCCGGGCAGCGTGGTCTCGCCGAGCTGGGTGTCGGAATAGAATTTCGCTGTGGTCAGCGGCGTCGCGGTCCAGGTCAGCGAGGCCGTAGTCAGCAAGCCCTCGAGCCGGTTGAGCCGCGTGTCGGTGTAATCGCGCATCGCGTAGCCGATCGAGATCTCGCCGAACAACAGCCGCGTGAACTCGAACGAGGTGCCGGCCTTGGCATAGCCGCCGGATGAATCGCGCGCAAAACCGGCGCGGTCGAGATGGAGATCGTGGACGCGGCTGTCGCCCTGCACCTCGATGAAGGGCTTCACCGCCGGATTGAGCTCATAGCTGACGCGGCCGATGCCGCCATATTGCGAGAAGTTGCGGTCGTCGTTCGACGACGAGGTGCCGTCGGTCAACTTCGACCATTGGTAGTCGGTGCGGTCGACGGTGGCGCCGAGCGAGACCTGCATGCGGTTGAAATGCTGGTCGATGCCGAAGGTGCCGCCGACCGTAGAGTAGAGCGGATATTTGGCGAGGCCGGCCTGCACGTTCGGGCTGCCGGGATTGTCAGTCGAAACCAGCAAGCGGGCCTGCGCCGTGAGATGCGTATCCCTCGACACATCGAGACGGCCGTCGATATGGCCGGTGAAGCTCGGACGGTCGACGTCGAGCGGCGCCGACAGCGGCGTGCCGTCAATCTGCGCGAGCTGGGAGCCGTAGCCGGTGAACGAGCCGCGCAGATCGGCAACGACGGCGTGGCGCTCCCAGTCCGACATCGCGACGAATTCCGGCGCGACCATGTAGAACGCCTTGCCCTGCGGCGAATTCAAGCGACCCGGGTTGGTGTCGTAGCCCGCCATCACCTCGACCGCGGTCTTGACCATGAACGAGCCGGCGTAGTCGCCGACCGCACCGAACGGATCGTCGTCGATCTTGAGCCGCCTGCGCGGCGGCTGGCCGACGATGGTGCCGGCCATCGCAGGCGGCACCGGCGGCTTGCTGGCGGTCTCCGACGGCGGGATCGACAGTCGCAACTGCCCGGCCGCCGTCAACGGCTGTGGCGTCGGCACCGGCGAGCCGGGTCCCGGCGGCGGCTTCGGCTTGGCCTGGCCTGGATAATATTTCGGCTTCAGGCGCTTCCGGTTGAGCGAGTCATAGCCTGACGTCGCGGCGCCGTTGGCGGCGGGAAGACCGTAGGTCGGGACCTGTCCGACGCGGTCGGTGGTTGATGTCGACGACGACGAGGCACGCCGGGCAGGATCGGCGTCGGGCAGCCTCAAGCCGTTGAGCGGATCCGTGGCATCGGCCGTGGTCCGGCGCAGCGGCGAATCCTGGGTGATCACCTGGCTCTGCCGGTTCGGGCTGAACAGATCCGGCGTCACGGTCTGGGCGTTGGCGAGCCCGGTCGTCGCGGTCAGCGCTGGAGTCAGCAAAAGGCATGGCAAAACCACGCGAACGAAGCATCCGCGCCGATTTGGGCCGCTTGCTGGCCGCCGCCACACGATGGAAATACTCCAACGAATTCATGCACTTGACGTACGCATCCCGCCGGGCGGCGAAAAACGTCGTTAATGGAGTTAAAACAATTATGGTTAATGAGCCGTTGAGGATCCGCCGCCGCGCGTCGCATCGCGGAATCGAACGTGCTAAGGGAGACGCCCGGGTGCAAAACCCTCCCCTGGAATCCGAAATGGCCAAACCGAAACCGCCGATGACCAAATCATCCGGCCCCGATGACGGCGCCGTTCAGTCGGCACTCCGCACCCTCGATGCCGAAGCAAGCGGCGTCGCTGCGCTCTCTGCGGCGCTCAAGTCCGACCTCGGCGCGGCGTTCACGGCGGCGGCCGAACTGATCCGCAAGGCCAAGGGACGGCTGATCGTCACCGGGCTCGGCAAGTCGGGCCATATCGGCCGCAAGATCGCCGCAACCTTCGCCTCGACCGGCACGCCGGCGTTCTTCGTGCACACGGCCGAAGCCAGCCACGGCGATCTCGGCATGATCACGGCCGATGATGCGATCCTGGCGCTGTCATGGTCCGGCGAGCAGCCGGAGATGCGCAATCTGATCGCCTATGCCGCGCGCTTCGGCATCCCGCTGATCGCGATGACCGCCGACAAGGACTCGACGCTGAGCAAGGCGGCCGACGTGCAGCTGACGCTGCCGAAGGCGCGCGAGGCCTGCCCGCACAATCTGGCGCCGACGACGTCCTCGCTGATGATGCTGGCGCTCGGCGATGCGCTGGCGATCGCGCTGCTCGAAGGCCGCGGCTTCACCTCGACCGATTTCAGCGTGCTGCATCCGGGCGGCAAGCTCGGCGCGCTGCTGAAATTTGCCCGCGACCTGATGCACAGCGGCGAGGCGCTGCCGCTGAAGCCGCTCGGCACCAAGATGTCGGACGCGCTGGTCGAGATGACCTCGAAGGGCTTTGGCTGCGTCGGCATCGTCGACCGCCACGGCCATCTCGTCGGCATCGTTACCGACGGCGATCTGCGCCGGCAGCTGACGCGCCCCGACCTTTTGACGCTGTCGGTCGACGAGGTCATGACCAAGACCCCGAAGACGATCAGCCGCGACACGCTGGCCGGCGAGGCGCTGGAACTGCTCAACGCCTCGAAGATCACGACGTTGATCGTGACCGATGCGAAGAAGCCGGTCGGCATCATCCATCTGCACGATCTGCTGCGCGCCGGCGTGGCGTAATTGTCATTCCCCGATGCGCAATTGCGCATCTGAGGGCGACGCGAAGCGGCGAGCCCCGGAATGACGACTACCTTGGAAACCGCGCCGCGGTTTCCTCCAGCGGCAGGGCCAGCGCGTTGGCGAGGTAGGAGACGGTGCGGTAGAAGCCGCACAGCAGGATGATCTCCAGGATCTGATCCTCATCATAATGCGACGACAGCGCGGCGAATTCCGCGTCGCTCAGCGTCGCGCGCGCATGCAGCGCATCGACCGCGGCGATCATCGCCTGTTCGGCCGGCGACCAGCAGTCGGCGTCGGCCGCACCGCGCACGGTGGCGTGGACCTGCTGCTCCGACAGCTCGGCGGCGGCGCCGAACGCGGTGACATGCACGCCCCATTCATATTCGCAGGCATTGAGCGCGCAGGTGCGGTCGATCACGATCTCGCGCGCCCGCAAGGGCAGCGGCCCGCGGTCGAGCAGGCTGCCGCCGCGAAACTTCTCCCAGGCGCGCGGGTGCCCCGCCATCGTGCGGAACAGCACCAGCGGCGGCTTGCCGCGCATGATGCGGTCGAAATGCTGTTGAACGTCCGCTGCGTAAGGCGGATCGATCGGCGCGATGCGTGACATAGGCTGATCTCTTTGCTACATTTACTGTAGCGAAACGCTACAATATCTGTAGCGAGAGACGCAAGAGAGATTTGCGCAAGCGAGATTCGAGAGGGACTAGCGACATGGCAAAGCAGGCTCCGACCGCAAAACCCGGCGTCCGCGGCTCGCGGACCGGCCGCCCGATCATGGCGCTGCTCGATCTGCTCGGGCGGCGCTGGACCTTGCGCATCTTCTGGGAGCTGCGCGAGGGCGCGCTGACCTCGCGCGCGCTGCGCACCGCCTGCGACGAGGCCTCGCCGACGATCCTGCAGACGCGGTTGACCGAGCTGCGCGAGGCAGGCTTCGTCGAGTTGACGGACGATGGTTACGGCCTCACCGCGCTCGGCCGCGAGCTGTTTGCGACCTTCACGCCGCTCAGTCGCTTCGCCGAGCGCTGGAGCAAGCGCTAGTTCTCTCCCTCTCCCCGTTCTTACGGGGAGAGGGTTGGGGTGAGGGGCTCCCTCCGCGAGCGAGCCGATAGTTGAGACCTGTACCCCCTCACCCGCCGCGCAAGAGCGCGTCGACCTCTCCCCGCAAGCGGGGAGAGGTGACAAACAAGAGCGTCACCCGACAAAGCTAGACCGCCGCCACCGTCAGGCTGGCGCCATCGGCGCGGACCACCTTCACCCGGCTGCCGGCCGGCGCATCGGGGCCGGCGACGCGCCAGACCGTGTCGTCGATCCGCACCGTGCCCGCCCCATCGACGATCGGCTTCTCCAGCGTGAATTCGCGGCCGACCAGGGCTTCGTTGCGGCGGTTGAGGAATGGATTGGTCCTGCTCGCCTCGGTCGCACCCCTGGCAAAATGCCGCCACGCCGGCACCGCGAGCGCGGCGAACACCGCGAACATCAGGAGCTGCGTCTGCCAGGACGGCGTGAAGACGAACGACAGCAGCCCGACCAGCAGCGCCGCGAGCCCGAGCCAGAACAGGAAGACGCCGGGCGCTGCGAGCTCCAGCGCCATCAGGATGAAGCCGAAGATCAGCCAGTTCCAGGTACCCAGTGTCGAAAACATCTCGGCCATGACGTGACCTCTCAACGGTCTGAAGCCCCTCTCCCCTTGTGGGAGAGGGGTTGGGGTGAGGGGTGACAGTCTCTCCGCGGAGAGAGACCCCTCACCCGGATTGCATCTAGCGATGCAACCCGACCTCTCCCACAAGGGGAGAGGTGAACGGAGTGCGCCGAGGCAATCATTGTCACGCCCTCTACCGCTGCGGCGGCACCGGCGGTGGCGGCGTTGGACCTGCCGGCGGCACCGAGCCGCGCCGCGCGGCAGCCGCGGCCGATGCGGCACTCTCGCCGAAGGTGGCCTTGGCGATCTCGCCAATGCCGGCGAGCGAGCCGAGGATGCTGGTCGCCTCGATCGGCAGCATCAGTACTTTCTGGTTCGGCGAATCAGCCAATTGCCCGAACGCCTTGATGTACTTGTCGGCGATGAAGTAGTTCAGCGCGGCGACGTCGCCCTTGGCGATGGCATCGCTGACCATCTGGGTGGCTCTCGCCTCGGCTTCGGCGGAGCGCTCGCGCGCCTCGGCGTCGCGGAACGCAGCCTCCTTGCGGCCTTCGGCCTGCAGGATCTGGCCCTGCTTGGCGCCCTCGGCGCGCAGGATCTCGGACTGCCGCTGGCCTTCGGCCTGCAAAATGTCGGCGCGCTTGACGCGCTCGGCCTTCATCTGCCGGCCCATCGCCTCGACGAGGTCGGCTGGCGGCACGATGTCCTTGATCTCGATGCGGTTGACCTTGAGGCCCCACGGCGACACCGCCGCGTCGACCACCCGCAGCAGCCGCTCGTTGATCTCGTCGCGATGCGACAGCACCTGGTCGAGGTCCATCGAGCCCATCACCGAGCGGATGTTGGTCATGGTCAGCACGATGATGGCCTGGTTGAGATTGGCGACCTCGTAGCTCGCCTTCGCGGCATCGAACACCTGGAAGAACGCGACGCCGTCCACCGTCACGGTGGCGTTGTCCTTGGTGATCACCTCCTGCTCGGGGATGTTGATCACCTGCTCCATCATGTTCATCTTGCGCCCGATGCGATCGAAATACGGCACGATCAGATTGAGGCCGGGCGACAGCGTGCGGGTGTATTTGCCGAACCGCTCGATGGTCCAGTCATAACCCTGCGGGACGGTCTTGATCCCGGCGAACAGCGTGACGATGACGAGAAGAACAAGCGCGATCGCGAAAATGTCGAAGCCAGTCATAAAGTCCTCCAAGGCACCGCGAGACCCGCGAGACCGTCGCCAGGCACGGTCGTGCATTGGTCGGCAGGACCGCTCCGCCGGTTCAGCCGGCTGTTGTTCTCTCTAGCACATAGGAAGCGGCTGTCGGACTGCCAGATGCACGCAAGCTGAACGCGGATGCAGCAAGGCTGAACGAACCGCGGTGTCCGGCGTCACGGATCGTTAACAATCAGATCCAGCCTGCTTGGATCAAGCCTTGCTAGATCCAGCCCTGAAGCTCGCGCAACACGAGCTGGCGGATCACGTCCATGCCGCCATCGCTGTCGTTGAGGCAGGGGATGGCCGCGAACTGCTCGCCGCCATTGTGCCGGAAGATCTCGGCATTCTCCTGCGCGATCTCCTCCAGCGTCTCCAGGCAATCGGCGGAGAAGCCGGGCGTCACCACGGCAATTCGCCGCACGCCGTCCTTGGCCAGCTTCTCGACCGTCTTGTCGGTATAGGGCTGCAGCCACTCGGCATTGCCGAAGCGCGACTGGAAGGTAAGGATCAGCCTGTTGGCATCGAGCCCGAGCCGCTTGCGCAGCGCGTCGGTCGTGGCAATGCACTGCGCCTGATAGGGATCGCCCTTGTCGACATATGCCTTCGGCATGCCGTGGAACGATGCGAGGATGATCTCGGGCTGGAACGGCAGCGTCGCGAGATGGTCATTGATCGAGACCGCGAGCGCCTCGATGTAGTCAGGGTCGTCGTAGTAAGGCGGCGTTACCCGCAGGATCGGCTGCGCGCGCATGCCGGCCAGCACGCGAAACGCTTCGTCGCAGACCGTCGCAGACGTCGCAGCGGAATATTGCGGATAGAGCGGCACCACCAGCAGCCGGCCGCAGCCCTGCGCCGCCAGCGCCTCGATGCGTTCCTTGATCGAGGGATTGCCGTAGCGCATCGCCCAGTCGACCACGACGTGGTCGTGATCGGCAATCGCCTCCGCGAGCTTTTCGGCCTGTGAGCGCGTGATGGTCTTCAGCGGCGACTCGTTCTTCTCGGTGTTCCAGATCTTCAGATAGTCGCGCGCCTTGCGGGCCGGGCGGACGCGCAAGATGATGCCGTTGAGGATCAGCTTCCACAGCAGGCCCTGGTTCTCGATCACCCGCGGATCGGACAGGAATTCCCTTAGATAGACCCGCACGCCCGCGGCATCCGCCGTATCCGGCGTGCCGAGATTGACCAGGAGCACGCCGACGCGTTCTGGCTTCGGCGCCGCGGTAGGCTTCGCGCTCTCGAAGGGGATCACCGTGCTCATGATGGCGTTGCGCCTAAAGTCCTTCGCTTGGGGGCTTTGGGCTTCGCGCGTTGCTCCAACCTTGTCAAGCCGAGTGCCGGTTGGCTACGTTCCTCTCCGTGAATCGGGAGGAACCATGACGATCGCCGAATGGTGCGTCTTCGGGACGCTGCTGCTCTCGCTGCTGACGATCGTATCGGTGAAATGGGCCGGCATCCGCGGTTTTGACAATTCGAAACCGCGCGATCCGGATTTCTACGACGACCCGATCCGCTCGCGCGCACTCGGCGCCCACCAGAACGGCATCGAGGCCTTCCCGTTCTTCGCCTTCGCCGTGCTGCTCGCCGAATTCCGCGTCGGCCCGCTGCGGCTGATCGACGAACTCGCGGTGCTGTTCCTGATCGTGCGGATCGCCTACGTCTTCACCTATATCGGCAACCGTCCGACGCTGCGCTCAATCCTCTGGAGCATCGGCTTTGCGATCAACATCGCGATCTTCTTCCTGCCGGCGATCAGGGGGTATCTGACGAGTTGAGTGCGCTCACCCTCCCCTGGAGGGGGAGGGTCGGATCGAGACGAGCGAAGCGAGGGGCGAACCGGGGTGGGGTGATCTCTCAGCTCGGGCGCTGTCGGACGCGGGAAGACCGTCACCCCACCCCGCTACGCATTTCGCTGCGCTTCATGCGTAGCGACCCTCCTCCTCCAGGGGAGGGTAAGACAAGTCACTTCAAAGGCACGTCGCCCGTTCGGCCGCGACATAGCCGAACAGCAGCCCAAGCCCGAACAACAGCACGAGGCCTGCGGCGGCAAACTCCAGGCCGCGCATGATCACCATGCCGCCACCGTCACGCGCCGCGCTCAGCCGCTCGGCCACGCCACGCGCCGACACCGCGACCAGCGCGATTGCTGCCACCGTGATGGCGGTGCCGAGGCCCATCACGAAGGTCGCGGCAATGCCGGCCCAGAACAGGCCCTGCGCCAGCGCGAACACCAACACCAGGATCGCGCCCGAGCACGGCCGGATCCCGACCGTGAGGATCGCACCCAAGCCGCGCCGCCAGCCGCCGGGACCGGCGAGTTCAGCCGGCGTCGGCCCGTGCGAATGGCCGCAATGCTCGTCATGGACGTGCTCCGCGTCATGCCCGTGATCGTGGCCGTGATCATGATGATGGCCATGATCGTCATGCGCGTGACGATCATGGTGCTCGTGGCCATGGTCGTGGTGATCGTGATCATGGTGGTCGTGATCGTGCTGCTGCACGCCGGCCATCGCCAGCGCCGGCCGCGGCAGCTGGAGCGCGCGGAGGAAACCGCCGCCCTTGACCCAGACCAGCCGGGCGCCGAACGCCGCGATCAACGCGTAGCTGGCGATCTCAATCGCCTTCTCCGCCCCGCACATGGTCTTCGCCGTCGCGCTGAGCAGCCAGGCGCAGACGCCGACGATGAGAACCGCGACCAGCGACTGCATCAGCGCCGAGGCGAACGACAGCACGATGCCGCGCCGCGCGGTTTCGCGATTGGCGACCATGTAGGACGAGATCACCGCCTTGCCATGGCCGGGGCCGGCGGCATGGAAGATCCCGTAGGCAAAGGAGATCGCGAGCAGCGTCCAGACAG
The DNA here is from genome assembly GCF_049075665.1 of Bradyrhizobium sp. B120. Classification (NCBI taxonomy): domain Bacteria; kingdom Pseudomonadati; phylum Pseudomonadota; class Alphaproteobacteria; order Hyphomicrobiales; family Nitrobacteraceae; genus Bradyrhizobium; species Bradyrhizobium sp. B120. The sequence goes on along the minus strand of NZ_CP185242.1, from coordinate 1,140,937 downwards.
CAGAGCCGTCGGATTTCGCGGCGCGGATGGTCGCCGACATCTCGCGGTAAAACTCCGACTGCTTGGCCAAGAGCCAGCCGACGATCCCGCCCTGTGGCTCCGCTGTGCGCGGCGCGCCGAACGGATTTTGCGCCAGCAGCGCATGGACGGCGCCATCGAGCACCGCGAACGTCGCCAGCACGGCAGCGGACACGGCCAAACCACGCATCACGCGGGAGGCGATCGGCGTCATGGGCAATCCACCGTGATCTTGTTGGCGAACATCATCGCGAAATTGCCGGCACTGCCGTCGAGGAAGTTCTGCTCGCCGAGCTTCTGCGCGGCGGCGGTGCCGTCGTTCGGCCGCTCGAACTGCATCTTGCACTCGGCCGCGGCGCCGACCAGCTTGACCGGCTCCTTCTCCGCGAACTGGAAGTCGATGAAATAGGTCGGGTCGAACACTTCGAGCGACAGCTGCCTGGCCTTGAACGGCGTCTTCACCGGCAGGGTGAAGTGCAGTGTCAGCGCCGAATCCTTGTATTCGAGGAAGTAGTCGACCGGCTCGGTGAACTTCTGTTTCTTGCCGTCGCCCTTGGCGAAGGTGAAGTAGGCGTATTCCTTCAGCGACTCGACATTGGTCTGCGCTAGCGGCGCCAGCTCCTCGCGGCTGTAGGCGCCCTTCACCTTGGTCTCGATGCCCTGCAGCGCATAGGTCGAGAACATGTCGTCGAAGGTCCAGGCGTGGCGGACCCCCGTGATGGTGCCGTCGGGCGCGTAGATCAGCTCGCTTTTGGCCACGATCCAGACATGCGGATGGGCCTCGGCGGCCGCCGTGCCGAGCACGACGGACACAGCAACCGCGAGCCCGGCGATCAGGCACTTCAGGGACTGCCGCACCTTCAGGCCGCCTCAGGCGTCTCGAGCAGGCCACGGCGGCGCAACAGCGCGTCCGGCTCGGGCTCGCGGCCGCGGAACGCGACATAGGCCTCCTCGGGATCGCGTGAGCCGCCCGACGAATAGATGTCGTCATGCAGCCGCTTGGCGGTCGCGGGATCGAAGATGTCGCCGGCCTCCTCGAAGGCGCCGAACGCGTCGGCGTCCATCACCTCCGACCACATGTAGCTGTAGTAGCCGGACGCATAGTGGTCGCCGGAGAAGATGTGGCCGAACTGGGTCGGCCGGTGCCGCAGCGAGATCTCCGCGGGCATGCCGATCTTCTCCAGCTCCTTCTGCTCGAAGGCGCGGACGTCGCGGCTCGCCGCCGCCGGCTGGGTGTGGAATTCGAGATCGACCAGCGCCGAGGAGACGAACTCCACGGTGGCAAAGCCCTGGTTGAACTTGCGCGCGGCGAGGAAGCGCTTGAGCAGGTCGTCCGGCAGCGCCTCCCCGGTCTGGTAGTGGCGTGCGAAGCGCTGCAGCACCTCGGGCCGCTCCTGCCAGTGCTCGTAGAGCTGCGAGGGCAGCTCGACGAAGTCGGTGAACACAGATGTCCCCGACAGCGACGGATAGGTCACGTTCGAGAGCATGCCGTGCAGGCCATGGCCGAACTCGTGGAACAAGGTCCGCGCGTCGTCGGGCGACAGCAGCGAGGGCGCGCCGTCGGCGCCCTTGGCGAAATTGCAGACATTGATGACCAGTGGCGCGACGTCGCCGTCGAGCTTCTGCTGGTCGCGCAGCGAGGTCATCCAGGCGCCGGAGCGCTTCGAGGGCCGCGCGAAGTAGTCGCCATAGAACAGCGCCTTGTGCTGGCCGTCGCGGCCCTTGACCTCCCACACCCGAACATCCGGGTGCCACACCGGCACGTCCTTGCGCTCGGCGAAGGTGACGCCGAACAGGCGGGTGGCGCAGTCGAACGCGGCCTCGATCATGTGGTCGAGCACCAGATAGGGCTTGATCGCGGAATCGTCGAAATTGGCTTTGGCCTGGCGCAGCTTCTCGGCGTAGTAGCGCCAGTCCCAGGCCGCCAGGGTGAAATTGCCGCCCTCCTCAGCGATCAGCGCCTGCAGCGCATCGCGGTCGGCGAGTGCCCGCGCCCGTGCCGGCTTCCAGACCCGCTCCAGCAGGCCGCGCACCGCCTCCGGCGTCTTGGCCATGGAATCCTCCAGGCGATAGGCGGCGTAGGTCGGGAAGCCCAGGATCTTCGCGGTCTCCTCGCGGAGCGAGAGGATCTCCACGATGGTCGCGTTGTTGTCGTTGGCGTTGCCATTGTCGCCGCGCGCCGTGAAGGCCTTGTAGACCTTCTCGCGCAGGTCGCGCCGCGACGAGCTCTGCAGGAACGGCTCGACCGAGGAGCGTGACAGCGTCACGATCGCCTTGCCACCCTTGCCGCGCTCTTCCGCCGCAGCCTTGGCGGCCGCCACATATGTGTCGGAGAGGCCGGCGCGATCGCCCTCGCCGAGCTCCATGGACCACTCCTGCTCGTCGCCGAGCAGATGGTGGCTGAACGAGGTGCCGAGCTGGGCGAGGCGCTCGTTGATCGCGGCCATGCGGGCCTTGGCGGCGTCGTCGAGCCCGGCGCCGGAGCGGTGGAAGCGGGTGTAGGTGCGCTCCAGGAGCCGCATCTGCTCGCCGGTCAGGCCGAGCGAGGCGCGCTTCTCGTGCAGCATGGCGATGCGGCCAAACAGCACAGCGTTCATCATGATCGGATTCCAGTGCCGCGCCATCCGGGGCGACACCTCCTTGTCGATCTCCAGGATCGCAGGGCTCGAATGGGCCGAGACCAGGTCGTAGAACACCGCCGAGACCTTCGACAGCAGCTTGCCCGAGCGCTCCAGCGCCGTGATCGTGTTGTCGAAGTCCGGCAGCGCCGGATCATGGGTAATCGCAGCCACTTCAGCCGAATGGTCGGCGAAGGCCTGCTCGAAGGCAGGGAGGAAATGCTCCGGCTTGATCTCGGCGAAGGGCGGCGTCTCGAGCGGCGTCTGCCATGCCTTCAGGAGGGGGTTGGCGTGAACGTCTGCGCTGGTTTCTGACATCGAATATCCCGTTTTTCGCCTTGAAAATGCGGCCTAATCTATATCACGCGATACGGCATTTTTGGGCCTTTTGCGCTTGATAGATGGGCACTTTTCGGAGAGATTGCGCCCCTGAACAGGACCTATTCCATGACCATGCAGCCCTCCACCGCAGGCACCAGCCGGATCCTCTGGCCGAGCGTCATCACCGTGATTTCGGCGGCGATCCTGATCGGCGCGGAAGTATTCGGCGCGGCGTTCGCCGGCGGCTGGGCGATCGCGATCGCGCTCGGGCTCGGTGATTTCGGCGCGCACATCCTGCAGGCCGTGCTGTTCGGCATCGGCGTCCTGATCATGATCGCCTTCATCCGCGCAGCTCAGCGCGTCGAGCCGTTCACGCGCCGCGCGTGATCTGAAGCGATTCAAGAAAGCGCTGCGGCACAGGGCTTAAACGCACACGCTTCGTTAGTCATTCTTAACAGCCGTTCATCTTCAACGCCTGCTGCGCGCGAGATCGCAAGCACGCGTTAGGGAAATTTGTCGCGATCGCAAAAAAATTCTTGCGAAGCGAATTCAAAAGACTTATTTCCTGCCTTGCCCAATTTCGCACGTGCCTGTGGTCGTGTGTCAGTCGGTAGGTATCCGGACAAGAGGCCGGACAGCCGCCAAGGGGTGGAAGAACCGAGGGTCGCTTACGTCCATCAGGACACGAGGCGGCCAGCCTCCCTCTCCAGGGATGCCGTTGAAGGTCTCACCACTCTTTGCAACCGTGACTGGCAGCCGGAGGCGAACCGGCGCACCCCGCTCTCAACGGGGGACGCGACTTAAAGCAACGACGGATCGGGCTTTTTTGGTCTCTACCGGCAGTCCAACGCCGGCGCGGGCTACTGAAAAGGCTTGTCCTTCATTGCCAGGTGTGCGGGCGGGAAACTCTCCCAACCAATCCACGGCAGCACAGTCTGGTTTGAGTCTTTTGGCTTTCGTTGCGCCTCCATCGCGCAATGCGGCCAGAGCATTCTTATCCGACGTCACGTTGATGCGGACCCCGTCGCTGGGGCCGTTGGAGAGTGCCATGACCGAACGTATCCAGGAATTCCTGCGTCACCGCCGCAGCGAAGGTCTCGACACCGAGCCGTGCCTCGTCGTCGACCTTGAGGTCGTGCGCGACAATTACCAGACCTTCGCGAAGGTGCTGCCGGACAGCCGCGTGTTCTACGCTGTCAAGGCCAACCCGGCGCCCGAAGTGCTGGCGCTGCTCGCCTCGCTCGGCTCCTGCTTCGACACCGCGACCGTTGCGGAAATCGAGATGGCGCTGGCTGCCGGTGCGACGCCGGACCGCATCTCCTATGGCAACACGATCAAGAAGGAGCGCGACATCGCGCGTGCCTTCGCGCTCGGCATTCGCCTGTTCGCGGTCGACTGCGCCGCCGAGGTCGAGAAGATCTCCCGCGCCGCTCCCGGCGCGAAGGTGTTCTGCCGCATCCTCTATGATTGCGCCGGCGCCGAGTGGCCGCTGTCGCGCAAGTTCGGCTGCGATCCGGAGATGGCGGTCGACGTGCTCGACCTCGCCAAGCGCCTTGGTCTGGAGCCGTGCGGCATCTCGTTCCATGTCGGCTCGCAGCAGCGCAAGGTGAAGGCGTGGGACCGCGCGCTCGCGATGGCCTCGACCGTGTTCCGTGACTGCGCCGAGCGCGGCATCAACCTCACCATGGTCAACATGGGTGGTGGCTTCCCGACCAAGTACCTCAAGGACGTTCCGCCGGTCCTGCAGTATGGCCGGTCGATCTTCCGCGCGCTGCGCAAGCATTTCGGCAACCAAATCCCGGAGACGATCATCGAGCCGGGCCGCGGCATGGTCGGCAATGCGGGCATCATCGAGACCGAAGTCGTTCTGATCTCGAAGAAGAGCGACGAGGACGAGGTGCGCTGGGTCTATCTCGACATCGGCAAGTTCGGCGGTCTCGCCGAGACGATGGACGAGTCGATCCGCTACGCCATCCGCACCCCGCATGACGGAGCGGACATGACGCCGTGCGTGCTCGCGGGCCCGACCTGCGATAGCGCCGACGTGCTGTACGAGAAGTTGCCGTATCCGCTCCCGGTGACGCTCGAGATCGGCGACAAGCTGCTGATCGAAGGCACCGGCGCCTATACGTCGACCTACTCGTCGGTGGCGTTCAACGGCATTCCGCCGCTGAAGACCTTCCACATCTAAGCCGCCTCCTTTTCGAGGCCTGATAAACCGGGAGCCGGCCCCGCCGGCTCCTTCCCGATCATTTTTGATTTTTCTGAACGACGCTTGCGCGGCGTGCGACATGCCGTTGCAAGCGGGGACTGACGTGCCATGACTGCAAAACGGAACACCCCCGTTGCCCTCATCCGAAATGCCGCTCCGTTCGCGATCCGTGCGGAGCGGGCTTCGGACGTCGTCGTGCGCGAAGCGCTGCTGGATGCCTGCTTTGGCGAGAACCGCCATGCCCGCATTTGCCAGCGCCTGCGCGACGGACGCGCGCCCGCCCAAGGCCTGAGCCTTGCAGCCGTGCGCCAGGACGGCCGGCTGGTTGGAACCGTGCGGCTGTGGCACGTCAGCGCGGGGGGCCGCAGCGCGCTGATGCTGGGGCCGCTGGCTGTCGACGACGACTGCCGCGGCCTCGGCGTCGGCGCCGCGCTGATGCAGCGCGCGCTGGCCGTCGCGAAGGCCCGCGGCCACGGCGCGGTGATCCTGCTTGGCGACGCGCCCTATTACGCCCGCTATGGCTTCACCGCCGCCGGGACCGGCGAGCTGTCGCTGCCCGGGGCTTTCGAGCGCGACCGGCTGCTCGGCCTGGAGCTGGTCGAGGGCGCGCTGGACGGCGCCTGGGGCATGATCACGCCGACCGGCGCACCGCTGCCCAAGACCAAGGCAACGAGCAAGGCAACCCGCAACCGCAAGGCACCGCTCGCCGTGCCGCACGCTGCGTAAGGCGGGCGCCATGGCAGAGAACCTTCCAGCAATCGATGGCGCGCGCCCGCGTTGGCGCGGCCTCGTCACCACGGTCATGCTGGTCCTGATCTCGGTTATGATCGTCCGGGACATCCTGATCCGGCGCTGGACCGGCACGCCGCCGTCGCCGCCGGACGCCACGCAGCAGTCCCACTAGCGCCGGCCGCAAGGCCCAGAATAGAAGGGGTTGCGCGGGCGCCAAAAATGCCCGTAAACCCCGCGCAAAGCCATTTTCAGCCGAGGTCCGACATGTCCCGACGCCTGATTTCCACCGGCTCGCCGTTCGAGAAGACCGCGGGCTACAGCCGTGCCGTGATCGACGGCGACTTCGCCTTCGTCGCCGGAACCACCGGCTACGACTACACCACGATGACCATGCCTGATGATGTCACGAGCCAGTCACGGAACTGCTTCAAGACCATCGAGGCTGCCCTAAAGGAGGGTGGCTTCGCGATGGCCGACATCGTCCGCGCGACCTACTACCTCACTGACGTCAGTAACGCGGATGCCCATTTCGCGGTCTGCGGCGAGGTGCTCGGCGAGATCCGGCCGGCCGCGACGCTGCTGATCGTCGCGGGGCTCTATCGGCCCGAGATGAAGGTCGAGATCGAAGTCACCGCAAAGCGACGCAACCCCTGATCCACTCTACCCGCCGCTCGGCGCTCTCCTGGAGAAAATGATGAGCCCCTCCTCGCAGATCTACGCGAAAATCACCGGCCCCATTGTCATGATCGGCTTCGGCTCGATCGGCAAAGGCACGCTGCCGATGATCGAGCGGCATCTCGATTACGACAAGTCGCGCGTCACCGTGATCGATCCCAAGGATGAGGGCCGCAAGGCCCATTGCGAGAAGCAGAATGTCAGGTTCATCCAGAAGGCCGTGACGAAGGACAATTATCGCGAACTGCTGACCCCGCTGCTCACCGAAGGCGGCGGTCAGGGCTTTTGCGTCAACCTCTCGGTCGATACCGGCTCGACCGACATCATGGAGCTCTGCAACGAGCTCGGCGCTCTCTACATCGACACCGTCAACGAGCCGTGGCTCGGCTTCTACTTCGATTCGTCGAAGGGCCCGGAAGCGCGCTCCAACTACGCGCTGCGCGAAGTGACGTTGGCCGCCAAGAAGGCCCGCCCCGCGGGCTCGACGACGGCGGTCTCCTGCTGTGGCGCTAATCCCGGCATGGTCTCGTTTTTCGTCAAGCAGGCGCTGCTCAATGTCGCTGCCGATCTGAAGCTCAATGCCCCCAAGCCGAAGACCAAGGCTGAATGGGCGGACTTGATGCGGCAGGCTGGTATCAAGGGCATCCACATCGCCGAACGCGACACCCAGCGCTCCAAATCGCCGAAAGAGCCTGACGTCTTCGTCAACACCTGGTCGGTAGAGGGTTTCCTGTCCGAAGGCGTGCAGCCGTCCGAACTCGGTTGGGGCACCCATGAAAAATGGATGCCCGAGAATGCGCATACCCACGAAGCCGGCTGCGGCGCGGCCATCTATCTGATGCAGCCGGGCGCCAACACGCGCGTCCGCACCTGGTGCCCGACCCGCGGCGCGCAGTACGGCTTCCTCGTCACCCACAATGAGTCGATCTCGATCGCCGATTACTTCACGGTGCGCGACGCATCGGGCAAGGCGATCTATCGGCCGACCTGCCACTATGCCTATCATCCGGCCGACGATGCCGTGCTGTCGCTGCATGAAATGTTCGGCCGCGCGGCGAAGATGCAGGAGAAGCACCACATCCTCGATGAGAACGAAATCGTCGATGGCATCGACGAACTCGGCGTGCTGCTGTTCGGCCACGACAACAATGCCTACTGGTACGGCTCGCAGCTCTCGATCGAAGAGACCCGCAAGCTCGCGCCCTACCAGAACGCGACCGGCCTGCAGGTCACCTCCGCCGTGCTCGGCGGCATGGTGTGGGCGCTGGAGAACCCGAACGAGGGCATCGTCGAAGCCGACGAGATGGATTTCGACCGTCTGCTGGAAATCCAGTTGCCGTATCTCGGCCCGGTGAAGGGTTTCTACACCGACTGGACCCCGCTGACGGATCGTCCGGGACTGTTCCCGGAAGATATCGACACCAGCGATCCCTGGCAGTTCAAGAACGTCCTGGTGCGCTGAAAGGCCTTCCGGGCAAATCTCGAAAACAACCCCATGCACAGTAGCCGGCGAGATGGGCTGGCTCTCGTCATTCCGGGCTGGCCCGAAGGGCAAGGCCCGGAATGACAGCGGCTCACTTCGCCATGTAGTCGAAGGCCACCGAGCCGAGGCCGAGCGTCAGGTCCGCCTTGTAGTGCAGCGCCGACACCACCTCGCGCACCGGCAGGCGGGCGACGTCGCACAGTGCGTGCGGAAACAGACCGAGCGCGGAGGGCCCTGTCCAGGCCTCCTTCAAGGTAATGTCGTCGAGATGGAAGCGCACCAGCTCGCAAATCCGCGGCGTGCCGTCGACATGCGGGATAATTTTCAGAATAAAGTTCGGCGCCTTCATCGCGTTCAAGACCGTGTCGTGATCGACCTTGTGGTACTTGTAGCCCATCGTGGCAGAGGCGCAGAGCACCGAGCCGTAATGCAGCGAGCCGACCAGCACGTCGCTCTCGACCGCGATCTTGGGCCGCGCCAGCTTCTTCGGAAATCCCCACAGCTCGCGGCCGCCGGCGATCGGGGCCTCGTCGTCGAGATACATCGCGTGGGTATAGGCCCCGAGCTCACCCTTGAAGCGGACCGGGATCACCTGGCCGGTTTCGGTGTAGTCGCCGAAGCCGGTCGAGTCCGGCATGCGGATGAATTCGTACTTCACGACGGGCTCGGCGACCTCGAGCGGCTCCGGCACCACGGCCGCCAGCGCCTCGGGGTCGGTCTTGTAGGTGATGATGAAGTATTCGCGGTCGAAGAACCGGTACGGCCCCGGCGGAAACGACGGGTTGGTGAGCGGCATCGAATAGGCGGTGCGCCGGACGTCCTCGATCTTCATGAAGTGCCCCATCTGCGTTTGGTGTGCCGACAGATTATGGCGGGCGCGGAGGGCGGAGGCGAGACCGTATAATTGGCAGCATCAGTCAAATACGCGTCACAATGCAGATCCGTCGGCAGGCCCGCGGTTCGGCTATTTCTTCTCGATCGGCGGCGCGATCTTCTCGGCGGGCGCCGGCGGCAGCGCCGGCCTGGCGCCGGCCTTCTGCGCGTCAGCGTCGGGACGCGCCGGCTCCGGCGCCGGCGTGGTCGGCCGCTCGCCGCCGGGTTTTGACTCCGCGGGCGGCGCTGTCTTCTCCGGCTCGGGTGACGGCGTTGTCTGCGGCGGCTGGGTCGCCTGCGCCATCTCTTGCGGGGCAGCGTTGATCGCGTGCAGCGACAGCGCCGCGATGGCAACGCCTGCCACCACCAGCGAGGAGGCGATCAGCACGTCCTTCCGCAGCCTGGTCCGCTCCGCAGCCATCTCGTTCACCCGCGATTGTCAGCGAGGTCAACGATCCGGCCGACGCATGGTTCCTGAGCAGAGCTTGCGGGAACCCGGCCTCAATCCGTGGTGCTGACTTCCCAGGTCACGTGCCGCACGCCGGGCTGATGCTGCAGATCGACCACCACCGCATTCAGCTCGTTGGGGTCGACCGCGGTGGAGACCAGCGTCGCCACGATCTCCAGGAAGTCGTCGCCGGCCTCGACCACGTTGACGTCGGCGACCGGATAGTTCGCCGCCTCGAGCTTCTCCACCAGGCGGTCGCGCATGGCGGGCAATGCTTCGGGGGTGACGGCGAGCTTGAATTCGTAGGTCGCCTCCGAGGCCTTCTCGTTCAGCGGGATGCGGTTGATGGCGTTGACCAGCGGACGCAGCAGCGTGTTGCCGGCGATCACGAACACGGTCAGCGCCGCCGCCTGTGCCACCAGGTCGGCGCCAGCGCAGGAGCCGACCGCGGCCGAGGCCCACAGCGTCGCCGCGGTGTTGAGGCCGCGCACGTCCATGCCCTGCTTCATGATGACGCCGGCGCCGAGGAAACCGATCCCCGACACCACATAGGCGATCACCCGCACCGCGCCGTCGGCGCCTGCCAGATGCATCGCCAGGTCGACGAAGGCGGCCGCGCCGACCGCGACCAGCACATTGGTGCGCAGCCCCGCGGTGCGCTGCCGGTACTGCCGCTCGGCCCCGATCAGTGTGCCGAGCACAAAAGCTGACGTCAGGCTGACCAGCGTATCGATGAAGTCGGCGAGCTGGAATGTGGTGAGAAATCGCATGGCGCTGCCGATTCTTCCTCGCCCGAGAACGATGCAGCGATCTCTTACATTTCCACGATGCCCGCGTCACCATCTTCCGTGCCGAAGGCGAGCAGCGTGCCCTTGGCATTCCAGCCCAGCGCGGAGACCGCGGCACCGGTGTTCCGGCGCACCAGAATCTCGGCGCCATCCTCGAGCCGGACCATCAGCACGGTACCGTCGGCATAGCCGACCGCCATGATGTCGTTCTTCGGATGGCAGGCAACCACCGCGACCCGCGCCGGCATCGGCGCCAGCATCGCCGGCTCCTTGCCCATCGGCCCGTCCTTGCTGGTGAACGGCCAGACGATCACGGTATCGGCGCCCGAGGTCGCGAGCCCCTTGCCGCCGGCGCTCCATGACATCGAGCGCACGCGGCCGGGATAGCCGCTCATCCGCATGTGCCGGTTGTCGGCGAGTCGCCAGCCATGCATCGCGGCCTCGTGCATCGCCGTGACCAGGAATTTGTTGTCCGGGCTGAAAGAGACTGCGAGGTGCGAGCCGGCCCATTCCAGGAATTCCGGATTGGCGGCCATGTTCGGGAACCACAAGGTCACGCCGTTGTAATGCGCGATCGCAAGCCGCAGGCCCTTCGGCGCGAACGCCAGCCCGCCGACGGTCGACGGCACTTCGAAGGTTTTCTCTTCGCCCTTGGGATTGCGCACGAACGCGGTCTTGCCCGCCGACCACGCCACGGTGCCGTCGCCGTGCAGGGCGACATTGTCGATCCAGCGCCGCTTGGCGTCGGTCGCAACGACAGAGGTCTCGCCCTTGGCGTCGATTGCGATCAGCTTGCCGTCGTCACCGCCGGTGACAAGCCGCTTGCCGTCGGAGGCCGCGCACAGGATGGCGCCGAAATGCGTCTCGGTGCGCGTGATCTCGCCGTCCGCGGTCGCGATCGCGACGCTCTCCTCGGCGCCGACGAAGAACGCGCGGTCGCCGAGGAAATGCACCGAACCGACCGCCGCGCCGAGCGGAAGCGGCTTGACGCGGTCGGTGATCGACACGATGGAAGAAGGGGCCTCGCCCGGGTCGAACTCTTTCATCACGTGGTGATGCACTGCTCGAAGCCGTCGCGGATCGCCTGCTCCGGCAATTCGCGACCGATGAACACGACGCGGCTTTCACGCTTCTCGCCGTCCTTCCACTTCCGCTGATGATCGCCCTCCAGCATCATGTGGACGCCCTGGAACACGTAGCGGTCGTCATCGCCGGTGAAGGCGAGGATGCCCTTCGAACGCAGGATCTTCTGGCCCTCAGTGGCGACGAGGTTTTGCAGCCAGGGCATGAACTTGGTCGGATCGAGCGGCTTGTCCGAACGCAGCGACAGCGATTGCATGTCCTCGTCGTGATAGTGCTTCAGCCCGTGGCCGTGATCGTGGTGATGGTGATCATGGTCATGACCGTGGTCGTGATGGTGATGATCGTGGTCATGACCGTCGCCGGCCTCCAGGAAATCGGGCTCGATCTCCAGGATGCGGTCGAGGTCGAACGCGCCGCGCTCCAGCACGTCTGATATCCCGACCTGGCAACGCTCGGTGCGATGCAGTTTTGCGTACGGATTGATGCCGCGGATGCGGGCTTCGACCTCGGCGAGCTCAGCTTTCGAGACCAGGTCGGTCTTGTTCAGCACGATGACGTCGGCGAACGCGATCTGGTTCTTGGCTTCCGGCGCGTCCTTGAGGCGGTCGCTCAGCCACTTGGCGTCGGCGACGGTCACCACCGCATCGAGCCGGGCGTTCTTCTGCACGTCCTCGTCGACGAAGAAGGTCTGCGCGACCGGTGCCGGATCGGCGAGGCCGGTGGTCTCGACGATGATGGCGTCGAACTTGCCCTTGCGCTTCATCAGCCCGTCCATGATGCGGACGAGGTCGCCGCGCACCGTGCAGCAGACGCAGCCGTTGTTCATCTCGAACACTTCCTCATCGGCGCCGATGATGAGGTCGTTGTCGATGCCGATCTCGCCGAATTCGTTGACGATGACGGCGTATTTCTTGCCGTGGTTTTCCGACAGGATGCGGTTCAACAGCGTGGTCTTGCCGGCGCCGAGATAGCCCGTCAGCACGGTCACTGGAATTTTTTGCGAAGCTTCAGCCATAACAACTCCGAATTGGGGCCGCGCTCAATCCCGGCAGGGAGGCCCCTGCCCCTAGTTGGCGAGCGCGCTGGTCAGGGCCTTTATATTGTGCCTGACCATATCAATGTAAGTGGGTGCTTGGCCCTTTTCGGCCGTCAAACTGTCCGAATACAGGGTCCCGCCGACCTTGGCGCCGGTCTCGGCCGCGATCCGCTCGATCAGGCGCGGATCGCTGATATTTTCGAGAAAAACTGCCGGAATTTTCGCAACCCTGATCTGGGCGATAATGGCGGCGATATCGCGTGCGCTGGGCTCTGAATCGGTCGAGACGCTGAGCGGCGAGAAGAACGTAATTCCGTAGGCGTCGGCGAAATAGCCGAAGGCGTCATGGGTCGAGATCACCTTGCGCCGCGCGTCCGGTATTTTCGCCACCGCCTCGTGCACCTCGCGGTCGAGCGCCTCGAGCCTCGCCAGATAGGCGTCGGCATTGGCCTTGATGACGCCGGCATGGTCAGGGGCCGCGGCGATCAGCCCATCGCGAATATTGACGACGTAGATCTTCGCATTGGCCACCGATTGCCAGGCATGCGGATCGTCATGGCCGCCCATCTTGCGCGGCATGATCCCCTTGGTCGCCACCGCCACCGGCGCCTTGCTGCCGGAGGCCTGCAGCAGCCGCGGCAGCCAGCCCTCGAAGCCGAGGCCGTTGATGACCAGCAGCTTGGCGTCGGCGACCTTCTTGGCGTCTGCCGGCGTCGGCGCATAGACGTGCGCGTCGCCGTCAGGCCCGACCAGCGCCACCACGTCGACGCTGTCGCCGCCGACATTGCGCACCATGTCGGCAAGGATCGAGAAGCTCGCGACGACGTTGATGCGCTCCTCGGCGCGCGCCGCGCCGCTCGCCAGCAGCAGTGCCAGACCGATCAATCCAACCAATCGCCGCATCGTCCTCACGCCTCGAGATGGCGGCCGGGAAACAGCTGCCGAACCAGGCCGCTGACATTGCCGAACAGCAGCGACACAATATAGAGGCCGGCCGCAACCAGGATGATCGCGGGGCCGGAGGGAATCCGGGTCTGGTACGACAGCACCAGCCCGGCATAGCCCGACACAATCGCGCTCGCGACCGCAATGCAGATCATGGTGGTGATGTCGCGCGACCAGAATCGCGCGATGCCGGCGGGTAGGATCATCAGCCCGACGCCGAGCAGCGTGCCGAGCGCATGGAAGCCGTTGACGAGATTGACCACGACCAGCGCAAGGAAGGCGAGATGCGCCGGCGCGCCGGCCCGGCTCACGGTGCGCAGGAATACCGGATCGACGCATTCGATCACCAGCGGACGATAGATCACCGCAAGCACCAGGAGGGTGAGCGTGGCGTTGAACGCGATCACCAGCAGGGTCTGGTCGTCCATCGCCAGGATATTGCCGAACAGCACGTGCAGCAGGTCGATATTGGTACCCTTGATGGACACGATGGTCACGCCAAGCGCGAGCGAGACCAGATAGAAGGTCGCAAGCGAAGCGTCCTCCTTCAGCTCGGTGGTGCGGGCGACGAGGCCCGCGAGCAGCGCCACCGCAAAGCCCGCGATCAGGCCGCCGGTCGTCATCGCGAACAGGTTGAGCCCGGACAGCAGGAAGCCGATCGCAGCCCCCGGCAGGATCGCATGCGCCATGGCGTCGCCGACCAGGCTCATCCGCCGAAGCATCAGGAACACGCCGATCGGCGCGCCACCAAGCGACAGCGCGATGACAGCCGCGAGCGCGCGGCGCATGAACTCGAATTCGGTGAAGGGCGTGATCAGCGCGTCGGTCAGCATCGGCGTCAGGCGGCCCGTGAGCGCGGATCGGCCGCGCAGGCCGCGGCGCTGTCGTCGAACGCCTCGCACATCCGCATCGCGACCGTCAGATTGTCCGGCGTCAGCGTCTCCGCGGTCGGTCCCCATTCCACCGGGCCGCGCGCCAGGAGCAGCGTTTCCGGGAAATTGTTGCGCACCATGTCGAGGTCGTGCAGCGCCGCCAGCACCGTGCGCCCCTCGCCGTTCCAGCGTTTCACCAGCGTCAGGAGATCGGCGGTGGTCTTGGCATCGATCGCATTGAACGGCTCGTCGAGCACGATCAGGCGGGCGTCCTGCAACAGCACGCGCGCGAACAGCATGCGCTGCATCTGGCCGCCGGACAGCGTGCCGATCGGGCGGTTCTCGAAGCCGTTGAGGCCGACGGCCGCGAGGGCCGCCCGGATCTTGTCGCGCGCGGCCTTGCCGATGCCGCCGAAGAAGCCGGTCGCGCGCCACAGCCCGGTGCCGACGAAATCGAACACCGAGATCGGAAACGTGCGGTCGATGTCGGCGGATTGCGGCAGATAGGCGATGTCACGGTGGTCGAGCCCATCGAGATCGATCACGCCCGACAGCGGCTTGAGCACGCCGGCGATGCCGCGCAGCAGCGTCGACTTGCCGGCGCCGTTCGGGCCGATCACAGCGAGCAGCGCGCCGGCCTCGACCGAGCCGTTGAGATGGTGCACGGCCGGATGGCGGTCATAGCCGAGCGTGACGTCGCGGAAGGTGACAAGCGGAGACGACCCCATCATTCACCTCATCGCCAGCCAGACGACGGCCCACAGGCAGGCCGAGACCGCGAGCGCCGCGCCCAGCCGGGCCGGCACCGGCATGCGCAGGATCGACCAGGGCGCGGCCTGGGCCGGATGCGCCGAGGGGCCATGGCTGTGCCCGTAGGGATGGCTGTGGCCGTGATGGTGGTGGTCGTCGTGGGAGTGCGTATGCGCCATGGCCAAACTGTTATATTATAACATAACGCGAGTCCACCAACGAGGAACTCATGGCCGCTCCGCAAAACCGGGAGAGATTCGAGCTGCGCCGGCAGAGTGATGACCTGGTTTACAGCTTTGCCCGGGAAACCCGCCCCGGTGGAACCGTCGGCTACCAGGATCATGACCAGGATTTCTGGTAGCCAGCCCGGCACCGGTCGCGCTTGGAACGGGCTGCCGGTCGCCCAGGGCGACCGTCCGCCAGAAGGGCGTCTGCGTGAGCCGCAGGGGGTCTCTCCGTTCGTCGTCCTGGCGAAAGCCAGGACCCGTAACCACCGCATTCGGTGATGAACGGGATCGCGGCCCCAACGTCGCGCAACAATCGAGATTTGGGGTAACGGGTCCTAGCCTTCGCCGGGACGACGATGAGTGTGTGGCGCATCTGCGCGTCTTAAATTCCGCCGTCGTCCCGGCGCAGGCCGGGATCCATAACCACCGCATTCGGTGATGAACGCGCTCGCGGCCCCAGCCTCGCGTAACAATTGCGATTTGGGGTAATGGGTCCTGGCCTTCGCCAGGACGACGATGAGTGTGTGGCGCAAGTTGCGAGACACGTCTGCACGTCTCAAATTCCGCTGTCGTCCCGGCCTAGTGCGCAATTGCGCAGTAGGCCGGGATGACGACGATGAGGATGGTTCTCGATTCAAGGAAGAGACGGGAGCCGGTCTACTGGCACACCGGCGCGGTCAGTTTCGGGTCGGCTGGTCTTGCTGACCAATATCCCCGCTGACCGAGCTCCGCATCATTTGTCGCGGGAGCGCATACGTAGCTCGTCTTGCCTACGCACATGGGCGAGCCAATCGAGAAGATGAGGTTCTCGTAGATGCAGTAACTGCCGATCCCGGACGGCAGATCGGTCGGCGGCGAAGTGGATCCGCCCAAATAGGGCTGTGAAGAAACGCCCGGCGCCCTGTCTTGCGCCGCGGCCGCTTGAAGGGAAATCAAAAGCGTCAGACACGTGACGATGCGGAGCATGATCCCTCCGGTCAAAGAATGCCGGCGAAGCGTCAGGCCACTTCCGCGCAGGAGCGCACAGGCAGGCCGCAACGGAAGCGCTAGCAGGCCAATATGACACTTGCTTTGCAAGTTGGTCCGCCCCGATCGCAAACAGGTTCAGGCAGCCGGCCCTACTGACACCACGCTGTCAGCACGACGGGCGTAGGCAGACTTCGTGCGGGTACAACCCCGGGCGGGATTGGGAGGCAGCGTGACATGCACGATCGCTCATCTGACGTCGCCCAAGAGCGATCGACCCTGATCACGCTCGTTCTTGGCCTTGGCGCGTTCCTGATCCTTTTCGATGTGACCGCGGTCGTGGTCGCCATGCCGGGCATTGCCGGGGATCTCGGGTTCGCCGTTGCCGGTTCCGCCTGGGTGATCGACGCCTACAGCCTTGCCCTCACCGGCGCGCTATTGGCATCGGGCGCGCTTGCGGACCGGTTCGGGCGGCGGCGCGCGATGCTGGCCGGCAACGTCGTGTTTCTGCTGGCGTCGATTGCCTGCGGCGCGGCGACGAGCGGTCCGTTGCTGCTCGCCGCACGCATGCTGCAAGGCATCGGTGCGGCCTTCCTGAGCACAGGCGCCATTGCGCTGGTCGCCGGGGCATTCCCGCATCAGCGTCAGCGGGCGCGAGCCTTCGGCACCATCGGGATGATCTCGGGCGTCGCCATGGCGCTGGGTCCGACATTGGGTGGCCTGCTCGCCGCGTGGTTCGGCTGGCGCTGGATCTTTTATGCCAACATCCCCTTTTGCCTGACGCTGGCCTTCGCCGTGCCGCGGGTCGTTGCCGAGACGCATCAGCCCGGCGGACGCCCGCTCGATCCGGTGGGTGTCGTCCTGCTGACACTCTCGCTGGGCCTCGCCATCGATGCGCTGTTGAGGCATGACGCCTCGCCGATCGTGAGAGCGGCCGGGCTGATCGCAGGCGTGGCGACCGCCGTCGGGTTCGTCTGGCAGCAGTGGCGCAGTCCACATCCGGTGCTCGACCCGCGCGTGTTCGCGACGGCGCCGATGATCGGGGTCGCGGCCTCGTTGACCGCGATCCAGTTCGGTTACTGGGCGGTATTGGTCTATCTGCCGCTGTTCCTGAGCACCGCCCTGCATGTCAGCATGGAAGTGGCTGGCGTGGCGTTGCTTGCGGCGACTTTGCCGATGCTGCTGGTCCCGTTGCTCGGTGGCCGCTTCGTCACCCAATGGGGCTGGCGGCGCTTCTTCATGATCGCCTCCGGCATCATCGCTGCCGGAGATGTGCTGCTCGTGATCGCTGCGCTATCCGCCGACGCCGGGCTGCGCGGCATCGCAACCGCGGCCGGCATGCTGACGATCGGCATTGGAGCTGCACTGGCGAACCCGCAATTGGGAAGCGTCGCGCTAGCGCTGGCGCCGCCCGCGCAGGCCGGCATGGCGTCCGCCATGACCATGATCGTCCGCCAGGCCGGCTTCGCGATCAGTATTGCGGCGCTGGGCGCGACGCTCGGGACAACGGATCTGACGCCGGCATTCGCGGCCCCGTTCGTCCTCGCAGCGTTCGGGGCGATTGCCGGCGTGGTTGCCGCGGCGGTCCTGTTTCCCGCTGCGGAGACCGGACGGGCGGAGCAGCGGTAGGAGCACGCCTCCATCCTCCCGTCATTCCGGGGCGCGCCTCTTGGCGCGAGCCCGGAATCCATTCATCCATGGAACATGCGGCCTGATGGATTCCGGGCTCGTGCTTCGCACGCCCCGGAATGACGAGCGGAGAGATGCGCTCACGCCTCCCGCGCGTAACTCTTCAACCTTGCCTCAAGCACCGCGATCACCTGGTCGCGGACCGGATCGCGGGAGCCTTTCAGCCAGGCGGCGGCGAGCGGCAGGCGGCCGGTGCTGCTGCCGCGTTTTAGGCGCAGCGGCACAAAGCGGACGCCCGGGATCGCCATCCGCGCGGTCCAACGCGGCACGATGGCGACGCCGAGCCGTGCTGCGACCATGTTGACGATGGTCTGCTTCTCGTCGGCGATCTCCTGGATGCGCGGCGTCAGCCCGGCCTCGTCGAACAGCTTTGTCGTGAGGTCGTGGCTGTGCGGCCGCGAGCGGCGCTCCGGCACGATCAAGGGCTGATCCGCGATGTCGGGCAGCACGATCTGCTTGCGCCGCGCCAGCTTATGCTTGTGCGACAGCGCCACCACGGCGGTCTCCTGCAGCAGCGGAAAAAACTCGATGCGGCGGTCGGGCCGCTCCGGCGGGCGCACGAAGGCGAGATCGAGCGCGCCCGACAACAGTTTTGGAAGCAGCCGGATGGTCTTCTCCTCCAGCAGCTGCACGGCGACCTCGGGATGGATCGCGCGGAGGTCGCGCAGCAGCGGCGGCAGCAGGCCGGCCGCGGCGCTGTCGATCGCGCCGATCCGGAAGCGCCGCGCCTGCGGCTTGCGCAGCCGGCGGCGAAAGCCGTTCTCGATCGCCTCGGCGCGGCCAAGCAGCGCGCGTCCCTCGCGCAGCAGCACCGAGCCGTCCTCGGTCAACGACACCGCGCGCGTGGTGCGTGCGAACAGCCGCACCCCGAGATCCTCCTCCAGCAGCTTGATGTGGCGGCCGAGCGCCGAGGGCATCATCTGCAAGCGCTGCGCGGCACGGCCGAAATGCAGTTCCTCGGCAGCCGCCACGAAGCAGCGAAGCTGGTGCAATTCCAAGGTACGGGCTTCCTTTCGGCTCGGTCATCGTCATGGCCGGGCTTGTCCCGGCCATCCACGTCTTCCCTGTGTCCGGCCAAGACGTGGATGCCCGGCACAAGGCCGAGCATGACGCCGGTGAGAGCTGCGCGATTATATCATTTTTTTGTATAAACCGGCGCGGATTGAATCGGAAGGGCGCGCGCCGCTAGGCTTCCCAATGGCGCGGCAAAATGCGCCCGTCCCAACAAACAAGATGAACCCGGGGAAGCCCATGGAAAGCGAGCTTGGCACGCGCGTGTTGCGCAAGATCTCACTGCGCATCGTGCCGTTCATCATGCTGCTGTACTTCGTGGCCTTCATCGACCGCGTCAATATCGGCTTCGCCTCGCTGACCATGAACAAGGACATCGGCCTGTCGCCGACCGTCTATGGCTTCGGCGCCGGTATCTTCTTCTGGGGCTACTTCCTGTTCGAGGTGCCCTCCAACATCATCCTGCACAAGATCGGCGCGCGGATCTGGATCGCGCGGGTCATGATCACCTGGGGCCTGGTCTCGGCAGCGATGGCGCTGGTGCAGGGCGCGACCAGCTTCTATGTGCTGCGCTTCCTGCTCGGCGCCGCGGAGGCCGGCTTCTTCCCCGGCATCATCCTCTACCTCTCCTACTGGTTCCCGGCGCGGCAGCGCGCCGCCGTCACCGCACTTTTCATGGCCGCAGCGCCGCTCTCGACCGTGCTCGGCTCGCCGGTGTCCGGCGCGCTGCTGGAGATGGACGGCCTGTTCGGTTTCAAGGGCTGGCAATGGCTATTCGTGCTGGAGGCCGTGCCCGCCATGCTGCTCGGCTTCGTCGTGCTCGGCTTCCTGACCGACCGGCCGGAGCAGGCCAGATGGCTTGCCGACGACGAGCGCGCCTGGCTGGTCAAGACCATGAAGGCTGAGACCGACGGCAAGGCCGCCACCGCGAGCCACAGCATCTGGCGCGGCCTGGCCGACCCGCGCGTGCTGGCGCTGTCGCTGGTCTATTTCGGCACCTCGGCCGGGCTCTACACACTCGGCGTGTGGGCGCCGCAGATCATCAAGGCGTTCGGCCTGTCGTCGCTGCAAGTCGGCTTCCTCAACGCGGTGCCGGCGACCGTCGCCGTGATTGCGATGATCCTGTGGGCACGGCATTCCGACCGCACCGGCGAACGCACCTGGCACGTCGTGATCGCCTGCCTGATCGCGGCCGCAGGACTTGCGCTTGCCGGGCTATGGACCGGCCTTGCCGCCGTGATCGCGGCATTGACCTTGGTCAATATCGGCATCTCCTCGTCGAAGCCGCCGCTGTGGAGCATGCCGACCATGTTCCTGTCAGGCTCGGCCGCCGCGGCCGGGATCGCCACCATCAACTCGATCGGCAATCTCGGCGGCTTCGTCGGCCCCGCAATGATCGGCTGGATCAAGGAGCGCACCGGCAGCTTCGAGGGCGGCCTCTATTTCGTCGCCGGCCTGCTGGTGCTGTCGGCCGTGCTCACGCTGCTGCTGTCGCGCGCACAGAACGCACCCGCGCAAACCGAACCGCAACCCAATCCCGTGCGAACCCGCTAACAACAGACCCGGAGAGAACCCATGCGTACCCATTCCATCGCCGCCATCCCCGCCGACGGCATCGGCCCCGAAGTGATCTCCGCGGGTGTCCGCGTGCTCGAGGCACTGGCGAAGCGCTCGGGCGACATCAGCTTCAACGTCAAGACCTTCGACTGGGGCTCGGACTATTACAAGAAGCACGGCGTGATGATGCCGGCCGACGGGCTCAAAGACCTGAAGACCTTCGACGCGATCTATTTCGGCGCGGTCGGCGCGCCCGACGTGCCCGATCACATCACGCTGTGGGGCCTTCGCTTGCCGATCTGCCAAGGCTTCGACCAATACGCCAATGTGCGGCCGACGAAAATCCTGCCCGGCGTCGCCTCGCCGCTGCGCAATGTCGGCGTCGGCGATCTCGACTGGGTGATCGTGCGCGAGAATTCCGAAGGCGAGTATGCCGGAATGGGAGGCCGTGCGCACCGCGGCCTGCCGGAAGAGGTCGGCACCGAGGTCGCTGTCTTCACCCGGGTCGGCGTGACGCGGATCATGCGCTACGCGTTCCAGCTTGCGCAGTCGCGGCCGCGCAAATTCCTCACCGTGGTGACCAAGTCGAACGCGCAGCGCCACGGCATGGTGATGTGGGACGAGATCGCGGCCGAAGTGGCGAAGGAATTCCCCGACGTCGCCTGGGACAAGATGCTGGTCGACGCCATGACGGTGCGGATGACGCTCCATCCGAAGAGCCTCGACACCATCGTGGCGACCAACCTGCATGCGGACATCCTCTCCGATCTCGCAGGCGCGCTGGCCGGCAGCCTCGGCGTCGCGCCGACCGGCAATATCGACCCGCAGCGCCGCTTCCCCTCGATGTTCGAGCCGATCCACGGTTCGGCCTTCGACATCACCGGCAAGGGCATCGCCAATCCGGTCGCGACCTTCTGGACCGGTGCGCAGATGCTGGAGCATCTCGGCGAAAAGGACGCCGCCGCGCGCCTGATGGCCGCGGTCGAGAAGGTGTGCGCGGCCGGCGTGCTGACGCCCGACGTCGGCGGCACGGCGACGACCAAGGAAGTGACCGACGCCGTGATCGACGCGATCCATGGATCGAATGTGTGAGGGTGCTATCGGCTTCGCATCATTCAGTGAGGTGAGCACGCGGCTCGGGCTCCCTCCCCCCTTGCGGGGGAGGGTTGGGGAGAGGGGCGCACTTGCTCCGCTGCTGATTCTCTCAGGAGATATCTGTTGATGGAGTCGAACCGACGTCTCACGTCCCTCCCGGGGCCACCCCTCTCCCCACCCTCTCCCACAAGGGGAGAGGGAGCCTGACACAGTGCTCACCTTACGATGAGTTGGTGCGCCCCTTCCGATACCAGCAACCGGGGAACGAACCGTGCTACCCGATCTGACCAGACGACACTTCATGACTGCTGGAGGACTATCGATCATGGCCGCGATGACGGGGATGCAGCCGGCAGGCGCCGCGACATGGCGCGATGGGATCCGCGCCATCGCGTTCGACGTCCAGGGCACGTGCGTCGACTTCTATCAGCCGATCCTGCGTGCCGGGCAGGCCGTCAACGCCACGAAGGGACTGGCGCTGGACTGGGCCAAGCTCTCGAGCGAGTGGCGCGATCTGTATCGTGCCGCGCTCGACGACGTGATCGCCGGCAAGCGCGCGTGGATTCGGGTCGACCGCATCTATCGCGAGGCGCTGGATGTGCTGCTCGATCGCCACCGCCTCTCGGAGGCCTTCTCGGGCGACGAGCGCGACGAACTGAACACGGTGTGGAGCAAGCTCGACGCATGGCCCGACAGCGTCGAAGGCCTTGCGCGCCTGCGCAGCCGGTTCGTGACCTCGACCTTGTCGAATGCCGGCATGGCCGCCGTGGTGGCGGTGGTCAAGCACGCCAAGCTGCCGTTCGACGCCGTGCTGACCGCGGAGCTTGCGCGCAGCTACAAGCCGTCACCCGCGGTGTATCAGCTCGCCGTCGACTACCTCGGTTATCCCGCCGACAAGATCCTGATGGTCGCCTGCCACAAATACGACCTGAAGGCGGCCCGCGCCTTCGGCATGCGCACCGCATTCGTCGCCCGTCCGCTGGAGTTCGGGCCGGCGGCGAAGGTCGACGTCGCGCCGGAAAGCTGGATCGACCTCCACGCGGACAGCTTTACGCAACTCGCCGACATGCTCGTGCCGGCGTAGCTGCGCAAGAAAACCCGGTCAGGTCGCTCGCCTCACGACAGCGCACCCGCTTCCGCGCAATTGGTCAGCCGCGCCGGCACGCCGACCGCGGTGCAGCCGGCCGGCACATCGGACGTGACCAGCGCGCCGGCGCCGACCTTGGCGAAGTCGCCGACGGTGAGATCCCCGATCAGCGTTGCGCCGGCGCTGAGCAGCACGCCGCGGCCGATCCTCGGGGCGTGACGCGGGTCATCCTGATGCCGCGCGATGGTGACGTTCTGCAGGATCGTGACCTCGTCGCCGACGGAAGCCAGCGCGCCGATGATGATGCCGGTGCCGTGATCGAGGAACACCGCCGTTCCGATCCGGGCCGAGGGATGAATGCTGATCTGCAGCTGGTCCGCCGCGGCACTCTGCATCAGCAGCGCAATGTCGGGGCGATCATGGCGCCACAGCCAGTTCGACACCCGCCAGGCTTGCAGCGCGACGTAGCCCTTGAAATTGAGGAGCGGCTGCAGCAGGCCCGTGATCGCCGGGTCGCGGCGCACGATGGCAACCAGATCGGTGGCGGCAGCATCGACCAGCGCGGGCTCGGCCGCGAACGCTTCGCGCGCCGTCCGCATGAACTGCGCGCGATCGGCTTCGGCGCGGCCGATTCGCCGGCCGATCAGGAAAGCGAGCGCGCCGCCGAGATCGCCCTGATCGAGGATGAAGGCAGCCGAGGCCTCGAGAAAGCGATCGGCGACAACGGCAGCTTCCGCCTCGCGCCGGATCGCAAGCCAGAGGTCGTCAGGACTCGCCGTCGCAGATGCCGCCATCACTTCACCTCATCGCCCGGATTGCCGAGAATAGCGTGTTGTCTCAGTTTGGAGGTTCCTGTCGTCCAAACGCTGCCTTAAGGTGATTGAGCGCGTCCTGAGCAACGATGCTTGTGGGATTCGCATCAAACCGAAACCAAGCATCAGTGCCGGCTCCCGCTTTAGCCTGAATACGCGTCCTCTTATCCGGGTGAACGTCCCATGCCCTTGCCTTGCTGGGTGCGATATGTGCGCCCCAAGCCGTGATGATTCCATCAACCGAACATTGCGCGGTCTCCATAATGAAGCCGCCTCCGTTTTTGTCGAACTGGAAAGTCACCAAATCGATGCGGTCATTCCCAATTCTTCGATAGTGGGGAAATGCCCCCGAAAATTTCACCAAACGTAGGTAGGGCTGAACGGCTTCTTTCAACGCCAGAATCATCCTGTCACGTTCGCTCATTTCCATTCCCTTGCGAAAGAAACGCAAAGCGGTCGAAAATTCAAACTGAGCCACTAAAGACGATACAGTGGACATGGCAGCCGCAAAATGCAAACCGCCCGCTTGCTTGTCGCAAACGGGCGGCTCGGGCCATCAGGTGCTATGGGGGCACATCGCCTGAAGGCTCAGTGCTTGCCTCGCGGGATCAGCTCTGCGGCGGCTGATCGGTCGGCGGGGTCGGACGGGTCTTGTGCTGCGCCATGAAGGCGTCGAACTCTTCCTTGTCCTTGGCGTGGCGCAGACGATCGAGGAAGTTCTTGAACTCGACCTGCTCTTCCTCGAGCCGGCGCAGCGTGTCCTGGCGGTACTCGTCGAAAGCGCGGTTGCCGCTGGTGGGCGGGCCGAAGCCGCCGAACGGGAAGCCGCGGCGCTCCATGCGGCTCTTCATCCGCTCCATCTTGTCCTGCATGCGCTCCATCTTGTTCGCCCAGCGATCCTGATCGTAGTGACTCCAACAGGCCATTTTTCTGCTCCCGAGTGTGAAAAAGAGAAGGGCGAGGCCGATCGGCCACCAGATCATGAAGCCGAGGATGATCCCGGCGATCTTCAGGGGATGCCACGGCGTCGCGTAGAAGTGTGGACGGTAGGGCTCTTCGACGGGGCCGCGCCAGCGATTGACATCTGCGGTGTAGGCCATTTCCTTCTCCATCACGGCAATCACGCCGTTGTGAATGTAAATAACATTTACATAGATAGCCGAGCCCTTGGGAAAGTCAAGCAGAGCAGATGACGCACCCCTCGGATTATTTTTAGGCCAGCCGTTGAACCTTATTTCGGCTTGCCCCACGGACCGGATCTGTCGCCGGCCGGCTTGTCGTCGGCTGCCGCGGTTCCGGGCTTGCGGTCGGTGAGGAAGCCGAGACCGCGCAGATAGATCAGCACTTCGGCCTCGAGCAGATCCTCCGGCGACATCGGCAGCTTGCGCCGCGCGGCATCGCCGCGGCCGAACAGCGAGGCGACGCCGTGCGACATCGACCAGATATGCAGCGCCATCATCATCGCCGGCGGGCGCGGTGTGCCGGGCGGCGCAAGCGCCGCGAGCCGCTCGGCGGCGGCGCGGATGATCGCAAAGGCGCGTTCGCTTGCCGCCATCAAGGTCGGATTGGAATCGACCGGCAGGCCGGATTCGAACATCGCGGAGTAGAACGCGGGCTCCTCGCGCGCGAAGGCGAGATAGGCCTTGCCGACCCGCTCGAACGCCGAAACGGTGTCAGGGCGGCCGTCGTCCCAGGCCTGCGTCAGCAGGGATTCGAACTGCTCGAAGCCGCGCTGCGCGATGCTGGCGATCAGTTCGTCACGGTCGCGGAAATGGCGGTAGGGCGCGGCGGGGCTGACGCCGGCCATGCGCGCGGCATCGGCGAAGGTGAAGCCGGCCGGCCCCTTCTTCGAGATCAGGTCGAGGGCTGCCTGCAGCAACGCCTCTTTGAGATTGCCGTGATGATAGCCGCGCTCGGCGCGGCCTTGGTCCTTGCGCCAGCTCATGTGAACGGCTTTTACATGAGCCGGCGGTAAAGGTCACTAGCGGCCAGGCCGGCGGTTCATCAAGAT
Organism: Bradyrhizobium sp. B120; assembly: GCF_049075665.1. Classification (NCBI taxonomy): domain Bacteria; kingdom Pseudomonadati; phylum Pseudomonadota; class Alphaproteobacteria; order Hyphomicrobiales; family Nitrobacteraceae; genus Bradyrhizobium; species Bradyrhizobium sp. B120. The sequence goes on along the minus strand of NZ_CP185242.1, from coordinate 1,115,628 downwards.
TAACGGATCAGCGGGCTGAACGCCGCCGAGGCCTGCCTCGCCAAGCCGTCAGGCGCATTGCGTGACTAGGTAGGGACATAGGTCAACTTGATCGTGTTCTCGCCCAGCCGATCGCTCGCCACGAGGCGGAGCGGCGCGCGGGGGCCGGCAAAGAACGGCTTGCCGCGACCAAGCACGATCGGCCGGAGGTAGATTCGATACTCGTCAATCAGGCCGAGCTCGGTCAGGTTCCCCGCCAGCTCTGGTCCAGCGACTTCGATCTCGCCGTCGAGCCGGGCCTTCAGCCCGCGCACCGCCGCCGCGAGGTCCCCCTCGACGAGCGTCGCGTTGGGTCCGACCGACTTCAGCGAGCGCGACACGACCCACTTTGGCCGGCTCCGCCACGCTGCAGCATAGTCGCGCTCCTCCGCATCCCAGCCAGGGCGGTCTTCGTCCCAATAGCGCATGACCTCGTACATGCGCCGGCCGTACAGCATGCCGGTCACGCCGCGCACCTGCTCGATGAAATGCCGAAACAACCCGGTGTCCGGCAGCATGGCCTGATGATCGACATAGCCGTCGAGCGATTGGTTCAATCCGAAGACGAGCTTCGCCATGGCACGCGGCCTCTACCCGGGGTTTTCAGATTTGCTTGGGCCGGCATGACGTGAGGGCGATGTCGGGCGGATCAATGCACGCAGCTTGTTCGGTAGATCGAACAAGCCGACGTTCGATCTCCGGAACGGAGCCCCTCCCGCTGCAAGCGGGAGAGGTGCAGTGAGTTTGGCGCTCTAGCACCCCGGGCGCTATCGCCCCGGGGACTACCGTCCCGGGATCGGCAGCACCGGCATGATCTCCACGGCCTCGCCGGGGAAGATCGAAAAATGCGGGTGGTTCTCGAACAGCTTTGCCGCCGCTTCATGCGAGGGCGCGCGCACCACGGTGAAGCCGGTCATCAGATTGGCGATGTCGGCGGTGCCGCCGGCTCCGACATGCTTGGTCTTGCCGAGCGGCCCGCCCATCTCGACGATCACGTCGTGGTGCTTCTCGACCCAGGCGCCCCACGCGGCCATGCCCTGTTGCTCCTTGGCACGCCGTTCGGCCTCCGGCAGTGCGTTCCAGGCTGCCATGCGCGAACCGGATTTGCCGCCGCCAAGATAGACGGCGAGGAAGGTGTCGTTGCTCATCGTGCTTCTCCGTTGTGGTGGTTTGACGATCGGTTGGTGATACGATGACGCTTAGGAGCGGCATCGCTTCTCGGTTGAGATCTAGCGCAGCGCCTTGCCCCAGCCGCCCTGCGGATGCTCGAAAGTCGCGGCCGCCTGCTGCACTTCCTCGGAGAAATCCGCCATCTCCTGCACCTGGCGGATCTCGATCATCTCGTTGGCGGAGGCCGGGCACTGCTTCGCCCATGCGATCGCTTCGGCGCGCGAGGCGACCTCGATCATCCAGAAGCCGCCGATCACTTCCTTGGCCTCGGTAAACGGACCGTCGATCACCACCGGCAGGCCGGTGTCGAACTTGACGCGCGCGCCTGACGCCGGCGGATGCAGGCCTTCCAGCGTGATCAGCACGCCGGCGTCCTTCAGCGCCTGATTGTATCGCATCATCGCGGCGACCCGTTCCGGGTCGAGCTCGAGCTTGGCCGGCGCGGACTCGTAGCCGAGTGGGATCATCAGCATCATGAAACGCATTGGTCGGACTTCCTTATCTGTTGAATCACGTGTGACCCTCTCTCCCGTCATTCCGGGGCATCGCGTTAGCGATGAGCCCATAACCACGATCGTGAGTATGGATTCCCCGATGCGCAATTGCGCATCTGGGGCCTGCGCCTAGCGGCGCATCCCGGAATGACGGTCGAATATCACCTGTTTCCGGCCTGCGCACGCAGACGCTCTCCCTGCTCGCGCAGCTCGGGCGCCAGCGCCTCGCCGAAATCCTCCGCGGCAAATACCTGGCGGATCTCGATCTCGGAGCCGCCGCCGAACGGCGCGCGCTTCATCCAGTCGATCGCTTCATCGAGCGAGGAGGTCTCGATCAGCCAGAAGCCGCAGACCAGATCGCCGGTCGGGCTGAACGGCCCGTGGCTCACGGTGCTCTGCCCGCCGGCATATTTGACGCGCGCGCCCTTGTTGGTCGGATGCAGGCCCTCGCCGGCCTGCATCACGCCGGCCTTGACCATCTCCTCGTTGAACTTGCCCATCGCGGCAAGCAGCTCGGTGCTCGGCATCACGCCGGCCTCGGTATCCTTGTTCGCCTTCACGATCACCATGAACTTCATCGTCCTGCTCCGTTCTCTCTGAGCCGATCACAGCACCGGCGCTCGATTGAACGACGATGCAGAGTTTGCGATCCCGACACGGCGTTTGAAATTATTCTTTGGGTCATTGACGCAGGCTCCGCGCTAGTCATCGATCGCCTGATAGGCGAGCGTCCAGAAATCGGAGAACACCGCGGGCGGCTGCGGCGAATCCAACATGCGCTGGGTCAGCAGGATGCCGGTCATCGTTTCGCGCGGGTCGGAATACCAGGAGGTGCCATAGCCGCCGTCCCAGCCGTAGCGGCCCGGCACATGGCAGAGATCGTCGCGCGCGGTGACGACCGACAGCCCGAAACCCCAGCCGAGCGACGCACCGAGCAACAGCTCGGAGCCAAGCTGTTGTTCCGGCGTGAGCTGGTTCGAGGTCATCAGCTCCACCGAGGGACGCGACAGAATGCGCTCGGTGCCGAGCCGCCCGCCATTGAGCAGCATCTGCGCGAAGGCGTTGAAATCATCCGCGGTCGACACCAGCCCGGCACTGCCGTTCTCGAACACCGGCGGCGCCGCGTATTTGCCGGTCGCAGGTGCATCAAACACTTTCAGCGTGCCGGTCGCAGGATCGCCGCCATAGCACGTCGCAAACCGCGACAGCTTGTGTTGCGGCACATGGAAAGCCGTATCGTTCATGCCGAGCGGCCCGAAGATACGCTCCTGCAGGAAGCCGGCGAACGAGGTTCCGGCAACACGTGCGATCAGGACGCCGAGGATATGGCTCCCGGCGTCGTAGAGCCAGCGTTCGCCGGGCTGATAGACCAGCGGCAGCGTGCCGTAGCGGCGCAGCAATTCGTCCGGCGGAAACGACGGAAACACCGGCCCGAGCGTGAAACCGGCATCCGCGATCGCCATCTGGATCGGATAGCGCGCCGGAAATACCGGGATCATGCCGAGCCCAAGGCGGAAGGTCAGCAGGTCGCGCAGCGTGATCGCGCGCTTGGCCGGTACCGTGTCATTGATCTCGGATGCGATCGTGCGCAACACACGGCGATCGGCGAGCTCGGGCAGCCAACGATCGATGGGATCATCGAGCTTGAGCCGGCATTCCTCGACCAGGATCATCGCGGCGACCGCCGTCACCGGCTTGGTCATCGAGGCGATGCGGAAGATGGTGTCGCGCTGCATCGGCGGCCCGTCCATCGCCATGCGTCCAAGCACATCGGCATGGATCTCGCCGCGACGGCTGACCAGCGCCACGAGGCCTGGAACGTCGCCACCATCGACATGGCGTGCCAGCACCTCGCGCATGCGTCCGAGCCGTGCCTGCGACAGGCCGCTGCTTTCACTCGCAATGGACATTTTCCAGGTTTCCTTCGCAGAATTCGTGCTCGCCTGCGACGATCGCGCGAGCGACATCACCGAGGCTGCCTCATCGATCCTGCCTGACGAGTTCGCCGTCCTGATGCGACGGACCGAAATAGACGTCAATGCGCGACACCTTGTCGCCGTCGAACACGAAGAACTCGGTGTTGCGGAAGCTCTTGCCGTCCCGGGCGACGCAGCGATAGGTGACGAAAGCCTCAACGCCGTCGACCATGATGCGCTCGATCTCGTGGCGGCCGATCCAGCCAGAGTCGCGCCAGCACTCGGCGAAATAGCGCGGCTTGTCGATGTTCTCGCCATAGGGCGTCGAGAAGCGGAAATCCTCCGCGAACGCGGCCTCGACGCTCGCGCGGTCATTGGCGAGATAGGCGGCGAAGATCCCGCGGATGATCTCGGCCCTGTTGCCAGCTGCAGCCATGTCGTCTCCCACAAAGTGCCGCCCGAGCCCCGGGGCGCGACCGGCGCTCCAGAACCCGGGCTTCAGGGAGATGACGAACGGGGCGGCGCGAAAACGACATCGCGCCGCATTAATTTTCGGGGTCCTGATCAGACCTCAGGTTCCCTTTTTCAGGTTTCCCTCTCAGTCCTCCTTGGGGAACATGCCGAAATAGGGCTCGGCTTCCTTGAGGACGCGCGCGAAGGACGGCCGCGCCTTCAGCCGCTCGAGATAGGCCGCCAGATGCGGATGGCCCTCCCCGATCGGCTCGACCTTGTTGCCGTAGAACAGCGCCGGCGCGGCGGCGCAGTCGGCCAGCGAGACCTGCTCACCCATCATCCAGCCGCCATGCGCGAGCTGCTGGTCGAGGATCGCATAGGAGGTGCGGAGTTGGGCCCGCGCCTCGGCGACGCCACGCGGATCCTTGCTGTCCGCCGGACGCAGCCGGTCGCCGACGATCTTCTGCAATGGCAGATGGACGTAGAGATCGAGGAAGCGGTCGCGCAGCCGGGTCTGCAACGCAAGCTCCGGGTCGTCAGGAATCAACCTGACGGTGCCGGGATAGTGCCGGTCGAGATATTCGATGGCGATGCTCGATTCAGGCACCGTCTCGCCGCGCGCCTCGTCGCGCAGCACGGGAAAGCGGCCGATCGGCCACAGCGCGAGCAGCGCCGCGCGTTCGGCGGGATCGCCGAGATTGACCATGTTCGGCGTGAACGGCGCGCCGTTCTCGTAAAGCGCGACCAGCGCCTTCCAGCAGAACGAGGACAGCGGGTGGTAATGCAGGGTCAGTGACATCAGAACTCCATCATGGAACCAGTACCCGCAGGACGAACCGCAGACCGCTCTGCAGACATCTCGTTCGGAAATTATTTTGCCCGTCGCCCGGCACCGAGAGCGGGCATCGACGCGACATGCATTCGTTGAGGACGCGAATCGCGGTGCTGAATCGATCCGTGAAAACAGTGAGCAATATCAACGTTCGTAATAGGTCTATCAGCGTTGCTGAAGTGCACGCGTTGCAATCATCTGCATCAGACCAAAGTTGTCATCGATTTTCATCCGTAAGATTACGGTGAACATCGCATCACGACTATGGACGATAACGTTCAGATCAGAAAATTACTTCGCAAACTGAGATAGATGCACGCGCGCCGCGTTGCATTATGCAGTCCGTGCCAGACCGCAGCCTTTACCGATGCTAAACGGCTCGCTGCAACTTTTCCGTGAGTTGCCGCGATCTGCTTTTCCATCCCGTTTCATTTGACCCCTCACGGAGCCCTGATGTTCAGTTTCAGCAACAAGGCAAACATCGACAATGCGCTGGCGCAAGCCGCAGCGATCGGCAGATCGCAGGCGGTGATCGAGTTCAAGCTCGACGGCACCATCGTCACCGCCAACGAGAACTTCCTGAACGCGATGGGCTACTCCCTCGACGAGATCAGGGGCAAGCACCACAGTATGTTCGTCGAGCCGGCGTATCGCGACAGCCAAGACTATCGCGCGTTCTGGGCGGGCCTCAACCGCGGCGAATTCCAGGCCGCACAGTACAAGCGCATCGCCAAAGGCGGCCGCGAGATCTGGATCCAGGCCTCCTACAACCCGATCCTGGACAAGAACGGCAAGCCGGTCGGCGTCATCAAGTTCGCCACCGACATCACCGCGCAGAAGATCCACAGCATGGAAGACTCCGGCAAGATCGACGCGATTGGCCGGGCGCAGGCGGTGATCGAGTTCAACATGGACGGCACCATCGTCAATGCCAACGAGAACTTCCTCGGCGCGATGGGTTACTCGCTCGCCGAGATCCAGGGCAAACATCACAGCATCTTCATGCCGCCGGCCGACCGCGACAGCCCGGCCTATCGCGATTTCTGGGCACGGCTGAACCGCGGCGAGCTCGAGACCGGCGAGTTCAAGCGGCTCGCCAAGGGCGCCAGGGAGATCTGGATCCTCGCCAGCTACAACCCGATCCTCGACGACCGCGGCAAGCCGTTCAAGGTCGTCAAGTTCGCGACCGACGTCACGCAGCAGAAGCTGAAGGCCGCCGACAATGACGGCCAGATCGACGCGATCGGCAAGTCGCAAGCCGTGATCGAGTTCAACATGGACGGCACCATCCGCACCGCGAACCCGAACTTCCTCGGCGCGATGGGCTATCTGCTCGCCGAGATCCAGGGCAAGCATCACAGCATGTTCGTCGAGCCGGTCGAGGCGAGCTCGGCGGGCTACCGCGAGTTCTGGGGAGCGCTGAACCGCGGCGAGTTCCAGGCCGCCGAATACAAGCGCATCGCCAAGGGCGGCCGCGAGATCTGGATCCAGGCTTCCTACAATCCGATCCTCGATCTCAACGGCAAGCCCTACAAGGTGGTGAAATACGCCACCGACATCACCGCGCAGGCGATCGGCCGCAAGAAGGCCGACAGCGCGCGCGGCCTGATCGAGGCGGTTGCCGCCGGCAGCGAGGAGATGAGCGCGTCGATCCGCGAGATCTCGGAGACCATGACCAAGTCGAAGCAGAACGCCGCGGTCGCCACCGGCCGTGTCGAGGCTGCCGACGGTCAGGCGCAGAAGCTCAATGCCGCAGCTCAGGCGATGAGCGGCATCGTCGAGATGATCTCGAGCATCACCGGGCAGATCAACCTGCTCGCGCTCAACGCCACGATCGAATCGGCGCGTGCGGGCGAAGCCGGACGCGGCTTCGCGGTGGTGGCCTCCGAGGTGAAGAGCCTCGCCAACCAGGCCAAGCAGGCGACCGACACGATCTCCTCGGAGATCGATGCGCTGAACTCGATCGCCGCCGAAGTGGTCACCTCGCTATCCGAGATCAAGGCGGCGATCGCCGGCGTCAACGAATACATCACCTCCACCGCCGCCGCGGTCGAGGAGCAGAGCATCGTGACGCAGGACATGTCGACCAATATGCAGCGCGCCTCCGCCGAGCTCGCGGCGTAGGTTGCGGTGCGATCCTCGAAGGATGGACGGCCCGGGCTGGCGGCCGTACATCCTTCGAGACGCGCCCCGAATGACGAAGAATCCCCATCGGGTTGACACGTCGGAGTAAAGGTCGCAGACGGTCGGGACTTGCTGCCCGAACCGATGGACCATCCAATGAATTCCGCTTCCCCCAAAGTCGCACTCGTGACCGGCGCCGCGCGCGGCATCGGGCTCGCCGCAGCGAAACGCTTTCTCACTGAGGGCTGGCGCGTCGCGCTGCTCGACATCGAGGGCGAATTGCTGCGCGCCGCGGTCGCGGCATTGCAGCAGCCCAACACGACGCTGGCTTTGACCTGCGACGTGTCTGATGCCGCTGGTGTGACAGCCGCGATCGCGGCGATCACGGACCGCTTCGGCCGGCTCGACGCGCTGGTCAACAACGCCGGCATCGCCGTGTTCACGCCGGTGCTGGAGACGTCGGACGCCGACTGGAACCGGATCATGGCGGTCAACCTCACCGGCCCGTTCCTGTGCACCAAGGCGGCGGCGCCGGTGATGCGCGAGCATGGCGGCGGCGCGATCATCAACATCACCTCGATCTCGGCGGTGCGCGCCTCGACGCTGCGCTCGGCCTACGGCACCAGCAAGGCCGGCCTCGCGCATCTCACCAAGCAGCTCGCGGTCGAGCTCGCCTCGCTCGGCATCCGCGTCAACGGCGTCGCGCCCGGGCCGGTCGAGACCGCGATGGCCAAGGCCGTGCACACGCCGGAGATCCGCGCCGACTATCACGACGCCATCCCGCTCAACCGCTACGGCCTGGAAGAGGAGTTGGCGGAAGCGATCTTCTTCCTGTGCTCGGATCGCGCCAGCTACATCACCGGCCAGATCCTCGCCGTCGACGGCGGCTTCGATGCCGCCGGCATCGGCCTGCCGACCCTGCGCGGCCAGCGCCGGAATGGGTGAGACGTCCACGCAGTAGGACACACAGCATCACCGTCACCCTGAGGTGGCCGCTTCTTCAGCGGCCCTCGAAGGGTCGACGGCCCGACTGTGGCCGTTCATCCTTCGAGGCTCGCAAGAGCTCGCACCTCAGGATGACGGGGTTGGCAGCGGCGTAGTTGGCCTACCGCCCATTCACTGCAACAACGCGCCACGCGCCCGGCAGCCGGTCGATCCGCGTCAGCGACAGCGGATCGATGACGAAGCGCAGCGCCAATTCCGGCGCCAGCTCGAGCGCGATTGCGAGAATCGCGCGGATGGTGCCGGAGTGCACGACCAGCACGACATCGCCGGACGGCAGGCGCGCAAGCCCTGCCCGCGCCCGCGTGATCTGATCGGCGAAGCTTTCGCCGCCGGGCGGCCGGTTGGTCCCCGGCGATTGCCAGAATGCACGATAGGCCGCCGCACCGAATTCGGCTTCAATCTCGCTGTGGCGACGGCCGGTCCAGTCGCCAAAATCCTGCTCGCGAAAAGCATCATCCGCCGTTGCCGTGAGGCCGAGCTTTGCTGCGGTCTCGCTTGTGCGCCGCGCCGGGCTGCAGATCGCGACAGCGTCGGCCGGCAGCCGCGCCTTTAGCGCGGCAAAGGCCGCGGCATCGCCGAGATCCGCGGGCGCATCCGGCGCATGGATCACGCCGCGCGGACCGTCGACCGGCGCGTGGCGGATCAGCCAGAGATGCGTTTCGTAATCCATCGCTGCAGGAGCCCTTCCATTCTGACCAGGGCGTGTACTCATGGACAGTTGATGCCCGATTTATCGGGCAAGGCGGAAATGCGTTAACGTGCTCGGCACGAGCTGGTCCCCCTCCATTACCACGAGACCTCAAGCCCGCTATCATCCGGCCATTTTTTGGACAAGACTGACGGGAGTGCTGGGGGCTGATCGACCCTAACGGATAACCGAGTCGGCACGCTTGGGTGACATTGGATGGAAAGGGAAGCGCCAGTGAACTCCACCCCCACCCCGAACCCAGTCGAATCAAACGATGGCCCGGCCACGGGCGCCGACGAAAGACTCGCAGAAACCCACAAGCAGATCACGCGCGCCAATGAAGATCTCGCGCGTTTGAGCGATCAGCTTGCAAGAATGGAGCGCGATGCTGCATCCCCGGCTCCGGCGCAACCTGCCCCGCCTTCGGTCGGACCCAGCCCTGCCGCTTCCGAGCCTGGCCCTACCTCTTCGGGACCTCGCTCGCGATCGCCGCGCCGAATGCCGGGGTTCCGTGCTGTCGCCGGCTTGTCGCTGGCAGCATGTATCGTTGTCGCTGCACTGGCTTTGCAGTCGTCGTATGGTAGAGGAGCCAAGCAGGTTGTCGCCCGTTGGGTGCCCCAGCTCGCTTCGACTCCATCATTGCCCCCGGATAATCCGCCGCTTGCGGTGCAGCCCGCTCCACCGACCGTTCAGGTCGCAGCGGCAGACGCCGCTCCGCCCCAAGCGACGCCCCCGGTTCAGACCGCACCGCCGCAGAATGCCGCGCCGACAGCCAATACAGCTCTTCCCGACCAGGCGCAGCTGCTGCAAACGATCGCCCGCAACCTCGAAAATGTTGAGCGAAGTATCGAGCAGCTCAAGGCGGACCAGCAACAGATGGCCCGCGCGAACTCCAAAGCCATCGAGGAACTCAAGGCGAGCCAGGAAGAAATGAAACGGACGCTAGCGAAGGTCTCCGAGCCGAAGCCGTTACCGCTTCCGACGCCACCGACTCCAAGCGTGCGCAAGCCCGAGCGGACGGCTCAGCCCCCGTATGCAAGAGCGCGGCCTCCAATGCCCAGGGAGTGGCTCTACGACGAATGGTGATGGTCGATGCAATGCTCATCGATGTCTTGTCCCGCAACAGCGGCTAGATCGGCGCGGCCTCCAGTTCGGGCCATAGCTGAATTTCGCGCCGACTGTTGCATGGGATCGCATCATCTTCACGCGAACCGGTCTCCACTTCGCTTGGAAATGCTCTAGCCGAGCCGCGCCGCGAGCAACACCAGGATCGCGGCCTCCGCAACCTGCTCGGCGCCGCCGAGCACGTCGCCGGTCTGGCCGCCGATCTGCCGCTTTGCCAGCAGCGCCATGATCAATGCGCTCGCACCGGCCGCGATCGCCGCCAGCAGCGCGCTGCCGAAAGGCAGAGCGAGGAGTGCGATCACCAGCGCGATGCCGGCTGCGACCACCGCAATCGTGCCATCGGGCCGGCCGGCATTGGCCGCGAGCCCATCCTTGCGCGCGTAGGGCAGGCTGATCGCGATCCACGGCAGCACACCGCGGCCGAGCGCATGCGCCGCGATCAGGCTCTGCACCACCATGCCGTCGGGAAGCGCCGCCAACGCCGCAAGCCTGGTGGCAAAGCTCACCACCAGCGCCAGCGCGCCATAGGTGCCGAGCCGGCTGTCGCGCATGATCTCGAGCTTGGCCGCTGCATCGCGGCCGCCGCCGAACCCGTCGGCGACATCGGCGAGCCCGTCCTCGTGCAGCGCGCCGGTCAACAGCGCGCCGCCGCCGAGCGCCAGCGCCGCCGCGGCGAGGTCCGGGACACCGATCGACCGCAGCAGCAGACAGAACAGGCCGATCGCGGCCCCGATGCCGGCGCCGACCAGGGGAAACAGCCGCTGCGCCCGGGCGAAGCCCTCCGGCCGCGCGCCGTCCGGATGCGGCATCGGCAGCCGGGTCAGGAAGGCGATGGCGGTCCTGAGATCGTCGAGCCATTGATTCATGGTCGCGGCCTTCGAATTGAACTATTTTGCGGCCCGCTCGACGAGGGAATCGCATGCAGTTCAGTACTCTAGACGACATCCGCAGCTTTTGTCGCGAGCTGCCCGACGGCGACGAAGCGAGCGCCGCGGCCGCCACGCTGCGCCAGCAGAACCTGACCAAGCCGCCGGGCAGCCTCGGCCGGCTGGAAGAGGTCGCGATCTGGCTGGCGCGCTGGCAGCGGCGCGAGATCCCCCGGCTCGACCAGGTCACGATCGCCGTGTTCGCCGGCAATCACGGCATCGCCGAACGCGGCGTCTCCGCCTTTCCCTCTGAAGTCACCGCGCAGATGGTGGCGAATTTCGCCGCGGGGGGCGCCGCGATCAACCAGATCGCCAGGCTTGCCGGCGCCGAGCTGCGCGTCGAGCCGCTCGAGCTCGCACGTCCGACCCGCGATTTTACGATGGCGCCGGCGATGGATGGCGCCGATTTCCTCGTCGCCTTCGACACCGGCTGGCGCACGGTGCCGGAGCAGTGCGATTTGCTCGTGGTCGGCGAGATGGGCATCGCCAACACCACGGTCGCCGCCACGCTGTGCGCGGCATTGATGGGCGGGCGCGGCGCGCGCTGGGCCGGCCGCGGCACCGGCGTCGACGATGCCGGCCTGCTGCGCAAGCGCACCGTGATCGATACCGCGCTGAAGCTGCATCGCAGCCTGCTCGACGATCCGCTCGCCGTCGCCGTCGCGCTCGGCGGCCGCGAGCTCGCGGCCATCGCGGGCGCCGTGCTGGCAGCGCGGGCACGATCGATCCCGGTGCTGCTCGACGGCTTCGTCGCGACATCGGCGGTGCTGCCGCTGGCGCGGCTTGCGCCTGATAGCCTCGCGCATTGCCGCGCCGGGCATGTCTCGGCCGAGCTCGGCCATCGCCAGCTGCTGCGCGAATTGCAGCTCGCGCCCCTGCTCGATCTCGAGATGCGGCTCGGCGAAGCCTCCGGCGCAGGGATTGCGATCCTGCTGCTGCGCGCCGCGCTCGCCTGTCATGGCGGCATGGCGACCTTTGCCGAGGCCGGCGTCTCCGGAGCGGGCTAAAGCTGCAGGTTAGCCGAACCTCTCCCCAAAAAGCCGGTGCATACCGCCCGCATGGGCCGCAATCTTAGCGTGCGCAGCATGACCTCTGCGCGCTGGAAGCCTAACCTTTGCCCCGGTGGGGCGCCGCCGGCGTCTCAGCCATGCTGAACCAGATACCGGGGAGAAATCGCGTCATGTCGGGAGTCCTCATCAATCTGATCATTCAAGTCATCAGCGGAGCCGTCGGCGGCAATGTCGCCGCCGGAGCGGCCAAGAACATCGATCTCGGCACGCTCGGAAACACCATCGCGGGCGCCATCGGCGGCGGCGCGGGCGGACAGCTTCTGGGCATGCTGATTCCGCTGCTCGCCAATTCCGGCGCGACGCCTGACATCGGCAGCATCATCGGACAGGTCGCCGGCGGCGGCGTTGCCGGCGCAGTGCTCACGGCGATCGTGGGCGCGCTCAAGAACCGGGCAGCCTGAGCCCGCCTGTCATCGCGAAAGGGGCATCGGTCTTGACGATGCCCCATTCCGGCGCGAGCCTTGCGGCTTCGGATGCGGCGAGACCTCGACCGCATCGTCGGCAGGGATTGCGCTGATGAAAATGTTTGTCGCGGCGGCAGCCTTCTGCGCAACGATTGGCTGTGCACAAGCCGACGTCCGCATCCTTGCCAGCCCCGGCGGGCAGGTCGGCCCGTTCATCGACCTGTTCGACAAGGTGCGCGAGTCCGGTGAGCGCGTGGTGATCGACGGGCCGTGCCTGTCGGCCTGCACGCTGGTGCTCTCGACGGTGCCGGGCGATCGCATCTGCGTGACGCGGCGCGCCGTGCTCGGCTTCCACGCCGCGCGCTCGATCGACCGGCGCGGCCGGACCTATGCGGAGCCGGAAGCATCCGAGGCGGTGCTGGAGGCCTATCCGGCGCCGGTGCGCGGCTGGATCGTGCGCCGCGGCGGCCTGACCTCACGCCTGCTGCTGCTGCGCGGCCGCGAGCTCGCCGCGATCTATCCGCGGTGCAGGTGAGAATTTGCAGCTTGTAATGTGGGCAAAGGCACGTCTGCGCCATGCCCACGCTGCGATCCCAAACCCGTCATCCTGAGGTGCGAGCCTTGCGGCGCAATTGCGCCGCTGGGCGAGCCTCGAAGGATGCACGGCCCGGATGGCTCAGCCTGCAGTCGCAACAGCTGGGCCGTCGATCCTTAGAGGGCTGCTGAAGGAGCGGCCACCTCAGGATGACGGTCCAATCGGGTTGCTCGCGACCTACATCTGCTGCGGGCAGTTCACCATCCAGGGGATGCCGAACTGATCGACGCACATGCCGAAACCGTTGGAGAAGAAGGTCTTGCCGAAAGGCATGGTGACCGTGCCGCCTTCGGACAGCGCCTTGAAGCGGCTCGCGGCCTCCGTGGGATCCTCGACCTGTAGCGAGACGTGAAACCCTTGCGGCTTCTGGAAGTGGCCGGGCGGGGCGTCGGAGGCCATGATGATCTCGCCGTCGATCGAGACCCTGGCGTGCATGATCTTGTCCTTCCAGCCGGGCGGCGTCTGCATCTCAGGATTGCCCTCGCCGTAGGGATAGCTTTCCTCGATCCGCGCACCGAGAACCTTCTGGTAGAAGTTCAGCGCGGTGCCGCAATTGCCGTCGTAGGAGAGATAGGGGTTGACCTGCATCACATGCTCCCTGGGTTAGATTCTCGTTTTGACGCGCTTTCTTCAGGCGAACCGGAAACCACTTCGCTCGAAAACGCTCGCTATTTTTCAGTCAGCTTCTTCAGATTGGCGAGACCGACCTCGAAATCCTTGCCGATCATGTGATCCAGGTTCATGAACACCTGCATCACCTTCGACATGAAGACGGCCGGACCATACATGGTCCATGTGACGCTGGTCGCATCTCCCTGCGGCAGCATTGTGAACTCGGCCGTGTTGTGGCCCTCGAACGGCTTGAGGAAGTCGAGCTTGATGACGACCTTCGACGGCGCGGACGATTGCAGGATCTCCATGCGGCCGGTGCCGACATTCTTGTTGCCGTCCCAGGCATAGACCGCCCCCTGCCCGCGCCCGGCGCCGTCATAGCTGCGCTTCATGGCCGGATCCCGGTTCTCGTACGGCGACCACACCGTCCACTGCCGGAAATCGTCGATCAGCGGAAAGATCCGCTCGGCCGGCGCATTGATGCTGGTCGCACGCGTGACGCGGAACGTGCTCGGCTTGGTCGCCGCGAGGACGAGGATGACGGCAATCGCGACCGCGAGGATGACGGCGATGATGGCAATGGTCTCGAACATGATGGTCTCCAGGCAGATGAATTGAGAAGATAGCTCAGCGGCGGAACGGAAGCAGCGCGCGCAGATTGCCGTCGCGCAGATAGAGCCCGCCCCACACCATGAGGCCGAGATAGAGCCCGAACAGGGTGTGGCTGAACAGCGGGCTGCCGATCCGCACATGGGACGCGATCGCACCGCCGAGATAGCCGGTGAGCAGGATGGCGCCGAGGATCGAGGTCGGCGGCACCGAGTACAGCAGCGTGCAGACGATGGTGATGATGCCGAGGCTGCGCGCCAACGTATCGCTCGCACCAAAGCCCATCTTGTCCATGGTCTCGGTGACGACAGGCAATGGCAGCAGCTTGATGGCGCCATCGAACAACAGGAAAAGAATGACCACGCCGCTCATGACGCGGCCGGTGATGCGGGCGGGCTTTGAGACTTCGGTGTCGACGATCGTCGGCATGGCGGGCTCCGTAACGCTTGGTGATGCTCTCTGCCTTCATGACGAACGGAGGGGTACTGGACCGACAAGGACGGTGAAGATTTTTTGAGATTCGTCATGGCCGGGCTCGTCCCGGCCATCCACGTCTTCCTTTTTTGCGGCATCCAAAGACGTGGATGCCCGGCACAAGGCCGGGCATGACGAGCAGCAATGTTGGGGGACTACTTCGCCTTCACGTTGCGCGGCTGGCTGTCGCGCATCAGGCGGTCGATATGCATGCGGATATGGGCGGCTTCGGCGGTGGTGTTGGCGAGCGCGATGGCCCGGTCGAAGGTGACGCGGGCCTCCTCGTTGCGGCCGAGCTGCATCAGGAAGGCGCCGCGCACGCCGAAATAATGGAAGTAATTGGAAAGCCGCGGCGCCAACGGCTCGATCATCTCGAGCGCGGCTTCCGGCCCCTTCACCTTGGAGACTGCAACGGCGCGGTTGAGTGTGATCACCGGCGACGGCTGCATGATCTCGAGCGCGCCATAGAGCAGGTCGATCTGGGTCCAGTCGGTATCCTCGGGCTTTTCCGCACGGGCGTGCAGTGCGGCGATCGCGGCCTGCACCTGATAGGGCCCGCTGCGGCGATGGCGCATCGCCTTGTCGATTAGCGCGAGACCTTCGGCGATCAGCTTCTGGTTCCAGAGGCTGCGGTCCTGGTCGTCGAGCAGGATCACCGCGCCATCGGTGTCGAACCGCGCGGCGGCGCGGGCATGCTGCAACAGCAACAGCGCTGTCAGCCCCATGATCTCCGGCTCGCTCTGGAACAGCCGCAGCAGCAGGCGGGCGAGGCGAATCGCCTCCTCGCACAGCGGCGAGCGGATTTGCGCGGTGTCGCCGCTCGCCGAATAACCCTCGTTGAAGATCAGATAGATCATCGCGGCCACCGAGACGAGCCGCTCGCTGCGCTCGACCGCGCCCGGCGTCTCGAACGGCACATTGGCGTCGGCGACGCGCGTCTTGGCCCGGGTGATGCGCTGCTCCATCGCGGCTTCCGAGACCAGGAAGGCGCGCGCGATCTGCTTCACCGACAGGCCGGAGACGATGCGCAGCGCGAGCGCGATCTGCTGGGTTGCCGGCAGGTCCTTGTGGCAGCAGATGAACAACAGCCGCAGGATGTCGTCGCGGTAATGCGAGCCGTCGAGCCGCTCGGCGAGCTCCTCCTCGGCGTCGCCGAGGTCGGAGATCGCCTGGTCGTCGTCGGGCAACGCCTCCTGCTTCTTGCCGCGCCTGATGTCGTCGATCGCGACATTGCGGCCGACCATGATCAGCCACGCCGCGGGATCGCGCGGCGGGCCGTTCTGCGGCCAGCTCTTCAGCGCCCGCAGGCAGGCATTCTGGAAGGCCTCCTCGGCGGTATCGAGATTGCGGAAGTAGCGCAGCAGCGCGCCAACCGCCTGGGGACGCGCCGACGTCAGCGCGGCATCGATCCAGGCGGTGTCGGTCATGCTCACGCCTTCGTGCCCCCCTGATTGAAGTAGCCGACCGGGCGGATCTCATAGGTGCCGCCGGGATTGGCCTCGCCGAGGTCGCGCGCGATGTCGAGCACCTCGTCGAGATTCTTGCCCTCGACCAGATAGAAGCCGAGCAGCTGCTCCTTGGTTTCGGCGAACGGGCCGTCCAGCACCAGCGGCGGGTTTTCCTTGCGCAGCGTGGTCGCCGCGGTGGTCGGCAGCAACCGCGCCACCGGGCCGAGCCGGCCCTGCTTGGCGAGCTTGTCCTGCACGACCGACAATTTCTGCATGACCGAGGCGTCGTGCTCCTTGCTCCAGGAACCGACCATGTCTTCGTCATGATAGCAGAGGATGGCGTACAGCATCGAAAAGGCATCTCCGTTCATTGCAAGAACGAACGATTATGCCCGCTGCCGACAGACGGAGCGAAAGAAATTTAAGTTCCGGATGTCGGCGAAGGATTTGGCCGACGCTTCATGGCGCGCCGCGGCAGACTGAAGGCTGAGGCCACAGCGACCGCGTGTCAGGTCATCGCCGCAACGACGATGCTGCGATCACCAATAGACGCCGTAACGGGCGGCGATCCGGCGCGCCTTGGCTTCATCGCTCTCCCGGCGGTTGGCGTAGCTCCTGTTCGTTGGCCGGGAGGCTTGCTGCCCCGAAGGCTCCGCCGGCTGCGCCTGCGACGGGGCCGGCTGGACCTCGGCCGCAGCGGGCGCAACGGCCGGTTGCGCCTGCGCGGGTGCATCGGCGTTTGCGAGCACGAGGCCTCGGCTCTGGCCAGCGTGAGCGGCGGTGGCGGTGGCTGCGATGAAAGCCGCGATCAGGATCAGCTTGCGCATGGAAGTTCTCCCCGGTTGATGGCAGGAGACTAGGGAGCGGGCCAAGCTCGCTCTGTGATGTCAATCACATTGAAATTGGAGGTATCCGGATGGGTAAGGGCGCACTGGCGCTGCTGATCAATGGCGGCTCGGAAAACTGGTCGTCGGCGCGCTGGAAAGCGCGGTTCGACACGGTCTGCCCGGACCGCCCCGTGGTGCTGCTGCCGGACGGCGCGCTCGATCCCGCCGAGGTGCACTATGCCGCGGTGTGGAAGCCGCAGCCGGGCGAGCTCGCAGCGTTCAAGAATCTGCGCGTCATCTTCAACCTCGGCGCCGGCGTCGACGCGCTGATGGCCGACCGCTCGCTGCCCGACGTGCCGCTGGTGCGGGTCGCGGTCGGCGATCTCACCGACCGCATGACCGAATATGTCGTGCTGCATGTGCTGATGCATCACCGCCAGGAGCTCTATCTGCGGGAGTCGCAACGATTGAGGCGCTGGGCGCCGGACTATCAATGGGCGGCAAGCGCGATCACCGTCGGCGTGATGGGGCTCGGCACGCTTGGCGCGGCCTCGGCAAAAGCACTCCGGGCGCTCGGCTTCCGCGTCGTCGGCTGGAGCCGCAGCGAGAAGCGGATCGACGGCATCGCCTGCCACCACGGCACTGAGGGACTGGACGCGTTCCTGCGCGAGACCAACATCCTGGTCTGCCTGCTGCCGCTGACGCCCGATACCCGTCACGTGCTGAACCGCGACGCGTTCGCGAAACTGAACCGCACCAGCCCGTTCGGCGCGCCCGTCATCATCAATGCCGGCCGCGGAGGATTGCAGAACGAAGCAGACATTTTGCGCGCGCTCGACGACGGCACG
The DNA here is from genome assembly GCF_049075665.1 of Bradyrhizobium sp. B120. Classification (NCBI taxonomy): domain Bacteria; kingdom Pseudomonadati; phylum Pseudomonadota; class Alphaproteobacteria; order Hyphomicrobiales; family Nitrobacteraceae; genus Bradyrhizobium; species Bradyrhizobium sp. B120. Next base: position 1,097,990 of record NZ_CP185242.1, on the reverse strand, counting down.
CTGGGCGCCGCCTCGCTCGACGTCTTCGAGACCGAGCCGCTGCCCGAGGCGAGCCCGTTCTGGAGCCATCCGAAGGTGGTGCTGACGCCGCACAACGCCGCCGACACCGACGCCGACGAGATCTCGAAATACGTCGCGCAGCAGATCGCGCGTTTCGAGCAAGGCGGCGCGTTGGAGAACCTGGTCGATCGCACGCGGGGGTATTGAGGCAGTGTCGTCCCTGCGAAAGCAGGGACCCATAACCACCGATGCTTATTGACGCGCGATAGTGGAACGACGAGTCTGTTTCACTACACCGGCCGCGGGGTATGGGTCCCTGCTTTCGCAGGGACGACCACGTTGATGGAGCAGCGCTTCGCCGGCGAAGCGCAACTCTCGGCCGCAGCCTCACCCCATCTCGGCCACGACCTCCGCGAGCCGGTCGTAGGCTGGCTCGACGCCCTTGTCGATGCCGGAATTGAGATGACCGTCACGCGCCTCCTTGGTGGGATGGCGAATGGTGGTCGTCAGCGTGGTCGTGCCGCCTTCCTCGACGAAGGTCGAGATGACCAGATATTCGTCGCTGGTGAAGCCCGGCATCGCAAAGATCTCACCGAATGCCAGCCGCTCCGGGCGCACCACTTCGCGATAGGTGCCGGTGAGGATGTGCTCGACGCCGTCGGACGACCGGAACACGAACCGATAGGCGCCGCCGACGCGCAGGTCGATCTCGCACACCGGCATTGCGAGCTGCTCGCAGCCGAGCCAGCGCACGACGTATTCGGGCTTGGTCATGGCGTCGAACACGAAGCGCCGCGGCGCGTCGAACTGGCGCGTCATGGCGAACTCGAAATCCGACGGGGTGGTGATCCTCAGCGTCTTATCCACGCGTGCGTCCACGTTGCTTCTCCTTCTTTACTCTGACTTTACGGGTGGTGTGCGGCGGGGCCTTCGCGGCCTCCTCCGCCTTCATCTCCTCGAGCAGGCCGTCGAGGCGGTTGAAGCTCTCGTCCCAGAAGCGGCGGAAATTCCCGAGCCAGCCGTCGACCTGCTTGAACGAAGAGGGCGCGATGCGGCACGGCCGCCACTGCGCCTCGCGCCCGCGCGAGATCAACCCGGCATGCTCCAGCACCTTCAGGTGCTTGGAGATCGCCGGCAGGCTCATGTCGAACGGCTTTGCCAGCTCCATCACCGAGGTCTCACCGAGCGCGAGCCGCGCCAGGATCGCGCGCCGGGTCGGATCGGCCAGCGCGGCGAAGGTCGAAGTGAGGGGATCGAGCGACATGTATTTAGCCCATGGGTTAAATAACCTATGGGTTAAATACGACCGAACGGCGGTCGCGTCAACGGCCAATTTTGGCCGCTGACGCGGGTGTGAACCGTTCAGGATGTCTTGCGCGCGAAAGTGACGTGGGTGGCGTTCGGGCTCGCGACATGCGAGACGACGGCATATCCGAGCGCGGGCAGATCAATGCCTGCGAACAGATTTTCGCCGGCGCCGAGCAGCACCGGCGACAGCGCCAGTTGCACCTCGTCGAGCAGGCGTGCCTGAAGGAATTGGCGCACCAGCGACACGCCGCCACCCACCCGGATGTCCTTGTCCCCCGCAACGGCGCGCGCCCGCTCGAGCGCGGCGTGAATGCCGTCGGTCACGAAATGAAACGTGGTGCCGCCTTCCATCTCGATGTCAGGCCGTGCGTGATGGGTCAGCACATAGACCGGCGTGTGATACGGCGGATTGGCGCCCCACCAGCCCTTCCACGCATGATCCGGCCACGGCCCGCGGATCGGGCCGAACATGTTGCGGCCCAGAATCCAGGCACCGATATTTTCCATCGCTTTGCGCGCAATCTCGTCATCGAGCCCGGTGCTGCCGCCATCCTGGCCGAAGGTCTGGCGAAACGTTCGCGTCTGGAGGAACCAGCCTGGCAGCGCCATGCCACCTTCGCCGAATGGATTTTCGAGGCTCTGCCGTGGCGCGGCGCCAAATCCGTCGATCGAGACCGAGAATGCCGAAGTCCTGACTTTTCCCATGATATTCCACTTCCGTAGGTTGAGAGACCATACGGAAGACGGGCGGGAAGAACAGCACCCGACATTTGCTGCCGAAGAAACTTTGCCGCTTCTATTTGGCCGCGCACAGCACGTCGAGGGCACCCTTGACGATCACCTCGAGTTCCCCGCGCGGCACGCGGGCGCGGGCACGGATCGCGATGGTGTGGACGGTGGCGGAGGCAAGATGCGCCAGCGACGCCGGATCGGCGCCCTCAGGCAGCTCGCCGCGCTCCTTGGCATGGCGGAAGCAGATGCCGAACGCCTTGTCGAGCTCGGTCAGTCCCTCCACCACCATGGTGCGGATACCCGGATCCGACACCGCCTCGGACGCCGCGGTCATCACCGTGAAGCAGCCGCGCGGGCCGGACTCGCCGGAGAGATAGATGTCGAGCGCGATCCGATAGATGCGCTCCAGCCGCTCGCGCAGCGGCGCCTCGGCGCGGAAGATGTCGACCATCGCCGCGCGCGCGTCGTCCCGGTAGCGCTGGTAGCTCTTGATGTAGAGCTCGCGCTTGTCGCCGAATGCGCCATAGAGGCTCGGCCGGTTCATGCCGGTCGCAGCACTGAGATCGTCGAGCGAGGTCGCGGCAAAGCCGTCGCGGCGGAACAGATCGAGCGCCTTGCCGAGCGCGACCTCGGGCTCATAGGCGCGCGGCCGCCCGCGGCGCTTCGGCGCGACCGGAGCCTCGATTTTGGCAGCAGCTGGCGGCCTCTTACTTTTTTGTACCATTTCGCATTTAATTCCTTGACGCCCTCAATATTATCCAAGACAGTACAAAAATCAACAACGGCCGGGACACCCGCGCCAGACGCCCCAAGGAGGCACCATGGATCTTTATTTCTCGCCGCTCGCCTGCTCGATGGCGACCCGCGTCGCGCTCTATGAAGCCGGCCAGCCGGCCAACTATCTCGAGGTCGATCCGAAGACCAAGCAGGTGCGCAACGACGGCTCCGACTTCAACAAGGTCAACCCGCTCGGCCTGGTGCCGACGCTGCGCACCGACGACGGCGTCGTGCTGACCGAGAACGCGGCGATCCTGCAATATGTCGCCGACCAGTTCCCGCGCGCCGGCCTCGGCACCGCGTCGAACGCCGAGCGTTCAAAGCTGCATCAATGGCTGTGCTTCATCGGCACCGAGCTGCACAAGGGCCTGTTCCTGCCGCTGCTCGACAAGAAGGCGCCGCCCGACGCCAAGACCTACGCGCTGGAGAAGTACGTGTCGCGGCTCGACCATGTCGAGGACCACCTGAAGGGCCGCGAGTATTTGCTGGATCATTTCAGCGTCGCCGACGCCTATCTCGTCACGGTCATCAACTGGACCATGGCGACGCCGCCGATCGAGCTCGCGAAATGGCCGGCGCTAAAGGCGTATTACGAACGCCTGCGCACGAGGCCGTCGGTCGCGAAGGCGGTCGCGGAAGAGTTCGAGCTCTACAAGGCCGAGATCGCCCGCCACAAGGCGGCGGCGTAAGCACACTGCGCCCCCTCTCCCCCGTTCTTCACGGGGAGAGGGTTGGGGTGAGGGGCTGCTTCCGCATGCGCTGCCTGCTGTTACGTCAGCAGCCTCGGCAAATCGAAAGCTTCCGCTTATCGAGCTCCCCGGCTGCAGGCTTCCCCTTCCCGCCGGGAGGGGACGGCATCTCAAGAAACACCGGCATGAAGTATTTCCATTCATCGTAATATTCGGCCGGCAAGGAATATGGCTGGCAGAGCGTGATCGCTTGCAGCGCGCTCTTGCGATATGCCCGGGAGTAGTCTGACACGGCCGGACTGTTCTGCGACGACACCGACGGTTGCTCCGCCAGCGAGCCCTCGCGCGTCAGCTTAATCTCGAGAACCAACTTTATGTTCGCTGCCTCGTCCCCAACGGGGGCAGGTTTACGCCAACACTTGGCGACCTGAGTGCGAAACAGCGCCCCCCATTTTGCGGAATGGTCCGCGTTGCTCTGCGCAGCCGCGGGCTGGGCAAGAATGAGGGCAGTCGCAAGGAGGAAGCCTGCGAGCGCGAAGGCGGCAGAACGTTCAATTGGCATGTGGTGGATCCGGCGGACGCGGTGAGGTTGCAATCGCCGACCAGCATAGACCAACCCTCATCGACACGCGCAACCGCTTTCGATGAGTCTCCACAACGACCCGTAGCCCGGATGGAGCGAAGCGCAATCCGGGATCGATCTCACCGCATCAGAGACTGCCCCGGATTTCGCGGAGCCTGTCATCGGGCGCGCATTCGCGCGACCCGTTGGCTCCATCCGGGCTACGCGGCGATCAGAACGGCTCTTGCCCTAGCCCAGGCACATCGGCCGGACGCGGGCCCGGCGCGGGCCAGTGGAAGCGGCGGTCTTTCTCTGCGATCGCGATGTCGTTGATCGAGGCCTCGCGCCGGCGCATCAGGCCGTGCTCATCGAACTCCCACTGCTCGTTGCCGTAGGAGCGAAACCAGTTGCCGCCGGCGTCGTGCCATTCGTACTGGAAGCGCACCGCGATGCGGTTGCCGTCGAACGCCCAGAGATCCTTGATCAGGCGATACTCCCGCTCCTTTTCCCATTTGCGGGTCAGGAAGGCCACGATCGCCTCGCGCCCCTGAAACACCTCGGCGCGATTGCGCCAGCGGCTGTCCTCGGTATAGGCGCCGGCAACCCGAACCGGATCGCGCGAATTCCAGGCATCTTCCGCCATGCGCGCCTTCTGCGCGGCGGTCTCGCGGGTAAAGGGCGGCAGTGGCGGGCGTGACATCGGCGATCCCTCGCGGTTGTTTTGTCACGCGCAAATCTATCGTCGCTGGATGAAGAGTCGATGGGGCGTTTCCTATCGCCCGATAGCTAGGCCAGATCGGCCTTCATCAGCGCGCGGATGGACTTCGGAATCGGCTGTGCCCGGCCCTGACTGACGAAGGCGACGCGCACCTGCGCCTTCACAAGCACGTCATCGCCGCGCCTGACCTCCTGCGCGAGCATGATGGAGGCGCCCTTCACCGTAATCGGCCAGGTCACGACGTCGAGCATGTCGTCCATCCGCGCGGGCTTCAGGAAGTCCAGCGTCATCGAGCGCACCACGAAGGCGAAGCCGCCGGTCTCCTCCTGCGCCTCCTCGAACAGCGCGTTCTGTTCGGCGCCCATCAATCGGAGATGATTGGTGCGCCCGCGCTCCATGAAGCGCAAATAATTGGCGTGATAGACGATGCCGGAAAAATCGGTGTCCTCGTAATAGACACGGACCTGCATATGATGTCGGCCATCGCGGATCGCGCCGTCGATATGGGGTAAGGTCAATTGCGGCCCCTCGATTGCCCTCGTGAGAACAATCGTTTTGCGCAAATTGCGCGATCACGCAAGCGCGATCAGGACACCACCGGCCCCTTTGCGCCGAGCGTGACCTGCACGATCTCGGGCGGCACGCCGAGGCGGAACGGCATGATGCTGCAGCCGAGGCCGCCAGAGACGACAACGTCGCATTTCAGCTTGATGTGGCCATAGGCGAGCCGCATGCCGTGCTTCACCGGCACCGCCGGCGACCAGCCGAGCAGCCGGATCTGGCCGCCATGGGTGTGGCCGGACAGTTGCAGCGCGACGCGCGAGGGCACGCGGAGCGCGACGTCGGGCTCGTGCGCGAGCAGGATCACCGGCGCGTCGTCGGTGACTTTTGCAAGCGTCGCGTTGAGATCGTCGACGCCGATACGCCGGACCTCGCGATAACGCCGCGCCGGCAGATAGGCGAGCTGATCGCCGAGGCCGGCGAGCCAGAACGGACGGTTATCCTTGGTGAGCCGCACCGCATCGTTCTCGTAGACCGGAATGCCGGCGCGCTCCAGCGCACGGCGCGCGACGGGTGTGCCCTGCCCCAGGCGCTGCACCGTCTTGTCTTCCCAATAATCGTGATTGCCGAGCACGGCATGCACGCCGAGCGGCGCCTTCAAATCCTTCAGCACCGCAGCCCATTCGGAGGCCGGAATGAAGCGGGTGACGTGGCGCAACCCCGCGACATAGTCGCCGAGCAGCACGATGATGTCGGGGTTCAGCGCGTTGGTGCGCTCGACGATCTCAGCGATGCGATCGAGCGACATCCAGGGATCGCAAGCGTGAATGTCGGCGAGCGCGGCGATCTTGAGCGGAAAATCCGAAGGCCATTGCCGCGGCGACAGATCGTAGCGCGTCAGCGTGAGGCGGACGACCGGCTCGCTCAGGCCATAGGCCGCGGTCGAGGCGGTGGCGGCGGTCAATCCGCCGGCGGTGCGCAGAAAATGTCGACGTGAAATCATGGACGCTTGATCGGTGATGCCTGGCGCTTCCGGGAAGACGCTCCAAACGATCATAGGCCCTTTGATTGGAGCGAAATTGGGCCGCGTTTGTGCAGACGGCCTGCAGAGACGTCGCAATGGTTAGCGCGCAAGGTTACCGCGCGGCGCGATGCACTGCGTCAACACGTCTGTTCACGTCTTCGAGAGCGCGTGCCTCAATCCTCGTCGCCATTGCCGCCGAACAGGCCGAACTGCGAGGGATCGCGGTTCGGCTCGGCGAGGCCGAGATGGCGGAAGGCATGCGAGGTCAGCAGTCTTCCGCGCGGGGTGCGCTGCAAATAGCCGCACTGGATCAGATAGGGCTCGATGATGTCCTCGATCGCATCGCGCGGCTCCGACAGCGCCGCCGCCATGGTCTCGACGCCGACCGGACCGCCGCCATAGTTCAAGGCGATGGTGGTGAGATAGCGCCGGTCCATCGCATCAAGGCCGGCGCTGTCGACCTCGAGCGCGCTCAGCGCCCGGTCGGCGATGCCGCGATCGATGGCGTCGGCATCGGCCGCGGAGGCAAAGTCGCGCACGCGGCGCAAGAGGCGGCCGGCGATGCGCGGCGTGCCGCGGGCGCGGCGCGCGATCTCGTTGGCGCCATCGGGGCTCATGCCGATGTTGAGCACGCGGGCGCCGCGGGTGACGATCTTCTCCAGCTCTTCCACGGTGTAGAAATTGAGCCGGATCGGAATGCCGAAGCGATCGCGCAGCGGATTGGTGAGCAGGCCTGCGCGCGTGGTCGCGCCGACCAGGGTGAATTTCGACAGCTCGATCTTCACCGAGCGCGCCGCAGGGCCTTCGCCGATGATCAAATCGAGCTGAAAATCCTCCATCGCGGGATAGAGCACTTCCTCGACCGCCGGGCTCAGGCGATGGATCTCGTCGATGAACAGCACGTCGCGCTCTTCCAGATTGGTGAGCAGCGCCGCAAGGTCGCCGGCCTTCGCGATCACAGGGCCGGAGGTGGCACGAAAGCCGACACCGAGCTCGCGCGCGACGATCTGCGCCAGCGTGGTCTTGCCGAGGCCCGGAGGACCGACGAACAGCACGTGATCGAGCGCCTCGCCGCGCTTCTTGGCGGCTTCGATGAAGATCGAGAGATTCTTGCGCGCCTGGGCCTGGCCGACGAACTCCGTCAGCGACTGCGGACGCAGCGCGGTGTCGCCGACATCGTCGGAGCGGCGTTCGGGCGTAACGATGCGCGAGGGCGTGTTCATGTTCGCAGACCAGTACAACGCAAGCCGCGTCGGTGGTGGTTAGGCTCCCCTCCCCCTTGTGGGGAGGGGTTGGGGAAGGGGGCCCACACGAAGACTGCCGCCGCGGCACCCCCCTCCCTAACCCTCCCCCACAAGGGGGGAGGGAACGCAGTGACGCGCCCAGCGCGAATGATGCACGATATCGAGCGCAGGTTCACTTCGACAATTCCTTAAGCCCCAGCCGGATCAGCTGCGCGGTCTCGGCCTTCTCACCGGCGCTGCGCGAGGCGGCGGCGATGGCGGCGGCGGCCTGCGGCTGGCCGTAGCCGAGATTGACCAACGCTGAGATCGCGTCGGTGACCGGGCGTGGCGCGCGATTGTTGTCGATCGCGCCTGACAATTGCACCACCGCGGGATCGACATCGGCAAAGCCCGGCGCCTTGTCCTTCAATTCGCTGACGATGCGCTCGGCGACCTTCGGCCCGACACCGGGCGTCCGCGCCACCGCCGCCTTGTCGCGCAACGCGATAGCGTTGGCGAGATCGGTCGGCGGCAACGTGCTGAGCACCGCGAGCGCGACCTTGGCGCCGACACCCTGCACGGTCTGCAACAGACGAAACCATTCGCGCTCGAGATCTGAGCGGAAGCCGAACAGCTTGATCTGGTCCTCGCGGACATAGGTCTCGATCGAAAGCACGGCCGCCCCGCCCGGCTGTGGCAGCGCCTGCAACGTGCGGCTCGCGCAATGCACCTGATAACCGACGCCGCCGACGTCGAGGATCACGTAATCCTCGCCGTAGGAATCGATCAGGCCCTTGAGCTTGCCGATCATAGGTTCGCCACCCTGAGGCGCAGCGCGATGCTCTGACGGTGATGGGCGTGGGTGATCGCAATCGCGAGCGCGTCGGCGGCGTCGGCGGACGGCGGCTCGGCTTTCGGCAGCAGGATCTTCAGCATCACCTGGATCTGGTTCTTCTCGGCATGTCCGGCGCCGACCACGGTCTTCTTGACCTGGTTCGGCGCGTATTCGGCGACCGAGATACCGAACATTGCGGGCGCCAGCATGGCGACGCCGCGGGCCTGGCCGAGCTTCAGCGTGGCAACGCCGTCCTTGTTGACGAAGGTCTGCTCGACCGCCGCCTCCGCCGGCCTGTAGTCGCCGAGCACGGCGGCCAGCCCCTCATGGATTGCGAGCAGCCGGCTCGCCAGCGGCAGATCGTCCGGCGGCTCGACCGAACCGCAGCCGACATAGACCAGACGGTTGCCTTCGGTCTCGATCACGCCCCAGCCGGTGCGGCGGAGACCCGGGTCGATACCGATGATGCGGACGGGAGAGCGAATCGGCTGCGATGTCATGGGGTAGTGATACCGCCTAGCCTGCGAGAACGAAACACAAACGCCGCCATCATACCCGGGAAAGCGGGCGTTCGTGCCCCGGGCGCGGCGCAGCACGAAGTGATGCGGCGCTGAACCGGGGCCTATCTATCTTCTTCGCATGCAGAGACATGGGTCCCGGCTCTGCAGCGCACCGCTTACGCGCTGCGCCGCGTCCGGGACACGAGAGCTGCGTCAGCCGCCCATCTTCGCGAGCAGCGCGTCGGATACCTCGAAATTGGCGTACACGTTCTGCACGTCGTCGTGCTCGTTGAGCAGGTCCATCAGCTTCAGCAGCTTTTCGCCGGTCTCGTCGTCGACTGCGACGGTGTTTTGCGGCTTCCAGGTCAGCGCCGCCTTGCGCGGCTCGCCGAACTTCGCCTCCAGCGCCTTTGCGACTTCGCGGAAGGTGTCCTGCGAGGCGTAGACCTCGTGACCGGCTTCGCTCGAGACCACGTCGTCGGCGCCGGCCTCGATCGCGGCATCCAGCATGGCATCGTCGGAGGCGACCTTGGCGTCGTATTCGATGATGCCGGTGCGGTCGAACATGAAGGCGACCGAACCGGTTTCGCCGAGATTGCCGCCCGACTTGGTGAAGAAGGAGCGGATGTCGGAGGCGGCGCGGTTGCGGTTGTCGGTCAGCGCCTCGACGATCACGGCGACGCCGCCGGGGCCATAGCCCTCGTAGCGGATCTCGTCATAGTTCTCGCCCTCACCGCCGATCGCCTTCTTGATGGCACGGTCGATATTGTCCTTCGGCATATTCTCGGCGCGGGCGGCGACCACGGCGGCGCGCAGCCGCGGATTCATCGCCGGGTCCGGGGTGCCGAGCTTGGCCGCCACGGTGATTTCGCGGGCCAGCTTGCCGAAAAGCTTCGACTTCTGGGCATCCTGCCGGCCCTTGCGGTGCATGATGTTCTTGAATTGGGAATGGCCGGCCATGCGACGTCTCTTCGAGCGTAGGATCTGAACAGGGGTGGAAAACGCGGCCTTATAGGCCCCTGGCGGTCAAAATCAAAGGTCGGCAGGGGCCGTCCGGCGCGGGAATACTACCGCAAGCCGGAATATGAGGCACTTGTTAACCATGACTTCATGCCCGGATGCGAGGATCACCCCGTCCTGCCGCAACTTTCCAAGGCAACTACCAAGCCAACTTCCAACAGCCCCACAGAGCCCCCATGGCGTTCGGTTTGTTTCGAAAGCAAGTGCCGGAGCCGGCTGCGCCGCAGGTTCCAAGCGTGGCCGCCGCGGCTGAAGCCTCGACCGAGACTGATTCGGCCAAGGATTCGTCCAGGGAGATCCTGGAATTGCTGGAACTGGAGCTCGGCGCGATGATCCGCCAGCTCGAGCGTGCCGCAGGCTCGGTGGCCGACGGCGCCGAGGCGACGGCCGCCAAGCTCGCGACCATCCGCGCCCGCACCGACGCACTGACCGGCCGCAGCAGCGATGCGCAGAGCACCGCGACGACGTTCTCGGAAGCCGCCGACCGTTTCACCCACTCCGCCGAAGGCATCGGCGCCCAGGTGCGCAGCGCGAGCCAGCTCGCCGACGATGCCGCAGCAGCGGCGCGCGAGGCAACGGTCAATGTCGATCGCTTGCGCGAATCCTCGGCGGCGATCGGCAATGTCGTCAATCTGATCGCGCAGATCGCGCGGCAGACCACGCTGCTCGCGCTCAACTCGACCATTGAAGCTGCGCGCGCCGGCGCGGCCGGCAAGGGCTTTGCGGTGGTCGCCACCGAGGTCAAGGCGCTCGCAGTGCAGACCCAGAGCGCAACCGAAGAGATCACGCGCAAGATCGAGGCACTGCAGAAGGATGCCACCGGATCGGCGGACGCCGTCCACCGCATCTCGCAGGCGATCGAAAAGATCCGGCCGGTGTTCGAGAACGTCAACGGCGCGGTTGCCGAGCAGAACCAGATCACCGGCGAGATGGGCCAGAACGCGGCCTCCGCCTCCCACTTCATCGTCTCGGTCGGCACCAGCGCCGGCGAGATCGATTCGGCAACGCGCGAAGCTGCCGCGCATGGCGACAACGTCGCGAAGGCCGGCAAGGCGGTGACCGGCTTCGCCCAGAAGCTGAAGGCGCGCTGCGCGGTACTGCTGCGCCAGGACGAGCGCGGCGATCCGCGCAAGAACGAGCGCCTGCCCTGCAGCCTCACAATCGAGATCACGACCGCGCGCGGCATGATCACCGCGCCGGTCTACGAGATCGCGATGGACGGCATCCTGATCGGCGGGCCCGATGCCGAGAGGCTGCCGACCCATGAGACCCTGACCGCGACGTTGCAGGATATCGGCGCCTGCCGGATCAGGATCGGCGACCGCTCCAAGGCAGGCAGCCAGGCGCGCTTCGAGGCGGCGTCCGCCGAACTGCGCGAGAAGATCGAAGACCGGATGTGGGCGATCCACGAGGAGAACGCCGAACTCGTCACCCGCGCGATGGAAGCCGGCCGCACGCTGAGCAAGCTCTTCGAGGACGGACTGGCAAGCGGCGCGATCACGATCGCTGACATGTTCGACACCGACTATGTCGAGATATCAGGCACCAACCCGGTGCAGTATCGGACCAGGATGCTGGATTGGGCGGATCGCGCGCTGCCCACTCTGCTCGAGGCGTTCCTCGCCAAGGACAAGCGCCTGGCGTTCTGCGCGACGGTCGACCGGAACGGCTATCTGCCGGTCCACAACAAGATCTACTCGCAGCCGCAGCGGCCGGGCGACGTCGCCTACAACACCGCCAATTGCCGCAATCGCCGTGTCTTCAACGATCCCGCGGGCCTCGCCGCCGCGCATAATGAGCGCGCCTATCTGGTTCAAAGCTACGCGCGCGACATGGGCAACGGCACCACCGTGATGATGCGCGAGATCGACGTGCCGATCCGCGTGGGTGGCCGGCACTGGGGCGCGTTTCGCACCGCGTACAAGCTCTAATGACTTCGTAGCCCGGATGCAGCGAAGCGTAATCCGGGACCAATGTACCCGCGGACGGGAACCCCGGATTGCGCTTCGCTCCATCCGGGCTACGCGACGACACGCACTGCGCTGCAGTCCGAGCTACGCAGTGCACGCTCAGGCAAGACCGTCTGAGCGAATCACGCTTTAGATCGGAATGGGGAATGCTGCGGCGGCGCGACGGGCTGCTGTAACGGAGGAAACGCGATATGTCGGCGGCGCAGCTTGCAGTGCTGGATACGTCATCAGACCGGACGCTGGCCGAACGGCTGGTCGACCAGCTCGCCGACCGCATTGGTGGCCTCGGGGTCGAGCTCGCCGACATCGCCGGCAACGTCCAGGAGGTCGCGAACCGCGTCTCGAGCCAGTCGGAGCGGTTCCATCATTTGCAGGAGACCGCCGAGATCATGGTCTCGGCCAATCACGACATCGCCAATGCATCCCAGGCGGTGCAAACGACCGCATCCGCGGCGGTCGGCCAGATCGCGGAATCGCGCAACGCGGTCGAGACGGCGGTGAGCCATATCGCAGAGCTCGTCGCGGCGGTCGGACGGATCGAGGCGCGGCTCGCTGCGGTCGGCACCGCGCTGAGCCAGGTCGCCAAGGTCTCCGGTTCGATCGAGGCGATCGCCAAGCAGACCAACCTGCTCGCGCTCAACGCCACGATCGAGGCCGCGCGCGCCGGCAACGCCGGCCGCGGCTTTGCCGTGGTCGCAAGCGAGGTGAAGAACCTTGCCGAGGCGACCCGCCAGGCGACCCATCAGATTTCCGACACCGTGCGCGACCTCGACGGCCAGATCGGCAGCCTGATCGGCGAGAGCAGCGACGCCTCGCTGCGCGCCAAGAGCGCCGGCGAAGGCGCCCGGCAGATCTCAGGCATCATCATGCGCGTGCAGGAGGGCTTCTCATCGGTCGGCGCCGAGATCGGCAGCGTGGCGCGCGCCGCGACCTCCAATCTCGGTCATTGCGACACCGTGATCGCGGAGCTGAACGAGCTCGCCAAGGGCGTCGACCTCTCCTCGCGCGACCTCAAGCACGCCGACGGCCGCGTCGCGAAGCTGCTCGAGCTGTCCGAGAGCCTGATCGTGACCATCGCCGATAGCGGCGTCGAGACCAGCGATGCGCCGCTGATCCGCGTCGTGATCGACACAGCGAAACAGATCTCAGAGCTGTTCGAGCATGCGATCGCGCGCGGCGAGATCACGCTCGCGCAGTTGATGGACGAGAATTATCGCGAGATCGCGGGCACCAATCCGAAGCAGTATCTCACCGACTATGTCAGCTTCACCGACCGCGTGCTGCCCGCGATCCAGGACCCGATCCAGAAGACCGATCCGCGCATCGTGTTCTGCGTCGCCTGGGCGCGCAGCGGCTATCTGCCGACCCACAATCCGAACTACCGGCTGCCGCAGGGACCGGACCCGGTGTGGAATAACGCCAATTGCCGCAACCGCCGGCTGTTCAACGATCGCGCGGTGAGCAAGGTCGCGGCCAATACCAAGCCGTTCCTGTTGCAGACCTATCGCCGCGACATGGGCGGCGGCAATTTCGTGCTGATGAAGGACGTCTCGTCGCCGATCGTCGTGAACGGCCGCCACTGGGGCGCCTTCCGGATGGGTTTTCGGCAGAGCTAGGCCAGCCCCTCGCCCGGACGGCGGGGTGAACTGCCAAAATATTGAAAACAACCCCATGCAAAGTAGCCGGCCGCTGCCGGCGCGCCCGGCACTGCACTTGACACGTCGGGCAACTCAAAAGTATTTTTCCATTATTCCGAAATAGCCCCATAGCCCGGATGGAGCGAAGCGCAATCCGGGTACAGCCTCTCAACTCGCGAGGGACCCCGGATTTCGCGGAGCCTGTCATCGGGCGCGCGTTCGCGCGACCCGTTGGCTCCATCCGGGCTACGGGCGCTAGGTCCAGAACGGCGGCACCGCGGGCTCGAGCCGCCCGCCGGCGCGCACCGGCGCGACCTTGACCGCGAGCCCGGTCGCATCGTCGGTCTCGACCGCGACGCCGCTCAGCGTCGCAACGCCGCCGGCCGGCTCGAAACGGCCGGAGGGAATGCCGGTGAGGAAACGCTGCAGCGGCTCCTCCTTCTGCATGCCGATCACCGAATCATAGTCGCCGGTCATGCCGGCATCGCTCATATAGGCGGTGCCACCGGGCAGCACCTGGTGGTCTGCGGTCGGCACATGGGTGTGGGTCCCGACCACGAGGCTGACGCGGCCGTCGCAGAAGAAGCCGACGCCCTGCTTCTCGGAGGTCGCCTCGGCATGGAAATCCAGCACGATGGCGTCGCAGCCCTCGCGCAACGGGCAAGCCTCGAGCTCGCGCTCGATCGCGCTGAACGGATCGTTCGATGACGGCTCCATGAAGACGCGGCCGATCGCGTTGATGATCAGCGCGCGCTTGCCGCTCTTGGTGTCGACCAGCGTGGCGCCGCGGCCCGGCGAATGGCGCGGGAAATTCAGCGGCCGGATCAGGCGCGGCGCGCGCTCGATGAAGACCAGCGCCTCCTTCTGATTCCAGGCGTGGTTGCCGAGCGTGATCGCATCGGCGCCGGCATCGAGCAGCTCCTGGTAAATCGCCTCGGTGATGCCGAAGCCGCCGGCGGCGTTCTCGCCGTTGACGACGACGAGATCGAGCGACCAGTCTTTGATCATGCCGGGAAGATGGTCTGAGATGGCGGTGCGGCCGGTCCTGCCGACGACGTCACCAACGAACAGAATACGCAAGGCTAGCTACTCCGGAAATCGAACGTCTTGCGCTCCGTTAGCACATAATCGAGCGGGACGTCGTGCGACAGCGCCGGAATCGCCTTGGTTTCCTGTGCAGCAAAGGCGACCCCCACCCCGATCACATGCTTGGCCTTGCGCAGATGCGCAAAGGTATAGTCGTAATAGCCGGCACCATAGCCGATCCGGTGGCCAAGCTTGTCGAATGCCGCGAGCGGCACCAGCATCACGTCGGGATGCACCTCGGCGGCGGCCGGCGACGGCTCGGGAATGCCGAGCGGCCCGAGCATCAGCCGGTCCTGCGGCGACCAGCTGCGGAAGGTCAGCGACTGGCCGCGCGCATTGATGCAGGGCAGCGCAAGCCGCGCCCCCTTTTCGGCAAGCTTCTTCATCAGCGGTGCCGGATCGAGTTCGCTGCGGATCGGCGCATAGCCCGAGATGATCATGCCCTGCGTGATCTCGAACGGCGCGCCGCGCTTGGCGAGCGCTTCGGCGGCGGTCGCACGCTGCTCATCGCTCAGCGCGTCGCGCTTGGCGAGAGCAAGCGCCCGAAGCTCGGCCTTCGATGGAGCTGCGTGCATGATCCATCTTCCGCTGTCATCGTCCGCAAAACGCGAACGAGCCGGCACTCAGAAACGCTAGCATTCGTTTGACCAGGCCGCGGCGCACTGGACATCCCGCGAGAGCCTGCCAGCGGGCGAGCCGATGACGAGACCCATTGCGGGAAACTGCTAATCAAACCGCCGCAGCGCGACGACAAGGCAACAGCAAAAATCAGTGCGAAGCCGCAGAGGCCGTTGGAGCGCTCGATCCCGGAGTTCCCTACGAAAGTAGGTGGGCACCATATGTCCGGGTCCACGGACCCGGCCAGGGACAGTTCCCTAAAGGATCGATAAGGCCCCGGGGATATATGGCTCCTGACGCACGACGCAGCTTCGCAGGGCCAATGTAGCGACGAAGTTGCGGTTCCGCCAGCGGCAAGGGGCGGACTTCCGCAAACAAGGGGCGGACTTCCGCAAATCGGGCGCCGGCGCCGTGCTCGGCTTCCGGCGGAGTGCAAAACATCCGGTGCCTGGCGTGCGGTCCGTCGCGGCGCCAGTCGGAGCGGGCGACCCCAAGCCGATCCCGCCGCCCGAGCTGGCCCTTCAATCAGCCTCTGCCGCCCAGCCGCGCCACCATGTTCTTGGTGTAGTGCGCCAGCAGAACCGGCGCGTTGTTGCCGAGCACGTCGATCCTTCCCCCGTGCTTGAGCACCAGCAACCCGACCAGATGCGTGATAAGCGCGGTGGCCTCGATGCGGACCATCGGCAGAAACGGCTTCGCCGTGGCCTTGCGGACCTGCTCCGCGAGCAGAGCGAGCAGAACGTCCAGTTGCCGCTTGAGGGCCTCATCCAATCCGGACCCGAGCTTCTTCTTGCGGTCCCCATTGAACAGCAAGAGCGACAGCGTCAGCTCGGACGGATGCGCGTCGTAGTACTTGTTTATCGCGAGGGTCCCGCGTCGAAGGGATTTCGCGGGAACAGCGATGCCGTCCATCGCTGCCCTGACTTCTTCAGTGACTGCCGACAGCGATTCACCCAGCACCGCCGCGAATACTTCCTCCTTCGATCGAAACAGCGGGTAGATCGCGCCTGTCGTGCACCCGGCCATTTGCGCGATCGCCCTGATCGACGCACCTTCGAGGCCGCTGGCCTCAAACACACGACGCGCGGCGTCAACGATCACGCGACGCCGATGAAGGTCGAGGGTCTCCTGATAGGTTTGCGCAGCGGCAGACATTGACTCCTTGCCAATTCTGTAACATCGTTTCCAGTAGATAACACTGTTATTTCGCTTGGGCAAGGCGCCGCGGCCCCAAGGACTTCCGACGCCAGACGCAATTCAGAACCTCTCCCGGAGAGCACCATGCGTGAACACGATACGGCACGCTCCATTGAGCCTCTGCTGGATGCCGAGCAAGTGCGGCGGGCGATCATCCGAAACCTGCCGAGCATCGATCACCACGGCGAAATCGTCGAGAACGTCGGACCGAACGCGATCCGCGTCCGGCTTCCGTATCGGCAGGCGTTCATGGGAGCCGAGTTGTGGCAAGACGGCAGCGGCGGCGTGTTTTCGGGACCGATGGTGATGGGCCTTGCCGACACCACGATGTACGGCTGCGTCCTGGCGGCCCTCGGAGCAAACGTCATCCCGGTGATGGCAGCCTTCAACATCACCTTCCTGCGGCCAGCCAGGGATTCGGATCTGATCGCGGAGGCGCGCATCGTGCGCCGCGGCCGCCGCCTGCATTATCTCGAATGCTGGCTGACGTCCGACGGCGAGCCAGACCCTTGCGCCCATATCACGTCGACATATCGGGTCGCGGTGCGGCCGGAGCGCTAAAGCGTAATGAGATCAGATTGAATCGTCATCGCGCTTTAGCTTCTTGTTTGAGCATGATCTTTTCGGAAAACCGCTTCACACTATTCCGGATCATGCTTTAGCGCGCCATGCGCCACTCGTGCGGTCCGGCGGACGATGTGCGGACCGAGGCTCGCAGCGAGGCGACGATCTTGGCAACTTCACATCTGCACTGGCCTCTGTTTGAGGCACGTCATTCCGAGCTCGCGACGAGGTTTGCGGACTGGGCCAATGTCAATCTGACACCCCATGAAGCTGATGAGGGTGGCGATGGACGGGCGGCACGCCTGATTTTCGAGGCGCTGGGACGCGATGGCTGGCTGCGGTCGACCTCCGCATCCGACGAACACGGGATGGCGCTCGACCTTCGCGCTGTATGCCTGCTGCGGGAAATCTGCGGGCAGTCTTCGGCGATCGCCGATGTTGCGTTGTCTGAACCATGGCTCGGTGCACTGCCGTTGATAGTCGGCGGCTCAGCCGAGCTGAGACGGAAGTATCTTCCCGGCTATTTGGCCGGTTCGATGCTACCTGCATTCGCACTCTCCGAACCCGATGCAGGATCGGACATTCAGGCGATCACCACATCCGCACGGAGGGAGGGTAGCCACTTCGTTATCAACGGTCGAAAGACCTGGACGTCAAATTGCGGGCTCGCCGACCTTTACATCGTCTTTTCACGCCTGGATGGGGAGCAGGGCAGAAGTGGCATAGCAGCATTCGCCGTCGAGCCGGCGGACGGCGGCCTTGTCTTCGAACGGCGCCTGGAGGTGCTGTCGCCGCATACTGTCGGCACGTGGCGCCTCGAAGAATGTCGTGTTCCGGCTAGTCGCTTGATCGGCGGGGCCGGCGCAGGATTGCGGACCGCCCTCCGTTCGCTCGAGATCTTCAGGCCGACGGTCGGCGCAGCAGCGGTCGGCTTCGCTCGCCGGGCACTCGACGAGGCGGTGCGCCGAAGCCTGTCACGCCGGGCCTTCAACAAGCCGATTGCCGAACATCAGTTGATCCAGGCGAAGCTTGCGGAGATGGCCACGGACCTGGATGCCGCCACGTTGCTCGTCTATCGCGCCGCGTGGAACGCGGACACCGGGGGCGGCAGCGGCAGCGAGTCGTCAATGGCCAAGCTTTACGCATCGGAAGCTGCCCATCGAATCATCGACAGCGCCGTTCAGATTTTCGGTGGAATGGGGGTCACCAAGGGTGAAGTCGTTGAACGGCTCTATCGCCACGTTCGTGCTTTCCGGATCTTCGATGGAACGAGCGAGATCCAGAAACTGATCATCGCCCGCAGCCTGTTGGCAGATGCGGGCAAATAGATCGCATCCGGCGGCGTCCGATCATTTCAGTCCGGCCTGTCCTCCCCGCAGGTGAAGCTGCCGCGAATTTCAGCCGATCGCGATGCCGCCGCCGATGGTGCGGTTGAGCACCTGCGTGGTGCGCTCGATCCGCTCCGCAGCGGCGTTGAGCGCATTGGAGACCGCGGTCTGGGTCGCGCGGGCGCGGTCGGTGGCGGCGACGCGAGCATTGCGTAGCTGCTCGACCTCTTCCTCGAGGCTGCGGATGCGTGCGCCCGCATCGACCAGTTCGTCGCAGGCGGTGAGCGCCGCCATCACGGTGAGCCGCGCATCGCCGATCTCGCCGAACTTGCCGCGCAGCGATTCGACGCGCTGCTGGAGATTTTCCGCGAGCTTCAGGAGCCGCACCTCCTGGCCCTCCTCGCAGGCCATCCGGTATTGCCGGCCATTGATGGTGACGTTGATGTGGCTCATCTGCCTTCTCCGCCCTCGAGCACGGCGCGAATGGTGCCGATCGCCGCGTCGAGCTTTTCCGCGATGTCGCGATTGACGCGCTCGAGCTTGCGCGTCTTCACCAGCGATCCGTCGAGCTCGTCGGCAAGCCTGGAGCGATCGGCGCCGAGCGCCTGGATCCGGCTCGCCAATTCGTTTTCGTCGCGGTCGGCCTCGCGGCGCCGCTCCACCGAGCTCTCCAGCGCGTCGAGCGCTGCCATCAGCCGCCTTGTCGCAGCATCGATATCGGCGAGCGGTGCCTCGGTATTGCCAGAGCCGTTGGCGAGACGATCACTCATGACACGCGGTGCGGACCCTTCAAATTGGCTAGCTGGGGTAGCCTGGTGGAAACAGGCCTGCCGCACGGCAAAACTGGCGGTTCGGCAAGCGGTTAGCGGACGAAATTTACGTGGCAAGCGAGCCGAGCGCAACGGCGGCGCCAAACTATGCACCGTTCAATGAAATTGGGCCATTTTGAGCAACTTTTCCCCGTTTTGGGGCGTTTCATCGCCTTGGACTTGCGGAATTGAGGTGCTAATCCACCCTCCAACCCGTAAGGCCATCCACGCGCGTATCGCGGCTGCCCGCCCCGATGCGTCCAGCAATCAGCTCCTCATTTCAGGCGGACTTTTCATCATGACGCAGGTCGATCACACCCGTATGGCCAATGCGATCCGTGGCCTTGCCATGGACGCCGTCGAGAAGGCGAATTCCGGCCATCCCGGCCTGCCGATGGGCGCCGCCGACATCGCGACCGTCCTGTTCACAAAATTCCTGAAATTCGATGCCGCCGACACCGCGTGGCCCGATCGCGACCGCTTCGTGCTGTCGGCCGGCCATGGCTCGATGCTGCTCTATGCGTTGCTGTACCTCACCGGCAACAAGGACATGACGCTCGACCAGCTCAAGCATTTCCGCCAGCTCGGATCGCTGACGCCGGGACACCCGGAGAATTTCCACACCAAGGGCATCGAGACCACCACCGGCCCGCTCGGTCAGGGCATTGCCACCGCGGTCGGCATGGCGCTCGCCGAGAAGATGCTCGCCGCAGAGTTCGGCAAGAAGATCGTCAGCCACCACACCTATGTGCTCGCCTCCGACGGCGACCTGATGGAAGGCATCTCGCAGGAAGCGATCGCGCTGGCCGGTCACTGGCGCCTCAACAAGATGATCGTGCTGTACGACGACAACGGCATCTCGATCGACGGTCCGACCTCGATCTCCGATTCCGTCGACCAGGTGAAGCGCTTCAAGTCCGCCGGCTGGGCCGCCGAATTGATCGACGGCCATGATCCGCAGGCGATTGCCGCTGCGATCACCCGCGCGCAGAAATCCAGCAAGCCTTCGATGATCGCCTGCAAAACCACGATCGGCTTCGGCGCGCCGACCAGGGCCGGCACCGCCAAGGCGCATGGCGAGGCGCTCGGCGCCGCCGAGCTCAAGGGTGCCAAGGAGAAGCTCGGCATTTCGCTCGAGCCGTTCTCGGTGCCCGACGACGTGCTGAAGGCCTGGCGCGAGGCGGGTGCCCGCGGCGCCGCCGAACACAAGGCCTGGGACGAGCAGTTCGCGCAGCTCGGCAACCGCAAGCGCGCCGAGTTCGAGCGCCGCCTGCGTCACGAGCGGCCGCAGTCGCTCGCCAAGGGGCTGCGCGCCTTCAAGAAGGGCCTGCTGGAAAATCCGCTCAACGTTGCGACCCGCAAATCGTCGGAAGCCGCGATCGAGGTGATCGCCGCCGCGATGCCGATGGAATTCGTGGCCGGCTCCGCCGACCTCACCGGCTCCAACAACAACAAGGCGAAGTCGGCGGTCGGGTTCGCCGCCAAGACGCCGAAGGGCCGCTTCATCCATTACGGCATCCGCGAGCACGGCATGGCGGCGTGCCTCAACGGCATCTTCCTGCATGGCGGCTTCGCGCCGAACGGCGCCACCTTCTTGGTGTTCACCGACTATGCGCGCGGTGCGATGCGGCTGTCGGCGCTGATGGGCACCGGCGTGGTCTATGTCATGACCCATGACTCGATCGGTCTTGGCGAGGACGGCCCGACGCACCAGCCGGTCGAGCATCTCTCCGCGCTGCGCGCGATGCCCAACATGCGCGTGTTCCGTCCCTGCGACGCGGTTGAGACCGCCGAGTGCTGGGAACTGGCGCTCAACCGGATCGACGGGCCGACCGTGCTGGCGCTGACCCGCCAGAACCTGCCGCAGCTCCGCACCACGGCGCCGAACGACAACCCGTGCAGCCACGGCGCCTACGAGCTGGTCGCGGCGCAGGGTGACGCAAAAGTGTCATTGTTCGCCTCCGGTTCCGAGGTCCAGATCGCGGTCGAGGCGCAGAAGCAGCTCGCCGGGCGCGGCATCGCGACGCGGGTCGTCTCCGTCCCGTCGCTCGAATTGCTGCTGGCGCAGCCCGCCGAGCGGCAAAATGCCGTGATCGGCAACGCCCCGGTCAAGATCGCGATCGAGGCTGCGGTGCGCTGGGGCTGGGATGCCGTGATCGGCCGCGATGGCGAATTCGTCGGCATGCACGGTTTCGGCGCCAGCGCCCCGGCGAAGGACCTTTTCCCGCACTTCGGCATTACTGCGGAGGCCGTCGTTAACGCTGCCCTGAAGCGCGTCTGACGCTGGCCTGACACCGCCGGTCAAAGGTTGAGCTTGCCGCGAAAAAGGATTACCAAAGCTCCATCTTTTCCGCTCGCGTCCGGCTGAACCGGGCGTTCCGCCGTAAAACCCTCGTGGGACACCTCCCGCGGGGCCGGCAGTAGCTTTTAGAGGAGACACAGCATGGCAATCCGCGTCGCGATCAACGGGTTTGGGCGTATCGGCCGCAATGTGTTGCGCGCCATCGCCGAGTCCGGCCGCAAGGACATCGAGGTGGTCGGCATCAACGACCTCGGCCCGGTCGAGACCAACGCGCACCTGCTGCGCTTCGATTCCGTGCATGGCCGCTTTCCGGGCACCGTGACCGTCGACGGCGACTCGATCAGCGTCGGCGACAACAAGATCAAGGTCTCGGCCGAGCGCGATCCCTCCAAGCTGCCGTGGAAGGCCCTCGGCGTCGACATCGCGCTGGAATGCACCGGCATCTTCACCGCCAAGGACAAGGCTTCTGCGCACCTCACCGCCGGCGCCAAGCGCGTGCTGGTCTCGGCGCCCGCCGACGGTGCCGACGCGACGATCGTCTACGGCGTCAACCATGACACGCTGAACAAGGATCAGCTCGTCATCTCCAACGGCTCCTGCACCACCAACTGCCTCGCGCCGGTTGCCAAGGTGCTGAACGAGACCGTCGGCATCGAGACCGGCTTCATGACCACGATCCACGCCTATACCGGCGACCAGCCGACGCTCGACACCCTGCACAAGGATCTCTATCGCGGCCGCGCCGCGGCGATGTCGATGATCCCGACCTCGACCGGTGCTGCGAAAGCCATCGGCCTGGTGCTGCCGGAACTGAAGGGCAAGCTCGACGGCGTCTCGATCCGCGTGCCGACCCCGAACGTCTCGGTGATCGATCTGAAGATCGTCGCCAAGCGCTCAACCGACGCCAAGGAAATCAACGAGGCGATGAAGCGCGCCTCCGAGCAGCAGCTCAAGGGCATCCTCGGCTTTACCACCGCGCCGAACGTCTCGATCGATTTCAACCATGATCCGCACTCGGCCACCTTCCACATGGACCAGACCAAGGTGCAGAACGGCACGCTGGTGCGCGTGATGGCCTGGTACGACAATGAGTGGGGCTTCTCGAACCGCATGGCGGACACCGCCGTCGCGATCGGCAAGCTGATCTGAAAATAGACCACCGTGATGCCCGGCCGAGCGCCGGGCATCTGCGTGTTTGCCCCCGCATTCGCGACCTCAACGGCCGCGACATCGGCAAGCGAAAGCGACGCCGTCCGTCGGACGGCTGTGTCCGGTCGCACAGGAAACGCCGTACAGGAAACGCCAATGACCAAATCGTTCCGCACCCTCGACGACGTCAACGTGAAGGGCAAGCGCGTGCTGCTGCGCGTCGACCTCAACGTTCCCATGGAAGGCGGCCGCGTCACCGACGCCACCCGGCTCGAGCGCGTTGCTCCCACCATCACCGAAATTTCCGACAAGGGCGGCAAGGTGATCCTGCTCGCCCATTTCGGCCGGCCCAAGGGCCGCGATCCGAAGGAGTCGCTGAAGCCGGTCGCTGAAGCGCTGTCCAAGGTGATCAAGCGCCCGGTCGCCTTCGCCGAGGATTGCATCGGCGAGCCTGCGGCCAAGGCGGTTGCGGCCCTCAAGGACGGCGACATCCTCTGTCTCGAGAACACCCGCTTCCACAAGGAAGAGGAAAAGAACGACGCCGGCTTCGTCGCAGAGCTGGCAAAACTCGGCGACATCTGGGTCAACGACGCCTTCTCCGCCGCGCATCGCGCCCACGCCTCGACCGAAGGGCTCGGCCACAAGCTGCCGGCCTATGCCGGCCGCACCATGCAGGCCGAGCTCGACGCGCTCGGCAAGGCGCTGGAAGCCCCGACCAAGCCCGTGATCGCGATCATCGGCGGCGCCAAGGTCTCGACCAAGATCGACCTGTTGGAAAACCTCGTGAACAAGGTCGATGCGCTGGTGATCGGCGGCGGCATGGCCAACACCTTCCTGCACGCGCAGGGCATCGCCGTCGGCAAGTCGCTCGCCGAGAAGGACCTCGCTCCGACTGCGCTGCGGATCATGGAGAAGGCCAACGCCGCCAATTGCGCGATCATCCTGCCGGTCGATGCTGTCGTCGCCAACCAGTTCGCCGCCAACGCGCCGTCGCATGCCTATGGCCTCGACGCGATCCCGGCCGACGGCATGATCCTCGACGTCGGCCCGCAATCGATCGCGCGGATCCATGCCGCGATCGACGATGCCGCGACGCTGGTCTGGAACGGGCCGCTCGGCGCCTTCGAATTGACGCCGTTCGACCGCGGCACCGTGGTGTCGGCCAAGCATGCCGCCGAGCGCACGCGGGCCAAAAAGCTGGTCTCGGTCGCCGGCGGCGGCGATACCGTCGCGGCGCTCAACCAGGCGGGCGTCGCCGGCGATTTTTCCTACGTCTCGACCGCGGGCGGCGCGTTTCTTGAATGGATGGAAGGCAAGCCGCTGCCGGGCGTCGAAGTGTTGAAAAACCGTTGATTTAGTTCAGATCCGCGAACGCGCTTACAGGGAGAAATGGAATGGCTCGCATAACATTGCGGCAACTGCTCGATCACGCGGCCGAGCATGATTACGGCGTACCTGCCTTCAACATCAACAACATGGAGCAGGCGCTGGCGATCATGGTCGCGGCCTCCGAGGTCGACGCGCCCGTCATCATCCAGGCCTCGCGCGGTGCGCGGTCCTACGCCAACGACGTCATGCTCAAGCACATGATGGACGCCGTCACCGAGATCTATCCGCAGATCCCGGTCTGCGTGCATCTCGACCACGGCAACGAGCCCGCCACCTGCATGACGGCGATCCAGGCCGGCTTCACCTCGGTCATGATGGACGGCTCGCTCAAGGCCGACGGCAAGACCCCCGGCGACTGGGACTACAATGTCGGCGTCACCCGGACCGTGACGGGCATGGCCCATCTCGGCGGCATCTCGGTGGAAGGCGAGCTCGGCGTGCTCGGCTCGCTCGAGACCGGCATGGGCGACAAGGAAGACGGCCACGGCGCCGAGGGCAAGCTGTCGCATGACCAGCTTCTGACCAATCCGGACGAGGCCGTGAAGTTCGTCAAGGAAACCAAGGTCGATGCGCTGGCGATCGCGATGGGCACCTCGCACGGCGCCTACAAATTCACCCGCAAGCCCGACGGCGACATCCTCGCCATGAACGTGATCGAGGAAATCCATCGCAAGCTGCCGAACACGCATCTCGTGATGCACGGCTCCTCGTCGGTGCCGCAGGATCTGCAGGAGATCATCAACGCCAATGGCGGCAAGATGAAGCCGACCTGGGGCGTGCCGGTCGCCGAGATCCAGCGCGGCATCAAGAACGGCGTGCGCAAGATCAACATCGACACCGACAACCGGATGGCGATGACCGGCCAGATCCGCAAGGTGCTGAAGGACAATCCGGAAGAGTTCGATCCGCGCAAGTACCTGAAGCCTGCGATGGAGGCGATGACCAGGCTGTGCAAGCAGCGCCTGCAGGAGTTCAACACCGCCGGCCAAGCCAGCAAGATCAAGAAGGTGCTGACCACCGCGGAAATGGCCAAGCGCTACGCTTCGGGCGCGCTCGATCCCAAAGTCGCCTGACAAGGTTGCCTGAGAGATCGCCTGACAACTTCTCGCCTGAATCATTAAGGCGGGACACCGGTTCTGACGCAGTCGGAAACGGTGTCCCGGGGCTTGATCGCCGGCCGCCACAAACATCGGCCGCGACGAACGTTTTCTAGGCATTTGCCCGAGAACCGCCTATTTTGGTTTGCAAAGGCAATGGCTCCGGAGGACGCCCCCGATGAACCTCGCTGACCTCAACAAAATTGCGCTCGCCATGGTCACCCCGGGCAAGGGCATCCTCGCCGCCGACGAATCCTCCGGCACCATCAAGAAGCGTTTCGACGCCATCAAGGTCGATTCGACCGAAGATAGTCGCCGCGACTATCGCGAGATGCTGTTCCGCTCGCAGGAGGCGATGAGCAAGTACATCTCCGGCGTCATCCTGTACGACGAGACGATCTGGCAGAATGCCAAGGACGGCACGCCGCTGGTCAAGCTGATCGAGCAGGCTGGCAGCATTCCCGGCATCAAGGTCGACGAGGGCACCCAGGCGCTGCCGAACTGCCCGGGTGAACTCGTCACCGTCGGTCTCGACAAGCTCGCCGAGCGCCTGAAGAAATACTACGACCGCGGTGCGCGCTTTGCGAAGTGGCGCGCCGTGATCGATATCGGGCCGCGAATCCCGACCCAGACCGCGGTCCGCGTCAATGCGCACGCGCTGGCGCGCTACGCGGCGCTGTGCCAGGCCGCGCAGATCGTCCCGATCGTCGAGCCCGAGGTGCTGATGGACGGCGATCACGACATCGACCGCTGCTATGAGGTGACGCAGCGCGTGCTGAACCGCACCTTCCAGGAATTGCGGGTGCAGCGCGTCGCGCTCGAAGGCATGATCCTGAAGCCCAACATGGTGATCTCGGGCAAGAAATGCCCGAAGCAGGCGTCGGTGCAGGAAGTCGCCGAGAAGACCATCCGTCTGCTCAAGAGCTGCGTGCCGGCCGCGGTGCCCGGCATCGCCTTCCTCTCCGGCGGACAGGGCGACGAGGA
This sequence comes from Bradyrhizobium sp. B120, assembly GCF_049075665.1. NCBI lineage: Bacteria > Pseudomonadati > Pseudomonadota > Alphaproteobacteria > Hyphomicrobiales > Nitrobacteraceae > Bradyrhizobium > Bradyrhizobium sp. B120. The sequence goes on along the minus strand of NZ_CP185242.1, from coordinate 1,071,971 downwards.
GGCGACCGCGCATCTCGACGCCATGAACAAGATCGGCCATTTGCCCTGGCGGCTGACCTTCTCCTATGGCCGTGCGCTGCAGGCCGCGCCGCAGAAGGCGTGGTCCGGCAAGCCCGACAACGTCCCGGCGGGCCAGCGTGCCTTCTCGCATCGCGCCCGGATGAACGGGCTGGCGAGCACCGGCAATTGGGAAGCCCGCCTCGAGAAACAGGCGGCATAGTTGGCCACCAAGCCCGTTCCGCCGCGGCCGGCGCCGCGCCTCTATCTGGCAACCCCACCGGTCGACGAGCCGTTGCAGCTTGCGGCCGAGCTTGCCGACCTGCTCGCCGCGGCCGACGTCGCGGCCGTCTTGGTGCGGCTGCGCGAGACCGATCCGCGCAGCATGATCTCCACCATCAAGGCGCTGGCGCCTGCGATCCAGAACGCGGGTGCGGCGCTGCTGATCGACGGCCATCCCGACATCGTGGCCCGCGCCGGCGCCGACGGCGCGCATCTGACCGGCCTCGCCGCGATGGAAGAGGCGCTGCCTGCGCTGAAGCCCGACCGCATCGCAGGCGTCGGCGGGCTCGCGACGCGTCACGATTCCATGGCCGCGGGCGAAGCCGGTGCCGATTATGTGCTGTTCGGCGAGCCCGACGCCAACGGACAGCGGCCCTCGCTTGAGGCGATCGCCGAGCGTCTGGAATGGTGGGACGAATTGTTCGAGCCGCCCTGCGTCGGCTTTGCGACCTCGCGCGAGGAGGCCGAGGCGTTCGCCGCGGCCGGCGCGGATTTCGTGCTGGTCGGAGATTTCATCTGGTCCGACCCGCGCGGCGCCAAGGCCGCACTCGCCGAGATCGGCGCAGCGATTGCGCAGGCGCATGCCGGCACGTTAGGCCAGGCCAAGGCCGAGGGATGACGCCGGAATGAACCGCCTGCGTCAGATAGGTGTTGCGCTCGGCTGCATGATGCTGGCGAGCGGTGCGATGGCGCAGCTCTCGATCACGCCGCCGGCACAGACGCCGCCGCCCGCGAAGAAGGAGGCGCCGAAAGAGAAGCCGAAGGTGCATGCGCCCGCCGCGAAGAAGCCCGCGCCGAAGCCCGCCGCCACACCAACGGCCACCCCGACGCCCTCGCCGACCCCGACGCCTGACGATCCCAATGTCGATCTCGTCTATGGCGCCTATCAGCGCGGCATGTACAAGACCGCATTCGATCTGGCGCTGGTGCGCGCCCAGAACAGCAACGATGCCAAGGCAATGACGATGCTGGGCGAGCTCTATGCCAACGGGCTCGGCGTCAAGCGCGACTACGTCAAGGCGGACGATTGGTACAAGCGCGCATCCGACGCCGGCGACCGTGAGGCGATGTTCGCACTCGCGATGATGCGGATCGCTGGCCGTGGCGGCACGGTAGACAAGGATTCCGCGGTCAAGCTGCTGGCCTCGTCGGCCAAGCTCGGTGAGCCGAAGGCGGCCTATAACCTCGCGCTGCTCTATCTCGACGGCCAGACCCTGCCGCAGGACCTCAAGCGCTCCGCCGAGCTGTTGCGGATGGCCGCCGACGCCGGCAGCCCCGAGGCGCAATACGCGCTCGCGACCTTCTACAAGGAAGGCACCGGCGTGCCGAAGGACCTCGAAAAGGCGGCCCGGCTGCTGCAGGCCGCCTCGCTGGCCGACAATGTCGATGCCGAGGTCGAATATGCCATCGCGCTCTACAACGGCGCCGGTACGCCGCGGAACGTGCCGGCGGCGGTGGCGCTGCTGCGCAAGGCGGCCCGGCAGAACAGCGCGATCGCGCAAAACCGCCTCGCCCATGTGCTGGCGACCGGCGCCGGTGCCCCGGTGGACAAGGTCGAGGCGCTGAAATGGCACACCGTCGCCAAGACCGCCGGCAAGGGCGACCCCGATCTCGACGACATCCTCGCCGATATGAGCCAGGAAGACCGCGCCAAGGGCGAGGCAGCCGCGCGAAAATGGATCGGAAACAACGTCAAATGACGCCTTGACGGGACCGCCTCCAGAGGGCACCCAGTCCGGCAATCCAAGGCCAGTTCCCTCTCACCCCGTCATCCTGAGGTGCGAGCAAAGCGAGCCTCGAAGGATGCACGGCCCCGCTGGTGGCCGTCGATCCTTCGAGACGCGCGTTCCGCGCTCCTCAGGATGACGGGACCACGTTTGGCCGGCCCTCCAGCACAATCGCAAAGAAACCGTTCATCATGCTCTACTCCGCCCTTATCAATGTCATGGTCAAGGCCGCGCGCCGCGCCGGCCGCAGCCTCAAGCGCGACCTCGGCGAGATCGAACATCTCCAGGTGTCGCTCAAGGGGCCGGCGAACTTCGTCTCGCTCGCCGACAAGCGCGCCGAGGAGATGCTCTACACCGACCTCGAAAAGGCCCGGCCCGGCTACGGGTTCCTCGGCGAGGAAGGCGGCAAGCGCGAAGGCGGCGACAAGAGCCACACCTGGATCGTCGATCCCCTGGACGGCACCACCAACTTCCTGCACGGCATCCCGCAATTCGCGATCTCGATCGGGCTTCAGCGCGAAGACACGATCATTGCGGGCGTGATCTACAATCCCGCCAATGACGAGCTCTACATCGCCGAGCGCGGCAAGGGCGCGTTCCTCAACGACCAGCGGCTGCGCGTCGCCGGCCGCCGCCAGCTCAACGAATGCGTGGTCGCCTGCGGCCTGCCGCATATCGGCCGCGGCAACCACCAGCTGGCGCTGCAGGAGATGGCCGCGCTGCAGAACAAGGTCGCGGGCTTCCGCCGCTTCGGCGCCGCCTCGCTCGACCTCGCCTTCGTCGCAGCCGGCCGCCTCGACGGCTATTGGGAACGCAATCTGCAGTCCTGGGACGTCGCGGCCGGCTTGCTGATGGTCCGCGAAGCCGGCGGCACCGTCTCCGGCATCCAGGGCAGTGACGACCCGCTGCAAACCGGCCACGTCGTCTGCGGCAACGAGTTCGTGCACGGCGAGCTGATCAAGATCCTGAAGCCGCTCGGGCCGTGACGCGACGGCGCGATCTAGCCGTCGTCGTCATCTTCGTCGTCCTCGCCGTCACGAAATTCACCGCCGAGGGTCAGGCCCTCTATGGTGGTGGCGCCCTTTGTCTTGATCACCCGGCGAAGCGGGACCGAGCTCTCGCTGCGGAGCGCCTCCATCAGAGGCTCCGAATGGGTGACGATCCAGATGTCGGCGCGGCGCGACGCCTTGGCGATCAGCCTCGCCAATGGCGCCAGCAGCGATGGATGCAGGCTGGTCTCGGGTTCGTTCAGCGCGATGAACGGCGGCAGCCGGTAGCCCATGAACACGGCGAGCAGGCAGATATATTTCAGCGTGCCGTCGGATAGTTCGTGCGCCTTGAACGGACGCGGCACGTCCGCTTGCTGCAGCTCGAATTCGCACCGCCCGTTGTCCGCCCATGCCCGCAGCTCGGCGCCCGGGAACGCATCCTCGATCGCATCCTGCAGGTCGGCCGCATCCTGCCTGATCGCGCTGAGCGTTGCCAAAGCCGCAGCCAGGTCGCTGCCATCGGCGCTCAGCGACGGCGTCGTGATCGCCAGACATGGCTTTCGGATCGGCGACGCCGGATCGGTGCGAAAATCGTGATAGAAGCGCCAGCTCTGCAGCGCGTTTCGGATCAGGTCGATCTCGGGGCACGCTTTGCCGTCGAGGAAATCCGCGAGCGCGGTTTCCGACGGCAGCACCGCATCCTTGTGCTCGCTCCAGGCGCCGCTCTCGCCGCGGACGCTGACGCGCGAATTGGTCCGCTCCATCATCAGGACCTTCCGCTTGCCGTGGATCGCCTCGATGCGTTCGGACTTGATCATCGGCTCGCCGGGAAATGCCGCCTCGACCGGACCGGGATGTCCGAGCTCGATCGCGTAGTTGACGTGTTCGAATCTGGCCGCCAGCCGCAGCCGTCCATCCTCGCCGCGCCTGCGGATGCCGGACCAGCAGACCGAGTTCAATCCACCTTCGTCGGCGATGGTGCGCGTGATCCGGCCGGTCGCCGCGTCGCGCAGCAGCGACAGGGACTTGTAGAGATTGGATTTGCCGACACCGTTCTCGCCGACGAAGACCGACAGCGGTTGAATGGGCATGTGGAGCCGCCGAATGGAGCGATAATTCGAGATCGCAATATCGGTCGGCCGCATCACATGCCCTCAATTCCCGGGTTGCCTGCACGCGCCCCGTTCAATCCAGAGATGCAATCTGGATTGAACGGCTTGCGAAGGCAAGCCGCCGATCCGATCGGCACCGATCTCTGACATCAGTGACCGATCCTTGCCGGCGCGGGCGGGCCGTAGACTTCGGCGTTGTCGGGCGCCTTCTCGCGATCTCCCGCCAGCACGCGCTGCACGCTGACGAAGAACACCGGCACCAAGAGCAGCGCCAGGATCACGACGGCGATCATGCCGCCCATCACTGACGTGCCCAGTGCCTGCTGGCTGGCGCCGCCCGCGCCGGTGGCGATCGCCATCGGCAGCACGCCGCAGACGAAGGCGAGACCGGTCATCAGGATCGGGCGGAAGCGCAAGCTACACGCCTCAATGGTCGCCTCGACCAGCGGCTTGCCCTGCGCGCGCAGGTCCTTGGCGAACTCGATGATCAGGATCGCGTCCTTGGCGGCGAGGCCGATGATGGTGATCAGGCCGACGGTGAAATAGACGTCGTTGGACAGCCCACGCAGCGTTGCCGCCACCACGGCGCCGAGAATGCCGAGCGGAATCGTGAGCAGCACCGCGAGCGGAATGGTCCAGCTCTCGTAGAGCGCCGCGAGCAGCAGGAACACCACCAGCACCGAGAGCGCGAGCAGGAACGGCGCCTGCGAGCCCGACAGCTTCTCCTGCAGCGACTGGCCGGTCCACTCATAGCCGAAGCCGCGCGGCAGCTTGTCGGCGAGCCGCTCCATCTCCGCGATCGCGTCGCCCGAAGTGAAGCCGGGCTTCGCCTCGCCGGAGATGCGCACCGCCGGATAGTAGTTGAAGCCCGCAATTTGAGTGGGCCCCTTCGACCATTCGATGGTGGCGAAGGCCGAGAACGGCACCAGCTGGCCGCGGCTGTTCTTGACGTTGTAATTGAGGATGTCGTCCGCGTTCATGCGGCTGGTCTTGTCGGCCTGCACGATGACGCGCTGCATGCGCCCGCGGTTCGGGAAGTCGTTGATGTAGTTCGAGCCGAGACTGGTCGAGATCGTGTTGTTGATGTCCTCGAAGGTGAGGCCGAACGCGCCCGCCTTCTCGCGGTCGATCATCAGATTGACCTGCGGCGCCGGCGGCAGGCCTTCGACATAGACCTTCTGCAGCACGGGACTGGCATTGGCCTCCGCGATCAGGCGGTCGGACGCCGCGATCAGCGCCGCATAGCCCTTCTGGCCGCGGTCCTGCAAGCGGAACGAGAAGCCCGAGGAGTTGCCGAGGTTGTCGATCGGCGGCGGCTGCAGCGCGGAGATCCTGGCATCGCGGATCGTCGACGACAGGTCGCGGTTGATATCGGCAACGATGGCCGCGGCGGAATCCTTGGAGCCGCGCTCCGACCAGTCCTTCAGCGTGATGAAGGCCTGTGCGGTGTTCATGCCCTGGCCGAGGAAGCTGAAGCCGGTGAGGAACGTGACGTTCTCGATGCCGGCGCGATCCTTCAGGTACTTCTCGACCTGCTCGACCGCAGCTTCGGTGCGCGCATAGGACGACTCCGACGGCGTCTGGACGTCGGTCGTGATGAAGCCCTGGTCGTCGACCGGCAGGAAGCCGCCGGGCAGCCGCACGAAGCCGTAGGCGACGCCGGCGAACAGCACGAGATAGATCAGCATCAGGCGGCCGGTGCGCTTCAGCCCGGCCTGCACCGTAGTGACATAGCCGGCGCGGCTGCGGTCGAGCACGCGGTTGAAGGCGCCGAACACGCCCTTGCGGGCATGGCCGTGACCCTTCTCGACCGGCTTGAGCAGCGTCGCGCACAGCGCCGGCGTCAGCGACAGCGCGAGCAGCGCCGAGAACGCGATCGCTGCCACCATGGTGACCGAGAACTGGCGATAGATGATGCCGACAGATCCGGGGAAGAACGCCATCGGCACGAACACCGCCATCAGCACCAGCGTGATGCCGATGATGGCGCCAGTGATCTGCGACATCGCCTTCTTGGTGGCTTCCTTCGGCGGCAGGCCCTCTTCGGCCATGATACGTTCGACGTTCTCGACCACGACGATGGCGTCGTCGACCAGGATGCCGACCGCCAGCACCATGCCGAACATGGTCAGCATGTTGATCGAGAAGCCCGCGATCATCAGCGTGGCGCAGGCGCCGAGCAGCGCCACCGGAACCACGATGGTCGGAATGATGGTGTAGCGGATGTTCTGCAGAAACAGGAACATCACGATGAACACCAGCACCACCGCCTCGACCAGCGTCATCAGGACCTTCTCGATCGAGGCCTTCACGACGGGCGTGATGTTGTAGGGGATCTCGTAGGAGATATTGGCCGGGAAGAAGCGCGACAGCTCCTTCATCTTGGCTTCGACCGCGCCCGCGGTCGCCAGCGCATTGCCCTTCGGCGACAGCAGCACCGAGAGGCCGGCGGTCGGCTTGCCGTCGAGGCGGGTGTTGAACTGGTAGCTGAGGCCGCCGATCTCGATCCGCGCGACATCCCGCAGCCGGACCGTCGAGCCGTCGGGATTGGCGCGCAGGATGATCGCGCCGAACTCGTCGGGCGAGGAGAGCTGGCCCTTCACCAGGACCTGCGCGGAGATCTTCTGCGTGTCGGTGCTCGGCTCGGCGCCGATGCTGCCGGAGGCGACCTGGGCGTTCTGCGCCGTGATCGCCTTGTTGACGTCGTCGGCGGACAGGCCGTAGCCGACCAGCTTGGCCGGATCGATCCAGATCCGGAGCGAACGCTCGGTCGAATAGAGCGTGGCGCGGCCGACGCCGGGGATGCGGCGCACCTCGCCCAGCACGTTGCGGATCATGAAGTCGCCGAGGCCCACTTCATCCAGCGAGCCGTCGGTCGAGTTCAGCGTGATGATCTGCAGCACGGCAGACGAGGCTTCCTCGACCAGGATGCCCTGCTGGATCACGGCGCGCGGCAACCGCGCCTCGACGCGCTTGAGACGGTTCTGCACCTCGACCGAGGCCTGGCTGGTGTCGGTGCCCGGCTTGAAGTTCGCGATGATCTCGACCTGGCCGAGCGAGTCGGAGGTCGATTCGAAGTTCAGGATGTTGGCGGCGCCGTTGAGCTCCTCCTCGATCAACCGCGTGACGCTGTTGTAGAGGTTTTCAGGCGACGCGCCGGGATAGCTGGTCGAGATCGAGATCGAGGGCGGCGCGATGATCGGGTACTGCGCGACCGCGAGCAACGGAATCGAGATCGCGCCGACCAGACAGATGAACAGCGCGACGACCCAGGCGAAGATCGGCCTGTCGATGAAGAAGTTGGGCATGTCGGATCACTTCACCGCGTGCGCGGTCTGCTGCGAATCCGGTGCCGCAGCAGCGTCGATCTCACGCCAGACGAGCGGCCGTACCTTGTCGCCGGCGGCGAATTTCTGGAAACCCTCGACGACGACCTTGTCGCCGGCCTTGAGGCCTTCGGTCACGAACCAGGAGCCGCCCTGCAGCGAGCCGGTGCGCACCGGCTGCACCGCGACGTGGTTGTCGTCCTTGACGACGAACACCTCGCTGCCGCCACCGCCATTGCGCTGGATCGCCTGCTGCGGCACGGCGATCGCGTCGGTGTCGATGCCCTGCTCGATCTGCACGCGGACATACATGCCCGGCAGCAGGACTCGATTCGGATTCGGGAACTCGCCGCGCAGGGTGACCTGCCCGGTATGGGCGTCGACCTTGGCCTCGGAGAACAACAGCTTGCCCGGCACCGGATAGATCGAGCCGTCGTCGAGCACGAGACGCACCTTCATCGCGTCGGCCTCGATGCGGTCGAGATCGCCGTTCTCGAAGGCGCGGCGCAGCTGGTTCATCTCGGTGACCGATTGCTGGAAGTCGGCATAGATCGGATCGAGCTGCTGGATGGTCGCAAGGCTCGCCGCGTCGTTCTGCACGACGAGCGCGCCTTCGCTGATGACCGCAGCACCGATGATGCCGTCGATCGGCGCGCGAATCGTCGCATAGTCCAGATTGAGTTTCGCGCGCGCGACGTCGGCCTCGCGGCCCTGCACGTCGGCTTCGGCCTGCTTCAGGTTGGCGATCGCCTTCTCGTTCTCGGCCTCCGAGGTCGCGCGCTGGTTGGTGAGGGTGGCGATACGGCGGGCCTGCAGCGAGGTCTGCTCGAGCACCGCCTTGGCGCGCGCCAGCGCCGCCTCGGTCGACTGCACTTCGACCTCGAACGGGCGCGGATCGATCTGATACAGCGGATCGCCGGTCTTCACCTCGCTGCCCTGATGGAACATGCGGTTGACGACGATGCCCGAGACGCGCGGGCGCACCTCGGAGACGCGGGTCGGCGCGATGCGGCCCGGCAGCTCGCGCACCATCGCGCGCGCCTGCTGCTTCACAGTGACGACACTGACGTCCGGCTCGGGTGCTTGTACGGCGGCGGTTGCGGAATTCGGCTCGTCGCAGCCAGCAAGCAGTGGCGCCGTCACGGCCAGCATCAGAGCAATGCATGCCGATTGCGCGCGAAGTCCAGACATTGAGATGATCGCCCCTGAGAGGTTTGAACAAACGAACGGCGGTGTCACGGCGACAGCGCTCGCGTTGCTGGGGTGAAAATAAAATCTCGTTGCTGCGACGCAATGCGTTTCTTGGCGGCTCATTGTCACAGAACGCTATCGCCCTGATTTCGCGGCATGTTTTATCGGGTCACTGCATTGTGAGCGGGTTCCATCGCAGGCTGTGGGAATGCGTTAAGGACTGCGTGAGCGGGAATACGCCTTTTGCCTGTGCGGGAATGCCGCAGATTGCAAAGTCGTCATGCGCGGCGCGCGAATCGCCGATCGCGGCGCGCCTCGCCCGGCGATGCGTGCAACCCGAGTTCGTCTCGCGACCCGCGCGTGGGATCGGCACCTTCCGAACAGGCTGATGCGCCGAAGCGCCGGAATGCTGCGCAAAGCGGCAACACTCTGCCCGGTCTCAACCCAAGGTTCTGCTGACAGCCTTTGGATTCGGCTTTCCTCACTCCGCCGCTGTGCCATATTGCTGGCAGATGCGGCTTTCGCGAACGGATGACCCGGCAATGCCCCCTTCCCGCTCCGACATGGAGATCGAACTGAGCAAGCTGTCCTCGCCCAGGATCTTCCTGGTGCGGATGCTGGTGTTCCTGGTGCTCTGCGGCCTGGTCGGAGTGGTGCTCTACAAGCAGATCGTCACCGCCTTCTTTGCCAATCCCGGGCTGAACGCCCTGATCGGCGCCGTGCTGCTGATCGGCGTCATCCTGGCGTTCCGCCAGGTGATCCGGCTCTATCCCGAGGTCGCCTGGGTCAACAATTTCCGCATCGCCGATCCCGGCCTCGCGATCGAGCGCCGCCCGACGCTCCTTGCTCCCATGGCAGCCATTCTCGGCGGCGAGCGCACCGGGCGGATGTCGATCTCGCAGCAGACCATGCGGCATCTGCTCGATTCGATCGCAACCCGCCTGGATGAAGCCCGCGACATCTCGCGCTACATGACCGGCCTGCTGGTGTTCCTCGGCCTGCTCGGCACCTTCTGGGGCCTGATCGAGACGGTCGGCTCGGTCGGCAAGGTGATCGACGGGCTCAAGGTCGGCGGCGACGCCGGCGCGCTGTTCGATACGCTGAAGGAGGGCCTCGCCGCGCCGCTCGGCGGCATGGGCATTTCGTTCTCGTCCTCGCTGTTCGGCCTCGCCGGCTCGCTGATCCTCGGCTTCCTCGACCTGCAATCGAGCCAGGCCCAGAACCGCTTCTACACCGACCTCGAAGACTGGCTCGCCACCACCGTGCGCGGCATTTCCGGCGACGGTGTCGGCGCCGGCGGTGCCGACCTGCAGGGCGCGATCGACCGGCTGCGTGCGACCTTCGAAGAAGGCGGCGCCGGCGGCGGCGGCCGCAGCACCACGGCGGCGATGGCTAATCTTGCCGAGGCGATCCAGGGGCTGGTCGCACATATGCGCACCGAGCAGCAGATGATCCGCGAATGGGCCGACGGCCAGGGCGAGCAGAACCGCGAGATCAAGCGGCTGCTCGAGCGCCTCGCCCGCCAGCCCGAAAAGAGCTAGGAACGCGCGCCCCGGACGCTGCGCAGCACGAAGTGATGCGCTGCAGAGCCGGGGCCTGCGGAGATTCATGGGTCCCGGCCCTGCGCCGCAGCGCTGCACGCTGCACCGCGTCCGGGACACGAGAGTTGAGGAGAATGCTTGATGGCCCTCGCCCGCTCGCGCCGCAGCGAATCCGGCTTCAACTACTGGCCCGGCTTTGTCGACGCGCTGTCGACGCTGGTGCTGTCGATCGTGTTCCTGCTGTCGGTATTCCTGGTCGTGCAATTCTTCCTGTCGCAGGAGGTCACCGGCAAGGACAAGGCGCTGGAGCAGCTCAACGCCAAGATCGCCCAGCTCAACGACCTGTTGTCGCTGGAGAAGCTCTCCAAGCTGACGCTCGACGACCAGGTGTCGCAGCTCCGCGCCGGGCTCGCTTCGGCCGAGGGCGAGCGCGACCGCATGAAGGGGCTCTATGAGGGGCTCGCCAATTCCGGCAACGACGCGCAGGGTCGTGCCAACGAACTCAACAAGGCGCTGGAGTCCGAGAAGAGCGTGTCGTCGCGCGCGCTGGCGCAGATCGAGGTGCTGAACCAGCAGATCAGCGCGCTGCGCCGCCAGCTCGCCGCGCTCGAGGAGGCGCTCGACGCCTCCGAGAAGCGCGACAAGGAATCGCAGAGCCGGATCGCCGATCTGGGCTCGCGCCTCAACGTCGCGCTGGCGCAGCGGGTGCAGGAATTGTCGAAGTACCGCTCCGAATTCTTCGGCCGGCTGCGCGCGATCCTCGGCAACCGCCCCGATATCCGCATCGTCGGCGACCGCTTCGTGTTCCAGTCCGAAGTGTTCTTCGACACCGGCCAGGCGACGCTGCTGCCGGAAGGCAAGACCGAGCTCGACACCGTGGCGAACGCGCTGATCGACCTCGACAAGCAGATCCCGGCCGAAATCGCCTGGGTGCTGCGGGTCGACGGCCACACCGACGTGCGGCCGATCAACAGCCCGCTGTTCAAGTCGAACTGGGAGCTGTCCTCTGCGCGCGCGATCTCGGTGGTGCAGTATCTGGTCTCGCTCGGCGTGCCCGCGCAGCGCCTGGTCGCCGCCGGCTTCGCCGAATTCCAGCCGCTCGACACTGCGCAGACCGAAGACGCCTACAAGCGCAACCGCCGCATCGAGCTGAAGCTGACGGAACGCTAGCGGGCACACGCCTTCGCGCTCCGCTTTCGCCGGGACGACACTGAATGTGTGGCACGGCCTGCTTCCACAATCGTCGTCCCTGCGAAGGCGGGGACCCATGACCACAGGTTGTGTTGTTGAAGAAGGCTGTGGCCCCGGCGTCGCGCAGCAATTGCCATTTGTGGTTATGGGTCCCGGGTCAAGCCCGGGACGACACTGAATGTGTGGCACGGCCTACTTCCACAATCGTCGTCCCTGCGAAAGCAGGGACCCATAACCACAGGGCTGTGTTGTTGCAGAGGGCTGTGGCCCCAGCGTCGCGCAGCAATTGCCGTTGGTGGTTATGGGTCCCGGGTCAAGCCCGGGACGACACTGAATGTGTGGCACGGCCTACTTCCACAATCGTCGTCCCTGCGAAAGCAGGGACCCATAACCACAGGGTTGTGTTGTTGCAGAGGGCTGTGGCCCCAGCGTCGCGCAGCAATTGCCTTTGGTGGTTATGGGTCCCGGGTCAAGCCCGGGACGACATTGAATGTGTGGTACGGCCTACTTCCACAATCGTCGTCCCGGCGCAGGCCGGGACCCATAACCACAGGGTCGGGTCGTTGAAGCGAGCTGTGGCCCCAGCGTCGCGCAGCAATTGCCATTTGTGGTTATGGGTCCAGGGTCAAGCTGCGCTTGCCCGGGACGACACTGAATGTACGGCGCGGCCTACATCCACAATCGTCGTCCCTGCGAAAGCAGGGACCCATAACCACAGGGTTGCGTCGTTGCAGCGGACTGTGGCACCAGCGTCGCGCAGCAATTGCCGTTGGTGGTTATGGGTCCCGGGTCAAGCCCGGGACGACACTGCGTGTGTGGCTCGACTCAGCGTCCGACCATCCCGAGCAATTGCTCCGGATAGCGCGCGCCCTGCACCTCGACGGCGGCGACGGCTTTGCCGATGTCGGCGAGATCGGCGGAGCTCAGCTCGATCCGCGCGGCGCCGATGTTTTCGTCGAGCCGATTGAGCTTCGTGGTGCCCGGGATCGGCACGATCCACGGCTTCTGCGCAAGCAGCCAGGCCAGCGCTATCTGCGCGGGCGTCGCGCCCTTGCCGGCCGCGATGCGGCCGAGCTGATCGACCAGCGCCTGATTGGCGCGGCGGGCTTCCGGCGAAAAACGCGGCACGAGGTTACGGAAGTCGTCGCTGGCGAACGTCGTCGACGCGCTGATCGCGCCGGTGAGAAAGCCGCGGCCGAGCGGGCTGTACGGCACGAAGCCGATGCCGAGCTCTTGCAGCACCGGCAGGATCTCCGTTTCCGGCCCGCGTTCCCACAGCGAATATTCGCTCTGCAAGGCCGTGACCTTCTGCACCGCATGCGCGCGGCGGATGGTCTGCACGCCGGCCTCCGACAGGCCGAAATGGCGGACCTTGCCGGCGGCGATCAGGTCCTTCACGGCGCCGGCGACATCCTCGATCGGCACGTTGGGATCGACCCGATGCTGATAGAACAGATCGATCACATCGATGTTCAGCCGCTTCAGCGAGGCGTCCGCGACCGCCTTGATGTGCTCGGGCCGGCTGTTCAGCGACCGGTGCCGCTCGGCCATGTTGCCGATATCGAAACCGAACTTGGTGGCGATCACGACGTCGCTGCGGACCGGCGCCAGCGCCTCGCCGACCAGCTCCTCGTTGACGAAGGGACCGTAGACCTCCGCGGTATCGAAGAAGGTGACGCCGCGCTCGACGGCGCCGCGCAGCAGCGCGATGCCTGCGGCTTTCTCGACCGCCGGGCCATAGGCGAAGCTGAGGCCCATGCAGCCCAGGCCGATCGCCGATACCTCCAGATTGCTGTTACCGAGTTTACGTTTCTGCATGATGTCTCTCCGCATCAAAGGGCTGGAACCTGCCGCTGCGGGATTTAGGGCGTGCACGCGCACCCTATTAGACGTAGAAATCGGGATGGACTTATGAGCTGGATTCATCAATGCCGCGGCACGACGTCAATGACCTGATCGCCTTCCTCGCCGTCGCGCGCGAACGCAGTTTCACCCGCGCGGCGGCGCGGCTCGGTGTGTCGCAATCGGCGCTCAGCCACACCATGCGCGCGCTGGAGGAACGGCTGGGGGTGCGGCTGTTGACCCGCACCACCCGCAGCGTGGCGCCGACCGAGGCTGGCGAGCGGCTGCTGCAGGGCATCGGGCCACGCTTCGAGGAGATCGAGGCCGAACTCACAGCGCTCAACGCGCTGCGCGAGAAGCCGGCCGGCACCATCCGCATCAACGCCGGCGAGCACGCCGCCGAGACCATCCTGTGGCCGGCGCTGGAAAAGTTCCTGCCGCGCTATCCCGACATCAAGGTGGACCTGACCGTCGACAACGGGCTCGCCAACATCGTCGCAGAACGTTTTGACGCCGGCGTTCGCCTCGGCGAGCAACTGGCAAAGGACATGATCGCGGTGCGGATCGCGCCGGATTTCCGCATGGTCGTGGTCGGCGCGCCGTCCTACTTCAAGCGGCGCGAGCGCCCGAAGCGGCCGCAGGACCTGACCCAGCACGCCTGCATCAACATCCGCCTGCCGACCCATGGCGGCATCTATGCCTGGGAATTCGAGAAGCGCGGACGCCCGATCAAGGTCCGCGTCGACGGACAACTGGTCTTCAACAGCAACGCCTTGCGGATCAAGGCGGCGTTGGCCGGGCTCGGGCTTGCCTATGTCGCCGAGGATCAGGTGCAGGCGCAACTTGCCAAGGGCCAGCTGGTCCAGGTGCTCGACGACTGGTGCGCGCCGTTTCCCGGCTATCACCTCTACTACCCGAGCCGCCGGCAATCCTCGCCGGCCTTCGCGCTGCTGGTGCAGGCGCTGAGGTATCGGGGTTAACAGAGCGAACGCGGCGCCGACGGGGTCCACCACACGGATATTTGCTTTGCGGTTTGGCCGTAGCCTCTGGGAACGAGACCAGCACCGCCTACGTTATTGCAGACGAAGTCGTGCAGGCTTGGCGGATCTCGCCACCGCTCGAACCTCACCGCACCATCCGGACCAGCCCATGTTCAGAAACACATTCGCCATCATCGTCGCCGCCGGCCTGACGCTCGCCCCGGCTCAGCTCTTCGCGCAAAGCACGGGAGGCTCCCCACTGCCACCGAGGCCGGGCGACCGCGCTGCTTCGTCGGACGGCGTTGGCGGCACTGCGCTTCCAGCCCAGAGCGGCCAGCGCTATGCACCGTCCTCCGGCGGCAATTTCAGCGCGGCGCCGGCCGCTCCCGGCGGTTCGGTGAGCACGACCGGCAACGTCAATAGCGCGCAGGGGCGCTGAGGCGCGGTGCTAGATGGCGGCGGCGGGCTCCGCGGCCGGTTCGTCCGGCTCGGCGTCGGCGGTCACGAATTTGAGCCCGTAGGTCTTGCCGCGACGCCAGACCACTTCGCAAGGGTAGCGCTTGGCGTGATCGGCGAGCAGTGTCAGTGCAAGGCGATCCTTCACGTCGAACTCGACCTCGGTCGTGATCTTGGCGCCGCCGGGCGAGATGTCGACCACAGCACAGGCATTCTCGGTCACGCCGTCATCCACCGTGATCCACGCCGCACGGTTGTTGAGCTGGCGCCGCGGCTCGCGACTGATCTTGATCCGTGCTCCATTGCTCGCCATCGTCTCGTCCTCGAAGACATTGGTCCTTAAAAAAATTGGAGGCCGGCAGGTCGATCGACGCGCCCGGCACACAACCGCAGGGGCCACAATGCCATCCGCCCGTAAAGTCCGGCTTAGCGCGATCGCTTGAACTTTACCGGAATCTTGCCCCGGCTTTTAGCAAACGAAGATTCCGCAATTCCATCAGCGGGATACCGGCCGCGTGGGCAGCCGTCGGCTTGACACGGGGACCGCATAGTTGGTGAAGTAGCGGCCGTGGCGCTGGCCACATCCCTGCAACAAGAGCGCTCCAAGCCGGCTCCTTTTGACGGAAACGCCCCATGCTGATCCCCCTCGCCGACGTGCCGCGCTGGTATGCCGAACGCAAGCCCGCCGACGCGATCGCCGTCAGTCACGGCGCGGATACGCTGACCTGGCTTGAGCTCGAGCGCCGCGCCAATGCGCGGGCGCGCGCGTTTGCCGCCAAGGGCGTCAAGCCCGGCGACTTCGTCGCGATCGGGTTGCCCAACAGCAACGCATTCTTCGAGACCACTTTCGCGGTGTGGAAATGCGGCGCGACGCCGACCTCGCTGTCATGGCGGCTGCCGCGCGGCGAGGCCGCCGCGGTGCTCGAGATCCTGAAACCGTCGCTGGTGGTCGGCGGCGAGGCCGACTGGAATGCACCGAATTCGCTGCCGGTGGGTTTCGTGCCGGAGGGATTTTCCGAGGAGCCGCTCGATGCACCGGTCGCGCGCTACTGGAAGGCGATGACGAGCGGCGGCTCGACCGGGCGGCCGAAGGTGATCCTCGATCACAACCCCGCCGTGATCGAAACCACGACACCGCTGCTGCTCGGCATGCCACATGATGCGTCGGTGCTCAACCCGGGCCCGCTCTATCACAACGCGCCGTTCATCCTGTCGCACGCGGCGCTGTTCGGCGGCGGACGGCTGACCGGCATGGTGAAGTTCGATGCCGAGGAGACGCTGCGGCTGATCGCGCGCGACCGCGTGCAATGGGTCAACTTCGTGCCGACCATGATGCACCGGATCTGGGCGCTGCCCGAGGAGATACGCAACCGCTACGACGTCTCCAGCCTGCAAATCGTGTTTCACATGGCGGCGCCGATGCCGCCCTGGCTGAAGGAGAAGTGGATCGAATGGCTCGGGCCGGAACGGGTCTGGGAGCTCTATGGCGGCACCGAGCGGCAGGGCGCCTGCGTGATCTCCGGCGTCGAGTGGATGGCGCACAAGGGCTCGGTCGGCAGGATCGGCGAGACCGCGCGCCTTCGCATCATCGGCGAGGACGGCAACGACGTCGCGCCCGGCGAGACCGGCGAGATCTACTTCCTGCCCAATGACGGCGCCGGCTCCACCTATCACTATCTCGGCGCATCACCGAAGCGGCGGCCGGACGGTTGGGAATCGCTCGGCGATATCGGCCGGCTGGATGAGGACGGCTATCTCTATCTCGGCGACAGGCTCGCCGACATGGTGCTGCGCGGCGGCGCCAACATCTATCCGGCCGAGGTCGAGGCCGCGGTCAGCGAGCATCCCGAGGTGCGCTCCTGCGTCGTGGTCGGACTGCCCGATCCGGAATTCGGCCAGCGCGTGCATGCGATCCTCGAACTCGCCGAGACTGCCGATGCGCAGAAGATCGCCGACGGCATGGGCGACTTCCTGAAGGACCGGCTCAGCCGCTACAAGCATCCGGAAAGTTTCGAGCGCGTCGGCACGGCGCCGCGTGATGATTCCGGAAAGGTTCGCCGCACCATGCTGCGCGACGAGCGCGCCGCCTGGATCAAGGAGGACCGCGCCTTCCGCATCATGCCGGCGCGTGCGGCAGCAAAGAGCGATTAGGTTCAGTTCATCTTGCGAGGGGCAGCTCTGCACGCCAGATGAGCTGTGCAGGCCGCCGCGCAAGGTATATCATTCCATCTTCCCTGCCGGCAGAACCTCGGACTACCATGAGGTTCCAGCGCCCTGCACGCCAGGAGATCCTTGATGCCCTCCACCACCGAATGGAAAGTGCCGGCGGCCTTTCAGCCCCGCCCCGAAGATTACCGCTACGACCTCGATCGTGCGCTGACGAGCGTGATCGGGCTGCATTCGATCATTCCGCCTGACGCCTTCAGCGCCGAGACGCTCGGCACCGAGCGCGCCGGCAACGGCGTCTTGATCGACGACGGGCTGGTGCTGACGATCGGCTATCTGATCACCGAAGCCGCCACGGTGTGGCTGCATCTCGGCGACGGCCGCGCGGTCGAGGGCCACGCACTCGGCTTCGATTTCGAATCCGGCTTCGGCCTGGTGCAGGCGCTGGGACAGCTCGACATCAAGCCGCTGCCGATCGGCTCGTCGGCGGCGACGCAGGTCGGCGACAATGTCGTGCTCGGCGGCGCCGGCGGCCGGACGCGCTCGGTCGCGAGCCAGATCGCGGCGAAGCAGGAGTTCGCGGGCTACTGGGAATATCTGCTCGACGAGGCGATCTTCACCTATCCGTCGCATCCGAACTGGGGCGGCACCGGACTGATCAACAATGCCGGCGAGCTGATCGGCATCGGCTCGCTGCAGCTCGAACGCGAACGCTCGGGCCGCGCCGAGCATGTCAACATGATCGTGCCGATCGATCTGCTCAATCCGGTGCTGAGCGACCTGCGCAAATTCGGCCGCGTCGACCGGCCGGCGCGGCCGTGGCTCGGCATGTACACGACCGAGATCGACAACCGCCTCGTGGTGGTCGGCGTCGCCAGCAAGGGACCGGCGGCGCGCGCCGAACTCAAGACCGGCGACGTGATCCTCGCGGTCGACGGCGACAAGGTGACGAGCCAGACCGGCTTCTACCGCAAGCTCTGGTCGCTCGGCGCAGCCGGCGTCGACGTGCCGCTGACCATCTACCACGAGGGCGTCACCTTCGACGTGACGCTGACCTCGATCGACCGCATGAAGCTGTTGAAGGCCCCGCGGCTGCATTAAGAGAAAGAAAAGAGGCAGCAACGATGAGCGAGGCCGTGGTTGACGACATCGTGGCCGTGCTGCCGCCGCTGTTGCAGACACTGGAATCGCTGTCCTTTGTCGCGCGCAATCTCAATCCGCCGGACTTCGATCGCGTGATGCAGATCGCAGGCGAGCCTGAGGAGGCCCTGCAGGCGGTGCGGCCTCGGCTTGCCGATTGGCCGGAGAAATTCGCGCATATCCAGACCGCACTGGAAGCTGCGATCGAACCGGCACTGGCCGGCTATGCGGGCCTGCGCGCGGCGCAGAATGGCGAAGGCGATCTGGTCAGCGTATTCCGCGCGCTGCGCTATCTGCCGCGCGCACAGGAGGCGCTCTATCCCTTGACCGAGCTGCCGCCGGTCAGCGGCTTCTTCATCGCGCCCGACATGCGCGAGGACGCCGACCTGCAGGCGAAGCTCGCGGCCGTGCCGAACGCCGACACCGGCATCTTCCATGAGCGCAACGAGCCGGGCAGCCGCGGCGGCTTCTCGATGTACGTGCCGGAATATTACACGCCTGATCGCACCTGGCCGCTGGTGATGGCGCTGCACGGCGGCAGCGGCAACGGCCGCGGTTTCCTGTGGAGCTGGCTGCGCGATGCGCGCAGCCGCGGCGCCATCCTGGTGGCGCCGACCGCGACCGGCCAGACCTGGGCGCTGATGGGCGACGACACCGACACGCCGAACCTCAACCGCATCATCGACCAGGTGCGCGCGCGCTGGCGCATCGACGAAACCCGCATGCTGCTGACCGGGATGAGCGACGGCGGCACGTTCAGCTATGTGAGCGGGCTCGACGGCGCCTCGCGCTTCACGCATCTGGCGCCGGTTGCCGCGACCTTCCATCCGCTGATGGCCGAGATGGCCGACGCCGAGCGGCTGCGCGGTTTGCCGATCTTCATCACCCATGGCCGGCTCGACTGGATGTTCCCGGTGCAGACCGCGCGGCAGACGCAAGGCTTGCTGTCGGCTGCCGGCGCCAAGGTGATCTATCGCGAGATCGACGATCTCAGCCACACCTATCCGCGCGAGATCAATGCGGAGATTTTTCGGTGGCTGAACGGCGAGCAGGCCGACGGCACTTGAGGGACTCTCTTCCCGTCACCCTGAGGAGCGCGAAGCGCGTCTCGAAGGGTCGACGGCCCGGCTGCGGCCGCGCGTGGCTCCATCGGGGCCGTGCATCCTTCGAGACGCGCTTCGCGATCCTCCAGCGACAAAGGGAAAGCCTTTGCGCGGGGATGACGGTGATGGATGGAGCCGCGCGGGCGCTATCCCGGATTCAGCGCGGACAACGTTACTGGTTGTCTCGTGGCTTGAGCAGGTCGGAGAAGCCGACCCGGTGCAGCATTTCGTTGCGGACGCGGTCGATCACGCCGAATGCGACTTCGGCACCGTCCTGGGTCGGATCGATGTGGACGCGGAACGGCCGCTTGCCGAACGGCGTGTCGACGACCTCAACGATCGCATCGGCCACGGAGCCGGCGTCGGCATCCTCGGGCACGATCGCCGAAAACGCCTTCATGATCTCGTCGCCGAAGCCGGCATAGGGACCGGCTTCATATTCGGCGACGCGCGCCTGGTCGGCGGGACGGCCGGAATGCGCGAAATGGTTGGTGCCGCCGGTGAAGGCGCCGGGCACGATGATCGAGGTCTCGATGCCCCAGCGCGACAGCTCACGGGCATAGATCACGGCCATCGCATCCATGCCGGCCTTCGCCGCGAAATACGGCGCGAGATAGGGCGGCGTGCCGCCGGCCGAGCTTGAGCTCGACACCCAGACCACAAGTCCCCTGCCCTGCTTGCGCAGCTGCGGCAGCGCGGCGCGATTGACGCGCTGGGTCGAGAGCACGTTGACGTCGAAGAGCTCGGCGAGCTGCTCGGGCGTGAAGGCCTCGGCCGGACCGAACACCATGTGACCGGCATTGTGCATGACGACGTCGAGGCGGCCTTCTTCGGCAACAATCTGCGCAATGGCCTTATCGACCGACGCCTGCGAGCCGACATCGAGCTCGAGCGCGCGCAGATCGACGTTGTTGTCGCGGGCGAACTCCTCGATGTCGGCGACCGCGGCGGCGTTGCGGCCGGTGGTGTGGCGCATCGAGGCGTAGACGGTGTGGCCGGCCCTGGCGAGCGCGTTGGCGGTGAGGCGGCCGAAGCCGCTGGAAGCGCCGGTAATGACAATGACCTGTTTCATGACACGTATCCTTGTGATGGCGGGTTGAGCGAGCGTTGGGTTGAAGGTGTGGAGACGTCAGACCAGACCGCCATTGGCACGCAGGGTCTGGCCGTTGATCCAGGAGCCGTCGGGACCGACGAGGAACGACACGGTGTTCGCGATGTCGTCGGGCGTGCCGAGCCGCTCCAGCGGGACCATTTTGGCGAAGCGATCGATCAGCTCGTCCGATTTGCCGTTGAGAAACAGATCGGTCGCGGTCGGGCCCGGCGCGACCGCATTCACCGTGATGCCGCGGCCGCGCAATTCCTTGGACAGGATCGCGGTCAATGACTCGATCGCGGCCTTGGTCGCGACATAGATGCCGTAGGTCTCGAGCCTGGTTCCGACGACGCTGGTCGAGAAGTTGACGATACGTCCGCCATTGCGCACCCGGCGTGCCGCCTCGCGCATGGTGTTGAAGCTGCCCTTCAGGTTGACCGCGACCTGCTGGTCGAAGGCCGCATCGTCGCTGTCGGCGATCTTGCCGAGCTTCATGATGCCGGCATTGTTGACCAGCACATCGACGCCGCCGAAGGCGGCTTCCGCTGCGTCGAACAGGCCGCGCACCGCGCTGGCGTCGCTGACATCGGCCTTCGCCGTCAGAGCCCGGCCGCCGGCGGCTTCGATCCGGTCGGCCACCGCCTGGGCGGGCCTGGCATCGCCGGAGTAGTTGATGACGACGGTGAAGCCGTCCCGGGCGAGGCGCTCGGCAACCGCGGCACCGATCCCGCGCGAGGCGCCCGTCACCAGCGCTACCTTGTTGGTTTGGTTGGTCATTTTCAGTCTCCCGTCAGGTTGGCGGCCAAGGCCGCGTTCGATGGGAGGACACTAGGCCTTGGCATCAACCGGATAATCAGGCATCTTCTGGCAACACTATTCGCAATTTTCGGATAATAGATGGACCGCTTCGACGCGATGCGCGTGTTCAGCCGGGTGGTGGAACGGCGCAGTTTCTCACTTGCCGCCGACGATCTCGCTTTGCCGCGCTCGACGGTGACGGACGCGGTCAAGGGGCTGGAAGCGCGGCTCGGCGTGCGGCTGCTCGAGCGCACCACGCGCACGGTGCGCCCGACGCTCGACGGCGAGGCGCATTACCGCCGCTGCCTGTCGCTGATCGCAGACCTCGAAGACGCCGAGGGCGCGTTCGGCGGGGCGCGGCCGAAGGGCCTGCTGCGGCTCGAAGTGCAAGGCACCCTGGCGCGGCACTTCCTGCTACCGAACCTGCCCGGCTTCCTCGCCCAATACCCTGATATCGAGATCAACATGAGCGAGAGCGACCGCTGGGTCGACCTGATCCGCGAAGGCGTCGACTGCGTGCTGCGCTTCGGCCAATTGCCCGATAGCGACATGATCGCGCGGCAGGTCACGATGCTGGAGCGGCTGACCTGCGCCACGCCGGACTACTTAGCGCGCTGGGGTACCCCGACCGATCCGTCCACGCTCGACGGCCATCGCATGATCGGGATTCGCTCGCTGACGACGGGCCGCTTGCGCCCGATGGAATTCGTGATCGACGGCGCGCTCAAACAATTTCCGTTGCCCGCGCCGATGTCGGTGACCGGCCCCGAGAGCTATCTCGCAAGCGCCAGGCTCGGCCTCGGCCTTGTGCAGGTGCCGCGCTTCCATGCCGAAGCCGATCTCGCGAGCGGCACGCTGATCCCGGTGCTGCAGCAATGTCCGCCGCCATCGGTGCCGGTATCGCTGCTCTATCCGCGCAACCGCCAACTGTCGCCGCGCGTGCGCGTGTTCATCGACTATGTGATGCGGGTATTCGCGCGCAGTTGATCGATCGCCGGATGCCGGTCAGCAAAGCCCGTCCTTCAGATGGAGCTCGGGCAACTCGCCTACGCGATCTCGCGCGTTCGACAGGATAGTCCTGTCAGCCGTGGTCACTGAATTCAGATCTCCGTCGCCAAAGAATCCGATTGCGCGCAGCACCTGCGCGGGCTCGCCGTGAAACATCGTCCGGAAAGCGCTCAAGGCTGTCGGCAACGAAGCGCCCGCGGACAACATTGCAGCAATATCCCGATAGTCCTTGGCCTCGGCGCGGTCCAGCGTCGCCTTGAGCTTGGTCGCCATCAGATCGTCGAGCGACGCGACGAGCAGCACGCCATCGGAGGTCTGAAGCGGGTCGTTGATACGGCCGAGCTTGAGGCCGCCAAAGAACGAAACCTTGACCGGGCCTGACGGCATCTCGGCCAGCACGACCAACGTGTCCGGCGCGTCTTGCAGGATCGCCGCGCCGGCGACGAACGCGAATTCGGTGCGAAGTCGCCCTTTGTCCAAGTGCTCGGTGCAGAAGAAGTCAAAATCGAGCGATTGGCGATGACCAAGCTGGAGCGCAACCGCCGTCCCCCCGTACAGAACGAACTTCATTTGTTGCGCCGAAATGAGGCTGGGCCACATCTCGCGTTGCGCCGCAGGAAGGATATCAAGGCGCGGCTCAAACTGCGGCATGGAAGCCCCTGCGGGGGGCCCTGTCCGGAATTGCCAGGCCCGTGGCAAATGTCAGCCGGCCCCGCCAGAATTCCCACGAGCGATCGTTGATCCAGCCCGGCTCCGCGCTGCGCATAACCTCGACCAGGCGACCATGGCCGACCGCATCTTCGAGCAAAAGAATGTCGTCATACGTTCCGAGATTCATCGTTTGCGCGACGATACGCTCTTCGGGAAACGGCCGTCCGTCCACCGGACTCCACCACAAATATTTGCGGCGAAATTGCTCCAACAGATCGCTCGGTAAGCCTGTTGCCGTCATGGCTCATTGTACCTGATTCAAGCGGCGTTTTCCACGCAGAACGTCCCTTGTGGCGTACCGCAACGAGATACGAGGTTGATGATCCGTCGCCGTCCGGAACCACAGCGAACCCCACGACGTTATCCCGCCGACACCGGAGGGATTGAGCGATGCGGACGTTTTTCGGCATGATTTTGGGCGCGCTGCTGCTGGTTTGCGGCGTCTATGTCTACGATTCAATGCGGACGTCGAGCGTCGCCAATGGCGAAGTGGCGCAGGATACCCGCACCATCGTGAATTGGGATGTTGCAGCCCATGACTGGAACCTGCTGAAAACGCGCACCCGCGAGCAGTGGGACAAGATCGCGTCCAAGTAACCGCTGACGTCACAGCCCGATCGTAGACGCCGCCAAGGCCGCACCGAAGCCGGCACCTAACGCGGCCCATTCCCTCGCTGTGACAGCCATCGTCACCAGCGCGACCATCGTGCCGACGAGACCTGCTAGCCCGCCGGACAGGCAACCGCCAACAATGAATGCGATGAACAGATTGCCGGGCGCGAGCCGGAGAAACCGGGCGGCGATGCTGTCGTCGCGCATCGACGCGGCAAGAACGTATCCACCGGCGCGCATGGCATAGCATGTCAGCCCGAGGATGAAGATCACGCCGAGAACGTCCAAGTCCTTCATCAAATGCTGCATCAGGTCACGCATCGGTCCGCTCCATCATGCTGACGAGCGTGCCGCATCCGCCACCGATCAGCATGGACCAGCTCGGATCCACGAATCGGCTGACCAGGAGCGCGACGACCGCCGAGACCAGCCACGGCCACCGGGATGTCGCGTTCTTCCACTGGCTGGGAAGCAGGGTCGCAATGAACATCGTCGGCAGCAGCGCTGCGGCGAGCCGCAGCGGTCCGTTGGTTGCGAGCGGGGCGGCATAGGCGAGCGCGGTGCCGCCGACCCAGCCGATGGCCATCGGGATGCTCGATCCGAGCAGATAGCCGGCGTCGGGTCCGTTGCGGTCGGCATCCGAACTCGTCATCAGCCACGACGCATCGGCGAGCAGAAACAGGCTGAGCAGGATCTTCCGGGGGGCTAGTCCGCCAAACAGCTGGCGCAGGTGGGCGCCCATCAGTAAGTATCGAGAATTGGTGGCGATGCAGGCAACGACCATGGCGGCAACCGGCAACGGGCTCGCCCACATGCTCAGCGTGATCGCCTGGGCGGTGGCGGAGTAGACGAGCAGGCTAAACAGAATCGCTTGCGGCGCCCCCAGCCCAAGCCCCTTGTAGGTCAGTCCCATCACGAGGCCGGCGGCGCCGTTGCTGAGCAGGAACGGCAAGGCCGCGACCAGGCCCCGCCGGAATCCGGCGGCCGTCATCGTTGGGACGCGTTGCGACGGCTGGACGCTTGTAATGGTCATGACCGTTAGATTAAACTTGGTGAGAGGCCGTGATGTCAAGGGATCCCGCGCGGGCAGCGACACAGTTCTTCGGTGGACGGGTCTGCCTCGACTTCGCGAACACGCTCGACTGGCGGACGTCGAACGATCCGCAGGAGCTGATCCCGGATTACGCTGCGCTATTGTCCTGGAGCGAACGCCGCGGGACCTTGCCGCTCGCGGCGATCAGGAAGCTGAAAGCGTATTCGGCGAGCAGCGCTGCCGTGGCCGCGATGCAGAAGGCGCATGATTTGCGTCGCGACATCTGGGCGATTTCCGACGCGCTCCGCGGTGGCCGCGGCGTAGACCTCCGTCTCGTCAATCGGATGCTGTCGGCGGCTCCGCGGCAGCCCGATCTTGTGCGGCAGGATCGCGGCTATCGCCATGCGCTGGCGGGGACCGACGTGACGGAGCCATTGTGGCCGGTGCTGTGGTCGCTGACGGCCCTGCTGGCGTCCGATGACGCAAGCCGCATCGGATGCTGCGAGGCTGACGGCTGCGGCTGGTTCTTCGTCGACGAGAGCCCGAACCGGAGCCGCAGATGGTGCTCCAGCGAAGTGTGCGGCAATCGCGAGCGCGCGCGGCGCGCCTATGCCAAGCGCAAGGGCTCCGCGTGAGTGAACGCCAAGGGGTTTAGTTCTGCTCGGTCTTGCGGCCCATATTGGCCTTGCGGGCGTCCGCGATCACCTGCTCGAATTGATCGATGCTGAGCACGCCCGGCACGCGATACTTGCCGACGATGAATGACGGCGTGCCGTTGAAGCCGAACGCCATCGCCTGCTCGTTATTGCGCGCCAAGACCGCGTCGATCGCCTTGGCATTGGTGTCGAGATCCTTCTTCAGGCGGTCCATGTCGAGGCCGGCGCCCGACAGCAGCTCGGCAATGCGCGGCTCGGTGATGCGCGAATTCACCGAGATCATCGCCTCATGCGCGGCTTCGAACTTGTCCTGGTATTTCGCCGCCAGCGCCATCCGCGCCGCGACCTTCGACACCGGCCCGAGGATTGGCCAATCCTTCAGCACCAGGCGGACCTTGCCGTCGTCCTGCACCACCTGGCGGAGCTCCGGCGCGAGCTTGCGGCAATACGGGCAGTTGTAGTCGAACCATTCGACGATCGTGATGTCGCCCTTGGCATTGCCGATCACCGGAATATCCGGATCGCGCAGCACCTGTTGCTCGGTCAGGACATTGTCGTCCTCGGCGCGCGCGCCTCCTGCGGCAAGGAGCGCAATGCCGGCACCGATGAGGCCGAGCGCGCCGCGCCGGGTGGCGCCGGCGTTGTCGAGGGGGAATTTCGTCAGCTGGTTCATAGCTCGCTTCCGGAAGGGCTCCTCGCCCTTCTACGTTCAGGACACATCGATGTTACGCAGCAGCATATAGATCGCCACGACGATAATCACAGTCGCAAACACGATATTAAGGGCGCCGCGCCGTTCCGACAGGTGCCGGGCGCTCCGTGTGCCCAGCAGGCCGCCCGCGATGCCGCCGGCGACGAATAGCCCCGCCAGGCCCCATGACACCAGCCCGGACCACGCATAGCTGAGGGCCGTGGTCATACCGAAGGCGGTAACGGCCACCAGCGACGAACTGACCGCGTTCATGATCGGCATCCCGGTCGCCAGCATCAGGGCCGGCACGATCAGGAAGCCGCCGCCGATGCCGAAGAAGCCGGACATGGTTCCCGTGGCAAGCCCGAGACCTACGATCGCGGGCGTGTTGGACATCGAGATCTTGACGTCGGTCAGCCCGACCCGCGCGCGGGTCTTCAACATCAACCCCGCGATGACAAGCATCACGATCGAGAACAGGGCCAGCAGCTTCTGCCCGTCCAGCATCTTGCCGAGGATCGAGCCGCCGAATGCGCCGAACATGCCTGACAGTGCGAACAGCAGTGCGCAGGACCAGATCACGGTGCCGCCGCGGGCGTGGTTGGAGAGGTTGATCGCGGCGTTGGCGGCGACCGCGATCGCCGAGGTGCCGATCGCGACATGCGGTTGGGCCACCCCGACCACATAGACCATCAGCGGCACGGCAAGGATCGACCCGCCGCCGCCGACCAGGCCCAGCGAAAAGCCGACCAGCATGCCCGATGCCAGCCCAAGCACGCTCTGAGTTGCGGAGAAGACCAAGGGGAACAGACTCGCGTTAGAGGCCGAAACCCTAGAAGGATTTGCTGCACAACGCCATACCAATAGCACAAAACTGCCCTGCAACCAGTGTCAGCGCAGCAGATATGTCACGGCCAGCGGTACCAGCAGCGAGGTGACCAGCGCGTTCAGGCTCATCGCGATCCCGGCAAAGACGCCGGCGACCTCGTCGACCTGGAAGGCGCGCGCGGTGCCGATGCCATGGGCGGCGATGCCGGCGGCAAAGCCGCGGCCACGGAAGTCGGTGACACCGGTGAAGTTCATCAAGGGCGTGACGATGATCGCCCCCATGATGCCGGTGAGGATCACGGAGACCGCCGTCAGCGAGGGATCGGCATGCAGGGATTCGCTGATGCCCATGGCAACGCCGGCCGTCACCGATTTCGGCGCCAGCGACAGGATGATGTCACGCGGCAGACCGAAGGCCCGCGCCAACAGCACCACCGAGACGATCGCGGTGAGCGAGCCGACCGCCAGCGCAACCAGCATCGGCAGGACCGCGGCCGCGACCCGCCTGCGGTTCTCGTAGAGCGGCACCGCGAGCGCCACCGTCGCCGGCCCGAGCAGGAAGTGCACGAACTGCGCGCCGGCAAAATAGGTGGTGTAGGAGGTCCCGGTCAGCAGCAGGAACGCGCCGATGATCCACAGCGAATGCAGCACGGGATTGGCGAGCGGATGCCGGCGGGTCTTCAGCGACACCGCATCGGTCGCGGCATAGGTCAGCAGCGTCACCGTCAGCCAGAGCAGCGGCGACTGCGACAGATAGACCCAGAGCGAGAACGGATTGTCGCTCACGGGTTCTCCTCCTCGCGCGCAAACATACTGCTCGCCGCGACGAAGGTCGCGACCGTCGCCAGCAGCGTGACGATGACCGACACCGCGAGGATCACCAGGATCGCGATACCGTGCTCGGCGAGCAGATCGAGCTTCTGCACTACGCCGACGCCGGCCGGAATGAACAGCAGCGAGAGATTGGCAAGCATGCCGCGGCTCGCGCTCTCGACCCCGTCATCGCCGAGCGGCCCGCGCGCGAGCACCGGAAAGCGGTCGCGCGCCAACAGCAGCAACAGCAGCAGCACCAGCCCGACCACCGGTCCCGGCACCGGCACGGCCAGCGCCCGCACGGCAACCTCGCCGGCCAACTGACAGAGCAGGATCAGACTGAGGCTGGCGATCATGACAAGGCGCTCACGCGAAACATGCGCGTATCAGGTCGTTGGGGCGGACGCTTGTCAATGCGCGGGACTCAAGCGTGTGCGCAAATGCTGGGCACGCCGGTCTCTCAGTCCCGTCATCCTGAGGTGCGCGCCCTTGCGCGCCTCGAAGGATGCACGGCCCGGTTATCTCCGCACACTACTTTCTGGCTACCGAGAGAGTGGGGCCGTCGACCCTTCGAGACGGCGCTTCGCGGCTCCTCAGGGTGACGGAGATGAAGCTCCGCTCGTCACTGGCGGCTCCCGCCTCTGCAGCGCCATCAGCGTGCCGCTCATGGTCGCGACCAGCGTCTCGATGCCGTCCTGCACGGCATAGGCGCGGCCGTCGCAGACCGTCAGCGTGCGGCCCGGCTTGACCACGACGCCGCGGAATACGAATCGCTCGCCGCGGGCCGGCGCCAGCAGATTGGTCTTGAACTCCACCGTGAGGATGTCGGAGCCGTCGGGCATCAGCGTGAAGGCGGCGATCCCGCAGGCATTGTCGAGCCCCGCGGTGATGATTCCGGCATGCACGAACCCGTTCTGCTGGCAGAACTCCGGCGCGTAGGGCATCGCGAGATCGACCTCGCCCGGCTCCATGCGCGCGATCGAGATACCAAGCGTCTGCATTGCGCGCTGGCGCGCGAATGTGGCGGTGGCCACCGCGCGGAAGTCGGGATTCTTCGGCTCAAAGCGGGGCATGGCGGTCACGCAGTCACGGGTTCTGACGGCACGAGGTGCGGCATCGCGGCGTAGCGGATCGCCGGTGCGAACGGCGCCGATTTGCGCGCGGCGCGATCGATGTGCACGGCCGCGATCTCGCAGGTCGCGGCGACGTCGCCGGTCTCCGCGTTGCGCATCTCATGCAGGATGCGGACCGACTTGTCGCGGAACTCGACCAGCCGGCTCTTGACCTCGACGAGGTCGCCGGCAAGCAGTTCGCGCTGGTAGGAGATGTTCTGCTGCACGGCGGCCATGCCGCGGCCGGACTCGCGCAGATAGCTCGGCGTCAGCCCGAGCCGCGCGAACATGTTCCAGCTCGCCTCGTCGAACTTGCCGACATACCACATGACGTTCATGTGGCCGATGTGGTCGCAATGCCAGGGATAGACCGTGCCGCGATAGGTCGCCTCGCCCTCCATCGTGCCGCTCCTCCATTTTTGATACGGTAGCGTATCAGGCACGAAGCGGGCTAGCAATACGGCACCGTATCGGGACCGCTCCGCGGAGATCACATGACTGAAAGCAAGGGCGACGTCTGGGTCGCGGCCGGCTTTGCCGAGCTCGCGCATACCGGCGTCGACGGCGTGCGCGTCGAGGTGCTGGCGAAGAATCTGGGCGTCACCAAGGGCGGCTTCTACCGCCGCTTCAGGGATCGCGCCGCGTTGCTCGAGGCCATGCTGACGCGCTGGCGCGACGGCCGCATCGCCGCAATCGAGAAGCAGACCGCGCTCGACGGCGCCAGCGCGCGCGAGCGGCTGAAGGCGATCATCACGCTCTATTCGGAGCGCATGAACACCGAGGCGATGGCGGTGGAGCTCGCGATCCGGCAATGGGCGCGTACCGACGAAGCCGCGGCCACCGCCGCTGCGAGCGTCGATGCCGCGCGGCTGAAGAATGTCGGCCAGCTCTATCGCGCCACCGGGCTACCGGCCGAGGAGGCCAATGCGCAGGCCTTCCTGTTCTACTGCTTCATCTTCGGCCAGAGCCTGCTGTTTCTCGAACGCGGCCCGCGCAAGCGCGCGCAACTGCTGGCGCAATCGGCGGACAAGCTGCTCACGGAAAGCCAATAACGCTGCGGCCGAAAGCAAAGCGGCCGGCTTACGCCGGCCGCCCGTCAAATTCGCTTCAGCTGGCTCAGGCGCCCTTCAGGTGCTTGTTGCACTCGCTCCAGTAGCCGCCACCCTTCTGGATCCACTTCAGGCCGCCATTGCCGCCGGTGGCCTTGTTGGCCTTGTACTGATCGTCGCACGTCTTGAAGCGCTGCTTGCCCGGGGTCTCCTGGGCATATTTGGGATCGACCGCGTTCGGAAACACGGCGGGCCCTGCCGGTGCGGCGGGTGCCGCGGCGGGCGCGGCTTCCCGCTTGGCTTCCTTCGGCGCAGCCGGAGCGGGCGCGGCGGCAGCGGGCGGCGGAGCGGCGGGCGCCGCAGCCGGGGTCGCGTCGGCGGCGCATTGCGCCTTGCGGAAATCATTCCACTTCTGGCCGTTGAGGGTGCCGGCCGTCTTGGCCGCCTGGTACTTGGCGCTGCATTCCTGCGCGGTCAGGGCCTGCGCCGGCGCGCTCGCCGCAAAGGCTGCAAAGCCCGACACCGCAATCACACACAACAATCTGGTCTGAATGGTCATCCCTGGTCTCCCGTCATCCCTGGTTTCCCTTTGGGTCTCCCTTGGGGTTTCCCGTGGGGGGCATTGGCGTAAGACCATTATCCTAGCGCAACCCCGACTTGCGACAACGTGCGGACGCCCTTGGCTGTTAAAATATTGTGGCGGCGGGACCACCGCATATTCATCCACGGTTCATCATCGCCGCGCAACGTTTCGGCTCCTTCCCTCACGAGGTGCCCCATGAAGAAGATTTCCACGCTCGCGACCGCAACCGCCCTTGCCTCCCTGCTGCTGATGGGCGGAGCTTTCGCGCAAACCGCCGCCCCCGCCGCCAAGGAGGCCGCTCCGAAGGCTGACGGCAAGATGGCCAAGGAAGCCAAGCCGCGCACCGCCGAGTCGCTGGAATGCTCGAAGGAGGCCGACGCCAAGGGCCTGCACGGCAAGGAGCGCAAGAAATTCCGCTCCGAGTGCAAGAAGGCGGGCGGAGCTGCCGCAGCGCCGGCCGCGAAGTAAAGTAGTACGTGTGATCGGCCCACCCTCCCCTGGGGGGGGCGAGACGAGCGAAGCTCGCTCTTGGGTCGACGCGAATGAAATGAGCGGCGGGGTGGGGTGACGGTCTCTCACGGCGGGCGCTGCCCGTGTTGAGAGATCACCCCACCCCGCTTCGCATTGCGCTTCGCTTCATGCGA
Source organism: Bradyrhizobium sp. B120 (assembly GCF_049075665.1). NCBI lineage: Bacteria > Pseudomonadati > Pseudomonadota > Alphaproteobacteria > Hyphomicrobiales > Nitrobacteraceae > Bradyrhizobium > Bradyrhizobium sp. B120. The sequence continues at coordinate 1,041,297 of NZ_CP185242.1, read as the reverse complement.
AGCGACCCTCCCCTCCAGGGGAGGGTAAGGGAAGACGCGGCCGCTTTTTCATTCGCAATGCTGCAATCGCGAGATGCAATTGTCGCGTGGTTGCGAATTTGCCATAAGGCGGCGTGACCCTGATCCGCGCTTCGATGGCGACCGCCATTCCCGACCGCAGCAAAGTTCTGAACGGGCTCGAGACACTCGTCATCGGCGCCGCCGGCGGCTTGCTGTTTTTATGGGCGGGATTGCCGGGCGGGCTGATCTCGGGTGCGATGTGCGCGGTCGCGATCGCCGCACTGGCCGGACGGCCGCTCGCGGTGCCGCCGGTGCTGACGCAATCGGTGCTGCTGCTGCTCGGCATCTCGCTGGGCTCGCTGATGTCGCAGCAATTGCTGCAGCACATGAGTTCCTATCCGCTCACCATCGCGCTGCTGGCGCTGGCGACGTTCTGCTCGACCTTCGGATCGAGCGTCTATCTGCAGCGCATGCATGGCTGGGACCAGACCTCGGCCTTCCTCGCCGGCAGCCCCGGCGCGCTCTCGCAGATCACGATCCTCGCCGCGGAAAAGGGCGCCGACGTCGCGGCGATCGCCGTGGTGCAGACCATGCGCGTCATCATCCTGACCGCGGCGCTGCCGCTGGTGCTGGCGTTGACCGGGGTGACGCACGCGGCGCCGCCGCCATTGCCGACGACAGTGGCCTCGCCGTTCGGCCTTGTCGCCCTGGTCGCCGGGTCGATCGGCGTCTCGCTGCTGCTGCGCTGGATCAAATTTCCCGCCAGCTGGATGTTCGGCGCGATGCTCGCCTCCAGCCTGCTGCACGGCTCGGGCCTGGTCGATGGCGGCCTGCCGCCCTGGCTGCGCAACATCGCGCTGGTCGGCATCGGCGCGCTGATCGGCACCCGGTTTGCGCGGATGAAGACCTCGACCCTGCTGAGTCACGTCAATGCCGGGCTCGGCTCGTTTGCGATCGCGATCGCAATCTCGGCCGTGTTCGTCGCGGTGATCGGCTTCACCACCCATGTGCGGCTCGCCGACGTCGTGGTCGCCTTCGCCCCCGGCGCAATGGACGCGATGCTGGCGCTGGCGCTGACGCTGCACATCGACCCGATCTTCGTCGGCGCGCATCATCTGTCGCGCTTCCTGTTCGTCACCATCTCGACGCCGGGCATCATCCACCTGTTCGGACGGCCGCAGGACGACGTCGACGATTAGGTGATCAGGTTCCGGATCACACTTCAGACACTGACTGGTCCGGCTGATCGCGAAACGATCGCGCCAACGCTGTCAGTTCGCCGGGATCGAACCATAGCTCCTCGTCCCGGTCCATTTGTAGTTTCGCGACGGCTGCGGCGTGCCACAACGGCCCGGTGATCTGGGCATAGACCGAATCGGGCTGTGCTTCGCTCCACTCCTCGAGCCGCTCCCTGGCCACTGCGCGCCATAGCGCGGTCAGCCGGCTGCTCGCACCATGGATCTCGGAGATCGTATATCTCGGGCGCTGCTCGCTCATCAGCGTGGCGACGAGATTGCGCCGGCTCTTGAGGCGTAACAACGTCTCATTGGCCAACAGCAACAATTCGACGGGGACGCGGTGCACGATGATCAGCATAGGCTCGTCTGTCGCGCATGATCGGGAACGGTGAAGGCGGGATAGCCTCCACCTTGAAACACCTGACACGCGCGTCAGGGCCTTCGCACAGGGAATCCTCTACCTTGGCTTCCGGAAATCGATGCTGCGCAGGATGATCCGGGGCGGCGCCCCCTCGAACTCCTTCGCCTGGTACTTGCCATCGGCGCAGGCCTCGATGCGCTCGCGCAGCCGCATGAACTGAGTCTCGCGGTGGCCCGCGCGCCCGAGCACCCCGCCTTCCAGTTCATCCATGGCAGAGGTCGAGATCGCGCAATGGATCTCCTTCTCGTCGTCATGCATCGAAAACAGCACGACCATCCGGTCGTATTCGTAGCTGATGAAGCGACCCTGGGTAAGCGTCATGTGACCAGCTCCTTCAAAGCCGCGAAGTGGTTCTGGTTCATCGCGGCTCGGTGAGTCGGACAAAGTCCTCGAGAATTGCCGTGACCAGATCGCGATGCCTTGTATCCTCCGGCGGCAGGCTCGCGGCGTACAGATTCAGAACGTAGCGCGCCTTGGCGGCCACCTCCGGCCACGACGTCGCAGGTACCGCCAGCAGTCCGGTCTCGAGTGAGGCCTGCCGTTCGCGCAGATCCCTCGCATGGGTCTCGATTTCCGCCAGCGCACGGCGAATATCGGTGGCTTTCTGGGCTGCCATACCGCGGCGGCGATCGAGGTCGAGCGGTTCGTCAGTCATTGGATGCGCTCGCGTCGATACGCTGGGCGTCCGCCAGATCGACCGAGCCGATCGACACCATCTCCGTCGTCAATCCGCGCGAGCCTTGTGCCGGGACGATGATCATCGTGGCGACACGGCGGAACACCGCGAATGAGAGCCCTTCGATCGCCTCTTCATCGGTGATGACGTCATAGGCGCCTGCGGGCAATTCACGATCGATGCCTCTGATCCGGAATGGATGCTGGAAGGTGACGATTTCACGTCGGGAGCGCATGGTCATGGGCCAGCCTTTTGCGAAACGCCTTGCGCCGGTGCGCGGCCCCAGTGGCAGCATGCGCCGCTTCGGCAGCAATAGCCAATGCTTTCTTATTGGTTTTCCTGGTGTTCCTGGCTTTCTCGCCGAACGCGGGGCAAAGACCGCTTCTCACAGCATCCTGCGTGTTGTTGCCACAGTGCGCCGCAGACCGCTTTGGCGCTCGCTATTCCGGTGCGATCGGCCTACGGTCGATCATCATCACTTCCGGCAAAGCAAATCCACGTCGACGTTCGGGACTGCTCCGGAGGGCAGGCTCTGACCGAGCCGATGATCTCGAGAGACAGAGGGAGACCGACATGTCCAAAGGCGAGCGACACGGCAACCGGGAAACCAAGAAACCCAAGAAGGAGAAGATCAAGGTGATCGCCGCGGCACCCAGCCTGAAGGGCGGACAGCCGAGCTTCACGCCGGGGAAGAAGAAATAGATCGATTGAGACGAGGCCTGCAAATCAGGCCACTCAGTCAGACCTTGGCTGCCTTCGCCACGCCCCAGCCGGCGATCGCGGCCATCAAGAGCGAGATCAGCACGTTGTAGCCGGCGAGCGAGATGCCGAGGAAGCGCCACTGCACCTCATCGCAGCGGACCACCTTGACCTTGTCGAGCTGATCGAGCAGCGAGCCGGCCTTGCCGAAATCCACCATCGGGCCGGTGCAGTCGGTCGGCCCCTGCCAAAACCCCCATTCGACCCCGGCGTGATAGGCGCCGAGCCCGGCATTGGCGAGCGTAGCGAGGCCGAGGATCACAAGGCCCGCGAGCAGCACCGGGCGCGCCGCGCCACGGGCGGCCGCGAGCGCCACCACGGCGCCGAGCGGGACCGCGAGGTAATAGGCATAGCGCTGCTCCAGGCAGAGCGGACAGGGCATGATCTCCAGCACCAGCTGGAAGAACCAGGCGCCGGCCAGCGTTGCCGCCGCGATCACGGCAATCGCCAGCGCCGAGGTCAGTGCCGGATTGCCGGTGGCGGAAGCATCCGACGGATGGGCGGTGGCGAGCGTCACGGCAGTCCTCCTGCGAGCATCGTTCGGCAGGGTCATGGCCCCTGCTCGATGCTCAACCCGGGTCGTATCGCGTGAAAATACCGCTGTCGAGGCGCGGGACAATCACATCCGCGCGGGTTGACCGTGACGGGCCGCCCGCTATAGTCCGCCGCGCTTCGCGACCCCGGCCCCGTTTCGGCTTGGACCACCGCGAATGCCCCTGTGGCGGAACTGGTAGACGCGCTCGACTCAAAATCGAGTTCCGCAAGGAGTGCTGGTTCGATTCCGGCCAGGGGCACCAGCCTTCGCTGCTTCGCAGCTACGGCTTGGCAAGCCAGACGCGATTCTATCGATGCGAAGCGGCGAAGGCTGTCCCGCCGAAGCCTTGGCGAAGGCGGACTGGCTCAACGAAGCCCCATGCCGATAACACCGGCCGCAATCACCATTTCAATGCGGCCGTGCGCACCGGATCGTCCCACAGCGCCGACGTCTCGGCATCGAGCAGGCTGACGGTGAGCGAGCAGCCGGCCATATCCAGCGAGGTGACGTAGCTGCCGACCAGCGAGCGCGCGATGCGCAGGCCGCGGCTCTCGAGCATGCGGCGCGCGGCGTTGTACATCAGATAGAGTTCGATCGTCGGGGTGCCGCCGAAGCCGTTGACCAGCAGCAGCGCCTCCGAGCCTGCGGGCGCAGCGAGATCGTCGGCAATGGCGGTCGTCATTTCCGATGCGATCGCGTCGGCCTCCGCAAGCTTGACGCGGCGGCGGCCCGGCTCGCCGTGGATGCCGACGCCCATCTCCATCTCGTCCGCGCCGAGCGCGAAGGTCGGTGTACCCGCGGCCGGGACGGTGCAGCTGGTCAACGCCACGCCCATCGAACGCGTCCGCGCGTTGACACGCTCGCCGAGCGCCACGCAGGTCTTGAGATCGGCGCCCTTCTCGGCGGCAGCGCCGACGATCTTCTCGACGATCAATGTGCCGGCGACGCCGCGGCGCCCGATGCTGTAGGTCGATTTCTCGACCGCGACGTCGTCGTCGGTCACGATGGTGGCGGTGCGGCCTTCGGCGATCTCGGCCGCCATCTCGAAATTCATGCGGTCGCCCGCATAGTTCTTGACGATGAACAGCACTCCGGCATCGCCTGCGACTGCCTGCGCAGCCTCGACGATCTGGTCGGGCGTCGGCGAGGTGAACACCTGTCCGGGACAGGCCGCATCCAGCATGCCGTGGCCGACGAAGCCGGCATGCAGCGGCTCATGCCCGCTGCCGCCGCCCGAGACCAGCGCGACCTTCCTGCCGTTCAGCTCGCGGCGACGCACGAATTTGCGCTCGGCGCCCAGCACGACCAGATCGGCATGCGCTGCGGCGAAGCCGTCGAGGCTTTCGCCGAGCAAATTGTCAACCGCATTGATGAACTTCTTCATGGTGTCCTCCCCGCTTCGTCCAAAGCTTCGTTCCGATCAATCGGAACGAAGCTCCAGGTTGTTGTTTTGACGCGTTTTCTTCACGCGAACCGGTATCCACTTCGCTCGAAAACGCTTCGTTCGGCGTTTTCGCCTATTTTTCCCGCATGATGCCGATCAGGCGCCGCGTGAATTCCTGCAGCAGCGCGTCGAGCTCGGCGTTGCGCTTGGCGCTGCCGAGATCCGGCAGATGCAATGTCAGCGTCCGCTCGTGCGAGCCTTCGCTCAGCCGGCCGACGCGGCGCGGATGCGCGCGCGCATAGGCGCGCAAAAAGGCGGTCTTCGCCTGCGGCGGAAAGTGGCAGACATCGAAGATGGTGTTGAGATGCTGCACCGGGATCGGCACCGGATAGGCCGGGTTGCTGATCTGGCTGACGAAGCTGCGGTTCTTGCCGATGGCATGGGCGAGGCGCAGCCGCATGCCGGACGGGCGGCTCTCCAGCACTTCCTTGAAGATGCGCTTGTAGACCGCAACCGCGCCGGCTTCGGGCGCTTCATCGGCCGCCGTGTCAGCCAACAGCGCCTCCGCTGCTCAGCCGGTCGATGGTCTGCTTGATCTGCGCCAGTGCCGACGCGTTCACGGACAATTCGCGCAGGCCGCAATTCAGCAGCGCGGGAAGACAGCGCGGATCACCCGCCATGTCGCCGCACAGGCTGACACTGACGCCGGCGCGGCGGCCGTGCTCGGCGGTCCGCGCGATCAGTTCGAGCACTGCGGGATGCAAGGGGTCCATCAGGGGGGCGAGAGCTCCGTTGGAACGATCGCAGGCCAGCACGTATTGCGCGAGATCGTTCGAGCCGATCGAGAAGAACGACGCCTTGAAGCTCGAGACCGCCAGGGCCGCCGCCGGAACCTCGACCATGATTCCGAGCTCCGGGAGCATCGCGGCAATGCCGGCCGCCTGCAAGCGCTGCACGATGTCGGCGAACAGCTTCCGTCCCGCCTCGAGCTCGTCCGCCGACGTCACCATCGGGAACATGACCTTGAGATTGCCGCGCACCGCGGCGCGCGCCAGCGCGCGGAGCTGGACGGCAAAAATCTCGGGCCGTGCGAGGCACAGCCGCAAGCCGCGCACGCCGAGGAACGGATTGGCCTCGCCGTCGAATGTAAAGCCGGGCACCGGCTTGTCGCCGCCGGCATCGAAGGTGCGGATCGTGACCGGCCGCTGACCGGCCCAGCGCAACACCGCATCATAGGCCTGGAACTGGGTCTCCTCATCCGGCAGCTCGCTCCGCCCGGCGAGCAGGAATTCCGTCCGCATCAGGCCGATGCCGTCGGCATATTGCGCATCCGCATCATCGAGGTCGTCGACCCGCTGGATATTGATCAGGAGCTTGATGTGTTCGCCGCGCCACGAGGCCGTCGGTCGCCGCAGGATCGCACGCGCGGATGCCCTGCTCTTGCGATGGCTCTCGCGCCGCTTCTCGAAGATGCGCACCTGCTCGGCGCTGGGATCGAGCTCCAGCGTCGCGCCTTCGCCATCGAGCAGCGCCGTGGCACCGGCATGAGGAATGGCGCCGAGCTGCACGACCATCGGGATGCCGCGCGCCCGCGCCAGCATCGCGACGTGGCTGGTCGGACTGCCGTGCAGCAGCGCCAGGCCGCCGCCGCCGGACCAGTCGATCTCCAGGAAGCGCGACGGCGGCAGGTCGTCGGCACAGACGACGCCTCCGCTCGGGATCTTCAGCGGCTCGCCCTCGTCGCCGCGCAGGATGTGGACAACGCGGTCGCGCAGGTCCGCAAGATCGGACGAGCGCGCCTGCAGATACTCATCCGCCGCCGCATTGTACTCCGCGATGTGCTCGTCGAGCGTCGAGCGCCATGCGACGTCGGCCGGACGCCCCTCGCCGATCGACGCGAAGATCGCCTCGATCAGATCCTCATCCTCCAGCAATGCGACCTGGAATTCGAGGATCTGCGCGGCTTCGCCGCCGGCGCTGGCGGCAAGATCGGCGATCTGCCCGCTCGCCAGATCGATCGCCCTGCGCAACGCAAGCGCCTCCTCGACCAGCGTGCCGGCGACCCGCTCGCCGCCCGCGCCTGCATCGACGCGGACCAGCGGACCATGGGCAAAACCGATCGAGGCGGTCCTGCCGCGGTAAGCCGATCCTGCAGCGCCGCCCTGCATGCTAGCCTGCTCCATCCGGAAAATCGCTGGCAACCAGCTCGACCAGAGCCGCGACGGCGGCCTCGGCGTCGCTGCCGGATGCCTTGATCTCGATCGTGCTGCCGTGCGCGGCGCGCATCGCCATGATCTTGGCCACGCTCTTGGCATTGATCCACTCGGGCGCACCCGCGACCCGCACGGAGATCTGCGCCTCAAACTTCTTGGCGAGCTTGGTCAGCTTGACCGCCGGGCGCGCATGCATGCCCACCGCATGCACCAGCCGCACATTGCCGGTGAATATCTGTCCGTCCGCTTTATCAAGCATACTCATCATCCATCATCGCTTCGCCGACATCTCAATCGGCAGAGAGTTCCTCGGCCACCGCCTTGACCTGGGCCAGCGAGCTGCCGCCCGCCGCCTCGGTCGCCGCCATCACGGCGCCCTCGACGATCGGCGCGTTGCAGACAACAACGAGATCGCGCCGCGCGGGCTCCAGCATCTCCACCGCCATTTCGCTGTTGGTCTCGGCGCCGCCGAGATCGACCAGCACCGCGACACCCTTCGGTGACCAGGCGTCATTGATGGCATCGATGATCAGCGGCACGCTGGTGCCCAATCCGCCGTCGGGATTGCCGCCGCAGAACGCCACCTTGACCTCGCTGCCGACCATCTGCCGCACCATGTCGGCGGTCCCCTTGGCGATGTCGCTGGAATGCGAGACGATCACGATCCCCACGGTGTCGGTCATGCCCGTGCCTCCAGGCCGGCGCACACCGCCTGCACCAGCACGCAGCTCGACCGCGCGCCGGGATCGACATGCCCAACGCTGCGCGCGCCGAGGAACGACGCGCGTCCCTTGGTGGCCTGCATCGGCGCCGTCCGCTCGACCGCCTCGCTCGCGGTGCTGCGCACCCGCGCGATCAGATCCGGCTGGCCGGCCGCCGTCTTCAATGTCTCGAGCACGGGAACCAGCACATCCAGCATCGTCTTCTCGCCGACCTGCGAGCGGCCGCGCGCGCTCACTGCGTTCACGGCGCTGCCGAACACGTCGGCGAGATCCTCGGGCAGATGCTTGTCGTGCGACAGCGCCTCACCCGCGGCAAGAAAGAAGCTGCCATAGAGCGGCCCCGAGGCGCCGCCGACCGTCATCACCAGGGTCTTGCCGATCATCTTCAGCGCTTCGTCGAGCGGCTGCGCCGAGATCGCATCGAGCTTGCCGAGCACGGCTTCGCAACCGCGCTTCATGTTGGTCCCGTGGTCGCCATCGCCGATCGCCTGATCCAGGCTCGTCAGCTCCGGCGCGCTGGCGATGACCTGCTCTGCAGCCGCCTTGACCAACGACTTCAATGTCTCTGATGGCACCGACATCTCCTCGATCCTCTCGCCCCTCTAATGAACCGCCGCAGGAATAAGCTGCCCCGCGCGGTCGAAACACAACGGATGCACCAGATGCAGATCGACCTCCTGGCCGGCCTGCAGCGGCTGATGCGGATCCGCCAGCGTCACCAGCGTCTCGCCCTTATAGTCCAGATGAATATGATTCTGCTCGCCGAGGTGCTCGACCCGATGCACGCGGCCGACCATCTGCCCGCCGTTGCGCGCAGCGAGCTGAAGATGCTCGGTGCGAATGCCGACCGTCTCGGTCCCCAGCGGCACCGCGACATCGGAGAGCAGGCGAGCCGGCAGGAAATTGATCTGAGGCGTGCCGAGCCGCGAGGCGACGTAGCTGCTGGACGGGCTCTCGTAGATCTCGCGGGGCGTGCCGAGCTGAAGCAACCGGCCGTCCCTGATCACGCCGATACGCGAGGCCATCGTCATCGCCTCGACCTGATCGTGGGTGACGTAAAGGATGGTCGCGCCGAGCTCGATCTGGATCCGCTTGAGTTCGAGTCGCAGCTCCGCGCGAAGTTTTGCGTCGAGCGAGGACAGCGGCTCGTCCATCAGATAGATCGAGGGATCGCGGACCAGGGCGCGGCCGATCGCCACGCGCTGCATCTCGCCTCCAGAGAGGCGGGTGGCGCGGTTGTTCAGCTTGCTTGCGATATGCAGCAGCTCCGCGGTCTGTTCGACGCGCTTGCGGATGATCGGCTCCGCCACCCGCCGCGCCGGAGAGCGCAGCGGAAACGCCAGATTGTCGTAGACCGTGAGATGCGGATACAGCGAGTATTGCTGGAACACGAAGGCGATATCCCGCGAGCCCGGCGGATCATGCGTCACGTCGCGCCCGTCGATCATCACGGAGCCCGTATCGGGGCTCTCCAGTCCGGTGATCAGCCGCAGCGTCGTGGTCTTGCCGGCGCCGCTCGGCCCGAGCAGGACCAGGAACTCGCCGTCGCTCACCGTCAGCGAGAGGTCGCGGACGGCTTCGACCGTGCCGAAGCGCTTGTTGACATTGCGCAGGGTGACGTCAGCCATGGCGCACGCCCTCCGCGCTCGCGGTCCTGATCGCAAGGCCGCTGCCGATGTCGAACAACGCCAGCCGCGCAGCATTGAATTCGAGGCCGATGGTTTCACCGATCCGCACCGACGCGCTGGACGGCAGTCGCGCCGCGACCCGCCCATAGGCCGTGTCGACGGTGACGATCTGCGTGGTGCCGAGATATTCCGCGCCGAACACCTCGCCGCGAACGGCGCCCGCGTCGGCGAAACGGATATGCTCCGGACGGACGCCGAGCGCCAGCGGCGCGCTGGCGCGGTCCTCGCGGATCTCCGGCACCGCAAGCCGGGTGTCGTGGAAGCTGACCGCGCGGTCGCCGGATCGCAGGCCGCCCTCGAAGCGCAGGAAGTTCATCGGCGGCGAGCCGATGAAGTCGGCCACGAACATGCTCGCGGGCCGGTCATAGACCTCCCGCGGCGTGCCGATCTGCTCGACACGTCCCTTGTTCATGACGGCGATCTGGTCGGCCATCGACATCGCCTCGAGCTGGTCATGCGTGACATAGACCGTGGTCGCCTTGATGCGATCGTGCAGGTCGCGCAGCTCGCCGCACATCAAATGGCGAAACTCGGCGTCGAGCGCGCCCAGCGGCTCGTCCATCAGGAACGCCTTCGGCCGCCGCACCATGGCGCGCCCGAGCGCGACGCGCTGCCGGTCGCCGCCCGAGAGTTTCGAGGTCTTGCTCGACAGCAGATGCTCGATCTGCAACATCCGCGCGGTCTCCTGCACGCGCTGGCGGATCTCGCGCCGGCCCATGCCCTGGCACTTCAGGGGAAAGCCGATGTTCTCCCCGACATTCATGTGCGGATAGAGCGCGAACAGCTGGAACACGAAGGCGATATCGCGCGCGGCCGCGCGGTGGAACGTGACGTCCTCGCCATCGAGCAGGATCTTGCCTTCGGTCGGCAGCTCGAGGCCGGCGATCATGCGCAAGGTGGTGGTCTTGCCGCAGCCGGAGGGCCCGAGCATCGCGAAGAACGTGCCGTCGTCGATCGTGAAGGTCGAGCCTTCCACCGCGGTGAACTGATCGAACGACTTGCGCAGGTTTTCGATGCGGATCTGTGCCATGGCGCTATTCCGGAAAATGGCTGACGATCACGAAGCCGACCGTGCCGGCAAGGATCGTCACGAACGAGTAGCTGTAGAGATCGATCGACCAGGGCTGCACCAGCATGACGATGCCGCCTCCGATCAGGGTCATCGCGATGGCCTCCCACGGCCCGCGACGGAACCAGCGCGCTACGCCACCCCGAGTTGCGCCATTCTTGGCAACCACAGACCCGCTCATTTGCGCACCGCTCCGAAGGTGATGCCGCGCAGCAGATGCTTGCGCAACAGCACGGTGAACATGACGATCGGAACGACGAACAGCGTGGTCGCGGCGGCAACCGCCGGCCAGTCCTGCCCGCCCTCGCCGATGATGAAGGGGATGAACGGCGGCATGGTTTGCGCCTCGCCGCTGGTCAGCAGCACCGCGAAGGCGTACTCGTTCCAGGAGAAGATCAGGCAGAAGATCGCGGTCGCCGCGATCCCGGTGACGGCCTGCGGCAACACCACCTTGCGCAGCGCCTGCAGTCGCGTATAGCCGTCGACCAGCGCCGCCTCCTCGTACTCGCGCGGAATCTCGTCGATGAAGCCCTTGAGCAGCCAGACTGCGAGCGAGACGTTCACGGCGGTATAGAGCAGGATCATGCCGAGTCGCGTGTCGGTCAGATTGAGCTGCCGGTACATCAGATAGATCGGGATCGCCACCGCGACCGGCGGCATCATGCGCGTCGAGAGGATGAAGAACAGCAGGTCGTCGGCCAGCGGAATGCGGAAGCGCGAGAACGCGTAGGCCGCGAGCGTGCCGAGGAAGACCGCGAGGAAGGTCGAGCCGAAGCCGATGATCAGCGAGTTGACGAAGCGCGGCACGACCTTGGACGGCCCGGCGATCACCATGTCCCGCTTGCGCACCAGCGTGTCGTACCAGGTTTCCGGGGGCGGCAGCTTGGCGATGAAGTCGGGCGTCTGGCGCGTCCGCACGGTGAACAGGTTGACATAGCCTTCGAGGGTCGGCTCGAAGATCACCTTGGGCGGATAGGCGATGGCGTCGCTCTGCGACTTGAAGGCGGTGGCGACGATCCACAGCAGCGGCAGGATCGTGATCAAGGCATACAGGATGACGAGGCCGCCGGCGAACGCCTTGGTACGCGGCGAGGCCTCGACGATCGAATGCGCGGTGGATTTGGTGGCGGCAGCGGTCATCGTTGCTTCACCTTGTTGAGCGTCTTGACGTAGATGTTGGCGGCGCCGAACACGGTCACGAACAGGATGATGGCGAGCGCCGAGGAATAGCCGGTGCGCCATTTCTCGAATGCCGCGCGCTTCAGCGAGATCGACACCAGCTCGGTGGTCGAGCCCGGCCCGCCCGAGGTCAGGAGGTTGACCATGTCGAACATCTTGAAATTCTCGATCGCACGGAACAGCACCGCGAGCATCAGGAACGGCACCGTCATCGGCAGCGTGATCGACCAGAACTGCCGCCAGGCCGAGGCGCGATCGACTTCGGCTGCCTCATAGATGTAATCGGGGATCGAGCGCAGCCCGGCGAGGCAGATCAGCATCACGTAGGGCGCCCACATCCAGGTATCGACCAGCACGATGGTCCACGGCGCCAGCGACACCTGCCCGGTCATGCTGAACGAGCTCGGCGGTACGCCGGTGAACAGGCTGATCAGATAGTTGAACGGCCCGATCTGCGGCTGCAGCAGCAGCGTCCAGAAATTGCCGACCACCGCCGGCGACAGCATCATCGGCAGCAGGATGATCGTGGTCCAGAAGCTGTGGCCGCGAAACTGACGGTTGATCAGGAGCGCCAGGCCGAAGCCTATGACCACCTGCAACGCCACCGACGAGATCACGAACTGCGCCGTGGTCTGCAGCCGGAACCAGACGTCCTCGTCGGTGAGGATGTCCCTGAAATTGTCGAGGCCAACGAACCGCAGCGGCAGATAGGACATGCTGAGGTTGAGGTTGGTGAAGGACAGCCGGATCATCCAGATCAGCGGGAAGATGTTGATCGCGAGCAGCAGCGCGATCGTCGGCGCGACGAACAGCCAGGCGATAGCCCGGTCCGACAGGCCGTGGACGCGCCGCCCGGCGCGGGATTTTACAGGCTTGCTCACGCCTGGGATCGTAGCATGATCGGGTTGGAGGATCGTCGTCATCGTGTCCATCAGCAGGGCTGGGCCGGTTCGGATTCCCCGAGGCGGCCCTCGGGGAATCCAGTTCAGATGAGGTGGGCGGGGGCTATTGCGAGGCGACTTCCTTGCCCTGCTCCTTGAACACCTTGGTCCAGTCCTTGACCAGGAGATCGAGCGCCTGCTGTGACGTGCCCTTGTCGGCCACGACGTAGTCATGCACCCGCTTCTGCATGTCGAGCAGCAGCTGCGCGTAGGACGGCTCGGCCCAGAAGTCCTTCACGATACCCATCGACTCCAGGAATTGCGGCGCGAACGCCGCGCTCTTCGGGAAGTCGGGTGCGTCGACCACCGCCTTGAGCGCCGAGTAACCGCCGATCTGCCACCACTTCTGCTGCACGGCGGGCTGCGCGAACCACTTGATGTAGGCGAGCGCGTCGTCCTTGTGGTCGGAGGTCGCGACCACCGAGATGCCCTGTCCGCCGAGCTGCGTGAAGTGCCCCTTGGGACCTGCCGGGTTGACGAAGAAGCCGATCTTGTCGCCGCCGACATTCGGATCCTTGTAGAGGCCGGGGAAGAAGGCGAACCAGTTCATCTGCATCGCGACCTGGCCGGACTTGAAGGCATCAAGTCCTTCCTGCATGTAGGCGTTGGTCATGCCCGGCGCCGTGCAGCACTTGTAGAGCTCCTTGTAGAACTCGAGCCCCTTGGCCGCGTCGGCGGAATTGACGATGCCCTGCATCTGGTACGCCTTCTTCGGATTGTCGTAGGCGAAGCCGTAATTGTAGAGCACGTTGGTCACGCCCATCGTGATGCCTTCCGAGCCGCGCTCGGTGAAGATGTAGGCGCCGTAGACCTTCTTGCCGTCGATCTCGCGGCCCTGGAAGAACTCGGCGATCTGCTTCAGCTCGTCATAGGTCTTCGGCGGCGCCAGATCGCGGCCGTACTTGGCCTTGAACGCGGATTGAATCTCGGGCCGGGAGAACCAGTCCTTGCGGTAGGTCCAGCCCACCGCATCGGCCATGGCCGGCAGCGCCCAGTAGTTCGGCGTGTTCTTCGGCCACTGCGAGTAGCCGACGACGGTCGCCGGGACGAAATCGTCCATCGAGATCTTCTCTTTGTCGAAGAAGTCGTTGAGCTTGACGTACCACTTGTTCTCGGCGGCGCCGCCGATCCATTGGCTGTCGCCGATGATCAGGTCGCACAGCTTACCGTGCGAGTTGAGTTCGTTGAGGAAGCGATCGGCGTAGCTCGTCCAGGGGACGAACTCGTACTTCATCTCGATGCCGGATTGCTTGGTGAAGTCCTTGCCCAGTTCGACCAGCGCGTTGGCCGGGTCCCATGCCGCCCAGCACAGCGTGAGCTGCTTGCCTTGCGCTGCGGCTTGCCCGCCGCCGAGACCGCCAAGTGCTGCGGCCGCAACGACCGCGGACGCCACCGTACTGCGTAACCATCCCAATCTTCGCATATCCATTTCCTCCCTATCGTTGAAGCACCTAACTCGCCCGGCGCATCCCTGCCGGATTGACGCCGAGACTACGAAACCGAGTTGATGAGCGATGATGGAGAGCGAGACTGAACGCGTCCGGAAGTTGGGGTCCGGATGGCGGGGCTCCTCCCACACATCAGCTCGATGCGCGATGTTTATCGTTTTTGTAATACTAAACGTATTACTAAATTCAGGAACCCGTCAAGCCGATTTCTTGCGAGCCTCAAGAAGAGCCGGCTGCGCTATCCTCCGCGATAGAATCGCTGCAGTGCACCAATGCCGATAGTGGCAAGCACCCGGCGCTGGGCTCTGCCTGATGTTTAGTAGATCATTTTACTGAACGTTCAGCGCAATGACGAATGCCCTGCCGCGTCGCCTTACGCCATCTGAAACAGGCGATGGCCGACGCCCCTGCCCGTTTCGCATCACCTCGTCAAAACAAGGCGAACGCGATCGAACACAGCCAATCGCGGAGCCTGATCAACAAGTGCGTGTTGCGTCGCGTGGCGCCGCCGCTCATGGGCTGCAAGGGCGAAGCGCGTCCGGCGAAGCCAAAGCGCGCGAGAGCAAGGACGAGACGGTCCGGCGCGCCGCGAACATCCTCACTGGTTCAGGATCGGCGGAATGTCCTTGGCCGCCTTCGGTCCCGGCAGCGAGCTGAGATAGGCGTGGATGTCGGCGGCATCCTTGTCCGACAGCACGTCGGCGGAGAATGACGGCATGTCGTTCGGCGCCTCGCGCAGGAAGGCAATGAAGGACTCCACCGGCAGCGCGATCTGCGCCAGCGCAGGCGTCAGATAATTGAAGCGGCCGCCCTGCCCGGCGCGGCCGTGGCATTCGAAGCAGCCGTCGGCAAGATAAAGCCGCTTGCCGTTGACGGCGTCGCCTGCCGGCGCGTCCTCGGCGCGCGATGCAACGACATTGCCAGTAGCGAAAGCCCCCGCGATCGCGGCGACGGCGGCAAGACGCTTCACAGATGTCCTCATCATCGCCATCTCCGCTTCACCGCTGATCCATCACGACGTCGAGCAGTGCCGGCTGGCCGCTCTTGACCATGGCGATGGCGCGCTTCAGCGCGGGCGCCAGCGCATCCGGATCGCTGATCGGTCCCTCGCCATAGACGCCGAATCCCTTGGCAACGGGCGCATAGTCGACGAAGGGATCCTTGATCGTGGTGCCGATATCGGCGTTGGTGATGCCGCGGCCGTGGCGCGCCGCCATCGCCTGCAGATACATGTATTCCTGATGATAGGCGCGGTTGTTGTGCACGATATAGAGCATCGGGATCTGATGGTGTGCGGCCGTCCAGAGCGTCGACGGCACGAACATGAAGTCGCCGTCACCGCCGATCGCAACCGTCAACCGTCCGTGCCGCTTGTTCGCAAGCGCGGCTCCCAGCGAAGCCGGCAGGGTGTAGCCGACACCGCCGCCGCCGGAGCCGCCGTTCCATTGATACGGCTTGGTGAAATCCCACAAGCGATGCGGCCATGACAGGCCGATCGAGGTGCCGACCAGCGACCAATCCTCATCCTTGATCTGGCTGTAGAGCTCGGCGCACAGCCGCGCCGTGGTGATCGGGCTCGCGTCCCAGCCGATCGTGGCGTCAAGCTTCGCCTGCTCGACGGTGGCGAGCTTGGCCGCCGCGAGCTTCTTGCCGCGCGCGTCGAACGCGGCCTTGCGTCCCTCGTCGACCCGCCGTTTGACCTGCTCGATCAGGGCCGGCAGGCTCGCTTCGGCATCACCTGATATGTCGAGATCGACCTCCTGATAGCGGCCGAGATCCTGATAGTTGGCCTTCATGTACAGGCCGCGGGTGCCGAGCGTGACGATCTTGGCCGTCTTCTTGTAGCGCGGCTCAGACGTGCGCACGATGCGATCATGGAAATCGCTGAGCGAGCCCCAGATGTCGTTGACCTCCAGCGCCAGGATCAGATCGGCCTGCGACAGGATGGAGCGGCGGAACGACTGGTTCAGCGGGTGGCGCGAAGGAAAGTTCATCCGCCCGAAATTGTCGATCACGGCGCATTGCAGGGTTTCCGCAAGCTCCACCAGGCGCGGCATGCCGGCGGGCGTGCGCGCCATCCGGTCGCACAGGATCACCGGATTGTCCGCCGCGACCAGCATTTTGGCGAGCTCGGCCAGCGCTGCGTCGTCGCCCTGCGGCGCCAGCGCCGGGGTGAATTTCGGGATGCGCAGGCGGTCGCGATTCTCGATCGGGTTTTCCTGCAGCTCCTGATCGAGCGACAGCATCACCGGCGCCATCGGCGGCGTGGTTGATATCTTGTAGGCGCGCAGCGCCGATTCCGCGAAGTGCTGCAGCGAGGCCGGTTGGTCGTCCCACTTGACGAAGTCGCGGGTCAGCGCCGCGGGGTCGATCGCCGAATGCGGCCATTCGGCGCCGGGCGCGCGCTTGTCGGCCTCCATGATGTTGCCGCCCATCACGATGACGGGGACGCGGTCGCACCAGGCGTTGTACATCGCCATCGATGCATGCTGCAGCCCGACTACGCCGTGGCAGATCATGGCGAGCGGCTTGCCCTCGATCTTGGCGTAGCCCTGGCCCATATGCACCGCGATCTCTTCATGCGGACAGGTGATGATCTCGGGCTTCTTGTTGCCGCCATGATTGATGATGGCCTCATGCAGTCCGCGGAAGCTCGAGGCGCAGTTCATCGCCAGGTAATCAATGTCGAGCGTCTTGAGCACGTCGACCATGAAGTCGCCGCCGCTCGAGGTCTGATTGACCGGATCGGCCGGCGGCGGCATCGCATCGGCCGCCGCGAGCCTCGGCCCTGGGGGCGCAGCCTTGGAGCGCTGTTCGGAAATCCCTGACATCGCGGTGTTGGCGGCGGCTGGGGCAGCCAGCGCCGCCGCACCGGCGACGGTTGCACCCTTCAGGAAATTTCGGCGGCCGAGATCGAGCGCGCCTGCGCGGCGCGAGTCGCTGCGTTTCGACATGGTGTCCTCTCCGGGAACTTAGACCAGATGCCTACGAGCTCATTCTTGTTGGCATCAGTGTCGTCCCGAAGCTCGGGAGCCGTCAATACACAGACGCGTAAGCATGCAGCTTTTGGCTGAGGTGCTCCGCGAAATTGGCATGGGAAGAGGAAGACGCGCTTCGGCCTAGCGCGCCAGCGCTGCGATCAACTCGACTTCGATCGATGCGTTGCGCGGAAGCTGCGCGACGCCAACGCTCGTCCTGGTGTGCAGTCCCCGCTCCGGACCGAACAGCTCCATGATGAGCTCCGATGCGCCGTCGGCGACCGCGGTCTGACCGCTGAAATCCGCGGCGCTGTGCACGAACACGGTGAGCTTCAGGATCTGCGTGACATTGTCGAGCGACCCCAGATGCGCCTTGATCGCGGCCAATCCGCGGATCAGCGCCAGCCGTGCACCCCGCCTGGCCTCTTCCAGTGTGACATCACGGCCAACCTGGCCGACGACATGCACCTTGTCGCCGTCGCGCGGAAGCTGACCGCTGACATAGATCGTGTCGCCATGGACCACGACCGGCGCGTAGGCGCCGCCGGCCGCCGCCGAAATCGGCAGCTCGATGTTGAGTTCGTTCAGACGTTGCTCGAGGTTCACGATTGCTTGCCAGCGAACTGGCCCCTGTCGGATCGCGGCTTAGCTTCTTTAGCAACGCTGGTCTGAGCGAAGCGAGCTCCGTCTGCCGCCGGGCGCTTCTGTTAACCCGGTTCTGCGTGACGCGGTACCCAAGAACATGCTCTCGGAGCAATTCTGCCGTTATCAGCACTGCGCGCGGCGTTTCAGATATGCGCAGAGCATGTCGGGCCATGCCTCAGCCGCCAGACGGGATTTAGCGGCCATATTTTGGCCATAGCCCGTTTCTTAAAGGCCCGGGCGGGCCATGTCCCGCCTCTGTTTTGCGTCGCCTGGCCGGTGCGGTCGCTTCGCAACCAAATCGCAGATCATCGCTGCGCCCCTCCCAAAATCAGGATGGTCTGCCAACAACAAGAGGACTTTGTAATGCGTAAAACTCTCGCGGCTGTCGCCGTGCTCTTGGCCTTCGCTTCAACTGCTGCTGAAGCTCGCGGCCGTCATCACCATCATCGACACCATGCACATTCCGGCCGCCCGGCTGCGTGGTGCGGGTGGTTCATGCGCACGCAGGTCGGCAGCGATCCCGGTCCGCAATACAATCTGGCGCGATCCTGGGCGCGATACGGCAGTAATGCAGGCGGACCTTCGGTCGGCGCGATCGTCGTCTGGCGTCATCACGTCGGCAAGATCGTGGGCCAAGAGAACGGCCAGTGGATCGTCCAGAGCGGCAACGACGGACATGCCGTGCGCACGCGGCCGCGCTCACTGGCCGGCGCCATCGCGTTCCGAAACGCTTACGCTTCGTTCTAAGGGAACTCTCGAACGCCTCTGCTAACATGCAAGCCGGCGACGTTCAGCGGTATACGAACCGTTCATCATCGCGGCTTACGTTCAAGCGGGGTTTCGCCCTGAAGCCCTCAGACGGGCGCCGTCACCTGCGTTGACCTGGTGGCGGCGCCTTTTTCAGGATTACATTGGTTTGGCTCGGAAACCGAAGAAAGTTGCGACCGCCTCTCGGACTGCTTCTTATTGGTCGGCCGCTTACATGAGTTTCTGCAATGGCGCGGCCGTTTTCGCTGTGACCGGCGGCGTGCTCGGGTTTCTGCTCGTCGCCAAGCACTACACGTGAACGACGGCCGGATCGACGGTGCGCACTTCAGCGCGTTCCAAGACTCCTGAGATACGCGCAGAACATGTCGGCCATCGCGTCCGCATAGCTCTCGATCTCGGCCGGACTTCGCGGGCTTTCTGAAAAATTCTTGCCGACCGTGCTCATCGTCGTCGAGATGAGGTCGCCGGCCTTCGCACGCACGGCATCCGACGTCCTTGGCAATGCCTCACGCATGAAGACTTCGACGATGCGCTCGCCGGATGCCCGCACCTCGCGCGCTTCGGGCGCGTCGCGATAGAGCGGCGCGGCGTCGTTGAGTGCGACGCGCACCGCGGCTTCCTCGCATTCGGAGCGGATGAAGGCGTGTACCAGCGAACGCAACCGCTCCAACGGCGGCCTCGTACGGTCAGCGAGAATGTTGCGCAGCAGGCTGGAGTTCTGCCGCCACTCGTCGCTCTGCAGCCGGAACAGGATCGACGCCTTGTTCGGAAAATACTGGTACAGCGAGCCGACGCTGACGCCGGCCCGCTCGGCCACCCGCGCTGTGGTGAAACGCTGCGCGCCCTCCTTCGTCAAAACCTGAACAGCCGCATCGAGAATCGCCGCGACGAGTTCGGCCGAGCGGGCTTGTTGCGGCTGTTTTCGCGAGGAAATTGAAGAGCTTCGCCGTCCGGTCATGAATGCCCTGGGGAATGCGATTAGCGAATGCGACTAATTATTCGTATTTCTGGCGGGGCGCAAGGATGCGCCGCTTTTTGACCGGAGACCCCACATGACCACCCTCGTTTCACCTGAGCTCGCGGGCCTGCTCGACCGCCTGTTCAAGCAAGCTTCCGCCGCCAGGGAAGAAACCCGGCGCGCGGTGGCCGACCTTTCCGACGAGGAGCAGGCGGGCCTGATGCGCAGCAGGACCGACTACCGCGCGCTCTACAGCCGCTTCAACAACGTGCCGCTCGCGGTCTCTCGCGAGACCGGCACGCTGCTCTACATGCTGGCGCGCGGCACGCGGGCGCGGAACATCGTCGAGTTCGGCACCTCGTTCGGCATCTCGACGCTGCACCTCGCCGCCGCGCTGCGCGACAATGGCGGCGGCCGGCTGATCACATCCGAGTTCGAGCCGCCCAAGGTGGCGCGTGCCCGGGACAATCTCGTCGCCGGCGGTCTCGATGACCTGGTCGAGATCCGCGAGGGCGACGCGCTGACGACGCTGCGCACCGATCTGCCCGAGACGATCGACCTCGTGCTGCTCGACGGCGCCAAGGCGCTGTACCCCGACATCCTCGATCTCGTGGAGCGCCGCCTGAAGCCCGGCGCCTTCGTCGTCGCCGACAATGCCGATTACAGCCCCGACTATCTGGCGCGGGTGCGCTCACCGGAGAGCGGCTATTTGTCCGTGCCATTCGGCGAAGATGTCGAGCTATCGATGCGGCTCGGCTGACGCCAAAATGCAAGACGCGCGTGATCAGGCTGTCTTGATCTTGTCGACAATGGCGGACAAGCGCGCGCGCTTAGCAGGGTCGGTGACCTGTGTAACAGTGGTTTCGAGGTCGTCCAGCACGCTATCGACTTCCCATTTGGCCTTGCCTTCGGCAATCACATCCTCGGCAAGGTCGTCGGCCTTGTCGGCCTCGCCCAGGTCAAATGCTGCAACAAGCAGCGTCGGGCGATACCATCTATCGGCGATCTGCAGCCGTCTGGCGCGCTCGCAGGCGGCGATAACTGCACGAAGGGCCGTCTGCGCGCGCTCCTCATCACCTGCTTTTCCCCGCGTCCGATAGAGTCGCGGCAGATTGCTGGAGCAATAATAGGCGTTGAGATCAAGGTCCATTCCCTGCTCATAGCAGTCGATCGCCTTGGAAAGGGCTCCCTTGCGCTCGGATGCACTGGCGGTCGGAGCCTTGAAGAGACGCTTGTAGCGACCACCCATCAGGCCTAAGCGTTCCGGTGTCGGCCCCGCAAGATCAATCAGTGTCTGGATTTCGGCGATGGCCCGAACATCGTCCCCTACCTGGGCAACAGCGAATGCGCGATTTTCCTGTACTTCCGGCTCGTTCGCGAAGCGCTTGGGAAGCCCGCGGGTGTAGTCGAGCAGGGCGTTCCAATCCGCTTTGGTATCGACGCAGTCGCGCAACAACAGCAACAAAGCAAGGGCCTTCGCGTAGCTTAGGGGTGGATTTCCCTCCGCGGCGACCAACGCCTGCGCGCGCTTCATGCGCTCGGCCTTGGGTGCTGCGCGCACTGCCCGAATCTTGGTCTGGAATTCGGCTTGCTCGGCGAGTTGATCTCGCATGGTTATCGCCTTCTCCGGATCGACCTTGCAGGGATAGCCAGGGATCGACTGGTGCATCGGCGAAACTCCGTCACGACGCGCCTCGATCTGATCCTTGATCGCGCTCTGCACGGCGGTGGCGGTTGCCTCGGTGATCTCTCCCTCGGGCAGCGGATATCGAATGGTTCGCATCTGCGCGACATCGAACAGCGGCTTCGACCAGTCGGCCGCGAGCAGGACACACCCTGTCTCCTGCGATGCATGACGAATACCGACCTCGTAATACACATTGCCGTTCGGGATCGTCATGTCGGCCAGCACGAGATCGGCGAAGTAGAGCCGCTCCAGCATCTCGCTGATAATCAACGCGCTGGTGTCCTGATCAGCGCGCACCGGCTCATACTTGAGCGCCTTGATGACCGGAACGTAGCAGCGATCCCATAGCGCGTTAAAGTCAATCTCAGCCGGACCAGACTTGGGGTCGGCCTGGGTCGGCTTGCGACCGTAAGGCATGATCATGAAACACGACGGCATCTTGCAAATCCTTCAGTCCCATAATTTTCTCGTATCCAACCAGTAAACCCACGTCGTCTTGCGCCCTGCCTCATCCATCAGGTGCTTGGCGCCGCCGGGTCCATCACCGCCTTCGCCATTCCACAGGCAGATGAAGGCGAGCTTCTTGTCGCCAAACCGGGCGGCCCGCTCCAGCATCCATTGATTGTCGCGCTCGTAGGCGTTCTCGCCGGCCGGCAGCGGCCCCAGTTCGTCGGGCATGACGTGGAGCGTGGCCTTCGATTTCGCCGCGAAATAGCGCGCGCGCCAGTTGCCGCCGGCGAAATCGACCGAGCCGGCAAGGAACGTTGGTTCATCGAATGGAATATAGATTTCAAGCTGCATGGCCTGCGCGAGTGCAGCTTCCGCAAACAACAGGTCGCCACCGCAGGCGCCGCCGCAAATGGCGAGATCACCTTTGGTGACACCGATCCTCGAAAGCGCGTCGGCGATCGCAGCGGCCGCAGCCGGCTCCTTGTCCGGGGGAAAGCGTGGCGTTTTTCGATCTGGCGCATCGATCATGTGACCGCTGAAGAGAACCACCGTGTTCGGTGACTTGGCGTCTTGTTCCGTGGCCATGGCGGCACCTCGACTCATGATTGGATCATTGTGTCCAGGTGACGAACTTAACTGAAGCCAGATTCCTTGTCGAAGCCGGGATCCGCGTGTTGTGACGCCGCTGCGCGCGACATCACGTGAGATCGAAGGCCTGTGGGAAATGTTCCGGCTTGACCTGCTCCTTCGCGGCGAGTTGTCCGATGCCGGCGAGTTCGTCCATGTTCTTCGGGTCGTCCATCGCTGCGACCTCCACAAGCGCGTCCGGCGTCCGATCGATGCGGAGTTTCTCCTTCAGCCAAGCCGTTTCCAGCAGCACGTTGTAGCGCGCATAGGTCGCGAGTTGCGGCCCGTTCTGGCTGTCCGCAATCATATCCGTCACCGCGCGATCGATCGGCCACGGTGTCAGGCAATTGGTCAGCCATTGCAGCATGCCGTGATTGTGCCGGCTGCAATCGTCCATGAGCGATTGCAGCGAGCGCACACCCTGCTCCGCCGCCGGCATGTGAACGATCTGGTCGGTCGAATAGGTTGCCCTAAATACGCCGGTACCCGCCGAGATCAGCAGCAGCTTGTCCTTGCCGCTATGCCAGCGAAAGCCATGGCCATGGAGTGCCGCGAGCATCAGGAGTTGCAGAGCCGGATCGTTGAACGGGCTGACGCCGCCGTCGACGAAGGCGCCGCTGACCGTGTGGCCGTCGCGCGCCGAGATCGTGATCTCCTCCGGTTTGAAATAGGTTGGCGCCGCGGTGCTGGCGCGCACCACTTGGGTCAGCCGCAACGCGCTGTCCTGCTTGGCAAAGACCGCATCCGGATTGTTGTGCAGCGGCCAGGGACTGCCGGTGTCGAGCCGCTTGGTCATGATCATCAAGCCGGTGCGGATGTGGTCGCTGCCGAGCACCGTATCGGCGCCGAGCTGCGCATCGAGCGCACGCTGCAAGGCGTCGGAATTGAATTTCGGCGCCAGCAGCCCTCGCCGCCAGAACGATTCCTGAAAGATGTCCGTGCCGATCGAGCGATAGAGCTTCTTCAGGGCGTCCACAGTCATGCCGCAGGCAAGCCCGGCAGCGATGATCGATCCCGTCGAGGTACCGCCGATCAGATCGAAATAGTCGCACAGCAACAGGTCGTTGTTCTTGCACCGCTCGCGCAACTGCGTCTCAATCGCGGCCAGGTATTCGAGCGTCAGAATGCCGCGAATGCCGCCACCGTCGAGCGCCAAAATCCGCTTCGGTCCTGCGTCACGATCAAGATGCTGCTGCTTGGTCTTCGGCATGATTGCCCCCGACTATGACTTTTGCTGATCTCGATACGGCCGACCGATCACGGCCGAAGGCTCAATTGATCGTGCATCCAGGCGCGAACGGCGCCAGGCCATGAAATGAAGCGATGCGTTCAAATCGACACATCGGCTGAGTTTCGAAAAATTTTAGCCAGTCCGCACCGGAGCACGACAAGCATCGCGCGCCGGTTCCCTGGGTATCTTGCACATGGCACACCCTAAGGTATAGTGAGATAAATCACTGGCAGGCGTTTTTTCTTTTTCGCGCCCGGCGATCGCACAATTCAGAGACGAGCTATCATTCAGTCCGCGGCAGGACGTGCAGCCGCGGCATTCGGCCGACGAGATACGGCCAGCCGTCGCATCAAATTCATGCAGATCGGAATTTGCCATGCAAAATGATTTCTCGGTCTTTATCAGCCATCGCGCCGAAGACAGATTTCTCGCGCGCCTGTTGAAGGCGCGGCTCGAATATCTCAGCAGCCTGGACGGTCAGCGTTCGGTGGAGTGCTTTGTCTGCGAGGAAATTCCCGGTGGCACGGAATGGCGGCAATGGATGATCGACAACACGGCGAAGGCCGACTGCCTGATCTTCATTCACACCAATGCCGAGCACAATTGGACGTGGTGCGCGTCCGAGATCGCCCAGTTCGATGGCTACAAACGCGCGCTGAAGCTCATGTCAAAGGTGCTGTGGTTCTCGGTCGATAGCTCACCCTCGTTTCCGATGCTGGCGGAAAACGAGTTTTACGGGATCGGCGAGGACGAGGTCCGGCGGTTTCTCGAAGATCTGTTCGTGCGGCCGACCTTCGGTGCCGTGCCGCTGCGGCCGAAACTGAACGCCAATCACGCCCGCGACTTCAACGAGGCGGTGAAGGACCTGCACGCGCAGTTCATGCAGATCACCCGCCCGGAAGAGCTGTTTCGTCTGCGGCTTCGCATCGTGTTCAGCGACGAGTTGTCGTTTCGGCAAAAGGCCGATGCGCTGAAGGCATTGCCGCCGTCAGACCGTGCGCGCGGATTCCTGACGGATGCCAGGCTGGAGGCGGATCCCGCCACCACCACGCTGCTGTCCGGCCCTGATACGGCTGGTCTCGATTGGGAGGACCTGCTCAGCGCACAAAATCGGTATGACAGTGGCGCCTGGCTCGACGAGTTGACGAGCTACGTCGCGAACTCGTTTTCCGACGTGGACATTGCCAGCCGGCGAAACCGCGAGCAGGTCCTCAGTCCGATCTTCCGCGATTTGAAGCTGTATCAACCGGTCATCGCCCGGCTCGAATATCTCGACAACACGCCGTTCTCGGTCGTCATCATCTTCGTGCCGATGCCGCCATTCAGCGAGGATCCAAGACTGATGGTCGCGCAGAACATGCCGAAAGACATCGTCTTCCTCTCAATCCTGCTGCGACTGGCGCGGCGCTTCCGATGGTCGTTTCTCGAGCCGCTGTACAACGCGGTCGAGAACCTGGACGATGACTTCAGCGCCAAGCGATGGGACGATCTGCTGCAGCGCTACCACGAATGCCTGGAAAACCTCGATTCGATCCTGCGACAGGGCAACATGCGCGAACTCGAGACCGTCGGCGACATCAAGTCGACGATCAACATCTCCGACGATTCTCTCTTGAAGGAGATGTTCAAGGATTGGGGGACGTTTCAGACCCGGCTTGCACAGGCCATCGAGAAGAAGTCGCCGGGCGATGTACGGCAGACGCTGGAGCCCTGGCTCAAGCGCAACAAGGACTTCATGAAGCAACTGCTCGTCGAAACCCAGGGCAAGGTGGATAAGCTGCGTCCGCTGGAAGCCCACTAGCGCTTCGGTTCTGATTGAATCAGAGCCGAAGCTCTAGATTGTTGTCTTGACGCGTTTTCTTCACGCGAACCGGTGTCCACTTCGCTCGAAAACGCTCTAGAACGCGCCGGCAGCAGGTCGGCGCGGCCGACCCTTGCGCTCAGATCATCGAAGCGACGCGTTCGAGGCCGATCAGGCGTGCCAGCGAACGGACCTCGTTCTTCTGATCCTCGCGGAGCTGGAACAGCAGCGGCATCGCCGCCGACTTCAGCTGCTGGACTTCCTCGGAGTCGGGATCGATCGGCATGGTTCCCGATGCGGGATCGCCCTGGCGCTTGGCGTGGATTTTGCGCGCGACGGCGCGCAGCGCAGTCTCAACCGCCGGCCAGTAATACTCCTGCGATGACGACAGCTTGAGCCGGTCCTTGATGCCGGCGATCTGCGCGTCGCTGAGCAGGGCGTAGGTCTTCTGCGGCGCCGGCTTGGCGGCCGCCTTGGGCTTCGGCAGCGCGGCGGGGGCTGCCGGCGCCGGTGCGGCGGGCTCGGCGATCTGCGGCTGGGCCGCGTCGACGGGGTCATTGATCTTCGGCAGGCCGATATCGGCAGGCTCGGCGGAAGCATAGGCCTGGCCGCACGGTATCGGTCGCGCCGGGGATCGCGGCTTGCGCCCGCAGCAGGAGCGGCGATGGACTGGCGGGAGGCTCGGCGGGCCGTGGCGCCTCGAAGGCGGCGGTCGCGAGCGTCGCGACCGCGAGCTTGTCCTGCTTGCTGGCGCGATTGGCGACCGGACCAATGTCGGCCTGCGCCGCGGGCAGGCTGTCGCGGCCCAAAATGGCTGTTATCGCGGCGCCGGCGAGGAGGAAGCAGGTCAGCGCGGCGAGGGTGATGGCTCTGGTCAAAAACTACTCCATTCCCGGCCGGTGTTGCCGCAAACTGCGCGAGAAATGCGGCGTTACCGTGCCGTGACAGCGCCAAATAGGTGAAATCGTCCCGAAACGGCCCGAAAATCAGGCTGCGGCGTCAAGCTCATAGGCTTCCTGGATGTCGGCCACGATCTCATGCGCGGTCCAGAGGGCGCCGGGCTGGACCGCGTGCAGGCTGACCGTCCAGTTGGTGCGGCGGGTGCGCGGCGTGCTGACGATGTCGAATTCGACCTGACGGCACAGCGGGTGCCGCTGCAGGGCGTAGAACACGCGGGTCCGGAGATCGTCGAGCGATGCCGGGGTCTTGGTCAGATCCTTGGCGAAGTGCGCCTCAAAAGCCATGTCGCATTCCCACAACTGCCGGGCGGCCAGCCGCGGCGGCAGACCATCTCGTGACGCTATTGTTGGGACTGGCATGGTTAATGCCGCGTTAAGCGGACAGGCGGGACTTGATGGATCAGGCGAGCCGCACCCGCGCGCTCGCCGCCTCGTACTCCGTCGCCGTCAGTGCAACGAGTTCGTCGACGCCAAGCACCCCGGTCACCCCTGAGGTGGAATGACCGCCGCTCCAGATGTCGCGCCAGCGTTTTGGCCGGTTTTCGCGGGCGCCGATGTCGATGTCCTTGCCGATGTCGATCGCGCCGCGCGACGGCAGGTTGTCGGGATCGAGCCCGGCGGCCTCGATCGAGGGCCGCAGCATGTTGGTCTGCAAGCCCGTGAAGGCCGTCGTGAGCAGGATGTCGTCGGCGGTCGCGTCGACCAGCATCTGCTTGTATCTCGCGTCCGCCATGCTCTCGCGCGTCGCGATGAACTTGGTGCCCATATAGGCGAGATCGCAGCCGAGCGCCTCTGCGGCGCGCAGCGCGTGGCCGTCGCTGATGCCGCCGGCCAGCACGATCGGGCCGTCGAAGAATGCGCGCACCGCGCGGACGAACACGAACGGATTGAGCCAGCCGGTCTGCCCGCCGGCGCCCGCGGTGAGCAGCACCAGCCCGTCGGCGCCGGCCGCTGCCGCCCGCTCGGCATGACGGATCGAGGCGACGTCGGCGAACACCAGCGCGCCGGCATCGTGCAGAGGTGCGAGCACCGGCGCCGGCGAGCCGACCGAGGTGATCACGAGTTCGGGCTTGTGCCGCAGCAGCACCGCGAGGTCCTGCGCCAGCCGCGCGTTGGAGCGGTGCACGATCAGGTTCGGACAAATCGGCGCTGCGGCTTTGCCGCTTGCATCGGCATGCGCCTCCAGGCGGCGCGCGATGTCGCCGAGCCAGGCATCGAGCTGTTCCGTCTCACGGCAATTCACCGTCGGAAACGAACCGATCACGCCATTACGGCAGGCGGCTACCACCAGCTCGACACCCGACACAAGAAACATCGGCGCTGCGATCAGCGGCAGCCGAAGGCGATCGCGAAAACGCGCGAGAGGATCAGCGGACAAGTCGTTTCTTCCCTGCATCATTGTGTTAGCGTTGTCGCCAACATTGGCACGCAAGAGGCCAAAGGCAAAGCGGGAGGAGACCACGAGATGAGCAATCCGCTCTATGCATTTCCGGCGGTGTGCGAGCAGACCTTGCGGGCGCTGGCACGCTATCCGTCGCGCACGGCCTTCGCATGGCCGGGCGGCTCGCTCAGCTATCAGGGCGCGACCGATTTGATCGGACGGATGCAGAGCGTGTTCATGCGGCTCGGCTTTGCGCCGGGCACCCGCGTCGCGCTGCTCACCGCCAACCGCGCCGACAGCTGGTGCGCCGGCGTCGCCGCGCAATTGTCACGGCTCGCGATCACCTGGCTGCATCCGCTCGGCTCGCTCGACGACCAGCTGTTCCAGATCGAAGACTCCGAAGCCGAGATGCTGATCGTCGACGGCATCACGTTTCGCGATCGCGGCGGCGAGCTCGCCGCGAAGGCCGCAGGCCTGAAGACCGTGTTCACGCTCGGCCCGGCAGATTACGGTGCCGACCTGTTGCAGGTGGTCGAGGATGCCGGCAGCGCGACCGCGAAGAACTTCGCCCGCGAGGACGACATCTCGACCCTAAACTATACTGGCGGCACGACCGGCAAATCCAAGGGCGCGCTGCGTTATCACCGCGAATATGGCGGCTTCGCCGCCGCCATCCTCGCCGACTTCGAGATTCCCGAGACGCCGCGCTACCTCACGGTGGCCCCCATCAGCCATGTCGCGGGTACAAAAGTGCTGCCGACGCTGATGCGCGGCGGCACCGTGCACATGCTGAAGGGGTTCGATCCGGAGGCGGTGTTCACGACCATCGCGCGCGAGAAGATCAACTTCACGCTGTTCGTGCCGACCATGATCTATGTGATGCTGGATCATCCGGCGCTGCCCAAAACCGACCTCTCCTCGCTCGAGCTGTTGCTCTACGGCGCCTCCGCGATGTCGCCGAGCCGGCTGGTCGAAGGCATCGAGCGGATCGGCCCGGTGTTCTCGCAGCTTTATGGCCAGACCGAATGCTATCCAGTCTCGGTGCTGCGCAAGGCGGACCATGACCCGAAGACGCCGGAGCTGTTCCTGTCCTGCGGCTTCCCGATCACCGCCTGCCAGGTGAAGATCCTCGATCAGGACGACCAGGAGGTCGCGACCGGCGAGGCCGGCGAGATCTGCGTGCGCGCCACGCATGTGATGGCCGAATACTGGAAGCGGCCCGACATCACGGCGGAGACGCTGAAGAGCGGCTGGCTGCACACCGGCGACATCGCCCGCAAGGACGAGCGCGGCTACATGTTCATCCTCGATCGCAAGAAGGACATGATCGTCTCCGGCGGCTTCAACATCTTTCCGCGCGAAGTCGAGGATGTGCTGTCGCAGCACGCCGACGTCGCGATGGTCGCCGTGGTCGGCGTGCCCGACGACAAATGGGGCGAGGCCGTCACCGCCGTCGTGGTGGCACGCGAGGGCGCTGTGCCCGACGCCGACGAGCTGATCAGCCTCGTGAAGGCGAAGAAGGGCTCGGCGCACGCGCCGAAGCAGATCCAGTTCGTCAAGGAGCTGCCGATGACTGGCGTCGGCAAGGTCGACAAGAAGGTGCTGAAAGCGCGCTTCTGGTCCGGCCGCGACCGCATGGTGGGGTGAGCGATCACGCCGCATTCGTCATTGCGAGGAGCGACAGCGACGAAGCAATCCATCTTTCCCCGAGCCGAGACATGGATTGCTTCGCTTCGCTCGCAATGACGTAGACAAAGAGCTGCGAACACCAATGCTCGCCTGTCATCCTGAGGAGGCCGCGCAGCGGCCGTCTCGAATGATCCACGGCCCCGATGTTTCAGCGCGCGTCTCGACCCATCGCGGCAAGAGCCGGGCCGACGCCCTTCGAGACGCCGCTTCGCGGCTCCTCAGGGTGACGGTGAGAGAGCGCTGGGATTTGCGACAGGAGCGAGCCGCTCGCCCCCCTGCCCCAGCAGCTGATCGAGCCGCTCGCGCAGCTGATCCTGGTGGTAGGGCTTGGCCAGCCGCGGCAGGTCGACCTGGGTGCCGTCGGGCAGTTCGGCATAGCCGGTGGCGAGCAGGACGACGAGATGCGGGCGCAACTCGCGCGAGGCCGCGGCGAGTTCGAGGCCGGTCATGCCGGGCATCACGTGATCGGTCATCATCAGGTCGATCTCCTGGTCGCTCCTGAGGATATCGAGCGCGTGCGGTCCGGAACTGGCGCCGATCACGCGATGGCCGAGGTCCTCCAGCATCTCCATGGTCGACATCGCGATCAGCGGATCGTCGTCGACCAGCAGGATCACCGCCGAGCGCTTGACCTTCTGCGCCGCCGGCGCCGGACTCTCGACCGCCGGCGCTGTTGTCGCGACCGGCAGCACCAGCACGGCCGTGGTGCCCTTGCCGACCGCGCTCGACAGCTGCAGCGCGCCGCCGAGCTGCACCGCGAGCCCATGCACCATCGACAGGCCAAGCCCGGTCCCCTTGCCCACCGGCTTTGACGAGAAGAACGGCTCGATCGCCCGCTTCAGCACGTCCGGCGACATGCCGCTGCCGCTATCGACCACCGACAGTTTCAGGTAATTGCCTGGCTGCAGCGCGGGATCGCCCTTGACCTGATCGCTCCTGACCTGATCGCTCTTGGCTTGATCGTTCTTGGCTTGATCGTTCTTGGCCTGCCAGGCCGCGAGGCGGATCTCGATCACGCCGCCATCCGGCATCGCATCGCGCGCGTTGATCGCAAGGTTGAGCACCGCAAGCTCGAGCTGGTTGGTATCGACGCAGGCCGCCGGCAGTCCGTCCGGGATGTCGAGCCGCAGCGTGATGCGCGGCCCAAGCGAGCGCTCGAGCAATTCGCTCATGTCGCGCACCAGTGCGCCGAGATCGACCGGCACCGCGCGCAGATCCTGCTGCCGTGCGAAGGCCAATAGCCGCTGCGTCAGCGAGGCGCCGCGCTCGGCGCCTTGCAACGCGCCGTCGACCAGCCGGCGCAGGCGCGGGTCCTCCGGCAACCGCTTGCGCAGCAGATCGAGATTGCCCATCACCGCCATCAGCAGATTGTTGAAATCGTGCGCGACGCCGCCGGTAAGCTGACCGATCGCCTCCATCTTCTGCGCATGGCGGAGCTGTTCCTGCGCCCGTTCACGCGCGGCGACCTCCTTCATCAGGTCGGCGGTGCGCTGCTCGACCCGCTGCTCCAGCGTCGCGGTGAGCTCGGCAAGCGCGGTGCGTTCCGCGGCGAGCTGCGCCAGCAGCGCCTCGCGCTCGATCTCCGCGATCTTGCGCGCGGTGATGTCGGAGCAGACCCCGACCAGCGACCGGATGCTGCCGTCGGGCCGGCGTACCGCGCGGGCGCGGACATCGAGCCAGTGCTGGGTGCCGTCGGGCCAGATGATGCGATACTCGATCCGGTAATCCGCGCCGGTGCGCAGCGTTTGCTCGACGGTTTCGCTGCGGCGGGCGCGGTCATCGGGATGCACCGCCTCGAGCAGATCCTGATAGGTGAAGGGACCGCGAGGCTTGCGCCCGAAAAATGTCTTGCAGGTCGGCGACGCCTCGAGCTCGAAATCCGGCAGATGAAGTTCGAGCGCGCCGAGATGGCCGGCATCGAGCGCGGTCTGCAACAGGTCTTCGCTCTCGGTCAGGTCTTCCAATATCTGGCGGGTCTGGTACTGGCGGCGGCGGCCGCGCACCGCCGCGGCGACCAGGCTCACCAGCGTGGTCGGATGGAACGGCCGCTCGATGAAGGTGACATTGCCGAGCGCGCGGCCGAGCCGCGCCGCTTCGGGATTGCGTTCGGGCCCGCCCTTCTCGCTCATCAGCACGATGGGAAAATCCGACCATGACGGCTGCTCGTTCAGCCAACGCGTCAGGCCGGCAAGGTCGGCGGTCCTGATCGCCTCATCGGCAATGATGGCAAGACCCGCCCCGCTCGCGACCTGGTGCTCGAGCTCGGCGAGGTCGCCGCAGATGTTGGCGTAGTAGCCGGCTTCCTTGATCAGGTGGGCGGTCTTGACGGCGTCCCGCTCGCTCGCGGCGAGGATGACCGCGCGTTCCGAGGACGGGCCGGGCTTCACTGCGAGGCTCCGGGCCGCTCCGGAGCGCCGATACCATCAACCCGCAACGCACGGGGCCGCCGGACGGCCTTGGCCAGGAAACCGGCGGCGAGATCGATGCGCGTCATGACACCCCCCTAACGAGACCAAAACTCGTTGGTGCCGCCAACCGTTCCGGACGCGCAGGGGTATTTTTGCACAAGGGCGGCCGCTGCGGGCTGCCCTTCTCTCCAGCGTGGTGGTTGAAACCGGCCCGGCGCTAGCGCCGCTCGATCACGAGGCTCTGGACGGTACGGCCGAAATAGCCGCTGATGTCGGCGAGCCGCGACATTGCAAGCCCTGCGCCGTCAGGCCCGATCCAGGACTCGCTATCGAGCAGGACCCAGTCGCCGACCGGCTCGCGCGCCAGGCTCACGGTGAGATCGGCGTTGATGAAGGTCCACTGGCTGAAATCGAGCGCCGGCGAAACGCCGTTCGAGAAATCCGAGGCGACCACCGCACGCGTCGCCTGCGAAACGGCGACGCCTGCGATCAGCGGCTGGTTGACGCGGAACCAGATCGCGCCCGGGCCCAGCACGCCGAAGCGGCCGCGCGCGGCGCGCATCGAGATGTTTTTCACGAACGGACTGTTCGCGAGATTGCCCGGCTCGACGATGCTTTTGTCGGGGCCCGGCAGATCGACCGGAAGGGCCGCGACATCCGGCGGCAGCTCGGCCGCCTGCTGCTTGATCTTGAGCACGGTGGCCGAGACGACGAGAACGCCGTCGGCGAGCAGCCTGACAGCGCAGAGCTGGATCTTGCGGCCGTCGCGCAGGATCTCGCTCGAGACCGTCAGCGGCGCCACCGGCACCGGACGCATCAGGTCGATCGTGACCCGCGCGATCCGCATCGGCACCGACGTCGGGATGGCTTCTGCGGCCCACACCACCAGCGCGGCCGGCGCGGAACCGTGCTGCATCCGCGGGTCCCATGGACCCGCGGCATCGGGACTGGTGACGACGCGGTCACCGTCAACGCGAAAGATCGGCTCCATCAGAGCATGATCCGGAAAAGTGTGGAGCGGTTTTCCCCGCGACAAACGCGAAGCGTTTGCGCGTAGATCATGCTCAAACAGAAAGCTAAAGCGCGGTGATCCATCTTGGTCACCGTGCTTTAGGCAAGCGCCGGATCGACCGCTTCGTCATACTCTTTCTTGAACCGACCAATCAGCTCGGCCGCGGGCACCACCTTGGAGATGCTGCCGACGCCCTGGCCGGAGCCCCAGATCTCCTTCCACGCCTTCGGCTTGGCGCGCTCTCCGGAGGAGTCGGTGCCGAAGCTCATCTTCGAGGGATCGGAGGTCGGCAGGTTTTCCGGATCCATACCGGCGGCGACGATCGACGGCTTCAAATAGTTGCCGTGCACGCCGGTGAACAAATTGGAGTAGACGATGTCCTCGGCGGACGAATTGGTGATCATGCTCTTGTAGCCCTCGACCGCGTTTGCCTCTTTGGTCGCGATGAAGGCGGAGCCGATATAGGCGAAGTCGGCGCCGATGATGCGCGCCGCGCGAATGGCGCGGCCGTTGGCGATGGTGCCCGACAGCGCGATCGGCCCGTCGAACCACTGCCGCGTCTCCGACACGAACGGGAACGGCGACAGCGTGCCGGCATGACCGCCTGCGCCGGCCGCGACCAGGATCAGGCCGTCGGCGCCCTTCTCGATCGCCTTGTGCGCGAACTTCTGGTTGATCACGTCGTGGAACACGATGCCGCCCCAGCCGTGGACCGCCTGGTTGAGCTCCTCGCGCGCGCCGAGCGAGGAGATGATCATCGGCACCTTGTGCTTCTCGCAAAGCGCCATGTCGTGATCGAGCCGGTTGTTCGACTTGTGCACGATCTGGTTCACCGCGAACGGCGCTGACGGGCGCTCCGGATGCGCCTTGTCGTAGGCGGCAAGCTCTTCCTTGATCCGGTACAGCCATTCGTCGAGCAGTTCGGGCGGCCGCGCGTTCAGCGACGGAAACGAGCCGACCACGCCGGCCTTGCACTGGGCGATGACGAGGTCGGGCACCGAGATGATGAACAGCGGTGCCCCGATCACGGGAAGAGACAGGCGGCCCTTGAACAGAGCAGGCATGGACATTGGCGGCGGATCCTCAAGTTGGTTGGTCGCGATGCTGACCGTCATACCAACAAGGCAATCTTTCCAGTGTCAAGTATTGCGTTACGGCGCTGCAAAAAGGATGACAAAACCTCATCCAGATGCCGTGTTTTCGGGCGCATCTGGCATCCCAGACGCGGTTTCGACCGCCTCTACTGGCAGACCGCCCGTGTCACGAAATTTTCCGTCTTGCAATCGTTCGGCCCGCGCTTGTGGCCCGGCAGATAGACCAGCGGCGAGCATTTCTCGGAGGCGTCGGTATCGATGCTCTTGCCTTCCTTGAACCCCTTGCTCTGGCACAGCCGGTCGGCGCCGATCTTGCAGTCCGGCGCGCCGTTCGAGGCCACCACGCAGGCGGCGCGCCCGGTCACCATCGTCGAGGGGCGCGCGATGTTCGACAGATCGTTGATGGTCTCGCTGGGGCTCTTCAACGACGGCAGCGCCGACTTCGACTTCTCGAACAGCTTTCCGATTTCGTTGATCAGTCCGGGATTCTCGCGCTCGACCGGCGCCGGCGGCAGCTCGATCTGTTGTTGCTGCGGAGACTCAGCCGGCTGCTGCGCCGGCGACTGCACGCCGAGCGCGGGCGGCGCAGTCTGCGCCCATCCACCGTCGATCGCAGGCAGCGCCATCGACAGCGCAAGGCCCGCCATCGCAACGCGCGCCTTGGCGGGATTGAGTCTCGTGAGATTCACCGGTCGTCGATTCCATCAGCCAACGCAGCGACCGTAGTCCGAAGCCGTCCGCGAGCAAAGACGCGAACAGCTAGAACTTTGGTTAGAGCGCTTTCGAGCGAAGTGGATACCGGTTCGCGTGAAGAAAACGCGTCGAAACAACAAGCTAGAGCTTCAGTTCTGATTCAATCAGAACCGAAGCTCTAGATCAGCTTGAATGCGACGACAAAGCCCAGCACCAGCACGATCGCGCCAATCGCGACCCACAGGCCGAGCCGCTTCTCGAGCTCGGCGCGGATGACATCGCCATAGCGGTTGAGCAGCACCGCGACGAAGAAGAAGCGGCCGCCGCGTGCGACGATCGAGCACAGGATGAACAGCCAGATGTTGTAACCGGCAAAGCCCGACGTGATCGTCACCAGCTTGTAGGGGATCGGCGTCAGCCCCTTCACCAGGATGATCACGGCACCCCACTCGGCATAGGAGGCGCGGAACGCGTCGACCTTGTCGGAGAGGCCATAGAGATGGATCAGCCACTGCCCGAGCGAGTCGTAGAGCAGCGCGCCGATCGCGTAGCCGAGCACGCCGCCGGCAACCGACGCGACGGTGCAGACGGCCGCGAACCACCAGGCCCGCTTCGGCCGCGCCAACGACATCGGCAACAGCATGATGTCAGGAGGGATCGGGAAGAAGGAGCTCTCGGCGAAGGCGACGGCCGCGAGAATCCAGAGTGCGTAGGGCTTGTCGGCCGCCGCGACGCACCAGTCGTAAATCCGTTTCAACATGGGCGCGATGAACCATCGTGGAGCGGATTTGTCCATGCCGGGAATGGATCGAATTTGGTTGATTTACGGCTGCCGTTTGCGCAGCCGGTTCTCCAGCGCGACAATTCGACGCCGAACCACCGGAACGGGCGCGGTCTTGGGGAGCTTAACTGGCGACTTCGGCAGCTTCTCGGCGATCCCGAGCAGCCGCTCGCGCCGCTCCATCTCGCGCCAGACATCCCCCGGCTTCACGCCGGCCGATGCCCATAGAACGGTGAGATTGTAGAGCAGGTCCGCGCTCTCGCGGACGACGGCGTCCGGCTTGCCGCTGACGGCGTCGATCACGACCTCGATCGCTTCCTCGGCGAGCTTTTTGGCCATCTTGGCCGGCCCGCGCTGGAACAGCCGTGCCGTGCGCGACGTAGCCGGATCAAGATCCTTGGCCGCGATCACCGCCTGGTAAAGCCGCTCGATCGAATCACTCATCCTTTGAGCCTAATCGAAGCGCGTCGCCAGCGTGTTAACGGGCGAGCCGACAACGAAAAATCCACCGGCCTCGCAGCCGGTGGATTCGATCCTTTGTGACAGTTCCGAGAACTGACGATGCGTGTCAGTACGGCGTATAGGGCAGTGCCGAGCGGCGCCCGTAATAGCCGTGATAACCATAATACGGTCCGCCGCCGTAATAGGCCGGGCCACCACCATAATAGGCGGGACCGCCGTAGTAGCCCGGGCCGCCGTCGTAGTAGCCATAGGAGTCGTAATAGTCGCGACGGCTCTGGGTTGCGGCGATCGCCAGACCCGTGCCGACGATCCCGGCGAACACAGCCGCAGCGGCGGCGCCACCGCCTCCGCCACGATAGTAGCGACGGCGCGCGCTGATGTCGGTCGCGCCGCTCGTGCCGTGCGATGTGGTTACAGCGGCCGCCTTGCCCGCCGGAGCAGAGCCTGCGAACGCCATCGTCGGCTCAACGGCCGTCAACGCCACCGCGGCAACCGTTGCCAATGTGGCTGCGCGGCCAATGGACGAAAAAACACCCTTTCGCGCAAACATTGTAGTCATCCTTTGTGGAAGCCGGCCCGACGGGCCCTGGTGAGCTAACCACTACCCCAAGATTAGGTTCCCCAAACCGAATGCAAGCTGAACAACCCCGGGGTTAAATCATGGCAGTCATCGGCCGTTCACCTTGCCTGGGGCAGGATGCCAGCAAATAACGCTTGAAATTGATGCTTGAATTGCACCCTGCCCTGGCGCATTCGATGTCATGAAGCAGGCGCAGCCGGCGCGGCACTTTGTCTCGCCTCCCGGATGTCATGATGCAGGTAAGTCGGACCACCGTTCTCCGCTGGATACTCGCCGGCATGATCGGCCTTTCGGGCGGCGTGTGGCCGGCCGTCACACCGCTGCGCGCCGGCGATGCGCCGCAGCCGCTCACCATCCAGTTCACACTCGACCGTCCGCCTGACGCCGCCGCGGCGCCATTCGTGATGGCGTCGGCCGGCGGCCTGTTCAGCGCCGAGGGCCTTGCGGTCGGCACCAACGTCGCCACCAGTTCGGCGGACGCCATCGCGCGCGTCGCCGACGGCTCGAGCGACTTCGCCCTCGTCGACATCAACTCGCTGATCCGCTTTCGCGACAAGCCTGGTGCTGCCGCTGTCAAGGCGGTGTTCGTGCTGTTCAACCAGGCGCCTTATGCGATCATTGCCCGCAAGAGCAGGGGCATCCAGGTGCTGACCGACATCCAGGGCAAGAACCTCGGCGTCGCCGAGGGCGACCTTTCGATCCGGCTGTGGCCCGCGGTCGCCAGGCAGAACGGCATCAAGCTCGCGAGCGTGAAGCAGAACACGATTAGCGCCGCGGTACGCGAGCCGATGCTTTCCGCGGGCCAAATCGATGCCGTGACCGGCTTCTCCTATCTCTCCGCAATCAATCTGCGCGATCGCGGCGTGCCCGCCGACGATCTCGCGGTGCTGCGCTTCGCCGACTATGGCTGCGAAGCCTATGGCTTTGCCGTGATCGTCAGCCCGCGCCTTGCGGCGGCGAAGCCGGACGCGGTGAAAGGCTTCGTGCGCGCGGTGATCGGCGGCACCAACCTCGCGGTCAAGGACCCGGCCCGCGCGGCGAGCGAGGTGGTGAGCCGGATGGATGGCGGTTCGCGCGACCTGGAGCTCGAGCGGCTGGGCGCCATCATCCGCGACAACATCCTGACCGGCGAGGTGAAGCGTAACGGCCTCGGCGGCATCGAGCCGGAGCGCTTCGAGCGGTCGGTCGACCAGCTCGCGGAGGACTTCAAATTCCAGAAGCGGCCGCACGCCGCCGACATCTTCGACGACCAGTTCTTGCCGCCGATCGACGGCCGGCTGGTCAATTAAAGCCTGCGAATGCACGACCGACGAGCGGCACTAAACACTCAGTGTCGTCCCTGCGAAAGCAGGGACCCATTACCACCGAAGGCCATTGTTGCGCAGCGCTGGGGCTCCAGCCTTCCTCAACAATCCAACCCCGTGGTTATGGGTCCCTGCTTTCGCAGGGACGACACCGGATGTGTTGCACCGCTGTTCAACCCATCACCCTGAGCATGACGCGCTGTCACCGCTGGCCCTCGCTGGCGAACCCTGATTAAATTGCGTCCCGCCTGACCGGGCGCCCACCGCTGACGAGTCCCGCCGGCATGTCCATGCTTCGCCTCTATACCCGCGTCCTCGAACTGCTCGGCAAGGAGGCGCGGCTCGGCTGGATCCTCGCCGCCGCCAACATGCTGCTCGCCACCGCGCAATTCGCCGAGCCGGTGCTGTTCGGCAAAATCGTCGACGTGCTGTCGGGCCGGCCGGTCACCGGGCTGTTCGCGACCTCCTCGGCATGGCCGCTGCTCGCGGCGTGGGCGGCATTCGGCCTGTTCACGATCGGCTGCAGCGCGATCGTCGCGTTGCAGGCCGACCGGCTGGCGCACCGCCAGCGCCAGGCCGTGCTGACGGATTATTTCGAGCACATCCTGCAGCTGCCGCTGACCTTCCACTCCGGTACCCATTCCGGGCGGCTGATGAAGGTGATGCTGAACGGCACCGACGCGCTGTGGCGGCTCTGGCTCGGCTTCTTCCGCGAACACTTCGCCGCCATTGTGTCGCTGATCGTGCTGCTGCCGCTCGCGCTCTACATCAACTGGCGACTGGCGATCCTGCTGTTCGCGCTCTGCGTCGTGTTCACCGTGCTGACCACGCTGGTGGTGCGCAAGACCTACGGCATGCAGAGCGAGGTCGAGGCCTATTACAGCGACCTCTCGGCGCGCGCCTCCGACGCGCTCGGCAATGTCGCGCTGGTGCAGAGCTTCGTGCGGATCGATTCCGAGGTGCAGGGCCTGCGCTACGTCGCCGACAAGCTGCTCGCGGTGCAGATGCCGGTGCTGTCATGGTGGGCGCTGGTCACCGTGATCACGCGCGCCTCGACCACCATTACGGTGCTCGCGATCTTCACGGTCGGCATCGCGCTCCACAATGAGGGCCTCACCACGGTCGGCGAGATCGTGATGTTCGTCTCGTTCGCCACCATGCTGATCCAGAAGCTCGAGCAGGTGGTGAGCTTCATCAACAATGTGTTCATGGAAGCGCCGCGGCTGCAGGAATTCTTCGACGTGCTCGATGCGGTGCCGGCGGTGCGCGACCGGCCCGGCGCCGTCGATCCCGGCCGGCTGTCGGGGCTGGTCGAATTCAACGACGTCTCGTTCTCCTATGACGGCAAGCGGCCGGCGATCGAGGACCTCAGCTTCACCGCATTGCCCGGCCAGACCATCGCGCTGGTCGGCTCGACCGGCGCCGGCAAATCCACCGCGATCGCGCTGCTGCATCGCGCGTTCGATCCGCAATCCGGCATCATCGAGATCGACGGTATGGACATCCGCGCGCTGAAGCTGACGGCGCTGCGGCGGAACATCGGCGTGGTGTTCCAGGAGGCGCTGCTGTTCAACCGCTCGCTCGCCGACAACCTGCGCGTCGGCAAGCCCGATGCGACCGATGAGGAGCTGCGTACCGCCGCGGCGCGCGCGCAGGCGCTGGATTTCATCGAGCGCAGCGAAAAGAAGTTCGACACCCATGCCGGCGAGCGCGGCCGCATGCTGTCCGGCGGCGAGCGGCAGCGGCTGTCGATTGCGCGTGCGCTGCTCAAGGATCCGCCAATCCTGATCCTCGACGAGGCAACCAGCGCGCTCGACGCCGTCACCGAGGCCAAGGTCAATGCTGCTCTCGACGAAGTGATGAAGGGCCGCACCACCTTCGTGATCGCGCACCGTCTCTCGACCATCCGCTACGCCACCCGCATCCTGTTGTTCGACCAGGGACGGGTGATCGAAAGCGGAACTTTCGATGAACTGGTGGCGAAAGGCGGGCGTTTTGCCGAACTGGCGCGGGCCCAGTTCATGGTCCAGGAACAGGCGCGCGCCGGCATCGAGGCACCATAATTCTGCCCTTTCCAATTGAGGCGGCTGCCGAAATTCAGCCGATTTCGTCCACGATATAATTGGGCGGCCTCTGTTCTCAGCTGGCAAGCCGGTATAGGTTTGCATCGCCGCAATGCGGCGCCGGACACGCTTGAAACCCGTACGTCACATCGCAAGACCTCCTTCTTGAAGG
This sequence comes from Bradyrhizobium sp. B120, assembly GCF_049075665.1. Lineage (NCBI taxonomy): Bacteria > Pseudomonadati > Pseudomonadota > Alphaproteobacteria > Hyphomicrobiales > Nitrobacteraceae > Bradyrhizobium > Bradyrhizobium sp. B120. The sequence goes on along the minus strand of NZ_CP185242.1, from coordinate 1,001,281 downwards.
CGGGTCTCAAAGGACCGGAACCGTCGTGTATTTTCCTCGCCCGCTGCGCCCGTCGTTGAAATGGATTCTGGCCACAGCGATGCTCGCCATCGCAACGCCGCAGATCGCGCAGGCCGAGGCGCTGCTGGTCGTCGAGGCCGATACCGGAAAGGTGCTGCAGGCCGACAACGCCACGATGCCGTGGTATCCGGCCTCGCTCAGCAAACTGATGACCGCCTATGTGACGCTGAAGGCGGTCAAGGATGGCCGCGTCTCGCTCGACACGCTGCTCACGGTGTCGCCGACCGCGTCATCGCAGTCGCCTTCGAAGATGGGCCTTCGGCCCGGCACCCAGGTCACCGTCGACAACGCGCTGAAGATGATGCTGGTGAAGTCGGCCAACGACATGGCCGTGGTGCTGGCCGAGGGCATCGGCGGCTCGATCGACGGCTTTGCCGGCGAAATGAACCAGACCGCGCAAAAGCTCGGCATGACGCAAACGAGCTACGTCAACCCGAACGGCCTGCCCGCCGACGGCCAGATCACCTCGGCGCGCGACATGGCGATCCTCGCCCGCGCCATCATCCGCGACCTGCCGGAATACGAGTATTTCGTCCACATCCCGTCGATCCGCTTCGGCCGCCGCATCACCCAGAACTTCAACAAGCTGATCGGCCGCTATCCCGGTGCCGACGGCTTCAAGACCGGCTTCATCTGCGCCTCCGGCTACAATCTCGTGGCGTCGGCGACACGCGACGGCAAGCGGCTGATCGCCGTGGTGCTCGGCGCCTCCTCGGGCCGCATGCGCGCGATCCGCGCCGCGCAGCTTTTGGATCGCGGCTTTGCCAATAACGGGCTGGCGTGGCTGCGGCCCTCGCTCGGCACCGTCGACAATCTGGTGCCGATCGATTCCACCCCGCCGAACCTGCGCGAGGAGATGTGCGGCGCCAAGCACAAGCGGCCCGCCAGCGACGAGGATGGAGAAGACACCGTCGCCAGCGCCGGCGCGAGCACCAACGGCGACAGCGGCGTGAGCTTCTTCGCCTCGGGCCTGCAGGCCGCGATGCCGACAAAACCGGCCGACATGCTGGCGCAGCCGGCGGCGGCGTCCGAGCCGGTCGTGGTTTATACGGGGCCGACCAAGACCGGCGCTGCATTGATCGCCGCGGTCGACGCCGACACCGAGAAGCTGCAGCCGGCCAAGCGCGCCAAGGGCAAGCACACCCGTGTCGCCGGCAAGAAGTCCGACGCGGCTGATGACGCCAAGGGTGACGGCAAGAGCGCGTCCAAGTCGGACAACAAGCCGGCGGCCAAGCCGGTGCGTCACGCCAACGCCAAGCCGGATGCCGCAGTTGCGAAGCCCGCCGCGGACAAGCCGGCCGCCGCAAAGCCTGCCAGCAAGCCGGCGGCGGCAAAGCCTGCTCCAAAGCCCAAGGCCGAGAAGCCCAAGGCTGAGAAGCCAAAAGCCGACGCCAAGCCGGCAGGCTAGCAGGGCGCCACCCCCTCCGATCTCCCAATGCGTCGATAGCGCGCAGCGGCTTGCCATTGGCCGCGGCATCGCTCAATACTGCCTGAAATAAAGCGGCCAAGACGCGGTCAAGGGTCGGAAAACCCGGAAGCAATCCGGGACATCAGCCAAATTTATATGAGAGGGAATGACCATTATGGAGCGCATCTGGCTCAAGCATTATCCGGCCGGCGTGCCCGCCGATATCGACGTCACGCAATATTCGTCGCTGGTCGAATTGCTGGAAGAGAGCTTCAAGAAGTTCGCCGATCGCAAGGCGTTCATCTGCATGGACAAGGCGATCACCTATCGCGAGCTCGACGAGATGTCGACGGCGCTCGGCGCCTACCTGCAGAGCAAGGGCCTGCAGAAGGGCGCACGGGTCGCGCTGATGATGCCGAACGTGCTGCAATATCCGGTCGCGACCGCCGCCGTGCTGCGTGCCGGCTATGCCGTGGTCAACGTCAATCCACTCTACACCCCGCGCGAGCTCGAGCATCAGCTCAAGGATTCCGGCGCGGAAGCGATCATCGTGCTGGAGAACTTTGCCACCACCGTGCAGAAGGTGCTTGCGAACACGGCCGTCAAGCACGTGATCGTCGGCAGCATGGGCGACCTGCTCGGCTTCAAGGGCGTGATCGTCAACCTCGTCGTGCGCCGGGTGAAGAAGATGGTGCCGGCCTGGTCGATCCCCGGCGCCGTCGGCTTCAATGATGCGCTGTCGGCCGGTCGCGGCCGGAAGATGAACAAGCCGGCGCTGACGCTCGATGACGTCGCCTTCCTGCAATATACCGGCGGCACCACCGGCGTCTCCAAGGGCGCTACCCTGCTCCATCGCAACATCCTGGCCAACGTGCTGCAGAACGACGCCTGGCTGCAGCCGGCGCTGGCGAAGCCGCCGATCGTCGAGCAGATGGTCATCGTCTGTGCGCTGCCGCTCTATCACGTCTTTGCGCTGACCGCGTGCTATCTGCTGGGTATGCGGGCCGGCGGCACCAATCTGCTGATTCCGAATCCGCGCGACATGGCAGGCTTCGTCAAGGAACTGTCGAAGTACCAGGTCAGCTTCTTCCCGGCAGTCAACACGCTCTATAATGGCCTGTTGAACACGCCAGGCTTCGACAAGCTGGATTTCTCCAAGCTGAAGATCGCCAATGGCGGCGGCATGGCCACGCAAAAGCCGGTCGCTGAAAAATGGCTAAAAGTGACGGGAATCTCGTTGTCGGAAGGCTATGGCCTGTCGGAGACCTCGCCGACGCTGACCTGCAATCCCGCGACGATCACGGAGTTCTCCGGGACGATCGGCCTTCCGGTCCCCTCGACTTGGCTCTCGATCCGCGACGACGACGGCAATGAGTTGCCGCTCGGTGAAGCCGGCGAGATCTGCGCCAAGGGCCCGCAGGTGATGTCGGGGTATTGGAACCGCCCCGAAGAGACCGCCAAGGTGATGACGGCGGATGGCTATTTCCGCACCGGCGACATCGGCGTGATGGACGAGAAGGGCTATACCAAGATCGTCGATCGCAAGAAGGACATGATCCTGGTCTCCGGCTTCAACGTCTATCCGAACGAGATCGAGGAAGTGCTGGCGAGCCATCCCGGCGTGCTCGAATGCGCCGTGATCGGCGTGCCCGATGCGAAGTCCGGCGAGGCGGTGAAGGCCTTCGTGGTCAAGAAGGACCCGAGCGTCACAGCGGAGGACATCATCAAGTTCGCCGCCACCCAGCTCACCGCCTACAAGGTGCCGAAGCAGATCGAGTTCAGGGCCGACCTGCCGAAGACCAATGTCGGCAAGATCCTGCGTCGCGAGCTGCGCGACGAGAAGAAGGCCGCGGCGTAGAGCGCGAGTGAGGCTGCCGTTGGATACGACTGACGCGCGCTTCGCGACGCCTGCCGACGTTATCGCGTTCTGGCGAGAAGCCGGCCGCGACCGCTGGTACAAGCACGACGACGCCTTCGATGCCGAAATCCGCAGCCGCTTCCTTGCCTCCTGGCAGAAGGCGGCTGTCGGCGAATTGTCGTCATGGGAGGCAAGCGACGAGGGCGCGCTGGCGTTGATCATCGTGCTCGACCAGTTTCCGCGAAATCTGTTTCGAGGCGACGCCAAGACCTTTTCAAGTGACGCGCTGGCGCGTGAAGTGGCAAGGCGCGCCATCGACCGCGGCGTCGATGCGCGGACCGACCCGGTGCTGCGCGAATTCCTCTATCTGCCTTTCGAGCATTCGGAGGACCTCGACGACCAGCAGCGTTGCGTGACGCTGTTCCGGCAATATGACTGCCATCCCGACAACCTGAAATACGCCGAGGATCACGCCGACATCATCCGCCGGTTCGGCCGCTTCCCGCACCGTAACCGGGTGCTGGGCCGGGAAACCACCGCCGACGAACAGGCCTTTCTCGACGCCGGCGGGTTTTCCGGCTGATGACGGAACGGTGACTGGAGCCTTTTCCGTTCCGATTGCATCGGAACGGGGCTCCCGATTCTTGTTTTGACGCGTTTTCTTCGCGCGAACCGGTACCCACTTCGCTCGAAAACGCTCTCACCTTCGGCATTGCCGTTCCTGCGGCAGGTCGTATTGTGCCGTCCGAGCGCCGGGTTTAAGACAATTCCGCTTCACCGAGGGAGAACAACGATGACGATCAATGTTGGCGACAAGCTGCCGGAAGCCAAGTTTCGCGTAATGACCGCCGAGGGTCCGCAGGTCAAAACCACCGACGACATTTTCAAGGGCAAGAAGGTCGCCCTGTTCGCAGTGCCCGGCGCCTACACCGGCACCTGCCACAAGATGCATCTGCCGAGCATCTTCCTCAACGCCTATGCCATGAAGAACAAGGGCGTCGACACCATCGCGATCGTCTCGGTCAACGACGCCTTCGTGATGAACGCCTGGAAGCGCGACACCGACCAGCGCGACGAAGCCGTCTTCCTGGCCGACGGCAATGCCGACTTCGCCAAGGCGATCGGCATGGAGCTCGACGCCTCCGGCAACGGCCTCGGCATCCGCTCCCACCGCTACTCGATGCTGGTCGAGGACGGCGTGGTGAAGAAGCTCAACAAGGAGCCGGCTCCGGGCAAGGTCGAGGTCTCCGGCGGCGACACGCTGCTCGGGCAGCTCTGAGCTGACGCCGCGCGCACACTGTCGTTGCCCGGCTTGACCGGGCAACCCAGTACGCCGCGGCCTCTCGTTTCAAATCACCACTGTCTCTGGAATACTGGATCGCCCGCTTTCGCGGGCGATGACAGTAGTGGGAATAGCGATAGCCGGAATGCTGGTCTGTAGGATGGGTAGAGCGTAGCGAAACCCATCCTACGCAGCTCCTCCTACGCGGCCGACATGCGGCGCGCAGCGCGCCCTACCCCTTCAACCGCGCCATCGCCACGCCTTCGCGCGCCAGTTCGTCGGCGCGTTCGTTCTCGGCGTGGCCGGCATGGCCCTTGATCCAGTGCCAGCGCACCTCGTGCGGCTTCAGCGCGGCGTCGAGGCGCTGCCACAGCTCGACATTCTTCACCGGCTTCTTGTCGGCCGTACGCCAGCCGTTGCGCTTCCAGCCGTGAATCCATCCGGTGATGCCCTGGCGGACGTACTGGCTGTCGGTGGTGAGGTCGACCACGCAGGGCTTCTTCAGGGCTTCCAGCGCCGAGATCGCCGCCATCAGCTCCATGCGGTTGTTGGTGGTGTGCGCCTCGCCGCCCTTCAATTCCTTCTCGACGTCGCCGAATCTGAGGATCGCGCCCCAGCCGCCCGGTCCGGGGTTTCCGGAGCAGGCACCATCGGTAAAGACAATCACATGCGGCTTGTCGCTCACGCCGCGCATCCTGCCGGCGTGATGCCGTAGTCGTTGATGGCAGCGACGTTCTGGTGGAAGCGCAGCTTGCGGACGTATTCCAGCGGGTCCTTCGGCTGCACCAGCGCACCCGCGGGCACGTTGAGGAAATCGACCAGGCGCGTCAGCAGGAAACGGAGCGCGGCGCCGCGCGCGAGCAGCGGCAGCGCGGCCTCTTCCGCCGCCGACAATTGCCGCTCGCGGTTATAGGCATTGAGCAGCGCGCGCGCCTTGGTGACGTTGAAGGAATGATCCGGCTCGAAGCACCAGGCGTTGAGGCAGATCGCGACGTCGTAGGCCAGGATGTCGTTGCAGGCGAACGGAAAGTCGATCAGGCCCGAGAGCTTGTCGCCGAGGAAGAAGACGTTGTCGGGAAACAGATCGGCATGGATCACGCCGACCGGAAGGTCCGCCGGCCACGCGGCCTCGAGATGATCGAGCTCGCGCGCGATGAAGTCGTGCAGACCCGGCTGCACGCTGTCGGCCCGCGCGGCGGCAAGATCGAACAGCGGCCGCCAGCCGGAAACCGACAGCGGATTGTTGCGGACCAGCGGAAAGTCGCGGCCAGCCAGATGCATCTTGGCCAGCGCCTCGCCGACGCCTGAGCAATGCGCCACGTTCGGCCGCCGCGGCCACACGCCTTCGAGGAAATTGATGATCGCCGCCGGCCGGCCGGCAAGCCGGCTATAGACCTCGCCCTTGCGGTTGCGCGCCGGCTGCGGGCACGACACCCCGCGCTCGGCGAGATGCGCCATCAGCGACAGGAAATACGGCAGGTCGTCCTCCGCCACGCGCTTCTCATAGAGCGTGAGGATGTAGGCGCCCTGGCTGGTGTGCAGCAGGAAGTTCGAATTCTCGACGCCCTCGGCGATGCCCTTGTAGGAGAGCAATTCGCCGATGTCGTAGCTCTTGAGGAATTCCGCGAGGTCTTCGGCGGCAACGTCGGTGTAAACCGCCATATGGTCTATTCCGCGGCGGCAGCGTCGGGCCGCAGCGAACGCGGCAGCGGGAAGAACTCGTTCTCTTCCGCGGCCGAGACCGTCTCCACGTGAAGCTCGAAGCGCTCGGCGAAGGCGCCCATGATCTCCTCGACGATCACTTCCGGCGCCGAGGCGCCCGCGGTGATGCCGAGGCTCGTGATGCCTTCGAACCTGCTCCAGTCGATGTCGCTGGCGCGCTGGGCCAGAACGGCAATGGGGCAGCCCTCGCGCTCGGCGACCTCGCGCAGGCGCTGCGAGTTCGACGAGTTCGGCGCGCCGACCACGATCAGGGCATCGACCACCGGCGCCACCTTCTTCACCGCAAGCTGGCGGTTGGTGGTGGCGTAGCAGATGTCTTCCTTGTGCGGACCGTTGACGTTCGGGAAGCGCTGCTTGAGCAGCGCCACGATCTCCGCGGTGTCGTCGATCGACAGCGTGGTCTGGGTCACGAAGGCGAGGTTGTTGGGGTCCTTCGGGACGAAGGTCTTTGCATCCTCGGCGGTCTCGATCAGGGTCACGGCGCCGACCGGGAGTTGGCCCAGGGTGCCGACCACCTCGGGGTGATGGGAATGCCCGATCAACAGGATCTCGCGGCCGCGCTTGAAATGGATCGCCGCCTCGCGGTGGACCTTGGTCACCAGCGGGCAGGTCGCATCCAGCGAGAAGAAATTGCGGGATTTGGCCTCGGCCGGAACCGACTTGGGCACACCGTGGGCCGAAAATACCACCGGCGCGTTGGTATCGTCGGGGATTTCGGCCAATTCCTCGACGAAAATGGCGCCTTTGGTCTTCAGGCTGTCGACCACATACTTGTTATGGACGATTTCGTGCCGGACATAGACCGGGGCACCATAAATGGTGAGCGCGCGTTCGACCGTATCGATGGCGCGGACCACCCCGGCGCAAAAGCCGCGGGGGGAACAAAGCACGATTCTAAGATCGGGTTTTTTCGCTGACATCAGGCTGTCTCGGGGCAATCTCGGGACCGAATCACCCCTCGCCGGCGGGCGGGGAACGGCCAGTTAGGATAAGGACTTGGGACTGCTTTCGGGCGCTGTCAAGGCGATTTTGCTGGCCCATTGCGCCATTCCCCCCGGAGGGCTTATATAGGCCCTATAATTCCCGTCATCGCCGATGACTACCAGCTTCGCCTCTACAGAGGTGGGCGAAGCACAAAGGAGATTTGCCATGAGCAACGCACCGCTGATGCCGAAGGCGACTGCCGTGTGGTTGGTCGATAATACCGCCCTGACGTTCGATCAGGTGGCCGATTTCACCAAAATGCACCCCCTGGAGGTGCGTGCCATCGCCGACGGCGACGCCGCCCAGGGCATCAAGGGCATGGACCCGATTTCGAACGGCCAGCTGACCCGCGAGGAGATCGAGCGCGGCGAGCGGGACCAGAATTACCGTCTCAGGCTCCAGGAGAGCAAGGTGGTGCTGCCGACCGCCGCCAAGAAGAAGGGCCCGCGCTACACCCCGGTGTCGCGCCGCCATGAGCGGCCGAGCGCGATCCTCTGGCTGGTGCGCAACCATCCCGAGCTGAAGGACGCCCAGATCATGCGTCTGGTCGGCACCACCAAGACCACGATCGCAAGCGTGCGCGACCGCACCCACTGGAACGCCTCGACCCTGACCCCCATGGACCCGGTGACGCTCGGCCTGTGCTCGCAGATCGAGCTCGATTTCGAGGTGCAGCGCGCCGCCAAGGAGAAGCCGACCACGACCGTCTACGGCGGCGCCACGCTGCTGCCGGCCTCCGAGACCACGCGCAAGGACGAGCTGGACGATCAGCCGATCGAGCGGCACGACGATCTCAATGTCGATGCCGTGTTCGCCAAGCTGAAGACGATCGGCGGCAAGAAGGCCGACGACGAGGAGTAAGCGCAGGCTCGTTTCTCGAGGACCGGAATACGAAACGCGGCGGGCAACCCGCCGCGTTTTTGTTTGGTGCACGCGGAGCCTTGATCCCGCGAACGGCGCGCCGATGGCCCGCTTTCGCTTACCCGAACGTGAAGCGCCGGTGGGCGAAGTCGAGCAGCGGACGTTCGAAATAGCGATAGCTCAGGGCACACAGGGCGAACGTCAGTGCGAGCGCGCCGAAGGTCAGCGAGAAGCCGGCGAGGCTCGCCACTGTCCTCGGTTGATGCAGCACGGCGAACAGCAGGTACAGGATGACGTGGTGGGTGAGATACGCCGCGTAGGACGTCCTGGCGAAGAAGGTCGCGACCGAACTGCGCAGCAGCGCGAGCTTTGGCGCGCCGCGATTTTCCAGAACGACGAACAGCAGAGAACCGAAGAAGATCTCGACCTGCGTGTGCGAGAACGCCACCGACCAGCGCTTCCATCCGAACAGCCACAGCAGGGGAAGCGACATGCTCGACCATTTGAGGATGGCGGCGACGCGTCTGGAGACCTCGGCATCCGGCTTGCGATAGAGGCGCCACCAGGCGATCAGCGCGCCGATCGCAAGCGAATCGATCCTGAATTGCGGCAGCACGTACCAGCCGTAGGCGTCCGGCAGCGCACTATCGATCAGGCGTCCGATCGGGCAGATCAGGATCGGCACGAGCAGGATCGCGAACAGCCGCTCGGACGGGATGTTCCGCACCAGCAACGGAAACAGCAGATAAAACTGCTCCTCGATCGCGAGCGACCAGGTGACGGCCAGAAAGTAAGCGCCGTCGGTCTGCGCCTTGGCCATGCCGAAGTTCTGCAAGCCGAACAAATACAGCCAGCCGGGCACGCCCCTGGTGTCGAACAGATCAGGACTTAGCGAAAAATACCAGCCGATCGCCGCGCAAGCGCACATCAGGTAGTAGAGCGGCCAGATGCGAAACGCGCGCCTGCCGTAGAAGGCCGAGTAATATCGTTCGGCCGCGCGGTGGCGCAGAAGAATATCCGTGATGAGATAGCCGGACAGGATGAAGAACAGGTCGACGCCGAAGCGGCCGACATGCAGCAGCTTCCACGGCCAGCCCTGCGGGCCGTCCGGCGCGCCGAAATAGTGCCAGATGACGACGGTCAGCAGCGCGATCGCGCGCAGCCCGTCGAGCTCTCCAATCCTGTCACACTGCAACGCGAGCTCGCCTTCCACAAGCACAGGACCTGGTCTCATCCAAACAGCCGCTCATTGTCGCATGCGGCGAGCCGACACCTCGCCGGAATTTGGCCCGGCGGCAGTCCACGCATACCCGACCGGCCGGGCAGTAGCCAGCGCGCCTAGTGGCGGTCTGGATTGTTCATCATGTATTCGCCGAGATCGCGCTGCCGCCGGTCGGTGCGGGCTTCGGCGTTCTGGCGCTGGACGTCGCGATCCTTGCGGCAGGCGACATATTCGGGCGAGCCGACCGCCACCTTGCCGCCAGCCTGGCAGTACTGATCGTCGTCACCCATGCTCTCCGCGATCGGCGATCGGCCGCGCTCGAGACAGCCTGCCAGCAGCGGCAGTGCGAGCAGCAGAGCGAGAGGCGCGCGTGCGGAAATGGATCGCATCCGGTGGTCCGTATCTCGTGGCATATGACAGGGAAGGCCGGGATGACCCGGCAATCCATCAAAATCAAGGCCATTTTGCTTCCGATGGGTTTCGAGGGTGCGCGGCCCGATTGCACGATGGCGCGTACATCAACCATCTCGCCCGGGGCCGCCCCTCTCCCTAACCCTCTCCCGCAAGGGGAGAGGGAACCCTGCCGCCCGGTGGCTACCTTACGTCAGGTGAGTACGCTGGTAAGGCTCCCTCTCCCCTTGTGGGAGAGGGTGGGGAGAGGGGTGCCGAGCAACGCACTCTCTCGGCAGCGCGCCGATGGCACAACGGGCAACCTACGCCTTGCCCTTCAGCGCCTCGCCGATTTCGTCGAGCACCTTGGGGTCCTCAATCGTCGCGGGCATGGTCCAGGGCTCACCGTCGGCGATCTTCTTGATGGTGCCGCGCAGGATCTTGCCGGAGCGGGTCTTCGGCAGCCGCGCCACCGTGATGGCGAGCTTGAATGCCGCGACCGGGCCGAGCTTCTCGCGCACCAGCGCCACCACCTCCTTCTCGACCTGATCCGGCGCCTTGGTCACGCCGGCCTTCAGCACCAGGAAGCCGCAGGGCACCTCGCCCTTGACCGCATCCTTGACGCCGAGCACGGCGCATTCGGCGACATCGGGATGCGAGGCGAGGATCTCCTCCATGCCGCCGGTGGAGAGCCGATGGCCGGCGACATTGATGATGTCGTCGGTGCGGCCCATCACCCAGACATAGCCGTCCGCATCCTTGTAGCCTGCATCCGAGGTCTTGTAGTAGCCGGGGAATTCCGTGAGATAGGCGTCCCTGAAGCGATCGTCCTGCTGCCACAGCGTCGGCAGGCAGGCCGGCGGCATCGGCAGCTTGATCACGATCGAGCCCATGGTGCCCGCAGGGACCGGTTTCGCCGCCTCGTCAACGATGTCGACCTGATAGCCGGGCATCGGCACGGTCGGCGAACCATGCTTGACCGGCAACTGGCCGAGCCCCACCGGATTGCCGGCAATGCACCAGCCGGTCTCGGTCTGCCACCAGTGATCGATGACCGGCACCTTGAGCTGCTGCTCCGCCCATTCCACCGTCGGCGGATCGGCGCGCTCGCCGGCGAGAAACAGCGTGCGGAAGCGCGAGAGATCGTAGCTCCTCAGCAGCTTGCCTTCGGGGTCTTCCTTCTTGATCGCACGGAATGCGGTCGGCGCGGTGAAGAAGGCGACCGCCTTGTGCTCTGAGATCACGCGCCAGAACGCGCCGGCATCCGGCGTACCGACCGGCTTGCCTTCATACATGATCGTGGTCGCGCCGTGGATCAGCGGGCCATAGACGATGTAGGAGTGGCCGACCACCCAGCCGATGTCGGAGCCGCACCACCAGATCTCGCCGGGCTTTACGCCGTAGAGATTGTGCATCGACCATTTCAGCGCGACCAGATGCCCGCCATTGTCGCGCACCACGCCCTTCGGGATTCCGGTCGTGCCCGAGGTGTAGAGGATGTAGAGCGGATCGGTCGCGGCGACCGGCACGCAGGGCGCGGCCTTGCCGGCGTCGAACGCGGCGCGGCGCAACGTTGCCCAGTCGTGGTCGCGGCCCGCGGTGAGCTCGCAGGCCTGCTGCGGCCGTTGCAGGATGATGCAGGTGTCCGGCTTGGCGCCGGCGAGGCGGATCGCTTCGTCGAGCAGCGGCTTGTACTGCACGATACGCCCGGGCTCGAGGCCGCAGCTCGCCGAGAAGATCAGCTTCGGCTTGGCGTCGTCTATGCGGGTCGCCAGCTCCTTGGCCGCGAAGCCGCCGAATACCACGCTGTGCACCGCGCCGATCCGCGCGCAGGCGAGCATCGCGACGACGGCCTCCGGCACCATCGGCATATAGAGGATGACGCGATCGCCCTTGGCCACGCCGAAATCCTGCATCACCGCGGCCAGCGTCTGCACTTCCTTCAGCAGCTCGGAATAGGTGAATTTGGTGATCGTGTTGGTGAGCGGGGAATCGTGGATCAGCGCGACCTGGTCGGCGCGGCCGCCGGCGACGTGGCGATCCAGCGCGTTGTAGCAGGTGTTGACCACGGCGCCGGCGAACCAGCGTCCGTAGGCGCCCACGGAGGGATCGTAGATCTTTTTGGCCGGCTCGATCCAATCGATCTCGCGCGCCGCTTCCGCCCAAAAGCCCTCGGGGTCTCGAAGCGAGCGGGCATACACCTCATGATACCGGCTCTGCTGGATGTTCATCGCGTTTCTCCCTCGCGCGGTCGCGCGTCATTTGCCGACCATTGTCACGGGAAGCGGCGCCGTTTCAAGCCGAAATGACCGCGACCTTCGGCCGGGCCGGCGGAGCCCGGCTAATAACCGTCGACCCCGTTGATCCGCTGCAGCCGCTCGCGCATTGCCTTTTGCAGGTCATAGTCCGGCTTGCCGAATTCGGCGTTGCGGCGGGCGATGAACTGATCCTGCGCGCGCTGCAGCTCGCGCGCCTGGCGCGGGTCCTGCGCCTCGCGCACCGTGCGGAAGGTCGATGCGCCGATCTCGCGATCGAGATCGGCGAGCGCGGGATTGGCGCAGATCGCCTTCTCCACCGGCCGGCGTGCCTTGCGGCAATCGAAGCTCGGCTTGCCTGCCACCGCCATCATGGCGCCGATCCGTTCCAGCTCCAGCGACAACGACTTGTAGTTGGCCTTGGCAGCGGCGTGATCGGGGTTGAGCTTGACGGCGGCGCCAAAATCCATGATCGCCTTCGGCCGGTCGCCCTTGCGGCGCCACAGCTCGCCGCGCGCATTGTGGGCGTCGGCAAGCGACGGATCGAGCCCGAGCACGGTGTCGTAATCCGCGATCGCGCGGTCGATCATCTGCTTGCGGTCATAGGCGCTCGCGCGCGCCAGCAGCGCCTTGATTCGATCCGGCTTGGCCGTCTTCTCATTGTCGATCAGCGCGCCGCAAGCATCGACGGTCTTGTCGTCATCCGCCGCCGCAGCCGCGGCGATGCAGGGTCCGGCATCGGCCTGCACGTCCTTGCCGGGTTCACTGCTGGTCGCCCGTGCAACGCCTGATATCAGCGCGAGCGGCAAGCCAACGCAGACAAGCATTACGGCCAGATTTGCAGAGCTGCGTCGCATTCCGATCGCCGACAAGACATCCCTCCTGCGCCTGAACCGCCGGCCCCCGAAGTCCGGCGACGCGATTGCCGCCAAACCACACGCTGGATTATACGTCAATTGCGACGATCGGCTGCACTCGGAGCCGCGCGTTGAGCCGCATTTGGGGGTTCGCCTTGCTGACATTCGAATGGATCATCGGCCTGTTGCTCGCAGCGGTGGCGCTGTCGGCGCTGGCGCGGCGGATCAAGGTGCCCTACCCGACCTTTCTTGCGCTCGGCGGCGTGCTGCTGACCCTGCTGCCATGGGCCCCGACCTGGGCACTGGAACCGAAACTGGCGCTGGCGCTGTTCGTGGCACCAGTGCTGCTCGATGCCGCCTACGACACCTCGCTGCGCGATCTCCGCAACAACTGGCTGCCGGTCTCGACGCTAGTGGTGGTCGCGGTCGGCGTCACGACGGCGGCGGTCGCCGTGGTCGCGCGCTGGCTGCGCCCGGACATGCCCTGGCCGGTCGCAATCGCGCTCGGCGCCATCGTGGCGCCGCCCGACGCGGCCGCGGCCACCGCGATCCTGCGCCAGGTCAACCTGCCCTACCGGATCCAGAAGATCCTCGAGGGCGAAAGCCTGCTCAACGATGCCACTTCGCTGTTGATCTATCGCGTCGCGGTCGGCCTGGTCGCCGCCGAGCACATGAAGATCCGCGAGTTCGTGCCGTCGATCACGGTTGCGCTGGTCGGCAGCCTCGCCGCCGGCTACCTGTTCGCGCGGGTCTGGATGATGATCACCCGCCGCATCACCGAGGCGCCGAGCGCGATCATCACGCAATTCGGCGGCACCTTCATGGTGTGGATCGTCGCCGAGCATCTCGGCCTGTCCGGTATCCTGACCATCATCGCCTATGCGATCACCATCGCCCGCACCGCGCCGGCCCGCACCTCGGCACGGCTGCGCGTGTCGTCCTATGCAGTGTGGGAGACCGTCGTGTTCGTGCTCAACGTGCTCGCCTTCATGCTGATCGGCCTGCAACTGCGCCCGATCTGGTCCGAACTCGACGACGAGGTGCGGTGGAAATATTGCAGCTTTGCCGCCGCGATCCTCGCCGTCGTGATCCTCGCCCGCATCCTCTGGGTGATGCCCTACGGCGCGCTGCTGCGCCTGCTGAAGGCACGCAATTGGCTGCCCGCCCATGTGGTGGAGGCCGTGCCGACCCTGAAGCGCGGCTTCATCGTATCGTGGTGCGGCATGCGCGGCATCGTCACGCTCGCCGCCGCGTTTGCACTGCCTGAATGGTTTCCGTACCGAGACCTGATCCTGCTGACGGCGTTTGCCGTGGTGTTGGGCTCGCTCGTGATCCAGGGACTGACCTTGCGGCCGCTGATCCTGGCGCTCAATTTCGATGACGACGATCCGGTCGGACGCGAGGCGGCCCATGCCCGCAGCGTGGTATTCCGCGCCGCGCTCGAGGAGATCGACGCCGATCCGTCGGAAGAAGCCGAGATCCTCCGGCTCGAATATCGCGCCGTGCTCATGCGTGCGGAGAACGACCCCGACGGCGGCCTGACCTCACGCGAGCTGCCGTCGGATCCGATCCGCCGCCGCGCCATCGCGGCCGCGCGTCAGGCGCTGCTCAAGCTGCGGCGCAGCGAGACCATCGGCGACGATGCCTTCCATCTGGTCGAGGAAGAGCTCGACCGCGCCGAGCTCAGCGTCGAGGCGTGATACTCCTGGCTCCTCAGGCGCCCGACTTCGAAGTGATGCCGCCGTCGACCACGAGCTCGATGCCTGTGACATATTTCGATTCGTCCGACGCAAGGAACAGCGCGGCATTGGCAACGTCCCAAGCGTCACCCATGTGTCCCATCGGCACCTGCGCGTCGCGGGCACGCCACATCGCCTCGACATCGCCCTTGGCGTAACTCTGCGCCAGCCCCGCCGAGTGTTCGACCATCGGCGTCTTCATCAATCCCGGCAGGATCGCGTTGACGCGCACATGCTTGGAGGCGAACTCGACCGCGGTCGAGCGCGTCATCTGGTTCATCGCCGCCTTGCTCGCGTTGTAGCTGACATAGGAAATGCCGACATGGCGGATCGAGGCGATCGAGGAGATGTTGATGATCGAGCCGCCGCCCTGCTTGATCATGACCGGAATGACATGCTTCATCGACAGATAGGCGCTCTTGAGGTTGACCGCGAAGACGCGGTCCCAGTCGGCTTCCGCGACCTCCACCACGCTGCCGACCTCGGCGATGCCGACATTGTTGTCGAGCACGTCGATGCGGCCATAGGCCTTCAGGCAGGCTGCGACCATCGCCTCGACCTCGCTCGCGCGCGAGACATCTGCAGTGAATGCGGCCGCCTTGCCGCCCTCGTCGGTGATGATCTTGACCGTCTCCTCGGCCGCCGCGCCGTTGCGATCGACGCAGAACACGCTGGCACCCTCGCGCGCGAAGGTCACGGCGGTCGCCTTGCCATTGCCCCAGCCGGGCCCGATCGAGCCCGCGCCGACCACCATCGCGACCTTGCCCTTGAGCCGATCCATCGCCTGTTCTCCCTTGTTGTTCTTGCAGCCTGACGTAATCCGTAGCCCGGATGAAGCGAAGCGCAATCCGGGAATACTGGCCTCGGATTACGCTGGCGCTCCATCCGGGCTACGGATCGCGGCACACACTCATCGTCGTGACATTAGCACCGATCGGATGGCCGAAAATCTCCGATAGCGTCTGGCAGCGTCCCGCCTCGCACAGGTGCCATTCGCCCGCGGCGCCGGAATTGCCGAGCACGACTTCCACCCTGGGCACCGGCTGCGGCGACCATTCAAACCAGCCATCGACGAGGCGCGCCTCCGGCGGCGGCTCCATGCCGGCGCCAGTGCCCCTGATGCGCGCCTGTTGCAGCGTCAGCCCGGCCGGCGTGACCTGCCAGTCTTCCTGCCAGGCGGTCTTCTCGATCGAATGCGTCCAGCTAAGCGTGAACGCCGCAATCGACAGCGCCTTCACGACACCGGCGGATGCGAGGCAGAGGCTCAAGCCGCCGCCACCACATCGCGCGGACGCTGCCGCCATTGCCACAGCACGACAGCCGCCGCGAGCGTGAAGCCCGCCGTATCGGAGAACCGGAAATCGCCGAGCAGGCAGAGCGCGGCGCCGAAGGCGACCACGATCTCGATCAGGGTCAGCCGCGTGAACAGGAAGCCGATCGCGACGATGCCGAACAACCCGATCGCCACCAGCGCCTTGAAGGTCGCCAGCGCGACCGCGCCATAGAACCCGAGTTGCACGGCCATCGGATCATTGCCTTGCAGCATCAGCGCCGGCGAATAGACGAAGATGAAGGGGATGACGTAGCCGGCAAGCGCGATCCGCATCGCCTCCCAGCCGATCTTGTCCGGATTCTCCTTGGCGATCGGCGCCGCCGCCAGCGCCGCGAGCGCGACCGGCGGCGAGAGGTCGGCCATGATGCCGTAGTAGAACGCGAACATGTGGCTTGCGATCAGCGGCACGCCGAGCTTGGCCAGCGCAGGTGCGGCGAGCGCCGCGGTGATGATGTAGGTCGGGATCGTTGGGATGCCGGTGCCGAGCAGGATCGACAGCAGCATCGTCATGATCAGCGCCAGGAACAGGCTCTTGGCGCCGAGCCCGATGATCCAGCTGCCGAAGATGGTGCCGACACCGGTCTGTGTCATCATCCCGATGATGGTGCCGACGATGGCGCAGGCCATGCCGACGGTCAGCGCCGACTTGGCGCTGTCGGCGAGCGAGTCGCGGCAGGCTCGGAGCGTGGCGCGGCCGCCGCGCGTGATCGCAGCGATGACCATCAGACCAACGACGACGCTGGCCACCGGAACGATCTCGAGCCCGTGGCGTGAGACTGCGGCAACCACCAGCGCGAGGCCGATCCAGAAGATGTAGCGCACGACGGTGTTGGAGAAGCCGAGCGTGATGCTGGCGCCGAGGATCAGCGCGACCGTCAATGCGAGCCCCATGCTGCCGGCATAGAGCGGCGTGAAGCCTTCGAACAGCATGTAGACCAGCGCTGCGAGCGGCAACACGAGATACCAGCGGGCGACGAGTGCCTTCCAGGCGCTCGGGATTTCCGAGCGCTTCATGCCGACGAGGCCATGCTTGCCGGCTTCCAGATGCACCATCCAGAACGCCGAGGCGAAATACAGGATCGCCGGAATCACGGCGGCCTTGACGATCTCCGAATAGGGCACGCCGAGCGTCTCGGCCATGATGAAGGCGACCGCGCCCATCACCGGCGGCATGATCTGGCCGCCCATCGAGGCGGTGGCCTCGACACCGGCGGCGAACGCGCGGCGGTAGCCGAACTTGATCATCAAGGGAATCGTGAACTGGCCGACGGTCACGACGTTGGCGACGCCGGAGCCGGAGATCGTGCCCATCATGCCCGAGGCGAACACCGCCACCTTCGCCGGTCCGCCACGGGTGCGGCCGAACAGGCCGAGCGAGACGTCGGTGAACAGCTGGATCATCCCCGCGCGCTCCAGGAACGAGCCGAACAGGATGAACAGGAAGATGTAGGTCGCGGACACGTAGATCGGCACGCCGTAGAAGCCTTCGGTGCCGAACGAGAGATGAGTGACGATCTGGTCGAAATCATAGCCGCGATGGTTGAACGGCGACGGCAGATATTGTCCGAAGAACCAGTAGAGCAGACAGGCGCCGCACATCAGCGGCAGCGCCGCCCCCATCAGCCGCCGCGTACCCTCGAAGATCAGGATCGCGAGCAGCGTGCCGACCGCAAGATCCATGTGGGTCGGATCGCCGTCGCGGGCGATCAGGTCGGCATAGAAGATCCACTGATAGAGCCCGCAGAGGAAGCCGCTCGCGCCGACGATCCAGCTCACTGCGCGGCCGAAATCGGTCTTGGCGGTGAAATTGCCGATCAGGCCGAAGGTCAGCAGGATCAGGAAGCCGACATGGACGCCGCGCACCACCTGGCTCGGCAGATAATTGAAGGCCGCGACGTAGAGCTGGAACACCGCGAAGGCGAGACCGATGGCATAGGCCAGACGCCCCCAGTTGCCCGGGCCGAAGCCCTCCGGAAAGCCGTGCTCGAAATTGTCGAATTCAACCTTGATGGGCTGCTCGCCCGCAATTTGCTGCTGCATATGATTAGTCCCCCGCCGTGCCCGCGACGCTTATAGCACCTTGGCCAAATCGTCATGCGCGGGCCTGACCCGCGCATCCATCGCAAAATAATGTCCTTAGAGGATGGATGGCCGGGTCGAGCCCGGCCATGACACCTCGAAACGTAGCTGGCCCTACTTGATCAAGCCCTTTTCCTTGTAATAGCGGATCGCGCCGGGATGCAGCGGCACCGGGCTGCCGGTCGCAGCGGCCGCCAGCTTGATCTCCTTGCCCGCGGCGTGGGCATTGGCAAGCTCCGGCAGCGATTCGTAGATCAGCTTGGTCATCTGATAGGCCAGATCGTCCGACACCGCGCTCGAGGTGACGAGGTAGTTCACGACCGCCGCGGTCGGCACGTCCTTGTCCTGGCCGGTATAGGTGTTGGCCGGAATGATCACGGAGACGAAGGGCGGGCCGATCTTGTCGACGGTCTCCTTCGGCACGGCAACCACGGTGATCTCGCTGGAGGTCGAGAGGTCCTTCAGCGAGGCCACGCCGAGGCCGGCGGACTGCAGCGTGGCGTTGAGCTGGCGGTTCTTCATCAGGTCGACCGATTCGGCGAACGGCAGATACTCGACCTTGCCGAGATCCTTGTAGCTCATGCCGGCGGCCGCGAGGATCGCGCGCGAGTTGAGCTCGGTGCCGGACTTCGGCGCGCCGACCGACAGGCTCTTGCCCTTGAGATCGGCGAGCGTCTTGATGCCGCTTTCGGCGGTGGCGACGATCTGGATGTAGTTCGGATAGATCGCGCCGATGGTGCGCAGCTTGTCGAGCTTGTTCTTGAAGCCGGCTTCGGCGTCGCCTTCCCAGGCGGCTTTCAGCGAATCGCCGAGCGTGAAAGCGATCTCGCCGCGGCCCTGCTGCAGCAGCACCAGGTTCTCCACCGAGGCCTTGGTCGCCTGCACCTGGGTCTTCACATCGGGGATCTTGTCGCCGTAGATCTTCCCGATCGCGACGCCGAGCGGATAGTAGACGCCCGAGGTGCCGCCGGTGAGCACGTTAATGAACTGCTGGGCCTGTGCGACAGGCGCGGACAAAACACTGGCGGCCACGATCGCGGCAGCCATCAACCTTGAATTCATGAGTATTATTCTCCCCTAAGCCGGGCCGGAAATTGGCCGCACACCCCTGCCGGGTCAACCCATCCAAATGACGCATGCAGGGCCGAAAATCCCTGATAACAGCACCACTTTACCTGCGCAGGAACCCTGTGCCTGCGAGCGGGTTGAGGTGCGCAATCTCGCCGCGAGGTATCACTTGCAGCCGTCCGGGACGCCCGTTGAGCACGCGCTTGATGCGTTGAACTTCTTCCTCGCCGACGTGCGGGACGGGCTCGGCCCTTATCTTGCGATCTACCTCCTAACCGAACGGAGATGGGACGAGGCCTCGATCGGGTCGGTGATGTCGATCGCGGCGATCGCCGGGATCGTCGCCCAGACACCGGCCGGTGCCCTGATCGACCGCAGCCGCGCCAAGCGCACCTTGATGATCGCAGCCGCGCTCGCCGTGACCGCCGCCTGCCTGCTGCTGCCGCTGCTCGACCACTTCGCGCTGGTCGCCGCGACCCAGGCGCTTGCGGCCGCCTCGGGCTCGGTGTTCGCGCCGGCGATCGCCGCGGTGACGCTCGGCATTGTCGGCCCCAAGGCGTTCGCGGCGCGGACCGGCCGCAACGAGGCCTTCAATCATGCCGGCAACGCGGTGGCCGCGGCGATCGCCGGCGGCACCGCCTACTGGTTCGGTCCCGTCGTCGTGTTCTGGCTGCTCGCGGCAATGGCGCTCGCCAGCGTCGCCGCGACGCTCTCGATCCCACCCGCCGCCATCGATCATCAGGTCGCGCGCGGGCTCGACGATATCGCGGAGGAGCACGGCACGCTGCATGACCGGCCATCCGGCTTTCGCGTGCTGCTGACCTGCAAGCCGCTGCTGATCTTCGCGGCCGCGACCGTGATCTTTCATTTTGCCAATGCCGCGATGCTGCCGCTGGTCGGACAGAAGCTCGCATTGGTCAACCGCAACCTCGGGACATCGCTGATGTCGGTCTGCATTATCGCGGCGCAGCTGGTGATGGTGCCGGTTGCGATGCTGGTCGGGCGCAAGGCCGACGTCTGGGGCCGCAAGCCGATCTTTGCCGTGGCGCTCGCGGTGCTCGCTATTCGCGGCGCGCTCTATCCGTTGTCGGACAACCCGTACTGGCTGGTGTCGGTGCAATTGCTCGACGGCATCGGCGCCGGAATCTTCGGCGCGCTGTTCCCGCTCGTCGTCGCCGATCTCACGCACGGCACCGGGCATTTCAACGTCAGCCAGGGCGCGATCGCCACCGCAACCGGCATCGGCGGCGCGCTGAGCACGGCGGTCGCCGGGTTTATCATCGTTCACGCCGGCTACAGCGCCGCATTCTTGTTCCTTGCGGCCGTCGCCTGTGCCGGGCTGATCGGCTACTGCGCGTTGATGCCGGAGACATTGCGAACGCCCACGACGACATCACGCACAACTGCATTGGCATCGCAGAACGGATGATCTGATTCGCGGTTGGTGCGCGGCGGCAACTCGATTTGATGTCCGACAATGGTGCAATTCCGCTTCGGCATCGACCCGACACCACAGTCATTAACGTCGTCTCGCGATGACACACGCACGCAACGTTTCCGGTGCGGTGCACAGTCAGACGCGATTGCTCTCATGAACGCCAGATGACGCATTTGTTGCGCCTGAAACTGCGGCAAGACGTGGCGATTCCGCGATCATTTGAGTCGAATTGAATCCTTTAAGGTTAGCGAACCAATCAATGTATGAACCAGAAATTTCCATGATTGCCGCCGCTCATGGATGTACGAGTCAGGCCGGGGTAATTACGGATAAGGCGGGGCATGAACCACATCAGTCACATCGGACAAACGCGAGCCGGCTGGTTCGGACATCGCAAGCTGACCCCACGCGCATGCATTGCGGACAGCAAAAAACACCTTCGGACCTTCCTCGCAGAGGCGCTGGAAGACCTCGGCTTCATCACCAGCGAATGCGGCCAGGCTTTGGAACTCGACACCGTGCTGGACGCGGAACGGCCCGATCTTCTGGTGCTCGGCGTGTCCGTGGACGGCATCGAAGTCAGTAAAATTCTCGAGACTTTGGTGAGAAAGGACTACGGCGGCAAGGTCCTCGTCATCGGCCAGCCGGACTCCATCATCGTCAAAGCGGTCCGGCAGATCGGCGATGAGTACGGTATCGCCATGCTGCCGGCGCTCTCCACCCCGTTCAGCGCCGGAACCCTTCGTGACAGTCTTGCGTCATTGATGCCGCTCGAGCCCGCACCGAGCCCGGCAGTGGATGTGCCCGAAGCGCTGAAGGCCGGCTGGCTCGAGCTGTGGTATCAGCAGAAAATTCATCTCCGGACCTTGGTTCCGAGCGGCGCAGAGGCGCTGATCCGGATGCGCCATCCCGCATGGGGCGTCGTGCCGCCTGCCTACTTCATCCCCGACGAAAGCGATCCGCATTTTCATGCGCTGTCCGAGTTCGTGATCGAGCGCGCGATCGAGGACTGGCGCTATCTGCTCGAACAGATCGGACCGGTCGATCTCTCGATCAACCTGCCGATCTCGTTTCTCGCCGACGATCACGCAGTGCGCGAACTTTGCTACCGAATTCCGGATCATGCCGCCTTCGCCGGCCTGCTGATCGAGATCGACAGCACCGAGGTGGTCGACAATCTCGACCTGGCGATCGATGTCGCCCGGCGCGTTCGCCTGCACAATATCGGCATCTCGATCGACAATGTCGGCGCGAACTGGCCATCCTTGCTGGGATTGCCGAACTTTCCGTTCGTCCAGCTGAAGGTCGATCATCAATACGTCACCGGATGCGCGGATCAGCGCCTGAAGCAGACGGTGTGCCGGCGTATCGTCGAGCTCGCACACGACGCCGGCGCGCAGGTTATTGCGCAGGGGGTCGAGACGCGCGCGGACTTCCTCGCCGCGCATGAGATGGATTTCGATCAGGTCCAGGGCTACCTGTTCGGCAAGCCGATGGGCGTCAAGAAGTTCGCCCGCTCGCGCATGCACTTCTCGGAGAAACAACCCGCGTCCTGAGGCATGGCCTCCGGTCAGGCTCCAGCGTCGCGATCGATCGCGCGCAGCGCTTCGCCGCGCGCGATCAGGCGCTTTGCGTTGGAATAGGTCGGGACTTCGAGCAGCGAGCCGTCAAGTTCGACACGCCCGAGGCCCTGTGCCCGCGCCGCTTCGAACGCAGCTACGATCCTGCCCGCCTGGCGCAACTCATCTTCGCTCGGCGTGAGCACGCCGTTGACGATGGCGGCATGCGTTGGATCGACCAGGCTCTTTGCGGTGTAACCCAGCCGTCGCGCCCAGATCGTGTCGCGCTCGACGCCCGCAGCATCGCTCCAGGTGTAGGGACAGTCGACCGCGACGACATTGGCCGCGCGACATTCGACAATGAAGCGCTGCCGCGCGTAAGCGAGCTCCAGGCCATCGCTGCCGCGCTCGGCGCCAAGATCGGCGGCGAGGTCTTCGGCGGCCATCAGACAACCGATGGTGCGCCGGCTCGCCGCCGCGATCGCGCCGGTCTGCACCAGGCCGCGCGCGAACTCGATGTTCGGCAACAGCGACGTCGATCCCTCGGCGATGCCATTGTCGCGCTCGAACCGTGTCACCGCCTCGTCGAGTCTCGCGACATGGTGCGGCTCGGCGACCTTCGGCAGCGCGACGATGTCAGGATGGCCGCGCATCACGGCGGCAAGATCGTCCATGCCGTCCTGGTCCAACGGATTGACGCGGACCGCGACCACCACGCCCTGGTCGCGCCAAGCCGCGTAGAGCTCGGCCGCCAGCGCCCGCGCCTTCGGGCGCAGCGGCGGCGGAGTGAAGTCCTCGAGCTCGTGGATCAGCACGTCGGCGCCGCTGGCGGCCGCGTTCTGCAGAACCGCCTCGTTGGCGCCTTCGAGAAACAGCCAGGAGCGGCACAGCGGGGCCGGGCGCAGCTTGCGCATCACGCGGCCCGCCCAGCCGTCACTGAAACGTCATGTCGAGGCATTTCGAGATGTCCGAGCCGAGACCGGACGAGATGGTGATGCAGCCGCGGATCTTCTGGGTGTTGGTATCGCTGGCCCAGATCGCATAGCCGCCCGGACCGAAGAACGAATTGGTGTTCGGCGGCTCGGTCTCGGTGGCGTCGAACGTGTAATTGCCGTCGGTCTCGAAGATGCGCGGCTTCTTGGTGCAGCCGCCGTCGGCCTGCACGTTGATGACCTCCTTGTTGTCCCGCGTCAGCGCCAGCGAGACCTGGCAGCGGAAGTATTCGGAGGTCTTGGCGTTGAACAGGTAGGCGTAGGACTTGCAGGTCGACGTGTTGAGCTTGCCGGCCGACAGGCCGCGGCTGCAGGAGATCCGCTGGTTGTTGGAGAGCTTGAACTCGTCCGCCTGCGCGACTGACGCCAGCGCCATGAACGACAGAGCGACACCGATACCGATCTTCATGACGTGGATCATCGCGATCACCCCCAGGTAGTGTTTCCGCCAATCGAGGCGTTTGTAAACGGTAACGCGAAGATAGTCGCCAAGCTTGATGCGGGAAATCACAAAGTCGCCGGTGGACGATAGCGGTCGCGCCGATTGTCGTATTGACGCGCAAATGCTGTTCGTGATTTGTTCAAGAACGTGGGGACGACGCCGTTTTTCTCGGCCGGAGGTGGATCATGACGCATTTTTTGACCAAGACCTTTATTGCGACTGCGGCGTTTGCCGCGCTGACGACATGCGCATTCGCGCAGGAGGCTGCGCCCTGGGAGCTGAAGACCGACATGGGCTACGCCTATGACAAGGACGGCAAGACCTGGACCTACAAGATGGGGACCAGCAATGCCAACACGCTGCTGAAGGGCGCCAAGAAGGTGCCGAAGGGGACGCTGTTCTTCATCGGCCACAACGGCCAGCTCTACATGCGCTCCGGGCCCTATCTCGAGGGCGACGGCAAGTTCATGTTCGGCTCGAACTAGAGCGCTTTCGAGCGACGTGGACGCCGGTTCGCGTGAAGAAAACGCGTCAAGAGAAGGGTCTGGAGCTTCGGTTCTGATTCAATCAGAACCGACGATGCTCTGACGTCTTCGGCAGACCTCAGAACGCCGCGGCCAATTCTCGTGCGCCGGGCTTGTTGCTGTTGAAATCCATCCGCTCGTTGGTGATGGCGAGCAGCTTGGCCACGGTGTTGTGACGGATCGCGACCGGATTGCGTTCGTAGCCGGAGCGCTGGAAGAAATTCGTGGTCGGCACCTGCTCGCGCATCGCCTGCGGCATGGTCACCATGTCGAGCCCGGTGCCGTCGCCGGTCAGGTTCATCATCTCGAGTTCGGCCGCGGTCAGCGGCCTCGTGTAGCCCTTGTTGCGGGCAAAGATCACCGAGGTCAGCAGCTTGTGGGTCTGCAGCATCGGGCCGATATCGATGTCGAGCACCATGGCGTGACAGGCCCAGCCCTGCGGCGTATCGGCGAGGCGCTGATGCGCCGACCAGTCGTCGGGCACGGTCAGCGTGAACGCAACCATCTTCTTCAGCACCGCGAGCTTGTGCTCCATGGCCTTGCGCGCCGGCCCCTGCGTCGCCGCCACCCGCGCAGTCAGGTCCCGGACGAATTCATGGCCCTGTTCGGCCAGGAGCTCGACGGTGTTGGTGGTGAGCAGCTGGTTGTAGCCCATCGCAGTGGAGATGGCGCGCTTGCCGCCATGCTCGATGCCCGCCTGTACGTCGTAATTGCCGGTGCCGCCGGTCTCGAACGAATAGACCCGCACCGCCTGCTCCGGCGTCAGCCCCGCGGCACGCGCGTAGCGAGCATAGGCGCGCTTGAACTCCACCTCGCTCGACGGCCGCTGCGGCGTGAACTGGAATTGTTCGGCCGCCGCCCTGACGAGATCCGAGACCACCGGAATGGTTTTGGGCGGACGCGGCGGCTTGCCGCCCTCTTCTTCCGGCGCCGGATTGACCGGCCGCTTCGGACCCTCGTAGACCGGCGGCTGTTGCAGCACGTAGTCGTCGAGCGTGATCTGCACGCGGTCGCGGCGCTTGGCGTTGCGGCCGCGCCGCTTGTCGGCGATCGCGCTCCAATAGGCGGTGGCGTCCTGCTCGAAGGCGTCGCGCGCTGCCTGATATTCCTGCAGCTTGCGGCGATACTCCATGATCGCCTGCGGGGAGGCCTGCGCCATCGCATTGGCGACGGACGGCGGCAACGCATCGGCCTCGCCGGCCGATACCGACGGCGCGCTGGCGGCGAGCGCGAGCGCGACAAATCCAGGAACGAGGCGAATCAGTTGCGGGCGCATGGCCTCGTTGTAGCAAGCGCCGCCGCGAAGTCAGCCCGGAAATGTCCGGAGCGCAAGCGGCCGGATGCCGCGATCAGGTCCAGAATTTTCGCCACAATGCGGTGTTCTCGGAGCAAAGCTGTGGAGATTGCGATGAGAATGGCACTCTGGCTCGCCACCGCCGGCGCGTTGACGCTCGCCGCACCTGCGCACGCCGAGCGTCCGGATTGCGGGTCGTTTCCGGATACGCGCTCACGGCTCTCTTGTTACGAGAATGTGTCGCGGGCGCCGCCGGAACCCGCGACCGCAGCGCATTCGCCTGTTGCCCAAGGCACGGTAATGAAGATGAACGCCCGCAAGCGGCGTCACAAATAGCCGCATCGTTGCGGCCTACTTCCATGCGAATACCGGCTGCTCGAGATCGGCGACGCGGGTGTTGCGGCCGGCGAGCACCTCACGGAACTGATAGATCAACGCGGCGGTCGGCGCATGTATCTGCTGACCACCGAGCCGGAAGCGGATCACGCGCCGCGCGCTCTCGGGAATCGTGACGAAGCTGAACGCATCGTCGAGCTCGATTGCGTCGAGGCCGATGCGATGGACGGACGCGACCTCGTCCGGGTTCGGCGTGATCGGCGCATGCGCACCGGCCCAGACCACGACCGGCGTGATCAGATAGCCGGATCGCGTCGGATAGTCGTCGAGCATGCCGAGCACATCGCGTTCGGACAGCGCGAGGCCAAGCTCCTCGTGCAGTTCGCGCAGTGCGGCCTGGGGCTGGGTCTCGCCGGCGTCGCAGCGTCCACCGGGCAGCGCCCATTGCGCGGCGTGGGCGCGCAGGCGCGCGCTGCGGCGGGTCAGCAGGAAGGCGGTGCTGCTGTTGTCATCACCCTCGGTCAGCGCGATCGCGACCGCGGCGCGCTTCAGCGTCGGCGCGGCGTCGGCCGGCGCGAGGCGCGCGAACGCGGCGCAGAGCTCTGCGATATTCCGCCGGGTGGCATCGTCAAATGTGCGGGCCATGGAGCTTGACTACAACACAACAGCGTTTGATGAAATGAGCGGAACGACATGCCTCCTGCGATCAATCATTTGCAAGCAAGGGATCCCTCCTCATGACGGCCAAGGCCGCGGACAAACTCAAATCCGACGGCTGGAAGATCGCCGACACCACGGGTTTCCTGACGCTGATCGGCCCGTTGTGGGAGCGGCTGAAGGACGGCGCGCTCGAGCTCGCGCTGATCACCGAGGACAAGCACCACAATCGCCGTGGCCTCGTGCAGGGCGGCGTGATCATGACCTTCGCCGACCGCGCCTGCGGCATGGCCGCACGCTTCGTCTCAGGCAAGCCGACGCTTGCGACGGTGCAGCTCGACACCCATTTCGTCGAGGCCGGCAAGATCGGCGAGATCCTGACGACGCGTCCGCGCGTGGTGCGCTCGACCCGCAGCCTGATCTTCATCACGACTGAGGTCACCGTCGACAAGCGCTGCATCGCGATGGCCAACGGCGTGTTCAAGATCCTGAAGAACGAGAGTTGATCCTTGTCATTCCGGGATGGTCCGAAGGACCAGACCCGGAATCTCGAGATTCCGGGTTCGATGCTGCGCATCGCCCCGGAATGACAACAGGAAAGGAAAGCCCGATGCAATATCGCCAACTCGGCCGCAGCGGCCTGAAGGTCTCGCCGATTTGCCTCGGCACCATGATGTTCGGCGGACCGACCGACGAGGCGACCTCGTCGCGGATCGCGGCGAAGGCGCGCGAGGCCGGCATCAACTTCATCGACAGCGCCGACGCCTATAATGGCGGCAAATCCGAGGAGGTCGTCGGCCGCGCGATCTCCAACGCCCGTTCGAACTGGGTGCTCGCGACCAAGCTCGCCAATCCGATCGGCGACGATCCGAACCATGGCGGGCTGTCGCGGCGCTGGGTGCTCCAGGCCGCAGACGAAAGCCTGAAGCGGCTCGGCACCGACTACATCGACGTCTACTACCTGCACAAGGAAGACCACACGACGCCGCTCGACGAGACCGTGCGCGCGATGGGCGACCTGATCCGCGCCGGCAAGGTGCGCTATTTCGGCGTCTCCAACTACCGCGCCTGGCGCGTCGCCGAGATCTGCAACATCTGCGACCGACTCGGCATCGACCGTCCCGTCGCGAGCCAACCCTATTACAATGCGATGAACCGGATGCCGGAGGTCGAGCATTTCCCGGCCTGCGCTTATTACGGCCTCGGCATCGTGCCCTACAGCCCGCTGGCCCGCGGCGTGCTGACCGGCAAATACGCACCCGATGACGCACCGCCCGCCGACACCCGCGCCGGCCGCAACGACAAGCGGATGATGCAGACCGAGTGGCGGCCGGAATCGCTGCAACTCGCGCAGGAGATCAAGCGTCACGCCGAGAGCCGCGGCATCACCGCCGGACAGTTCGCGGTGTCGTGGGTGCTGAACTCGTCGTTCGTCAGCGCGGTCATTGCGGGACCGCGCACCGAAGCGCAATGGGACGACTACATCCGCGCGCTCGACTACCGCTTCACCGCCGAGGACGAAGCCCTGATCGACCGCCTCGTCGTGGCCGGCCATCCCTCGACGCCGGGCTTCAACGATCCGGCCTATCCGATCGAAGGGCGCCGCGCGCGGACCGGATAGCGTCCAGGCTTCGGCATTCCGCTCGGCCACGCCGAAGTCACGTTTCGTAGCTTCCGAATTGCGCAAACGCCGCGTCGGCTGCACCATCAGCGCATGGAAATGCTGATGCTGGTGCTGCAATGATAGCATCCAATGTACTGGACTGGATCGTGGCTCTCCTGGTGTGCTGGGCGAGCCTGACCGCGATCTTCGAGCCTTCGCGCGGGGCCTCGCAATGCGATGCTCCCATCGTGATGAGCAGCGCGGCGCAATCGCCGCCGGCGATTCCGACGCAGGCGGAGTTCGAGGAGATGATGCGGGACATGAAGCTGCACGACTGAGCAAGGCTGCGGAAAGCTTATCTCTTCCAAATTGCGTCCCCGAAATGAAACAGGGCGGCGCCGAAGCGCCGCCCTGTCCCTGATTGCCGTGACGTACCGGCCGCTTACTCGTCCAATTTTACTTGGCGAGATCGAAGCGATCGGCGTTCATCACCTTGGCCCAGGCCGCGACGAAGTCGTTCACGAACTGCTCCTTGGCATCCGACGAGCCGTAGACCTCGGCGAACGCGCGCAGCTGCGAGTGCGAGCCGAAGATCAGGTCGGCGCGGGTGCCGGTCCACTTCACCGCCTTGGTCTTGCGGTCGCGGCCTTCATAGACGCCCTGGCCGGCATCGCTCCACACCGTGCCCATGTCGAGCAGGTTGAGGAAGAAGTCGTTGGTCAGCGTCCCCGGCTTGCCGGTGAAGACGCCGTGCTTCGACTTCTTGGCGTTGGCGCCGAGCACGCGCAGGCCGCCGACGAGGACCGTCAATTCCGGTCCGGTCAGCCGCAGGAGCTGCGCACGGTCGACCAAGGCCTCCTCGGGCTGCAGGAACTGATGCTTGCCGCTGATGTAGTTGCGGAAGCCGTCAGCTCGCGGCTCGAGCGGAGCGAACGATTCGACGTCGGTCTGGTCCTGCGTCGCATCGGTGCGGCCCGGCGTGAAGGGGACCTTCACATTGGTGCCGCCGTCCTTCGCAGCCTTCTCGATCGCGGCCGCGCCGCCGAGCACGATGAGATCGGCCAGCGAGACCTTCTTGCCGAACTCCTTCTGGATGGCTTCGAGCTTGGCCAGCACACCCTTGAGCTGCGCCGGCTCGTTGACATCCCAGTCCTTCTGCGGAGCAAGGCGAATGCGCGCGCCGTTGGCGCCGCCGCGCTTGTCGGAGCCGCGGAACGTGGAGGCCGAGGCCCACGCGGTCGACACCAGTTCGGACACCGAGAGACCCGAGGCCAGGATCTTCGCCTTGAGCGCTTCGATATCCTTGTCGTCGATCACGGCGTGATCGAGCGCAGGCACCGGGTCCTGCCAGATCAGCGTCTCCTTCGGCACCAGCGGGCCGAGGTAGCGCGCGATCGGACCCATGTCGCGGTGCGTGAGCTTGAACCAGGCGCGGGCGAAGGCGTCCGCGAACTGATCCGGATGCTCGTAGAACCGGCGCGAGATCTTCTCGTAGGCCGGGTCGAAGCGCAGCGACAGGTCGGTGGTCAGCATCGTCGGGACATGCTTCTTCGACGAATCGAACGCGTCCGGAATGTCTGCCGCCGCGCCCTTTGCCTTCCACTGCTTCGCACCCGCCGGGCTCTTCGTCAGCTCCCATTCGTACTTGAACAGGTTCTCGAAGAAGTGGTTGCTCCACTTGGTCGGGGTCTGGGTCCAGGTGACCTCGGGACCGCCGGTGATCGCGTCAGCGCCGACGCCGGTGCCGAACTTGCTCTTCCACCCCAGGCCCTGTTCCTCGATCGCGCCACCTTCCGGCTCCGGACCGATCAACGACGGATCGCCCGCACCGTGGGTCTTGCCGAAGGTGTGGCCACCGGCGATCAGCGCAACCGTCTCCTCGTCGTTCATCGCCATGCGGAAGAACGTCTCGCGGATGTCCTTCGCGGCGGCAACCGGGTCCGGATTGCCGTTCGGGCCTTCCGGGTTGACGTAGATCAGGCCCATCTGCACCGCGCCGAGCGGCTCGGAGAGCTGGCGCTCGCCGCTGTAGCGCTCGTCGCCGAGCCAGGTGCCTTCCGGACCCCAGTACAGCTCTTCCGGCTCCCACACGTCGGCGCGGCCACCGGCAAAACCGAACGTCTTGAAGCCCATCGATTCCAGCGCGACGTTGCCGGCGAGGACCATCAGGTCGGCCCAGGAGATCTTGCGGCCGTATTTCTGCTTGATCGGCCACAGCAGCCGGCGCGCCTTGTCGAGGTTGGCGTTGTCAGGCCAGCTGTTGAGCGGGGCGAAACGCTGCTGACCGGCACCGGCGCCGCCACGGCCGTCGGTGATGCGATAGGTACCCGCCGAGTGCCAGGCCATGCGGATCATCAGGCCACCGTAATGGCCGAAGTCAGCCGGCCACCATTCCTGCGACGTCGTCATTAGGGCCGTGAGGTCCTTGATCACGGCATTGAGATCGAGGGACTTGAATTCCTTGGCGTAGTCGAAGCCCTTGCCCATCGGATCGGACAGGTTGGAATTGTGATGCAGCACCTGAACGTCGAGCGTCTCCGGCCACCAGTCGCGATTCGCGTGCCCGCGGGGCCCGCCCGTGAATGGGCATTTGCCCGCGCCGTCGTCGGTTTTTGCGTCCATGTTTCTTCTCCGAGGTGATGGATTCTGGAATGCGCTGGAGCTCTTCCAAGAACGATTCTACGCGCCCCAATCCATCAGGTGAAATTGACTTTAGTGATCGCGTCGATAAGATAATCTGATGATAAATGTCACACTCCGGCAACTGAGGTATTTCGATGCGCTGGCCCAGCACGGGCATTTCGGGCGCGCCGCGGATGCCTGCGCGGTGTCGCAGCCGGCGCTGTCGATGCAGATCCGCGAATTGGAACGGGCCGTCGGCGGCGTGCTGATCGAACGCAATGCCCGGCAGGTCACCCTGACGACCTTCGGTGAGGACCTGCTGCATCGCGTGCGCGACATCCTGCGCTCGGTCGACGAGCTCGGCGACTTCGCACGCGCCTCGCGCGACAAGCTTGCCGGGCGGCTGCGCGTCGGCATGATCCCGACCATTGCGCCATATCTGCTGCCGCGGGTGATCGAGACGCTGGCGCGGCTGCATCCCGAACTCGACATCCATGTTCGCGAGACGCTGACGCCGAAGCTGATCAAGGAAGTCGCCGAGGGCCGGCTCGACACCGCGATCGTGGCGCTGCCGGTGCATGAACCGTCGCTGACCGAGGTCGCGCTGTTCTCCGAGAATTTCCTGCTGGTGCGGCCGGGCGAGGATGCCAAGACGCCGGTGCCGAGCGCCGAGATGCTGCGCGAGATGCGGCTGTTGCTGCTCGAGGAAGGCCATTGCTTCCGCGACCAGGCGCTGTCGTTCTGCAACATGCAATCCTCGCCGCCGCGCGAGGTGCTGGATGCAAGCTCGCTGTCGACGCTGGTGCAGATGGTCGGCGCCGGCATCGGCGTCACCTTGATTCCTGAGATGGCCGTAACGGTCGAGACGCGCTCGGCGCCCGTCACGGTCTCGCGCTTCAAGAACCCGCAGCCCTCGCGCACCATCGGCATGGTCTGGCGCAAAACCAGCCCGCTCGCCGCGCAGCTGCAGCAGATCGCCGAGGTGGTCTCGCTCGCCGCCCGGGAATTGCGCGCGCCGAAGCAGGATGGGGCGAAGGACACGAAGCGTGCGGGGCGGCGCAAGGTGGCGTGATCGGTTCGGGGTGCGGTGGAGACGATGCCGTCCGTGTCTGACGCAGAGGTCGCGCCACACTCACAATTGTCGTCCCTGCGAAAGCAGGGACCCATAACCACGAACGTTCATTGTTGATCAGTTCTGGAACGACGAGTCCCATTCACTACGCCTGCTGCGGAGTATGGGTCCCTGCTTTCGCAGGGACGACATCGAATATGTGGCGCGGTCTGTGAATCATACGTCCGCATTCTCGCGAATGACGAGATGAGGCAGCGCCCCTACTTCTCCAGATACTTCTTCATCTCGGCGATCAGGCCGTCGCGCAGCTCGGGGCGCTTGAGGCCGAAGGCGATGTTGGCGCGGAGGAAGCCGGGCTTGGAGCCGCAATCATGGCGCTCGCCCTCGAACTCGACGCCGTAGAACTTCTGCGTCTTGGCGAGGCCGATCATCGCGTCGGTGAGCTGGATCTCGCCGCCGGCGCCGCGCTCCTGGGTGGCCAGGATGTTGAAGATCTCCGGCTGCAGGATGTAGCGGCCGGTGATCGACAGGTTCGACGGCGCGGTGCCCTTTGGCGGCTTCTCGACCATGCCGTCCACCTCGAAGATGTTGCCGGTGCGTTTTCCGACGCCGCAGATGCCGTATTGATGGGTGAGCTCGTCGGGCACCGCCTCGACCGCGATCACGTTCGACTTGTCACCGAGCTTGTTGGCGGCATCGATCATCTGCTTCAGGCAGCCCGGCGTGTTCAGCACCAGTTCGTCCGGCAGCACCACCGCGAACGGCTCGTTGCCGACGATGTCGCGCGCGCACCACACCGCGTGGCCGAGCCCGAGCGGTGATTGCTGCCGGGTGAAGCTCATCGCGCCGGCTTCAGGCTGGTTCTGCGCCAGGATGTCCTGCTCGGTCTTCTTGCCGCGCTGCGCGAGCGTGGTGTCGAGCTCGAACATACGGTCGAAGTGATCCTCGATGACGCCCTTGTTGCGGCCGGTGACGAACACGAAGTGCTCGATGCCGGCTTCGCGGGCCTCATCGACCACGTACTGGATCAAGGGCTTGTCGACGATCGTCAACATCTCCTTCGGCATCGCCTTGGTGGCGGGCAGCACGCGGGTGCCGAGACCGGCGACGGGAAACACGGCTTTGCGGATCTTCATGGGATTATCGGAAGCCTTGAGACGGGTGGGACGGCGGCGCGAAATCTAATCGCTCCTTGGTACCCGTTTTGCAGCCGAGAACAAAGGCGGATGTGTGATGCGCACCAATCCGCCTTGTCCACCCAAGTGTTTCCGAACTGAATGGCCGTCTACCGAGGCATCCCGACGGCCCGCGCGTTCGCGCGTGGCAAAACCGACGCGCCGCGAGATGCAGCCGTCGCGTTGGCAGATGACGCGATCCAGCGGCGATATTTGCGGGTGAGCGAGGCCGTGCGCAATTGGGCGAGAACCAACGCCTTCAGCGGCGAAACGTTCGGATTGGCCGTGCGACCCCGGCTCAACCGCCGCAGCTGGAATTTCACGACGGCCATGGCGGCAAGCGAGGCCAGCGGCTTGCTCTTCCAGCGGATGGGCGCGACTTCTGGCCGCAGATCCTCAGCCCTGCGCCACGCATTCGGCAAATCCGGCCTGACGGCAAGCGCGGTGGCGATACCCGCGATGGCGATACCGCTGTCGAGCACTTGCTGAACGACGCCGATGCGGCGAATGCCGCCGGTGACCATCACCGGCATGCTGGCGACTCCGGCGATATCGCGCGCGAAGTCGAGGAAATAGGCCTCGCGCGCCAGCGTGCGGCCGTCGCGTGCATCGCCCTGCATCGCCGGCGCCTCGTAGCTGCCGCCCGACAGTTCCACCAGATCCACCGGCAGTTCGTTCAGCATCTCGACGACCGTCTTCGCATCGGCTGCGTCGAAGCCGCCGCGCTGGAAATCGGCCGAGTTCAATTTCACCGCGATCGAGAAGCCCGGCGACACCGCGGCGCGGACGGCCTTGACGGTTTCGATCAAAAGACGCGCCCTGTTTTGCAGCGAGCCGCCCCAGCGGTCGGTGCGCCGGTTGCTCAAGGGCGACAGGAACTGGCTGATCAGATAGCCGTGCGCCGCATGGATCTGCACGCCGGAGAAGCCGGCCTGCTCGGCGAGTTTCGCGGCCGTGACGAAGCGCGCGATCACCTCGTCGATGTCGTGCTCGGTCATCGCTTTCGGCATCGCAAACAGGTTCGAATGCTTGCCGAGATCGAGCGCCACCGCCGATGGCGCCAGGGTTGGCTGGCCCATGTTTTTCATCATCTGCCGCCCAGGATGACTGAGCTGCAGCCAGATTTGCGCGCCCCTAGCCCGGCCAATCCGCGCCCAGTTTCGAAAGGCTTCAAGCGGCGTGCCGTCCTCCAGCACGACGCCACCCGGACCGGTCATGGCGCGGCGATCGATCATGACGTTGCCGGTGATGATGAGGCCGGCGCCACCGTCGGCCCAGGCCTGATAGAGGCGCAGCAGTTCGGCCGACGGGAGATGCCCGGCGTCAGCCATGTTCTCCTCCATCGCCGCCTTGGCGATACGGTTGGGAACGCTGGTCCCGTTGGGCAAAGTGAGTGAATCGAACGGCGACATGAACAGGTCCTTTATCGAGTTCCTTGTTGATCTGCGCGCACCCTAACCTTAAAGTGAACTTTAAGGTCAAGCAGCAAGGAGCGCGGCGGTGAAGATCGGGGAACTGGCTCGGGAGTCCGGCCTCGCGCCGTCGCGCATCCGCTTCTATGAGCGGGAGGGCCTGATCGGGTCGATCGATCGCGGCCTGAATGGCTATCGGCAGTATTCGCGCGGAACCAGGCAGGTCCTCGAGATCATCGTGATGGCCCAGCAGGCCGGGTTCTCGCTCGACGAGATCCGGAACCTGCTGCCGCCACACGGCAAGGGAGACTGGAGCCGCGACAAGCTGGTGGCCGCGCTCAAGACCAAGGTGGTCGAGGTCGCAGCCTTGCAGCGCCGATTGGCTGAAACCCAGGCCGGGCTCGAGGCCGTGATCGCCCGGATCGAAGCCACGCCGCCGGGCGGCGATTGCTTTGAGAATGCCGAAGCTGTTCTGGCTGGTCTCAGGGAACAGTCGAAGGCGGATTGACGACGCCGGACGATTTGTCCCGATCAAACCGTCGCGCGCGATTTCGTCACGCCCCAAATGCCGCCCTTTGTTAAGCTATTGGAAACCGTGACGGGGCCTTCTGAGGCGGCACGATTTTGACAGGCACACGACACATGCGCGCGACCGGAAAACCAAGGACCAGGCTTTGCAGCGCGAGCCTGATCGCGCTGGCCCTGCTGCTGCCGGGCACGACGCAAGCGCAATCGGCCGGCAACGGCCTGACCAATCTGATCGACAGCATCTTCTCCCCGAACGCCGCAACGCCGCCGCAGGCCGCAACCGGACAGGACGGCGCAGCGCCGCCCTGGAGTGGCGAAGACGGCGCCTCCGGACACCCGCTGATGACGGCCGCCGCGATCCGCCAGGCCGCATCCGACTTCCCGAACTGCGTCGCAGCGATGTGGCCGGATGCCGCGCGGCGCAACATCACCCAGCAGAACTTCGAGCGCTTCACCGCGGGCCTGCAGCCCGACCTGCGCATCATGGATCTCTTGGATTCGCAGCCGGAATTCACCAAGGCGATCTGGGACTATCTCGACATTCTCGTCAGCGATACCAGGCTCGCGAAGGGCCGCGAGATCCTCGCCAAATACAAGCCGCAGTTCGACGCGACCGAGAAGGCCTATGGCGTCGATCGCTACATCATCGCGGCGATCTGGGGCATCGAGTCGAACTACTCGACCCAGATGGGCGATCGCAGCGTGGTGCAGTCGACCGCGACGCTCGCCTGCATCGGCCGCCGCCAGGCCTATTTCAAGGACGAGTTCCTGTCGGCGCTGGAAATTCTCAACCGCGGCGATCTCAAGCCCGAACAGATGCGCGGCTCCTGGGCCGGCGCCTTCGGCCCGACCCAGTTCATGCCGACCGCGTTCAAGCGCTACGCCGTCGACGGCGATGGCGACGGCCGCCGCGACGTCGTCGACGATCCGAACGACCTGATCGCCTCGACCGCCAACAATCTGAAGAAGGACGGCTGGCAGACCGGCGCGAGCTGGGGCTACGAGGTGGTGCTGCCACAGGGCCTGAACTACATGCTGGCCGACCGTGCCAAGGCGATGCCGCTGTCGCAATGGGAGCAACTCGGCGTCAAGCGGCCGGGCGGCCAGTCGTTCCCGCGGCCATCCGACAAGGCCTATCTGCTGGCGCCCGCCGGTGCCGAAGGTCCGGGCTTCCTGATGCTGCAGAATTTCCGGGTGATCATGAAGTACAACCCGGCCGAGGCCTATGCGCTCGCCATCGGGCATTTCGCCGACCGCCTGCGCGGCGGCCAGCCCTTCGTGCAGCCCTGGCCGCGCCAGGAACGGGTGCTGTCACGCGCCGAACGGCTGGAACTGCAGCAGCTGCTGGCCCAGCGCGGCTTCTACAAGGGCACGCCCGATGGCCAGTTCGGCGGCCAGACCCGCGAGGCGCTGCGCGGCTTCCAGGTCTCGATCGGGGCGCCCGCCGACGGCTTTGCCACCGCCGAGGTGCTGGAGCGGCTGCGGGGGCGGTAGGCCGAGGTCACAGGCTGCCGTAGCCCGGATGAAGCGCAGCGAAATCCGGGGTTCTCACCATGCGGCTCGTCTGATCCCGGATTACGCTTCGCTCCATCCGGGCTACAGCTCAACGATGTCATTCCGGGGCGCGAAGCGAACCCGGACGAGGTACTTGCCCCTCCCCCCAAAACTAACCGTGAAATCCGATATTTGCCCGGCGACTTGACGGCGGCCGGAGGCACCCGATTTATGGTGGAAAAGCTGCCCGCTTGCGGCCCGATTCCGCTAATATGCTCACGTACTTCCTGATCATTGCGACGAACTCGATGGCGAAGCCGAAATCCTTCCTGCGCCTACTCACCGAAGCCGGTCCGCTGGTCGCGCTGACGGTGGCGCTTGCGCTGTTGATCGGCATTGCCGAGCCCGCTTCGGCGCAGTTCTTCGGCTTCCCCGGCTTCGGTGGTGGACCGCCGCAACCGCAGCGCCGCGCTCCGCCGCAGCACGGTGGCGGTGGCGGTGGCGGCTGGTTCGGGGGCGATTTCTTCGCGCCATTCCAGCAGCAGCCGCAATCATCACAGCCGCAGCGGCCACGCGAGGATTTCTCGCGCGCTCCACCGCCGGCCAAGCGCGAAGCCGCGGCCGAGCGCAACGTGCTTGTGATCGGCGACGCCATGGCCGACTGGCTCGCCTACGGCCTGGAAGATGCCTATTCCGACCAGCCCGACATGGGCGTGATCCGCAAGCACAAGACGGTCTCCGGCCTGATCCGCTATCAGCCCAAGGGCGATCCGGCGGACTGGGCTGCGGCCGCCAAGGGCATTCTCGCCACCGAGAACCCCGACGCCATCGTTGTGATGCTCGGCCTCAACGACCGCACCTCGATCCGCGAACCGGTCGTGGAGAAGAAGGTCGACAAGAAGGACGAGAAAAAGGACGCGCGCGCCAAACCGGACGCAAAGCCCGGTGACAAGCCCGATGCCGCCGCCAAGACCGACGGCAAGACTGATGGCAAGGCTGACGCCAAGGCCGACAGCAAGCCGGCCGATGCCGAGCTGCCGGCCGACGACGCCGACACCGACTCGCAGGCCGCGCCGGAAAAGACCGCGCGCTCGCCCAATGGCCTCTATGACTTCCGCGACGACCGCTGGGTCGAGCTCTACGGCAAGAAGATCGAGGAGCTGATCAACGTGCTGAAGAGCAAGGGTGTGCCGGTGCTGTGGGTCGGCCTGCCCGCGATCCGCGGCCAGAAGGGCACGTCGGACATGCTGTTCCTCGACGCGCTCTATCGCGACGGCGCCGGCAAGGCCGGCATCACCTATGTCGACGTCTGGGACGGCTTTGTCGACGAGGCCGGCCGCTTCATGCCGAAGGGCCCGGACTTCGAAGGCCAGCCGCGCAAGCTGCGCTCCGATGACGGCGTGTTCTTCACCAAGGCCGGCGCGCGCAAGCTCGCGCACTATGTCGAGCGCGAGGTGACCCGCCTGCTCGCGGTGCGCACCGGCCCGATCGCGCTGCCGAGCGAACCGGCAACGCCCGAGACCAGCACCGAGCCGGGCAAGCCCGCGCCGCGACCGCTGGCTGGACCCGTGCTGCCGCTGGTCGCCTCCACGGTCGGCACCGATCAATTGCTCGGCGGACCGGGCTCGCGGCCCGCCGCCGTCGATGCGCTCGCCGCACGCACGCTAGTGAAAGGCGAGGCCTTGGCGCCGCCGGCCGGCCGCGCCGATGATTTCGCCTGGCCGCGCCGCGAGATGGGGCGCGAGCAGGCCAAGGGCGACGTGCCGGTTGCTGCGACCACGCCGGCCGCACCAGCGGGTGGCCCTGCCAATCCGCCGCCTTCGACCACGGCGATCGCGCCCGACGGCTCGATCATCACCGCGCCGAAGCCGCCGAGGCGCGTGTTCCGTCCGGCCCAGGCCCAGCCGCAACAGCAGCCACAGACGCAGCCGTGGCTGCGTGACATCTTCGGATTCGGCGCGCCGCAGCAGCAGCGCCCGCTGGTCGCCCCGCCGCCGCGTCCGCCGCGCAACGTCGGACAACGTGCCGCGGTGCCGGGGAATCCCTGGCAGTAGGCGCGCGCGACGCGCGCGCGTTCAGATCATGGCAAAATCGTAGGGCGGGTTAGGCGAAGCCGTAACCCGCCGATGTCGTGTACGCGATGAGTCGTGTGTGCGGAGAGAATGGCGGGTTACGCTAACGCTAACCCGCCCTACGATTTTGTCGTGCAGCTCAACCGTAGTAGCGCCAGCGTGACGACAACGGGCGGCGCGGCGGGCGCGTCATCAACAGCGCCAGCGCAAAGCCGATGCCGCCGGCGATCAGGAGCGATCCGAGCGGATTGTCCCGCACCGTTTGCGCCATCGCCTTCTGCCCGCCGCGGATGGTCTCGCCGCGGTTCTCATAGGCGTCCTTGAACGTATCCTTGGCGTAGTTGACCGCGGTGTCGGCGGCGTCGCGCGCGGCGTCTTTGGCCTGCCCATAGAGATCCTGCACCGCGCCTGCGGCTTCGCGCGCGCGGCCCGACGCCTGGGTCTGCGCATCGCCGGTCGCATCGCCGACGGCGCCTTCGGCCTTGCCCGCGAATTCCTTCGCCGTTCCGAAAATCCGATCTTTGTCCATCACAAGTGCTCCCTGAACTGTCAGGGAGCCAACCGCCGAACCTCGCGCAAGTTCCTGGAGCTAAAGGATCAGCCCGCCATCGACGATGATGGTCTGGCCGACGACGTAGGACGCGAGCGGCGAGGCCAGGAACAGCGCGGCGCCGGCCATGTCGGCGGGCGTGCCGAGACGCTTCAGCGGAATGCGCTCGAGGGCGCCTTCGAGCCGCTTTGGATTCGCCGTCGTCGCCTTGGTCATCTTGGTGTCGACAAGGCCCGGCGCGATGCCGTTGACGCGGATGCCGTTCTCCGCCCAGGCCTCGCCGAGCGTGCGGGTCAGACCGACCGCGCCGGTCTTCGAGGCGTTGTAGGCCGGATTGCCCATGGTGGAATGATAGGCTGCGGTCGAGCTCACGATGATCAGCGATCCCTTAGCTGCGCTCAGCATCGCGTGGAATTTGGTGGCGCAGGCCATCAGGCTCATCAGATTGACTTCCATCACCTTGCGGAAACCTTCCATCTGGAATTCCCCGCGGCGGTAAATCACCGCACCTTGCGCCAGCACCAGCACGTCGAGCCGATCGAACGACGGCGTGAGGCTTTCGATCGCCTGCGAATTGCTGACGTCGAGCTGCGCATAGTCAAGGCCATCGAGATGCGAGCCTTCTTCTACGGAATAGTCGCTCGCCTGCGCGCGGGTGCCGTACACGGCAACGCGCGCGCCCTTGGCGCGGAACGCCTGCGCGATGCCGTTGCCGATGCCGCTGGAGCCGCCGACCACCAGTATCTGCTTGCCGCCGAAATCGAGTTCGTTCATCGCGTTCCTCCGTTGTTGCTGTTTTCTTGATTGAGCATGATCCTTTTCGAAAAGCCAACGGAGAAACTTGCGTTAACGCGCTGCGCGCCCGGCGATGAGGGATCGCTGGTTTGACCTCTCTGCCGATCGGTGCCAGCGTTGCATGTCTCACAACGCAAAAAAGCAATTGGGAGGTCCGTCGTGTCCGAATTCAAACAGCTCAGCCGCTCGGTGAAGGGCCTCACCGTTCTCGTCACCGGTGCCGCCAGCGGCATGGGCCGCGCCACGGCCCGCGTGTTCGCCGATGAAGGCGCCAATGTCGCGGTCACTGATCTGACCGAAGAAGGCACGCAAGCGGTAGCGAAGGAAATCGCAGCAAGCGGCGGCTCGGCAAAGCCCTGGACGCTCGACGTCAGCGATCGCGACGCCATCACCAGGGTCGTCAACGATGTCGCCGCGCATTTCGGCGGGCTCGACATCATCGTCAACAATGCCGGCATCTCGGTGCGCGTGGCGATCGACGATCCCGGTTACGAAGACGCCTGGGCCAAGGGCATCGCGGTGATGCTGACGGCGCATCCGCGCATCATCCGCGCCGCACTGCCGTATCTGCGCAAGTCGCGATCGCCGCGCATCGTCAACATCGCCTCCACGGAAGCTCTGGGTGCAACAGGCCTGCACAGCCCCTACTCCGCGGCCAAGGGCGGCGTCACCAGCCTGACCCGCTCGCTCGCCGTGGAACTGGGACGCGAAGGCATCACGGTGAACTGCATCTGCCCGGGCCCGATCCGCACCGCCATCACCGACCGCATCTCCGAGGAGCACAAGACGATCTACGCCAAGCGCCGCACCGCACTTGCGCGCTACGGCGATCCGGAAGAGGTCGCGCACATGACGCTGAGCCTGTGCCTGCCCGCCGCATCGTTCCTGACCGGCGCGGTGATTCCCGTCGACGGCGGATTGATGGCGCGGAATGCCTGACCCGCGTCTGGTCGCGAAGCGTTGACAGGGCGCGCGCCGGGAGTAGCCTTCTCGTCAAACGAAGCGGGACAACCGCCCGCGGGATACGGGGAGATGCGCCAATGACGGTCCTGATCCGGCAGCTTCACAAGCATTTCGTCGGCGAGGTCTCGGGCGTCGATCTGCGCAAGCCGCTGACGAAGCAGGAAGCCGTCGACATCGAGGCCGGCATGGACATATACGCCGTGCTCATCTTCCACGGCCAGGACATATCAGACGAGCAGCAGATGGCGTTCGCGCTGAACTTCGGCGAGCGCGAGAACGCGCGCGGCGGCACGGTGACCAAGAAGGAAGACTATCGCCTCTCCTCCGGGCTCAACGATGTCTCCAATCTCGGCAAGGACGGCAAGCCGCTGCCGAAGGATCACCGCACCCACCTGTTCAATCTCGGCAACTGCCTGTGGCATTCCGACAGCTCGTTCCGGCCGATCCCCGCGAAATTCTCGCTGCTGTCGGCGCGCATCGTCAACCCGAAGGGCGGCAACACCGAGTTCGCCGACATGCGCGCCGCCTATGACGCACTCGACGACGAGACCAAGGCCGAGATCGACGACATGATCTGCGAGCACTCGCTGATGTATTCGCGCGGCTCGCTCGGCTTCCTCGACTATACCGACGAGGAGAAGGAGATGTTCAAGCCGGTGCTGCAGCGCTTGGTGCGCACCCACCCGGTGCACGGCCGCAGATCGCTGTATCTGTCCTCGCATGCCGGCGCCGTCAGGGGCATGAGCATGCCCGAGGCGCGGCTGCTGCTGCGCGATCTCACCGAGCACGCCACGCAGCCGGAATTCGTCTATGTGCACAAATGGACGGTGCATGATCTCGTGATGTGGGACAACCGCCAGACCGTGCACCGCGTGCGCCGCTACGACCAGTCGCAGCCCCGCGACATGCGCCGCGCCACCGTAGCCGGCACCCAGCCGACGGTGGCGCAGGAGGCGGCGGAGTAGCGGGCGCCGCCATCGTAGCCAACCCACCGCTGGCGTAGCCAAACCCACGGCTGTCGTCCCGGGCAAGCGAAGCGCGACCCGGGACCCATAACCACAGGGCGTCGTGTTGCGCGACGCTGCGGCCCCAGCGCGGCGTCGCAACAACGTCCTGAGGTTATGGGTCCCTGCTTTCGCAGGGACGACACCGAGATGGAGGCGCGGTCGTAGCCAAACCCACCGCCGTCGTCCCGGGCAAGCGAAGCGCGACCCGGGCCCCATAACCACAGGGCGTCGTTGTGGCGCGACGCTGTGGCCCCAGCGCGGTGTCATAACTGCATGTTGGGGTTATGGGTCCCTGCTTTCGCAGGGACGACACCGAGATGGAGGCGCGGTCGCAGCCAAACCCACGGCTGTCGTCCCGGGCAAGCGAAGCGCGACCCGGGACCCATAACCACAGGGTGTCGTGTTGCGCGACGCTGCGGCCCAGCGCGGCGTCGCCACGACGCCCTGTGGTTGTGGGTCCCTGCTTTCGCAGGGACGACACCGAGATGGAGGCGCGGTCGTAGCCAAAATCACTGCCGTCGTCCCGGGCAAGCGAAGCGCGACCCGGGACCCATAACCACAGGGCGTCGTGTTGCGCGACGCTGCGGCCCCAGCGCGGCGTCGCAACAACGTCCTGTGGTTATGGGTCCCTGCTTTCGCAGGGA
Source organism: Bradyrhizobium sp. B120 (assembly GCF_049075665.1). Taxonomy (NCBI): domain Bacteria; kingdom Pseudomonadati; phylum Pseudomonadota; class Alphaproteobacteria; order Hyphomicrobiales; family Nitrobacteraceae; genus Bradyrhizobium; species Bradyrhizobium sp. B120. The sequence continues at coordinate 958,984 of NZ_CP185242.1, read as the reverse complement.
CGACACCGAGATGGAGGCGTGGTCGCAGCCAATCCCACGGCCGTCGTCCCGGGCAAGCGAAGCGCGACCCGGGACCCATAACCACGAATGCATGTGATGGCGAAGGCTGTGGCCCCAGCGCGGCGTCGCCACAACGTGTTGTGGTTATGGGTCCCTGCTTTCGCAGGGACGACACCGTGGGTGTGGCGCTACGCGTGCCCGGCGTCGTTCGACAGCATGCCGGCCTCGATGCCGATCTTGCGCAGGGCGCGCGCGTATTTTTCGTCGACATCGGTGCCGAAGATCAGCTCCGGATCGGCGTCGCAATGCAGCCAGCCATTGTGCTGGATCTCGTTCTCGAGCTGGCCCGGCGCCCAGCCGGCGTAACCCAGCGCGAGGATCGCGTGCTTGGGGCCTGAGCCCTTGGCGATCGCCTTGAGGATGTCCACGGTCGCGGTGAGCGAGATGCCGTCGTCGATGTTCAGCGTCGCATCCTGGATGTAGAAGTCGCTGGAATGCAGCACGAAGCCGCGCCCGGTGTCGACCGGGCCGCCCTTCATCACCTTCATCATCTCGGCATTTTCGGGCAGCGTGATCTGGTCCGACTTCTCGATGATGTCGAGCTGCACCAGTAGCCCCGGGAAATCGATGCTGCCGGCCGGGCGGTTGACGATGATCCCCATCGCCCCCTCGGAGGAATGCGCGCACATGTAGATCACGGAGCGTTCGAAGCGCGGGTCGTTCATGACAGGCATCGCGATCAGCATCTGGCCATCGAGATAGCCATCTTCGGTGGCATGGGGACCGACGGCCGGGCTTCTTCCGGCGGCGGTCTTGCGAGTCTTGCCTGTTTTGCCTTCAGGGCGCATCCGCAAAGGCCTTTCCTGCTGATTTGGCATCCTGATATTGGGTCGCGGTTCTGTCAATCAACCTTCGGCCGCAGTGCGGCGATGCATCACAAGCAATTCAATGGTTTGCAACGAAAGTTGCAGGTAAAGACGTCTCATGATCGTCACAGTTCCCATGCGTGCCGCATTTGCCGTCGCCGCCTTGTTTTCCGTCGCATCCGTGGCGACGGAGGCCCGCGCCGACGACGCCTCGCCGTGGCAGCAGGACACGCATTCGGCGGTCAGGCTGCTGGCGGGATCGCGCAGCGGCGCGGTGCTGCTCGGCGGCATCGCTATCCAGTTGCAGGACGGCTGGAAAACCTACTGGCGCACGCCGGGCGATTCCGGTGTGCCGCCGCGGTTCGATTTCTCCAAATCGGACAATGTCGATGCGGTCACGGTGATGTGGCCGGCGCCGCGCCAGTTCGACGACGGCGCCGGAGGTACCTCGCTCGGCTACAAGCACCAGGTGGTGCTGCCGCTGCGCATCGTCGCAAAGAATCCCGACAAGCCGCTGGTGCTGCGCGCCGACATCAACTACGCGGTGTGCGAGAAGCTGTGCGTCCCGGTGGAAGCGAAGGCCGAGCTTGCGTTCGCCAGCGTCGCCTCGACCGAAGACGCCGCGCTGTCCGAAGCGCTCAACGCGGTGCCGAAGCCCGCCAATATCGGCGACCCCACCCCGTTCACGATCCGCGACGTCAAGCGCGACGGCAACAACGTGCTGGTCGATGTCGCGGCGCCCGAGTCCAAGGACCTCAGCCTGTTCGTCGAGGGACCGACGCCCGACTGGGCGCTGCCCGTCCCCAAGCTCGTCGAGCACGCGCCGCCGGGCGTGAAGCGCTTCTCGTTCGAGCTCGACGGCTTGCCGCCGGGTGCCAAAGCGGACGGCGCAGCGCTGAAGCTGACGCTGGTCGGCGGCGACAAAAGCTACGAATTCAATATCAATTTGAACTGACGGCGCAGCGTCGTCCCGGCTCCCGTGCGCAATCGCGCACTAGGCCGAGATGACGCAAGATGGGAACATCCGTCACCCAACCCAATCTTAACGTTTCGTTGATAGATCGGGGGCCATTGCCGCCTTGCGGCGCTTTAGGAATTTTCCGCCTTGGCTGTGATGGAAGCACAACCCGCAACCCCTGCGCCATCGGGTCCGGCCGCACGCCTGCGCGGCCTCGCTGCGCGCCTGCTCGGCGGCACCAAGGAGGCGTCGGTCACCAAGCGCCTCGCCGGTATGATCTTCGTCATCCGCGTCGTCAGCGCCGCCATCGCCTATCTCGCGCAGATCCTGCTGGCGCGCTGGATGAGCGGCTCGGACTACGGCATCTATGTCTATGTCTGGACCTGGGTGCTGCTGCTCGGCAGCACCATGGATTTCGGCATCGCGCCGTCCTCGCAGAAGATCATCCCGGAATATCGCGCGCGCGGCGACCTCGCCGCGCTGCGCGGCTTCCTCTCCGGCGGCCGCTGGGTGGTGCTTGCCGCGTCCAGCACGGTCGCGCTGCTGCTCGCCGGCGTGATCCACCTCGCCTCGCCCTGGATCGATGCCAATGCGGTGGTGCCGCTCTATATCGGCTGCCTGACATTGCCGCCCTTCGTGGTCGCCAACACCCAGGACGGCATCTCGCGCGCGCATGACTGGATGCAGCTCGGCCTGATGCCGCAGTTCATCGTGCGGCAGGGACTGATCATCGCGCTCACCGCCGGCGCGCTGGCGCTCGGCCTCAATCTCGGCGCGACGGCTGCGATGATCGCGAGCGCCGCGGCGGTGTATATCGCGGCGATCGGCCAGATGATCGTGCTGAACCGCCGCCTCAAAGCCCATCTCGGGCCGGGCGAGAAGACCTACGACGTCAGGGGCTGGTTCGCGATCTCGCTGCCGATCATGCTGGTCGAGAGCTTCTATCTCTTGCTCGGCTACACCGATGTGCTGATGCTGCAGCAATTCCGCTCCTCCGAGGAGGTCGGCATCTACTTCGCCGTGGTGAAGACGCTGGCGCTGGTGTCGTTCGTGCACTACGCGATGTCGGCGACGACGGCACATCGCTTCGCCGAATACAATGCGCTCGGCGACAAGGAGCGGCTGTCGGCCTATGTCGCGCACGCCATCAGCTGGACGTTCTGGCCCTCGTTGCTCGCAACCATCGCCCTGCTCGCCTTCGGCAAGCCGCTGCTGTGGCTGTTCGGCCCGAAATTCGTCGACGGCTACAGCATCATGTTCGTCGCCGCGATCGGCCTCGTGGTGCGCTCGGCAATCGGGCCTGTGGAACGGCTGTTGAACATGCTCGGCCACCAGAGCATCTGCGCCACCGCCTACGCGGTGTCGTTCTTCATGAATGTCGGGCTCTGCATGGCGCTGGTGCCGCGCTATGGCGGCATGGGTGCCGCCGCCTCGACCTCGCTGTCGCTGATCTTCGAGACCATCCTGCTGTTCTACGTGGTGCGCTCGCGCCTCGGGCTGCACGTGCTGGCGTTCGGGAAGGCCCGGTCGGAGCCGTAGCTTTCCGCCGGATGCGGTGTATATTTTGCCGTCATGAGCGCCGCCGACCTGAAGGAATTGTTTGATCGCGTGCAATCCTGGCCGAAGGCGGCGCAGGAAGAATTGCTGTCGCTGGCAACCGCGATCGAAAACGCATTCCAGGCCCACCAGCACGTCGCTTCCGACGATGAGCTGCAGATAAGCGAGGCCGTGATAACTTCCATCGAAGCCACCCCCGACGCCGGCTCGAGCGCGGATGAGATCGACATCGTGGAGAGCATGCAGCGGCTGGTGGCTGAGAAGCCAAATCCTCCGAGAGAAAGCAAGCCGGATGCCTAACGGTAAGCCAGGCGATCACCCATACACCGATATCGTGTTCGGTAAGGCCGATATCTATTCGCCCATCGCCGCGGCTCTCGTCCGAGATTGCGACACTGGCCGACGACAAGACCCGGCGGGCGCTGGCCGACCTGCTCTATGAGAAATTCAATCCGTATGATCGCCCCGACGTCGATGCGTTGGAGCGCCACCTCGCCACTCTCCGTGACGATCTTCGAAAAGATGCCTCGGCCCGAGGGTTTGAAGTGGACAATAAGTGAGACCGCGTTTGTCGGATGCATAAAAGCAAAAGCCGGCCCTGATCCAATCAGGGCCGGCTTTGCTCTAGTTGACAAATCCTGCGGCAAATCCCGCCGGAAAACTACTCCGCGGTCCAGCCGCCGTCGATCGAGAGATTGGCGCCGGTGATCTGCGCGGCGTCGTCGCCGCACAGGAACAGCGCCAGCGCTGCGACCTGCTCGGAGGTGACGAACTCCTTGGTCGGCTGGGCGGCGAGCAGCACGTCCTTGATGACCTGCTCCTTGGTCATGTTGCGCGCCTTCATGGTCTCCGGAATCTGGTGCTCGACCAGCGGCGTCCAGACATAGCCCGGGCTGATGCAGTTGCAGGTGATCTTGAACTGCGCCAGCTCGAGCGCGGCGGTCTTGGTGAGGCCGGCGATGCCGTGCTTGGCCGAGACATAGGCCGACTTGAACGGCGAGGCGACCAGCGAGTGCGCGGAAGCCGTGTTGATGATGCGGCCCCAGCCGCGCTTCTTCATGCCGGGCACCGCGGCGCGAATCCCGTAGAACGCCGACGACAGATTGATCGCGATGATCGCTTCCCACTTCTCCGGCGGGAATTCCTCGATCGGCGACACGAACTGGATGCCGGCATTGTTGACGAGGATGTCGACCGAACCGAAGGTCTTCTCACCGAGCGCGATCATGTCGGCGATCTCGGCCGGCTTGGTCATGTCGGCCGGCGAATAGGCCGCCTTGACCTTGAAGTCGGTCTCGATGCCGGAACGCTCCTTCTCGATGTCGGCCGGAACGCCCATGCCGTTGATGACGACATTGGCGCCGGCGAAGGCGCGCGCATAAGCCAATCCGATGCCGCTGGTCGAGCCGGTCACAACGGCGGTCTTGCCTGTCAACGTACCCATTGTTCTTCGCTCCTATTTGCTTGCGGGGGGCGTGGGTTCATCCCCCGTGAGGTCGTAAGTCACCATGGTTTCCCCGGACTGCGGCCGTTCTAGCCATTCTTTGTGACGCATCGACAAATGCACGTCGCGGACGCCCGCGCCCCAGTGCTCGACCATCGCGACATGGGAGAAGTCGTAGTCCTTCGACGAGGTCTCGTAGTTCTTGCTCTTGTAGATCAGGTGAACCACCGTGACGGTGTTCTCCTTGGACGCCTTGCGCAGCAGTTCGACCGACGGATCGTTCTTCAGGTAATCGGGCAGCTTGCCGATCAGGTCGCGCACCGCCATGCGGGCGTTGTGGATCTGCCTGTTCTTGTCGGTGTTCATCCGCGTCCGGCTGGAATAGCGGATGTCCTTTTCGCGCTCGGCGGCTTCCAGCAACGTCTCGGGCAACGGTCCGCGCGCGCTGAACAGGTCGACCTGGAAGATCAGGAGATCGCGGCTGGTCTCCTCATCGAGCACGAAGTCGAGCGGGGTGTTGGAGGCGATGCCCCCGTCCCAGTAATGCTCGCCCTCGATCACGACGGCGGGAAAGCCCGGCGGCAGCGCGCCCGAGGCCATGATGTGCTCGGGGCCGATCTTCTTGCCGAGCTTCTTGAACTCGTAATTGTCGAAATAGCGGAAATTGCCCGAGGTGACGCCGACCGCGCCGACCGACAGCCGGGTCCTCAGATCGTTGATGCGATCGAAGTCGACCAGCCGCTCCAGCGTCTTCTTCAGCGGCGCCGTGTCGTAATAGCTCAGCGATTGCGAAGTGCCGGGCGGCCACAGCGGCGCCGGCGGAATCCGCGGCGTGAAGAAGCCGGGCACGCCGAAGGTCGCGATGATGGCGGCGCTGGTTTCGTTGAACAGCGAGCGGGCGCGCTCATGCTTGGAGACCGGATTCCAGGGCACCGGCGCCGATACCATCTCCCAGAATTCCTTGAGCCGCGGCACGCGCTTGTCCGGCTCGTTGCCGGCGATGATCGCGGCATTGATGGCGCCGATCGAGATGCCGGCGATCCATTCCGGCTCGAAGCCTGCATGACAGAGCGCCTGAAAGGCGCCGGCCTGATAGGAGCCGAGCGCACCGCCGCCCTGAAGAACCAGCACACGCTGCCCTTGCGCCGGCGTCGAGCCGGGCGCGGAATCCGAAGTATCCATTCGTAACCGTTCGGTTCGAAATGACTTGAGGGCGCACCGTGGCGGCTGTTCGCAGCCGCGTCAATCAACGAGATATGGAGGGGAGATCACGCGGAATTTATCGAGATCAGGTTGCCGCCAAAATGAGCGTCCAGAACACCTTGTATTTGGTATTCGGAGCATAAACGGCCGCGATGCCCATTTTTGTGACACCGCTTTTGAGCATGTTGGCCTTGTGCGGCGGTGAATCGCGCCAGCCCGAAAATGCCTCCGCGAGCGTGTGATAGCCGGCCGAGATGTTCTCGACCGCAACCGTCGCCGGGTAGCCGCCGGCCTCCAGCCGCTTGCCGAGCGGGGCCTTCACGTCATGGTCCATCTTGTTGCGGGCGGCCATCGCCTGCGACTGCTGCTCGGCGAGCCTGGTCAGGTCCGGGTCCACCACCACGGTGCCGAGGCCATTGTTCTGGCGGTACTGCGAAAACATGATCGCGGCGGCCTGGCTGTCCAGCACGGCACCGGGCTGCGCCATATTGAGATACATGGCCGGTTCTTCCGGGATTTTGGTGTCTGTGCCGCAGCCGGCAAGCACCAGAAGCCCGAACAGGGCGACCGTCGTCCGTTTCACTACTGAAAACCCCCAAGGTTGGCCCGCCGTTGTTGCATACCAACCGTGGCTGAATGGTGAACAGGGGCTAACTTTTGGCCATCAATAGCCACCGATCTCCGGGGACGCCGCGCGGCCGCGTAGCCCGGATGGAGCGGAGCGTAATCCGGGGCAGCCCATCCGCGGAACGCCCCCGGATTTCGCTGCGCTTCATCCGGGCTACGGCCCTAATCCTGGGCGGCAAAGATCCGGTAGCGGCGGGGCTGCAGCGAGACGATTTCGCCGGCCTGCAGCTCGCGGTCGCGGGGGGCGTCGATCTCGATCACGGTCCTGCCCTCGCTCCCCGCGAGGGCCACCTCGGCGCGCTGGATCGGACCGAACGAGCGGACATGCCGGATGGCGCCTTCCAGCGCCCCGGTTCCCGCCGGGCCGACCGCCATGTCGTGGCGGCGGACGAACAGCTTGGCCGCGCCGGACGCCGCGCCCAGGGCCGGAATGTTCAGGGGACGACCGTCGAGCCGGACGGCATCGCCGGCCACATCGACCGGCAGCACGATGGATTCGCCGATGAAGCCGTGCACGAAGGCGGTCGCCGGGTTGTCATAGACCTCGCCGGGCGAGCCGATCTGCTCGATCTTGCCCTTGTCCATCACCACCACGCGGTTGGCGACTTCGAGCGCCTCCTCCTGGTCGTGGGTAACGAAGATCGAGGTGACGTGGATCTCGTTGTGCAGCGAGCGCAGCCATTGCCTGAGCTCCTTGCGCACCTTGGCATCGAGCGCGCCGAACGGCTCGTCGAGCAGCAGGATCCGCGGCTCGATCGCAAGCGCGCGGGCCAGCGCAATGCGTTGACGCTGACCGCCGGACAACTGGCTCGGATAGCGGTTGGCGAGCCAGTCGAGCTGCACCAGATCGAGCAGGTTCTTGACGCGGGCGCGGATCGTCGCCTCGTCCTTGCGGATCGCGCGCGGCTGCACGCGCAGGCCGAACGCGACGTTCTCGAACACCGTCATGTGGCGGAACAGCGCGTAGTGCTGGAACACGAAGCCGACCTGACGCTCGCTGGCGCCGCGCGACAGCGCATTCTCGCCGTCGATCGCGACCTCGCCGGAGTCAGGCCAATCCAGCCCTGCGATGATCCGCAGCAGCGTGGTCTTGCCGGAGCCGGACGGGCCGAGCAACGCCAGCAGCTCGCCGTCGGCGACCTTGAGATCGACATTGTCGAGCGCGGCAAAGCTACCGAACTTCTTTACGATATTCTTGACTTCAATCGCCATCGGGCACCTCAGCCTCGTCGAGCCGCCGCTCGAGAACGGTTTTCGCCACCAGCGTGATCAGCGCCAGCATCGCCAGCAGCGACGCGATCGCGAACGAGGCGACGAACTGATATTCGTTGTAGAGAATCTCGACCAGGAGCGGCATCGTGTTGGTCTCGCCGCGGATATGGCCGGAGACCACGGACACCGCGCCGAACTCGCCCATCGCGCGCGCGTTGCAGAGCAAGACGCCGTAGAGCAGGCCCCATTTGATGTTCGGCAGCGTGACGCGGAAGAAGGTCTGCAGGCCGGAGGCGCCGAGCGAGATCGCCGCCTCCTCTTCCTGGGTGCCCTGCTCCTGCATTAGCGGGATCAGCGCGCGCGCCACGAAGGGGAAGGTGACGAAGATCGTCGCCAGCGCGATGCCGGGCACCGCGAACAGGATGTGGACGTCGTGCGCCTGCAGCCATGTTCCGAAATAGCCCTGCGCGCCGAACAGCAGCACGAAGACCAGACCCGAGATCACGGGCGAGACCGAGAATGGCAAGTCGATCAGCGTGATCAGGAAGGTCTTGCCGGTGAATTCGAATTTCGAGATCGCCCAGGCCGCGACCACGCCGAACACGAGGTTGAGCGTGACCGAGATCGCGGCGATCAGCAGCGTCAGCTTGATCGCAGCGAGCGCCTCGGGCTCGGCCAGCGCCGCGAAATAGGCGACGATGCCTTTCGAGAAGGCCGACGCAAACACGACGACCAGCGGCAGCACGACGAAGATGCTGAGGAAGGCGATCGCCAGCGCGATGATAATGAGGCGGATCGGACCCGGCTCGGTGCGCGGGTTGCGCCGCGCCGCGACCGGCTCGGCGCGCGCGATCTCGAGCCGCGGCGCCGGGGCCGCAACGCTGACATCGGTCGCGGGTGCGTAGGTCCGCAGTTGCGTGGTCGAGGTCGCCAATCCCGTCTGCATCGACATCTCGAACCTCAATGCACGGGAATGCGGGCTTGCGCCCAGCGCTGCAGCCGGTTGATCAGGAAGATGATCAGGAACGAGGCCACCAGCATCACGACCGCGATCGCGGTGGCGTCGGCGTAGCGGAACTCGGACAGCCGGATCACGATCAACAGCGGCGCGATCTCGGAGACGTTCGGCAGGTTGCCGGCGATGAAGATCACCGAGCCGTACTCACCGATGGCGCGGGCAAAGGCCAGCGCAAAGCCGGTGAGAAGCGCCGGGATCAGGCTCGGCAGGATGACGCGAAACACCGTGTGCCAGCGATTGGCCCCTAAGCTCGCGGCCGCCTCCTCGATCTCGGGATCGAGATCGATCAGCACCGGCTGCACCGTGCGCACCACGAAGGGAATGCCGATGAAGACCATCGCGATGAAGATGCCGATCGGCGTGAACGCGACCTTGATGCCGAGCTCGGCGAGCGGCGCGCCGAGCCAGCCCTTCTGGGCAAACAGCTGCGTCAGCGCCACGCCTGCAACCGCGGTCGGCAAGGCAAACGGAATGTCGACGATGGCGTCGAACAACCGCCGGCCCGGAAAACGGTAACGCACCAGCGCCCAGACGATGATGGTGCCCATCACCAGATTGACGCACGCGGCCGCAAACGAAAGCCCAAACGAAATCTTCAGGGCGTTCAGGGTGCGGCGGCTGGTGACGATGCCCCAGAACTGGTCGAGGCTGAGCTCGAACGTCTTGAGGAACAGCGCGGCCAGCGGAATCAGGATGATAACGGAGAGCCATGTCAGGGTCAGTCCCATGGTGAGACCGAACCCCGGCAGGCTACTGCGCCTTGCAACCGCTGTGCTCACAATTCCCCCTGTTCGACCAAAAGCGCGATATCTCGATCAGTTCTTGTAGATCTGATCGAAGATGCCGCCCTCGGCGAAGTGCTCCTTCTGCGCCTTGGTCCAACCACCGAAAACGTCGTCGATGGTGAAAAGTTCAACCTTGGCGAAGGATTTTTCGTACTCCTTGGCGATCTCGGGATCGCGCGGCCGGTAGGAGTTGCGCGCGGCGATCTCCTGGCCTTCCTTGGTGTACCAGTACTTCAGATAGGCTTCGGCGACGGCGCGGGTGCCCTTCTTGTCGGCAACCGTGTCGACGACGGCGACCGGCGGCTCGGCCAGGATCGACTGCGCCGGGGCCACGATCTCGAACTTGTCCGGACCGAATTCGCGCAGCGCCAGAAAGGCTTCGTTCTCCCAGGCGAGCAACACGTCGCCGACACCGCGCTCGACGAAGGTCACGGTCGAACCGCGCGCACCGGTGTCGAGCACCGGGACGTTCTGATAGAGATCGGCGACGAACTTCTTCGTCTTGTCGACTGATCCGAACTTCTTCTGCGCATAGCCCCAGGCGGCGAGATAGTTCCAGCGCGCGCCGCCCGAAGTCTTCGGGTTCGGCGTGATCACGGCAACACCGGGCTTGATCAAATCGTCCCAATCCTTGATGCCCTTGGGATTGCCCTTGCGAACCAGGAACACGATGGTCGAGGTATAGGGCGAGGCGTTGAGCGGCAACCGCTTCTGCCAGTCGGTGGCAATGAGGCCCTTGCCCGCGATCGCGTCGATGTCATAGGCCAGCGCCAGCGTGACGATATCCGCCTGCAATCCGTCGATCACCGAGCGCGCCTGCGAGCCCGAGCCGCCATGCGACTGCTTGATCTCGACGCTCTTGCCGGTTTCCTTCTGATAGGCCGCGGCGAACGCCTTGTTGAAATCGACATAGAGCTCGCGCGTCGGATCGTAGGACACGTTGAGCAGCGAATAGTCGGCCGCGAAGGCCGAGCTCGCCCACAACAATCCCGCGACCAGCGGCAGCATACGACGGATCATTTCTGTCTCCATTCAACCTGAGCATGTCAGGGAACACGCAAGACATAACTCACGGTGAAGTGGCCCGAAGTCAACGAAACCGGTTTTCTTTGTTTTCAGCGGCGCAGCGCGCTTGTGCTACGAAGCCGCCGCACCGCGAAGGCTTTGTCACGTCGCCAAATCGCGATGAACCATTGCAATCTGGCGAAGCGCTCTACGGCAATTTCATTGTGTGGATGCCGCATTCCGTCTTCGCCCGGCCCCGCCAGCGGCCGTCGCGCGCATCCTCGCCGGCTGCAGCCCGGCTCGAGCAAGGCATACACCCGACCGACTGATATCCCGATGCGACAAGTGGATGCGGCGGCAGTCCGCCGAGCGTGTAGATCGCCTCGATCTCCTCGCGCGAGACGTTGGCGAACGGATTGAATTTCAGCCTGACGCCGTCGTCCTCGACAACAGCGATGTCGGCGCGGGCGCCGCCCTGGAAGCGCTTGCGGCCGTTGATCCAGCCGGCGAACGGCTTCAGTGCGCGCGCCAAAGGCTCCACCTTTCGGATGCGGCAGCAGGCGTCGGGATCGCTGAACCACAATTCGCGGTCCGGATCGAGGCGCGACAGCGCCTGCTCATCGGGCTTGATCGAGCGCACATCGGTGAGGCCGAGCGTCTTGATTAGCGTGTCACGATAAGCCAGCGTCTCCTCGAACAGCCAGCCGGTGTCGAGAAAGACCACCGGGATCGCCGGATCGACGTCCGCCATCACCTTGAGCAGCGCGGCGGACTCGGTGCCGAACGACGACACCAGCGCCAGCTTCTCGCGGCCGACCGTCTGTAGCGCGGCCGCGATCACCTCGGCGGGCGACGCCTTGCGCAGCGCGCGATCGAGCGCATCCGCCGGCGGCAATCCGCTCGGCTGTGCCGTCAGCTCTGGTGCAAGCGTGCTCACTGGCCGGCGCTCTCCGAGTGACGCAACTGCATGCGGCGGTTGAGCGCGGTGACGCGGCCGTCGCCGGTGGGCTGGTAGAACACCGAATAACGCTTCATGGTCTGGGCGAACGCGTCGGCGTCAGCATCCTTCTTCACCTCGAAGGCGTCGAAGCCGGCGCGCGTCATGAACACGAACTGGTCGCGCAGGATCTGCCCGGTGGCGCGCAGCTCGCCGTCGTAACCATAGCGCTCGCGCAGCAGGCGGGCCTGGCTGTAGGCACGGCCGTCGCGGAAGGTCGGGAACACCAGCGCGACCGAGGCCAGCCGATCGAGATGCGGCACGAGTTCGTCGAGGTTGCGGTTGTTCGGCCAGATCACCCCGAGCTTGCCGGGGCGGCGCAGCAGCGCCTCCGGATCGGCGAGAAAGCGCTCGGCGGTCACCAGCACTGCGCCGTCACCCGGCAGCTCGGCGCCGTCGGCGACATGTACGAACAGATCGGTGGTCAGTCTTCCCTGCTTAACGAGTGGCATAGACGCGCTCCCTGAAAGGCTCGACGCCCAGACGCTTCACCGTGTCGACGAACAATTCCTCGGGACGGTCGCGCAGCGCGAGATAGGCTTCGACAATGTCTTCGATCACGTCGGCGACTTCCGCATAGGGAACGGCCGGGCCGATCAGGGTGCCCATCTGCGCGTTCTCGTCGGCGCGGCCGCCGATCGTGATCTGATAAAACTCCTCACCGTTCTTCTCGACGCCGAGAATGCCGATGTGGCCGACATGGTGATGGCCGCAGGCATTGATGCAGCCGGAGATATTGATGTGCAGCCGGCCGATCAGGTCGGCGGTGTCGTGGTTGGCGAAACGGCGCGTCAGCTCCTGCGCGATCGGGATCGAGCGCGCATTGGCCAGCGAGCAGTAATCCAGCCCCGGGCAGGCGATGATGTCGGTCACCAAATTGACGTTCGGCGTCGCGAGGCCGAGGCGGTCCAGCGCCTTGAACAGCGCAGGCAGGTCGCGCTTGGCGACGTGCGGCAGCGCCAGGTTCTGCTCGTGGCCGACGCGGATCTCGCCGAACGAATATTTGTCGGCGAGGTCGGCGACCGCGTCCATCTGCTCGGCGGTGGCATCACCGGGCGGGCCACCGACCGGCTTCAGCGACAGCGTCACGATCGAATAGCCCTGCACCTTGTGCGCCGACACAGAGTTCTTGCGCCAGCGCTCGAACAGCTTGTCGTGGGCGGCCTGCTTCAGCTCGTCCGGCATGTGCGGCAGCTTTTCGTAGGCCGGATAGGAGAAGCGCGAGCGGACCTCCTCGATGGCAGTGTGATCGAGCGTCAGCCCGACATCGCCCATCGCCTTCCACTCCTCGTCGACTTCCTTGGCGAACTTCTCGATGCCGAGCTCGTGCACCAGGATCTTGATGCGCGCCTTGTAGATGTTGTCGCGGCGGCCGTACTGGTTGTAGACGCGCAGGATCGCCTCGATGTAGCTGAGGATATCGCGGCCGGGGACGAACGGCTTGATGGTCTTGGCGATGAACGGGGTGCGGCCGAGACCGCCGCCGACCAGCACTTCGAAACCGGTCTCGCCGTCGGCGTTCTTGTGCAGGCGCAGCCCGATGTCGTGGATCTTGATCGCGGCGCGATCATGTTCTGCGGCGGTGATCGCGATCTTGAACTTGCGCGGCAGGAACGAGAATTCCGGATGCAGCGTGGTGTGCTGGCGGATCAGCTCCGACCAGATCCGCGGATCCTCGATCTCGCCCGGCGCGACGCCGGCCCACTGGTCCGAGGTGACGTTGCGCATGTTGTTGCCGGAGGTCTGCATCGCATGGATGCCGACCTCGGCGAGATCGGACAGCGCGTCCGGCAGCTCGGCGAGCTTGATCCAGTTGAACTGGATGTTCTGCCGCGTGGTGAAGTGGCCATAGCCGCGGTCGTAGCGGCGCGCGACATGGGCGAGCCGGCGCAGCTGCTTCGACGACAGCGTGCCGTATGGGATCGCGACGCGGAACATGTAGGCGTGCAGCTGCAAATACACGCCGTTCTGCAGGCGCAGGATCTTGAATTCGTCCTCGGTGAGCTCGCCGGAAAGGCGGCGCTTCACCTGATCGCGGAATTCCGAAACACGCTCGTTGATCAGCGTGCGGTCGAGTTCGTCATAAGCATACATGTTCGATGAGCCTTACGCCGGCGCGCCTTACGCGGGGACCTGGAGATCGATGGTGACGCCCTTGGCGCGGATATGTTCGCGAAGGTTGCCGGGCTTGACCTTGCCGCCGTCCTTGAGCTCGACCGGCGCGATATAGGGGCCGACCGCGCCGACGTCGTCGGCGGTGGCTTCAGCCAGCAGCGCGCGGGCCTCGTCAGACGTGGTCACGATCGCAGAGTCGGAGAGTTCGGTGGACCAGCCTTGCTTGGCGGTTCGGTACACGACAGCGCCATCCCAGGTCCGGTTGGCGGTCACCATCGAGGGGCCTGTGATCCTGATTTTCTTCTGTTCGAGCGGAGAGGTCATTCGGCAGCTTTCAGCAGTTCGGAGAACATCTGGTTGGAGAACAGTTGGGTGACGTTGGATCGGCTCCACGGCGCGGAATGCGCGACCACGTCGCCGATGATGAGGACGGCGGGACCGCCATCGACCTGTTTGACCAGCTCGGGCAGCCGCGCCAGCGTTCCGACCGCGGCCTTGGCGTCGGGCCGCGTCACGCGCGCGAACACGCCGACCGGCGTCTCCGGCGAGCGGCCGGCGGCGAGCAGGCCTTCGCGGATCGAGGGCGCCGCGGTCATGCCCATGTAGACGACGACGGTCATCTTGGTGTCGGTCAGCACCGACCAGTCGACGACTTCGGCATCGCGCGCCTTGTGCGCGGTCAGGAAGGTGATGCGCAGCGCCTCGTGCCTGAAGGTCAGCGGCACCTCGAACTGCGCGGCCGCGCCCAGACCGGCGGAGATCCCGGGAATAATGGAGTAGGCGACGCCGGCATCGCGCAGCGCCTCGATTTCCTCGCCGCCGCGGCCGAACACAAAGGGATCGCCGCCCTTCAGCCGCACCGCGCGCTGGCCCGACTGCGCCGCCTCGATCATCAGGCGGTTGATCGCGTCCTGGCCGATGCCCGGCTTGCCGATGCGGCGGCCGACCGGAATCCGCGCGGCATCGCGCCGGATGCGGTCGAGAATTTCTGGTGACACCAATTCGTCATAGAACACGACGTCGGCGTCCTGCAGCGCGCGCAGCGCCTTCACGGTGAGCAGGTCCGGATCGCCCGGACCGGCGCCGACCAGCGTCACATGGCCGATGGCTTTGCCGTCCAGGTTCGCGCCGGCGAATGCGGCGGGATTCGCGATCGCGTTCAACGCCTGCTCGGCCTCGTCCTTGCGGCCGGCCAGCACCAACGCGCCGATCGGGCCGTCGACGATGCGCTCCCAGAACCGGCGGCGCAGCGGAAACTCTTCGATGCGAGCATGGATCGATTTACGAAAGTGTCCGATGAAACCCGCGAGATCTCCGATCCGCGCCGGCACCACCGCCTCGATCTTCTCGCGGATGCGACGCGCCACGACCGGCGATGTGCCGCCGGTTCCGACCGCGACCACGACATCGCCGCGATCGACGATCGCAGGCATGATGAAGGTGGAGTGCACGAGGTCGTCCATCACGTTGACCGGCAGGCCAATCGCCTTGGCGCGGACCGACATCGCAACACCGACCTCGCCTGCGCCGGCGCAGAGCACCGCGATGACATCGGACAGATCGGCTGCGAGCGGATCGCCCTCGGCGCGCTCGATGCGCGCGGCGTCCTCCGCCGCGATGCCGGCGAGCTCATGATCACCGTCGGTCGCGTACCAGCGAACCGCGGCGCCGGCAGCGGCGAGCAGCCGCAGCTTGGCGCGCACGAGCTCGCCCGCTCCAACGAGCAGCACCTTGCCGCTTTGCAGATCCAGAAACACCGGCAGATATCGCATCAGACACTCGCTTCCCCAATTTGGGGGTTGACTGAAATTATTTTCTATTTATCTCTCGATCAAGCCCAGCAAAGAGAAAATTATTTCTTCTCTATTGCAGCGCAACTTTAGAATTTTCAACTCCACAGGCCAAGGCCAAGAGATGCATCTTCTCGACAACGAATCCGCCGCTGCCGGAACGCGGTCCGCAGCCCTTCGCAGTGCATCTTCCGTGCCGGGGATTCCTGCCAATCAGGCCCCCCCGTCCATGGATCATCTCGATGAGCTGGAGGCGCAGAGCATCTACATTCTGCGCGAGGCGTTCGCCCGGCTGAAGAAGCTCGCGCTGCTGTGGTCGCTCGGCAAAGACTCCAATGTGATGATCTGGCTGGCGCGCAAGGCGTTCTTCGGCCGGGTCCCGTTCCCGGCGCTACATGTCGACACCGGCAAGAAGTTTCCGGAGATGTATGCGTTCCGCGATCGCTTCGGCAAGGAATGGGACCTCGACCTGCGCGTCGAGCCCTGCCCGCCGATCGACAGCGTCGACCCGACCCTGCCGCCGGCCGCGCGCTCCGCCGCACGCAAGACCGAGGGCCTGAAGCTCGCGCTCAATAAATTCGGCTTTGACGGATTGATCGCCGGCATCCGCCGCGACGAAGAGGCAACGCGCGCCAAGGAGCGCGTGTTCTCGCCGCGCGGCCTCGAAGGCGAATGGGACGTCCGCGACCAGCCGCCGGAATTCTGGGATCACTTCAACGCCTCGCCGCCGCAGGGTGCGCATTTGCGCATCCATCCGATCCTGCATTGGACCGAAGCCGACATCTGGGCCTACACCAAGCGCGAAGGCATTCCGATCATCCCGCTCTATCTCGCCAAGGACGGCAAGCGCTATCGCTCACTGGGGGATCAGGACATCACCAACCCGGTGGCTTCGACCGCATCCAGCATCGACGAAATCCTGGATGAGCTCGAGAACACCAAGATCCCGGAGCGCGCCGGCCGCGCACTCGATCACGAAACCGAGGATGCGTTCGAGCGACTGCGTGTCGCCGGCTATCTCTGATCCCAGTTTGGCGTGAGTGCTCTGATGAACATGATCCTTCCCACCGCCTCGATCTCGGCGACCCCCAACGGCACCACACGTCCCCAGGTGCGCATCGTCATCGTCGGCCATGTCGACCATGGCAAGTCCACCCTGGTCGGCCGCCTGCTGCATGAGACCGGCAGCCTGCCGGACGGCAAGCTGGAGATGCTGAAGGCGGTCAGCGCGCGGCGCGGCATGCCGTTCGAATGGTCGTTCCTGCTCGACGCGCTGCAGACCGAGCGCGACCAGGGCATCACCATCGACACCACCCAGATCCGCTTCCGCACCCGCTCGCGCGACGTCGTGCTGATCGACGCGCCCGGCCACGCAGAGTTCTTGCGCAACATGATCACCGGCGCCTCGCAGGCCGACGGCGCGGTGTTGATCATCGACGCGCTCGAAGGCGTCCGCTCGCAGACGCGGCGGCACGGCTATCTCCTGCATCTGCTCGGCGTGAAGCAGGTCGCGGTCGTCGTCAACAAGATGGACCGGGTCGATTTCAGTGCCGACCGCTTCAAGGAGATCAGCGACGAGATTTCCGCGCATCTGATCGGCCTCGGCGTGACGCCGACCGCGGTCGTCCCGATCTCGGCGCGCGACGGCGACGGCGTTGCCGAGCACACGCCGCGGATCGGATGGTACAAGGGACCGACCGTGGTCGAGGCGCTCGATGCGCTCGAGCCGGCACCACAGCTGGCGGAGCTGCCGCTGCGGCTGCCGGTGCAGGCGATCTACAAATTCGACGACCGCCGCATCGTTGCCGGCCGCATCGAGTCCGGCAGCCTGAAGGCCGGCGACGAGATCGTCATCATGCCCACGGGTAAGATCGCGAAGATCAAGACGGTCGAGAGCTGGCCGGTGACGCCGGTGCACGGCCCACAGGGCGCCGGGCGCTCGGTCGGCATCACGCTCGATCGCGAGCTGTTCCTCGAGCGCGGCGACGTCATCGGACATAGCGGGCAGAGCCCGCGCGACACCCGCCGCATCCGTGCGCGTATTTTCTGGCTGCACGACAAGCCGCTGACCAAGGGCGAGCAGATCCTGATCCGGCTCGGCACCAGGGAAAGCCGCGCCACCGTGGTCGCGATCGAAAAGGCGATCGATCCCGGCGCGCTGTCCAACGAAGAGAACACCGCGATCGCGCGCAACCATGTCGGCGAAATCGACATCTCGCTGGCGCAGCCGGTTGCGACCGATCCCTACACCGACAATCCGCGCACCGGCCGCCTCGTGATCGAGGTCAACGGGCGCATCGCCGGCGGCGGCCTCGTGCTGTCGGTCGATGCCGGCCGGCCCGCGGTGCCGATCGACATCGTGCCGGTGGAATCCGCGCTGCGGCCGGACGAGCGCTCGGCGCGCTACCATCACAATGGCGCGGTGATCTGGCTGACCGGCCTGCCCGGCTCGGGCAAGTCGACGCTGGCGCGCGCGCTGGAACGGCGGCTGTTCAGCAATGGCGGGTCGCCGATCCTGCTCGACGGCGACACCTTCCGCGCCGGGCTGAACAGCGACCTCGGCTTCTCGCCGCAGGATCGCACCGAGAATATCCGCCGCCTCGCCGAGGTCGCGACCCATCTGGCGCGCAACGGCCATATCGCCATCGTCGCCGCGGTCTCGCCGTCGACCACCGACCGCGCGGCAGCTCGCCGTATCGCCGACAGCGCGTTCCGCGAAGTCTATGTCGCCACACCTGCCGAGGTCTGCGAGACCCGCGATCCCAAGGGCCACTACGCCAAGGCGCGCTCGGGCGCGCTGCAGGGCTTCACCGGCATCGGCAACGATTATCAGCCGCCGACCGGCAATGAACTCACCATCGACACCTCGAACCGCTCGGTGACTGAAGCCACCGACGAGATCGAGCGGATGCTGGCCACCACCGGCATCCTGTTCGACGAACTGACCGACCTCGCGGCGAATATCTGACCTTGCTCAACTGTCGTCGTCCGGCTCGACCGGACGACCCAGTATTCCAGAGACAGCCGTTATTGAGCCGATGGGCCGCGGCGTACTGGATGCCCCGCTTAAAGCGGGGCATGACAGCGGTGTCGGTTCGGCTGATGCCTATTCCGCCGCGCGTTGGCTTCCAGCCGCGTGCCGCACCATCCCCGGCGATTGCCCGGTGACACGCTTGAACGCGCGGCTGAACGCCGCCTGTGACGCATAGCCGAGCCGTTGCGCGATCACATCGATCGGCTGGCGCTCATGCTCAATCCACTGTGTCGCGAGGCGCATGCGCAGTTCGGCAAGGTAGCGCAGCGGCGATTGACCGGTCATTGACTGGAAGCGCTCGGCGAACAGCGAGCGCGAGCAACCCGCCTCCGCCGCCAATTCAGCAACCGTCCAGTTGCGGCCGGGAGCGCGATGCAGCGCGCCGATGGCGCGGCCGAGACGCGGATCGCGCAAGGCCTCGAACCAGCCCATGGCGTTGGCGCCGCCGCATTCGACCCAGCCGCGCACGATCGACGCGGCGAGAACATCGGCGAGCCGCGCCATCACGCCGACGGAGCCGGCCCGCGGCGTACAGGTCTCCCGCTCCATCGCCTTCAGCATGGGTTCGATTTCCGGCTGGCGCACCAGCAACGTGTCGGCCCGCATCACTTCCGGCATCAGCGCGATCAGCGGGCGCATGCCGCCGAGATCGAAATTCATGCAAGCGCTGAAGACCAGGACCGACTCGTCCTGCGGGCATCCGTCAGGGCAGGCCGATGTCACATCGACATTGCCGCACAGCGTCTCGGTCTCGAAACGATCGACGTCGCAGCTCGGCTCGTCCGGGGCCGAGACGAGATCATGCGCGCCGCCGCGCGGCAGGAAAATTGCGTCACCGCATCCAAGAGGAAGCAGCGTCGCATCGGCGTAGCGCAGCAGCGCCGGGCCGTGGGCAACGAAGTGGAATTGCGCGCGTCCGTACGGCGTCTCGAAGCGGAAGCCGAACGGCGCCCGCGTCTCCACCCGACGGTAGTGAACGCCCTCAAGCCGCATGCCGAGCAACAATTCGCTCACCAGATCGACGGCGGGATCGGTCGTATCGGCGGCGGGCGATCTGGACGAACGATCAAACATTTGGGTGTTTATGGCATAGATTGTCCAAAACCTCCAGCCTATGTCTGCGGCAGCGCAGCATAAGATGGAAGTTTCTGACAATGGATCAAGAAGTGAACCCCGATTTGGCGCAGGCCGATGCCGTTGCGCTGATGCCGGGCGAAGTCGCTCTCAAGGCTGGTGACAAGCCGGCCGCGTCGGAGAAGTCCGCCTGGGGCGCCGTCGTCGCCATGATGCTGGGTGTCACCGCGCTTCTGACCGCGGAGTTCCTGCCGTCCGGCCTGTTGACGCCGATGGCGAGGGACCTCGGTGTAAGTCCGGGCCTCGCCGGTCAGGCGGTGACGGCGACCTCGCTGGCCGGCCTGGTCGGAGCGTTGTTCACGCCGAGACTGACGCGCAGCTTCAATCGCAAGCCGGTGCTGCTCAGCTTCTCGATTCTGCTGGTCATCTCCAACCTGTTGGTGGCGCTGGCGCCGAGCATCACGTTCCTGCTGGCGGCGCGGATCGTGCTCGGCCTCGCCATCGGCGGCTTTTGGGCGATGGCGGCAGCGACGACGATCAGGCTGGTGCCGCCGTCGCTGGTTGCACGGGCCTTGTCGATCGTGATGAGCGGCATTCCCGCCGCGATGATCATCGCCGTTCCGCTTGGCAGCTATCTCGGCGAGGTCGCGAGCTGGCGCTCCGTGTTCCTGCTCGCGACGGCATTGGGCGCAGCGGTGTTCGTCGTCCAGGCGCTGGCTTTGCCGCGTCTGGCGCCGAGAGGAGAAGCCGGGCTCGGCACCCTGGTCGACATCCTGACACGGCCGGGGATCGGCGCCGGCATCTTCGCGGCAACCTTGGTCTTCACCGGACACTTCGGCTATTTCGGCTACATCCGTCCCTTCCTTGAAAGCGTGACCGGGCTTGGCGCGGCCGGCGTTGCGGCGACGTTGCTGGCTTTCGGCGTCGCCAACTATATCGGCTCGTTTGCGAGCGGGCTGATGGCCGAGCGCAAACTCAAGCTCACGCTGATCGCAATGCCGCTGGCGATCAGCGTGATCGGTCTGTTGCTCTCGCTCTATGGCAAGGACGTCATTCCGGCGCTGGTGCTGGTCGCACTCTGGGGATTCGCCTTCAGCGGCGTACCGGTGGCGACGACGACCTGGATCACCCGCATGGTGCCCGATGAGACCGAAAGCGGCACCGGCCTGACGGTGGCCTCGATCTTCCTCGGCATCACCATGGGCGCGGCGGGCGGCGGGCTGGTGCTCGATTTGATGGGCGCGGCGGCGGTGTTTGTGGCGGGCGCAATTCCCTTGTTGCTCGCCGCATTGCTGATCGCCACCAAGGTACGGACCAGGGCGCCGTAACGGCGTCCTTACGAGACTGGGTCTGGCTTTGGAAATTCCACGGCGGCTGCCGGTGCAGCGCCCGGGGGAAAGGGGGCCTTCTCAGAGCCGTGGCTTTAGGGCAAAAAGGGCCGTGAACGCCGCCTTTGGCGCGTTTTTTGCTGATTTCTTTCGAAAACAGCCCCTAAACGCCCCATTTCTTTGAGAAAGCCCATCATGACTCGTGTCGATGCCCATGGATTGAAGATCGCCCCTGTCCTGTTCGATTTCATCGCCAAGGAGGCGACGCCGAAAACCGGGATCGCGCCTGACGCGTTCTGGGCAGGACTCGCCGCCATCATCCAGAAGCTCGGCCCGAAGAACCGCGAGCTGCTCGGGGTCCGCGACGCGCTGCAGGCCAAGATCGACGACTGGCATCGCGCCAACAAGGGCAAGGCGTTCGACATCAACGCCTACACCGCGTTCCTCAAGGACATCGGCTATCTGCTGCCCGAGCCCGCGACCCACAAGGTCGAGACATCAAATGTCGACGAGGAAATCGGCAAGATCTGCGGCCCGCAGCTCGTGGTGCCGCTGACCAACGCCCGCTACGCGCTGAACGCCGCCAACGCGCGCTGGGGTTCGCTGTACGACGCCTTCTACGGCACCGACGCGATCCCGCACGATCCGAGCGAGAGTGGCAAGGGTTACAACAAGGCCCGCGGCGACAAGGTGATCGCGAAGGCGAAGGCGTTCCTCGACGCCGCCGTGCCGCTCGCGACCGGGAGCCACACCGACGTGACCTCCTACGCCGTGATCGCAGGCCAGCTCTCGGTCAAGCTGAAGAGCGGCAATTCGACCGCGCTGAAGAACGCCGCCCAGTTCGCCGGCTATCTGGGCGACGCCGCCCAGCCCACCGCGATCCTGCTCGTCAACAACGGCATGCATGTCGAGGTCAAGATCGACCGCAGCAACGTCATCGGCAAGGACGATCCGGCCGGCGTCGCCGACATGATCCTGGAATCGGCGGTCTCGACCATTCTGGACATGGAAGACTCCGTCGCCGCCGTCGACGCCGAGGACAAGGTGCTGGTCTATCGCAACACGCTGGGCCTGATGAACGGCACGCTGTCGGCCGATTTCGACAAGGGCGGCAAGACGCTGACCCGTTCGCTCAATGCCGACCGCGTCTACAAGAAGCCCGACGGCAGCGAGCTGAAGCTGCACGGCCGCAGCCTGCTCTTGATGCGCAATGTCGGCCACCACATGTTCACCGACGCGGTGCTTGATGCCAAGGGCGAGGAGATCCCCGAAGGCCTGCTCGACGCCGCGGTCGCCGGCCTGCTCGCGATCCACGACCTCAAGGGCAATTCCAAGGTCAAGAACAGCCGCACCGGCTCGGCCTATATCGTCAAGCCGAAGATGCACGGCCCCGACGAGGTGACGCTGACCTGCGACCTGTTCGCCGAGGTCGAGAAGATGCTGTCGCTGCCGGAGAACACGCTGAAGGTCGGCATCATGGACGAGGAGCGCCGCACCACGGTCAACCTCAAGGCCTGCATCCAGCGCGCCTCCAAGCGCATCATGTTCATCAACACCGGCTTCCTCGACCGCACCGGCGACGAGATCCACACCTCGATGGAAGCGGGTCCGATGATCCGCAAGAACGACATGAAGGCGCAGCCGTGGATCAAGGCCTATGAGGACTGGAACGTCGACAACGGCCTGATCGACGGCCTGCCCGGCCATGCCCAGATCGGCAAGGGCATGTGGGCGGCGCCCGACAAGATGGCCGACATGCTGACGCAGAAGATCGGCCATCCGCAGGCCGGCGCCACCACCGCCTGGGTGCCGTCGCCGACCGCGGCCACGCTGCATGCGCTGCACTATCACCAGGTCAACGTAAGCGCCCGGCAGCAGGAGCTCACCAAGGGCGGGCCGCGCGCCAAACTCTCCGACATCCTCACCATTCCGGTGTCGCAGTCGAACTGGGCGCCGGACGATGTGAAGCAGGAGATCGACAACAACTGCCAGGGCATCCTCGGCTACGTCGTGCGCTGGATCGACCAGGGCGTCGGCTGCTCCAAGGTGCCCGACATCCACGATGTCGGCCTGATGGAAGACCGCGCCACGCTGCGCATCTCGAGCCAGCATCTGGCGAACTGGCTGCATCAGGGCGTCATCACCAGGGATCAGGTGATGGAGTCGCTGAAGCGCATGGCCGTCGTCGTCGACAAGCAGAACGCCGGCGACGCCCTCTACAAGCCGATGGCGCCGGCGTTCGACGGCGTGGCCTTCAAGGCGGCCTGCGACCTCGTGTTCGAGGGACGGACGCAGCCGAACGGCTACACCGAATACATCCTCACCGCGCGCCGCCGCGAGGCCAAGGCCGTGGGTTGATCCCGCGAAGTCGACAAACAAAAGCCCCGGCGATGAGCCGGGGCTTTTTTGTTGGCGCTGCGCGTGATGCTGGAACAGCCGGATGGACGCACTGCCAAAATATCGAAAACAACCCCATGCACAGTAGCCGGCGGCTGCCGGCGGACACGGCAACTTGACTCGTCGGGCAAATCAGCTGCATACTTCTATTATCCAGAAATCATGCGGACGCCCTCTCGGAGTCATCATCCGCCATGCGTGCGCGGGTGATGACCCCCGAGAGGCGGTTTGACAACTTGAATCGCGCCCCACCCGCATCGTCGTCCCTGCGAAAGCAGGGACCCATAACCACGAATGGTAGTTGTTGGATAATGCCGGAACGACGCATCCCGTTCACAATAAGAGCCGCGGAGTATGGGTCCCTGCTTTCGCAGGGACGACACCGGGACAAGCGGCGGCCTCTCGGCTCAGACACTGCTGCCTCTCAAATACTGGATCACCCGCTTTCGCAAAGCCCTCGCGCATGCGGGTGATCCAGTATTCCAGAGACCACAGTGCTTGAATCGAGAAGCCGCAGCGTACTGGATATCGCGTTCTAGAACACCGCGAGATATTTCAGCAGCGAGACGATGCCGATGATGATGACGACGACGCGCGCGATCTGCTTGGCGCGGCCGTCGAGCGGCAGCATGTTGATGAGATAAAGAACGAGAATAATGACAAGGAAGGTGACAAGTACGCCGACGAGCATGCGGGGCCCCCTGATGGCATCGGTGAATGTGCTGTTCGCTTGTTGCTAACGTGCGAGAGCAAGGCCGGTTCCAGCGAACGGAACCGAAAGTGGCCGACCTCGCTTGATCGACGCTATTCGCGCGCCAGCACCGGCGCGCGCTGATACTTGGCGCGGATGCGATCCGGCGCCGGCGTGAAATTGAGAGATGCCCCGCGCCGGTCCGGGCGGCCGACGGACATCAACCCGTCCTTGCCGGCGACGATGTCGCCCTTGCGCAAGGTCGGATCGTCCTCGATTTTCACCGTGGCGAGCCCGACAGTGTCCTTGCCGTTGCAGGTGCAGCCCGAAACGATCTCGTCGCGATAGCGGAATGCGTTCGGCAGCTCGGAATACGGCTTGCCGTCTTCGGTCGCGGCGCTGTCGATGTTGCCGCCATAGACCACTTCGGTCGCGCTCGCCGGGCAGAAACTGTTGCAGCTCTCTGCCTTGCTCTGGTTGCCGGTCGCAGCTAGCGGGAAATAGCGGCCGTCGCAGGTGCGCACGCAATAGGCCTGGCCGCCGTCATAGCGCGCGCGGCGTTCGGCCCGCGGCATAGGCGCCGGGCCATCATCGAACGGCATCCGGATCACCGGCGGACGGCCGTGCATGAAGCCGCCGAACAATTGCGAGAAGAAATCCTGGGCTTGCGCCCCGGACGCAAGGGACAGGCCGAGCAATGCCGCCGTCCCGAACACCCACCGCCTCACGTGCCGCTTCACCATCACCAACCCTCAGTCCAACGCCGATCCCGAGAGCCCCGTTCCGATTGAATCGGAACGAGGCTCTAGTTTCTTGTTTGACGCGTTTTCTTCACGCGAACCGGTATCCGCTTCGCTCGAAAACGCTCTAGTACAACGAGGAAGTCGCCGGGATGTTCAACGCCTGACGGCCGGAAGGCAGCGTCATCACCGCTGGGCGCGGCTGCATCGGCGCCGGCCGGACCGAGATCTGCGTCGTGCTCGGGCCGAGCTCGCGCGCGGCAAGATGCGGTGCGTTCTTCGGCAGCACCACCACCTTGGTGCCGACGTCGACCCGGCTGAACAGGTCGGAGACGTCTTCGTTGGTCAGGCGGATGCAGCCCGACGACACGAACTTGCCGATCGTCGACGGATCGTTGGTGCCGTGGATGCGATACTCGCTGGAGCCGAGATACATTGCGCGGGCACCAAGCGGGTTGCCGGGGCCGCCGGCCATGAACCGCGGCAGATAGGGCTGGCGCTTGATCATCTCGGCCGGCGGATGCCAGTCCGGCCACTCGGCCTTGCGGCTGATGGTCTGGGTACCCGCCCAGGTGAACCCCTCGCGGCCGACGCCGACGCCGTAACGGATCGCTCGGCCGCCGCCCAGCACGTAATAGAGCGCGGTGTTGCCGGTATCGATGATGACGGTGCCGGGCGCCTCTGATGTGTTGAGCGCGACGGTGGTGCGGCGCAGCCGCTCCGGCAGCGCGCCGTCCTCGGTCGAGGGATCGTTCATCACCTCGTCGGAGGGGAATCCGCCCGGCTGCGTCGACGCATAGCCGAGCGCGGAGGAGCGCACTTGAGCGCTCGCCGAATTGGCGACAATGAACGGCGTCGCGAGCAGGACGCTGGCGAAAGCAAAGGTGCGGACAAGGGTGCGCGCGGCGCGCGACGCAAGCCGGCGGCTGGAGAGAGACTGCTGTGTCATGTGCTGCCCCTGGACGGGATGCGCATCATGGTGATGCGATGTCCAACCAACGCACGTAGCCGTGAGACAGTTCCGCTGCGAATCGTCGCGAAGCCGCGATTGTCAACCCGCCGCATCTCACGAACGCGCGATGGAACCTTTGCCGGGGCAAGGCCGTTGTCACGCGCAATTTGACGCGAAATTCATTTGTCCCATTCGGGAGGAGTCTGGTGCGCGCCTTTCCGGGTGAACGTATGCTTGGCAACGCGCCCGAAGGCACGCCCCTCCCCGACAGCACAGCCGAAACGCCCCCGGTGATCAGCCGCGCCGAAGCCGTCGCCTTCGCGCTGGTCGCGCTGCTGGTGATCGTCATCGTCGGGGTGCTCTATCTGGCGCGGGCCTTCTTCCTGCCGATCACCATGGCCTTCATCGTCGGCACCATGCTGTCGCCGGCGGCGAGCCTGCTCGAGCGCTACCGGATCCCGCGCGCGCTCGGCGCCGTGCTGATCGTGATCGCGGTCGGCGCCGCCGTCAGCTTCATGGTCGGTCTGATCGCCTCGCCGGTGATGGAATGGAGCTCGCGGCTGCCCGAGCTCGGGGCGATCATGAAGGAGAAGCTGCATGTGTTCGACCGGCCGCTCGCGCTGTGGCAGGAGCTGCAGAGCATGGTCGGCGGCCCCGACACGCTCGCCAACCTCCAGCTGCCGAAATTCGAATGGGTGCAGCCGACGCTGGAATTCGTGTCGCCGACCTTCGCCGAATTCCTGCTGTTCATCGCCACCCTGATCCTGTTCATCGCGAGCTGGAAGGATCTGCGCCGCGGGCTGGTGATGACCTTCAGCGACCGCGCGGCACGATTGCGCACGCTGCGTATCCTCAACGAGGTAGAGACCAATCTCGGCAATTACCTGCTGACGGTGACGATGATCAATGTCGGCATCGGCATAGTCACCGGTGCGATCTGCGCGGCGACGGGAATGCCGAACCCGGCCGGGCTCGGCGCGCTCGCTGCGACGCTGAACTTCATTCCGATCATCGGCCCGGTCGCGATGTTCGTGGTGCTGGTGGCGGTCGGCATCGTCTCCTCGCCGACCATCGGCGCCGGGCTGATCGCGCCGGCGTGCTTTGCCGTCGTGACCTTCATGGAAGGGCATTTCGTGACGCCGACGATCGTCGGCCGCAGGCTGTCGCTGAATGCGCTCGCGGTCTTCCTCGCGCTCGCATTCTGGACCTGGCTGTGGGGCCCGATGGGCGCCTTCCTGTCGTCACCGCTGCTGATCGTGGCGTTGATCGTGAAAGAGCATTTGATGCCTGACAGTTCGCCGCAGCTACCTGAGGATTAACAGAGCGTTTTCAAGCGAAGTGGGCACCGGTTCGCGTGAAGAAAACGCGTCGAACAACAGAGCCCGGTTTCGCATCTGGAACCTTTGCATGGTGCGAAGCGTTTTTCTCCTGACACGCGCGTGCTCCGGGAGCTTTCGGTTTCGAGCACGGACAGCGCATTTGGGATCAGGACCATGACGGATAACGCGACCTACGAACGCCTCGAAAAGGATGTCACTGCCGTGAAGAACGATATCGCAGCCCTCACCGAACAGATCACCGACGCGCTCAATTCGTTTGCCAACAACGCAGGCAAGCAGGCCCGCCGCCACTACAAGGATGCGCGCGCCAACGCCGAATCGACGCTCGACGACATGTCGGAGCGCGGCAGCGCGATGATGGGCGCGGCGCAGGATGCGGCATCCTCGATCGAGGAATCGCTGGAAGAGGTGATCACGCAGCGGCCGCTGGCGACCGTCGGCCTTGCGCTCGGCCTCGGCTTTTTGATCGGCCTCACCTGGCGGCGCTAGGTCATGCGCAAACCACCGCTCTGGACGCGATGGCAGCGCTGGCGCGCCGCCGCCTCGTTTGTCGATGCGCTTTTCAAGGCGAGATTCAAGGCAAGATTCAAAGCAAGGCTTTTCAGGACAAGGCTGGTCAATGCTTCAGCGGCTGATCGATGACGTCAAGCAATCCACTGGGAGCGCGCTGCGGCTGACCTCGCTCGCGGCCGCCGCCGCGGTGGCGCTGTTCATCACCACCGCCTTCCTGTGCGCGGCCGCCTTCGTCTATGTGCTGCAGCACTATGGTCCGGTGGAAGCGTGCCTGTCCGGCGCCGCGGTGTTCCTGGTCGTCACGCTGATCGCGATTGCCGTTTACACGGCGCGCAAGCGAGAGATGCGCCGCCGCGCGGAGAAAGCGGCCAAGGCCGCGAAATCGGCCGCAGCGACAATGTTCGCCGACCCCGCACTGATCGCCACCGGCCTGCAGATCGTGCGGGCCATCGGCGTGAAGCGGCTGATCCCGATCCTGGCGGTCGGCGGCCTCGCGCTCGGCCTGATGGCAAGCCGCAGCGCCGCCGGCAGCAGCGAGCCGGACGAAGAGGAATAAGACCCATCATCGTCATTCCGGGGCGCGCGAAGCGCGAGCCCGGAATCCATTTCACCACCAGAGATGCGGCCTGATGGATTCCGGGCTCTCGCTTCGCGAGCCCCGGAATGACGACGATGGAGGTGGGCGCCCCCTTCTCAGGTCACGCAGCGGCCGGGCTGCAGCAGCTTGGCCACTTCGGTCAGGACGCTGACGACGGGCTCGCAGGCCACCTTGCGGGTGTCGCCGGGACGCGCACGCGCCGGCGCTGCGAGGGGGTGATTGCGGGCCTCTTCCCGCGCCACGGGAACACGGACCAGGACCGACGTATCGGGAAGCCGATCAACCTTCAGCGCGACGGTCCGGCTCGGCAGGGCGGCCATCGGAACCTCGGCACGGTCGGTCTTGGCGGCGCGATTGACCGCGCTCTCCGGCGCCAATTGGGTGGTGACCTGCTGTCCGCCAATGAGATCGTGGCCGGACGCCAGTTGGACCGCGCCAAGCGTCAATCCAGCCGCCAACGCAGCGAAAATTCCCTTTTGAATCTTTGACATGGTGATGTCCCTCGCCCCATGGAAATTCCCGTTGGCGATCACGGACACAACGCGAGCGAAACCTGTGGGGTTCTCGCGTCCGGCCATCACTTAACCGTGTACGAAAAAATTTTGATTCCCGCGGAACGAGTCCGGGGGTCTGCGAGTCATTGGAAGAGCCGGTTATTCCCCCTGCCCCATTGACCGGCGACGTAGGGCGCGACCGTGGTGATGCCGGTCGCGCCCTGCTCTTTTTTCGGCGGTTGTTTTCGGGGTTTGCCGCAAACGATGCGTCAGCCGGCCTGTCACTCAGCCGTCGCAATTGAAGCCCGGCGTTGAAGGAGCGGCCCTTCCGCCGAGCGAGAGGGCTGTCTGCTTCAGGCATTGTCGTTTGATGGCATGTCCTGGGATCGAACGACCGTCACTTCACGGCAGGACAGGCAACGACCGACATGAAACTTGATTCCAGTCGTCTGGTCGTCGACGAGCATCAATTCGCTCAAGGGCTCGCCGCATTTGCAAGTGACCGTTTTCTGATCGGCAAAATACATCTGACGTCCTCCATAAGCCCGGAGATTTCATCGCGTCATTCGGGCGAACTCGCTTGCGCTCGCCCCTCGCTTCGGCTCCTTCTCGGTCTGTCAGATCCGTCCAATCCGGACGATGGATGGGGCTCTCGGCGCTTATTTTGTAGCGGATGGCTTCCGTGATTCCGCGGCTTCACGCGCCTGCCGCTCGGCCTTGAGGCGGTGGAAGTTGTTGTAGAACGCCTTCTCGTGGGCGAGATGCTCCTTCATCGCCTGCGATGCGTCTTGCTGACGCTGCTCGCTACGAACCTTGCGCTGCTGGGGAGTAAGATTCATACGACCTCCAACTAAGTTCTTGAATCAACGCTGGATTCAACGCACGAGGCCGAAGAAGGTTCCCCCCAAGAAGGAGCTGGATCTATTTGCGCAGGCTCGCCCAGACGCCGCCGAGGATCAAAAGACCGCCAACTAGGTGGATCAGTGTCGGCGGCTCGCCAAGGATGATCCAGGACAGCAGCGCGCTTGCGATCGGCGCGACGTAGAGGACGAGCGACGTCCGTACCGAGCCGAACCGTGCGCCGAGCCAGGCGAAGCCGGCATAGGCGGCGAGGCCCGGCGCGAGGCCGGCGAAGACATAGGCCTCGAACGCCCGGGCGTTGAACACCGCTGCCGGCGTCGTCCACATCTCCTGAAGCGCCGGCGGCAGCGAGCACAGCGCGCCGGCCGCCGAGAACAGGCTGACCCGCGCCAGCAGCGAGGCGCGCGGCGCGACGCGCGATTGCACCAGCGTGTAGCCGGACCAGCCGAGCATCGCGCACACCACCAGGAGATCGCCCCAGGCCGCGCTCGATTGCGTCAGGTTTTCCAGATGCCCGCCCGAGACGATCAAAAGCGCACCGGCGAGCGCCAGCGCCGTGCCCAGCCATTGCAGCGGACCGATATGCTCGATGCCGAGCGCGGCCGAGATCAACAGCACCATGATCGGCGACAGCGCGAAGATCAGCGCGATATGGATCGCGGTGGTGGTGATGCCGGCGATGTAGACCGGGCCGCCGCACAGGAACATGCCGAGGAAGCCCGCGGCGAGGATCGGCCAGAAATTCTGCGCCAGCGGGATCTTGCCGTCCCGGATTGCCGCGATCGCAAACGGCGCGAGGCCGATGGCGATGATGCTCCAGCGGAAGAAGGCCAACGAGAACGGCGGCACCGAGCCGGCCAGGCCGCGCGCCAGCACCTGATTGGAGGCCTGCCCGACCGCGACCAGGATGAACCCGGTCAGCGCGACCGCGTCCTCCCAGCCCGTGGCCGGGCGGCTGACCTCACCTTTCGGCAGCTCCGCATCCATGACACCGCCCCCTCAGCCGGCGCACGTTCACCTAGCACGGCCCGTCAGCGCGCCACGTTCCGCGGCACGCCCGCGCTATTGCTCCGCCGCCTCGCGCTCCATGTCGCGGCCGGACATGTCCTCGCCCTGCATGTTGGCGTATTCGCGCGCCATCTCGCGCATCAGGAATTTGGCCGGGACGTCGTGATAGGTGCCGTGATCGTTGACGTACTGCATGTAGGCGCGCCCCGCCCCGTCGAACGGATGCAGCAGCGCATCCGAATGGCCGTCGAAATCGAGCGGCTTGACGCCGAGCTTGGCGCACAGCGTGTCGTTGAAGGTCGGGGTCGCCTTGCGCCAGGCGCCGTCGACGAACACTTCGGTGAAGCCGTGCCAGGTGAACAGGTCCGAGCCCATGCTCTGGCGCAGCTTCTCGGTGGTGAGATGGTTGCGGACATCGGCGAAGCCGACCCGCGCCGGGATGCCGTGGACCCGGCAGGCGGCGGCATAAAGCGCCGCCTTGCCGACGCAGTAGCCATTGCCGGCGGCGAGCACGCTGGAGGCCCGGTAGCTCTCGGGCGAGCGCATGCTGACATAGGGGTTGTAGCGGATGCCGTCGCGTACCGCGGTGTAGAGCCGGCTCGCGATGTCGCGCACGCTGGCGTCGGCCGGGACGGCGGCGCGGGCGAACGCCTCGACGGCGGGATGGTCGCTGTCGACATATTCGCCTGGGTCGGTGTAGAGGCGGCTGATCGTATCGGGGAGATGCTCGGTCATGGCGCAACCTTAGCAAGCCATAGGCGCAGTTCAATGCAGCCGATGCAGCCTTCTCGCAGCCCTGCCCCGCTTAGTTCCTGAAGCGTTCGTCCCACTGCGGCGGCGGGTAGCTGCGCCGCTTCGCCTTGAAATATTCGCGTGCGAAATGGATGCCGATCCCGATCAGGAACGGCGGCGCGAGCGCGGCGGCGATCATCAGCGCGGTGATCGACTTCGGCGTCAGGATGTCCAGCACCATCGACGCCAGCAGCCACAGCGTGGCAGCAATCACCGCGACGTCGACATGCTTCATTCCCCAGTCTTTCCCTTGGTCCCTAAGCTCGATCCGGGTTCCATCCTACCGGCTGGCCCCGGGCACGCCAAGGATTCCGGCGGCAGAGGATACCTCCACTTCTTCACTTTTTTGGAACGGCGCCCACGCGGACCAGACGACCAACCCGCACGCCGGCCGCCATCCCACTGATTGGCGCCTGCGCGACTAGCATACCCGTTCGTCTATTCGACCCGTCATCCCCGCGCAAAGGCTTCGCCTTTGTCGCTGGAGGTGCGAGCCTTGCGGCGCAATTGCGCCGCTGGGCGAGCCTCGAAGGGTCGACGGCCACCAGCCGGGCCGGGCATCCTTCGAGACGCGCGTTCCGCGCTCCTCCAGCGACAAAGGCAAAGCCTTTGCGCGGGGATGACGGAAAGGGGAGCGCGTCGTTGACCGGCTAAGCCGCGAACGCCCGCACCAGCAGCAGGCCGGCGAACAGCGCGAGGATCGAGAGCGCAACGGAGGCCGCGATGTAGGCAGCGGCCGGCCATAGCTCGCCCCGCTGCATCAGCACGATCGCATCGAGCGAGAAGGTCGAGAAGGTGGTGAAGCCGCCGCAGATGCCGACGGTGAGAAACACCCGCACCGCCTGGCTGACATTCCAGGTCAGCGCGAAGGACTCCGCGAAGACGCCGATCAGGAACGAGCCCACGATATTGATCACCAGCGTGCCCCATGGAAAATCGGTGCCGACCAGGCGCCCCGCGCCGATCGCCACCAGATAGCGCGCGACCGATCCCAGCGAACCGCCGATCGCGACCGCCGCCAACAATTGAGCGTTCAATGCTCCACCTTTCCGCCCTGCCACTCGGCGATGCCTGTCACAAGCCCAACAACGAAGGTCGCGGCGACCAGCTCGCCCGGGGCGCCGACCAATAGGGCGACGACACCGACGAGCCAGATCGACCCGACCAGCGACAATGCGATTGAGAGTGAACCAGGAAGACCCATCATGCTCTGCCCCTTCTCATTCGCGGGGCGCGCGCTGCGGATCGGCGGTGGCGCATGCTCCTACCGACGCTGTCGCGCCCGGTAGGAGTCATCAGCCTTGCGGCGGTTATCGGGGGACTCCATCCCCATCAAGGCAGGGATGGTAGGCAAACGGAGCAGCGGGAGCAAGTGGGCGTCCCGCGCCGGTGCTGGTTCACTCGCTCATCGACAGCATCGTGTTCAGTTCGACGGCGGTCCGCAGCTGCTCGATGCGCGCGGCGATCTGCTCGCGCTTGGCGCCGCGCGGCAATTCCGCGAGCTGGCGCTCGAGCCGCATCCGGTGTTCTTCGAGGCGCTGCTCGAAGGTGTGGGGCTCAGATCGCTTCCGCTTCTGAATCGTCTTCTGCATCACTCACCCT
Source organism: Bradyrhizobium sp. B120 (assembly GCF_049075665.1). Lineage (NCBI taxonomy): Bacteria > Pseudomonadati > Pseudomonadota > Alphaproteobacteria > Hyphomicrobiales > Nitrobacteraceae > Bradyrhizobium > Bradyrhizobium sp. B120. The sequence continues at coordinate 925,983 of NZ_CP185242.1, read as the reverse complement.
TGGCGGTTGCAGACCGGGATGGTTGGCCCAGCGGTCCAGTTGATCGATCACCCGTGCGTGGCTCGGGCGCCGCGGTTCCGGCGCTTCCGGCTCCTCGGATAGTTTGCGGGGCAGCTTGACGTGGTTGGTCATGGCATCACTCCCGCCAGACAACGGAGAGGCAGCCGGATCGTTCCGCTAGTTTCTCGTGTAAGCCATTGATTTTATTTGATTAACTTACTCAATCGACGTTTTTATCTCAAGCTGTGGAACCCACCGCGAATTGGTTCGTTTAGCAAATTACTCAACTAACTAATTCTGGGCGATTTGCGATGAATGAGCTTCGCGCTGAACGTCTTCAAGTCATGCTTTCTCCTGAAGAATTATCGGCTCTCGACGATTTCCGCTTCAAGCATCGCATGCCGACCCGCGCCGCGGCGGTGCGCGAGCTGCTCAGGCTCGGTCTGGCCGGCAACGGCGTCGATGGAGGGGCCGGGGTGAAGTCGAGCGAGTATGGGGTGTTTAACCGGGGGCCGGATGGGCACACCCTAGGCGACGCGCCGCAAGAGGAGTGACGGCGCGTTGGCGCTGATGCGGCGGTTCAGCCGGCGACGAAGAGGTCCACGACCGCTTTCAGCGTGCAGACCACAAGCGCCGAGGTGAACATCGCCGTACCGAGATCTGCGAGATAAAGCAGCTGCGCCTTCTGCTCCGCATCAAGCCGCGCGATCGCCTTGCGCATGGCCAAGCTCCCTTTTTCAGGAGAACGCGTCGCGTGAACGTCGGTTCCCTCGGCCGCCTCCTCACGCCCGCTGCAGCGCCAGCGTCACACCGCCAAGCGTCAGCGCCATCGCGCCGATCTCACGCAGCCCCAAGGCCTCGCCGAGGATGATCGCAGCCGAAATCACGCCGATGACCGGCACCAGCAGCATGCCTGTCGACGCCGACGTCGGCGGCAGGCGGCGCAGCGTCTCGAACCAGGTGAGATAGCAGATGCCCATCGGCATCAGCGTCATATAGGCGAAGCAACCGAGGCCGAACGGCGTGATCGCCGTGTAATTCGGGTGCTCGAACAGAACGCCGAGCAGCAGCATCACGAGACAGCCGATGCCGACCTGCCAGGCAACCACCGCGAGCGGCGGCATCGGCAGCGGCTTGCGGTTCAGCACGTTGCCGAGCGCGAACAGGATGGCGCAGGCAAGCGCAAGCGCGATGCCGGTGAGCTTGTCGGCGCTGAACGCAAAGCCGCCTCCGCCGAGCAGGAGCGCAACCCCGGCGACGCCGAGCACCAGCGCCGCCAGGTCACGCAGCGTCGGGCGGCTGTGCAGCACCGGCCAGGCGAACAGCATCGCCCAGATCGGCATGGTGTAGGCGAGGAGCGCGCCCTCACCGACCGTGACGAATTTCATCGCGATGGTGCCAAAGCCCATCCAGGCGAAGACATTGGTGAAGGAGGCGAACAACAGCCGCGGGACCGCCTCGCGCGGCACCGCGAGCGACTGGCCGCGGGCCAGCGCCAGCGTGCCCAGGATCACCGCCGCGCAGGTGCCCGCCAGCCCGCGGGCGAACAGCGGCGGCCATTGCTGCAGCAACAGCTTCATCAGCGGCCAGTTCAAGGCCCAGCCGAAGGCCGTCACCACCAGGCAGAGAAAGCCGATCGACCTGTCGCGTTGCGCCTTGTCCATCGGCCGCGCTTAGCAGGCGGAGGCACGCGATTCCACTTCGCAGCGCGCATGCCGCATCGGCGTGTACCTTCGGATACCATTCCGTCAGGCAAAGGTGCCGATCGAGACGCGCGGCCAGCCCTCGCTTTTCCGCGCGGCGGCAAGCTTGCTGGTCCAGGCATCGATCAGGCTTGCGATCAGCAGACGGCCGGTGCCGCGCATGTCGGGCAGTTTCATGGTCGGCGTGCCGAGCGTAAGCGCGACCACGCCGTGCACGGCCGCAAGCAGCGCAGTTGCGAGCCGCGGCGGCAGGCCGGATGCCGGCTCGGCGCCTTGCGCCGCGAGATACTCCCGCACCGAGATCACGAACAGCTCGTAGCTGCGGCGCGCGATCTCGGTCTCGCCGAAATAGACGCCGTCGGGAAAACGGCGGTCCTCGACCGTGCCGGACATCGAGAACAGCGAACGGAAGTGATCGGGATTGTCGGCCCAATAGTCGAGATAGGTTTCCATCACCCGCCGCAGCCGCGCATCGCTGTCGGCGGTCTGCGCGCGGACCCGTTCGAGCTGTTCGGCAACCGCCTCGAGATTCTGCTGCTTCACTGCGAGCAGCAGCAGCAGCTTGGTCGGATAATATTTCAGGACGGTGCCCTTCGAATAGCCGATCGCGTCGGCGATCTTCTGGATCGAGACGGTCTCGAGCGTGCCGGCGGCGAACTCCTTGCGCGCGGTCTCGAGGATCAACGCCTTCAGCGCCTCCTTGTCGGCCTCCTGACGCGCCCTGCGCTGAAAGCGCCGCGCACCCTTGCTGGATCGCTCCTCGATCGACATGGCCGTCTCCTAGAGCACTTTCGGTTCTGATTGAATCAGAACCGAAGCTCTAGCTTCTCGTTTTGACGCGTTTTCTTCACGCGAACCGGTGCCCACTTCGCTCGAAAACGCTCTAGAGCCTTTTCCGCCCCGATGGAATCGAAACCAGGCTCCCCCTTGCCATAGCCCAGTTAATTGACTATGGTCAATTAACTGATCATGAAACGGGAGGATGCAATGAGCGCCCTTGCGAGCCCCCTCGCCGGAGAAATCGTCCGCAGCGATTTCGATCCGTTCAGCCCTGCGACACGGGCCGATCCCTACGGCACCTATGCGGAGCTGCGTGCCGCGGCGCCGGTCGTTCGCCTGACCAGATATGACATCTGGGCGGTGCCGCGCTTTGCCGAGGTCAAGACGATCTTCGGAGACCAAGTCAATTTCAGCAATGCCGGCGGCGCCGGGCTTGCGAACCACTTCAAGGAAACGCCGTGGCGGCCGCCGAGCATCGTGCTGGAAGCCGATCCGCCGCTGCATACGCGGACCCGCGCGGTGCTGGCGCGGATCCTCTCGCCCGGCGCGATGCGGCGGCTCGCCGATGATTTCAAGGCCACGGCGACGCGGCTGATCGACGGGCTGGTCGAGCGCGGATCGTTCGATGCGATCAAGGACATCGCCGAGGTGTTTCCGGTCAGCGTGTTTCCTGACGCGCTCGGCATCGACCAGGAGGGCCGCGAGAACTTCCTGACCTATGGCGCGATGGTGTTCGCCGGCTTCGGGCCCGAGAACGACTATTTTCGCGACCTGATGAAAGAGGCGCCGCGCGTGCTGCCCTGGGTGGCGGCGCGCTGCCGGCGCGAGGCGCTGCGGCCGGGCAGTTTTGGTGCGCAGGTCTACGAGGCGGCCGACAGCGGCGAGATCAGCGCGGAGGAAGCTCCGCTGCTGGTGCGTTCGCTGCTCTCGGCCGGGCTCGACACCACGATCAGCGCGATCGGCATGGCACTGTACACGCTCGCGCGCCATCCGGAGCAATGGGCATTGCTGGCGGCCGACCCGTCGTTAGCGCGCGCGGCGTTCGACGAGACGCTGCGCTTCGATTCACCGGCGCCGTTCGTATTCCGCACCACGCCGCACGACACCGAAATCGCGGGCGTTGCGATCGGCAAGCATGAGAAGGTGCTGCTGCTGCTCGCCTCCGCCAACCGCGACGCGACGCGCTGGGAGCATCCCGACCAGTTCGACATCAGACGGCGGCTGTCCGGACACATGGGCTTCGGCGTCGGCATCCACGGCTGTGTCGGCCAGATGGTGGCGCGGCTGGAGGCGGAGGCCGTGATCGCAGCGCTCGCCAGCCGCGTGAAGCAGTTCGACATTGCGGGTCCCACAGCCTTCCGCGACAGTTCGGGCCTGCGCGCGCTCAGCACGATGCCGGTGCACGTCACCCGCAAATAGCTTCGACATCGCGCGCGACGCAGCCTTGCTCAAGAAAAAGCCGGCGTACCTCTCGGTACGCCGGCTTGCACTTTGCCCTCTTGCGTAAACTAAACTCAGGTCATGCCGACGCCGCGCGCGGCGTGCGGTTGCGCGAGTTGCGCTGGAAGAACAGCGCCTGGCTCGCCACCGCCGACACCATCGCCGGCTGGAACGGTTTTGAGATCAGGAACGCCGGCTCAGGCCGCTCGCCGGTCAGGAAGCGCTCGGGATAGGCCGTGATGAACACCACCGGCACCTCGAAGGTGCGCAGCAGCTCATTGACCGCATCGAGGCCGGACGAGCCGTCGGCGAGCTGGATGTCGGCGAGGATCAGGCCGGGCTTCTTGTTCTTGGCGAGCGCCACCGCATCGGAATGCGTGCGCGCGACGCCGATGACGTTGTGGCCGAGATTCTTCACCAGGCTCTCGAGGTCCATGGCGATGAAGGTCTCGTCCTCGATGATCAGGACATCGGTGGCGATCTCGGCGGCCATCTCGCGGCCGGCGGCATCGGTCAGCTTGCGGGTCTCGGCGATGTCGGTGCCGAGAATGTAGCCGACCTCCTCCTCCGAGAAGCCTTCCAGCGACAGCAGCAGGAAGGCCTGCCGAGGCAGCGGCGTAATGTTGGAGAGCCGGCGCTCCGGCGGCAGCGAGAGCGTCGCCACGTCGGCATTGTCGTTGTTGTTCACCGACACCGAATTCCAGATCTGGGTGAACAGCCGAAACAGGCCGGCGCGCGGACCGTGGCTCTGGTCCAGCAATGATCCGTCCTGCAACAGGGCCTCGAGCATGGCCCCGACATAGGCGTCCCCGGACGCCTGGTTTCCGGTCAGTGCGCGCGCATAACGGCGCAGCAGCGGAAGGTGTTCGGCAACGATCTGTGATCGGGACATTCCCACTCCATCCTTGTTCGTGAGGCCAACCGGCCTGAAACCCGTACTCTGGGGCGGCGTACCATTTTGGGGCGCCCCAGGTTCCCCTGCATGCCCGACTACGCGCGAGCGCCAAAAAAGTTCCACGAAATAGTTCCAGCCTTCCGGAACTTTCTGCGCAACTTTGCATTAGCTCCTGACCGACGAGGCAACGCGGCCAGCCTCTTTTTTCGAGGAATCGACTTGAAAATCAGAGACTTCACTCCCGGGGAAGCGTGGATCACATCATGAAGGAAGTAAAGAAGCAGGGCGGTCTCAACGCCGAGATTCAATCGAGAATCGGCCACCAGCTTCGCGCCATGTACGACGACGTGGTGCGGCAGGGGGTGCCCGACCGCTTTGCGGAGCTGATCCGCAAACTCGACGGACCCGAGGCTGCCGCGGCGGCTGTGGCCGGGGGCGATACTGACAAGAACAATGGAGGGGACTAATGCCTCTCACGAATGAACTTCGCGACGACATCCTGGCGTCGGTCCCGAGCCTGCGCGCGTTCGCGATCTCGCTGTCCGGTAATGGTGACCGCGCCGACGATCTGGTGCAGGAGACCCTGCTGCGCGCGATCGCCAATATCGACTCGTTCCAGCCCGGCTCGAACCTGCCCGCGTGGTTGTTCACCATCCTGCGCAACCTGTTTCGCTCCGACTACCGGAAGCGGCGGCGCGAGGTGGAGGATGCCGAGGGCAACTATGCCAAGACGCTGAAGAGCCAGCCGTCGCAGACAGCGCATCTGGAGTTCGAGGAATTCCGTGCTGCGCTCGAAAAGCTGCCGCAGGACCAGCGCGAGGCGCTGATCCTGGTTGGCGCCTCAGGCTTCTCCTACGAGGATGCCGCGGCGATCTGCGGCTGCGCGGTCGGCACCATCAAGAGCCGCGTCAACCGCGCGCGATCGAAGCTCTCCGCGCTGCTCTATGTCGATAGCGCCGAGGATTTCGGTCCCGACAACACCGTGCGCGCCGTGATCGGCGGCAATGGCGGCTAGCCAGGCGCGATGCTAGAATTGGAAGGGCGGCCCCGATCGGGCCGCCTTTTTCATTCGGCGATGGTCCATAACGGTATCGCGCAGCATGACCAGGAAGACGTTTGAAGCCACCATCGTCCTGGAAGGCAGCGCCTGCTTCATACCGGTGACGTTCGATCCGAAAGTTGTTTTCGGGAAGGTTCGCGCTCCGGTCCTCGTCACGCTGAACGGCTACACCTATCGAAGCACCATCGCCTCGATGGGCGGGCAGGTCTGCATTCCCTTGCGAGGGAGCAACCGCGAGGCGGCGGGCCTAAAGGGCGGCGAGACATTACAGGTCACGCTCGAACTCGATGCCGAGAAACGCACTGTCGACATCCCGCCAGACCTGGACGAGGCACTCACCCCCGCTGCGCGAGCCCGCTGGGATCAGCTGAGCTACACGCACCAGCGAGAACAGGTCGAGGCGATCAACGAAGCCAAAAAGCCGGAGACGCGCGCACGCCGGATCGAGCAGACTGTCGCCCGTCTCGATCGACCGTCGTCAGGTTAGAGCTTCCGCCGCGTTGCGCGACGGTCGCGCCGTCAGCCCGCCATCGCCTGCTTGACGGCAGTCGGCTTGAAGCCGTTTCTCAATTCGAGGATCTTGCCCGCGATCTCGGTCACCGGCACCGGATGACTGAACAGGAAGCCCTGGGCCTCGTTGCAGCCTTCGGCGCGCATGTGGTCCAGCTGTTCGACGGTCTCGATGCCTTCGGCTATCGTGGTCATGCCGAGGCTTCTGCCAAGGCTGATGACGGCGCGCACGATCGATTTCGATCCATGCGTCGCGGTCGCGTCGCGCACGAAGGATTTGTCGATCTTGAGCTTGTCGAAGGGGAAACTGCGCAGATAGCTCAGCGACGAATAACCGGTGCCGAAATCGTCCAGCGCGATGCGCAGTCCCAGCGCCTTCAGCTTGTGCAGCGTTGCAAGCGTCTCGCTGCTGTTCGCAAGGAAGACCGATTCGGTGATTTCGAGCTCCAGCCGGCGCGGCGACAATTTCGACGCCGTGAGCGCGTTGACGACGACGTCGATGAAGTCGGGGTCGCGAAACTGGACCGCGGAGACGTTGACCGCGAGCTTCATCTCGCTGGGCCAGGTGACGGCCTGCTCGCAGGCGCGATTGAGCACCCATTCTCCCAACGGGCCGATCAGGCCGATCTCTTCGGCGATCGGGATGAACTGGTCCGGCGCCACCATTCCGCGCTTCGGGTGATGCCAGCGCAGCAGCGCCTCGAAGCCGCAGATGCGGTCGAGATGGAGATCGTAAAGCGGCTGGTAGTACAACGAGAACTCGTCCTTGGCCATCGCCTCGCGGAGATCGAGCTCGATCGCCCGGCGCCGCTGCAGGCTGGCGTCCATCGCCGGCTCGAAGAAGCGCCAGGTACCCCGGCCTTCCATCTTGGCGCGGTACAGAGCGACGTCGGCGTTCTTCAGGAGCTTCTCTCCGGTGCTGCCGTCGACCGGCGACATTGAAATGCCGACGCTGCAGCCGACCACGACGCGATGCCCGTTCAGCTCGTACGGAGCGCCGACGCATTCCACGATGCGGCGGGCGAGGCGCTCGGCCTCCTCTCCGGCCTGGACGCCACACTGGATGACCGCGAACTCGTCGCCGCCCAGGCGCGCGACGGTGTCGACCTCGCGGACGCAGGCGTTGAGGCGGTCGGCGACCGCACACAGCAATTCGTCGCCGACAGGATGCCCGAGCGTATCGTTGACCTGCTTGAAATTATCGAGATCGAGGCAGAACACCGCGAAGCCGGATCCACGGCCGACCTGAGCGACCGCCAGCTCGATCCGTTCGGCCAACAACGTCCGGTTCGGCAGCCGGGTCAGGGCATCGTGCCGGGCCATGAACGCGATCTGCGACTCGGCCCGCTGCTGTTCGGTGACGTCCTCGCAGGTGACGAGCCAGCCGCCGTCGGATGTCGGCCGTTGCGCGATGGCAATGATCCGTCCGTCGCTGAGATGCTGCAGATAGTTGCCCTCGTGCTGGGCCATCGATCGATCGCGTTCCGCCAGCAGGTCGGCGACGGTCTGGTCACCGTGATTGTCGGCGGCGACGCTGAGGCCGAGCACGTCCTCCATGGTCATTCCGGGAACGACGAGCTCCGGCGAAATATCGAAGATCTCGCAGAACCTGCGGTTGGCGACCTGCAGCCGCGCCTCGCTGTTGTACAGGCACAGCCCTTGCGACATGTGCGTGAGCGCCGCGTCGAGCCGCAGATTGGTTTCATGCAGCTCGGCCTTCTGCTGCTTCAACGCGGAGATGTCGCTGTAGACGAGAACGACGCCGCCCTCCTGCGTCTCGCTGCGGCTGACACGCAGCCAGCGCCCGTCGGAAAGCTGCGCCTCGCTCGCGAAGCCATCGAAGTCACCGTCGGCCGGCGCCAGGCTGGGCGCATCGAGCCGATCCGACTGCAGAAGCTGCGGCGAGAGACGGATGAATTCGCTGGCGCGCGAGTTGGCCAGCGCGATCTGGCCATCCGCATCGAGCAGCACGACACCTTCGTGCGACGTTTCGAGTGCATCGGAAAGCCGCGCCTGCGCGGAGCGGCGTTGCGACACTTCCTGATCGACCATCCGCCTGATGTTGTCGCGCATGGTTTCCATGGCGGTCAGCAGCGTGCCGAGCTCGTCGGTGCCGCCCTTGGGGACGGTCGCGTCGAGGTCGCCGCCGGCGATGCTCCGCGCAGCCCGCGATGCAATGGCGACAGGCCCGATGATCCGGCGTGCCAACAACCATGAGAACAGCGCCGACAGGAACAGTGCAACGGTCAGCCCGGCGACGTTGAGCTGCAGATCCCGCTTGATCGTCGAGAGCGCCTTTTGCCGGAACAGAAAGCCGTCGCCGGCGGTATAGTTGACCAAGAGCTCGACCTGCTGGCTGACGATCTTGGAGTAGCGATCGACATCGCCGACCGTCGTCCCCGATGCATGCGGCTCAGCCGCCGAATTCCCCTCGAGCGACGATCCGATCGCCCGGCGATGCAGCGCCATCCAGGCGTCGGCGGCTTCCTGAACCTTTGCCGCGGCTTGCGCGGCGCGCGAGGACTGCGAGCGGTCGGCGGCGATCGTCAGGTCTTCCGAGAGCGTCTTGGCGAGCTTTTCGATCTGGCTGTCGAGGCTGGCGCGAATTTCCGGATCCGTGGTCAAGAGACGCTGCGACGACGCGACCCGCATTGTGGCGAAGTCCGCACCGGCCGCGCGGGCGTAGTTGATCGACATCAGGGATTCGTCGAACGTCTTGGCCACCAGATCGCCGGCATGGCGGATGCCAAGGATGGAGTATCCGCCGAGCGCGACGGCAACGGCGCTCATCGCGACGCAAAAAATCAGAATCTGGGTGCGGATCGAACCCGTGGTCAGGGCAAGACGCGACAGGCCGCCGGTCGCGAGCCGAAAGGCTGCACCGCTCTTGACCTTGAGATTGCCTAATAGGCTATCCATACCCGCGTTTCGCCGTAGTGCTCGATGTTCAAGCTACGCAGAAACGCGCAGCGCTTGCGGAAAAATGACTGTCTGCTCAAAATTGCTTTAGTAGTGACTGCAACTCATGCTGAAATCGTTAAGATCAGCTGGCGATAATCACCCTTACAGGTAATGCGGGACGCATCATTTGCACGCCAGAGTAGCCGGTGTCGGAATTCCAAGCGGGGGTCTCATGCAGTCAGGCTTGTTGCGCATCCTGCGCCTCGGCCGGTCCGGAGGCGCGCCTTTAGTGGCCGCGATTGTCACGGGAGCGCTGGCCGGCGCCGCTCTGGGTGCGGCGCCTTACGTCATTTCGCAGAAGGATCGCGAATTCAAGCCCGCAGAGATCTCGATCAAACGCGGCGAGATTTTACGATTCATTAACGATGACGGCGAACTGCTGCATCACGCTTATTTGAGCACCGATACGTTCAGTTTCGACTCGGGCGACCAGCAGCCGGGCAGCAAGTTCGACGTCACCTTTTCCGTGCCCGGCGACTACACCGTGCTGTGCGGTATTCATCCGAAGATGAAGCTTGCCGTCCACGTCGCCAAATAGTCCCCTCGGGGATCAACGATCTACAGAACCGAGGTCTTGAAGATCGCGGCGTGGCCGAAATAGTAGACGAACAGCGTCAGCGACAGCGCGGCGACAAGCGCGACCGGGGCAAGCCACGCCGCGCGACGATCGCGCGGCAACACCTTGTTGTCGGCGAGAATCGCAAACAACACGGCGATGATCGCCGAGTGTCCGATGGTGTCGATCTTGCCGAATTCGAAGCACGCGCTGATGAACATCCCGGTCAGCACGGCGGCGGCGCAGCGCCGGATCAGCGGCGTCCAGATCAGGGCAAAGGCGAGCGTGAATTCCACCATGCCCGCGGCGCGCATGTAGAACTCATTGTCGAAGCCGAGGGTCATCCCGGTATGCTCGATCAGGAGCGGAAAGCTCCATTCCGGATAGGCCCATTTTTCGATCGAGGCCCACATCAGCGTCACCGCCGCGGCGTACCGCATCACGTCGATCGGGCGGATTCCGAACAGATCCTTGTTCAGCCCGATCAGCGCAAAATAGGCGGCAACGCCGAGAAAAATCGGGTAGTCGGCGAGATGGAAGACGCCGTAACCGCGAACGCCGATGCCGAACAGGATCGCCATCCCCACGGCCGACAGCGGCAGCGTGCGCCGCGACAGCATGCCGGCGGCGATGGCGAGTTGCAACGCGCCCACCAGCGGTGACGACGTCTTCAACTCGGGGGTCAGCAGGATCCCGCCCACGGCCCAGATCGAGATGAAGAAGAACGCGCAGACCGCGCGCATCATCAGTTCGGTGTGCAGCCGAAGTGCCTCGGTAATGCGGTCCAGCACGCGAATGGTCGCATCGCCCAGCGATGTCGGCTCGATCAGGCAGCCCGCAAACAGCCAGAAGACGGCGACACCGAGCAGCAGTTCAAAATCGAGGCAAAGGACATTCTCGAGTCCGCGGGGCTGACCGGCGACATCGTAAGCGCAAAACCATTTGACATGTGCCTCGGCACTGCGCGCGGCTACGACGCAAAACAAAACCGCTGCAAGGCACGTGGCGAAAAAGGAGCGCACAGCCGACGCGGCATCTCGCTCCCGCCCATTAAACATTGAACCAACCGCCCACACACACACATACGCTTAAGGACTTGTTTAACTTATATCAAATTTTACGCTTTGCGCCTGCCTCTGGACATCCGCTGGTTGCATTGTGGTTAATTGCGGCAGGCAGACCCCAACCCGTCCCTCATTGCATCTTTTCCGGGCGGTTCCATCGAATTTTAGCTAATTCCGGCACGGGCGCTCAATTCAACTGTCGTAGTGAAACCCGGACAAATCGGATCGGGAGGCCGGTTAAATGTTCGGAGTGTTGAGCGTCGTGAGTATCGGGGTGGGGTCAGCCCTCGCCTATGTGACAAAATCGTCCCCGTCGCGCACGGCGGCCCTCGAGACCTGCGCGGGCGCGTTCCTGGTCGTCGGGCTCGGCCTGCTTGGGGCCGCACTGCCGCACCTCGCCTGACAAGCCCCCGTTCCAGACCCTCTGCTGCGCTCAGCGCGGCAATTTGGGTATCCCCGCCACCGGCGGGGCCGTGGCGGTCAGGCTTTGCAGGAAGGCGATGAGGTCCTTCTTCTCGCCTGCCGTCAGAGACAACGGCTTGATGTCGGGCGACCGGCTCGGCCGCTCGATCCCGCCCTTGTTGTAGAGCTCGATGACATCTTCCAGCGTTGCGACCGATCCGTCGTGCATGTAGGGCGCACGGCGCGCGACGTCGCGCAATGTCGGGGTCTTGAACGCATATTTCAGCTTCGCCGAGGTCGGAAAGTAACGTCCGCGCCCGATGTCGTGGCCCTTGGCGGTGCCGATATCCTGGAAGGACCCGTCGGAGAAGGACGGGCCACTGTGGCAGGACGAACAGCGTCCCTTGCCGTTGAAAAGCTCAAAGCCGCGCTGGGCCGTTGCGCTGATCGCGTTCGCGTCGCCCTTGATCCAGCGGTCGAACGGGGCTTCGCCGGCAACGATCGAGCGCTCGAAGGTCGCCAGCGACTGCTCGATCCTCGGCCGCGTGATCGCGCCGTCGCCGAACGCGTGGGTGAAGGCATCGACATAGCCGGGGATCGCCGCGAGACGCGCGATCAATTCCGGCTCGGTCATATTCAGGTTCATCGGGCTCAGAATCGGTCCGAACGCAACGGATTCCAGATCCTTGAACTTGCCGTCCCATCCCAGCGGCTCGAAGAAGGCCACATCGATCAGCGTCGGCGAGCGGATCGGCAAGCCTTTCGGATCCTCACCGATGGCGCGCGGCAGGCCGTCGCCCCATGACAGGCTCGGCTTGTGGCAGCTCGCGCAGGAATGCGTCTTGGACCGCGACAGCAGCGGATCGAAGAACAGCATCTGCCCAAGCGCGGATTTCGCCTCCGAATAGGGATTGCTGCTCGGGAAGGGAACGACGTCGGGCCGGCGATAGCTGGCTCGAATTGTCGCAGGGTCGCGCGGCGCCGTCGCCGGGGTCAAGGCAAGCGACAGCCCGACAGGCAAAACTGCCGCGAGCAAGGTCAGGCTGACCCAAAGCCTCATGGGGGTCCTCAGACGGTATCCTGCTCGGTATATGCCCAAGCATGTTCAACGAAGTTTTAACACTCGGTTGCGGGCTATTACGGATGCCGGATTTCGACCCAGATGACCTTAGCGTCGTCCGGCGCACCTGGGTTCGATCAATCCGTGCAATAACATAGCCACTCAACCTGAGGCGGCCGCGGCGGTCTACTTCTTGGGCCGCTCTACTTCTTCGCCGGACGGACCGGCGCGGAGAGCTGCTCGGTGCGGTCGCGCTCGGTCATGTCGACCACGGTGCCCATCGGCGCGGTGAGCTCATAGACGTAGGAGACGTCGGTAAAGTAGCGCTTCGCGGTGCCGCCGAGGGCCTCCGGCGCGACGCGGTCGAGCAGGATCAGGCCGAAATCACTGTCGGCCCGCCGCGTCGCCTGGCTGGTGTTGAACTCTTCCCAGCGGAAATGGAACACCGCGTCCGCATCCTCGCCGGCGACCTCCCAGTTGGCGACGATGTGCGGATGCTTGCCGACCAGCGACAGCCCTTCGTCCGAATGCGAGGCGAGCTCGAAGAACAGCAGCGACAGCGATTGCGCGGCGCGGGCGCTGACGGTGATGTCGGGACCGTTCACCGCGATCCGGTCGGCATGCGGAATCGCGCGAGATTCGAACAGGCCCTTCAGCTTGACGCCCTGCCACTGGCTCTCGCTGAGCAGCGTGACGACGTTCGACATCGCGTGGATGCGCCCGATCAACAGTTCGCGCGCGACGTCGATGTCGGCGCCGTGCCGCAGCGTGCGGGTCACGATCGACTGGATCACCGCGAGGATGTTCTTGACCCGATGGTTGAGCTCGTCGATGACCGCAGTCAGCCGGCGCTCGAAGCCGATCCGGACCTCGATCTCGCGGCTGAGGCGCAAATTGTTGTAGGCGACATAGCCGAACAGGCCGCAGACGATGCCGGTCAGTGCGAGGCCGATCGCCGCGACGATGGTCGCGGTCTGCTGCGCACGCACCGTGGCGTTGCTCTTGGCGTAGTAGTCGAGCGACCAGTCCCGGCCGCCGAACGTCACCGTGCGCACCATCGACGGCAGCGGGCCGTCCTGGCGCACCGCGCGCGAGGTGACGATGCCCTGCTCGTTGGCGGTGAACTCGTCATTGGAATCGCGCGGGTCCTTCAACGCCACCGCGAACAGCGAGGAATCGTCGTTGGTCAGCATCAGCGACGACAGCTCGTAGGAAAAGGTGATGAAGCCGGCCGGCTCGGACCCACCCTCCTGGAACACCGGCGCGGCGAGCACGACCCCGACCGGGCCGTTCTGCCGCAGCAGCGGCACCGGGTCCGAGGCCACGGGCTTGGCGTTCTCCAACGCCCGCGCCAGCATCGGACCGACCACGGAGTGGCGGTCGAACGCGCGGCCCGGGATGCTCAGGGTCTCCGGATTGCGCGGCTCGACGTCCATCAGCACGTTGATGGGCTTGTCGAGCGCCTTGATGTCGAGCGCCTGGTCGTCGAAATCGCGGATCGAGGGATTGGTGAAGCCGGCGGCCTTCAGCTCCGCCTCGGCCGCGGTCAGCTCGTTCGGCTTGAGCCGCGCGATCCAGGCGGCGACGACGAAATCGGTCTTGAAGGCGTAGATCGCCGAGCGCAGCGGCTGCAGCATATTGGCCTTCACCATCGACGGGGTCCGGAACAGTCCCGAGGCCACCCGCGCCAGCAGCTCGCGCTCGGTCAGGCGGTCCTGCACCAGGCTGGCATGGACGTCGATCGCCCGCGCCAGCGCGATCCCGTCGATTGCGAGCTCCTGATCGTGCACCCGATAGGCGGCAAGACCGGAGAGCAGAACTCCGATCAGCGCAATCAATGCAACGATGAAGCCCAGTCGAACCACACGCTTACTCGGCAATCAGGGGGTGGCGAAAGGGGACGGTAGGCATCTGGCTTCTGCGGGGGCGGCGACAAATCAGGGTGCGATGAACGCCAGCCGCAAAGGAATATGGAATAGCGATCATCGGTACGCAACAGGAGCCGGTCGGCAACATTAACGACGACGCCATCCGGCGGTCTTTGGCGGCACCAAAGGTTGCTAATCGTCAAAGTTGGAAATTGTTCCGGCGATTGCGCAGCTTTTTTGCGGCGGGGTGCGTGCCCTTCCGTTCACCGTCACCCTGAGGAGCGCGAAGCGCGTCTCGAAGGGTGAACGGCCCCGGTGGCCGTGCATCCTTCGAGGCTCGCTCCGCTCGCACCTCCAGCGACAAAGGCGAAGCCTTTGCGCGGGGGATGCCGGGACTGGCCGCCGCTGCCACAATGATTAACGTCAGCCTGCCTTGGCCGCCTTGCCCGGGCCTTGCGACCGAAGGCCACCCTTGGTCTCGATGAAGCTGATGATGCGGTCGAGGCCCTCGCTCTTCTTCAGATTGGTCATCACGAAGGGCCGCTCGCCGCGCATCCGCCTGGCGTCGGTGTCCATCTTCTCCAGCGACGCACCGACATGGGGCGCGAGGTCGATCTTGTTGATCACCAGAAGGTCGGATCGCGTGATGCCGGGGCCGCCCTTGGACGGGATCTTGTCGCCGGCGGCGACATCGATGACGTAGATCGTCAGATCCGCCAATTCCGGCGAGAAGGTCGCAGCCAAATTGTCGCCGCCGGATTCGATCAGCACCAGATCGAGATCGGGGAATTTCGCCCGCATGTCCGCGACCGCGGCGAGGTTCATCGAGGCGTCCTCGCGGATCGCGGTGTGCGGGCAGCCGCCGGTCTCGACGCCGGCGATGCGATCCGGTGTCAGCGAGCCGGAGCGCACCAGAAACTCGGCGTCCCATTTGGTGTAGATGTCGTTGGTGATCGCGGCGATGTCGTAACGCTCGCGCATCGCCTTGCAGAGCAGGTCCATCAGTGCGGTCTTGCCGGAGCCGACCGGACCGCCGACGCCGACGCGCAACGGGCCATGAGAAGTTGCCATATCAGGTGCTCTTTCCTAGTCGTCCCTGCGAAAGCAGGGACCCATAACCACTGAATTGAATTGTTGCGACGCGCTGGGGCCGCAGCTCTGCACGACCACAAGCGCCTGTGGTTATGGGTCCCTGCTTTCG
Source organism: Bradyrhizobium sp. B120 (assembly GCF_049075665.1). Lineage (NCBI taxonomy): Bacteria > Pseudomonadati > Pseudomonadota > Alphaproteobacteria > Hyphomicrobiales > Nitrobacteraceae > Bradyrhizobium > Bradyrhizobium sp. B120. The sequence goes on along the minus strand of NZ_CP185242.1, from coordinate 910,483 downwards.
CAGGGACGACGGCTGAGGAGGCGGACGCCGCGCCAACATCGTCGCTCGATCGCGCATCATGACCGGAACAGCCTCGTATACTGCGCTTCGTGACGCAGGCTTGCGAGGTCGGCGCGAAAGGTCGCGCTGCCGAGATCGTCAAGCGAGGCCGCGTTGGCCCGCGCCGCCGTTGCGGCAACGACCGGCTCGAGACCGGCCAGCACGCGCTGGCTGTCGGTCTGCCCGAGCGGGATCAACCGGCTGCCTGCGGAAATCCAGTTGGAGAGCACGGCATGCAGGAAGGCATGCAGCGACGGCGCCAGGCGGATGCCATGCGCAGCGCTGACGACGCCGACCGCGACCGGGTACACGATCGGCCCGTCGCAGGCCGCGATCATCGCGTCGAGGCCGGACGAATTCCAGGCCGCGCGGGCGATCTCGATGAAGGCGCGCCCCTGCGTCGTGGTCTCGAGTTGTCGCTCCCGCGACGGCACGAAGGCGGCCGCGAGCTCGGCGATCTCCTTCAATCCGGCGTGGCCGGGCTCCGACGCCGCGCGATGGCTCTGCGCGAGGAACACGGCGTCGCAAAAGCCGCTGCCGTCGGTGAGCATCGCCGCGAGCCAGCCGCGCAACGACGCGGCATCGGTGATGTCACCGGCCTCGACCGCCCATTCGATGCCGCTGGAATAGGCGAACGCCCCGACCGGGAAGGACGGCGACAGCCACGTCATCAGCCGGTACAGCGCCGCCGCCTCGTCCTCCGCTATCCCGCCGCGCACCGCAGCGGGATCAGGCTCATTTGTGGTCATGAGCATGGGAGTGGTCGTGGTGATGATGGGCATGGTCGCAATGCTCATCATGATGATGGTGCCCATGGTGATGTCCATCGCCGTGATGGTGACCATGATCGTGCGCGTCGCCATGGGCATGATCGTGCCCGGCGTGACCATGCGCGGGTGCGTCGGCATGGGCGTGCTCGGCATAGGCGCCGCCTTCGGGATCGAATGGCGCCTCGATCTCGATGACACGGGCCCCTAGCCCCTTCACCATCGCCTCGATCACGTGATCCCTGCGAATGCGCAGGCCCTTCGGCATGATCTGCGTCGGCAGATGGCGGTTGCCGAGATGCCAGGCGACCCGGATCAGATGATGCGGATCGCTGCCGCGGATTTCCGCGAGCGGCTCGGGAGCTGCGACCACCTCGACGAGGCGGCCGTCCTCCAGCACCAGCGCGTCGCCGCCGCGCAGCGCGACGGCATTTTCGAGATCGAGCAGGAATTCGAGCCCGCGCGTCCCTGACATCGCCATCCGCCGCCGATGCCGGTCGTCGAAATCGAGCACGACGGTGTCGGCTGCCGCTTCGGTCCAGCGATGCTGTCCCAGGACTTTGGTTGCGCGGATCATCGATTGCCTCAGATCTTCTGAACCTTGGCGTCGCTGATGATCTCGATCACCGTCGGGCCGGTCTTCATTTCGGCAGAATATTCGCGCCACACCTTGATGTGCGGCGCCTTGCTGTGCGCGGTCAGGTCGTCGCGGGTCTCCCAGCGTTCGACGACCACATACAGGTTGGGATCGTTGACGCTGACATGGCCCTCGTAGGAGAGGCAGCCCTTCTCCTTGTGGGTCTCGGCGATGCACGCCTTGTGTCCCCTGATGAAGTCGTCCTTGTTCTCAGGCTTCATCGGCGTGGTGGCGATGACATAGATCATGGTGTTTCTCCCGTTCTTGTTCTTGCTTCAAGCGCGAGGGTCGCGCTCGAAGCCTCCTTTTTGTTTGAGCATGATCTTTCCGGAAAACCGCTTCACACTTTTCCGGATCATGCTTTAGCGAACGTCGACCTTCTCGGGCGTGATCACCTCGATCTTCGGCGGCGCGGCCATGCACTTCACCGCGACCCGGCCGAAGGTCTTCATGTGCTCGGCGGTACGATGCGGCACCAGCGCCTCGGCGTTCTCCCACTGCTCGACGAACACCATCTTGCTGTGGTCGGTGACGCTCTCGTGCAAGTCGTAGGCGATGTTGCCGGGCTCCTTGCGGGTTTCCTTGATGCAGGCCGTCGCCGCAGCGATGAATTCGGCGCGGGTCTCGGGCTTGATGGTCAGCGTGGCAACGACGTAAATCACGGAAATTCCTCCCGGTTTTCTGTTCTGGCTTTGGATACCGGGACGGGTTTTAGAACATAAAGTAGCGCTGTGCCATGGGCAGCACCTCGGCCGGCGCGCAGGTCAGGAGCTCGCCGTCTGCGCGTACCTCATAGGTCTCCGGATCGACCTCGATCTTGGGCGTCGCATCGTTGTGGATCATGCTCTTCTTGGAGATCTTTCCGCGGGTGTTCTGCACCACGTAGAGCTTCTTGCCGATCCCGAGCTTGCGGGCGAGGCCGCCGGTGACCGCAGCCTTCGAGGTGAACACCACAGAGGACGCGGTCAGCGCCTTGCCGAAGGCGGCGAACATCGGCCGGTAATGCACCGGCTGCGGCGTCGGGATCGATGCGTTGGGATCGCCCATCGGAGCTGCCACGATCGAGCCGCCCTTGATGATGCAGTCCGGCTTGACGCCGAAGAACGCCGGCGACCACAGCACCAGATCGGCCATCTTGCCCTTCTCCACCGAACCGATCAGCTTCGACACGCCATGCGCGATCGCCGGGTTGATGGTGTATTTGGCGATGTAGCGCTTGACGCGGAAATTGTCGTTGTCGTTGCCCTTGTCCTGCGGCAGCGCTCCGCGCTGCTTCTTCATCTTGTCGGCGGTCTGCCAGGTGCGGATGATCACCTCGCCAAGCCGGCCCATCGCCTGCGAGTCCGACGACATCATCGAGAGCGCGCCGAGATCGTGCAGGATGTCTTCGGCTGCAATTGTCTCCTTGCGGATCCGGCTCTCGGCGAAGGCAAGGTCCTCGGCGATCGACGGATCAAGGTGATGGCACACCATCAGCATGTCGAGATGCTCGTCGATGGTGTTGCGGGTGAACGGCCGCGTCGGGTTAGTCGAGGACGGCAGCACGTTCTTCAGGCCGGCAATCTTGATGATGTCGGGGGCATGGCCGCCGCCGGCGCCTTCGGTGTGGAAGGCATGGATGGTGCGGCCCTTGAACGCCTTCACAGTGTCCTCGACGAAGCCGGACTCGTTCAGCGTGTCCGAATGCAGCATCACCTGAACGTCGTAATCGTCGGCCACCGAGAGACAGGTGTCGATCGCCGACGGCGTGGTACCCCAATCCTCGTGCAGCTTCAGCGCGCAGGCGCCGCCCTTGATCATCTCGACCAGCGCCGCCGGGCGCGAGGCATTGCCCTTGCCCGAGATACCGAGATTGACCGGGAAGGCGTCGAACGACTGGATCATCCGCCCCATGTGCCACGGGCCGGGCGTGCAGGTGGTGGCGAAGGTGCCGTGCGACGGGCCGGTGCCGCCGCCTAACATCGAGGTGACGCCACTCATCAACGCGTGCTCGATCTGCTGCGGGCAGATGAAGTGGATGTGGCTGTCGAATCCGCCCGCGGTGAGGATCTTGCCCTCGCCCGCGATCACGTCGGTGCCGGGGCCGATGATGATGGTGACGTTGGGCTGGATGTCGGGATTGCCGGCTTTGCCGATCGCGGCAATCATGCCCTCCTTGATCGAGACGTCGGCCTTCACGATGCCCCAGTGATCGACGATCAGCGCGTTGGTGATCACGGTATCGGCCGCGCCCTGCGCGTTGGTCACCTGCGACTGCCCCATGCCGTCGCGGATCACCTTGCCGCCGCCGAACTTCACCTCCTCGCCATAGGTGGTGAGGTCCTTCTCCACCTCGATGATCAGATCGGTGTCGGCGAGCCGCACCTTGTCGCCGGTGGTCGGGCCGAACATGTCGGCATAGACGGAACGTTTGATTTTCACGGACATGTCAGCCCCCAGTTTCAGCCAGCGCGGCCTTGGCGCGCACGATGGTGTCATCGAAAATGCGGTCGAGCCGCGGATTGATCCCCCGGCAACCGGCAACCACCTTGTCGGCCCAGGCCGCATAATCGGCGAGATCGTCGCGCTCGTCCTTGCCTGGATACGGCACGATCCGCGCGCCGATATTGCTGACCTTGTCGGCGGTCTTGATCAGCTTGGCGCCGGGCGACTTGTGCGGAGCGTCCTCGATCTGCTTTTGCCGGCGCACGGCTTTCGGCAGACTCATGTCGTCGGTGCATTCGACCACCAGCGCGGCCACGCGTTCGCTGAACTTTTGCGCGAGCTCCTCGCGCGTGGTCTCGGTGTCCTCGATGGTGTCGTGCAGCCAGCCGGCCGCCACCAGTTCGGCATCGGCGCCATCGGTCACCTGCGCCAGCAGGTTGGCGACCTCGGCGAGATGGTTGATGTACGGCTCGCTTCCCCGCCCCTTGCGCGCCATGCCGTTGTGACGGCGCGCGGCAAGCTCGGCAGCTTCGGAGACCATGCGGAGCGCGGGAAGCATCAGATTGCGGCGCTCCCGTCGCAATTGCGATTGGTATGGCATCGAGAAATAATTTCTGCCGGCGCTCGGGGCTTACCCCTCTCCCCAACCCTCCCCCGCAAGGGGGGAGGGAGCCTGAAAAGCGTGCTCACCTCAAATCGTGTAGGGAGTTCTCCACCTCGCATCACAGCTTCTCCGCTCCATCAAGATTAGATGTAAGGGAGGCATCGGTGGAAGGGTTCCCTCCCCCCTTGCGGGGGAGGGTTAGGGAGAGGGGTGCCGCTTGCTCCGCCGCCTGAAGGATCGCAAGAGCGACACCTTCGAGATTTTTCAGCACATCGTTGTTGGTGAAGCGGAGCACGCGATAGCCGCGCGACGTGAACCAGGCGTCTCGTCGCTCGTCGTGACGAACTCGTTCATCGAAATCGTGGCTTTCGCCATCAACTTCAACAACCAGCTTGCAAGAATGTGCGACAAAATCCGCAACGTAATTGCCCATCGGAACCTGTCGACGAAAATTGAGGCCGGCGAGGCGATCGGCCTTGGTGTGCCGCCACAGCAGCGTCTCCGCGCGCGTCATCGCACGGCGGAGCTGCTTGGCGCGATCGCGCTGAGTGTCGCTCACTTGAGTGTGCGGCATACCCCTCTCCCCACCCTCCCCCGCAAGGGGGGAGGGAGCCTGACCGGAGTGCTCACCTCACTATCGACCATCACCATCACACTCGCCGCTTGGATTACAATCACAACTTCCCCTTCACCTCGGCGCGGAAGCCGTAGATCACGCGCTTGCCGGCGAGTGCCACGAGGTGGACGTCGCGGGTTTGGCCGGGCTCGAAGCGGACGGCGGTGCCGGCGGCGATGTCGAGGCGCATGCCGCGGGCTTTCTTGCGGTCGAATTTCAGCGCCGGGTTGGTCTCGAAGAAGTGGTAGTGCGAGCCGACCTGGATCGGGCGGTCGCCGGTGTTGGCGACCGACAGCGTCACGGTCTTGCGGCCGGCATTGAGCTCGATCTCGCCGTCCTTGATGAAGAGTTCGCCGGGGATCATGTCGCGCTCCTATCGGATCGGCTCGTGCACGGTGACGAGCTTGGTGCCGTCGGGGAATGTCGCCTCGACCTGGATGTCATGGATCATCTCTGGGATGCCATCCATCACCTGCGCGCGGGTCAGGACCTTGGCGCCGGCCTGCATCAGCTCGGCGACGGTGCGGCCGTCGCGTGCGCCCTCGACGATATAATCGGTGATCAGCGCCACCGCTTCGGGATGGTTCAGCTTGACGCCACGCTCGAGCCGGCGGCGCGCCACCATGGCCGCCATCGATACCAGGAGCTTGTCCTTTTCGCGGGGAGACAAATTCATGCGAGCACTCTGATGATCTTGAAAGGATTAGTTGAGCCACAGCCGCGGCAGCGGCACGGCGGAGGCGCGGCCGAGCACCGCCATCATGTCGGCGCGCAACCGGGCCGCATCTTGGGCACAGAAGCGCGCCATTGCAAAGCCATTCCAGGCGGAGATGCCGACCTCGGCGCCGAAGCCGTCGGACGCCGCACGGATGCGCTCGATCAGTGCCTCGTCGCCCGGCACGATCAGCGCGGTGCCGATCGCGCAGCCGCCCCCCGCGATCGCGGGCCTTGCCAGCTTCTCGCCGATCTCGCCGTCGAGGCGGATGGTCTCGGCAAACACCAGCCTGCCGCCGCGCCGCATCCGCCAGCGGTCGACGAACTCGCCATGGCGCATGGTCTCGCCCATCGCAGCACGGCCGAACACCACGATCTCGCACAGCAAAAGCGAGGCGCCCTCGGCCAGGTCGATGTCGAAGCCGCGATGAATACGGGCCCGGTCAAACAGGATGGTCTCCTGCGGCAGCCAGGAGAGATGGGCGCCATCCGCGACCTTCAGCGCGATGTCGAGCCGCGCCGCGGCGCCGGGGGCACGGTAGACCTTTTCCGCGGCCGCCGTGGTCAGGGTCAGGCGGGCGCCCTCTCCGGCTGAGATCGCGATCTCGAAGCGGTCGCCGCCGGCAATGCCGCCGGCGGTGTTGACGAACATCGCCGACAGGCCGTCGTCCTCCGGCGACGGGAAACGGACGCGCAACGAGCCAGACTCATGCAGGTCGCCGCGGCGGGTGGCGCCATCCTTGCGATGCACGCCGAACCTGACCGCGCCCTGGGCGCGGTTTGCCGCAAACGTTGCCGCTGCAGCGCCTGCGATCCCGGTCCGCATTCCCCCGACGCTCCCTTAACCCACGCCGCGCGAGGCGGCGTCACAGCCTGTTCACAACGCCATCTGGCGGCTGATCTCGGCGGGATCGAGGTTTGCGCGGTCGCAGGCATATTTCACCGCACCCCGGTCCATCACGGCAAAACTGTCGCCGAGTTCGCAGGCAAAGTCGAGATATTGTTCGACCAGCACGATTGCGATGTTGCCGAGGTTGCGCAGGTAGGAAATCGCGCGGCCGATGTCCTTGATGATCGAGGGCTGGATGCCCTCGGTCGGCTCGTCGAGCAGCAGGAGCTTTGGCCGCATCACCAGCGCGCGGCCGATCGCAAGCTGCTGCTGCTGGCCGCCGGAGAGGTCGCCGCCGCGGCGGCCCAGCATGGTCTGCAGCACCGGAAACAGCGAGAACACGTCGTCGGGGATGTTGCGGTCCTCGCGCTTGAGCGGGCCGAAGCCGGTCTTGAGGTTTTCCTCGACCGTCAGCAATGGGAAGATCTCGCGGCCCTGCGGCACGAAGCCGATGCCGCGCCGCGCCCGCTCATAGGGCTTTAGCGCGGTGATGTCCTTGCCGTCGAAATTGATCGCGCCGGAGGCGATCGGATACTGGCCGACCATGGCGCGCAGCAGCGAGGTCTTGCCGACGCCGTTGCGGCCGAGCACGCAGGTGACCTTGCCGGGCTCGGCGGTCAGCGACACGCCGCGCAAGGCCTGCGCTGCGCCGTAATAGAGGTTGATGTTGTCGACCTTCAGCATCGCCTAGCGCCCCAGATACACTTCGACCACCCGCTCGTTCGACGACACCTGGTCGATCGAACCTTCGGCGAGCACCGTGCCTTCGTGCAGGCAGGTCACCTTGACGCCGAGCTCGCGCACGAAGGTCATGTCGTGCTCGACCACCATGATGGTGTGGTTCTTGTTGATCTCTTTGAGCAGCTCCGCGGTCAAATGGGTCTCGACATCGGTCATGCCGGCGACCGGCTCGTCGACCAGCAGCACCTTGGGATCCTGCGCCAGCAGCATGCCGATCTCGAGCCACTGCTTCTGGCCGTGCGACAGGCTGCCGGCGAGGCGGTTGCGCGCATCGGTCAGGCGGATGGTCTCCAGCACCTTGTCGATGCGCTCGGACTCGGCCTTGCTGCCGCGCCAGAACAGCGTGCCGCGCACGGAATGATCGACATTGAGCGCGAGCAGCAAATTGTCCTGCACGGTCTGGCTCTCGAACACCGTCGGCTTCTGGAATTTGCGGCCGATGCCGAGCTCGGCGATGCGGGTCTCGTCGAGCCGGGTCAGGTCGACGGTGCCGTCGAACAGCACAGTGCCCTCGTCCGGCTTGGTCTTGCCGGTGATGATGTCCATCATCGTGGTCTTGCCGGCGCCGTTCGGGCCGATGATGGCGCGCATCTCGCCGGGCGCGAGCGTCAGCGACAGATTGTTGATGGCGTGAAAGCCGTCGAACGAGACGTGCACGCCGTCGAGATAGAGCATGGCTGAAGTGGCGCGGGTATCCATGACGTTCATCTGCCTACTCCGCCAGGTTCGGTGCGCCGACGCCGTCTTCGCGCGCGGCACTGTCCTTGTCGGCCGCAAGAGCCGCGCTGCGCCGCGTCTCCCACCAGCTGTTGAAGGTGCCGACGATGCCCTTGGGCAACAGCAGCGTGACCAGGATGAACAGCGCGCCCAGCATGAACAGCCAGTACGGCGCGAGTGGCCCGGAGGTGAAGAACGTCTTGGCGTAATTGACAACGACGGCGCCGAGCGCGGCGCCGATCAGCGTGCCGCGACCGCCGACCGCGACCCAGATCACCGCCTCGATCGAATTGCCCGGCGCGAACTCGCTCGGATTGATGATACCGACCTGCGGCACGTAGAGCGCGCCGGCGACGCCGGCCATGCAGGCCGACAGCGTGAACACGAACAGCTTGTAGGATTCGACGCGATAACCGAGGAAGCGGGTCCGGCTTTCGGCATCGCGCACCGCGATCAGGACCTTGCCGAGCTTCGAGGTCACGATTGCGCGGCAGATCAGGAAGGCGATGATCAGCGCCAGGCAGCTCAGCAGGAACAGCGCGGCACGGGTGCCTTCGGCCTGCACGTTGAAGCCGATTATGTCCTTGAAGTCGGTCAGGCCGTTGTTGCCGCCGAAGCCGAAATCATTGCGGAAGAACGCCAGCAGCAGCGCATAGGTCATCGCCTGCGTGATGATCGACAAATACACGCCGGTGACGCGCGAGCGGAAGGCGAGCCAGCCGAAGCAGAAGGCAAGCAGGCCCGGCACCAGCAGCACCATCAACGCGGCGACCCAGAACTTGTCGAAGCCGTACCAGTACCAGGGCAGCTTGTCCCAGTTCAGGAACACCATGAAGTCGGGCAGGATCGGATTGCCGTAGACGCCGCGGCTGCCGATCTGCCGCATCAGGTACATGCCCATGGCGTAGCCGCCGAGCGCGAAGAACGCGCCGTGGCCGAGCGAAAGGATGCCGCAATAGCCCCAGATCAGATCGATCGAGAGCGCGAGGATGGCGTAGCAGACATATTTGCCCCACAGCGCCACCAGATAGGTCGGCACCTGGAACATCGAGCCCTGCGGCAGCAGCAGGTTCGACAGCGGGATCAGCACGCCGACCGCGGCCACGAGCAGGACGAACGCGGTCGCGGCGCGGTCGAGCGAACGGGTCAGGATATGCGGCGTCATGCTTCCACCGCCCGGCCCTTGAGCGCGAACAGGCCGCGCGGCCGTTTCTGGATGAACAGGATGATCAGCACCAGGATCGCGATCTTGCCGAGCACCGCACCTGCCACCGGCTCCAGGAACTTGTTGGCGATGCCGAGCGTGAAGGCGCCGACCAGCGTGCCCCAGAGATTGCCGACGCCGCCGAACACCACGACCATGAATGAGTCGATGATGTAGCTCTGGCCGAGATTCGGGCTGACATTGTCGATTTGCGACAGCGCCACGCCGGCTATGCCGGCGATCCCCGAGCCGAGGCCGAAGGTCAGCGCGTCGACGCGCGAGGTGGCGATCCCCATCGAGGCCGCCATGCGGCGGTTCTGCGTCACCGCGCGCATCTCGAGCCCGAGCGCGGTGTAGCGCAGCATCGCGAGCAGGATGGCAAACACCGCGAGCGTGAAGCAGAGGATCCAAAGCCGGTTATAGGTGATGGTGATCTGGCCGAGCTCGAAGGCGCCGCTCATCCAGGAGGGGTTGCCGACCTCGCGGTTGGTCGGGCCGAACGCGGTGCGCACCGCCTGCTGCAGCACCAGGGACAGGCCCCAGGTCGCGAGCAGCGTCTCCAGCGGGCGGCCGTAGAGGAAGCGGATGATGGTGCGCTCGATCACGACGCCGATGAGGCCCGCGACCAGGAAGGCGAGCGGCACCGCGATCAGCAGCGAATAGTCGAACAGCGCGGGATAGCGGGTGCGGATCACCTCCTGCACCACGAAGGTGGTGTAGGCCCCTAGCATCACCATCTCGCCATGCGCCATGTTGATGACGCCCATCACGCCGAAGGTGATGGCAAGCCCGATCGCGGCGAGCAGCAGCACCGAGCCGAGCGACAGGCCGTACCAGGCATTCTGCACCATCGACCACATCGCGAGACTGCTCTGGATCGAGGTGACCGCGGTAGCCGCCGCCTTGGCGACCGACGGCGGCTGGTCGCCGAGCCCGGTGAGCAGCGCCAGCGCCTCCTGGTCGCCGCGGGCCTTGACCACGGCGACGGCGTCGAGCTTGTCGCTGTCGGATGCATCCGGCTTGAACAGGATGATGACGGCGCGCGCCTCGGCGAAAGCCTGCTTGATCGATTTGACGCTCTCCTTGGCGAGCGCGCCCTCCACCGTCGGCAGCAGGCTCTCCTCGTGGCTCTTGAACACCGATTGCGCAGCCGCGAGCCGCTTGACCGGATCCGGCGACAGCAGCGTCAGGCCGCCGAGCGCGGCCTCCACGGTGCGGCGCAGGCGGTTGTTGAGGCGAACGGCAGCGGCATTGTCGGGCAGCTTGTCGACCGCCGCGCCGGTCGCGGCGTCGACGATCTTGCCGTCGGCCTGCGTGATGAAGACCTTCTTGCTGTCCGGATCGGCCGACAGCCGGCCGTCCTGCAGCGCGCTGATGATGGGCGAAGCCAGCGCGTTGCCCGATGCGGCGACTTCGCCGATCGCAGCCTCGGTGTCGGAGAACTCGTCATTGGCGAATTTGGCGACCGAATCCTCGAACGGGCCGGCCAGCGCCGGCACAGCAAGGCAGCTCAGCAGCAGGATCGAGAGAAACAGAGTGCGAAAGCGATCAATACAAATAGCAAACACGTCAGTACCCCGGCAGGAGTGGAGGAGAAGGCGGCGAGCGATGCCGCCTTCTCCGGTGTTGGAAGGTTGTGTTGTGTCGTTAGGTCAGGAGTGCCCGATTACGAGCCCTGGCCGCCGCACTTGTTGGTCTTGGTGTTGTAGTTGCCGCACTTCTTGCCGACCCAATCGCCGATCAGGTCCTTGGAGCCTTCGAGCTCCTTCGACCAGGCGTCGCCGGCCACCAGGCCCGGGGTCTTCCAGACCACGTCGAACTGGCCGTTGCCCTTGATCTCGCCGATGAACACCGGCTTGGTGATGTGGTGGTTCGGCAGCATCTTCGAGGTGCCGCCGGTCAGGTTCGGCGCCTCGGTGCCGGGAAGCGCGTCGATCACCTTGTCCGGATCGGTCGACTTCACCTTCTCGACCGCCTTCACCCACATGTTGAAGCCGATGTAGTGCGCTTCCATCGGATCGTTGGTCACGCGCTTCGGATTCTTGGTGTAGGCCTGCCACTCCTTGATGAACTTCTCGTTCGCCGGGGTCTTGATCGACTCGAAGTAGTTCCAGGCGGCGAGATGGCCGAGCAGCGGCTTGGTGTCGATGCCGGCGAGCTCTTCTTCGCCGACCGAGAACGCGACCACCGGGATGTCGGTCGCCTTGATGCCCTGGTTGCCGAGCTCCTTGTAGAACGGAACGTTGGCGTCGCCGTTGATGGTGGAGACCACGGCGGTCTTCTTGCCGGCCGAGCCGAACTTCTTGATATCGGCCACGATCGTCTGCCAGTCGGAGTGACCGAACGGCGTGTAGTTGATCATGATGTCGTCCTGGGCGACGCCCTTCGACTTCAGATAGGCTTCCAGGATCTTGTTGGTGGTGCGCGGATAGACGTAGTCGGTGCCGGCCAGCACCCAGCGCTTCACCTTCTCGTCCTTCATCAGATAGTCGACGGCGGGGATCGCCTGCTGGTTCGGCGCCGCGCCCGTGTAGAACACGTTGCGCTCGGATTCCTCGCCCTCATACTGCACCGGATAGAACAGGATGTTGTTCAGCTCCTTGAACACCGGCAGCACGGACTTGCGCGACACCGAGGTCCAGCAGCCGAACACGACCGCAACCTTGTCCTTGGTGATCAGCTCGCGGGCCTTTTCGGCAAACAGCGGCCAGTTCGACGCGGGGTCGACCACGACGGCCTCGAGCTTCTTGCCGAGTACGCCGCCCTTCTTGTTCTGCTCGTCGATCAGGAAAAGGATCGTGTCCTTCAGCGTGGTTTCGCTGATGGCCATGGTGCCCGACAGCGAGTGAAGAATACCAATCTTGATGGTGTCGTCGGCCGCTTGGGCGGGCGCGAACGGCGAGGACGCAGCCAGACCCAAAACCAGGCCGGCGGTCGCCGCGAGCGCGCGGCGGCGGGTCATCGTCGTTATTTTGTGAGTAAGCTGAGTAAGCATGAAATGTCGTCTCCCTGACGCAGGCGTGGAACGCTTGCGAACGGCCGCTTGGCCGCCTGCGGTTAAGGGAATCGCAAGAACTGTGCCACGGTGTGTGGGCACCGTAAGTCGATGAACCAACTGGATAATTTCATGAGTTCCGGGCAAATACGGAAACCGATTGCCCAATCATTGAGCCGTCAACTTGACTGCCGAAAGAGCAATCAGATTATTTTGTAGGCAAAATTGCCTTCTTGGCTAAATTTCCGGCACCGATTTGTGACAGTTTGCGCGATGGTTCGGCGCATTCGGCGCACCAATCCCGACGATATCATCTTGAAACCGCCCAGTTCCTGGTCCATATGCTGGCCATGCCCGCGACATCGCGGTGCCTTCGCGAGCTGCGTGTTCAAGCTGCCCCAAGCGGCTTCTGGCTCGCCTTTCAGCTAACCCAGCTTGACGCCCCAGACACGCGGGTGTCCCCGAATGCTTTCATGCGATTCCGGCCGATACTGGCCGGGACGATGACGGCTTTTATGGAAAGAACCACCTTTTGACCTCCTTTCAGGATTTCGGCCTCGCCGATCCCATCGCCCGCGCGCTTCGAGAAGAAAACTATCTCACGCCGACCCCCATCCAAGCCCAGACCGTCCCGCTCGCACTTGCCGGCCGCGACGTCGTCGGCATCGCCCAGACCGGGACCGGCAAGACCGCGTCGTTCGCGCTGCCGATCCTGCACCGGCTGCTCGAGAACCGCATCCGCCCGCAGCCCAAGAGCTGCCGCGTGCTGGTGCTCTCGCCGACCCGCGAGCTGTCCGGGCAGATCCTCGACAGCTTCAACACCTATGGCCGCCACGTCCGGCTGTCCTCGACGCTCGCCATCGGCGGCGTGCCGATGGGCCGCCAGGTCCGTTCCCTGATGCAGGGCGTCGAGGTGCTGGTCGCCACCCCCGGCCGCCTGCTCGATCTCGTGCAGAGCAACGGGCTGAAGCTCAACCAGGTCGAGTTCCTGGTGCTCGATGAAGCCGACCGCATGCTCGACATGGGCTTCATCAACGACATCCGCAAAATCGTCGCCAAGCTGCCGATCCGGCGGCAGACGCTGTTCTTCTCGGCCACCATGCCCAAGGACATCGCCGAGCTCGCCGAGGCGATGCTGCGCGACCCGGCCCGCGTGGCGGTGACGCCGGTGGCCTCGACGGTGGATCGTATCGCCCAGCGCGCGATCCAGGTCGATTTCGCGGCCAAGCCGACGGTTCTCGCCCAGCTTCTGAAGCAGGAGCAGGTCAATCGTGCCCTGGTGTTTACCCGCACCAAGCACGGCGCCGACAAGGTGGTGAAGAGCCTTGCCAAGGCCGGCATCGAGGCCAATGCGATCCACGGCAACAAGTCGCAGAACCACCGCGAGCGCACGCTGGCGGCATTCCGCTCCGGCGAGATCCGCACGCTGGTGGCGACCGACATCGCCGCCCGCGGCATCGACGTCGACGGCGTCAGCCACGTCGTGAACTTCGACCTGCCCAACATCCCGGAAACCTACGTCCACCGCATCGGCCGCACCGCGCGGGCCGGCGCAGACGGCATCGCGATCTCGCTGGTCGCCGGCGCCGAGGAGATGGGCTATCTGCGCGATATCGAGCGGCTGATCCGGATTACCGTGCCGCGGGAAGACCGCCGCACGCAAGGCAGCTCTGGCAGCCGCGACGCCGCTGCGCCGGCGCAGGCCCCCCACCCGCATCGGGGCGGCCGCTCTGCGCCGCGCGCGCATAATGTCCGTGGGAATGAGGCCGCTCCGAGTGCAAAAGGGCCTCGCCGCCGCCGCCGCGGAGGTGGTAATAATGGCGCGCCGCAGACGAGCCGGGGCGAGTCGCCGCGTCCGTCGCAGGCCGGCAACAGCGAAGGCATTCAGGGCGTCGCCTTCTTGCATCGCGAGAGCCGGCCGAATCCGCAACCCAACCGCAACAACCGACCGAAGCACTAGCCGTCGCTCGATCTGGAGAACCATATGGCTAAGGAAGAGCTGATCCAGTTCGAAGGACTGGTGACCGAAATCCTCCCCGACGCTCGTTACCGGGTGCAACTCGATGCCGGACACGAGATCGTCGCCTACACCGCCGGCAAGATGAAGAAAAACCGCATCAAGACGCTGGCCGGCGACCGCGTCACGATCGAAATGTCGCCCTACGATCTCGAAAAGGGCCGCCTGATTTTCCGGCACAAGGACGAACGTCCGAGTGGCGCACCCGGCGGTCCGCCGCGGGGCGGCGCACAGCGCGGCGGCCAGTTCCGCCGCCGATAGGCTGGACATTGCAACCGTTGGGCGCATGACGTCCTGACGTCCTGCGCAACAATTGGCCGGCGGCTGCGCCGGCCAAAAAATCGCGCACGTCAGGATTGTTTTGAACCCTTCTATCGAATAATATCCTACCCATCGATTTTCGGCCGGACGACATTAGCCAATACCGGTACAGCCGGTTCAGACGCTGACGACCCTTCCAAAAATTCGATCTCACCACCCCGCCGACTAGCGGGTCTTGAACTTGTATATCTGAGAAGGGACTACCCACGTGAGCATGGGAACCGTGAAGTGGTTTAACGCGACCAAGGGCTACGGCTTCATCCAGCCGGATGAAGGCGGGAACGACGTGTTCGTGCACATCAGTGCAGTCGAGCGCGCCGGCCTTGGCACTCTGCGTGAAGGCCAGAAGATCTCCTACGAGATCGTTGCTGACCGCCGTTCCGGCAAATCCTCGGCCGACAATCTCCGCGCCGCTGGATAAGCCGATTTCCCGGGAGCGCGAAGCTCCAGGAAATTGCCGTCAAAGCATCAAGGGCCGCACCTCCGGGTGCGGCCCTTTTTGTTTGGATCGCGTCTTTGGCAGACGCAGCCTGGCTGCGTTTTCTTCACGCGAACCGGCGTCCGCTTCGCTCGAAGACGCCCTAGTAAGTCGAGCAGGTCGTCGGCATGGTGGCGGAGGTCGGGGCATAGAACACACAAACCGACTGCCGCGGCCGCGTGAAGGCAACGTCGCTGAAATTGATGCCGGCCTTGGCCATCACATAGCCGATCGTCGGAACGTATTTGTAGCTCACTTCGCTGAAGATCAGATAGGTGCCCGAAACCAGCAGCGCTGACGGAACGACGCTTGTGACAATGTCACCCTGGCTGCGGCTTGAGGCCGTCAACGTGGCCTGCGTGGCGCCCGAGGCGATCGTCCCCGCCTTGCTCCACTGGATATGCGCGATGTTGGAGTTATCGACGTAGATTTCCGACAGCGTGACTTTGGTCGGTGACGGATCGTAGGGCGTCATGATGCCGACGCTGGCGCTGAAGAAATTCTGCAGGTCGGCATCCACCACCTGCGTCGCCTGCGAGGTCAGATCCGACGCGGCGCGCGCCATCAACGTGACCTTGCGGTCGACCGCGACACCGGATGAAAACTCGACGGTGCCGAAGAACATCACCAGCATCAGCGGCATGATGAAAGCGAACTCGACGGCGGCGAGGCCCCGGCGGTCACGCCCGAGAGCGACGACAAAGCGCAGCAAGGCCGCGGGCAGGGTTTTCATGACTTTGCTCATGAGCATGTGGCCCCAGCGGTTCCGGAGGGCTCGTTCTTGAACGTCGCGGTCGCGGTCAGGAGCCGCTTGCCGTTGCTGAGGAAGGTGGAGGTGAAGACCTTGGTGACAAACAGCGGCCACTGATAGAACAGGCGGACCACCACGACGTCGCCGTCCTTGCCGGGACACCATTTCACCTGGGTGGGATCGGTGATAGGCGTGAGGTTGACGGTCGAAAAACTCGTCGCGGGATAGCTGCGCACGTCGACGTAGACCCCGTTGGTGCAATCAAACAACGCGTTGACCCGGCCGCAGACGAAATCCTTGAACTGCTGCTGGGTATAATTTGCGCCTTGGGCCTGGCCGGTCATGACGAAGCGGGACGAATCCTGCGTCGCCGTCTCAAGCACCTGGCTGGCAAAGAAGATCAGTGCCACTTCGATGATCGCAAAAAGCAGCGCGAAAAACAGCGGCGCGACCAGCGCGAATTCGACCGCGGTCACACCACGGCGGTTTCGGCGAAAGCGACGGAGGAGGCGTGCAAAAGAATGAGCGGGCAGCGGCATCAACGACCCCGGATCAACATGGTGGCAACAACTACCCAAGAGTCATTGTCGAAGTATTTCGCCGGATCGAGACAGAGCGACCCGATCCGTTAGGCCTTTATTAAGCATGTCGGAAGGACCGCCTGCGATCGGCCAAGGCCGCAGCGTGTGAAGCGCCCGAGCGGACGCACGTCAGTTCTGCGGCTTCGCGGCGCCGCCCGAACCGGAGGCCTGATTGTTGAGCGTACCGGCCTGTTCCATCGTCGTCTTGAAATAGGCGTCGCCGTCGCCGAGGGTGATGCGGCGCTGACAAACCGGCATGCAGCTATAGGTCTCGCGATCGATGCCGCGATAGACGGTGACGAGTTGGTCGCTCGGAGGACCTTCGACCTGGATCTGGCGATCCACCAGCACCTGGCCGGAGCGGTCGAGTGCGATGAAATTGGTCGCGCCATAGCCCTTGCCGGTGACCACGACAACCCCGCCATTCTGCAGGGTGACGTCGGCGATCAGGGGATTGCCGACCACGATCGTGGCAATACCGCCGGGCAGCTTGACGAGCTTGGCCTGATCGACATTGACCGCGATCCGGTCGGGATCCGGCGCAGCCGTTGCGAGTGCGGGCCCCAGCAGCATGGCTGCGGCCATCGAGATGAAACCAATGCGCGTGACGGCGCGAATACGCTGGGACTGAAACGACATACTCTACCCCGGGACGTTAACTGGCCGGCAAAGACGATACGCTGCGGACCGGCGCCCGACGCCGGCAAATCTGACGGCAATTCATTTAGGAAGAGCAAAGATCGACCGCCGAATTGCGCGGATGCCGCGACTTCCCGAGCGGATCGGCCGACCGTCCACCACCTCGTACAGGACTATCCGGTCGCCGATCCCGTCGTCCTGCCATTGGGCGGGAAGCGGTGCGCCTATGGCAATCTTTAGGAGTCGCGGCGGCTTCAACCGGCGGCACGGACGTGAACGACCACGTGCTCATCGGCGTAGAGGCGCTGCCATCTTGCGATGTGATCCAGCAATTTGGACGCCGGCGTGGTCGGATCGAGCATCACCGCATCGATGTCATGGGTCGCGAGCAGATTGAGGAAGCCGTTGACGTCCTTGAGCTGAAGCGCGCGGACCAGGCTCATGCCGAACGCCTCGCCATAGAGTTCGGCGCGCCCGTCGATGAACACCGGCATCTGACGCCAGATCAGGTAGCCGCCGAACTGCAGATCGTTGAGCACGCGCTTGACGTTGTGCGCCTTCATCACGTCAACGGCGGCAGCCGGCGAATAGATCGGCGGTGGCGATATCACCTGACGCGCGGCAACGACTGCGGTCCACGCGCAAAGCCCGACGATAAGGATCGCGGCCGGAGCAACTCGCGGGCGGACGGTGCCAGCGGCACGCAGCCCGAACTGGGTGGCGACCGGCGTCAGCACGGCCAGCGGCAGCAGCAGGGCGAACAGCTCGAGATTTCTGACATGGGACAGCGCCATGTGCAGCAAGCCCAGCACCAGGATGATTCGCGGCAGCGGCAACCTCGCCCCGTAATAGAGCGCAGCGCCGAGCAGGCCGAGGATCGACAATCCGAACGGGTCGATCTCGCCGAACGTCGCCGGCCTCCACTCCGTGATGAGATGCAACAATTCACCGAGGCCGAGAATCCTGAGCGAGGCGAGGATCGAGCCCCAGCCATAGGGGGTCACGCAGCACGCAGCCAGTGCGCCGATGCCGAACGCCCCCCAGCGCAGCGCCAGCGCCAACCTCTGAGCCGGCAAGGCATTCCACATCGCATCGAGCGCAAATGCGCCGGCCAGGATCAAACCGAACAGGAAGCCGCCGTGCAGATTGGCCCACAGCGCGATCAGCGGCAGCAGCCAGAACGAGGGCGCCTCGCGGCGTTCGCTGGCGGTCATCAGGCCGTTCGCCCAGACGATCATGATGGGCATCGCCAGGACATGCGGACGGGCCAGCAGGTGCCCGCAGGTCAGAACCAGCGCCGCAAGGGCGATCAGGCTCGCGTAGATCGTCGGCAGCGCGCGGCTGAGAATGGCAGTGAGCAGCGCGAAGCTGGCAGCGGCGCAGGCGGCCGCCAGCGCAACCGGACCGGTCCACCCGGCGAGGTCATAGGCCTTCGCGAACAGAACCTGCGCCAGCCAGGACGACGACACCCACGGCTCACCGGCCTTGGTGAACGAATAGATGTCGACGGACGGCAGCGTGCGATGGTCGAGGATCCAGCGGCCGACGGCAAGCTGCCAGTAGGTGTCGGAATCGGCGAGCAGCCTGTCGCCGACGAACAGCAGCAGCGCATAGACGCCGCACGCCATCCAGAACCAGGCCGGAAGCTGGGCGAACGCGGAGGTTTTCGCGCGCGGGAAGGTCGCGGTCTCAGCGCTCATGATCGCACCGGCCGGCTGGCGGCGTCATTGCCGGAACGGATAGGCCAACTGTCCGCCGATCTCGGACGGCACGCCCTGCTCGGCATCGACGCCGTAATCTTCCGGAAGCTTGCCTTCGGGCATCCGGAACGTTCCGAACAGAATGTCCCAGAGCGGAAACGTGCCCGCGAAATTGGTGTCGCCGCCGTCCTCGAGCCCGGTGTGATGCCAGCGGTGAAACACCGGCGTCGCGATCACATATTTGAACGGGCCGAGCGTCCAGTTCAGGTTGGCGTGCACGAATGCCGAATGGAAAGTGGTGACCGGGCCGACCCACAGCATGATGTTCGGCGAGATGCCCGCCATCAGCAGGATCACGTCGACCGTGATCGTGCCGATCAGAAGATTGACCGGATGGAAGCGTGCCGCCGAGATCCATTCAAGATCCTCGGAGGAGTGATGAATGGCGTGGTACTTCCAGAAGCCGCCGCCATGAAACATCCGATGCAGCCAATACAGCATGAAATCCGAGGCGACGAGGAAGATAATGGACTGCAGCCAGAGCGGAAGCTGCGCCAGAGGGCCATGTCCGTTCTCGTAGAACGCGATCAGATCGTCGGCGTCGTGAACGTTGAACACCACGGCTGCGCCCACCACCAGGAGCCCGATCCGCAGCACGCGGGCGAACACCGGCACGAAGAACCAGTAGCAGATGTCGGTGACCAGCTCACGCTTCTGCCACCACGGCTTGCCGGGATTGCAGGCCCAGAAATGAGTGAGCACGGTGAAGAACAGCGCCAGCGCGATCGTGATCGGCACCACCTTCATCATCGTCTGGCCGATCATCTCGATGACTTCAAAGGGAAGGCTGGGCATGACGGCCTCATCTGACGGAAGCCCCATGGGTATAGATGTGCGCTTAAGGAGCCGTGAACAGGTGCCGATAGCGGGCCCCGGCAACAATCTGCAATCTTAGCAAGCCGCTTAATTCCAAATTTACTGTGCGCAACAACTGCGGGTTCCCGCTGTGTTTATCGGATCAAATTAACTGCGCCGAAATTGTCGAACCGTAGGGTGCCGCAATGGTCACGGTGCTGAGAACGCCGGCGAGACCAAACCTAGTTTGACCAGCCACGTGTACACAGGAGCTACTTATGAAGAACCTCGTCTCGCGCTTCGTGAAGGATGAGTCGGGCGCGACCGCCATCGAATACGGCCTGATCGCCACCGGCATCGCGATCGCGATCATCGCAGCAGTGAACGGCGTCGGCACCAAGCTGTCGGGCACCTTCAACACGGTCGCCTCCTCGCTGAAGTAAGCCGGTTCCCAGGAACTCGCATCAAAGGTCCCGGCACCCCCGGGACCTTTGCTATTTTGGCGGACCGGCCGGCGGCGCCTTGATGGCGGCCACGGCGGCCTTTCCCGATTGTTCACCATTGGCCGCTAGCGTCGGGTCGCGACCGCAGCTCCAGCTTGACGGCATGAATTCATGATCCTCGACATCGCACGCTTGATGCTGTTTCCGGCCCTGATGGCCTTTGCGGCGGCGAGCGATCTCTTGACCATGACGATCCCGAACCGGATCTCGCTGGCGCTGGCGGCCGGCTTCTTCGTCCTGGCGCCGCTGACCGGGATGGGCGTGCACGATATCCTCAACCATGCCGGCGCGGGCGCGCTGGTTCTGGTGGTGGCATTCGGCATGTTTGCGATGGGTTGGGTCGGTGGCGGAGACGCCAAGGTCGCGGCCGCGGCCGGCCTGTGGTTCGGGTTCGAGCATCTGCTCCCCTATCTGGTCTTCGCGTCGCTGTTCGGCGGCGCGCTGACGGTGCTGCTGCTGCAGATCCGGCAATGGCCGCTGCCCTATGCGCTCGCGAACCAGGCCTGGCTCAGCCGGCTGCACGACAAGCAGACCGGAATTCCCTACGGCATCGCACTCGCCCTCGGCGCCCTGCTGATCTATCCCGAGACCGACTGGATCAAGACGATCGATCTCGCGCACTTCGCGATGCGCTGAGAAAGCAGCGGTAACCGCTCGTTAAGGCGATTTAGATACGCCTCATTAACCATGCTTTGACGAATAGCTGGTCAACTCCCATCACGGCGGCGGCAGCGTCGCGGCGTCATGTGGAAAGTGAAGCGTAATGGATAAGGCCCGCATTCTGGTCCTGGCAATCGCAGGCTGCGCCGGCCTTGCGGCGCTCTATTTGGCGAGCGGAAGCGACGACAAGCCGGCGCCGGCTCCGCCGGTCGCGCAGCTGCCCACCGTCGACATCCTGGTCGCGAAAACCGACATCGGCCTCGGCCAGGCCGTGAAGCCCGAAGATTTGCAATGGCAGACCTGGCCGGCGGCAACCGCCAGCGCCAGCTTCATGCGCAGGGACAGCAACGCCGAAGCGATCAAGGACGTGACCGGCTCGATCGCGCGCGCCCCGTTCATCCAGGGCGAACCGATTCGCGAGCAGAAGCTCGTCAAGGCCGACGGTAGCGGCTTCATGGCCGCGATCCTGCCGACCGGCATGCGGGCGGTATCGACCGAAATCTCACCCGAGACCGGCGCCGGTGGCTTCATCCTGCCGAATGACCGGGTCGACGTCCTGCTGTCGAAGCGGGACAAGAATCCGGACCGCAACGGCGCCGACATCGTCAACTCCGAAGTGATCCTGACCAACGTTCGCGTGCTCGCGATCGACCAGGCACCGAAGGAAAAGGACGGCACCAACGCACTGATCGGCAAGACGGTGACGCTGGAGCTGAAGCCCGAACAGACCGAGACGCTGGCGCGCGCGCGCCAGAGCGGCGTCCTGTCGCTGGCGCTGCGCAGCATCGCCGACAACAACGCGCCCGAAACCAAGACCGACGACAACCGGCAGAAGCGCGGTGACACGATCAACGTCATCCGCTTTGGCGTTGCCAACCAGGCGACGATGCAGAAGTGACCATGAGGACACACGTGATGAAGGGCGGGGCAACTCAACGGACGATGCGGGCCTTCATGGTCCGCGCATTGTCGTTCTCGGCCGTCGCGGCGCTCACGCTCAATCCGGCGCTGACACCGGTGGTGGCGAGCGATTACCGCGCCGCGCCTGCCCCCGCCGCTTCGGCCGATGGCGGTCAGATGAATGCCCGTTTCCTCTCGCTCGGTGTGGGCAAATCGATCGTGATCGACCTGCCGAGGGACATCAAGGACGTGCTGGTCGCCGATCCCAAGATCGCCAATGCCGTGGTCCGCTCCGCACAACGCGCCTACATCATCGGCGCGACGGTCGGCCAGACCAATATCGTGTTCTTCGACGCCGCAGGCCAGCAGATCGCGGCCTATGACATCGCGGTCAAGCGCGATCTCAACGGCGTGCGCGCCGCGCTGCGTGCGGCACTGCCGAATTCCGATATCCAGATCGAGGGCGTCGGCGACGGCGTGATGCTGAGCGGTAGCGCCGCGAGCCCGATCGACGCACAGCAGGCCGGCGACATCGCCACGCGGCTGGTCGGCGGCCCCGACAAGGTCGTGAACTCGATCACGGTTCGCGGCCGCGACCAGGTGATGCTGAAGGTTACGGTTGCCGAAGTCTCGCGCAGCTTGATCAAGCAGCTCGGCATCGACCTCACCGCGAACCTCAACTACGGCACGACCGTGGTCAAATTCGCCAACAGCAACCCGTTCACCGCGAACAGCTCACCGCTCGTGGCCGGCAACGCGCTCACCACATCGTTCGGATCGTCGGTATCGGCGACGATCCGCGCCATGGAAAGCGCCGGCGTCGTGCGGACGCTCGCCGAACCGAACCTGACCGCGATCTCAGGCGAATCGGCGACCTTCATCTCGGGCGGCGAGTTTCCAATTCCGACCGGCGTGACCTGTCAGACCTCGTCGACGGGCGCGATCGGGAATTGCGTCCAGACCGTCAGCTTCAAGAAATTCGGCATTTCGCTCAACTTCACGCCGGTGGTGCTGACCGAAGGGCGCATCAGCCTGCGGGTGATGACGGAAGTGTCGGAAGTCTCGACCGATAACGCGCTGACCGGCGGCGCGGGCGGAACGACGATCCCTTCGATCAAGACCCGCCGCGCCGAGACCACGCTGGAAATTCCCTCGGGCGGCTCGATGGCCATGGCCGGCCTGATCCAGGACCAGACCAAGCAGGCGATCAACGGCCTTCCCGGGCTGGCGTCGCTGCCCGTGCTCGGCACGCTGTTCCGCAGCCGCGACTTCGTCAACAACCAGACCGAAATGATGGTTCTGGTGACGCCCTATGTCGTTCGCGCCGTGGCGCAGAAGGACCTGTCGCGTCCGGATGACGGCTTCGCCAACGCCTCCGATCCGCAGGCCGACCTGCTCGGCAGCATCAACCGCGTCTACGGCGTGCCTGGCCGCACCGAGCCGGCGCGGAATTATCGCGGCACCTACGGCTTTATTACCGACTGAGGCGGACGATGACACAGACCACACCCAGAACATCCGCCGATTACAAGCGCACCGCCGGTTTCGCCGGAGTGCTCGTCGGCCTTGCCATGACGCTCAGTGCCTGCCAGCACGCCGCCGACAACAGTTTCGCGATGGTGGACTCGCCGGCCGACTATCGCCAGCGTCACCCGATCGCGGTGACCGAGGCCGATCGCTCGATCGTGGTCTTCGTCGGCCGCAGTCGCGGCGGCCTGACCGCGGAGCAGCGCGCCGAGGTGATGGGGATGGCGCAGGACTGGATGCGCGAGGGCACCGGCGCCGTCACCATCGACGTTCCCGCCGACACGGCGAACGCCCGGCCTGCGCAGGAATCCTTGCGCGAGATCCAGGCGACCTTCGCCGCCGCCGGCGTGCCGCCGCGCGGGATCCTCGTGCGCAAGTACCATCCCGAGAATCCGCGTCTGATGCCTGCGATCCGTGTCAACTATCCAAAGATGAAAGCGGAGGCCGGGCCGTGCGGCATCTGGCCGGAAGATCTCGGCCCGTCGATGCACAACGGTTCGTACATCCAGAACAAGCAATACTACAATTTCGGCTGCGCCAATCAGCGCAACCTCGCAGCCATGGTCGAAGACCCGACTGACCTCGTGCAGCCGCGCGCGGAGACCCCTGCCTACACGTCGCGCCGCAATATCGCCTTCGACAAGTATCGCAAGGGCACCACCACCGCCACGACGTATCCCGAGTCCGACAGGGCCAAGCTAAGCGACACAGGAAAATGATCACCTACGCGCAGCAAAACTCCGAAGAGCAGACGGACGCCCCGCCGCAGGCCGTGGACGACCATATTGCTCCGGCGCCACGGGTTTCGGTCCAGGCGTTCTGCGAGACGGTCGAGACCGCTGCCGCCGTTCAGTCGGCGGGCGAGGATCGCCGGCTGGCCAAGGCCCACCTCAAGATCCAGATGGGCGGCATGGCGGCTGCTATCGAGGCCTATCGCTCGGCGCCGACGCCCAATGTCATTATCCTCGAGACCGAGGGCCGCAGCGACATTCTGGCCGGGCTCGACCAGCTCGCCACAGTGTGCGACGCCGGCACAAGGGTGGTCGTGATCGGCCGGGTCAACGACGTCACGCTATATCGCGAGCTGGTGCGCCGCGGCGTCAGCGACTACGTGATCGCGCCGGCCCATGCGATCGACGTGGTGCGCGCGGTCTGCAACCTGTTCTCGGCGCCGGAAGCCAAGGCGGTCGGCCGCGTCGTCGCCGTCGTCGGCGCGAAGGGCGGCGTCGGCGCCTCGACGATCGCCCACAATATCGCCTGGGCGATCGCCCGCGATCTGGCGCTGGATTCCGTGGTCGCTGATCTCGACCTTGCCTTCGGCACCGCCGGCCTCAACTACAACCAGGATCCGGCGCAAGGCATCGCGGATGCGGTGTTCTCGCCGGACCGCGTCGACACCGCCTTCGTCGACCGCCTGCTGTCGAAATGCACCGACCATCTGAGCCTGCTGGCGGCGCCGGCCACGCTCGACAAGGTCTACGATTTCGGCGCCGAAGCGTTCGATGCGATCTTCGACACGCTGCGCACCACGATGCCCTGCATCGTACTCGACGTGCCGCACCAATGGTCCGGCTGGACCAAGCGCGCGCTGATCGCGGCCGACGACATCCTGATCGTGGCGGCGCCCGACCTCGCCAACCTGCGCAACGCCAAGAACATGTTCGACCTCTTGAAGGCGTCGCGGCCCAACGACCGCGCGCCGCTGTACTGCCTGAACCAGGTCGGTGTGCCGAAGCGGCCGGAGATCGCGGCGGGCGAATTCGCCAAGGCGATCGAAAGCCCGCCGATCGCCGCCATCCCGTTCGATCCGCAGATCTTCGGTTCGGCCGCCAACAACGGCCAGATGATCGCGGAAATCTCGGCCAATCACCGCGCAGTCGAGATGTTTCTACAGATGGCGCAGCGGCTGACAGGCCGCGGCGAAACCAAGAAGCCGAGGGGGTCCTTCCTGTCGCCCCTGCTCGAAAAGCTGCGGTCCAAATAGTGGTCCGCGTGGAGTCAAGACGTCGTGTTTGGTAAGCGTAGCGGAAACGATGGGGATATGCGGGCACCCAAGCCCGCCTTTCAGACGCCGGAGCCTGCCGGTTCGTCGCCGATGGCGCGCGAGTCCGTCGCCCCGACGATATCGTCGCCACCGCTGGCCCCGGCCAAGCCACCGCCTGCTCCCGCCGTCGAAGCCCGCCGCTCGGACAATTACTACCAGGTCAAGGCGACGATCTTCGGCGCCCTGATCGAGGCGATCGACCTTGCCCAGCTCGCCAAGCTGGACAGCGAGTCGGCGCGCGAGGAAATCCGCGACATCGTCAACGAGATCATCGCGATCAAGAACATCGTGATGTCGATCGCCGAGCAGGAAGAGCTGCTCGACGACATCTGCAACGACGTGCTCGGCTACGGACCGCTGGAGCCGCTATTGTCGCGCGACGACATCGCCGACATCATGGTCAACGGCGCCGGCACCGTGTTCATCGAAGTCGCCGGCAAGATCCAGCGCACCGGCATCCGCTTTCGCGACAACCAGCAGCTGCTCAACATCTGCCAGCGCATCGTCAGCCAGGTCGGCCGGCGCGTCGACGAATCCTCGCCGATCTGCGACGCCCGCCTCGCCGACGGCTCGCGCGTCAACGCCATCGTGCCGCCGCTGGCGATCGACGGGCCTGCGCTCACCATCCGCAAATTCAAGAAGGACAAGCTGACGCTGGAGCAGCTCGTCAAGTTCGGCGCGATCACGCCGGACGGGGCGACCATCCTGCAGATCATCGGCCGTGTCCGCTGCAACGTGATCATCTCGGGCGGCACCGGCTCGGGCAAGACCACGCTGCTGAACTGCCTGACCAACTATATCGAGCACGACGAGCGCATCATCACCTGCGAAGACGCCGCCGAACTTCAGCTGCAGCAGCCGCATGTGGTGCGGCTGGAAACCCGGCCGCCGAACATCGAGGGCGAGGGCCAGGTCACGATGCGCGAACTGGTCCGCAACTGCCTGCGTATGCGCCCCGAGCGCATCATCGTCGGCGAAGTCCGCGGACCCGAGGCGTTCGACCTGTTGCAGGCGATGAACACCGGCCACGACGGCTCGATGGGCACGCTGCACGCCAATAATCCGCGCGAAGCGCTGTCGCGCTGCGAATCGATGATCACCATGGGCGGCTTCTCGCTGCCCTCGCGCACCATTCGCGAGATGATCTGCGCCTCGGTCGACATCATCGTGCAGGCCGCGCGCCTGCGCGACGGTTCGCGCCGCATCACCCACATCACCGAGGTGATGGGCATGGAAGGCGACACCATCATCACCCAGGATATCTTCCTCTACGACGTGGTCGGGGAAGATGCCAACGGCAAGATCATCGGCAAGCACCGCTCGACCGGCATCGGCCGGCCGCGCTTCTGGGAGCGTGCGCGCTACTACAATGAAGAGAAGCGGCTTGCGGCGGCGCTGGATGCGTCCGACTCGCCGGCGCCGGTCTAGGGGAACGCAGGATGCAGACGCAAACCCTTGCCCTGGCCTTCCTCGCCGCCACCACCGTGGGCGGCATCGCCTGGGTCTTCCTCTATCCCTACCTCTCGGGGGAAAAGAAGGCCGAGTCGCGCCGCGCATCGGTGGCGCGCAGCGAACCGTCGACGACACGAACCACCGACCGGACGCAGCGCTCCCGCCGCGAGCAGGTCGAAGGCTCGCTCAAGGAGCTCGAGGCACGTCGGCAGAAGGACAAGAAGGTCCCGCTCGGCGTGCGCATCTCGCAGGCCGGACTGGAGTGGTCCGAGCAGAAATTCTGGATGATCTCCGGCGCCCTCGGCCTGTTCGGGTTCGGCGCGGCATTCATGGTCGGCGGAGGCCTGCTCGGCGCGGCCGGCATCGGCTTCGCCATGGGGCTCGGCCTGCCGCGCTGGCTGCTCGGCTTCCTGAAGAAGCGGCGGGAGAAGGCCTTTCTGAAGGCGCTGCCCGACGCCGTCGACGTCATCGTGCGCGGCATCAAGGCCGGCCTGCCGCTGTTCGAATCGCTCAAGGCGGTCGTCAACGACGCATCTGAGCCGCTGCGCAGCGAGTTCCTTGCGATCATCGAGACCCAGGCGATCGGCATGCCGCTCGGCGAGGCCTGCGCCCGGCTGTACGAACGCATGCCGCTGCCGGAAGCGAACTTCTTCGGCATCGTGATCGCGATCCAGCAGAAGTCCGGCGGCAACCTGTCGGAAGCGCTGGGCAACCTGTCGCGGGTGCTGCGCGACCGCAAGAAGATGGCCGAGAAGATCCAGGCGATGTCGATGGAAGCGAAAGCCTCCGCCGCCATCATCGGCTCGCTGCCGCCGATCGTGATGATCCTCGTGTTCCTCACGACGCCGGACTACATCGCCCTGCTGTGGACGAACTCGATGGGCCAGCTCATGCTGGTTGCCTGCGTCGTCTGGATGTCGATGGGCGTGCTGGTTATGAAGAAGATGATCAACTTCGATTTCTGACGGTGCAGCATGATTGATATTCTGGTCTCCAAGCTCCACGACGTCAGGTTCATGACCATGCTGCTTGCCTTCATAGCGGCAAGCGCGACGGTCTACACGCTGGTGATGCCGCTGCTCGCCGGCGGCGACCTCAACAAGCGCATGAAGGCCGTCGCCAGCGAGCGCGAGCGTCTCCGGCAGCGTGAGCGCGAGCGTCTCGCCAAAACAGAGAAGGTCGCGCTGCGGCAGACCCCGAAGCAGGTGGTCTCCCGGGTGGTGGATGATCTCAACCTCACGAAATGGCTCGCCCAGGAAGCGGCGCTGGAGAAGCTCGTGATGGCGGGCTATCGTGGCCACGCCCCTTACGTCACCTTCCTGTTCGCCCGCGCGGTGACGCCGATCGTGCTGCTGCTCGGCGCCATCGTCTATACGTTCTTCATCGCGGGCGCGACCTGGTCGCTCACGCTCAAGATCGGCATTTGCGTCGGTGCGGCCTATGCCGGCCTCCAGGCGCCGATGCTGTTCCTGAAGAACGCGATCTCCAAGCGCCAGCTCCAGATCAAGCGCGCCTTCCCGGATTCGCTCGACTTGCTGCTGATCTGCATCGAGTCGGGCATGTCGGTCGAGGTCGCGTTCCGCAAGGTGGCCAACGAGATCGTCGGACAGTCGATCGCGCTCTCGGAGGAGTTCGCCCTGACCACCGCGGAACTGTCCTATTTGCAGGACCGCAAGTCCGCCTACGAGAACCTGGCGCGCCGCACCGGGCTCGAAGGCGTGAAATCGGTGTGCATGGCCCTGCAGCAATCCGAACGCTACGGCACGCCGCTCGGCCAGAGCCTGCGCGTGATGGCGCAGGAGAACCGCGACATGCGCATGAACGAGGCCGAGAAGAAGGCGGCGGCGCTGCCGCCCAAGCTGACCGTGCCGATGATCCTGTTCTTCCTGCCCTGCCTGTTCATCGTGATCCTCGGGCCGTCCTACATCAAGATCGCCACGATGCATTGAGCGGCGCGCCGCGCATTACAAAAACGCCCGGCAAACGCCGGGCGTTTCCTTTTGTACGCGTTGAGGCAGATATGGATCGCGAAGCCGAGAGCTTCGCTAGTCGTCCTTGGCGACGACAGGTGCGGCGCGCGATGAAATCCGCGGACCGTCCTTGCGGTTCAGCATGTCGCGGAGATAGGCGACGTTGGCGGCTGCCTCATCGGCCGGCAGGTCGGCCTTGACGATGGTCTCGGCCTCCGCGAAACGGCCCTGCAGACCGACGACGAGTGCAAGGTTCTGCCGGATGCGGGTGTCGGCGCGGGCGCTGGCATAGGCCTGGCGCAGCGTCTCCTCCGCCTTCGGCAATTCCTTGGTCAGCATGTAGGACAGGCCGAGATTGGACAGCACCGACGGCTCGTCCGGAGCCAGGCGAAGCGCACTCGCATAATAGCGCCGCGCTTCCTCGTGCCGGTTCAACTTGTCGAGCGTGGTGCCCTGCACCGACAGGATCCGCCAGTCCGGATTGTCCGGACTGTGCGCGCGGCTCAGCACGTCGAATGCGGCCTGCGAATTGCCGTTGTCGGCGAGCGCGCGGCCGTAGGCGGCGAGCAGCGGCTTGTTGCCGGGGCTGGCGAGGGTGGCCTGCTCCAGCACGGCGCAGGCCTGCGAACGCTGTCCGGTCATGCGCAACGCCTGGCCGTAAGCGATCGCGGCCTCGACATCCTTGGAATTCTTGCGATAGCGCTCGCCATACACTTCGAGATTGCGGCGCGGATCGTCCGGCGCCGGATCGGACCGGGACGCGATCGATCCGGTGACGTCGGACATGGTCTGGCAACCGCCAAGCCCGGCGGCGAGGACCGCCACGAGGGCTGCGGAACTAAGATGCCGGGTCAAAATGGACTGTCGACGCATGGCACTGTGACTCACGAAATCGGGCAAATGGATCGAGCCGAGCGTGCCAGCAATAGACTGTTAACCCTAACGTCTGGTTAACTGCGGCCCTGGCGACCGGCGCGCCGGTTCCAATCGCCGCAGGTCGCGTCAACCGCGGGCGCGCTACCATCCACCGCGAAAGCCGTGTTAGTCACCAGCAACGACGCCAGAACAGCCGAGAGCCGCATGCCATCCGTGTTCGAGACCGCACCCACGACCGCCGGCACGCCGATCACCTTCGTCACCAAGGCGACATGGGATGCGATCCGCAGCGAATTGCCGGCGCCGGCGCGCCAGTTCGCGGAGGCCAATGACTTTGCGGCCAAGCCGGGCAAGGCCCTCGCTTTGCCGACAGCCGATGGCGGCATCGCGCAGGTGCTGTTCGGCCTCGAGGATGCAGACCACAAGGCGCGCGATCCGTTCCGTGTCGGCGCCCTGCCCGGCCTGCTGCCGCCGGGCGTCTACCGCTTTGCCAATGCGCCGCATGACACGCGGCTTGCGACGCTCGCCTTCGCGCTCGGCTGCTACCGCTTCGGCCGCTATCGCAAGAACAAGGCCCCGGAGGTCCGCCTGGTGCCGCCCGATGGCGTCGACACGGCCGAGATCACGCGGATGGCGGATGCCGCGGCGCTGGCGCGCGACCTCATCAACACGCCGTCCAACGACATGGGCCCGGCCGAGCTCGCAGAGGCGGCGCGCGACCTTGCAACGCGGTTCGGCGCCGCCTTCAATTGCATCGATGGCGACGAGCTCGCGCAGAACTTCCCGCTGATCCACGCCGTCGGCATGGCGTCGACCCGCACGCCGCGGCTGATCGATCTGAGCTGGGGTGATCCGGCCCATCCGAAGGTGACGCTGGTCGGCAAAGGCGTCTGCTTCGACACCGGCGGGCTCGACCTCAAGCCGTCGAGCGGCATGCTGATCATGAAGAAGGACATGGGCGGCGCCGCCAACGTGCTGGCGCTGGCGCAGATGGTGATGGACGCGAAGCTGAAGGTGCGGCTGCGCGTGCTGATCCCGGCGGTCGAGAACGCGGTTGCCGGCAATGCGTTCCGCCCGCTCGACATCTTCAAGTCGCGCAAGGGCATCACCGTCGAGATCGGCAACACCGATGCCGAGGGGCGACTGGTGCTCGCCGACGCGCTGGCGCTGGCCGACGAAGAGACCCCGGACCTGCTGATCGATCTCGGCACGCTGACCGGCGCGGCACGCGTGGCGCTCGGCCCGGATCTGCCGCCGTTCTACACCAATGACGAGGCGCTCGCCGGCGACGTTGCGGCATATGCAAGGAGCGAGAACGACCCGTTGTGGCGGATGCCGCTGTGGCCGGCCTACGATGCCTGGCTCGACTCCAAGACCGCCGACATCACCAACGCGCCGTCGGGCGGTTTTGCCGGCTCGATCACCTGCGCGCTGTTCCTGCAGCGCTTCGTCGAGCACGCGCGGAGCTGGCTGCATGTCGACATCTATGGCTGGACGCCGTCGGCGAAGCCCGGCCGCCCCGAAGGCGGCGAGTGCCAGGCGGCGCGCGCGATCTACAAACTGCTGAGCCAACGCTATGCATGACGCCAGACTGACGCCGGCCCGCGAGGACGTCGCGGCAAGATATCTCGAGGGCAAGGTGAAGGCGGCGCGCTTCGTCGACGGCGAGACGCTTGAGGTCTTTGAGGCCATCGCGCCGCTGCGGCGGGCGCCGGCGGCCGATGCCGAACAGATGACGCAGGCACTCAGAGGCGAACGCGTCACGGTGTACGACCGCAACGGCGAAGGCTGGGCCTGGGGCCAGCTCGCCGATGACGGCTATGTCGGCTGGATTGCCGAGGCGGCGCTGACGGCGCCCGGAGCGGCACCGACGCACAAGGTGACGGCGCTGCGTACGCTGGCGTTTCCGGGACCGTCGATCAAGCTGCCGCCGGTCGAGGCGCTGGCGATGGGGACCAGGCTCGCAATCACCCGCGAGGACGGTCCCTTCGCGGTGACCCGCGAGGGCTGGCATCTGCCGCGCCAGCATCTCGCCGCTCTCGACACGATGGCGCAGGATTTCGTCGCCATCGCCGAGCAGTTCGTCGGCACGCCCTATCTCTGGGGCGGCAAATCGAGCCTCGGCATCGATTGCTCCGGCCTGGTGCAGATCGCGCTGACCGCCGCCGGCACCGGCTGCCCGCGCGACAGCGACATGCAGCAGGACGGGCTCGGCCGCGAATTGACGACAGCGGAATCCAAGCACCTGCAGCGCGGCGACCTGATCTTCTGGAAGGGCCATGTCGCCATCGTGCGCGATGCGACGACGATCGTGCACGCCAATGCGCATCAGATGGCAACGGTGGTGGAGAACACCCACGCGGCGATTGCGCGGATCAAGGCCGCCGGCAGCGAGGTCGGCGCGATCAAGCGGCTTTGAGCCTGTCATTCCGGGGCGACGCGCAGCGTCGAACCCGGAAACCATTCATCCACCGAACCTGCGGGCCGATGGATTCCGGGCTCGCGCTTCGCGCGCCCGCAGGTGCGCAATTGCGCACCGGGGAATGACGCGTGATGGCTACGTTGCCGCCGTCCCGTCGCCGGCCGCTTCGATGCGGAACGCGGCGGCAAACAGTGCGCGGGTGTAGTCGCTCTTCGGATTCTTGAACAGCTCGGAGGCCGGCCCCTCCTCCTCGACCTTGCCGGATTTCATCACGATCAGATGGCTGGCGAGCGAGGCCACCACGCGCAGATCGTGCGAGATGAACATGTAGGTCAGGTCGCGTTTGCGCTGCAGGTCGCGCAGAAGATCGACCATCTGGGCCTGGAGCAGCATGTCGAGTGCACTGGTGGGCTCGTCCAGCACGACGAAGTTCGGCTCCAGCACGACTGCGCGCGCGATCGAGATGCGCTGGCGCTGGCCGCCGGAGAACTCATGCGGATAGCGGAACCGCCAGTCTGGATCGAGCCCGACGTCCTGGAGTGCCTTGATCACGCGCGCCTCGCGCTCCTCGCGCGACAGCTGCTTCTGGTGCACCTCGAGCCCCTCGGCGATGATGTCGTCGACCGACATGCGCGGGCTGAGCGAGCCGAACGGGTCCTGGAACACGATCTGCATGTCGCGGCGGAACGGCAGCATCTGCTTGAAGCGCAGGCCCTGGATGTCCTTGCCGAGGAACACGATCGGGCCATCGGACGAAATCAGCCGGAGCAGCGCCAGCCCGAGCGTGGTCTTGCCGGAGCCGGACTCGCCGACGACGCCAAGCGTCTCGCCCTTGCGCACCGCAAGGCTGACGCCATCGACCGCCTTGATGTGGCCGACGGTCGAGCGCATCAGCCCGCGCTTGATCGGAAACCAGACCTTGAGATTGTCCGCCGACATCACGACCGGCGCGTCCGGCTGCGGCGGCGCCGGATCAGGCTTCGGCTCGGCCGCCAGCAGCGCCTTCGTATAGGCGTGCTTCGGCGCGGTGAAGACCTGCTCGACCGGGCCCTGCTCGACGATCTTGCCGTTGTTCATGACACAGACGGTGTCGGCGATCCGGCGGACGATGCCGAGGTCGTGGGTGATGAACAGCAGGCTCATGCCGAGCCGGGCGCGGATCTCGGCCAGCAAGGCGAGGATCTGCGCCTGCACGGTGACGTCGAGCGCGGTGGTCGGTTCGTCCGCGATCAGCAGATCGGGTTCGTTGGCAAGCGCCATCGCGATCATCACGCGCTGGCGCTGGCCGCCGGACAGTTGATGCGGATAGCTCTTGAGCCGCGTCTCCGGCTCGGGGATGCCGACCTGGCCCAGTAACTCCAGCGTCCGCGCCCGCGCCGCCGCACCGCTGATGCCGCTGTGCAGCGACAGGATCTCGCCGATCTGGGATTCGATGGTGTGGAGCGGATTGAGCGAGGTCATCGGCTCCTGGAAGATGATCGAGATGTCGTTGCCACGAATCCCGCGCATCTCGCGTTCCGACGATCCCAGCAGATCGCGGCCCTTGAAACGGATCGCCCCGGAGGGATGCGACGCCGCCGGATAGGGCAGCAGCCTCAACACCGACAGCGCACTGACCGATTTTCCCGAGCCGGACTCGCCGACCAGCGCCGTGCATTCGCCGCGCTTGATCGAGAAGGAGACGCGATCGACCGCAAGCGAGCGGCCGAAGGCGACGGAGAGGTCGCTGACGTCGAGCAGGGGCTGGTTGGTCGCGTCCATGCGTCAGCCCTTCGAGAACGTCTTGCGCGGATCGAAGGCGTCGCGCGCGGCTTCGCCGATGAAGATCAGGAGCGACAGCATGATCGCGACCGAGAAGAAGCCGGTGAGGCCGAGCCACGGCGCCTGCACATTGGCCTTGCCCTGCGACAGCAATTCACCGAGCGAGGGCGAACCGGGCGGCAGGCCGAAGCCGAGGAAATCCAGCGCCGTCAGCGTCATCACCGAGGACGAGACGATGAACGGCAGGAACGTCATGGTCGCGACCATCGCGTTCGGCAGCAGATGGCGGAACATGATCACGCGGTTGGAGACGCCGAGCGCACGCGCCGCCTGGATGTATTCGAAGTTGCGGCCGCGCAGGAACTCGGCGCGGACCAGGCCGACCAGCGAGACCCACGAGAACAGCAGGAGGATGCCGAGCAGGATGAAGAAGCCCGGCGGCAGCACCGCCGAGATGATCAGCAGCAGATAGAGCGAAGGGATCGCGGTCCAGATTTCGATGAGGCGCTGGAAGCCGAGATCGATCCAGCCGCCGAAATAACCCTGCACGCCGCCGGCGGCAACGCCGATGATCGAGGACAGGATGGTCAGCGTCAGGCCGAACAAGACCGAGATGCGGAAGCCGTAGATCAGTCGCGCGACGACGTCACGGCCCTGATCGTCGGTGCCGAGCCAATTGTATTCGAGGTCGCGGCAGCCGGTCAGCCCCTTCCGCTTCACCACGTCCGCGCACTGCTTTTCGGTCAGGAGCCAGGTCGGCTTCGACGGCACCGCGGTCGGCGGGTCGAGGTTGCGGCTGTCGTAGGAATAGCGGATCGGCGGCCAGATCATGCTGCCGCCCTTGGCGGCGATCTGCTTCTGCAGATAGGGATCGCGATAGTCGGCCGCGGTCTCGAAGTCGCCGCCGAAGGTGGTCTCGGCATAGGTGAACACCACCGGCCAGTAGAGACGGCCGTCATATTTGACGACCAGCGGCTTGTCGTTGGCAATGAAATTGGCGAACAGCGACAGCATGAACAGCACGAGGAATATCCAGAACGACCAGTAGCCGCGGCGGTTCGCCTTGAAGTTCTGCCAGCGCCGCTTGTTCAGCGGCGACGGCGCGAAGGCGTGGCGGGTGGCGGGCACCGCCTCGCCCATCGGCGATTGCGTCGTGGTCTCGACCGGCTGGGGCGCGAGCATCGTCATCAGACCTCCCGCGCCTCGAAGTCGATCCGCGGATCGATCCACATATAGGCAAGATCGGAGATCAGATTGACCACCAGTCCGACCAGCGAGAAGATGAACAGCGTGCCGAACACCACCGGATAGTCGCGGTTCAGGACGCTCTCGAAGCCGAGCAGGCCGAGCCCGTCGAGCGAGAAGATGGTTTCGATCAGCAGCGAGCCCGAGAAGAAAGCGTGGATGAACGCGCCCGGGAAGCCCGCGATCACGATCAGCATGGCGTTGCGGAAGATGTGGCCGTACAGCACCTGGCGCTCGCTGCAGCCCTTGGCGCGCGCGGTCATCACATATTGCTTGCGGATCTCGTCGAGGAACGAGTTCTTTGTCAGCAACGTCATGGTGGCGAAGGCGCCGAGCGCCATCGACACCAGCGGCAGCGTCAGGTGCCAGAAATAGTCGATGATCTTCCAGTACCAGGGGAATTGCGACCAGCCGTCCGAGGTCAGGCCGCGCAACGGGAAGATATTGAGGAACGAGCCGCCGGCGAACAGCACGATCAAAAGGATCGCGAACAGGAAGCCGGGGATCGCAAAGCCGATGATGATCACGGCCGAGGTCCAGGTGTCGAACCGCGAGCCGTCCTTCACCGCCTTGCGGATGCCGAGCGGGATCGAGATCAGATAGGTCAGCAGCGTCATCCAGATCCCGAGCGACATCGAGACCGGCAGCTTCTCCTTGATCAGCTGGAGCACGCTGACACTGCGGAAATAGCTTTCGCCGAAGTCGAACCGCGCAAAATTCCAGACCATCAGCGCGAACCGCTCCGGCGCCGGCTTGTCGAAGCCGAACTGCACCTCGAGCTTCTTGATGAAATCGGGATCGAGCCCCTGCGCACCACGGTATTTCGAGTTGACCGCACCGGCCGCTCCCGCGCCCTGGCCGCGCTGCGCGCCGAAATCGCCGCCGCCACCCGACACACGCGAGGTGCCGCCGGTGTCGGCGCCGTTGATCTGCGCGATGACACGCTCGACCGGACCGCCCGGAGCAAACTGCACGACCACGAAGGAGACGAACAGGATGCCGAGCAGCGTCGGCAGCATCAGGAAGATACGTCGGGCGATATAGGCGCTCATCGGCTACTTCGCCTGCTCGAGCTTCGCGGCCTTGGCGGCGTCGTACCACCAATTCTCCGGAGCACCGACGCCCTGGGTGTATTTTGCCGGCTTCTCGGTATGGCCGAATTGATCCCAGTAGGCGATCGGATGCGTGTTGCGGTACCATTGCGGCACCCAGTAACGGCCGGCGCGAAAGACGCGATCGAGGGCGCGGCAAGCAAAGGTCAAGTCGGCCCGCGTCTCGGCCGCGATAGCCTTTTCGGTCAACGCGTCGATTGCCGGGTTGGCAACGCCCGCCAGATTGTAGGAGCCTTTGGTGGCCGCAGCCTGGGACGAGAAGTAAGGCCGCAGGCTGTCACCCGGCGTCGCCGACATGGACATACGCTCGGTCGTCACCTCAAAATCGAAAGCCTCGACGCGCGCGCGATACTGCACGGCGTCGATCTGCCGGATATTCGCATCAATCCCCAGCGGGTTGAGATTCTTGATGAAGCTGGCATGATGCGGCTGGAACGTCGGCTCATCGAGCAGGAACTCGATCGTAAGCCGCTCGCCGTTGGGCAATCGCCGCTTGCCATCCTTGACGACGCATCCCGCCTCGTTGAGCAGTTGCGTCGCCTTGCGTAGCAGCGTGCGGTCCTGTCCCGATCCATCCGACACCGGGGGCACGAACGGCTCGCCGAACACCTCATCCGGCACTTGGCCGCGGAATGGTTCGAGCAGCTTCAGTTCCTCGGGCGAAGGTAGCCCACTAGCCACCATGTCCGAATTCTGGAACGGCGAGACGGTGCGCACGTACGCATCGTACATAATCGTCTTGTTGGTCCACTCGAAATCGAAGGCATAGATCAACGCCTCGCGGACGCGCGGGTCCTTGAACTTGTCGAGACGGGTGTTGATGAACCAGCCCTGTCCGCCGGACGGTGTCTCGTCCGGCAATGTCTCGCGCTTGACCCGTCCGTCCTTGAGTGCCGGGAAATCATACCGCGTCGCCCAGACCCGGGCGGTGAATTCCTCGCGAAACAGATAGTTCTTGCCGGTGAAGCCTTCGAACGCCACGTCGCGGTCGCGATAGAATTCGTAGCGCACGGTATCGAAATTGTAGCTGCCGCGATTGACCGGAAGATCGGCGCCCCACCAGTCCTTGACGCGGTCGTATTCGACGTAGCGATTGGCCTCGAACTTGCCGACCTTGTACGGCCCTGAGCCGAGCGGCGCTTCCAGCGTGGACTCCTCGAACTGCCTATTCGCATAGTAGGCCTTCGAGAAGATCGGCAGGCCCGCAACATAAAGCGGCACATCGCGCGCGCGGTTTGGTGCGAAGGTCACGATCACGGTGCCGTCGTCGACCGCCTCGGCCTTCACGAAATCGCGCAGTTGCACCACGATCAACGGATGTCCCTTCTCCTTCAGCGTGTTGAGCGAGAAGGCAACATCCTGTGCAGTCAGTTTCGAGCCGTCATGAAAGCGGGCCTCGGGCCGCATCGTGAAGCGGTAGGTGAGCTTGTCGGGAGAAATTGAGACCGATCTTGCGGCCAGGCCGTACATCGCATCAGGCTCGTCGGCCGCGCGCGCCATCAACGAATCAAAGGTCAGCTCCATGCCCTTCGCGCCTTCGCCCTTGAGGATGAATGCGTTGAACGAGCTGAACGTATAGAAGGACTGGTTGTAGGCACGGGTCGAGGGAATCGTCGAGAACACGCCGCCCTTCGGCGCCCTCACATTGACGTAGTCGAACTGCTGGAAATCCGCGGGATATTTCAGGTCGCCGAACACCGACATGCCGTGCATCTCGGCTCCGTTGTCGGCCGCTGCCGGTGCAGTCCGCAGGCCTGCAGCACTCAACGCACCGATGCCGAGACCGAGTGCGTGCCGACGGGAGAATAGCGCCATGCGCGGATCCTTGAGCTTATGAACGCTTGAGCTTGGCTGCCTTGTCGACGTCGTACCACCAGAGATTTGGAAATCCTGAAACCGCGTATTTCGGCAGCGGATCGGGATGGCTGAAGCGATCCCAGTACGCGTAGCGCTGCTTGTCGTAGTTGAAGTGTGGAACGCAATAGAAGTTCCAGAGCAAGACCCGGTCCAGCGCCTTGGCCGCGGCGATCTGATCGGCGCGGCTGTTGGCGAAGATGATCCGCTCGATGATGGCATCAACCGCCGGATTCTTGATGCCGGGGAGATTGTTGGAGCCCGACCGGTCGGCAGCCTGCGAGCCGAAATTGTCGCGCTGTTCGTTGCCGGGCGAGATCGACTGTCCCCACACCTGGGTGACCATCTCGAAATCGAAATCGCGGACCCGGTTCTGGTACTGCACGGTGTCGACGGCACGCAGATTGACGGTGATGCCGAGGCGCTCCAGGCTCGGCTTGTAGAACAGCGTGATCCGCTCCATGCCGGAATCGCCGCTGTTGCCGAGTATCTCGACCGTAAACGGCTGGCCCGAGGAATCGACCAGCTTGCGATCGCGGATCTCGAAGCCGGCTTCCTTCAACAGCCGCGTCGCCTCGCGTAGATTGGCGCGGACGTTTTCCGGCGTGCCGCCGACCGGGTTCGTGTAGGGCGTGGTGAAGACTTCCGGCGGCACCTTGTCGCGGACCGTCTCCAGGAGCTCGAGCTCCTTGCCTTCCGGCAGGCCGGTCGCCATCAGATCGGGGATGCCGTCGAAATAGCTTGAATCGCGATGGTACTCGCCGGTCGAGAGCACGCGGTTCATCTCTTCGAAATCGAACGCGTAGTTGAAGGCGCGGCGCAGCCTGGGGTCTGCGAATTTCGGACGCCTCAGGTTGAACACCCAGCCCTGCATCCGGCCCTGATTGCGGACGGTGAAGAGCTCCTTGAGCAACCGCTTCTCGCGCACCGGCGGAACGTCGTAGGCCGACGCCCATTCCTTGGCACTGCGCTCGTTGTACCAATCGAACCCGTCGGCCTTCAGCGCCTCGCGCGCGACGGTGTCGTCGCGGAAATATTCGTAGCGCAGCTCGTCGAAATTGTTCTGTCCGATCGCGATCGGAATGTCCTTGCCCCAGTAGTCCTTGACGCGCTCGAGCACGACCGACCGTCCGGCGACGAACTCCTTGATCCGATAGGGTCCCGAGCCGAGCGGCGGCTCCAGCGTGCTCGCGGTGATGTCACGCTTCTTGCCCTGCGCGTCGGTGCCTTCCCACCAATGCTTGGGCAGAATAGTAAGCTGGCCGGTGATCATCGGCAGCTCGCGGTTGCCTGCACTGTCGAAGGTGAACTTGACGTCGCGATCGCCGATCTTCTCGGCCTTTACGATATGCCGGTAGTAGGCGCTGAACATCGGGCTGTTCGCCTTCCACGCCTCGAAGGAGAAGATCACGTCCTCCGGCGTGACCGGCTTGCCGTCGTGCCAGCGTGACCCCGGCCGCAGGCGGTAGATCACGTAGGAGAAATCATCGGGAAAGGCCGCAGCCTCGGCGAGTTCGCCGTAATAGGTATCGGGCTCGTCGAGCGAGGCCTCCATCAGCGAATCGTAGATGCGGCCGACCGCCGCCGATACGGCGCCCTTCAATCCCGCAACGACCAGGTTGAAGCTGTCATAGGTGCCGGGCTGGAACAGCCGCACCACGCCGCCCTTCGGCGCGTCCGGCTTGACGTAGTCGTAGCGCTTGAAGTCAGCCGGGTATTTGATCTCGCCGTAGGTAGAGAGGCCGTGGCGCCATTTCAGCCCGTTGGGGGCGTCGTCGGCGAACGCCGGCGTGATCGCCGACAGGCCGGAGTTCAGTCCGAGCGCCGGAGCGAGTGCCGCCAGTGCGCTGCCTTGAAGGAGGTGTCGTCGGGTGATCGCCAAATTCGCTCTTCCTGCTTGCGGCCCCGGTTACATGGGACCCAATATAAGGCAACGGTTCGACAAATTACGTTGCTTTTTCCTCATGATATTGGCCCGGGAACAATACCGGTGCGGCGAAACGTCCCGATAACAACCCCGCGACAACGGATTCCCCATGCGAAAACGGCCAGGCATTGCCTGGCCGTTTCATCCGCATGCTTGCGCGAAGCAATTTCTACTTCGAAGCGGTCGGGAGCGGAGCCGGGTGCTCCGAGTTCGAATTCAGATAGGCGATGATGTCGGCGCGCTCGCTGTCCTTCGGCACGCCGGCGAAGCCCATCGCGGTGCCGGGGACGAAGCCCTTCGGGTTGGTCAGGAACTTGTTCAGGTCGTCGAACGACCAGTCGCCGCCCTTGCCCTTCATCGCGGCCGAGAAATTGAAGCCACGGCCCTCGCCCTTCTTCTCGCCGACGATACCGTAGAGGTTCGGACCGACGCGGTTGGGGCCACCCTTTTCGAAGGTATGGCAGGCCTGGCACTTCTTGGCGGCGGCTGCGCCCTTCTCGGCGGAGGCGGTCTGCAGCAGCTTCTCGATCGGCTCGGAGGCGGCCGCAGCGGCCTCGCCGCCACCACCATGGGACTCTTCCTTCACCGCGATCTCAAAACCCGGCTTCTCCGGCATCTTGGCCGAAAAGACCGATCCGGCGGTAAAGCTCATCACCAGGACGACGATGCAGGTGCCGAGAACCGCACCGAGGATTTTGTTGAGTTCGAAGGAGTCCATTTCGGTCAGGCTCCGGGCCTTGAATGTCGACTTCAGGCCGGGAATACGGCCGCGAGGAAAGACCTGGGAATCGGCCTTATCGCACCGCCCCAAGCAGGGTTGAGATATCGGTTTGCCCGCGCTCTGGCAACCCGTATAAACGCGCCGAATTCAACCTCCTCCCCGCCAATTTCCGCAGGCCGGACGGGCCCCGACACGAATGACCCAACCCCGTACCTTGGTGCTGATTCCGGCCCGCATGGCCGCCACGCGCCTCCCCGGCAAACCGCTGCTCGATATCGCGGGCGCGCCGATGATCGTCCATGTGCTGCGACGAGCCGAGGCGGCCGGGATCGGCCGGGTCGCGGTCGCAACCGACACGCCCGAGATCGCAGCGGCGGTGAAGGCTGCGGGCGGCGAGGTGGTGATGACCCGCCCCGACCATCCCTCCGGCTCGGACCGGATCCATGAAGCGATGACGATCCTCGACCCGGACGGCGCTGCCGAGATCGTGGTCAATCTGCAGGGCGATTTCCCGACCATCACGCCCGAGACCATCCAGAGCGTGATGCCGCCGCTCGCCGATCCCACCGTCGACATCTCGACGCTGGCCTCGCGGATCCACAGCGAGGAGGAGGACCGGGCCCCTAGCGTCGTCAAGGCGGTCGGCTCCCCGATCGGCCCGAACCGGCTGCGCGCGCTCTACTTCACCCGCGCCACCGCGCCCCATGGCGATGGGCCGCGCTACCATCATATCGGCCTCTATGCCTACCGGCGTGCCGCCTTAGAGCGGTTCGTGCGGCTGCCGCCCTCGCCGCTGGAGCAGCAGGAGAAGCTCGAGCAGCTGCGGGCGCTGGAGGCCGGGATGCGCATCGACATCACCATCGTCGACACCGTCCCGCGCGGCGTCGACACCCCGGCCGACCTCGAAACCGCCCGCAGAATACTTTCCAAAGCCTGACCGGGTGCTAAAAGGCCCGCCATGACCAAGAAATTGAAAATCGCGTTCCAGGGCGAGCCTGGCGCCAATTCCCATATCGCGATCGCCGAGGCGTATCCCGACGCCGAGCCGATGCCCTGCCCGACCTTCGAGGACGCGCTGGCCGCGATTTCCTCGGGCGAGGCCGATCTCGGCATGATCCCGATCGAGAATTCGGTCGCCGGCCGCGTCGCCGACATCCATCATCTCTTGCCCGCTTCGGGCCTGTTCATCGTCGGCGAATGGTTCTTGCCGATCCGCCACCAATTGATGGCGGTGAAGGGCACCAAGCTCGCCGACATCAAGAGCGTGGAGAGCCACGTCCATGCGCTCGGCCAGTGCCGGCGCATCATCCGCAAGCTCGCCATCCGGCCGATCGTCGCCGGCGACACTGCCGGCAGCGCCCGCGATATTTCCGAGCGCGGCGACAAGAGCGTGGCGGCGATCGCCTCGCGCCTCGCCGCCGATATCTATGGCCTCGACATTCTCGCCGAGGACATCGAGGACGAGGCTCACAACACCACCCGCTTCGTGGTGCTGGCGCGCGAGGCCAAATGGGCTGCGCAAGGCTCCGGGCCGCTGGTCACCAGTTTTGTCTTCCGGGTGCGCAATTTGCCCGCCGCGCTCTACAAGGCACTCGGCGGCTTCGCCACCAACGGCGTCAACATGACCAAGCTCGAAAGCTACATGGTCGACGGCAATTTCTTCGCCACGCAATTCTATGCCGATGTCGACGGTCATCCTGACGACCGTGGACTCGCCTTCGCGCTGGAGGAATTGAAATTCTTCTCGCGCGAATTCCGCATCGTCGGCGTCTATC
Organism: Bradyrhizobium sp. B120; assembly: GCF_049075665.1. NCBI lineage: Bacteria > Pseudomonadati > Pseudomonadota > Alphaproteobacteria > Hyphomicrobiales > Nitrobacteraceae > Bradyrhizobium > Bradyrhizobium sp. B120. The sequence goes on along the minus strand of NZ_CP185242.1, from coordinate 868,045 downwards.
CGGGCCATCCGTTCCGCGCGACCTTCAGCGAAACGCAGGAATAGGCGGAGCGAGCGCAATTCTCTCCACGTGTCGTCCCGGCGAAAGCCGGGACCCATAACCACCGGCTTGGGTTGTGGGAGCGATAGCGGCCCCAGCGAAGCGCAACAACTTTCATTCGTGGTTATGGGTCCCGGCTTTCGCCGGGACGACGATCATATTGCGGCTTCCTTCTTGCGGAGCCCGAACGCCTCGGCCAGCAGGCTGTACGACTTCTTCCGCGCCGCGTGATCATACACCGCAGTGATTACCATCAGCTCATCCGCCTGGCTCGCCGCGATCAGCGGCTCGAGCTTGGTCATCACGGTTGCAGCGCTGCCGACGAACAGCCGTGCGCGGTTGCGCGCGATCGAGGCGCGCTCGGCGTCGGTGTAGGGATAAGCCTCTGCCTCCTCGACGCTCGGCAGCGGCAGGTACTGGCCGCGATCGCGGCGCAGCCGGTTGAGGTCCATCGACATCGCAAGCCGCTCGGCTTCCGCGTCGGTCTCCGCCGCAACGGCCGCGACCGCCAGGATCGACTGCGGCGCCGCACGCCAGCCCGAGGGCTTGAAATGCGCGCGATAATTCCTCATCGCCGCAATTGCGTCGTGCGTGGCAAAATGATGCGCGAACGCAAAGCCCATCCCGACCTGCGCGGCGAGCTCGGCGGAATAATCGCTCGAGCCGAGCAGCCAGATCGGCGGCAGCGGCGAATCGTCCGGCATCGCCACCACATTGTTGTAGGGATGGCCGGCCGGGAAATCGCGCGTCTCCCAAAGCGTCAGCTCATGCAGCCGCTCGAGGAAGTCGTCGCCCTCGCGGCGATCGAGCCGGCTGCGCAGCGCGTAGGCCGTGGCGCCATCGGTGCCGGGCGCACGGCCAAGGCCGAGATCGATGCGGCCGGGAAACAGCGCCTCCAGCATCTTGAAGCGCTCGGCAACCACCAGCGGCGCGTGGTTGGGCAGCATCACGCCGCCGGAGCCGACGCGGATATGCTGCGTCACCGCCGCGATCTGCCCGATCATCAAATCAGGCGCCGGGCTCGCGACCGAGGCGAGGTTATGGTGCTCGGCGAGCCAATATCTGACGTAGCCGAGACCATCGACATGGCGCGCCAGATCGATGCTGTTGCGGAGCGCAGCGGCTGGTTTGGTACCCGTGGTGACGACGGACAGGTCGAGGACGGAGAGCGGGATCATGGCCGACAACCTAATGTGGCGTCACGAGGCGACAAAGACGCCGGCCGCGCAGAGCAGTCCCGCAATGGAAATTCGGTGCCGGTCACCGCAGCCCTTGGGACGAAATACAAAGATTCGTTGACATGTCGCCTTGCCCACAGCCGGTCCGAACATCCAACCGGTTGCGAAGTTAGATTTTTATCTATATAATTCAATGCAATAAACCCACTCTTCGCCGATTGAAGGCGCAGCCCACCGCTCGTTCCAGATCGCTCATTTTTGCCGTATCTTCGGCGTCAATGGGCAATTTCCCATATCCAATGGGCTGTTTCAGCCCACCGGTTTCGCCTATCTTAGAGCCTCCATATCCAGGCCGGACATCTGACCTCCAGTTGCGGAGCCCTTGCGTATCATGACCGAGACCATTTCCTCCCTGCCGAACGGGCAGCGCGCGCCGAAAGTGCCGAAAATCTCCTTCGAGTTCTTCCCGCCGAAGACCGAGGAGATGGAGCGCAGTCTCTGGGAGACCATCAATCGCCTGGCGCCGCTGACGCCGAACTTCGTCTCGGTCACCTATGGCGCCGGCGGTTCGACCCGCGAGCGCACCCATTCCACCATCAGCCGCATCCTCCGCGAGACCGATCTGCTGCCGGCCGCGCATCTGACCTGCGTCAGTGCCTCGCGCGGCGAGATCGACGAGATCGTCGACCGCTACCATGAGGTCGGCGTCCGCCATATCGTGGCGCTGCGCGGCGATCCGCCCGGCGGCATCGGCACACCCTACTTCACCCATCCCGACGGCTACCAGAGCTCCGCCGAGCTCGTCGCCGCCATCAAGAAGCGCCACGCCGACATCGAGATCTCGGTGTCCGCCTATCCCGAGAAGCATCCGGAGGCCACCGATTTCGACGCCGACATCGACACGCTGAAGGCCAAGGTCGACGCCGGCGCGACGCGCGCGATCACCCAGGTGTTCTTCGACAACGACCTCTATCACCGCTACGTCGACCGGGTGCGCGCACGCGGCATCGAGATTCCGATCGTGCCGGGCATCATGCCGATGCACAATTTCAAGCAGGCCCGCAATTTCGTCACGCGCGCCGGCACCAGCGTGCCGGACTGGCTCGCCGAGAAGTTCGAGGGCCTCGATAACGACGCCGAGACCCGCAAGCTGGTCGCCGCCACCGTCGCCGCCGGCCAAGTGCAGAAGCTGTTCAAGCACGGCGTCGACACCTTCCACTTCTACACCATGAACCGCGCGGACCTCGTGTTCGCGATCAGCCACCTGCTCGGCATCCGGCCGACCGGTGCCCAAAAAGCTGCCTGACCAGAAAGCAATCGATGTCCGTTCCCGTTTCTCCCAAGCGTAACGCTTTGCTCGCGGCTGCCCGCGAGCGCATCCTGGTGCTCGACGGCGCCATGGGCACGATGATCCAGGGCCTGCAGTTCGACGAAGCCGCCTTCCGTGGCGAACGCTTCAAGGACTTCCACCGCGACATCAAGGGCAACAACGACCTCCTGATCCTGACCCAGGCTGAGGCGATCACGGACATCCACGCCGCCTACCTGCGTGCCGGCGCCGATATCGTCGCGACCAACACCTTCTCCTCCACCTCGATCGCACAGGCCGACTACGACATGTCGGACCTCGCCTATGAGCTCAACCTGCAGGGCGCGCGGCTCGCGCGTGCGGCCGCGGAGCGGGTGAGCGCCGAGGACGGCAAGCAGCGCTTCGTCGCCGGCGCGCTTGGCCCGACCAACCGCACCGCCTCGATCTCGCCTGACGTCTCCAATCCCGGCTATCGCGCGGTGACCTTCGACGATCTGCGCAAGGCCTATGGTGAACAGGCCAAGGGCCTGCTCGACGGCGGTGCCGACCTGCTGCTGGTCGAGACCATCTTCGACACGCTGAACGCCAAGGCGGCGCTGTACGCGATCGCCGAGCTCATCGAGGAGCGCGGCATCGACGTGCCCGTGATGATTTCCGGCACCATCACCGACAAGTCCGGCCGCCTGCTCTCCGGGCAGTTGCCGGAGGCGTTCTGGCATTCGGTGCGGCACGCGAGGCCGATCACGATCGGCTTCAACTGTGCGCTTGGCGCCGAGGATCTGCGCGCGCACATCGCCGATATCGGCCGCGTCGCCGACACGCTGGTCTGCGCTTACCCCAACGCCGGCCTGCCCAACGAGTTCGGCCAGTATGACGAGACGCCGGACTACATGGCGCGGCTGATCGGCGAGTTCGCCGCCGCCGGCCTCGTCAACATCGTCGGCGGCTGCTGCGGCACCACGCCCGACCATATCGCGGCGATCGCCAGGGCTGTGGCCCCGCACAAGCCGCGCGTGGTGCCCGAGATCGAACCGCGGCTCAAGCTCTCGGGCCTCGAGCCGTTCACGCTGACCGACGCAATTCCGTTCGTGAACGTCGGCGAACGCACCAACGTCACCGGCTCGGCGCGCTTCCGCAAGCTGATCACTGCGGGCGACTACACCGCCGCACTTCAGGTCGCACGCGACCAGGTCGAGAACGGCGCCCAGGTCATCGACGTCAACATGGACGAGGGCCTGCTCGACTCCGAAGCGGCGATGGTGACGTTCCTCAACCTCGTCGCCGCCGAGCCCGACATCGCACGCGTGCCCGTGATGGTCGACTCCTCGAAATTCCACGTCATCGAGGCCGGCCTGAAGTGCATCCAGGGCAAGCCGATCGTGAACTCGATCTCGATGAAGGAAGGCGAGGACAAGTTCCTGCACGAGGCAACCGTCGCCAAGCGTCACGGCGCCGCCGTGGTGGTGATGGCGTTCGACGAGACCGGCCAGGCCGACACGTTCGCGCGCAAGACCGAGATCTGCAAGCGCGCCTACGACATCCTGGTCAACCGGCTCGACTTCCCGCCCGAGGACATCATCTTCGATCCGAACATCTTCGCGATCGCGACCGGCCTCGAGGAGCACAACAATTACGGCGTCGACTTCATCGAGGCGACGCGCTGGATCCGCCAGAACCTGCCGGGTGCCCACATCTCCGGCGGCGTCTCCAATTTGTCGTTCTCGTTCCGCGGCAACGAGCCGGTGCGCGAGGCGATGCACTCGGTGTTCCTGTATCATGCGATCCATGCCGGCATGGACATGGGTATCGTCAACGCCGGGCAGATGATCGTCTATGACGACATCGACCCCGAGCTGCGCCAGACCTGCGAGGATGTGATCCTCAATCGCGACCCGGGCGCCTCCGAGCGGCTGCTGGCGCTTGCCGAGAAATTCCGCGGCAAGGAGAAGCAGACCAAGGAGCAGGATCTCGCCTGGCGCGAATGGCCGGTCGAGAAGCGGCTGTCGCACGCGCTGGTGCACGGCATCACCGAGTTCATCGAGGCCGACACCGAGGCCGCCCGCCAGAACACGTCCCGTCCGCTCGACGTCATCGAGGGGCCGCTGATGGCCGGCATGAATGTGGTCGGCGACCTCTTCGGCGACGGCAAGATGTTCCTGCCGCAGGTCGTGAAGTCGGCCCGCGTGATGAAGCAGGCGGTCGCCTATCTGATGCCGTTCATGGAGGAGGAGAAGGCACGCAACCGCGCCAATGGCGTCGCCAGCGATGGCCGCAACGCCGCGGGCAAGATCGTGCTCGCGACGGTGAAGGGCGATGTCCACGACATCGGCAAGAACATCGTCGGCATCGTGCTCCAGTGCAACAATTTCGAGGTCATCGACCTCGGCGTCATGGTGCCTGCCAACAAGATCATCGAGACCGCGAAGGCCGAGGGCGCCGACATCATCGGCTTGTCCGGCCTGATCACGCCCTCGCTCGACGAGATGAGCTTCCTCGCCGGCGAGCTGCAACGGCAGGGCATGAACCTGCCTCTCCTGATCGGTGGCGCCACCACCAGCCGCGTGCATACGGCCGTGAAGATCGACCCGAACTATCCGGGCGGCCCGGTCGTGCATGTCAACGACGCGAGCCGCGCGGTCGGCGTCGCCTCCTCGCTGCTGTCGGCCGAGAAGAAGCAGGCCTATGCCGCCGAGGTGCGCGCCGAATACGCAAAGATCTCGACGGCGCATTTCCGCGCCCAGGCCGACAAGAAGCGGCTGAAGCTCGACCACGCCCGCGCCAACAAGGTCGCGATCGACTTTGCCGCAGTGCCGCCGAAGAAGCCGGCCTTCTTCGGGCTGAAGAGTTTTGACGCCTACGATCTCGCCGAGCTCGCCGATTACATCGACTGGACGCCGTTCTTCCAGACCTGGGAGCTGACCGGCCGCTTCCCCGCGATCCTCGACGACCCCAAGGTCGGCGAAGTCGCCCGCTCGCTCTATGCCGACGCGCGCAAGATGCTGGACACGATCATCCAGGAGAAGTGGTTCACTGCGCGGGCCACGATCGGCTTCTGGCCGGCGAATGCCGTCGGCGACGACGTCGAGGTCTATGCCGACGAGACGCGGAAGCAGAAGATCGCGACCTTCCACACGCTGCGCCAGCAGCTCGAGAAGCGCGAGGGCCGCTTCAACGCCGCGCTGTCCGACTTCGTCGCGCCAAAGGAAACCGGCGTGCCCGACTATATCGGCGGCTTCGTCGTCACGGCGGGGATCGGCGAGGATGCGGTCGCCGACCGCTTCAAGAACGCCAATGACGACTACTCCTCGATCCTGTGCAAGGCGCTGGCCGATCGCCTGGCGGAAGCCTTTGCCGAGCGCATGCACCAGCGCGTGCGCAAGGAGTTCTGGGGCTATGCGCCCGACGAGGCCTCGTCGCCGGACGAATTGATCCTCGAGAAGTATGACGGCATCCGCCCCGCGCCCGGCTATCCGGCGCAGCCCGACCACACCGAGAAGCGGACGCTGTTCGCGCTGCTCGATGCCGAGAACACGTCCGGCGTGAAGCTGACCGAGAGCTACGCGATGTGGCCGGGCTCGTCGGTTTCGGGCCTGTATTTCTCGCATCCCGAAAGCTTCTATTTCGGCGTCGGCAAGATCGAGCGCGACCAGGTCGAGGACTATGCCGCGCGCAAGGCCATGACGGTCGCCGAGGTCGAGCGCTGGCTGGCGCCGGTGCTGAACTACATCCCCTCGCAGGACGGCGCGAAGGGCCAGGCGATCGCGCCCGCCGCGACGCCCGCCAACGACGAGGAGTCTCGGGAACTGGCCTCGCATCCGCAGGGCTGCACCTGCGCGGTGCACTTGGCCTGGCGGAAGAAGAAGGTGGGTGCGGGGTAGCTCTTCCACCCTCCCCTGCAGGGGGAGGGTCGGTGCACATGGAGCGAAGCGGAATGCGCACCGGGGTGGGGTGATCCCTCCACTCGGGCACCGCTTCAACGGAGAGACCGTCACCCCACCCCGTATCGCATCGCTCCGCGCGATGCGATACGCCCCTCCCCCTCCAGGGGAGGGTGGAGCATCATTGCCTCTCCGACACGTGTCATCGCCGGGCTTGACCCGGCGATCCATCTTCAAGATTCTCGCGAAGATCGATGGATGCCCGGGTCAAGCCCGGGCATGACATGAGGAGTTCGCCCCATGCAATTCTTCTCCTTCTGGCGATCGCTGGCGAGCTTTCGGGTGCGGATTGCGCTCAATCTGAAGGGCGTTCCGGCGGAGGTCGTGTTCGTCGACATCGATGCGGACGCGCATCGCGCCGATGCCTATCGCAAGATCAATCCGCAGATGGCGCTGCCGGCGCTGGTTATCGACGACGGCACGGTGCTGTTCCAGTCGCTCGCGATCATCGACTATCTCGACGAGACCTATCCGAGCCCGCCGCTGCTGCCACCGGATCCGCTCGGCCGCGCCCGGGTGCGCGGGCTTGCGCTGATCGTCGCCTGCGAGGGCCATCCGCTGCTGACGCCACGGGTGCGCCGCTATCTCGACCGCGAACTCGATCTGCGCGACAGCCAGCAGAACGCCTGGCGGCGGCACTGGACTGTCGAGACGCTGGCGGCGCTCGAGGGCCACCTCGCCAGCGACAAGGCAACCGGCCAGTTCTGTCACGGCGATGCGCCGACCCTCGCCGATATCTGCCTGGTCGGCCATGTCACCGCGGCGATCAACCAGCAGATCAGCCTGTCGCCCTGGCCGACCGTGAAGCGCATCCACGACACCGCGATGGCGCTGCCGGCGTTCGCCAAGGCGCATCCCTCCGCGCAGCCGGATACGCCTGAGGGGATGCGGGCGAAGTAGTGCGTCGCTAGCATTCCCGTCATCCTGAGGAGCGCGCACTTGCGCGCGTCTCGAAGGATCGACGGCCCCGCTGGTGGCCGATTCATCCTTCGAGGCTCGCTCCGCTCGCACCTCAGGTTGACGGGACTCGCAGCTGATTCAGTTGCCAAACAGACATTCAGTGTCATCACCCGCGCATGCGGGTGATCCAGTATTCCAGAGGCGCCAGTGCTTGAGTCGCGATGCCACAGCGCCCTCCAGGCGTCGTCCCGGCGAAGGCCGGGACCCATACGCCGCAGCAGCTGTTGTGAGAGGGACTCGTTGTTCCGCGTCGCGCAACGATAGTCATTCGTGGTTATGGGTCCCGGCCTTCGCCGGGACGACGGTGAGTGTCGTGGCGCGGCTTGTGAGTCATACAACCGCATTCTCGCGACATGACCGTCCGCGCGATCGCCGCCGGCGCCTCGTCGGGAATCGCAAAGCACGAGCTCGCGTTGATCTCGCAGAGCACATAGCTATCGGCGCCGTCGGCATCGCGCGGACCGTAGAGGAAGTCCGCATCCCAGATCACCGGCAACGACGCTTCATCGATCGTCAGCGCCGCCATCAACCCCGGAATCCATTCGTCTTCCATCAGCCGCCGCAGCGTCTGGAACTGTGCGGCATCAGGACCGTGCATGATGCGCGGTCCGGGTTGAGCATCCGGTGAGTCCGGACCTTGCGGCGGCGGCGGGATCAAAGCCTTGATCAGCTGGTGTCCGAAGCCCGCGACCTTCGATCCGCTGACATAGCAACGGATCATGCCCTCGGGCAGGCGCGGCTGGAATGCCTGATCGATGATGCAGCCGCCCCAACCGAAATACGGCTCGCAGCGCGCCATGAAAGCGTCCAGCGGCAGCTCCTCGGGCCGGCTGCCGCGCAGCGCGTGGAGCACGCGGACGGTCGCATCCGCATTCGGCAAACCTTCCACCTTCAAGGCTTCCACCTTCCAGACGCCCTGCCCGCCATTGCCACGGTTCTGCTTGAGCACGCGCGGCCCGGCTGCGCGAAGACGCGACGGGAATTCGGCACGGAAGGCCTCCGCGGTCGCGTATCGATGCGTGTCGGCGCCCCAGCCCAGATGACGCGTCCGATAGAGCACGTCCTTGACGCCCATCTTGAGGATGATGTCGGGATGTGCGCTGACCCAGGGACGTTTCATCGCGACCTCGCGCAGCAGCGGATCGAGCGCCGCGCGCGTCTTGCCCTGATGGATCGGATCGACCCAGACGAGAACGCCGTCCGCAGTCAGCAATTGGTCGCGGACGAGATCGGCGACGGCCTCATCATAGACGACGGGAAAAGCGTCGATGCCGGAAGCTGCAAGCGCGTCGAAGACGCGAACGAAACGGCTGTTTTGTGGGGTCGCCTCCCGGCGCGACGCGGCATCGCCACGCCACAGGATGGCGATTTTGGAACGACGGGATGTGTGTGGTTCGGTGTCCATATGAAAGCTCCACGACGGTTGAGTGTCGCGCAGAGCTTGGACCGAGGTCTCACGGGGAGTCTGCCTTGTCCCCTTGGCAGCAACTCTAGACCACCTCGCGCAGGTTTCAAGATGGAAGTGGGATCATATCGTGATCCGGGATCAGGCCGTAATCCCGTGCAATCCCAGCCAACCCGTGTAGAGGCCGACCAACACGATCAGCGCAGCCGACACGTAGGGGGCGCGTTGGGCAAAGCGGCTGAAGCCACCCCAATGGCGCTCGACATGACGCAGACTGAGCGCCGCCGCGACGCCGACCGAGACCATTGTGATCGCAAGCCCGATGCCGAAGCAGAGCACCAGCACGAAGCCGAGGCTGAACTGCCTGAGCTGAAGGCAGAGCAGCAGCACGGTGATCGCCGCCGGACACGGAATGAGCCCACCAGTCAGGCCGAACAGAATGATCTGCCACGTCGTGACGGTCCGTCCGGCAAAGCGCTTGCGGATGTCGGCAGCGTGCGCGCGCGCATGCGCATCGTCGGCATCGCCGAGATCCATATGCGCATGGTCATGCTCCTCGAACAGGACTTCCGCAATGTCCGCGCGCACCGACACGCGGGCCTTGAAGGCATGCGGCTCCGGAATTTCATCGATGCTTTCCAGATAGCCATCCCGCGCGGCGAAGCGGAACTGCTGCTCGCTGCCGTCGGGACGGATCGTCACGACATAGACCTCGCCGGCTGCCGGAAGCGCCCCGGCCTCGCTGCGCAACCGCCAGCGCGGCGGCACGCCGTCCTCGAAGACTTCGAGCGACAGCGGTTGCCCGGCCAGGGTCAATTGCCGCGTTTCGTCGTGATGGTGGTGATCATGATCGTGATCATGGTGATGGTCGTGCTCCGAATTCTGCTCGCGCCAGGTGCGCCAGGCCATCCAAGCTGCGATCGAAATGATGATCGCCGCTGAGGCCAGTTGCAGCCAGGCTTCGCTGCGTTCGCCGGACCATTGCTGGCCGAAATGCAGCCCCGCCAGCGCGATGATCCAGACGATGGCCGTGTGCGAGATCGTGGCCGACAGGCCGAGCAGCACCGCCTGCGCCACGGTGCCGCGGATGGCGACGATGAAGGCCGCCATCATCGTCTTGGAGTGGCCGGGCTCGAGGCCATGCAACGCGCCGAGCAGGATCGCACTGGGGATGAACAGCCATGCATGCGCGCTGCTCTGCTGGAGCAGCTGGGACAGATCGGTCATTTGCTTCACTTCAAATAGGTACGAACGACATCGATCAGATCAGCCGCGCCCTGCGCTCTCTCGGGATCCTTCTCCCGGGCTGGATCCACCACGTGATGGCGGATGTGATCCTCGAGCAGCTCCGCGGTGAGGCCGTTGATTGCGCCGCGAACCGAGGCCACCAGCATCAACACGTCGGCACAGCCGATCTCGGACTCCAGCGCCCGCTCGACGGCCTCGAGCTGACCCTTGATGCGGCGAACCCGGCCGACGAGCTTGGACTTGTGCTTGATGGTGTGCGACACGACGATAATATAGGGGGGTACCCTATATTGGTCAATAGGGCTGTCGACCCCCTTTGGACGGCATCGGGAAACGGCGCGACTGAGATGACGGCGGCGAGATTGTTCCTGTCATCGACTGTGAATTCTTGGTGATCCGTCGATCCAGCGGAGCGGTTGACAGCAACCGGCATAAGTCTTTTATTGACGTCACGGGGATGTGCGATCTCCCCGCGAGGCGACATGCCCAAGAATCGCGTCCTGTCACCAAGGGCGCACCATGTCGTCATACACATCGATCTCATCCGAAAAACTGTCTCGTCTCATCGGTACCGCCAAAGCGCCGACTCTCGTCGACGTCCGTATCGATGAGGATTTCACCGCCGATCCGCGCTTGATCCCGGGCGCCATCAGGCACTCCCATCTCGAAGTCCAGGACTGGGCTCCCCGCCTTTCCGGCCAGTCCGTGGTCGTGATCTGCCAGAAGGGACAGAAGCTCAGCGAAGGCACCGCCGCCTGGCTCCGGTGCGGCAACATTGCTGCCGAAGTTCTCGAGGGCGGCCACCTCGCCTGGAAGGCCGCGGAGCTTCCCACTGTTCCCGCCGACAGGATTCCGAAACGCGACGGGCGCGGCCGCACCGTCTGGGTGACGCGAGCGCGGCCGAAGATCGATCGCATCGCCTGCCCGTGGCTGATCCGCCGCTTTGTCGATCCCGCGGCCGTGTTCCTATTCGTCACATCAGCGGAAGTCGAGGCCGTCGCCGAGCGCTTCGACGCCACGCCGTTCGATATCGAGAGCGTGTTCTGGAGCCATCGCGGCGAGCTCTGCACCTTCGACGTGATGGTCAGGGAGTTCGGCCTGTCGACGCCCGCACTGGAGCGGCTCGCGACGATGGTGCGGGCCGCGGATACCGCGCGGCTCGACCTTTCGCCGGAGGCGGCGGGGCTGCTCGCCGCCTCGCTCGGCCTATCGCGCATGTTCGACGACGACCTCGAACAATTGAGCGCCGGCATGTTGCTCTACGACGCCTTCTATCGCTGGTGCCGCGACGCGACGCGGGAGACGCACAACTGGCCGACCAGCAAGGTGAAGCCATGACGGACGTCGCAACAACATCAAGGGCGCGCGGACAGGAGCACGCGCACGGCATCTCATTTCACGAGGCGCTGCTCGTCTGGATGCGCGTCGCCATCCTGAGCTTCGGCGGACCGGCCGGCCAGATCGCGGTGATGCATCGCATTCTGGTCGAGGAGAAGAACTGGATCTCGGAAGGGCGTTTCCTGCACGCCCTCAACTACTGCATGCTGCTGCCGGGACCGGAAGCGCAGCAGCTCGCGACCTATATCGGTTGGTTGCTGCACCGGACGCTTGGGGGCATCGTGGCGGGCGGATTGTTCATCCTGCCCGGCATCTTCGCCATCATGGGCCTCAGCTATGTCTACGCAGCGTACGGCAATGTGGGGTTTGTAGAGGCTCTGTTCTTCGGCCTGAAGGCCGCGGTGCTTGCCATTGTCATCCAGGCTGTCGTGCGGGTCGGCAAACGCGCACTGCGCAACCGGGTGATGATCGCGCTCGCGGCCATCGCCTTTGTCGCGATCTTCTTCTTCGCCGTGCCGTTTCCGCTGATCATCGGACTTTCCGCCGTCACAGGACTGATCGGCGCACGCCTGGGCCGGAGCGAATTTGCCGCCGTCGAACATGGCGGGAAAAATTCCGCCGTGATCGACAGCATGTTGGGCGAAGAGGTACCTGATCATGTCCGTCCCAACGCCTCCCGCACCTTGCGTGTCGGCGCCGTCTGGCTCGCGCTCTGGCTGGTTCCGGTGTTCGCGCTGCTCGTCGTCATGGGGCCCGGCGACGTGTTCACCCAGATCGCGATCTTCTTCAGCAAGATGGCGATGGTGACGTTCGGCGGAGCCTACGCCGTGCTCGCCTATGTCGCACAGCAGGCCGCCGAATATTATCACTGGGTCAGTCCGCGCGAGATGCTGGACGGGCTCGGCATGGCCGAGACCACGCCCGGACCGCTCATCATGGTGGTCCAGTTCGTGGGCTTCATGGCCGCGTTCCGCGAGGCAAGCGGGCTGTCGCCGATGCTTGCCGCCACGCTCGGCGGGTTGCTGGCGACATGGGTGACGTTCACACCGTGCTTCCTGTGGATCTTCGTCGGCGCGCCCTACATCGAAGCGCTGCGCGGCAACAAGGTGCTGGCGGGCGCGCTTTCGGCGATCACCGCCGCCGTGGTCGGCGTGATCCTCAACCTGTCGATCTGGTTCGCGCTGCATACGCTGTTTCGGCAGACCTTCCCGGTGCACGGGTTCGGCCTGTCGTTCGACGCGCCGGTGCCTGGCAGCGTCGACTGGCCTGCGCTTGCGCTGTCGGCAGCCGCAGCGATTGCGATCTTCCGCTTCAATGTGGGGATGCTCAGCGTCCTCGCCGCGTCCTGCATCATGGGCGTGCTGTTGCGCCTGGCAGGCGTGATCTGAACGAAGCGACGCCATCTCGAGGAACCTGGGGCAGCACAACACAACCGGGAGAACAAACATGCAGGAACGAAGATTCCTTTACCTGATCCTGACACTGGCGATCGCGGGCACCGCTATGCCCGCCTACGCCGACGTCAGCGAGCAGCAGCAGGCCACCGTCGCATTGGCCGGGGCGGCTGCCAACCACCCGCCGACGACCGAGACCCTGCGCGGCGTCGTCGACAGCATCGACGAACGCAGCGACACGATCAGGATACGCCTGGCACCGGACAGGACCGAACCGTTCAAGGTTCAGGACGGCCTGCTGTTCAACGCCGTCCGTTTCGGCGACCCCGTCGCGTTCTCGGTGCAGGACATCTCGGGATCCCGGACCATCGTCGGGCTCACGAAGGAATAGCGCGAACTTTTGCGCCTTAGATCCAAACGTACCGGCATTGCTCACATCAGGAGGACCCATGACCATCAACACCGAGCGCCGAAACTTCATCACCGCGGTCGGCGCGGCCACCGCATCGGCAGTCGTGCTGGGCGCCAACCAAGCCGCCGCCGAAACCAACCAGCAGACAGGAACCAGGGCCATGTCCTATCAGGCAAAGCCGATGTCGTTCGACCCAAAATCGATCACCGGCATCTCGGAGAAGATTCTCGTCAGCCACTACGAGAACAATTACGTCGGTGCGGTGAAGCGGCTGAATGCCATCGGCACGCAGCTTGCCGAACTCGACTTCGCCAAGGCGCCGAACTTTGTGATCAACGGCCTGAAGCGCGAGGAGCTGGTCGCGGCGAACTCGATGATCCTGCATGAAGTCTATTTCGATGGACTCGGCGGCGCCGGCAAACCGAACGGAGCGCTCGCCGAGGCGATTGCGCGCGACTTCGGCAGCATGGAGCGCTGGCGGACGGAATTCGCGGCGATGGGCAAGGCGGAAGGTGGCGGTTCGGGGTGGGTGATCCTCGCCTACTCGCCCCGCGACAAGCGGCTGGTCAATCAATGGGCCGCGGATCACACGACGACGCTGGCCGGCGGCCGTCCGGTCCTCGTGCTCGACATGTATGAGCACGCCTATCACATGGACTTCGGTGCCGCCGCGGCCCGCTATGTCGACGTCTACATGGAGGCCATTCGCTGGGACAATGCAGCCCGGCTTTACGAGCAATACGCGAAGGAGACGTGAGGAGAGGCGTGGAGCGGTGCTGCCGGTTCCCGTTCGGCGGGCATGTTGCCAAACACTGCTGCGTTATCGGCATTGAGAACGTGCCTCCGCCATTCTAGATCAGAGCTTGCCCCTCCCCCGGCGCTGTCACCGCGCCGCTCCACCGAAGAGTTAGTCTATGCGACCCCACATCATCTGCCACATGGGCACGTCGATCGACGGCCGGCTGCATCCCAGCCGCTTCACCAAGCCGGCCGCCGGCATCCCGGCCGACGTGCTGCGCTCCCACTATGAGAGGATCCATGACGGCTTCAATGCCGATGGCTGGATCATCGGCCGCGTCACCATGAACGAGATGGCCAAAGGAACCGAGCGGCAGTTCGCCAACCCGCCGAAGCTGCCGCGCGAGCCGCATCTCGGCAATCGCAACGGCCGCAAGCTCGCTATCGGCATCGATCCGTCGGGCCGCGTGCATTTCGGCAAGGACAATGTCGGCGGCGATCACGCCGTGGCGGTGCTCGGCGAACAGGTCTCGGACAGCCATCTTGCCGAGTTGCGGGAGGACGGCGCGTCCTACATCTTTGCAGGCCGCAAGGGCGACGATCTGGCGAGCGCGATGGCGCAGCTCGCGTCACTGTTCGGCGCCAAGACGCTGCTGCTCGAAGGCGGCGGCGGGATCAATGGCGCGTTCCTGAAACAGGGACTGATCGACGAGTTCAGCACATTGATCCATCCAGCGGTCGACGGCGTCGCGGGATCGCAGAGCATCGTCGACTATCACGGCCCGGACGGCGACCGCCCCGGCGCCGGGCAGTCGCTCCGGCTTACCCACTGCGAGACGCTGGAAGGCGGCATGGTGTGGCTGCGCCACGCGGTGGAGCGCGCGCCAGGCTGAGCGATCCGAGCGCGCTTTGCTCGCGCCGGTGTCAGAACTTGTAGCTCAACGCGGCGCGAGCAACGCTGAACCTGTTCTCGCGGCTCGCGTTGTAGCGGATCTGGCTCTGCAGCGGGTCCGCGCCCTGGAATGTCGCCGTAACGCCGCTGCTGCCGAGATCGACATAGAGATATTCGCCGCGCAGCGTCCAGTTATTGGTGAAGGCATATTCGAGACCGCCGCCGGCGGCCCAACCGACGCGGACGTCGGAGTTATCGCCAAGCCAGAGCCGCGAAAAGCCATTGGAAAAAACTTCCGAATTCGCGATATGGGTCTTCACCTCGCCATAGGCTAGGCCGCCTGTCCCGTAAATCAGCAAGCGCTCGGCCGGCACAAAGCCGATGCGGCCCCGCACGGTGCCGAACCAATCGATCTTGCTGGTGGTTTGAAAATTGAAGCTTTCCGTGGGGCTATGAAAGAAAGTGACGACCGTGCTTCCACCGCGGGAAGAATTCAGGTCGGCATAGTTGAAATCAGCTTCTACCCCAAGGACGACCTTGCCCAACTGATAATTGTATCCGAGCAATCCACCAGCAGTGACACCTGACTGGCTGCTGTCCGAAACGGGAATACGAACGATATTGTCGGGTGCGATCAGCGACGTGATATTGCTGCTGGATGTGATATTCCCACCATCATACCAGCCGCCGCCCACATTCACGCCGGCATAGAAGCCGGACCAATTGTACGCGGGAGTTACCAATGGCGGAGCCTTGGTCCAGTTGCGCTCCGGCAGGTCAGCGGCTGAGACCGCGCCTGCAAACCCCGTGATCAAGAGCAGGCCAGTCCCAACGATTGCAAAACGACGCACTTCCATTCCCCTTGCGCTGGCCACAAGCCAGCGACGCACGTCTCTGCCATGAGAGGAAGGAATGCGACAGCATGTCTCATTCGAATTTTATTCTTTCCAGCGACCTGTGACTAAGTTGCAACGGTCCGCGCTCACAACCTGTTGAGTGGACCGGCCGGAATCAATCGGCGTCGAATCGGTAGCCGCTCCTGCACCCCGCGACGAAGAACGCGACGCCGCGCGCGACGTGCTCGTCGAGCTCGGGATCGAGCGCCTTCAAGTCGACTTCGTAGAGAGCCCGGAGCAGCATCGGTACCGCGATGATGTCGAGGAACAGGCGCGCCGTGGTCGGCAGGTGCTCCGGCGCGAAGGCCGGCAGCTTGCCGAGCTCGTCGGATCGCGTCAGGTCGCGCAGCAGGTGAACGCCGAGCTCGGTGGCGAGCGCGCGCGCCCTGCGGTTGACGGTGGCGGCGAGATCCGGGAAGCGATGCGCCTCCGCGATCGCAAGCCGCATCAGGCCGATCCGGTCGGCGTCGAGGCCCCAGTGCAACAGGGTCGAGGCGACGCTGGTGAGGCGTTCCTCCACTGTCGCGCCGAGCGGCGCGTCCGCCTTGAACTCGGCGATGCGTGCCAGGATGTCCCGCGTCACCACCTCGGTGAACAGCGCGCGCTTGTCGCGGAAGCGCGCATAGATGGTGCGCTTGCCGGAGCGCGCGGCCTCGGCGATCTCGTCGATGCTGGCGCCTTCGAAGCCGCGCTCGAGGAACACCTTGCGTGCGGCGTCGAGGATGCGCGCATCGACCTCGCCGGCCAATTCCTTTGGCGGCCGGCCCGCGCGTACTTCGGCCGGCCCGGTCGCCGCCTTGGTCTTGGGCGCCCGCGGCATCTTCAGGGTACTGGTGGTCATCAGTCTTCCCCGGTTCCATGGGCCGGTCCGGCCGGCAACATCAAGCAATATAGCCCTATCACATCTAGTTGTAAATAGAACGGTACAGTTCCGTTTCTATTGACGCTGCGCTGCCACGAGACTATTTGCCGCACAGAACGGAACGGTACCGTTCCCTTTTGCGAAGGCCTTGCAGACCTCGCCTGACAGCAGGAGCAGCCATCATGTTCGAAGACACGGTTTTGGAGCGCGACCACGGAGGGCACGAGGGCATCGAGGGTTCGCCCTCGGCGCCGGCCGCACACGAGCCCAACGTCACATCCGAGCGGCCGGAGGTCACCGCGCGGGCCCCGGCGCAGGAGCGCCCCGCAAGCAAAGAGCCCGCCCCGCCCGAGACAGTCCCGCCGGAAGTCGCCCCACAGAAGCGCGACTTCCTGCGCCGCCGTCCGGTGGTCTCCGCGATCGGCGCCGTGCTGCTCGCCGCCACGCTCGGCGGCGGCACCCTCTACATGGACTACACCGGGCATTTCGAATCCACCGACGACGCCTTCATCGCGGCGCGGCAGTTCGCGCTGGCGCCAAAGGTCTCCGGCTACATCACCGCGGTTCCGGTCACGGACAACCAGCACATCGCCGCCGGCGACGTGATCGCGCGCATCGACGACCGCGACTATCGCGTCGCGCTGGCACAGGCCGAGGCGCAGGTCGCCGCCGCACAGGCCAGCATCCAGAATGTCGATGCGCAGCTCGACGTGCAGCAGGCGCAGATATCAGCCAACCAGGCCCAGGTCGACCAGGCCCAAGCGGCGCTGACCTTCGCCCAGCAGCAGGCGACGCGCTACCAGCATCTGGAGCAGACCGGCTATGGCACCGTGCAGAATTCCGAGCAGTACACCTCGCAACTGCATCAGCAGCAGGCGTCCCTGTTGAGCGCGCAGGCGACGCTCAACCTGGCGCAGCGCCAGGTGGAATCGCTGAAGGCGCAGCGCAAGAGCGCGGTCGCGAACCTCGCGCAAGCCGAGGCGCAGCGCGACCAGGCGCAACTCAATCTGTCCTATACGACGGTGACTGCCGCGCAGCCCGGCCGCGTCGTCAACCTTTCGGCCGCCGTCGGCCAGTTCGCGCAGGCCGGCACCAACCTCACGATGTTCGTGCCCGACCAGACCTGGGTCACCGCGAATTTCAAGGAGATCCAGCTCGACCAGATGCGTCCGGGCGAAAAGGTGACGCTGAAGATCGACGCCTATCCCGGCCGCACCATCAAGGGCCACGTCGAAAGCGTGCAGCCGGGTTCGGGCACCGCGTTCTCGCTGCTGCCGGCGCAGAACGCCACCGGCAACTACGTCAAGATCGTGCAGCGCGTGCCGGTCAAGATCGTGATGGACAACCCGCCGACCGACGTCGCGCTCGGCCCGGGCATGTCCGTCGTCCCGACGGTGCGGATCAATCCCGCGCCATCGCTGCTCGAGCGTCTTGAGAAGCTCTGATCCGGGGAGGCTGTCATGAGTGCAACAGCAATCGATGCCAAAAGCCTTCCTACTCCGAGCGTCGCCGTCAACCCCTGGCTGATCGCCATCGTGGTTGCGCTCGCGAGCTTCATGGAGGTGCTCGACACCACCATCGCCAACGTCGCGCTGCCCTATATCGCGGGCGGCATGGGCGTGAGCGAGGACGAAGCCTCCTGGGTGGTCACGACCTACCTGGTGTCCAACGCCATCATCCTGACCGTCTCCGGCTTTCTCGCGAGAACGCTCGGACGCAAGACCTTCTTCCTGATCTGCCTCGGCATCTTCACGGTGAGTTCGGTGCTGTGCGGCTTCGCGCCCAATCTGAACGCGCTGCTGCTGTTCCGCATCCTGCAGGGCCTCGGCGGCGGCGGCATGGTGCCGGTCGCGCAGTCGATCCTCGCCGACGCCTTCCCGCCGGCCAAGCGCGGCCAGGCGTTTGCGGTGTTCGGCATCGCCGTGGTGGTGGCACCGGTGGTCGGACCGACGCTCGGCGGCTGGCTGTCCGACAATCTGTCCTGGCACTGGTGCTTCCTGATCAACGCGCCGGTCGGCGTGTTCGCGATCGCGCTGATCGCAGCGGTGCTGCAGGAGCCCGCGAAGGCCAAAGGAGCGCAGAAGGCCGCGCAGCCGCAGAACAACACCTTCGACTTCATCGGCTTCGCACTGGTTGCAACCTTCCTCGGCGCGCTCGAGGTGACGCTCGACCGCGGTCTCGAGGACGACTGGTTCGGTTCGCCCTTCATCATCACCTTCGCAGCGATCAGCGCCGCGGCGTTCGTGCTGATGATCCCGTGGGAGATGACCCGCCGCAATCCGATGATCGACCTGCGCATGGTCGCGACCCGGCAGTTCGGCGCCTGCTTCCTGGTGATGCTGGCGACCGGCGCCATCCTGCTTGCGACCACCCAGTTCCTGCCGCAGCTGGTGCAGCAGGATTTCGGCTACACCGCGACCTGGGCCGGCCTCGTGCTCTCGCCCGGCGGCGTGGTCACCATGGTGATGATGTTCGCGGTCGGCCGGCTCGCCGCCAAGGTGCAGCCGAAATATTTGATCGTCGCCGGCGCGCTGGTGATCGCCGCCTCGATGTACAGCATGACCAACGTGTATGCCGATCTCGGCTTCTGGTTCATGGCGCGCTCACGCATGCTGATCGGTGTCGGCCTGCCCCTGATCTTCGTGCCGATCATGGCGGCGTCCTATGACGGCATTCCGCCCGACAAGACCGACCAGGCCTCCGCGCTGATCAACGCGGCGCGCAACACCGGCGGCTCGATCGGCGTCTCGATCGTCTCCAACGTGCTGACCCATCGCCAGCAGTTCCACCAGAGCCGGCTGGTGGAGCAGGTGACGCCGTCGAGCCCGCAATATCAGGACACGCTGCACCAGGTCACCGACTTCTTCGTCGCCCAGGGCAACTCGCTGGCGCAGGCGCACCAGCAGGCGATCCAGTGGGTCGGGCAGCAAGTGCAGACCCAGGCCTCGTTCCTGTCCTACATGGATGCGTTCTGGGTCCTGATGCTGATCTCGCTCTCAGCGATCCCGCTGGCGCTGACCTTGCGCAAGGTCAAGCTCGGCGGCCCCGCCCCCGTCGGTCATTGACGAAATGCGGAGGTCAACTGCGATACGCCCGCGCCATGGATCGGCGCGGGCGTATCGTTTCGGGATCGTCTCGACGCAGATCAGATGCCGCGCGTAGCGGCAATGATCGTGTCCCGCAGCCAGCGGTGCGCCGGCAGATCGTCGAAGCGGCGGTGCCAGCTCATGACGCTCTGCAGCTTCGATGCATCGAACGGCAGCTCCCGCATCTCGATCGGATAAGCGCGGCGGAATTCGAGCGCGAGCTTGCGCCCGAGGATCGCGACCATGTTCGATTGCACCAAGACGGCGCCGGCGGACAGATACGGCACATCTGACGCAATGGTGCGGTTCGCCTTGCGTGCCCGCAGCCAGGCATCGATGAAATCCAGATCTTCGCCGCTGGAGGTGATCGCAAGGTGCGGCAGCTCGACCAGCGTCTCGCCGGTCAGCTTCTTTCGCAAGGCCGGGTGACCGGCCCGCAGCACCGCGACAAAGCGGTCCTCGATCAACCGGCAGGCGGCAAAGCGCTCGCCCTCCAGCGCGCGGGCGGAGATCGCGAGATCGAGCTCGGCGCGGTCGAGCCTGTCGGCGAGATTGAGCGTCCCGCTCGGCACCAGCGTCAGCCGCACTTTCGGCGCCTGCGCGCGCACCGCTGCGATGATCGAACCGGCCGCGACCACCGCGGCATAATTGTTGACGGCAATGGTGAAGCGCCGTTCCGCCTGCGCCGGATCGAAACGATCCCCCTCGACCGCGAGTTGCAGCTCATTGAGCGCCTTGCGGACCGGCAGCGCGAGCGCTTCCGCCCGCGGCGTCGGCAGCATGCCCGACGGCGTGCGGACGAACAGCTGGTCCTTCAGCGCATGACGCAGCCGGTTCAGCGCGTGGCTCACGGCGGGCTGGCTGATGGCAAGCGCGCCGGCCGCGCGCACCACGCTGCGCTCGCGCATGACGGCGTCGAACACCAAGAGGAGATTGAGATCGAGATTGCGCATCCGCATGCCCCATCATGCATGATATGAATTGGCGGATAAAGATAATTCATTTGAATAATATCGAGCTGAAGCCCAGCTTCCGGGCATGTCCGAAAGCCCGCACAGCGCAATCGCAGCCCGGCCCCGTCGCGCCACCACGGGCGTGCTGGTCGGCGTCCTGGTCGCCCCCGATGCCACGTCCATCGCCGTGCCCGAAACCTTCGCGCGCTGGCGCCGGCTTACGCCGCTGGCAACATGGCTGCCGATCGAGCTCCGCGAAGCGAGCTATGCCGGCATCCTGAGCGGCGTCGCCGCCGCGCTCGATCGCGTCGGCATGATCCCGCGGCAGCTGATCCTGCTCGGCGAGGGATCGGTCGCGCGGCGCATGCTCGAACTGGCGCTACGGGGCGCGCTGCACTGCGGCGGCGTTGTCGCGATCGACGTCGCCTCCGACGCCCTGCCGTTTCACATCGTGCCGACGGTAACCGCGATCCGGCTCGTCGTTCATCGCAACGACGATGCGCCGCAAGGCAGCCTGATCGGCGCGTTGCGCGCCGCCGACCTCGACGCACGCATCATCCACCTCGATTTGACCGCCGGCCGCGGAACGGAAGCGGCCGCAGCGAGCGCAACTGAAACCTTTGTCCTGGAGCTGGTCGCAACGATCGGCCGCCGGACAACCGATGGAGCTGGTGATCAATGAAATCGAAGACCTTCAAGATCGCTTGCGCGAGCCTGGTGGCCGCCGCCGCAATCGGCGCCGGCGCCTATGCCGTGCATCGGCCCGACGGTGCAACGGACCATCCACCGGCGACCCAGTCGACGACCTCCACGTCCGTCGTTCCGGTGACGGCGGCGAAGGTGCTGCAGCATGATGTGCCGATCGTGCTCGAAGGGCTGGGCACGGTGACGCCGATCAACACGGCGACCATACGCACCCAGGTGCAGGGCACGCTCGACAGCGTCGATTTCGTCGAGGGCAAGCAGGTGAAGCGCGGCGATGTGCTCGCCAAGATCGATCCGCGGGTCTACGAGGCTCAGGTCGACCAGGCCGAGGCCGCGCTGGCGCGCGACGAGGCGAGCCTGAAGAACGCCCGGACCAATCTGGCGCGAACCCAGCCGCTCGCCAATCGCGGCTTTGCGACCCAGCAACTGCTCGACACCCAGGATTCGCAGGTCACGCAGGGCGAAGGCACCGTCGCGCTCGACAAGGCGGCGCTGGAAGCCGCACAGACCCAGCTCAGCTTCGCCACGATCACCGCGCCGTTCGACGGCGTCACCGGCATCCGCCGCATCGATCCCGGCAACATCGTGCACCCGACCGACACCAACGGGCTCGTGGTTCTCACCCAGCTGCAGCCGATCGCGGTGATCTTCACGCTGCCGTCCGGCGAGATCCCGGGCGTGCGGCAGGCGCTGGCGTCTGGAGACGCCTCGGTCGACGTCTATGATGCACAGAACAAGCGCAAGCTCGACCACGGCAGCCTGATGCTGATCAACAACCAGGTCGACAGCACGACCGGCACGGTGCAGCTGAAGGCGTCCTTTCCCAATGCCGGCAACACGCTGTGGCCCGGCAGTTTCGTCAACGTCCATCTGACGATCGCGGTTCGCCACGACGCGCTCACCGTGCCGCTGACGGCGGTGCGCCAGGGACCGGATGGCAGCTTCGCCTATGTGGTCGGCGCGAACAACGTCGTCAGCATCCGCAATGTCACGACCGGTCAATCGCGCGACAGACAGGTGCTGATCGAGCAGGGCCTCGCGGCGAACGAGACCGTCGTCACCGCGGGTCAGTACCGGCTCAATCCGGGGACGAGGGTCGAGATCGTGCCCGATGACAAGAAAGACCAGGTCCAGGACGCAACCACCGCCAGCGCAGGCATGCTGCCATGAACATCTCCGCAGGTTTTATCCGCAAGCCCGTCGCCACCGCCTTTCTGGCCATCGCCATCGTGCTGGTCGGCATGATCGCCTTCGTGCGGCTGCCGGTTTCGGCGCTGCCGACGGTGGACACCCCAACCATCCAGGTCACCGCGCAATTGCCCGGCGCCGATCCGCAGACCATGGCCTCCTCGGTCGCGACGCCGCTGGAGCGACAATTCGGCCAGATCGCCGGCCTCACCGGCATGAGCTCGAGCAGCGGGCTCGGCAACACCCAGATCACGTTGCAATTCGCGCTGAACCGCAGCGTCGATGCGGCCGCGCAGGACGTGCAGACCGCGATCGATGCGGCATCGGGGCAATTGCCCAAGACGATGCCGTCGCCGCCGACCTTCCACAAGGTCAATCCGGCCGACGTGCCGGTGCTGCTGATCGCGCTGACGTCGGACACCGAGCCGCTGACCAAAGTCGACGACTATGCCGACAGCATTTTGGCGCAGAAGTTGTCGCAGGTGCCGGGCGTCTCGCTCGTCACCATCGGCGGCATGCAGAAGCCCTCGATCCGGGTGCAGGTCAATCCGGCCAAGCTCGCCGCCGCGGGGCTCGATCTCGAGCAAGTGCGCACCACGCTCGGCAACATCACCGTGAACCAGCCCAAGGGCGTGCTCTACGGCAGCCAGCAGGCCTACACGCTCGCCACCAATGACCAGGTGCTGGTTGCGAGCAAGTATGACGATCTGATCATTGCCTATCGCAACGGCGCACCGGTCCGCCTGCGCGATATCGGGCATGCCGTGGTGGCGGCCGAGGACATCACGTTGCATGGCTGGTACAACGACAAGCCCGCGATCATCCTCGCGATCCAGCGCCAGCCCGGCGCCAACGTGATCAGCACGGTGGACGGCATCAAGAAGCTGCTGCCGCAGCTGGTGGCGAGCCTGCCCTCCGACATCAAGGTCCAGATCGCCTCCGACCGCACCCAGACCATCCGCGCCAGCGTCGCCGACGTTCAGCTCACTTTGGTGCTGACCATTGCGCTGGTGGTCGGCGTGATCTTCCTGTTCCTGCGCAATCTGTGGGCGACCATCATCCCCGCGGTCTCGGTCCCGATCTCGCTGATCGGCACCTTCGGCGTGATGTATCTGCTCAACTACAGCCTCGACAATTTGTCGCTGATGGGTCTGTCGATCGCCGTCGGCTTCGTCGTCGACGATGCCATCGTGATGATCGAGAACATCTCGCGGCATATCGAGGAAGGTCTCTCTCCGATGCAGGCCGCTCTGAAGGGGGCCGGCGAGATCGGCTTCACTATCATCTCGATCTCGGTCTCGCTGATCGCGGTGTTCATTCCGCTGCTGCTGATGGGCGGGGTGATCGGCCGCATGTTCCAGGAGTTCGCCGTCACGGTGTGCGTTGCCATCGTGGTGTCGGTGATCGTCTCGGTGACCCTGACGCCGATGATGTGCGCCTATCTGCTGTCGCCGCACCAGGGCGCCAATGCCGGGGCGGTGTCGCGCGCGCTGGAACGCGGCTTCGTTGCGATCCAGGCCGCGTACGAGACCGTGCTTGCCAAGGCGTTGCGCTACAAGGCCACGACCATGTCGATCATGCTGGCAAGCGTCGTTGTGACCGGCCTGCTGTTCGTGGCCATCCCCAAGGGCTTCTTCCCGCAGCAAGACACCGGCATGATCACCGGCATCACCGAGGCCTCGGCGGACATCTCGCCGGCGCAGATGGCGACGCTGCAACGCAGTGTCATCGACATCATCGCAAAGAACCCCTCGGTTGCCAATGCGACCGGGTATATCGGGCCGGGCGGCCCGACCGTGACCGAGAACAACGGCCGCCTGTTCGTGCTGCTGAAGCCGCGCAACGAGCGCAATGCTTCCGCCGATCAGGTGATCCGGCAGCTCGACACCGCGTTGCAGAAGATCAAGGGGATGTCGGTGTTCATGCAGGCGACGCAGGACATCAATCTCGCCAGCCGGCTGTCCAAGACGCAGTATCAGTTCACGCTCACCGACGTGAACCAGGACGAGCTCAATCTGTGGGCCGGCAAGCTGTATCAGAAGCTGAAGACATTGCCGGAACTGGCCGACGTTGCGACCGACCAGGCCAACGCCGCGCGTCAGCTCAAGCTGCAGATCGACCGTGACGCGGCCTCCCGCCTCGGCATCGATCCGGCCGCGGTGGACAACACGCTGTATGATTCATTCGGCCAGCGTCACGTCGCCCAGCTGTTCACGACGCTCAACACCTACTACGTGATCCTCGAGGTCGATCCGTCGTTCCAGCTCGGCCCCTATGCGCTCAACCGTATCTATGTCCGCTCGTCCGCAGGCACGATGGTGCCCCTGAGCCAGATCGCGAGCATCGATTACGGCACCGCGCCGCTCTCGGTGAACCACCAGAGCCAGTTTCCATCGGTCACGCTGAGCTTCAATCTGGCGCCGGGCACGGCGGTGGGGACCGCGGTCGCGGCGGTCCAGAAGGCGACCGCCGACCTGCACGTGCCTTCGACCGTGGTCACCAGCTTCCAGGGCAATGCGCAGGCGTTCCAGGCAGCGCTCGCGTCGACGCCGATCCTGATCTTCGCCGCAGTGGTTGCGGTCTATCTGATCCTCGGCATGCTCTATGAGAGCACGATCCATCCGATCACGATCCTCTCGACCCTGCCGTCCGCCGGGCTCGGCGCACTGCTGGCGCTGTGGGCCTTCGGCTTTGGGCTCGACGTGATCGGGCTGGTCGGCATCATCCTGCTGATCGGCATCGTGCAGAAGAACGGCATCATGCTGATCGATTTCGCGCTGGAGGCCGAACGCCACCAGCATCTCCCCGCCGAGCAGTCGGTCTACATGGCCTGCAAGGCGCGCTTCCGCCCGATCCTGATGACGACGATGTGCGCGATGCTCGGCGGCGTTCCGCTGATGATCGGCACCGGCACCGGATCGGAGCTGCGCCAGCCGCTCGGCTTTGCGATCGTCGGCGGACTGATCGTCTCGCAGCTGATGACGCTGTTCACGACGCCTGTCGTGTACATCTATCTCGACGGCTTGACCCAATGGATCAACCGCATGCGCAGCCGCCGTTCGGGTGAGCCTGCGGCACATCCGACATTGTCGACCTGAGCGTTGCCGCGGAGACGCGCATGGACATGCGTCATATCGAGATGCGACGGACGATGGGAGTGCGCGAGGCCGCGTTGCGGTTCTGGACGATCCGGACCGCGGCCGCAGCGCTGGGCGAACTCGGAGGCCATGCCGTCGCGGGCAAGGGCAGCCTCGTCCTGGCCACGGCCGGCGTGGTATCGATCGGGGCCCTGTATGCGCGCGATCGTGCCGGTCGGATCGCCTTCTGGCCGGTGCTGGTCGGCGTCCTGGTCCTCAGCGCGGCGGTGGCCCATATGGCGGACCGCTCGCTCGGGATCGGCGATCTTGTCGCCTCCGTTCAGCTGGCGGCGCTGTTCGCGCTCGCCCTGATCGTCTGGGCCCGGGTGGCGGGAACAACGGGATTTTTCTGCGTCGGCTCGGTTCGCGACCAGGCTCCGTTCTGGATCGTCGCGATGCTGGCGCAGGCATTCGCCAGTTCGTTGGCCGACTGGGTGGTCGACCCTGGCCAGACCGGTTCGTCCATCGTGCTGCTGGCTGTCGCAATCGGCCTGCCGGCGGTGGCCGCGGCCCGATGGGCGCGAATCGGGCGTCCCGCGCTGTTCTGGACCGCGTTCGTGCTGACCGGGATTCTCGGCGCGCTATGGGGCGACATGCTGATCCGCCTGATCGGCGTCGGCCAGGCGCTCTCGACCTGACCTCAAGTTCCCCTGCGGCGCTGGCCGCGCCACCACAGGCCGAAGGCGATCGTGACCGCGGCGGCCAACGAGAACCAGGTGATGGCGTACTGCATGTGGTCGTCCTTGAGCCGCACCTTGAGCGGTCCGGGCTTCGGCGTGCCGCTGTCGGGCACCGGCGCCTCGAGGTCGATATAGAACGGCGCGACCTCGCCCCAACCGAGCGCCTGCGCCATCGCACGATGATCGCGCACGAACCACAGCCGCTTCGGCAGATCTTCCTTCGGCGTCAGCCGGCCCGGCGGCTCGGGAAAGCGGATGTAGCCGGTCAGCTCAACCGGCGCGCCGGTGATGAGGCGGCCGGTGACGCGATCCTCGAAGGCGCGGTCCTGCATCGTGTTCTGGACGAAGCCGGTGTTGATCACGACGGTTTCGCCGCTGGCGAGCTTGGCCGGCAGGAACGCCCAGGTGCCGGGTCCCGCGACATCGTCGCGCACGGCGGAGCCGGAGCTGAAGACCATCGCGTCCGGCTGTTTTGCGTAGGTCGCGGTCAGCGTGACGCGGCGGAATTCGTCCCTCGCCGAGGTCACCGTGGGCCATGCCGATGGCGGCGGCAGCGCCTCGGTCGGGGCGGCCAGCCGCTCGTCGAGTGCGGCGATCAGCGCATGCTTTTCGACCCTGCGCTGCAATTGCCAGACGCCGAGCGCGATGAACACCGCGATCAGGATCAGCGTGAAAACGCCGAAGCCGGCCGCGCTCGGCCGTTGAGAGCCTTTTGACGCGTTTCCTTCGCGCGAACCGGAGCCCACTTCGCCGGAAAACGCCTTGTTGGTCATGTCATTCATTGCGGGTCGCGCTCGATCAATTGGCCTTCGGCGGCTTTGTGGTGGAATTGCAGCGCGATCAGGAGCGCCTTCATCGAACGCAGCGGCAGGATCGTGGTGACCACGATCAACGGCAGCCACAACGCGGCGTGAACCCAGAACGGCGGCTGGTATTTCACCTCGACGATCAGCGCCGCCGCGACCACGATGGCGCCGGCCAGCATGATGATGAAGATCGCCGGCCCGTCACCGGCATCGATGAAAGCGAAGTCGAGGCCGCAGGCCTGGCAGCGCG
The DNA here is from genome assembly GCF_049075665.1 of Bradyrhizobium sp. B120. Lineage (NCBI taxonomy): Bacteria > Pseudomonadati > Pseudomonadota > Alphaproteobacteria > Hyphomicrobiales > Nitrobacteraceae > Bradyrhizobium > Bradyrhizobium sp. B120. Next base: position 840,631 of record NZ_CP185242.1, on the reverse strand, counting down.
GCGCCAATGTCAGAAAGCCGGAATAGAGCTTGCCCTTGCCGCAGCGCGGGCAGCGGCAGGCGATGCCGCGCAGCGCGCTTTCGGTCACAGTAGGCGGGGTATCCGTCATCGGTTCTCTTCAAAAGCAAAGGGGGCGGCCATCGGGCCGCCCCCTCTTAGCACGTCAGTGAGGTTAGTGTGCGCCGTGCGCCATCGACTCGGCGCCGTGGCCCCAGACGTAGATGCAGATGAACAGGAACAGCCAGACCACGTCGACGAAGTGCCAGTACCAGGCGGCGAACTCGAAGCCGAGATGCTGCTTCGGCGTGAAGTGGCCGGCATAGGCGCGGATCAGGCAGACCAGCAGGAAGATGGTGCCGACCAGCACGTGGAAGCCGTGGAACCCGGTCGCCATGAAGAAGGTCGAGCCGTAGACGTTGCCGCCGAACGAGAACGTCGCATGGGCGTACTCATAGGCCTGCACGCAGGTGAAGCAGGCGCCGAGGATCACGGTGAGGATCAGGCCCTGCTTGAGGCCCTGGCGGTCGTTCTCCAGCAACGCATGGTGCGCCCAGGTGACGGTGGTGCCCGAGGTCAGCAGCAGCAGCGTGTTGAGCAGCGGCAGATGCCAGGGGTCGAAGGTCTCGATGCCATGCGGCGGCCAGGTGCCGGGAACCGAGCAGGCGCCCATCGCCGTGCCGGCGCCGCAGCCGAACACCGCATCGCGGGTGGCGTGCACCGCATCGGCCGGGAACAGCGCCGAATTGAAGAACGCCCAGAACCAGGCGACGAAGAACATCACTTCGGAGGCGATGAACAGGATCATGCCGTAGCGGTGGCTGATCTGTACCACGCGGGTATGGTCGCCCTTGTACTGGGCTTCCTTGATCACGTCGCCCCACCAGCTCGCCATGGTGTAGAGCACGCCGATGGTGCCGACGCCGAACACGATCGGGGCGGCGGAGAACATGTGGTGCATCCAGCCGATCGCACCGAGCGCCATGATGAAGGCCGAGACCGAGCCGACCACCGGCCACGGGCTCGGGTCGACGAGATGATAGTCGTGATGCTTGACTTGCGCCTCAGCCATTGCCGTCTCTCCATTCGCGTGCCGCAAGGCACGTCTTAATCTTAGAATTCCAGAACTAGCCGCCCTTGCGCTGCTCCGCCTCGCCCGCAGCCACGGGCTTCGGCGTGGCATCGCGCACGGGGAAGAAGGTGTAGGACAAAGTGATGGTCTTCAGCGTGTCGTTCTCGCTGTCCTTGGCCAGCGCCGGATCGACATAGAACACCACGGCCATCTCGCGCTTCTCGCCCGGCGCCATGGTCTGTTCAGTGAAGCAGAAGCAGTTGATCTTCTGGAAATAGGCGCCGACCGTCAGCGGCGCGACGTTGTAGGCGGCTTGTCCCGTCGTGGTGCGCGCCGACTGGTTGGTCACCGTGTAATAGACCGTGACGACCTGGCCGATCTTGACGTCGATCGTGGTCTGCTCGGCCTCGAACTTCCAGGGCAGGCCCGGCGCGACGTTGGAGTCGAAGCTGACCGCGATCGTGCGCGCGAGTGGCGCCTCCGAAGGCACCGAAGTCGCCACCTGGGTGGTGCCGTTGAAGCCGGTGGTGCGGCAGAACCAGTTGTAGAACGGCACGGCCGCGTAGGACGCGCCGACCATCAGCACCACGACGAAGCCGCAGATCGACGCGACCACGGCGTCGCGCGTCAGTATGCGGCGCGTGACTTTCGCGCCTTTGGCTTGCGGAGCCTGCGGTGCACCCTGTTTTGCCATCTCACTCACAGCGGCCGCACCAGCACGGCCGGCCCCTTGACGAGGGTGACGGCGAAGAACAGCACGACCATGACGCCGAGCGCGAGCGCAATGGCGATCGAGCGCTGGCGGCGGCTCTTGAGCTGCGCCTCGGTGAGGACGATTCCTTCTGGTTCGCGTTTCTCGTCCATTGCTATCCCATGCGCCCCCATCTTGCCCCCCGGCGTCCCTACCCGATGAAGACAGGCAGGATCGCGCGGACGACGACCTCGGCGAGGAGGACGGCAAACAGCGCGAACAGATAGAGGATCGAGAAGGCGAACAGCCGGCGCGTGGCGCGGTTGGCGGCTGTGCCTTCTCGGCGGCGATAGACCTCGATGGCAAGCCACATCATGCCGGCGCCAAGCACCAGCGAGGTAACGCCGTAGATCGCGTCGAAATAGCCGAGCGGCCACGGCGCCAGCGCGATCGCGACCAGCACAATGGTGTAGAGCAGGATCTGCAGCCGGGTCGCGTCGGGACCGGCGACCACCGGCAGCATCGGGATGCCGGCGCGCGCATAGTCGTCGCTGCGGAACAGCGCCAGCGCCCAGAAGTGCGGCGGAGTCCAGAAGAAGATGATCAGGAACAGCAGGATCGGCTCGACCGAGAGCGAGCCGGTCGCGGCCGCCCATGCCACCACCGGCGGCAGCGCGCCGGCAGCGCCGCCGATCACGATGTTCTGCGCGGTCCAGCGCTTCAGCAACATCGTGTAGATCACGGCATAGAAGAAGATGGTGAAGGCAAGCAGCGCGCCCGCCACCCAGTTGACCAGGATGCCGAGCGTCATCACCGAGAAGAAGGCGAGCGTCAGGCCGAAGGCGGCAGCCTCGGCCGGGGTGATCTTGCCGCGCGGGATCGGCCGGTTGGCGGTGCGCGACATCAGGGCGTCGACGTCGCTCTCATAGGCCATGTTGAGCGCGCCGGAGGCGCCGGCGCCGACCGCGATGCAGAGGATCGAGGTGAACGCCAGCACCGGATGGACATGCACCGGCGCGATCATCAGCCCGACCAGCGCGGTGAAGATCACCAGCGACATGACGCGCGGCTTCAGCAGCGCGATGTAGTCGCCCACTTCGGCCTCGGAAATCCGGGGCAGCTCGATGGCGTTGTGATCGACAACCGACAAGATCAGGTCTCACTTCTCTCAAAAGGCGCGGCGCACCCTGGGTGCGCCGCGTTGTCTTGGACTTACTGCACGCGGGGCAGCACTTCGAACTGATGGAACGGCGGCGGCGAGGTCAGCGTCCACTCCAGCGTGGTCGCACCTGCACCCCACGGATTGTTCGCGGCCTGCTCCTTGCGGACGAAGGCATCGATCACGCCGTAGATGAAGATCAGGACGCCGATGCCGGAGATGTAGGAGCCCCAAGAGGAGATCAGGTTCCAGCCGGCGAACGCATCCGGATAGTCGACGTAGCGGCGCGGCATGCCCGACAGGCCGAGGAAGTGCTGCGGGAAGAACACCAGGTTGACGCCGATGAAGGTGAACCAGAAGTGCGCCTTGGCGATCCGCTCCGAGTACATGTAGCCGAACATCTTCGGGAACCAGTAGTACCAGCCGGCGAAGATGCCGAACACGGCGCCGAGCGACAGCACGTAGTGGAAGTGCGCCACCACGTAATAGGTGTCCTGCAGCACGCGGTCGACGCCGGCATTGGCCAGCACGACGCCGGTGACGCCGCCGACGGTGAACAGGAAGATGAACCCGATCGCCCAGATCATCGGCGCCTTGAACTCGATCGAGCCGCCCCACATCGTGGCGATCCAGGAGAAGATCTTCACGCCGGTCGGCACCGCGATCACCATCGTGGCGGCGACGAAATAGGCCTGCGTCGCCGACGACATGCCGACGGTGTACATGTGGTGCGCCCACACCACGAAGCCGATGCCGCCGATCGCGACCATGGCGTAGGCCATGCCGAGATAGCCGAACACGGGCTTGCGCGAGAAGGTGGAGACGATCTGGCTGACCATGCCGAAGGCGGGCAGGATCAGGATGTACACTTCGGGGTGGCCGAAGAACCAGAACAGATGCTGGAACAGCACGGGATCGCCGCCGCCGTCAGCCGCAAAGAAGGCGGTGCCGAAATTGCGGTCGGTCAGCAACATGGTGATCGCACCGGCGAGCACCGGCAGCGACAACAGCAGCAGGAACACGGTCACCAGGATCGACCACACGAACAGCGGCATCTTGTGCAGGGTCATGCCCGGCGCGCGCATGTTGAAGATCGTGGTGATGAAGTTGATGGCACCGAGGATCGACGACGCACCGGCGAGATGCAGCGACAGGATCGCGAAATCGACTGCCGGTCCCGGATGGCCCGAGGTCGACAGCGGCGCATACATGGTCCAGCCCGCCCCGACGCCGTTGGCGCCCGGCTCACCCTCGACGAAGGTGGAGAGCAGCAGCAGCGCGAACGAGGCCGGCAGCAGCCAGAACGAGATGTTGTTCATGCGCGGGAACGCCATGTCCGGCGCGCCGATCATCAGCGGCACCATCCAGTTGCCGAACCCGCCGATCATCGCCGGCATGACCATGAAGAAGATCATGATCAGACCGTGCGAGGTCACGAACACGTTATAAGTGTGGGTTTCGTGGAATATCTGGACGCCCGGGTACATCAACTCGGCACGGATCGCGATCGACATCGCAGCGCCGATGATGCCCGCGATCACCGCAAAGATAAGGTACATCGTACCGATATCCTTGTGGTTCGTGGAGTAGAGATAGCGCCGCCATCCGGTCGGATGGTGGGCGTGATCATCATGGGCGTGATCGTCGTGTGTCGCTGCGCCTGTCGCCATGTTCAAAATCCTGCCTTGCAGTCCCTCTTGGACCTTGCGGTCCCATCGCCCTTATTCCATCCGCGCCGTGAGCCGTCAGGCTTACTGCGCCGCCTGACCAGCCGAGGCGTAGGAATTCGCCGGGTTGGTCGCAAACTTCTTCTTGGCCCCTTCAACCCAGGTCGCGAATTCCTGGTCGCTGACGACCCGCACCGCGATCGGCATGAAGGCATGGTCCTTGCCGCACAGTTCCGAGCACTGGCCGTAGAACACGCCGGTCTTGGTGGCCTTGAACCAGCTCTCGTTGAGGCGGCCGGGGACCGAGTCGATCTTCACGCCGAAGGCGGGCACCGCGAAGGAGTGGATCACGTCGGCGCCGGTGGTCTGGATCCGCACCACCTTGTTGACCGGGACCACCATCTCGTTGTCGACGCCGAGCAGCCGGGGCTGCTTGTCCTTGTCGAGCAGCGAGTCGAACTCGAACTTACCGTTATCCGGGTAGGCGTAGGACCAATACCACTGCTTGCCGGTGACCTTCACGGTGAGGTCCGGCTTCGGCACGTCGAGCTCCAGGAACAGCAGGCGGAACGACGGCACCGCGATGCCGACGAGGATCAGGACCGGGATCAGCGTCCAGGCCACTTCGATCAGGGTGTTGTGGGTGGTCTTGGAGGGGACCGGGTTGGCCTTGGCGTTGAACTTCACCACCACGATGACGAGCAGCGCCAGCACGAACAGGGTGATGACGGTGATCAGCACCAGCAGGAAATTGTGAAACCAGATGATGTTTTCCATCACCGGGGTCGCGGCTTCCTGCAGCGTGTGCTCCCACGGCGCCGGCTGCCCCATTTCGGCGAAGGCCGATCCCGCGGCGACTGACGCCACACTCGCCACCGCCAACCCCAGCAATTGCCTGCCCAACCGGCCAATCGACATCTTCATGCCGTTCGCGCTCCCTTGCATTATTCCCCAACGCACCCCCGGCAATTGACCGGAGATACAGCACGATCCGCCCTGACAAATGGCCTTCCGGACATACCCGTCTCTGAGTCAAGGTGGGTACGGGAGCCAGATCGCTAGAACGCGTCGAAATCCAGCCTCTCAAACCATAATTCGCAGGCGCTCGCAATGCAGTAGTACGGCCGAAAGCCATGCGCCTGCGATGAAGCTGCCGCTTGCGATTTTTCCCGTAAAATCAAGCGAAAGTCGCCGAAACAACGCCGCGCACTGTTGACAGGGGGATTACCGGATGTAGGCACAGACGGGATAACCCGCAGGAACCTGATTCGCTGCGGGCTGCCCCAATCCGGCGCGGGAATGGCTTCAAGATCGCCTTCAAGGCGCCCAATTGCGGTATCAGTCGACTGATGCGTGCTACCCGGCGGCCTCGACGGCCGGACCGACCGGACAATCAAAGGATCGACCCCGGATGGGCGCTTCGAAAATTCAGGCAGGACGAAAGGCCGGCTGGCTCGGCGGCCTGCTGATTCTGGCCCTTTCTCTTGGCCTGACTCAGCCGGCGAACGCGCAGGGCGCGGTGCGCTCGGTCCATGGCGACTGGCAGATCCGCTGCGACACCCCGCCGGGCGCCCAGGCCGAGCAATGCGCGCTGATCCAGAGCGTGGTAGCCGAAGACCGCTCCAATGCCGGCCTGACCGTGATCGTGCTGAAGACCGCCGACCAGAAGAGCCGCCTGATGCGCGTGGTCGCCCCGCTCGGCGTGCTCCTGCCCTCCGGCCTCGGCCTGAAGCTCGACAACCAGGACGTCGGCCGCGCCGGTTTTGTCCGCTGCCTGCCCAATGGCTGCGTCGCCGAAGTCGTGATGGACGACAAGCTGCTCGGCCAGCTCAAGAACGCAAAGACCGCGACGTTTATTATCTTCGAGACCCCGGAAGAGGGCATCGGCTTTCCGCTCAGCCTGAATGGGCTCGCGGAGGGCTATGACAAGTTGCCGTAGGGGAACGAGCGGCACATGAAGGTGTAGCCCGGATGGAGCGCAGCGCAATCCGGGGCCGCGTTCATCGTGGATTGACTGGTCCCGGATTTCGCTTCGCTTCATCCGGGCTACGCGATCTCACCGCCCACCAGCCGCATAATAATCAAACAACGCACCCGCCTCGGCGGACAGCCAGTCCGCCTCACCCGTCATATAGCCCTCGACCTGTCCGGTGATGCCGATCAGGAATGAGATCGGCATGCCGTAGAGCGCGAACGGCGTGTCGAGCTCGGCGGCGTCGACGCGCGAGACGAGACCGCCGGGATCGAAGCCGATCGCAAGACGGCGCAGCTTGAACTGCTTGACGTAGGGCGCGACCAGCGCGCGGTTGCGATCGGTGCTGATTGCGACGACGACGAGATCGCTGCGGTCGCTTGCCGCGAGGCGATCCAGCATCGGCAGTTCGGTCCGGCACGCCGCGCACCAGGTGGCCCAGAAGTTCACCAGCACCAACCTGCCCTTGAATGCGGTGAGATCGAGCGTGCCGCCGGCGAGCGCCGGGATCGCCACCGGCGGCACCGGGCGGGCGCCTTCGACCTGCGTGAACTGATGCCGGATGGTGCCGAATGGCGGCGGTCCCGACGCGGCGCGCAGGCGTGTCGCCGGCATCGCGAGGGAGGCGCTGGCGCCGATCATGCCGGCGACGACGGCGCGGCGGGTGGGCACGCGAACAGAAGTCATGTCGGTTTCTCCGCTGGCGTTGATGGCCACGGCGCTCAGGACCGGATGTAGGACCAGCCGGCTTCCTGCAATTCGATGATGCGTCCGGGCCCGTTCGGCACCAGATCGACATTGTCGAGCAGAACCAGCGGATGTCCCTCGGCGCGCTCCATGCCGAGCTTGGTGGCCTCACAGACCACGAAGCGGATCTCCGGCGTGAGCCCCCGCACCACCCGCAACAGGTCCTTCACCGGCGAGGTATCGGCGCGCAGCATGTGGACGCCGGCATTGTAGGCGACGACCTCGATCTCGAACGGCTCGTTGCGCTCCCGATAATATTTCGGGAGGTTGAGCGCGGTCGAGATCAGCGCCCGCATTGTGGTCGGATCGTCGCTGTTGATCGGCAGCACCACATGATGCACGCGCAGCTCGGGCTTCTTCGCTTCCGGTCTGGAGACCGCCGCGACCGAACCGGTGAGCAGCAATGTCACGGCGAACGGCACCGCGAAGGCCAGCGCGAGCCCCGCGGCCAGCATCAGGATGCGGCGAGAGACGCGCATCGCGCCCACCTCACGGTGCGCTCGGGACCAAAGCGAACTGGCTGCGCTTGGCGTAGGCGACGATCGCGCTCAGCGCCAGCAGCACCAGGGCGGGCACCGGCGAGCCGCCGATCACGAACAGATGCGTGAGCGTGGCGCCGACCATGATGCAGCTCAGCAGCAGGCCGCCGAAGGCAGCGACCGGCGGCACCAGGATCAGGATCGCGCCGAGCAGCTCCAGCGATCCGGTGAGATAGCGGAACCACTGGCCGAGCCCGATATGCTCGAATTCCTCGACCAGCATCGGCACGCCATAGAGCTTAGCGGCGCCCGCGGCGGCGAAGGCCAGAGCGAGCAGTCCCCTGACGACCCAGAGGCTGACGGATTTCCAGCGCGACGGCGCGGCGGCAACGGCAACTGACATTGATGGCTCCCCAAATGTTCGAATCGACTGGACCGCGCGGCCACCCGCCCATTCGGCGACCGGCCCACGGCTTTCGATGCACTAAATTCGGGAGTAAGATGAAAAGAACAAGTAGGATGCTTTTTGTGAGGTAGTATGAAAAAACTGACTATTGAGCCGGCCGAGCCTCCGGCGGCATCCGAGCCGTGCAACGGCGACCTGTCGGCGCAATTTCATCGGGCGCTGTCGGTGCTGGCCGGAAAATGGAAAGGCGACATCCTCTGGCAACTGGTCGAGCGCAAGCGCCGGTTCGGCGAATTGCGGCAGGCGATCCCGGGCGTAACCCAGTACATGCTGACCACCCAGCTGCGCGATCTCGAGGCCAACGGCCTGGTCAAGCGCACGGTCTATCCCGAGGTGCCGCCGCGGGTTGAGTACGAGATGACACCATCAGCCAAGGCGCTCAAACCGGTGTTCGACGAGCTGTACCGGTGGGCGCAGGAGCATGGTTTTCCGACCTCGGCGCAGGGCGCGGCCGCCGGCGCGCCGCCGAAGCCGGCACCGCAATCGAGCGATGCCGACGAGCCGGAAAACCGGCCCCGGAAGGCGGATCGGCGCACGGGGTGATGACGACAAGGTGAGGATTCCGCGGAGCGGCCGTGATCGACCGCATGGCCGCAGGCACTCCCGGTTTGCCGCCCCAAACACTATCTTGAGCGATCGCCGTCCAGGCCTGAACCGGGACCGGCACAGGTTTCCGGGTTGTAAGGTGAGTTTTCCGCTCGTCTCTGCTTCAATCGCCCGAAACTCCTGATGCGGGTTCCGCACTGGCAATCAGTTGCGCTTCAGGCAAGGATGACAAGGAACGCCTAAGGAATCGCACTGCGTCGGAGTGACCATGACCAATCCTGCCACCACCTCCCTGCTCGACCGCGCCAATCTGGACCGCGATGCCGTCCGCCGCGAGGTGTCCCGCGGACTTGAAGGCGCCGACGACGGCGAGCTGTTCCTGGAGTACGGGCAGACCGAAGCGCTGGTGTTCGACAATGGCCGGCTGAAACAGGCGACCTACGACACCTCGCAAGGCTTCGGCCTGCGTGCCGTCAAGGACGACGCGGTCGGCTACGCGCATTCCTCCGACGTCTCGATCCCGGCGCTGATCCGCGCCGCGGACGCGGTGGCGGCGGTGCGCGGCGGCTATGCCGGGACTTTCGCCGCGGCGCCGGCCCACACCAATGTCAGGCTCTACGGCGACGAGAACCCGCTGGATGGCCCGGCGTTCGAGGCCAAGGTCAAGCTGCTCGGCGAGATCGATGCCTATGTCAGGGACAAGGACCCGCGGGTCCGGCAGGTCTCGGCCAGCCTCACCGCGACCTGGCAGGTGGTGGAGATCCTGCGGCCCGATGGCGAGAGCTATCGCGACATCCGCCCGCTGGTGCGCGTCAACATTTCTGTGGTCGCCGGCCAGGGCGACCGGCAGGAGAGCGGCAGCAAGGGCTATGGCGGCCGCGAGGGCTATGCCCGCTTCATCGAGACCAAGGCCTGGCGCGATGCCGCCGACGGCGCGCTGCGCGAGGCATTGGTCAATCTCGAATCGGTACCGGCACCGGCCGGCGAGATGGATGTCGTGCTCGGTGCCGGCTGGCCCGGCGTGATGCTGCATGAAGCCGTCGGCCATGGGCTCGAGGGCGATTTCAACCGCAAGCAGACCTCCGCTTTCGCCGGCCTGATGGGCCAGCAGGTTGCGGCCAAGGGCGTCACCGTGGTCGATGACGGCACCATGGCGTCGCGCCGCGGTTCGCTGTCGATCGACGACGAGGGCACCCCGACCAACCGCACCGTGCTGATCGAGGACGGCGTCCTGGTCGGCTACATGCAGGACCGCCAGAATGCCCGGCTGATGGGCATGAAGCCGACCGGCAACGGCCGCCGGCAGAGCTATGCCCATGTGCCGATGCCGCGCATGACCAACACCTACATGCTGTCCGGCGACCGCGACCCGGCCGAGATCATCGCCTCGGTGAAGAACGGCATGTATGCCGCCAATTTCGGCGGCGGCCAGGTCGACATCACCTCGGGCAAATACGTGTTCCAGTGCACCGAGGCCTACAAGATCGAGAACGGCAAGCTCGGCGCGCCGCTGAAGGGCGCCATGCTGATCGGCAATGGACCGACCGATCTCCACAGGATCACCATGATCGGCAACGATCTTGCGCTGGATACGGGAATCGGCACCTGCGGCAAGAACGGCCAGGGTGTGCCGGTCGGCGTCGGCCAGCCGACGCTCAGGATGGAACGGATTACGGTCGGAGGAACAGGCTAGTGAGCAGCGGAAACGAAGTCGTGGCGGCCAAGCCGACCAGCTGGCGCGGGCAGGCCGTGCAACTGGCCGCGATCGTGGCCGTCGTGTTCCTCGCCAAGGGCGCGATCGCCGAGCCGTTCTACGTGCCGTCGGGCTCGATGGAACCGACGCTGCTGATCGGCGACGCGCTGGTCGCCTCGAAATTTCCCTATGGCTATGGCGCGGCGTCGCTGCCGATCCAGATCACGCTGCCGGAGACCGGCCGGGTGTTCGGCGAGACGCCGAAGCGCGGCGACGTCGTCGTGTTCCGCTGGCCGGGCGACCGCTCGCAGGCCTGGGTGAAGCGCGTGGTCGGGCTGCCCGGCGATCGCATCCAGATGCGGCAGGGCCAGCTCTTCATCAACGATCATCCGGCGGCGCTGAAGCCCGACGGCACCGGCTTTGCCGAGGACGATCGCGGCGGCGGCGAGGACGCCTACCGTTATATCGAGACCCTGCCGAACGGCGTCAGCCACGCGATCTTCAAGATCCGCGACAATGGAAGGCTCGACAACACGGCCGAGGTGACGGTGCCTGCAGGCAATCTGTTCGTGCTCGGCGACAACCGGGACAATTCCGCCGACAGCCGCGTGCCGGTGCGCGACGGCGGCGTCGGCCTGTTGCCGATCGACAATCTGATCGGCCGCGCCGACGCGGTGGTCGGCTCCTGGGACATGGGCATCCGCAGCCAACCGGTCTGGACCTGGCTCTCCGGCTTCCGCCTCGCGCGCTTCTTCACCTCGGTGCAGTGAGCTCGCCAACGTGACCTTCGACGACGTCAGGACCCTGGTGCTGGCGTGGCCGGAGGTCGAGGACGGCTCTTCCTACGGCACACCGGCGCTGAAGGTGCGCAAGAAGATGCTAGCGCGGATGAAGGAGGACGGCGACAGCCTGGTGATGCCGGGCGTGCCGCCGGACGAGCGCGACATGCTGGTCGAGAGCCAGCCGAAGGTGTTCTACTTCACCGATCACTACCGCGATTATCCGATCGTGCTGATCCGCCTGTCGAAGGCCAAGCGCGCGACCGTCGAGCCGCTGTTGCGCCGGCACTGGCGCACGCTGGCATCGAAGACAGCGGTCAGGGATTACGACGCGACGGCAGGATAATTCTCATTCGTCATTGCGAGCCACCCGGTCGGCGCGAAGCGCCGCCGGATGACAGGCTCCGCGAAGCAATCCATGGTGCGGCATAACGGATCGATGGATTGCTTCGTCGCGGAGCCTGTCATCGGGCGCGCGTTCGCGCGACCCGTCGGCTCCTCGCAATGACGGGGAGAGACGTGGAAGCATGACCCTGGACCAATTCCTTGCCGCCGCACTGCGCAACCCGGCCAATCAAGCGATCACAGACGAGCTGCACCGCCTCGCCCTGCCCGATGCCTGGCTGGTGTCCGGCTGCCTGGTGCAGACCGTGTGGAACGTGCTGACGAACCGGCCGATCGATCACGGCATCAGCGACTACGACATCTTCTATTTCGATCCGGATACGTCGTGGGAGGCCGAGGACGCCGTGATCCGCGCGCTGAAGGCACGGCTCGGCCATCTCGGGGTTGCGATCGAGGCACGCAACCAGGCCCGCGTCCATCTCTGGTATCCCGACAAGCACGGCCTGCCCTACCCCGCGCTGTCGCGCTCAACCGACGGCATCGATCGCTTCCTCACCGCGACCACGCAGATCGGCATCCGCCGCAGCGGCAACGGCTACGAGGTCTATGCGCCGAACGGTTTCGACGATGTCGCCGGCATGATCGTGCGGCCGAACCGGACCGCGAATTTCTCGGCGGCGAACTATGCGAACAAGGCGGCGCGGTGGAGTGCCCTGTGGCCCGAGATCACGGTGCTGGCGGCGGAGTAACCTGTCGTCCCTGCCTAGTGCGCAATTGCGCACGGGAGCAGGGACCCATACTCCGCGGCGGACGTGGCGAATGGGACTCGTCATTTCGGGATCGCACAACAACCTGCATCGGTGGTTATGGGTCCCTGCATTCGCAGGGACGACGGATGCATGTCTAGGCGTAGATGATCAAGCTCAGACTCACCAGGAAAATCACGGCAACGCCAAGCAAGACGGCCAGCAGGAACCAGTACCGGTCAAACATCGACGTCTCCAAAGCAGTTCTCCCAGCTTGTTGATTGGTGTCAGCGGACAGCCGTGAGATGCATGTCGCCCAACGTCGTCGGCAGGCTGCGGGTAATGAGGTCGACAATCGCCCGGTGCAGGCCCTCATCGTTGCCATCGCCCGAGCTGATCGGAAAATTCCCGTCGACCGGCCGGCTCGGACCGGCGAGCGGGACATTCCCCGCATTGCCCAGCGGCTGGGCCGCCTTCTTGTCGATGACGTCAAACGTCTTGCCGTCGATCACCCTGATTTCGTAGAGCGCATAGATCTGGCTGTAGGACTCCGTCACCGTGCGGTAGGTGATGAAGCCGACGCCTTCGACCTTTCGGTGGCCGCCACCGTAGACCGCCTGCGCCTTGGTGATGACGATATACGCATCGAGCCCTTGCGGAGACACCTCGGTCCGAACCAGTTGCTTGAACGGATCGCCGCGAACCAGGTTGGCGGGCGTGAACACGGAATCCTTGATCGTGGCAAAGGCGGAACGGCTGTACGTGACCGGCTGCACCTGAAAGCGGCCGCCCAGCGCCGCCGTCGCCTGCTGGACGATCAGATCATCAAGCCCCCACGGTTCGATCGGGAAGCTTTTGCTGCCATTGTCCAGGCCCGTAAGCCCTCCCTTGGCGACGGTCGCTTGATCGCCGACCGCCGAAATGATGCCGACGGTCTTGACCGCCTGCAGCTTGCTCTCGCTGGTCGCGAACGTCGCGCACCCGGCCACATTTGCGGCGACAAGAACGACCGCCGCGAAGCTCGCACATCGACCGCTGCGTCGCATGGGCTCTCATTGAACCTTGACGTCGAATGAATAGGAGGCGCCGACGCCGAACGTGGTCTGATTTGCCGAGCCGCGGACCGTCACGATCGGGCTCTTCGCGGCGTCGCCGAGCAGTCGATCATATTCGACATAGGAATGAACTTCCCACTTCGGATTGATCCGATACGACAGCTGCGCGCCGACACCGGCCGAATGCGTCCCGCCTTTGGCGTCAAACACCGGCAGCCCGGTCGCCATCGCATGCACGGTATCGATGCTGAAATAGGGCGAGACCGCCTTCGCGGTCTCCACGGTGAAGCGCGGTCCGGCCGAAACGGTAAGGCCGCCAAACACCGGCACGATGAAGTCCGCCGAGAAGTCGGAAACGATGCCGTGGTGCCCGCCGAAGCCTTGACGCGTCTCGTTGCGCACACGAAACCAGTCGACCGGAAAGTATTCGACGAATCCACCGAGCTCGAAGGCCGCGCTGACGTCGGCAAGACCGCTGAGCTCGGAATACCTGCTCGCTTTTCGCGACGTCACGAACTTGCCGACAGGACCGGCCCGAAAATCACCGAAGTCGACGATCGCGATGCTCGCGTTGTCGCGCGGGCTGCGAAACTGGTCGACGGTGCCGGGGCGACGGATCGCGAAAACCGGGACCGGGGCGAACTTGCTGTGGTTTGTACCCTCGAAATCCGGTCTGGACGCGCCGCTCGCGCCAATCATCACAGTCCAGTTGCCCGAGACCGAGGGCAGGAAAGGGACTGAAAAAGGCGGAGCCGGCAACGTGAACGCGGTTTGCGCGGCAGCCTGACCGGGAAAGGCCGCGACAACGCCGAATGCGGCAGGAAGAGCAGCAACGACGGCACGACGCGCGGCCTTCGCCGCGCAAGAACGGGAGAACTCTCGCATGGCGGAATGCTCAAAACCTCTGACCTGGGCCTTGTGGGAAGGGTTGCTGCATGGTCGCGGGTAGGTGGCCTGTGAACATTGCCCGAAGATTGCCGCGCCGCGAGCGCGCGCAAGACGCGAAAGATTCGTGGCTTGTCTCGTCAAAGCGGACTGTCGACGCCGGGCGCGATGCCGACACAATCGTCTGCAAGATCATCCGCCGACCATGCGAGGGAAGGTCTGTGCGCTTTCTCGTGATCGAAGACGAACCGCAAATCGCCGCCTATCTCGACCGGCTGCTCGGACAGCTCGGCGGCGTTATCGACATCGTCGAATCCGTTACGGATGCGAGGCATGCGCTCAGCAGTTTCAACTACGATCTGGCGATCGTCGACCGAATGCTGCCCGATGGCGATGCACTCAATATCGTCACGACGCTGAGCCGACAGCCGGAGAGGCCGGCCATCATCATGCTGACCGCCAGGGACGCCAAGGAAGACGTGATCGACGGGCTGAACGGCGGCGCCGACGACTATCTGGGCAAGCCCTTCGAGCCGCAGGAGTTCATCGCGAGAGCACGGGCCGTGCTGCGGCGGCCTCGCGTAGTCGTGTCGTCAATGCTTTCGTTCGGCAATGTCGAACTGAAGGTCGGCACCAACGAGGCGACCGTCGCCGGCCACACGGTCCTGCTCCGGCGCCGCGAGGCCTTGATTCTCGAGGCGCTCTTGATGCGACGCGACCGCGTCATCGCCCGCGAGGCGCTGATCGAGGCCATCTACGGATTCGACACGAGATCGAATCCAACACCCTCGAGTCGCAAGTGTCTCGGCTTCGCAAGAGGCTGTCCGAACTCGGCAGCAATGTCGAGATCCGCAGCATGCGGGGCATCGGCTACATTCTGAGGATGGCAAATATCCGATGACGTCGATCGCACGGACATTGACGCTCTCGCTCGGGATGGCCGCCGCCGTGATTTTCTTCGCCGCGCTCGGCCTCGTCTTCTGGCTGTTCATCGCGAAGGAGCCCGAACGCGGCGGCTGCTTTGCGGCCGCCTACGTTCTTGGTCGCGCCACCGAGGTCAACCCCGGCGACAGGCTCACAGTCCGCCCCACCGCCCGGTTGGAAGAGCTGAAATCCCAAAGCCCGGATCTGTGGTACGTCGTGGCTTACGGCGATGTGACCAGTGAATTCGGGCGCGAACGCAGGCCACTGCTGCCGGTTTCGCTGCCCTTTGTCGGACCGAGCGGTCTGTCCATGCTCAAGTCGCTCGACCAGAAGAGCTCGTTCTGCATGGTCGTCATGCACAGCGGCCGCGTCCCCGAACTCGTGATGATGATCGGAAACGCCCACGTCCGTCTTGACCAGATCGCGATGTGGTTCATCCTGAAAAATCTGTTGGAGATTTCCCTCTACGCGGCGGGGTACGTATTGATCGTGGCGATCGGCGTGTTCCTCGCCGCGCGCTTCGTGGCGCGCAGCATCGAACGGGTGACGAAGCTTGCGCTCGCGATCGATCCGGCCGCGCCGCAGGGATCGATTTCGCTCGATCGGGTCCCCGCGGAACTGAAGCCGCTGGCCACGGCGCTGAACCGCGCGTTTGATGAAATCCACGCCTACATCCGGATGCAGCGCCGGTTCCTGGGCAATGCCGCCCATCAGCTCCGCACTCCCCTGACGTTGTTGCGTGCCAGGGTCGAGGACGTGGCCGATCCCGCCTTGCGGGTGGAGCTGATTCACGATGTCCGACGGCTGACATCGCTTGTTTCGGCCATGCTGGACCTGGCGCGGCTGCAAAACGGGACGCTCGAAAAGCGGCCGATCGACCTTGCGACCGTGACGCGCGACGTGCTGGCGGATTTCAGCCCGTCGGCTTTGGACGCCGGGATCGAACTCTCGCTGGACCACAGCGACGAACCGGCCACCATGGTGCAGGGCGTCGAAGCTGCTGTCAGGAGCGCGCTGGCCAACCTGGTCGGCAACGCGCTGATTCACGCCCGGGGCGCCCGATGCATCAGGGCCAGCCTCAGCCGCGGCCGCGTATCGATCAGCGACGACGGCGCCGGACTCGCTCCGGGCTCGGAGCGCAAGCTGATCGAGCCATTCCAGACCGGCGGCACGGCCAGGAACAGCGCCGGCCTCGGCCTGTCGATCGTGCAGGAGATCATGGCCTCGCATGGGGGTGAGCTCGTCATTGCGTCGAACCGTGGACAGGGAACGACCGCTTGCCTTCGCTTTCCGGAGGCCGCGTTGGCGATGCCAATTGCGCGCGCGGCCGGGGTAACCTGAGGGCGGCCGGTTGATGCGACTCGGATCGGCGATCATCGCATCCGGAGGCCGGTCAACACCCAGCGACGCATCCGGGAGCCCGAGCGCCTACCAGGGCGTCGCCTCCTTTCCCGGATCAAGTTGCGCACCGACGATGCGCGGTGGCGCTACCGCACCACGCCCGACGTGAACCCCGCCTTGCGGCGCGGCGGCTTGATCTCTTTCTTCAGGAAGCAATGCGCGTCGCGGCCGGCATAGCCGGGCCGGGCATAGGTCCAGGCGCGGCACTTGTTGTCGGCGGTGCAGGCGGCCTGGCAGGCCTCGTCGCCGTCGCTGCTCTTCAGCTCAAAATTCTTGTAGTCGCCGCCGAGCCGGTCGATCGAGGTTTCGATGGCGCCGTTGCGCGGTTCGACGACGCCCGCGCCACGCACCCCGGAGACGCAGCAGACGTCCTGCACCCGCGCCGGCACGGTGTTCTTCAACCAGCACACCGCACCACTATTGGCGTCAGTCGGATAGTTGAAGCTCCAGGCGCGGCAGCGGCGGTCGCGCTCGCAGGTGAGCGCGCAATCGGCGGGATCGCCTGATGTCACCGGCGCATTCAGGTAGTCGCCGCCGGGACGGTCGAAATTGGTCTGCGCCAATGCCGGGCGTGCGACGAACGCGGCTGCAAGAACCACGAACATCACCATCCACGCCCTAAAGAGGCGACCTATCCCCATGAGATTGCTTTCAAATTCGCACAGCCCCGCGCACTCCGCGGGGCGTCATTTGAACGCCATGAACCTGTATGGCTGATGAACGGCGGGTGCGACACCACCGACGTCCCCGCGCGTTCCGGACCCGGATCAGAGGTTGACCGGGGATCAGGGCGGCAGTTGCGCGCACGATCCAGATGCGGGCTGAAGCAGATTGGGTCTTGCGATTTCGTTTCGGCGGAATGACGCCGACACGTCCAAATCCACGCGTTTGACCCAATCGAGCCGTTCGATTGATTACTTAGAAATCATGAGAGGCGTCGTTCACCTGCAGCGACTTCAAACGGACGCCTCGGTCGGTTCTGACATCGTTATGCGGTTCTTTACGCTGGGACGCTCCTGCATCCTTGCGTACCAAGCCTGAAGTGCCTCGCACTCCGCTGGCACCGGCAACTTGACGAGCCCCGCAAAGATCAAGCCGCCTATGACCGTGATGTCGGCCATCGAGAAGACCTCACCGGTGACGAACGGCTGTCTTTTCAGAATGCCATCGAAGTAGTGCATACCCCTTAGGGCTTTGTCGCGCTGACGGAACCCCCACTCGGCGTTCTGGTAGATCTCGACGTGAGGCCCTAGTCCCGGCGTGGCATGGTGGAAATAAACACTGATGGCGTCGAGTAACTCCAACTCGGCGCGCTTGCTCATCATGTGGATCAAGCCCTTCTCGCGCGGTGACCTGCCGGTGAGTGCGGGAGCGCCGTCAAGCGCGTCAAGGTATTCGGTAATGGCCGTGCACTCGGCAAGGAAGGTCCCGTCGTCGAGTTCGAGCACCGGCAGCGTGCCTGAGTAGTTCTTGGCGAGGAACTCGGGCTTCTTGTGCTCGCCTTTCCAGAGATCGACCGAAACAAACTGAACACGCGATTGCAGGTTCTTCTCGGCCAAAGCGATACGGACGCGGGCCGGATACGGGCCGGTGGCCCAATCGTAAATCTTCATGGTCACTTCCTTTGCCTACCTAACGCTTGGTAGGACCAATACGAGTTACAGTTTGGGCTGTCAATGCCTATCTGTCACTTGGTAGGTAGCTGGAGGCGAAGCAGCAGCGGTGAGGCCGTGAAATGATCGCAAGCTCTAAGGAAGCCATCCTCGCGGCCGCCAAGCGGATCGCGCAGGCGCATGGCTACAGCGGCTTGAATTTCCGCGATCTCGCGGACGATGTGGGCATCAAGGCCGCGAGCATCTACCATCATTTCCCGAGCAAGGCCGATCTCGGCGCAGCGGTAGCGAGACGCTATTGGGAGGACACCGCGGCTGATCTCGAGTCGATGCTGGCAGAGACTTCGGATCCGGTCCGCTGCCTCAGTCGATATCCCGATGTGTTTCGCAAAGCGCTCGAGAGCGATAATCGCATGTGCCTCTGCAGCTTCATGGCTGCCGAATATGATGACCTTCCCGAAGCGGTGAGGCAGGAGGTCAAAACCTTTGCCGACGTCAATGTGGCGTGGCTGCGCAGGGTTCTGTCCGCTGCGGCCGTGGTCAGTTCCGACGAAAGCGAAGGGCGGGCTCGCGCCATCTTCTCCGCTATCGCCGGCGCTCAGCTGATTGCGAGGAGCCGCTCGGATGTGTCGCTCTACGACGCGTTGATCGATAGCTATCGCTTGGCGGGCCTCCTACCGGCATAGATAGTGCAATCTTCGATAGCCGACGCGTGGCACGGAAGCCCGGCGATTGGCGACCTCCTGCTTCAGCCGGCGCTGAAGCCGCGGGCAAGAGGAATGCGTCAGCGCGAACATTCGCTTACGGACGTACCGCGAAGATCGGCTTGCGTCCGCAATGCGCTTCAACGCGAACGTCATTCGACCAATCTGGATTGAGGTTCGCGTCTTAGAAGGCGTACTCCTGATAGACCGGCTCCACCGAGCCCTTCCAGGGTCCGTTGAACTTCTCCAGCATCTCCTCCGCCGGCGAGCGGCCGGTCTCGATGATGCGCTCGAGCGGTTCGAGGAAGCGGCTCTCGTCGCGTCCGAGATGATCGATCCGGCCGCGCCGCCGCAATCCGGCATGCGACAGGATCAGGCATTCCTTGGCGATCTCGAACAGATAGCGGTCCTTGATCCGCGCCTTGAAGCCGAAACGCGGCACGTCGTCGCGCAGCGCCTGCCGCTCCGGCGCGGTCCAGTGCCGGACGATGTCCCAGGCGGCATCGAGGCTGTCATTGTCGTAGAGCAGCCCGACCCAGAACGCCGGCAGCGCCGGCAGCCGGCCCCACGGCACGCCGTCGGCGCCGCGCATCTCGAGGTAACGCTTCAGCCGCACCTCGGGGAAGATCGTCGACAGGTGATTGGCCCAGTCCGACAGGGTCGGACGCTCGCCGGGCAACGCGGCATTCTTGCCGGCGAAGAAATCGCGGAACGACGAGCCGGAGACGTCGATATATTCCTCGCCGCGCTTGACGAAATACATGGGAACGTCGAGCGCGTAATCGACGTAGCGCTCGAAGCCCATGCCGTCCTCGAATGCGAACGGAATCATGCCGCTGCGCGCATTGTCGGTGTCGCGCCAGATCTCGGAGCGGAACGACAGGAAGCCGTTGGGCTTGCCTTCGGTGAAGGGCGAGTTGGCGAACAAGGCGGTCGCGATCGGCTGCAACGCCAGCGACACCCGCAGCTTCTTCACCATGTCGGCTTCGGAGGAGAAGTCGAGATTGGTCTGCACCGTGCAGGTCCGGAACATCATGTCGAGGCCGTATTTGCCGACCTTCGGCATGTAATTTCGCATGATCTTGTAGCGGCCCTTGGGCATCGCCGGGATCTGCGCCCGCGACCAGGACGGCGTCATGCCGAGGCCGAGGAAGCCGATGCCGAGCGGGGTTGCGATCTCCCGCACCTGCGCCAGATGCGCCATCAGCTCCGACTGGGTCTGATGCACGGTCTCGACCGGCGCGCCCGACAATTCGAACTGCCCGCCCGGCTCGAGCGAAATCGCGCCGCCGCCGGTGACGTCATAGAGCCCGATGATGTTGCCGCGCTCCATGATCGGCTCCCAGCCGAGCAAGAGCTTCATGCCCTCGAGCAGCGCGCCGATGCCCTTCGCGCCTTCATAGGGCACGGGGTGATGGCCCTCGAGCGTGAACGGGGTCTTCTCGTGCTCGGTACCGATCCGGAATTCGGACTCGGGCTTCACGCCGGCTTCAATCCACGCCACGAGTTCGTCGCGCGATTGCAGCGGCGTCATGTCGATCTGGTCACGCGCCATAGAAAATCCAACTCAAGGGCGCTTCGATCGAAGGCGCGCGGTGGCAGGGACATCCGTGGGCCACAACGGCCGCGGATGATGGGGTCAGGAATATCATCGGGCAGGTACGCCGTCTCGCGCCGGCGCGGCCTTGGTATCGCTCTTTGCATCGACCTTGGCGTCGCTCTTGGCGTCGCCGCAGGAGCAGCCGAGACGGTCGAGCAGACCGCAAAGCCTGGCCGCGTCGGCATCGGACAATTTCGAGCCGACATGCTTGTCGATCGCGGCCGAGTAGGCGCTCCACATCTTCTTCTGGAGCTCGCGACCGGCCTCGGTGATCTCGACGAACTGGCCGCGCTTGTCGATCTTGCATTCGCGCCGGGCGGCAAGCCCTTCGTCGACCAGCTTGTCGATCAGCCGCGAGGTCGAATATTGCGGGATCAGCATCTGCCGCTCGAGCTCGACCGGGCGCAGCTCGCCCGACGGCGCGCGCGACAGCTCGAGCAAGGCGTCATACCAGGCGAGCGGCGGAAAGCCGGCCTTCTTCAAATCCTGCTCGACGCAGTCCAGCACCCGGCTCGGCACCCGCATCAGGCGGATCCAGGCGGCCGTCGCCTCGCTCGATAGCTTGCGTTTCATCGTCTAGCCCATATGGTCCCGGAACCCACTGTACCGCACTGAATGCATCTGCATCAATCTTGACTATTTCATGCAGGTGCATGTAGGCAATCCCTCTCCGGACGCCAAGAACAAGGGAAGGAATACCCCCATGAAGCTTTATTACTCCCCCGGTGCCTGCTCCCTCTCCCCCCACATCGCCCTGCTCGAGGCCGGCCTGCCCTACGACCTGGTCAAGGTCGATCTGCGCGCCAAGAAGCTCGAGAACGGCGACGATTTCCTGCAAGTGAACCCCAAGGGCCAGGTGCCCGCGCTGGCGCTGGATACCGGCGAGATGGTCACCGAAGGGCCGATCATCATCCAGATGATCGCCGACAGGGTCGCCGACAGGAAGCTGGCGCCGGCTCGGGATTCCAACGAGCGCTACAAGCTGCTCGAATGGCTGAACTACATCACGACCGAGCTGCACAAGAATCTCGGCCCGATGTTCTCGCCGGTGCTCGCCGATGACGCCAAGGCGTTCTTTAAGGACCGCGCCATGGGCAAGTTCAAATATGTCGAGAGCCAGCTCGCCGGACGCGACTATTTGATGGGCAACCAGTTCACGGTCGCCGACGGCTACCTCTTCACCATGATGATGTGGGCGCAGGACCGGCTCGGCTTCGACTTCTCCGGCCTGCCCAATGTGACGGCCTACAAGGCCCGCGTCGCGGCGCGCCCGAAGGTGCAGGAAGCGCTGAAGAAGGAAGGCCTGCTGAAGGCGGCCTGAGCTTTCGAGCCAGTTTCGTCAGACGTGAAAGGGCCGGATCAGGATCCGGCCCTTTTTTCTGCGCGCGACCTAAGAGGTCGCGGCAAGGAGTAGCGCCTGGTCTCGCTGTCGCGCCTCAGCGCGCTGCAACGGGATTCCGCGGCTGCTCGGCGAACACGGCGAGCTGACCGCATCGATCGCGCATGTTGCGCCGCAAGATATCGATCAGGTCAAGCTGGGCGTCGGCTTCATCGAATAGGCATTCAGGGAGAAATGAGCGGTGCAAACTTTCGGCACGCGCTGGAACAAATCAAATTTAATCCGCATTCTACCGGTTAAGACTAAGTCGGTGTACTTCCGGCTGAGGGCGTAGCTGTCCTTGTTCGAGCGATCCAACTACCCGACTATGACCTGCGGCGCGCCCTCCGCTCCAACTGGTCTGAAAATGTGACGATCGCCTTGACGCTTTTATTGACCAGCACGCTCGTTGGGCTGGCAACCAGTTTGTACTTTCGGGTTTGGACATTGATGCTGGTGTCGCCGCTGATCGCGGTGCTCGCGGCAATCGTGCTCCAATCGGACGGCTATGCCTTTGCCACCGGCGCCCCGATCGTCGTCGCCTGCCTCGTCTTCAACCAGATCGCGTATCTCATCGGCGCTGTGCTCTCGCCGGACCATGACGGCTCAATGGCGGAAGAAGTCGACGGCATTCCACGCGGCCGCCGCGAGCACTAGGTCCACGGCCAGAACGAGTAGCACCAGGCCGAACCAGGAAGGACCCTTGCCCCGCAAGCGCAGCGGATTCCCTCGTCGCGGCGGTGAGAGCGAGACGGAATGCTTGCCGGTGACGTCGGCGGCACCTTCCTTGAGCACAGAACGCATTGCAGGACACCCCAACCCTGATCGTCGTCTTGCCGATCATCTTGGCGATCGACCAGCAAGAGTGATGCCAGCAGCATGGTGCCAGTGGGGAGCAAGCGTGGCGGGACTTTGACCTGCGCGACCGTCACGCAACAGGATCAAGTCGGATCGATGACCGGGCCATTTTGGTTTCGTCATTGCGAGCGGAGCGAAGCAATCCAGTCCTCCGCTGAGGTATGGATTGCTTCGTCGCTTCGCTCCTCGCAATGACGCGGCCGGAGCCTACTCCACGGACTAAGCCGCCTGCTTCTTCGGCGGGAAGCGGCCGTAGAAGGTCTCGCCCTTGGCCGCCATCTCCTCGAGCAGCTTCGGCGGCGTGAAGCGCGAGCCGTATTTCTTCTCGAAGGCGTGGCAGAGCGCGACGAAATTCTTGGTGCCCATGAAGTCGATGTAGGACAGCGCGCCGCCCGTGAACGGCGCGAAGCCGAAGCCGAGGATCGAGCCGACGTCCGCCTCGCGCACGTCGGTGATGACGTGATCCTCGACAGTGCGCGCGGCTTCCACCGCCTGCACCACCAGGAAGCGCTGCTTCAATTCCTCGACGCTCAGCGTGTCGGGATCGAGCTGCTTCGGCTGCAAATCGGCCAGTCCCGGCCACAGGCTCTTCTGACCCTTGCCCTTCTCGGGATAGTCATAGAAGCCCTTGCCGTTCTTGCGGCCGAAGCGGCCCTGCTTCTCGACCATCTCGACCATCAGCTTCTTCTGCGCCTGGTCGATCGCGTTGGGGCCGAGATCGGCCTCCGTCGCCTTGGTGATCTTGAGCCCGAGATCGAGCGCCACCTCGTCCTGCAGCGACAGCGGCCCGACCGGCATGCCGGCCATCCTGGCGGTGTTCTCGATCATCGCCGGCGGCACGCCTTCGAGCAGCATCTCATTGCCCTCGGAGATGTAGCGCATCACGCAGCGGTTGGCGAAGAAGCCCCTCGAGTCGTTGACAACAATGGGCGTCTTGCCGATGGCGCGGACATAGTCGAGCGCGGTCGCCAGCGCGACGTCACCGGTGTTCTTGCCCAGGATGATCTCGACCAGCATCATCTTCTCGACCGGAGAGAAGAAGTGGATGCCGATGAACTTGCCCTGGTCCTTGAACTCCTCGGCCAGCGAATTGATCGGCAGGGTCGAAGTATTGGAGGCGAAGATCGCGCCCGACTTCAGCAGCGGCTGTGCCTTGGCGTAGGTGTCGGCCTTGACCTTGCGATCCTCGAACACCGCCTCGATGACGAGGTCGCAATCCCTAATCACGTTGTAGTCTGCCGTCGCCGAGATGCGCGCCAGGATGGCATCGGCCGCCTCCTGCTTCATCCGCCCCTTGGCGATCAGCCCGTCGACCACGGCCTTGGCGTGGCCCTTGCCCTTGTCGGCGCTCTCTTGATCACGATCGACCAGCACGACGTCGATGCCGGCCTGCGCCGAGACATAGCCGACGCTGGCGCCCATGAAGCCGGCGCCGATCACGGCGAGCTTCTTGACCTTGGTCGGCGGCACATTGGCCGGACGGCGCGCGCCCTTGTTCAATTCCTGCATCGACAGGAACAGCGAGCGGATCATCGCCGCCGCTTCCTTCGAGCGCAGGATTTGCGTGAAGTAGCGCGACTCGACCCGCAGCGCGGCGTCGATCGGCAGCTGCAGCCCTTCATAGACGCAGCTCATGATGGCGCGCGCGGCCGGATAATTGTCGTAGGTCTCGCGGCGATAGATCGCGTTGCCCGCCGGGAACATCTGCATGCCCATCTTAGAGAAGACGGGGCCGCCGGGCAGCTTGAAGGTCTTCTCGTCCCACGGCGCGACGGCCTTGCCGCCACCCTTGATCCAGTCCTTCGCAGCCTTGATCAGGTCGGCCGCGGGCACGACGGCGTGGATCAGGTTGAGCGCCTTGGCGCGGGTCAGATTGACCGCCTCGCCCTTGAGCAGCAATTGCATCGCGTCCTGCGGCGACACCAGGCGCGGCACGCGCTGGGTGCCGCCGGCGCCCGGGAACAGGCCAACCTTGATCTCGGGCAGGCCGAGGCGAGTCTTGGGGTTCTCGGCCGCGACACGGTAGTGGCAGGCCAGCGTGATCTCGAAACCGCCGCCGAGCGCGAGGCCGTTGATCGCGGCGACCCACGGCTTGCCCGAGGTCTCGATCGCGCGGAACGACTGCGACATCTGGCGGCTCTGCTCGAACAGCATCTGGTTCGCGGCTTCTTCGCCCTTCTCCTTGAAGAGCTGCGCGTAGCTGCGGTTCATGCCCTCGAGCATCGAGAGGTCGGCGCCGGCGCAGAACGCCTCCTTGGCGGAGGTGATCACGACGCCCTTGATCGCGGCGTCGCCGGTCGTCTGCTTGATGATCTCGCCGATCTCCTGGGTCGAGACCTCGTCGAACACGTTCATCGAACGGCCGGGGATGTCCCAGGTGACCAACGCAATGCCGTCGGCGTCGACGTCGAACTTGAAATTCTTGTAAGCCATGTTGTTCGCTCCCCTCGCCTCAGACGCGCTCGATGATGGTGGCGGTGCCCATGCCGCCGCCGATGCACAGCGTCACCAGCGCCGTTTGCTTGTTGGTGCGCTCGAGCTCGTCGAGCACGGTGCCGAGGATCATCGCGCCGGTCGCCCCGAGCGGATGGCCGAGCGCGATCGCACCGCCATTGACGTTGATCTTGGCGTTGTCGATGTCGAACGCCTGGATGTAGCGCAGCACCACCGAGGCGAAGGCCTCGTTGAGCTCGAACAGATCGATATCCGACTTCTTCATGCCGGAGCGCTCGAACAGCTTTTCGGTGACGTCGACCGGGCCGGTCAGCATCATCGCCGGCTCCGAGCCGATATTGGCGAACGCGCGGATTTTTGCCCGCGGCTTCAGGCCGAGTTTCGCGCCCGCCTCCTTGCTGCCGAGCAGCACCGCGCCGGCGCCGTCGACGATGCCGGACGAATTGCCGGCGTGATGCACGTAATTGACCTTCTCGACCTCGGGATGCGACTGGATCGCCACCGCGTCGAAGCCGGCCATCGCCGCCATCGCCGCGAAGGACGGCTGCAGCTGCGCCAGCGACTGCATCGTCGTGGTCGGGCGCATGTGCTCGTCCTTGGCGAGGATGGTCAGGCCGTTGATGTCCTTGACCGGCACCACCGACTTGTTGAAGCGGCCCTCATCCCACGACTTAGCCGCGCGCTGCTGGCTCTGCACGGCGTACGCATCGACGTCATCGCGCGAAAAGCCGTATTTGGTCGCGATCAGGTCGGCCGAGATGCCCTGCGGCATGAAATAGGCCGGCACCGCCATCGAGGGATCCATCGGCCATGCGCCGCCAGAGGCGCCGATGCCGACGCGGCTCATCGATTCCGCGCCGCCGCCGATCACGAGCTCATGCTGGCCGCTCATGATCTGGGCAGCGGCGAAGTTCACGGCATCGAGGCCGGAGGCGCAGAAGCGGCTGATCTGCACGCCCGGCACCTTCTCGCCGAGACCGGCCTTCAGCGCGGCGAAGCGGGCGATGTCGGAGCCGGCCTCGCCGACCGGATCGACCACGCCGAGGATGACGTCGTCGACGGAGTCCTCGGGCAGATTGTTGCGCTCCTTGAGCGACGTCAGCGGCACCGTGGCGAGCGCCAGCGCGGTGACCTCGTGGAGCGCGCCATCGGCCTTGCCGCGGCCGCGCGGGGTACGAACGTGATCGTAGATGTATGCCTCAGGCATGACGCCCTCCTTGATATGAGGATCATAATATATACGGAAGGAAGCGCCACCGCACGGGTGCGGCGGCAATTTTCAAGGCTTTCTTGTTTGACGCGTTTTCTTCATGCGAACCGGTATCCACTTCGCTGGAAAACGCTTCAGAACGCTTCCGCGGCCAATTCCATCGTGGTGGCGCTGCCGCTCTGGATCCGGGCCAGATGCACGGCGGTCTCCGGCAGCAGTCGCTCCATGAAGAAGCGGCCGGTCACGAGCTTGGTGTTGAGGTAAGGCGTCGTGCCGGCGGCGGCCTTGTCCTGCGCCACCTTGGCCATCTTCGCCCACATATAGCCGAGCGCGACGAGGCCGAACAATTTCATGAAATCGGTCGCCGCGGCGCCGGCATTGTCGGGCTTGGTCAGCGCATTCTGCATCAGCCAGCCGGTGGCCTGCTGCAGATGGCCGAGCGCCGTGGAGAGCGGGGCGATGAACGGCTTCATCGCCTCGTCGCCGCCATGCTCCTTGGCGAAGGCGGTGACCTCGCCGAAGAACGCCATCGCGGCGCGGCCGCCGTCGCGCGGCAATTTGCGGCCGACCAGGTCGAGCGCCTGGATGCCGTTGGCACCCTCATAGATCATCGCGATGCGGGCATCGCGCACGAACTGCTCCATGCCGTGCTCGGCGATATAGCCGTGGCCGCCGAACATCTGCTGCGCCGAGACCGTGTTGGCGAAACCGGTGTCGGTCAGAACGCCCTTCAGCACCGGCGTCATCAGGCCCATGTGATCGTCGGCGGCCTGGCGATCCTTCGGGTCGTTGGAGCGGTGCGCGACGTCGCTCTTCAGCGCGGTCCACACCACCATGGCCCGCGCCGCCTCGTTGAAGGCGCGGATGGTGAGCAGCGTGCGGCGCACGTCGGGATGCACGATGATCGGATCGGCCGGCTTGTCGGCCGCCTTGACGCCGGTCAGCGCGCGGCCCTGCAGGCGCTCCCGCGCATAGGCGACCGCGTTCTGATAGGCGACCTCGGACTGCGCGAGGCCCTGCACCGCGACGCCGAGGCGGGCCTCGTTCATCATCACGAACATGCCCTGCATGCCCTTGTTCTCTTCGCCGATCAGCCAGCCGGTGGCATTGTCGTAGTTCATCACACAGGTGGAATTGCCGTGGATGCCCATCTTGTGCTCGATCGAGCCGCAGGTGACGCCGTTGCGCTGGCCGAGCGAGCCGTCGGCATTGACCAGCACCTTGGGAACGACGAACAGCGAGACGCCCTTGATGCCGGCCGGCGCGCCTTCGACGCGGGCCAGCACCAGGTGAATGATGTTGTCGGCAAGATCATGCTCGCCGGCGGAGATGAAGATCTTGGTGCCCGTGATCTTGAAGCTGCCGTCGGCCTGGCGCACCGCCTTGGTGCGCAGCAGGCCGAGATCGGTGCCGCACTGCGGCTCGGTCAGGTTCATGGTGCCGGTCCACTCGCCGGCGATCATCTTCGGCACATAGGTCTTCTTCTGCTCGGGGGTGCCGTGCACCAGCAGCGCGGCGGTCGCGCCCATGGTCAGCCCGCCATACATCGAGAACGCCATGTTGGCGGAGATCTGGAATTCGTTGACCGCCTGCGAGAGCGTCACCGGCAAGCCCTGGCCGCCAAATTCAGTCGGCGCCGACAGGCCGAGCCAGCCGCCTTCGGCGACCTGCTTGAAGGCGTCCTTGAAGCCCTTCGGCGTGGTGACGCTGCCGTCGTCATTGCGCTTACAGCCTTCGAGATCGCCGGTGCGATTGAGCGGCTGCAGCACCTCTTCGCTGAGCTTGGCGGCTTCGCCGAGGATCGCCTCGCGCACATCGGCCGACGCATCGGTGAAGCCGGGAAGATTGCCATAGCGGTCGATCTGGAAAACGTCGTTCAACAGGAAGCTGACGTCTTCGACGGGGGCTTTGTAGGTCGGCATGCTGATCTCCCGGCTGGCTCGCGGTCGCACGCGCGACCGATGCTGCGCAGCTTGTCCTTGGGTTTGTTGGAGCGGACCTTATCCGGTTCCGGAGGCCCGCGGCAGGTCCTAGCGAGACTGTGATTGCGACGTTGCGCCGCTCTGCTTCATCAATTCCTCGCCCATCATCCGATGCAGCAGGTTGATCGCCTTGAGCGGGCGCACCATCACCTTGAAATGCGTGATCCGGCCGTCACCGTCGAACGTGATGATGTCGACGCCGTTGAGCTTGATGCCTTCGATCTCGTTCTCGAACTCGAGCACCGCGCCGCTGTCGCTCTGCCACTCGCCGAGATACTTGAAGGTCGGGCCGCCGAGCACCTTGGCGGCGCTGGTGAGATATTTGAAGGTGATGTCGCGGCCGCGCTGCGGCGTGTGCACGACCGGGCTTTCGAACACCGCGTCGGGATGCAGCAGATCCCACAATGCGGCGGTGTCGTGGGACTTCATGTAGGCGTACCACTTGTCGAGGCCCGGCTTGCTCATTCGGACGTCTCCTGCGGCAGGGGGTTGAGAGGCCTGAACATCGGCCGCGCGCGACAAGGCGGCACGCCGATCACCATATGCATATTGACGCATATGCACAGTTGCGCATAAAGTCAAGCGAACTTCAGAATGGCTGATACGGGAACTGAGATGGAGGTGGGCGTTGGCACTCGGTGACGCAATCCTCGCATGCCTCACGGAACGTCCGATGACGGGCTATGAGCTCGCCAAGACGTTCGACGCCTCGATCGGCTTCTTCTGGAAGGCTGACCATCAGCAGATCTACCGCGAGCTCTCCCGCCTGCGCGACAAGGGCCATGTCCAGGGCCGCGAGGTGGTGCAATCCGGCAAGCCGAACAAGCTGGTCTACACCCTGACGGCCGAGGGCCGTGCGGCGCTGAAGCACTGGGCAGCGCGGCCGAGCGTTCCGCCCTCGATCAAGGACGACCTCTTGGTCCGGCTCTATGCGCTCGACTGCGTCGACATCGAGCCGCTGCGCACCGACCTGATGGCGCGGCTGGAGCATCACCGCGACCGCTATGAGCGCTACGAGCGTCTGCTCAACAAGCGCTTTCCCGACGGCACCGCGCCGCCGGCCGATGTCGGCAAGATGCTCAGTCTGCGCCTCGGGATGCGCCATGAGCACATGGTGGTGGAGTGGTGCGAGGAAGCGCTCGACGCGCTGTCGGCGATGTCCGGCCGCGGCAATGTGCTGCCGCTCGACGACGGCAAGCGCGAAGGCAACGGCTAGAAACAAATCTCGTGCTTTGCGCGTGCCGCCACGCGCCACGGAATCCGCTTTGCCGGAAAGCGATAGGCATGTCCTGATCCGGCGCAACAGGTTCCCGGATTCCCTAACTTTAAGGCCCGCCGGCTGCATTCCTTAACCCGTTATTTACCGTGACGGGAAAAAGTCAGCAGCTGAAGCAGACGACCAGCGCAGAATTCGATTGTCTCTTAACGGGAATGCGCGGGGAGGCTGCGGGCGCAGGGTGTAGCGCCGGAGTCGGGACCGGACGGAATCATGAATTCGCGCGTATCGTGGAGTGTTGACGGCATCGATCCCTCCGTCCGCGACAGGGCCGAGGCGGCTGCGCGCCGCGCCGGCATGTCGCTGAACGACTGGCTCAATTCCACGGTCGGCGAACCCAGCCCGCCGGATTGGCGCATGGCGCCCGAGCAACGGCAGCCGATGCCGAGCCGGGAAAGCCGCGAGGTCGCCGACATCCATCAGCGGCTCGACGCGATCACCCGCCAGATCGAACAGATTGCAAAGCCGATGTCGCGCGCCGAAGCCGTGCGCGCCGAAGTGCCGCGCGGCCAGCCCGCCGTCGCACGGCAGCTCAACGACGCGATTTCGCGGCTCGATGCGCGGCTGTCGCAGATTTCGCGACCGCAGCCGGCGCGCGAGCCGCAACCCCAGCCGATGCGTGAAGCGCAGATGCAGCGGGAGCCGCAGATGCAGGACCGGCAACTGGAGGAAAGGCTGCGCCAGGCGGAAGCGGTCGAGCGCGCCGCAGCCCAGGTTTATCGCCCCTCGCCGCCGCTGAGCCCGGCCTCATTCGATTCCGCGATCGCGGAGATCGCCGCGCGCCAGAACGAGCTCGACGCATCAGCAGCGCGGCAGATGCCGCCGCGCAACGCTCAGCCGATGCCGCAAGCGGCACCGCCGATGGCCGCCTATGCGCCGCCGCCGGCTGCGCCGGCCGGGCCCGACTTCTCCTCGCTCGAGCGGCATTTGCTCAAGATCACGAGCCAGATCGAGGCGCTGCAGCGGCCCGACCATATCGAGCAATCGATCGCGGCGTTCCGCGGCGAGCTTGCCGAAATCCGCCAGGCGATCACCGAGGCGATGCCGCGGCGGGCGATCGAATCGATCGAGAACGAGATCCGCTCGCTGCATCACCGGATCGACGAGATCCGCCAGGACAGCAGCAACGGTCAAGCCCAGGTCATCACCGGCATCGAACGCGCGCTGTCGGAAATCCGCGAGGCGCTGCGCACGCTGACGCCCGCCGAGCAGCTCACCGGCTATGACGAAGCGATCCGCAATCTCGGCGGCAAGCTCGACATGATCCTGCGCGCCAACGACGATCCGTCGACGGTGCATCAGCTCGAGAGCGCGATCGCCGCGCTCCGCGCCATCGTCTCCAATGTCGCCTCCAACGACGCGCTGCTGCAGCTCTCCGGGGACGTGCATGCGCTGGCCGCGAAGGTCGACCAGCTGTCGCAGATGTCGCGCGCCGAGTCCCACGTCGATGCCTTCGCCGGGATCGAGCAGCGCATCGCCGCATTGGCCTCGACGCTGGAAACCCGCGAGCGGCCGGTCGCCGGCTACGACAATACCGACGCCATCGAGGGCGCGCTGCGCTCGCTGTCGGAGCGGATCGACCGTCTGCAGGTCGGCAACGACAGCTCGTCGGCGTTCACCCATCTCGAGCAGCGCGTCTCCTATCTGCTCGAGCGCCTGGAGTCCGCCGACCAGCGTTCCGGCAATCTCGGCCGGGTCGAGGAAGGGCTGCATGACATCATGCGGCACCTCGAAGCGCAGCACGCCCATATCGCTTCGCTCGCCGACGCCACCCGCAACCACGTCAACGCCGCCTCGCCGCAGCCGATGATGGACAGCGGCATCGTCGACCTCGTGAAGCGCGAACTGTCCGACATCCGCTTCAGCCAGTCGGAGACTGATCGCCGCACCCAGGATTCGCTGGAGACCGTTCACAACACGCTCGGCCATGTCGTCGATCGGCTGGCGATGATCGAAAACGATCTGCGCACGGTGCGCACCGCGCCGCCGGCTCCGCCCGCCCCTGCTTATGCCGAACCGCGGATGGAAGCACCGCGGATGGAGATGCCGCGCGCGGCGATGCCGCAGCCGACCGCGCAGCCTGAATCATATAAGCCCGAATCGTACAGGCCTGAATCGTACCGGCCCGAATTGCCCAATCCTGCGCTGGCGCAGGAGCACTTCATGTCCGCGCCGCGCGAATTCCATGCCGCGCAGCCGGTCGAGACCGCACCGCCGCCGCTGCCGCCGCGCGCGATCAGCGAGATCCTCGAGCCGCATGCCGCCTCCGCGCGCGCTGCGATCGCGCCGGATCTGCCGCCGGACCATCCGCTCGAGCCAGGCACGCGCCCCTCGGGCCGCGCGTCGTCGCCGTCGGAGCGGATCGCGGATTCCGAGCGCGCGATCTCTGATCTTCCCGCCGGCAAGAAGGAGCCGGTCTCGACCTCGAGCTTCATCGCCGCCGCGCGCCGCGCCGCGCAGGCCGCCGCCGCGCAGCCCGTCAACGACAAGGCCGCGCGCGCAGCGAGCAAGGCCGCAGCCAAGGCCAAGGAGAAGGCCGACAAGGCCGCGAAGGCCGCCGCCGGCAAGGCCGGCGCGCCCGCGACTGGTGCGCCGGCGACTGGCGCTGTCGAAGCGCAGCCTTCGACCATCACCTCCAAGATCCGCTCGCTGCTGGTCGGCGCGAGCGTGGTCGTGATCCTGCTCTCGACCGCCAAGATGGCGATGAACCTGCTCGACACCAGCTCCGCGCCGCAGACGCCGGCGATCGAGCACAGCGAGCCGGCAGCGCCGCCCGTGCAGCCGCCCGCCGAGAACTCCGTTCCCCCTGCGCCGTCCAGCGCACCCGGGCCGTCAGTGCCCGGGCCGTCGATGACCTCGCCGACCCCGCTCGGCCGCCAGTCCAACAACTCGGCGGCGCCGAACACGCTCGACAGCGCGCAGGTGACGATCCCTCAGGCTCCCGCGCCCGCCGCGGCGCCGGAGCCGACTGCGGCACCGCTCGCCGCCGCCAGCGACATCACCGGCACGATTCCGACCGCGCCGCCGCTCGGCGGCAAGCTTGCTATGGTCCAAATTCCGGCGGGCGAGAAGCTGCCCGACGCGATCGGCGGTCCGGCGCTGCGCACGGCCGCGATCAAGGGCGATGCGGCCGCGGCCTATGAGGTCGGCGTCCGCTTTGCCGAAGGCAAGGGCGTGCCCGCCAATGTCGACGAAGCTGCCAAATGGTATGGCCGCGCGGCACAGGCCGGCGTGGTGCCCGCGATGTTCCGGCTCGGCACCTTCTACGAGAAGGGCCTCAGCGTGAAGCGCGACTTCGATGTCGCACGGCGCTACTACGTGCAGGCCGCCGAGCGCGGCAACGCCAAGGCGATGCATAACCTCGCCGTGCTCGACGCCGATGGCGGCGGCAAGGGCGCCGACTACAAGAGCGCCGCGCAGTGGTTCCGCAAGGCGGCCGATCGCGGCGTCGCCGACAGCCAGGTCAACCTCGGCATCCTCTATGCCCGCGGCATCGGGGTCGAACAGAACCTCGCAGAATCCTTCAAATGGTTCAGCCTCGCAGCCGCGCAGGGCGATGCCGACGCCGGCCACAAGCGCGACGATATCGCCAAGCGGCTCGACCCGCAGTCGCTGGCCGCAGCGAAGCTTGCGATCCAGACCTTTACCCCCGAGCCGCAGCCGAGCGATGCGGTCAACGTGCCGTCCCCGGCCGGCGGCTGGGACGGCGCGGCCGTGCAGCCCGCGGCGGCGAAGTCCGTCAAGCCACCGTCGAAGCGGACCGCGGCGCTGGCCGCACACTAGGGCCTTTTCGGTTCTGATTGAATCAGAACCGAAGCTCTAGATTCTTGTTTGACGCGTTTTCTTCACGCGAACCGGTATCCACTTCGCTCGAAAACGCTCCAATCGCCCTCATTTGAAAGCTGCTGCGGCGCCTTGACGGCGCCGCTGTCCTAGCCCTCCGCCCTTCCGCCGTGTAGACAGGCGCATATCCCAGCGCCAATGGCGCACGCGTTCCGGAGGGCAGGCTTGTCTGTCGACGATCGTCAGGATGATGGAACGGGCCATCGTTCGTCGCCGACCGGACCCCGCGTCGCGCCGCCGCGCGAGAGGCCGTCGCCGTTTGCCGCGCCTCCCAGGGCGCCGCCTTCCCCTCCGCCCCCACAAGCGAACGTGGCATCGCCGCCCCGCACCTTCCGGTTCTCGCTCTGGTCGATCATCATCTTCGTGCTGCTGTTGTCGAGCGTCGCCATTCAGGCCTATCGCGACCTGTCGAAGCCGGGCGCCTGGGACTTCTGGCGCGAGACCTACATCGCGGCGAGCATGAATTCGGCGGTGATTCCTGATGTCGACATCGACGGGTCGGGCCGCGGCCGGCGTGCGCTTGCGATCAGCGGCAAGATCGGCTCGGCCAGCGCGAGCTGGTTCCGCGACCGGCTGAGCGAGGCGCGTCTCGCACCTGGTGATGCCGTGCTGCTGTCGTCGCAGGGCGGTGCGCTGAACCAGGCGGCGATTATGGGCGACGTCATCCGCTCACATGGGCTCGTCACCGCCGTCGCTACCGCGGACGCCTCGGGCAAGCTCCGCCCTTCTGCCTGCGCCAGTGCCTGTGTGCTGGTCTATGCCGGCGGCCAGACCCGCTATGGCATCGCGGGCTCGCGGCTCGGCGTGCATCGCTTCACGACCAGCACACCGGTCAGCGATCCCCTCGCGGAGGCGCAACGCGTCCAGGGTATGGTGCTGGGCTACATGACCAAGATGGGCGTCGCCTCCGGGATCGTGGAAGCGATGTCGCAGACCTCGGATATCCGCTGGCTGAGCCCGAAGGAAGCGCTCGCGCTGAACCTGATCACCAAGCCGGTCGATCGGCCCTGAGCCAGCACGGGCGTCATTAATCTGAATTATCAACCACGTCCGCAGCCAAGCTGCCACGTGCGGCGAAAAATGCCACCCGAGGCGGAATCTTTAGTCCCTCCCCTTGCCGATTTCGGTTATGCAAGAACGCGGCAATCGACCCGCGTTCGCCTGCTTCTTGCGCGCCGACCGGATTCGTTCAGCCGGAGAATGCCCGACCAGAACGACATCACGCCGTGATGCGGCCTTGCGCCCCAGCATGTGGCGAACCGACAAGAAGCGACGCGCGTGCAGCTCTACCTCCCGATCGCCGACATTCCGGTCAATGTCTTCCTCATCCTGGCGATGGGCGCGGCGGTTGGCTTCGTCTCCGGCATGTTCGGGATCGGCGGCGGCTTCCTGATGACGCCGCTCTTGATCTTCGTCGGCATCGCGCCCGCGGTCGCGGTTGCCTCGGTGGCGAGCCACATCGCGGCCTCCTCGTTCTCCGGCGCGATCTCCTATTGGCGCCGTCGCGCGATCGACCCGCTGCTGGCAGCGGTGCTGCTGGTCGGCGGCACGATCGGCACCGCGCTGGGCGTGTGGACCTTCACGTTCCTGCGCTCGCTCGGACAACTCGATTTGATGATCGCGCTGTCCTACGTCATCCTGCTGACCACGGTCGGCGGGCTGATGTTCTGGGAAGGCCTGCGCGCGATGCTGCGCTCCCGGCGCGGCGGCCCGGTCACGCTGCGCAAGCCCGGCAGCCATGGCTGGATCCACGGCCTGCCGCTGAAGCTGCGGTTCAAGCGCTCCAAGATCTACCTCTCGGTCATCCCGGTCGTCGTGGTCGGGCTCGTGATCGGCTTCATCGGCGCGGTGATGGGCATCGGCGGCGGCTTCATCCTGGTGCCGCTGATGATCTATGTGCTGCGGGTGCCGACCTCGACCGTGATCGGCACCTCGATGGTGCTCACCCTCGTCACCATGGTGTTCGCGACCATGCTGCACGCGGTGACCAACCATCTGGTCGACGCCGTGCTGGCGCTGATCCTGATGATCGGCGGCGTCACCGGCGCGCAATTCGGCGCCCGCGCCGGCCAGAAGATCCGCGGCGAGCATCTGCGCCTCTTGCTCGGGCTGCTCGTGCTCGCGGTCGGGATCCGCTTTGCGGTCGAGCTGGTGATCCGGCCGCAGGACCTGTTCAGCATCCGCGAAACCGGCGGGGCCCCGCCATGAGGCTGCGCGCGGCGCTTGCGATCATCGGCCTCGTCGCCGCCAGCCTGGCGGCGGTACCGGCGCGGGCCGAGCGGCTGATCGTGTCGGTCTCCAACCATCGCGTCACGGTGACGCCGAACTATTCCGGCGGCGAGCTCGTGCTGTTCGGCTCGGTCGAGAAGGACGACAAGACGCCGGCAACCCGCGGCAATTACGATCTCGTCGTCACGGTGTCGGGCCCACGCGCCGACATGGTGACGCGGCGCAAGGAGCGCAAATTCGGGATCTGGATCAACACCGACTCGCGGCAGTTCCTGCAGGTGCCGGGCTATCTCGCCCTGTTCTCCAATCGTCCGTTCGAGCAGATCGCCTCACCGGAGGTGCAGCGGCGGCAGCAGCTCGGGCTCAACAACGTGCTGCTGATGCAGCGGGTCGGGCCCGATTTTGCCGACGTGGTGCCGAACGATCCGTTCCGCAGCGCCTTCGTCCGGCTGCGCTCCGAACACGGCCTCTACCGCGAGGCGACCTCGGCGGTGACGTTCCTGACCCCGACCCTGTTCCGCACCGGCATTCCGCTGCCGGCGGAGGTGCCGATCGGCACCTACAATGTCGAGATCAAGCTGTTTTCCGACGGCGCGCTGGTGACCAAGACCGAGACCGCCTTCGAGATCGTCAAGGTGGGCTTCGAGCAGTTCGTCGCCACCACCGCGCGGCAGAACGGCCTCGTCTACGGCCTCGTCACCGCGTTCATGGCGCTGATGACCGGCTGGATGGCCTCGATCGTGTTCCGCAAGGATTGATCTAGCCCGCCGCGCTCGCGAACGCATCGCTCAGGATCGAGAGGCCGAGATCGATCTCGTCGTCGCTGATCGTCAGCGGCGGCGCGATGCGGAAGACGCTGCCCATGCCGGGCAATTGCACGATGTTGGTGCTCAGTCCGAGCTCCAGGCAGCGCTGCGACACACGCGTGCCCAGCGCTTCGTCGGGCTCCTTGCTGAAGCGGTCGCGCACGATCTCGATGCCCTGCATCAGCCCCCGTCCGCGCACGTCACCGATGCATTCGAACCGGTTCTGAAGGGCGAGGAGCCCATCCCTCAGCCGTGCGCCGGCGATCCCGGCGCGCTCGACCAGCCGGTCGCGGAGGATGATCTCGATGACCTTCAGGCCGACCGCGGCCGGCATCGGGTCCGACACATGCGTCGTGTAGAACAGGAAACCGCGTTCGTGACAGCGCTCCTCGATTTCCGCTGACGTGATGACCGCAGCCAAGGGCAGCCCCGCGCCGAGCGTCTTCGACAGGGTCAGGATGTCAGGCGCAACGCTGTCGCGCTCGAAGGCGAACATGGCGCCGGTTCTGCCGAGACCGGTCTGCGCCTCATCGACGATCAGCAGCATGCCGCGCGCGCGGCACAATTCCTTCAGTTCGGCGAGGTAGCCCTCCGGCAGATCGATCAACCCGCCGGAGCTCAGGATCGGCTCGGCGATCATGCAGGCCAGCGATCCGGTCGATTGGCGGTCGACGAGATCGAAGGCGTAGGCCAGCTCGGCTCGCCAATCGGCCGCATGGCCGAAGCGGGGCCGATAGGGGTTCGGCGTCGGGATCGCGAGCGAGCCGACCGGCGCCGGACCATAGCCCTTGCGGCCGGCCGAATAGGTCGCCCCGGCCGCGCCCGATGTCATTCCGTGCCAGGATTGCGCGAACGCAACGGTCTCGAAACCGCCGGTGGCGAGCTTGGCCATCTTGATGGCCGCCTCGTTCGACTCAGCCCCCGTGCTCAGCAGCATGACGCGATCGAGCCCCGGCGGCAAAAGCTCCGCGAGCTGTTGGGCCAGCGCGACGACCGGGCGCGTCAGCATGCCGCTGAACAGATGGTCGAGCCGTTCGGCGTGCTCGCTGATGGTCTTGACGATCTCCGGGTGACCGTGGCCAAGCACCGCGCTCATCTGCCCGGACGTGAAATCCAGGATGGCGCGGCCATCGGCGTCATAGACGAAGGATCCGGAGGCGCGCTCGATGATCACAGGCGCGAACGTCCCGCCATAGCGGATGAGGTGACGCCGCGCGCGATCCCAAAACGATTGGTCGTTATTTCCGGTCATACCCGTTCCCTTGCTGCTCGGTCACCGCGACGAGAGGCCCTCGCAGGGCATCTTATGCGCGCGACACCGCAGTGAGATTGCGATTTGAGATGCATTTTGTTCCGTCCTTTGCAATCAATTGCGCAAAATGCAGGAAATGCGAAAGAAATGGGAACCACGATCGTGATCGACGAGATGGACCGCAAAATCCTCGATGTGCTGCAAGCCGAGGGGCGCATCACCAATCTCGAGCTGGCCGAACGGATCGGCCTCTCGTCTGCCCCCTGCATGCGACGCGTCCGGACCCTGGAAGAGACCGGCGTCATCAATTCGTATGTGGCGCTGGTGGACGCTGCGCGAGTTGGACTCGGGTTCGACGTGATCGTCGAAGTCCGCCTCAAGCAGCAGAACAGGGAATCCTTCGCGCGTTTCGAGAAGAAGGTCATCAACCTTCCGGAGGTCGTCGAATGCTGCATGATCGCCGGCGATTGGGACTACGCGCTGCGGGTCGTGTCCTCAGATCTCGCGAGCTATCAATCGTTCATCCTCGACCGCCTGATGCATCCGGACACCGATATCGCGAGCTACCGCACGACCATCATCCTGCGAAAGGTCAAGTCGACGACGAAGATCGACAGCTCGCTGTTCTGACCGCAATGATCAAACAAGTACCCCGACCCCCATCGCGATCACGCTGAGCGCCATCGCCGCGGTCGAGAGCCAGCCGAGCCAGTAGAGCCACCCGCCGATCACGAAGCGTCCCATCACCTCCTTGTGGCGGGCCATGACCATCAGCAGCACCATCACGGGCACGGCAAGCACGCCGTTGACGACCGCGCTCCAGTACAGCGCCGAGATCGGATCGATCGGGGTGAAGTTGAGCGCGATGCCGATGCCGCCCGACAGCGCCAGCACCGAATAGAACGCGATCGCCTCCTTCGGCTTGCGTGCCAGTCCGACCGGCCATCGCCGGCCCTCGCCGACGGCATACGCCGTCGCGCCTGCGAGCACCGGGATCGCCAGCAGGCCCGTGCCGACGATGCCGAGTGCGAAGATCACCTCGGCAAACGGCCCGGCGATCGGGCGCAACGCTTCGGCGGCCTGCGCCGAGGTCTGGATATCGGTCTTGCCGGCGGCGTGCAGCGATGCGGCGGCGGTGACGATGATCGACAGCGCGATCAGGTTGGAGAACGCCATGCCGGTGATGGTGTCGGCACGAATGCGGGAAAATTCCTTCCGTACGCCGTAAGCTTTCTCGATCAACGGATGCTTGGTGACGTCGACCCGCTGCTCCTCCGCCTCCTGCGAGGCCTGCCAGAAGAACAGATAAGGCGAGATGGTTGTGCCGAAGATCGCCACGATGGTGGTGAAATAATCGGAGCTCCAGGTCAGGCGCGGAACGAGCACGCCGGCCAGCGCCTGCATCCATGACACCTTGGCAAAGGCGAGCGCCGCGACATAGGCGAACAGGCTAAGCGTCAGCCATTTCAGGACGGCGACGTAGCGCCGGTAGTTCATGAAGATCTGGGCGGCGACCGAGGTCACGCCGAACAGCACCACATAGAGGATGGCCGGACCGCCGATCAGGAGCTTGGTCGCATCCGCCATGGCCGAGAGGTCGGCGGCGATATTGACGGTGTTGGCGATGAACAGCAGCGTCACCACGATGATCAGCAGCCAACCCGGATAATGCCGGCAGACATTGCCCGCTATGCCGTGCCCGGTGACACGGCCGACCCGCGCCGAAATCTCCTGGATCGCGCTCATCAGCGGGAACGTCAGCAGCATGGTCCAGCCGATGCCGTAGCCGAGTTGCGCGCCGGCCTGGCTGTAGGTGCCGATGCCCGACGGATCGTCGTCGGAGGCGCCGGTGATCAGGCCGGGGCCGAGCGACTTCACGACGCGGCTGAAGCTGAACGGCTCGCGCCGCGGCTTCGCCGCCGGCGCATCTTCATCCTTGTCGTGTCGGGAGATCGTCTCTTGCCGCGTCATGTCGGGTTCCAGCCGTCTGACAACGGGCCGAATGCCGCCAAGGTTCCTGGAATGAAACCTATCCCTCGATGACCGTGGCGACGCCGGGCGTGAGGATGCGCAGACGGCGGCCGAAACCGAGCGTATCGAAACTCGCACGCAGGTCAGCCGCGTTCTGCCGGAAATGCGCCCAGCCGTCGGTATGAACGGGGACGATGACCGCGTCCGCAAAGGCGCGCGCGGTCTCGATCGTGTCGTTGGTGTCCATGGTGAGATGGAACGGCCCGCGGGTCTGCGCCGCGCCCGCGAACGGCAGCACCACGCCGCAGGCAAAGCGCCGCGCGACCTCGGCGACGCCGTCGAACCAGGTGGTGTCGCCGCTGACGTAGACCGGACGGCCGGGCTTCGCCGGC
This sequence comes from Bradyrhizobium sp. B120, assembly GCF_049075665.1. Classification (NCBI taxonomy): domain Bacteria; kingdom Pseudomonadati; phylum Pseudomonadota; class Alphaproteobacteria; order Hyphomicrobiales; family Nitrobacteraceae; genus Bradyrhizobium; species Bradyrhizobium sp. B120. The sequence goes on along the minus strand of NZ_CP185242.1, from coordinate 800,439 downwards.
TCCAGGACAAAGCCGATGACGTCGCCGGACAACGGCTCGATGCCCGCGGGCCCGTGCCGCGCCGGCGTCGCAGTGATGGTAAGCGTCCGGCCGCCCTTCGTCAGTGTGGTCGTGGCCCAGGGCGCAAAACCCTCGGCGCTGCCGCCGAGCCGCTTGGCGCCGGCCTCCGTCGTCAGCACGCGCTTTGAACTTTTAAGGAAATCCCGGCCAGAATGATCGAGATTGTCGGAATGCTGATCGTGACTCAGCAGCACCGCGTCGATCTCGCCGACGTCACCCGCGCTGAGTGCGGGTCCCGTCAGCTTCTCCAGTTTCACATGCGGCAGTTGATAGTCGCCGGGTGCATCGAAGGTCGGATCGGTGAGCAGGCGGAACCCGTCGATCTCGATCAGGGCGGTCGGGCCCCCGATCAGGGTGATGGTCATGCTCACGTTACACTCCTCTTGGGCGAAGCCGCCGCGGGGCGGGTCACCAGGTAAATGCCGAGCGCGACCGGAACGATCCCGAGCAGATCGCGAAATTCGACATGCTCGCCGAGCACGAGATAGGCGAACAGCATGCCGAGCGGCGGCATCAGGAAGTGATAGGCGCTCGCGGCGGTCGCGCCACACACTTTCAGGAGATGAAACCAGAGCAGATAGGCGAGGATCGAACCGCCGAGCACGAGGAAGGCGAAGGCTCCGGCAAGCCGCATGCTGGGTACGATGTCGCCGACGTTCGAGAGCGTGAAGGCGAACGGCATCACCGCAAGGCCGCCGGCGATGTTCTGGATGCCGTTGCCGATCCACAGGCTGCCCTTCGGCGCCAGCAACTTGAACAACATGGTGCCGGCGACGATCGAGGCGAGCGAGGCCAACGTGAACAGGATGCCGTGCGGGCTGTCGGTGCCGACCTTGAGGCGATGCCAGACGATGAAGGCGACGCCGGCGATGCCGAGCAGGAGACCAATCACCTTGCGCAGGGTCATGCTCTCGCCGAGGAACATCGCCGCCAGCATGGCGGTGAAGACCGGGTTGGCCGAGACGATCAGCGCGCCGAGGCCGGCCGAGACCGTCTTCAGGCCGGTATAGCCGAGGCCGAGGTAGAGGGCGTTGTTGGCGACGCCGATCACGGCGAACACCGCCGCGTCGCGCCAGGTAAGGTCCCATTGATCCCGGCGCAGCATGGAGATGCCGAGGATTAGGACGCCGGCGAGCGAGAATCGCGCGGCGAGCAGGATCAGCGGCGGGCAATCGGTGACGCCGATCTTGCCGGCGACGAAGGCGTAGCTCCACAACAGGCAGAACAAGGCGATCAACAATGGCAACGTGTTGAAGCGGGTGCGGGGCATCGCGACAGCGGGGGCAACAGACATGGGGGTTCTCCTCTGCCCCTGATCTAGGCCCGCACCTTGATATTTGGAAATTAAATGATAGACTGATCTCCAGTGGGTTTATGAATGGAGGCTGCGATGCTCGACCTGGAGCTCTTGCGCAGTTTCGTCTCGGTGGTCGATGCCGGCGGCTTCACCCGCGCCGGAGAGCGCGTCCACCGCACGCAATCGACGGTGAGCCAGCAGATCAAGCGCCTGGAGGAGGATGTCGGCCAGCCGCTCCTGATCCGCAGCGGCAAGGACGTCACCCCGACGGAGGCCGGCGAGCGGCTGCTGACCTATGCGCGGCGGCTGTTGTCACTCGCGGAAGAAGCCCGCGACGTGCTCTCGCGCCCCGGCAGCGAAGGCGCGATCCGGATCGGCATCACCGAGGATTTTGCCGCCTACCGGCTGACGAGATTGCTCGCGACCTTCGCGCGCAGCCATCCGACTCTGCGGCTCGACGTGCGCTCGGGCCAGAGCCTGTTCCTGTACCGCGACCTGGAGCGCGGCGATCTCGACCTCGCGCTGATCAAGCGCGCCGCCAGCGAGAAGGGCGGCATCGCGGTGTGGCCGGAACGGGTGCACTGGGTCACCAGCAAGAGCCATCCACGCGACACGACGACCGGTTCGGTGCCGCTGATCGGCTTCGGCTCAGGCTGCCTCTATCGCGCCCATGCCATCCATGCGCTGGAACGCGCCGGCCGCAACTGGCACATGGCCTACACCTCCTCCAGCCTCGCCGGCATCCAGGCCGCGGTCGCCGCGGGCTTGGGCTTAAGCATCCTGTCGGAGATGTCTATCCAGGCCGAGCATCGCGTGCTGACGGCAAAGGATGGCTTTGCGCCGATCGAGCGGACCGAAGTCGCCCTTGTCGCCACCCCCGAAGCCAGCCCCGCAACGCTACGGCTGGCGGATCGGCTGGCAGAGTATTGCGAGAGCGTGCAGGCGAAGGCGGCGTAGGCAGCGACCGCACCGCTACTCCACCGTCGTCCCTGCGAAAGCAGGGACCCATAACCACAGGGCGTGGTGAGAGGGCAGGCTGGAGCCACAGCCTTGTTCAACAACGAAGCCCTGTGGTTATGGGTCCCGGGTCGCGCTTCGCTTGCCCGGGACGACACGGAGAATGATGGCAAGCTGGAGTGGACTGGTCACGACCGTCAATAACACCGCGACGCCGCGAACGCATGCACACGGTTGTCACCGAGCACGTAGGCCATGAACCCCGGCGATCCGAAAATCCGCGCGAACGCGGCGTCGCGGATGCTGAGGCCCCCGGTGTAGGCGCCGAAGGCCGGCATCACCGCGCGCTCGCCGTCGGAGGCAAAACAACGCCGCTCGATCGAGCGCCCGCGGGTCGGCACTCGTGCCTTGGGGTGAAGGTGCCCGGCGATCTCGCCGGCAGCACCGGTCGGCTCATGGCGAAACACGATCGGGCCGATCGCGACCTCGGTTGCGACCACGCCGCCGAGACTGGGCGGCAGCGCCGGATCGTGATTGCCCGAGATCCAGATCCAGTTGCGCCGCACTTGCAGCGCCGCGAGCGCCTCGCGATCCGGCTCCGACAGGCGCGCATGCGCATCGCGATCGTGAAAGCTGTCACCGAGCGCGATCACCTGCCGCGGATCGTGCCGCGCGATGACGGCGGCGAGCCGGCTCAACGTCGCCACCGTGTCGTAAGGCGGCAGCAGCACACCGCGGGCAGCAAAGCTCGAGCCTTTTTCCAGATGCAGGTCGGACACCACGAGCAGGCTCCGCTCTTCCCAGAACAGCGCGCCGGAGCAATCCGCCACGAAGCCGACATCCGCCACCGTGACCCTCGAAACGCGCATCTCGTCACCGTCCCGCAAAGCTAGCGCGCTTGCCGTCACGTCCTGTTCCCCACAGTGCCAGTATTACGTCATCGCCTCCCGCACGAGTTCCTCGGCCGCCTCGGCCAGAAGCTCGTCGGATGCTTCGCCATAAACTGACTCGCGGCCGATTTCCAGCAGCGCGGGCACGGCAAGCGGAGAAACGTGGTCGAGATCCTTGTGGGTGATTCGGCCGTGGATGCGCGAAAGCATGTCGCTGAGGCGGCGGAGATCGAGCAATCCCGTGGCGGCATCGCCGCGCGCGGCGCGCAGCAGCACGTGGTCGGCCTGGTGCTTGCGCAGCACGTCGTAGATCAAATCGGTCGAGAACAGCACCTGGCGGCGCGACTTCTCCTCGTCGGTGAAGCGGCGCGCAATCAGTCCGGAAATGATGGCGCAGTTGCGGAAGGTGCGCTTCATCAGCGCGGATTCCGCGAGCCACGCTTCGAGATCGTCGCCGAGCATGTCGGGATCGAACAGCGCGTTGAGGTCGAGCTTGCCGTGCCGGATCATGAAGGAGAGATCGCCGACGCCCCACACCGCGAGCGCATATTCATTGGCGACGAAGCCGAGCGGACGGGCGCGAGCGCGTTCCAGCCGGCGCGTCAGCAGCATGCCGAGCGTCTGATGCGCCAGCCGGCCCTCGAAGGGATAGCAGACCAGATAATGACTGCCGCCGCGCGGAAAGGTTTCCACCAGCAGCTCGCGCGCTGCCGGGACGCGCGAGAACTTCCGCTGCAGCGATAGCCAGTCGTGCACCTGATCCGGCAATCCGTTCCAGGCCCGGCTGTTGTCGAGCAGTTTCCGGACGCGTTCGGCGAGATAGGTCGAGAGCGGAAACTTGCCGCCCATATAGGACGGGACTTTTGCATCCTTATCATTGGCGCGGGAGACATAGACCTGGTCCTCGACCAGCGCCTCGTAGCGCACCACCTCGCCGCCAAAGACAAAAGTGTCGGCGGGCACGAGCCCCTCGATGAAGACCTCCTCGATCTCGCCGAGCATCCGGCCGCCGCGGGCGATCGCGCCGGTCGAACCGCTGCCGCCGGCGCGCGAGCGCACCAGCCGCACCTTCAGCATGGTCTCCTCGACGATGGTGCCGACATTGAGGCGGTAGCTCTGCCGCACCTTGGGATTGGTGACGCGCCAGCGGCCCTGCTTGTCCTGCTTGATCCGCGCGAAACGCTCATAGGTTTTCAGCGCATAGCCGCCGGTCGCGACGAAGTCGACGACGTCATCGAAATCGGTCCGCGCCAGTGCTGCGTAGGGCGCTGCGGTCCTGACCTCATCATAGAGTTCGGCGGACAGGAACGGCTTGCCGCAGGCGCAGCCGAGCACGTGCTGGGCCAGCACGTCGAGCGCGCCCGTGCGCAAGGGCGGCGTGTCCTGCGCATTCTCGGCGATGGCATCGATCGCGACGGCGCATTCCAGCACCTCGAACCGGTTGGCCGGCACCAGCACGGCGCGCGATGCCTCGTCGAAGCGGTGGTTGGCGCGGCCGATCCGCTGCATCAGCCGCGACGAGCCTTTCGGCGCGCCGATATTGATGACGAGGTCGACATCGCCCCAGTCGACGCCGAGATCGAGCGAGGAGGTGCAGACCACGCCGCGCAGCCGGCCCGCGGCCATCGCGTCCTCGACCTTGCGGCGCTGCGCGACGTCGAGCGAGCCGTGATGCAGCGCGATCGCGAGCCCGTCGTCGTTCATGCGCCACAGATCCTGGAACAGCATCTCGGCCTGGCTGCGGGTGTTGACGAACACCAGCGTGGTCTTGTTGCGCTTGATCAGCTCGTAGACCTCGGGCAGCGCGTGGCGCGCACTGTGGCCGGACCACGGCAGCCGTTCGCGGGTGTCGAGCATCTCGACCACCGGCGGCGCGGCACCGCCGGCGATCACGACGTCGGCAGACACGCTCTCGCCGCCCGGCTGCGGCACCAGGAAACGCGCCAGCTGTTCAGGTTCGGCCACCGTCGCCGAGAGACCGATGGCACGCGCTTGCGGCGCGATGGTCCAGAGCCGCGCGAGCCCGAGCGACAGCAGATCGCCGCGCTTGGAGGTGACCAGCGCATGCAACTCGTCGAGCACGACGCGCTTCAGCGAGGAGAACAGGAAAGGCGCGTCGTCGGAGGCGAGCAGCAGCGCCAGCTGTTCCGGCGTGGTGAGCAGAATGTCCGGCGGATAGCGCCGCTGCCGCTGCCGCCGCGACACCGGCGTGTCGCCGGTGCGGGTCTCGATCTTGATCGGCAGCCCCATCTCGGCAACCGGCGTCTCCAGATTGCGCGCGATGTCGACCGCGAGCGCTTTCAGCGGCGAGATGTAGAGCGTATGCAGCCCGCCGCTGCGGCGAACCGATCGGCCGGTGGAGATGAGAGTCCTTCTTGGTTCCGCTGCGCTTGCTGGTAGGGCTCCCTCCCCCCTTGCGGGGGAGGGCTGGGGAGAGGGGTAAGCCGCATCGTTCGGAGCAAGCGGCATACCCCTCTCCCGCCGCCCCCCGACGCGCGATTGCGCGTCAGAGGACGTCGACCTCCCCCGCAAGGGGGGAGGTGGCGATCGAGTATGCGACAAAAGCTTTCCGTCTCTCGCCTCGTTCTCCCCACTCAACTCCACCAGCGTCGGCAAGAACCCCGCCAGCGTCTTGCCCGCACCGGTGGGCGCAATCAGCAGCGCCGAACGCTCCTCGCGCGCCTTTGCCAGCAGCGCGAGCTGATGCTCGCGCGGCGACCAGCCGCGCGAAGCGAACCAGTCGCGAAACCGGCGCGGCAAGAGATCGGCCGTTTCCGACGGCGGAACGGAAAAGAGATCGAGCGTCGACACGCCCAAGAGGTAGGTGGTTCAGGCGGTTTCGTCGAGGGTGGGACAGCCTGGGAATGCAAGACGGCGCTTGAATATGCCTTCCACCGGCAGTTCGAGATTGCCCTTGACTGGGCGTGATTCAGGCCCCTAAACCGCCTGCGCCGAAGCACGGCCTCGGCCGCACACGCGCCCGCACGATGTGCAGGCTTGCAGGCGGTTGCAGGACATTCGCGCGCGTTCCTGAATAGCGCTCGGACATCGCATTTCCATCCAAGTCTTCGACCAGCTCGAAGCCGACGTCCGCCAAATCCTTCGCAATCTCCCTGGGATCGAATCCCGACACATAGGGTTCGCCCATCGTCGCGACCGCCTGGGCATTTTGATTGTGATGCGACCGCGACCCACCCGGGGCAAACTCGATTTGGTCGACATAGGTGAAGACAAGTTCGCTTCCCTCGGAGCCGCAGGTCGCCACAGCACGCAGGGTCGCCAAATTGGCTTCCCGCGTCAGATACACCGTAACGCCAAGCAACGAGAAGAATGCTGTCTCGTTCCGCTGAAACGAGGAGCGGGTCAGGGCGGTTGCGAGATCCTCCTTGGCGAGGTCGGCCGCAATGAAGTGCACCGACTCGGGAAGCGAGACGCCGCATTCCTTGATGCGCTCAATCTTCATCAGCTGCGTCGCCGGGTGGTCGATTTCGAAGATGTCGAGAGCATCGGAAAAGGCCGGGCGGCGAAGCGCGAAGCTGTCGAAGCCGGCGCCGATCAGGACATATTGGCGCACGCCCCTGTCCGCGGTCTGCCTCAGCGCATCCTCGGCGTATCGGGAGCGGATCACTACTCCGGGGTAGGCGGCATTGGTTCGCAGGAATTCATCCAGGATCGAATCCGGCGTCAGCAAGGCGCGCGCACGGGCCTCTGAATTCATGCGAGCCAGGATCCGCTGACTCATTCTGTCGCGTTCGGAGTTGGGAATAAGGCGATCGCCCCAAGGGTCATCCAAAAGAGGAGACACGTCGGATCGCGAATGCAGCGCCCTCATAAGCGACGTCGCCATTGCCGTGCGGCTGGCCGCTTCCCTCATCGATTTTCTCCTGGACCTTACGCCTGCCGCTTTCGGACCTGAATTATGGCGGCAGCGTATCAGGAATTGGGATGGACCGCGATGAGATCGGCCTGAAGCGCGGCAGCCTGAAGGTAGCCTCTACCTCTCGCCGCGACAGGCGGAGAGAGATAGAGGAAAGTTCGGTTCTTGATCGTGCTCCCCCTACTCCGTCATCGGCTCGCCCAGGAGGTCCCAGTCCTTGCCGTTGAAGATCGAGACATAGAGCGTCTTCATCGGCGTGTAGTCGTCGGGCGTATAGCTGTAGTTGATGCCGTCGAGGAAATAGGGCGAGTGGAAGCCGGCCAGCGTGGTGGCGTGCTTCAGCACGTTGGCGCGGGTCAGATCGTCGCCGCAGCGGCGCAGGATTTCACCCATCGTCGCCGCCTGGCCGTAGCCGGCGAAGGCGATGGTGTTATCAGGATCGATGTTCGGCAGGTACTTCTTGCGCAGCTCCTCGAACGCGACCACATCGGCATCCTTCTCGTAGCGAGGCACGCCGACTTCCTTGTTGTAGCGGATCGCGACGATGTCCTTGGCGTTCTCGAGGCCCGCGGCGCTCAGGATCGAGCGGCCGGTCGAGCCCGCCGACAACAGCTGCAGCGGTTTCCAGCCGAGCTCGGCCACCTTGCGGATCGACTGCGACGTCGCCTTGCCGGTGGTGATGTTGTAGAAAACGTCGGCACCCGACTTCGACAGATTGATGAGCTGGGAATCGACCGTCGGATCGGTGAGATCGTAGGTCTGCTCCATGATCACCTGTGCCTTGCCGCCGGCATCGGCCAGCACCTTCTTGAACGGACCGAGGAAGTCGCGGCCGAAATCATCGTTCTGGTAGAGGATGCCGATCTTCGCGTTCGGCTTCACGCTGACGACGTGCTTGGCCAGGATGCGGGCTTCGGTCGGATAGAGCGGCAAGCCCGCCATGGTCCATTTATTGTTCTTCGGATCGTTCCATTTCGAGGCGCCGGTGTTGAGCAGCAACTGCGGTACGCCCTTGGAATTGAGATATTTGTGCACGGCGGTCTGCGGCGCGGTGCCGAGCGAGCCATAGAGCGCCAGCACCTCCTCCTGCTCGACCAGGCGGCGCGTCGCCTCGACGCATTTCGGCGCGCTGTAGGCGTCGTCCATGGTGAGGAATTTCACCTTGCGGCCGTTGATGCCGCCCTTGTCGTTCAGCATCTGGAAATAGGCTTCGCCGACGCGGCCGAGCACGCCATAGAGCGAGCCGGGACCGGAATGCGGCACGGTCTGGCCGAGCTTGATCTCGGAATCGCTCGCGCCCGGATCGTACTTCTTGTCGGCGGCCCGGACGAACGGCGCAGGCAGCACGGACGCTGCGATCACGGACAATGCGGTGGCGCCGAACTCGCGCCGTGTAGGTTTTTTCATTGTTTCTCTCCCTGAGGCGAAAAGCTCTCGCATTCCGCCTTGCGCCGGGCAAGCGCGAAGTCACCGCTTTGCGGCGCAATGCCGCGTCACGGCAAATGCGTAGCGTGTAGACTCAAGTTGGGAGCGATGTATGGGATCGCGCTCTTATCCTCCCCTGGAGGGGGAGGATCGACGCGAATGCAATGAGCGGCGAGGTGGGGTGAAGGTCTCTCCACCTCAGCGCTGCCCGTGTTGAGAGATCACCCCACCCCGCTTCGCATTTCGCTACGCTTCATGCGAACCGACCCTCCCCCTCCAGGGGAGGGTAAGCGCGTCACGCCTTGGTCGCGACGGCGACAAGCCCGGGCGCCGGGATGTTGTCCTCATTGCGCGCCGAGAGATCGTCGAGCAGAGCCAGCGTCAGCCCGGCGGCCGCGACGGAAGCGCGCACATAGGCCGCGCTGTGGGCGTAGCGCAGCCCCTCGCCGAGGATGACGCCCTCGCCGTCATGGGTCTCCGTGGTGAAAGCGAGCACGCCGCCTCCGACCAGCACGCGCGCGGCTTCAGTGAGCACCGGCGCGAGATCGGCGACATAGACCATCGCGTCCGCAGCCAGGATCAATTCGGCGCTGGCGTCCGGCTTGCCTGAAATGCCCTTCAGCATGTCGTCGACCTCGAGCTCGGCATAGAATCCCGTGGCGCGTGACTTGTCGATCATGCGCGGCGACAGGTCGATACCGATGAAGCGATCGACGTGCTGCGCGAATGCAGCGGCCGCAAGGCCGGTGCCGCAGCCGAGATCGATCGCACGCTTGAAGAACGCCGGCTTCTTCGCAGAAGCGCGCACCGACAACACCGCCTTGAACAGCAGCGCCGGGCCGCGATAGCCGAGATCGCCGACCAGCGCGGCCTCGAAACGCGGCGCATATTGATCGAACAACGTCTGCACATAGCCCGGCGGCATCGCGCCGACGGCCTCGACGCCGAGCTGCATCAAATGCAGGCCGGCGCCATGGCGGTCGTCGGGATCGGCATCGCGCGCGGCGCGGAAGGCTGCGATCGCGGCCTCGCGCTGGCCGAGCTCGAGGCGGATCTTGCCCAGCGTGTACCAGCCCGACGGGAATTTCGGCACCAGCTCGATGGCCTGTTCGAGCAGCTCGGCGGCAGCCGGCAGATCGCCCTTCAATTGCAGGTCGCGCGCGAACTCGTAGCGGCGGTCGGCAACGAGGTCGCCGGAGGACAGAAACAGGCGGGGGGCCATTCGCTTTCTAAGGAACCATCTGGGCCGGGGTCCGGCCATCCATCAAAGCACGGACTCTTTCCGGAGATGGAAGCGCCGGTCAAGCCCGCTCGCGACCGCTAAACATCGCCGATGGAGCACCTATATTGCGGCAATGCGCCCGCAAGACATCCTGATGCCCGTCCCGGCCGGGCTTTGCTGCAAGCCCGGCGGCTTCCACATCGATCCTGTCAGGCCGGTCGAACGGGCGCTGATCACGCATGGCCATTCCGACCATGCGCGGGCGGGTCATGGCGCGGTTCTCGCGACGCAAGAAACGCTCGACATGATGCGGCTGCGCTATGGCGAGAATTTCGCCGGCACGACGCAGGCGGTCGCTTACGGCGAGGAGATCAGGCTCGGCGACGTCACGGTGACATTTCATCCCGCCGGGCATGTGTTGGGCTCCGCCCAGATATCGGTCACCTGCCAGGACACCCGCATCGTCGCCTCCGGCGACTACAAGGACGCGCGCGACCCGACCTGCTCGCCGTTCGAGCTGGTGCCCTGCGACGTTTTCATCACGGAGGCGACCTTCGGTCTGCCCGTGTTTCGCCATGGCGATGCCGCCGACGAGGTGAAGAAGCTGCTGGCCTCCGTCAAACTGTTTCCGGAGCGCGCGCATCTGGTCGGCGCCTATTCGCTCGGCAAGGCGCAGCGCGTCATCGCGCTGCTGCGCGAGGCCGGCTACGACGCGCCGATCTATCTGCACGGCGCAATGGAGAAGATCACCTATTACTATCAGGAACGCGGCATTCCGCTCGGCGAACTCCGGTCGGTGCGCGGCATGAAGAAGGCCGAGCTTGCCGGCACCATCACACTGGCGCCGCCGAGCGCGACCTCCGACGTCTGGACGCGGCGCTTCCCCGATCCGGTCACGGCCTTCGCCTCGGGCTGGATGCGCGTGCGCGCCCGGGCCCGGCAGGGCGGCATCGAGCTGCCGCTGGTGATCTCCGATCACGCCGACTGGGAGGGGCTGACGGCGACGATTGCCGCGACCGGTGCAGGCGAGATCTGGGTCACCCACGGCCAGGAAGACGCGCTGGTGCATTGGTGCAAGAGCAAGGGTCTTGCCGCGCGGCCGCTCGATCTGGTCGGCTATGGCGATGAGGACGAGGGCGAGACGGCCGCGGTCACCGGCGAGGCGGAGCCCACCGGCGAAGGCCAGCCCGTCGGCGAGACCAAGAAGCCATGAACCGCTTTGCCGAGCTGCTCGACCGCCTTGCCTATGAGCCGGGCCGCAACAACAAGATCAAGCTGCTGGTTGCCTATTTCCGCGAGACCGAGGATCCCGACCGCGGCTACGCGCTGGCGGCGCTCACCGGCGCGCTGTCGTTCAAGCACGCCAAGCCGGGCTTGATCCGCGACCTGATCACCGAACGCGCCGACCCGGTGCTGTTTGGCTATTCCTATGACTACGTCGGCGATCTCTCCGAAACCGTCGCGCTGATGTGGCCGAAGGCGACTGATGCATCTCACAGCGAATCTTTCCGGGGCCACCCCTCTCCCCAACCCTCCCCCACAAGGGGGGAGGGAGCCCAACCGTCGTGCTCACCTCACGGCGATATAATTGACGCAGGTGAGGGACGCACCGGAGGAAGGGTTCCCTCCCCCCTTGCGGGGGAGGGTCAGGGAGAGGGGTACCGCAGGCGAGATAGCAATGAGACTCCGCGAACTCACAACAACCCGCCGCCTCCCACGCTCACCGACGTCGTCACCACGCTGCGCACGCTCGGCAAGGCCGAGTTGCCGGCGCAGCTGGCGCGCTGGCTGGACGAGCTCGACGAGACCGGGCGCTGGGCGCTGCTGAAGCTCGTCACCGGTGCGATGCGGATCGGGATCTCGGCGCGGCTGGCGAAGACGGCGGCGGCGGCGCTCGGGACTAAGGACCCGCACGAGATCGAGCTGATGTGGCCGGGCCTGTCGCCGCCCTATCTCGACCTGTTCGCCTGGCTCGAAGGCCGCGGCGACAAGCCGGTCAACCTGGACCCTGTGCCGTTCCGCCCGGTGATGCTGGCGCATGCGATCGAGGACAGCGATTTCGCCAATCTCGACGCCGCCGATTTCAGCGCGGAATGGAAGTGGGACGGCATCCGCGTGCAGGCTGTCGCCGGCCGCGACGCGCGCGGCCACATCCAGGCACGGCTCTATTCACGCACCGGCGAGGACATCACCGGCAGCTTCCCCGACCTCGTGCCGTCGCTGCATCTGCCCGGCGCGATCGACGGCGAATTGCTGGTGCTCCGCGACGGCCGCGTGCAGACCTTCAACGTGTTGCAGCAGCGGCTGAACCGCAAGGTTGTCTCGCCGAAACTGATCAAGGAGTTTCCGATCCACTTACGCGCCTACGACCTGCTCGGCGACGGCGAAAACGATTTGCGCGAGCTACCCTTCACCGAACGCCGCGCGCATCTCGAAGCCTTCGTCGCCAAGCTGGATGATCCGCGCATCGATCTGTCGCCGACGGTCCCGTTCGCGAGCTGGGAAGAACTGGCCGCGGCGCGCGCCGATCCGAAGAGTGCGGGCGCCGGCGACGATGCCGACGCGGTCGAAGGCGTGATGCTGAAGCGGCGCGACGCGCCCTATCTGCCCGGGCGACCGAAGGGCCCGTGGTGGAAATGGAAGCGCGATCCGCACATCATCGATGCGGTGCTGATGTATGCCCAGCGCGGTCACGGCAAGCGCTCGTCCTATTATTCCGACTACACGTTCGGGGTCTGGACAAGTGGCGAGGCCGGCGACGAGCTGGTGCCGGTCGGCAAAGCCTATTTCGGCTTCACCGACGAGGAACTCTTGCAGATCGATCGCTTCGTCCGCCGCAACACCACCGAGAAGTTCGGTCCGGTGCGGCATGTCGTGCACGAGCCGGATCAGGGGCTGGTGCTGGAAGTCGCCTTCGAGGGCTTGCAACGCTCGCCGCGTCACAAATCCGGCGTCGCGATGCGCTTTCCCCGGATCAGCCGCCTGCGCTGGGACAAGAAGCCTGACGAAGCCGACCGGCTTGAGACACTTGAACGGATGTTAATCTCCATGACAGGAAGTTAAACCCGCAAGCCGCATGGCAGCCATTGATCGCAGCTCGCGGGTTTCCCATGTGCTGCGCCGTGACCTATAATGTGCGCGATTCCGCCAGGAGAGACAGATGCCGAACGACGTCAGGGACTTGCCGGCCGGCGGCCAGAGTGACGGCCTGTACCGCTTTCTCGGCGGATCGCCGCTCTCGGTGGCGTTCCGGCTGATCCTGCTCTCGATCCTGGTCGGCGTCGTGCTTGCCGCGATCGGCCTCGACCCGTGGAATATCCTCAACAGCGTCCGCAGGCTGTTCCAGACCATCTGGGATTTCGGCTTCGATGCGATCAACTGGGCCTGGCGCTACTTCCTGCTCGGCGCCGTGATCGTGATCCCGATCTGGCTGCTGTCGCGGCTGTTCGGCGCGCCGCGCGGCCGCTGATCCAAAGGAGCACCCGCAGCCGATGCAATTGCAATTTGTCGGCTGCGGCGATGCATTCGGCTCCGGAGGCCGCTTCAACACCTGCTTCCATGTCAGCGGCCAGCGCGCCAATTTCCTGATCGATTGCGGCGCGTCCTCGCTGCCGGCGCTGAAGCGGCTCGAGATCGACCGCGACGCGATCGACCTGATCCTGATCACGCATTTCCACGGCGATCATTTTGCCGGCCTGCCGTTCTTCCTGCTCGACGCGCAATTCTCTCGCCGCACCCGGCCGCTGGTGATCGCCGGGCCGCAAGGCATCGAAACGAAATTGCCGGAGGTGATGGAGGTGATGTTCGAGCATTCCTCCAAAACCAAACAGCGCTTCGATCTGTCCGTCGTCACGCTCGCACCGCAGGCGCAGCGCAGCTTCGGCGAGGTGACGGTGACGCCCTATCCTGTCGTGCATGGCGAATCCGGCGGGCCATTTCTCGCCTATCGCATCGAGGCGGAAGGCCGCGTCGTCAGCTACAGCGCCGACACCGAGTGGACCGATGCGCTGATCCCGGCCGCGCAGAACGCCGACCTCTTCATCGCCGAGGCCTATACCTACGACAAGATGGTCAAGAACCATCTCAGCCTGAAAACGCTGGAAGCGCATTTGCCGGCCATCAACGCCAGGCGCGTGGTGCTGACCCATATGAGCGACGACATGCTCAGCCGCGTCGGCAGCCTGCCCTACACGGCGGCGAGCGACGGCATGGTCGTGGTGTTCTGACCATGCAATTGCCTTGCAGGTCACCCGCCCCTCCGCCACCGCATTGCTCTGAGTACAATTCCGGCATGGTCGCGCGAGGGATGTCGCGATAGAAGCGCATATTCCTTGCAACTGTAGCCATGCACGCACCCGCCCACCCAAAGATCACGACGCGCCAGGTATTCGCCATCGCCGGTCCCGCGATGGTCGCCAACCTGACCACGCCGCTGATCGGCATCGTCTCGACGACGGCGATCGGCCGGCTTGACGATGCCGCGCTGCTCGGCGGGGTGGCGATGGCCTCGGTGATCTTCGACTGCCTGTTCTGGCTGTTCGCCTTCCTGCGCATGAGCACGCTGGCCTTCACCGCGCAGGCTCAAGGCGCGGGCGAACCGCAGGAATATGCCGCGATCCTGGTGCGCGGCTTCATCGTCGCCGGCCTGGTCGGCGCTGCGCTGATCGCGCTGCAGGTGCCGCTGGCCGCTGTCACGTTCCAGCTGATGGGCGGCAGCGAAGGCGTCACGCGCGCAGCCAAGAGCTATTTCATGATCCGGATCTGGTCGGCGCCGCTGGCGCTCGCCAATTACGTCATCCTGGGCTGGCTGGTCGGGCAGGCGCGCGCCAATCTGGCGCTTATCCTGCAGATCGTGATCAATTTGATCAACATGGCGGCAACCGTGCTGCTGGTGCAGGTCTACGGCGCGGGGATCGCCGGTGCCGCGATCGCCGCCGTGCTTGCCGAGACGACCGGCTTCGCTGCCGGCATCGTGGTGGCATGGCGGATCTCGCAAGGCGGCTTCGCGGTGCCGGCGGCCACGCTGTTCGACCGCGCCAAGCTGATGCGCATGCTGGCCGTCAACCGCGACATCATGGTCCGCACCGCGGCGTTGATCGTCGTGTTCCTGTTCTTCACCGCCAAGGGCGCGCGCGAAGGCGACGTCACGCTGGCGGCGAATTCAGTACTGAACAATTTCCTGCTGGTGAGCGCCTTCTTCCTCGACGGCCTCGCCAACGCCGCGCAACAGCTCTGCGGCCGCGCCTTCGGCGCGCGCGACGCACGCGGCTTTGCCGATTCGACCCGGCTGGTGCTGCTGTGGGGTATAGGCTTTGCGCTGGTCGTATCAGTGCTGTTCGCGCTGTTCGGACCGGCGCTGATCAATTTGATGACCACAAGCGAGGACGTGCGCAGCTCAGCGCGCGAGTTCCTGGTGTTCGTGATCCTTGCGCCCTTGCCCGGCGTGTTCGCCTTCGGCTTCGACGGCATCTATGTCGGCGCGACCTGGGCGCGCGAGATGCGCAATCTGATGCTGGCCTCGCTCGCGATCTTCCTCGCCGCATGGTGGGTGCTCAGCTCGTTCGGCAACACCGGCCTCTGGATCGCGCTGCTCGGCTTCTACGTCGCGCGCGGCGGCCTGCAGGGCCTGCGCTATCCGACACTGCTCAGGAAGACGTTCAAGTAGCTCGGCCAAGCCTCTCGTGTCCCGGACGCGGTGCGGCACGAAGTGTCGCGCCGCAGAGCCGGGACCTATGTCGACCATGGGCCCCGGACCAGCAGCGCACCACGCCGCAACTGCGGCGCGCTGCACTGCATCCGGGGCACGAGAGCTTCGTTATCTCACCGGCCAATCCTCGGCCGTGATGGTCGCGGCATCGGCGCCGACGATTTCCGACAGCGAGTCGCGCCCCGTGCGCAGCAAGGTCGAGGACAGGTCGCGCTTGATGTCGTCGACGAGGCCGATGCCCTTGTAGACCAGCGAGGAATAGAGCTGGATCAGGCTGGCGCCGGCGCGGATCTTGGTCAGCGCGGCGCCGCCGCTATCGATGCCGCCGACGCCGATCAGCGGAAATGCGCCTTCCACGCGAACATAAGTCTCGGCCACCATTCGCGTCGACAGGCGGAACAGCGGACGGCCCGACAGGCCGCCCTGCTCCCTGGCCCGGTTCTCCTCGCGCAAGGTCGAGGGACGCGCCAGCGTCGTGTTGGCGACGATCATGCCGTCGACGCGCCGCGAGCGGGCGATATGAACGACATCGTCGAGTTCGGTGAGGCTCAGATCCGGCGCGATCTTCAGCAGCACCGGCGAATCGCCGGCGTTCTTGCGCACGCGCTCGCGGGTATCGATCACCCGCGCCAGCAAATCGTCGAGCGCCGCTGATTGCTGCAGATTGCGCAGGCCCGGCGTATTCGGCGACGAGACATTGACGGTGAAATAGCTCGCGACCGGAGCAAACGTCTCGATCAGCTTCACATAGTCGGCGACGCGGTCGGTCGAATCCTTGTTGGCCCCGACGTTGACCCCGATGATGCCGCCGCCGCTGGCGCGCGCGGCGAGCCGGCGCAGCACGGCTTCTTCGCCGTCATTGTTGAAGCCCATGCGGTTGATGACGGCTTCGTCGCGCTCCAGGCGAAACAGCCGCGGCCGCGGGTTGCCGGCTTGCGGCTTCGGCGTCACCGATCCGATCTCGACAAAGCCGAAACCAAGCCGCAGCAGGGCGTCGGGCACCTCGGCGCTCTTGTCGAAACCCGCCGCCATGCCGATCGGGTTCGGAAAGTTCAGCCCGAAGGCACGCACCGCGAGCTTGGGATCATCCGGCCGCTGCCGGATCGGCGGCAGCAGCTTCAAGCCCTGGATCGCCATGCGATGGGCATCCTCGGGATCGAACCAACGCAGCAGCGGCAGCGAGAAGGCGTCGAAGGCGCGGATCACGACTTGAGCTCCGGAACGTCGTGGCCGCCATCGGAGCGCGCGCGCAGGCTGAGGATTTCGGTGACCGCGCCGAGGTCGAGCTCGCCATAGAGATGCGGGAACAATTCGTCATTGCGCGAGCGTTCCCAGCGCAAGGCGTCGCCGAGCGCATCGGCATCGACCGCGACCAGGAACAGGCCGGTTTGCCCGTGATAGTGCTTGCGCGCGGTCTCGGCCACCTGGGAGGCGGTGGAAAAATGGATGAAGCCGTCGCGATGGTCGTCCGCACTGCCCCGGTAGACGCCCTGCCGCTCGGCCTCGCGCCAGGCCGAAGCGGGGGTGATTTTGTAGATCATGGGCACGGCCCGGCCTTCCCTTTTGTCCTTGAGTCTCTTGGGGTTTTATCCGGATTTGAGGGGAAATGCCCCAGACGCCATATGGCGAGCGAGGGACCGTATCGGCGGCGGCGTCGCAACTCAAGCGGTGCCAGGACACATCCGACGGCAGATTTGCGGAAACGCCCAGTTTCAGGTAATAATTCCTACCATCCGGGGTGCCCTCGATGGCCAAACAGTCCAAAGCCGCCCGACCGCTGACCCACGCGCAGGTCTGGGCCGCGCTCGACCGGCTCGCCGAACGCGCCGGCCTGTCGCCATCAGGCCTTGCCAAGCAGTCCGGCCTCGACCCCACCACCTTCAACAAGTCCAAGCGCGTGACCGGCGACGGGCGCGAGCGCTGGCCGTCGACCGAATCGCTCTCCAAGGCGCTGGCCGCTAGCAATGCCAACATGGAGACTTTCGTGCAGTTGCTCGGCGATGGTCCGCGCGGCGGCCAGTCGGTGCCGTTGCTCGGCTTCGCGCAGGCCGGTGCCGGCGGCTATTTCGACGACAGCGGCTTTCCCGCCGGCAAGGGCTGGGATGAAGTGGCGCTGCCGGCGACATCAGACGAGCACGCCTATGCACTGGAGATCGAGGGCGACTCGATGAAGCCGGCCTATCGCGAAGGTGACATCATCGTGGTGTCACCCGCGACCGCGATCCGCCGCGGCGACCGCGTCGTGGTGCGCACGACCGGCGGCGAGGTGATGGTGAAGGAGCTGAAGCGGCGCACTGGCAAGGTGCTGGAACTCGCGTCACTCAATCCGGAGCATCCCGACCGCATGCTCGATGCCGAGGAGGTCACGTGGATCGCGCGCGTCGTGTGGGCGAGCCAGTAGCTGCGGCGATTCCGTCGCCACAAAACCAGTGTCGTCCCGGCGAAGGCCGGGACCCATAACCACCGCAGCTTGAATTGTAGCGAGCTGGGGCCACAGCTCGCTTCGACAACTCGATCCTGTGGTTATGGGTCCCTGCTTTCGCAGGGACGACAGCGGAGATTGCGGTTGCGCCTCGCTACCTGCGGCTACGTCGCGTAGTCCGGCTCCTTGCGGTCCAGCATCCGCTTCAGCGCATCGAAATGCCGTTGCGACGGGCTTGGGCCGTTGTAGAGGTGATCGTCGCGGAAATCGCGCTTGGTCTTCTCGACCACATGCTGCGGCAATTGCTTCAGCGGCTGCTGGGTCCACATCGCATAGATCTGCACCTGCGCGGCGCGCTCGATGTAATAGAGCCGGTCATAGGCATCGGCGACGGTCTCGCCGACGGTCGAGATGCCGTGGTTGGCCATGAACAGGATGGTCTTGTTGCCGATCACCTTGGCGAGCCGCGCGCCTTCCTCGGGATCCAGCGCAGGACCGGTGTAGAGATCGTCATAGGCGATCGCTTCCGACAGCCCGACCTCGGTCTGCCCGATCTCCTTGATGCGCGGATCCTCGAGCCGCGTCAGCGCGCTCGCATACGGCATATGGGTGTGGAACACAGCCTTGGCCTGCGGCAGCGCCTTGTGGATCGGCGCATGGATGCAAAAGCAGGAGCGCTCGACCTCACCCTCGCCGCGCTTCACCTCGGCATCGTCGATGCCGACCTCCATGAAGGACGACGCTGTCACCTCTGACCAGTGCATGCCGAACGGGATCTGGTAGTAGCGATCGGTGCGGCCGGGCACCACGAAGGTGAGATGATTGAAGATGCCTTCCGAAAAGCCGTGGATGTAGGCGAGCCGATGCGCGGCCGCGAGATCGACCCGCGCCTGCCATTCCTCGGCGCTCAAACTGTCCTGCAGCGATGTCGGCGAAACCCTGAACTGCATGCGCATGCTCCCATCTGTGCCGGCCTCTCGACGGAGGCCGTGCTGATTTTATGGGACGGAGTGTAGCGCAAGCCGGCCGCGGCCTCCGCTGACAATGCTGCTGGCCAGCTATCCGCATTTTGCGGGCTTGGCGCCGCAAACACCCCTGTCGTCCCGGCCTTGAGCCGGGACCCATAACCACCAATGCTCGCATGTCACGCCACTGGGGCCGCAGCGCGGTTCGTCGACTCGCAGCGGTGGTTATGGGTCCCTGCTTACGCAGGGACGACGGCATTGAAAGCTGGTCCCCCCTACGACGACCGCGCCAGCGCGCCGTCGATCATGTTGACCGCGTTCTGCACGCCGTAGACCGCGACGAAGGAGCCGAAGCGCGGGCCCTTCTCCTGGCCGAGCAGCACCTGGTAGAGCATGTTGAACCAGTCGAGCGAGACGCCGGGACGGCCGTCCTTGCCCTTCTTGACCGTGTCGAGGAACGGCTCGCGGCGGCCGATCTCGTAGACCACGTTCTGGATGTCTTCCGCGGTCGCGTCGGCCTGCATGTTGGCGAGGGCATCGCGCAGGTCTTGCAGCGCAGCGCGCTCAGCCTCAGTGGGCTCGCGGAACTGCTTGGTCGGCGCCACGAAGTCGCGATAATAGTTGATGGCATAGCCGACCATCGCATCGAGCTTCGGATGGGTCTGCGGCGTCACGCCCGGACGATAGCGGCCGATGAAACCCCACAGCGTCTCGGCATTCTCCGCGTTCGACGACGACACCAGCGTCAGCAAGAGCTGGAAGGTGACGGGCATGTCGGCCTGCGGCGGCTTGCCGGAATGGACGTGCCAGACCGGATTTTGCAGCTGCTGCCGCGGCTCCTGCCGCGTGAAGCCATCGAGGAACTGCTGATAGTCGTCGACATTGCGCGGGATGACGTCGAAATAGAGCCGCTTCGCCGCCTTGGGCTCGCGATACATGAACAGCGACAGCGATTCCGGCGAGGCGTAGCGCAGCCATTCGTCGATGGTGAGCCCGTTGCCCTTCGACTTCGATATCTTCTGGCCCTTCTCGTCGAGGAACAGCTCGTAGTTGAAGCCCTCCGGCGGCGTGCCGCCGAGCGCCGCGCAGATCTTGGCGGACAGCTTCACCGAATCGATCAGGTCCTTGCCGGCCATTTCATAGTCGACGCCGAGCGCGTACCAGCGCATCGCCCAATCCGGCTTCCATTGCAGCTTGCAGCGGCCTCCGGTGACGGGAACGGTGACGCTCTCCTTGGTCTCGGGATCCTCATAGGAGATCGTGCCGGCTTTGGCGTCGTGCGCTGTCACCGGCACGTAGAGCACGAGGCCGGTGCGCGGACAGATCGGCAGGAACGGCGAGTAGCTCGCCGCCCGCTCCTCGCGCAGCGACGGCAGCATGATCGCCATCACCTTCTCGATCCGCTCCAGCATGCGCAGCAGCGCGGCATCGAACCGGCCGGAAGTGTAATACTCGGTCGAGCTCGCGAACTCGTAGTCGAAGCCGAACTGATCGAGGAAGGCGCGCAGCCGCGCATTGTTGTGCTGGCCGAAGCTCGGATGGGTGCCGAACGGATCGGGCACCTTGGTCAGCGGCTTGCCGAGATGCTGCGCCAGCATCTCCTTGTTCGGCACGTTGTCCGGCACCTTGCGCAGGCCGTCCATGTCATCGGAGAAGGCGAGCAGGCGCGTCTTGATCTTGTCCTCGGTGAGCACGCGGAAGGCGTGGCGCACCATGGTGGTGCGCGCCACTTCGCCGAAGGTGCCGATATGCGGCAGGCCCGAGGGGCCGTAGCCGGTCTCGAACAGCACCTCGTCCTTCGGATTTTTCTTCAGCCGCGCCACAATCGCTTTCGCCTGCTCGAACGGCCAGGCGTTGGATTGTTCGGCGAGCGCCCGCAGGTCGCTCGGGCTGGCAGCAAGATCAATCACGGACATTTCTTCAGGCTTTCTCCAAAAAGGCCGCGAAAACTAACGCTTTCGCGGAAAAATGCAAAACGACGGGAAGTTTGTCGTCATTCCGGGGCGATGCGCAGCATCGAACCCGGAATGACGAGTTCAGAACGGGCTGATCGAGAAATAGCGCAGCCACAGATCGGTGTAGCGGCCTTTTTCCCAGATCCGGAACAGCGCCCAGTTCAGCGATTGCCTAAGCAGATCGTTGCCCTTGCGCACGGCGATGCCGACACCCTCGCCGAAATAGCGGCTCTCGACAAAGGGGCCGCCCGAAAACGCGCAGCATTCGGCGGAATCGGTGCCGTTGATCCAGAACGCGAGCGAGATCGCATCGCCAAAGATGAAGTCGACCTCGCCGCGGCGCAGCGCAGCGCGCAGCGCGTCGTTGTCCGGATAGGAATGGATCTCGGCGTCGGTGAACATCGCCTTGAGATAGGCCTCGTGCGAGGTGCCGGCGATGACGCCGACCTTCTTGCCCTCGAGATACTCGGGGCGGATTTCCGGCATCACATTGTCGCGGCGCGACGCGAAGCGCGCCGGCGCGCGATAATAGGGATCGGTGAAATCGACCTTGGCGCGCAGCTGCGGCGTCACCGCCATCGACGCGATGATGGCATCGCCCCGGTTGGTCGCCAGCGCATCGATCAGGGTCTCGAAGCGACGCATCTGGATGGTGCAGGTGACCTTGATCTCGTCGCAGAGCGCGCGCGCCAGGTCGACATTGAAGCCGGCGGGATTGCCGTCCGGACCGGTGAAGTTGAACGGCGGATAATCGGTCTCGGTCAGGAAGCGGATCACGGTGAGGCGCGACAGGTCGGGCCGATCCGGCCGCCGCCGCGGGTCCCAGAAGCCCGGCACCGCCTGCGGCGCAGCCTCGGCGGCCTTGGGCGGCTGGTTCGGGGCCGACGGGACGGCAGCAGCCGGGGGCGTCACGGGCACAGCTTGTGCCGGGGCAGGCCTGGCGGGTTGAGCCGGTGCAGGGGCCGCCTTGGGCGCCGGCGCCTGTGCCGGAGGCGTCTGCGCGACCGCGGGCCCCGCCATGGCCAGAAGGACGGCCGCCATCATTCCCGCGGCCAGGCGAAGCTGGCGCGAGCGAATGACAAAGGGCTGGGCTGACAACTTCGGCATAACCGGCAATTTTAGGGAATTGAACGGCTTATAGACCATCCGGCGCGTGATGCGAGCGCCGAATGGGTTAATTCTGAGCCGGAAAAGGGGTCAGAGATACCGTTTGAGATCGGTCGCCGCCTCTTCCGGCGTGCGTTTCAGATTGAACGGCGCGACGAAATGGCCGTCGCGGTCCATCAAATAGATCAGCGCGGTGTGATCCATCGTGTAGTCGCCATCCTTCAGCGGCACCTTCTTGGCGTAGACCCGGTAGCTCGACAGCACCTTGGCGATCGCGGCGGGATCGCCGGTCAGACCCTTGAGGTGCGGATCGAAGCTCGAAAGGTAATCCTTCATCGCCGTGGCGGTGTCGCGTTCCGGGTCGACCGAGACGAAATAGGCATTCACGCGGTCGGCGTCCTTGCCCATCGCCTTCAGGACCTCCGAGATCTCGAACAGCGAGGTCGGGCAGATATCCGGGCAATGGGTGAAGCCGAAGAAGATCAGCGTCGGCTTGCCCTGGAGGTTCTTGTCGGTGACGGCTTGCCCGGACTGGTCGGTAAGCTGGAACGGCCCGCCGATCGCGGCCGGCGCGGCGACGGTGCGCAGGCCGCCGACCGCCCACAGCATGAGGAACAGGCCGACCGCCAGACTGCCCGCGAAGGCAGCGAAGATCACCAATGGGCGCGTGGTCCGGGGCATGATGCGAGAGCGTCCTTGTCAGAAGCAGGCGGCGATGCCGGCCGTGATCATTTCGAAAAACACCGCGGTCCCGTAATGGAACCAGAGCGCGGCAGCGGCGAGCAAGGCCAATCCGCCGATCCCGGCAGCGCCCCACAGGATCGCAGATGCCACCCGGTCCTGCGGAGCCGTCACGAGCTCGGATCGGGTGGAGATCGGCTGAACCATGCGGTTGAGATAAGCCGGGTTCCGGCAGGCAGCAAGCGCAATGGCCATCGCGGGCCGTCAAATGATAGCGAGGCGCTGCCCGGCGCTAACCTCGTCATGCCCGGTCTGCCGGCTATGACGAGACAGGACGCTCGCCGAGATTCGGGCTCAGCGCGCGGGCTCGGCGGGTTTGGGCGCCGAGGCCTGGGCGTTGAGGTAACACGGCTTGTACAGCGCCTGCAGTTGCTTGCCGCGCAGGAAGATCATGTGCCGGGTCAGCCCACCGCGGTCGTTAATCCATCTGCGCACCGCCGGTGGATACATCAGGTACAGCATATGGGTAGCTTCGGGATTGGGGACCGGGCGACCGTTGTCGCCGTAATCCCAGGCGGCATGGAAGCCGAGACTGGCGTGTGAGGTCACACAGATCCGGTCATGCGGGACCTTGCCGAGCACGATGGTGCAGGCCGAGGCGCACAGCCCGTCGATGATCACGGTTTCGCCCGATGTGCGCAGGTCCTGGTACTTGTCGACATAGATGCCGATCTTGCCGCCGCGATCGTCGGCGATCCTGACCACTGCCTGAGACGCCCCCATTCCCGCCAGCAGGAGAACCGCAGCGAGCAACCCCGTCATCAACTTCATTTGGCCAGCCCCAGTCGAAACCGAATCTGTTGGTCTGTGATGCAAGACAATCGTGAGCGTGTTGCGGCCGCGGATTTTTGTCCAGACGAGCGAAGCCGGTCAAAACAAATTCAAATTGGGTGTTGCGCGGGCGCTGCAGTGGCGTGTGGAAAAGGTCCCAAACTGGAACAACTTGCCGCAACTGTTTGATGCCTCACCGCCACAGGCAAGGGCCATTTGACGTTGACCGCGCACAACGACGCGGTCTTGAATCCCGGCGGGACGGGGGAAACCAAAATGGCTGACGATGCAGATGTGATCGTGATCGGCGCCGGACTTGCCGGTCTGGTGGCCGCAACCGAGATCGCCGACGCCGGCAAGCGCGTCATCGTGCTCGACCAGGAAGGGGAACAGAGCATCGGCGGCCAGGCCTTCTGGTCGTTCGGCGGATTGTTCCTGGTCGATTCGCCGGAACAGCGCCGTCTCGGCATCAAGGACTCCGCCGACCTCGCGCTGCAGGACTGGATGGGTACTGCCGGTTTCGATCGCGAGGAGGATCATTGGCCGCGCCAATGGGCCGAAGCCTATGTCGCGTTCGCGGCGGGCGAGAAGCGCGACTGGCTGCGCGCGATGGGCCACCGCATTTTCCCGGTGGTCGGCTGGGCCGAACGCGGTGGTTACGATGCGATGGGCCACGGCAATTCGGTGCCGCGCTTCCACGTCACCTGGGGCACCGGCCCCGGCATCGTCGAGCCGTTCGAGCGCCGCGCGCGCGAGGCGGCGAAGAACGGACAACTGGTGTTCAAGTTCCGCCATCGTGTCGATGCACTCAGCATCACCAACGGCACGGTCGATGGCGTGAGCGGCGCGATCCTGGAACCGTCTGATGTCGAGCGCGGCAAGAGCTCCTCGCGCAACGTCGTCGGTGATTTTTCGCTGCGCGCACAGGCGGTGATCATCGCCTCCGGCGGCATCGGCGGCAATCATGATCTGGTGCGGCAGAACTGGCCGAAGCGGCTCGGCGAGCCGCCAAAGTTCATGATCTCCGGCGTGCCCGAACATGTCGACGGCCGCATGATCGGCATCACCGAGCAAGCAGGCGGCCGGCTGATCAACCGCGACCGGATGTGGCACTACGTCGAAGGCATCCAGAACTGGAACCCGATTTGGCCACGTCATGGCATCCGGATTCTGCCGGGACCGTCATCACTCTGGTTCGACGCGTCAGGCAAACGGCTGCCGGCGCCGCTGTTCCCGGGCTCCGACACGCTCGGGCAGCTGCATTACATCATGAGCACCGGCTACGATTATTCGTGGTTCATCCTGACCCAGAGCATCATCAAGAAGGAGTTCGCGCTGTCGGGCTCCGAGCAGAACCCCGACCTCACCGGCAAGAGCTGGCGCATGACGATCAAGCGCGCCACCAACAAGGGCGCGCCGGCGCCGGTGGAAGCCTTCAAACAGCACGGCGCCGACTTCATCGTGCGCGACAATCTCGCCGACCTCGTCGCCGCCATGAACAAGCTCGCCGGCAATGACCTCTTGCAGCTCGACGCGATCAAGACGCAGATCGAGGCGCGCGACCGCGAAATCACCAATCCCTATGTCAAGGATGCGCAGGTGATGAACCTGCACAATGCGCGGCGCTATATCGGCGACAGGCTGATCCGCACCGCGAAGCCGCACCGCATCCTCGATCCCGAACACGGCCCGCTGATCGCAGTGAAGCTCAACATCCTCACCCGCAAGACGCTCGGCGGCTTCGAGACCGATCTCGATTCGCGCGTGTTCGGCAACGACCGCCAGATCATCCGCGGGCTTTATGCGGCCGGCGAAGCCGCCGGCTTCGGCGGCGGCGGCGTGCACGGCTATCGCTCGCTGGAGGGCACGTTCCTCGGCGGCTGCTTGTTCTCGGGGCGGAATGCCGGACGCGCGGCGGCGAAGGCGGTGAACTAAGTCCGCTTCTTCGAGATGCAGGAGGCCCGCCGGCTGGAACCGGCGGGCCTTTCTTATTCAGTCCGGATGTCTTCAGGCTGCGAACTTCGTCAGGCCGTCCTGGTGAACAGCGTCAGGATGCCGTTGCTGAGATTGACGGCGACAACCTGCGCCGAGCTCAGTCCCTTCGCCTTCAGCGCGGAAACCGCTTCCTTGGACGCGTCGACGGAACCCCGCAGGTTCTTCAGGTCGTCTTCGCTTGCCTTCGCGACGACAGCCTCGACCCGCGACCGGACCTCGGGCTTGAGTTCCTTGATGTCAACCACCTGTATGGTCCGGATGACGGTGGATTCCTCAGATTGAGCCTGCGGCGGCGCCTCCGGTTGCGTTCCCTGCGTTTGCGCCCAAACAGGTGTTCCGAGCGAAAGTGCAGCAGCAATGATGGATGCCGTCGAGATACGGATGCGCATGAGCATTCCTTGTGTTGATTGCCCCCAACATCCCGCGACAACGACCTTTGCTTGCGTAAGGTTCCGGCCGGAAATCCGTTCGTCGCAAGGGGCGCAGCCAAAATATCGAAAACAACCCCATGCACAGTAGCCGGTGGTGGCCGGCGTTCGACCAGGGAACTTGACACGTCGGGCAACTCAGGGATATTCTTCTAATATTCCGAAATTGCGCAAATGTCCCGCCACAGCTTGACGACCAGGTTCGTGCCACAGCGCAACAGGTCACGATAGGCCAACGGCAGACGTGATAGCCGGATCAGTTCGCTCGTTTCCAAATCACGTCGACTATATCTCCCGCCGGGGGACGAACGGTCAGCGTCAGTTGGTCTGCCGCAATCGCGACAAAGCGCTTCTGTTCGGTGCCATTCCAGTTTGGAAAGGAACTGCCTTCGACGTGGATTGCGATGCTGCTATCTGCCTCGTTCGCAGAATACGTTCCGAAGTAGGTTATCGTGCCGTCGGCGGTTTCCTTGTTTTCCTCGGGCGTGCCCTGCCACAGGGTATTGCTCGCGTATTTGGCCCGATCCGGGCGCATCACCGTGATGATGTATCGCCCACCCGCATCAAAGAACGCGATGCCTTGCGGAGCGGCCCCATAACGCTCGATCCTGGTGCCGTCGCCTTTCTTTTGCTCCCACGAGAGCAGCGTCCACGTACCAACCAGTTGATCTTTTAGCGATTGCTTCTGACCAAGCGCGTCGATTGTCATCATGAACGATCCAAAAGCCGCAACAGCGCACGCGGCGAAAATTGCTCGCAGAGTCATCATTGGTCTATTCCAAAGGGAGGATTGATAGCATCAGTCGAGCACCCGGACGTTACCATGCACGGGCGAGAGGGGTAAGATAAGGGCCGCCAAGTCCGCACCGGGCCAATACCGGACCTGTTGCCACTCCGCTGCCCGAAGAACTTGGCGTGGCGGGCCAGGAGGCAGTCGTCGCAGGGCTCGCAGATTCATTCCCCCTGGTTAGTATGGCCATTCTCGAAGTCTGTTCCTTTCATAGGAGGACGGCATATGCGCTTCTTCGCCCTCGCTATTGTCGTGTATTGCTATTTTACGCCTGGATTGGCTTTCGCGCAGGACACAGCGAGACAGCTGGCCGGCAGTTGGAAGCTGACTTCGTGGACCATTCAGATCATCGGTGGAGAGGTCACCGAACCGTTTGGTCGCAATCCGAAAGGCAGGGCGCTCATCACGCCGGACGGGTACGCGGCCTTCGTCATCGCGGCGGCAAATCGCAAACCGGCGGCAAACGATGCAGAGTCGGCAGCTCTCCTCAAGACGCTGATGGTTTACACCGGCCCATTCACAATCGAGGACGACAAGTTCACGACCAAGGTCGATATATCCTGGAATGAGCTTCTGACCGGGCAGGACCAGGTGAGATTTTTCAAGTTGCAGGGCGACAGGCTGACCATTCGAACGGCTGAACAAGCCAGCGCCGTTTATCCCGGCAAGAAAGTGGTCGGAACTCTCACCTGGGAGCGCGAACGCTAAGACCGGCCGGGCTGGTGATCGACGTTCTTGCACGCCGAAGCGCTGTGACGTCCGCGTGCCCCCCCGACTCCGGACTTTCGATAGCAAGCGCGGCATTTCCGAAAAGGGCCAACAGCAGACACTGCCGCTCGTTATGTCGCTCGCTTGAAAACGGCTTCAAGGGTTACTCCGCGCACAAACGATCTGGTAAACTTTAGCTCGCTGTCAGTTAGCAACGTGATCGTTCGCTTCTCTTCAGGATTGCCGGTGAAGTTTGCGAGAGTGCTGGCATGAATGTCCAGACTGAGGATGTCGGTTGCTTCATCAAGAGAGTAAGTCCCAAAATACGCGATTGATCCGGTGATCACGGCCTTCGCTTCAACGGCAGTTGCTTTTGAAGGTAACCCCGATTGTAATTTCGGGAGGTCGACGCGGGCTTGCATCAGAGAAAAGTAGCCGTCGCTCGTGTAAATGACGATGCCCTTTGGATTTTCCCCATAAAGAGGACGCCGTGTGCCGTCGGCGGCCACCGTATCAATCGAAACCTGAAGCCATGTTCCGACAAGTCTTTCGAGACTGCTCATTTTGCCTCGTTCCTCTCGATCGAAATTGATAGCGCAGATTGCGTGATGAATTGGTCATGGTCCAGATATCGACTGCTTCGTTTCGAGCCCCCCGCACGTCCGCCTTGGGTCAAACTGAGAAGAACTCAGCATGAGCACATGCCATCCGGGATACCCCTAAATGCGGACATCGCTCGGTGCAGTTGGCATGTCTCGGACGGGCCAAAAGCGAGCTTGACCCGGGTCTTCGTCGTGTCCGGCTATTTCGAGACGACGTTCACACCTTTGAGGCCCTTCGCGTCGATTGCTTTCTGCACCACGCCGGTCTGTCTTGCTTCTTCGACAAGTGTCGCGAGCAGAGCCTGCGCCGCGGGAGAACGGCCTTTCGGCAATGCGGCCGCCACGAGAACCGTCCCAAAGGCGCCCGGCACGATCTTGGCGCCGGTCAGGGCCTCGGCGGCAGGATACGCGACGCCGGAGTCTGCGCCAAAGACGTCCGCTTTGCCGGAGCGCAGCAAGTCGGCTGCGTCAGCCGCGATGGTCGGGCTCAGAGGGATACGGACGATCTCAGCGGCCTTGAGTTCCCGCGTCAGCACGCGGTCGGAGGGAGCGCCACGGATGGTGCCGATCCTTACACCTGCCTTGTCCACGGAGGCGATATCGGGAAATTCTGTTCCCGGCGCGGCGACGTAGACGAGACTTACGGCCCAAAGGTTCGCCGTTGAATCCGCCTTGTCGGTCGGGGCAAGGACGCGTGGCCCTATGGCGATGTCCCATTCAGCCGTGCCGAAGCTTTGCAGATAGGCTTCCGGGTTCGGGTACATCACCGGTTCAACGGCAGCACCCAACTTCTGTCCGACGAAATCCGCGACGGGTTCGGCCACGCCTCCGAGTACGGTAATGGCAATCATGCCAACCCGCAGCTTTCCACCGGGCGCGATCTCCGAGACAAGGGATGTCTGCCCGAATACCGCACCGGACACCCCCAGCATTGCAGCAATCGATAGGAGAAGCCGTCTCATGTGCATCCCTTCCAAAAGGAACACGCAGCGCAATTCTACCAACCGATGGTGAGGATTGCATAGGTCCGGATGTCCGAGTCGGATCACGACGGTTTCGGCAGAGATTGTCGGCTGGTTGATGTCCGCTTCGTAAGCGTCCAACTGGGGACCGCCGTTATCCGGCTATGGCGGGCCCCGCGTTATTAGCCCGCGCCCTAGGGCGCGTACTCATAGACTCGAAATGTCCGCTTTCGATGGCAAAGCGAGCACGCGACCCCGCCCCCAGGAATGTCGCCTTGTGACCCGAACCGGACTTCGCATGGTCCAGAAATATCAGTTCGGTAGATCGCCTTAGCTCCTTACGCAGCGTACCCCCGATCGGTAATATCCCACGTTCAGCGCGTTGGGGCTGGCATGAATATCGGGGAACGGTTTCATGGCTGCCAAGGAATTTCTGCGAAACAATTGGCCTGCGATCACGATCGGTGTGACCGCCGCCGCGATCGCGTTGGCGGCTATTGTGATGCTGATCAATATGCCCCCACGTACGGTCGTCATGGCGACCGGTCCCGAGGGAGGCGCCTACCAAGAGCTTGGTAAGCGCTATCGCGCGGAACTCGCGAAGGAAGGCGTAGAGGTGCGACTGATGCCGACTGCAGGTTCGCCCGAAAACCGGGCGCTGCTGCTCGACCAGCATTCGGGAGTAAGCGTCGCGCTCATCCAGGGTGGCACTATGAGCCAGGAAGATGGTTCAAAGCTTGCCTCACTCGGAACGCTCTACTACGAGCCCTTGTGGTGGTTCCGCAGGCGCGAGATCCAAGTTGATGGAGCCGCTCATCTCGTGGGCAAGAGACTGTCGATTGGGCCCGAGGGCAGCGGGACTCGAGCGTTATCGCTCGAATACTTCAAAATCCTCGGATTTGACCAGCAGGTCGGTGAATGGCTAGCCCTGCCTACGCAAGCTGCTGGAGAAAGTCTCTTGGCCGGTCAGATCGATGCAGTATCGATGGTGGCTGCATGGGACGCACCCGAGGTGCAGCAACTTCTCGGCGACGAGCGCGTCACCCTCACGGGTTATCGGCGCTTGAATGCCCTTATCGCGCGCCTTCCATTTTTGAGCAAGGTGGTGGTGCCGAGGGGAGTCAGGGACCTAGCAAAGGATCTGCCGCCAACGGATGTCACCTTGATCGCAGTGAAGGCCAACTTGATAGTGCGAAACGATCTGCATTCGGCCCTTCAGTACCTGCTGCTCGACGCGGCGGAGCATATCCACTCGTCACCGAGTATTTTTCAACGCGCCAATGAATTTCCCGCTGGCGAAGCCGTCGATGTTCCACTGAGCAACGAGGCGCTGCGATTCTACAAATCGGGGCGGCCTTTCCTGCACGACTATCTTCCGTTCTGGGTCGCGGAGCTGACCGGCAAGCTGTTTATCCTACTCATTCCAATCCTGGGCGTGCTCTACCCAATGACGCAATATCTGCCTCGCCTATATGACTGGGCGATGCGATCGAAGGTATTGCGCATGTACGGAGAACTGCGGTTTCTGGAAGATGAGATCGCGGACGCCCGACGCACCAAGCGTGATACGAGTGAAATGGTCTTGCAGCTCAATGGCCTCGAGGAGCAAGCAAACCAATTGAAGGTTCCGATTGCTTATGCGGATATGCTGTACTCTCTGCGAGCTCATATCGACCTCGCACGCGAAAAAATACGCCGACAATTAGCTGAATAGCCGGTTGCGCGGTTTGAACGACCAAAACCCGGCTGAGTCTGATATTGGCCCGTGCCGGACATTCACTTAGGCGTCGGTGACGTCTGCTGCTAAGGGCAATCCGGACCCCCGCCATTTCCGCATGCGTTCGGGCGACCCGTTGGCTCGCAATGACGAAGTGGTGGAACTAATCCGCCTCCGCACTGAGAAAGCGGACGCCGAACGTGTCGGCGTTGGCCTCGCCCCAGTCGTAGAGCGCCTGCAGCATCGGCTTCAGCATCTCGCCGCGCTTGGTCAGGCAATAGCGCGAGGAGCCGCCGCCGCGCTCCTGCTTGACGAAGCCTGAGTTGCAGAGATCGCGCAGGCGCTCGGTCAACACCTTGTCGCTGAGCTGCGGAATGTCGTGGCGCAATTCGCCATAGCGCATCGGCCGTAGCTTCAGCCGGCTCAGGATCACGGTCTTCCATTTGCCGCTGAGCTGATCGATCGAGAACTCGACCGGGCAACCATATTTGCGCTTGGTCTTGCGGATCATCGCAACCTCCTGCGGCACTTTCCATCTGGTTCGTTGAGAGCCGCCGTCGATCCATCTAAGCACGCTTTGCACGGGTTGGGCGAGTTCAGGGATCATTGCAAGGCATGACAGAGGACAGTTCCGCCCGAGGTCCGAGCGACCAGCAACATCCGCGCAAGCGCATCATCGTCAGGCACAACGGGCCCTACGAACCCGACCCCGGCATCCCGGTCGTCGATCATCTCGGCGTGCCGATCGCAGCCGAAGCCCCGGTGCGGCTCTGCCGCTGCGGACAATCGCAGACCAAGCCGTTCTGCGACGACAGCCACATCGCGCGCGGCTTCACCGACGCCAGGGATCCACGGCGGGTGCCCGACAAGCTCGAAGTCTATCCAGGACAGCAGGCATACGTGTTCGACAATCGCGGAACCTGCGCGCATTCCGGCTTCTGCACCGACCGGCTCAAATCCGTGTTCCATCTCGGCGAAGAGCCGTTCATCGCACCGAGTGGGGCGCGCTTCGACGACATCATCAATGCGGTGCGCAGATGCCCATCGGGCGCGCTCGGCATCGGCATTGGCCCCGTGCGCGATGCCAATCTGTCCGACGTCAATAGGCCGCCGCAGATCGAAGTGTCGAAGGACGGTCCCTATCGCGTCACCGGCGATGTCGAGCTGATTGATGAGGATGGCGCGCCGATCGCAGGGAATGCGGGCGCGTCGCCGGAGCATGTCAGCCTGTGCCGCTGCGGCTCGTCGCTGAACAAGCCGTTCTGCAGCGGCATGCACTGGAATGTCGCATTTCACGATCCGGTGCCGGATCCGCTGCGCGAGCCGACGCTGTTCGAATGGGCCGGCGGCTATCCGGCGCTGCTCGACATGACGCGCATCTTCTACAGCCGCTACGTGCCGGAAGATCCGCTGCTCTCTCCGCTGTTCGCCGAGATGTCGCCGGACCATCCCGAACGGGTGGCGGCGTGGCTCAGCGAGGTGTTCGGCGGCCCGCGCTTCTACACCGAACGCTATGGCGGCTATCGGCGGATGGTGTCGCAGCACATCGGCAAGGAGATCCGGCCGGAGCAGCGCGCGCTGTGGGCCACCTACATGGTGCAGAGCGCCGACGATGCCGGGCTGCCGTCCGATCCGGAATTCCGCGCCGCGTTCGTCGCCTATATCGAATGGGGCTCGCGGATCGCGCTGGAGAATTCCGGCGCCGACGCGAAACCGCCGCCGAACATGCCGGTGCCGCGCTGGTGGTGGGTTTGCAACGCAACGCCCGCTGCGCGGCCATCCGCAACCGCAGGCGAGGCGCAGACCGCGAACGAGGTCAGCGTCGCGCTGCCCGGCCCCGGCGAGGCCGTGCAGTTCGAGCCGCACATCCGGCCGCTGTTCCGGCCGATGGATCGCAACTCGATGCTGTTCGCCTTCGATCTCTGGAAGGAGGCGGACGTCACCAGGCACTGCCGGCAGATCCTGGCCCGGCTCGAGGCCGGCACCATGCCGTGCGACGGCGCCTGGCCGGCGGAACAGATCGCGCTGTTCGCGCGCTGGGCCGATGCGTTGGAAGCGCCAACCTGATCGTGAGGCCACGCTCAGGACAGACTGGTTGAACCCGCCTCGCCGGCGTGCTGCAATCGCCGCGGTAGGGCGGATTTCTTGGCGATGCGACGGTGTCCAATCGGCTTGCTGGTACTGGCCGGCGCACTTGCGTTGAGCGGTGGGCCCGCGGCTGCGGATTCGCTCGTCATCAACGGCACCACGCGAACATTCACACTGCAGGCTCCGCCAGCCAAGCCGGCGCCGCTCGTCATCGTGCTGCACGGCAAGACCCAAAGCGGTGCCGACATGATCACGCGGACGTCGTGGCCGTTGATCGCCAGGCGCGACGGCTTTGCAGCGGTCTATCCCGATGGCTTGAACCGGGCCTGGGCCGACTCCCGGCCGAACCAGCGGCGTGCCGGCAATCCGCCGCCGGAGGGCACCGACGACGTCGCCTTCATCACCCAGTTGATCGAGAAGCTGGTGGGCGACGGCATCGCCGATCCCAGGCGGATCTATGTCACCGGCATCTCCAACGGCGGCGCGATGGCCATGACGCTCGCCTGCGAGCGCGCCGACCTGTTCGCGGCGGCGGCAAGCGTCGTCATGAACCTGACCGATGAATCCGCACGCGCTTGCCGGCCCGCGCGTCCGGTCCCGATGCTCCTGATGAACGGCACCGTCGACCCGCTGATCCCCTATCAGGGCGGCCGCGGCACCAGCTATTTTGCCGTCGACGGATTCTGGTCGACCGAACGCACACTGGAATTCTGGCGGCGCATCGATGGCTGCGAACCCAAGGACGCCGCAACCACCGATCTGCCCGACCGCAATCCGTCCGATCAATCGACCGTCACGCGGATCGACTCGGCCTGCCCGCAGGGACGTGACGTCGTGCTTTACCGCGTCAATGGCGGCGGTCACCGGATGCCCGGCCACTTCCCGGACGCGCATTTTACGAAACTGGCGGCGACGCTGCTCGGGCCCCAGAACGGCGACATCGACGGCGCCGACACGATTTGGGCGTTCTTCGCGCGCTTTCCGTGAGATGCGCGGTTGCAAAATGCGCAGTGGCGGCGAGCCCCGCGGCGGGGTAGAGGGTTGGTTCTGATCAAATCAGAACCAAACCTGTCGATCTCTTGTGTTGACGCGTTTTCTTCACGCGAACCGGTAGCCACTTCGCTTGAAAACGCTATAGACATGCCCGCCATTCAAGTGGAGACCCAAATGAGCATTCAGCGTTTCGAAACCGGCCCGCGCATGAGCCAGGTCGTCGTGCACGGCAACACCGTCTATCTCGCCGGCGTCGTCGCCGGCAAAGCGGCGGGCGGCAGCGTCACCGACCAGACCAAGGACATCCTGTCGATCATCGACGGCCACCTCGCCAAGGCCGGTACCGACAAGTCGAAGCTGCTCAGCGCGACCATCTACATCACCGACATGAAGACGTTCCCCGAGATGAACGCGGCGTGGGACGGCTGGGTCTCGGAGGGTAACACCCCGGCCCGCGCCACCGTCGAGGCCAAGCTCGCGGCGCCGCAGTACAATGTCGAGATCATGGTTGTCGCGGCGAAGTAGACGCGACGCGGATCATCGCAATGGAGTCCGATGCCCCGGATTGCAAAGCTGCAGTTCGGGGCATTTCATTTGGCACCTCAGGCGCTGATCCGCGATCGCTGGCCCGCGGCCTCGCCGAGGTCGGACTGAAGCCAGCAGGCAATCCGACGCCACGAACCGGCCAGAGCCTTGCAGCCGATGAACAGGCCGAGGTGATCACACGGCTCGGTGTCGCATTGCAGCCTCGCGGGCGGCGTGCCCAACAGTCGCAACGTCGCAAATGCCTGGTCGGGCGGAACAACAATGTCGTTCTCGGCTGCGAGCAGAAAAACGGGCAGCTTCACCGCAGCAAGATCGATCTTGCAGCCAAGCGCGACAAAGTCTCCCGTCGCGATCCGGTTCCTGCGAAATATCCAGTCAGTCGCTTCGAGATAGTAGTTGCCCGGTAAATCAAGCGTCTCTCGGTTCCAGCGTGTGAAGCAATCGAGCAGCGCCCGTGCATCCTCCGACTTGTCGTCGAGCCGCCGCTGCAGCGCCGCTTCCACGTCCAGCGTACTGAGCG
Source organism: Bradyrhizobium sp. B120 (assembly GCF_049075665.1). NCBI lineage: Bacteria > Pseudomonadati > Pseudomonadota > Alphaproteobacteria > Hyphomicrobiales > Nitrobacteraceae > Bradyrhizobium > Bradyrhizobium sp. B120. The sequence continues at coordinate 765,694 of NZ_CP185242.1, read as the reverse complement.
GGACGCTCCAGACCTGCTGCATCTGCCTGCCACTGACGATTCCATTCCCCTGGCGCACCAGTGCCTCAAAACCTTGCTGCGGAAGCGCGGCGACCATCCTGGAAAGCTCTGACGGCACAGAGACGTCGACCGGGCTGCCCGCTAGCACGAGCCGCCGCACCTTGCCGGGAAAGCGCGCGGCATAGAGCAGCGACAGCCAGCCGCCCTGACAGAGACCTGCAAGGTCGACGGGCGGCCCAATCGTGTCGACGGCCACGTTGAGATCGGACAGATAGGTGTCGATCGAGAAATATCGCATCTCCGGTGCCGCCGAGAGCCAATCCGTGAGATAGAGACGTGCAATACCCGCGCCCTGTAACGCCTCCATCAGGCTGTGGCCGGGTGCAAGATCCGCTATCTTCGCGCGGTGCAGCGCATAAGGTGCGCAGACCAGCAGCGGCTGGCCTTCGCCAGCTCTCGAGAAGTCCCGCAGACGCATCGACGGCAGTTGCAGCGCCACCGAATTGGCCGTCGTCCAGGGCAGCGCCGCCACTTCGTCCGCCGCATCTGTCGGTTCGGGCGCGCGACTTGGGTACCACTGCGCGTAGATATCGAGCGCCAATCGCGTGGCTTCAAACGGCCATAGCCAAGCGTGCTGCACCCAGTCGGCGCTGGCACTTCGTTCCGATGGGTCCGCCTTTTCGTGCAAGCTCATTCACCGATTGATCGCCACCGGAATAGTCCGACCGGCACGGATCGAAGCCTTGACCCTGATCAAGAACCGACGAATTCACGTTGGTCACTCTACGCCAAACCCGCCGGGACGGCAGCCACGCCGGGACGTCACGATTTCGCGATCCCGGCACGGTTTGCAGCCAGGCGCGGACACCATTGCTTCGGCGGCTATGCGGCGCGTGCCGCGCCCTTCTCCGCATCGAGCCTGCGTGCAAACAGCCAGCGGAAATAGGTCAGCGGCGCATCGGCGCCGATCGCCAGCAGCTGATAGTCCGGATCGACGTCGAGCACCTTCTGCTGCGCCTCGATGAAATCCTTGTCCTCGTTGAAGGCCTCCTCGAGGGAATGCCGCAGCGACAGCGAAATGTTCGGATTGTCGATGTCGAAATCGTGCAGGTAATTCCAGAAGAAGTGCGTCGAGGAACGCGTCTCCGGTGTCATGAACTGCGCATTGCGATATGACCGCGTGCCCGGAACCTGGACGCCCTTCTCCGCGCCCTGCCCCGCCGGCGCAAATGTGGTGTCGAGCGTGAAGATGCCTGGAACGATCATCCGCCCGATATTGCGACGATCGACCTGGTCGTCGCGGTTGGAGATCACCTTCTTGTGGTAGGGCGGCGCGTCGGCGCCCATGTGCCAGCGCTCGACGCGGAAGCCGTCATCGAGCTTCTCGATCGCCACCGGCTTGGTCTTGTAGGCGTATTCCTCGGAGCCGCCGAGCGTATTGGTGTGCACGAAGGCGAGATGCGCGAAGTCGCTGAGGTTATCGACGATCAGGAGCCAATTGGCCTTGTAGTGCATGTAGCCCGGCAGGCCGCGCCATTTGGGATCCTCGAGCGGCGGATAGTCGAGGATCAGCTTCGGATCGGCCTTCTCGGCATCGCCGGTCCAGATGAAGATCATGTTGTAGCGCTCGACCACCGGATAGCTGCGCACGCCGAGCTTGGCGGGGATCGCGTCCTGGCCCGGGATCTGGATGCACTTGCCGTCGGCCGCGAACTTCATGCCGTGATACATGCACCTGATGTCATCACCCTCGACGCGCCCCATCGAGAGCGGCGCGGCGCGATGGCAGCAACGGTCGTCGAGCGCGACCACCTTTCCGCTGGCGCCGCGATAGATCACGATCGGCCGCTCCAGGATGGTGCGCGCCAGCTTCTTGCCGTCGATCAGCTCGTGATTCATCGCCGCCACATACCAGGCGTTGCGCAGGAAAATTCCGTCGTCAGCCATGTCAGCCTCCCAATGCAATGTTGCTTGCAATCAGGTTAGGTGATCCCGGTCATCGGGATAATCCGATTTGGCTGGACACACTGTACCGCTGGATGGACAATCGGCCATGGAGTGGCGCGACTGGGAGCTGTTTTGCGAGGTTGTCGAGCATGGCGGCTTCACCGCGGCCGCGCGCGTGCTCGGGCATCCCAAATCGAGCCTCAGTGCTGCGGTGCAGCGTCTCGAAGCCAATCTCGGACTGCGGCTGATCGAGCGGACCACGCGGCACCTGCGGCTGACCGATTCCGGCGAGACCATCTATCGCAAGGTGCGCCCGCTGTTCGCCGCGCTGCACGACACCCACAGCGAGGCGCTGGCGATGTCCAGCGCGGTCGCAGGCACCCTGCGCATCAAGGCGCCGTACGAATTCGGCGCGCATCACGCCGGGCCGGTGGCCTGTGCCGTCATGGGCCGCTACCCGGAGCTTGCGATCCGGATCGATGTCGAGCACGACATCGTTAGTCCGATCGCCGAGAATTACGACATCGTGTTCGCGATGCTGGAGGCGCCGCTGCCGTCGGCCGGCATCGTGATCCGCCGCGTCTTCACCCTCGAGCGCGGCCTGTTCGCGGCGCCGGCGCTATTGGAGAAGTTCGGCGAGCCGCGCACGCTGGATGAATTGAGAAAGCTGCCGCTCTTGACCGGTCCCAGCGATCCGCCATGGGCGATCACCGCGCCCGGCGGCGTGGTCGAGCATCTCGCGGTGGATCGCGCGCGCCTCACAAGCTCGAATGCGCATGTCCGCCTGCAGGCGGCACTCGCCGGCCATGGCGTGCTGCGGGTCACCGCAAGCTACACCCGCGCCGCGGTCGCGGCCGGCGAGTTGAAGCGGCTGCTGCCGGACCATGCCTGCGAGCCGCTCAACGTGCACGCGCTGCTGCCGGCGCGGCAATTCGTCCCGGCCAAGGTGCGTTGTTTCCTCGATGCGATGGAGGCGCACGCGCGCGGTGACCCGGAGGCTTACATCAGGCCGTGACCTGCGCGTCCGTTACGCGCGCGATGACCTGCGAGGTAATCGATCGGCGCACGCGAACCTTCGATAGTCCGGACAGCCGCACAGTCCGGCGATCAGAAGGAGAGCACCATGACCGACCACACCACCATCGCCCGCCGCTATATCGAGCTCTGGAACGAGCGGATGCCGAGCCGGCGGCGCGAGATGTTGAGCCAGAACTGGACCGCGGACGCGCGCTATGTCGACCCGATGATGAGCGGCGACGGCCATGACGGCGTCGACGCGCTGATCGCGGGCGTGCAGCAGAAGTTTCCGGATTTCACCTTCAAGCTGATCGGCGAGCCGAACGGCTTCGGCGATCATGTCCGCTTTTCCTGGGGCCTCGGCCCTGACGGCGTCGACAGCCCGATCAAGGGCACCGACTTCGCCACGCTGAAGGAAGGACGGATCAGGAGCATCACCGGGTTCCTCGACCAGGTGCCGGGCGCCTGAGGCGATCTCCTCACAGTCGTCATTCCGGGGCTCGCGAAGCGAGAGCCCGGAATCCATCGACCCACAGGTTTTGCGGCCAAATGGATTCCGGGCTCGACGCTGCGCGTCGCCCCGGAATGACGAAAGGATACAGCCGCTCCGCTGGATACCCTGGGCCGCGACCGCTTCCACCCCCGCGATGTCGCTGCTAGTCTTCCCGAAACAAGGGGAGGACACCATGAAGGCAGATTTCGCCTTCAAGACTTCGGTCGTCAGCGACATCACGCCGGCGCTGCTGGCGATCGGGCGCGACAGCTTTCCGCAAGCCCTGATCGGCGCACTGCGCCGTGTCGCCGGTGTCGGTCACTGCATGGTGTTCTCGTTCACAGGCCCGCGGTCCGCCGCGTGCCTGCTCGATGTCGGCAACATCCCGACCGGGCGCGATCTCGGGATCGCCTATTCGGAACATTTCCATCAGGCCGACCCGAACCGCGACGCGGTGTTCGAGGGCAAGGCGCGGGCCGTGCCGATCGTGCTGCCGACCTTCGCGCGCCGGATGTACAGCGACGGCTACCGCAAGATTTTCTTCGACGATTCCGACATCGTCGACAAGTTCGCCTCGGCGATCTGGACAGGCGACACCTGCTTCTATGTCAACTTCTACCAGATCACCTCACAAGGCCGCTTCAGCCGCGACCAGATCGCGCGCCTGGCCGCGGTCGCGCCCGCGCTGACCGCAGCCGTGGCGCGGCACTTCCAGCGCGACCCGGCAACGGATGCCGATCCCATCGCGCGGCTGAAGACGCTGTTTGCGACCGCCGAACCGCTCGCCAGACTGACCGGCCGTGAGAAAGAGGTGTGCCTCGGCATCCTTTCGGGCCTCAGTTCGGAAGCGATCGCGGCCGAGCTCGGCATCGGGCTGCACTCCGCCCTCACCTATCGCAAGCGCGCCTATGACAAGCTCGGCATCTCCGCGCAGAACGAGCTGTTCGCGATCGCACTCCGCCTGATGGCGTCGGCACGCCAGCTGAACTGAAGAGCCCTTTAGCGGCCTCCCTCTGTCCCCAACGGTGGGGACAGACCGGTCGCGTCTGCCGGCCTATGCTCGGCTCGAAACCTTAAGGCCAACCCGAGATCACGTCGTGAGCACCGCTCCCCATTTCGACATCGACGTCCCCGCCTTCTGGCAGGATCCCTATCCGACGCTGGCGCGCATGCGCAGGGAGGCGCCGATCGCCTACGTGCCGCAGCTCGGCAGCACGCTGCTGTGCAACCGCGACGACATCTTCGTCTCGGAGAAGCAGATCGACGTGTTCTCGTCGCACCAGCCCGAGGGGCTGATGAACAGGCTGATGGGCCACAACATGATGCGCAAGGACGGCGATGCGCATATGAACGAGCGCAAGGCGATCTTCCCGGCGGTCTCGCCGAAGACCGTCAGATCGCACTGGACCGCACTGTTCGCCGGGCACGCGACGCGCATCCTCGACGAGTTGAAGCAGGACGGCGTGGTCGATTTCGTGCAGGCTTTCGCACTGCCGTTCTCGGCCGAATGCCTGAAATCGATCACCGGCCTCACCAACATGCGCTTCCAGGACATGAACGCCTGGTCGCAGGGCATGATCGACGGCATCGCCAACTACACCGGCGATCCCGCGATCGAGGCGCGCTGCCATGCGGCGACCTCGGGCATCGACGCCGCCATCGACGACATGGTCCCCAGGCTGCGCAAGGCGCCCGACCTCAGCCTGCTCGGCGTGCTGCTGCAGACCGACATGCCGATGGAGAGCGTGCGCGCCAACATCAAGCTCGCGATCTCGGGGGGCCAGAACGAGCCGCGCGACGCGATCGCCGGCACGGTGTGGGCGCTGCTGACCCACCCGGATCAGCTGGCGCTGGCTGTGAGCGGCGCGATCCCGTGGCTGCAGGTGTTCGAGGAATATGCGCGCTGGATCTCGCCGATCGGGATGTCGCCGCGGCGGATCGCAAAGCCCTGGACGATCCGCGATGTCGCGTTCGAGACCAATGAACGCGTGTTCCTGATGTTCGGCTCGGCGAACCGCGACGAGAAGCATTTCGACAAGCCCGATTCATTCGATGTGCACCGCGACGCCAGCAAGAGCATTGCCTTCGGCGCCGGTCCGCATTTCTGCGCTGGCGCCTGGGCCTCGCGCGCCATGGTCGCCGACGTCGCGCTACCCGCGATCTTCGAGAGACTGACGAATCTGCGCCTGATCGCACACAAACCGCCCCGGATCGGCGGCTGGGCGTTCCGCGGCCTGTTGGATTTGCCGGTGACGTGGGACCGGTAGAACGCAAGGCGCGTCCGCCCACGCGCCGGATCCATGTATGCGCAGACACATCGAGACATGAAACGATCGCCCGCCGAGGCTTGCCGCGCCCCATGCGGGCGCTCCCTCGATGACCAAATACGTGTCCTCTTGCGTTGCGACACCGTGCCGCCGGAACCGGTCGGACGGCTGTAATCAAACTGTCACGAATCCATTTCAATCCGCCGTTATTGATGAAACTGCAGTCAGTTGAGCGGTCACAAGGGATTTCAAATGAACCCGAATACCAACGGTAGCAGTCACGATACCGCCTTCCACCATGACGCCCCCGAACAGGATTCCGACGAAGGCGGCGGCATCAACAAGACGGTTGCGGTTGTCGCGGTGGTGGCTGTCGGCGCTGCCGTGTTCGAGGCTGCCTTGCTCCCGGGACTTGCGCTTGGCGTTGCCGCCGTCGCGGCGCCGAAGTACCTGCCGAAGCTCGCCGGCGCCCTCAATCCGCTGTTCAAGTCCACCGTTCGTGGCACCTACAAGTTCGCTCAGAAGTCGCGCGAGATGTTTGCCGAAGCCCACGAGCAGGTGAACGACATCGTTGCGGAAGTGAAGGCCGAGAACCAGGCGCAGGAAGGCAAGGCGGCGGCCGAGGGCCGGACTTCGTCCGCGGCCTGAACCGGGCCAGACGGGCACATGCAAGGCGGCGAAGCGCGCCGATGATCCAAGCTGCGACGCCGGCGCTGCAAGCAATTTGACGACGGCATCATTCGCGTCCCCGCGCCGGCGTTGGAACGCTGTGAGAGGAATGCGATGACCAAGATGAAGCTGCAGATTGCGCATCAGGTTCCAGGCCGGATTCGCATGAAGGTGCCGTCGGCCAAGGAGAACCCCGAGCTTCTCGAACAGATCAAGCAGACTTTCAGCGTCATTCCCGGCATCGAGGACGTCATCGTCAACCCGGCGACCGGCAGCATCGTGCTGCACTACGACACCGACCGGCACGACGAGTTTCACGGCCGGCTGGAGCATCACACCGGCGGACACTACAAGCCGCCGGCCAATGAGATCGAGGCGCTGGCAACCAAGATCGAGCAGGAAGCCGAGTACCTCGCCGAGCACTCGCATACGGCCAGGGTCGTTGTCGACTTCTTCAAGGAGTTCGACAACGGGATCAAGGTCGCCACCGGAAACGTGGTCGATTTGAAGATTTTGCTCGCCGCCGGCATCGCCGGCTTCACCATCTTCGAGGTCGGCGCCAACGCCGCGACGCCGGTTTGGGTCACGCTGGCGATCTTTGCCCTCAACCACATGATCCAGGCCAACATGGCCGCCGCAGAGCAGGCGGAGCCGGCAGGCGCGACGGCCTGACCCGCCAGGGGCGAGAGCGCAAATTCATGGACTTCAGTTTCTGCCACTCCATGCCAGGGCGCATTCGTCTGAGCATTCCCGCGCTCAGGCAAAACCGCAAGCTGGGCGAGATCTGCCTCGGGTGGCTGCGGGCACAGGACGGCATCAGGACTGCACGGATCAACTACGACTGCGCGAGCCTCGTGCTGGAATACGATCCGGCCCACGAGCAAAGGCTGCTCGCGCTGCTGAACGGCTTCAGGAGCATGAGCCTGGCCGACGTCAAGGCGCTCTGCGCCAGCGCCGCGCAGGACGCGGGCGCGCCGCGCGCCAGCGTACCGGAAGTCTCCAAGCGCTCGCCGCTGGCGCTGCCGACGCTGTCGCTGTTCATGGCCTTCAGCGCCAATCCCGTGATCGCGGCGGTCAACATGCCGCTGATGCTGTGGAACGCGATCCCGATCGCCAAGCGCGCCTGGAAGGTGTGGGCGAACGAAAGCCGGCTGAACATCGACGTGCTCGATACGCTCGCGATCACAGCCTCGGTGCTGCAGGGCAACCCGCTGGCCGGCTGCATCGTCACCTGGCTGATCAAGCTCGGCGACTGGATCCGCGACCTCACCGCGGCGGGCTCGCGGCGGGCGATCAATGAGCTGCTTGAATTCCAGTCGAAGACGGCCTGGCTGCTGCGCGACGGCGAGGTGGTGTCGATCCCCGCTGCCGAGCTGCGGAACGGCGACATCGTCGTGGTGTATCCGGGTGAGATGATCCCGGTCGACGGCGAGATCATCGACGGCTCCGCCACCATCGACCAGAAGACGATCACCGGCGAGGGCCTGCCGGTGCATCGCGGCAAGGGCGAGGCGGCCTTCGCCGCCACGGTGATCCGCGAGGGTCAGATCACGTTGCGCGCGCTGCGCGTCGGAACCGCGACCACCGCCGGCCAGATCGTGCGGTTGATCGAATCCGCGCCGATCGGCGACACCCGCATGCAGAACCATGCCGAGCGCTTCGCCGACCGGCTCGTGACCCCGACCCTGGCGCTCGCCACCGGCACCGCCATGGTCTCCGGCGACTTCAACCGCTTCCTCTCGCTTGTCATCGTCGACTACGGCACCGGCATCCGCGTAGCAGCGCCCACCTCGGTGCTGTCCTCGATGACGCTGGCTGCCCGGACCGGCATGATCATCAAGAGCGGCGGCCACATGGAGAAGCTTGCCGGGATCGACACCATGGTGTTCGACAAGACCGGCACGCTGACCCACGGTACACCCGCCGTCATCGACGTGATTTCGTACCAGAACTCCATCACGCCGAACCATCTGCTCGGGCTCGCCGCAGCCGCCGAAACCAAGCTGCAGCATCCGGTCGCCGAAGCGCTGCGCACGCGGGCCCGGCAGCTCGCGGTGAACATCCCGCCCTGCCACGAGACCACCTACCGCCTCGGCCTCGGCGTCGAGGGCCAGGTCAACGGCTACTACGTCCATGTCGGCAACCAGCGCTTCATGCGCCAAAGCCAGATCGCCGTCGACGCCTCGGCGCTCGATCGCGCCGCGCTCGACGAGCGCGGCTATTCGAGCCTCTACATCGCCGTGGACGGCAAGCTCGCCGGCCTTGTACCCTACTCCGACGAGATCCGCGCGGAGAGCCGCCCGGTGATCCAGCGGCTGCATGCGCTGGGCGTCAAGAACAGCATCATGCTGACCGGCGACAATGCGGTGGTGGCGCGCGCCGTCTGCGAGAACCTCGGACTCACCGAGCACTTCGCGGACATGCTGCCGGCCGACAAGGCTGATGTCATCCAGCAGCTGCAACGCCAGGGGCGCAGGGTCGCGATGGTCGGCGACGGCATCAACGATTCTCCCGCGCTCAGCTTCGCCGACGTCGGCATCGCGATGAAGCATGGCGCCGAGGTCACGCACGAATCCGCCGACGTCATCCTGATGGAAGATTCGCTCTGGAAGCTCGTCAAGGCGGTCGAGATTTCGCAAGGCGCCGTCAGCCTCATCAAGCAGAACTACGCCATCGTCGCCGCGCTCAACACGCTGGCGCTTGGCCTTGCCCTGCCCGGCGGCCTGATCACGCCGGAGGTGACCGCGCTGATCAGCAACGGCTCGGCGATCCTGGCGAGCTTCAACGGCATACGGCCAATCCTCCGCTATCAATGAGCCAGGACCTCACCCAGCTCCTTGCACTTCCTCCCGGCGATCACGCCGCGCTACAAGCCGCCGTCAAGACGCTGGAGAGCTCCAATCTCGCGGCACGGATCGCCGACTATGCCGGCGTCCCGGTCAATCGCGTGCTCAACCTGCTGCCGAAGGCCGCCAACCGCCAGCTCAGCGGGCTGGTGCGCACCGCGGTCATGAAGGGGCTGGAAGTTGCCGTCGACACGCTCGACGAGAAGCCGCCGCCCTCACCGGCGGTGACCTTCTCGTCGTTTCTCGCCGGGGTGACGGGCGGCGTCAGCGGCCTGTTCGGCTTCGGTGCGCTCGCGGTCGAGCTTCCCCTGACGACGACATTGATGCTGCGCGCGATTGCCGAGATCGCACGGCACCAGGGTGAGGATCTCTCCAGGATCGAGGCAAGGCTCGCCTGTCTCGAAGTCTTCGCCTACGGCACCAAGCGAACCGACGAGAATGTCGACATCGGCTACTACGCCGCCCGCGCGCTGATCAGCAAATACACCAGCGACGCGGCCGCCTATATCCTGGAGCGCGGCGCGGTGGATGCCTCCGCTCCCGTGATCTCCAATCTGGTCAGCGAGATCGTCTCGAGGTTCGGGCTGGTGGTCTCGGACAAGGCCGCGGCCGGCGCGGTACCGATCATCGGCGCAGCGTTCGGCGCGACCGTCAATGTCATCTTCATGGACCATTTCCAGAAGATCGCGAAGGGGCACTTCACCGTGCGCCGGCTGGAGCGGCTCCATGGCAGCGCCGACGTTCGGCAACATTATGCGGCGATCGCGGCGAGGCTCGCGCCGCGCCGCGGCGTTGCGACGGCATGAGGCGTTTGGCAGCAATTGGACATCGGCGCCGTGCTTCCGCCTGAGGACACCAGGCTGCGCGACCTTCGTCGCATGCGGACCCTCGCCACGGGCCTGCTGGTGCTCATGCTGCTGGTTTTCCTGGCGACCTCGATGGCGCAACCGCACTGGCCGTGGCTGGCCTATCCGCGCGCCTTCGCCGAAGCCGGCATGATCGGCGCCTGCGCCGACTGGTTCGCGGTCGTCGCGCTGTTTCGGCATCCGCTCGGCATCCCGATTCCGCACACCGCGATCGTGCCGCAGAGCAAGCAGCGTATCGCGGTGGCGCTGGGCCGCTTCATCGCCAACAACTTCCTGTCGCCGCGCGTGATCGGCGATCGCATCCGCGACGTCGATATCGCCGGCTGGGCGGCGCAATGGATCGAGCGACCATCGCACGCCCGAAGCGCGGCGCAGCGCACGGTCTCGGCGGCCCATCAGGCCCTGCAGGCGACGCCGAGCGCCGACCTCAACGCCTTTCTGACCCGCCGCACCCGGCAGGGGATCGCGGCGGTTCCGGTGGCTCCGCTCGCCTCGCGGGTGCTGGCGCTGTTGTGGGCGCATGGCGACGCGCAGGCCCTCGTCGAGCGCCTGATCACATCGGCGAGCACGGCGCTCGCCAACAACAAGGAAACCATCCGCAAGAAGGTCTCGCAGCGCTCCTACCGCTTCGTGCCGAAATGGGTCGACGGCATGGTGGCCGACCGCGTCATCTCCGGCGTCAGTCAGACGCTCGACGAGATGCGCGAGCCTAACCATCCCTGGCGGATCGAACTCAAGGCCGAGATCGAGCGTCTGATCGACCGGCTCGCCACCGATCCCGACTACCTCGCCAAAGGCGAGGAGCTGAAGCAGCAGATGCTCGACAATCCCGCCGTGATCCGGCAGATCGACGCGATGTGGCAGGCCATCGAGGCGCGGCTGAACTCAGCGGCGACCTCGGCTGCGATCGCGGACGCCATCGAAACCGCGCTGATCTCGGTTGCCGCACGGGTCCGCGACGATGCCGAGATGCGCGACCGCATCAATCGCTGGCTTCGCGTTGCCGCGCTGCGGGCCGTTGCATCGCGACGCCAGGAGATCGCGGCCTTCATCCGCAAGGTGGTCGAGAACTGGGACACCGAAACGCTGATCATGCGGATCGAATTGCAGGTCGGGCGCGACCTGCAATTCATCCGGATCAACGGGACCGTCGTCGGAGGGCTGGTCGGCCTGCTGATCTTCTCCGTCTCGCGCTGGCTGTAGCGCGTTTCGGTCGCGTTCAGGGAAAACGAATGCGCAGCAGCGGCAACTGCTGCAGCCTGTCGAGCAGGCGTACCATTTGGCCTGCGGCCAGGCTGAGGCAGCCGAGCATGAAGTGGCGGCGGGTCAGGCCGCGCTCGCGATCCGCGAATTCCAGGCGCTGGAGACGCGGTTCGGGAGGCGTGTGCGTACGCAGGGCGGGAAGCGTCGTCATAGGCATCAGCCGATTGGAATGCGGATTTCCGGTGCCGTGGTCATCTGCTCGATCGTGTTGTCGAACGACAGGCAATCCGGATTTTCACCCGGCATCCGGCGCAGCGCCTCGGCGAACTGCTCCTGCTCCAGCAGGAACGAGCGGCCGTCACGCAGGCGGGCATAGGCCGCCCACGGAACGAATTTGGTGAACGGAAACGGAAAATTCTCGCGCGGCGATACGTCGATGTTCAGGCCGGAGACGAACAGCACGTTCTTGGTCTGGAACGCCGGCTCGCGCAGAATGCTCCGATAGGTGCGATCGAACTCGGCCTGGGTGACGAAGCGGGCGGCATCCAATGCGGGATGTGGCGACGTCACCAGCGCCGGCATCACAGGCGCGAGCGCTGCCTCGAGAATGTCATGGCCGTCGGGACCTTCAGCCAGCGCACGGCGGAAGTGAAACAGATCCGGTGACAGCGCCGTACCGATCGGCGCGGGTGTCTCGTCAAAACAGGTTTCGCCGAGCCGTTCGCGGATCGCCTGACACACACGAAAGACCTTCGACGTGCTCAGCACGCTCAGCGGCTGGCGCGTCGTTTCGACCATGCGGTCGAGCCGCAGAAAAAGACCTTCGCTGCGGCTGTCGTCGAGATAGTGATTGTCGATCCGGAACACCGGCTCGCCATTGAGCCGGCCGCATTGCACTTGCTTGCAGGCATGCGCGTACTCGTCCTCATACCAGCGTAGCACGCCGCAGAGCTTGCCGCAGCAATCCCCGAACCTGCAGCCTTCAGTGCGGTGGCGCTGATAGACCCCGAAGCGGCCATCATCGGGATTGTAGCCGACATGACTGGCCTGGATCAGCACCAGGTCCTCGCCGTGATGGGCATAAGGCCCGTGGCGATTGATCGCGACCTTGCCGCCGACCCGCCCATGGTCGAACGGAAAGGTTCCGAAATGCTGGGCCAGCAGCATCACCGGATAGCCCTGGCTCTCATCGGAGCAGAAGGCGCGCGACGGCAGCATGTGCTGCCGCTCAAAGCCGAGCGACCGGCAATAATTGTAAAGCCGCGGAACGAAATGGCCGTAGCGCATCGCAAAACGACCAACCCGGAAGGTTTCGATCATCCCGCTGCCGCCCGACCGCTCCGACCAATCCAGAGTGCACGCGGGGCGCACGTCCCCCGCTTCCCTTAAGCGACGGGACGGTAGATGTGCTTGTTGACGGTTATGTGAACATAACGGCCGGCGCGCTCAGCGCCCCCAGCGCAACACGACCGGATCGAGCGTGCGCGCGATCTCGATCAGGCCGGCGCGCGTCGCCGGATGCAGCGGTTGCAATGGGTGCCGCACCGTGTCCGACTTGATGACGCCGCCCTCGCGCATCAGCACCTTGCAGGCCTGCAGCCCGCATTGGCGGTTCTCGTAATTGATCAGCGGCAGCCAGCGCGCATAGGCCTGCACGGCCTCGTCGCGGCGGCCGGCGAAGAACGGATCCATGATCTGGCGGATGCCGTCGGGATAGCCGCCGCCGGTCATCGCACCGGTGGCGCCGGCATCGAGATCGGCCATCAGCGTGATCGCCTCCTCGCCGTCCCACGGCCCCTCGATCACGCTGCCGCCCTTCTCGATCAGGCCGCGCAGCTTGTTGGCCGCCATCGGCACCTCGATCTTGAAGTACCTGACGTTGGCGAGCTCTTTCGCCATCCGCGCCAGAAGGTCCACCGAGAGCGGCGTGCCCGCGACCGGCGCATCCTGGATCATGATCGGGATGTTGATGGCATCCGACACCACCCGATAGAACTCGTAGATGCCCGGCTCACCGACGCGGAAGGTCGCGCCGTGGTAGGGCGGCATGATCATCACCATCGCGGCGCCGGCGGCCTCCGCCTCGCGGCTGCGCGCGGCGCACACCGCCGAGGAGAAATGCGTGGTGGTGACGATCACGGGAATGCGGCCCGCGACGTGCTCGAGCACCGCATGCATCACGGTCTCGCGCTCGGCATCGGTCAGCACGAACTGCTCCGAGAAGTTGGCGAGGATGCAGATGCCGTGCGAGCCGGCATCGATCATGAAGTCGATGCAGCGCCGCTGTCCGTCGAGGTCGAGATTGCCGCCGGCGTCGAAGATGGTCGGCGCCACCGGGAAGACGCCGCGATAGGGACGCTGTGCCGAATTCGTCATGTCAAATCCTCCCTCGTGAACTGTCGCAGTTCTGTCTGTCACACCTTGCGGAACGGCAGCGGCGGACCCTCGAGCCTGCGCAGGCCCGGCTCGCGTCGCTCCAGCCACCAACCATACTGCTTCGGCCAGGACGCGAACACCTCGCCGCCTCCGCCGCCAAGCGCAAGCTCGGCATGCAGCGGCCAGTTCGGATCGAACAGCGCCTCGCGGCCGATCGCGATCAGATCGGCCTGGCCGCCCGCCAGGACATCCTCCGCCTGCTGCGGATGCAGGATCAGACCGACCGCGATGGTCGCGACCTCGGCGGCGCGCCGGATTTCCTCCGCATACGGCACCTGGAAGCCATAGCCGCGCGGAATCCGCGCCGCGGTTGCCGAGCCGAGCAGGCCGCCCGACGAACAATCGATCAGGTCGACGCCGCGCGCCTTGGCTGCGCGCGCGAATGCAATCTGATCCTCGAGCGTCAAGCCGCCATCGATACCGTCGACCGAAGAGATGCGCACCGCCAGCGGCCGCTCCGCGGGCCAGGCGGCGCGCACGGTCTCGATGATCTCGAGCGGATAGCGCATCCGCCCGGCGCGGTCGCCGCCATAACCGTCGCTGCGGCGGTTCGACAATGGCGAGAGGAATTCGTGCAGGAGATAGCCATGCGCGCAATGCACCTCGACGAATTCGAAGCCGGCCTCCACTGCGCGCAAGGTGGCGCGGCGCCATTGCTCGCGCAACGCTGCGAGCTCGGCCGCATCGAGCGCGTGCGGCATCAGCCAGCCTTCCTCCATCGGGATCGCGCTCGGCGCAACCGTCCGCCACGGCAGGTCGCCGCGGGCGCGGTCGGCTTCGTCGAGTGCGGCATTGCCGTACCAGGGGCGCTGCATGCTGGCCTTGCGGCCGGCATGCGCGAGCTGGATCGAGGGCACCGCGCCGTTGTCCTTCAGGAAGGCGGCGATGCGTTCGAGCGGCGCGATCTGCTCGTCGTTCCAGATGCCGACATCGCCATGGGTGATGCGGCCCTCGGCGGTGACCGCCGCGGCCTCGACCATCACGAGCCCGGCGCCGCCCTGGGCGAATTTACCAAGATGAACAAGATGCCAGTCATTGGCGAGGCCGTCGGTCGCCGAATACTGGCACATCGGCGAAATCAGAATGCGGTTTCGGGAGGTCACGCCGCGAAGCGTGATCGGCTGAAACAGAAACGGCTGCGACATCGGGTCCTGCGGGAACGTGGTGGCGGGAAATGGCGGCGGAAAACTAGGCGGCACGCGAGCTGATCGCAAGCCACGCCGCAGCGCAGGCGGCAAGACCAGCGCGCATGCAGCGCATTCACCGCGGCGCGATCCGCAAAACCCGCAACACCTGCTGCACAAATTTTTGCCGGTTGGTAAACATTTTCCGTCATCGCCGGGTCACGCCACCATTCGCAATTCGTGCCGGACATGCCTACATTGCCGACATGAAAAAAATCGGATTCCTCTCGTTCGGGCACTGGACGCCCTCCCCGCAATCCCAGGCCCGCTCGGCCGCGGATGTGCTGCTGCAATCGATCGACCTCGCGGTCGCCGCCGAAGAGCTCGGCGCGGACGGCGCGTATTTTCGCGTCCATCACTTCGCCCGCCAGCTGGCTTCGCCCTTCCCGCTGCTGGCGGCAGTCGGCGCCAAGACCAGCCGGATCGAAATCGGCACCGCCGTGATCGACATGCGCTACGAAAATCCGCTCTACATGATCGAGGACGCCGGCGCGGCCGACCTGATCGCGCGAGGACGCCTGCAACTCGGCATCAGCCGCGGCTCGCCCGAGCAGGTGATCGACGGCTGGCGCTATTTCGGCTATCAGCCGGGCGAAGGCGAGACCGACGCCGACATGGGCCGCCGTCATGCCGAGATCTTCCTCGATATGCTGCGCGGACAAGGTTTTGCGCAGCCGAATCCGCGGCCGATGTTTCCCAATCCGCCCGGCCTGCTGCGGCTCGAACCGATCTCGGAAGGCTTGCGCGAGCGCATCTGGTGGGGCGCCGGTTCGAACGCTACGGCGGTCTGGGCGGCGAAGCTCGGCATGAACCTGCAGAGCTCGACGCTGAAGAGCGACGAGACCGGAGAGGCCTTCCATATCCAGCAGGCCGCGCAGATCCGCGCCTACCGCGCCGCCTGGAAGGAAGCCGGCCACAGCCGCGAGCCGCGGGTCTCGGTCAGCCGCAGCATCTTCGCGCTGGTCGACGACCGTGACCGCGCCTATTTCGGCAACGGGCAGGAGGAAGGCCAGATCGGCTTCATCGACGAGCGGACGCGCGCGATCTTCGGCCGCGGCTACGCCGCCGAGCCGGAGAAGCTGATCGAGCAGCTCAAGAATGACGAAGCGATCGCGGAGGCCGACACGCTGCTGCTGACCGTCCCCAATCAACTCGGCGTCGCCTACAACGCGCATGTGATCGAGAGCATCTTGACTCACGTCGCGCCTGCCATGGGATGGCGCTGAATACCGCGGACGTATGATGCAGCCTCGGCCGCTTGCCGGCCACTCCCGAGTTCCGGCGGAACTCCGTTCTCAAACGCGGAGAACTACGGAAACATAACTGCGCGTTGTGAGAAGAACAGGTCGAGTACAGTGCGTTAGGCGCGCACGTTGCGTGAACAGATCGCCGTAATATCCCGGGATCATCCTGCGAGGCTTTGTGGATTTGCCCAGGTCAGGAATCGCGATCGCGGTTGCGGCGCGCGAGATCGAGGCGATCGACATGCTCGTCAATCCGCCGGTTCAGTTCCTGATCCTCGCTCGAATTCCTGCCGCGACGGGCGCGAACGACAAACGCGCACCCGATCACAACAATCGCAAACAGCGTGTAGTACCACCATTGCATACATTGATCTCAAATGAACGCTCGCGGATACGAGCGGAAATGGTCATCGTTCGGGCCTGCCGGGTCGCACCGGCCTTGGCGCATAAAAGGGGTTAACCAGGCAGGTTGCCGGATTCCCCGCAGCGCTGGCCTGGCACTCCTGCATCGACATGAAGATACAATCCATTCGATCGCCGACCAGTTCCCCGTAAACACGCATGCAGACCGGGTAGCGAGGATCGTACATTTGTGCCGATGCCGGCTTCGTCGTGCAAAGCGCGCCCAGCGCGAGCAGCAACGCTCCAAGCAACCTCACGTCTAGTCTCCTGCTATTGCCGCGAAATACATTGTCTCGCCGACAAGACCGTCCCGTGCAATTTAGCTTTGGGGCTGGAGCGGGCGAAGGGAATCGAACCCTCGTATGCAGCTTGGGAAGCTGCCGTTCTACCATTGAACTACGCCCGCAGAGGCAGTCTTGATCGCTTAGGCACCGTCTGCACTTGACGTGCTATATACGGGCATGCGGCACTCCATGTCGAGAATTTCGTGCCATTCGTTCGGGATGTCGACAATGGCGGACACCGCCGGTCCAAACGCCATTTCAATCCGACCTTCGCCTCGCTGTGTCCGACTGCAGTCGCACAATCGAGTATTGAGCAAGGGCTGACTTTTTTCTTCACAGCGACCGCTAATGCTCCGCGCGTCATCCCATCCTCCTCGGCGCGCTCGTCTGCAGCTCTCTCGGTGCGTCACGGATCAATGCGACACGTCGCGATCCGCAGTGCGGGCATTTGAATCTAGTGCCGAGCTGGACACCAGAAACGACGCTCTGCGAGTCCAAACGAGCGTACCCAAGTCCGGCTTGTAGCTATGGGTGCAGGGTCGGATCGACCTCATGCCATCGCGATTCCCGAACGCGCAGCGCGCCGTGATACGTTACCCCAACTGCCCAGCCTCGCCGATCGTCACCACTGCCATCAGACGTCTACAACCGTCATCGGAACAGAGAACGAACGAGCAGAAGAGCTTGTCGACAAGGAACGGTTGCGGCTCGTCGGAACTATGTTAAAAGTGGCGGCTGCTTCCTGAGCACGGGTGAGCACATTAGAGCAGCTGAGCACGCGATTACACCGAGCACCGCAATCTGAACCTAACTTACTGATATGACATCAACATATTTTTATCACCTTGACAACATATCGCGCGACATCGCTCCTCAATGTGCTTCTTATGATGCTAAGTTGGACACGCGCGCGAACCTCTCAGCTCGAGTAGAAAAAACCAAGTCATTGATTTTAAATAGTTTTCACTTTAGAACGGCATTTGTCGCGATCGCCGCCGCCCCGGTCTCCAAAACCGGAATAGCGACGGCGGCCAGGCTGCCAGGCCAAGCGACAAAGGGTCGGGAAACGACTGGGGTCCAAACCCAGCACGCCCCCGCCCGCCTTTCGGAAGGGACCATAGCATGAATGTTTTCAATGCTCTAGCACCCCGCGCCCCACGCAAGAAGATCGCGAAGCGTCAGCAAGAGCTTCGCGCACGTTTGTGGCCTGAGGTTGGCCCCGATTGGGTCTGGTCCCGGCTTACCCATGACGGCTTCACCACCCTGCCGAAGGGCATGCCGCTGATCTTGAACATCATGGACGACATGGCGAAGGGGCAGCCCGTGTCGACCACGTATCTGGACCTGTGGTGCCGGACGTTCGATGAGGGCTTCGTCACGCTCTCCAAGCCCCGCGAGATGGCTTTCCACGCCGGCTTCGACGGACAGCGGGCAGAGCGCACGTGGAAGCAGCGCCTGAACATCTTGGCCGAGAACTACTTCATCAACCTGAAGGAGGGACCTTCAGGACCGGCGAGCTACGCGCTCATCCTGAACCCGTACAAGGTCATCAAGTGGCACTATGACCAGCAGCATCCGGGCGTTCGCAAGGACAAGTACCATGCGCTGCTGGAGCGCACGATTGAGATCGGCGACGAGAGCCTGATGCCGCCTGCACCGCCGCCAGCGCCAACACCCGTTGCAGCTCCGATCGCGCCCACCATGGTGCAGACCGGCTTCGAGGGTGCATTGCCGACGCCGCCCATGCCGTCCAATCAGCCGCTCTCGCAGCTCCAACCCGTGCCCGCGGTAGGCGCGATCACGTCGCCCCAAGGCGCGGCGCCGGTGCCACCGGCCTGGCCGTGGCCGACCAAGCCCGCCGAGTAACGGACCCCCGCAACGGGCGATTAGGTTATCCCGGGGCAACCTATTGCTGCATCACACGTTTGATTCGGAGCCCGCCCGCCGCGCGCACGCAATTTGCGAATTTCGCGAAAAGGTGCGCAATATCTGCGCCGCAGGGGGCCGCGAATCAGCAGGATCGCGGTTTGATGAGCAGGATTTCATAGACATGGCCCGAGTCCGGCACACATTCCACAAGGAAATGGTGAGCAATCCGGATTCCGGTCGCGCGGTCTCGGCCAGCAATGGTTTGAGAGGATGGAGCCGGGCGGGTGCAACCGTCCGACCCCAATGTTGTCACGCTACCGAAGCCGGTTTCCTGTCGGACTCGCTTTTAGCGAGCCGGTAGGGACCGGCAGTGTGCACGAACGTATTCCCACGCTCCGAATCGAAAACGTTTGTAGTCGGTTACGGATACGGGTTGCAGAATCGAGCAGCTAACACGCATTGTAGTTCTCCTTTACGGGGTCGCGGAATGCGCCCCCCGTTAAAGGCAACATCCGGTCCGCTCAGAAAAACTCACGCGTAGAAACAACGCGATTCGGCACCTGCGGTTGTAGCACGGCAGGCTCATTTTCAGGACTCCGGCAAGCCCGGCTATCCCACTTATCCCGCAGAAAAGCGAAGATAAATTCCTTGCCTTCCAGCGGCTCGATTCGCCGAATCGCCTCTCCGTTTTTGAGCGCCGCTGAGAGCTAAATTTCGATGGGTCGCACTTGCTGAAGATTCAGCAGTGCCCTACATGCTGCAACTAGACGAAGCGTTGGGATGGTCGCGGAGTCTGTTTGATGCAAACTCAAAATCCTTCCCGCCGCTGGCCAACCGGCTTGGTGTTCGTCGCCGAAAGCAATTGCTTTCAGGCTCGGGAGTAATCCAGAGCCACACCACGCAAACGGGAAGGGAGGACACATGACAGTGTCTCTCACTCTCGAAGCCAGCAGGCCCGACGGTGCAAGCTACCGTCTTGGTTTTGGGTGCTCTATGCCCTTGGCTTGGATTGTGGCCGTACTTTCGCGGCTGTTCTGACGATGAAGGGCACCTTGGAAACAAGGTGCCCTTTTTCGTTCGATGTGCGTTGCACCCCCACCCGCCGCTTCTCCCGCTGCCGTAGGTGCGCGTTGCACAGTCCTTGCCTGGTACGGGGCGGCCTGATGATCCATATGCACCAGTCCTCCAACGGCTTCCCGACATAGCTGTCATCAACGAGGGGGCTGCGTTGGTGTGGAAGCGAGAGCGGGCAATGCCGCACTTTCAACTCATTAGGAGGCTTTCAAAGCAGAATGCGAAAAGCATGGAGCAGCGTATGTCGTTGCTCGTCCTGTGAACGATGTAATCGCGGCTGGTTTTTAGCTAGTCATCGTCGTGTGTGAGCAGGCCGCCCGTAATGCGGCTGATGCCTTGGCTCGCGGCCCGGAACGGCGACATAAAAATATAGGTCACTGCCATCACCGTGAGACAGGTGATCGCGTAGCAACCTTCTGCGATGACGGTGGTCGCGCCACGCTTCAGGGTCAACGAGTTCTTTCGGCTCATGTCAGCTCCTTCACCAGTATGAACAAATGAATGGCTTCGAAGTCGAATAGCTTTCCGAAAAATCAATTTGGAGCTGACTGCGTCAGTTGAGCCGATTCGCCCCTATGCTCAAAGCCATTTTTGTGCACCGCTCAAGTCACTCTATTCGTTGCCGGAATTGCTACATGGTACATTAGGCGCCGCACTGAGGGGGTCTGACTCCTCGCAGCATGAACGCTGCGCATTGTTGAACTCTACGACAACGACTGCTTCCTCACCGGCAACAAAGACAGCCTTGATCGAGAGAAGCCTTTTTCAACATCGTGTCGTTGCGCGAGGACGTGGCTAACCCTCAAGAGGACTGTGCTTGATGTAGCGGCGCGGTGGCCTCAAAGCGTTCACCGAAACATCGGTAAGCGTCGTTTTCATTAGGCACTTCCTAGGCACCGCAGATCGCGGTTTGCAGTGGTTTTCCACGGCAACCGGCGAAAGGGATCAAGCGTGCATTGACCCCGATCGCAGCATCGCCACCCGCTACCAGCCCATCCTCACAAGCACGTCATTGATGACAAAGGGCGCAGCGGCGGATGCGTCGCAGCTTCCGCCGCGTGCATAGATGCAGGCGTCGCTGAAGCCGACGCGGGCACAGCTTTGCCGTGAAAAATCCGCCGGCAGATCGCCTGCGGCCTCGGGCCGCGCAAGGATGCGGTTGAAGGCCGGCTGGGTTGCCCGCAGCAGCAGCGGCGGCAGGATCAGCTCGGCGAGCGGATCGGCGGGCTGCAGCGCATAGAGCGGCACCGGGCCGACCAATCGTTCCCGCCCCGGCAACTGCTGGAAGCGAACGTCGTAAAGCGCAAGGCCGCACATCTGCGGATCGCTGCGCAGCTCGGCCGCGAGCCGCGCAGCACCGACGCCGCGCGTCCAGTACTCGCGCATATCTTCGCTGGCGCCGGCCAGCGCCACCGACAGCAGCGCCCAGCCGCCGAGGACGATCGGCAATGCCCAGCGGCGCCACATGTCCTTCGTACGCAGCCATCGGACCCAATCGGCCGATCCCAGCGCCGCGACGATGGTGAACAGCACCACCGACAGGAAGATGAAGCGGTATTCCTTGTGCGCGATCAGGCTGTGGAAGACGAGGTTAACCAGCGCCACGGTCGCGAGCAGCGGTGCGTGCCGCCAGCCGCGCCAGATCGCAGCGAGCGGGAGCAGGATCGCCACCGACCAGACGGTCATGAAGTCGATCAGATAGGCCGACGGTGGCGACACGCCGAATTCGATGGCGCGATCGTGGACGAGGTTTTCCCTGATATTGGCGATCAGCCAGGCGAACGGCACGCTGCCATGCGCCAGGTCGATCGCGGCGGCGAGCAGCAGCGCAACCAGCCCGCCGGCGACCAGCGGAACCAGATTTCGCCAGCGCGTCCAGCACGCCCCGAGGGCCAGCGCGGCGATGGCCGGCGCAAACTGGAAGCGGCAGACAAAGGCGAAGGCGAGCAAAGCACCGCCAATCGCGAGACGCCGCGGTGACGGACGATCGGTGATAAGCAGCGCCGCCGGAACGATCAGCGCTGTCGCGTACGTCTCGCCCAATGTGTGCGGCGCGAGCATGATCAGTTCGAACCAGACCGTGGCCGCGAAGGCCGTGACGACGGCATGGGTTCGCGAGATCCGCGCGCCAAACATCCAGGCGCTGACCACGATCGACAGCGACGCGCATGCGGCGATCAGACGCGGCACCAGGAACGCACCTGCGCCGGCAGGCGCAATCGCATCGCCGAGAGCGACCGGCCCGGCCATCAATGTCGGCAGCAACCAGCCGCGAATGCCGTCGCGCCATTCCCACGTCAAGATGCCGTCATGGCCGAGCATCCGCCACGCCGGCTCGAGATACTGATAGGTCTCGTCGGGATAGATCACGTTGGGCCAGATGGCGGCCGCAAGGCGCAAGACCAACGCCAGCAGCAGCAGCGCGAAGAGCGGGTGAACACGCCCGCTCGCGCGTCCGACCATGCCGGCGCTGCCGGGCGCGGCTTCGGCGCTCGTGCCCGTCATCGTTCCGTCGATCGTCTTCTGGAGCAGCATGCCGGCGACCAGATAGCGGGCAAAGCCTTTAAGATGCGTGACCGGAGGATGCGTGACCGGACGTTGTCGAGGTCACACAGCGCCGGCCGCAACATGCTTAACCAATCGTCAAGATTCCGGATGCGCCGGACCGCGACGATGCTATGGTCGCATGTGGGGGTTGGTGGCGTCATGGCGGGGCGTGGGTACACCATTTTCGACACGGCAATCGGCCGATGCGGCATCGCATGGGGCGAAGCCGGCGTCGCCGGGGTCCAACTTCCCGAGCTCCGCGAAATCGAAACCCGCAAACGGCTGTTCCAGCTCTATCCCGACGCACGCGAGACGCGGCCCTCCGAGGAGATCGAGGTCGCGATCGAGGGCATTGCGGCGCTCCTGCGCGGCGACAATGGCGATCTCACCGGTGTTGCGCTCGACATGAGCAGCATCCCGACCTTCAATCAGCGCGTCTACCAGACCGTGCGCAATATTCCTCGCGGCGAGACCCGGACCTATGACGAGGTAGCAGGCGCCCTGCGCGCGTCCGGCGCGGTCTATTCGGTGGCGCAGGCGCTCGGCCGCAATCCCTTCATGATCATCGTGCCCTGCCACCGCGTGCTCGAGGCGGGCCACTATGCCGACCGGATCTCGCAAAACGGCGGCAGCGTCTCCAAGCGGCGGCTGCTCTCGATCGAAGGTGCCCAGCCGACCACCAGCAAGACCCTGTTCGACGTGCTGCTGCCCGTTGCACGGCCCCGGCCGCAAGCGTAAATCTGGGGTATGACCCGGACCACGCTGTTGCAGCGCGATCGCATCACGGTGAACGAGTTTCGCTGCACGGCGGAGCCCGGCGACAAGCCGTTCGTCGAGCAGTTCGCCTGCCATTCGGTGTCTTATGTGCGCAGCGGCAGCTTCGGCTGCCATTGCCGCGGCCGCTTCCATGAGCTGGTGGCAGGCTCGATCCTGGTCGGCCACCCCGGCGATGAATACACCTGCACGCACGACCATGTGGTCGGCGACGAATGCCTGTCGTTCTTCCTCGACCCGGAGCTGGTCGAGACCATCGGCGACCGCACCTCGGTCTGGCAGGTCGGCTCGGTGCCGCCGCTGCCCGAATTGATGGTGATCGGCGAGCTCGCCCAAACGGCGGCAGCTGGCAACAGCGACGTCGGGCTCGACGAGGTCGGCCATCTCCTCGCCAGCCGCCTTGTCGAGCTGGTGTCGGACCGCAAGGCGAAGCCCCTCACCGCCGGCCTGCGCGACCGCCGCCGCGCCGTCGAAGCGGCGCTGTGGATCGACGCCAATTCACACCATCAGATCGATCTCGACGATGCCGCGGAGCAGGCCGGCTTAAGCACCTTCCATTTCCTGCGGCTGTTTTCCGCTGTGCTCGGCGTGACCCCGCATCAATATCTGGTGCGCTCGCGGCTGCGCCATGCGGCGCGACGCCTGGTGGATGACGACAGCCCGGTCACCGACATCGCCTACGACGTCGGCTTCGGCGATCTTTCCAATTTCGTGCGCAGCTTCCACCGCGCCGCCGGCGCCTCGCCGTTGAAGTTCCGCCAGGCCTCCCGCGGCGACCGCAAGATTCTCCAAGAACGTCTCGCGCTGCAATAGCAGGGTTGCTCCGGTCCGCGCGTCCATCGACGCGCCCAACGACTGGAGACCTCATCATGTACGACCACATCGGATTGCGCGTCGCCGACCTCGACGCCAGCGTCCGCTTCTACACCGCAGTGCTGGCGCCGCTCGGCTTCGTGCTGTGCTCGCGCGACGACAGCGGCGCAGGCTTCGGCCCGAAAGGCGAGCCCGCGCTCTGGCTGCATTTGCACAAGGGCAAGACGCAGGGCGGCGCGCACATCGCGTTCCGCGCGGCGAGCCATGACGCGATCAAGAAATTCCACACCGAGGGCCTGAAGGCCGGCGGCAAGGACAACGGCGAGGCGGGCCATCGCAAGGACTACAGCCCGACCTACTACGCGGCGTTCCTGCTCGACCCCGACGGCAACAATGTCGAGGCGGTGTCTACGTAAGTAACGCCACGAAACTCCGCCGTCATTGCGAGCGGAGCGAAGCAATCCATGTTTTGGCCTGCTGCGATATGGATTGCTTCGTCGCTTCGCTCCTCGCAATGACGCCGCCTCCTGAAAGGATCAACACCATGGCTTCAATTCACAAGGACATCCCGATCGACGCGCCGGCCGATCATGTCTGGGACGCACTGCGCGATTTCGGCGCGCTGCATACCCGGCTGGTGCCGGGCTTCGTGACCGACACCAAGCTTGACGGCGACGTCCGTACCGTCAGCTTCGCCAACGGCACCGTGGCGCGCGAGACGCTGGTCGATTGCGACGACAAGCGGCGACGGCTGGTCTATGCAATCACCAGCGAGCGGGTGAAGCAACATTCCGCCTCGGTGCAGGTGTTTGCCGAGGGCGATGCGCGCTGCCGGGTGGTGTGGATCGCCGACGTGCTGCCGCACGAGATCGCGCCCTACATGGACGCGCAGATGGACCTCGGCGCGGCAGCGATGCAGGCCGCACAGGCCCGGTCGGCGAAGAGCGCAGCGTAGCGGGCCAGCATCTCGAAAACTTTATCACCGTCACCCTGAGGAGGTCGCGAAGCGACCGTCTCGAAGGGCAACGGCCCGACTTTGTCCACGAGCATGTTGAGGAATCGGGGCCATCGATCCTTCGAGACGCGCGGAGCCTGTCATCGGGCCGCGCTTTGCGCGGACCCGTTGGCGCTCCTCAGGATGACGGGTCCAATAGCCTAAGACAACGCCGGTTGCGCCTCGGCGACCGGTGCTGATCGGCCCCAGCGCGTCAGGATCACGCTGAGGCAGGAGAGCACGCCGAGCACGCCCATCGACGCGGCGGCGAGTGCGAAGAAGTTTTGCGCACTGGCCTCATGCGTCGACAGCCACCAGCCGCCGGCGCCGATGAAGATCAGCCGCGCGGTCTGCGCCAGCACCGGACCCAGCACTTTCGCAGCACCTTGCGAGGAGAAATACATCGACATCGCGAGACCGATAAAAGCGTACATCGGCGCGGCGGTCGAGAGGTACTGATGGCTGGTCGCCCGGACATGCGGATCGTTGGTGAACAGATTGACCCAGAGGTCCGGGAAGACGGCGATGAAGCTGCCGACCACGCCGACCGCGAGGAACGACAGCGTGCCCGCGGTCCAGGCGATGCGCCGGGCACGCGCGACGCGCTCGGCGCCAACGGCCATGCCGATCATCGGCACCGAGGCGATGCCGACCGCGAACGCCACCGAGGTCAGCATGAATTCGAGCCGCGCGCCGATGCCGTAGCCGGCGAGCACCGCGGTGCCGAACTGCGCCAGCATGTGGGTGAAGATCGAGATCGTCAAAACCGATTGCAGCGGCGAGAAGCAGGAGACCGCGCCGACCCTGAGGATGTCGATGAACATCGCCCATTGCACGCGCAGTCCCTTGAGTTTCGGCTTCACGCGGGCGCGGCCCGAGAACAGATACCAGCCCATCACGCTGATGCTGATCGAATAGGCGATCAGCGAACCCGCTGCGACGCCGCGCATGCCGAATTGCGGCACCGGCCCAAGGCCGAGCCCGAGCGTGCCGCCGAGAATGATCTGGCACACCGCGGAGGACAGGATCATGGTCGACGGCAGCTTCATGTTGCCGGTGCCGCGCAAGATGCCGGCCATCGTGTTCATCAGCCAGGGCAGGATCGCGCCACCGAAGAAGATCTGCGAATAGGCGATCGCCTGCGCCAGCACATTGCCGCGGCCGCCGAGCAATTCGAGCAGGCGCGGACCGAAGGTCAGCATGCCTAGCATGAAGGTGGCACCGAACGTCAATCCGATCAGCAGCGCATGCATCGCAAGCGTCGAGGCGCGCTCGATCTCGCCGGCGCCGAGCGCGCGCGCGATCGCGGACGCGACGCCGCCGCCCATCGCGCCGCCGGACATCGTCATGGTCAGGATCACGCAGGGAAACAGCAGCGCCATCGCCGCGAGCGACTCGACGCCGAGCCGGCCGATATAGGAGGTCTCCGCGATCACCACGCAGGTGCCGGCGGAAAGCGCGATCACGTTCGGCCACGCCAGCCACAACAGCGTGCGCAAAATCGGCCCGTCGAGCAGCGCGTTGCGCGCCGGCCTGGTCACCGGCGGCGGCAACGGCCGTTCTTGTTCGTCGACAGGTATTTCGGCGAGGCCGAGATCGGACATTTCCACTCCCACGCGCGATCTGGGGAGCCGCGCCATGGTGTTTCCCTACCATGACAGAAGCGGTTTCCACGTGCGCGGGACGCAAGGGGGGCCTGCGCGATTGCAGGTGAACCCAAGCGCTAGCCGATCGACCACACGAACGGCTAGATACAGGTCATCCTCCCCTGGAGGGGGAGGATGGTTCGCATGAAATGCGAACCGAGGTGGGGTGAAGGTTTCTCATATCGGGCGCTGCCTGAGTGGAGAGATCACCCCACCCCGCCTCACATCTCGCGTCGCTCGCTGTGAGCCGACCCTCCCCCTCCAGGGGAGGATGACCACTGATCTAGCCGATCGACCAGACGAACGGCGCGCCGGCGGCGCGATTCGGCTTCAGATGCACCGGAATATGCCGTCCGCAGCCGGCCGCCAGCCCTTCAAGCAGACCCGTCAGAACGCTGGCGCAGGCCGGGTGATAATCGGCCACATCGGCCATCAGCTTCCAGCCCTGCTGGCGGACCTCGAACTGGCCCTCGGACTCGCTGATGTCGGCGACATCGTCCTGCGACTCGAACAGCACGCGCAGGAATGCGGCAAATTCCGCGGCGCGGCCACGACGGCCACCGAGCGCCTGCGCGACCTCGTCGAAATACTGCATGCCAATCAGTCTGCCGGTGAGATGCAGCAGATAGCTCGCATCCTCTGGGCCGAACACCTGCACGATGACCGGCGCGGCCGTCTTCACATATTCCATCGCGTAGTTGCGATAGGCCTTTTCCAGCCGCGGTTTCGGCCAGCTGTCGACCGGCAAGGCCGGCGCGGTCTTCGGGTCGAACAGCGGCGCCTCGAGATGGCGCGCGAACACCAGGCGCTGGTCGAGCTCGAGCGGATGATCGTATTCGCAGTAATAGCCCTCGAGCCCGTCCTGGCCGTCGACGCTCTGCTTGGCGCAGACGAAACCGAGCCTGAGATCGCCGAGCGCAACACCGTTGTTGGCGTGCCAGCCGCGCAGCATCGCGCGCGAGACCTCGCCGGGCACGCCGCAGATCGCCGTGCCCTTCCAGATCCAGCGCGGCGGCGGATAGCGGATCCAGGCCTTGCGGTCGGACTCGTACATGTACTCGACATGCACGCCGCCGATCCAATTGGAGAGATAGTGATATTGCGCGGCCGCGACCGCAGGCGGCAGGCCGTCGAGGCCGAGCTTCTTCAAACCGGGCAGGAAGCGCTCCTGCTGCTGGCGGCGAAACACGCGGAAGACGAACTCGGCGGCGTCGGCAGTGCCGCGGCGCGTCACCACGGTGAGGATCAGCCCGGTGAAGAAGGCGTGATAAAGATCGGCGACGCTGCGCCACTTCCGCCACTGCGCTTCTTGCGCGCTTTCGCCTGCAGTCATGTTCGCTCCCTGGCTCTTGTTGGCGAGGTCGAGCTCGCATGCGCGATCGTAGCCCGGATGCAGCGAAGCGCAATCCGGGGCAGCTCAATCCGCGTATGCACCGTCCCGGATTTCGCTGGCGCTTCATCCGGGCTACGGAATTACACGCGCGCGAAACGGAATTACACGCGAAAATGCTTCGAGAGCTTCAGGCCCTGCGCCTGGTAATTCGAGCCGATGCGCTGGCCATAGAGCGCGTCGGGGCGTTCGAGCATGCGCTCATAGACGAGGCGGCCGACGATCTGGCCGTGCTCGAGAATGAACGGCACCTCGCGCGAGCGCACTTCCAGCACGGCGCGCGCGCCCTTGCCGCCGGCGCCGGCATAGCCGAAGCCGGGATCGAAGAAGCCGGCATAGTGGACACGGAATTCGCCGACCAGCGGATCGAACGGCACCATCTCCGCGGCGTAATCCGGCGGCACCTGCACCGCCTCTTTCGAGGCCAGGATGTAGAATTCGCCGGGATCGAGGATGAGGCTGCCGTCGGGCCGCGCCTTGATCGGCTCCCAGAATTCTTCGACCGAATAGCCGCCGCGGCGATCGACATCGACCACGCCGGTGTGGCGCTTGGCGCGATAGCCGACGAAACCGCCCGAGTTTTCGCCTGACAGATCGACCGACAGCGCGACGCCATGGGTGAGATCGGCATTGTCGGCATCGACCAGCCGCTCGGCGGCATGCAGCGCGTCGAGTTCATCGGCGGTCAAGGTCGCCTCGCCGATCCGGAAGCGGACCTGGCTGAGCCGCGAGCCCTCGCGCAGCAGCACGGGAAACGTCTTCGGCGAGATCTCGGCGTAGAGCGGACCGTGATAGCCGGCACCGATCATGTCGAAGCGGCGGGTGCCGTCGGCGATCACGCGGGTGAAGACGTCGAGCCGTCCGGTCGAACTCTTCGGGTTGGCCGCGGCCACGATCTCCGGCGGCAGCGCGAGGCTCTCCAGCAGCGGGACGATGTAGACGCAGTTGGTCTCCAGCACCGCACCGTCGGAGAGATCGATCTCGTGCAGCTTGAGCTGGTCGATCCGCTCCGCGACGGTGGCACCGGGCCCCGGCAGGAAGCTGGCGCGGACCCGGTAGGCGATGTCGCCGAGGCGGAGATCGAGGCTCGCCGGCTGGATCTGGCTCTCGACGAAGTCGTAGGCGGGCAGAATGAGGCCGGCTTCCGCCATCTCCGCGATCATGCGGTCGGGCAGGATTCCGTTGGATTCATCTTCCAGCGTGAACGACACGTCGCGGTCCCTCGGCGATCCCTCGAGATGGCCCAAAATCAACCTCTGAGCGGCCATCAGGCCCCCAAGTATAGGCTTTTACGGGTTATCCGATGACCGTCTTGACGGAAAGGGCGCGAGGGAATATCAGCTGCACTTATCCCGTGGTGATTTGAGCCGGCCGGCTTGCAGCCACGTTAAATAAGTCGCTAAACAGGCCGGGGACAGTGTGATCCCGGCTTGTGGAGATTTCTCCAGGCCGGTTTTTTTGTGGCCAGTTTCCGAGGGAAATGGCCACGTCGGAGGTCACATGTCTGAGTCCAAGTCTTCTGAAGCCAAGTCTTCTGAATCCAAGTCTACTACCCACCTTCGTCCCGAAACCCGCCTCGTCCATGGCGGCACGCTCCGCTCGCAGTTCGGGGAGACGTCGGAAGGGCTGTTTCTCACCCAGGGCTATGTCTACGACACCGCCGAGCAATGCGAGGCGCGCTTCAAGGGCCAGGATCCCGGCTTCATCTATTCGCGCTACTCCAATCCGACCATTGCGATGTTCGAGCGCCGCATGATCGAGCTCGAGGGCGCAGAAGCCGCGCGCTCGACCGCGACCGGCATGGCCGCGGTAACCACCGCAATCCTCGCACCGCTGAAGGCCGGCGATCATGTGGTGGCATCGAAGGCCCTGTTCGGCTCGTGCCTCTACGTCGTGCAGGACCTGTTGCCGCGCTACGGCATCGAGACGACGCTGGTCGACGGCCTCGATCTCGACCAGTGGCAGCGCGCCTTGCGGCCGAACACCAAGACCTTCTTCCTGGAGAGCCCGACCAATCCGACGCTCGACGTGCTCGACATCGGCGCGATCGCAGAGATCGCGCATAGCGGCGGCGCCCGGCTGATCGTCGACAACGTGTTCGCGACACCGATCTGGCAGAGCCCGCTGTCGCTCGGCGCCGACGTCGTGGTCTATTCCGCGACCAAGCATATCGACGGCCAGGGCCGCTGCCTCGGCGGCGTCATCCTGTCGTCGGAGGCCTTCATCGCCGAGCACATCCATAATTTCATGCGCCAGACCGGCCCGTCGCTGTCGCCGTTCAACGCCTGGGTGCTGCTGAAGGGGCTCGAGACGCTCGGCATCCGCGTCCGCGCGCAGACCGAGACCGCGGCCAAGATCGCCGAGGCGCTGGCAAGCCATCCGAAGATCACGCGGCTGGTCTATCCCGGCCGCCCCGATCATCCGCAGGCCGAGACCGTGAAGAAGCAGATGGGCGCCGGCTCGACGTTGGTCGGCTTCGAGGTGAAGGACGGCAAGGCCGGCGCCTTCCGCTGCCTCAACGCGCTGAAGATCTCGCGCATCTCCAACAATCTTGGCGACGCCAAGAGCCTGGTCACGCATCCCGCGACCACGACGCATCAGCGCCTGGCGCCGGAGGCTCGCGCCGAACTCGGCATCAGCGAAGGCTTTATTCGCTTCTCGGCCGGGCTGGAGCACCCCGACGACCTGATCGAAGATTTTGAGCGCGCGCTGGAGCAGGTTTGAGGCCAAGCTAGAAGCCCCAAAGCGAACTGAGCTCCCTCTCCCACAAGCGGTCGTCCCTGCGAAAGCAGGGACCCATAACCACAGGGTCGAGTTGTTAGAGCAGGCTGTGGCCACAGCGTGCGTAAGCAGTGCTGAGCGGCGGTTATGGGTCCCTGCTTTCGCAGGGACGACACTGATTTTGTGGTGGCTGGCTCGCGCCGGCATATTCCGCAAGCGGGAGAGGTGCAGCTAGTCAGCGCTACGTCGCCGCCGTCGTGACACCACCATCGACCACGATGGTTTGGCCGGTCATGAAGGTCGAGGCGTCGGAAGCGAGATAGGCCACCGCGCCCGCGATCTCGTCGGGCTCGCCGATGCGGCGGAGCGGCGTCGATGCGGTGCGGCGCTTCAGATTGTCCGGGTCCTCCCACAGCGCGCGGGCGAAATCGGTCTTCACCAGGCCCGGCGCCACGCAATTGACGCGCACGCCCTTCGGCCCCCATTCGCCGGCGAGGCTGCGGCACAGCGCGAAGTCCGCCGCCTTGGAGATGCCGTAGGCGCCGATCACCGTCGAGCCGCGGAGGCCGCCGATCGAGGAGATGATCACGACCGAGCCCTTGCCGCGCTCGGCCATCTGCGGGATCGCCAGCGCGGAAAGCCAGATGTTGCTCTTGACGTTGGAGCCCATGATCTTGTCGAAGGCCTCGTCCGTGATGTCGAGCAGCGGGCCGTAATAGGGGTTCACCGCGGCGTTGCAGACCAGGATGTCGATCTTGCCGTAGTGCTTGATCGTGCCGGAGATCAGGCCCTCGACCTCCGCGCGGCGCGCGATGTTGCAGGGGATGACGAGCGCATCGCCGCCGGCCTTCTTGATGCCGTCGGCGACCTCCTGGCAGGCATCCGCCTTACGCGAGGAGATCACGACCTTGGCGCCGAGTTTTGCGAGCAGTTCGGCCGAGGAGCGCCCGATGCCGCGGCTCGAGCCGGTGACGACGGCAACCTGGCCGGTGAGATCGAACGGGGTGTTCTTCATTGTTGTTTCCCTGACTTCTACAAAGACCCGTCATGCGCGGGCTTGACCCGCGCATCCATCTTCTCAAGAGCGATGGGTTGCCGGGTCAAGCCCGGCAACGACAGCTCAAGCCAACAGCCCGCCGCCCTCGCTGACGCGACGGAGGTGGTAGTCGGTGTCGCCGAGCGTGTTCTCGATCATGGTCAGCCGCTTGAAGTAGTGGCCGATCTTGGCTTCCATGGTCATGCCGATGCCGCCATGAAGCTGGATCGACTGCTGGCCGACGAACTTCAAGGATTTGCCGACCTGCACCTTGGCGGCCGCGACCGCGGACGAACGCTCCTTGGCATCGCTGAAGTCCGACGCCATGGTCGCGAACATCGACATGCTGCGGGCCTGCTCCAGCGCCACGAACATGTCGGCGGCGCGGTGCTGCAGGCTCTGGAACGAGCCGATCGCGACGCCGAACTGCTTGCGGGTCTTGATGTACTCAACGGTCTCCTTCAGCGACTCGTCCATCGCGCCGACGGCTTCCGCGCATAGCGCAATGCGGGCTTCGTCCGCGACGCGCTCGATCAGGGGCAGGCCGTTTTCGGGATCGCCGATCGCAGCATCCGCACCGACCTCGACATTGGTGAAGGTGATGTCGGCCGCGTGCAGGCCGTCCTGGGTCGGATAGCCCTTTTTGGTGACGCCCTTGGCGTCCGCCGGAACCAGGAACACGCCGACGCCGGTCTTGTCGCGCTGACCGCCCTTGGTGCGCGCGGTCACGATCAAGGTGTCGGCGTTCTCGCCGTTCAGCACGACGAACTTCTCGCCGTCGATCACCCAGCCGTCGCCCTTCTTCTTGGCCGTGGTCACGACGTCGAACAGGTCGTAGCGCGAGTTCTTCTCGAGTTGGGCAAAGCCGAAGGTCTTGCTGCCGTCGATGATGCCGGGGATGTACTTGGCCTTCTGCTCGGCCGAGCCGCCATGGCGCAGGAAGCCGCCGGCGACCACAACAGTGGCGAGATAAGGCTCGACCACCAGCGACTTGCCGAGCGCTTCCATCACGATCATGGTCTCGACCGCGCCGGCGCCGAAGCCGCCGTCGGTCTCCGCGAAAGGCAGACCAAGCAGGCCCTGCTCGGCGAGCTTGCCCCAGAGCGCTTTGCTCCAGCCGCCCTTCTCCTTCATGTACTTCTTGCGCGCATCGAAGTCGTAGGCATCCGCCAGCAACCCGTCGACGCTTTCCTTGAGAAGCCGCTGCTCCTCGGACAGATCAAAATCCATGTTCGTTCCTTATTGTCAAAGTGCTGATGCTATCCGCGGCGTCATTCCGGGATGGCCCGGAGGGCCAGGCCCGGAATCCATACTCACGATGGTGGTTATGGATTCCGGGCTCTTCGCTACGCGAAGCCCCGGAATGACGGTAATGGTGAGGCCTACAGCCCCAGCACCGCCTTGCTGATGATGTTGCGCTGGATCTCGTTGGAGCCGCCGTAGATCGAGACCTTGCGGTTGTTGAAGTAGCTCGGCGCGATCTGCGCGGTCCAATCCATGCTCTCGTTCGAGCCGGCATCGCCGTGCTCATCATAGGGCGCGGCGAACGGACCGATGATCTCCATCAGCAACTCGGTGGTGGTCTGCTGGATTTCCGAGCCCTTGATCTTGAGCACCGAGGACGCCGGATTGGGCTTGCCCTTGCCGTGCTTGCCTTCGTCGGCGACGACGCGGAGCTGGGTCAGCTCGAGCGCCTTCAGCTCGATCTCGCAGGCCGTGAGCTTTTCGCGGAACGCCGGATCCTCGATCACCGGACGGCCGCCGGACTCGACCTTGGAGGCCAGCGCGCGGATACGGCGCAGCCGTTCCTTCGAGACGCCGACCCGGGCGATGCCGGTACGCTCATTGCCGAGCAGGAATTTTGCGTAGTCCCAGCCCTTGTTCTCTTCGCCGATCAGGTTCTCGAGGGGAACCTCGACGTCGTCGAAGAACACTTCGTTGACCTCGTGGCCGCCGTCGATGGTCTGGATCGGGCGCACGGTGACGCCCTTCGACTTCATGCTGAACACGATGAAGGAGATGCCCATCTGCTTCTTCGCGTTGTTGTCGGTGCGGCAGAGGCAGAAGATCATGTCGGCGTGCTGGGCGAGCGTGGTCCAGGTCTTCTGGCCGTTGATGATCCACTTGTCGCCACGGCGCTCGGCCTTGGTCTTCAGCGAGGCAAGGTCCGAACCCGAGCCGGGCTCCGAGAAGCCCTGGCACCACCAGTCGTCGACATTGGCGATGCGCGGCAGATATTCCTTCTTCTGCTTCTCGTTGCCGAAAGTGTAGATGACCGGGCCGACCATGCTGACGCCGAAGGCGAGCGGCTGCGGCGCCGGATAGGACTGCAGCTCCTCGTTGAAGATGTAGTGCTGCACGGTGGTCCAGCCGGTGCCGCCATATTCCTTCGGCCAGTGGGTGACGCCCCAGCCCTTCTTGTTGAGGATGCGCCACCAGGTGACCATCTCGTCCTTTGACAGATGGCGGCCTTCCTGCAGCTTGCGCCGTGTATCCGGCGGCACGTTGTTCTTGAAGAACTCCCGTACCTCCTCGCGAAACGCTATCTCTTCCTTGGTGAAAGCGAGATCCATCGGATCCTCCGTTTGAAGTTCAACTGCTTCTTTCCTGGTCGTCCCGGCGAAGGCCGGGACCCATAACCACCGGCATTCGCGTTTGGCAAAGCCGGCTGCCGCATGCGCCCAAAGAGAAGCCGCGGCGTATGGGTCCCGGCTTTCGCCGGGACGACGGATTCATTGCATCATATCGTCCATCATGAGCGCGATCCTGATGCGGTTTGTTGCGTGGGTTGAGATGTCTTGGGTTGCTGCTGGCGCAATTCGTGCCGCGACAGCTTGCCGACCGGGGTGCGCGGCAGCTCGGCGACGAACTCGACCGCCGCAGGCAATTCATGCTTGCCGACCTTGCCCGTGAGGAACGCGCGCAGCTCGTCGATCGAGAACGCCTTCTCGCCGTCGCGCAGCTTGATGAAGGCCTTTGCCGCCTCGCCGCGATAGTCGTCGGGGATGCCGATCACGATCACTTCCTGCACGGCGGGATGCGTGTAGATCGCCTGCTCGATCATCTGCGGATAGACGTTGAAGCCGCCGGAGATGATCATGTCCTTCTTGCGGTCGACCAGATAGAAGTAGCCATCGGCATCCACGTAGCCGATGTCGCCGGTCAGGAAGCGGTCGCCGACGAAAGCCTCCGCGGTCTCCGCCGGCCTGTTCCAGTAGCCCTTGGTGACGTTCGGGCCGCGGATGCGGATTTCGCCGACCTCGCCGACCGGCATCAGCTTGGTGGAATCCTCCAGCGACACCACGTCCATCTCGATGCCGGGCAGCATCAGTCCGATCGAGCCCGGCTTCTCCGGCCCTTCCTTGGGATGGCCGGTGCCGGGCGAGCAGGTCTCGGTCATGCCCCAGCCGCTCTTCAGCTTCATGCCGACGCGGCGCTCGAGGATCTTGGCGACCTCGACCGGCAGCGGCGCGCCGCCGGAGCCGGCGACCACCAGCGAGGACAGATCGCGCTTGTCGAGATCGGGCAGCGAGGCGATCGCGATCCACATCGTCGGCACGCCGGGAAACACCGTCGCGCGCTTGACCTCGATGTCGCGCATCACGGCCTCGACGTCGAAGCGCTGATGCAGCGAGATCAGATGGCCGCGCCGGATCACCGACAGCAGCACGACGGTCAGCGCATAGATATGAAACAGCGGCAGCACGCAGATCACGCGCTCGATCGCATTGCGTTCGAGCCGCCCCGGCTTGCCCCAGACATCGTAGATCGACACCGCCGCGGTGAGATTGCCGTGGCTGAGCATCGCCCCCTTGGGCAGGCCGGTGGTGCCACCGGTATATTGCAGCAGCGCGACGTCCTCGACGTCGACGGCGGGCCATTGTGACGGCCTGACTGCGCCGTCGATGAATTGCCGGTGCGTGATGATCGCAGGGTTGTCAGGCAACGCTGTCTGCGGCGTGCCGACCTTGCCCCAATTGTCATCCTCGCAAACGATCAGGCGGTCGAGCAGGCCCTTGGCGAGGAATTTCAGCGCGGTCGGCAACAGCGCCGACAGGTTGCTGGTGACCAACACGCGTGCGCCTGAATCGGAGAGCTTGTGCGACAGCGCGATCTCGCCGTCGAGCGGCGACAGATGCACGACGCGAGCTCCGGCCTTCAGCGCGCCGAAGAAGTTGATCGGATGATCGGGCGAGTTGCCGAGAAACAGCGCGACCGAGGTGCCCTTGCCGTAGCCGGCCCGCATGAAGGCGGCCGCCGCGGTCTCGACCAGCGCCTCGAGCTCGCTGTAGCTGATCTGCCGGTCGCGGAATTCGAGCACCGGACGCGCGCCGAACTCGGCGGCGGCATTCGAGAGCAGGTCCGGCAGCGTGCCGCGCGTGATCTCGTCGCTCCACTGCACGCCCTTGGGATAATATTGTTCGCCGGGATAGGTCATGGAAACGTTCAACACCTGTTAGGTGAGCACCGGCGTGTGGGCTCCCCTCCCCCTTGTGGGGAGGGGTTGGGGAAGGGGGTTCACGCGGGCAGTGCCGATGCGGCCACCCCTCTCCCTAACCCTCTCCCACAAGGGGAGAGGGAACCCGAACACCGAGCCAGTGGCGCCAAGAAAGATCACGCCGCCTTCGACGCGGCGGCGAGCGAGGCGAAGGTCTTGCCTTCGTCCGCAAGCTTCTTGAGCAGCGGCGCCGGCTCGAGCGAAGGATCGTTGGTCTCCTTGGCGTAGAAGGCCAGGCGATCGGCGATGTGCTTGAGGCCCACGGTGTCGGCCCAGAACATCGGGCCGCCGCGATAGATCGGCCAGCCGTAGCCATAGAGCCAGACCACGTCGATATCAGACGGCCGCGCCGCGATGCCCTCGGCGAGGATCTTCGCGCCTTCGTTGATCATCGGGTACATCATGCGCTCGAGGATCTCGTCGTCGCTGACGACGCGCTTCTTGCGGCCGAGGCGTGCCAGCGTCTCGTCGATCAGCTTCTCGACCTCCGGATCGGGCAGCGCCGCGCGCGAGCCCTGCTCGTACTTGTAGTAGCCCTTGCCGGTCTTCTGGCCGAAGCGGCCGGCTTCGCACAGCGCGTCCGCGATCTCCGACTTGATGCCGCGATCCTTGCGCGAGCGCCAGCCGATATCGAGGCCGGCGAGATCGCCCATCGCGAACGGGCCCATCGGCATGCCGAACTTGGTGACGACCGCGTCGACCTGCTGCGGCAGGGCGCCTTCGAACAGCAGCTTCTCGGACTGCTTGCCGCGCTGCGCCAGCATGCGGTTGCCGACGAAGCCGTCGCAGACGCCGACCACGGCCGGCACCTTTGCAATCTTGCGGGCGATTGAAACCGCAGTCACCAGCGCATCCGGCGCGGTCTTGTCGGCGCGCACGATCTCGCACAGCTTCATGACGTTGGCCGGCGAGAAGAAGTGCATGCCGAGCACGTCCTGCGGACGCTTGGTCGATTGCGCGATCTCGTCGATGTTGAGGTAGGAGGTGTTGGAGGCCAGCACCGCGCCCGGCTTGGCGTACTGATCGAGCTTGCCGAACACTTCCTTCTTGACCGCCATGGTCTCGAACACCGCCTCGATCACCAGATCGGCGTCGCCGATGTTCTCGATGCCGACGACGCCGTTGATCAGCGCCATGCGCTTGGCGGGCGCATCCGCCGGGATGCCGCCGCGCGCGGCGGTCGCCTCATAGTTCTTCTGCATGATGCCGAGGCCGCGCTTGAGCTGTTCCTCGCCGGTCTCGATCAGGGTGACCGGGATGCCGGCATTGGCGAACGACATCGCGATGCCGCCGCCCATGGTGCCGGCGCCGAGGATGGCGACGCGTGCCACGTTGCGGCCCTTGGTACCTTCGGGAACACCGGAGATCTTGGCGGCTTCACGCTCGGCGAAGAACGCGTAACGCTGCGCCTTGGACTGTTCGCCGTTCATCAGCTTGAGGAAGCCCTCGCGCTCCTTCTTCAGGCCCTCATCGAACGGCAGGTCGATCGCAGCGCCGACGGCGTCGGCGGCGGCGAACGGCGCCTCGAGGCCGCGCGACTTCTTGGTCAGCGCAGCAACCGCATTGGTGAAGATCGAACGGTCGGCCTTGGCCGCGGCGAGCTTGGAGTCGTCATCGCGCAGCTTGCGCAGCGGACGCTTCTCGGCGACCACCTTGCGCGCAAATGCCTCACCGCCCGACGCCGGACCTTCGACGATCTCCTCGATCAGGCCGGCCTTCAGCGCGGCATCCGCGCTGATCGGATCACCGCCGACGATCATCTTGACCGCGAGTTCGGGGCCGACCGCACGCGGCAGGCGCTGGGTGCCGCCGGCGCCCGGCAGCAGGCCGAGCTTCACCTCGGGCAGGCCGAGCTTGGCGTCCTTGGTGGCGACGCGATAGTGGCAGGCCAGCGCGACCTCGAGGCCGCCGCCGAGCGCGGTGCCGTGGATCGCGGCAACGATCGGCTTGGGCGAGCTCTCCATCAGGCTCAGCACTTCGGCGAGCCCGGGCGGCTTCGGCGGCTTGCCGAATTCGGTGATGTCGGCGCCGGCGATGAAGGTGCGGCCGGCGCAGGTCAGCACGATGCCCTGAACCTGCGCGTCATCGATCGCGTTCTTGATGCAATCGAAGATGCCGCCGCGCACGGCAGCGCTCAGCGCGTTTACAGGCGGACTGTTAACCGTGACGACGGCAATGTTGTCATGACGTTCGAGCTTGACGACTTCACTCACCGGGACTCTCCCTGAATGCTTGTTCTTGAACTTGCGTTGAGTAGCTGCACGACTGGCGTCGAACGGCTAGATTAGACCAATTTCGCACTGCGAAATTTAATTCCACATCTTGACACGGAGGGTTATTTTGAAGCACGAGCCTTGTCAACGAGCATGACAAGGGCAGGGAATGAAGCGCGCCAGCAAGAAAGCAGCGACCGATCGCAATTTCGTCGTCGCGCTTTCCCGCGGACTGGATGTCCTGCGTGCATTTCAACCCAATGACGGGCTGCTCGGCAATCAGGAGATTGCAGCCCGCACCAAATTACCGAAGCCAACCATTTCCCGGCTGACCTACACGCTGACCAAGCTGGGATACCTTACACCTGTACCGAAATTCGAAAAGTATCAGCTTGCGCCGTCGGCGATGGCGCTCGGCTATGCCGCGCTCGCCAATCTCGGCGTTCGGCATTTGTCCGAGCCGTATCGAGAAGAAGTGATGCGCGCGACCGGCGGCGCGGTCGCTGTCGGCGGCCGCGACCGTCACAGCATGATCTATTTCGGCCAGAGCCGGAACGGCCTGGCGCTCGGCGTGCAGCTCGACGTCGGCTCGCGGGTGCCGATCGCAACCACCGCGATGGGGCGTGCCTATATTTGGGCATTG
The DNA here is from genome assembly GCF_049075665.1 of Bradyrhizobium sp. B120. Lineage (NCBI taxonomy): Bacteria > Pseudomonadati > Pseudomonadota > Alphaproteobacteria > Hyphomicrobiales > Nitrobacteraceae > Bradyrhizobium > Bradyrhizobium sp. B120. The sequence goes on along the minus strand of NZ_CP185242.1, from coordinate 726,618 downwards.
CCACCCGAAGAACGTGCGGCTCTACTACGCGAGCTGCGGGATCACTATGGCAGTCGCTGGGCCAAGATCCGCGACGGCATCGAGCGCTCCGGCGAGACGGTGGCGAAGCACGGCTTCACCCTGTCGACCGGCGACTGGCAGAACGACGTCGCCGCGGCCGGCGTTGCGTTGAAATTGAACGACGGAACCGGTCCTTACGCCTTCAATTGCGGCGCGCCGGCATTCCGCTTCACGGAAGATAGATTACTCAACGACATTGGACCTCGCCTTGTCGCGATGGTAAGGAACATCGAGCAGGCGCTCGGTGGAATAGCGCCGCAATCCAAAAAAGAACAAAGCAAAAAGTCTAGAGTAGGAGGGAAAGTTGCACGTTTGGCCGAGGGGATCAGATAGCCTCCATCGCGTCCGGCGAAATCCATCGCAGGGCCGCTCGCACCGCTCAGAGATGGCGGGCGAGACGAGATGACGCAGGCACAGCTCGCGCAGGGGAATGATCCCCTGCTCGCGGTTCGCGACGTCAGCGTCGTGTTCGGCGGCATCATCGCACTGAATGGCGTGTCGTTCGACATGCGCCATGGGCAGATCCTCGGCCTGATCGGACCGAACGGCGCCGGCAAGACGACGCTGTTCAATTGCCTGTCGCGGCTCTATCAGCCGTCGTCCGGTGACATCCTGATGGAAGGCAAGAGCATCCTGTCGCGGCCGCCGCACCGGATCGCCGAGATCGGCATCGGCCGCACCTTCCAGAACGTCGCGCTGTTCCCCAATCTCTCCGTGATCGACAATGTGCGCGTCGGCGCGCATGCCCGCACCTCGAGCGACATCGTCAGCGACTCGCTGCGCCTCGCCTGGGTCCGCCGCGGCGAGAGCGACATGAACAAGAAGGTGCACGACATCCTCGGCTATCTCGATCTCGAGGACGTCGCCCACACCGTGGTCTCGGGACTTCCGTTCGGCACCCAGAAGCGCGTCGAGCTGGCGCGCGCCCTGGCCGCGGATCCGAAGATCCTGCTGCTCGACGAGCCGGCCGGCGGCCTCAATCACGAGGAAGTCTATGTGCTCGGCGATTTGATCCGCAAAATCCGCGATGACCGTAAAATTACGGTGTTGCTGGTCGAACATCACATGGGTCTCGTGATGTCGATCGCCGACCACGTCGTCGCGCTCAATTTCGGCCGCAAGCTGGCCGAAGGCACACCGGCCCAGGTCCAGGCCGACCCCGACGTCATCAAGGCCTATCTGGGGAGCAAGGACCAATGACCGCGATGCTCAACGTCAAGGACCTGCGCGCCTATTACGGTCAGGTCCAGGCCCTGCACGGCCTCAGCTTCTCGCTCAACGAGGGTTCGCTGACCACCCTGCTCGGCGCCAATGGCGCCGGCAAGACCACCACGCTGCGGGCGATCTGCAACATGGTGCGTTCGACCGGCGCGATCGAGTTCGAGGGCAAGCCGATCGGTACCCGTTCCACCGAGAATGTGGTCCGCCTCGGCATCGCCCATGTGCCGCAGGGCCGCGGCACTTTCACCAACATGACGGTGGAGGAAAACCTGCAGCTCGGGGCCATCAGCCGTTCCGACAAGAACGCCATCGGCGCCGACATCGAGCGGATGTACGAACATTTCCCGGTGCTGAAGCAGCGCTACACCCAGCAGGCCGGCACGCTGTCCGGCGGCGAGCAGCAGATGCTCGCGGTGGCGCGCGCGCTGATGCTGCGGCCGCGCCTGATGCTGCTCGACGAACCGTCATTCGGCCTCGCGCCGCTGATCGTGCGCGACCTGTTCCGCATCCTCGGCAAGATCAATCGCGAGGAAAAGGTGACCATCCTGGTGGTCGAGCAGAACGCGCAGCTCGCGCTTGAGCTCGCCGACCAGGCCTATGTGATCGAAACCGGACGGATCGTGATGTCGGGCAATGCCAAGGACATCGCGAACAACGAAGACGTCCGCAAATCCTATCTCGGCTACTGAGGAGCTGGCACAATGGAGCTTTTTGCCAACCAGGTCCTGGCCGGCATCGCCACGGGCGCGATCTATGCCTGCATGGCGCTCGCGGTCGTGATGATCTACCAGGCCATCGACCATCTGAATTTCGCCCAGGGCGAAATGGCGATGTTCTCGACCTTCGTGTCCTGGCAGCTGATGCAATGGGGTGTGCCATATTGGGGCGCCTTCGTGCTCACCGTCGCCTTTTCGTTTGCCGCCGGCATCGTCATCGAGCGGTTGCTGTTCAAGCCGCTGGCCAAGGCCCCGATCCTGACCAATGTCGCCGGCTTCATCGCGCTGTATGCGATCATCAACTCGGTCGCCGGCCTGATCTGGGACTTCACCATCAAGCAGTATCCGACGCCGTTCGGCTCCTCGCCGTTCCTCGGCAGCCAGCTGATCTCGACCCACCAGGCCGGCATGATCGGCATCACGCTGCTGATGCTGGCGCTGCTGTTCTTCTTCTTCCGCTTCACCCGGGTCGGCCTTGCGATGCGGGCGGCCGCCTCGCTGCCTGAATCGGCGCGGCTGGTCGGCATCAACACCTCCTGGATGATCGCGCTGGGCTGGGGCATGGCGTCCGCGATCGGCTCGATCGCCGGCATGATGATCGCCCCTGTGGTGTTCCTCGAGCCGAACATGATGCTCGGCGTGCTGATCTACGGATTTGCCGCAGCCGTGCTCGGCGGCCTGACCTCACCGTTCGGCGCCGTGATGGGCGGCTTTCTGGTCGGCATCTTCGAGAACCTCGTCGGCACCTACATCCCCGGCGTCGGCAATGAACTGAAACTTCCGATCGCGCTCGCGCTGATCATCGTCGTCCTGGTCGTTAAACCGGCAGGCCTGTTCGGCCGCGCCATCGTCAAGCGAGTTTGATCATGAGCGCCGCTGAAGAAATCGTCACAGAAGCCCCCGCCGTCGAGGCTGTGCCCAAGCGTGCCATGACGCTGGGCTACGGCACCTCGCTGGTCGTGCTTGCCACACTGATCCTGATCCCGCTGTTCGTGAAGAACTTCATCATCTTCCAGATGACGATGCTTCTGATCTACGCGCTCGCGGTGATGGCGCTCAACATCCTGACCGGCGGAAGCGGCCAGTTCTCGCTCGGCCAGAGCGCGTTCTATGCCGTCGGCGCCTATACGTCGGCGATCCTGATGGAACATGCGGGCATGAACTATGCCCTGACGCTGCCGGTCGCCGGCATCGTCTGCTTCGGCTTCGGCTTCCTGTTCGGCCAGCCGGCGCTGCGGCTATCCGGCGTTTATCTGGCGCTCGCGACCTTCGCGCTTGCCACCGCAATGCCGCAACTGCTCAAGCTCGGCTATTTCGAGCACTGGACCGGCGGCGTGCAGGGCCTCGTCGTCACCAAGCCGGATGCCCCGTTCGGCCTGCCGATGGGGCAGGACATGTGGCTCTACTACTTCACCCTGGCGGTCTCGATTGGAATCTACATCGCCTCCGTGAACCTGCTGCGCTCGCGCTCCGGCCGCGCCTTCATGGCGATCCGCGACAACGAAATCGCGGCCTCCGCGATGGGCGTCGACGTCGCGCTGTACAAGACGCTGGCGTTCGGCGTCTCGGCCGGCATCACCGGCGTTGCCGGCGGTCTCGGCGCCATCGCGGTGCAGTTCGTGGCGCCCGACGGCTACACCATCCAGCTCGCGATCTCGCTGTTCCTCGGCATGGTGGTCGGCGGCGTCGGCTGGCTGCCCGGCTCGATCGTCGGCTCCGCCTTCATCATCTTCGTGCCGAACATCGCCGAAGGCATCTCGAAGGGGCTTTCCGGCGCGGTGTTCGGCGTGTTGCTGTTCCTCGTCATCTTCCTCGTGCCGCACGGCGCCAGGCAGGTTGCGATCGTTGCCCAGCAACTGGCCGCAAAGCTCAAGAAAAACTAAGAATCTTTAGAACCAAACCAGGAGACATTATGCTTTCTACCGTTCGGATCGCCGCGATTTCCGCGGCGATCGTCGCTATTGCCGCGACGTCCACTGCCGCATTCGCCCAGAAGAAATACGACACCGGCGCAAGCGATACCGAGATCAAGGTCGGCAACATCATCCCCTATTCGGGACCGGCCTCCGCCTACGGCGTGATCGGCAAGACCGAAGAAGCCTACTTCAAGATGATCAACGACCGCGGCGGCATCAACGGCCGCAAGGTCAATTTTGTCAGCTATGACGACGCCTATTCGCCGCCGAAGGCGGTCGAGCAGGTGCGCAAGCTGGTCGAGAGCGACGAAGTGCTGCTGGTCTTCAACCCGCTCGGCACCCCGTCCAACACCGCGATCCAGAAATACCTGAATTCCAAGAAGATCCCGCAGCTGTTCGTCGCCACCGGCGCCACCAAGTGGAACGATCCGAAGAACTTCCCGTGGACCATGGGCTGGCAGCCGAGCTACCAGAGCGAAGCGCAGATCTACGCCAAGTGGCTGATGAAGGAGAAGCCCGACGCCAAGGTCGCGATCCTCTATCAGAACGACGATTTCGGCAAAGACTACCTCAAGGGCACCAAGGACGGTTTTGGCGCCAAGGCGGCCTCCAGCATCATCATGGAGGAGAGCTATGAGGTGTCCGAGCCGTCGATCGACGGCCACATCGTCAAGATCAAGGCCGCCAATCCGGACGTGCTGCTGATCTACACCACGCCGAAGTTCGGTGCGCAGACCATCAAGAAGACCGCCGAGCTCGGCTGGAAGCCGCTGCAGATCATCACCAACGTGTCGGCCTCGGTCGGCAGCGTGATGCAGCCGGCCGGCTTCGACAACGCCCAGGGCGTGCTGTCGGCGGCCTATGCCAAGGACGGCGCCGACTCGCAGTGGAATAGCGACCCCGGCATGAAGAAGTGGTCGGAGTTTCTCGACAAGTACGTGCCCGGCGCCGACAAGACCGACGGCGGCTATGTCTACGGCTATGGCGCCGCGCAGACGCTCGCCAAGGTGCTGGAAATGTGCGGCGACGATCTCACCCGCGCCAACGTCATGAAGCAGGCGGCGAGCCTGAAGGACTTTACGCCCGACACCCTGCTGCCCGGCGTCAAGATCAACACCTCGGCCACCGACTTCGCCCCGATCGCCCAGCTGCAGATGCAGCGCTTCAAGGGTCAGAAGTGGGAACTGTTCGGTGACATCATTTCCGGCGACGTCCCCTCTGAGTGACGTTGCACTGCGGGAATAAAACAACAGCCTCCGCGATCTCTGTCGCGGGGGCTTTTTGTTGACGCCCCGCGCCGATCGTATTGAATACGGCAAACTGAGAACTCGAGGTGGGGAAACCATGACTGCCGCACGTCCGTCCCTGACGGCGCTCTTGTCCGCATTGGCTCTGATCCTGACGAGCTGCAATGTCGCGCTGGCGCAGAAGAAATACGACACCGGGGCCAGCGACACCGAGATCAAGATCGGCAACACCGCGCCCTACAGCGGCCCCGCCTCGGCCTATGGCGTGATCGGCAGGACCGAAGCGGCCTACTTCAAGATGATCAACGAGTCCGGCGGCATCCACGGCCGCAAGATCACGTTCATCTCCTATGACGACGGCTACTCGCCGGCCAAGACGGTGGAGCAAACCCGCAAGCTGGTCGAGGACGACGAGGTCCTGCTGGTGTTCGGCTCGGTCGGTACGGCAACCAACGCTTCGATCCGGAAGTACATGAACGAGAAGCAGGTGCCGCAACTGTTCGTCGGGTCCGGCGGCTCCAAGTGGAACGACCCCAAGAACTATCCCTGGACCATGGGCTGGCAGCCGTCCTACCAGGACGAGGCGCGGGTCTACGCAAAATACATCATGAAGCACAAGCCCGATGCCAAGGTTGCGCTGCTCTACCAGAACGACGATTTCGGCAAGGACTACCTCAAGGGCCTGAGGGACGCCTTCGGCGACAGGGCCTCGATGATCGTCGCCGAAGAAGCTTACGAGACGTCGGAGCCTGCGATCGACAATCACATCGTCAAGCTGAAAGCCGCCGGCGCCGACACCTTCATCAGCATCACATCACCGAAATTCGCCGCGCAGGCGATCAAGAAGGCCGCCGAAATCGCTTGGACGCCCCTGCAGTTCGTCGCCAATGTCTCAGCCTCGGTCGGCGGCGTCATGCAGCCGGCCGGCTTCGAGAATTCGCAGGGCATCCTGTCGGCGTCCTATCTCAAGGACGGCGCCGATCCGCAATGGGACAAGGATCCCGGCATGGAGAAATTCCTTGCCTTCCTCAAGAAGGATTATCCCGACGCCAACAAGCTCGACGGCGCCACTTCCTACGGTTACGCCGCCGCACAGACCATGGCGCAGGTGCTGGAGATGTGCGGTGACGATCTCACCCGCGCCAACATCATGAAGCAGGCCGCGAGCCTGAAGGATTATGTCCCCGGCACACTGCTGCCGGGCATCAGCATCAACACCTCGGCGACCGACTTCGCGCCGATCAAGCAGTTGCAGCTGATGCGCTTCAAGGGCGAGAAGTGGGAGCTGTTCGGCGACATCATCTCGAGCGGGCTCAGCAACTAGGACGACGCACGATCTCCACGCAAACGCTTCGCGTGTGTCGCGAGGCGATTTCGCTGCAACGGCTTTCCTCGCAACGCGTTCGACTAAATGACGCCCTCCGCGGCAGCACCGCGGGGGGCTTTCTGTTGCTGGCACCAGACGAAAGGTATTCAATGCCGCGAGGAGCCGGAAAGTGCTCCCACTCCAAAAATCGTGACACATTCACCGTGATCCAAGGGAGATCAAAATGCCTGCTATCCATTTGCGGTTGGGGGCCATTTCGGCTGCCCTCGCATTGCTCGCAGCGACCACGAGTCCCTCCGTCGCGCAGAAAAAATACGACATCGGTGCCTCCGACAGCGAAATCAAGATCGGCAACATCATGCCCTACAGCGGAGCGGCTTCCGCCTATGGCGTGATCGGCAAGACCGAGGAGGCCTATTTCCGCAAGATCAATGCCGAGGGTGGCATCAACGGCCGCAAGGTCACCTACATCAGCTATGACGACGCCTACACACCACCGAAGACCGTCGAACAGGCGCGCAAGCTCGTCGAGAGCGACGAGGTGCTGCTGATCTTCAATTCGCTCGGCACGCCGCCGAACTCGGCGATCCAGAAGTACATGAACCAGAAGAAGGTGCCGCAGCTGTTCGTCGCCACCGGCGCCACCAAGTGGAACGACCCGAGGGAATTTCCCTGGACGATGGGCTGGCAGCCCAACTACCAGAGCGAGTCCATCATCTACGCAAAGTACATCCTGAAGAACAAGCCGGACGCCAAGATCGCGGTGCTCTATCAGAACGACGATTACGGCAAGGACTATCTGAAGGGCTTCAAGGACGGGCTCGGCACCAAGGCCGCCTCGATGATCGTCGCCGAGGACAGCTACGAGGTGACGGAGCCGACCATCGACTCCCACATCGTCAGGCTCAAGGCCTCCGGCGCCGACGTGTTCTTCAACATCACGACGCCGAAATTCGCGGCGCAGGCGATCAAGAAGAACGCCGAGCTCAACTGGCATCCGCTGCATTTCCTCAACAACGTCTCCGGATCGATCGGCAGCGTGATCAGGCCCGCGGGCTTCGAGAACGCCCAGGACATCATCTCGTCGCAATATTTCAAGGACCCGACCGACCCGCAGTGGAAGACCGACAAGGCAATGATAGCCTGGAACGAGTTCCTCGATAAATACTATCCGGAAGCGAACCGCGCCGATGCCTCCGTGATGTACGCCTACATCGTCTCGCAGGGGCTGGTGCATGTGCTCAAGGCGTGCGGCGACGACCTGACCCGCGAGAACGTCATGAAGCAGGCGGCCAGCATTCGCGATTATGAACCCGGCGGCCTGTTGCCGGGGGTCAAGGTCAACACCTCGGCGACCGATTTCGCGCCGCTCTCGCAACTGCAATTGATCCGCTTCAAGGGCCAGACCTGGGAGCGCTTTGGCGACATTTTGAGCGGCGACGTTGGCGGTTAACCCGGAATTGTCGACTAAAGACGAGAGCCCCTGCGGCGTTGTCGCAGGGGCTTTTCATTGAGGCGGGCCGCCTGAAATGCTAATCATTGCAGTCAAATAACAGAGCCCTCGAAACAAGAGGGCCGCGACACATTCGTCTGACAACAGGGAGAGAGACATAGATGTCCGCCACCACAAGACTTGCGGTCCTCGGGGCCGCGCTCGCGCTCGTCGCGACATCCAGCAGCGCTGCGCTTGCCCAGAAGAAATACGACACCGGCGCCAGCGACACCGAGATCAAGATCGGCAACATCATGCCCTACAGCGGACCCGCCTCCGCCTACGGCATCATCGGCCGCACCGAGGCCGCTTACTTCAAGAAGATCAACGACGCCGGCGGCATCAACGGCCGCAAGATCAACTTCATCTCCTATGATGACGCCTACTCGCCGCCGAAGGCCGTGGAGCAGGCCCGCAAGCTGGTCGAAAGCGACGAGGTGCTGCTGATCTTCAACTCGCTCGGCACGCCGTCGAACTCGGCGATCCAGAAATACATGAACTCGAAGAAGGTGCCGCAGCTGTTCGTCGCCACCGGCGCCACCAAGTGGAACGATCCGAAGGACTTTCCCTGGACCATGGGCTGGCAGCCCAACTACCAGAGCGAGACCCAGATCTACGCAAAGTACATCCTGAAGAACATGCCGAACGCCAAGATCGCGGTGCTCTACCAGAACGACGACTACGGCAAGGACTATCTGAAGGGTCTGAAGGACGGCCTCGGCCAGAAGGCCGCCAGCATGATCGTCGCCGAAGAGAGCTTCGAGACTTCCCAGCCGACGATCGACAGCAACATCGTCAAGCTGAAGTCCAGCAACGCCGACGTCTTCATCGACATCGCGACGCCGAAATTCGCGGCGCAGGCGATCAAGAAGGTCGCCGAGATCGGCTGGAAGCCGACCCACTTCCTCAACAACGTGTCGGCCTCGGTCGGCAGCGTGATCAAACCGGCCGGCTTCGAGAATGCGCAGGACATCATCTCCGCCGCCTATCTGAAGGACGCTTCCGACAAGCAATGGGACAATGATCCCGGCATGAAGGAATTCTACGCTTTCATGGCCAAGGACTTCCCCGAGGGCGACAAGCTCGACGGCGGCACGGTGGTCGGCTTCGGCGTGGCGCAGACGCTGGTCCAGGTGCTCAAGCAGTGCGGCGACAACCTCACCCGCGAGAACATCATGAAGCAGGCGGCGAGCCTGCAGGATTTCCGCACGGAAGTGCTGCTGCCCGGCATCAAGATCAACACCGCCGCGAACGATTTCGCCCCGATCAGCCAGTTGCAGCTGATGAAGTTCAAGGGCGAGAAATGGGAACTGTTCGGCGACATCATCAGCGCCGACGTCGGCGGCTGATTTCCTGCCGACAATCGACTGACAATATGGCCCCCTGCGATACCGTCGCAGGGGGCTTTTCATTCACCATGGCCGGCCCGCTCCGGCGATGCCTGCTTACACTTTGCCCGGCAATGCGCTAGGAAAACCGGCAAGAACCGAAGAGAACCCGGCGCCCTCGCGCGCCGGCAACAACAAGGAGTTTTCGGGAAATGCCGAAGCCGATCCGTCACCGTGTCGCAACCGCCCTGCTCGGCCTCGCCGTCGCCGCCGTGACCGGCCATGCCGCATGGGCGCAGAAGAAATACGACACCGGTGCGACCGATACCGAGATCAAGATCGGCAACATCGTGCCCTATAGCGGCCCGGCGTCGGCCTATGGCGTGGTCGGCAAGGCGATGACCGCGGTGTTCAAGAAGGTCAACGACGACGGCGGCATCAACGGCCGCAAGATCAATTTCATCTCCTATGACGACGCCTATTCGCCGCCGAAGGCGGTCGAGCAGGCGCGCAAGCTGGTCGAGAGCGACGAGGTGCTGTTCCTGTTCGGCACGCTCGGCACCGCCTCCAACACCGCGATCCAGAAATATCTCAACGCCAAGAAGGTGCCGCAGCTGTTCGTCGCCACCGGCGCAACCAAGTGGAACGATCCGAAGACGTTCCCGTGGACCATGGGCTGGCTGCCGAGCTACCAGAGCGAGTCACGGATCTACGCGAAATATCTGCTCAAGGAGAAGCCCGCCGCCAAGGTCGCGGTACTCTACCAGAACGACGACATGGGCAAGGACTACCTCAAGGGCCTGGAAGACGGCTTCGCGAGCGATCCGGCGCGGATCGCCGCCAAGGAGAGTTACGAGGTCGCCGAACCCACCATCGATTCCCATGTGGTGCGGCTGAAATCCGCCAACCCCGACGTCATTATCTTCTTCACCACGCCGAAATTCGGCGCCCAGGCGATCAAGAAGCTCGGCGAGATGAACTGGAAGCCGGTGACGATCGTCTCCAACGTCTCGGCCTCCACCGCGACGGTGATGCGCCCCGCGGGCCTCGACAATGCGCAGGGCGTGATCTCGGCCGCCTACGCCAAGGACGCCAGCGATCCGCAGTGGAAGGACGATGCCGGCATGAAGGCGTTCGACGAGTTGCTCGCCAAGTACCTGCCCGACACCAACCGCGTCGATGCCTCGGCGATGACCGGCTACAACATGGCGACCACGATGGTCGAGGTGCTGCGCCGCTGCGGCGACGACCTCACCCGCGCCAATGTGATGAAGCAGGCGGCGAGCCTGAAGCAGTTTGCGCAGGGCGGCCTGCTGCCCGGCGTGACGCTGTCGACCGGGCCTGCCGACTTCCAGCCGATCGAGCAATTGCAGCTGATGCAGTTCAAGGGCGAGCGCTGGCAATTGTTCGGCGACGTCATCAGCGGCGAAGTCGCCGGAAACTGACCGCATACCGAAGGCACAGCCATGACCGACCGTCGTCCTTTCCTGCGTTCGATCTTCGATGCCGCGGTGGCGGCTGCGCATCCCGATGTCGTGCTGGCATCGCGGCTGCGGCCGGCGCCGAAGGGACGCGTGATCTGCCTCGCCGCCGGCAAGGGCGCCGGCGCGATGGCCGCGGCGGCGGAGCGGCACTATCTCGACACGCTCGGCCTCGACCCGTCGCGGCTGGTCGGCATCGCCACCACCCGCCACGGCCATGGCGTGCCGACCCGCCGCATCAAGGTGGTCGAGGCCGGCCACCCGGTGCCCGATGAAGCCGGCCTGCGCGCGGCCGACGATACGCTGCGGCTGGCGGCGGAAGCCACCCCCGACGATCTCCTGCTGGTGCTGCTGACCGGCGGCGGCTCGGCGAACTGGATCGCGCCCGTCGAGGGCGTGAGCTTTGCCCAGAAGCAGCAGGTCAACCGTGCGCTGCTGCGCTCCGGCGCGCCGATCGGCGAGATGAACATCGTGCGCAAGCATCTGTCGCGGATCAAGGGCGGACGGCTGGCGCGCGCCGGCCAGCACGCCGCCGAGATCGTCACGCTGGCGATATCAGACGTGCCGCATGACGATCCCTCCGCGATCGCCTCGGGGCCGACGGTGCCGGATCCGACCACGCTCGCGGATGCCCGCGCGCTGGTCGCCAAATACAATCTCGCCGTCGACGACGCGGTCCGCCGCGCGCTCGACGATATCAGGAATGAGAGCTGCAAGCCGGGCGATCCCGCCTTTGCGCGAGCGACGTTCGAGCTGCTGGCGAAACCCAAGGCCTCGATCGACGCCGCGGTGAAGGTCGCACAGGACGCCGGCTACGAGACCATCGCGCTCGGCGCCGATCTCGAGGGCGAGGCCCGCGACGTCGCGGCCGGGCACGCCAGGCTCGCACTGAAGGCCCGCGGCGAGGGCAAGCGCGTCGCGATCGTCTCCGGCGGCGAGCTCACGGTGACGGTGCGCGGCAACGGCCGCGGCGGCCCCAACCAGGAATACGCGCTGGCGCTGGCGGATCTGCTCAAGGACACGCCCGACATCTCGGCGCTCGCCGCCGACACCGACGGTGCCGATGGTGGCGCCGGCAGCGCGACCGACCCCGCCGGGGCCGTGATCGATCAAGCGACATTCGCGAAGATGAAATCGATCGGCCTCGATCCCGGGGCCTATCTCGAGAACAATGACGCCACCGGCTTCTTCGCGCAGACCGGCGATCTGTTGCTGACCGGCCCGACGCTGACGAACGTCAATGATGTCAGAGTGATTTTGGTCGACTAGTCGCTGTCATTCCGGGGCGGCGCAAAGCGACGAGCCCGGAATCCATAACCACGATCGTGAGTATGGATTCCGGGCTCGCGCCAAGCGGCGCGCCCCGGAATGACGAAAGTTAAAACTCCTGCGCGAGCTTGGCCAGCATCTCCAGCAGCGCGGCGTGGTTGGCCGGGCCGAGCACCTCGATCAGCCGCGCCTCATGCTTGTTGGCGACCAGCTTCTTGGCGCGCGCCAGCACGGCACGGCCCTTGTCGGTCAGGACCAGGATGTGGGAACGGCGGTCGTTGGTGGAGCGCATCCGCGCGCAAAGGTCACGGCTCTCCAGCGCGTCGAGCATGGCGACGAAATTCGGCCTGAGGATGCCGAGCGTGTTGGCGATCTCGGTCTGGTTGCGGCCGGGATTCTTGTCGAGCAGCAGCAGCACCGAGAACTGCGCCGGCGTCAGCTGCAACGGCGCGACGCAGCGCAGGAAGTCCTCGAACACCTTGAGCTGCGCACGCTTCAGCGAATAGCCGAGCAGTCCGGACAGCTCGCCCAGTTGCAGCATGCTGTCGTCCCCGGCAGGATCGACCGGTTCCCTGCGCAGGGCACGCGACGATCTGACGGCATCGGAGGCGGTTTTGGAAACAGTCATCGCTCCAGGCTCGCAATCCCGGTACAAAAACCCCGCGGGACGCTCGGGGACCTTGAGATTATATCTAATAATCGTTATGCACCATATCAAATATCGACGGCTATCAACAGCCGATATCGGCCGACCCGACCGGCACAGCCGGCTGCGGCGGTCCGACGCTTGAGGGGGAGCGCTCGGCCTTGAACACAACGATCATGCTGTTCCTGCTGCAGGACGGCATCACCAATGGCGCGATCTACGCACTGCTCGGGCTGGCCCTGGTGCTGGTGTTCGCGGTGACGCGGGTGATCCTGATTCCGCAGGGCGAATTCGTCACCTACGGCGCGTTGAGCTACGCCATGCTGGCGACCGGCCAGGTGCCCGGCACCGTGCGCCTCGCCGTCGCAATGGGCCTTGTCGCGTTCGCGCTCGATCTGTTTTTCGCCCGCAAGGCGCTGCATGCCCGGCTGGTGCTGCGCTCGGTCGCGCTCAATATCGCGTTTCCCGTCGCGCTGCTCGGCCTGGTCTATGCGCTGGTCGGTCCCCATACGCCGATCGCCGTCAACATAGCGCTGGCCCTCTTGATCGTGGCGGCGATCGGGCTGTTCCTCTACCGCATCGCGTTCCAGCCGATCGCGCACACCTCTGTGCTGGTGCTGCTGATCGCCTCGGTCGGCTGCCATCTGGCGCTGCAAGGCCTCGGCCTGGTGTTCTTCGGCGCCGAGGGCCTGCGCGCCCCGGCGCTGTCGAATGCCGCGGTGACCGCGGGTCCGCTGCGCTTCACCGGCCAGAGCCTTGCTGTGTATGCCCTGACGGTCGGCTTCATCGTCGGGCTGTGGCTGTTCTTCGGCTACACCAAGACCGGCAAGGCGCTGCGCGCCACCGCGGTCAATCGCCTCGGCGCCCGCCTGGTCGGCATCCGCACCACGCTGTCGGGTCAGATCGCATTCCTGCTCGCCTCCGTGATCGGCGCGATTTCAGGCATCCTGATCGTGCCGATCACGACGCTCTATTACGACACCGGCTTCCTGATCGGCCTGAAGGGTTTTATCGCCGCCATCATCGGCGGCCTGGTCAGCTATCCGCTGACCGCGGTCGCGGCCATTGTGGTCGGCATCGTCGAGGCCTTTTCGTCGTTCTACGCCAGTAACTTCAAGGAAGTCATCGTGTTCACGCTGATCCTTCCCGTCCTGGTGCTGCGCTCGCTCGCAGCGCCCCAGGTCGAGGAAGAGAAGGATTGAGCGCGATGACGCAGCGGCTTCCTCTCATCATCTTCGCGCTCGTGATGGCGGTGATCCCGCTTGTCCCGGGCATCCCGCCGTTCTGGATCGTGCTGCTCGACAATATCGGCCTCGCCGCACTGGTCGCGATGGGGCTGGTGCTGCTCACCGGCGTCGGCGGCCTCACCTCGTTCGGACAGGCCGCGTTCTGCGGCTTCGGCGCCTACACGACGGCGGTGCTGACCACCGCCTATGGCGTCTCGCCGTGGCTGACGCTGCCGGCTTCGCTTTTGGTTAGCGGCATTGCGGCGGTGCTGCTCGGCCTCGTCACGGTGCGGCTGTCGGGCCACTATCTGCCGCTCGGCACCATCGCCTGGGGCATCGGGCTGTTCTATTTGTTCAGCAAGCTCGAATTCCTCGGCCGCAACGACGGCATTTCGGGCATCCCGCCGCTCTCGATCGGCTCGTTCAAGATGCTGAGCCCGGATACGATCTACTACGCGATCTGGGTCGCGGTGCTGCTCTCCGCGCTACTCACCATGAACCTCTTGGACTCCCGCACCGGGCGCGCCATCCGCGCGTTGCGGCGCGGCCATATCGCGGCCGAGGCATTCGGCGTGCAGACACCGCGCGCCAAGCTGCTGGTGTTCATCTATGCCGCGGTGCTGGCCGGCCTCTCCGGCTGGCTCTACGCGCATTTCCAGCGCGCCGCCAACCCGACCCCGTTCGGCGCGCAGGCCGGCATCGAATATCTGTTCATCGCCGTCGTCGGCGGCGCCGGTTACGTCTGGGGCGGCGTGCTGGGCGCCGGCATCGTCGTGATCCTGAAAGAGGTGCTGCAGAGCTACCTGCCCTACATCTTCGGCGGCCAGAGCCAGCTCGAGACCATCGTGTTCGGCATCATGCTGGTGCTGCTGTTGCAGCTCGCACCGCAGGGCGTCTGGCCCTGGCTGATGTCGAACCTGCCGTTCAAGCCGGCCCGCAAGACGCCGGACACATCGGTGAAGCTGGAGCACCGCGAGCGGGCGGCGGGAACCTCCCCGGTCCTTCTGCACATCGACAAGGCGCGCAAGCAGTTCGGCGGCGTGCTTGCGGTGAACGGCGTCTCGTTCGACGTCAACGCCCGCGAGATCGTCGCGCTGATCGGCCCGAACGGCGCCGGCAAGAGCACGACCTTCAACCTGATCACCGGCGTCCTGGGCGCAACCAGCGGCAAGATATCCGTGCTCGGCAACGAGGTCGAGAACGCTCCGCCGCAGGAGGTGGTCAAGCTCGGCGTTGCCCGCACGTTCCAGCACGTCAAGCTGGTGCCGGACATGACCGTGCTGGAGAACGTTGCGATCGGCGCGCATCTGCGCGGCAATTCCGGTGCGATCTCCAGCATGCTGCGACTCGACCGCGCCGATGAGGCGAAACTGCTGGCGGAAGCCGCACGGCAGATCGCGCGCGTCGGCCTGTCCGACCAGATCGACCAGCTCGCGGGCTCGCTGTCGCTCGGGCAGCAGCGCATCGTCGAGATCGCGCGTGCGCTGTGCGTCGACCCGATGCTGCTGCTGCTCGACGAGCCGGCCGCCGGCCTGCGCCACATGGAGAAGCAGCGGCTGGCCGCGCTGCTCCGGCAATTGCGCGACGGCGGCATGTCGGTGCTGCTGGTCGAGCACGACATGGGGTTCGTGATGGATCTCGCCGACCGTATCGTGGTGCTCGATTTCGGCACCAAGATCGCCGAGGGCACGCCGGCTGCGATCAAGCGCAACCCCGACGTCATCAAGGCCTATCTCGGAGCCGCCGCATGAGTGCGCTGCTGACGGTTGCCGACGTCCATATCGCCTACGGTAAGGTCGAGGCCGTGCGCGGCGTCTCGCTCGACGTCGCCGACAACGAGATCGTCACCATCATCGGCGCCAACGGCGCCGGCAAGACCACGCTACTCAACGCCATCATGGGCGTACTGCCGCTGCGCGGCCGCACCACCTTCGCCGGCGTCGACATGGCGCCGCTCGACATCGAGGACCGCGTCGCCACGGGCCTCAGCCTGGTGCCCGAGCATCGCGAATTGTTCGGCACCATGAATGTCGAGGACAATCTCGAGCTCGGCGCCTTCCGGATCCAGAAGGCGACCGCGGCACGCTCGCTGGAGCGGGTCTACACGCTGTTTCCGCGGCTCAAGGAGCGCCGCAAGCAGCTCGCCGGCACGCTCTCCGGCGGCGAGCAGCAGATGCTGGCGATGGGCCGCGCGCTGATGGGCGCGCCGAAATTGCTGATGCTGGACGAGCCGAGCCTCGGCCTCGCCCCGATCATCGTCGCCGACATCTTCCGCATCGTCGGCGAGCTCCGCGCAGCCGGCGTCTCGGTGCTGCTGGTCGAGCAGAACGCCCAGGCCGCACTGCAGATCGCCGACCGCGCCTATGTGATGGAGCTCGGCGAGTTCGTGCTGTCAGGCCCGGCCAGTGAGATCGCCGCCAACAAGGGCGTCGCCGCGAGCTATCTCGGCTTTCAGCACGAAGGCGAGAGCGCGATCTAGATTTGCGCTTGTTGTACGTCGGTTGCCAGTGGTGATTGAGGTACTACCGACGCGGATAGACCGGCACCCCACCCCGCTTCGCATCGCCATTTGCGATGCAAAGCGACCCTCCCCCTCCAGGGGAGGGTAAGAGCCGTCCATCGCCTTGCATTGGCGCGAAGATTGCGCTCCACTTCACCCTCCCCTGGAGGGGGAGGGTCGATTGCGCGCGCGATGCGCAGCATCGCGGGTGCAATCGGGGTGGGGTGAAGCCACACAAATGGTCTCAACGTCAATCCGCAGAACCGCCGCGAAGAAGCTGCGCGCCAACACAACGCCGCATGAACGAATACTGTGGCGCGCGCTGAGAGAGCTGCCAACGGACGGAACGCATTTTCGAAGACAGGCACCGATTGGCCCTTACGTCGTCGACTTCTTCTGCCCGGCCAAGCGGCTGATCATCGAACTCGACGGCGGGCATCACAACGACGATGAAACGGCAATGCGCGATCGCGAGCGGCAACAATGGCTCGAAAAAGAGGGCCTCCGCGTCATCCGGTTCTGGAATTCGGAGATCACGGCTGACCTCAATGCTGTGCTGGAGCGGATTTATGTCGAGCTCTACGGCGCTCGCGAAGCGGAAGCTGTGGCGCTGAAACACCACCGACGACGATAGAGTTTCACCCCACCCCGCTTCACATCGCTCACGCGATGCGAAGCGACCCTCCCCCTCCAGGGGAGGGTAAAGCAAAGGCCGGCCCCTTATCGGGACCGGCTTCTTTCGTTTCGCGGATCGTACCCAGCTCACATCGCCGGGATGTATTTGCCGTCCTTGACCGTGAGCAGGATGCGCGAGCGGTCGTCGAGGCCGTAGCGGTCCTTTTCGGTCCAGTTGTAGACACCCTGGGAGGCGACGATCTCCTTCTCGGAGATGAAGGCCTGACGGATCGCCTCGCGGAATTCCGGTGTGCCGGGCTTGGCGGTCTTCAGCGCCGTCGGGATGATGCGCTTCAGCACCTCGAAGGCGTCGAAGGAATGGCCGGCGAACTGGCTGCGGCTGTTGGCGCCGTACTTGGCTTCATAGGCCGCGTTCAGCGTCAGGCCCGGCTTCTTGGTCAGCGCGCTGTCGGCTTGGGTTTCCGGCGACATGATCGGGCCGGCCGACATGATGACGCCTTCCGCCGACGCGCCCGCGATGCGGATGAAGTCCATCGTGGCGGCACCGTGGGTCTGGTAGATCAGGCCCTTGTAGCCGCGCTCGCGCAGCGCGGACTGCGGCAGCGCCGCGGCGGTGCCGGAGGCGCCGACCAGGATGGCGTCGGGATTGGCGGCGACCAGCTTCAGCACCTGGCCCGCGACCGACGTATCCGGACGCGCGAAGCGTTCCTCGTCGGTCATGGTCAGACCCATCGGCACGGCCTGGGCCTTGAAGTCGTTGACCCAGAGATCGCCGTAGGAATCCGAATAGCCGATATAGCCGACGGTCTTGATGTTGTGCGCCTTCATGTGCTCGTAGAGCACCTTGCCCATGATCGGAATCGACTGCGGCAGGTCGACCGACCATTTTGCGCGGGCGTCATTGATCGGGAACGGCGCGAGGCCGAGATGCGGGATGCCGGCCTCGTTGGCGACCGTCGACACCGCGATCGTCGTCGGCGTGATGCAGGAGCCCATGATGATGTCGGCCTTGGACTCGGTGACGAAGCGCCGCGTATTGGTGGTCGCAGCCGTCGGATCGCCGGCGTCGTCGAGCACGATCAGCTTCAGCGGCACGCCGCCGATCTCCTTCGGCACGAAATCGAGCGCGTTGCGCTCGGGAATGCCGAGCGCCGCGGCGGGGCCCGTGGTCGAAATCGAGATGCCGATGGTGATCTCATTGGTCTGCGCCAGCGCGGGTGTGCCCGGCAGCGCGACAACAGCTGCAAGCACTGCTGCGGCGAGAGTGGCCTTCCTCATTCATTCCTCCCTGCGGATATGTTTTTTGGGTTTAAACCAGTTTTGCGGGCTAATTCAGCCCCTTCTTTAGGTCATGAGAGGCTGCAAGTCAGCCCTTCATGAAACGGTCGATGACCTCCGGCGGAAATGGCGCCGATTTCAGCCTGGCGGGATCGTCCGGGTGGCAGCCGACCAGCACCCTTGTCTCGAACGCCTCGATGGCCAACGCCTCGCCCTTGAACACGCGGTGCACCACCTCGAAGCTCGAGCGCTTGATGCTCTCGATCCGGCTCTCGATGGTAATCCAGTCGCCATGGGTTGACGGGATATGGAATTTCGCCCGCGTGTCGACCATGGGAATGCCGACCAGGCCGTATTTGTGGACGAGGTCCTGCTTCGAGCAGCCGGCGGCTTCGAACATGATCGAGGTCGAGTCGTCGAACATCGCGAAGTAGCGCGGGTAGTAGACGATATTGGCGGGGTCGCAATCGCCCCACTGGATCTGCACGTCGCGCCGGTTGACGAACATGGTCTATCCTCGATTGAGCGTGAGCGATCCGGAAGGCCGTTTTGCGCCCTTCCGGATCATGCTTCAGCGTGGCGCCATCCGGAGCGCGGCATCGAGCCGCACCACTTCGCCGTTCAGATAGGGATTGTCGATCATGTGCAGCGCCAGCGAGGCGAACTCGTCGGCCTGCCCGAGCCGGCGCGGGAACGGGATCGCGGCGGCGAGCGAATCCTGCGCTTCCTGCGGCAGGCCGGCCAGCAAGGGCGTCATGAACAGGCCGGGCGCGATGGTCAGCACACGGATGCCGAATTGCGCGAGCTCGCGCGCGATCGGCAAGGTCATCGCGACGATGCCGCCCTTCGAGGCCGAATAGGCCGCCTGCCCGATCTGGCCGTCATAGGCCGCGACCGATGCCGTCGAGATCACGACGCCGCGCTCGCCGGTCGCGAGCGGTTCGAGCTTCGCCATATCTGCTGTCGCAAGCCGCAGCATGTTGAAGGAGCCGATCAGATTGACCTTGATCACCTTGTCGAAGTCGGCGAGCGCCATCGGCCCTTCGCGGCCGATCACGCGTTTGGCCACCCCGATGCCGGCGCAGTTGACCAGCACGCGCGCCGGGCCATGCGCCTTGGCGGCGGCAGCGACCGCGGCTTCGGCCGCCGCTGCATCGGCCACGTCGCAGACCACCGGAATGCCGCCGATCTCGGCTGCGACCCTCTCGGCCAGCTTGGCGTTGAGGTCGCAGACCGCGACCTTGGCGCCCTGCGCAGCCAGCCGGCGCGCGGTCGCCGCGCCCAATCCCGATGCGCCGCCGGTGACGATGGCGGCCTGGTCCTTCAACTGCATGGCATTCTCTCCTTGAATGGTCAGACGAGTTTGATCACCGATGCCGGCGGCACCGGCGCATAGAGTGCTTCGATGATGTCAGTGCGATGCTCCAGCACCGCGCGCTGGTTGATCGAGCCCTTGTCGGTGACCTCGCCGCGGTCGATCGACAGCGGCGTGTCGAGCAGGATCGCCCGCCCGATCCGGTTCGATGAACCGGTGGCGCTCGCAAGGACCCGCGCGAAACGTTCGCGAAAGGCCGCGCGCACCAGCGGGTCGCCGGCCGCAGCCGCGATGTCGCCAGAGGCAAGCGCCGGATTGATCAGGCGACAGCCGTCGAGATCGAGGATCACGATCGCCGCCAGCTCGTCGCGGTTGAGCCCCGCGATCACGACATCGCGCACCAGTGGCGCGCAGGTGCCGACGAAGCGCGCCCTTAAGGGTCCGACGCTGACCCAGGTGCCGCTCGCGAGCTTGAAATCCTCGGCGATGCGGCCATCGAAATCGAAACCGGCATCGAGATCACCGGCGTTGGCGGGCTTCAGCGCATCGCCGAATTTATAGAAACCTTCCTCGTCGAACGCGTTGGCGGTTAGTTCGGGCTGCCGCCAGTAGCCCGGCGTCACGTTCGGACCTTTGGCGCGCACCTCGAGCTTGCCGTTGTTGGGCACGAGCTTCGCATCGTTGCCCGACACCGGAAGCCCGACATGGCCGGAGCGGCTGGTATCGGGCCGCACCGACATGAAGAACGGCGAGGTCTCGGTGGCGCCGAGCCCGGTCAGCATCGGCACGCGATAGCCCGTCTCCTGCACCGCGAGCGCATCGAGGCTGTTCCAGATGAACGGCGACAACGCCGCACCCGAGAAGAACATCGCATGCAGCCGGTGGAAGAATTTTGCCCGCAGGCCAGCGTCGTCGCGCAGATAGGGCAGCAGCGATTCATAGCCCTTGGGCACGTTGAAATAGACCGTCGGCGAGATCTCGCGCAGGTTACGCACGGTCTCCTCGATGCCGCCGGGCATCGGCTTGCCCTCATCGAGATACATCGAGCCGCCGTTGAACAGCGTCAACCCGACATTGTGATTGCCGCCAAAGGTGTGATTCCACGGCAGCCAGTCGACGATGACAGGCGGCTCATCCTTCAGGAACGCCAGCGTCTCGCGCAGCATCACCTGGTTGGCGCAGATCATGCGCTGGGTGTTGATGACGGCCTTGGGATTGCCGGTCGAGCCCGACGTCAGCAGGAACTTTGCGATTGTATCCGGACCGATCGCAGCATGGACCGCGTCGAGGCGCGGATCCTCCGGCGTTGCGATCAGATCGGCGAGCGGCGTCACCTCGCGGCCGGGCGCGGTCCCGCGGCTTGCCGCGATCTCGACACCGGGCCCGACATTGGCGCGCAGGGCGTCGGCGAATTTGTCGGCATCGTCGACGAAGACGAGGCCCGGCGTGAGCAGCTTGATGACGAAGCTGAGCTTGCCGTAGTCGCGCGACACCAGCGAGTAGGCCGGCGACACCGGGCAGAACGGAATGCCGGCATAGAGCGCACCGAGTGCGATCAGCGCGTGATCGATCGAATTGCCTGACAGGATCACGATCGGTCGCTCGGCAGACAGCCCGCGGGCGATCAGGGCGGAAGCGATGCGCCGCGTGACCTCGAGCAATTGCGTGTAGGTGATCTGCCGCCAGCCGCCGCCGGCTGCGCGCTCGGCCATGAACACGCGGTTCGGCTCGGCTTTCGCCCAGTGATGCAGGCGATCGGTGAGGCGAACGGGGTAATCTGCGAGATTGAGCTTGGGACGTAGATAGATCGTGCCGTCGGCGCGGCGCTCGACGGTGACATCAGGATTGCCGAACGAGATCGGGCGCAGCGGATGCGCGCTCGCGGTGGACGCAGACGCAGATACATCAGCCTTGGCGCTCATGTCGGCTTCACCTTGGCGGTCTTGCGATCCAGGAAGGCGCGGATGCGTTTCTTGGCTTCCTTGTCGCTCTGCGCCACCGTCGCCATCAGCGATTCCATCAAGAGGCCGGTCTGCGGATTGGCCTCGGCGATCATCGGCAGCGCCTGCAGCACGGCGAAGTTGGTCAGCGGCGCATTGGCGGCGACGCGCTCGGCAAGCTCCAGCGCCTTGGGCAACGCGCCGTCGGCTTCGGTGAGATATTGCGAGAAGCCGTAGGCGGCGCCCTCGGTCGCCGAATAGACCCGGCCGGTCAGCATCATGTCCGCCATTCGCGGCACGCCGATCAGGCGCGGCAGCCGCACCGATCCGCCACCGCCGACGAAGATGCCGCGCTGGCCCTCGGGCAGCGCGAAATAGGCCGACGGCTCGGCGACCCGGATATGCGCGGCGCAGGCAAGCTCCAGCCCGCCGCCGATCACCGCGCCCTTCAGCGCGGCGATCACGGGCACGCGGCAATACTGGATGCGGTCGAACACGCGGTGCCACATCTGGGAATGCACCAGCCCCTCGGTGGCGTCGCGCTCGGTCAGCTCGGAGAGATCGAGGCCGGACGAGAAATGATCGCCGACGCCATGGATGACGACGGCGCCGACCGCGTCGGGAATCGCGGAAAAACAGTCCCGCAGCGCCAGGATGATGCCGTCATTGAGCGCATTGCGCTTGGCGGGCCGGTTGAGCCCGACCGTCAGCACCGCGCCTCGCGTCTCGATCCTGAGCAGCGAGGCATCACCCGCGTCGGCAGCGTTTCCCATGGCGTTATTGTTTCCTATTCAGAATAGTTATGTTTTATAACTATCATCGCAGGAGTCAAGACGGGACATGGCAAGGGTAGAGTTGGTACGCGCAACTCCCTCCACCCGTCGTCCCTGCGAAAGCAGGGACCCATAACCACAAATGGTTATCGCCGCGCGACGGCGGAACGACGAGTCTCGTTCACAACACAGGCCGCGGAGTATGGGTCCCTGCTTTCGCAGGGACGACACTGAATGTGTGGCTCGGCCTGTGGGTCGTACTTCCGCGTTCTCGCCCCGCGGCTCGCGCTCACAACACCTGATGCACGTCGATCACGACGCGGTCGGCGTGGCGGGCGGCGGAGCCGACGAAGATGTGCTCCATCAGCCAGCGGTACTTTTCGGCGCCGGTTTCGAATCTCGGCACGGTGCGGAAATAGATCAGCTTGGGGTCGACCGGTTCGCCGCGCTTGAGCTTCTCGAGCAGATCGACCGGCCCGAAGCGGATGCCCTTGTTCTCGACATAGACGACGGCGCCGTCGTCGGTCTCGAAGGCGTATTTTGCCTCCAGCTCGATCAGCTCGCTGGGCCGGATGATCTGGAAGTCGGCGCCGAACGGCAGCACCTTGCCGTTGACGGTCTCGCCCCTCACCTCGCCGCCGATGATCGGAATGATGCGGCGGACGCCGGTGCCGATGTCGCCGGCGGAGGTCACCTCCGCGATCCGGGCGGTGATGGTGAAGACGTATCTGGTCTGAAGCTCTGGGGTCATAAAGAACCTATATTTTAGGCATGATCCTTTCGGAAAACCGGGTCCCACTTTTCCGGGATCATGCCTAACCTATCATGCGCTGCGGCAGCCAGGTCGCGAGCAGCGGGAACAGGATCAGGATCACCAGCCGGATCAGATCGGTGATCACGAACGGCAGCACGCCGACGAAGATCGTCGACATGTTGACATCCTTGATCACGCTCTTGATCACGAACACGTTCATGCCGACCGGCGGATGGATCAGCCCGAGCTCCACCGTCATGACAATGATGATGCCGAACCAGATCGGATCGAAACCGAGCGCGGTCACCACCGGAAACACGATCGGCACGGTGAGGATCACCATCGCCATCGCGTCCATCAGGCAGCCCAGCACCAGATACATCAGGAGGATCAGCGCCAGCACGCCGTAAGGACCGATGCCGAGCCCGGTGAGGAATTCGGTGACGTTCTGCGGCGTCTGGGTGATGGTGAGGAAATAGCCGAAGCAGAGCGCGCCGATCAACACGGTGAACACGGCCGCCGCGGTGCGGGTTGCCTGCAGCAGCGATTGCAGGATGCCGTCCTTGGTCAACTTGCCGCGGAGGATGCCGATGATGAAGGCACCGACTGCGCCGACGGCGCCCGCTTCGGTCGGAACGAAGAAGCCGCCATAGAGGCCGCCGATCACGAACAGGAACAGCAGCAGCGGCGACCAGACGTCGCGCATCGCCATGGCGCGCTCATGCCACGACGCCTTCTTGCCTGCCGGCAGGAAGCCCGGCCGCGTCACACCGATGATGCCGATCGTGATCATGTGCATCGCGATCGCGAGCAGGCCCGGCACCACGCCCGCGATGAACAGCTTGCCGATGTCCTGCTGGGTGATGATGCCGTACACCGCGAGCACCGTGGATGGCGGCAGCATCGCCCCGAGCGTGCCGCCGACTGCGATCACGCCGGTGGAGAACGATTGCGGATAGCCGAAGCGGCGCATCTCGGGATAGGCCACCGCCGAGAAGGTCGCGGCGGTCGCAACCGACGAGCCGGAGATCGCGGCGAAGCCGCCGCAGGCTGCGATCGTCGCGATGCCGAGCCCGCCCTTCCAATGGCCGACAAAGGTGTTGGCGGCGCGGAACAACTCACGGCTGATGCCCGAGACGGACACGAAGGCGCCCATCAAGAGGAACATCGGGATCACGCCGAAGGAATAATCCGTCACCGTGCGCATCGTGGTCTGGCCGACCAGCTTCAACGCCGGCGCAAAGCCGGTGAGATAGCCAAAGCCGGTGATGCCGACGAGGCC
The DNA here is from genome assembly GCF_049075665.1 of Bradyrhizobium sp. B120. Lineage (NCBI taxonomy): Bacteria > Pseudomonadati > Pseudomonadota > Alphaproteobacteria > Hyphomicrobiales > Nitrobacteraceae > Bradyrhizobium > Bradyrhizobium sp. B120. Next base: position 702,211 of record NZ_CP185242.1, on the reverse strand, counting down.
CATCGCCATGCCGACGGGGACACGCAACAGCATCAGCGCGAACAGGCAGACGAAGCCGATGACGGCGACGGCCTCGGGACTCAAATCGAGACTCATGACCGTCTACTCCGCAGTCTTGATCTTGGCATCATGTATATCTTCCGGATGGAAGATCAGGCGGTAGGTCCGGATCGCGATCAGCAGCACCGCGGAGACGTCGCCGAGCCACGACACCAGGAAGAACGGCCAGACCGGAACGCCGAGATCCATGGTGACGATATGGCTGTTCCTGGTGTCGATCACCTTGTCGACCAGCGTGTAGGTCTGCACCGTGACCACGAACAGCAGCACCAGCGTCGCGAAGATGTCGATCCAGCGCTGATAGCGCGGCGAGGCGTTGGCCCAGACCAGATCCACGGTGATGTGGGTGCCGCGATAGCTCGTCGCCGCGATGCCCCAGAAGATCAGGATGCCGAGCAGAAACTGGCCGAAATTGTAGTAGTCGGGGATCGTCACCGAGAAGAACTTGCGCATGAACACCGCGGTGAAGGTGTTGAGCGCGACGACGCCGACGAAGAAGGCCGCCACCCATTCGATCGAATCGATGAAGCGGTCCATGAAATTCTTGCGCACCGGCTCGGGTGGACCGGTGATCGCGCCTTGCGGAGAGATTTCGGAGTTAGCCGTCATGATTCGCTTCTCTCAACGCGTCATTCCGGGGCGCGCGTAGCGCGAGCCCGGAATCCATACTCACGATCGTGGTTATGGATTCCGGGCCTGCGCCAAGCGGCGCATCCCGGAATGACGCAGTTGCCTAGGGTCTGTACCTAAATAGCGACACGTGATTCTCTTGCCTACGTGTTGATTCGGGGGCGAGAGAATGCGCGATGGTTTGTTTTGGCTGAACGACAGGCAATGGGCGCGTATCGAACCGCATCTGCCGAGGGGACTGACGGGGCCGGATCGGGACGACGACCGACGCATCGTCAGCGGCATCATTCACATGTTGCAATCGGGTGCACGATGGCGTGATTGTCCACGTGAATACGGCCCTTACACGACGATCTACAATCGCTTCAATCGCTGGGCCAAGCGAGGACGATGGTGCGCAATCTTCGAAGCGCTGGCCAAACCTGGCGAAGACGGCGTCGTACTGTCGCTCGACTCGACCTCGATTAAAGCTCACCGGTGTGCCTCCGGCGGAAAAGGGGGGAGCACAATCAAGCAATCGGCCGCTCGCGCGGAGGCCGCACGACAAAAATCCATGCGCTGAGCGATCCGCTCTGCCGGCCGGTCGTCCTGCATCTGACTCCAGGCCAGTATGCCGATATCGCTGCGGCTCCCGATGTCCTGGCGCTCGCGCCACCCATGAGCGTGCTCCTCGCCGACAAAGGGTATGATGGCGACAAGCTTCGCGGCGAAATCATTCGTCGCGGCGCCAAGCCCGTAATCCCCAATAAATCTAACCGTGTCGTCATCCATCGCTTCAACAAACGCGCCTACAAAGGACGAAATGTCATCGAACGCTGCTTTTGCAGGCTCAAGGACTTCCGGCGCATCGCCACGCGATATGACAAGCTCGGCCGTAATTTTTTGGCCGCTGTTCATCTCGCCGCTCTCGTCGCATATTGGCTCAATTGAGTCTCAACCCTAGATCCCCGCTTCGTACTTCTTCAGCGTGGCCTGCAGATCGGCCTCGATCTTCTCCGCATCGCCGCCGGCCTTCTTCACGGCCTCGGCCCAGCTGTCGCGCAGCGGCTTGACCGCCTTCTTCCACTCGGCGAGCTGATCCGGGCTCAGCGGATAGACCTCGTGACCTTGCAGCGCCTTCATCTTGGTGCGGCCATTGGCTTCGAAATCGGTCCAGGGATCGGTGACCTTGGAGGCCCATTCCGGCGTGCAATGATCGTCGATCACCTTCTTCTGGGCGTCCGACATCGCATTATATTTGGCGAGGTTGATGTTGTAGGTGAACACCGTCGTGTAGAGCGGCACGTCCATGTGGTACTTCACCACCTTGTCGATGCCGAACAGGAAGATCGATCCCCAGGGGAAGGTGATCTCGTCGGCCACGCCGCGCTCGATCGCATCGCGCGATTCCGGCGCGGAGGCCTGCACATTGGTGCCGCCGAACATCTTCACCATCTCGCCGATGGTGCTCTGCGCCGGCCGCACCTTCACGCCGGAGAGATCGCTCGGCAGCACGATCTTCTTCTTGCCGTGCAGCGCACCCGGATCGTGGATGAAGGCGAAGCAGAGCTTGGTGTCCTTCATCTCGGTCGGCGCGTATTTGTGGTACCACTCGTTCAGCGCCAGCGTGCCCTTCTTGCCGTCCGAGAACACGAACGGGAGCTGGCCCGCGGCCGCGATCGGGAACCGGCCGGGCTGATAGCCGGGATTGACATAGGTGACGTCGGCGATGCCGTCGCGCGCCATGTCGTAATGGTCGAATGCCTTACCGAGCTGCTCGGACGGAAACACGGTGACCTTGATGGTGCCGCCCGATGCCTTCTCGATGTCGGCGGCCCAGGCCTGCGTCGCCGGCACCAGCGGATGCGCGGGCGGCACCCAGAGCGACACCTTGAGATTGACGGTCTTGTCCTGCGCCTGCGAAGGACCTGCGGCCGGCACGATGGCGGCGGCTGCCATCAGCAGCGCCAACAAACTCTTCCTCATCACCTCTCCTCCTCTCCAGGACGGGCTTCGTGCCCGGTCTCATTACTTAACATGTTATCTAATTCGCGCGGATATTCAAGACGAAATCCGCGGGGACGACGCCTCGTCGCACCCGGCCCTTCGGGCATCTTGCGCTGCGGCGAACGCAGGTCCCACGCAAATCCACCTTGCCAAAACTGTTATATGATATAGTTGCCTTGGCAAGTTGATGGCGACCGCCCCGGCGCGGGCGCCTGCTGAAAGCCTATCCGATCGGGAGGAGCAGGTGTTGCGGACAAAAGTAGCAATCATAGGCGCAGGTCCGGCCGGACTGTTGCTTGGGCAACTACTTCATACTTTCGGCGTAGACAACGTCATTCTCGAGCGGCAGACCCCGGATTACGTGCTGGGGCGGATCCGCGCCGGCCTGCTCGAGGAAGGCACCGTGTCGCTGCTCGACAGCGTCGGCGCCGGCGCCCGGCTGCACCAGGAAGGCCTGGTTCATCACGGCGTCGAGCTGGCATTCGGGGGGGCGCGGCACCGCATCGACATGCATGCGGCGACCGGCAAGACCGTGACCATCTACGGCCAGACCGAGGTCACGCTCGATCTGATGAACGCCCGCAAGGCGGCCGGCCTGACCACGGTCTACTCTGCCGCCGACGTCAAACCGCACGATTTCGACACCGATCATCCGCGCGTCAGCTACGTCAAGGACGGCGTCACCCACGAGATCGCCTGCGATTTCATCGCCGGCTGCGACGGCTTCCACGGGATCAGCCGCGCCAGCGCTCCGGCGTCGGCGATCACCAGCTATGAACGGGTGTATCCGTTCGGCTGGCTCGGCATCCTCTCGGAGACGCCGCCGGTCTCGCCGGAGCTGATCTACAACAACCACGCGCGCGGCTTTGCGCTCTGCACGATGCGCTCGACCCATCGCAGCCGCTATTACGTGCAGTGCCCGCTCGACGATCACATCGATCAATGGTCGGACGAGCGGTTCTGGGATGAATTGAAGCGGCGCCTCGACCAGAAGGCCGCCGACGAGATCATCACCGGCCCCTCGATCGAAAAGAGCATCGCGCCGCTGCGCAGCTTCGTCGCCGAACCGATGCGGTTCGGCCGCATGTTCCTGGCCGGCGACGCCTCGCACATCGTGCCGCCGACCGGCGCCAAGGGGCTGAACCTTGCCGCCAGCGACGTGCATTATCTGTCACAGGCGCTGCGCGAATATTACGACGAGAAATCCTCTGCCGGCCTCGACGGCTATTCGGCCAGGGCGCTGGCGCGGGTCTGGAAAGCGGTGCGCTTCTCCTGGTGGATGACCTCGATGCTGCACAAATTCCCCGACGAGGGCGACTTCGCCGCACGCATCCAGATCGCCGAGCTCGACTACCTCGTCAGCTCGAAAGCGGCGTCGACCTCGCTGTCGGAGAATTATGTGGGGCTGCCGTTCTAGATAGCCTGCACGATAGCTGGCCCGTCATCCTGAGGTGCGAGCGGAGCGAACCTCGAAGGGTGCACGGCCACTAGCCGGGCCGTCGACCCTTCGAGACGGCCGCTCTGCGGCCTCCTCAGGGTGACGGTGATGGGCCGAGTCCAACATCGCGCTTGCATCAGGCGCGCGTGACGTTCAGCTTCTGCACCATACGACGCAGGAGCAGCCGCCATGCTCACCCTCTATTTCGCACCGGGCGCCAGCTCGATGGCAGTGCACATCGCCCTGCACGAGATCGGCACCGGCTTCGATGCCCATCCGATGTCGTTCAAGCGCAACGACATGCGGGCCCCCGACTATCTCGCGCTCAATCCGGAAGGCAAGGTCCCGACGCTCCTGATCGACGGCCGTCCGCTGACCGAGGTCGCGGCGACCCTGTTCTATCTCGCGAGGCGATTCCCCGAAGCTGAGCTGCTGCCGCGCGACGATATCGAGGCCGAGGCGCAGGCGCTGTCATGGATGTCCTTCATCGCTTCGACGTTGCATCCGGCAAGGGCGCGCGGGCTCGACCACGCGAAGGCGGTCTGGGGCATCGCCGATCGCCGGCTCGGTCACGGCTGGGCGATCGGCAGCTACTCGATCGCCGACATCCATCTGTTCCGGCTGTACTGGCGCCTCGCCAATTCGCTGAAGCTGCCGCCGGAGACGTTTCCCAACCTCACGGCGCATTACAACAGGATGATGGCGCGGCCGGCGGTGCAGAAAACGATCGAGATCGAGAGCGAGGTCGGCTACGAATTGCCGGCGTGACCAGTCGCCGCGTTCGCGCTTTCAAACACCCACGCAAATCCCGTTTAAAACTTTGTAGGCGGTGAAACCGCGGTCGACATCGCGTTCAATGGCGGCAACGCAACGCTATACGCGAGCCAGAGATGACCACCGATACGCAAATCGCCCCGGACATTCCCCAAGACGTCCCCGAGGGCTTCGAGCCGCTGTTCCGCAAGAGCCCGCTGACCGAGCCCTGGGAGCCGCTGTACCAGAAGAAGACCGAGCGGGCCGTCATCATCGGCCTGCGGCTGGCGCGGCCGCACACCAACGGCCGCGGCCTGATCCATGGCGGGCTGATCGCAGCACTCTCCGACAACGCAATGGGCTATAGCTGCGGCCAGGCGACCGGCTGGACCACCTCGTATGTGACGATCTCGCTCACGGTCGATTTCGTCGGCTCGGCCAATGTCGGGCAGTGGCTCGCGATCGAGAGCGACGTGATCAAGACCGGCAGCACGATCTGCTTTGCGCAGAGCCTGATCAAGGCCGACGGCGTGACGATCGCGCGCGCCAGCGGCACGTTCCGCGTGGTGCCGAAGAAGGCGCCGGTTAGCTAAGCGCTTGGCGCTAGCCGAAGTGCCAGTCGGTGATCTCGGTGACGAGATCAATGAAGGTCCGCACCTTGGCCGACAACAGCCGGGATGTCGGGTAGACGACATGGATCGGCACCGGCGGCTGCTCGAACTCGGCGAGCACGATTCGGAGTCGCCGCGCTTTGAGCGATTCGGCGGCCTGGTAGGCCATCACCCGGGTAAGTCCGCCGTCCTGCTCGGCGTACTGGATGGCAGCATCCGAGCTGTTGCTGGTGAAGCGCGGCGTCGGCATGATGCGGATCTCCTGGCCGTCCTCCATGAAGCGCCAGTCCGGCGTCGCGGTCATCGCGCCGAACTGGATCGTGTCATGGGCGGTGAGGTCGGCCGGCCGCTTCGGCTCGCCGCGAAGCTTGAGATAGCCGGCCGAAGCCACCACGATGCGGCGCATCTGGCCGACATGGCGCGCCACCAGCGTGGAATCCGGCAGATGCCCGAGCCTGACCGCGAGGTCGACGCCGTCCTCGACGAGATTGATCCGGCGGTCGGACAGCCGCAGGTCAACGCCGACATCCGGATAGCGTTTGAGGTAGGCGGTCACGACCGGGCTGACATGGAGCCGCCCGAAGCCGAACGGCGCCGAGATTACCAAGCGGCCTTCGGGGCGGGTGCGCTCGCCCTCGACCGCGTCCTCGGCCTCCTCGACATCGGCCAGGATCCGCCGCGCCCGCTCCAGGTAGCGCGAGCCGGCGTCGGTCAGCGTCACCTGCCGCGTGGTCCGCTGTAAGAGCCGCGCACCGAGCCGCTCCTCCAGCGCCGCGATCAGCCGCGTGATGGCGGAGGGCGACAGGCCGAGCTTGCGGGCTGCGGGGGCAAACCCCTCGAGGTCCGCCACCGCGACGAAAGCCTGCATGGCGTCGATCCGGTCCATGGTACTATTGCATAATCGGCAACAGTGAAGTGTCAATGCACCAGATTGCCTACGATCCGGAAATACCCATGTTAGGGGCCGAGGACGGCCGCTTTGTCGCCCGTGGCGGGAGGCTCAGATGTCAGAGGTTCGCAGCTATTCGAGCGATGTCGGGTTCACCCCGGCGGTGAAGGAAATCCAGACCCGCAAGGGTTCGCGCGCGACCTATGCCGAGGTCGAGGCCCATGGCGGCTGGCAGACCGAGGTCGACGACAACCTCGCGGCCTTCCTCGCCAACACCAACAGCTTTTATCTCGCCACCGCCTCGGCCGGCGGTCAGCCCTACATCCAGCATCGCGGCGGACCGAAGGGCTTCATCAAGGTGCTCGACAAGCACACCATCGCGTTCGCCGATTACAGCGGCAACCGGCAGTTCATCACCCAGGGCAATCTCTCGGAGAACCCGAAGGCGTACATCTTCGTGATGAATTACGCGTACCGGCAGCGCGTGAAGATCTGGGGCGAGGCGCGGGTGGTGGAAGACGATCCGGCGCTGACGCGTTCGCTGATGCCACAGGGCTATCGTGCGCGGCCGGAGCAGGTGATCCTGTTCAAGGTCGCGGCGTGGGACAGCAACTGCCCGCAACACATCCCGCAGAAGTTCGATGCGGCCGATGTGGCCAGCGCGCTTGCCTCGCGCGACCAGCGCATCGCCGAGCTCGAGGCGGAGCTCGCCGCATTGAAGGGCGAGCCCGCTGCTGCCCCGGCCGGTTAGGCCGCCTGCTGCTGCAGCGGCGCCCACGCGAACTCCGGATAATATTGCTGCATCATCCGGCCGACATAGGCGGTGAGATTGTCGAATTTCTCGGTGCGCTCGCGCAGCGGCGAATCGAAGAACGGCGTCAGGATTCCGGCCAGCGCGCCGAACGCGGTGGCGTCGGTGCCGCACGGCGCGTTGCCCATCAGGTAGGGCTTGTCGCCGAGCTGCACCGACAGCGCAAACAGCGAGCGGAGCGCGAGATCGACATCCTCGTCGGGGCCGTGGCGGCCAAGCCCGCTCAACAGGTAATTCTCGGCGACGCGGAACTGGGCGTCCTCGCGCAGCTTGTCGCGCAGATGATCGGGCGCGCCGTCGAAGAAATGCGCGGGTCCCTTGGCGAAATTGGTGTCGTCAACCCAGCGCGCGCCGACCAGCGCCCAGTAGACGTGATGCTCGATCATGCGCTCGAAGGCCCAGGCCTGCGCGCGCGCCTGCAGGCTCAGCGGCGCGTCGAAATCGAAGCCGTATTTGCCCTCGATATGGGCGCGGATGAAGGTCGAATCGGCGATCGTCTCGCCGTCATCGGCGATGAAGGGCAATTGCCCCTTGGGAGAGGCCGGCGGCACCGCCTTCTCCTTGCGATAGTCGAGCCCGGCCATCTTGAGCTGGACCTCGGTCTTGGTCACGAAGGGGCTGATTTCCGGCAAGCCGAAGCCCGTGCCAAAGCCAAAAAGCGTAATCATATGAAGCTCCCGATCGCCTGTGGTCGTGAATTGAAGCTAGCTGCCCCCTGCTGCCAGCATGGTGTCAGCAGCAGTGGCATTCACTGTCGAGCGGGCCGACGGGCGCGAGGCGGCGAACCGCCTCGCGAACGCGCTTGACCAGCCGTGCCCGCCCGTAGGACCAGGCTGCGCTGATGGACTGTGCGACCAGCGCAACCAGGGCCCAGCGCAGGTCGCCGGAGGTGGAGTAGACCGTGACCAATTGTTCCAGCGCGAAGCTCTGCGCCTGCCGGAAACCGAGTTCATCAAGATTCGCCATGGACAAATTCCCTTCACTTGAGGTGTTGTCCTGCTATAGCCCCCACCTGCTGCCAACATGCTGTCAGCAGCAGTGACAGGGGGCGCGAAAAGTCGACGCGCCGAGACGCTGCGAGACCCGTCAAGACACTCGTCAAGACAGCTGCCAAAACGACTGCCAACAGAGCGACCAAGAGAATTGCCATGAGACGCGCCGACCGGCTGTTTCAGATCATCCAGGTGCTCCGCCGCACCCGTAAGCCTTTGACCGCGGATGCGATCGCAGCCGAACTCGAGACATCGAAGCGGACCATCTATCGCGACATCGCCAGCCTGATCGAGCAGCGGGTGCCGATCCGCGGCGAGGCCGGCATGGGCTACATCCTGGAGAAGGGCTTTGACCTGCCGCCCTTGATGCTGACACCCGACGAAATCGAGGCCTGCGTGCTCGGCGCGCAATGGGTGGTCGGTCATGCCGATCCGGCATTGGCGCGCGCGGCCGAGGACCTGATGGCCAAGATCGCCGAGACCGTGCCCGACCGGCTGCGGCCGTTCGTGCTGGAGCCGGCGAGCCGCGCCCGCTCCGCCTGGAACCGGGAGCCGGACCGCATCGACATGGTCAGGACCCGCAGCCAGATCCACGAAGGCAAGAAGATCACGCTCAACTATCGCGACGAGCATGGCCGCGATAGCGAGCGCACGGTCTGGCCGATCGCGGTCGGCTATCACGAGGCGGTGCGGCTGCTCGCCGCCTGGTGCGAGCTACGCAAGGATTTCCGCAGCTTCCGCACCGACCGCGTGGTCACCGCGATCTATCATGACGAGAAATATCCGGAGCGACGCGATCTGCTCAGGGCGCGCTGGCGGCGCAGCCTGGTGTGGGAAGCGCCGAGGGACACCTGATGACCGGCAACGCGATCGAAGCGACGGACGCGAGCCCCTGCCAGTCCTGCGGTGCCTGCTGCAGCTATTCGGAGAACTGGCCGCGCTTCACCGTGGAAGATGACGCGCAGCTCGATCTGATCCCAGCGCAATTCGTCAACGCGCGGCAATCAGGGATGCGCTGCGAGGGTGACCGCTGCTCGGCGCTGTCAGGCCGGGTGGGCGAAGCAACGCGCTGCGAGATCTATGCGGTGCGGCCGGAGGTGTGCCGAACCTGTCTGCCGGGCGACGCAGAATGCGCGATGGCGCGGCGCCGGCATGGGCTGCCGCTCATCCCGAGCACGCAGCCGGATTGAGCACGGCTTAAGCCGTCACAGTCACCGTCTCGCTGACGTCCTCGTCGTCGAGTTCGTCATCGACAACAGGCGCGAAGCTCGACAGCGGCTTGGTCGACAGCGTGATCGGCTTGCGGCTGCCATGCGATACGGTCGCAGCACGGGCCGGCTCTCGCGACAATGCGTATAGCGTCGACCCGACGCGGCCGCCGGAATTGACCAGCTCCCATTCGCTGCAGCTCGACGCAATCGCGAGTGCGAGTGCATGCAGATGGCTGCGGCGATAGCAGAACAGCGCGAGCATCGCCCTGACGTCGGGCGCGACATTGGCAACCAGCAGCGTAAGCCCGTTCGGATTGGCGCGGTACATCTGGCCGAGCAGGTCGTCCGCAACTGGGCAGGCATCGTTCTCGAACGCGTCGCGGCTTGAAAACATTTGCAAATCCCCCTCGAACGGGAAGATGCCGCGCAATCCTCTAACGAAAGGTTAACCACGGCCTCCGGTCGCCTCCGGGGGCCCTTGCCCGTTGCACGCGAATCACATCCGCCCGCAGCAAGCCGCAGGGTCGTGGTCAGGGACAGGATGTGGAAAGAGGCGTCCGCTCGCCGCTCAGTTCGCGGCCATGTAGATCGACAGCGCAAATCCGGTGAGGTGGTGCAACGCCTGGTCGACCCCGATCAGGGTCCAGAACCAGGGATGGCCGGACTCCAGCGTCACGCCGAAATGCGAGGCGCAGATGCCCTTGCAGCGATCGACGATGATGTGGATCACGAAGTCGACGAAGGCGACATACCAGAAGCGCGGCGCCACCACCAGGATCAGCGCCAGCGCGACCGCGAGATGGACCAGGCAATGCGCGAGCAGCGGCATGGCCCAGCCGGTCTTCTGATCCTTGCCGATCGCCATCCAGGCGTTCTGCAGCATGAAGTCAGCGATGATGTGCTTTGCGGTGAGAAGCAACATCCATCCCACCAGGGCACCAACCGACACCGACGATGACATGGAAGGAAACAACAAGCTGACGCCCTTTTACTTCGATGAATGTGATTGCAAGAAATCCGGGTCAGGCCGTCAGCACAATTCCGCAAAGCGGAGCTTGTGTCATTTATGACATCTCCGGCGGCGGAATGCACCTGCGGTCCCCCGAAAATCACATCTGGGTTCGGACGTCGATAGTGGCGATGGTCATGTGGCATCGCGGCGCAGACGAACCGGGATTAAGGTTACGGCGGCTGGCCGGTTTGCATTCCCGCCGGGGAGGTATATCGTCGGCGGCACAGGAAATTTTCTTTCTTTTATAGTCATTTACGGATTCACCGGGCAGCGCCGCGCCGTTGCGGCAACGGGCCGTCCCGCACGGGTGATCAGCCATGAGTGCCGAAGCCCCCGCGCCTTCGCCAGTGCTGCCGCGGCCACGCCCTCCGGTCGCCAAGAGCAACCGCGCACAGATCATCATCTTCACCATGCTGACGCTGTTCTTGAGCGCGATCACCGTGATCGGCGGCCGGGTCTGGCTGCGCAATTCTGAAACGCTGGTGTTTGCGGTCGGCGATGCGAACGGCCCGGAGGCCAAGTTCGCCACCCGCCTCGCCACCGTGCTGAAGAACAATTCGTCGCGGCTGCGGCTGAAGATCGCGCCGAACCCCGACAACGCCAAGGCGCTGGTGCAGTTCGATCGCCGCGCCGCAACGCTTGCGATCCTGCGCACCGATGCAAAGGTGCCGCCGCGCGCCCGCGCCATCGCGATCCTCGAGCATGACGTTGTGCTGGTGCTGAGCCCCGGCGGCAGGAAGATCAAGTCGTTGACCGAACTGAAGAGGAGGAAAATCGCAGTCGTCGGCGACGGCGAGAACAGCGTCAATTTCGTCCGCAGCGCGCTGGAGATTTCCGACAGCCCGGATGCGGCGCAGCGGGTGCAGCAGGCGCCGCCGAACACGCCGTTCGACAAACTGTTCGCTTCGGGCTTCGCCGCCGTGGTCGTGATCGAGCATGCCTCGAAGATCATCAAGGACAAGACCTACGAGCAATATGCCAAGCGCGCCGGCGGCTTCACCTTGAACGCGATCGACGAGGCCAAGGCGCTGGCGCGCAAATATCCGGCGATCTCGGAGGAGACGGTCTCGACCGGCATGCTGTCGTCCTCACCGGCGATCCCCGACGACGATGTCGACACCATTGGGCTGGAATGGCTGCTGGTCGCGCAATCCTCGATGTCCACGACCACGGCGGCCGAACTCGCGCGCATCGTCTATGAGAACAAGTCCGAGCTCGCGCTCGACGACGGTTTCGCCTCCAAGATCGAGCCGGCGGCGACCGACAAGGACGCCTTCATCGTCGCGCATCAGGGCGCGGCCGAGTACATCAATGACGATACCAAATCGTTCATGGATCGCTACAGCGACGTGATGTATCTCGGCGCCGCCGCGCTCAGCATCATCGGCTCGATCTTCGCTGCGATCTACACCAAGATCACCCGCGTCGCGCCGGAGAAGGCCAGCGAACTGGCCGGCCGGATCCTCGACATCGGCGAGCGCGTCGAGCACACCACCTGCGCCGAGCATCTCGACGAATTGCAGGACGAGCTCGAGGCGATCCTGCGCGGCGCGGTGATCGGCTTGCGCGACGGCACCGTTTCCGGCGACGGCCTCGACACCTTCAAGCTCGGCTACGAGCTGGTCCGCGACGAGATCGCGCTGCGCCGCGACCATCTCAAGCGCCACCCGCCGGCAGCCGATGACAATCTCGTGGTGGTGAAGACCGCGAACGGGTGAGGCGGTAGCGCCACATCCACCACTGTCGTCCTGGCTAGGACGAGCCGTCGCATATCAAGCGGTGAGACGGCCCGGACAGCGTGTAACAGAGCTCTAGCTCCGTCATCCTGAGGAGCGCGCAGCGCGTCTCGAAGGATGCACGGCCACAGTCGGGCCGTCGACCCTTCGAGACGGCCGCTACGCGGCTTCCTCAGGGTGACGGTCCACGTTCTCCACGTCATTGCAAGCGAGAATGTCTGTACTCTTACGGCGCCGCCGCCGGCACCCGCGCGCGGATCTCCGCGACCTTGCGCTTCAGCGCGGCCTGCCGCGGATCGGGCATGATGGCGGCGCGGGCCTCGGTGATGGCGGCGGCAAGATCGGGAAGCGCGAGCACGCCGTCGAAAGTCGGCTTGACCAGCCCGTCGATGATCACGTGCCAGTCCGCGATGCCCTGGCGATAGGGATCGCCGTAGCCCTGGATCATCGTCGCGGTCTCTGCGACCGCCTGGGCCGCGGCCGGCTGCTTGGTGAGGCTGCGGTCGATCATATGCAGCCAGCGCTCGACCCAGATCCGCTCCTTGGCGTAGCGCCCCGAGAACAGCCGCCAGCGCTTCAGGCCTGCCTCGATCCTGAGCCGGCGAACGCTGAAGCGCGTGTTGGCGCTGAAGCGGATCGAGACCCGGCGGCGCCGCCAGCCGATCCGGTCGAGCACGGCAAGCACCGGATCGGCGACCATCTCCGGCAGGGCGTCGATCAACTCGTCGAGGCGGAGCTTCTTGACGTCGTCGGCCGAGCGCGCCGCAAGGCCGCCCGCCGCGTTGACTTCGCCGAGCTTGAGCTGCGCGATGCGGATCGCGTCCTCATAGGCCATGCGCTCGGCCATCAGCCGCGCGATCTCGGCAAGCAGGGCGTCGTCGACGCCGCGGCGGCCGACGAAGCGCTTGAGCCGGTCGATATAGAGCTGGGCGTAGCTCGTGCTCTGATAGGCGATCAACAGATCGATGGCCTCGGTGACCGCGGGCCCGAGGTGGTCCGGGCAGGCGTCCGGCAGCACCGGCGGCCCCTCGTCCTCATCGCCGATGATATCGGCAAACAGGTAACGAAGCGAAGCCAGCAGACTGTCGTCATCCGGCACTGCGGCGCCTCCAGGACTCGTCGCGGGGCTCATGCAGGTTTTGGCTCCGCGACCTGTGGGGTGGCGTGCTGCGCGAGCCGCTGCTCGAGCGTCGAGATATTCTCGAACAGTCGGGCGCTGAACAGACGCAGGAGGTAGAAGCCGAACGCCGGGTTCTGAACGTAAAGCTGCTCGACCTGGTCATAGGTCACCGACAGCACCATGCCGGTTTCGACGCACTCCAGCGTCTGGGTGCGCGTGTTCGACGGCGACAGCATGCCGAACTCGCCGACGAGCGCGCCGACCGGCAGCTCGATGCCGGATTCGACCAGGCGGAAGCGGCCGCTGACAATGTAGAACATGCTGTCGGCCTTCTCGTCCTTGTAGAACAGGACTTCGCCGGCGGTGCATTTGCGTTCCGTCGTGAACGGCCTCAGCCAGTCCATCGACAGATCGCTGTTGACCGATTTCTTCACGCTGCGGACCAGTTGCAGCATCTGGTGCAGCCGATAGGTGTTCACCGGCAGCAGCACGGCATGCAGGATCAGCGTCGCGTAATTATGGGTCGGGACCGCGGTCGCGATCAGGATGATGTTGGTCAGGATGGCAAAGACGCGCAACGGGATCATGGTCCGCATCGACAGCGTGGCGACCACGAAGATCGATGCGAAGAAACTGCCGGCGGCGCCGGCGTGCTCCGCGAGATGTGAGGTATCCATCGGAAACCAACCAATTTCTCAAGAAGTGAACAAGATCGCCTTATTAGTCGCTTCATTCCGGCCGAGGTCGCATCGGTGACCAGCATCCCTGATATACGGTGAAAAAGCGACGATTTGTCTGATTTCTCACATTCGCGGACGCAAAAACGGGCCAACATGGTTAGGCCATTCGTCCAACATTTGGGACTTTCGCCGCGACCATCCCACCACCGCCTGCGCGTTGACGGCCTCAACCGGGAGAGGCACGTTGTGACACAGGCTCCGCCATTCGCAGGGGCCTCGATTCCAGCAGTTCAGCGACAGGCAAGCTCCGTTCCGATGTCCAAGCCGATCGTCCTTCCGGCCTTGACGCGCTTCATTTCCGCCACCGCCGGCCGCAACATGACCACGGCGGCCTATGTCGCGGTCACGGTCGGTGTCGCCATGATGACGCTGCTGACGGTCGCGCCGGCCTACGACGCGGTCCCGCACTGGGTCGATGCGCTGCTGTGGGCCTGCCTTGCCTATTTCGTGTTCGAATGGCTGGTGCGGCTGCGGCACATGCGGCGGCAGGACAAGCTCTGGTTCTACGCGCTATCCAGCGCAGGCGTGGTCGATGCGATCGGCGCGCTGGCGGTGCCGCTGGCCCTGCTCTCGGGCATCGAACCGAAAACCGCATGGCTGCTCGGCGTGCTCTGGGTGCTCAAGGTGGTGCCGGGCATCCCCGGCCTGCGCCAGCTCCGGCGCGTGCTCGTGGTGGAGTCCGGCCCGCTGCTCAGCGTGCTGGTGATCTTCCTGATGGTGGTGTTCCTGGCCTCCGTCGCCGAATACTTCCTGGAGCGGGACGTCCAGCCGCAGACCTTCGGCAGCGTGCCGGCGGTGCTGTGGTGGGCGGTGGTGACGCTGACCACGACAGGCTATGGCGACGTGGTGCCGATCACCCCGCTCGGCCGCATGGTCGCTGCCATGGTGATGATCTCGGGCCTCGGCGTGTTCGGGCTGTGGACCGGTATTCTGGCGACCGGCTTTGCCGCGGAAACCCGTCGCGACAATTTTCTGAGAACCTGGGAGACCGTCAGCAAGGTGCCGTTCTTCGCGCATCTCGGCCCGGCCGCGATCGCCGACGTCACCCAGGTGCTGCGGACCATGGACCTGCCGCCGCGCACCATGATCATCCGCAAGGACACCAATGGCGACTGCATGTATTTCGTCGCCGCCGGCGAGGTGGAGGTCGATCTGCCCGGACGCAAGGTGAAGCTCGGCGAAGGCGCGTTCTTCGGCGAGATGGCGCTGCTCGGCAACGCCAAGCGGGGCGCCAGCGTCTCGACCAGCAAGGTGACCCGGCTGTTGGTGCTTGACCTCGTCGATTTCCGCCTGTTGATGGCAAGGCATCCCGATCTCGCCGAGACCATCGACGCCGAGGCGAAGCGGCGCGAACTCGAGAATCAATGATGGAGACTAATATGGCCGAGTTGGCCGACACCGCCAGCGGACCCGTGCTCGAAATTGCCGGCGCACGCGCAACGATCCGCCTCAACCGGCCGAAGCATCTGAATCGGCTGCAGGCCGAGGATCTCGGCGATCTCGTCAGGCTGTTCGACCGGATCGAGGCCGACCCAGCGATCCGCGTGCTGGTGCTGACCGGAACCGGCCGCGCGTTCTCCGCCGGCTACGACCTCAACTCGGTCGCCGAGCGCGCGGTGAGTGCGAGCGAGCAGCAAAGCGCGGGCTCGGCGTTCGAGGTCGTGGTCAACCGCCTCGAGGATCTGAGTGTGCCGACGATCTGCAGACTGAATGGCGGCGTCTATGGCGGCTCGACCGACCTCGCGCTGGCCTGCGACTTCCGGATCGGCGTCGATACCGCTGACATGTTCATGCCGGCGGCGCGGCTCGGGCTGCACTATTACAAGAGCGGCATCCGGCGCTATGTCACGAGGCTCGGCGTCGACAACGCCAAGATGCTGTTCCTGACCGCGCAGAAGATATCAGCGCCGGAGATGCTGCGGATCGGCTACCTCACCGCGATGGTGTCGCTCGACCTGCTCGACGAGGAGGTCGACAAGCTTGCCACGATCCTGGCCGGCAATGCGCCGAAGGCGATGGCCGGCATGAAGCGCGCCATCAACGAATTCGCCCGCGGCGCGCTGGATGAGGCCGCCGCCGACCAGCGCCACCGCGACAGCATGCGCGGCGACGAGATCAAGGAAGGCATCAAGGCCTTCGCCGAGAAGCGGGCACCGCGGTTTTAGTTGGGCGCTCCACACTTTCAGGACCGTCACCCCGCGCAAAGGCGAAGCCTTTGCGCGGGGGTGACGGATCTGGCAGGGATTTGCCGATGCTTCACCCTCCCCTGGAGGGGGAGGGTCGGCTCACATGGAGCGCAGCGGAATGTGAGACGGGGTGGGGTGATCTCTCAACGCAGGCAGTGCCCGAGCGGAGAGATCACCCCACCTCGGTTCGCATTACATGCGAACCGATCCTCCCCCTCCAGGGGAGGATGAGAGCGGCGCCCATCACGCCCGCTTGCTCCGCATCGCGCGCGTCTGCGCGACCTCAGGGTCCGCGGCCAGCGCCTGGTAGCGCTTGCTGTCGACGGCGTAGATCGCGACGTGGCCTTCGGCGTCGGCGTGAACGCCCCAGCCGAACCGTTTGCCGAGCGGCGAGGCGCGCATGCAGGCCTGGCCGCGCGAAAAGAACGCCTCGCGGGCGAGGCTACGCGCCTTCTTCGCGGCCTTCGGATCGAGCGCGCGGCCGGCCGACGACGTCGCGAACACCACGTCGTCGGAGGTGTATTTGTACGGCGCGCCTGCGATCATCCGGAATTGCAGCACGGCAACCGTCGGCTGGCCGCCACGCAGCTGCGGCTCCTCGCCGCGCTGCGCTGGACAATCCTCGGCGACACGGATCAGGGTGTTGAAGCAGTTGGTGCTGTACAGCGGTTTCGCCATCGGCACGATCCGTATCACACTCCGGCGGCTGCTGCATGCTGCGCCGCCATCTCGTCGTCGGCCTTCGAGATCCGGATGAAAGCCGGGCGCGCGGCGATGCGTTCGGAATAGCGGACGAAGACGTCGCTTTTCGGCACGATGCCGAACATCATGGTCCAGGAGAGCGCGATGCCCCAGAGGATGTCGGCCGCCGTGATCTCTTCGCCGAGCAGATACGGCCCCTTTGCCAGCTGCGCCTCGAGCGTGCCCAGCATGGTGCCGTAATCGGCATAGGGCGACTGTGTGATCGGCGCCGGCTCGCGCTTCATGAAATGGTCGATCACGGCCGGCTCGAACGAGGATCCGTAGTAGGCGATCCAGCGCAGATACGGGCCGCGGCGCGGGTCGTTCAGCGCGGGCGTCAGGCCCGCCTGCGGAAACAGATCGGCGAGATAGATGAAGATGGCGACCTGCTCGGTGACTAGCGCGTCGTGATGGCGGATCGCCGGCACCTTGCCGAGCGGATTGATCGCGAGATAGGCGTCCTTGCGCTGCTCGGCCGCCTTCATGTTGAGGACGTGCAGATCATAGGGCGCGCCGAGTTCCTCCAGCAGCACGCGGGTGCCGGTGGCACGGCTATGCGGCGAGTAATACAGCGTGACGCGGTCGGTGGTGGCAGCGGTGGTCATAGGCAGGGTCTCCTTGCGCCATCAGGGCGCATGGCCTCCTTATGTCCGCCTATACCTGACATCTTGTGTCAGGTATGATCTAGCCATGCGCGCGAGCCGGCTGTTTTCCATCCTCACCACCCTGCAGGCGCGGGGACAGGTCACCGCGCCCGAGCTGGCCGAGGCCTGCGAGGTCTCGGTGCGCACGATCTATCGCGACATCGACGCGCTCTCGGCCGCCGGCGTCCCCGTCTATGCCGACCGTGGCGCCGAGGGCGGCTACCGCCTGCTCGACGGCTATCGGGTGCGGCTGAACGGGCTGTCGCAGGGCGAGGCCGAGGCGCTGTTCATGGCCGGGCTGCCCGGCCCCGCCGCCGCGCTCGGCATCGATGCCGCGATGGCGGCGGCGCAGACCAAGCTGATGGCGGCGCTGCCGGAGAATCTGCGCTCCAACGCGCGGGGCATGCAGCAGCGCTTCCACTTGGACGCGCCGGGCTGGTTCGGCGAGACCGAGGAGCCGAAGCATCTGCGCGCCATTGCAGCCTCGGTGCTGCGCGAGACCCTGATCGAGATCCGCTACCAGAGCTGGAAAGCCGAGAAGCGCCGGCGTGTGGCGCCGCTCGGCCTCGTGCTGAAGGGCGGCAGCTGGTATCTCGCCGGCCTTGTCGACGGCAATGTGCGCACCTACCGCGTCGCCCGCGTGCTGGATTGCACCGCGCTGGAGACGCCATTCGCGCGACCGGCAGAATTCGATCTCGCCACCTATTGGCGCACCTCGATCGAACGGCTCGAGGCCGAGCTGCATCCGAACGAGGCCACAGTACGGCTGTCGCCGTTGGGGCTGCAACTGTTCGATGCGCTGGCCCATCCTTACGTGAAGGCGCGGATGCGGCTTGCTGAAGCCACCGACGCCGACGGCTGGCGCGTCGCCACCATGCCGGTCGGCAAGACGGTGTGGCATGCCGCAACCGAGCTGCTGCGGCTCGGCGCCGAGGCCGAGGTGATCGCGCCCGCGGAGCTGCGCGAGAAGATGGCGGAGCTGGCGGGCGCGATGGCCGCGCGCTATGCGGACGCGCCGCCGCGCCGCGCGGCCCGGCGTTAGTAGCGGCTGTCGGAGCTGATGACGAAGCGATCGAGAAAGTTGACGGGCAGGATCTCAAACCGGTCGAGCGTGAGCGTAATCCCGGTCACGAAGTCGACGCCCTTGATCGTGCCCTCGAGATCGATCCGCCGGCCGCGGCGCAGGCCGCGTGTTTCCGGATGTTGCTCGATGTCGATATAGGCATAGATCGGGTTGTCGAGCCGCGAATGGCGATGCCAGCCGCGTTGCAGGAAGCTGAATTGCAGCACGGAGCCCGCGCCCCAGTCGATCGCATCGAAGAAGCGGGTCTTCCAGGCAACGGGCTGTCCCAGGTAATGCGCGGCGATGAACGCGTCGCGCTCAAGCGCAGGCAGACGGTGCAGTTGCCAGCTGATCTCCGCCGGCGTCAGGGAGGCGTTATTCGCCATTGTTGTTCTAGTCGTTCTTCTTGTCGTTTCTTCTTGTCCTCGGCGGGAGGACGAACCGACCTTCCCGCCTTGAGGAAGTTATACATCCACAAATGTGACAATATCCGCAACAGTTGCGCGCGACGTGCGGTAGCTGTTCACCTTGTGCGCATGATCCGCATAGCCGAACGAGATACCGCAGACAACCCGGCGGTCGTCGGCCAGGTTGAAATGGCGGCGGATCAGGCCGGAATGGCGCGCGATCGCGGCCTGCGGAATGGTGCCGAGCCCGAGCGCCTGGGCGGCCAGCATGAAGTTCGAGACATAGCCGCCGCAGTCGATCGCGCCATAGATGCCGAGCGGCTCATTGGTGTGGATCACGGCAATGTGCGGCGCGCCGAAGAAATTGTAGTTCTCCAGCGCCTGTTTTGCGTAGGCCGCCCTGTCGCCGCGCGCGATGCCGAGCGTGTTGTAGAGCTGGAACCCGCTTTCGCGGCGGCGCTCCAGATAGACCCCGACATATTCGCGCGGCGGTGTGAAGTCGTAATCCTCGCCGAGGCCGCGCGAGGCCTCGGCATAGATCGCCTCGCGGAACCGTTCCTTGGCCTCGCCGGACACGATCAGGACTTCCCAGGGCTGGCTGTTGCACCACGACGCGGTGCGCTGCGCGGTAGCGAGGATGTGCTCGATGACATCGCGCGGCACCTCGCGCGGCTGGAACGCGCGCACCGAGTAACGCTCGTTGAGCAGGCTTTGGAGTACGTCAATGCGTTCTTGTTGGTTCACTGCAGCGTCCATTGCGCATCCCATTGTCTGCGTAGGGTGGGTTAGCCGAAGGCGTAACCCACCGCCTCTATCGCACGTGGTTGATAGCCAATGGTGGGTTACGCTTCGCTAACCCACCCTACGTTCCCCTAACGCCCCTTGGTCGGGATCTTGTTGTAGGGCACGTCCTTGTCGACGCGGATGTCGCCCGGCAGGCCGAGCACGCGCTCGGCAATGATGTTGCGCAGGATCTCGTCAGTGCCGCCGGCAATGCGCATCGAGGGCGACGACAGCAGCATCTGCTGGAACTGGCCGTTGGCCTGCTCCTCATCGGTGCCGGTGAGGCTGCCGGCTGCGCCTTCGAGGTCCATCGCGTAGGTCGCGATATCCTGCAGCATCAGGCCGGAGACGAGTTTGCCGATGGAATTTTCCGGACCAGGACGCTCGCCCTTCGACAGCGCCGAGATGGCACGGTAGCTGGTGTATTTCAGCCCGCTCGCCTTCACCGCCCAGCTCGCAAGCTTGGAGCGCACCGCTGGATCATCGATCGCAAGGCCATCTTCCAGCATCAAATTCGAGCAGAACTCGAACATCTCGGGCACGCCGGTCGCAAGCCGCGATCCGATCGACATGCGCTCGTTCATCAGCGTGGTCAGCGACACGCTCCAGCCCTCGCCGACCGCACCCAAGCGCTGGCTGTCCGGGATCACGACGTCGGTGAAATAGACTTCGTTGAATTCCTGCATGCCGTTGGCCTGCTTGATCGGCCGCACCTCGACGCCCGGGCTCTTCATGTCGAGGAAGAACATGGTGAGACCCTTGTGCTTGGGCACATTCGGATCGGTGCGGGCGATCAACAGGCCGTAGTCGGAGTAATGGGCGCCGGAGGTCCAGATCTTCTGGCCGTTGACGACCCAGTTGTCGCCCTTCTTCTCGGCGCGGGTGCGCAGGCCGGCGACGTCGGAGCCGGCCGACGGCTCGGAGAACAGCTGGCACCAGATCTCCTCGCCGGCAGCGAGTTTCGGCAGATAGCGGCGCTTGGCGTCTTCAGAACCCCAGGCCATCACGGTCGGGCCGCACATGCCCTCGCCGATCTGGAACGGTTGGGTCAGCTTGCCGTAGACGCCCTCTTCCTGCTGCCAGATCACGCGCTCGATCGGGGTGGCGCCGCGACCGCCATATTCCTTCGGCCAATGCAGGCAGGCCCAGCCGCCTTCCGCCTTCTTCTTCTGCCAGGCCTTGCCGACCTCGACCATGTCGTGCTTGGCGAGCCTGATGCGGCCGAGCGAGGATTTTGAGAGTTCTTCCTCGAACTCCTTCGGCGCGTTGGCCGCGATCCACTGGCGCGCGATCTTGCGGAATTCGGCTTCCTGCGGCGTGTCATCGAAATTCATGGCGAACCTCTTTTTGCGTAGGGTGGGTTAGCCGAAGGCGTAACCCACCGATTCCATCGAAACGTTGTTGCGAAATGGCGGGTTACGCTGCGCTAACCCGCCCTACGATTGCTCAAGCTCTGCCCTTGGTCGGGATCTTGTTGAAGGGAACGTCCTTGTCGACCCTGATGTCGCCGGGCAGACCCAGTACGCGCTCGGCGATGATGTTGCGCATGATCTCGTCGGTGCCGCCCTCGACGCGGGTGCCCGGCGCGCGCAGCAGCATCGCCTGGAATTTGCCGGCGACCTCGGCATCCTCGGGTCCGTTCAAGGCGCCGGCGGCGCCCTGCAGATCGAGCGCGTAGGTCGCGACGTCCTGGATCATCGAGCCGGCGACAAGCTTGCCAATCGAGTTCTCCGGTCCCGGGCGTTCGCCACGGGAGAGCGCGGAGATCGCGCGCATGCTGGTGTATTTCAGCCCGCTCGCCTTCACCGCCCAGTTCGCAAGTTTCGCGCGCACCGCGCGGTTCTCGATCGCGGGGCCATCCTCCAGCATCAGGCTGTTGCAGAAGTCGAACAGCTCGGGGAAGCCGGTCGAGACGCCGGCGCCGATCGACATCCGCTCGTTCATCAGCGTGGTCAGCGACACGTTCCAGCCGTCATTGACATTGCCGAGCCGCTGCGAGTCCGGAATGCGCACGTCGGTGAAATAGACCTCGTTGAAGTCCGAGGCGCCGCTCGCCTGCTTGATCGGCCTCACCTCGACGCCCGGGCTCTTCATGTCCAGGAAGAACATGGTGAGGCCCTTGTGCTTCGCGACCGTCGGATCGGTACGGGTCAAGAGGATGCCGTAGTCGGAATAATGCGCGCCCGAGGTCCAGATTTTCTGGCCGTTGATCACCCACTCGTCGCCCTGCTTCTCGGCACGGGTGCGCAAGCCCGCGACGTCGGAGCCGCCGGCTGGCTCGGAGAACAGCTGGCACCAGATCTTCTCGCCCGAGGCGAGCGGCGGCAGATATCTGCGCTTCTGCTCCTCGCCGGCGAACGCCATCATGGTCGGGCCGCACATGCCGTGGCCGATGATGAACATCGAGCTGAGGCGGCCGAACGGACCCTCCTCCTGCTGCCAGATCACGCGCTCGATCGGCGACGAGCCACGACCGCCATATTCCTTCGGCCAGTGCAGGCAGGCCCAGCCGGCATCGGCTTTCTTCCTCTGCCAGGCTTTTGCCACTTCGAGGATGTTGGCGCCCTTGAGCGCAACGCGGCCCAGCGAGGCCTTGCGCAGCTCTTCCTCATATTGCTTGGGCGCATTGGCCGCGATCCAGGCTTTCGCCTCGGCGCGGAATGCGGCCTCCTGCGGGGTGTCGTCGAAATTCATGGTCTGTCATCCTTCGCCGGTGTCGTAGGATGGGTAGAGCGAAGCGAAACCCATCTTTGGACCACCCGCGTCATGATGGGTTTCGCTGCGCTCTACCCATCCTACAAATCATCAACGGTTACGCCGCGTTCTTCTTGCGCATGCGGTCGATCAGCGCGTCTTCCCAATAGGACAGGCTGCCGAGGCCAAGCGCGACCGCATTGGCGCGGCGGTAGTACATGTGGCAGTCGAACTCCCAGGTGAAGCCCATGCCGCCATGGACCTGGATGTTGTTCTTGGCGCAGTGCTGGAACGCCTGCGTCGCGCTGATGCGCGCGGCGGCGGCGGCTTCCGGCAATTCGCCGGCATTGGTCGAGAGCGCCCAGGCGCCGTAGTAGCAATTCGAACGCGCCAGCGTCGCCGAGACATACATGTCGGCCAGCATATGCTTGACCGCCTGGAACGAGCCGATCGGACGGCCGAACGCGATGCGGTCGAGCGCATAGTCGCGGCCCATTTCGAGCGCGCGGTCGGCGCCGCCGACCTGCTCGAACGCCATCAACACGGCGGCACGATCCAGCACCTGGGTGATCACGCTCCAGCCCTCGCCGGCAGCGCCCAGCGGCTCGGCCTTGGCGTCCTTGAAGGTGATCTCGGCCTGGCCGCGGGTCAGGTCGATGTTGGTGAGCGACTTGACCTCGACGCCGCCGGCCTTGAGGTCGACGATGAACAGGGAAATATCGGACTCCCGTCCGCTCGAACCGGTGCGCGCAGCGACCACGGCGAAATCGGCAATCGCACCGTCGGCGACCGGCTTCTTGACGCCGTTGAGCACGCCGCCATTGGCCGTGACGTTGATGGCCTTCGGCGATGGATTGCCCTTGCCCTCGAACAGCGCCAGCGTGCCGATCGCATCGCCGGAGGCGATCTTCGGCAGCCATTTCTGCTTCTGCGCATCACTGCCTGCGATCAGGATCGCCTCGGCAGCGAGATAGACCGTCGAAGAGAACGGCACCGGCGCCAGCGCGCGGCCCATTTCCTCGGCGATGACGCAGAGCTCGAGATGACCGGCACCCGCGCCGCCAAACTTCTCCGGGATCGCGACGCCGAGGAAGCCCATCTCGGCGAGGCCCTTCCACAGCGCCTTGTCGTAGGGCGCCTTGCCGTCGAGCACCTCGCGCACCGCCTTCGGCGGGCACTGTTCGGCGAGGTACTTCCGCGCCTCGTCGCGCATCTGCTTCTGTTCGTCGGAGAAATCGAAATTCATGGCGCTTACCTTCTTGGTTCTTGTCGTTTCAATTCGCCGTCATTCCGGGGCGCGCGAAGCGCGAGCCTGGAATCCATTGAGCCGCAGATGATGTGGCTTGATGGATTCCGGGCCTGCGCCCAAGTGGGCGCATCCCGGAATGACGAATGGAGAGAGCGTCGGCCTCATCACAGCACGATCACCTCATCACCGGGCTTGCCGGCGTAGAGCTTCTCCACCAGCGCGGCGCGGCGTTCGAGGCCGGCGCGCTGGTTGATGTAGCCCTTGTCGGTGAGCTCATTGCCGTCGATCGACGGCGGCTCGACCATCAACATCGCACGCGCAATGCGCATGCTGCTGCCGGTGGTGGATACATTGTGCGCCTGCAAGCCCTTCTTGAGACACGCGAGCACATCGGGATGCCGGATCACGTCCTCGTAGCTCGCATCCGCATTGCCGACGAGCTGGCGGCAGGCATGCAGGTTGGGCCAGCACAACAGGCCGATGAACTCGCGGTCCTGCCCCGTAACCAGCGCGTCATGCACGACCGGCGTCGCGGCAGCGATCGCATCGGTGCGCAGCGAGCCGACATGGACGAAGGTGCCTGTCGTCAACTTGAAGTCCTCGACCACGCGGCCGGCGAAGATGATGCCTTGCAGAGGGTCTTCGGGATCGACGAACACGCCGGCATCGCCGATGCAGTAGAAGCCTTCTTCATCGAACATCTTGGCCGTGAGCTCCGGCTGGCCGAAATAGCCCGGCGTGACGTTGACGCCGCGCAGTCGCAATTCGTATTTCGAGCCGCACGGCACCATCTTCAGCTCGACGCCGGGGAACGGCAGGCCGATCAGGCCGACGCGCTCGGTGTCCCAATAGGTCCCGGTTGAGGTTGGCGCGGTCTCGGTCGAGCCCCAGCCGGTGTAGAACACGATGCGCTCGCCCGTGGTCTTCACCGCCAGCGCCTGCATCCGGTCATAGAGATCGTCGGGCAGCCGGGCGCCGCCATAGGCCATGATCGAAAGGTTCTTGAAGAAGCTCGCGCACAACGCCTCGTCCTTCTCCATCGCAGCCGCGAGCGCGGCATAGCCGGCCGGCACATTGGCGTAGTAGGTCGGCGACACCTCGCGCAGGTTCCTGATGGTCTCCTCGAGCTGGCCCGGCATCGGCCGGCCGTCGTCGATATAGAGCGTGCCGCCGTCGACCAGCACCGGATTGAACGCGGCGTTGCCGCCCATGGTGTGATTCCAAGGCATCCAGTCGAGCACGGTCGGGATCGGGCCGGCCGTCTCACGCGGGCGCACCTGCATCATCATCGCCGCGTTGGCGCACATCATCTGCTGGGTGTTGATGACGGCCTTGGGCATGCCGGTCGAGCCCGAGGTGAACAGCAGCTTGCCGACGGTGTCGGGCGCGATCTTCGCTATCGACGCGCCGACGTCGGCCGTCACCGGCGTTGCCGCGAGCTCGGCGAAGGCCACGCTCCTGATGCCGTCGCAGGGACGCAGGACGTGAATGACCGTGATGCCGGTGAGATCGATCGCCTTCAGCGCCTTCTCGAAGGTCGGGCCGTCCTGCACCATCACGACGGCGGGCTTGATCAGATTGAAGAGATATTTGAGCTTGAGGTGATCCTGGCTCATCAGCGAGTAGGCCGGCGACACCGGCGCCGCCGGCAACCGCGCCTGCATCGCAGCCTGCGTCATCAGCGCGTGCTCGATCGAATTGCCTGACAGGATCGCGACGGGCCGGCCATCAGCAATACGGAGATCGAGTAGGCCCTGCGTCAGCGCATCGACGGTGCGCTTGGCGTCACCATAGGAGACCTTGCGCCATTGCCGGTCGGGGCCGCCGCGCTGCGCCAGCCAGATCCGCTCCGGCGCCTGCGCCGCCCATTTGGCGAGATAGGCCGGGATGTGGGTCTCGTAGGCCTGCAGCGGGATCCGCGACTTCAGCACGACGGTGCCGTCGTCACGCCGCTCGACCGCGATGTCACGCGCGAGCCAGTCCACCTTGCGAAAGGCAGGCTTCGTCAGCATCGCCGCGTCTCCATCCATTTTGCGTCTCCCGGAATTCTCGTCCTTTTGAGGATCTGTTCTCAGCGTCTGATATAGACAGGCTTTCGTTTCTCGAGAAAGGCCTTGATGCCTTCCTGGAAATCTTCCGAGCGGCTGCACAGCACCTGATTGCGATCCTCCATCGCGATCACGGCCTCGATCGAGCCGGCATCGACGCTCATGTTGAGGCATTCCTTCGAGAGACGGAGGCCGACCGGCGAGGCCGTCATCATCGCCTCGACATAAGGATTGGCCGCAGCGTCGAGATCGGCCGCGTCAACCACCTCCGACACCAGGCCCACCGCAAGCGCACGGTCGGCATGGATGAAGCGCCCGGTGAGGATCAATTCGGAGGCGACCGACACGCCGACGAGGCGTGGCAGGAAATAGCTGGTGCCGATGTCGCAGCCGCCGAGGCCGAGCTTGATGAAGGCGCAGTTCATCCGCGCGTTCTTCGCCGCGATGCGGATGTCGGCGGCGAGCGCCAGCGCGAAACCGCCGCCGGCAGCGGCCCCCTGCACCAGCGCGATGATCGGCTGCGGACAGCGCCGCATCAGCATCACGATGTCGGCAATGCGGCGCTGCGAGTCCAGCGACTCCGTGACGCCGGGCGGCTCGGCCTGCCCGCCGCGGCGCGCCATCGCGTGCTTGAGGTCGAGCCCGGCGCAGAAATTCGCGCCGGCGCCCTTCAGCACCACGACGCGGGTGTCGCGGTTGCGCTGCAGGCCCTGGAAGTAAGTATTGAGCGCGTCGATCAGCGAGGCATCGAGCGCGTTGAGGCTCTCGGGGCGATTGAGCGTGACCCAATCGACCCCGTCGTGATGTTCGATCAGCAGCGGCTGAGACACGCGCATGGTCCTCCCGACCGTTCAGCGAACGCGATGCTCGTTGCTGTGCCCTCTCCCCTTGTGGGAGAGGGCATGTTCGCTGTTAGCTTTGCATTCGGTTGGGTGAGGGGTCTGTCTCCGCGGAGAGAACCCCTCATCCGTCGCGGACTGCGTCCGCGCCACCTTCTCCCACAAGGGGAGAAGGGAAGTACGGCGGAACTCGCCGCTATCGCGGGGCCATGCGGATGGCGCCGTCGAGGCGGATGGTTTCGCCGTTGAGCATCGGGTTCTCGACGATGTGGACGGCGAGGTTGCCGTATTCCGAAGCGTCGCCGAGGCGGGCCGGATGCGGCACCTGGGCGCCCAGGCTCTTGCGGGCTTCCTCGTTGAGACCCATCAGCAGCGGCGTCAGGAACAGGCCGGGTGCGATGGTGTTGACGCGGATCTTCAGGCTGGCGAGGTCGCGCGCGGCCGGCAGCGTGAGGCCGACGACGCCGCCCTTCGATGCCGAATAGGCGATCTGGCCGATCTGGCCTTCATAGGCCGCGACCGATGCGGTGTTGATCGCGACGCCGCGTTCCTCGCCGATCGGGGCTTCAGTGGCCAGGCGCTCGGCGAACAGGCGCAGCACGTTGAAGGTGCCGATCAGATTGACGTTGATGATGCGGACGAACTTCGCCAGCGGATAGACGCCGTCCTTGCCGACGATGCGCTGCGAGCCGCCGATGCCGGCGCAGTTCATCAGCACGCGCGCGATGCCGTGCGCGGCCTCGGCCTTGGCGATCGCTGCCTTGATCGCTTCCTCGTCGGTGACGTCGGCGTGCAGGGCAACGCCCTTCACTTCGGCGGCGACCTTCTCGGCGTTTTCCTTGTTCTGGTCGATCACGCCGATCTTGGCGCCCTTGGCGGCCATGGCGTGCGCTGTGGCGGCACCGAGGCCGGAGCCACCGCCGGTGATGAGAACGGCAACGTCTTTCAACTGCATGGGAACAACCTTTCCTTGGGCGTTTCTTCTCTAGACTTGTTATGGCGAATGGTGAGCAGCGAATAGCGAATGGAAGAGATGACCTCTCCCAATCCGCTACTCGCTATTCGCCATTCGTGATTCCTTCGCTTCCAGCACGCCGCCGAAGATCAAGGCTTCCATGTGCTTGATGTATTCGCGGCAGACCTCGTCGGTGACCGGACCGACGCCGACCGCGCGCGACATCGCGTGGCGGCCGAAGAACAGGTGATCGCAGGCGCCGATCAGGCTGGTGTAGAACAGCACCGGATCGATCTTGCGGAATTCGCCGGCCTTGATGCCCTCGGCGAGCAGGCGGCGATGAAAATCCAGCAGCGGCGCGACGAAGAATTTCGACACCTCGTTCGCGGCGGCAGTCGAGCTCTCGTGCAGGAGATAATGGATCAACCGGTTCATATAGGGGAACTGGTGATAGGCGCGAATGATGCCGCCGATATGCAGCCGCAGTTTCGCGGACGGCGTGATCGGCTGCGCCAGGAGATATTCGAGCTGCGATATCTCGGTGGCGGCGTCGCGCGCGAGCAGCGCCAGCAGCAGCCCGTCCTTGTTGCCGAAATGATATTTCACGAGCGCGGCGTTGACGCCCGACTTCTGGGCGATGTCGGACAGCGAAACCTCGATCGAGGCGCGCTCGATCATCAGCTCGCTGGCTGCGACCAATAGCTTGTCGGCAGTGGCATTTTTGCCGGCCGGAAGTTTCGTCGGTACGCTGGTATTCAACTGCGCTCTGATCCCGCTCTGTGTCCCCGGCTGTTCCCTAGCTGTTTTTTGGCTCGCCGGTAAATCGAGGCCGCACATAAGCCCATGGCGGGGCTGCACTCAAGAGTTAATTGATTGATTGACTAAATGCTGAGCCGCTCCTTAAATCCGGCCCAACTTTCAAAACCGCCCAATCCAGAAACATCAGGGAGATCAGACATGGCCGAGGCATATATCGTCGCCGCCGCCCGCACCGCCGGCGGCCGCAAGGGAGGGCGTCTTTCCGGTTGGCATCCGGCCGATCTGGCCGCGACCGTGCTCGATGCGCTGGTCGAACGATCAGGCGCCGACCCGGCACAGGTCGAGGACGTGATCATGGGCTGCGTGATGCAGGCCGGCGAGCAATCCAACAACGTCGCCCGCAACGCGGTGATGGCCTCGAAGCTGCCCGAGAGCGTGCCCGCGACCTCGATCGACCGCCAGTGCGGCTCCTCGCAGCAGGCGCTGCACTTCGCGGCGCAGGCCGTGATGAGCGGCACCATGGACTGCGTGATCGCCGCCGGCGTGGAATCGATGACCCGCGTGCCGATGGGCCTCGCCTCCTCGCTGCCCGCCAAGAACGGCTTTGGCCACTACAAGAGCCCGGGCATCGAGGCGAAGTATCCGAACATCGTCTTCAGCCAGTTCACCGGCGCGGAGATGATGGCCGAGAAGTACGGCCTGTCGAAGGACGAGCTCGACGAATATTCCTACAACAGCCATCAGCGCGCGATCGCGGCCACGCAGGCCGGCCACTTCAAGGACGAGATCGTGCCGGTGACAATCACCCGCGCCGACGGCTCGACCGACACCCACCACGTCGACGAAGGCATCCGCTTCGACGCCAGCCTCGACGGCATCAAGAGCGTCAAGCTGATCGCCGAGAACGGCAAGCTGACCGCGGCGAGCGCCAGCCAGATCTGCGACGGCGCGTCCGGCGTCATGGTCGTCAACGAGAAGGGCCTCAAGGCGCTCGGCGTCAAGCCGATGGCGCGCATCCATCATCTCACCATGATGGGCGGCGACCCCGTGATCATGCTGGAAGCGCCGCTGCCGGCAACCCAGCGCGCGCTGCAGAAGGCCGGCATGAAGATCGACGACATCGACCTGTTCGAGGTCAACGAGGCGTTCGCCTCGGTGCCGACTGCGTGGCTGAAGACGACCGGCGCCGATCCGGCCCGGCTCAACGTCAATGGCGGCGCGATCGCGCTCGGCCATCCGCTCGGCGGCAGCGGCACCAAGCTGATGACGACGCTGCTGCACGCCCTGAAGCAGCGCAACAAGCGCTACGGCCTGCAGACCATGTGCGAAGGCGGCGGCATGGCCAACGTCACGATCGTCGAGCGGCTGTAAGAAGAGCCCGCACCAGCGGCCACAACAATGGTGTCGTCCCGGCGCAGGCCGGGACCCATAACCACAGTCGTTTGTGGTTAGGCCCGGCTGGGGCCGCAACCCGGTCCAACAACAAAATTCAGTGGTTATGGGTCCCGGCCTTCGCCGGGACGACCACTATTGATGCTCCGAGGAAACACGATGACCCATCCGTCCATCCACGCGCGCAACCATCCGAACAAGATCGCCTACCAGATGGCGGCATCCGGCAAGGCGATCACCTATCGCGAGCTCGACGAGCTCTCGAACCAGGGCGCGCATCTGTTCCGCTCGCTCGGCCTGAAGGCCGGCGACCACATCGCGCTCTTGATGGAAAACCGCCTCGCCTTCATGGAGATCTGCTGGGCCGCGCAGCGCTCGGGGCTTTATTACACCGCGATCAGCCGCTACCTGACCGAAGAGGAGATCGCCTACATCATCAAAGACTGCGGAGCGAAGGTGTTCATCACCACGCCGCAATGCGCCGACAAGGTGAAAGGCCTGATCAAGGGCGAGCCGGGCGAACCGCTGTTCTACATGATGGACGAGCCGGCACCAGGCTTCCGCTCCTACGACAAGGAGGCCGCCGCACAGCCGACCACGCCGGTTGCCGACGAGGTCGCCGGCTACGACATGCTGTATTCCTCCGGCACCACCGGCCGGCCCAAGGGCATCAAGAGGGAGTTCGAGGGCAACCGGATTGACGTGCCGAGCCCGTTCCTGCGCATTCTCACCGCCGACATGTGCGGCATGAATGCCGACAGCATCTATCTGTCGCCGGCGCCGCTCTATCACGCGGCTCCCTTGCGCTTCAACATGATGGCAACGGTGCTGGGCGGCACTTCCGTCATCATGGAGCATTTCGACGCCGAGGAATTTCTGAAGCAGGTCGAGAAGCACAAGGTGACGCAGTCGCAGCTGGTGCCGACCATGTTCGTGCGCATGCTCAAGCTGCCCGACGAGGTGCGCGCCCGCTACAAGGTCTCGTCGCTGAAGGGCGCGATCCACGCCGCGGCGCCCTGCCCGGTCGACGTCAAGGCGAAGATGATCGAATGGTGGGGACCGATCCTGATCGAGTATTACGCCGGCTCCGAAGGCAACGGCGTCACGGTCTCGACCTCGCAACAATGGCTGACCCATCGCGGCACGGTCGGCCGCGCCGTGGTCGGCAAGGTCAAGATCCTGGACGAGAACGACGAGGAGGCGCCGACCGGGCAGATCGGCCAGGTCTATTTCGCCGACGCGCCCGCGTTCACCTATCACAACGATCCCGAGAAGACGAAGAAGGCCTACAACGCCAAGGGCTGGTCGACGCTCGGCGACGTCGGTTACCTCGACGAAGAGGGCTTCCTCTATCTCACCGACCGCAAGAGCTACATGATCATCTCCGGCGGCGTGAACATCTATCCGCAGGAGACCGAGGACGTGCTGATCACGCATCCGGCGGTCTCCGACGTCGCGGTGTTCGGCGTGCCGAACGAGGAGATGGGCGAAGAGGTCAAGGCCGTGGTGCAGCCGCACGACATCGCCAGGGCCGGCAAGGAGCTCGAGGCCGAGCTGATCGCGTTCTGCCGCCAGCATCTGTCGCCGATCAAATGCCCGAAGAGCATCGACTTCGAGCAGGAGCTGCCGCGGACGCCGACCGGGAAACTGGTGAAGCGGCATCTGCGCGACAGGTACTGGCCGAAGGCTCCCGCCAAAGCGTAATTCCTCTTATCCTCCCCTGGAGGGGGAGGATCGGTTCGCATGAAATGCGAACCGAGGTGGGGTGAAAGTCCCTCGTATCGGTGACTTCCCGTGTTGAGAGATCACCCCACCCCGCCTCACATCTCGCTTCGCTCGCTGTGAGCCGACCCTCCCCCTCCAGGGGAGGGTGAAGGATGGACAACGCTTCTAGCGTTATCCAGCACTACAAATCCTCCGCCGGTCCGCATGCCACCGACGCCGCGGCACGCAGGTGCAGTTGGCCGTGCTTGCCTGATGCGGTGCTGGTCCACTGCGCATCGATCTGCTGAAAATCTTCCGACAGCTTGCCGCGATGGCTGCCGTCGGTCTCGAACGCTCCGTTGCCGTCGGGCGAGCGTTCGAAGATCTCGACCTCGAGATCGGACAACCGGATGAACATCTGCACGCCGATCCTGGTCACGTGACGGGCGACCTCATATGAACCGCAGCCTCGCGCTTCCGCGTTCTGCTCGTTCAAGGCCTGCACCTTGTCGAAGGTGATGACGACGTTCTGCACCGTGTTGTCGCCATCCCACAGGAATTCGCCGATATAGGCGCGCGGCAATTTTTCGGTGAGCTCCTTGATGTCGGCGGCACGGACCGCAGGCATCAGCACCAGGCCGGCGACTACGATCATCAGGCCGAGACGCGACATCCAGCCGGGCAGCTCTGCAATCCTCGCGTGGCGCATGCGGTATGCATCCCGTGGTCAAAGTTGCTATCGTGAATCAATGGCCGCCAGCATACAGCAAAATGCGCTGGTTCTGCGGCGATGCCCAACAGGTGATCTGCACGATGGAAACGCTCCCCGACGTCCCGCTCCCCGCCACCATCCGCTCGCGCTATGTCGACGGGATCAACGGCCTGCGGATGCATGTGCTGGAGGCGGGCTTCGAAGCAGCCGGCCGGCCTTGCCTGTTGCTGCTGCACGGCTTTCCGGAGCTGGCGTTTTCCTGGCGCAAGGTGATGCCGAAGCTCGCTGCGGCCGGCTATCACGTGATCGCGCCGGACCAGCGCGGCTATGGCCGCACCACCGGCTGGAGCGCGGATTATGACGGCGACCTCACATCATTCCGCCTGCCCAATCTGGTGCGCGATGCGCTCGGGCTGGTCGCGGCGTTCGGCTACACGCACGTCGATGCCGTGATCGGGCACGATTTCGGCTCGTCGGTCGCGGCATGGTGCGCGCTGATCCGCCCAGACGTATTCCGCGCCGTCGTCATGATGAGCGCGCCGTTCGGAGGAACGCCGTCGCTGCCGTTCAACACCGCAACTGAGCCCACGAAACCCGCGAGCGAGGACCCCGTGCATCGCGAGCTGGCGGCGCTGCCGCGCCCGCGCAAGCATTACCAATGGTACTATTCGACGCGTCCGGCCAATGCCGACATGCATCGCGCGCCGCAGGGCGTGCACGACTTCCTGCGCGCCTACTACCATCACAAGAGCGCGGACTGGAAAGACAACAAGCCGTATCCGCTGCAATCCTGGTCGGCGGGGGAGCTGGCCAAACTGCCGACCTACTATGTGATGGACCTCGCCAAGGACATGGCTGCGACGGTCGCCGAGGAGATGCCGTCGCGCGAGGCGATCGCCGCCAACACTTGGCTGCCGGACCGCGACCTCGCCTATTACAGCGCGGAGTATCAGCGCACGGGATTCCAGGGCGGGCTGCAATGGTATCGCTGCGGGACGTCAGGCGCGTTCACTCCGGAATTGCAGACCTGGAGCGGCCGCAGCATCGACCAACCATCCGCGTTCATCTCGGGCAAGCAGGATTGGGGCACCTATCAGCGGCCCGGCGTGTTCGAGACGATGCAGACCAGGGCCTGTACCAAAATGATCGGCTGCCATCTGGTCGACGGCGCCGGCCACTGGGTGCAGCAGGAGCAGCCGGACGAAGTGAGCCGGCTGCTGCTTCAGTTCCTCGCGCGTGCAAGCTAGAGCCACCTCGGTTCTGATCGAATCAGTCGCTCTAGATTCTTGTTCCGGCAGGTTTTCTTCGCGCGAGCCGGCATCCGTCCCGCGTCAGATGCGGGTGCCTGCCGCCACGATCCCGTCACGGGGCGTTAATGCGCGGTTCACGAAACATTGGGCAATGATTGGCGTTGCTAGAAACCGGCGCTCGGTCCGGCGACTTTTTGAGGAGAGCAAAGATGGATAGGAAAATCGCTGGACTTCTGGGGGCGGTGGCCGCGTTCGGCGCGGTCGGTGCCGCCGAAGCTGCGCCTGGGCCGAACCCGGCCGACGTTCTGCAGGCGAACTCATACGCGGACCTGCTGGAGCCGATCTCGAATGCCTCCGCAAAGCTGCAGGCGCTCGACGAGGCTGCGCCCGCTCCGGTCCGCGAGAACGTGCAGCTTGCACAGTACTACTACCACCACCATCACCACCACCATCATCATCACGGCTACTATCGCCGCGACTACTACGACCGCCCGGTCATCGTGGTGCCGCGCTATCGGCGCTACCACCATCACCATCATCACCACCATCATCATCACAGCTTCTACCGTCGCGATTACTGAGCGATGGCGACCGATCGGCGATACCACAACGGGGCCCGCGGGCCCCGTTGTTTTGTCAACTATGATGCGGCTCTCGCTCAATCGTTGCGCGCCTTCTCCTTGGCAGCGCGGTGCAGATGGCGATATGTGCCGTCGAACACCGTGTCCGATGACGACGTCCATTCCGTTCCGGCGGCCAGTTTGGGCCGATTGTTGTAGATGCGGCGCGCCTGCAATTCGCGTTCGGCGGCCTCCTCCTCGCCCATCTGCTCGAGCTGGAAGTTCGCTTCCTCGGGAATCACGATGATCTGGGCGAACGGCTCGTTCGGCCGGAAAATGTGAGTGCGCCCTTCCGCCGGCGCCTTGAACACCGTGAAGAACATCATCGGCCACCAATTGCGCACGAGCGCCGGAACGGCGATCGGCACGGTGTCGGAGCGATCGGTGTAGAAGCGCGGATGCGGTTCGGTACGGATCGCCATGCCTTTCTCGACCTTGAGATCGAGCAATATCTGATAGGTGTAGAACGCGTCGCCGAAATTCCGGAACGGCGGCCACTGCACGCCGCTGTCCGGCGGCTCACCCCAATCAGCGTCGAGTTGTAACCTTCCGTCCTTCGTGGTGACGTGCAGCTCGAAATCATAGGGATAGAACAGCTCGATCCCGTATTGCGCGCCTTCCGAGAACGGCACGCAATGCCAGACCTGCTCGCGCGAACCATCGCTGCGCGGCTCACGGTTGCCGGCCCAGCCAGGAATCTCGAGTTTCGTCCGCCGCGGCGCCAGGCGCGCGTCATTCAGCCGATATTTGACCGTGTCCATACAATCCCCCTCGTGAGCCACAGGAACTCGAACGGGCACGTTACGGCCCGGTTCCCTTCATCGTGATCACGAACAGGGCCATAGCGCGGCTT
Source organism: Bradyrhizobium sp. B120 (assembly GCF_049075665.1). Classification (NCBI taxonomy): domain Bacteria; kingdom Pseudomonadati; phylum Pseudomonadota; class Alphaproteobacteria; order Hyphomicrobiales; family Nitrobacteraceae; genus Bradyrhizobium; species Bradyrhizobium sp. B120. The sequence goes on along the minus strand of NZ_CP185242.1, from coordinate 667,323 downwards.
TGTGGATTGACCCCAGCACGGCCTACACATATTAGAATTATTCTAATTCTAAACTCCGTAAACAAGGCGTTGCCGTGAAGAATTTCGCCGATTTGACCGAGCGCGAGGTGCTGGCGGTCGCGATAGCCTCCGAAGAGGAGGACAGCCGCATCTACATGTCCTTCGCCGAGGATCTCACCGAGCGCTACCCAGACACCGCAAAGATCTTCGAGGAGATGGCGGAGGAAGAGCGCGGCCATCGCCACCGTCTGCTGGAAACCTACGAGCAGCGCTTCGGCGCGCACCTGCCACCGATCCGGCGCGAGGACGTCAAAGGCTTTCTGCGCCGGCGCCCGATCTGGCTGACCAAGAACCTGCCGCTCGACACCATCCGCAAGGAAGTCGAGACCATGGAGCTCGAGGCCGAGCGCTTCTATGCCCGGGCCGCCGAGAAGGCCGAGGATGTCGGCGTGCGCCGGCTGCTCGGCGATCTCGCCGAGGAGGAGAAGGGCCACGAGAAGCTCGCGGTCCGCCTGACCGGCGAGATCCTCAAGCCCGACGTGCGCGCGGAGGAAGACCGCACGCGGCGGCGGATGTTCGTGCTGCAATATGTGCAGCCCGGTCTCGCCGGACTGATGGACGGCTCGGTCTCGACACTGGCGCCGCTGTTCGCCGCCGCCTTCGCCACGCATCACAACTGGCAGACCTTTCTGGTCGGCCTCGCCGCCTCGATCGGCGCCGGCATCAGCATGGGCTTTGCCGAAGCGCTCTCCGACGACGGCTCGCTGACCGGGCGCGGCTCGCCCTGGCTGCGCGGCATCACCTGCGGATTGATGACGACGCTCGGCGGCCTCGGCCACACCATTCCCTATCTGGTGCCCGACGCCTGGCCGAACGCATTCTGGATCGCGACCGCGATCGCGGGAATCGTGGTGTTCTTCGAGTTGTGGGCGATCGCCTTCATCCGCTCGCGCTACATGGACACGCCGTTCCTGCAGGCGGTGTTCCAGATCGTGCTCGGCGGCGCGATCGTGCTCGCGGTCGGCATATTGATCGGCGCGGCGTAGGACGGAATCGAGCTACCCTGATGTGGCGTTTTCACAAGCAGCGAGTCCTGGCCGGCACAGCATTGACTTTGCTAGGCGCGCTTGGATGCAGCGGTCGCGCGCAAGCGACCGACGAGATCCAGGTCTACAATGCCGGCATCGCGGCGGTCGGCCAGCTCACCATCCAGCAGCATCTCAACTATGTCGGCATCGGCCAGAAGGATCCGCCCTTCCCCGGCGGCTTTCCCTCCAACGGCAGCCTCAACGGCACGCCGGAATTTGCCTATGGCATGACGGATTGGTGGGAGCTCGGGCTCTATCTGCCGTTCGCCGTGCAGGACCGGCAATTGCTGTCCGACGCCTTCAAGCTGCGCACGCTGTTTGTCTCGCCGAACGCCGACAAGCGCAATCTGTTCTACGGCATCAATTTCGAGCTGAGCTACCAGATGCCGAAATTCGCGCAGACCCGCTGGGGCCTGGAGATTCGGCCGATCATCGGCGTGCGCAACGCGGACTATGAATTCATCGTCAACCCGATCGTCGATGTCGGCTTCGGCAAATATGGCGAGGCGGATTTCGCCCCCGCCGCGCGCGTGGCGCGCAAGGTGAAGGACGATGTGTATGTCGGCCTCGAATACTACGCCGATTTCGGCAAGATCGGCGACTTCAGCCCGTCCGCCGAGCAGCAGCACACGCTGTTCGCGGTGACCGACTTCAAGGTGGGCGACGTCGACATCGACTTCGGCGTCGGCTACGGCCTGACGCGGGCATCCGACCGGCTCGTCGTCAAGACCATCATCGGATACGCCTTCCCGGTGCCCGGGACCAAGCAGAGCAGCGAGCGCGCCAGCGCGAGCGGCCCCATCAATCCAATGGCGCATCTGTCGGCGCGCAGCACGCCTTACTAGGCGCGCGCCGGCCTCCCCGGTATCAGGCAGAGCCCGATAATCACGATCGCGTCAGGCGATGTGTGACGTCGAGGTTGCGCGAGCGCAATTGCGATCAAGCCGGTCTTGCCCGCCCGCTCCATTCTGCGCATGATCGCCGCCAAAATCAGGGAGCACGCCGTGGCCAAATCGCAATACAGTTTCAAGACCGCCGTCGAACTGTCGAAAGCCCTGCACAACAAGCAGGTCTCCGCCGTCGAGCTCGCAGAAGACGCGATCGGCCGCATCGAGCGCCATGACGGCAAGGTCAACGCGGTCTGCGTGCGCGATTTCGAGCGCGGCCTCGCTGCGGCCCGCGCTGCCGATGCCGCGATCGCGCGCGGCGAGCACAAGCCGTTGCTCGGCATTCCCATGACGGTGAAGGAATCCTTCAACGTCGCCGGATTGCCGACCACCTGGGGCTTCCCGCCACAAAAGGATTTCGTGCCGTCGGAGGACGCGCTCTCGATCACCCGTGTGAAGGACGCCGGCGGCGTCATCCTCGGCAAGACCAACGTGCCGGTCGCCCTCGCCGACTGGCAGAGCTACAACGAGATCTACGGCACCACCAACAACCCTTACGACCTCGGCCGCACGCCGGGCGGCTCGTCCGGCGGATCGTCGGCGGCGCTCGCCGCAGGCTACGGCGCATTGTCGCTCGGCTCCGACATCGGCGGCTCGCTGCGCGTGCCGGGATTCCACTGCGGTATCTATGCGCACAAGCCGACCTTCGCGCTGCTGCCATCGCGCGGCCACACCCCGCCGCCGCTGCCGCCGCTGCCGTTCGATCGCGATCTTTCCGTGATCGGCCCGATGGCACGCGGCGCGGCCGACCTCGCCCTCGTGCTCGACGTGATGGCCGGCCCCGATCCGCTCGAAGCCGGCAAGGCCTACCGGCTGGACCTGCCGGCGGCGCGCCACAGCGTCTTGAAGGATTTCCGCATCCTCGTGATCGACAGCGATCCGGTGCTGCCGACCGACAAGGTGATCCGCGGAACCATCGACAAGCTGGCCAGCAATCTCGACAAGGCCGGCGCGAAGGTGTCTCGCTCGAGCCCGCTGCTGCCGGATTTCGCCGCGTCCTCGCGGCTTTACATGCGGATCCTGCTGTCGTTCCTCGCGGCGACCTTCCCGCCGGAGGTCTATGCCGGTGCCTGCGCGGCGGCAGCTGCGCTGCCGGCCAGCGACACCAGCCTGCAAGCCGAACGGCTGCGCGGCATCGCGCTCAGCCACCGCGACTGGGTGATTGCCGATGGCGGCCGCGCGCGGCTACGCGCCCAATGGCGCGAGCTGTTCAAATCGTTCGACGCCGTGATCTGCCCGATCATGCCGACGCCGGCCTATCCGCACGATCATTCGCCCGACCAGGAGCAGCGGCGAATTCTGATCGACGGCGAGCCGCACGTCTACACCGACCAGCTCGCCTGGCCCGGCATCGCGACCCTGCCCGGCCTGCCCTCCACCGCGATCCCGACCGGCTTTGCGCCCGACGGATTGCCGGTCGGCGTGCAGATCGTCGGCCCCATGCTGGAAGACCGCACGCCGCTGAAGCTCGCCGAGCTGATCGAGCGCGAGTTCGGCGGCTTCGTGCCGCCGAAGATGTTCGACGATTGAGTGAATTCCAGTCGTCATTGCGAGCGAAGCGAAGCAATCCATGTAGCAACGTGCGCGGAACGATGGATTGTTTCGTCGCTCCGCTCCTCGCAATGACGAGATGAGAAGCCGGGAGGGAACCAATGAACAACGACATCGAAGAGCTGACAAAACTCAACAAGGACTACGTCGATTCAGTTCAGAACTGCGACGTCAAGCGCTTCGACGAAATCCTGGCGCAGGACTTCTACTGCACCAATCCCGACAAGAGCCTGGTCGACCGCGCCGCCTTCCTGAAGCAGACGGCGATCCCGGTGAAGATCAAGGGACTGAAGGCCGAGGACGTCAAGATCCGCATCCTCGGTGATTTCGCCATCATCCACGCCCAGACCAGCTACACCGGCGCGGACGGTGAGCCCGCGCACGGCCGCTACACCGATTGCTGGGCGCGACAGAACGGCAAATGGCTCGCGGTGTCCGCGCACGTCGCGCGGTGAACGACTCAGGTGTCGTCCCGGCGCAGGCCGGGACTCATAACCACCGCCATTTGTGGCGAGTAAAGAAAGTCGTCCACCTTCGTGCCCAAAGCGGAGCCGCGGCGTATGGGTCCCGGCTCGCGCTTCGCTTGGCCGGGACGACGGGGCCTCAGCTATCGAACATGATCACGCTGCGCAGTGTCTTGCCGGCTTTCATGTTGGCAAAGCCCTCGTTGATCTCGCTGAGTTTCAGCTTGGCCGAGATCCAGTCCTCCAGATGCAGCTTGCCGCGCATGTAGAAGTCGACGAGGCGCGGCATGTCGACGCGGAAGTGGTTCGAACCCATTGACGAACCTTGAATGCGGCGCTCGCGCAAAAAGTCAAAACCGTGCAGCTCGATCTTCTGGCCGAACGGGATCATGCCGACGATGGTCGCGGTGCCGCCCGCCGCCAGCATGGCGAAGGCCTGCTCGGCGGTCTCCTTGCGGCCGAGCACCTCGAAGGAGTGATGCACGCCGCCGCCGGTGAGCTCACGCACCTGCTGCACCACGTCGCCGCGCGCGGGATCAACGATGTCGGTGGCCCCGAGCTTGGTCGCGAGTTGCAGTTTCGCCGGATTGGTGTCGATCGCGATGATACGGCCGGCACCGGCGATCTGCGCGCCGTTGATCGCGGCCATGCCGACGCCGCCGCAACCGATCACAGCCACGGTCTCGCCCGCGGTGACCTTCGCGGTGTTCACCACGGCGCCATAGCCGGTGATGACGCCGCAGCCGATCAGCGCGGCGAGATCGAGCGGCATCTCCTTCTTGATCTTCACGATCGCGTTCTCGTGCACCAGCATCTGCTCGGCGAACGACGACAGGTTGAGGAACTGGTTGAGCTTCTCCTTCCGGCCCCACGACAGGCGGTTGGAGGCGCCGGGCAGCATCTTCACCGTGGTGTCGGTGCACAGCACGGTGCGGCCGGTGGTGCAATTGTCGCAGGTGCCGCAGAACACCGACAGGCAGGTGACGACGTGATCGCCCGGCTTCACGTAATTGACGTCGGAGCCGACCTTCTCGACCACGCCGGCCGATTCATGGCCGAGCACCGCCGGTAGCGGATGTGGATAAAGCCCTTCCATGAAATGCAGGTCGGAATGGCAGAGGCCCGCGACCGCGGTGCGGATCAGGACTTCGCGCGGCCCCGGATTGGGTACGCTGACATCCTCGATCACCAGCGGCTGATTGACTTCATGCAGGACGGCGGCCTTCATCGGGATCTCCCTTGGCGTTTCTGTTTTGATTAGGCGTTAAGCTCGCGCGGCAGACTACGCTGCTGATAGCAATTCGCCAACCTCGGCCATGCCGACGGCGCGATCGCCGAGCAGGTACTCGGTCATCCTGCGCTGAACGGTATTTTCCGTAAGCCGGAACGGATCGCCCGGCGTCACGCGGTGATCGATCACCATCCGCGACAGCAGTAGCCGGCGCGCGTCGCCGCGCATCTCGTGGATACGTCCGCCCTCCCATGCCAGCGCCACGGCGCTCGCGACGTGATAGAGCAGGCTGGTGGCGCGCCGCGCATCGCCCTCATTGTCGATGCGGCCTGCCACCTCGCGCGCAAACCCGATCGCACGATCGCTGAGATCGCGCAGCCGGTTGCGCCAGGCTTGCGGCACGTTCGGGCTGTCATCGAGCCGCGCATGCAGATCGGCGGCGAGCGCATTGTCGGCGCCATGACGTCCGACCGCGCGCTTCAGCGCATCGATCGCGACGATGTTGCCGGTGCCCTCCCAGATCGAACCGAGATGCGCATCGCGCAGCAGCCGCGGCGTGACGAATTCCTCGATGTAGCCGATGCCGCCGCGCATCTCCATGGCATCGCCGCAGACCTTGCGGGCATCGCGGGTGGCGCGGAATTTCAGGGTCGGCGTCAGGATGCGGAGCAGCGCCGCGGCATCCTGGCTGCCGGCCTCGGCGCGATCGAGCGCGTCGGCGGTCAAAAAGCTCATCGACAGCGCCTGCTCGGTCGGCAGCATGATCTTCATCAACTGGCGCCGCGCCAGCGGCAGATCGATGATCCGTTGGCCGAACACCACGCGGCCCCGCGCGACCGTGATCGCATCGTGCCAGGCACGGCGCATCAGCGCGGTTGACTTCACTCCGTTGGAGAGCCGCGACGAGTTCACCATCTCGGCCATCTGCACGAAGCCGCGGTCGAGCTTGCCGACGGCGTACGCGATCGCACCGTCGAGCTTGATCTCGCCCGAGGCCATCGAGCGGGTGCCGAGCTTGTTCTTGAGGCGCACGATCCGGTAGTGGTTCTGCGAGCCGTCGTCGAGGAAACGCGGCATCAGGAACAGGCCGACGCCTTTGGTGCCCGGCCCCGCGCCTTCGGGGCGCGCCAGCAGCATCACCACCTTGGCATCGGCATTCGAGCAGAACCACTTCTCGCCATGGAGCCGCCAGTGGTCGCCCTCCTGCACGGCGCGCGTGGTCAGCGTGCCGACATCGGAGCCGCCTTCTTTTTCGGTCATGAACTGGCCGCCCTGCGTCAGCTTGCTCATGTCGGTCTGGGTCAGGCCGTCGAGATATTTCGCCTTCAACGTCTCGCTGCCGAAATTCGCCAACAGCTTAGCGCACCCGTCGGTGACGTTGATCGGGCAGCCCATGCCGAATTCGGCCTGGTTGAACAGGAAGGTGAAGGCGTGCTTGGCCACCACAGGATATTTGTCGGGCCAGCCCATGATGCCCTTGCGGATCGACAGCGCGTGAATGCCGAACTCGCCGAACGCGGCCTTCTCGATCTCGCGATAGGCCGGATGATATTCGATTGTTTGCACGTCGCGGCCGAACTTGTCGCGCTGGTGCAGCACCGGCGTATGCCGGTCGGCCAGCCGCGCGCATTCGTCGAGAGTGCCGCCGGCCAATCCGCCGAGCCGATCGAGATGCGGTTCGATATGGCGGAACAACGCCTCGGGCAGATGCAGTTTCAGAAGATCGGTCAACGCGGGATCGGCCCGGTAGAAGTTCATTCCCGTCGTATCGGGCGCCAACAGGCCCGGCTGGCCGGCGGACGACGTTTTCGGATCCTGCTTGTGCGGCTGCATTGAATTCCCGGCTGCGGTGCTCATTTGTTTGGGCACGACTATCCTCCTCCGGCCGAGCAAAGGAAAGCCCAATGGATATTCCGAAGTACAAGATCGCCCTGATCGTCGGCGCCGGCGAGGGCCTCAGCGCCTCGCTGACGCGGCTATTTTCGCGGGAGGGAATTCGCGTGGCGCTGGGCGCGCGCAGCATCGAGAAGCTCGGCGCGCTCTGCAACGAGACCGGCGCGCGCGCCTATGCATGCGACGCCACCAGGGCCGAAGACGTCGCGCGTCTGTTCGGCTTGGTCGAGCGCGAGATCGGAACACCCGACCTCGTGGTCTATAACGCCTCCGGCCGCTCGCGCGGACCCTTCGTCGAACTGGTCCCTTCCGAGGTCGAGCAGGCGATCGCGATCTCGGCGTTCGGCGGTTTCCTGGTGGCGCAGGAGGCGGCGAAGCGCATGCTGCCCAACAAGAAGGGTGCGATCCTGTTCACCGGCGCCTCCGCCAGCGTCAAGGGCTATGCGCAATCGGCGCCGTTCGCGATGGGCAAGTTCGCATTGCGCGGGCTGGCGCAGAGCATGGCGCGCGAATTGTCGCCGCAAGGCATCCATGTCGCGCATTTCGTGATCGACGGCGGCATCCGCAGCGCCGCGCGCGCCGAGCCCGCCGACCGCCCGGATTCGATGCTCGATCCCGACGCGATCGCGTTGAGCTACTGGAACGTGCTGCAGCAGCCGCGCAGCGCCTGGACCTGGGAGCTGGAATTGCGGCCCTGGGTTGAGAAGTTTTGAGATGACGGAGATCATGCAAGCGGCGTAACGTCGCCGACAACCATCCGCCGCATCCGTCATTGCGAGCGGAGCGAAGCAATCCATGCCACCACGAGCGGCGAAATGGATTGCTTCGGCGCTTCGCGCCTCGCAATGACGGCAACGATTGGCTTGGAGAGGAATCATGACCGCTGAAATCAAGATCGAGACCGGCACCGACGAACTGCTCTGCGTGATCCGCGACCGCGTCGCCGTCATCACGCTGAACCGGCCGGACGCCCGCAACTCGCTGTCGGACACGCTGACGCCGGCGCTGCGCACGATGATCCGGACCTGCGGCGAGAACCCCGAGGTCGGCGTGCTGCTCGTCACCGGCGCCGGCAAGGCGTTCTGCGCCGGCGGCAACGTCAAGGGCATGGGCGCCAATCGCGACCCGAAGAGGCTCGAAATGTCCTATGAGGACAAGGTCGCGGACCTGCAGGAGCGCCAGCGCCTGCTCACCGGTGCGCTCGCCTCGGTGCGCAAGCCGACCATTGCAGCACTTCCCGGCCCGGCGGTGGGCGCCGGCCTTGCGATCGCGATGGCCTGCGACCTCCGGATCGCGGCGCAATCCGCCTTCATATCGACCGGTTATCTGCGCGTGGCGCTGAGCGGCGACTACGGCATGGCCTGGCTGTTGACGCGCCTGGTCGGCACCTCGCGCGCCCGCGAGCTGATGTTCACGTCCGAGAAGGTCGATGCCGCAAGATGCGAGCAGATCGGCCTCGTCAACCGCGTGGTGCCGGACGAGACGCTGCAGGACGAGGCGTTCGCGCTGGCGAAGTCGATGGCCGAAGGCCCGACCCTGGCGCTCCGCTACATGAAGGACAATCTCGACGAGGCGCTGCAATTCGACTTCGCCACCGCGCGCGACCACGAGGCCGAGCGGCTGATCCGCCTGACCACAACGGCCGATCACAAGGAAGCGGTGCAGGCCTTCATCGAGAAGCGCAAGCCAGTGTTCCGGGGCAATTAGGCGTCCGCTTGCGCGCCGCGTCATTGCCGGGCTTGACCCGGCAATCCATCGCACGAAAACGCTTTCTGTGGATGGATGCGCGGGTCAAGCCCGCGCATGACGAGCAAGAATCGTGGCAAGAGCGCGTAGCCCGGATGGAGCGAAGCGAAATCCGGGACAAGTCTCGCTGCGGTAAGGGCTGCCCCGGATTGCGCTGAGCCTGTCATCGGGTGCGCCCTTCGCGCGACCCGTTGGCTTCATCCGCGCTACGGCGTGAGGGCTAGATCCAAAGAAAAGGGCCCGGTTCTGGAGGGGCCAGAACCGGGCCTAGTCAGTCAAACCGCAAGCGAGGACATCGTGGCCGAGCGGGAAGTGGCGGCAAGCCGCCAGCTGGCACAGGGAATGTCTTGTGGTTCGACGTAGATCTCTTTCGCAAAGCGCACCAGCTTCCAATCGCCGGGGCTCGCAGCGAAGGCATAGCCGGACTTGCGGGCGAGGCCGATCATCGTGGCGTTGGACCGCAGCGTGTCGCCGAAGATGCGCTCGGCTCCGAAAGACGCCGCGCGGCATTCGAGATTCTTCAGCAGCGCCTTGCCAATGCCGTGGCCCTGCCACCGGTCATCGATCGACAGGCCGAACTCAACGCTCGACGTATCGGCATGGAAGGCATAGCGGGCTTCGCCGACGATGGTCTCAAAACCATCGACCAGCATCGTCGCGACCACGGTGAACCGGTCAGCCTCGCCGACGTGAATAAAACGCTCGAGCTCCATCTTCGGCAGCTCGCTCAGCGCACCCAGGAAGCGGTTGTAACGGGACCCGGCGGAGAGCGAGCGGATGTAATTCTGCAGCTCTTCACGATCGCGCGGCTCGACGAAGCGCACCTTGATCTCGCTGCCGTTCTTGGCGCGCAGCACGTCAGAGTATTGCTTGAGATCGTCGAGATGCAGCGCAGTCATGACACGCTCCTCGGGTGAAGAATTAGCCGGCGCCCCTCGATCGAGGCGGCGCCAGCGATGGCGTCCTTCTCAGGCCCGCCAGAACGGCTTGTCGGTCTCGAAAACGATGTCGCTGCGGGACATGCCGATGTCGTGCAGGTCACGCTCGGTCCACTGCGACAGCTCGCGGCGGCGCTCGTAGCGATCCCACCAGACATGCAGCGTATCGCTGACCTGGTTCAGCAACCCAGGCGTATGATGATTTGTCATCGATTCATGGGTGAAAATGGACATCTGCGGCTCCTATCGGTAACCTGTTGGCGGTAATATCGGAGCTATTCGGCCTGTTCACAAACGACACTTTGTACCGCTTCGCATGAATTAAAGTCATGCATTTGGAGACCATTTTGACATGACCAGCCGCCTGCCTTCGTTGAACGGCCTGAGGGCGTTCGAGGCCGCCGCGCGGCACATGAGCTTCACGGTCGCAGCGTCCGAATTGAACGTGACGCAGACCGCGATCAGCCATCAGATCCGGCGCCTCGAGGAAGAGCTCGGCGTTCGTCTGTTCGTCCGTCAGAACCGCTCGTTGAGCCTGACGCCGGAGGCCGCCGAATACCTTCCCGGCGTCCGCGCCGCCTTCAATGACCTCAGGCTCGCGACCGACCGCCTGCTGCGCCGGGACGACGATCATGTGTTGACCGTCTCGACGCTGGCATCGCTCGCCGCCAAATGGCTGCTGCCGCGGCTGTCGGCGTTCCAGGAGGCGCATTCCGGCATCGATGTCCGCATCACCACCTCGACCAGCCTGGTCGACTTCCAGCGCGACAAGGTGGACGCGGCGATCCGCTATGGCCGCGGACAATGGGCGGGCCTGCGCGCGGACTGGCTGATGGCGGACGAGCTGTTTCCGGTGTGCAGCCCCTCGCTGCTCGGAGGAACCAGGCCGCTCAAATGCCCTGAAGACCTCAGGGACCATGTGCTGCTGCACACCAGCAACGCCAACAGCGACGACTGGCGGCTGTGGCTGACCGCGGCGGGCCTTGCGACCGACATTTCCAAGCAGCCGGGCGTGACCTTCGACCTGCTGTTCGTGACGATCCAGGCCGCGATCGACGGTATCGGCATCGCGATGGGCCGCACCTCCTATGTGCAGGACGACATCGCCAAGGGCCGCCTCGTGGTTCCCTTCAAGATCGCGCTGCCGGCCGACGCCGGCTTCTACCTGGTCACGCCGCAGGGACGCGCCGATTCACCGAAGCTCTCTGCATTCCGCTCCTGGCTCGGCGCCACGGCGCATACGACGCCTTGATGCGGCGCACGCCGCACGAGACCATTGTCCTGACGCGTTTTCTTCACGCGAACCGGTGTCCACTTCGCTCGAAAACGCTCTCATCAAATTCCACCTACGGCTTTTTTCCAATGGCGGCGGCGCGATTTCGGGTTGGTCGCGCCGGACAGCCGTGCCAAATTGCCGCATATGGCAGTTAACTGCCTTGGCCGGCGACACAATTTGCGCCGGCCGTTTTGTCACGGGGAGGAAAGGGCGCTATGTCGCAGTCGAGTTCATCGCAAGTCCCGCAGATCAAGTCGCGTCTCGGCGCCATCCTGCGCGCGACCAGCGGCAATTTCCTCGAGCAATTCGACTTCTTCCTGTTCGGCTTCTATGCGCAGGACATCGCGAAAGCATTCTTCCCCGCCCAGAATGAGACCGCGGCACTGCTCAATGCGTATGGCGTGTTCTGGCTCGGCGCGCTGATGCGTCCCGTGGGCGCGGTCGTGCTCGGCTCCTATATCGATCGCATCGGCCGCCGCCAGGGCCTGATCGTGACGCTCGCGCTCATGGCGCTCGGTACGGTGGTGATCGCGTTCTGCCCGTCCTACGCATCGATCGGCATTGCCGCAACGATCATCGTGCTGATTGGCCGGCTGATCCAGGGCTTCTCCGCCGGCGTCGAACTGGGCGGCGTCTCCGTTTATCTTTCCGAGATCGCAACACCCGGCAACCGCGGTTTCTACACCTCGTTTCAATCCTCCAGCCAGCAGGTCGCGATCTTCGTCGCAGCCGTGATCGGCTTCGTCCTGAGGGAGGCGATTCCAGGCGACACCTTCCTGGATGCGATCGGCGGCGGCGTCGCCAAATGGCGCATCCCGTTCTTCATCGGATGCCTCATCATTCCCGTGATCTTCATGTTGCGGCGTTCGCTCGAGGAAACGCCGGCCTTCCTGGCCATGAAGAAGCATCCGACGCCAAGCGAGGTGTTCGCCTCGGCGCTGGAGAACTGGCGCATCGTCATCCTGGGCATGATGATCGCGATTCTGACCACCACGACGTTCTATTTCATCACCGTGTATGCGCCCGGCTTCGGCAAGGAGCTGCACCTTTCGGCCTCCGGGACACTGCTGGTGACCCTGCTCGTTGCGGTGACGAATTTCATCTGGAATCCGGTCGGCGGCGCGCTGTCCGACCGGATCGGCCGCAAGCCGGTGCTGATCGCGATCGCGAGCTTGTCGTTCGTGACCGCCTACCCGGCGCTGTCGTGGCTCGCACATGAGCCCACGCTCGGAAAGCTGCTGGCCGTGCAGATGATGTTCTCGTTCTACTTCGGCGTCTACAGCGGCACGATGCTGGGATGCCTGGTCGAGATCGTGCCGGCGCATGTCCGCACCACCTGCTTCTCGATCGCGTTCGCGTTGGCGGCGGGCATATTCGGCACCTCGACTCCCTTCGTCGCGACCAAGCTGATCGCCATGACCGGGCAGGACAAGGCCTCGCCGGCCTACTGGCTGATGTTCGGCGCTGTTCTCGGCATCATCGCCGCGCTGATCGTCTATCGCGGCGGCCAGACCATCGAGCAGCGAGAGACGGTCGCGGCGTAATTGCCATATGCATTCGGGGCAGGCCGATCGCCTGCCCCGACATGTTGCTTTCCATGCCAACAACGATAACAAGAGCGCATGGTTGATCTGACGCGCAGGTTCGACGTGCTGGTGATCGGCGGCGGCAACGCCGCCCTCTGCGCTGCAATCAGCGCACGGCGCGCCGGTGCCTCCGTGCTGGTGCTGGAGGGCGCCCCGAAATTCTACCGCGGCGGCAACACCCGCCACACCCGCAACATGCGCTGCGCCCATGACGCGGCGACCGAGATCCTCACCGGTCCCTACACCGAGGAGGAGTTCTGGAAGGATTTGCTGCTGGTGACCGGCGGCCAGACCGACGAGGAACTGGCCCGCTTCATGATCCACGAGTCCAAGGACATCCTGAACTGGATCGTCGAACAGGGCGTGCGCTGGCAGCCCTCGCTCGGCGGCACGCTGAGCCTTGGCCGCACCAACTCGTTCTTCCTCGGCGGTGGCCGCGCGATGCTGAACGCGCTCTATCGCACCGCCGAGGAGCTCGGCGTCGACGTGCTCTACGATGCCGAGGTGATCGATCTGAAGATCGAGGACGGCATGTTCCTCTCGGCGCAGCTGAAGCAGCCGGTCGGCGGCAGGACCGAGGTGCGCGCCTCGACGCTGGTCGCGGCGGCCGGCGGCTTCGAGGCCAATATCGAGTGGCTGAAGGAATATTGGGGCGAGGCCGCCGACAATTTCCTGATCCGCGGCACACCCTATAACCGTGGCGCGATCCTGAAGATGCTGCTCGCCAAGGGCGTGCAGGAGATCGGCGATCCCACGCAATGCCATGCGGTGGCGATCGACGCGCGCGCGCCGAAATTCGACGGCGGCATCATCACCCGCCACGACTCGGTCGTGTTCGGCATCGTCGTCAACAAGCACGCCGAGCGTTTCTACGACGAGGGCGAGGACATCTGGCCGAAGCGTTACGCAATCTGGGGCCGCCTGGTCGCCGCCCAGCCGGACCAGATCGCCTACATCATCTTCGATTCGACCGTCGTGACGAGCTTCATGCCGACGCTGTTTCCGCCGATCGCGGGCGCGACGATTGCCGAGCTCGCCGGCAAGCTCGAGCTCGACGCGAGCGCGCTGGAAAAGACCATCACCGACTTCAACGCCGCGGTGCAGCCCGGCACGTTCGATCATACCATCCTCGACGACTGCCGTACCGAAGGCATCACGCCGGCGAAGACGCATTGGGCGCGCAAGATCGAGACGCCGCCTTATCTCGCCTATCCGGTGCGGCCCGGCATCACCTTCACCTATCTTGGCACCCGCGTGAACAAGCAGTCGCGGATGCTGATGAAGGACGGCAAGCCATCGGCCAACATGTTCGCCGCCGGCGAGATCATGGCCGGCAACGTGCTCGGCAAGGGCTACGCCGCCGGCATCGGCATGACCATCGGCAGCGTGTTCGGCCGCGTCGCCGGGCGAGAAGCGGCGAAGAATGCGCGGAATTGAACTTCGCTCGATCGGGGAGGAGCAATGTCACGCCTTGCGACGTTCGCCGCTGCGACGGCCCTGATGACATCGGCCGCGAGCCACGCCGCCGAGCCGATCGCGCTGCGCGACATGGGCTCGTTCCATGTCGGCGGCCGCCTCGTCGAGATCAGCGGCAAGCCGGTCAAGGACGTCACCTTCACGCCCGGCGGCGTGCCCGCAAAAGTCGATCCGAACGGCACCTACCAGGTCGAGCAGATGTACGTGCAGTACTTCCTGCCGCAAAACGAGAAGGGTGCCTATCCGCTGCTGCTGTGGCATGGCGGCGGCCTGACCGGCGTCACCTATGAAACGACGCCCGATGGCCGCGAGGGCTGGCTGAACTATTTCCTGCGCAAGGGCTGGAGCGTCTACAACTCGGACGCGGTCGAGCGCGGCCGCGCCGGCTGGGCGCAGTACCCTGATATCTTCAAGGGCGAGCCGGTGTTCCTCACCACAGCCAATCCGTTCGAGCGCTTTCGGATCGGCGACGGCCCCGGCTCCTACGATCCCGATCCGGCCAAGCGCCGCCTGATGCCCGGCAGCCAGTTCCCGAACGAAGGCTACGAGAATTTCGTCAAGCAGAACGTGCCGCGCTGGACCACCACCGATGACGCAACGATCGCGGCCTACATCGCCGAGATCGATCGCGTCGGCCCCTGCATCATCCTGTTCCACAGCCAGGCCGGCATGTTCGGCTTCAAGGTCGCGCAGGCGCGGCCCGACAAGGTCAAGGCGCTGATCGCGATCGAGCCGGCCGGCGTCGGCGATCCCGCCAAGGTCGACGCGCTGAAAAACATCCCGACGCTGATGGTCTATGGCGACTATATCGAGCGCGATTCGCGCTGGCCGAAGATCCGCGCCACCGGTGGCGCCTTCGCCGACGCCATCCGCGCCGCGGGCGGCAGCGTCGATGTGGTCGACCTGCCCAAGGCCGGCATCACAGGCAATTCGCACATGATGATGATGGACAAAAACAACGCCGAGGTCGCCAGCCTGATCCAGACATGGCTGGAAGGCAAAGGGCTGACGAAGAAGTAACGTAGCGTTTTCAAGCGAAGTGGGAACCGGTTCGCGTCAAGAAAACGCGTCAAACAAAGAGTCGGACAAGATGCACGGGACGAGGATCTTGCAGGAAGCCGACCGTCTGATGACGGTGTGCAATTCCTGCCGCTATTGCGAGGGCCTGTGCGCGGTGTTTCCCGCGATGGAGATGCGCCGGGCCTTCTCCGACGGCGACCTCAACTATCTCGCCAACCTGTGCCATGCCTGCGGTGCCTGCTACACCGACTGCCAGTTCTCGCCGCCGCACGAATTCAACGTCAATGTGCCGAAGACGCTGGCGGTGGCACGGGCGGAATCCTACGCTGCCTATGCTTGGCCGCGCGCATTTGCCGGCGCGTTCGCGCGCAACGGCCTCGTCATCAGCCTGATCGCGGCGCTCAGCGTCGCCGCCTTCATCTTCGGCTTCGCCGCGATCAACGACCGCGGCGTGCTCTATGGCATCCACACCGGGCCCGGCGCGTTCTACAAACTTATGCCGCATAATGCGATGGCGCTGCTGTTCGGCGCCGCCCTGCTCTACGCGATCCTCGCGCTGGTGATGGGCGTGCGGGCGTTCTGGCGCGATATCGGCGAGCCCGTCGGCATGAAGACCGACGCAAGATCACTGCTGCAGGCGGTCCGTGACGCCGGCGAGCTGCGCTACCTCGACGGTGGCGGTGTCGGCTGCTTCAACGAGGACGAACACCCGACCGACCGCCGCAAGCTGTATCACCACTTCACCTTCTACGGCTTCGTCCTGTGCTTCGCCGCGACCTGTGTCGGCACGCTTTACCATTATTTGCTGGCGCGCGAGGCACCCTATGCGTGGTGGGACCTGCCGGTCGTGCTCGGCACGCTCGGCGGCATCGGCCTCGCGGTCGGCCCGATCGGGCTCTTGTCAGAGAAATGGAAGCGCGACCGCGTGCTGGTCGACGAGCAGCAGATGGGCATGGACACCGCGTTCATCCTGATGCTGTTCCTGACCAGCGTCACCGGCCTTGCCCTGTTGCTTTGGCGCGAGAACGCCGCGATGGGGCCGCTGCTGGCGCTGCATCTCGGCGTGGTGTTCGCGCTGTTCATCACCATGCCCTACGGAAAATTCGTGCACGGCATCTACCGCTTCGTCGCGCTGGTGCGCTACGCGCGGGAACGGCAGATGATGGCGGAATAAACTGCAGGTGGGTTAGCTGCATCGAACCGCCCGACAAGCTCATCCTGCGCCAGGCTTCGTCGCCAGGACGCAAAACCACTCATCCGTCTCCACCAGGCGAGCGTTGGTGAAGCCAGCGGCCACAATCTTTTCCACGACCCCTCCCCTGGGCTGTCCGGAATAGGACGTGAAACCGAGCGCGATCCTGCCGCCTTGTTTCATCACCCGCCGTATCTCTCGTAACCCGGCCGCGCCGTCAGGCCAAACCTGCATCGAGTTGATCGCCAGCGCCCTGTCAAAGCTGTCTTCATCGAACGGCAGGCTCTCCGCCGAGCCGAGTCGCAACTCGACATGACCGTCCTGGATCGCGGCCTCGTTCCGGGCACGAGCTTGCTCGACCATCTCCTGTGACGCGTCGATGCCGGCAACGCGCCCTGCTGGCACCAATTTCGACAGACGTTGAATGACGACACCGGGTCCGAACCCCACTTCCAGCACATTCTCGTCCGGTTCGACTTCAAGAAGGTCCGTCACCCACGCGCCGCAGTCGGCGTTGGTACGCGCCATGATCACGCCGCCCAGCCTCCCCAGGAGGCCCCGAGGGCGGCCAAACGCGCGCAGGAAAATGCTTCGCATGACGCTCACGCAGTGCCATCTCCGGTGAACTGGATTCCGGGACGATCGCGGCTACAGATCCACCACCACGTAGTCGCTTTCGACCGCGACCTTGATGGTCTCGGCGACATACGGCCCCTTCACCACATTGGTGCCCGGCTCGACACTGACGGGATAGGCGCGCACGCGGAAGCGGCGCGGGTCGCAATAGGACTGGCCGGTGCGGATGTCGAACTCCCAGCCGTGCCAGGGACAGCGCAGGATCTCGCCGAGCTTGGTGTATTCGATCTCGCCGGGGTCGGACGACGAGGCGAGCCCGATCAGCGGCCCCTCGCACAACGCCGCGCCCTGGTGCGGGCAGCGGTTCAGCAGGCCGAAGAACTCGCCCTTGACGTTGAAGACGGCGATCGGCCGCCCGTCGATCTCAAGGAATTTTCGCGACCCCGGCGGCAGCTCGTCCACCGGGGCGATCACATGACGCGCCATCTATGAGATACCGTACAGCTGCTTCGCGTTGTCGAGATAGAACGCCTGGCGGTTGGCGTCGCTGACGCCGGCCGGCAGGACGCGCGACGGCTCGTCGTAATCCCAGTGCGGGTAATCGGTCGCGAACAGCAGCTTGTCCCAGCCGATCCACTCGATGGTCTGGAACAGATGGTCGCGGCTCTCCGGATCCTCCATCGGCTGCGTCGTCCACCAGATGTGATCGCGGATATACTCCGACGGCTTGCGCTTCAGATGCGGCACCTCGGCGTGCAGCCGCGCAAACACCTTGTCGAGCCGCCAGGCCAGCGACGGCGCCCAGCCGAACCCGGCCTCGACCATCACCATCTTCAGTTTCGGGAAGCGCTCGAACACGCCCTCGAGCACGAGGCTCGCCAGCGCGGTCTGCTGGCACTGCGAATGGCCGACCATCTCCTCGATGTAATAGCTCGGCCAGCCCGACGCGGTGATCGGGTTGCCGCCGAAGCCGAAGGCGTGCACGCCGATCGGAAGGCCGGCCTCCTGCGCCGCCTCATAGATCGGCCAGTAACGGCGCTGGCCGAGCGGCTCGACATTGCGGCTCAGCAGCAGCACCTGGACGAAATTCGCATCGCCTGCGCGCCTGCGGATTTCGGCCGCGGCCGACACGCCGTCCTCGTTGGCGACAACGACCGAGCCCTTCAGCCGCGAGTCCTTGCTGGTCCATTTCTCGATCTGCCAGTCGTTGATCGCCGCGCAGATCGCGGCGGCGAGATCCTGGTTACGGATGCCCTGCCCGGTGTTGAGCGGGTTGAGCACGCCGAGCGCGACATTGTTGGGATCAAGATGCTGCTTCTGCATGAAGGACAGCGATGAGCCCTGCGGGCCGCCTTCCGGCGGATAGGCATCGCGGCGCGAGGCATTGGGCTGCGCCTTCGGATAGGGCGGGCCTTCCATCATGCCCTGATAGGGATGGACGCCGAAGGTCTCGAGATGGCTGTGCCAGCGCTTGGCCAGATAAGGATGCAGTTCGTCCTTGGTCGCGCGTGCGGGATGAATGTCGCAATCGGCGATCGCGGTCTTGATGCCGGCTGACGCAGCCGCGTCGGGACGTTCCCGAATCTGGATGTTCATCGCACCGTCTCCTTCACCTGCAAGCGCGGATAGGTCGCATGCGGATTATCGATCATGATCTTGCGGACCAGATCCTGCGACAACCCCTTCGGCAGCACCTCGTCGCCGTCGAACTGCCAATGCGGGTAATCGGTCGAGAATAGGATCAATTCGTCCGACTGCATATGGTCGAACAGCCGGTTCAGGGTATCGCCGTCCGGCGGCGCGTCGACCGGCTGCAGCGAGAAGCGGATGTTGCTGCGCACAATCTCCAGCGGCGCGCGGTCGACCCACGGTGTTTCCATGCGCACGCCGCGCCAGAACTTGTGCAGCCGCCACAGGAACGGCGGCAGCCAGGTGAAGCCGGACTCCAGCATCACCATTTTCAGGTTCGGATGACGCGCGAACACGCCCTCGACGATCAGGCTGGTGAGCTGGGTCTGGAATGCCTGCGCCTGCGCGACATAATCCTCGATGTGATAGGAGCCCCAGCCGACCGAGGTCGGCGGATTGTGATAGGCGCTGCCGGCATGGATGCCGATCGGCAGGCCGAGCCGTTCGGCCGCGGCGTAGATCGGCCAGTAGTGACGCTTGCCGAGCGGCATGTCGCCCATCACGAGCATCAGCACCTGGACGAAGCGCTTGTCCTGCGCACAGCGCTCGATTTCGGCGACCGCCTTGTCGATGCTCTGCACGGGGATCACGATCGAGCCGCGCAGGCGGTCGTCCTTGTCCAGCCATTCTTTGGCCAGCCAGTCGTTCAGCGCGCGGCAGAACGCGTCGGCCATGTCCTCGGAGAACACCATCTGCACGCCATAGAGCGGATTGCAGATGCCGGTGGCGGTGCCGAACCGGTCGAGCGCCTGGCGCTGCATGTCGGCAAGGCTCGAACCGGGCTTGCCCTGGGCGGGACGCCAGTCCGGCCGCGAGGCGATCGGCGAATTGGTCGGATAGGATTGCGAGATCAGGTCGGTCATGCCGCGCGTCGTCACCTGGTCGCGCCAGTAGTCGTTCATGTACGGCAGCAGGCTGGTGAGGTGAGGCACGGCGGGATGCAGATCGCAATCCACGCCACCCGCGATCGGCAACGTCATGGTGTTTCCTCCGGCGCACGCTCTCACAACAACTTGTCGGGCGCCGCTTGGTTCTTGTCCGATATTCAATCAGGCCGGGCCGCGGTCCGCAACTCGGCAGAGGCCGGTGTGGTGTGCTAGGAAGGCAGAACGCCCCACGGGATTTTCATGGCAGTTTTCATGGCAAGCAACGAGAAAGAGCGCCGATGAACGCACTCATATACATCGCCGAGCAGGTCGCCGCGAAACTGATCGCGAACAAGCAGACGATTGCGGTCGCGGAATCCTCCACCGGCGGGCTGATCTCGGCATCGCTGCTCGCGGTGCCCGGCGCGTCGGCCTATTTCCTCGGCGGCGGCGTGATCTACACCCGCGATGCACGGCGCGCGCTGATGGACATTCCCGACGACACCATGCGCGGCCTCCGCTCGTCGTCGGAACCCTACGCGCAGTTGCTGGCGCGCCAGATCCGCGAGCGCCTTTCCACCGATTGGGGCTTGTCAGAGACCGGCGCCGCCGGCCCGACCGGCAACCGCTACGGCGATGCCGCCGGCCACAGTTGCATGGCGGTCGCAGGTCCCCGGCAACAGGTGGTCACGCTGGAGACTGCGAGCAGCGACCGGCAGGCCAACATGCAGGCGTTCGCGAAAGCGGCGCTCGAGCTGTTGTTGAAGAATCTGGCGCAATAGTTTTCCGCCGTCGTCCCGGGCAAGCGCAGCGCGACCCGGGACCCATAACCACCGATGCCACCGTTCAAGAACACTGCGGCCACTGCGTTGCGCCGCAAAGATCTGCGGTGGTTATGGGTCCCTGCTTTCGCAGGGACGACATGAGGAAAGAGCCCGCTCTGGCTAAGGGCCGTAGCCCGGATGAAGAGAAGCGCAATCCGGGGCAGCTGCATCCGCATCACTGTTCCCGGATTTCGCTGCGCTTCATCCGGGCTACGAGAGCTTCTGCGAAAGACTCACTTCTCACGGAACGAGCGCATGAACTGGTCGCTCAGCGGCTTCATCAGGTACGACATCATGGTGCGGTCGCCGGTCTGGACGAAGGCTTCCACCGGCATGCCGGGGATGATCTTCACCTCGCTGCCCAAGCGCGCGACTTCTTCGGGCGGCATCGAGACGCGGATCGTGTAGTAGCTCTGCCCGGTGCGCTGGTCGGTGTTGACGTCGGCGGAGACGCGGGTGACGACGCCGTTCAGCTCCGGCGTGGTGCGCTGGTTGAAGGCGGAGAGCCGCAGCACGGTCTTCTGTCCGACCTGGAGCTTGTCGATGTCCTGCGGATTGACCTTGGCCTCGACCGACAAGTCATCGGCCCTCGGCACGATCATCATGATGGCATCGCCCGCGGTGACGACGCCGCCGACCGTGTGGACGGTCGATTGCAGCACCACGCCGTCCTGCGGGGCGCGGATATCGATGCGGCGGAGCTGGTCCTCGGCGGTCACCTTGCGCTCGACGAACTCGCCGATCTTGTCGTTGGCCTCGCGCAGGTCCTTCGAGACCTCCGAGAGCATGTCCTTGTCGACCTGGATGATCTGCAGCTCGGTCTCTGTGATCTTGCCCTTGGCCTGGGCACGCGACGCAATGTACTGCGCGCGCTCGCCGGAGAGCCGCGCCGCGTCGCGCTCCAGCGTTGTGAGGCGGGTGAGCTGCACCAGATGCTGCTCATACAGCTGGCGGACGCCGACCAGCTCCTGCTGCACCAGCGCGATCTCCTTGTCCTTGGAGGTTTCCTGCGCCTGCAGGCCGGCGATTTCCTCGTTGAGCTGGGTGACGCGTTCGCGCAGCTGCGCCTTCTGGCCGGCGCGGCCGTTGACCCGGACCTCGAACAGCTTGGTTTCGTTCGCCATGATATCGCGGACGTCGGGATCCCGCGCCTGCTCGGTGAGCTGCGGCGGATACGCGATCTTGTCGAGGCCCTGCTGCTCGGCCTGCAGCCGGGCCGCCCGCGCATAGAGACCGTTCAGCGTCTTGACCACGATCGCAAGGCTCGCCTTCACGACGGTCTCGTCGAGACGCACGACGACGTCGCCCGCCTTGACCGTGTCGCCGTCGCGCGCCAGGATTTCGCCGACGACGCCGCCGGTCGGATGCTGCACCTTCTTGACGTTGGTATCGACCACCACCGAGCCCGGCGCGATCAGCGCGCCCGAGATCGGCACCGTCGCGGCCCAGCCGCCGACGCCGCCGCCCAGAACCAGGACCACGACGAGGCCGACCACGAGGTGCTTCCTGATCGAAGCATGTGCGTTGCGCGGCTGATCGGTCATGCGGTCGCTCATGACTTGGTCGCCCCAGCATCGGCGACGATCTTGATCGGCGTGGGCGCCGGCGGCGTGACGCGCTGCAGCACCTGCGCGAGCACGGTCTCCTTCGGCCCGAAGGTCTGCATGCGGCCGTCCTTGAGCACCAGCAGCTGGTCGACGCCCTCGATGCCGATCGGCCGGTGTGCGACCACGATGACGACGGCGCCCCGCTCGCGGGCGCCACGCACCGCACGGGTCAGCGCCTCGTCGCCTTCGCTGTCGAGATTGGAGTTCGGCTCGTCCAGCACGATCAGGAACGGATTGCCGTAGAGCGCGCGCGCCAGCGCGACGCGCTGCGCTTGACCGGCGGAAAGCGCAGTGCCCTGCTCGCCGACCTGGGTGTCGTAGCCCTCGCGCATCTTGATGATCATCTCATGCACGCCGGCCTCCTTGGCCGCCGCGATGATACCGTCGGACTTGGCGTCGGGATCGAACCGGCAGATGTTCTGCGCGACCGTGCCGGCGAACAGTTCGACGTCCTGCGGCAAATAGCCGACATGGCGTCCCAGTTGGTCCGACGACCACTGATCCAGCGCGGCACCGTCGAGCCGTACCTTGCCGCGCGCCGGCACCCAGACGCCGACCAGCGCCCGGATCAGCGACGACTTGCCGGAACCGCTCGGGCCGATCACGCCGACGCCGCTGCCGGCTTCGACGGCGAAGGTGACATCCTGCACAATGGGGCGCTGGTCGCCCGGCGCAACCATGGTCACCGCCTCGACCGAGAGTTTCTTCTGCGGCGCCTGCAGCAGCGTCTGCTCCGGCCGCGCCGGAATCTGCTGCAGCAGGCGGTTGAGGCGCTGCCAGCTCTGCCGCGCGGCGACGAAGCTCTTCCAATGCGCGATCGCGAGATCGACCGGCGCCAGCGCCCGCGCGCTCAGGATCGAACCGGCGATGATGATGCCGCCGGTGGCCTCCTGGTGGATCACGAGATAGGCACCGACCGCGAGCACGGCGGACTGCAGCATCATGCGCAGCACCTTGGCGACCGCACCGAGCCCGCCGCTCACGTCGCTCGCACGCTGGTTGCCGGACAGATATTCCTCGTTGGCTTCGTTCCAGCGCTTGTTCATCCGCCCGGCCATGCCCATCGCCACGAGCACTTCGGCGTTGCGGCGGCTGGAAGCGGCGAGATCGTTGCGCCGCGCCGCCAGCGACATCGCTTCCCTGGCCGGCGTGCGCGACATGTATTCGGTGATCAGCGTCAGCGTCACCAGGATGACGGCGCCGACCAGCGCCGTGACGCCGAGCAGCCAATGGAACGCGAAGCAGATCAACATGTAGAACGGCAGCCAGGGCAGGTCGAAGAACGCGCCGGGACCCATGCTGCCGAGGAAGGAACGCACATTGTCGAGGTCGCGCAACGGCTGCAGGCCCTCGCTGCGATTGCCGGCCATCAGCGGCAGCCGCACGATGGTGTCGAACACCCGCGCATTGAGCGCTTCGTCGAGCGAGGTGCCGACGCGGCCGAGGATCCGTCCGCGCAACAGATCGAGCACGCCCTGGGCCATGTAGAGGACCGCGGCGATGGCGACGAGGCCGACCAGGGTCGGAACGCTGCGGCTCGGCAGCACGCGGTCGTAGACCTGCAGCATGAACATCGAGCCTGTCAGGTACAACAGGTTGATCATGCAACTGATGAGGCCGACGCCGATGAAGGCACTGCGGCATGCGCGCAGCGCCTCAGCCAGTTCGGAACGCCGGACAGCGGGCGCGGCTGCCATAAAAACCGATCTCTGCAAAACAAAAGAGTTACGTGATCGCCACGTTGTACAGACGTTTGCGACCACCGTCCATTTCAAGTCGCGCGAACCAAAGCATGGTTTGCGACCTATTTTTGTGATCCCACAGACAGTTGACGGAATAATTAGGGTTAACCGGCCGCGGAACCTGGACCCGCAGCGGGTGCGCTTCTCGGAAAGGGCACGAGAATGACCGACATCGAGACCCGACCGATCTCGCCATCCACATCGAGCAATACCCCGCTGCCGACGCCAAGCCCGGCCTCCGGGCGCCAGCGGGCCTCGGCGCGAACGCCGACCCACTCGCCACGCGGTGGCCGGAACAGCTGCACCACGAGGTTCGGATTGGGGTCGGCCACCACATTCTGCACCGGGCGCGCGATGCCGTGGGTCCAGTCGGCCGGTCCGAGCACGCGCGCCAGCGGTCCGGCATCCGCGATCACGCTATGATGCATGCGAAACCAGGCGACATCGCCGCCGGCACGGGCTTCCATCGCGTCCATGAACCAGCTGCGGCCATGAACCGCGTGCGGGCTGCGCAACGGAAAGACCGTGGGATCCACCGGGTCGGCTGCGCCGCCGCCAAAACCGGGGATCTCGACCGCACGTTCGCGCGACAGCGTCACGCGCACCGTCGCACAGGGCTGCTCCGCGCCGGCCGGCCACAGCGTGTTGTCGACGACGCTGACCCGGCCGCCCTCGGTCACGACGGCGACTTGCGTGCGCAATTCCGCCATCGGCGTGGGCCGCAGGAACCAGGCTGACGCCGATATCGCGGTACCCCAGTTGCGCGGACCTGCATGGCCTCGACCTCGGCGGTCAACAGGCTTGCGACCGCGCCACCCTGCAGGCCTGCGAACGGCCCCGCCGCCAGCGCGGCGGGCTTCCAGTGATGCGGCGTGGCGAGCGGTTCGAAGATAGCCAAGGCTGATGAGATCTCCTGAGGTGAGCAGGATTGAGCGTAGGGGCAATCTGATCCAAGAATAGCCGCCATGACAAAAGGCCATTCATCACTTCAGGTGAACAGGATTCACCCATTGGATGCCCCGGATCCACGAGCCATCCCGCCGCTGCCGGCGCTGCTCGCCTTCGAGCGCGCGGCAACCCAGCTCAGCTTCCGCCGCGCCGCGCGCGACCTGTCGTTGAGCCCGTCGGCGATCAGCCACCAGATCCGCGGACTGGAGCAGCAGTTCGGCACCAAGCTGTTCGTCCGCGGCGCGCGCTCGGTGCGCCTGACCGCTGACGGCGAACGTTACCTTGCAAAGGTGTCGGCCGCGCTGGCGACGCTGCAGGAGGCAAGCCGCGACATGCTGCGGCAACGCGGCGAGGCCAGCGGTGAGCTGTGGATCAGCTCACTGCCGTTCTTCACCAGCGCCGTGCTGCTGCCGGCGCTGCCGGAGTTCAAGCGGAGGCATCCGCAACTGACGCTGCGGATCGAGGCCACGCACCAATATGCCGACTTCAACGGCTCGCGCGTCGATGTCGCGATCCGCTACGGGCGGGAACATGCGGCCGGGCTGAAGGTCGAGCCGCTGGTCCAGGTCAAGGGGTTGCCGGTCTGCACGCCGGCGATGGTCAAGGCGGGGCTTCGGAACCCTGCGGACTTATCGCGCGAGGTGCTGATCCATGTCACGACGCAACCGCGGGCGTGGCCGGCCTGGCTGAAGGAGGCCGGGCTGCCGCATCTCGCCCCGCGCGGGCATCTGTGGCTCGACAGCGTGCCGGCGATGCTGGAGGCCGCCGAACACGGGCTCGGCGTGGCGCTCGCAATGGCACCCCTGATCAAGACGCGGCCGGGCTTCGGCAAGCGGCTGGTGGCGCCGTTTGCGTTCGAGGCCGCGCATTACGAGACGATCTACCTGGTCTCCCGCACCGAGCAGGCGCGGGACAGGCGGATCGCGGCGGTGAGACGCTGGATTACCGACGCGGTCGCGCGGGCATCCTAACCCGCGGCGACTGCCGGTTCTGCGAGAACGCAGCGCGTCAGATGCCCGGGCGCGGTTTGCACGCTGGGCGGCAATCGTTCACTGCAGCGCGGCTCGGCGAATCTGCAGCGTGGCGCAAACGAGCAGCTGGCCGGCGCATGATCGAGCGAGGGCGGCGTGCCCGGGATGGTCTCGAGCCGCTGGCCGCGCATCGCGCCGTGAATAGTCGAGGCCAGCAGGCCCTTCGCATAGGGATGAACCGGCGTGCGCACGATATCGCGCAAGGCGCCCTGCTCCACGATCTGGCCGGCATACATCACCGCGACCCGATCGCAGATCTCGATCGCAACGCCGATGTCGTGGGTGACGAAGATGACGGACATCCCGAACTCGCGCTGCAGCTCGCGCAGCAGCAGCAGGATCTGGATCTGCACGGTGGCGTCGAGCGCGGTGGTCGGCTCGTCCGCCAGCAGGATCCTCGGCTTGCAGGCCAGCGCCAGCGCGATCATCGCACGCTGGCGCATGCCGCCCGACATCTCGTGCGGATAGGAATCGAGCCGCCGCTTCGCGGAGGGGATCCTCACCACTTCGAGCATTTCGAGCGCGCGCGCTGTGGCGTCGCGCTCGCTCTTGCCTTCGTGGCGCATCACCGTTTCCGCGATCTGGCGGCCGATGGTGTAGACCGGATCGAGCGCCAGCGCAGGCTCCTGGAAGATCATCGAGACGGTCTGGCCGCGGAATGCGGACAGCGCCTCGTCATCCATCGCCAGCACGTCCCGGCCAAGCACATTGACGCTGCCGGAAATCTGCGTGCGCTTCTTCGGCAACAGCCGCATCAGCGCGCGCAGCGTCACGCTCTTGCCCGAGCCGGACTCGCCGAGCAGCCCCAACACCTCGCCCTCGCCGAGCTGTAGGCTGAGATCGTTCACGGCATGGACCGTGCGATCTCCGGTGAAGCGGATGTTGAGGTTGTTGATCTCGACGAGATTGGTCATGCGAGCTTGGGGACCCTGGCGTGGAAGTCGGTCGCGCGCTGGAAGGCGGCGCCGATCCGGAGCAACACCGCTTCCTCGAAGGAGCGGCCGATCAGCTGCATGCCGACCGGCAGACCCGCCTTGGTGAAGCCCGAGGGGATCGAGAGCGACGGCAAGCCGAGATAGTTGACCGGGCGGGTGAACCGCGTCAGCCGCTGGATCACCGCTTCCGCGCCCGGACCGTTGCCGACATCGCTCTCGGCGATCGTCGGCGCCGGCACCGGCGAGGACGGCGCGATGACAGCATCGATCCCGCTGACCGCCGCGTTGTGCGCGGCGAGCGCGGGCCCGCGCCAGCGCATTGCTTCGAGATAGGTAACCGCGGGAATGGTGAGGCCGTTCTGCAGCCGCATCAGGACCTGCGCGCCGTAATCCTGCGGCCGCTCGATCATCCAGCGCTTGTGGTAGGCCGCGGCTTCGGCCGCGAGCACCAGTTGCGACGCGGCGCCGAGCTGGCGCTGATCCGGCAGCTCGACCTTGACGATCTCGGCGCCCTCCTTCTTCAGGGTCGCCACCGTCTCGTCGAGGACACGCGCCACTTCGGGATCGAGGTCGTCGACATAGAACGCCGTCGGGACGCCGATCCTGAGGCCCTTCAGTGTCTCTCTCGTTGCAGCCAGATAGTCGGGCACCGGCTGCGTCGACGCCGTCAGATCCTCGGGGTCGGCGCCAGCCATCAGGCCGAGCAGCAGCGCGCAGTCCTCCGCGGTCTGCGCCAGCGGACCGACGGTGTCGAGCGACTGCGACAGCGGCATTGCGCCGGCGCGGCTGACGCGGCCGACCGTCGTCTTGAGGCCAGTGACGCCGCAGAAATGCGCGGGCATCCGCACCGAGCCGCCGGTATCGGAACCGAGCGCGGCAAAGGTGAGCCTCGCCGCGACCGCCGAGCCCGAGCCCGACGACGAGCCGCCGGTGATGTGCGCGACATTCCAGGGATTGCGCACCGCGCCGTAATGCACGTTGTGGCCGGTCGGCCCATAGGCGAACTCGACCATCTGCAGCGAGCCGAGCCGGACCTGCCCGGCATCCTTCAGCCGCTGCAACGCCGTCGCGGTCGTCTTCGGCACGAAGTCGCGGCGGATCAGCGAGCCGCAGGTCACGACCTTGCCGGCCTCGTAATACATGTCCTTGTGCGCCAGCGGCACGCCGTGTAGCGGGCCTCGGCTGTTGCCCTTGGCGAGCGCGGCATCGGCCTCGGTGGCGGCGGCAAGCGCCTGTTCGGATTCGATCGCCATATAGGCGTTGAGGCGCGGCTGCCACTCGGCAATGCGATGCAGCACAGCGCGCGTCACCTCGTGCGAGGAGACTTTCTTGTCGGCAATCGCCTTGGCGACCGCGGTCAGCGTCATCAGGGCCGGATCAGAGCTCATTTCGACACCTTCTGCGCCAGCAGGAAGCTCGCGGGTTCGAGATCGAACGGCAACGTGCCGGAGATCGGCGCGAAGCCGTCGAACGCCGGGCCGATCGAGTTGGCGATGCGGGTGGCGACATCGTCATCGGCAGGCACGTCGGCGACGTGCGCGATCACCTTGACGTCCTTGGGGGTTGGTCTGGTCATGCCGCGTTTTCTCCTTTTGCTTTTGCCGGCGCGCGGCTGTGCCCCGAGCCAGCAATGGCCATGTAGCACGCCGCTTGATGGCCCATTGTATCGAGATCGCTGAGTTTTGGCGTGTCGTTTGCGCAGAGCGGCTCCGCAAACGGACAACGGGTGTGGAAGCGACAACCGGCCGGCGGATCGATCGGATTGGGCGGATCGCCCGAGATCGGCGGCACTTCGGTGCGCCTGTCGGGATCGGATGACGGCATCGCCGCCAGCAACGCGCGGGTATAGGGATGCGCCGGTGCGTCCCAGACCGCGTCGACCGGACCGAGCTCGACGACCTCGCCGAGATACATCACAAGCACGCGATCGGAGATGTAGCGGACCACGTTGAGATCGTGGCTGATGAACAGATAAGTCAGGCCGAATTCGCGCTTCAGATCGGCGAGCAGATTGAGCACCTGCGCCTCAACCGATTTGTCGAGCGCGGAAACCGCCTCGTCGAGGATCACGAGCCGCGGCGACAGCGCGAGCGCGCGGGCGATGTTGACGCGCTGGCGCTGGCCGCCGGACACTTCGTGTGGATAGCGGTTGGCGAAGATCTCCGGCCGTAAGCCCACCTTGCCGAGCAGTTCGCGCGCCAGCGTCCGCGCCGTGTCGTCGGCCATGCCGTGGACTTTTGGTCCGAAGGCGATCGACTCCTCGATGGTGAGGCGCGGGTTGAGCGAGGCGTAGCTGTCCTGGAACACCATCTGCACGCCGCGCCGCAATTCGCGCAGCGAGAGCGCCGGGCCGACCTGCCGGCCGTCAAAGATGATGTCGCCGGCATCGCGCGCCATCAGGTGCATCAACAGCCGCGCGGTGGTCGACTTGCCGCAGCCGGATTCACCGACAATGCCGACGGTCTCACCCTTCATGACCGCGAAGCTGACGTCGTCGACGGCACGCACGGTCTTGCGCGGGCTGAACAGCCCGCCGCGCACCGGGAAGTGCTTGGTCAACCCCTTGACCTGCAGCAGCGGCTGCGCTGCGCCGCCGATATCGGCGACCGGCTCCAGCATATCGACGGAGAGATTGGCCTCGCTCATGCTCTAATTCCTGATGTCCATGGCGCTGCGCATGCCGTCGCTGAGCAGATTGAAGCAGATCGAGACCGCGAAGATCATCGCGCCCGGCAGCGCTGCGACCCATGGATTGACATAGATCGCGGTGCGCAGCGTGTTCAGCATCAAGCCCCATTCCGGCTCCGGCGGCTTGGTGCCGAGCCCGAGGAAGGAGAGACCGGCGGCCAGGATCATCGACACCGAGATCAGGCCGGTGGCGTAGACGAAGATCGGGCCGAGCACATTGCCGAGCATGTGCACGCGCATGATGGTGAAAGGACCGGCGCCGGATGCGCGCGCCGCCTCAACGAAATCCATGTTGCGGACACCGGTGGTGACGCTTTCGGCGACGCGGGTGATCTGCGGCACGAACACGATGGTCAGCGACACGATCGAATTGGTTATGCCGGCGCCGAGCGCACCCGAGATCGCGATCGCCAGCAACACCGACGGGAAGGCGTAGAACACGTCGACGGTGCGCATGATCGCGGTGTTGAGCTTGCCGCCGACATAACCGGCGACGAGGCCGAGCGAGGTGCCGATCATGAAGGCGAGGATCACCGGCAGGATGCCGATGACCAGCGATAACCGTCCGCCATAGATCAGCCGCGCCAGCATATCGCGGCCGAGCTCGTCGGTGCCGAGCGGATAGCCCGGCGTGCCGATGTGGCGGAGACGACGGATCATCGAGCCCTGATAGGGATCGGCGAGATGCAGCCATGGTGCCAGCAGCGCGGAGGCGAAGATCAGCACCAGGATGGTGGCGCAGGCCATGCTGACCTTGTCGCGCCTGATGCGGCGCCCAACCGTCGCCCAGTAGCCGCGTGCCTTGGTCGCGGGCGCGGCCTGCAATGCAGTATCTGACATCGCGCTCATGCGCTGGCTCTTTGTTGGAGCATGATCTTGTCGGAAAACCGGTCCCCACTTTTCCGGATCATGCTCAGCTCCGCTTGATGCGCGGATCGATCGCGGCCTGCGCGATGTCGACCAGGAGATTGAGCAGCACGAAGAACAGCGCCAGCACCAGGATCGTGCCCTGCAGCAGCGGCAGATCGCGCTGGAAGATCGCCGAGTTCAGCAGGAGCCCCGAGCCCGGCCACGAGAACACGGTCTCGATCAGGATCGAGCCGCCGAGCATGTAACCGAGCTGCAAGCCCATCACCGCAAGCGCGGTCGGCGCCGCGTTCTTGATGACGTGACGAAATACGCCGGTCTCGCGCAGGCCCTTGGCGCGCAGCGCCTCGACAAAATCCTGGCTCAGGATGTCGCCGGTCAGCGCGCGCACCGTGCGGGTGACGATACCCATCGGGATCACCGAGGTGGTGATCGCCGGCAGCACCAGATAGCGCAGATGCTCCCAGTCCCACGCCCAGGCGCCGGAGCCACCGGGACCGGCGCCGACCGCAGGCAGCCAGTTGAGCTGCACCGAGAAGATGATGACCAGCACCATGCCGAGCCAGTAATGCGGCAGCGAGACGCCGGCGATGGCAACCGACGTCGCGACCTTGTCGACCCAGGTGTCGCGGAAATAGCCGGCGATCAACCCGAACAGCAGGCCGAGCGTGAAGCCGATCATCGCGGCCGCAATCGCCAGCATCACGGTGTTGCCGACCGCGCGCATCACCTCCGACAGCACCGGCCGCCCGGTGGCGATCGAATTGCCGAGATCGCCATGGATCGCGCGCCACAGCCACAGGCCAAACTGCACCGGCAATGGACGATCGAAGCCGTAGGCGCTTCGCAACTGCGCGGCGAGCTCCTGCGAGGCATCGGCCGGCAACACCGCGACCAAGGGGTCGCCGGGCGTAATGTGCACCAAGAGGAAGCACACCAGCGCAACGCTGAGCACGATCGGAATGACGTAGACGATCCGTCTGGACGTATAGGCGAGCACGTTGGGTTCTTTCTTCCTTCTCCCCTTGTGGGAGAAGGTGGCGCGCAGAGCGCGCCGGATGAGGGGTTCTATCCGCGGATAACGTCATTTTGGATCGGAGAGGAGCGTCCGCGGAGACACCCCCTCACCCGGCTTCGCTGTCGCGAAGCCACCCTCTCCCACAAGGGGAGAGGGTGCACCGAGTATGTCGCTAACCCGTCACGGCACGACCGAGACCGGCGAGAAGTCGACGAACCAGCTCTTCGGCTGCACGAAGCCCTTGACCTTCGGGCTCATCGCGCGCGGCGCAACGTCGTGAGCGACGTACAGGAACGCCGCATCGTCGACCGAGGCCGCGTGCAGTTCGGCGAGCGCAGCGTCGCGCGCCGCCGGTTCGAAGGTCTGGCGAGCCTTCTTCACCAGCTCATCGAACTTCGGATTGTCGATGAAGCCCCAATTGTTCGAGACCGGCGGCGCCATGCCCGATTGCAGGAAGCGCACCAGCGCGAAGAACGGATCCATCGCCGCATAGGTGACGTTGGTCGCGTTCGATCCGTTGGCCGACGGATCCTTGGCGCCGCGCCGCCAGTTGGTGAACAGCGTATTCCACTCGATGACGTCGAGCTGCACATCGAAGTAGCACTCGGCCAGAGCCTGTTGCAGATACTCGTTCATCGGCAGCGGCAGCATCTGGCCCGAGCCCGACGCCGAGGTCTGGATCTTGACCGTCAGCTTCTTGTTCGGACCGAAGCCGGCCTCCTGCATCAGCTTCTGCGCGGCCGGCTTGTCGTACTTGATCTGGAAGGTCGGGTTGCCGCGCCAGGGATGGCCGGGCTCGAACGTGCCGGTGGCCGGCACCATCAGCCCCGCGAGCAGGCCGTCACGCAGCCCTTCGCGATCGACGCAGAGGTTGGCGGCCTTGCGGACCCGGATGTCGTTCCACGGCGAACCCTCGACGCGGGAGAACTGCCACGGCCAGACATGCGGCTCCTCGTTGGAATACAGATTGAAACCACGCTGCTTGATCTCGGGCAGTGCGTCGGGCGCCGGCGCCTCGATCCAGTTGACCTGCCCCGACAGTAGCGCCGCGGTGCGCGCGTTGGCCTCGGGCATCGGCAACAGCACCATCTTGTCGGTCTTCGGCACGCGGGCCTTGTCCCAGTAGTTCTCGTTCTTCACCAGCTCGAGCCGCTCGCGCGGGGTGAAGCTCGACATCTTCCACGGGCCGGTGCCCGACGCGTCCTTGGCGAACGCGGCCCATGCGGCCTGCGACTTCGCCTTGGCGTCGGCGCCTTCGGCCTTGTCGTAGAATTTCTGCCACTTGGCCGGGCTCGCCATGAACAAATTGGTGAGGTTGATCGGCAGAAAGCTGTCCGGCTCCTTGGTGGTCAGCTCCACCGTCATGTCGTCGATCTTGCGCGCCGAGACCAAGGTCGGCATGCGCGAGGCGGTGACGCCGACCTGGCTCGCATCGTATTGCGGCGCGTCCTGCTTCAGCACCTTGTCGACGTTCCAGACCACGGCGTCGGCATTGAACAGTGAGCCGTCGTGAAAGCTGACGCCGGGACGCAGCTTGAAGACCCACTTGGTCTTGTCGGCATCGTCGACCTTCCACTCGGTGGCGAGGCCCGGGATCAGCGCGCTCGCCTTGTCCGACGACGACAGGTCCCACATCGTCAGCGCGTCATACATCGTGAGCCCGGTGAAGCGATTGCCCTCAAAACCCTGGTCGGGCTGCCCGAGCGTGCGCGGAATATCGGCAGCCGTCATGCCAATGCGCAGCACGGTCTCGGCGCTGGCGATCGCCGGCACACAATTGGCGATCGCAAGCGCCAGCATGATCGCCGTCGCATTGGTCTTCCTGTTACGCATCTGAGCAACCCCTTCGAAGTCTGGTGACGTTTTAGTGATTATTTCTTGAGCAAGCGTATGCAATGCCTGTGCCAAGGGGAATAGTTCTTCAGCAAATAACCGCCGGGCGCGTCATTTCTTCCCACCTCGCGCCCCAACCGTGCGAAGATGCCTATTCTGGCATCATGCTTGCAGGATTTGGCCCCGACTTCCCACCAACGGAGCCTGCACATGCGCGCGCGCAATTCGATCCTGACGGCGGCAATGGCGCTCGCCCTGACCGCGGGCTGGCCGGCCATATCCGCGCGAGCAGAGTCCATTGTGCGCTACGGCATTTCGATGGCCGACATTCCGCTGACGACCGGCCAGCCCGATCGCGGCGCCGGCGCCTATCAGTTCACGGCCTACACGATCTACGATCCGCTGGTGGCCTGGGAGATGGACGTTGCCGACCGGCCGGGCAAACTGGTGCCCGGGCTTGCGACCGAATGGAAGGTCGATGACAACGACAAGACCAAGTGGCGCTTCACCCTGCGCAAGGGCGTGAAATTCCACGACGGCAGCGACTTCAACGCCGACGCGGTGATCTGGAATCTCGACAAGGTGCTGAACGACAAGGCACCGCAATTCGACAAGCGGCAGAGCGCGCAGGTCAAGACCCGGCTGCCCTCGGTCGCGAGCTACGCCAAGATCGACGACCAGACCATCGAGATCACCACCAAAACGGTCGACTCTTTCTTCCCCTACCAGATGCTCTGGTTCCTGGTCTCGAGCCCCGCGCAATATGAGAAGCTCGGCAAGGACTGGGACAAGTTCGCGAGCCAGCCCTCCGGCACCGGCCCGTTCAAGCTGACCAAGCTGGTGCCGCGCGAGCTCGCCGAGCTGACCAAGAACCCGGACTATTGGGACAAGAAGCGGCTTGCGAAGGTCGACAAGTTGATCCTGATCCCGATGCCGGAGGCGCTGACCCGCACCAACGCGCTGCTGGCCGGCCAGGTCGACCTGATCGAGACGCCGGCGCCCGACGCCGTGCCGCAGCTCAAGGCCGCCGGCATGAGGATCGTCGACAACGTGACGCCGCATGTCTGGAATTATCATCTGAGCGTGCTGCCAGGCTCGCCCTGGACCGACATCCGCCTGCGCAAGGCGCTCAACCTCGCGATCGACCGCGATGCGGTGGTTGGCCTGATGAACGACCTCGCCAAGCCGGCCAAGGGCCAGGTCGACCCGTCGAGCCCGTGGTTCGGCAAGCCGAGCTTCGAACTGAAATACGACCTCGCGGCCGCGAAAAAGCTGGTGGAGGAAGCCGGCTATTCCAAGGACAAGCCGCTGAAGACCACCTTCATCATCGCCCAGGGCGGCACCGGGCAGATGCTGTCGCTGCCGATGAATGAATTCCTGCAGCAGAGCTTCAAGGAGATCGGCATCGATATCGACTTCAAGGTGGTCGAGCTCGAGACGCTCTATTCGCACTGGCGCAAGGGCGCCGCCGACGAGATGAACGCCGGCATCACCGCCAACAACATCGCCTATGTCACCTCGGATCCGCTCTATGCCATCGTGCGGTTCTTCCATTCCGGCCAGGTGGCGCCGACAGGCGTCAACTGGGGCGGCTACAAGAATCCGAAGGTCGACGCGCTGATCGACGAGGCCAAACAGACCTTCGACAGCGCGAAACAGGATGCGCTGCTGGCGCAGGCGCACGCGCTGATCGTCGACGATGCCGCGCTGGTGTGGGTGGTGCACGACACCAATCCGCACGCGCTGTCGCCGAAGGTGAAAACCTTCGTGCAAGCGCAGCACTGGTTCCAGGATCTGACGCAGATCGGACTAGAGTAGATCTCTCGTCGTCCCGGCGAAAGCCGGGACCCATACGCCGCAGCCGGCGCAATACGCAAGCGGCGAGACGGCTTTCTAACAACACCCATTTGTGGTTATGGGTCCCGGCTTTCGCCGGGACGACAGTGGTGTGGCGCCTATTTCGTCGTCAACGCGAAGGCGCCGTCCCAATCGTCCGGCGGCGGCTCCTTCTGGAAGGAGCGGATGCGCGCCTCGTAAAGGCGATAGAGATATTGCAGCGTCTGCGCCTCGTCGGTCTTGCGGCCGCGCTCGATCGCGGCGAGCGCACCGTCCCAGTCGCGGCTGCGGTAGCAGGCGAGCATCTCGATGGTCAGGTTGCGCAGCCGCTGGAAGCGGCCGGAACCGGCCACGTCCTCGCGGCCGGCGATCGCATAGATCACCTCGGGCTCCTTCTTGCCCTTCACCATGATGAAGTCGAGTTCGAGGATCGCGAACTTCTCCTTCACCGCGAGCGCGGTCTTCGATCCCACGATGATCGGGAAGCCGTATTCCTTGGACTGCCCCTCCAGCCGCGAGGCCAGATTGACACTGTCGCCGAACACCGAATAGTCGAAGCGCACATCGGAGCCCATATTGCCGACCACGCAGGTGCCGGTGTTGAGACCGACCCCGATGTTGAGCGGCACATAGATGTGGCCGCCCTCCTGGGCCTCCTGCTCGCGCGCACGGTTGAGGTCGTCGACGCGTTCCAGCATGTCGAGCGCGGCGTCGCAGGCGTTGAGCTGGTGCTGCTTGTCGTCGAGCGGTGCGTTCCAGAACGCCATGATGGCGTCACCCATGTATTTGTCGATGGTGCCCTTGCGGGCAAGGATCGCGTTGGAAAGCGGGGTGAGGAAACGGTTCATCAGCGTCGTGAGGCCTTGCGGATCGCGCTTGTAGGTTTCCGAGATCGAGGTGAAGCCGCGCATGTCCGAGAACATGATGGTCATCTCGCGCTCCTCGCCGCCGAGCACGAGCCGCTCCGGCGATTGCGCCAGCTGCTCGACCAGCGCGGGCGACATGTACTGCACGAATTGCGACCTGATCTGCCGGCGCTGCTGCTGTTCGCGCACGAAGGCGGAGAAGATCAGCGTGAGATAGATCGCCGTGGTCGACATCAGCGGATAGGTGAAATCGATCAGAAGCCGGTGCTGGGAATAGAAATACCAGGAGGTGCCGGTCAGCACCGAAGCGAACATCCCGCCGACGACGACCAGCGTGATCGGGCCGAACTTCGGCGCGAAGGCGATGACCAGCAGCCCCATGATCAGCGCCGCGAAGAACTCGATGCCGATGCCGTAGTTCGGTTGCGAAACCACGTCACCGGTCAGCGCGCTCTCCAGCACCTGGGCGTGAACCTCGACCCCGGGCATCGCCGGCGTCACCGGCGTGGTCTTGATGTCGTTGAGCCCGACCGAGGAGGTGCCGATCAGGATCAGCTTGCCGGCGATCCTGTCCGGCGGCACCCGCCCGTCCAGTACGTCGACGGCCGAGACGTAGATCGAGGGGTCACGGCGCGCATAGTGGATCCAGAGCTGGCCATAGAGATCGGTCGGGATCGCAAAACCCTTGATCCCGAGGCTCTGGATGCCGGCCTTGTCGGCCTTGATCAGGATGGTGCCCGAGCCGCCCGCCACCCGCAGCATTTCGAAGGTCAGCGACGGCATGGTGATGCCCTGCGCGACCATCATCATCGGCACCCGCCTGACGATGCCGTCGCGTTCCGGCCTGATCGTAAACAGACCTCGCCCGGCCGCGGCCTCCTCGAGCACCGGCACGTTGCGCAACAATCCCGGAAACTGGAACATGAAGCGCTGCGGCTCCTCGCCGAGCATCGCAAGCCCGGTGACCGGCAGCTTTTCGTTGAGGTCGGCGCGCACGTTGGGGCCGCCGGACTCGCCGAGCACCACACGCGAGTTCTTGATGGCGTCGGCCAGGATGCTGTCGTTGCTCGGCAGCTGCCGCAGCCTGGCGCGCATCTCCTCATCTAGGCTGCTGAAGGTATCGGCCGCGATATCGGGGTTGAGGCGGTCGGGCTCGGAGAACACCGCGTCGAACGCGATCACCACGGCGCCGAGCCGGGTGAGGTTGATGACGATGTCGGCGAGTCGCGTCCGCGGCCACGGCCATTGCCCGAGCCGGGGGTCAGCGAGGCTCTTCTCGTCGATATCGACGATGGTGACCGGCCGCGCGGTCTTCTGGCGCGGTTCGATCACCTGGAAGGTATCGAATGTCCTGACGCGAAGCTCCTGAACCGGAGCCGGATCAGCGATCCGCAGCGCGGCAATGCCGATCAACAGCGCCACGCAGGCCAGCCGCGCATAGCCGAAGCGCCGTCCGAACCACCTTCGTATCGCCTTCAGCCGTCTCATACCGTCTGGATATCACGCGCGGAGAGTAGTTCCAATCGAGCAGACGTTGCGCAATGCCGGATCCGGTCGGCCTTTTCAGGAGGCCGACGCCCATCACGTATAATGAATGATGAAGTCGCTCTGATGCAAACTCGCCTTCGAGACATTGTGCAACGTGATCGTGTCCGCACTATCGACCGTGATCAGCGTATCCGCCGAATTCGTCGGCGACGTCGTCACATTCTGATCGAACCAGCTGCTGAAGGTGCTTGTCGAGACGACCGTGGACAGGTCGATTTGGTCCTGGCCCGGCGTAAAGTTCAGGATCGTGTCGTGATTGAAGTTCGGCGCAAACACGAACTTGTCCTGATAGCCCGATCCGAAGAACACGTCCTTGTCGCTGGTGCCAGTCAGCGTCACCGGCTGAGACGGATTTTGCTGGACGTTGAAGATCAGGTTGACCGTATCGCTCGCGCCATGGCCGTCGGTCACGGAGAGCGCGATCTTGTCGGTCGCCGGCGGGGTCTGGCCCGGGTTGTAGACAAGGCCCGGCGACCCGAGCGCGGTGTTGATATCCGGGAGATGGCCGAGCAGCACTGGCGGCGCGACGCTGCTGCCCGAACCGGGGTTCGTCGCGGCCGCCAGGGTGAAGTTCTCGTTGGCGCCGGCATCGACATCCGTGACGGTCAGGCCGGAGATCGTTTCGGTCCCGTTGGGATTGTCGGTGATGCTGATGTTGTCGGTATGGATCACCGGCGCGTCGTTGGCGCCGACGACATCGACCGTCAGCGTCGCAGTCCCGGTCGCGCCATGCACATCGATGGTCTCGACGGTGAACGTGTCGGCATAGGTGCCCTTGGCCAGCGCGTTGATCGCGGCGGCGTCGGGAACATAGCTGTAGGTGCCGTCGGCGTTGACGGTGAGCGAGCCGTAGAGGCCCGCGATCGACGAGTTGACCGCGACGTGGTCCGAATTGAGCGCGGCATAGGTTAGCGTCGCGGTCTCGCCGTCGTCGACGTCATGGCCGTGCAGCGCGCCGGTGAGCGGGCTGAACGTGTCGTCAGCAGCGGTATCGGTGAGCGTGCCGGCGTTGACGTCAGCCAGCGTCGGCGCGTCGTTGGCGCCGTTGATCGTGATCGTCACGGGCTGGGTGATGACGCCGCCATGTTGGTCGTCGATCTGGATCGTGTAGGTCAGCGTCAGCGTCTCGCCGGCGGCCAGATAGTCGAAATTCTGGTCTGCGGCCGAGAAGGCCCAGGTCTGCGATCCGTTCACATGGCCGGTCGAATCCGTCAGCGTCCCCAGCGAGAGCCAGTTCAGGATGGTGGACTGGTCCTCGGGCAGGCCCGCGGTCGCCCCGGATTCGGTCACGCCGGTGATGGATACGATGTGAGCATCGCTGAGATCGACATCGGCAAATCCCACCACGCCCGATGCGACGTCCGGCTTGGATGAACCCGTCGTGTCGGGCTGCTCGGGAATAGTGGCGGTCTGCGGCGCCGACGTGACGGTGGGCGCGTCATTGCTGCCGACGATCGTGATTGTCACCGGTTGGCTGATCACGCCGCCATGATGGTCGTCGATTTTGACGGTGTAGGTCAGCGTCAACGTCTCGCCGGCGGCGAGATAGTCGAAATTCTGGTCCGCGGCCGAGAAGGTCCAGGCCTGCGATCCATTCACATGGCCGGTCGAATCCGTCAGCGTCCCCAGCGAGAGCCAGTTCAGGATCGTGGACTCGTCCTCAGGCAGGCCCGTGGTCGTGCCGGTTTCCGCGACGCCAGTGATGGACACGGTATGGGTGTCGCTGAGATCGACGTCGGCAAACGCCACCACGCCTTGGGCCACGTCCGGCTTGGTCGAGCCGGTCTCGCCGATCGCCTCGGGCACCGAGGTGGTCGACGGTTCCGATGTGAAGGTCGGGGTGTCGTTGGTGCCCGTGATGGTGATCGTGACGGGCTGGGTGACGACGCCGCCATGGTGGTCGTCGACCTGGATCAGATAGGTCAGCGTCAGCTTCTCGCCGGCCGCCAGATAGTCGAAATTCTTGTCGGCGGCCGAGAACGTCCAGGCATTGGATCCGGTGACGCCGCCGGTCGTATCCTTCAGCGTGCCGAGCGAGAGCCAGCTCAGGATCGTCGCCTGATCGGGAAGCCCGGTGGTCACGCCCGTTTCGGTGACACCGGCCACGGTGATGCTGTGGGTGTCGCTGAGATCAGCATCGGTGAAGGTCACAGTGCCGGACGCGGTATCCGGGTTCGCCGAACCGGTCACACTCTCGGCCTCGGTGATGGCGGCCGCCTGGGTCGGCGAGGTGATCACCGGCTTGTCGTCGGTGCCGACGATCGTGATCGTGACGGGGACCGTAACGACGCCACCATGATGGTCGTCGATCTGGACCGTGTAGATCAGCGTCAGCGTCTCGCCGACGGCGAGATAATCAAAACTCTTGTCGGCGGCCGAAAACGTCCACGAGCGCGATCCCATCACGCCGTCGGTCGAATCGGTCAGTGTGCCCAGCGACAGCCAGCTCAGCATGGTGGCTTGGCTGGGAATTCCGCCTGTGAAGCCGGTTGCGGTGACGCCGGTGATGGCGACCGTGTGCGTGTCGGTCAAATCGGCATCGGTAAACGTCACCGTGCCATGCGCCGTGTCGGGCACGGCGGAATTCGTCGTCCATGGCAGTTCGGTGATCGAACCGACCTGTGCCGAGGACGTCACGACCGGCGTGTCGTTGGTGCCGGTGATCGTGATGGTGATGGTCTTGAACGCGGTCTCGTTGCTCAGCGCGTAGTTGTTATCGACGCGCACCATATAGGTGAGCGTCAGCGTCTCGCCGGCGGCGAGGAAGTCGAAGGCGCCGTCGGCAAGGCTGTAAGTCCAGGTCGCCGAGCCGATGTTGTTGTTCAGCGGATTGGGTTCGAGCAGCACCGGGACCTCGACGGCCGCGATGGCCGCCTGTTCCGCCGCCGTCAGCGACGAGGTGACGTCGTTGCCGCCGGCGTCGTGGTAGCTGAACGTGCTGAAGTTGATGGCTGCAGTCGGCTTGTCGCCGAGGTTGACGTCCACCCAGGTGATCTGGCCGTTCACCGTGTCGAACAGCGTGCTGTGGGTCTGCCCGGCCTGTTCGCTGAACGCCCCATTCTGTGTCACGACATGCGGCGCCCCGGCTATGTGGTCGGACTTGGGGGCAGCGGCCTGCGATCCGGAATTGTTGGTCAAACCCAGCAGAAAGTTGATCGGCACGAAGGCGTCGCCGGTGGCGAGCTTCAGGCCGATCGTGACCGGGACGACGCTGTCGGTGAAGTTCGTCGTGAGCTTGGTGTTGGGATTCGAATTGTCGGTGAACTTCAGCGCGAAGACGTCGGAGATCAGCTTCTGCGCGTCGGTCGACAGTTGTGCCGACGAGACGAAGCTGACGCTACCCTGGCCGTTGACAATGGTCTGGGTGCCGGCCTGATCGACGGTCGCGATCGGATTGAGCGTCGTCTTGTCGAACAGGATGTAGGAGCCGGTGGTGCCGTCGGGCTCGACCAGCACCTGGAACTTGGCCGGCGGCACGCCACCTGTGCCCTGGACGTCGAAATCGATCTCGACCAGCACCGCGGTGCCGCGGATACCCATGGTCGCGACCGGCGTATCGACCTTCATGTCGCCATGCTTGGCGGTCGCGCCGGCAACGAACGAGATCGTGCCTGAGACGAGGCTCATCAGCGACGAATTGCTCGACCCGTTCGGGTCGTAGATCATCTCGTTCAGCACCATCTTGGCATTCGGTCCAAGACCGAACACGGTGCCGTCGATGAAGGTGATGCCGAGCGTCGAGTCGCTGCCGGACTGCACCACGTCACCCTTGTTGACGTTGTCGCCCTGGTTCAGGACGATCGCGACGCCGTTGCGGATCGCGGTGGCGTTGCCCGCCAGCTTGGTGACATGGCCGATGACCTTGGCCGGCTCGGCCGCGCCGCCGGCCTGTGCATATTGGGTGTAGCCGGTGAGCGCGTTGACGAGGTCGCCGGTGAGATGCGCGCCTTCAGGCGACGCCAGGGCCGCGTGCTTCTCGCCCTTGAAGTAGTCGTGCAGGACGAGTTCCCGGTCGTCCTTCGAGATGACGAGATCGAGCCCGGTCCGCTTGAAGTCGCCGGTGAACAGCAAATGCCCGTCGTCGACGGTGATCGCGCCGGGCGGAGCATGCGTGGAAACGCTGTCGACGTGTACCGATCCACGGGCATAAGCGTCCGTGTTCGGCAAATAGCCGTCGAATTTCTCGACAAAGTTCACTGCGGATCACCGCACGAAGGTTAATATTGGTAGAATATCCGAATGATTACGCCTGCATATCATCGGATAAAGCTTCGCGAAACCATCCTGTGCTTTCGCAAGGTGCTCTGATTGCGCGGTTTGACTGGGTGTGACTTGGCTCACTCTCAGATGAGTCGTGTAGTCCGGGCTTACCGGACGGTACCATGAGATGGGATTTAAGCCAAGATGGGTACTGAGCCACGTATTCGTGGTATTGACCTGCATTTCTCTACTTGCCTTTATTTCCCCGCAGCCCCGAGAGGGCATTTGACCCCAATTTTCCGGCTAAAGCTGTGACCTGGCTTACAAATCGCAGCTATCCCGTGCGCGGACCGGCCGGGTTAACCAGAAGGCAAGGATGAGGCGTTTCGCGGTGGAAAAAGGTTCGCCGGTTCGTTTCACAAACCGGTAAAGTTTTCGGGACCCGGACCACAGGCCCTTTAGCCTCCTGCCCGGTTTCCCCACATCTTAAGTCGATTCGAAGGGATCGTTGGCCATGCTGTCGGCATGAAACGATCCGGTCGCGTGCGCGGTGCAGTATCCACCCGTCGATGAGCGGACAGGGGGTGTCACATGGGTAACTCGCTTCGCTCGTTTGCGCTGCGTGCCGTCATGCTGGGCTTCGGCCTGGCCATGGCCGCGCCGATTGCCGAGCTCAATGCCGCCTCGGTGCTTTCGCCCGGCCCGGCGACACTGCTCAGAAAGTCGACCGAGCCGTTCGGCCTGTCGACCAGCCTGCTTGCCGGCGGCGGCCTGCGCGACAAATGGCTCAGCGTGCAGCGCCAGCTTGCCGACGAATTGGTGCAGCTCGCAGCTTGCGAGAGCGACCGCGCAGGATGTACGTCGCCGGAGGCGCTGCGATTCCTGGCAATCGTCGATGCCGGACGCGCGCGCACCGGCCGCGCCCGTCTCGGCGAGATTAACCGCGCGATCAATCTGGCTATCCGCCCGGGCAGCGATCTCGCGACTTATGGCGAACCCGACGTCTGGGCCACGCCGCTCGCCACCTTCGCCCGCGGCAGCGGCGATTGCGAAGACTATGCGATCGCGAAATTCGTGGCGCTCGGCAAGGCCGGCGTCGCGCCGGAAGATTTGCGCATCGTCGTGATGCATGACCTGCTCGGTGACGAGGACCATGCCGTGGTCGCGGCGCGGCTCGACGGCCACTGGCTGACGCTCGACAATCGCCGCATGGCGATGATCGAGGACGCTGACATCAGGCGTTTTCGGCCGACCTTCGTGATCGACCAGAACGGCGTCAGCCGCTATGTCGATGCGCCGCTCGTCACCGAGGCCGCGTGGCGGCCGACGGCGGGGATGAATTGAACGAAACGATGGGAATCCGCTTCCGTCATTGCGAGAAGCGAAGCGACGAAGCAATCCATCGGTCCGCACAAGCTGCGGAATGGATTGCTTCGCTTCGCTCGCAATGACGCCCGGTTGCAGTGCTGGACCGCTCAGAACATCAAATTATCCTTCACCAGCACCCAGCGGCCGCCCTTGACCTGCTGCACCTGGGTGATGGTGTTGGCGAGATGATCGGTCTTGGAGAACTTGGTCGGCGGCGAGCTGAAGATGTCGAGGAACTTGTCGCCTGACTCCAGCGCGTCGAGCATCTTCTGGCCGGTGAGGTCCTTGCCCGCCTTCTGCGCGTAGAACGCGAAGGTCATCACCGCGTTGTAGCCGATGATCGCCTGCGTGTTGGCCTCGCTATTGAACATCTTCTTGTAGTTGAGGAGCCAGTCCTTCACCTTGCCCTTGGCCGTGTCCTCGTAGGGAATCTCGAAGCCCGACGCTGCGTAGAGGCCTTCGACGGCTTCCTTGCCGAGCGCCGGCACTTCGAGCACGTTGGTCGGCGTGGCGCCGAGGAAGGTGACGTCCCAGCCGAGCTTCTTCGCCTCGTTCATGGCGCCGATGGTCTCGCGGATCACGGTGCCGAGCACGACGAGGTCGCAGCCGTCGGACTTCATCTTGGCGACCTGCGCCGAGAAGTCGGAGGCGCCGCGCTTGT
Source organism: Bradyrhizobium sp. B120 (assembly GCF_049075665.1). Classification (NCBI taxonomy): domain Bacteria; kingdom Pseudomonadati; phylum Pseudomonadota; class Alphaproteobacteria; order Hyphomicrobiales; family Nitrobacteraceae; genus Bradyrhizobium; species Bradyrhizobium sp. B120. The sequence continues at coordinate 623,812 of NZ_CP185242.1, read as the reverse complement.
AGCTCGTGACCGAGGCCGGCTGCACCTTCATCGCACCGAGCTGCTGGGTGAAGCCGTCGAGCACGTTCTTACCGTACTCGTCGTCCTGGTGCATGATGCAGGGCTTCTTGAAGTTCTTCCACTCCATCATGTATTTGATCGCGGCGCGTGTGCTCTCGACATAGGGCAGCAGGTTGTTGAACTTCAGCCGTTCCTGCGGCTTGGCGGGATCGAACTTGAAGGTGAATTCGGCGGCGGTCAGCGGGAACAGCTGCAGCACGCCGGCATCGAACAGGATGTCCTGCGCGGCGAGCACGGTCGGCGATCCCATTGGGCCGATCATCGCGAAGACCTTGTCGCGCTCGACCATCTTCTGCGAGGCCAGCACGGCCTTCTTCGGGTCGTAGCCGTTGTCCTCCAGGATCATCTTGATCTTACGGCCGTTGATGCCGCCGCTGGCGTTGATTTCCTCTACCGCCATCTTCATGCCGTTGGACACCGGGACGCCCCAGACCTTGATCGGGCCGGACAAATCCTGATGCGTTCCGATCACGATCTCGGTCGGCGAGATGCCTTCATTGGTGACCTTGGTCTGGGCTGCGGCCGGCAGACAGGTCAGCGCCAGCGCGCTCACCGCAAGGCCCAGCGCCTTCAGCGATTTCGACATTGCAGTCTCCTCCTTACATGGCCCATGTTGAGCGAAGGGTCGGGCCTGCTCGCTCCTTCGCCAATTCCTTCTCTCCGGCTAGGCCACCGCCCGCGCGCCATACATGGCGTCGATCTCGGCCGCGTAGCGCTTGTTCACGAAATTGCGCTTCAGCTTCATGGTCGGCGTCAGCTCCTCGTCCTCGGGCGTGAGCTGGCGCTCGATCAGGAAGAATCTCTTGATGGTCTCGACCCGCGCGAACTTCGTGTTGACCGCCTCGACCTCGCGGTGAATCAGGTCCTGGATCTCGCGGGCCCGGCACAGGCTCGCGTAGTTGGTGAAGGGGATATCCTGGTCCTGGGCGTATTTCTCGACATTCTCCTGATCGATCATGATCAGGCAGGTGAGATACGGCCGCTTGTCGCCGATCACGACCGCATCGGAGACGTAGGGCGAGAATTTCAGCTGGTTCTCGATCTCGGACGGCGTGATGTTCTTGCCGCCGGAGGTGATGATGATGTCCTTCATCCGGTCGGTGATCTTCACATAGCCTTCATTGTCGATCGCGCCGACGTCGCCGGTGTGCAGCCAGCCCTTCGCGTCGATCGTCTCGGCGGTCTTCTCCGGCTGGTTGAGATAGCCCATGAACAGGAAGTCGCCCTTGATCAGGATCTCGCCTTTCGGACAGATCATCACCTCGCCCCAGGGCGCGGCTTTGCCGACTGAGCCGAGCTTGATGCGGTCCGCCGGCATCATGGTCGCGACGCCGCAATTCTCGGTCTGGCCGTAGACCTCGCGCATGTCGATGCCGAGCGCGAGATACCACCGAATCAGATCCGGCGAGATCGGCGCCGCGCCGGTCAGTGCGATCCGGCAACGGTCGAGCCCGAGCATGCGGCGGATGTTGCGGAACACCAGCCAATAGGCCGCGCGGTTGGCGAGCCGCAGCGACAGCGGCGGCGCCTCGCCCTCCAGCCGGCACTCGGTCATCCGGTTGCCGATCGCGAGCGCCCGGGCATACATCCAGTTCTGGAACGGGGTCGCGTCCTTTAGCGCGATGGTGATGCCGGAATAGAACTTCTCCCAGATCCGGGGCACCGCAAGGAATGCAGTCGGCTGCACCTCGCGCAAATTGTCCGGCACCGTCTCCGGGCTCTCGGCGAAATTCATCACCGAACCCAGCGCGAGCGAGATGTAGTAGCCGCCGACCCGCTCGGCGACATGGCAGAGCGGCAGGAACACCAGCCGCTCCTCGCTGTCGGTCGAGGGATAGAGATCGTTGGCGTGGCGCATCTGGTGCGTCACGCTGCGGTTGGAATGCATCGCGCCCTTGGGCGGGCCTGTCGTGCCCGACGTATAGACCAGGATCGCGAGATCGGAGGCGGTGCGGCTGCCGGTCATTTCATCCCACAAGGCGTCATTGCCCTGCGCATGATTGCGGCCGAGCGCGGTGAATTCGGCGAGCGACAGCACCATCGGATCGGAGAACCCGGAGAGGCCCTCCATGTCGAACACGACGATCTTCTCCAGCGTCGGACAGCGCGACCGGCAGGTCAGCACCTTGTCGAGCTGCTCCTCGTCCTCGACGAACATCACCCGCGTCTGGGAATCATTGACGAGGTATTCGACCTGCGCCGCCGAATCGGTCGGATAGATGCCGGAGGACACGCCGCCAGCGCACAGGATGCCCATGTCGGCATAAACCCATTCCGGCACCGCGTTGGCGATGATCGAGGCGACATCGCCGGGACGGAAGCCGGTCGCATGCAGGCCGAAGGCGATGTCCTTGGAGATCTGCAGCCATTCGCGCCAGCTGGTCGGCTGCCAGATGCCGAACTTCTTTTCGCGGATCGCGGGCCTGTCGCCACGCGTTTGCACCGCGAGCAGAAAGCTCCTCGCGATCGTGTCGGCAACCGTCAGCACCGCTGGTCCTGCCATGCGCGCTCCCTCCTCTGCCGCTTGCCTCGCCCGCCGGCCCGAATGCCGGTCTTGTTCGCGAAGCAGGCCTGAAATCTAGCTCCAACTCGCTTTTAGCGCCAAACCTTCCTCGGCCAACTTTAGTCGACGCCAACCTTCGTCAACGCCAGATATGCCTCAGCGCCACGTCTTCTTCTTTTTCCAGCGCCGCTCGCCCCGCGCGCCCGCTTCCTTGGCACCGAGGTAGAACTCCTGGATATCGGGCGAATTCAACAGCCGTTCGCAGGTGTCGTTCATGACGACGCGGCCGATCTCCAGCACATAGCCGTAATGCGCCGTCTCCAGCGCGATCTTGGCATTCTGCTCGACCAGCAGGATCGACATGCCCTGCTCCTCATTGACGCGGCGGATGATGGTGAAGATCTCCTTCACCAGGATCGGCGACAGCCCGAGCGACGGCTCGTCCAGCAGCAGCAAGGTCGGCCGGTTCATCAGCGCCCGCCCGATCGCAAGCATCTGCTGCTCGCCGCCCGAAAGCTGCCCGGCCGGCTGGCCGAGCCGCTCCTTCAGCCGTGGAAAATAGCCGTAGACGCGTTCAAGGTCCTGCGCCACACCGTCGCGGTCCTTGCGCAGATAGGCACCCATCATCAGGTTCTCGCGCACCGACAGGAACGGAAACACCTCGCGGCCTTCCGGCACATGGCTGAGGCCGAGCCGCACGATCCGGTCAGCCTCCATGCGCTGGATCGGCTTGCCGAGGAACTCGATCGACCCTTTCTGCGGATCGAGGATGCCGGAGATCGTCTTCAAGACCGTGGTCTTGCCGGCGCCGTTGGCGCCGAGCAGCGTCACGATCTGGCCGCGCGGCACCTCGAGGCTGATGCCGCGGATCGCCATGATCGGCCCGTAATAGCTCTCGATGTTGGAGAGTTTCAGGATGATGTCTGCTGCGCTCATGGCATCATCCTCATGCGCCGAGATACGCTGCGACGACGTCGGGATGGTGCTGCACCTCGGACGGCGAGCCCATCGCCAGCACGCGGCCGTAGTTCAGCGCGATGACGCGGTCGGAGACCCGGTTGACCAGCGTCATGTCGTGCTCGACCATCAAGACCGTGATGCCGAGCTCGCTCTTCATGTCGCGGATCCAGAACGACATGTCGTCGGTCTCCTCGACGTTGAGGCCGGACGACGGCTCGTCGAGCAGGATCAGCTTCGGCTCCGAGCACAGCGCGCGCGCCAGCTCGATCACCTTGCGCACGCCGTAGGGCAGCCCCGAGATCAGCTTGTCGCGGTACGGCTCGAGATCGAGGAATTCGATCACCTGCTCGACCCGGCGGCGATGCGCCTTCTCGCCGGCCCGGACGCTCGGCAGGAACAAGAGTTCCTGCCAGAGCTGGGTGGTGGAATGGCGATGGCGGCCGACCAAGAGATTGCTCAGCACGGTCGCGTTCTCGAACAGCTCGATGTTCTGGAAGGTCCGCGCGATGCCGAGCCTGGCGATGTCGTAGGCCGGCTCCTGCGTGATGTCCTGATCCTCGAAGAAGATCCTGCCCGAGGTCGGCGGATAGATCCGCGAGATCAGGTTGAAGATCGAGCTCTTGCCGGCGCCATTGGGCCCGATGATCGAGAGGATCTCGCCCTTCTCGACCGCGAAGCTGACCGCATCGACGGCCTTGAGGCCGCCGAAATGCAGGGACAGGTTCTCGGCGCGGAAATAGCTCATCTGTTCCGCTCCGATTTCACGTAGATCTTCTGCCGCTTGAAGGTCGCGCGCTTGTACAGCGGGAACAGCTGGAAGAAGAGCTTGATCTTGAGCCAGCGGCCATAGAGCCCCAGGGGTTCGAAGAGTACGAACACCACGATGATGACGCCGTAGATCGCGCCCTTCAGCCCGTTGGCGGAGGCAAACGCCGCGACCGCATCCTGGATATGGCCCGCGCGTTCCGTGCCGGCGCCGAACGTGGCCGCGACGCCGCTGATCACGCCGGGCATGTCGTCCTTCAGATAGGTCAGGAATGGATCGATCATGACCAGGAAGATCGCGCCCAGCACCGCGCCATGCAGGCTGAAGGTGCCGCCGATCAGGATCACGATGATGAACTCGATCGAGAGCTGCAAAGTGAACATCTCGGGCGAGATGAAGGACAGCTTGTGGGCGAACAGCACACCGGCAAAGCCGGTGATACCAGCCGAGATCGCGAACGACTTCACCTTGTAGAGCGCAACGTTGATGCCCATGCTGCGCGCCGCGGTCTCGCTGTCGCGGATCGCGACAAAGGCGCGCCCAGTCGGCGAGCGCAGCAGATTGAGCGTGCCGACGATGGTCAGCACCAGCACCGCAAGGCAGAGATAATAGAAGGTCGGGCCGTCGCGCGACACGGTGGTGCCGAGCAGCTGAATGGTCTTGACCCGCATGCCCTCATTGCCGTGGGTCACGCTTTCCCAGCGCGCCAGGATTTCCTCGACGATGAAGGCAAACGAGATCGTCGCGATCACCAGATAGATGCCCTGCAGCCGCAGCGCCGGAAATCCGACCAGCGCGCCGACCACGCCGGTCAACAGCCCCGCGGCGAGGAAATAGACCGGAAACGGCACGTTGAATTGCTGCAGATAGGCCGCGGTATAGGCGCCGATCGCCAGAAACGCGGCATGGCCGAGCGAGGCCTGTCCGGTGAAGCCGGTCAGGATCAACAGCCCGACGCCGACGGTCGCATAGATGCAGACGAAGACGAGCTGGCTCATCAGATAGCTAGAGAGCACGTAGGGCGCGATCAACAGCACCGCCAGCAGCAGGCCGTAGGAATAGATATAGCCGGAATGCGGAAACAGCCTGATGTCGTCTTCATAGTCGGTCTTGAAGAGAAACCGCATGTGTTACCCTCAAACCTTCTTGCGGACGTGAAGGCCGAACAGGCCCTCGGGCTTGAGCAACAGCACCGCGAGCAGCACGATGTAGGGCGCGACGTCCTTCCATCCCTGCGGCAGATAGAAGCCGGCCATGCTCTCGATCACGCCGATCAGGACGCCGCCGACCACCGCACCCGGGATCGAGCCGAAGCCGCCGAGCACGGCGGCCGGAAACGCCTTCAGCCCCAGCACCAGGCCGACATTGGAATGGATGAAGGTGATCGGCGCCAGCAGCACGCCGGCGCAGGTCGCCACCGCCGCCGAGATCGCCCAGACGATCGAGACCACGCGCTTGACCGGGATGCCCATGTAATAGGCAGCCAGCATGTTCTCGGAGCTGGCGCGCATCGCGGTGCCGAGCGTGGTGCGGTTGAAGAACAGATAGAGCAGCGCGCACAGGATGATGGTCGCCGCGATCACCGACAATTTGTCATACGCGAGCACCAGGCTGCCGATCCTCAAGACGCCCTGGCTGAACGGCGTTTCGATCTTGAAGTCGTCGGTGCCCCAGATCATGCCGGAGACCGAGCGCAGGAAATAGCCGAGCCCGATCGTCGCCATGATGATGGAGAACTGCGGATAGCCGAGAATCGGCCGCACCACGACCCGCTCGGCCAGCATGCCGAACAGCGCCATGCAGATCACCGCGCCGGCGAAGCCGACCCAGTAATTCAGTCCGAGCATGCCGATGAAGGTGAAGGCGAAAAAGCCGCCCAGCATCATCAAATCGCCTTGCGCGAAATTGACGACCTCGGTTGCCTTGTAGACCAGCACGAAGCCGAGCGCGATCAGGCCGTAAACGCAGCCGAGCGCGATGCCGCTGACGAGCTGCTGAACAAAGTCCAGCATCGTTCCCTCCCCGATGCCCGGCGATTCTTCCCGATCGCTCGTTGCATCCCGCCTTCACGCCCTTGTGTGGGAAGCGCTGAAAGCTGCCTATGTCCGCCCCGATTGAGCCAAAAGGCCCGATCCCTGTCAACAAACCGCTGATCCGGCTATATCATCACATTTGCGGAGATATGCCGCAGCACGGACTAATACGGATATCGCGTTCGATTTGCCCCGTGCGATTCACTGCACCGAAACGGTTTTTGTCCAAGCTTACGCAACCGACGAGCGAACTCCCGGATCGCCAACGCACCATGACTTCGGAACTGTCCGCACTCGCCGTGCGAGGGTTAACCAAGCGTTTTGACCGCCCGGCGGTCGACGCGCTCGATCTCACCGTCCGTGTCGGTGAATTCTATGCGCTGCTGGGGCCGAACGGCGCCGGCAAGACCACGACGCTGCGCATGGTGGCGGGGCTATTGCGGCCCGATGCCGGCTCGGTGTCGATCCTCGGCATCGATGCGCTGGCCGACCCGGTCGCAGCCAAGCAGATCATGGCCTGGGTGTCCGACGAGCCGATGATCTACGACAAGCTGACGCCGCTCGAATATCTCGAATTCGTCGCCGGCCTGTGGGGCATCGATCCCCGCACGTCGGAGAAGTCGGCGCGCAATCTCCTGGTGTCGCTCGGGCTCGAGCCGCATCTCAACGCGCGCTGCGAAGGCTTCTCCAAGGGCATGCGCCAGAAGGTGGCGCTCGCCGGTGCGCTGGTGCACGACCCCCGCCTGATCATTCTCGATGAACCGCTGACCGGCCTCGACGCGTTGTCGGCGCGTCACGTCAAGGGACTGTTGCAGGAGCGCGTCCGGGCCGGCTGCACCGTGATCATGACCACCCACATTCTCGAAGTCGCCGAGCGCATGGCCGACCGGATCGGCGTGATCGCGGCCGGCAGGCTGATCGCCGAGGGCACGCTGGCCGAGCTGCGCGAGCAGAACGGCCGCAACGACACCACCCTCGAGGACATGTTCATCGCGCTGGTCGATACCGAAGCGGCGGCCGCGTGAGCTCGGTCGCCCATCTCACCTGGTTCGCCCGCCACGAATTCCGCCTGGCGTGGCGCGAATGGCTGGCGATGATGACCGGCGGCCGGCGCCGGCGCAATCGCGCCGTGATCGGCCTCTTGATCTTCGCGGTGATCCTGCATCTGCCGGCCTATGCCGTGGTTGCCCGCTATGTCGACCTGCGGTTTCCGCTCGATCCGTCCTCGCTGATCGTGCTGACCGCGACGATCTTCCTGTCCTGGGCGCTGATGCTGTCGCAGGCGATCGAGTCGGTGACGCGGGTGTTCTACGCCCGCGCCGATCTCGACCTGATCATGTCGTCGCCGGCAAAACTCACCAACATATTCTCGATCCGGATCGCCGCGATCGCGCTGACGGTGAGCAGCATGGCGCTTTTGCTGTCGACGCCGTTCATCGACGTACTGGTGTATCTCGGCGGTGCACGCTGGCTTGCCGGCTTCGGCGTCGTCCTTGCGATCGGGTTGTCGGCGGCGGCCGCGGCGATCGCGGTCACCGCGTTGCTGTTTCGCCTGATCGGACCGGGCCGGACGCGGCTGGTGGCACAGATCGTCTCCGCCGTCATCGGCGCCGGCTTCGTCATCGCGTTGCAGGTCGTCGCCGTGCTGTCCTACGGCACACTGTCGCGCTTTGCCTTCCTGACCTCGGAAACCGCGGCACGAATTGCCCCGGCCCTCGACAGCCTCGTCTGGTGGCCGGCGCGCGCATCGCTCGGCGATCTCGACATCATGATGCTGCTGCTCGCCACAGCGCTCGTGCTGCTCGGCGGCGTGATGGCGGTGTTCGCGCCGCGGTTTGCCGACACCGTCGCGCGCGTCGCAGCCAATCCGGCAGCGGTCACGCAAGGACGCGCCCGCGCATTCCGGACCGGCTCGCGGCAGCAGGCGCTGCGGCGCAAGGAATTCCTGCTGCTCCGCCGCGATCCGTGGCTGCTGTCGCAGAGCCTGATGCAGATGCTCTATCTGCTGCCGCCGGCACTGATGCTGTGGCGCAGCTTCTCCGGCACGTCGACCGCGATCGTGCTGATCACGCCTGTCATCGTGATGGCCGCAGGCCAGCTCGCCGGTGGGCTGGCGTGGCTGACCATCTCGGGCGAAGACGCGCCCGATCTGGTGGCGACCGCGCCGCTGCCGCCGTCGCGCGTGACCCGTGCCAAGGTCGAGGTCGTCCTGATCGCGATCGCTTCGGTTTTCGCGCCGCTGGTGGCCGCGCTGGCGTTCGCCTCGCCGGGGCAGGCCGCGGTGACGGCGATCGCGATCATCATCGCGACCGCATCCGCCGCAGCGGTCCAGCTCTGGTTCCGCGCGCAGGCCAAGCGCAGCCAGTTCCGCCGGCGCCAGACCTCCTCCCGCATCGCCACCTTCGCGGAAGCCTTCTCCTCGATCGGCTGGGCCGCAACCGCGGCGCTGGCCCTGACCATCCCGATGGCCGCGCTGGTCAGCGGCATGCTGACGCTGCTGACGCTCGCGATCGCCTGGAAGATCAGCCCGCGGCGCGTTTGACGGCCATCACGCCTTCATCACTTCCATCACCGCCGCAGCAAATGCCTCCGGCGCTTCCTGCGGCAGATTGTGGCCTGCGCCCGGGACCACACGATAGGCCCGGCGCGCCGTGTACTTGGCCGCGCTGGCGCTGCCATCGCCGGCAGCCGTAACCCCGTCATCGCCACCGTCGAGCGTGATGGTGGGGACCGTAATCACCGGCAGTGCGTCCAGCCTCCGCTGCAAATCCGCATATTGCGGATCCCCGGCGACAACGCCGTAGCGATGCCGGTAGCTGTGGATCACCACGTCGACATAATCGGGATTGTCGAATGCGACCGCGGTCCGCTCGAAGCAGGCATCGTCGAACGCCCAGCTCGGCGACCATTGCGACCACAATAGCTTCGCGATGCCGGCCCGGTTGGCGGCAAGCCCGGCGCGTCCGCGCTCGAGCTGGAAGTAGTACTGATACCAAAGCGGCACCTCGCGCTCGGGCCGCGCCGGCACCATCGCATGTGCGATGTCCTGGATCATGTAGCCATTGGTGCAGACGAGCCCGATGCAGCGTTCCGGCCACAGCGCCGCACCGATCGAAGCGGCGCGCCCGCCCCAGTCATAGCCGGCAAATACCGCGCGCTTGATGCCGAGCGCGTCCATTAGCGCGATCAGGTCGGCCCCGACCGCCGCCTGCTCGCCCGAGCGCGGCGTCGCCTTGTCGCGGAACACCGTCGGGCCGTAGCCGCGCAGATAGGGCACGATGACCCGACAACCCTGCGCCGCCAGCAGTGGGGCGACGTCCACATAGGAGTGGATGTCGTAGGGAAAGCCGTGCATCAGCATCACGGCGGGACCGTCGGCGGGGCCGGCCTCATAGTAGGCGATGTCGAGCACGCCTGCGTCGACATGGCGCAACGGCTCGAGCCGTTTGGTGGATGATGCGCGCGGCGCGGAGCTATTGTCAGTCACGCAGAACTCCCTGATCGCTGTGATCTGCGCGGGCATCATAGCGCCTGCCAACGCAATAATCGCCCGGATCGTATTGCAGCCAACGCCATGGAGCGATGCGCCCGTCTCATCATGACGGCACGCCAATTGCGCGATAGTCTTACGCCGGGGATCGCCGAAGGCGGAACAGGTCATGTTGAGATTGCTCGCCGCGCTCGTCTCGCTGGGAACCTTGACCGGTCACGCCTTTGCGCAGGATGCCCAGCGCAGCGAATGCCTGGCGATGGCCAATGCGCCCCCGCGCGCCGTCCCGGTGAACTACCGGCGCGTCGCGGCCAAAGCCGACGAGGTCGCGATCACCTATGCCGGCCATTCCACCTATTACATCGACACGCCCGGCGGCGTCAGGATCGCGACCGACTACAACGGCGTCTATCAGACCGGGCGATTGCCCGACGTCGCGACCATGAACCGGGCACACGCGACGCATTATACCCTGTTTCCCGATCCCGGGATTCCTCACGTGCTGCATGGCTGGGGCGAGAACGGCCAGGCCGTGCATTACGGGATGCGGATCGGCGACGTCTATATCCGCAACGTCACCACCGACATTCGTCGCTATTGGGGCGAAGACTCCGGCGGCGAGATGATCAAGGACGGCAACTCGATCTTCATCTTCGAGGTCGCCGGCCTCTGCATCGGCCATCTCGGCCACCTCCACGTCAAGCTCGATGACAGCCATTTCGCGGCGATCGGCCGGCTCGACATCGTGATGGTGCCGATCGACGGCACCTATACGATGTCGCTCGACGGCATCTCCGAGATCACCAAGCGGCTGCGCGCCGCCGTCGTGCTGCCGATGCACCGCTTCGCCACGCCGCTCGACGAGTTCATGCGCCTGATCGGCCAGCAATTCGAGATCGACCGCCGCGGCGGCGAGCGCACCTTGCGGATTTCGCGCGACACCCTGCCGTCAACGCCGACGGTGATCATCCTCGACGGCGTATAAGGCGCCCGACTGCCCCTGACACGATTTCGTGCACCGGCACTTTTCGCGCTTGACCTAGAGTATACTCTAGCTTGTTCACTCGGGATCGTCCGGCAACACCCGGCCACGAGGACCAACCGCATGACACCTTCAAGCAAGCTCCCGCACCGCAGGCTCGGCATTGACGGCCCGCAGGTTTCCGCCGTCGGGCTCGGCTGCATGTCACTGTCCGGCATCTACGGCGCCAATGACGATACGGCGACGCCCGACTTCATCCGCTACGCCATCGACCGGGGCATCGACTTCCTCGACAGCGCCGATCTCTATGGCTGGGGCCACAACGAGGAATTGCTGGGCCGCGCGCTGAAGGGCCTGCGCGACAGGGTCGTGATCGCGACCAAATTCGGTCAGGTGAAGACCGCGACCGGACAGGGCGTGGACGGACGGCCCGCTTATGTCCAAGAAGCCTGCGAGGCGAGCCTGAAGCGGCTCAACATCGAAACCATCGATCTCTACTACCAGCACCGCATCGATCCGAACGTTCCGATCGAGGATACGGTCGGCGCGATGGCGCGCCTCGTCGAGCAAGGCAAGGTTCGCCATCTCGGCCTGTGCGAGGCGCGCCCCGAAACCATTCGCCGCGCGCACAAGGTGCACAGACTGGCCGCGGTGCAAACCGAATATTCCCTGCTATACCGCAGCGAGGCCGAGGAGACCCTGCAGACGACGCGGGCGCTCGGCATCGCCTTCGTCGCCTATTCGCCGCTCGGCCGCGGCTTCCTGACCGGGCAGATCCAGTCGCAAGCCGACATCGCGGGCGATCGCCGCGGCGACCATCCCCGCTTCGCCGGCGATAATTTTGCCCGCAACCGCGATCTCGTCAGCGGCATCGTGACGATCGCACGCGAGAAGAATTGCACACCGGCTCAGCTCGTGCTCGCCTGGCTGCTGGCGCAGGGACAGGACATCGTGCCGATTCCCGGCACCAAGCAGCGCGTCCGGCTGGACGAGAACATCGACGCCCTCGCCGTGGTGCTTTCGCCGGACGAGCTTGCACGGATTGCAGCAGCCATCCCGGCCGGCGCCGCGGCAGGTGAGCGCTATCCATCCGGCGCGATGAAAGCGGTCTATCTGTGATGGACGCCCGGACACCAAATTTGCAGGCGACGCCGAACGCACTCTACATCGGCGACATCGCGCGGCGCTCCGGCCGAAGCGTGCATACCATCCGCTGGTACGAAGCGCAGGGCCTGATGCCCGGCGTCGTCAGGGACCGCGGCCGGCGCCGCGTCTACAACGACTATCACATCGGCTGGCTCGATCTGATGGAGCGGCTGCGCTTGACCGGGATGTCGATCAAGCAGCTTCGCGACTATACCACGCTCGTGAAGCAGGGCAGCGCGACGTTGCGCAAGCGCCGCGCGCTGCTCGCCGAGCACCAGCTCCGCGTCCGGGCCATGATCGCCAAATGGACCGAAGCGCTCGCGCTGGTCGACGCCAAGATCGAGTTCTACGACGAGTGGGTCGCGGCAGGCACGCGGCCCAAGGTCTCGCCACAGCAGCGCGCCCGCGCCAAGCGGTCCGCCACCAGGGCCTGAACGCCCGGCCCGACATCGAATAGCAGGATCCGCGATGGACGATATGCTTCGGCGTAAACCCTTTGCCATGCGCGCATCGCAGCGGCTGACGCTGCTGACGCTGTGCCTAGCCGTCACGATCGCGCATATCGATACGTTCATCGTCAATCTCGGCGCGCGCGCGATCGGCGATCATTTCGGTGCGGGTGTCGATGAGTTGCAATGGATCGTCGACAGCTACAATCTCGTCTACGCGGTCTCGCTGCTGACCGGCGGGATGCTCGCGGACAGATATGGCAGGCGTCGCATTCTGATCTGCGGCGCTCTGATCTTCACTTTCGCGTCGCTGCTATGCGCGGCCGCGCCATCCGCGCTGGTGCTGATCGGCGGACGTGCCCTCACGGGCGCCGGCGGCGCGCTGATGATTCCGGCCTCGCTTGCGATCATCCGGGTGGTCTGGGACCGGCCGGAGGAGCGCGCCCGCGCGCTTGGTATCTGGGCCGCCTGCAACGGCGTCGCCATGGCACTGGGACCGAGCCTTGGCGGGCTGCTGATCCCGTGGTTGGGCTGGCGCAGCATCTTCCTGGTGATCGTGCCGTTCGGCCTGCTCGTCGTGCTGATGGCTGGGTCGACGATCCCGGAATCGGTGAACCCGCAGCGGCGCGCGGTCGACATTCCGGCCCAGCTCTGCGGTGCGCTGGCACTTGGAAGCCTGACCTATGCCGCCATCGCCGCACAATCGGCGCCGGGCGCGATGACCGCCGCCCTGGTCATCGCTTCGCTTTCGGTAGCCCTGCTGATCGCCGTCGAAAGAAGGAGAGGGACCGGGGCGCTGCTGTCGCCGGAGATTTTCAGCGCACGCCGGTTCCGCGCCGCCATGATCGCCACCACCGGCATGACCTTCGGCGGGTACGGTATGGTCTTCGTGCTGCCGCTGGCGTGGCAGTCGAGCGGACGGCTCGATGCCGCGGCAAGCGCCGCCGCGCTGCTGCCGATGTCGCTGGTGTTCGTCCTGGTCTCACCGTTCTCCGGCATGCTGTCGGAAAAGCTCGGGCTGCGCGCGGCCACCTCGGACGGCGTGACGCTGATGGGTGTCGGCCTCCTGATGATTGGCCTCGGTGGCCTGCGACCGGACATCGCCCTGGCCGAGTTCGGACTGGCCATCACCGGGCTCGGGCTCGGCCTCGCCGCGGGGCCGCTCTCGGCGATGGCTGTCGGCGACGTCGCCGCTGCGCGGGCCGGTACGGCGGCCGCGCTGATCAACGTGGCCCGGATCAGCGGCGCGACGATCGGGGTTGCGGTGCTCGGCGCGTGCTACGCGGCAACCGGCGGCGGCAGCCACGGCCTGTTGCTCGCGATGATCGCCGGAAGCCTCGTCCAGTTCGCTGGCGCCGGCGTGGCGTGGATGGTGACAGGGCGCGAGGCGCCACGGCTGCGCATTTGACCTGCTCGCGCGCTGCTCGTTATCCTTCGCACAGCCGACACCGGATCGGCGGCCGACAAGAGCAAGAACAGGGAGCATCATCCATGGCCAGCACTCTGCCCGCCTCTGCGAGCGGGCTCTATGCCAATCCGCGCGAAGACTGGCTCGCCCAATATACCGAGGAGATCATCGATCCCGACAGGCCGATCGTCGATCCGCACCATCATCTCTGGGACCGCGGCGGCTTGCGCTACCTGATCGAGGAGATGCGCGATGACATCGCCTCGGGCCACAACATCGTGGCGACCGTCTATGTCGATTGCCGGTCGATGTATCGCGCCGACGGGCCGGAGGCGTTCCGCCCGGTCGGCGAGGTCGAGTTCGCCAACGGCGTCGCGGCGATGGCGGCGAGCGGCGGCTATGGCAAGGCGGCGATCTGCGCCGGCATCGTCAGCCACGTTAACCTTCTGATCGGCGACCAGGCCAAGGCGGTGCTGGAGGCGGAAATCGCCGCTGGCAACGGCCGGTTCCGCGGCATCCGCCACTCCTCGGCCTGGGACGAGGACCCCAACGTCGCCCACATGTATGCCAACCGCCCGAAGGGCATCTTGCTGGATGCCACCTTTCGGAGGGGGTTCGCCTGCCTGGCGCCGCTCGGCCTCAGCTTCGATGCCTGGCTGTTCCACCCGCAGATCGGCGAACTGACCGACCTCGCCCGTGCCTTCCCCGACACAAGGATCGTGCTCGACCATTGCGGCGGACCCGTCGGCACCGGCCGCTTCGCCGGCAAGCGCGAGGAGACCTTTCCGGTTTGGAAGGCGTCGATCCGGGAGATCGCCAAATGCCCGAACGTCGTGGTCAAGCTCGGCGGGCTGGCGATGTGCCTGCTCGGCTACGACTTCCACCTCCGCCCCAGGCCGCCCTCGTCGGAGGAACTCGCAGCCGCCTGGCGGCCCTATGTGGAGACCTGCATCGAGGCGTTCGGCCCGAGCCGTTGCATGTTCGAAAGCAACTTCCCACCTGATAAGGGACAGTGCAGCTACCAGGTGATCTTCAACACCTTTAAACGGCTTGCATCACAATATAGCGAAGCCGAGAAGACGGCGTTGTTCTTGCAGACGGCAAAGGATGTCTATCGGCTCGATATCGGGTAAACTTGCGACTCATGGATGACAGCATCACCATCCGGCCGCTTCGTGAGGCTGATGCAGAAGCGGTGGTCGAACTCTACGCAAAGGCGGCTGCGGTGGAACCGCGGCTGGGCCCTGTCACGCTGCCGCAGTGGGACCAGTTCCTGAAGCTGCCGCAGAACCGTGGCGGCCGCGACTTCCGCATTGCCGAGCGGAACGGCCGGCTTCTTGGCCTCGCTGAATCATCGTTGCGCGACCAGGGCGCGCATCATTCCCGGTTCCTCAAGATCGTCGTCGCGCCCGAGATGCGGCGCCGCCGGATTGGCCTCGCGCTGTTCGACGACGTGCTTGCGATCGACACCGATCGCGATCTCACCGTCCAGACGCTGGTGAGCGGCGACTGGCCGGCGGGAATGGCTTTCGTGGCCGCCTTCGGCTTTGTTCATGTCGAGTCCGAAATCGGGATGAAATGCGTCGAGCCGTTGCAGCCGGCGCGCACGCTCGCGGCGGCCCGCGCCACCATCGAGCAGACCGGCGACGTCACCGCCTGCGCCGGCGAGGTCGCGCGCATCCATAACGCCGCCTATGCCTCGGACTCCGCCTTCAGACGGTATTCGCCGGAGGAGATGGCGCAGGTCCTGTCCGAGAGCGAGGTCTGGATCGCGTCGGAAGATGGCCAGATGTCGGGCTTCTGCCTGACCGAGCCGGAGCGGAACTCGATGTGGATCGAGTCGGTCGCCGTCGACCCGGCGCGGCAAGGACGCGGGCTCGGCCAGCTGCTGGTCTACCGCGTGCTGGCCGCCCACGACGTGTCGGTCGAACATCCCTGCTGGCTCAACGTCTCGAGCCGCAACGCGCCCGCGCTGAAAATCTACCGCCGGCTCGGATTCCGGCCCCAGCACGAGACCTGCCGCTTCAGCGCGCCGCGAAGCGAGCTGATCGCCGCGCGTGAGCGGAAGTTTCGCTAGCCGGCCTGCAGCATAAGTCCCGCGGCACAAATCTATCCCCGTCACCCCCCGCGCAAAGGCTTCGCCTTTGTCGCTGGAGGAGCCGCGAAGCGGCGTCTCGAAGGGTCGACGGCCACACTCCCGGTGGTAGAGAAGCAGCGCGCAGACGCATCCGGGCCGTGCATCCTTCGAGACGCGGCCAAGTGGCCGCTCCTCAGGATGACGGAATTGGGCTGCGTAAGATGGGTCAGCTGCCCCTTACGCCCACTCGCCCTTCCGGAACACAGGCACACTGCGGCCGTCGGCGTGGATGCCGTCGATGTCGGTGTGGGCGGAGCCGATCATCCAGTCGATATGGATCAGGCTCTTGTTGCCGCCCTGCTCGGCGATCTGCTGCGGCGTCAGCTTGTCGCCGTTGACGAAGCATTTCGAGTAGCACTGGCCGAGCGCGATGTGCGAGGCGGCGTTCTCGTCGAACAGCGTGTTGAAGAACAACAGCCCGCTCTTCGAGATCGGCGATGAGTGCGGCACCAGCGCGACCTCGCCGAGGCGGCGCGCGCCCTCGTCGGTGTCGAGCACCTTGTTCAGCACTTCCTCGCCGCGCGAGGCCCTGGCCTCGACGATGCGGCCCTCCTCGAACTTGACCGAGATATTGTCGATCAGCGTGCCCTGATAGGACAGCGGCTTGGAGCTGACGACGTGGCCTGAGACGCGGCGGCAGTGCGGCGTGGTGAAGACTTCCTCGGTCGGGATATTGGCATTGCAGACAATGCCGTTCTTGGCGGTCGATGCGCCGCCTTCCCATTCATGACCGTCGGCAAGGCCAATGGTGAGGTCCATTCCGGGACCGGAATATTTCAATGCGTGGAAGCGCTGGCCGTTCAGCCATTCGGTGCGCTCGCGCAGCCTGGCATTGTGCTGTTCCCAGTTGGCGACGGCGCCGTCCTGATCGACCCGGGACGCGGCGAAGATCGCGTCCGCGAGTTTCGCCACCGCGACGTCCTCGGCATCATCGGGGAATACCTGCTTCGCCCAGGACGTGCTGGGATAGGCGATGATGTTCCAGTTGGTGTCGAAATTGACGATCTTCTCCAGCGCCGGCTGGTAGGCGATCGAATTCGCCTTGCTGGCGCGCGCCACCTTGGTCGGGTCTTCGCCCGACAGCAGCATCGGATTGTCGCCGACGATCGCAAGCCGCGCGGTGTTGGCGCCGAACGCCTTGGCCATGCCCTCGTAGAGCCAGCTTGCGGCGCGATCGAAGCTCGCATCGTTGGCGTAGCGGTAGCGCGCCAGCGTGAGCTCTTCGTCCGAGAAGAACGGGGTCACAAGACCTGCGCCGGCCTTGTAGGCGTGCTCCGCCACCCGCCGCACCAGCGGCATCGCCGCGGAAGGCGCCGTCAGCAGCAGATCCTGCCCCGGCTGCAGCTGCAGGCCGACCTTGATCGCGACTTCGGCGAGCCGATCGAGTTTCACGGGATCGATCGAGGCGGAAAGGTTGCGTTGATGTGCGGTCATGAAGTGTCCGGCCGTGTCGTTTGAGGGCATTCAAGGATTCGTAGTCCAATTCGATCCGCATCCGCAAGGTTCCCGCCCGCCGCGCTCGATCACGCGACGGCGAGCAATTGCCGCGAATTTTACCGCTTCACCGACGCCAGCACCCGGTCGACCATCTCGGGTGCGAGGCCGAGATAGTTTTTCGGCGCGGTGAGACGGTCGATCGTCGCCCGATCGATCCGGCTCGCGACGCGATCATCCGCTGCCAGCGCCTCGGCCAGCGTCAGGCCCTTGTCGTTGGCGACCCGGCAGGCGTCGTAGACCACATCATGCGCCTCCTGCCGGCCGATCGCCGGCGCAAGGCCCATCATCACGGCCTCGGCCACAATGAGCCCGCGGTTGATGTCGAGATTGCCGGCCATCCGCTTCTCGTCGACGATCAGGCCGCCAAGCGCGAACCTGGCCTGGTGCAGGGCGCCTGCGGTCAGCACGAAGCTTTCCGGGATCGCCATCCATTCGGCGTGCCACGGGCCGGTGGCGCGTTCGAAATCCTGCACCATCGCGTCCAGCATCAAACCTGCGTGCTGGCGCACCGCCTTGGAAGCGGCGAGCATCAGCTCCGAGGAGATCGGGTTGCGCTTCTGCGGCATGGTCGAGGAAGCGCCGCGTCCTTTGACGAAGGGTTCGTAGACCTCGCCGAACTCGGTCGACGCCATGATCATGATGTCGAGCGCGATCTTGCCGAGCGTTCCCGTCACCAGCGCGAGGAAATTCACCGCTTCCGCCAGACCGTCGCGCGCGACGTGCCAGGTGGAGACGGGAATGCCGAGGCCGAGTTCCTCGCACAGCGCCTGCTGGACCTCGAAGCCCTTGTCGCCGAGCGAGGCCAGCGTGCCGGCGGCGCCGGCGAACTGGCCGACCAGCACGCGCGGCTTCAGCTCCGCCAGCCGTGCGGCGTGGCGATCGAACGCGGCGAGCCAGATCGCGGTCTTGTAGCCGAAGGTCACCGGCAGCGCCTGCTGCAGATGGGTGCGGCCGGCCATCGGCGTGTCGCGGTATTTCTTCGACAGATCGGCCAGGATGCCGCGCAGCGCGGCGATGTCGTCCTCGATGATGGCAAGGCCATCGCGCAGTTGCAGCACCACGGCGGTGTCCATGATGTCCTGCGTGGTGGCGCCCCAATGGACATAACGGCCGGCCTCGCCGCACTGCTTCGCCATCTGATGCACCAGCGGCAGGATCGGGTAGCCGACCACGTCGGTCTCCTGCCGTAGCAGGTCGAAATCGAACGCGGCGACATCGGTGCGCCTTGCGATCTCCTCGGCCGCTTCCGCCGGGATCACGCCGCAGCGCGCTTCGGCCTTCGCGAGGCCGATTTCGACCTCGGCATAGCGCTGGAGCAGCCGCAGGTCGGAAAACACCTCGCGCATCGCGCTTGTGCCGAAGGCATCGCGAAACAGCACGGAATCGAGCACGGTGGTCGAGGTCGGAAAGGCGGACATGGGCAGATCCTGTTGCCGGTCGCAGTCGGCAACGTCCCTATCACGGCGCGCGCCCGTGCCCTACCCCTCCGCAGGCGCCTCGCCGAACACCTCGGCTGCGATCTTGCTGGTCTCGATCGCGGCCGGAATGCCGCAATACATCGCAACCAGCAGCAGCACGTCCTGCACCTGCGCGGCGGTGCAGCCATTAGCGAGCGCGCCCTTGGCATGGACACGGAACTCGGTCGGCTTGCTGCTCGCCGCGGTGATGCCGAGCATCACGAGGCTGCGAATCTGGTCGGACAGGCCGCTGCGCTCCCAGACGTCGCCATAGACGTAAGCATTGATGATGTTTTGCAGCGGCGTGCCAAAATCGCCCGCAGCCGCCATCCGCTTGGCGACATCGCCCTCGCCGAACATCTTCTGGCGCCGGCGCAGCCCGCGGGCATGGAGATCGCTGATGTCCACCATCGTCGTCTGGCTCCCCTGGTTGGGCTATTTATACGGATAAATATGTCGCACCTCAATATTCCGATAGGCTTGATGCTTGCCTTTCCGAACTATTTGTCCGTATAAATTTGCCAAAAGCAGAGGCGGAGGGGACCGGGATGAAGTTACGGCTGGGGCTGCTCGTCGTCCTGCTCGCTGCGCTTCCGGCCCTGCCGGCTTTCGCGGCGGACGATTTCCCGCAACGGCCGATCAAGATCATCGTGCCGTTTCCGGCCGGCGCCGGCCCCGACAACGTCGCGCGGCTGGTCGGCCAGCACCTGCAGGACGCGTTCGGCCAGACCGTGCTGATCGAGAACCGCGCCGGCGCGCTCGGCAGCATCGGCGCCCAGGAAGTCGCCCGCAGCGCGCCCGACGGCTACACGCTGTTGATGGGCACCAACACCACCCATGCCAGCAATGTCGCGACGCTCAAGAGCCTGCCCTACGACCCGGTGAAGGATTTTGCGCCCGTCATCCGCACCACCACCACGGCGATGGTGCTGCTGGTCAACCCCAAGCTCGCGGCGAAGGACCTGCCGCAGTTCCTCTCCTACGCCAAGGCCACCCCCAATCTGACCGCGGGCTACGGCTCCGGCGCATCGCAGATCTCGATTGCGCAACTGCAGTCGCGCGGCGGCCTGTCGCTGATCGCGGCGTCCTACCGCGGCGTGCCGCAGGCGATGACCGACGTGATGGCCGGCGTCATCGACCTGACCTTCGGCGATTTCTCGGTCGCGATCCCGCAGATGCAGGGCGGCACCTTGCGTGGGATCGCCGTGACATCGGCGACCCGCAACGAGCTGACGCCCGGCCTGCCCGCGCTCTCGGAAGCAATGCCGGGCTTCGAGGCCACCATCTGGTACGGGCTGTTCGCGCCGGCCGGCACGCCGGAACCGGTGGTCAACAAGATCTACGCCGAGTGCGCCAAATACCTCGCGATGCCGGAGACCGGGAAGAAGCTCGCCGATGTCGGTGTGATGGTGGCGCCGCTGGCGCCGGCCGAGTTCGGCGCCTTCGTCAAGAGCGAGGTCGTGCGCTGGTCGGCGGAGGTGAAGGCGGCCGGCATCCAGCCGCAATAAAGCGAAGCGGCGGCGCACCATGGCTCGCGAGACACCTATCGGCATGATCGGCCTGGGCCTGATGGGATCGGCGCTCTCCGCGCGGCTGATCGATGCAGGCATCGGGGTGATCGGCTTCGATGTCGACGCGGCGAAGACGGACGGGATGCGGGCCAGCGGCGCCGAGTTCGCGGCCTTCGCAGCCGACGTGGCGGCGCGCTGCCGGACCATCGTGATTGCCGTCTACGACGCGGCCCAGGTCACGGGCCTGCTGCCGGACCTCGCGAACGCCGAACCGCCGCCGCTCGTGATCTGCACCACCACCTGCGCGCCGGACGAGATCACGGCGATCGCCGAATTCGCGGCGCGCGCACGCCTCTCCTTCATCGAAGCGCCGATCTCGGGCACCAGCGCCGAGGTCCGCGCGGGCACGGCCACCGCGCTGGTCGCCGGCGATCGCGACGTCATCGCAGCCGCCGCAGCGACGCTCGACATCCTCTGCCCACAGCGGATCCATGTCGGCGCGATCGGCAATGCCAGCCGCACCAAGCTCGCCATCAACCTGATCCTGCAGAACAACCGCGCCGCGCTCGCCGAAGGCATCGCCTTTGCCGAGAGCCTCGGCCTTGACGGCGCGAGCTTCCTTGCGGCCGCGCGGCAATCGGCGGCATATTCCGCCGTGATGGACAGCAAGGGACCGAAGATGCTGGCGCGGGATTTCGCGCCGCAATCGCATATCGCGCAGACCCTGAAGGACGCCGAGCTGATCCTGCAGGAGGCCGGCCGGCACGGCCTGCCGCTGCCGCTGACCTCGGTGCAGGCCGAGTTGCTGCGCGCGGCGATAGCGCTGCAAGGCCCGGACAGCGACAGTGCCGCTGTCATCGAGGCGATCCGTGCCGGACGCGGCCGGGGTGAGGAACATTCATGATCAATTGTGCGATCGCGGGCCTCGGCCGCTGGGGCCGCGCGCTGGTCGAGGCTGCGCAGGGCGAGCCGCGGCTGCGGATCGTCCGCGCGGTGGAACCCGACATGAGCGCCACCGCGAGCTTTTGCGCAGCGCACGGTCTGTCCCCTGCGGCCAGCATCGAGGCCGTGCTGGCCGAGCCCAACATCGATGCCGTGCTGCTGGCAACACCGCATTCGCTGCACAGGAGCCAGGTGATCGCGGCAGCCAGAGCCGGTAAGCAGGTGTTTTGCGAGAAGCCGCTGGCGCTGAGGCGCAGCGATGCGGCCGAGATGTTCGCGGCCTGCCGCGATGCCGGCGTGCTGCTCGCGGTCGGGCATAACCGTCGGTTCTGGCCGTCGATGCAGGCGTTGCGCGCGATTGTCGCCAGCGGCGAGCTCGGCACCATCCTGCATGTCGAGGGCCACAACAGCAACGAGAACTCTCTAGCCGTCACGCAGGGCTGGCGGCTGTCGCCCGCGGAGTCGCCGGGCGGCGGGCTGACCGGCGCGGGACTGCATGTGCTCGACGGCTTCGTCAGCCTCCTTGGTCCTGCCCGACAGGTTTATGCCCGGTTGAGTGAACGCGAGGCCGGACCGCCGCCGCTCGACACTGCAACTTTAGCGATTGAATTTGTGAATGGCGTGAGTGCAACCCTTGCTACGGTCCGCGCAACACCGTTCTATTGGCGCGTGCATGTGTTCGGGACGAAGGGATCCGCAGAGGTGCTCGACGAAGGGACGATGGTGCTACGGAAATCCGGCGAGGCGCCTGCAACGACGCGCTATCCGGCGGTCAACACGCTCACCGCGGAACTTTCGGCCTTTGCCGACGCGGTCGAACGCAAGATGCCGTTCCCGGTGCCCGAAGCAGATGTGCTGGCGACGCTCTCGGCGTTCGAGGCCGCGTTGCAGTCGATGCAGTCAGGACATCCGGTTGCCTGCCATACGGCATACCAGTGATCCGCCATGTCTGAACAACCGGAGAGGGCGAGATCGTCCCGCTACCGCGACATCGCCACCGGACTGCAGAAGGACATCCGTCTCGGCACCTACGCGGTGGGCAATCTGTTGCCGACCGAAACCGAGTTGATGGCGAGCTATCAGGCGAGTCGCCAGACCGTGCGCGAGGCGCTGCGCATCCTGATCGACCAGGGCCTGATCGTGCGCCGCGCCGGCCTCGGTTCGGTGGTGATCGCCTCCGAGCCGCCGGTGCTGTTCACCCACAGCGTCAAGTCGCTCGGCGAGTGGCTGCGCTATTCCAACGAGACCTACCGCGACGTGGTCGGCAACAGCGATATCGTCGCCGACCGCAAGCTGGCTGCGCTCCTGAAATGCGAGCCCGGCAAGAGCTGGTTCCTGATCGAGGCCGTGCGCCGCTCCGACCAGTTCGCCGCGCCGCTCGGCTGGACCGAGATCTACGTGCTGCGCCGGTTCGCCGATGTCGTGACCCGCAGCGACCACGGCCGCACCCCGGTGCATGAGCAGATCGCCAAAATGTACGGCCAGGTCACCGAGCGCGCGCAGATGGAAATCTTCGTGCGGGGCATGCCGGCGCCGATCGCCAAGGCACTCGGCGTCAAGACCGGATCGCCGGCGCTCACCGTGGTACGCCGCTACTACGGCCTGCGCGAGGAACTGTTCGAGGTCACCATCACCACCCACCCGGAAGGGCGCTACACCTACACGATGGATATGCAGCGCTCGCTGCGGCCGAAGCTCTAGATTCTAGTTTTGACGCGTTTTCTTCACGCGAACCGGTGTCCACTTCGCTCGAAGACGCTCTGGCTTTGTGGAGACGCGTTGTCTTGACGCGAGCCGGAAGCCGCTTCGCTTGAAGTCGCGCTAGCGCGCCCGAGCCAGATGCGTGCTGCTGGCAGAGGTATGTGCCATCTGCGGGGTTCCGCTCACGCCCCAGATCACGACCGCGATCAGCGCGGCCGCCCAGACATATGGCACAGCATTCGGCTTCTTCATTTCCGAGATCATCCCCAACGTCTCAGGTGCACCGACGAACCTTACAACCTCGGTCGTGAATCTCACGACCTCAACCGTCAGCGTCTCACCAGGCACCCGTCCTTCACAACGCTACTAAGGTTAGACCTTGTCGGTTTCGGGACGTCTTCGTGCGAATCCGGAAATGATTTCGTCGGAACCGGGCCGTCTCATCCGAATTGATGAGACCGCGGGTTGACGGCTCCGGTGCGCACGACAAGGCCGGAGAATTTCCTGCTTAAATTTGAGTCAGATGCACAACAAACGTTCCAAAGCGCCGCCGCTGAATTCTTTTTGATTGTCCGCCGGACTCCAGCCGTGGCATGCCTGCGCCTGTGACACTGCGATGACAAGGGTTCTCCCGTGACTGTCCAACCGGCCAAACCGCACGGCGGCTCCCGCCGCCACTCCCAGAAAACCCAGGACGAGGTCGCGCGGTCGCTGGAGCGGGAGCTGCAGTTCCTGGCGGAAGAGCGCCAGGAGCGTGCCCTTCGGCTCGGCCTCGACTTCGCAGCCAAGACGCCGAAGACCGACCACTAGGCGCGCTGCCGCGGCTCGACTCGCGAGCGCACAATCTCCGCAGCATTGCTGATCCGTGCGGCCGTCTGACAATGGCCGCTGCGCGCATTGGTGTGCGTCAGTCGTGCTGGGGGCCTGCTCGGGCCGCAACGGCAAAGCCGTTGCACGCGCGACGGGGAGAGTCCGATTGACCTGTCAAACAGCTCGTTCGGTGCCATCACCCGCGAAAAGCGAAAGCGGGTGATCGAGTGCACGGCTCCTTCCCAGGCGTCGTCCCTGCGAAAGCAGGGACCCATAACCACAGGGTCGTGTTGTTGAAGAGAGCTGTGGCCCCAGCGGCGCGCAACAATCACCTTCGGTGGTTATGGGTCCCGGCCTTCGCCGGGACGACACTGAATTTATGGCGCTGCTTGTGGATCACGCTTCCGCGTTCTCGCGACATCCTTGTCCGAGTTTTACATTTTGTTTCGCCCTCTCTCTCGAACAGAGGGCGCAGGGAAAGCCGGGTGCGTGCACACATCACCGTTATTGCACCGTGCGCGTTGCCTCAAAATAGCGAATCGCTATTGCGCGGCCTGCGCTTCCGCATCGACCTGCACATCGTGGCCGAAGCGATCCTTGCCGCTGAGCGTGGCCTTGCCGCCGTCGAACGTGAGCAGCCATCTGTGGTCGGTATCGCCGCCGACCAGACGCAGGTCGATCGCAAACGCCTCACCAGTCTGCCACGTTCCCTTCAGCGCCATCACGCCGAGCGGCGTCGGCTGGCCGAGACGATAGGTGCCGTCGAGCCCGATCGGTCCCGCCAATTTGATGACCGGCCGCGCCGGATCCGGCGTCGCCGTCTCCAGCTCGTAGTGCGCGGACGGATCGGTCAGATACAGCGTCAGCGCCCGCAGATTGAGACCGTTGGCCGGGAAGCGCCAGGTCTTGCCCGAGATGGCCGCCGCGGTCTCGGGCACGGGATCGACCGCCGACGGCTTTTCCGTCGCGCCATCACGCAGCGCCGCGGCAAGCTGATTGCCGCCGGCGGAGTTCACCGGCAGTGCCGTGTCGGACTTGACGGCGCCGGATATGTCGTCGGCCATCCTGCCGAATGAGCAGTAGTCGCGCGCGGTCACGACCGTGACGATGTCGAGCGCGGGAAGGATCATGATCAGCTGGCAGCGGTCGCCGACCGCCAAGAAGGCCTGCTGCTTCGGCATCACCCAAAAGAAATTGGCGTAGCGCAGGGACGGATCGAACGAGGCGTGCATCTCTGTCGTCGCGTGCCTGATACGATCGACCCAGCCGGACGGCAGCAGCCGCTGCCCCTCCCATTCGCCGTCATGCAGATAGAGCAGCCCGATCTTGGCGGCGTCGCGCGGCGCAAGCAGAAGCCCGCCGCCGCCCTGCGTCAGCCCCGGCCCGATGCTGTGCCAGTACGGCGCGGCAATCCCGAGCGGGCGAAACAGTTTCGTCACCGCATAGTCCCGCGCGCTCACGCCGGTGAGCTTGTTGATGATCGCGGCCAGCAGCTGCGGATTGCCGGTGTTGTAGTAGAACGCCTCGCCCGGCGCCTTTGCCATTGGACGGTCCAGGATGAACTGAATCGCATCGGGGTTGCGCCCCCATTCGATCAGCGACTCCGGCCTGCCGCCCTCGACGCCTTCCGTCCAGGCCATCCCCGAGGTCATGTCGAGCATGGTCTGGATCGTGATCGCCCGCTTGCGGTCATCGAGATTGGCGATGCTGCGGTCGCCAAAGAAATCCACCATGCGGTGGTCGAGGCTGTCGAGCAAATTGTCCCTAAGCAGCATCGCGACCAGCGTGCCGGTCACCGCCTTGGTGACGGAATTGAAGAGATGCGGAATCTCCGGCGTGTACGGCGCGTAGTAAGCGTCGAGCACGATCCGGCCGTGACGCGCAATCAGGAGGCTATCGAAATTGTGAGCCGCGCCAAAGTTGACGAGCCGCGCCAGCGCGGCGGACTCCATCCCCTGCTCTTCCGGCGTCGAGCTCTGCCACTGCCGGGTCGGCCACACCGGATCGGCGGCCCCTTCTGCGCGGGCTGCGCCGGACCAGATCAGCGCGGCGAGCGATAGCCCCCATAGCGTCGACACGGCCAAATGTCTGAGATGCATCGGCGCCCCATCAGGATGCGGCTGTCACCGCACCATCCGCGATGCCAGGCTTACCTGTCAATCTCGGTACCGCCGTGGCGGCAGCGCTTTGCGATGGCCGGCGCAGCTCGGTCCCTCCTATCGCATTATCGCGTCCCGTCCACGAACGTAACCGGCGTCCCCTTCGCGACACCGGCCGCGACCTGCTGCGCATCCCAGTTCGTCAGCCGAACGCAGCCGTGGGACGCGGCCTTGGAGACCTTGCCGGGATCGGGCGTGCCGTGGATGCCGTAGCCTTCCGCCGAGAGATTGATCCAGATCGAGCCGACCGGGTTGTTGGGGCCGGGCTTGATCGTGAACGGCGTCCTGGATTTGACGCCCTTGAACTTGTACTTGGGATTGTAGCGATACGTCGGGTTCTTGTTGATCGCCGTCACCTTCAACGTGCCGTTCGGTGTCGGTTTCTCTGTGCTGCCGACCGTTGCGGGATAGAAGGCCGTGAGCTTTCCTGCGGCGTCGAATGTGCTGAGCGTCTGTCGCGCCTTGTCGACTTCGGCGCGGGCAACCGGCGCCGAAGCGCCAGTGTCGACGACGTTGGCAACCGCGATGCTGTCGCCGGCCTTGTCGAACTTCTGGCCGGGATTGAGTGCCTGTAGCAACGCCTCGCTCATGTGGAATTTCTCGGCCAACGCTTCGCGCGGACCGGTGTAGTTCAGCGCGGGCAGGCCCTTCATGCTCTCCATCTTCGCAGGGACCTGCTTCAGGAAGGGGCCTTTCACGTCGGCATCGACGATGGTGTAGTTGACGACCGCAGGCCCTTCGCTGGCGGCGGCGAGTTTGCTCCAGATATCCGGCGTCACAGCCTTGTCGAACGACAATCCATTCGCCGCGGCAAACGCCGTGAGCGCTTTCTGCGCATTCTCGCCTAGCTGGCCGTCGATCTCGCCGGGAGAGAAATGCGCGCGATCGAGCAGAATCTCGAGCTTGGCAATGGAGGCGCTGGCCTGATGACGGCC
Source organism: Bradyrhizobium sp. B120 (assembly GCF_049075665.1). NCBI lineage: Bacteria > Pseudomonadati > Pseudomonadota > Alphaproteobacteria > Hyphomicrobiales > Nitrobacteraceae > Bradyrhizobium > Bradyrhizobium sp. B120. The sequence continues at coordinate 596,866 of NZ_CP185242.1, read as the reverse complement.
CGGCAATTTTTTCGTTGGCGCCACTGCGTCGTTGATCGCGGCGGCATCGAGGCCCGCCGCCATCGCGGGCGCAGCGGAGACAAGCAAAAGGACAACAGCAAAACACGCGACGGGAAAATGTCGGAACATCGTGCATCTCAACGTGGCTACATTCCGTAAAGTTACGGAAAGCGTCGAAGTTCCAATGCAAACAGCGACGGAGTTCTGCGGTGGAACAGCCGATATCGCGGCTTCGCCGCAATCGACGTGGCCTCGCGTTCGCGCTCGTCGAGCTGAGGCCGCGTCACGGCGTGTGCACCGCCGCAAGCGCGGGCCGGATGGATTTCCGTTCAGTAAAATGAACGCCCTGGTGTATGTTGCCGGTCGTTTTCAGATCGCTTTGCTTGCCATTCATTTTCCAGTGGGCGCTGTCATGACATTCATTGATGGCTTGGGTTACCTGGCGTCGGCTCTTGTGTTGCTGACGTTCTGCATGAGCACGATGTTGAGCCTGCGCGCCGTCGCGATATCCAGCAATCTGGCATTCATCAGCTATGGATTGGGCGACCGGATCTACCCGGTGCTCATCCTGCACATCATTCTGCTGCCGCTGAACGTGGTATTGCTGTTCCAGATGGTTCGGCTGCTTCGCAAGGCCAGGCGCGCTGCCGCGACGGATCTTTCTCCGAACTGGCTGCAACCGTTCATGCACGCGAAGCACGTCAGGGCGGGAGAAACGATCTTCAAGAAAGGCGACGACGCCGACCTGCTCTACATGGTCGTATCGGGCGACGTCAGGTTTCCCGAGATCGATCGTGGGGTCTCGGCAGGCGAATTGTTCGGGGAGATCGGACTGTTCTCCCTCGAACGGCGCCGCACGCAGACGGCCATGGCAGCAACCGATGTGGACTTGCTGTGGATCAGCGACGGCGCACTGCGGAAGCTATGCGAACGCAATCCGGGACTGTCGCTGTATTTCCTGCGGCTGACGGCGACCCGGATGACGGAAAACGCCGCCCGCGCAATCGGGGTTGCCGCGGCAACACCCAATCCTGCGTGAAGCGCCGGGGCACTCGCCGGTTGCCGGTGCTACGGCGCGGACGACGCCGCAAGGCTCGGCAGCGGCGCGAACTGCATCTCTGCAACGGCCGAGCCGGCGTAAGCACTGGCGATCAGGATCATGACTCGAATGGCGACGAACATGGTGCCTCCTCAGTCTTCTTGTTGGTCTCTTGATGCCAGAGACTTCTTTCCCGCCGGTGAGGAAAGCTGGTTGCCGCAACCTTGAAGGCATTGGTAAGCGAGCCGTTTACGCAAGCTTCCGTTCATGAGTTGCGAACCGTATCGGCCGATCGGCCGGCGCGCTAAACGCGCGGTTCACCGTGACCGGGCATTGTTCGCCTCAATCAAGAAGGCGCAATCACAATGCCGATTTTCAAGACGATCCTTGTTGTCGTATCGATTTTTCTTGCCGTTTTGTACGTCTACGATGCCTGCCGCAGCGACGGGTTGCTGAGGGCAGCCCCCGTGCGCGACGTGATTGCACGGCGCTGGCCGGACCCGGATGCGTTTCGTCCGGAGACAGCACCCGCTCCCACAGCCACTGCGGTCGCGACACCGGCGGCACGCGTTAGGGAAACGTTTGCGATGTTCATCCCCAGGGACGCGCGACGCCACCTGCTGCAGCGCAGCCTTTAAAAGCGTTTTCGAGCGAAGTGGGCGCCGGTTCGCGTGAAGAAAACGCGTCAAAACAAGAATCGAGAGTTCCGATTCAGCCCAGGGATACGCCGGCCTTGGCGCGGCTGATTCCGAGCGTCAGGATGCGATTCAACAAAACCGGATAGTCCAGTCCGTCATGCCCGGCGGCTGTCGCGAACTCCTGGCTCTTGGCGATTTCGGGATTGGGATTGGCTTCAATGAAATACGGCACGCCATTGGTAGACAGGCGGAAGTCGATGCGCGCATAGCCATCGAGCCCGAGGGTCCGGTAGATGCGCTTCGCCAGCCGTTGAATATGGGCGGATAGTTCCGGCGTCAGATCCTCGGCCGGCCCATCCGCAATTCCGATGCGCTCCTGATAGCTGGTATCGTGCTTGACCTTTTCGGTGGCGATCTGGCGTGCGGCGGGGCCGCCCATGCTGCCGAACTTCAATTCCCAAACCGGCAGGACCCGCAGCCTGTTGTTGCCGATCACGCCGACATAGAGCTCACGTCCCTCGATGAACTGCTCGGCGATCGCGGCCGTTCCGATCCGCTCATGAATGAAGGCGACGCGCTCCGCGAGCTTCTCGTCGGTATCGACGATCGACGCCTGCGAAATGCCGAGCGATCCATCGCTGCTCAGGCTCTTGACGATCAGCGGCAGCGCAAGCCGCGGCGGCCGCTTGACCTTGCGGCGCATCGGGAACACGGCGAAGGCCGGCACCGGGATGCGGCGATGATGCACCAGCGTCTTGGACAGATCCTTGCCGCGCGCCAGGATCAGGCCGCGCGGATTGCACCCGGTATAGGGGATCTTCATCAGCTCGAGATAGCTCGCGATGTGCTGGTCATACACGACGTCGTAGTGAAACTCCTCCAGCAGTGTGAACACCACGTGCGGCTTGAAGCCCTCGATCTCGTCGCGGACCGGCTTGATTTCCTCCTGCACGCCGAGCGGACGCACCTCATGGCCGGCCGCGCGCAGGGTACTCACCACGTCGTATTCGGTTTTCCACTCGTTGATTTCCCGCGCGGAGTATCCGTCGCTGGAGTCCGGCGGCACACAGTCCGGGTGCATCAGCACCAGAATGCGAAAGTGTTTCATAGCGCGATCCATTTGCGGCGCGACGGGCCGAACAGCGCGTGCATGGTCTTGGCTGTCAGCAGGATGGTGAAATTGGTCACCAGCTTCTGCTCGGGGCCGACGGCACGCAGATTGAGCTCGCGGCAGCGCATGATCATGTCGTCGAGCACGGCATCGAGCGTCAGCTGGTTCTCGCCGGTCCACCGCGCGACCAGCTGCCTGATCTGGGCGCGGTGCCGCCTGATGAAGACCGCGGCCGGCGGCTGCCGCCGATGCCGCGGATCGGCGGAGAACAGCTTGGACAGATCGCGGTCGTAGGTCTTCGGCGGCGTGAAGGCGTAGAACGCCTGCTTCTTCTTGTAGTGTTCGCCCAGCGTCTGCTTCAGCGTATGCAGCGGATCCACCCGTTCCCGCGTCGTGAGCAACGGCCGGTTGCCCGCGATCTCGCCCATCAGCTCGTCGACATATTCGAGCTTCTTCAGCGCCGGCCAGCCGGCATACCGCGTCCGCCAGTTCGAGCGCGGCCGCAGCCACACCGCGAAGGTCTCGGCGAAATCCTCATCCGGATGGCTCTGCGCGTACCACAGCCTGAGATGCTGGACATAGTTGCGGCTGGCCGGATTGGGCCGGTAGTAGCGCGGATAATGTTGCGACGACGGACCGAACAGCTGCTGCCAGCGCCGGCGGCGTTGCAGCTGGTAGCCGTGCTGGATGGCATGCCCCGCCTCGTGACGGAGAATGGCCATGCACTCGGACCACGAGGCGCCCTCGACGTCGAGCATCATCTTCTTCTCGAGCTTCATCAGGCGGGGATGCGCGAGATAGAACGGAATGGCGATACCGGGCACATCGGCCGGGCTGAACCATTCGCTCGAGATCCATGCATGCGGCCGCAGCCGGATGCCGCGCTCTTCGAGCTCTTCGTAGAGCGTGCTGACACAATCCGCGAGCCAGGTGCCTTCGACCGCAACCCTCAGACTGCTGAGGCGTTGCTCGAGCAACTGCGCATCCGTGAGCTTCTCCCAGGCAAATTTGCGACGCGGCATAGGCTTCCAAGATCAAAAACAAACCGGAATCGGGATGGTGTCATAGGTTGCCGCCCGCAACAACCGCCGGGCCTTCGCGGATGGCGGGCCCGGCCCGTGCCGGCTCAGGTCCAGTCCGGGCGCGCGCCCGCCCATGCTTCGGCCGGCAGCCGGCGCGGCAGGCGCTAATCGCGCCCGGGCGTCTTCGCGCATTCTGCTATGGTCGGCCGTTATTCACACCAGTGATTTGAGGGGACAGGAATGGATGATCGGCGGCGGCTGCTTTTTCACGGCATGGTTTTGTTCCTGATCGGGCTGTTGACCGGCCTTCTCGAGCAGCACTTCAGCAATGTGCGGATGGCGCTCGCGGCCCATCTCGAAGGTGTGATGAACGGCACGTTCCTGCTCGCGGTCGGCGCGATCTGGAGCGAGGTCAGGCTGCCGCGCCGCGCGAGCGTCGCAGCCTACTGGGCGCTGTTGTGCGGGACATACGGCAACTGGGCCGTGACGACACTCGCCGCGGTTCTCGGAACCGGTGCGTTGTCGCCGGTGACCGCGGCCGGGCGTGGCGCCGCGCCGTGGCAGGAGGCGCTGGTGACCACAGGATTCGTCTCGATCGGTCTTGCGATCATCGCAGCATCGATCTTGCTGTTGTGGGGACTGCGCGGCAAGGCTGCCCTTGCCCATGACGCGGGATAGCTCCTCCTGACTTCCCGTCGTCAGCGCTGGCCGTGATCCTGCGCGGCGCGTGCCGCGACCGCGGCGCGCCGCCGCAGCAATTCGCGCTCGCGCGCGTTGCCGGCGAGTGCAGCGGCGGCCTCGAACGCGGTATGCGCCTCGGCAAAACGGCTCAGCCGGTGCAGCAGATCGCCGCGCACGCTCGGCAGCAGATGATAGGCTTTCAGCGCCGGCTCGTCGGCGAGACCGTCGACGATCGCGAGCGCCGCCAGCGGTCCTTCGGCCATGCCGATCGCGACCGCGCGGTTGAGCGCGATGACAGGCGAATCCAGCAGCGCGGCGAGATCGCCGTACAGCGCGGCGATGCGGTGCCAGTCGGTCGCGTCAGGCGTGTCGGCCTCGGCGTGGCAGGCCGCGATCGCGGCCTGCAGCGCGTAGAAGCCGCCGGCGCCGCCGAGCTCGCGGGCGCGCGCCAGCGCCAGTTGCCCGCGTCGAATCTGCAGGCGGTCCCACAGCGCGCGGTTCTGGTCCATCAACAGGATCGGCTCGCCGGCCGCGTCGGTGCGCGCTGCCATCCGCGAGGCGTTGAACTCCATCAGCGCCAGCAGCCCGTGCGCCTCCGGCTCCTGCGGCGCGATCGAGCTCAGCACGCGGCCGATGCGCAGCGCCTCGTTGCAGAGCTGCGGCCGCAGCCATTCGTCGCCGCTTGCCGCGGTATAGCCCTCGTTGAAGATCAGGTAGGCGACCTCGAGCACGGAGGCGAGCCGCTCCGACAGCGCCTCGCCGCGCGGCGTCTCGTAGACCAGACCGGATTCCGACAGCGTGCGCTTGGCGCGCACGATGCGCTGGGCGATGGTCGTCTCCGCCTGCAGGAAGGCGCGCGCGATCTCCTCGGTGGTGAGGCCGCAGATCATCCGAAGCGCCAGTGCGGCACGAGCCTCGCGCGACAGCAGCGGATGGCAGGCGGTGAAGATCAGCCGCAGCAATTCGTCGCCGATATCGTCGTCGAGCGCGGAATCGAAATCGGGCATGGTCTCCTGCTCCCGCACCAGATCATGCGCAAGCATGCCGTGCTTTTCGGTCAGCATGCGGTCGCGCCTGATATGATCGAGCGCACGCCGCTTGGCGGTCGCCATCAGCCAGGCCCCGGGCTTCTCCGGGACGCCACTGAGCGGCCAGTGCTCGAGCGCCGCGATCAGCGCTTCCTGGGTCAGGTCCTCGGCGAGCGGCACGTCGCGCAGCATCCGCGACAGGCTGGTGATCAGCCGCGGCTGCTCGATGCGCCACACACCGAGGATGGTGCGCTTGACCTCGTCCTCCGTCACGCCGGCCCCCGGCCTGCGACCGAGGCGACCGTCAGCAGTCCATGAAGGGGCGAACCTCGCATGACAGTTCCCAATCCGGCATATGGTCAAGATGAAGCTGCATGAACTCGACGGCGCGCGCCACGGCCTCCTCCTTGTCCTTCAGCTCGAACACGGCGTAGCCGCCGACCACCTCCTTGGCCTCCATGAACGGACCGTCGGTGACAGTGAGCTTGCGGTCCTTGATCTTCACCTCCGCGCCCGCCGTGCGCGGCAACAGCGCGCCGGTGTCGAGCATGCGGCCGGCCGCGATCTCGCGCTCGGCGAGCTTGCCGATCGCCTCCCTCAATGGTGGGTTCGGCAGCATCGGCTTCTCGGCCACCAGGACATACATGAAGCGCATCGGCTGTCCTCCTCCGACTCACTCGGGACACTGTCCGGCAAAGCCTGCAAAGGCGCGGACCTCGCAGGTGCCTTGCCAGCCGGGCATGTGATCCTTGTGGAGCTGCATGAACTCGACGGCGAGCGCCACCGCCTCTTCCTTGCTGCCCAACTCGAAGATCGCGTAGCCGCCGATCACTTCCTTGGCCTCGACGAACGGACCATCGACGACGCTGAGATGGCCGTCGACAATGCGGACCTGCGCGCCGGTCGCGAGCGGCATCAGCCCGCCGGTATCGACCATGCGGCCGGCCTTGATCTCGCGGTCGGCGAGTTTGTGCATGGCCTCCAGCAGCGCCGGGGTCGGCTGTGCGGGCGGCTGGGGCGAGGTGACGATCGACATAAAGCGCATGAAATGCTCCTGTTTCCGGCAAGCCACGAGGATAATCGCGGTGAAATCGGCTCGCTATGGGGAACGACGATCCGGCAGCCGCCGGATCGACAGAGGCTGGGGATTTATTTTCGGGGTGTGATCGAGAAGCAGATCGCCCCAATCGTCGTCCCTGCGAAAGCAGGGACCCATAACCACAGGGTTGGGTTGTTAAGGCATGCGGTGGCCACAGCCGCGCAAAACCAACTTGCATCGTGGCTATGGGTCCCTGCTTTCGCAGGGACGACACCGAGTTTGTGGCGGCGCCGTCCCCTACTGCTCTCGCAGCATGATCAGCGGGTCGGCGCTGTCGGGGACGCGGCGCCATTGGGCGTTGTCATCGGCCTCGAACTGCCAGGTCTCGCCCTTGGGCGACATCAGGACCATCTGGCCGTGATCGAGCCGCCACTGCGTCGGATTGAAGGCGACGACCGCGGGATCGCATTTGCCTTTCAGGAACAGCTGGAAATTGTCGTTGCCGGCGTCGGTGTTGGTCAGCACCAGGGCGCAGATCGCCTGGCCGTTGCCGCGGACCATCGACCAGTCGCCGATCATCTGGTCCATCGACTTGGCGAGCGCGCGGGCGGCGGCGAGGTTTTGCAGGATGTAGACGCCCTCGTTGGTGCGCATCCCCTCGAAGATGCCGGTCTCGACCTCGGTGAAGTCGATCACGGCGTCGCCGGCCGCATTCTGTAGCCGCACGATGTCGCCGAGGCCCTTGATGCTCCAGCCCGTAATGTCCTTGGTGAAGGGCAGTGCTGCGACGCAGGCCGGCTCGAGCTCGAGCTTGAAACCTTGCGGCGTCGCATCGCCCTTCAGCGTCACGACGCAGGTCTTGCTGCGCTCGGTGGTGGCGAGTTCCCACTGCCCGATCATGTCCTTCTTCAACGTCGAGACGTCCTGCGCGGCTGCCGGACCGCATCCGGCCAGCAGCATGAGCAGCACGGCGCTGAAGCGGGACAGCGACATCAGCGCCCCTTCACCGGCGTTTCCGCAACCGGCGTCAGCGGCGGCTTGCCGGCGAACCAGTTTGTGATGTTGTCGACCACGAGCTGGTCCATCGCATTGCGCGTCACCACCGAGGCCGAACCGATATGCGGCAGCAGCACGACGTTCTGCATCGCCTTCAATTCGTCCGGCACGTTCGGCTCGGCCGCGAACACGTCGAGACCGGCGGCCAGGATGGTGCCGGATTTCAGCGCCGCGACCAGCGCCGGCTCGTCGACGACAGAGCCGCGCGCGACGTTGATCAGCACGCCGCGCGGGCCGAGCGCCTTCAGCACGTCGGCGTTGATCATCTTCGCCGTCGAGGCGCCGCCCGGCACGATGACAATCAGGGTATCGACCGCCTTCGCCATCTCGATCAGATCGGGATAGTGCTTGTAGGCGACGTCCTTGGACGGATTGCGCGAGTGATAGGACACCGGCACGCGCGAGGCCTCGAGCCTGCGCCCGATCGCCTGGCCGATCCGGCCCATGCCGACGATGCCGATCTTGCGGTCGCGCAACGAGCCGACGCTGAGCGGATAATTCTGGGTCTGCCACAGGCCGGAGCGCACATAGCGGTCGGCCTTGACGAATTCACGCAGCGTCGCGATCAACAGGCCCATCGCGACGTCGGCGACCTCCTCGGTCAGCACGTCGGGCGTGTTTGTGACCACGATATTGTGATCCCGCGCATAGCCGGAATCGACGTGGTCGTAGCCGACGCCGAAGCTGCCGACGATCTCGAGCTTCGGAAACATCGCCATCGCGGTCTTGTCGGTCGCCATCGTGTGATAGGTGACGGCGATGCCGCGGATCTTGGCCATCGTGTCGGGCGTCAGCCGCTCGAGGTCGCCGCGGCTCTCGGCCCGGTGCAGCACGTATTGATCGGAAAAGCCGTTTTCGAGGATTGGCCGGATCGGTCCATAAACCAACAGATCGATCTTTTCGGAAGAAATCGGGGCCATCAATTGTCCTTTCCTAACGCGCTCTCATGCCAACGCCGCAACAGAAGGTGCGAAACTAACGCCAGCACCCCATAGATGACAATCCCGGCCAGCGATAGCAGCAGAAGTGCTGCGAACATGCGGGGAATATTCAGCCGGTAGCCCGATTCAGCGATCCGGAAGGCGAGGCCCGAGCCGGCGCCGGCGCTGCCCGCCGCGATCTCCGCCACCACGGCGCCGATCAGCGACAGCCCGCCGGCAATGCGCAGGCCGCCGAGGATATAGGGCAGCGCCGCGGGCAGCTTCAGCAACAGCAGCGTCTGCAGCCGCGAGGCGCCATAAAGTTGAAACAATCCGGCAAGGTTACGATCGACCGAGTTGAGGCCGAGCGTGGTGTTCGACAGCACTGGAAAGAACGCCACGATCCAGGCGCAGACGATCACGGCGGTCTGCTGCTGCAGATAGATCAGGAGCAGCGGCGCGATCGCGATCACAGGCGTGACCTGCAGCACCACGGCGTAAGGGAATAGGGAATATTCCAGCCATTTCGACTGGTTGAACAATAGCGCCAGCACGACGCCGCCGATCGCGGCGGCGACGAAGCCTTCGAGCGTGGTCAGCAGCGTGACGCCGAGCGATTGCGCCAGCACCGGCCAATCCGCAACCAGCGTCTTCAGCACCAATAGCGGGCTCGGCAGCACATAGGGCTGGATGCCATAGGCGCGGACAATCGCCTCCCAGAGCACGAGGCCCGCGGCAAACACCGCAAGCGGAAGCAGAAAGCGGACGAGGTCCTGCGGAGACTTCATGCGCCCGCCTGCCCTGCATAGGACGGCGCCAGCGCGCCTGAGACCTCGCGGCAGAGCGCGGCATATTCGGCCGAGGTGCGGAACTCCTCGCCGCGCGGCTCCGGCGAGGTGATGCGAAACGCGGCGCCGATCCGGCCCGGGCGCGCCGTCATCACGATCACGCGCTGCGAGAGATAGACCGACTCGAACACCGAGTGCGTCACGAAGATGACGGTCTTGTGCAAATTGCGCCACAGCGACAGCAGATCGTTGTTGAGGCGAAAGCGCGTGATCTCGTCGAGCGCTGCGAACGGCTCGTCCATCAGCAGAATATCGGGATCGGTGACCAGCGCGCGCGCCAGCGACACCCGCATCTTCATGCCGCCGGAGAGTTCGCGCGGATAGGCGGTCGCGAACTCCGCAAGCCCGACCTGATCGAGCGCCGCCTCGATGCGCACTTCGGCGTCGGTCGCCGGCGCGCGGGCGAGCTTGAGCGGCAGGCGGACATTGTCGCGCACATTGGCCCACGGCATCAGCGTCGGCTCCTGAAACACGAAGCCTACTCTGTGGCTGCCGCGCTGCTCGGCGCCATGATGCGAGAGCTCGACCGTACCGGTGCTTGGGATGGCAAGACCTGCAATCAGCCGGAGTGCGGTGGACTTGCCGCAGCCGGAGGGGCCGAGCAGCGAGACGAACTCGCCACGTTTCACGTCGAGGTCCAGCGGCCCGAGCGCCCTCACCCCGCTGTCATAGGTCTTGGTGACGCCGCGCAGGCGCACCGCCCATCCGGCATCAGATCCAGACAACGCAGGCTCCGCCATCGCGCGTCCGCACCCGTCAGTTCTTCGGCCTGAGCTCGACGCCGACCGCCTTGTTGACGAAGCGCAGCGTGTAGCCCTGGCGATAGTCGATGGTGCTCTTGACCACGCCTGCGCGCACCATCTTGTCGAAGAAGCTCGCCATCCGCTCGTCGGTCATGGCGCCGATCCCGTTCTTGATGGAATCGCCGGAATCAACGATGCCGTGCTCGCGCATCTTGGCGACGCAATAGGCCAGCAGCTCGTCGTTCATATCAGGGTTGAGCTTCTTGATCATCGCATTGCCGGCCGAGTTGTCGCCGTAGACATACGTGTACCAGCCGACGACGGAGGCATCGACGAAGCGCTGCACCAGATCCGGCTTCTTGTCGACGAGGTCGCGGCGGGTCTCGATCAAGGTGGAGTAGGAGTTGAAGCCGTAATCGGCGAGCAGCAGCACGTTCGGCTTGAAGCCCGCGGCTTTCTCCACCGCAAAGGGCTCCGAGGTGACATAGCCCTGCATCGCGGTCTGCTTGTTCACGATGAAGGGCTGCGGGTTGAAGGTGTAGGGCTTCACCTTGTTCTCGTCGAAGCCGTATTCGGATTTCAGCCACTGGAAATAGCTGGTGATGCCCTCCTTCGAGATCAAAAGCGTCAGCGGCTTCAGATCCTCGATCTTGCTGACCTTGACCTCTGGATGGGTCAGGAAGACCTGCGGGTCCTTCTGGAACATCGCCGCGACCGCGACCAGCGGCACGTTGTTGGTGACGGCGTCGAAGGTCTGCAGCGAGTTCGCGCTCATGAAGAAGTCGAGCTTGCCCGCGATCAGGAGCATGCGGTTGTTCTCGTTCGGACCGCCGGGCACGATCGTGACGTCGAGGCCGTATTTCTTGTAGGTGCCGTCGGCGAGCGCCTGGAAGAACCCGCCATGCTCGCCCTCGGCGACCCAATTGGTGCCGAACGAGACCTTGTCCAGAGTCTGCGCCCGCGCCGGGAGGAGGCCTGCGGAAACGCCGAGGGTGGCGGCCAGAAGGGCCGTGGTTAACGCTCGCGGCAAAAAGGCCGGGATCATGGTTGGACTCCGTCGATCATTATGGCCCATGATGGAAGGCGGGAAGACGCGGACCGCGCCCGGAGACGCGAACGCCTCGCCGATGTTAAACAAACTAGCCTGCAAATCCATCCCATGAAACGCTTGTATTGAGACGACCGGCTTGATGACTTCTCAGCTTCCGCCCCGTGACTGGACCGCCATCCACTGGCCCGACCTCGCCGAGGGTTCGGCCGCGCGCTGGATCGCGGTGCTGCCGCTGGCCGCGACCGAGCAGCACGGGCCGCATCTGCCTGTTGGAACCGACGTCATGATTGGCGAGGCGTATCTGGCGCGGGTTCAGGAGCTGCTGCCGGCGGCCACGCCGGCCACATTCCTGCCGCTGCAGCCGGTCGGCATCTCCACCGAGCACATCGATTTTCCGGGCACGCTGACCCTGCCGACCAAGGTGGCGCTGAACAGCTGGATGGCGCTCGGCGAGAGCGTGGCGCGCGCTGGGATCAAGAAGCTCGTGATGGTGACGAGCCATGGCGGCAATTCCGCCGCGATGCAGCTCGTGGCGCAGGACCTGCGCGCGCAACACAAGATGCTGGTGGTGACCACGAGCTGGTCGCGCTTCGGCACGCCGGATGGGCTGTTCGATGCCGACGAATTGCGCCACGGCATCCACGGCGGTGCGGTCGAGACCTCGATCATGCTGGCGAAATATCCGCAACATGTGCGCAAGGATGCGATCGCGGATTTCAAGCCCGCGAGCGTGCAGATCGAGAAGGACCACCGCTTGCTGTCGACCCAGCGGCCGGCGCCGTTCGCCTGGCAGGCGCAGGACCTCAATCCGAGCGGCGCGATCGGCGATGCGACCAAGGCCTCGGCCGAGAACGGCGAGCAGCTGATCGAGCACGGCGCGCGCGCGTTCTGCGAGCTGCTGGCCGACGTCGACAGGTTCGATCCGGGCGTATTTCAGGGCAACTGACCGGGAATTCCTTCGTCCTGGCTACTGCGGTGATCTTCCACCGGCCGTCCCCAGACAGGCGGGGTGCAATCGACTCACATAGACGACCCAGGAGCTTGGTCCTGACGAAGACGGCGAGCAATTCGAGCGAGCGCTTGAGATGACTACAAGGCCTTGAAAGCCAATATCATCCAATGAATGATTGGTTGTAGATTGTCGCTTGGCGGACGCGCACGTCAACTTCAATTATCAACTTGACCCAATCCGCCGCGTTGTCTTGGTCCCCTAGCAATCTCTCACTTTCGACTTCGAATCCGGAAACGAGAGAATCGTCTTCGAGCAAACAATAAATCGGGGAAGCTTCGGAACTAGTTCTATCCAAGACTTGCTCGATGTGGCGCGGCATCGTTAGGGCATCCACAAGTGTCTTGATCCGGCCATCTATGTCGCCGCCCTGATAGACCTTCCCTGGAGGCTCTTTGCGCAAAAAGCGAACCTTCATGCCGCAGTGAAGAGCATAAGAGTCTCGAACCAACGGTCGAAACCATGCTCCGTGCTTTTCGATAGCTTCGCACAAATCCAGCAATTCGCGCGGCTCTGGTTGACTATATGGTTCGCGACCTCGGTAACCTAAGGGAAGTGGTCCGGTGATCGGCGCGTTTACTGGACCCGGGTAGAGGTGGTGAGCTTGGGTGAGCGTCGCGCCGCCACTCTTAGGGAAATGTCGATTATCCTCGACGGCTCGAAGCGCTGGGTGGCTGACCCAAAGGTCGACAAGCTGCGGGTGGAGCTTCGACCGGATTTCCCATTTGACTGCATTCTTGTGTTTGTTGCCCGATGAGGGTAGCGGGCCATCATAATGCAGGGTGAATTTCATGAGGGCATTCCAGAGGCGCCGCCAGCCCTGTTAGCAGCGGTAGTTCAGCATATCCGCCGATGCTAGGTACGGCGAGGACAATATCCTCGCAGAGGCCGACGAAACAATCCACGAAACCATATTTCCGGCACGGCCTTCGAACCGGAACCGGAAAGCCTCCGTCCAACGGGCATGCGGACCACACCGGCGCCGCGCTCAAACAGGATGGAGTATCCCATGTCGATCAAGACCAAGTTTGCCGCCCTCGCCCTCACCGCGCTCGCCGTGACCGGCACCATCGCGTCCACCACGTCGCAGGCCAATGCCAAGCCGTATGGCTGGGGCTGGGGCGTCGGCGCGGGCCTCGTCGGCGCCGCCATCGTCGGCAGCGCGATCGCGGCCAGTGACGGCTATTATGACGGCGGCTATCGCCGCTGCGCCTGGGTGCGCCAGTTCGACGCCTACGGCAACTACATCGGCCGCGTGCGCTCCTGCTACTGATCGACGGGATTTTCATAGTGTTTTCGAGCGAAGTGGGCACCGGTTCGCGTGAAGAAAACACGTCAAATAAGAATCTAGAGCCGAATAGGCTCTAGGGCTGCGGATCCTGCGTTCGGCACGGGTCCTCATCCACCCCGTGTCGCACACGACCCGTCCGGTGATCCCCCCGGGCGGGTCAATTCTTGAAGGCGGCGATCACAGATATTTCGCGATCAGCCGGAAGTCGCGCAGCATGTTGCGGCCCTTCGGGCCCGATGCCTTCAGCGTCTCTTCCAGGCTATGGCCGATGTGATCGTGGATCAGCGCCTTCTTGGCGCTCTCGATCGCGCTCTCCACCGCCTGCAATTGCTGGGCGATCTGCGCACAGGGCCGGCCCTGCTCGATCATCTCGACAATGGTCTCGAGATGGCCGTTGGCGCGCTTCAGGCGCCGGGCAATCGCTGCGTGCGGATGGTCGTCTGACATTCGGTTCTCCTATCCTCCCTGGAGGATAATCGTGATCCTCCCCGGAGGATAGCAGAATCGGCTTGACAGGCCATTGTGGCAGGCGTAGTGCCCGGTTGCCGGAACATGCGTTCCGCACCGGGGTCTGACCCCCGACACCAACCCGACCACGAGCCAACACAGAAGGCACATGGGCAGTAGCAACTCAGGCGACAGTAGACCGGCAACGGGACACTTGACGCCGCAACACAGCAAGACTGATCGCGCAGATTTCGCCTGCGTGGATGGGTGGTCACGCCTCACGTAACCGCCTGCTCCTCACCGGCCCGCCGCGCGACAGCGGAAGTGGAGGTGAGCGATGTTCGAAAAGCTCGCAAAATTCCGGCCGTTTGAGCCGCGGCAGATCCCGCCGCGGGCGGCCACCTATTCCAATGACAACCTGCCGGGTTTTCGCCGCCCGGCGGATCGCCGGCGTCCAACCCCGGCCTGTCATTGGATCCTGATCGACGGCCGCCTGGAGTGCCGGTGGATCGTCGAAACCACCCTCGAATCATCAACGAATGATCTCGATCGAAAGCGGCGTGCGGACCGGTATTCCGGCCCGCGCGCAATACCTGCGCATTCCGCAGCAAAGATGACCGCAAGCGCCTGAAGGACCGACATGGACGAAGGACCTAGTTGTCCCGTTGCGCGCCATCGCGGCGCGGCAACGGGACTCCCTCCGGGGAACGACATCACTTTTGGAATTGCCGCTGCTCACGGCAGCGGAGGCTGCGCGCGCGCATAGAGCTGCTCCGCGTCCCTACTGCCGTGCCCAACAGGCAGCGGGGAGACGACGATGAGCAAGATAAATGACATTTTCGGGCAAGCCCGTCGGCCGACCGTTGCCAGTGCCGTCAGGCGTCCCGCAACGGCCAACGACCCGCTCGTCCCGGTGATGCGAAGCGTCGTCGGTCTGATCAACGAGAGCGCCGGCCTCGTGCGCCATGTCGCCGCGCTTGGCATCGCGCTGATGCTGGACACCGGCAGCGATCCACCGCGGTGCCGGACTGCTGCGGCCCACATCCCGGCACCCGAAGCCAGCAACATCATCCGCTTTCCAACTCCCAAAACGACCAAACCACGCAAATGAGAAGGAATGAGTCATGACCGTCGTCAATGACTTGAACGTGCACGCCTCCGATCGTGAGGCCACCGCCAGCTCCGTCCGCACCGCGGTGCTCGACCCCGCGCATGCCGGCGACATCCACGGCGCGCTCGGCAGCATCGCGCGCGACGACACCGCGCCGCGCGCGACATGGCTCGCCCGGTTGAAGACGCTGCTGGCGATCGTCGGCCCCGGCCTGATCGTGATGGTCGGCGACAATGATGCCGGCGCGTTCGGCACCTACACCCAGGCCGGTCAGAACTACGGCACCACGCTGCTGTGGACGCTGCTGCTTTTGATCCCGGTGCTCTACGTCAACCAGGAGATGGTGGTGCGGCTCGGCGCCGTCACCGGCGTCGGCCATGCGCGGCTGATCTTCGAGCGCTTCGGCAAGTTCTGGGGCGCCTTCAGCGTCATCGACCTGCTGGTTCTGAATGCGCTGACCATCGTCACCGAGTTCATCGGCATCACATTCGCGCTTCATTTTCTCGGCGTCTCGCAGTTCTGGGGCGTGCTGGCCTCGGCTGTGATCGTGATGCTGGCGGTGTCGACCGGAGACTTCCGCCGTTTCGAACGCTTCGGCATCGTGCTGGTCGCAGGTAGCCTGCTGCTGGTGCCCGTGATCCTGATGGTGCATCCGCCGGTCGGGCAGATAGCGGCGGATTTCTTCGTGCCGAAGATGCCGCAAGACGCCAAGCTCAGCGAGGTGATGCTTTTGATCGTTGCCATCGTCGGCACCACGGTGGCGCCGTGGCAATTGTTCTTCCAGCAGAGCTACATCGTCGACAAGCGGATCACGCCGCGCTTCATCCGCTATGAGCGGATGGACCTGTGCATCGGCATCGTGCTGGTCGTGGTCGGCGCCGTCGCGATGATCTCGTTCTGCGCCGAAGTGTTCGGCGGCAAGCCCGAATTCGGCAATTACACCGACGCGCTGGGGACGGCGGTCGGGCTTGAGAAATATGCCGGCCGGCTGCCGGCGGTGCTGTTTGCCCTCGCACTGCTGGATGCCTGCATCATCGGCGCGGCCGCGGTCTCGCTCTCGACGGCCTATGCGATCGGCGACGTGTTCGCGGTCAAGCACTCGCTGCACCGCAAGCCGTGGGATGCGAAGGGCTTCTACGGCGTCTATTGCGGGCTGATCGTGCTTGCCGCCGTGCTGGTGCTGACGCCGGGCACGCCGCTCGGACTGCTCACCAACGCGGTGCAGACGCTGGCCGGCGTGCTACTGCCGAGCGCGACCGTGTTCCTGCTCTTGCTGTGCAACGACCGCCACATCCTCGGGCCGTGGGTAAATTCTGTCAGGCTGAACCTGTTCACGGGCGCGGTGGTGGCGGGGCTGGTGATGCTGTCGGTGATCCTGACTGCCGCGGTGCTGTTCCCGGATCTCAGCGAGGCATGGATCATCGGCATCCTGATCGGCGGCAGCCTGCTTGGGCTCGCGGTCACCGCGGCGGTCAAGCTGTACGAGATGCTGTCACACGGTCGCGCGTCCTCCCGCTTCAAGCACAAGCCGCCGCTGTTCGACCGTGACACCTGGCGGATGCCGCCGCTTGACCGGCTGCCACCGGCGCGGCTGAGCCCGCTGAGCCGGATCTGGATGCTGGTGCTGCGCGGCTACCTCGTCGTCGCCGCCGGGCTCGTGCTGCTGCGGATCGTCCAGCTCGCCACGGTGGGAGCGTGACGAGACTCGGCCGCGGCCGACGATGGGGCGCGATCGTGTTGTTCAGGCTGGCAAGCGCCATCCTGCGCGGCGCAACCGCGCTCTATCAGCGACGTGTGATTTCAGGTGCCGCGCTGCGGACGGCGTTGTCGATGGCGCGATGGGCCGAACGGGCCGGCGCGAGGGTCGTGCTGGGCAGCAACTCGCAGGCGGCATTCATCAAGACAAGGGACGAAGACAATGGTGGCCTCGATTGAACGGCCGAATCTCGACCGATTTGCCACAGCTGCGCGGTCGATCGCAGCGGATGAGGTCCACGGCCTCGGGGTGTTACGCGACTGTCATAGTGGCGTGCAAATCGGAGAGGTATCCCGCGCGCCTCAGTTGCTATTGCGAATTACTTGCAACAAGCCGTGGGGGATGCTAGGTGCTGATCTGGCTTTGGATGGGACGACACGGATCGGACCGGGGACGGCGGGCGATGAATTCAAATCTCGGGTGGCAAGTGGCCGCCAAATCTGCAATGCCGGGCGAAACCGCCAACCGTTCGCGGAAAGCCGCGTCATGACCTGCGTCCGCCTCTTCCGGGTTCGGATCGCCGCCGGCGCAGCGCTCGGCGCGGCGGCATTCGGCACACCGGCGTCCGCGGCCGATTTGCCCCTCAAGTCTCCCGCCGCCAAGGCGGTCTACAGCTGGACCGGATTCTATGTCGGCGCACATGTCGGCTATGGCGACGGCACGCTGGGTCCGGGCACCAATCCGATCCTGGAACAGGGCGTGTTCTTTCCGCCCACGATCACCGGCGGGATCGGCGGCTTCCAGGCCGGATACAACAAGGAATTCGCCAACCGCTTCGTGCTCGGCATGGAGGCGGATGCGACCTTCACCGGGCCGACCGACCAGCCGCGGCGCGTGCCGGGGCCCTTCAATTCGTCGATCGACTATGTCGGCACGCTGCGCGGCCGCGCCGGCTACAGCTTCGGCACCTGGATGCCCTATGTGACCGGCGGCTTCGCCTGGGGACACACCGAGGTCAGGGTCAATGATGCCGGCGGCACCGTGATCTCGCAGCCCGGCCAGTACCAGACCGGCTGGACCGTCGGCGCCGGTGCCGAATTCGCGGTGAGCGGCAATTGGACGGCCAAGGTCGAATACGACTACATCGACCTGTCGCGGCGCACGCTCGGCCTCAACGATTTCGGCATGCCCGGCGTCAGCATCGATCCGCGCATTCACCTGCTCAAATTCGGCCTGAACTACCAGCTCGGCGACTCGCCCTGGTCGGCGACGCCGACGCGCACCGCGCTGCCTGAGTCCAGCGACTGGAGCGTGCACGGACAGACGACGCTGCTCGGTCAGGGCTATCCGTCGTTCCGCGCGCCCTATGGCGGCACCAACAGCCTTCCGGGCGCGGGGCAAGTGCAGGAGACCTGGACCACGACGGCGTTTCTCGGCGTACGGCTCTGGGAAGGCGGCGAGTTCTATTTCAATCCGGAGACGGCGCAGGGCTTTGGCCTCAACGGCACGCTCGGCCTTGCCGGCTTCTCGAACGGCGAAGCGCAGAAGGCCGGCGCGGCCTTCCCGAAAATCCGGCCGCAGCGCTACTACTTCAAGCAGACCTTCGGCTTCGGCGGCGAGCAGGAAGACGTCCCCGACGGTCCCAACCAGATCGCGGGCAAGCGCGACATCGACCGCCTCACGATCGTCGTCGGCCGCTTTGCGGTGGGCGACTTCTTCGACGGCAATTCCTACGCCAAGGACCCGCGCGCCGATTTCATGAACTGGGCGATGTGGGCCTCCGCGGCCTACGACTTCCCGGCCGATCTGCCCGGCTACACCCGCGGCGCCGTGGTCGAGCTCAACCGCAAGGACTGGGCGGTGCGCGCCGGCGTATTCCAGGTGCCCAATGCACCGAACAGCGACGTGCTGGTCTCCAACGCCAACAATGGCGGCGCGGTGCTGGAATTCGAAGGCCGCTACTCGATCTTCGATCAACCCGGCAAGCTGCGTGTCGGCGTGTTCGGCAATCGCGGCAACACCGGCAATTATCGCCAGGCGCTCGCGATCGAGGACGCCAACCCCGGGCTCGACATCAACGACGTGATGGCCGGTATCCGCAAGGACAACACCAAGTACGGCTTCTACCTCAACGGCGAGCAGCAGATCGCAACCGATGTCGGCCTGTTCGGCCGCCTGAGCTGGAACGACGGTCAGAACGAGATCCTGTCGTTCACCGACGTCGACCGCAGCGTCTCCGGCGGCGTGTCGATCAAGGGCAGCTATTGGGGCCGGGCGAACGACACGATCGGCATCGGCGGCGCGGTCAACGGACTGTCGTCAGCGCATCGCGACTATCTCGCCGCCGGCGGCCTCGGTCTTCTGATCGGCGACGGCGCACTCAACTACAGTCCGGAGCGGATCTTCGAAACCTACTACGCCTATCAGGTGAACAAGAGCCTGACGCTGACCGCGGACTACCAGTTCATCACCAACCCCGCCTACAACGCCGACCGCGGCCCGGTGCACATCTTCTCCGGCCGCATCCACGGCGAGTTCTGAAGCGCGCCAACTTCGTCGTCCCGGCGAAAGCCGGGACCCATAACCACCTTTGTCCGTGGTTATGACGGGCTGGGGCCACAGCGAGGCAAATACAACACCCTGTGGCTATGGGTCCCGGCTGCCGTGCGCAATTGCGCACTAGGCCGGGACGACATTGAATTTGCCGCGCCGCTCTTCGCAATGATGTCTCGGGATTGGTTCGATAGAGCAAAAGCCCTCTCCCCACTCAAATATATGTAGACCCCCCGGGCTTGCCGCAAGCCCGGGGTCATCCCGTAGAACGCGCGCCCAATCGAACGGAGGAGTGCGCGATGCGGGAACATGCTGTGGTGATTGCCGGCGGAGGGCCGACCGGGCTGATGCTGGCGTGCGAGCTGGCGCTGGCCGGTGTCGATGTTGCGATCGTCGAGCGGCGCGAGAATCCGGACCTGATCGGCGCGCGGGCGGGCGGTCTGCACGCGCGCACCATCGAGGTGCTCGATCAGCGCGGCATCGGCGACCGCTTCGTCGCGCTGGGGACGCGCCATCCGGCGGTGCTGTTCCACTCGCATCTGGTTCCGCTCGAGATCGGCGACTTCCCGACCAGGCGCAATTTCACGCTGGGGCTACGGCAGAACCATATCGAGCGTGTGCTCGGCGAATGGGCCGAACAACTGGCGGTGCCGATCGATCGCGGGCGCGACGTGACCGGCTTCATGCAGGACGACGATGGCGTCGATGTCGCGCTGTCGGATGGCGAGGTGCTCCGCGCACGGTATCTGGTCGGCTGCGACGGCGGCCGCAGCATCGTTCGCAAGGCGGCCGGCATCGAATTCGCCGGATGGGATCCGACCAGGAGCTGGCTGATCGCCGAGGCCGAGATGTCAGACGAACCGGAATGGGGCTTTCGCCACGACGACGCCGGCATCTATGCCATCGGCAAGGTGGAAGACGGTGAACGGGTGCGGCTCGTGCTGACCGAGCGGCAACTCGGCACCGACAGGGAGCCGACCCTGGGTGACGTCAGCGAGCGGTTGGCCGCGGTGTACGGCACCGATTTCGGCATCCACAGCCCGGTCTGGATATCACGCTTCACGGATATGACCCGACAGGCCGTGACCTACCGCAAGCAGCGCGTACTGCTGGCCGGCGATGCCGCCCATGTGCATCCGCCGATGGGCGGACAAGGCCTCAATATCGGCGTGCAGGACGCGGCGAACCTGGGCTGGAAGCTCGCCCAGGTGGTCAAGCAGACATCGCCGGACAGCTTGCTCGACAGCTATCAGGCCGAGCGGCATCCCGTGGCGGCCCGCGTGCTGCGCAACACCATGGCGCATGTCGCGCTCAGCCGGACCGACGCGCGCAGCAAGGCGCTGCACGAGATCGTCTCCGAACTGCTGCGCATGGACGAGCCGCGCCGAAAATTCGCCGCGATGATGTCCGGCCTCGACCTGCGCTACGATCTCGGCGAGGGCCATCCGCTGCTCGGACGCCGCATGCCCGATCTTGATCTGGCGACGACGAGCGGCCCGCTGCGGGTCTTCGCGCTGCTGCACGGCGCGCGGCCGGTGCTGCTCAATCTTGGCGAGCCCGGCGGCTTCGACATCGCGGGATGGGGAGACCGGGTTCAGCTGGTCGATGCCGAGTATGCCGGCACGTGGGAGCTTCCGGCGCTCGGAACGGTTGCGGCGCCCGGCGCGGTGCTGGTCCGGCCCGACGGCTACGTGGCGTGGGTCGGAGACCGGAGTCAGTTGGGCCTCGCCGAGGCGCTGACCAAATGGTTCGGCGCGCCATCAGCTTGACGAACCTGCGTAGCCCGGATGGAGCGAAGCGTAATCCGGGATCGGTCGATCCGGAGACAGCGGCCCCGGATTTCGCTACGCTTCATCCGGGCTACGAAGCGACGCTTTCGTCCCTACCCCGCCGGCTGGAACGAATCCGCGCGCGCCATCGCCCAGGCGTCGCGGAAGCGGGGATCCTGGGTGCCTTCGAGCAGCTCGCCCGGGCGCAGCGCCGGATAGAGCTGTGCGAAGGTGCGGACGTCGGTGGTCGAAGACCGCTGCGAGAAGTGGATCGGGCGCAGATCCTTGGTGTGCTCGAGGCCGGCGGCGGCGAGCAGCTCGGTCAGCGCGTGCAGGGTCGAGTGGTGGTAGTTGTACACGCGCTCGATCTTGTCCGGCACGTAGAGCGCGCGGTTGCGGATCGGGTCCTGCGAGGTGACGCCGGTCGGGCAGCGATCGGTGTGGCAGCTCAGGGACTGGATGCAGCCGAGCGCGAACATGAAGCCGCGCGCCGAATTGCACCAGTCGGCCCCGATCGCCATCGCGCGCGCCAGGTCGAAAGCGGTCGCGATCTTGCCGGAAGCGCCGATCTTGATGCGGTCCCGCGCGCCGATGCCGATCAGCGCGTTGTGGACGAAACTGACGCCCTCGCGCATCGGCATGCCCAGATGGTCCATGAACTCGAGCGGCGCGGCGCCGGTACCGCCTTCATTGCCGTCGACCACGATGAAATCGGGATAGAGCCCGCTCTCGTTCATCGCCTTGCAGATCGCCAGGAACTCCCAGGGATGGCCGATGCACATCTTGAAGCCGGCCGGCTTGCCG
Organism: Bradyrhizobium sp. B120; assembly: GCF_049075665.1. Lineage (NCBI taxonomy): Bacteria > Pseudomonadati > Pseudomonadota > Alphaproteobacteria > Hyphomicrobiales > Nitrobacteraceae > Bradyrhizobium > Bradyrhizobium sp. B120. Next base: position 575,010 of record NZ_CP185242.1, on the reverse strand, counting down.
CCGGACAGCTTGCGCATCTGGGCGACGAATTCCATCATCTGCAGCGGCGTCGAGAACGCCTTGTGATAGGCCGGCGAGATGCAGTCCTCGCCCATCGGCACACCCCGGATCTTGGAAATCTCCTCGGAGACCTTCGCGGCCGGCAGCACGCCGCCATGGCCGGGCTTGGCGCCCTGGCTGATCTTGAGCTCGACCATCTTGATCTGGTCGTCACCGGCAACGCTTGCGAACAGCTCCGGATTGAAGGTGCCGTCGCGGTTGCGGCAGCCGAAATAGCCGGAGCCGACCTCCCAGATGATGTCGCCGCCCATCTCGCGGTGATAGGGGCTGACGCCGCCCTCGCCGGTGTCATGGGCGAAGCCGCCCTTCTTGGCGCCGGCATTCAGCGCCCGCACCGCGTTCGGGCTGAGCGCGCCGAAGCTCATCGCCGAGATGTTGAAGACCGAGGCCGAGTACGGCTTGGTGCAATCGGGGCCGCCGATGGTGATGCGGAATTTCTGGTCGGCTTTCGGCTTCGGCGCCACCGAATGGTGCATCCACTCATAGCCCTCGCGATAAACGTCCTCCTGGGTGCCGAACGGCCGCTTGTCGAGCACCATCTTGGCGCGCTGATAGACCACCGCGCGGGTGTCGCGGGAGAACGGCATGCCGTCCTTCTCGCTCTCGAAGAAATACTGCCGCATCTCCGGGCGGATCTCCTCGAGCAGGAAGCGGACATGCGCCGAGATCGGGTAGTTGCGCAGCACCGCATGGTTCTTCTGCGTCAGGTCGCGGATGCCGAGCAATGTCAGCGCGCCGAAGATCGCCAGCGGGATCACAACGATCTTGAAGACCTTGTGGTCGAAAATCCCGACCAACAGCAGGAGCGCGGTGACGACGGCGCAGATCGTCAGCACGATGAAGCGCGGCGAGAACGGAAGCAGTATCGTATCCATCAAATCCCTCAACCGGTCTGCCTTGAATACCCTGTCGGCGGCGAGCCTAATCCAACTCGCGGAACAAGTGCACTACGGTTATACGGCCGAGCAGTCACAGATGTGACAACCGCCCGGATGGGCGGGTGCGGCTGCCGCAACCGGCCAAATTGATTTGAAATCGACTTTTGCAGTGCAGCGCAGTGGAGCTCCACAATGGCGCCCGGTCAAAATATCGAAAACAACCCCATGCACAGTAGCCGGCAACTACCGGCGTTCGACAGCGCAACTTGACATGTCGGGCAACTCACCGGCATTATTCCATTATTCCGAAATCGTAGAGACGAACGTCCTCACTCTGCGGCGATCGCCGTGGCGCTTGCGGGGGGCGCATCGTGTATGGGGAAAACCCTGGCGCGGTACTTCCCTGCGGCCATCCGTCGAGACGCCTGCCGTTGTGTCCGCGGCCCCTCCAGGGCGTCGTCCCTGCGAAAGCAGGGACCCATAACCACAACTGCCAATTGTTGGGCGATGCTGGAACGACGAGTCCCTGCAACAAGGTCCGCCCCGGCGTATGGGTCCCTGCTTTCGCAGGGACGACGATGAGGACGGTTCCCGTTCTAAAGCGTCACACCACGCGGTGCCATCACCTGCACCGTTCGCCTAATGGTCGTGCGGCTGCAATTCGTGGGGGATATGCCCCGCCTTCAGGCCGTCGCTGTCGAGCCACGCATTGGTGGTGTCGAGGGCGCGTGCGATGTGATCGGATGTCCGGGAGAAATCGTAGGGCGAGCCGACCAGCGGGCAGAGCGGCGGCACCACGAAATACTCGACGTCGGGACCGATATTCTCGAGCTCACTGACGAGCTGCCGCGCGATCAGGAGCGTCAGCGCATGCAGCGCATTGGCGAGCGCGCCGACCGGCGGCGCCTGGTTGGCGCAGGCATGCCCGGTGGGCAGCACGATCAGGCGCTTTGCCCCATGCTTCACGGCGACGCGGACCGGTGTGTTGCTGGAGATCGCGCCGTCGGCAAGGTAACGATCGCGGTAATGCACCGGCGTGAACGCGCCGGGGATCGCAGTCGACGCGACGATCGCCTCGGCCGCGGAGCCTTCCGACAGCACCACGCTGTCGCCGCTGATGATGTCCGTCGTGACGATGTGGATCGGGAGCCGCGCGTCCTCGAGATTGCGGAACGGGATGTAATCGTCGATCAGCTTGCGGACGCCGTCATGCGAGATCAGGAAGTCGCGCCGCCACAGGAAGCCTACCAGCGTCCGCCAGCTCACCGGAAACACGTCCTGCCGGTTCAGGCCGCGCCAGATCTCGGCCAGCCGCGCCACCCCCGAGAGCGTCGGGTCGCCGGCATAGAACGCGCCGTTCAAGGCGCCGACGCTGGAGCCGACCACCATGTCGGCGGCGACGCCATGCGCCGCCAGCGCCTGCAACATGCCGACCTGGACCGCGCCAAAGCTGCCGCCGCCGGCGAACACAAAGGCGGTCTTCGGGGCATCGGGATCGGTGATGGACAAGGCGCGGCTCCTCGGGTCGCCGCGTTCGGGAGAGGGCTGCGCGGCGTTGAGGGCGTTATAGCAAGGGGACAATGGACTACGCCACAAACACCATCGTCGTCCCGGCGAAGGCCGGGACCCATAACCACGAATGCAAAAGGCTGGAGCCCGATGGGGCCCCAGCCTTCGTCCAATCAGCAACGGTGGTTATGGGTCCCGGGTCGCGCTTCGCTTGCCCGGGACGACAGAGATCAGCGCTCGACGAACGCCTTCTCGATCACGAAGTGACCGGGGGTGTTGCCGCTGCCTTCCTTGAAGCCGCGGGTCTCGAACAGCTGCTTCAGCTCGTCCAGCATCGCCGGGCTGCCGCACATCATGATGCGGTCGGTCTCGATGTCGAGCGGGCCCTGATGCAGGTCGGCGAACAGCTGGTTCGACGTGATCAGGTCGGTGATGCGGCCGCGGTTGCGGAACGGCTCGCGCGTCACCGTCGGATAATAGGAGAGCTTCTCGGACAGCAACGGCCCGAACAGCTCGTCGTCGCGCAGCTTGGCGACCAGCTCCTCGCCATAGGCGAGCTCGGAGACCTGGCGGCAGCCATGCACCAGCAGGATCTGATCGTAGCGATCGTAGACCTCGGGGTCCTTGATCAGGCTCGCGAACGGCGCAAGGCCGGTGCCGGTCGACAGCAGCATCAGCCGCTTGCCGGGAATCAAATTGTCGGTGATCAGCGTGCCGGTCGCCTTGCGGCCGACCAGGATGGTGTCGCCCTCGCGGATCTTCTGCAGCTTGGAGGTGAGCGGGCCGTCCTGCACCTTGATCGAGAAGAACTCGAGCTCCTCCTCGTGATTGGCGCTCGCCATCGAATAGGCGCGCAGCAGCGGCCGGCCCTCGACCTCGAGGCCGATCATGGCAAACTGGCCATTCTGGAAGCGGAAACCGGAATCGCGGGTGGCCCGGAAGCTGAAAAGCGTATCGGTCCAGTGCTGAACAGAAAGAACTTTCTCTCGATAGAACGCGCTCATGGGTTTTCGTTTTCTCGACTGATCAGATTTAGAATGGCTTGATTTCTAGACTGCTCGCGACGGCGCTGAAGTGGCCGAAATCATTGAAGATCTCGCGTGTCCATTGCGCCAATGCATGAGATAGTCAAGATCAACTGGCGTGCAATTGCGATCTCAGAATGGCAGTCGTCCGATTTCGCGCAGAGGTTCAGCCACGACATCGTTAACACGTGGCGCTGCAGGTAATTTACTTGCTGAGATCGCCACCGATCTGGCAATTAATTGCTACGAAAGCCGCGGTGAAGGGAAAATGATCTCGTGGTCCTGATCAGCCAGCGAATCTTCCTGGAAACCATCAAAAAATATTGTTTGGCGCGCTCGATTGCCGTCGAGGTGCGGTCCGGCGGCTGGCTGGTCATCATGACCAAAGGCGACACGCGGCGGCTCGCGATCGGCTACGACATCGGGCTGAACAGCGCGGTCGCGCACCAGGTCGCCAACGACAAATCGGCTTGCGCCGACGTGCTGGCATCGGCCGGCATATCAGCCGTTCCGCACCGGCTGTTCCTTGGCAGCAAGCTCAGCAAGCACATCCCCGGATCGGACTCGCTGGATGCGATGCGGCTTCTGCTCGCGCAACATCCGCACGGCCTCGTCGTCAAGCCCAATGAAGGGACCTCCGGCGAGCTCGTCTTCCGCGTCACGACGCGAACGCAACTGGAGACCGCGGTCGCACGCATCCTCGCCGCGCATCCGAGCCTTGCGATCTCGCCTTATGTCGAGATCAAGGACGAGGTGCGCATCGTGCTGCTCGATGATCGCGCGTTGATCGCCTACCGCAAGGCACGGCCGTCGGTGGTCGGCGACGGCGTTCGCTCGCTGCGCGCGCTGGCGCAGGCGACCGCGACGGCCGAACAGCTGAAGGCTCTCTGCGAGGACTTCGATGCCGCTGCGCTCGACGCCGTTCCGCCGCCCGGCGAACGGCTTCTGCTGAACTGGCGGCACAACCTCGATGCCGGTGCCGAGCCCGTACTGCTCACGGATGATGCGACGCGCGAGGCCTGCGTCGCGCTCGCGATCGAGGCCGCGCAGGCCGTCGGCATCCGCTTCGCCTCCATCGACGTCGTGCACGTTGATGGCGCGTGGCAGGTGCTGGAAGTGAATTCGGGCGTGAAGATGGAGGCACTGGGCCGCCGCCATCCGGCGCTGGTCGAGGCGGCGTATCACGCGGCGCTGGACGCCGTGTTCGCGTAAGCAGCGTGCCACGCGCTTGCCTCGAGCCCCCCGATCAGCCTCGCGGGTGCTCTTTCTCATAGGCGGCGACGATCAGTTTCGATTGCTCGACCTGTGCGGTGAGACGGTCGATCTCGGCTTGCGTCTCCGGAAACACATCAGCGCCTGCCGCATTTCCGGATTGCAACTCCGCGAGCAGTTCACGATTCCTCGTGATCTGCTCGCGGTGCCAATCGATTTCAGGATCGTCTTGCATAGGCCAGGTTTCTATCCGCGAGAATTACGACGTGAACTCTCGCAGCAGGGCGGGAGGATAAACCGGCTTTGCAAAGAACTTGACGCCGTCAGGCAGATCACTGGGCGGCGCCAGGCCCGAGATCACGAGCACGCGCACGCCCGGGTCGCAATCCAGCGCCCATTGTGCGAGTTCGATGCCGTTCATTCTGCCCGTGAGCTTGATGTCGGTGACCAGCAGTGACGGGTGACGCATCTTGACGGCAAGCGCAGCCGTCTCGCCGTCTTCGCATTGGATGACGTCGAAATGCCCTTCCTTCAACAACAACGCAATCATGTCGCGCTGGATCGTGTCGTCTTCGACCACAATTGCGGTTTGGTGAATTGACCTCGTGTAGCCCATGGCAACCTCCAAACGGTCAACCCCAGTGTTCAATGACTGAGGACGCTTAAAGTTCTGGTTCCGGACTCGATAACCGGCGGGTTCCGGCGGACGTTTGCAAGTTCCGAGCGGAACAACATTCGAGGTTACCGCGTCATTGATGAGAGACGAGCCGGATGGTTCGGGCCTGGGGACAGGAAGTCGTGCCAGGAGGCAAAGCTGATGAAGAACGCTGTACGCTCGGATCAGGATTTTTCTGAACCCACCAAAGCCGACGCGGCGGCTGGCGCGCCCAGCTATCTATCCTCTCGACGACGGGTCGAAGACCCGGTCGGAGATGCCAATGATATGCGGCATCAGGCGATGGAGCGAGAGACGACCGGCTCGCTTGACGCTCGCCTGCCGCACGACATCGTTTCCGAGATGGAAGCGGAGCTCAAGCAGCAGGTCGATCGGCTTGTCGCGGAGCGACACTAGAGCCTATCCCGTTCCGATTGAGCCGGAACGGGGCTCTAGACTCTAGTTCTGACGCGTTTTCTTCACGCGAACCGGTATCCACTTCGCTCGAAAACGCTCTAGCTGGTGAAGTGACGAGTTCGCGAACTTCAACAGCGGAATCTGGCCTGCCGATGATGCTCCAGAGATCGCGGCGTGGAAACTCGAAGCAAGATCCCCGCCGGAATCGATGGAGTTTTGATGGGAGCGATCCTTGGACGCGCGATCTTCCAGGTCATGGTTGTTCTGGCGGCGGTCGGCATCGTTGCCCTCTCCTCCATGGCGGTCCACGGCGGCTACGCGCGTGCGGCGGTGCAGCTTGCAGCGAAATTCACTCCGTCACTTTGACCGATTCAGCGGCTTGCTCATCCGGCCCAAGAGAGTACGCTGATGCGCATTAGTCGATCCGGATCCAGATTATGCGCAAACTCCTTTTGAGCCTCTTCGCCGTCATGGCGTTCGTCGCCGCCTTCAATCCTCCGGCCGCCAACGCCGTGTTCTGGCGCGGCGTCACGGCCCCGACGAATATCGACATCCACGGATATCCGATCATCAAGGAGCCGCCGCCGAGCACATGCCAGTTGATCCATGTGAACGGATTCTGGGTCCGGCAGTGCCTGGATTTGTCGCGTCGCTATTGGCGATGAACGAAGTCGCGCTTCGTCGGCACAGTTCGGGAACGCTTCGGTTGCCCTCACCCGGATCGCGTCTGCGACGCAATCCGGCCTCTCCCGCAACGAGAGAGGCCGGACTTCGCGGCTAGTTCGCTCCGCCCGCAGAATCGTCGAGCGCCTTGAAGGCGTCTTCGAGCTGCGGCGACAGCGCGACGTTGAGCTTCTCGCCGGTCGGCAGACGGGCGACGAACCACTTGTTGTAGAGCGGGATGATGTCGCGGTTCGAGGCGAGCTTGCGGAAGGCGCGCTCGACCACGTCCTTCATCTGCGGCTCGCCCTTGCGGTACATGATGCCGTAGGGATCGTAGGACAGATAGTCGCCGGTGACGCGGAATTTGTCCTGCGACTTGTGCCGCGCGATCAGGCCGTAGAGCAGGATGTCGTCCGTCGCGAACGCATCCGCCTTGCCGTCCATCAGCATCTGGTAGGACTGCTCGTGGTCGGGCGCGGTCACGATGTTGAGGCCGAGCTGTTGCTTGGCGTCGACATTGTGCATCGCCTGCTCGTTGGTGGTGCCCTTGGTCACCACCACCGTCTTGCCCTTCAAGCCGGCGACCTGGTTGACGCCGGAGGCCTTCGGCACCATCAGCTTGGTGCCGGCCACGAACATCAGCGGCGAGAATGCGACCTGCTTGCCGCGCTCGGCATTCGCGGTGGTCGATCCGCATTCGAGATCGATCTTCTTGTCGACGACCGCCTGAATGCGGTCGTCGGAGGTGACCTTGACGTAGTCGATCTTGAGGTTGGCGTCGTCGACCTCGGCCGCGATCTCGTCGACGATCGCATCGCACAGCTCGAGGCTGTAGCCGATCGGCCGGTTGGAGTGGTCGAGGAACGAGAACGGCGGCGAGCTTTCGCGATAGCCGATCCGCACCGCGTGCGTGGCCTTGATGTTGGCGAGCGTGGGGCTGAGCCCCTCGCCTGCCGGCTGTGCGGACACCGGTCCGATCAGCAGGCTCGCCGCCAGCAGACATGCTGACAGCAGGCATGTCGACATTAAGGGCGCCTCAGCCCGTATCGGCTTCCAGCGGGCGCGATGCATGCATCCCTCCCGTCAATGACCGGCCATCACGGCGCCGGGCACCGCATCCTGCGGCACTGCGTCGTCGGGCCCGAGCTCGTGCTCGGCCTTCAGCTCGCCTTCCCACTTCGCGACCACGGCGGTGGCCAGCGAGTTGCCGATCACGTTGGTGGCGCTGCGGCCCATGTCGAGGAAGGTGTCGATGCCCATGATCATCAGCAGGCCGGCCTCCGGGATGCCGAACTGCGACAGCGTCGAGGCGATCACCACCAGCGACGCGCGCGGCACGCCGGCCACGCCCTTCGAGGTGATCATCAACGTCGCCAGCATGGCGAACTGCGTGCCGAGCGACATTTCGATGTGGTAGGTCTGCGCGATGAAGATGCTCGCGAAGGTGCAGTACATCATCGTGCCGTCGAGATTGAAGGAATAACCGAGCGGCAGCACGAAGGCCGAGATCCGCGAGGAGGCGCCGAACCTGTTCAGCCCTTCCAGCGTCTTCGGATAGGCCGCCTCCGAGGAGGCAGTCGAGAACGCGATCATCAGCGGCTCGCGGATCAGCCGTAGCAAATGGCTGTAACGCGGCCCGATCACCACGAAGCCGACCGCCACCAGGATGCCCCACAGGATCAGCAGCGACAGATAGAAGCCGCCCATGAAGACGATCAGCTTCCAGAGCACGCCGAGGCCGTTCTTCGAGACCGTCGCCATGATCGCGGCCCACACCGCGATCGGCGCGAACAGCATCACATAGCTCGTGACCTTGAGCATGATGTGGGCGAGATCGTCGATCAGGCTCATGATCGGCTTGGCGCGCTCAGGCATGGCGCCGAGCGCCACCGCGAAGAACACCGCGAACACCACGATCTGCAGGATCTCGTTCTGCGCCATCGCATCCGCGATCGAGGTCGGGATCAGATGGGTCAGGAATTTCTCGATCGAGAAGGCCGAGACCGGCAGGCCGGTCGACTGGGCCTTGTCGGGCAGCGTGCCGGGGAAATTGGCGCCGGGCTGCAACAAATTGACCATCACGAGGCCGAGCAGCAGCGAAACGAACGAGGCGGAGACGAACCAGCCCATGGTCTTGGCGAAGATGCGCCCGAGCTTGGCGCCGCTTCCCATATGGGCGATGCCGCCGACGAGGGTTGCAAACACCAGCGGCGCGATGATCATCTTGATCAGGCGCAGGAACAGCATTGCGATCAGGTTGACGTCGGCTGCGATCTCGGCACGGCTGTCAGGAAAATAGTTGAAGACGATCGTTCCCATTGCGATGCCAAGGACCATCGCAAGCAGGATGTACTGCGTAAACCTGTTCGACATTCTCTTACCCCCGTAAGTTCCCGGCGAAGGGCAAGTGTGGCAGATTTACGCAGCTACGCAACACGCTTCGCGCCGCGCGGGACTTTGCCGATCTGTTCCCGTTGTGGAATGCCAGCGCTGGGACTAGCGTTCACGCAGCGCACAATCTGTGCAATGAGCTGCGCACAGTGCAGTCAAACTGCATGCGAAACGACCAACGCCAAGGGAAGTCAAGGGAAGCCAAGAGGGGAGACACCGCCAATGAACGACACCGTCAATCGCCAGATCCTGCTTGTTGAAAAGCCGACCGGCAAGCTCGGCCCCGAGCATTTTCGCCTGACCAAGGGCACGGTCCCCGCGCCGAAGGACGGCGAGGCGCTGGTGCGGACGCGCTACATCTCGCTCGACGCCGCCAACCGCGCCTGGATGCACGGCGCCACCTACCGCGCTGCGGTGGAAGCCAACACCGTGATGGCCGGCGGCGGCATCGCCGAGGTGGTGTCGTCGAATGACCCCGGCCTGAAGCCGGGCGATATCGTGTTCGGCGACACCGGCTGGCAGGACTATGCCGCCGTGCCCGCCAAGCACCTCGCCAAAATGCCGAAGCTCGAGCCGATGACGCATCTGCTTAGCGTCTATGGTATCGCCGGCCTGACCGCCTATTTCGGCCTGCTCCACGTCGGCAAGCCGAAGGAGGGCGAGACCGTGGTGGTGTCGGCAGCCGCCGGCTCGGTCGGCTCGATCGTCGGCCAGATCGCCAAGATCAAGGGCTGCCGCGTGATCGGCATCGCCGGCGGCAAGGACAAGTGCCACTGGCTGACCTCGGAGCTCGGCTTCGACGCCGCGGTCGATTACAAGGACGGCGCCACCTACAAGGCGCTGCGCGCAGCGGCGCCCAAGGGCATCGACGTCTATTTTGACAATGTCGGTGGCGACATCCTGGAAGCCTGTTTGGCGCAGATGAACAACCGCGGCCGGATCGCCTGTTGCGGCGCGATCTCGCAATATGACGGCGTGCCCTCCGCGCACGGCCCGCGCGGCGTGCCCGGCCTGATCGTGGTGAAGCGGCTGGTCATGCAGGGCTTCATCGTGATGGACTACATGGACCAGCGCGATGCCGCGCTCGCCGACCTGCAATCCTGGGTCGCCTCGGGCAAGCTCAAGGTCCAGGAAGACGTCATCGACGGCATCGAGAACACCCCGCAGGCGCTGATCGGGCTCTTGGCCGGCGAGAACCGCGGCAAGCGCATGGTGAGGGTGTAGCGTCACAGCCATCAGTACCGTCATCCTGAGGTGCGCGCTCTTGCGCGCCTCGAAGGATGCACGGCCCGGCTGGTGGCCGTCGACCCTTCGAGACGGCCGCTTCGCGGCCTCCTCAGGGTGACGGGGAGAGATTTGAGCGCGGAGTGCGCAGGTCTAATGCACCGTGCCCGACGCCTGCGGGGCGGCTTGCGGCGCGGGCGCCTTGCCCGTCTTCGCCTTGCGCCAGTTCTCGAAATTCTGCACCACGACGAAGAACGCCGGCACGAACAGCACCGCGAGGCAGGTCGAGGCGATCATGCCGGAGAACACGGTGATGCCGATCGATTTGCGGGCGTTGGCGCCGGCGCCGGTCGCGAGCACCAGCGGCAGCACGCCGAGGATGAAGGCGAACGACGTCATCAGGATCGGCCGGAACCGGGCGCGCGCCGCGTCGATCGCCGACTCCAGCACCGGCTTGCCGTCGCGGATGTGATGCTCGAGCGCGACCTCGACGATCAGGATCGCGTTCTTGGCCGACAGCGCGATCAGGAGGATGGTGCCGATCTGGGTGTAGAGATTGTTCTCGATCCGAAGCGACGTCAGCACCAGCATGGGCCCGAGCAGCGACAGCGGCACCGCCAGGATCACCGAGATCGGCGCGTACCAGCTCTCATATTGTCCGGCGAGCACGAGATAGACCAGCAGCAGCGCCAGCGCGAACACCAAGTAGATTTGGCTGCCGACCTCCTTCTCCTGGTACGACATCGCCGTCCACTCATAGCCGGTCCCCGGCGGCAGCGTCTTGGCGGCGATCTCCTCCATCAGCGTCATCGACTGGCCGGAGCTGTAGCCCTGCGACGGCAGGCCGATGATGGTCGCGGACGGATAGAGGTTATAGAGACTGATCAGCGACGGTCCGACCGACGGGGTGATGTTCGCCACCGTGCCGAGCGGGACCATGTCGCCATTGCTGTTGCGCACCATCATGTTCTGGATGTCGCGCAGCGTCAGGCGGTATTGCGCATCGGCCTGGGTGTAGACCTGGAAGGTGCGGCCGAACTTGGTGAACTGGTTGACGTAGCTCGCGCCGAGATAGGACGACAGCGTCGAGAAGATCTGGTCGGTGGTGACGTGCAGCGTCTCGGTCTTGACGCGGTCGACCTGGACGTCGAACTGCGGCACCATCGAGCGGAACGACGACTGCACCCGCTGCAGCGCGCTTTGCGTTTGCGCATTGCCGACGACGGCGCCGGTGACCGCCTGCAGCTTGCCGTAATCGGCGTTGCCGTCACGGAGCTGCACCTGCATGGCAAAGCCGGCGGCATTGCCGATGCCCTGGATCGGCGGCGGCGGGATCACCAGAATCCGCGCCTCCGGAATGACCGCAAGCTTGTCGTTGAGCCCGTAGACCAGCGAGCGCAGATCCTCGCCGGGGCCGCGCGAGCCCCAATCCTTCAGGATCACATAGGCGACGCCGGCATTGGCGAGGCTCGACGAGTTGTCGAGCGCGGAGATGCCGGCGATGGCGACCACCTGCTCGACACCCGGTGTCTTGCGGGCGATCTCGGTGACCTGATCGAGCACCCGCTGGGTGCGATCGATCGCGGCGCCGTCGGGCAACTGCACCGCGGCCAGCAGATAGCCCTGGTCCTCGATCGGAATGAAGCCGGTCGGCACCCGCGACAGCCCGTAGCCGGCAATTCCGATCAGGACCAGCGCGACGAGGACCGAGGTCTTGGCGTGGCCGGCAATGCCGCCGATCATCCGCGTGTAGCCCCGCTCCACCCGGTCATAGACCGCGTTGAAGCCGCGGTAGAAGACATTGCGCTGCGCCAGAGGCACCGGCGGGCGCAGCCATAGCGCACATTGCGTTGGCTTCAAGGTCGCGGCGTTGACGGCGCTGAGCAGCGCGGTCGCCGCGATCACCAGGGCGAATTGCGCGTACATCCGGCCGGTCAGCCCCGGCAGGAAGGCCGCCGGCAGGAACACCGAGATCAGCACCAGCGTGATGCCGACGATCGGCGCGAACAATTCGTCCATCGCCTTGATCGCGGCATCGTGCCCGGACATGCCGCGCTCGATATTGTGCGCGGCGCCTTCGACCACCACGATGGCGTCGTCGACCACGATGCCGATCGCCAGCACGATCGCAAACAGCGTCGACAGATTGATGGTGAAGCCGAGCGCGGCCATCGCCGCGAACGCGCCGATGATGGTGACCGGCACCGTGGTCGCAGGCACCAGCATCGCCCGCCAGTCCTGCAGGAACACCAGGATCACGACCAGCACCAGCAGGCCGGCCTCGATCAGCGTCCGATACACCTCGTCGATCGAGGCCTGGACGAATTTGGTGGTGTCGAACGGCGTGTCGTATTTGATGTCCTGCGGGAACTGCCTGGCGAGCTGCGCCACCTTCTTCTGCACTTCCTTCTCGACCTGCAGCGCGTTGGCGCCGGGCGACAGGAATACGCCGATGCCGGTGGCCGGCTTCTGGTTGAGCGAGAACACCTGGCTGTAGGTCTGCGCGCCGAGCTCGACCGAGCCGAGATCGCGGACGCGGATGACGTCGCCGACATTGCCGGTCTTGACGATGATGTTCTCGAACTGGCTCGCATCGTCGAGCCGGCCATTGACGTTCAGCGTGTACTGGAACGCCTGCCCCTGCGGCGCGGGCGGCGCGCCGACCTGGCCCGCGGTGACCTGCTGGCTCTGCTGCTGGATCGCCTGGATGACGTCCTGCGGCATCAGCCCGCGCGCCTGCAGCTTGTTCGGATCGAGCCACACCCGCATCGAATACTGCCCGGCGCCGAACACCGTGACGTTGCCGACACCCGGCAGGCGCGACAGCTCGTCGCGAATGTTGATGGTGGCATAGTTCGACAGGAACAGGCTGTCGTAGGTCTTGTTCGGCGAGGTCAGCGTCACGAACAGCAGGATCGAGGTCGACCGCTTCTGCACCGTGACGCCCTGGTTCTGCACCGCGGTCGGCAGCTGCGACAGTGCCGAGGAGACGCGGTTCTGCACCAGCACCTGCGCGAAGTTGAGGTCGGTGCCGATCTTGAAGGTCACCGTCAGCGTGTAGGTGCCGTCGGCGCCGCTGTAGGACTGCATGTAGAGCATGTCCTCGACGCCGTTGACCTGCTGCTCGATCGGCAGCGCCACGGTGTCGATCACGGTTTTTGCCGACGCGCCGGGATAGCGCGTCGTCACCTGGACCGTCGGCGGCACCACGTCGGGATATTGCGCGACCGCAAGATTGAACAGCGCGACACCGCCGATCAGGATCATCAGGATCGCGATGACGTTGGAAAGGACCGGCCGCTCGATGAAGAATTTCGAGATCATGGCGCGCCCCTCACTTGGCCGGTGCCGGCGTCGCGTCGCCCTTCTGCATCTGCGGATCGACCTTCTGCCCGGGGATCGCACGCAACAATCCGGCGGTCACCACGCGATCATCGGCCTTCAGCCCGCTCTCGATGACGCGCAGCCCCTCGTCGAGCGGTCCGGTCGTGACCTTGCGCTGCTCGACCACGTTCTCGGCATTGACCACCAGCACGTAGCGGCCGCCCTGGTCGCTGCCGATCGCGACGTCAGGCACCAGCAGCGCATTGTCCTGCTTGTCGAACGGCACCCGAACGCGGACATAGAAGCCGGGCAGCAGTACGCGATCCGGATTGGGCACCAGGCCGCGGACGGCAAGCGTTCCGGTCGACTGATTGACGGTCGGCGAGATGTAATCAAGCTTGCCCTTGTGCGGAAAGCCGGTTTCGGTCTGCAAACCGACCTCGACCGGCAACTGCCTGAGCTCGTTGACCGTCATGCCGCGACGGCGCGCTTCATCCCGCACCCGCTGCACGTCCTGTTCGTTGACGTTGAAATTCACATAGATCGGGTCGAGCTGCACGATGGTCGCAAGCTGGGTGGGCGAGGCCACGCCGACCAGTTCACCGACCGAGACCAGATGATTGCTGACGATGCCGTCGAACGGTGCGGCCACATTTGTGTAGCCGTAATTGACCGCGGCGATCTTGGTGTTGACCTGGGCCTGCTGCAGGCTGGCCTGGGCGTTGTCCCGCGCCGAGGTCGAGCTATCCAGCGTCGACTGCGAGACCGCCTGGCGCTGCACCAGATCGGTTTGCCGCTTGAAGTCGGCCTCGGCCTGCTTCAGCGTCGCCTGCGCGCCCACTTCCGCGGCCTGCGCCTGCTCCAGCTTCAGCTTGTAGGTCTCGGGCTCGATCGTGAACAGGGTGGTCCCCTGCTTCACCGGCGAGCCGTCCTGATAGTTGATCGCCTGCAGAAAGCCCTGCACGCGCGCGACCAGATCGACGGTCTTGATCGGCGCGGTGTTTCCGGTGGCGTCCAGATAGCGCGTGATGGCGCGCTGCACCGGCGGCGCGACTTCGACCTTGGGCGGCGGCGGCGCAACAAAACTGTTTTGCTCGCAGGCACTTAAACTGACAAGGGCCGTTACGGCGAAGGCGATGCGCGGAAGCGGCGCATTTCGCAGCCGCACAAAATCGCTCTGACTGAAATGTGCCGACGCGCGCGCATGCCTCATTTCCGAGCCTCAATCCAAATGACTTAAGTCAAAGATGTCGAAGCGAGCAAAAAAATCAGCCGGCCTCTTCCATAGCAACAATCCGCTTGCAGCGGAACTCGAAAGCGAAAATGATGTCGCTCGCGAAGGTTGTTAGAGCAAAACTTTTTCAGACTCAGTTCAGTTGAGCCGGAGGCTTCCGGCGCGACCAGAGGATTTATTCAAATGATCAACGCGTTGACACGTGCAACGAGGCTCTCCGCATGGCTCGCGCTTGCGGCACTGATGAGCACCGGACCGGCCTTGTCGCAGGCGCCGAGCCAGGCGCAGCGCGACGCCATCAAGTCGCAATGCCGCAACGATTACATCGCACACTGCTCCAGCGTTCCGCCCGGCGGCGAAGCGTCACTGCAGTGCCTGCAGAAGAACATGGCAAGCCTCGGACCTGGCTGCGCCAGTGCCGTGAAGGCCGTGGAAGCTCCAAGCGCTGCGCCCGCAGCAGCCAAGACCGACGCGGCTCCGGCGGCGACGGCGGCCAAGCCCGCGGAGACGGCAGCCCCGAAGGCCGCCGCAGGAAAGCCAAGCAACGCGCAAATCTCGGCGATCCGCAGCGCGTGCCGCTCGGATTATCCCAAGGTCTGCGCGGGCGTGCCGACCGGCGGCGCGCCGGCGCTGCAGTGCCTCGAGAAGAACAAGGACAAGCTCTCGCCGGCCTGCGAGAAGGCCGTGGCGGCCGCCGGCGGCGGTGGCGCCGCGGGTGCCGCGACAACGGCAGCACCGGCCGCGGCTCCAGCGGTGATCGCGTTGCGGCCGCTGCGGCCGCGCGAAGAGATTTTCGTGCTGCGTTCGGCCTGCGGCGCCGACGTCCGCTCGATCTGCGGCGGCGTCCAGCCGGGCGGCGGGCGGATCGTACAATGTCTGGCAACCAATGCCGGCTCGCTGTCGCCGGCGTGCCGCGAGGTGCTGGCGCCGTTCGCGGCGCGGTGATCCTGTTGTCACGCGACTGATCGGAAAAGGGAGCGATCGATGCTGCGTCTTGTCCTGACCGCCGCGCTGCTTTGCGGCGCAACCGCCGTCTACGCCCAGGAGCTGACATCAGCGCAACGCGACGCCTGCATGGGCGACTACCAGAAGTTCTGCAAAAGCGTGACGCCCGGCGGCGGGCGCATCATCGCCTGTCTTGCCAAGGAGAGCGACAAGCTGACGCCCGCCTGCAAGAAGGTGCTGGCGGAAGCGGAAAAGAAATAGCCGCGCAGGCGGTGAGACGATAGGTGCCCGGCGATTTGCCGGGCACGGAGCCGCAGCACCTTGTTGTCACAAACAGGCCAACCAACCTCACCCCGGGAGAGGGAATATCATGCGCTCATTATTGCTGATCGCTGCGGCCCTGCTGTCCTTTGCCGCGACCATGACCTTCGAGTCCTCCGATGCCAACGCCGTCGTGTGCGGGCGCGGCCCCTATCGCGCCGGATGCGCCGGCCATCGCGGCGCGGTCGTCGTCCGCAAGCCCGTGGTCGCCGGCTGCCGCTGGGTATGGGTCGGCGGGGTCAAGGTCCGCCGCTGCTACTGAGCCGTTCGCGGCCACGCTTCTGGTCGCCGCGCGCATTTTCCCTCTGGCGTTCCCGCCAGAGGGCGATTAGGCTGGACCCAAATTGTAAGTACACTGTCAATCTGGGAGGCAAACGTTGCGGATCGCCGTGATTGGCGGAGGGCCCGGCGGGCTCTATTTCGCCTATCTCTGGAAGAAGCGTCATCCTGACGCCGAGATCGATCTGTTCGAGCAGAACGCCGCCGGCGCCACCTGGGGCTTCGGCGTGGTGTTCTCCGAACAGGCGCTGGAGTTCCTGCGCGCCGATGACCCCGAGACGGTCGACGCCATCGCGCCGCGGATGGAGAGTTGGAAGAACATCACCCTCAATCTGCGCGGCGAGAGCGTCGAGATCGACGGCGTCGGGTTCTCCTCGATCGGCCGGCTGGCGCTGCTGACGATCCTGCAAGAGCGCGTGCGCAGCACCGGTGTCACGCCGCGCTTCGACACCGTGGTGCAATCGGTCGACGAACTGAGGGGTTACGACCTGATCGTCGCCGCCGACGGGCTGAACTCGATGGTCCGCCGCGATTTTGAGGCCGCATTCGGCGCGTCGGTCTCGCATTCGACCAACAAATTCGCTTGGTACGGCACCACCAAGACCTTCGCGACACTGTCGCAGACCTTTGTGGCGACCGACGTGGGCTGCTTCAACGCCCATCATTACCGCTATGCGAAGGACATGAGCACCTTCCTGGTCGAGTGCGACGCGGCGACCTGGGCGGCTTATGGTTTTGTCGACAAGACGATCGAGGAATCACAGGCGATCTGCGAAGACGTCTTCGCCGCGACGTTGGACGGTCACAGACTGATCTCCAACAAATCGGTGTGGCGCAATTTCCCGTGGATCTGGAACGAGCGCTGGTCGCACGGCAGCATGGTGCTGATCGGCGACGCGCTGCATTCGGCGCATTTCTCGATCGGCTCGGGCACCCGGCTTGCAATCGAGGACGCGATCGCGCTGACCAAGGCGCTGGAGTCCGAAAGCGGCATCGCCGCCGCGCTGGCCCGCTACGAGAGCGAGCGCAAGCCGATCGTGAAGAAGCTCGTTACCGCGGCGCGGACCAGCGCCGACTGGTACGAGCATTTCCGCGCGCACATGAAGCGCGACCTGATGGATTTCGCCTACAGCTACATCACCCGCTCCGGCCGGATCGACGACGCGCGGCTGCGCGCGATGTCGCCGGCCTTCATGGCCCGTTACGAAGCAGCAAAAGGACGCCCATGACCGGGATCGCCGACCAGGTTCCGCTGGACAATCCCGGTTCGCGCGAGATCGGCTTCGCGCTTCCCGAGCGCTACAATGCGAGCCGCATCCTGTTCGACAATCTCGGCAACGGCAACGCCGACCGCCTGGCGCTGACCGGCCCGGCCGGCACGCGAACCTATCGCGAGCTCTGCACTGATGCGGCACGCTGGGGCCACGCCTTCCAGTCGCTTGGCTTGCAGCGCGGCGACCGCGTCCTGCTGTTCCTCGACGACACCCCGGCCTATCCGGCGGCGTTCTTCGGCGCGGTGCGCGCCGGCTTCGTGCCGCTGCTCATCAACACGCTGACGACACCGGAGCTGCTGCAATTCTATCTGTCCGATGCCGGCGCGCAGGTTGCCGTCACCGATGCCGAGTTCTGTTCGCGCTTCAACGCGGAGGCCTGCAAGGACACGCCGCTGCGCACGCTGGTCGTGGTCAATGGCACGGGCGCCGGACATGCTGTCGCGGAGACGCGCAACGCCGGCGACTGGCTGCATACGTTTCCGACTGAGCTCGACGCGGCCGACACCCACCGCAACGAGATGGCGTTCTGGATGTATTCGTCGGGCTCGACCGGCCGCCCCAAAGGCATCGTGCATCTGCAGCACGACATGGCCTATAGCGAGCTCGCGTTCGCCCGCAACGTGTTGAAGCTTTCGCCCGGCGACATCTGCTTCTCGGTGCCGAAGATCTTCTTCGCCTATGGCTTCGGCAATTCGATCACGTTTCCCTTCTCGGTTGGCGCCGCGACGCTGCTGCTGCCGGGCCAGCCCAAACCGGCCGCGATCTTCGCGGCGATCGCCCAGTATCGCCCAACCGTGTTCTTCGGCCTGCCGACGCTCTACATCACCCTGACCAAGGCCGAAGGCGCCGAGCAAGCCGATTTCTCCTCGCTGCGGATGGCAGTCTCGGCCGCCGAGGTGCTGTCGGCCGATGTGTTCAACGGCTGGAAGCGGCTCACCGGGCTCGAGATCATCGAAGGGCTCGGCTCGACCGAGGTGCTGCACGTCTATCTCAGCAACCGCGCGGAGCAGAAGAAGCTCGGCGCCGCGGGCCTGCGCGTGCCCGGCTACGAGATCATGCTGCGCGACAGCGACGGCCGCGAGGTCGGCGACAATGAGGAAGGCATTTTGTGGGTGCGCGGCGATTCCGCGACGCCACTCTACTGGAACCGGCCGGACAAGACCGCCGAGACCGTACGCGAGGACGGCTGGATCTACACCGGCGACCGTTTTGTGCGCGACAGCGACGGTTTTCACTTCTTCCGCGGCCGCGCCGACGATCTGATCAAGATCTCCGGCCAGTGGGTCTACCCACTGGAGGTCGAGCTGTGTCTTGCCGATCACCCCGATGTCCGCGAATGCGCCGTCTACGGCGTTGAGCTGCCCGATCGCCGCATGACGCTGCGGGCCGTGGTCGTGATGAACAAGGCCGGCTTCGACACCGAAGAGGCGACGCGGCGGTTGCAGGATTACGTCAAGACGAAGTTGCTTCCGTATAAGTATCCGCGCGAGGTGAAATTCATCGACGAGTTGCCGAAAACAGGAACGGGGAAGATCGACCGACAAGCGGTGATGCGGATGTGACAGCCACATACTCGCTGTCGTCCCTGCGAAAGCGGGACCCATAACCACAAATATTGGTGGCGCGAAGGCTGGGGCCTCAGCCTGCTACAACAACAGCCATTCGTGGTTATGGGTCCGGGATCGCGCTCGCTCCGCTCGCTTGTCCGGGACGACGAGCAATTAGCTGTCCCGCCATCAGCCATACATTCGGTGTCGTCCCGGCGAAGGCCGGGACCCATAACCACAAATGTTTGTGGCGCGACGGCTGGGGCCCCAGCCTGCCATAACAACAGCCATCGGTGGTTATGGGTCCCGGATCGCGCTTCGCTTGTCCGGGACGACACCAGGAATGTGGCGCGTGTCGCGCATCTCACATCGAGCAGCTAACCGCCCAGCCCCGTCCCACCATACAGCCACGCGATATCGTCGCACCACTCGGCTTGCGACTTCGCGCTCATGATCGCGTTGCGGATGCGGGCGTGGTCGCCGGCGGGGTGGTAGACGTGCTCGCCGATCGCGCGTGACATCAGCTGCACGCGGGCGGTGCGCGGGAAGCGCCGCGCGCGATAGGCATCGAGCGCCGCCGCTTGGTCGTCGTGGCTGGCCAGCATGTGCGACAGGCACACCGCGTCCTCCATCGCCTGGCAGGCGCCCTGCGCGAAATATTGCAGCATTGGATGCGCGGCGTCACCGAGCAGCACCACGCGGCCGTCGACCCAGCGCTCGGTGGGATCGCGGTCGCACAGCACCCAGAGCTTCCAGTTGGTGCCGTGGCGGATGATGTTCTGCGCCCGCTCGTGGACGTGGGTAAAGCCCCGCATCACCTCGTCCTCGGAGACCGGCTTGCCGGCGACCGGCTCCGGCGCATCGTTGTGATAGGTGACGACGAGGTTGAACACCTTCCAGCCCGACAGCGGATAATGCACGATGTGGCATTTCGGACCGGCCCACAGCGTGGCCGCATTCCAGCGCAGATCTTCCGGCATCTGCTCGGTCGGGATCACCGAGCGATAGGTGGTGTGACCGGAGACGCGCGGCGGACCATCCGCCGTCACCTGCTTGCGGATGTTGGACCACAACCCGTCGGCACCAATCAACAGACGTCCGGTGATACGCTCGCCACTGGCGAGCTTTGCGGTCACCGACGAACCGTCCTGCTCGTAGCCTATCACCTCGCTGGACACGCGCAGCTCGATCAGCTCGTGGCTCTGGCAGGCGCGCAGGAACACGCCATGCAGATCGCCGCGATGCACGACGGCATAGGGATTGCCGAACCGCGTGCGAAAGGCCTCGCCGAGATCGATATGGGTGATCTCATCGGCGG
The DNA here is from genome assembly GCF_049075665.1 of Bradyrhizobium sp. B120. Lineage (NCBI taxonomy): Bacteria > Pseudomonadati > Pseudomonadota > Alphaproteobacteria > Hyphomicrobiales > Nitrobacteraceae > Bradyrhizobium > Bradyrhizobium sp. B120. The sequence continues at coordinate 554,734 of NZ_CP185242.1, read as the reverse complement.
TGAGCGCATCCATCAGCCGGAGCTGGTCGATATAGACCGCCATGTTGCGTGCGGCTTCGCCGACGCCGAGATAGTCGAAGGCGTGGAACGCGTTCGGCCCAAGCTGGATGCCGGCGCCGATCTCGCCGAGCGCTGAAGCCTTCTCCAGCAGGATCGAGCGGATGCCCTTCTGCGCGAGGCCGAGCGCGACGGCGAGGCCGCCGATGCCGCCGCCCGCGATCAGGACCGGCTTGCCCTCGGCCATCAGCCCGACCTCCCGAGATGTTCGAGCGCATCCTCGGCGCGCAGCGGTACGCGCGAGGCCTCGTTGTTGAGGTCGACAAGTTGGGTCAAGAGCGAGAGAAGCGTCTTGCGATCGGCCGGCTTCAGTGGCTGCAGCATCCGCGCCTGCGCCTTGTCGACCGAGGGCATGATGTCGTTGAGCACCGCGGCGCCGGCCTTGGTGAGGTAGAGCAGCTTGACGCGCTTGTCCTCGGGCGCCGGCTTGCGGACGATGTAGTCCTTGGCCTGCAGACGCTCGATCACATTGCCGAGCGTCGAGCGGTCGAACGCGATCACCGCGGAGAGCCTTGTGGCGTCGATGCCGGGATGGGTCGAGATCGTGACCAGCGCGGCGTATTGCACCGGCGTCAGGTCGAACGCCCTGCACTCCTCGATGAACAGCGCGACCGCGATCTGCTGCATCCGCCGAAACAGATAGCCGGGCGCGGTGTAGACCGCATCCATCGTGACGGGTGTTGGCTTGCTATTCGGCATCGGGCTGCTTGTCCGGGGCGGCGTCGGCGAACGCCTTGACTTGTTTTGCCGCAGCCTCGGCCTTGAGCAGGCGCGGATAGGCCGAGACGTCGACGCCGAACCGCCGCGCATTGGCGAGCTGCGGCACCAGGCAGAGGTCGGCAAGCGTCGGCGCATCGCCGAAGCAGAACGGCCCGGCCTCCTCAGCGATCAGGGTTTCGCAAGCCGCAAGGCCTTCGCGATTGGCCCAGGCTGCCCATTCCGTCACCTGCTCCTCGGGCAGGCCGAGCCTGCGCAGCCGCGCCAGCACCTTCAAATTCTGCACCGGGTGGGTATCGCAGGCGATCGCCTGCGCGAACGCGCGCACCTTGGCGCGCCGCATCGGATCCTTCGGCAGCAGCGGCGGATTAGGATTGGTCTCGTCAAGCCATTCGATGATGGCGAGTGACTGGGTGAGGATCGCGCCGGCGTCGCTCTCCAGCGTCGGCACCAGCCCCTGCGGATTGATCGCGAGATAGGCCGGCGCGCATTGCTCGCCCTTGCGCAAATGATGCGGCAGATGCTCTGATGTCAGCCCCTTCAGATTGAGGGCGATCCGGACCCGGTAGGACGCGCTGCTCCGAAAATAGCCATGCAGCTTCATCGGAACCTCCCTTGCATTTCGTGATTGGCTTGTTTGATTGACGCTAGCCATATTGTAAGTATACTGTCAATTAATTGAACCGACAAGAATGATGATGGGAGGCTTGCCATGGAAGCCGTGCAGAAGACCCCCGAGCGCGAAGCGTTCTACAAGAAGATCGACGGCCAGAACCTCTCGGCGCTGTGGAACGTGATGAACGATCTGATCACGCCGGAGCCGAAGAGCGCCTGCCGTCCGCACCTGTGGAAGTTCGACCAGATCCGCGACTACATGAACGAGGCCGGCAGGCTGATCACGGCCAAGGAAGCCGAGCGCCGCGTGCTGGTGCTGGAAAATCCCGGCCTGCGCGGCCAGTCCAAGATCACGACCTCGCTGTTCGCCGGTGTGCAGATGGTGGTGCCGGGCGACATCGCGCCCGCGCATCGTCACGCCCAGTCGGCGCTGCGCTTCGTGCTCGAGGGCAAGGGCGCCTTCACTGCCGTCGACGGCGAGCGCACCGCGATGGCGCCAGGCGACTTCGTCATCACGCCGTCGATGACCTGGCATGACCATTCCAACGAAACCAGTGAGCCGATGTTCTGGCTCGACGGGCTCGACATCCCGATGGTGCAGTTCTTCGATTGCTCATTCGCCGAGGGCGCCAAGGAGGATCAGCAGTCGATCTCCAAGCCGGCCGGCGCCAGCTTCGCGCGCTACGGCCACAACCTGCTGCCGATCGACCAGAAGCGAACCTCGAAGACCTCGCCGATCTTCAACTATCCCTATGAATACACCCGCGAGGCGCTGGAGAAGGCCAGGGCCGGCGACGAGTGGGACGCCTGCCACGGCTTGAAGCTGAAATTCTCCAACCCCGAGACCGGCGATTTCGCGATGCCGACCATCGGCACCTTCATCCAGTTGCTGCCAAAGGGCTTCAAGACCGCGCGCTATCGGTCAACCGATGCGACCGTGTTCGCCGCGATCGAGGGCAAGGGCCGCACCCGGGTCGGCGACCAGACCTTCGAGTGGGGACCGCGCGATTTGTTCGTGGTGCCGAGCTGGCATTGGGTCACCCATGAGGCCGATGCCGACTCCGTGCTGTTCTCGTTCTCCGACCGCCCGGTGCAGCAGAAGCTCGACCTGTTCCGCGAGGACAGGGGGAATGCGTAAGAGGCACAGCAAATGGAATGCTGTCGTCCCGGGCAAGCGAAGCGCGACCCGGGACCCATAACCACAGGGTTTTGTTGTTCGAGGTGCTGGGGCCCCAGCCTTTTCTAACAACGACACCCTGTGGTTATGGGTCCCTGCTTTCGCAGGGACGACGGAGGGGTTGTGGCGAACAGCATGGCTTTCACCGCCAGTGCAGCAGCCGCGTCTCCAGCAGGTTGATCAGTCTCCCCACCACAAGCCCGAACAGCGACAGGATCACGACACCGGCGAGCAGCTGATCGGTCTGCATCAGATTGCCGGCCTGCAGCACGAAGGCGCCGATGCCGTATTGCGCGCCGATCATCTCGGCGCTGACGACCAGCAACAGCGCGACCGACGCGGTGATGCGGAAGCCGGCGAGGATTGAGGGCAACGCGCCCGGCCAGATCACGCGGCGCACGATGGCGTGGAACGGCACGTTGAAGCTCTGCGCCATCCGGATCAGATTGCGCGGCACCGCATCGACGCCGCTATAGACCGAGATCGCGGTCGAGAAGAACACCCCGAGCGCAATGGTCGCGATCTTCGGCTCCTCGCCGATCCCGAGCCAGAGGATGAGCAGCGGCAGCAGCGCGATCTTCGGAATCGGGAATAGCGCCGAGATGAAGGTGATGCCGACGCCGCGCGCCATGGTCGACAGCCCGATCGCGAAGCCGACGATGACGCCCGCTGCCGTGCCGATGATCCAGCCGGTGCCGATCCGCATGATCGACCACGACAAATGCTGCCACAGCGCCCCCGACATCGCGAGCTTGTAGATCGCAACCGCGATCGCCGACGGCGCCGGCAGGAACAGCGGGTTGACCAATCCTGCGCTGCCGGCGAGCTGCCAGATCGCGATGACGAGCGCGAGCGCGATCCAGCCAGCATAGCGGCTGCCGCCGGGCGTGAAGCCGGCGCCGCGAAACGCGACCGGCCGCGTCGCTTGCGCCGATTGGTCGTTCGTCTCCTGCGGGGAGCGGTCAAGCATGCTGGACCTCGCGCTCGGCATCGATCGCTTCTTTCCGGATCAGCGACCACAATTCGCCCTGCAAGGCGGCCAACTGCGCGCGGGCATCCGGTGCGCCGCGCGCGGCACGCGTCATCGGGATGGTCACGATCTCCCTGATGCGGCCGGGTCGGCGCGACAGCACCACGACGCGGTCGGCCAGCCGCACCGCTTCCTCGAGGTTATGCGTGACATAGACCGCGCCCATCGCACCGTCGGCGAGCAGGCCGACGAAATCCTCCATCAGGAGCTCGCGAGTCTGCGAATCCAGCGCCGACAGCGGCTCGTCCATCAACAGGATCGCCGGGCGCACCGCCAGCGCACGCGCGATGCCGACGCGCTGGCGCATGCCGCCGGACAGCTGCTTCGGATAGGCCGCGCGAAAGTCCGACAACCCGGTGCGGCGCAGCGCGTCGTCGATCACGACGCGGCGCTCGCCGGCGCTCAAGGCCGCGTGCAGCAGCGGAAAGGCGACGTTCTCCTCAACCGTGTTCCATGGCAGCAACGCAAAGTCCTGGAACACGAAGGTCAGCGGATTGAGGCTGCCGGCCGGCGGCGCGCCGCGCAGCTCGGCGGCGCCGGCAGCCGGCCGCAGCAGGCCGCCGAGGATCGACAGCAGCGTGCTCTTGCCGCAGCCGGACGGCCCGACGATGGCGACGATCTCGCCGGCCGAGACCTGGAAGGAGACATCGTCGAGCACGTCGAGCGCGCCGAAGCGATGGCTGATATGGTCGGCGATCAGATCCATCTAGCAGCTCACTATCTGATCCGTCACCCTGAGGAGCCGCGTAGCGGCGTCTCGAAGGGTCGACGGCCCGGATGCAGTAGCTCGGCCGTGCATCCTTCGAGACGCGCGCAAGGGCGCGCTCCTCAGGATGACGGGGATAGAGTAGCGTATACAGCCCGACATCAATCCGCCTTCACATAATCCTTGGCGATGATCGTGCCGGCGTCAAAGCCCTTGTCGACGAAACCCTGCCCTTGCAGCCATTTGATCTGGTTGTCGACGTTCTTCACGTCGAGCTTGCCGTCGGGATCGACGTAGGCGCAATTCCCCACCACCTGCTCGACCGGCAGATTGGTGTACTTGGCGATGATCTCGAGCAGCGGTTTTGTTTTCTCGTTGATCGGCACCACGCCATCCTTGATCGCGGTCAGGACCACGTCGTGGTATTCGTGGTCGGCGCGGGTCAGCGCGGTGAGCAGCCTGGTCACCAGCTGTGCGTTGGTCAGCGTCTTCGGCGAAGCGAAGATGGCGCCCAACTGCCACGGCGTCTCGTCGCCGACCCAGCCGAGGAATTTCGCGCCGTTGGAATCCATCAATGTTCGCGCGGTCGAGATCGGCAGCAGCGCGGCGTCGACGGTTTCACCCTTCAGTGCCGCGGCCGCGTTCGACAGCGATTGCAGCGGCACGATCTTCACGTCGGACAGCTTGAAGCCGTATTTGTCGGCGAGCAGGCCGAGCGAATAGTGGAAGCTCGAGCCGACCTGGGTCACCGCGACGCGCTTGCCGGCGAGATCCTTCGGGGTCTTGAGACCGGCCGCATAGGCATTGTTGCTGGCGAAATAGCCGATCAGCGGATAGCCGGCTTTCTCGCGGCTCATGCCGCCGATCACCTTCAGCGTGCCCTTGCCGGCGAGATTGTAGAGCCCCGCGGTGAACGCGGTGATGCCGAAATCGACATCGCCCGACGTGGTCGCGACCGCGATCGGCTGTGCCGCGTCAAAGAACTTCAGCTCGACATCGAGCCCGGCGTCGCGGAAATAGCCCTTGTCCTGCGCGATGAACACCGGCGCCGAGGACGACAGCCGCAGCACGCCGACCTTCGCCTTCAGCAGATCATCGGCCCGCGCGATGCCGCTCGCGGCCCACACCAGGAGACCCGCGAGTGCGAGCCGCGCCCAACCTCTCATTGCCGTCTCCACTCTAATCCTTCAGGCACGGCCTGATCGCGGCCGATGAACGCGCCCTGCTTGCCAAGCTGTTGTTGCAACTTTTCGACGGAAATGTCGCGCGGAATCGTATTGCCCGACAGCGCCAGCGCCGCGGCGGTTCCCGCCGCCTCGCCCATCACGAAACAGGCACCGGAGACGCGCGCCGCCGATTGCCCTTCATGGGTCATCGAGGCGCAGCGGCCGGCGACCAGCAGATTGTCGACACCATCGGGCACCAGCATGCGGTACGGCAACTCGTTGTAGCCGCGGCTTTCCGGGATCGGCGGAAACTCGAAGATCACGTCGCCCGGCACGTGGGATTCCTTCGGCCATCCATTGACGCCGATCGAGTCCTCGAACGAGGCGCAGCCCAGCACGTCCTCGCCGGAGAGCATGTAGCCGCCGATCACGCGCCGCGTCTCGCGGATGCCGAGTTGCGGCGGCAGATCGACGATGTAGGAATTCTCGAAGCCGGGCACCGTGCGCAGGAACTTGAAGGCCTCGACCGCCTGACGGCGGCCCTCGATCTCGCCGCGCGTCATGTCATCGGGATCAATACCGGAAATGGCGCCGCCATCGCTGCGTGTCACCTGGGTGAAATTCACCCGCCATTCGATCTGCGATTTCTGCGGCCGGACGATCGCCGACTTGCGCGGGAATTTATGCGTGCCGGCGGCCTCGGCCTGCGCCATCAGCGCCGGGATGGTCCGCCAGGCGTCGCCGGCTTTCGCCGGATCGATGCCGTTGAGGCGGAACATCATCGAGGGGTAGAGCATGCCGCCCTTGTTGTCGCCGACCTCATAGGGCGCGCCGGCCCACACCGCGAGGTCGCCGTCACCGGAGCAGTCGATGAAAATGCCGGCGCGCACCGCCTGCCGGCCCGCCTTGGTCTCCACCATCAGCGCGCGGATGTGCGAACCGTCCATCACGACGCCTGCGCCGAGCGCGTGGAACAGGATGTCGACCTTGTGATACGCCAAGAGATCGTCCGCCGCGATCTTGTAGGCCGCGGTGTCATAGGCCTGCGCCAGGATCTTGCCGAGGATCAGATGCGGCGCGTTCAACCCGCCGAGCCGGTCGATCCGCGCCAAGAGATCGGAGGCGATGCCCTGCACCACGCGGTGCATCTCGCCGAAGATGTTGGCGTGCAGGCCGCAGAAGTTCGTCACGCCCGCCGCGGTGCCCATGCCGCCGAGAAAGCCGTAACGCTCGATCAAGAGCGTCCGCCGTCCGGCACGCGCCGCGCCGACCGCTGCCGCGATGCCGGCCGGACCGCCGCCGAGCACCACCACGTCATATTCGCCATAGAGGGGGACCTGCCGCGCAGGTTCTTCGATCGTGCTCATCAGCATCATTTCCGCCCTGAACAAAGTTGATTGGGCCAACTATGAATTGATGCGGATTGCAGTACAATCCACCAAATTATGTAATCAGCTTTCGCGAATCGAGAAAGGCCGTTCGGAAGAGCAGATGGATACGCTGGTCAACCTCGAAGCCTTCCTCGCCACCGCCGACGCCGGCGGCTTCTCTGCCGCGGCGCGCAAGTTCAACGTCGCAACGTCTGTTATCGCCAAGCGCGTCACCCAGCTCGAGGAGCGGATCGGCACCGCGCTGTTCCACCGCTCGACCCGCCAATTGCGGCTGACCGAGGCCGGGCAGCAATATGTCCATCGCGCCCGCGGCGTGGTTGCCGATGTCGGCGATCTCCTGTCGCGGATGGGCGAGAAGCAGCGCGATCTCACCGATCATCTGCGCGTCAAGGCGCCGACCTCGCTGACGGTGGCGCGGCTCGCCGATGCCTTCACGGTGTTCCAGAAGCAGAACCGAAGCGTGAAGCTCGAGATCGTGATGATCGACCGCCCGGTCGATCCGGTGACCGAAGGTTTTGACATCGCGATCGGCGCCTTCCCGCATTCCTTCGGCGGCGTCGTCGACGAGCCGCTATGCCGGCTGCCGCGACTGTTGTGCGCCTCATCCGCGTATCTGAAGAAGCACGGCACGCCGAAGCATCCACGCGACCTGGTCGATCATCGCTGCCTCAGCTTCCTGCCGACCGGGCCGGAATGGCCGTTCGAGGGACCGCGCGGCCGCATCAATATCCAGGTCCGCCCGATTCTCTCCTCGAACGAGGGCCGCGTGCTGACCCAAAGCGCGATCGCCGGCAACGGCATCGCGCTGCTCTCGCATTATCTCGTCGCGGATGCGCTGCGCGACGGTGCCTTGCTGCCGATCCTCGCCGAGTTTCCGATCCCGGAACTGTGGGTGAAGGCCGCCGTTCCCGAACGCCGCGTCAATGCCGCCGCGGTGCAGGCGCTGCTGAAGACATTGAAAAAGTCGCTGGCGCAATCGCTTTGACATGGCGGCGGTCTTGCCCCCTGCACGCCGACCTGAGACAAGGACGGATAAGGATCGCCCGCTTGAAACTCCTGATGTCAGTGTCGCTTGGTCTCATCATCGCCGCTGGGCCCGCGGCGGCGATCGAGACCTGCCGGTTCATCGAGGCCAAGCCGGAGCGCGAGGCCTGCTACCATCGCCAGGAGCAGGAGCTTGCGGCCAAGCGCAAGCCCGAGCCGCCGATCACGCAGTCGAGCGAATCGAAGACCTTCGATCAGTTGCAGCAGATGCGCCGCGACGACGAAGAGGTCTATCGCAGCATGCGCGGCATCTGCCGCGGCTGCTGATGAATGCCTATGCCCCGCCGCCACCCCAGCGGCCCGCGCGCTTCTCGGCAAAGGACGCGAGCCCTTCGGCGGCCTCGGCGGTCTGCCGCTTGGCCGAGTGCAGATGTACGAGGCGCTTGTAGGCTTCATCGTCGACGGCCATGCCGCCGAACGAGCTCTCCATCGCGAGCTTCTTGGTCTCGGCCAGCGCATCCGGGGCATTGCCGAGCAGCTGCTCCACGACCTTGGCGCCGGCGCTTTCGAGATCGGCAAGCGGCACCACCTCGTGGACGAGGCCGATGCGGCGGGCGTCCTCGGCGCCGAACCGTTCGCCGGTCAGCGCGTAGCGGCGCACCTGGCGGACGCCGATCGCGTCGCAAAGCTGCGGGATGATGATCGCAGCGGTCAGGCCCCAGCGCACCTCGGTGATCGAGAACAGCGCGTTGTCGGCCGCGATCACGATATCGCAGGCTGCGATCACGCCGGTGCCGCCGCCAAAACAGCCGCCCTGCACCAGCGCCACGGTCGGCACCGGCAGCGTGTTGAGGCGCTGCACCGCCTCGAAGGTGGCGCGCGACGCCGCCTCGTTCTCCTCCGAAGATTTCGGCCGCACGCCGTTGATCCATTTCAGGTCGGCGCCGGCCTGGAAATGCTTGCCGTTGCCGTTCAGCACGACGACGCGCACCGGCTTGGTCGAGAGATCGTCGATCGCGGCCAGCACGCCGGCGATCAGCGCGCCGTCATAGGCATTGTTGACCTCGGGGCGATTCAACGTGACGGTCGCGACCCCGCGCGCATCGAGGCTCCACAGGACTGGGCTGGCCGACATGAACGTTCTCCCTCGTTCGGCATTGCTCTTGGCTTGTACTAACCTTGCACTATGGCGAGAGGCGCTGCCTTGATCCATCACTTTCGAGCGCGCGCGGCCGCGCCGCATGCATGGCGGGTTGCGCAATGCCCCCTGCTTGTGGAAACTGACGCAGCACGTTGCGAGGAAATGTTCCACCCATGCGTATTTGCATTTTCGGCGCGGGCGCCGTCGGCAGCCATTTCGCGGTCCGGCTGGCACGCGCCGGCCACGATGTGTCCTGCGTGATGCGCGGCCCGCATCTCGACGCAGTCCGGTCCAACGGCTTGACGCTGAAGATCGGCGACAGCAGCGTCACCGCGCAGGTAAAGGCGTCGGCCGATCCTGCCGAGCTGGGGCCGCAGGATTTCGTCATTAGCACGCTGAAAGCGACCGGCATCGCCGCGCTCGCAACGGGGCTTCCGCCGCTGCTTGAACGCGACACAGCAATCGTGTTCGCGCAGAACGGCATTCCCTGGTGGTACGATCTCGGCCTGCCGCCGCGGCATCCCGCGATCCCCGATCTCGGCTTCCTCGATCCTGGCGGACGCCTGCGCGGCGCGATCCCGAAAGAGCGGATCATCGGCGGCGTGATCTTTTCCTCCAACGAAGTGATCGCACCCGGCGTAGCGGCGAACCTGTCGCCGGACCGCAACCGCCTTTTGATCGGCGAGTGCGACGATCGCCGCAGCGAGCGCATCGCCACTTTGCGTGCGGCGCTCAATGACGCCGCGATCGAATCGCCCGAGGTCAAGGAGATCCGCGAGACGATCTGGTCGAAGCTCTTGACCAACATGTCGATGTCGGTGCTCTGCCTGTTGACGGGCCTGACCGCACGCGGCGTCCGCGACGATCCAGCGATGCAGGACGTGATCCCGCGCGTGCTCGACGAGGCCAATGCGGTGGCGACCCACTACATTGCCGAGGTCAAGCGCGTCACCCGCTCAGGGCCGGCGCCGGACCACAAGCCGTCGATCCTGCAGGACTACGAGCTCGGCCGCGCCATGGAGATCGACGTGCTGGTGCGCGCACCGGCGGCGTTTGCGCGCGCGGCCGGCCTTCCGACCCCGATGCTCGACCTGATGGCCGCGCTCGCGATCCAGAAGGCGCGTGACAAGGGGCTCCATCAGAGCTGACAATCCGCCCCACGACGCCAACAAGCAGGGATATCGAACCATGCAAGTCAAGGACAAGGTCTGCATCGTCACCGGCGGCGCCAGCGGGATCGGCGAAGCGGTGGCGCGGGCCTATGCGGAGGCCGGCGCCCGCGGCGTCGTGGTCGCCGATCTCAAGACCTCGCGCGACCGGCTCGCCAGCGTTGCCGGCGACATCGACGGGCTCGCGGTCACCGCAGATGTCGGGCTCGAGGAGGACGTCAAGGCGCTGATCGCCGCGGCCGAGGACAAGTACGGCCCGGTCGACGTGTTCTTCTCCAATGCCGGGCTGTCGCGCAAGGGACAGGAATCAGCGTCCGATGCCGACTGGGATGTGAGCTGGCGCGTGCATGTGATGAGCCACGTGTTCGCGGCGCGCGCGCTGGTGCCCGGCATGCTCGCGCGCGGCTCCGGCTATCTGCTCAATACGGCGTCCGCGGCGGGGCTGCTGGCCTCGCTGAACTCGATGCCTTATGGCGTGACCAAGAACGCCGCAGTTGCGCTCGCCGAACATCTCGCCATCCAGTATGGCGATCGCGGCATCCGCGTCTCCGTGCTCTGCCCGCAATCGGTGCAGACGGGGATGACCACGCCGGGCCCGAGCGCGGCGCGCGTCGACGGCGTGCTGCAGCCCGGCGAAGTGGCACGGATGGTGATCGAGGCGATGGCCGAAGAGCGTTTCCTGATTCTCTCGCATCCCCAGGTGCAGGAATACATGCAGCGCAAGGCCACCAATCGCGAGCGCTGGCTGTCCGGCATGCGCCGCCTGCGCGACCGTATCTACGGCGGCGCGGCGTCGCAGTGAAATTGCCGTCATTGCGAGGAGCGATAGCGACGAAGCAATCCATGTCTCGGCATGCGGCGCCATGGATTGCTTCGCTTCGCTCGCAATGACGGGACTTACTCCTTTGAGGCTGGCGCAAATCCTTCGAGCAACCCTGAGTATCTTTTCGTCCCAGGCGAAGCGTAGGCGCCGCGGCGTGAGGTCGTGAGCTTGAGGCCGGCGAGCGCTTCCGCCTGCTTCACCGCGGCGGTCACGCCGTCGACGACAGGCGCGCCGAATTGCACCGACAGTTCATGGGCGAGATCAGCCATGCCGGCGCAGCCGAGCACGATGGCGTCGGCGCCTTTCTCCAGTGCGCGGGCGATCTCCGCCTCCAGCTTCTCCCTCGCACCCGAACCCGGTTTCTCCAGATCGAGCACCGCGACGTCGCAGGCGGTGACCGTGGCGCGGTCGGCAAAGCCGTAGCGGCGAACCAGTTCCTCGAGCGGCACGATCGAGCGCGGCAGCGTGGTGACGATGCCGATGCGTTTTGCGATCTGTCCGGCCGTGACCAGCGCCGCCTCGCAGATGCCGACCACCGGATAGCGCGCCACCGACCGCGCGGCATCGAGCCCGGTGTCGTCGAAGCAGGCGATGATGCCGGCATCGGCGTCGGCCGTCTTCAGCAATGCGTCGATCAGCCCGGGAACGGCAAACGCCTCGTCATAGAAGCCCTCGATTGAGGCGGGCCCCATCGACGACGTGACGGCGACGATCTCGGTGCCATCAGCGGCAACCGCCTGGGCCGCAGTGGCAATGGTCGCAGTCATCGACGCGGTGGTGTTGGGATTGACGATCAGGATCTTGGTCATGGGTTTCGACTCACGCATGCTTCGCGACCCAGGCCGCGAAGCCATCGAGCACCTCGACCATCACCTCGCGGTCGTTGCGGCCGGAGCGCTTCAGGACATGGAAGGAGTGATCCGCCTCCTGCACCAACTGCAACGTGGCGCGCGCGCCCAGCCCCTTCACCACAGGCTCGAGCAGGTCGAGCTCGGCCAGTGCATCGCGCGTGCCCTGCAGGAACAGCATCGGGATCTTGACCTCGGCGAGATGTTTGGCCCGCTCGCTCGACGGCTGGCCGGCGGGGTGCAGGGGAAAGCCGAGGAACACCAGCCCGCGCACGCCGGCGAGCGGCGCTTTCGCCTGCGCCTGCGAGGTCATGCGTCCGCCGAACGACTTGCCGCCGGCGAACAGCGGCAGTTCGCCGCAACGGCGCGCGGCCTCCGCGACCGCGGCACGCACCGTCGCCTGCGCGACGGCGGGCGGATCGGGTCGCTTGCTGCCCTTCTCCATGTAGGGAAATTGATAGCGCAAGGTCGCGATGCCGCGCTCGGCGAGGCCGACCGCAATCGTCTCCATCGAGGCATGCGTCATGCCGGCGCCGGCGCCATGGGCAAGCACATAGGCGCTACGGGCCTGCGCCGGGCGCAGCAGCAATGCGGACACCGCGTGATCGTCCGAGACCGTGATCGTGAGCGGTTGTGCACTTGGCGCGTTCAAGATGACATCTCAAGGAATTGTTGCTCCGTCATTTCTAGCCGCAGGCCGCCATGCGCGCAAATGCCGCCGAGAAGAACACGCCGTAAGTGAACCGGCTCACAGCCGATCAACATTTCCTTTTGCAACATTTCCGTTGGTAGACCCAGCGCCGCTACTGTAGGATGGCGCACAGCGCATCACACGCTTAACGCGAACCTGTTTCGGCGATTTTTAATATCTCATCAATATGACGCGCGGGTACCGCGAATTGGGGAATGGGGCATGCCTCGCAAGACGATCTTCTTCATCGGGCTGCTGATTGTCGCCGGCGTCCTCTACCTCAAGGACGATATCGAGACCGTGGCGAGCGGCTTCCGCGTCAAGGTCGTCGACTACCAGCCGCCGGCAAAGACGGTGTGGCTGGATCAGAATGTCAGCGCCGAACGGCTGCGCTGGTTCTATCACGCCGACCAGGGCACGCGGACTTTCGGCATTCCCCTTGAGTGGTTCATGGCGCTGGAGCAGCCGACGGTCTGGCCACTGCTCACAGCGGCACCGCGGCTCAGCGAGACCAATTATCTCGGCCGCTTCGGCTTTATTCCCGACACCGTGATTCCGGGGAGCCCCGATGCGCTGCCGATCGGCTTTGCGCCGAGCGGCCCGATGGCCGACGCCAACGGCGCGCCCTGGCGCAACCCGCATAGCAAGGCCGACATGAACGGGGTCGGGCTGACCTGCTCCGCCTGCCACACCGGAAGCTTCAGCTATCGCGGCACCGAGATCGTGATCGACGGCGGGCCCGCCAACACCAATCTGTTCGAGTTCCAGAAGAGCGTCGGCGTCTCGCTGCTGCTGACCCGGTTCTGGCCGGGCCGCTTCTCGCGCTTCGCCGACGAGATCCTCGGCAAGGATGCCAGCCTCGACGAGCGCATGGCGCTGCGCGGCCAGCTCGATCTCGTGCTGAAGCAATACGCCAACATCAATTCACTGGAGACCAAGGTCGCCGCCAACAGCGTCGAGGAAGGCTATGCGCGGCTCGATGCGCTGAACCGGATCGGCAACCAGGTGTTCTCGATCGACCTGAACAATCCGAACAACTACGCCGCGCATTCGGCGCCGGTGCATTTCCCGCGGATCTGGAACGCGCCGTGGTTCAGCTGGGTGCAGTATGACGGCTCGATCATGCAGCCGATGGTGCGCAATGCCGGCGAGGCGCTCGGCGTCAGCGCCGAGCTCAATCTGCTCGACGAGTCCAGGGGCCTGTTCAGATCGAGCGCGCGGATCGACGTGCTGCACGAGATGGAGCGGATGATCGCCGGCGAGCCGCCCAGCGAGGACAAGGGCTTTGGCGGCCTGGCGTCGCCGAAATGGCCGGAGAGCATCCTGGGGCAGATCAACATGGATCTCGCGAAGAAGGGCGGCGAGCTCTACAAGACGCACTGTCAGGGCTGCCACGGCCCGGCGATCGACAGCAAGGCGCTGCCTGCCGGCGAAGCCTTTGCGCTGTTCAAGGACAAGAAGCGCTGGATCAAGAACGACGCCGGCCAGCCGCTGCTCGACGTCGAGATGATTCCGATCAGCCATATCGGTACCGACAGCGCGCAGGCCGAAGGCCTTGCGAGCCGCACCGTCGAGACGCCCGCCAATCTGAAGATCAAGGACGGTGGTTTCGGACCGGCGCTCGGCGAATTGGTCGAGAAGACCGTCGACACTTGGTACGACCAGAACAAGACCCCGCCGGAGGACCGCAAGCGCATCAATGGCTACCGGCCGAACGAGATCCAGGCGCCACTCGCCTACAAGGTCCGGCCGCTCAACGGCATCTGGGCGACCCCGCCCTATCTGCACAACGGATCGGTGCCGTCCATCTACGCGCTGCTGTCGCCGGTGAAGGATCGTCCCTCGACCTTCTATCTCGGCAACCGGGAGTATGACCCCAAGGATCTCGGCCATGTCTGGAAGGACAACATCAAGAACGCCTTCGTGCTCGACACCAGCAAGCGCGGCAACAACAATTCCGGGCACGAATTCTCGAACGAGAAGCGCCTCGGCGTGATCGGGCCGGAGCTGAAGGAAGACGAGCGCCGCGCCTTGATCGAGTTCGTCAAGACGCTTTGAGCTTCGGCCTGCTCCTCATGCCGTCGGGACGCTGAGCGGCACGCTTTGGGCGTGGTGAAACAAATCATCGGGATCATATTGCTGCTTCACCGCGACCAGGCGGGCGAGGTTGTCGCCCCAATAGGCTGACGCATAGTCGTCGAGGTCGAGATCGCAATAATTGACGTAGGACGCGCCCGGCATGAAAGGGCGCATCGCCGCATAGACCCTCGCGACGTCAGCGAGATGCGCCGCGGTGTCGGCGGATCGGCTCCAGCTCGAGAAATACTGGATACAGTACTGCGTGCCGGCACGGCGCGGGAATGCGGTGGCGTCGGCGGCAACATCGGCGATCCGACCGCCATAGGAATCGCACAGCAGCACGATGCCGCCCGGCACGATCGGCGCGACCGCCGCCATCATGGCTTCGATGCCGTCGGAGGCGAGCGGCGTCAGCACATAGTCCGACTTCGCCTTCATCAGCACCGACTCGTAGGCGAGCGGCCCGGCAAAGTGCTTGACCGCATCGAGGAAGGCGAGCGATTGCACCGACAGCGCCGATGACGGCGGCCGCACCGCCGTCAATCGCCGGAGTTCGCTGCGCAGCTCGCTGTCGCTGCCGACCGACTGGCCAATGCAGCGCATCGTGATCAGGCCGTGGCCGGCCGGGCCGACCTTCATGATCGAGGTGATGTTCGACGGCGCATTCGGCGCCCAGTCCTGCCAGGCGGCGAACAATTGCACGGCGTGGGCCTGCGACAGTTTCCAGGAGACGCCGAACACCCGCGTCGTCTTCAAGGGGAACACCTCGATGCTGAACTTGGTCGCGATGCCGAAGCTGCCACCACCGCCGCCGCGGCAAGCCCACCAGAGGTCCGGCTCCGATGTCGCATTGGCCTGCAGCACACGCGCCTGGGCGTCGACGACATTCGCCTGCAGCAGGCCGTCGCAGGTCAGTCCATGCGAGCGCAAGAGCAGGCCGTGGCCGCTGCCGGTGAGATGGCCGGAGATGCCGACGGTTGGGCAACTCCCTGCCTGCAGCGCGAGGCCCTGGGCGGCCAACGCGGAATAGAGCGCGTACAGCGATACGCCGGAGCCTGCCGTGACGAGGTTCGAGGCCTTGTCGACCACAATCTGCTGCAATCCGCGCACGTCGATCGCAACCCCGGACGATTGCGACAGGCCTTCATAGGAATGCCCGCCGCAGCGAACGGCGAAGCTCAATCCGTTGCTGCGCACCCAGTCGACCATCACGGCAACCGCGTGCTCGGTCTTGCAGATCGCACGCAGCGCCGGCGCCAATTGCTTGCGCTTGCTCGCGGCAGGCAGGTAATCCGCATAGTGCGCGTCCTGCGGCCGCAGGAACTGAACGTCGGTCGCCGGCAGGTTCGGCAATGGCGGCAGCGGTGCCGCGGCCTCCGCCGGCGGCGCGGCGATCTCGGCGTCGGCGGCGGCAACCGGCGCATCGGAGGGCAAGAACTCGCCGACGCGAAGCGGATGTTCCATGGCGACCCCTCAGACCTCGGGAATCGCCGGGTTGACGATCGGCGCGTGGACGGGGTTGTGGATATGGATGTCGGGCAGCGGCCTCGCCGGTGCCTTGCCGAACAGCGAGGCGATGTGATCGACGAGGCCCTGGCACACCGCCTTGTCCGGAGTCTCGTTGTTGACGCCGGGCTCGAAGGTGCCGCCGATCACGACGTGGTCGCTGCGCGGGAACAGGTAGCCGTTCTGGCCGTAGAGATATTGCAGCGCCGGCTGCGGCCGCAGCAGCGCAAGCTGTCCCTTGATCGGCATCATCTTGGTGTCGCTCCACAGCGTCATCGATCCGAGCCCGGTGCAGTTGACGATGATCGGCTGCGGCACGCTGGCCAGGATATCGGAACGGTTGACGAACCGCTTCGACACGAAGCTGACGCCGCGCTGGTCGAGGTCGGCCTTCAGCCTGGCGAGCAGGACCGGCGGCTCAATCAGCAGGGTCTGATAGACGAAGCCGGCCCTGGTGTGGTGCGCGAACGGCAAGCGCTGCAGCGGCTGCCGCGGCGGGGGCAGGCCGGGCGCAAGTTGCAGCACGATGTCGAGATTGTGCGCGCGCGTCGCGGTGTAGTTCGGCCGCTCGAACACGCCGAACCCCTGCCCGATCCGATCCTTGAACGCACGATAGGCGCTCTTGATGATGTCGGTGAGTTCGCGCTCCTTGCCGGCGAATTCCACCACCGAGACGGCCCACTGGCCGCCGGCTTTGGCGGAGGTGGTCTCGAGCGGCGCGCGATCGGAATAGACTGTGACCTTGAGCCCGAGATCGAGCAGCAATGTCGCGGCGGTCAGACCCATCACGCCGGCGCCGAGCACGGCGGCTTCGGTGACCCCACGGCTTGCGGCCAGATGATCCCTGACGATGTCGCGGACCTTCGCGGCGCAGCCGAAACTCAGCGTGATGCCGGCGCCGCCATGGCCGTAATTATGCACGATGAAGCTCTGCGAGATGGTTTCGGCATCGAGCCGGTACGATCCGTTGCGATAAGGCCGCACGCCGGCAATGCAGGCGCCGGGCTGATCGGGATCGAAGGCGAAATCTGGCGTCGGCAGGTTAGGCGTGGCCATGGCAAACCTCGCAATTCCCTATGCCGCGAGCGCGGTAAATCGATTATCTAAAGTTGCTTCATCGTATCATGCATCTCCAATGCACGTGTGACCGGCTTCACAAAAGCGCGCCATCGCGGACGCGTCGGCATGCGGCCGGCGCGTCCGTCCTGCAAAGGTCAAATGGATGTTCGCCGGGCGGGCTCCGTAACGCCTGCTCTCAACTTTCCTTCAACTTGGGCACGGGCTGGCGGCGCGCGGGACGGGTCATGGCTTCGAGCTCGAGCAGCTGGTTGAGCTGCTCCTCGGTCAGCAGCTTCTCCTCCAGCACGATGTCGGCGACCGAGCGGTTCTCCTTCAGCGCGCGGCGCGCCACGCGCGATGAGGCCTCATAGCCGAGCGCCGGCGCCAGCGCCGTGATCAGGCCGATCGAGCCCTGCACCAGGCTGCGGCAACGCTCGCGGTCGGCCTCGATGCCGTCGACGCAGCGCTTGGTCAGCGTATCGATCGCCGCCGTCAGCATGCGCAGCGAGCTCAGCACGCAATAGCCGATGGTCGGCTCGAACGCATTGAGCTGGAGCTGGCCGCCCTCGGCGCACATCGTCACCGTGAGATCGTGCCCGATCACGAGGAAGGCGACCTGGTTGACCACCTCGGGGATCACCGGGTTGACCTTGCCGGGCATGATCGACGAGCCGGCCTGCACCGCAGGCAGCCGGATCTCGCCGATGCCGGTACGCGGCCCCGACGACAGCAGGCGGAGGTCGTTGCAGATCTTCGACACCTTCACCGCGACGCGTTTCAAGACGCCGGAGAACAGCACGAAGGCGCCAAGGTCGGAGGTCGCCTCGATCAGGTTCGAGGCCAGCACCATCGGCTGGCCCGACAGCCGCGACAGCTCCTCGACCGCAAGCGCTGCATAACGCGGATCGGCATTGATGCCGGTCCCGATCGCAGTGGCGCCGAGATTGACCTCGCGGAACAGGCCTGAAATCTCGTTCAACCGGGCGACGTCCTCCTTCACAGTGGCGTGGAAGGCGTCGAACTCCTGGCCGAGTGTCATCGGCACCGCATCCTGAAGCTGAGTGCGGCCCATCTTCAGGACATCGGCGAACTCCACCGCCTTGCCCTTGAAGGCATAGGCAAGGTCATCGAGTGCACGCACCAGCGGCTGGGTGGCGAAGATCACCGCGAGCCGCAACGCGGTCGGATAGGCGTCGTTGGTCGACTGCGCCATGTTGACGTCGTCGTTCGGATGCAGCGTGTGATAATCGCCGGGCTTCTTGCCCATCAGCTTGAGCGCGACGTTGGCGATCACCTCGTTGGCGTTCATGTTGGTCGAGGTCCCGGCGCCGCCCTGGATCGCATCGACGACGAAGGACTCGGCATAGACCTTGTCGGTCGCGATCTGGATGCAGGCCTTGTCGATCGCATCGGCCTTTTCCGGCGAAAGATAGCCCAGGCGCTTATTGGCGCGGGCGGCCGCTTGCTTCACCAGCGCCAGCGCGCGGACGAATTCCGGGAAATGGCCGACCGGCACGCCGGTGATCGGAAAGTTCACCACCGCGCGCTTGGTGTGGATGCCCCACAGCGCATTGGCCGGCACATCGTCGTCGCCGAGCAGATCGTGCTCGGTGCGGGACTGCGCCTGCTCGATCGGCACGGTGCGGACGGTCGCGATCGCGAGCTCGCTGACGCCGCCGCTGTCGCCGGAGGGTGGCGCGGCGCCCGCAGTGTTGGCGGTCTCAACCTTCGATTCGGCCATCAGTCCCTCCGTTACCTGCTGCAAATCTCGTCGTCAGCGACACCAGCCATGATGCGCCCGACAGGCATCGAAAGCCAATGCCTGTCGGCAAAGTCTTGCACATCGACGAATGGAAAGACGCATCAAAACGGGATCGGCCTGCGCGCGACACGCGAAATTGAGGGGTTACCTTATCCGTCATGATAACAACAACTTATAGCTCAGGGCCGCACCTCGCCCCGCGCGCGATGCGGCTGCTTTCTCCGCCCCGTCATCGCGTGCTAGATCAGCATCGACTGGCGCAAGGGCGCTGCCGATACCGAACGAACCAAGGGCCAAAGCCGTGTCCAGCAACAACGAAGCGATGACCATCAAATTCCGCTGCCCAGCGGAGCTCGAGGGCAAGATTCCGCCGCCGGTGCCTGCGTCATTGGGTCTTCCCGGATGGCTCAAGGCGATGCCGACGCAGGCCTTCAATGCGATGAGCAATCGCGAGGAGGATACCGTCAAGCGCTGCCCGCCATTCATCGATGCGATGACGTCGGGTTTCCTGATGCCGCTGATCTGCGATCTCAAAATCGAGAATGGCGAGATGACATGGGACAACGACCTGCCGTCCGGAGGCGTGCTCGAATTCCCGCGCTCGCCGGTCGGATTCCACGACGAAAGCCAGGTGATCGGCTCACCGCTGTTCGAACAGGACCGCTTCGTGATCAAGTTCGTCAATCTGTGGACCATCGAGGCGCCGGCGGGCTATTCGCTGTTCTTCACGCATCCGGTCAATCGGTTCGACCTGCCGTTCACCACGCTGACCGGCATGGTCGATTGCGATCAGTTTCACGACAGCTGGATTCATTTCCCGGCGCGCTGGCACGACACCAATTTCAGCGGCACCTTGCCCAAGGGCACGCCGGTTGCGCAATGCTTCCCGGTGAAGCGCGAAAACTGGGTCGCGCAGACCGCGGCGATGACGCCGGATGAAACATCGCGCGCACAGGAACTGTCCAACCGGATGGCCCGCGAGCCCGGACTCTATCGCCGCCAGTTTCGGACGTAGCGCGGGCGCAAGAGACGCGCTGCGGCGCGCCTCCCTCCACTCGTCGTCCCTGCGAAAGCAGGGACCCATACTCCGCGGCCCGCATTGTGAACGGGACCCGTCATTCCACGATCGCACAACAACGACTAGCTGTGGTTATGGGTCCCTGCTTTCGCAGGGACGACGTCGAGTGTGTGCCGCGGTCCTGAGCAAGTTCGGTGTCATCACCCGCGCAAGCGCAAGCGGCTGATCCAGTATTCCAGAGGCGGCGCAGCTTGATCGAGAAGCCGCGGCGTACTGGATCGCCCGCTTTCTGCGGGGCAATGACGCCGGAGTGAAGACGCAATTCTCTTCCCACGCGTCGTCCCTGCGAAAGCAGGGACCCATACTCCGCGGCCCGAATTGTGAACGGGACTCGTCATTCCACGATCGCACAACAACGACTAACGGTGGTTATGGGTCCCTGCTTTCGCAGGGACGACACCGGGTGTGTTGCGCCGCTTGTGAGCGATACACCCACAGTCTCGCGACATGATTTGCCCGAGCTTTGCCTAGCTCAGAAACTTCGCAGCTGCGCTCGGACGGAAGAAGAAGCGGCCGTGCGATGCCATGGCCAGCGCGGACGTGGTGCGGCCGATCATTTGCGGCCGGCCGCGCAACGCCAAACGTAGATTGGCTTCGCCGGCAGCGCGGTCGCCCATTTCCAGAAGACAGGCGGAGAAGCTGGTCCGTGTCAGCGGATCGTCGGGGCGCTGCGCCAGCACCTGGCGGTAGAGATCCGCCGCAGCCGCGTATTCGCCATCGAGCAGCAGCACGCGCGCGAGCGCGGCCAGAATATCGGGATGGCCCGGCGCCACGGTGCGGAGCTTCTCCAGAATCTCGCGCGCGCGGCCGCGCTCATTGCGATGGGGCAGGATCTGCGCGAGCAAAAGCTGCAATTCGAGGCTCGCGGGCGCGAGAGCAAGCGCGCCATCGATGACGGCAACCGTCTCGTCGAAGCGGCCGGCCGCGGCCAATTGCCCTGCCAACTCCTGAAATGCGGGAAGGAACGGCGGCCGCCGCGCGATGGTCCGCCGCAACAGATCGATCGCCTCGCTGCGGCGACCGGCGCCGCCGAGTGCCGCGCCGAGCAGGGTTTCGAGGCCGGGATCCTCGACACGGCGCGTGGCACGCTCGAGCGGCGCGATCGCCTCCTCGTTGCGCCTCTGGGCCATCAGCGCCCGTGCCAGGATCGTGGCCGCGCCGACATCGGTCCGGTTTGCCTTCAACACCTCCGCCGCCAGCCGCTCGGCTTCGACGACTTGCCCCATCTGCAACGCGACCATGGCGCGTTGCAGAGCCGGGGGTGGGCTGGGCCCGCGATGGGAAGGAGGCGGAGGTTTCGGCATGCGGCCCGTCATGAGATGGTTTTCCCAGCCGTTATCACTGCGGCCGACGGAGCTCCAGCGAAAGTCGCACCCCTGCACCGAGATACCGCCCGGCTCCGGCAACGCCCGCACGGGCCGATGTGATGCCTTCCTGCGGCTAGGCCCAACAACGCTCTCCCGCCCGATTTTTCGACTGTTTAACCTATTCGACCTAGCCTGAACGGCCGAAACAGGGCCCGGCTTGATGTTCGCAACTACCCTCGAAGCCATTCGGTCGACCACGTCGAAGCGGACCGCTTATATCCGCGGAATCCTCGCGCTCCTGGCCGTCGCTATCGTCTTCAAGGCGGTGTGGCTCGCTCAAGTCGGGCTCGGGCATGGCCGCGAGCTCGTCGACTTTGCCGCCTTCTACATCACCGCAAAGCTGGTGTGGCTGGGCACCGTGGATGAGGCCTATCAGTTCGCGAAGCTCATCGTCATCCAGAGGGAGGCATCGGGCGGGCACGAAGGTTTCATGTCGTGGACCTACCCGCCGCAGTTCAGCCTGCTGCTGGCGCCGTTCGCGCTGATCCCGGTCGGGATTGCCTATTTGCTGTTCGCCGCCTCGACGCTGACGCTCTACCTTGCCGTGCTGCGCCGCCTCGCAGGCGAGAACTTTGTGCTCGTGCTCATCGTGTTCTTTCCGACCATCGGGATCACGCTGGCCTGCGGACAGAACGGCCTGCTGACCGCCGCGCTGATCGGAATGGTCTGCCTGTTTATTGAAGAGCGGCCGGCCCTCGCCGGGGCCGCCCTCGGTCTGATGATCATCAAGCCGCATCTCGCGATCGCGTTCGCGGTCTACGCCGTGCTGCGGCGGTCCTGGATCGTGGTGATAACTGCGGCCGCCGTCGTGCTGATCAGCTCAGCGATCTGCACGGCGGTTTTCGGCGTGGAGATCTGGAGCGCGTTCCTGCAGAGCGTACGCGACTCGTCGGTGTTCCTTGAGCAAGGAAATTACCCGATGCATCGCATGATCTCGATCTATGCCGCGTTGCGAACGGCAGGGATGTCCGCGTCGGCGGCGTTTGTTGCCCAAGGCACTGTTGCGGTCCTGGCGCTTGCCGTCGTTCTCATCGCCGCCTTCCGGGCGATGCCCGCGCGCGAGCGCCTCGGCCTCGTCGCGATCGTGTCGGTCTGCATCAGCCCTTACGCTTACGATTACGACTTTCTGATCTTCAGTGTCGGCCTGGCGCTGCTGTTGCCGGCGCTGCTGGCGAGCGCGCGTGAATGGGAACGGGGCATCATCTACGCCTTGCCGATTCCGATCGGAGCGTTTGGCTACCTGCAAGCGACACAGATGACGACCGCTCACCCGGGCGAGCCGTCGCTCGGCACGCTCTCGATCGGTGGCTTCGCGATCGTTCCGCTGATCGCGCTCGTTGTCGGAATTGTGCTGCTGCGCAGCTCAGGGACGGAAGCGGTCAGTGGATCGACCGTCAGATGCGCATCCGCTTGAAGATCGCCTCCGGCAGCGCGCAGATGATCGTCATCACCAGCCAAAATCGTCTGGCCACATAGATCACGTCCCGCGGCCTCGTCACGTCGGCCCGGTAGATATCCTCCGCAACCCGCTCCGGCTGCACGGTCAGGGGCGCCGGCAGCTTCATATGCGCCGTCATCTTGGTGCGCACGAATCCGGGCTTGACGGTGACGACGCGGACCTTGCCCGCGAGCGCCAGTCGGTTGCGCAGGCCGGACAGGAATTGCGTGAAGCCGGCCTTGGCCGCGCCGTAGTAGTAGTTCGACGCCCGCCCGCGATCGCCGGCGACCGAGCTGACCCCGACGATCGTTCCCGAGCCGCGCGCCGCGAAGGCTTGCGCAAACCGTTCGAGCAGCAGGCTCGGTGCCTCGAAATTGGTCCGCAGGATTGTCGTCGCAAGCTCGGGATCGGTCTGGGCCCGCAGCTGATCGCCGAGCTCTCCGACAACGCACACGACGGTGTCCGGAAGCACGGAAAGGCCTGCGACGAAGCCGGCAAGCTGCCCGGTCTGCAGCACGTCGAGCGGTAGAACCGTCGTTTCGACGCCAGCTCGCGTCCTGATATCGTCGGCGTTGCGCTGCGCGGCCGCAAGATCGCGGGCGGCGAGCGTCACGCGCCACCCCTCCTTTGCATAACGCAGCGCGGTTGCGTGCCCGATATCCGAGCTGCCGCCAATCACCAGAATTGATTTTGTGCCGGTCATCAAATTCCAAGCCGTGCTGAAAGATGCGACACAAGGCGCGTGGTCGCCCCGGTCTGCTGGCGGATGTCCCGCAGGGCCGCAAGGCCGGGATATCCGGATTCGAATGTCGCGCGGGATTGCCGCGCGTCCTTGGCGAGGTAGAGCCGGCCGCCGGCATCGACCACCAGCGCGTCGAGCTGGTCAAGAAACGCGAACAGCGTGTCGCTGACGGGAAAGTCCATCGTCAGGGTGTAGCCGCGCAGCGGAAACGACATCGGCCCGCCGCCATCGCCGAGCTGCTTGAGCACGGCAAGAAACGACGCATCGCCGCGCCGGGATACCCTATCGAGGATGTCGGCAAGCACGCGGCGGGCATGCTCGAGCGGGATCACGCATTGATACTGCACGAAGCCGCGCCGGCCGTAGATCCTGTTCCAATCGGAGATCGCATCGAGCGGGAAGAAGTAGGGATCCCAATGCACGAGCCGCGGCTCGCCCTGATGCGCCGCGCCGCGGCGGAAATACAGCTCGTTGAACACCCGCATCGATGTGCGATTGAGCAGCCATCCGGGAAACAGCTCCGGCACCGACAGACGCTGGGTGCGAGGGCTGGGGAACGGCGCGAGGCCGGGCCCCAGCATCTCCATGTCGCGGCGCGTCGCGTGCTCGGCCAGATAGACCAGCGAGCGTCCGAGCGCCGCGCCGCGGGCAAGGCAATCGATCCACGCGACCGAATAGGTCGAGGACGCGCTGCCCTCCAACTGATCGATCGCCGCGTCGAGATTGCCGGCGACGCGCGTGTCTTGCCGCAGCCAGGCCGTCTCGATCGGGAGCAGCTGCAGTGTCGCGTCGAGGATCATGCCGGTCAGGCCCATGCCGCCCAGCGTCGCCGCGAACAGCGCAGCGTTTCCCGACCTCGAGCAGGAAACGATCTCACCGCCCGGCAGCGCGAGGCGAAATGAATCGACCATGGTGCCGAAGCCGCCGTCGCGATGGTGGTTCTTGCCATGAACGTCGGCTGCGATCGCGCCCCCGACCGTCACGAATTTCGTGCCGGGCACGACTTTCAGGAAGAAGCCGCGCGGCTCGAACGCGGCAAGGATGTCGGCGATGGTCACGCCGGCTTCGACCGTTAATTGGGCCGTTGCGGCATCGAAGCTTCGCATCCGGTTCAGGCCGCGCGACGAGATCGTGGCTTGCGTGCCGATCGCGGCATCGCCATAGGCGCGTCCCGCTCCGCGCGCGATGACACCGGACCGCCCGAGCAGATCATCGCGTGCGGCCGCAGGCGTCGGCGGCGCCAGCAGTTCGGTCGATACCTTGGGATAGTTGCCCCAGCCGGAGAGCCGAATTCCGCCCGGATCGGAGGTCGCCATCACGCGTCCTGGCAAGGCAGCCACCGGCATCGCTAGATGGCGGCGAGCATGATGACGCCGATCGCGCCAAGCGCGACCCAGCTGGCGCGATCCCGGAGCGCGAACATCACCGGGTCATCATCGATCAATCCGCGCTGCGCGAACAGCATCACGCGGCCGATCCAGTACATCAGGATCGGACAGCAGACCCAGAGCAGCTGCGGATGGCTGTAGAGCGCGCGAACCGTATCGGACGAGATGTAGAGCGTGAAGATCACGACGGCGTTGAAGCCCGACGCGGCCGCGAGGATCGCGACCATCGACTTGTCTTCGATCCGGTAACCGCGCGCCGCCAGCACCGCGCCGTCCGGCTGGCTCGCGAGCTCGATGTGGCGCTTCACCAGCGCCAGCGACATGAAGATGAACAGCGAGAACGCCAGCAGCCATTCCGACATCGGCACGCTGATCGCGACCGCGCCGCCGATCACGCGGACGGTGTAAAGCGTCGCCAGCACGACGACATCGACGATCGCGATGCGCTTGAGCCACAGCGAATAGGAGGTGGTCAGCGCGAAATAGCCGAGCAGGACGCCGGCGAAGGCGACCGATATGCACAATGCGATCGCAAACGCGGCGACCAGCGCGGGGGCCATCGCACCCGCAGCTTGCGTCGCCGCGATGGCGCCGCTTGCGATCGGACGGCTGCGCTTGGCCGGATGGGCGCGGTCGGCCTTGATGTCGATAATGTCGTTCAGGATGTAGGCGGCCGACGCACAGAGCGAGAATGCGATCACCGCAAACAGCGACGTCGCCGCCGACCCCGGTGCAAATTTATGCGCGGTCAGCAGCGGCACCAGCACGAGGGCGTTCTTCGCATATTGATGCACCCGAAGCAGCTTCAGCCAGCTGCGCACACCGGCCGGCGCGGGTGCAGCCGGGGCGGCTCGACCGGGGCGCGCCACGCGTGACGCGAAGCCGGGCAGCGCAACCGCTTCGCTGCCGATGTAGTCGAAGCCCTGCCGGAGCACCGGCGGCAGGTCGTCGCTCCGCGAAGCCGGCGAACGGCCGCCCGAAGCGGCAGCCCAGGCCGTGAAGACGCCGAGATGCTGGGCAACGGCGCTGACGAACGGCTCGGGATGGGTTTCCGAACAGAGATAGACCGGGCGGCCTTCGCCCAGCACCTGCAAGAGAAAGGTCACAGCGTCGTGCTCGAACCGCGCGCGGGATGGATTCACGCCCGATGTATCGGCAATACGCGCTGCCAGTCCGAAAGCGGTGGCAATCGCCGTGGTGACGGCGCGAAAGCGGCTTGTGATCTCGGAAGCGATATCCGCCGGGAAGGAGCTTCCGGGAATCATCACCTCGTCGACATCGACGACAAGCGGCCGGCCCTTCGAGCGCAGCGGATCGCGAACGGCGTCGCTGCCGCCCTCTTCAACCCGTTCTGGAACGCTGGCTCGCATGCGCGCGGTCTTCCGGTGGCCCCCTCCCCATTGTCCCGGGCTTTCCCTAATTTGGGGTGAACTGAGGCGGCTGACGCCCGCAGGCCGGGCCGGGGCCCGTTGCGCAGAGGCCGTTGCGGCTTCGATGAGAGGTGAAGAGGGCGCCCATGGCGCAGGCGCAGCCAGGCGAAAAATGGCGATCCCGGGAAGACTCGAACTTCCGACCTACGGTTTAGGAAACCGTCGCTCTATCCGGCTGAGCTACGGGACCGCACCGCCCGTAAGCCGAAACATGCGGGCGTCTCCATCCCCATAGCAGAGGTGCCGAATGATCGCCAGCCCGCGCCATATCGGGCGTGCGCGAAGTTGCGCTGACCTCGGCGCTGCGCGCGCTACGCCACCTGCCGGGCCGGATTCGCGGCGGCATTCGCCGCGCCGGCCCGGCGCGGCGGCAGAAACTCGATCGCCTCATCCTTCAGCGAACCGAAACGCAGCGTCACGATATCGAGCGCATAGTTCTGGTAAAGCCGCCACGGCCGACGCGAGCCCTGCTTGGGGAACCTGGCGGCGGCGCGCTGGATATAGCCCGAGGAGAAATCCACCCAGGGCAGTTCGGTCACCGTCGGATCGTTCCGCCGCGGCGTCACTTGCGCGTAGCCATTCGCCTTCATGTGGTTGAGCATGCGGCAGACATATTCGCAGCTCAGGTCGCATTTCAGCGTCCAGGACGCGTTGGTGTAACCGAAGGCGGCGGCGAGGTTCGGCACGCCCGAATACATCAGCCCCTTGTAGTTCATGGTCTTCGACAGATCGACCGGCACGCCGTCGACCTTGATCTCGAGCCCGCCGAGCACCTGCAGATCGAGGCCGGTCGCGGTCACCACGACGTCAGCGTCGAGCACATTGCCGCTCTTGAGCTTGATGCCCCCACGCGTGAAGCTCTCAATCTGGTCGGTCACGACAGACGAGCCGCCACTGCGCAGCGATTGAAAGAGATCGCCGTTCGGCACCAGGCAGAGCCGCTGGTCCCACGGATTGTAGCTCGGCGTGAAATGGGTGGCGACGTCGTAATCGGGGCCGAGCGCGTGGCGCACGCCGCCGAGGATCAGCTTCTTCACGCGCTCCGGATCGCGCTTGCAGAGCCGGTAGAAATACATGCCGAACAGCACGTTCTTCCAGCGCGTGAGGCCGTAAGCGAGCTTGGCCGGCAACCGCGCCCGCAGCCAGTCGGCGACCTTGTCCTCGTCGGGCCGCGCCACGACATAAGTCGGCGAACGCTGCAGCATCGTGACATGGGCTGCGGTCTTGGCCATTTCCGGCACCAGCGTCACCGCGGTCGCGCCGCTGCCGATCACCACCACCTTCTTGCCGGCATAGTCGATGTCATCGGTCCACTTCTGCGGATGGACGACGCGGCCGGCGAAATCGGCGATGCCGGGGAAGTCAGGCGTGTAGCCGTGCTCATATTTGTAGTAGCCGCTGCACATGAACAGGAAGCTGCACGTGAGCCGCTCGATCGTCTTCTCCGGCCCGCGCTCGACTTCGACCGTCCATTGCGAGTCGGCCGACGACCAGTCGGCACGCACGACGCGGTGGTCGAAGCGGATGTTCTTGTCGATGCCGTACATGCGCGCGGTCTCGCGCACATAATTCAGGATCGACGGACCGTCGGCGATCGCTTTCGGTTCGGTCCACGGCCGGAACGAGTAGCCGAGCGTGTACATGTCGGAGTCGGAGCGGATGCCGGGATAGCGAAACAGGTCCCAGGTCCCGCCGATGCAATCGCGCCCTTCGAGAATGGCGTAGCTGCGGTCCGGGCAGTTGGTCTGCAGATGATAGCCGGCACCGATGCCCGACAGCCCGGCACCCACGATCAACACGTCGAAATGAGCAGACATGCCCTGACCCTCCCGCGGCAGAATTGACAATCCTTATTGTCAGATAACTTGACATCTGACAATGGCTCGTGTCAATACACATTTCATGGCAAGCAGCCGGAAAGCCCGCCTCTATGGCGGTATGGATGCCGAGGAACGCCGCGCCGAGCGGCGGCTGAAGCTGATCGATGCGGCGATCGAGGTCTATGGCGAGGTCGGCTATCGCGGCGCCACCGTGAAGGCGATCTGCGAGGCGGCCGAGCTCACCGAACGCTATTTCTACGAATCCTTTGCCAACAGCGAAGCCCTGCTGATCGCCGCCTACAACCACGTCGTCGGCCACCTCCACGAGGAGATGACGGCGGCCGCGGCGGCCGCCGGCGGCGATGCCGAGATGAGGCTGCGCGCCGCGCTGACGCTGTATTTCACCCGTTTGAAGGAGCACCCGAAGCCCGCGCGGGTCTTCCTGCTCGAGATTTCCGGAATCAGTCCGGCGGTCGATGCCGTCAAGCTCGACGCCCTGCGCGTCTTCAGCGACATCCTGGTGCCGCCGACGCTTGATCCCAAACACGGCGACAAGGCCGCGGCCGCCACGCTGCTCTCGATCGGCATGGTCGGCGCGGTCATCTCGATCGCGCTGCGCTGGGTCTCGAAGCAATATCCGCAAGCCGTCGAGGACGTCGTCGCGATCGCCGCCGGCTTCTGCCGCGTGGCATTGACCGAGGCCGATCGCCGCCGGGATCTGCATTTGCTGTAGCGGCGGGCTCGCACCCCTCGCCGATTTTCGATCATGTTTCGTCCGGGTTTGCGGGCCCGGCCTTCGGCCGCGCCGCTGATTTAACTTGCATATCTGGCGGTCCGGGCTTTCTTATGCACGGTACCGGGAGCAACAGGTTCGACCTGTTTCGTCCTGTGAAACAACAAAATCAACATCAGGCGGAGCTGAGCCTTTGGTCGACGTGCACCGGCTGGACGACGTAACCGCGCGCCTTGGCGACGTGGTTCTCGATCCCGCGACCTGGCCGTCCTTCATGGACGAGGTCTGCGCGGCCGTCGGCGCGACCGGGGCTGCGATGCTTCAGAGCGATATCCGCACCGAAGACATTCCGCGCACGCAATCGATCACCGACTATTTCACCAAGACCTACTTCCCGCAGAATTTTCATCTCACCGACATTCGCGCGGCACGCGGCGTGCCGCTGATGCTGGCCGGCACCAACGTCATCACCGACGCCGACCTGTTCGGCGGCGAAACCGAGATGCTGCGCGACCCGCTCTATGCCACGCTCGGCGAGTTCGGGCTGAAATGGTTCGCGGGGATCGGCTTCCGCGCCGGCCCGGCATTGTGGGCGCTGAGTATCCAGCGCACGCCAAAGGAAGGCATGTTCGACACCGACGAGGTCAAGGCGCTCTCGCGCGTGTCGGCGCGGCTCACCGAAGCCGCGACGCTCTCCACCGTCGTCGGCCGCTCCGCGATCTCCGGCATCACCAGTGCGCTCGACCTGATCCAGGTCGCGGCGATTGCCGTCGGCCGCTTCGGCGCCGTCATCGGCATGAACAGCCAGGCGGAAGCCTGCCTCGGCCATGACCTTGCGATCCGCAACAACCGCCTCACCCTGCTCGACCGGCAGGCCAATACCGACCTGACCAGGCTGATCGATCTGCTGGCCCACAGCTCGGACCTGCATCCGCTCCCGACATCGCCGATCGTGGTGCGCAGGATCGACAAGCGGCCGATCGTGATCCAGATGCAGCCGGTGCCTCCCGCCGCACGCTCACCGTTCCTGGGCGCGCGCGCGATCCTGTTGATCCGCGATCTCGAGGGCAATGCCGCATTCGATCAGGCGCTGCTGGCGGCGGCGTTCGAGCTGACGCCGGCCCAGGCGCGCCTCGCCACGCGACTTGCGCGCGGCGATTCGGTCGAGGCGGCCGCACAGGAAGCCGGCATTGCCCTTGCCACCGCGCGCAATCAGCTCAAGACGATTTTCCAGAAGACCGGCACGCATCGGCAGGCGGAACTCGTCGCATTGCTGCACCGGGTGAAATGAACGATTCGAGGCGAATTGTTCGGATGTTCAGTCGCGCTCGAATGAGAATTCGATAGATATTCCAATACCGCACGGCTGTGTTCCATCAGACACAGCGCCATGAGCGTCATTCCACAAGTCAGGGAAATCGTCGGGTTCCTGGGTGACAAGCGTCACTAAAATGGCGACAATCTGACTACTCTGTGTCGTTCGGATTTGGTTGCAATGTCCGTGATGCCATCACGATCATCGACGTTGGCTGTTGCCGCTTTTGTCGCCGCGTTCGCGCTGGCGCCGTTGAGCGCGCACGCGCAATGGTGGCGGAGCGCGCCGAAGGATTTTGAGGATTGCGCCGACCTCGCCGAGAAGGCGAAGTCCAAAGAAGACAAGACCGCGCAACTCGCCGACTGCAATGCCAAGTTTGCCGGACGCCGCAAGCCCGGCGGCGGCTACACCTATTACGACTTCATGCAGGACCGCAGCTTCGACATCGCCGGCCCCAATCCGACGCCGGACGAGCAGAGGAAGATCGACCAGGAATATACCGGCTATCTCGAGAAAGAGCGCCGCTCCAGCATCGTCGCGGCGTTCAATGCCAAGCAGCTCGAGCGGCAGGAAAAGCAGCAGGTGCGGCCGCCACAGCTTCAGCAGGCGTCGCTGCACAGCGAGCCAGTGCACAACGAGCCGGAGAAAGTCCCGGCCCCGGTCGCACGGCCGGTCAAGCCGCGGGGTGCTGCAGCCCCTCTTCCCAGGGTACGGCCGCAGGCGGCGAGTTGCGTGAAGGGTACGTTCTCCTGCGACTGGCCGCGGCTCTCCGACGGACTGAACGATCTGAAGAAGCTGTTTACGCCGGCATCGCCGCCGCCGACCAAGCTCGCGAAGCGAAACTGACGCTAGAGCACTTCGGTTCTGATTGAATCAGAACCGAAGCGCTCTGGATTCTTGTTTTGACGCGTTTTCTTCGAACTGGCGTCCAGTTCGCTCGAAAACGCTATGGTCAATCGGTAATCACCATCGCCCAGAACCGGCGGTACGGCGACTTGGGATTGTCGACGAAGGCCACACCGACGCGTTTCGCGCCCGGCATCAAGAGATTCTCGCGATGCCCCGCCGAGTTCTCCCACTGCTTCAGCATCTCGGCGAAGGCGATGAAGCCGGCGCCGATATTTTCTGCGGCGCGCTGCTTCTTCAGCGGCGCGATGCGGGTGAAGAAGCTGCCGCCCGCGGAGTGGCTGACCGATCCGGTCGCCGACATCGCCTGCGCCTGCTTCAGCGCCATCGCATTCAGCTTCGCGTCGAGCTTCACCGCGGGCATATGGTTGGCGCGCCGGTAGGCACTGATCGAACCGGCATAGTCGGCGGCGTCGGCAGCCGTCGTGATGCCGAGCACGACGGCGAGCGCGAGGAACAGCAACTTCATCTGAGGTCTTCTCTGCAATGGATCAGTGCGCGCGATCGCGCTTGTGGTGTCGATGCGTAACCGGTTTGCGCGCAGGCCTGACCGATTGGCTCGACGCCGCCGCCGCGCGCTGCTCCTGCAAACGCGCGTCATAGCCCGGCGAAGGTGTCACGGTCGGCGGCGCCGCGCGCACCGGGCCGAAGCCAAGGGCAACAAGCGTGAGCAGCATGATGCAGGATCGTTTCATGATGTCACCTCCTCGGTTATCCGAACGCTATGCCAGACGATCGTCGGCGCTCACGGTCAGCGCCCATCGCGAACCTGCTCCGGCGTCAGCCCCGGCGAGCCCTTGCCGTCGGCCTCCGCCTTGCGGATCAGCGCGATGACGCGGCGCGACAGCGGGGCCTCGAGGCCGCGGCGATCCGCGATCGCGGTAATCACGCCCTGCAGATAGTCGATCTCGGTGCGCCGGCCACGCTGCAGATCCTCCCACATCGACGAGCGCGCTTCGGGATCGATCTTCATGGTGCGGCCGAGCAGCATGTCGAACAGCGCGTCCGGCAGCCGCAACAATGCCGGCATCCAGCTCGAAGGCAGCGGCGTCGGCGACACCGGCACAATCCCTTCGGCGCGAATCGCGGCCAAACCCTCGACCATTTGATCGGCGAACAGTTGTCGCCAGCCGCGCTGTGCGAGCTGCTGCCGCAGCGGAACATTGGACAGCGCATTGAGCGCGTTGTTGAGATTGACGATCAGCTTGCCCCACTGCACGCCATCGATGTTGGAGGTCGCCTTCATCGCAAGGCCCGGCACCGAGAGCCGTTCCGCGGTGCCGGCATCGTCCTGCGCGATCACGATGTCGCCCGAGGTCGAGCGATGGAAGCGGCCGTCGCCGAGCGCGACCACATTGAACGGCACCATGCCGCCGAGCACCTTGCGGCCCGGCAGGCGATCGCGCAGCAGCGGCACATTGCCGACGCCGTTCTGCAGGCTGATCACGGCGGCATCGGCAGCCGCGTGGCGTGCGATCAGTTCGGCGATCTCGGCTGTATCGGCGCTCTTCACCGTCACCAGCACTGTCTCGACGTCGCGCAGGATCGACGGATCGTCGGACAGAACGAGCCGGTCCGCGGATACCATCCGCTCCGAGCCGTCGAAACTGCTGACCCGCAAGCCGTTGCCTGCGATCTCCTGGATCAGCCGCGGCCGCGCCAGCAGCGCGACGCGGCGGCCGGACGCAGCCAGCATGCCGCCGACGAAGCAACCGATGCTTCCGGCGCCCGCGATGCCGATCGGCCGGTCCGCGCTCATCTGGCTAAACGTCCGTTCATCATCATGGCTCGATAGCAGACCTCGATAGCAGACCTGGGGTTGCCTGCCTATTTCCACGCGCCGCCGCCCGGGTGGCCCGCCTTGTAACCGTCATGGCCGGAAGCTATGTTTCCGGCTCGGGGCACAGTTGCGGCAGGAGACGATCATGGGTTTACTCGACGTACTCAACGGCATGCAGAACGGCCCCCGCGGTCCAAGCGCGCCAAGCACCCCATCCGACAGCTCAAGCGGCGGCGGCAGCGGCATGTCGCCGATGACGATGGCCATCCTGGCGTTGCTGGCCTGGAAGGCGGTCAAGCATTTCTCCGGCGGCCAACCGGGCGCGACCGCGCCTCAGCCGACACCGGCGCAGGCGCCGTCGCTCCCCGGCAACGTCACCGCGAGCCTGCCCGGCGGCGCCGGTGGTGGCGGGCTCGGTGATCTGCTCAAGGGCGGCCTTGGCGGCCTGCTCGCCGGCGGCGCAGCCGGCACCGTGCTCAGCGGCGGCCTCGGCGATCTGCTCAGCCAATTGCAGCAGAAGGGCCATGGCGACACGGCCAATTCCTGGGTCAGCAACGGCCCCAACAAGCAGATCGCGCCCGGCGATCTCGCCAATGCGCTCGGCGCCGACCAGATCGACTCGCTGGCGTCGCAGAGCGGCATGTCGCGCGACCAATTGCTGCAGGGCCTGAGCCAGTATCTGCCCGACGCGATCAATCATCTGACGCCGGACGGCCGGCTGCCGAGCGGCGACGAGCTGAACGGCCGGCTTTAGCGCCAGCGTTGATTCCATCTGAGGAGGACGACAGTCATGGGCGGCATCATCTGGGTCATCATCGTCGGTTTTGTCGCGGGGATCATCGCGCGGCTCCTGTCGCCGGGACCGAATAATCCAAGCGGCTTTATTCTCACCACCGTGCTCGGCATCGCCGGCGCGTTTCTCGCGACCTTCATCGGCCAGGCCATCGGCCATTACGGTCCTGAACAGGGCGCCGGCTTCATCACCGCCACGATCGGCGCACTGGTGGTGCTGTTCATCTGGAACCGGCTGGTCGCGGCGCGCGTGATCCCGGATTTAGGAAACAAGTGACGCCATCCCGGAGCGATGCGAAGCATCGAATCCGGGATCTCGAGATTCCCCGGCGCGCAATTGCGCACCTGAGGTTCGATGCTTGCGCATCGCCCCGGAATGACGGAATAAGCACAAAGCTGTATCAACATGAAAATGCCCGGGCCATGCCCGGGCATTTTCGTTTCTGCAATCACTCCGACGACGTGGGCGGCTAGCTCACTGAATGAGATGCATGCCGGCGTCCATGCGGACGAATTCGCCGGTCATGTTGCTCGACGCCGGGCTCGCCAGGAAGCAGACCAGGTTGGCGATATCCTCGGCCGTTGACGCGACCTTCAGCGGCACGCGCGCGACCACGGTATCACGCACCTGCTTGGCGCCCGCCTCGCCACGACCCTTGGTGAACCAGGGCGTATCGATATAGCCCGGACACACCGTGTTGACGCGGATCAAGGGCGCCAGCGCGCGCGCCAGCGACTGCGTCATGGTGTTGAGCGCGCCCTTGCTCGCGGCATAGGCGACCGACGAACCGCCGCCGGAAATGCCGGCGACCGAGGAAATGTTCACCACCGCCGACGGAAGACCGGATGCCTTCGCGCCGGCTTCGAGCAGCGCACGCGCGGCACGGACCATCTGGAACGGGCCGATGGTGTTGACGGCATAGATGCGCTGGAAATCCTCCGCCGTCAGGCCGTCGAGATCGTGATGCGGCACATGCTTGGTGGTGCCGGCATTGTTGACCAGCACGTCGAGGCGGCCCCAGCCCTGCGCGGCGGCTGCGATCTTCTTGCAGTCCTCATCGCGCGAGACGTCGCCCTGCACCACCAGCACCTCGGCACCCTGCTTGCGGCAGGCTTCCGCGGTCGCCTCGGCTTCCGCCTTGCTGTTGGAATAGTTGATGATGAGGCGCGCGCCCCGCGTGGCGAGGATTTGCGCGGTGGCGGCGCCGAGGCCCGATGCCGATCCCGTCACGATCGCGCACAAACCATCCTTGGACATCTGCATTTTCCTTGTTGTTGTGAGCCAGATGAACTCCGGCGGCGGCATACCATATCGCGCGGGATGCCATCTGCAAACCGCGCCAAGACCTCACGGACAGGGCCTCACATATACGCGTTCGGGCCCTTTTGCAGGCCGGCCCATTGTGCATCGTCATGACCGCAGATGATCTTGACGCCGGATGCCTCGAGCCTCGCGATCTCGTCGAGCGAGTGCAGGAACTGGTCGACGTCGAGGCTGTTCCTCGGTGAGGTCCGCTGATCGAGATTGGCGCGCACGCTGAGCGCGTCGGACGCGAGCAAATATTCGCCGCTCTGATCCAGCTTGACCAGCGCGCCGGTCGTCCCCTTCGAATGTCCCGGCAGCGGCACCAGCGTCAGCTTGCCATCCCCGAACACATCCATCTGCCGGTCGAAGATTTCCATCTTCAGCGGATGATCCCAATCCGCCTTGATGTATCCGCGATCGAGCGCGTTATCCGCGTTCGCGGCCTCGACCTCGAGCGCGTGAACGAAGATCGTCGCCATCTTGAAGAAGGCGTTGCAGCCGCAATGATCGGTGTGCAGGTGAGAGCAGATCACCACGTCGATATCGTCGGGGCCAAGGCCAACCGCCTTCAGGCTCGTCAGTACATGATCGTCTGCCGGCATGATCGGCTGCATGTATTTGGCGAGCGTGCCGAGCCGCCCTTCGGGATCGGTCGCGACATCGGGATGGCATCCGGTGTCGAACAGCACATTGCCCTGCGTGTGCCGCAACAGCACGCAGGACACCGGCAGATCGATCATCTCGCCGCGTGCCGCATCAGGCAGATAGGTCCGCCTCGACATCCGCAGACGTCCGCCCGACAACATATGCATCTTCATGCAAGCCACCTCCGATCCCGGCCTCAAGCTAAGCATGAGTTCATCAGAACTCATATGCTTCTCGCTCGACCCGGTCACGCCGGGCGCGGGCGTCGTCGGCCCGAACCTGCCGCCGATCGCAGTGGGCGATCGAGTTTCATCTGGCGGACTGAACGCATGTCGCCGCCCAATTTGCTTCCGCGCGTGGCATACAAACCGAGGCGGTCGAAAGTTCACTATGCGGAATTCATGCGCCCGGTCCGGCTTCATGCCATCCGTGCAAGTGGCCCTGCGGGCAACGCTTGTCACGGCTATGGCTTTTCCGCATCATTGAGCGCAAGACATCATCGCAAGCAGGGCCGGCCGAACGGCGAGCCCCAAGCCAATCAACACGAGGAACGCTGTGGCGGAGAGTGAGAACATCGTCGCCGAGACCGCGGAAAAGATTTTCGCCGATCTCGCGGATGCCCAAACCATCAATCACGACAAGCAGGGCGCATGGAAGGCGCCGCTGTGGCGGGCGCTGACCGAAGCCGGCCTGCCGCTGTCCTGGGTGCCCGACGATCTCGGCGGTTCCGGAGCCAGTCTCGCGGAAGGTTTCAGCGTCCTCAACGTCGCCGGGCGGCATGCGATCGCTGTTCCGCTGGCCGAAACAATGCTGGCCGGCTGGCTGCTGACGCAAGGCAAGATCAGCTCCCCGGAAGGCGAGATGACGGTTGTCCCCGCGAGCCCGAAGGACCGCGTCACGGTTGGCGCCGACGGATCGCTCTCCGGCCGTGCCCGCGGCGTGCCGTTTGCCAAGGACGCAAAACATTTCGCGGTGCTGGCGAGCAGCAAGGACGGCATCTCGATCGCGCTGGTCGACGCCACGAAGTGCCGGATCGAATCCGGCATCGGGCTCGGCGGCGACCACAACGACACCGTCACGCTCGACAAGGTGCAGCCGGTCGCGACCAAATCGGCGCCTGATGGTTTTGACCAGACCACACTGATGCTGATGGGCGGCGTGGTGCGCTCGCTCCAGATCGCTGGCTCCCTGGAAGCGATGCTCGACATCTCGGTGCGCTATTCCAACGAACGCGTCGCCTTCGAGAAGAAGATCTCCAAGTTCCAGGCGGTGCAGCACAACCTCGCCCGCCTCGCCGGCGAGTCCGCCGCGGCGCTGGCCGCCGCGACCTCGGCGGCCGACACCATCGCCAGCGCCAAGTCGTTCGACAATGACGCGGTGTTCCTCGAAGCTGCGGCGGCAAAAATCCGTTGCTCGGAAGCGGCCGAGAAAGGCAGCGGCATCGCCCATCAGGTACATGGCGCGATCGGCTTCACCAACGAGCACATTCTGCACCGCTATTCGCTGCGCGCATTGGCGTGGCGTGACGATTTCGGCTCGGAGAGCTACTGGGCAGTCGAGCTCGGCAAGCTCGTCGCCGAGCGTGGCGCCGACGAATTGTGGCCGCTGGTGGCTTCGCGCTGAGATCAGGCAGAAAGATCAGGACTGGACATCATGACCGCAGCCCTTCGTTTCGATCCGATCCGCCTGCCGGAAAAGTGCGAGCAGCTCCGCAAGGAAGTGCGCGCCTTCCTCGCCGAGGAAATCGCCGCCGGCACCTTCGATCCTTACGCGCCGAACCGCGAGGACAATGACGCGCCGGAATTCTCCCGCCGCGTCGGCGCCAAGGGCTGGCTCGGCATGACCTGGCCGAAGAAATATGGCGGCCAGGAACGCTCGTTCCTCGAACGTTACGTGGTGACCGAGGAGATGCGGGTGGCGAACGCGCCGACCCGGCGCTTCTTCGTCGCCGACCGCCAGAGCGGGCCGGTGCTTCTGAAATACGCGCCCGAGCACATCAAGATGGACATCCTGCCGCGCATCTGCCGCGGCGAGATCTGCTTTGCCATCGGGATGAGCGAGCCG
Organism: Bradyrhizobium sp. B120; assembly: GCF_049075665.1. Lineage (NCBI taxonomy): Bacteria > Pseudomonadati > Pseudomonadota > Alphaproteobacteria > Hyphomicrobiales > Nitrobacteraceae > Bradyrhizobium > Bradyrhizobium sp. B120. The sequence continues at coordinate 517,009 of NZ_CP185242.1, read as the reverse complement.
AACTCCGGCTCCGACCTGTTCGCGGCGAAGACCCGCGCCACCAAGACCGACGGCGGCTATCTGATCAACGGCACCAAGATCTGGACCTCGTCGGCGCACATCGCCGACTACATGATCGCGATCTTCCGCACCTCGCCGCCGACCAAGGAAAACCGCCGCCACGGCCTGACCCAATTCCTGGTCAAGATGAAGCAGCCGGGCATCCAGGTGAATCCGATCGGCCAGATCACCGGCCAGTTCGAGTTCAACGAGGTGGTGTTCACCGACTACTTCGTGCCCGACGATCACGTGCTGGGCGAGGTCGACGGCGCCTGGAAGCAGGCGACGTCCGAGCTCGCCTATGAACGCTCCGGCCCCGAGCGCTTCCTCGAAACGTACTATGTGCTCACCGAGCTGGTGCGTGCCGTCGGCAAGAACCCGGACACCCGCAGCGCCGAGGGCATCGGCCGGCTGGTCGCGCAAGTTCATACCATGCGCCGCATGTCGGTGTCGGTCGCGGGCATGCTGCAGGCCGGCAAGGAGCCGGTGGTGGAGGCCTCGATCGTCAAGGACATCGGCACGGTGTGGGAGCAGCAGCTGCCGCATCGCGTCCGCGACCTCGCGGCATTCGTCGAGGAGACCGCGACCAATCGCGAGACGCTGGAAAAGCAGCTCGATTTCGCCATCAAGACCGCGCCCAAGCTGACGATCCAGGGCGGCACCACCGAAGTGCTGCGCGGCATCATCGCCCGCGGCTTGGGCTTGCGCTGACCGCGCGGGCTCGCTTGCACAAATTCAACGAGGACAGATCAATGACCAAATACACGGATATCGGCGTCGAGACCCACGGCCATGTCGGCCTGATCGAGATCCGCAAGCCGCCGCTGAACTTCTTTGACGTCGCGCTGATCAACCAGATCGCCGACGCGCTGGAGGAGTTCGACAACAATATCGAGATCCGCGCCTCGGTGCTCGCAGCCCAAGGCAAGGCGTTCTGCGCCGGTGCCAATTTCGGCGATCCGGCCCGACAGGAGCAGGAGGAGCGGTCCAAGAGCGATCCGGCCTCGAACCTGCCGATCAATCATCTCTATGTTCAGGCGGTGCGCATCTTCCGCAACAAGAAGCCGATCGTCGCGGCGATCCACGGCGCCGCGATCGGCGGCGGCCTTGGCCTTGCGGTCTCCGCCGACTTCCGCGTCGCCTGCCCCGAGGCGCGTTTCGCGGCGAACTTCACCAAGCTCGGTTTCCATCCGGGTTTCGGCCTCACCACCACGCTGCCCGAACTGATCGGCAAGAACAATGCGGAGCTGATGTTCTACACCAGCCGCCGCGTCACCGGCGAAGAGGCCTATCGCTGGGGCCTTGCCAACGTGCTGGTGCCGCAGGACCAGGTGCGGGCCGAGGCGATGAAGCTCGCGCAGGAGATCGCCGAATGCTCGCCGCTCGGCCTGGTCTCGACCCGCGCCACCATGCGCGCCGGCCTCGCCGACCGCGTGCTCGCCGCGACCAACCATGAGCTGGAAGAGCAGACCAAGCTGCGCGCGACCGAAGACTTCAAGGAAGGCGTCAAGGCCACCGCCGAGCGCCGCGTCGCGAACTTCAAGGGGCGGTAGCCGCGAGCGCTGCTCTCTCAACACGGTCGTCCCGGCGAAAGCCGGGACCCATAACCACAGATGCCAGTGGGGAGACAAGCCGTCTCCCCTTGTGCCCTTTCCGCGGGCCGCGGCGTATGGGTCCCGGGTCAAGCCCGGGACGACGGTGGGGAGGTGGCTCGCTAACTTCTCCGCACCACCAGCGCATCGACGATCGTCACGCCCTGCCCCTCCGGGTGCACCAACACCGGATTGACCTCGATCTCGGCGATCTCGCTGCGGTGCTGCGCCGCCAGCACTGAAATCTGCGAGATCAATTGCGCGAGCGCCGCGACATCGGACTTCGGCGCTCCACGGAAGCCGTGCAGCAGCGGCGCGGCTTTCAGCGTCGCCAGCATCGTGGTCGCCTCAGCCGGGCTCACCGGCGCCGGACGATAGATCACATCCTTGAACAGCTCGGTCGTGATGCCGCCGAGCCCCACCATCACCATCGGCCCGAACGTTGCGTCCGTCATGGTGCCGACGATGATCTCGACGCCCTTCCTGGCCATCGGCCCGACCAGCACGCCCTGGATTGCAGCATCCGGCCGCGCCTTCTGCACGCTCTCCAGCATGTCGCGATAGGCCGTGAACGCCGCGCCCTTGGCGGCGATGTTGACGCGGACGCCGCCAACCTCGCTCTTATGCGCGATGTCAGGCGACTGGATCTTCATGACAAGTGGAAATCCGGCCCGCTCGATCGCGGCATCCAGCCCGTCGCGGTCGGTCACCAGCACTTCGTCCGGCAAAGCGATCCCGGCCGCACGCAGCAAGGTCTTGCTGTCATGTTCGGACAACGTCTTCGCCGTGAGATGCACGGAAAGATCGCGCGTCGGCGACGCCGATGCCGCCATCTCCGGCGTGGGCTTGAAGGCTGCATAGTCCGCCAGCCGCCGCATCGCGACGCCGACATGGGTCAGCCCCGAGAGCACCACCACGCCCGACTTCGCGAGTTCCTGCCGCGCGAATTGCGACGGTAGCGTGTAGGAATAGAACACCACCGGCTTGTTCTGCGCCGCGATCACCGGCTTCAGCTCGGCCTCCTTGAACGGCATCCGCGTCTCGCTCGACAGCGACAGCACGACCAGCGTCGCATCCACTTCATCTGACGCGTCGAACAGCTCGATGCTCTTCTGCAGGCCGCCAGAGGAGACGCCCTGCGCGGTGACGTCGACCGGATTGCCTGCCGCGCCATAGGACGGCATCCATTGCTTGATCTGGCTCTGGATCGCGACTGAGAGCTCCGGCACGCGCAGGCCCTGCATCGACACCGTGTCGGCGCCCCAGATGCCGGCGCCGCCGGACACCGTCAGCACCGCGACACGGTCGCCCTTCGGCAGCGGATTGGTGGTCAGAACGGCAGCAATCGTCACGGCCTCGTCGAGATCGTTGGAGACGATGAAGCCATATTTCGCGAACACCGCGTCATAGGCCGCCGACCAGCCCGCCATGCTCGCGGTGTGCGAGGCTGCTGCCCGCTCGCCGGCGCCGGAGCGGCCCACTTTAGTGACGATGACGGGCTTCCTGAGCTCCGCCGCGCGCTTCGCCGCCGCCAGGAACTTGTCGACGTCGCGGATGCCCTCGATGAACAGCAGGATCACGTCGGTCGAAGGGTCCTGCACCATGTAGTCGAGGAACTCGCCGGCGCCGAGATCGCTCTCATTGCCGGCGCTGACGACGTAGCTGAGCGCGACACCAAGCGCCTTGGCGCGATGATAGATCGCAAAGCCGATGCCGCCGCTCTGCGCGACAATGCCGATCCGCCGTTGGCTTGCGACCAGTGTCGGCGCATCCGGCTTGACGTCGACGGTCGGGCTGAAGGTCGCGGCGACCTTCTGCACCTGGCTGTAAAACCCTTCCGCATTCGGACCGGATATCCGCATGCCCGTTCGCTTCGCCAGCGCCACGATCGCATCCTGCATCGCTGCGCTGTCGCCGCCCTCCTCGGCAAAGCCGGACGAGATGATGACCGCGTTCTTGACGCCGGCGGAAGCGCATTGCTCCAGCGCCGGCACGACCGCACGCGCCGGAATGACGATGACGGCAAGATCGATCGGCGCGCCGATCTCGGCGATCGACTTGAAGCATTTCAAGCCGTCGATCTCGTCATAGTTCGGATTGATCGGATAGAGCCGGCCGGGATAGCCGTTCTTGCGCAGCATCGCGAGCAACCGCCCGGGAATCTTCTCGTGATCGCGCGAGGCGCCGATCAGCGCGATGCTCTTTGGGGCGAAGAAGGAATCGAGCGGATGCGGCATGGGGGCGTGTTCCAATTGTTCTTGTTGCGCTCAACGATATTGGATCGAGGCCGCGGGCTCAATCTTTCCCCGTCATCCTGAGGAGGCCGCATCGCGGCCGTCTCGAAGGATGAATCGGCCCGGTCGGTGGCCGTGCATCCTTCGAGACGCGCTACGCGCTCCTCAGGATGACGGAATTGACACTGTGTAACCCGGATGGAGCGCAACGCAATCCGGGGCGGTCCGTCCGCGGACAGCGCGGCCCCGGATTTCGCTTCGCTGCATCCGGGCTACGAAATCAGTCCGTCAGCTTAAACGTCACGCCGCAAAGCTGGAATTCATCGCCCTTCACCGCGCAGCCCCTCGCTTTCGCGACGTCCAGCACCTTGGCCTTGTCGGCAACCTTGAACGTCAAGCCGCTCATGATCTCGCTGTCGCCCTTGACGAAGCGGAAGGTCGCGTTCGGCAGCTTCACCACGGCGCCGTCAGCGGGAATACCGACGATCTTCCCCCAATGCGCCGCCAACCCCTCGGGCTCGGGGCTCTGCATCTCGACCTCGGTGAGCGCCAGGGTCGTGTCCTTGCGGATCGACTTCTGCCAGTCGGGGCCGGCCGGCGGGTATGGCCCCCGCACGTCGTCGCTGCCGTCGGTGTGGTTGAACTCGATGAAGGCGGCGCGGCAGTCGCGCGGGTGCAGCTGCACGCCGTAATAGGGCGCGTGCGTGATCACGTTCGCGGTCCGCACGCCGATCGCATTGGCCTTGGCGCCGCGCGCGTCGGGATCCTCGCAGCAGAAGATCGCCATGTAGCCGCCGCGGCCGCCGGTCTTTTCCATGAAGCGGCCGGCCGCCGTGCCCGGACCCGGCTGGAACGGCGCGACCACTTCCAGCAGGATGGTATCGACCGGCAGCAGTGCGTTCTCGAGGCCGTATTTGGCGACGTTGCCGTCGCGGTAGCATACATCGAGGCCCATGATCGCGGAGATATCAGCGATCACGGGCGCAAGCTGCGGCGCCACCAGGCAGATCTGCCGCAGCCGCATGTAGTCGGCCATGGAATTGGTCACGGCTTACTGACCCTGGAAAGTGGGCTTGCGCTTCTCGACGAAGGCCTTGGCCGCTTCCTTGTGGTCGGTGGTCTCGCCGGCGCGGGTGTGGTGGATCGCCTCGCCGTCGAAGCAGGCCTCCAGCGTCATGGTCTCGGCATTGTTGATGTTGCGCTTGATGTAGCCGAGCGCCACCGACGGGCCCTGTGCCAACGACCGCGCCAGCTCCAGCGTCTCGGCCTCGACATCGGCGTCGGGCACCACCTTGGAGACCATGCCGAGGTTGTAGGCTTCCTGCGCCGACAGCACCGGCGACATCATGTAGAGCTCGCGCGCCTTGGCGCTGCCGAGCATCTTGGTCAGGAAATACGTTCCGCCGTAATCGCCGGAGAAGCCGACCTTGGCAAAGGCCGTAGTGATCTTGCAGGAGGCGCTGGCGACGCGCAGATCGCAGGACAGCGCGATCGAGAGCCCGGCGCCGGCCGCCGCACCGTCGAGCTGCGCCACCACGGGCTTCGGCATCGTGTGCAGGATGCGCGAGACCTCCATGCCGCGGCGTAGGTTCGCCATCTTGGCCTCGAACGGCAGCGGTGCACGGCCTTCCGCCATCGACTTGACGTCGCCGCCGACGCAGAAGGTGCCGCCGGCGCCGCGGATCAGCACCGCACGCACCTCGGTATCGTCCTGCGCCCGCCGCGCCGCCTCGACGAGGCCGCGCGTCATGTCGGGATTGAGCGCATTGCGCCGATCCGGACGGTTCATGGTGATGGTGAGCAGGCCCTTGTCGAGGGATTGGAGAACCATCTGATTATCGCTCATGGCGTTTTGCCTTTCGTTGTTGTTGGTTGTCTCAGCGTCATTCCGGGATGGTCCGAAGAATCAGGCCCGGAATCTCGAGATTCCGGATTCGATGCTGCGCATCGCTCCGGAATGACGCTTCGCGTCACTTCTTCACCAGTGGGCAGCGCGATTCCGACAGCGGCTGGAACGCCTGGTCGCCCGGCACGGTCGCAAGTAGCTTGTAGTCGTCCCAGCGGCCTTTGGATTCCGAGGGCTTCTTGACCTCGAACAGATACATGTCGTGCACCATGCGGCCGTCCTCACGAATCCGGCCGTTCTTGGCGAACATGTCGTTGATCGGGGTCTCCTTCATCACCTTCATGACGGCGGCTGCGTCGGTGGTGCCGGCGGCTTTCACCGCCTGCAGATAATGCGTCACGGAGGAGTAGACGCCGGCCTGGGCCGAGGTCGGCACTCGCTTGGTCCGCTCCATGAAGCGCTTGGTGAAGGCGCGGGTGTCATCATTGAGATCCCAGTAGAAGGCTTCCGCGAGCAGCAGCCCCTGCGCGGTCTCGAGCCCGACGCTGTCGATATCGGTCACGAAGGCCAGCAGCGGCGAGATCTTCTGGCCGCCCTTGGTGATGCCGAACTCGGCGCCCTGCTTGATCGCGTTGATGGTGTCGCCGCCGGCGTTGGCGAGCCCGATCACCTTGGCCTTGGAGGCCTGCGCCTGCAGCAGGAAGGAGGAGAAGTCCGAGGTGTTGATCGGATGCCGCACGCTGCCGAGCACCTTGCCGCCCGACTTCACCACGACATTGCTGGTGTCCTTTTCCAGGTCCTGGCCGAACGCGTAGTCCGCAGTCAGGAAGAACCAGGTGTCGAGGCCGGATTTCACCGCGGCAAGGCCGGTCACATTGGCCTGCGCGAAAGTGTCGAACACGTAGTGCACGGTATAGGGGCCGCAGGCCTCGTTGGAGAGGCGGATCGAACCCGGGCCGTTGAACATGATGATCTTGCCGCGGGCCTTGGCGATCTCGCCGGCAGCGAGCGCCGTCGCGGACGCCGCAACGTCGAAGATCATCTCGACGCCCTGGTTATCGATCATGTCGCGGGCGATGTTGGCGGCAAGATCGGCCTTGTTGAGGTGGTCGCCGACCACGATCTCGACCTTGCGGCCGAGCACCGTGCCGCCGAAATCCTCCACCGCCATCTTGGCGGCGGTTTCGCTGCCCGAACCGGTGATATCGGCGTAGAGGCTCGACATATCGAGGATGCCGCCGAGCTTCAGCGGAGGCTTGTCCTGCGCCAGCGACGCATTCGCCGAGATCGCAAACACACAGGCCAACACGCCGGCCAAAACCCGTCTCATTCAGATCCTCCCTTGAAGAACGGACCTCATTCCATCAGGTCCGTGTCGAGGGCCGGATCATGCCGCATGGCCCGCACTGCAGCAAGCCGCAGCGACAGCAATCTGTTTTCCGCTAAGCGGAATGACGCGCCGCGCCGGCCCGCCTCAGCGCGATACGATCAGAGATGAAAGTCGGAAACCGTCTGATAGGGCGTTCCAGCCGGCAGCCCGAGGAACAGGTACTGCATGCCATATTGTCCGGCGAACGCCGACGCCACAGTGTCCATGATGACGTGACCACCGAGATCCAGATGCAGTTCCGGGCGGGTGATCGGCCCGAACGTGTAAGCCGGCGCGATGGTTTCGTTGATGTGCAGCGCGTCGAAGGCGGCGGACACCGCCGACAGCGAGGCCGCATTGCCGGCCAGGTCGACGACGCTTGAGCCGTTGGCGGCGAAGCCGGTCACGGAGAGCGATGCGGCACGATTCGTCGACGACACGATGTGGTCGAACACCAGCTTCGAGGGATCGCCGAGCAGCGCGGTTGCCGCAGCATCGTAGATCGCGCTGCCGCCGTCGTTCAGCATCAGGCTCGGCGTGGCGCTGACGACGTGAACCGCCTCGTTGAAGCCGACCGTCAACTGCACCAGCGAGCCCGTCGCCGCAACACCGCCGGACGGGGTTGCTGTGATTCCGGTGAGATGGGGCGCAACGGTGTCGAGGGTAAAGGTCAGGCTCGATGACGTGCTGACATTGCCGGCGGCGTCGACCTCCTGCACCGTCACGGTGTGCACGCCATCAGTTTTGAAGACCGGCGCCACCGTCGAGAAGCTCGACGCGCCGTCGGCCTTGAAGCGCAGCGTGTCGGCGACATCCGACCTGGCGTAGTCGATCAGCGGATTATTGGTGATGTGGTCGGCCCCCGAGAAGCCGGTGTCCTGGTGCAGTGCCAGCCCCGGCGCCGCCGGCGGCTTGGTGTCGCCGGTGAAGTTGACCGCGTTGCTTGCACCACCGGCATTGCCGGCAACGTCGGTGTAACTCGACGCAGTGACGGACAGATCGGCCGACAGATGGTCGGTGACGTCGGCCGTGAAGACCGCGGTGTAGATATCATGGCCGGCGCCGTTGACGCCGACATGGACGAGGCTGCCGAGCAGTCCGCCATGGACCGCGATATCGCCGAGCCCGAAGCCCGCGACCGCCTCGGAGAAGGTGAACGTCATCAACGCCGCGTCGCCCGCGTGCAACAGGGTATGGTCGGCCGCGACCGACACCGTCGGCGAATGCGTGTCGCCACCGATCGTGGCGGTATTACCAGCCGCGCCGGCATTGCCGGCGTCGTCGGTATAGCTCGAGCCCGAGACCCGGATCGAACCCGCCAGGACATCGTTGATGTCGGGCGCGAAGGTCGCGATGTAGACGTCCTGGCCTGACACATTGAGCCCGACATGGACCAGATTGGTTAGCGCACCACCGGCGACGACGGTATCCGTGAGCGCAAAGCTCGCGACGTGCTCGGAGAAGGTGAAGGTGACAACCGAGTTCTGACCGGCCAGCAGCGTGCTCGGGCTCGCCGCGACCGATACCGTCGGCGCCTTGGTATCGCCGGTGAAACTGATGGTGCTGCTTGCCGCACCGGCGTTGCCGGCGACGTCGGTGTAGCTCCATGCCGTGACCTGCACCGAGCCCGCCTCGGCGTTGCTCTCGTCCGGCGTGAAGATTGCAGTGTAGACGTCCTGACCCGAAGCGTTGACGCCGACATGGACCAGGTGACCCAGCGCCCCGCCCTGCACGGTGACGTCAGCGAGCGCAAAGCTCGCAATCTGTTCGGAGAAGGTGAACGTCACCAGGGCGGTCTGCCCCGCCAGCAGCGCGTTGCGGTCCGCCGCGATCGACACCGTCGGCGCCAGCGTATCGCCGCCGATCGTGGCGATGTTGCTCGCCGCACCGGCATTGCCGGCCAGATCGCTGTAGCTGGACGCATTGACTTTCACCGAGCCGGTCTCGGTGTCGCTGACATCAGGCGTGAACGTCGCGGTGTAGACATCGTGACCGGAGCTGTTGAGCCCGACATGCACGAGGTTGCTCAGCGCGCCGCCATGGACGCTGGTGCCGACAAGGGTGAAGCCCGCGACGGCCTCCGAGAAGGTGAAGGTCGCAACCGAGAGGTCGCCGGCCAGCACCGCGTCCGGATTGAGCGTGACGGAGACGGTTGGCGCCAGCGTATCGCCGGCGAAGGTCACCGTATTGCTGGCCGCGCCCGCATTGCCGGCCGTATCGCTATAACCGGACGCGCTGACCTGCACCGAGCCTGCTTCGGCGTTGGTGACATCAGGCGTGAAGGTCGCGGTGTAGATATCCTGGCCGGCGCCGTTGACGCCGAGGTGGACAAGGCCGCCCAGCGTGCCGCCGCTGACGCTGACATCGCCGAGCGCGAAGCTCGCGACGGCCTCGGAGAAGGTGAAGGTGACGGTGGAGGTCTGACCTGCGAGCAGCGGGCCGTGGTCGGCCGAAACCGACACCGTCGGCGCCTTGGTGTCGCCGGAGAAGGCGATCGTGTTGCTCGACGAGCCGAAATTGCCGGCGACGTCGGTATAGCTCGACGCGTTGACCTGGACCGAGCCCGCTTCAGTGTTGCTGACGTCGGGCGTGAAGGTCGCGGTGTAGACATCATGGCCGGAGCCGTCGACGCCGACATGCGTGAGGTTACCCAGCGTACCGCCGCTGACGGTGACATCGCCCAGCCCGAAGCCGGCGACAGCTTCTGAGAAGGTGAAGGTGACGAGCGCGGCATCGCCGGCGATCAGCGCGGTGTGATCGGCGGTCACCTGAACCGTCGGCGCCTTGGTGTCGCCGGTGAAGGTGATCGCGCTGCTCGCCGCGCCGGCATTCCCGGCAATGTCGGTATAGCTCGATACGTTGACCTGCACCGAGCCTGCCTCGGAGTTGGTCACGTCGGGCGTGAAGGTCGCCGTATAGACGTCCTGGTGCGCAGCGTTGAAGCCGACATGGACGAGGTTGCCCAGCGCGCCGCCGCTCACGGTCGTATCCGTCAGCGCGAAGCCCGTGACCGCCTCGGAGAAGGTGAAGGTGACGGTCGAGGCCTGTCCGGCCAGCAGCGAGGCCGGGGTCGCGGCAACCGACACGGTCGGCGCGACCCCGTCGATCACGAGATGCAGATCGGTCGCCGCATGGGTGACGTCGGCGTCCTGGCCGCCGGGATCCTTGATCGTGCCGCCATTGAGCGAGAGGCTCTGCACTTGAAGGTCCGACGTGCTGTCGCCGGCCTGCACGGTGTAGCTGAACACCAGTGCCTGCGAGCCGCTGCCGCTGACATAGCTCGCGGCCTTGCCGTCGTTGAGCAGCAGCTCCGGTACACCGGTCACGCTCACCGTGTTGCTGAAATTCACTGATATGGTGACGACCTTGCCGGTGTTCAGCGTCGTGAGATGACCGGTAGTGTCAGCCGTGACCGAGGCGATGCTCGCCTGTGACCTGAGCTCGAGATGCGGCGAGGCCGAGCCGTCGGAGCCAAGGCTCAACGAGCCGGCCGTGGCGCCCGCGCCAAAGCTCAGATGCAGCGAGGCGAGCGTGGTCCCGCCGCTGCTCTTCACCAAGAGCACGCCGTTCGCATAGGACAGCGTAGCGGTCGCATCATAGGCGATGTTGCCGAAGTCGATCGTATCGCCGCCGGAAAAGCCTGTGATCGATGTGCCGAACGACGCCCCGGAGAATGCAGCGGCATCGAGCACGAGCTTCTCGGTGCTGCCGTCGGTGAAGGCGATCGCGCCCGTTCCCGCCGCGCCGCTCGCCGCGAGTTCGAGGATCGAGCCCTTGATAACCGTGCCGCCCGAATAGGTATTGTGCGCAGACAGCACCAGCCTGCCGCCGCCGGTCACCTCGACATCGCCCGGCGTCGCGCCATCGGAGATCACGCCGCTCTGGGTGACGGTCTCGCCGGCTGCGACATTGAAGACCGGATCGCCCGAGACCGCGATGTTGCGGGTGTGCGTGAAGCCGTCGGTGAAGCTGATGCCGGTGCCGTCGCCCAGCGTCAGCATGTTGGTGACCGCGCCGAGATTGACGTTGGCGGAGATCGATACCCTCGTGCCGGCGCCGCTGACAGCGGTGTTGCCCGTATAGCTGTTGTTGCCGCCGAGAATCACGGTGCCGCCACCGCTGATGACGAGGCCGCCGACGCCGGCATTGGCACCGGTGCCGCCATTGCCGCTCTGGTCTGCGATGTCGTTGGCGACGGTCAGCGTCTGGCCGCTGGCCGGCGCGAAGCTGAGATTGCTGTTGCCCTGGATGAAGATGCCGGAGCCGATGCCCGAACCGCTCGCCTGGCCGATGCCATTGGTGCCGCCCTTGACGGCGTTGAAGCCGGAATCGTTGGAGAGCGAGCCGCCCTTGATGGTCAGCGAGCCGCCTTGCTGAACGAAGACGGTGCCGCCCGCGCCAAGCCCGCCGCCGCCGCCCGCCGTGCCATCACCACCGCCGAAGCCGCCGAGCCCGCTGACGCCACCACCGCCGCCGAAGCCGCCATTGCCGCCATAGCCGCCGCCACCACCGAAACCACCATTGCCGAACGCCCCGCCGCCACCACCGTAGCCACCATTGCCGCCGTCGATTGCGTTGCCGCCGCCGACGCCGCCGCCGGTGCCGTGTGCGCGGTTATTGTTGCCGAAGAAACCACCCGCGCCGCCGCCGCCGCCATTGGCGCCGCCCGTTCCGCCATACCAGTAAAGAAGGGTCCCGCTTCCGTATGGGATCAGGTAGCCGTCGACTCCCTTGCCACCCCCCGGGGCGCCGGGGACGATGCCAGCGGACCCGTTCTGAAATGCGGCGGAGTTCGCACCCTGCGCGTGAAGACCGATGCCGCCACCGCTGCTGTTTCCGCCTTGGCCCCCCATGCCGCCACCGCCGCCGAAGCCGTCGATGTTGGCGTTGCTCGCGGTACTACCGGTTCCGCCCTTACCGCCGATCGCGGCACTGTTGTGAAACACGACATTGTCGATCGTGACGCTGCCGTTCGACGAGACGAACAGCGCGCCGCCGAGCCCGGCGCCACCGCCGCCGCCGCCCTGGATGACGCCGCCGCCGGCAGCCAGCGTGTTCTGGATGGTCAGGTTCTCGAGATTGACGCTGCCCGAATAAACGAAGAAGCCGCGCTGGGCGTTGAGGCCGTCGATCGTATGGGTGCCGCCGTGACCGTCGCTGCCATTGATCGTGACGCTCGATCCGCTCAAGAGATTGAGCGCGTACAGCTCCGACGTCAGGCTGAAGTTGGCAGTGATGTTGATCGTGTAATTGGCATTTGGCGCGGCGTTCGCCCCGCCGGAATCCATCTGCAGGATGGCCGCATTGAGCTGGGCGACGTTGGAGACATTGAAGACGCGGGTCGACACGACCTGCACGATCGTTCCACCGTTCGCATCCTGCGAGAGCTGGAAACTGGTTCCGGCGCCGACCCCGGCAAGGGTCAGCGTATCGGTCGTGGTGCCGTTGGAGACCGAGAGCGCGTTGCCGGACAGGCTGACGGTGTTGAGCGACGGATTCTGGGTGTTGTATTGCAGCCCGGTCAGGTCGATGAACTGGCCGGGATTGAAGTTCGCGATCGTGTTGCTGAACGCATTACCGCTCAGCGCGGCGTTGTCGATCTTCAGCGTACCGACAATGCCTGAGGTAAACGAGATGTTGCCGGTCCCGGCGGCGCCGGCCGCGGTGAGCCACACCGTGCCGGAATAGATCGTCGTGTTGCCGTAGCTGTTAGCGGCATGGCCGAGCACCAACGTGCCGCCGCCGTCGATGCCGAGATTGCCGCTGCCGGTGACGAGGGCAGTGTCGGTGACGGTTGACCCATTCGCAATCGCCAGGATCGAATTGCCGCTGACCGAGAGCGTGTCGTCGAAAGTGCCGCTCGACGTCAGCGAGAGATGCGCGCTGCTCAGACCGAACGTCCCCGTCAGCCCGGCGAGCTGACCCATCCCGAGCTGCAATGTCCCGGTGCCGGACAGGATGAACGTGCCAGCGCCGCTGATCGAGCCGGTGTCGGCGATCGTGCCGGACGAAATATCGAACGTGCCGCCATTGGCGGTGACCTGAATGTCGTGCGTGAAGGTATAGCCACCGGTCGTGGTCAGCATGCCGCCATTGAGGATCAGCGCGCCGGCCGACCCGCCGATGTTGTTGTCGGCCGTGATCGAGAGGACGTTGCCACCGTCAATCTGCGTGCCGCCGACAAAGCTGCTCGCACCGGTCAGCGTCAGCGTGCCGCCGCCGGACACGACCAGTTTTCCCGTGGTGCCGCTGCCGCTGAGGCCACGCTCGTCGGCGATGCTGTCGCCGATCGTGAGGGTCGTGATTGTCAGTGGGTTTCCGAAGATATCGGAACCGGCGTGCGTCGGCGTAACGACCAACGTGCCTTGGATGAAGATGTCGCCATAGCCGGAGCCGTTGCCCGCGCCATTGGCGCCGGTACCGCCGGTTTCCGTGGCATCCATCAGGGTGCCGCCGATGACGGTCAGCTTGCCGCCTTGCTGAACGAAGATGTCTCCGCCGGCGCCGAGGCCACCGCCACCGCCGAGCGAACCGCTGCCGGCACCGAAGCCGCCGGTGCCGGGCGTGCCGTTCGAACCGCCGCCACCACCGCCGAAGCCGCCATTGCCGCCGGTGTGCGCGTATCCGCTGCCGGTGCCGGAGCCGCCACCGCCGCCGGCGAAACCGCCGCTGCCGCCACCAAAAATGCCGCCGCCGCCACCGCCGCCCATACCACCGGCGCCGCCGAAGCCGACGAGTGTACCCGAGGGGCCTCCGCCCACCGAATTGCCACCGCCGATGCCACCGCCACCACCACCGACACCACCAGCGCCACCGCCACCGTCCGCGCCGCCGGCGGCGTGCGCGCCGAAACCGATACCGCCGTAATTATCGGCGCTCTGCCCGCCGCCCGGACCGACAACGGTCGCCGGTGTGCCGCCGGACGTCTGCGCGCCGGGCGAAGGATGTTGCGAGTCGTAGCCGGCCTCGCTGTACCCGTTGCCGCCAATGCCGTGGTAGCCGTAGTAGTCGTGGCCGCCGAAGCCGCCGCCGCCACCGCCGCCGCCATTACCGCTGCCGCCGTCGGCGCCGATGCCGCCGCCACCGCCGCCACCGCCGGCTGGATCGACCGCGCCACCGTTGCCGCCCTTGGCGGTATTGCTGCCGAAGTTGACGTTGTTCAGCGTGACGTCGGCGTTCTGTCCGACGAACAGGCCGCCGCCAAGACCCGCTCCGCCACCGCCGCCACCTGTCCCGCCACTGCCGCCGCTGGCCGCCGCGTTGACGATGGTGAGGTTCTTGAACGTCACCTTGCCGGACGTGACGACGAAGCCTTGAAAGCCGTGCGCGTCGATGACGTTGGAATATTCCTGGCCGCCCAAATGATTGGAGTAGTCGTTGTTGCCGTCGAAGGTGAGCGTCGAGCCGCTCATCAGGTTGATGGCCGGCAGATCATCCAGCAGCGCCACCGTGCGCGGGCCCGACGTGAGCGAGAAATTGATGATGTAGTCGGTGTTGGCAGCAGCGAAACTTCCGCCGACGCTGATGGCGTGGATCGCACCATAGAGCTGGAGATACTCGTCGAGCGTATTGCTGATCGACAGCGTGAGAACAACGGGGTCCGACACAAAGCCCTCGGCAATATCAATGGGCGACCGCGATCGGTCGCTGTTTCAAAAATTGCCGATTAATTAACTTGCGCCGCAAGTCATTGGCAACAATAATGAATTCTCATTCCGCGCACGGAGTTGAGATGCTCAATGGGTAAGCTTGACGCCCGCGAGGACCGCGTTGCGCGGGCTCAAACGCCAATCTTCGTCACGACAGGCGACATACGAGACACATTCGTCCCGCAGCGGCCGTGCATTGATGTGAAACTGGGATCTCGTGCCTGCGCGCGATGAGAAGCACTGCAAGGAATTGATCGGCGATGCGTCGCCGAATCACGATCGGCCCCGCCGATGCGGCCTCGCTTCGCATGTGGCTCAGCGGCGATGTTTCCGTCAAACTGTCCTCGTCGGCGACCACGCGCCGAACGGAGCACGCCGGAGTGACGAGCGCAGCATGACGCCTCCACGCGATAGAGCATGGCAATGCCACCCGCGGGCGATGACGATGACGGCGTGCGCGCTTGCGATCGGCGCCTGCATCGGACGCGCCGAAGCGGCCGGATGCAATTTCGAGATTCAGGGCGAAGGTCGCGTTGCGGCTGTGGTCGATGCGCGCAGCCTGCGGCTGGATGACGGCCGCGAGGTCAAGCTCGCCGGCATCGAGGTGGCGGACCGGGCGAAGGCCACGTCGATGCTGTCGGCGCTGCTGGTCGGCCGCGAGGTGACGCTGCGCGGACAGGACGACACGCCGGACCGCTACGGCCGGCAGCCGGCTTACGCCTTCGTCGAAGGCAGCGAGCATCCCGTGCAAAGCGAGCTGCTGCGCCAGGGCCTCGCGCTGGTATCGTCCGAGATCGCCGACAAGGACTGCGCCACGGCGCTAATGGCGGCGGAGGCCGAGGCGCGGGGCGCCCGATCGGGAACCTGGGCCGAGGCCACGGTCATAAAAAACGCCGAAAGTCCGGACGATATTTTGGCCGGGATCGGGCGCTTTACGGTGGTTGAGGGCCGGGTTTTGTCGGTCCGCCAGGCGGGGGCGATGACCTACCTGAATTTCGGCCGAAACTGGACACGGGACTTTGCTCTGACTATTTCAAGGCGCATAGTCCCTGCGTTTGAGGCAGCCGGGCTTGCGCCCAAGTCTCTGGAAAATCGTAGGATTCGTGTGCGAGGCTGGGTGGAAGCACGACGTGGGCCGCGAATCGAATTGCTCCGGGTGGGGCAGATTGAAGTGCTCGGCGGGAACTAGGGGCCCCACAGGCCACGGCCTGGCCGATTACGGGACAGTTTGTGGGTTTTTGACGTGATTGAACACGCTGGACCGCGTGAAGATGGAACTGGCCGCCGGCTTTCGGCTGCGCTGGCGCTCGTATGCGCGGCCCTGACGCTGTCGGCCTGCGGCAATGTCGGCCGCTTCGAGCAGGTCGCGCCGACCGCGGCGGCGGCGCCGGTGAAGCCGAACCGGGTGGTGCAGCAGACGCCCAACAGCGAGCGCGAGCATGAGCGCATCCTGTCGTCCTATGGCGGCGCCTATGACGACCCGAAGCTCGAGGCGCTGATCGGCAAGACCGTCGACCGGCTGGTCGCCGCGTCCGAACGGCCCGACCAGGCCTACAAGGTGACGATCCTCAATTCAGGCGCTGTGAACGCCTTCGCGTTGCCGACCGGCCAGCTCTACGTCACGCGCGGCCTGATCGCGCTCGCCAGCGACACCTCCGAGCTCTCCTCGGTGCTGAGCCACGAGATGGCGCATGTGCTGGCCAAGCACGCCGCGATGCGCGAGGACCAAGCGCGCCAGGCGGCGGTGGTGACGCGCGTCGTCACCGACATGAGCACCGATCCCGATCTCACCGCGCTGGCGCTCGCCAAGACCAAGCTGACGATGGCGAGCTTCTCGCGGCAGCAGGAGTTCGAGGCCGACGGCATCGGCGTCGGGATCGCCGCGCGCGCGCATTTCGATCCCTACGGCGCGGCGCGCTTCCTGACCGCGATGGAGCGCAATGCCGCGCTCAAGATCGGCAAGACCGCGCTCGATCCGCGTGCGCAGGACTTCACCTCGTCGCATCCGGCAACGCCGGAGCGCATCTCCAATGCGCAGACCACCGCGCGGCAATACTCATCGCCCGAGAGCAACGAGCGCGACCGCGAGACCTATCTCGCCGCGATCGACAACATCGTCTATGGCGAGGATCCCAGCGAAGGCTTTGTGCGCGGCCGCCGCTTCCTGCATCCCAAGCTCGGCTTCACCTTCACCGCGCCCGAGAATTTCACGCTCGACAACACCGCGCAGGCGGTGATCGGCGTGCGCGAGGGCGGCAGCCAGGCGATGCGCTTCGACGTGGTGCGGGTGCCGGCCGAGCAGTCGCTCGGCGACTACCTGAATTCCGGCTGGATGGAAGGCGTCGAGAAGTCCTCGACCGAGGACCTCAACATCAACGGCTTTCCGGCGGCGTCGGCCACCGCGCATGGCGACCAGTGGCAGTTCAAGGTCTACGCGCTGCGCTTCGGCAGCGACGTCTACCGCTTCATCTTCGCCGCCAAGCAGAAATCCACCGAGAGCGAGCGCAACGCGCGCGAGACCGTCAATTCATTCCGTCGCCTGACCCTCGACGAGATCCAGGCCGCGCGCCCGCTGCGCATCAAGGTCATCAACGTGCAGCCCGGCGACACCGTGGAATCGCTGTCGCATCGCATGGCCGGCGTCGATCATCCGACCGAGCGCTTCCGCGTGCTCAACGGCCTCGACGCCCACGCCCAGATCAAGCCGCGCGACCGCGTCAAGATCGTGGTGGATTGAGGCTGCGAAGCGTCGCGCTCGCGTCTCGCTACCGCTGTCGTCCCGGCGAAGGTCGGGACCCATAACCACAGCTATCGATGGATTGAACAAGCTGGGGCCACAGCGCGGCCCAACAACTTGTTCCTGTGGTTATGGGTCCCTGCTTCCGCAGGGACGACGTAGAGAGAACACCCTACTTCGCCTTCTCCTTGAGGAAGGCGATGATGTCGGCGCGGTCCTTCGGATCCTGAACCTCGTAGAACATCTTGGTGCCCGGAACCATCGCGTCCGGACCGGTGAGCCATTTGTCGAGATTGGCCTCCGTCCATACGATCTTCGAGTCCTTCAGCGCCGGCGAGTAATTGTAGCCCGCGACCGAGCCGGCAAGGCGGCCCACCACTCCCTTGTGCATCGGACCGACGTCGTTCTTCTCGATCGAATGACAATCGCCGCAGCCCTGGTACAGCGTGGCCCCGCGTGACGCATCGCCCGCCGCACGGGCGCTGTTCAGCGCCAGCAGGATCGCGATGGCCGCCATCGCGGCAATTTTGGCGTGCCGCGGCGCCAGCGTGCCTGCGATCGAACGAATGGTCATTCCGGGGGTCTCCTGTTTTGCCACCACAACAGGAGCAGTCAGGCCGCCATTCTATTCCCTGAAATTTCGCCCGCCCCGCTGGACACCAGCCGCATCGATCGCCAAGAATGGCGCTTGTTGTTGAAGTTTTTTTGCCTCCGACGAGGAATATCCGCGTCATCAGCCGATCACGATCCTAGCTGCCACCTCCGCAGCGGCGCCGGGTTTTTGGAGCATCCCCAGTGTTTCACAATCGGTTCGGCGCCGTCGCTCGACTTGCCGAACTCGGGTGCGTGCTTGCTGCGCTCACCCTCGCAGCAGCCACCGCTGCGCGCGCGGACGGTTGTCCCAAGCCGAGCGACGAAATTGCGACCGACCGGCCCGACGTCACCAATTCGAGTATCGTCGTGCCGGTCGGGAGCCTGCAGAGCGAGAACGGCATCAACCTGACCGGCCGCAACAGTGGCCGCAGCATCGACGGCAGCAACAGCCGCTGGCGGCTCGGCATCGCGCCCTGCCTCGAGGTCCTGATCGACCTGCCGAGCTATACCGGCACTGTGAGATCGCCGGGCGCCGCGGGCTTCTCTGACGTCGCTCCCGGACTGAAATGGCAGATCAGCCCGGTGCCGGGAAAGGTCGACCTGTCGATCACCGCCGGCGTCGCGCTGCCGACCGGCGCGGCCGCCATCGCCGGGCGCGGCGCGCAGCCCTACATCCAGCTGCCATGGTCATGGGAGCTGCATGACGGCTGGGGCGTCAGCGGCATGTTCACGGAATTCTTCCGCCCCGCCGAGCTGACCGGCCAGCACATGTCGGAAGCGACCTTCGTGATCGAGAAGAAATTGACCGAGCGGATCAGCGTGTTCACCGAATATGTCGGCGACTATCCCGACGGCGCGCGGCCGATCCAGCTGATCAATTCCGGCGGCCTGTACCGGCTCACGCCGACCCAGCAGCTCGACCTCCACGTCGCGTTCGGGCTCAACCGCAACTCGCCAAACTACATCGTAGGTCTCGGCTATTCGTTCCGTGTCGACGGGCTGTTTCGCTAGTCGAACCGATTACGCTGCGTAGCCCGGATGGAGCGCAGCGCAATCCGGGGCAGAACCATCCGCGGTGAGAGCGGTCCCGGATTTCGCTTCGCTGCATCCGGGCTACAAGCAGAACGAGACGGGCCGCGTGACTAATTGACTTCCGCTTCGCGCAGGCCGCTCAGCCAGAGCGCGAGCAGCGTCCACACCGCACCCGACAACAGATACGCGCCGGCCGAGATCAGGCCGAAATGGGTCGCCAGCAGCAGCGCGGCGAGCGGCGCGAAGCCGGCACCGAACAGCCAGGCGAAATCCGAGGTCAGCGCCGAGGCGGTGTAGCGATAGGTCCGCGCGAAGTTCGAGGCGATCGCGCCGGACGACTGGCCGAACGACAGGCCGAGCAGCACGAAGCCGAGCACCATGTAGATCGTCTCGCCGAACGCCCCGGCATCGAGCAGTTGCGGGGCAAAGCCGCTATAGACCGCGATCGCGACCGCCGACCCCAGCAGCAGCGGCTTGCGCCCGACGCGGTCGGCGATCATGCCGGAGGCGACGATGGCGGCGACGCCAACCATGGCGCCGATCATCTCGATGATGAGGAAGCGCACCGGGCTTTCCTTGGTGAACAGGAACACCCACGACAACGGAAACACCGTGACCATGTGGAACAGCGCAAAGCTCGCCAGCGGCGCGAAGGCGCCGAGCAGGATGTTGCGGCCCTCCTGCGCGATGGTCTCGCCGACCCGCGCCGGCTCCAGATCGCGGCTTTCGAACAGCTCTGAGTATTCGTCGGTCGCCACCATGCGCAGCCGCGCGAACAGCGCCACCACGTTGATCGCGAAGGCGACGAAGAACGGATAGCGCCAGCCCCAATCGAAGAAATCATCCGCCGAGAGGTTGCCGGCGAAGAACGCGAACAGCGCGCTCGCCACGATCAGCCCGAGCGGCGCGCCGAGCTGCGGCACCATTGCGTACCAGCCGCGCTTGTTCGCGGGCGAATTCATCGCGAGCAGCGAGGCGAGGCCATCCCACGCGCCGCCCCAGGCGATACCTTGCACGACGCGCGCGGCCGCGAGCAGCCAGATCGCCGCCGCGCCGATCGTGTCGTAGCCGGGCAGAAACGCGAGCGCCACCGTGGCGGTGCCGAGCAGGAACAGCGCGATGACGAGCTTGGCGCCCTTGCCGTGGCGGCGGTCGACCGCCATGAAGATGACGGTACCAAGCGGCCGCGCGGCAAAGGCCAGCGCGAAGATGCCGAATGAATAGAGCGTGCCGGTCAGTTCATTGACGAACGGAAACACCAGCTTCGGGAACACGATCACCGAGGCGATCGCGTAGACGAAGAAGTCGAAGAATTCCGACGTGCGCCCGATGATGACGCCGATGGCGATTTCGCCGGGTTTCGCCTGCCCGTGACCTGATGCCGTCGGGGTGCCGTGAGCCATTGCTGGGGCCTGTGCCATCGCCGGAGAACCGTCCTTTGGAGCGTGATCCGGAAAAGTGGAAACCGGTTTTCCGAACCGATCATGCTCAAGCTAGATGAGGCCACGGGCAGCCTTTGCCACGCGGTCCACCTCATCTTGTGACGGCCCATCCCGCAGTGCAACATTGGACAAATTGTCCAATGTCAACCTTGCTGCATCGCAGCTACCCCTTGGCGGAACTCATAAAATTCCAGTGGGGTGAGCCGTGCGCGCCTTGAAATTATTGGCCTTATTGCCGTTCGCGGCGCTCCTTGGCGGGTGCGATTTCGTCGTCCTGGCCCCTGCCGGCGACGTCGCAATCCAGCAGCGCGACCTCGTCGTGATCTCCACCGTCCTGATGCTCATCATCGTGCTTCCGGTGATGGCGCTGACCATCTTCTTCGCCTGGCGCTACCGTCAGTCCAACACCGCGGCGCCCTATGAGCCCGAGTGGGATCACTCCACCCAGCTCGAACTCGTGATCTGGTCGGCGCCGCTTCTGATCATCATCTGCCTCGGCGCGCTGACCTGGATGGGCACGCATCTGCTCGATCCCTACCGCTCGCTCGGGCGCATCGCCGCCGACAAGCCGATCGAGAGCAAGGACGCCCCGCTCAATGTCGAGGTGGTCGCGCTCGACTGGAAGTGGCTGTTCATCTACCCGGACTATGGCGTCGCCGCCGTCAACGAGCTCGCAGCTCCGGTCGACCGCCCGATCCGCTTCCGCATCACGGCCTCTTCCGTGATGAACTCGTTCTACATCCCCGCCCTTGCCGGCCAGATCTACGCGATGCCCGGCATGGAGACCAAGCTGCACGCGGTCTCCAACAAGGAAGGCACTTACAGAGGCTTCTCCGCCAATTACAGCGGCGCCGGCTTCTCCGGCATGCACTTCGAGTTCAAGAGCGTGTCAAGCGCCGATTTCGACAAGTGGATCGGCACCGCCAGGGCCAGCGGCAGCATGCTCGGCCGCACCGACTATCTGCAGCTCGAGCGTCCGAGCCAGAACGATCCGGTGCGGCTCTATCGCTCGGTCGATCGCGATCTCTACAAGGCGATCCTCAACATGTGCGTCGAGCCCGGCAAGATGTGCATGAGCGAGATGATGGCGATCGACGCCAAGGGCGGCCTCGGCCGCGAAGGCCTCAACAACACGCTGCCGCTGACTTACGACAAATACGCCCGCCGCGGCGCGCCGCTCGGCTCTGAGCCGACCTTCGTCGCCGGCATCTGCGCGATGGACGAGATCAAGGACGCCCCGTCGCGCGACGTTCTCGCGCCGCTCGACCTGACGCCGCTGCGTGGTGTCGGGCTGAAGCGCCCGCCGTTCTCTCCCGCCCATCCGTCATCGACATCCTTGCTGCTCGGCCAGCGCCCAAAATCAGACTCCTGAGGAGCGCCGCATGAATCCCGATCTCATCAAGATGATCTTCGGCCGCCTCAATCTGGACGCGCTGCCGCTGCACGAGCCGATCCTGGTCGGCACCTTCGCGGTGGTCGCGACCGGCGGGCTCGCGCTGTTCGCCATCGTCACCTACTTCCGGCTCTGGACCTATCTGTGGCGCGAGTGGTTCACCACCGTCGACCACAAGCGCATCGGCATCATGTACATGATCCTCGGCATCGTGATGCTGCTGCGCGGCTTCGCCGACGCGCTGATGATGCGCCTGCAGCAGGCGATCGCCTTCAACGGCTCGGACGGCTATCTCCCGGCCCATCACTACGACCAGGTCTTCACCGCCCACGGCGTGATCATGATCTTCTTCGTAGCGATGCCGCTGGTCACCGGCCTGATGAACTACGTGGTGCCGCTGCAGATCGGCGCCCGCGACGTCTCCTTCCCCTTCCTCAACAATTTCAGCTTCTGGATGACGGTCGGCGGCGCCGTGCTGGTGATGATGTCGCTGTTCGTCGGCGAATTCGCCCGCACCGGCTGGCTCGCCTACCCGCCGCTGTCGAACATCGGCTACAGTCCTGACGTCGGCGTCGACTATTACATATGGGGACTACAGGTCGCCGGCGTCGGCACCACGCTATCGGGCATCAACCTGGTCTGCACCATCGTCAAGCTGCGCGCGCCGGGCATGACGATGATGAAGATGCCGGTGTTCACCTGGACCTCGCTCTGCACCAACGTCCTGATCGTCGCCTCCTTCCCGGTCCTCACGGCGGTGCTGGCGCTGCTGTCGCTCGACCGCTACGTCGGCACCAACTTCTTCACGAACGACTTCGGCGGCAACCCGATGATGTACGTGAACCTGATCTGGATCTGGGGCCACCCCGAGGTCTACATCCTGGTGCTGCCGGCGTTCGGCATCTTCTCGGAGGTGACCGCGACGTTCTCCGGCAAGCGGCTGTTCGGCTACACCTCGATGGTCTACGCCACCGTCGTCATCACCATCCTGTCCTACCTGGTCTGGCTGCATCACTTCTTCACGATGGGCTCCGGCGCCAGCGTCAACTCGTTCTTCGGCATCACCACCATGATCATCTCGATCCCGACGGGCGCGAAGATGTTCAACTGGCTGTTCACGATGTATCGCGGCCGCATCCGCTTCGAGCTGCCGATGATGTGGACGGTGGCGTTCATGCTGACCTTCGTGATCGGCGGCATGACCGGCGTGCTGCTCGCGGTGCCGCCGGCCGATTTCGTGCTGCATAACAGCCTGTTCCTGATCGCGCATTTCCACAACGTGATCATCGGCGGCGTGCTGTTCGGCCTGTTCGCCGGCATCAACTACTGGTTCCCGAAGGCGTTCGGCTTCAAGCTCGATCCGTTCTGGGGCAAGCTGTCGTTCTGGTTCTGGGTCTCGGGTTTCTACTTCGCCTTCATGCCGCTCTACGTGCTCGGCCTGATGGGCGTGACCCGCCGGCTTCGCGTGTTCGACGATCCCAGCCTGCAGATCTGGTTCGTCATCGCGGCCTTCGGCGCTTTCCTGATCCTGCTCGGCATCGGTGCGATGCTGGTGCAGTTCGCGGTGAGCATCCTGCGCCGCGAAGAGCTGAAGGACACCACCGGCGATCCCTGGGACGCGCGCACGCTGGAATGGGCCACCTCCTCGCCACCGCCGGACTACAACTTCGCCTTCACGCCGGTGGTCTACGACAACGACGCCTGGTGGGACATGAAGCGCCGCGGCTACAGCCGGCCGCTGACCGGCTTCAAGCCGATCCACATGCCTTCCAACACCGGCACCGGCGTCATCCTCGCCGGCCTCGCGACGGTGATGGGGTTCGGCCTGATCTGGTACATCTGGTGGCTTGCCGCCGTCAGCTTCGTTGCGCTGCTCGCGGTCGCGATCGGCCACACCTTCAACTATCACCGCGACTTCCACATCCCGGCGGATGAGGTGGTGCGGACCGAAGACGCGCGGACGCGCGTTCTCGCCGCAGGAGCCCAAACATGACCGTTGCTACCGTCTCCACACAAAGCTCCGAACCGGTCTTCCACGTCATCGACGAGCACGCGCATCCGGAAGGCGCCAGCACCATGCTGGGCTTCTGGATCTACCTGATGAGCGACTGCCTCATCTTCGCGATGCTGTTTGCGACCTACGGCGTGCTCGGCGGCAACTATGCCGCCGGCCCGGCGCCGAAGGACCTGTTCGACCTCAAGCTGGTCGCGCTCAACACCACGATGCTGCTGCTCTCCTCGATCACGTATGGCTTTGCCATGCTGACGATGGAGAAATCGAAGATCGGCGCGACTCAGGCCTGGCTCGCCATCACCGGGCTGTTCGGCCTCGCCTTCCTCGGCATCGAGCTCACTGAGTTCGCCCACATGATCCATGAGGGCGCGACGCCGCAGCGCAGCGCCTTCCTGTCGTCGTTCTTCACGCTGGTCGGCACCCACGGCCTGCACGTCACCTTCGGTCTGGTCTGGCTGGTGACGCTGATGGTGCAGACCGCGCGCTTCGGCCTCACCGAAGCCAACCGGCGCCGGCTGATGTGCCTCTCGATGTTCTGGCACTTCCTCGACGTGGTCTGGATCGGCGTCTTCACCTTCGTCTATTTCCTGGGAATGCTGCGATGACAACAGAAGCCCGCACTCTCGAAGCCAATGCCGGCGGTCACGGCCATGATGACCATGGCGGCGCCGCCCACGGCTCGCTGAAGACCTATCTGATCGGCTTCGGCCTCTCGGTCGTCCTCACCGCGGTGCCGTTCTGGCTGGTGATGACCGGCACCATCGCCGACAAGCAGGTCACCGCGCTGATCGTGCTGGTGCTCGCCGCGGTGCAGATCGTCGTGCACATGATTTACTTCTTGCACATGAACACGCGGTCCGAGAACGGCTGGACCATGATGGCGATGATCTTCACCGTGATCATGGTGGTGATCGCGCTGACCGGCTCGCTGTGGGTCATGCATCATCTCAACGTCAACATGATGCCGATCCATGACATGAGCCAGATGCCGTGACGATGCGCTCTGCCAGACCATCGCTTGTGCTGCTCACGCTCGGCATGCTGGGCGTGGTGCTGCTGAGCGCGCTCGGTATCTGGCAGATCGAACGCAGGACCTGGAAGCTGGCGCTGATCGAGCGGGTGGAGGAGCGCATGCATGCGGCGCCGACAGCGACGCCGCCTCCCTCGTCATGGCCGGCGGTTACGGCCGCGAGCGACGAATATCGCCGCGTCACCTTGCGCGGCACCTTCCTCAACGCCGACGAGACGCTGGTGCAGGCCGTGACGGCAGATGGTCCCGGATTCTGGGTGCTAACCCCGCTGCGTATGACCGACGGAACCACCGTGCTGGTCAATCGCGGCTTCGTTCCGCCCGATCGGCGCGATCCCGCGACGCGGCGCGACGGCGAGCCGCAGGGCGTCGTCGGCGTGACCGGGCTGCTGCGGATCTCGGAGCCGAAGGGCGGTTTCCTGCGCAACAATGCCCCCGCGGCGGGCCGCTGGTATTCGCGCGACGTCGCCGCGATCGCCGCCACGCATGGGTTGTCGCAGGTAGCTCCCTTCTTCGTCGACGCGGATGCGACGCCAAATCCGGGCGGCACTCCCGTCGGCGGGCTCACGATCGTGCGGTTTCCGAACAACCACCTGATTTACGCGCTGACATGGTTCGCGCTGGCCTTTATGCTGGCCGGCGCGCTCCTGCGCGTCATCAGCGGCAGGGGCCGCGCCGGCGCCTCCGATCCAAGGTGGAGTTCAAGGCGCGCCGCCGTGCGCCGCCTGATCGGCGCAGCCCGCAATCTGTCTCGCGACACAGGCCCAGATGCTCGAGCGCACATCGGATCTGCATGAGGACAACACCGCGACCGGGACGGCCGTGATGCCGTCCGCCGTGCGCGCGGCTGCCGGCATGCCGTTCGACCTCTCAGCGCCCGCCGACCTCGCGACCAATCGCAAGAACATGGCCCTGCTGGTCCAGCTGCGCTGGATCGCCGTGATCGGGCAGATCGCTACCATCGGCTTCGTGCAGTTCTGGATGGGCGTTGCGCTGCCGCTACTGCCGATGGCGGCCGTGATCTTCGGGCTCGTGGCGCTCAACCTCGTGAGCCTGCTGTGGCTGCGCTACCGCGCCGACATCAACAACCGCGAGTTGCTGGTCGCGCTGGCGCTCGACGTTGCGGCATTGACCGCCCTGCTCTATCTCAGCGGCGGCGCCACCAATCCCTTCACGTCGCTCTATCTGCTGCAGGTGACGCTCGGCGCGGTGCTGCTCGATGCGCCCTCGACCTGGTCGCTGGTGGCGCTGGTCTGCATGAACTTCGCCTGGCTGACCAGCTACTACCGGCCACTGGAGCTACCGCAGGGCTTTGCCGAGGCCTTCAATCTCTATATCGCCGGCACGTTCATCGGGCTCGTGCTCGACGCCGTGCTGCTCGTGGTGTTCATGACCCGGATCAACCGCAACCTGCGCGACCGCGACCTCCGCCTCGCGGCGCTGCGCCAGCACGCCGCCGAGCAGGACCACATCGTGCAGATGGGCCTGCTGGCGTCCGGCGCCGCGCATGAGCTCGGCACGCCGCTCGCCTCGCTCTCGGTCATCCTGGGCGACTGGCGCCGGATGCCGGCGCTCGCCTCCGATCCCGAGCTGTCGCAAGACCTCGGCGAGATGGAGATCTCGGTGCAGCGCTGCAAGTCGATCGTCACCGGCATCCTGCTGTCGGCCGGCGAAGCCCGCGGCGAAGGCTCCTCGCCGACCACGGTCGCGGC
The DNA here is from genome assembly GCF_049075665.1 of Bradyrhizobium sp. B120. Lineage (NCBI taxonomy): Bacteria > Pseudomonadati > Pseudomonadota > Alphaproteobacteria > Hyphomicrobiales > Nitrobacteraceae > Bradyrhizobium > Bradyrhizobium sp. B120. The sequence goes on along the minus strand of NZ_CP185242.1, from coordinate 490,326 downwards.
GTTCCTGACCGCGCTGGTGGAGGAATGGCGGACGACGCGGCCGTCGGCGACACTGTATTTCCGTAACGCTTTCGGCACGGATCTTGCGATCGTCTCCGATATCGCGCTCAAGCAGGCGATCTTCAACGTGCTCGACAATGCCGCCGAGGTCTCGCGTGACTGGATCGAGCTGATGGCCGAACGCAATGCCGACAGACTGGTGCTGTCGGTGACCGATCGCGGTCCGGGCTTCTCGCGCGAGATGCTGGCGCATGTCGGCAAGCCGTATCAATCGACCAAAGGCAGCTCCGGCAGCGGCCTCGGCCTGTTCCTGGTCGTCAATGTCGTGCGCAAGCTGGGCGGCGTGGTGACGGCGCGCAACCGGCCGGATATCGGCGCCGCGGTCAGGCTCGAGCTGCCGCTCTCGACGCTTGCGATCGGAGACCCTCTTGACGGATGAACGCCAGCTCCTGATCGTCGAGGATGATGCGGGCTTTGCCCGCACGCTGAAGCGCTCGTTCGAGCGCCGCGGCTACGGCGTCGCGGTATCGGCCTCGCTCGACGAGGTCCGCGAGCTGCTCGAGCAGCAATCGCCCGGCTATGCCGTCGTCGACCTGAAGCTCGCCGGCGGCGCATCGGGCCTCGCCTGCGTCGAAGCGCTGCACGCGCATGATCCGGACATGCTGATCGTGGTGCTGACCGGATTTGCCAGCATCGCGACCGCGGTGGAGGCGATCAAGCTCGGCGCCTGCCACTATCTGGCAAAACCGTCGAACACCGACGACATCGAGGCCGCGTTCCTGAAAGCGCAAGGCAACGCCGCCATCGAGGTCGGGGCGCGGCCGACCTCGATCAAGACGCTGGAATGGGAGCGCATTCACCAGACCCTGATGGAGACCGATTTCAACATCTCCGAAGCCGCGCGCCGCCTCGGCATGCACCGCCGGACGCTAGCGCGCAAGCTCGAGAAGCAGCGGGTGAAGTAGCTGCTGGAGCCCTGATGGAGCGGAGTGCAATCCGGACTACGAATGCTACCTTGGAACCAGCGACGAGAACGGTGTCTCAGGGGAAGGCGTCGAAGGCGACCCAGGTGCCGAACGTCGAGACCGCGAACGCCGTCCACAGCCAGTCGTAACCACGCCCCAGCGACCGTCCTGCAAGCATGCCGCGCCCCTCGCCGGTTCCGCGATCTCGCCGCCAGCGTGGCGCAGCACGTCATGAGTCGCGGCGATCAGCCAAGGGGCGATTGCGACGGGGCGATATGCAAGGTCGCGCGGCGCCGTCCGCATATTGCGACCGCCTCTCCCCTTGTGGGAGAGGCCGGAGCGCATGCAGCGCAGCGGAATGCGCTCCGGGTGAGGGGTCGTGGTCTCTCGAGGGACTGCCGTCGACGGATAGACCTCACCCCTCACCCGGATTGCATCTGACGATGCAATCCGACCTCTCCCACAGGGGGAGAGGTGCAGCGGCGCGCGCGACATTTCGTCCAAAAACAAAAAGCCCGGTCTCTCGACCGGGCCTTTCGAAATCTTGCAACGCTGCTTAGGCGGCTTCGTCTTCGACGGCGGTATCGTCGCCATCGGTATCGGCATCCTCACCGTCGGCATCGCCCTCGCCTTCACCCTCGGCTTCGGCCTTGGCGCCGCGGCGCGGGCTCTTGGCGAGCTGGCCTTCGATCTCCTTGATCGCCTCGGTCTCGGTCGAGTGCTGGACAACCGCGATTTCGCGCGACAGGCGGTCGAGCGCCGCTTCATAGAGCTGGCGTTCAGAGTAGGACTGCTCGGGCTGCGATTCCGAACGATAGAGGTCGCGGACCACCTCGGCGATCGCGACGATGTCGCCCGAATTGATCTTCGCTTCGTACTCCTGGGCGCGGCGCGACCACATGGTGCGCTTGACGCGGGCGCGGCCCTTCAGCGTCTCCAGCGCCTTCTTGACCAGCGCCGGCTCCGACAGCTTGCGCATGCCGACATTGGCGACCTTCGCCGTCGGGACGCGCAGCGTCATCTTGTCCTTCATGAAATTGATCACGAACAGCTCGAGCTTGGCGCCCGCGATCTCCTGCTCCTCGATCGCCAGGATCTGGCCGACGCCGTGAGCGGGATAGACGACGAATTCGTTGGCCTTGAAGCCCTGGCGCTGGGTCACGACCTTCTTCGGCTCCTCGACGCGCGGCGCGGCGGCCGGCTTGGCGGCAACCTTCGGAGCAGCGGCGGGGACGGCAGTCTTCGGGGCGGCCGGCTTCGGCGCGACAGCAGCAGTCTTGGGGGCGACCTTCGCAGCAGCGGGCTTCGCAGCTGCCGCTTTCGCGGCAGTCTTGGCAGTCTTTTCTGGCATCACGCTTCTTTTGTTCTTTGAGGACTTTGCAGCCGCCGCCTTCTTGGCCCCCTTCACGGGCGCCTTGGCACGGCCCTTGGTTGCGCTGCGAGCAACGACAGCGGCTTTCTTTGTCGTCTTTGAAGCACTCTTTTTACGCGTTTTCTGTGACACAGCCTGCGCGCGGAAACTGCCACGCCCCTGTTCGATGTTTGCGGGAACCTCGAAGCCACAAGGTACGCATGGCAGGGGGTTCTTGGCCTGTAATGGTGCAGATATAGCACATTTTCCGCAAAAATCAATGGTTTACGCCCGATTCCGGGCATAACAGGGCATCCTCAGGTCATATGTCCGTCATTAGGGTTAAATCGGCGGCCGAACGGAGGCCGCCGCGGGTCCAGTCTCGCCCCTATCGGGGTAGTCCGACGGTTATTGGGCAAACGCTAGCGAATCAGTCGCCGCTGCCCGGATTCGGAGAAAAATATTTCTCGAACTTGCCTTCCTTGCCTTCCCACTCCTTGGCGTCCTCGGGCGAGTCCTTCTTCTGGGTGATGTTCGGCCAGCTCTTGGCATACTCGGTGTTCACCTCGAGCCACTTCTCCAGCCCCGGCTCGGTGTCCGGCTTGATGGCGTCAGCCGGGCATTCGGGCTCGCACACGCCGCAATCGATGCATTCGTCAGGATGGATGACCAGCATGTTCTCGCCCTCGTAGAAGCAATCGACGGGGCAGACCTCGACGCAGTCGGTATATTTGCACTTGATGCAGGCTTCAGTGACGACGTAGGTCATCCAAAACTCCGGAACGATCGATTTTTCTGGGGTTGCGTAGCGCAGGAATACCGGGGCCGCAAGAGAAGCCGCACCTGAAAAACGCCAGTATTCTCACGCGCCTGCCACCCCAAATTGAGATAGCAACCGCTAGATAACTACTCCTTGCCTGCTTGCAAATTGCCGGCCTGCAAATCCTCATACAGCACGCGCGCCGAACTGGCATCGCCGCGCCGCTCGGCAAAGCCTGTTACCTTCAGCACACGGACGCTGTTGTCGAGGGCGACGGTGATGACGTCGCCCGCCTTCACGGCATGGCCCGGCGATTTCTCGCGCGTGCCGTTGATGCGGACATGACCTGATGCGACGAGTTCAGCCGCGCTAGTGCGAGCCTTCACCAGGCGCGCGTGCCACAGCCATTTGTCGAGCCGCTGTCTGTCCAAGCATCAGACCAAGGGGTTGGATTATTCCTTCCGGCCGGCGAGCTGCTCTTTCAGGGCAGCGAGCTTGGCGAATGGCGAGTTCGGATCGATCGGACGGTCGCGCTCGCGCGGCGCGCTCGACGCGTAGGGCCGATGCGACGGGCCGCCTTCGCGCTTGTCGCGGCCACCCTTGCCGAAATCGCGGCCGCCGCGGTCACGATCGCCGCCCTTGCGATCGCCGCCGCCGAACTTGTTGTCGCGGCGACGCTCATCGCGACCCTTGCCCTCGAAGCGCTCGCGGCGCTGGCCTTTGTCCTCGCGCGGCGCGCCATCGGCAGGCGCGGCAGCGACCGGCGCAGCGCCGTCAGCGGGCGCCGCTGGGCGCGGAACACGGAAATCCTGGTGACGGCGCGGCCGGCGATGATGCTCGCGCTTCTCGCCCTCGCCGCCGCCCTCCGCGGCCTGTGCGCCCTCGGCGGGCTTGTTCTGGTGGCGGCCGCGGTTGCGGTCGTGACCGCGATGATGCGGACGGCGCTCGTCGGAGCGGCCGCCGGGCCGCCAGACTTCGACCATTTGCGGCTCGGCCGGTGTCTCCGCGGCGGCGGGAGCGGCCTCGGCGGGCACAGCGTCAGCGCTCGCGATCTCTGCGGGCGCATCGGCGGCGGACTCTGACGGCGTCTCTGCGGCAACCGCCTCAGTCGGCGTCTCCGCAGCGGCTTCCACGGCAGGTGCGGGCTCTGCCGCAACTTCAGCAGCGGGCGCCTCAGGCGCGGGTTCTTCGGCGACAGCGGCAGGCTCTGCGGCAACCTCGGCCGCGGGCTCGGGCTGGGCCTCGATGACAACCGGCGTCGCCTCGCTCGAAACCACCTCGGCGAATCCGACATCGGGCAGCAGCGCGGCGGACGGCGCGGGATCGCCCGATACCGGCTGCTCGACGGCAGCTTCGGCCTCGGGCGCAGCGGCGGCCTCCGGCGCATCGGCCACCACCTCAGCGGCGGCATCGACCGGCGCGTCTGCGGCGACATCGGATATCGCCTCGGCCGACGGCGTCTCCGCAGCGACGGTCTCGGTGGCCTCGGCAGGCGCAATCTCGACAGCCTTCGGCGGCAGCGGCGGACGGCGGTCCATGCGGTAGCCGAGCGCGCGCAGGATCGAGGCAAAATCCTCACCGGCGGAGCCGGTCAGCGAGGTCATCGCCTGGGTGACGACAAAGCCGCGGCCATCGAACGCGCCAGCGGGCTTCTCGCCCGGCGAGGTCTCGCGCCAGGCCAGCGCCGGGCGGATCAGATCGGCGAGCCGCTCGAGAATATCGACGCGCACCGCGCGCTCGCCGCACTGGCGATAGCCGAGCACGCGATAGCCGTCGCGCGGCAGGGCCTTGTCGACCGGGAACGAGGTGCGGCCGCTGGAGGCGAGATGCTGCACATTCGACAGCGCGCCCATGTCGACATTGCTCTGCTTCTCGGCCCATAGCAGCGAGGCCAGCGAGCGCGCCGCAGGCTTCAAGAGCTGCGGGAAGTAGATGTGGTAGGCGCCGAAGCGCACGCCGTATTTGCGCAGCGCCGCGCGCGAGGGCTGGTCGAGATCCTTCATCTCGGCGGCGATCTTGCTGCGCTCGAGCACGCCGAGCGCCTCGACGAGCTGGAAGGCGATGCCGCGGGCGATGCCCTGGATATCCTCGGCCTTGGACAGTTCGAACAGCGGCCCGAGCAGCTTTTCGATATGCGTCTTGAGCCAGAGATCGAGTCGGGTCTGCACGGCCTCGCGCGAGGCGCCGGTCAGCCGCTCGTCGGAAATGATGCGCAACCGCGGATGCAGCGCGTCGTCGGCGGCCACCAGCTTGGCCACCGCATCGCCGGTCCAGCGGATGGTGCCGTCGGAGGTCAGCACGAACTGCTCGTCGGGGGCGGCGCCCAGTTTCTCGGCACGCGTATCGATCTCGCGCGCCAGCACTTGCTGGGCGGCGGCTTGCAGCGCCTTGGCGTCGCTGCCGGCCTCGGCCGCATCAGGTGCGAAGGTGAAACCATCGAGCCGGCCGATCACGTGGCCTTCCACGATCACTTCACCGGTCTTGCCAATTTCCGTATTCAAAACTGAGTTCTCCCGCAGGCGGCGCATCAATACACTGGTCCGCCTGTCAACGAAACGCTCCGTGAGCCGTTCATGCAGCGCATCGGATAATTTATTTTCGAGATCGCGCGTGATCCCCTGCCAGTGGTCCGGGTCGTAGAGCCAGTCGGGCCGGTTGGCAACGAAGGTCCAGGTCCGGATCTGCGCGATCCGGCCCGATAGCGTGTCGATATCGCCATCGGTCCGGTTGGCCTGGTCGACCTGAGCGCCAAACCATGCGTCAGGGATACGACCCTTTTGCATCAGGAAGCCATACAGCGTGGTCACGAGTTCGGCATGGGCGGCCGGCGCCAGCTTTCGGTAGTCCGGAACCTGGCAGGCCTCCCACAGCCGCTCCACCGCTTTAGCCCCATGCGCCCATTCGCGCACCTCGGCGTCGCGCGCGACATGTTCGAGCACGCGGAGGTCTTCGGCCACCGGGGCCCGCGTCAGTGCCTCATGATTGGGCGACAGCGCCAGCGACACCTGCAAGGCGCCGAGCGAGGCGAAATCCAGCCTGGCGTTGCGCCATTGCAGCATCTTGACGCTGTCGAAAGTGTGGTTCTGCAGCGCGTTGACGAGCTCCGGCTCGAACGGCGCGCAGCGGCCCGTGGTGCCGAAGGTGCCGTTGCGCGTGGCACGCCCGGCGCGGCCGGCGATCTGCGCGAATTCGGCCGGCGTCAGCCGGCGGAACTGATAGCCGTCATATTTGCGGTCGGAGGCGAAGGCGACGTGATCGACGTCGAGATTGAGGCCCATGCCGACCGCGTCGGTGGCGACGAGGTAATCAACATCGCCGTTCTGGAACATCTCGACCTGCGCATTGCGTGTGCGGGGCGAGAGCGAGCCCAGCACCACGGCCGCGCCGCCATGCTGGCGGCGGATCAACTCGGCGATCGCGTAGACCTCATCGGCGGAGAACGCGACGATTGCGGTTCTACGTGGCTGCCGCGTGATCTTGCGGTCGCCGGCGAATTCGAGCTGCGACAGCCTCGGCCGCGTGACGATCGAGGCGCCCGGCAACAGCCGCTCGATGATCGGCCGCATTGTCGCGGCGCCGAGCAGCAGCGTCTCGTCGCGGCCGCGGCGGTTCAGCATGCGATCGGTGAACACGTGACCACGCTCGAGATCGGCGGCGATCTGGATCTCGTCGACGGCGAGAAAGGAGACATCGAGATCGCGCGGCATTGCTTCCACGGTCGAGACCCAGAAGCGCGGCGCCTTCGGCTTGATCTTCTCCTCGCCGGTGATCAGCGCGACATTGTCGACGCCGGCGCGGGCCGCGACCTTGTTGTAGACCTCGCGCGCGAGCAGCCGCAGCGGCAACCCGATCAGGCCGGACGAATGCGCCAGCATGCGCTCGATGGCCAGATGCGTCTTGCCGGTGTTGGTCGGCCCCAGCACCGCAGTGACGCCTGCGCCGGGCACGCGGTCATTTCCGAACGAAGTTGAGAAAGCCATATTTTGCAGGTGTTTCTTCTATTGTCCGGCGGCTGTCAGCCGTCATTGCGAGCGAAGCGAAGCAATCCATTTCGCGTGCGCGTCGGCACGATGGATTGCTTCGTCGCTGCGCTCCTCGCAATGACGCGGAAATCCGGAAACTGATCGATCATGGGCATCATCTGAGGCGAATCTGTCTCACAATGCGACGCCTTCTGCGCCGCCCTTAAACTTCGGAACGAGTCTAGAACGAATCGCGCCCGAATCGGTGACTCCATTCCAGACCTGAAACGTTCACCGCAACATCTCGGGCAGGCTGACGGCGGCGGCACTAGATCAAGTTTGAGAGGGCTCCACAAGCACAGGATATGCGGACTGAATTCCTTAAATTCCAGAGGCGCGCGAGTCGAATCAGAAGCGGGCAAGAGTCAACTGGATTCCGGTGACGTTTGTTGCATTCCCTGACAAGTCGCCCTCCCTGACCCGTCATCCCCGCGCAAAGGCTTCGCCTTTGTCGCTGGAGGAGCGCGCTTTTGCGCGCGTCTCGAAGGATCGACGGCCACCGGCCGGGCCGTGCATCCTTCGAGACGCGCTGCGCGCTCCTCAGGATGACGGTCGGACAGCGTAGCCGGCGGATCGATCCCCTACTGCGTCTTCGCCACGCGCGGCGGCGCGGCGGTGGTGACGAACGAGGTGGCTTCCAGCATGGCCTGGCCGAGCGGGGTCGGGATCGTCATGCGGAACGGCACCAAGAGGCGGGTGCCCGCGATCGGCACGAAGGCGATCTCGATGTTGCGCTGGGCGGCGAGATATTTGATGACAGGGCGATCCGGGATGTAGCCCGAAACCGGCACGAAATAGAGCGCGCACACCAGCGCCGGGCCGTGATAGCCGCGCTCGGCTTTCACGATCTCGACCCGCTTGAAATCGAGCTTGAGGTCGTAGCGCATGCGGCCGTCGAACACGCCGGCGCCGGTGCGGCAGACATCCGGGCTCATCAGTTCGGCATTGCCGGGCGCGCGCAGGAACGAGCCGGTCATCGGATCGAACACGTTCTTCTTCTGCGCGTCGGAGACCGGCAGGCGGTCGGCATCGACCGGCGGCTCCGGCTCGATGGTGGATTCCTTGATGCCGCCACCCGCCAGCACCATCCGGATGGTCTCGGATTTCTTCGAGGTGGTGGTGGTCGCGGTGTAGGAGGAGGCGACCAGCGCGCCGTTGACGACGCGGCCCTGCGAAGCGCCCGCGCCGCTGCCGCCGGAGAACGCCTTCAGGAGGCCCGCGGTGCCGCCCTGGGCCGAGGCCGAGAAGGTGTCGTCGCCGATTTCGATGGTCCAGGTACCCTTGCCGACCGGGATACCGGCCAATGTCGCCTCATAATGGGCGTCGAGCCGCCCTTGCGCGCTGGCGCGCTCGGCGCAAAACAGCAAGAGGGCACCAGCGCAGAGGCCGATGAGCCGGCCGAGCGGGGGCAAAAGGGCAATGGCGGTGGTCACTTAACCTACCTGACGGTCCTGCTATCGGCGCTCTTTCGTCATCCAATTGGACGTTCAATTCGGCCGGACAACGCGCGCATCTGTTATGGAACCAAGACTTGCAGCCGAATACGCCCTTTATATGGTTGCTATATCCGCCGTTAAGTGGCTGGTAGCGCTTATGAACCGCCATTTCCCGGTACGGTTATGCGGCGATATAATCTTGACGCTTGGGTATTCTCCCCCTATACACCCGCGGTTCCTGGAAAATGGACGCGAATTCAAAACCCCCGCGCGGGCCGCGTGATCGCACGTGCCGCCGGAAGCGGGGACGCAATAAGGATTTTGGTAATGTCCCGGCGCTGCGAACTGACGGCCAAGGGCCCCCAGACGGGCCACAAGGTGAGCCACTCCAACATCAAGACCAAGCGGCGCTTCCTGCCGAACCTGGCCAACGTGACCTTCATCTCGGATGCGCTCGGCCGCAACGTGCGGCTGCGTGTCTCGACCAATGCGCTGAAGAGCGTCGACCACAATGGCGGCCTCGACGCCTACCTGATCAAGGCCAAGGCCGAGGTGCTGTCGCCCCGCGCCCTCGATCTCAAGCGCGCGATCGAGAAGAAGGTCGGCAAGCCGGTGTTCGTGAAGAAGGCGAGCTGAGCTCAACCAAACGCGGAATACGCGGAGAGAGTTTTGAACGGCCGGGTCGATGACCCGGCCGTTTTTGTTTTGCGACAATTCGACCATCGGAGAAGTAAGCGAACCCTATGCCGCCGACAAACCACCCGCTATGATCGCAGGAACGAGAACGCTCAACTGCGATAGGGAAGGGGTGACTGTTGGCCGTCAATGTCGAAGAGCTGAGGGGGATCGCGGCCCAGCGCGAACGTTACTTGGGTCAACTCAATCGCCTAAAGAAACTCAACAAACAGACATCCTGCGTGGAGGCTGCGGTTTCCAGCGCCTGCGAGACTTTGCGCGCGGGCACGAGTTCGTTCGTGATCTACGGCGAGCCACAAAGCGGCAAGACGGAAATGATGATCTGCCTTACCGCAAAATTACTCGACGATGGAAACCGAATTATCATTCACTTGTTGAACGACAGCGTTCAGCTGCTCCAGCAGAATCTTGATAGATTTCAGCGATCAAATCTGTCGCCAGCCGCGCGTAACTTCTCTGACGTCATTGATCCCGAGTACTCCTTCGCGACGGGATTCCATGTCATCTTCTGCAAGAAGAATGCTAGCGACCTCGCAAAGCTGAATCAAAAGCTAGAACGCGTGCGCGAGAAGGTCGTAATCGACGACGAAGCCGACTTCGCGACACCGAACGCGCTCATCAACAAGGGCGACGTAACGCGGATCCGCGCCACGCTGACGACGAGACACGAAAGTTCATTCGATACTGGTTCGATCCGTATGCGCGTCGTCAGCTGGCGGCTCTAGCGGAGGCTATTCTTAGGGTCCAAGACAACCGTACGAGAGATGTACTTTGGTGCGCTTTCTCGCGTCTTATCATCACGAAACAAGCCGGCGCGTCTCTTGCGATGGATCTTTCGCACAGCCGCCCGCACAAGGTTTTCGAAACCGCCCCGGTGAAACCGTTTGGGAAGTTTCTTAGGGCAACAGGTCACGTTCTCAAGAATTGCATTCGACAAGATCAAGCTCACGACAGTCCCGCGACACAGACTGCACTTGGCGATGCACGATCATTAGCGATCGCCAGCGGAGCTATCGATCTTGTTCTAACCTCCCCACCCTACCTGAACGCAATTGACTACATGCGCTGCAGCAAGTTTTCGCTAGTTTGGATGGGCCACAATATTAAGGAGCTCACGAACATCCGAGCGGAGAGTGTTGGGAATGAGACGAGCGACAAAGATGCTCACAAGGATGACGTAATCAAGAACATCATGTCGGGTCTCAAATTGAGCCCTCCTCTATCCCCGAGACATGAGGCCGTACTTGCTCATTATATTGAGGACATGCGCCAAGCTGTTGCAGAGGCGGCGCGCGTTCTCAAGCCAGGTGGCAGAGCCATTTATGTGGTGGGAGAAAATACGGTTCGCGGGACGTTCATTCCAAACGCAAAAATTGTATCTGCGGTCGCGGAAAGAGCAGGACTAAAAAATGAAACAAGACGCGTTAGGCTCCTGCCAGCCAACCGTCGCTACCTGCCTCCTCCATCCGTTGGGAACGGCCAAGAGTCGCTCGATGGGCGCATGCGGCGGGAGGTAATTTTGTCATTTTCTAAGCCTGGCTAGGAAAATCCGCTTTCACCGTTCGCGATGAGCGGTGACAACCAAGCCCAGTCTCGCGGACGCTCCATGGGCGCTCTGCATCACGAACAAAGATCAAGCTGCCGCACGACCTGGGCCTATCGCGCCGCTCAAACGCACGCGGTCACCTCGCAGCATGCTAAATCTGCATCGAACGACCGGCCGCTGCCGGATCACGCGCTCCAGATCGTAGCGCGTCGCGAGGACAGGATGGATCGCGCCATCGCGCGTCTCACTTCGGTGACCGCAACCCCGGCGACATCACCCACGCGTCGATGTGCGAGGCGGTCTCGGCCTGACGGGCCATGCGGATCAGGCGGTCGCGTGCGACGCCGGGAGGCATGACGCGGGCTTCGCCGCGGAGGCGGATCGATTCGTCAGCAAGGCGTTGCTCCGGGGACCTGCGCGGGTTGGGAAGGCTGTTCTGCATCACGCTGCTCCATTCCATCCGAAGGCGGGAGCGCAACTGGCGTTCTCGGTCACCGGCCATGCCGGATATTCGCGCGGTGATGGACCGAGCCTACGCCTGCGGAACGTGGCTGGACGGTGCACTAGTGAACACAGCGAAGGAAATCGACTGAAGGGAGCTGCGTCTCCCGGGAAGTGCACGGCCCTGGCTTTGGGGGCAGGGGAATTGCAGGGCCGTGCAGGCCGGCAATCCAGCCCGCTGCATCAAGTCGATGCCGCAGCGCTTGTTCCACGGCTGCGACAACGGTGCGCCAGAAGGCGAATTTCACCAGCAAATTCAAGGCGACACCGCCTGTCCAGTCCTCGCGAAGAAAATATTCCTCTTCCCCGAGACCCCAACTCAACATTACGAGCAGCGCGTCCCGCCTCCTCTGAGAGGGGCGTATCGCGATCGTCACGGACGTTGGGCGCGGAATGCGGTGGCCGCGAGAAGCGCGGGCGACGAGCGCACCGCGTCGCGGACGGTGACAGCGTGTGGTCCTGACGCCCAGTGGCCCTCTTCCCGCTGTCTGACAGGTGAATCGATCCGACCGGTGCGCGTGCAGGCGCGGCGCGCTGGCGAGGTGGATTCTTCTTTGCGCAATAACGCGCGAAGTAAAATCATCCATCGCGTCGCGTGAGGAGAGATGGATTGCTTTCCGCCTTCGTTAAAGCTTCCGCCTTCGCCAAGGCTTCGGCGGACAAGACGGCGCGACAGGCCTCGCGATGAGGTCGGCTCCAAGTTTATGGCAAGTCCGCTGACAGCTGCTGCCAATGGCAGCGGTGTCATCGCTTCCATCACGCGCACATCACACGAATCTCTGCGAGATGCGTTGAAAGCGCGTGAAGAAAGGCTTAACGCGCGCGCCGCGCACGACGAAGAAAGCCTCTAAATCACGGCAAAAACGGCTTGTCGCAGCGGCATTAATCACAACCTCACGCGATCAATCACGAGCGCATGAGGCGCATGCAAAACGCCACGATCTCTTCCAACTCATGGTGTGCAAACAAGCCGTCCGACACGAATGCGATTCGACGCGGCGAACGCCACGCGGCTCGAGCACCGTGAGGGACATCACGGCCGGCACAACTGATTGTGAGGCATGTGCGCCGCACTCTTGGGAAGAAGCCTGGCCGTTCTTACATCACGTCCAAAGAACGACCCCAATAAAGGAATTGGTCAATGCAAGTTCGCGCAGCCGAGACGCGCGGAAGACTGGTGCCTGCGCTCGCAACCGCCGCCGTGGCGGTGCTGGCCACGGCAGTCCTCGTCATCCTCGAATTCAACCCGCCCCGCAATGTGCAGGCCGCGGCCGAGCCCGGCATGATCACCTCCGCCGCCGCCAGCCGCGCCGGCGCCACCGTGCTGCCGACCGATCCGGTCACCACCGGCAGTGTGCGCTACCGCTGAGGGGCGTCGCTATCTCATCATCGTCGTCCCGGCGAAAGCCGGGACCCATTACCCCGGCTGTCAGTTTGGTGCGATGCTGGGGAAACAGTCGGCGTAACGGCAAACGTTAGTGGTTATGGGTCCCGGCTTTCGCCGGGACGACGGTAATAGCCGGGACGACGGTAATAATCGCACCCCGGCCGCATTTTCGCATCCCTGCCCCGGCGTCTCGTCGCAAGCCCGCCTCCCTCGACCTGCGTAAGCTCTCCCTCGCGAACAATAAGAACGCCACAGGGAGGCTCACGATGATCTGGAAGGCCATCACGGCAGCACTCGCGCTTGCGCTCGCGACACAGGCGCACGCCGCCGAGAAGAAATACGGCGCGGGTACCAGCGACACCGAGATCAAGCTCGGACAGACCTCGCCATTCTCCGGCGCGGCGTCGGCCTACAGCGTGATCGCGAAGGTGCAGGCCGCCTACTTCAAGATGATCAACGACCAGGGCGGCGTGAACGGGCGCAAGATCAACCTGATCACGCTCGACGACGGCTACTCGCCGCCGAAGACGGTGGAGCAGACCCGCAAGCTGGTCGAGCAGGAGGAGGTCGCCGCGATCCTCAATCCGCTGGGCACGCCGACCGGCCTTGCCGTGCGCAAATATCTCAACGACAAGAAAGTGCCGCAGCTGTTCGTCGGCGCCGGCGCCACGCTGTGGGGCGACTATCAGCATTATCCGTGGTCGATCGGCTTCCAGCCGTCGTACCAGGCCGAGACCGCGGTCTACGCCAAATATGTGCTGACCAACAAGCCGGACGCTAGAATCGCGCTGTTCTACCAGAACGACGACGCCGGCAAGGATTACGGCAACGGCTTCAAGAAGGGGCTGGGCGCAGAGAACACCGCCAGGATGGTGGTGGCGGAGACGACCTATGAATCGACCGACCCCACGGTCGACAGCCAGATCGTGAAGCTGAAATCGTCAGGCGCCAATGTGCTGTTCATGCACGCGATCCCCAAGCAGGCGGCGCAGGCGATCAAGAAGATCGGCGAGATCGGCTGGAAGCCGGACCTGTTCTTCCTCGCGGCGACCTCGACCTCGGTGTCCTCGGTGCTGAAGCCCGCCGGCTTCGAACATTCCAAGGACATCATCTCGTCGTACTCGCTGAAGGATCCGAATGATCCGCAGTGGAAGGCGGATCCGGACGTGATCGCCTGGCAGGACTTCATGAAGAAGTACTTCCCGGACGGCAATCTGCAGGACCAGCTGATCGTCTACGGCTATGTGGTGGCGGAGGCAACGGTGCAGGTGCTCAGGCAATGCGGCGACGACCTCACCCATGAGAACATCATGAAGCAGGCCGCCAATCTCGACATCGCGCTGCCGATGTTCCTGCCCGGCATCAAGGTGAAGACCTCGCCGACCGACTACTTCCCGGTCGAAGCGATGCGGCTGCAGAAGTTCAACGGCGAGACCTGGCAGCTGTTCGGCGACACGATCGGGAATGATTGAGGGGGTTGTCGAACGCAAACTATCCCCAGCGTCGTCCCGGCGAAGGCCGGGACCCATTACCCCGACTGGACGTTTGGGCGGACGCTGGGGCCGCAGCCCGGTGCAACAACTGGCTACGGTGGTTATGGGTCCCGGCCTTCGCCGGGACGACGAGGAGGTTAGACTCCCCGCTCCAGCAACACCCGAAAATCCGCCCGCGCCCGCTGCGCCTCGGCACGCGCGGCCTCAGAGGCATCGCCAAGACCAAAGTAGCCGTGAATCAGGCCCTCGCCGGAGTGATACGCGACCTGCACGCCGGCCGCCTGCAACGCCTTGGCATAAGCATGGCCCTCGTCGCGCAGCGGGTCGAACCAGGCGGTGGTGACGACAGCCGGTGCGACACCGGCGAGAGACTTCGCGCGCAACGGCGAGACGCGCCAGTCAGAACCCTGCGCGGGATCTGCGAGATAATGTCCCGCGAACCACTGCATCGTCGCACGCGTCAGGAAATAGCCCTCGGCATTCTCGGCGCGCGACGGAAACTTCGCGTTCTCGGTGGGATCGGCAAAATTGCCGACCACGTCGGTGACGGGATAGACCAGCAGCTGCCCGGCGAGCCTGATGCCGGCATCGCGGCAGGCCAGCGCCGTGGTGGCGGCGAGATTGCCGCCCGCGGAATCGCCGGCGACGCCGATGCGGGAGAGATCGCCGCCGAATTCGGCGATACGCGCGATCACATCGCGTATTGCGGCAAATGCATCCTCGAACGCGCCGGGAAACCGCGTCTCCGGCGGGCGGCGGTAATCGACCGAGATCACGATAGCGCCGGTCTCGATCACGAGGTTGCGGGCCTGGCGATCATGGGTCTCGAGATCGCCGGCAACCCAGCCGCCGCCATGGAAGAAGATCACGGTCGGCGCCGTGCCGCGGCCGTTGCGATAGAGCCGCGCGCCGAGCTTGCCCGCGGCGCCCGCGACTTCGATATCACGCGCCACGTCGACCGGCGGCGGCGACACCGCCTTGCGGGCATCGGCCAGCGCCCGCAGCGAATCGCGGCAGCTCTGCGGCGTCATGGTTGTGGGATCGCGCAGCGGCAGCTGTGGGATGATCGTCTCAATGACGGGATCGAGCGGAAGCGGCATGGGAGTCCTTCAGTGCTTGCAGTTCAGGTTCAGGTCAGGTGCTTGGAAAGCGTGCCGGCCTCGATCGCGGCGATCTGCAGCGCGATGAAGCGGCTGTAGATACGGGCCTGCGAGAACGCGCCGCCGGTGAACCAGAGGCCGGGCTGGCCCGTGCGCCTCCACATGTTGCGCAACTCCTGCGTCGCATCGTCAAAGCCCCAGACGCGGCCGACGCGCGCTGCGACATCCTCGCCGAACAGCCTGCCGACGAGATGGTCCGGGCCATTGTAGCCGGTGGCGAGCACGAACAGCTCGGCGTTCAGCGACGTGCCGTCCTTCAGCGCGAGGCCGGTGGCGGTGTAATCCGCGATGTCGGCGGCCTGGATCAGGTGGATATTGCCGTCGGCGATCAGCTCGGAGCAGCCGACATTGAAATAGTAGCCGCCGCCGCGGGAGCGGAATTTCAGCGGCCAGCCGGTGCCGTCCTCGCCGAATTCGAGCCGGAAGCCGGCGCGCTCCAGCCGCGACAGCAAGGGCGCATCGAGCCGCTTCACCTCGTCGGTGATGATCCGGTACGCGATCTTCATGACCGGCAGCGGCACGCCGGAATTGAGGATGTCGCGCACCTCGATCGGCGGGCCCTCGCCGAGATAGGTCTTGTCGTAGAGCTGCGCGGGCTCGACATTGACTACCATGGTCGGGCTGCGTTGAACCATCGTGACATCGGCGCCCGCAGCGTGCAGCTCCTGGCAGATGTCATGCGCGCTGGTGCCGGTGCCGAACACGACGACCGACCGCCCGGCCCATTCGCGTCCTGCCGCGAACGCGCTGGAATGCAGCACCTTGCCGCCGAACTGCTCAATGCCGGGGATGACGGGAATGTTCGGCGTGCCGCTGACACTGGTCGCGAGCACGATGTGTTTCGGATGCAGCGTGCGCGAACCATCGGTCCGTTGCAGCGTCACGGTCCAACGTTGCGTCGCGTCGTCGTAGCGCGCGCCTTCGAATGAGGTCTCGGTCCAGAAATCGAGTTCCATGATGTCGACATAGCTTTCCAGCCAGTTCGCGATCTTGTCCTTCGGGATGTAGTCCGGAAAGCTCAGTGGGAACGGCAAGTAGCGAAACAGATTGACCGGCGTCTTGTTGTGCAGCTTGAGGCCGCGATAGCGCAGCCGCCAATTGTCGCCGATGCGCTGCTGGCGATCGACGATCAGGGCATCGAGCCCGATCCGCTTGCACTCGACGGCGGCCGCGATGCCGGCATGGCCGCCACCGACGATCAGGACATCGGGCTCGCGGTCGGCATAGGCGTGCGAGGCCTGCCGCTGCTCCAGCCAGTCGGGTGCGGCGAAATCGCGCGCGTGGGATTGCTCGGTGGCGCGCGCGGCGCGCGCGTCGCAGATGCGGTCGAAGTCAGGCATCGTGGAGAACGTCCACGCCGCGGAATTTCCGTCCGTGCCGCGCAACAGGCGGACCGCGCCGGTGCCGGGGCCGTTCGACGTGTCGAAGGTGAAGACCGCCTCGATCACCTCTTGTCCGGCCATCACGGCGCGCCGCGGTATCAAGGCACGGTCGTCGAGACGAAATCCCCGCGCGTTCACCGCGGCAGCACGCTGCAGCAACTCGGCAACGACACTCGACCGCCCGCTGAACGTCGCAAAATGCCAGGAGATGCCGAAGATGTTGCGCCAGTGGCTGTCGGGCGCGAACAGCGCGGAAAGAGCGTCAAGGGAGCGGCTGGCGAGCGCCGCATCCAGCGCGCCGATCCATCGCTCGGCTAACAGTTCAGGCGCGTCCTCTGTAGCCGGGTTCAGTTTGTCCAGCATGATCGTGCTTTCTCGGGAGCAGTTGCCGACTATCTGACAACATGCTCCCGAAAAGCACAACCATCATGCCAAGACTCATGCAACGTGTTGCTGCAGCGAGTCCGGCTCGGCCTCGTCGCCGGCGGGTTCGGCCTGTGCCGCAGGCGCGGCGGCGAGTTCCTTCGCAAGCGCAGTAGCACCGACATAGTCGGTCTTGCCGGTGCCGAGCAGCGGCACCTTGTCGACGACGCGGATGTCGGCGGGCACCGCGAGCTCGGAGGCGCCGACGCTCTTGGCCTGGCGCTGCATCGCGGCGCGATCGGCATTCCTCTCGGTGGTGAGCAGCACGATGCGTTCGCCCTTGCGCGCGTCGGGGATCGAGACCGCGACCGACATCGCCTGCGGCCACAGCGCGGATGCCATCGTCTCCACCGCCGACAGCGAGACCATCTCGCCCGCGATCTTGGCGAAGCGCTTGGCGCGGCCCTTGATCGCGATGAAGCCCTGCGCGTCGACCGTGACGATGTCGCCGGTGTCGTGCCAGCCTTCAGGCAGCGGCTCGAGCACGCCGGGATTCTCGGCGCGGAGGTAGCCGAGCATCACGTTCGGGCCCTTCACCGACAGCCGCCCGCCTTCTTCGATGCCGGGGACCGGATCGAGACGATACTGCATCAGCGGCGAAATACGGCCGACGGTGCCCTGGCGGTTCGCCATCGGCGTGTTCATTGCCAGCACCGGCGCGGTCTCGGTGACGCCATAGCCCTCGAGGATGCGGATGCCGTAGCGTTCCATGTAGATCTGCCGCGTGCGCTCCTTCACCGCTTCGGCGCCAGCAATGACGAGCCGCAGTGTGCGGAAATCATAGGCATGCGCCGAGCGGGCGTAACCGGTGAGGAAGGTGTCGGTGCCGAACAGGATGGTGGCGCCGGTCTGGTAGATCAGCTCGGGCACGATCCGGTAGTGCAGCGGCGACGGATACATGAAGATCGGGATGCCGCCGAGCAGCGGCATCATCATGCCGCCGGTCAAGCCGAACGAGTGGAACACCGGCAGGACGTTGAACACCTTGTCGTTGGCATTGGCATCGACCCGCGCGAGCGCCTGCGCCGCGTTGGCGAGGATGTTGCGGTGGGACAGCACGACGCCCTTCGGGGTGCCTTCCGAACCCGAGGTGAACAGGATGACCGCGGGATCGTTGGCCTCGCGGGCGACGCGCGGCGCGATGCCGGCGCGGAAGCCTGTGATCTTGTCGGCGAGCCCGATGTCGGCCCTGACGTCCTCGAGATAGACGACGCGCGCCTGGCCGGCCATCGCCGTGATCAGCTTGTCGAGCTTGCCCTTCTCGATGAAGGCCTGCGAGGTCAGCACGGTCTTCACCTGCGCCGCCTTCATCGCGGCCAGCACATTGACTGGACCTGCCGAGAAGTTGAGCATCGCCGGCACGCGGCCGATGGTCTGCAGCGCCATGAACACGACGGCGACGCCCGCCGAGTTCGGCAACAACACGCCGACATTCTCGCCGACGGCAGTGCCCTGCTCGAGCTTGCGGCTCAACACCTGCGCGCCGAGGATCAGCTTGCGATAGGTCAGCTTGGTGCCGAGCGCGTCCTCAATGATCGGCTTGCCGGTGTCGCGGTCGCGATAGGCATGGCCGAGACCCTCGAACAGCGTCTGGTCGAGCATCGCGTTCTGGACCATGGCGTTGATCATGACATCCTGCAGCGCGGCGCCGGCGGCGTTGCGGCGCGCCTTGCCCTTCAACGACTGGTCGATCGGCAGCTTGACCGGCGGCAGGATCGAGATCGTCACCTTGGGGAACCAGGAGCGCTTGATCTCGCCATTCTTGAGATAGCTGAGATGCGAACGCTGCGCGCCCTCGATGCGGACCGGAACGACGACCGCATCGGCCTTGTCGGCGATCATCGCGGTGCCGTCATAGACCTTCATCAGCGAACCGGAGACCGTGATGCGCCCTTCCGGGAAGATCACGACCGGCTCGCCGGCGGCGACCAGCTTGATCAGGTCGCGCGCGGCCAGCGGCTTGGACGGGTCCATCGTGTAGTGCTTGATCATCTTCAGGAACGGCTTGGCCCACCACGCCTTGGCGATGCCGGTGTCGACGGCGAAGCTCGCGTCGATCGGCAGCATGGCGTGCAGCAGCGGGCCGTCGACCAGGCTGACATGGTTGGGCGCGATCAGCATCCGCGTGCCGGCCGGGGGCAGATTCTCCATGCCGCGCACCTCGAGCCGGAACAGCGCCCGGAACAGCAGCGCGCCGAAATCGCGCACGCCTTCCTTGCCCCACTTGTTCAGCACGAACCAGACGGTGCCGAAGCTCGCGATCGCAAGGCCGAAGAAGATCCAGGCGATCGGCAGGCCGGCAGCTTGCAGCGCGCCGACGAACACCGCGCCGGCAACCATGAAGCCTGCCTGCAGGATATTGCCGGCAGCGATGATGCGGGCGCGCTCGGACGGCGCGGTCCAGGCCTGCACGGCGGCAAACGACGGCACCACGAACAGGCCGCCGCCGAAGGCGAACAGGAAGAAATCGGCCAGCATGCGGAAGCCGCCGAACGAGGCCGCGAACGCCGCCGCGGTGACGTCCTTGCCGAGCGAGGTGGTGGCGATCGCCCAGGCGAGGTCGAGGCCGATCACGCCCATCACGATGGCGCCGATCGGCACCAGTGCGAGATTCGGGCGGACATGGCTCAGCTGGGCAGCGAACAGCGAGCCGGCGGCGATACCGATCGCGAACACGGCGAGGCACAGCGTGACGACGCCCTCGGTGCCGCCGACGCCCTCCTTGATCAGCGCGGGCAGCAGCGACAGCACGATCGCGCCGACCATCCAGAACCAGGACACGATCACCATGCCGTCCCACAGCCGCTGTTCGGCGTAGAGCGACTTCAACAGGCGCACGGTCGAGGTCCAGGGATTCTTGGTGATCGGCAGATCGGGCGCGGACGGCTGCGTCACCGGAATGCGCGAGGCAAATCCCCAGGACAGCACCGACAGACCCACGACGGCTGCGCAGATCCAGCCCATGTGGCTGGCACCGGCGACGAACATGCCGCCCGCGATGGTGCCGATCAGGATCGCCATGAAGGTCGCGCCTTCGACCAGCGCGTTGCCGGTCGCGAGCTCGGAAACCGACAGCTGATCGGGCAGCACGGCATATTTCACCGGGCCAAACAGCGCGGCGACGATGCCGAACAGCGCCAGTGCGATGAACAGCAGCGGGACCGAATGGGTGAAGAAGCCGGCCGCGGCAAAGGCCGCGGCGAAGATCTCGAAGAACTTCAGCCGGCGCGCCACGACGGACTTGATGTAGCGGTCGGCGAGCTCGCCGCCGAGTGCCGACAGCACGAAGAACGGCAAGATGAACACCGCACCCGCGAGCTGGACCAGCGCCGGCCCCTGCTCGTTGGCGATGCCATACAGCAGCATGATGACCAGCGCGTTCTTCAGCACGTTGTCGTTCAACGCCGAGCAGAACTGCGACCAGAACAGCGGCGCGAAGCGGCGGGACGTCATCAATTCCTTGATCATGACCGGTTCCTTGGGTTAGCGCGCACGGCGCTGGCAGGTCTGCGAATTCGGGTGGCAGAGAATGGAGAGCGTGGTGAAAATGACGAAGATCCCGCAGCCTTTAGTCTTTTCCGCAACGTATCGGTTCGAACCATCGCGGATCGGCCGCGCCGGGCGCCGCGACAATGCCCGGCAGAAATGTACGAGACCTTATCCAGGGTTGTAATCGATCGACTTCGAAACGGGCTCGCGAGGGACATGGTGAGCACTTTGTTGAGGTTTCGGCGACAATTGCGGGTGGCGCGTCAGGTCAGATCGCTCAGGCCGCGGAACGGCGACCAGCGGCAGTTGCGTGACTTGCGCCGGCCACCATGCTGGGCCGCCGGGCGCGGCGCGCGCCGATCGGCGCGCCGCTGCTCCAGCACGCTTGCGACGTCGCAGGCGCGGGCGATCCGCTCGATCGGGGCGGTCACCAGTGCGAAGATCGCGCGGCCAAAGCCCGTCACGAGCTCGATCGCGTCATCGACAAAGGTGGTGGTCAATTGAAGTGCTAGGGTCTGCATGTGAGTGGCCTCCTATGCCAACTTGAGCAACGCTCAAATTAGTAGCTTGAAAATGAACATTGTTCAAGAAGAATCGCGACGCGACCGAAAAAAACTTCAGCGGCGAGGTCTGCTGATCGAGATCGCACGCCGGTATATTGCCACTAAAGGCTTGAGATCATTGAAAGTTCGTGATGCCGCCGAGGCCGCAGGCTGCTCCATCGGCAGCGTCTATAATGAGTTCGGCGACTTCGACGGCCTGATCCTGACCGTGAACCGGGAGACCGTTCAGGCCCTGACCGCACGGCTCAAGGCGGTCCCGGCCGACGATCCCCTGCGCCAGCTGCACGGGCTTGCGGACGCCTATCTCAGCTTCGCCACCGAGCACGCCAATCTGCTGCGCTCGCTGTTCGAGCACCGGATGGAGGACGACCGGCCGTTTCCGGAAGATATCCTGGCGATGGTGATGGATGCCTTCGCGCTGATGCATGCACCGCTGGTGCGGCTGTTGCCCGATCGCGATCCCGACGACGTCGCGCTGCTGTCGCGGATGATGTTCTCCGCGGTGCACGGCATCATCTCGCTGGGCCTCGAGGAGCGCATGGTCGCGGTGCCGCCGGAGCAGTTGCGCGAGCGCCTCGCGCAGTTCGTCGACACGCATCTCGCAGGGCTCGGCGTTTCGCGCAGCGATCAGGTTTGATTGCGTGCGACGCGGCCTGGGTGGGCGAGCGTCCAGAGCGGTTCAAGAAACACCACCCCGGTGCCTCCCTCGCGGAAGATCAGCTTGAACTCGATCCGTCCGTCCGCGGTGATGGAGGCGGAGTGCAGACCCGCGTTGCCGTCATATCGCAAGACGTCGTCGAGGACAGACCCGGTGAAGCCGCCAGAAAAGCCGGGTCCAGGCGTGCGGCTGTGCGGCATGGCCGGTCCGTTCACGAGATAGCCGGTGGCAGCACCGTCGCGATCGACATTGGTGACGATCATCATGAATTGGCGATGCGAGTTGATCCATCCTTCGTGGCTCACCCACACGCCGAGAAAACGGCGGACATTGTCCGGCACGTCGTTTGCCGGCGCGCGAATGCGAAAGGCTGGAAGCGGCAACTGCTTCTCCGCGGCCAGCGCGGCGATCCGCTCGACATCCTGATCCGGCACGATGCCGTGATCCTGCGGCGCAAGCCAGTTCGCCAATTCGGCCAGAGGGTGCCACATCCCGTTGGCAATCGGCGGCGCAGATGCAAGAGCCGCGAAGGCGATCACCGACAGGCCGGCGAGCAGCAACCAGCGGGGAAGCCGGGCCAAGCGGGCTGCAACGACACGGCGAGCAGACGTGCTGCGCGGGACACTCTTCGGTCCATGATCGTGCGATGGCGGAATCGGTGCGGCATCGAGCCGGTAGCCTCGGCGAGACAGCGTCTTGATGATGCGGTGGTCGTCATCGTGCAGCTTCATTCGCAGCTCGCGGATGCATTGGACGAGCGAATCGTCCGAGACCGCGACATTGCCCCAGACCGCCGCGTGCAGATCCTGCTTGGACAGCAACCGCCCGGCATTGCCAGCGAGATGGCGGAGGACGGCGAACGACTTCGGCCTGAGCTCAAGCTCGACACCATCCACGAGCGCGACACCGCGGGCGAGATCGAGCACAAAGGAATCAAATATCAAAACGGATTCAGTCGTCGGGTCCATAGAGGTCACTCCATGCCCACAGACGGCGTCAATTGGAGAAATTTAGCAGGAAATTCGCCGTTCTGTCACTTCTTGATCAGGACTTCCCTGCGGCGAAGCCGATAGTCGCGAGCCGGCCCTGCATCATTTCCGGGCCCGCGGGAGGTTGACCATGTCGAGGAGGCCGTTTGCCGTGTTGGTCGGGGCCGTTCTGGCGCTTTCGGCGGTGCAATCGGGACAGGCCCGGGCGCAGGACGTCGTAAGGGTCGGGCTGGTGATGCCATTGACCGGCGTTCTGGGGCCGGTCGGCAAGCAGGCGGTCGCCGGGGCACGGCTCTACATGGCGCAGCACGGCGATATGGTCGCCGGTCGCAAGATCGAATTGATCGTCCGGGACGACGCCAGCGTGCCCGACAATGCCAAGCGCATCGCTCAGGAGCTGATCGTCAACGACAAGGTCGCGATCCTCGGCGGCGGAGTGACGCCGAGCGTGCTGGCGCTCGCGCCGCTGGTCAATGAGAGCAAGACGGCGACCGTCGTCATGGTGTCGGGCACATCGATCGTGACCGAACGATCGCCCTACTTCGTCCGCACCAGCTGGACGCACGCGCAGCAGGCCAGCGTGCTGGCGGATTGGGCGGCGCGGAACGGATCGAAACGGGCCACCGTCATCGCGTCCGACTGGGCACCCGGGCATGAAGCCGCCGGCGTATTTTCGGCGAGCTTCACCGCGGCGGGCGGATCGATCGTCGAGGCGCTGAAAGTGCCTCTGGCCAATCCCGACTTCGCGCCGTTCCTGCAGCGCGCGCGGGACGGCAATCCGGATACCCTGTTCATTTTCGTGCCGGCAAGCCAGGCCGCCATCCTGGCCAAGCAATTTGTCGAGCGTGGGCTGGACAAGAGCGGGATCAAGCTGATCGGCCCCGGTGACATCGCCGACGACGAGGACCTGCCGGGGATGAGCGATGCCATGATCGGCATGATCACGGCCGGATTCTACTCCGCCGCTCATCCATCCGACCTGAACCGCGCCTATGTCGCAGCGTTCCGTAAGGCCAATGCCAACGTCCGCCCGAACTTCATCAGCGTCAGCGGCTATGATGGTATGCATCTGATCTACGAGGCGCTGAAGGCGACCGGCGGCAAGACCAATGGCGACGCACTGATCGAAGCCATGAAGGGCATGGCTTGGGAAAGCCCGCGCGGCCCGATGTCGATCGATCCGAAGACGCGCGACGTGGTCCACGACATCTACATTCGCAAGGTCGAGAGGGTCGGCGGCGAGCTCTACAGCGTCGAGCACGAGACCTTCAAGGAGATCAAGGACCCCGCCAAGATCGCGAACAAGTAAGCCAGGCGGCAAAGCCGGTCGGGCCTGGCGCCGCTCCGACGCGTCAGACGCGCGTGCGGGCGATCGTGCCGGCGACGATCTGCATTGCGACGCCGAGCACCCAGCCCGCCATGATCGCCGCGGTCCAGGCAATATCCGGCTCGCTGCGCAGCACAACGACACCGACCGAGAAGAACGCGACCATGGTCGCGAGGAAGGTGCCGATCGCGCTCAGCAGCTCCGCCGCGTCGATCTTGCGCGTCGAACTGCCGTCCTTCGGATGGAACAGTTTTGGCGGCGTATCGATGCCCACATAGAAGCCGATCGCGCCACCCAGCATCATGATCAACAGGAACGCCTGCGAGGTCAGCGCCGACACGCTCGAGCCGACATGGATGGCGACGAACAGACCGCTTGCAGCCCCCGCCAGGGCAAGGCCGAAGCGTTCCAGGACATGGGCAAATTTTCTGACGCGGCTGCGCATTGCTGTGCCTCATCAATGAATTGCGCCATCGGTCAAGCTAGGCCTTTTCGTTACGCCGCGAAAGTCGTCTCGCCTCAAATGGCCGCGACCACGTGACGCTTTTGTGCGTCAGTTCACATCTGTCGTGGCACAGAATGACTAAATATCGATCCAAGGTAGCAATCGAATCCGCTACCACTACGCTGCGCCGTCCGCTTCAGTCATTTCAGCGAGCGTTTTTCGATGCCGAGCCCGAAGATCATTATCCTGTCCGACGGCACCGGCAACGCCGCCTCCAGCGTCTGGCGCACCAATGTCTGGCGGATATTCCAGTCGCTGGATCTGCAGGGCAATACGCAGGCCGCCAAGTATGATGACGGCGTCGGCACGTCGTCCTTCGTTCCGCTGGCGCTGCTCGGCGGCGCCTTCGGCTACGGCCTCAAGCGCAATATCCTCGATGCCTATAAGTTCATCTGCCGCAACTACGACCACCAGAACGATTCGCAGATCTACCTGTTCGGGTTCAGCCGTGGCGCATTCACGGTGCGCACGCTCGCCGCACTCATCCTCGATCAGGGCCTGATCGTCGCCGGCACCGAAGCCGAACTGCACGACGGCGCGGTGAAGGCCTATCGCGCGTACCGGGCGGCGGGCTACCACTCGATCTGGCGCGTCGAGGTGCTGTTCCGCGCGCTGCGCGACTACATCGTTGTGCCGGTGCGGGACCGCCTTCAGCGCAACAAGCCTTACGCGGAGATCGCACGGAAGCCGGTGCCGGCGATCGAGTTCATCGGCATCTGGGACACCGTCGCGGCCTATGGCCTGCCGATCGACGAGATGACACGCGGCATCTCCAACTGGGTGTGGCCGCTCGAGCTGCCGAACCGGCTTCTCAGCCCGAAGGTCAAGTGGGCACGGCATGCGCTGGCGCTCGACGACGAGCGCACGACCTTTCATCCGGTGCTCTGGACGGAGCAAGAGCCGGGACAGCCCGCACCGGCCGTGCCGGCAACGATCGATGGCGAGCGTCTCGTCCAGGTCTGGTTCGTCGGCATGCATGCCAATGTCGGCGGCGGCTATCCGGACGATGCCGTCGCCTTCGTGCCGCTGGCCTGGCTGGTCGACGAAGCCGTCAAGCGCGGACTCGTGTTCAAGAGCGCGCCGATCGCCGATCCCGATGCGATCAAGGCGATCAAGTCTTCCGAGGACAAGGATGGCCGCCTCTACGATTCGCGGGCCGGCCTCGGCTCCTATTACCGGTACGGTCCCCGCAAGGTCGCCGATCTCTGCAACGACCCCTATGCCGGCGTCAGCGTGCCGGTGCCGAAGATCCACGAAAGCGTGTTCGAGCGGATCGGCAGCGGCGCCAATGCCTACGCCCCGATCGGGCTTCCGCCGAACTATGTGGTGGTGTCCCGCAGCGGCAAGGTGACCCCGCTGGGCTCCACTACGTATGAAACGCCTGTCGGTGCGCCGGCGCGTTATGCCGCGCAGGAGAAGCTGTGGAATTTCGTCTGGATGCGGCGGATCGCCTACTTCGCCACCTTGGCGGCGTCGCTGCATTTGGCGGCGTTCTGGCTGTTCCACAACCAACACAAGGAGCACGAATTCAGCTCCTGGTTCAGGATGATTTCGGAGCTGGTGCGCTTCATCGAATCGTTCCTGCCCGCTTCGTTTCATTGGTGGACCGATTGGTACGCCGGCAACCCGGAATGGTTCGCCGGCGGCATCATCGCCGTTTTCGTGCTGATGGCGGTGGGCAGTTCGCTCAGCGCAACGATCAGCGACAGGATGCGGATCATCTGGCGCAACCGCGCGAACCCGACGCCGCTCTCGGGCCTCATGCACGATGCGATCTATCGGTTCCGGACCAGCACGATCTATCAGTGGATCCTCAATGTCGGGAAGCGGCATGTCGTGCCGTTCCTGCTCACGGCCTTGCTGGTCTGGTTCAGCGCGACGCTGCTCAGCCATTTCCTGTTCAATGCCGTGGACTCGATGGGCGCTTTCTGCAAGGGGAGCGCGGCCGACAAGCTCGTCGCCGTCGACAAGGGCATCCCGCAAGATGCGGCCGACTTCGACACCAGCGCGATCTGTGCGCCGACCGGGCTCAAGGTCCGCACCGGCTTCAAGTACGAGATCGCGATCACGATGTCGGAGCCATGGGAAGACGCCGGACGCGCGGTCACGCCGATCGGATACCGGACCTCGACCATCGAGGGTGCAAAACGCTGGCGTGGATATGCCACGATCTTCCTGCGGCGCATCCTGTTCCGGCCCTGGTTCAGGCTGATCGCACGGGTCGGAGAAACCGGCGTCGACGAGTATTTCCTCGATCCTTTGCCGGCGCCGAACACCGATCCGCAGGTCTACAAGGCGAGGTTCACCGCCGATCGCAGCGGCGAGATCTTCCTCTACGTCAACCAGGCCGTCATCGGCCTGCCCTGGATCTACAAATGGTTCTACGGCGATCACAAGGGCACGGCGAAGGTCACGGTGAAGTTGCTTTAGGCAGCCGCAATCGCGGCGGACCGGTCCGCACGGCGTGATCCATCTGTGATCCAGCCGATAGTTTCGGTTGCATATTATACTCCATACTCTCCTTGCTAGACGAGCTGCCAGGCGCCCGGAACGATCCGACGCGGCACCTCGGATCTCCTGCGGCGCTGACGCGCCAGGTTCATATCGAGCGGATATTTCTCATCAGTGATTTGGAGGCATCACCATGATTTCCACAATTCAGGCGTTTCCAACCACCGACGGCATCTTCGTGGTTTGGGAGGTCGCGGCAATGATCCCAGACTGCCTCGGCTTTGCGCTCTATCGTCAGCAGCAAGGCAAGAGCGCGACCGTCGTCGACACCTGGGTCGGGTTCGAGGATCAGGTGCAGGGCCACAAGGCGGGAGATCATCGTCCGAGCACCGAATGGCCGGTGCAGAAAACGAACTGGACCGATTTCCTGGCCCCGGCCGATGCGCCGGTCCGCTACGGCGTCGTTCCGGTGCTCAAGGACGGCGCCACCAAGGTGAAGCCTGCCTACAGTGCGCCGGCGACATGGACCGACTACGTCTCGGCCGCGCCGTCGGGCCCGCTGAAGCCATGGTTCAACCGCGGCACGATCTCGGCACAATGGCTGTCGCGCGCGATCGGTACCACGCCGAAAGCCTCCCAGACGCTGGAGAAGGCGATCTCCACCAAGGGCAACAAGATCCGCGACTTCCTCAAGGGCGAGCTTGGCGCGCGCCTCTTTGCCCTGCTGGCCGGGGCCAAGAAGGATAAAGTCGACGTCTATGTCGCGCTCTACGAGCTCAACGATCCCGAATTGATCGCCGCGCTGATTGCGCTGAAGGGCAAGGCCCACGTCGTGCTCGGCAACAGCACCGGCAAGTCCGACGCGACCGCAAAGGAGACCGAGAAGAACGCCGGCGTGCTGAAGAAGGCGGGCGTCGACATCGTCCGCCGCAAGATCGCACCGAGCCGCTACGCCCACAACAAGTTCGCGGTGTTCTGCGACGGCGCCGAGACACCGAAAGTGGTCTGGACCGGGAGCACCAACTGGACCCGGACCGGATTGTGCACCCAGAACAACAATGGGCTCGAGATCACCGACGACAAGATCGCGGCGGCCTATCACGAGCATTGGAAGGCGATCTACGCCGACGGCAGCAAGTCGCCGAAGGCGCTGGCCGTGGCCGGCGATCACCAATGGCCGTTCACGATCGGCAACTCGAATATCAGCGTCTGGTTCACGCCGACCACCAAGAGCGGCGATCTCAAGGAAGCGACCAATATGATCGAGGATGCCGAGCATGGCGCGGTGTGCCTGATGCTCAATCCCGGCAACAAGGGCCTGCTCGGCCCGATCCTGGAGAAGGCGCAGGACAAGAAGCTCTATGTGCGCGGGGTGCTCAACAATTTCCCGGCGCAGGGCAAGGACAGTCCGAAGGACCAGCTGCAACTGCTGGCCGGCGGCGGTCAGCAGCAGGTCTTCAAGGGCAAGCAGATTGCCGACGTGATCCGGCCCGCCGGCATCGACAAGACCGCCGACTGGTGGCAGCACGAGATCAAGAACACCGGAAAGTTCATGATCGCCGTGCACAGCAAGGTGATCGTGCTGGATCCGGCCGGCAAGAACCCGGTGGTCATGACCGGCTCGCACAATTTCTCCGACCGCGCCAGCACCAAGAACGACGACAACCTCGTCATCATCAGAGGCGATTCACAGCTGGCGCTGACCTACGCCGCGCGCATCGTCAGCATCTACGGCCAGTATCGCTGGCAGGCCTGGCGCAACACGCCGGAAGGCCAGAAGGACAAGGGTCTGAAGCGCAGCGACACCTGGCTGAGCAGCCGCATCGGCAAGGGCTGGGCGCAAATCGAAACCCGGTTCTGGCTCGGCACCGCCTGAGGCCGGCGATCCGTCACGACAGACGGGGCAGCGTTACCGCTGCCCCGCACTTTTCCTCTAGCCTACGCCGCGCGGCCGACCGAGGCGTCGAGATGCTTCAGCTTCGGCAAGACCTCCTGCTTCAGCAGCCGCAGCGAATTGTGCCAGGCTTCGGGCTTGTGCTTGTAGTCGAAACCAAACACCAGCAGCACGCCGAAGCCGCCGACCTCCTGATAGATCTTCTCGATCTTCTCGGTGACGGTCGCGGGCGAGCCGACGATCCAGTTGTTGCGGGCGCAATATTCGACCGTGACGTCGCTGTCGGGCACGTCGGGCGACGCCTTCAAATAGTCCTTGAAACCAAAGTGGCCGAGCAGCGGCAGGAAATACTCGCCCATCATCCGGCCCATCATGTCGCCGGTCGAGAGCTTCCATGCCTCCGCGTCGGTGTCAGCGACGAAGACTTCGCGCACCATCCGCCAGTCCTTGCGGCTCGGCTTGCGGCCGGTCTTGGCGGCGCCGGCTTCCACCGAGTCCCAGTGGCTGCCGACATAGGCCGGGTTGAGGTTGAGGCTCATCGGAATGAAGCCGCGCTCGCCCGCGAGCTTGAGCGTGTCGGAATTCTTCGACAGGCCGGCCACACCGATCGGCGGATGCGGTGCTTGCTGCGGCTTGATGTGGGGCTTGAGGAAATCGAACATCGTGTCCGGCTTGGTCACCGTCCAGAACTTGCCCTTGTGGGTCCACGGAGCCGGCTCGGTCCACATCTTCAGGATGATCTCGAGCGCCTCGCGGGTCATGTCGCGGTTCTGGCCCGACATGCCGTCGACATTGAACATCGCCCAGTCGCTCGGCAGGCCGGAGGCAGCGACACCGAAATTGAGCCGCCCGTTCGAGAGGTGATCGAGCATCGCGACGCGGTTCGCGAGCTCGGCCGGATGATGATACGGCAAGAGGAAGCCGCCGGGTCCGATCCGGATGTTCTTGGTCTGCAGCAGCGCCTGCGCGATCAACAGATCCGGCGACGGATGCGGCTCCCAGGGCGCGGTGTGGTGCTCGCCGATCCAGGCTTCCTGGTAGCCGAGCTCGTCCAGCCATCGCAGCACCTGCAGGTCCCAGTCGTGGCCCTCTTTCAGTCCGCACTCCGGCGGATGCGACGGCATCGCGAAGTATCCGAGTTCCATGGGTTTCCTCTCTTTGCTCGATGCGTGTCTTCCGCACGCGCACCGGAGAGTACCTGTCCCGGCTACGGCAGAACAATGGCTTTGTCGCATGCCGCCCGGCGGGAATTACGCGTAAGGCGTCCCCTTCAGTATGACCGCGATACCCGAAAAGCTGCGCTCCATGATCTGCAGGAAGGCCTCGCGTGTCGAGGCCGCTGATCGGCGCGCCTTGTGCTCGCGAAGCCCTTCCGCATAGGCGACGGTCACAGCGGTGACCACCATCGACGCGGCGAGCCGGGCGTCGGCATCGGCGAGCGGCCGCTTGATGGCGCCCGCCAGCACGGTTGCAAGATCATCGATCAACTCGTCGCGCATCTCGCGCGCCCGCGCCGAAAGCGCCGGGCTCTCGGCGACGGTGCGCCAGAATTTTGCCGTTGCATCGGTGAATTTCGCGAACGGATGCGCCCGATCCGCCAAGCTCTGCACCAGCTTGCGCAGCGTCATCAGCGGCGCTTCGCCGGGCGGCCGCTCGGCAAAGGCGGCCTTCAGAAGCTGGCGGCTTTCCTCCTCACGGTCGAAGAACAGATCTTCCTTGCGCGGAAAGTAATTGAACACCGTCATCCGGGAGACCTCGGCGGCCTCGGCAATTTCGGCCACCGAGACATTGTCGAAGCCGCGCGCCACGAACAGCTCGGTGGCGACATCCGAGATCGCCTGGCGCGTCGCCTCCTTCTTCCGCTCCCGCAATCCGTCCCGATTTGACATGGAAGAATTTGTACCATACAAAATATTATACTGAGTACAAATTTATGGTGATGGCGTGACGCGTGAACGGACGGATGTGGTTGTGGTCGGCGCCGGGCCGACCGGATTGTTGCTGGCGATCGAACTGACCCTGGGCGGCGCCGACGTGATCGTGATCGAGCGGCTGGCGGAGCCTGACCAGACCATCAAGGCCGGCGCGATCGGCGCCCTCGCCGGCGAAGCGCTGGAGCGCCGCGGCCTCAGTGAGGCGATGGATGCGGTCGAACGCAGCATGGCGGACAGCATGTCCAGGCTCCTGAAGAGTGCGGACGGCGGGTCGGAGCTGCCGTTCAAGAAATTCGGCGGTCACTTCTCCGGCATCTTCGGGATCGACCAGACGCGTCAGCGCGAGCCGGACCGGCGGTTGCGCGGCGTGAACCAGCAAGCCCTGGAGAAAATGCTCGGCGAGCGCGCCCACGCACTCGGCATCGCGATCAGGCGCGGCTGCGAGCTGATCGATTTCGAGGATACCGGAGACAGCGTCCTGACGAGAGCAAGGGGCGCGTCCGGCGATGTCGAGCTGCACGCCGCGTATCTTGTCGGCTGCGACGGCGGACGTAGCCCGGTGCGCAAGCGCGCGGGCTTCGATTTTCCTGGCACCGAACCGACCCTCACCGGACACCAGGCCATCGTCGACCTCGATCATCCGGATCGCCTTCTGCCGGTCGGCTGGCGGCGGACGCCGGTCGGCATGATGGCTTATGGACCGATTCCCGGCCGGGTGTTCATGGCCGAGTTCGACGGACCGCCGGCCGATCGCAGCGCGCCGGTGACGCGCGACGAGATCGAGACCACCCTGCGCCGGATCAGCGGCGCCGACGTTCGTGTCACGGCCGTCAAGACCGCCACCCGCTTCACCGACAATGCGCGGCAGGCAGATAGCTATCGCAGGGGCCGCGTGCTGCTGGCGGGCGACGCCGCGCATGTGCATTCGCCGTTCGGCGGGCAAGGCTTGAATCTCGGCCTGCTCGATGCGGTCAATCTCGGCTGGAAGCTCGCGGCGGTCGTGTGCGATCGCATGCCGGAAAGCCTGCTCGACAGCTACACGGCAGAACGGCATCCGATCGCGGCAAGGGTGCTCGCCAACACCCGCGCCCAGGTCGCATTGATGCGGCCTGACGTCATGACGGACGCCCTGCGTGACATCGTCGCCGACCTGATGAGCGGCGACGAGGGCACCCGCTACTTCGGCGAGATGATCAGCGGCATCAAGATCCGTTACGAGCTCGGCGACAAGCATGCATCGGTCGGCCGGCTCTCCGGCAATTTCGCGCTCGGCGACGACGGCGCGACAACAACGCTGTTCGATCAGATGGAGGACGGCAGGGCCGTGCTGGTCGATGCGACTGATGGAGCTGCGTCAGCAATCGCGGCACGCTGGGACATGTTCGTACGATGCGTATCAAGGCGCACCGGCCCGTCGCTGCTGATCCGCCCCGATGCCTGCATCGCCTGGGCCGCCGACGGCGAGGACTTGGCGGGCCTCGACGCCGCGCTCACGCGGTGGTTCGGACCGGCCATGCAGTGACCTCGCAGGCGAGACGCTGCGTCAGCGTGTCCCGAACGTGGTTTTGCCGAACAGCGCCTTCTGCGTCGAGGGCTGCGAGCGCCAGTATTGCGGCGGCGCGCTGACCTCGCCGCCAAGCTCGGCGGCGGCGTGCCAGCCCCAGCGCGGGTCGTAGAGCATGCCGCGGGCGAGCGCGATCATGTCGGCCTTGCCTGAGGTAACGATCTCCTCCGCCTGCTTCGCTTCCGTGATCAGGCCGACCGCCATCGTGGTGACGCCGGTCGCCTCCTTCACCGCCTGCGCCGCCGGCACCTGGTAGCCCGGCCCGAGCGGAATCTTCTGCAGCGGCGACACGCCGCCGGAGGAGACATCCATCCAGTCGACGCCACGCTTCTTCAGCTCCTTGGCGAATTCGATGGTCTGCGCGAGGTCCCAGGCCCCCTCGACCCAGTCGGTCGCCGACACCCGCATGCCGATCGGCTTGTGATCCGGGAATACGGCGCGCACCGCGTCGAACACTTCCAGCGGGAAACGCATGCGATTTTCGAGCGAACCGCCATAGCGGTCGGTCCGCTTGTTGGCGATCGGCGACAGGAACTGGTGCAGCAGATAACCATGCGCGCCGTGCAGCTCGAGCGCATCGATGCCGAGCCGGTCGGCGCGCTTCGCTGACGCGACAAAGGCATCGCGAATGCGCTTCAGGCCGGCGTCGTCGAGCGCCAGCGGCGGCGCCTCGCTTTCCTTGTGCGGGACAGCCGACGGCCCAACCGTCTGCCAGCCGCCTTCGGCGATCGGGATCAGCTGCCCGCCCTCCCATGGACGCTGGCTCGAGGCCTTGCGGCCGGCATGGGCAAGCTGCATCGCGACCGCCGCCTTCGAATGCTTGCGCACCGAGGCCAGGATCGGCTTCAGCGCCGCCTCGTTGGCATCGCTGTAGAGTCCGAGGCAGCCCGGCGTGATCCGCCCGATATCCTCGACATGGGTGGCCTCGATGCAGAACATCGCGGCGCCCGACAGCGCCAGCATGTTGATATGGGTGAAGTGCCAATCATTGGCGGAGCCGTCGTCGGCCGAGTACTGGCACATCGGCGAGACCATGATCCGATTGGAGAGCTTGAGGCCGCGCAGTTCGATCGGGGAAAACAGGGTGCTCATGCGGGGACATCCAGGATCGGGGAAAGGGCCACCACAAGATAGAGGCGGTCGCCGCGATCACCAACCGTCGCCGTCGCCGAACGGGCCGGGGCAGATCAGCAATGCGATAGCGCCGTTCCGTTCACCCTCCCCTGGAGGGGGAGGGTCGTATCGCATCGCGCGCAGCGAGATGCGATACGGGGTGGGGTGACAGTACCTCCACCCGATAACTGTCCGTGTTGAGAGATCACCCCACCCCGGCTCACATTTCGCTGCGCTCCATGTGAGCCGACCCTCCCCCTCCAGGGGAGGGTGAAGAGAAGCCTCAGTCCACCAGCGTGAATTGCAGCAGCAAATTGCGCTGGATCAGGGAGAAATTGTCGTCGGAAACCATGGTCAGCACGGTCTCGCCCTCGTCAGTGACATGGGCGTCGATGCCTTCCATGTTGTCGATCTCGTTGCCGAGGTCGGCATTGAAGATCGCCGGACCATCGACGACGGCGCCGGGCGCGATGTCGGACAAAGCGAGGCGGCGGATGCGAATGCCGGCGCCGCCGAGCCAGGAGAATTTCCGCTCCAGGATCAACAGATCGCCCGACGGCAGCAGGACCGCGTCGCTGATGTCGAAATTCTCGGTACGGCGGACGCTGAACTGGCCCGGCGTCTTGCCGCCGACCAGGAAGGCGATCAGGTTGCCGCCGGCATCGAGCCCGCGTTCGGAGAGCGCGATCAGCGTACCGGCCAGCGGCGGGCTCGCCGGTGTGGCTTTGGGCATGACCTTGGGCACGAAGACGAGCGCCTCGAGCCCCTTGTTGATGGGTAGCTTGCGCGCCGCCGCGGGCAGCGGCACCACCTCGCCGCGCGCACGGGTGAAGCCCTTGGCGAAATCGTAGCGCAGCACCTGGTTGACCCGCTCGAGCCCGACATAGGCAATCGAGCCGTCGAGCGCGAGCGATTCCGAATCGTACCAGCCGCGGGTCGCGGTGATCGGTTTGCCGTGGGCATCGAGCAGCGGCGCCGCCTCGACATCGTCGAGCCCGGCGATCTCCCGGCCGCGATAGACGATGCGGCCGGTGAACCAGGTGCCCTGGTCGCTGACCGCGATGAAGCGTTCGCCCTTGGCATCGAGCCGCAGCGCGGACAGGCCGCCAAAGCCGGCGAATGACGAGGTCAGGATCAGGCCGCTGCGATATTCCAGCGCGCCGAACCGCACCCGCGCACGATCGCGGATATCGAACGACGGCAGCGGCCGCGCGTTGACCTCGACCGCGGCGGGTTCGTCGACGCGGTGACGGCCCGGCCGGCCGGGCGGTCCCGGCGTCAGTGCCGGCTGGCTCGCGCCCTGTGCCTGCGCGAGACGCGGCAATGCCGCGGTCGACAGCCCCGCCGCCATCCCGTGCAGGACATGGCGGCGGCTAACGTGAGAGCGCATGTCTCACGAGTGGAGGCGGCGCCGCGTGCCCGGTGCGGGTGCCGAGCCGTGGGTCTCGCTGAACAGCTCGGCGAGCTTTTCGGTGATGGCGCCGCCAAGCTCTTCGGCATCCACGATGGTGACCGCGCGGCGATAGTAGCGCGTCACGTCATGACCGATGCCGATCGCGATCAGCTCGACCGGCGAGCGGGTCTCGATCTCCTCGATGATGTGGCGCAGATGCCGCTCGAGATAGTTGCCGGGATTGACCGACAGCGTGGAATCGTCGACCGGCGCGCCGTCGGAGATCATCATCAGGATGCGGCGCTGCTCGGGACGCGCAAGCAGACGCTTGTGCGCCCAGTCGAGCGCCTCGCCGTCGATGTTCTCCTTGAGCAGGCCCTCGCGCATCATCAGGCCGAGATTCTTGCGCGCACGACGCCACGGTGCGTCGGCCGACTTGTAGATGATGTGACGCAGGTCGTTGAGGCGGCCCGGATTGGCCGGCTTGCCGGCCGCAAGCCACGCCTCGCGCGACTGCCCGCCCTTCCAGGCGCGGGTCGTGAAGCCCAGGATTTCGACCTTGACGCCGCAACGCTCCAGCGTGCGCGCCAGGATGTCGGCGCAAGTCGCGGCAACCGTGATTGGACGACCGCGCATCGAACCTGAATTGTCGAGCAGCAGCGTCACCACGGTGTCGCGGAAGGTCGCCTCCTTCTCGTGCATGAAGGACAGCGGATGATAGGGATCGGTGACGACGCGCGACAGCCGCGCCGGATCGAGGATGCCTTCCTCGAGATCGAAGTCCCAGGCGCGGTTCTGCTGCGCCATCAGGCGGCGTTGCAGGCGGTTGGCGAGCCGCGCCACGATGCCCTGCAAATGCGCGAGCTGCTTGTCGAGATAGGAGCGCAGCCGCTCGAGCTCGTCGTGGTCGCAGAGATCTTCCGCGGCAATTACCTCGTCGAACTTCGGCGCAAACGCATGGTATTCGGGACCACGCGGCTCGTTCTGGCCGCGGGAATTCGGCCGGGTCGCCTCGCCCGGCGTCTCGTCGTCGCCGAGTTCGCCGTCGTCGAACGTGTCTGACGTGGAGGCCTGCGCGCTCTCCATCGCGCTTTCGCTCATCTCTTCCGCGCTCGTCTGGGCCTGGTCGGCGCTCATCTCCTGCGCGGCGTCGGAATCGGGCGAGCCCTCGGCGCCGGACTGATCGTTCTCGCCGTCCTGGTTCTCGTCCTGGTCCTCGTCGTCGTCGGAATCCATGTTGCGGTCGTCGCCGAGATCGAGCGCCGACAGCAGATCGTGGACCATGTCACCGAACCTCGCCTGGTCCTCAGTGAAACGGCTGAGCTGGTCGAGCCGCGAGCCGATCTTGTCCTCCAGCGTCGGACGCCAGAGATCGACCATCTTCTTGGCGGCCGCGGGCGGCGCCATGCCGGTCAGGCGTTCGCGCACCAGCATCGCCAGCGCATCCGACAGCGGCGCATCGGCGCGGTCGGTGATCTCGTCATACTTGCCGCGGTGGAAATGATCGTCGAGCATCGCGGTGAGGTTCTTCGCAACGCCGGCCATCCGCCGCGAGCCGATCGCCTCGACGCGCGCCTGCTCGACCGCCTCGAACACGCCGCGCGCCTGCGGATTGCCCGGCATCAGCTTGCGATGCACCTTGGGATCGTGACAGGCGATCTTGAGCGCGATCGAATCGGCATGGCCGCGCACGATCGCCGCATCGCGCTTGGTCATCTTGCGCGCCGGCTCCGGCAGCCGCGCCTTGCCGGGCGCAAGCCCCGGCCGCTCGGCAGCGAAGCTGACCTCGAGCTCCGGCTTCTTGGCGATCGCCTTCAGGCACGCCGACACCGAGCGCTTGAACGGCTCGGTCGGCGCTTCCTTCGATCCGGGACGGAATTTGATATTGGAGGTTGTCATAGCGATTTCGTAAACCAGTGGCGCGTGACGCCGCCGGGATACCCCTCAATCGAACCGAACTCTTTATATCCATTGGCGCGGTAGAAACCCGGCGCCTGGAAGCTCATCGTATCCAGATAGGATTGCGTGGCTCCGAAGCGCCGCGCCTCGTCTTCGATCGCCTTGATCAGCTTCGCGCCAAAACCCTTGTTGCGAAACTTCTGCTCCATCCAGAACAGCTGGATGAACAACACCGCGGTCCAGACCTCGCCGACGATGCCGCCGACGATCTCGTCGCCTTGCCGCAGCGAGATGGCGAAGCGCTTGTACTTCTGCTTCCCCATCTTCTCGTTGTTGTAGCGGAGCAATCCGCCGAGCACCGCTTTCTTCGTCTGTGTGACTGTGCGCTCGACGGAGATTTTCGGCATGGACTAGCTGAGCGCCACGTTGACCGAGGATTCCGGCAACTCGACGTTGAAGCAGCGCTGGTAGAACTCGGCGACCAGCGGCCGCTCCAGCTCGTCACACTTGTTGAGGAAGGTGACGCGGAACGCGAAGCCGATATCGTTGAAGATGTCGGCGTTCTCGGCCCAGGTGATCACCGTGCGCGGGCTCATCACCGTCGACAGGTCGCCATTGGCGAACGCATTGCGGGTGAGATCGGCCAGCCGCACCATCTTGTTGACGATGTCGCGGCCTTCCTGGGTGCGATAGTGCTTCGCCTTCGCCAGCACGATCTCAACTTCCTCGTCATGGGCGAGGTAGTTCAGCGTGGTGACGATCGACCAGCGGTCCATCTGGCCCTGGTTGATCTGCTGGGTGCCGTGATAGAGGCCCGAGGTGTCGCCGAGGCCGACCGTGTTGGCGGTCGAGAACAGGCGGAACGCCGGATGCGGCTTGATCACCTTGTTCTGGTCGAGCAGCGTCAGGCGGCCGGAGACTTCCAGCACGCGCTGAATCACGAACATCACGTCCGGGCGGCCGGCATCATATTCGTCGAACACCAGCGCGATGTTGTGCTGCAGCGCCCAGGGCAGGATGCCGTCGCGGAATTCCGTGACCTGCTTGCCTTCCTTGACCACGATGGCGTCCTTGCCGACGAGATCGATACGGCTGATATGGCTGTCGAGGTTGACGCGCACGCAGGGCCAGTTGAGGCGGGCCGCAACCTGCTCGATGTGGGTCGACTTGCCGGTGCCGTGATAGCCCGTGACCATCACGCGGCGGTTCTTGGCAAAGCCGGCGAGGATCGCGAGCGTGGTGGCGCGGTCGAAGCGATAGTCGCTATCGACTTCCGGCACATGCGGATCGACTTCGGAATAGGCGGGAACTTCCAGATCGCTATCGATCCCGAAGACCTGCCGAACCGACACCTTCATGTCGGGCAACCCGACGGGTTCTTGCGCTTTGGTCTGGACGGCCGTCGTCATTCATCCTCCGAGGTCCCGGGCATTCCCGAAACCAGATTTAGGTCATTTGGCTGCGGATGGGGTGCTACGCACAAGCCTAGCAGAGAGCATCGGCCGGCAGAAGCCCACGGGCAAATCAAAGTTCCGTTGTTGTATCATAAAGATAGGCGCGAAACTCGGTTTTTGGAAGGCTGCTCTGCAAATCCCGCCGTACTTTCGCCGCAGCGCCACGGCGGCTTGTCCGCAGGCACTTTTCAGCCCGGCGGGGAGTTGTTAGCTCTCGGACCTGTTTCATCACCACCCAGGAATTCAGTGACTTCATTCCTTGACCCTTTGATCGCGTTCGTTTCGGCCCATGCCTGGCTCGCCTATCTGACGTTGTTTCTGGCCGCCCTGCTGGAAGCTGTCCCGGTGGTCGGCTCGCTGGTGCCGGGTTCGACCATCATCCTGGCGCTGAGCGCGCTGGTCCCGGGCGGCGAATTGAAGCTCGTGCCGGTGCTCGCCGCCGCGGCCGCCGGCGCGATGCTCGGCGACGGCACGGCCTATCTGATCGGTCACCGCAGCCAGCGCGAGATCCTGTCGGCCTGGCCGCTCTCCAATTACCCGCGGGTGGTCGCGCAGAGCGAGGCCTTCTTCAACCGCTGGGGCGTGCTTGCGGTGTTCTTCGCCCGCTTCGTGCCGCCGATTCGCGCCTTCGTGCCTATCACCGCCGGTGCGCTCGACATGCCGCCGGCACGCTTCTACGCGATCAACATCCCCGCGATCCTGCTCTGGGCACCGGCGCATGTGTTGCCCGGCGTGCTCGCCGTCACCGCGCTGCACGACTATGCCGGCCTGCCGCATCATCAGCATGTCGGCAAGCACCTGTGGATGTTCGCGGTCGCGGGCGCCGCCGTCATCCTGTCGCTGGCGATCTGGACCATCCGCCGCCGGCATGGCGGCGGCCTGATCGAACCGGCCAAGCCGGCGAAATAGCTAAATGCTGTTGGTTATGTCGGCCCGCCCCGGTGCCGGGCCGACATAACGCGCGCGAGGCCTGATCAGCTTGCCTAGCTGAAGCTGCTCGCTCGCATGCGCGATCCAGCCGACGCTGCGCGCCATCGCGAACAGCGCGAGCTCGCTGCCTGCGGGCATCCGTAGCGCATGCACCAGCACCGCCAGCGCGTAATCGATGTTGACGAACTCGCCGGTTGCTTCCGCGATCCGCTCCGGCACTTCCCTGGTGAATTTGCGCGGCGCGCCGGCCCGCGTCAGCGCCTCGAGCAGCGAGATCGCGCGCGGATCGCCCTTCTTGTAGACGCCGTGCCCGAAGCCGGCGAAGCGCTCGCCGAGCGCGACCCGCTCGCGGACCACAGGTGCAACGTCGTTGTCGATCATGGTCCTGACCAGGCGCGAGGCGAGCACGCCGGCGCCGCCATGCATCGGCCCCTTCAGCGCGACGAGACCCGCGATGACGGAGTCGTAGAGATTGAGGCCGGTCGATGCCGCGCAGCGCGCCGTGAAGGTCGAGGCATTCAGTTCGTGATCGGCGAGCAGCACCAGCGCACGGCGAATCAGATCGGGCGCGTGCTTGTTGTCCGGCGTCCAGACCCGCGCCACCTGCTCATGCAGCGGCTCGGCCGATGGCACGGCATTCAGCATGGTCGCAACCAGCAGCCGCAGGATGCGCCCGCCGACCATCGCGCGGCCATCGGGCGCGCGGGTGAAGGCGCCGGGATCGGCACTCGCCGCCAGCGCCAGCACGGCGACGGTGCGGTCGATCGGCTGGGCGCGGCGCGCGGCCTCGGCGATCGCGCGCATCTCATCGGAGACATGCGGACAATTGTCCGGCGCGAACGGATCGACGCCGGTGACGTCCCACAGCAGCGTCGCGGTATGCTCCAGCGTGTCGCGTTGGGCGAGATCGACGCAGTTCACGCCGCGATAGATCGGGCCTTGCTCGGTGATGGTTGCGATCGCCGAATCCATCACCGGCAGGTCCGCATCGAAATTGCGAAAGCCGCGCGGCTCCGGCGACGGTACGCGGCGCTCCTTCAACCCCCTGATGTCCTCGGCGCGGTAGCGGTGGCTGCGCGAATCCGGCGACGGCTCGGAGCGGATCAGGCCGCGGCTGACATAGGCGTAGAGGGTTGCCGGCGAGATCGCGAGCTCGGCGGCGGCCTCCCGGGCGGAGAGGTAGAGCTCGGCGGATTTTTTCATATTGATTTATATAATCAAGATTGATCAACTCGTCGAGAGGCCCGACCTTGAAGGGGTGAAGCAAGGAGATCGGGCCATGAACATGATTCTCACCAAGAGCCAGATCGGTCTGGACGGCGTCCCCGCCGCCGAGACCGTGTTGAGCCATGTCGACGGCGAGCGCGGCGAACTGATCATCGCCGGCGAGCACGTCGCCAACCTCGCAGACAAGTCGAGCTTCGAGGGCGTCACGGCACGGCTGTGGAACGGCGCCACCGGCAAGTCGCTGAGCGAAGCCAATGTCCGCGCCAGCCTCGGCGCCGCCCGCGAACGCGCCTTCGCGCGGCTGCCGGACCTGCTGCCGGCGACGCGCGGCATGTCTGTTGTCGACGGCTTCCGGGCCGCGATCGCAGGCCTCCGCGGCGAGAACGGGCTGGAGCACGAGGCAACCATCGTCGGCGCCTTCCCGGTGATCGCGGGCGCCCTGGTCCAGCACGCCAAGGGACATGCCCCGATCGCGCCGGACCCGAATGCCAGCCACGCCGCCGACACGCTGCGGATGCTGCGGGGGCGCAAGGCCGAGCCGCGCGAGGTTGCGGCGCTCGACGCCTATTTCGTCACCGTCTGCGACCACGGCATGAATGCATCGACCTTCACGACGCGAGTGATCGCCTCGACCCAGGCCGATCTGTTCGCGGCGATCACCGGCGGCTATTGCGCGCTGACCGGCCCGCTGCATGGCGGCGCGCCGGAGCCGGTGCTGGAGATGCTGGACGCCATCGGCACCCGCGAGCGCATCCAACCCTGGGTCGACGGCGCGCTGGCGCATGGCGAACGGTTGATGGGGTTCGGCCACCGCGTCTATCGCGTGCGCGACCCGCGCGCCGACGTGCTCAAGGTCGCGATTGAGCGCCTGGAGGCCAGCGGCGCCGACCTGCCGTTTGCCGGCGAGGTCGAGGCCTATATCCGCGCAGCGCTTCGCAAGAAGAACCCGGAGCGGCCGCTCGAGACCAATGTCGAGTTCTTCACCGCGATCCTGCTCGATGGGCTGGAAATCCCGCGGCAGGCGTTCACGCCGATCTTCGCCACCGCCCGCGCCGCCGGCTGGACCGCACACGCGCTGGAACAGCGGCGCACCGGACGGTTGATCCGGCCGAGCTCGTCCTATGTCGGGGCAGTGCCGAAGGGTTGAGAGCTAACCGCGAACCGTAGCCCGGATGGAGCGCCGCGAAATCCGGGAACGGTGTGACCGCGGATGGAAGAGCCCCGGATTGCGCTACGCTTCATCCGGGCTACGAAACCGCACCGTTGGACGATGACGAAGCCACAAACTCCGCCGTCGTCCCTGCGAAAGCAGGGACCCATACGCCGCGGCCCATCAATGGCGCGATCGGCTCGACATCTGGATAGAACAATGACCGCCGGTGGTTATGGGCCCCTGCTTTCGCAGGGGCGACGGAGGCGAGAGATCAGGCCTCACGCACCACGGTCTTCAGATAATTATACGCCTTGATGATCTCGATCAGGCGATCCTCGGTGGAGCGGTCGCCGCCATTGGCGTCGGGATGGTGCTGCTTCACCAGCGCCTTGTACTTCGACTTGACGTCTTCGAGTGTCGCGCCGGCGCCGAGCCCCATCACCAGCAGCGCCTTGCGCTCGGCGTTCATGACCTTGCGGGTCTCGGGCTTGGGCTCCGCGCCACCCGGACCGGGGCGCCAGCGGCCGCGGCCGTTGAGCTCGGAGAACACGTGGAACGGATCGGAGGCGGCGTCGAGACCGCTCTCCTTCTTGCCGTTGTTGGCGCCCATCTTCCAGGTCGGCCGGTGGCCGGTCAGCGCGTCCTTCTGGTAGCGCGCGACGTCGTCAGGATTCATGCCCTGGAAGAAATTGTAGGACTGGTTGTACTCGCGGACGTGATCGAGACAGAAGTGCCAATACTCGCGCGAATTCTCGCGGCCCTTCGGGGCGCGGTGCGCGCCCTTGTTCTGGCAACCCGCCCACTCGCAGGCAACGGCCTGCTCACCGGCTTGCGCCTGGCGCTTCGCACTCACCTTGGTCGGCTTGATGCGAATGGAGTCGAAGAATTTTGATGAATCGATCGGCATGTTCTCTTTGACTACGCAATGCACAAATCTTCAAGTCTTGACATTGCGCAGACCTCGTTTCCCGCTTGCACCATTGACGAAAAGCCGTCGCGGACCTAACTCCGCCGCCATGAGCACCAAAGACGCTATCATAAACAAGTTGCGTGAAGCTTTCTTGCCCGAAAGCCTCGACGTGGTCGATGAGTCACATCTGCATGAGGGCCACGCCGGCCACAGGCCAGGCGGCGAGACGCATTTCAGGGTATATATTGTGTCTCCGGCCTTCGAAGGGAAGAGCCGGATCGAACGCCATCGCATGATAAATGCGACGCTGGCGCAGGAACTCGCCGGCTCGGTGCACGCGCTGGCGATCCATGCCCACGGCCCCGGGGAAAAGCCGCGCTAACTCCGCGCTTGGCTCAAGACGAAGCAGTGGTTTTCCGTTATTGAGAACAAGACTCCCGGCGATGGACCCGCTCCATGTCTGAGCAGGCAAATGACGGACCGCATCGCCACGCTTGATAT
Organism: Bradyrhizobium sp. B120; assembly: GCF_049075665.1. Taxonomy (NCBI): domain Bacteria; kingdom Pseudomonadati; phylum Pseudomonadota; class Alphaproteobacteria; order Hyphomicrobiales; family Nitrobacteraceae; genus Bradyrhizobium; species Bradyrhizobium sp. B120. The sequence goes on along the minus strand of NZ_CP185242.1, from coordinate 447,250 downwards.
GGGGCCATTGATGATCGCTTGCTGGCCACGTTTCCGGTCGATGGTCGCCGCCGCCGGCCTGCTCCTGATCTGCGCGATCCGCCCGGCCGCGGCGCTGGATATGCCGAGCCCGTTCGTCCAGGAGGTGCTGATCAAGAGCATCCTGGTCTCGCTCAACGATGCGGTGGCCGCGAACAATTTCACCGTGTTCCACGCCAAGATCTCAAAGCCGTTCCGCGACCAGTTTTCGCCGGACAAGCTGAAGACGATCTTCAAGGATCTGGTCGACAAGCACGCGGTGTTCGACGCCGTGGTCGCCAAGCCGATCGTCCTCGATGAGGACGCCAAGATCGACGACAAGGGCGTGTTGCGGCTGAAAGGCCATTTCGACACCACGCCGAAGCAGGTGAAGTATCAGCTCGGCTTCATCCCCTCCGACGGCGCGTGGAAGCTGTCGGGCATCACGATCGATATCGAGTAGGCTAGCGCCACTCCCTAACCCATCATCCCCGCGCAAAGGCTTCGCCTTTGTCGCTGGAGGAGCGCGTAGCGCGTCTCGAAGGATGCACGGCCCGGCTGGTGGCCGTCGACCCTTCGAGACGCCGCTTCGCGGCTCCTCAGGGTGACGGTGCATGCAGACTGCCTACGCGAACTAGAACGCCGTCCCCGCCCGCTTCGGTTTCTTCTCGTCGAGTTCGGCGGCCTCGCGCGGGACGGCGACGATGCGCAGCGCGGTGATGCGGTTGCGCTCGCGACGGAGCACGCGGAAGCGGAAGCCGTGGAAGGTGAAGCTCTGGCCGCGATCGGGAATCGACCGCGCCTCGTGGATCACGAGGCCGGCGACCGTGGTTGCCTCCTCGTCCGGCAGGCGCCAGTCCATCGCGCGGTTGAGGTCGCGGATCGGCACCGAGCCGTCGACCACGACCGAGCCGTCCGGCTGGGCGCGCACGCCGGCGACGACGACATCGTGCTCGTCGGAGATGTCGCCGACGATCTCCTCCAGGATGTCCTCCAGCGTCACCATGCCTTCGACCTCGCCATACTCGTCGACCACCAGGGCGAAGTGGGTCTTGCGGCGGCGGAACGCCTTCAGCTGTTCGGAGACCGGGCGCATCTCCGGCACGAACCAGGGCGGCAGCGCGATCGCCGAGGCATCGATCGCCGACATGTCGCCCTCATTGGCACGCATCGCGCGCAGCAGATCCTTGGCGTGGAGCACGCCGACGATGTTCTCCGGCTTCTCCCGCCACAGCGGGATGCGGGTGTATTCGCTCGCCAGCACCTCGCGTACCAGTTCCTCGGGCGGCAGGTCGGCATTGACCATGGTCATCTCGGTGCGGTGGACCATCACGTCGGAGACCTGCAGCTCGCTGAGGTCCAGCAACCCGCCGAGCATGTCGCGGTCCTGCTTCTCGACCTTGCCTTCGTGATGCAGCAGATCGACCGCACCGCGCAGGCGTTCGGTCGGCGACAGGATGGCCTGATGCGCGCCGATCTTGATGCCAAGCAGCCGCATCAGGGCGCGGACGATCCCTTCAATGATGGTGAGAAGCGGCCCGAGCACGAACACCGTCAGCCGCATCGGCCGGGCCACCAGCAGCGACACGCGGTCCGGCGCATTGATGGCGACGGTCTTGGGCAGCACTTCCGCGAAGATCACCACCAGCACCGTCATCACACCGGTGGCATAAAGCACGCCGACATCGCCGAACCAGGCGGTGAAGATGCCGGTGGCGAGCGCGGAGGCGCCGATATTGGCGATATTGTTGCCGAGCAGCAGCGCGCCGATCATCCGCTCGCGCATCGCCATCAGGCTCGAGACCACCGTGGCGTCGCTGTTGCCCTGCTTTGAGAGCCGCAGCATGCTGGCGCGCGAGGCGCCGGTCAGCGCCGTCTCACTCGCCGAGAAGAAGGCGGAGACGAGCAGACAGAGCAGCACGATCGAGAAGGTTAACCAGCCCACTGAGTTGATCCGTGGCTAGAGCATGATCCGGAAAAGTGTGTAGCGGTTTTCCGAAAAGATCATGCTCAAATCAAAGAGATAGAGTGGGATGACGATTCGAAGAAGAGTCATCCCGCTCTAAGCCTTCAGCTTGGCTTGCAGGAAGTCGCGCACCGGCTGAGGCTCGACATTGTTGGCAATCACGGCGCGGCCGACCGCCTCCAGCAGGATGAAGGTGAGCTTGCCGCGCTTGACCTTCTTGTCCTGCGCCATCAGCGCCAACAGAGCGTCGGCATCGGCAAGCCCTTCCTGCGTGAAGCCTGCGATATCCTGCAGGCGCGTCGGCAATCCTACCGCGGAAAGATGACGCGCGATGCGGGCCGCATCGTCGGATGAAATCATGCCGAGCTGCGCGGAGAATTCCGCCGCGAGCACCATGCCGACCGAGACACCCTCGCCATGGAACAGGCGGTCGGAGAAGCCGGTCGCGGCTTCCAGCGCATGGCCGAAGGTGTGACCGAGATTGAGCAGCGCGCGCTCGCCGGTCTCGCGCTCGTCGCGGGAGACGATGGCGGCCTTGGCGCGGCAGGAGGTTGCGATCGCGTGCTCGCGCCCCGCGCCGCCCGAGAAGATGTCGGCATGGTTCTTCTCGAGCCAGGCGAAGAAGGCCGCGTCACCGAGGATACCGTATTTCGCGACCTCGGCGTAGCCGGCGCGGAACTGGCGCTGTGACAGCGTGTCGAGCACCGAGGTGTCGGCGATGACAAGCACCGGCTGGTGGAATGCGCCGATCAGGTTCTTGCCCTGCGGCGAGTTGATGCCGGTCTTGCCGCCGACGGAGGAATCGACCTGCGCCAGCAGCGAGGTCGGCACCTGCACGAAATCGACGCCGCGGCGCAGGATCGCGGCCGCGAAGCCGGCGAGATCGCCGACCACGCCGCCGCCGAGCGCGATCACCAGATCGTTGCGCTCGATCTTCGCCGCGATCAGCGCCTCGCTGACCTGCGTCAGGGTGGCGTAGCTCTTTGAGCCCTCGCCCTCCTCGACGACGATCCGGGAGGTCGGCACGCCCGCGGCCGCCAGCGACGCCTCGGCCGGCTCCAGCCAGTGTTTGGCGACTGTGCGATCGGTGACGATGGCGGTGCGCACGCCGGGCCGCAGCGCCGCGACCCGCTCGCCCAGCGAGGTCAACACGTCGCGGCCGATGACGATGTCATAGGCGCGGTCGCCGAGCGCGACGTCGACGGTAACGGAAGCGGAGTGTTTCAAGGGCGCAGTCATGAGGTCGCGTTCAATCCATCAGATGGTGGCTCGCCGGCCGGACGCACGCCGCACAGATGCGCGTGCAGGGCCTCAAGGCATTCGTCGACAATGCGGTCGTGCGGCACGTCGCGCGAGGCGATCGTCAGATCGGCGTTCTGGTAGACCGGCTCGCGCTCGCTGAGCAGCCGGTTCACGGTCGCCTCGGGATCGGCGGTCTGCAACAGCGGACGATCGGCGCGGCGGCGGACCCGGCGCATGATGATATCACTGTCGGCCTTGAGCCAAATCGAGATCGCCTTGTCGCTGATCCGTTTGCGGGTTTCCTCACGCATGAAGGCGCCGCCACCGGTCGCCAACACGATCGGGCCGCTGTCGAGGATGCGGGCAATCACCCGCGCCTCGCCGTCGCGGAAATAAGCCTCGCCATGGGTCTCGAAAATCTCCGGGATCGTCATGTCCGCCGCCGCCTCGATCTCGGTGTCCGCGTCGGTGAATGCCAGCTTGAGCCGCACCGCCATCCGCCGGCCGATGGTCGACTTGCCGGCCCCCATCATGCCCACCAGCACGATCGACCGCGTCCCCAGGGCGGCCGTGATATCGGCCTCCAGGGTCGGGTGGGTGGGCGCCGGGACGGCTGCGTCGGACATCAAAAAGCTCGGATATTGGGACGATTTGTTCAGAATTCGAGCCACCTATACTACCCCCGGCGACACCGTTACCAGCGACTCTTGCAACGGCGCGGGGAACATGTTGGATGATTTCATTGGTTAATTCGCCGCCTGAGTCGCCTCCATGCCCAGCCTGTTCCGCTTCCTGACGGTCGTCGCCGTGATTTTCGGGATCGGCTACGGCATCGTCTTCGCGCTGGCCAATTTCGTGCACCCGAAACCGCGGGAAATGAGCGTGACCATCCCGCCGGATAAGTTCCTCAAGAAATAGGCGCTATGATTCTGGCATGCCCGCTGCTGCCAAAGCTCCCGCCAAGACCAAAACCAAGTCCTCCGACGCCAAGCTGACCGCGTTGTTCCTCGACATGCTCGCCGCGGAACAGGGCGCAGGCCGCAACACGCTCGACGCCTACCGGCGCGACCTCACCGATTTCTCCGATTACCTCGCCCATGCCGGCGCCGATTTCACCACCGCCGACACCGAGGCGCTGCGCGGCTACCTCGCTGACCTCGACACGCGCGGCTTCAAGTCGACCAGCGTGGCGCGGCGGCTGTCGGCGATGCGGCATCTCTACCGTTTCCTGCTCAACGAACGTATCCGTAGCGACGATCCGGCCGCGATCCTGTCCGGCCCGAAGCGCGGCCGCGGCCTGCCCAAGGTGCTGTCGATTGCCGACGTCGACCGCATGCTGACCCGCGCCAAGGAGCTGACCCAGACCGACGTCTCGCCGGCCCAGCGGCTGCGCGCGCTGCGGCTGTATTGCCTGCTCGAGGTGCTCTACGCCACCGGGCTGCGCGTCTCCGAGCTGGTATCGCTGCCGGTCTCCGCGGCGCGGCGCGATGCGCGGATGATCGTGGTGCGCGGCAAGGGCAACAAGGAGCGGCTGGTGCCGCTGAACGATGCCTCGCGCCAGGCGATGGCGGATTACCTCGCCGCGCTGGAGGTGATGCAGCCGAAGGCGAAGAAAGCAGCGCCATCGAAATGGCTGTTTCCCTCCTCCGGCGAGAGCGGCCATTTGACCCGGCAGCACTTCGCCCGCGACCTGAAGGAGCTCGCGGCCGCCTCCGGCCTCGCGCCGCGGCTGGTCTCCCCGCACGTGCTGCGCCACGCCTTCGCCAGCCACCTGCTGCACAATGGCGCGGACCTGCGCATCGTGCAGACCCTGCTCGGCCATACCGATATCTCGACCACCCAGATCTACACCCATGTGGTCGAGGAGCGGCTGAAGAGCCTGGTCCGCGACCTGCATCCGCTGGCGGAGAAATCGTAACGGTCCGTAGCCCGGATGGAGCGCAGCGAAATCCGGGAAGGGTATTTCCGCCAATCGAGCTCCCCGGATTACGCTTCGCTCCACCCGGGCTACGAGCAATCCACCTTGACTTCCGCGTCGTCTCCGCAGAAAGAGCGTCACCTGCCTGCGATCCCGAAGCGTGCATTCCGCCCGAATGCGCGTTAACCGATTGAAGTTACAAAACTTCTCTTGCCACCGCCAAAACCGCTTCGCCCCTCGCATTGTTCCTCCCTATATTGAGTTGATGCCCGACCCGATGCGCAGCTATCTCGACTTCGAAAAACCCGTCGCCGAGCTTGAATCCAAGATCGACGAGTTGCGTGCGCTTGCCGCAAGCGGCAGCGACATCGGCGACGAGGTCGCGCGGATCGAGGACAAGGCGGCGCAGGCCCTCACCGACCTCTATGCCAATCTGACGCCGTGGCAGAAGACGCTGGTGGCGCGGCATCCGCAGCGGCCGCACTTCACCGATTTCATCGGCGGCCTGATCACCGAATTCACCCCGATGGCCGGCGACCGCAAATTTGCCGACGACGAGGCCCTGATCGGCGGCTTCGGCCGCTTCCGCGGCGAGAGCATCTGCGTGGTCGGCCAGGAGAAGGGCGCCACCACCGACAGCCGCATCAAGCACAATTTCGGCATGGCGCGCCCCGAAGGCTACCGCAAGGCGGTGCGCCTGATGGAGATGGCCGACCGGTTCGGCGTCCCGGTGCTGTCGATCGTCGATTCCGCCGGCGCCTATCCCGGGATCGGCGCCGAGGAGCGCGGCCAGGCCGAGGCGATCGCGCGCTCGATCGACGCCTGCCTGTCGCTGGGCGTGCCCAACGTCGCGATCGTCACCGGCGAAGGCATGTCGGGCGGCGCCATTGCCATCACCACCGCCAACCGCGTCCTGATGATGGAGCACGCGATCTACAGCGTGATCTCGCCGGAGGCGGCGTCCTCGATCCTGTGGCGCGACGGCACCAAGGCGCAGGAAGCCGCCAACAGCATGAAGATCACCGCCCAGGACATGCTGCGCTTCGGCGTGATCGACCAGATCCTGAAAGAACCCTCCGGCGGCGCTCATCGCGACCCCGCCGCGATGATCACGACCACGGGCGATGCCATCGCCCAGGCGTTCAACGACCTACGAAATCTTGATCCGGACGCGATTCGCAAACAGCGGCGCCAGAAGTTCCTGGATATCGGCCGCAAGCTGGGCTGAGCTGCCCAAACGGGCGGATTTTTCGACCAAATCGGCGGATTTTGCCGTAATTGGGCCCCGAGCCGGGTCTTTAACGTTCCTTGAACCATGCCTGCTACCGTGAAGGCTGTCAGCCTCGGTTCAGGTTGCGAGCAGGGGTGGTCGAAGGCTAATATTTTACACAATGGCTTCAGGGCATATTCGCCGTGTTGGGGTCGCGAAAATCGCCCGGTGGGTGTGGAGCTCGGACTTGACTCATCGCACGCTCGTACGCGCGCTTCTGACTTCGGCGGTTCTCGCCGCGGGTGTCATGCTCGCCGGCTGTGACAGCGACCAGATCTCGCTCGCCCAGAACGCCAAGGCCAACCAGCCGGTCCCGCCAAAGCTCGTCGCTGCCATGACCGAGAAGGACATGGACATGCAGTCGCCGATCCTGGTGCGGCTGTTCAAGCAGGAGGCCGAGCTCGAGGTCTGGAAGCAGACCCGCTCCGGCCAGTTCGCACTGCTCAAGACCTATCCGATCTGCCGCTGGTCGGGCGATCTCGGCCCGAAGGTCCGCGAAGGCGACCGCCAGGCGCCCGAGGGATTCTACTCGATCAACCCCAGCCAGATGAACCCGCAGTCGGCCTACTATTTGTCGTTCAACACCGGCTATCCCAACGCGTTCGACAAGGCGCTCGGCCGCACCGGCTCGCAGCTGATGGTGCATGGCGACTGCTCCTCGCGCGGCTGCTACGCAATGACCGACGAGCAGATCGCGGAAATCTATTCGCTCGGCCGCGAGTCGTTCTTCGGCGGCCAGAAGGCGTTCCAACTGCAGGCCTATCCGTTCCGGATGACGCCGGTGAACATGGCCAAGCACCGCAACAATCCGAACATGCCTTTCTGGAAGATGATCAAGGAAGGCTATGATCATTTCGAGGTGACGAAGCAGGAGCCGAGGGTCGACTTCTGCGAGAAGAAGTACGTGTTCGACGCGGTCAAGGCGCCGAACGCAACGCGCGATCCGGTGTTCGACGCCTCCGCGAAGTGCCCGGCCTACGTGATCCCCGAGGAGATCGTGAGCGCCGTGCGCGAGAAGGAGCAGCAGGACGCCGCCGAGACCGCCAAGCTGGTTTCCAAGGGCACGCCCGTGGCGCGCCTCAACACCGGCATCGACGGCGGCATGAACGCGATCTTCGCCTCGAAGATTCCCGAAGGAAACACCGGTCTGTCCGAAGGCGGCGACAGCCAGGCGCTGCAGTCGATGTCGCTGGCGCGCGCGCCCGGCACGATCCCCGGCACGGTCAATCCGCCCAGGCCCAATCTCGCGGTCCAGCAGGAAGAGCCCGTGGTCGCGACGACGTCGTCGACCGCCCGCGTTGCCTCGGCCAACACGTCCGACAAGTCCGAAGGTTTCTTCTCCAGCTTTGCCCAGAAGGTCGGCATCGGCGGCACCGCCGACGCCAGCAAGACCACCGCGCCGCCGCCGGCTCCGGTCGCTGCCGCACCGGCCAAGCCGAAGGTCGCCGAGGCCAAGCCGCAATCGGTGGTTCGCGTCGCCCCGAAGGCTGAACCGAAGCAGGCCGCCAAGCCCGCGCCGAAGCCGCAGGTGACCAGCACCGCCGCCGCCGCGCCGGCCCCCGCGGCATCGTCGACCCAACTCGCCGGCTCCGCGCCGGTCGTGCAGACGAACTCGTTCGACACCCGCTTCTCCGCGGTGAAGTAAGCGCGGTCGGCTTGCGCACAGACAGGTCGCTGCCGCGAGTCGCAATACTGCTGTAGCGCAAACTATCTCCAACCGTCGTCCTGGCGAAAGCAGGGAACCCATAACCACAGCGCCATGTTGTTGAAGCGCGCTGTGGCCACAGCTTTTCAAGACAATTGGCATTGGTGGTTATGGGTCCCGGCTCAAGGCCGGGACGACACCGAATGTGTTGCTCGGCCAGTGGGTCGCAGCATTCTCGCGACATGCCCTCTCGATCATAGCCGCCCTTCGCCACCACATTCCTCTTGCCAACCACGCGTAGATGATCGCCAGATCATGCACGCGGGGCACAGCCGGGAGATTGCGATGGACGATCAAGCCGTGCGGGCGACGCTGCAGCGCCATTGGGACGCTTCCGACGCGAGCGATTTCGAGCGTGAGCATGATATCTATCGCGAGGATGCGGTGCTCGACTATCCGCAATCGGGCGAGCGGATCCGCGGCCGGCGCAACATTCAGCAGAGCCGGACGGTGCAGCCGAACAAGAAGCGCTTCACGATCCGGCGCATGATCGGCAGCGGCGATCTGTGGATCACCGAGTACATTCTCACCTATGACGACAAACCGTCTTACGTGGTGAGCATCATGGAGTTCCGCGACGGTCAGGTCGCGCACGAAACGCAGTACTTCGCCGACCGGTTTGAGCCGGCGCCGTCGCGCGCGCATCTTGTCGAGCGCGGATAAGAGCAGACCTCACGACGTTCCTCGCGAGACCTGCTCAATGCCAATGCATTATGGATGCCACTGCCGATCATCGCGGCACGTGATCCCGCGCGATGACGGTCGCGCCAATCCCACATGACACGACGATGAACATTTCAGGCGACAGATTTGGAACGCTTGAACTGATTGCCAGGAATCGTCGCCAGTGTGATACTCAACGATGCAACCAAGGGTACCGCGAAGTTCCCTGACGCTCTGCACGTCACCGGGATTTGCGACAGTTACGAGACGGGGTGCGTAGCTGGCCTGAAGAATCCGGAGGGTCACAAATGAACGATCAGAATTCATCCTCCTTCACGCGCAGAAATTTGTTGTCGATGATAGGGGCGACCACGAGCGCGGCGGTGCTCTATCAGGCCATGAGCAGCCTCGGGCATGCCGCGGAGTCCGACTTTACCGATCCGATAAAACTTGAAGGCGCGCCGAAAGGCGCATCGGTCGCAGTGCTTGGCGCCGGCCTTGCCGGCATGACGGCCGCGCTCGAATTGAGCAAGGCGGGCTACAAGGTGACCGTGCTCGAATATCGCGAGCGCGCCGGCGGCCGCTCGTGGACGCTGCGCGGCGGCGACACCTACACCGAGCTCGGCGGCTTCACGCAGACCTGCAACTTCGACAAGGGGCTCTATATCAATCCCGGGCCATGGCGCATTCCCTATCATCACCGCGCCCTGCTCTATTACTGCGGACAGCTTGGCGTGAAGCTGGAGGCGTTCGTCGAACACAACGTCAACGCCTATCTGCATCACAGCAACGCCTTTGGCGGCAAGCCGCAGCGCTGGCGCCATATCATGTCCGACTACAACGGCTATGTATCGGAGCTGCTGGCGAAGGCGACCAATGCCGACAAGCTCGACGAGCCCGTGAGCAAGGAGGATCGGGAGATCCTGCTCGAATCCCTGCGCACCTGGGGCGCGCTCGACAAGAACTATAAATACAGCGCGGCCACAGCAAGCGCCCTGCGCGGCAGTGACAAGGATCCCGGCGGCGGTCCCGACGGCGCACCGACGCCGTCCACCCCGATCTCGCGCGAGGATATCCTGCATTCCCGGCTGTGGAGCTATCTGAACTTCCCGCTCACCTACGAATATGGGCAAACCCTGTTTCAGCCTGTCGGCGGCATGGAAAGGATTGCGGAAGCCTTTGCGGCCAAGGTCAACCATCTCATCACGTTCAACGTCAAGGTCACCGAGATTGCCCAGGGCAATGACGGCGTCACCATCAGCTATTCTAATGCAAAAGGCGACGGACCGACGCAGCAGCTCAAGGCGGATTGGTGCGTCTGCACGATTCCGCTGTCGGTTCTCAGCCAGATCAAGGCCAACTTCTCCTCCAGCATGCAGGCCGCCATCGAGGCCGTGCCATACGCGCCGTCGACCAAGGTCGGCCTGCAGTTCAAGCGCCGATTCTGGGAACAGGACGAGGCGATCTATGGCGGCATCAGCTTCACCGACCTTCCGATCGGGCAGATATCCTACCCCAGCACGGATTATCTGAGCCCCGGCAAGGGCGTGCTGCTCGGCGCTTATGTCTTTGGCGTCGCCGGGGTCGAGTTCACCGCGCTGGCGCCGGAAGACCGCGTCAAGCGCGCCCTCGAACATGGCAGCAAGCTGCATCCGCAGATGATGAAAGAATTCGACAACGGCATCGCCGTGTCCTGGCACCGCGTGCCCTGGACGCTGGGTTGCTTCGGCATGTGGAAGCAGGATACGCGGCGCGATCACTACAAGAACCTGTGCGCCATCGACGGCCGCGTCGTCCTCGCCGGCGAGCATTGCTCCTATGTCAACGCCTGGCAGGAGGGCGCCATCCTGTCTTCGCTCTCCGCTATTGAGCGGCTGCACAAGCGCGCGGTTGGAGGAAACTGACATGATCGGCAGCAGCATTTCATTTCGCGGTGTCCCCGGCGCACGGCGCGCGTCCCGATGCCTCGCGATCGGCCTGATGGCGATGGCGGCGATCAGCTTTCCTGCGCGGATTGGCTTTGCGGATTCGGCGGGCGTGGTCGGCGCCAATACCTTCGCAGCCAGGGACGGCAAGACGCTCTATGCGACCATCTGCCAGGGCTGCCACATGCCCGACGGCAAGGGCGCGGTTGGCGCAGGTGCCTATCCCGCGCTCGCCGGCAACAAGAACCTCGAGAGCGCAGGCTATCCGATCTATCTCGTTCTCTACGGGCAAAAGGCCATGCCTGGCTTTGGCGGCTTCCTGGATGACGACCAGGTCGCAGCCGTCGTGAACTATGTCCGCAGCAATTTGGGCAATAGCTACACCGACAAGGCCTCCAGCGATGACGTGAAGTCGAGCCGTCAGCCGAACGCCATCTACTCGACGCTGGACTGACGCAACCTGCCGGATGGCGCCGACCGCCGTCGCCCGGGCCCATTACGCAGCGCCGGCTGGTGACGGTTACATGCCGTGGCTCTCAAAGACCTTCTTGCAGCTTGAGCTCAGGCTGGCCCGCTTCATCTGAAGGCAGCTCTGCACGGCGCCGTCATTGCCGAGATCCTTGCGGCAGAAGCGCTGCGCATCGCGCGAGCACGCGGATTGTTCCGACTTGGTGCCGGAATGCTGTGCCAGCGCGGCACCGCTGCTCATCACGGCAACAGCACAAAGGGTTATGATCGAAAGATAACGCATTGGTGAATTCCTCCTGCGGCCCAACGGCAGCCGGCGTTGTTCGTTCCTGTGGAACCGGGGTTCCTCTCCTTCGGCAATGGATGAGCTGGCAGGCAAGCTCCCTGACCCAATCCGCGTCACTTCCACGATCTGCGGCCGCGAATGCCCCGGAGCGATCATCGACTTGTGATGTCGGGCTGCATGAGACGCCGAGGGGTTGAAACGGAAACCCGCAGGGACTAGATCCGGCCGTGCAGCATGGTTGGATCGACATTCATACGGCCTGCTCCCAAGCTCGCCAGTGCCGTTGAGGCAATCTGGGACGTCGATGTCCCCGCCGCCGAGGCAACAGCCCTGACGGTCAGAGTGCTGCCGACCGTATTTCCCCTCCTGGTCGTCCACTACCGAGATCCGATGGTGTCGGACAGGCTGGGCAAGTCCGGCCATTATCGACAAGTTGTGACGGGGGTCCAAAGCCGCGCCATCACCATCCGCCCATTGGGCTCCATCGGAGCCGCCCTCGTGCGCCTCAGGCCGGAGGCGGCCTCGCTTCTGTTCGGTGAAACCCTCCATGAATTCACGGACGTCAATATTCCGCTCAGCGACGTCTTCGGCACCACAAGAGTGTCGCTGCTGGGGGAGGCATTGGCCGAGGCTCGCGGCGCAGGCGCGCGGGCCGAGGTGCTCGAGGACTTTCTGACCGGGCAGATGCGCGACCGAGCCCCCGATCCGCTCGTGCGTCGCGCCGTTCTTGACCTGCTCGGTGACCCCCGAGTGTCGGTGCGACAACTGGCGTCCCAGCTTGATATCAGCGAGCGCCAGCTGTCTCGCCGCTTCAAGCTACTGGTCGGTACCAACCCGAAGCAATTCGCGCGCGTCGTGCGCATGGGGAACGTCATCGGGTCGCGACGCTTCGGAGGAGCCTGGGCGGACATCGCCTATGCGTGCGGGTTCAACGATCAGGCCCATCTTGTCAACGAGTTCAAGTCAATGACGGGCAAGCCGCCCGGAGCCTTCTTCCGCGCAGCGGCGACGCCGGAACATCAGAGGCTCAACGCCTCGCTCGCCACGTCCGATTTCTACAATACGTTCGTGGCCTGATCGGCGAGCCTTTCGACTCCCGTTACCTAGCGCCGGATCGATCAATGACTCTCACCATGTCCATCGAGCGAGGTCTCACGCTCGTCAACGCCTTCAACAAGGAAACCTTCATCTTTTCGGGGCCGCTGGACGATCCAACGACCGCGCGTTTCGATCTGCGTCTCGAGCAGGGCGGCTCCGGCGGCGGCAATGCCCTGGTGCACGTCCATCCAGGCGCGGACGAGCATTTTTTGGTCAGAAAGGGACGCATCAAGGTCGTGATATCGGGCAAGGAACAATCGATCGGGCCGGGTGAGCGCGCTGTCGTGCCGCGTGGGCAGCCGCATTTCTTCGCCAACGCCGGTGAAGAACCCGCCGAGTTCACCGTCGAGTTCACCCCGGCTCAGCAGCACCTGCGGTTCTTTGCGAATTTTGCCAGCATCGCGGCAAAGCGGACGCACTGGTTCTCCAAGCAAGGCGACCCGCACTTTCTCCTGATCGCGCTGCTCCTGCATACCTATCGCAATCACCTCTACCTCGCCGGCCCGCCAATCCTGCTGCAGAAAATCCTGTTTCGGATCCTGGCGCCGCTTGCCCGGCTCAAGGGGTACCGCATGGAAATCGACCCGGCCGGCTGACGCCGCCCCTGCTACGGCGCCAGATACCGCAGCAGTTCAGGATCGTTGCGCACCTCGCTTGCGCCGCCCTGCAGCGCGACGCGGCCGCGGTCCAGCACATAGGCGTAGTCGGCGACGCGCAGTGCGAGGTCGAGATGCTGCTCGACGATCACGACCGAGATGCTCTTGGCGAGCTCGATCAGCCGCTCGGTGATCTCCTCGATCACGCCGATCCAGACGCCTTCGGTCGGCTCGTCCAATAGCAGCAGCTTCGGATTGCCGAGCATGGCGCGGCCGATCGCCAGCATCTTGCGCTCGCCGCCGGACAGCGTGCCGGCCGGCTGGTCGAGACGCTGGCCGAGCTTGGGGAAGATCTCGAGCACGCGATCGACCGCGCTCGTATCGGAATTGGTCAGCGAGCCGACGGCGAGGTTGTCGCGCACCGAGAGCCGGGCGAACACCGAATGCTCCTGCGGCACATAGCCGATGCCGGAGCGTACGCGCTCCTCGGTGCGGCGGCGGGTGATGTCGCGGCCGTCGAAGAACAGCTCTCCCGTTGTGCTCGCAAGCTCGCCGACGATGGTCTTCATCAGCGTGGTCTTGCCGGCGCCGTTGCGGCCGAGCACGGCGACGCCGCCGCGCCAGGGAATGCCGATGTTGACATCGAACAGGACCTGGCTGCGGCCATAACCGGCATCGAGATGCCTTATATCGAGGAAGGACTGGTCAGGCACGGCGAAGATAAATCTCCTGGACACTCTTGTTGGCCTGGATTTCCGCGACCGTCCCCGACGCCAGCACCTTGCCCTGGTCGAGCACGGTGAGGCGGTCGCAGATGTCGCGGATGAAATCGAGGTCGTGTTCGACGATGACGAGCGAGCAATGCTGCTTGATCGGCTGCAACAGCTCGCCGGTGACGCGGCGCTCCTCGAGGCTCATGCCGCCGGTCGGCTCGTCCAGCAGCAACAGCCGCGGCTTGCCGGCGAGCGCCATCGCGATCTCGAGCCATTGCTGCTGGCCGTGCGACAATGCGGCTGCGGCATCATGCGCGCGATCGGCGAGACGGAACTGGGTCAGCATCGTCATGACCTGATCGTGCAGTCGGTTGCGGGTGCGCGAGAGCACGAGATCGAACAGCGACGAATGCGCCTGCAACGCCAGCAGGATGTTGTCGTACAGCGTCAGCGTCGGCAGCACGGAGGTGATCTGGAATTTCAGGCTCATGCCGGCGCGGGCGCGCTCGGTCGGCGTGAATGCGGTGATGTCGGTGTTGACGAACGCGACCTTGCCCGTGGTCGGCACCTCGGCGCCGGCGACGCATTTCATCAGCGTGCTCTTGCCCGAGCCGTTGGGGCCGATCAGGCCATGAAACTCGTTCTCGCCGACGGTCAGCGCCGCACCGTCGAGCGCGGTGAGCTTGCCGTACACCTTGCTGATGCCTGACGCCTCAAGGAGCGGCATTGCCGGCCTCCTTGGGCTTTGGCGCCTTGTTTGGTGCCTTCTTGTTTGGTCCCTTGCCGAAGCTGCCGACGCGCTCGCGCTCGCCGAGCACGAAGGAGACCAGCCCGAGCGGGCGGAACATGATCACGAGCAGCAGCAGCACGCCGAGGATGATCGGCCAGACATCGCGGTAATTGTCCGACAGCCAGAAGCTGACGCCCTCGATGATCACGGTGCCGATCACGGCGCCGATCAGCGTGCCGGAGCCGCCGAACAACACATAGAGCACGACCTGGGTCGAGAACACGACGCCCAGCATGTTGGGCCAGACGAAGCCTTCGTGGAAGGCGTAGAGGCTGCCGGCGAGACCGGCGATGGTGCCGCCGACCGCGAAGATGATCGCCTTCAGATGCTGCGCCTTGTAGCCGAAAAAGGCGATGCGCTGCTCGTTCTCGCGCAGGCCCGCAAGGGCGAGGCCGAATTGCGAGCGGACCAGGAAGCGGCAGAGCAGATAGACCACCACGAGGATGCCGAGCACCATGTAGTAGTAGACCGGCCCTTCCTCGAACTCGTAGCTGCCGAGCGTGAGCGGCGGGATCGACGGGATGCCGTTCTGGCCGCCGAGATAATACCAGCCGCGCGCCAGCCGATCCGCCGCATAGGAACCGGTCAGGGTGCCGAGCGAGACGAAGATCACGCTCGAGGGATAGCGCCCGAGCAGCAGGAAGCCGCCGAGCAGCAGCGCCGCGGTGAGGCCGATCAGCATGCCGGCTGGCAGGATCAGAAGGATCGAGGTGACGTTGAGGTCGCGCGCCATCAGCGCCACGCCGTAGCCGGCGGCGCCGAAGAACAGCGCCTGGCCGAAGCTCATGATGCCGGCATAGCCCCACACCAGGTCGAACGACAGCGCGAACAGCGCGAGGATCACCACGCGGGTGGCGAACACCGTGAGATAATCCTGCAGCACCCATGGCAGGACCAGTGCGATCAAGAGCACCAGCCCTTCCACGATCGGCAGGACCTTCCATCCTGCCGATGCCTGTCCCGCCGGCGCGCGCGCGGCCGGTGCACCCTCACCTGTCACGACATCCGGTTCCTCACCGATGCGTGCGACGGCCTGCTCTGCTCCACCCATGGATTGCTCAGCATTCCTTGGGATCGACGAGACCGGCGCTGCGCGCCACGATCTCATAGTTCCCGCCTTTGGCAACAGCGGTGTACATCTTCATCTTGCAGTGACGCTTGCCGGGAACCATTTCGGCGGGGCCGCCGGGTCCTTCGGCGATCTTGGCGTGATCGAGCGCGGCCGCAACCGAGTCACGGTCGACCTTGCCGGCTTCCTTGACCGCGGCTTCCCACAACTTGAGACCGCGATAGGTTCCAGTGGCGGCGCTGCCGGCCGCGAACAGGAAGTTGCCCGGGAAATCCTTCTCATAGGCCGCCTGGATCTTGGCGTTGAACGGATCCTCCTTGGTCAGCACCTTGAAGTAATCGAGGCAGCTCGCCAGCCCCTCGATCTCGCTGGCCTGATTGATGTTGAGCGTGTTCTCGTCATAGTAGACGCAGGCGAGCCGCCCGCCGTTCTTGAGGAAGCCGGCTTCATAGAGCTGCTTGAAGAATGGGCCGACGCCCGGCGGGATCACGGTGTTGAAGACCACGTCGACCTTGTTGGAGATGATGCGGTTGACGGTCGACGAGAAATCGACCTGGTCGAGCGGGTAATACTCCTCGAACACGACCTCGCCGCCATTGTCCTCGATCACCTTGCGGGCGTAGACGTTGAGCGTATGCGGCCAGACATAGTTGGCGCTCGGCAGCGCGAACTTCTTGCCGCCGTTCTTGATCAGCCACGGAATGAACTCGTCGCATTGCTGCGCCGGGGTCGGCCCGGTGCAGAACAGATAGGGCGTGCACTCCTTGCCCTCGTAGAGCTGCGGATAGATGTACAGCGTCTTGCCGCGCGCCACGATCGGGTCCTTGATCGCGTTGCGCATCGACGAGGTGATGCCGCCCAGCACCATGTCGACCTTGTCGCGCTGGATCAGCTTGCGGACATTGCCGACCGCGACCGATTCGTTCGAGGCGGTGTCCTCGATATAGAGCTCGAGCGGCCGACCGAGCAGGCCGCCGCCGGCATTGATCTCCTTGATCACCATCTTGGCGACGTTGGCGTCGGCATTGCCGGCATAGGCGATCGGGCCGGTCAGGTCGGTCGCGATGCCGACCTTGATCGGACCCTCGGCGGCGTTGGCCCAATCGGGCCTCACCACCCAGCTGCCGACCCCGGTCGCGAGCGCGCCGGTCGCGAAGGCGAAATTGCTCATGAAGCGGCGGCGCGTGAGATTCATGCGTTCAATCGACATGGTGATTAGACCCCTTTCCCAGCAATGAGGCCTTGCGGCCGGAATTTGATGAAGGCGATGGCGAGCACGAAGACGAGGACGTCGGCGACGACGGGAGACATGACCCATGGCAGCGCCGCGCTGAGCGTGCCGATCACGCCGGCGCCGGCGACCGGACCGATGAAGGAGCCGACCCCGCCGACCATCACGGCGACGAAGCCCTGGATCAGGAAGCGGATGCCGAGATCGGCAAACAGGCTGAACACCGGCACGATCAGCGCGCCGGCAAGCCCGGCCAGCGCCGCGCCGAACGCAAAGGTCGCACCGTAGATCAACGGCGTCGAGATGCCCGACGCACGCGCCAGCGCCGGATTCTCCAGCGTGGCGCGGACCCGAAGCCCGAAGCTCGTGCGCGCCAGCAGCAGATAGCAGCCGCCCATCACCAAGAGCGTGATCACGATGATGGTGAAGCGCCAGGCCGAGATGTGGACGGAGCCGAGGTCGATCGAACCGCCGATCGGCTCCGGCACCGTGAGATAGAAGCCGCCGATCAGGCCGCGGACGCTTTCGCGGATGATTAGCCCGAGCGCATAGGTGCCGAGCATCGCCACGATCGGCGCGGCGTAGAACCGCCTGATGATCAGCGCCTCCAGCACGAAGCCGAGCGCGCCGACCACAAAGGGTGCGGCGACCATGCCGACCCAGACCGGCGCGCCATGAGCGTAAGCCAGATAGGTGACATAGGCCCCGAGCAGGACGAATTCGCCCTGCGCGAAGTTGAAGATGCCCATCATGCTGGCGATGATGCCGAGCCCGAGCACGACCAGCACGATGATCGCGCCGAAGCTCACGATCTCGAACACCGCGGCGAAGGTGCTAGCCATGGTGCCCGATCCGTTCGGCCTGTTTCTGCGACAAGCGGCGCCTCACATCTTCTTCCAGTCGCCGGCCTGCTCGAAGGCGTGCGCGGCACGGTAGATGGTGGATTCCTCGAACATCCGGCCGACCAGCATCAGGCCGACCGGCAGGCCGTCGACCATGCCGCAGGGCAGCGACATCGCCGGATGATGGGTGATGTCGAACGGCGCGGTGTTGGAGATCATCTCCAGCGCGCGGGCGACGTATTCCTCGCGGCTGGCATTGGCCTCGGGCAACTTCGTCGCCTTCATCGGCGTGGTCGGCATCAGCAGCAGATCGTAGTCCTTGAAGGCCTTGTCGTAAGCCGCGGCCAGCCGGCGGGAGATGTTGAGCGCCTTACCGTAGAAGCGCGGACCGAAGGTGTTGTTGATGTAAGTGCCGAGCATCATGAACAGCTTCGTGGTCTCGGACAGCGAATCCGCCTGACGGCGCCAGCCGCGGTGGAAATCCATCAGCGAGGTCGAATAGAGGTCGCCGCGGCTGAGGCCGTAGCCGTCGCCGAACATCATGGTCTGGGTCAGGCCTTCGGTACCGATCGGCGTCCAGATCGCGCCGCCGAGCATGTGCATCGGGATCGACACCGTCTCGACGCTGGCGCCGAGGTCCTTGAAGCGCTTGGCCGCCTCATGCACGCTCTCATTCACCGCGGCCTCCGCGGTCGGCTGCTCAAAACCTTCCTTGACGATGCCGATCTTCATGCCCTTGACGCCTTTGCCGAGCGCCTTGGTGTAGTCGTCGACCTTCGGCGCTTTGATCCGGGGATCATAGCCGTCGTCGCCGGCCAGCACTTCCAGCAGCAGCGCGTTGTCTTCAACGGTCGCGGTCATCGGGCCGGTGTGGTCGACGTAGATCTCGATCGGCATGATGCCGGTGTAGGGCACGAGGCCCCAGGTCGGCTTCATGCCGTAGGTGCCGCAGAACGAGGATGGCATGCGGATCGAGCCGCCCTGGTCGCCGCCGATCGCCATGTCGACCTCGCCGAGCGCAACCACGACGCCGGAGCCCGACGACGAGCCGCCGGCCGAGTACCCCATCTTGTGCGGATTGTGCACTGGCCCATAGGACCCGGTGTGGCTGCCGCCGGACAGGCAGAAATGCTCGCAGTGCGTCTTGCCGGCGATCTCGGCGCCGGCATCCAGCATGCGCGTGACGATGGTGGCGTCGAAATCGGGGATATAGCCTTCCAGCGTCGACGAGCCGTTGGTCATCGGCACGCCGGCCAGCATGATGTTGTCCTTCAGCGCCACCGTCTTGCCCTTGAGCTTGCCGGAGGCTGCGCCCTTCACCGTCGACTTGCGGTACCAGGCGTTGTGCTTGTTGTCTTCCGATGCTGGACGATGGCCAGGGGTGCGCGGATATTTCACTTCGGGCAATTCGTCCGGCATCTGGGCGACGAGGTTGTAGGCATCGACCGAGCCCTGCATCAGGCCGCGGAACGAGGCCACGTCCTCATCGGTCAGGGACAGGCCGCACTGCTCGGCGACGGCGCGAAGTTGCGTTGGCGTGGGAAGGACGACGGTCACGGCGCTCTCCTGAAGCTTTTGATCTTTGATTCCTGGATCGGATCCCTTGGACATCCTTGGGCACGAAGCAGCGGCGGCGCGTTTGCCCCGCGCGAACCGCTCACCCCGTTGTTGTATTGAAAACGGAAATATTTTCCTTTTCAAGCATTATTTCACAAAACCGCTGACTAAGGCTGCCGGGACGCGCCTTCGGACAACCGGTGCGCACAGCCCTGTCCCCGTCATTGCGAGCGAAGCGAAGCAATCCATAGCTCGGCATAACGGGACGATGGATTGCTTCGTCGCTGTCGCTCCTCGCAATGACGGTGATGCAAAGCATCACAGCCTCTCAGATCGCCTTGATCACCGTGAAGTCGAGGCCATCGGCTTCGGCGAGATACATCGGCATCCTGGCGTGGCCATTGCGCACCGTGACCGGACCGCGCGGGCCGCGATAGACGAGATTATCCGCAGCTGCGAGCAGCGGCCGCAAGTCCAGCGTGCCGGCACGGTTGGCGGCAGCCTCTAACAGGCAGAAGCCTTCATAGGCGGACTCGCCGCACGATCCGACCGGCGGCGCGAACGCCCCGAACATCGCGCGATAGCGGTCCCTGAAATCGTCACCGGGCTGCGAGCCGACCGAGGGGAAATAACCGGAGGCGCAGAACAGGTTCTCGGTCTTGTCGGCGCCGACGCCAAGCAGCGCCGTTTCGTCGAAACAGCCGGCAAAGCGCAGCGTGGTGGCGGCAAGCCCGGCATCGGCGAAGGCGCGGTTGAAGGTCACGCTGTCGGTGCCGATCAGCGAGATCAGCACGACATCGGGCTTCGCCGCACGGATCCGCTCCAGATGCGCCGCGTGATCGTCCTCGCCGACCGGCACGAACTCCTCGCCGACCACGAGGCCGCCGGTTTCCTTGATGTAGCGCTTCACCGCGCGGTGCGACTGCCAGGGCCAGACATAATCGCTGCCGATCAGGTACCAGCGCCTGGCGCGCTTCGCCTCGGCCAGCCAGTGGATCGACGGCCGGTTCTGCCAGCGCGGCGTCTCGCCGATCGCAATGACGCCCGGCGTCCGCTCGCCGCCTTCATAGACCGGCGTGTAGATGTAGGGGATCTTGCTGCGGGTGATGAGATTGCGCAGTGCAACACGCACCGCGCTGGTGTGCATCCCCATGATGAGATCGACCTCGTCGGAGGCGATCGCCTGCTCGGCGCGGTCGATCACCTCGTCGATTGGGCCGCCGGCGTCGTAGACCGAGAACTCGATCTCCCGGCCGAGGATGCCGCCACGCCGGTTGATCTCGGCAACGGCGAGCTGCGCGGTCGACGTCGCGGCCGGCCCCCACATCCCGGGCGAACCGGAGCAACAGACGAAACCGCCGATCCGCACCCGGTTGCGCGCGCCGCGCGGACCGAACCCGCCACGATCCATCGGCGCAAGCAGCCGATCCGACGCCGCCGTCGCCAGGTTCCTGAACAGCAGGGATGGCGGGAACGGGAGGTTTCTTGCCATGAGGTTGGGCGTCGAATGCACACCTGCTCCTGTCCGGCACCGGCCCGCCGCTCACGGCATCGCCCTCGCGGGCGACGGTGCCATTAGCTCCTGTTTTGGCGCGTTCTCTTCACGCGAACCGGTACCCACTTCGCTCGAGAACGCTTCTAGATCGTCTTGATCACATTGAAGTCGAGACCGTCGGCCTCGGCAAGATAGATCGGCATTTCGGCACGGCCGTCGCGAATGGTCACGGTGCCGCGGGCGCCGCTGTAGACGAGGTTGCGCGCCGCAGCGGACAACGGGCCCGTCGACAGCGAGCGGGCCCGGTTGGCCGCCGCTTCGAGAAAGCGCATCCCCTCGTAGTTGGACTGCCCGACCGAGCCGATCGGCGGCGCGTGCGCCCCGAACATCGCGCGGTAGCTGATCTGGAACTCGTCATTGGCGCGCGAATCGACGCAGCCGAAATAGCCGGAGGCGCAGAACAGGTTCTCGGTCGCGTCGGGCCCGATGCCGAGCAGCACGGTCTCGTCCATCGCGCCGGCATAGCGTAGCGTGGTGGTGGCGAGCCCTGCGTCGGCGAAGGCGCGGTTGAAGGTGATGCTGTCGGTCCCGATCAGGGTGATCAGCACGACATCGGGCTGGGCTGCGCGGATCCGCGCCAGATGCGGCTCGTGATCGTCCTCGCCGAGCGGGACGAATTCCTCGCCGACCACCTGGCCACCGGCCTCCTTGATGTAGCGCTTCACCGCGCGATGCGATTGCCAGGGCCAGACATAGTCGCTGCCGATCAGGTACCAGCGCTGCGCCTTCTTGACCTCGGTGAGCCAGTGGATCGCCGGGCGGCTTTCGGCGCGCGGCGTCTCGCCGATCGCCATCACGCCGGGCGTCCGCTCACCGCCCTCATAGACCGGCGTGTAGACATAGGGGATGCGGCCGGCCGTGACCTTGCGCAGCGCGAGGCGGACCGCCGAGATATGCGAGCCCATGATCACGTCGATCTCGTCGAAGGCGATCGCCCGCTCGGCGCGGCGCACCACCTCCTCGATCGGCCCGCCGGCGTCGTACATCGACAATTCGACCTCGCGGCCGCGGATGCCGCCGCGTCGGTTGATCTCGGCGACAGCCAGCATGACGCTGTTGGCCGAGATCGGCCCCCAGATCCCGGGCGCGCCGGAGAAGGTGATGAAATTGCCGATCCTAAGCTTGCTGTCGGTGCCGCCACGGCGCGAGGAGCCCGGCTTGACGGTCAAAGCGAGATCGGCCGCGCAGGACGACGGATTTCGAAACAGGTGCGGCGGCGCGACGGGCATGCCGCCATACGCCTGGAAGGAGACCGTCGAGAGCACGCCAACTCCTGTCTGGGAAGCAGTACGCAACGCAGCCAGCGGGCGGTCGCGGCATCCGCCCCTTGGTTGGGGGAATATCCTAGGGGAAAATATTGAATATTCAACAATTGAAGTGCATATAGAAATGGCATGAGTTGCCGGACATTCATTCACCGGGTCAGGAACCAGGTCTCACGCCGTGGCTAAACCGCCGAAAGAAAATTCCCCGATCACCGAACACCTCACCTACCTGCTCGCGCAAGCCAACCGGGAGATCAACCGGCAGTTGGAGACGCGGCTGGCCAAGGAAGGCGTGCCGGTCGAGCAGTGGCGCATCCTCAAAGTGCTGTCCGACGGCAACGGCCACTCGATGGGCGAGCTTGCCGACGCCGTGCTGCTCAACCATCCGACGCTGACCAAGATGATCGACCGGATGGTGTCGGACGCCCTCGTCTATCGCGTCCAGGATCCCAAGGATCGCCGCAAGGTGCTGATGTTCGTCTCCGACCGCGGCAAGGCACTGTGCCGCCGGCTGAACTCGCTGGCGGTGAGCCAAGAGGAGCACATCGTCGAGAGCTATGGCGACAAGTCGACCACCGAGCTCAAGCGGCTGCTGGAAAGCCTGATCGGCAGCGCCAACTGAGGCAACAGCCTCCGCTACGACGCCACCTCGTCCTGCGCCACAAGGCCGGCCGGCCGCACCGGCTTGAGGGCGGTATCAGCGACCGGATGGGCCAGCCGGTTGCCGACGATCATGATCGCGCACACCACATAGCAGCAGACGCCGAGTGCGAATGTCGTGGTGATGCCGAACTGGATCGACAGCGCCATGCCGAGCACGGAAGCAAGCATCGAGGTGATGCCGTTGGTGCTCCAGAAGAACGGCAGCAGCCCGTCGTGCCGCCGCCAGATGCCGAGGCCCAGCGGGAACATCATGCCCATGCAGAAAGCCGGCGGTGCCAGCAGCGCGACCGACGCCAGGATGCGGATGTCGGTCGGCGCGGAGCGCGCCCAAGCGGTGACGGCCGGCGTCAGCAGGCCTGCGGCCACCAGCGTTGCGCCCAGCGCGACGAGGCGAGCGATCAACATGGCCGGCCGCGACGGCGCGGCCCCCACCGTGGCGCTGCCGATACCGCCGAACAGCAGGATCGTGAACAGCACGACGCTGAGCCCGTAGACCGGGTGGCCGAGGAACACCATCAGCCGTTGCATCTGCGAAATCTCGATCAGCATGAAGCCCATGCCGATCGCGGCGAAATAGGCCACCGGCGGCACCAGTGTGGCCACCGGCATCCGCCGCATCAGGCGCGCGAAGGGAATGCCGATGTAGAAGATGCAGATGCCGAGCTGGAAGACGAGCACCCATTTGATGATGCCGAGCGCTGCGTTGTTCTGCGCCTCGAAGCCGTTCTTGAGGAACAGATCGGCAAGTCGCGCGGTATAGAAGAAGAATGGCTTGTCGTCGGTCGAGGCCGCGATGTTTACCGGCAGTGAATCAAGGAAGCCCTGGTCGGCCTTGCCCGATAGAAGGGCCGAGGTGACGTTGTCATAGGCGATATCCGGCCCGAGCAGCAGCTTGAATCCCTGTGCTTCCAGCCGGTCGCGCGCGCCCCGCCATTGCACCGCCGTGAACGCCTCGGGCCGGGTCATGACCGTGACGACGCTGCCGACATTCGCCGCAATCACATGCCGCGACAATTCGGTCATCGGCACGCCCTGATGCTGCAGCGCCTCGGCCGCGATCGCAATCAGGCGATAGAACTCGCCGCGATAGGCCGTCGGTTCGTACCAGCGCGACACCGAGAGCATGCCGCCCGGCTTCAATGCGCGGAAGAAATCGTCCCACGCCTCCACGGTGTAGAGCCGGTTCTCGGTCAGCGTCAGCCCGCCGGCTGCAGTGGCGGCCCAGGTGTCGATCAGCGAGATCTGGATCAGGTCGTAGCGATCGGGCGAGTGGTTGATGTAACTGCGCGCTTCGGCATTGACCAGCGACACGCCGGGCTGGCGATCGAGATGGCCCGAATAGTCGGCGAACTTGTCCGTCAGCACCTCGAAGATCGCGGGATTGATTTCGATGCCGTGAATGCGCTGCGCGCCGAAATAGAGGCCGGAGAGGATGTCGCGGCCGCCGCCGACGCCGACCACGGCCACGTCGTCCGGCCGTTGCTGCACCAGATAGGGCGCGTTGATGACGTCGTCCTTGAGATAGGAAACCTTGGTCAGATCGCCGGAGAAGCGGGTGATCGGCGTCGCCGCGTCGGCATCGATGTCGAGATAGAGCTGCTCGATCCTGGTGTCCGGGGTGCGCGCGAAGGACCAGCCGAACGGAATCGTGAGCCCGAGATCGGTCACGCGGACGCGCGAATAGGTGTTCCAGCGCTCGAACAACGTTCCGGTCTGCTGGGTGCCCTTGGCCCAGATCACGCCAAGATGGCTGCTGCCGGTTGCGGCCAGCGCGGTGTGAACGGCGGCGAGCGCGGCGAGACCAAGCGCGGCGTTGCGGCTCAGGCGCACATCGCTTCGGCCTTCGTCGTGACGGACCACGAACCAGCCGACGGCCGCGGCGCAGGCGCCGATCCACAGCGTTGCGCTGACCGGATCGATCACCAGCAGCACGAAGATGATGCCGAGGCATCCGACCGCGGCGCCGACCAGATCGGCAGCGTAAAGCCAGCCCCCGACATTGGGCAGCCGGGTCAGGAGAAGCGTGATGCAAATGCCGCCCTCGGCAAACGGAATGGTGAAAGCCAGCGCCACCACGGCGAGCGCAGACATGGCATATGCGTCGGGCACAACCAGCGGCGCATACAGAAAGGCACACATGACGGCGGCGCCGCTGATCGCGAACCGCGCGGCATGACGGGCAAATTCCGGCGCCACACGCTCCGGCGCATAGCGGGTGGAATCCTCATAGACCTTCATTGCGCCGCGCGTCAGCCCGAACATCGCAAGGGCGATGGCCCCGAAAGCGAAGTGGTAATGCACCATCACGCTGAAGAAGCGGGTGATGATGATCTGATAGGCCAGCGTGGCCGACGCCAGCACGAAGATCGCCGGATAGTAGCGGCCGGGCATAGTCGTCGCGGTCTGCAAGGCGCGGCCTCCTGATCGAGCCTTGATCAAAGAGACCCTTTGATGCGCGTTGGCGGCTCACCCGACGCGCCCGGCAATATTGAAGCACAGAGCACTAACAAGTGATTGATTGGACGAACCAACTCCGACTTTGGGCAGTGGCCGAACCCTCTGCGGGCTTAGCGCGGGGTTACCCGGGAACCCAAATCGCGAAAATACCGCCTCACGGGCAGACAGCCGTGCCGGGAGGCCCCAACAAAAAGTCCGGTCACTATGTCGGAGTGCCGGTCGCGGGCTCGTCCTCCGGATGCGCGAACGCTGTGCGCGCGGTTCCGGCTCATCCTCCTCATCGATCACAAGGATTCCCCGTCATGACTTCGATCACGCCGTTCCTCTGGCTCGACAACAACGTCCGCGACGCCGTCGCCTTCTACAAGTCGGTGTTCCCGAACGCCGAGATCGAGACCGTCAGCGACTTCATGGCGAGCTTCGAGCTCGAGGGGCAGCGGTTCTACGCGCTCAATGGCGGACCGCAGCACAAATTCAACGAGGCGGTGTCGTTCTTCCTCAGCGTCGAGACCCAGGAGCAGGTGGACTATTTCTGGAGCAAACTCACCGACGGCGGCCAGGAATCGCGCTGCGGCTGGCTCAAGGACCGCTTCGGCCTGTCCTGGCAGGTGATCCCGACGGCGCTGAGCCGCTATCTCGGCGATCCCGACCGCAAGGCAGCCGACCGCGCGATGCAGGCGATGCTGAAGATGCAGAAGATCATCATCGCCGACCTCGACAAGGCCTTCGCCGGCTGACGGCGATGTAGCCTCGACGGCGGGCGCATCGCCCGCCGCGTCACGGCCTTGATATCAACAACGGAGCAGTCCGGGGTTTTCTTCGTCATCCTGACGAGCTCCATCAGGGTTTCGATGCCGAAGTCGATGCACGCGACGACGCCGTCTCCGCCGACGCCGTAGACGCAAGATTGCAACCATCATCCATTCACAGTACCTCCGAAGGTCAGCAAGCACCTCGGCATTCTCCCACTCGCCCATTAGATGAAGAACAAGTAGGATCGGCGCCGTCCACTCCGACACCGAGGTGCACCCATGCGGTCGCTACATCTCGCGGTGCTTTTGGGCTGTCTGGCATCCCCCTATAGCGGGACAGCCACCGCACAGATTTCGGACGATGTCGTACGGATCGGGATATTGAACGATCAGTCTGGTGTGTACGCTGATTTTGGCGGGCCGGGCTCGGTCATCGCCGCACGCATGGCGGTGGAGGATTTCGGCGGCAAAGTGCTGAACAAGCCCATCAATCTCGTGGTTGGCGACCATCAAAGCAAAGCCGACATCGGCGCCACAATTGCGCGTCACTGGTTCGACGTCGATAACGTCGACATGGCGGTCGGATTCGACAACTCATCCGTCGCGCTCGCAGTCGAACAAGTCGCACTCCAGAAGAATCGCATCGCCATCGCCGGGGCCGTCGGAACGACTGCGTTCACGGGAAAGAACTGCACTCCAAACGAGGCCTCGTGGCTCCAAGATTCATATGCACTAACCAACACACTTGCTCGATCAATGGTCCGCAGCGGCGGGGACACCTGGTTCTTCATCACCGCAGATTACGCTTTTGGCTATTCGATGGAGGCCGATGCGAGCAGCGCCGTTCTGGCCAGTGGCGGCAAGGTGCTGGGAAGCGTGCGCCACCCAATCAACAGCGCGGATTTCAGTTCTTACCTGCTGCAGGCGCAGGCCTCGGGCGCGAAGGTCGTTGCGCTGGCAAATGCCGGCGGAGACATGATCAACGCCACCAAGCAGGCAGCCGAGTTTGGACTGTCACGCGGTGGTCAGACGCTCGTCTCGCTTCTTGCTTTCATAACCGACATTAACAGTCTCGGACTTCGAGCGGCGCAAGGCTTGCGATTTGTCACAGGGTTTTACTGGGATCGCAACGACGAAACGCGCGCCTGGTCCAAGCGCTTTTTCGAACGGCATGGACGTATGCCGACCTCAGCGCAGGCGTCGGTTTATTCAGCAGTCCGTCACTATCTTCGCGCAATCGAGGCCGCCGGCACCGATGAGCCGAAAACGGTGATGGCCAAAATGCGCGAGATTCCAGTCAACGATTTTTACACGAAAGCCGGCAAGCTCAGGGAAGACGGAAGGCTCCTGCACGACATGTATTTCGTGCAGGTAAAGACACCCGATGAATCGAGTGGCCCTTGGGACTACTACAAGATCATTGCGACGATCCCAGGCGATCAGGCGTTTCGCCCGGCGGGCGAGGATGGATGTCCTCTCGTCAAGCGATGATGGCCGAACTCACCGGTTAAATGGCGTTACGCGTACCGCCCGTGGCAGTGCTTGTACTTCTTGCCTGACCCGCAGGGGCAGTCCTCGTTACGGCCGACCTTGCCCCAGCTTGCCGGGTCATTCGGATTGCGGTCGGCGGCGGGCATGCCCGGCGCCAGCGAGGCCTGGGCGTAGGTGGCCTCGGTCAGGCGGGCCTGGGCGAACTCGTCCTCGCCGGTGTGGGGATCGAGCTTGTGCGCTTCCATCGGCGGCAGCGGCATCGCAGGCTCATCCGGCGGCACGATCTCGACCCGCATCAGTTGCGCGGTGACGGCCTCGCGCAGATGCGCGCTCATCTCCTGGAAGAGATTGAAGGCTTCGGTCTTGTACTCCTGCAACGGATCGCGCTGGCCGTAGCCGCGCAGGCCGATCACCTGGCGCAGATGATCGAGCATGATCAGGTGCTCGCGCCAGAGATGGTCGAGCGTCTGCAACAGGATGGTCTTCTCGACGTAACGCATCACGTCGGGGCCCCACTGCGCGACCTTCGCCGCCATGCGCTCGTCGACATGATTCTCGATGCGGTTGAGCAGCTCCTCGTCGGCGATGCCCTCTTCCTTGGCCCATTCGTCGACCGGCAAATCGACGTCGAGCACGCGCTTCAGCTCTTCCTTGAGGCCCGCGGTGTCCCACTGCTCGGCATAGGCGTGCTCGGGGATGTGCTTGGTGACCACGTCCTCGACGAAGGCATGACGCATGTCGGTCACGGTCTCGACGACGCTGTCGTCCTTCATCAGGTCGATGCGCTGGTCGAAGATCACCTTGCGCTGGTCGTTCTGGACGTTGTCGAACTTCAAGAGGTTCTTGCGGATGTCGAAGTTGCGCGCCTCGACCTTCTGCTGCGCCTTCTCGAGCGCCTTGTTGATCCAGGGATGGATGATGGCTTCGCCTTCCTGCAAGCCGAGCCGCTGCAGCATGCTGTCGAGCCGGTCGGAGCCGAAGATGCGCATCAGATCGTCTTCCAGCGACAGGAAGAATTTCGAGCGGCCGGGGTCGCCCTGACGGCCGGAACGGCCGCGCAGCTGGTTGTCGATGCGGCGGGATTCGTGGCGCTCGGAGCCGATGATGTAGAGGCCGCCCGGCTTCTTCACCGTCTTGGCGGGCTTGTTGCCCTTGGCGGGCTCGACCTCGAAATCCTCTTCCGCCTTCAGCACCAGTTCGCGGAAGCGTTCGATGTCGGCCTTGATCAGCTCGATCTTCTTCGCCTTCTCGGCTTCGTCGGTGATCGCGGCGGTCTCCTGCTGGATCCGCATCTCGAGCGAGCCGCCGAGCTTGATGTCGGTACCGCGGCCGGCCATGTTGGTCGCGATCGTGATCGCGCCCGGCACGCCGGCTTCCGCGACGATATAGGCTTCCTGCTCGTGGAAGCGCGCGTTCAGCACCGCGAACAGTTTTGCCGGCTTGCCCGCGCGGGCCGCCGCATAAAGCTTGTCCATGCCGGACTCGGAGCCGAAATCGATCTGCTTGTAGCCGTGCTTCTTGAGGTACTCGGCCAGCACTTCCGACTTCTCGATCGACGCCGTGCCGACCAGCACCGGCTGCAGCCGCTTGTTGGCGCGCTCGATCTCGGCAAGGATCGCGGCGTACTTCTCGTTCTGGGTGCGGTAGACCTCGTCGTCTTCGTCGAGGCGCGCCACCGGCAGGTTGGTCGGGATCTCCACGACCTCGAGCTTGTAGATGTCGAACAGTTCGTCGGCTTCGGTCAGCGCCGTGCCGGTCATGCCGGACAGCTTCTGGTACATCCGGAAATAGTTCTGGAAGGTGATCGAGGCCAGCGTCTGGTTCTCGGGCTGGACCGTGACGTGCTCCTTGGCTTCCAGCGCCTGGTGCAGGCCTTCCGAATAGCGCCGGCCCTGCATCATGCGTCCGGTGAACTCGTCGATGATGATGACCTCGTCGTCGCGGACGATGTAGTCCTTGTCGCGCGTGAACAGCGTGTGCGCGCGCAGCGCCTGGTTGACGTGATGCACGACGGAGACGTTCTCGACGTCGTACAGCGACTCGCCCTTGAGCTGGCCGGCGTCGCGCAGCAGGTTCTCGAGCTTCTCCATGCCGCCTTCGGTCAGCGTCACCGTGCGCTGCTTCTCGTCGACCTCGAAGTCGTCCTTCTTGGCGAGCTTCGGCATGAAGGTGTCGATGGTGTTGTAGAAATCCGAACGGTCGTCGAGCGGGCCGGAGATGATCAGCGGCGTGCGCGCTTCGTCGATCAGGATCGAGTCCACTTCGTCGACGATCGCGTAGAAATGCTCGCGCTGGACCATGTCCTCCAGGCGGTACTTCATGTTGTCGCGCAGATAGTCGAAGCCGTATTCGTTGTTGGTGCCGTAGGTGATGTCGCAGGCATAGGCGGCCTTGCGCTCGGCGTCGTCGAGGCCGTGCACGATCACGCCGGTGGTCAGCCCCAGGAACGAATAGATCTGGCCCATCCAGCCGGAGTCGCGGCGGGCGAGGTAGTCGTTGACGGTGACGACATGGACGCCCTTGCCGGCGAGCGCGTTGAGGTAGACCGCGAGCGTCGCAACCAGCGTCTTGCCTTCGCCGGTCTTCATCTCGGCGATGTCGCCCTCGTGCAGCACCATGCCGCCGATCAGCTGGACGTCGAAATGACGCTGGCCGAGCGTCCGCTTGGCCGCCTCGCGCACCGTGGCGAAGGCCGGAACCAGCAGGTCGTCGAGCGTCTTGCCGGCGGCGAGCTGCTGCTTGAACTCGGCGGTGCGGGCCTTGAGCTCGTCGTCCGTCAGTTTGACGAGCTCGCCCTCCAGGGCGTTGATGGCGCTGACGCGGGACTGATACCCCTTGACCCGGCGGTCGTTGGAGGAGCCGAAAAACTTGCGGGCGAGCGCGCCGATCATGCGAAATTCCTGTTCTTCGGTCTCGAGTTCGGTCTTGGTTCGGTTTTGAATTTCAGTCTTGAATTTCAGTCTTGGAATACAGCCTGAGATGGTCCGCCGGATTGCCTATCAACTCACCGTGACGCGCTACGGTTCGAGCCCCGACCCGGAGCTCCTCCGCCAATTGAGTGGGAAACAGGCCATCCTGGGTTCAACGGCGAAAAACGCAGCAAAATAAGCGCTCTCACCACTGACACGGTCGGCCAGAGATATGGCCCGGTCGGGGGGTTGTCAACGCCGCCAAGATGTCAAGGAATTCATCATTTTGACAAGACTTTCGCGTTGCCAATGTAACACGATTGGGCGAGTGTCCGCCCCGCTCGAGCTCCCCCCCTTTGAGACAAGGATTTTGCATGACCACCTCGCCTCCGGAAACCAAAACCGGCCTGCGCCTCGGCCTCGCCACCCTGGCCGCCACGGGCTGTCTTGTCGCAGTGCTGGCTGCCGGCCTCCCGGTCCGCGCCGCGGAATCCGACCCGGTGCTGGCGAAGGTGAACGGTTCCGAGATCCATGCCAGCGACGTGGCGCTCGCCGAGGAGGAACTCGGCCCTAGCCTGCAGCAGATGGACCCCTCGACCCGCAAGGACAATGTGCTGTCCTTCCTGATCGACATGAAGATCGTGTCCAAGGCCGCCGAGGACAAGAAGATCGAGAACAATGACGACTTCAAGAAGCGGCTCGCCTTCACCCGCAACCGCCTGTTGATGGACAGCCTGCTTGCCAGCGAGGGCAAGGCCGCGACCACCGACGACGCCATGAAGAAGGTCTATGAAGAGGCCTCCAAGCAGATCACCGGCGAGCAGGAGGTGCGCGCCCGCCACATCCTGGTCGAGACCGAGGATGAGGCGAAGGCGATCAAGGCCGAGCTCGACAAGGGCGCGGACTTCGCCGAACTCGCCAAGAAGAAGTCCAAGGATCCCGGCGCCTCCGACGGCGGCGACCTCGGCTTCTTCACCAAGGAGCAGATGGTGCCGGAATTCTCCGCGGTCGCCTTCACGCTCGAGCCGGGCAAGATCTCCGATCCGGTCAAGTCGCAGTTCGGCTGGCACATCATCAAGGTCGAGGAAAAGCGCAACCGCAAGGCGCCCGACTTCGAGCAGGTGAAGGCCCAGATCGAGACCTACGTGACCCGCAAGGCCCAGGCCGACTATGTCGCCAAGCTGCGCGAGGCCGCCAAGGTCGAGCGCCTGGACAAGCCGGCCGAGACGGCCAAGGACGCGACCGCGCCGGCCGATGCCGCCAAGGACGCGCCGAAGCCCGCCGACAACAAGATGGCGCCGGCGAAGAAGTAAGCTTCGAAGCGAAAGCAGTTGCGATGGCCGGGCATGTCCCGGCCATTTGCTTTTTGGGCACCGCCACGGCCACACCTGTAACCGTCGTCCCTGCGAAAGCAGGGACCCATACGCCGCGGCCGGTGTTGTGAACGGGCCTCGTCGTTCCGGAGCCGCGCAACAATCGGCTTCTGTGGTTATGGGTCCCTGCTTTCGCAGGGACGACAACGAGGATGTTGCCCCGCTCATGACTCCGTCCGTCCTGCAATCAATCGACCGGGCTACAGGCTTCTTGAACAATTGATGACAGCACGTTCGCACCTCGAGCCCTCTCCCGCTTCAGCCGGCGAGATGTTATGCAGCGCTTCCCTCCCCGTAGCCGGAAGCCTCCCATGTCCACCGCCGTCTCCCCCCTCGCCCCGCCCGACGTTCCCGAGATGCCCGTGATCGCGGGTGTGCGGCTTGCGACCGCTGCCGCCGGCATCCGCTACAAGGGCCGCACCGACGTGCTGCTCGCGCTGCTGGACAAGGGCACCACGGTGGCCGGTGTCTTCACCAAGTCGAAATGCCCGTCGGCGCCGGTCGAATGGTGCCGCGCCAAGCTGAAGGGCGGGGCCGCGCGCGCGCTGGTGGTCAATTCCGGCAACGCCAATGCCTTCACCGGCAAAACCGGCAAGTCGTCCACCGCGCTGACCGCGCAGATCGCGGCGAAGGCGGTCGGCTGCTCGACGTCGGACGTATTCCTTGCCTCCACCGGCGTGATCGGCGAGCCGCTCGACGCCACCAAGTTCGACGGCGTGCTGGCGCAGCTCGCGGAGACCGCGACCCCCGATCAGTGGATGGACGCGGCCAAGGCGATCATGACCACCGATACCTTCCCGAAGGTCGCCACCGCGACCGTGAAGCTCGGCAAGGCCAAGGTGACGATCAACGGCATGGCCAAGGGCGCCGGCATGATCATGCCCGACATGGCGACCATGCTGTCCTTCGTCTTCACCGACGCGCCGCTGTCGGCTGGCGTGCTGCAATCGCTGCTCAAGGCCGGCGTCGAGGACACTTTCAATGCGCTGACCATCGACGGCGACACCTCGACCTCGGACACGCTGCTGGCGTTTGCGACCGGTGCTGCGGCCGCCAATGGCGCGCCGAAGATTTCGCGCGCCAGCGACCCGCGGCTGAAGGCCTTCACCAAGGCATTCCAGCAGATCCTCGCCAATCTGTCCGAGCAGGTGGCGCGCGACGGCGAGGGCGCCCGCAAGCTGGTCGAGGTCGTGGTCGAGGGCGCGACGACGAAGCCGTCGGCGCGCAAGATCGCGATGTCGATCGCCAATTCGCCGCTGGTGAAGACCGCGATCGCCGGTGAGGACGCCAATTGGGGCCGCGTGGTGATGGCGGTCGGCAAGGCCGGCGAACCCGCCAACCGCGACAAGCTCTCGATCTCCTTCAACGGCATCCGCGTTGCCAAGAGCGGCGCGCGCGATCCGTCCTACAATGAGAAAGAGGTGTCGGAGGCGATGAAGGCGCCGAAGATCCAGATCAAGGTCGCGCTCGGCCTCGGCAAGGCGAAGGACCGCGTGCTGACCTGCGACCTCACCAAGGAATATGTCGCGATCAACGGCGATTACAGGTCGTAATCGCTTTCCCCAATCGCCTCCGTCATTGCGAGGAGCGAAGCGACGAAGCAATCCATCCGTCAGAGCATGCGGACAGATGGATTGCTTCGCTACGCTCGCAATGACGGTGATTCCCCTCATCCTGAGGAGCCGCGAAGCGGCGTCTCGAAGGATGCACGGCCCCGATGTCGCCATGAGGTAAAAGCCGGGCCGTCGACCCTTCGAGACGGCCGCTGCGCGGCCTCCTCAGGGTGACGGAGAGAGCGTGAGCCTTCGCTAGCTCGAGATCCGCGCGTCGGCGACGGCCTTCTTGAACAGCGCGTTCATCGCGTCCGCGATGCCTTGGGTCGGGCTGACCTCGAAATAGAAGCCCGGCGACGCACAGGCCTGCATGTTCTGCGCGATCTGGCTGTTCGGCGATGGGCCGAACGGACCCTGATTGAACGGATCGATCCAGTTCATGTACCAGTTATTGGTCGGCAGCTGCAGATATGTGGTGTAGAGCACCGCGATCTTGATGTTGCGCTTCTTGATCGCATCGCAGAGCGCCGGATTGATCGGCGACTGGCAGCGATTGCTGCCGGTGATCGGCTTCAGGCAGCTTGTATTCGGCTCGTCGGCGACCCCGTCGGATACGAAGAACAGATATTTGAGCGGCGCCGACGAGGTGCCTGCGCCCGGGTTTGCGATCGCATTGTTGATCTGGGGGAAGATCGCGGTGAACTGGCTGTCCTTGTCCGCGGTGTAGGAATCGTTGTTGCCGTAGACGCCCATCAGATCGATGTTGCCGGCCGCCGACTTTGCACTCGACAGGCTCGACGACAGCGAAAACAGGCTTCGCAAGCCGTAGGTCGCCGAGGACGCGCCGAAGTCGTAGATCGCCATGCGGAACTGGCTCGAATAGGTCTGGGTCGCCGCCGCGGTATCCATCAATTGCTGGGTCGCGCTGCGCAGCACGTCGATCCGCGTCGTGACGCCAAGCGATTTCGCCAGATTGTAGTAGTTGTTGGGGTCGTTGTAGTCGTGGCAAGCGAAGGCGCATTGGTCGTTCGGCTTGAAGCTGTTGCCGGTGGTGGCCGTGACCAGCTTGGCGACGTCCGTCGGCGTCGCGCCGACCCCCATCGACGGCGAATTGTCGAGCAGCAGATAGAAATCGACATAGAGCGGCATATTCGCGGTCGAGGTCGAGGTGCCCGACACCGACACTTTGCTCCGCCCCAACACGCCGAGGAACATGGTCGGGACATCGGCGGTGAATTGGACCGTCGAGGTGATGGTGCTGCCGCTCTTGGTCATGGTCGGCGTCACGTTGGTCAGCGTGAAGCCGTTCTGGTTGAAGATGTTGCCGTTGAAGATCTTCTTCGCGTCGGCCTCGCCGGCCGAAATCTCGCCGTCCGAAGTCATGGCGCCGGCCGCGATGAAGCCGGGCGATGCCTTCGCGACCGACCCGACGCTCGCCGCGTCGGCGGCGGAGATCAGCTTGCTGCGGATCTGGTTGGCGCGGGAATAGTCGACCGCGCATCCGACCGCGACGAGGATCGGCAGCAGGGCCAGGCCAAAGATCATCGCGATGTTGCCGGAGCGATCGCGGCGGAAACGGCTGACGGTCCGGAGCAAGGTGCGCATGGGTTATATCGGCAGAGAAATTGATGGGCTGATAAATCAGGACCTTCACCCTGCCTGCCGCGAATTAAGGCCCGCTTATCGCGAATGCAGAAAAAGCGCACCGGCACAAATCGTTTGGCCGACGGCGCGTTGCTGGTTAATGAAAGCTTGCAAGACAACAAGGAACATTCGAGCCGCATGGCTGACATCAAGCTGACCCTCGTCGTCGCCTGCGCGCTGGTCGACGCCGACAAGCGCGTGCTGCTGGCGCAGCGTCCCGAAGGCAAGGCACTGGCGGGCCTGTGGGAATTCCCCGGCGGCAAGATCGAGCCCGGCGAGCGGCCGGAACAGACCCTGATCCGCGAGCTGCACGAGGAGATCGGAATCACCGTGAGCGAGCCGTGCCTCGCGCCGCTGACCTTCGCCAGCCATGCCTACGAGACCTTCCATTTGCTGATGCCGCTCTACATCTGCCGGCGCTGGGAGGGCCTAGCGGTGGCGCGCGAGGGCCAGAACCTCGCCTGGGTCCGCGCCAGCAAGCTGCGCGACTACCCGATGCCGCCGGCGGATATTCCGCTGCTGCCGCATCTGATCGATCTGCTGCTGTGATCTTCTTGGCCTCTCCCGCCTGCGGGGGAAGCGCGGCTACCCAAAATATCGAAAACAACCCCACGCACAGTAGCCGGTGGCGGCCGGCCGGCGTTCGGCACGACGGCTTGACACGTCGGGCAACTCAGGGGCACAATTCCATTATTCCGAAATTGTGATGTGAGTCTGTGGCTCCCTCCAACCCGTCGTCCCTGCGAAAGCAGGGACCCATACGCCGCGGCGGACCTTGTTGAAGGGACTCGTCGTTCCAGCATCGCCCAACAATTGGCATTTGTGGTTATGGGTCCCTGCTCCCGTGCGCAATTGCGCACTAGGCAGGGACGACGCTGAGGTTGGTTCTCGGTTCCGGGCGTCACGCTCACCTCACGCTTCAGCGCTTCACCTGCTTCACCGCAGCTTCCAGACTCGCCTTGGCCGAGCCGGGCCGCAACGGCTTCGGCTGGCTCTCATGCGGCGCCCAGCCGGAGAGCCAGACGATGTCGAAGGTGGCGCGGATGCGGCCGTCGGGGTCGGCGAAACGTTCGGCATAAATCTGCGCCATGCGCAGCATGGTGGCGCGGCGGGTCGGGATGTGACGGCGCTCGCGCAGCACATTGGTCGCGCCCATCCGCCTGAGGTCGGCCATCAGTGCGAACGCGCTGGCGTAGCGCACCACGACGCGGTCGACATCGGTGACCGGCAGCGCGAAGCCCGCCCGCTGCAACAGCGCGCCGATGTCCCGCAGGTCAGCGAACGGCGCCACCCGCGGCGACACCCCACCCTCGCACTCCGCCTCCGCCGCGGCAAAGCTCTGCCTGAGCTCGGTCAGCGTATCGCCGCCGAGCATCGCGGCGAGCAGCAGCCCGTCGCCCTTCAACGCCCGGCGAAGCTGCGCCAGCACGCCCGGCAGATCATTGACGAACTGGAAGGCGAGCGCAGAGACCGCGAGGTCGAGCGACTCGGGCGGCAGGCCGAGCGCTTCCGTCTCAACGAAACCGATCGTGTTGACCGATCCGACCCGCCCACGCAGGGCGTCGGCAAGCCCGTCACCCGGCGTCCAGACGTCGGCCGCGGAAGAAAAGCTGCGCGACACCGCCAGCAAGCGGTCCGCCATGTCCTCGGTGGCCCGCTCGAGCAGGAACGTCGCCGCCCCCGCGGCCTGCGCGCGCGCCAGCCGCGCGCCGAGCAATGCGCGATCGAACAGGATGGGGGCGGTCGCCGGGGTCGTTGCCATGCCGGCTGGTTACGCCGGACCGCCGCCGCAGGCAATGCGCCTTGAGCCCGCGTTGCTCAAACGCTAGCCTCATCAGCCATGGACGCCGAGGCATCACCGACACGCTCCATTTCCGGTCACATCCAGCGCGCGCTCGGCGTGGTCGGCGGCGCTTGGCTGCATACCGCGCGGCTTATGCTCGACATCGCGCTGCCGACGCTGTGCGTGTCGTGCCGTGAGCCGGTTCATGGCGAGGGCGTCTGCGCGGCCTGCTGGGCCAAATTGTCGTTCATCGCGCCGCCGTTCTGCCCCCGGCTCGGGATTCCCTTTGTCTACGATCCCGGTCCCGAGCTGCTGTCGATGGAGGCGATCGCCAATCCACCATCCTACCAGCGCGCCCGCGCCGCGGTGCGCTATGACGACGTCGCACGCACCCTGGTGCACGCATTGAAATACCAGGATCGCACCGATCTGGCGCCGACAATGGGCCGCTGGATGGCGCGCGCCGGGAAGGAATTGCTACAAGGCGCCGACATGCTGGTGCCGGTTCCGCTGCATTGGCGACGCGGCTGGAGCCGGCGCTACAATCAGTCCGGCGCGCTCGCCAAGGTGATCGCGCGCCAGAGCGGCGTCAAAATGGTGTCCGAGGCGCTGCGGCGCACCCGTGCCACCGAGCAGCAGATCGGGCTGTCGCGCAAGGACCGCGCCAGCAATGTGCAGGGCGCATTCGGGGTCGCCGATGAACGCAAGGCTGACATCCAGGGCCGCCGCGTGGTCCTGGTCGACGACGTCCTGACCTCGGGCGCTACGGTGGATGCCTGCGCGCGGGCGCTGTTGCGCGCCAAAGCCGCACAGGTCGACGTGCTGGTGTTTGCCCGGGTTGTCGATACCCACCGTGCTCCCATATAATCTGTAACTTCTGGTTCAACCGAGCACACCATGACCGCTGCCATCG
This sequence comes from Bradyrhizobium sp. B120, assembly GCF_049075665.1. Classification (NCBI taxonomy): domain Bacteria; kingdom Pseudomonadati; phylum Pseudomonadota; class Alphaproteobacteria; order Hyphomicrobiales; family Nitrobacteraceae; genus Bradyrhizobium; species Bradyrhizobium sp. B120. The sequence continues at coordinate 409,556 of NZ_CP185242.1, read as the reverse complement.
AAATCTATACCCGCCCGGGCTGCGGTTATTGCACCGCGGCCAAATCGCTTTTGACGCGCAAGAACGCGGCGTTCACCGAATTGAGCGTCGCCAGCAACCCGTCCTACCGCGACGAGATGTACGATCGCGCCGGCGCGGGCTCGACTTTCCCGCAGATCTTCATCGACAAGACCCATGTCGGCGGCTGCGACGAGCTCTACGCGCTCGACCGCGAGGGCAAGCTCGACGGCCTGCTCAGCAACGGAGGCGGCGCCTGATGAGCACGGACAACGTTTTCACCGCCGCCATGGTGCAGATGCGCACCGGATTGCTGCCCGAGCCGAGCCTCGAGCAGGGCACGCGGCTGATCCGCGAAGCGGCGGCGCAGGGCGCCAAATACGTGCTGACCCCCGAAGTCAGCAACATGATGCAGCTGAACCGCAAGGCGCTGTTCGAGCATCTGGCGAGCGAAGAGGACGACAAGTCGCTGCAGGCCTATCGCGCGCTGGCCGCCGAGTTGAAGATCCATCTGCACATCGGCTCGCTGGCGCTGCGCTACTCGCCGGAAAAGGCGGTCAACCGCTCGTTCCTGATCGGGCCCGAGGGCAATGTGCTCGCGAGCTACGACAAGATCCACATGTTCGACATCGATCTGGCCGGCGGCGAGAGCTATCGCGAATCGGCCAACTACCAGCCCGGCGAGACCGCCGTGATCTCCGACCTGCCCTGGGGCCGGATCGGATTGACGATCTGCTACGACGTGCGCTTCCCGGCGCTGTATCGCGCGCTTGCCGAGGCCGGCGCGTCGTTCCTCACCGTGCCGTCCGCCTTCACCCGCAAGACCGGCGAAGCGCATTGGCACACGCTGCTGCGCGCCCGCGCCATCGAGACCGGCTGCTTCGTGTTCGCAGCAGCGCAGGCCGGCCTGCATGAGAACAAGCGCGAGACCTTCGGGCATTCGCTGATCATCGACCCCTGGGGCGAGATTCTCGCCGAGGGCGGCGTCGAGCCCGGCGTGTTCCTGGCCGAGATCGATCCCTCCAAGGTCGAGACCGCGCGCAAGACCATCCCTTCACTTCAGCACGGCAGGCGTTTCGGCATTGCCGACCCCAAGGCCGGCCCGGAGCATCTGCACCTCGTCCGGGGTTCGGCATGATCCGCTACACGCTGCGCTGCGAGCGCGGCCATCAGTTCGAGAGCTGGTTCCAGAGCTCCGCGGCCTATGAATCGCAGGAGCGGCGTCACCTGATCGATTGCCCGTCCTGCGGCTCCGACAAGATCGAGCGCGCGATCATGGCGCCGCAAATCGTCAGCAAGAAGGGCCGCGAACCGGCCCAGCCGGCGCCGGCCGCGCCCGTCGAGGCACCGCCTGCCGAATCGACGTCGCTGATGATGGCGCAGGAGCGCGAGCTGCGCAGCAAGCTGAAGGAACTGCGCGACCACATCGTGAAGAACGCCGACAATGTCGGCGACCGCTTCCCGAACGAGGCGCGCAAGATGCATTACGGCGATATCGAGCACCGGCCGATCTATGGCGAGGCCTCGCCCGAGGAGGCGCGCGCGCTGATCGACGAAGGCGTCGAGGTCTCGCCGCTGCCGACGCTGCCGGAAGACCGGAATTGACCGCGACCTGGCAGGTCTGGGCGTTTCTCTCGGCTATTTTCGCCGCGCTGACCGCGATCTTCGCCAAGGTCGGCGTCGAGGGCATCAACTCCGATCTCGCCACCCTGATCCGCACCGTGGTCGTGCTGATCACGCTGTCGGCCATCCTGTTCGCGACCGGGCAATTCACCCAGGCCGGGCCGATCTCGGGCAAGAGCTGGCTGTTCCTGCTGCTGTCCGGGCTCGGCACCGGCGCGTCGTGGATCTGCTATTTCCGCGCACTCAAGCTCGGCCCCGCCACACTGGTCGCGCCGATCGACAAGCTCAGCGTGGTGCTGGTGGCGCTGTTCGGCGCCGTGTTCCTCGGCGAGCGCCCCTCGCCCTATGGCTGGATCGGGATCGCGCTGATCTCGGCGGGCGCGGTACTGATCGCCGTGAAAGGATAATGGCGTTTTCGAGCGAAGTGGTACCGGTTCGCGTGAAGAAAACGCGTCAAACATAAGTCTTACGCGGCAATCAGCAGCGCGACGCCGATCACGATCAGGACGATGCCGATCACCTCACGCAGCGAGAACGGCTGCTTGAGCGAGAAATACGCCACGCCCTGCGCGAACAGCACCTCGATCAGCGCCAGCGTCCGCACGTTGGCGGCCGCGGTGAGCGCGAACGCCAGGAACCAGAATTGCGAGGAGAACGCGCCCATGAAGCCCGCAAACATCGAGGGCCGCCACAGGCCGAGGATCTTTCGCAGCACGTCGGGCGCGCGCAGCAACAGATAGACCGACAGGATCAGCGTCTGGACGAACAGGCTCCACATCAGCGTGTAGGAGGCCGCGGTTACAAACGAGACGCCGGGCACGGCAATGATGGCGCCGCGAAAGCTCACCGCCGAGATCGCGAACACCGCTGCGGCGCCGAGCCCGAGCACGGTCGGCCGCAGATCGGCAAAACTCTTCTGCCCGCCCGGCCTCAGCGCGGTGACGACGACGCCGATCGTGGCGATCACGATCGCGATCACCTTAGGCGTCGTCAGATGGTCGCCGAGGAAGATGAAGCCGAAGATCGCGGTCTGGATCGCCTCGGTCTTCATGTAGGCCGTGGTCACCACGAAGGAGCGGTCGTTCATCGCCAGCAGCATGAAGCCGGTGCCGACGATCTGGCTGAGCGCGCCGGACAACAGCCACGGCCAGAATGACGCCGCCGGCCACGGCACAGGGTCGCCGGTCAGCAGCACCGCCAGCGCGAAGAACACCACCGCGAACGGCAGCCCGAACAGGAAGCGGATATTGGTCGCGCCCCAGGTCCCGAGCGGCCCGGTCAGATGCCGCTGCATCGCATTGCGCGCCACCTGCCCGAACGCAGCGACGATGGTGAAGGGGATCCAGAGCGAGGCGATTGTGAACATTGCGGGATAAGGAAAGTGCGCCGGGGCGGGAGTACGCGCACAACGTGCCGATTGCCGCCGACGCGGTCAACCGAAACGGCGCATGACTGGATTGCGATCGAGCCGCAAACTCATTGTCGTCCCTGCGAAAGCAGGGACCCATAACCACAGGAAGAGGTTTGGGACATGATGGTTGAACGGGCCATAACCCCGGTCAAGTTGGCAGAACACGTCCCGAACTCAGATCGCGCTCAACAATATCGGCCGGTGGCTATGGGTCCCTGCTTTCGCAGGGACGACACCGGTGTATCGGCGAAAGCTGTGCTGACTTTGCAGACGTTAAGCCGCCAGCAAAGGGCACGCCGATACCGAAACTCCCCGTCGTCCCTGCGGAAGCAGGGACCCATAACCACAGGAAGCGGTTCGTGGCACACCGGTCAGACAAGCAAGTCGCTGAGGTCACGCCACTCAGGGTTTTCGCGCTCGATCAGCTCGATCTTCCAGTCACGCTTCCACTTCTTGAGCTGCTTCTCACGCGTAATGGCTTCCTCGGCACGCTCATATGATTCAACGTGGACCAGGCGATAAACGGCGTAGGTTTTGACGAACAGTGAGCCTTTACCGGCCTTGTGCTCATCCAGCCGCTTCTGCACGGAATTCGTCACGCCGATATACAGCGTGCCATGGCGCCGGCTAGCGAGGATGTAGACGTAGTACATGCTCGGAACGCGGATCTCGCCCAATTATTTGGGCTGGTGGTTATGGGTCCCTGCTTTCGCAGGGACGACACCTGTCGGGAGGCAATAGCGTCTCACATCGCCGCGATTCACGCCACAATCTCGCTGTCGTCCCTGCGGAAGCAGGGACCCATAACCACAGGGAGTGGTTTGCGGCACGATGGTTGAACGGGCGATGAGACGGATGGTGTCGATCGGATTCCGAAGCAGGTCCTGAGCTGAGATCGCACTCAATAACCGGGGCCGGTGGTTATGGGTCCCTGCTTTCGCAGGGACGACAGCGGTTATGTGGATACCAACAACCCTACACCTCCTCCGCCACCACCATGTAGTTCACGTCCATGTCGGACGAGACGGCCCATTTGTCGGCGAGCGGGTTGTAGACCACGCCGGCCTGTTCGGTGACGGCGAGGTTGACGTCGCCGAGATAGCGCTCGAGCTCGGCGGGGGTGACGAACTTGCTCCAGTCATGGGTGCCGCGCGGCAGCCAGCGCAGCACGTATTCGGCGCCGACGATCGCCAGCGCAAAGCTCTTCCAGTTGCGGTTCAAGGTCGAGACCACCATCAGCCCGCCGGGCTTGAGCATCGTCGCGCAGCGCTTGATGAAGGCGCCGACATCGACGACATGCTCGACCACCTCCATCGCCAGCACGATGTCGAAGCGCTCGCGCGCGTCCATCTCCTCCACCGTGGTGCAGCGGTAGTCGATCGACAGATGGCCCTTGTCGGCATGCAGCTTCGCGGCAGCGATGTTGGTGGCGGAGGGATCGATCCCGATCACCTGGGCGCCGAGCCGGGTGAACGGCTCGCACAGCAGCCCGGCGCCGCAGCCGATGTCGAGCAGGCGCAGGCCGGACAGGCAGCTCAGGCTCTTGGCGTTGCGCTCGAACTTGCGACAGGCGGCGTCGCGGATATAGGTCAGGCGCAGCGGATTGATCTTGTGCAGCGGCGCCATCTTGCCGCGCGGATCCCACCATTCATCCGACAGTTTTGAAAACTTCGCGATTTCGGCCGGATCGACCGAGGCGGCGGTGGAATTGGAAAGCGTTGTGGCCATGATTGCGCGCGCCCCTATCGCGCGGTGATCGAATTGCGAAACGACAGCGGCGAGGCGATGGTCTTGATGGTCTCGATGCCCTCGCCGACGCCGCGGATGGTGACGTCGCCATAATTGAGCAGGCGTCCCATGATGCTCTGGTTGACGTCGACGCTCTCGACCTTGTCGAGGCTCATCTCGAAGGTGCGTCGCTTGATGAAGCCGCTCTTGTGCACCACGCGGAAATTGGTGACGTCGGTTTCCGTGGTCCAGCGATGGAACCAGGCCGCGCCGGTCCAGTACAGCGCCGCGACCGCGACCACGGCGGCGGCCGCCAGGCAGGCCAGCACCAGGGCGTCGACCGTCGTCATCCGGGACAGGATCAGCAGCGCCAGCACCACGATCCAGGCCGCGATCGCCGGCAGATAGAACATCCAGTGCGCATTGGTGGAATACAGCACCTTCTCGCCGGGCTGCAGGATTTCGTCGATATAGCGTCCCATCCAATCCCGCCTTCGAGTTGCCCGCGAGTCACCGTTGCGCCACAGCCCGCCCGCAACCGGCAAAACACCCCCAAAAGACCCTGGGCCGACCCCTACCAACCGGCTTGCCCCCGGGCGCGGCGCTATGTATACGCGCCTTTCGGTGCCCGCGCTTGCGGTTTTCGGCGTGGGTTAACCTACTTATCCTCTTAAAGGAATAGACGCGTCGTCATGGGCCGCCTCGTGATGAAATTCGGCGGTACGTCCGTCGCCAATATCGATCGTATCCGCAACGTCGCCCAGCACGTGAAGCGCGAGGTCGACGCGGGCCACCAGGTCGCCGTCGTCGTCTCCGCGATGTCCGGCAAGACCAACGAGCTGGTGGGCTGGTGCACCGAGGCCTCGCCGATGCACGACGCGCGCGAATATGACGCGGTGGTCGCCTCCGGCGAACAGGTCACCTCGGGCCTGCTCGCGATCGTGCTGCAGGGCATCGGCATCCAGGCGCGCTCGTGGCAGGGCTGGCAGATCCCGATCAAGACCTCGGAGGCGCATGCCTCGGCACGCATCCTCGATATCGACGGCAGCGAGATCATCGACCGCTTCAAGGAACGCAAGGAGGTCGCTGTGATCGCCGGCTTCCAGGGCATCAACCCGCAGACCGGCCGCATCACCACGCTCGGCCGCGGCGGTTCGGACACCTCGGCGGTGGCGATCGCGGCTGCGCTGAAGGCCGACCGCTGCGACATCTACACCGATGTCGACGGCGTCTACACCACCGACCCGCGCGTGGTGCCGAAGGCGCGCCGGCTCGACAAGATCGCGTTCGAGGACATGCTGGAGCTGGCCTCGCAGGGCGCCAAAGTGCTGCAGGTTCGCTCGGTGGAACTCGGCATGGTGCACAACATGCCGATCTTCGTGCGCTCCAGCTTCGACAAGCCAGAGGATATCGACCCGCACGCCAACCAGCCGCCGGGCACGCTGATCTGCAGCGAGGAGGAAATCATGGAAATGCACGTCGTCACCGGCATCGCCTTCTCCAAGGACGAAGCCCAGATTTCCGTGCGCCAGATCGAGGACAAGCCCGGCGTCGCCGCGGCGATCTTCGGACCGCTCGCGGATGCCAACATCAACGTCGACATGATCGTGCAGAACGTGTCGGAGGACGGCAAGACCACCGACCTCACCTTCACGGTGCCGGCCACCGACTACAACCGCGCCAAGGACACCATTACCTCCGCCAAGGCCAAGATCGGCTACGCCAGGCTCGACACCGCGACCGACGTCGCCAAGGTCTCGGTGATCGGCAGCGGCATGCGCAGCCATGCCGGCGTCGCGGCGAAGGCGTTCAAGGCACTGGCCGACCGCAACATCAACATCCGCGCCATCACCACCTCCGAGATCAAGTTCTCGGTCCTGATCGACGCCGCCTACACCGAACTCGCGGTGCGCACGCTGCACACGCTGTACGGGCTGGACCAGGCGTAGGTTAGCGGCGCCCGAGAGGCAGGTGGGCTCTCTCCACCGTCATTCCGGGGCGTGCGGAGCACGAGCCCGGAATCCATCGGCCCACAGGTTCCGTGGATGAATGGATTCCGGGCTCTCGCTTCGCGAGCCCTCAGGTGCGCAATTGCGCACCGGGGAATGACGAGGCGGAGCATTGGCCGTCCTCCGGTACCCACATCCCGGAGTTAGAATTTCTCTTAGCGGGCGCAGCATCGGGCTGACGCAGACGTTATTTGCTACTGGCAGGCGTTTTGCTTGGCAAAGCGAGCCTCGATTGGCTATACGGCCAGTCAGGTGGGCTGTCGCAAACTGTGGCACAGTTTGTGCGATCCCGAATCGGCGGGAACTGGCGCGAGCGGCGACGCCGAATGGCTAAAATTGTTGTTTTTGACGAGTTTTGCGCCAACGGCCGGCCGGCCCGCTGCGCCGGCCTCGCGGGGAGGGACTGAAGCACATGCGGAGCGCGTCGGGAGGCCCCCGCGTCCTGTTGAGACGGCTCCGCGAAACCATGGCGGAGCAAGTCTCCGCCCAGGAACGCCTCGACAAGATCGTGGTGCTGATCGCGGCCAACATGGTGGCCGAGGTCTGCTCCTGCTACGTGCTGCGCATCGACAATACGCTCGAGCTCTACGCCACCGAAGGTCTGAACCGCGACGCCGTGCACCGCACCGTGCTGAGCGCGCATGAGGGCCTGGTCGGCCTCGTTGCCAGCGAGGCGACGCCGCTCAATCTCTCCGACGCGCAAAGCCACCCCGCCTTCGCCTACCGCCCGGAAACCGGCGAAGAGATCTACCACTCGTTCCTCGGCGTGCCGATCCTGCGCGCGGGCAATACGCTCGGCGTGCTCGTGGTGCAGAACCGCGCCAAGCGCACCTATGTCGAGGAAGAGGTCGAGGCGCTGCAGACCACCGCCATGGTGCTGGCGGAGATGATCGCCTCGGGCGAGCTTGCCGCGCTGGCGCAGCCCGGCGCCGAGCCCGCTGCGCGGCACTCGCTGCACAAGACCGGCGCGGTGCTCTCCGACGGCATCGCGCTCGGCCACGTCGTGCTGCACGAGCCGCGCGTCGTCATCACCAACTATATCGCCGAGGACCTGCCGAAGGAGATCAAGCGGCTCGACACCGCGCTCGCCAATCTGCGCGCCGATCTCGACCGCATGCTGGAGCGCGGCGACGTCGCCGAAGGCGGCGAGCATCGCGATGTGCTGGAAGCCTACCGCATGTTCGCCAACGACCAGGGCTGGTCGCACAAGCTGCATGAGGCGGTCGCCACCGGCCTCACCGCGGAAGCCGCCGTCGAGCGCGTGCAGTCCGACACCCGCGCGCGCATGCTGCGCTCGACCGATCCCTATCTGCGCGACCGCCTGCACGATCTCGAGGATCTCGGCCATCGCCTGATGCGGCAACTGGTCGGCCAGGACCATGCGCCGACGCGCGAACAGCTGCCCGACAACGCCATCCTGATCGCCCGCGCGATGGGCCCCGCGGCGCTGCTCGACTATGACCGCAAGCGGCTGCGCGGCTTGGTGCTGGAGGAAGGCACCGCGAATTCCCACGTCTCGATCGTGGCGCGCGCGCTCGGCATTCCCGCGGTCGGCGAGGTGCCGAACGCGCCGGGCATTGCCGATCCGGGCGATGCCATCATCGTCGACGGCATCTCCGGCGAGATCTATGTCCGTCCCTCCGCCGAGATCGAATCCGCCTATGCCGAGCGCGTCCGGTTCCGGGCGCGGCGGCAGGCGCAATATTCGGCGCTGCGCGACAAGCCTTGCGTGACCAAGGACGGCCAGCCGATCGAGCTCCTGATCAATGCCGGCCTGACCATCGACCTGCCGCATATCGAGGACACCGGCAGCGCCGGCATCGGCCTATTCCGCACCGAATTGCAGTTCATGGTGAGCCCGAGCCTGCCCCGTTCGAGCGACCAGCTCGCGCTGTACCGCACCGTGCTCGATGCCGCCGGCGCCAAGCCCGTCACCTTCCGCACGCTCGACATCGGCGGCGACAAGGCGCTGCCCTACATGGAAACCGTGGTCGAGGAAAATCCCGCGCTCGGCTGGCGCGCGATCCGGCTCGGCCTCGACCGCCCCGGCCTGCTGCGCGGCCAGATCCGCGCGCTGCTGCGCGCCGGCGGCGGCCGTGCCCTGAAGATCATGTTCCCGATGATCTCGGATATCGCCGAGTTCGACCAGGCCAAGGCGATCGTCGAGCGCGAGCTGACCTATCTGCGCCAGCACGGCCATTCGCTGCCCGAGCGGATCGATATCGGCACCATGGTCGAGGTGCCGGCCCTGCTCTACCAGCTCGACGAACTGCTGAAGAAGGTCGACTTCGTCTCGGTCGGCTCCAACGACCTGTTCCAGTTCCTGTTCGCGGTCGATCGCGGCAATGCCAAGGTCTCGGAACGCTTCGACACCCTGTCGGCGCCGATCCTGCGCGCGCTGCGCGACATCGTGCGCAAGGCCAAGATCGCGAAGAAAGCCGCCTCGCTGTGCGGTGAGATGGCGTCGAAGCCGATCGGCGCGCTGGCGCTGATTGCGCTCGGCTATCGCTCGCTGTCGCTGTCGGCGACCGCGCACGGCCCGGTCAAGGCCTTGATCCTCGACCTCGACGCCAAGAAGGCCGAGGCGATGATCAATCCGCTGCTGGACGCGCCGGTCGGCAGCGTCTCGATCCGCGCGGCGCTGACGAAGTTTGCGGAAACCGAGGGGCTGGCCTTGTAGCGACGCTGCCGTCGCCTCCGCCACCCCTTCGCGCTTTCAGCAATTCGAGACTCCGCCATGCTACCCGAAGCCAAACTCGACGTCCTGCTCGCCCATCACGCCTCGCTCGAGGCCGAGCTGCTCGGCCAGGTCAACTCCGAGCGCTATGTTGCGATCACGCGCGAGCTTGCCGAACTCAATCCGCTGATCGATGCGGTGAAGCTATATCGCGTCGCCCGGTCGGAACTCGCCGACACCGAGGCGTTGCTGGCCGATGCGGGCACCGACGCCGAAATGCGCAGCATGGCGGAAGCCGAGCTGGAGTCGCTGCAGGCGCGTATCGGCGATCTCGAGCAGAAGATCCGGATCGCGCTGCTGCCGAAGGACGCGATGGACGACCGCAACGTGGTGCTGGAAATCCGCGCCGGCACCGGCGGCGACGAGGCCTCGCTGTTCGCCGGCGACCTGTTCCGGATGTATGAGCGCTTCGCAGCCTTGCAGGGCTGGAAGGTCGAGGTGATCTCGGCGAGCGAAGGCACCGTCGGCGGCTACAAGGAAATCATCGCCGAGGTGCAGGGCCGCGGCGCCTTCGCCAAGCTGAAATTCGAGTCCGGCGTGCACCGCGTGCAGCGCGTGCCCGACACCGAGACGCAAGGCCGCATCCACACCTCGGCCGCCACGGTCGCCGTGCTGCCCGAGGTCGAGGACGTCGACGTCGACATCAAGGATACGGATTTGCGGATCGAGACCATGCGCGCCGGCGGCGCCGGCGGCCAGCACGTCAACAAGACCGAATCCGCGATCCGCATCACCCATCTGCCGACCGGCATCGTGGTGATGATGCAGGACAGCCGCTCGCAGCACAAAAACCGGGCGTCGGCGATGAACATCCTGCGCTCGCGCATCTATGATGCCGAGCGCCAGCGCGTCGACGCTGCGCGCTCCGCCGACCGCAAGGAGAAGGTCGGCTCCGGCGATCGCTCGGAGCGCATCCGCACCTACAATTTCCCGCAAGGGAGAGTGACCGACCACCGCATCAACCTGACGCTCTACAAGCTGCCGCAGGTGATCGCGGGCGAGGCGCTCGGCGAACTGATCGATGCGCTGACCACCGAGCACCAGGCCGCGCAGCTCGCGGCGCAGGGCGCGGCGGCATGAACCGATCCGGCTACTGGCTCCATTGATCGTCGTCGTCCCTGCCTGGTGCGCAATTGCGCACGAAAGCAGGGACCCATAACCACAGGGCGTGATTGTTGATCCCGATATCGACCCCGACCGCCCAGATCGAAGGGCCACGGCGTATCGCTCCCCGCTTTCGCGGAGACGACGGGCGGTTGGTGTTGCGCGAGGACACCGCGTGATGGCGCCTGTGGTCAACGCAACAGTCGAGACGGCCCGCCGCGCACTGGCTGCGCGGCTGCAATCGGCCGGCAACGACTCCGCCGAGCTCGATGCACGGCTGCTGGTCGGCGCCGCGCTTGGGCTCGATCTGACCGGCATGGTCACGGCAGCGAAACGTATGCTGACCCGGGACGAAGCGGATCGCCTCGAAGACCTCGCGCGGCGCCGCCTCGCCGGCGAACCGGTCGCGCGGATTCTCGGCATCAAGGAGTTTTGGGGGCTGCCGCTGCATCTGACCGCCGCGACGCTGGTGCCGCGTCCCGACACCGAGACCGTGGTCGAGCGCGCGCTCGAGCTGCTGCGGGCCGACGGCGCGGCCGAGCGTGCGCTGCGGATCGCCGATCTCGGCACCGGTTCGGGCGCGATCCTGCTGGCGCTGCTCTCGGAACTGCCGAACGCGCATGGCTTCGCCACCGACACCTCGGCGGAGGCGCTGCAGACGGCGAGCCGGAACGCGGCCGAGCTCGGACTTGGCCGGCGCGCGACATGGATCGCGTGCGACTATGGCAGCGCCCTGACCGGCGCATTCGACCTGATCGTGTCCAATCCGCCCTACATCCCCTCGGCCGACATCGCCGGTCTCGACATCGAGGTGCGCGCGCACGACCCGCGCGCGGCGCTCGACGGCGGGGCCGACGGGCTCGACGCCTACCGCGCGCTGATTTCGCAATCTGCGGGTCTTTTGACCTCAGGTGGATTTCTGGTTGTGGAAGTCGGACAGGGCCAGAGCGGCGACGTTGAAGCGCTGATGACGGCTTCCGGGTTATCCCCAACGGGGCCGCCCAAGGCCGATCTCGGGGGCGTTCCGAGGGCCGTTTCAGCCCGCCGGCCGCCCCGATAAAGTCCTATTGGAACGCAAAAAAACCTCTTGGAATATCCCCCGGGAACGACTACGTTCCGGCCACAACATCGGTGCTGGCCCCGTAACCGTTACGGGTGATGACCAGGGTTCAGCAGAGCCCGCCGATCGAAAGGTTCCAGGAACGCAGGTCTCATTGAGCGCAATAGCCGAAGCTGTGCTGCTCTCGACCGCCAAGCGAACGAAAGCCTGTTATTGCGCTTGAACACTTACGCACGAGAACTGGGCCTGTCTCAACGGGCGGAATGATTTTGTCGCTGGCGTGTTTGGCCGGCGGCGGTTGGGGAACGCGTCTTTGCTGAACGCGACTTTGCTGAACGAGATGGTCGGCGACATCGATGCCACTTCGAATGGTATTGCGATTCCGTGCGCCTAGCCGCGCGCCGAATTGGACTCTGGGAATTGGAATCTGGGAATCGGACTTCTGAGAATTCGGACTTCTGAGAAATCAGACTGTGGACTGCAATAACTTCAGGGCTGGAATAAAAGGCGACAGATGAGAAACGGTCAGAACAACAAGCGGATGCGCAACCGGAATAACAACAACAATAACAACAACAATAATAACCGGCGCGGCCAGAATCCCCTGACACGGGTGTACGAATCGAACGGACCCGACATCAAGATCCGCGGCACGGCCTCCCATGTGGCCGAGAAATACGTCCAGCTTGCGCGCGATGCACGCTCCTCCGGCGATCCGGTGGCAGCCGAGAACTACTACCAGCACGCCGAGCACTACTACCGGATCATCGCGACCGCGCAGGAGCAATTCCGGCAGAATCAGCAGCAGCCGCGCCCCGACGCCGAGGTGACGCAGACCGAAGACGGCGACGACGACAGCGACGGCTATTCGAGCTTCGGCCAGGAGCCGGGCTTCGTGCCGCAGCAGCAACAGCCATTCATGCGCGACAACGGCCAGCAGCCCTACCAGCAGCCGAGGGAGCATCGCGAGCGTGACCAGCAGCCGCGCGAGCAGCAGCCGCCGCGTGAGCACCGCGAACGCGAACATCGTCCGCAGCCGCAATATCAGCCGCTACCGCAGAACCAGCCGCAGCCGGTGCTGGCCGATGCCGGCGGCGTCGATCGCCTGCCCTCGTTCATCACCGGCGGCGCGCAGCCGCAGGTCAACGGTGGCGCCTATGAAGCCGGCAATGGCGGTGCAGAACGCGGCGAACGGAGCGAGCGCTTTCCGCGCCGTCGCCGCCGTCCGCATGGCCCGCGCCCCGACATGGCGGCACAGCCGACGCCGAGCGACGATTTCAATCCGGGCAACGAGTAACGCAACTGTGCGGCCACCCTCCCCTGGAGGGGGAGGGTCGGCTCACATGAAGCGCAGCGAAATGTGAGACGGGGTGGGGTGATCTCTCAACACGGGCAGCGCCCGAATGGAGAGATCACCCCACCCCGCTGTGCATTCCGCTTCGCTACATGCTCAGCGACCCCAGAGCGAGCTTCGCTCGTCTCGACCCCTCCAGGGGAGGGTGGCTAATCCGTGCCACGGCTCAGCGTCGTCTACGGCTCCGCGTGACTGGATTTGCGCGTCGCCGTCGAGGACGGCACCAGCACCGGACGCAATGACGGGATCAGCTGTGTGCGCTCGCGGCGCGCCGGGATCGCGCGATAGACCTGCTTGCTCGCTTCCACGATATGCACACCGGCGAACGGCATCGACAGCGCCGCACCGACCCGCTCCCACGCCATCGCCGAGCGCAAGAACCAGCTGCCCTGCACCGGCGGCATGAACAGCGCCTCGCCCCATGACGCCGGCGTGAACCAGGTCTGTCGCAATAGCTGGGTGATCTGCGCCCGCGAATAGGGCCGGCCATGGCCGAACGGCGTGGCATCGGTGCGGGTCCAGACGCCGCGCCGGTTCGGGATGATCGCGATCAGCCGCCCCGACGGCGACAGCACCCGCCACACCTCGCGCAGCAGCCGCTCGGGATCGTCGGACATCTCCAGCGCATGCACCAGCAGCACGCGGTCGACCGCGGCATCCGGCAGCGGCATCGAGAATTCGTCGATCAGCGTCGCCAGCGCAGGCCGGCCGGTCGGCCATTTCAGCACGCCCTGGGCCGCCGGCATGAAGGCGATGCAGCGCTCGCAGGTATCACGGAACAGGCCGAGATAGGGTGTCGGGTAGCCGAGCCCGAGCACGCGCTGGCCTTCCGCGTTCGGCCATCGCGCACGGATGCCACGGTTGATCAGCTGCCGCGCCACGATGCCGAGGCGCTGCGAATAGAAGTCGCGGAGGTCGATGACGTCCATGATCCCAGCCTAACATGCCCCCTGCAGCCGGGGAGCGCCGAAATTTGCGTTGCCGCCGGAGCGTTAACGCCATATTTCACCCCTATATTGGGCGCGGTAAGAGCATGATCCGGAAACGGCGACGCCGGCTTTTCGAAACGACCATGTTCTGAAATGTCCGTCCCGTTTGTTCGTGGAGATATCATGACCGCCGAAATTCGCACCTTCAGCTGCCTCACCGACAATTTCGGGTACCTGATCCACGATCCCGCCACCAAGGCGACGGCATCGATCGACGCGCCGGAGGCCGGCCCGATCATCAAGGCGCTGGAGCACGAAGGCTGGACGCTGACCGACATCCTGATCACCCATCACCATGGCGACCATGTCGGCGGCGTCGCCGAGCTGAAGCAGAAATACGGCTGCCGCGTCGTCGCCCCGCACGACCAGTCGGCCAAGATCGCCAATGTCGATCTGCGCGCCGCCAATGCCGACGTCATCAAGGTCGGCAGCCTCTTGGCCCGTGTGGTTGAAACTCCCGGCCATACGCTCGACCACATCTCCTATGTGTTCGACGGCGAGAAGGCGGTGTTCGCCGCCGACACGCTGTTCTCGATCGGATGCGGCCGGGTGTTCGAAGGCACCTATCCCATGATGTGGGATTCGCTCCTGAAGCTGCGTTCGTTGCCGGACGATTTTCGTCTCTATTGCGGCCATGAATACACCGCCTCCAACGTGAAGTTCGCGCTCACCATCGAGGGCGACAATCCGCATTTGCAGGCCCGCGCCGAGGAAGTGACGAAGCTGCGCGCCGAGAACAAGCCGACGATCCCCGTGCTGCTGGGTGACGAGAAGAAGGCCAACGTGTTCCTGCGCGCCGACGAGCCTTCGGTCGCAGCCAAGCTGCACATGAAGGGCGCCGACCCGGCGCTGGTGTTCGGCGAGCTCCGCGAGCGCAAGAACAAGTCCTGATGTCACAGCTCTCTGCTGCCGACATCATCGCGCGGCTTGCGCTAAAGCCGCATCCGGAAGGCGGGCATTACCGCGAGACGTTTCGCGACGAACGCTGCGACGCCGGTGGACGGGCGCATTCGACCGCGATCTACTTCCTCCTCGCGCGCGGCGAGCGCTCGCACTGGCATCGCATCGACGCGGTGGAGATGTGGCACTATTACGCGGGCGCGCCGCTGACGCTGCAGATTGCGCAGGACGGCGCCCCGCCGCATGCGATCACGCTCGGACCTGACGTCGCGCACGGCGAACAGCCCCAGGCGATCGTGCCGGCCGGCGCCTGGCAGGCCGCGGAAAGCAGCGGCGACTGGACGCTGGTCGGCTGCACCGTGGCGCCGGGATTTGAGTTTGCGAAGTTCGAGCTGGCAAAGCCCGATTGGTTCCCCGGCAACTGAAAGAAGGTATTCGGGAATCGGGTGGGTAAGCGGCCGCCAAGCCATTAGCTCTAGGCTTCACATGAGGAAGCCAGCATGCTCAGCACCATCGATATCACCGGCACTGCGGAATCGCGGAGCATTGAGCCGGCCATACTCTACTTCGGGACACCCGTCGTTCTGATTGGTTCGACCAATGAAGACGGCTCGCCCAATCTGGCGCCGATGTCGTCGGCGTGGTGGGTTGGCTGGCGATGCATGCTTGGCCTCGCAAGCAATTCCAAGACCACCGAGAACATGATCCGCACCGGCGAATGCGTGCTCAATCTCCCATCGGTCGATCTTGTCGATGCCGTCAATGCTCTGGCGCGCACCACCGGCTCGAACCCAGTGCCGGCAGGAAAGATCAAGCGCGGTTATCGGCACGAACGGGACAAGTTCGACATCAGCGGCTTGACGCGACTGTACGGCGAGACCGTCGCCGCCCCGCGCGCCGCCGAGTGCCCGGTACAGATTGAGGCGAAGGTCGCCCACGTCCACAAGATGGCGCAGGAGGACGAGGTCTGGCGCGGCAATCTCATGGCAATCGAGGTGCGCGTGACCCGCGTGCACGCGCATCCGGGAATCTTGATGGACGGCCACACCGACCGCATCGATCCCGACAAATGGCGACCGCTGATCATGAGTTTTCAGCAGTTCTACGGCCTGTCGCCCCAGAAGCTGAAGCATTCCGTGCTCGGGCAAATTCCGGAAGCCGCTTACAAACCGACAGGCTGGCGGCCAGCCGCCTAGTGTTTCCAGACCATGTCTTTCGCCGCGATCAGGCCGCCACCAGCGATCAGGATCGCGGCGATGGCGATGTTGGCGCTGGGCTTGGCAAAGCCTGCTGCAATCAGGAACGCGGTCGAGAGCAACGGCGTGGCATAGGATGCGGCGCCGAGCACGCGGATGTCGCCGCGCTTCATGCCGATGTCCCAGGCAAAGAACGCAGCCCCCACCGGACCAATGCCGAGCGCGATCACTGCGAGCCATTGCAGCGGTGTCGCGGGCCACACCGTGGTTTCCACCATCATGTGCACCAGCGCGGCAAGCACGGCGGTGGCCAGGCAGAAGCCCGCCACCGCATCGGTCGGCACCGCCTTGAGCCGGCGCGACATCACCGAATAGGCGGCCCAGACGAACGCCGCGACGAAGGCCGCCGCGAAGCCTGGAATCTGCGCTCGTGTGAAGACGCCGGTGTTGCCGGCGAACAGCAGCACGGTGCCGGCAAGGCCAAGCAGCGCGCCGACGATGTGATGGACCGCCAGCCGCTCGCCCGGCAGCAGCGACGAGAACAGCACGATCAACAGCGGCCAGAGATAGTTGAGCAGGCCGGCCTCGGCCGGGGGTGCGAAGCGCAGCGCCAGGAAATACAGCGCGTGATAGCCGAACAGGCCGCCGACGCCGACGAGCCAGGCAATCGGCGACTGCTTCAGTGCGCTGAACGCTGCGGGACGGAACAGAAAGCTTGCGAACGCGACCGCGGCGCCGATCGCAAACGTCATGGCGGCGAGCTGGAACGCCGGGATCTTCCCGGTCGCGACCGTCATGACCGACAGCAGCGACCACATCAGGATGGCGGTCAGTCCGACAAGGGTGGCAGTTCGGGTCGTCATCTGAATTCAATCCGTCGTGGCCGGGCCGGCCACGTCTCTGCTTCGCGCCTCGCGGTTGTAACGACGAAAATGCCCGGCACAAGGCCGGGCATCACGACTTGATTGGGAACGTCCGCGACGCGACGACGCTTCTCGCGTCAGGCGTGATACTGGCCGCCGTTGATGGTCAGCGTCGAGCCGGTAATGAAGCCCGCCTCGTCAGCCGCGAGGAAGACCACGGCACGCGCGATCTCCTCGGGTTCGCCGAGCCGGTTGACCGGAATCTGCGGGATCACGTTCTTCTCGAGCACGTCCTTTGGCACCGCCTGCACCATCTCGGTGTTGATGTAGCCCGGGCAGATCACATTGACGGTGATGCCGCCCTTGGCGTTCTCCAGCGCGAGTGCCTTGGTGAAGCCGATGTCGCCGGCCTTTGCCGCGGAGTAGTTGACCTGGCCGAACTGGCCCTTCTGGCCGTTGATCGAGGAGATCGAGATGACGCGGCCGAACTTGCGGGCGCGCATGCCCTCGATCACCGGGCGCGTCATGTTGAACAGCGAGCCGAGATTGGTGTTGATCACGGCAGTCCACTGCTCCAGCGTCATCTTGTGGAATGCGGTATCCTTGGTGATACCGGCATTGTTGACGAGCACGTCGACCGGGCCGAGATCAGCCTCGACCTGCTTCACGCCGGCCGCGCAGGCGTCGAACGATGCAACGTCCCACTTGTAGACCGGGATGCCGCTCTCCGCCTTGAACTTCTCCGCCGCGGCGTCGTTGCCGGCGTAGCTCGCCGCCACCTTGTAGCCCGCCGCTTTCAGCGCCTTGCTGATTGCAGCTCCAATGCCCCGCGTTCCGCCCGTCACCAATGCAACACGTGCCATGTCCGTCTCCTCCTTGGCCGTCTTTTATAACCGGATCACTCCAGTCTTCGCACTCACTCGACAAAGCGCGACGAGATTAGGCTCAATCGTCATCGCGCTTTAGCTCCCTTTTTTGAGCATGATCCTTTCGGAAAACCGCTTCACACTTTTCCGGATCATGCTCTCGAAACAAAAATGCCCGGCACAAAGCCGGGCATCTTTTCTATCAGCTCGCGCCGTGGTTGACAGATGATCTTTTCATCACCTAACCGACCTCGCTGCCTTTTGTTCAGTCGCGTGCAACGCACATAGCGATGCCCATGCCGCCGCCGATGCAGAGCGTCGCGAGGCCCTTCTTGGCATCGCGCTTCTGCATCTCGTGCAGCAGCGTCACCAGGACGCGGGCGCCCGACGCACCGACCGGATGGCCGATCGCGATCGCGCCGCCATTGACGTTGACCTTGGCCGGATCCCAGCCGAGGTCCTTGTTGACGGCGCAGGCCTGCGCCGCGAACGCCTCGTTGGCCTCGATCAGGTCGAGGTCGGCGATGTTCCAGCCGGCCTTCTTCAACGCGGTGCGCGAGGCGGGGATCGGCCCGGTGCCCATGATCTTGGGATCGACGCCGGCCTGGCCCCACGAGACGATGCGGGCGAGCACCTTCTTGCCCTGCTTGGCGGCTTCCTTGGCGGTCATCAGCACGACGGCGGCGGCGCCGTCATTGATGCCCGAGGCGTTGCCGGCGGTCACGGTGCCGTCCTTCTCGAAGGCGGCGCGGAGCTTGGCCATCGCATCGATCGTGGCGCCATGGCGCGGATACTCGTCGGCGTCGACCACGATATCGCCCTTGCGGGACTTGATGGTGACCGGGACGATCTCGTCCTTGAACCTGCCGGCCTTCTGTGCCGCCTCGGCCTTGTTCTGCGAACCGACCGCGAACTCGTCCTGCTGCGAGCGGGTGATCTGGTACTGCTTGGCGACGTTCTCGGCGGTGTTGCCCATGTGGTAGCCGTTGAAGGCATCCCACAGGCCGTCCTTGATCATGGTGTCGATCAGCTGAAGGTCACCCATCTTGACGCCGCCGCGCAGATATTGCGCGTGCGGGGCCATGCTCATCGATTCCTGGCCGCCCGCGACCACGATCGAGGAATCGCCGTTGAGCAGCGCCTGGTAGCCGAGCGCCACCGTGCGCAGGCCCGAGCCGCAGAGCTGGTTGACGCCCCAGGCCGGGCTTTCCACCGGAATGCCGGCCGCGATCGAGGCCTGGCGAGCGGGGTTCTGGCCCTGCGCCGCCGTGAGGATCTGGCCCATGATGACTTCGGAGACCTGACCACCCTCGACGCCGGCACGCTCCAGCGCCGCCTTGATGGCGATCGCGCCGAGGTCGTGGGCGGGCGTGGTGGCGAACGCGCCGTTGAAGCTACCGACGGGGGTGCGGGCGGCGCTGACGATGACGACATCGTCTGACATGGACATCTCCTATGGGTTGTAGCTGGGTTTCTCGACGGCGGGCGGCCGGTTTGGCGGGCCTGTCTCTTGATGACTATCCTGTAAACCTCATCGAGACATGTCAATCGCGCTGAGGCGCAAATTGCGCCGCGACGCACTCAAAATGACGCTCTTGGCACTTTCCTGAGCAATACCTTTGCTTTGGGATTAACCGTGCAGCACAAAACGGTAGCCGAACGGCTTTGAAAATGCTTACCTTTGCTGCGATGCGTTGCATTTAGCCCAGCGGCGATGCTGCCGGGTTCCAGGTCCTTCGGTGTTGAAGTGTGAGCCCATGGCAAAATCTGAACAACCGACCACGATCAAGAAATACGCGAACCGGCGGCTCTATAATACCGGTACGAGCACCTATGTGACGCTCGAGGATCTCGCGGCGATGGTGAAGGAAGGCGAGGATTTCCTCGTCTATGACGCCAAGACCGGCGATGACATCACCCGCTCCGTGCTCGCGCAGATCATCTTCGAGCAGGAGAACAAGGCCGGGCAGAACCTGCTGCCGACCACCTTCCTGCGCCAGCTGATCCGGTTCTACGGCGACAGCATGCAGATGGTGGTGCCGAAATATCTCGAGCAGTCGATCGATACGCTGACCCGGGAACAGGAGAGATTCCGCAAGCAGATCGCGGGCGCCCTGAGCGGGACGCCGTTTGCCCCCCTGGAAGAACAGGTCCGCCGCAACATGGAGCTGTTCCAGCAGACCTTCTCGATGTTCAAGCCGTTCGTGCCGCCGCGCGGCGGCGCTGAAGCCGAGAAGGTGCCCGAGCCCGCGGCCGACGACGGCAACATCGACGACCTTCGCCGCCAGATGAAGGACATGCAGGAACGCCTCGAGCGCATGTCGCAGCCGGCGAAGAAGGACGAGTAGGTCTCGTCGAGGTCTTCTTGCAGGTCCTCTTGTAGGTCCCCTTGTAGGTCCCCTTGGCCGATCGGGCGGCCGCACCGGCCGTCATCGCGTCTCAAAATCCCGACGACGGCCGCGCTGGCCGGCGTCAGGCGTGGCCGGCCTCGCCAAGCATGCTCTTGCGGACGCGCCTATGCAGGCCGGCGGCAGACAAGATCGATTTCGATCAACGCGTCATAGGCCAGACCGGTGACGCCGACGCAGGTGCGGGCCGGCAACCGGTCGGACCGGAAGTAGCTGCGATAGGTCTCGTTCATCGCCGCATAATCTTCCTTGAAGCGCGCCAGATAGATGCGCGACATCACGATATGCTCGAGGCCGAGGTCCAGGCCCGCCAGCACCACGCGCAAGTTCTCCATGACCGCGCGGGTCTGCGCCACAATGCCCTCTGGCAATACGCCAGGTGCGGCCGGCGTATCCGGCATCTGGCCGGTGACGAAGACGAAGCCGTCGGTCTCGACCGCGTGGCTGAACGGCGCGACCGGCTTCGGGCCGCCGGATATCATGTGAAACTGCAACGACGTCTCCTCGCCTGCTCTTTGATGGATCATGATGCGCTTCTACGGAATCGCATCATGATCTCATGTCCTTGTTTGAGCATGATCTTTTCGGAAAACCGGTCTTCACTTTTCCGGATCATGCTCTAGTTTTGCGGCGCGTGATCGAAGACGCGCTTACTGAGAATGGCATGGACGCCCCAATTGCCGTCCACCACCTGCGTCACGCCGAAGTCCACCGCCACCGACATCAGCGCAATCGCCTCGTCCTCGGTAAAGCCTTTGATGTTCATCAGGAAGCGGCGCATCTTGCGGAACGCATCCTTCATCGCGAGATCGAGCGACGAAGTAGCATAGACCTCGCTTTGCCCCTTGGCGCCGAATTCGGCGAGATAGTTGGGATGACTGAAGCCCATCAGCACCCAGTCGGCTTCGGTCTCGATCAGTGGATAGGTAAGATCGGCGAAGGGCTGATTGGTAAACTCGCTCCTTTTGTGCAGGATGACCTGGAATGTGCCGGTCATCGAACACTCGATGGCGGTGCCGCCGAGCTCGCCGTCGCCCTGTGCAGCATGGGGATCGCCGACCGACAGCAGCGCGCCCGGCACCGACACCGGCAGATAGACCGTCGAGCCCTTGCCGAGCCGCCAGTTGTCGAGATTGCCGCCGAAATATGCGGGCGGGACGGAATCGACAAGTTCGGCCTCGCGCGGCGCGAGCGCGATGACTCCGAAATGCGGACGCAGCGGAATGCGGATGCCGTCGAGCACGTCGTGGCGGCGCCGAACCGATGACGGCAGGATCGGAATGCCCGGATAGTCGTAAGTCTTGTGCAGCGTCCCGAAAGGATCGGTCTGCGGCTCCCAGCGATAGGAATACAGCGCACGCGCATACGGCGCGTCATCGCCGTCGACGATCTCGTAGATAGTCACCGCCTCATGGGCGTTCTGCTCGGCGAGGAACTCCTTGTAGTGATATCCCCACCAGGCCGCGACGCTGCTGCCGAACACGCGGCCCTCGAAGTCCGGATTGCGGCTCGCCCGCGGCACGATGTCGAGGATGCGGATTTCCAGTACGTCGCCCGGCTCCGCGTCCTTCACGGCCACCGGCCCGGTGCAAATGTGCACGCCGAATCCCTCGCCGGCGCCGCGGCCATAGATCGAGGCGTCGAGCGGGCCGGCGCCGCGGCGATCGACGTTCTTCCGATCGCGCGTCCAGTGGAACACGCTCTCGGCGCCTGGATCACCCTTGATCATGCGCTCGGGATCGTCGGAGGCGTGCTGGGTCAGCGTCTCAATGGTGATGGTGTCGCCGGAGCCGATCTCGAGCTGCGGCGGCAACGAATGGCTGAAATAGCCCCAATGCACGCGCGAGGCGTCCGCGGCGAGATGGTGATGGCGCGGCGCGTTCGGGATCTCCACGTCATGCGCGTCGAATGGCGCAGCCGTCTTGCGCACCAAGGCTGCGCGCCGGCTGCACAGTTGCGCCAGTGCTTGTTGAGGCCAGCCGCGTTGCACCGTGGCTTCGGATGCGGTCTGCCGCTCGGCTTCATGCTGGCGGAATTCGCGCGGCGATAGACCGAAGCGCTGGCGAAACGCGCGGCTGAAATGGGCAGAGTCGTTGAAGCCGACGCGAAACGCGATCTCGGAAATCGAACGATGCGCCTCGGCGGGATTCGACAGATCGGCCCAGGTGCGCTGCAGCCGCCGTTCGCGCAGGTAATGCGTGAAACTGGTGCCGGTCCCCTCGAACAGCTTTTGCAGGTAGCGTTCGGAGATGCCCTCGGCGCTGGCGATTTTCACTGGCGTCAGATCGGGATCATCGAGGCTGCGTTCGACGGTCTGGCACAGGCGATGCAGCGTTGCTGCCTTGGAAGCGCTGCCGCCGCCGCGATCGCTTGCCGTCTCGCTGTGCTGACGCATGAAGGTCGGCAGGAGATCGGCGAGACTTCGCGCGAGCGCGGTCCATTCGGCCTCGGACAGCGCGTCGAGATCGTGCGCGGCGAGTTCCATCATCTGCGCGAATACGCTGCCAAAGCCACCCGGCTGGAGCACCCGCACCTCGCCGCCTTGCAACGTGGCGCGATGGCGATGTGCCGGTTCTGACGTCACCGACAGCACCACCGCGCGCATTTCGCGCTGGAACGACACGCTCCAGTCCCCGGCGCGCGGCAGCAGGAGAAGATGCCGCGCCGCGACGATCTGATAACCGGCCGCAGTCTTCAGCGCCACCCCGTCTTCGAGCGGCAGAAGCACCAGGGGATGATCGGCCACAACATCAGTGCGCGGCGACACCGATTGTGGCCCTGCCGAAAGCCTGGCCAGCGTCACGCCCTGAAACCTGCGCCGCACCGCGTTGGCATGGCCGGCATCGGTGCTCGTGGCGACCGTCGGCTGCAGGCCGACCGACGCCAGGACGTCCCGCCACGCCTCAGGGCGATCGCCTTCGGAGTAGGATTCACTCGTGAACGGACGCAACCTCATGCATCGACCTTTATGGTCGAAGCGAAGCAATCTCCGTGCCATCCCCGGGAATGACACGTCCTGCTCAGTGGCCCACGCGTGATCAGTCACACCGGAACACGTTCTTGCGGATGGTCCCGTGCACGCCCCAATTGGCATCGACCACCTGCGTCACGCCGAAATCCGTTCCCACCGACATCAGCGAGATCGCCTCGTCCTCGCTGAGTTTGTGCACCGTCATCAGGAAGCGCCGCATCTTGCGAAAGGCGTCGCGCATCGCGCGGTCGAGGCTGGAGTGATTGGCGATTTCGAGCTGCGCATGAGCGCCGAGCTCGGCGAGATAGTTCGGGTAGGTGAAGCCGTAGACCGACCAGGCGTCGGGGGTTTCCAGCATCGGATGGGTCAGGCCTTCGAGCTGCGTGCCGCCGAGATCGCGATGCTTGTGCAGGATGAATTCGAAATCGCCGGTGAGCGAGGTCTCGATCGCCGTGCCGCCGAGCTCGCTGTCGCCCTGCGCGGCATGTGGATCACCGACCGAAAAGAACGCGCCGGGCACCGCAACCGGATAGAACATCTTGGCACCCTTGCCGACGCGCCAGTCGTCGATATTGCCGCCAGTATAGCTCGGCGGAATCGAGGAGACGAAATCCGCCTCCGACGGCGCGAGGCCCATGGTGCCGAAATGGAGCCGAGCGGGCACGCGGACCTTGCTCAGCACGTTCTCGCGCTTGACGACGGTGGCGTGATCGACGCGCACGCCGGGATAGTCGATGGTCGGGTGCACAATGCCATCGGGATCGGTCTGCGGCGTCCAGACATAATTATAGACCGCCCTGGCGAAAGGCTCGCCTGACGTGTCGAGCTCGAAGATCGTCACCACCTCGCGCGGCTTCGGCTCTTCGATCAAGTCGTGATAGTGAAAGCCCCAATTGGCCGCGACGTTGGACCCGAAGCATTTTCCGGCATGGCAGGCCTTGCAAGCCGGCCTTGGACGCACGTCGAGAATGCGAACCTCCAGCACGTCGCCGGGCTCGGCGCCCTCGATCGCCACCGGACCGGTGAGCAGATGCACGCCGACGCCTTCGCCGGAGCCGCGGATGAACGGCCCTTCGATGGGCCCCGAACCGCGCCGCGCCACCGCCTTGTGCTCGCGCGTCCATCTGAACACGCTCTCGGCACCCGGATCGCCCTCGATCATGCGCTCGTAATCGTCATTGGCGTGATGGGTCAGCGTCTCGATGGTGGCGCGGTCGCCGGACTTCAGCGTCAACGCCGGCGCCACGACCTTGCTGAAATAACCCCAATGCACAGTCTTGGCAGATACCGGCAACAGATGATGCTTCACGCAGAGGCCCTCACGCGGGTGGAAACGGAATGATTTCTATTCATGCGACCTCGGCCTCCATGGCATTGAGGAAACGCTGCGCGACCGGATTGCGCGGATTGCTCAGCACCTCATCGGCCGGGCCCTCCTCGACGATCGCGCCATCAGCCAGCAGCACCACACGATCGGCGACCTCACTGGCGAAGCGCAGTTGATGGGTTGAAATGATCATGGTGAGGCCGTCTTCCACCGCGAGACGACGGATCACTTCGAGGACCTCATTGACGAGCTCGGGATCGAGCGCGGAGGTCGGTTCATCCAGCAACAGCACGCTGGGATTCGGCGCGATCGCACGGGCGATGGCGACGCGCTGCTGCTGGCCGCCGGAGAGATGCCGCGGCAGCGCGTCGGCGCGGTGGCTGAGGCCGACGCGCCCGAGCAGTTCGCTCGCCCGGCGATCCGCATCGATGCGCGACATGCCATGCACCCAGCGCAGCGGCCCGGCGATATTCTCCTTCGCGGTGAGGTGGCCGAACAGGTTGAACTGCTGAAACACCATACCAACACCGACCTCGGCGCGCGCCTGCGCCAACAGTCGCGGCGACAGCGCCTTGCCGCGATCGCTGAAGCCGAGCCGGCGACCGCCGACCTTGATGCTGCCTTCGTTCCAGAGTTCGAGATTGTTGATACAGCGGAGCAGCGTGCTCTTGCCGGAGCCGGACGGCCCGAGCAGCGCGATCACCTCGCCGATCCGCACCGTGAGATCGACGCCGGCGAGCACCACCTGCTTGTCATAATTCTTGCGCAGCGCGGCGACATCGACCGCCACATTGTTCCGCTTCAGGATCTCGTTGCGTTTGGCGCGGTCGCCACGCCCGGGCTGCGCCCGCGGCGGCGGCAGTTCGGCGACACCGGCATCGGGCAATATCTCAGGCGGCGCAACCTCCGCCGCAGTCAGCGGATCATCGAGGCCCTGCGCGCGATACCACGGCATCATCCGCATCAGTTTGATCTGCCTCGATGCGCGGTCGAGATCGAACAGCCATTCGAGGAACAGCTGGATGCCGGCGATCGCCGCAGTGAGGAACAGATAGATCAGGCCGGAGGCGAAGAAGATCGAGAAGAAATCGAAAGTTGCCGACGCCATCTGCGTCGAACGCAACGTCAGCTCCTGTACGGCGATCACCGACGCCAGCGACGAATTCTTCAGCGCGCTGACGGTCTCGTTGCCGAACGCGGGGATCATCGAGCGGATCGCCTGCGGCGCGATGATCCGGCGCATCAGGACGCCGGGCGTCATGCCGAGCGCCTGCCCGGCCAGCACCTGGCCGCGATCGACGCCGAGTACGCCGGAGCGCAGCATCTCGGCGATGAACGGAGCTTCGTTGCAGGCCAGCGCGAGGCCGGCGGCGAGAATGGCAGGGAGCTTGATGCCGATCTGCGGCAGGGCGTTATAGGCGAACACCATCTGCAGGATCAGCGGCGTGCCGCGAAATATCACGGTGTAGACCCGGGCGAATGACGCCAGCGCTTTAAAGCGGCTGAGTTGCATCCACGCCAGGATCACACCGAGGACCAGGCCGCCGAGTAGACCGAGGGCAGTGACCTGCAAGGTCGCCTGAATGCCCTCGATCATATACGGCATGGTCAAATAGTGGAGGAACAGCTCCATGGAGCATGTCGTCCTTGTGCCGGTGCTGGACCTACTTGACCGTCAGCAGACCAGGCTCCATCAGGTTCTCCGGATCGAGATTCCACTTCTTCAGCAGCGCGAGCTGATCGCCCGATTTGTAGATTTCGGTCAGCGCCGCCTTCACGGCATCGCGGAAGGCCGGCTTGTCCTTGGGTACGCCGATGCCGACCTTGTACGGGATTGTCACCGCGACAGCTTTTTCGAGCTTGTCCGGGTAGGCCTTCACCGCATTGTCGACGGTGTTGACGTCGTTGACATAGGTGTCGGCGCGTCCGGCCAGGATCGCCTGAATGCAGTTGGCGTTGTTGTCGTAGAGCTGAATGGTCGGCTCAGGCTTGCCCTCCTTCTTGCACTCCGGCACGAGCGCCTGGATCAGCGGAACTTCAACGTAGCCTGTGTTCTCGGCCGCCGCCGCGCCGCACATCGAGGTATTGATGCCGGAGATCTTCTTCGGATTGCCCTTGGCGACCAGTACGCCGTCGAACACCTTCGAATAGGTGATGAAGTCGGCCGCCTTGGCACGCTCTTCCGTGGCGTAGATGTCAGAGATCACAATGTCGGCCTGACCACTGGCCAGCGTGGTCAGCAGTGCGGCGAAGGTAACCGCCTTGTAGGTCAGCTTGAAGCCGAGGCATTCGCCAATCTGCTCGCCGAGATCAATGTCGAAGCCGACATATTTGTTCGGGTCCTTCGGATCGATCGCCTCGTAGCCTGGCGTATGCGGATTGATGGCGTTGACGAGGGTCTTGCCCTTCCAGTCCGGATATTTTGCCTGGAGCTCCGCACAGGCGGCCGGCGCAGCTGCCCTGGCGCCGGTTGGAGCACCGACGCCCACGACCAGCAGTGCCCCTAGCGCTGCGATATGCATGAGTTTGTACGTGCGCGGAAAAGATAACGTGACCATTCGATCCTCTTTCGACGTTGTCATGGCGCAAGCCACGGTCCAAACCTCGAAGAAGTAAACGGCGGTCTCCGCCGGAAAACTTGTCTGGGAACGCACAATAAATTGGACGAACTCCCGCCAAACCTTGGGCACGACGCGCTCATATTTTGAGCAGCGCCTGCCGGGGGCGAAGCGGTCCACGAGAAGGACGGTTGAGACTTCGCGGCGCAATTGAGCCAACGTCGCCCCGGCGACAGCCGGGGCCGATAACCACAAATGTCGGTTGTTTGAACGAGGCGTCTGCCAGATCGCCTCATCGAGAAGCCGCGGCGTATGGGTCCCTGCTTTCGCAGGGACGACACCGTTAGCTTGGCCAGCGTCAGTGAATCAGCCCGCGGCCGGCACAACCTTCTCCGCCGTCGCGTTCCACGGCCGGTCCGGTGAGGCGAGGCCGATCAGGCGGCCCTGGATGAAATCGCAGCCCCATTCGCGCAGCATCACGGCGGCTTCTTCGTCCTGCACCCATTCGGCGACCGTCTTGATTTCAAGACGGCGCGCGAGATCGATCAGCGTCTGCACGAAGGCGCGGTCGTCGGCCGAACGCACGATGTTCTGCACGAAGGCGCCATCGATTTTGACAATATCGACGCCGAGCTTGCGCAGATTGCGGAACGAGGTGTAGCCGGCGCCGAAATCGTCGATCGCGATCCGGCTGCCGAAATTCTTCAGCCGCGTGACGAAGCCGCGGACGTCGTCGATATCCTGGATCGCGACCGTCTCGGTGATCTCGACGATCAGCCGCTCGCCGACGCCGGGATGCGCGTGCATCAGCGATTCGATGGTGGCCCACCAGTCCGGATCCATCGTGGTGTCGGGCGAGATGTTGAGGCTGAGCTGGACGCCAGGGGCCGAGGCGAGCTCGGCGATCGCAAGCTCCAGCACGCGATGATCGACCATCCGGATCAGGCCGAGCCGCTCGGCGACCGGCACGATATCGGGCGCGAGCAGCGCGCGGCCGTCTTCCTGCTCCATGCGGACCAGGCACTCGTAGAACGAAGGCTGCCGCGAGCGCGCATCGACCACCGGCTCGAAGCCGATCACGATGCGGCGCTCGTTCAGCGCGGTGACGATCTCGTCGGTGACGCGGATGTTGACGCGGCGCTGGGCATCGCGCTCGACATTCGGCTTCCACAGCGCGAACGATCCGGCGCGGCGGCTCTTGGCGGCGTCCAGTGTCTCCTGGGCGCGATTGACCGCCTCCTCCGCCGACTTCGCATGGCGCGGGATGGTGACGGCGCCGATCGAGACCGTCACCGACACCGGGCCGGACCTGGTCGGCACCACCTCGTCGCGCACCGCGGCAAGGAAGCGCTCGGCGGCGACGTTGGTGTCGTCGACGGTGCAGTTGCGCAGGATCAGCCCGAACTTGTTGCCGGAGAAGCGGCCGAGCATGTCGCCGCTGCGCAGCCGGGCCCGAATCCGTTTTGCCACCTCGGCGATGACGGCGTCCGCGACGTCGAAGCCGAAGGCATCGTTGACCCGCGCCAGATGATCGATGCCGATCAGCATGAAGGCGCAGGAGGTGCGGAAGCGCGCGCACTCCTCGATGGACTCGGCGAGCGAGGCGATCAGATGGGTGCGGTTGAGCTCGTTGGTCAGCGGATCGTGCCGCGACAGCTTCACGAGCTGCTCGTCGCGGGCGTGCCGCTCATTGTTGATGCGGACGACGCCCTGCACGCGCGCCGGCCTGCCGTCGGCGCCGGCAAACCAGCAGCCGGTCTCCTCGATCCAGATCAACGGCGCTGAGGTGACGGCCCGCACGCCGTATTCGATCCGGTAGGGAACGCCCTCCCCGCTCCGCGCCGTTCCAGTCTGGCCGAGCGCATCTGATCGAACCGAGCGCATGGGCTCGATCAGCTTTGCAAGCTCGCCGCCGCTCGCAAGCGCAGCGACCGGAATGTCCGGGAAGACCGTCGCCACATTGTCGCTCCAGGCAATCGCATCGCTCGCCAGGTCCCAGGCGAATGTCGCTTGGCCGAGCGAGGCGAGGATGCTGGCAGCTGGTGGGACAGGGAGCATCGAACATGTCTCGATTTGGGACGGCACCCGGTGATTCTATTACACTCTCAAGATAGTGGTTCCGGCGAATCCAACGCTAGGAGAACTTGATAAATAATCTGGAAACCACGTTTTCGACTGCCGCGGAACGAACTGGGGATGGCGGGCATGACCCTTGCCATGAGGGTATTGCAGAGGGACGCAACGTCCCAAATGATGACGCTCCAACGGGTCGCAGGCGATGCTCGATATCGATCAATCAGAAGTCCAATCAGGGATCTTGGACGGCGAGTTCACAGACACTGCCGGGCCGACCGGCACGGCTCTGGTGCCGCTGGCCGCGACCACCCATTGGGCGCCCAAGATCCCGCTGGCGCATGCCGATCCGTCGTTTGTGGCCCATCTGATCGCCACCGCCGCCCACGAGCCGCAAACGCGCGGACAGCGGCGTGGGTCAATGGCCGACGCGCAGAGCGCCTACGGCCCGCATCTCGACGAACGCCGCAGCGTCGCGCGGCGGACCAGGCAAATCATCTAGCTAATCATCTCGCGATCAATGGGCCTTGACGGGCCGGTTGCCGTGGCTGTCCTGCGGCACGCCGCGGCGCAGCGACATGTGGGAATGGATGCCGAGCCAGCGCCCGTCGGCCTGACGCGCGAGAATGATCGTCGCCCGTCCCGGCCGATCGAAGCGGCTGCCGTCCGCATGGAAGCCGGTGCTGGTCCAGGGCGTGATCACCGTCGCTATGCCGCCGTCGGCGCTGATCAGCACCTGCGTATGCGCGAGATCGAAGGCGAAATCCGCGGTGCGGGGCCAGACATTGTCCCATTGCATCTCGGTCCAGCGCGCACGGCCCTGGATCAGTTCCTGATAGGTGCCGAACGAGATGATGTCCGAATGCCAGAACGGACGGGCAGCAGCATAGTCGACCGCCCTGACGCAGGCGGCGAACCGTTCGAGCCAGTCGAAGATCGATTGAGTGGTCGTCGAATCGGCGATCGGAAGGGCCGTTTCTCCGCTCATGATCGTCCTCGAAAGGGGTCTAGCGCTGCGGCGTGTCCGGCGATGGCTGGCTGCCGGGCTGCAAATCCGGCGAATTGACCGTGGGCTTCGGCGCCGCCTGATCGAGCAGCACGGATTCCGCAACTGACGTCGCTGGAGGGACCGGCGCGGCGGGCGCCGGCGTGACGACAGGTGCCGGCTCGGGCCGTGGCGGGGCAGGCTCCACCGCAGGCGCGGCCCGTGGCGTCTCGACCGCGGCGGGCTGTGACTTGCTGACCGGCGCCGGCGCCGGTGCCGCGGCCGCGACCACCGCACGGCGGCGGGTGCGCAGCGCAATTCCGGAAATGAAATCGACCAGCGCCAGCAGCGTCAGCAGGCAATAGGTCGAGTTGCCGAATTTCGGCCAGAGCACGAATTCGGCGGCCGCCGCGCCGAACACGATCAGCGACAGCAGATGGTCAGTGAGATATTTCGCGCCGGGGCGCGCGCCCTTGATGACCTCGAGCAGCAACAACAGCACGCCGGCAGCAAGCAGCATGTCACTGAGCGTGATCTGCCACTGCTCGCCCGACAGCAATGTCAGCCTGATCAGCGGGTCCGTGAAGGACACGCCGGGCATCAGGAAGGCGATGATGTTGTAGACCGCGAGCGGAACGAGCAGCAGCGGAAAACCGACCATCGGGGCTTGCGCCTTATTCAGGGAGAACCAGCAATGCGGCGATGCTCATTGGCCTCGCCGCCGACGCGCCCGTCTTGGCCGCACTCGTTGGCCGAATTCAGGCGCAGCGCCGTCTTGTTTGGAGGATGATCTCCGCGCAAACGCCTTTGGCGTTTGTCGCGAGGGAAAACCGCTACGCGCTTTTCCGGATCATGCTCCCGCCTGCGGCGCGAAAGCCGAAGGTCCGATCAGGACTCTTTCTTGGCCTTCAGGACCTGACGGCCCTTGTACATGCCGGTCTTCAGGTCGAGGTGGTGCGGACGGCGCAGTTCGCCGGAGTCCTTGTCCTCGACATAGGTCGGGGTCTTGATCGCATCGGCCGAACGGCGCATGCCACGGCGCGACGGCGAGGTTTTTCTTCTGGGAACGGCCATGACGGTGTCCTCTAGGGTGTTGCGGAGGCATCGTCCGAAATGCGGACGGGCTCAGCGCTTCGAAGCGCAAGCTGCGATGCCGGTAAGGCCGCGCTTATAGAGGAAGGGACCGCGTAAATCTAGGCCCGGAGACAGCAAAATCCGCCCGAAATCGGGCTCAAGAGCCGCGATTTTCGCGCCAGCAGCGCGTCACGGTGTTGGCCCGGGCCATGTAGGTGCCAGACAGCCTGCGGACCCCCGGACCCGGGTTCCGGGCACTCCTTTTGACCGGATTCGGCAGGATCGCCGCCAAAAGCGCCGCCTCCCGGGGTGACAGCTCTGCCGCCGGCCGGCCAAAGGCATATTGGGCACCGGCCTCGGCGCCAAACTGCCCGGACGGCCCCATTTCCGCGATGTTGAGGTAGATTTCGAGGATCCGCTGCTTGGGCAGCACGAAATCGATCCAGAGCGCCAGCGGCAGCTCCAATCCTTTACGGATCATGCTGCGGCCGGGCCACAGGAACAGGTTCTTGGCCACCTGCTGGGTGATGGTCGAGCCGCCGCGGGCTGCCTCGCCATCCCCGGCGTCGTCAATCACCTCGCGCAGCGCACCCCAATCGACCCCCCGGTGCTTGCAGAAATGGGCATCCTCCGAGCCGACCACGGACCGCGGCAGTGAGGGCGACATCGCGCCGAAATCGACCCAATGCCGCGTCACCGGGGCCCCTCGCAGGGTCCGCCACGCCATCAGGGCCGAAACTGGCTGACCGGTGCGGTAGAACGGCGTCACCAGATAGGGCAGCAACAGCAGGGCCAGCAAAAGCAGCAATAAAATCCGGACAATGCGCAAAGCTGGGGTTTCCGGGGAGGACCTTTCCAGGGAGGATTTTGGAGCCTTCAGCCAGAACACGGCCGGCGTCATCAGACGTCAATGGGATAATTCACGGTTTTTCCAGCACTTTTAAGGCGCAATCCGTCGCAGGGCGGGAATTGACGAAGCCGATGTCATCAACGATTGTCCGGCCGAAAATCGATCTGGAGCAATTCTTAATGACGACCGGTACTGCAGAGTTTTCCAAGCGGCTGGACCAGACCGCGGAGGATACCGAAGCCCTGCTCGCCAAACTGCTGTCCGATGCGGCCGAGAGCGACGAGATCGTGCGCCCGAAGCGGCTGATCGAGGCCATGCGCTACTCGAGCCTCGGCGGCGGCAAGCGGCTGCGGCCGTTCCTCGCGGTCGAGAGCGCCGCGGTGTTCGGCATCCCGCGCGAATCCGCCCTGCTGGTGGGCGCCGCGCTTGAATGCATCCACTGCTACTCGCTGATCCATGACGATCTGCCGGCGATGGACAATTCCGATCTGCGCCGCGGCCGCCCGACCCTGCACAAGGCCTATGACGACGCCACCGCGATCCTCGCCGGCGACGCGCTGCTCACGATTGCCTTCGACATCATCACCCGCGATGCGATCCACAAGGACGCCCAGGTGCGCCTGCTGTTGACTCGCGCGCTGGCGCGCGCCTCCGGCGTCGGCGGCATGGCCGGCGGCCAGATCCTCGACCTCGCCGGCGAAGGCCGGTTCGGCGACCGCGAGCCGGTCGACGTCGCCCGCGTGCAGCAGATGAAGACCGGCGCATTGCTCCGCTTCGGCTGCATCGCCGGCGCGATCCTCGGCCAGGCCTCGCAGAAGGAATACCAGGCGCTCGACGATTACGGCAAAGCGCTCGGCGAAGCCTTCCAGATCGCGGACGATCTGCTCGACGTCGAGGGCGATGCCGCCGCACTCGGCAAGCCGGCCGGCGCCGACGCCGTGCTCGGCAAGACCACGTTCGTCACCCAGCTCGGCATCGACGGCGCCAAGCAGCGCGTGCGCGACCTGCTGGCGCGCGCCGACGCCGCGCTGTCGGTGTTCGGCGATCGCGGCGACGTGCTGCGGGCCGCCGCCCGCTTCGTCGCCGAGCGCAAGAATTAGCCGAAAGCACAACGCGAAATGAGCAAGGAGTCCGACGATCGCCTTGTTCGTTTCCGCAAGCTGCCGATGCCGGTCCGCGTGGTGGTGGGCCGGCCGCGCACCTTCGTTTCGATCGCGGTCGGCATCGCCGTCGCGCTGCTGATCCCCGGCTCGATGCGCCTCGTCACGCGCATGCTCGCCGGCTGGGACGCCTTCGCCGCGCTCTATCTCGTGCTCGCCTATGTGATGATGCTGCGCTGTGGCGTCGCCCACATCAAGCGCAGCGCCATATTGCAGGACGATGGCCGTTTCCTGATCCTGCTGCTGACCGCGTTCGGCGCGTTGGCAAGCCTCCTGGCCATCGTATTTGAGCTCGGCGCATCCAAGGGCAGCCCGGCCGGATTGGCGGTGGCGATCGTCACCATCACGCTGTCATGGACGGCGGTCCACACAGCGTTCGCGCTGCACTACGCCCACGAGTTCTACCGCGGCAAGACGCCCGGCGGATTGCAGTTCCCGAGCGGCGATGCGCATGCCGACGCGGATTACTGGGACTTCGTCTATTTCTCGTTCGTGATCGGCATGACCGCGCAGGTCTCCGACGTCGGCATCACCGACAAGATCATCCGCCGCACCGCGACCGTGCACGGCATCATCTCGTTCGTGTTCAACACCGCGCTGCTGGC
This sequence comes from Bradyrhizobium sp. B120, assembly GCF_049075665.1. Taxonomy (NCBI): domain Bacteria; kingdom Pseudomonadati; phylum Pseudomonadota; class Alphaproteobacteria; order Hyphomicrobiales; family Nitrobacteraceae; genus Bradyrhizobium; species Bradyrhizobium sp. B120. Next base: position 375,708 of record NZ_CP185242.1, on the reverse strand, counting down.
TTTGATGGTGAATATCGCAGCGAGCGCGATCTAGCTGATCCATCCAATTGGCCGTCCCACAGTCTCGTCATGCCCGGGCTTGTCCCGGGCATCCACGTCTCGCGGTCGCGCGGATAAGAAGACGTGGATGGCCGGGACAAGCCCGGCCATGACGTGAGGTAACATCCCGTGCCTCAGACCACCGAGAGGCTAGTTGCAGACCTCGACATTGCCGACGTTGCCGCCGGGGCCGCCGCCGCCGCGGTACTCGAGATGGCAGCCATGCCTGACCGGACGGCACAGATAGGCATCGCACATGATCTGACCGCTGCCGCCGCCTTCCGCCCTCGCACGGCCCTGCGGGCGCGGAATGTCCGCGGACGGGACCTGCGGCTCGCGCTGCGGACGGAAGGCGCGTTCGCGGTCACGGCGCGACGGGCGCTCGTCGCTGTCGCGCTTGGCGACCGGCTTCCGCTCACGCCGCTTCTCGCATTCATTGTCGTCGTTGAGGAACGAGCCCTCGGCGCACACGATCCTGCTGCAGCGATCGCCGTCAGCCTTGTAGCCGTGCTCGCAGACCAGCGGGCAGACCCGCGATTGCTTCAGCTTGACGGCATCGAGGGTATCGACGCTCGCGGTCTTGATGTCGAGCTTGGTGCCGGCATAGCGGTTGAACAGCGTCAGCGAGCGCTGCGAGGCTGCGTTCCAGTCGCCATCGACGGTACCGGTCAGGCAGCCGACGCGGCGCAATTCGGTCTGCACCGATTTGACCACATCAACCTCGGGCGACCCCGTGGCCAATGCGGCCACGGCCGTGGTCTTCTCGGAAGCAGCCGGCGGAGCAGGCGATGCGGCTGCGGCCTGCGTTGCCGCTTGATCGGGAACCGCCTTGTTCGTCGCGGCGCGATCGGCCAGCGCGGCATCGGCCTGGCGCTTCTGCTCGGCGGCCGAGGCCTGTTCCTGCGCAACCTGCTTGGCCCGTTCCGCGGCAAGACGCGCCGCTTCGGCAGCCTTCGCGTCGGCCTCGGCCTTGACCTGCTGCGCCTTCTGCGCGCCCTCGGCGGCGAGCCGGGCGCGCTCCTGCTCGGCCAGACGCGCCTTCTCGGTGGCGGCCACGCGCGCGTCCTCGGCGCTGAACTTCTCCAACTGCAACCTGGCAAGGTTGGCGTAATAGCCGCTCGGATATTGGGCGAGGAAGGCGTTCATCGCGCTCTTGTTGCCGATCTGCAGCGCCAGCTCGTAATCGCGCCGGGCCTCCGACTGCGGCGTCGGTGCCGGCGCTGTGGGCGCGGCAACAGCGGCGGCGGCCGCCGGTTTCGCCGGTGCCGGCACCAGCGGCACGTCCTCGCCGCCGAGCGAGCCATAGACGAACGGTTCCTGGCGGTTGTTGGTGGTCTTCAGCACCTCGTCGCGGACATAGCCGAAGGCGCGGCGGACATCGAGACCGGGGGTCGGCAGGAACTTCGACAGCGCGATCGTGAACGGGCTGTTCTTGCCGTCGCCGTCGGCCGCGGTCGAGCCGGCCTTCGCCGAATAGGCGATCAGCACATTCGGACTGGTCGGCTCGACCTTGGCGAGCCCCTGCCCGATCGCCCGGGTCGCCAGCGTCCGCTTCATGGTCTTGGCGAACGGATTGTCGCGGCAGGCATCGAGGATCACCAGCCGCAGCTTCCGCGCCGGCTCGATCGCGACCAGGATGCGGTCGAGCGAAAACGCCTCGTCATAGACGTCGGTATCGCGCTCCAGCCGGGCGTCGACCGGGATCAGATAATTGGCGCCGTCGACCTCGATGCCGTGACCGGCGTAGTAGACCAGCGCGATATCGGCCTCGCGGGCGAGGTCGGCGAACTCGCGCAGCGCGCGGCGGGTTTCGACGGCCGGGAGGTCCTTGCGGAAGTCGACCACGTCGAAGCCGGCATTCTTCAACGTCGCGGCCATCACCGAGGCGTCGTTGACCGGGTTGGCCAGCGGCGCAGTGTTCCGATAGGCCGAGTTGCCAAGCACCAGCGCCACGCGCTTCTCGGCGTAGGCGGGCTGGCAGACGATCAGCAGCAAGGCCGCGACGGCGAGCAGCAACCGCTTCAAGTTCAAGAGCCCAGACCCGTTCATGGCGACACTCTGGCCGTTTTCCAGAGCGCCGTTCCGATTGAATCGGAACGAGGCTCTAGTTTCTTATTGACGCGTTTTCTTCACGCGAACCGGTATCCACTTCGCTCGAAAACGCTCTAGCATGCAGGTCCGTTTACCAGAAGCAAGCGGGGTGCTTTGTGAGCCGCCTCACGATCCGCGACGGCGTGGACCATGCCATCCTGACTGTTAGTCGACGAAACAGACCGCGGGTTCGGATTTGGCTGGTCGGGAGATTTCGTGCACGATCGCGCCAACAAGAACAGAGCCACGGAGGACATGATGCAGGGCACAAGCGCGGCGGTTCCACCCGCCAGAGCCGGCAAGGTCCGCAGCATGGCAAAAACCCTCCTCGCGCTCGCGCTGTTGGCCGGCTGCGCCGCGGGCTGCGGCCTGGTCGACGCCGTGTTCGATGGCTTCAAGCACGCCAAGGCCGTGGAGAACGATCTGGTTGCGATGGTCGGGGTCAAACCGGCGGTCGGGTTCAACTGGCACAATGGCCGGCTCACGTCGGTCACCGTCACGTTCCCCAGCCTGCTACAGGACAAGCCACTGCATGAACTTGCCGACGCCGCGCGCGCCGCGGTCGGCAAGGAGTTCAAGCAGCGCGCCGACGACGTCGTGCTCGCGTTCTCGCTGGGGCCGTCCGAGACGCCAGCGGTACAAGCGGACCAAACTCAGGGCAAGAACCTGCCTTGAGCGGACTTATTCCCCGCTCTGCGTCACATGTTCCTGATATTGCGGCAGGCCGTCCAGTATCTCGTACCACGGCGCCTTGGAGCCGACGAAGATATGCGCGGTCGGCCGGATCGTCGGCGCATCGCGCAACGTGCCCATCGTGACATGGACATAGGCGCCGTTACGGACGCGCGAATAGAGCAGCGACCCGCAGCGGCCGCAATGCGCGTCGTGGGTCACTTCATCGCCGTAGATCAGGAGATCCTCGGCGCCGCTAGTGACGGTGAATTTTTCGCGCACGATGCCCGCGAACGGCTTGAACGCCGATCCCGTGGTGCGCCGGCAGTTCGAGCAGTGACAATTCAGCGCATAGGTGAACGCGTCGGCCACCTCATAGCGCACGTCGCGGCAGAAGCATTCGCCGGTCAGGATCGTTTCGCTCGAACTTGCGTTCGAATTTGCAGATGCGGTCACAACTCACTCCTCACGCGGAATTTTGTCGCCGGCCATGGCGCAATCCGGCGGTTCATGGCTAAATCCTAGAGCCCTTTCCGTTCCGATTGAATCGGAACTGGGGCTCTAGATTCTCGTTTTGACGCGTTTTCTTCACGCGAACCGGTACCCACTTCGCTCGAAAACGCTCTAGTAGTTCAAATCCTGCCGGGAGGACTAACCAATGAGTCAAGAACGATCCAGCGTCGAAAGCGTCGTGCAAACCTATTTCGACGGCCTCTACGAGAGCAATGCCGACAAGCTCGCGACGGCCTTTCATCCCAGCGCCGACCTGCGCTGGGTGGACAAGGGCGAGCTGAAGGTCCTCAGCGTGCCGGACTGGCTCGCTTTGGTGCGCAAGCGGCCGTCGGCGAAGGCCGAAGGTAAGCCGCGCGAGGACTTCATCGTCACCATCGACCGCTCCGACGACAACACCGCCTTCATCAAGGTGCGTTGCCAGCTGCCGCCGCGCTATTTCACCGACTACCTCGTCGCAATGAAGCTCGCCGACGGCTGGCAGATCGTCTCGAAGTCCTACCGCTACGATCAGCGGGACTGACCGGGCGGCCCCACGCATCCCTGCGACGGCTTTATGACAGGCCCCAACGGTCCGGCTCCGGCCGGACCGCATTGACTGGCGCTGGTTTCCGGGCGAATTGAGCCCATTATGGAAGCCAAGTTTCAGATCTTTCTCACTCTGCTCGGCGTGCTGGCGGGAACCGCCCTGGTTGCACGGCGGACCGACATCGCGCCGGCGATCCTGCTGCTGCTGGTCGGCATCGTGCTCGCCTTCGTGCCGGGCATGCCGTCGCTGGAACTGCCGCCCGAGCTCGTGCTTCTGGTGGTGCTGCCGCCGCTGATCTATTCGGCGAGCGTCGCGATGAGCTGGCGCGAGTTCAAGGCCAATCTGCGGCCGATCATCCTGCTGTCGGTCGGCTGCGTGATCTTCACCGCCTTCATGGTCGCGGCCGCGACCCACTATCTGATCGGGCTGCCCTGGAGCATCGGCTTCCTGTTAGGCGCGATCGTCGCGCCGCCGGACGTGGTCGCGCCGCTGGCGATCGCGCGCAAGCTCGGCATGCCCCGCCGCATCCTTGTGGTGCTCGAGGGCGAAGGGCTCGCCAATGACGCGACCGCGCTGATCCTCTACCGCTTCGCGCTGGCCGCCATCACGACCGGGCTGTTCTCGCTGCCGAAGGCGACCGGCACGTTCCTCGTCATCGTTGCCGGCGAGATCGCGTTCGGCACGGCGGTCGGCTGGCTCAGCCTGCGCGCCCGCCGCCGCGCCAGGGATCCGCAGGTCGAGATCACGCTGTCGCTGATCACGCCCTATCTCGCCTACTGGATCCCGGAGCATTTCGGCGGCAGCGGCGTGATCTCAACCGTCGCCTGCGGCCTCTATATGAGCTGGAACGGACCGCTGCTGATCTCGGCTGCGACGCGCCTGCAGGGCATCTTCTTCTGGGACTTGATCATCTATCTGATCGAGGGCCTGCTGTTCCTCCTGACCGGCTTCCAGATGCGCTCGCTGTACGAGAAGTCGAAGGCGTTCCCGCTGTACGACATCTTGACCGCCACCGCGCTGGTCGCCGTCATCGTGATCGTCGCGCGCTTCCTCTGGGTGTTTCCCGGCACCTATCTGCCGCGCTGGATCAGCCGCCGCGTGCGCGAGCGCGATCCGCTGCCGTCGTGGCGGGCGGTGTTCGTGGTCGCCTTCACCGGCGTGCGTGGCGCGGTCTCGCTCGCCGCGGCACTGGCGCTGCCGCTGACATTGCCTGGCGGCGAGGCCTTCCCGTATCGCGACCTGATCCTGTTCGTCGCCTTCGGCGTGATCTTCGTGACCCTGGTCGGGCTCGGCCTCGGATTGCCGCCGGTGGTGCGCCTGCTCGGCCTCGCCAAGGACGGACGCAGCGAGCATATCGCCGAGCACGAGCAGGAAATCGAGGCGCGGCGCGAGGCGCTGAACGCCGCGCTGAAATCGCTCGACGCCATCACCGACGACCGCGAGCTCTCCGACGAGGTGATCAAGCTGCTGCGGTCGCGCCACGAAATCCGCATCAACCAGCTGCCTGATACGCTCGATCCCGACAAGCACGACGTCTCCGCCGCCGGCACCGCGCTGACGCGGGAGCTGATCTCATCCGAGCGCAAGTTCATCCACATGCTGCTGCGCGACGGCAAGATCACCGACGAGACCAGACGGCGCATCGAACGCGATCTCGACCTGGAGGAGGCGAGCCTCTCCAACCGCGAGTATCGCAGGATTCCGTTGTAGCGCGTGTAGCGCGGTATCCCTCCCCACGTCGTCCCGGGCAAGCGAAGCGCGACCCGGGACCCATAACCACCGTTGACGGTTTGGCGAAGGCTGCGGCCACAGCGCATCTCAACAAGTTCCAACGGTGGTTATGGGTCCCTGCTTTCGCAGGGACGACAGCGAGGGTCACTCCGCCGCGGCGTTCTGCCCGGGGCCGCCGACGAAGCCCGCGGGATCGCCGAACCGTTCGATCATCACGGCCGCAAGATCCTTGGTCTTGCTGGTGACGCAGGCGCCGGAGCGCACCGTGTAGCGATCCTGGTGCTTGGCGTGCGGCGGCGCCTCACCCTTTTGCAGCGCGCGGGCGGCCTCCATCACCAGCTTGCGGAAATGCATGATGCCGAGATCGGTCGGTCCGAGATGCTCGCGGGCGCGGTCGGCGATCGGGCCCTGGCTGTCCTGCACCGCGGCGTCCTGCTCGGAGACGCCCTTGATCCCGGTGTAGCTCTTGGTCCGCTGCAACTGGCGGTCGATCAGATAATCGTTCGCCTTGTTGCGTAGCGGCACATAGTTCTCGTCGACCACAGCCATCACGCCGTTGCCATTGGCATAGCCGTCGCGTTCGGCATCGGTCAGCGGCCGGTCGGGATTCCACGCATAGGTGTAGATCCAGCAATTGGTGTCGCTGACCGGCACGAAGGTCTGGCCGAACATGTTCTCGCCCGGCATCGAGCTCGGCGCATAGCTATGGAACGGCATCAGGAACTGGGCGATGCGCCAATAGATGTTGTCGCTGCCGGTGAGCCGTCCGCCTGCAACCGTCAGGCCGGCCTCATGCGGATTGATCTTGATTACCGGCCGCGGATCCTCGGCGATCCAGCGCATGTGGTCGGTCGCGACCCGCGTCAGCGGGTTGACGAAATGCTTCTTGATGTCGAGGATCTCGTTCTCCTCCTTCTCGAAGGAGAGATGCGCGAAGGTGAAATGCGCGGTGTCGATCGAGCCCTCCACCGCCTGCACCCAATTGCAGTCCTGCCACTTCTTGGTGACGAAGCGATGCGAGGCCGGCAGCAGCGCCATCTCCAGCGCCGGCAATTCGGGCATCTGATCGGCGGGGCCCATATAGGCCCAGATCATCTCGCCCCATTCGCGCACCGGATAGGACTTGATGCGGATCAGGTCCTTGGCGTTGAGGTCCGGATAGGAGGTCGGCATGTCGACGCAACGGCCGTCGGTGTCGAACTTCCAGCCGTGATAGACGCAGCGGATGCCGCATTCCTCGTTGCGGCCGAGCCAAAGATTGGCGCCGCGGTGCGGGCAATACTGATCGATGATTCCGACCACACCCCGCGAGTCGCGGAAGGCCAGCAGATCCTCGCCCATGACCACGATCTTCTTCGGGTCGCTGTCCGGCTCCGGCAGCTCTTCCGACAGCAGCACCGGAATCCAGAACCGGCGCAGCAATTCGCCCATTCCCGTTCCGGCACCGGATTCGGTGAGAAATTTGTTGTCTTCGGCGCGGAGCATGACGTTTCCCCGGGAGTTGTTTTTGATTTTCCCGGAGCTTGGCGTAGCGGATGCGCGGCGTCAATGCGATTGGCTGCGCGGCCGGCAACCCTGCCCCGCGCGCTGATGGATTTACACCCGTTCTCTGCGCCGGCCGGTCCGCACCCGCGCAAAGGGGTTCAAGGCAAGCTGGCCCTCCAGCTCAAGGCTTCACGTAAGCCCACCCCTTCTCCTGCAGTTCCATCACGCGCACGACGCCGGACTTCACGACTTCCGCCTGCTTGATGATCGGGATGGACTTGTTCTCGGCCTTCTGCATCTTCTCCTGGGTGTTGCCGCAGGCCTTGAACGACACCTCGGGTGAACTGAGGGCCATTTCCTCGATGCGAGCCTTCACCGGCGACGTATCCTCGCGGAGCATGTGCAGGCCCGGGCCGAACGTGACCACCTCGATCTTCACCTTTTCGCCAAGGCCCTTGTAGTACTCGGCCACGTTCGTTGCGTTGTTGAGCGAGAGATTCATGGCGGCAGGGTCGTTGCTGTTCACCTGCAGGACCAGATGATGCTCCTTGCCTTTCGGCGCCGCCGGATCGTGCATGCGCGCAAGTGCGGCGCGCTTGCGTGTTTCGGCGGTGGCTCGCGGCGTTTCAGACTTCCGAGCGTCGCTCGCCGGAGCAGCCGCGGACTGCGCGTTCGGAACCCAATATTTCCCACCTTGCTCCGCCACCGCCAAGGACGCGGAAGCCAGCACAGCGATGGCACCCATCGCAATGAATTTCGCAACAGATTCAAAATTGCGCATCAAGCATCTCCATCTCGAAAGATCGGCGAACACACTTCTCAATTGCTGGGCCTTGCGACAGCGAGGGGCCATTTGCAGATCGCGGCCATCCTCGCTCGCATCGCGTCCAGCCCCGCGAGCGAGAATGTTGCGTCATGGGCGGCCCCGGCGCCGGGTGAGAGGTGGACAGCAAGGACCGCGTTGTCGGGAAGCGATTGCAACAAGCGAACGGCATCGCCCGCGACGGCGACGCCGGATCCAAACGACGGCACGGTTGCCGCGACCTGCGCCGGCTGACCGTCGTTGATGCGATAGGAGATCGCATAGCCGTCGCCGCGGCCCGAGATCGCGGGCCCCGCGAAGGACAATTCGGTCCGCCCGCCGCGACACCGGATCGACAGCTTCATCGACGATTCGACGGAGTCGTAGATCGTCGCAGTGGCGATCGGTGAATAATCGACGGGCGACGTCGTCTCGCTGATCGTCCAATTGCCGGCTCTCGACGCGTCGCGGCGGGGCGGCGCAGTGGCGTGCGACAGCTTGTCGAGGCACTCCAGACGCGCTTCACGTTGCAGCTGGGAACAGGCGCGCAGCTGAGCCATGGGGTCTTCCATCCCCTGCGCCAGGGCAACGCCGTTGACGGCGGCGGTTGCGGCAAGCAGTGGGACGGCGAGCCTGGTCATTGCGATGCCCTTGCCGACTGACGATCGAGCCACGCCTGCGCGGCAGGAAAGCGCGTGAGACCGGGCACCGTCGCTCCGAGGTTGATCGATTTCCACTTCGGGTCGAAGCCCGGTCCTTGCAGCCGGTCGATACGCGAGAACAGATGATCGACGAAGCGTGCAACACGCTCAAAACGGTTGGTGCTGGCCGGCCAATTGAAGGCAACGAGGGCGGTCGGCACGGCGATCGTGGCGATGCGATCACCCGACTTGATCAGATTTGGGTAATCGGCGGCATCGAGAGTTGCCGGCAGATAATAGTCCTCGAACTTGCTGTCATAGGGGACGGGCAGGAACTTGAAGCCGGATTCAAACCGGCCTTTCACAAATGCATCGACCGGCTTCGAGGTAATGAAGACGACGGCCGCCATTTCGCCTTTCCGCATCTGCTCGAGCGCGACCTGGTGCGGAATGAACGTCTTCTCGACCTCGATGCCGAGGCGACTGAAGATCAGCGGACCCGAATAGGCTGCGGCGGTACCCTGGTTGTTGAAGTTCACCTTCTTGCCGGCGAGGTCGCTCAGGCTCCGAATCTCCGGCCGAACGAAGATATGCAGCTCGGACGGAAACAGGTTCAGGACATAGGCGATCCGTCGCTGGATGTCCGGCACCTGGCTCTTGTATTCCTCGAGGGCATCGGAATTGATGATCGCAGCATCAATACCGCGCAAATACAGCAGCGAGTTCAGATTCTCCACGGCGCCTCGCGTCACCACCGGCAGCACGTGCAGATTGTCGCCGTCATCGGTCACGCGGGCCATCTCCGCGGCCAGGCGGATCGGCGCGCCCTCGAGCAGGCCGCCGGCGAGACCAACCACCCAGGCATTCATGGCCAGAACTTCGGGCCTGACCTGGGACGATTCGGCCCGGATCAGGCGAGCCTTGTGAGGCTGACCATGTTGCGGCCGCGCATCCGCCGCGGGCGGCTGCGGCACAACGAGCAACGACACCAGGGTCGCAAGCAGGAACAGCGGACGCAATCCGGTAGATCTTTTCATCGGCCAGCTCCTTTGCACGACATCCCGTCGGCGCGTTCGGCCTTGCTGCAAGGATCGCTCGATCAGCGCAGCGCCTCGAATCGCGCCTTTGCCTCCTTGATTCCACCGGCCTCGGCCTTGGCGTAGAGATCGCGGGCCTTGGTCGCATCGCCGCGCGTTCCATAGGTTCCCCAGGTCGACAGGGTCAGCGGATCGTAAGTTTCCGCGAGCGCGAAGCTTGCCTGGGCGCTGCCCGTCTCGGCGACGCGTTCCAGCACGATCCGCGCGGCACCGATGTCACCCTGTTCCAGCAGCAGGCGCGCCCGCGCCATCAGTCTCGCCTCCTGCGCACTGTCGTCAGGGGCGGCCTCGACATTGCCTCCGGTTCGCGTTGCCACGACCCGGTTCTCGATTGATGCCACCGCTGCGCCCGCCGGTTCCTCCTGCATGGCCCGGCCAGCGTTGCCGGTGGTGGCGACCTGAGATGCGGCGGGCGGCACTTTCGCGGCGAGCGTACCGACGTCGCGGCGCGCCGATGCAAGATCCCGCTCCAATTGCTCGGCCCTGCCACGCTCCTTCTGCAGCAGGCTGCGCTGCTCAGCCACAGCCTGCTCGGCGGCTTGCTTCGCTCCGACGGCTTGCGTGTTCGCTGCGGCCGCCCGCTCGGCCTGTGCATCGAGTTCGCGGCTCTTGGTTGCAAGATCACGCGTCAGTTGTTCCGCCCGCTGCCGCTCGCGCTGGAGCGATTGTCGCAACTCGGCGGTATCGCTTGATTCCGCCTGTTTGTGCTGCGCTGCCTCGTCGCTGGCTTTGGCCGCCTGAGCCTCGTAGGCGTAGACTTTGCTGCGCGCTGTCGCGAGATCCTGCGCCAGAGCGTCGGCCCTCTCGTGCTCCTTCTGCATCGACCGGCGCTGTTCAGCGGCGCCGGCTTCCGTTGTCAGCTTCAGCCTGGCCAGTTCATCGCGCGCCTTGGACGCCGCCGCTGATTGCATTTCCACATCACGACGCGCCGCCGCGAGGTCCAGTTCCATCCGCGCGGCCCGCTCGTGCTCTTGCCCCAGCGACTTCTGCAAGTCCGCCGCACCGCCTTCGGAGGCCTTCTTCAGCCGGCCCGCTTCATCGCTCGCCTTGGCCGCCAGCGCGGTCTGCGTTTCCACGTCACGGCGAGCCGCCGCAAGGTCCTTCTCCAACCGTGCGGCCCGGTCGCGCTCCTGTCCCAGCGACTTCTGCAGGTCCGCCGCTCCGCTTTGCGAGGCAGCCTTCAGCTTAGCCGCTTCATCGCTTGCCTTGGCCGCCAGCGCTGATTGCGTTTCCACGTCTCGACGCGCCGCCGTAAGCTCCTTCTCCAGTCGCGCGGCACGCTCGCGCTCCTGCGCCAACGGCTTCTGCACGTCCGCTGCGCCGCTTTGCGAGGCCGCCTTCAGCCGGGCCGCTTCATCGCTTGCCTTGGCCGCCAGCGCGGCTTGCGTTTCCACGTCACGGCGCGCTGCCGCCAGGTCCTTCTCCAACCGCGCGGCCCGCTCGTGCTCCTCCGCCAGGGGCTTCTGCAAGTCCGCTGCGCCGCTTTGCGAAGCCTGCTTCAGCTTCGCCGTCTCGTCGTTTGCCTTGACCAGCAGTGCAGCCAACTTGTCCAGATCAAGACGAGCCGCCTCCAGTTCCTGTTCCCGCTGCGCGGTTCGCCCACGCTCCTCGCGCAACGATCTCTGCAAGTCCGCCACGTCGCCTTGCGGCATGGCCTTCAGCGATTTTTTCAGCTTTTCGGCTTCGCTCTGCAGAGCATTTTCGACATGAACCGAATTTTCGCGTTCCTTGGTCAGCAAGCCCTGCAGCAATTCGATATCTTTCCGCGCTGTCGCGAGTTCGCGGGCGAGCGCATCCGCGCTTTGCGGTTGTTCCGCCGCTGGACCCGCGTCGCCCGCAGGGCTCGTCTTGGCTTGTGCAAGTTGCGGGGAATTGCCGGCGATGCCGTTGGACTGCGCGTACGCGCCGCCGGAACCCGGCACATCCGAAAGACACGTCACCGCGAGGGTTGCTGCGAACCATAGCGGCGCCGCCCGGCGCATCATCCTCGGAGCAAATGGCGCTCGATCCGATCTGACGCGCGAGCCGGCACGTTCACAAGTTGAGTTCCCGTCAACGCAAATGACGATGCTCTCATGTCCGCGCGCGTCCAGTATCACCCGCCGCATGGTGATATCGCCCATTATGATGCGGCATCATAGGGCTCACCGGCTCACGGATACTATGACCCGCAAGGATTACCCCTGTTAACCGCGCAGCTTTGGGCGAGGCTGAAGCATCGAGCTCAGCCGCGGCCGGCGCGACGGCGCAAGGGCAGCGCTGTGCTCACACCGGCCGCTCACCCTTCACGGTGACGCGGGTGCCGGAGCGGGTGTGCGGCCAGTAATCCCACATCGCGCGGTGTTGGGCGCAGCGATTGTCCCAGAACGCGATCGCGTTCTCGGACCAGCGGAAGCGGCACTGGAACAGCGGGTTCTCCGCATGCTGGTAGAGATAGGCCAGCATGGCGTCGCTCTCGTCGCGCGGGATGCCGACGATGAAGCGGGTGAAGCCGCGATTGACGTAGAGCGATTTCTTGCCGGTCACCGGGTGGGTGCGGACCACCGGATGCTCGGCGCGGGGATATTCCCGTTTGTCGGCGACGCCGTAATTGGCGTACAGCCCACGATAGGTCTGCTCGCCGTCATGCAGCGCGGTCAGCCCGTCGAGATAGGCTTTCATGCGGTCCGACAGCGCCTCATAGGCGGCGTACATGTTGGCGAACAGCGTGTCGCCGCCGCGCGGCGGGCACTGCTTGATGTAGAGGATCGAACCCATCGGCGGCTCGAGGTCGCAGGACACGTCGGTGTGCCAACCCTCGCCATTGGCACGCGGAGAATCCTTGTCGGCATAGATCTTCATCAGCGCCGGATCGCCCTCATTGGGCGCGGCCGGGTGGACGTGCAGCTCGCCGAACTTGCGGCCGAAGGCGAGATGCTGGTCGGGGCTGATGTGCTGATCGCGGAAGAAGATGACGAGGTTTTCGGCGAGCGCGCGATGGATCTCGTCCATCTGGCGGTTGGAGCGCGCATCGTCGCCGACCAGTCTGCCAATATCGACGCCAGAGATTTCCGCACCGATGATCGGCGTCAGCTTCTCGACGCCAATGGTCTCATAGGGCTCGGATTGATCGGCGAGGTGGCGGTAGCGCGGACCCTGCTTGCCGGACAGCGAGCTCATGGGCGTTCTCCCGATGGTTCTTGATTGGGAGCATGGTACCGCGCATCGATGGAAGCGCAATCCGCACCACAAACATATCTGTCGTCCCGGACAAGCGGAGCGCAGATCCGGGACCCATAACCACAGGATTGTATTTTGCGAAGGCTGGTAACCCACATCTCGCGCCATAACCACCGCCTGGGGTTATGGGTCCCTGCTTTCGCAGGGACGACGATTGAATGTGGGTGACGAACGGGGCGAAATTACTCCGCGGCGCCTGCGGGCTCGGGGACCTTGGCGCCGGCGCCATACTTCTGGTCGATATAGTCGATCACCAGCGCCTTGAAGTCGGCGGCGATGCCCGGACCGCGCAGGGTGCGGAACTTCTTGCCGTCGACGAAGACAGGCGCGGCCGGCGCTTCGCCGGTGCCGGGCAACGAGATGCCGATATTGGCGTGCTTGGATTCGCCGGGGCCGTTGACGATGCAGCCCATGACCGCGACGTTGAGCTCCTCGACGCCCGGATACCTGGTCTTCCAGGCCGGCATCTCGTCGCGGATGAAATCCTGGATCGAGCGCGCCAGCTCCTGGAACGTGGTCGAGGTGGTGCGGCCGCAACCCGGGCACGCCGCAACCAGCGGCACGAAGGTGCGGAAGCCCATGGTCTGCAGCAATTCCTGCGCGACCTGTACTTCCAGCGTGCGGTCGCCGCCGGGCTCCGGCGTCAGCGAGATGCGGATGGTGTCGCCAATGCCCTGCTGCAGCAGAATGCCGAGCGCGGCCGACGAGGCCACGATGCCCTTCGAGCCCATGCCGGCCTCGGTGAGGCCGAGATGGATCGCGTAATCCGAGCGGCGCACGACTTCCTGATAGACCGCGATCAGATCCTGCACGGCCGAGACCTTCGCCGACAGGATGATCCGGTTCTTCGGCATGCCGAGCTCTTGGGCGCGGGCCGCCGACAGCAACGCCGACTGCACCATCGCCTCGCGGGTCACCGCGCGGGCATCGCGCGGATTGGCCGACGCCGTGTTCTCATCCATCAGCTTGGTGAGCAGCTCCTGGTCGAGCGAGCCCCAATTGGCGCCGATGCGCACCGGCTTGTTGTTCTTGTTGGCGATCTCGATGATGTCGGCGAACTGGGTGTCGCGCTTGTTCTTGAAGCCGACATTGCCGGGATTGATGCGGTACTTGTCGAGCGCCTCGGCGCAGGCCGGATACTCGGCGAGCAGCTTGTGGCCGATATAGTGGAAGTCGCCGATCAAGGGCGTGGTGACGCCCATCTTGCGCAGGCCGTCACGAATGTGCGGCACGGCGGCTGCGGCTTCCTCGCGGTCGACCGTGATGCGCACCATCTCGGAGCCGGCGCGCGAGAGCGCGGCGACCTGGGCGATGGTGCCCTCGATATCGGCAGTGTCGGTGTTGGTCATCGACTGCACGACGATCGGCGCGCCGCCGCCGACGGCGACGTTGCCGACCATGACCTGCGTGGTGTGGTGCCGCGGTGCGGGACCGGCGATGTCGTCTTGCGGCAAAATCTCGGGCTTGTTCATGGCATCTCGAATATCAGGTTTCGGTGACATTCACCAAGGGGGCGATGGGCCTCGCGCGCGGCGGGCCAAACGGTGATGTTTCGGAGTGAATTCAACAGCTTATGGCGCCGATTGAGGCCAAAGGCAAGCCATGCAGCGGCGTCCTGCATGGACAGCTATATTGGGCCGAATTGGGGTGAATCAAAGGGCAAAGTGACAGCTTTTCGTGTGATCCGGCGGCCTCCTTCCGGTTTGAGCATGATCTTTGCGAAAAACCGGTACCCCCTTTTTCGGATCATGCTCTAGCATCCCCTTAAGATCATTCCGGGAGGGCGCGACATGGCCGGCCATAGCGAGCTGATCACCACGGCGGAACTCGCCGACATCCTGACCCGCCCCGAACTGCGCCTGTTCGACTGCACGACCTATCTGGAGCCGGCTCCGGCCGGCAGCGGCGTTCCCTATATTGTCGTCTCGGGCCGCCAGACGTTCGAGGCCGGCCACCTCCCTGGCGCCAATTTCCTCGATTTGCAGGCCGAGTTCTCCGATCCCCGCACCGAGCTGCGCTTCATGATGCCGCCGACGGCCCAGCTCGAGGCCGCGTTCGGCCGGCACGGCATTTCGGCCAATAGCCGCGTGGTGCTCTATTCGATCGGCACGGCGATGTGGGCGACGCGGTTCTGGTGGATGCTGCATTCGCTCGGCTTCGACGGCGCCGCGGTGCTCGACGGCGGCATCGACAAATGGACCGCCGAGGGACGCGACATCGAGACCGAGCTTGCCGGCGGCTATCCGCAGGCCACGTTCTCGGCGCGGCCGAAGGACGACATGTTCGTCGACAAGCGCGACGTGCTCGCCGCGACCACGGAGCGCGACACCGTGATCGTCAATGCGCTCGGCCCGCAATTCTACAAGGGACTGGAGCCGAGCCGCTACGGCAGGCCCGGCCGCATCCCCGGCAGCGTCAGCGTGCCGGCGGCAACCCTGATCGACCCCAAGGGCAAGACCTTCGTGCCGCTTGCGGAGGCGGAAGCGACCTTCGCCGCGCAAGGCATCAGCAAGGACAAGCGCGTCGTCGCCTATTGCGGCGGCGGCATCTCCGCGACCATCGACCTGTTCCAGCTACATCGGCTCGGCTACGACAATCTCACCCTCTATGACGGCTCGATGGGCGAATGGGCGAAGGATGAGTCCTTGCCGATCGAAGTGGGGTAGTGAGCGAGGCGGAACTCTCTCCACGGGTCGTCCCTGCGAAAGCAGGGACCCATACGCCGCAGCGAATGTTGTGAACGGGACTCGTCACTCCACCATCGCTCACCAATAACCATTCGTGGTTATGGGTCCCTGCTCCCGTGCGCAATTTCGCACTAGGCAGGGACGACAGTGAGTGTTTGGCGCGCTGACGAGTCATAGTTGCACGTCGGGATGATCCATCGCAGGGCGTCACTCTCTCCCCGTCGTCATTCCGGGGCGTGCGAAGCACGAGCCCGGAATCCATTCCTCCGCGCGTTATGCGGCTTAATGGATTCCGGGCTCTCGCTTCGCGAGCCCCGGAATGACGAGTGGAGAGATTACTGGAACGGGAGGTATACCCTCACGCCGGCACATTCGGGTCCGGCGTCACCTTCGGGTCGGGCTTGTTGACGAGATAGAGGCCGGCGATCACCAGCAGCGCGGCGACGCCGAACACCGCCGTCAGGCTGTCGTGCATGATGAAATAGGCCGCGACCACGCCGAACAGCGGCGTGACGAAGGTGAAGGCCGACAGTTTGCTCGCCGAATAGGTCTTCACCATCGCAAACCAAATGACAAAGGTGCAGCCCACCACCCAGACCGCCTGATAGGCGAGCAGCGAGATCGACAGCGCGCTCGGCACGTGCTCGATGCGCTCGCCGGCGATCCAGGCGGCGAACCCGAGGATCGGAATCGAGATCGCGACCTGGTAGCCGAGCGCCTTTTCCGGCGCGGCCTTGCGCAGCTGCGTGCCCTTGGCGACCAGCGTGGTCGCCGCCCACAGCGCGCCGCCGCCGACCACCATGAGGTCGCCGAGCAGCACCTTGGCATCGACATTCGGCTGCGGCACGCCGATCGCGAGCGCGACGCCGGCAAAACTCAGCGCAAGCCCGCTCCACTGCACGGTCGAGAGACGCTCGCCGAGGAATTGATGCGAGCCGAGCGCGACGAAGAACGGCGCGGTGTAGAGGAACACAGAGGCGCGGGACGCCGAGGTGAAGGTGAGGCCGGTGAAGATCAGCACGAACTCGCAACCGAACATCAGCCCGGCGATCACGCCAGGGACGAGCGTGCTGTCGCGCTCGAAGAATTTGACGCCGCGCAGCCGGCCGACGATCAGCATCACCGGCAGCGCGCCGGAGGAGCGGATCAGCGCCTGCAGCATCGGCGGCACGTCGGGCAGCGCGAGCTTGACCGCGAGCTGGTTGAAGCCCCAGCTCACGCACAGCATCAGCATCAATGCGATGGCGCCGGGCGGCAGCCCATGGCCGACGCTGACCGGCCTCGTGACGCTGGCGGAGATCGCTTGGGTGGTCATGTTTCCTCGCGGGCCGGCTTGCTGCCGTTGTTGTTGCTTTAACGGATACTCATTGCTGCCGACCCTCCCCTGGAGGGGGAGGGTCGGTGCGCATGGAGCGCAGCGAAATGTGCACCGGGGTGGGGTGATCTCTCCTCACGGGAGGCGATACGATAGACCGTCACCCCACCCCGACACACGTTTCGCTGCGCTCAACGTGTGTCGACCCTCCCCCTCCAGGGGAGGGTGTAAGGAAGAGCTTGCCCCCAACATCATTGCGAGCTGATTGCTTCGTCGCTTCGCTCCTCGCAATGACTGGGAAGGGTCTTGCACGATCATTTCTGGCAATGCGCGCAGGTGCCGGCGATCTCGACCACGGAGAGTTTCGGGATGAAGCCCGAGGCCCGCGCCGCTGCGGTCAGGCTTTGCGCGACGGGGGCGGCGGGGATCTCGCCGACCGAGCCGCAATGGTCGCAGATCAAAAACGCCACCATCGAGGTCTCGTCATGATCGTGCGCGCAGGCGAGGAAAGCGTTGCGGCTCTCGATGCGGTGAACGAGGCCGTTCTCCATCAGGAAGTCGAGCGCGCGGTAGACGGTAATCGGTGCCGGGCGCGGCATCGTCTTGGCCAGCTCGTCGATCACCTCATAGGCGCCGAGCGGCCGATGGCTCGACAGCAGCGCCTGCAGCACCTGACGGCGGATCGGGGTGAATTTCTGGCCGCGGCGCGCACAGACCTGCTCGGCATGCGCCATCGCGTCCGCGGCGCAACGGCCGTGATCGTGGTCGGGGGCAGGAAATGTCGGCTTGGCGAGGCTCATTGCCTGGATATGTAGCATTTCTGCGCCGGTTCCCATAGCCCGGCCCAAGCCAATACCGAAGCCCAATACCCAAGCCGGTACCGAAGCCAGTCCCTCACCGCCTTGCAGCCATGTGCGGAATGCGGGGCAGCCTCCCGTTAACCCGGCATGCAGAATTCATAAGCAAGCTTATTATATTGCAAGCTTATGGAGACAGCATTGATGCGCAGTTCCGTGGACGCGAACTTCCTGTTTACGCTGGGCGAATTGTTCCGGCTGATCCGCGTCTACGCAGACAAGGAGGCCGCGCGCTACGGCATTACCCGTGCGCAATGGGCCGTGCTGTCGAAGGTGGAACGCCAGGAAGGGCTGAAACAGACCGAGCTCGCCGAACTGCTCGAGATGCAGCCGATCACCCTGACGCGGCTGATCGACAAGCTCTGCGACAATGACTGGATCGAGCGCCGCAGCGACGAGAACGATCGCCGCGTCAACCGCCTCTATCTGAAAAAAGCCGCGCGCCCGCTGCTCGGGAAGCTGGCCGGCCTGCGCTCCGAACTCACCGCGACCGCGCTCGAGGGCATCAGCCCCGCTGACGCGCACCGCCTGCTCACTCAATTGGAATCGATCAAGGAAAACGTTCGCAATGCCATCCAAAACCCAGCCGGCGAGCCCTCCCGAAAGGAACAACGCTATGGCTGAACCCGTCCTCAAGCTGGCCCCCGAGCAGAAGAGCAATCCGGGCGTATCGGCACCGTCGGGCAAGGCCAGCCGCGCGCCGCGCCGCCGTCTGATGGCGGGCATGCGGCGCTATCGCCGGGTGCTGCTGCTCGTCGTGCTGCCGATCGTGGCGGTGATCGGCGGCGGCGTGTTCTATCTCAATGGCGGCCGCTATGTCGGCACCGACGACGCCTATGTCGGCGCGCAGAAGGTGCTGATCACGCCGGAAATCTCCGGCAAGATCGACAAGATCGTCGTGAAGGAAGGCCAGCACGTCAGGAAGGGCGACGAGCTGTTCGAGATCGACCCGGTGCCGTTCCGCCTCGCGGTCGACCAGGCCAAGGCGGCGCTCGACCAGACCAGGACCACCTATGACAATCTGGTCGACAACATCAAGATCAACACCAGGATGCTCGAATTCGCCCAGCAGAGCATCGAGCTGAAGAAGAAGGACGTCGATCGCAAATCGACGCTCGCCAAGCAGAATTTCGGCTCGCAGCTCGACCTCGACAACGCGGCCAACGCGCAGGTCACGGCCGAGAGCCTGGCGCAATACATCAGGCAGCAGATCTCCAACGCCAAGACGCAATTGCTCGGCGATGTCGATTTGCCGATCGAGCGATTCCCGGCCTACGCCCAGGCCAAGGCCAAGCTCGACGACGCCCAGCGCAACCTCGATCACACCGTGCTGCGCGCGCCGATGGACGGCGTGGCGACCCAGGTCGACCAGATCCAGCTCGGCCGCTTCGTCGCCGCGGGCGCGCCGGTGTTCTCGGTGATCGATGTCGACCATCCCTGGGTCGACGCCAATCCGAAGGAAAGCGACTTCACCTATGTCGCAGTCGGCCAGCCGGTGACGCTCGACGTCGACGCGTTCCCGAACCACGAATTCAAGGGCAAGATCGGCTCGCTGTCGCCCGGTACCGGCGCGCAGTTCGCGATCCTGCCGCCGCAGAACGCCACCGGCAACTTCGTCAAGGTGGTGCAGCGCGTGCCGGTGCGGATCTACTTCGACGAGAACGATCCGTTCGTGAAGAAGCTGAAGGCCGGCATGAGCGTCTACGCGACGATCGACACCAACCACCGCCGCACGCTGGCCGGCCTGCTCGGGCTGCGCTCAGCCTCCGCGCACCCGGACCACCAGGACTAAGACGCGATGAATGCACCGTCACCATCCGCCGTGCCCGGCATGCGCCGGAACATGGTGACGATCTGCGCGATGACCGCGACGATCATGCAGGCGCTCGACACCACGATCGCCAACGTCGCGCTGCCCTATATGCAGGGCTCGCTGTCGGCCTCGCAGGACCAGATCAACTGGGTGCTGACCTCCTACATCGTCGCGGCCGCGATCATGACCGCGCCGGTGGGCTGGATCGCCAACCGCTTCGGCCGCAAGCGCATCTTCATCATCTGCTCGGCCGGCTTCACCGTCGCCTCGGTGTTCTGCGGCCTGGCGCAGGACATCAACCAGATGGTGCTGTTCCGCCTGTTGCAGGGCGTGTTCGGCGCGGCGCTGGTGCCGCTGTCGCAGGCGGTAATGCTCGATTCCTACGCGCTGCATGAGCGCGCCAAGGCGATGTCGATCTGGGGCATGGGCGTGATGATGGGTCCGATCATGGGCCCCTCGCTCGGTGCCTGGCTGACCGAGACCTATTCGTGGCACTGGGTGTTCTTCGTCAATCTGCCGTTCGGCGCCTTCACCGTGCTCGGCCTCGCGGTGTTCATGGACGAGACCAGGCAGGACCACGCGCTGCGCTTCGACTGGTTCGGCTTCGGTGCGCTCGCGGTGGCGATCGGCGCGCTGCAGCTCGCGCTGGACCGCGGCGAGCAGCTCGGCTGGCTGGAATCCAACGAAATCATGATCGAGTTCATTGTGGCGGCGGTCGGCGCCTACTTCTTCTTCGCCCATTCACTGACCACCGACAAGCCGTTCATCCAGTTCGCGATCTTCAAGGACCGCAATTTTCTCGGCGGCGTCGTATTCATGACGGTGATGGGCCTCGTGCTGTATTCGACCATGGCGCTGTCCTCGCCGTACCTGCAGAACGTGGTCGGCTATCCGATCATCACCGCCGGCCTGTTGCTGGCGACCCGCGGCGCCGGCACCTTCGTGGCGATGATGCTGGTCGGCCGCCTGATGCGCTACATCGAGGCGCGCACGCTGATCGTCTCCGGCCTTGCGCTGACCGCGGCATCGCTGTTCCAGATGACCGGCTGGACCGACATGACCCAGGCAAGCGAGATCATCATCGTCAGCGTGATCCAGGGTTTTGGCTTCGGCCTCGTGTTCGTGCCGCTGTCGACGGTGGCGTTCCTGACGCTGCCCAACCAGCTGCGCACCGACGGCACCTCGATGCTGACGCTGTTCCGCAACGTCGCGAGCTCGGTCGGCATCTCGATCGTGATCGCACAGCTCACCGAGGGCGGGCGGCGGATCTACGCAAAGCTGTCGGAGCAGATCAATCCGTTCAACCACGCGCTGCAGATGCCCGACGTCGCCGGCATGATCAACCTCAACACCGATGCCGGCCGCGCGATGGCCGACAGGATGGTGGCGGCGCAGTCGCAGATCATCGCGTTCTCGCACGACTACCAGCTGGTGATGCTGTTCATCCTGGTCTCGATCCCGCTCGCGCTGATGATCGGCTCGACCAAGGCCACACTGCGCGCGCAGTCGGCGCCGCCGGATCATGCCGCGGTGATGGAGTAGGTTTGCGCGACCACCACCATCGTCGTCCCGGCGAAAGCCGGGACCCATAACCACAGGGTCGTGTTGTAAGAGGGATTGCAGCCCCAGCGTCGCGCAACGATTTACATTTGGGGTAATGGGTCCCGGCCTTCGCCGGGACGACGTAGGAAGCCAAGCGCCCCCTCCGAAAGCGCAACACGCCGCAGCCGCAATCGCGTTGACTTTCCGACCTCGCCTCCCAATACTTCGCAAAAAACAAAGGTCCGTCGCAAATGACGGCTTCAGGGGAGGACGCGATGCCGACTTCACGCAGGACGCTGCTGAAGACCTCAGCGGCTGCCGCCGCTGCTTTCAGCTTCGATTGGACCCGCGCGCAGGCGCAGGCCGAGACAGTTCGGATCGGTGTGATCTACGACCTGACCGGCCCGTTTGCGGCCGGCGGCTCGGTCGCCTCCTCGATCGGCACCCAGATCGCGATCGATCTCGTCAATGAGAAGGGCGGCATCGGCGGCAAGTACAAGATCGCGCCGGTCAATGTCGATTCCCAGAGCAAGCCGGATGTCGCGATCAACGAGGCCAATCGCCTGATCGACCAGGAGAAGGTCGATATCCTCAACGGCGTGTTCGCGAGCTCGCACGCGGTGCCGCTCGCCGCCAAGGTCGAGCAGCAGAAGCGGATCCTCTGGATCACGACCGCGGTCTCGACCGCCGTGTTCAAGGACAAGAACCTGCAATACGTGTTCCGCGCCCAGATCCATTCCGACCAGTACGGCCAGGCCTTCGGCGGCTTCCTCGGCGAGCACGCCAAGGCCAGGCTCGGCATGGAGCCGAAGGACGTCAAGGTTGCGCTGATCCATGAGGACGGTCCCTACGGCGTCGGCGTTGCCGCCGCGGACGAAATGTTCGCGAAGGAAGCCGGGCTGCAGGTCGTGCTCAAGGAAGGCTATTCGGCCTCCGCGCCCGATCTCTCGGTGCTGGTGACCAAATTGAAGCGCGCCAAGGCCGACATCATCTCGCATGCCGGCTACAACCCCGACATCACGCTGTTCCTGCGCCAGGCGCGCGAGAGCGGGCTGAAGTTCAAGATGCTGTTCGGCGCCGGCGCCGGCTACAGCCAGCTCGACAAGTTGCGCACGACGTTCGGCGCCGACATCGACAATTTCTGCAACATCGACCCCGTCCCGGCGCAGCTGCTCGATCCCGCCAAGCTGGCGCCGGGGGTCGGCGACCTCACCAAGGTGATGGTCGCGCGCTACCGCGAGAAGACCAGCGCCACCGAAGTGCCGCCGCACTGCTCGATGGGCTTCAACCAGACCTGGGTGCTGCTCAACAATGTGCTGCCGGTCGCCAAGGAGAAATATGGCGGCTTCGACCCCGAGGCGATCCGCAAGGCAGCGCTTGATGTCGACATCCCGCCGGGCGGCACCATCCAGGGCTATGGCGTAAAATTCTATCCGCCGGGCACGCCTATGTCCGGCCAGAACGAGCGCTCGACGCCGGTCGTGATGCAGAACGCCGGCGAGCGCATCACCGTGGTGTGGCCGACCAACATCAGGACGCAGGACCCGGTATTCCCGCTGCCGAAGGGATCGGTGTACGGGGCGTAGGCGATAGCGTGATTTTGACCGCGGCGGCGGTGCACCCTCTCCCCTTGTGGGAGAGGGTGGCTTCGATGCGTAGCATCGAAGCCGGGTGAGGGGTTTCTCTCCGCGAATGATCTCTCGCAATGAATTCGCGGTGATAACCCCTCATCCGGCGCGCTTTGCGCGCCACCTTCTCCCACAAGGGGAGAGGGAAGCGCGGCGCTCGCGGCTAGACCACCACCCGCCGCCCCTCATCCGCCGCCCAATAGCCGGCGTAGTTCACTCTCGTCGTCTCATACGCCAGCGCGAGGTCGGCGAGCGGTGCGCGGCCGGTTGCGACGCATTCCATGAAGTCCTGGATCTCCTGCAGATAGCCGCGGGTCCATTCCTCCTCGAGGCAGACATATTGCCAGCCGGTTTTGCGATCGACCTTCTCTGTGATGTAGACGGAGGCGAGCTTCGCCTCCGAGGTCTGGTAGCTCACGAGATGCGTGTTCGGCGTGATGTTGGCGAACAATGAGCCGCCGGAGGTATAGGTCTCGATCAGATTGCGCACGCCGCCCAGGATCATGTCGCCGGAGAATACCGTCGCCTTGGTGCCGTCGGAGAAGGTCGCGGTCAGCGTGCCCCAATCCTCGACGTCGACCGGATTGGCCTTGATGTAGGCGCGCTCCTCGGGCTTGAGACCGGCGGTGACGTTGCCGACATCGCAGGTGACGCTGGCAACGTGGATCGCCTCACCGCGCGCGCGGGCCTCGACCTGCTTGAGATAGAGCACGGCCGACAGCGGATGGCAGCCCATCCGGATCAGCGAGCCGCCGCCGGTCATCGCCCACTCCGCGGCGTGCGCCGCGTGCGAGCCGGAGTGGCTCTCTTCGCCCTTCATGAACAGGATCTTGTCGCCCGTGGCGCGGATGATCTCTGCGGTCTTGGTCACTGCGGGTGCGTAGATCCAATCCTCGGCATACATGAACAGCCTGCCGGTCTTTTCGATCGCGGCGCGGGTCTGCTCCATCTCCTCCATCACGCGCTGGTACATCAGCGCCTTCGGGACATGCCGGCCGATCGGCGCCTTGTCGCCGTCGCGCCCGAAATAGCCGCTGAACGGCTTCTCGCAGATCACGTGCTTGCCGGCCTGCATGGCGTCCACGATCATCGCGGCATGAAGGTTGGGCGGCGTGCAGATGTCGATGACGTCGAGCTCACGGTCGGCGACCAGCTCGGCGAAGCTGCGATAGGCGTTTGGGATTCCGTGCTTGCGCGCAAAGTCATTGACATGATCGCCGCGCGCCGCAACCGCCCTCACCTCGACATCGACGCCATAGACCCGCTTGTAGGCGTACATATGCAGCTCGGACACGAAGCCGCAGCCGGCCAGACCGATCCTGATTTTTGTCATGAAGGATGCCTCTGAAGTCGCGGGGACAGGCACCCATCATAGCGGAGCGGCACGGCCGGTCGATGCATCCGACGGCAGAAAAGCGTCTGCCGCCGCGTCCATCACTGCGCAAGCTTGGCGACGCCCATCTTGGAGAGCAGGGTCAGATTGTCCTCGATATGCCAGTTGTCGGTGACGCGGCCGCCGGTGACCTTGAGCAGATCGGTGGCGATGAAATCAATCGCCTGGCCGCTGCCCTTGGTCGCGCCGAAGCTGCCGGTGAAATGGCCGCGGAACTGCATGTGCACGGTGACGTAGTCGCCGGCCACGATCATCTTGACCACTTCAACCGAGAGGTCCGGCACTGCGGCACGGAAATTCTTCGACGCGAAGGCCGGGCCTTGCGGTCCCTGCGGACGGCCGGCCGGCAAGGTGTGGTCGACGAAATTATCCGCGATCGCGGCCTTGAGCGCTGCCTCATCGCCGCTGTTCCAGAACTGGTAGAACGCCTTTGCTGCGGCGACGGTGGCATCGCGTTCGGCTGCAGGGACGGTGGTCGCGACGACGAGATCGTCGATCTTCACCGCGTCGGCACGTGCGGGCGCTGCGAGCAGCAAGCCGATGGCCAAGGCTGTGGCGGCCAGAACATTACGCATTGTCGTTGCTCCTCGTTGCGGCCGCGCGCTCGCGAAACACCAGTTCGAGCAGGATGCCCGTCGGCGTGCGGACAAACAACCGGCGCTCGGCGAGCTCCGGCAGATCCATCGTCGAATAGGGAATGGCGAGCATCTCGATCTTGTGGCGATAGGCGTCATAGCCTTCGAGCCGGAAGCCGACATGGTCGATGGTTTCGCCGCGCGGATCGTTGCGAGTGCCCTCGCCCGGGATCAGATGCACCACGGGTTCGCCGTCGGCATAGAGCCAGTAACCGGGGAAGGCGAAGCCGGGGCGATAGCCCGGCTTCACGTCGAGGAGATTCTCGAGGAAGGCACGGGTGCCTTCCAGATCGCTGGTGCGCAGGGTGACATGGTCGAGCATTGATGCCTCCCGCGATCAGGCCGTCGGTCCGGGCAGGCCGGTCACGCCGGGCGCGCCGCGCTGGATCACCGGCGTATTGGCTCGGTTGGCGAGCGCATAGCGTGCGATCTCGTCCTTGCGCGCGAACCAGACATCGCCCTTGCTCCTGGCATAGGACAGGAAGCGATCGAGCACCCGCGCGCGTCCTGCGTGGCCGGAGATGCGGTCGTGCAGGCTGATCACCATCATCCGCCGCCGCTTCGCGCCTTCTTCATAGAGCTGGTCGAACTCGTCCTTCAGCGCCTGCTCGTAGGCGGCCGGATTCCAGCCCTGGAACGGGAAGGAGACGATGTCGTTCATGTGCATCGTGTAGGGCACGGTGACGAAATCCTTGCCGCGCACCGGCACGATGAAGGGTTCGTCATGGCTCGGCTCGTCGATGTGATAGAGGAAGCCGAGATCCTGCAGCGTCTCCAGGATGTGGACCGAGTTGCGCATCCAGTACGCGTTCCAGCCGATCGGCGTTTGTCCCGTGATCTTCTGGATCGTCTCGACGCTGTCGGCGATGAAGCGCTTCTCCTGATCCTTCGGCAACTGATACGAGTTGCTCCAGATCCGGCCATGCGCGGCCGCCTCATGACCACGGCGCACGATTTCCCTGGCGATGTCGGGCGAGGTCTCGACCGCCTTGCCGATCATGAAAGACGACAGCTTGATACCGTGCTTGTCCATCAGATCGAGCAGGCGCGGGATGCCTTCGTAATGGCCGTAGGCGAAGAACGCATTGGTCGGTAGATCAGGCACGCCCTTCTCGATCGGATCGGGAATGACGCCGCCGGCGCCGGAAATCGGCTGACCGCCGCCCTCGAACATCAAGGACAGGCTGACCGCGAGCCGCGCGCCGTTCGGCCAGAAGCCGCCATTGGACGAGGTCTGCGTGTCCGAGGCGGCGTTGGCCGGCTGGGCCGCGGCGTTGAGCCCGGCGACGGCTAGGGCGCCGGCGGCACCAACCGCCTGGAGGGTTTTGCGGCGGCTGAGATTGGTGGGGGAAGATTGGGTCATGGCTGATCTCCTTGTTGATGGAAATCAGCCTATTCTATTTCCATTATCAGTATTATCCTTCGCAAAATCGATACACCCTCCACTTTTTGGAAATAAACTGTGTTGGACGACATCACCGAGCTTCGGACCTTCGTGAGGATCGTCGCCACCGGCAGCCTGTCCGCCGCCGGTCGCGAGATGGGCATCGCGCTCAGCGTCGTCAGCAAGCGGCTCGCGACCCTGGAAAGGCGGACCGACACCAGCCTGATCGTGCGCAGCACGCGCCACCTCGCGCTCACCGAGGAGGGACAAAGGCTGTTCGACCGAGCACAGCGCATCCTTGCCGAGGTCGACGAAGCGGAAGCCGCGCTGGCGCATGGCCGCGTCGAGCCGCAGGGCGTGCTGCGGGTCAGCGCGACGGTCGCACTCGGTCGCGCTCATGTCAGTCCGGTCTGCCGGGATCTCGCGCTGACCTATCCGAAGATGTCGGTCGAACTGATGCTCACGGACCGCCTCGTCGAACTGATCGACGAGCGCATCGACGTCGTGATCCGCATCGGCATGCCGCGCGACTCCGACCTGATCATGCGCAAGCTGATCGACAATCACCGCATCATCGCAGCGTCGCCGGGCTATCTCGCGCAACACGGCGCGCCGGCTTCGCCCGAGGATGTGACGCTGCATAACTGCCTGCTCTACAACAGAGGCGCGCAGGCACGGTGGCGGCTGGTACACAGCGACGGCCGCGCCGCCGAGATCGAGGTGTCGTCGCGGCTGCGCTGCGACAATGGCGAGGTCGCGCATGACTGGGCGCTCGACGGCGCCGGCCTGATCATGAAGAGCTGGGTCGATGTCGCGCCCGACCTCGCATCCGGACGCCTGGTGCAAGTTCTGCCGGAGTGGCGCAGCGATCCCGCACCGGTCTGCGCACTGTACGCGCAGGGACGCCAGATGCCGACGCGCGTGCGGCTGTTCCTCGACGCCATCTCGAAGCGGATGGCCGCGTTTCAGGCAACCGGCGGCGCGTAGCGTTGCGCCATCACGGCATCGAACGCATTTGCCATCGCAGCGTACGCCGGGGTTAATCCCGTGAACAGCTTGAACGCATCGGCCGAGGCGTTGATCGCGAGCTCGCGGCCGGTCAGGACGCTGGCGCCTTTGGCTTTTGCTGCGGTCAGCAGCGGTGTCCAGAGCGGCGTGTAGACCGCGTCGGCGACCCACATCGAGCGATGCAGCAGTGCATCCGGCACCGGCGTGTCGCGGCTCGGCAGCATGCCGACCGGCGTTGCATTGACGAGACCTGTGGCGCCGTCCGCCGCGATCGCGACGCTGCCGGCATGGATCGCATCGCGATCCCGCAGCTGGGCCGCAAGCTGCGCGGCCTTGGTAGCATCGGCGTCGAAGATCCTGATCCCGGCGACGCCGAGGCCGGCGAGCGCAAAGGCGATCGCCTTGCCGACGCCGCCGGCACCGATCAGCGCGATCGGGCCGCGCGGCGTTGACGCAAGCAGCGGTGCGATCGCACGCGCAAAGCCCGTCGCATCGGTGTTGTGCCCGATCAGACGCCCGCCGTCGGAGACAATGGTATTGACCGCGCCGATCGCGCGCGCATCGGGCGCGAGGTCATCGAGCAGATCGACGACCGCCTCCTTGTAGGGAAAGGTGACATTGACGCCGGCAAAGCCAAGCCGCCTGACGCCCTCGAGCATCGCACACAGATCGTCGCGCCCGGCGCCCTTCACCTCGATGAGCTGGTAGTGAGCGTGAACGCGCAGCGCGGCGGCCGCCTGCTCGTGCATCGCAGGCGCCGCCGAATGCGCGATCGGATACCCAATCAGACCGGTCAGGAAACGGTCGCGCATTGTCCCTCACGTCAGTCGTGCTCAGCTCATGCGGTCGAGCCGAGCATAGCTGTCTTCCATGCCGTGCTCCATGCCGGTCGCGAGCATCGCCGCGCGCGTCTCGGCGTCCGGCAATGTCATCCGCATCGTCATCACGGTGCCGCTGCCGTCGGGCGCAAACCGTGTCTCGACACAATTGTCCGGCGTCGGATCCGGCAGGTGCATGCGCTCGACATGCACGATGCGGCTGAACGGTTCGAGTTCGAGATATTCGCCGGTCAGATGAAAGCCGCCGCCCTTGCCGTCGGTCCATTCGTAGCGGATCTTGCCGCCGGGCCTGAGCTCGCTGACGCAGACCGGCATGGTCCAGCCTTCCGGACCGAGCAGCCACTTCTGCAATAGCTCCGGCTCGGTATGCGCGCGATACACCGCCTCGGGCGGCGCGACGAAGCGCCTGGTGACAACGATATAGCGGTCGCCTTCGGTCTTCAGCGTCAACTTGCTCATGGGATACCCTTCACTTTTCAGGCTTCATGGCGGCCAGCACTCCGTCCAGCCGGTCGTAATTGGTTTCCAGCGCCCGCCGCAGCGTGCCGAGCCATTGATCGATCTCGGCGACCGCCGTCGGTGCCAGCCGGCACGGCCGCTTGGTGCCTTCAACGCGCCGCACGATCAGACCCGCGGCTTCGAGCACCTTGAGATGGCGGGAGATCGCGGGCTGGGTCATCTCGAACGGCTCGACCAGCTCCATGACAGTCGCTTCACCCAGCGCGAGGCGCGCCAGGATCGCCCGGCGGGTCGGGTCGGCAAGCGCGGAAAAGGCGGCGTCGAGGTTGGGCATGCTTGATCTCATCTCAGTTATATAACTGTATTGCTATATAACCAATCATGCATGGTCAAGCAAAATCCGCTGCGGCGAGGGCGCGCAGCGGATTTGGGTCGTCTCTTTCAATGCTGGACTTGCGCGCTGCCGGATGCGGCCAGCCAACTAGACGTCGAAGAACACGGTCTCGTTGTCGCCCTGCAGGTGAACATCGAACGTGTAGGTATTGCCCGCGCCGGCCTTGCGCTTCGCAATCAGCGTGGCGCGGCGCTCGGCCGGCACCAATGCGAGCACAGGATCGCCGGCGTTGCCGGCTTCGTCGTCGAAATAGATCCGGCTGTAGAGATGCAGCAGCATGCCGCGCGCGAACACCGCGAGCACGATGTGCGGCGCCTGCGGCTTGCCGTCGGCATCAGGCACCACGCCCGGCTTGATGGTGTCGAACGAATAGCTACCGCTCTTGTCGGTCCCGCAGCGGCCAAAACCCTTGAAGGAGGAGTTCGGCAGCGCGCGCGCATCCTGCGGATCGGAGAAGCGGCCCTGGCTGTCAGCCTGCCAGATCTCCAGCATGCAGTCCGGGATCACGACGCCGTCGCCGTCATAGACCTTGCCTTCGACGCGAATCCGTTCGCCCGAGACGTCTGATGTCAGCAGATTGTTGGTGAAGGCGTCGTTCCACTCATACTCGCCGTTCGGCGTCAGGCCGTATTTGAAATAGGGGCCGACGGTCTGCGAGGGCGTGATTCCATCAGGACGCTGGTTCGACACTTACCTGGTCTCCATCGGCGTGGCGCTCTGGCCGCGCAGCACGATATCGAAGCGGTAGCACAGCGCCCATTCCGGTTGGGTGTTCTCGAGATCGAACGACGAGATCATCCGCGCCCGCGCCTTCTCGTCGGTGACCGAGTTGAAGATCGGGTCGAACGGGAACAAGGGATCGCCGGGGAAATACATCTGCGTCACCAGCCGCGAGATGAAGGAATGCCCGAACACCGAGAAGTGGATATGCGCGGGCCGCCAGGCGTTGTGGTGATTGCCCCAGGGATAGGCGCCGGGCTTGATGGTGATGAACCTGTAGTAGCCGGCAGCGTCGGATTGCGTCCGGCCGGCGCCGGTGAAATTGGGATCGAGCGGCGCCGGATGCTGGTCGACGACATGGATGTAGCGGCCGCAGGCATTGGCCTGCCACAGTTCGACCAGCGTATTGGGCACGCCGCGGCCGTCCTCGTCGCGCACGTGACCATGCACGATGATGCGTTCGCCGAGCGGCTCGCCCTTGGCCTGGATGGTGAGGTCGTTGTCATGCTCGCGCACCGTCTCGTGGCCATAGACCGGCCCGGTCAATTCCGAGAGCGTGTGCCGCATCGGGATCAACGGCTTCTGCGGCGAGCGCTTCACGGTGGAGCGATAGTCCGGCGACAGCCGCGCCGGATGGGCCGCAAGCGATTGCAGCGGATACAACAGGGTCATGGCGAATTCCTCCGCGGCCCACGCGCCCCGTGAGCTCACATCAGATCATTATCGGACACAACCAATTCGGGGAAGGGCTGTTTTTATTGCCTCCAAGAGGCTGTTTTAATTCACCTTTTCGATCGCGACTTGCGCCAGCTGGTCCGTCGCCGGGGCAAATAGTTGCCAAGGCAAGCTTCCGGCAATTTCCCCCGCACCCTGGAACGGATGTTGCGTTGCCGGAACAACGTGGTGTTCTATTCCGCAATGCATTGGGTGTTGCCCGCATGATCGATATCCGCACGCTGGAGGCGCTCTACTGGGTGGCGCAGCTCGGCGGCTTCGGGCGCGCCGCGACCAAATTGAACACGACTCAGCCGGCGATATCCGCGCGGATTGCGACGCTGGAGGCCGAGTATGGCGTCCGCCTGCTCGTCCGCGAACGCGGATTGCGGCCCGCGCTCACGCCGGTCGGGGCAGCCTTGTTCGATCAGGCGCGGCGCATGCTGGCGCTGCAGGCCGATGTCGTCTCCACGCTGAGCGAGCAGGGCGGCATGCGCGGTCTGATACGGATTGGCGTCGCCGAGACGATCGTTCATATCCTGCTGCCGGAGCTGCTGCGCCGTCTGCATGTCGAGCATCCCGGGGTGACCCCGAATGTGCAGACCGATGTATCGGTCAATTTGCGCGAAGCGCTGCGCGGCGGCGAAATCGACCTCGCCTTCATGCTTGGACCGAGTGGAGAAATCAGTGCACAGGAGCGACCGATCTGCTCACTCGACCTGGTATGGGCTGCGTCGCCTCACCTGGAGATCGGCGACGCGGCGCTGACGCGCGCCAGCATCGGAACCACGCCGATCCTGACCTACGCCCACAATACACAGCCTTATGCCGAACTGGTTGCGGCGCTTGCTGATCCGCATCTGCCGGTCGCGCGAATATTTCCCAACAGTTCGCTGGCAACCATCGTCTCCCTGGCGCAGCACGGGATCGGTATCGCCGCTATTCCAGCCGTGGTGATCCGCAGTGAGATCGAATCCGGAACGCTTCGACTGCTGCCATCGACCATACGATTGTCGAAACTGAACTTCCTTGCCTGCTGGCTCTCGCCCGGCGAGGGATTGCCTGGCGCGATCGCAGCTTTGGCCCGCGATATTCTGGGTCATAACCAAAGCTGATCAGCCCTGATCCATAAAGACGATTTCCATTTTCACGAGCCGGTCATGATGATGTCTCTCAGCACCAGAGAGATTTGGCATGGCCAGGGGCACCTCGAGCGGGCTGATCGAAGCGAGACCGTCCCATGGGGTCGGCATGCTCGAACCACGACGACGTGCTGCCGAATTCAGCGCAAATGAGCGACGGCCGGCCGCACCGCGGTACGCGCTGACGAGATCCGGGCCTGTCGTCCTGCGGGCCACGCGTCGCTTTCAGCGCGGACGACGCCTGCTGATCCCTTGTTCGCCGACGCCACGCGATCGTCCGGCCGACGAGCGCGAATTTCACGTTCTTGGATCAATCATCAATGGGGGACGGCAATATGTTCGATTGGTACTCCGATCTCGGTAAGGACGGACGACGCACATTCTGGGCCTGCTTCGGCGGCTACGCGCTGGATGCGCTCGACGTGCAAATCTACAGCATGGCGATACCCGTTCTGATCGGCATCTCGTTCATTACGAAAGCCGAGGCCGGGACCATCGCGACCAGCACGCTGGTGCTTTCGGCCGTCGGCGGCTGGCTGGCCGGCATCATGGCGGACAGGCTCGGGCGGGTGAGAACGCTGCAGATCACCGTGCTTTGGTTCGCCGTCTTCACTGCACTGTGCGGCCTGACCACCGGCTTCTGGGGATTGCTGGTTTGTCGTGGCCTGCAAGGGTTGGGCTTCGGCGGCGAATGGGCCGCCGGCGCCGTGCTGATCGGTGAAGTCGTCAGCGCCCGCAATCGCGGCAAGGTGGTGGGCTTCGTCCAGGGCTCCTGGGCAGCCGGCTGGGGACTGGCCGTCGTTCTGGCGACGCTGATCCTGACCTTCCTTCCCCAGGACTATGCCTGGCGCTGTCTTTTCCTGATCGGGATCCTGCCGGCCATCTCGACGTTCTTCATTCGACGCCATGTCGACGAACCGGAAGCCTTCACCAAGGTCCAGAAGGACGTTGGGTCAACCCCCGGCACGCTGGCTATCTTTGGCCCCCATCTCTGGTGGACCACACTGCGCTGCTCGTTGCTCGCCCTCGGTGCGCAGGGAGGCTACTACGCGATCACGACATGGCTGCCGACGTTTCTGCAGGCGGAACGCCATATCACTGTCATCGGCAGCTTCAGCTATCTGCTGGTCGTCGTGATCGGGAGCTTCTTCGGCTACATCGTCAGCGCCTACCTCAATGACGCGCTCGGCCGGCGGATCGGATTCATCGCATTCGCGATCGGCTCCGGCGTCGTCGTCTACACCTACACGCACCTTCCGGTGTCGGATGCGATGATGATGGTGCTGGGCTTTCCGCTCGGCTTCTTCTCGTCAGGGATCTTCAGCGGCATGGGTCCGTTGCTGACCGAGATGTATCCGACCGAGGTGCGGGCTGCCGGGCAAGGCTTCTGCTACAATGTCGGCCGCGGGCTCGCCGCCTTCTTCCCGATGGTTGTCGGGATGGCCGCATCGGCCCTGGGTCTGGGCAACGCAATCGGCATCTTTGCCGCAGGCGCCTACGGGGTCGTCCTGCTCGCCGCGCTGCTGCTTCCGGAAACCAAGGGGCGCGAATTGTCGTCCTACTCGGACTTCGTCGCGCGCGACGTCCCGAAGTCGGGCCTGGTCAAGGTGGGCGCCTGAGAGCGCCCACCTGCTTCGCGTCTTAGTTCAGCTTTTCGATCGCGACCGCAACGCCTTGGCCGACCCCGACGCACATCGTCGCCAAGGCAAGCTTGCCGCCCCGCTTCTCCATCCCGTGCACGGCGGTCAGAACCAGCCGCGCGCCGCTCATGCCGAGCGGATGGCCGAGCGCGATCGCGCCGCCATGCGGATTGACGAAATCGGCATCTTCCTTGACGCCGAGCTGACGCAGGCACGCGATGCCCTGCGAGGCGAAGGCCTCGTTGAGCTCGATCAGATCGAAGTCCGACACCTTGATGCCGAGCCGCTCGACCAGCTTCCTGGTCGCCGGCACCGGGCCGATGCCCATGATGCGCGGCGGCACCGCCGCCGAGGCGAGGCCGAGGATCTTTGCGCGCGGGGTCAGGCCGTGCTTCTTCACCGCGGCCTCGGAGGCGAGGATCATCGCGGCGGCGCCGTCATTGACACCCGACGCGTTGCCCGCGGTGACCGTGCCCGGATTGCGCACGATCGGCTTCAGCTTGGCGAGAGCTTCGAGCGTGGTCTCCGGCCGCGGATGCTCGTCCTTGTCGACGGTAACAGGGCCGGCCTTGCCGCCGGGCACCTGGATCGGCACGATCTCCTCGGCGAAATAGCCCGACGCGATCGCCGCACCCGCGCGCTGCTGCGAGCGGATCGCCATCGCATCCTGATCGGCGCGCGAGACCTGGAATTCCTCGGCGACGTTCTCGCCGGTCTCCGGCATCGCATCGACGCCGTACTGCGCCTTCATCAGCGGGTTGATGAAGCGCCAGCCGATCGTGGTGTCGTAGATATCGGACGAGCGGGAGAAGGCTTCCGCGGCCTTGCCCATCACGAACGGCGCGCGCGTCATCGATTCGACGCCGCCTGCGATCGCGAAATCGATCTCGCCGGCGCGGATGGCGCGGCCCGCGGCACCGACCGCGTCGAGACCGGAGGCGCAGAGCCGGTTCAGGGTCTGGCCGGGAACCGATTCCGGCATGCCGGCGAGCAGCAGCGCCATGCGCGCGACATTGCGGTTGTCTTCGCCGGCCTGGTTGGCACAGCCGAAATAGACCTCATCGACCTGATTCCAGTCGAGAGTCGGGTGCTTGGCCATCAGCGCCTTGATCGGGGCCGCCGCGAGATCGTCGGCGCGCACCTTGGCGAGCGAACCGCCGAAACGGCCTATCGGAGTCCGGACGGCATCGCAAATATAGACATCACGCATTGAATCTCTCCCTGAATGCCGCGACTTAGGCGCTGGATCGGCTGGAACTTGAGGTGAGTTTTAGGAGCGTGCCCGCGGCAGGTCAATTGACGGCGCTGCGCGCCCTGCACGCATTACCGTGAGGGCTGTCATAATGGCACCGTGGACAGGGTGGAAAACTCCCCCTTCGCGGATAGGACCGCATGGCGAAATTCTGTAGTTTCCGCCACCTCATGACCATTCAGCAGCCCATCCCCGTTCCGCCCGAAGCCACTGCCGCCGAGGCGCCGTCGCGCGTCACGCCGATGATGGAACAGTACCTGGAGATCAAGGCCGCCCGCCCCGGCCTGCTGCTGTTCTACCGGATGGGCGATTTCTACGAGCTGTTCTTCGAGGACGCGGAGATCGCCTCGAAGACGCTCGGCATCGTGCTGACCAAGCGCGGCAAGCATCAGGGCATCGACATCCCGATGTGCGGCGTTCCGGTCGAACGTTCCGAGGACTATTTGCATCGCCTGATCGGCGCCGGCCACCGCGTCGCGGTGTGCGAGCAGACCGAAAATCCCGCCGAGGCAAAAGCTCGCGGCAACAAGAGCGTGGTCCGCCGCGGCGTGGTGCGGCTGGTGACGCCGGGCACGCTGACCGAAGATACGCTGCTCGACGCCCGCACCAACAATTACCTGATCGCGATCGCGCGCGCCCGCGGCTCGGCCGGCGCGGATCGTCTCGGCCTTGCCTGGATCGACATCTCGACCTCCGAATTCATGGTGACGGAGTGCGCGACATCAGAGCTTGCGGCGACGCTGGCCCGCATCAATCCGAACGAGGCCATCGTCACCGACGCGCTCTATAGCGACAATGAACTGGCACCGACCTTGCGCGAGCTGCCGTCGGTGACACCGCTGACCCGCGACGTGTTCGACAGCGCCACTGCCGAGCGGCGGCTGTGCGACTATTTCGCAGTCGCGACCATGGATGGCCTGTCCGCGATGTCCCGGCTGGAGGCGACCGCCGCCGCCGCGGCCGTCACCTATATCGATCGCACCCAGGTCGGCAAACGTCCGCCGCTGTCGCCGCCGGCGCGCGAGGCCGCCGGCACCACGATGGCGATCGACCCGGCGACCCGCGCCAACCTCGAGCTGACGCGCACGCTCGCCGGCGAACGCCGCGGCTCGCTGCTCGATGCGATCGACTGCACCGTGACAGCGGCTGGCTCGCGCCTGCTGGCGCAGCGCCTGGCCGCGCCGCTCACCGATGTTGCCGTGATCGCGCGGCGGCTCGATGCCGTCTCCGCCTTCGTCGCGGATTCCGCCGCGCGCGAGGACGTCAGGACCGTGCTGCGCGCGGCGCCCGACATGTCGCGCGCGCTGGCGCGGCTCTCGGTCGGCCGTGGCGGCCCGCGCGACCTCGCCAGCCTGCGCGACGGCATCCTTGCCGCCGACGAAGCGCTGGAGCTGCTGGCGCAGCTTGCCAATCCGCCGGCCGAGGTGGCCTCGGTGATGGCGGCGCTGCAACGTCCCTCGCGCGATCTGGCGCAGGAATTCACACGGGCACTGTCAGAGCAATTGCCGCTGATCAAGCGCGACGGCGGCTTCGTCCGCGAAGGCTATGAGGCGGCGCTCGACGAGAGCCGGAATTTGCGCGATGCCTCGCGGCTCGTCGTCGCCGCGATGCAGGCGCGCTATGCCGAGGACACCGGCATCAAGACGCTGAAGATCCGGCACAACAATGTGCTCGGCTATTTCGTCGAGGTCACCGCGCAGCACGGCGACAAGCTGTTCGCGCCGCCGCTGAATGCGACCTTCATCCATCGCCAGACACTGGCCGGGCAGGTCCGCTTCACCACGGCAGAGCTCGGCGAGATCGAGGCCAAGATCGCCAACGCCGGCGAGCGCGCGCTCAACCTCGAGCTCGAGATCTTCGAGCGGCTCAGCGCGATGGCGCTTGCCGCCAGCGACGATCTGCGCAACGCCGCGCATGCCTTTGCGATGCTCGACGTCGCGACCTCGCTGGCGAAGCTTGCGATCGACGACAATTACGTGCGGCCCGATGTCGACGGCTCGCTCGGCTTCGCGATCGAGGGCGGCCGCCATCCGGTGGTCGAGCAGGCGCTGAAGCGCGACGGCCAGCCGTTCATCGCCAATGCCTGCGACCTGTCGCCGGCGCCGGGACAGAAGTCCGGTCAGCTCTGGCTGATCACCGGTCCGAACATGGCCGGTAAGTCGACCTTCCTGCGCCAGAATGCGCTGATCGCGCTGTTGGCGCAGATCGGCTCTTACGTGCCGGCGTCGCGGGCTCGGCTCGGCATCGTCGACCGGCTGTTCTCGCGCGTCGGCGCCGCCGACGATCTGGCGCGCGGACGCTCGACCTTCATGGTCGAGATGGTCGAGACCGCCGTGATCCTGAACCAGGCGAGCGAGCGGTCGCTGGTGATCCTCGACGAGATCGGCCGCGGCACCGCGACCTTCGACGGCCTGTCGATTGCCTGGGCCGCGATCGAGCACCTGCATGAGAGCAACCGCTGCCGCACGCTGTTTGCCACCCACTATCATGAGCTGACGGCGCTCTCGGCGAAACTGCCGCGGATGTTCAACGCCACGGTGCGGGTCAAGGAATGGCAGGGCGACGTCGTGTTCCTGCACGAGGTGCTGCCGGGCTCCGCCGACCGCTCCTACGGCATCCAGGTCGCCAAGCTCGCCGGCCTGCCGCCCGCCGTGATCACGCGCGCCAAATCGGTGCTGGCCAAACTCGAAGCCCAGGACCGCGGCCAGACCGCGCGCGCCCTGGCCGACGACCTGCCGCTGTTCGCCGTCCCCTCCCGCGCCGCCAGCGAGGAAAAGCCGCCGAGCGAGACGGATTTGCTGGTCGAGGCGGTGAAGGCCCTGCACCCCGACGAGATGTCGCCACGCGAAGCGCTGGATGCGCTGTATGCGTTGCGGGCGAAACTGCCGAAGTAGTAGGCCGTAGCCCGGATGCAGCGCAGCGAAATCCGGGAAACTCTCTCCGTTGCACGACTGCCCCCGGATTGCGCTGCGCTGCATCCGGGCTACGGGTGCCTCACCCGTCATTGCGAGCGAAGCGAAGCAATCCATCGCTCCACATGCGCGGCGGGATGGATTGCTTCGTCGCTGCGCTCCTCGCAATGACGCGGTTACGCCTTCACGGCTTTCCTCCGGCCGAGTTGCCACAGCGCCAGATTCCACACGATGCAGGTGGCGAGCGCGCAAGCGAGGCCGATCGGCGAACCGAATTGCAGCACCGCGACGTGCAGCACGGCGATGCC
The DNA here is from genome assembly GCF_049075665.1 of Bradyrhizobium sp. B120. Taxonomy (NCBI): domain Bacteria; kingdom Pseudomonadati; phylum Pseudomonadota; class Alphaproteobacteria; order Hyphomicrobiales; family Nitrobacteraceae; genus Bradyrhizobium; species Bradyrhizobium sp. B120. The sequence goes on along the minus strand of NZ_CP185242.1, from coordinate 338,250 downwards.
GAGGCCGAAGCCGAGCAGGCCCCAGGCGCTGTTGGCGAGCACGGCGGCGGTGGCGGGGCCGCCGATCCGCGGATGCAGGATCAGCATCATCGAAGAGAACACGATCGGAAACAGCGCGATCACGCCGGTGACGCGCGGGCCGACCCAGGTCGACGCGGTGACGACGGTACCGACCAGGCTTGCGACCAGCGCGGCGCGCAGCGGAATGTCGTACCAGCGCCGCGCGATCAGCGGCATTTTCGCGACGTGCCGATAAGGCTTGAGCAGCGGAATGCAGATCGCAAAGGCAATGGCGTTGAGGATCAAGCCGCCGGCAAGCGTCCACGCGAACTGGCGGATGATGGTGCCGAGCACGAGCCACAACGCGATCGCGGAGCCCGCACTGATCCACATGCTGAAACGCTGCGCCAGCACCGCGTAGGTGAGACCCATGAAGATCGTCGCGGCATTGACCGGCAGGCTCGACAGCGCGCCCTCGGCGATGAAGGCGGCGTCATGATCGAGCGCGAGGAAGGTGTAGGACGGCCCGGCCGAGATCGGCAGGGTGGCGATCAGCGCGCCGATCACCGGCCCCGAACGTTCCGTGATGATGGACGCACTGACCACGAAGGCGGCCGCAACCGCCATGCGCAGCACGAGGAGCAGGACGAAGTGGAGTTCGGGGGACATCGGGTGTCGTCCCGGCGAAGGCCGGGACCCATAACCACGACTATTCGTGGGGAGTGAAAGCCGTTGGACAGCGAAGCTTGAATCGAGAAGGCACGGCGTATGGGTCCCGGCTTTCGCCGGGACGACACCGATTAAATCCGGCTAGACCCGCTGCATCGTGACCGACACTTTCGGGCCGTTCTTGATGGTCTGATAGACCACGCAATAACGCTCGGTGAGTTTCAGCAGCAGATCGAGCTTGTCCTGCGGCGCGTCGGTGCCGACGTCGAAGCGGAGGCGGATCTCGCGGAAGCCGACCGGGGCCTCCTTGTCGACACCGAGCGTGCCGCGGAAATCGAGATCGCCCTCGGCGAACACGTTGCCGACCTTCAGCGGCACCTCGACGGCGGTCGCGACCGATTTCAGCGTGACGCCGGCGCAGGCGACCAGCGCCTCCAAGAGCATGTCGCCGGAGCAGAGCTCGAGCCCGGAGCCGCCGGTGGCGGGATGCAGGCCGGCGACCGCGAGTGCGCGGCCGGTTTCGACCTTGCAGGACAGGCTTTCGCTGTCGATCGTGCCCTTGGCCTTCAACGTGATCACGGCGGCTTGGGGATCGGACTTGTAACGCTCCTTGATCGGAGCCTGCATTGCGCGGAGTTCGGCGGAGTCCATGGTTCTGCTCCCGGCTGTTCTTCTTTATGCCGATGTAAGGCCTTATAGCGCCGATGTCACCACCACATCGCCTCGCCGGCGCTGGATTTGTCCGTGACGTCACGCACCGAACGGTCCAGCGAGCGGTCGAGCGCGGTCAGCACGCGGCGCTTGAAGGTGTCGAACAGCTCCGATTTGCGGTCGCGCGGCCGCGCCAGATTGATGGTGATCTGCTCGAACAGCCGGCCCGGCCGCGGCCGCATCACCAGCACGCGGTCGGCCAGCACCACCGCCTCGTCGACGTCGTGGGTGACCAGGATCAGGGTCGGGCGCGTGTCGGCCCAGAGATCGAGCAGATGGTCCTGCAGGTCGCGCCGCGTGAAGGCATCGAGTGCCGAGAACGGCTCGTCGAGCAGCAGCACTTCGGGCTGCGGCACCAGCGCGCGGGCGATCGCGACCCGCTGCGCCTGCCCGCCGGAAAGCTCACGCGGCCAGGCCGTCGCCTTGTCGGCAAGGCCGACGCGGGCCAGCGCCGCCGCGACCCGCTCGCGCCTGACCTCGGCCGGAAGGTCGGCGAGACCGAAACCGATATTGTCGGCGACCGTGAGCCAGGGCAGCAGCCGTGGCTCCTGGAAGATGATGCCGATCTTGGCGTGCGGCGACGTGATCACCGCATTGTCGAGCGTCACGCTGCCGGTGCTTGCGCGATCGAGGCCGGCGATGGCGCGCAAGAGTGTCGACTTGCCGCAACCGGAGCCGCCGATGATCGCGATGATCTCGCCGGGCTGGACCTCGGCCGAGAAGCGCTCCAGCGCGTGGACGCCGTTCGGGTAGGTCTTGCCGACGTCCTTCAGTGCGAGCATCACTGCCCTCCCCGCGCGCCGAACGCGTCCTGCCAGCGCAGCAGCGGCGCCGTTGCGACCTCGATCAGCCAGTCGGTCAGCTTGCCGAGGATCGCGAAGATCACGATCGCGGCGAGGATCTGCGCCGGCTTGCCGAGTTGCTGGCCGTCGAGCAGAAGATAGCCGAGGCCTTCGGAGGCGCCGATCAGTTCGGCGGCGACCACGAACATCCAGCCGAGGCCGAGGCCGACCCGCAGCGACACCACATAGGCCGGCAGCACGGCCGGCAACAGGATGCGGCGGATCATGGCCGGTCCGGACAGGCGGAACACGCGGCCGACCTCGACCACCTTGCGATCGACCGACAGGATCGCGCCCATCACGCCGAGATAGATCGGAAAGAACACGCCGACCGCGATCAGCGCCACCTTCGAGGTCTCGAAAATGCCGAGCCAGAGCACGAACAGCGGCACCCAGGCGAGCGACGGGATCGCGCGCAGCGCCTGCACGGTCGGATCAAGAACGCGCTTGGCGAAATCCCAATAACCGGAGATCGCGCCCATGATGGTGCCGGCGACGACGCCGAGCGCAAAACCTGCACCGACGCGCCAGAGCGTGGCAAGGATATGGCGCGACAGCTCGCCGCTTCTGGCGAGCGCCACGATGGTCTCGAACACCTTCGACGGCGGCGGCACCAGGCGGCCGTTGGAAAAGCCGAGATGCACAACCAGCTCCCAGCCCAGCGCGAGCGCGACCGGCAGCACGAGCCCGAGCACCGGGCGCGCATAACGCGACCATCGCGTCGACGCCGCACGCGGCGCGGCCGTCTGTTCCAGCGCGGGCAGGTCAACGGTCATGGCCATAGCAAGAACTATTCTTCCGGCGGGATTGCAAGGTGGGTGGGCCCGACCCCATCCCCACGTCGTCCCGGCGAAGGCCGGGACCCATAACCACCGAGCGTGGTGAGGGAGCAAGCTGGGGCCACAGCATTGTGCAACAACGACGCCCTGTGGTTATGGGTCCCGGATCGCGCTTCGCTTGTCCGGGACGACAGTGGTTAGTTGGTGGGCAGCGGGACCTGATCGTCGATCAGGCTGTCGAGCGCGGCCTTCACGTCGGTCTTGGCGTCGATCACGCCGGCCTGCTGCAAGGCGAGGCCCGCGGCCAAGATCGACTCGCGCTGGGGCGCGCCGATCCGGCCGTGGGTCAGCTCGGTGCGCTCCTTGAGCTGCTTGTCGACCACGGCGTCGGGCAGCTTGGTGACCGAGATGAAGGTCTTCTTCAGCTCGTCATAGTTCGCCAGCGAATATTTCCGCGCCTCCTCGTAAGTCGCGAGCACGCGGCGGACGATATCCGGGTGCGCTTTCAAGAACTCCTCACGCACATTGAGGATGCCCCAGGTGTTGGCGTCGGCCTTGCGGTAGAACAGCTTGGCGCCGTCCTCGATCTCGGCCTGCGCCATCATCGGGTCGAGGCCGGCCCAGGCGTCGACATCGCCGCGGATCAGCGCGGTCTTGCCGTCGGCGTGCTGCAACAGCACCGGCGTGATGTCCTTTTCGGTCAGACCGGCGCCGAGCAGCGCGCGGACCAGGAAGATGTGCGGGTCGGTGCCACGCGTCACCGCGACGCGCTTGCCCTTGAGATCGGCGACCGACGCGATCCTGGAGTCCTTGGTGGTGACCAGCGCGGTCCATTCCGGGCGCGAATAGACATAGATCGACTTGATCGGGTTGCCGTTGATCCGGGCGACCAAAGCGGCCGAGCCCGCGGTCGAGCCGAGATCGATCGAGCCGGCATTGAGGAATTCGAGCGCCTTATTGGAGCCGGCCGACTGCACCCAGACGATGCTGATGCCATCCTTGGCGAACTCCTTCTCCAAGAGACCCTTCTGCTTCAGGACCATCGACACCGGATTGTAGGTTGCCCAGTCGATCCGGATCTCCTTCAGCGCGTCGGCGGCGAGCGCTGTGCCGGGCAAGAACGTCGAGACCGCAAGCAGCGCCGCAAACGCGCGCCGGGAAAAATTCTGCATCCGTCGCCCCCCTTGGGTTGATTAAGAAACACACTTTTAATTCAATGAGTTAGCCTTGCGGTCAACGAGAAAATCTCTACCCTTTGTTTGCCGGCGCGAGCACAGGCTTGCTCTGGGTGCCCAGGAAACAGAATGGAGCTGCTGTCCTTATACTTTGGTCAGTGACAGCAACAGCTTGGTCCGATATCGGATGAACGTATGGACAGCGTCGTAGCCGAAGTCCGCCCTGAAGCGGATGGTCGTTTCGAGACCGAGCGGATCACCGCGGCGGTCAATGCACTCGCCGAGCAGCATGCCGGCCGCGAGGATCAGTTCCGCGCCGCGATGGCGCAACTGCTCAAGGCCGAGCTGATCGCGGCGCGCGCCACGGCGCAGGAGCTGCTGCTGAAGGACCGCCACGGCCGGCGCTGCGCGGAACGGCTGTGTTTCGTGCAGGACGAGATCATCCGCATCCTCTACGCCGCGGCGACCCGGCATCTCTACCACTCGCCGATCCCCTCGGGCGCCGAACGCATGGCCGTGGTCGCGACCGGCGGCTATGGCCGCGGGCTGATGGCGCCGGAATCCGACATCGATCTGTTGTTCATCCTGCCCTACAAGCAGACCGCCTGGGGCGAGCAGGTCGCCGAAGCCATTCTCTATTGCCTCTGGGACATGGGACTGAAGGTCGGCCACGCCACGCGCTCGGTCGATGAATCGATCCGCCAGGCGCGCGGCGACATGACGATCCGCACCGCGATCCTGGAAACCAGGTTCCTGACCGGCGACCAGCCGCTCTACGACGAGCTGGTCGAACGCTTCGACAAGGAAGTGGTGCAGGGCACCGCGGCGGAATTCGTCACCGCCAAGCTTGCCGAGCGCGAGGAGCGGCATCGCCGCGCCGGCCAGTCGCGCTATCTGGTCGAGCCCAACGTCAAGGACGGCAAGGGCGGCCTGCGCGACCTGCATACCCTGTTCTGGATCGCGAAATACGTCTACCGCGTGCGCGAGACCGACGAGCTGCTGGAGCGCGGCGTGTTCGACGCGCAGGAGTACCGCACCTTCCGCCGCTGCGCCGACTTCCTGTGGTCGGTGCGCTGCAATTTGCACTTCTTTGCAGGGCGCGCCGAGGAGCGGCTATCGTTCGACATGCAGCGCGAGATCGCGGTGCGCCTCGGCTACACCTCGCATCCCGGCATGCAGGACGTCGAGCGCTTCATGAAGCACTACTTCCTGATCGCGAAAGACGTCGGCGACCTCACCGCGATCCTGTGCGCCAAGCTCGAGGAGGAGCACAACAAGCCGGCGCCGGTGCTGAGCCGGATGGTGGCGCGGCTGCGGCCCGGCACCAAGCGGCGGCGGGTGGCCGGCAGCGACGACTTCATCGTCGACAACAACCGCATCAACCTCGCCGCCCCTGATGTCTTCAAGCACGATCCGGTCAACCTGATCCGGATCTTCCGCCTCGCGCAGCAGAACAACCTCGCCTTCCATCCCGATGCGATGCGCACGGTGACGCGCTCGCTGAAGCTGATCAACACCCAGCTCCGCGACAACGAGGAAGCCAACCGCCTGTTCATGGAGATCCTGACCTCGAACGATGCGGAGACCGTGCTGCGGCGGATGAACGAGACCGGCGTGCTCGGCCATTTCATCCGCGCCTTCGGCAAGATCGTCTCGATGATGCAGTTCAACATGTACCACCACTATACGGTGGACGAGCATCTGCTCCGCTGCATCGGCTACCTGCAGGACATCGAGCGCGGCGGCAACGAGGAGTTCACGGTCGCCAGCGACCTGTTCCGCAAGATCCGTCCCGAGCACCGCCCGGTGATCTATATCGCAACCCTGCTGCACGACATCGCCAAGGGCAGGCCTGAGGATCACTCGGTCGCCGGCGCCAAGGTGGCGCGGCGGCTGTGCCCGCGGCTCGGCTTCTCGGCCGCCGACACCGAGCTGGTGGCGTGGCTGATCGAGGAACATCTGACGATGTCGACGGTGGCGCAATCGCGCGATCTGTCGGACCGCAAGACCATCGAGAATTTCGCTGCCGTGGTGCAGTCGGTCGAGCAGATGAAGCTGCTCACGATCCTGACCACTGCCGACATCCGCGGCGTCGGCCCAGGCGTCTGGAACGGCTGGAAGGCGCAACTGTTGCGCACGCTGTATTACGAGACCGAGCCGGTTCTGACCGGCGGCTTCTCGGAGGTCAACCGCGCCCAGCGCATCGCGGTGGCGCAGGCCGAATTCCGCCGCGCCTTCACCGAATGGCCGGAGGTCGAGCTCAACGCCTATATCGGCCGGCACTATCCGGCCTACTGGCTCAAGGTCGAGCTGCCGCGCAAGATCCGCCAGGCGCGCTTCATCCGCGCCAGCGAGCAGGCCGGCCACAAGCTCGCGATCAATGTCGGCTTCGACGAGGTCCGTGCCGTCACCGAGCTCACGATTCTGGCGACCGACCATCCCTGGCTGCTGTCGATCATCGCCGGCGCCTGCGCCTCGGCCGGCGCCAACATCGTCGACGCGCAGATCTACACCACGACCGACGGCCGCGCGCTCGACACCATCTCGATCTCGCGCGAATACGACCGCGACGATGACGAAGGCCGCCGCGCGACGCGGATCGGCGAGATGATCGAACAGGTGCTGGAGGGCAAGCTCAGGCTGCCCGAGGCGGTGGCCAAGCGCGCGGTGCGCAGCAAGGCGCGGCCGTTCATCGTCGAGCCCGAAGTGACCATCAACAACCAGTGGTCCGACCGCTACACCGTGATCGAGGTCTCCGGCCTCGACCGCCCCGGCCTGCTCTACCAGCTGACGACCGCGATCTCGAAGCTCAACCTCAACATCGCCTCGGCGCATGTCGCGACCTTCGGCGAGCGCGCCCGCGACGTGTTCTATGTCACCGACCTGCTCGGCGCCCAGATCACGGCGCCGACCCGGCAGGCCGCGATCAAGAGCGCGCTGCTGCATCTGTTGTCGAGCGAGGACCAGGCGGCGAAGCCGGCGGCTTAGCGGAGAACTCCCTCAATCGTCATTCCGGGGCTCGCGCAGCGAGAGCCCGGAATCCATTTCACCACAGCACATGCGGCCCGATGGATTCCGGGCTCTCGCTTCGCGAGCCCCGGAATGACGGCGGAGGGAGCTGCGGCAAATCCCTGCGCATCCTGCTTCAGCCGAACAGCCGCATCAGCAACGCCTTGCCGACCGGCACTGCGCGCACGCCGTGGAAGGCGCGGACATATTCGCCGGCGTAGAATGCGCGCACGACATTGATCCGCGTCGCAACCGCGTCCTCGAAACAGACGCCGAAGCCGTCGCGGGTGCGGCGGACCACGGTCGCGCTCACATTCTGGCCGTAGACATTGCACTTGATCGAGGCGCCGATGGCGGGCGGGGCCGGATCGATGAAGCGCGCGCCCGAGATCGAGATGTCGGCCATCCGCACCAGCCGCGGCTCGGCGCCTTCGTGAACCAGGATCGGCTCGTCGCGTTCGAAACGCTCGGCCTTGCGCCGCCGCGGCTGCTCGATGCAGATGAAGCACACGATCGCGAGCACGACGCAATTGTAGAGGCTCCAGCCCAGCGCCAGCCCGCCATAGGCGATGTTTTCACCGCGCAGATGCAGGATGAAGGCGTAGGCGATCGCCACCAGCGTGATCAGCAGGGCACCGCCATAGAGCCGCAGCAGCGGCCACTCGATGAAGCGGCGGTTGCGGTCGCCACCCTTGGCGGTCACCTTGAACTTGTGGCCCTGCGGCCGGGCAAGGCCGGTCACGACCGCCTTCAAGACGGCGGGTGCTGCAATGTATTGCGAGACGTCGGTCATGATCGCGAGCGAACGGCCGTGCGATATCCACGCCATCGTGAAGGCGTGCCAGACGTAGAACGGCATGAAGTATTTCAGGAGCTCAAACAGGTCGGCGTGAACCGCCTTGATCCCGAACAGCAGATAGAGCCAGGGCACGACCAGGCCGAAAGTTTTGGTGCCATAGACCGCCGCCCAGCTCATGAAGGCGTCGACCAGCGACAGCCGGTCCATGAATGCCAGCTTCGATTGCCGCGAGAATGGCCCGCTGCGGCCCCTGACGATCTGCATGAAGCCGAGACACCAGCGCCCGCGCCGCGTGATGTACTCCTTCAGTCCTTCCGGCGCGAGGCCTAGCGTGAGGCGCTCGTTCAGATAGACCGTGCGCAGTCCCTTTTCCTTCAGGCGCAGCGTGACGAGATAATCCTCCGTGACTGAATCGGTCGGAAAGCCGCCGATCTGCATCAGTCCGGAGTACCGGATCAGCGATGAAGTGCCGCAGCAGAACGCGGTGCCCCAGGCGTCCTTGGCGGGCATCAGGATGTCGAAGAAGAAGCGCTGCTCGTCGGGCCAGACGTCGGTCGCGGCGAGATTGGTCTGGATCGGATCCGGATTGATGAAGTGCTGCGGCGTCTGCACGACGCCGACGGTGCCGTCCTGCATCAGGCTCATCGCCCGCGTCAGGAAGTCCGGCATCGGGACAAAATCCGCATCGAGGATCGAGATGAATTCCGGCCGGTCCGGCAGGGCGGATACGTGCTGGAGCGCATGATTGATGTTGCCGGCCTTGGCGTGGAGGTTGTCCGGACGGGTCAGGTAGTTGCAGCCGAGCTCCTGGGCGAGCCGACGCAGCCAAAGCCGCCGACCGTCGTCGAGCACCCAGACGCGATAGTTGGGATAGTTCAGCCCCGTCGCGCCGATGATGGTGCGCTCCAGGATCGCCTTCTCCTCATTGTAGGTGCAGATGAAGACGTCGACGCGCGGCGCATCCGTGCTTGCCCTGGATCGGCGCAGGATGGCATTGACCTCGGGCGAGCGGTCGATGGTGCGGCTGAGGAACAGCAGCGACAGGCACACCGCGATCATCGAGGCCGCCTCGGCCGCCACGAAGGGATAGCCGACCACCGCGTCGGCGGTGAGTCCCAGAGGCGGCAAGGTCTGGGTTACCCGCCAGACGAAGTAGTGCAGCAGCAGAACGAACGACATGCCGGTCATCATGATGCGGGCCAGCGTCTGCTCGCGCCGGAGCAGCGGCAGGATCGCAAGGCAGGCGCCGAAGGCGACCAGCCCGGGCGCGAATGCCGCCATCATGGCTTTGCCGCGTCCGCGTTGAACACCACCCGCCCGGTGCGGCCGACCGCGCATTCCTTGCCCGTGGTATCGAGCTCGGGCATCGAGACCGTCACCCGATACGGTTCCTTGTTGAGCGCATCCGGATTGATCGCGAGGTTTGCGGGCGCACCCGACGCGCCGGTGAGGTTGACGATCTCACCTTTGACTGCGGCGCTGCCGTCGTTCGGCTCGAAGCTCGCCTGCTCGCCGAGCCTGAGGCGGTTGTAGACGCCTTCGGTGACGTTGGCGGTGACCACGGCGCCTGAGCAATCGAGCAGCTTGAGCAAGGGCTGCCCGGCCCTGACGTCCTCACCGGACGACGTCATCATCTCCCAGATGCGCCCGGTGACCGGCGCCCTGATGTCGGCCTCCACCCGGTTGATGTAGTGCAGCTGCTCCGACGCAATCTCGTGGGTGAGCCAATCGATCTCGGCATCGGAATGCACCAGATCGGCACGCAGATCGCTGACGCGCTGGCGCATCTCCTCTTCGCGCTGCACGGAACTCGGCCGGTCATTGTAGCTGTCGCCGAGATAGGTGCCGTTCCTTGCCGCGGTGAGTTCGACCTTGGCGGCATCGAGCCGGCGCTGCGCGCCGATCTCGGTCTGCTGGGCGATCGACTGCTCGCGCGTCAGCCGGGCCATTTCGACCGTCGAGACGCTGCCCGATTTGATCAGCGAGGAGGCGCGCTCGACCGCCGCGGTGGCTTCCTCCCGCCGCGCGGCGGCGGCCTCGATCGCGGTCTGGATTTCGGCGATGCGCGCCTGGAGCTGGAGGATGCGACCGTCGCGGAACTGGGCCGCCTGGCGCGCTAGGTCCTGTTGCGCCGTCTCGGCGGCCGCAAGCTTGGCGGCGAAACTCGGGCGCTCATTTTCCATCCGGGACATCTGCCGCCGAAGATCGTCGAGCCGCACGCGATCGCCGCGCGCGTTGACGACATGAAGGATCGCATCGCCCTCATGGACCACGCTGAGCTGCGTCGAGCCCTGCGGCGGCTTCGCGCTCACGGTGCCGTCGATCGGCGAGCGCAAGGTCACGATCCTGGCATTGACCACGGCCTCGACACTCGAGGTCTGCAGCACGGCCTTCAGCGGCAACCATCCGAAGACGGCCACGATCGCAAGGCCAATGCCGACCTTGAGCAGGCGGCGAACCCACCGGCCCGAGCCTGCAGGTGCTTCGGGATGGGGAGCGCTATCGCTGACGGGCTCGCTCACCGGCTCGTCGTGCGCCGGCTGCAACCGGTCTTGCAGATCGCGCTGCAATCCGCGTGCGCCCACTTCCTCATCCTTGGTGACGGAAACATCGCCTTCAGGAAAAGGCTTCTGGTGCTGTGGCTGATTCATGTTGACCGGCCCCTGAACTGTCAGTGCGCGAACCCAACGCACAGCTCCGCGGAGCGATGCCGTTGCCGGACCGATCCAATAATCAGGTGCTTCAAAAGCGGCTAAAGCGAACCGGGCATCTTTCGGAAAAATGTCTGCAATTTGCGGCGGTCAGACGATCGATGGCGCAGCGACGGCGCCGGCCTTGTTCTGCCGTCATTGAGGGGGCCACCGAAGAGGCTGAGCCCGGAATCCATCAGGGCCGGGGCTAGACGGGGAGTGGATTCCGGGCTCTCACGGAGGCTGTTGTCGGACCCGTTTGCGCGACCCAGGCGTGAGCAGCCAGCGCGTCGGTCCCGGCAGCCTGCCGGACTTGGATCCAGAGCGGGCTACGATCCTGGATCCGGCACGTTCAATTGCGGCTGCAGCGCCGCGAGGCTTGCCCCCAGCAAGGCCAGGTAGCTCGCCTGACAGAGCACAACGCTCAAATCGAAGACGTCGAGCAGATCGATCCAGGAGTTGTCGGCCTGCACAGTCGCTGCTTGCTTGCCGCCGTCGATCACGGAGGGCTGGAAGCTGCGGTTGCGCTTCTGAGGCGTCGTCTCGCGCGCGACGTCGTCGGAGCAAAGGATCAGATGCAGGCGCGTGTTGGGCATTTCAATCTCCCGTCTCTGATTGGCGATTGCTGAATCCCGAGAGGCCTCTACTGTCATCGAGTTACCCAATAAGCGTAGCCGCCGGGAGGAAACCGGCCATTGAACGGAGGTTGATCCGGCCGTTACATTCGGATGGGGACGACATACTTTGGTTTAGCCGCAACCTGGGCCTGAGTTCGTTCGGCGCTTGCGCTTTCCGCGCGATCTCACGCCACGCGAGCGGATCGCCAAAATCGCCCCCACGATCCCGTTCGGACGTCGGGAAAGCTGCTAGTATGCGGTTTGTGAGGAGGGCGACGTTGTCGCCGCTGATGGTAGCGGTCACCTAGCGACGCAGCGCGGCCCATGACGGCCGAGTGCTGGACGGCCAAGTGCTGGATAGCCAAGTGCTGGTGCTGCCGATGATGCGCATCCCGACCACGAGGTCCTGGTCGGCCGAGCAATGGCTGCTCGGCGGCATGGTGCTGGCTTTGGCCGCAACCTGCATCGGGCTGCTGTTTGGTCCGCAGCCGGCAGCTTCCGCCCATCTGATCGCGCTGGCGCTGCTGATCGCCTCGCTTGCCGCCGCATTGCTGATGATGGGGGTGGTGGGGCGCACCCACAGGCAGATGGAAGCCATGTTGCGCGGCCGGGCCAGCGGCGAAGAGCGCGCGATAGAGGCCCTGCGCAACAGCGAAGCGCAATGGAAGGAGGTGTTCGAGCACAATCCGGTCATGTACTTCATGGTCGACGCCACGGGTCTTGTGCTGTCGGTCAACACGTTCGGCGCGGCACAACTTGGCTACACCGTCGACGAATTGCTCGGACAATCCGTGCTGCGGGTCTTTGCCGCCGAAGACCGCGAGATGGTGCAGCGCAACGTCGCGGCGTGTCTCGACAACATCGGCCAAACCCACAATTGGGAAATCCGGAAGATCCGCAAGGACGGTTCAAGACTTTGGGTTCGTGAAAATGCCAAGGCCGTGCGGCGGCAGGACGACCGATTGATCGTGCTGATCGCGTGCGAGGATATCACCGAGCGCAAACAGGCCGAAAACGCGCTGCAGCAGAGCGAAATGTACCTGAGCGAAGCCCAGCGATTGAGCCACACCGGCAGCTTCGGCTGGCACGTCGCCAGCGGTGAGGTGATCTGGTCGGAAGAGACGTTCAGGATCTTCGGATTCGACAGGGCTCCTTCCATCAAGCATGCCACGGTCCTTCGACGCATCCATCCGGATGATCGCACCCGCGTGCAACGGACCGTCGACAGCGCCTCGCTCGACGGCAAGGACTTCGAGCACGGCTACCGGTTGCTGATGCCGGACGGCGCGATCAAATATGTTCACGCCAGGGCGCATGCGGTGACCACCCCCTCGGGCGACACCGAATTCATCGGAGCGGTCACCGACGTGACCGCCCGCAAGCGAGCCGAGGCGGAATTGCATGAAGCGCAGACCAATCTCGCGCACGTGACGCGCGTGACGGCACTCGGCGAGCTCGCCGCATCGATCGCCCATGAAGTGAACCAGCCGCTTGCCGCCGTGGTCGCCAACGCCGCGGCATGCCTGCGCTGGCTCAACCGGGCGGCCCCCGACCTGAACGAAGCGCGCGGGGCGGTCAGGTCGATCATCAGCGACGGCAACCGGGCCGGCGAGGTCATCCAGCGCGTGCGCGCGCTGGTGAACAAGACGACCGGTCAGATGGCGCCGCTCGACATCAATGAAGCCATCAACGAGGTGATCGGCCTGGTGCAGCATGAACTGCAGAGCCACCTTGTATCCCTGCAGCTCGACCTCGCTCCCGCGCTCCCGCCTGTCGTCGCCGACCGCGTCCAGCTGCAGCAAGTCATCCTCAACCTCGTCGTCAATGGCATCGAGGCCATGCAGCCGGTCACGGACAGGCCACGGGAACTCGTGATCCGGACGCAGCAAGACGATGCCGGGCAGATCTTGGTCATGGTCACCGACTGTGGTGTCGGGGTTGCGACAGAGCATGCCGAACGGCTGTTTGACGCCTTCTACACCACCAAAGCCAGCGGCATGGGAATGGGGTTGTCGATCTGCCGCTCGATCGTCGAAGCCCACCGAGGGCGCCTGTCCGTGTCCAGAAATATCGGCCCCGGCACGACGTTCCAGTTCACCCTGCCGCTGCGTCAGGAGGATCATGCATGGTGATTGGACGCGCGGCATCGCCTCCCGCCCTCGCGAACGCCGAGGATCCGATCGTGTTCGTCGTCGACGACGATGTGTCAGTGCGCGACGCGTTGAGCAATCTCTTCCGGTCGGTCGGCCTGCGCGCCGCAGCGTTCGGGTCGGCCCATGAATTTCTGCAGCACAAGCTCCCCGATGTTCCAAGCTGCCTGATCCTGGACATCAGGCTGCCGCGGCTGAGCGGCCTCGACTTCCAGGCGGAGCTCGCCAGGGCCGACATTCATATTCCGATCATCTTCATGACCGGCCATGGCGATATCCCGATGACGGTCAGGGCCATGAAGGCCGGAGCCGTCGACTTCCTGACCAAGCCGTTCCGCGACCAGGACATGCTGGATGCCGTCACGACTGCGATCGAACGCGACAGAACTCGCCGCAATGAGGCCGGGGCGCTCGCGAACCTGCGTGCAGCCTTCGCGACCCTGACCCCTCGTGAGCGCCAGATCATGAGCCTCGTCACCGCGGGGCTCATGAACAAGCAGGTCGCCGCCGAAATCGGCGTCGCCGAGATCACAGTCAAGATACACCGCGGGCACATTATGCGGAAAATGGCGGCGAAGTCGCTGCCGGATCTGGTCAGGATGGCGCAGATCCTCGGGTTCAAGCAGGCCTCCGGCGGCGCACAAACCTAAGTATGATTCTCCGGCCGCGGCCGACGACGCACTGTGGCTCAGCGATCGCAGACACCTGAGGCCGCTCTGGCCGTTCCAGGAAAAGCCTTCTTGTCCAACCCGGTGATATCAATCGTCGACGATGACATGTCGGTCCGCACCGCGACCGACAATCTGGTCAGGTCGCTTGGCTACGCGGTCCAGACCTACGCGTCGGCCGAAGAATTCCTGCATTCGCCGCAACTGAACGACACATCCTGCGTGATAGCCGATGTCAGGATGCCGGCCATGAGCGGGCTCGACCTGCAGGCGCGCCTGATTGCCGACGGCCGGCGCCTTCCGTTCATTTTCATCACGGCCTTCTCCGTCGAAGCCGACCGGGCCCGAGCGATGGAGGCGGGGGCGATCTGCTTTCTGATCAAGCCGTTCGACGGAGATGCGCTGGTCAAATGCCTCGATACAGCTCTGGCACAGCGCGGCACAGCGACGAGCGGGTGAGTTCAAATCGGGTATACGCAAGGATGATACCGAGAAACATCTGGACAAGTTGCACATCGACGGTGGCAGCGCGAGATTTCGCGGCGCCGTCCTTCAGGAAGACCGACGGCAACGACAGCATCAGACATTCTTGATTGGCAAATGGCAGTTCCTCGGAGGGAAGTCGCCATGCGTACGGAACCGCGCTGCGCCCAGTGTGACAGTGAAGATGCCAAGATCATCTGCCTGCGAAATCCGGCAGGTGAACGCTACTGCGGACGGCTCTGTCTTCACAAGGGTCAGGAGAACTTCATTCGCTGGCTCTGGCGAGCGAATGCGGAGGCAGCATCATGACCGGCCGTTGCGGGAATCCAGGATGCCGGCGGCCCTTCGGACTGATCCGGCATAGCTGGTACTTCGAGCAGTTCTGCTCGACGAAGTGCCGCGAGATCTACCAGCGGCAGTTGGAGCGCAACAAGGTCTATTGGAAGTGGCTCTATCCCCTCCCGAGAACCGGCGGCCCATCGAAGAAACTGATCTGACGCGCTCAAGGAGATCCGATGACGACGGTCGACGCGATGCTGGTAGGAGCGATCCTCGCATGGGTGCCTTCGTTAATTGTCTTCCTCTACATCGTGCGCGATCTGCGCAACATGCCGCGCGAGGATCTCGATTGATCATCTCGCTGCGGCTGGATTCGGCCGCTAGACCTCCACGCCCTCGTGCCGCAGCAGCCAGCGCTTGCGCTCCAGTCCGCCGCCATATTTGACCAGCGAGCCGTTGGCGCCGATCAGGCGGTGACAGGGCACGACGACGCTGATCGGGTTGGACCCGTTGGCGTGGCCGACCGCGCGCATCGCATTCGGCACTTTGAGTTTCGCCGCCAGCGCGCCGTAGCTCATGGTGGTGCCCGGCGCAATCTTCGGCAATGCGTGCCAGACCTTCTGCTGGAACGGCGTGCCGGCGACGCGCCATTCAACATCGGCGAGCCGATCGAGATCGCCGTTGAAGTAATCGCCGAGCGCCTTGCGCATCGCAGCGGGCGCGCGGGCGTCCCGCAGCGTCACGGCGCCATAGTGCAGCCGCAGCAGGTCGAGCATGCGCCCTTCATAGTCGTCCCAGTCGAGCGCGCGCAACACGCCGTCGTCATCGGTCACCAGCAGCGCGGTGCCGATCGGCGTTTTGAGGCGGTCGATGTTGAAGGTCTGTGCAGTCTTGCGGTCGGCCATATCGGTACTCTGGAAAGTCATCGCGATCGGAACAGGTCGCCAAGCATACAATTGACCGCCCACATGCTAGCGTCCACCCGAATTCCGGCTGGAGCGTTTTCGAGCGAAAGCCTGTCCCGGACTTGATCCGGGATGGACACCGGTTCGCGTGAAGAAAACGCGCCAAAACAAGAATCTTGAGCTTTGGTTCTGATTCAATCAGAACCAAAGCTCTTGGGGGACCGAGCATGCTTTGGATAGCCAATTTTCTGGTCGCAGTGGTGGCTGCGCTGCACATCTACTTCCTCGTGCTCGAGATGTTTCTCTGGACCAAGCCGCTCGGGCTGAAGACCTTTCGCAACTCGATCGAGAAGGCGACCGATTCGGCGGTGCTTGCCGCCAATCAGGGGCTCTATAACGGCTTTCTCGCCGCCGGGCTGATCTGGGGCCTGGTGCACGGCAATGCCGCCTTCGCATTGCAGATCAAGACATTCTTCCTGCTCTGCGTGGTCGTCGCCGGTGCCTATGGCGCCGCCACCGTGAGCCGGCGCATTCTCTATGTGCAGGCGGCGCCCGCGGCGCTGGCGCTGATCCTGCTCTGGCTCGCCTGACGCGACATCGCGCGCGGGGGCATCGCCTTGCAATGCCCCCGCCCTTCCTCCATCATCCCTGATAACGGTGACATCCGCGGGTTTGAGCCTTGCGGACAAGATCACCGGCAACATGGGAGGTCACGGACATGAGGAGCGTGCAATTGCTCGCTGCGACAGCGCTTGCCATCGCGTTGTCGGTTACATCGGCCACCGCGCAGAAGAAATACGACGTCGGCGCGACCGACACCGAGATCAAGATCGGCCAGACCGTGCCGTTCTCGGGCCCCGCATCCGCCTATGCCGGCATCGGCAAGACCCAGGCGGCCTACCTCAAGATGATCAACGATCAGGGTGGCATCAACGGCCGCAAGCTGAACCTGATCCAGTATGACGATGCCTATTCGCCGCCGAAAGCGGTCGAGCAGGTGCGCAAGCTGGTCGAGGGTGACGAGGTGCTGTTCACCTTCCAGATCATCGGCACGCCCTCAAATGCCGCCGTGCAGAAATATCTGAATGCCAGGAAGGTGCCGCAGCTGCTCGCTTCCACCGGCGCCTCGCGCTTCTCCGATCCGCAGAACGCGCCATGGACCATCGCGTTCAATCCGAACTACCAGTCCGAGGGACGCATCTACGCCAAATATATCCTGGCCAATCATCCGAACGCCAAGATCGGCATCTTCTACCAGAACGACGATCTCGGCCGCGACTACATCACCGGCCTGAAGAGCGGGCTCGGCGACAAGGCCGCGAGCATGATCGTCGCCGAGGTATCCTACGAGCTGACCGACCCGACCGTCGATTCCCAGATCGTCAAGCTGAAAGCCGCCGGCGTCGACCTGCTCTATAACGCGTCGACGCCGAAATTCGCCGCTCAAGCGATCCGCAAGGTCGCGGACCTCGACTGGCACCCGGTGCACATCCTCGACATCAATGCGAGCCCGGTGTCGGCGACGCTGAAGCCTGCCGGTCTCGACATCTCCAAAGGCATCATCTCGACCAATTACGGCAAGGACCCCGCCGACCCGCAGTGGAAGGACGATCCCGGCGTGAAGGCCTATTTCGCCTTCATGGACAAGTATTACCCGGAGGGCGACAAGCTCAACACCGTCAACACCTACGGCTATTCGACGGCCGAGCTCCTGATCCAGGTGCTCAAGCAGTGCGGCGACGACCTCACCCGCGAGAACCTGATGAAGCAGGTGACCAGCCTGAAGAAGTTCGTGCCGAGTCTCGCGCTGCCGGGCATGTCGATCACGACCGGACCGAACGATTATCGCATCAACAAGCAGATGCAGATGATGAAGTTCAACGGCGAGCGCTGGGAGCTGTTTGGCCCGATCATCGAGGACACCGGACCGGCGGGTTAGCGGTTTCGCAGGTTTGAGATGCGATCGGCGGCCTCCTGGCCGCCTTTTTTTTGAGGGCCAAGCCTTATCACTCCATCACCGTCACCCTGAGGAGCCGCGAAGCGGCGTCTCGAAGGGTCGACGGCCACCAGCCGGGCCGTTCATCCTTCGAGACGCGCTACGCGCTCCTCCAGCGACAAAGGCGTAGCCTTTGCGCGGGGATGACGGGGATAATGCGGTCACGGCGGTAGGTTCGACGAACTCAACCCACCTTCCGCGACACGCTCGGCGCACCCCGAGCGCAGGTTCTTTTCGCACCGCCCCCTACTTTCGTTGACTGAAATTGCTCGGCTTTTCGGCATCGGTCTCTTGCGTCGCAGCAACGGTTCCTCCAGTATCCCGGCCCAGCGGTGGCGACCGCGGGACCTTGAACCCGCGGACAAGATCATCGGCCAAGCATCAGTCACGTGAGGGAAACAGCATTATGAGGAATGGGATTTTCCACCTAGTCACGGCAACGGCGCTCGCGATCGCGCTGTCTGCAACGTCGGCCTCCGCGCAAAAGAAATACGATCCCGGCGCGAGCGACACCGAGATCAAGATCGGCCAGACCGTCCCCTTCTCCGGACCGGCTTCCGCCTATGCCTCGATCGGCAAGACCCAGGCGGCCTATTTCAAGATGATCAACGATCAGGGCGGCATCAACGGCCGCAAGATCAATCTAATCCAGTATGACGACGCCTATTCGCCGCCCAAGGCCGTCGAGCAGGTGCGCAAGCTCGTCGAGAGCGACGAGGTGCTGTTGACCTTCCAGATCGTCGGCACGCCGTCGAACGCCGCCGTGCAGAAATATCTCAACGCCAAGAAGGTGCCGCAGCTGTTCGCCGCCACCGGCGCCTCGAAGTTCACCGATCCGAAGAACTTCCCGTGGACGCTCGGCTTCAATCCGAACTACTTCGTCGAAGGCCGCATCTACGGCCAGTACATCCTGAAGGAGCATCCGAACGCCAAGATCGGCGTGCTCTATCAGAACGACGACCTCGGCAAGGATTATCTGAACGGCATCAAGGCCGGCCTCGGCGACAAGGCCGCCAAGATGATCGTGGCCGAAGCCTCCTACGAGGTCTCCGACCCGACGATCGATTCCCAGGTGATCAAGATCAAGGACGCCGGCGCTGACCTGTTCTTCTCGGCCTCGACGCCGAAGCAGGCGGCGCAGGCGATCAAGAAGATCGCCGAGCTCGGCTGGCATCCGGTCCACATCGTCGACATCAACGCCACCTCGGTCGGCGCCGTGCTGCAGCCGGCGGGCTTGGAGGCTTCCAAGGGCCTGATCTCGACCAACTACGGCAAGGATCCCGCCGACCCGCAGTGGAAGGACGATCCGGGCATGAAGCGCTATTTCGACTTCATGGCCAAGTACTATCCCGACGGCGACAAGAACTCGAACTTCAACACCTATGGCTACTCCACCGCCCAGCTGATGGTGCATGTGCTGAAGCAGTGCGGCGACGAGCTGACGCGCGACAACGTGCTGAAGCAGGCCACCAACCTGAAGAATGTCGACCTCGACATGGCGCTGCCGGGCATCAAGGGCAACACCACGCCGAACGACTATCGCGTCAACAAGCAGCTGCAGATGATGAAGTTCAACGGCGAGCGCTGGGAGCTGTTCGGCCCGATCCTCGAGGACGCCGGCCCGGCGGGCTAGATGCTCTTGCGGATTTGAAATGCAATCGGCGGCCTGTGGGCCGCCGATTTGCTTTTGGGCTTTGCCCTGTCACCGTCATTGCGAGGAGCGATAGCGACGAAGCAATCCATCGCTCCGCAAGCCGAGACATGGATTGCTTCGCTTCGCTCGCAATGACGGTGAGGGTGCACTGCGCTCCCTCACCGTCACCCTGAGGAGCGCGTAGCGCGTCTCGAAGGGTCGACGGCCCGACTGTGGCCGTCCATCCTTCGAGACGCCGCTTTGCGGCTCCTCAGGATGACGGATAAGTACCGCGC
Source organism: Bradyrhizobium sp. B120 (assembly GCF_049075665.1). Lineage (NCBI taxonomy): Bacteria > Pseudomonadati > Pseudomonadota > Alphaproteobacteria > Hyphomicrobiales > Nitrobacteraceae > Bradyrhizobium > Bradyrhizobium sp. B120. The sequence goes on along the minus strand of NZ_CP185242.1, from coordinate 318,549 downwards.
GCTGCGTCGCGCCTACGCCGGAATCTCACCAAAGTTCTTGCCGACCGGCAGCACCGCGTGTCGGATCAGCCGTGAATCCTCCACGCCGGCCTGGCGATGCTTCACCGCCTCGCGATAGACGGGATCGCGGATCATTTCGACGAAGGCGGCGACGCTTGGATACTCGGCGATGAAGCAGTGATCCCAGCGCTCCTCTTGCGGACCGATCAGCATCAGCTCGAAGCGGCCCTGCCAGACGATGCGGCCGCCGAGGCGTTCGAACACCGGGCCGCTCTCGCGGCCGTAGGCGGCATAGGCCTCCGCGCCGGTCGCCTTGCGGCCGTCGGGATAGGCGGCCCATTCGCGTAAGCGCACCAGGTTGAGCATGTGGATCGGGCCCGGCCGGTTGTTGTCCCGGAATTGCGCGAAGACGTCCTTGGTCGGATCGATATGGCCCATGCGGTGCTCCTTTTTTGCTTTGTTCCATCTCTATGTAGCACGCGCCGCCTCACCTCCTAATCCCCCGTTAAGCTTTGCGTAACCGCCCCTTAAACCGGGAACGCTAGCGTGCGCCCCTGTCAGGGTGTGAGCGTTGCGGATGGCGTGGGGACGAAAAAAAGGCGGTGCGCGCAAGGAGCCGCTGTTCGGGCTTCCGGCCGCGCTTGCCGACCTCCGACTGTCGCCCTCCGATCGCGTGCCCGGCGGCGGCGACGATACGCCCGCCAAATCCAAACCAAAAAGCAGCGATTCCGGTAGCGAGAAACCGCGCCCGTCGCGCAGCGGCAGCAAGCGGCGGAGCAAGTCGCGTGGCTTCGGGATCGGCCGCCTGTTCTATTGGACCGCGGTGCTTGGCTTGTGGGCCGGCATCGCGGTGATCGGTGTCGTGGTGTGGGTCGGCGCGCATCTGCCGCCGATTCAGTCCCTGGAAATTCCCAAGCGTCCGCCGACGATCCAGATCGTCGGCATCGACGGCAGCGTGCTGGCGCAACGCGGCGAAATGGCCGGCGCCAACATCGCGTTGAAGGACCTGCCGCCCTATCTGCCGAAGGCCTTCATCGCCATCGAAGACCGCCGCTTCTATTCGCATTTCGGCGTCGACCCGCTCGGCATCTTACGCGCAGCCATAACCAATGTGCTGCATCGGGGTGTCTCGCAGGGCGGTTCGACCTTGACCCAGCAGCTCGCCAAGAACCTGTTCCTGACCCAGGAACGCACCATGCAGCGCAAGCTGCAGGAGGCCGAGCTCGCGCTGTGGCTGGAGCGCAAGCATTCCAAGAACGAGATCCTCGAGCTCTATCTCAACCGCGTCTATTTCGGTTCCGGCGCCTACGGCGTCGAGGCCGCGGCACAACGCTATTTCGGCAAGTCGGCGAAGAACGTGACCTTGCCGGAAGCTGCGATGCTCGCGGGCCTCGTCAAGTCGCCGTCGCGGCTGGCGCCAAACCGCAACCCCGAGGGCGCCGAGCAGCGCGCGCAGGTGGTGCTCGCGGCGATGGCCGACGCCAAGTTCATCACCGGGGCGCAGGCAAAGGCCTCGATCGGGCAGCCCTCGATTGCGGTGAAGCCGGCCGGCGCCGGGACCGTGAACTATGTCGCCGACTGGATCGGCGAAGTGCTCGACGATCTGGTCGGCCAGATCGACCAGGACATCGTGGTGCAGACCACGATCGATCCGAAGCTGCAGAACGTCGCCGAAGCCGCCGTCATCGACGAGCTCGCCGCCAAGAGCGTGAAGTTCAATGTCAGCCAGGGCGCGCTGGTGGCGATGACGCCCGACGGCGCGGTGCGCGCCATGGTCGGCGGCCGGAACTATGCCGAGAGCCAGTATAATCGCGCCGTCACCGCGAAGCGGCAGCCGGGCTCGTCGTTCAAGCCGTTCGTCTATCTCACCGCGGTCGAGGCCGGGCTGACGCCGGACACGATCCGCACCGACGCACCGCTCGACATCAAGGGCTGGAAGCCGGAGAACTACACCCACGAATATTTCGGCTCGGTGACCCTGACCCAGGCGCTGGCGATGTCGCTGAACACGGTTGCGGTGCGGCTCGGCGTCGAGGTCGGCGCCAAGAATGTGGTGCGCACCGCGCACCGGCTCGGCATCTCCTCCAAGCTCGAGCCCAACGTCTCGATCGCACTCGGCACCTCGGAAGTGTCCGTGCTCGAGCTGGTCGGCGCCTATGCGCCGTTCGCCAATGGCGGCTACGCTGTGTCGCCGCATGTGGTGACCAAGATCCGCACCAGCTCCGGCAAGCTGCTCTATGACCGTCCGACGGAGCCGCCCAACCAGGTGATCGAGCCGCGCTATGATGCGATGATGAACAGCATGATGCGCGAGACGCTGATTTCGGGCACCGCACGCAAGGCGGAGATCCCGGGCTGGACCGCCGCCGGCAAGACCGGCACCAGCCAGGATTATCGCGACGCCTGGTTCATCGGCTACACCGCCAAGCTCGTCACCGGCGTCTGGCTCGGCAATGACGACAATTCGCCGACCAAGAAGGCGACCGGCGGTGGACTGCCGGTGGAAGTGTGGACCCGCTTCATGAAGGCCGCACACCAGGGTGTGCCGGTCGCGGCGATCCCGAACTCGCAAGGTAGTTGGGCCCCGGCGAACCTGATGCAGATCTCGTCGCAGATATCAGCGCCATCAGCACCGGCGGCGCCGATGCAGATCCAACCGCCGATGCAGGCACCACCATCCGCGCCGGTCCCGTCCGGCGGCGGCTATTATCGCCAGCCACCGCCGACGCCAGCCCGCGCCGCGGCGCCACCGAACCCGAACGCACGGCCCGAAGCGGCGGCGGGGCTCGACGGCTGGCTGGCGGATCGGTTGTTTCGGTAGGCGCTAAGACCCAATGTCAGATTCGTAGCCCGGATGAAGCGAAGCGAAATCCGGGACCAGTCGCGCCATTGGTGAAAGCCGCCCCGGATTGCGCTTCGCTCCATCCGGGCTACGCACCGCGCGTTCATCCACACTCAGGCCGTCATCCCCCGCGCATGCGGGGGATCCAGTACGCCGCGGCCTATCGGTTGAATACGAGCGCCTCTGGAATACTGGATCGCCCGCTTTCGCGGGCGATGACAGCGAAGGTGGCGGAAGCAGCGCCGCCTACTCCTGAATCCCGTAGCGATGCAGGTCGTTGCCGTAGGTGTCGAGCCAGTTCTTGGCGCGCGTGACCGATGCGCAGACCTTGTCGACCACCCGCCAGAACCGCGCCGAGTGGTTCATCTCGACGAGATGCGCGACCTCATGGGCGGCGAGGTAATCGAGCACGAACGGCGGCGCCAGGATCAACCGCCACGAGAACGACAGCGAACCGGCCGAGGTGCACGAGCCCCAGCGGCTCGACTGGTCGCGGATCGAGATCCGCCGGACCCGCACCCCGAGTTCCGCGGCGTGCAGTTGCGCTGCCTTCTGCAGATCCTTGCGCGCCTCGCGCTTGAGGAAGTCATGCACTCGGCGATCCATGTGCTCGACGCCGCCGGCGACGCAAAGGATCTTCTCGCCGCTGTCGCGCGTCTCGGTCCAGACCGTGCCGCGCTCGCCCGAGCGATGCACCAGCCGATGCGGCACACCGCGCAACGGCACCACGGTGCCGGGCTGGAACGGCGCCGCCTTCGGCAAGCGGCCAAGACGGGCGGCGATCCAGCCGCCATGGATATTGGCAAACTCTTTCGCCTCCACGATCGTGCCGCGCGGCGGCATGGTCAGGATCGCTTCGCGGTCGGTTGGGTGAATCCTGAGCGTATAGCGGCGCGCGCGCCGATGCCGGCGCAGCCTGACGGTGAAGAACTGGGAGCCGTGTCTGACCAATACGGTCGCGGGTTCGGCAGGCCGCCGATAGAGGAGCGCGCGAGTAGCCATTTCTGAGAGTCCGGGGAGCAGGAGTTCGCCCGAACTTTGCCATATCCGCCGCCAGGGAAAGCGCTCGGCGCAAAAACAAATCATTTGCCCAATATACAGGGGTTAGCCGTTAATTGACCTCTACCGGCAGGGGGCGGAACCGGTATTTTTCCGATGAATCAAGGTTGCGAAAAAGGCCCAAGAGATGAAATTAAATTCATCACTTGAGCCTTGGCTGATTTGAGATTCTTTTAGTTAAATCAGTGACTTGCCCGACCGCGATAATCGCGGCCGGGGTGATACCTATTCGGCCGCGGCGACCAGGGAAAGCCGCGTATTGGCCGCCGAAACCATGAAATCGGAGATCCGCGGCACGATTTCGGAGCGGAACCGCGAGCCGTTGAACACGCCGTAGTGCCCGACGCCCTTCTGCACGTAGTGCACGCGGCGATGGTTCGGAATCGCGGTGCAGAGCGCGTGCGTCGCCTCGGTCTGGCCGAGGCCGGAGATGTCGTCCTTCTCGCCTTCGACCGTCATCAGCGCGACGCGGCGGATCTTCGACGGATCGACCGGCTTGCCGCGATGGGTCATCTCGCCCTTCGGCAGCGCGTGCTTGACGAAGACGAGGTCGACGGTCTGCAGATAATACTCGGCGGTGAGGTCCATCACCGCGAGATATTCGTCATAGAATTCACGGTGCTTGTCGACGAGGTCGCCGTCACCCTTCACCAGATTGGCGAACAGCGCCTTGTGCGCGTCCATGTGCCGATCCAGGTTCATGCTGATGAAGCCGTTGAGCTGCAGGAAGCCCGGATAGACGTCGCGCATCACGCCCGGATGCGGGAACGGCACCTTGGTGATGACATTGTTGCGGAACCACTCGATGCCGCGCTCTTCCGCGAGGTTGTTGACCGCGGTCGGGTTGCGCCGGGTGTCGATCGGACCGCCCATCAGCGTCATCGACAGCGGCACGAACGGGTCGTTACTGGCTTCCATCACCGAAACAGCTGCTACGACAGGCACCGAGGGCTGGCACACCGCGACGACGTGCATGTTGCCGCCGAGCGCGTGCAGCATCTCGATCAGGTAGTCGACATAGTCGTCGAGATCGAACCTGCCGGCCGCGAGCGGCACCATGCGCGCATCGGCCCAGTCGGTGATGTAGACTTCATGCGTCGGCAGGAACGCCTCGACGGTGCCGCGCAGCAGTGTCGCATAATGGCCCGACATCGGCGCCACGATCAGCACGCGCGGCTGCGGCGAGCGCAGCGGACGCGTCAGCTTGCGATCGAAATGCAGCAGGCGGCAGAACGGCTTTTCCCAAACCGTGCGAACCTCGACCGCCGTGCGGACGCCGTTGACCTCGGTCGTCGGCAGGTTCCATTCCGGCTTGCCGTAGCGGCGCGTGGTGCGCTCGAACAATTCGCAGCCGGCGGCGATCGACTTGCCGAACTCGGTGTGCGTCCACGGATTGAGCGGATTCTGAAACAGGATCTTGGTGGCGTCGGTCACGGCGCGTACCGGATTGAGCGACGCATGCGCCATCTCATACATCCAGTACAGCGGCGTCGTGAGTGCCGGGCTGCCTTCCGCCGCTAGTGGCGGGGCACCGCCAAATTCACCGATGGGCATAGTATTTTCAGACCCCTGTTTTGCGCCGCAGCATACTGACCAATGCGCAACAATGCGTCAATGCGCCGCGAGCCGAATCTGGGGCCGATATCGGGCTAAAACACCGAGAATCCACGTGAAAGTGACATTTATTCACCACCCCCGAGCAGCGATCCGTTGCGCTTGGCGCTCTGTAAAAGGGCAAGGAAGACCGCAAAAGAGGCAGCGAACAGGATGGCGTTGATGACCAGCGCCCAGGCCATCAGGTCGGCACGGAAGACGTGATCGATCAGCAGCGACCGCATGCCTTCGAACACATAGGTCGGCGGCAACGTCCAGGCGACATATTGCAGCCAGACCGGCAGCACCTCGACCGGATAGTAGATGCAGGCGAGCGGCATCACCGCGAACATCAGCGTCCAGACGATGCTCTCCGCGCCGAGCCCGTTGCGCAGCACAAGGCCCGAGGCGAACACGCCGACCGACCAGCTCGTGAAGATCAGATTGCAGAAGAACGCGATCAGCGGCAGCCCGATGGCGTAGAAATTGAAGCCGAAAAAGAACAGCGCCAGCAGCGTCATCGGGATCACGCCGATGGCGAGCCGGATCAGGCTCATGATCATCAGCGAGAGCAGGAATTCGATCGGCTTCAGCGGGCTCATCATCAGGTTGCCGAGATTGCGCGCCCACATCTCTTCCAGGAACGAGATGGAGAAGCCGAGCTGGCCGCGAAACAGGATGTCCCACAGGATCACGGCGCCGATCAGCGTGCCGCCCGCCTTGGCGAAGAAGCCGGATGCCTGCGAGATGTAGTTCTGCAGGAAGCCCCAGGTGATGATCTGCAAGGCCGGCCAGTAGACCAGCTCCAGCAGCCGCGGCCATGACGACATCAACAGATACCAATAGCGCAGCACCATCGCGTTGATGCGTTGCAGTGAAATGCCGCGCGGCTGATGGCTGACCATCTCGCTCATGATGTGCCCTCTGGCGTGCCCTCCCGGAGGCGGCCGCGCGCCACGTCGAGAAACACCTCTTCCAGCGTGTCGCGGTTGTAGCGCGCCATGATTCCCTCGGGGCTGTCGTCGTCCTCGATCTTGCCGCGCTTCATGATGATGACGCGGTCGCAGAGGCGCTCGACCTCCAGCATGTTGTGCGAGGCCAGCAGGATGGTCGCGTTATGGGTCTTGCGGTAGGTCTCGAGATGCTGCCGCACCCAGTCGGCGGTATCCGGGTCGAGCGATGCGGTCGGCTCGTCGAGCAGCAGCAGGTCCGGCTCGTTGATCAGCGCTTTCGCCAGCGCGACGCGGGTCTTCTGCCCGGCGGAGAGCTTGCCGTTGGAACGGTCGAGGAATTCGGTGAGATCGAGATCGGCCGCGAGCTGCTCGATCCGCTCGCGCAGATGCTTCACGGCATAGAGGCGGCCGAAAATAGTCAGGTTCTGCCGCACCGTGAGCCGCATCGGCATGTCGACATAGGGGCTCTCGAAATTCATCCGGCCGAGCACGTCATAGCGCTGCTCGGGGATTCTTGCGCCCAGCACCTCGACGCTGCCCGAGGTCGGCAGCACCAGCCCCATGATCATCGCGATCGTCGTGGTCTTGCCGGCGCCGTTGCCGCCGAGCAGGCCGGTGATGCTGCCACGCGCGACGCGGAAGGAGATATCGTCGACCGCGCGGGTGGTCTTGTAGACCTTGACCAGATGCGCAACGTCGATCGCGGCCGATCCACCCCGATCGGCCGCGGGCGCCTGGTTGGGCGCTTGATTGGCCGCAGGCGCTTCTTTGGCCGCAGGCGCTTGCGCCTGACCTGTCCCGCGCTGTTGCATATCGCCGTCATTGGGGCATTGCGACAATAAGCGCAAGGCTTGCCCCGCGTGCTTGCGCTAAGTCGCGAATTTGTGCGCCGCCCACGGCACAGCTAAAGTCCAGAGATGACCGACTTCGCTTCCGATTTCCGCCAACCCCGCCGCTATGTCCGCCTGGATACGATCCTGCGGCTGCGCTGGCTCGCCGCGCTCGGCCAGCTCGTCGCGATCTTCATCGTGGCCCAGGGACTGGAATTCGACGTTCCGATCGTCCCCTGCGTCATCATCGTGACCTTCTCGGCGCTGCTCAATCTGGCGCTGCAGATCGCGTTCAACCCGATGCAGCGGCTGGAGCCGGCCTATGCCGCGGCCCTGCTCGCCTTCAACATCGTCGAGCTCGGCGGCCTGCTGTACTTCACCGGCGGATTGCAGAACCCGTTCTCGTTCCTGTTCCTGGCACCTGTCCTGATCTCGGCCACGGTGCTGCCGATCCGCCTGACGATCGCGCTCGGCTGCCTTGCGGTCGCCTGCGCCTCGGCGCTGTTCTTCTACCATCTGCCGCTGCCGTGGGACGGCGACGATCCGCTGGTGCTGCCGCCGATCTACCTGATCGGCGTCTGGCTTTCGATCCTGCTCGCGATCGGCGTCACCAGCCTTTATGCATTCCAGGTGACCGAGGAGGCCCGCCAGCTCTCCGATGCGCTTGCCGCGACCGAGCTGATCCTGACGCGCGAGCAGCATCTGACCCAGCTCGACGGCCTCGCTGCCGCCGCCGCGCATGAGCTCGGCACGCCGCTGTCGACGATCTTCCTGATCTCGCGCGAGCTCGAGAAGACGGTGCACGACCCGGCGATCGCCGACGACCTCAAGACCGTGCGCGAGCAGGCGCAGCGCTGCCGCGACATCCTGAGCAAGATTGCGCAATTGTCATCAAGCGGCGCGCCGTTCGACACCATGAAGCTGTCGACCCTGATCGAGGAGGCGGTGGCGCCGCATCGCGATTTCGGCATCACCATCAAGGTGCGGCTTGCTGTCGCAGCAACACGCGAACCGGTCGCCGCGCGCAATCCCGCAATCCTTTATGGTGTCGGAAACATTCTCGAAAATGCGGTCGATTTCGCGCACCAGACCGTCGAGGTGAACGCGTGGTGGAACGCGGAAACCATCGAGATCGTCGTCTCCGACGACGGCCCGGGCATCGCGCCTGACATGCTGAAACGGATCGGCGAGCCGTATTTGTCGCGTCGCCGGGGCGCGGATGAAGCCCAAAACGCGCGTGGTGGCCTTGGCTTGGGCGTTTTCATCGCAAGGACGCTGCTGGAACGCACCGGAGCCAAGGTGTCGTTTACCAATCGCACCTTCCCCGATCACGGCGCCGTGGTGCAGATCGTCTGGCCCCGCGAGCGCTTCGAGGAAGCCGCGCCGGCCGACGAAACCGAAGCCTAAGAACGATTCTTAATCGCAACTCTGGCATACCGGATGCATCGCTCTTTCCCGAGCTGCACGCGACTTTAGGCTGCCTTGGCAGCGCCGCAGTAGGACCCCATATATTAGGTGTCTGCCACAGGGAAAAATGGATCGTGAACGCCATCACTGAACTGAATGACCATGCCGACCGCTCGCTCCTCATCGTCGAGGACGACAAGCCGTTCCTGGAACGCCTGTCGCGTGCGATGGAGACGCGGGGATTCGCGGTGAAGTCATGCGACACGGTGTCTGATGGTCTCGCCGAGATCGGCCGCGCCGCGCCCGCTTTCGCGGTCGTCGACCTTAGGCTCGGCGACGGCAATGGCCTCGACGTCGTCTCGGCGTTGAAGCGCAAGCGCCCCGAGGCGCGCGCGATCGTGCTGACCGGCTACGGCAACATCGCCACCGCCGTGACCGCGGTGAAGATGGGCGCCGTCGACTATCTCTCTAAGCCCGCCGACGCCGATGACGTCGTCGCCGCGCTGCTCGCGACCGGCACCGATAAGTCCGAGCTGCCGGCCAATCCAATGTCGGCGGACCGCGTGCGCTGGGAGCACATCCAGCGCATCTACGAGATGTGCAACCGCAACGTCTCGGAGACCGCACGCCGCCTCAACATGCACCGCCGTACGTTGCAGCGGATCCTCGCCAAACGCGCGCCGCGCTAAGCGATCGCATCATATTTGTTTCGCGATGGCCGGGCTCGTCCCGGCCATTTGCTTTAGATCTCCTGTAGCCCGGATGGAGCGAAGCGAAATCCGGGGCCGCTCGATCCGCGGCAAGACTCACCCGGATTGCGCTGCGCTCCATCCGGGCTACGTGACTTCAACCCGTCACCCTGAGGAGCGCGCTCTTGCGCGCGTCTCGAAGGGTCGACGGCCACCAGCCGGGCCGTGCATCCTTCGAGACGCCGCTTCGCGGCTCCTCAGGATGACGGATCACTTGATCTAGAGTTCATGCCCTTGCGGATCGACCAGCCGGTTGATCCGCTGCGCCGCAGCCATCGCAAAGCGCACCGTCATCGCCTTGCGGGTTGCCGCCGGCAGGCGGTGCTCCGGCGCGTTGCAATGCAGATGCGCGCCGTAGGCGTCGGCGATGATCAGGCCGGTGTCGGCGGGAAAAATCTCGCACGGCAGGTCCTGCGTGAAGGCGAAGAACAGCCGGTCGCAATGCATCCGGTAGTCCTGCCATTTCTGGTCGGCGCGCAGATCCTCAAGCGATGACTTGATCTCGACGATCCAGATCTCGCCGCGCTCGTTCAGCGCCACCAGATCGGCGCGGCGGCCGGACGGCAGCGGCAGCTCACTGATGCAGGAAAATCCCAGCGACCTCAGAAGCCGCGCCGTGCCGCGCGCGATCGCAAGCGCCGTCTCCGACTGGCGTCGGTCGGGCGCGGGCACAAGCGCGATCTGGCGGGCGGATGAATCCATTGGACGAACACTAGCCGATTCCACCGGCCAGCGGCAGCGCCGGAATCGGCCGCAAATTCGCACCCAGGCCGCCGCGATTTCGGCCTCAAGCCACCGCGAAGCCGGTGGAACCTTGGTTCCGAGGGACGAAACCACTGGAGGAGAGACCCATGCGGTCACGCATCACACTTCGCTCGTTCGTCTTCGCTCTCGCAACCCTGCCACTGTCCGCCGGACTGTCCTCGGTGATCGCCAAGCCCGTGGTCGAAGTCGCCTTCGTGCTCGATACCACGGGCTCGATGGGCGGATTGATCGAGGGCGCCAAGCGCAAGATCTGGTCGATCGCAACGGCGATCGTCGATTCCAATCCCGACGCCGATATCCGGATGGGCCTGATCGCCTACCGCGACATCGGCGATGAGTATGTGACCAAAAAGGTCGAGCTGACGCGCGACATCCAGGATCTCTACGCCAATCTGCTGGAATTGAAGGCGCGCGGCGGCGGCGACTGGCCGGAGAGCGTCAACGAGGCGCTCGACGTCGCCGTCAACAAGATGCAGTGGACCCATGGCCGCGACAGCACGCGCATCGTATTCCTGGTCGGCGACGCCCCGCCGCATATGGACTATGCGCAGGACACCAAATACCCGGTGACGCTCGCGGTCGCCAAGCAGAAGGACATCATCGTCAACGCCGTGCTCGCCGGCAACGCAGAGGATACCGAGCGGGTGTGGCGCGATATCGCGCAGAACGGCAACGGCGAATTCATCCCGATCCCGCAGGATGGCGGCCAGATCGTCACCATCGAGACGCCGTTCGACGAGGACATCATCATCCTGCAGCGCGAGATCAACGGCACCGTGATCCCCTACGGCCCGCGCGCGCTGCAGAAGCGCACCGAATCCAAGACCCAGCAGCTGGCAAGCGTCGCCGCGGCTTCACCGGCGCGCGCCTCGGAGATGGCAAGCTTCATCAACAAGCGCGCAAAGGTGACGTCGGAGGCGGTCACCGGCGACGGCGACCTGGTCGCCGACGTCGCGGCCGGCCGCAACGACATCGCCAAGGTCAAGGATGAGGATCTGCCCGACAATCTCCGCGCCATGAGGCCGGAAGCGCGCGGCGCCGAGATCGACAAGCAGATCACCCAGCGCAAGGCGCTGAACGAAAAGCTCGCCGCGCTGGTCGCCAAGCGCGACAAATATGTGGCCGATCACCGCAAGAGCGCGCCAAGGGCAGCATCGTTCGATCGCGTGGTCGAGGATACGCTGAAGGCACAGATCAAGCGGTGAGATGTGGCGGGAGGCGACACGTCCCGTCCTCTGTCGCAGGATCGCTGCGTAAGGTGAGCACATCGGTCAGGCTCCCTCCCCCCTTGCGGGGGAGGGCTGGGGAGAGGGGTGCCGCTTGCTCCGTTGTGGTTGGTAGAAGGAAGCCATTTTCCGCGCGAGCAACGTTGATGCAGCGACGCTGATCTCTTGCACCACTCCCGGGGCCACCCCTCTCCCCAACCCTCCCCCATCGCAAGTCGGGCCTGCCCGACTTGCGCAAATCAATGATGCGCAACCGGGGTAGACCCCGGTTGCGTGGGGAGGGAGCCTGACCAGCGTGCTTACCTCACTCATCCAGCATCAGCGGCAACCCAAGGATCACACCTTCATTGCCGCGCAGGTCGAGCACGCCTTCGACCTTCTCGCCCTGCCGGTCCATGAAGGTCGACAGCAGCACCTCGTTGCTGAAGCCGATCGCGCTGGAGGAGACCGCCGCGGGGGCCGCGCCGAAATTCAGCGCGATCACGACCACACCCTCGGCGCCGCGCCGCCGATAGAGCAGCACATCGCCGTGCGCCGTCACCGGCTCGTAGCTGCCGTGGACGAGCTGCGGCAGCTTTCGCCGCAGCGCGATCAGCGCCTTGTAGAGGTTGAGGATCGACGCCCGCTCCGCTTCCAGCCTCGCGACATTGTCGCTTGCAAAATCCTGCGCCAGCGGCAGCCACGGCCTTGCAGTCGAGAACCCGGCATAGCGCTCGGCGCTCCATTGCATCGGGGTGCGGCAGCCGTCGCGGCCGACGCCGATGCCAGGCACGTTCTTCTCGAAGGGATCGCGCACCTCGCTGGGGGCAATCGCAACCTGGCGCATGCCGATCTCGTCGCCGTAATACAGCGTCGGCGTGCCGCGCAGCGTCAGCAGCAGCATCGCGGCGACCGGCGCCTGCGCCGGGCCCACCCGGCTCGCCACGCGCGGCCGGTCGTGATTGCCAAGCACCCAGTTCGGCCACGCCCCCGGCGGCAGCGCCTTTTCGTAATCGGCAATGATCTGCTCGACCGAGCGCGCGCTCCACAAGGTCGACAGCAGCGCGAAATTGAACGGCATCTGCGCGCCGCGCAGATCGTTGCCGTAATAGGCGACCAGCCGGTGCAGCGGCAGATAGATCTCGCCGATCAGCACGCGGTTGTCGAACTCCTCGGTGACGCGGCGCATCTCGGTGATGACAGCATGGACTTCGAGCTGATCGGTCGAATATTGCGTCAGCACCTTCTCGTGCGGCGGCCGGCCCTCGCGATAATGCGGGTTCGGCGGGTTGTCGCGGAATTCGGCATCCTTGATCAGGTGCCAGATCACGTCGACACGAAAACCGTCGACGCCCTTGTGCAGCCAGAAACGCATCACGTCATAGATCGCATCCCGGACCTCGCGATTACGCCAGTTCAGATCAGGCTGCTGGGTCAGGAACGCGTGATAGTAGTACTGGCCGGAATCCTCGTCATACGTCCAGGCGCTGCCGCCGAACTCCGACAGCCAATTGTTCGGTGAACCGCCATCCGGCGCCGGGTCGCGCCAGATGTACCAGTCGCGCTTCGGGTTATCGCGCGAGCTCCTCGCTTCGATGAACCAGGGATGCTGATCTGATGTATGGTTCGGCACCAGGTCGAGGATCAGCTTGAGGCCGGAATCGTGCGCGGCCGCGACCAGCGCGTCGAAATCCTCCATCGTCCCGAACAGCGGATCGATGCCGTTGTAATCCGAGATGTCGTAACCGAAATCGGCCATCGGCGACGGGAAGATCGGCGACAGCCAGACCGCGTCGACGCCAAGCCGCGTCAGGTAGGGCAGCCGCGCGATGATCCCCATGAGATCGCCGACGCCGTCGCCATCGCTATCCCCGAATGAGCGCGGATAGACCTGATAGAAGATGCCGCGCCGCCACCAGTCCCTGTCGTCCCGATCCATCTCGTCCCCCCCCCAAGCTCGCAGCCCGGCCCAGGCCGCCTCGCGCCCGGAGCAGCCTGTCGGTTCAGGGATGACGCACAATTCGGGACGGAAAGATGGCGCCGTAGCCCGGATGGAGCGAAGCGCAATCCGGGAGAACTGGACCGGCTGGCAGGACTCCCCGGATTTCGCTGCGCTGCATCCGGGCTACGCCGATCGCAATATCTTCAATGCCTTGCGATTGCGAGCTGATAGATGGTGATCAACACCTCGAACAGGATCAGGAAGACGATGATCAACTCCAGCCGCAGCGAGCGGCTGGTGTCGATGATATCGGTCAGCACCTGCGCGGTCTCGGCCACGACCGCGAGCTTGCGGTTCAGCGATTCCGCACGCTCCTTCAATTCGTACTCGTCCTCGAGCCGGGCATAGAGCCGCTCGAGATGCGGCTTGTCCCAGAGGATGTCGGGCTTCTCCGACACTTCGACCGGTCCGGCCACGCGATGCCGCACCAACAGCGCGTTGCCGATGTGCTTGAGGATCGCGACGCGGCCACCCCGGACCTGGCCGCCCTTGGCAAGCTCGCGCGCCAACGGCTCGGTCGTGTCGAAGACCGCCCGGACCTCGCGTTCATGCCGCGCCAGCACCACACTCTTGGCCAGCGCTTCGCCGACCAGGATCAGCCGCTCCGGCGACAGGCTTTGCAAATAGATCGGGCCGCCTGGCGGAATCTGGTCTTCCCTGTCAGCCGCAAGTTCGATGATCGCGATCTCCTCCTCGCGCCGCGTGAACAATCCGGTCATGCGCGACTGCAGGCTGCGCAGGAATTCATCCTCCTCCAGCGCATTGAGACCGATCAGAACGACGACGCCATAGCGAAACAGGATTGCCAAGCCATTGTCATTGACGCGAAACGCCAGCGGGGTCGTGGCCAGCACGTCGCCGCGTTCGAGGCCAGACGTGTTGATGCGGTCCGCGACGAAGAAGGCGCGGGCGGTGGTCCGGGGTCCGCCGAGCGGTGAGTTGGGGGCCTGGGTCATGAAGTTCCGGACTGCGAGGACTTAACGCATGATCGAGAGCAACCGTATACCGGCCTGCTCACGAAGGTGTTCTGCTGGAGGTGACCTTATCACGGTCCGTTTTGGGATCACACGCCGGGGCCGACGCATTTCCCGAGCGTGTTGACGGCATTTTCCGGTAGCCTATGGTGCCCCCATGAACGAGACAACCGACACCAAACCGAAGGCCGGCGCGATCATCGTGCCGGTGACGCTGTTCGAGCAGAACTGCACCATCATCTGGCACGAGCCGACCAAGAAGGCCGTGGTGATCGACCCCGGCGGCGACGTGCCGAAGATCCAGGCCGCTATCAAGCAGACCGGCGTGACGGTCGAGAAGATCTGGCTGACCCACGGCCATATCGACCATGTCGGCGGCGCCGCCGAATTGCGCGACGCGCTGCAGGTCAAGATCGAGGGCCCGCATATCGCCGACAAATATCTGCTCGACAACGTGGTCTCGAGCGGCGAGCGCTTCGGCATGACCGGGGTGCGCAATTTCGGACCGGATCGGTGGCTCGACGAGGGCGATCAGGTCTCGATCGGCGACCTCACCTTCGACATCCTGCACTGCCCCGGCCATTCACCTGGAAGCGTGGTGTTCTTCAACAAGGAGCTGCGCTTCGCCCATGTCGGCGACGTGCTGTTCGCCGGCTCGGTCGGGCGCACCGACCTGCCCGGCGGCAGCCACCCGACGCTGATCCAGTCGATCAAGGAGAAGCTGCTGCCGCTCGGCGACGACGTCGGCTTCATCTGCGGCCACGGCGCCGGATCGAGCATCGGCCAAGAACGCATGACGAACCCGTTCCTGACCGGCGAGATGTAGAGCGTTTTCGAGCGAAGTGGAAACCGGTTCGCGTGAAGAAAACGCGTCAAAACAAGAATCTAGAGGTTCAGTTCTGATTCAATCAGAACCGAACCTCTAGCTACTTCATCAACCGTTACTTCATCAGGCCTGCGGCGGTGAGTGCCCGCGTGATGACGCCGCCGACATCGACGCCCTTGCTCCGCCGCTTGCGCGGCCGGTCGCTCTTGCGGCCGGATGCTGGCTCAGGCTCGGGCTCGGCCGCAGGCACCGGGATCGTCATCGAGATCGTGTCGGCGCGCTCGAGCGGAATTCCGGTCGGCGCGATATGCGGCTGACGGACTTTGTCGGTCAGGCCGAAGAAGCTCGCGATGTGATACGACGAGGAGATCCCGGCCTCGATCAGGAACGCGCCCTCCACGCCATAGCGCTCGTCATTGTCGGCAAGCCCCAGCGGCGTGCCATGCGCCATGTCGGTGATGGAGTAGGATTCGATCAGCGTCTCGCCATCTGCGTTCCACCAGACCTCGCGCGGATGGCCATCGACATCCGACTTCGACATCGCCGCAAGCGGCAGGCCGTGCACGTCGAGCCACTGCCGGACGATCGCATCGGCATTGCCGGGATGCACGGTGCGGTCGGCGCTGCCATGCCACACCGAGATCTTCGGCCATGCGTCGCCATGCGTGGAGGCGTTGCGGACGAGACCGCCGAGCTCGGGCGCCGACAGCGCGCTTCCATGCAGCATCGCATGCAGCGCTTCGCGCAGATCGCCGGCGACGCCGAACGGCAGGCCGGCGATGATGGCGCCGCCCGCGAACACATCCGGATAGGTCGCGAGCATGACCGAGGCCATCGCACCGCCGGCGGACAGTCCGGTCACGAAGATACGGCGCGGATCGATCTTGTGCGCACCGGCGAGGTGTCCGATCATTTGCCTGATCGAGGCGGCCTCACCCTGCCCGCGCGCGATGTCCTGCGGATTGAACCAGTTGAAGCAGGTGTTGCCGTTGTTGGCCGCCTGCTGCTCAGGCATCAACAGCGCGAAGCCGTATTGGCTCGCCAATGTCGACCAGCCGGCGCCGAGATCGTAGGACGCAGCCGTCTGGCCGCAGCCGTGCAGCACGACGACGAGCGCGGGCGACCGCGCAAGTTGCGCGGGCACGAACGAGTACATCTTCAGATCGCCGGGGTTGACGCCGAATTCGGTCGTCTCGACGAGCGGCGTCGGCACGGCCGGCGTAAGCGCGCCGAGACCGCTGAACGCGTTCATCTTGGGCAGATGACGCAGAAATTCGACGTTGTTGACCAAAGACAACAGCAACTCCTGAGGTGATTTGTTCTTCTGTGTCACCCGATCAGATAATTGCTGCACTGCAAAATGAAAAGGCCGTGCGCTGTCTTTCCCTGCGGAAATGTGAGAATCGGCGTTAACGCGTGATCGCACCGAGGACCGATCGAAATAGTTGCCGTAGCACCTTGTTCGAACGTGAACTTTTCGAAAGTCGGCGCCAGATGCCTGCGGATTCATGCGCTTGCGCGGCGCATCCATGACAGAAATGCGGCTGAAATAATGATCGACAGCACAAACAATGCGCATGCCGCAAACAGCGCCAGACGCGCTGATGACGCGCTCTCCACGGCGAAGAACACCGCGCCGATCGCGGCGACGCCGGCCGCGTTGCCGATCTGCGTCGTCGTGCCATACATGCCAGAGCCGGCGCCGGCACTCGCAGGCTTCACGCTCGAGAGCACCGCGCTCGACAGCGGGGCCATCACCAGGCCCTGACCATAGCCGAAGATCACAAGCACCAGCGCAAGCAACAGTGCCGACGGCGATGCGATCGTCTGAACCGTCGCGACCAGCACACCGAGGCCAACGATCTGCAGCGCGCAGCCCTCGATCAGCACCAGCGTGCCGCGATGTCTCGCGCGCATGCCGCTGTGCCGCGAGGCGATCACGAAGGTCAGCGCCAGCGGCACGAACACCAGCCCGGCCTGCAACGGTGGCATCTGCAAGCCCTTCTGCATGAACATGGTCATGATCAGGTAGAAGGACAGGTTGGCAAAGAAGAAGAAAAACACCGCGACCAGGCCGCGCATGAAGGCGCGATCCGACAGCAGCGCCAGATCGATCAACGGCATGCCGCCGCGATGCGCGACGCTGCGCTCGAATCGCACGAAGGCCGCAATGATCGCAACGCCTAGCGCCATCACCAGCCAGACCCACGCCGTCCAATTGAGATCGTGACCGAACAGCAGCGGCCCGATCAGGCACAGCAGGCCCGCAAACAGCACGATCGCACCGGGGATATCGAGCCGCGTGCCGGATCGGCGCGGCACCGTCGGCATGATCTTCAGCGCAGCTGCGATGATGATGACGCCGAACGGCACGTTGACGAAGAACACCGCGCGCCAGCCGAGGCCGGCGAGATCGAGCGTCACCAGCACGCCGCCGAGCAGGAAGCCGGCTGCGCCGGCCAGCCCCAGCACGATGCCGTAGATGCCGAACGCCCGCGCACGGGCGGCATCGGAGAACAGCAGATGCAGCGTCGCCAGCACCTGCGGCACCATCAGCGCCGCTGTCGCACCCTGCGCCAGCCGGGCAATGATCAGCTCCGGTCCGGACTGCGCGAGACCGCACCACAGCGAGGTCACCGAGAAGCCCGCGACGCCGGCGATGAACACGTTCCTGGTGCCATGGATATCGCCGAGCCGGCCGCCGGTGACCACCAGCGTGGCATAGGCGATCAGATAGATCGCAATCACGGCCTCGATCTGCGCCGGCGTCGCGTGCAGCTCCGCCGCGATGGTCGGGATCGCGACGTTGACGATGAAGGCATCGACGCCGAACATGAATTGCGCGGCGACCACGATCGCAAGCACCCACCAGCGGCGGGAGGTTTCCGCGCGCGTCGAAACGATCTGGTGCATGTGCTGCGGTCCTGCCCGAAATGACGTTGCGGCCGACATCAGCAGATTCCGGTCATCCCATCGATTACCTCAGACGTAGGCGTTCATTCACGGGTGCGTCATCCATGGCCCGTCCTCCCATCCGCAGCACCGGCGCCAATTTGCGTTGATGCGCTGGGAAACATTCCGGAGGGCGGCAATCGCCGCCGATTTGCGCAACAACCATGCGGGCGCCGCAACCCCGGAGCATTGCCTTGCC
Organism: Bradyrhizobium sp. B120; assembly: GCF_049075665.1. NCBI lineage: Bacteria > Pseudomonadati > Pseudomonadota > Alphaproteobacteria > Hyphomicrobiales > Nitrobacteraceae > Bradyrhizobium > Bradyrhizobium sp. B120. The sequence goes on along the minus strand of NZ_CP185242.1, from coordinate 300,193 downwards.
TCCGGCCACCCCGTAGGTTGGCGGAAAGCCCCCGATAACAATCATCCGGAGAGAACGACCAATGGCGCGCCTCAAGTTCGGAGCCTTCCTCGCCCCGCATCACCCGATCGGCGAGCATCCGATGCTGCAATTCCGCCGCGACCTCGATTTCGTCGAACAGCTCGACGCGCTCGGTTACGACGAATTCTGGTGCGGCGAGCACCATTCCTCGGGCTGGGAGACGATCGCCTCGCCGGAAATGTTCCTGGCCGCCGCCGGCGAACGCACCAAGCGCATCAAGCTCGGCACCGGCGTGATCTCGCTGCCCTATCACCACCCCTTCAACGTCGCGCAGCGCATGGTGCAGCTCGACCACATGACCGGCGGCCGTGCGATCTTCGGCTCCGGCCCGGGCGCACTCGCCTCCGACGCGCATACGCTCGGCATCGACCCGATGACCCAGCGCGACCGCCAGGACGAGGCGATCGCGGTGATCCGCCGCCTGTTCAACGGCGAGCGCGTTACCGCCAAGACCGACTGGTTCGAGATGCACGATGCCGCGTTGCAGATCCTGCCGCTGCAGGAGGACATGCCGTTCGTGGTGGCCTCGCAGATCTCGCCGTCGGGCATGACGCTCGCCGGCAAGTACGGCATCGGCATCATCTCGCTCGGCTCGATGTCGACCCAGGGCCTGATGGCGCTGCCGCAGCAATGGCAGTTCGCCGAGGACGCCGCCAAGAAGGCCGGCACCACGGTGAGCCGCGCCAACTGGCGCGTGCTGCTGTCCTGGCACATCGCCGAGACCCGCGAGCAGGCGCGGCGCGAGGCCGGCGCCGGGCTGCTGCGCTGGCACAACGAATATAACGTCGGCACCCTGATGCGGCCGGGCCTGACCGCGTTCGCCTCGCCGGACGAAGCCGTCGACAAGACCGCCTTCGTCGAAGGTGCTGCCTCCACGATCGGCACGCCGGATGATCTGATCAAGATGATCAAGAACCTGGTCGACGTCTCCGGCGGTGTCGGCTCGATCATCGGCTTCGCCCATGACTGGGCCAACCCGGAAAACACCCGCCGCAGCTGGGACATGGTCGCGCGCTATGTCGTGCCGGAAATCAACGGCTATATCGACGGCCTGCGCAAGTCGCGCCAGTTCGTGATCGACAACCGCGCGGTGTTCGAGCGCGCCGGCCAAGCCGTCATGGCCAAGATCATGCAGAACGACAAGGCCGCCGCCGCGCTTCAGCATACCGGCACCGGCCGCGTCGCGATCCCGGCCGTGAATGCGCCCGACCTCGCGAAGGAAGCGGCGAAGCAGAAGGTGTGAGGGCTGCCCTCGCCCCGAGGGGCGAGGGCAACGCACGTCGCGCTACATCCACAGCTGTCGTCCTGGCGAAAGCCAGGACCCATAACCACCGAATTTGATTGTGAACGAGATCGTGGCCCCGGCGTCGCACAGCAATGCGCATTTGGGGTAATGGGTCCTGGCCTTCGCCAGGACGACGATGAGGATGGATTCTCGATTCAAGGCGTCACGCCACCGGTGTCATCACCCGCGCATTGCCACCGACCTTCGGAGAAGGCGCGGCTCTCTCCCTGAACCCTATCGCCCCTCGCGCCCCAGCGCCTGAAACTTGATCTCGTCTACCCGCGAGAGCACAAACTCCAGCAACTGCGAACGGTTACCCTCGTTGTACCCTATCACCAGATCGACCATGGGCGGCGCGCCCTGGATCGGTCGGGAGACGATGGTTTTCGGGATCAGGTTCTGCGCGTAGAGCGGAAGAAGGCTGATGCCGCCGGTGGAGGCGATCAGCGAAATGGCCATGGCCAGATTTTCGGCCTGGTGCGCGGCTTCTATCGCCAACCCGTGACGCCCGAAGAAGTCAGCGATCGCCGCGCGCAGCGTTGGCGCCCTCACCGGGGAAACGCCGATGTAGTTCAGCCCCGCCAGATCCTTCGGACGGACTGCGGAGCGCGCCGCAAGCGGATGGTCTCGTGGCATCAGGACCAGGATCGGGTCATGGCGGAGCAACTTGAACTGAAGACTAGCCGCGCTTTTCTCCGGGCGCATGAACGCAAGGTCGATCTTGCCCCGCGCAAGTGCCGCGGCGAGGTCGGGAGAGTCCTCGCTACGGATGGTGATTTCCGTGCTGGGCAGCTTGCCGCGCAAGATATTCATGACCGCCGGAAGCCAGTCCATCTCGTAGCCGGTAAGAAACCCGATCGAAAAGGCCGATTTCGCAGGCTGGGCGGCGCGCCTCGCGGCTTCCGCGGCGGCCTCGACCTGCAGCAGAGCCACCCGCGCGTGATCAAGAAAGACCCGCCCCGATGGCGTCAGTTCGATGCCGCGCGGTCCGCGCACGAACAACTGCACACCGAGCTCCAGCTCAAGGTCGTGTATCTGGCGGCTCAGTGATGGCTGCGCGGTGTGCAAACGTTTTTGGGCCGCGACCGAGAGGCTGCCCTCCTCAGCCACGGCGACGAAATAACGGAGGTGTCGGAGCTCCATAGCTATCCCTCAAAAGTATAGCTCGAATCCTACGAAGTCTTTCTCAAAGAAGCCAGCCCCACCTAAATCTCCTGCCATAGAAGCCGCTCTAGCGCGACAGCCTCCGGGGCTCCGCTGCGGACGGCCTCACAAACCAGGCCGATCAAGCATATCGGCCGCATTGGCTGGAGAGTGATATGACCAATCCCGTTGTCCTGATTACAGGTGCCCTTACCGGTATCGGCCGCGCCACGGCACTCGCCTTCGCCCGCGAAGGCGCCAACGTGGTTATTTCCGGTCGCCATGACGATGCAGGCCGTGCGCTGGCGGACGAACTCCGCTCGCACGGCGTCGAAGCGGAATTCGTCCGCGCCGACGTCCGGCGCGACAGCGACGTTTCGGCATTGGTCGAGCAGACGATCAAGCGGTTCGGCCGGCTCGACGTGGCCGTCAACAACGCCGGCACGGAAGGCGCGCCCGGCCCGGTGACTGAACAGACCGCAGAGAGCTACGCAGCAACGTTCGACACGAACGTCCTCGGCGTTCTCCTGTCGATGAAGCACGAACTCCGGGTCATGCAGCCACAAGGCTTCGGGAGCATCGTGAACATCTCATCGACCATGGGCAGCCGCGGAGCGCCGAACGCATCCCTCTACGTCGCCAGCAAACATGCCGTCGAAGGCTTGACCAAATCCGCCGCGCTGGAGGCGGCTGCCTTCGGCGTTCGCGTCAACGCGATCGCACCCGGCCCGATCGAGACCGCGATGCTCGACAGGTTCACCGGCTCGGCCGATCGCAAGGCCGGGATGGTCGCGGGAATTCCGCTGAAGCGCGCGGGACGCCCCGAGGAGCTCGCGGACGCCATCCTGTTTGCAGCTTCGAGCAAGGCGTCGTTCGTCACCGGCCAGATCATCAGCGTCAATGGCGGCAAGACCGCAGCGTGAACACCCCCGATAGCAATCCAACCAGGAGAACAACCATGACCGACCTCATCAGCCGAACCGCTCTCGTTACCGGTGCCTCTCGGGGTATCGGCCGCGCCACCGCCCGCGCGCTCGCGCTCGCCGGCGCGCGCGTTATCGTTCACTACGGTAATTCCGCCGAGGACGCGCATTCCCTGGTCGCGGAAATTCGCGAAGCCGGTGGGCAGGCCGACGCCGTCGGCGCCGATTTGTCCGCATCCGACGGCGCGCAGAGGCTCGCCGCCGAGGTCCGCAAGCTCGTCGTCGGCCAACTCGACATTCTCGTCGCCAACGCGGGAATTGCGGTGCCCGCCACTATCGAAGCGCAGACCGTCGAGGATTTCGATCGCATGTTCGCGGTCAACGTCCGCGCGCCATTCTTCCTGGTGCAGCAGCTGCTCCCCTTGTTGGGCGACGGTTCCAGCATCGTGATGACGTCGTCATTGGCGGCGCGGGCCGCGGTCGGGCAGTTGTCGGCGTATTCCGCCACCAAAGGCGCGATCGACACGCTTGTGAAGCACTTCGCCTCGCTGCTCGGATCGCGCGGCATCCGCGTCAATGCCGTGGCGCCAGGCATCATCGACACCGACATGTCGGAATTCGCCAAGACGGATGAGGGCCGCGACTACGCGCTCAAGATGCAAGCCCTGCAACGGATCGGTCATGCCGACGACGTCGCCGACGCGGTGACCTTTCTCGCTTCGAATTCCGCCCGCTGGGTGACCGGCGACACCATCCAGGTCGGCGGCGGCTCAAAGCTTTGACTTCGGGAGATCGCCATGAAGCTCTATCAGTCCTCCGCCTCGCCCAACTCGCGCCGCGTCAGAATCTATCTCGCCGAGAAGGGCATAACGATGCCCTTCGTCCCGGTCGATCTCGCCTCGCGCGAACAGTTCTCCGACGCCTACGCGGCAATCAACCCGCGACGCGTCGTACCCGCCCTCATGCTTGACGATGGGACAGTGATTGCGGAAGTAACGGCGATCATCCGTTATCTCGAGGAAACGCATCCGAACCCGCCGTTACTCGGAGGTTCGCCCAAGGAGAAAGCGACTGTCACCATGTGGGAGCGCCGGATGGAGCTGGAGGGCTTCGCGTCGGTCATGGAGACCGTGCGCAACGGTGCTCCCGGCCTCAAGGGGCGCGCGATCGCAGGTCCTCATGGCTACGATCAGATCCCCGAATTGGTCGTCCGCGGCCGGCGCCGGATCGCCGATTTCTACGGCGATCTCGAGGCACGATTGTCTGAGACGCCGTTCGTTGCGGGCGACACGTTCAGTGTCGCCGACATCACGGCGATCGTCGCAATCGACTTCGCTAGCAAGGCCCTCGGACTATCCACGCCAGAACAACACGGGGCGACGCGCCGATGGTATGATTGGATCGCTTCGCGGCCCAGCATGACGGCCTAGGCGTCGAGCGCGATGAGATATCCTGCGATCGATTAGCGCTTCTGGTGCAAATGAGAACATTGCTGTCACTTCCTCCCCGCTTGCAGCAGAAGTGAGCGGTTACGCCACCGCCCCGATCCCCACCACATCGATGCCGTCGACGCGGCCGCGGATCGGGAGCGTTCCAAGATCGCTCACCGGAAACGGCGGCGGCGCGGCGAAGCGCGCCATCGCCGCGCGCGAGGCGAGGAAGCCGCCGTCGACCTTGCGGCTCAATTCCTCCAGCCGCGCCGCGGTGTTCATGACGTCGCCGTTGAAGACGATCGCGCGCTTGACGTCGCCGATCTCGCCGACGATCACGGGGCCGAAATGCAGGCTGCCGCGGATCCGCGGCACCGCGCCGAATTCGCGCTCGAACTGCGGCGCCGCCTTCTGCAGCGCGCGGCGCATCGCCACGAAACAGCGCAGCGGCCGGCAATCGACCGCGCCGTTATGTTCGGGCCACGTCACGATGACCTCATCGCCGATATAGTTGAGCACCTCGCCGCGATAGTCGACCACGGACTGAGTCAGCAGGCGGAAGGTGCGGTCGAGAAAACGATGGATACCGATGCCGCCCAGTCGCTCGGCGAGCCCGGTCGATCCGGCGATATCGACGAACAGCACGAAACGGTCTTCCTCGACCGGCGAGTGATAGCGCCCGGTGACGAAGTTCATGAAGGCGCGCGGGCCGATCAGATTGGCGATGCTGAAGCCGAGATTCACCAGCACCGAGATTCCCGCGGAATAGGTGAAGCTCCACCAGAAATCCTCGAACGAGGCCTGCAGTGGCGCGCCCGCGACACGCTCGCCCGCCTGCAGCAGCTGGATGCCGATGATAATGGCGGCGTAGATGGCGCTGCGTGCGATCAGATTGGTGAGAAAAGACAGTCGGTTGAGCCAATCCCAATCTTCAAGGACGAACAGCTCGATGGCCCCGATGATGGCGGCAAGCAGGAAGCCGTAGGTGGCGCCGGCGATCAGCGACGTGGCTCCGCCCCCGCCGCGGCTCAGCCCGACCGCGAGGCCGGACAGGATTCCGACCACGACCACGGCAGCAAGACGTTGCAGCTTCCGCTCGAGCTTCGGGCTGACGCGGGGCCGTGACTGCGGAGAGCCTTCCGTCGATTTGGTCAGTGCGGACATGGCGATCTTCTCTTCGCGTCATCGCGAGCTCGAGCGTTCGGCCTACGCCCCCTGATCGAACGCCTTGCGCAACGCGACATAGCCCGCCTGCTGCTGGCTCCAGTTCCGGCCGCCGGTCATGGCGCCGTCGACGACGAGGTCATGACCGTTGATGAAGCTCGATTCGTCGCTCGCCAGGAACACCGCTGCATGCGCGATGTCGTCGGGCAGGCCCGCGCGCGGGATCGGCTGCGCCGCCTTGTAGACCTCGCGCATGACAGCCGGCGTCTGCTCGGCGGCTTCGGTCGACAACCCCAGCGCCTTGCCGAAAATGCCGGTGGCGATCGCGCCGGGCGAGATCGAGTTGACGCGGATGCCGGCCTCGCCGAGCTCCATCGCCACGCATTTGGTGAAATGAATCACCGCGGCCTTCGCGGCGCCGTAGACCATCGACGACGAGAAGCCGGCGAGCCGGCCGGCGATGCTGCCATTGTTGATGATGCTGCCGGACCCCTGTTGGCGCATGATGGGCGCAACATGCTTCATGCCGAGCATGACGCTGCGTACCAGGGTTGCCATCGCGGCGTCGAACCGTTCGACGTCGAGGCCCTCGATGCCGCCGGTCTGCGCCGGACCGCCGGCATTGTTGAACAGGCAGTCGATCCGGCCGAACTTCTCCACCGCAAGCGCGATCAGCGCCTGCATCTGCTCCTCGACCGTGACGTCGGTCGGGCGAAAGATGCAGTTGCCGCCGAGCCGGTGCGCCAGTGCCTCGCCCTCCGGCGCGCGGCGCCCGGCGATCACGATCCTCGCGCCCTCCGCGACAAAGACCTCGGCCGCGCGCAACCCGATGCCGCTGGTCGCCCCAGTGATCACCGCGACCTTTCCGTCCAGCCGTCCCATGCCGATCCCCCTGACGTTCGATGTTGCCGATATTCCCCAGCCGCTCCTGACAACGCAAGCGCAGGTGCGGTTAACGGCCGGCGAGGTCCGCCTGTGGCCAGAAGGCCACAACTGCGGTTTTTCGGTCGCAACGGCCTTATTTTGGGTCGTCTGTTCACGTGAACTGGCGCGACCGATGGCGAAATGGATCGACAATTTCAGGGCGAGTTGGCGGGGCGATGCGCAACCATCGTTGCTGCTTGCGGTCGCTTTCGCGGTGTTCTGTCTCGTTTTGGCCACGGCCGCGCGGTTCGGGCTCGCCCAGATCAGGCCGGACGTGTTCTTCACGCCCTATTTCCCGGCGGTATTCTTCGCCACCGCCCTCGGCGGCTTCCGGATCGGGATCGCCACCGCGCTGGCCAGCGGCCTGCTCGGCGTCGTGCTCAATTTCAGCGGCGCGCACGCCGACCCGGCGCGCTTTGCGCTGCTGATGATCTTCTGGGTGGTGTGCGGCATCGCGATCTGGGGGGTGGAGCACTACCGTTCCCTGGTCGCGCAGCAGCGCGAGGTTTCCAAGCGGCTGATCGAGGAGGAGCAGTACCGCAAGATCGTGGTCGATGAATTGCAGCACCGGCTGAAGAACAAATCCTCGACCATTCATGCGGTGCTGCATCAGGCGCTGCAGGACCGGCCCGATGTCTGGCAGCGCATCGACCATCGCATCCGCGCGCTCGCGGCAACCGACGACCTGATCGCACGGGTCGACGGCTATGGCTGCGATATCAAGGATTTGCTGCGCTCGGAACTTGGCCCCTACGGCCATGTGCGGTTCAATCTCAATGGCGAGCAACTATTCCTGCCCGCCAAGCTCGCCGTCTCGCTGGCGCTGATCTTCCACGAGCTCGCAACCAACGCCGGAAAATACGGCGCGTTCTCCTCGCCGCGCGGATTTCTGCAGGTGTCATGGACGGTGGACGATGGACGTCTCAACGTAATCTGGGACGAAACCGAGGGACCGGTGGTCGAGGTCATCGGCGAAGCCGGCTTCGGCACCAAGCTGTTGAAGTCGGCGCTGCGGCCGTTCGACGGCAAGACCGAGATCAGTTACTTGAAGACCGGTGTTCACTGCATCATGCAGTGCAATCTGCCCAACTGTTGATAAGTCTGCTTTTCGGTACACGCGCTTTATTTGCGCGTGCCGATGCAACCGCGCGCGCCGCAATCGCTTTCACCGGCGGCCGATGCCGATATTGATACTCTGTTAATGACGATTGCCGCGACGGCTTGCGAAAGCAGCCCGGGTCTCTTTCTGTCACGGCATTTCGCAAGTCCGCTTAACCAAAACTACAACGGACTTTGCCAAGGTCGGCACATGCATAGTTTCACCAAAAACGATTTTCAGGCGGGCACGGCACCGACCGGGCAGGACGACATTTCCAGCAATGAATTGCGCATCCTGCGCGATCTTCTCCAGCTGCTGCCGGCGGGCGTCACCGTCCAGGACGAGCAGGGTCAGTTCATCCTGGTGAACGAAGCGGCAGCGAGCCAATTGCAGCTGGCGGCCGGCGCGAGCCAGCCATCGCCGGTCGACGAGCGTCATGCCGCCAATCTGGACCTGTTGCGCAGCGGCCGTCCGGTGGTGATCGAGGAAGTCCTCGCCTGCGGCGCATCCAAATACGTGTTCCTCACCGCGCACCGGCCGGTCCAGATCGCCGGGCGCAATCTCCTGATTTCGACCTCGACCGACATCAGCGAGCAGAAGGCGTTCGAGGACCAGCTATTCCGCTCGGCCTATTACGATGAACTGACCGGCCTGCCGACCCGGCGGGTGATCGAGCATCGCGTCAACGGCCTGATCCGCGACTCCGCGCAGAGCCATTTCGCGCTCGCCTTCCTCGACGTCGACAACTTCAAGCACATCAACGACTATTACGGCCACGCGATCGGCGATGCGCTGCTGGTCGAACTGTCCAAGCGGCTCGGCCACGCGCTGCGCGAGACCGATATCCTGTCGCGGATCTCCGGCGACGAATTCCTGCTGCTGCCAATCAGCGGCAACGAGGAGGTCGCCGAATTCATCCACATCATGCAGGAACGGCTGAAGGCGCCGTTCTTCATCGAGGACTCCGAGATCTTCGCCTCGACCTCGATCGGCGTCAGCCTCCACCCCATGCATGGCAGGAGCTACGAGGCGCTGCGCCAGAACGCCGACATCGCGATGTACCGCGTCAAGAACAACGGCAAGGGCGCGACCGCGTTCTTCGACAACAGCATGGAGCGCGAGGCGCTGGCGCGGATGAAGATCGAGCAGTCGCTGCGGCTGGCGATCCTGGAAAAGCGCTTCTGCTGCGCATTCCAGCCCAAGGTCGATATCCGCACCCAGGAGATCAAGGGCATCGAGGCGCTGGTGCGGCTGCGCGACGACGAGGGCGTGATCCAGGCACCGGGCACCTTCATCAACCTCGCCGTGGAGCTCGGCCTGATCGACGAGCTGACGTTTCTGGTGCTGGCGGAGATCGTCAAGTCGATCGACTTGATCAACGACACGTTCGGCCCGACGGCGACGATCAGCATCAATGTCGCCGCCAAGCAGGCCGGCAACGTCGAGTTCATGCGCCGCTTCGCACGCGCGATCGAGGAGACCGGCTTCCCGAAGCGATTCATGATCGAGGTGACCGAGGACGCGTTCGTGACCCGGTCGCATTTCCAGGACCAGATCCTGCCGATCCTGCGCGGCATCGGCGTCGGCATTTCGATCGACGATTTCGGCATCGGCTACTCGTCGCTGTCGGCGCTCGCCGACATCACCGCCGACGAGATCAAGATCGACCGCTCCTTCATCACCGACATCCATAAGCGGCCGCGCAGCCAAGGCATCCTGCGCGCGATCGAATCGCTGAGCGAGGCGCTCGGCATGATGGTGATCGCCGAGGGCATCGAATCCTACGAGGAGCTCACTTATCTGCAGGCGGCGACCAAGATCCGCTACGCCCAGGGCTATTACTTCGCCAAGCCGATCTTCCTCGAGGACCTGAAGCCGGCGACGCCGGTCGCCAGCGAGGCGCGCGCCAGCATGGCGGCACGCCCGGCCCAGGAAGGCCGCCAGAGCTACTCGCGCGCGAGCGGTTTTCGGCGCTAGGGCAGATCAGAGGGCAATCGCGACGGGCTGCATTCCCTCTTCCCCAACTGACGTGTCCACGTCGTCATGCCGGGCCATGGAACGAGGCCGATAGCCGGATGCGATTGCTGGTCCCAGGGGCGCACTGCCAAAATATCGAAAACAACCCCATGCAAAGTAGCCGACGATGACGGCCGGCGCTCGACGAGGCCACTTGACTCGTCGGGCAAATCAGCGGCACTCTTCCATTATTCCGAAAACGTGCAGACGCCCAGCGGCTATCTCACATCGGAACGCCCAGCAGCGTCGCTTCCTTGCGGCCATCCTTCGAGACGCCCGCTGTTGAGTCCGCGCCCCTCCAACACGTCGTCCCTGCGAAAGCAGGGACCCATAACCACAACTGCCAATTGTTGGGCGATGTTGGAACGACGAGTCCCTACGACAAGGTCCGCCGCGGCGTATGGGTCCCTGCTCCCGTGCGCAACTGCGCACCAGGCAGGGACGACGATGAGGATGGTTCCCGATTCAAGGCGTCACACCACGCGGTGTAGGCGAGCGAGACCGCTGCGGACGCAGCTACTTCTCCAGCACCGGCAATGGCGGCACGCTGTCATTGGCGGAGCCGGCCTGCATCGTGATCAGCGTCATCGAGACCAGGTCGTAGTAGCCCATGATGCCGATGATATCCATGATGCCGCGCTCGCCGAATTTCTCCTGCGCCGCCTTGTAGACGGCGTCGCTAACCTTCCTGTCGCGATAAAGCGCAATGCCGAGATCATAGAGCGCGGCCTCGTCGTCCTTCATGCCGTCGGGCCGCGTGCCCTTGGCGATGGCGTCTGCGATCTTCGGATCGAGCCCGCCCTTCATCGCCAGCGGATAGTGCGCGGACCATTCATATTGCGCGGTCCAGTGCCGCGCCGTGATCAGGATCGCCATTTCGCTCAGCCGCGGCGGCAGCGAGGTGTTCCAGCGCAGATAGTCCGACAGGTTCGACAGCTTCGGCGCCAGATCGGGATTGCGGATATAGGCGCGGTAGGGCGGCGCGGTGAACTTGGCGTTGCGCGGCGGCGCGCTGATCAGGTCGGCCCAGGCCTTTTGCGGCGGCGACAGTTCCTCGGCCTTGAGCGGCGCGAACCGCACGGCGTCCTCGGCTCGCGCAGCAGCCGGAGCGGTCAATGTCAGGACTGCCAGAACGCCCGCCCCAAGTAATTTTCTCATTGTTGCTCTCCCTTTCCGATGCAGGCTTCTCATCGTCCTGCACGGCCGCGCGAGCTTAGAGCGTTTTCGAGCGAAGTGGACCCGGTTCGCGTGAAGAAAACGCGTCAAAACAAGAATCTAGAGCTTCGGTTCTGATTCAACCAGAACCGAAGCGCTAGTCGCGATCAAGGGAGATGCAACGCGGTCGGCGCGCGTTGGGCCGCACCTACATCATCGGGCTGCCCTGGGCGCGCGCGGCCTTCAACATCGCGGTCTACACGCTGCTGCCGTTCGGCTCGCGCGCGGTGCGTCGCGACGAAGTCACCGGCATGTCCGATATCGGAACCGGACCGCTCGGCGTGATCGGCAATCTGATCTGGTTCATTCTGGCCGGTTGGTGGCTTGCGATCGGCCATCTGATCACCGCGATCCTGCTCGCGGTGACCATTATCGGCATCCCCTTCGCCTGGGCGCATCTCAAGCTTGCCGGCATCGCGCTGTGGCCGATCGGCAAGGTGATCGTGCCGGCGTAAGGCGACCACATCGCGATCAGCGGGCTTTTGCGCGAACTCTAGCGCGCCGCCTCGCAGCCGGGAATGTCGAACACCGCGGTCAGGCCGCAGGGCGAGTTGAGCATCTTGCCGCCCTCGTGGCCGACGCCGGGCACATCCCACACGCTGTGGTTCGGCGCGCCGTGGTCGCGAGCCTGCATCGCCGCGACATAGGAATGGCCGCGCGCGTAGCGATACGGCCCTTCGGCTTCCGCCATGCAGGATTTGTCGAGCGCGGGATGATTGGGGTTGGTGTCGAGCGTTCCCAGCAGATAGATCACGCGGCGCGCGACATAGGCCTGCTCCAGCGCCGTTGGCGAAGGCTCGGCGAGATAGGGCGGACGGTCGTCCATGCCGAACTTCCAGCTGTTGTAGCCTTCGCACTTCGCGGCGATCGCGGGCTCCGGCCGCTCCTTGGTGAAGTAGGCGTAGGAGGACGGATTGGCGACGACGTAGCGCACGCCGATGCCCTCGCGCAGCAGCACCTGATCGCCCTTCACCGCGATCGCGTAGCGCTGCACCACCTGGCCGCCGCCGGAATGGCCGAACACGACAACCTGCTTCAGGTTCGGAAACAGCTTGCGGTCGCCGAGCTTGGCCAGGATCGCATCGAGCGCCTCGAACGAGCTCGCCGGATTCGGCGCGACCGCGGGCTCGCCGCCCTGCCAGCCATAGAGGCTCCAGCGCAGCGTTTCCGCCGGCAGCTTGAACGCCTCGACATCGGGCTCGATCAAGAATTGCGGCGCGATCATCAGCGTGCTCTTGCCGGTCTCGCCGGCCGCGGCCTGCGCGCTCAGCGCCGCGCGGAAATAGTCGTCGGCATTGCGCAGCACCCCGTGCAGCACCAGCACCGCGCGGGTGACGTCCGGCAGCGGATTGGACCAGTCGGCCGAGAGATAGACCGGAAACATCGCGCTGCCGACGGCAATGCGACCGCTTGCGATCTCCTTGACCGGCTTTTTGTCACGCTCGATCTGCGCCTGCGTTGCTGACGCGACCTGTGCGTGAACGGTCGCGATGAGCAGTGTCAACGCCGCAAGCCAGGCTCGGTGAGGCATGGTTCAGTCTCCATTAATGCCGCGAGGCACGATGCAATCCGGCTGGATCATGGCGCGTCGGGCGCCGATTCACCCATGAATTTTCGGAAAGCTTTTGGAGACACCTCACGCCGCGAGCCGCCCGCGATTATTCGCGGCGAGGATCGGACGGATCAGGCGGCCGAACCGCTCGGCCTCTTCGTCGTGCAGATAGCCGGACAGGCAGAAAGAGTGGCAACCGGCATCGATGAACTGCTGCAAGGTCGCGGCGCATTGTTCGGGATTGCCGACCACCGCGATGCCGGCGCCGGGCCGCACCTTGGTGATCCCTGTCCACAGATGCGGCATCAGGAGGTCGCCATAGTCGCGCGCGAGCTGCTGCACGCGCTGGTTGGCCTCGGACCTGACATAGAGCGTCTTCATCTCCTGCTTCTGCCGCTCGGTGGCGTGGCGCACCAGCTGGTCGGCGGCCTCCCAGGCATCGGCCTCGTTCTCGCGGCAGATCACCTGCAGCCGCATGCCGAAGCCGATCGCGTCCTCGCGGTCATGCGCCCGCGCCATCTGCCTGATCTCGGCGATGTTGTCCGCGATGCGCTCCGGCAGGTCGCCCCAGAACAGATGGACGTCGGAATGCTTCGCCGAGACCTCCCAGGCCTGCCGCGAGCCGCCGCCGAGATAGAATCTTGGAAACGGCTGCTGCAGCGGACGCGGCCGGATATGCGCGCCCGAGATGGTGTGAAACTTGCCCTGGAAGTTCACCGGGCCGCGCGTCGTCCATAACGCCTTCAAGATCGAGACCTCCTCCTCCATCAACGCGTAGCGCTCCTCCTTGGCGTAGCGCACGCCTTCGGCCTCGACCTCGCTCTCGTTCTGCCCGGCGATCAGGTTGATGCAGATCCGCCCGCCCGACATCTGGTCGAAGGTCGAGATCATCTTGGCCATCAGCACCGGGTTGATGTAACCGGGCCGCGCCGCAATCAGCGGCTTGATCCGCGCCGAGCGTGCCGCCATGAAGGCGCCCGATATCCAGGCCTCCCAGCACACCGAGCCGACCGGGATCAGGAGATATTCAAACCCGGCATCCTCGGCCGCCTTGACCACACGGTCGCAGAGTTCCGGCGAACCCGCGACCTGCGCCTCCATCAGCCCATAGGCCGTGGTGTCGCCATGCGTGGGCAGATACCAGCCGAATTCCAGCGGACGCATGGGCAAACTCCCTCGAAAGACGGCCCTTTCCCTCTAGAGCCTCCTTCCGCTCCGATTGCATCGGATCGGGGCTCTAGATTCTCGTTTTGACGCGTTTTCTTCACGCGAACCGGTACCCACTTCGCTCGAAAACGCTCTGGCCCGTCATATTGGCGCAGGCAGTTTACAGCCCTCAACCGGCCGGACAACGCCGTTGCCGATCCGGAGCCAATCAGCTAAATGGTGGCCGGTACGCACCCGTAGCTCAGCTGGATAGAGCGTTGCCCTCCGAAGGCAAAGGTCACACGTTCGAATCGTGTCGGGTGCGCCATTTCGGTGTAGGCTATTGACGCCGAAACTCGCCCTGCGAGCCGCATCCGCTGACCGCGCAGTGTTCTCCGTGTTTTCCAACAAGGAAAGACGGCGATCATTTTGCCAATAGCGCAACATGCTTGTTTCTTCACGAGCAACCATGCGGGCAACTCTGAATGCCACCTTGGCGGCAGCGTTCTATGAGACGTTGCGCCCGAACCGCTTACGTCGTGAAGGGCGTCATGTCGGATTCCAGGCCGCCGAAAAAATCCGAAGCCTGTTGTAGGCTTGCAGTGCCGCGAGCCGTCCTTCGAACATCGATGATTCGCCAGGGAACAGATGAGCGCCATCAATCAGAAGTTTACGGCAGTCTTACAGCAGAGTCCCAGCAAAGGCGGCTGGACCTATGTGGTTTGGCCGCATTCGGTGTCGTTCTTCGGAACCCGCGGCCTCGTGAAGGTCAAAGGCGTTGTCGATGGCTGCCCTTTCCAAAGTTCGTTCATGGCACCGGGGAACGGAACACACAAACTTCCGATCAACGCCGCATTGCGCAAGCTGATCGGCAAAAGTGCCGGCGATGCGGTGACCGTACGGCTGACGGAGCGTTTGGGTTGACCCGGTATTATGTAGGAAACGCACAAACCTTGGCGGAGCCCAAATGGCCGGAAGAAGACCACCGACGAATTAAGTTCATCTGGTTCGCCGGCGATCCGGTCATGATCGGCGAAACGGGCTCACGGCGATGCCGGCGCCATCGATGCGCACGAAGCTCTGCGGTGGAACCGAGTCCCAGCCGGTGTTCGCGTCGTCGATCGGCTCGGACACGATGAGCGCATCGCGTCCGGGCCCGCGCGTGTTGAGGTAGAGCGTCGGCGGGCGCAAATCGCTCGCGTAGCGGATCGCATAGAGCCGTTCGCCGTCGGACATCGCGGCGGTAAACCGGAACGGCTCATTGACCGCGCTCGCAGCCATGTGCTGCTCGATCAGGTCAACGACCCCAGCGAACGCACCCTCGGCATCGGACGCGAACCCCAACGCCAGCAGGAGAAGGAAGATCACTTCGCTGTCGGTCGTGCCGTTGCGACTGGCGTAGTGGTCGTCCGGGATGTGCGCTTCCAGGGCACGGCGCACGCGTTGCCAGCCGCCGATCTGGCCATTGTGCATGAACAGGTAACGATCCGATGCGAAGGGATGGCAATTGGTGCGGATGGTCGCGGTGCCGGTCGCTGCACGCACGTGCGCGAGAAACAGCGAGGAGCGAATCTGGTGCGCGATCGAGAGCAGGTTCTCGTCGCTCCAGGCGGGCCGCACGTCGCGAAACAGGCCGGGCCGCTCGCGTTCGCCGTACCAGCCGATCCCGAAACCGTCCGCGTTGACCTCGGACTTGGCCTCGCGGCAATGCCGGCTTTGCGCGATCAGGCTCTGGCAGGGCTTTGCGATGAAGTCCTCGAGAAAGACCGGCGCGCCCAGATAGGCCAACCATCGGCACATGTTGGTTCCTCAGCTCTCGATCGCGACGCTGGCTACTCAGCCGGCTGTAGCGTGCGGCTGCGGCGCGCGATGCGCTCGTGCATCTGCCGGATCATGCGGCTTGCTGTGGTCTCGAACAGGCAGGGGATGACGGCGTGCACCAGGGCCGCCAATGCGGCGCCGAACAGGCGCGCCGCGAAGCCGAGCGCGAACAGGAAATGCTCGCCGTAGGATTCGTCGACGCTCTTCGGGTGGGACAGAAACAGCCGGTGCAGGGTGGCTTGCATGCGAGGCTCCAAGGCGCGCGGTTCGCTGCAATCTCTAAGGGATTTGGGCCAAGAAAATGTCCCAAATATCAACCTAAATTCACCATTTTGGTTGAATTTGGACGGTAATTCATCGTATTCTTGGGATAATGGACGAAACAGATCGCAAGCTCCTCAACTTGGTTCAGCGTGACGCTGCCCTGTCGCTGGACGAACTCAGCGAGCGGGCGGGGCTATCCCGCAACGCCTGCTGGCGCCGCATCAAGCGGCTGGAGGATGAGGGCGTCATCAAGGGCCGCGTGACACTGCTCGATGCAAGCCGCATCAACGTCGGCCTGACTGCCTTCATCGCGCTGCGCACCACCGAGCACAGCGCGACTTGGCTCGACCAGTTTGCGAACGCCGTGCGCGACATTCCGGAGATCATCGGCGTCTACCGCATGACCGGCGATGTCGATTATCTGCTGCAGGCCGTCATCCCGGATGTTGCCGCCTATGACCGGCTCTACCAGCGCCTGATCGGGAGGATCACGCTCGCGGACGTGTCGTCGTCATTCGTCATGCAAGAGATCAAGGCGACGACGGTGCTGCCGCTCGACTATGCGCCGGAGCGGCGCGAGTGAAGCCGCGGCATCTGGCGCGGGCCGCATGCGCACGGTTTGCGCGCACCGCGCCCATGTCTATAGCGCTGCAGGAAGGCAAGTTGCCAAGCGCCCGCCGACGCAACTCGGCAACTCCGACTGTTCGAGGCGCGAGATCGAACCACATTGCAGACCCGGTGCACGGAACGTGTGTCGGGCGGACCCATCATAGCACCACGGCGAAGCAATCGTGCCCATCTTCATCGGCCGTCGCGCGCCATTTCATTGCCGGGTTGGTTGTCCGGCCACGGTGCCGGCCGATCTGCCGATGTTCAGCAGACCGGCCTCGCCTCAATGATGAGCCGACACGCTCTTCATGTATTGGGACATCAGATCGGCACCGGCAAAGTGGCCCACATCCCCCAGGCTGACCATGCCAACCATCCGTTTGCTCTTGTTGATGACAGGCAGCCTGCGGATCTTCAGCGTCTCCATGTGATGCACCGCTTTCGCCAGATCGTCGTCTTCCCGGCAGCAGTGGATGCCTTCGGTCATCACATCGCGCGCCGTGGTGCGCGTGGAGTTGAAGTCCTTGCTCGCAAGACCTTTGCAGACGAGGTCGCGATCCGTCACCATCCCGATCAGACGATCGTCTTGCCCGACCGGAATGCAGCCGACGTCGTGCCCTTGCATCAATTTTGCGATTTCAGTGATCGGGGTATCGGGGCTGACCCAATCGACGCCCTTGTGCATCACGTCCTTGACCTTCATGGAGGACCTCCCTTGCAAGGCAGCAGCCCCCTCGCTTGCAACTATACAGCAGATCGGGCGTGACCGCATGCGTGCTGCGCCTTGGTCAAGGCGCAGCGAGCAGGGCGCCGCAATTCGATCCCTAATTTGGCCGCCGTGCCAGGTCCAGGTTCCGGGCCTTGTCCAGATTGCGGGCCTCTGCCAGGGCGGCCGCGCCCGGCAGGACGGCCGACGCAAGGTCGGTCCCGGTGAAATCGGCGCCGGCGAGATTGGCGCCAGACAGATCGGCTCCCGCAAGGTCAGCCTTGCTGAGGTTGCAGTTCGCCAAATTGGCGTTCTGCAACTGCGCGAATTCGAGATCAGCGCGCGCAAGATTGGCGCCGCTCAGATCCGCATTGCGGAGATCGGCGGATTTGAGCACGCCACGCATCAGGCCCATCGATTGGTTGCGCATATCGGCGCTCAAATCCGCGCCCGCGAGCTTGGCCCCGATCAGGCTGGCGCCGGATAGATCGGCGGTGATGCGAGCGCCGCTCAAATCGGCGCCGCCAAGCTTGGCGCGCTGCATCTGCGTGCCGAGCAGCGATGCCTTGACGAGGGACGCCCCCGTCAGATCTGCGTCGATGAGCCAAGCCTGATTCAGTATGGCCCGATCGAAGCGCGCGGCTTTCAGATTGGTCCGGTTGAGCTTGACGAGATGAAGGTTGCCGCCGGAGAAGTCGAGGCCCGAGAGATCGAGGTGCGACAGCCGCTTTCCTTCCAATTCCACAGTGCGACGGTCCCCTTGAGGCACGGCCTTGAGGAGCGCGTCGACCTCGGCGCGCGTCATCTCCGACGTCGTCATCTCGGGACTGTCGAGGTCGACGCTACGCAACATGTCCTGCGACGTGGCGGCGATCGGATCAACGAGCAGCGCCGCCATCGATACAAAGGCAAATGCGAGATGAGACCGCATCGCCGTCTTCCCGCTTTTTGAGGTATCGCCTCTCGCATCTTCGCGCCGGCCGCGCCGCGGAGATGCGCTTCCGGCGTTCGGAGTATGAAACCGGATCATGATCCTGGCAATGCTCGTGGCCGTTTCGTACGAAGGAAAGGGGCGTCGGGGGGTGCTTTCAGACATCGGAGATTCGCGCCAGGGTCCGCTCCGCCGCGAAACCCACGGTTTTGGCAGCGCGACAACGACCCGACGCGAACCGGCCGCGCTTCTCAACCTCGGCTCAGCAGTTGCCAGGTCGATGTGGCATGCGCGATCGGCTCGCCGGCTGCGGTGGAGGCCTGAGACTGCACGAAGAAGGTCTTCCGGCCGCGCTTCAAGAAGGTCGCGTGACAGGTCACGCGTCCTTCGCGGACCGCGGCGAGATATTGCACCTTCATCTCGAGCGTGGTGCCGGCACCCGCGACATGGTTGACGAGATGCCCCATCGAGATGTCGAGCGCGGTGGCGAGAACCCCGCCATGCAGCGTGCCTTGCGGATTGAACAGCGGCCTCTCGACGTCGAACGAGACGATGCACGCCTCGCCTTGATAGGCGATCTCGAGGCCGAAGAAGCGCGACAGGAAGAACGATCCGAATTCCTGCCGCTCGTCTTCGACGGCGCGGCGCATCATCTGCTCGGCGATATCTCTCATGACGACACTCGCTTGATCACGATCTTCACCTGGGCGATCGCACGAAGCTCCGTCCAAAGTCTCCGAACGCGCCTTCGAGCGCGAATCTCTCGAGCCGATCGTCGGTCCAGCCGCGCCATTCCGCAAGCACCTCGCGGGTGTGTTCGCCGAGCATCGGCGGCGGCGTGGAAGGTGCCGGCGGCTCGTCGCCGAACCGCGTTGGCCTCGCGATGAACCTCACATCCCCCGCGGCTGGATGGTGGACGCTCTGGACCATGCCGCGCTGCATGAGTTGCGGCGTCTCGCAGACTTCGCCGACGGACTTGATCGCGCCGCACGGAATGCCGGCCACGGCGAGCGCCTGCAGCCAGTCGGCGCGGCTCCTGCGGGCAAAGATTGGGGCGAGGATCGCGACGAGATCGTTGCGGCCCGCCGCGCGTTTCGGGGCGGTTTCGAAATGCGCATCTTCGCGCAGGTCCGGACGGCCGATCACGTCGCAGAAGGCGGCCCAGAACTTGTCGTTCGCGACCCCGACATTGATCCAGCCGTCACTCGCCTCGAACGGTTCGTACGGGCTGATGGTCGGATGGACGTTGCCGCGGCGCCTCGGGCTCTCTCCCGAGGCGAAGTACATGCCGGCGTTGAACGTCAGCAGCGATGCCATGGCGTCGAGCATCGAGACGTCGACCCGGCCGCCCTCGCCGGTCCGGCTCTTCCGCATCAGGGCGGCGAGCACCGAATGCGACGCGTACAGGCCGGTGACGAGATCGGCGATCGAGGTGCCGACCTTGGTCGGCGGCCCCTTGGGATCACCGGTGATGTCCATCACGCCGGATTCGCCCTGCAGGATCAGATCGTAGCCGGGGCGCAAGGCGTCCGCACCGGTGCGGCCGAACCCCGAGATGCTGCACAGGATGATGTCGCCCTTGCGGGCCCGCAGCGCGTCGAAGCCGAGCCCCCATTTCTCGAGCGTGCCCGGGCGGAAATTCTCGATCACGACGTCGGCTGTGGATGCAAGATCGAGCACGGCGTCGCGCCCCGCCGGCGATTTCAGGTCGATGGCGCAACTGCGCTTGTTGCGGTTCACCGACAAGAAGTATGCGCTCTCGCCGCCGACGAAGGGCGGCCCGTAACGGCGGCTTTCGTCGCCCTGCCGCGGATCCTCGATCTTGACGATGTCGGCGCCGAGATCGCCGAGCTGCATCGTGGCAAACGGACCGGAGACCACGCGGCAGAGGTCGAGGACCCTGATGCCGGACAGCGGCTCGCGATCAGACGATCGCATCGGCGAGGTCCTTCATCGACGGCACCAGGATATCGGGCTGGTGCGGCGTGATGCCGAACGGGCGGCTGCGCCGGTCGATGAAGGCCGTCCGCATGCCGGCGGACTTGGCGCCGATGCAGTCGAAAGCATGATTGGCCACGAACAGCACCTCGGCGGGCTTCACGCCCATGATCTCGGCTGCTTTCGTATAGGTCGCGACATGCGGCTTGAACGAATTGGCCTCCGCCACCGAGATCACACGATCGAACGGGACCTTGTGGTACTGCTTCGCGGTCTCGAGCATGTCGGGATCGCCGTTCGAGAGCACCACCAGCTTGTATTTGGCTTGCAGCCGCGCCAACGCTTCCGGCACTTCCGGAAACGGCACCAGCTTCTCGATCTCGCCGACGAGATAACGCACGTCATCCATCGTGTAGTCGATCTTGGCGCGGTCCATCACGTGCGATACCGCGCGATGCCCGATCTCGCGATAGGGCGTGTGCTCGCGATGCAGCAGCGCATCGATCATCGAGTTCTCGAAATGCGTGCGGCGCCACCATGTGACGAAGGAATTCGGATCGCCTTTCCAACCCTTCTTCGCGAGGAACGGCGCCGCGATCCTGGTCAGGCCGCCCTGCATGTCGACGACCGTGCCATACTGATCGAACATGCAGATCTTCACTTCGCGTTTGATCGTCTCGGAATTCATTGGTGCCTCCTTGGTTCAGATCGATTGGATACGCGCCGCATCGCCATAGATGAAATGGATTTGTGATCTCTCACTATTCACGATATGAATGATGGCATGAACCTCCGATCCATCGACCTCAATCTGCTCGTCGCGTTGGACGCACTGCTGACCGAGCGTCATGTCACCAAGGCGGCCGACCGCATCGGCCTCAGTCAACCTGCCATGAGCAACGCGCTCAACCGGCTGCGCGCGATGTTCGAGGACGAGCTCCTGGTCCGGACGACAAGCGGGATGAAGCCGACGCCCCGCGCCACCGAACTGGCGGAGCCGCTGCGCCAGGTGCTGCGCCAGGTCGAGCGCGTGATGGCGAGCGACGCCGGCTTCGATCCAGGCCGGACCGAGCGCACCTTCACGATCAGGATGTCGGACATTCTCGCGTGCCTGCTGCTGCCGCGACTCGCCGCGGCACGGCCGCCGGAGGCGCGGATCTCCTACAACACGATCCATCTGCCGCCCGCCTTGACGATCGATGCGCTGGAGCGGGACGAGATCGACGTCGCAGTGAGCATGGGGCTCGAGCATTCCGCATCGATCCGTTCCGAGACGCTGCTGCGCGACCGCATGGTCTGCCTGATGCGGAGCGGTCACCCGATCAAGCGCGGGCGGCTGACCTTCGAGCGCTTCATCGCGCAGGAGCACATGAAGGTCTCGATGAGCCCGACCGACCTTCGCTTCGTCGACGACGTGCTCGCCGAACGTGGCCATCGACGACGCATCGCGCTGAACGTGCCGCATTGGCTGGTCGTGCCTCATGTCTTGAAGAGCACCGATCTGCTGGCGGTGATGCCGAGGCATCTCGCCGCCGTGCTGATGGACGACGGTCTGCGGATGGAGGAACTGCCGTTCGAGTCCGCGCCTTTCGACTGGATGTTGTACTGGCATCGCCGATACGATCAGAGCAATGCCAACGGCTGGCTCCGCGATCGGCTCAGGGCGGCGTGCTCCGATCTGGTCTAGGCGCCGATGTCCGCCGGCCTCCGCGCGATCGACGATGGATGTCCTGCCTCGGCTTTCGTGACGGCCGACGCATCCTCCAATGAGCGTCCCTTGGTTTCGAATCCGAACACCAGAAACACCACGGCCTGGAACACGAGGATGCCGGCCAGGGTCGTCAGCACACCGGTCAACCCTTGCCAGGCGAAGATCGCGACCACGACGTACTGCACCAGCGCGGTCGCGATCCGACCGGATGTGGCGCAGATCGCCGTGCCGCGAAGCCGATAGCGGGTCGGGAACAGTTCGGGGACGTGCATCGCGAACCCGGTCGCCAGCATGACGTAGATCGCGGTGACCAGCAGGAAGCCGACGCCTGCGAGCGCAACACCATCTGCCATGTACGGATAGGCAATGCCGAGCATTGCTGCCGCAATCGACGAGCAGACGATCGACAGCCTGCGCCCGAGCCGGTCCGCCAGCACGAGCCCGATCAGCGATCCGACCGGCCCGCCGAGCGCCATCACGGTGGTGTAGCCCAGCGAGGACACCACGCTGTGACCGCCCTTGACCATGAAGGTCGGCAGCCAGCCGATGAACCCGTAGAGACTGAAGCCGACGACGATGTGCTGCAGGCTGCCGAGCAACGTGCGTGCGAGATACGGCGGCTGGAACAGGCGCCAGACCGCACCGGGCGATTCCTGCGCCGGCGCGCTCGCGGCGACGGGAGCCAGCGTTCCCTTGCGCGCGGCCTCCGCTTCGATCGCCGAAAGAATTGCCTCCGCCTCATCGGCGCGGCCGTTGGCGGCGAGCCAACGCGGCGATTCCGGCATCGACTTGCGCAAGAACCAGACGATCATCGCGAGGAGGCCGACGAGGGCGAACATGTAGCGCCATCCCAGCGTCGGGATCACCCACAGGCCGATCATGGACGACGCGAACAGCGAGAAGTTGGTGATCACAGCCAGCAATCCGATCCAGCGGCCGCGCGAAGCAGCCGGCACGAACTCGGTCAAGGTCGCGTAGCCGACCACGATCTCCGCGCCGAGGCCGATGCCGATGATGAAACGCAAGCCGATCAAGACGGTCATGCTGGGCGCGAAGGCCGCGGCGATCGACGCGAGGCCGAAGATCGCAAGGTTCATCTGGTAGGAGAAGCGGCGGCCGAAGCGGTCGCCAAGGATGCCGGAGAACCAGGCGCCGATCGTCATGCCGACAAAGGTCGCGGAGACGAAGGCGGCGTTGAGCTCGAGCGTCGACCAGCCTTCCTTGAGCACCGCGCCCAGCACACCGCCGGCGAGGTAAATGTCGAATGCGTCGAGGAACATGCCGGCGCCGATCAGGGCCAGGATGCGCCAGTGGAATCCGCAGATCGGCAGCCTGTCGAGGCGCGCACCCGCGTTGATGTCGATGTCGGCGGATCGCGTCATTCCAAACCTCCCTGCCCGGCCTTGCGCGAGCCGGATGTTCCAATGATCGATTGATGACGCGCAGGGGGGCGTCGTCCAATTCAAAACAAAAATTCGACTATTTGGCGCAGTGATGAAGCCGACGCGAGCGCGCGCTCGCGACGTAAGACGCCAGCACAACTTGATCCAGCCGCGAGGTCGCTCGCCTTGAAGCCGCAGCCGATCGAACACAGCTGATGCAGATCCCGAAGCAGACACGCGACACACGCGCGTCTCGTGCGAGTCACGTGGTCCATATCCGAACTACGAATCGTCGTGATTCGCGTTCCATCCTGACACCGAGCTGACGCGCATTCGCTGTCGTTAACGCTTTCATCGACGCGCGATCGCAAAATCACGGTGTCAGCACAAACATTCACAACCGGTTCATGTCGCCGCCACTATTCAACTCCAACGCTGGGGGAAGAAGATTGGAGTATGTGCCATGCGCCGCATCGCCGGACTGCCTTTCGCCTTAGCTCTCAGCCTCTGCTGTCTCTCTCCACCTCACGCTGCGCGCGCGCAGCTTGCCATCGGCATCGGCATCAGCGTCGATGCAGCACCGCCGCCCTTGCCGGTCTACGAGCAGCCGCCGATCCCGGGCGACGGCTACATCTGGACCCCAGGCTATTGGGCGTGGAGCGACGATACCGGTTACTACTGGGTTCCCGGCACGTGGGTGCTTCCGCCCGCGCCTGAGTTGCTCTGGACGCCAGGCTATTGGGGCTGGAACGATGGCGCCTACGGGTTCCACGCCGGTTATTGGGGAGCGACCGTCGGCTTCTATGGCGGCATCTCTTATGGCTTCGGCTACACCGGCATCGGCTATGAGGGCGGCTATTGGCGCGGCGGCAACTTCTTCTACAACAGTTCCGTCAACAACATCTCGAATGTCTCGGTCACCAACGTCTACAACAAGACCGTCATCAACAACACGACCAACGTCAGCTACAATGGCGGCACCGGCGGCACCACGGTGAGACCGACGCCGCAACAGCTCGCCGCTGCCAACGAGCACCATGTGGCTGCAACCGGCGAGCAGACGCGGCACGCGGAAGCGGCGATGAAGGATCCGGCACTGACGCTCGCCAACAACCATGGTCATCCGGCGGTCGCCGCGACCGCGCACGCGGCACGGTTCAGCGGCGCCGGCGTGATCGCCGCGCATCCGGGCAAGCCGATCGCGGCGCCGCCGCCCCGGCATGCGCAACCCACGACCGGACACGCTTTGCCGACGGGGAATGCCCTGCCGCCAACACACGTGCTGCCGACAGGAAATGCCCTGCCGCCAGGACACGCTCTGCCGAGCGGAAACGCTCTGCCGGCAACACATGCATCGCCGACGGGGCACGCCCTGCCTTCCGGAAACGCGCTGCCGCAAGCCCAGACAACGACGACAGGACACGCCCTGCCCACCGGAAACGCGCTACCGCCGGCACACCCGTCGACAACGGGACACGCCTTGCCTGCGGCAAGCGCTTCGCCGGCTGCACACGCACAGCCGACGGGACAGGCTCGGCCTGTTGCCGTCAACCATCCCGCTCCGGCACCGCACGTCGCAGCGCCAGCCGTGCACGCGCCGAGACCGCAGATCGCACAGCACGCACCACCTGCGCCACGCCCGGCCGCGCATCCGCCGGCGCCGCGCGTCGCGCAAGCGGCCGTGCACCGTCCTCCGCCGCCGCCCCGGCGTCCGCCGCCACCGCATGTGTCACGGCCGGCTCCGCGGCCCCATCCAGCGCCACGGCCGCAACATCCCGCTGCGAGGCCAGCGCCACACAGGCACGCGTGATCCAGCCTATCGGCGTGCCCGCAAGGGCACGCCGATTTCGTATGAGAACCCATCGCGTGCAGAACGGCACGCGATGCAAATCGTCAGTCACGGGATTTCAGGCGCGCAAGGCGTACCGTCAGGTCAGCTCGTCGGCTGCGTCGGCGATCGCGGCATAGATCTCAACGAGATCAGCCTCCGTCACGCAGTAGGGCGGCATGACGTAGATCGTGTTGCCGAGCGGGCGCAGCAGCAGGTTTCGACGCGCAAAGAAGGCCTGAAGTTTTGGGCCGATGCCTGCGAGATAGCCGGCATCGGTTGCCTTCAGGTCAAGCGCGGTGATGGTGCCGGTGCGGCGGACGTTCTCGAAGCGGGCGTCGGCGCGGAAGGGTGCGATCAGGCGCTCCTGCATCGCGCTGACCGAGGCCACGCGCTCGCCCGCGCCACGTTGCCAGAGTTCGAGATTTGCCCTCGCTGCGGCGCAGGCGACCGGGTTCGCCGTATAGGAACTGGAATGGAAGAAGGTTCGCGAACGATCGCTGGAATAATGCGCGTCGTAGATCTCGGCGCGGCAGAGCGTCACTGCGAGCGGCAGCGATCCGCCGGTCAGGCCCTTTGAGTAGCATGCGATGTCCGGCGTGACGTCGGCCTGCTCGCACGCGAACAATGTGCCGGTGCGGCCCCAGCCGGTCATCACCTCATCAGCAATGAACGGCACGTCGTGGGCTTCGCAGATGCGCTTCATTTCCTTCAGCACCGAGGGCGGATACATCAGCATCCCGCCCGCGCCCAGGATCAGCGGCTCGACGATGAACGCGGCCGCGGTTTCCGTCTTGCACGCCGCTTCGAGCGCATCGAGCGTCGCCTGCTCGTGGCCTGCGGCCGGAAACGGGATCGATTCGACGTCGAACAGCAACGGCTCGTAGGCCTTGTTGAAGACGCCGCGCGCGCCGACCGACATCGTGCCCACGGTGTCGCCGTGGTAGGAGTGCTGCATCACGATGATGCGCGTGCGCGGCACGCCGATATTATGCCAGTAGCCCAGCGCCATCTTCAGCGCCACTTCCACGCTGGTCGATCCGGAGTCGGAGAAAAACACATGCTCCAGGCCACGCGGCGCCAGCTTCAGGAGCTGCGCGGCAACCTCTTCGGCCGGATCGTGGGTATGGCCGGCAAAGATGATCTGGTTGAGCTGTTCGGCCTGATTCTGGATCGCGCGCACGATATGCGGATGACAATGGCCGTGGGTCACGACCCACCAGGATGCGATCGCATCGATGATCCGGCGATCATCCGCGGTGTAGAGATAGGCACCCTCCCCGCGCACGATCCTGGTCATCTGATCGTGCAGCGCGTGCTGAGTGAACGGGTGCCAGATCGGCGATTTCCGAGGTGATATCATGAGTTGAAATCGTCGCGCCGGAACGAGGCGTGGAATGCCGTTTGCAGCGTGTCCGCGGCGAGCGGAGACAGCCAGGGCAACCGGCCCAGCCGGCGCACTTGCCCGATGTCGCAGATGGCGCGCTCGCTCTCGGGATTGCTCTCGCCGATGAAAGCGATCCCGAGAATATCGATCCGGCGCTTCCGCAGCGCCTCGACCGACAACAGCGAGTGATTGATGGTGCCGAGCGCGGTGCGGGCGCAGAGCACCACCGGAAGCCGCCACCGCTCGAATATGTCGATAAAGAGCGTGTTGTCATTCAGCGGCACCATCAGCCCGCCGGCGCCCTCGATCACGAGCGGCCGCCCCCCCGTGTCGGGCACGTCGAGCGCGGCAGGATCGATGTGGACGCCGTCGATCGCGGCGGACTGATGCGGCGACGCCGGCGTGCGAAGGCGGTAACGCTCCGGCACGACGCGATCGGCGGCAAGACCTGCAAGCCGCGCCACCAGTTGCGCATCAGTCTCTTCCTCAAGGCCGGACTGAACCGGCTTCCAGTAGCGCGCGCCGAGGAAACCGGCGAGGCCCGCGGAGAAGATCGTCTTCCCGATCCCGGTATCGGTGCCGGTCACCACGATCCGGCTGATCATCGCGCCCAGCCCTGCGTCTCCGCGACGAGCGCATCGAGCAGCGCGCGCACGTCGTCCTCGTCGACATTGAGGGTCAACGCGATGCGCAACCGCGCGGTGCCCGCCGGTACGGTCGGCGGGCGGATGCCTCTGACGTCGAAACCGCGTGCCTGCAGCGCCGTCGCAAGCCGCATCGCGCGTGCATTGTCGCCGACGATATAGGGCACGATCTGCGAACGCGACGGACTGCGCCAGCCGCGCAGATCGAGCTCGCGATGCGTGAACGCCACCAGGTCTGCGAGACGCTGCTGATGCTCGGGCTCCTGCTGCAGGATTAGGAGCGCCTCGCGCACGGCGACGGCCACAAGCGGCGACGGCGCGGTGGCGAAGATGAACGGGCGGCAGCGATTGACCATGAAGTCGCGCAGCACGGTCGAGGCCGTGACCAATGCGCCGGCGGCGCCCAGCGCCTTGCCGCAGGTATGCACGATCACGAGATTCTCGCGCCCTTCATAGGGTGCCGTCAGCCCGCGACCCTGTTCGCCGTAGACGCCGGTGCCGTGCGCCTCGTCGACCATCAGGAACGCGTCGTGTCGCTCGGCGATGGCGACGAGGTCGTCGAGCGGCGCGACATCGCCGTCCATGCTGTAGACGCTTTCGACCACGATCCAGACCCGGCCCGTTCCGCCCTCGGCGCGCCAGCCGCGAATGGTGTCCTCGACCGACCCGGGGTCATTGTGGGCGCTGAACCGGAACGCGGCCCGGCCGGCCCGCGCGCCTTCATGAATGCTGGCGTGCACCAGAGCATCGAGCACGAGCAGATCACCGCGCTGCGGCAGCGTCGTCAGCACGGCGAAATTGGCGACATAGCCGCCGCCGAAGAACAACGCGGTCTCGGCGCGGAAGAACGCAGCGGCCTCGGCCTCCAGCCGTTCGTGCTCCTCGCAATTGCCGCGCAACAGCCGCGACCCGCCGGCGCCGATCGGCGTGCCGGCCTCGAGCGCGGCCGCGACGGCCTGCTTGATGCGTGGCGCGCTCGCCAGCGCCAGATAGTCGTTCGATACGAAATCGATGCCCGCGCGCGGCTTGAGGCCACGCAGCCGATCGTCCTTGCTCAGGGCGTGCAAGGCCGCGGCGTAATCAGCGGCCTTGGCCGCATGGATTGCGCTCATGCTCTCACTCTCAGGATCGTGGCAGATTTGTTTGACGCGTTTTCTTCACGCGAACCGGTATCCACTTCGCTCGAAAACGCTCTATCGCGCGGCGAATGACGCCGCGCACACCGGAGGTTACGGTCAGGCGAGACGGGATGTGATGCCGAGCCGGTCCAGCAGATCGGCGTCGCGATTGCGCTGCGGGTTCTTGGTGGTCAGCAGCACATCGCCGATGAAGATCGAGTTCGCGCCGGCGAGGAAGCACATCGCCTGCAGTTCATCGGTCATGTATTGCCGTCCGGCCGACAACCGCACCACGCTGTTCGGCATCATGATCCGCGCGGTCGCGACCAGCCGCACCAGCGCAATCGGATCGGGCCGTTCGGCGGTGTCGTTGACCGGCACGCCCTTGACCTCGTTCCACAGATTGATCGGCACGCTTTCGGGATGGCTGGGGAGATTGGCGAGCAGCATCAGCATGCCGAGCCGGTCCTCGACCTGTTCACCCATGCCGATAATGCCGCCGCAGCAGACCTTGATGCCGGCGTGGCGCACATGCGCGAGCGTATCGATGCGATCCTGCAAGGTGCGGGTGGTGATGATCTTGTCGTAGAATTCCGGCGAGGTATCGACGTTGTGGTTGTAGAAATCGAGCCCGGCGTCGGAGAGCCGTTCGGCCTGCTTTGGCGTCAGCATGCCGAGTGTGACGCAGGTTTCCATGCCCAGCCCCTTCACCGCGCTGACCATGTCGCAGACCTGATCGAGATCGCGGTCCTTGGGGCTCCGCCAGGCTGCGGCCATGCAGAAGCGGGTTGCGCCGGCGTCCTTGGCGCGCTGCGCGACCGCGACCACCTCGTCCCGCGGCATCAGGCGGGTCGCCTTCAGGCCGGTGTCGTAATGCGCGCTCTGGGAGCAGTAGCCGCAGTCTTCCGGGCAGCCGCCGGTCTTGATGCTGAGCAGGCTCGCGGTTTCGACGTGGTTCGGATTGAAGTTGGCGCGGTGGATGCCCTGCGCCTGGAACATCAGGTCCGCGAACGGCAGGTTGTAGAGCGCCTCGGCCTCGGCACGCTCCCAGTGCTTGCGGGGCGCTGCGCTGCTGCGGCTGTCGGTCCGTTCGATCTCAACGACATCAACCATCGGGCTTGCCTTCTTGCTTGTGAAGATCATAGATAATTCTTTATATTATCTATGATATTTGACCTAGAATGATGCTAGCCGAGCCCGATCGAGAGCGCATCCGTTTTTGTGATAGATAATCTATGAGTAGCGAGGGAAGGAACACGACGACTGCCGGGCGCATCGCCGAGGCGATCGGCGAGCGCATCATCAGCGGCGCATTGGCGCCGGATGCTCCGCTCCGGCAGGACCATGTCGCGCGGGAATTTCATTCCAGCCACGTCCCGGTGCGCGAGGCCTTCAGGCAATTGGAGGCGCAGCATCTCGTCGTTGCGGTGCCCCGTCGCGGTGTGAGGGTTGCTCCGCTCGACACCAAGTCGGTGAAGGAGATCGCCGAGATGCGCGCCGCGCTCGAGGTGGTCGCGCTGCGCAATGCCGCTCCCAGGTACACATCCGCCCATCTGGCACGGATCGAGGTCGCGCTGATCGAAGGCGACAACGCCGAGACGGTTCAGGAATTCGAGCTGGCCAATCGCGCCTTTCATCACGCGCTGGTGGCGCCTTGCGCGATGCCGCGTCTGCTCGCCAGCCTCGACGGCCTGCAACTTGCCAACTCACGACTGGTGTTCGCGATGGCGCGCAACGCCGGCTGGCGGCCGCGGCCGAGCCAGGATCATCGCGTGATCCTGCAGGCCCTGCGCGCCCGCAATATCGAGCAAGCCTGCAGCCTGCTCGCGCGGCATATTCAGACGATCGAGCGGCTTGCTCTGCCGGCGGCGTGATCGGGAGCTGCGATCCGCTACGCGATCGCCACGATCTCCAGCTCCTGGGCGCCCGAGCCTGCGACGTCGCCCACGGCCTTCCCCATCAGCGACCTCGCCACAGGCGACACGAAAGAGATCGAGCCGGCCTTTGGATCGGCCTCGTCCTCGCCGACAATGCGATAGGTCTGCACCCGCCCATCGGCGCGGCTGAACGTCACGGTGCTGCCGAAGGCAACGGTTTCGGTCGAGGCGGGGTCGGGGACGACCTGCGCGGTGCGGAGTCTTTCCGTGAGATAGCGTGTGTCGCGCAACGGCACCGCCGACTGCCGCCGCCGTTCATTGACGTCGTCCAGCCGCTGCGCGGTCTCGTAGGCCTCGCGTGCCTCCAGGAGCTGGCGCTCCAGCGCCTTGCGTCCTGCTTCCGTCACCAGATTGGGATGCGGCGATATGGGGCGGTCCGGCAACAGCGTTTCGGACGCGGTCTCGGCACTTTCTTCCTTGGTAAAGGCAACGCTCAATCCAGAACTCCATCGCTGAGGCGGGCAGTATAGCCCCGCCTCACCCGCGCCGCTAATGCGCGATGGGGTTAGGCTGATCGTCATCGCACATTGGCTCGTCGTTCACGCTTGAAGCGCTAATGCGATGCCGGCTGCTCCGCCTTGCCCCGACGGCCGAAGCGGTTCTTTACACCCTCGCGCCAGCCCTGGAAGGTGACGAACAGCATCGGCACCAGGAAAATACCGATCGAGCTGGCGGCAAGCATGCCGCCGAACACCGCGGTGCCGACCGCACGGCGGCTGATTTCGGCGGCGCCGGTCGCGACCACCAGCGGCACCAGGCCGAGGATGAAGGCAATCGAGGTCATCATGACCGCGCGGAAGCGCATCTGCGCGCCCATCGTCGCGGCCTCCGCGATCGGCCGGCCGGCCTCGCGCTGCTCCTTGGCGAATTCGACGATCAGGATGCCGTTCTTGGCGGCGAGCGCGATCAGCACCACAAGGCCGATCTGGCCGTAAAGATCGAGATTGAGGCCCGCGAGCTTGATGCCGAGATAGGAGCCCAGCACGCCGACTGTAACCGACAGCAGCACCGGAATCGGGATCGTCCAGCTCTCATACAGCGCCACCAGGAACAGATAGGCAAACAGCACCGCGAGCGCGAGGATGATGCCGGTCTGGCCGGAAGCCGCCTGCTCCTGATAGGCCGTGCCGGTCCATTCATAGGAATAGCCTGAAGGCAGCGTCGTCTTGGACAGGTCGGCCATCGTCGCAATCGCGGTCCCCGAGGACACGCCCGCCGCCGGGCTGCCGTTCACCGTGACCGAGCGATAATTGTTGTAGCGCGTGATCACCTGCGGGCCGGTGACGATCCGCAAGCTTGCGATCGAGCGGATCGGCACCATCTCACCGCCGGTGTTGCGCACATAGATCTGCCAGATATCGGGGATGTCGCCGCGGTCGGCCGCATCGCCCTGCACGTTGACCTGCCAGGTGC
This sequence comes from Bradyrhizobium sp. B120, assembly GCF_049075665.1. Lineage (NCBI taxonomy): Bacteria > Pseudomonadati > Pseudomonadota > Alphaproteobacteria > Hyphomicrobiales > Nitrobacteraceae > Bradyrhizobium > Bradyrhizobium sp. B120. The sequence goes on along the minus strand of NZ_CP185242.1, from coordinate 268,547 downwards.
GGCCAAACAGGTTGAAATTGTTGACGTAGATGCCGCCGAGCGTGGCCTGCAGCGCGGTGAACACGTCGGCCATGTTGAGGCCGAGCGCCTGCGCCTTGGCACGGTCGATATCGAGATAGACCGATGGGTTGGTCGCAGTGAAGGTCGAGAATACGCGGGTCAGATTTGGATTGCGGTTCGCGGCGCCGATCAACCCACCCATCACGCTGCTGAGGGCAGCCGGATCCTGCCCTTCCAGCGCCTCGAGCTGATATTCGAAGCCGCCGGAGGTCGAGAGCCCGATGATCGGCGGCAGGTTGAACGGCAGCACCGAGGCCGAACGGATCTGCGATCCCGCGATGAAGGTCTGCCGGATCGCGGCCTGCACCGAGTCGGTGACAGCCTTGCGATCGGCGAACGGCTTCATGCGCGCCACCATGAATGTCGAATTAGGCTCGCTGGCGCCGTCGAGCAGCGAGAAGCCGATGATCGACAGCACGTGGTCGACCGCCGGGTTCTTCTTCAGGATCGCTTCGACCTGCTTGGTCACCTCGCTGGTGCGCGCCACCGACGCGCCGTCAGGCAGCTGCACGGCGATGAAGAAGGCGCCCTGATCTTCCTCGGGCAGGAACCCGGTCGGCGTGATCTTCGACACGCCGAACACCGCGCCGGCGAACACCAGCACCGCGACCAGCGACAACACCGCCACGCGGACCAGCCGCTGCACCACGCCGGCATAGCCGTCACGCATCCAGTCGATACCGCCGAGCACCCGTCCCATGATGCCTCGGCGCGGCCCGCCGTGACGCAGGAATACGGCGCACAGCGCCGGCGACAATGTCAGCGCGTTCAGCGCCGAGATCACCATCGCGGCGCTGATCGTCACCGCGAACTGGCGGAACAGCGTACCTGAGATGCCGGGAATGAACGCAATCGGCACGAACACCGAGAGCAACACCAGCGAGATCGCGATGATCGGCGCCGTGATCTGCGCCATCGCCTTCTTGGTGGCGTCGGCCGGCGACAGCTCCGGCTCCTCCTCCATGACGCGTTCGACGTTCTCGACCACGACGATGGCGTCATCGACCACGATGCCGATCGCAAGCACCATCGCCAGCAGCGAGACGGTGTTGGCGGAATAGCCGAGCGCCAGCAGCACCGCGAAGGCGCCGATCAGGCTGACCGGAACCGCGACCGCAGGGATCACCGTGGCGCGCAGATTGCCGAGGAACAGGAACACCACGATCACGACGAGCACGAAGGCCTCGCCGAGCGTCTTCATCACTTCCTTGATCGTGTCGGAGACGAAGGTCGTGGAGTCGTACTGCACGAGGTAGGTCAGCCCCGACGGGAACCGCTCCGACAACTTCGCAAGCGTGGCCTGCACGGCCTTGGCCGTGGTCACGGCGTTGGCGCCGGGTGCGAGATAGATGCCCATCGGCACGCCGGGATTGCCGTCGATCCGCGATTCCGAATCCATGTTCTGCGCGCCGATCTCGACGCGGGCGACATCCCTGATCCGCAGCACCGATCCGTCCGGATTGGCCCGCAGCACGATGTCGCCGAACTGCTTGGATGTCGTCAGGCGGCCCTGGGTCTGCACGTTGAACTGGAATTGCTGGTCGTTGCTGATCGGGCGCGCGCCGATGCGGCCGACCGGCGCCTGCACGCTCTGGGCACGAATCGCGGCGATCACATCCGACGGCGCCAGATTGAGGCTGGTCAGGCGCTGGGTGTCGAACCAGATCCGCATCGAATAGTTCAGCTTGGCGAACAGCGAGGCCTGCCCGACGCCGGGCGTACGCGAGATTGCGTCCAGCACGTTGATGATGGCGTAGTTGGTGATGAACAGCGGGTCCTGCTCGCCGCTCTTACTGTAGAGCACGATGAACTGCAGCACCGCCGAGGACTTCTTCTGCACCGTCAGGCCCTGCGCCTGCACCTCGGTCGGCAGCTGCGCGAGCGCGCTCTGCACGCGGTTGTTGACGTTGACGGTGTTGATGTCGGGGTCGGTGCCGAGCGCGAACGACACCGTCAGCGTATAGCTGCCGTCATTGCCGCTGGTCGACTTCATGTAGAGCATCTTGTCGACGCCGACGACCTGCGCTTCCAGCGGCTGGGCGACGCTCGATTCCACCACTTCGGCCGAAGCACCGGGGAACACGGCCGAGACCGTGACCTGCGGCGGCACGATGTCCGGGAACTGGGCGACCGGAATTTGCATCAGCGCCAGCGCGCCCGCGATCGTGATCACGAACGCGATGACGATCGCAAGCCGCGGACGATCGACGAAGACAGCGGAAATCATGGGTTGTTGCCCGTCGCTTTCGGCGTGCTGCCGGCGCCGCCGTCCGCCGAAACCTTCATGCTGGACTGGATCAGCGCACTGGCGGGTCCCGGCGCGACCACCTCGCCCGGCTTGACCTTCTGCAATCCTTCGACGATCACCTTGTCGCCGAGCGCGATGCCGCTCGTCACCGCGGCAATCGTCGATGTCGATTGCCCAAGCTGGATCCGCTTTTGCTCGGCCTTGTTGTCCGCGCCGACGACGTAGACATATTCGCCCTGCTGGTCCGACAGCACCGCCGAACGCGGGATCGCCAGCACTTCGACCGGCTGCACGCCTTCCAGCAGCACGGTGACGAACTCGTTGTCGGTGAGCTCGCGGACCGCGCCGCCGGTTTCGGCGGATGTGTACGTCGACGGGTTGGGGATGGTGCCGCGCAAGGTGATGGTGTCGGTGTTCTGCGCGATCGTGTTGTTGACGAAATTCAGCTCGCCGACCTTGTCGTAGAGCCGGCCGTCCGGCAGCCGCACGCGGATCACGACAGCCTTGAAGCCGCCGCGTGTCGCATAGCGCTCGCGCAGATCGAGCGACTCACGCACCGGCACCGGGAAGGTGACATACATCGGGTCCTGGCTGACGATCGTCGTCAGGGTTCCCGAGCTCGGCGTCACGACATTGCCTTCGGTGACCGCGGTGCGGCTGATCCTGCCGTCGATCGGGGAATGGATCAGGGTATAATCGAGATTGATCTGAGACAGGTCGACCTGTGCCTGCGCGGCCTGTATCTGCGCCTCGAGGCTCTGCTGGTTGGCGACTGCGGCGTCGACGCTCGATTGCTGACCGGCCGGTCCGCCGAGCAGCGCCTTGGCGCGATCGGCCGTCAGCTTGGCGTTGACCAAGGTCGCCTGCAGCTGCGCGACCTGCGCCTTTTTCGATGCGAGGTCGGCCTCGAACGGGCCGCGCTCGAGTTGATAGAGCAAGTCGCCGGACTTGACCTCGGCGCCCTCGACGAAGTTCCGCTTTTCCAGGAAGGCCGTGACACGCGCCACCACATTGACGCGGTTGGGAGCCTCGATGCGTCCCAGAAATTCATTGGTCTCGGTCACCGGCCGCTTCACCGCGTCGAACACACCCACGGCAGGCGGCCCGGGCGGACCCGCCTGCGCGTGGGCCGCCGAGATCCCGATGGCCGCCAATCCCGCCGATACGAAAAGCCCTGCCAATCCGCCGAGCATTCGTTCCGTACCACTCATGCTGTCCCACCCTTCGGCTACCAACAAGCTCTACGAGACGGATATGACGTCGAGTTCCCTCAGACCGAGAAGGTCAGGATAGGCAAGATGCAACACAGGAGATCATAACGCGGCCAATCCGACAATCCTGTAACGTGCTCGCCCCGTTTCGCCGACCCCGTCAACAGGCCGCTTGGAGAAAACCTCGCGCCACTGCGATGCTATGGCGAATGCAACCATGCCGTCCGCCCCGTGGCACGTCGCAGACCCCGACGGCTCTCATGAATGTGATGCGCCAAAGGGTGAGCTGATTGAAGTCAGGCGTCCGTGCCTGCGAGACGGAGCAGGCTCGGCGGCGTATTGCAACGAGGATGGCTGCCGCCCCTCACAACGCGATTGCGTTCTTCAAACGCGACGTCTCCTGATAGGCCGGCGACGCCAGATGGCCGTACAGCCATGGCCTTGCGCGCTTGCCGCTAGCCTCGTGGACGCCGTCGAAGACATCCATGTCGATCAGACGCGGATGGGCCGATGATGTATAGACCGCCTGCATTTCCGCGAACTTCTCATCCCGCCCGAGCTCGATCGCGTTTGCAGTATCGCGGCTGCCGATCTCGACGAACAGCGGACACGGACAGAGCAGATACGCCAGCTCCGCGCCGGTGTACTTCGCGCGGCTGTTGGCGAAATGAATGTAGGCCGCAAGCTCGATGCCGAGGTTCTTGCTGATCGCGGACGACATCAGAAACTTCTTCTCGTCACGCATATATCCCGAGGCGACAGTCGGCCGCATCCGCCCTGTCGCGGCTTCCAGATGCAGCGCGAGAAAGGCGCCCGAGGACACCCCATAGACGCCGACATTCAGACCGGACGCGCCGGTCAGCTTCCGGCAGACGGCTTCGCCGGCGTCGATCGATGCGCACGACACGTTGTGCGCGGAGACGCCATGCGATGCCAGCATCGCGGCGATGTTGTTCTGGCTTTCCTGATTTCCGATCTGGACGATGTACGGACACCACACGACATAGCCGTCCCGGCAAAGCTGCTTGCCGAGCGCGTTCATGTAATCCTTGTCGGCATCATCGAAGCACCGCTCCGGCGTACTCGCCATGCCGTGGCCGAGCAGGATCAATCCCTTGAACGCGCCGTCGGGAATCCCGAGACATCCGCGCACCGGCACGCCGCATTCCAGATCGAACTCGACCTTCACGACCGAGAATCCATCCGCGGTGCCGCGCCAGAGAATCCGGATCTCGTCGTGCGATGGCCGATACAGCCGCCGCTCCCGGAACAGCGAGCGCATCTCCCTTCGAATGTCCGGGCCGGTGGCGACGGCGCGAAGCTTTCCTCGCGTCGCGATATCGAAGAACGACCGGCAGAACGTATCGTAGCCGAGCGCCGGCAGATCGACATTCGCGCACGATCCCTGGCAGTGACTCAGCGTTAGCGTGTTGCCGGTGACCGACGAGGGCCCGACCAGCGTCATCAACAATCCGGAAAGCGCCCTGCGGCTGATCATCGGCCCTCCCCGAGCCGGCGATGGCTCGACTGCATGTCACGGATCGCCGCCTAGCAGGCGCGACAAGTCGCGCGGATACAAATTAAAGGATGTTCATGGTCGAAGGATCGCGCGCAGCGTTGCAAACGTGTGACGCTTACAAGCCTCGCGCCGCAGCAATTCATCCGAATACGTTTCGAGATGCTTCGGAAAGATGTCTGACTGTCACGCGGGTTCAATTTCGCCACACGCGGCGATGATCGTCAGGTCTTGACCGTCAAGGCGGCGGCCGCTCGCACGGCTGCGGCTGCAACTAAGTGTCGATGTCGGGAGGGCACCGAGGTGTCCTCCCGACAGCTTCGGGCGAGCGCTTCCTGCTAGCCTCGCCATTCGGCCAATTCACCCGCTCCCAAGCATCCAGGTAACCTCCTTCCCGGATTCCGGATCGCGTCACGGCAGTTGTCGGACGCTGAGGTTCCGGTCATCATTCCGCAGGCCTGATTGCCCTGCGAGACCGGGAATGGTTGCCAGTCCTGCCTTTGCCGAATTCCTGCGCGAGCAACTCGCGTCGCTCGGCGGCATCACGATGCGGCGCATGTTCGGCAAGACCGGCGTGTTCTGCGACGGCGTGATGCTCGGGATGGTCACCGACAATACATTCTACGTGCGGGTCGACGATCAGAACCGCGAGACCTTCAAGGAGGCGGCGGCGAGCCCGCCGCTCAACTACGCCAAGCAGGGCGCGACCATCGATCTCGCCTTCTGGCGGGTGCCGGAACGGCTGTTCGATGAGCCCGACGAACTCGTCGTCTGGGCGCAGGCTGCGCTGGCCGCCGCGCATCGGGTCGCAGCCAAACGCGCGAGGCCTTCCACGCCCGCGCGAAAACCGCGAACAAGGCCGACGAAAACACCATGATTCCCGTGATGCGCGCGCACGCGCACCGGGATAGCCCGGACTCGTGGCTTGGGTTGAATTGCTCTACGCAATACTTTCGCGGTCGAGGGGTTAATCTGTTGGGCAGCAATATTTCCTGGAATAGCCGATGGCGAACAACCTGCACGAGCATCTGATTGAACTGGCCTATGAGGCCGCGGTCGTCCCTGAGCTGTGGCCGAATGTGCTGCATCAGGTCGGCGCGATCGCGCGGGCCCGCGGTATCGTGTTGCTGACCGCAGCCCCACACGACGTCCGCTGGGTCGCATCCCCCGACATGCACGACGACACGGTTGCCTATGTCGAGGGTGGCTGGCACGAGCGCAACGGACGGTTGCCACGCCTGCTCGCGGCCAACCATGCGGGCTTCCTGCGCGACATCGACGTGTTCGATACGCCCGAGGACGTGCAGCAGGATTTCCAGATCCGCGAGTTCTTCCGTCCGCGCGGGCTCGGATGGGGCGCCGGCACCGCGATCCCGGTGCCGAGCGGCGACGTGCTGATCTACAGCGTCGAGCGCGAGTACCAGCACGGACCGATCGAGCGGGAAGCGATCGAGCAGCTCGACGCGCTACGCCCGCATCTGGCGCGGGCGGCGCTGCTGTCGGCGCGGCTCGGAATGGAGCGCGCCAGGGCGGCAACCGAGTCGCTGGCGATGCTTGGACTGCCCGCGGCGGTGCTGCGGCGCGGCGGCCGTCTGATGACCGCCAACACGCTGTTCGACCGCCTGGTGCCCGACGTGATGCAGGATCGCAGCGATCGCCTGACGCTGGCGGCAGCTACCGCCGACGCGCTGTTCGCACAGGCAGTGGCGGCACTCGATCAGGGTCTCATCGGCGCCGAAGTCCGCTCGGTGCCGATCGCGGCCCAGGACGATCGGCCGCCGCTGATCGTGCATCTGGTCCCGATCCAGGGCGCGGCGCGCGATCTGTTCGACCGCGCGTTGGCGATCGTGATCGTGACGCCGGTGGTGCCATCGGAGGTGCCGACCGCGGAAGTGCTGCAGGGTCTGTTCGACCTGACGCCGGCCGAGGCGCGCGTCGCGCGCGGCATCGGCGAAGGACGAACCGTCGAGGCCATCGCCGTCGCATTCGGCATCTCCCGCGAAACGGTGCGCAACCAGCTCAAGGCCGTGCTGGCGAAGACCGGGCTTGGCCGACAGGTGGAATTGGCCGGACTGCTCGCCGGCGCCAAGGTGCCGCCGGGGTCGTCCGCCGACTGAGACTCAAGCTGCGTTCAGACGGGCCTGGAAGAAGCCGGCAACACGGTTAACTGCATCGGCAGTCATCAGATCATTGTCCGCGAAATCGAAACCGTGCGCCTTGCCTGAATAGAGAGCGCGCAACCATCCGCCTGTCCACGCCCGTCGGGGGCATCGCAAAGGATCGCATGTTCAAACGGCGCGGGTTGCGCTAGTGATACCTCCCCCTCCTCCCACCGTGCGCCCACCCCGGCGTACGTCCAGTCAATGAGTGTATCTGAATGGCCGAAGCCGACCTCGACGCCGTCATCCGGCAAACCGCAAAAGCGCAGACCAAGGCCGTGATGGCGGCTGCCAAGAAGCGCCAGGCCGTCTGGGTCGCGCGGGCCGCCAAGGCCAAGGACAAGGAGACCAAGGCGCGCTTCCGCTTCCTCGCCAAGAGCACCGTCCTGAACGCGACCGCGACCGCCAAGCGGTTGCAGAATTCCGCGGAGAACGCCGCCGACGCCTATGCCCGCGCCATGAAGAAGGCGATGGAAGAGCCGCCGCCGGCCAAGAAGCCTGCGAAGAAGAAAGCGGACGCCTAGTTAAGGAGCGCGCATGCTCACCGTTCACCATCTCGGCAAGTCGCAATCGGAGCGCATCGTCTGGCTGTGCGAGGAGCTTGAGATCCCGTACGAGCTGAAGTGCACCACGCGCGATCCGGTCACGATGCTGGCGCCGGCCGATTACAAGGCGCTGCATCCGATCGGCGCCGCGCCCGTCATCACCGACGGCGCCCTGGTGCTGGCCGAATCCGGCGCGGTCGTCGAGTACATCGTCGCAAGATATGGCAATGGACGGCTGACGCTCACATCGGACCATCCCGACTTCGCGCAGTTCCTGTACTGGTTTCACTTTGCCAACGGCACGCTGCAGGCGCAGATGGGCCGCAGCATGATCCTGAACCGGCTCAACCTCGCGGCCGACAATCCGATGCTGATCGCGACCCGGGCGCGGGTCGACCGCTCGTTCGATCTGATCGAGGCACGGGTGCGCGACGCCGCATATCTCGCGGGCGAGGTGTTCACCACGGCCGATATCATGATCGGCTTTTCGCTGACGACGATGCGCTATTTCCTGCCCTACGACCTCGGCCGCTGCCCCAACATCAGGAATTATCTCGGCCGCATCGCCGCGCGCCCGGCCTATCAGCGCGCGATGCAGAAGGGCGATCCGGGCATGGCGCTGCTGCTGACGTGAGGTCGTGATGCCGCGTTATGTCGCTCTGCTGCGCGCGGTCAATGTCGGCGGCACCGGCAAGCTGGCGATGACCGAGTTGAAGGCGATGTGCGTCGATGCGGGATTTGCCGACGTGCAGACCTATATCGCCAGCGGCAATGTCGTGTTCTCCTCGAAGCTCGGCGCGCTTAAGGTCAAGGCCGCGCTGGAGCAGCGGCTGCACGCCTATGCCGGCAAACCGGTCGGCGTCGCAGTGCGGAGCGCGGACGAGATCGCCGCGGTGCTGAAGTCCAATCCGTTTCCGAAAGCGCTGCCGAACACGACGGTCGCGATCTTCCTCGACGCGCCACCGCCCAAGGATGCCCTGAAGGACGTCAAGGGCCAGCAGGACGAGCAGATGCGGCTCGGCAAGCGCGAGATCTATGTCGCCTATGGCAGCGGCATGGGCCGCTCGAAGCTGAAGATCCCCGCCGCCGCCAACGGCACCGCGCGCAACATCAACACGATCGCGAAGCTCGCCGAGCTCGCGGCGGGTGAAGACTAAACGTAGCTCGCCGGCCTACCACCCGTCATCCTGAGGAGGCCGCGAAGCGGCCGTCTCGAAGGATCGACGGCCCGGCTGGTGGCCGTGCATCCTTCGAGACGCGCGGAGCCTGTCATCGGGCCGCGCTTCGCGCGGACCCGTTGGCGCTCCTCAGGATGACGGATTGCGTGCTTCGACTCGCGGGTGGGTACAGCGTCGATTACCTCTCGTGCACGACAAATCCTTCGGCGCCGAGCCTCGCCAACACCTCTTCCAAATGCCCGCGGTCGCGGGTTTCGATCACAAGCTCGAGCAGCGTTGCCTTGGCCGGCAGGTCGGAGAAGGTGCGCTGATGCGAGACCTCGATGATGTTGGCGCCGGCGTCCGCAAGCAGGATCGACACCGCCGCGAGCTGGCCGGGCCGGTCGACGATATCGAGCGCCAATTGGGTCAACCGCCCCTCGCGCGCCAGCTCGCGGGTCAGCACCGAGGCGATCAGCCTGGTGTCGATATTGCCGCCGGTGAGCACGAGGCCGACATTGCGGCCGGCAAAGCGCTCCGGTGCCGCGAGCACCGCCGCAAGGCCGGCGGCGCCGGCGCCCTCGACCACCGTCTTCTCGATCGAGATCAGGGTCGCGACCGCGCGCTCGATCTGGTCCTCGCTGACCAGCACGATGTCGTCGACGAGGTCGCGGACGATCCTGGTGGTGATCTGCCCCGGCGCCTTGACCGCGATGCCCTCGGCGAGCGTGTCGCCGCGCATCGGCAGCTGCGCGCCTTTGACGGCATTGTACATCGAGGGATAGAGCTGGGCCTGCACGCCGATCACCTGCACCGACGGCTTGATCGCCTTCGCGGCGGTGGCGATGCCTGAGATCAGCCCGCCGCCGCCGATCGGCACCACCAGGATATCGAGCTCCGGCACCGCCGCGAGCATCTCGAGCCCGATCGTGCCCTGTCCGGCAATGATCAGCGGATCGTCATAGGGATGGACCAGGATCAGGCCGCGCTCGGCGGCATGCGCGCCGACGAACGCGAAGCATTCTTCCAGCGTCTGCCCGGTGATGATGACCTCGGCGCCGTGCCGCCTGGTGTTCTCGATCTTCACCATCGGCGTGCCCACCGGCATCACGATGGTGGCGGGGATGCCGAGCCGCTTGGCGTGATAGGCGACGCCCTGGGCGTGATTGCCGGCCGACATCGCGATCACCCCGCGCTTGCGCTCTTCGGGGGTCAGCGCCTGCAGCCGGTTCAGCGCACCGCGCTCCTTGAAGGTCGAGGTGAACTGCAGGTTCTCGAACTTGAGGAACAGGCGGCAGCCGCAGATCTCGCCCAGCGTGCGGCTCTCGTTGCACGCCGTGACCATGACCGAATCCCGGATCACGTCGGCGGCACGGCGCACGTCGGCAAGCGTGACGTCAGCAGGAGTTACGGCGGTAGTGTCGGAAGGATGCGGCATCGGGTTTCGCTTTGGACCGTTTCGTCAGACGGAACCTAGCGTGTTTCGGCGCCGAAAACGACCGCGCTATCGCTCGGTCAATGCCTCTTCCTCCGGCTTGGTCGGCCCGGCCAGCTCGATCTCATCGCATTTGGGGCAAACCAGCGCGGTCCGGAAATGCTTGTCGAGCACAATGGTGCGCGTCCTGCCGCACCGGCAGCGCATCGGCTTGTCCATGGAGGATCGACCCGGGTTCGAGATGCAAGGAAGCGTTCGCTTAGCTATCCCGGTCCGGTTAACCCAATATGACGTGTCGCCGGAAAAATCAGAAGAAGCCCGCGCTGAGATCGAGGCCATAGCTCGCCCTGAGCACCGCGACGAACAGGACCGCAAAGCCGAACAGCAGGACATGCCGGGCGATATTGCTCCGAAGCGAATTGGCCGGAAACACGCGTGCGATCGATTGAGCCAAAGCAGTCATTTGCGACCTCCAGAGCCACGTCCCGAAGTTAGGTCGCGCGCAGAGCTATGAGGTTCAACGCGGCTCGCGGAACGGCCGGCGGCGCACCGATGTGCTCGGCTCCGGGTTACGCTGCGGCCGCGCTCTGTTCCTGAAGCGGTGACCGATCACGATCAGCTTGCCTTCTTCGCGGATCGCGGCCTCGGCCAATGGCTGAGGCGGCAGATTGTCTTGAGTGACGGCCTCCAGCGCGCGCAGGAACTCACGACCGGCCGCTGTGATCTCCCAGCCTTCGACGTCACGCAGCACATAGCCATTGCTAAAGATGTCGAGTTCGGGAACCCGCGACGCCAAGCGCTTGATCCGCGCATGCCAATCGTCACCGCTCGACGCAAGGATAGCGAGGTCATGCTTGAGTGAATCGAGCGTAGCTCTGCCGCTGACGTGACTGGCCAATATTTTTAGAATCGCAACCTGTATGCTCAACTCGACGCCTCGACCGCCACGGTTCTTTTTGTTCTGCGCAGCCGATCTGGAAATTATCGTGCTGATGACTCAGGCGTCCAGTCATCAGCGCCAGTTATCCAGAAGACGGCATGACGGTATCGACCTACGCTGCGCGTGATGTGCCGACGCGGCGCTCGGGCCGCTGCGACGACATCGATTCCTCCTCCATATCCTGCGGCGCGCCCCAAAATTCCCGCACCGTCGGCCCGTGCTTCAACCTGCGGGCGCGCAGGAAGCCGAGAATCTCGTGCGGCCAGACCCGGCGCCCCATCTGCGTGTACCAGCGCATCGCATGACGAAGTCCGGCGTCGCGATGCAGCAGCACGCGGAGCAAGGCCTTCGGGCGGCATTGCAGCACCATCTCGGTGAACTTGAACCAGAGCAGCACGCGCCACGGCGGCATGTGCCGTGTCGCGAGCACCTGATGCTTGTAGTCCCAGAGCCGGCGATCGGTCTGGATGACGCGCCGTTCTGCCGCGAGACGGAAATACGGCGTCCAGCGATGCGGCGTGACGTAGAGCATCTGGATCTGATCAGGATCGTACGACAACAGCTGGCGCAAACCGCGCCAGTGATCGCGATCGGTCTCCTCCTCGAAGCCGACCACCCAAGTCGCCATCGACAGGATGCCGTGCTGGCGCATCAGGCGAATGGCCTCGCGATCGATCGTGGTGGTCGCGCCCTTGCGGATCAGCTGCAGTGTCTTCTCGTCGGTGTTCTCCATGCCGAGCAGGAAGCGCTGCCAGCCCGCCTTCTTATAGAGATGCAGGATGTCGGCATCGCGGACGATGTCGTCGGCGCGGGTCGAGCCGACCAGGATCAAATCGACATTCTCCGCGATCAGGGCCTCCAGAAAAGCCCGCCAGACCTTCTTCGAGACGGTCGGGTTCTCGTCGGCGAAATTGATCACCTTGACGCCGCGTTCGCGATGGAGCCGTGCCAGCTCCCTGGCAAAGCGCACGGGATCGCGGTGCCGCCATCGCGTCCAGAAGCCGCGCTGGCCGCAATAGTTGCAGAGGTGCGGACAGCCGCGCGAGAACTGCACCACGACGGCGCGGAGCCCGCCCCAGTAGCTGTAGCGCGCGTGATCGATCAATTCCCAGCCGACGCGATAGGCATCGAGATCGCGGATGACCGGCGCGGGCCGCGTGGCGCGCGGCTCATCATCGTCGCGGAATGCGATGCCGTCGATGCCGGCAAGATCGCCGCCATATTCCAGCGCCCGCATCAGGCGGCGCGCAGTCTCCTCGCCCTCGCCGCGCACGATCGCGGTGACGTAGGGCTCCTCGCGCAGCACTTCGCGCCAGTGATAGGTCGGGAACACGCCGCCGTAGACGATCAGCGTCCCGGGCACCGCCCCGACGATCGCCTGCGCCACCTCGGCGATGACCGGATGGCCAGAGGTCGAGCCGGAATGGCCGAACAACACCGCATCCGGCGAAAACCGCGATGCCTCCGCCAGGATGGCAGCAAGCGGCATCGGCCCGAACTCGGCATCGAGCAGCCGGACTTCATGTCCGTCGTCGATCAGGGGACCGCCGATCGACAGCAGGCCGAGCGGCGGCAAATGGTCGTCGGGGATCCGGCTGCCGATCGCCGGATGCGGCACGTTGATGAGAAGTATGCGCATGGATGATCGCTCCCGCTTTGGTTGGCGTGATCGTTCGTCCCCGCATCTTTGTGGAAGAGAGCCCAACCCCCCGGCCGGGCTTTGAGAAGAGAACAGTTGGCGCGGCTGACGCGCTAGAGGTTCGGCACCTCCGCCGGTGCAATCGCGGTCAGCCCGCCGAAACGGCGTTCGCGGCGATGGAACGAAGAGAGCGCGTCGGCGAGATCGTCGGCATCGAATTCGGGCCACATCCGCTCGGTGAAATGCAGCTCGGCATAGGCGCCCTCCCAGAGCAGGAAGTCCGACAGCCGCTTCTCGCCCGAGGTGCGGATGATCAGGTCGACATCGCGCAGGCCGGCCTCGCCGGTGATGAGATCGGCAAAGGCCTCGCGGCTGAGCGGGCCTGCGCCGGCGACGCGCGCCGCAGCGTTCAGGATGGCGTCGCGCGCCGAATAGTCGATCGCGATGCGCAGATGCAATGTGGTGCCGTGGGCGGTCTCGGCCTCGGCGCGCGTGATCGCGGCGGCGATGCCGTCGGGCAGCCGGTCGCGGCGGCCGATCACCGTGAGGCGAACGCCGTTGCGCACGAGGGCTGCGATCTCGTTGGCGAGATAGAACCGCAGCAGCCCCATCAGCGCCGTGACTTCGGCCTTCGGTCGGCGCCAATTGTCGCTCGAGAACGCGTAGAGCGTCAGCGTGCCGACCCCCTGGTCCGGTGCGGCCTCGACGATGCGGCGGATCGCCTCGACGCCCGCCTCATGTCCGCGCAGCCGCGACAGGCCGCGCCGTGTCGCCCAGCGGCCGTTGCCGTCCATGATGATGCCGACGTGAAGCCGTCCGACTACCTCCGGCTTGAGCGCGACGTTACTTTGCATCACAAAGTCTCCGGACAAAAATGGGATGATCAAATCGGCTGGATGCCAAGGCGGCCAGACCTGCCTTCGTCCTTGCCGGCGGCGCTGGCCGCGTCGCGCACAAGCTGCTCGAGCACGGCGAGATAATCGAGGAAACGGCGGCGGCCGCTCTTGGTCAAACGGCAGGTGGTGTGCGGGCGATTGCCTTCATAGCCCTTGATGACGTCGACGAGTCCGGCCTCCTGCAGCACCTGCAGATGCCGGCTGAGATTGCCGTCGGTCAGGCCACAGAGCTGCTTGAGATCGGCGAAGGCGAGCCCCTTCGGATGCGCCATCAGCGAGGTCAGCAGGCCGAGCCGCGCCTTCTCGTGGATGACGCGGTCGAGGCCGTCATAGGCGAATGGCGCGGTGGTCAGGTCAGTCTTCGGCATCATTGCCTCCGGAAGCGAAATACAACAGTGCTGCGAGCAGCAACTGGCCGATCGCGAATGGCAGGCCCATGGTCCAGGGCGACAGTGCGTGGCTCTGGCTTGCGATCAGCAGCACCGTGAAGCCCGACAGGAAATACCAGGCGCCGCCGAGCGCGATCGTGCGCGGCAGCAGCCGGACCGAGGCGAACACGCCGAGGCTGACCAGCACCTGCCACAGGCCGGGGAGCATCCACAGCGTCTCGGGCGCGAATTTCCATTGCAGGATCGCGAGCAGCACGCCGGCGATCACAGCGGGAACGAACTGCTCGATCGCCTGCTGGACCATCGCATCCGCAAGGCCCGAATGGTGCCGCCGCGAGCGCGCCTGCATCTCGATCCAGATCAAGACCGCAGAGAGCAACGCGGCTGCGGCCCAGCCCGCGAGGAACACGATCGGATGATGGGTCGGATCATCGAGCCAGAGATATTGCGCAAGCGCCGTGACCAGCGCGATGCCGCTGGTGGCGGCGACGGTCGCCGGACCGTAGCCGCGGAACGCGGTTCCGGCCGCAATCTGGCTGCGGATCGCGAGAATATCGGCCAACGCCTTGTCGAGGTCGCGCATATCTTGCCCGCACTTTGTAATGCAAAGTATACGGGATTGCCAAGTAAACGCAAGCGGCATCGCCCGGCGTGCCGAGCGTGATGTTTAACGGCCGGTTACTGCGCGGATTGCGGCGAAACCGTGCCGCCTCAGACCTTCACCAGACTCGCAAAGCCGCCATAGATCATCCGCTTGACGTCGAATGGCGCCGTCTTCGGATCCATTGACGACGCCAGACGGGGATCGGCCACCACCTTGGCGTTGATCCTGTCGCGCTGAGCGCGCGACTTGTAGGTGATCCAGGCAAACACGACGGTTTCGCCGGCCTTCAGTTTCACGCTTTGCGGAAACGAGGTCAGCTTGCCCGGCTTGACGTCGTCGGCGACCCATTCGCGATAATCCAGCGCACCATGTTCGCGCCAGACCTTGCCGGCCATCTTCGAGAGCTGGGCGTAGGCTTTGAGTTTCTTCTTCGGCACGGCGACGACGAAACCATCGACGTAAGGCATGGGCGTTTCCTGCGGTTCTATTGTCATTCCGGGGCGCGCGAAGCGTGAACCTCAGGCGCGCAACTGCGCGCCGGGGAATCTCGAGATCCCCCGATGCGCAGTTGCGCATCTGTGGTTCGATGCTTCGCATCGCCCCCGGGATGACGAACGCCAACGCTGCGCGTCAGCGTTCGTCAGCTGTGACAGCAGGATGCCTGAACCGGCGCCGGTTGGTATTGGTCACGTAGCCGCACCCAATCCATCGGATAGGGCAAGCCCTCCTCGTGGCGGCCGAGCGGCGTCAGGTCGAGATAGTGATAGGCCGCATTCATCATGTCGAGGCCGCGCGCGAAGGTCGAGTAGGTGTGGAACACGCTCCCGTTCTCGTCGCGGAAGAACACGCTGATGCCGGGCAGCTCGGGACCATAGAGCGGGGTCGTTCCATAATTGTATTTCGCGTCCCCGGCATCGATCTGCCCTTGCGTGAACGACACACCGTAATCGTAGTTGAAGTCATTGGCGCCCGAGGAGACCCAGTCGAAGGTCCAGCCCATCCGTTGCTTGAAGGCCTCGAGCTTGGCCAACGGCGCAAGCGAGATCGCCACCATCGTGGTGTCGCGTGCGGCGAGATGCGGGGCCATGCGGTCGAAGCCGTCGACCCAGAACGAGCAGCTCTTGCAGGCCGCGTCCCACTCCGGCGCGAACATCACATGCTGCACCACGAGCTGCGGCCTGCCCTTGAAGAGATCACCGAGCGTCACCTTGCCGTCAGGTCCGTCGAACACATAGTCCTTGTCGACCTTCACCCACGGCAGCTCGCGGCGCTGCCGGCTCAGCGCTTCGCGGGCCTGGGTGAGCTCCTTCTCGCCGGCCATCAATGCCTTGCGGGCTGCGATCCATTCTTCGCGCGAGACGATCTTGTGCTGTTGCATGAGATGCTCCTTTGCGGTTCAGGCGTCGACATATTGCGCGAGATTGCCGAGGAATTCGGTCCAGCCGCGCTGGTGGTTGTCGCGCGCGGTCTCGTCGACGAACTGCGCGTGATGGAAAGTGAGCAACGTGCCGCCGGCGTCGGGCTTGATCGACACGGTCACTTCGGACTCGCGCTCCGGCGTCGAATGCCAGGCCCAGCTGAACACCAGCCTCTCGTTCGGCACCACCTCGCGATAGATGCCGCCGACCTCGTGATATTCGCCGTTGGTACCGGTGAACTTGATCCGGTAGCGGCCGCCGACACGGACGTCGAGCTCGGCCTGCGTCGTGCCGGGCTTGACCTGGCCCGGGCCGAACCACCGCACTAGGTTTTCCGGCTCGGTCCACGCGGCGTAGACTTTTTCCGGCCGGGCGCGGAGGCGCCGCGTGAGGGTGAGACTTGGGCGCGCGGCAAGGCCGGCGTCGTCGGCTGCGGATTGGTTTGCCGATTTAATTGCCATGGGTCTTCCTCCACAAAAGCGGCAAGGCGGTCGAGATTCTCGGACCAGAATTGCGCATAGCGATTGAGCCAGTTCATCGCCTGCTCCATCGGCCTCGCGGTGAGCCGGCACGCCACCGTGCGGCCGGTCTTTTCGCGCGCGACCAGGCCGGCATCCGTGAGCACGTCGAGATGCTTCATGATCGCCGGCAACGACATCGCGAATGGCTGCGCCAGCTCGCTCACCGATAGGCTTTCCTGCTCGCCGAGCCGCGCCAGCAGCGCGCGGCGGGTGGGATCGGAAAGCGCCGCAAAGGTGCGGTCCAGCGTCTCGTCCTGATACTTAACCATGTGGTTTAGTATAGACGCAAACGGCGCGGCGTCAAGCGCCCGGCTTCACGATCACGTCAATGCCGGGGCGGCACGACGCCGGACGGTTGGGACGATCGCAGGCGGAGAGCAGAAGCGCCCGCCCAGCCGGCGGCTACTGCCGGTGGTGCCGATGCCGGTGACGGTGCGGCCGAGGCTGCTCCGGCTCCAGCTGCTCGCGAAACAGGAATCGCGGATTTTCTCCGCAAGCAAGAAAGCGTCCGGACACGCTCGCAAGGCACTGATCGTAGGTCCGATAGGCGCATTCGCCGGGATAGCCGAGGCTCGGGCCCTGTGCGCACCATGGGTAATCATAGGGATCGGCGGACGCGCGATCGATGCCGGCCATAGCGGCCAGCGTCATTGCTCCCAACATCAGCACTGCCAATCGCGATGTGCGCATCATCCCACCCGTTCCGGTCCTGAAGAGCTGCAGTCAATCAAGCGCGGCATAACCGGTCTGGTTCCGGAAGGCCACTTCATTCCGCATCAAGGCCGGTCAACTTTTGCAGCCGCGGTGCAGGACAAGTCCGCGCTCGCTGCCGGACTCGTCCCGCGCGTTCGGTGTGAGACTACTCGACCTTGAGGCCGGCGAACTCGACCACCTTCTTCCACTTGTCGGTCTCGGCCTTGATGTCGTTGCCGAAGGCGTCCGGCGTCTGGATCAGCGAGTCGCCGCCGAGCTCGACCAGGCGCTTCCTCATGTCGGGTTCGGCGAGAACGGCGTTGATCTCGGTGTTGAGCTTGGCGATCAGCTCCTTCGGCGTGCTCTTCGGTGCGCCCATGCCGAACAGCGCGCTTGCCTCATAGCCCTTCACGGTCTCGGCGATCGCCGGCACGTCCGGCAATTGCGAGGAGCGCTCCGTCGTGGTCACGCCGAGCGCGCGCAGCGAACCGGAGCGGATGTGCTGGATGATCGAAGGCATGTTGTCGAAGATCACCTGCACCTGGCCACCGAGCATGTCGGTGATTGCGGGCGCGGCGCCGCGATACGGCACGTGCTGCATCTTGCAGCCGGTCATCGACATGAACATCTCGCCGGAGAGATGCACCGAGGTGCCGTTGCCGGAAGAGGCCATGTTCACCTTGCCGGGGTTGGCCTTCACATACTCGATGAACTCGGCGACGGTCTTCGCCGGCACGTCCTTGTTGACGGTCATCACGTTCGGCACGCGGTTGAAGGAAGCAACCGGCGCGACATCGCGCACGAAATTGAACTTCAGATTGGCGTAGAGCGAGGCGTTGATGTAGTTCGCCGGATTGACCAGCAGCACGGTGTAGCCGTCCGGCTCGGCGTTGATCGCAGCTTCGGTGCCGATATTGTTGCCGGCGCCCGGCTTGTTCTCGATCACGAACTGCTGG
The DNA here is from genome assembly GCF_049075665.1 of Bradyrhizobium sp. B120. Lineage (NCBI taxonomy): Bacteria > Pseudomonadati > Pseudomonadota > Alphaproteobacteria > Hyphomicrobiales > Nitrobacteraceae > Bradyrhizobium > Bradyrhizobium sp. B120. The sequence goes on along the minus strand of NZ_CP185242.1, from coordinate 250,160 downwards.
CCGAGCTTCTCCGACAGGCGCTGCCCGATCAGCCGCGCGATGATGTCGGTGGCGCCGCCCGGCGGATAGCCCACGATCCAGCGCACCGGTCGCGCCGGATAGTCGGCAGCCGAAGCGCGGCCGATCGCGAATGTCGAAATCCCCGACCCGATCAGGCCCAGCGCGGCGCGGCGTGAAATCATGAAGTCTCTCCCAATCCGCAGGGTTTGACCCCTGCCCGTTTCTGTTGCGTTGCGTGCGGCGCGGTTTTAACAAACAATGTCTGAAGCGGCCAGTGCGACACGTGCGCCACCGCCCGAGACGAAAGGCTAAGCCTCGGCTCTGCATCAGACCCGAGGCGTTGAATTCTTGTTTAAGACTCGGGACCGAAGAGGATCGATCATGTCCGTCAAGGTGAATGGGCTCGACCATCTCGTGATCAACGTCACCGATGTGGTGCGCTCGGTTGCCTGGTACAGCAGGATCCTCGGCATGGAGGTGAAGGTGTTCGATCCCGGCAAGGGCAAGACACCGCGCACCTCGCTGGTGTTCGGCAACCAGAAGATCAATGTGCGGCCGCGCGACGCCGACAAGATGGACTGGTTCACCGCCGATCATGAAGCGGCCGGCAGCGACGATCTCTGCTTCCTCACCTCGAGCACACCCGAGGCGGTGGTCGCGCATCTGAAGGCCCATGGCGTCAAGATCGAGGAAGGCCCGGTCGCCAAGCAGGGCGCGCGCGGCACGCTGCGCTCGGTCTATTGCCGCGACCCCGATGGCAGCCTGATCGAGATCTCGTCGTATGAGAGGGATCCAAGCTAGCTGTCGTTCGTCATTGCGAGCCAGCTGTTCGCGCGAATGCGCGCCGATGGCAAGCTGCGCGATCCATCCGTTCCGTGCGGCGGAACGGAATTGCTTCGTCGCATCAGCGCAAAATGACTTTGCAAATCCCGAATTGCTCTCGACGCACGCCGGTGGCAGAACTGATCCCAACCAAGATCAATGGCGGCCGGCAAGGCTGCGCGGGAGGACAGATGAGGACTTCACAGCCAGTGCCGGGCATCGTCGGACCGTTTGCGGGGCTCGACGTGCCATGGCTGCTCAGGATGCGCGCCGAGGTGCGCCGCGATCATCCGTTCCTGATCTGGGCGCCGTTCGATGCGCCGGCGCGGCGCTGGAGCTATGGCGAATTCGATGAGCGCGTCGGCGCGCTCGCGGCGGGCCTCGCCAGGCGCGGCATCAAGCAGGGCGACTATGTCCTGATCCATCTCGACAACTGCGTCGAGGCGATCATGTCGTGGTTCGCCTGCGTCGAGCTTGGCGCCATTGCCGTCACCACCAACACCCGCTCGGCTGCGGCCGAGATCGACTATTTTGCCGGCCATTGCGGCGCGGTCGCCGCGATCACCCAGCCGGCCTATGCCGAACTGCTATCCGCCAACTGCAAGGGGCTGCGCTGGATCGCAGTAACCTCGCACGATGCGGGGCAGGCGCCGGCACACGCGCCCGCGCGTGGCGACAGCTTTGACGCACTGTTCGCCGAGAGCGCTGACCGGCCGAAGCGCCCGATCGATCCGCTGGCACCGTGCAGCGTGCAATACACTTCGGGGACCACGTCGCGGCCGAAGGCGGTGCTATGGACGCATGCCAACGCACTGTGGGGCGCCAAGATCAACGCTGCGCACCAGGACCTGCACGCGACCGACGTGCACCAGACCTATCTGCCGCTGTTCCACACCAACGCGCTGGCCTATTCGATGCTGGCGAGCCTGTGGGTCGGCTCGACCTGCGTGATCCAGCCGCGCTTCTCGGCGAGCCGCTTCTGGCCGGTGGCGCTCGAGCACGGCTCGACCTGGACCTCGACAATCCCGTTCTGCATGAAGGCGCTGCTAGAGCACGAGGTTCCGAAGAACCACAGGTTCAGGCTCTGGGGCACGGCCGTGAACGAGCCGCCGGCATTTGCCCTGTTCGGCATCAAGATCATCGGCTGGTGGGGCATGACCGAGACCATCACCCACGGCATCATCGGCGAGGTCGACCAGCCGAACCCACCGATGTCGATCGGCCGCGCCGCGCCGGAATACGAAATCCGCATCACCAACGATGATGGCGCGCCGACCGGCGTCGGCGAGACCGGCAATCTGCTGATCAAGGGCATCCCCGGCCTGTCGCTGTTCGCCGAATATCTGCACAACGAAAAGGCGACGCGCGAAAGCTTTGACGAACACGGCTATTTCATCACCGGCGACCGCGTCACGATGCTGGAGCGCGGCTATCTCAAGTTCGGCGATCGCTCCAAGGATATGCTCAAGGTCGGTGGCGAGAATGTCGCGGCGTCCGAGATCGAGCAGGTGATCGCGGTGGTGCCGGGCGTGCGCGAGGCCGCCGTGGTGGCGAAGAAGCATCCGATGCTGGACGAGGTTCCGGTCGTCTTCATCATCCCGCAAACCGGCGTCGCTGCCTTGCCTGCCGATCTCCACGACAAAGTCATGACCGCCTGCCGCTCCGCGCTCGCCGACTTCAAGGTGCCGCGGGAAATCCGTTTCGTCGACGAGATGCCGCGCTCGACGCTGGAGAAGGTTGCGAAGGCGGAGTTGAGGAAGATGCTGGAATGACGACCGAGGACGGCGCTCACGCGCAGTCAGCGGACCATTGCAGGTAGTCTTTCAAATCGTCAAAGCAATCCTTGCAAATCCATTCATAGCAAGCGCCTTTGGGATAGTCTTCGCGGGTGGCGTAGCCCTCATGCTGAATTTCGGGGCCATCGAGCTCGGCGAATTTTGCTCCACACGCGGCGCAATGATCGTGGTCCCAGCTTTTGTTCCAGCGTGCGTAGCGCCTGAACTGCAGCTTTAGTCCTTCAAGGTGACGAGCGCTCGCGATTCGCCATTCCCTGTCTGAAGCCACAGCCATAACCGTCAGTTCACCTCGAACCGAATCGGCAGCTTCTTCGGGCCACTGACAAAATAGGCCTGCGTCATCTTCACCTCGCCGTCGAGCGACAGCGATTTCAGGTGCGGCAGCAGCTCCTCGAACAGGATGCGCATCTCGAGCTTGGCCAGATACTGGCCGAGGCAGAGATGCGCGCCATAGCCGAACGCGACGTGGCGATTGGGCTTGCGGTCGCTGCGGAAGCGATCGGGGTCCTCGAACACGTCCTCGTCGCGATTGCCGGAGGCGTAGCACAGCATCAGCCAGTCGCCCTTGGCGATCTTGCGGCCGCCGAGCTCGGTATCCGCGGTGGCCGAGCGCATGAAATGCTTGACCGGCGTCATCCAGCGGATCGCCTCGTCGACCAGGCCCGGGATCAATTCCGGATTGGCCTTCACCTTGGCGAATTCCGCGGGGTCCCTGGCCAGCGCCCAGACCGCGCCCGCGGTCGAGGATGAGGTGGTGTCATGGCCCGCGGTCGCGACGATCATGTAATAGCTGGTCTGATCGTGCTCCGGCATATAGTCGCCGCCGATCTTCGCGTTGGCAATGACGGTGGCGAGATCGTCGCGCGGGTTCTGGCGACGTTCCTCGGTGATCTTGCGGAAGTAGGCGGAGAAGTCGGCGACGATCGCCTGCAGCATCGCGGAGACCTGTTCCGCGCTCAGCGCCTCGCGGACGCGCGCGGTGTCGGGATCCTGCGGGCCGAACAGCTCCTGGGTCAGCTTGAGCATGCGCGGCTCGTCCGCCTCCGGCACGCCGAGGATCTCCATGATGACGTGCAGCGGGTAGCCGAGCGCGACGTCCTCGACGAAGTCGCAGGCACCGCCGCGGTCGAGCATGCGCTGCACCGTGGCGCGCGCGATCTCGCGGACGCGGCCCTCGAACTTGCCGAGATTGGCCGGCATGAACCAGCCCTGCGTCAGCGCGCGGTACTTCGGATGATCGGGCGCATCCATCTGCACCAGCGAGCGCACCAGGTTGGGCCCGCCGGTGATCTTGCGCACCCGCTCCTCGAGCGCCTGCGTCGTCAGCGTGGTCGGGCGGTCGGCATTGTGGAACAGCTCGTTCTGCCGGCTGATCGCCTGGATATGGGCGTGCTTGGTCACCACCCAGAACGGATCGAAGCGGTCGGGCCGCGCGATGCCGAGCGGGTTGTTGGCGCGCAGCCAGCGGTAGCTGTCGTGGATGCGGTCGTCGGCATAGGCGACGGGATCGACGAGGGTTTCCGCGATGTTGGCGGGGATATCGAGATCCCCGGTCGTTGTCGTGTCCATGATCGTCCTCACCTGCCGAAGCACCGGTCGCGCCGATGATCGCCGAAATCTAGGCGGAGGTAAGGAGGACGACTTGCGTTGAGAGGCTGATCCAGCGCCGTCAGCCGTCATTGCGAGCGAAGCGAAGCGATCCATCGCGCCACGAGCGGAAGCATGGATTGCTTCGTCGCTATCGCTCCTCGCAATGACGACGCGGTGAAAGGCTCAGTAGTGCCCGAACGCCACCGGGCGGAACGCCTGCAGCAATTGCTGGTCGAGCTTGCCGCCCATCTCCTCCATCATGGAGAACGCCTTGGCGTGGGTGAACTGCAGCCGGTAGGCGCGCTTCTCGACCAAAGCGGCATAGACATCGACGATCGTGGTGACGCGGACGATGTCGCTGATCTGGTTGCCGCTGAGGCCGTTCGGGTAGCCGGTGCCGTCGAGGAATTCGTGATGATGCAGGATCACGTCGAGCATTTCCGGCGGGAAGCCGCCCTGCGCCGACAGCGCCTCGTAGCCGCGGCGCGGATGCTCGCGCATCTCGGCCATTTCCTCGACCGTGAAAGCGCCGGGCTTGTCGAGCAGCGCGACCGGAACGAAGGCCTTGCCGACATCGTGCAGCAGTGCGGCACGGGCGAGCCGGCGCTGGTCGTCGTCGCGCATACCGAGATGCTGCGCGAACGCCACCGCAAAGCCGGTCACGAACAGGCAGTGGCGATAGGTCTCCTGGTGATGGCAGCCGACCGTGGTCAGCCATTCACGCAGCGAGTTGTGCTTGATCGCCTTGAGGATCTTGTTTTCTGCGGCAACGATGTCCTCGAACCTGAGCGGCTCGCCGGCGCGCATCCGCTCGAACATCTTGACCATGACGCCATGCGCGGCTTCGACGCCGCGATTGAGCGCCTTGCCGCGGTCGGTTTCGTCATAGCCGCTGTTGTCGGGAAACGCGGCGCGGATGCGCTGCAGGATGCCGCGCGCATCGAACGGCCGCGAGATCGTGTCGGTGGCGCCGAGCGCCCAGGCCTGCATCGAGGCGTGATGCAGCGCATCCGCCAGCACGAACAGCCGCGGCATCTCGCGATAGGCGTCGGTCTGCAGCTTGGCGCGGACCATTTGCACGGCTTCGGGCGAGCGCAGATTGATGTCGACCACAATGCCGGAGAGGTCGCGGGCCGGATGCTCGGGAATATCCGAGGTCGGAACGGTATCGACCTCGCCCACGGAGCGCAGGATGCTGGCGAGTTCGTTGCTCTGATCGCTTCGATCTGACGCCAGCAGCAGGCGGCGCTTCGAAGTCTGGTTATTGGCCAAGGCAGTCATGACATCCCCGTCGCGGTAACGACCGACACCGGACGCTATCTGACGATGCGTTCCCTCCGGCTTAATGGGGATGCTGAACGGCGGTTAAGCGCAATGGATACAATTTGAGGAACCGCCAAATCCGCCAGCAGAATCAGGCCGGCGGAAAATGATGGCGGGCAGCTGCAGCGCCAATGAATCGTGAATTCTTGCAGCGTCGAAGGCGTCGACGCCGCCACCATCCGGCGGGCGCTTGGGGCGAAGAAAAACGCCGGAGAGGTCTGCGCTCTCCGGCGTCTTCATTGGCTCAGGCCGTTACGCCTTCATCGCAGCCTTGACGGCCTCCGCGGTGATCGGCAGGCCGCGGACGCGGGCGCCGACCGCGTTGAAGACGGCGTTGCCGATCGCCGGCGCCACCACCGTCACCGCAGGCTCGCCGACGCCGGTCGCCTTCTCGCCATTGGCGATGACGTTGACCGCGACTTCCGGCAGCTGGCTCATCCGAAGCGGCGTGTAGGTGTCGAAATTGGTCTGCTCGATGCCGCCGTCCTTCAACGTCGCCTTCTCGAACAGCGCCAGTGACATGCCCCACAGCGCCGCGCCCTCGACCTGGGCCCGGATGCCGTCGGGATTCACTTGCGTACCAACGTCGGTCGCAACCGTCAGCTTCTTCACCGTCACCTCGCCCGACGGCGCGACCGCGACGTGGGCGACGCAGGCGGTCCAGCTCGCCGTGGCGCGCTCCTGCGACGACACGCAGGCAACGCCCATGCCTTCGCCCTTGGGCAGCTTCTTGGTGCCGTAGCCGGCGAGACCCATCGCCGCGAGCAAGGTGTTACGGAGACGCTGCGCGCCGCCGTCGTTCTTGCCCTTGCCGTCGAGCAGCTCGACCCGAAGCAGGGCCGGATCCTTGCCGGTCGCATGCGCGATCTCGTCGACCATGCTTTCGACCGCCCAGAACGTCCAGCCCGGCGCCACCGAACGGAGCTGACCCGACGGGGTGGCGTTGTGCGCCATCTCGTTCTTGATCGCCCGCACATAGTGGTTGGGGACGGTGTAGAAGAAGTCCGAACCGTTCACCGTGAACGCATCGAGCGGTCCCTTCTTGTCGACCGAGGGCGACAGGAAGTCGGGGATGCCCCAACGCTGGGTCGGCCAGGCCGAGACGACGTCGTGGCTCAATGCGACGAGCTTGCCGTCGCCGTCCACGCCAGCCTTTACTTTTTGGTAGGTCAGCGGACGCGAGAAATCCATCGTCATGTCGTTTTCGCGCGTGTAGATGACCTTGACCGGCTTGCCGACGGCCTTGGCCGCCTGCACCGCGGGCACCATCATGTCGGCGTCGAGACGCCGGCCGAAGCCGCCGCCCAGCCACATCTGGTGCATCACCACGAACTTCGGATCGATCCCGGCGGCGCCGGCTGCGATCGCACCGGAGCGCGTCGCGAACTGGTTGCCGGAATAGATGTGCAGGATGTCGCCCTTGAACTCCGCGGTGGCGTTCATCGGCTCCATCGGCGCGTGGATGTTGATGTTGGTGGTGTATTCCGCCTCCAACACCTTGGCCGCCGTGCCGAAGGCTGCGTTCGGATCGCCGTCCTTGACGAAGAACTCGCCGGAATCGCTGAGCCCCTGCAGCCGCTTGGCCTCGGCGAACAGCGATTCGCTCGACAGTTTGGCGTTCGGGCCGCCGTCATAGCTGATCTTCAGCGCTTCGGCCGCCTTTTTCGCCTGCGCATAGGTGTTGGCGACCGCGACGACCCAACCGCTCGTGGTTGTGGTCTTGTCGTCCAGGGTGACGGCCTTGATGAAGCCCGGCACCTTCTTGGCCGCGCTATCGTCCACCGACTTCACGGTGGCGCCGTAGCGGACCGGCGGGGTGACCAGCGCGCCATAGACCATGCCCGGCAGCATCACGTCGATGCCGTACTTGGCCGTGCCGTTGACCTTCAACGGAATGTCGAGCTGCGGTACCGAGACGCCGATCATGGTGTACTGGTCGGCCGACTTCAGCTTGATCGCCTTCAGATCATCCGCCGTGAAGGTCTTGGTCGCCTTGCCGCTCTTCACCACCTCGGCAAACGACATCGACTTCTTCGACTTCGGATGGCTGATCGTCGACGCGCGCACCACCAGCTCACTGGCCGGCACGCCCATCGAGGCCGCCGCCGCCTCGGTCAGTGCGATGCGGCCGGCGGCGCCGGCGCGGCTCATGGCGTCGAAGTTCATCATCGTCGACCAGCTGCCGCCGGTGATCTGCGCGCCCAGCACGGGATCGTTGAACTTCGGATCGTTGGAGGCGAGCTGGACCCGCATGTCCTTCCAGTTCGCGCCGAGCTCTTCGGCCACGATTTGCGCCATCGTCGAGGCGACGTGCTGGCCCATGTCGGCCTTGCCGCAGGTCACGGTGACGAGCCCATCGGGCGCGATCGAATACCAGACGCTCGGCTCGACGTTGGCGGGCGCGGGTGCCGCGAGCGCCTCATCGATGCCGGACGCGGCGTAGCCGAGCACGAGACCGGTTGCAGCGGTGCCGACCAGGAAGGAACGGCGGCTGAGATCGGTCGTCTCGGGAGCGAGGTTTTTCACGTGCTTGTTCATGTGGCCCTCCGCTCGGATCCGGTGGCCGATGCGGTGCGCATGTCGGACGCAGCGCGCATGATCGCCTTCTGGATTCGTGAATAGGTCATGCAACGGCAGAGATTGCCGTCCATATGCGCGACCACTTCTTCCTTCGTCGGATTGGTGTTCTTCGACAGCAGCGCTGCCGCCTGCATGATCTGGCCGGACTGACAGTAGCCGCATTGCGGCACCTGCTCGGCGACCCAGGCCTTCTGCAAGGGATGTTCGCCCTTGGCGGAGAGGCCTTCGATGGTGGTGATCTTCTTGCCGACGGCGTCGGCGAGCGAGGTCTGGCAGGACCGCACCGCTTCGCCGTTGACGTGAACCGTGCAGGCGCCACAGAGACCGGCGCCGCAACCGAATTTGGTGCCCGTCATCTGCAATTGCTCGCGGATGACCCAAAGCAGCGGCGTGTCATTGGCCGCCTCGACGGACATATTCCGTCCGTTGATATTGAGATTTGGCATCTCTCTCCCCTTCCGGTGTCGGAAGCCGCTTACGGCGGCAACTCACTGTTGGGTCATGGCCGGCGCCCACCGGGTAAGCGACAGTTGCCGAAACAATGATCCGGTTCCCGGCTGGAGGCAATCCAATTTGGAATTGCTCGAAAGGAATAAATTTCGGAAACTATCCGTTGTGCGATGCGGCAACGGCATGAAGCTTTTGAAATGCCAGTATTGATGCCGTATCGATGCCTCCTACCAAGGTCGGTAGCGCTGCCGGACCCGACATCGACCACAGAAGGAGCCCGTCAATGGCCAAGCTCAACCGCAGCGGCGTCGATATCTATTACGAGATTCACGGCAGCGGCCCGCCCCTGATCCTCACCCACGGCTATTCGTCGACCTCTGCGATGTGGCACGGCCAGATCGAGGCGCTGTCGAAGCGGCACAGGCTGATCCTGTGGGACATGCGCGGACACGGCCAGTCCGACTATCCCGACAATCCGGATGCTTACAGTGAAGCGACGACGGTCGGCGACATCGCCGCCCTGCTCGATGTTGCCGGCGCCGACAAGGCGATCGTCGGCGGCCTGTCGCTCGGCGGCTACATGTCGCTTGCCTTCCACCGCGCCCATCCGGAGCGGGTGCGCGCGCTCTTGATCATCGACACCGGCCCGGGATTCAAGAAGGACGACGCCCGCGAGGTCTGGAACACGCGCGCCCGCGACACCGGCGACCGTTTCGATCGTGAAGGGCTCGAGGTGCTGAAGTCGGCGAGTGCCGAGCGCGCGTCGGTCACGCATCGCAATGCCAAGGGCCTGGCGCTCGCCGCGCGCGGCATGCTGGCGCAACGCGATGCGCGGGTGATCGAGTCCTTGCCCGGGATCAAGGTCCCGTCGCTGGTCGTGGTCGGGGCCGACGACACGCCGTTCCTGGCGGCGTCCGACTACATGGCGGCGAAGATTCCAGGCGCGCAGAAGGCGGTGATTCCGAACGCCGGCCATGCCGTCAACATCGACCAACCGCAGGCGTTCATCACCGCCGTGCTGCCGTTCCTCGATGGCCTCGAGGCCAACGCGCCGGGAAAGGCCGCCTCATGAAGACGATTGTCGTCGCCTTGTTGCTGACGGCGGCCGCGACTGCAGCGAACGCCCAGAAGCTGCGGCCGTTCGCCGACCCGGCCACGCCGACCTTCACCGCGACGCTGTCGAACAGCACACCATTGGTGTTCGGCATGGACGTCGCGGATGCACAACGCGCGCTCGGCACCCCCTTCACTCATGTCAGCGGGCGGCCCGGCAACGAGATCTTCCTGACCTTCCGCGACCTCGGCGGCAGCGGGCTGTTTCCGCACCATGACCGTTTCTATCTGCAATTCCGCAAAGGCCGGCTCGCCGGCTGGAAGGGCGACTGGGGCGAGAACTGGATGTGGCGCTAAGCCTCGTCGATGACCTTCATGCAACCCCCAACATGACAAGGATGGACCATGGGACAAGACATCAAACTGAAGGCTTCGGACGGATTTGAACTCGGCGCCTATCGCGCCGATCCCGCCGGCGCGCCGAAGGGCGCGATCGTGGTGATCCAGGAGATCTTTGGCGTCAACCACCACATCCGCTCGGTTTGCGACCGGCTGGCGAAGGAAGGCTTTGTCGCGGTTGCGCCGTCGATCTTCGACCGCATCACGCCGAACTTCCAGAGCGGCTACTCCCCCGATGAGGTGGCCGAAGCGCGCAAGTTCGTCGCCAATCCGGACTTTGCCGCGATGCTGCGCGACAGCCAGGCGGCGATCGACGCGGTGAAGTCGGTCGGCCCGGTCGGCATCATCGGCTTCTGCCTTGGCGGCAGCATCGCCTATGCGGCCGCCACCAAGCTGACCGGGCTCTCGGCCGCGATCGGCTATTACGGCGGCGCCGTCATCCGCTTCGCCGACGACAAGCCGGCCGTGCCGACGCAACTGCATTTCGGCGAGAAGGATGCCGGCATTCCCTTGAGCGATGTCGAGACCATCAAGTCGAAGCGGCCCGGGGTCGAGGTCTTCATCTATCCCGGCGCGCAGCACGGCTTCCATTGCGACGAGCGCGCAAGCTACGACAAGGCGAGCGCCGACATCGCCTGGCCGCGCAGCATGGAATTTTTCGGGAAGCATTTGCGCTGACCGTCATTGCCGGGCTTGACCCGGCAATCCATCATCTTCGGAAGACTCTTCGTAGATGGATGCGCGGGTCAAGCCCGCGCATGACGAGCGGTGGTCAAAACCAGCGCTCGCCGACGAACACCGTATCGCCCGGGCTCATCGGCGTGCCCAGCGGCACCACGAAGCGGCCGGAGCCGGATGCATCAGTATGGGTCAGCGTCACGCTGTCGCGCTTGGCGCGCGGCGAGAAGCCGCCGGCGATCGCGACCGCGCTTTCGACGGTCATGTTCGGGACGTAGGGATACTGGCCGGGAGCCTGGACCTCGCCGAGGATGAAGAACGGCCGGTAGGACTCGATCTCGACCGCCACCGAAGGATCGCGGATGAAGCCGTTGCGCAGCCGTGCCGAGATTTCACCGGCGAGCCCGGCCGGCGTGCGGCCGCGCGCCGGCACCGAGCCGATCAGCGGCATGGTGATCGAGCCGGCGGCGTCGATCGCGTAGGAGTTGGTCAGGCCTTCCTGGCCGTAGACCACGACGCGGAGCTTGTCGCCCGGGCCGAGATGATAGGAGTTGTCGTAACCGGCGGGCCCACCCGGCGCGGCGGCATAAACCACCGGGGCGGCACCCGGCGCGGCATAGCCATAGCTAGGAGAAGTACTGGCAAAGGCGGAACGCAGTGCGCTGATGGCACCACCACCGCCGGCATCGGCAACCGGGGCGGATGCATAGGCCGGTCCATAGGTGACGGCATCGACACCTTGCGGCCCGACAGCAACCGGACCCGACGTGCTCATGCAGCCAGACAGCGCGAGCGCAGCCACAACGGCAGTGATCGGCAATCGTAACGCGCGTGCAACCGGCACCGGACCTATCCCTCAACGGCGAGACAAGCCCAGTCTTGCACCACTTATGGTTAACAAAGGGTTTTCGAGAACCGAATGGGAAGACGGAAAGCCCGCCTCCCCCTCGATTTAGCGCATCACAGGGCGATCAGGCGGTGACGCCGACGCCGATCGGGCAGGACACGCCGGTGCCGCCGAGCCCGCAATAGCCCGCCGGATTCTTGGCGAGGTATTGCTGATGGTAGTCCTCGGCGAAGTAGAACTCGCCGGCCGGTGCCACTTCCGTCGTGATCGCACCGAGGCCCTTGGCAGCGAGCGCCTTCTGATACATCGCCTGCGACGCATCGGCGGCTTTGTGCTGCGCGTCGCTGAACGTGTAGATCGCAGAACGATACTGCGTGCCGATGTCGTTGCCCTGGCGCATGCCCTGCGTCGGGTTGTGGTTCTCCCAGAATGTCTTCAGGAGCTTCTCGTAGGAGATCTTCTTCGGGTCGAACACGACCAGCACGACTTCGGTGTGGCCGGTGCGTCCCGAGCACACCTCTTCATAGGTCGGGTTCGGCGTGTGGCCGCCGGCATAGCCGACCGCGGTGGTGTAGATCCCGTCGCCGAGTTCCCAGAACTTCCGCTCCGCGCCCCAGAAGCAGCCGAGGCCGAACACGGCCTGCTCGAGGCCTTGCGGATAGGGCGGCGTCAATTTGCTGCCATTGACGAAATGCGTGGTCGCGGTCGGGATCGGCGTCGCGCGGCCTGGCAGCGCCTCGGCGGCGCTTGGCAACGCGGTGGTCTTGCGCATGAACAACATGGATACCTCCGGGCGGGACATCGGCCGACGCGGCAACGGCCTGCGGGCCGGCTGTCACCTATATATGTCGTTACGCGGATGTTGGCAGCCCCGTTACTGACGGCTGCGGCCAAGAGAAGCTGAAGAGGACTGCAGCCAACTCAGTCGCGTGCGTAGCCGATCAGCGGCTTGCGCGGCCGGAACAGGATCATCAGCAGGATGCCGGCAATGCCGAGCACCGCGAACACCGGCTGCTCCAGAAGCACGCGGATCACGCCGTTCCAGAGCCAGGGCGCGATGCGATCCACCCAGGCATGGAACGCCTGCTGGCTCGACTGGTGGATATCGTTCCAGAACTGGCCGAATTGGGTGAACCGCAGGCTCTGGTCGGCGACGTAGCGGGCCCCGTCATAGACCATGAAGATGAAACTGCCGGCCAGCAGCAAAAGGCCGATCAGGCGGAAAAAGCCGCGGATCATGCGTCACCCTAACTCCCAGTCGCGCCCCACGCGTCGACAGGCCTTACCGGGCGCCCCCCGGAAATTCAACCTCTTCAGCGGCTTATCCGGCCCTCGCGAGGCCGATTTCGGGTCCTTTTTCGGTCCCGAAAGCGTTGACGGTTAAGCCTGCGCCATCTATAAGACCGGCCGATGGCGGCGGGCGCAATCCTGCCGCCGCTGTTCTTTGGACAGTGCCGCATGCGGGGGCAGCATTATGCGCCTTGGCATGGCCGCCTCAAGGACACCTTGGACAAATACATCAGAGTTGAGATTTGAACCGGCCGGTGCGCGCAAGCCCGACCACCGAGCGATCACCGCCGAAGGACAGTTAGAGAACCATGGCCAACACCACCTCCGCCAAGAAGGCGACCCGCAAGATTGCCCGCCGCACCATCGTCAACAAGTCGCGCCGCACGCAGATGCGTGGCGCGGTGCGCACCGTCGAGGAAGCGATCAAGAGCGGCGACCGCGAGGCGGCACTCAAGGCGATGAGCAAGGCCGAGCCCGAACTGATGAAGGCAGCGCAGCGCAACATCATTCACAAGAACCTCGCGAGCCGGAAGGTGTCGCGCCTCACGCAGAGCATCGCCAAGCTCGCCAAGTGAGCTCAGCGAGCAATGCTCGCCGCGTGAGCTGACTGAAGAACACGTTTGTCACGAAGCCCGGCTCGCGCCGGGCTTTTTGTTTTGGTCCGCATTTTGTCGTGGAAGTTTCGTAGCGCGAGAAGAGTCGGCGTTGCCGCGCAACGAACTGCGTGTCATGTTTCGTCGCGTCCGTAGTTCTACCGGCTCAACATGCTTAACGCGCCGCACTCGCGCACAGATTGTTCTGCGCTAAGCTAGATAGATGGAATAGCGCGCGAATATCTCGCGTTGAAAATCGCGCAGCGGGGTTACCCTGCAAAAGTAATCGCGAAAAATGACGTCTCGCGAATTACTTATGCACATAGCGCTGAACAGCGATTGGAAAAATGACCGGCGCGAGACCAAATGTAAATTTTCTATGAAAAATTTTTGGTATTGCACCGTCGTTTGTGACACGCGTGAATCTGTACGCTGATTCAAAACCTTGCTTTCGCAACTCAGCGTCGGCAACACCGCAACAGTCGCCAAGAGTCTCGACCCCCGTCGAATCCACGGATTGTCAGAAAATGCGCTTGGTGTATTTATTTCTTGTTCGCGACGCCCACGGCTCTCCAGATCAGCGCGGTTTGAGACCCAGGGGCGGACGTGCAAATCGGCGGCGGTGTGCGCGTTAGCGACGCTTTCCAAGCGAAGCTAGATTGACGGCTCATAGCGATATGAGGACGGTCGACCTGTGTCAAAATATCTCCGGCGGTGTCCCCGACAATTTGGGGGATCGAACAAGAGAGACCAGGGCGTCAGTCGGAATCTGGCAACGGGAACGCGGCGCAAGCGAACGGATTGACGACGACACGCGGCGGCGAAGCGCCGGGCATTTCGGTGTTCGGTAGCGGCAGTTCGATTTTGAAGACACCAGCAAGCTGACAACTTGCCGCGATACGTCGCGGTGGGAGGGGGAGGACTTATGCCTTACGGTATCATCACTGCAGTCGAACCAACGACAGCCCAAGTGCAGATTTCCTGTGGTGCCGTAATCAACCCCTCGGACACTGGCTCTTACCCGCAGAGAGCGTCGAGTACGCGCTGACCTCGCGGGACGCATCTTCTCCAAACAGCTGACCTGTCGCGTGGCGCATGGCCGCCACACGGGAGAGCTTTGTCCGGAGCAGACCGCGCCCGCTAGAGGTCGCGTCGTGGCAGGCCCCCTGCACGGCGCTTTCGCAATCATCATCTCTCAGTTTTGGAAAAGTACGAAGGCAATGACGAACACGGAACAGGATCGCTGGTCGCGGGTAAAGGGACGTTTGCGGACGAGCGTTGGCGAAGACGTCTACACGAGCTGGTTCGCACGGATGGATCTCGAGAGCGTGCACGATGAGAGCGTGCATCTGTCGGTTCCGACCCGGTTCCTCAAGAGCTGGATCCAGGCGCATTACGCCGAACGCGTGCTCTCCTGCTGGCAGGCCGAGATGCCCGAAGTGCATCGCATCGACCTCACCGTGCGCTCGGCGATCCGCGCGATGGCCCCGGTGAAGGAAGCAGTTGCGCCGGCCGAAGTGCGCCGTGTCGAGCGCAATGACGGCCGTCCCGCGCCTGAACTGCGCTCGTTCGCGACGGCGCCGGTGTCCGCCAGCCATGACGCGCTCGGCGGCTCGCCGCTCGATCCGCGCCTGACCTTTGCAAGCTTCGTCGTCGGCCGTTCCAACACGCTGGCCCATGCGGCTGCGCGCCAGGTCGCGGAAGGTCGCCGCGGCGATCCCGTGATGTTCAACCCGCTCTACATCCATGCCGGCGTCGGCCTCGGCAAGACACACCTGCTGCAGGCCGTGACCTGGGCCGGCAATTCCGGCGGCGAGCGCAAGGTGCTGTATCTCACCGCCGAGAAGTTCATGTACGGCTTCGTCGCGGCGCTGAAGACGCAGACGGCACTGGCGTTCAAGGAGGCGCTGCGCGGCATCGACGTGCTGGTCATCGACGATCTGCAGTTCCTGCAGGGCAAGTCGACGCAAGCCGAATTCTGCCACACGCTGAACGCGCTGATCGATGCCGGCCGTCAGGTCGTGATCGCCGCCGACCGTCCGCCGTCCGACCTCGAAAGCCTCGACGACCGCGTGCGCTCGCGGCTGGCCGGTGGCCTGGTGGTCGAGATGGGTTCGCTCGGCGAGGAACTGCGGCTCGGCATCCTCAAGTCGCGCGTCGCCGCGGCCCGCGCCCACCATGCGACCTTCGATGTGCCGGAAGAAGTGCTGGACTATCTGGCGCGCACCATCACCCACAACGGCCGCGACCTCGAAGGCGCGATCAACCGCCTCTTGGCGCACTCCAAGCTCAACAACCAGCCGGTGACGCTGGAGATGGCCGAACGCGAGGTGCGCGACCTGATCCGCCCGCAGGAGCCGAAGCGGATCAAGATCGAGGACATCCAGCGCGTGGTCGCCCGGCAGTACAATGTCAGCCGCTCCGACCTCTTGTCGTCCCGCCGCACCGCCAACGTGGTGCGCCCGCGCCAGGTTGCGATGTATCTGGCCAAGACGCTGACCCTGCGCTCGCTGCCGGAGATCGGCCGGCGCTTCGGCGGCCGCGATCACACCACCGTGTTGCACGCGGTGCGCAAGATTGAGGCACTGGTCGCCAAGGACACGACGCTGTCGGAGGAAGTCGAATCGCTGAAGCGGCAGTTGCAGGAATAGGACTGCAGGAATAAGGCCGCCTCATTTGGCTGGCTCGTTCCATAGCCCTCCCCTTTATCAAGAGGGGAGGGCTAAACTTTTTTCCGGCCCAAAACGTGGGGAACGGGGCCCGTTTCGCGCCCGTATCCCTTGCACCGGCCGGCCATCCGCGCCACCTTGCGGTCCCCCCGTGGGTTTGATCAAATCCGGTATTGATCCGGCCTATCGGGTTTCCAATGCCGCGGTGCTGCCCTGAACGGCCGCCCGGCTTTTCCATCTGAGGGATCTGGCGGGTATTGCAATGAAGGTCACCGTCGAGCGCGCGCAACTCCTGAAATCGCTGGGTCACGTTCACCGCGTGGTCGAGCGCCGCAACACGATCCCGATCCTCGGCAACGTGTTGATCCGCGCCGAGGGCGCCAAATTGTCGCTGAAGGCAACCGACCTCGATCTCGAGGTGACGGAGACGCTGCCGGCCGAGACCGGAACCGCCGGCTCGACCACGGTGCCGGCGCACATGTTCTATGACATCGTCCGCAAGCTGCCCGACGGCTCGCAGATCGTGCTGGAGGCCGACGGCGACCGCTCGGTGCTCGCGGTGCGCGCCGGCCGCTCGCGCTTCACGCTGCAGACCCTGCCCGAGAGCGATTTCCCGGGCCTTGCCGCCGGCGACATGACGCATTCGTTCTCGCTGCCGGCGTCCGACATCAAGCGGCTGATCGACCGCACCCAGTTTGCGATCTCGACCGAAGAGACCCGCTATTACCTCAACGGCATCTATCTGCACGCCGCCGGCAGCGCCAAGGCGGCGACCCTGCGCGGGGTTGCGACCGACGGCCATCGTCTGGCGCAGATCGACCTCGCGCTGCCGAAGGGCGCGACCGGCATGCCCGGCGTGATCGTCCCGCGCAAGACGGTTGGCGAGGTGCAGCGGCTGATCGAGGGCGACGACGCCGAGATCTCGATCGAGCTGTCGGATGGCAAGATCCGGTTCACGCTCGGCAATGTGGTGCTGACCTCGAAGCTGATCGACGGCACCTTCCCGGACTATGGCCGCGTCATTCCGCAGAACAACGACAAGGAACTGGTGGTCGACAAGAAGGATTTCGAGGCCGCCGTCGATCGCGTCTCGACCATTTCCAGCGAACGCGGCCGCGCCGTGAAGCTGGCTTTGTCCGCCGGCAAGCTGGTGCTCTCGGTCACCAACCCGGATTCCGGCAGCGCCACCGAAGAGCTCGAGGTCGAGTACGCCTCCGATGCGCTCGATATCGGCTTCAACTCGCGCTATCTGCTCGACATCGCCGCCCAGATCGAGGGCGAGGTCGCGGTGCTGAAGCTCGCCGATCCCGGCTCGCCGACCCTGGTGCAGGACCGCGACAGCAAGGGCGCGCTCTACGTGCTGATGCCGATGCGGGTGTGACGATTTCCTCTTGTCATGGCCGGGCTTGACCCGGCCATCCATCCAATCAAATGACCTACTGGGTGTACATCCTTGCCAGCAAGCCCGGTGGAACCCTTTACGTCGGCGTGACCAATAATCTGGTCCGGCGCGTCTACGAACATCGCGAAGGTCTGGCCGAGGGCTTTACCAAGAAGTACGGCATCAAGACGCTCGTCTACTTCGAGGCGCATGACACAATCGCTGCCGCGCTTCAGCGCGAGAAGAACATCAAGCACTGGTCTCGCGAGTGGAAGATTGATTTGATCGTCGCCGGCAATCCCGACTGGCGCGACCTATATGATGAAATTGTCCGCTAACGCGGACGATGGATTGCCGGGTCAAGCCCGGCAATGACAGAGTAGACATGACCCCGTCCCGCATTCATCGCCTGTCGCTGACGCATTTCCGGAATTACCGGGCGGCGACGCTGCAGGTCGCGGGCGACATGGTGGTGCTGGTCGGGCCGAACGGCGCCGGCAAGACCAATTGCATGGAGGCGGTCTCGTTCCTGTCGCCGGGCCGCGGGCTACGCCGCGCGACCTTGGAGGACATCGCCGACAATCAGGGCGACGGCTCCTGGGCGGTCTCGGCCGAAGTCGAGGGCGCGCTCGGCCTCGCGACGCTCGGCACCGGCATCGATCCCCCGACCGGCGAGGCGAGCAACGCGAGGCGCTGCCGCATCGATCGCGAACCGGTGGGGTCCGCAACCGCGTTCGGCGACCATCTGCGCATGGTGTGGCTGACGCCGGCGATGGACGGCCTGTTCATGGGCGCCGCCTCCGAGCGGCGGCGCTTCTTCGACCGCCTGGTGCTGGCGATCGATTCCGAGCATTCCAGCCGGGTCTCGGCGCTGGAGCGCTCGCTACGCTCGCGCAACCGGCTGCTCGAGGTGCGCAACTACGACGACCATTGGTGTGACGCGATCGAGCGCGAGACCGCCGAGCTTGCGGTCGCGGTCGCCGCATCGCGCGGCCAGACCGCCGCCAAGCTCGCCGCGATGCTGCACGAGCGCGGCGCCGCCTCGGCCTTCCCGTCCGCCGAGATCATGCTCGACGGCTGGATGGAGAACGCGCTGCTGCAGGAGCCCGCGACCGCGGTGGAGGACCGCTACCGCGAGATCCTGCGCGCCAGCCGTCCGCGCGACGCCGCCGCCGGGCGCACGCTCGACGGCCCGCATCTGACCGATCTGCAGGTGATCTACGCGCCGAAGAGCATGCCGGCGCGCGACGCCTCGACCGGCGAGCAGAAGGCGCTCTTGATCGGGCTGGTACTGGCGCATGCCACGATGGTCGCGGAGATGACCGGCATCGTGCCGCTGCTGCTGCTCGACGAGGTCGTCGCCCATCTCGATCCCAACAGGCGCAAGGCGCTGTTCGACGAGCTCGCCAAGCTCGGCGCACAGGTCTGGATGACCGGCGCCGACCCTGCCGCCTTCGTCGATATCGGCCCGACGGGAGAGATTTTCGACGTCGAATCCGGCCGCGCCACACGGCGCGGCTAAGCGCGCGGAATCGTCTCCGAAAGGGTTCGAATCTGCCTTCGAATCGGGCTTTTCAGAGCCTCCGGAATCGGCCTTTGAGAGCCTTGAAACAGGCCGAAAAAATCCTATTTATTCAATAGTTTGTAGACAGAGACTTTGCGCTAGGCGCAACTGCTCTTTCATGGCACAAATAGCGGAATCAGCGCCTCATTTTGTGCAGCTGATTCGGGACATCCTCGAAGGCCTCACATGACTGAACCTGCCCGGCAGACCCCTGCCGAATCTGAGCATCCCATTCCGGCCGAATATGGTGCGGAATCGATCCGGGTGCTGAAGGGCCTCGACGCCGTCCGCAAGCGGCCCGGCATGTATATCGGCGACACCGACGACGGTTCCGGCCTGCACCACATGGTCTACGAGGTCGTCGACAACGCGATCGACGAGGCGCTGGCGGGCCATGCAAGCCGCGTCCTGGTCACCCTCAACGCCGACAATTCCGTCACCGTGTACGACGACGGCCGCGGCATTCCGGTCGGCATCCACAAGGGCGAAGGCGTGTCGGCGGCCGAGGTCATCATGACCCAGCTGCACGCCGGCGGAAAGTTCGACCAGAACTCCTACAAGGTCTCCGGCGGTCTGCACGGCGTCGGCGTCTCCGTCGTGAACGCGCTGTCCAGCAAGCTGGGCTTGCGGATCTGGCGCGACGACAAGGAGCACTACATCGAATTCGCGCACGGCGATGCCGTCGCGCCGCTCAAGGTGGTCGGCGATGCCCCGGGCAAACGCGGCACCGAGGTCACCTTCCTCGCCTCGCCCGAGACCTTCAAGAACATCGAATATGATTTCGCGACGCTTGAGCACCGGCTGCGCGAGCTCGCCTTCCTCAATTCCGGCGTCCACATCGTGCTGTCCGACATGCGCCACGCTGTCGAGAAGCGCGAGGAGATGCACTATTCCGGCGGCGTCGAGGAATTCGTCAAATATCTCGACCGCAACAAGAAGGCGATCGTGCCGGCGCCGATCATGGTGCGCGCGGAAGCCAACGGCATCGGCGTCGAAGCCGCGTTGTGGTGGAACGACAGCTACCACGAGAACGTGCTCTGCTTCACCAACAACATCCCGCAGCGCGACGGCGGCACCCATCTGGCCGGCTTCCGCGGCGCGCTGACGCGCCAGGTCAACGGCTATGCCGAGGCCAATGCGAAGAAGGAAAAGATCGCGCTGACCGGCGACGATTGCCGCGAAGGCCTCACCGCGGTGCTGTCGGTGAAGGTGCCCGATCCGAAATTCTCGTCGCAGACCAAGGACAAGCTGGTGTCCTCGGAGGTTCGACCGGTGGTCGAGAACGTCCTGAACGAGGCACTGGCGGCCTGGTTCGAGGAAAATCCGAAGGAAGCCAAGGAAATCGTCGGCAAGGTGATCCAGGCCGCCGCCGCCCGCGAGGCTGCGCGCAAGGCGCGCGAGCTGACCCGCAAGAACCCGCTCAGCGTCTCCTCGCTGCCCGGCAAGCTCGCCGACTGCCAGGAGAAGGATCCGGCGAAGTCCGAACTGTTCATCGTCGAGGGCGACTCGGCAGGCGGCAGCGCCAAGCAGGGCCGCAACCGCGAATTCCAGGCGGTGCTGCCGCTGCGCGGCAAGATCCTCAATGTCGAGCGCGTGCGCCCCGACAAGATGCTGTCGTCGGAGCAGATCGGCACGCTGATCACCGCGCTCGGCACCGGCATCAGCGACGATTTCTCGGTCGACAAGCTGCGCTATCACAAGATCATCGTGATGACCGACGCCGACGTCGACGGCGCCCATATCCGCACGCTGCTGCTGACCTTCTTCTATCGCCAGATGCGCTCGATCATCGATGGCGGCTTTCTCTATATCGCCCAGCCGCCGCTCTATAAGGTCTCGCGCGGCAAGTCCGAGCAGTATCTGAAGGACGAGCGCGCGCTCGAGGATTACCTGATCTCGACCGGGCTCGACGAATGCGTCTTCAAGCCAGCCTCCGGCGAAGACCGCTCGGGCCGTGACTTGCTGTCGCTGGTCGAAGACGCCCGGACGATCCGCTCCGTGCTGCGCAACCTGCACAGCCGCTACAATCGCGCGGTGATCGAGCAGGCCGCGATCGCCGGCGTGCTGACCCCGAGAATCACCAGCGATATCGCGACCGCCAACTCTGCGGCTGATTACATCGCCAAGCGGCTGGACGCGGTTGCCGACGAAGTGGAGCGCGGCTGGATCGGCACCTTCACGGAAGGCCAGGGCTTCCACTTCGAGCGCACCGTGCGCGGCGTCAAGGAAGTGGCCGTGATCGACGACGCGTTTCTCGGCTCGGCCGATGCGCGCAAGCTCGACGAGTATGCGACCAGGCTGCAGGAGATCTACGTGCGGGCGGGCAAGCTCCGGCGCAAGGATGCCGAGCAGACCATTCACGGCCCGATCGACCTGTTCGAGGCCGTGACCGACGCCGCCCGCAAGGGCGTCTCGCTGCAGCGCTACAAAGGTCTCGGCGAGATGAACCCGGAGCAGCTGTGGGAGACCACGCTGGACACCGAGGCGCGCTCGCTGCTCCAGGTGAAGATCAAGGAGGTCGACGAGGCCGACGATATCTTCACCAAGCTGATGGGCGACGTGGTCGAACCGCGCCGCGACTTCATCCAGGAAAACTCGCTCAGCGCCAACATCGACATCTAGGCACCTGCTCCCGGCGGCCTGGTGGATATACGCTTTCCGACGCGACGGCTCGGCCAAGATGACGTGTCCGTGACCGCGCGCTCCGTACCGTCGCGCGGCTACCTTTCGTGTGGAAGCTGCGCCGGGAGTTGTGTTACGGTGCCGGACAGCCATTGATTCCGTTACGGAATTTCGCGTGGCCCAATTCGAATCCAAATCTGGATGATGCGTTAGGGGACATTCCGCGTGCCGCCGATCCAATACATCGTCGAAGGCGGCCGCCGCCTTTCGGGCACCATCGAGCCGTCGGGCAACAAGAACTCCGCGCTGCCGATCATCGCAGCTGCCCTGCTCACCGAGCATCCGGTCACGCTGACCAACGTGCCGCGCATTCGCGACACCGAAACGCTGGTCGAGCTGTGCCGCTCGGTCGGCGCCAGCGCCGAATGGACCGAACGCAACACCTTGCAGATCCATGCCAAGGAAATCCGCGCCGCCGATCTCGATCCGGCTCTGTGCGCGCGGATCCGCGCCTCGATCCTGCTGGCAGGTCCGCTGCTTGCCCGCTGCGGCGAGGTCGCGTTGCCGCCGCCCGGCGGCGACGTGATCGGCCGCCGTCGGCTCGACACGCATTTTCTGGCCTTCGAGCAGCTCGGCGCCACGGTCACCGCGACGCACCGGCTGGAATTCCGCGCCGCGCGCCTAAAGGGCGCCGATGTGTTCCTCGACGAGCCCAGCGTCACCGCGACGGAGAACGCGCTGGTCGCTGCCGTCGCCGCCCGCGGCACCACCTATCTGCGCAACGCGGCCTCCGAGCCGCATGTGCAGGACCTCGCCAATTTCCTGGTCGCGCTAGGCGCTAAGATCGAAGGCATCGGTACCAACACCATCACCGTGCATGGCCAGGAGCCGCTCGGCGGCACGAGCTACGCGATCCAGCCCGACCATATCGAGGTCGGATCGCTGATCGGGCTTGCCGCGGTGACCCGCTCCCCGCTGCGCATCGCGCGCGCCGGCGTCGAGCATCTGCGCTCGATCCGGATGGGCTTTGAACGGCTCGGCATCGTCTGCGGCATCGAGGGCGACGACCTCGTCGTGCCGTCGAACCAGACCATGAAGATCCAGGATGATTTCGGCGGCCACGTGCCGAAGCTCGAGGACCAACCCTGGCCGGCCTTTCCGGCGGACCTGATGTCGATCGCGATCGTCACCGCGACGCAGTGCGACGGCGTCATCCTGATGCACGAGAAGATGTTCGAGTCGCGGATGTTCTTCGTCGACAATTTGATCGCGATGGGTGGTCGGATCGTGTTGTGCGACCCGCACCGCGCGATCGTGGCCGGTCCGAGCCGGCTGCGCGGCGCGCCGATGAACTCGCCCGACATCCGCGCCGGCATGGCGATGCTGCTGGCCGCGGTGTGCGCCAACGGCACCTCCACCATCAACAATGCCGACCAGATCGAGCGCGGCTATGAGCGGATCGACGAGCGGCTCAACGCGCTCGGCGCCAAGATCAAGCGGATACCAGCGCGGTCGTAGCTCCCTGCGGCAGCTTGGCCATCCTTCCGGCCGGATTGCCGTGCTAAGCGTGCCGTCATGACCTGCATCGACAAGATCGACCCGGCCGCGGCGCGCGCGACCGTCGTCCCACCTCGCAAGCTGCTCACGGCCGAGCTCGCGGAGACGCTGAAGCTCGCGGTGCCGCTTGCGCTGACGCAGCTCGGGCAGATCGCGATGATGACGACCGATCTCGCCTTCATCGGCCGGCTCGGCAGCGAGAACGTCGCCGCGGCGGCGCTGGCGCATACCGTGTATTTCGTCAGCTTCACGATCGGCATGGGCATGATGTCGGCGGTCTCGCCGCTGGCCGCGCAGGCGTTCGGCGCCCGCAACCCGCGCGTGATGCGGCGCGCGCTCCGCGTCGGCCTGTGGGCGGGGTTCTTCATGGTGCTGCCGCTGATGGCGCTGCCGTTTCACGGCGAGCGCATCCTGCTCGCGCTCGGCCAGACCCAGGCCACCGCGCATTCGGCGCAGCAATATCTGTTCGGGCTCGCCTGGGGCATCCTGCCGGCGCTGTGGTTCATTGCGATCCGCGGCTTCATGAGCGCGGTGAACCGGCCGGAGCCGGTGCTGTGGATCACGCTCGCGGCGATCCCGGCCAATGCGCTGATGGTCTATCTTCTGCTCTACGGCAAATGGGGCATGCCCGAACTCGGCATGTTCGGTGCCGGACTTGCGACCACGATCGTCAATCTCGGCACCTTCCTCGCCGGCGTATGGTTCGCGGCGCGGCGCCGTCCGTTCCGCAAGTACCATGTGTTCAGCCGCGTCTGGCGCATCGACTGGCCGCTGATGGGCAAGCTCGTTGCCGTCGGCGCACCGATCTCGATCGCCTTCCTGCTGGAGTACGGCCTGTTCGGCGCGGCCGGCCTGCTGATGGGGCTGATCAGCACCACGGCGCTGGCGGCTCACCAGATCGCGCTGCAGATCGCGGCGATCCTGTTCATGGTGCCGTTCGGCGTCAGCATGGCCGCCACCGTGCGGGTCGGCCAGGCGGTCGGCCGCCGCGACACCGACGCGGTGCAGCGCGCCGGCTTTGTCGCGGTCGCGCTCGCCGGCGTGTTCATGAGCATCATGACGCTCGCGGTGATCCTTGCGCGCTTCGAGATCGCGGCGCTGTTCCTCGGCGAAGCCTCTGACGCCACCGCGCAGCTCACCGCGATGCTGCTCTTGATCGGCGCGACGTTCTTTATCGCCGACGGCGTGCAGACCACCACCGCCGGCGCGCTGCGCGGCATGAACGATACCCAGGTGCCGCTGCTGTTCGCCACTATCAGCTACTGGCTGATCGGGTTCGCGTCCGCCTACGCGCTCGCCTTCTGGGCCGGGCTCCAGGCGCCCGGCGTCTGGATCGGGCTGTCGCTCGGGACTGCGGTTTATGCCACCCTCCTGATCTTGCGTTTCCGCCTGCTGGCACGCAGACTGGTTGGATGAAGGTTGCCGCATGAAGGTTGACGAGGTCACACCGAACGGAGGCTAGCGCATGACCTTGTCGGTCGACCTGTTCTTCTCGTTCCGCAGTCCGTACAGCTATCTGGCGCTGCCGAAGACGCTGAAGATGGTCGCAGACTACGATGTTGCGGTGAATTTGCGGCCGGTCTATCCGCTCGCGGTGCGCGTGCCCGGCTTCTTCAAGAAGACCAATCCGCAATTCGCCCGCTATGTCGTGCTCGATTCCAGCCGCGTCGCCAAGCATGAGAACATCCCGTTCCGCTTTCCGCGACCGGACCCGATCGTGCAGGATATGACGACGCTCGACGTCGCCGAACACCAGCCTTACATCCACCGCCTGACCCGGCTCGGCGCCGCCGCGCAGCTCGAAGGGCGGTCACTCGCCTTCACCTCCGCGATCAGCCGCGTGCTGTGGGACGGCTCGGTGAAGGGCTGGAACGAGGGCGACCATCTGGCAACGGCCGCGACCGCCGCCGGCTTCGATCTCGCGGCGATGGATGCGGCGATCGCGGCCGATCCCGATCGCTATGAGGCGGTCATCAAGGGCAACGAGGACGCGCACGCGGCCTCCGGCCATTGGGGGGTGCCGACCTTCGTTTTCGAGAACGAACCGTTCTTCGGTCAGGACCGTATCGACCTCCTGATCTGGCGCATGGAGAGCAAGGGCCTGACGCGCCGCACGGCATAGCCAAAGATCATGCCGCGCTCTTCTCCGAAGTTTCCGCAACGATCTTCTCGGAAGCCTCTTCGTTGGTGCACCAATTGCCGTGGCAGCGCTTGAGGTCATTCAGATTCTGCCGCATCTGGTCGAGCGAAAATCCGAGCGCGAAGAACCGCTCCATGGCATCGACCGGAAGGCCCCGGGTCAGGCCTTCGCTGCGCACCGCGGCCACCTCCTCGCTATAGGCATGCAGCGCGGCATCGACCGGCGCCATGTCGGCCGGGCCGCTGCCGGCGCGCAGGGCGGTCGCGACCGCCACCATGTAAGTCACGATGGCATTGCTGACGTCGGCCAATGGCCGCGCCAGCCTGGCCTGGATATCGGCCGGCAGCGGCACGACGCAGGCGCGCCCGATCATCACGACGTCGTGCCGCAGCCGCTGGATGGTCCGCAGCAGCGGACCGGTGTCCGGCCCGGATGACAGATGCATGGTGCGTTCACGCTCGGCCTCGAGGCCGGTCGCGTGCAGATTGGTCACCGCGGTGCCGATGCCATCCTGGATTCGGTGCAGTGCGTCGTTGTCGAGCCCGCGGGTCAGACCGGCGAGCAATTCGGCGAACGCCGCCGAGAGCAGTTCCAGCAGCTTCGACGCATTGACCCTGATCTGGCTGACCGCGCGCGACGGCAGCACCAGGAACGAGATCACAAGGCCGGTCAGCGCACCGACCGTGACCTCGAGGACGCGGTCGATCGCTGAGTCCAGCGGATTGGAATGATGCATCGTCGGCAGCAACAGCACGATCACTGCCGTGACCGTCGCCGAGTTCAGGCTGGGATTGAGCGCGGCGATGAACGCCAGCGGCACGATCGCCAGCACCAGCAGCGCCAGCAGGCTGCCCTCGCCGGAATGCGGGATCAGCACCGCAATCGCGCCGCCATAGATGGCGCCGCCGATGGTGCCGAGCATGTAGTCGCGGGTCGCCTTCAGCGAGCGGCCGACGCTCATCTGGGTCACGATCAGCGAGGTCAGCACCGCCCACAGCGGCAGCATGAGGTGCAGTGCGAGCGCGATGGTATAGGCGGCCACGCCGGCGGACGCGATCCGGACCGCCAGCGCCAGCTGCGTCCTGCGGGTCCAGAGTTGGTCGAACATGCGTTTTGCGAAGGTCCTCATGCACCCTGATCCGCAATCAATGGAAAGGCCCGTGTTACACGACTTGACGTCCAGCGACCGGAAGCATGGCTGCTGCCCGCGGCGGCAAGGTGGCTTGAAAGGCCAAACCCGCCCGCCTACCCTGCGCCGCAAAATTGAGGAAACACGATGGCCCACGAAACCGCAACGCTCGCCGCCTATGTCGCCGACCTGAAATATTCCGACATTCCGCCGGAGGTGCTGGAGCGCGCCAAGGTTTTGACGCTGGATTTCCTGGGCAGCACCATCCGCGCCCGCCGCGATGCGGAATCGACCCCGTCGCTGATGAAGATGCTGGAAGCGCTGGCGCTGGACGGCAAGGGCGAGGCCACGGTGTTCGGCGACACCAAGACCTGGACGCCGGCGGTGGCGGCGCTGCTTAACGGCGCACTCGGCCATTCGCTCGACTTCGACGACACCCACGCCGATTCCTCGCTGCATCCGAGCGCACCCGTGGTGCCCGCCGCGTTCGCGATCGGCGAGATGGTCGGCGCCTCCGGCCGCGACGTGCTGACCGCGATCGTCGCCGGTTATGAAGTGTGCTGCCGGCTCGGCAACGCGCTCGACCCGACCTCGCATTATGCCAAGGGCTTCCACCCGACCGCGACGGCCGGCACCTATGGCGCGGCCGCGGCGGCGGCAAAACTGTTCGGGCTGTCGAAGGAACAGATCGTCTCCGCGTTCGGCGTCTCCGGCAGCCAGGCCGCGGGCTCGCTGCAATTCCTGGTCAACGGCGCCTGGAACAAGCGCTACCAGGTCGGCGCCGCCGCGATGAACGGCGTGATCGCAGCGACCCTGGCGCGCAACGACTTCATCGGCTCGAGCGAGTCGGTCGAGGGCAAGCATGGCCTTTTGGTCGGCTATACCGATGACGCGCATCCGGACAAGGCGGTGGCCGGACTTGGTAGCACCTACGAGACCTTGAAGATCGGCGTGAAGCCATATCCGAGCTGCCGCTATACCCATGCCGCGATCGACGCGCTGATCGCGATGCGGCGCGAGCACAATCTGACGCCGGACCAGATCAGGAAGGTCGAGATCGGCCTGCACCGCAACGGCATCACGCTGACCGGCGACGCCGCCACCAAGCGTCACCCGACCTCGGTGGTCGGCGGCCAGTTCTCGATGTTCTTCACCGGCGCGATCGCGCTCGACCAGGGCCATTTCGGCTGGGACGATTACAACCGGCTCGGCGATGCGGCGATCGACGCGCTCGCCGACAAGTTCGACGTGGTGCAGGACGATCGCCTCGAGGTCGGACGCACCCATCCGTTCGGCGCCCGCGTCTCGATCACCACCGATGACGGCACCCATGAGCGGCTCTATGCCGATCCCTCCGGCGAGCCGACCTCGTTCCCCGATGCGCAGGCGATGCAGCAGAAGTTTTTGACGCTGGCCCGCCCGGTGCTCGACAAGCGCGCCGACCAGCTCGCCGACGCGATCCTGACGCTGGAGCGGTTCGACCGCGTGGAGAAGGCGACGCAGCTGGGAAGGCAGTAAGGGCGACCGTCGTCGAGGCGCAGGCTGCACGCCGCATCCACAGCCGTCGTCCCTGCGAAAGCAGGGACCCATAGCCACAGGGTTGCGTTGTGAGAGTGAGCTGCGGCCCCAGCTTCGCGCAACAATTCTCACTTGGGGTAATGGGTCCTGGCTTTCGCCAGGACGACGATGGGGATGAGTCGCAATTGCTGCGGGGCTTGCGTCGTCGGGCAAATCGGTGGCAGGCGCGTTCCGCCCCCTCGTCATTCCGGGCTCATCCTTCGCACGCCCCGGAATGACGGAGACCTACTCCGCTCCATCGATGATCACAAAATCCCCGTCCGAGTATCTCTGCCGGATTGCTTTCGCGGCCTGATAGTCGGGGCAGGTGTAGCATTCCAGCGCGGTGGCGCGATCCCTGAACTCGATGACGAAGTTGCGCTGGCGCGTCGCGCCCTCCATCACCTCATACGGGCCGTTGCGCACGATGAAATTGGCGCCGTATCTGGCGAATACCGGCATCGCGGCGGCGAGGTACTCGGGATAACGGGCTTCATCGTGCACCGTGACGTGCACGATCCAATAGGCTTTCGGCATGATGCTCTCCGGCTGAGGCATGTTTCAAGAAACTGTGGCGCATCTCCTGCGAGATGCGCCACGGCATCAGAAAATTCCGGAGGCCGAGATTCAATTCACGATCGCGCGGGCGCTGTGTGACGCCTCCGTCAATTGCCGCCCGCGAGCCGTGCGCTTGTCGAGGTTGCCGTCACCACGTCACGGACCAGATCGAACACGCCGTCCGCCTCGAGCGGCATGTTCGGCGAGCGGCCGAGCCGGACGATGACGAGGTGCTGTGACGGCACGATCACGACATATTGCCCGATCGTGCCCTTGGCGAAGAAGGCGTCGCGCGGCCAGCCGTGCTTGACACGGTAGTTGGCGCCAAAGCTGTCGCCGAGATTGGTCCAGAAGCCCGCGCCGATGCCGACCCAGCCGTTCGGTGTCGGCGATGCGGAATACTTGACCCAGCCCTCCGGCAGGATGCGTTTGTCGCCGGCCATCCCGTCATTGAGGTAGAGCTGGCCGAGACGCGCCCAATCGCGTGCGCTCGCCATCATCGCGCCCGATCCTTCAGGCGCGCCCGCAACATCGAACTGCATGACCACGTTGTGCATGCCGAGCGGATCGAACAATTCGCGGCGTGCAAAGCGCATCACGTCGGCGGCGTGGCCGCCGGCCGCGTTGCGGATCAGATGCGAGAGGATGATGAAATTGCCGTCGTGATAATTCCACGCCTCACCCGGCGCGGTCTCGAGCGGAATGCTCTCGGCATACGCGGCCATGTCCGGCTCCATGAACTTCATCCGGTTGACCGGCTCGAGCGCGGAGGCAAGCGAGGCCTGCAGCGAGCTGCCGAGCGCGAGGCCTGCGGTGTGGCGCAGCAGCTCGTCGACCGTGATCGCATGGCGCGGATCCTTCGGATCCTGCCAGGCGGCGATCGGCACCGGCCGGTCGACCGCAAGCTTGCCGTCACGCACCAGAACACCGATCAGGGCCGAGATCACCGATTTGGTCGCGGAGAAGCCGAGTAGCGGCGTCTCGATGCCGATGCCGTCTGCGTAGCGCTCGGCGACGATGCGACCGTCCTTCATCACGACGACAGCGCGGGTGTGACGGAACGGCGGCTCCGCCGGCTCGGCAAAGGCGCGGTCGAGCGCGGCCCCAAGCTGCGGGCTTTGTGGTGCGACGAGCGCAGGGCCTGCGATCTCGGGCAGCGATGCGGCTTGCGGCTTCGAGGGCGGCAGCGGGCCATCGGCGAGCACCGCGCCGTGGTCGAGCGTGCAGCCGAACCCCTCGCGATAGACCGCGTGGCTGCGGCCAAGCCCGAACAGCGTCACGGTGACGTCTTTCCGATCAAGGTCGACCTCGGTGTCCATCGCCCAGGTGATCAGGCCGGCTCCCGGCATCGCGTCCGTGGTCTCGGCCAGGTTTCGCTTCGGGTCGAGCCCGCTGACGAAGGTCTCCGAGCAGACGACGTTGGCGACAAAGCCGGTCGCGACCTTGGGCACATCGCGGGCCCGGGCGGCAGACAGCGCCAGCGCACCGAACGCGGTGGTGGCTACGAGAATGAAGGCGAACTTTCGACGGGTCACGGGATCCTCCGGCATGGCGCATTGAGTGCGTGGCCGGGATCAGGCCGGAACGGGCGGGGACGCGCTCGCCGGATTTGGAAATCGGGCTAGCCGGGGAGTGCGCGAGGCTCGCCGATTCTGGAAATGTGCTGTGATTATAACAGCTAGGATCGTAACCTGTGTGCCTTGTCAGGCGAGCACGCTAGTTGGGCTCCCTCCCCCCTTGCGGGGGAGGGTCGGGGAGAGGGGTGAGCCCCGGGCGAGACGGTCGATGCAAGCACCGTCGTCACAACTCGCAGCGCCACATCGAAACTCCAGATTGAGAGACCACCCGAGTGGTACCCCTCTCCCTAACCCTCCCCCGCAAGGGGGGAGGGAACCCAGCCGCCGGTGCGTCCCTCACATCAACGGTCCTTTACGCCGCGCTCGCCTTCAGCTTCCGATACTCCGTCGGCGTCACACCGGTCGTCGCCTTGAAGGCACGGTTGAAGGGGCCGAGCGACTGGAAGCCGGCGTCCATCGCGATGGTGATGACGGGGACCTCGACCTGCGCGGGATCGGCGAGCGCGGCCTTGGCCTCCTCGATCCGGTGGTTGTTGAGGAAGACGTTGAAATTGCGGTAGCCGAGCCGCTGGTTGATCAGCCGCCGAAGGCGATATTCGGGGATCTTCAGCCGGGTTGCCAGCGTGCCTATCGTGACGTTGTCGTGGCGATAGATGCGCTCGTCCGCCATCAGCCGCATCAGGGCATCGACCAGTCTCTGGTCCGCGGCCTCCTCGACCGCGGCCGGCTTCGTCAGCACGACGGCCTCCGCCGGCGCCGCGAACAGGTCGGCGCCGTCGACGCGCATCATCGCCCAGGTGATCGCGGCCACGATGACGGTGAGCACGGCCGCGTTCAGCAAATTGGCCCATTCCACGGTCACGCGGCTGCCGGCATAAGCAATCTGGAGCAGCGCGTTCATGCCGCCGTACAGCGCGGATGCGGCGACGATGAAGACGCGGACACGGCGGCGGCGCTCGACCAGATCCGACGACCACGATCCGATGGTTTGCGCCACCGCAAGCACAATGAAGACGAGCGAGAGCGAATTGACCATGGTGATCGCGATCCGCGCGTGACCGGCGGGTGCAATCCACATGCAACTGACGAAGCTGTAGGCCACGACCGCGGCCCAGATCAGGCCGTGCCACCAGCGCAGCACAAACGCGTCATCGAACAGCGCGCGCGTGAACAACCAGAACACCACGATGGCGCCGGTCGAGAGCGCGATCAGTGGCGCATGCCAGTCCGAGACCGGCGGCCCGGCACCCATCGACGCGGTCACCGCATGCGCGGCCGAGCCGAGCGCGAAGGCGGCCGCAAGGCGCCCGGCCAGCACCGTGCGGAAATCCGCGAACATCGAGGCCGCAAGCACCAGCAGCAGCGTCACGGTGGCGGCGCGCAGGCACAGTTCGGTCGCGGCAAAGGTCATCGGTCGGCTTGCTTCGGGCTCGAAACGGCAACGGCTCGAACATCGGCCGTCACGCCGGCTTTTTCAAGAACCATCGCGCGGCCAGCGGCTGCGCTGCGTGACCCAGATATCGACGACATCGCCCTCGAGCTTGCCCGGGCCCTCATTGACAGCACCGAGCCGCCGCGCCACGGCCTGCGAGGCCACGTTGGCGGGATCGATGCAATGGATGATGCGGTCGACGGTGAAGTTGGCGAACACAAAGTCGATCGCGGCACGCGCCGCCTCCACCGCGTAGCCCTTGCCGCGATACTCCCTGGCGATGCCCCAGCCGACCTCGAAGCCCGGCCATTCAGGCGGATAATACGGCCCGACGCGGCCGATGTAGCGGGTGGACGATTTCTCCTCGACCGCGAACATGCCGAAGCCATGCAGCGCCCAATGGCCGGAGATGACCGCGGCGTTGCGCCAGCCCTTCAGCTCCGACATGACCGGCTGATGATCCGGCGTGATGAAGCGCGCCGTCTCGGGATCGGACAGCATTTTCGTGTTGTCAGCGATGTCGGACGCGCGCCATGGCCGCAGGATGAGACGCGCTGTCTCGATCACCGGACCATCGATCTGCAACAGCTTTGCGCCCGGCTTGATCAGAGAAACCATCACATGCTCCAGTTTCCGGAATTATGCTGCCGTTGTCGAGCGCACGCCAGAGCCACATTTTCGTCGTCCCTGCGAAAGCAGGGACCCACAACCACAGGGTTGCGTTGTTGAAGCAAGCCGTGGCCCCAGCGAGCGCAACAATTGACATTTGTGGTTATGGGTCCCGGCTCGCGCTTCGCTTGGCCGGGACGACGGATAGAGTATGATCGCGGCGAAAGAGTATGATCCGGCAAAACTGCAAGGAGTCCGACATGAGCTGGCAGCCCTCGACCGATCCCGAACTCGGCGATCCCAAGACCTGCGACGCGCTGGATCTGATCATCGTGCCGCGCACCCGCGATCTCGGTGACGGCTTCGCGGTGCGCCGCGCGCTGCCGCATGGCAAGCGGCAGATGGTCGGGCCCTTCATCTTCTTCGACCATTTCGGTCCGGTGCAATACCTCGCCGGTAAGGGCATGGATGTGCGGCCGCATCCGCATATCGGGCTCGCCACCGTCACCTATCTGTTCGACGGCAGCATCATGCACCGCGACAGCGAGGGCAACATCCAGGAGATCCAGCCCGGCGCCATGAACCTGATGACCGCGGGGCGCGGCATCGCGCATTCCGAGCGCACCCCCGACGTGCAGCGCCGCGACGGCCAGAAGATGCTCGGTCTGCAGAGCTGGATCGCGCTGCCCGCCGGCAAGGAAGAGATCGCGCCGTCGTTCCAGCATTACGGCGCGGGCGACCTGCCGATGATCTCGGAGCGCGATTTCACCGCGCGCGTCATCGCCGGCTCGGCGTTCGGCATCAGCTCACCGGTCAGCATGGTCTCGCCGTGGTTCTACACGGAAGTGACCGCGCAGGCCCGCACCTCGGTGCCGCTCGACCCTGATCACGAGGAGCGCGCGATCTATCTCGTCGACGGCGAGGTCGAGATCGCGGGCGACCGCCACGAGGGACCGCGGCTGCTGATCTTCCGGCCCGGCGACCGCATCACCGTGAAGACGCTGCGGCCGACCCGCATGATGTTTTTGGGCGGCGATGCGCTGGAAGGGCCGCGCCACATCTGGTGGAATTTCGTCTCCTCGTCGAAAGAGCGGATCGAGCAGGCCAAACAGGACTGGAAAACCGGGCGTTTCGTGCAGGTTCCGCACGAACACGAGTTCATTCCACTGCCGGAGTGAGCTATTTCCTGTGTTAGTCTTCGGCGCCCGCCCGCCTCGTGCGGGCGCACGTCTTTGAACACCGCGTCTTCGAGAAACGAGCCCGGAAAGACCACGCCATGACCGCGATGCTCTCCAGCGATTTGCCCCTGCCCCGGATCGGCCGCGGCAAGGTGCGCGATATCTACGCAGTCGGCGACGATCGCGTGCTGCTGCTCACCACCGACCGCATCTCGGCATTCGACGTGGTGATGGCGGAAACCATTCCGATGAAGGGCGCGGTGCTGACCCAGATCAGCGCCTGGTGGTTCCGGCAGCTCGAAGGCACCGTGCCGCATCACATGATCAGCGCCGATGCCGACGAGATCATCCGCGCGGTGCCTGCATTGAAGGATCATCACGCCGACATCCTCGGGCGCGCGATGCTGTGCATGCGCACCACCGTTTTCCCGATCGAATGCGTGATCCGCGGCTACATCTCCGGCTCGGCCTGGAAAGAATACGCGGCCGAGGGCACCCTCGCCGGCGAGAAGCTGGCGGCGGGCCTGGTCGAAAGCCAGAAGCTCGAGCCCGCGATCTTCAGCCCGGCGACCAAGGCCGAGGCCGGCCATGACGAGAACATCACGGTGGCACGGGTGCGCGAGATCCTGGGCGCGGACGTTGCCGCGACACTCGAGAAGCTGGCGCGCGATGTCTACGCTTACGGCGAACAGACCAGCCGCGCCCGCGGCATCATCATCGCCGACACCAAGTTCGAATTCGGCCGCGATAAAGACGGCCGCATCATCCTGATCGACGAGGTGATGACGCCGGATTCGTCGCGGTTCTGGGCGGTCGATGCCTACAAGCCCGGCCAGCCGCAGCCGAGCTTCGACAAGCAGCCGCTGCGCGACTATCTCGACGTCGAGCGCCACGCTGGCCGCTGGAACGGCGACGCCCCGCCCCCGCCGCTGCCGGCGAGCGTCGTGGATGCGACCAGCAAGCGGTACCTCGAGGCGTACCGCCGCGTGACGGGGACCGAGCTGAAGGTCTAGCGGCATCGTCGGCGCGTTCGCTGTATCACCATCACCCTGACGAGGCCGCAACGCGGCCGTCTCGAAGGGTCGACGGCCCGGCTGGTGGCCGTGCATCCTTCGAGACGCGCTACGCGCTCCTCAGGATGACGGGGAGAGAGGCCAGGTGAATCCCATTCACCTCTGTTGAAGACAAACCTTTTGTCGTCGTGTCAGCCTCCCTGCACTCTCCGCCCAAACGGAGAGCTCACGATGCGGCAACTGACCTATATCGGCGGCAAAAATGTCGAATGGTGGGACGTTCCCCCGCCGAGGCTCCAGGATGACCGCGACGCGCTGGTGCAGCCGCTCGCGGTGACGCGCTGCGATCTCGACCTTGCGATCGTGCACGGCCGATCGGGCCTCGCAGGTCCGTTCGCGCTCGGACATGAGACCGCGGGCCGCATCGTCGAGATCGGCGGCGCCGTGAAGAATTTTGCGCCCGGCGATCTCGTCATCGTTCCGTTCCAGATCAGTTGCGGCACGTGCGACCGCTGCCGGCGTGGCCACACCAATGCCTGCACGGCGGTGCCGTTTCGCTCGTCCTACGGATTGAAGCCGGTCTGCGGAGTCGAATATGGCGGCGGCCTGTCCGACCTCATCCGCGTGCCGTTTGCCGATCACATGCTGGTCCGCCAGCCGAACGGCCATGCCCTGTCGCATACCGCGGGGCTTGCCGACGGCGCGACCGACGGGTTCAGCGCGGTGGCGCGCTGGCTCGCGCAACGGCCCGGCGCCGACGTGCTCGTGATCGGTGGCTTCGCGCAGTCGCTCGCGCTGTTCGCGGTGCAGGCGGCGGTAGCGTGTGGCGCGGGACGCGTCGTCTATCTCGACGACCACGCGCCGCGCCTCGCCAAGGCGAAGTCGCTCGGTGCCGACGTGATCGAAGCCCCTAGCGGCCTTTCGATGGAGCCGCCCGGCCTGTTTCCGATCGTGATCGATGCAGCCGCGACCGACGCCAGCATCCTGCTGGCATTCCGCGCGACGGAACCCAACGGCATCTGCCAGCGCATGTATGGCGACTTCGCCGAGACCACGCCGGTGCCGCTGCGGCATATGTACGGCGTCGGGATCACGTTGAAGGTCAGCCGCGTCAATGTTCGCGCCGAGCTGCCCGACTGCGTCGCGCATGTGGCGGCGGGCCATTACCACCCGGAGCATGTCATCACCCGCCGCGTTCGTTTCGAGGATGCGCATGAGGCGATCGGGGACCCGACCATCCGCGTCGCCTTCGTTCGTGATGGCATTGCCTGACGGGCAACGTTACGTTGGCTCCAACCAACAAGCCCAGGGAGCGACCCATGTCCGATGCCGATACCGTGCTCGTCGAGCGCGATGGTCCCGTCACCATCATCTCCATCAACCGCCCGCACAACCGCAACGCCGTCGATGGCGCCACCGCACGCAAACTGTATGACGCATTCCTTGCCTTCGATGCCGATGCCAGCGCATCGGTCGCGGTGTTCACCGGGACCGGCGGATATTTCTGCGCCGGCGCCGACCTGAAGGCGGTGGCATCAGGCGATCCCGAGAAGAAGCGCGAGGTCGGCGGCCACAACACGATCGCGCCGATGGGACCAAGCCGGCTGCGGCTCTCGAAACCGGTGATCGCCGCGATCGAGGGCTTTGCGGTCGCCGGCGGCATGGAGCTTGCGCTGTGGGCCGACATGCGCGTCGTCGCCGAGGACGCCACCTTCGGCGTGTTCTGCCGCCGTTTCGGCGTGCCGCTGATCGACCTCGGCACCATCCGCCTGCCGCGGCTGATCGGCCATTCGCAGGCGATCGATCTGATCCTCACCGGACGCCCGGTCGCAGGGCCCGAGGCGCTTCGCATGGGGCTCGCGAACCGCTTGGTGCCGAAGAGCGAGACGCGCACGCACGCCATCGCGCTCGCCAAGGACATCGCGAAATTCCCGCAGACCTGCATGCGCGCCGACCGGCTGTCGGCGCTGCGGCAATGGGACCTCGACGAGGAAGAGGCGATCCGGAACGAGATGCGCGGCGGGCTCGAGGTGATCGCTTCAGGCGAGACGCTATCCGGCGCGGCGCGCTTCGCCTCGGGTATCGGCCGCCACGGCGCGTTCGGCAATGAGGGCGGGAATGGCTAGTCCCACTACGCGGGCCTTTGCGTTCCTGCTGCCGACGTGCTGAGCTGTCGCACCATTCCGAAAGCAAAACGATGCCCGCACAATCGATCGCAACCGAGCTGAAGACATTCACCACGTCCGATTTCCGCCTGGCAAACGGCAGCGTGCTGGGCGAAGTCACCATCGCGTACCGCACCGTCGGCACGCTGGCGCCCAACCGCGACAATGTCGTGCTGATCACCCACGGCAACACCAGCGGGCCGCAAATGATCGATCCCGGCGGATCGACCGGCGAAGGCAGCTGGAACGAGATCGTCGGCCCCGGCAAGGCTGTCGACACTAACCGCTACTTCGCGATCTGTCCGAACATGCTGGGCTCGTCCTACGGCTCGACCAACGCCGCGAGCATCGACCCAAGGACCGGCCGGCATTACGGGCCGCGCTTCCCTGATATCACCGTCAGCGACATCGTCGCCACCCAGCGTGCACTGCTCGATGAACTCGGCATCGACAAGCTCGTTGCGATCGTCGGTCCGTCCTATGGCGGCTTCCAGGCGCTGCAATGGGCGGTGAACTATCCCGACGCCATGCGCGGCATCGCCGCTGTCGTCACCGCGCCGCTGGTGCCGCGCGAGCGCGCCGAGGGCAATGTCGCGCGCCTGATGGCGGCGCTGTCGCAGGATCCGAACTGGAACGGCGGCGGCTATTACGATCACGGCGGCGTGCTCGAAAGCATGATCCAGATCCGCACCGCGACGCTGAAGAGCTACGGCATCGAGACGCGGCTGCGCGATACGCTGACCGATCCCGCTGACATCGAGGCCGCGATCCGCGCCGAGGCGGCGGAGTGGGCCAGGGGGTTCGACGCCAATTCGCTGCTGACTCTGGCCAAGGCGCTGCGCGGCTTCGACGTCACGGCGCAGTTCGGACGGATCAGGGCCAAGGTGCTCTATGTCCTGTCGCGGACCGACAAGCTGTTCCCGCCGGAACTTGCGCCGCAGGTGATGCCGGCACTGAAGGCCGCCGGCGTCGACGCCGATTATTTTCTGCTCGACAGCGACTACGGCCACTCGGCATCGGGCCGCGACGCGCACAAATGGGCGCCGCGGCTGCGCGCCTTCATGGACAGCCTCGGCTAGACGATCGGACCGCATCGATCCATCCGATCCGGGAACCCGCACCCGCCCCTCCCCGCAACCGGGAGGGACGAAACTGCGCGCGTTGAGAAATGGTTGTCACAAAAATCCTGTTGTCGTCCTGCGCCGGGCTCGTCTACGACTGACGGCGAAAGTTTCAGGACATTTTTTAACGTGATTAGTCGATCGCTTTATTTCGGCTCGCGGGCGCGGCGGGCTATGCACGACGTTATCGGCGGCGGCGCGGCCAGCGTGCTCGGCATCACGTTCGGCCTGTCCTACGCGCTGCTGATCTTCGCCGGGCCATTGTCGCCCTATCTGTCATATGGCGTCGCGGCGACGTTCATCTCCTCCGCAGTGCTCGCGACCTTCATCGCATTCGGCAGCTCGTTGCCCTTCGCGGTCGCCGGCCCTGACAGCTCGACCGCGGCGGTAACGGGGATCCTGATGGCCTCGCTGGTCGAGCGCATCGGTGCGGCCGACCCGACGGCGCCGCTGCTGACGCCGGTGCTGATCACGCTGGGGCTCTCCACCATCGTCACCGGCATCGTGCTGTGCTGCCTCGGGCTGACGCGGCTCGGCCGCGCCATCCGCTACGTGCCCTATCCCGTGGTCGGCGGATTCCTCGGCGCGACCGGCCTCTTGATCGTGCTGGGTGCAATCAGGGTGATCACCGGTTACCCCGTGCAGCTCAACACGCTCTTCCACTTCACGAATATCATCACGATTTCCGAGCTCAGCGCCGCCTGCGCGATGGCGCTGGTGCTGTATCTGACCTGGCATCGCTCGCGCACCCCGTTTGGCTTGCCGATCATCCTGGTCTTCGGCGTAATCGTGGCGCATCTCACGTTCTGGATCATCGGCATTACGCCGGAGGAAGCTCATTTGACCGGCTGGACCTTCCAGCCGCCGCCGGCATCGACCTTCATGCTGCCGTGGCACGCGGCCGAGCTTGCGCAATATCCATGGTCGGCGGTGCCGGACCTGCTCGGTAACATGGTCGCCGTCGTCTTTGTCACGGCGGCGAGCACGCTGTTCAACACCACCGGTATCGAGGTCGCAGTGCATCGCGAAGCCAACCTCGAGCGCGAGCTCAACATCACCGGCTTCGCCAACATCCTGACCGGCGCGCTGGCCGGCTATGCCGGCTGCGTTTCGGTCAGCCGCTCGATCCTGAATTTCTCCAGTGGCGGGCGCGGCCGGCTGTCGGGGCTCACCGTCGCTGCGATCTCGCTGCTGATGCTGGCGGTGGCGCCGCAGCTGCTCGGCTACATGCCGAAATTCGTGCTCGGCGGCCTCCTGATCTATCTCGGCGCCGACCAGCTGCACAAATGGATGATCGAATCGCGCAAGCGGCTGTCGCAAACCGAGTATCTGTCGCTGCTCGCGATCATCGTCATCATCGTGGCCTGGGGCTTCGTGCCCGGCATCCTGATCGGCATCATCATCGGCTGCGCGACCTTTGCGCTCAGCGCGGCGCGGGTCGAGGCGATCAAATACGGCTTTGACGGCTCGGAATACCGCAGCTCGCTGGACCGCTCGCGCGACGACCGGGATGTGCTGCAAGCGCACGGCGGCAAGATCCAGGGGCTGACGCTGCAGAGCTATCTGTTCTTCGGCTCCGCCAACCGGCTCTACCAGCACGTCAAGGCGCTGCTGCGCGAGCACCCGGAGTGCCGCTATTTGCTGTTCGACTTCAAGCTCGTCACCGGCGTCGATTCATCGGCGGTCTACAGCTTTGCGCAGATCAAGCGCAGCGCGCACGAGGTCGGCGTCGAGCTGGTGCTGGTGCACCTGTCCGCCAAGGCCGAGCAGGTGCTGCGCGCCAGCGACTTCATCACCGAAGGCGTCACCGTGATCGACGAGCTCGACCATGCACAGGAATGGTGCGAGAACCAGATCATCGCGCAGCACCAGGAGCTTGCGCAGGAAGAGGCCGACCTGCGCGGCTGGTTCACGGGACTGCTCGACAGCGAGGGCGACGCCGACGCCCTGATCCGGCGCTGCCAGCGCATCGAGGTCGACGCCGGCGAGGTCATCGTGCACGCCGGCGACGCTGCCGATTCCATGCACTTCATCCTCGACGGCCGCGTCGGCATCATGGTGCCCGCCGACGACGGCCGCTCTACGCGGGTGCGCAGCCTCGGCCGCTACACCACGATCGGCGAGATGGGCCTCGTCGCGCACACCCCGCGCAGCGCGACCATCCAGGCCGAGACGGCGAGTGTGCTCTATGTGCTGAACACCCACCAGTTCACGGCGATCCGCGACGAGGACCCCGAGCTCAGCCACAAGCTGCTGACGTATTTCGTGTCCGTGATGGCGGAGCGGCTGACGTTTGCGAATCGTACCATTGCCGTGCTGCGGCGATGACAGTGCGTAGCCCGGATGAAGCGAAGCGCAATCCGGGAATATCGCCAGGCGGCGACATGGGCCCCGGATTTCGCTTCGCTCCATCCGGGCTACGAAGGTGAGGTTGAGCTACAACAGCCCCCGGCTTGCGGTCGCCTCGAGCTGCTCCATCAGCGCCTTGTCATCATGGCGCGCGAGCGAGAGGCTCCGGGCGAATTCGGGTGCGGGCGCGCCGACCACGGCGCGGGCGCAGAGATCGCCGGTGGCGCAGGCGCCCATCGTGCCGTAACCCGACAGCGCGGTGGCGAGAAACACGCCCGGCGTTTTCGCAGCCCCGATCAACGGCCAGTTCTCCCTCGTCATCGGATAGTAGCCGCCATAGTGCACGCGGTCGCGCGGCAGCGCGCCGAGATACTGCGCGAGCCGTGGCTGCAGCCGGCTCGCCGCGCGCAGCACGACTTCGGGGAAATAGGGATTCAGCTCCGGCTCGCGCACCGGCGCCGTGGTCTGCTCGGCATTGAAGGCCCAGCCGAGCTTGATCCACTCGCCGTGATCGCCGCCGTCGGGCCGGCAGTGGATGCTGCCCGGCATCGGCGCCAGCAGGCGCGCGAATTCCGGCGCCGCTGCAAGCGCCTCGCGCTCGTCATCGGACCAGGCCAGCGTCTGGCCGTCGAGATCGATCGCAAACGGCATTTTGCGATCGACCGCGCGGTTGCGATCGGCGAACGCGATCTTCTGCTGCAGCACATTGACGATCGGAAGCGCTTCGCCGTGCATCGCCGCGACATCCGCGGCGAACGGGCCCGCGGCGTTGACGATGATATCTGCCTTGATGGACTGCCGCGCGCCATCGGCCAGCACGTCGACGGTGAAGCGATCAGTCCTCGCAATACCGACCACCTTCGCCTGCTGGAATTGCGCACCCAGTGGCCGCATGATCTCCAGCATGTACTGGCCGAGCTGCTGGCCGCTGATGTCGCCGGCCCGGCGGATATGCAGAGCGGTTGCGACCTCCTTGTCGAAGGTCGGGTAATGCGCTTGGATCAGATCGCGCCCCTGCAGAACGTCGACGCCGTCGGGCGCGCTCTGCCAGTCCGCCGAATGCGGCGGCACGTAGCCGCGGCTCGATCCTTCATGCAGGCGGATCAGCTTCGCGGCTTGCGCGCCGTAGCCGGCGTAGAGCTGCTGGAGCAATTCCTCAGGTTTCTCCTCGCGCGTGA
Source organism: Bradyrhizobium sp. B120 (assembly GCF_049075665.1). NCBI lineage: Bacteria > Pseudomonadati > Pseudomonadota > Alphaproteobacteria > Hyphomicrobiales > Nitrobacteraceae > Bradyrhizobium > Bradyrhizobium sp. B120. Next base: position 208,940 of record NZ_CP185242.1, on the reverse strand, counting down.
CCAGAAGATATCCGCGCCGCGTCATGTGGATGCGGTTGTCGCTGCGGCGTGCGATCTCCTCCATCAGGTCGGTGGAATGATCGGTGAAATCGGCCATCGTCGGATGCGGCCACCAGTTGCGGTAGTTCTCGCCCGATTGCGCCGAGGTCAATGCCATCGGCTGGCCTTCGTCGACGATCAACAGGCGCGAGCGCTTGTGCTGGATGGCAAGGTAATAGGCCGTGGCGATACCGACGATGCCGGCACCGATCACCAGGATTTCGACGTCATTGGTCTTCACGCATATTCTCCTGCGGCCCGCAACGTGGCCTGCGATAATTCAATCTGTCTCATGGCAATCACGCGGGACGTTCGGGGCTCGCATCACGCACCGCCTGGCGCTGCGCCGAGCGCAGCGTCTTCTGCGTCTCCTCGATGTGATCGCGCAGCAAGCGGACGGCCTTCTTGACCTCGCCGTCGCGGCAGAATTCGAGCAGCCGGTAGTGCTCGCGCTGCGGACGCTCCTTGCCGGTCGCCTGCGACACCAGCGCCCGCGTGAAGCGGCCGACGTGGCCGTAATTCGCCTCGATCATGCCGAGCAGGCGCGGTCGGTTGCACGGCGCATAGAGCGTGGCATGGAATTTCCAGTTGAAGGCGCCCCATTGCGCCGGATCAGGCTCGGCGTCGTAGGCACGAAGGATTTTCGTCGCCGCCTCGAGATCGATCTCGCCCATGGCGGGGATCGCCAATCGCAAGGCATGGCATTCGAGCGCGATGCGGATCTCGAGCAGCTCGATCACCTCGTCGATCGAGAGATCCGAAACCACCGCCCCGCGGTTGGGCAGGAACGTGACAAAGCCTTCGGCCTCGAGCTGGCGCAACGCCTCGCGCACCGGGATGCGGCTGGTGCCAAACCGCGCAGCGAGCTCGTCCTGGCGGAGCTGCAGTCCGGGCGCGAGCTCGCCCGCGCTGATCGCGGCCCGTAGCGCCTCACGCACGGCGTCAGGCGCGGAACCGTGAGGTCCGGCCCCTCGATGGGTTGCGGCGGCTGCAGGTTCCATCCGGTTTCTCTCTCGCTGGCGCCAAGCCATGGTATCCGACTTGGACATGATTGTATAAAATCAGATTGTCGATTATGCAATCCTGTGTATAAAATCTTGACCTATCGTATCCAATTCTGCCGGCGTCCGCGAGCACCTGATGAATAAAGCATTCAAGCGATTGATCTACCTAGTCTTTCTTGCGACGACAGTAGCGGCCCCGGCGCAGGCCCAATCGCCCGGCGGCACGCTGGCCAAGATCCGCGACACCGGCGAGATCCGGCTCGGGCACCGCGACGTCTCGGTCCCGTTCTCCTATCTCGACGACAATCAGAAGCCGGTCGGCTTCGCGATGGACCTCTGCGCGAGGATCGTCGATGCGGTGAAGGGCGAGCTCAAGCTGCCGGCGCTGCAGACCAAACTGCAGCCGATCCAGCTCTCCACCCAGATACCGCTGATCGAGAACGGCACCATCGACATTGTCTGTGGCCCCGCGACCAACACGCTGGAGCGGCAGAAAGTCGTCGCCTTCAGCACCACGATCTTCGTGTCGAGCATCCGCGCGGTGGTGCAGAAGGATGCACCGATCAAGACCTTCGAGGATCTCGGCGGAAGGCCGGTCTCGCTGACGTCGGGCTCGACCTCGATCGGATTGTTGAGCGCGCGCGCCCAGGCGAAGAACTTTCAAACCAAGAACATCCTGACCCCGGACCATGCCGCATCGTTCCTCGCGCTGACCACCTCCCGCAGCGACGCCTTCGTGATGGACGACATTTTGCTCGCCAGCCTGATCGCGGGCAGCACCAATCCCGCGGACTGGCGCATCATCGACGACAGCCTGCGCACCGAGCCTTACGGGCTGATCATCCGCAAGGGCGATCCGGAGTTCAAGGCGCTGGTCGACCGGACGCTGGTCGCCATGATGAAGAGCAATGAATTCCAGGAGCTCTACGCAAAATGGTTCACGCGGCCGATTCCGCCGAAGAACGTGAACCTGAATTTCCCGATGACGCCGCCGCTGAAGGACGCTGTCGCCAATCCGAACGACAAGGGTGTGTGAGCGGCAATCGCCGGATCGCGACAACGGAGTGGCCACCGCGCACCGGACTGCGGCGCGCGATGGCCTTTCGCTATCCTAGAAATCGACCGTCATGGAAAGCCACAGCGTGCGCGGCATACCGCTGATCACGTAGCCGGTTGGATTGCCGATCCAGTAGTGCTTGTCGAACAGATTGGTCAGTGACGCCCTGAACGTGGTCGGGCGCCCCGCGAGGGTCGTCGCGTAGCGCGCACCGATGTCGAAGGTCGCCCAGGCGGGGACGCTCTGGACGTTGTCGGCGCTGACATAGGCCCGGCTGGTGTAGATGGCACGCGCCGTCGCGGTGAGGCCGGGCACGAAGGGCGTATCCCACTCGACGCCCAGATTGCCCTGCAGGTCGGGCGCGCCGATCGCCCGATTGCCGTCGTAGAGATGGCCTTGCGTCTGGGTGAGCCGGGCATCGAGCCAGGTCACGCCGCCGAGGACGCGGACGCCGGGCGCGACCTCGCCAAAGGTGTTGAGCTCAACGCCGCGGTTTCTTTGTTGGCCATCGAGGCTGTAGATCTTGGTGATGGGATCAATCACACCGCTCGGCAGGCTGATCTGGAATGCCGAGAGGCTCGCGCCGAAGCCTCCGAGATCGAGCTTCGTGCCCACTTCGACCTGCCGGGTCTTGAAGGGTGCGAACACCGCATTGGTGTTCACCGCGCCGGAAGGCGGCGTCGGCCCCGGCGTCAGGCCTTCGATGTAGTTGGCATAAAGCGAGAGCTGCTTGACTGGCCTCACCACCAGCGCGATCGAAGGCGACGTTGCGCTTGCGTCGTAGTGCGTGGTCTCCAGGCCGCTGACGGGATCGAAGCTGCTCGCGATCACCTGCTGCTGGCGCGCGCCCACGATCACTTGCAACATGCCCCCCATGGTCGTGATGGTATCGGCAACGCCGACACTGCGCAGCCCGAGGAAACCCGACTTGCCCTCCGGGAAGGTCGATACCGGGGTGCCGGCGGTCGCCAACAAGGTCGGTCGATATATGTTGGTCAGGTAGGTCGCGTAGTTGGTCTGGCCGAGCCAATCGGTCCGGTCGAGCGCGCTGCCGCTGACGACGACCTCGTGGCCGACGGGTCCCGTGTCGAAACGCGCACGGACGCCGGCCTCGCCGGAGACGCCCTCCGACTTGCCGGTCTGGAATCGGGACGTGCCCAGGGCATCGCCTGCGGTGTTGAGAATCGTCGCGCCCGGGTCTTCCTGCTTGTCGTAGCGGAACTGGTTGGCGCCGATCGCGCCGAACACGGTGACGCTGTTGCTGAGATCGTATTCGGCCCTGGTCAAGCCGGTCAGGCTCTGCGACCGCGCACGGTCAAACGGCTGCGCGAGATTGATGCGCGGATCTGGCGCCGTCGGCATGGCAATGCCGGGCACCGGCGTGTAGCCACGCTGGGCGGCCTTCATCCAGTCGTCCTGGGAGATGATGTCCGCCGACCAGCGAAAGCGCTCGCCATGATAGTCGACGCCGAGCGAGCCGACGCCGTTGCGCGTCGATTGCCGATCGATCGAGGTGTTGCCGCCGTCGATCCCGCCGTTGAAGCGAACGCCCCACTCCTTCTGTTCGCCGTAGCGGCGTGCGAGGTCGAGCTCCGTTCCGAACCGTCCATCCGAGATGTAGCCCGCGGTCAGGCGCGTGAGGTCTTCCGCCGCCCGCTTGGTCACGACATTGACGGTGCCGCCGATGCTGCCTTGCGGGGCCATGCCGTTGAGGAAGGCACCCGGTCCCTTGAGCAGCTCAATGCGCTCGATGGGCGCCGGGTTGACGCGATAGGCCGGAACGAGGCCGTAAAGCCCGTTCAACGCGATTTCGCTGTTCTCGACCCGGAAGCCGCGGATAGTCAGCGCGTCGTAACGGTTGCTGCTGCCGATCGCAGCGCGCACCGACGGATCGGAATTCGTCAGCACTTCCGCAACGCTGGTTGCCTGCTGATCGCGGATCGTCTTCTCCGTGTAGCTCGTCAGGCTGTACGGCGTGTCCATATAATCCTTGTTGCCGAGCAGGCCGAGTTGCCCGCCGCGCGCGACCTGGCCGCCGATATAGGGCACGGGCAACGCCGCCTGCTGCGCACCGGCCGTGGGCGTGGCCGCGGGCGGCGACGCGTGCTCACGCCTGCTCGCCTGATGCGATGCCGACGAACGCGCCGACCGTGACGATGACGGCCTCCGGACCGGCGCAGCGCGATGCTGTGGCGCGGCCACGACGACCGGCGGAAGCGGCGCGGCACCGCTTGCGGGTGCTTGCTCCGGCGACTGCGCGAGCGAAGGGACCGTGCTCAGAAGGAGAGACGCGCACACGAGTCGGAATGCGCACGGAACGTTTGAAGTGACGAGCATAAGGTCCCCGGATTCTTCTTGGTTTCGTCTCGAACATCGTCAGAGTTCGAGCGCGACCACCGGGGCATAAGCAGCAGGCGCTGTGACGCCAACTAGAACGCATCTAAGAGAGGGGATGAAGCTTGCTGCGCGAGGCGACATCGATGCGGAAGATTCCGCGTTTCGATTATTCTTCGTTGAGTGGCGTCGCGCGTATACAGCTTGATTCTGACGGCGAACCGCGAGATTAGAACAATTCTTGGCGCAATCATCGTCGCGATGGGAACGATAGATTCGGCGATCGCGGTGAATTGTCGCAGCCTGATAAATGCCGCCGGGAGCGATCGACAATGACGACTGACGGATTCGCCGGCATGTGTCCCCTCGCCCATGAGAGCGAAGGGACACGGTACTCCGCGATCAGACGCCGGCCATCATCACGTATTTGATCTCGACATATTCATCCATGCCGTGGCGCGAGCCTTCGCGGCCCAGACCCGATTCCTTGACGCCGCCGAACGGCGCGACCTCGGTCGTGATCAGACCGGAGTTGACGCCGACCATGCCCGACTCCAGTGCTTCGGCGACGCGCCAGACGCGGCCGATGTCACGCGAATAGAAGTAGGAGGCGAGGCCGAACGGCGAGGCGTTGCACATCGCGATCACACCGGCCTCGTCCTTGAAGCGGATCACCGGCGCGAGCGGGCCGAAAGTTTCCTCCTGCGCGACGAGCGCGTCGGGTCTCACGTCCGACAGCACGGTCGGCTCGAAGAAGCTGCGGCCCAGCGCCGAGCGCTTGCCGCCGGTCACGACCTTGGCGCCGCCCTTCACCGCGTCGGCAATGTGCCGCTCGACCTTCTCGATCGCCTTCATGTTGATCAGCGGTCCCTGGGTCACGCCGGCCTCCGTGCCGTCGCCGATCTTCATCTCGGCGACCTTCTTCGACAGCTTCTCGACGAACTGGTCGTAGATCTTGTCCTGCGCGTAGAGACGGTTGGCGCAGACGCAGGTCTGGCCCATGTTGCGGTACTTCGAGACCATGGCGCCTTCGACCGCGGCGTCGATGTCGGCATCATCGAACACCACGAAGGGCGCGTTGCCGCCGAGCTCGAGGCCGAGCTTCTTCACGCCGACCGATGCTTGCCGGTACAGTATCTTGCCGACATTGGTCGAACCCGTGAAGCCGACGAAGCGCACCGCCGGATGTTCGCACAGCACCTTGCCGATCGGCGGCGCATCACCGGTGACGATGTTGAGCACGCCCTTCGGCACGCCGGCCTTCTCGGCCAGCACAGCGAGCGCGAGTGCCGACAACGGCGTCTCATTGGCGGGCTTCAGCACCACGGTGCAGCCGGCGGCCAGCGCCGGCGACACTTTTCGCGTGATCATCGAGTTCGGGAAATTCCACGGCGTGATGGCGCCGCAGACGCCGATCGGTTGCCGGATCGCGAGCAGGCGGGCATCCGGACGCTGGGTCGGAATCGTCTCGCCATAGACGCGGCGCGCTTCCTCCGCGAAGAACTCGACATAGGCCGCGCCGATATCGACTTCGCCGAGCGCTTCCGCCAGCGGCTTGCCCTGCTCGGAGGTCAGGATCAGCGCGAGATCCTCGCGGTTGGCGATGATCAGATCAAACCATTTGCGCAAGATGTTGGAGCGCTGCTTGGCGGTCAGCTTGGCCCAGGCCGGAAACGCGCGCTGGGCGGCCTCGACGGCCCTGGTGGTATCGTCAGCGCCCAGTTGCGGAATCTTGATCAGCTCGACGCCGGTCGCGGGATTGTTGACGGCAAACTCGGGCGTACCGACCCAGGCGCCGTCGATGTAGCAGCGGTCGCGCAGCAGCGACGGGTCCTTCAGGCGGCTTTGCAGGGAGGATGCTGCGGATTGCGTGGCGCGTGCGGCAACGGGCGGGGTCATGGCGTTACTCCTGGAATTTCTTTGGAGGGTATTCGCCGCTATATAGGCGGAAAGCCGCTGCGATGCACTGGCGGCCAGCGCGACCCTGCTTGGACGCAAACGCAGCGCCGTTGCGGAAGACTGTCGTTCCGGGGCGATGTGTAGCATCGAACCTCAGATGCGCGATTGCGCACCGGGGAATCTCGAGATTCCGGGTTCGGCGCTTCGAGCCGCCCCGGAATGACGATCTCGTCAGATCGCGCCGCCCGACATGTAGGCTTCGCGCCGGCCGATCATGCGCTCGGCGGCGGCCTTGGCATCCGCCTTGGTCGTGGTCGCGCAGGTCCGGTATTCGAGGTCGGCTTGCGCCCGCGCGTCGCGACGGCCGAACCAGGACTTGACGCCGGTCTGCAGCAGCGCCAGCGCCTGGGCGACATTATCGACTGCCTCAAACGAGTGCAGGGCGCCGGTACCCGCGTAGCGAACCTCATAGAGACCTGGGCTGATCGGCGCCTCGATATTCTCGCCGCGGCCCGGCCGCGGATAGCGCTTCCATTCACTCCATGTCGAAATCATTGCTGCGTCCCCGCAAGGCGCGAAATGACGAATCTTTTCGTCAAATCCATCCCAATTCGCCGCACCGTTTATGCAGCGATCTGAATGCGTTAATGCAAATAATCAGGTACGAAAATCAATCTGCTGATCACGTTACCGTGGCCGCCTTTCTGGGTCATCGGGACTTGTGCGGAGTCCACCGCAAAATCTGCGCGCGTGGTGAACATCTGTTGAGCACGGCCGTTCCTAACGGCATTGCCCTCACGACATCGCGACATCATCGCATCGCACCCGGCTTGCGGGAGCAGAAAAGCGGGAGGATGATCCCCGCACTTCAAAACAATAAACCCACCGGAGGACGCCCCCAATGCAGAGCAAGGCTCAGATCGATCAGGTATTGCGGCAGAAGAGCGAGGCAAAGGAGATTCCCGGCGTGGTCGCCGTCGCGGCCACCGGCAAGGACGTGATCTACGAGGGCGCGTTCGGCAAGCGCGACCTTTCCAAGAGCGATCCGATGACAGCCGACAGCGTGTTCTGGATCGCCTCGATGACCAAGGCGGTGACCTGCGCGGGCGCGATGCAGCTGGTCGAGCAGGGCAAGCTCTCGCTCGATGAGCCGATCGGCAAGCTGCTGCCCGATCTCGCCGCCGTGCAGGTGCTCGACGGCTTCGATGCCAAGGGCGAGCCGAAGCTGCGGCCTGCCAAGGGGCCGATCACACTGCGCAAGCTCATGACCCATACTGCCGGCTTCTGCTACGACCTGTGGAATGCCGACATGGGGAAATATATGGAGAAGACCGGCACGCCCGGGATCATCTCCTGCTCGAATGCCGCACTGAAGACGCCGCTGGCGAGCGATCCCGGCACGCGCTGGGAATACGGTATCAATATCGACTTCGTCGGCAAGGCCGTGGAAGCAGCATCCGGCAAGAAGCTCGATGCGTATTTGCACGACCACATGTTCGCGCCGCTCGGCATGAGCGACACCGGCTTCAAGATCACGGACAACATGCGCAAGCGGCTGGTCGGTATGCACGCGCGCGGCGAGGACGGAACGCTTGCGGCGATCCCGTTCGAGCTCGAGCAGAACCCTGAATTCCACATGGGCGGCGGCGGCCTCTATTCGACCGCGGCCGACTACCTCAAGTTCTGCCAGATGATCCTCAACAAGGGCAAAGGCAACGGCAATGAGGTGCTGAAAGCCGAGACCATCGCAACGATGGGACAGAACCACATCGGCGATCTCACCGTCGGCAAGATGACATCAGCGGCGCCGCCGTTCACCAACGACGTCGATCTCTGGCCCGACATCGTCAAGAAATGGGGCCTGAGCTTCCTGATCAATACCGCCAAGACGCCGGAAGGCCGCAGCGCCGGCAGCCTCGCCTGGGCGGGCCTTGCCAACACCTATTACTGGATCGATCCGTCGCGCGACGTCTGCGGCGTGATCCTGACCCAACTGTTGCCGTTCGCCGACAAGCACAGCCTGGAGGCCTTCGCAGGCTTCGAGAAGGGCATCTATGCCGGCCTCGACGCCGGCAGCGGGCAAAGGGCGGCCTGAGGTTCCAGTCCAGCAGCAACAAATCCCTCCCCTCGCGGGGAGGGATTTTTCATACCCGCCATAGGTCGGGCCTGTCCTGTCGGCGCCAAACGACTAAGATCGCGCAAAAAAGCGTGACGACACGAACACGACACGAGGAGGGACGAGCTTGGCACCCACATCCAAGGCAGACAGCTATGTCTGCGGCATTTCCGATACGCCGCTGCTCGGTGAAACCATCGGCCGCAGCCTCGACCGCGCCCGCGCGCGTTGGGGCGACCGCGAGGCGCTGGTCTCGCCCAGCCACAATGTGCGCTGGACCTGGAACGAATTCGCCGAGCGGGTCGAGGCCCTTGCGGCCGGCTTCCTTGCGCTCGGGCTGCAACGCGGCGAGCGGATCGGCATCTGGTCGCTGAACCGGCCGGAATGGACGCTGACGCAATTCGCCGCCGCGAAGGCCGGCCTGATCCTCGTCACCATCAATCCGGCCTACCGGCTGAGCGAGCTCGAATTCGCGCTCGGCAAGGTCGGCTGCGCTGCGATCGTGACCGCGACCGCGTTCAAGACCTCGGCCTATATGGAGATGCTGAACACGCTGCTGCCCGAGCTTGCGAGTTCGGAGCCCGGCCATCTGCGCGCGGCGCGTCTGCCGCAGCTGCGCGCCGTGATCCAGATCGGCGGACCGGCGGCATCAGGCACGATTCCGTTCGAGCGGGTGTCGCAGATGGGCGGCGAGCGCCATCGCGAACAGCTCGCCGCGCTCGGCGAGAGCCTGCAGTTCGACGATCCCGTCAATATCCAGTTCACCAGCGGCACCACCGGCTCGCCCAAGGGCGTGACGCTGACGCATCACAACATCCTCAACAACGGCTACTTCACCGGCCGCGCCATGCGCCTGACCGAGCAGGACCGCATCTGCATTCCGGTGCCGCTCTATCATTGCTTCGGCATGGTGATGGGCAACCTCGCATCGGTCACGCTCGGCACCACCATGGTCTATCCCGGCGAAGGTTTTGATCCGCTGGCGACGCTTGCGACGATCGCACAGGAGAAATGCACGACGCTGTACGGCGTGCCGACGATGTTCATCGCCGAGCTCGACCATCCCGAGTTCAAGCGCTTCGATCTGTCGTCGCTGCGCACCGGCATCATGGCCGGCGCGCCCTGCCCGATCGAGGTCATGAAGCGCGTCAACACCGAGATGAACATGCGCGAGGTGACGATCGCCTACGGCATGACCGAGACCAGCCCGGTGAGCTTCCAGAGCGCGACCGACGATCCGCTGGAACGCCGTGTCTCGACCGTCGGCCGCATCCATCCGCATGTCGAGGTCAAGGTCGTCGACCTCGACGGCAAGGCGGTCGCACGCGGCGAACGCGGCGAGCTCTGTACCCGCGGCTACAGCGTGATGTCAGGCTATTGGGACGAGAAGGAAAAGACAGGCGAGGTGCTCGACGCCAATGGCTGGATGCACACCGGCGATCTCGCCGTGATCGACGACGAGGGCTATTGCAACATCGTCGGCCGCATCAAGGACCTTGTGATCCGCGGCGGCGAGAACCTCTATCCAAGGGAGATCGAGGAATTCCTCTACCGCCATCCCAAGATCCAGGACGTGCAGATCTTCGGCGTCGCCGACGCGCGCTATGGCGAGGAGCTGTGCGCCTGGGTCAGGGTCCGCCAAGGCGAGACGCTGACCGCCGACGAGGTCCGGGCCTTCTGCCACGGCCAGATCGCCCACAACAAGATCCCGCGCTATGTCGAGTTCGTCGAGGAATTCCCGATGACGGTGACCGGCAAGATCCAGAAATTCGTAATGCGCGACGCGGTCGAGCAGCGGCTCGGATTGAAGGCGGCGAAGACGGCGTGATCTTTCTTCCCCCTCGCCCCGTTCTTACGGGGAGAGGGTCGGGGTGAGGGGCGATCTCCGCGAATGCGATAGAGATGAGTGTGCGGAGACTCCCCCTCACCCGGAACGCATCTCACGATGCGTTCCGACCTCTCCCCGCAAGCGGGGCGAGGTAAGAGGCGCCTAAACCAACAGCCCCTTCGCCTTCGCCAGATCCTTCAGCGACACCAGCGGCCGGGCGCCGATGTGCTGGATCACTTCGGCGGCGGCGAGCGCGCCGAGACGGCCGGCGTTCTCATGGCCGACATTGCGGATGAGGCCGACCAGGAAGCCGGCGGCGAACAGGTCGCCGGCGCCGGTGGTGTCGACGAGCTTGTCGATCGGAGAGGCGGGCGCCGATACGACGGCATTGCCTGAGATCACCACGCAGCCCTTCTCGCTGCGGGTAACGACACCGAGTTTTGTATCCTTGCCGAACTGCTTCAGCGCGGTGTCGAAATCCGACGTCTGGTACAGCGAGTGCAGCTCGGACTCGTTGGAGAACACGAGGTCGACCGTGCCCTTGCGCATCAAAGCGAGGAATTCGTCGCGGTAGCGATCGACGCAGAACGAATCCGATAGCGTCAGCGCGACCTGGCGGCCCGCGCCATGCGCGATATCGGCCGCCTTCACGAAGGCGTCCTTGGCGTTCTTCGGATCCCAGAGATAGCCCTCGAGATAGATGATGCTGGCGGCTGCGATCTGGGCCGGATCGATGTCGTCGGGCGTCAGGTCCTGCGCGGCGCCGAGATAGGTGTTCATGGTGCGCTCGCCGTCCGGCGTCACCAGGATGTAGCAGCAGCCGGTGGCCGGGCCGGCCTTGGCCGGCGCGGTGTCAAAGGCCACGCCGGCGGCGCGGATGTCGTGGACGTAGAGCTTGCCGATCTGGTCGTCCTTGACCTTGCCGACATAGGCCGCACGGGCGCCGAGATTGCCGACGCCGACGATGGTGTTGGCAGCCGAGCCGCCCGACACCTCGGTCGCCACGCCCATATCGCTGTAGATCGCGGTGGCGCGCGCCTCGTCGATCAGCTGCATCGAGCCCTTGGTCATGCCGTGACGGGCAAGGAATGCCTCGTCGGTCTGCACCAGCATGTCGAAGATCGCGTTGCCGATCCCGAGAACGTCATATTTTGCGTCAGCCATAGACCTGCCCTGTGTTAACGCCACCCAACAAGAGCCGCGACCTATCACGTTAGGCCTTGGGGCAGCAAGGGAAGCTCTACGTTCCGTCATACTGAGGAGCGCGGAACGCGCGTCTCGAAGGATCGACGGCCACCAGCCGGGCCGTGCATCCTTCGAGGCTCGCTCCGCTCGCACCTCAGGATGACGGGTTTGGTACAGGAGGCGGTGGCGGCAAGACCCGCTGCTGATATAGATGCCTCATGTTCCGCTCCTTCCTCACGGTCTCCACGGGAACGCTGGCCTCGCGGCTGCTCGGCTTCGTGCGCGATTCCGTGATCGCGGCGCTGCTGGGCGCGGGGCCGGTGGCGGATGCCTTCCTGGCGGCATTCCAGCTTGTAAATGTCGTGCGACGGCTGCTGGCCGAGGGTGGATTGAATGCCGCCCTGGTGCCGGCCTGGCTGAAGGCGCGCGACGCCGACGGCATGGCCGCGGCGACCGCGTTTGCCGGCCGCGTGCTGGGCACCGTCAGCGCCGCGGTCATCGCGGCGGCGCTCGTGATCGGCGTGCTGATGCCGCTGGTGATCGCGGCGATCGCGCCGGGCTTCGTCGGCCGCGACACGCTGCAATTCGCCGTCGACGACGCAAGGCTGATGCTGCCCTATCTCGCCTTCGCCGGCCCCGTCACCGTGATGATGGCGCTACTCAACGCGCAGGGCCGCTTCGCGCTGACGGCGTTCTCGCCGCTGCTGTTCAACATCGCGCTGATATCGGTGATGGCCGTGCTGTTGGTGCGGCAGCAGGAGCCGGTGCGGGCCGCGCTTGTCATGGCCGCAACGATCGGCGTCGCCGGATTTCTGCAACTCTCGATGCTGGCGCTGCGCGGCGCAAAACTCGCCGCGCCGCTCCGTATCTCCTTCGATCCCGAGATGCGCGGCTTTCTCGGCCGCGCGGTCCCCGGCATGGTCGCGAGCAGCGCGCCGCAATGGCTCATGGTGGCGGGCGCGGTGATCGCATCGACCTCGCCATCGGCGGTGTCCTGGCTCTATTTCGCCAACCGCCTGCTCGAGCTGCCGCTCGGCATTGTCGGCGTCGCCATGGGCACCGTGCTGATCCCAGAGATGACGCGCGCGGTGCGCAGCGGCGAATCCAGCGCGATCGCGCATGCGGAATCGCGCGGGCTCGAACTCGCGGTCGGGCTGGCGCTGCCGGCAACGCTCGGCCTGATGGTGCTGAGCGAGCCGATCGTGCGGATGCTGTTCGAGCATGGCGCGTTCACAGCCCAGGATACCGCGGCCACCGCGCAGGCCCTGATCTGGCTGACGCTCGCGCTGCCGGCGCATGTGCTGGTGAAGGCGCTGTCGCCGGCGTTCTTTGCGCGCGAGGACACGCTGACGCCGCTGTTTGCGACGCTGAAGGCCATCGTGGTCGCAATCGCGGCGGCCTTCCTGCTCGGCCGTATGTTCGGCGCGAGCGGAATCGCCGCCGGTATTGCGCTCGGCGCCTGGAGCAACGCGCTGGCGCTGATCCGCAAGGGCGCTGTGACCTTCGGCTTTTCGATCGACGCCGAGGCGCGCCGCCGGCTGCCGCGCATCCTGGCCGCAGCGCTCGCGATGGGCATCCTGCTGTGGCTCGCGGCAGGCGCGTTGCCGGCCGCGGGCAGCCACGGTTTCGTGCAGGCGGCCTCCCTCCTCGCGCTGATCGCCGCCGGCATCGCCGGTTACGGGCTGTTCTTGCAGCTTTTCGGCGTCACCGGCTGGCGACAGGCGGTTAACGCCGTCAGGCAAAGGCACCCCGCCTGACTTGCGCACGCAGGGCTTAAGTGGCAAACGACCCGGCAAAAGCAGCCCCATTTCCGGGAATCGAGACCATGGCGTTCGTTGAACGGGTTTTCTCAGGCGTCCAGCCGACGGGCAATCTGCACCTCGGCAACTATCTCGGCGCCATCGTCAACTTCGTGAAGATGCAGCAGACCCACAACTGCATCTATTGCGTCGTCGACATGCACGCGATTACGCAAGGCGTCGAGGTCTGGGGCGGCCCGGCCGAGCTCGCGCGCAACACCCGCGAGGTGACCGCGGCCTTCATCGCCTCGGGCATCGATGCCAAGAAGCACATCGTGTTCAACCAGAGCCAGATCGCCGGCCATGCCGAGCTGACCTGGATCTTCAACTGCGTCGCGCGCATCGGCTGGCTGAACCGCATGACGCAGTTCAAGGAGAAGGCCGGCAAGGACCGCGAGAACGCTTCCGTCGGCCTCTACGACTATCCGGTGCTGATGGCCGCCGACATCCTGCTGTACCGCGCGACCCATGTGCCTGTCGGCGAGGACCAGAAGCAGCATCTGGAGCTGTCCCGCGACATCGCGCAGAAGTTCAACAATGATTTCGGCGATTCTATTCGTGGTCACGGTTTTGCCGACGGCCTGTTCTTCCCGCAGCCGGAACCGCTGATCACGGGGCCGGCGACGCGGGTGATGAGCCTGCGCGACGGCACCAAGAAGATGTCGAAGTCGGATGCGTCGGACAATTCGCGCATCAACCTCACCGACGACGCCGACACCATCGCGCAGAAGATCCGCAAGGCGAAGACCGATCCGGAGCCGCTGCCGTCGGAGGAAAAGGGCCTGGAGACCCGTCCCGAGGCCGACAATCTGGTCGGCATCTACGCGGCGCTCGCCGGCGTCTCCAAGCAGGAGGTGCTGACGCAGTTCGGCGGCGGGCAGTTCTCCAGCTTCAAGAACGCGCTGGTCGAGGTTTGCGTCGCAAAACTGGCGCCGATCGCCTCCGAGATGAAGAAGCTGGTCGCCGATCCCGGCCATGTCGATTCGATCCTGATCGACGGCGCCAACCGCGCCCGCGGCATCGCCGACGAGACCATGCGCCTCACCAAGGACATCGTCGGCTTCATCCGCCAGCGCTGACATCACCGGCAGAACTGCGCGCGCCCTCTCCCCAACAGGGAGGGAGTGTGGCAGCATGGGCCTGGTTTGAGCATGATCTTTTCGGAAAGCCGCTGCGCACTTTTCCGGATCGTGCTTGTTGGTTCAGCACCGGGACATGCATGACCGCCCAGCGACGAAGCTACGAGACAGGTCACAAGCCGAAATGCCTCGTCATCGTTGACGACACCGCGGAATGGGACCGCGCGGTCTATTACGCCAGCCGGTGGGCGATCCGGGTCGGCGGCGGCGTTCTGATGCTGCGGGTGATCGAGACCGAGGACCAGAACCAGCAATGGCTGGGGGTGGCCGACATCATGCGCGCCGAGGCCGAGGAAGCTGCCAATGAGGCGCTCGACCGTGCCGCCGGCCGCGCCAACGGGATCGCCGCGATCACCCCGGAGCGGGTGATTCGCGAGGGCGACCCGACCGAGCAGATCCTCGACGTGATCGACAAGGACGTCGATATCGCGATGCTGGTGCTGGCCGCCAATCCGGGCGCCGAGGGGCCCGGGCCGATCATCACCACCATGGCCAAGACCATGGGGGCGTTCCCGATCCCGGTGACCATCGTGCCGGGCGGCCTGACCGACGCCGAGATCGACGCCCTGTCCTAGCGTTATCGGGCCTCGAAATCGCTCCAGCGCATGGATTGAGGCCTGGAACCGCGGTTTTGCGGCTTGATCGCAGGCTTTTAAATTGCCATCTGGTAAGGGAACTCAACGCGCCGGCCTTGAACCGGCGACGCCGGAGACAGCAAATGTTCATTCAGACCGAAGCCACGCCCAATCCCGCCACCCTGAAGTTCATCCCGGGCCGCACGGTGCTCGACAGCGGCACCATGGAATTCTCCTCGCCCGAGTCAGCCGCGCGCTCGCCACTCGCCGAACGGCTGTTCGCCGTGTCAGGCGTCACCGGCGTGTTCTACGGCGCCGACTTCGTCACCGTGACCAAAGCGGACGGCGACTGGCAGCACCTCAAGCCCGCGATCCTCGGCGCCATCATGGAGCACTACATGTCCGGCGCGCCGCTGCTCGCCGACGGCACCGCCGGCAGCGACGACGCCCGCGATGAGGAAGACGAATTCTTCGACGAGGCGGACGCCGAGACGGTCGAGCAGATCAAGGACCTGATCGAGACCCGCGTGCGTCCGGCGGTTGCCAATGACGGCGGCGACATCACCTTCCGCGGCTTCAAGGACGGCATCGTTTATCTCAACATGAAGGGCTCCTGCGCCGGCTGCCCGTCATCGACCGCGACCCTGCAACACGGCATCCAGAACCTGCTCCGGCACTTCGTGCCCGACGTGCAGGAAGTCCGGCCGATGTGATGGAGCGGCGAATGGCGCATGGCGGATCGCGAATAGCGCTCTCCACGAATTCCCTGTTCGCCATTTCGTATTCGCCATTCGCCCTCCCATGATGATTCTCGCGATCGATACCGCGCTCGACGCCTGCTCCGCAGCGGTGCTCGACACCACCTCCGGCAATACCATCGCCATCGAATCCCAGGCGATGCAGCGCGGCCATGCCGAGGCGCTGATGCCGCTGATCGCGCGGGTGATGAAAGAGAGCGGCATCGGCTTTGCCGGGCTTGACCGCATCGCCGTCACCACCGGCCCCGGCAGTTTCACCGGCCTGCGCGTCGGACTCTCGGCAGCGCGCGGCCTCGCGCTCTCTGCGGAAAAGCCGGTCGTCGGGCTCTCGACGCTCGCCGCCTACGCCGCGCCCGTGGTTGCCGAGAACGGCGCGCATGCGATCCTGTCGGCGATCGATGCGCGGCACGATCACGTCTATTTCCAGCTGGTGGGCGGCGACGGCAGCTTGATGGTGAAGCCGAAGATTGCGCCGATCGCAGAAGCGCTCGAGGCCGCACAATTCGGCGCGCTGCATCTGGTCGGCAACGCCGCCAACATCCTCGCCGAGCGCTGGCCTGCGGATGCGGCTCCGCCGGTCAAGGTCGACAGGCAGCCCGCGCCCGACATCACCTGGGTCGCCTGGGTCGGCGCCGCCGTGGATCCCGACACTGCGCCGCCGCGTCCGTTCTATCTGCGCGCACCCGACGCGAAGCCGCCCAAGGATCGCCTGGTCATCAGCGCGCCGCCAACGACATGATCGGCTGGCTGTCGCGATGGTGGGGCGGCGGTCCGCCCGCGGTCGAGCCCGCATCCCTGCGCGATGCAGCGCGGCTCGCCCAATTGCACGGCGCGTCGTTTCATCGCGGCTGGGGCGAAGGCGAATTCGAGGCGATGCTGACCGAGCGCAACACGCTGGTGCACCGGCTGCGGCAGGGCCGCAAGGTGATCGGCTTCGCCGTGTCGCGGATGGCGGCGGATGAGGCGGAAATCCTGTCGATTGCGATCGATTCCAATCAGCGCGGGCGCGGCCTGTCGCGCGACCTGCTGCTGATCCATCTCGGCCATCTTGCCGGCCGCGGCATCCGCACCATCTTCCTCGAAGTGGAAGAGAACAATCAGCCGGCGCGGCGGCTCTACGAAAGGGCCGGATTCGGCGTGATCGGCCGCCGCGAACGCTATTACAAGCAGCCCGGTGGGGAACATTTGAACGCGCTTCTGATGCGGCGCGACTTGTCGTAACATCGGCGCGATGGCAGAACACCCTCCGCTCTGCCACCCAAGGTTTGAAGAATACGGCCCGAAACCCATGACCACGGTGAAAATCCCGCCTGCGCATAAAAATACCGGCATCGAGGCGCGCTGCGCCGCGACAGGGATGCGCATGACCGAACAGCGCCGCGTGATCGCGCGGGTGCTGGCGGAAGCCATGGATCATCCCGACGTCGAAGAGCTTTATCGCCGCTGCGTGGCAGTCGACGACAAAATCTCGATCTCGACGGTCTATCGCACCGTCAAGCTGTTCGAGGATGCCGGCATCATCGAGCGTCACGACTTCCGCGAGGGCCGCGCGCGCTACGAGCAGATGCCCGAGAGCCATCACGACCATCTGATCAATCTGCGCGACGGCAAGGTGATCGAGTTCACCTCCGAGGAAATCGAGAAGCTGCAGGCCGAGATCGCGCGCAAGCTCGGCTACAAGCTGGTCGATCATCGTCTCGAGCTCTATTGCGTTCCGCTCGACGACGACAGCAAGTCGTAAGCCGGGTGAGCTTCGACCTCGTCATCTTCGATTGCGACGGCGTGCTTGTCGACAGCGAGGTGATCTCCTGTCGCGCGCATGCGGACACGCTGACGCGGCACGGCTTTCCGATCACGCCCGACGGCGTGCTGAAGCGTTTCCTCGGAATGTCCGACCGCGAGGCGCGGCGGATCGTGGAGAGCGAGATCGGCCGCGCGCTGCCCGAGAGCTTCGAGGCCGAGATCAAGCACGCAACGCTCAGTCTCTATGCCGACGATCTCGGCGCGATCGCGCATGTCGGCGAGGCGATATCAGCGCTTACCTTGCCGAAATGCGTGGCCTCCAGCGGTACGCCGGAAAAGATCCATCACGGCCTGACCTGCGCCGGGCTCTACGACCAGCTCACGCCGCATATTTTCTCCGCCACCCAGGTCAGGCGCGGCAAACCGGCGCCCGATCTCTTCCTGTTCGCGGCCGAGCAGATGGGCGCCACCCCCGGGCGCTGTATCGTGATCGAGGACAGCGTGGCCGGCGTCACCGGCGCCCGCGCCGCCGGGATGACGGTGCTCGGCTTTTACGGCGGCAGCCACTGCACGGCGGAACACGAGGACCTGCTGCGCCAGGCCGGCGCGGCCATAACCTTCGCAGATATGCGCCAATTGCCCGATTTGATCGGCTGGATTGGGGCTGAAGCCCCGGTCGCTTGAGCTATCAAACGCCGTCATTCCGGGATGGTCCGAAGGACCAGACCCGGAATCTCGAGATTCCGGGTTCGATGCTGACGCATCGCCCCGGAATGACGGTTGAGACGCTGGATTTTCCCCGGTTTAAGCCCTATTTGAGCAACGGCGCCCTGATGGCGCCGTTTCCATTTTCGCATTCAGGGTTCCATGACGCCGCCGCGCAAGCTGCACATCAAGTCCTATGGCTGCCAGATGAACGTCTACGATGCGCAACGCATGGTGGACACGCTGGCCGGCGAGGGCTTTGTCGAGACTGCGAGCGCCGAAGACGCCGACCTCGTGATCCTCAACACCTGCCACATCCGCGAGAAGGCGTCGGAGAAGGTCTATTCCGAACTCGGGCGGCTGCGCGTCGCCAAGGATGAGGCCGCGCGCCAGGGTCGCGAGATGAAGATCGCGGTCGCCGGCTGCGTCGCGCAGGCCGAAGGCGCCGAGATCATCCATCGTGCGCCGACCGTCGACATCGTGGTCGGGCCGCAGAGCTATCATCATCTGCCTGCGCTGCTGAAGCGCGCCCAGGAAAACGGCCGCGCGCTCGAAACCGAATTCCCCGTCGAGGACAAGTTCGGCTTCCTGCCGCAGCCGAAGCCGGATGCGATCCGCGCCCGCGGCATCTCCGCCTTCGTCACGGTGCAGGAAGGTTGCGACAAGTTCTGCACCTTCTGCGTGGTGCCCTATACGCGCGGCACGGAAGTCTCGCGTCCGGTCGCGAAGATCATCGACGACGTCAAGCAGCTCGCCGATAACGGCGTGCGCGAATTCACGCTGATCGGACAGAACGTCAACGCCTATCACGGCGAAGGCCCCGACGGCCGCGTCTGGCCACTCGGCAAATTGCTGCAGCGGCTCGCCGAGATTCCTGAGGTCACGCGGCTGCGCTATTCCACCAGCCATCCGCGCGACGTCGACGACGACCTGATCGCGGCGCATCGCGATTTGCCGCAGCTGATGCCGTTCGTGCACCTGCCGGTGCAGTCGGGGGCGGACCGGATCCTGGCCGCCATGAACCGCAAGCATACCGCCGATGACTACCGGCGCGTCATCGACCGGTTCCGGGCCGCGCGGCAAGACATTGCTTTTTCATCAGATTTTATCGTGGGCTTCCCCGGCGAGACGAGGGAAGAATTTTCCGCCACTCTCGCGCTTGTCACGCAAATCGGGTACGCTGCGGCGTATTCATTCAAGTATTCGCCTCGGCCAGGCACGCCGGCGGCGGAGATGCGGGAGACGGTGTCAGCAGCCGAGATGGACGAGCGCTTGGGGCGGCTTCAGGAATTGATCGACAGCCAGCAATCGGCCTTCAACCGGGCTGCGATTGGCACAACGGTCGATGTGCTGTTCGAGCGCGCCGCACGCAATCCGGGCCAGATCGTCGGCCGGACCGCCTATCTGCAGCCCGCCCATGTGATGGCATCGCCTGACATCATCGGCCAGGTCCTCCCGGTGAGGATCGACAGCCTCGAGCGCTACAGCCTGATCGGCGAGCTCGCGACCCAATCCGCACCCGGCCTCATTTCGCAGACCATTGGAGCCTGAAATCCTTGCCCAAAAGCGCATCGGATTCGTCTTCGCTCGCTCCCAGCCGCAAACCTGACCGCGACATGCAAATGCCACCTGAGACCCGGCCGCCTGAAACTCAGGTCGTCATCGATTTCGACGACAACCGTGCCGCATCGGCGCTGGTCGGCCCCTATGGACAGAATCTGGCGTTGATCGAGCGGCGGCTCGGCGTCGTGGTCGATTCCCGCGGCAATCATCTGACCATCGCGGGCTCCCGCGACGGCTGCGACGCGGCGCGGCGTGTGCTCGAGACCCTTTATGCGCAGGCCGTCGAAGGGCACGACCTCGATCAGGGCGAAGTCGAAGGCGCGATCCGCGCCGTGATCGCGCAGGGCTCGCTGTTCGAATTCGACAACAAGACCGCCAAGCCGACGTTCGAAACGATCAATCTGCGCAAGCGCCCGGTGCGCGCCCGCACCGCGGCGCAGGATTCCTACATTCGCGCGCTGAAGCGGCATGAGCTGGTGTTCGGCATCGGCCCGGCCGGCACCGGCAAGACCTGGCTCGCGGTCGCCCACGCAGCACAGCTGTTCGAGCGCAAGGAAGTCGATCGCATCATCCTGACCCGGCCCGCGGTCGAGGCCGGCGAGCGGCTCGGCTTCCTGCCCGGCGACCTCAAGGAGAAAGTCGATCCGTATCTGCGCCCGATCTACGATGCGCTGTACGATCTGATGGATGCCCGCGTCGTCGAGCGCGCGCTGCAGGGTAACGAGATCGAGATCGCGCCGCTCGCCTTCATGCGCGGGCGCACCCTGACCAATGCCGCCATCATCCTCGACGAGGCGCAGAACACCACGACGATGCAGATGAAGATGTTCCTGACGCGTCTCGGCGAGAACAGCCGGATGATCGTCACCGGCGACCCGTCGCAGGTCGACCTGCCGCACGGCCAGGCTTCAGGGCTCACGGAAGCCGTGAAGCTGCTCGACGGCGTCGAAGGCATCGCGCAGGTGCGTTTCAAGGCCGAGGACGTCATCCGCCATGAATTGGTGGCGCGCATTGTGGCCGCCTATGAGGGATTGCCGCAAAAGCCGGCAAACGCCAGATCTTGAGACCAATAGCTTCGGCCGCGAGCCCGCGCGATGCGGGCTCCGGCCATAACGCAGATTTTGAAACCAACGTGTCCGCTTTTCCTGCAACCGAGGTTCTCGTCACCGCCGACTGCTGGCAGGCCGAGCCCGATGCCGACGCGGTGATCCACCGCGCCATCGAGGCCGCCGCCGCAATCGTCGATGCCGATGTCGCGGATGCCGAGCTTGCGGTGATGCTGACTGACGACGCCGGGATCCGCACCCTCAACGCCAACTGGCGCAGCATCGACAAGCCGACCAACGTGCTGTCGTTTCCGGCGCTGCAGCCGGAAGGCGCCGGCGGACCCGACGATGCCCCGCGCATGCTCGGCGATATCGCGATCGCCTATCAGACGACACGGCGGGAAGCCGATGAGGAACAGAAGCCGTTCGACCATCATTTGAGCCATCTCGCGGTGCATGGCTTCCTGCATCTGATCGGGTACGACCACGAGAACGACGACGATGCCGAGGACATGGAAGCGCTCGAGCGCGAGATCCTCGGCACCCTCGGCATTCCCGACCCCTATGCGGATCGGATCGCCTGACATGCCGGATTCCGACCCGACACATGACAATCCGCGCAATGTGAGCAACCTGCCCGCCGTCGTGCATGAAGGCGAGGTGCAGCGCCCGGCGGCCGAGGGCTGGCTGGTGCGCGCCATCCGCACGCTGTTCGGCTGGAAGGCCGGCTCGGTGCGCGACGATCTGCAGGTGGTGCTCGACGCCTCGACGCCCGACGATGTCGGCTTCTCGGCTATCGAGCGCACCATGCTGCGCAACATCCTGTCGCTGAACGAGCGGCGGATCGCCGACGTCATGATCCATCGCGCCGACATCGTCGCGGTCAAGCGCGACATTCCGCTCGGCGAATTGATGAGCCTGTTCGAGAGCGCCGCGCATTCGCGGCTCGTCGTCTACAACGAAACCCTCGACGACCCCGAGGGCATGGTGCACATCCGCGACCTGCTCGCCTTCATGACCGCGAAGGCGCGCGTCACCGACGCGACCAAGACGAAGCGCAAGAAGCCGTTCCCGGCCGGGCTCGATCTGCGCAGCGTCGATCTCGCGCTGCCGCTGGCGGACGCTCACATCATCCGCAAGCTGCTCTACATCCCGCCGTCGATGCGCGCGATCGACCTGCTGGCGCAGATGCAGGCCTCGCGCATCCATCTCGCGCTGGTGGTCGACGAATATGGCGGCACCGATGGGCTGGTGTCGATCGAGGACATCGTCGAGCAGATCGTCGGCGAGATCGACGACGAGCACGATTCCGACGAGCCGCCGTCCATTGTCCGCCAGCCGGACAACTCCTTTATCGCCGACGCGCGCGCCAGCCTCGACGATGTCCGTTCGGTGATCGGCGAAGACTTCGTCACCGGCGAGGCCGGCGAAGAGGTCGAGACGCTGGGCGGCTATCTGGTGTCGTTCGTCGGCCGCCTGCCGGTGCGCGGCGAGGTGATTTCCGGTCCGGGCAATTATGAGGTCGAGGTGCTCGACGCCGATCCGCGGCGGGTCAAGCGCGTGCGGGTCACGACACGCAAGGAACGGCCGGCGCCGCGCAAGGAGCGCGAGCGGCGCCGCGAGCAGGCTCCTGATTCCGGCACCCCGCAGGCGAATGACAACCTGCCGCCGCCCGGCGAGGGAGCCGGTCCGCAGTGAGGCTCTCCGACAAGCTCCGATCGATCGGTCTCGCCGTCATCCTGACCTGGGGATGGAAGCGCGTCGTGCTCGCGCTCGCGGCGGGCGCCTTGTCCTCGCTGGCGATGGCGCCGTTCAACGCCTGGCCGGTGCTGTTTCTGACCTTTTCCATCGCGGTCTGGCTGATCGATGGCAGCGCAGCGGGACGCTGGCGCGGCGTACCCGCCGCAGCGCTGTCCGGCTTCTGGTTCGGCCTCGGCTATTTCGTGCCGGGATTGTACTGGATCGGCTACGCCTTCTTCGTCGATGCTGACACTTTCGCCTGGCTGACGCCATTCGCGGTGCTCGGCCTGCCCGCCTATCTCGCGCTGTTCACCGCCTTCGGCTTCGCGCTGGCACGGCTGATCTGGCCGCGCGACGCTTCGCGCGTGCTGGCGCTGGCGGTTAGCTTGACGATTTCGGAATGGCTGCGCGGCCATCTGCTCAGCGGCTTTCCGTGGAATGCGTTCGGCTACGCACTGACCGAACCCCTGGTGCTGGCCCAGACCGCATCGCTGATCGGGCTGTGGGGCATGACGTTCCTGGCGGTCGCGATCTTCGCAAGTCCGGCCGTCTTGATCGACGGCGCCTCGCGCGGCCGCAAGCCGTGGCGCGCGCCGGTGGCCGCGGTGCTGGTGCTTGCAGCGATGCTGGCGTTCGGTGCGGTGCGCCTCTCGCAACAGCCGACCAGCATGGTCAGCGGCGTCAAGCTGCGCATCATGCAGCCCGATTTGCAGCAGGACGCCAAGTTCAACTACTCCGCCAAGGCGGCGGTGATGCAGAAATATCTCACGTTGTCGGATCGTGCGTCCGGGCCGCATTCGACCGGCGTGAGCGACTCCACCATCCTGATCTGGCCGGAATCCGCGTTTCCGTTCTTCCTGACCAAGGAAGCCGACGCGATGGCCCAGATCGCCGACTTGCTGCCGAAGGGAACCGTGCTGATCACCGGTTCGGTGCGCGCGCCCGATCTGCCGCCCGGCGTCCGCGTCACGCGCGCATATAATTCGATCTACGTCATCGACCATGACGGCAGCGTGCTTGCGGTCTACGACAAGCTGCACCTTGTCCCATTCGGAGAATATCTGCCGTTCCAGGACTGGATGGAGAAGCTCGGCTTCGTGCAGCTTACCAAGGTGCAGGGCGGCTTCATTCCCGGCACGATCCGCCGCACGCTCGATATTCCGAATGCGCCGCGCGCACTGCCCCTGATCTGCTACGAGGCGATCTTTCCCGGCAACGTCGTGAGCCGCGACGACCGTCCCGGCTGGATCATCAACGTCACCAATGACGGCTGGTTCGGAATCTCGACCGGCCCCTATCAGCATCTGCAGCAGGCCCGGCTGCGCTCGATCGAGGAAGGCCTGCCGATGGTGCGCGCCGCGAATACGGGCATCTCGGCCATCATCGACCCGCTCGGGCGGATTGTCGCCCGACTTGGGCTCGGCATCGAAGGCGTGCTCGATGCCGGCCTGCCGGCGGCCATCGCGCCGACGATCTATGCGCGTGTCGGCAACATCCCCGCCGCTGTGATTGTGTTAGTTGCCTTCGCAATCGTCTTGCGGAGGCGTTTTGTCAGGCGAAAGGCCTGACGGCGCTTATCGGCGGTTGTCACACGAACCCGAAAAAGTGTCGAAATTTACCTCAGTGTGATTCCACCTGTTGACAGATCGACCGTGCACTTCGCATTGTACGGGTCCACGCGAAATCACAAGCCAAGTCAGCCCCTTTGCGCAAATTGTCCGCATTTCGTCCCGATCCTCCTTGCAGGATTTGACGGCACCGGCGCCTGAGGCATACTCCACGCCCAACTTGCCTCACCCCCGGGCGCGCAATCCCTTAGGAGAGTTGGAGATGTCCACCAAAGCGCCCAATCCTGTTGACAAATATGTCGGCAGCCGCGTCCGTATGCGACGCATCATGCTCGGCATGAGCCAGGAAAAACTGGGCGAGGCGTTAGGCCTGACGTTCCAGCAGGTGCAGAAATACGAGAAGGGCACCAACCGTGTCGGCGCCAGCCGGCTGCAGCAGATCTCCGAAATCCTGCAGGTGCCGGTCTCTTTCCTGTTCGACGGCGGCCCGAGCGGCGTCAAGACCGCCGACGGCTTCAGCGAGGGCTCCTCGCCGGCTTATGTGTCCGACTTTCTGGCAACCGCCGAAGGCCTGGCCCTGACCCGCGCGTTCACGCGGATCGCGGACGCCAAGCTTCGCCGCAGCATCGTCGAACTGGTCGAACAGATCGCGGCGCGCGAGGCGGCCGAGCAGGTCTGATCCGGCCATATCCGTTTGAGAGATCGTCAAATCTGGAATATGTCATTCCGGCGCACGTTAAAGCGCGACGAGTTCCGTTGAATCGTCGTCGCGCTTTAGCTCCTTGTTTGTACATGATCTTTCCGGAAAACCGCTTCGCACTTTTCCGGATCATGCTTGGGCGGCGCGTGCGCTGAATGACAAAGCGAATTCACAGGCGACGACAACAGCATGTCCAGCAACCCGTTCGAAACCGCTGCTATCCTCGACGGCATTCGCCGCTGGGTCGAGATCGAATCTCCGACGGAGCGGCCGGATCAGGTCAACAAGCTGGCTGATCTCGTCGCGTCTGAATATCGCGACCTGCCGGCCACCGTCGACCGCATTGCGGGACGCGACGGCTGCGGCGATCACCTGGTGACGCGCTCGTCCTGGGGGCAGGACGCGCCGGGCATCCTGGTGTTGAGCCATCTCGACACAGTTCACCCGATGGGATTCATCGAACGGTTACCATTCAAGATCGAAGGCGACAGCGCGTTCGGCCCGGGCATCTACGACATGAAAGGCGGCGCGTATCTTGCCTATCACGCGTTCCGGCAGATCTGCGCCGATGACGCGCGCCCGCCGCTCGGCATCACCCAACTCTACGTCTCTGACGAGGAGATCGGCAGCCCGACCTCGCGCGCGCTGATCGAGGCCGAAGGACGCAAGGCCAAATACGTGCTGGTGACCGAGCCGGCGCGCGACGGCGGCAAGATCGTCACCGGACGCAAGGGAGTCGCGCGCTTCGACGTGCATATCAAGGGCGCGCCGGCACACGCGGGCACGCGCCCCGAGGATGGCCGCAGCGCGATCCGGGAACTCGGCCATGTGATCCTGGCGCTGGAGGCGATGAACGATATTGCGCGCGGCGTCACCGTCAATGTCGGCGTGGTCCGCGGCGGCACCAAGCCGAACGTGATCGCCGAAGAGGCCTACGCCGAAGTCGACATGCGCGTGCCGTCCATGGCCGACGCGGACGAGCTGGTGCCGAAAATCCTCGGCATCACCTCGCGCACCGACGGCGTCAGCGTGAAGGTGACCGGGGAATTGAACCGTCCGCCCTACGAGAAGAGCAATGCCGGCGCCGCGCTCTACGAGCACGCCAGGGAGCTTGCCGGCGAACTCGGCTTCGAGCTGCTCGATGTATTCACCGGCGGCGGCTCCGACGGCAATTTCACCGCGCCGCATACCGCAACGCTCGACGGCCTCGGCGTCGACGGCAAGGGCGCACACACCCATTACGAGCAGCTCTACATTTCGTCGATCGAGCCGCGCGCACGGCTGCTCTACCGGCTCTATCAGACGCTGCGATGACCCCTGCTCCGAACGACAGCGACGATCGCGATTCGTCCGACGATGGCGCGATGGCCCATTCGCGCGGCTCATTTTTCGGGCGGCGCAAGGGTCACAAACTGCGCGCGCACCAGGCCGATCTGATCGACACGCTGCTGCCGCATCTTTCGCTCGACATCACGGCGCCCGCACCCGAGGCGCTGACCGAGCTGTTCGATGATGGCATCGAAAACGTCAGGCTCGAGATCGGCTTCGGCGGCGGCGAGCATTTGATCGCGGAAGCTCAGGCCTTTCCGGCGACCGGCTTCATCGGCTGCGAGCCCTATGTCAACGGGATGGCCAAGATCCTGACCCAGATCGAGGCGCACAATATCGCCAACATCCGTCTGTTCGCCGGCGACGCCGCCGAGCTGCTGGCCTGGGCGCCCGCCCGCTCGCTCGCGCGCATCGATTTGATTCATCCCGATCCCTGGCCGAAGCGGCGGCACTGGAAGCGGCGCTTCGTGCAGGATGCAACGGTCGCGGCGATGAGCCGATTGCTGCCGCCGGGCGGCGAATTCCGCTTCGTCAGCGACATCGACGATTACTGCGCCTGGACGCTCGCACATCTGATGCGCTCGCCCGACTTCGCCTGGCTCGCCGAGCGCGCGACCGACTGGCTCGAGCCGTGGCCGAACTACACCATGACGCGCTACGGCGCCAAGGCCGAGCGCGAAGGGCGCAAGGCGGCATATCTGCGATTTCGGCGCTTGGCCTAAATCGTCGTCATTGCGGGGCGTACGAAGCACGGACCCGAAAGCCATTGCGCCGCATGCAAGCTGAAAAATGGATTCCGGGCTCTCGCTGCGCGAGCCCCGGAATGACGAACAGTTATCCCTGCCCTGCCATCCGCGCCTTCCTGACGTCGGTCGCTTCCCAAACCATGCGCTTGCCGCGCTCGCGACCGAGCAGCTCAATCGGATCGTGATTGTCGATGTGGCCGAACTGGCCCTTGTAGACGCTGTAGCCGCACAGCTCCTGCAGGCGGCGCGGAAAGCGCGCCGCGGTCTCGCGCGGAATGCCGAGTTGCAGATTCTCCTGCTGGCGCATCCAGCCCCAGCAATAGGCGCAGGAGAAGGCAAAGCGCCTGGCATCGCTGGTGTTGGCGCCGCCGCCATGCCACAGCGCGCTGTCGAACAGCATCACGCTGCCCGCCGGCATGGTCGCGGTGACCGCGTCGTAATGCTTGCCGTACTCCGGGGACGCATTGAATTTGTGGCTGCGCGGAATGATCCGCGTCGCGCCGTTGTCGTCGCGGAAATCGGACAGCGCCCAGATCGCATTGATCGTGATCGGAATGTGCGGCCGCGGCAGCGGGATCAACTGGGTGTCTTCGTGGATCGGCTGCGCTTCCTGGCCGGGACCGAGCACCAGCGAGCAGAACGACGACAGCAGGCATTCCTTGTCCAGCACGCGTTCGACCACCGGCAGCACGTTGTCATGCAGCGGCACCTCCCAGAACAGCTCGTCATAGGTCAGGAGGTTGTTGATGCGCAGCGTCTTGAAGCCTTCGAACGAGGTCCGGGCGAGGCCAAGATTGTGCTCGCTCTCGATCCGCTCGACCGCCGCCTTCAATCCCTCGACCAGGTCCGGCGAGGCGGCGCGCTCGATCACGGTGTATCCGTCGTCGCGGATCCGTTCCGCGTGCGATTGGATGTCGGCGTCCGTCAGCATGGCGATCTCCCCGTTGGCGCTGTGTCGCGCCTTGCGGAAAGCATAGCGGGCGGCTTTGAGTTTGGGAGGTATTTTTTAGTACCGTCACCCTGAGGAGCGCGGAACGCGCGTCTCGAAGGGTCGACGGCCACCGGCCGGCCCGTTCATCCTTCGAGACGCGCTACGCGCTCCTCAGGATGACGGAACGAAGAGTCTCCGCGCGGGCTAGCGCGACTTCCAGAAATCCACGACGCGCTGCGCGGTGGACGGCATCAGGCGGACGAAATTCACCCGCGCGCCCTCGATATCGGCCGGCGACGGCACGCGGTTCGGCCCGAGGCGCATCAGGATCAGGGCGCGCACGGTCGGCCATTCGAAACCGATCGTCTTGCTGGCGATCAGGATCGGATCGTAGCGATCGCCGGCGATCAGGCGATCGAGCGTGACGATCTTCACGCCGGTCATCGCCGCGAGCGCCGCCACGCATTCCTCGTATTTGAAGGCCTTTGCGAAGCCTGCCACCGCGGCCTCGTTCAATTCGCCGGCGCGGTGCAGCGCCAGGATCGTGCGCTGCGCGGCAGCGAAATCGCGGCCCTCGACCTGCGCGACGACGCCTTCGATCTCGTTCAGCGCCAGCTTGATCTCGGCCTGCCGTTCTGGCCTGGCGACGATCTGCAAGCGGCGGCGGATCACGTCGATCGAGCCGGCCAGCAGGCTCTTAAGATGCACGGGCGGAAGATCGTCACGGCGGCCGATCCGCAAGGTCAACACGCCATCCTGACCGGCGCGCCGCACCAGCGTCGTGAACGATGCGTCCGAGAACGCGGCGCCGGCATTGCCGGCCGCGCTTCGGATCACATCGCGATCGCCGCGACGGACGATGACGTCGGTCAGTGCGGTCGAGAGCCTGGATCGCTCAGTCATCGCCAGCAGATGGCCCTGGCCCTTGGCATTGGCGATCTCGACCAGCACCCGATCGTCGAGGACGGGCGAGCGGCGCAGCACCGGGCCAGCGATTGCGACCTCGTCCTCGCGGGCGAGCTGCCCGACCAGACGCCGCGGCGCGTTGGCGAGCGGCGCGAGCCGTTCGGCGAGATCGATGCGCGCCGCAAGCTCGGCATGCGGCACCAGACTGGTCAGCACCCCGTCGAACAGGTCGATGTGGTCGGGGCGAAAGCTCGCCGCACCCTGCAGGAACAGATCGCCGAGCCGCCGCGCGGCCTCGGCGCGGCGCCTGGGGTCGCCGCGGCGAACGATGTCGTCGAGTTCCGGGATCAGCGCGGGGGCTGTCGTCATGAGCCTTGTCCAACCGGCGACTTCTGCCGATTTTCGGCAATCTATGGCCCCGTTCGTAAACGGAGGGTTAGGTCAAACCTGCACCCTCCAGGCCGCAAAATCGCCCTCCGCCCGGCCCGGAGGCCTTGCCGGGCCCCGGCAAAAGGGCTATATCCACCGCAACTTATGGTATCTCATACGATCGCGTAGGAGAGTGGGCCCCCCGGGACCCGCTCTTTTTTATTACCTGACGGGACCGGCGAGGCCGGATCCGGCTTAGGTAGCGTTAGCGGCCCCTTAAGGCCACCTGAACAACACAACAGACCTCAGACAACCATAGACCTTAGACAGCCTTTGACACTGGATATGACCGATCCGACCGCCACGTCCGTGGACACCGAACTGCTCGCCGAGCCGCGGCTTGTCGTCGAGCCCGGGGTCGCGGCGCGCGTCGCCACGGTCGCGGTCCCGGTGCTGCAGGGCATGGGCTATCGCCTGGTGCGCATCAAGGTCTCGGGCGACTCCGGCTGCACCGTGCAGATCATGGCGGAGCGTCCCGACGGCTCGATGCAGCTGGAGGATTGCGAAGCGATCTCGCGCGCGCTGTCGCCGGTGCTCGATGTCGCCGACCCGATCGAGCGCGCCTACCGGCTGGAAATCTCCTCGCCCGGCATTGACCGGCCGCTGGTGCGCCGCTCCGACTTCGAGCGCTACACCGGGCATCTGGTGAAGATCGAAATGGCGGTGGCGCATCAGGGCCGCAAGCGGTTCCGCGGCCTGCTCGCCGGCGTCGAAGGCAATGCGGTGCGCATCAAGCGCGACGATTCACGTCCCACCGAGGACGCCGAAGTTCTCCTGGTGATGGAGGACATTTCGGACGCGCGGCTGGTGCTGACCGATGAGCTGATCGAGGAATCGATGCGCCGCGGCAAGGCCGCCGAGCGCGAGCTGCGCCGCGAGCTCGGCCTCGCGCCGCCGCAGCCGGCCCACGCCAAGAAGGGCGATCCTGCGAAGAGTCAGAAGCCGAAACCCAAGCCTGCTCAAAAGCCCGGCACCAAGCCGGCCCCGACCAACACCAAAAAGCACCGCCTGGCCGCCGAACGCGCGCGCCGTGGCGAGATCGATCCATTCGAAGGAGACTAAGCCATGGCAGTCAGCGCCAACAAACTCGAACTGCTGCAGATCGCAGACGCAGTTGCGCGCGAAAAGTCGATCGACCGCTCCATCGTGATCGCGGCCATGGAAGACGCCATCGCCAAGGCGGCGCGTGCCCGCTACGGCAGCGAGACCGACGTCCATGCCGAGATCGACGCCAAGAAGGGCGAGCTGCGGCTGACCCGCCACATGCTGGTGGTCGAAGTGGTCGAGAACTCGTCGAACCAGATTTCGCTGCACGATGCGCAGCGCGCCAATCCGGGCGCCCAGGTCGGCGACACCATCGCCGACACGCTGCCGCCGCTGGAATACGGCCGCATCGCCGCGCAGTCCGCCAAGCAGGTGATCGTGCAGAAGGTGCGCGAGGCCGAGCGCGACCGGCAGTACCAGGAATTCAAGGACCGCATCGGCGACATCGTCAACGGCATCGTCAAGCGCGTCGAATATGGCAGCGTGATCGTCGATCTCGGCCGTGGCGAAGCGATCGTGCGCCGCGACGAGATGCTGCCGCGCGAGGTGTTCCGCAACGGCGACCGCGTCCGCGCCTATATCTTCGACGTCCGCCGCGAGACCCGCGGTCCGCAGATCTTCCTGTCGCGCACCCATCCGCAGTTCATGGCGAAGCTGTTCGCGCAGGAAGTGCCCGAAATCTACGACGGCATCGTCGAGATCAAGGCGGTCGCCCGCGATCCGGGCTCGCGCGCCAAGATCGGCGTGATCTCGCGCGATTCCTCGGTCGACCCTGTCGGCGCCTGCGTCGGCATGCGCGGCTCGCGCGTGCAGGCCGTGGTGAACGAGCTGCAGGGCGAGAAGATCGACATCATTCCGTGGTCGCCCGACATCGCGACCTTCGTCGTCAACGCGCTGGCGCCGGCTGAAGTCGCCAAGGTCGTGATCGACGAAGACCGCGAGCGCATCGAGGTCGTGGTTCCCGACACCAACAACCAGCTCTCGCTGGCGATCGGCCGCCGCGGCCAGAACGTCCGCCTCGCCTCGCAGCTGACCGGCTGGGACATCGACATCCTGACCGAGCAGGAAGAGTCGGAGCGCCGCCAGGCCGACTTCGAGAACTCGACCCGCGTGTTCATGGAAGCGCTCAATGTCGACGAAGTGGTCGGCCAGCTGCTCGCCTCCGAAGGCTTCACCTCGGTCGAGGAACTCGCGCTGGTCGATGTCAAGGAACTCGCCGGTATCGAAGGTTTCGACGAGGAGACCGCCACCGAGCTGCAGACCCGCGCCCGCGAATATCTGGAGCAGCTCGAGGCTGAACTCGAGGCCAAGCGCAAGGAACTCGGCGTCGAGGACGCCATGAAGGACGTGCCCGGCGTCACCGGCAAGATGCTGGTGAAGCTCGGCGAGAACGACGTGAAGACCGTCGAGGATCTGGCCGGCTGCGCCACCGACGATCTGGTCGGCTGGACCGAGCGCAAGGAAGGCGGCGAGCCGACCAAGCATGCCGGGTTCCTCGATGGCATCGAGGTCTCGCGCGACGAGGCCGAGGCCATGATCATGCAGGCCCGTGTGAAGGCCGGCTGGATCACCGAGGCCGACCTTGCCAAGCCTGCTGAGGAGGCCGAGGCCGCCGAAGCAGAAGCGGCGTCGTAAGGAGATGCCCCACGGATGCTTTCTCAGGCTGACCCCGATCTCGACGATGGGCCGCGGACGCAGAAGTCCGCGACCACGCGGATGTGCGCGGTCAGCCGCGAGGTGCGTCCGATCGACGAACTGATCCGGTTCGTCATTGCGCCCACGGGCGAGGTGATCCCGGATCTCAAGCGCAAGCTGCCGGGCCGCGGAATGTGGGTTTCCGCATCGCGGCGCAGCGTTGCGGAAGCGGTCCGTCGTCACCAATTTAGCAAGGGATTCAAGCGCGATGTCCGCGTCGCGCCGACCCTTCCCGCCGACACCGACGCCCTCCTGGTCCGCAGCGTCACCGAGGCCCTGGCGATGGCCGCCAAGGCCGGTCAGGTCGTCGCGGGCTTCGGCAAGGTCGAGGACGCACTCAACCGGAACGAAACTGCAGCCCTGATCCACGCTTCGGACGGCGCAGCGGACGGAATCCGCAAATTGGACGCGATCGTCAGGCAAAGGGGCGAAAAACGTGGTGAATCGCCGGTAATCGCCGTCGTCAATGTTTTGACGTCGGAAGAATTGGATTTGGCACTTGGGCGGTCAAATGTGATACATGCTGCGCTGCTCGCGGGCCCGGCGAGCAAGACGTTCCTGTCGCGCTGCCAGATGCTGGTCCGATACCGGATGGCCGACGACGACAAGACCGCCGAAGCGGCCAGAAATTCCAGAGCCTGATCCAGGAGGGCGGATGCCGTCTTTCCGACCGGATCATGCTCAGCAAACGACGACAGTTGAAGGATTTGTGCGGCATACGCACAGCGAAACGAGATTAGGACTGCTGAATGGTTGATACCAAGACCCCTGGCGACAAGACTCTGAGTGTCCCGAGCAAGACGTTGTCGCTGAAGCCGCGCGTCGAGACGGGCACCGTGCGCCAGAGCTTCAGCCACGGCCGGACCAAGCAGGTCGTGGTCGAGAAACGCGGCAAGCGTCGCGTCGGTGGCGATGGCCCCGGCGAGGCGCATGCGCCGGAACCCGTGGTTGCAAAGCCGGTGGCGCCCGCCCCGAGGCCGCCGCAGGGCCGCCCCTCGGGCCCGCCTCCCGGCCAGCAACAGCGCAACACCCGCTCCGGCGTGGTGCTGCCGACCTTGACTGAAGACGAGCGTTCCGCGCGCGCCAGCGCGCTTGCCGACGCCCGTCAGCGCGACATCGAGGAGCGTCGTCAGGCCGAAGAGGAAGCCAAGCGCCGCGCCGTCCGCGAGGCTGCCGAGAAGGTCGAGCGCGAGGCCGCCGAGGCCCGCCGCAAGGCGGAAGAGGAACGCCACCGTCACGAGGAAGAGGCCAAGCGCAAGGCCGAAGTCGAGGCCAAGCGCCGCTTCGGCGAGGGCGAAGCCAAGCCCGGCGCAGCGCCTGCCGCTGCACCGGCCAGGCCTGCCACAGCCGCACCCGCATCTGCTCCGGCAGCCCGGGCGCCGGCAGCCCGCACCACGACCACGACGCCTGCGCGCACGCCGGTCGTCGCGCCGAGGCCCCCGGGGGTTGCCGCAGAGGCGGCGGACGAAGACGAAGGTCCGCGCCTGGTGCGCCGTCCCGGCGGCGCCGTGCGTCCCGTTGCGGCCCCGAAGACCACCCAGAAGCCCGGCCCGCAGAAGCAGCGCGGACGCCTCACCGTCGTCACGGCGCTCAACGCCGACGACGTGCGCGAGCGCTCGATCGCCTCGTTCCGCCGCCGTACCCAGCGCCTGAAGGGTCACGCCGCGAACGAGCAGAAGGAAAAGCTGATCCGCGAAGTCGTCATTCCGGAAGCGATCACGATCCAGGAACTCGCGAACCGCATGTCGGAGCGCGCGGTCGACGTCATCCGCATGCTGATGAAGCAGGGCGCGATGCACAAGATCACCGACGTGATCGATGCCGACACCGCGCAACTGATCGCCGAAGAACTCGGCCATAGCGTCAAGCGCGTCGCCGCGTCCGACGTTGAGGAAGGCCTGTTCGACGTCGTCGACAATTCCACCGACACCGAGCCGCGTTCGCCCGTGGTCACCGTCATGGGTCACGTCGACCACGGCAAGACCTCGCTGCTCGATGCGCTGCGCCACGCCAACGTGGTGTCGGGCGAAGCCGGCGGTATCACCCAGCACATCGGTGCCTATCAGGTGACTTCGCCGGAAAGCGGCAAGAAGATCACCTTCATCGATACGCCCGGCCACGCCGCGTTCACCGCGATGCGCGCCCGCGGCGCCAAGGTCACCGACATCGTCGTGCTGGTGGTCGCGGCCGATGACGGCGTGATGCCGCAGACGATCGAGGCGATCAACCACGCCAAGGCGGCCAAGGTGCCGATGATCGTGGCGATCAACAAGATCGACAAGCCCGATGCGCGGCCGGAGCGCGTGCGCACCGAATTGCTGCAGTACGAGGTGCAGGTCGAATCGCTCGGCGGCGACGTCGTCGACGTCGAGGTCTCGGCCAAGAACAAGACCAATCTCGACCGACTGCTCGAGATGATCGCGCTGCAGGCCGAAATCCTCGACCTGAAGACCAATTCGCAGCGTCCGGCGGAAGGCACCGTGATCGAAGCCAAGCTCGATCGTGGCCGCGGTCCGGTCGCGACCGTGCTGGTGCAGCGCGGCACGCTGCGGATCGGCGACATCATCGTGGCCGGCGCCGAGATGGGCCGCGTCCGCGCCCTGATCTCCGACCAGGGCGAGAATCTCGACGAAGCCGGCCCGTCCGTGCCGGTCGAGGTGCTCGGCTTCAACGGTCCGCCGGAAGCCGGCGACCGTCTCGCCGTCGTCGAGAACGAAGCCCGCGCCCGCCAGGTCACGAGCTACCGCGCGCACCAGAAGCGCGAGAACGCGGCTGCCTCGATCTCCGGCATGCGCGGCTCGCTCGAGCAGATGATGTCGCAGCTCAAGACCGCGGGCCGCAAGGAGTTCCCGCTGATCGTCAAGGCCGACGTGCAGGGCTCGCTGGAAGCGATCCTGGGCTCGCTCGAGAAGCTCGGCACCGACGAAGTCGCCGCCCGCATCCTGCATGCCGGCGTCGGCGGCATCTCGGAGTCCGACGTCACGCTGGCCGAAGGCTTCAACGCCGCGATCATCGGCTTCTCGGTCCGCGCCAACAAGGAAGCCGCGGCCGCAGCCAAGCGCAACGGCATCGAGATCCGCTACTACAACATCATCTACGACCTCGTGGATGACATCAAAAAGGCGATGTCCGGCCTGCTCGCGCCCACGCTGCGCGAAACCATGCTGGGCAACGCGCAGATCCTGGAAGTGTTCAACATTTCCAAGGTCGGCAAGGTCGCGGGTTGCCGCGTCACCGACGGCACCGTGGAACGCGGCGCCAATGTTCGCCTGATCCGCGACAACGTCGTGGTGCACGAAGGCAAGCTGTCGACGCTGAAGCGCTTCAAGGATGAAGTGAAGGAAGTGGTCGCCGGCCAGGAGTGTGGCATGGCATTCGAGAACTACGGCGACATGCGTGTCGGCGACGTGATCGAATGTTACCGCATCGAGACGATCCAGCGCTCTCTGTAAGTCCAAATCTTACGAAGCGGTCTGGGTCATTTAACTGAAAATGCGACGACGTGGCCGGACTTTTAGTCCGGCCACCGGCGCATCGTCCGATTGAAAGCAAAGCTAGACATTGATGCCCGCGGCCAAGGCCGGCGGGCGCGACGGTTTTGGAAGAAGGTCATGCCCCGTCAAAAGAAGAGTTCCAGCCCCGGCGGATCGCAACGTCAGCTGCGCGTCGGTGAAACGGTTCGCCATGCGGTTGCCGAGATTCTGTCGCAGGGTGAGGTCCACGATCCCGATCTGGAAGGCCACATCATCACCGTTCCCGAGGTGCGCATGTCGCCGGACCTGAAGCTCGCCACGGTCTACGTGATGCCGCTCGGCGGACGCGACACCGACGCGGTGATCTCAGCGCTCGAGCGCAACAAGAAGTTCCTTCGCGGCGAGATCGCGCATCGCGTCAACCTGAAATTTGCACCCGACATTCGCTTCCGCGTCGATGAGCGGTTCGACGAGGCGGAGCGCATCGAGAAACTACTGCGGACACCTGCGGTGCAGCGAGACCTTGCACCCGATTCGGACGACGAGTGATGACTGTGATGACGACCAACAGCGTGATCGACGCGAAGGATGCCGACGCGCGCGACGCTGAGCGGGATGCTTTTGCCGGGCCGCGCACCGACGATGCGCGCCGCACCAACAACGACCCGCGCCAGAAGCACGGCAGGCAGAACCAGCAGCCGCGCCGCGACAAGCGCGACGTCCATGGCTGGGTGGTGCTCGACAAGCCGATCGGGATGACCTCGACGCAGGCCGTCGCCGTGCTCAAGCGCCTGTTCCAGGCCAAGCGCGCCGGCCATGCCGGCACGCTCGATCCGCTCGCCTCCGGCGGCCTGCCGATCGCCCTCGGCGAAGCCACCAAGACGGTGCCGTTCGTGATGGACGGCCGCAAGCGCTACCGCTTCACGGTCAGCTGGGGCGAGGAGCGCGACACCGACGACACCGAGGGACGGCCGGTCAAAACCAGCGAGAGCCGGCCGACCGCCGATTCGATCCGCCAATTGCTGCCGCGCTTCACCGGGGTGATCGAGCAGATCCCGCCGCAATATTCGGCCATCAAGGTGCAGGGTGAGCGGGCCTATGATCTGGCACGCGACGGTGAGACCGTGGAACTGAAGCCCCGCCCGGTCGAGATTCACGAATTAACCCTTGTGGAACATGGAAATAACGGACAATCCGTGTTCGAAGCCGAGTGCGGCAAGGGAACCTATGTCCGGGCCCTGGCCCGCGATATGGGCCGGATTCTGGGCTGTTTCGGCCATATCTGCGCCCTGCGGCGGACCCTGGTCGGTCCGTTTACCGAGCGGGACATGATTCCGCTGGAACAGTTGGAGGCTTTATGCAATAGAGCCGCGTCTGGCGAGGGCAGCCTCGCCGACGCGCTTTTGCCCGTTGAGACCGCGCTGGACGACATCCCGGCACTGGCCGTCACACGGGCTGATGCGGCAAGGCTCCACAGGGGCCAGGCCGTTTTGTTGCGCGGACGGGATGCGCCCAATACCAGCGGCACAGTCTATGTCACGGTGGCAGGCCGGCTTCTCGCGCTTGCCGAGATTGGCAATGGCGAACTCATCCCCAAGCGCGTGTTCAACCTGAACGGACTGACTGCCAGTCCGGCTCGCAACAACGAAAGTAACTGACGATGTCGATTACCGCCGAACGCAAAGCGGAAGTCATCAAGACGAATGCCAACAAAGCCGGCGACACCGGCTCGCCCGAGGTTCAGGTCGCGATCCTGTCGGAACGCATCAATAACCTCACCGAGCACTTCAAGAGCCATGTGAAGGACAACCATTCACGCCGCGGCCTCCTGAAGCTGGTGTCGACGCGTCGCTCCCTGCTTGACTACATCAAGCGCAAGGACGAGGCGCGCTACAAGGCGCTGCTCGAGAAGCACAACATCCGTCGTTGATTTGAGAAGCACGCGCGCGAGGTTCGCGCGCGTTTTCGTATGGTCGTCCGTGAAATCGGGCTTTCGAATTGTCGAAAGATGATCATGCGCAACAGCATGGCCATCGCGCCATGCACTAGCGTCCAGCAGCAATCCGGCCGCTGGACCGGGCAAGATGCCCAGATGACCGAAAGGATGGACGCCATCCGAAATCCAGGGACCATGGCAGGATCGCCGGATGCTGACCGCAGCAGCGCATCAGTGTCTCGCCGTCTTGGCATGGTCTTTGTGTTTCAGGGCGCCGTGCTTTCGTGAAACCATGAAAGAAAACCGAAATGTTCAATTCGCATTCCGTCGAGATCGACTGGGGTGGACGTCCCCTCAAACTTGAAACCGGCAAGATCGCCCGCCAAGCCGACGGCGCCGTGATGGCCACCTACGGCGAGACCGTGGTGCTCGCCACCGTCGTCGCCGCGAAGTCGCCGCGCGAAGGCGTCGACTTCCTGCCGCTCACCGTCGACTACCAGGAGAAGACCTACGCCGCGGGCCGCATTCCCGGCGGCTATTTCAAGCGCGAAGGCCGTCCGACCGAGAAGGAGACGCTGGTCTCCCGTCTGATCGACCGCCCGATCCGTCCGCTGTTCGTCGACGGCTGGCGCAACGAGACCCAGGTGATCGTCACCGTCCTGTCGCACGACATGGAGAACGATCCGGACATCGTGTCGCTGGTCGCCGCCTCCGCCGCCCTGACGCTGTCGGGCGCGCCGTTCAAGGGCCCGATCGGCGCCGCGCGCGTCGGCTTCGCCAATGACGAATACGTGCTCAACCCGACGCTCGACGAGATGACCGAGACCCAGCTCGACCTGGTCGTCGCCGGCACCGCCGACGCCGTGCTGATGGTCGAATCGGAAGCCAAGGAGCTCAACGAAGACGTGATGCTCGGCGCGGTCATGTTCGGCCACCGCCACTTCCAGCCGGTCATCAACGCGATTATCGAGCTCGCCGAGAAGGCCGCCAAGGAGCCGCGCGAAGTCACCACGATCGACAATTCGGAGATCGAGAAGGAGATGCTCGGCATCGCCGAGCAGGATCTCCGCAAGGCCTACGCGATCCCGGTCAAGCAGGAACGCTATGCCGCGGTCGGCGCCGTCAAGGAAAAGGTGCTGGCGCACTTCTTCCCGGAAGGCCAGGAGCCGAAATACGACAAGCTCCGCGTCGCCGGCGTGTTCAAGGAACTGGAAGCCAAGATCGTTCGCTGGAACATCCTCGACACCGGCAAGCGCATCGACGGCCGTGACGCCAAGACCGTGCGCAACATCGTCGCCGAAGCCGGCGTGCTGCCGCGCGCCCACGGCTCGGCGCTGTTCACCCGCGGCGAGACCCAGGCGGTGGTGGTGACCACGCTCGGCACCGGCGAGGACGAGCAGTACATCGACGCGCTGTCGGGGACGTACAAGGAAACGTTCCTGCTGCACTACAACTTCCCGCCCTACTCGGTCGGTGAGACCGGCCGCCTCGGCGGCACCAAGCGCCGCGAGATCGGCCACGGCAAGCTCGCCTGGCGCGCGATCCACCCGGTGCTGCCGCCGCACCACGAGTTCCCGTACACGATCCGCGTGGTCTCCGAGATCACCGAGTCGAACGGCTCGTCCTCGATGGCCTCGGTCTGCGGCGCCTCGCTGTCGCTGATGGATGCCGGCGTGCCGCTGAAGCGGCCGACCGCCGGTATCGCCATGGGCCTGATCCTCGAAGGTCAGCGCTTTGCGGTGCTGTCGGACATCCTCGGCGACGAGGATCATCTCGGCGACATGGACTTCAAGGTCGCCGGCACCGACCAGGGCATCACCTCGCTCCAGATGGACATCAAGATCGAGGGCATCACCGAGGAGATCATGAAGGTGGCGCTCGGCCAGGCCAAGGAAGGACGCATCCACATCCTGGGTGAGATGTCCAAGGCCCTGACCGCGGCGCGCGCCGAGCTCGGCGAATACGCACCGCGCATCGAGACCTTCAAGATCGCCACCGACAAGATCCGCGAAGTGATCGGCACCGGCGGCAAGGTGATCCGCGAGATCGTCGAGAAGACCGGCGCCAAGGTCAACATCGAGGACGACGGCACCGTGAAGGTCGCCTCCAACGATGGCGAGGCGATGAAGGCTGCGATCAAGTGGATCAAGTCGATCGCCTCCGATCCGGAGATCGGCCAGATCTACGAGGGCACCGTCGTCAAGGTGATGGAGTTCGGCGCGTTCGTGAACTTCTTCGGCGCCAAGGACGGCCTCGTCCACATCAGCCAGCTCGCGGCCAGCCGCGTGCAGAAGACCTCCGACGTCGTCAAGGAAGGCGACAAGGTCAAGGTCAAGCTGCTCGGCTTCGACGATCGCGGCAAGACCCGCCTGTCGATGAAGGCGGTCGATCAGGAGACCGGCGAGGACCTCGAGGCCAAGCAGAAGACCGACGCACCGGCCCCGCGCGAAGCGGCCGGCGAGTAAGCCTGTTTGGAATGAAACAACGAAGGGCGGCCGAAAGGCCGCCCTTTTTGTTTGGTCAGATGCCTGAGCGCGCGAGGCGCCCTGCCGCGGCAATGCGGGATTGCGACGCAGCGTCACAATGACCGTCTTCGAAACGGCATAGGGTGGCTTGCGCGTATCTCGCTATGCTCCGTCGACGGCGACACTTGAGCTACAGGTCAGGAGGAATCGATGTCACTTATATCCCGCCGCCATTTCGTGCTTGCGGCAACCACGGGTGCCGCGGTTGCAGCAGCGCCACGCCTCGTGCTCGGCCAGGCCGCGGCGCAGGCCCCAACCGGACCATTCAAGATCGATCCGCTGACCTATCCCACCAATGCGCTGGAGCCGCATATCGACGCCAAGACGATGGAGATCCATCACGACCGGCATCACCAGGCCTATGTCACCAACCTCAACAATTTCGCCAAGGACAATCCGCAGATCGCGGAGAAGCCGGTCACCGAGGTGCTCGCCAATCTCGGCAACGTGCCGGAAGCGATCCGCACCGGTGTGCGCAACAACATGGGCGGCCACGCCAACCACACGATGTTCTGGCAGATCATGGGACCGAACGGCGGCAAGCCCGACGGCGACGTGCTCGCCGCGATCGACCGCGACCTCGGCGGCCTGGAGAAATTCCAGACCGACTTCAACGCTGCCGGCGGACGCGTATTCGGCTCCGGCTGGGTGTTCGTCACCGTGAGCAGGGACGGCAAGCTCGCGATCGAGACGCGACCGAACCAGGACAATCCGATCATGGACGGCAAGCGCGCGCTGCTCGGCAACGACGTCTGGGAGCACGCCTATTACCTGACCTATCAGAACCGACGGCCCGATTATCTCAAGGCGTGGTGGAATACGGTGAACTGGAAGGCCGTGGCCGAGCGTTATGCCGCCGCCAAGGCCGGCACGCTCGGCGTGTGAGCCGGCGGAGGGCTCGCTCGTTACGAACGGCTGCGCTAGAGTTGAAGGCCCCGCGAACCCATCGCGGGGCTTTCTGCTTTGTACGCCCGGGGCCTCGCCCTCCCGGTGACGAGCGCCAAGGAAACAGTGATGACACAGCCGATCATCCGCCCTGCCCGTCCCGACGAACTTGACGCGATCGCGCGCGCCTGGATGGACAGCTGGGTTTCGACCGGGCTCTCGCAGGCGAGCGAAAGCCTGTTGAACGATCTGCGCGCCCGTCTGCCGCGCGAGATCGCCGGCGG
This sequence comes from Bradyrhizobium sp. B120, assembly GCF_049075665.1. Classification (NCBI taxonomy): domain Bacteria; kingdom Pseudomonadati; phylum Pseudomonadota; class Alphaproteobacteria; order Hyphomicrobiales; family Nitrobacteraceae; genus Bradyrhizobium; species Bradyrhizobium sp. B120. Next base: position 167,959 of record NZ_CP185242.1, on the reverse strand, counting down.
CTGGAGCCTGTTCGTCGCCGACGATCGCGGCGTTATCGCTGCCATGCTGGCGCTGCATCTGCCGACCTCGCTGCTCGACCAGCTGATGGTCGCACCAAGCCATCAGGGCCAGAGCCTCGGACGCGAGTTGCTCGCCTTCACGCGCCGGCAAATGCCCGACGAGATCTGGCTGAAATGCGTCCGCGAGAACGAGAAAGCCTGGCGCTGGTACGAGCGCGAGGGATTTGTGTTCGAGAAGGAAGCGATCAATCCCGTCACCGGCTTCATGATGAAGTACTACCGGTGGAAGAAGCGATAGAAATCCGTCGTTCGCTTGCGGGCAACGGCCGCACGCTCTAGTTTGCCCTGATACTCCTATCAACTTCCGCTTACCGAGCCATGTACCGCAGCTTCGCCGTCGCTCTCCTCGTGTCATGCTTTGCCGCGACGGGATGGGCTCAGTCTCCCTCAACTTCGGCATCGCCCGCAGCTCCGCAGGCCGCCAAATCCGCCGCCAAGAAGCCGACGCCCAAGGCCGCCGCATCGAAGGCAAAATCGGACGGCAGAGCCGCGCCGGCGGCGTCCGGACCTTGCAGCCTGGGCGTGATCTCGGCGATCGGAGATCGCTTCGCGGTCCACAAATTCGGCGTCACGGTGTTCGAAACCGAGGACAACGAGGTGCCGATCGACAATTGGGGCCTCGATGACGTCGTTCTGGCGCGCGTGCGCGAGCTGACAGGTACCGATCCCTCGATCCGCAAGATCAGTTATCCGAGGGGCGCATTCGAGCCGTACTACAATCCGAAATCACGACTCCTGCGCGATCCAGGTGAAGACTTGCCGGCGATCGTACGAGGCATCACGGCCAATGCCAATTGCGCGCGCTACTTGGTCGTCACCCGCTTCAAGGCCCAGCTGCCCGGCACCAGTCTGACTGTAAACGGCATCGGCGCCTATAACAGAGGTCTCGGGAGCCTCGTGAGGCATTCGCACCTGTTCGCGAACATTTCCATCAGTCTGCTGGACGGCAGGACGTACGAAAGGATCGACCGTCGAATGGCGCTCCTCAAAGCCACGTTCGCCGACGGAATGAGGCTCATGGAAGACCCGATGACCCAGCTCGACAACTCGCTGTTTCCCGATCCTCCAGCCACGGCATCAGGCAGCGCGGCGCTTCGCGAGAAAACGCGCGCGCTCGTCGCGGCAAAGCTGGATCTGTCGCTCCCCGCCGTTCTCAGGGATGAATAGACAAGGCTTGCCGGTCTGGCGCGGCTGGCGGCGTTGACCGACATGCCGACGTGAACTCGCATGCCCTGTCCTATGCTGATCCGTTGCCAATCTGGGCCAGTCGCGCGATGAATGGCCGCCGCTCATCCGCCCCGAAGAAAGGGACCGCACCATGATCAAGCTGTACTGGTCGCCGCGCTCGCGCTCGTTCTCCGCGATCTGGCTGCTGGAAGAATCCGGCCTGGCTTACGAACGGGTGCTGACCGATATCAGCACCGGCGCACAGAAGTCGCCGGACTTCCTCAAGATCAACCCGATGGGCAAGGTGCCGGCGTTGACCGACGGCGATGCCAAGCTCGCCGAGGCTGCCGCGATCTGCGCCTATATCGCCGACCGCTATCCGGAGACCAAGCTCGCGCCGGCCACGAACGATCCGAAGCGCGGGCGCTATCTGCAGTGGCTGTTCTTCTCGCCGAGCTGCATCGAGCCCGCGCTGATCCAGCTCTTCACCAAGCTCGAGGTGCCGACCAGCACCGCGGCATGGGGCAGCGCGGCACAGGTGTTCGATGTGCTCGACGCCGAATTGCAGAAGGGGCCGTGGATCCTCGGCGATCAGTTCTCCGCCGCCGACATCGCGATCGGCGCGGGACTGAACTTTGCAGTGCGCGTGTTCAAGATGGTGTCGCCGCGGCCGTCATTCGAGGCCTATATCGATCGCTGCGTGGCGCGGCCCGCGTTCCAGCGCGCAGAGAAGATCGCGGCGGGGTAGCGCAGCGATGTAGCCCGGATGGAGCGAAGCGCAATCCGGGAAAGTCCCTCCGCGGAGGAAGGCCCCGGATTTCGCTTCGCTTCATCCGGGCTACGAAGAAGTGAATTTCCGAACGGACTTAGCCCGGGACGACGCGCGGATCGACGTCCTGCGCGTAGTCGACGCCGTCGATGCCGAAGCCGAACAGGCGGAGGAACTGGCTCTTGTATTCGCCGAGGTCCGCCAATTCGCCGAGCGTCTCGGTGGTGAGCAGCGGCCAGCGCCGCGACACTTCCGTTTGCACGTCGGGCGAAAGCTCCCAGTCGTCGACCCGAATGCGTTGCGTATCGTCGAGCGCGACGCCCTTGCCGAGCTTCGTCCGGAACAGGCGGTCGATCTGCTCGATGCAGCCTTCATGGAGCCCGAGCTGCTTCATCACCTTGAACAGCACCGTGCCATAGAGCGGCACCACCGGAATGGCCGAGCTCGCCTGGGTGACCACGGCCTTCAGCGCGACGACGCGGGCGGCGTCCGCACCAAGCCGGCCCCGGATCGCTTCCGCCTTGCCGTCGAGATCGACCTTGGCGCGGCCGAGCGTGCCGTTCCAGTAGATCGGCCAGGTCAGCTCGCTGCCGATATAGGTGTAGTTGAGCGTCCGGAAGCCCGGCGCCAGCACGCCGGCATCGGCGAGCTGGTCGATCCAGCGCTTCCAGTCATCGCCCCCCATCACCGCGACCGTGGCCGCGGTTTGCTCCTCGTTCGCAGGCTCAAGGGTGGTCTGGAACACCTCGCCGGTCTCGGTGTCGAGCGTCTTGATCTCGACCGGGGCGCCGAGCGGCTTGATGACCGAGCGATAGGTCTTGCCGGTGTCCGGATCGGTGCGGACCGGCGCCGCCATGCTGTAGACCAGCAAATCGAGCTGTCCGAACTTTTCGCGCACACGCTCGATGAAGTCTTTCTTCATCTCGTCGGAGAAGGCATCGCCCTCCAGCGTGAGCGGCGAGCGTCCGATCTTCTCCGCCTCGATCTCGAAGGCGCGGTTGTTGTACCAGCCGGCGCTGGCGCTTCTCTTTTCCGACGGCTCGCGCTCCAGCGACACGCCGATCGTGTCGGCGCCGCCGGCGAAGGTCGCCACGATGCGGCTCGCGAGGCCGTAGCCTGTCGAGCAGCCGAGCACGGCAACGCGTTTCGGACAGTCCGCGACCGGGCCCTGCTTGAGAACGTAGGCGATCTGTTCGCGGACATTCGTGGCGCAGCCGACGGGATGCGCCGTCGTGCAGATGAAGCCTCGCACGCGCGGTTCAATAATCATTCCCACCCCATTCCGGATCGTTGCAATATCCCCATTCGCTGCCTGCGGACCGCCCTCAGCAAGCGAGGAGAGGCGAAATCAGGCATCAAGCCGCCTGAATACCAGCGTCGCATTGGTCCCGCCGAAGCCGAACGAGTTCGACAGCACGGTCGTGAGCTTGGCGTTGTCGATGCGCTTGCGCACGATCGGCATGTCGGCGAATACCGGATCGAGTTCGGTGATATGCGCGCTTTCGCAAATGAAGCCGTTGTTCAGCATCAGCAGCGAGTAGATCGCCTCCTGCACGCCGGTGGCGCCGAGCGAGTGGCCGGTCAGCGCCTTGGTCGCCGAGATCGGCGGGCACTTGTCGCCGGTGCCGAACACCTTGCGGATCGCCTCGATCTCCGGCGGATCGCCGGCCGGCGTCGAGGTGGCATGCGGATTGATATAGTCGACCGGCGTATCCACCGTCGACATCGCCATGCGCATGCAGCGCTCGGCGCCCTCGCCCGACGGCGCCACCATGTCGTATCCGTCCGAGGTCGCGCCGTAGCCGACGACCTCACCGTAGATCCGCGCGCCGCGCGCCTTGGCGTGCTCGAGCTCTTCGAGCACCACGACACCTGCGCCACCGGCGATCACGAAACCGTCGCGGCTGATGTCGTAGGGACGCGAGGCGGTCGCCGGCGTGTCGTTGTACTTCGACGACATGGCGCCCATGGCGTCGAACAGCACCGACAGCGTCCAGTCGAGTTCCTCGCAGCCGCCGGCGAAGATGATGTCCTGCTTGCCGATCTGGATCGTCTCGTAGGCATTGCCGATGCAATGGTTCGACGTCGCGCAAGCCGAAGAGATCGAGTAGTTCACGCCCTTGATCTTGAACCAGGTCGCGAGCGTTGCCGACGCGGTCGAGGACATTCCCTTCGGCACAGCGAACGGACCAACGCGTTTCGGGCCCTTGGCGCGCGCGATGTCGGCGGCCTCCACCAGCGTGCGCGTCGACGGTCCGCCGGATCCCATGATGATGCCGGTGCGGATGTTGGAGACCTCGTTCTCCTCGAGGCCGGAGTCGCGGATCGCCTGCTCCATGGCAACGTGATTCCACGCAGCACCTTCGGCGAGGAACCGCATCGCGCGGCGATCGATCACCTCGGCGGGATTGAGTGTCGGCGCACCGTGCACCTGCGAACGGAAGCCGAGTTCGGCAGCCTTCTCCGCACGCGAAATGCCCGACTTTGCCTCGTAGAGGCTCGCAAGCACTTCCTGGGTGTTGTTACCGATGGACGAGACAATCCCCATCCCCGTGATGACAACCCGCCTCATGTTCGCCTCGCCCTGCCTTTATGTTGCCGCATGATGATCCTGCTCAAGATGGCGCCGTGCCCTGCTTGAACAATCCGACCTTCAAGTCCTTGGCGCGATAAATAATCTCGTCGTCCATGGAAAGCCACCCGTCGGCAATTCCAAGCACGAGCTTTGACCGCATCACACGCTTGATATCGATGTTGTACACAACCTTGCGCGCGTGCGGCAGCACCTGTCCGGAGAACTTCAGCTCGCCGAGGCCGAGCGCGCGGCCGCGACCTTCGCCACCACTCCAGCCAAGGTAAAAGCCGACCATTTGCCACATGGCATCGAGGCCGAGGCAGCCCGGCATCACCGGATCGTTCTTGAAATGGCAGCCGAAGAACCAGAGATCCGGCTTCACGTCGAGCTCGGCGCGCACCAGCCCCTTGCCGTACTCGCCGCCGGTTTGCGAGATCTCACTGATGCGATCGAACATCAGCATCGGTGGCAGCGGCAACTGGGCGTTGCCGGGACCGAACAGCTCGCCCCGTCCGCAAGCCAGCAAATCCTCGTATTCGTAACCGCCGCGCCGATCCAGCATCCTCTTTACACCTCTGATGTCCCGATGAAGCGCTTTGCTTGGTCGGACCTTAATCTACCCACGGGAACCGGAATATCCCGTCCCGCACCTTGGCGCTACCTGGGTACGCTACCGGCCTGTTATCTCTGCCGAAAGCGCATATGTGGTCCGCGCGCTCTCTAACATAGGGCCAACTGGGCGGCAAAGCGGCATTCCGATGATAAATTGCCGTTTCTCCTTAGGTTTCTACCGCAGCTTGGATTCGTTCTAGTTGCGAAAAACTTGCATCTGATGGGCATCCTTTTTATATTTATGAGGAATATTGCCTGAGTTGGGTGCATAGAGTGGATATGAACGACGAAGTACCGGCTGTGAATGATGATGCCGTGCACCCGGCTGCCCGGGGCGCTGGGCACCACCCTGCGCTGACCGGTTGTCCGTGGCATGACGTCAACGAGATGCTGCAGTCTGCCGGCCTCCGGCCGACCCGTCAGCGCATGGCGCTGGGTTGGCTGCTGTTCGGCAAGGGTGCCCGCCACCTGACCGCTGAAATGCTGTACGAGGAAGCCACGCTGGCCAAGGTTCCGGTGTCGCTGGCGACCGTCTACAACACGCTCAACCAGCTGACCGATGCCGGCCTGTTGCGCCAGGTCAGCGTCGACGGCACCAAGACCTATTTCGACACCAACGTGTCGACGCATCACCACTTCTATCTCGAGCACAATCACGAGCTGGTCGACATTCCCGACCCGAACCTCGTGCTGTCGAAGATGCCCAACGTGCCTGATGGCTACGAGATTTCCCGTGTCGACATGGTCGTGCGGCTGCGCAAGAAGCGCTGATCCGGCCTCGGCGTCGATTTGAGTTGTGATGGCCGGGCTCGTCCCGGCCATTATCGTTTTTACAGACGCGGTCATTCCGGGATAGTGCGCTAGCACCAGACCGCAGGTGCGCAATTGCGCACCGGGGAATCTCGAGATTCCGGGTTCGATGCTGCGCATCGCCCCGGAATGACGCTGCGCGTCAGTCCACCTTCTCGTCGGCGTAGACGCCCCACAGGCGTTGCTGCTCGATCCAGCCGTCGAACCCGTTGCCGGTGACCCGGCACCAGTTATTGGCGCATTTCTTGACCTGCGCGACGACTCCGGCCTGCAGGCGGGCCGCGATGGCGCTGGTGGCATCAGGACGATCGTACAGCGAGGCCAGATCGTCCTTGTTCTTCATCGTGACGACCGCGGTGCGGCGGCCGGACAGCAGGGAGTGATAGACCCAGCCTTCGGCGCCCTCGGAATCGCGCACCCGGCGCCAGTTCTCGAATTCGGCGGTGATTTCGACCGGCAGCCCCGACCGCGTATAGACCCAGGCGACGTCATTGTCCTTGGTCGGACCGGCCCGGACGTTCACATGATCGGATTTCAGGCTGACATAGCGCGGAATCGGCAGGCCGCTGGTGGTGGGGCTCAAATCCTTGGCGGAATGTCCGGGCAAGACCGACGCGCTCAGCATGCTCCCGACCAGAGCCACCAATGAACCGAAACGCCAGACCATCAACTCGTCTCCTGCCGAGATGCCCAACCCGCATTCGGCGAGCTGCAACCCAAACCCAACTTCAAACCCGTGCCCGAAGGCCCCTGCGCGTCCCTGCCCGCATCGATCCGAGGGGTTCTTGTCTTGGCCCGGCCTTCTGCTAGAGAGGACGGAACGCCTGAGAGCCAGAACACCCGAATCTCCCCTGACCAAAGCCGGGGCAAATATCGGGGAACCCTAGGAAACGCGAAGGAAACGCCGGGACAGCGCGGCTATCAGCAGTGTCGAACAACCGGGTTAATGAGGCCTCAACGGCTCGGTTTTTGACGGGCCGCGCGCCTCATGAAAGCAGGACATGTCGGTGAAGAAAAAGCCTCTCGTCGTCGTCACCCGCAAGCTGCCGGACTCGATCGAGACCCGGATGCGCGAGCTGTTCGATGCCAGACTGAATCTCGACGACACGCCGATGACGCCGGAACAGATCGCCGAGGCGGCGAGGACCGCCGACGTGCTGGTGCCGACCGTGACCGACTTGGTCCGCGAGGACGTGATCAATCAGCCCGACTGCAAGCTGAAGATGATCGCCAATTTCGGCAATGGCGTCGACAATATCGACGTCACCGCCGCGCATGCTCGCGGCATCACGGTGACCAACACCCCGAAGGTGCTGACCGAGGACACCGCCGACATGACCATGGCGCTGATCCTTGCCGTGCCGCGGCGCCTGATCGAGGGCGCCTCGATCCTGACCGAAGGCAAACAGCACTGGGCGGGCTGGTCGCCGACCTGGATGCTGGGCCATCGCATCGGTGGCAAGAGGCTCGGCATCGTCGGGATGGGCCGAATCGGCCAGGCCGTGGCGCGCCGTGCCCGCGCCTTCGGCCTACAGATCCACTATCACAACCGCCGCCCAGTGGCGCCCATGATCGCCGAAGAGCTCGGGGCGACCTATTGGGAAAGCCTCGACCAGATGCTGGCGCGGATGGACATCATCTCGGTGAACTGCCCGCACACGCCGGCGACCTATCATCTGCTCTCGGCGCGGCGGCTCAAGCTGATCCGCAAAGAGGCCTATGTCGTCAACACCGCGCGCGGCGAGGTGATCGACGAGGACACGCTGATCAAGCTGATCGAAGCCGGCGATATCGGCGGCGCAGCCCTCGACGTCTATGAGCACGAGCCCGCGGTGAACCCGAAGCTGGTGCGGCTCGCCCGGGCCGGCAAGGTGACGCTGCTGCCGCATATGGGCTCGGCCACCATCGAAGGCCGCGTCGAAATGGGCGAGAAGGTGATCATCAACATCCGAACCTTCCTCGACGCCCACAAGCCGCCGGATCGCGTGCTGCCGAGCATGTTGTAGAATCTCCGTAGCCCGGATGGAACGCTGCGAAATCCGGGACAGCATCGCCGCGTCAAGACCGCCCCGGATTACGCTTCGCTTCATCCGGGCTACGACACCGCCAAAATATCGAAAACAACCCCATGCAAAGTAGCCGGTGCCGCCGACGGCGCATGCTGCAATCACGCATTCGGTGTCGTCCCTGCGAACGCAGGGACCCATAACCACCGAAGTTAATGGTCAGACTGAGCTGGAGCTCCAGCTTTCGTAATTGTGAGAGCGGTGGTTATGCGTCCCGGCTCAAGGCCGGGACGACGATGTGGGTCTAGCTCGACTTCGTCTTCCGCCGCGCCTGCTTGCGCCAGTCGGCGACGAACGACACGAACGCGGCGAGCGCCGGCGGCGGCTGGCGGCGGCTCGGGTAGTACAAGAACGGCCCGTCAAACGGCGGACACCAGTCGTCGAGCACGCTGACCAGCGCGCCGGACTTCACGCCATAACGCACATAACCCTCGAACGTCGCCCAGTAGCCGACACCGTCATGGACCGCGCGCAGCGCGAGGCCGAGATAGGTCGCGATCAGCCTGGCCGGCGGCGAAACCTTCACGACGCGACCGTTCTTCTCGAACTCCCAATCGAAGATCGCACCGCTGCCGAAGCGGGTGCGGATGCAGGCGTGCTTCAGCAGGTCCTTCGGATGCATCGGCCGGCCGTGCCTTGCGACATGATCGCTCGACGCCACCACCGCGTAGCGCTGTTGCGCGCCGAGCGGGACCGCCACCATGTCCTGCGCCAGATGCTCGCCGTAGCGCACGCCGGCGTCGAAGCCTTGCGCGACGATGTCCACGAACGCACTTTCGGCGACGATATCGAGATCTACTTTCGGATATTTCGCGAGGAACGGCGCGACCATCGGCGCCAGCACCAGATCGACCGCGGGTGGCGGCGCGTTGATGCGAAGCCGCCCCGACGGCTCGGCGCGCAGGCCGCGCACCTCGGTGATCGCGTCGGCGACGTTGACCATTGCCGGTGCGACGCGGGCGAGCAGCAGCTCGCCGGCTTCGGTCAGCGCGACGCTGCGGGTGGTGCGGTTCATCAGGCGGACGCCGAGCCGCTCCTCCATGTCGCGCAGCCGCTGGCTGAGGCTCGAAACCGAGACGCGGCTCTCCAGTGCGGCACGCCGGAAGTTGCGCGTGCGCGCCACCGCCACGAAGGCATCGAGGTCGCGAAGGTCGAAATCCAGCATTGTTCGATATAGTGAACAACCCATTCGGGATTGTCCAGCTTATCCCAAAAGCCCGATCGGCCCATATCAGCCGCGTCATTTGGCGACGGATCATCCGCCGCAATGTTTTGGGAACACCACCATGGACACACGCAAACTCGGTTCCACCGGCCCGACGGTTTCGCTGATCGGCCTCGGCTGCATGGGCATGTCCGACTTTTACGGTCCCACCGACCGCAGCGAGAGCATCGCCACCATCCATGCCGCGCTCGACGCGGGCATCACGCTACTCGACACCGGCGACTTCTACGGCATGGGCCACAATGAGATGCTGATCGGCGAGGCCTTGAAGAGCCGCAGCCGCGACAATCTCGTGATCAGCGTCAAGTTCGGCGCGCTGCGCGATCGCAACTACAGCTTCCTCGGCTATGACTGCCGGCCCAATGCCGTGAAGAACTTCGTCGCCTATTCGCTGCAGCGGCTCGGCGTCGATCACATCGACATCTATCGCCCGGCGCGGCTCGATCCCAATGTGCCGATCGAGGATACGGTCGGCGCGATGGCCGACATGATCAAGGCCGGCTGGATCAGGCATATCGGCCTGTCGGAGGTCGGCTCCGACACCATCCGCCGCGCCCACAAGGTGCATCCGATCGCCGATCTGCAGATCGAATATTCGCTCATCTCGCGCGGCATCGAGACCGACATCCTGAAGACCTGCCGCGAGCTCGGCATCGGTATCACTGCCTATGGCGTGCTGGCACGCGGGCTGATCAGCGGACACTGGTCGAAGAACCAGGCCGGCGAAAAAGATTTCCGCCTGATGAGCCCGCGCTTTCAGGCCGGCAACATCGACACCAACCTCGCGCTCGCCGATCGGCTGCGCAGCATCGCCGCCGAGATCGGTGCCTCCCCGGCGCAGGTCGCGATTGCCTGGGTCGCGGCGCAAGGCAAGGACATCGTGCCGCTGGTCGGCGCGCGGCGGCGCGAGCGGCTGGCCGAGGCACTCGGTGCGCTCGATGTAAAATTGACCGCGGCGCATCTCGCCGCACTCGCCGAAGCATTTCCGCCCGGCGCAGCCGCCGGCGGACGCTATCCGGAGGAGCACCTCCGGCACATGGACAGCGAGAAGCCCGCGACCGCGTCCTAAAGCGCGATGAGATTGGGTTGAATCGTCATCGCGCTTTAGCTTGTTGTTTGAGCATGATCTTTTCGGAAAACCGCTTCGCACTTTTTCCGGATCATGCTGTAACGAACTACCGATGCCCGCTCAGATCGGTGATCCCTGGCGCATCACCATTGAGCGGGTTCTGCGGATCGCGCGCGTAGCGCAGGGTTTCGAACCGCATCGCGCGCGCATCCACCATCAACAGACGGCCGACCAGGCCCTCGCCGAAGCCGACGATCTCGCGGATCGCCTCCAGCGCCATCATCGACCCCATGAGGCCGGCGAGCGCGCCCATCACGCCGGCCTCGGCGCAGGCCGGCACCGTGCCCGGCGGCGGCGCTTCCGGGAACAGGCAGCGATAGGTCGGGTTGAACACGCCGTCCGCATTCTTCTCATGCGCGCGGATCGTGGTCAGCGAACCGTCGAACTGGCCTAGCGCCGCGGTGATCAGCGGCCGTTTCGCGAGGAAGCAGGCATCGGCGACGAGGTATCGGGTTTCGAAATTATCGGAGCCGTCGAGCACGAGATCGTAATTGCCGATCAGCGCCATCGCATTGTCGGCGGTGAGCCGCATCGGATGCGCCTCGAACGTCACATGCGGATTGAGCGCATGGATCTGCGCCGCCGCGCTGTCGACCTTGCGCTTGCCGATGTCGGACGTCGTATGGATGATCTGGCGCTGCAGATTGGAGAGCGAGACGATATCGTCGTCGATCACGCCGAGCCGGCCGACGCCGGCGGCGGCCAGATACATCAGCACCGGTGCGCCGAGACCGCCGGCGCCGATCACCAGCACCGACGCCTTTTTCAGCGCATTCTGACCGGGGCCGCCCACCTCGCGCAGCACGATGTGGCGGGCATAGCGTTCGAGTTCGTCGGCACTCAGCATCTTGATGTCCTGCGCGCTGTTCCCTGAACCGGAGCGCGGTTGTTGCCGACCAAGCAGATGTGCTTAATTGCGTGGACGTCAATGGTTTCAGTCATTTCCCCGGATTTGTCATGAGATTAGTGCTTTCGGCAACATTGATGGTCGCGGCCGTGATGGTCGCAGGCATGGGCGCCGCAAACGCCCAGTTGACGCCGCCGACGACGGCCGGGGCCAAACCGAAGACGGTGACGACGGTGCCGGTCCGCCCCGCGCTGCAGAAGCCGGAAGATACCGCCAATGCGATGGCGCAGGCCGAGCGGCTGGCGCTGCAATCCGACCTCGCCTGGGTCGGCGAATATAACGGCGCGATCACAGGCGATGTCAGCGAGCGCATGGTCAATGCGATCAAGGAATTCCAGAAGAACCGCGGCGGCAAGCCGACCGGCGTGCTGAATCCGCAGGAGCGCGGCGTGCTCGCCGACACTGCGCGGCGGAAGCAGGAGAGCGTCGGCTGGAGGGTCGTCACCGAGCCTGCCACCGGGGCGCGGCTCGGCATTCCCACCAAGCTGGTGCCGCAACTGACCAGCGATGCGTCCGGCGCCAAATGGACCTCACCGACCGGCACCGTCCAGGTGCAGCTCGCCCGGCGCAAGGAAGCGAGCCCGACCACCGCGAAGCTTGCCGAGCAGGAAAAGAAGGAGCCGGCCGGCCGCACCATCGACTACACCGTGGTGAAGCCGGATTTCTTCGTGCTGTCGGGCATGCAGGGGCTGAAGAAATTCTATCTGCGCGGCACCTTAAGGGGTGACGAGGTCCGCATCCTCACCATTCTCTATGACCAGGCGATGCAGACCACCGTCGAGCCGGTGGTGATCGCGATGTCGAGCGCCTTCAACGCATTTCCATCCGGCGTGCAGGCCGGCCCGCCGCCGCGCAAGACCGTCGAATATGCCACCGGCGTCGTGGTCAGCGACGATGGCGCTGTCATCACCGATCGCATCGCGACCGACGACTGTATCGCGCTGACGATCCCGGGCTACGGCAATGCCGATCGGGTCGCCGCGGACAAGGAGCACGATCTCGCATTGCTGCGGATCTATGGCGCGCCCGGGCTGAAGCCGCTCAACGTCGCAGGCCAGGCGACGCAGACCGCGCTCGAGATCACCGGCATCGCCGATCCGCAGAGCCAGGGCGGCGGCGCGGCCGCGAGCAGCGTCAAGGCCTCGGTGGCGCAACTCGGCGGCGGCGACCAGGCGCTGTCACCGCCGCCTGCGATCGGGTTCTCCGGCGCGGCAGCGCTCGACGCCGGCGGCAAATTTGCCGGCATCGCGGTGCTGAAGCCTGTGATCGTTGCCGGGCCCGCAAACGCGGCACCGCCGGCACAGGCCGCGCTGGTGCCGGCCGACACGGTGCGGAGCTTCCTGAAGGCGCACGGCGTCAACGCGTCAGGCGAATCGGCCGACGCCAAGGCCGCCGTGGTCCGCGTGATCTGCGTCAGGAAGTAGCCCTTACGTGTCCCGGACGCGGTGCAGCGTGCAACGCTGCTCCGCAGAGCCGGGGCCCATTCTCGCAAACTGCGCGTCCAAAGTTAGGCCCCGGCTCAGCAGCGCACCACTTCGCGCTGCGCTGCGTCCGGGGCGCGAGACTCCCTCACCTCAGCGCAAACCGCACCCCTGCACGGGCGAGACCGCCGGCGATGCCGACCGGCGTGCCGTCGGCACGCCAGCAGGCGGCGCCCGACATCGTGCCGTCAGCGTGGAACTGGATCGCGTTCATGCCGCCGGCGACCGTCGGCACGACCTGTACCTTGTGGCCCTTCGCCGACAGCGCGGCACGGATGCTCTCCGGGATCGCCTGCTCGACCTCCAGCGCATTGCCCTCGGTCCAGACCCGCGGCGCCTCGACCGCCTCCTGCAGCTCCATGCCGTGATCGATCAGGTTGATCAGCGCCTGCATCGCGCTCGGGAAGATGCGCTTTCCGCCGGGCAGGCCGAGCGCGTAACGCAATTTGCCGTCGCGCAGCGCCATGATCGGCGACATCGAGGTGGTGACGCGCTTACCCGCGGCGAGCGAGAGCGCATGCCCTGGCCGCGGATCGAACAGGTTCATGTAATTGTTCGGCACGGTGCCGAGGCCCGGGATCAGGATCTTGGCCCCGAACAGGTTGTTGATGGTCTGCGTGGTCGCGACCACATTGCCCATCGCATCCGCAGCCGTCATGTGCGTGGTGTGCGCGCTTTCGAGCTGCGTGACGCCGGCGCTCCAGGCCTGTGCGCGGTCGGGATCGATCGCGCGGCGGCGCTCGTCGGCATAGGCCTTCGAGGTCAGCCGTTCCACCGGGACGTTGATATAGGCGGGATCGCCGCTCGCGGCCGCGCGATCGGCAAAGGCAATCTTCAGCACCTCGGCGAGATAATGGATCGTCTCGGTCGTGCCGAAGCCGAGGCGCGTGATCTCATAGCCTTCGAGGATGTTGAGCATCTCTGTGATATGCACGCCTGACGCTGCCGGCGGCGGGGGCCCGAGGATTTCCCAGCCGCGGTAGTCGCAGCGGATCGGCTGCCGCTCGACGGTCTTGTAGGCCGCGAGATCCTCCTGCGCGATGAAGCCGCCGTTCCTCTTCATGTAGTCGACCAGGATGTCGCCGAGCGGTCCCTGATAGAGCGCGTTGTCGCCATGATCCGCGATGTATTTCAACGTCTCGGCATATTCGGCCTGCACCACCCGCTCGCCCGGCTTCAGTGGCGTGCCGCCAGGCAGGTAGATCGCCGCGATCGGCTTGTCCTTCAGCATCTCCTCGGCGCCGTCGGTGATGCATTCGTGCAAGTAAGGCGTTGCCGCATAGCCGCGCGCGGCGTGCTTGATCGCGGGCTGCATCACGTCGGCGAGGCTCATGGTGCCGAAGCGGCGCAGGGTTTCGCACCAGGCCTTCAGCGAGCCCGGCACCGCGACCGCCTTCGGTCCGTTCAAATTCTCGTTGCCGACGGTGTCGAACACGTCATGCGCCGAACCGGGCTTCGAGGTGTAGGTATCCGGCCGCACCGCTTTCGGCACCGTGCTCTGACCGTCGATGAAGCGATGGCTGCCGTCGGCGAGGCGGATATGCGCCATGCCGCCGCCGATGATGCCGACCATCATCGGCTCGACCACGGTCAGCGTGAACAGGGTCGCGATCGCTGCATCGATCGCATTGCCGCCGGCAGCCAGCATCTCGGCGCCGGCGCTCGATGCCAGCGGATGATTGCTCACCACCATGCCGCGGCTGCTGGTGGCCGGCTGCTTCTCGCACTGAAAGCTTGTCGCGGCGCGATCGCGCCAATTGCCGTTCATCGCCATTGTGTTCTCGTTGTTGATGGAGCGATGGGCGCCATGTTCTGCGGCCTCGCATCCGCGGTCAAGCCGCCGCGGATTTCCCCACGGCGGCATTCAAAACCGGGGTCACGTCGCCGCGCGATCGCGCAGCCAGGTTTCGCGCGTGACCTTCCACTTCTCGGCTCGGGACTCGCCATTGTGGTGCGGAAGTTCGACGAAACCGACGAATTCGGCTCCGGTCTTCTGCTTGACCCGGCGCGAGGCGACGTTGGACGGCGCGTTGCAGACATGGAAGTGATCGAGGCCGAGCGTCAGGAAGGCGAAATCATTCACCGCGGCGATCGCCTCGGTCATGAGGCCACGATTCCAGTACGGCTCGGCCAGCCAGAACCCGCGATTGCCCTTGCGGCCGTCGGCGCGCGGACGGAAATTGATGTTGCCGATCGCCTCGCCATCGCCGGTGCGCAACACCAGCACCCATTGATAGCTTTCCTCGCCGGCCGCGATCTTATCCAGCTCGCGCTTGATGAAACTTTCCGCGCCGTCGTCGGGATACGGCCACGGCACCACCGTTGCGAGATTTTTGATCACGTTCCAATTGTTGAAATGACGCTGGATAGAAGCGGCATCCGACGGCGCAAGCGGCCGCAGGATCAGGCGTTGCGTCTCGATGCGTGGCGTCTCGAACATGTTACTTCTGGCACTTCGGGCACCAGAACGTGGAGCGGCCGTTCTGGGTGAAGCGCCTGACGATGCCGCCGCAGCCTGACGTGCGGCAGGTCTCGCCTTCGCGGTCATAGACCTGGAAGGAATGCTGGAAATAGCCGAGATCGCCGTTGGTCAGCCGATGATCGCTGATCGAGGAGCCGCCGGCCTTGATCGCCTGGTTGAGCACCGAATGGATCGCATCGACCAGACGTTTGGCATGGTCGGTAGGCTCGGCCTTCTTGGTTGCAAGCGTCGCGGCCAATCGCCGCGGCGACAAATGCGAGCGAAACAGCGCCTCGCAGACATAGATATTGCCAAGTCCCGCCACCACGCGCTGATCGAGCAACGCGGCCTTCAGGCTGGTCTTCTTGTTGTGGCAGGAACGCGCCAGCATCGCCGCGCCGAATTCGTTGCCGAGCGGCTCGGGGCCGAGCCCCTTCAACAACGGTTCATCCTCGATCGCGTTGCGGGCGATGATCTTCATGTAGCCGAAGCGCCGCGGATCGTTGAACACGACGGCCGCGCCGGACGACATGTGGAACACGACATGATCGTGGGCGCGATCCTCGCTGCGCGGATAATGAAACTTCCCCGGCGCCGCCGCGCCCTCCTGCTTCAGCACGCGGAACGAGCCCGACATGCCCAGATGCATCAGCAGCACGTCGCCGGAGTTCAGGTCCGCCATCAGATATTTGGCACGGCGGCCGAGCCCGGTGATGGTCTGGCCTTCGAGGCGGGCGATAAAGTCTTTTTGAAACGGAAACCGCAAATCCTTGCGGCGGGCCTCGGCCTTGAGGATTTTGGACCCTTCCATGGCCGGTTGCAGGCCGCGGCGGACGGTCTCGACTTCGGGTAATTCCGGCATGGTAGGCATTCACCTTTTGGAAGTGACGTGATAGCGCCATTGCGGCCGCCGCGCTATGGTCCGGCTGGAGCGTTTTGGAGCGAAGCGGGCACCGGTTCGCGTGAAGAAAACGCGACCAAACAGGGTAAGAGTTCTGAGTGATGGATCGGCTGGATCAAACCACCCATTTCGGCTTCAGGGACGTGCCCCTGGGCGAGAAGCAGACGCTGGTGAACGAGGTGTTTCACAGCGTGGCGTCGCGCTACGACCTGATGAACGATCTGATGTCGGTAGGCCTGCACCGGGCCTGGAAGGACGTCATGATCACGACGCTCGACCCGCCGAAGGGCGAGCGGCCGTTCGCGCTGCTCGACGTCGCCGGCGGCACCGGCGACATCTCGTTCCGGGCAGCCAAGACCGCGGGCACCGGCTTTCATGCCACGGTCTGCGACATCAATACCGACATGCTCGCCGTCGGCCGCGAGCGCGCCGCCAAGCAGCACCTCGATGAACGCGTGTCGTTCGTCGAGGGCAATGCCGAGGCGTTGGGTTTCGCCGACCGCGCGTTCGACGCCTACACCATCGCGTTCGGTATCCGCAACGTGCCGCAGATCGAGCTTGCGCTGCGCGAAGCCTACCGGGTGCTCAAGCCCGGCAGCCGCTTCCTGTGCCTGGAATTCTCCACCGTCGATGTGCCGGGCCTCGACCGGATCTACGACCTGTTCTCCTTCAAGGTGATCCCGCCGCTCGGCCGTGCCGTCACCGGCGACGCCGAGTCCTATCAATATCTCGTCGAGTCGATCCGCAAATTCCCGCGGCCGAGCGCGTTCGCCGACATGATCGGCGCCGCCGGCTTTGCGCGCGTGAAGTGGCAGAGCCTCTCCGGCGGCATCGTGGCGCTGCATTCGGGCTGGCGTTTGTGATCTCTGCACTGACCCACATCTCGCGCCTTGCCCGCGCCGGTTTCGTGTTTGCGCGCGAGGGCGTGTTCGGCGTCGTCGATCCCGCGCTGGTGCCGCCGCCCGGGCAGCTTGCGCTGAAGCTGGCGCGGCTGATCGAGCGCCGCTCCGCCAAGTCCGGTCCGCGGCTGTCGCGCGCGTTGACCCGGCTCGGGCCCGCCTATCTCAAGCTCGGGCAATTCCTCGCCACCCGGCCCGACGTGGTCGGCGTGGCGATGGCGCGCGATCTCGAAGCCCTGCAGGACCGGCTACCGCCATTCGCGCAGGAGGAGGCAGAAGCCGTCCTCACGCAATCGCTGGAGCGGCCGCTGTCGCAGGCCTTTGTGCATCTGGGTCCGGCGGTCGCCGCAGCCTCGATCGCGCAGGTGCACCGCGCCGAGGTCGAGCGCGACGGCGTGCGGCATCAGGTTGCGGTCAAGGTGCTCCGGCCCAACGTCGCGGCGCGCTTCCGCCGCGACCTCGGCGACTTCTTCTTTGTCGCGCACAAGGCCGAGACGCATTCCGCCGAGGCGCGGCGCTTGCGGCTGATTGAGGTCATCAACACGATGTCGCGCTCGGTCGCGATGGAGATGGACCTGCGGCTCGAGGCAGCCGCGCTGTCCGAGATGGCCGAGAACACCCGCGACGATCCGGACTTCCGCGTGCCGGCGGTGGATTGGGATCGCACCGCGCACAGCGTGCTGACGATGGAGTGGATCGACGGCATCGCGCTGAACGATCACGCCCGCCTTGCGGAGGCCCAGGTCGACCTGCCCGATCTCGGCCGCAAGGTGATCCAGAGCTTCCTGCGTCACGCGCTGCGCGACGGCTTCTTCCATGCCGACATGCATCCGGGCAACCTGTTCCTCGACGAGGCCGGCCGCCTCGTTGCCGTGGATTTCGGCATCATGGGGCGGCTCGGGCTGAAGGAGCGGCGCTTCCTCGCCGAGATCCTGCTCGGCTTCATCACCCGCGACTATCGCCGCGTCGCCGAGGTGCATTTCGAGGCCGGCTATGTGCCGAGCCATCATTCGGTGGAGAATTTCGCGCAGGCGATCCGCGCCATCGGCGAGCCGATCCACAACCGCACCGCCGAGGAAATCTCGATGGCGAAGCTGTTGACGCTTCTGCTCGAGGTCACCGGCCTGTTCGACATGCAGACGCGGCCCGAACTGATCCTGCTGCAGAAGACCATGGTGGTGGTCGAGGGCGTGGCGCGCGGCTTCGATCCCAAGCTCGACATCTGGAAGATCGCCGATCCGGTGGTGCGCGAATGGATCACGCACAATCTCGGCCCGGCCGGACGCATCCAGGGTGCAATTTCGGGTGTGGGCGAGCTCGGCCGCGTCATCGCCAACCTTCCGTCGATCGCCAGCCGCGCCGTGACCGTACTCGAGCAGTTGGAGACCATGACGCGGGAGGGCCACATGCTGTCGTCCGACTCGATCGACGAAATGGCCCGCGCCGAGGCCCGCAAGGCGCGGGTGCAGACCGTCGGCCTCTGGGTCATTGCCGCCGCCCTGATCGCAATCTTTTTCGCCATTCGGGCTCACTGATTGCAATGCATGCACCATGTGATAGCATCGCTATCATATTTGAGCATGATGCTGGGGGCACGCCATGGCCAGCCTGACCATCCGCAAACTCGACGACACGCTGAAGGCCTATCTGCGGCTTCGCTCCGCCAAAAACGGGCGCTCGGTCGAGGAGGAGATCCGGGTGATCCTCCGGGACCTCGCAGACGGGGGAGCGGAGCCCGCAGAGACGCCCAGCCCAGGTTCCCTGACGGTTGCAGCCCCTGCACCACGGGTCGCCAGCGCGGCCGGCGAGCCCAAGGTGACCCTGATCATCGGCGGCGGGATCGCGGCCTACAAGGCGCTGGATTTGATCCGGCGGCTCAAGGAGCGGCACATCCAGGTCCGCTGCGTGCTGACCAAGGCGGCCCAGCAGTTCGTAACCCCGCTGGCGGCCAGCGCGCTGTCGCATGAGCGCGTCCACACTGACCTGTTCGACGCCGAGAGCGAGTTCGACGCCGGCCATATCCGCCTGGCGCGGGACTGCGACCTGATCGTGGTGGCGCCGGCGACCGCCGACCTGATGGCCAAGATGGCGCAGGGCCATGCCGACGATCTCGCCACCGCCACGCTGCTTGCGGCCAACCGGCCGATCCTGCTGGCGCCGGCGATGAATCCCTTGATGTGGAACAACGCGGCGACCCGTCGCAACGTGTTGCAGCTCCGCCGTGACGGCGTCCACACCGTCGGTCCGAATGCAGGCGAGATGGCGGAAGCCGGCGAAGCCGGCGTCGGGCGGATGGCCGAGCCGACCGAGATCGCCGCCGCCGCCGACCGCATGCTGCGGCCGCCGCAGCCGCGCCCGCTGGCCGGCAAGCGCGTGCTGATCACCGCCGGCCCGACCCATGAGGCGATCGATCCGGTCCGCTACATCGCCAACCGCTCCTCCGGCAAGCAGGGCTTCGCCATTGCCGCCGCCGCGCGCGCCGCCGGCGCCGAGGTCGTGCTGGTGACCGGCCCGGTCGAGCTCGGCGATCCCCAGGGCATCTCCGTCATGCGCGTGGAATCCGCGCGCGACATGCTGCACCGGGTCGAGGCGGCGCTGCCGGTCGACGTCGCGATCTTTGCCGCCGCGGTGGCCGACTGGCGGGTTGCCACTGAAGGCAGCCAGAAACTGAAAAAGACCTCGGCCGGGATGCCGCCGCTGCAACTGGTCGAGAACCCCGACATCCTTGCGACGATCTCCAAGCTGAAGGACAAGCGGCCGCCGCTGGTGATCGGCTTTGCCGCCGAGACCGAGCACCTGATCGAGAACGCCAAGGCGAAGTTCGCGCGCAAGGGCTGCGACTGGATCGTCGCCAACGACGTCTCGCCGGCGACCGGCGTGATGGGCGGCGATCGCAACACCGTTCACCTGCTCTCGCGCGAGGGCAAGGATGTCACCGTCGACTCCTGGCCTGTGATGACCAAGGAAGAAGTCGCGAGCGCGCTGGTGTCGCGCATCGCAAGAGCCGTAGGAACCGCATCGTGAGCGCCACCATCAAGGTCGAAATCCACCAATTGCCGCATGGCGCAGATCTTCTGCTGCCGATCTACCAGACCGCCGACGCAGCGGGGCTCGATCTGCTGGCCGCGGTGCCGCGGTCGGCGCCGCTGCTGCTGCTGCCGGGCCGCTACGAGATGGTTCCGACCGGGCTGACGATCGCGCTGCCGCCGGGCTACGAGGCGCAGGTGCGGCCGCGTTCCGGCCTCGCCGCCAAATACGGCGTCACGGTGCTGAACTCGCCCGGCACGATCGACGCCGACTATCGCGGCGAGATCAATGTGCTCCTGATCAATCACGGCCAGGAGGCGTTCTCGATCCGGCGCGGCGAGCGCATCGCGCAGATGGTGATCGCGCCGGTCACAAGGGCCGAGCTGGTTCCGGTCGACGTGCTGTCGCCGACCGATCGCGGCAGCGGCGGCTTCGGCTCGACCGGACGCTAGAACGCGACCGGAGAAGTGTGCGGCCGTCTCCGCAAGATCACGCTTCGGGCGCGCGCTCCGCGCGAATACGGAGTCAATTCGCATAAAATCCACATCAGCCGCCGCATTTTTTCACAGCGGATTCTGCGTTCACGGTCTGGACTCTTACTCGCCGAGTCCGGTTGGGACTATTCTGGATTGATTCGAGCGCGACGGGGGGTCTTCGTCGCGCTGTTGGGTCCTGCTTGGGCATGATCCCCGGACAAACGTTATACGTTTGCCGTGGGGGAATACCGGTCTTTTCCGGATCATGCCTTAAGGTTTGTGCGTTCTGGGGCAACATATGTCGGGCGTAGTCGCGGCAATGCGTCGAACCCTGCTGTCATGCACCTCACTGGCGCGCGACGGCATGCTTGGGCTCGCCATCACCGCATTGCTGCCGGCCCGCACCTCCTTCGCCGCCGAGAGCCTGGTGGTCCAGGCGATGTCGGATCATTTCGGCTTCAATCATCAGGAGATCGCGGTTCTCGCGACGTCGTTCGCGCTGGTAGGCTTTTCCGCCGTCGCTGCAATCCTTTTGATGCGCACCCGCCTGCGCGCCACCCGGAATGAGGAGCAGCTGCACTCCGAGATCACGGACCTGCAGGCGCAATCGGACCGGCTGCGCGCGCTGCTGTTCGTCGAACCGCAGGTCCTGATCTCCTGGGCCGCGGGCGACAACCGGCCGCAGATCTCGGGCGACGTCTCGCTGGTGATGTCGCAGGAAAGCGCGCCGCAACGCATCCTTGCGTTCGGAACCTGGCTGCCGCCCGAGCCGGCGCTGCAGATGGACCACGCGGTCGACGCGCTGCGCGAGAAGGGCGAGGCATTCCTACTCAACCTCTCGACCTCGGCCGGCCGCGCCATCGAGGCGATGGGCCGCGCGATCGGCGGCCAGGCCATCGTGCGGATCCGCGAACTCGGCGGCCTGCGCCGCGAGCTCGCCGAATCCAACCTGCGCTACAAGACGCTGCAGGAGGAGACCGAGCTGCTGCGCGATTTCGCTGCCGCCGTGCCATGGCCGATCTGGGCCAAGAGCCTCGAGGGCAATCTGCGCTACGCCAACGCGGCCTATGTCCGCGCCACCGAGGGCAAGAGCGTGTCGGACGCGCTGCAGCGCAATCTCGAACTGCTCGAAAGCGACCAGCGCACCGAACTGACCCGCGCGCTGAACGACAATGCCAATTACATCGCACGGCTGCCGATCGTGGTCAGCGGCGAGCGGCGGATCTACGACGTGCAGGCGCTAAAGCTAAGCGGCGGCAGCGCCGGTATTGCGATCGACGCCAGCGAAGCCGCGGCGCTGCGCGCGGCGATCGCGCGGATGGTCGATGCGCACCGGCGCACCCTCGATCAGCTATCCTCGGGCGTCGCGGTGTTCGATGCCGACCGGCGGCTCACCTTCTACAACGAGTCCTACCGGCGGCTGTGGGGCCTCGACCAGGCTTTCCTCGACAACAATCCCGACGATTCCAGCGTGCTGGACCGGCTGCGCGCCAACCGCAAGCTGCCCGAGCAGCCGGACTTCCGCGCCTGGAAGGCCAAGCTGCACGAGGCCTACCGCGCGGTCGAATCCGAGACCTACACCTGGTTCCTGCCCGACGGCCGCGCCATCAGCGTCGTCACCACGCCGAATCTCGAGGGCGGCGTCACCTATCTGTTCGACAACGTCACCGAGAGCCTCGACCTCGCGCGCCGCTACGACCGCCTGACCCGGGTGCAGCGCGAGACCCTCGACAATCTCGGCGAAGCGGTCGCCGTGTTCGGCAGCAACGGCCGCGCCGAGCTGTTCAACCCGCCGTTCGCCAAGATGTGGAAGCTGCCGGCCGACGCGCTGCAGGGCGAGCCGCATATCGAGGCGGTGGAAGCGCTGTGCCGGCCGCTGTTCGACGACGCGCTGACCTGGCGGACGCTGCGCGAGCAGATCACCGCGATCGAGAACCGCGCCCAGGTCGCGCTCAAGCTCGAGCGCAAGGACGGCAGCGTGCTGAATTGCATGACCATCCCGCTGCCCGACGGCAAGACCCTGCTGGCGTTCCAGGACATCACCGACACCGAGAATGTCGAGCGGGCGCTGCGCGAGCGCAACGAGGCGCTGGAAGCCGCCGACCAGATGAAGGTGGATTTCGTCCACCACGTCTCCTACGAGCTGCGCGCGCCGCTCACCACGATCATCGGCTTCGCGCATTTCCTCAGCGATCCCTCGACCGGACCGCTGACGCCGAAGCAGGCCGAATATCTCGACTACGTCACCAAATCGACCAACGCGCTGCTGGCGCTGACCAACAACATTCTCGATCTCGCCACCATCGACGCCGGCGCGATGAAGCTCGAGCTCGGCCCGGTCAATATCGGCCAGGCGATCGAGGCTGCCGCCGAGGGCATCCAGGACCGTCTCGCGACCGACCGCATCACGCTCAAGGTGGATATCGAGCCCAACATCGGCGCCTTCGTCGGCGACGAGCGGCGCGTGGTGCAGGTGCTGTACAATCTGCTCGCCAATGCGGTCGGCTTCTCGCCGCATGACGCCACCGTCGCGATCAGCGCGCACCGCACCGAGCACAGCGTGGTGTTTTCGGTGACCGACGCCGGTCCCGGCATTCCGGCCGAGATGCGCGACAAGGTGTTCAACTGGTTCGAGAGCCATTCGCACGGCTCGCGGCATCGCGGCGCCGGGCTCGGCCTGTCGCTGGTCCGCTCCTTTGTCGAACTGCATGGCGGACGGGTGCGCGTCGATTCGACCGTAGGCCGCGGCACGACCGTGACCTGCGACTTCCCGATCGACCAGACCGCACATCGCAACGCCGCGGAATGACGGCGACCTCGACATTCTCGGTGGCGCTCGCGAATGAGACCGCGACGGCCGAGCTGATGGCCGACCTCGCGCTCCTGATCGGCGCCGGCGACGTCATCACGCTGTCGGGTGACCTCGGCGCCGGCAAGACCGCGGCCGCCCGGGCGCTGATCCGCTACCTCGCCACCGACGATACGCTGGAAGTGCCGAGCCCGACCTTCACGCTGGCACAGACTTATGACCTGCCGTCGTTTCCGCTGGTTCATGCCGACCTCTACCGCATCAACGATGCCAGCGAGCTCGAGGAGATCGGGCTGTCGCCGCTGCCCGACGACATCGTGGCGCTGATCGAGTGGCCGGAACGCGCGCCGGACGCCATGCCCACTGACCGCATCGACATCGCGTTCAGCCACCGCCCGGCGCTCGGTTCGGCCGCCCGCGCGGCCGAGATCACCGGCCACGGCAAAGGCGCAGCGAAGGTCGCGCGGCTCAACGAGCTGCGCCAGTTCCTCGAGCGCGGCGGCTTCCTCAACGCCCGGCGCGAGCGCATGCCGGGCGATGCCTCGACGCGATCCTATGCGCGGCTGCGCAACGACGACGGCAGCGTCATCCTGATGAACTCGCCGCGCCGCCCCGACGGCCCGGCGATCTACAACGGCAGGTCCTACAGTGCAGCGGTGCATCTCGCCGAAGATGTCCGGCCGTTCGTCGCCATCGGAAACGGCCTGCGCAAGCACGGCTTCTCCGCACCCGCGATCCGCCACATCGATCTCGAATCCGGCTTCCTGATCACCGAGGATCTCGGCGCCGAAGGCGTGATCGAGGGCGATCCGCCGCAGCCGATCGCCGAGCGCTACGAGGCCGCCGTCGACATGCTGGCGGCGCTGCATCGAGAGGCGCTGCCGGAGCAGCTGCCGCTGACATCAGACGAGAGCTACGATATCCCCGTGTTCGATATCGACGCCTGGCTGATCGAGATCGGGCTGATGCTGGAATGGTACTTGCCCGACCGCGGCGTGCAGCCAAGCGAGGATCTCCGCAGCGACTTCCTCGGGATGTGGCGCGGCCTGCTGCAGAAGCCTGCCGCGGCGCCGCAGACCTGGGTGATCCGCGACTTCCATTCGCCCAACATCATCTGGCTTGCCGAGCGCACCGGCATCCTGCGCGTCGGAATCATCGACTTCCAGGACGCGCTGCTCGGCCCTGCGGCCTATGACGTGGTGTCGCTGCTGCAGGATGCGCGGATCGACGTGCCCGAGCAGCTCGAGCTGTCGCTCTTGACCCGCTACATCAAGGCGCGGCGCGCGACCGACGAGAGCTTCGATCCGGCGGGCTTCGCCGAGCTCTATGCAATCATGTCGGCGCAGCGCAACACCCGCCTGCTCGGCACCTTTGCGCGGCTCAACCGCCGCGACGGCAAGCCGCAATATCTGAAGCACCAGCCGCGGATCTGGACCTACCTCGAACGGTCGCTGGCCCATCCGGCATTGGCCACCTTCCGCATCTGGTACACAGCCAACGTCCCTCCCCCAGTACCGTAGTTTACGGGTTGTTAGCCTTGCGTCTCCTAAGGTTGCGGGGGCCGCATTTCATTCATGGCGCGGCCCGATGGGGAGCAGGACCACACGATGGGGACGGAACGACGCAAGGGCGATCGTGTCACGTTTGAGCGCGGCATAGCCGCGCACATGATGGGCATTGACGGCACCTGGCGGCGCGACTGCACCATGGAAGACGTGTCGGAGACGGGCGCCAAGCTCTCCGTCGACGGCTCGGTCGAGGGCTTGAACCTGAAGGAGTTTTTTCTGCTGCTGTCGTCCACAGGATTGGCCTATCGCCGCTGCGAGCTGGCGTGGGTCAATGGCGACCAGATCGGCGTCAACTTCCTTAAACAAGGCGACAAGAAGAAGAAAACTGCCAGACGCGGCGCGCAGGCTGCCGACGTCTAGGCTGTCGTCGCTATTGCCGTCTTACGGCCGTCATGTCCTGTGACTATGGCGTCTGATCGATGCGCTTGCCGAATCGCCGTGATATGATCGGCGCCGAGAGATGATGACCGAGAATATCAGGAAAATGCCCGTCACTCCCCACAAGGCTATGGTGCTCGCTGCGGGCCTCGGCGTGCGCATGCGCCCCCTGACCGACACGATGCCGAAGCCGCTGGTGAGCGTCGCCGGCCAGCCGCTGCTCGACCATGTGCTCGACAAGCTCGCCGGCGCCGGCGTCAGCGAAGCGGTCGTGAACGTACACTACCTGCCCGACCAGATCATCGAGCACGTCAAGACCCGCACCCGCCCGCACGTGATCATCTCAGACGAGCGCGACCAGGTGCTCGGCACCGGCGGCGCGGTGGTGAAGGCGCTGCCGCTGCTCGGCGATGCGCCGTTCTTCCATCTCAATGCCGACACGATGTGGATCGACGGCGTGCGCTCCAATCTGGCGCGGCTGGCGGAGACCTTCGATCCCGAGCGGATGGATATTCTGCTGCTGATGGCGCCGACCGCCTCGAGCATCGGCTATAGCGGCCGCGGCGACTATTCGATGTTGCCGGACGGCGCGCTGCGCAAGCGGCGGGAGAACCAGGTGGTGCCGTTCGTCTATGCCGGCGCCGCGATCATGTCGCCTGCGCTGTTCGCCGACGCGCCTGCCGGCGAATTCTCGCTGACCAAGATGTTCGACCGCGCCAACGAGCAGGAGCGGCTGTTCGGCCTGCGCCTCGACGGCGTCTGGATGCATGTCGGGACCCCCGACGCGATCCTGGCCGCGGAAGAAGCCTTCCTGGAAAGCGTCGCGTAAGCCGCTCGCCGCCGTCAGCCTTCGGCGTCGATCGCGAGCACTGCAAAGCTCGCGAGCCAGTGCTCGCCCATATAGTCGCTGGCGATATGCGGCAGGCCGGCGTCGAGATGGCCCCGCGCAGCATCCAGCAGGATCGGGCGGCGCGCGTCGCCCTCCGGCAACGCGCCGGCCAGCGCGCGCCAGCACCATGCCCGGCTGAGATTGAGCCCGTCGAGATGCGCAAGCTTGCCATCCGACCGATCGGTGACCGTGGCCGACCGGAACAGGGTTGCGGGTTCGCGTTGCGCGAGCCGCGGCAGGAAGCAGTCGAACCAGGGCAGGAAGTCGCCGGGCGGCAGCAGCCGGCGCATGCATTCGGCTTCGATCAGCGCCGACGACTGGAAATCATCGCCGCTCGGCTCACCCCAGGCGGGGCAATCCTGATCGGCGCCGTACCAGCGCAGCGCCGTCTCACGTAACAGCGCGTCAAACGCGTCGTCCTGCGTCACTGCGGCGTAGTCGGCGGCCATGCGCAGCCCGAACGCGGTGTTGAAATGCGTCCCGACCCGCACCGGATAGGTGGCGAGCGGCAGAAATTCGCGAAAGCGCTGTGCGAAGATGGCGGCAAGCGGCGCAATTTGCTCGCGCCAGCGCGTCTCGTCGAGCAGCGCGAGCTCGGCGGCAAGCTTCAACAGCCAACCCCAACCGTAAGGCCGCTTGAAGCCGCGCGCCGTCGGGGCTGCGAGATAGGCACATTCGGCCGCGATCTTCTCGGCAACGAACTGTGCGTCAAATAGCGTGCGGATATCGCCCGCTACTTCGGACGCCGGATAGCGGCGCAGCAGCCGGGCTAGCATCCAGTAGCTGTGGACGCAGGAGTGCCAGTCGTAGCTGCCGAAGAACACCGGATGCAGCTCGCGCGGCGTGCGTGCATCCTGTGGACCTGCCAACACGTGATCCGGCTTGTTCGGATATTCGCGCGTGACATGGCCGAGCGCGATACGGGCAAAACGGCCGGCGAGGTCTTCGGTCAGGATCGTCTCGCTCATGACGGGGCTTTCTCCTTGCGCTCGCGCCGAACCAGCAGCTCGATCAGGCGCGGCATCATATAGATCGGAAACTGCGTGGCCGCGAAGAACAGCGCCGTCATCGGCGACACCGCCGCGCCCATCGCCGACCAGACCAGTCCGACGTTGCGGTTGCTCAGAATGAGGCCCGTGGTCAATCGCTCGGCCAGCGGACCCGGCGTGAGTAGCGCGCCGAGCGCTTGCAGCGCGAGATTGCAGGCGAAGGCAAGGCCCACCAAAGTCAGCGCGGTGGCCGGCTGCGCTGCGATCTGTGCACGCACCCCCGCCATGGTGGAAATCGCGAACACGAGCAACGAGGCGAGCACAAGCGCGTCGATGATGCGCGAATTCCGCACCAATTGTGCAGCGGCCTGACGGCGCAGCAAGAGCGCCAGCGCGCCGGCACCGATAACCAGCAGCGCCAGCCGCGCGGCGAGCGCCAGCGGATCGAGCGCGAGACCGGCAAATCCCGCCGCGATCAGCGGAACCGTGACCGGCGCCAGCACCATCGACAGCAGCGTCACGGCGAGCGGAATGGTCGCGTCGAAGCCGAGCATGCGCGCGACTGCCGCCGTGCCGGTCGATGGCGGCGCGCACACCGACAGCACCAGCGCAACGATCAGTTCGGTGCGAAATCCGGCGCCGCGCGCTGCGAAGCCGACCGCGAGCGGACAGGCCAGCATCGCCAGCGCCGGTAACAGCAGCGAGACCAGCGGACGCCCCAGCGCACGCCGGAACGCCGCGCCGTCGACCTGGAGAAAAGTCCCGAGGACGAGAACGAAGATCGCCGCCGCCATCAGCGGGCGCACGCCGGCCGCCAAAGCAGGGAAAGCCAGCCCGGCCAGCACGCCGATGACCAGCAAGGTCGGCCCGCGCGGCATCAGCTTCGCGAATGATCGTCCCAAGTTTCTTTCCGCCTCGTGGTCGTGTCCGGCGCGACCGTAGGCGCATGCAGATCATTGTTGAAATCGATTGTTCTTATAAGCATTATTGCTGTGATGAATTTATCCGCCGTCGATCTCAACCTGCTGGTCGCCTTCGAGGCGCTGATGGAGGAGCGCCACGTCACCCGTGCGGCCGAGCGCATTGGCCTCGCCCAGCCGTCGATGAGCAGCGCTCTACGGAGGCTGCGCGCGCTGTTTGCGGACGAACTGTTCCTGCGCGCCGGCGCGGGCATGCAGCCGACCGAAAAGGCACTGGCACTAGCCGGGCCGATCGGTGAGGCGTTGCGGCACATAAGGGGTGCGCTAGCGCCCGATCGGGGTTTCGATCCGGCCACCGCGCGAAGGCGCTTCACCATCGCGGCGACCGACTACGGCGACCTCGTTCTGGTGCCGGAATTGAGCCGCTTGTTGCGCATGGAGGCGCCGGGTATCGACCTTGCCGTGCGTCCGCTCACCGATGCGACGGCGGCCCTGGCAAAGCTCGAGCGCGCCGAACTCGATGCGCTGATCGGCGGCCATCTACCGAACTCGCCACGCTGCGTCCGGCATCGGCTGTTCGAGGAACGTTTCGTTTGCATCCGCGATGCCGCGCGCGCGAGCCGATCGGAAGCGCTCGGCCTGGAGGATTATGCGACCCTGCCGCATGCGCTGTTCTCCGCGGCCGGCGGCGACGGGCTGCCGAGCGTGATCGACGCGCTGCTGGCGCGCCATCGGCTGAAGCGACGGGTGGCCGTGACGCTGGCGCATGTGGTGGCCGTTCCCTTTGCCGTGGCCGGCACCGATCTCATCGCCACGATGGCCGAGCGCGTCGCCCGCCGCTTCACGCATCTCGCCGAAATCGCCGTCGTGACGCCGCCGATCGACATTCCTGCCTTCGCAATCGACCTGATCCATACCGTCCGCGCGGCTGAGGATCCGGCGCTGCGCTGGTTCCTGGATGCCGTCGATCGCTGCGCCGCCCGGCTGCGATAATCAGCGGTGATGGATGACCCGCAGGGGTGGCTAACGACGGGCGCCGCTCCCTATATTGGCGCCTGATTCGAACCAGGCAGCCCATGCGCGTTTTCAGCGTTCCCGTCTCTGCGCCGTTCCTGCGCACCGTGATTTCGGCGCTGGTCGATGGCCGGCTGGTCGCGGGATTCGGGGCACGCAACGATCCCGCAAAGCTCGCCGGCGCCACGCTCTATCTGCCGACCCGCCGCGCCGGACGGCTGGCGCGCGAGATCTTCCTCGATGTGCTCGATTCCGACGCCGCGGTGCTGCCGCGCATCGTCGCGCTCGGCGAGATCGATGAGGACGAGCTCGCTTTCGCCGACCAGGCCGACGACGTCGGCGGCGCTGCGCCGCTGGAAATCCCGCCAAGGCTCGGCGAGCTCGAGCGCCGGCTGACGCTGGCGCATCTGGTCGCGGCCTGGGCGAAGACGCCAGTGTCGGCGCCGCTGGTGGTCGGCGGCCCGGCCTCGACGCTGCAACTCGCCGGCGATCTGGCGCGGCTGATGGACGACATGGTGACGCGCGGCGTCGACTGGCGCGCGCTCGACCGCCTGGTACCAGACCAGCTCGACAAATACTGGCAGCACTCGCTCGACTTCCTGCGTATCGCGCGCGACGCCTGGCCGAACTACCTCAGGGAGATCGGCCGGATCGAGCCCGCGGCGCGCCGCGATCTCCTGATCGAGGCGGAAGCGGCGAGGCTGACCGCGCATCCCACGGGCCCGGTGATCGCCGCCGGTTCGACCGGCTCGATGCCGGCGACTGCAAAATTCCTCCACGCAGTGGCGAAGCTCGCGAACGGCGCCGTGGTGCTGCCCGGGCTCGACACCGATCTCGACGAAGATTCCTGGCACACGATCGGCGGCGAACGCGGCGGCGACGGCAGGTTCACCACGCCGCCCTCGTCGAACCATCCGCAATTCGCGATGCACGCTCTGCTCGACCGCTTCGGCATCAAGCGCCGCGACGTCGAGAGCCTTGCCGAGCCTACGCCGCTCGGCCGCGAGGTGCTGGTGTCGGAGACGATGCGCCCATCGACCGCGACCGCACAGTGGCACGACCGGCTGGAACGGCCCGAGATCGTGGCGCGGATTTCCGCCGGGATGACCCATCTCACCATGGTCGAGGCCCCCAATCCGGAGATGGAAGCGCTGGCGATCGCGGTCGCGATGCGCGAGGCGCGGCATCTCGGCAAATCGGCCGCGCTGGTGACGCCGGATCGCGCGCTGGCACGCCGCGTGATGGCCTCGCTGACGCGCTGGAAGCTGGAGTTCGACGATTCCGGCGGCGATGCGCTGATGGAAACCCCGCCCGGCGTGTTCGCCCGCCTCACCGCGGAGGCCGCGGCCAAGGGGCTGGAGCCGCCGACATTGCTCGCGCTGCTCAAGCATCCGCTGTTCCGGCTCGGCGGCGCCCATGGCGCGCTGAAGCGCGCGATCGAGGTGCTGGAGATCGCGCTGCTGCGCGGCACGCGGCCGCAAGCTGCGACCAGCGGCCTCGCGCGCGACTTCGCCCGCTTCCGCGCCGAGCTCGTCAAGCTGCACGGCGGCGAGACCTCGTCGCTGCACGCCATGGAGCCGCGGGCCCGGCTGCGCGACAACGAGCTCAACCAGGCCCAGGACCTGATCGCCAGATTGCAAACGGCGCTGGCGCCGCTCGAAGGCATGGCCTCATCAAGACCCTATGACTTCGCCGAGCTGGCCGCACGTCACCGCGAGGCGTTGATCGCGCTGTCGGCCGACCAGAATGGCGTCGCCATCGTGTTCGAGGAGCGCGCAGGGGCGTCGCTCGCGTCCGCCTTCGACGAGCTGCTCGCCAGGCAGCAGCCGAGCGGGCTGATGACGCCACTGTCAGATTATCCCGAGGTGTTCCAGACCGCATTCGCCGACCGCATGGTGCGACGGCCGGAATCGGCGCGCGCGCAGCTCAACATCTTCGGCCAGCTCGAAGCGCGTCTGACCGAATCGGATCGCGTCATCCTCGGCGGTCTGGTCGAGGGCGTCTGGCCGCCGGCGCCGCGGATCGATCCGTGGCTGAGCCGGCCGATGCGGCATGAGCTTGGGCTCGATCTCCCCGAACGGCGCATCGGCCTCTCCGCGCACGACTTTGCGCAGTTGCTCGGCCATGACGAGGTGATCCTCACCCATGCGGCCAAGGTCGGCGGTGCGCCGGCGGTCGCTTCGCGCTTCCTGCATCGGCTCGAAGCGGTTGCCGGCGAAGCGCGCTGGAAGGCGGCGACATCGGCCGGCGAGGCTTACGTGCAATACGCCGCCGAGCTCGACCGGCCCGACACCGTCGAGCCGATCCCGCAGCCAGAGCCGCGGCCACCGCGCGAGGCACGGCCGCTGAAAATGTCGGTCACCGCGATCGAGGACTGGCTGCGCGACCCCTACACGATCTATGCGCGCTACATCCTGAAGCTCGATCCGCTCGATCCGGTCGACATGCCGCTGTCGGCGGCCGATCGCGGCTCCGCAATCCACGAATCGCTCGGCGAGTTCACACAAACTTTCGCCGACGCGCTACCTGACGACATCAAGAGCGCGCTGCGCGACATCGGGGCCAGGCATTTTGCGCCACTGATGGAACGGCCCGAAGCGCGCGCGCTGTGGTGGCCGCGCTTCCAGCGCATCGCGGCGTGGTTTGCCGAATGGGAGCAGGCGCGGCGCGGCGGTATCGACGCGATCAAGGCCGAGATCCGCGGCGAGATCGGCATTCCGCTCGACGATGCCAGGACGTTCGTGCTCTCGGCGCGCGCCGACCGCATCGAGCGGCGCGACGACGGCAGCTTTGCGATCCTCGATTACAAGACCGGCCAGCCGCCGACCGGCAAGCAGGTGCGCATGGGCCTGTCGCCGCAACTCACACTGGAAGCCGCGATCCTGCGCGAGGGCGGCTTCGCCGACATTCCGGCGGACTCCTCGGTCGGCGACCTGGTCTACGTCAGGCTGAGCGGCAACAACCCGCCGGGCGAGCAGCGTTCGCTGGAGCTGAAGATCAAGACCAACGATACGCCGCAACCGCCAGACGAAGCCGCCGATAGCGCGCGGCGCAAGCTGGAAGCCTTGATCCGCGCCTTCGACGACGAGCAGCAGGCCTACACCTCGCTGAACCTCTCGATGTGGGCGAACCGTTACGGCGCCTATGACGACCTCGCGCGCATCAAGGAATGGTCCGCGGCCGGCGGCCTGGGGATCGAGGAATGGTGAAGGCACCCCGCCCTATCCCGCCGGCGGTGCGCGACGCGCAGGCGCGCGCGTCCGATCCGAAGGCGTCGACCTTCGTGTCGGCCAATGCCGGCTCGGGCAAGACCCACGTGCTGGTCCAGCGCGTGATCCGCCTTTTGCTGTCAGGCGTGCCGCCGGAAAAGATCCTCTGCATCACCTTCACCAAGGCCGCAGCGGCGAACATGGCCGAACGCGTGTTCACGACGCTCGGCCATTGGGTGACGCTCGATGACACCGCGCTCGATACCGCGATCCGCGAGGCCGGCATCGCGCATCCGAGTGCCACGCTGCGGCGTGAGGCGCGCAAACTGTTTGCTTGCGCGCTGGAGACACCAGGCGGGTTGAAGGTGCAGACCATCCACGCGCTGTGCACCCGCCTGCTGCAACAATTTCCGTTCGAGGCCAACGTGCCGGCGCGCTTCGCCGTGCTCGACGACCGCGACCAGAACGAGATGATGGAGCGCGCCAATCTCGCGGTGTTCCTCGAGGCGTCGCGGATTCCCGACAGTCCCATCGGCCGCGCGCTGCGGACGGCGATGGCGAACGCCGCCGATGTCACCTTCAAGGAGGTGGTCCGCGAGGCTTGTCTGAGCCGCGACCATTTCATGGCCTGGACCGATGCCGCCGGCAACGCCGCGGCCGCC
This sequence comes from Bradyrhizobium sp. B120, assembly GCF_049075665.1. NCBI lineage: Bacteria > Pseudomonadati > Pseudomonadota > Alphaproteobacteria > Hyphomicrobiales > Nitrobacteraceae > Bradyrhizobium > Bradyrhizobium sp. B120. The sequence goes on along the minus strand of NZ_CP185242.1, from coordinate 134,956 downwards.
GCCGCGCAGATGTCGGCCGCGCTCGGCGTCTCCTTTGATATTCGCATCGAGGATGTCGAGCGCGAGATCGTCGACGGGCCGAACCTGCCACGGTCGGGCTGGAAGGAGATGGCGACGCTCCTCGACACCAGCAGCAAGGCAGATCAGAAGCAGGCCGAGCGGCTGCGGAGCGCGCTGACCTTTACCGGCGCGGCCCAGGTCGACGAATATCTCGGCGTCTTCCTGACCGATGACCGCGCGCCGCGCGCGTCTGTGGTCACCAACAACTTCATCAAGAAGAATCCGGTCGCGGGCAACAGGTTCGAGGCGGAGATCGACCGTCTCGGTCCCTTGATCGAGCGCCGTCGCGCCGTGGTCGCGCGCGACCGCACCGAGGCGCTGATCCACATCGCGACCGCGGCAGCCGCACACTACCGGCGCGAGAAGCTGGAGCGCGGCCTGCTCGACTACGACGATCTGATCGACAAGACGCTGGCGATGCTCGACCGCGTCTCCTCGGGCTGGGTGCATTACAAGCTCGACCGCGGCGTCGATCACGTGCTGATCGACGAGGCGCAGGACACCAGCCCGCGGCAATGGGACATCGTCGCCCACATCATCTCGGAGTTCACCTCCGGCGCCGGCGCGCGCGACGGCCTGGTGCGCACCGTGTTCGCGGTCGGCGACGAGAAGCAGTCGATCTTCTCGTTCCAGGGCGCCGCACCGCGCGAATTCGACTTGCGGCGGCGCGAGCTGAAGCGGCGGTTCGAGGAAGCCGGGCTGAAATTCGATCCGGTGTCGTTCACCTATTCGTTCCGCTCGGGGCCGGTGATCCTGCATTCGGTCGACCATGTGTTCCGCGAGCAGGAGATCTTCCGCAGTATCCATGCGGTCGAGAATGGCTATCCGATCCACAATGCGATGACTGACGCCGGCCCCAGCCTGATCGAGCTGTGGGACCTCGCGGTGGCCGACGACCGCCAGGACATCGAGGGCTGGCGTGCGCCGTTCGACGGCGTCTCGGTGACCAGCCCCGAAGTGAAGCTTGCGCGGCGCATCCAGGCCGAGATCAAGCGCCTCGTCACGAGCGGCACCATGACCGGCAGCGAAGGCGGACGACGGCCGCTGCGCTATGGCGATATGCTGATCCTGGTGCGGCGGCGCGGCAACGCCTTCGACGCGGTGATCCAGGCGCTGAAGCACGCCAACATTCCGGTCGCCGGCGCCGACCGGCTGAAGCTGACCGAGCACATCGCGATCATCGACCTGATGAACCTCGCCGACGCGCTGCTGCTGCCGCAGGACGACCTCGCGCTCGCGGTGGCGCTGAAGAGCCCGCTGCTCGGCCTCGACGATGACGACCTGTTCAAGCTGGCGCATCAGCGCCGCGGCGCGCTGCGCGAGGCGCTGGCCGCACAGGCACCGGCCGATGAGCGGTTCGCGGCCGCGTTGCGCCGCCTCGAACAATGCGAGCGCCGCTTCACCCAGGAGACGCCGTTCGCGTTCTACGCCTGGCTGCTCGGCGGCGACGGCGGACGGGCGCGCATCCTGCGCCGGCTCGGCCACGAGGCCAACGACGCACTCGACGAATTCCTCGAACTCGCGCTGGGTTATGAGCGCAAGGCGCCGGCCTCGCTGCAGGGCTTCATCGCCTGGCTGCGCGCCGCCGACACCGAGGTGAAGCGCGACATGGAGATTTCGCGCGACGAGGTGCGCGTGATGACCGTGCACGGCGCCAAGGGCCTCGAGGCATCGGTCGTGTTCCTCGTCGACACCACCACCTCGCCGTCGGACACGCAGCGGCTGCGGCTGATCCATCTGCCGCAGGGCAATGCCGCGCCGAACGCGCCCGGCGTCGTGGTGTGGGCCGGCAAGAAGGCCGAGGATCCGCCCAATGTCGCCGACGCGCGCAAGGCGATGCTCGGCGACACCGAGGACGAATATCGCCGCCTGCTCTATGTCGCGATGACCCGTGCGGCCGACCGGCTGATCGTCGGCGGCTGCATGCCCGGCAACATGAACACGGTGCGGAAATCCTCCTGGTACGATCTGATCACCAAGGGGCTCGCCAATTCCGGGCTCAAGCTCGAAGAGCTCGATACGCCGGCCGGCAAGGTGATGCGGTATTCGCGGCCGGATGATGTTGCCGATCTCACCGGCGCGGCCGCATCAACGGCCATCGCGCCGATCGCGCTGCCGTCCTGGCTGCGTACCGCGGCCGCACCTGAAGCCTCCGCCGCGGGCGTGCTGCGCCCGTCCGATCCGACTGACGGCGACAGCCATCCGATACGAACCGGCGAATCGGTGCTGCTGCGTGCCCGCGCCCTGCAACGCGGCACGCTGGTGCATCGCCTGCTGCAATCGCTGCCCGATGTCGCGGTGGAACGACGGCTCGGCGCGGCGCTCGGCTATCTTGCGCGTAACGCCGACGGCTGGAGCGAGGAAGAACGGGCGGCGCTGGCTCGGCAAGTGGTCGCCCTGACCGTCGATCTGCGCTTCGCGCCGGTGTTTGCCCCCGGCAGCCGTGCCGAGGTCTCGATCGTGGGCCGGCTGGAGCGGCCAGGCCAGCCGAAGGTGCTGGTCTCGGGCCAGATCGACCGGCTGGTGGTGACGCCGAACGACGTCCTGATCGTCGATTTCAAGACCAACCATGCTCCGCCGAAGACCGTCGCCGACGCTCCCAAGGGCTATGTCCGGCAACTCGCGCTGTACCGGGCTGTGTTGGCGAAGCTTTATCCCCAGCTGCCCGTCCGGGCGGCACTGCTTTGGACTGAAACGCCTGAAATCATGGAGATTTCCGCCCCCGCGCTGGACGCCGGGCTGGCATAAGTTCATGTCGGCGTGAGCGAGCTTGACCCGGCAAGGGGGCATTCATACGTTTGCCCCATGCTCCCGGGCGCGATTCTCAACCGCCCTTTTGTCTCAACCGAACGAGGTACTCACATGGCCGTTGGCAAGGTTTCTGACGCCGATTTCGAAGCCGAAGTGCTCAAGGCGACCGGGCCGGTGGTCGTCGACTTCTGGGCCGAATGGTGCGGCCCCTGCCGCATGATCGCGCCCGCTCTCGATGAAATTTCCGGCGCGATGGGCGACAAGGTCAAGATCGTGAAGCTCAACGTCGACGAGAGCCCGAAGACCGCGTCGAAGTATGGCGTGATGTCGATCCCGACCCTGATGATCTTCAAGGGCGGCGAGATGGCGTCCCGTCAGGTCGGCGCCGCGCCGAAGGCCAAGCTGCAGCAGTGGATCACCGCTGCGGTCTGATCCGTTTCGAATTAGCTGATTTGTGCAAACGGCCGGCGAAAGCCGGCCGTTTTGTTTTGTGCACAATCGTCCCACTCGTCATGGCCGGGCATAGCCGTCCGAAGGACGGCGTCGCTTCCGCTCGCCTATGACCCGGCCATCCATCCACTTCCGAAAATCGTTCACGCGAAGATTGATGGATGCGCGGGTCAAGCCCGCGCATGACGAGCTTGCTTTGCAGCGACTACCTGATCCATCCCGTCGCCAGCGCTGACGCGAGCTCGGCCTGGCCATTGCGCCGCGCCAGCGCTGCCATTGCCGCGTGGTCATACGGGATATGGCGGAACGTCACCCGCCAGTCGCCATCGACCCGTTCGAGAATGGCGTAGCGCGCATCGGGCGAGCCGGCCTCGACGACATGCGGATACGGCTTGCCGGCGCGATAGCCGGGTGAACCGACACTGCCGGGATTGACGATCAGCCGCCCATCGCGAAGCCGCACGGCGCGCGCGGCGTGGGTGTGCGCGCAGAGAATCAGCGATTGCGTGACGCCGGCCGCCCGCGCCTCGATCGATTCCAGCGTCGACATGCAGACTTCGCCGCCCGGCAGCACCGTCTCGAGCCAATAGGTCTCGTCATCCTGCGGCGTCGCGTGACAGAGGAAAACCGCGTCGCGATAGACCGCATTCGCCGGCAGCGTGCGCAGCCAGTCGAGATGCCGCGGCTCGAGCTGGGTGTAGGTCAGCCGCTCCCAGGAGCCCATCTTCTCGTGCGGGCGGTCGATCAGATAGCGGTCGTGATTGCCGAGCAGATGGACCGCATCGAGCGCCATCAGCATGTCGACGGTCGGCCGGGCGTCGAGCGGCCCGCTCACCATGTCGCCGAGATCGACGATGTCGGAAATGCCCTGCGCGCGGATGTCCGACAGCACGGCTTCAAGCGCGAGATGGTTGCCATGGATGTCGGCGATCGCAGCAAAACGCATGGTGTCAGTCACTCCCCTTGCACGCCCCGGACGCGGCGCAGCACGCAGTGGTGCGCTGCTGAGCCGGGGCCCATTGCGTCGAGATGGGTCCCGGCTCAGCGGAGCATCGCTGCGCGCTGCACCGCGTCCGGGACACCAGATGGATCATGCAGGAGGCGTGCCGTTGGCCGCAAGCACGGGACCAGCGAGATACAGCGAGCCGGTGATCAGGATACGCGGCGGCACCTCGTAGGCCAGCGTGGCAAGCCGTTGCAGCGCGGCGTCGACGCCGGATGCGATCTCGACGCGCATGCCGAGCGCACGCGCGGCATCGGCGAGCTTGTCGGGCGCCATGCCGTTGTCGCGCCCGGGCACCGGGACCGCGATGATATGGCGCGTCAGCCCGGCGAAATTGGCGAGGAATGCATCGGCGTCCTTGTTGGCCATCATGCCTGCGATCACGACCAGCGGCCGCGACACCCGCTCCTCGAGATCGCCGAGCGCCGCCGCAGCAACGCGGCCGCCTTCGGCATTGTGCCCGCCATCGAGCCAGACCTCGGAACCCTGCGGCCCCTGGCAGACCAGGCTGCCTGAGACCAGCCGCTGCATCCGCGCCGGCCATTCCGCGTTGACGATGCCGGCCTCGAAGGCTGCGATGTTGAGCTTGAACGTGTCGATCGCACGCAAGGTCGCAATCGCAAGGCCCGCATTGTCGAACTGGTGCCGGCCGAACAGTTTTGGCGCGGCGAGATCCATCAGTCCACGTTCGTCCTGATAGACCAGCCGGCCGCGCTCGACGCCGACATGCCATTGCTCGCCGGCCGCATGCAGCGGCGCGCGCAAGCGGTTCGCCTCCGCCTCGATCACCGCCATCGCGTCCGGCGCCTGCTCGGCGCAAACCACCGGCACCTTGCGCTTGATGATCGCGGCCTTCTCGCCGGCGATCAAAGTGAGCGTATCGCCGAGGAATTCCATGTGATCCATACTGACCGGCGTAATCACCGAGGCCAGCGGCGTCTCGACCACATTGGTCGAATCCAGCCGGCCGCCGAGGCCGACCTCGAGCAGCGTCACGTCGGCCGGATGCTTCGCGAACAGGCAGAACGCCACTGCGGTTTCCATCTCGAAGACGGTGATGGGATGGCCTGCGTTGACGCGCTCGCAATGTTCGAACGTGGTGCGCAGCTCGTCGTCACCGACGAGCTTGCCGCCGCCGACGGCACCCAGCCGGTAGCATTCGTTGATCCGCACCAGATAGGGCGATGTGAAGACGTGCACGCGCAGGCCGGCGGCTTCGAGGATCGCGCGCAGATAGGCGATCGTCGAGCCCTTGCCGTTGGTGCCGGCGACATGGATCACCGGCGGCAGCTTGCGCTCGGGATGATCGAGCCGCTCCATCAGGCCGCGCATGCGATCGAGGCTGAGATCGATGCGCTTCGGATGCAGCGCCGATATCCGCGCGATCAACGCCTCGAACGAGGGTTGCGATGGGGCGCCGCTTGCGGTCACGCGTGCGGCGCGGCCGGCACCGTCTCCGGGGCCGTGACGATCTGGGCCGGCTCGGTGACGGCGACCGTGGGCTTGGACGCGGTTTCAGGCGCCGGCGCCTTGGTCAGCAGGCGGCACAGCCGCGCCAGCGTGGCTTTCATCTCATGGCGGTGGACGACCATGTCGACCATGCCGTGCTCGCGCAGATATTCGGCGCGCTGAAAACCTTCCGGCAGCTTCTCGCGAATGGTCTGCTCGATCACCCGCGCGCCGGCAAAGCCGATCAGCGCACCGGGTTCGGCAATCTGGACGTCGCCGAGCATCGCATAGGACGCGGTAACGCCGCCGGTGGTCGGATTGGTCAGCACGACGATGTAGGGCTGCTTCGCCTCGCGCAGCATCTGCACGCCAACCGTGGTGCGCGGCATCTGCATCAGCGACAGGATGCCTTCCTGCATTCGCGCGCCGCCGGATGCGGCGAACACGATGAAGGGCGACTTCTTCTCGACCGCGAGCTCGAGCCCGCGCACGATCGCTTCGCCGGCAGCCATGCCGAGCGAGCCGCCCATGAAATCGAAATCCTGCACCGCGACCACGACGCCGGTGCCCTCTAACTTGCCGTAGCCGACCTTGACCGCGTCGTTCAGGCCGGTCTTGGCCCGCGCATCCCTGATCTTGTCGACATATTTGCGCTCGTCGCGGAATTTCAGCGGATCCGCCGTCACCTCGGGCAGCGCGACGTCGAACCAGGTCTCGTTGTCGAAGATCGACTTCAGCCGCGCCACCGCGCCCATGCGCATGTGGTAGTTCGAGCCGGGGATCACGAACTGGTTGGCCTCGACGTCCTTGTAGAACACCAGCTGCCCGGAATCCGGGCACTTGATCCAGAGGTTTTCCGGCGTCTCGCGCCGCAGGATGTTGCGGATCTTCGGCCGGACGACGTTGGTGAGCCAGTTCATGGTTCGCTCCGAAATGCGGGTCGGTCCCGCACCAGCTGGATATATGGCGGGCCGGGCGAACCCGGCAAGCCGCCGTCTGCGGCCTTGTTGCCGCAAAATGTGGCTTATTCAGCGGCCTGCTTGGCGCCCCGGACCCCCTGCGCCAGCGCGGACACCAGGTCCGCCACCGCGCTCACGGTCTTCGGCGTCGCGCGGCCCTCGGCATCGAGATTGGCGCGCACCACGTCGACGATCGCGGTGCCGACCACCGCGCCATTGGCGTTCTCGGCGATCGCGCGCGCCGTTTCCGGCGTGCGGATGCCGAAGCCGACACAGACCGGCAGCCTGGTGTGCCGCTTGATGCGGGCGACGGCGTCCGCAACCGCGTTCGAATCGGCCGTTGCAGCGCCGGTGATGCCGGTGATCGAGACGTAATAGACAAAGCCCGAGGTGTTCGCGAGCACCGCCGGCAGACGCTTGTCGTCGGTGGTCGGCGTCGCGAGGCGAATGAAGTTCAGCCCGGCCTTCAACGCGGGAATGCAAAGCTCGGTGTCTTCCTCCGGCGGCAGGTCGACGATGATCAGGCCGTCGACGCCGGCGGTCTTTGCATCGGCCAGGAAGCTCTCGACGCCGTAGATGTAGATCGGATTGTAGTAGCCCATCAGCACGATCGGCGTCGCGTTGTCGTCCTTGCGGAAGTCGCGGACCATCGCCAGCGTCTTGCGCAGCGTCATGCCGCCCTTGAGCGCGCGCAGGCCGGCGGCCTGGATCGACGGGCCATCGGCCATCGGATCGGTGAAGGGCATGCCGATCTCGATGACATCGGCGCCGGCCTTCGGCAGCGCCTTGAGGATGTCGAGCGAGGTCTTGGGATCGGGGTCGCCGGCCATCACGAAGGTGACGAAAGCGGAGCGGCCCTGCTGCTTCAGTTCGGCGAAACGTGCGTCGATACGGGTGGTCACTTCTGCCTCGCCTTCAAGATGTCGCCGACCTGCGGCACGTCCTTGTCGCCACGGCCCGAGAGATTGACCACCATCAAATGATCCTTCGGCCGCTGCGGCGCGAGTTCGGACAGTTTCGCGATCGCGTGCGCGGATTCCAGCGCGGGGATGATGCCCTCGAGCCGCGACAGCAGCTGGAATGCGGCCAGCGCTTCCTCGTCGGTCGCCGAGAGATACTTCACGCGGCCGGTCTCATGCAGCCAGGCGTGCTCGGGGCCGATGCCGGGATAATCGAGGCCGGCCGAGATCGAATGCGCTTCCTCGATCTGGCCGTCGGCGTCCATCAACAGATAGGTGCGGTTGCCGTGCAGCACGCCGGGGCGCCCGCCGGCGAGCGAGGCCGCATGCAGCTGCGTCAGCCCGTGACCAGCCGCCTCGACACCAAAAATCTCGACCGAGGGATCGTCGAGGAACGGATGAAACAGACCCATCGCATTGGAGCCGCCGCCGATGCAGGCGATCAGCGAATCCGGCAGGCGGCCCTCGGCCTCCTGCATCTGCTTGCGGGTCTCGTGGCCGATGATCGACTGGAAATCGCGCACCATCATCGGATAGGGATGCGGGCCCGCCACCGTGCCGATGCAATAGAAGGTGTTGTGCACGTTGGTGACCCAATCGCGCAGCGCGTCGTTCATCGCGTCCTTCAGCGTCCGCGCGCCCGACTGCACCGGGACGACCTTGGCGCCCAGCATCTCCATGCGGATCACGTTGGGCTGCTGCCGCTCGACGTCGACGGCGCCCATGTAGACCACGCATTCGAGCCCGAACCGTGCGCACAGCGTCGCCGTCGCCACGCCGTGCTGGCCCGCGCCGGTCTCGGCGATGATGCGCTTCTTGCCCATGCGGCGCGCGACCATGATCTGGCCGAGCACGTTGTTGACCTTGTGCGAACCGGTGTGGTTGAGCTCCTCGCGCTTCAGATAGATCTTGGCGCCGCCGAGATGCTCGGTGAGCCGTTCGGCGAAATAGAGCGGCGAGGGCCGGCCGACATAGTCCTTCAGATAGACATTCATCTCGGCCTGGAACGCCGGATCAGCCTTGGCGTCGGCATAGGCCTTTTCGAGATCGAGGATCAGCGGCATCAGCGTTTCCGCGACGAAGCGTCCCCCGAAAATGCCGAAATGCCCGCGCTCGTCGGGGCCGCTGCGGAAGGAATTGGGCAGGTTTTGATTCATCGAACCATCAGTTCTTGGGTCGTTCTTTGGGTTGCGCGTGCGGCGCGGATGAAGGCGCGGATCAGCTCGGGATCCTTGACGCCCGGCGTGCGCTCGACGCCGGACGACACATCGACCCCGCCGGCGCGGGTGACGCGGACAGCTTCAGCGACGTTGTCGGCATTGAGCCCGCCGGAGACCATGTAGGGCAGCGCGAGATCGAGATTTTCGAGCAGGTGCCAATCGAACGGCGCGCCGAGACCGCCGGGCCGGGTAGCATCCTTCGGCGCGCGGGCATCGAACAGGATGCGGTCGGCGACGCCGGCATAGCCCGGCAGCGGGGCGAGGTCGGCCGCGGTCTCGACCGGCAGCGCCTTCATCAGCGGCAGGCCGAACTTCTGCTTGATGTCGCGCAGCCGCGCGGTGGTTTCCTTGCCGTGCAGTTGCAGGATATCCGGGCGCAGCGTCTCGACGATGTTTTCGAGCGTGGCGTCGTCGGCATCGACGGTCAGCGCGACCTTGACGGCGCGGCCCTTGGCCTGGTTGCCAAGCTCGCGCGCGGTCTCGAGGCTGATATGGCGCGGCGACGGCGGGAAGAACACGAACCCCACCATGTCCGCACCGCCCTCAAGCGCGACGTCGAGCGTCTCGCGCGTGGACAGGCCGCAGATTTTGACGAGCAGGGGCATGGTCTCGAAACGGTCTCAAAAACGGTTTTTCGGGCGGCCGGAACAGGGGCTGCCCCGGGTCCGACGGGGCGGGTTCTACAACGTCGCGCCCTGCTTGTCTCGCCCATTGGGCCCGTAAAAGCCCAGCTGGGCCGGGGCCGAACGGCGCTGCGCATCGTCCCGGGAGGCGGTGGCCCTGAGGTCGGCGAGTTCGGCGCGGATGTGGCGGGCGTCGGCCTCATGCTGGCGGGCGGCGCGGCGCCAGCGCCCCTGCTTGAACCAGGTTCCGATGCCACCGGCGATCACGCCAAGAATGGCGGACGCGATGATGACGACGAACAGCGGCAGTGTGACCGCAACCGTCGGCGTCACAGAGTTGAAGGGATCAAACGACACCGTCACCCAGTGACGGTTGGCGACGGCAAAGATGATGAAGATCAGCCCGAGCGGAACGACGACCACTGCCGTGAAGAACTTTCGCATGACCATCTCTCACCGCGATGGAGAAAGTGCGGGCGCATCGCCCACAGCAACGACAGCGCCGGGCGTCGCGCGCTAAGCGCCAGCCTATTAGGCGTCCGCCTTGGGCGCGTCGGTCTTGGAGGCTCCCGCCTCAGCTTCGTCGCGATTGAGGCGCTCGCGCATTTCCTTGCCGGTCTTGAAGAACGGCACGCTCTTCTGGTCGACCGGCACATGCTCGCCGGTACGCGGATTGCGGCCGGCACGGGCCGGGCGATGCTTCACCGAGAAAGCGCCAAAACCGCGCAGCTCGACGCGGTCGCCACGCGCCAGCGCCGCGACGATTTCATCGAGAATCGCATTCACAATGTTCTCGACGTCCCGCTGGTAGAGGTGCGGGTTGTGCTCGGCGATACGCTGAACAAGTTCGGATTTGATCATCGAAAATGGGATCCGGGCTCTTGCGGAAACCCATTTCCGTGAAAATGCCGTGCACTGTCAAGACGCTAAATCGATTTAGGACGCCGTGAAATCGCGTGACAAATAGCCCAATTGGGGCATGCGGCGATTCCCGCAGAGCGAGAATACCCTGATCAGCACACCTTTCGCTCTCGACTAGTCGGTTCCTCCGGGAGTCCACAGCGCCAGCATGCCGTCGAGCCCGAATCGGTCGACCGCTTGGGCCACGCCACCCTGCTCGATCCGCCGCGCGATGCCGCCAAGGCCGAACGCATCGAGCGTCATCGACGCCGCGGTGCGCAGGAAGGTCAGGTCGCTGAATCGCGGATTGAGCTTGTAATTGCGCACTGGCAGGTCGCTTTTGACCTTCTTCTCCGCGACCAGCCAGGCGATCGCGGTCTTCTCATCCCCGAGCTGATCGATCAGCTTGAGGTCGACCGCCTGCCTGCCGGTGAAGACGCGGCCATCCGCGACCTTCTCCAGCAGGGCGTCGTCCATGCCGCGCCGTTCCTTCACCAATCCACGGAACCATGCATAGGAATCCTTAACTAGGCCGTCGATCGCAGCGCGGGCCTCCGGGCTGGTCGGCTCGAAGCCATTGGGCGCCGCCTTCAGCGGCGAGGATTTGATTTCCTCCATCTTCACGCCGACGGTCTTGAGCAATTCGGACACGTTGGGAAACTGGAACAGCACGCCGATCGAGCCGACCAGCGAGGTCTGCTGGGCGACGATATGGTCGGAGGCGATCGCCGTGATGTAGCCGCCCGAGGCCGCCAGTCCCTCGACCACGACGACGAGCGGCTTCTTCGCCTTCAACTGCACCAGCGAATCGTAAAGCTGCTCGGAGCCCGCGGTGGTGCCGCCGGGCGAATTGATGTGCACGACAACGGCCGCATAGCTCGACTTGCCGAGCCGCTCCAGCGCCTCGACGCGCTCCTGGTCGCTGCGGATCAGTCCGTCGATATTGATCCGCGCGATCGTGTTCGAGGTCGAAAAGGTGCCGCGTCCGCCGGCGGCGATCACGCCCACGCCGACGATCGCCGCGATTGCAATGACCGCAGCGGCGACGCGCCAGAATGTCAGCTTGCGCCTGATACGGCGGCGGTCGACGATCACGTCTGAATCCAGCGACATCCGATCTCTCCAGAAATAGTCAGCGCGCAGTCCGCGCGTTTTGCCGTCGCAGCGTCACTATCAGCTTAGCCAAATACATCAATTGCGACGCAATATGAAGAAAACAAGGCCCGCCACATCGCCGACATTAGTAGCCCGGATGAAGCGAAGCGTAATCCGGGGCCTGCATCCGCGGCAGAAGCGCTCCCGGATTGCGCTTCGCTCCATCCGGGCTACGGGATAACAAAAAGGGCCCCGGCTTGCGCCGGGGCCCCAATGTTCGCCTGAACTCAAGCGAAGGCTTACTTGTCGGTGCCGCGGTTCTTCAGCGCGGTGCCGAGGATGTCGCCGAGCGTCGCTCCCGAATCGGAGGAGCCGTACTGCGCGATGGCTTCCTTCTCTTCGGCAACTTCCAGCGCCTTGATCGAGACCTGGACCTTGCGGGCCTTCTTGTCGAACTGGATGACGCGGGCATCGACCTTCTCGCCGACGGCAAAGCGTTCGGCACGCTGGTCGTTGCGATCGCGGGCCAGCTCGGACCGCTTGATGAAGGTGGTGAACTCGGTGCCCGAAATCCGGACCTCGATGCCGCTCTCCTTCACTTCGAGCACTTCGCAGGTCACGACCGCGCCCTTCTTGACGTCGCCCGGCTCGGCGAAGGGGTCGCCTTCGAGCTGCTTGACGCCGAGCGAGATGCGCTCCTTCTCGACATCGACGTCGAGCACCACGGCCTTGACCATGTCGCCCTTCTTGAAGTTGTCGATGACCTGCTCGCCCGGAAGCTTCCAGTCGAGGTCGGAGAGATGGACCATGCCGTCGACGTCGCCCTCGAGACCCAAGAAAAGTCCGAACTCGGTCTTGTTCTTGACCTCGCCCTCGACCACCGAACCGACCGGGAACTTCTCGACGAAGACTTCCCAGGGATTGCGCATGGTCTGCTTGAGGCCGAGCGAGATGCGGCGCTTGACCGAATCCACTTCGAGCACCTGCACTTCGACTTCCTGCGAGGTCGAAACGATCTTGCCGGGGTGCATGTTCTTCTTGGTCCACGACATCTCGGAGACGTGGATCAGGCCTTCGATGCCCGGCTCGAGCTCGACGAACGCGCCGTAGTCGGTGATGTTGGTGACGCGGCCGGTGAAGCGGGCACCCAGCGGGTACTTGGCTTCGATGCCCTGCCACGGATCATCCAGCAGCTGCTTCATGCCGAGCGAGATGCGGTGCGTCTCGTGGTTGATCTTGATGATCTTGACCTTCACGGTCTGGCCGATGGTCAGCACCTCGGTCGGGTGGTTGACGCGGCGCCAGGCGATATCGGTCACGTGGAGCAGGCCGTCGATGCCGCCGAGATCAACGAACGCACCGTAATCGGTGATGTTCTTGACCACGCCGTCGATCACCTGACCCTCTTCGAGGTTCTGCACCAGCTCCTGGCGCTGCTCGGCGCGGGTCTCTTCGAGAACCGTGCGGCGCGACACCACGATGTTGCCGCGGCGGCGGTCCATCTTGAGGATCTGGAACGGCTGCGAGTTGTTCATCAGCGGCGCGACGTCGCGGATCGGACGAATGTCGACCTGCGAGCGCGGCAGGAAGGCCACCGCACCGTCGAGGTCGACCGTGAAGCCGCCCTTGACCTGGTTGAAGATGACGCCGTTGACCTTTTCGTTGTTCTGGAACGCCTTCTCGAGCTTGCCCCAGCTTTCCTCGCGGCGCGCCTTGTCGCGCGACAGCACGGCTTCGCCGAGCGCATTCTCGATCCGGTCGAGGAACACCTCGACTTCGTCGCCGACTTTCAGATCGCTTTCACGGCCGGGGCCGGCGAATTCGCGCAGCGCCACGCGGCCTTCGGTCTTCAGGCCGACGTCGATGACGGCCATGTCCTTCTCAATTGCAACCACCTTGCCCTTGATGACCGAGCTTTCCTGCAAATTGCCGCCGGCAAAGGATTCATCAAGCATCGCCGCGAAATCGTCGCGGGTGGGGGTATAGGAAGACACAGTATTCGAAGCCATTTGTTCTCCAAATGCGGGATCATGCCGGCCGTTCGGGTTGATGGGCGCACCGCGCGTGAAGTGTCAGGGTTCCGCAAACCCTGACGACCGCTCATTGCAGGAGGTGCAACAGCGGGCCGGCAGTAAAACTGCACGTTCGGTACGTTTGAATTGTCCGGAACCTGAAAACGAAATATCGACTGCAAGACCGGGGAGCGGGCGTTCCTCCAGATGCGGCGAGGGTTCAAACCCGGCGCCGGCCCGCTCAGACACACGGCCTCGACACGGTCGATGGCGCTCCGAACGGCGCTGATATAGCTCCGGGGCCCATTTTGGGCAAGCCGGAAATGCCCGATTTGCGGGCGCCTAAGGCTAATCTCGCTCCCACGGCTCTCCAGATCCGGCGTCGCAACGCGCTGTTGACCGAGTCGCGTGAAATGCCCCCGCAGGAGAACGCCGCGGAACCCGCCCTTAAGCAGCACCCCATACGATAGCACCGTTCAAAACAGGGGGATTACCAATGAAAAGCTTCGTGGTGCTGGCGGCGATCGCCGTCCTGACGATCGGAAATGCGATTGCGGGCATGCCCGGTGCCGCTCCGGCCGCGCCCGGCGCGTCTGCCACGGCGGCGCAGCCGCTGCTCAGCATGGCCGAGCAGGAATTGCCGTTCGACCGCTACTGGTCGAAGAACTGATCCCAACGGGTCCAAAAAGCAGACGGTCTGAAGTGAGCTTGGCGCGATGAACCTCGTCATCGCGCATTTTCTTGTCCGCGGCCTGACCGATCAGCGCCGGGCGCGCACCGCCTCGACGATGGCGATGGCGGCGCGGACGCCGGCCTCGATGTCGAGATTGGAATTGTCCAGCGTGTGGGCATCCGCCGCCGGCCGCAACGGCGCAACGGCGCGGTTCTTGTCCCGCTCGTCACGCTTGAGAATGTCGGCCAGCACCGCCTCCTCGTCGGCGTCCTCGCCGCGGGCGCGAGCCTCCAGGGTGCGCCGCCGCGCCCGCACGCGGGGGTCGGCGACCACGAAGATCTTCACGTCGGCGTCCGGGCAGATCACGGTGCCGATGTCGCGCCCATCCAGCACCGCACCGGGCGGATCGGCGGCGAACTGGCGCTGGAAGCTGACCAGCGCCTCGCGCACCCTCGGAAAGGCCGAGACCACCGATGCGCCCTCACCGACCTTCTGGGTCTTCAGGATCGGATTGCCGAATTTCTCGGGATCGAGCTCGAGCGCGACGGCCACCGCCAGCGCCTCGTCGGTGAGGTCGGCGCCCTGCGCCATCATCGCATAGGCCACCGCGCGGTAGATCACGCCGGTGTCGAGATGGCGGTAGCCGTAGTGGTGGGCGAGCCGCTTGCCGAGCGTGCCCTTGCCGGAGGCGGCGGGTCCATCGATGGCAATGATCATACGAAGTCAGCTCCGAGCGCGCGCATCATCGGAATGAAATCCGGGAAACTGGTGGCGATGAAGGCAGTGTCGTCGATCTTCACTGGCCGATCCGAAGCACAGCCCATCACCAGCGCCGACATCGCGATGCGATGATCCATGTGGGTGGCAACAAGGCCGCCGCCTGGAACGTGGCCGCGGCCCTCGACGATCAGATCATCGCCGGAAACCTCGACCTTGACGCCGTTGACGCGCAGCATGTCGGCGGTGGCTTCGAGACGGTCGGACTCCTTGACGCGTAGCTCCTGCAGGCCGCGCATGATCGTGGTGCCCTCGGCAAACGCGGCCGCGACCGCCAGTACCAGATATTCGTCGATCATCGAAGGCGCGCGCTCCGGCGGCACCTCGACGCCCTTCAGCTTCGAGGCCCGCACGCGCAATTGCGCCATCGGCTCGCCGGCATCGCCGCGCACATCGCTCTCCTCGATCGAGGCGCCCATTTCACGCAAGGTGGTGAACAGGCCGGTGCGCAGCGGATTCGTCATCACGTCGGAGAACACGACGTCGGACCCTCCGACGATCAGCGCCGCGACCGTCGGGAACGAGGCCGAGGACGGATCGGCGGGCACCACGACCTCGGCGCCGTGCAGCTCGGGCTCGCCGTTCAGCGAGATCCTGCGGCCGTGGCTGCCTTCCTTCTCCGTGGAGATCTCGGCGCCGAAATGCTTCAGCATCAGCTCGGTGTGGTCGCGGCTCGCCTCCTGCTCGATGACCGTGGTGATGCCGGGCGCGGACAGGCCCGCCAGCAACACCGCGGACTTGATCTGGGCCGAAGCGACCGGGGTCTTGTACACGATCGGTACCGGATAGCGGGCGCCATGCAAGGTGAGCGGCAGCCGGCCACCCTCCCGGATGTCGCTGGTCCGGGCGCCCATCAGTTCCAAGGGATCGAGAATCCGGCGCATCGGCCGCGTGCGCAGCGAGGCGTCGCCGTCGAAAATGGCCGCGATCGGGCAGCCGGCCACCGCACCCATCACCAGCCGGCAGCCGGTGCCGGAATTGCCGAAATCCAGAGGCGCCGCGGGCTGGGAGAAGCCGCCGACGCCGACGCCCGAGACCGACCAGGCAAAAGGCGCCGTCCGCTCCACCTTGGCGCCCAGCGCGCGCATGGATTTGGCGGTATTGATGACGTCCTCGCCCTCCAGAAGGCCGGAAATGCGGGTTTCGCCGACCGAAAGCGCCCCGAGGATCAGGGCACGGTGGGAAATCGATTTGTCGCCGGGAACGCGGACCTTGCCGGCCAGGGGGCCGCAAACGCGCGATTCCAGCGGGGTCGGGGTGTCGGAATGAGCCAAGATTGTGTCCTCTCGCGCCGCGGCAGGTATCACATAGGCAACACCGCGTCACGCGCCCGTCACTTGCGCGCAAACCGCTATTGACAGCGGCTCCTCAACTAGCCAAGTGAAGCACCGTTTTTCAGCAAAATTCTGGGATGACCACGTTGGCTAAGTCCGAGCTCGGAACCAAGCGCATTTGCCCGACCACGGGCAAGAAGTTCTACGACCTCAACAAGAATCCGGTGATTTCGCCCTACACCGGTGAGGTCGTGCCGATCGCGCCTGTCGCCCCGCCGCGGGGCGGCCGTGGCGCCACCGTCAGTTCACCTGCGACCGCCGCCGAGATGCCCGAGGCGGCCGAGACCGAAGAGTTGGTCTCGCTCGAGGAGGCCGATGCCGAGGAGAACACCGGCAAGGTCAAGGCCGTGGTTCCCGAATCCGAGGACGATATCGAGGTCGATGAGACCATCGATGACGATGATGACGACGATTCGACCTTCATCGCCGACGAGGAAGAGGGCGATGAGGACGTGACCGATATTATTGGTGACGTCGGCGGTGACGAAGAGACTTGAGATCGGCGCCGATCTATGATCAACGGTGCTGCCGCGCGAGTCATCCAGGCCGCGCGGGCCGGGATCGATCCCCCAGGATCATCCCAACTGGATAAGGGGCCATAGCTCAGCTGGGAGAGCGCTTGCATGGCATGCAAGAGGTCGGCGGTTCGATCCCGCCTGGCTCCACCAGCCTTCGCTCGCTTCGCGAGCTACGGCTCGGCAAGCCCGGAAAATCCATCGTAGCGAAGTGAGTGAAGGCTGCCGCGGCGTAGCCCCGAAGGGCGAAGCCGGGCTCTCACCGAAATTCAAATGCGTTAGCATCACCCCAGCCTTCGCTCGCTTCGCGAGCTACGGCTCGGCAAGCCCGGAAAATCCATCGTAGCGAAGTGAGTGAAGGCTGCCGCGGCGTAGCCCCGAAGGGCGAAGCCGGGTTCTCACCGAAATTCAAATGCGTTAGCATCAGCCCAGCCTTCGCTCGCTTCGCGAGCTTCGGCTCGGCAAGCCCGGAAAATCCATCGTAGCGATGCGAGTGAGAGTGAAGGCTGCCCCGGCGTAGCCCGAAGGGCGAAGCCGGGCTCTCACCGAAATTCAAATGCGTTAGCATCCGCCCCATCAACCGCGGGGGGCCAGATGAAATACGTCTACATTCTCGAAAGCCTTGATTGCCTGCACTTCTATGTCGGGCTCACAGACGACCTCCGGGCTCGACTGGCTAAGCACAATGCCGGCGAAGTACCCCATACATCCAAATATGGACCTTGGCGCCTCAAGGCGTACGTTGCCTTCAGCGACGAGAAGCAGGCTGTCGCTTTTGAAAGATATCTGAAGTCCGCATCCGGCCGCGCCTTCGCCAAGAAGCGCCTGTAACCGCCGCCCCCTACTCCCCCAGCACCGCATTGAGCCGGTCGCGCAGTGCGACGATCTCATCCTTCATCGTCATCAACTCACCGACCGTGCAGTCGGAGGCCGCCAGGATCGACTGCGGAACGGCCTTGGCCTTTTCACGCAGCGCGTGGCCCTGCGGCGTCAGCGCGATCAGCACGACCCGCTCGTCTTCGGTGCTGCGGGTCCGCTTGATCAGTTCCGCCGCTTCCAGCCGCTTCAGCAGCGGCGTCAGCGTGCCGGAATCCAGGAACAGGCGCTCGCCGAGATCCTTCACCGGCACGTCGTCACGCTCCCACAGCGCCAGCATCACCAGATACTGCGGATAGGTCAGCCCGAGCCTATCGAGCAGCGGCTTGTAGACGCGGTTGAAGGCGTGCGCGGTCGAATAGACCGCAAAGCAGATCTGGTTATCGAGCCGCAGCGCCTGATCCGCCGCCGTCTGTTTCCTGACCATGATTCCCATCGAATCCATCTCGTTTCCGGGTCATTCTGGGCTCACGGGACCGCGAATTCAATTGCGAACAATTAAATGTGAGGCCGCATAAATTATATTGCACGCAATCCAATTGCATGCAACACATCGATCGCTGAATTCGAACTGAAGTCCAAACCCAAGGGAGACCACGATGTCTGTGAACGTGCTCTACAAGACCAGCGCCAAGGCAACCGGCGGCCGCGACGGCCATGCGGCAACGCTCGACGGCGCGCTCGACGTCAAGCTCACGACCCCGAAGGAGCTCGGTGGCGGCGGTGGCGCCGGCAACAATCCGGAGCAGCTGTTCGCAGCCGGCTATGCCGCCTGCTTCATCGGCGCCATGAAGTTCGTGGCCTCCCAGGGCGGCCCCAAGGTTCCCGCCGACGCCTCGGTGACGTCGACGGTCGGCATCGGCCCGCGCTCGGAAGGCGGCTTCGGCCTTGCCGTTGACCTCGCCGTCTCGCTGCCCGGCCTGTCCCGCGCCGACGCCGAAGCGCTGGTCGAGAAGGCCCACCATGTGTGCCCGTATTCCAACGCGACCCGCGGCAATGTCGACGTCAAGCTGAGCGTCGTCTAACTCACCGACTGCCGATAGTCCGCCACGTCCCGCGTGGCGGACTATTGCATTTCAAGAGAGCATTGCATTGCAGATGCCAGTTCGCTCTTTTCAGTTCGCTTGGCGAACGCACGCGCCGCCTGCTGCATGGGCCTGCGCCGACGGAAGCATTGCTGCCTCGCCTGAAGACCGTTAGCTCTGGGATTTCCGATCCCAACTGAGCGAAGGTTGTTTCCATGAATACCCCAGCGGCTACGGGCGCGATGACCGGACTGCGCGTGATCGATCTGACGCGCGTGCTCGGCGGCCCGTATTGCACCCAGATCCTTGCCGACCACGGCGCCGACGTGATCAAGGTCGAGCCGCCCGCCGGCGACGAGGTGCGCGACTGGGGCCCTCCCTTCCATGAGGAAGACGCGGCCTATTTCGTCGGCATCAACCGCAACAAGCGCTCGATCGGCCTCGACCTCGCCTCCGAGGGCGGACGCGCGGTGCTGATGAAGATGCTCGATACCGCCGACGTGCTGATCGAGAACTTCAAGCCGGGCACGCTCGACAAATGGGGCATCGGCAACGACGTGCTGCGCGCGAAATTTCCGCGCCTCGTGCATTGCCGGATCTCCGGCTTCGGCGCCGACGGCCCGCGCGGCGGCAATCCCGGCTATGACGCGATCATCCAGGCGATGACCGGCATGATCGCGGCGACCGGCTCGCCGGAGAGCGGCCCGATGCGCATCGGCGTGCCGCTGGTCGACATCACGACCGGGCTGTATGCGGCGATCGGCATCCTGATGGCGCTATCGGAGCGGCAACGCTCCGGGCTCGGCCAGTTCATCGAGACCACGCTGTACGAGACCGGGCTTGCGATCATGCATCCGCACACCGCGAACTATTTCATGCACGGCAAGCCGCCACAGCTCACCGGCAACGAGCATCCGAACCTCGTGCCTTACGCGATCTTCCCGACCAAGACCGACAACATCTTCATCGGCGTCGGCAATGACGGCACCTTCCGCAAGCTCGCCAAGGAGATCGGCAAGCCCGAGCTCGGCACCGATCCGCGCTTTGCCCGCAACAAGGACCGCATCGCCAACCGCGATGCGCTGCGGGCCGAGCTTGCCGCGGTGTTCAGCCAGCACGAGGCCGAGCCGCTGTGCAACCGGCTGCTCGCCGCCGGCCTGCCGGCCGGTCCCGTGCAGAAGATCGACCAGGCGCTGACCAACCCGCACACCATCCATCGCGGCGACGTCATCGAGAAGGATTGGTACAAGGGCGTCGCCTCGCCGATCCGGCTCGAACGCACCAAGCCGAGCCTGCGCCGCACACCACCGAAGTTCAGCCAGCACGCTGCGGAAGTACTCGGTGAGTTCGGCTACTCCAAGGATGAGATCAACGGCCTGGTCGACAAGGGCGTGGTCTGCGGTCCCCAGCGCAAGCGCTAACAGCGCATTCGAAGCAAAGCCCGTCCGGCACGTGATGCGGGATGGGCACCGCTCGCATCAAGACAACACATCGCCCCTGCGGTGCAACGTCGCGTCCGGCATTGCACCGCACGCTCGCGGCTGCGTTCTCCGCCTTTTTTACCGCTTCCCTTTGCTTCGGCTTCCCCCGTACCATGGCTTTCGTTTATACGGTCATTTGAACGTCATCCGGCGCTGATAACGCGCGCAACGAAAGATGGTGTTCCAACCGGAGGGGCTTTTGATGATTTTCAGACGACTCGGCGCTGCTGCGGCAGCCGCTGCCACGCTTGTATTCGCGTCGCCTGCGTTTGCAGTGACGGAAATTCAGTGGTGGCACGCGATGACCGGCGCCAACAACGATGTCATCGTCAAGCTGGCCAACGACTTCAACACCTCGCAGTCCGACTACAAGGTGATCCCGACCTACAAGGGCGGCTACGCCGACACCATGAACGCCGGCATCGCCGCATTCCGCGCCGGCAACGCGCCGCACATCATGCAGGTGTTCGAGGTCGGCACCGCGACGATGATGGCCGCCACCGGCGCCGTCAAACCGGTCTACAAGCTGATGGCCGACGCCGGCGAGAAGTTCGATCCGAGCGTCTATCTGCCTGCGATCACCGGCTACTACTCGACCTCGAAGGGCGAGATGCTGTCGTTCCCGTTCAACTCGTCGTCGACCGTGATGTGGGTCAATCTCGATGCGCTGAAGAAGGCCAACATCGCGGAGATCCCGAAGACCTGGCCGCAGGTGTTCGAGGACGCCAAGAAACTGAAGGCGGCGGGCTACACCACCTGCGGCTTCTCCGGCTCGTGGGTGACCTGGGTCAATCTCGAGCAGCTCTCGGCCTGGCACAACGTGCCGCTCGCCAGCAAGGCCAACGGCCTCGACGGCTTCGACACCGTGCTCGAATTCAACGGCCCGCTGCAGGTCAAGCATCTCGAGAACCTGGTCGAGCTGCAGAAGGACAAGACCTACGACTACGCCGGCCGCACCAACACCGGCGAAGGCCGCTTCACCGCGGGCGAATGCCCGATCTACCTGACCTCGTCGGCCTTCTTCGGCAACGTCAAGGCGCAGGCCAAGTTCAACTTCACCGCCGCGCCGATGCCCTATTATCCCGACGCCAAGGGCGCACCGCAGAACTCGATCATCGGCGGCGCCTCGCTCTGGGTGATGGGCGGCAAGTCCGCTGAGGAATACAAGGGCGTGGCCAAGTTCCTGACCTTCCTCTCGGACACCGATCGCCAGATCTGGATCCACAAGGCCTCGGGCTATCTGCCGATCACCAAGGCAGCCTACGCCAAGGCCAAGGAAGAGGGCTTCTACAAGGACCAGCCCTATCTGGAAACGCCGCTGCTCGAGCTCACCAACAAGGAGCCGACCGAGAATTCCCGCGGTCTGCGCCTCGGCAACATGGTGCAGCTGCGCGACATGTGGTCGGAAGAGATCGAGCAGGCGCTGGCCGGCAAGAAGACCGCCAAGCAGGCGCTGGACTCGGCCGTCGAGCGCGGCAACCAGATGCTGCGGCAGTTTGAAAAGACCGCCGTCCACTGACATGATGTCTTGAGACCTCAACCGGCAGGCCGCGACAAGCGGCCTGCCATTTTGCCGAGATCATGCAAAAGCAATCGATTTTCCAATCAAAGCTGTTGCCTTACGCGCTGGTTGCCCCGCAACTCGCGATCGTTCTGATCTTTTTCTACTGGCCGGCCGCGCAGGCGGTGATCCAATCCTTCCTGCTGCAGGACGCTTTCGGCCTTTCGACCACCTTCGTGTGGTTCGAGAACTATCTCGAATTGTTCAAGGACCCGGCCTATTTCGCGGCGATCGTCCGAACCTTCGCGTTCTCGCTCGCGATCGCGGTGTCCTCGTTGTCGTTCGCGCTGCTGCTCGCGGTGATGGCCGACAAGCCGCTGCGCGGCTCGACGCTCTACCGCACGCTGCTGATCTGGCCGTATGCCGTCGCCCCGCCGGTGGTCGGCGTGCTCTGGGTGTTCATGCTGCACCCCTCGCTCGGCGTGCTGTCGCGCTATCTGCGCGCGATGGGCGTTGACTGGAATCCGCTGCTCGACGGCGACCAGGCGGCGGCCCTGATCATCCTCGCCGCGGCCTGGAAGCAGATCTCCTACAATTTCCTGTTCTTCCTTGCCGGGCTGCAGAGCATCCCGAAGAGCGTGATCGAGGCCGCCGCGATCGACGGCGCTCGCCCGATGCGGCGGTTCTGGACCGTGATCTTCCCGCTGCTGTCGCCGACCATCTTCTTCCTCCTGGTGATCAACATCGTCTACGCCTTCTTCGACACCTTCGGCATCATCGACACGATGACCCGCGGCGGCCCCGGCAAGGCGACCGAAACGCTGGTCTACAAGGTCTATACGGATGGCCTGCTCGGCGGCAATCTCGGCTCCTCCGCGGCACAGTCGGTCATCCTGATGGTCATCGTCGTCTTGCTGACGGGAATCCAGTTCCGCTTCGTCGAACGCAAGGTGACCTACTGATGGTCGAGGAGGAAGGCTTCCAGCGCTATCTGGCTCACGCCATCCTGTGGATCGGGATCGCGATCGTCGCCTTCCCGGTCTATCTGGCGATCGTCGCCTCAACCCAGGACAACGCCGTCATCGCCAACGGCCAGATGTCGCTGTTGCCAGGCGGCCATTTCTTCGAGACCTACTATCAGACGCTGTTTGTCGGCACGAGCGGCTCGACCCGCGAGCCGGTGCTCAACATGATGCTGAATTCGCTGATCATGGCGCTGTTGATCGCGGTCGGCAAAATCGCGATCTCGATCATCTCGGCCTACGCGATCGTCTATTTCCGATTTCCGTTCCGGATGGCGATCTTCTGGATCATCTTCATCACCTTGATGCTTCCGGTCGAGGTGCGCATCTATCCGACCTATAAGATCGTCGCCGACCTGCATCTGCTCGACAGCTATGCCGGCCTGTCGCTGCCGCTGATCGCCTCGGCCACCGCGACGCTGCTGTTCCGGCAGTTCTTCATGACCGTGCCGGACGAGTTGCTGGAGGCCTCGCGCATCGACGGGGCGGGCCCGTTCCGCTTCTTCTGGGATACGCTGCTGCCGCTGTCGCGCACCAACATGGCCGCGCTGTTCGTGATCCTCTTCATCCTCGGCTGGAATCAGTATCTCTGGCCGCTTTTGATCACCACGCGCGACGACATGCAGACCATCCAGGTCGGCATCCGCAAGATGATCACCACGACGGACGCGCTGACCGAATGGCCTGTGGTGATGGCGACCGCGCTGCTCGCGATGCTGCCGCCGGTTTTCGTCGTCGTCGTGATGCAGAAACTGTTCGTGCGCGGATTGGTGGAGACGGAAAAGTAATGGCTAACGTCACGCTGCGCAGCGTCCGCAAGACCTATCCCGGCGGCTTCGAGGCCATCAAGGGCGTCGATGTCGACGTCGGCGACGGCCAGTTCTGCGTACTGGTCGGCCCAAGCGGCTGCGGCAAGTCCACGCTGCTCCGCATGGTCGCGGGGCTCGAGACCATCACCGGCGGCGAGATCGACATCGGCGGCCGCATCGTCAACCAGATCGAGCCCGCCGATCGCGACATCGCGATGGTGTTCCAGAACTACGCGCTCTATCCGCATATGAGCGTCTACAACAACATGGCCTACGGCTTGCGCAACCGCGGCATGGCCGAAGCCGAGGTCAAGACCCGCGTCGAGGAAGCCGCGCGCGTGCTCGAGCTCTCGCCGATGCTGGAGCGCAAGCCGCGGCAGCTCTCCGGCGGCCAGCGCCAGCGCGTCGCGATGGGCCGTGCCATCGTGCGCCAGCCGAAGGTCTTCCTGTTCGACGAGCCGCTGTCGAACCTCGACGCCAAGCTGCGTATCGCGATGCGGGTCGAGATCCGCAAGCTGCAGCGCCGGCTCAACACCACCTCGATCTACGTCACCCACGACCAGCTCGAGGCGATGACGCTCGCCGACATCCTCGTGGTCATGAATGGCGGCCAGGTCGAGCAGATCGGCAATCCCCTGGAGATCTATCAGAAGCCGGCGACCACCTTCGTCGCCTCCTTCATCGGCGCGCCGCCGATGAACCTGATGCCGCTGCGCTCGGACGAGCTGCAATCCCAGATCGCGGGCGCCGATGGCGCCGGCATCGTCGGCATCCGGCCGGAGGATTTCGTGATCACCGGCGAGACCGCCTCCGGCGGCGTCGCGCTCGGCCTGACGGTCGAGGCGATCGAGCATGTCGGCGCCGAGACATTCGTCTATGGCAGCCGCCAGCGCGAGGAACGGGCCATCGCCGCCAATCCGGGCGAGCTGCCACCGGGCGAAGTGATCGTCCGGATTCCCGGCGCCACGGGGCCTGCGATCGGCGAGCAGATCCGGGCGGTCGCGCCGCGCGACAAACTGCATCTTTTTACCGCTGACGGCCGCAAGCGCGTCGGCCCGTAACCGATCGGGAAGAATTTCCCTCCATGTTGCGGGCGTTTAGGCTGGTTTCGGGGCTGCTTGAACGCTATCCAGATCGCCCCCATATCCCTCACTGACCGGAAGCCACACGGCCCGCCGGTTGCATGGGGTGCCGCAAGGGCCCCTCAAAGTCGCTTCGAGAGGACTTTGTAATGTCTCGTGTTCCATCGTTGTCCAGTCCGTTCCTTCTGGGATTCGACGAGATCGAGCGTGCGCTCGACCGCGTCGTGAAGGGCGCTGACGGCTATCCTCCGTACAATATCGAGCGGTGCGACCGTACCAACGGACAGCCCGAGCGGTTGCGCATCACGTTGGCGGTGGCGGGCTTCACCCGCGACCAACTCGATGTAACTATTGAGGAAAATCAGCTCGTCATCCGCGGCCGCCAGCAGGACGACAAGGCTCGGCAATACATCCATCGCGGCATCGCCGCGCGCCACTTCCAGCGCACCTTCGTGCTGGCGGAGGGGATGCAGGTGCTGGGCGCGGATCTGAAGAACGGGTTGTTGTCGATAGACCTCGCCAGGCCGGAACCTGAACGGGTCGTTAAGACAATCGCTATCAATGAACACGAATAATAGAAACAACGAGCGGACTCGACCGCTTATCTGACTGAGGAGTCGAGACCATGAGTGAAGCCAATATCATCTACCAGTCCGAGAGCGTCACGCCGGAAGCGCTGGCCCATCTGGGCGAGGGCCATATCGCCTATGTGAAGCAGGTCCGCTCCGAGGACGTCCCGGATCTCTTTCCGCAGGCGCCGAAGATCGCGCCGGGCCTCAAGCTGTTCGCACTGCATGCCGCCGACGGCACGCCGATCATGCTGACCGACAGCCGCGAAGCCGCGATCGCGAACGCCTGGAGCAACGAGCTGCAGGCCGTCAGCGTCCACTGACGCAAGGCTGATTCAGCATCCGCGAGTTCAATGCGCGGGCATGCCTCGACACCGATCGAGGCGGCCCGCGCATTTTTTTGCGGATGTCGTTTGGATCACTCCATCAGGGCCTGTCGTGCTCCTCGGAAATGTCCTTGTTGGTGTAGTCGGGCATCATGGCGGTCGCGACAATGCTGACCACCGCGCAGAACAGGATGTAGAGCGCGATCACGTAGCCCGAGCCGGTGGCGGCCAGCAGCGCGGTGGCGATCAACGGTGCCGGTCCGCCTGATATGACCGAGGACAGCTGGTAGCCGATCGAGCAGCCGCTGTAGCGCAGCCGCGGCGTGAAGCATTCGGCGATCAGCGCCGCTTGCGGACCATACATCAGGTCGTGCGGCACGAATGACATCACGATGGCGATGAAGATCAGCGCCGGCTCCGCCGTGTTCAGCAGGCCGAAATAGGCGAAGCCGAACAGCCCGGTCAGGACCGAGCCGATCAGATACATCCGCTTGCGCCCGATGCGATCCGAAAGGTGCCCGGCCAGCGGGATGGTGACGAGCGAGACGAGACCGGCACAGATCAGGCAGATCAGCAGGAAGTCGCGGTCTTGATGGATGACCTGGGTGCCGTAGGCGAACACAAAGGCGAGATAGATGTAGGCCGGTGCCTGTTCGGCCATCCGCGCCAGCGCCGCGAGAATGATCGACCGCGGCTGGCGCTTGATCACCTCGATCACCGGGACGCGCGCGACGCGATTCTCGGCCACGATCCGCCGGAACGTCGGCGTCTCCATGATGCCGAGCCGGATGTAGAGCCCGATCGCGATCATCACGAGGCTGAGCAGGAACGGGATGCGCCAGCCCCAGACCAGGAACTGGTCGCCGGAGATTCGGCTGAACGCCAGCACCGCGATATTTGCCAGCAGCAACCCGGCGGGACCGCCGAGCTGCGGCCACGAGGTGATGAAGCCGCGGTGCTGATTGGTTCGCGCCCACTCCATCGAGAGCAGCACCGAACCACCCCACTCGCCACCGACGCCCACACCCTGGATGAAGCGGATGACGGTCAGGATGACGGCACCCCAGATGCCGATCTGGTCATAGGTGGGGACGAGGCCGACCGCCGCGGTGGCGAGCCCGGTCAACAGCAGCGTGGCGATCAGCGTCGCCTTGCGGCCGATGCGATCGCCAAAGTGGCCGAAGATCGCGGCACCGATCGGCCGCGCAATGAAGCCCACCGTGTAGATGGCGAATGCCTCCAGCACGCCAACCAGAGGGTCGGACTTCGGAAAGAACAGCTTGCCGAAGACCAGGCCGGTCACCGTGCTGTAGAGCAGAAAGTCGTACCATTCGATGGTGGTGCCTACCGTGCTGGCAATCAATGCGCGACGCAATTGCGCATGATGCTCGGCTTCCGGGAGCGGGGCGACTGCAATGTCCAATGTCGTCATTGTACATCTCCCTGGCCCGACATGTTCGGGCCATCTGGAATGCGTTCCATCCACCGTCCACGGCAGTGGAAGGCGGTATCGATGCCCGGTTATTTGTTTGGTTGGGGCAGGGCCGCAAATGCGCGGGGCGTGCCCATGCAGGCCTTAAGGACGCCGGTCCTGGATTGCGCGCGGCCTAACCGATCGCCATCGCGGGAGTACGACATCCCTCATGACACGGTCTTGCAATCCGAAATCTAGTCCTTCGGCCCGCTTGGTAAATTCGACCTTGGTCTGTGGCACCCGCCGTCGGACTTTTCGTCGACCACTGCTGCAGCGCAGTGGCGGCCCGCGCCTTTATGGCGATGCGGTCGACGCGCCGAGCAGCGGCCCCATGCAGTGCTGCACTTCGCCGGGCACGCTGTAGGTGCGCATGATCGCGCGGCTGTCGCGCATGCCGCAAGCCTCCCGCTGCACCACGAACATCCAGAGCGCATGGCCGGCTTCCCGCACCAGGATGCGCCGCGTCTGTTGTGCGGACACGGGTGCTTCAGCGCGCGGATGGGCAGCATCGAACTCGCGCAGCTTGGCGAGAGCCTGTTCCAGCGCGCGGCCCATCCGTCCGAGTGCGGAGGCTTTCTCCTCGGCGAGCTCGTAAGCGAGAACGTCGACGGGAGTGCGATGGAAGCGAAAGTCGAGGGACATCGGTTATCCCCTAGGGTCGCATGCACGACGATGCGCCCTTGAGTCTTCTGGCGCGATGGGACGGTTGTCAATAGGCGCTCACGCCGGTGCTTCGGGCCGCGAACCATTGCAGCGGCCCCATTTCGCTCCGCGCCATTCCATGCTGTAATTCGTTCCCGTGACCAACGGTCCGCGCAGTCCTGAGCCTCGGAGCAGGCAACGCGATAGGAGGAATTTCCAGCAAGAAATTATCGGCCGCCAAATCGATAGAGGGAGATACGACCATGCGGAAGAGCTCGCTGATCAATCTCGTTGCTTCGGTGTCGATTTCCGTCCTCGCGACCGGTGTCGCGATTTCCGCGCAGGACAAATACAGTCTGCAAGTGCCTGGTGGGCTCGCGTTCTCCGAGTTCAGGGGATACGAGGACTGGTCGGTGATCGCGATCAGCGAGAACGAAGGCGTCATCGCCGTGATCCTGGGCAATCCCGCGATGATCGGCGCCTACCGCGAGGGCGTGCCCGGCAATGGCAAGCCGTTCCCGGATGGCGCCAGGATGGCGAAGATTCATTGGATCCCGAAAAAGCAGGAGGCGTATCCCGGTCAGCCGACGGTGCCGGGCGCCCAACACGACGTCGACTTCATGCTAAAGGATAGCAAGCGGTTCGCAGATAGCGGCGGATGGGGATACGGCGCGTTCGAGTATGATGCGGCGTCGGATGTGTTCAGGCCGGCCACCACGGCGGACAATCCGCCACAGGAGAACGACGCGAAGTGCGGCTATGCCTGCCACACCGTGGTGCAAAACCGCGATTACGTGTTCACCGAATACGGCAAGAGGTGAACGCCGATCGCGCGAGCTGGCGCTCCGTCAGCCGCGCGCGGTTTCGGGCTTCAGTCCCTTGCTGAAACGGAGTCCCCCGCGCTGATGGCGCGGTCCAGGGCTTCGACCAAGGCCTGAACCTCGACGAACTTGCTGCGGGCCCGCTCGGCCTTGTCACGATCGAACGGAGCGGCCAGCACTTTCGCATGCGCGTCCCTCTCCTCCATCATGCGATCACGGGCTTTCTTCAGCGTTTCGAGTCGCTCGCTCATCCGGGTTCTCCCTGCGTAGCTTTCGCAATCGGGCCTTTAGCCGAACACCGCCGGAAGATCGCCTTTCCGGAAGAAGACCATCGGCTCGTCATCATAGTCACCCATTTCGGGATCGCCGGTGGACGAGAATGCAACGACGGCGAGCTTGCTCAACGCCAGGCGCTCTGCCGTTCGCAGTGCGCCATTTGCCGTCTTGCAGACGATCGGAGGGTCCGGCTTGAGATGCCCGCCCTTGCCGGCGTTGAACGCCTGCACGACGTAGGTCGTTTCGCTTGCCATCAAGGCTCCTTCCGCCGGCCACCGGACGCGGTGACGCCAAGGACGAAGCGATGCGCTCGTCGCCGGCCACTCGCGTATCTCGTCGCGAATCTCAACAGCCGCGACAGATGTTTTTCAGCTTCGCCGCAAGGCGGGCCTCTTCCGCGATCAACGGGTCTTTATATTCGGATCGCGGCGCGTTGCTATCGATGGCCGGAGGCTTCTTGACCGTCGGAGGGAACGCGGCATCGTAGCAGGCGAGACGACCGACCGTGCCTTCGATCTTGTGGCAGGCCGGTTCGGCGGCGAACGCGCCTTGTGCAATCAGGCCGGCCGCAACCGCGGCAAATAGCAGCGCTTTCATACAGGTGCCTTTCCGGGCGATCATCACACCAAGCATTTCATGATTTTGGGTTGTGCGCCGGCTGCGCGCTTGCGAATTGCCGGCTACATCAGGCGCCGGCCTGGCGTGGCCAACCGCCGGCGCTGCCGAATTCATGGTTGCGTCGCCTTATCCATGCAGGACGGCGGCAGCGGCCACCAGGAGCAGAAGAAACAGGGGAACGATCACCGGCGGCACGATCCAATCGGCCAGACGAAATCCAGACACGTATGCTCCTCATCTGTTGGCGGGAGCCCTACGTTACCCTCAGTCACCGGTGGATGCCGTGGATGGGCGGTGATGACGCGACTCTACGCTCAAGGCCGGCGAATAGCGAGCGTTTAAACCCGATGCGGCAACAGCGTCAGGTCCCCAGCGTCACCATCAAGCGCCGCCCTAGCCGCCCGAACGCTCCGTCAAGCGCGCGCGGATGTCCGGCTTCAGCACCTTGCCGACCTTGGAACGCGGCAGATCGTCCCAGACCTCGATCTGCTTCGGCGTCTTGATGCTGCCGACCTGCTGCTTGACGAACGCGGCCAGCGCCGTCGCATCGACGGTTTGGCCGGCGCGCGGCTGCACCACGGCGACGATGCGCTCGCCCCATTTGTCGTCGGGCAGCCCGATGACAGCGCAATCCTGCACCGCCGCGTGGGCGCGCAACGCGTTCTCGACCTCGATCGAGTAGACGTTGAAGCCGCCGGTGATGATCATGTCCTTGGCGCGGTCGACGATGTAGAGGTAGCCGTCGCCGTCGATGTAGCCGATATCGCCGGTGTGGTGCCAGCCATGCGCCGAGGCCTCACGCGTGGCCTCCGGGTTCTTGTAGTAGCCTTCCATGACAAGCGAACCGCGCACCACGATCTCGCCGCGCAATCCCGCGGGCAACAGCTTGCCGTCGCCATCCATGATGCCGGCCTGCACCAGCGGGCCGATCCGCCCGGCGGAGGCAAGGCGCTCCATCGCGATGGTGCCGTCTGCATTGTAGTGATCGGCCGGCGCCATCATCGAGATCATCATCGGCGCCTCGGTCTGGCCGAACAGCTGCGCCATCGGCCCGATCCGCTTCAGGGCCTCGGCGAGCCGCGTCGCCGAGATCGGTGCCGCGCCGTACCAGAAGCATTGCAGCGAGGTGAGATCGGCTGCATCGAGCCCGGGATGATCGAGCAGCATGTAGATCACGGTCGGCGGTAGGAACGTATGCGTGACGCGATAGCGCTCGATCAGCGCCAGATACTCGCCGATGTCTGGGTGGTGCATGATCACGACGCGGCCGCCGAGCGTCATGATCGGAAAGCAAAGCACACCGGCGGCATGGGTCAGCGGCGCCAGCGCCAAATAGATCGGGCGCCCTTTGAACGGGTAGCCCATCAGGGTCAGCGCGGTCATCGCCTCGATGTTACGGCCGGAGAGCATTACGCCCTTGGGCTTGCCGGTGGTGCCGCCGGTGCCCGGGATCATCGCGAGATCGTCGATCGTGTCGCGCTGATAGCCATCATCGGCGAGACCGCCGAGCCAGCGGTCGAATGACGGCGCGAACGGCAGTTCGGTATCGAGGCAGACCAGCGCGCGCAGCTTGGGCAGATCCTGCCTCACGGCTTCGACCATCGGCGCGAAGCTCGAATGAAACAGCAACAGGCTGCAGTCGAACTGGTCGAGGATGAACTTGTTCTCGGTCGCCTCGTTGCGCGGATTGATCGGACACCACACCGCAGCGGCGCGCGAGATGCCGAACACGCAGGCGAAGGCGAGCGGATCGTTGCCGGACAGGATCGCGACCTTCTCGCCGGGCGCGATGCCCGACCGCTCGAGTCCGCGCGCGATCCGGTAGCTCAGCCGCTGCACCTCGCCATAGCTGAGGTCGCGGCCGTCCATGGTGAGGCACGGCGCGTCGGCGCCGAGCGAGGCACCCTTGTCGAGATAATCGATGAAGCGCATGGCAGGTCTCGCGCAAGAGGCGGGTGACGCGCGACTGCGTCACCCGCGGAGGCGGCGTTTTCGAGCCAATTGGATACCGGTCCGCTTGACGAAAACGCTTCAGGGAACGGAGTGTTGGGCCCCGAGCCAATCGGGGCCCAAGCTCAATCGTGCACGGTCAGGACCGGCTTGCCGACCAGGCCGAAGCTGCGCAATTGCCCGAGCAGCTCGTGGTGGCCGAACGCCTGGCAGGCGGAGGCGAAGCCGACGCGCTTGGGCGGCTGCTGCAGCAGATACGCCGCGGCAAAGGCCTGCAGCATGCCGGTCTGCTTGTAGTTGCTGTTGCCGTAGATCACGCAGTGCGCGCGCCCCAGCGGGCCGGAGGCGTACACCGAATCCAACGACTTGTTGACGCGCGGGTTCTCGCGCGGCGGCATGGTGTTCATGACGCCGGCTGCGGTCTGCGCCAACGCGGCGTAGCGCTCGTCGGGCTTCATGTCCTTGGTCGCCTCCAGCGCGGCGGCGACGATCTGCGGCACGCCCAGCATCAGCGCGCGGTTGAACACGCCGCCCAGCACCTTCACATTGGCGACGCGCGGATCGCGCTTGAACCACACCGGGTGCGAGGTGCCGCCCCAGGGCAGCGCCAGCGCCAGCTCGTGCTGGCCGGGGATGGCGAGGTTGTAGAGGCCGGCATCGGGCTGATGCTCGACATACTTGTTCTGCTCCAGGTAGTAGGCCTTGGCCATCGCAGCGTTGACCAGGATGGTCTGCGTCGAGGCGATGGTCGGGCTGCCGCCCCAGAACACCGCGATATCCAGCGTGTCGAGGCCGGGCGTTTCCAGGCACAGCTGCGCAGCGATTTCGCCGGTAGTGTACATCTGCGCGATGCCCGGCGCGAGCAGCAGGCCGGCATTGGCGAACTTCGTGCCGAACTCATGTTCGAGCGTGATCAGCCAGTCCTGCTCGCCTGTCGTGTCGGTGTAGTGACACTTGGCAGCGAGGCAAGCCTGCACCACCTCGGTGCCGAACTTGGCGAACGGACCCACGGTGTTGAGCACGACCGAGGCGCCCTTGAACAATTCGGTCAGCGCGGCCGCGGTGTGCGGCACCGTCACCACCTCGTAGTCGGCGGTTTCGATGCCGGCCACATTCGACTTCATCGCGGCATTGAGCTTCTCGCCGCTGCGACCGGCGGCGATGAAGGGGATGTTGTACTCGCGCAGATATTCGCAGACCAGCCGGCCGGTGTAGCCGGAAGCGCCATAGACGATGACGGGCTTCTTCTCGCTCATTGCGATCCTCCGAAATGTGTGTTGTCGGCTTTGTTGCTACATGCCCATGCCGCCATCGACCGGCAGACCGATGCCGGTGATGAAGCGGGCCTCGTTCGAGCACAGGAACACCGCGGCGTCGGCGATGTCGGAGACCTCGGCGAGCTTGCCGAGCGGTGTCTGCTCCACCACCGAGCCGACGGCGGCGTTGACGTCGGGCGCGAGACCGATCTTCACGATGTCATTGGCGAGCTGCAGGCCCATGTCGGTCGGGATCAGGCCGGGATAGATGCAGTTCACCCGCACCCCATAGCCGAGCTTGCCGGCTTCCATCGCGCCGACCCGCGTCATGCGATCGACCGCGGATTTGGTGCCGGAGTAGACAGCGATGCTCGGAAAGGCGATCGTCGCCGCGACCGAGGCGATGTTGACGACCGCGCCGCCCTTGCCGGCGGCTCCGCCCGGCCGCATCGCGCGGAAGGCGTGCTTCATGCCGAGCACGGTGCCGACGATGTTGACCTCGCACATGCGGCGCGCGTCCTCGGCCTTGATATCGGCGACCAGCGAGGTGATCTCGATGCCGGCATTGTTGATCAGGATGTCGAAGCCGCCCAGCGTTTCGACCGTCGCAGCGGCGGCCCGCTCCCATTGCGCGTCGTCGGTGACATCGAGCTTGACGAAGCCGGTTTTGACCCCGGCCTTGGCGATCTCGGCGGCGCTGGCGTTGCCGGCATCGTCGAGGATATCGCCGATCATGACCGCGGCGCCGGACCGCGCCAGCGCCTGCGCGATCGCCGCGCCAATCCCCCGGGCGCCGCCGGTGACCAGGGCTTTCCTGCCTTCAAGGCTCTTCGCACTCATGACGTAGTCCTCCCTTTGCTTGATGATTTTGATCGGTGCCGCGGCCGGCGGCAGCACGGGCCGGCGGTCAGCGGATTCTCAGCGCATTGGTGGTGGCGGCAGGCGTCGGCGGGGCGCAGCGTTGGCGCGCCCGGCGGTGCATTTCCTCCTTGGTGTCGTTAGGTCAGCCGTCTTGACGGCTGTCCAAATTATTTCGCCAACCCTCGTCCAGGAACTTGACACTTGTCAAGCCTGAATTTGACAAGTGTCAAAGAGGATGATTGTGAAGAGGTGGAGTGCGCCGCGGTTCGCGCGGTATAAGTTTGCTCTAGGGAAGAGACAGGAAAGGCACGAGATGGCGCGAGTGACAGGAGCGGCCCAACGCGTGGCGGTGGCAGCCGAGACGCTGCGCGACGAGAAGTTCAACGCACGCCGCGTCGAGTTGGCGGAAGCCGCGCTGGAAACGCTCGGCGAGCTCGGCTTCGCGCGCACCAGCCTGCGCGAGATCGCGCAGAACTCCGCCTTCACGCACGGCGTGTTTCACTACTACTTCAGCGACAAGCTCGATCTGATCTGCTGCTGCGTCCGTCACTACAAGGCGAAATGCGTCACGCGCTACGACGAGGTGGTGACGACGGCACGAAGCCGCGACGAATTGACCGAAGGCTTCCTCGCCAAGCTCGCGGCGACGTTGCAGGACGAAGCCCGCATGCACCGGCTCTGGTACGATCTGCGCTCGCAGGCGATGTTCGAGCCGGCGTTTCGCAAAGACGTGCTCGAGATCGACAAGAGCCTCGAAGCGATGATCTGGCGCATCGCCACGCGCTACGCAGAGCTCGGCAACAGAAAGCCGGCATCGTCTCCGGCTGCGCTCTACGCGCTGTTCGACGGCCTGTTCCAGAGCGCGCTGCTCAGGCACCTCGCCAGCGACGAGAAGGCCGTCCCCGATCTGCTCGACGAAGTCCGCCGTCTGCTGCCGACGATCTGTTGAGAGAATTGCGAACGCTTCGCAGCCCGGATGAAGCCAACGGATCGCGCGCCATCGCGTGACGAACGAACCATGTCTTGATGTCAGTAGCGCGAATGAAGGCTTCGCGAATGCGGGTGATTACGCCGCGCTCGCCGGCGGCAGCGCGAGCACCGAGTAGATCGCCTGCGCGTCGCGCGAGGCACGCAGCTTCTTGGCGACGTCCTGGTCGCGCAGCAGGCGGGCGATGCGCGCCAGCGCCTTGAGGTGATCGGCGCCGGCGCCTTCCGGCGCGAGCAACAGGAAGATCAGATCGACCGGCTGGCCGTCCATCGCCTCGAAATCGATCGGGCGCTCGAGGCGGGCGAAGAAGCCGAACAGCTTCTCCAGCTTGGGCAGCTTGCCGTGCGGAATGGCGACGCCATAGCCGACCGCCGTGGTGCCGAGCTTCTCGCGCTGCAGCAGCACTTCGAAGATCGCGCGTTCGTTCTGCCCGGTCAAAGCCGAAGCGCGCGCGGCGAGTTCCTGCAGCGCCTGCTTCTTGCTGATGACTTTCAAAGCCGGGAGAATCGCCTCGGGTGCGACCAAATCGGTAATCGGCATTGGGACGTTCCGAGGTGAATGAACCGTCAGGTTGCGAAATAGGCTTTACAGCGGCGGCGTCAAGAAGTTGAGGTGGGATGCGGGCTTAGCCCGGGTCCAGCTGGCAGGGCTTCTACTCCAACGTATCGGCGGTGCCAACACCTGCGAACCCTGTTCCGCCCCCTTATTCCTGGAGGCGGCGGACCATAAGCAGGGCTGGCTTCGGACGTCAATGCCATGGGCCAACTATCCTCAGGGGCTCACCGCCGGCGGATCGACCCAGCCGACATTGCCGTCCGTACGGCGGTATATGATGTTCAACCGGCCACTGCCGCCATGCTGGAATACCAGGCAGGAGGCGCCGGTCAGATCGAGCTCCATGACGGCTTCGCTGACCGACAGCCGCTTCAGCGCAGTGGTTGCCTCGGCAATGATCACCGGGCTGTATTCAGTGACCTCGTCCTCGTTCTCGGGCGCCTCGATGACGTAGCTCGGCGCGTCGAGCCCGACGCCGTTCAATTCGGCAAACGCAGCGTTCGCAGTGTAGGTCTTGCGGGCCGAGCGGTCCTTGAGCCGGCTCTTGTAGCGGCGCAGGCGCTTCTCGATCATCAGGAGCGCGGCATCCGCGCTGGCATAGGCATCGGCGGCGTTGGATTCGGCTTCCAGCGTGATGCCGGAATCCAGATGCAGCGAGCAGTCGGTGCGGAAGCCGAAGCCATCCTTGCTCAGCGTGATGTGACCGGAATAGTTGCCATCAAAATACTTTCGCAGGACCTCGTCGGTGCGCTCGCTGACGCGCGCGCGAAGCGCCTCGCCGATGCTGATGCTCTTTCCCGAGATTCGAAGGGTCATTTGATGCCTCAATTGCTGGATGCCTCGATCACTCTTGCAGGAGCATGATGTTTGCTGGGCTTCCGGTCACCTCCCTCGCTGGACGACGCTTCGCCAGGAAAGATTGAGACTATCGCGATTTGACGCGAACGCAACGAGGGCATGATCCTGCCCGTACTCGGACGGGGTCGTACTCAAGAAGTAACCTAAACGGGGGCTGTATCGCGCGAGCGGTCGGGCGAGGAGGCAGGAGCCGAAAGGGCATTACCGAGCATGCTCTGTTTGTCACGGCGGCGCTGCACCGAGGATGGTATCCGCATCGCCTCGCGGTACTTCGCGACGGTGCGGCGGGCGATATCAATGCCCGAAGCGCGCAAACGTTCCACGATCGTGTCGTCGGACAGGATCGCCGACGCCGCCTCTCCGTCGATCAATTGCTTGATGTGGTGACGCACCGCTTCGGCCGAATGCGCCTCGCCGCCGTCGGCGGAGGCGATCGACGCGGTGAAAAAATACTTCAATTCAAAACTGCCGCGGTTGGTCGCCATGTATTTGTTGGCGGTGACGCGCGACACCGTCGATTCATGCATCTGGATCGCGTCCGCCACCGCCTTCAGATTGAGCGGCCTTAAGTGCGCGACGCCATAGGTGAAGAATCCGTCCTGCTGGCGGACGATTTCGGTTGCGACCTTCAGGATGGTGCGGGCGCGCTGGTCGAGCGCGCGGACCAGCCAGGTCGCGTTCTGCAGGCAGTCGGTGAAGTAAGACTTGTCACCGTCCTTGCGGATCGTCTTCGACAGTTCAGAGTAATAGGTCTGGTTGACGAGGACGCGCGGCAGAGTGTCGCTGTTGAGCTCGACGTGCCAGCCGCCGTCGGGACCCGGACGCACATAGACGTCGGGCACCATGGTCTGCGTCCGCGCGGCGCCGAACTTCAGCCCCGGCTTCGGATTGAGCCGGCGGATCTCGGCGATCATGTCGGTGATGTCTTCGTCGTCGACGCCGCACAGCTTTCGCAAGGCCGCGATGTCGCGCTTGGCGAGCAGGTCGAGATGCTCGACCAGCGCCTGCATCGCCGGATCGTAGCGATCGAGCTCGCGCAGCTGGATCGCCAGACACTCGCTCAGATTTCGCGCGCAGACGCCCGGCGGATCGAACTTCTGCAGCACCGCGACGACCTCGTCGACCGCCTGCTGCGACGCTCCGAGGCGCTCGGCTGCCTGGCCGAGATCGGCCGGCAGGTAGCCGGCGTCGTCGACCAGGTCGATCAGATACTGCCCGATCATGCGCTGCGCCGGCGCCGAGAACGCCACCGCGAGCTGTTCGGCGAGGTGGTCGGAAAGTGTCAGCTCGGCGGCCACGAAGGCCTCCAGATTGTATTCGTCGTCGCTGGAGGCGCCACCGCCCCATTCGGTATAGACCGACGGGGCCGCGTCCTGCGCGGCGCGCGCGGCGGCTTCGGCCGGCTCCTCGGAGAACACGTTGTCGAGCCCGGTATCGAGCGTCTGCTCGATCTCGGCGCGGGTGCCGAGGTCGCGGTTCAGCCATTCCTCTTGGCCGGGCTCAAAGGCGGCCTCGCCGCCCGAGCCTGCGGCCATGTCGGACGGCTCGCCCTCGTCTCCGTAGCTCGAGGAACCATCGGAATCGCCGTAGTCCGGCCGCTCCATCGCCGGCTCGCCTGCCACCGGCGGTTCCGGCCCATCGGCGGCCCGCTCGAGCAGCGGATTGCGCTCCAGCTCTTCCTCGACAAAGGCCGACAGATCCAGGTTCGACAGTTGCAGCAGCTTGATCGCCTGCATCAGCTGCGGCGTCATCACCAGCGACTGCGACTGGCGGAACTCTAGTCTTTGCGTCAGCGCCATGGAGGCAAGAACGATCCCAAAAATTGGCTCGATTCTTGCTTATCTTAGTCCGCCTGGGATGTACACGGCTTGACGGATGCAAAATTTGGGCTAGAGGCGGAATTCCTCGCCAAGGTAAAGCCTGCGTACATCCGGGTCGTTAACGATCTCCTCCGGGCTGCCCTCAGTCAAGATCTCACCGGCATAGACGATATAGGCACGGTCGGTCAGGCCGAGCGTCTCGCGGACATTGTGGTCGGTGATGAGCACTCCGATGCCGCGGTTGGTGAGATGGCGGACGAGATCCTGGATGTCGCCGACCGCGATCGGGTCGATGCCGGCGAACGGCTCGTCGAGCAGCATGTAATTCGGACGCGTCGCCAGCGCGCGCGCGATCTCGACGCGGCGGCGCTCGCCGCCGGACAGCGCGATCGACGGGCTCTTGCGCAGCCGCGTGATGTTGAATTCGTCGAGCAGCGAATCCAGTTCATGCTCGCGCTTCTTCTTCGAGGGCTCGACGACCTCGAGCACCGCGCGGATGTTCTGCTCGACCGTCAGGCCGCGAAAGATCGAGGCTTCCTGCGGCAGATAGCCGATGCCGAGCCGCGCGCGCTGATACATCGGCAGCTTGGTGACGTCGTGGCCGTCGAGCTCGATCGCGCCGCGATCGGCCTTGATCAGACCGGTGATCATGTAGAACACCGTGGTCTTGCCGGCGCCGTTCGGCCCGAGCAGGCCGACCGCCTCGCCGCGGCGCACATAGATGCTGACGCCGCGCACGACCTGGCGGCTGCCGAAACTCTTTTCCACGCTATGCACAGCCAGATAGCCCGGCCGCTTGATGAGCTGCGGCGCCGAAGCGGCGTTGTTCCTGGCCGGCCTCGCCCGCGCCGGGGCGGGCGCTGCTGCGGGCTGGGATCGCGGCAGCTCGACGGCGGGAACCGGAGCGGCGCGCGCCATCGGCGGCGCGTCGCGCACCGGTGACGTCAGCATCTCGCCGAACTGGTCGCCGAGCGCCGTGATGTCGTCATGCGCGCGCGCAAATCCGGAACTGCGTTTCGCAGGGCGCCGCCGGAACATGCCGAGAAAATCCACCATCCCCGCTTCGCTTCAGCCTTTCACGGTGATCCCGCGACCTTGCCTGCGGACCGATCGATTCGCACGGCAAAGCGCCAGCATGCGCCTTGAATGAGTGGATGCCCCTGTCCCGGCCAACATAACTCCCCCTCAAAGGCACATCGTCCGGCCGGGCCGCTGGAGTAGATACAGTCTCGCCCCGCCCGCTTCAACCTCGCGGTCGCAAAATATTATCTAACTTATTGATTCTACTTCACCTTACGCGAAGCTTACTTTGGGGAGCCTATTTCGACTTGCTGCCCGGAAGCAGTTGAAGCGGCGACGGGGCTGCAGGGGCCGTGCCGGGGGCGGCCGGCGTGCCGCAGCCGCCCTTGCCGCTCTGTCCGCCCTGCGACTGGATGAACAGGCCCTGCACCTTGCCGCTGTCGGATTCCACCCGCGAGACGCCGGTGGTCATGTCGACCAGCAGACGGTCGCCGCGCAGCACGTTCTGGCACTGGGTCAGCACCACCTGGCCGCCACCGCCGCCGAGCATGGTGATCAGGTTGGTCTTGGTGTCGAAGATCGCGGTCTCGCCGGTGACGACCTGATCCTTCTGGGTGACGACGACATTGCCCTTCGCCTCCAGTCGCTTGATCGAGGACGCGCCGCCGGGGCCGGGCGTTGCCGATTGGATCGGCGCGCCCTTTGGCGTGGCGGCAGCCTTGGTGCTGCCCGTGGTCGGCGCCGGCGTCGACTTGTCCTCGTAGAACACCACCAGCACCTTCGAGGTCATGGTGGTGTCGCCCTGCACGACCTTCACATTGCCGGCGAAGGTCGCCTCCTTCTTCTTGTCGCGCATTTCGAGCGAGGCGGCCTCGATCTGGATCGGCTGGTCGCGGTTCTGCGAAAAGCCCTGCATGGCGTTGGGAACGCCACTCATCGAGCCCTGCGCGGATGCAGTGCCGGCTGCGAACAGCGTGAGCAGAAAGGCCGCAATTGCGATGCCGTGCGGAAAACGTCTCATCATCAAATTCATTTCGGGTTGGCGGACTTGCGCGGCTTCGGTGGCGGCGGAGGTGGCGCGGGCTCGGCGGGCGGGCTTGGATTGTTGTCGCCGAGCTTGTCCAGATTCATCACGACATTGCCTTCGAACCGCACGAGCTCGCCGCTGTTGTAGATCCTGAGGCGGTCGGCGGTCAGCGTGCCTTCGAGCAGCTTGACGTCGACATGCTCGTCCGACGACACGTTGCCCTTGTTGATGTCGACAAAGGCCTGCGTCAGCTTGGCCTCATAGCCGGTCGACGATTGCAGAAAGATATCCTGGCGCAGGTCGAGCAGCTGCTTCTTGTTGTCGAAGAAGCCGGTGCGCGCATCCATCGTCACCGTCGACTGATCCTGCTGCGCCACCTTGGCGCGGATCGTCTTCAGCTCGACATGATCAGGGTCGGTGACGTCCTGGATCGCCGCCTTGGCCCACATCTCATACGGCCGCCCGTCGGCCGAGAAGCCGGCGATATGCGGCGATTCCATCGTGATCTTGGTGCCTGACACCACGAGGTTGTCCATCTCGACCGGCAGCTTGGGAATCAGCTCGCGGAATGGATTGTAGACCGAGACGAAGATGATCGAGGCCATCGACAGCCCGACCACCGCCGGCACCGCGATGCGCAGGATCCGCACCATGCGGCTGTGCCGCGCGGCGGCGGCAAAGCGCGCCTCGAGGCCCGTGACATAGCCGGGATGCTGGGCTGGATTCTGAACCGAATTCACCTGAGCTCCAGAGGCGCGGAATTGCCCCTATTCTAGCCGGAGCCGCTCGAA
This sequence comes from Bradyrhizobium sp. B120, assembly GCF_049075665.1. NCBI lineage: Bacteria > Pseudomonadati > Pseudomonadota > Alphaproteobacteria > Hyphomicrobiales > Nitrobacteraceae > Bradyrhizobium > Bradyrhizobium sp. B120. The sequence continues at coordinate 94,528 of NZ_CP185242.1, read as the reverse complement.
TATGCAGCCCGGACCTCGCGTCGCGCCCCCCAAGCCGACTTCAAGGCGGACCACGCGTGAACAGTTTGGCCGAAACGGGGCGGAACCGGCCCTGCTGCGACGAATTCGGCGCCCATCATGAACGGGCGAAATCACGAATGGGCGAAGATGTCCTCGGCCTCCCAGCCGTCGAGATCGAGCCTGGCGCGCGTGGGGAGGAAATCGAAGCAGGCCTTCGCGAGATCCGTCCGTCCCTCGCGCGCCAGCATGACATTCAACTTGTCGCGCAGCGCGTGCAGGTGCAGCACGTCGGACGCGGCATAGGCGAGCTGGGCCTCGCTCAGGCTCTGTGCACCCCAGTCGCTCGACTGCTGCTGCTTCGACAAATCGACGTTCAGCACCTCGCGTACCAGATCCTTCAGGCCATGGCGGTCGGTGTAGGTGCGCGACAGGCGCGAGGCGATCTTGGTGCAATAGACCGGCGCCGGCATCACACCGAAATTGTTGTAGAGCACCGCGACGTCGAACCGGGCGAAATGGAAGATCTTGGTGATCGCAGGATTGGCGAGCAGCGCCTTCAGGTTCGGCGAGTCGGTGTGCCCCTTCGGAATCTGGATCACGTCGGCGGTGCCGTCGCCGTTCGACATCTGCACCACGCAGAGCCGGTCACGGTGCGGATGCAGTCCCATGGTCTCGGTGTCGATTGCCACGGAATCGGTGTAGCGAGTGAGATCGGGCAGGTCGCCGCGATGCAGGCGGATGGTCATGCTGTCAAAAACCTCGTCGAATCGCTCTCGGGACAAGCTAACGTTCAATTCCCCGACAGGCGAGCGTGCATCAAGCCTCGTTGTCCAAGCCTGGGCTTGCGTCTCGGCGTCAAAGCCCATCAAGGGCGGAGCGCCGGCAACGCGAACCATCATCGTGCACGCACAGATGGTTCAGGGTTTAGCGCCATTGTGCAGCGGAGACAATGGCTTGGGCAGTCCACAGCGCCCCAGCGGCGCGCGCCATTATTGCCAGCTGACGCGCAGCCCGAACCGGCCGGTGATGTCGTCACGGCGGGTGCTGTCCACCGACGTCGTGTAACCCGCGCTCGCATAGGCGCTGATCGTGCGATTGAGCTGCGCGGTAACGCCGGCGCCGATCTCGACCGCGGTGCCGCGGCTTTGCACGCCGATCAGGTCGGTGGTCGCGAAGGCGATGCTGCGGTCGTTCGCAGCCGTGTGCCAGAGATTGGCCTCGAGATAGGGACGCAGCTCGGCGGTGCCGACAATGAAGGTCGCGGGAACGCGCACGCCGAGCCGGCCGGTCAGCGTATCGGCGCTGCCGGGCGCGACGCTCGAGAAGATGTCGTTGAAGCTGTCGAACGACTGGCGCTGCCAGATCAGTTGCGCCTGCGGCTCGATCGCGAGAAAGCGGTTCAGCTGTAGCGGCACGCCGGTTTCCAGCGACGCGGCGACGCCGGTGCCCGACACAAGCGCGCCGACCTGACGATCCGACTGCGGGCTTGCACCGTAGAAGCTGCCCATCAGCACGGCGTCGACGTACCAGCCTGAGGGGCCGATATGGGTCCAGTAGCCGCCGACATTCTGGCTGTCGATCGAGAGCGTGCCGGTGCGGACGTTGTTCATGCCGAGCGCGAAGCCGTTGACGCTGCCGCTGGCCCAGCCATACGCATAGAACAAGCCCGCGCGATCATGATGCCCGGGCGCGGACTCAAAGCGCAGGATGTCGACGCCGACCTGCACGCCGGCCATGGTGCCGTCGAAGGACGGGCTGACCGTGCCGGCCCAGCTCTGCGCGCTGTGCGAACCGTACGCGCGCGCCCACGCCGCCGGCTGTTCGCCGCCGCTGGTCAGCATGGCCTGATCGCCCTGGCGCTGATGGAAGGTGCCGAGCGTTGCGAGCCCGAGCTTCTGCGCGACCTGCGGCAACGCCGAATAGACCGCGACTTCCTCGCGGTAAAGCTCGACGGGCGCTGCGCCTGCCGGCGGCGGCGTCAGCGACGACAGATCCTCTGCCGGCAGCATCGCGGGCGGCGGCACCACGTTGGGCGATGCCGGCGGCGTTGGTGCGGGTGCAGCCGGCGGCGCCGGCGACGATGTGCCGGGCAACAGCTGCGAGCGCAGATACCAATTGTCGGCGCTGCCGGCCGAGACGCCGCCACGAAACAGCAGATATTCGTGTGCGCCGGCCACAACAGCGTTGGAGAGACCGAATGCGCCGGCGGCCGTGCTGCCGCCGTTGACAGCTTGCACCACCATGATGCCATCAGAGGTGGTCAGCGCGCCGGCGCCGCCGGCATTGGTAACGGTCACCGCGGTCGAGCCCGACGCATTGCCGCCGGAGATGACGAGCCGGTCCGACGGCGAACCGTCGCCGCCGAGCACGGTGCGCAGATAAAGCCCGCCGCCATTGCCGACATAGTTGCCGGCGATCGTCAGGCTGTTCGCTGCGGTGGCGCCGCCGTTGGTGAGATTGATGACGCCGGCGTTGGTGACGGTGATCGGCGGCCCGCCCGGAAACGACGTGATCGACGGGTTGGCGCCGTTGCCGGCCAGCAGGCTGGTGCCGGCCGCAATCGACACATTGCCGGTGAGCGAGGTCTGCAGCGTCAGCGAACCGCTGTTGATGAAGGTGTTGGCGAAGGTGCCGGTGCCGGCCCAGGTCCAGTCGGTGCCTTCCATCGTCAGCGTCTGGAATCGCGCGAACGCATTGTCGGCCGTGCCGCTGCCTTGCAGCCGGACCTGGTTGTTGCCGCCGCCGCCATCGGCAAGGCCGACAATTTGCGAGCCGGTTTGCAGGATCATCGTCACCGCGCCGCCGCCGCCGGCGAGCGCCGTGCCGCTGTTGCCGGCGATCAGGCCGGCATTGACGATGGTGGTGGCGCCGTTGAGCGTGCGGATCGCGGGCCCGTTCTGGCTGATGATCCTGCCGCCGGCGAGGTTCTCGATGCGGGCGGTGAACGACGAACCGGCAGTGTTGGAGAACACGCCGTCGGCGTTGACGCCGCGCGCCTCGATGGTGCCGCTGTTGCGCAGGACGGCGGCATTGCCTTGCATGAAGACGGTGTTGTTGGCGGTGCCGCCGGCATCGCCGCCGGTCGTCAGCAGCGTGCCGGTGTTGGTGATGGTCATGAATTGTCCGGCGGAGAAGATCGCACGCGCGCCGGCGCCGGCCGTGGTGATGGTGCCGCTATTGGTGAAGGTGTTGCTGTCGCCGGTCTGCACATAGAGGCCATGCGACTGCGGGCCCTGGGTGGTGATCGTCCCGGTATTGATCAGCGTATTGTTGTTGTGCTGCGTGAGACCGGTGATGGCAAGCCCGCGCGAGGTGCCGTTCTGCGTCGTGATTGTGCCGTTGTTGATCAGCGTGTTGCCGTTGCTGCTGGCGGCGATCGCATTGCTGCCGGCGCCCGTGGTCGTGATCACGCCCGACGTAGCATTGGTGAAGACGTTGCCGTCGCCACTGCCGAAGATTCCGGTGCCGCCGCCGCTGATGGTCAGCGTGCCGTTGTTGGTGGCGGTGCTGCGGGAGACAAGGCCGATCGCGGTCGCACCGGCGCCCGGCGTGATGCCGGCGCCCTGCAGCACGTTCACGGTGACGTTCGAGCTGCCGGCTGCGGCCTGCACGCCAGCGGGCGAGGGATTCGGCGCTGTGGTCGAGCAGGTCACCGTCTGACCGCTCGCCGGCGCGAGACTGTCGCAAGCGGCAAACGCCTGCGAGACCGATAGAAGATAGCCGCCACCCAAAGTGCACGACAGGATCGCCGCGAGCCGCGATGAAACCATGCCCTTACTCCAACCTCGGCGCGAACCCGACCCCCGGCCTCACGCCACCTGTGACCCCCCTGCCCCGCTCTCAGCGTCGGCTGATCCGCTCCATTCAAGCTTGAGACGATTTGCAGCGATCTGTTGCGTGATCGCCACAGACGGAACCATGAGCTGTATCATCATGATTCACATCCTTGACGTGCGTACGCTTTCGAGGTTGTGAAGTACAGCACTCACCCGTTGCAGTTATTGCCCGACACAACCAGAAACAATCGCTGGGCGTGATCGGGTGCGCCGCTGTCCCCATTTTCTCGCCAAGTTCGATCTGGGGCGCACGGCCAAGTCATTGCCGCCGCCGTTCAATTTCGATGGAACTGTTGCCCCCGTGCCCCATGAAATCCCCGCGCGCCCTCCCTATCTGTTGCCGGCCCGCACTTACCTTTCAGTGAAATGAGCCTTATGTCGGAACAGACCATCGCCGCGCCGATCGATGAGCCGCAGGAACGCGGCTTTTCGCGCTATCAAGCCTTCCTGATCGCGCTGCTTGCCTTCACGCAATTCACCCTGATCCTCGACTTCATCATCATGTCGCCGCTCGGCGCCATCCTGATGCCGTCGCTCAACATCACGGCGGGGCAGTTCGGCGTCGCGGTCTCGGCCTACGCGTTCGCGGCGGGCATTTCCGGCATCCTCGCCGCCGGCTTTGCCGATCGCTTCGACCGCAAGCGGATGTTGCTGTTCTTCTATGTCGGCTTCACTTTCGGCACCGTGCTGTGCGCGGTGGCGCAGAATTTCCACGTGCTGCTGCTCGGCCGCATCGTCACCGGCTTGTTCGGCGGCGTGATCGGCTCCGTCGTGCTTGCCATCGTCACCGACCTGTTCCCGCTGCATCTGCGCGGGCGCGTGATGGGCTTCATTCAGACCGCATTCGCCGCGAGCCAGGTGCTCGGCGTGCCCGCCGGGCTGTTCCTCGCCAATCACTGGAACTGGCACATCTGCTTCGTCGCCATCGTCGGCCTGTCGATCGCGGCGATCGCCACCATCGCGCTGGTGATGGAGCCGGTCGACGGGCATCTGAAACTGCAGCACGACAGCAACCCGTTCCAGCATTTGATCGCAACCGTCGCGCAGCCGCGCTACACGCTGGCCTTCCTGGTGACGACGCTGCTGGCGACCGGCGGTTTCATGCTGATGCCGTTCGGCAGCGCCTTCACCGTGCACAATCTCGGCATCGACATCGTCCATCTGCCGACGATCTATCTGGTCTCCGGCCTGTTCAGCATCCTGATGGGACCGCTGGTCGGCCGCGCCAGCGATGCGTTCGGCAAATATCCGACCTTCATCTTCGGCTGCGTGGTGTCGGCCATCATGGTGCTGATCTACACCCATCTCGGCCACGTCTCGCTGCTGACCGCGATCATCGTCAATGTGCTGATGTTCGTCGGCATCTTCTCGCGCATGATCCCCTCGCAGGCGCTGATGTCGGCGATCCCCGACGCCAGCCAGCGCGGCTCGTTCAGCGCGATCTCAGCGTCGGTGCAGCAATTGTCAGGCGGACTCGGCTCGGTGGCTGCAGCCGCGATCGTCGCCGAGAATGCGGACGGCTCGCTGCTGCATTTCGACCGGATCGGCTATGTCGTCGTGGCGAGCTCGATGATCTCGATGATCGCGATGTATTTTGTGCAGCGGCCGATCGCTCGGCGCGCGGGGCGGCGCGTGGTGTGAGACTTTGGAATGAAAATCGGAGACAGAGTCGAAGTCGTGGCGATTCCGAAAGTGCTGCCGGATGACGAGACGCGGGCGCTATTCACGAGGTGTCTCAGCCGCCATTTTCCGGTTGCCGATCTCAGAGGGCACCTGGTCGAGCTCGAAGTCGGCGAGGCGGTCGAGAAACCGAGCTATATGCACTCGATTTGGATCGAACGAGATTGCGTCCGCCTCATCTAACGGCTCGAAAATGAGCCACCGATCAGGGGCAGAGCGCGAACGGCATGATCGTCGTTCACGACGCGCCCTCGCGGGTGACGGCTTCGCCGCACCCACCCTTGCGGATGCTGAGCGATTTCAATCGCTTAAAAAGGGGGTGGTGCCCAGGAAAGGACTGGGTTGGCCCGCCCTAGAAACCACGGTTTTGCTGGGTTTTTCGATCCGCCCGGCGAGCGATTGTGTACCGATTTTGTGTGCCGCCCGCAACCCAGCGGCCGGCCGTTCAGTTCAACTCCACCCCCGCGGGATTCCACCGAGAAGCGGTCGACAGAAGTGCCAACTCGTCCCGCAAGATTGCCAGTGCCCGCATCTGCTTGGCTTTGTTTTTGGGATCATTGAGCGAGCGATTTCCGCCTGAGGTGTGACTGATGGGAATAATTCGGATCGCCCCCCACAACTCGGAACTACCAACAACATCCCAAAGGGCTCTCCGAGGGAGGCTTCTCAATTTGTCTAACGCGGACATTGCGACGCTCCCCATAGCCACGATCAGGCGCGGGTCTACGGTTTCAATCTGACGAGCAAGAAAGGGACGGCATTGTTGCTGCATCGTGGCGCAAGGTGGCCGGTCCTCCCATCGAGATTGATTTGGCTTTCGTCCGGGAAAGCATTTTACCGCCGACGTCTGATAAACGGCACGGTCAAATTCGGAGGCCGGCAGACCCGAGGCCACAAAGAGATTTCTTACGCCAGAACCCGCAGGACCAGAGAACGGCTGGCCGGTCCTGTACTCAGTAAGTCCCGGCGCCTGGCCGACCAACATTATTGGTGCACGCATAGGCGGTGAAAGAACCGGTCGAGGCTCAACTGGCCGTGGCGTACAGGACGGGTCTTCAGGATGTCGAAGCAAGGTCTGCGCACATTTCCTACAGCGGCGGATCTCCAGGTCTAAGCTGGTCAGTCGTGCTGGTTCCACAAATCCCTCAACTGCTTTCTCGAACGTCTTGCAGGACACCGTATTGCATATCCCGCTTCGATCAAGCTCGGCCGTACACAGGATAGAAAGAAGGCCCCGTTGCCGGGGCCTTCTGGGTTTACGCGGCTTCCTCGACCGCTTCGTCTTCATGGCGGTTGGGAAGTTCCAGTCGCCAACGGATGATGTCGCCGAGAACGGGATAGATGTCGTTGTGCTTCGCCCCAAAGCGCATCAAACCCTTGGTGTCGGTCGAACCGAGATCGCGGTTCGCGTTGTCATGAGGCAGGTAGTCGTTGAGGCCGGGCAGCTTCTTTTGCCGCTCTGCCGGGGTCATTTCGTAGGCCCGCCACATCGGATTGTTGTGAGAGAAATCCAGATGGGGGATGCCATCCAGCAGCTTCTCCAGCGCCACTTCGTCCGACTTCTTGCTCATGGCGAAGTCGTATGTCAGCTTTGCCAACGCCTTGAGCACGACCGGCTGAGCGGCGACAGTATTCAGTTTGGCCTTGGCCTCACCGAATCCCGAAATGGAAGAAACCGCTTCCCAGAACCGGCGAGCCGTGTCCTCCATCTTGTCCACTTGGCTGGGGACCGCGCCGCGAGGATTGGTCTTGTTCAAGATCAAGATAGAGTTGATGGCGACAAGGTCTTTGCGAGCCATCGAGCCGTCATGATTGCTCCACTCGACAATGTCCTTCTCCACGACAGGCGCAGTCAGAATCCCTTCCCCCATCAGGACGTCCTTGATGAAGACGTTGATCGGGTTGGAGTTGTCGAAGTCAAAGGCCATGCTTGCGGAGACGCTTTTCCCCTTGTTGTTCAGGTCGGCGAAAAGCTGCCGGCGCTGTTCTGCATCGAGGTTCAAGTGAGCCTCGATCGTCACCGTGCAGTAGTTCAGTGCCAGCTGCAGGGCATCCCGCCAAACCTCCATCTCTCCCGGAGGGATGTGTTCTCCCGCCTTGCCAGGATAAAGTGAACCACGCTTGGGATAGACCTGCGTGGCTCGCACGTTGCGCAGGAAATCCAGCACCGTATTCATCCCGTACCGGCGGTGCTGGCCATCGACGACCCACATCAAGGTCGAATGCGAGACGCCAATGCGCAGCGAAATCTCATCACCCGCCTGATTGACCTGCTTCTGCGGCTTCAGATCGTTCAACGTCACCGGGAGGTTCACGACGATGGGCTGCAGCGCATAATACCGCTGGGGTCCCAACACCTTCAGGACTTCCTCGTGATGAGAACAGTCTTTGCCTTCAGCCTTGCGGAGATTTGCCGCCGCGTGAATCAGGCCCTTCAAGATGTACTGGGCCAGGAGCCCGGCATGGTTCTTGTCCAGCGGACGCTGGGACACCTCTTCAGGGTCCACCGCTCCATCGTTCGGAACGTCGGACATGTCGATGAAGCGAGCAATGGGCAGACGCATCGTGAGCGTCTGCGCACCGAGGTTGTAGCTGGCAAGAACGTCTTCACGGCTTGCCGTGGCAGCTGAAAGATCGTAAATCATTATCATTATCCTTTAAGTTTGCGATGTGGCCGGGTAGACCCAATCTGCCCGGCCATTTCTTTGTCCAGGGATTTGAAAACCGCCTCCCTGGATCTTGAATTATACACCCTGGACTGGGATTGCAATCCCCTGGGGAAAGATTTTTCAATCCCAGGGACTATTTTTTCTCTCCCGGGGAATCAATAGGCCGGCGACCGATGTCCGCTGGCCTCCTCGGTGGTGTTTTGGCATCTGCGACGGCGCGGCCTGTGGGGGGTTGATCTCGCCCAGCATGCGGCCGACCGCTGTTGCCGCGAAAGGCTTGCCGCTCTGGCTGACAAATCCAGCCTTCGCCAGCTCGGCTGAGATCGCGCGTAGCGATCGTCGGCCGCCTTTCGGGGTCCTGCGGCGCATCTTCGTCGCGAGGGCTATCATTTGTCCGGCATGATCTCTCACGTCGATCTCTGCGTAGCTCTTGCGTCCCTCGACCTTTTTGCCGGTGGCTCGCTTGCGGTCGCGCGCCGCCTTCAGTTTCCCCACCAGCCGAGCCTTCTCAAGCTGGGCAAACACACCGGCGATCTGTCGCATGGCGACTTTGAAAGGGTCCTCAGAGGCCGTGAGATCGTCGCCGGACGCGGTAAGCACGCGAACGCCCCGTTCGATAAGGGCGATAATGCCAGCCTCTTGGACGATGAGCTGCCGGGCGAAGCGTGACGCATCCTCGACCAGCACCGTCCTCACCCCATTGCCCTCGATCCGGTCCAGCAAGGCTGAGAAACCGGGTCTGGTTTCAATAGGATCTGCACCGCTCACGTCAGCGTCGTAGAACTCCGCAACGACTTCCCACTTTTCCCTTTTGGCATATGCCTCGATGGCCGCGCGCTGGCGTTTGTCGCTGTCCTTGTCAGCACCCACGTTCGCCGCGCTGGAGGTGCGAAGGTAGGCAATAGCCTTGCTGGATTGCTTCGACTTTTCCATCACTTAACCCATAAATATGTTTCGTTTTCTTGAGAAATCGTAACACTCCCGGGAGAAAAATCCCGGCACTCGTCAGCGCCGGGACTTCAGCACGATTGCGACATCAAGCCTCCACGGTGATCTTGATGTTGGCAGGCGTCACGCCGAACGTGAGGGCCAGACGCCGTTTTGCCTCGGCGATCGTGAGGGGAGGATCGTTGTCCAAGGCACCCATATCTTCGACGGTATCAGCCTCCACCTCTTCCAGTGCCGCCGCAGCGGCGGGCTCAGCACCTGCCAACAGATCGGGAATCGGAAACACTGCGACCGCTTTGTACTTATCGATGATCCCCGAGCCGGCGCTGGCCGGTATATTCCGAGCATCGTGGTCGAGCGACACCCACATACCAAAGTTGGTCCGCACGGTCTGACCAGCACCGGTTCGTGAAGCGAATGCGGCATCGAACCGCTTCCGGACTTCGGCCGCCGGGAAAATATAGACCTCTACGTTCTCCGGCTCGTCGCGATCATCAACTGCGGCAACAATGACCACCTCGACCTCGTCGAGAGTTTTCCACTTCGCACCATTTTCCAGGGGCGGAAATGCGAACCAGCGGTCGCGCGTGGTGCGGATCGAAGCCTTTTGGGTCTTCCCGTCCTTGGTGATGTTCCAGATGTTCGACAGACCACGCCCAGGCACGCGGTCCAGTGTGTAGCCCTCAGCCTCGGCTCCGCGCTTTGCAGCTTGGACCATCAAATGCCACTTAACGGTTTCAGAAAGTCCTTTCAAACGGTCTACCATTTTCAATCTCCAAGAATTGGTTATCGACGACCTTTTGGTCGACCGTCAAATGGTACGGAAGATTACTGAATTGGTCAAGAACAATTAGCCGTACCAATTTGATACCAATTGGCGACCGGTCCATAACCCCTTCGATTGTGTCTGAATTGTGGAACATGCCACTTTTTTGCCGTAATGTGCCCCCGGTTCGAAAAAGCCCTTCTTCCCACGATTGCGCAAAAGGCCGATTTTCCGCGGTGCCAGCGACCTGTGGGCTAAGGGATTGGCGAACCTACTTTTTCCACAATCTTGTTCTACTTACGTTCCCACTCCCATCTGGTCCTCGTGGTCGGTCATGTGAACGACAGCGCGAGGTACCGTGTCGGGTACTGTGGGGTGCGACCATTCACCCGAAGGGCACCGCGAAAGCTCGAAGCCCATGGGTCGCCGACGGACCGCCAATTCCGTCGAGAAGTTGCGAGCGATCTTTGTCCGCCAGGCGGGGCGAGACGAGGTGCCTATGCGAGGGGCCGGCTCCGGGGTTCTAACCCAGCCACCAACATCGTCGAGGTAGCGGGTCAACCGTGGTCAGCATCGGCTGCCCCGCGGGGGACCCGCTATTGCCTGAAGCTCAGGGCACTCTCCAGGGTTCTAGACCCTAGTCTCTCCGGTTCATCTACAATCTCCAGACTGTATTAGAACCCTCCCCACACTGCTGAACCAACGTATCGACTATGTTTTCGCTCGAAATCGGCGGCTCGCCGCTCTCCGCGCCGGTCGAAAATGCCACCCAACTTACCCGCCCCATAAAAGGCGAATTACAATTTCCTGATCTTCGCTCCAATTGCCGACCAAGCCCGACTAGGACCGTGATGCGTCTCGGCGGGCTGGGGAAGCTCATGGATGCGTTTTCTGGGTTCCCTAGTGTTCACTCTTCGTTCTGATCGAAAGGCTCTCAGCGGCTTGCGTAGCCACTTTGACGCCTATCGAAAATCTCCGGCACCGGCACCCGGCGTACCACGCAGACCACACTCTCAAGTACGAACCGCAATTCGACGCGCGCTTGAGCCTGAACCCCGCTTCTTCGACTGTGACGACAGCCTAATCCGATATCGCGGAATGGCAGCTATGGCATTGGCCTTAGCCTTCAGGCTGGCCTCTCCATAGCCGCCACCACTGTTGCTAGATTTGTCCTCTGCCCAACCTTGAATGTCATCAGCGACACGTTGCTCAATGCGAAGATCGCGGAACATCGTCTTGAGTCGGTGCCGCCAGCCGTGGAATGGCTGCACGTTAGGATCCGGTACAGCCTCACGAATCCAATCACGCATGCGATTGAGCAGGCTCTTGAGACCAACGGGTTTTCCGTCCCGGGCCTTCGACACGAAAAGCAAGCCGTCGGCACATTCATTCACAAAATCGATGAAGCCTTGCTCGACGAGGTGCGGGTGTATGGGCACGATGCGAGCGTCATTCGTCTTTACGGTTCCTGCCTCCGGTGTGATCCTTAGACACCAGATTTTCTGGTCTCGAAATACGTCTTGCTCACGGAGCTGCGCCAGTTCACCGATACGCGCCCCGGTATAGGCAGCAAGCCATGGTAGCCATCGCTTGGCAGCCACCGTCTTCTCAGACTCCCGGCCGTCCCCCGCGCGGTAATCGACCGCGCGAGCCAAAATTGCCATGGCCTCTTGGTCGGTGAAACCTGGCGAGCGCAACCGCTGGCGGCTGCCACGGCTTATGGTCACATTGGCTGCCGGGTTAGATGGAAGCTTGCGGTTCGACACCGCCCAACGGAAGATGGCCTTGAGGCCAGCCAGATCGGAGTCCTTCACCGTTTTGGCGCTGATGCGCTTGCCAGTCTTCGAATTGGTCGATGCTAGTCGATGATCTTTGAACCGGATGATATCTTCATCCGTGATCTTGTTGGCGTCATCGTGTTTGAGGAAGGTCGCAAGGGCGTTGATGGTGCCCGCGTAGCTCACGTAGGTGCTTTGCTTCCGGCCAATCGCGGAGGCTTCCGTCCACCAGCCATCTAGCAGCGATTGTAGGGTCACTGAGCCGCCTCGCCTCTCGAATGCGGGGAAACGAGCGGCCTTAGGGTCCGGCGTATAGTCACCCGCCGCAGCGCGCTTTAGTCGCCATCCGGCGTCTATCGATGCTGTTGCGACCTGAATCAAGAATTTCTGCCGGGTCTTATCGTCGAGTTCGATTCCATGCTGAGCCAGCACCCAATCGGCGAGCATTCCGAATCGCTTCTCTAAGGCCTCTGCCGATTCGGCGGGAGGCAAGGCGTTGATGCCAGCCGTGAGACCGTCGCCAAAAGCGGCAACCGCTTCTCTGGTTTCGGACTCGTCGATGCTACCCGGGACAATGGGCGGGGGATTGTGGAAACGGCCCTCTAGCGCCGCGCGGCTGAACGCCTTGTGGCAAGCCCAATGGAACGGAGTCCCGGGGTCGCGCTCGAATATTTCGACGTACAGCCGGTAAGCATCCCCTGCGAGGGCCACCAGTTGCTTATGGTCATAGCGTTGCGGTCCACGTTCCGCAGCATCGAAGATGTTCTGAAGCTGCTCGCGCGCCGCTCGCTCCCTGCGCTCCGCCACCTTCGCGTCTGTAGTTCTCAGGCTAAAGCTGACAACGTTGCCGATGGTAGTTTGGACCGTCAGCGAGTCCGATAAGCAGAGAAAGATTCGCCGCCCCCTCACTCGCTCCCGAACGTTCTCAGGCGTCCTTTTTTTGAACTGCAATTGCGAGGAATCTGCTCGGGCCGCCACGTACGTCTTTCGAAGGCTCATGATCTGTGCACCGGTTTTGTACACCGGTTTTCGGATCAATTGCCCCGCAAAATAAGTATTTCAAGGGCTTGGCACCGAATGGTGCCCAGGAAAGGACTCGAACCTTCACGGCCGTTAAGCCACTGGCACCTGAAGCCAGCGCGTCTACCAATTCCGCCACCTGGGCATGTGGAGCGGCTTAGTAAGGATCGGTTACGCGCTTGTCAAATTCGCGATTGAAAATTCAAATAGCCTGTACAGGATTGGGCTGATGGCGTATCGCGAGAGCCTGCAAATACGCCCAATCGCTCTCGAATCCGGCAGGAATGGACCTCATGGCATCGAACCTGGAAACGCTCGTCACGGTATTCGGCGGATCCGGTTTTCTGGGACGGAACGTGGTCCGGGCGCTCTGCAAGCGCGAATACCGCGTGCGAGTCGCGGTGCGGCGGCCTGAACTGGCCGGCCATCTGCAGCCGCTCGGCCGCGTCGGGCAGATTCATGCGGTCCAGGCCAATGTGCGCTACCCGGCCTCGGTCGAGGCGGCGATGCGTGATTCGCATATCGCCATCAATTTGGTCGGCATCCTGGCCGAGGGCGGCGGGCAGAGCTTTGACGCCGTGCAGGTGAAGGGCGCCGAGACCATCGCCAAGGCGGCCGCTACAGCCGGCGCCCGGATGGTCCATGTCTCGGCGATCGGGGCCGATGCGGATTCGCTGTCGGGTTATTGCCGCGCCAAGGCGGAAGGCGAGCAGGTGGTGCAGGCGGCCCTGCCACAGGCCACCATCATGCGGCCGTCGCTGCTGTTCGGGCCCGAGGATCAGTTCACCAACCGCTTTGCGGCGCTGGCGCGGATGTCGCCTGTGCTGCCGCTGGTCGGCGGCGGCGTCAACAAGGTGCAGCCGGCCTATGTCGCCGACGTCGCGGACGCCGTGGCCGATGCCGTGGACGGCAAGGCGAAGGCAGGCGCCACATACGAGCTCGGCGGGCCGGAAGTGCTCACCATGCGCGAGGTGATGCAGATCATCCTTCAGATCACCCAGCGTGATCGCATGCTGGCGCCGCTGCCGTTCGGCCTCGCCAAGCTGCAGTCGTATGTCCTGCAATTCGCGCCCGGCCCCTTCACCCTGACGCCGGACCAGGTCGCGATGCTGCGTTCGGACAATGTCGTGTCCGACGCCGCCAAGGCGGCCGGCCTCACTTTCGCGGGCCTCGGCATCACGCCCGATTCGATGGAAGCGATCGCCCCGCAATATCTCTGGCGCTTCCGCGCGACGGGGCAGTTCCAGAAGAAGAGCGCGTAGGCGCTATCCATTCATCGTCCCGGCCAAGCCAACGGGTCGCGCGAACGCGCGCCCGATGAGAGGCTCCGCGCGAGCCGGGACCCATAACCACGAATGCCTGAGGTGTAGAACGCTGGGGCCACAGCCCTTCGCGACTCAAATAGCTGTGGTTATGGGTCCCTGCTTTCGCAGGGACGACAGCGGAGCGCGCCTTACCGTCCCATCGCCAGCGCGATCAGGCCGAGCGTGCCGACGATCACGCGCCACCAGGCGAAGAACGTGAAGCCGCGGCGGGTCACGAAGTTGAGGAAGGCCCGCACCACGATCATCGCCGTGATGAACGACACCACAAAGCCGACCGCGATCACGCTGAGATTGTCCGAGGTGAAGTCGGCGCGGTTCTTGTAGAAATCATAAGCGAACGCGCCGACCATGGTCGGGATCGCGAGGAAGAACGAGAACTCCGCCGCCGAGCGCTTGTCGGCGCCGAGCAGCATCGCCGCGACGATGCTGGCGCCGGAGCGCGACACGCCGGGGATCATCGCCAGGCACTGCGCGACGCCGATCCAGAAATACATCAACAGCGGGAACCGGGTCGCATCGTCCTCGTACACTTTGAGATCGAGCTGATCGACCCAGAGCAGGACGGCGCCGCCGACGATCAGCGTGAAGCAGACCACCCACGGATTGAACAGGAATTCCTTGATGTACTTGCCGGCGAGCAGGCCGATCACGACGGCGGGCAGGAACGCCACCAGCACGCCGATGACGAAGCGGCGGTCGTCGGGATTGGAGAACATGCCCAGCGCGACGCGCCACAATCTGGTGAAGTAGAGCACGAGGATCGCGAGGATCGCACCGAGCTGAATCAGGATCGCAAAACTCTTCCAGAAATTGCCTTCGCCGAGATTGAAGAAGCGTTCCGCAAGCAGCAGGTGGCCTGTCGAAGAGACCGGCAGGAACTCTGTGACGCCCTCGACGATGCCGAGAATCACCGCCCGCAGCATATCCGTCATCATGATCTGATCTGCCCTGTGTGGAAAACCGAATTCTTCTCGCTTATTCGCACATAGGCCGCAATCGCAAAGAATCGTCAAACAATGGGTTACCCGGCCGATTTGCTGGGCTATAGCGTTTTTGTGACCCGCACCAACTGCGGGGGTGGCTACCGGTTTGCGTGCCGACGCGACATAGAGACGAGCGGAACTGGTCCGGCCAATCCACAGGTCAGGTCACACAGGTTGATGGTTTCTTAAGCGCCACGACACTACCAAGGGCTTCATGTATACGCTGTATCACCATCCGTTCTGTCCGCATTCGCGCTTCATTCGCCTCGTGCTCGGCGAGTATGGCCTCGATCTGCGCCTGGTGGAGGAACGGGTCTGGGAGCGGCGCGAGGCGTTCCTGGCGCTCAATCCGGCGGCTAACACGCCGGTGCTGATCGCCGAGGGCTTTCCGCCGATCCCCGGTGCACCCATCATCGCCGAATATGTCGACGAGACGCACGGCCTCGATGCCGGCGAGCGGCGGCTGCTGCCGACCTCGACGGCCGAGCGCGTCGAGGTGCGCCGGCTGATGGCGTGGTTCAACGAGAAATTCTTCGAGGAAGCCTCCAACCCGCTGGTGACCGAGCGGATCTACAAGCGCTTCATGAGCGAGGACAATGGCGGCGGCCCGCCGGCGCCCGACATCATGCGCGCCGCCAAGGTCAATGTGCGCTATCATCTGAACTATATTGGCTGGCTGGCGAAGACGCGGAACTATCTCGCCGGCGACCGCCTCACCTACGCGGACCTCGCCGCCGCGGCGCATCTCTCGGCGATCGACTATCTGGGCGACGTGCCATGGAGCGAGGACGACGCGGCAAAGGCGTGGTACGCGCGGGTGAAATCCCGCCCGTCGTTCCGCCCGCTGCTCAGCGAATGGCTGGCAGGGGTGCCGGCGTCGCGCACCTATGTGGACCTCGACTTCTGAACCAGGCGGTCCGGCTCTCTCCGTCCGATCTCAAGGCCGCCCTTCAGCGCGAGGCGCGCGCGCTCGGCTTCGATGCGATCGGCTTCACCACGCCTGATGCGACGCGCGAGGCCGGACAATATTTTTTGGAATTCCTCGGCTCCGGCGGCCATGGCGACATGGACTGGCTCGCGGCCAATCCGGAGCGGCGCACTGAGCCGCGCGTGCTGTGGGGCGACGTGCGCTCGATCATCATGCTCGGCGTCAATTACGGGCCCGACGAAAATCCGCTTGACGCTCTCGCGCGCCGATCGCATGGCGCGATCTCGGTCTATGCGCAGGGCGACGACTATCACGACGTGATCAAGAAGCGGCTGAAGATTCTGGCGCGCTGGCTCGCTGCTGCGACCGGCGACGAAGTGAAGGTGTTCGTCGACACCGCCGCGGTGATGGAGAAGCCGCTCGCGCAAGCCGCGGGCATCGGCTGGCAGGGCAAGCACACCAATCTGGTGTCGCGCGAATTCGGCTCGTGGCTGTTTCTCGGCGCGATCTATTCCGCCACCGAGCTGCCGCGCGATGAGGGCGAAGCCGATCATTGCGGCAGTTGTCGCGCCTGCCAGGACATTTGTCCGACCGCGGCGTTTCCCGCCCCCTACAAGCTCGATGCGCGGCGCTGCATCTCGTATCTGACGATCGAGAACAAGGGTCCGATCCCGCACGAATTCCGCAAGGCGATCGGCAACCGCATCTATGGCTGCGACGATTGCCTCGCGGTGTGTCCGTGGAACAAGTTCGCGATGGCGGGACGCGAGCAGAAGCTTGCGGCGCGCGACGCGTTGCGCGCGCCCGCGCTTGCCGATCTCGCGCGGCTCGACGATGCCGCGTTTCGCGCGCTGTTCACGAAATCACCGGTCAAGCGCATCGGCCGCGACCGCTTCATCCGCAATGTGCTGATCGCGATCGGCAATTCCGGCGATGCAAACCTCGCCGCAGAGGCGCAGCACCTGCTCGACGATACAAGCCCGCTGGTGCGCGGCGCGGCGGTGTGGGCGCTGTCGCAGCTGATCGCCCGCGATGCGTTTGCGACGCTGGCGTCACGAGCCGACGCCGAGCCCGATGCCAGCGTGCAGCAGGAGTGGCGCGCGGCAGCCGGCTCTTGATTTCATCGCGCCGTTCCCGTCATGGTCGGCCACCATGACAAACCCGCCTTTCTTCACCAGACATGGCGACGGCTTCATGCCGACGTCAGTTGCCAACGGACCGTGGAGCCCGGAATCGATGCACGGCCGCGTCGTGATCGGCCTGCTCGGCTTCGTCATCGAGGAGCGCCACGGTTCCGACGATTTCGTCCCCGCACGGCTCACGGTCGACATGTTTCGGCTGCCCAACATCACGACACCGGTCGAGGTCACGACCAAGCTCGTGCGCGATGGGCTTCGCATCAAGGTGATCGAGGCCGAGTTCGTCTCCGGCGGCACCAGCATGGCGCGCGCCTCCTGCCAGTTGTTGCGCAGGACGGAAAATCCGCCCGGCAAGGTGTGGTCGCCGCCGAACTGGACCGTACCGGCGCCCGCTGACATTCCGAAGCCGGCCGATCCGAGGCTCGGCATGAACGGCAAGTGGGAGACGCGGCCGATTGTCGGCCATATGGGCTCGCTCGGCGAGCGCCGGCTCTGGATGAGCGAAGTCCGCGAGCTCGTCGCCGGCGTCAAGATGACGCCGTTCGTGCATGTCGCGACCGGCGCGGATTTCGCGAGCCCCTTCGCAAACGCCGGCGACCAGGGCCTCGGCTACATCAACAGCGACGTCACGATCTATCTGCACCGTTTGCCGGTGAGCAACTGGATCGGCTTCGAGGTCGTCAACCATCACGCCACCGACGGCATCGCGGTCGGCGAATGCTGGCTCTATGACGAGCAGGGCCCGATCGGCACCTCCACCGTGGCGGCGCTCGCGCAGCGCAAGCCGATGACCAATCCGCCGCCGCCATGACCGTCATTCCCCGGTGCGCAATTGCGCACCTGAGGGCATCGCGCAGCGATGAGCCCGGAATCCATTTCTCCGTTCGTCTCCGCGGCCTAATGGATTCCGGGCTCGCGCTTCGCGCGCCCCGGAATGACGAGGGTGAGAGGCGTTTACATCAAATGCCGCTGCATCTCCGGCCGGGCCCTCAGCGCAGCGCCTTGCTTGCCGACGATCTTCGCGATCCGCTCCGGCGCGAAGTTCAAATCGACGAAAGCCGGCGCGGTGTTGGCGACCTCGTGATACTCCGTGATCCTGCCGTCGCGCAGCCGCATGATCGCGACACCCTCGAACATCGCACGCGCCCCCTTGGCTTCCGGCAAGGTCGAGCGGTAGCTGAACGTGTAGCGCGCGTAGAGCGTCGCGCCGTCGGAGACGGGATCGTGCATCACCCAGCGGAAATCAGTCGCGGTTCGGTAGAACCAGTCGTCGATCATCTCAGCGATTTTGGCGTGGCCCTCGAACGCGCCATAGAACACGTCGTGGTAGACGCCATCCTCGGTGAAGAGCCTTGCGAAGGCCTTGCCGTCGCGCTGTTCGACCGCGTCGCAGAATGCGCGCAGCGTTGTCGTCGTATTCATTGGCTTCCCCCTGTGCAGGGAGCTTAACCGATCTCCGCCACCGCGGCGATGATCCGCGCGATGTCCTGCGGGCGCGACAGCCGGTGGTCGCCGTCCTGGATCATGGTCAGCACCACGTCCTCGGCCGGCAGCCGATGCACCAGCGCGAAGGCGTGCTTCCACGGCACGTCGGGGTCCTGCGCGCCCTGCAGGATGCGCACCGGACAGCCGACGTCGATCTTGCTTCCGAGCAAGAGGTGGTTGCGGCCCTCCTCGATCAGGTTGCGGGTGATCGGATAGGGCGAGCCGTCACCATATTCGGATGGCCTGAGCCAGACGCCCTTGGTCTCGATCTCGGCGCGGATCTCCGGCGAAAAACCCTTCCACATCAATTCCTCGGTGAAGTCGGGCGCCGGCGCGATCAGCACGAGGCCGGCGAGCTGCGCTTTCGCGTTCCCGCGACGCATGATCTCGCGCGCCAGCAGCAGCGCCATCCAGCCGCCCATCGAGGACCCGATCACGACCTGCGGCCCGCGGCAGAACTGCGAGAACACTGCAAAGCTCTCCTCGAGCCAGCGGCCGATCGTGCCGTCGGCGAAGTCGCCGCTGGACTCGCCGTGGCCGGAATAGTCGAACCTGACGCAGCTGCGGCCATGCTCGGCGGCCCATGCATCGAGCGCGATCGCCTTGGTGCCGGTCATGTCGGACTTGAAGCCGCCGAGCCAGACCAGGCCCGGCGCGCCACTTGCGCTGCCGGGGCCGCCGCCTGGACGGGCGCGCACCGCGATCCGGCGCGCCCCAAGGCCCTCGCCGACCTCGATGAAGGCGGGTTCCTGCTCGAATGCGGCGGTTTGGCTCATGGTTCGGTCACTCGCGTGTCAGAGACCTGCTTTTCAATCGTCGCGCGGCAGCGGTCAACGGCAGCAAGCCCGCCTTGCAGAGCAGGCGAGCCCGCTATATGTGCCGGGCGTGGCCAAAATGCCTCGCAATTGACGGTTTTGCCGCGTAAAAGAGCGAGTTCGCTTGCCCGTGGCAGCGTCTTGCTTCAAAATATCCGCCTTCCCTTTCACAACTTTGGAGAGTTACCCATTCGCCGTCCCAATAGAGCCCCGCCCACAGTCGCAAAAGACGGGCCGCGCACCAATGATGAGATTCGCAACGCGCAGATCCAGCTGATTGATTCAGATGGTGTCAACCAGGGCACCGTCGAAACCATGGTGGCCATCAAGATGGCCATGGAAGCCGGCATGGATCTCGTCGAGATTTCGCCGAACGTCAGTCCTCCGGTCTGCAAGATCATGGACTACGGCAAGTACAAATATTCCGCGCAGAAGAAGGCCGCCGAAGCTCGCAAGAAGCAGAAGGTCGTCGAGATCAAGGAGATCAAGCTCCGCCCGATGATCGACGATCACGACTATGACGTGAAGATGCGCGCGATGCAGCGCTTCTTCGAGGAAGGCGACAAGGTCAAGATCACCTTGCGCTACCGCGGTCGTGAGATGGCGCACCAGGAGATCGGCACCAAGCTCTTGGACAAGGTGAAGGCCGACGTTGCCGAGTTCGCCAAGGTCGAGCAGGACGCGAGGTTCGAAGGCCGCCAGGTCGTGATGGTGCTGGCGCCGCGCTAATTCGAATTCGTCGCTTTGCTGAAAATGGAGCAGCCCGTCAGGACCTCTGGCGGGCCGTTTCGTATGTGAGGACTGCCATAGGCTCCCGTAGCCCGGATGGAGCGCAGCGCAATCCGGGACGGCGCGTCCGCGGCTCGGCCTGCCCCGGATTTCGCGGAGCCTGTCATCGGGCGCGCATTCGCGCGACCCGTTGGCTCCATCCGGGCTACGGCTCCGTAGTTTAGCTACCTGAAACGTTGCAAAACCGCCGATCCTCTGTCATAAGCCGGGCCTTCGCCGCCCGGCTGATCAAGGGCTGCCGTGGCGACGTTCAGTGCAGGTTCTTTCAATTCGGGAAAAACCATAGCACTTTCAACGCTCTAACGAGCATTTTAGCCGGCCGAACGCCTCTTTGGGCGATATTCGTGTTGGGCGACAGGAGAGCTAAATGCCCAAGTTGAAGACCAAGTCGGGCGCTAAAAAGCGCTTCAAGGTGACCGCCACTGGCAAAGTCATGCACGCCCAGCGCGGCAAGCGCCACGGCATGATCAAGCGGACGAAGAAGCAGATCCGTCAGCTCCGCGGCACCCGCGTGCTGTTCAAGACCGACGGCGACAACGTCAAGAAGTACTTCTTGCCGAACGCCTGATCGCGCTCATCTGCTTGAACCCGGCCGCGCCTGGCGCGGCGCCCCGTCACTTCTTCTAGATCTCAAGGATTTCCGTCATGTCTCGCGTCAAACGCGGTGTGACCTCTCACGCCAAGCACAAGAAAGTCTTCAAGGCCGCCAAGGGCTATTACGGCCGCCGCAAGAACACGATCCGCACCGCCAAGCAGGCCGTCGAAAAGGCCGGCCAGTACGCCTTCCGCGACCGCAAGCGAAAGAAGCGCACCTTCCGCGCGCTCTGGATCCAGCGCATCAATGCCGCGGTCCGTCCGTTCGGCATGACCTACAGCGTGTTTATCAACGGCCTGTCCAAGTCGGGCGTCGTGGTCGACCGCAAGGTGTTGTCGGATCTCGCGATCCACGAGCCGGTTGCGTTCCAGGCGATCGCCGAGAAGGCCAAGGCCGCGCTGGCCGCCTGATCCTAGCGGGCCTTCTGGCCCGCTTTCAGCGCCTTCTGCGAATAGCGCTGGGCGACCTGCGCCCGGCAGAACGCCGTAAACGAGATGTACATGGTGCCGGATTCGTTCCGGTACTTGCGGTCGCAGACCTGCATCTCGTGCTGATACGCCCGCTTCGGCGCGCCGTTGAGGCCGGACAG
Source organism: Bradyrhizobium sp. B120 (assembly GCF_049075665.1). Classification (NCBI taxonomy): domain Bacteria; kingdom Pseudomonadati; phylum Pseudomonadota; class Alphaproteobacteria; order Hyphomicrobiales; family Nitrobacteraceae; genus Bradyrhizobium; species Bradyrhizobium sp. B120. The sequence goes on along the minus strand of NZ_CP185242.1, from coordinate 73,183 downwards.
GAAGTCCGCCTCGCATTTCTTCTCGACCACGACACCGAACTGGACGTCGCCGCTGGCGCCGTATTCGCACGCCTCGAAGATCTTCATCGCGCGGTTGCAACTCGGCGCCTTCTCCAGCACCGCGATGATGTCGTCCATCTGGGTCGATTTGGCGGGACATTCCTCGGTCGCGGCATACGCCGTACCGAGCATGAACAGGACCGCCGGCACGGCCAGGCAAGATCGCAGCAACATCGCGTGGTCTCCTTGAACTCCCCTTGGGTAGCCCGACCTCCGCGCGGGGTTCAATGCAGTCGGCCACAAGCCCGAAATGACCGGCTTTTTGCTTGACGTTACGGCCTTCGGGCGGCGACAACCCAGCCGAATTTTGGCGCATGGTTCGGAAGCCGGCTCTTCCCGCCGGATCATGCTCAGCGCAGGAATTGACCGTGTCCGACCTCGCAACGCTCGAAACATCCATCCTCGACCAGATCGCCTCGGCCGCTGACGAGGCCGCCCTCGAGGCGGTGCGCGTCTCGGCGCTCGGCAAGAAGGGCTCGATCTCGGCGCTTCTCGCGACCCTCGGCAAGATGTCGCCGGAAGAGCGCAAGACCGAGGGCGCGAAGATCAACCTCGCCAAGGACGCGGTGACGCAGGCGCTCGCGGCAAAGCGCGACGTGCTGAAGGCGGCCGCGCTCGATGCGCGCCTCGCCGCCGAGACCATCGACGTCACGCTGCCGCTGCGCGAGACGCCGGCGGAGACCGGCCGCATCCATCCGTTGAGCCAGGTGTGGGACGAACTCACCACGATCTTCGCCGACATGGGCTTTGCGGTGGCCGAAGGTCCCGACATCGAGACCGACGACTACAACTTCACCAAGCTGAATTTCCCCGAGGGACATCCGGCGCGCGAGATGCACGACACCTTCTTCTTCAATCCGAAGGAGGACGGCACGCGCATGCTGCTGCGGACCCACACCTCGCCGGTGCAGGTGCGCACCATGCTCACGCAGAAGCCGCCGATCCGCGTGATCTGCCCGGGCCGCACCTATCGCATCGACTCGGACGCGACCCACACGCCGCAATTCCACCAGGTCGAGGGCCTCGTGATCGACAAGGGCTCGCATCTCGGCCACCTGAAGTGGATCCTGCACGAGTTCTGCAAGGCGTTCTTCGAGGTCGACTACATCAACATGCGGTTCCGGCCGTCGTTCTTCCCGTTCACCGAGCCGTCGCTCGAGGTCGACATCCAATGCCGCCGCGACAAGGGCGAGATTCGCTTCGGCGAGGGCGAGGACTGGATGGAGATTCTCGGCTGCGGCATGGTGCACCCGAACGTGCTGCGCGCCTGCGGCATCGATCCCGACGTCTACCAGGGCTTTGCCTGGGGCATGGGCATCGACCGCATCGCGATGCTGAAATACGGCATCGCCGACCTCCGCCAGCTGTTCGAGAACGACATCCGCTGGCTCAACCACTACGGCTTCAAGCCGCTCGATATCCCGACCATCGCGGGCGGGCTCAGCACGTGATGTCGACACCAGGACACCCGTACGCGAGGACTTTCTCCGTTCCCTCCCCCACAAGGGGGGAGGGAACGGAGAGACCGAGCAAGATAAGTCTGTAACCACCAACAAGAACCGAGGCATGCAGCCGTGAAGTTCACCCTCTCCTGGCTGAAGGAACATCTCGAGACCGACGAGCCGCTCGACAAGCTCGCCGACAAGCTCACCATGATCGGGCTTGAGGTCGAGAACATCGAGGACAAGGCGAAGGCGCTCGCGCCGTTCACCATCGCGCGCGTGATCTCGGCCGAGCAGCATCCCAATGCCGACCGGCTGCGCGTCTGCATGGTCGACACCGGCGACGGCGGTGCGCCGGTGCAGGTGGTGTGCGGCGCGCCGAATGCGCGTGCGGGGCTGATCAGCGTGTTCTCGCCGCCCGGCACCTACATTCCCGGCAAGGACATCACGCTCGGCGTCGGTACCATCCGCGGCGTCGAGAGCCGCGGCATGCTGTGCTCGGCGGCCGAATTGCAGATCTCGGAAGACCACGACGGCATCATGGAGCTGCCGGCAGACGCGCCGCTCGGCAAGGGCTATGCCGACTGGGCCGGTCTCGGCGATCCCGTCATCGAGATCAACTTGACGCCGAACCGGCAGGATTGCACCGGCGTGCACGGCATCGCGCGCGATCTGTCCGCCGCCGACATGGGCAAGTTCAAGGACCCGGGCATCAAGCAAGTCAAGGGCGAATTCCCCTGCCCGGTTCAGGTCAAGGTGGAAGACGCCACGCTGTGTCCGGGCTTCGCGCTGCGGCTGGTGCGCGGCGTGAAAAACGGTCCGTCGCCGGAATGGCTGCAGAAGCGGCTGACCTCGATCGGCCTGCGCCCGATCAACGCGCTGGTCGACATCACCAACTTCATGACCTACGACCGCGCCCGTCCGCTACACGTGTTCGACGCGAAGAAGGTGACGGGCAATCTCACCGTCCGCCGCGCGAAAGAAGGCGAGACGTTGCTCGCGCTCGACGGCCGCACCTACACGCTCGACAGCAATGTCTGCGTGATCGCGGACGAGCACGGCGTCGAGTCACTGGCCGGCATCATGGGCGGCGAAGCCTCGGGCTGCGACGACAACACCACCGACGTGCTGATCGAATCGGCGCTGTGGAACGAAATCAACATCGCGCAGACCGGCCGCAAGCTCGGCATCAATTCGGATGCGCGCTACCGCTTCGAGCGCGGCGTCGATCCGGCCTTCATGGTGCCCGGGCTCGAGCTCGCGACCAAGCTGGTGCTGGAGCTGTGCGGCGGCACGCCGTCCGAGAACGTCGTGGTCGGCAAGCAATTCGGCGAGGACCGCGTCATCGATTTCCCGCTCAGCGAGGTGAAGCGCCTTGCCGGCATCGAGGTGCCGCTGGTCGAGGTGAAGCTGATCCTCACCCGGCTCGGCTTCATGCTGGCCGGCAACGGTCCCGTCGTGAAGGTCGCAGTCCCGTCCTGGCGCACCGACGTGCAGGGCAAGGCCGACATCGTCGAAGAGATCGTGCGCATCGTCGGCGTCGACAAGGTGCCGATGACGCCGTTCGATCGTGGCGAGGAGCCGCGCAAGCCGGTGCTGACGGCGATGCAGCAGCGCACCCGCCGCGCCAAGCGCGCGCTCGGCGTCCGCGGCCTGGTAGAGGCCGTGACCTGGTCGTTCATTACCAATGACGCGGCAAAACTGTTCGGCGGCGGCCAGAGCGAGCTGGTGCTCGCCAACCCGATCGCGGCCGATCTCTCCGACATGCGGCCGAGCCTGCTGCCCGGCCTCGTCGGGGCGGCTCAGGCCAACATCAACCGCGGCACTCCCGATGTCGCGTTGTTCGAGGTCGGCCAGGTGTTCCGCGGCGACAAGCCCGAGGACCAGCTCGTGGCCGCCTCCGGCGTGCGCCATGGCTACGCCTCGTCGAAGGGGATCGGGCGGCACTGGACCGGCGCGACGACGGCGGATGCAATGGATGCCAAGGCCGACGCCTTCGCCGTGCTGGCAGCCGCCGGCGCGCCGATGCAGGCGCTGCAGATCGTCCCCGGCGGTCCGGCGTGGCTGCATCCGGGACGTTCCGGCACCATCCAGATCGGCCCGCAGAACGTGCTCGGATATTTCGGCGAGCTGCATCCGCGCGCGGCCGAGGCGCTCGGCGCCGACGGCCCGATGATCGTGTTCGAGGTGATCCTCGAGCGGATCCCGCAAGCCAAGCAGAAGGCGACGCGCGCCAAGCCGGTGCTGGAGCTCTCGGCGTTCCAGCCGGTGTCGCGCGACTTCGCCTTCATTGTCGACCGCAGCGTCAAGGCCGGCGACATCGTCCGCGCGGCGCAGAATGTCGACAAGAAGCTGATCACCGACGTGACCGTGTTCGACGTCTACGAAGGCAAGGGCATCGATCCCGACAAGAAGTCGATCGCGATTGCAGTGACGATCCAGCCGCGCGAGAAGACGATGACCGACCAGGAGATCGACGCCGTCGCCGCCAAGGTCGTCGCCGAGGTGACGAAGAAGACCGGCGGCACGCTGCGGGCGTGATGCGGGCTGCGTCGGTGGTGGAAGCACGCGCAGCCCCACCACCGTCACCCTGAGGAGGCCGCGTAGCGGCCGTCTCGAAGGGGCGACGGCCCAACTGTGGCCGATTCATCCTTCGAGGCTCGCTCCGCTCGCACCTCAGGATGACGGGTCTGGCAGAAGTGCAGTTTGTTAGAGCCGTAGTGTGAGCGGGCACTCCGGACAGAACATCGAACCTCACTTCCAGCCCCTCCCATGACCTCCTTCACCCTCCTCCCCTCCGACACCTCGACCAGTATTGCGCTTGCGATTTGCGCGATTGCCTTCGTGTCGGGCACCGCGCGCGGCTTCTCGGGCTTCGGCTCGGCACTGATCTTCATGCCGCTGGCGAGCAGCGTCGCGGCACCGCGGCTGGTGGCGGCGCTGCTGCTCATCATCGATTTCGTCGCCGCCACGCCGCTGCTGCCGAACGCCTGGACCCATGCCGATCGCAAGGCGACCGCGGTCATGGTCGCCGGCGCGCTGGTCGGTGTTCCCGTCGGCACCTATTTCCTGACGGTGCTCGAGCCGGTGACCACGCGCTGGATCATCTCCTGCTTCGTCGCGGCGCTGCTCGTGCTGCTGCTGTCGGGCTGGCGCTACCACGGCAAGGATCACGCCGCGCTCTCGATCGGCGTCGGCGGCCTCTCCGGCTTCTGCAGCGGCCTCGCGCAGACCGGTGGCCCGCCGATCGTCGCCTACTGGCTCGGACGCCCGATCTCGTCGGTGATCTCGCGCGCCAACATCGTGCTGTTCTTCGGCGCCTCGGATTTCTTCTCGCTGGTCAGCTACTGGTTCACCGGATTGATCACGATCGAATCGGTCAAGTTCTCGCTGATCGTCGGCCCGATCTACGGCATCGGCGTCTGGTTCGGCGCCTCGCTGTTCGGCAAGGCAAGCGAGCAGGTGTTTCGCGCGATCTGCTACGCGCTGATTGCGGCGGCCGTCATCGTCGGCCTACCGGCGCTTGATGGCATTCTGCGCGGCGGCTAGGGTCCAGAAAATAATCAGGGAGAGAACCGATGATCGACCGCCGCAATGCATTGAAACTGGCGCTCGGCAGCGCCGCTCTGCTCGCGGCACCTGGCGTGCGCGCGCAGGGCGCAAAGCCGCGCACCCGCATTGTGTTCCTCGGCACCAAGGGCGGACCGCGGGTCGGCATCGGCGCCTCCAACCCCGCCAATCTCGTCGTCGTCAACGACACGCCGTTCGTGATCGATTGCGGCATGGGCGTCAGCCGGCAGCTGGTCAACGCCGGCGTGCCGATCCCGTCCGTGAAGTACATCTTCATCAGCCATCACCATTCCGATCACAATCTGGAATACGGCAATTTGTTCTACAACGGCTGGGCGGCCGGCCTCGCGACGCCGATCCATTCGTTCGGTCCCAAGGGCATCGAGGCGATGACCAAGGACTATTGGGAGCTGAACAAGTTCGACGTCGAGACCCGGATCGCGGACGAAGGCCGGCCCGACCCGCGCAAGCTGCTGATCGCGAAGGACATCACCGACGACGGCGTGGTGCTGAAGACGCCTGACGTCACCGTCACCGCGTTCCGCACGCCGCATCCGCCCATCGTCGACAACTTCGCCTACAAGTTCGAGACGCCGGACGGCACGATCGTGTTCTCCAGCGACACCGCCTACAATCCGAAGCTCGCCGAATTCGCCAAGGGTGCCGACGTGCTGGTGCACGAATGCCTCTACATTCCCGCGGTCGATCGGCTGGTGGCGAAGACCAAGAACGGCGCGACCTTGAAGAAGCATCTGCTCGACAGCCACACCTCGACCGAGGACGTCGGCCGCATCGCAGCCGCCGCCGGCGTCAAGACGCTGGTGCTGAGCCATTTCGTCCCCGGCGACGACCCTGATGTCACCGACGAGGACTGGACCAGGGATGTGAAGACGAATTTCAAGGGCCGCATCGTGGTGGCCAAGGATCTGATGGAGCTGAAGCTGCCGGTGTGAGGCGGCGCAACAAACTCGCCGTCGTCCCGGGCAAGCGAAGCGCGACCCGGGACCCATAACCACAGGCCATCATTGCGGCGCAACGCTGGGGCCACAGCTCGCTTCCGCAATTAGGTTCAGTGGTTATGGGTCCCTGCTTTCGCAGGGACGACAGCTGTTATGCAGCAGCTATTTGCCCATACATCCGGTAGCGCGGCCTGATCTCAACCCACCATCAATTCATCGGTCCCGCAGAGCGCGGCGAGCGGTGCTTGCGCTTTGCGGCGGGCGCTGCGGGCTCCGGTGTCGCATCCTTCACCCCGCCGATCCTGCGCAGCGCGGCGTCGGCGGCGCGCTCGCCGCTTTCCCAGGCGCCGTCGACCGTGCCCCACAGCGTCTCGTGCGTGGCCTCGCCCGCGAGATAGATCGCGCCGATCGGCTCGGACAGGATCCTGCGGGAGAATTGCGCGCCGGGTACTGCCGCCGACATCGCGCCGAGGATGAAGGGCTGTGCATTCCAGCGCGTCGCGCTGGTCTTCTTCACGGCAGCGCCGACCTCGCTGCCATAGAGCTTCGTCAGCCATTCCACCGCGAAAGCAGTCATCGCCTTCTCGCCCTGCCCGGACAGGTCGCGGCCGAACGCGCCTGCAACGTCGATCGTGCACAGCGAGGAGCCCGCGATGTTGCCGTAAAGCAGCGCCGTCTTGGTCGAATTGCTCTGCTCGATGACGACGTCGTCGCGCGACAACCCGAGCGGATTGCCGGGGATCTGCAACGCGATGCGATCGTAGCTGCCGAGGCCCAGCTTGGCGGCGGCGTCGAGCGCACGCTTCGGCAGCTCGGGCGCAAACTTGATGTTGCCGCTCGCGAGCACGTTGCTCGACACCGTGACGATGGCGGCGCGCGCGGTGATCTTGCCGGAGGCCGTCTCGACCATCACGTCGCGATTGCTCCACAGGATACGCTGCGCCGGTGTCGACAGCGCCAGCGGTAGCCCGTCGCCGAGTTTTGCGATCAGCGCGCCGAGCCCCTGCCGGCAAGCGATCGCGGTGTTGCGATCCTGCGCGCGCACCTTGTCGACGGCCGAAAGGTCCTTCAGATCCTTGCCGCTGAAATTGGCGCCGAGCAGGAATTCCGCGGTGCCGGCCCAATCGCCGAGATCCTTCGGCATGACCGCGGCGCAGGCGATATCGGCCTTGCGCGAGGCGTCGTCGATGGCGCGATTGGCGCGCACCAGCGCCGCCAGAAACTCCTCGGTCTCGCCGGGGCGGGCGTAGCGCCGGCCGATGCGGATCTTCTGCCCTGCGGGCGCGGTGACGATGTCGAGGCCTGCGGCGCGCGCCAGCCGGATCATCGGATTGGTTTCGGGATTGTGCATCCAGCGCGCGCCGCGGTCGAACGGCACCTCGAAGGTCGATGCATCGGTCTGGCAGCGGCCGCCGACCTGGCCGGACGCCTCCACCACGATCACCTTGCGGTTCGCGGCGGCGATCCGTCGCGCCGCGGCAATGCCCGCGGCACCCGCACCGATCACCACGATGTCGGCCTCGCGCGGCAGCGGCGCAGCGACAACCCGGCCGCCCAGCACGGGCGCCAGCACCAGAGCTGCGGACGCCGACAGGAAATCGCGGCGGGTCACTGTCATGACATAGCTTCTGGCATGGTTTCCGGGGACTTGCAGAAAATGGGAACGCTTCGCGAACTGTGCCGCATCTCACCGACCGCAGCAACCATCATGGTAAATCAATCATGATTGATCCGCTGATGGCATGAACTAAATTGCAACGGCTTGCGACCATGATTAAGTGAACACAAGCGGTCGTAGAACCGCTGGGGGGAATTCATGGGCGTAATGCTCGATACCGTCGGTAAATGGATCGCGGGGTACCTGCAGAAGGAAGTCCCCGGTTACGAGCCGTTCACGCCGAGCGACCCGGACCATCTGCGGGGCATCATGCAGCCCGGCGATGTGCTGCTGGTCGAGGGCAACAACCGGATTTCCGGCATCATCAAATACCTCACGCAATCGACCTGGTCGCATGCCGCGCTTTTCGTTGGACCGATCGACGGCGCATTCGAGCCTGACGGCGAACAGCATGTGCTCATCGAGGCCAATATCGGCGAAGGCGTGACCTCCGCGCCGCTGTCGAAATACCTGTCCTATCACACCCGTCTCTGCCGCCCGGTCGGGCTGTCCTTCGAGGACCGCACCACGGTGTGCCGCTACGCCATCAACCGCATCGGCTTCGGTTACGACACCAAGAACATCGTCGATCTCGCGCGTTTCCTGTTTCCGTTGCCGATCCCGCAGCGCTGGCGGCGCCGCATGATCGCGTTCGGCTCCGGCGATCCGACCAAGATCATCTGCTCGGCGCTGATCGCGCAGGCGTTCGACGCCGTGCGCTATCCGATCCTGCCCAAGATCACGCGTGCTGCCAGCCGCAAGGCGCGCCGCGAGATCCTGCACATCCGCGATTCCTCGCTCTACATGCCGCGCGACTTCGACATCTCGCCCTATTTCGAAGTCGTCAAACCCACCATCGTGCACGGTTTCGACTACACGGCCCTGCACTGGGCCGACAAGCAGAAGCCGCTCCAGGAGGTAGCCGGCGAATTCAGTGTGTTTCCAGAGCACAAGTCGCCGCCGCTCGTTCCTGAAGCGATTGACGAAGAGGCGGCGCTTCCGGCTGCGGAAGTGACCGCGGCCGAAACCGCACCGGTGTGACCGGCGCAGGCGTCAGGCGCGACATGTCGAGCGCTGACCGTCTCGACCCCGGTCTGGAATCCGTCTCATCGCCCGGCTCCGCCGTTGAGTTCTCGCGCTCGCATCACTAGGGTGCGCGCGCTTCATACCTGCTTTCATTCGGTAGTTTTACGGTGCTTTCGCTTATCAATTTCTCGGCGATGGCTGCCGCGTCGGACAAGGATCCGGCGCGCTGGCGCCGTCCATTGATCAAATGGCTGGAGGGAATCGAGACCGGGTGGTCGATCCCGGTTCTGCTCGTCCTCTTTGTCGCGACCTGGACCACGTATCTCGTCATCGCCTATCTCGGCGCCGGCCTGCATCCGGACGTGCTCGAGACCTGGACGCTCGGCCGGCACCTCGCATGGGGATACCCCAAGCATCCGCCGTTGATGGGCTGGATCACGCGGGGATGGACGGCGATCTTCCCCTTGACCGACTGGTCGCTGCAGCTGATGGCAATGGTCAACGCGGCCGTGGCGCTGTGGGCGGTCGACCTGATCGCCCGCCGCTTTGTCCGTGGCGAGAAGCGGGCGATCGTGCTGCTGCTGTTGATGTTGCTGCCGGTCTATCAATTCCACGCCCAGCGCTTCAATGCGAACACGGTGCTGCTGGCAGTCTGGCCGCTGGCGACCTACTGCTTCCTGCGTGCGTTCGAGGCGCCCAGGCAGCTCGGCTGGGCGATCGCGGCGGGCGCGGCGTGCGCAGTCGCGATGCTCGGCAAATATTATTCGATCTTCCTGATCGCGAGCTTCGTCTCCGCGGCCGTGCTGCATCCGGATCGCCGCCGCTATCTGCTATCGGCCTCACCCTGGATCTCGGCGTTGGCCGGCATGCTGGTGCTTGGCCCGCATCTGCACTGGCTCGCCACCACAGGAGCAACGACGTTCGACTATGCGCTCGCGCATGCCGGCGCCGATCATGTCGCCGCGCTATGGGAAGTCACCTACTTCATCACCGGCCTGATCGCGGCGATCGCGATCGCGGCGGTGACCTGGGTGTTCATTGCCGGCCCGCGGCTGGCGCGGCTGCCGGCCGATTTCCGCGCGATAAACCCAGGGCTCCGTTTGCTGCTGCTGGTCGCAATCGGGACCATCCTGTTTCCGGTGACCGTCTCGCTCGCGATCGGCACCGACCTGCCGTCGCTCTGGGCGGTGCAGGGTCTCTTCCTGTTCGTGATTCCGATCGTGTGTGCAACGAGCTACCCGATCGAGCGCTTCTACGCGGTCAACCTGACCGTCATGGTGGCCGGGATCGCCATTCTCGCGGTCACCGTCGGCGCTCCGATCCATGCCCTCTATCGCAACACTTATGGCTATGAAGAAGGCCGCGACTTCTATCACGCCGCCGCGACCGAGCTCACCGCGCGATGGCGCGAGGCGGCCGGGACACCGCTCGCCGCCGTCAGCGGCGACGACGCGCTCGCTTTCGCTGCCGCTTTCTACAGTCCGGACCATCCGCGCTACGCCCGGCCATTCGCCTATCAGTACACTTGGGGATTGCCGCGCAAGACCACGCTCGATCGCGGCTGGGCTGCATTGTGTTTCGCCGACCAGCCGGATTGCCTGAGCTGGATGGAGCGCACGACGTTGCGCGCGACCGACGTCTTTCGCTCCGAGTTCGATGCCCAGGCGACGCTGCTGGGCAGGCTGGGCCGGATACGGCGGGTCGTGATGCTGATCGTACCGCCTTATCGCGAAACACCCCCTGTGCAGCCCGATGTCGAGGATTTCAGCTCGAGCCGCCGCGCGCGCGACTGATCAGAACGTCGCCGCCAGCGTCAGGCGTACGGCAAGCGGCTCGGCGGGATGCACATGACGGTCGGCGACGCCGTCGATCGGCTCGCCCGGCAGCCGCGACAGATAGTCATATTCAATCTGGTTGGTTTGCGCGTTGAAGAGATTGAGGACATCGAGCTGCAGCCGCATGCCGTTGTCGAATTTGTAGCCGGCGCGGGCGTTGACGATGAACGACGACAGCGAACGGACGCTGTCGTCCTCGATCAGCGGGCGCGGGCCGAAATAGCGGGCGCGCAGGCTGCCGAACCAGCCGGTCTCGCGGCTGAAGGTGACGCCGCCGCTGGCGACCCAGCTCGGCGCTCCCGGGATGAAGTTGCCGACCGGATCATAATCCGTGAAGCGCGCGCGGGTATAGGCGAGGTCAAAGTCGAGACTCATCCACGGCAGCAGTTTGTACTGGTTGGTCCACTCGACGCCGACGCGCCGGCTCGGCCGGCTCGGCTCCGTGGTGCCGGCATCGCCGACGAACAGCAGTTCAGAATCGAAGTCGAGCACGAACACCGCAAGCGACGAGTTGAGACCGTCGATTGCCTTGGTGCGGATGCCGAGCTCCGCACCCTTCGAGCGCACCAAGAGCGGCACGCGTTCGAGCGGCGTCACCTTGTCGTTGGGATCGACGGCAATGGTCGCGCCGCGGATATCGTTGGAATGCAGGCCGAAGCCGGCATTGCCGTAGAACTCGGTCTTGGACCAGGGACCGAGCACGATGCCGGCCTTCGGGCTCGCCATCGCCGCCTGCGCGTTGCCGGAATTCTGCGGCGTGTCGCTCAGCACATGGCCGGCAAAATAATCCTCGCGGATGCCGACCGTGGTGCGCAGCCAGTCGGTCCAGCGCGCGGTGGTATCGGCCCACAGCGCGACGCTGCCCTCCTGCACCTGGTCGTTGCGCACCGAGGACAGGATCTCGCGCTGCGCGGTCTTGAACAGGCCGACATTGATGTCGTCGTAGCGGGTCTGCACGCCGACCCGGGTCTGGGTATCGATGCCGGCGATGCGGATATCGGCGGCGTGGCTGGCATCGAAGCCATAGACGGTGCGCTTGTCGGTCTGGCTGAACTGGTCGCCATTGACGGGGTCGTCGAGAAAATAGGTGAAGTCGTTGTAGAGCTGCAACGACGAGCGGATCACGTAGGCGTTGAGCTTGGTCTGCCCGTAGTCGCTGGACTGCGCCCAATTGCCCGACAGGCTGAAGCGGCTGGAGGTGCCGCCGTCGGTCGGATCGAGCGAGCCGTAACGGCCGATCAGGCCCTGATCGATGGCGCGCTGCGCGACCTGGTCGGTCGAATTCCAGCCGTTGGAATAGGCCATCGCAGTCAGCGAGAAGCCGTCAGTCGCGGTGCCCTGGCTGTAGCGCACGACGCCGTTGAGCTTGCGGATTTCGTCGGGCACGTCCCACGGGCCGTCGTATGTGTTGGCCTCGTAAGCTGCGAGCAGCGTCCCCTCACCGACCCTGGTCGAGCCCGCGGCCATCGCGCGCTGATAGCCGAAACTGCCGGCGGTGATCTCGACGATGTTCTTCGAAAGCCGATCGAGGTAGTTGACGTCGACGGCGCCGGCGGACGCGAAGTCGCCCTTGTCGGCGTAATACGGACCCTTGCGGACATCCATCGACTGGATCAGCTCCGGGATCAGGAAGTTGATGTCGGCATAGCCCTGGCCGTGACCATGGGTCGGCATGTTGACCGGCATGCCGTCGACGGTGATGGCGAGATCGGTGCCGTGGTCGAGATTGAAGCCGCGCAGAAAATACTGGTTGGCTTTGCCTTCGCCGGAATGCTGGGTGACGATCAGACCCGGCACCGCCTCCAGGACTTCGCCGACGCGCGAGACCGGCCGCGCGTTGACCTCGTCGCCGCTGATCTGCCGTTCGCTGGCGGCGGTCGGTTGCAGGTTGGAGGCAGACATGGTTGCAGATTGGCCGGTGATGCCGCTGGTCGCGGGCACAGGCGGGCTCGCTTGCGGTGCGACGGGCTTACGGCCGCGGGCCGCGACATGGTGCGGACGTTGCGATGGCCTGGCACGCTTGGGCTGCGCTCGATCTGGCGAGGTCACCGTCACCGGCGGCAGTTGCCCGGGCGCTGCGGGAAGCGTCTGCGCTTCGGCGACCGGCGCGAATGCTGCAATGGATGCGGCGGCGGGAAATATCCGCCATGCAGTACGACGCAACGCCCATGCCCCCGCATGACCCTGTTACAGTCACGCGGCGACCGCACCAGCTTAAATCAATCCCGGCACAGCGACGCTAGCAAGCACGATATGACGTTTCAAGAATAATGTCATACCGCCGCGCCGACCACCCAACACGGATAGTCCATGCAACGCATCACCATCACCATCGAGGATGATCTGCTCGCGGAGATCGACGCCGCCGCCGAGGCGCGCGGCTATCAGAACCGCTCCGAGATCATCCGCGACCTCGCGCGCGCCGGCTTGCAGCAGAGCGCGGAAGACGCGCCATCAGGGCAATGCGTCGCGGCGCTGGTCTATGTCTACGATCACGCCGCGCGCGACCTGTCGAAGCGGCTGGTGCAGAATTTCCACGGCCATCACGACCTGTCGCTGGCGACGCTGCATGTCCATCTCGACGACGACAGCTGCATGGAGGTGACCGCGCTGAAGGGCCCGAGCGGCGAGGTCCGCCATCTCGCCGATCACATCATCGCCGAGCGCGGCGTGCGTTACGGCCGCGTCGTGATGATCCCGACGGCGGCGGGCAAGAAGCCGCGCAAGCGGGGGCATCGGCATGACTGAGGCCCCGTAGCCCGGATGGAGCGCAGCGCAATCCGGGGCCTACGGTCCGCGGATGGACCGTCCCGGATTTCGCTTCGCTTCATCCGGGCTACACGACGAATTCGCTACGCCGCTTTCGCCTTGGCGCCGCGCGGCAGGCCGGCGCGGGCGAGGCCGCCATAGAGCTGCTCGTTCGGCATCTCGGCCTTCAGGATCGCGCGCACCTCGATCAGGCGGTCGAGATCGACGCCGGTCGGAAATCCCTTGCTCTCGCAGAGGAAGACGAGATCCTCGAACACGACATTGCCGGTGGCGCCCGGCGCGAACGGGCAGCCGCCGAGACCGCCGAGCGAGCCGTCGAGTACACGGGCGCCCTCATCGAGCGCTGCGGAGGCATTCGCGATACCCATGCCGCGGGTGTCGTGCAGATGGACGCAGACCGGCTTGGAACCTGCGATCTTGACCGCGCCGCGCGTCAGCTCGCCGACCTGCTTCGGCCCGGCATAGCCAACGGTATCGGCAATCGCGACCATGTCGACGCCGACCTCGTAGAGCTTCTCGGTGAGGCGCAGCACCTCCTTCGGATCGACCGCACCCACGATCGAGCAGCCCAGCCCCATCGAGATCGCGGCATTGACCAGCGGCTTGTGCGCGCTGGCGTCGCGCAGCTCGCAAAGGCGCTTGATGTTCTCGATCGCCGACTCGCGCGAACGGTTGGCATTGGCCTGGCTGTGCTCCTCGGTTGCCGACACCACCGAGGCGATCTCGGCGACACCGGAGGCCAGCGCCTCGTTGACGCCGCGCTCGTTCAGCGCCAGCGCGACACCATGCGCCCCGGGCAGCGCGGCGATGGTCGCGATGACATCGCGGACATCGACGAATTGCGGAAAGGTCTTGGCCGGCAGGAACGAGCCGACCTCGAAGTGCCTGACGCCGGCGGCATATTCATCGCGCACCCAGCGCTGCTTCGCGGCGGTGGACGGGAATGTCTTCACGAGCTGCAGGCCGTCGCGCAGGCCGACTTCGCGCAAGCTTACCTTGTCGTTGGGATAGATATCGTGGACGCGGGTCATGTCAGCCTCACGCAGCGTTTCCGGTTGATGAAATCTTCTGTTGTGCGAGTTCGGCGCGGACCGCCTCGGTATCGGCGCCAAGCACCGGCACCTTCAGGCCTTCGCCGATATGGCTGCCGTTCCATTCGACCGGGAGCGCGGGAACGCGGAACGGCTTGCCGTCGGCGTTGACATTATTGACGAGCCCGCCGGGCCGCAACACATGCGGGTCGTGCAGCAGATCCTCCGGCCGGTTGATCGGCGAGAAGCAGATGTTGAGCGCGTCGAGCCTGGCCGAGAGGTCGGCCACGTTCCAGCTCTTAATCACTTCGGCGACACGCGGAATGATCCGGTCGCGCGCCATGATGCGGTCCGTGGTCGAGCGCAGCGTCGGATCGTCGGCGAATTCCGTTAGACCAAACTCGCGGCAAAAACTCTGCCAATGGCCCTCGGTGACGACCCCGATGAAGATACGGTCGCCGTCGGCGGCATCGAAGATGTCGTAGATCGGCCAGGCATGCTCGCGCTCCGGCATCGAGCGCGGCTTGCGCCCGGTCATTTCGTACTCAACCATGTGCTGGGCAACCAGGAACAGGCAGTTCTCGAACAGGCCGATGCGGATGTCGGCGCCATTCCCGTTGCCGCCGCGCTTCTGATAGAGCGCGGCGAGGATCGAGATCACGCCGAACATGCCGCCCATGATGTCGTTGGCGGAAGAGCCGACGCGCTGCGGCTTGTCGCGCGTGCCGGTCATCGCCGCGAGCCCCGACATCATCTGCACGACCTCGTCGAGCGCCGGCCGATGATCGTAGGGTCCGGAGAGAAAGCCCTTGTGGCCGGCGATGATCAGATGCGGATACCTTGCACGCAGCTCCTCAGGCCCAAGACCCTGCTTGTCGAGCTGGCCGTCGCGAAAATTCTCCAGGAACACGTCGGCGCTGGCGAGCAGCCGGTGCATCGTGTCGCGGTCCTCGGGCTTGGCGAGATCAAGCACGACGCTGCGCTTGCCTCGGTTGAACAGCGGGAAGAACGAGACGCCCATGCCGCCGAGCGAGCGGGTCTTGTCGCCGGCGGGAGGCTCGACCTTGATCACCTCGGCGCCGAGTTGCGCCAGGATCATCCCGCAGGTCGGCCCCATCACCATGTGGGTCATCTCGACGACCCTCACGCCTTCCAGCGGCAGTCCGCTCCCGGTCATCGGTTTCTCCGTGCTCGTTGCGCTCTTGTTCAGACGCGTTTTCTTCACGCGAACCGGTACCCACTTCGCTCGAAAACGCTTTGTGATCGGCGCAGGTTAGGCTTCCGCACGCTATCTGAAAAATATAATCTGTCGAATAGTGCATTCGTCGTTCTAGAACGCAGAACCCCATGGATTCGCGCCAGCTTCGCTATTTCATCGCGGTTTACGAGCAACGCAACCTGTCGCGGGCGGCGGATCAGGCCAATGTCGCGCAATCCGCGCTCAGCCACCACATCGCCAATCTCGAGGCGGAATTCGCCACGCCGCTGTTCGAGCGCAAGCCGCGCGGCATGGAACCGACCGCGGCGGGCGAGCGGCTCTACGAGCATGCCCGCATCATCCTGCGCGCGATGGCGGCGGCCGAGCGCGAGATCAAGGAAGGCGGCAGTGCAATTGCCGGCGAGATCTCGATCGGCATGGCCAATTCCGGCATGAAGGCGATCGGCGTGCCGCTGATGCGGACCGTGCTGGCGAAATATCCCAACCTGAAGCTGTCGCTGACCGAGAGTCTCTCCGGCGCGACGCTGCTGCATTTGATGAGCTCCGATGTCGACCTCGCGCTGGTCTACAATCCGCCGTCGGAAAAGGACCTGATCGCCGAACCGGTGCTGGAGGAGCAGATGTTCTGCGTCGGCACCGAGAAGCTGATCGGCAAGAAGGGACCGATCACGTTTGAGCAGGTGGCCCAGCTGCCGCTGATCCTGCTGCGGCACGGGCTGTCGGCCCGCGCTTTGCTGGACGACCCCGTGCCGCTGAAGCGGCTGGAGGCCAATGCCATCCTGCACCTCAATTCGACCAGCGGCATGATCGGTGCCTTGACCGCGGGCCTCGGCTGCACGATCGCGACGACGCATTTCGTCAGCGAGCCATTGAAAGCCCGATTGCTGGTTGCGCGCGAGGTGATCGAACCCAGACTGAGCCGCACGCTCTATCTCTGTCGCTTGCGCAACCGGCCGATGACGTACGTCATGGAGGAGATGTGCCGGCTGATCCGCTCCCTGATCGCCGAACAGGTCGGGCGCGGCGCCTGGGAGGCGACGCTGCTGATCTAAGGCGCTTTCAAGCGCGTCAGAAACGGCGCTATCGAAAATATCGAACGATCTCTTCGATATGTTCGTCTGGATTTCTGGCACCCGGCTGCCAAACATGCCTAACCGGCACGCCTTCGCAAGAAAGGCGGCCATTGGACCATTCGGGGAGGACCATCATGAGCGCCGTCGAACTCGGCTCGGTTGCCGATCTTGCCAACACGACAAGCGGACCGGACGAGATCTCGCGACGGCTCGAGGCGCTGCCGACTTCCGGCTACGTCTGGCGGCTGGTGATCCTGCTCTCGCTCGGCGGCTGCTTCGAGATCTACGATCTGTTCTTCACCGGCTATATCGCGCCGGGCCTCGCCCGCAGCGGGCTGATGACCACGACGACGCAGGCCTTCTTCGGCTTCTCCGGGATCGGCGCCTTCGTCGCGGCGACTTTCGCCGGCCTGTTCATCGGCACCTTCTGCCTCGGCTTCCTCGCCGACCGCTACGGGCGCAAGGCGGTCTTCACCTATTCGCTGCTGTTCTACAGCGCGGCGTCGGTCGTCATGGCGTGCCAGACCACCCCCGGCGGCGTGCTGCTGTGGCGCTTCATCGCCGGGATAGGGATCGGCATCGAGGTCATCACCATCGACGCCTACATCACCGAGCTGGTGCCGAGTTGGATGCGCGGCCGCGCCTTTGCGATCAACCAGGCGGTGATGCTCTCGGCGGTGCCGATCGTCGCCGCGCTGTCGTGGTGGCTGGTGCCGCTCTCGCCTTACGGCATCGATGGCTGGCGCTGGGTGGTGCTGATCGGCGCCGCCGCCAGCATGATCATCTGGGTGCTGCGGCTCTACGTGCCGGAAAGCCCGCTCTGGCTGGCCCGACACGGCCGCCTTGCCGAAGCCGAGACAATCATGCGGAGGCTCGAGGCTTCATCGCCTGCGGTCGCGCCGCGCCCTGCCGTTAAAGCCGCGATGGCGCCGGCACGTCCGGCGGTCGAAACCGGCTATGCCGATTTGTTCCGGCCGCCCTACGCCTCGCTCGTCGTGCTCTTCATGATCTTCAATCTGTGCCAGGCGTTCGGCGTCTACGGCTTCTCCAACTGGGTTCCGGCGCTCCTGGTCCAGAAGGGCATCAACGTCACCAAGAGCCTGCAATATTCCTTCATCATCGCCTTCGCCTATCCGCTCGCGCCGCTGCTGGCCGTAACCTTCGCCGACCGCTTCGAGCGCAAATGGATCATTTGCGGCGCGGCGGCCGCGATCTCGGCGTTCGGCCTCGCCTTCGCGCAGCTCACCGAGCCGGTGCTCCTGATCGCCAGCGGCGTGCTGGTGACTGGCGCCAACATGACGCTGTCCTACGCCTATCACGCCTACCAGACCGAGGTGTTCCCGACCGCGATCCGGGCGCGCGCGGCGGGTCTCGTCTATTCGATGAGCCGGCTCAGCGCGACCTTCTCCGGCTTCATCGTGGCCTTCATGTTGAGGGAGGCCGGCGTCAGCGGGGTGTTCGGCCTGATCACCGCGGCGATGGTCATCGTCATCATTACGATCGGGGTCTGGGGGCCCAACGTCCGCGGCAAGCCGCTCGACGCCTGAAGCGTTTCTTGACGCGAACCGGCGTCAACCCCGCATCAAGTACGGGCGGACTTCGCTCGAAAACGCTGTGACCGCGACACAAGCGGCACTTGCCGAAGCCATATTGGGTGGCTACCTCTCGCACGTCATTTTGCAGAGGTAACCCGGTCATGTTCGACGCCGCCGTCAAGGCGCTTTCGCAAATCCTGTCGCCGCCGATGCGCACGATCCTGTGGCGTTCGATCGGGCTTGCGCTGGTGCTGATCACCGTGCTGGCAATCGGATTGCAGCGGCTGCTGAGCTGGTTTGCCGACACCGGCGAGGTCTGGGCCGAAGGCATGCTCGGCCCCAACTTCCATTCCACCCTGCACGTGCTGTCCTGGATCATCTCGATCTCGGCGGGCCTCGGCGTCGTGCTCGGCGGCATCTTCCTGATGCCCGCGATCACCTCGCTGGTGGCGAGCCTGTTCGTCGACGACGTCGCCGACCATGTCGAGCGCGAGCACTACCCGGCCGACCATCCCGGCACGGCGCTGCCGGTGACGCTCGCGACCATCGAGGGCGTCAAGACGGCGCTGCTGACGATCCTGGTCTACCTGGTCGCGCTGCCGTTCGTGCTGTTCGCGGGCGCGGGCTTCATCATCTTCTTCATCGCGACCGCCTGGCTGCTCGGCCGCGAATATTTCGAGCTCGCCGCGATGCGCTTCCGCTCGCCAGAGGATGCCAAGGCGATGCGCAAGGAGAATGCGGCAACCGTGTTCACCGCCGGCCTGTTCATCGCCGCCTTCGTGTCGATCCCGATCGTCAATCTGGCGACGCCGCTGTTCGGCATGGCCTTCATGGTCCACATGTACAAGCGGCTGTCAGGCCCACGGCGAGAGCTGATCGAGCCGGCGCGGCGAAGCAACGTGCCGACGATCTAGGCCGCGTCGAGAGGCACCCGCAGCGATGCCGGCGTCCGATCGCGCGCGAATGGCACCAGCAGAAGCCCGACGATCGCGACGCAGGCGAGCATCGCCCATGCCTCGTTGACGCTGAGGGCGAGCGATGCCCGCTCGACCAGTGGCCGGATGAACGCCACCGTCGCGTCATCCGGCGGACCCGGCGGGCGGTTGATCAGCAACATTGGATCGAGGCCGATCGCCTGTGCCGCGTTGAGATCACCTGCCAGCAGGCGTGCACGAAAATCCTCGCCATAGATTGGGCTTCGCCCATAGAGGATGGTGTCGATCAGGGCGATCCCGATCGCACCACCCAGATTGCGCATCAGGTTGAACAGTCCGCTGGCGTCGGCAACCTCCGCCTCAGGCAGGGTGCCCAGCGCAATGCGTGTCGGCGGCAGCAGGCAGAACATGATCGCGACGCCGCGTACGATCTGCGGCCACAACATCTCGCCGAAATCCGCGGTGCGCGGCTGAAAGGCGCTCAAGCCGAGACCGAGCGCGAACAAGGCGAAGCCAGTCGCAGTCAACAGAAGCGCGCCGACGCGGCTTTCGAGGATTGCCGCCAGCGGCGCGGCGATCAGCTGCGCAACCCCCGTGACCAGCATGATGGTGCCGATCTCGAAGGCATCGTGGCGGCGGACGAAGCCGAGGAACACCGGCATCAGATAGGTCGATCCATACAGGCCGACGCCGAGGCAGAAGCTCAGGGCGCAGCCGATCGCGAACGAACGCCGCCTGAACAAGTTCAATCGCGCGATCGGATCCGCCGCGCGGAGCGTGCGCCGGATCAGCAGCGCGATCCCGGCCATGCTTCCGATCAGCAGGCTCAGGCAAGGCATCGAGGCCCAGCCGCGCTGCGGCGCTTCCTTCAGACCGATCATAAAACTTGCGAGCGCCGCCGCGAGCAGGACCAGCGACCATGTATCCAGTCTGGCGAAGGCGCGGAGATTCACGCTCTGCTTCGGAAGCAGCAGCGGCGTGACCGTCGCCGCGATCGTTCCCGGAATCAGATTGATCAGGAACAGCCACGGCCACGACCAGGTCTGTGTGATCCAGCCGCCGACAACAGGTCCAACCGTCGGCGCGAGCACCGCGACGACGCCGCCGATCGTGGTGGCTACGGCATGAAGGCGTGCCGGGAACAGCGTGAACACGGCGGAGAACACCGCGGGGATCAGGACGCCGCCGGAAAATCCCTGCAGCACGCGAAACACCAGCAGCACCGCAAAGCCGCCACTGAAGGCGCAGCCGACCGAGGCAACGGTGAACAGGCTCACGGCGATCGCGAACAGCCATCGCAGCGACAGCGCATGGGTGAACAATCCGGTCAGCGGGATCGCGATCACCTCCGCGATCAGATAGGCGGTCTGGATCCAGCTCATCGCGGAAGGCGTGATCGCGAGCGCGCGCTGGATCGTCGGCAGCGAGGTCGCGACGACCTGGATGTCGAGGATCGCCATGAACATGCCGAAGCACATCAGGAGAAAGCCTGCCCAGGTCGCCGCCGACGGGCTGTCGGCGCGATGCTCCGCCCGGTCGCTCATGGCGTGCTGACGCGCGGCCAGTCCGCAACCGAGAGCGCGCGGCTCTCGGTGCGAATCCGGATCGCAAGCACCGCAAGATTGAGCACGGTGAAGATCAGCGCCAGCACCGGCAGATGCAGTGCGAGCGGAAGCAGCGCGATCTCACCGACGACGACGGCATAGTTTGGATGCGGAAAATATCGGTACGGCCCGGATGCGACCAGCGGCGCGCCCGGCAAGACGATGATCCTCGTGGTCCATCGCGGTCCGAGCGCAGCGAGGATCCACAACCGCAAGCCTTGCAGCAGCAGAAAGGCCGCGAGTATGGCCAAGTTGACATCCTGGTTGCGGCCCCAGATCCACAGCGCGGTCAGCCAGCCGGCATGAACCAGCACGATGAGCGGGTAATGCCTGGCGCCGACCTCGATCGCGCCGCGCGCCAGCAGCCGCTCCGTGTTGCGACGCGACAGCACGAGCTCGCCGAGACGCTGCAAGGTGACCAGCGCAAGGATAACCGCAGCGAGGCTCATGCCGCGTGCCTGAGCGCAACGCAGCTGAGCGTGAAGCCGGGCCCGAGCGCCGTGAGCAGCGAGCGCGGCGGCAAGCCCCTGGCGCGGGCGCGGTCGAGGACGAAGAGAACCGTCGGGGCCGACATGTTGCCGCACGCCGCGATGACGTCGCGTTCGTGATCGAGCGTGCCCTGATCGAGCGCGAGCGCCCGCTCCAGCGCGGCGATGACCTTGGCGCCGCCGGGATGGCAGAGGAAGCGGTCGATGTCATCGGCCGTCAGCTCCATCCGCGCCAGGATTTCGGCAACGGCTGGTCCAACATGGTCGCGGACGAAATCCGGAATGGTGCGCTGGAAAACGACGCCGAATCCTTCCGGATCGACCGTCCAGCCCATGATGCCGAGCGTATCCGGCCACAGCTTTTCGCTGGCCGCCTCGATCCGCGTCGCACCGCCGTCGCCGGCGCGCAGCACGATCGCGGCCGCGCCATCGCCGAACAGGCTGGCGGCGACGATGTTCGCCTTGGTGAGCTCATCGTGGCGGACCGCGAGCGTGCAGAGCTCGAGTGCGACCAGCAGCACGTTCGCGCCCGGCTGCGCCTGCGCCAGCCGCGCCGCGATCGACAGGCCCGACACGCCGCCCGCGCAGCCGAGGCCGAACACCGGCACGCGCGACACATCGGTCCGCAGGCCGAGTTGGCCGGCGACGCGCGCCTCCAGCGTCGGCGTGGCGATGCCCGTCGAGCAGACCGTGACCACGACGTCGATGTCGCTGCCGGTCAGGTCGGCACGGGCAATCGCCTTGCGGGCGACATCGACGAACAGCGCCTCCGCGCCTTCCAGGAACGCCTGCGTGCGCTCCGGCCAACCGCGCCGTTCGAGATACCATTCGATCGGCTTCACGCCGTAGCGATGCTGGATGCCGGTGTTGGCGAACAGGCTGGAGAGCGTCTCGAACTCCGGATAGCGGTCGGCGAGAAGGTCGCGCGCGGCCTGCAGGATTTGTCCCTGATGGAATAGATGCGGTGGAACCGCCGTCGCCATGGAAACAAGCGCGGCCGTCTGCTTGGTCTCGATCATCGTGGCTCCCGTTCCCCCGCTTGTGGAACCACGCGACGTGCAAAATATTTCAGGCGCCCGCGAGATAGAGGGGGCGCCGCATTCACTATAAATTGACCCCGGCGGTGATATCCGCGCCGTTCGCAAATCAGGAAGCGGCGGCGCCCAACCTGCGCAGCACGTTCTTCACGAAGGCAAGCGGCACCGGCGACAGCGGACCCTGCGGCGCGCGCGTGATCAGGGCGACCAGCAACAGCGCCAGGATCGCGATCCAGAAACACAGCCAGAAGCCGTCAATGTAGGCGAGCGTGTTGGCCTCGCGCTGCACCAGCGCCGCGAGCGTGCCAATGGCACGTCCCGTCGCCGTCCCGATGCCGTGGCCGGAGAATTCACCGGCCAACCGCTTCAGCAGGTTGACGACGTCGACATCGCCGCTCTGGACGTGCTGTCCGAGATAGTTCGAATGGATCTGCTCGCGGACGCGCAGCCAGGTGCCCATCAGGGCGATGCCGATCTCGGCGCCGCCGAGCCGCATGATCTGGATATAGGCCGCGAACGCCGTCGCCCGCGACGGATCGGAATTGGACAGCGCCATGATGATGATCGGCAGCAGCGTGAACGCCTGCCCGACCGACGTGAGCAGGACGATGCCGACGAAATCCTCGCGCGCCCAGACATGGCTCAGCTGCGTGCCCCAGAGATTGGCGGCGGCGAATGCCGAGAATCCGAGCACCACGACGATGCGCGGATCGAGGTGACGCAACAGGACAATCGAGATCGGCACCAGCACGAACATCGGCAGCGCGCCGTAGGTGAACAGCAGCACGCCCGATTGCTCCGGCCGCAGCGCGCCGATGGTACCGAGGAAATTCGGCACCAGCGACGAATTCGACAGGCTGGTCAATGTGTACAGCAGGGTGACGATCAGCGAGAGCCCGATATTGCGCGAGAACAGCACGTTGAAATGCGCCCACGGCCGGCGCGCGGCCGTCTCGTTGATCATGAAGGCGACGATCAACAGGCCGCCCCCGATCAGGAGCGCCATCACGGTGCCCGACGACAGCCAGTCCAGCCGGTTGCCCTGATCGAGGCCGGCGTAAACCATCCCCAGGCCGGCGCCGAGCAGCAGCATACCGCCCCAATCGGCATGGTGCAGCAGGTCGCGATTGACCGGCTCGTTCGGCGTGCCGAGATACACCATCAATCCCATCAGCGGCGCGACCACGACGCCCTGCCAATACAGCCACTGCCAGCCGAGGTGCTCGACATAGAATCCGACCAGTGAGCTCGACGAATCCAGCGCGAAGCCGACGCGGATCGAATACATCGCGATCGCGGGCAGCCACCAGCGGATCGGCAAATTGCGCAGGATGATCATCAGCGTCGCCGGCACGAAGGTGCCGAGCAGCATGCCGTGGGCGATGCTGAGCACGATCAGCGTCGTGTAGTCGTGCACGAACGGGATGGTCAGCGAGACCACCGCATAGACCAAGCTCGGAATTCCGAGCACGCGCCGCAAGCCGAACGCGGTGGCGAGCCAGGCCACCGCGGGCGCGATGAAGATCTGCGAGCCGATCGCCGCGGTCGAGAGCCACGCGCCCTCGTCGAAGGTGAGCGAGAACGCGCCCCGCAGGTCGGGCAGGCCGACCGAGGTCAAGCGGCTGTCGAAATTCGCCAGGAACGCGCCGAGCAGCACGGCAACGACCGCGAAGACCGGATAGCGCGCGACGTCGCCGCGCGAAACCGGGCCGCTGTTGCGGTCGTCATTTTCCGCCATTGGCGACCGCCTCGCCGGTGTTGATCCGCGTCACCACCGACATGCCCGGCAGAAGGCGCGCGAGCAACGGCTGGCCCTTGTCGAACTGGATGCGCACCGGGATGCGCTGCACCACCTTGGTGAAATTGCCGGTGGCGTTATCGGGCGGCAGCAGCGCGAATTGCGATCCGCTCGCCGGCGCGATGCGCTCGACGACGCCGCGCAACTTCTGACCGGAGAATGTGTCCACGGTGATCTCGACCGGCTGACCCGGCTTGACGTTGGTCAGCTGGGTTTCCTTGTAGTTGGCGATCACATAGACGTTCGGCAGCGGCACGACGTTGATCAGATTGGTGCCGATGTTGACATAATCGCCCGGCTGCACCTGACGCTCGCCGGTGACGCCGTCGAATGGCGCGACGATCTTCGTGTATCCAAGCTTGAGCCTGGCCGATGCCAGCAGCGCCTTGGCGGCGTCGAGGTCGGCGGCGCGTTGCTTCTTGGTGCCTTGCAGGACCTCGAGCTGATGGCGCTGCGCTGCGATCACCGCGCGGCTGGCCTGCACGTCGGCCTCCGACTTGGCATAGGATGCGGTGGCCTGCTCGAGCCGCTGCCGCGTGCCGGCGTCGGTTTGCGACAGCGACTGCTGACGCTCTTGCTCCTGGCGCGCCAGGGTCTGCTGCGCCTCCGCGGATAGCCGCGAGGCCTCGGCCTGCGCGATGGTCGCATATTGCAGCTCGACCTGGTTGTTGAGGTTATCGAGCGCGGCCTGCGCGCCGACCACTCCCGCCTCGGCCTGCGCGACCTGCGCCTGATAATCGGCAGGATCGATCTGCACCAGGAGATCGCCGGCCTTGACGCGCTGGAAATCGGAGACGGCGACCGTGAGCACTTCGCCGGACACGCGGCTACTGAGCTGGGTCAACTCGGCGCGCACATAGGCATCATTGGTGGTCTGGATGGTGGCGCCGCCGACCCAGGCGTCCCAATGCGTGGTCGCCACCGCGACGAACACGAGCGCAGCCAGCACCGCAAACAACGGAATGGCGAAACGGCTCCAGAAGCCGCTCGCCACGGGCTGTGGCTTGGCTGGCGCGGCCGCCGGGGCAGGCGCGGTCTGGCTGGCGGATAGCCGACTGTCTTGAACCTGCTCTGTCACACCACACTCCCGTAAGTCACACCCGGAACGCCGGACAATTTGCCAACACATGATGATGATCATGCCTTAGACGGTCTTCTCCGGCCACCGGCAAAGATCATTGATCAGACATACGTCGCAACGCGGACCGCGGGCGAGGCAGGTATAGCGGCCATGCAGGATCAGCCAGTGATGGGCGTGCAGCATGAACTCGGTCGGGATCACCTTCTCCAATCCGAGCTCGACCTCGAGCGGCGTCTTGCCGGGCGCGAGACCGGTGCGGTTGCCGACCCGGAACACATGGGTGTCGACCGCCATCGTGTGTTCGCCGAACGCCATGTTGAGCACGACATTCGCAGTCTTGCGGCCGGCACCGGGCAATGATTCGATTTCGGCGCGGGTACGCGGCACCTCGCTGCCGAATTCGGCGATCAGCTTCTCGGACAGCGCGATGACGTTCTTCGCTTTGTTGCGATAGAGCCCGATGGTCTTGATGTAGTCGCGCACTCTGTCTTCGCCGAGCTCAAGCATCTTCGCCGGCGTGTCGGCGATTGCGAACAGCGCCCGCGTCGCCTTGTTGACGCCGGCATCGGTTGCCTGCGCCGACAACACCACCGCGACCAGCAGCGTGTAGGGGTTGAGATGCTCGAGCTCGCCCTTCGGCTCGGGATTGGCTTTGCGGAACCGGTCGAAGGCCTCAAAGACCTCCTCCGCCGTCCATGGCTTCGGCTTTGCAGTTTTCTTGGCAGCCTTCTTGGCGGCCTTGGTCGCCGGCTTCTTTGCCGCGCGTTTGGGCTGCGGTATTGCCGCCTTCGCGGCTTTCTTCTTCGGCGCGGACCGAACGCTTGAGGTGCTGGCGCGTTGAGAGCGGATGATTTTGGCCATGAACGGGATATACTGATACGTCATGACCGCAGGCAACGACTTTGATCCGGGCGAAGACCCCAGGGAAGACCTCGGGGCCAATGACCTCGACGTCGATGCGCCCGAGGCGGAGCCGAAACTGTTCTCGGCGCTGCTGACGCCGCACCGTTCGCTGAATCGCACCGGCTTCATCGTGCTGATGTCGTTCGTCACCGTGGTCAGCTTCATCGCCGGCGTTGTGTTCTGGTGGCTGGGCGCCTGGCCGATCTTCGGTTTCTTCGGGCTCGACGTGCTGGTGATCTACTGGGCGTTCAAGGTCAATTTCCGCTCCGCCAAAGCGAGCGAAGAGATCACCGTCACGCCGTCGGAACTGCGGGTGCGCCGGATCAGTCACCGCGGCCATGTGGTGGAATGGGTGCTCAACCCGCTCTGGGTGCGGTTCGAGCAGATCTCGCACGAGGAGTTCGGTATCGAGCGGCTTTACCTGGTGTCCCGGGGCCGCCGGGTCAGCGTCGGCAGCTTCCTCGGCCCGGACGAAAAGGCCAGCTTTTCCAAAGCCTTGACCGCTGCGCTGAACACCGCGAAACGCGGCCCGACTTACAATCCCATCACGTAATCGAGCTTGTCGGAAATCGGGTGGTTTGGATGCGCCATGGCTCCTAAATCAGACACCATGATGACACTCGCCATACATGACCAGCGCCTGGCCAAGCCGGGCTTCCACCAGAGCGCCGCGCTGCGCGACTATGACTCGGTACGGCGCGCCATCGCGTTCATCTCGGAGCACTGGCGCGCGCAGCCGACCATCGAAGCGATGGCCAACGCCGCCGCTGTGACGCCGGATGAACTGCACCATCTGTTCCGCCGCTGGGCCGGGTTGACGCCAAAGGCCTTCATGCAGGCGCTGACCCTCGACCACGCCAAGAACCTGCTGCGCGATTCCGCCAGCGTGCTCGACGCCGCACTCGACTCAGGCCTCTCAGGGCCGGGACGGCTGCACGATCTGTTCGTCACGCATGAGGCGATGTCGCCCGGCGAATGGAAGACCGGCGGCGGCGGCATGACGCTGCGCTTCGGCTTCCACCCCTCGCCGTTCGGCACCGCGATCGTGATCGCAACCGACCGCGGGCTCGCGGGGCTTGCCTTCGCCGACCCCGGCGACGAGCAGACCGCGTTCGCCGACATGAAGCGCCGCTGGCCGAACGCGACCTTTGTCGAGGACACCGACGGCACTACCGCACTGGCGCAGCGCGTGTTCGATACACGGTTGTGGCGGGCAGACCAGCCGCTGCGCGTCGTCTTGATCGGCACCGACTTCGAGGTGCGGGTGTGGGAGACGCTGCTCAAGGTCCCGATGGGCCGCGCCGTGAGCTATTCCGACATCGCCAGCAAGATCGACAACCCCAAGGCCTCGCGCGCCGTCGGCGCCGCGGTCGGCCGCAATCCAGTGTCGTTCGTGGTGCCCTGCCATCGCGCACTCGGCAAGAGCGGCGCGCTGACCGGCTATCACTGGGGCATCACCCGCAAGCAGGCGATGCTGGGCTGGGAAGCCGGCCAGGTGGGATTGCACTAGCCGTCTGGTGCGACCGTACGGTCTGTCAACGTCACCCTGAGGAGCGCGAAGCGCGTCTCGAAGGGTCGACGGCCCGGCTGGTGGCCGTGCATCCTTCGAGGCTCGCTCCGCTCGCACCTCAGGATGACGGATCACTGGACTTGATCGCTTACCCCGCCAAATCGACCTTGGACGCAACGGTGGAATCGGCGTTGAGCCGATAGACCACCGGCGCGCCGGTCGCGAGTTCGCGCTTGAGGATCTGCTCCGGCGAAAGCTTCTCCAGCACCATGATCAGCGCGCGCAGCGAATTGCCGTGGGCGGCAATCAGCGTGCGCTGGCCGCGCAGCACGCCGGGCAGGATCTCCTGCACGTAATAGGGCAGCGTGCGCGCCAGCGTATCCTTCAGGCTCTCGCCGCCGGGCGGCGGGACGTCGTAGGAGCGGCGCCAGACCAGGACCTGGTCCTCGCCCCACTTCTTGCGGGCGTCGTCCTTGTTGAGGCCCGAGAGATCGCCGTAGTCGCGCTCATTGAGCGCCAGATTCTTCGTGGTCGGCAATCCGGTCTGGCCGATCTGCTCCAGCATCAGCTTCAGCGTGTGCTGCGCGCGCGTCAGGTCTGACGTAAAGGCGACGTCGAATGACAGGCCCTGCGCCTTCAGCTTGCGGCCGGCGTCGTTGGCCTCAGTGATGCCCTGCTCGGTGAGATCGGGGTCCTTCCACCCGGTGAACAGGTTCTTCAGATTCCATTCGCTCTGACCATGACGAACGAGCACAAGAAGACGATCACTCATTTCAGATTCCGTTTTCGCTTGGCTGGATTTTATTTCGTCGGGCGATCTCAGTCGCTCAACCCGAGAACGTCGGTCATCGAATACATGCCGGGCTTCTTGCCATGCGCCCACAGCGCCGCCTTCAGCGCGCCTTGCGCGAACAGCGCGCGATCCTCGGCATGATGCGAGAGCGTGATGCGCTCCGAAGGACCGGCAAAGATCACGCTGTGATCGCCGGCCGCGGTGCCGCCGCGCAGCGAGGCAAAGCCGATATCGCCGGGACGCCGCGCCCCGGTCAGGCCGTCGCGGCCGCGCGCCGAATGCTGGTCCAGCGCGATCTGGCGTCCGGCAGCGGCAGCTTCGCCGAGCATCAGCGCAGTGCCGGACGGCGCGTCGATCTTGGACTTGTGGTGCATCTCGAGAATTTCGATGTCAAAGCTCTGGTCGAGCGATTGCGCGACGCGCTTGACCAGCGCGGCAAGCAGATTGACGCCGAGGCTCATATTGCCCGATTTCACCACGATGGCGCGGTTGGTGACGCTGCGGATCACCGCGTCGTCGGACTGCGACAGGCCGGTGGTGCCGATGACGTGAACAAGGCCGCGCTCGGCCGCGATCGCGACATTGGCGATGGTCGCGGCCGGCACGGTGAAATCCAGGATGCCGTCGGCAGCCGCGGACATCGACCACAGATCGGCCGACAACGCGACGCCGTTGGCGGGAAGACCGGCGAGCACGCCGGCGTCCTTGCCGAGCAGTTCCGAGCCCGGCGCTTCCAGCGCGCCGACCAGCACCGCCCCCGGGGTTTCGGAAATCACCCGCGTCAGCGTGCGGCCCATCCGGCCGCCGGCTCCCGCAACAATCAGACGCATGTCAGCCATGGCTCACCTCTCACCGCCGTATAAAGCATGAACCGGCAAAGGGGAAACCGGTTTTCCGGCGCGGCAAACGCGGAACGCGTTTGCGCGGGGATCATGCTCAAACGGCGGTCGGCGGCGGCTGTTCCGGGCAACCGAACCGGCGGGCTGGCGTCCGGGCTACGGGCTCTCGTGCCCCTCGATGATAATCAGGTCGGCGATCGAGTGTGGCTGCCGCACCTTGATATTGGCCTGGTATTCCGGCGATTGGTAGCAAGCGAGCGCGGTCGCGTAATCGGGGAATTCGATCACGACGTTGCGCGAGCGGCTCTGGCCTTCCACGCCGGTGAACTTGCCACCGCGCACGATGAACTTGCCGCCGAATTTCTGGAAGATGGCGGGGTTGGCCGCCATGTAGGGCTTGTAGCCCTCCTCATTGTGAACGTCGACGCGTCCAATCCAGTATCCCTTCGCCATCTCTGTTCTCCCTTGTTGTTGGCTCAGGCGAGTGCCTGGGCGATCTCGGCATGAATGGCTTCGGCCGCGGCTTTCGGATCGGCGGCTTCCATCACCGGACGTCCGACCACCAGATAATCGGCGCCGGCGGCAATGGCACGGGCCGGCGTCATGATGCGCTTCTGGTCGCCGGTCGCCGAACCCGCCGGGCGGATGCCCGGGGTCACCAGGTTCATCCGATCACCCACGATCTTGCGCAGGGCGGCAGCTTCCTCGGGCGAGCTGACGAGGCCGTCGACACCGAGCGCCTGCGCCTGCCTGGCGCGCGCTTCGACGAGATCGGAGACGTTGAGGCGATAGCCCGCTGCGTGCAGGTCAGCGTCATCGTAGGAGGTCAGCACCGTCACCGCGAGGATCTTCAGGCCGGAGCCGGTACGCGCCTCGACCGCCGCCTTCATGGTCTGCGGGTAGGCATGCACGGTGAGAAAGGTCGCGCCGAGAGCGGCGACGCTTTCGACCCCGCGCGCCACCGTGTTGCCGATGTCGTGCAGCTTGAGATCGAGAAAGACCTTCTTGCCGCTGCCCGCAAGCTGCTTCGCCAGCGCGAGGCCGCCGGCGTAACCGAGCTGATAGCCGATCTTATAGAAGGTGACGCTGTCGCCGAGCCTGTCGATCATCGCCTCGGCGCTGGCGACCGACGGCAAGTCGAGCGCCACAATCAACCGGTCTTTTGGAGCGATCTTGGCTAGCTGCATGTCACCTCACATCATGCGTTGGGAATGGTCGATCAGCTGCCGCACCAGCGCCCGCATCATATCGACGTCGGCCTGGTGCTTCAGACGATCCATGTCGTCATAGGCCTGCTCGGCGAATGACAGCGCGAGCTGGTTTGGGATCACGGCGGCATGGCACGCCGTCAGGATCAGGCGCAGCGCCGCCAGCGCGCGCGTGCCGCCGAGCCGGTTGCCGGATGCCGCAGCGAGCGCGAATGCGCGGCCGTGGAACACCTGGCCACGGGTCTCGTGCGGATCCTGCACGCGGCTCACCCAGTCGATCGTGTTCTTCACCAGCGCCGGCACGGAGGAATTATATTCCGGCGTCACGATCAGCACGCCATGATGGGCGGCGATCATCCGCTTCAGATTGACGGCGTGCTGCGGCACGCCCGATTTGGCCTGCAAATCGCCGTCATAGATCGGCAGCGGAAAATCGCCGAGCGAAATACGGGTGACGTCGGCCCCCGACTGCGCGAACTCCTGCGCCAGCACAGCGGCGAGCTTCGCGTTGAGCGAGCCTGATCGCAGCGATCCGGGGATCACGAGGATTTTCAGCGCGGACATTTCGAAATCGCGGTTAGGGCGCGTGCCCAGCGCGACAACGCAGGGCAATCAACCCTTGCGATACACCCAGACCCGCGCGGGCGGAAGGTTCATCCAGATCCGCTCGGACGCCTCTGTGGACACGCCGGGCAGCGACTTCGGAATCGGCGGCGCCACCGAATAGGTGAACTGGACGAACGGCGCACCGGGCGCGAGGGCCAGGAAGGCGTCGCGGACCAGCTTCAGGCGGGTCAGCATCGGCTTGGTGACCAGCGGCAGGCCGGAAACCACGGCCGAGGCCGGAGACTTCATGACGTCCCACAGCGTATCGCGAAGCCTGTAGGCGTCGCCCTGGACCACCTTGGCCTGCGGATAGCGCTCGCGCAGCAGCGCACAGAAGCCGGGATTGTACTCAACCAGGACGAGGCGCTTTTGATCGACGCCATGCTCGATCAACGCATTGGTGATCGCACCGGTGCCGGGTCCGAGCTCGACAACCGGTCCTTCGGACTCGGGATCGACATATTGCGCCATGGTGCGCGCAAGCAGCCGTCCGGACGGCATCACCGCGCCCATATGCAGCGGCTTCTCGATCCATGAACGGAGAAATCGAACCTCGTCGTCGAGACGGAGGGGCTTCTTCGACGCACGCACGGACGATTGCAGAGGCATGTCGCTACCAGGCGGGACCGCGCACAATCGAGCGGTTGTCAGAAAACAGTCATAAACACGTATAGATCGAAGTCGTTACGGTCAAGCATAACGACTGCGGCTAGACGGTGCGGCTTCCGAAGAAGTCCTTGACCTTAGAGAAGAAACCCGCTGCCTCCGGTTGCGTTGCGCCGGACGACAGTTTTTCGAACTCCATCAGCAATTCTTGCTGCTTCTTGGTCAGATTCTGCGGCGTTTCGACCACAACCTGGACATACATGTCGCCGGTCTGGCGCGAGCGGAGCACCGGCATACCCTTTGATGCGATGCGGAATCGGCGGCTGGACTGGGTCCCGGCCGGCACCTTCACCTTGGTCTTGCCCTTGTCGATGGTCGGCACCTCGAATTCGCCGCCGAGGGCTGCGGTGACCATCGAGATCGGCACGCGGCAGTGCAGGTCGGCGCCATCGCGCTGGAAGAACTGGTGCGTGGTCAGCGACAGGAAGATGTAGAGGTCGCCGGGCGGCCCGCCGCGGACACCGGCCTCGCCCTCGCCGGCGAGACGAATGCGGGTGCCGTCCTCGACGCCCGGGGGAATGTTGACCGACAGCGTGCGCTCGCGCGTCACCCGGCCGGACCCGGCGCAGGAGGCGCAGGCGTCCTCGATCATCTGGCCGCGGCCCTGACAGCCGGGGCAGGTCCGCTCCAGCGTGAAGAAGCCCTGGGCCTGCCGGATACGGCCGGCGCCGCCGCAATGCGAGCAGGTCTTCGGCTTGGTGCCGGCCTTGGCGCCGGTGCCGGAGCAGGATTCGCAGGTCACCGAAACCGGGATCTCGATCTGCGCGGTCTTGCCCTGGAAGGCCTCCTCGAGCGTGATCTCCATGTTGTAGCGCAGGTCGGCACCGCGTTCGCGGCCGCCGCCGCCGCGGCGCTGCCCGGCCATGCCGAACAGGTCCTCGAAGATATCGGAGAAGGAGGAGGCGAAGCCGGCGCCGAAGCCGGGACCGCCACCGCCCATGCCCTGCTCGAAAGCGGCATGGCCGAAGCGGTCATAGGCGGCGCGCTTGTCGCCGTCCTTCAGCACCTCATAGGCTTCGTTGATTTCCTTGAACCGGACCTCGCTGGTGGCGTCGCCCGGGTTCTTGTCCGGATGCCATTTCATCGCGAGCTTGCGGAAAGCCGATTTGAGCTTGGTCTCGTCCGCGTTCCGCTCGACCTCGAGGGTCTCGTAATAGCAGCGCTTGGTGGACATACTTCAATTCCGTCCGAAGTTCGTCGCGATCGCCAAGGATTGCGCAGAGGATTGCGTCAAGGATTGCGCCTGTCTGGAAGATGCAGCGATCGCCTTAAAGAAAAATGACCCCCACTCCTCCGAGACGCGTCGCGTACTCTTTGGTGTGAGGGTCATGATCGCAAGCCCGCTTAGGCAGACTTCTTGTTGTTCTTGTCGTCGTCGACCTCGGTGAACTCCGCGTCGACAACGTCATCCTTTGCAGCGTCCTTGGCCGCATCGGCCTCGGCCTGCTGCTTGTACATGGCCTCGCCGAGCTTCATCGAAGCCTGCGCCAGCGTGTTGGTCTTGGCCTTGATCGCCTCGGCGTCGTCGCCCTTCAGCGCTTCCTTGAGGTCGCTGACGGCGTCCTCGATGGCGCGACGATCCGTCTCCGGAATCTTCGAGCCGTGCTCGGCCAAAGCCTTCTCGGTCGAATGAACCAGGCCGTCGGCATGGTTCTTGGCGTCGACCGCCTCGCGGCGCTTCTTGTCCTCGGCCGCATTGGCCTCGGCGTCCTTGACCATCTTGTCGATGTCGGCCTCGGACAGACCGCCGGATGCCTGGATCCGGATCTGCTGTTCCTTGCCGGTCGCCTTGTCCTTGGCCGAGACGTTGACGATGCCGTTGGCGTCGATGTCGAAGGTCACCTCGATCTGCGGCATGCCGCGCGGAGCCGGCGGAATGCCCATCAGGTCGAACTGGCCGAGCATCTTGTTGTCGGCCGCCATTTCACGCTCGCCCTGGAAGACGCGGATGGTAACGGCGCCCTGATTGTCTTCGGCCGTCGAGAACACCTGGCTCTTCTTGGTCGGGATCGTGGTGTTGCGGTCGATGATGCGGGTGAACACGCCGCCCAGCGTCTCGATGCCCAGCGACAGCGGGGTCACGTCGAGCAGCAGCACGTCCTTGACGTCGCCCTGCAGCACGCCGGCCTGGATCGCAGCGCCGATCGCGACGACTTCGTCGGGATTGACGCCCTTGTGCGGCTCCTTGCCGAAGAACTGCTTCACCACTTCCTGGATCTTCGGCATGCGGGTCATGCCGCCGACCAGCACCACTTCGCCGATCTCGCCGGCGGTCAGGCCGGCATCCTTCAGCGCCTTGCGGCACGGCTCGATGGTCTTCTCGACGAGGTCGGCCACCAGCGCCTCGAACTTGGCGCGGGTCAGCTTCATCGTCAGATGCTTCGGACCGGTCTGGTCGGCCGTGATGAACGGCAGGTTGATCTCGGTCTGCGTGGTCGACGACAGCTCGATCTTGGCCTTCTCGGCGGCTTCCTTCAGGCGCTGCAAAGCGAGCTTGTCGTTGCGCAGGTTGATGCCCTGCTCCTTCTGGAACTCGTCGGCGAGGTAGCCGACCAGGCGCATGTCGAAGTCTTCACCACCGAGGAAGGTGTCGCCGTTGGTCGACTTCACCTCGAACACGCCGTCGCCGATCTCGAGGATCGAGACGTCGAAGGTGCCGCCGCCGAGATCGTACACGGCGATCGTGCCGGCCTTCGTCTTGTCGAGACCGTAGGCGAGCGCGGCGGCAGTCGGCTCGTTGATGATGCGCAGCACTTCGAGGCCGGCGATCTTGCCGGCGTCCTTGGTGGCCTGACGCTGCGCGTCGTTGAAATAAGCAGGAACCGTGATGACGGCCTGATCGACCTTCTGGCCGAGATGCGCCTCAGCGGTCTCCTTCATCTTCTGCAGAATGAAGGCCGAGACCTGCGAGGGCGAATAGGTCTTGCCGTCGGCTTCGACCCAGGCATCGCCGTTCGATGCTTTGACGATCTTGTAGGGAACGAGCTTCTTGTCCTTCTCGACCATCGGGTCGTCATAGCGGCGGCCGATGAGGCGCTTCACCGCAAAGAACGTACGCTCGGGATTGGTCACCGCCTGGCGCTTCGCCGGCTGTCCGACAAGGCGCTCGCCATCGTCGGTGAAAGCAACGATCGACGGCGTCGTTCGCATGCCCTCGGCATTCTCGATCACCTTGGCGTTCTTGCCATCCATCACGGCGACGCACGAATTCGTGGTGCCGAGGTCGATCCCAATGACCTTACCCATGGTTTTGATATCCTCTTTGCTACGGCAGGTTGGTTGGGCCCTGACGGCGCTCCGTACCGAACCCCCAGACGTTCACATACTCGCGATATTGCGACGGTGAGCCTGATATAGGAGAGAGGGTCCTGCCCGCAAGGACTGGACGCAACGTTGAGGCCTGAAAAGACTGACGTTTGAAAGATTGTGTCAGTCCGGCCGCGGCACCGGTTCAAGCCCAGACCGAGTTAACAAATCGGCAAGAATGCCGCCCGCCGTCGACCGCGACGTCAACGGCGCGACGTCAGCGCTGTTGAGTGAACGCTCACAAACGTCGTATGCGAGAGCGGCGCACGGGTCGAGGGCGCGCTGTTTGGCCGCTGGCGGCCGCAGGTGGTCGTTCCTGGAAACCTCGGGAAACTGGAAAGTGCCCGCCAATCAAGGCGAAAAGCCCATGGAATCGAACCGGCTGGCCTGGAGCGGAGATTTGGCGGCCTGTTGCAGGGCCATCAAAACCGCTAAAAGCGGTCCGACTGAAGAGGCCATCCAGCCCTGCACCGGCCCCGTTGCGCGGCCACCAAGCAAAACCGGTAGATCCCCCATGACGCCTTTTCGAGTTCTCGTTGCGGTTGCCTTGCTGATTGCTGCCACCTGTCATGGCTTTGCCGCCGACGTGGTGTTTCCGCCGGGGGCGCATGTCGGGATGAAACCGCTGGTGGGCCTCATCCGCGCCAAATCCTTCATCGGCTTCGAGACCGAGGACCAGGGCGTCAAGGTCCTGATCGCCGACCTGCCCGCGGACGCCTACAACGAGGTCGTGACGGCCTTCAAGGCCAACCCGGCCGGCACCGGAAACATCAAGCCCGAGAGCCTCGAGACGCCGGCCGGCCTCGCCTACTATACCGTGGAGAGCGCCCGCGACGGCGCCAGCAACGTGCGGCGCTATTCCATGATCCTGCCGGGGCCGACCTTCTCCGGCTATGTCGCGGTGCAGGTGCCGGAGAACGCGGGCAAGATCTACACCGACGACGCCGTCCGGCAGATGTTCGCCTCCGCCGAAATCCGCAAGGAGGTGCCGGTCGACGAACAGCTCGCCATGATGCCGTTCAAGGTCACCGAGCTCAGCAATTTCAAGAATATCCGGATGCTGGCGCCGGGCGCTGCGCTGCTGATGGCCGACGGCGACGACAAGGGCCTCGAGACCAAGCCCTTCATGCTGCTCGGCGTCATCGCTTCGGCGCCGGCCACGCCCGACGACCGCGGCCGCTTTGCCCAGCAGATCGCCACCACGATCCCCGGCGTGCGCGACGGGCGGATCACCATGTCCGAACCGATCCGGATCGACGGCCAGCCCGGCTTCGAAACGCGGATCGACGCCATCAGCGGCAAGGACAACACCCCGGTGACCATCGTGCAGTGGCTGCGGTTCGGCGCGCAGACATCGGTGCGGATCATCGGCAGCTCGCCGCGCACCGATTGGGAGACCGCCTTCCCGCGCTTTCGCGCGGTCCGCGACGGCATCCAGCCGCGCGGCTGATCGGGCCCTTCGCAAGGCCGGTCGGAAAAATCCCACTTTCGTCGTTCGCCGAACGGAACTAGCCTCCTCGCGCGGTATCAAAGCGAGGAGGGGCGCGATGTTGGATCGACGACAGATAGTTGCAGGCCTCGGCACGTTGGCGCTTGCAACCCTGGTTCCCAGGAGTCTCTGGGCGGCTGCGATCAAGCCCGACGATGGCTCCGCGCTGCTCGTGATCGACGTCCAGAACTGCTTCCTGCCCGGCGGCAGTCTCGCGGTGAAGGACGGCGAGCAGGTCGTGCCGGTCATCAACAAGATCGCCAAGAGCTTTGCCAATGTGGTGATGACGCAGGACTGGCACACGCCGGGCCACGTCTCGTTTGCCTCGGTCCATGCCGGCAAGAAGCCGTTCGAGACCATCGACCTCGCCTACGGCAAGCAGGTGCTGTGGCCCGACCACTGCGTGCAGGGCACCGACGGCGCCTCGCTGTCGAAGGAGCTCGCGATCCCGCAGGCCGAGCTGATCATCCGCAAGGGCTTTCACAAGGACGTCGACAGCTACTCCGCCTTCACCGAAGCCGACGGCAAGACCACCACCGGGCTCGCCGCCTATCTGAAGGCGCGCAATGTCGAGCGGGTTTTCGTGGCCGGGCTCGCCACCGATTTCTGCGTGGCATGGACCGCGCTCGATGCGCGCAAGGCCGGCTTCGAAACCTATGTCGTGGAGGACGCCTGCCGCGGCATCGACACGCAGGGATCGCTGGCCAAGGCCTGGGCCGACATGGACAAGGCCGGCGTCAAGCGGATCCAGTCGTCGGATATCGGGTAAGAGGCCGCCTCGCGCGAGATTCGCATGGCCGAGTTTGCGCCGCCCGTCGCATTTGAATTCCTGCAGCGCGCACCATCGCTGCGCACCGCGGGACTGATTGCCGCGATGACCGGCTATCGCGAGACCGCGACCGGCCGGTTCGCGCAGCGACAGACCGCGCCGCTGATCGTGCCGCTGATCATCAGCTTCGGCTCCCCATTTCTGATCGCGCTCGGGCGCGAACCTGAAGCGAACGACCGCCAGCAGAGCTTTGCTGCCGGTCTCTATGCGGGACCGGTCTACATCGAGTCCGATGGCCACGCCGCCTGCGTGCAGGTGGATTTCACCCCGCTCGGTGCTTACAGCTTCTTCGGCGGCGCCGTGACCGAGCTTGCCGGACGCATGATCGATATCGAGGACGTGCTTGGGCATGAGGGTCATCGCCTGCGCGAGCGTCTCGGCGCCGAGACGTGCTGGCAGCGCCGTTTCGACCTGATCGAGGATTTCGTGCTTCGCCGCGCCGGCCACACGCCGTCTCCCGAAATCGCGTTCGCCTATCGACGACTGGCGCGTTCGGCCGGCGCCATCAGCATCGCGGCACTGGCCGGCGAGATCGGCTGGAGCCGCAAGCATCTGGTCGGCCGGTTTCGGTCCGAGCTCGGCATCGCGCCCAAATCGCTGGCGCGCATGATGCGGTTTCATCGGGCGAGCCGGCTTGCGCAAAGCGGATCCAGGCTCGGCTGGGCTGGGATCGCCGCGGAAAGCGGCTATGCCGACCAGGCCCACCTCGCCCGCGAATTCGTCGAATTCGCCGGCGAACCGCCAACGGCATGGGCGCGCCGCCAGGCGTTGACCGGTGGCCGGCTGGTTCGTTCCGAGGACTGGTAACAAACCTTCAAGCCGAAGCCGCATCGGCTCGTGCAGGATGGCACGATCAGCCAAGGAGGCCTGTGACATGACGCACGACATCGACCCCCCGCGCATCTACCCGACCCTGCGCTGCAAGGACGCCGAGGCGATGATCTCATGGCTCAAGACGGTGATCGGATTCACCGAGCACGTGGTCTACCGCGACGGCGGCGTGATCCACCACGCCGAGCTCGCCTACGGTTCCTCGATGCTGATGCTGGGCCAGAGCCGCGACGATGCCTATGGCAGGCTGGTCGGCGATGCCACCGGCCGCCGCACCGATTCAATCTACATCGCGGTCGACGATCCCGACGCCCTGCATGCGAAGGCCCGGGCGGCGGGCGCCAAGATCGAAATGGAACTGCGCGACACCGACTATGGCAGTCGTGATTTCGCCTGCCGTGACCCGGAAGGAAATCTCTGGAGCTTCGGCACCTATTGGCCGAAGGCTCATGAGAAGCCGCCATCGTGACACGACAGCGGCAAGCTCACAGCTTCAGGGCCGGCGTCGCAGCAATCAGACCGTGAAGTCGGCGCTCGGCGCGGCCTTGGCGCCGCCCTTGGAGACGCCGACCAGCGCCGGACGCAGGATGCGCTCGCCGATCATGTAGCCGGCCTGCACGACCTGCACCACCGTGCCCGACGGCACCGAGGTGTCCGGCACCTCGAACATCGCCTGCTGGAAGTTCGGATCGAACTTCTCGCCGATCGGATCGAACTTCTTGACGCCGTTCTTCTCCAGCGCGTTGAGCAGCGAACGCTCGGTCAGCTCGACGCCTTCGATCAGCGCCTTCAGGCCGGGATCGGCGGATTCCTTGGTCTCGGCCGGCACGGCATCGATCGCGCGCTGCAGATTGTCGGCGATATCGAGCACGTCGCGGGCGAAGCCGGTGATGCCATAGGTCTTGGCGTCGGCAACCTCGCGGCGGGTGCGCTGACGGAGGTTCTCCATCTCGGCCAGCGTACGCAGCGTCCGGTCGCGCGCCTCGGCGAGCTCCTTGGTCAGCGCCTCGGTCGATCCCGCCTCGGGATCGTCAGGCATGATGTAGGGCTTCGAGACCACGGGCTCACCCGTCGGCGCCGAATTCTCGGTGTTGTCATTGGCCCGGTTCGGATCGGTCATGGCTTGCCTTCTCGAAAACTCGCGTCGGTTCAAATCTTGGGGATTGCTGCCCGGGATATCGTGCTTTGAGCGGCGAAAATCAAGCGCAACATACCGGCTTCGGGAACAGGGACCTCCGGCTTGAGCAACGAAAACCGTCAAATGAAAGCGAAATCCGCTCCGGTCAGCCGCCCAGCATCTTGCTGACGATGCGCGCGGCATAATCGACGGTCGGGATCACCCGCGCATAGTTCAGCCGCGTCGGTCCGATCACGCCGAGCACGCCGACGATCCGGCCCTGGGCGTCGCCGTATGGCGCGATGATGGTGGAGGAACCCGACAGCGAGAACAGCTTGTTCTCCGAACCGATGAAGATCCGCACGCCCTCGCCGCGCTCGGCACGGCCAAGCAGATCGATCACGCCGCGCTTGGTCTCGAGATCGTCGAACAGCGACTTGATCCGCTCGAGATCGTCCAGCGCATGCAGATCCTCGAGCAGATTGGCGTGACCGCGCACGATCAGCTGGCGGTCCTCATTTGCGCCGCCGGACCAGCTCGCGATGCCGGCCGCGACGACCTTTTGCGTGAGCTGATCGAGCTCGGCACGGTTCTGCGTCAATGCGGTCTCGAGCTCGAGCCGCGCTTCGGCCAGCGTCCGGCCACGGATCCGCGCATTGAGGAAATTGGTCGCTTCGATCAGGGCCGAGGAGGGAACGCCCGGCGGCAATGCCAGCACCCGGTTTTCGACCTGGCCGTCTTCGCCGACCAGCACGACCAGCGCCTTCTCCGGCTCCAGCCGCACGAATTCGATGTGCTTCAGCCGCGCATTCGACTTCTGCGTCAGCACCACCGCTGCGGCACGGGTCAGCCCCGACAGCCGCGTCAACGCTTCGCCAAGCGCTGCCTCGACCGATTGCGCACGGTCGACCGCCGCAAGCTGGGTCTGGATCGATTGCCGCTCGGCCTCGGTGAGGTCGCCGACCTGCATCAGGGCGTCGACGAAGAAACGCAGGCCGAGTTCGGTCGGCAGCCGGCCCGCCGAGGTGTGCGGCGCATAGATCAGGCCGAGCTGCTCAAGGTCCGACATTACATTGCGGACCGAGGCCGGCGACAACGGTAATGCGATCAAGCGCGAGATGTTGCGCGAACCGACCGGCTCGCCGGTCGCGAGATAGCTTTCGACGATTTGACGAAAAATGTCGCGCGAACGCTCGTTAAGCTGGGCGAGCCCGGCATGCGGCGCGATCAGGCCTATCGGATCGTGGTGCGTCACACTCCCAGTCCTTCACAATTGCTGCCTAATCTGTCGCTCCCGGAGGCCGGTGACAAGCATGCATTCGGCCCCCCTGGCACCGGACCATACCGGGGCCGAAAACCCTTGCCGCTGCCCCTTCCCCCTCCTACAAGCACGCCCAACCCACTTTCTCGGAATTCTGGAGGATTTCCAATGCGGCCAAGCCGCCGTGCGCCCGATGAACTGCGTCCCGTGTCGCTGGAACGCGGCGTCGTCAAATATGCCGAGGGTTCCTGCATGGTGAAGTTTGGCGACACCCATGTGCTGGTGACCGCCACGCTGGAAGAGCGGTTGCCGCCCTGGCTCAAGGGCCAGGGCCGCGGCTGGGTCACCGCCGAATACGGCATGCTGCCGCGCGCCACCCTGGAACGCACCCGCCGCGAGGCCTCCGCCGGCAAGCAGGGCGGCCGCACGGTCGAGATCCAGCGGCTGATCGGCCGCTCGCTGCGCGCGGCCGTCGACCTCGAGGCGCTCGGCGAGCGCCAGATCACGGTCGATTGCGACGTCATCCAGGCCGATGGCGGCACCCGCACCGCCTCGATCACCGGTGCCTGGGTGGCGCTGGCCGACTGCATCAACTGGATGAAGACCCGCAACATGCTGAAGACCAACGTGTTGCGCGACAATGTGGCGGCGATCTCCTGCGGCATCTACCAGGGCACGCCGGTGCTCGATCTCGATTATGCCGAGGACTCCGAGGCCGATACCGACGCCAATTTCGTCATGACCGGCGACGGCCGCATCATCGAGGTGCAGGGCACCGCCGAGAAGACGCCGTTCTCGCAAGACGAATTCCTGGCGCTGATGGCCCTGGCGCGCAAAGGTGTCGCGCGTCTGGTCGACTTGCAAAAGATCGCGGTGGCGTAGTCAGATTGGTCATGCACCGCCGAATCACCGGAAGGCTCGTCATCGCCACCCATAATCCCGGCAAGCTTGCCGAGATGCGGGAACTGCTGGCGCCGCACGGCGTCGAGGCGGTGTCGGCCGGCGAGCTCGGCCTCGCCGAGCCCGAGGAGACCGGCGACAACTTTCGCGCCAATGCGGCGATCAAGGCGATCGCCGCGGCGAAGGCGACGGGACTGCCGGCCTTCGCCGACGATTCCGGCCTCGTGGTCGACGCGCTCGACGGCGCGCCCGGGATCTACTCGGCGCGCTGGGCCGGCGAGGGCAAGGACTTCATGGCGGCGATGACGCGGATCGAGCGCCTGCTGCAGGAGCGCGGCGCAACCGCGCCGGACCGCCGAAGTGCTCACTTCGTCTCGGCGCTGTGCGTGGCCTGGCCCGACGATCACCTCGAAGAGGTCGAGGCCCGCGCCGACGGAACCCTGGTCTGGCCGCCGCGCGGCACCGCCGGATTCGGCTATGATCCGGCGTTCCTGCCCGACGGTTACACACGGACCTTTGGCGAGATGAGCAGCATCGAGAAGCACGGCCTGCCGCCGCTCGGACTCGGCCTGTCGCATCGCGCCCGCGCCTTCGTGAAGCTCGCGGAGATCTGCCTTGAGCCACGCTGAACGAGAAGCTTTCGGCGTCTACGTGCACTGGCCGTTCTGCCTGTCCAAATGCCCGTATTGCGATTTCAACAGCCACGTCCG
The DNA here is from genome assembly GCF_049075665.1 of Bradyrhizobium sp. B120. Lineage (NCBI taxonomy): Bacteria > Pseudomonadati > Pseudomonadota > Alphaproteobacteria > Hyphomicrobiales > Nitrobacteraceae > Bradyrhizobium > Bradyrhizobium sp. B120. Next base: position 31,096 of record NZ_CP185242.1, on the reverse strand, counting down.
GCACGCGCCGGTCGACGAGGCGCGCTTCGTGCGCGCGTTCGCCCGCGAGATCGAGACCACGGCCGCGCGGGTGCCGGGACGCGAAGTCTCCTCGATCTTCCTCGGCGGCGGCACGCCCTCGCTGATGCAGCCGCAGACCGTCGGCGCCGTGCTCGATGCGATCGGCAAGCACTGGCAGGTCTCGCGCGACGTCGAGGTGACGCTCGAGGCCAATCCGACCAGCGTTGAGGCGACGCGCTTTCGCGGCTATCGCGCAGCCGGCGTCAATCGCGTCTCGCTCGGCGTGCAGGCACTGGACGATGCTTCGCTGAAGGCATTGGGCCGCCTGCATACCGCGCGCGAGGCGCTCGACGCGGTTGCGATCGCGCGCTCTGCGTTCGACCGCTACTCGTTCGATCTGATCTACGCGCGGCCCGACCAGACGCCGCAGATGTGGGCCGACGAATTGAAGCAGGCGATCTCGGAAGCGGCCGAGCATCTGTCGCTCTATCAGCTCACGATCGAGGAAGGCACGCCGTTCTTCGGGCTGCATGCCGCCGGCAAATTGCAGACCCCGGATGAAGCGACCGCGCGCGCGCTCTACGACGTGACGCAGGAGGTCTGCGCCCGCGAGGGATTGCCGGCCTACGAGATCTCTAACCACGCCCGCGCCGGCGCCGAGTGCAAGCACAACCTCGTCTATTGGCGCGGCGAGCAATATGCCGGCATCGGCCCCGGCGCGCATGGCCGGCTCGACATCGACGGCGTCAGGCACGCGACCGCGACCGAGCGGCGCCCCGAGGCCTGGCTGTTGAACGTCGAGGAACGCGGCCATGGCGTCGTCACCGATGACAGCCTCAACAGCGAAGAACGCGCCGACGAATTCCTGCTGATGGGGCTGCGGCTCGCCGAAGGCATCGATCCCAGCCGCTATGCGAAGCTTTCCGGCCGAAAGCTTGATCCGCACCGGATCGCGATGCTGCGCGAGGAAGGCGCCATCGCCGTCGATGCCGACGGACGGCTACGCGTGACGAAGTCGGGATTCCCGGTGCTCGACGCTGTCGTCGCGGATCTCGCGGCCTAGAACGAACGCCGTCAAAATATCGAAAACAACCCCATGCAAAGTAGCCGGCGGGTTCCGGCGCTCGACAAGGCAGCTTGACCGCCTGACGAAAACTAGGCGCCAAAACTCTTCGGCGAGCCTGCGACCGGCGTGCTGCCGCTGGACGCCACCTTCATGACCGCAAGGCCGCGCTCATTGGTGCCGTCGGAGCGGAAGCGGAACAGGCCGTCGATGCCGGCAAAGCCGGATGGATTGGTCAGCGTCTCCGGCGCGAAGCGCTGCGCGCCCTGGGTGCGCGCCAGCGCCGCCATCAGCGCCACGGCGTCATAGGCAAGCGTTGCGGTGCGCACCGGCTCGCCGCCGTATTTGGCGCGATAGCGGCCGGCGAAGCTGCGGAAACCGGACGGATCGGGCGCGGCGTAGAGGCCGCCCTGCAGGGCCGGGCTCGCGAACACCCGCGGATTGTCCCACAGCCCGGTGCCGAGCAGCTGGATGTTGCGCAGATTGGCGCCGGCAGCGGTCAGCGCATCGGCGGTCGCGACCACCGAATCGCCGTCGTCGGCGAGCAGCAGCGCATCGGCCTGGCCGAGCGCCTGCGCCACGGTCCGCGCCGGCGTCGCGCGATCGGCGCCATATTTCTCGAATGCGACGACGCGGCCGTTCTTGCGGCCGACCGCCTGCTTGAACGCGGCCTCGACCACGTTGCCGTAGGCGTTGTCCGGCACCATCGCGGCGAACGAGCGTTTTCCGATCCCGGCGGAATAGTCGACGATCCGGTTGATGTCGGACTCCGGCAGGAAACTCAGCAGATAGACGCCGTGCCCGGCGACGCTCGAATCGGTGGAGAATGCGATCACAGAGGTGCCGCGCGGCCGCGTCAGTTGCGCGGTGGGTGGCACCGAGCCTGCGAACAGCGGTCCCAGAATGATCTCGGCGCCTTCGGACAGCGCCTGCTGGGTGCCCTGCGCCGCGCCCTGCGGGCTGCCGCCATCGTCCTTGATCAGGAGCTGAATGTTCGGATTCTGAAATTCCGCGAGCGCCATTTCGGCGGCGTTCCGCATCGACTGCGCGGCGAGCCCGGCATTGCCGGAAGCCGACAGCGGCAAAATCAATCCAATTTTGACCTGCCCGGTGCCGACCGCCTGCGGCTGTTGCGGCGGGCCGGCCGGACCGGCTTCCTGGTTGCCGCCGAATGGGCTGGAAAACTGGCTCAGGCTCTGCTGGATGCCGGAACAGGCGCTCAGCAACGGCGCGCCCACGAGCAGACCAAGCGCGGTTCGCCGGGTCGTGCCCGACGGCGGGGACGTGCGGTGATGCGGGCCTGCCATCGTCTCTCTTCTCTTGACCGACCAGGATCGGCCAGGACTCCATCCAGCTCTGATGAGGCGGGTGGATTCAGGCATATTGTCGGCGAATAGTTAACTAAAACAAAAGGATTATGGCCCCGCGGCGCCGTTGCCGCGGCCTCCATTTCCCTCCCCTCAGGCGGCGTTCCGTCACCGCCATTTGCGGATGTGGCGCAAGCGCTGCCATCCCTCTAGAGCTTATCCCGTTCCGATTGAATCGGAACGGGGCTCTAGATTCTAAGTTTGACGCGTTTTCTTCACGCGAACCGGTACCCACTTCGCTCGAAAACGCTCTAGATTGGCATTATGCGCGCAAAAGCCAGTTCCCTCCACCATTCGGATGCCTCGACGGGCGCTGCAGCCAAAACCTTTTCGATCGGCGGCCAGCAGCTGGCAGCGCCAAAGGCCAGGCCCGGGCTCCATCTGGTCGCGACCCCGATCGGAAATCTCTCCGACATCACCCTGCGCGCGCTCGAGACGCTGGCGGGCGTCGACGTCATCGCCTGCGAGGACACCAGGATTACGCGCCGGCTGACCGAGCGTTACGCGATCACCGCCGAGCTCGCGCTTTACCACGAGCACAACGCGGCGCAGGCCCGGCCCAAGATCCTCGAACGGCTGGCGCAGGGTGCTGCGATTGCACTGGTCTCGGACGCCGGCACGCCATTGATCTCCGATCCCGGCTTCAAGCTGGTGCGCGACGTCTGCGCCGCCGGGCATGCCGTCATCGCGGTGCCTGGACCGTCATCGGTGCTGACCGCGCTGTCGGTTGCGGCACTGCCGACCGACCGGTTCTTCTTCGAGGGATTTTTGCCGTCGAAGGAGCACGCGCGCCGCGCGCGGCTCACCGAGCTGGCCCGGATCGATGCGACGCTGGTGATGTTCGAATCCGGCAATCGGGTGCAGGACACGCTGCGCGACCTCGCCGCGATCATGGCTGGACGCGATGCCGCGATCTGCCGCGAGCTGACCAAGCTGCACGAAGAGGTCAAGCGCGCGACGGTCGCCGAGCTTGCGGCAGGCGCCGACGCGCTGGAGACGCGCGGCGAGTTCGTGCTCGTCATCGGGCCGCCGCCTGACGATGCCGGCGTGATGGGCCAGGACGCGCTCGACGATTTGTTGCGCGCGCAGCTCGCGCGCGGCAGCGTCAAGGATGCGGTGGCGCACGCGGTCGAGCTGTCGGGCCGGTCGCGCCGCGAGGTCTACGCCCGAGCGCTGGAGCTCGCGAAGACCATCGGGGACGGCGATGGCGAAGACTGACAGCGCCTCGCCCGAACGCGTCGCCGCGTTCCGCACCGGCATCTCGGCCGAAAGCCGCGCCGCGGCCCTCCTGATCGCCAAGGGCTATCGCATCCTGGCAAGGCGCTTCCGCACCCCCTATGGCGAGATCGACCTGGTGGTGCGCCGGCGCAATCTACTCGCCTTCGTCGAGGTCAAGGCCCGGGCCAGCCTCGACGACGCCGCCTATGCGGTTACGCCGCGCCAGCAGCAGCGCATCGTCAATGCCGCCCAGGCCTGGCTGATGGCGCATCCCGAACATGCCGAATTTGATCTCAGATTCGACGCCGTGCTGATTGCGCCGAAGAGCCTGCCGCGCCATCTGTTAGCGGCATTCGACGCAAGCCCTTAAAGTTACCCTCAGACCTCGCGGGACACGCTTATGAAATTGAAGATCGCCGTCCAGATGGATCCCATCGCGCGCATCAACATCCGCGGCGATTCGACCTTTGCGCTGCTGCTCGAGGCGCAGAAGCGCGGCCACGGCATTTCCTACTACACCCCCGACAAGCTGTCGCTGCGCGGCGAGGAGCTGGTGGCCCCAGTGCAGTCGCTCACCGTGCGCGACGAGGTCGGCGATCACTTCACGCTGGGCGAGCCGAAGCGCGAGGCTCTCAACGGCTTCGACGTCGTGCTGCTGCGGCAGGACCCGCCGTTCGATCTCGCCTACATCACCTCGACGCACTTTTTGGAGCGCATCCATCCGAAGACGCTGGTCGTCAACGATCCGGCCAGCGTGCGCAACGCGCCGGAAAAGCTGTTCGTGATGAATTTCCCGCAGCTGATGCCGCCGACCCTGATCTCGCGCGACCTCGACGAGATCAACGCCTTCCGCGACCAGCACGGCGCCGTCGTGATGAAGCCGTTGCACGGCCACGGCGGCGCCGCGGTGTTCCGCGTGATGCCGCAGGACATGAACTTCGGTTCGCTGTTCGACATGTTCTCGGTCACCTTCAAGGAGCCCTGGGTGATCCAGCGCTTCCTCCCCGAGGTGAAGCACGGCGACAAGCGCATCATCCTGGTCGACGGCGAATTCGCCGGCGCCGTCAACCGCGTGCCGGCGGCGGACGATCTGCGCTCCAACATGGTGCGGGGCGGTGCGGCCAAGGCGACCGAGCTCTCGGATCGCGAGCGCGAAATCTGCGCCACGCTTGGACCTGCGCTACGCGAGCGCGGCCTGCTGTTCGTCGGCATCGACGTGATCGACGGCAATCTGACCGAGATCAACGTCACCTCGCCGACCGGCATCCGCGCCATTCAGCGGCTCAATGGCCCCGATGTCGCAGCGATGATCTGGGATACCATCGAGAAGAAGCGCGCCGCGAAATAATCCTCCTCCCTTGTGCGCTGCACTGGCTGGCTGAAATCTAGCCAGCGTACGGGCGCGTGTGCGTTCGCCTTATTCTACTTGCCAGCTTGCGCGGGCGAGGGCAGCATTCTCTTGCCTGCGTCAGGTCAAGCGGCGGGCCAACGCGGGCAACAACGCGAAAACATCATAAAAATTGTGGAGGAAGACGTTATGACGCTCAATGTCTCACGACGATCCTTGCTCGCGCTCGGTGCCGGTCTCGGCGCCAGCACACTTCTCGGCAGCACTGCACAGGCACGCGCGCCGAAGCTCGGCACGCAGACTCCCTATTGGCACCGCTTCGTTCTCGGCGATGCCGAAGTGACCGTCGTCTCCGACGGCCCGCTTCCGCTCGGCGATCCCTCCGGCACCTTCACCGGCGTGCCGAAGGAAGAAGTGAAGAAGATGCTCTCCGACAATTTCCTCTCGCCCGACAATGTCGTGCTCGAGCAGAACTCACCGATCGTCAACATGGGCGACAGGCTGATCCTGTTCGATACCGGCATGGGTACCTCGAAGGCCTTCGGTCCGACCACCGGCCGGCAGCAGAAGAGCATGCAGGAAGCCGGCATCAAGCCGGAGGACATCGACGCCGTCGTGCTGTCGCACGCGCATATCGATCATATCGGCGGCATCGTCGGCGCCGACGACAAGCCGTTGTTCCCGAATGCGCAGTACTACATCGCACAGAGCGATCTCGATTTCTGGACCGACGAAGGCAAGATGGGCAGTCCGTTGAAGGACTTTATCGTGCACGCCCGCAAGAACCTGCTGCCGGTGCGCGACCGCATCGTGTTCTTCAAGGACGGCCAGGAATTCCTGCCCGGCGTGACCGCGATCGCAGCGCCCGGCCACACCGTGGGTCACTCCATCTTCATGGTGAGCTCGGGCGGCAAGTCCTTTGCCTTCCTCGGCGATCTCTCGCATCACGCGGTGCTGCTGCTGGAGCGGCCGCGGATGGAGTTCTCCTACGACACCGATCCGAAGCAGGCGGCGAACTCACGGGTCAAGCTGCTGGAGATGCTGGCCGCGAACAAGACGCCGGTGATGTCCTATCACTTCGCCTGGCCCGGCTACGGCCACGTCGCCAAGGCCGGCGAGGGCTTCCACTACTATCCGGAACCGATGCAGATGACGCTGTGACGGCGGCGCATCCGGGCGGCGCCAGTCGCCCGGATGTTCCCTTAATGTTCTTGCGTTGGGCAGCCCGCTCCGCTACCTTGGGTGGCGGAAGATAGGGGCAGCATGGTCCAGCGGGTTTCCACCGTCGCATTCGAGGGGATCGAGGCTGATCTCAGAACGAACGAAGGCAGCATTGGCCGAGGCAAAACGTCGAGACAAAATTCTTGGGTTGAATGGTCGGAATTTGGCCGCGAAGAACCGCCGGACTGCTGACGGATTTGTATCCCAACTCAAATTGGATGCGGAATTATTGCAGCGAGATTGCGCGGCATTCTCTCTTGAAATGGGTCGACAGACGGCAAGTCGTTGAAGAGGGCGTTATCGGTGCGAGTCTTTTTGATCCTGAAGCGATATGGTGCATGCCCGCTTCTGTTCTCACATACCACCCAGCAGACGCCATGCTTTTTACCTGCAGCACAGTGGAGGGTCCCGACAAGTTCACGACGCTCTGCAAACGCGGTTCCACAAGGAACAGACCGGTCTCTGCATCGACCAACCACCCATCAGAGCTGAGGTCATATAATCTATAGATCTCACCGGAACGCATGGAAGTCACCTTCCACGTACTGCCGTCCTTATCTAATCTAAACAGTCCTCGCTCAGACCCGATCAGATAGCCGTTAGCCGCAGTCCTCAGGTCGTAAATTCTTCCGACATCTTTCGATATGAGTTCTAACTTCTTCGTCTGCTGTGCGTAGAAGTTTATCTCGGAATCAGAATCGATAATTAGATCACCCGCAAGAACCTGCTGCCGGTGCGCGATCGCATCGTGTTCTTCAAGGATGGCCAGGAATTCCTGCCCGGCGTGACGGCGATCGCAGCACCCGGTCACACCGTGGGTCACTCCATCTTCCTGGTGAGCTCAGGCGGCAAGTCCTTTGCCTTCCTCGGTGACCTCTCGCATCACGCGGTGCTGCTGCTGGAGCGGCCGCGGATGGAGTTCTCCTACGACACCGATCCGAAGCAGGCGGCGAACTCACGGGTCAGGCTGCTGGAGATGCTGGCCGCCAACAAGACGCCGGTGATGTCCTATCACTTCGCCTGGCCAGGCTACGGCCACGTCGCCAAGGCCGGCGACGGCTTCCACTACTATCCGGAACCGATGCAGATGACGCTGTGACGGCACTATCCGGGGGCGGCGCGCGTCGTCCCCGGATGTTCCCTTAATGTTCTTGCGCTGGGCAGCCCGCTCCGCTACCTTGGGTGGCGGAAGATAGGGGCAGCATGGTCCAGCGGGTTTCCACCGTCGCATTCGAGGGGATTGAGGCCCGTGCGGTCGACGTACAGGTCCAGGTCGCGCCGGGACTGCCGGCTTTTGCGATCGTCGGCCTGCCCGACAAGGCGGTGTCGGAGGCACGCGAGCGGGTGCGCTCGGCGCTGATCGCCTCCGGCCTCGCGCTCCCCGCCCGCCGCATCACCGTCAACCTCGCGCCGGCCGATTTGCCCAAGGAGGGCAGCCATTACGACCTGCCGATCGCGCTCGGCCTGATGGCGGCGATCGGGGCGATCCCGCCGGATGCGCTGAGCGGCTTCACCGTGCTTGGCGAGCTCGGGCTCGACGGCTCGATCGCACCGGTGGCGGGGGTGCTACCCGCCGCGATCGGCGCCAATTCGCGCGACGAGGGGCTGATCTGTCCCGCCGCCTGCGGCTCGGAGGCCGCCTGGGCGAGCCCGGACATCCAGATCATCGCAGCCCACTCGCTGATCCAGATCGCCAATCACTTCAAGGGCACGCAGCTGCTGTCGCGGCCGCAGCCGAAGGTGCAAGATCAAAACGAGGCGCGCGAGGAAGCGCTGCTCGACCTGCGCGACATCAAGGGCCAGGAGAGTGCAAAACGCGCGCTCGAGATCGCGGCCGCCGGCGGACACCATTTGCTGATGATCGGCTCGCCCGGCGCCGGCAAGTCGATGCTGGCGGCGCGGCTGCCTTCGATCCTGCCGCCGCTGTCGCCGTCCGAATTGCTCGAGGTCTCGATGATCGCCTCCGTCGCCGGCGAGATCCGCGACGGCGCGTTGACCGCGCGGCGCCCGTTCCGCAGCCCGCATCATTCCGCCAGCATGGCCGCGCTGACCGGCGGCGGCATGCGCGCCAAGCCGGGCGAGATCTCGCTCGCGCATCAGGGCGTGCTGTTCCTCGACGAATTGCCGGAGTTCGATCCGCGGGTGCTGGATTCGCTGCGCCAGCCGCTGGAGAACGGCGAGGTTTCGGTGAGCCGGGCCAACCATCGCGTCACCTATCCGGCGCGCTTCATGCTGGTCGCGGCGATGAACCCGTGCCGCTGCGGCCACGCTTACGAGCCCGGCTATTCCTGCAAGCGCGGCCGGCTCGACCGCTGCACCGCCGACTACCAGATGCGGATCTCCGGCCCGCTGATGGATCGCATCGACCTGCGGATCGAGGTGCCGGCCGTCACCGCAGCGGATCTGATCCTGCCGCCGCCGGCGGAGGGTTCGGCCGAGGTCGCCGCACGCGTCGCGGCCGCGCGCGACATCCAGCTCGCGCGCTACGCGGCGGCCGGCATGCCGCATGTCCGTACCAATGCGGAAGCGCCGAGCGCGCTGCTCGAGACCATCGCGCAGCCGGACGCGCATGGCCAGAAGCTGCTCCGCGAGGCGGCCGAGAACATGCACCTCACCGCGCGCGGCTATCACCGCGTGCTGCGGGTGGCGCGTACGCTCGCCGATCTCGACGGCGCCGAGACGATCGGCCGGCTGCACCTCGCCGAGGCGCTGTCCTATCGTGCATTGGCCGACGATTTGCGCCGCGCGGCGTGACTCGAACCGCAGCACTGTCCCGATTCATGCCGGAATCATCCGCGTCAACGCGACGGTAACCACTCTCATTTACGCTCCGCAAACCATAAGCACCGCGATCCGCGGCAGGCTTGGGTCGAGCGAGTTGTGTCATGTTGCGTATGAAGGTTTTGGCCTCGGTGGTCCCCCTTGCCGTGGCCGCGGTATTCGCCCGCGTTGAATTCCTGCCGGGTCCTCAGCCCTGCATCGAGATCGGCGGCGCCACGATGCAGATCGCATCGGTCCCCTGGCAGGCGCAGCTTCACGTCAGCTTCACCGACGACCCCGGCCTTGCCACCGTCCGGGTCCGGGTCGCCGACAGCGCCGAGGCCGCCGACTTCACTGTGATCGACGACATCGACGATGCCGAGACCGGCGCCTGCGAGAGCAACGCCGTGCCGCAGCTGATCGGGATTTCCAGCACGCCGACCGCAACCGGCCCGATCATCTATCTTTCCCATGACGGTCCGTTCGATTACCGCGTCTACGTGCAGTCGAAGACGTTCTCGGTGCGCGATGCCGCGGCCCTGATCGTCAGCGCCCGCGGCGGACACCGCCGCCTCGAAGCGGCATCGCTCGCGCCGCACGCGCGCTTCCCCGACCAGACAATGGCGGAGTTAACTCCCCGCTAACCCTGTTCCGAGGGGTGGCGCGAAACGGCCACCAACCTCAAGCACTTTTCAAGGTGGCCGACGCATCGTCATCGCCAGACCAAGCACTCTCAGGGCCACCATTGATGGGGCGTTTCTTCCGGATCAAGTTACGCCTTCGCCGCTTCCTGCGACGCCATTCCTGGGTCGCGACGATCGTCCGTTCCTTCACGATCTTTTCCGTCGCATTCGGCGGCGCCTTCGGATTCATCTCCGGCGCCCTCTCGCCGCACAGCGGCTACGATCCCAATTCATTCGCGATCGGCGTCAGCTTCCTGTTCGCGCTCGCCTGTCTCTGGATCGTGACGCTCGGCATCCGGCTGCGGCTGATGCGCAGAAGGCTGCGCACCATCGTCATGCACAATGAGGCGATGGCCGACCGCAACTGGGAACTGCAGGAGGCCGAACAGCGCGCCTCCACCCTGTTCGAGGCGCAGGACGATTTGATCGTGCTGCGCGACCTCGACGGCCTCATCACCTACGCCAACGACGCCTATTGCGAGCTGGCGCAGATCCCCCGCGGCGAATTGATCGGCAGCACCGCCACCCTCAAGGTGCTCGAGCAGGGCGACACCGCGCTCGAATCCAACGGCACGCGGGTCTACGACCAGAAGATCGACGGACCGCACGGGCCGCGCTGGATCGCCTGGCGCGAGGGCCTCGTGCGCAACGATGCCGGCGCGCCGGCCGAGATGCAGAGCGTCGGCCGCGACGTCACCGACCGCACCGAAAGCGAGCGCGCGCTGGCCGAAGCCCGCGATCAGGCCGACGCCGCCAACCGCGCCAAATCGCGCTTCCTTGCGATGGCAAGCCACGAGATCCGCACCCCGCTGAACGGCATCATCGGCATGAGCGGGCTGCTGATGGACACCCAGCTGACGCCGGAGCAGACGACCTACGTCAAGGCGGTCAAGACCTCCGGCGACGCGCTGCTGGCGCTGATCGAGGAGCTGCTCGACTATTCCAAGATCGAAGCCGGCAAGATCGATCTCGAACACCGCGCCTTCGCGCTGTCCGGCTTGATCGAGGACACCACCGAATTGCTGGCGCCCCGCGCGCAGGCCAAGGGCATCGAGATCGCCGCCTATGTCGACGAGCGGCTGCCGATGCAGGTGACCGGCGACGCCGCGCGGCTGCGTCAGGTGCTGCTCAATCTCGCCGGCAATGCCATCAAGTTCACCGCGACCGGCGGCGTCGCGCTGATCGTCGAGCCCGGCATTTGGCCGAACGAGATCAGCTTCCTGGTTCGCGACACCGGCATCGGCATCGCACCGGAAGCCCAGCAGCGCATCTTCCGGGAGTTCGAGCAGGCCGACGACCGCATCGCGCGCAGCTATGGCGGCACCGGCCTCGGCCTTTCGATCAGCGACCGCATCGTCAAGCGAATGGGCGGCCGGATCTCGCTCGCAAGCACGCCGGGCGCGGGCTCGACCTTCGAGGTCTCGATCCCGCTGGCCGCCGCCGACACCGGCGAGGCCAATGGCTTCACAACGCCCGACCTCGCCGGCCAATCCATCATGCTGGTCGCACCGCACAGCATCGAGGCTTCGCTGATCTCGCGGCGGCTGCAGCGCTGGGGCGCGCAGACCTGCATCGTGTCGGATGCCAATGTCGCCGAGGCATTGCTGCCGGAGCGGAGCTGGCACACGGTCCTGATCGATCACACGCTCGGCACGCCGGCGATCGAGGCGTTCGCCAACGCGGCTCGCATCCACGCAACCCATCGCATCGTGATGGTCACGCCGGCGACGCGGCAGGACCTTTCGGCCTCCGAGGCAGCCGTGTTCACCGGCTATCTGGTCAAGCCGCTGCGCGCGTCGTCGCTCGCCGCCCGCCTGACCGCGTCACCCGAAATCGCCGCACCAAGCCTTGCAATGCCAAACCTTGCGATCGAGACGGTCACGGAGTCCGCGCCCACTGCGCCGGCGGCCGCGCCACCACACGAGGGGCTCTCGATCCTGGTTGCGGAAGACAATGAGATCAACGCGCTCCTGATGCGCTCGCTGCTCGCCCGGCTCGGCCACACCGTCGTCATAACAACCAATGGCGAGCAGGCGATGGAATCCTGGCTCTCGGCGACGTCGGCCGGCACGCCCTATGATCTCGTGCTGATGGACATCCAGATGCCGCGCCTCAACGGCATCGAGACCACCAAGCAGATCCGCGCCCAAGAGTCCGGCGGGCTGGCCGGCCAGTCCGGACGCCGGACGCCGATCCTGGCGCTGACCGCCAACACGCTGGTGGAGGATCGCTACGCCTGCTTCGAAGCCGGCATGGATGGCTTCCTGATCAAGCCACTCGACCGCGAGAAGCTCGAGGAAGCGCTCGCGGGCCTCGCCGCTGCGCGGCATATCGCGGCGTAGTAGCCGCAAACTCCGCGTCGTCCCGGCGAAGGCCGGGACCCATAACCACCGAATTTGGTTCTGCGCACCGCTGCGGCCACAGCCCTACAAATCACAGAAACCTGTGGTTATGGGTCCCTGCTTTCGCAGGGACGACAGCTGTGGATGTGCTCGTTCACTGAGATGCGGTGATAGCTACAGCCGCCGCAGCGCGACCGACTGCACCACGTGGTCGGCGCCCTTCTTCAGGATCAGCGTCGCGCGCGGCCGGGTCGGCAGGATGTTGTCCTCGAGATTGGCAAGGTTGGTGCGCTCCCAGATCGCGATCGCGGTTGCGGTCGCTTCCTCGTCCGACAGCAGCGCGTAGCGGTGGAAGTAGGACCTCGGATCGGTGAACGCGGTGTCACGCAGCGCCAGGAAGCGCTTGATGTACCACTGCCGCAGCGCGGACTCGTCGGCGTCGATATAGACCGAGAAATCGAAGAAGTCGGAGACGAACGGCACCGCCTTGCCGTCGCGCGGCAGCCGCCCGGTCTGCAGCACGTTGACGCCCTCGACGATCAGGATGTCCGGCTGGTCGATCTCGACCCATTTGTTCGGCACGATGTCGTAGGTCAGATGCGAATAGACCGGCGCACGCACGCGGCGCCGTCCAGCCTTGATGTCGCTGAGGAACGACAGCAGCGTCGGCAGGTCGTAGCTCTCAGGAAAACCCTTCTTCTGCATGATGCCCTGCCGCTCGAGCACGGCATTCGGAAACAGGAAACCGTCGGTCGTGATCAGGTCGACCTTCGGCCGCGGCGACCAGCGCGCCAGCAGCGCCTGCAGCACGCGGGCCGTGGTCGACTTGCCGACCGCGACGGAGCCGGCGACGCCGACGATATAGGGCATCTTGCGGTCGCGGATGTTGAGGAACTGGCGCTGCGAATAATACAGCCGCTGGGTCGCATCGACATAGATCGACAGCAGTCGCGACAACGGCAAATAAATGTCCTCGACCTCCTGCAAATCGAGGCGGTCGTGCATCGAACGCAGGCGGTCGAACTCGCCCGGCTCGAGCGTCATCGGCGTATCGTCGCGCAAATGCGACCATTGCTGGCGCGTGAAGGTGCGGTAGGGGTTGTATTGCTGATCTGGTGCCCGGATGTCCATGAGGCCGCCCCTGTCAATGCGCTCGATCATGTGCGCTAGTCGCGCTTGCGCGCCGCCTTCTCTTCCAGTCCCGACATCGAGGTGCGCTTCTCCAGCGCGGCTTCGACATCCTCCAGCTTCACGCCGCGTGATTTCAACAGAACCAGCAGGTGAAATACGAGATCGGCACTTTCCGCGATGAGATGATCGCGGTCATTCCCGACCGCGGCGATCACGGTCTCGACCGCTTCCTCGCCCAATTTCTTGGCGCAGTGCTCCGCGCCCTTGTCGAGCAGCTTGCGGGTGTAGGACGCCTCGCCGCCCGTTGCAGCGCGGGCGTCGATGGTAGCGGCCAGATCGTGGATCGTGAAACGCGACATCAACTCAACTCAAGCATGCGCACCGGCACCGCCAAGGTGCCATCCCCTAAGTGGGGACTTAGCATTTTTGTGACAAGGAGTCCCAGATCAAGCTCTAGGGATCGAGACGCATCGGCAGGCCGGCGCGTACCATGTGATCCTTGGCCTGGCGGATGGTGAATTCCCCGAAGTGGAAGATCGACGCGGCCAGCACGCCGGTGGCATGACCCTCGCGGACGCCATCGACCAAATGATCGAGATTGCCGACGCCACCGGACGCGATCACCGGTACGGGGACACTGTCCGCAATCAGCCGGGTCAGCGGCAGGTCAAAGCCCTGCCTGGTGCCGTCCCGGTCCATCGAGGTCAGCAGGATTTCGCCGGCGCCGAGCGCGACGACCTCCTGGGCATATTCGATGGCATCGATCCCGGTGGCATTACGCCCACCATGGGTGAAGATCTCCCAGCGGTCCGAGCCGCCGGCGCGCTTGACCCGCTTGGCGTCGATCGCGACCACGATGCATTGCTCGCCGTACTTCTCGGCCGCCTCCTTGACGAATTCGCGCCGGCTGACCGCCGCTGAATTGATCGAGACCTTGTCGGCGCCGGACCGCAGCAGGGTCTTGATATCGTCGACAGTGCGGACGCCGCCGCCCACGGTCAGCGGCATGAAGCAGGCCTCCGCCGTCCGCCGCACCACATCCAGCATGATGCCGCGGTTCTCATGGGTGGCGGTGATGTCGAGGAAGGTGAGCTCGTCGGCGCCGGCGGCGTCATAGGCGATCGCGGCCTCGACCGGGTCGCCGGCGTCGCGCAGGTCGACGAAGTTGACACCCTTGACCACGCGCCCGTCCTTGACGTCGAGACAGGGGATCACACGAACCTTGAACATGTCTCTGTCTCCTAAGCCGCGCTGCGGATCAGCTTGAGCGCGGCGGCCGGATCAAGCCGTCCGTCGTAGAGCGCGCGGCCGACGATGGCGCCGGCGAGCTTTTTGGCACGCGGCTCCAGCAGCGCCTTGACGTCGTCGATCGAGGCAAAGCCGCCGGAGGCAATCACCGGAATGGAGATGCGCTCGGCGAGGGCGATCGTGGCATCGAGGTTGAGGCCCTTGAGCAGGCCGTCGCGGGCGATGTCGGTGAAGATGATCGCGGCGACGCCGGCATCCTCGAAGCGCTGCGCGATCTCGAGCACCGTCACATGCGAGGTCTCGGCCCAGCCCTCGACCGCGACCTTGCCGTCGCGCGCATCGAGCCCCACCGCGACGCGGCCGGGGAACTGCTTCGCCGCGCCCTTCACGAGCTCAGGATCGCGCACCGCCGCGGTGCCGATGATGACGCGCGTGATGCCCTTGTCGAGCCAGGCTTCGATGGTCTTGAGGTCGCGGATGCCGCCGCCGAGCTGCACCGGCATGGTGACGGCCTTCAGCATCGCCTCTACTGCATGGGCATTCATCGGCTTGCCGGCGAAGGCGCCGTCGAGATCGACGACGTGGAGATATTCGAAGCCCTGCGCGGCGAAGCTCGCCGCCTGCGCCGCCGGATCGAGATTGAACACGGTGGCGCGCGCCATGTCGCCCTGCTCCAGGCGCACGCACTGGCCGTTCTTCAGATCAACCGCTGGAAAGAGAATCACGGCTTCCACTTCAAGAAATTGGAGATCAGAGCGAGGCCGAAGCGCTGGCTCTTCTCGGGGTGAAACTGGGTGCCGATCGCAGTGTCCTTGCCGACGATCGCGGTCACCGGCCCGCCATAGTCGGCGCGCGCCAGCACGTCCGCCTCGTTGGCGGCGTTGAGGTGATAGGAGTGCACGAAATAGGCGTGGCGCCCCTTCGGCCCGAGCGGCAGCCGCTCCAGCACCGGGTGCTCGCGCACCATATCGAGCGTATTCCAGCCCATGTGCGGGACCTTCAGGCTCTCGTCGCGCGGCTCGATCTTCACGACATCGCCGCCGATCCAGTTGAAGCCCTCGGTGATGACGTGCTCCTTGCCGCGCGTCGCCATCAGCTGCATGCCGACGCAGATGCCGAAGAACGGCCGCGCCTTGACCCGCACCGCCTCGGTGAGCGCTTCCAGCATGCCGTCGACCGCATCGACGCCGCGGCGGCAATCGGCGAACGCACCGACGCCGGGCAGCACGATCCGATCGGCGCGATACACCGCATCCGGATCGCGCGTCACCTTGATGGCTTGCGGATCCTGCATGCTGCGCGCGGCGCGCTCGAAGGCCTTTGCCGCCGAATGCAGATTGCCGGAGCCGTAATCGATGATTGCAACGGTCATCGCGATCCTCCTGGCTCTGGAAACAATCCGATGATGCCGCCCTGCGGCATCGGCGGGGGTTTTGAGAATGATTGACCGGGAACGTCCCGGGTCGGCGGCGGTCCGCCGCGATCGACAGACCGCTGGTCGTTGACAGCGCCGCGATGCCGCGCAGTCCAGCGCTCGAAGAAGCGGCGCTCGGCCGCGTCCATGTTGTCGGCCACGACGATATCGAGCTGGCGCCATTTGCGCCGCGACAGGGTCCAGCGTTGCAACGTCGCGGCCTCCAGCCCGATCAGCACCATCAACACCAGGTCGACGAGCAAGATCGCGCCGCGGCCGATCCCGAGCTTGGCCAGCGCAAAATCGATCGCGAAGGTCAGCACCAGCCAGCCGATCAGAGCCAGCCAGAGCCTGTTCCAGGCCAGCCAGATCACGCCGGCAACCGCGGCCCAGACATGGAAGCCGTCGCGCACGAAGACGAACTTGTCGGCCGCCGCGAGATCGGCACCGTTGGCCACGGGGGCATGCACTGTATAGACCGGCATCGAACGCTCCGCCGAGGATGGACTTTTACTTACCGCATGATCTCCGGGAAAACCGGTGCCACCGTGTCCGGATCATGCTCCCGGGATCAGCCGCCGAGCTGACCCTTTGTCGAGGGCACTTCGCCCTGGGCACGCGGATCGATCGCAACCGCGGTCCGGAGTGCCCTCGCCAAACCCTTGAAACAGGATTCGGAGATATGATGGCTGTTCTCGCCATATAGGGTCTCGACGTGGAGAGTCACGCCGGCGTTCATCGCGAAGGCGTTGAACCATTCGCGCACCAACTCGGTGTCGAACTCGCCGATCTTGTCGCGCGGGAACTCGACCTTGAACACCAGCACCGGGCGGCCGGAAATGTCGATCACGACGCGCGACAGCGTCTCGTCCATCGGCATATGGATCGAGGCGTAGCGGGTGATGCCGGCCATGTTGCCGAGCGCCTGCTTCACGGCCTGCCCGAGCGCGATTCCGACGTCTTCGGTGGTGTGGTGGTAATCGACATGGAGATCGCCATCCGCCTTCACCGTGATGTCGATGCGCGAATGCCGGGCCAGGAGGTCGAGCATATGGTCGAAGAAGCCGATCCCGGTCGAAACCGTGGATACGCCTGCCCCGTCGAGGTTGACCGTCACCTCGATGTCGGTCTCCTTGGTCTTGCGCTTGATGGTTGCCGTGCGCATGAAGATTAAGCTTTCCCGTGCCGAAAACGCCGGTCTTTTAACAGGCTGATGTCACCTTCGCTACTGCGGGATGACCCCGAAACGCCCTAACTTCCGGCCATGGTGACCCATATTCCTTGCTAAATCGCCCCGATTGTAACCCCCTGCCCCACCGCCTAAATCTGCCCGGAAGAGAGGTAACCTATGCAAGCATCCCCAAATGAGCTGCCGGTCTGGCATGGCACCACGATCTGCACGGTCCGCAAGGGCGGCAAGGTGGTTATCGGCGGTGACGGGCAGGTCTCGATCGGCCAGACCGTGATCAAGGCCAATGCCAAGAAGGTCCGCCGGATCGGCAAGGGCGACGTGATCGGCGGCTTTGCCGGCGCCACCGCCGACGCCTTCACCCTGTTCGAGCGGCTGGAGAGCAAGCTGGAGCAATATCCGGGGCAATTGACCCGGGCGGCCGTCGAGCTCGCCAAGGACTGGCGGACCGACCGTTATCTGCGCCGGCTGGAGGCCATGATGATCGTGGCCGACAAGGACGTCTCCCTGGTGCTGACCGGCACCGGCGACGTGCTGGAGCCCGAATCCGGGGTCATCGCGATCGGCTCCGGCGGCAATTATGCCCTCGCCGCGGCCCGGGCGCTGATCGACACCGACAAGGACGCCGAGGCCATCGTGCGCCGCGCGCTGGATATCGCCGCCGATATCTGCGTCTACACCAACCGGAACGTGACGATCGAGACGATCGGCGGCTGAGCATGGCCGGCCCCTATTGTTTCCGCCCGATGACGACGGCCGACCTGCCGCAAATCAAGCAGTGGCTGGCGTTGCCGCATGTCCGGGAGTGGTGGGGCGATCCGGCCGAGCAATATGCGCTCGTGAGCGGCGACCTCGACGAGCCGGCGATGGACCAGTTCATCGTTGCCGCCGACGGCAACGATTTCGGTTACATCCAGTGCTACGACCTGACGGCGTGGAATTCCGGCTTCGGCAAGCAGCCGGACGGCACACGCGGCATCGATCTCTTCATCGGCGCGCCCGACATGGTGGCGGGCGGTCACGGCTCGGCGCTGATCCGCGCCTTTGTCGACGACCGGCTGGCGCAAGGCGCGCCGCGCATCGTCACCGATCCCGACCCGGCCAATGCGCGGGCCGTACGCGCCTATGCGAAGGCGGGCTTTCGGGAGGCCGGAATGGTCGATACGCCCGACGGGCCTGCACTGCTGATGATCCGCGACAAATGACGCAGGCGCGCAACGGCGCTTGCCGAGACCATTCTTTCAACCTAGCTAGAGCCAATGACCGACTTCTCCCCCCGCGAAATCGTTTCTGAACTTGACCGTTTCATCGTCGGCCAGGCCGATGCCAAGCGCGCGGTATCGATCGCGCTGCGCAACCGCTGGCGGCGGCTGCAGCTTGCCGGTTCCCTGCGTGAGGAGGTTCTGCCCAAGAACATCCTGATGATCGGGCCGACCGGCGTCGGCAAGACCGAGATCGCGCGGCGGCTGGCCAAGCTCGCAGGCGCGCCATTCCTCAAGGTCGAAGCCACCAAGTTCACCGAGGTCGGCTATGTCGGCCGCGACGTCGAGCAGATCGTCCGCGACCTCGTCGAGGTGGCGATTTCGCAAACCCGCGAGCGCAAGCGCAAGGACGTCCAGGCCCGTGCCCAGCTCGCCGCCGAGGAGCGCGTGCTGGATGCGCTGGTCGGCCCCGCATCGAGCCCGGCGACGCGGGAGTCGTTCCGCAAGAAGCTGCGCGCCGGCGAGCTCAACGACAAGGAAATCGAGATCGAGACGCAGTCGTCCGGCAGCGGCATGCCGATGTTCGAAATCCCGGGCATGCCCGGCGCCCAGATGGGCGCGATCTCGCTCGGCGACATCTTCGGCAAGATGGGCGGACGCAGCAAGACCCGCCGCCTGACGGTGGAAGGCTCGCACGAGATCCTCGTCAACGAGGAATCCGACAAGCTGCTCGACACCGACCAGCTGGTGCAGGAGGCAATCAACGCCGTCGAGAACAACGGCATCGTGTTCCTCGACGAGATCGACAAGATCTGCGTGCGCGAGAACCGCCAGGGCGGCGACGTCTCGCGCGAAGGCGTGCAGCGCGATCTGCTGCCGCTGATCGAAGGCACCACGGTCTCGACCAAGCACGGCGCGGTCAAGACCGACCACATCCTGTTCATCGCCTCGGGCGCGTTCCATATCGCGAAGCCCTCGGACCTGCTGCCCGAACTGCAGGGCCGCCTGCCGATCCGCGTCGAGTTGCAGGCGCTGTCCCGCGACGACATGCGCCGGATCCTGACCGAGCCGGAAGCGTCGCT
Source organism: Bradyrhizobium sp. B120 (assembly GCF_049075665.1). Taxonomy (NCBI): domain Bacteria; kingdom Pseudomonadati; phylum Pseudomonadota; class Alphaproteobacteria; order Hyphomicrobiales; family Nitrobacteraceae; genus Bradyrhizobium; species Bradyrhizobium sp. B120. Next base: position 11,828 of record NZ_CP185242.1, on the reverse strand, counting down.
GATCAAGCAATATGTCGCGCTGCTGAAGACCGAGGGCGTCACGCTCGACGTCACCGACAGCGCAATCGATGCGCTGGCCGACGTTGCCGTTGCGGTCAATTCCACGGTCGAGAACATCGGCGCGCGGCGGCTGCAGACCGTGATGGAGCGGGTGCTGGACGAAATCTCCTTCACCGCGCCCGATCGCCACGGCGAGACCATCCAGGTCGACGCCGATTACGTGACCAAGCATGTCGGCGACCTCGCCAAGAACGCCGATCTGAGCCGGTTTATTTTGTAGGCGGTACAGCCATCGTCGCCCCGGCGAAGGCCGGGGCCCATTACCCCCGCAGCCCGCAGTAACCAAGACTCGGGCCGACATTCCATCTAAAAACTGCCTTCGGTGGTTATGGGTCCCGGGTCGCGCTTCGCTTGCCCGGGACGACGAGAGCGGGCGATCGATGAATCTGCGAGTCTGGGAAAACCCCTGGCGCTTGATGCTGGCCGTCAATGCGGCCGTGCTGGTCGGGGTGTTCCTGCACAAGATCGCGCTGCCGCCCTTTGTCCCGTACATCCACCTCTTGGTCGACTATCACTACGGCTTCACCAAGCGCGCGCTGATCGGCGCGATCGTCTCGCTGTTCACCGACAAGGTACCGGTGTGGCTGGTGTTCGCGCTGGCCGGCGCGATCTGGCTGGTGACGCTCGCCCTGTTCGTCAAACTGTTCCAGCGAACATTCGGCTTCGACAATGCGCATTGGCCGCTGTTCATTTTCATCGCGGGATCGCCGTTCTTCCTGAAGAATTTCATGCACACGCTCGGCCATTTCGACATCTATGGCTGTGCGCTGACGATCGTGCTGCTGCTGATCCCGGCGCGCTCGCTCCTCTATGTGCTGATCGCGGCGCTGTTCTCGATCGCGCTGATCCTGATCCATCACATCTTCGTCCTGATGTATGTTCCGACCATCGCGGCGATCGTGCTGCTGCGCTTCTATCTGATGCAACGCGCGACGCCGCGGAACATCGCCATCGGCCTTATGGCGCTGGCGGCGGTCGGCATCCTGTTCCTGGTCGCGCAGTTCGCCGGCACGGTCGAGGTGCCCTATGACGAATTCATCCGTCACCTGCAAAGCCGGATGGCCGATCCATCGCGGACCGATCTGCTTCAGTTCGGCTACATCTGGTACCAGCCGCTGTCGAAGGAGTTCGCCGACACCTGGGCGCGGATGCCCTCGAACATCCTGGGCGTCCCGGTGTTCGCGCTGCTGATCTGGCTGCATGCGCCGCTGTGGCGCTATTTCGTGCGGCTGATCAACGCGCTCGCGAATGAGCTGCACCGGCGGATCGTGTTCGCCGCGCTCATCATGATCAGCGCCGGCTATTTGGTGATGTTCGTGACCGTGTTCGACTATTCGCGCTGGATCTCGAACTGGGCAGTCTGCATGTTCCTGATGCTGCATGCCGTGAAGATGTTGCCGGCGTCGAAGGACGTGCCGTCGATCCCGTCCGACGATCGCAACACGACGATCCTGGGCTGGATCGTGACGCTGATTCCCCGCGTCGGGATCGTCAGACCTTTTTAGGTTCAGCGCGCGCGCCGGACGCGCACATAGAGCGCGCCCTCGCCGCCATGGCCGATATGCGCTTCCTCGAAGCCGACGACCAGCGAGCGGAATTCGGGCAGGCTGAGCCATTCCGGCACCTGGCGGCGCAGCACGCCGCGTTCGGAATCCGCCCCTCCGACCTTGCCCTTGCCGGTGATGACGAGCACGAAAGTGAGCCCGTCGCTGTGCGCGCGTTGCAGGAAGGCGAACAGCATGCGATGCGCGCGGATTTGCGTCATGCCGTGCAGATCGAGCCGCGCATCGATCTCCTGCCGGCCGCGCGACAGCTTTGCACGTTCGCGGCGGCCGATCGGCGCCAGCGGCGGCACCTGCGGACGCGGCGCCGGCGCCGCCTTGACTGACGTCGCCGGCTTGACCGGGATCGGCTTGGCCGCGGCGTGATGCGTGGCTGGGTCAGAGGCTGCGGCGTGGGCTTTCGGGGCGGCCGGCTTCTTGCGCAGCGGCTTGACCTGCTTGGCCACGCTTTCCCAGAGCGCACGCTCTTCCTCGCTCAGCGCGCGCTTGCGCCGCGACGGAGCGGACAGATCGGGGATCGGCGCGGGTCGTTTCATTGATCGCGGTGATGGCGATAGCGCCGAGTGCGCCGCTTCTCCTGAGGTTGCGGAATGTCGGGCCGGGCGACCGGCAACGGCACCGGTTCTGCCACAGGCGCCGACTGTGCAACAGAGGTCATTGCAGCCGGTGCTGCGGGGGCGGCACCCTTCGCGGCCGGGGTCTTGGCGACGCCATGGGCCGCGTCCTTGCTCCCAGCCTTGGCGACGGTCGCAGTCGGTACATCCGCCGGCTTGTCCCTTAGCGGATCGGTCTGCGGAAACAGTTTTGCGATCCTGGCCGACGGCCGCTCGTCAGGGACCGGCAGCTTGTGGCCGCGCGCAACGGGATCGAGACCCTTCGGCACCAGCATCACGAACTGCATATTGTGCCGCAGCCGGCCCGAGACCTTGCCGGCGTCCGCGCCGGCGCCGAAATAGAGATCGGCGCGCGCCGGGCCGACGATCGCAGAACCAGTGTCCTGCGCGATCATCAGCCGGTGGAACGGCGTCTTGGACTGCTCGGATTCGATCGGCAGCTCGCCCGCAATGAAGAACGGCGTGCCGTAGACATGCAGCGCCTTGTCGACCGCGATCGAGCGGCCCGGCGTCAGCGGCACACCCTGCGCGCCGACCGCCTCGTCCTTGTCGGACAGCGGCACCTCGCGGAAGAACACGTAGGCGCGGTTCTGCCGCCGCAACTCCTTGGCGCCGTCGGGATTCTGCTCCATCCACTCCCTGATCTTCTGCATCGACATCTGGTCCCTTGGGATGATGCCGCGGTCGATCAGGACGCGCCCGACCGGCGTATAGGGATAGCCATTATGCGCGTCGTAATTGATGCGCAGCGTGGTGCCGTCCTCGAACTTGATCCGCGCCGAGCCCTGGATCTGCGCGAACAAGAGATCGGTCTGGCTCTTCAGCCAGGCGATCTCCAGCCCGCGGCCGGCGATCGCACCGTCCTCGATCTGGCCACGGTCGTAATAGGGCACGAGCTTGCGCCGGCCGATCTTGCGATACACAGGACCGCTGTTGGGCAGGCCGACAGAAGCTTGCGTCTTGCCGCGCACGAACAGGTTGGACGGCCGGCGATAGACCGGAACATTGTAGACGTCGGTCTGGGTCCGCGAGCCATCGAGCACCGGCTCGTAATAGCCGGTGACGAAGCCGGCATCCTCGCCGAGCCGCGAGATCCGCAGCGGCACAAAATTCTGCTCGAAGAATTCCTTCGCCTTCGCGCCACTGGCGAGATCGAGTCCCTTGGCGATTCGGCAGGGATCGCGCAGCGAACTGCCGAGCGCCTTCGAATCCGCGGGCGCGCCCTGCTGGGCCGCGATCGGCTTGCAACTGGTGCGAAATGCGTTGTAGGCGGCGAGATGATCGTCGTCGCTCCAGCCGGAGACATTGGGCCAGGCGAGTGGCTCATACTGGCTGCCGCTGACCTGCAGCGGCAATTCCAGATTGGGATAGGGGATCGGGTGGGACTGCTCGTGACGCGGCGCAGCGTGCCGGCTCGACCTGTAGCGCGCGGCGATCGCCGCGGTGGAGCACACAACTGCGAGCGCACAGCATGCGATCGCAAGGCGCCCGTAGCTGAGATGTTTAGTGAGCGCTTCCAGTTCCAACCAGCTTCCAATTCGGATCGCGGGAAGTCGAGTCGCGGGCGAATGTCCAGATGTCGGTGATGTCGGCGACCTTGTCCGGGCTGCCGTCGACGATGGTTCCCGCCTTGTCGCGCGTGACCGAGATCATCTGCGACACGAAACGGACGGTGAGCTGGGTCGAGCGGTCGCGCGTCTCCGCGCTGACGATCTCGGCCTTGTCGATCGAGACGAACCGCGTCTCGGTCTTCTGCTCGTGCTTCTCGCGATCCTTGATCGCGGCCTCGAAGCTTTCATAGACCTCGGCCGAAAGCAGGTCGCGCAGCGCGCGGCGATCGCCGTTGGCGAAGGCCAGCACGATCATTTCATAGGCAGAGCGGGCGCCCGAGAGGAAATGCCGCGGATCGAACGAGGAATCCTGGGCGACAACCGCGTCGAGACCCTGCGCCAGCGGCGTGCCGGGCTCGGCGATGCCCTTCCAGCGTTCCGTGGGCTCGACCGGTTCGGCGGGCGCGGCCGGGGCCGGCTGATCGATCACCGATCCCGGGATCGGCACGACGTTGTTATCCTGGCCGCGCTGCAGGACGTTGGGTGCTGCACGATCATACGGCGGCCGCTCGCTTCCCGTGCGCTGGCCGAGAACGCTGCGCAGACGCAGGAAGATAAATACGGCCAGCGCCAGGAAGATGATGGTGTAGATATCCACGTCGAATTCGCTTTCTGGTCTCTGCCGGCAACGGGCCGGGCATCAAAGCGTTCCCGGTCGGGAACGGCAGAGATTACATCACCGATTGAGTCCGCAGCATGTAGGCACGAAACTATGCCCGGCCAATGGCGCTTTTTGGCACGGGCAAGTGTAGCGCGTTTTGACCCCGGGGGGAAACCCGTTCCTTCCCGGAAATCGCGTATCTTCAATAATTTAGGAAGCCGTTAAGGGATTGGGCGGAGTTGCGTTCACGATCCTGATGCCGGCGATTTGGCCGCAGGGCCGCCGGCGTGCGCGCGCTCGTCGTCCTTGTGGACCGAGCCGGGCCTATGATAGCCACTCGCCGGCATCGGCATTTCCAAACCTTAACGCGTGCCGTCGGACACCCAGTCCCGAGCGCCGCTCCAGGAGACATTTCATGACCAATGGCAACGGCGCCCCCGTCGAACAGCCCGCTCCCCAGCTCAACGTACTGGCGCAGTACACCAAGGACCTGTCGTTCGAGAACCCGAATGCACCGACCTCGCTCGGCCAGCAGCAACAGCAGCCGGCGATCAACATCCAGATCAATGTCTCCGCCAACAACCTGTCGGAGAACGAGTACGAGGTGATCCTCTCGATCGAGGGCAAGGCCGAGTCGGCCGGCAAGGTGATGTTCAGCTTCGACCTCGCCTATGCCGGCGTCTTCCGGATCGTGAACGTGCCGAAGGAGAATTTGCACCCGCTGGTCATGATCGAGTGCCCGCGGCTGCTGTTCCCGTTCGCGCGCGAGATCGTCGCGACCTCGGTCCGCGACGGCGGCTTCCCGCCCCTGCTGCTCGACCCCGTCGATTTCGTCGGCCTCTACCGTCAGAACATGGAGCGGCAGGCCGCCGCCCAGGCCGCTTCCGGCGTCAAGCCGAGCTGAGTTAGATAATACCGAAGCCTAACCCGTCATCCTGAGGAGCGCGTAGCGCGTCTCGAAGGATCGACGGGCCACCGGCGGGGCCGTTCATCCTTCGAGACGCCGCTTCGCGGCTCCTCAGGATGACGGGGGAAGCACTGCAACCGTGAATCAAGCCGCCGGTGCTGCAGCGGGCGCTGGCGGCGGCAAATAATCGTTCCAGATCGGCTTGTCGCCGAGCGTCGCGACGAAGGCCCGGTGGGCTTCGCGATCCGCCTCGCTGACCCGCGCAACCAGCGCCGTCTCGCGCTGCCGCCGCGGCGTATCGCCATAGCTTCCGCCGCGCGCATCCGAATTTTCCGACGCCAGGATGAGCTGCGACTGCCGCGCCCCGATCAGGTCGATATAGACCTCGGCCAGCAGCTCGGCGTCGAGCAAGGCGCCGTGCTTGGTGCGGCGGGAATTGTCGATCTGATAGCGCGAGCAGAGATCGTCGAGCCGGTTCGACACGCCGGGATGCTTGCGTCGCGCCAGCAGCAGCGTATCGACCAGCCGGTCTTTCGGAATGGCCTTCCGCTTGATGCGATCGAGCTCGGCGTTGATGAAGCTGATGTCGAACGACGCGTTGTGGATCACCAGCGGCGTATCGCCGATGAAGGCCAGGAACTCGTCGACCACCTCATTGAACAGCGGCTTGGAGGCCAGGAATTCGGTCGACAGCCCGTGCACGTTGAACGCTTCCGCCGGCATGTCGCGTTCGGGATTGATGTAGACGTGGTAGGTCTGCCCCGTCGGCATGCGGTTGAAGATCTCGACGCAGCCGATCTCGACCAGCCGGTCGCCGCGCAGCGGATCGAGGCCAGTGGTTTCGGTATCGAGAACGATTTCGCGCATGACGTGAGGGAATCCGGAAAGGCGCGGCGAATCAGGTCCGCCGCTCCGGCATCTTAACAACCTCGGCCAGAATGTCGCGGATGCGCGCCCGCACCGGATCAAGTCCGTGCGAGGTATCCACGATGAAATCCGCGCGTTTGCGCTTCTCGGCGTCCGGCATCTGCTTGGCGATGATGGCGTCGAGTTTCGCCGCATCCATGGTGCCCCGCGCCAGCACCCGCTCGCGCTGCAGTTCCGGCGACGTGGTGACGACGACGACCGCATCGACGCGCTTCTCGCCGCCGGTCTCATACAGCAGCGGCACGTCGACGACGACGATCGGCGCGCCGGTAGCTTCCGCATCGGCAAAGAATTTCTGCCGCGAGGCGCCAAGCATCGGATGCACGATCTGCTCGAGCTGCCGCATCGCCGCAGGGTCGTGCACCACGCGTGCCGAGAGTTTTGTGCGGTCGACCTTGCCGTTCGCCGTGGTGCCGGGAAAGGCTGCCTCGATCGCAGGTGCGGCTTCGCCTTCATAGAGCTGATGCACGGCCGCATCGGCGTCGTACACCGGCACGCCGGCCTCCATGAAGAGTTTGGCCGTGGTGGATTTCCCCATCCCGATCGAGCCGGTCAGTCCAAGAATCAGCATCGCATCAACATCGGTTCAGCATCTCTCCGTCGCCATGCCTCGACACCTCACACCGCGAGCAGTTTTTCGCGGCGCAGGAATGCGAGCAGCGACAATAGCGGCAGGCCGAGGATGGTGAAATGGTCGCCTTCGATCCGCTCGAACAGATGCACGCCGAGGCCCTCGAGCTGATAGGCGCCGACGCTGGTCGTCACCGCCTCGCCGGCCTGGTCGAGATAGGCTTCGATCTCCTCGGCAGCAAGCCGCCGCATCGTCATCCGGGCCACGCTCACATCGTCGAACAGAACCTTCCCATCGCGCGCGACCGAGACGGCTGAGTGCAGCTCGTGCATCTGTCCGGCGAGCAGGCCGAGCTGCTCGGCAGCCTGGGCACGGCCGGCAGGCTTGCTGAACATCCGCGGCCCCAGCGCCAGGGTCTGGTCGGCGCCGACGACATATTGACCCGGCTTCTGCCTCGATATGAACAGCGCCTTCTCGCGCGCCAGGAACGATGCGATCTCGCCCGGCGCCGAAAGGCCGGAATTTTTCTGCACCGCGCGCTCATCGATATCGGCCGGCAGCGCCTCGAATTCGAGGCCGGCGTTTTCGAGCAGCATCCTTCGCGCACGGCTTTGCGAGGCAAGGATCAGCTTCTGCGGGCCGCGCCAGATGCTCATGATTTTCGGCCGTTACTCCGACGGCCGCGCACGCTGGCGGTCGTTATAGAGCTTCATGATCGCAGCCGCCGTCTCCTCGATCGAGCGACGCGTCACGTCGAGCAATGCCCAGTTGAATTTCGCGCTCAGGCGCCGTGCAAACGCGACTTCGTCGGCCACCGCCTGCTTGTCGATGTAGGTGTCGTTGTCGCGGTCGCCCATCGTGAGCAAGCGGTTCTGCCGGACCTGGATCAAGCGCTCCGGCGTCGCATGCAGGCTGACCACCAATGGCTTCTTCAGGGTCTCGAGCTGGTGCGGCAGCGGGATGCCCGGCACCAGCGGCACGTTTGCGGTTCTTATGCCTCGGTTGGCGAGATAGATCGAGGTCGGGGTCTTCGACGTGCGGGACACGCCGACCAGCACGACGTCGGCCTCCTCGAGGCCTTCGACATGCTGACCGTCGTCATGGATCATCGTGTAATTCAGCGCGTCGATCCGGCTGAAATATTCCGCGTTCAGCACATGCTGCGCACCGACGCGTCCGGTCGTCGCGGCACCCAGATACGCCTCGAACAGCTGCATCACCGGCCCGATGATCGACAGGCTCGGCACGTTGATTTCCTTGCACTTGCCCTCGAGCCGGCCGACCAGATCCTTCTCAAGCAGCGTGAACAGGACAATGCCGGGCGATTCCTCGATCTCGTCGAGCACGCGATCGAGCTGCTTCTGGCTGCGCACCAAAGGATAGACATGCTCGACCGCGGTCACGTTGGCGTATTGCGCGGCGACCGCGCGCGCCACGGTAATCAGCGTCTCGCCTGTCGAATCAGACACCAGATGCAGGTGGAAATAATTGGAGGTCGTCGGCACCTGGGCCCCTGTCTATCCTGTGAATCCCTGTGGAGGTCGAGGAGAAGAATCCGGGTCCGCCGCCAGGTCCCTGTATATCTCGTCATCTTCTTCACAGCACCGCCGAAAAGGATAAGTCGACGTCATCGAACGGATGATAGTGAACCGGTGTGGATTTGTCTCTTCATAAGCTTGCCACAGAGCAACGCAACCGATTGAGTTGAGCGACAGATTCCGGATGTCCGGTCCTGCCGGCCGAAATGTTGAGGGATGTGAACAAGCCCGCAAGAACGGCTGGATTGTTTTGCATGAGTCCAATTCACCGTCACTTAGACTCAAACCTTAGATTCTAAACTTAATTAAGTTTAGGAGAGCCGTGTGAGCGGATATGTATTGGTCCCTCGCAAGCAGAGCTTGGCGCGCAACGCCAAGACTGCTCGATCTGCTTCCTGAAAGGCATCGCCGCGATGTTGTATGACTGGATCAAGGCCCTGCACATCGTTGCTGTGATCTCCTGGATGGCGGGCATGCTCTATCTGCCGCGGCTGTTCGTCTATCATTGCGAGGCCGAGACAGGCTCGAAGCAGTCCGAGACCTTCAAGGTCATGGAGCGGCGGCTTTTGAGGGCGATCATCAACCCCGCGATGATCGTGACCTGGCTCGCCGGGCTTTATCTGGCCTGGGCCGGACACTGGTACCTATCGGGCTGGTTTCACGTCAAATTTACGCTGGTCCTCATCATGTCGGGTATCCACGGCTTTTTGTCCCGCTGCGTGAAGGATTTCGCCGCCGACAGGAATCAACGCACCCAGAAATTCTATCGCATTATCAACGAGGTGCCGACGCTCCTGATGATCCTGATCGTGATCATGGTGGTCGTGAAGCCGTTCTAGACATCGCGATGCCTAGGACGCATGCTTCAGTCCTTCTTGCGCAGAACGAATCGATTTTCTATATAGGCCCTATCCCACCCCACGCAGGCGGATGTGGTCGCGTTTCGGCTCTTTTCGGGCCGGCGCCGCATCAGGTTTGAAAGCCCAAACGGCACTTTCCTGGCTGAGACCTGCGGACCTTCCTTTGGCGTCCGCTTTTTCCAAGCCACCTCGCACCCCTTCCCTACTTACTTCCTCACAGGACGACCCCAATGCGGGAAATCAAACTCCAGGACCTCAAATCGAAAACGCCGGCCGAGCTCGTCTCGTTCGCGGAAGAGAACGGGGTCGAGAATGCCAGCACCATGCGCAAGCAGGAGCTGATGTTCGCCATTCTCAAAAACCTCGCCGCCGCCGAGACCGACATTGTCGGCGAGGGCGTCGTGGAGGTGCTGTCCGACGGATTCGGCTTCCTTCGTTCGCCCGATGCGAACTACCTGCCCGGTCCCGACGACATCTACGTCTCGCCCTCGCAGATCCGCCGTTTCGGCCTGCGCACCGGCGACACCATCGAAGGCCACATCCGCAGCCCGAAGGAAGGCGAGCGCTATTTCGCGCTGCTGAAGGTCAATACGCTCAATTTCGAAGATCCCGAGAAGGCCAAGCACAAGGTCAATTTCGACAACCTCACGCCGCTGTTTCCCAATCAGCGTTTCCGCATGGAGCTTGAGGATTCCACCAAGAAGGATCTCTCTGCCCGCGTGATCGACATCGTCGCGCCGATCGGCAAGGGCCAGCGCGCGCTGATCGTGGCGCCGCCGCGCACCGGTAAGACGGTGCTGATGCAAAACATCGCGCACTCCATCACCGCCAATCATCCCGACTGCTATCTGATCGTGCTTCTGATCGACGAGCGTCCGGAAGAAGTCACGGACATGCAGCGTTCGGTGAAGGGCGAGGTGGTGTCGTCGACCTTCGACGAGCCCGCCGTGCGTCACGTCCAGGTCGCGGAGATGGTGATCGAGAAGGCCAAGCGTCTGGTCGAGCACGGCCGCGATGTCGTGATCCTGCTCGATTCGATCACCCGCCTCGGCCGCGCCTACAACACTGTCGTGCCGTCATCCGGCAAGGTGCTGACCGGCGGTGTCGACGCCAACGCCCTGCAGCGCCCGAAGCGCTTCTTCGGTGCCGCGCGCAACATCGAGGAGGGCGGTTCGCTGACCATCATCGCGACCGCGCTGGTCGATACCGGCAGCCGCATGGACGAAGTCATCTTCGAAGAGTTCAAGGGCACCGGTAACTCCGAACTGATCCTCGACCGCAAGGTCTCGGACAAGCGGACCTTCCCGGCGATCGATATCGCCCGCTCCGGCACTCGTAAGGAGGAACTCATCACCGACCCGCAGGTGCTGAAGAAGATGTACGTCCTGCGCCGCATCCTCAATCCGATGGGCACCATGGACGCGATCGACTTCCTGCTCGACAAGCTCCGGAACACGAAGAGCAATTCGGAATTCTTCGATTCCATGAACACCTGAGGCCACGGCCGAAAAGAATAGGGCGCTCCGCACAAACGGGGCGCCCTTTTTCATGCTGCGGATTTGCTGCAGCAGAGCGCAGCATGAATAGAGCTGGTTCGACTCATCGAATATTCAAATAACTATCTGATATAATTCACCTTTATACCGTAGAGATTGTCGTCAGGTCGGCGGTCGTGCAGCAAAATTGCTGCGCGCTGGGTCGCAACGAGATTAGCCGTGCTGCACCGCAGCATATTGCGGCATGGCGTGCAAACTGGAAGCGGCATTGCCTTTGCCGATTTGCTGGAAGAAATAGGCGATGCATCCGCGCGACCAGACCATCTTCGCATTATCCTCCGGGCGGCCGCCGAGTGCGATCGCCATTGTCAGGCTGTCTGGCCCAATGGCCGAGTCGGTCATTGCGGGACTGGCGGGTAAGACCCCGGCCCCGCGGATGGCGACCCGCGCGTTGCTCCAGGATTCGAACCATCAACTGATCGATGATGCGGTCGTGTTGTGGTTCCCGGGACCGGCGAGTGCGACCGGCGAAGACGTGGCCGAATTTCATGTCCATGGTGGACGCGCGGTGCTGGCGGCGCTGTTCGATGCCATCGCGGCGTTCGAGAATGTGCGGCCGGCCGAGCCCGGTGAGTTCACGCGGCGGGCGTTCGAGAACGGCAAGCTCGACCTGACCGAGGCCGAAGGCCTCGACGATCTGATCCACGCCGATACCGATCGCCAACGGCGCCAGGCGCTGCGCCAACTGAAAGGGCTGCTCGGCGATCGCGCGCGTGACTGGCGGGAGCGGATCATCGCGGCATCGGCGCTGATCGAGGCCGGCATCGATTTCTCCGATGAAGGCGATGTGCCGGCGGAGCTGATCGCGCCGGCGCTCGAGAAGATCCGGGCGCTGCATGATGAGATCAAGCACGTGCTTGCGGGGCAGGGGCAAAGTGAACGGCTGCGCGACGGCCTGGTGGTCGCGATCGCAGGTCCGCCGAATGTCGGCAAATCGACCCTGATCAATCAGCTCGCCAAGCGCGAGGTCGCGATCGTCTCGCCGCATGCCGGTACGACCCGCGACGTGATCGAAGTGCAGC